>NC_021741.1 GCF_000422085.1 Serratia liquefaciens ATCC 27592
CCGGGTATGTGTCAAAAATCATGAGTTATAAAAAATTAGCCTGATTCTTTTCTTTTATTGATCTTGTTCGAGTGGAGTCCGCCGTGTCACTTTCGCTTTGGCAGCAGTGTCTTGCCCGATTGCAGGATGAGTTACCTGCCACAGAATTTAGTATGTGGATACGCCCATTGCAGGCGGAACTGAGTGACAACACCCTGGCGCTTTATGCGCCCAATCGTTTTGTGCTGGATTGGGTTCGCGATAAGTACTTAAACAATATCAATGGCCTGTTGAATGATTTCTGCGGTACGGATGCCCCCTTGCTGCGTTTTGAAGTGGGCAGCAAACCGATCTCCCAAATCATCAGCCAGACCGTTACCGCCAGCGTGAGTGCAAGCGCACCCAGCGCACCGGTAGCGCGCGCCGTGGCGCCGTCCCGCCCCAGTTGGGACAACGCGGCTCCTCAGCCTGAACTTTCCTACCGCTCCAACGTTAACCCAAAGCATACCTTTGATAACTTTGTTGAGGGTAAATCCAACCAGTTGGCGCGCGCGGCGGCCCGCCAGGTGGCGGATAACCCGGGCGGCGCCTATAACCCGTTGTTCCTGTATGGCGGCACCGGCCTGGGTAAAACTCACCTGTTGCACGCGGTAGGCAACGGCATCATGGCCCGCAAGGCCAACGCCAAAGTGGTCTATATGCACTCTGAACGCTTTGTTCAGGACATGGTCAAAGCCTTGCAGAACAATGCCATTGAAGAATTTAAGCGTTATTACCGCTCGGTCGATGCGCTGCTGATCGATGACATCCAATTTTTTGCCAATAAAGAGCGTTCGCAGGAAGAGTTCTTCCATACCTTTAACGCCCTGTTGGAAGGCAATCAGCAGATTATCCTGACCTCAGACCGCTACCCGAAAGAGATTAACGGCGTGGAAGATCGCCTGAAGTCTCGCTTCGGTTGGGGGCTGACGGTAGCGATCGAGCCGCCTGAGCTGGAAACTCGCGTGGCGATCCTGATGAAAAAGGCCGACGAGAACGATATCCGTCTGCCGGGCGAAGTGGCGTTCTTTATCGCCAAGCGCCTGCGTTCCAACGTGCGTGAGCTCGAAGGTGCGCTGAACCGCGTGATTGCCAACGCAAACTTTACCGGCCGTGCCATTACCATTGATTTCGTGCGTGAAGCGCTGCGCGATCTGCTGGCTCTGCAGGAAAAGCTGGTCACCATCGATAATATTCAAAAGACGGTGGCGGAATACTATAAAATTAAAGTCGCGGATTTGTTGTCCAAGCGGCGTTCGCGTTCCGTTGCCCGCCCGCGCCAAATGGCGATGGCATTGGCAAAAGAACTCACCAACCACAGCCTGCCAGAAATCGGCGATGCGTTTGGTGGCCGCGACCATACCACGGTGTTGCACGCCTGCCGGAAGATTGAGCAGCTGCGTGAGGAAAGTCACGACATCAAAGAAGATTTCTCCAATTTAATCAGAACATTATCTTCCTAGCGCTATGAAATTTATCGTTGAACGTGAGCATCTGCTAAAACCGCTGCAACAGGTGAGCAGCCCGCTGGGCGGCCGCCCAACCTTGCCAATTCTGGGTAACCTGCTGTTGCAGGTGACGGAAGGCTCCCTGCTGCTGACCGGCACCGATCTGGAGATGGAGATGGTGGCGCGCGTTGCCCTGTCCCAGCCCCATGAAGCGGGCGCGACTACCGTCCCCGCGCGTAAATTCTTTGATATCTGCCGTGGTCTGCCTGAAGGGGCCGAGATCACCGTAACGCTTGAAAGCGAGCGCATGTTGGTGCGTTCCGGCCGCAGCCGCTTCTCACTTTCTACGTTGCCGGCGGCGGATTTCCCGAACCTGGACGACTGGCAGAGCGAAGTTGAATTTTCGCTGCCACAGGCAACGCTGAAGCGCCTGATTGAAGCTACGCAGTTCTCGATGGCTCATCAGGACGTGCGTTACTACTTAAACGGCATGCTGTTCGAAACCGAAGGGGAAGAGCTGCGTACCGTGGCGACCGACGGTCACCGTCTGGCGGTGTGCTCGATGCCGATCGGCCAGGAATTGCCGTCGCATTCGGTGATCGTGCCGCGTAAAGGCGTGATGGAGCTGGTGCGTCTGCTGGACGGTGGTGAGACCTTGCTGCAACTGCAGATCGGCAGCAACAACATTCGCGCTCACGTCGGTGACTTTATCTTCACCTCCAAGCTGGTTGACGGCCGTTTCCCTGATTATCGCCGCGTATTGCCGAAGAACCCGGACAAAACGCTGGAAGCCGGCTGCGACTTGCTCAAGCAGGCGTTTGCCCGCGCGGCCATTTTGTCGAACGAAAAGTTCCGCGGTGTGCGCCTGTACGTTAGCCAGAACCAGCTCAAGATCACCGCCAACAACCCGGAACAGGAAGAAGCGGAAGAGATCCTCGATGTCAGCTACGACGGCACCGAGATGGAAATTGGTTTTAACGTCAGTTACGTGCTGGACGTTTTGAACGCGCTCAAGTGTGAAGATGTGCGTCTGCTGCTGACCGACTCGGTTTCCAGCGTGCAGATCGAAGACGGTGCCAGTAAGTCTGCTGCTTACGTCGTCATGCCAATGCGGCTGTAGAATTTATCGGGCTATCTTACTTGCCCCTTTGCGATTGGGCAGTGCTCGCAATCCTCACGTACTCTGTGTACGCTCCGGTTGCTGTGTGCTGGCCGCACGCAAAGGGTCTGCGACAATAACGCCCTGGGCTGTTCGATGATTAAGATAACTGCAGCATGGCATTAACGCGTTTACTGATTAAAGACTTCCGCAATATAGAAGCGGCGGATTTGGCGCTGGCGCCGGGATTCAACTTCCTGGTTGGTGCCAACGGCAGCGGGAAAACCAGCGTGCTTGAGGCGGTGTATACCCTTGGGCACGGGCGTGCGTTTCGCAGCCTGCAGGCCGGCCGGGTGATCCGCCACGACCAGCCGGAGTTCATTTTGCACGGCCGCATTGACGGTGCAGAACGTGAAATATCCGTAGGATTAAGCAAGAGCCGTCAGGGTGACAGCAAGGTACGCATCGATGGCAGCGACGGCCACAAAGTGGCTGAACTGGCGCAGTTATTGCCGATGCAACTGATCACCCCCGAAGGTTTTACCCTGCTAAACGGCGGGCCGAAATTCCGGCGCGCCTTCCTGGACTGGGGCTGTTTTCATAACGAACCCGGTTTTTTCACCGCCTGGAGCAACCTGAAACGGTTACTGAAGCAGCGCAATGCCGCGCTGCGCCAGGTCAGTCGCTATGCGCAAATCCGCGCCTGGGATCAGGAACTGATCCCGTTGGCAGAGCGCATCAGCGAGTGGCGGGCAGCTTACAGCGACGCGATTGCCGCGGATATTACCGCGACGTGCGCGCAGTTTTTGCCCGAATTTGCCCTGAGTTTCTCTTTCCAGCGCGGCTGGGACAAAGAGAGCGACTACGGAGAGCTGCTGGAGCGCCAGTTTGAGCGCGACAGGGCGTTAACCTATACCGCGGTGGGGCCGCATAAGGCGGACTTCCGCATTCGTGCCGACGGCACGCCGGTAGAGGATTTGTTATCGCGCGGTCAGCTTAAATTGCTGATGTGCGCATTGCGCTTAGCGCAGGGTGAGTTTCTCACCCGGCAGAGCGGGCGGCGTTGCCTGTATCTGATTGATGATTTTGCCTCCGAGCTGGACACCGGCCGTCGCCGGTTGCTGGCCGATCGCCTGAAAGCCACCCAGGCCCAGGTCTTTGTCAGTGCCGTGAGCGCTGAACAAGTGACCGATATGGCCGGTGAAAAGGGCAAGATGTTCCGCGTGGAACAAGGTAAAATAGAGGTTCAACCACAGGACTAAAATGAGCGAGAAACGTTGATGTCGAATTCTTATGACTCCTCAAGTATCAAGGTATTAAAAGGGCTGGACGCGGTGCGTAAGCGCCCGGGCATGTATATCGGCGACACCGATGATGGCACCGGTCTGCACCACATGGTATTCGAGGTTGTGGACAACGCTATCGACGAAGCACTCGCTGGCCACTGTAGTGACATTCAGGTGACCATCCATGCCGACAATTCCGTTTCGGTACAGGATGATGGCCGCGGTATCCCGACCGGTATTCACGAAGAGGAAGGGGTTTCCGCAGCACAGGTGATCATGACCGTGCTGCATGCTGGCGGCAAATTTGATGACAACTCCTACAAGGTCTCCGGCGGTCTGCACGGCGTGGGCGTCTCCGTTGTTAACGCCCTGTCTGAGAAGCTGGAACTGGTGATCCGTCGTGAAGGCAAGGTGCATGAGCAAACCTATGCCATGGGCGAGCCATTGTCGCCGCTGAAAGTGGTCGGTGAAACCGATCAGACCGGCACCACGGTCCGTTTCTGGCCGAGCTATGAAACCTTCACCAACAATACCGAATTTGAGTACGACATTCTGGCCAAGCGCCTGCGCGAACTCTCTTTCCTGAACTCCGGCGTGTCTATCCGCCTGAAAGACAAACGTACCGACAAAGAAGACCACTTCCACTACGAAGGCGGTATCAAGGCGTTTGTTGAATACCTGAACAAGAACAAAACCCCGATCCACCCGAACGTGTTCTACTTCTCGACCGTCAAAGACGACATCGGTGTGGAAGTGGCGCTGCAGTGGAACGACGGTTTCCAGGAAAACATCTACTGCTTCACCAACAACATCCCGCAGCGTGACGGCGGTACCCATCTGGTCGGTTTCCGTACCGCGATGACCCGTACCCTGAACAGCTACATGGATAAAGAAGGCTACAGCAAAAAGGCTAAAATCAGCGCCACCGGCGACGATGCGCGTGAAGGTCTGATTGCCGTGGTTTCGGTGAAGGTGCCTGATCCGAAGTTCTCTTCTCAGACCAAAGACAAGCTGGTGTCTTCCGAGGTGAAAACCGCGGTTGAAACGCTGATGAACGAGAAGCTGGTCGATTATCTGATGGAAAATCCGGGCGATGCGAAAATCGTCGTCGGTAAAATCATCGACGCGGCGCGTGCTCGTGAAGCGGCGCGTAAAGCGCGTGAAATGACCCGCCGTAAGGGCGCGCTGGATCTGGCCGGCCTGCCGGGCAAACTGGCGGACTGCCAGGAACGTGATCCTGCGCTGTCTGAACTGTACCTGGTGGAAGGGGACTCAGCGGGCGGCTCTGCCAAGCAGGGACGTAACCGTAAGAACCAGGCAATCCTGCCGTTGAAGGGTAAAATCCTCAACGTAGAGAAGGCGCGCTTCGACAAGATGCTGTCTTCGCAGGAAGTGGCGACGTTGATCACCGCGCTGGGCTGCGGCATTGGCCGTGACGAGTACAACCCGGACAAACTGCGCTATCACAGCATCATCATCATGACCGATGCCGACGTCGATGGCTCGCACATCCGTACGCTGCTGTTGACCTTCTTCTACCGTCAGATGCCGGAAATCATCGAGCGTGGCCACGTGTTCATTGCTCAGCCGCCTTTGTACAAGGTGAAAAAAGGCAAGCAGGAACAGTACATCAAAGATGACGAGGCGATGGATCAATACCAAATCGCCATCGCGATGGACGGCGCAACCCTGCACACCAACGCCAGCGCCCCGGCACTGGGCGGTGAGCAACTGGAAAAACTGGTTGCCGAACACTACAGCGTGCAGAAGCTGATCGGTCGTATGGAGCGTCGCTACCCGCGCGCGCTGCTGAACAACCTGATCTACCAGCCGACTCTGCAGGAAGAAGATCTGAGCGATCAGTCCAAGGTTAAGACCTGGATTGATTCTCTGGTGAAACTGCTGAACGACAAAGAGCAGCACGGTAGCAGCTATGACTCGGTGATCTTCGAGAACCGCGAGCGCCAGATGTTTGAGCCGGTGCTGCGCATTCGTACCCACGGTGTGGATACCGATTACGCGCTGGACTTCGACTTCATCCACGGTGGCGAGTACCGCAAAATCTGCGTGCTGGGCGAGAAACTGCGCGGTCTGATCGAAGAGGGTGCCTTCATCGAACGTGGTGAGCGCCGTCAGCCGATTGAAAGTTTCGAGCAGGCATTGGAGTGGCTGGTGAAAGAGTCACGTCGCGGCCTGGCGGTACAACGCTATAAAGGTCTGGGCGAGATGAACCCAGAGCAGCTGTGGGAAACCACCATGGATCCGGAAAGCCGCCGTATGCTGCGCGTGACCGTGAAGGACGCCATTGCTGCAGACCAATTGTTCACCACCCTGATGGGTGATGCGGTCGAACCTCGTCGTGCCTTTATCGAAGAGAATGCCCTGAAAGCGGCAAATATCGATATCTAACGCATTGATGACTGTGAAAATCCGCGCCGGGCAACCCGCGCGGATTTTTTTACGCCGTTTTTGACGCTGACACGGCGGGCTGAAACGCGTTAGCATGGAAAAAAACCACTGGGAGAGGATCGAATGGCTATTGAACTGATTGCGATTGATATGGACGGCACGCTGCTCAACCCGCAGCACCAAATTACGCCGTCGGTAAAGCAGGCAATCACCGAGGCGCGCCGCAAAGGGGTGCATGTGGTGCTGGCCACCGGGCGGCCTTACGTCGGCGTGCAAGACTATCTGCGTCAGTTGGACATTCAGGGACCTGGTGATTTTTGTATTACCTATAACGGTGCGCTGGTTTTGAAGGCGGTAGATGGTGCCTGCATCCTGCAGGAAACGCTGGGCTTTGAGGATTATCTCTACTTCGAGCAGATGGCGCGTGAACTCGGCGTTCACTATCAGGCGTTTGATTTCGATACGTTGTATACACCGAACAAAGATATCGGCAAATACACCGTGCATGAATCGGAGATGACCGGCATTCCGCTCAAGTACCGCAGCGTGGAAGAGATGGATCCGGCGATCCGTTTCCCTAAGTTGATGATGGTTGACGAGCCTGAGCTGTTGGATCGTGCCATCGCCCGCATCCCGGCTGAAACGCGGGAGCGTTATACCATCCTGAAAAGCGCGCCGTATTTCCTGGAGATCCTGCATAAGAACGTGGATAAAGGGACCGGCGTAAAAATGCTGGCCGATCATCTCGGTATTGCACAGCAAAACGTGATGACGTTGGGCGATCAAGCCAACGACACCGCAATGATCGAGTATGCCGGCGTTGGCGTGGCCATGGGCAATGCCATTGAGGAACTGAAGGCGGTGGCGCAGTTTGTGACCACCACCAATACCGAAGACGGCGTGGCACGCGCCATCCAGAAATTTGTGCTGAATGCCTAACGTTGTTTTGCATCAGGGGGCGCAGTTGCGCCCCTTAATTTCGTTATAACCGCGCTAAAATTCCCTTCACAATCTGCACATCCTGAATCGCCAACCCGGTCAGATCGGCCAGGGTGATTTGCTCCGGATCGCTGCGCACCTTCTTTCCTTGCGCCAGAGCGGTACCTAATTCGACGATGGGTATCGAAGCCAACAATCCTTGCCGATAAGCCGTGGCGATTTCGCCGTATTCTGTACATTGAGACACAGAGTCTGCCAGCAACACATCTGCCCTGGCCACCAGACCGCTCTCCAGTTCCTGCTTGCCATGGGAATCGGCGCCTACCGCGGTGATGTGGGTGCCGGGCCGAATATCCGTCGCCCGCAGAATCGGCTCTCGGCTGGGCGTGGTGGTGATAATCAACCGGCAGTGTGCCGCCAGTTCTGCCGCATCCTGGGTTGTATGCACCCGAAATCCTTCGGCCTCGGCACGGCGACGGTAGGCTTGCAGCGCCGACTCGTTGCGGCCCCATACCCAGACTTCACGGCAGGCGGTCAGAGGTTTTAGCTGTTGCAACTGCAGCAGGGCCTGCATGCCGCAGCCGACGATACCTATGGCCGGGATCTCCGTCGGTGCGCACAGTTCGGCGACGATGCGCCCGGCCAGAGCGGTGCGTAATGCGGTTAACCAGCCTTCGTCCAGCAACAACGCCTGCGGTTCACCGGTTTGTGCTGAGAAAGCCATCATCAGCCCTTGATTGCTGGCCAACCCCTGCGCTGGATTACGGTAAAAACCGGAGGAAACCTTGAGGACAAATTGCTCGTCTCCTTCCAGCCACGCCGATTTAATACAGCAGTCACCGGCTGCCTGCTCAAACAGAAAATGTTGTACCGGCGGTTGCTGTACCTGCCGTTTTGAATAGGCAATAAACCCTTCTTTTAGCAGTAACGTGGTGGCATCTGCGTCGAAAGCTTCAAGTATCTGCCTTTTGTTAAGGATTTTCATCGGCGATCGCCTTGAGGTATTTCTCGAGCACGATGTTTTTTCCGCACAGGACGACGGCCACTTTTTTCCCCTGAAATTCCGGTGCCAGTTTGATGGCGGCGGCTAAGGCTACCCCGGCAGCCCCTTCGATAATCCAGCGATCGCTGACGGCAATTTGGCGCATAGCCTGCTTGATTTCAGTTTCACTGACCAAGACTTTGCGGTCGATCAACTGCTGACACAGAGAGAAGGTAATAGCACCGGGCTCCACGCCCCCGGCAGTGCCGTCGGACAGGGTATCTTGCTCTTCCACCGGGAAAATGTGGCCGGCTTCCAATGCGCTGTACATGCTGGTGGCGTTTTCCGGCCAACAGGCAATTAGCTGCGTTTTCGGCGATAGTTGCTGCAAAACGCTGCCAATGCCCGAAATATAGCCGCCACCACCCACCGCGACAAACACCGCATCCAAATCCGGCTGTTGTTCGACCAGCTCCATGCCGCAGGTCCCCTGACCGGCGATGACCTGCTCGTCATTATAGGGAGAGACATAAACTTTCCCTTGTTCCTGCGCCGCCTTTTCCCCCGCCTGCTCGGCATTCAGCGCATCGCCCGCCACCAGCTCTACCTGGGCTCCCAGCGCGCGAATGGTATCGAGTTTTATCGCCGCTGCCGTTTCCGGCGCATAAACCTTGACCTCAACGCCCATCAACTTTCCCGCCAGCGCCATCGCCTGGCCATGATTGCCGCTGGAGGCGGCGATCACTCCGCGTTGGCGTTGCTCTTCACTCAGTAGCCGCAGTTTATTACTGGCGCCGCGAAACTTAAAAGAGCCGGTAGGCTGCAGGTGGTCGCATTTCAGGAACAGTTCGCAACCCAAGCGTTGCGACAACAGTACGCTGCGTTCCAGTGGGGTGACGCGAACCTGTGGGCGCAATTGTTGATGGGCGGAAACAATTGCATCGAATAAGTGGCTCATGACGGCTCCAGTAAAGAAGGTGGTATAGACTTTAAAATCCAGTTTGTACTTTTTAGTCTTTTATGTAAACCCCGAAGTTACACAACCAGAAGGCGTTTATCTTATTGTCTGTTTTGTGATCTTGATTGTAGTACGATATTAATAATTAGTACTACAATCAGGCGTCGGTAGGTGAGTGAGTTATGAAGATTGTGCTGCAACCGCAGGACGCCAGCAGGCGCTACGGGTAAAGTGAATCCGTCACCACAGCATGGCGAACGCCACGGAGTCATTATGAATAAGCAGCAGATCGGGAAAACAGACCGAATCATTATTGAGATTGGCCGGCAGATCGTCGGCGGAAAGTATATGCCGGGTTCACCACTGCCGGCCGAGGCCGAGTTGTGCGAAGAGTTTCAGACCTCGCGCAACATTATCCGCGAAGTGCTCCGCGCGTTGATGGCAAAGCGTTTGGTCGAGGTTAAACGCTATCGCGGCGCCTTTGTCACCCTGCGCAATCAGTGGAATTACCTGGATACCGACGTACTGAACTGGGTGTTGGCCCAGGATTACGACCCACGGCTGATTGCTGCGATGAGCGAGGTTCGTAACCTGGTGGAGCCTTCTATAGCCCGCTGGGCAGCGGAACGGGCGACGTCCAGCGAACTGGCGGTGATTGAGTCGGCGCTGAACGACATGATGACCCATCACCAGGATCGTGAACGCTTCAATGAAGCTGATATCCGCTACCACGAAGCGGTGCTGGCGGCGGTGCATAACCCGGTATTGCAACAACTTAGCGTAGCGATTAGTTCGCTCCAGCGCGCGGTGTTTGAGCGTACCTATATGCCGGATGAGGGCAATATGCCGCGTACCCTGCGTGAGCATCGGGAATTGTATGACGCTATCCGTCATCAGGATCCAGATGCTGCCGAACAGGCGGCACTGGCAATGATTGCCAGCTCTACCAAAAGGTTAAAGGACATTACATGAGTGACAGCTTTATCGCGATTGACTGGGGTTCCACTAACTTGCGTGTCTGGCGCTACGAACAGGGTGTCTGTGTCGACAGCCTGCAGTCGGAGGCCGGTGTTACCCGCCTTGGCGACCGTTCGCCGCAGCAGGTTTTCAGTGAGATGATGGCTCGCTGGGCGGAACCGCTGCCGGTGGTGATGGCGGGGATGATCGGCAGCAATGCCGGTTGGTTGCAGGCACCTTATCTGCAATGTCCAACCCGTCTGAACGATGTGGCGCAGCAGTTAACCGTGGTAGAGCAGGCTTTACCTTATTCCGCATGGATCATCCCGGGAATATGCGTCGAACGTGCAGATAATTGCAATGTCATGCGCGGTGAAGAAACCCAACTGATTGGCGCTTATGCGGAACGGCCCTCGGCGGTGTATGTGATGCCCGGCACCCACAGCAAATGGGTGCGGATGGAGGGGGATACTTTGGCCGATTTCCGCACGGTCATGACCGGTGAGTTGCATCATCTGCTGCTCCAGCATTCGCTGATTGGTGCAGGGCTGGGCAGGCAGCATCCTGATCCGCAGGCATTTGTGCGTGGGTTGGAGACCGGCATGCATGAAACTCATATTGTGCGCAGCCTGTTTGAAACCCGTGCCGCTCATGTGCTTGGAAAACTGGAAAAAAGCGCGGTCAGCGACTGGCTTTCGGGGTTGCTGATTGGCAACGAGGTCGCGCAGATGCAGCGTAAGTATCCGCTGCCGCCGGGAGCGGAGCTCACGGTAATCGGTAATCCGCAACTGGGTGAACGTTACGCTCAGGCGCTGAATATGGCCGGGATATGCCACCAGATACTGGACGGCGATCGGGCTTTTCAATCGGGGATAAGGAGCATTGTGCATGAGCTGGAATACTGAGTTGCCGTTGATCGCCATCTTGCGCGGTATTACGCCGCAGGATGTAGGCGAACACGTCCAGGCACTATTACGTGAAGGGTTCGACGCGATCGAAATACCGATGAACTCGCCGGACTGGCAGCAAAGCATTGGCGATATGGTAAAAAAATACGGCGATCGTGCGTTGATTGGCGCCGGCACCGTGCTGCAATCGACACAGGTCGATGAGTTGGCCAGGTTGGGGGGCAAACTGGTAGTGACGCCCAACACCCAGCCGACGGTGATCCGCCGGGCGGTTGAGCTCGGCATGACGGTCTGTGCCGGTTGCGCCACCGCCTCGGAAGCGTTCAACGCGCTGGAAGCCGGCGCCCAGGCGCTGAAGATTTTTCCGTCGGTGTCCTTTGGCCCAGATTACATAAAGGCATTGAAGGCAGTATTGCCACCGCAGGTGCCGGTGTTTGCCGTCGGCGGTATTACGCCGGAAAACCTGCATCAATATCTGGCCGCAGGCTGTGCGGGTGCCGGGTTGGGGGGCGATCTCTATCGCGCCGGTCAATCGGTTGAGCGCACGGCACAGCAGGCTGCCGCATTTGTTCGGGCCTATAAGGAAGCGACTCAATGAAAATAACCAAACTGACCACCTATCGGCTGCCGCCGCGCTGGATGTTCCTGAAAATTGAAACCGACGAGGGCATTGTCGGCTGGGGCGAGCCGGTTATTGAAGGGCGCGCGCGTAGTGTAGAAGCGGCGGTACATGAGCTGTCGGAATATGTGGTCGGCCAGGATCCGGCGCGGATAAACGATATCTGGCAAACGCTGTATCGCGGCGGTTTCTATCGTGGCGGGCCGATACTGATGAGCGCGATAGCCGGTATCGACCAGGCGTTGTGGGATATCAAGGGTAAGACGTTGGGTGTGCCGGTCTATCAGCTGCTGGGTGGTCTGGTGCGTGACAAAATCAAGGCCTATAGCTGGGTAGGTGGCGACCGTCCCTCCGATGTGATAGCGGGAATCAACAAGCTGACGGAAATCGGCTTCGATACCTTTAAGCTGAACGGCTGTGAAGAAATGGGCATTATCGACAGCGCGCGCAAGGTGGATGCTGCGGTGGCGGTGGTTGCGCAGATCCGCGAAGCTTTTGGCAACAGGATCGAGTTTGGCTTGGACTTCCATGGGCGTGTTGATGCACCGATGGCGAAAATCCTGATCAAAGAGCTGGAGCCTTATCGCCCGCTGTTTATAGAAGAGCCGGTGTTGGCGGAGCAGGCGGAATACTATCCACGACTGGCTGCGCAGACCCATATCCCGATTGCCGCCGGTGAACGTATGTACTCGCGTTTTGATTTTAAAAGGGTGTTGGCGGACGGTGGCCTGGCAATTATTCAGCCTGACCTGTCCCACGCCGGCGGCATTACCGAATGCTTTAAGATTGCTGCCATGGCGGAATCTTATGACGTCGCGTTGGCACCGCATTGCCCACTGGGGCCGATCGCGCTGGCCTCTTGTCTGCATGTGGATTTTGTAGCGCGCAACGCGGTGTTCCAGGAACAAAGCATGGGCATTCACTATAACCAGGGTGCCGAGTTGCTGGATTATGTTGTGAATAAAGAGGATTTCAAAATGACCGATGGTCATTTTTATCCACTGACCAAGCCGGGTCTTGGCGTAGAGATCAACGAAGAACTGGTGATCGAACGCAGTAAACAGGCGCCTGACTGGCGTAATCCGATATGGCGTCACCCGGACGGTGCCGTTGCCGAGTGGTAATTCTTTATTAAATAACACATTGTAAATTAACGCTGAAAAGATACCTCGATCAGGTCTCGCCTGTCATTGCTGTCAGGCGAGATGCACACCTGCAAAATAGAATGTGAGGGTAGGCGATGAATAACGATCTGTACTCCTCAATAATTAAAAAAATGAATATAAGAATCATACCTTTCATTATGATTCTTTACCTGGTTGCTTATATAGATCGCTCAAATATTTCCGTGGCTGCATTGCAGATGAATGCCGATTTGGCCATGACGGCGGAAATGTACGGCATTGCGGCCGGTATATTTTATATTTCTTATATTATTTTCGAGGTGCCGAGCAACGTCATATTAACCCGCGTGGGCGCCAAACTGTGGATCGCGCGCATTATGATCACCTGGGGGGTTGTCGCCGCCGGCATGAGCCTGGTGCAAACCGCGAATCAGCTGTATGCGATGCGTTTCTTGCTGGGTATTGCGGAGGCCGGGTTTACCCCTGGGATTATCTATTATCTCTCCTGCTGGTATCCCCGCAGCGATCGTGCACGTGCGATGTCATTGTTTTATATAGGTGCTGCATTGGCTTCGGTGATTGGGTTGCCGATATCCGGATCCATCCTCGGCATGCATGGTTTTTTCGGAATTGAAGGCTGGCGCTGGTTATTCCTGCTGGAAGGCATTCCGGCGATGGCACTGGGTATCATGGTGTATTTCTACCTTGACGATGCGCCGGAGAAAGCGCGCTGGCTGACGCCACAACAGCGTGCATGGTTAGCCGAAACCCTGACGAATGAATCTGGGCAGGCGACTCTGGGCCACCACCATGGCTGGAAGGCGGCGCTGAAAAGCCAACGCGTGTGGGCGTTGAGTTTACTGTGGTTGTTGCAGGCATTCGGCACCATAGGCATCACGCTGTTTTTACCTCTGATAGTTAAGGGCGTGGTGGCCGAGCAGAGCAATTTTATTGTTAGTCTGCTTTCCGCGGTCCCCTTCCTTTTCGCCTGTCTCTTTATGTATTTGAACGGAAGGCATTCCGATCTTACCAAGGAGCGCTCTTGGCACCTTGGGCTTCCACTGATGGTCGCCGGGGGATTGCTGCTATTGGCGATTTACAGCCATAACCTGATCCTGGCCTACGGTCTGCTGGTGCTGACCGTGGGTCTGAATTGGGCGATCACTCCCATATTCTGGGCCGTGACGACAGAAACGGTGGCGGGGGTTGCCGGTGCGGCATCGATCGCCTTGATTAATGCGGTGGCCAATATTGCCGGACTTATTTTTCCACCGGTGATGGGGCGAATTAAGGACGTAACCGACAGTTATACGGCAGCGCTGATTATTGTCGCTATAGCATTAATTATCGGCGGCGTGATGGGCATAAAACTGGGTAGGCAAAGAAAAAGTACAGTCTCGCCTGAGAATATAAAAACCATTAATCATCATTTGTAATTTCAGCTGGTGAGTTGCCCTACAGTTTCTTCTCACCATTATTAAAATCCGAAAAATAACGGAATAACAAGAATGGACACAACCTTGACCTCAACACCACGAAGTAAACGCCGCTACCTGACGCTATTAATGATATTTGTCACCGTAGTCATTTGTTATGTCGACCGCGCCAACCTGGCGGTAGCTTCGGCGCATATTCAACAGGAATTTGGCATCAGCAAGGCGCAGATGGGCTATATTTTCTCGGCTTTTGCCTGGACCTATACTCTGTGTCAGATCCCCGGCGGTTGGTTTCTGGATCGCGTCGGGTCAAAACTAACCTATTTTATTGCCATCATGGGTTGGTCGATCGCCACGCTGCTGCAGGGATTTGCTGGCGGTCTGGCATCCCTGATCGGTCTGCGCGCAGTGACCGGCTTATTTGAAGCGCCCGCGTTTCCCACCAATAACCGGATAGTCACCAGTTGGTTCCCCGAGCAGGAGCGTGCATCGGCGGTTGGGTTTTATACATCCGGTCAGTTTGTCGGGCTGGCGTTTCTGACGCCGCTGCTGATATGGGTGCAGGAAATTTTGAGCTGGCACTGGGTATTTATTATCACTGGCGGTATCGGCATCGTTTGGGCGCTGATATGGCAGCGGGTGTACCAATCACCGCGCAACAGCAAAGGGGTGAACGCTGCCGAACTGGCATATATTCAAGCCGGTGGCGGCATGGTCGACGGCGACGTTGCATCGGAAAAGAAAAGCCGCGTGGCGCTCACCGCCGCCGATTGGAAACTGGTGTTCCACCGCAAGTTGGTGGGGGTTTATATCGGCCAGTTTGCCATTACCTCTACGCTGTGGTTTTTCCTCACCTGGTTCCCTAACTACCTGACCCAGGAAAAGCATATCGCCGCACTGACCGCAGGCTTTATGACTACGGTGCCATTTCTGGCCGCATTTTGTGGCGTCTTGCTATCCGGCTTCGTGGCCGATCGTTTGCTACGCAGCGGCCGCTCTATCGGTTTTGCGCGGAAAACGCCGATTATCTGCGGATTGCTGCTTTCCACCTGCATCATGGGGGCAAATTACACCAATGATCCGCTGTGGATTATGGTGCTGATGGCACTGGCGTTCTTTGGCAACGGTTTCGCTTCCATCACCTGGTCGCTGGTGTCATCGCTGGCGCCTACCCGCTTGATTGGCCTGACCGGCGGGGTTTTCAACTTTGTCGGCGGGCTGGGTGGCATCACCGTACCACTGGTGGTGGGATATTTGGCGCAGGATTATGGTTTTGCTCCTTCGCTGATTTATATCTCCGTCGTGGCATTGATTGGTGCGCTGTCGTACCTGCTGTTGGTGGGTGATGTGAAACGCGTCGGGTGATCCGGTAAGATGGCGGCTCAGTGCCAGCATGCGCAGGGGAGCCGCCATGAGCCATCGGGAAAAACAGCTGACTTTTGACCCACGTGGGCATCAGTTAACCAATATTAATGTCTGGACGCCGGACAGCCAGTGGCTGGCTTACGACGTACGCCCGAACGGTGCCTTCTTCACCGGTCTGAGCATCGAGCGGGTGAATGTCGATACCGGCGTAGTCGAAGTCGTGTATCGCGCGCAACAGGGCGCCCACGTTGGGGTAGTGACCGTCAGCCCGGATGAACCCGCCCGCTATGCTTTCATTCATGGGCCTGAACACCCAGACAGCGTCTGGCATTACGATTTTCACCATCGCCGCGGGGTGATCGTCAGCGAACCCGACCGCGAACTGGCCATTACCCTTGATGCGATGGACATCACTCCCCCTTATACGCCGGGTGCACTGCGTGGCGGCACTCACGTACACGTGTTCAGCCCGGACGGCAGTCGCCTGAGCTTTACCTATAACGACCACGTCATGCACGAACTGGATCGGGCGCAGGACCTGCGTAACGTTGGCGTGGCCGTACCGTTACAGGGAGTGAACCCGCCGAAGCAGCATCCTCGTGAATATGACGGCAGCCATTACTGCGTGCTGGTGA
Organism: Serratia liquefaciens ATCC 27592; assembly: GCF_000422085.1. Lineage (NCBI taxonomy): Bacteria > Pseudomonadati > Pseudomonadota > Gammaproteobacteria > Enterobacterales > Yersiniaceae > Serratia > Serratia liquefaciens. The sequence goes on from NC_021741.1 coordinate 16,184, forward strand.
GCGAGACCACGCCACAACCCCAACCCGGCAGCGATCAGATTAACCGCGCCTATGAAGAGGGCTGGGTCGGGCAAAGGGGCTATGTACGGCCCGATGGGCGTCAGCAGCGCTGGGCGTTGGCATTTATCGGCGACACTCTTTCTCATCACGGTGAAAAGTTGCCGGAAGTATTCATTGTGGATTTGCCGCAGGATGACGCTGATTACGCCAGGGCAGGTTCCCGGCCGCTGCAGGGGACCGCAAACAGCTTGCCTGCGCCACCGCGGGGCGTGCACCAACGGCGGTTGACCTTTACCGGCGAGCGTCGTTATCCAGGCGTGGTAACCGCCCCTCGTCACTGGCTGCGCAGCTCGCCCGATGGCAGCATGATTGCCTGTTTAATGAAGGATGATGCGGGTGTGGTACAGCTGTGGACGGTTTCGCCAAACGGCGGTGAACCGCGGCAGGTCACTCGTGGTGAACAGGGGATCCAATCGGCGTTTAGTTGGCATCCACAGGGGGGGCGGATTGCGCTGGTGTGTGACAACAGCCTGATGCTGTGCGAGGTGGCCAGCGGCCGCATGCAGCGCCTGACTCAGCGGACGGCGCTACCGCCATCGGGCGATGCTATCGTATTTTCACCGGATGGAAACAAAGTGGCCTTTATGCGCGAGGTCGACGGATTCAGCCAGATTTTTGTGGTTGAAGCCTGATCGAGGGTGCGGGCGAGAAGCCCGCATCAGAATATTTTACTGGGGTGTGGTCGTAGCGGCATGGGCCGGATCGCCGCTAGCGGCCAGGTTCTGCTCTTCGCCGCGCAAAATACGCGCTTTAGGTGAGTCTGCGGTGCTGTCGCTGCCGGAGCGCATGTAGTCGTAAGGCAGTAATACGGTATCCATCACCGCCGAGAATGGCAGGTCCAACGCCACCAGCGGCATCATTGCCCAGCTGGTATTGTCGTCCTTCAGCATATCCACGCTGGCACGGGTGCCAGGATAGTAACCCTGATTAGGGCCGGTATGACTCATTACGCTGGAGCAGCCGTTGGTCGCTAACAGCATGCAACTGGTTGCTATGACTCTTATCGTTTTCATTTTCCATCCTGCAGGGTGCTGTTCCCCAAAATCTGCTGATCTATAACATCCTCTGGATGTTTTAAAAGGAGCAAGGACCCGCTCTGTGGCGGTTGTCTCACTTTATTGTAAGGGATAAAAAAACTTTCGCCGAACTGATTGTCATTTTTTTGATCGTGAGCGGTTGAAATGGTGAAAGCGACCCCCATTTTCTTATCAAGGCCAAATTAAGAATTTGCCGTAAGGGAATTCTGGCTATTTAGTCTGTCCATGATGGAAGGCTTAATTATTCAACCTCGCTGAAGTGCCTTAGGAGGCTGTTTTATGCGTAACTTTGATCTTTCACCGCTTTACCGTTCCGCTATTGGGTTTGACCGTTTGTTTAACGCGTTGGAGGCAGGTCAGAGCCAAAGCAATGGCGGTTATCCACCCTATAACGTTGAGCTGGTCGATGAAAATCATTACCGCATTGCGATCGCGGTGGCCGGATTTGCCGAACAGGAGCTGGAGATCACCACTCAGGATAATCTGCTGATAATCCGAGGCGCTCATAATAACGATCCAGCGGAAAGAACCTACTTATATCAAGGTATTGCCGAGCGAAACTTTGAACGTAAATTCCAGTTGGCCGAGCATATCCAAATTAAAGGCGCCAAACTGGAAAACGGGTTGCTGTATATCGATATGGAACGCCTGGTACCGGAAACATTAAAACCGCGTCGTATAGAAATTAAATAATTCATATTTCATCGGCGAAACGTCTCGCTGGTGAAATGTTAATGCCTGCCGACAGGGGGCATACCTTAATTTACCCTATAAATTTCAAGCTACGGGTAAAATCTCGCTTCATAGAAGGAGTTTACATCATGCGTAATTACGATCTTTCACCTTTGCTTCGTCAGTGGATTGGTTTCGACAAACTGGCCAGTTCAATGGGCGGCCAGGAGCCACAGGGGTTCCCGCCTTACAACATTGAGAAAAGCGACGACAACCATTACCGCATTTCTCTGGCGTTAGCCGGGTTTAAACAAAGTGAACTGGATATTGAAGTAGAAGGCCCACGCCTGACCGTACGTGGCAAGCCGACACCGCCAGAAAAACAGGTGGAATACCTGCATCAGGGGTTGGTGTTCAAAGACTTCAACCTGACCTTCACGCTGGCTGAACACCTGCAGGTCTCTGAGGCCAAGTTTGAAAACGGCCTGCTGCATATCGATCTGGTGCGTCATGTCCCAGAAGCTCTGCAGCCACAGCGTATCGCCATCGGCACCACGCCGGGGTTAGAATCAAAATAACGCTTTGAAAAATTTATAGTTTTACCTATGCATTTCAGGCCACAGAGGTTCGTACGGCGGCCTGAAAGAGGAAAGGTATCGACGGGGGAAGTCCAAACGGGCTTCCCCCGTTGCATTATGTGGCTTAACCCACAGTCGCGTTTTCCTACCTATGCCAAAATCCCTGTTAATTGTGTGACTTTGACCGCAAACCGGTTGTTAAACTTCTGGCAAGGATGTGACCTATGAGCGAAATCGCCCTGACCGTCAGTATGTTGGCGTTGGTGGCCGTTCTCGGGCTGTGGATGGGTAACTGGAAGCTGTATGGGGTTGGGTTGGGGATTGGCGGGGTGCTGTTTGGCGGCATTATCGTCGGGCATTTCGCCCAGAGTTGGCAGCTCAGTCTGAATGGCGACATGCTGCACTTCATTCAGGAGTTTGGCCTGATCCTGTTCGTTTACACCATAGGTATTCAGGTCGGGCCCGGTTTCTTCTCTTCTTTGCGGGTGTCCGGGTTGCGGCTCAACGGCTTCGCCATTTTGCTGGTGCTGGTAGGCGGGGTGGTCGCGGCGGTGGTTCACAAGCTGTTTGACGTCCCGCTGCCGATCATTCTTGGCGTGTTCTCCGGTGCTGTCACCAATACCCCCGCACTCGGCGCCGGGCAGCAAATTCTTACCGATTTGGGCTCAGATCCGGCAATGGTCGATCGCATGGGGATGGGCTATGCCATGGCCTATCCGTTCGGTATCTGCGGCATTCTGCTGGTGATGTGGCTGATACGCCTGTTTTTCCGCATCAATATCGAACGGGAGGCTCAGGCTTTTGAAAGCAGCCTGGGCAACCAGCGCGAGCTGCTGCAAACCATGAATATCGCGGTGCGTAACCCGAACCTGCAAGGGATGGCGATCAAGAATGTGCCGCTGCTGAACGGTGAGGATATTATCTGTTCACGCCTGAAACGCGGCGAGTTGCTGATGGTACCGGCGCCGCTCGAGAGACTGGAGCTGGGCGACTATCTGCATCTGGTGGGCAAACGCGAAAGTCTGGAAAATGCGCGGTTGGTGATTGGCGAAGAGGTTGACGTCTCGCTGTCAACGCGGGGGACGGAACTGCAGGTGGTGAGGGCGGTGGTGACCAATGAAAAAGTCTTGGGCAGCAAAATCCGCGATCTGAACCTGAAGCAAAAGTACGACGTGGTGATCTCGCGCCTCAACCGCGCGGGGGTTGAACTGGTGGCAGGCAGCAATGTAACGCTGCAATTCGGCGACATCCTCAATCTGGTTGGCCGCCCGGAGTCCATCGAGGCGGTGGCGGCCATTGTCGGCAATGCCCAACAGAAGCTGCAGCAGGTGCAAATGCTGCCGGTGTTTATCGGTATCGGTTTGGGGGTACTGTTGGGATCTGTGCCGCTGTTTATACCGGGTTTTCCTGCTGCGTTGCGCTTGGGCCTGGCCGGTGGGCCGCTGGTTGCGGCCTTGATACTCGGGCGTATCGGTAGCATTGGCAAGCTGTATTGGTTTATGCCGCCCAGCGCTAACCTGGCGTTGCGTGAACTGGGTATCGTGCTATTTCTGGCGGTGGTGGGGCTGAAGTCGGGCGGCAACTTTGTCGATACCCTGATTAATGGCGAAGGGTTGGCGTGGATTGGTTACGGTGCACTGATCACCGCAATTCCGTTGCTCAGCGTTGGCGTATTGGCGCGGATGGTGGGCAAGATGAATTATTTGACGCTGTCCGGCATGCTGGCAGGTTCAATGACCGATCCGCCAGCGCTGGCCTTTGCTAACGGTCTGCACCCGACCAGCGGCGCTGCCGCGCTGTCTTACGCCACGGTATATCCGTTGGCGATGTTCCTGCGCATCATGTCGCCGCAGCTGCTGGCGGTGCTGTTCTGGGCAATGTAAGGCTTTGGGGCGCTGTCTGAGCGCCCCTTATTCAAATCAGCCAGCTTCCTGATGAGCACGCTCGATCTCTTCCGCCAGTATCGCCACGCCACGTTCAATTTTCTCCGGATCCGGCACGTAGTTCATCCGCATGCACTGATGAGTATGCGGCCATTCATGCTCCAGCCCCGGGAAGAAGTAGTGGCCTGGCACCATCAGCACGCCGCGCTTTTTCAGGCGCTGATACAGCAGCTCGGTGGTGATCGGCAGATCCTTGAACCATAACCACAGGAAAATCGCCCCTTCCGGTTTATGGATCAGGCAGCGTTCCGGCGACAGATAGCGGCGGATAATGCCGATAGTCTGCTCGACGCGCTGCTTGTAGAACGGACGGATCACCTCGTTTGACAGTCGCAACAGGTCGCCACGTTCGATCATTTCCGTTGCCATGGCCGGCCCCATGCTGCCTGGCGACAAGCTGATAATGCCGTTCATGTTGGTCAGGGCACCGATGGTTTTCTCATCGGCGATCACGATGCCGCAGCGCGAGCCGGGCAGGCCAAGTTTCGACAGGCTCATGCACAGGATAATGTTCGGGTTCCACAGCGGCGTAGCGTCGCTGAAGATAATGCCGGGGAAGGGTACGCCGTAAGCGTTATCGATCACCAGCGGGATATTGCGCTGCTGCGCCAGCCGATCGAGTTTCATCAGCTCTTCGTCGGTGATCACGTTACCGGTCGGGTTGGTTGGGCGCGACACGCAGATCATGCCGATATCGTCGCCGATATTCAGATGTTCGAAGTCAACGTGATACTTGAACTGACCTTCCGGCAGCAGCTCAATGTTGGGCTTGGCCGAAACAAACAGCCCCTCGTCCAACCCGGCATCGGCGTAGCCGATATATTCCGGCGCCAACGGAAACAGCACGCGGCGACGGCTGCCGTCGGCATAGCGCCCGGCAAACAGGTTAAACAAGTAGAAAAATGCGCTCTGACTGCCATTTGTCAGTGCAATGTTCTGTGGCGAGATCTGCCAGCCCAGCTCATCGCGCAGCAAATTAGCCAGCGCTTTAAGCAGGGCGTCTTTGCCCTGCGGGCCGTCATAGTTACACAGCGCCTCGGTCAGTTTGCCCTGATCGAGCATGTCCTGGCACAGTTGTTTGAAGTAGCTTTCCATCTCTGGAATTTGCGCTGGATTACCGCCGCCGAGCATGATGGCACCGGGGGTGCGCAGGCCTTCGTTCAGGTCATCCATTAAACGGGTAATGCCCGCGTAACGGGTAAATTTGTCGCCGAAAAGTGAAAAAGTCATAGGTGCAACTGTATTGTTTTTAGCAGGTAATACCCCACCATACCGCCAGACAATTTCCGGTGCAATGCGGTTCATAAAACAACCACCGGGAGTAAACTTCACCCGATGGTTTTTTAGCAGCATATCTCTCTGAATTATTGTGACCGATCGCCGACCCAGGCCACCATCACTTTATCGTCGCCGAGCCGACGGCTGAAAGCATAGTAGTGTGCCGTTTGCTGCGACTGCTGTGTGCCGGCACCGATCGCCGGGTGACGAGCGCGGAATTGACCCAGCCGCTGCCAGTGTGCCAACAGAGGAGCTTTGCTACCCTGCAACTCGGCCCAGTTCATATCGGAACGGGTACCCTGCAACGGATCTGAGCCGGTAGGGCCTAGATCACGGCCACTTTCATCGCCGTAGTAAATCTGCACCGCACCGAGTGCCAACAGCAACAGATCGGCAGCGCGCTGCTGCAGCGTTAGCGACCCTTTAGCATCGCTGGCAAAGAACAGCCGGGTATCGTGCGAGGAGATGTAGCTCAACACGTTGAAATCCTGCAGCTTGTCGGCCATCTGTCGGTAGGTGGCATCGATGTTGGAGAAGCAAGCCAAGGCCTGGGAAGCCTGATCCTGGAAGTCAAAATTGATCATCGCGTCGAAGCCGTTCTGGTAATAGTCGCTTTTCATCACGCCATGGCCCCAGGCTTCGCCGGTCATCCAGAAAGGAGCATCATCCAGCGCCTGTTGTGGATGGGCGGCTTTCCACTCTGCCAGAGCTGCGGTGGCGCGCTGTTTCAATAGCGCCAGCGTTGGTTTTTCTACGTGCTTGGCGGTGTCGACGCGAAAACCGTCAATGCCATAGTCACGTACCCACTGGCTAAGCCAGGTGGTCAGGTAGTCGCGTGTGGTGGCGCCGGGAATCTCCCGCGCGGCGGTATCGGGTTTATGGCGGTAAAACAGGGGCAGACCACTGGCTCCGGGCGCTTCAGTTTTGATGTCCGGAAGGAAAGCCAGCGACATGGTGAGATCGTTATAGCCGGGTGGATCGTAGTCACCGATATCGGTACGGATCCAGTTTTTGCCCCACCATGAACTCCAGCCCGCTTTATCGCTGAAGTTGATGTAATCGTTGAAGCTGTGCCAGTTTTGACCTGGGCCTGGTCGCCAGTCGCCCCAATGTTTACCCAACGTTTTTTCGATTTCTTCCTCCTTCAGATACAGCGAACCGAATTGGAAGGTCTGCATATCTGCCAGCGTGGCGTAGCCGACGTGATTCACTACCACGTCAAACAGAATGCGGATACCGCGTTGGTGCGCCTGATCGACCAGCGTGCGCAGGTCTTGCTCGCTGCCCATATTGGCATCGAGTCGGGTCCAGTCCAGCGCGTAATAGCCGTGGTAAGCGTAATGCGGAAAGTCTCCTTTGGTGCCGCCGCCGACCCAACCGTGGATTTGCTCCAGCGGCGAACTGATCCACAGCGCATTGACGCCAAGCTGTTGCAAATAATCCAGTTTGTTCATCAGGCCAGCCAGATCGCCGCCGTGGAAGGTGCCGATCTCCTGCATGCCGTCGCTGCGGCGTCCGTAGCTGTGGTCGTTGGCCGGGTTGCCGTTCTCAAAGCGATCGGTAAGGGCAAAATACACCGTGGCGTTGTGCCAATTGAAGGGCGCCGGTTTTTCGCTACCGGCAGATTCCAACAACAGCAATCCACCGCTACCGGCGGCGGGTTGCAGGGTGATTTTGCCCTGGCTGACCTTTGCCGTTTGGCCTGAATAGAAATCGCGTACCAATTCGCCTTCGTCAAAGGTTGCCGCGACGTCAAGGGTGACCGGTTTACCGTCCCAGCGTTGGCAGGTGTGCGTGGCGGCGGCAGTGGCGATTTCCGCTGCGGTTTTCAGACTGAGTTGTAACGTCGGCGTGCCGCTGCGCGTGTCGATGCGCACCTGATATTCCCCGGTGCGGAACAGCCGCCAGTTAACCGGCGGGTTATCGCCGCAGGGTTGCAGTGACAACGTCTGGTTCAGTTTGACCGGCGCAGTTGGCTGCCAGCATTGCTGGTCTTGGTAAATTTTCAGCGGCAGTTCGCCTTTGGGCAGCGTGGCGTGGCTGGTGAACAAGCCGTCGGCGGAAGTACCGTCAAAGGCTGGGAAGCTTTGCAGCGTCCAGTTTGCCATTGCCGCAGGCGACAGCAGCATCAGCAGGGGAAGGGTCAGGCGTTTCATGGCTCTCCTTACGCGTGGCAGGAAGCGTTTTTATCGTAGGGTAACGCCCAGTGTGACGAACGATGAAAAAATAGCCTCATCCCGGCGCGAGATTTTCAGGGAGGAGAAGGCAGGGGGAGGTGAAGCTGTTATCCGGTGATTTTTTAATCTATATTACAATGTATACATTGTAGTGTGAGGTGATCTATGAGCGTGATGTCCGTTCGACTATCGGAAGATCTCAGTGAGCAGCTCGAAGCTTTGGCCAAAGCGACCGGCAGGACTAAATCGTTTTTGGCCGGGCAGGCCATCCGAGATTTTATTAACCGTGAAGCCTGGCAAATTGCTGAAACTCAGCAGGCAATTATTGAGGCGGATCAGGGAGATTTTGTTTCTGACGATGAAATGGAAGCCCGCTTCAAGAAGATGGGGGTGATTGTTAACGATGAAAATTAAATGGCTAAGGAAAGCCGCAAGCAATTTTGATGACGAATATGATTGGTTTTATCAAGAGAGTCCTCAGGTTGCGACAGAGTTTGCCAGGGAGGTTTTTCGCTTAGTGAATTTGCTGGTTTCAAACCCGGCCCTCGGCAGGGCAGGCAGGGTGATGGGCACCCGGGAAATTGTGATGAAAACCTTCCCGTACCTGATCCCGTACAGAATTAAAAACAATGAAATACATATCCTGAGAATATTTCATATGCGCAGGCGTCCGCCCAAAAGGTGTTGGTGATTTTGCATGGATGCCAGTTTCTTGCTTACTGGCACCCATGAACGTTACTACTTCAACAACTGCGGGTTAACGCAGTTTTCTGTGACCTTGGCGGTCAGCGCGGCGATCAGGTTGTCCACGGCGCAGGCGGCCATGCCATAACGGGTCTCATGGGTCGCAGAACCGATATGCGGCAGCGCTACTACGTTCGGCAACATCAACAGCGGTGAAGATACCGGCAGCGGTTCCTGTTCGAACACGTCCAGCCCGGCGGCATGAATAGTGCCGTTTTGCAGCGCCTCAACCAGTGCCGCTTCATCCACCACCGGACCACGGCCGGCGTTGATCAGAATGCCGCTCTTCTTCATCTTCGCCAGTTGGTCACGGCTAATCATATGGAAAGTTTCGTCGGTCAGCGGCAGCGTAATGCAGATGAAATCGGATTCGGCCAACAGGGTATCCAGGTCACAGCGGCGGGCATTAAAACGCTGCTCTGCTTCTTCATGAGTGCGGCGGGCGTTATACAGCACCGGCATGCCGAAGCCGAAATGAGCACGTTGCGCCAGCGCCAGACCAATACGACCCATGCCGAGGATGCCGATAGTTTTGTGGTGCACGTCAACGCCAAACCAGTCTGCCCCGATGCTGCCTTGCCATTCGCCGGCCCTCACTCGATCGGCCACTTCTACCACGCGACGAGCTGTCGCCAAAACCAGGCTCATGATGGTGTCGGCGACGGTTTCAGTCAGCACGGTTGGGGTGTGCATTAGCAGCACGTTATGGGCATTAAGCGCGTCAACGTCGAAATTATCGTAACCGACGGAAATGGTTGAAGCCGCGCGCAGTTTGGGTGCCTGCTGCAAGAAAGCCTCATCAATTTTGCCACCGGAACCGATGATCCCTTCTGCCTGTTGCAGCGCCTGGCGCAACTCATCGCGGTTTTCCGGGTTTAGCCCGTTGAAGGCGTGCACGGTGAAGTGTTGTTCCAGTCGTTCACGCAGATCGGTGGGAATGCTTTTGTATAACACGATAGAAGGCTTCATCACTTACTCCAGCAATACCCTTCGTCTTTCAGACTGCAGCGTTGTTAACTGCTCGAACTTCCCCCAGTGACTTACTTAAGTCAGCGCCTGGGGGAAGTTCGTTTGTCGCCTGGCTGCAGCCTGAAATCCATTGGGTATATTCAACAGAAAATAAATTATAACGAGACTAAGCCAGTTGTGGGTGAGCCTCGTTGCGAGCGGGCTTGACGATCAGCGTCACCACCACGGCCACCAGCAGCGCAATGGCCATAAACATATACGAAGCTGCCGGGCTGCCGGTTGCGCCGTTGAGGTAACCGACGAACCAGGAACCGAAGAAGGAACCCAGCGCGCCCATGCTGTTGATCAATGCCATGGCACCGCCGGCGACGTTTTTCGGCAGCATCTCGGGAATGATGGCGAAGAACGGCCCGTAAGGGGCGTACATTGCCGCACCGGCAATCACCAGCAGGGCATAAGAGATCCAGAAATGGTTGGCGCCTACGGCATAAGAACCAAAGAACGCCAGCGCGCCAATCAGCAGCAGTGGCCAGACGAACAGCTTACGGTTTTGCATTTTGTCCGAAGCCCAGGACACCAGGATCATGGCGATGGTCGCTGCCAGGTAAGGTACCGCCGACAGCCAGCCGGCCTCCACCATGCCCATTTCCATGCCGCTGCGCAGGATAGAAGGCAACCACAGCACGAAGCCATACACGCCAATGCTCCAGGCGAAGTACTGGACGCAAAGCAGGATCACGTTGCGTGAGCGGAAGGCTTCGCTGTAGTTACGCACCGCCTTGATGCCTTTCTGCTCTTCTTCCAACTGCTGCTGCAGGGCCAGCTTTTCGTCATCGCTCAACCATTTGGCCTGTGCAGGTTTGTCTTTGACCAGCACCCACCAGCAGAAGGCCCAGATCACCGCCGGAATGCCTTCAAAGATGAACATTTCACGCCAGCCGTAGGCATGGATCAGGTAGCCGGAAACCACCGACATCCACAGCACGGTGACGGGGTTACCGAGGATCAGGAAGGTATTGGCACGCGAACGTTCGGACTTGGTGAACCAGTTGCTGATGTAAATCAGCATTGCCGGCATCACCGCGGCTTCCACCACGCCGAGGATAAAACGGATGGCCGCCAGCATCGGGATATTGCTGACCATGCCGGTCAGCGAGGCGCAGGCGCCCCACAGGATCAGGCACCAGAAAATCAGTTTTTTAACGCTGCGGCGTTCGGCATAGATCGCCCCCGGGATTTGGAAAAAGAAATAGCCGAGGAAAAACAGCGCGCCCAGCAGCGATGACATGCCTTTGGTGATGCCCAGATCGTCATTGATGCCAGCCGCCGAGGCAAAGCTGAAGTTGGCTCGGTCGAGATAGGCCAGGCTGTAGGTGATAAACACGATGGGCATGATGTACCACCAGCGTTTAGCCGCGATAGTCGCTTTGGTCATGTTCAGATTCCTTCAGTGGTGTCGTGGTGCTCTCCCGGCGGATCTGGTTGTAGGGCCAGAGACATCAGCCGTTCGGAGAAGGCTATTAACTGATATTGTTTTGTTATATTTATTCAGCCAGTGCCGCGCGGGTCGGCAACCCTTCGCTGTCACCGATGGCCTGAATGGCCAGCGAGCCGATTTTATTGCCGCGTTGCACCGCCTGTTTCAGCGTTTTGCCTTCCAGCAGGGCGCTGATGGTCCCGACGGCAAAGCCGTCTCCTGCACCTACGGTATCCACCACATTGCTGACTTTGATTGCGGCTACCGCCGCCTGATCGCCCGCTGCGGTTTTAAACCAGGCGCCGTCCGGGCCGGTTTTAATGATCACCGCCTGTACGCCGCGCTCCAGATAAAAATCGGCAATCCCTTCCGGTGTCGACTGGCCGGTAAGAATTTGCCCTTCTTTCAGCCCCGGCAGCACCCAGTCGGCGGCAAACGCCAGCTTGTTCAGCTGCTCGGTCATCACCTGCTGGCTGGACCACAACACCGGGCGCAGATTGGGGTCAAATGAAATGGTTTTGCCCATCGCCCGCATCTCGCGCGCCGCGTGGTTGCACAGCGCCAGCGATTGACCGGACAGCGCTGCCGCCACGCCGCTCAGGTGCAGGTGGCGTGCGGAACCAAAGTAATCGCGGTTGAAGTCGTCGACCGACAGGTGGCTGGCCGCCGAGCCTTTGCGGAAATACTCCACACTGGGATCGGTACCATCGGAGGTTTTAGATTTGATCTGAAAACCGGTCGGATAATTAGCATCCACCGTCACTTGCTGGGCGTTGATGCCTTCTTTTTTCAACTGCTGCAGGGTGAAGCGGCCGAAAGTGTCGTTGCCGACGCGGCTGACCCAGCCGACGTTCAGCCCCAGACGAGCCAGGCCGATTGCGACGTTCAGCTCGGCGCCGGCAATGCGTTTGGTGAAGTTGTCCACTTCCGCCAGATCGCCGGTTTGGGTTGCCACGAACATCGCCATGGCTTCACCCAGAGTGACGACGTCCAGTTGCGCGCGATGCGCGGTAGTCAGCGTTGTCATGATGTTTACTCCGCGCGCAAAAGGTTAACGTAGTAGCGGGTCACGTCTTCCAGACTGTCACCTTGCAGTGGGAATTCAATGCCGCGTGGTGCGTCCAGCGGCAGGCGAGTCAGCAGATCGCGCCATTTGCCATCGCTGTCATCCAGCGCCACGGCACGCCAGCCTTTCAGGCTATGAGTTGCGGCTTTAACGTGAACGTAGCTGACGTGGCGGGCCAGGCGATCGGCGGCGGCGAAGGCGTCTTGCCCCACCCAGTGCCAGTTGGCCATGTCGAACGTCATGCTGACCGGCAGACGGTTATCTTCTGCGGCGTGGAAAAAGGCGTTGAGCAGCGACAAAATCCCGCAGTCAGGCGTTTGATCGTTCTCGACCACCAGGCTGACCGGATGTTGCTCCAGTGCCACTTTCAGTTCGGTAAAGTCGAAGCCCGGCTGGTAATGTCCAAGCGAGAGTTTCAACTGACGCGCGTTCAGCGTTTGGGCTTCCGCCAGTAGTGCCGGCAGGTTCGGGTTGAGCGTATGTTGTGGAGTGAACAGAGCCTCAGGCGCAGAGTAAACGGCAAACAGTTGCTGTTGTTCGATGGCCTGAGCCAGTGCCGGCAGGTTTTCCAGCTCCTGGGTAGAAAACAGTTCGCGGCGGATCTCTACACCGTCGGCGCCGGCATCGGCAATGATCGGCAATAATGCGGTCTGGCCGCCGAGCTGTTGGACGGTATCGGTGCCGTAGGCACCGGTCACCACGATAATTTCTCTTGTCATTTTTTGCTCCTGAGGTGGCGTTATCCCACCGCTGCTGTTAACCACACGTTAAATGGTACCGGTTCCAGGCGAAAGCGACAGAGTGTAAAAATATGATCGCAATCACGAACATGAGCAAAAAATAGTCTGGGGAGGATGTGGCTGGGGCGCCGTATGTCGCGCCCTGAGCGGGAAAGAAGGGGGGATTATCGGGTGGTGGAACCGCGCACGATCAGTTCACCGGGGAACATCTGCTCGCTGATGGGGGTATCCAGACCCTGAATGCGTTGCACCAGTTGCTCTAGCGCGGCGTGGCCCATCTGATAGGTCGGCTGTTTCAGCGTGGTGATGCCCACGCCGGCCAGTTCGGCCCATTCCAGTTCGTCAAAGCCCAGCAGGCCGATATCGCTGCCCCATTGGATACCCAGTCGACGCATGGCGCGTGCTACCTGCAGGGTCAGGGCACCGTTGGCGGAAATCACCGCTTTGCGCATGCCGCGATGGCGAGTATTGAAGTCGCCGAGCACCCCTTCCAGCAGCTTGACGTCGTTCAGCGGAACTTCGGCCTGTTCGGCCAACAGACCGGCATGTTGCGCCATGGTTTGGTTAAACGCGTGCAGCCGCTCCAGGCGGGTATTGACCGTGCCAATGGGCTCGCTGAGAAACAAAATGGCTTCGAAACCCTGTTGCAGCAGGTGTTCCGTGGCGGTCGTCGCGGCTTCGTGGTTGTTGAGGCCCACCACATCGCAGGCGAAATCATGAATTTTTCGGTCGATCAGTACCATCGGCAGCATGGATTGTTGCAGCGTCGATAACGCCTCTTCGCGCATACCAACGGCGTTGACCACAATGCCCTCTACCCGGTAGCTGCTGAGCAGTTGCAGGTAGTGCTGTTCCTGATTGACTTCGTTGTTGGTGTTACACACCAGCAGGGTAAAGCCGTGCTGACGGCAGGCGGCTTCGATGCCGCGCATCACGTCCACCGAATAGGGGTTGGTTATATCGGCGATAATCAGGCCAATCAGCCGCGTCTGTCCGCCTTTCAGGCTCCGCGCCATCTGGCTTGGGCGGTAGTCGAGCTGGAGGATAGCCTGCTCGATGCGCTGTTTGAGATCGTCAGAAAGCAGGTGCTGCTCACCATTCAAGTAGCGCGATACGCTGGTTTTACCGGTCTTGGCGGTTTTCGCCACATCGCTGATGGTGGCCCGCCCCGAGGCGCGTATTGCCTTAACACTGCTCACAACCGATCTCCCCTGAGGTTAATTGCCAAGGAGACTATCACACAGAATGTATAGCCGGGAATGTTGAATGGGATACGGGAAGGGGATCGACAGGATAAAAATGGCGGGGCATTGTGCCCCGCTCGGGATTATTGCAGCGGGCTGAGGGTGATCTCGACGCGACGGTTTTGCGCCTTGCCTTCTGCCGTGCTGTTGGAGGCGATCGGATTATCCGGGCCTGCCCCGGTGGTGCGAATGCGGTTAGCCGCCACGCCCTGGGTGATTAACGCGCTGCCCACGCCGTCGGCACGTTGCTGCGACAGGGTCATGTTCAGTGAACGGGAGCCGGTGCTGTCGGTGTAGCCGACCACGTTAACCGCCGTTTTCGGGTATTCCTTCAGTACCATGGCAACGCCGGTCAGGGTGTTGGCACCCGCCGGTTTCAGGGTGGCGCTGCTGCTGTCAAAGGTGACATTGTTCGGCATGTTTAGCACGATATTGTCGCCCTGACGGGTAACGCTGACGCCGGTGCCTTTCATTTTGTCGCGCAGCTTGGCTTCCTGCACGTCCATGTAATAGCCGGCGCCACCGCCCAATGCTGCACCTGCCGCTGCGCCGATCAGTGCGCCTTTGCCGCGGTCTTTTTTCGACGAGGACAGCACGCCAACGCCGGCACCCAGCGCGGCGCCCAGGCCTGCGCCAATACCGGATTTACCGGCTTCGGATTCCCCGGTGTACGGGTTGGTGGTACAGGCTGACAGCGTGAGCGCCACGCTCACCGCGCCGGCAATAATCGCAATGCGTTTTTTCATCTTTTTTCCTTTGTGGCATCAGAATCTGGGTGCGCCAATCCAATTTGGGGGCGCTAAAAAACCGTTGTCGGCATGCCAAGACGTGCCGAGGCGCTACTATGACGCGGATACTTTCCGGCAGTTCCGGAAAAAAACGTGACAAAATATAAGCGGATAACGGGCTTGAGCCTGTTATCCGGCAAAAAGCGAGGGAATACCATGCAGCGGATTCTGAATTGAACGCATCCCGGTGCGGGATGCGCCTTTTTTAGCCGGAAGTGACAAGATTTAAACTGCGGACGGCCAGTTCATGATTAAGGTATAGGCCTGCGTTTCTTCGTTAAACAGACGCTGCGTCACCTGAAACCCCAGCTTGTGGTAGAACGCGCAGGCGCGCAGGTTTTGCTCATACACCTCCAGGCTTAGCTGGGGATAGCGCTGTTGTACGTGCGCCATCAGCGCCTGTCCTACGCCATGGCCGTGAAAGGCCTGTTCAACGAACAGTGCGCCAATAAAGCGTTGATCCAACACGCTGATAAACCCGACGATTTCCCCTTGATGCCAATAGGCCCAGCTTTGCGCTCGCGGCAGATAGTTTTCCCGCACCAGCGTCGCGCTTTCTTGCCAGTAGCTTTCCTTGACGAACGGGTGCGCAGCAATGGTGCTGGGCAACCACAAGGCCATTAACCGCTCCATATCTGCCGGGTGGCAGGGGCGGATCACTGCGGCTTTGGGTAGCAGAGGCATCCTGTGAGATGATCGTTCACCAACCCGCTGGCTTGCATAAAGGCGTAGCAGGTGGTGGATCCGATAAATTTGAAGCCGCGTTTTTTCAGTGCCTTGGACATCGCGTCCGAGCGTTCGGTTTTCGCCGGCACCTGGTTCAGTTGCTGCCAACTGTTGAGCTGCGGTTCGCCGTCGACAAATGACCAGATAAAAGTGACAAAATCTTCCCCGGCCGCTTCCATGGCCAGATAGGCTTTGGCATTGGCGATGATGGCTTCAATTTTGCCCCGGTGGCGGATAATGCCGCTGTCTTGCAACAGCGCGGCTATCTCTTGTTCATCGATAGCGGCCACGCGCAGCGGATCAAAATTGTGGAAGGCGCGCCGGTAATTCTCACGCTTTTTCAGCACGGTGATCCAGGACAGCCCGGCCTGCTGGCCTTCAAGGCATAGCATTTCAAACAGCTCGCGCGCATCGGTGGTTGGTGCGCCCCATTCCTTGTCGTGATACTCGAGATATAACGGATCCGCCGTCACCCAACCGCAACGTTCATTGGCCATACTGACTGTCCTTGTGCTGTGTTTATTTACAGTAATCATTACCTGAAGTGGTGAACTTGGCAAGCCCCTGATTGTTTTATCATCAGTCGGCTTGACGTGGGGGAAAAGCCAGCAATATTTACTAGATGGCCGGCAGATAAAAAGGCCAATGATAAAAACGTATTTTCCTTCATTTGCTGGCTCTCAGGAGTCTATTCATGCCTCTTAAAATAACCTGTCTGCCCCGCCGGGCGGTGCTTGCAGTGGCGATATTATGCAGTATGACGACCCCGGTGCTGGCTTATGACCAACTCTACGTCTTCGGTGACAGTCTGAGCGATACCGGCAACAATGGCCGCTTTACCTACGACAGCAATAAACATCTGTTATACGACGAAGTACTGGCGCAACGCATCGGCGCGGCGTTAGTGGCTTCGGACGATGGCGGCAATAACTACGCCGCCGGCGGGGGCGTGGCGGTGCCGGCGCTCAACCCGGCGGACAATACGCAGGATCAGGTGCAGAGCTACCTCGGTCAGGTCAATGGACGGGCTGACGGCGATGGCCTGTATATACACTGGATTGGCGGCAACGACCTGGCGGCGGCGGCATTAAACTCGACGACCGCGCCGGGCGTAGCCTACAACAGCGCAGCGGCGGCGGCCGCGCAGGTTCATTCATTGCTGAATGCCGGTGCCGGTACGGTGATCGTGCCGACGGTGCCGAATATTGGTTCCACGCCGCAGTTGATGGAGCTGATCATCCAGCAGGCGTTGACGCCGGTGCAAAACGCAGCGGTTCAGGCGGCCTACGCCACCCTGAATTCGCTGGCCACGCCGGATAACGCTTCACGTGCCGAGGCTATCCATCAGGCCCTGACGGCGGCAGCGGCGCAGGGCAGCGCGATCCCCCAGGTGCAGCAGGCGATTGCCGCACAGCTGATTGCAGCCTATGACAGCCTCAGCGCGCAGGCGGCACAACTGACCGATTTCTATAACCAAAGCGAAGACCACCTGCTGGCGCAGGGGGGCGGGAACATCGTCCGGGTTGACGTGAACAAACTGTTTGGCGAGGCGATTGCCAACCCGGCGCAGTTTGGCTTCACCAATACCGCAGGCATGGCCTGTCCGCCGGGCGTCTCCTCTGCGGTGTGCCGTTCTACCATGCCGGGTTTTGATAGCAGCCAGGCCTACCTGTTCGCCGACCATTTCCACCCCAGCCCGCAGGCGCATCTGTTGATTGCCGATTACATTCAGGCGGTGCTCGACGGTCCTGCGCAGGTGGTGGCGCTGAATCAGGCGACGGCGGCCATGGCGCGTGACAGCCGTGCTACCCTCGACAGCCGTTTTCAACAGCTGCGCAGTGGCGAAAACCCGCAAGGATCGCTGGGCGTGTTCGGAGGCTATGCCGGGCAGCACTATGATTATTCTTCCAATCTCGCGGCGGGCGACGGCAATGCCACTACTCATAATCTGACGGTAGGGGTGGATTACCAGTTGACCGACGGCTGGCTGATCGGCGCGCTGATTTCCGGCTCCAATGACGATCAACAGCCCTCCAGCCGCTACGACTACAAAGCGCGTGGCCTGCTATTTTCCGCCTTTACCGCCCTTGAGCTGTTTGAAAACGGTTGGGTGAATGCCGATCTGCACTATGCGACGATGAATTACGATGATATTCGCCGCAGCATGCAGCTTGGGGCGTTAACCCGTACCGAAACCGGCAGCACCGACGGCAAGCAGTGGGGGGCGCGGATCACCGCCGGTTACGATTTCCCCGTCACCTCTTACCTGAACACCGGACCGATGGCACAGTTTGCCTGGGATTACAGCAACGTCTCCGGTTACAGCGAAGACGGCAATGACAGCACCGCCATGCGCTTTAACGATCAGACCTACCATTCGCAGATCGGTGCGTTAGGTTGGCGGTTGGACAGCAAGTTCGGCCTGTTTAATCCCTATGCTGAGGTGAGCTATCAGCATCAGTTTGGTGATGACGTTTACCGTGCCGGTGGTGGCCTGAAGTCCACGCAGACTTCGTTCACTCGCGACAGTGCCAGCCAGGATAAAAACTGGGTGGATGTGACGCTGGGGGCGAATATGCCGTTGACCGATCAGGTGGCGGCTTTCGCCACCGTTTCTCAGACCGGCGGCCTGAGCAGTGGCGAACAGTTTATGTATAACGTCGGGGTCAGCGCCCGTTTTTGAGTGCCGATGCCCGATCGCTTAGGGGGCCGTTTGCTGTATACTTGGGCGGTTGGGCAGCGTGATATCTGCCATAATCTTTTTTTCCGGCTGTAGCAGCGTCATGCACAGCATGCTGCAGAAAGACACCACGGCGGTGGCGAAGAACATGGCGCCATAACCGTGATGCTGTGCCAGCCAACCACTCAGCATCGGCGCGGTGATCGAGGCAATATTGGCGATCGCCAGCGTCATGCCGCTGTAAGCCCCCACCGAAGCCTTCGGCGTGACGTCTATCACCACCGACCAATACACGTTATTGACCAGCGCATTCAGCGCATTGCCCAGCGTCATCAACAAAATGATTTCGGTCGGCGTGCTCATAAAGGGGATCAAGACGAAGCAGGTGGCGGTCAGCAACAAGGTGACTGCCGCAAACAGGTTGCGCGCCAGCCGCAGGTTGCCAAAGCGTTTCAACAGCGCATCGGCGATGCGGCCGCCGAGCAGCACGGTGAAGCAGGCACCGCTCCACGGGATCATCGCCACGTACCACAGCGAATGCAGATCGTAGTTGAAAGTATCCTGCAGGTATTTGGGGCCCCAGGTCACCAATACAAAGGTGACGTAAAGGAATGAGAAGTAACCCAGCGCGTTAAATACCAGCGTGCGGTTGGTGAAAAACGCCCACCATGGCAGAGGTGCTTGTGCGTTATCGGCTTCCTGATCGGCGCTGATGATGGCCAATTCGGCGGCGTTGACTTCAGGATGCTCCTGCGGCGTGTCGGTGAAGAAACGGGCAAACAGCAAAATGGCGATCAGCGAAAACAGGCCCAGCAGCATGAACATGCTGCGCCAGTCATCGGTCAATAGCAGTAACCCCACGGCCAGCGGCGCGGTCAGCAGCGAACCCACCTGGGTGCTCAGCAACCCGATACCCAGCGAAAAGCCACGCTCTTTGCGCGGCGCCCAGTTGGCGATGGTTTTATTCATCAGCGCGTAGGCCGGACCTTCGGCAAAGCCGAACATGATCCGCAGTGCGGCAAACCCCATAATGGCGGAACCGCCGAACAGCGCCACGCCCAGTTCGCCGGCCCAGGCGGTCGCAATCTCCAGCAGCGACCACAGCGCCCCGGCGATCAGCCAGACTTTTTTGGTGCCGATACGGTCGGCCAGAAAACCGCCGCACAGCGAACCGAACAAATAGCCAAAGCCAAAATAGCCCAGCACGGCGCCCAGCTGCGCCTTGTTGAAGTTGAATTCATGGGAGATATCGTTGGCGGCGAAGGACAGTGCGCCGCGATCGACGTAGTTGATCAGTGCAATGAAGAACACCATGGCGAAAATGCGGTAACGATAGCGGCTGTCGGTTAAGGCGGTTGTCATCAGCGAATCTCCTGAAAGGGGGATATCAGGACGCTAGCAAGGTTGGTGCCAGCCTGAGTGATGCCTTCTGGCCGGGGAATTGGGGGGATTATGACGCTGAAACGGCGCTACAGAGGGGCATTTGCCCCGTTTTAGTGCGCGAAAAGACCGCGCTTCTTTGATGATTCACACTTGTTGCGGGATTCTGGCTGTATATCTTACGGTCAACGGGTATACTGGCCCATCCCATTTAAATCCACTTGTATCGCGTGCGAATTCAACATGCAAAAGTTTGATACCAAGACCTTTCAGGGCCTGATCCTGACACTGCAGGACTATTGGGCGCGCCAAGGCTGCACCATCGTTCAACCACTGGACATGGAAGTCGGCGCGGGAACCTCTCACCCGATGACGTGCCTGCGCGCGCTGGGGCCGGAGCCAATGGCTACCGCCTACGTGCAGCCGTCCCGCCGTCCGACTGACGGCCGCTACGGTGAAAACCCGAACCGTTTGCAACACTACTATCAGTTCCAGGTGGTGATTAAGCCATCGCCGGACAACATTCAGGAACTGTACCTGGGCTCGCTGAAAGAGCTGGGTCTGGATCCGACCATTCACGACATCCGCTTCGTGGAAGATAACTGGGAAAACCCGACGCTCGGCGCCTGGGGCCTGGGCTGGGAAGTTTGGCTCAACGGCATGGAAGTGACGCAGTTCACTTACTTCCAGCAGGTTGGCGGCCTGGAGTGCAAACCGGTCACCGGCGAGATCACCTACGGTCTGGAACGTCTGGCGATGTATATCCAGGGCGTGGACAGCGTATACGATCTGGTGTGGAGCAACGGCCCGCTGGGTGTGACCACCTATGGCGACGTGTTCCACCAGAACGAAGTGGAGCAGTCCACTTATAACTTCGAATACGCCGACGTGGACTTCCTGTTCTCCTGCTTTGAGCAGTACGAGAAAGAAGCCCAATCGCTGCTGGCGCTGGAGAAACCGCTGCCGCTGCCGGCTTACGAACGTATTCTGAAGGCCGGCCACACCTTCAACCTGCTGGATGCGCGCAAGGCGATCTCGGTGACCGAGCGTCAGCGTTATATTCTGCGTATCCGCACGCTGACCAAAGCCGTTGCCGAGGCCTACTATGCTTCCCGCGAAGCGCTGGGCTTCCCAATGTGCAAAAAGAACGAGAACTAAGAGGCAGCCATGACTCAACAGACTTTCCTGGTGGAAATCGGCACGGAAGAGCTGCCGCCGAAGGCTCTTCGTTCACTGGCAGAATCCTTTGCCGCGAATTTTACCGCCGAGCTCGACAGTGCCAATCTCGAACATGGCGAAGTGAGCTGGTTTGCCGCACCGCGCCGTCTGGCGCTGAAAGTGGCCGACTTGCGCGCTGCGCAGGCCGATCGCGAAGTCGAAAAGCGCGGCCCGGCCATTGCCCAGGCGTTTGACGCCGAAGGCAAGCCAAGCAAAGCGGCCGAAGGTTGGGCACGCGGTTGTGGCATCACCGTCGATCAGGCCGAACGCCTGGTGACCGATAAAGGTGAATGGCTGCTGTATCGCGCCCATGTTAAAGGCCAGCCTGCGCAAGCGCTGCTGGCGGGCATGGTCAGCAATTCGTTGGCCAAGCTGCCGATCCCGAAACTGATGCGTTGGGGCAATTCTGACGTGCAGTTCGTGCGTCCGGTTCACACCGTGACCCTGTTGCTGGGTGAAGAACTGATCCCGGGCACCGTGTTGGGCATCGATTCTGGCCGCACTATTCGCGGTCACCGCTTTATGGGTGAAGCCGAACTCACCCTCGACAACGCTGACCAATATCCGCAGATCCTGCTGGAACGCGGTAAAGTGGTGGCCGATTATGAAACCCGCAAGGCGCTGATCAAGCGCGATGCGGAGCTGGCAGCGCAGCAGCTTGGCGGCAAGGCCGATCTGAGCGAAAGCCTGTTGGAAGAAGTGGCCTCGCTGGTGGAATGGCCGGTGGTGCTGACGGCCAAATTCGAAGAGAAATTCCTGGCGGTGCCGGCGGAAGCGCTGGTCTACACCATGAAGGGCGATCAGAAGTATTTCCCGGTGTATGACGCCGCGGGCAACCTGATGCCGAACTTTATCTTCGTGGCCAATATCGAATCCAAAGATCCGCAGCAAATCATCTCCGGTAACGAGAAGGTGGTGCGCCCGCGTCTGGCCGATGCCGAGTTCTTCTTCAATACCGACCGTAAAAAACGCCTGGAAGACAATCTGCCGCGTCTGGAAACCGTGCTGTTCCAACAGCAATTGGGAACCTTGCGCGACAAGACCGATCGCATCCAGGCGCTGGCGGGCTGGGTTGCCGGCCAAATTGGTGCCGACGTTAACCACGCCACCCGCGCGGGCCTGCTGTCGAAGTGCGATCTGATGACCAATATGGTCTTCGAATTCACCGACACTCAGGGCGTGATGGGCATGCACTATGCGCGTCATGACGGCGAAGCGGAAGACGTTGCCGTTGCGCTGAACGAGCAGTATCAGCCGCGTTTTGCCGGCGATGCGCTGCCGGAATCGCTGGTGGCCTGTTCGCTGGCGATCGCCGACAAGATGGACACCCTGGCCGGTATCTTCGGCATTGGGCAACATCCGAAAGGTGATAAAGACCCGTTCGCACTGCGCCGTGCCGCGCTGGGCGTGCTGCGCATCATCGTTGAGAAAAACCTGCCGCTGGATCTGCAGACCCTGACCGAAGAGGCCGTGCGCCTGTACGGCAGCAAGCTGACCAACGCCAAGGTCGTCGACGAAGTTGTCGAATTCATGCTGGGCCGTTTCCGCGCCTGGTATCAGGAAGAAGGTCACGCCGTCGACACCATTCAAGCGGTGCTGGCACGTCGTCCGACCAAGCCTGCGGACTTCGACGCACGCGTCAAGGCGGTCACTCACTTCCGTACGCTGGAAGCGGCTACGACGCTGGCGGCGGCCAACAAGCGCGTCTCCAACATCCTGGCCAAATCTACCGATACGCTGAACGATCGCGTTCACGCTTCGGTGTTGAAAGAGGCGGCTGAGATCCAACTGGCGACCCACCTGGTGGTGCTGCGCGATAAGCTGGAGCCTTTCTTTGCTGAAGGCCGCTACCAGGATGCGCTGGTGGAATTGGCGGAGCTGCGTGAGCCGGTCGATGCGTTCTTCGACAACGTGATGGTGATGGCCGATGACGAAGCGGTGCGTGTAAACCGTCTGACGTTGCTGAGCAAGCTGCGTGAGCTGTTCCTGCAGGTCGCGGATATCTCCGTACTGCAATAAGCGGTTCTGTCGTGAAAAGGCGCCTTAGGGCGCCTTTTTTATTGCCGTCGGTGCAGCGAAACACCTTGAGCGGTTAGTCGGTATTTTTGCAGGCGACTGTTGGGTTTTTCGGGCAGGGTCATTTCAATTAGCCGCGCGTTTAGCGCAGGACGTAAATAACGCTCACTGAAAGATTTTCGATCCTGCAGTTGCAGCGCATGCTGAATTTCCTCGCGTGACATCTCGCCTTTAAGTATCGCCAATAGTTCGGCGACTTGGGGGGTGACTTGGGGGGTGACTTGGGGGGTAAGGCTATGTTCTAGCGCTCGCAAGATCATGCCCAGCATAAATTCGACAAAGGGAGCGCAGTCACTCTGTTGGTTACTGGTGTTCAGCGCCTGGTAATAACCGGAGTGATTGTCATGTACCAGGCTTTCAACCGGCACGTTGGCAAACAAGGGCTCCCAACGTGACAGGATCAGCGTTTGCCACAGTCTGCCCATTCGTCCGTTACCATCGGCGAAAGGGTGGATAAACTCAAATTCGTAATGAAATACACAGCTTGCGATCAGCGGCGGTAGGTCGGTCTCTTTTAACCAGAGCAGCAGTTGCCGAATTAACTGGCAAACCCTTTCCGCAGGTGGCGCCATATGAATGACGGTTTTACCGTTCATCACTCCGACACCGCCATGGCGGTAATGTCCGGCATCTGGCAATAGGCCAGCCATTAGCAGCCGGTGTGCAGCGAGTAAATCCTCCTCCTGCATGGGACGCCAGTTGTTCAAGTTTCCATAGCAACGAATAGCATTGAGCGCCTCCTGAATATCGCGAGGTGGCGCAATGATACGTTTACCTTCGATGATGGCGGTGATCTGCTCTTCACTTAAAGTATTGCCTTCGATAGCCAAAGAGCCCTGAATGGTACGGATGCGGTTGATGCGGCGTAGTCGTAAGGCATGTTCTTGCTCAGCCTGCATTTTTAAACGCGCAAGCCGATCGCCAACATCGGTTACCAGATGCAGCATGCGTGAGCTGATGGTCAACGGTGGCTGATAGGATGACATGCGCAGCTTGGCCCGGTGATAAATGATACAAAAGTGTATCATGCCCCTGAGTCGGTACAGTAGCCCCTTGCCAGCGCGTATAGCACCTTGCATGTTGGCCTTTCGCCCAAGAATAACCACCAAAAGGTGAATCGCGTATCGGATCGCATTCAGTTGATCTATTCTTATAGGCGCAAGGAGTGCAGCAAAAGGGACGGAGTCCGATGAAAAAGCAGGTTTATAACAGGAGTTATGTCACATGGCGGTAGGGATCAAGAGCAGAGTTTTCGCGCGTTGGTTGGCCCCGGTATTGGCATTGTTGGTGGTCATGCAATTGACTGCCTGCGGCGATAAAGAGCCGGAGCAACGCAAGGCGTTTATTGATTACATCCAGAATACGGTGATGCGCAGCGGCGCGAAAATCCCGACGCTGAGCGAAGATCAGAAACAGAAGTTCGGCAACTATGCCGGTGATTACGCCATCCTGGTCGGTTTTTCTCAGCAACTGTCCAAATCACTGGATGCCAGCCTGACGCCGGCGTTGGATCAGATTAACCAGATCCGCACCGCACAGGACTACATGAGCAAGCGCGATACGCTGCAACAGTCCGTTGGGGCGCTGAACCTGCTGGGGCAGCAAATCCAGTCAGCCAAGTCGCAGGCGGATACTGCCCGGACAGCGCTGAAGCAACCTGACGATCTGAAAGCCGTGTATAACCAGGCGTACGACAAGATTGTTACCGGGCCGGCCAATGCGCTGATGCCGGTGATTCCGACCACGGCCAGCTTCGTTCAGGATCTGGTTCAGGTGGGTGATTTCCTGCGTGCCCAGGGCAATCAGGTGGCCTTTAATAATAACGGCGTGCAGTTCCGTACTTCCCAGCAGGCAACGCAGTACAACACCATGATGTCGAATCTGGTGGCCAAGCAGCAGGATTTACTTAACGCACAGAAAATCGTCTCCAGCGTTACTCAGTAATCTCCAAACGCAGAAGCCGGCAGTCCGGCTTCTGCCATTCCCTTCTGACTTTC
This sequence comes from Serratia liquefaciens ATCC 27592, assembly GCF_000422085.1. Lineage (NCBI taxonomy): Bacteria > Pseudomonadati > Pseudomonadota > Gammaproteobacteria > Enterobacterales > Yersiniaceae > Serratia > Serratia liquefaciens. Next base: position 41,034 of record NC_021741.1, read on the forward strand.
CAACGGCTTGCTCACTTCTTGCACCACGCATCTGTACTACACTTCAATTAATCATCTATTTCCGACATGTAGTTTTCTTTCATTCATCGCACCGCTATTTCCCGACGGGATGAATGCTCACAGGGAAGACCTTCTTCAAGCCAGGATTCGGTAGCCACTGAAAAATAGATTGTGATCACCATCACAATTTAAAAACAAACGCGCATCAATTAAATGTGACTCAAATCACATTTAATTGGGTTTTAGGCGAATTTTGTTCTCGTTGTGGCTTTTTTACACTGAGTAACTGTGATCAGGATCACTATAAGTGCCACGATAATGGGGGTGTTAGTGTGATATTTGTCACAAAAATTCCATGAAGTTCGCACGGTAAAAACTGCGTGATAGAGTCCATTTCGCATACAGCAACAACACGGCTGGATCGTAACAACAATAATCACGCGCTCTTATTGTCAGCGCGTAACAATAGGGGTGTGTTTTATGTTTTCACCAGACATCAAAGTCAAAGTTCAAAACTTTGGCCGCTTCTTAAGCAACATGGTGATGCCTAACATTGGCGCCTTTATCGCCTGGGGTATCATCACCGCGTTATTCATTCCTACCGGTTGGCTGCCGAACGAAACCTTAGCCAAACTGGTTGGCCCAATGATCACTTACCTGCTGCCGCTGCTGATCGGTTTTACCGGTGGCCGTCTGGTGGGAGGCGATCGCGGTGGGGTGGTGGGCGCTATCACCACCATGGGCGTGATTGTCGGGGCAGATATGCCGATGTTCCTCGGCGCCATGATTGCCGGTCCGCTGGGCGGCTGGGCCATCAAGCATTTTGACCGCTGGGTAGACGGCAAAATCAAAAGCGGCTTTGAGATGTTGGTGAACAACTTCTCCGCCGGCATTATCGGTATGCTGCTGGCTATTCTGGCATTTTTGGCCATTGGCCCGCTGGTTGAAGGGTTGTCACATATCCTGGCGACCGGCGTGAACATCATGGTGACCAATAACCTGCTGCCGCTGGCGTCAATCTTCGTGGAGCCAGCGAAAATCCTGTTCCTGAACAACGCCATCAACCACGGTATCTTCTCGCCGTTGGGCATTCAGCAGGCGACCGAAACCGGTAAATCCATCTTCTTCCTGATTGAAGCCAACCCAGGCCCGGGTATGGGCGTACTGATGGCCTACATGTTCTTTGGCCGCGGCAGTGCCAAGCAGTCTGCCGGTGGTGCCGCGATCATCCACTTCTTCGGTGGTATCCACGAAATTTACTTCCCGTACGTGCTGATGAATCCACGCCTGCTGCTGGCGGTGATCCTCGGCGGTATGACCGGCGTGTTCACACTGACCCTGCTGAACGGCGGTCTGGTGTCTCCGGCTTCTCCGGGTTCGATTCTGGCGGTATTGGCGATGACCCCTAAGGGCGCTTACTTCGCCAACCTGGCGGCGATCGCCGCAGCGTTCGTGGTGTCCTTTGTGGTTGCCGGGTTCCTGCTGAAAACTTCGAAAGCGAAAGAAGAGGATGACCTGGAAGAGGCCACTCGCCGCGTACAGGCGATGAAATCCCAGTCTAAAGGCGGTGCTGCGGCTCATGCAGCGGTGGATGGTGACCTGACCACGGTGCGTAAAATCATCGTTGCCTGCGATGCGGGCATGGGTTCCAGCGCCATGGGGGCCGGGGTACTGCGCAAAAAAGTGGCGGACGCCGGGCTGAAAAATATCTCCGTGACCAACAGTGCCATCAACAACCTGCCGGATGATGTGGATCTGGTGATCACTCACCGTGACCTGACTGAGCGCGCGATGCGTCATGCGCCGCAGGCACAGCACATCTCGCTGACCAATTTCCTCGACAGCAAGCTGTACAACGATCTGACCGAGCGCCTGGTGGCGGCCAATAAAACCACCGATAACCAGCAGAAAGTCATCAGCACGCTGGACGACAGCTTTGAGGCCACCGAGCAAAACCTGTTCAAACTGAGCGAAAGCAACGTGTTCCTTAATCTGCAGGCCAGCGACAAGGAGAAGGCGATCCGCTTCGCCGGCGAGCAGTTGGTCAAAGGCGGTTACGTTGAGCCGGAATACGTCGCGGCGATGCTGGAGCGTGAAAAACTCACCTCAACCTACCTGGGCGAGTCAATCGCCGTGCCGCACGGCACCATCGAAGCCAAGGACCGGGTGTTGCGCACCGGCGTGGTGTTCTGCCAGTACCCGCAAGGAGTGCGCTTTGGCGATGAAGAGGACGAGGTGGCACGACTGGTTATCGGTATCGCCGCACGCAACAACGAACATATCCAGGTGATCACCAGCCTGACCAATGCCCTGGACGACGACGGCGTCATTGAGCGGCTGGCGAATACCACCAGCGTACAGGAAGTGCTGGACCTGCTTAGCGGCAAGAAAGCCGGATAACAGAATCATTTTAAGGGGTGCAGCTTGCTGCACCCTTCGACATTAGAAAGGTAGGAATATGAAAGCATTACATTTCGGTGCGGGAAATATTGGGCGTGGTTTTATCGGCAAGCTGCTGGCGGACGCGCAGGCCGAACTGACTTTTGCCGATGTTAACCAAACGGTGTTGGATCTGTTGAACAGCCGTAAAAGCTACCAGGTTCACGTGGTCGGCGAACAGGAGCGGGTCGAGCCGGTCAACAACGTCAGCGCAGTGAACAGCGGCAGTGAAGAGGCGGTAGCGCTGATCGCCGAAGCGGATATCGTGACGACCGCGGTGGGCCCGCAGATCCTGGGTAAAATTGCCGGTACTATTGCCAAAGGGCTGATCAAGCGTCATCAACAGGGCAACAACCAACCGCTGAACATCATTGCCTGCGAAAACATGGTGCGCGGCACCAGCCAGTTAAAACAACATGTGTTCGATGCGTTGCCGCAGGACGAGCAGGCGTGGGTCGAGCAGCATGTCGGCTTTGTTGACTCGGCGGTTGACCGCATTGTGCCGCCGGCGGAAGCGGGCAGCAGCGATCCGCTGGAAGTGACGGTGGAAACCTTCAGCGAGTGGATTGTCGACCAGACCCAGTTCAAGGGCCAGCCACCGGCGATCGCCGGCATGGAGCTGACCGATAACCTGATGGCGTTTGTCGAACGCAAACTGTTCACGCTCAATACCGGTCATGCCATCACCGCTTATCTTGGCCAGCAGGCCGGTCTGCAGACCATTCGCGATGCCATTCTGGACCCGGCGATCCGCCGCGTGGTGAAAGGGGCTATGGAAGAGAGCGGAGCGGTATTGATCAAACGTTATGGCTTTGACGCCGCCAAGCATGCCGCTTATATCGACAAAATCCTCAGTCGCTTTGAGAACCCGTATCTGCACGACGACGTTGAGCGTGTGGGGCGCCAACCGCTGCGCAAGCTGAGCGCGGGCGATCGTCTGATCAAACCCCTGTTGGGCACTTTGGAATACGGCCTGCCGCACGCGAACCTGATTCAGGGCATCGCCGCCGCCATGAGCTACCGCAGCGAGCAGGATCCGCAGGCTAAAGAGCTGGTGGAACTGCTGGCTGAACTGGGGCCAAAAGCGGCGCTGGCGCAAATTTCCGGCCTGCCGGCGGAAAGCGAGGTTGTAGAACAGGCCATTGCTGTGTATAACGCCATGCAGCGCCAATAGGCTATTTTACTTGCCATTTTACGGTTGGGCAGTGCTCGAATTCCTCACGTACTACGTGTACGCTCCGGATTCTGCGCGCTGTCCGCCCGCAAACTGGCTGCGACAATAACGCCTATGGTATTAAATTAGTGGCCGATACAGCATACCCCTCCCACGCCATTCGAAAAGCGACGATGGAAGAAGCACAGGCATTTGAAAATAAGGTTCTGGAAAGGCTGAACGCAGGCAAGACGGTGCGCAGTTTCCTGATAGCGGCGGTAGAGCTGCTGGCGGAAGCGCTCAACGTACTGGTGGTGCAGGTGTTTCGCAAGGACGATTATGCGGTGAAGTATGCCGTCGAACCGCTATTGTCCGGTGCCGGTCCGCTGGGGGAGTTGTCGGTGCGCCTGAAGCTGATGTACGGGCTGGGAGTGATCTCCCGCCACGAATACGAAGATGCCGAGTTGCTGATGGCGATGCGCGAAGAGTTGAATCACGACGGGACAGAATACCGCTTTGTCGATGATGAAATCCTCGGGCCGTTCGGCGAGTTGCACTGCGTGACCGCGTTGCCGCCGGTGCCGACTTTCCTGCAGCCCGGCGAAGCGGAAGAGTCGCTGATCGCCATGCAGCGCCAGCGCTATCAACAGGTGTTGCGTTCCACTATGGTGCTTTCCGTCACCGATCTGATAGCCGGTATCGGCGCCAAACAACCGTCCCGGCTCTCTCCTCTCGGCCGCAGTTAGGCAAAGGCCGCGCGCCACTCGTCGAACAGCAGCCACAGTGCCGTGGCTGCCATCAATCCCGCCATCACGCCGTTAAACAACCGCAGTTTCCAGGTCACTCGCAGCGCATCACGCAGGCGATCGCCCAACACCGCCCAGACCAAGACGCAGGGAATGTTCAGCGCGGTAAAGGCAGCGATAATCATCAACGTATGACTGAGGCTGGCGCCTTCCCGCGGGGTGAACAGAATGGCGACGTTAATGGCCATCAGCCAGGCTTTGGGATTGACCGCCTGGAACAACGCCCCGTTGATTAAGCGCATTGGCTGCGCCTGCTGTTTGCCGTCCGGCGATGCCGCTTTGAACAGCTTCCAGGATAGCCACAGCAGATAGGTGCAACCGATCACCGCCAGTGGAAAACGGATCATCCCGGCCCAGCTCAAAATCAACGCCAGCAGGGTGGTGGTCAGGGCCAGCTGCACGGCGCAGCCGACGCTGATGCCAAAAACCATCGGCAGAGTGCGGCGCAGGCCAAAATTGACGCCGGACGACGCCAGCAGCAGGTTGTTGGGGCCTGGGGTGATCGACATGACGGTGACATAACTGATAAAAGCGGAGTCCAGCATAATGGGTTCCTCTCAGGGCTGGGGGAGCAAGGGAACCAGCATAAAACCTGTCGATGGATGGTGACAGAACCAAAAACCAGTTATTGTTATGGATACAGTTATACCAATATTAAACTGTACCCATTGCCTGGAGACAAACTGTGACCCTGCTCGATGAAATGCCGGAAACGCGCTACCAACAGCTGGCGGATACGCTGGCGGAAGCCATTCGCCGCGGTACGCTGCTGCCCGGCAGCCGTTTACCCTCGGTGCGTCGCTGCGCGCAAACCCACAGCGTCAGCATCAATACCGTGGTCGCGGCTTACCGCACGCTGGAAGATCGCGGATTGATAGAGGCGCGGCCACAGTCGGGGTTTTATGTGTGCAACACTCTGCCGGCGTTGAAGGCCGCTTTGCCGACCAGCAGCCGAATAGAGCCACCGGCGGACGATGTGCTGGCCTTGATCGACACCGTGTTTGCCGCCCAGCAGAACCCGGCATTCACCAACCTTTCGCTGGCCTGCCCGCAGACCTCGGATTTTTACCCCGGCGGGAAATTGGGGCGGATGCTTTCATCGCAGCTGCGTCGCCAGCCGAACCTGATCGGTCAGTACGCGCTGCCGCCCGGTAGCCTGCGGCTGCGTCAGCAGATCACGCGTCGTTCGATGACGCTGGGTATGCTGCTGGAACCGGGCGATATTACGCTGACGCACGGTTGCATGGAAGCATTGCAACTGGCGCTGCGGGTAACCACCAAACCGGGCGACTGTATCGGGCTGGAATCGCCGACCTATTTTTACCTGCTGCCGCTGCTGGCCAGTCTGGGGCTGAAAGCGCTGGAAATCCCCACCGATCCGCAACACGGGCTGTCATTGGACGCGCTGGAACTGTTGCTGAACGAGAAACGACTGAACGCGGTGATCGCCATGCCGACGGTGCAAAATCCGTTGGGTTGCACCATGCCGCTGGCGGCGAAAAAACGCCTGGCGCGGCTGATGAACGATCATCAGGTGCCGCTAATTGAGGACGGGTTGTACGCGGAGATCCAGTTCGGTGGCGCACTCTCCCCGGCGGTAAAATCATTCGACCGCGACGGTTGGGTGCTGTTTTGCTCCAGCTTTACCAAGACGCTGGCGCCGGATTTTCGCATTGGTTGGATCAGCGGCGGACGTTTCAACGATGCGTTGCGCAAGCTGAAGGCGGTGTCGTCAATGTCCGAGTCACAGTTGCTGTCGGAAACTCTGGCGATGTTTCTGGAAACCGGTGGCTACGATCACCATCTGCGCAACCTGCGCAAGCGCTATGCCGCCCAGGTGGATGAGGCGCGAGGGTTGATTGCGCGTCACTTTCCACGCGGTACGCGAGCCACGCAACCGGCGGGGGGATTTGTGTTCTGGGTGGAGTTTCCGGACGGGGTCGACAGCGTAGCGCTGTTCCACCAGCTGTTGGAGGAGCAGATCTGCCTGACGCCTGGCACGCTGTATTCTCCCAGCGGCCGCTATCGTAATGCGTTGCGGCTATCCTGTTGTTATCCGTTTAATGCGCGCTACAGCCAGGCGCTGGCACGCGTGGGGGCTAAAGCCTGCGAGATGAGTGGCTTGCCGCCGGGCATTGCGCAAGACGGGTAACGACGCGCGCATTTTGCTACAATGTGGGCATCATTGATTAGCGTGCCGACAGGCACAACAGGCCAGAAACCATGAAAGAGATAGAAAAGGCAGAGATTAAGCGCCTTAGCGACCTGCTGGACGCACTGAACCACAAAGACACCCTGGTGATCCAACAGGGCAATCCCGATCTGATTGCCCAGCACACCAAAGAAAAAGAGAAGCTGGCGGCAGAAATCGAGCGCCTGAAAGGCGTACGTGTTGAAAAGCTGAGCGCAGAAGCGCAAAAGCTGAGCCAACTGCCGTTCAGCCGTGAAATCACCAAGAAAGAACAGGCGGATATGGGCTCGTTGAAGAAAAACGTGCGCGGCCTGATCGTGGTGCACCCAATGACCGCTCTGGGCCGTGAAATGGGCCTGAAAGTGGTCACTGGCTACGCCAGAAAAGCTTTCTGATCGCCAGGGGCGCCGTCGATGGCGCCCCGTTTTCATAGCTTGGTGGTGAAATACGCCTTGGTCTGATAGGGCACGGTCAGGTTTTCTTTGCCCTGCAATTCCTCTTCTTCTGCCACCAGTTGGCGGATCTCATCGATCACTTCTTCCTGCTGCTGGGGCGGCAAGGCAGCGATAAAGCTGGTGGAACGCACCCGGTTATAAATCACATCTTCTGCCGCACCCTGGTGGGCGAGCATAAATACCTGCTCCTGCAGCGCATCCAGCCCTTTGAACGGGAAAAGTTTACGCCATTCTCCGGTGTAAAAACGCGGGGCGTCGCCTTCGTGACGGTCGACAATCTGGTTCAGCTTACGCACCCAACTTACGCGCGCATCGCGCATGTTCCACACCAGGCCAAGCTTGCCGCCGGGTTTGAGAATACGCTTTATCTCGGCCAACGCCTGCGGCGTGGCGAACCAGTGGAAGGACTGTGCGCAGACCACGGCGTCCACTGATTCATCCGGCAGCGGGATCGACTCCGCGGTGCCCGCCAATGTTTTCACCTGCGGCAGCGCAATCGACAGCTTTTCCAACATCTGCGCCACCGGTTCAACGGCGATCACCTGAGCGCCGGTTTCCAGCAGGCGGGGCGTGAATTTGCCGGTGCCGGCCCCGAGATCGATCACCGTCATACCGGCATGCAGGCCGAGGGTGTCGCGCAGCCAAGCGGCAACTTCCGGTGGGTAATCCGGTCGCCCTTTAACGTAGCGATCGGAATTGGCCTGATAGCCAGCGGCTGCGGCATGGTGGATCGAATGAGATGGGGAGGTCATAACTTTGCTCCTGCCTGAAAGAGGTTGCCGGTTGGGTTGCATCACAGTATAGGTCGGTAAAAAGGCTTAACGCAGTATTCTGCGCCACGTTTTTCCTTCCCGGCTGCTGTTTCTCAGCGGCCCAGCAAGCGGCGATTAAAGTCTTCAATACGGTGTTCACTGATACGCGTCAGCATGGTTTTACTCCAGCTGGCGGACAACCCGGCCACTGCCAGCAGGCGGCGATATTGCTCTTCATCAAACGGCATATGCCAGGCGATGCCAATCGCCTCTGCGACCGAGATATCGCTGCTGCGTGTTACCAGTTCCAACGGGCGCTCGCCGCTGACTTTACCGGCGGAGATCACGCGGTACAGCCAGCCGCAGCGGCCGCTTTGTTGCATCAGCACCGAGATGTCGTCGATATCAAAATGGTAGTTGAGCTTGAAGCAGGGAGAGCGCGGTTGGGTGACCTGGATCAGCGCGTCGCCCCAACGGAAGATGTCGCCCATAAACACGTTATGTTCGGTCAGCCCCAGGGTGGAAATATTTTCGCCAAAGGCCGGCGCGCTGAACTGTTCCGCCTGCGTTGGGAACTGTTCGCGCCAGTGTTGGTAATGTTCTCGGGGATAGTGACACAGCGCGCGGTCCGGCCCGCCGTGATAGCTTTTCTCCGCCTGCTCATCGCCTTCCAGGCCGAGGGGCGTCAGCTTGATGATTCCGTCCACCAGGCGCTTGGCGATGCCGCTTGGCCGCCCGCCCTCGTAGGGTTGAACGGTACCGATATAGACCTCAGGGTGATGCATATGCGCCTCCATGTCTCGCTTCGAAGGTTCAGCATAGCCTGAGTTAGCCGGGGGGAACAATAACCGCCCGAAAGGTTCGGGCGGGTAAACGTTAAAAGGTGGTCCAGTTATCTTCCGCTTCGGCGCTGGCTGCGGGCTTTTTCATCGCTGGTGCCTTGACCACCGTCCCTTTCACGGCGGCCGGTGCAGAAAGTTCCGCCAAACGGAATACCGAGACGCTTTGCAGTAGCATTTCCGCCTGTTCTTCCAGCGAGTCGGCTGCTGCGGCAGACTCTTCCACCAACGCGGCGTTCTGCTGAGTGGTGTGATCCATTTCCACAATCGCCTGGCCAATTTGGGCAATACCGCGGGTCTGCTCGTCGGAGGCGGCGGCGATCTCCGCCATGATGTCGCGCACATGGGTGACCGACAGGACGATCTGCTCCATGGTGTTGCCGGTGTTTTCCACCAAAGTGGTGCCGGTCTGTACCCGGCTGACCGACTCGGTAATCAACCCTTCGATCTCCTTTGCCGCCTGGGCGCTGCGCTGCGCCAGGTTGCGTACTTCGCTGGCCACCACCGAGAAGCCTCGGCCCTGTTCACCGGCACGCGCTGCTTCCACTGCCGCGTTGAGCGCCAAGATATTAGTCTGGAAGGCAATACCGTTGATCAGGGTGGTAATTTCGGCGATTCGCTGCGAACTGCTGGAAATGTCGCGCATGGTGCTGACGACGCTTTCCACCAGTTTGCCCCCTTGCTGGGCGGTTTGTGAGGCGTCCGTGGCCAGCTGATTGGCGTGATGGGCGTTTTCGGCGTTCTGTTTCACCGTGGCGGTGAGCTGTTCCATGCTGGCGGCGGTTTCTTCCACCGCGGCGGCCTGTTGCTCGGTACGGGAGGACAAATCGGTATTGCCTGCGGCAATCTCCGCAGCGGCGGTGGACACCTGGCTGACGCCCATCTGGATTTTCTCAATCATGTCGCGCAGGTTCTGGCTCATCGCCGCCACGGCATTCAGCAATTGCCCCAGTTCATCGCGACGGGTGCTGGTCTGCGCCTGCCGCAGATCGCCACTGGCAATGCGTTCCGCCAGCGCCAGCGTACTTTGCAGCGGTCGGGTGATTTGCAGCGTGATGCGCCAGGCGATCAGCAGCCCGGCAATGATGGCAACCAGCGTGGTGATGCCCATTTGCAGCTGCGCGGCGTTGATATCGTTATGGGTTTGCGTCAGTTCATCCTGCATAAAGGCGTTGACCAGCGTACCGACTTCCTGCGCGCTGTTGCCCAACTGCTGGCTGATGTTTTGCTCCTGCTGATAAGCCGGCAGGTAGGCCTGGATACGGTTCTTGTAATCATCAAGCGCGGTCAGCAGCGGTTGGAGCAGAGGACGCTGAGCGTCGTTGAGCCGCCGGCTGAGCGCGTTGGCCGCGCTACGGGCATCATCTATCGCCGCGACCAGCGGGGCTTCGGACTCGCTGCTCAGGCTCAACAGCAGGCCGCGCGCGCCGTAGCGCACCAGGGTCAGTTTTTGGTTCAACTGAATGAAGGCCAGCTGCAGGTCGCCATTGGTAAGCTGACGCTCTACCTGATTCAGGCTGTCTTGCACTTCCGACATGTTCCAGCTTTGGCGCACGGCATCCTTTGCCGCTACCGCCTTCTCGAAAGCGTTTTGCTGCTGCTGGTAGCGGCCGATCAGCTCCATCAAACGCTGCAGGTCTTTGCGGCTTTGGGGATCCCAGTCCAGGTCCTGACCCTGGTTAATCATCTTCACCGCGTTCTCGATGCTGGTGCGGTTATTTTTCAGGTATTCAGGCTTATAGGTTTGGCCGAACAGCGCACGGTTGTATTTGGCTTGATTGATCTCGTCATTCAGCTTGTTGCTGAAGTCGATGCGATCGGCGCGGGACTCGATGGTATGCAGATACTGTGCGCCGGTTCCGGCGATAATGGCCGTCAGTAACAGCATCAGGCCAAAACCGAGACCGAGCTTTTTACCCACGGTGAGATGAACGAACTTTCCTGCCAGTGTTTGCAATGCCGCCATAATGATTTTCCTTTCCGGGCGAACGTCAATTGAACAAATCATCGGCAAAGGGCGGTTAAACTTTAGCGGATTTTAGGCAAAAAAATGCCCGCATTACGCGGGCATCTTCAGTACCGGGGGCGAATTACTTCTTCGCAGCGAAGCGTGCTGCCGCTTCATCCCAGTTAACCACGTTCCAGAATGCCTTGATGTAATCTGGACGTTTGTTTTGATATTTCAGGTAGTAAGCGTGTTCCCACACGTCCAGGCCCACGATTGGGAAACCTGAAGCGCCAGCAACGGCTTCGCCCATCAGTGGGCTGTCTTGGTTAGCGGTAGATACCACGGCCAGTTTGTCGCCTTTCAGCACCAGCCAGGCCCAACCAGAACCGAAGCGGGTCGCTGCGGCTTTCTCGAACTCTTCCTGGAATTTCTCTACGCTGCCGAAATCACGCTCGATAGCGGCTTTCAGGGAGCCACCCAGCGTGGTACCGGTTTTCAGGCCTTTCCAGAACAGGCTGTGGTTAGCGTGACCGCCGGCGTTGTTACGCATGAAGGTGCGCTTGTCAGCAGGTACTTTATCCAGATCCTGGATCAGTTCTTCAACGCTGTATTGCGCCAGCTCTGGGTAGGCTTCCAGTACGGTGTTGGCGTTGTTAACGTAGGTCTGGTGATGTTTGGTGTGATGGATTTCCATCGTCTGCTTGTCGAAATGCGGTTCCAGTGCGTCGTAGGCGTACGGCAGGGATGGCAGTGAATAACTCATAATCATCATCTCCAGTGGTGTATGGGCGGCGCAATGTTGTGAGCACCGCGTAAGCAGTCGGATCATTATAGTTATTTAAATGATATTGAAAATGATTATCAATGCCCTACTTGCAGTGTGGTTTTAATCTGATCAACCAGGCGCTGCGGGTGGGTAAACACCGTGGCGCGGCCGGGTTTGCTGAAGCCGACCAGCGTCAGATTGCTGCGCTCGGCGATTTCCACGGCCAGCGAGGTTGCCGCAGACACCACGAACAAAATCTCCACGCCACACATCGCGGCCTTCTGCACCATTTCATAACTGGCACGGCTGGAGGTTAATACCGCTCCCTGAGACCAGCCCTGTTTGGCGCGTACGCCAAGCAGCTTGTCCAGGGCGACATGTCGGCCCACGTCTTCGCATCCGCCAAGTACTTCACCCTGTGGAGATAACCAGGCGGCGGCATGGGTGCAACCGGTCAGTTGCCCAACTTCCTGTACTTCTCGCAGCTGTTTCAATGCGGAGTCGAGATTATCCAGGGAAAAAGTTTGGGTGAATGGCAGTGCAGGCAGCGGACGGAAAATGTCTGCCAGCTGTTCAATACCGCATACGCCGCAGCCGGTGCGGCCTGCCATGGCGCGACGGCGCTCCTTCAAACCGGCAAACCGACGGCTGGAGAGCTCTATTTGCACCTCCAGTCCGTTACAGGTTTGGTTAATCTCTATACTGTAGATATCGCGTGGCGATTCGATGATGCCTTCCGACAGGGAAAAGCCCAGGGCGAACGCCTCAAGATCTTTGGGCGTGCACATCATCACCACGTGCGAGATGCCGTTATAGACCAGCGCGACCGGAACCTCTTCCGCCAGCCAATCCGGCTGTGCGGTGGCGAGTTGCCCGCGTTGATAAACCTGAGCTTGGGTCACCCCTGTGAGCGAGGTCTCATTTATGTGTTGGTCTGAGTTTATATTGTTCACTTAACTGGCACCTGTTTGTAACAACCACATACACGCTGTGGTAATATTGCCACCGCAAAAACAACAGTAATTTTAGCGCTTCCCGCTTCGAGGGGGAAAGCGCCATTTGAAACAATGTGACAATCGAGAGTGAAAGGAGACCCCCATGCAGGTCAGCAGAAGGCAGTTCTTTAAGATCTGCGCTGGCGGTATGGCAGGAACGACGGTAGCTGCGCTGGGCTTTGCCCCGGAAGTGGCGTTGGCGGAAACCCGGCAGTACAAACTGCTGCGCGCGCGCGAAACCCGTAATACCTGTACGTATTGTTCCGTCGGCTGTGGGCTGTTGATGTACAGCCTTGGTGATGGCGCCAAAAACGCCAAAGAAAGCATTTTCCACATTGAAGGGGATCCGGATCACCCGGTCAACCGCGGTGCGCTTTGCCCGAAAGGCGCCGGCCTGGTCGACTTCATCCACAGCGAAAGCCGCCTCAAGTTCCCGGAATACCGGGCGCCAGGTTCGGACAAATGGCAACGCATCAGCTGGGACGACGCCTTCACCCGCATCGCCAAGCTGATGAAAGAAGATCGTGACGCCAATTTCATTAAAACCAACGAACAGGGCGTTACCGTCAACCGTTGGCTGAGCACCGGCATGCTGTGCGCCTCTGCCGCCAGCAACGAAACCGGTTATTTGTCGCAAAAATTTAGTCGCGCTCTCGGCATGCTTGCCGTAGACAACCAGGCGCGTGTCTGACACGGACCAACGGTAGCAAGTCTTGCTCCAACATTTGGTCGCGGTGCGATGACCAACCACTGGGTTGATATCAAGAACGCGAATCTGATTATCGTCATGGGCGGTAATGCGGCGGAAGCGCATCCGGTGGGGTTCCGCTGGGCGATGGAAGCCAAAATTCACAATAAAGCCAAGCTGATCGTTATCGATCCGCGCTTTACCCGTACTGCATCGGTAGCGGATTTCTATACGCCAATCCGTTCCGGGACCGACATTGCTTTCCTGTCGGGCGTATTGCTGTACCTGATGACCAACAACAAAATTAACCGCGAATACGTTGAGGCCTACACCAACGCCAGCCTGCTGGTGCGGGAAGACTTTGCCTTCGACGACGGCCTGTTCAGTGGCTATGACGCGGAAAACCGCAAATACGACAAAACCACCTGGAACTACCAGTTCGACGAGAACGGCTTCGCCAAGCGCGACGTCACGCTGCAAGATCCACGCTGCGTATGGAACCTGCTCAAGGAACACGTCAGCCGTTATACGCCTGAGGTGGTGACCAACATCTGCGGCACGCCGAAGGAAGACTTCCTCCAGGTGTGTGAATACATCGCCGAAACCTGCGTGGCGGATAAAACCGCATCGTTCCTGTACGCCCTGGGCTGGACTCAGCACTCGGTCGGCGCACAGAACATTCGTACCATGGCGATGATCCAGCTGCTGCTCGGCAACATGGGCATGGCGGGCGGCGGCGTTAACGCGCTGCGCGGCCACTCCAATATTCAGGGCCTGACCGATCTGGGTCTGCTGTCGCAGAGCCTGCCGGGCTACATGACGTTGCCGTCGGATAAGCAACCGGATCTCGAGACTTACCTGAAAGCCAACACGCCGAAGGCGCTGCTGCCGGGCCAGGTGAACTACTGGGGCAACTACCCGAAATTCTTCGTCAGCCTGATGAAGAGCTTCTACGGTGACAAGGCGCAGAAGGACAACAGCTGGGGCTTTGACTGGTTGCCGAAGTGGGACAAAGGCTACGACGTGCTGCAGTACTTCGAAATGATGTCTCAAGGCAAGGTCAACGGCTACTTCTGTCAGGGCTTCAACCCGGTGGCGTCGTTCCCGAACAAGAACAAGGTCGTGGCTTCCCTGTCCAAACTGAAGTTCCTGGTGACCATAGATCCGCTTAACACCGAGACCTCGAACTTCTGGCAGAACCACGGCGAGTTCAACGACGTCGATTCGTCGAAGATTCAGACCGAAGTGTTCCGCCTGCCGTCCACCTGCTTTGCCGAAGAAAACGGCTCTATCGTCAACTCCGGCCGCTGGCTGCAGTGGCACTGGAAGGGCGCCGATGCCCCTGGCGAAGCGCTGAACGACGGCGAAATCCTGGCGGGCATCTTCACCCGTCTGCGTGAGATGTATGCGCGTGACGGCGGTGCGGTGCCGGAACAGGTGTTGAACATGACCTGGGACTACCTGACGCCGGATAATCCTGCGGCCGAAGAAGTGGCGATGGAGAGCAACGGTAAGGCACTGGCGGACATTCTCGACGCCGACGGCAAAGTGTTGGCGAAAAAGGGTGAGCAGCTCAGCACCTTTGCTCACCTGCGCGACGACGGCACCACCGCCAGCGGTTGCTGGATCTTCGCCGGTAGCTGGACGCCGGCCGGCAACCAGATGGCACGGCGGGATAACGCCGATCCGTCCGGCCTTGGCAATACGTTGGGTTGGGCCTGGGCATGGCCGCTTAACCGCCGCATCCTGTACAACCGTGCTTCGGCGGATCCGCAAGGCAAGCCTTGGGATCCAAAACGTCAGTTGCTGGAGTGGGACGGTGCCAAGTGGGGCGGAGTGGATATCCCGGACTACAGCGCCGCCGCACCCGGCAGTGACGTCGGGCCGTTCATCATGCAGCCGGAAGGCATGGGGCGCCTGTTCGCCACCGATAAAATGGCCGAAGGGCCGTTCCCGGAACACTACGAGCCGTTCGAAACGCCGCTCGGCACCAACCCGTTGCACCCGAACGTGGTGTCCAACCCGGCGGCGCGCGTGTTCAAGGACGACCTGGCAGCGATGGGCAAATCCGACAAATTCCCTTACGTCGGCACCACCTATCGTCTGACTGAGCACTTCCACTACTGGACCAAGCACGCGTTGCTCAATGCGATCGCGCAGCCGGAGCAGTTCGTGGAAATCGGCGAAAAACTGGCGGAGAAAAAGGGCATCCAGCATGGCGATACCGTCAAGGTCAGCTCCAACCGTGGCTACATCAAGGCCAAGGCGGTGGTGACCAAGCGTATCCGTACCCTGCAGGTGCACGGCCAAGAGGTCGACACTATCGGCATCCCGATCCACTGGGGTTACGAAGGGGTGGCCAAGAAAGGCTTTATCGCCAACACGCTGACGCCGTTTGTCGGCGACGCCAACACGCAAACGCCAGAGTTCAAGGCGTTCCTGGTTAACGTGGAAAAGATGTAACGGAGACGAATTATGGCAATGCAATCTCAGGACATCATTCGTAAATCCGCCACCAATGGTTTCACGCCGGCGCCGCGCGCCCGTGACCACCAGGAAGAAGTGGCCAAGCTGATCGATGTCACTACCTGTATCGGCTGCAAAGCCTGTCAGGTGGCCTGTTCCGAATGGAACGACATTCGCGACGAAGTCGGGCACAACGTCGGGGTGTACGATAACCCCGCCGATCTGACCGCCAAGTCGTGGACGGTGATGCGCTTCTCCGAAGTGGAGGAAAACGGCAAGCTGGAGTGGCTGATCCGCAAGGACGGCTGCATGCACTGCGCCGACCCGGGCTGCCTGAAGGCCTGCCCATCGGAAGGTGCGATCATCCAGTACGCCAACGGTATCGTCGACTTCCAGTCTGAGCACTGTATCGGCTGCGGTTACTGCATCGCCGGGTGCCCGTTCGACGTGCCGCGCATGAACAAGGACGACAACCGGGTGTACAAATGTACCCTGTGCGTCGACCGCGTTGATGTTGGCCAGGAACCGGCCTGCGTGAAAACCTGCCCGACCGGCGCCATTCACTTCGGTACCAAGGAAGCGATGAAGCAGGTCGCCGCCGATCGCGTCAGTGAGCTGAACACCCGTGGCTATCAGAACGCCGGTCTGTACGATCCGGCGGGCGTGGGCGGCACGCACGTTATGTACGTGTTGCACCATGCGGACAAACCGCAGCTGTATCACGGTCTGCCGGATAACCCGAGCATCAGCCCGGCGGTCACGTTCTGGAAAGGCGTGTGGAAACCCCTGGCGGCCATCGGCTTTGCCGCCACCTTTGCAGCGAGCGTGTTCCACTACGTCGGCGTCGGACCAAACCGTGTCGAAGAGGAAGATAACGACGAGCTGCATGATGAGGAGACGCGCAAATGAAAAAGGAAAAGCGTATTCAGCGCTACAGCGCGCCGGAGCGGATTAACCACTGGATTGTGGCGTTCTGCTTTGTGTTCGCCGCCATCAGCGGGCTGGGGTTCTTTTTCCCCTCCTTCAACTGGTTGATGAACATTTTCGGTACGCCGCAGCTGGCGCGCATTCTGCACCCCTTTGTCGGCGTGATTATGTTTGCGGCTTTCTTGCTGATGTTCCTGCGTTATTGGAAGCATAATCTGATCAATCGCGAGGACATCGTCTGGGCCAAAAACATCCATAAAATCGCCATGAACGAGGAAGTGGGTGACACCGGGCGTTATAATTTCGGTCAGAAGTGCGTATTCTGGGCGGCAATCATTAGCCTGGTGTTGCTGTTGGCCAGCGGTGTGGTGATCTGGCGGCCTTACTTTGCGCCGTCGTTCCCGATACCGCTGATCCGCATTGCGCTGCTGGTGCATTCGCTGGCTGCGGTCGGTCTGATTATCGTGATTATGGTGCACATTTACGCCGCGCTGTGGGTAAAAGGTACCATTACCGCGATGGTGGAAGGCTGGGTGCCGGCGGCCTGGGCTAAAAAACATCACCCGCGCTGGTACCGAGAGGTCCGCGAGAAACAACAGGAAGACAAACCCTGATGAGCATCCGCATCGTTCCTAAAGAGCAGTTAGGGGCACAGCGCGAGAAGTCCACAACGGCGGAGACCATCCCGCCGTTACTTTTCGCTAATCTGAAAAGCCTGTACAGCCGCCGCGCTGAACGCCTGCGTAAGCTGGCGACCGACAACCCGCTGGGCGACTACCTGAATTTTGCTGCCCAACTGGCCGAAGCGCAGCACCATGCGTTGCACGACAACCCGCTGACGCTTGATCTTACCGAAGTCCTGCAACAGGGTGCCGACAGTGGCAAGCCGCCGCTGGATCTGAGCGTTTTCCCGCGTAGCCAACACTGGCACCGGTTGCTGACATCGCTGATTGCCGAGCTACGCCCGCAGGCGCCGGAGCACATTCTGGCGGTGCTGGATAACCTGGAAAAAGCCTCGGCGCACGAGCTGGAATTGTTGGCTGATGCGTTGCTTAACCAGGATTTCGCCAAGATCGGCAGCGAAAAAGCGCCGTTCATCTGGGCCGCGCTGTCGCTCTATTGGGCGCAGATGGCCAGCCTTATCCCCGGCAAGGCGCGCGCCGAATATGGCGAACACCGTCAATTCTGCCCGGTGTGCGGCAGCATCCCGGTTTCCAGCGTGGTGCATATCGGCACCGTCAGCGGCCTGCGCTATTTGCACTGCAACCTGTGCGAAAGCGAGTGGCACGTGGTGCGGATCAAATGCAGCAACTGTGAGCAGACCCGCGATCTCAACTATTGGTCGCTGGACACCGAGCTGGCATCGGTTAAAGCGGAGAGCTGCGGTGACTGCGGTACCTACCTGAAGATTTTGTATCAGGAGAAAGACCCGCAGGTCGAGGCCGTCGCTGATGATTTGGCCACGCTGGTGCTCGACGCCAAAATGGAAGACGAAGGCTTTGCCCGCAGCAGCATCAATCCATTCCTGTTCCCGGGGGAGTGATGATCGGCTACCGGGCTGCGACATTTTAACCTTGGGCAGTGCTCGGCCTCCTCACGTACTGCGTGTACGGCTCCGGGGCCTGTGCGCTGTCCGCACTCAAACTGTCCTTGCCCGCTACGCCTTTAAGGCCGTAAATACCATTAATTTCGGACGGGGATTCTGGCATTCGCCCGGGCGAGTTGCTACGTTTACGCAATGACGCGCGAAGCGAAAGGAAAAGGGACAGACGATGTTGAAGACCATTGCGAAATTCACTGCGGTTGCTGTTTTAGCGGCAGGGCTGGCAGCCTGTGACAACAAGGACGATACCAAGCCGGAGATACCGAAGCCGGATCCCAAACCGACCGTCACGCAGCCTGCACCGCCACCGCCGGCGGTCGAAACTCCGCCAGCGACGCCCCCGGGGCTGAAAGTCTCGATGCAAAAGGGCAAGATCACCTTTGAATTGCCGCCGGGCTTTAGCGATCAGACTGAGAATAGCGGCATCGTCAACGACAGCCAGTCCACCATTCAGCGCTTCCTCGACGGGAAATCACGCCAGAGCACCGTCTCTTCCGAAGTGATCCCGCCTGACGGCATGAAGCTCAACGGCAGCGATAAAATGCTCAAGGACCTGACGCAGAGCATGCTCACCGAACTGGCCGATCGCTATCAAAATATTCGGACCACCAAAGAAGAGAATTTCACCGTCGGCAAGCAGAAGTTCCATCGGCTGGATACCGAGCAGAGCGTCAGCGGGCAGAAGGTAGTGTCTACCATCATGTTGACGGTGTTCAACAAGCGGGTGGTGACGTTGCAGATGCTGTCGCCGGCCAAAACGCCGGAAGCGCACCAGGCGCTGGTCCAGAAGATTATCGACACGCTGGCGGTGCAATAACAACGTTGTGGTTTGCAAGCGAGGGGAAGACTGATGAAGCTTATTGGCAGTTACACCAGCCCTTTTGTCCGCAAGATTTCCGTGATGCTGCTGGAAAAGGGGATGGCGTTCGAATTCGTTAACGATCCGCCGTATGAACCGGGCAGCCGGGTGGTTGAGCTGAACCCCTTGGCCAAAGTGCCGGTGCTGGTGGCCGATGATGGCGCCGTATTTTACGACTCGCGGGTGATTGCCGAATACCTCGAAATGTTGTCCGTGGCCCCGGCGTTTTTGCCTGTCGAACGCGCCGCCGCGTTGCGCATACGCCAGGTGGAAGCCTTGGCCGATGGCGTGACGGAAGCTGCCGCCACGTTGTTTCGAGAGAGCAAACGGGCGTCGGAAAAACAGGACGAAAACTGGATCTTGCGCCAGCGAAACAAGCTGACGCACGGACTGGATGCGCTGGAAAAACTGGCGCAGGAAAAAACGTTGCTCAATGCCGAAGCGCTGACGCTGGCGGATATTGCTACCGGTTGTGCGCTGGGCTACCTGAATTTCCGCCGCATCATGCCCAACTGGTGCGTCGAGCGACCGGCGCTGATCAAGCTGGCCGAGCGGCTGTTTGCCCGTGAAAGCTTTGCCCGCACCTTGCCCCCCTGATTTCCCTCACCCCGCTGCGGCGGGGTTTTACTTGATGCGAGACCTCCACACTGAAACCGAGCGACCATGAGCACTGAATCCCAGCTTCTTTACAGCCAGTTACCCGCCATCGATCGTCTGTTGCGCGATCCCGCTATCGAACCGCTGGTTACGCAGCACGGACAAACGCTGATTGGCGAGTTACTGCGTCAATTGCAACTGCAGGCGCGTGAAACCATTAAACACCACCAAAGGTTACCCGACTGGTGCGGTGACTGGGCACAGGCGCTCAGCGCGGGGCTGGAGCAATGGCAGCGTCCGGCATTGGCACCGGTATTCAACCTCAGCGGCACCGTGCTGCACACCAACCTTGGCCGGGCCCTACTGGCGCAGCCGGTAATAGAGGCGGTGACGAGTTCCATGGGCGCGGCGGTAACGTTGGAATACGATCTGGACGGTGCCGGTCGTGGTCACCGCGATCGCGCGGTGGCGGATTTATTATGCCAATTGACCGGCGCGGAAGACGCCTGCATCGTCAACAACAATGCGGCTGCGGTGCTGCTGATGCTGGCGGCGATCGCCCCCGGCAAGCAGGTGGTGGTGTCGCGTGGCGAACTGGTGGAAATTGGCGGTGCGTTCCGCATCCCTGACGTGATGCGCCAGGCCGGTTGCCAACTGGTTGAGGTCGGCACGACCAACCGCACCCACCTGAAAGATTACCGCAGCGCGATTAACGAACAGACCGGGCTGCTGATGAAGGTGCATACCAGCAATTACAGCATCCAGGGTTTTACCGCCGCGGTGGAAGAAGCCGAACTGGCGCAGCTCGGCGCAGAGCATGGCCTGCCGACCGCCACCGATCTGGGCAGCGGCTCATTGATTGATATGGCGCAATACGGTCTGCCGGCGGAACCCATGCCACAGCGGTTGCTCGCCGCCGGAGTAGATTTGGTGACGTTCTCCGGCGACAAGCTGCTCGGCGGCCCGCAGGCCGGCATCATCGTCGGCAAAAAGGCGCTGATCGCCAAGCTGCAGCAACACCCTCTGAAGCGTGCGCTACGCGTTGGCAAACTGACGCTGGCGGCGCTGGAAGCGACTTTACGACTCTATCAACAGCCCGAACTGTTGGCACAACAGCTGCCGACGCTACGGCTATTGACCCGCCCGCAGCAGGCGATGCAGGGTTCTGCCGAACGTCTGTTGCAGGTGCTGGCGCCACAGTTTGCCGGGCATTTCCAACTGCGTGCCGAACCCTGCTGGTCGCAGATTGGCAGCGGTTCGTTGCCGGTCGATCGGCTGCCCAGCTATGCGCTGACCTTTGCGCCGCTCGATGGCCGTGGCGCAACGTTGGAAGCGTTGGCAGAACGTTGGCGTCGGCTACCGCAGCCGGTGATCGGCCGAATTAACGACGGCAGGCTGTGGCTCGATCTGCGCTGTCTGGAGCAGGAAGACGCGCTGATTGAGGCCCTGAGAGAATGATTATTGCTACCGCCGGCCATGTCGATCATGGCAAAACCACCCTGCTGCAAGCGATCTCCGGGATCAATGCGGATCGCCTGCCGGAAGAAAAACGCCGTGGCATGACCATAGATCTGGGTTATGCCTACTGGCCGCAGCCCGATGGCCGGGTGTTGGGCTTTATCGACGTGCCGGGACACGAGAAATTCCTCGCCAATATGCTGGCGGGCGTTGGCGGCATCGACCATGCCTTGCTGGTGGTGGCCTGCGACGATGGCGTGATGGCGCAAACGCGCGAGCACCTGGCGATACTGCGATTGAGCGGGCGTCCGGCGCTGACGGTGGCCTTGACCAAAGCCGATCGGGTGGATGAAGCGCGTGTCGAAGAGGTTCGACAGCAGCTTGACGAGGAGCTGACGCGCCAGGGTTGGCAACAGGCACCGGTGTTTGTCACCGCCGCGCCGCAGTCGCAGGGAATCGACGCACTGCGCGCGCATTTGCTGGCGCTGCGGCCTGACGAACATGCGGTAACGCGCCGCTTCCGCCTGGCGGTGGATCGCGCGTTCAGCGTGAAAGGCGCTGGTTTGGTAGTGACCGGTACCGCACTGGGTGGCCAGGTGGCGGTAGGCGACACGCTGTGGCTGACCGGCGCCGACGTGCCGGTGCGGGTTCGCGGTTTGCACGCGCAAAACCAACCGGTTGAGCAAGCGCAGGCTGGACAGCGTATTGCGTTGAATATTAGCGGTGACGTCAGCAAAGATCAGGTCGCACGCGGCGATTGGTTGCTGGCGCAAAAGCCCCCGATCGCCGCCGAGCGAATTCTGGTGGCGTTGGATAAGGATTTGCCGATAAAGCACTGGCAGCCGCTGCATTTACATCATGCCGCCAGCCATATTACCGGGCGAGTTTCGTTGCTCAGTGATGGGCTGGCGGAACTGATCCTTGACCGTCCGCTATGGCTGGCCGAAAACGATCGGCTGGTGCTGCGCGATATTGGCGCACGCCAAACCCTGGGCGGCGCAAGGGTGCTGAGCTTGACGACGCCCAAACGGGGTAAGCGCCAACCCGAGTATTTGGCCTGGCTGGCGGCGCTGGCACAGGCCGACGATGACTGTCAGGTGCTGGCGCTGCATTTGCCCAAGGGCGCGCTGGATCTGGCGGCCTTTGCCTGGGCGCGACAACTGACCGAGAAACCGCTGGCGAAGTTGTTGGCGAGTCATGAATTGCTGATTGCCGGTGATAGGGCGTTGGCGCAGGAGAATGCACAGCTGGATCAACAGCGCCTGCTGCAGGTGTTGGCCGAGTATCACCAGCAGCATGCCGATCAGCTCGGCCTGGGGCGTGCGCGCCTGCGGCGCATGGCCGTGCCGCAACTGTCTGAGGCGCTGACATTTATGATGATCGATCGGCTGCTGGCTGCCGGTTTGCTTAGCAATACGCGCGGGTGGCTGCACCTGCCGGAGCACGGTTTGGCGTTCAGCGCTGAAGAGCAAATCCTGTGGGCCCGTATTGAACCGCTGTTCGGCGACGAAGCCTGGTGGGTGCGCGATCTGGCTGCCGAATTGGACGAGGACGAGGCATGGGTGCGGACCACGCTGCGTAAAGCCGCTCAGTTGGGCCATGTCACGGCAGTGGTGGTGGATCGTTACTATCTAAGCCAACGGATAGAACAATTCGCCGCGTTGATCCGTGAACTGGATGAAACGCAGGGCAGCGCCAACGCCGCCGATTTTCGTGACCGGCTCGGCGTGGGGCGTAAACTGGCCATTCAGGTGCTGGAGTTTTTCGACCGCAGCGGATTTACCCGCCGCAAGGGCAACCAACACCTGTTGCGCGACAGCGGACTCTATACCCGTCATACCTGAAGCTGCCTCTGCGTTGGCTGCCAGCACTCACCCCAGTCACTTACTTGAGTAAGCTCCTGGGGACTCATGCTCTTGCCGCGTTACTCGGCAAAGCTTCGCCCCGTTAGGGCCAGCGCAAGCGCTGTTCAACAAAGCCGCGGCTTTGTTGTGATGCAACTCCAATTATTTTGGGTATAGCCGCGTATTCTGATTAAGTCGCGAGGTCATCAGGATGAATACTGAAGGTTTATCACCACTGCCCATAAGAAAGATGATGAAAAGTATGCCGGGTTTGTGCGAGAGAAAGAACAGAGTGACGTTGAACAGATGAATTTTATCAGCCATGAGGCGGTACTGGCATGGGCTATAAGTTTGAGAACTGATTCATCTGACTGATAGAGTTAAATCCAGTGTAAATCTTGAAACACGGAAAGAGATATCGTCTCTTCCCGTGTCGTTAGCTCGGCGCTTGTTATAACGCAGCGTTAGGCGTCGGTGTTGCATCGCCGCTGCGGCGTTTGCTGAGGAACAGCGCCACCAGTGCCAGCCAGCACAGGCCACTGAGCAGGTTGAACAGATTGAACAGTCCGCTGCCGCCCCACACGTAAGCCACTTTAGCCAGCTCGATACCGACGGTGAACACCATCATGCTCAACATGCCCATGGTGGCGGAGACCGTGCCTTTGCTGACGTTGCTTGAGAACAGCGTCAAACGGTACAGCCCGGCGTTGGCCAGCCCGATGCCGAAAGCGTACAGGCTGAGACCCGCAGTCATCCACAGATAGGCATGGCTGGAGAATATCGTCGCCAGCGCCGCGATCAGCAAACCCACCATCATCGGCCCGGCACCCAATTTGATCAGGCGCGGGACGCTGTTCTTGCCGGTGAGACGTGCCAGCGTCAGGTTGCCGAGGATCAGCGCACCGAACACCGGAATTTGCAGCAGACCGTAATCCAGCGTCGACAGCGACTCGCCGCTGATCAGGATCACCGGCGATTGGGCAATCCAGGCCAGCAGCGGCAGGCTGGCGAAACCGATGGCCAACGCGCCGCAGATAAAGCGGCGGTTGGACAATACCTGACGATAGTCGCGCCACAGGTTGGCGGCCGAGAATTTCTCACCCTGCAGCGAAGCCGTCTCAGGCATGGCTTTCCACAGGCCGTAAAAGGCAAACGCAGCCAGTGCGGCGAACAGTACGAACATGCTCTGCCACGGCGCGACGTGGATCAGCGCGGCACCGGCCAACGGCCCCAGCAGCGGGGCAATCAGCGCCACGTTGGCCATCAGCGCGGTGATTTTGATGCACACCGACTCTTCAAACGACTCCTGGATGGTGGCGTAACCCACTGCGCCGATAAAGCACAGGCCAATCCCCTGCAGGAAACGCATAAAGATAAACTGTTCGATGCTGGTCACCAGCAAAATAGCCAGACAGGCGACGATAAAAAACGCCACGCCGGCCAGCATGACCGGGCGACGCCCGCGCCGATCCGACAACGGCCCCAGCAGCCATTGCAGGAAAATACCGCCGGCCAGATAGGCGGTCATTGAGGTTGGCACCCACTCTTCACCGGCGTTGAAATCGGCCACTACCGCCAACATGCCAGGTTGGATCATATCGTTGCCGATATAGGTGGCAAATTCGAACAGCACCAGACAAAGCGGGAATAAAAGCGCCTGTCGACCCAAGCGAGCCGCAGGTGGTAAAGTAGTTTTCATATTTATCGTACTGAAAGTAAAGAAGAAATAAGGAACTGCCAGGGCGGGAAGCGCAATCTGAGCGAGTTGTGGCGGCTATTTTGCCGCCAATTGTTCACCTTAGCAACGATAAGGTGTTGTTTCAGCACATTCTGATATTCGCCGTCAGGGTTGCCACCCACACTTTCGCTCTATAACCTTATTTTAACAAATCAAGATGACAATATTGCGGGCGATCTTTTGAGCAATAAAATTGGCTGGATAGATAACTTGCGCGCAGTGGCGTGCATGATGGTGGTGATGATCCACGCCACCACCTACTACGTCACCAGCGGGGTGGCGGTGGGCGAACATAACTGGGACATCGCTAACGTACTGAACTCACTGTCGCGCGTTTCGGTACCCCTGTTTTTCATGATTTCCGGCTACCTGTTTTTCGGCGAGAAAAGCGCCGGCAAAAAGCATTTCATCCGCATTGGCTACTGTATTGCGTTTTACAGCGCGGTCGCGCTGATTTATATCGCGGCGTTTACCAAAATCGGTTTCTGGCCGTCGCTGCGCGGCATATTGTTAAAGCCGGTGTTCTACCATCTGTGGTTCTTCTATGCGATCGCGGTGATTTATCTGCTGTCGCCGCTGATCAACGTCAAGCCGGTATCACGCCGCTATCTGGCCGGCGTGCTGGTGATCCTGGCGGTGGTTGCCAATCCCAATACCAGCTCAATGACCCTGGGTAACGTTCATCTGCTGCCGGTCAATCTGTATATCTACGGAGACACCTTTTACTACCTGCTGTACGCGTTGGCCGGCCGGGCGATTGGCATGATGGACACCCAGGGGCGAGGTACCAGTTGGCTGGCGATATTGGGGTTTGTGGCTAGCGTGGCGTTGATCGTTCAGGGCACCAAAAGCCAGATGTTCATCAACGGTAACTTTGCCGATACTTATTACATCTACTGTGGGCCGCTGGTGTTTATCGCGGCGGTATCCCTGGTGGTATGGTTTAAAAATTGTCTGCCCGAGCCTATTGGCTGGTTAGGCATTTTTTCCCGACATTCGCTGGCAATCTACGGTTTTCACGCCATTATCGTCAATTTTATGCGCAGCCGTCACCTGACGCTGACCGCCCATCCGTTACTGGATATCTTCTGGGTATTTGGCGTGGCGTTGGCGCTCAGCCTGCTGTTGTCGATGGGGCTGCAGAAAATAGACTCTCGGCGGCTGGTGTCATAACGCGGTCGAGCCGCGCTGCTGGGCACGCCGCAGTTGACGACCGGAGGAAAACCCCGCCGCCAGCGCCGCTTTTTCCAGCCCATAACCCTGTTGTAGCCGCTGCTGCGCCACCGCCAGCCGCAGCTGTTCATGGTATTCACGCACGCTGATGCCGACGTGGCTACGGAACAGCCTGGCCAGATGGCGGCTGCTGACATGGGCCTTTTCCGCCACCTGCGGCACCGACCATTCGGCCTCGGGTTCGGCGGCCATCACGTCTTGCGCACGGTGCACCGCCGGGTGCAGATGGTTGCGGTAACGCAGCCAAGGGGAGAGCTGCGGATCATCGCCGGAACGGCGAAAATACACCACCATTTCACGGGCAATCTCCATTGCCCGTATTGCACCGCATTGGCGGTTAATCAAATGCAGCGCCAGATCGATACCGGCGGTAATGCCGGCGCTGGTGTATAGGTTGCGGTCTTCAACAAAGATACGGTTCTCTTTCACCTGCGCGGCCGGGGCCTGCTGACGCATGCGTTCGATCACATCATGGTGGGTGGTGCACTGATAGCCGTCGAGTAGCCCGGCCTGCGCCGCCAGCAGGGCGCCGGAGCAGATACAGACCAGCGTGATGCGCTGCTGCCGCAAATCGGGTTGCAGCGCCGCCAGCCAGTGGCGGGCCTGTTCGGCCGCCTGATGGTCGAAATCGCTGCGTGAATCGCGTGCGCCGGGTACCACCACAATAGCGCCGTCTTCCAGTCGGGCGGGCAGCGGCTGCAGCTGGCTCAACGTCATGCCAATCGAGCAGGTGATCTGCGGCAGTGGGCTGATGTAGCGCAGGCTGAATGCCCCGGCCAAACGCAGGGTTTCGGCCGGGCCGCTGACGTCCAGCGATAGCGCGTTGGGCAACATCAAAAAATAGACGGCCTGCGGCATGATTACTCCTGTGAGAGTTGCGCCAGCACTTCATCCACGCTGGCGAGCTGGGCGAAGCGGTCGACCAGCACCGTCTCAGTATGCCGCTTGAGCTGTTCGGTGGTAAAGACTTCTCCATTGGGATGCTGCATCGGGAAAGTCATCGTGGCCTCGGTGACGAAAGTCACCCGATAACCGAGATCGGACGCCACCCGGGTGGTGGTTTCGCAGCACTGTTCGGTGCGGATGCCGGAGATAATCAAGTGATCGATATCCCGTTGGCGCAGCCAGGCGTCCAGACCGGATTCGGTCAGTGCATTGTGCACCTGTTTATGAACGGTGACGTCTGCCTGATGGTTGAGGAACGGCAGCGGTTTTACCCAGCCGGATGCCAGCGAAAACGGCCCCTCCGGTGATACGTGGAAAACATCAACCAAGGCTACGCCCTGCCGGCGACAGCCTTCGATCAGCCGTGTCAGTGCCTGCTGGAAAGCGGGCAGATCTTCTTCCTGCCAGAATGGGCGATGCTGGAATGATTGTTGAACATCGATGATCAATAACGCGCTCTGTGACATTTTCGGCCCTCCGCCAATGGGTATGACGCCATACTGCGCCGTTACTTTGTCTGGCAGAAGGCCAAAAACGGCCATCATGGTGACATCAACGGACCAGCATCAGACTTTGCCGACCTGGCCAGCGACCAGCCGCCCCTGATGGAAAGTGGCCGTGCGCGCCGGCAGGCGTGCCACCGCCTCGGCGGAGCAACTGGCGTTGACCAGTACAAACTCTGCGTTGTCCCCGGCCTGCGGCCAGACGCGTTGGCCTTTGTCGTTCAGCGGCAGCACGCCACCGGTCGAGATTGCCATAGCACGGGAGAGGTGGAATTCGTCGGAGCCGCGGTAAAGTTGGGCGTAAAGGTTGGCTTTTTCCAGAATGTCACCGCTGCCGAACGGTGACCAATGGTCGATCACGCTGTCGGTTCCGGTCATCACAAATACCCCTTTTTCACTGAGCTGCGGCAGCGGCATCATCAGCCCGCCAATCGGCACCGTAGAGGCGATGGTGATTTGCTGCGCCGCCAGCCGGCTAGCGGTTTCCTCCAGTTCATTCGGGTTCAGCACGGTCAGGGCAAACGCATGGCTGATGGTGACTTTACCGCGCAGCGCCGGGTTCTTTTCTACGGTGGCGATCATGTAGTTGATTGCCGCTACGCCAGCGGGGCTGGTTTCATGCAGGTGGATATCGACGCCTTTGCCGGTGTCGAGTGCAATCTGGAACATCGCATCCAGCGACTTCTCCATGGCGCCGTCAACGTTGGTCGGATCCAGTCCGCCGACGTATTGCACCCCCATTTGCATGGCCTCGCGCATCAAGCCGTCGACTTTGGAATGCAGCAGGCCATGCTGCGGGAAGGCGACGATTTCACAGCTGAAGTCCGCCCGGTGGTTTTCCAGCGCACGCTGCAGGTGTTCCAGGCTTTTCAACCCGCTGACCGGATCGATATTGCAGTGGCTGCGTGCCACGGTGCTGCCTTTCGATTGCAGCAAGGCGATCAGGTTTTCCGCACGCTGCTGCGAGGTGGGCAACAGCTTGGGGATCAAGGTCTGTTCGAGCGCGATCATGTCCATGATGGTTTTGCCCTGACGTGGGCGCGGTGCCTGCCATGGGCCGCTGTAGAAGGTTTTATCCAGATGGATATGCATGTCGCGAAATGCCGGCAGCAGCAGTTGGCCCTGCGCCTGATAGCGCGCTACCCCGGCGGGAGGCGTTGCTTCTTTCGGGTGCAGGGCGGCAATTTTTCCGTCTTTGATTTCAAGCTGATACAGCGCGGTGCGGGTGCCGATCACCGTCTCGCCATCGTACTCAAAACCGTCTTCCAGTCGAACGTCGCTCAGCCAGTAGTGGCTGTCGGTCAGGGTCATAGGTGTGCTCTCTGGTATACATGCGCTGCTCGCTGGCGCGGCGGCTTGCGCCACGCCCCCCGTCAGGCCAATGACTGCGCAGGCGGTGGTGATTTTGCCGGTTTGGCTGAGGAAAGCTCTGCGGCTTTGTTGTTGGTTTTTTTCCACGTTCAATTCCTTAATCCAGAGGTGAGGTGCGTCAAAAGACAGCCACCAATTTAGGAGAGGAGCGCGTGGGTTGGCAGTGACATTTGCCACTGGCGACTATTCGATTTGGCAATAATAAGGGGGCGCTGTTTGGCCCCCTTTCGGTTTTATATCAACGGTAACAGACGGGAATAGAGCTCGCGGAAGGTGCTGCGCAGCGCGGTGTACTGCTGGTGGCGCTCGGCATCCGGTGTATGTACCTGTTCCAGCGGCAATTCAGGCAACAATTCAACCAGTGGGCGTTGCGGGTTCAGGGCAATCTGAGCCAAGCGAGCCGCCCCCAGCGCCGGGCCAACATCGCCGCTGGTGCGGTATTCCAGCCGCTGACCGCTGATATCCGCCAGCATTTGTCGCCAGAAGGGGCTGCGCGCGCGCCGCCGCCAATCAGGGTGATACTGGACGGCTGCAGACCGCTGGCGTGCAGTACGTCCATGCCATCAGCCAGGGCGAAACCAACCCCTTCCAGCACGGCGCGCGCCAGGTCGGTTGGCCCATGCTGGTGAGTCAGGCCCCAGAATGCGCCTTTGGCGTTAGGATTGTTGTGCGGCGTACGCTCGCCGGACAGATAGGGCAGGAACCACAGCGGCGCTGCCGCCGGCGGCGCCTGTTCGACATTGCGCAGTAGGGTAGCGACGTCCTCGACGTTGGTCAGTTTGCACACCCAGTCCAGGCAGGATGCGGCGCTGAGCGTGACCGACATCAGGTGCCAGGTGTCGGGCAACGCATGGCAGAAACTGTGTACCGCGCTGGCCGGGTTACTGAGTAAACCGTCGCTGACGGCAAAATAAACGCCGGAGGTGCCGAGTGACAACATCGCCTGCCCCGGCTGATACAGGCCTACGCCGATCGCCCCGGCGGCATTATCACCGCCGCCGGCCACCACCTGCACTGGCGACATGCCCCAACGTTTGGCCAGTTCAATATGGGTCTGGCCGGTGATCTGATTGCCTTCGAACAGCTGTGGCATCTGGCGGCGAGTCAGGCTGCATGCCGCCAGCATCTCCTCGCTCCAGTCGCGCCGCGCCACGTTCAGCCAGCCGGTTCCTGCGGCGTCCGACATGTCGCTGGCGAATTCGCCGGTGAGGCACCAGCGCAGGTAATCCTTGGGCAGCAGGACTTTATCTATACGCTTGAACAGCTCGGGCTCATGCTGCCGTACCCACAGCAGTTTGGGGGCGGTAAAGCCCGGCATCATCAGGTTGCCAGTGATTTGCCGCGACTGCGGCACCGCCTGTTCCAGCGCCAGACACTGTGCGGCGCTCCTGCCGTCGTTCCATAAAATCGCCGGGCGCAGCACCTGCTGACGTGCATCCAACAGCGTGGCACCGTGCATCTGACCGCTGAGCCCAATGGCTTTTACCTGCTGCAGGTTGTGTTGCTTGCCCAGCGCCAGCATCGCGCGGTCGGTGGCGTGCCACCAGTCCTGCGGGGCCTGCTCTGACCATAGGGGATGAGGACGGGAAATGGGCAGCGATTCACCGTGGCTGGCGAGCAATTGGCCCTGCTCGCTGAGCAAAATAACTTTTACGCCGGAAGTGCCGAGATCGATGCCGATATACATGGTTGAGGATCCTTAAAGGCGCGGCGTGTGCCGCGCGATCGGTTAGCCGAACAGATAGCGGTTCATCAGGTTTTCGAGCTGTTCCTGACGGCCGCTGACGTGCTGCGGCGCCAGTGCATGGCCTTCAGCGTACTGCGCCAAGGCTTCGAGCGACAGTTTGCCCTGCAAAATTTGCTGGCCCAATTCACCATTCCAGCCGGCATAGCGTTTCGCTACCTGCTGATGCAACTGGCCGTCAGTCACCATTTTTGCCGCGACCTTCAGTGCCAGTGCCATAGTATCCATGGCGCCAATATGGCCATAGAACAGATCGTACTTGTCGGTGCTTTGACGGCGGACTTTGGCATCGAAGTTCAACCCACCGGTGGTGAATCCCCCGGCGTTGAGAATTTCGAACATCACCAGCGCGTTCTCTTCTACGCTGATCGGGAATTGGTCGGTATCCCAGCCCAGCTGTGGGTCACCCCGGTTGGCATCGACAGAGCCGAAAATGCCCAGCGCAATGGCGGTGGCGATTTCATGGTGGAACGAATGGCCTGCCAGCGTGGCGTGGTTGGCTTCGATATTCACCTTGATCTCTTTTTCCAGGCCGAACTGCTTAAGGAAACCATAGACGGTGGCGACGTCGTAGTCGTACTGATGTTTGGTCGGTTCCTGCGGTTTGGGCTCAATCAGCAGGGTGCCCTGGAAACCGGTTTTGTGTTTATGCTCCACCACCATCTGCATAAAGCGGCCAATTTGCTCACGTTCCTGGCGCAAATCGGTATTGAGCAAGGTCTCATAGCCTTCACGCCCGCCCCACAGCACGTAGTTTTCACCGCCCAGGCGCTGGGTGGCGTTCATGGCGGTGAATACCTGGGTGGCTGCCCAACTGAAGATTTCCGGATCCGGGTTGGTGGCGGCCCCGGCGCCATAACGCGGATGGGTAAAACAGTTGGCGGTGCCCCACAGCAGTTTCACGCCGCTGCTGTGCTGCTTTTCTTCCAGCACGTCGGTCATTACCGCAAAGTTGTGCAGATACTCTTTCAGCGAGGCACCTTCCGGTGAGACGTCTACGTCATGGAAGCAGTAGTAAGGTACGTTCAGCTTGTGGAAGAACTCGAACGCCACGTCGGCTTTGCGTTTGGCCAGCGCCAGCGCGTCGCCCGGCTGCTGCCAGGGACGATCGAAGGCACCGACGCCGAACATGTCCGCGCCGTTCCAACAGAAGGTATGCCAGTAACAGGCGGCGAAACGCAGATGTTCCGCCATGCGCTTGCCAAGCACCAGTTCATCCGGATTGTAGTGATGAAAGGCCAGGGGGTTATTGCTGGCTGGGCCTTCGTAGCGCACTTGCTCAAGCTGATCAAAATAAGGTTGCATTATCGACTCCTGGGTAGCAATGCCCGAGTTACGGGATGGCTTTATCTTCGGAGTTTGCGGCAGACGGCTCAATTACGTTATTTCACACTTAAATTCACAGAATTATTAAATGTGCGGCAGATCCCATAATAAGGGTTTAACCGTGCTTTATTTAAGGCTTCTTTCATTTTTATTTGTCGATGTGCTGTTTTACAGCGTGAAAGCATGACCGCCATCATAAAAATAACATTAAACCAAAAATCGTAATTGGCCGGTAAAAATCAGTAATTGCCGAAGTATAAATAAGCGACAACAATCTGCTCGAAGCTGTGTAATCGGCCTATTTCAATTACCTTCCTTATGCTTTAAATAACAAAGGTATATAAGATGAAATTTAAACCTGTGTTCCTTTCTGTCTGCGCGCTGCTGGCGCTGGCCAGCCAACCGGCGTTCAGCAAAGAAGTCAAAATCGGCATGGCGATCGATGACCTGCGCCTGGAGCGCTGGCAAAAAGACCGCGATATCTTCGTCAGCAAAGCCAAGTCGCTGGGGGCAGACGTGTTTGTCCAATCCGCTAACGGCAATGAAGAAACCCAAATGGCGCAGATCGAAAATATGATCAACCGTGGCGTCGACGTGCTGGTGATTATTCCTTATAACGGCCAGGTGCTGAGCAACGTCATCAGCGAAGCCAAACGGGAAGGCATTAAGGTCCTGGCTTACGACCGCATGATCAATAACGCGGACATCGATTTCTACATCTCCTTTGATAATGAAAAGGTCGGCGAATTGCAGGCGCAAAGCCTGGTGCAGCGGGTACCGCAGGGCAATTATTTCCTGATGGGCGGCTCGCCGGTGGATAACAACGCCAAGCTGTTCCGCCAGGGCCAGATGAAGGTGCTGCAACCGCTGATCGACGGCGGGAAAATCAAGGTTGTGGGCGATCAGTGGGTTGATGGATGGCTGCCGGAAAACGCATTGAAAATCATGGAAAATGCGCTGACCGCCAACAATAACAAGATTGACGCGGTGGTGGCTTCTAACGATGCCACCGCCGGTGGCGCAATTCAGGCGCTTGCCGCACAGGGCCTGGCGGGCAAAGTGGCCATTTCCGGCCAGGACGCCGATCTGGCGGCGGTGAAGCGTATCGTCGCCGGCACCCAGACCATGACGGTCTATAAGCCAATCAGCAAACTGGCCGATGAGGCTGCGGGCATTGCCGTGCAGCTGGGCAAGGGCGAACAGCCGAAAACCAACGCCAGCTTAAATAACGGCAGCAAAGAAGTGCCCTCCTGGTTATTAACGCCGATCCCGGTGGATAAAGCGAATATCGACAGCACTATTATTGCCGACGGTTTCCACAAAAAAGCCGACATTCAATAATTCCGAAAGCCGGTAATGTGGAGGGAATAATGCCCAACCTATTAGAAATGAAAAATATCACCATGCAGTTCGGTGCAGTTAAGGCGGTGGATAATGTCAGCCTGAAACTGGAAGCTGGCCAGGTATTATCGCTGTGTGGTGAGAACGGTTCGGGAAAATCCACCCTGATGAAAGTGCTGTGCGGAATATATCCACACGGCAGTTATCAGGGAGATATTTATTTCTCTGACGATTTATTGACGGCGAAAAATATTCGCGACACCGAGCAGAAAGGTATTGCCATCATTCACCAGGAGCTGGCGCTGGTAAAGCAGATGACGGTGCTGGAAAACATGTTTCTCGGCAATGAATGGCGCCGCTACGGGGTGATGGATTATGACGCCATGTACCTGCGCTGCCGGCGTATGCTGGCGCAGGTCAAACTGGAGGTGGATCCCAATACGCCGATTGGCGAACTCGGGTTGGGGCAGCAGCAACTGGTGGAGATCGCCAAGGCGCTGAACAAACAGGTTCGGCTACTGGTATTGGATGAACCTACGGCTTCGCTGACGGAAAGTGAAACCGCCACGCTACTGGCGATCATCGGGGATCTGCGCGATCACGGTATTGCCTGTATCTACATTTCGCACAAGTTGAACGAGGTGAAGGCGATCTCGGATCTGATCTGCGTGATCCGCGATGGCAAGCACATCGGCACCGGTCCGGCGGCGGAAATGAGTGAGGACGACATTATCGCCATGATGGTGGGGCGAGAGCTGACCGAGCTGTATCCGCAACAACAGCATGAGATAGGCGAGGTGATCCTGCAGGTGGATAACCTGACCGCCTGGCATCCGGTTAACCGTCAGGTTCGCCGAGTGGACGATGTCTCTTTCAGCCTGCGGCGCGGCGAAATACTCGGCGTTGCCGGGCTGGTCGGCTCAGGGCGTACCGAAACCATGCAGTGCCTGTTCGGCGTCTACCCTGGTCGTTGGCAGGGCAGCATTACCCTCAATGGTCAGCCGGCCACTATCAACAACTGCCGTCAGGCGATGCGCTACGGTATTGCCATGGTGCCGGAAGACCGCAAGCGTGATGGCATCGTCCCCGTGATGGGCGTCGGGGCCAATATGACGCTGGCGGCGCTGAGTGATTTCAGCGGCATGCTGACGGTGATCGACGACGCCCATGAACAGGCAACCATCCGCCAGTCGCTGGCGCAGCTGAGGGTGAAAACCTCCTCGCCAGAACTGGCTATCGCCCGCTTGAGTGGGGGCAATCAACAGAAGGCGATTCTGGCCAAGTGTCTGCTGTTGAAGCCGAAAATCCTGATTCTGGATGAACCGACACGCGGCATCGACATCGGTGCAAAACAAGAAATCTATAAATTAATCAATCAACTGGTACAGCAGGGGATTGCGGTGATCGTGGTTTCTTCCGAGTTGCCGGAAGTGCTGGGATTAAGCGATCGGGTGTTGGTGATGCACCAGGGGCGCATCAAGGCTTCGTTGATCAACCGCGGTTTGACTCAGGAACAGGTGATGGAAGCCGCTTTGAGGAGTGAAACAGATGTCGAAAAACACGCAGTCTGAAGCGTTGGTAGCGGCAAGGGTGGAGAAAAAAACGACGGTGAAGCTGAAATCCATCAATTTGCAGGTGTTTGTAATGTTGGCGGCGATAGTCGTCATTATGCTGTTCTTTACCTTTACCACCGAAGGGGCCTATCTCAGCGCGCGTAATATCTCCAACCTGCTGCGCCAGACGGCGATCACCGGCATTTTGGCAGTCGGAATGGTGTTCGTGATCGTTTCGGCGGAAATCGATCTGTCGGTCGGTTCGATGATGGGGCTGCTGGGCGGCGCGGCGGCGATTTTTGACGTCTGGTTCGGTTGGCCGTTGCCGCTGACCATCGTGGTGACGCTGGTGGCCGGTCTGCTGTTGGGGGCCTGGAACGGCTGGTGGGTTGCCTATCGCAAAGTCCCTTCGTTTATCGTCACTCTGGCGGGGATGTTGGCCTTTCGCGGCATCCTGATCGGTATCACCAATGGCACCACGGTGGCACCGACCAGCGGCGCCATGTCGCAAATCGGTCAGAGCTATTTACCGGGTGGGCTGGGTTTCGGTATCGGCGCGGTGGGGCTGATGCTGTTTGTGGCCTGGCAATGGCGGCGGCGCAGTCGACGCGTACAGCTGGGGTTGCCGGTAGCCACGCCGACCGGTGACGTAACCCGCCAGAGCATTTTGGCGCTGCTGGTACTCGGCGCAATCTATTTACTCAACGACTATCGCGGGGTGCCTACGCCGGTGCTGATCCTGACCGCGCTGATGCTGGCGGGGATATTTATGGCCACCCGCACCGCCTTTGGCCGTCGGATTTACGCTATCGGCGGCAATATTGACGCTGCGCGCCTGTCGGGCGTCAACGTCGAGCGCACCAAACTGGCGGTGTTTGCCATCAACGGTCTGATGGTGGCGATTGCCGGTCTGATCCTCAGTTCGCGGCTGGGCGCCGGTTCGCCTTCGGCGGGGAATATTGCCGAGCTGGACGCCATCGCTGCCTGCGTGATTGGCGGCACCAGCCTGGCCGGAGGCATAGGCAGCGTGGCCGGGGCGGTGATGGGGGCGTTTATCATGGCCTCGCTGGATAACGGCATGAGCATGTTGGACGTACCGACTTTCTGGCAGTACATCGTCAAGGGGGCCATTTTGCTGCTGGCTGTGTGGATGGATTCCGCCACCAAGCGCCGGGCATAAGAATATATCCTTCATACTTGAAGCTGCATCTGTGTTGGCTACACTCACTCACCCGAATCACTTACTTTAGTAAGCTCATCGGAATGAGTTCCTTTGCCGCCTTGATACGACTCCAATTATTTTGGATATAGCGCCCGCGGTCACAGTTATGAGGTGATGCTTGCTGCTCTCGCAGAAAATACCCTGTAGCTTTCAAGTTGCAGTCAGGCGACTCACTCGCCATCCCCAGACAGGGTTGGGGCGCTGCATGCTGCGCCCGCCTTAATCGGGGCGAATTTATTCGCCCCCTACTGGGGGTTACCGGGGATACCGCATGTTCGAAAAGCGCTTTCGCATTACGTTGCTGTTCAACGCCAATAAAGTGTATGACCGCCAGGTGGTTGAGGGCGTTGGTGAGTATTTACAGGCTTCACAGTGCGATTGGGACATCTTTATCGAAGAGGATTTTCGCTGCCGTATCGACAACATCAAGGATTGGTTGGGCGATGGGGTGATTGCCGATTTCGACGACCGTGAAATCGAACATTTGCTGCATAACGTCAGGGTGCCGATCGTCGGTGTGGGCGGCTCTTATCATCGTGATGAGGATTACCCGCCGGTGCATTACATCGCCACGGATAATCAGGCGTTGGTTGAGGCGGCGTTCAGCCACCTGAAGGAAAAGGGCATTAATCGCTTTGCCTTCTACGGCTTGCCGAGCGAAGGCGGTAAACGTTGGGCGCAAGAGCGTGAACATGCTTTCCGTCAGCGGGTGGCGCTGGAGCAGTATCAGGGCGTGGTCTATCAGGGCATGGCCACTGCGCCGGAGAATTGGCAATACGCCCAGAACCGGCTGGCGGACTGGGTACAGACGCTGCCGCAGCAGACCGGCATCATCGCCGTGACTGATGCCCGGGCACGCCATCTGCTGCAGGTTTGCGAACATCTGGACATTGCGGTGCCCGAAAAGCTGTGCGTCATCGGCATCGACAATGAAGAGCTGACGCGCTACCTGTCGCGGGTGGCGCTGTCTTCCGTGGCGCAGGGCACCCGCCAGATGGGCTACCGTGCCGCCAAGCTGCTGCATCAGTTGCTCGATCGTCGTGAGCTGCCGCTGCAACGTATTCTGGTGCCGCCGGTGAAGGTGATCGAGCGTCGTTCCACCGACTTTCGTTCGCTGCGTGATCCGGCGGTGATCCAGGCCATGCATTATATTCGCCATCACGCCTGTAAGGGTATCAAGGTCGAACAGGTGCTCGATGCGGTAGGGCTGTCGCGTTCCAATCTTGAAAAACGCTTCAGAGATGAAACCGGCGAAACCATCCACCATGTAATCCATCAGGAAAAGCTGGATCGGGCCTGTAACCTGTTAAAGGCAACTTCATTGACCATCAACGAGATTTCGCAGATGTGCGGCTACCCCTCACTGCAGTATTTTTACTCGGTATTCAAGAAGGGTTACGACATGACGCCGAAAGATTACCGCGAGCGTTACGGTGAGGTCGGGTATTAGTGCTTGCTTGTTTAATGTAGCTTTGTTGGCTACATTTGTAGCTAATAAGGCTACATAGAGAAGCACCATGTACGACTCTTTGCTCGATCTTTTATTCAGTGAATATCGACGAAAAGTGCTAAATCTGCTGCTAATGCAGCCGGAGCAGGCATTTCATGTCCGCGAAATTGCGCGTCGGACCGCAACTCAGGCCGGTACTCTACATAAAGAGTTGAGCAAGTTGGCGCTGGGCGGCATTCTGCTAAGACAGCCCCAAGGGAAGCAGATTTATTATCGCGCTAACCCCGACTGCCTGATTTTTGCAGAGTTGGTAGCGATTTTCCGCAAAACCTCTGGGGTGGCCGCACGTTTGCGGCAGGTATTATCCGAGCTTAATGCTGAGCTTGAGCTGGCGTTTATTTTTGGTTCGATCGCCAGTGGTAAAGCGACGGCAGACAGTGACATAGACGTCCTGATCGTCGGTCACTTGTCTTTTTCTGAGGTGATCAACGCGTTTTACCCGTTACAGCAGGAACTGGGTCGAGAAATTAACCCCAAGCTGTACTCGCCGGCAGAGTGGCAAATGGCTTTGGCGGAAAACTCAGCCTTTATTCAGGATATTATGAGTAAGCCCCAGCTAAGGATTTTGGGAGGCAAGGATGACGTTAGACAACCTGATAGGTCTTGGCCTGGAGGCGATACAACCTGACGCGGGCGCCATCAGAAAATTACTCTCCGCCGCTGCGCGTAACCAGCATGATGCCAGCATCACTTTGCTTAGCAATGAAACACGTTTTGATGCGGCCTATAAAGCGGTTATGCAAATTGCCAATGCTGCTCTGCAGGCGGAAGGTTTTCGGACTTCGACAAATAAACCTGGTCATCATCAGCTAATGATTCAATCGTTGCCGCTTACCCTGGGTATCTCGCGTGAAGCAATGATCTGTCTGGATGCTTTGCGAAAACAACGCAATATCGCTGATTACTCAGGTGATTTAGTGACGGATGCAGCAGTGTACACCTGCCTGGAACAAGCCGAGGCACTGTGGTTGGCGATTAATGATTGGTTGTCACTCAAACATCCGCATCTTTTGGAATAGCCTGTTCACACTAATCCGCAAAACGCCTTCAGCCGTTCGGCCAGTGCCGGGGTGGCGGCGGGGGCACCGTCGCGGTAATAAAGCGCCAGTTCGATGCTGTCGATCGGCGGTAACCCTTCGGCGATGCCGAGCACCCGGTGGCTGGGCAAGCGACAGCTCGCTGGCAACAGCGTGACGCCCAACCCGGCGGCGGATGCGGCGGTGAGAGCCGCCAGACTGGCACTGCTGTAGCCGATGCGCCAGCGCTTGCCAAGGTTATCCAGCGCCTGGCACAGGTCATCGCGGTATAGGCCATTGAGCGGGAACACCGCCAGCGGTACCGGGGATTGTTCGATGGCCGGAAAGGCCAGGCTATCCAGCCACAGTAGCGGCTCCGGCCTGGCGGCGCGCGGAGGTTGACTACGACGCTGTTTCACCAGGATCAGGTCCAGTTCTTCACGGGCATAGGCGCTGTGCAGATCGGCGCTCAGGCCGCTGGTGACGTCCAGCCGCAGGTGCGGGTGCGCCCGGCTGAATTCCGCCAGCAGTTCCGTAGTCGGTGCCGCGAAATCCTCCGGCATCCCCAACCGCAGTACGCCGTCGCGCCAGATACCGGTCAGGGCGTCATGTGCCTCTTCATTCAGCGCGATGATCCGCCGCGCATAGCTCAACAGTTTGACGCCTTCCTCGGTCAGTAATACCTGATGAGAGGAGCGCTCAAACAGCGGTTTACCGAGCATCTCCTCCAACCGACGCACCTGCTGGCTGACGGTGGACTGCGATAAAAATACCCGGTCCGCGGCGCGGGTGAAGCTACCGCTGTCGCACACGGCGACAAAGCTGAGCAATAACTGCGGATTGAACATCGGGTAGCGATTCATTTTCCCACTGCTGGCTATTTTATTATTTAATTTCCCAATACTAGCGGCGTTGCCTAGAGTAATGCAACGCTGCGGCGTACAGGTTGTGACGTCGCACTCTTCACCCCGGAAGTTCAGGAATAGACCGTGTTAAATCATTTTATTGCTCCCCCTTTCTTACGCCGCTGGTTCAATCCCCTGCTGTGGGTACTGGTGCTGATTGGCTTGAATATGCGGCCGTTGCTGACGTCTATTGGCCCGCTGTTGCCGACGCTGCGCCAGGCTACCGGGCTGAGTTTTGGCGGCGCGGCCCTGCTGACCACCTTGCCGGTGTTGATGATGGGGCTGATGGCGTTGGCTGGCGGTGCCATCAACCGTTTGTTCAGTGAACGCACCAGCGTTGTCCTGAGTTTGCTGGCCATTGGCCTGGGTGCTGCCTGGCGCGAGCTGGCACCGGGCAGCACGCAGTTGATGTTGAGTGCGGTGCTGGGCGGGCTGGGAATTGGCGTTATCCAGGCGGTGATGCCCGGTATTATCAAGCATCATTTTCTCAAGCAGATGGCGTTGGTGGCCGGGCTGTGGTCGGCGGCGCTGATGGGCGGCGGTGGACTGGGGGCGGCGATTACCCCCTGGCTGATGAGTGTTGGCCATGACTGGCATAGCGCGCTGGCCTGGTGGGCAGCACCGGCGCTGGTGGCGTTGATCGCCTGGTGGCCCGTCAGCCGAGGTTTGGCACGCCTGACGCCATCCGGTACTGCTCGCGGACCGAGCTTATGGTGCAGCCGTCGCGCCTGGTTGCTCGGTGCCTATTTCGGTTTGATTAATGGCGGCTACACCAGCCTGATCGCCTGGCTCCCCCCTTATTACATGCAGCTCGGCTGGCAGCCGCAGGCCAGCGGGTCGCTATTGGCGCTGATGACCTTCGGCCAGGTCGTGGGGGCGCTGCTGTTGCCCGCCTTGGCGCGCGCTACGGACCGCCGTCCGCTGTTGTTGCTGGCGCTGATCATGCAGTTGGCAGGTTTCATCGGCCTTATCTACCTGCCGCAAACGCTGCCTTGGCTGTGGGTACTACTATCCGGCCTGGGGCTGGGCGGTGCATTCCCGCTGTGCCTGGTGCTGGCGCTCGACCATATTCCGCACCCGGCGGCGGCGGGGCGACTGGTGGCATTTATGCAGGGTATCGGCTTCCTGCTGGCGGGTACGACGCCGTACATTTCCGGCCTGTTGCGTGATTACAGCGGTGGCTTTGTGCTAGATTGGCAAATTCACGCACTGCTGGTGGTGGTGCTTATCGCCATCACCTGGTGCTTCCATCCGCACAGCTACCGGCGAGCGTTCGCCGAATAATATTTCTGTCATTGCGGCTCCCTATAGTGACGTTGCTTTTACTTCTGGGCGATAACAACAAAAAGGGAACCATGACATGCACATCACCAAAACTCGTCTGGCGCTGTTGGCTGGCTGTATGGCGCTGAGCGGTAACCTGTGGGCTGACGCCCAACCGGTGTCTGCGACGCTGGCCGGGCATGCGATACTGGCGGTAAAATCCAGTATTGCGGCGCCACAGGATGCTCCCACCGATTTGCAACAAAGCGGTAAGTACACCAGCGGCAAACGCGTGACGGAACTGGGCAGCGTGGCGGGAAAATCCGCCGATCGCATGACCGGTATCGGCCTGCCGATCGCGGGCCAACCCCTTCAGGGCCATTCCGGTATCAAGCACATGCCTGACGGCACCTACTGGGTGTTGACCGACAACGGCTTCGGCAGCAAAGCCAACTCACCGGATGCGATGCTGTACCTCAATCACTACAAAATCGACTTTGACAACGGCACGGTGACGCCACTGAAAACGGTATTCCTGCACGATCCTGACCAGAAAGTGCCGTTCCATATCGTCAATGAGAGCACCGACCAGCGTTACCTGACCGGCAGTGACTTCGACCCGGAAAGCTTCCAGTTCGCCGACAATGCCCTGTGGATCGGCGATGAATTTGGCCCTTACCTGATCAAGGCCGATCTGGACGGTAAGGTTTTGGCGGTGTTCGACACCAAGGTGGAGGGCAAGGTAGTCAAATCGCCGGATAACCCGACGCTGACCCTACCGGGTGCACCGGATGGCAAACAGAACTTCCAGGTGGCGCGTTCCAAGGGTTTTGAGGGCATGGCGGCATCGCCGGACGGCAGCAAGCTGTACCCGTTGCTTGAGGGCGCGCTGTGGGATGGCGAAAAGTTTGAAAACCGCGATGGAAAACGTTACCTGCGGGTGCTGGAATTTGACGTGAAACAGCAGGCCTGGACTGGCCGCAGCTGGCAGTACGTGCTGGAAGACAACCAGAACGCCATCGGCGATTTCAATATGATCGACGCTACCCATGGACTGGTGATTGAGCGTGATAATGGCGAAGGTACGCCGGACAAAGCTTGTGCGGCGGGTGCGCCAACCGACAACTGCTTCAGCCAGGTGGCGAAGTTCAAGCGGGTATATAAAATCGCTTTTTCTGATGCCAACGTCGGCAAACCGGTCGATAAACTGGCTTATATCGACCTGTTGAACATTCAGGACCCGAACAAGTTGGCGCGCAAACCGCTGAACAACGGTGTGCTGACCTTCCCGTTCTTCACCATTGAAAACGTCGACGTGGTGGACGGCAGTCATATTATTGTCGGTAACGACAATAACTTCCCGTTCTCCTCCAGCCGCCAGCCGAACATGGCGGATGACAATGAATTTATCCTGCTGGACGTCAAAGATCTGTTGAAGCCGTAATTCTGCCGGCCTCCGGTATTTTTGCCGGGGGCCGCCGCTATTTCCCTCTTAGCGCTAAGGATAAACTGCGCTATAATCAGGCTCTTGCTTCTGACTCCCGAAGGAAGATCCTCGTCCCCGGTGGGGCGGCCGGACTTCAAATCCGGTTGGGGCCGCCAGCGGTCCTGGGCAGGTTCGACTCCTGTGATCTTCCGCCACTCTCCAGCGTAAACCCCTTCGGAGCAGCCAATGACCTTCTGCCGCGATGGCTTTATCCCCACGGTAACCGACTTCTCATTGCAGGATGCGTTCACGCCTGTGCTGACAGCGTTGGTCGCAGGCTTGCCGAGCCATTTCCCCGACTTGATCCACTGTATTTATCTCTATGGCAGTGTGGCACGCGGGCAAGCGACACCGGGGGAGTCCGATTTGGATATCACCTTGTTGCTGAGTCGGCGGGCTACTGACGCTGAATTGGCGCTTATTGAGCAATGGCGTGAGGATTTCCAGCAACATCAGACGATAGTCAGTAAGGTGGATTTTGATATTGGCACCCTCGATGAAGCGCTAAATCCCGCCAATCGCTATAGCTGGGGCTATTGGTTGAAACACCATTGCCGCTGTCTTTGGGGAAATGACGTAAGCAACGTATTGCCACTGTTCCGGCCAGATCGTCGTATTGCGCGGGCGGTAAATGCCGATCTGCGCACCGTGCTGGAAGATTATGGTGTGAAAATCTCGGGCGGGTCTCGGGTTGCTGAGCTGCAACGACTCAAACGCGAAGCGGCCAGAAAGCTGATCAGAGCAACTAATATGCTGCGTGATCCTGATAGCCTGTTTTGGCCGATAGCGCTTGATGATTATGCCGAGCAATTATTAGCGCGGCATCCTGATAAGGCTACAGAAATAGATTATCTGCTGGCACATGCTATCAATAATGCTAATGACGCTGAGTTTACCGAGCGAATGATGGACTTTCTTTGTTGGCTTGAACGTCAGCAATAAAGCCGCCCCGAAGTGGCGGCTTATAACTTAAGGCTTAGGCGTACTGGGTTAACTTCCAGGTAGCCGCCTTATTATTGTAGGGCGGCATGGTATTACCTTTCGCTATGGGGGCGGTGGTTGATGGTGTGCCCACGACCTTCCAAACGCCGCTTTCCGGGCATTTTTGCCCTGTTGAAGCAGTAGAACCAAGGGGGGATCTGGTCATCATGATCTTTCCTTAATCAGTGCGGCGCTACCCTAGCACCGCTAATAAAGATATTTACAGGTTCCTGTAGATATTCAATCCCATAAGTGAAATACAAGACATTAGTTTGATATTAGTGAATGCTGGAGTTGATTTTTTAAATTTAAAGATATTTAGCCATTGTTTGTTTCGATATATAAATAATTTATATCATTTTCATTGCACTATTTTATTTATATATATGTTGATGAGTAATCTTAATTGATTATTATTAAATGGTTGGGGTGTTTATAAAATAGTCCAATATATAATAAATTAAAATAGCGCAGTGGACTCGGCTCAAAGACGTTATCTCTGGCGAACACCATTCTTTGCACTGACGCTAGATCGTCTAGTCAAACAGGGGCTGGTCAACAGCGTCAGCGCAGATGAATTTGAAAGGATAAATTAGCAGTGTTAAAGTAAGGATCCCGGTCAGCAGTGATTTTTCGTATACCCTGTCTGACCGGAAATTTTTCCCTGGTGTTGGCTGTGTTGGCTACCTGACCGCAAAGGTCAGGTTTTTTTTCCAGTGCCTAACGAGACTCATTATATGTTGCGGTTCCAAATCCGTAAGTTGTACTTAAGTCCCATCTATACCTAAACTTAAGTTCAGGTTCGATCACCAAAGGGAAAGTCTGACCGCCACGGAGCCTGTATGTTTTCTGCCTTCAATGAAAATCGAACAATAACGGAAACCCTTCGGGATCATATCGATAGGAAGTTGTTACCATTCGGTAGCCCGGAATATGCCTACCTCGCTCTCAGAAAGAACAATCCATCAGATTCACTTATTATTTCAAGCTATCCGGGTGAGTGGCTGGATCTCTATCGAACCAATAATTTCCAACTCACTGACCCGGTAGTATTGATTGCGTCTAAACGCACTTCACCCTTTGTATGGGACGAGAATATTACTCTGATGACAGATAAGATATTTTCTCTCTCTAAACGGTACAATATTGTTAATGGATTGACCTTTGTGTTGCATGACCATCTGAACAATCTGGCGCTATTATCTGTCGTTATAGGCAGTCGCGTACAAGGGGAATTGGAAAAACGTATCTCATCCGATCTCGGGACTATGCAGAT
The DNA here is from genome assembly GCF_000422085.1 of Serratia liquefaciens ATCC 27592. Classification (NCBI taxonomy): domain Bacteria; kingdom Pseudomonadati; phylum Pseudomonadota; class Gammaproteobacteria; order Enterobacterales; family Yersiniaceae; genus Serratia; species Serratia liquefaciens. Next base: position 85,233 of record NC_021741.1, read on the forward strand.
GTTACTGATCGATATTAATGAGCAGATGTATCGTCTAGCCGGATCGGCAATTCCCGGCATGCAGAAAAATAATATGAACACACAGAAGCCTATTTTCACCCCACGAGAAAAGGAAGTGCTGTATTGGGCGAGTATGGGTAAAACCTATGGGGAAATTGCTGCTATTTCAGGTATTTCCGTGAGCACGGTGAAATTTCATATGGGTAATACAGTGGTTAAATTGGGCGTCAGTAACGCTCGCCAAGCCATCCGGCGGGGCGTTGAGCTGGAACTTATTACGCCGGTGGCGACATCGGGCAGATAAAACGAAAGGTCAGGCGGTGAAACCTTCAGCCCTCTTTCTGGGTCAGCAGAAGACTGCATGGCATTACCCCGCGAAAGGACAGCTCTCCGCCAACTGAGTCAACCCCTCACGTTCTTGTCGGAACGAAACCTTGCCCTGATCCAGCGTGACCACAAAAATGCTGTCGAAGTCGCTGCCTGGCCATTCGGGCACCAAACTGGCGTCGCCGCCGCGCGCGGCAACGATGTTCTTCACTGCCTTATCGAGATTCTTGTGCTCCCAGGCGATGAAGATGCGCGAGTTTTGGTACTTATCGCTGAGCAGCTCCTGCTGCAGCCCGGCGATGTCATCGGCGTGGAATTGAATGCCGATCGGCAGTCCGACACGTACCGCGGTGGGCATAATGGTCGACAGCGCTCGCAGCGAACTGCCGGTCTTATTCTCTTTGGGCCCGGCGGCAAAGATAAAATCAGGTTTGCCATAGCGGTCCAGTAGCACGTCCGGCAGTGCCAGCGCGCGATTGAGCCCTTTGCAGGTTAACTGCCCGCTGTCGTTGGCGGGTTTCTCCCCGTGCCGCACGAAGATCAGCGTTTCCTGTGCCAGTGCGCTTTGGCTGAGCAGCAGCAACGCCGCTAAACCGCCCAGGATTTTGTTGCCGATTTTGTTAAACATCCTCAACCCTTATGTAATGGCCTGCTGATTTCTGAGCGCTTTTCGTCACGTTACTCGCTATCATAACTGGCGTGACAACAAGGCATGCCGCGCTGATGCGGTGCCTCTGGGATAATTAAATACTGACCTAAGGAAGGATTTACAATGAAAAACATTTTCTTTTTTGATGCGATGCTGACGCCGAAAATCATCACCGGCGTGTACTGGCTGTGCCTGCTGGGCATCATTGTTGGCGGGATTGGGTCGATGTTCTACGGTGAGTTCTTCCGCGGCCTGTTTGCGATCATTATCGGCGGCGTGTTCACCCGCGTTTGCTTCGAAATGATCATCATTGCGTTTAAAAATAATGAGTACCTGCGCAAGATTGCCGAAAAGCCTTAATTAAGTAGTAAACGCCGGGCCATGCCCGGCGTTTTGTTATTCCCCCAGCGTTATCGCCAGCCGTTCCCTCATTAATTCAATAAAATTCTCCGGCACGGTTCTCGCCGTTGGCGAGCGTAGCGCCTGGCTCCAGACCGGCTCCGGGAAATGTGAGTCGTCGAGGTAGCGCGGGATGATATGCCAATGCAAATGGGGCAGTGCGGTGCCCAGGCTGGCGATATTGATCTTCGCCGGCGTCAGCAATTGCCGTAGTTGCGCTTCAACCTGAGCGACCACGGTCATGATGCTGTTGCGCTGATCGTCACGCAAATCGCTCAGTTCGGCGATATGCTCATGCCAGACCACCCGACACCAGCCGGGGAAAGGGCTGTCGGCAATGAAAATGGCCCGGCACAGCGGGTTTTGCCACAGCAGGATTTCATTGGTTGGATGGCAGTAAACGCAGGATTCATTGTTCATTTTTATTCTCCCGCCGCGGTTTTGGGCGCAGCGAAGCTCCCGCCGCGCATTAGCGCAGCATGGATTCAGTATGGAAGAGAGCGGAGCCGTAGCCCCGCAGGAGGTTACGTGTTAATGACCGACTGGCGGCGCACCAGGCTAGGCGCGAATAAAAATTCCTCCACCGGCAATTCAGGGTTTTCCAGCCGACCAATCAGCCGATCGACAATTTTCACCGCCATCTCGCGCAGCGGCGGCGCCACTGAGCTAAGCGCCGGGTTAAACAGCTCGGACAGGAACATGTTATCGATGCCGACAACTGAAATATCCTCGGGCACCCGCACACCAAGCCGCTGGAAGGCCGAAATCATGCCGATGGCCAACATGTCGTTCAGCGCTACAATGCCGTCCGGCCGGGGGTCACTCTGGCAAATTTGTTCGGCCAGCGTCTTGCCTAACTCGGCCATTTCAGCATCGCCGTAGGCGAACTGCGCCTTGCCTTCGATCACCCAGGCCGGCAGCCCTGCGTTTTCCAGTGCCTGCCGGTAACCGGCAATTTTGTTGGCGCGGCTGCTGGTCATGCCGGAAGCGGTAGCGAAGGCGATACGGCGGCAGCCTTGGGCGATCAGATGCTGTGCCGCCATGCTGCCGGCGGCGCAATTATCCATCGACACGCTGTCGATCGGCAGCGCCGCCTCGCCAGTGGCGGCCAGGGTGCGCTCGTCGTAGTTAATCATCACCAGGCCGCGTTTCAGGGCATCGCGAAAATGGGGGCGATCGTAAAACGTGGAGGCCACCACCACGCCGCGAATGCCTAACGCCAGCAGATCGTCGAGAAAACGGATCTCTTCTTCCTGTTGGCGATGGGTATCGCCCAGCAACACCTGATAACCATAGTTTTGCTTGGCCGCCAGCTCAATTTCGCGCACCAGCGCTGCGAAGCTGGGGTTGACGATGGACGGTACCAGCAGGCCCAGCATTTTGACCTGCCCGGTTTTAAGCTGCTGCGCGGCGCGGTTTGGCTGGTATTGCAGCGCCGCCATCGCCTGTTCAATACGGGCCAGCGTATCCTTGCGCATCTGATCGACTCGGCCGTTCAGCACGTTGGATACCGTACTGACCGACACCCCGGCATGACGTGCCACATCACGTATATTCGCCATCACATTCCCGTTTTGCATTAACCCATTACCCCGACTTTATCACGCGGCCGAAAGTGAGTCACAGACCCTTAGGGCGCGAGTTGACCGCCGTTGACGTCGATAATTTGCCCGGTGATATATCCGCTACAGTTATGCGAGGCCAGGAACAGGTAGGTGGGCGCCACCTCTTCGCTGCGGCCAAAGCGGCCCATCGGAATGGAAGCGCGCATTTTACCCAGCACTTCGTCGCTCTTGCCGTGATGGAAAGCGGTGTCGATGCTGCCTGGCGACACGATATTGAAACGGATATTGTCCTGGGTGAACTCCTTCACCCAGTTACGGTGGATATTGTGCAACCAGGCTTTGGCGCTGGCATACAGCCCGGCGCCGATCCCGCCGCCTTCGCGTGCCGCAATGGAGCCGGTGCTGATGACGCTGGCGGTCGTCCCGTTCTCGCGAGCCGAAGCGCGCAGGTGAGGGATAGCGAATTTGGTCACCATCAGCGCCGAGCGGCAGTTCAAATCCATCACTCGATCAAAAAACTCGTCGTCTATCGCTTCCAGCCCGTTGCGACCGCCCAATCCACCGGCGTTGTTGATCAAAATATCGATGCCGCCAAAGCGGGCGACAAAGGCTTCCACCAATGCCTCGCAGCCGGCGGATCGAGACAGATCGGCCGAGAAGAATGCGCATTCACCGGGGAAGGTGGCGATCTCTGCCGGTGGCTCACTGCGCAGGCCGTTAATGCCGACCTTGGCGCCGTGCCGGGCGAACAGGGCGGCGGTCGCCAGCCCGATACCGGCGGTGGAACCGGTGATCAATACGCGTTTGTCGGTTAAATCAGAGAACATGGTGTGACTCCTTGCTTGAGAAAATCAGTAGCCCAGCCGCATCGGCAACCAGGTGGAGAGCGCCGGGAATAGCGCGATAACGATGATGCCAAACAGCACGATCAGCAGGTATTTGGCCATAGGTTTAATCACGTCCTGCATCGGGACGCCGCAGATGGCGCAGGTGGTGTACAACCCCAGGCCGATCGGCGGGGAAAACAGGCCGAAACCCATCGCCAGAATCATCACAATGGCGTAGTGCAGCGGGTTGAAGCCGAGCTGGGTGGCGATGGGCACCAGGATCGGCGCAAAGATAATCAGCGCCGGAGCGCCCTCTAGCACTGCGCCGAAAATAATCAGGATGACAATCGACAGCAGCAGGAACAGCCACGGACCGTAGTCTGCGCCGATGGCGACCAGCAGCTGTGCGCACTGTTGCGGGATCATTTCGATGGTCAGAGCGAAGGACAAACTGGTGGCGCAGGCGACGATAAACAGCAGCATGCCGGACAGCGCGGCGGTGTCGACAAACAGCTTCAGGGTAGCTTTCAGCGTCAGCTCACCAAAGGCCAACCGCCCGACCACGATGGCGTAGACCACCGCGAAGGCGGAGATCTCCGTGGAGGTGGCGATGCCGGCCACCACCCCCTTGCCGATCATCAAAATCATGACCAGACCGACGGCGGCGCCGATCAACAGTTGGCGCGTCGGCATCCGTACCGGGTAGGCGTCATCGACGTTGATGCGTTTGCCGAATATCACGGCGGCAATCAGCAGCAATACCAGCAGGCACAGGGCGGGGATCAGCCCGGCGATAAACAGCGCGCCAATCGAAATGTTGGCGATAAAGCCCATTACGATCAGGTTTACACAGGGGGGAATGGTCTCCGCCATAATGGCTGAAGCGGCGAATACCCCGGCAGACTCTTCGGCAGGTTGGCGAGCCCGACGTACCGCCGGCATCAGTACGCCGCCGACCGTGGCGACGTCCGCCAGCTTGGAACCGGAAATGCCGGAGAAAAACGCCATCGACAAAATCGTCGTCATGTTCAGGCCGCCGCGATAGCGCCCCATGCCGCGCACGATCAGCTCAACCAGCCGTGACGACATGCCATTGACTTCCATCACCGCGCCGGCCAACAGAAAGAACGGGATCGCCAGCAGCACGAAATGGTCGACGCCGGCGGTGACCTGTTGGGCAAAGAAGACGAACGGCAGCGACGGATCGCTGAGGAAAAACACCATCGCCGACATCCCGAGGGTAAAGGCGATCGGCACGCCGGAGATAATGCCAAGAATAAAGCAGGCCAGCATCAATGCGGCGGGCAGCGAGCTGAGCCCGGTGCCAGTATGCAAGCTAAGGTAGCCCGCGGCACCCAACAGCGCGACAACGGCGGCGCTGGTTAACACCACTTTCAGCGGCGCCTGGCAGGCGTGGTCGAGCGCGCTGACCAACATCACCGCGGCACCGATAAATACCGGCACCACGAAAATTGCCTGCGGCAGGCCGTGCTCGGTGGTCTGCGGCAGCGAAATGCCGACCAGGCTGAAGCTGGATACCGTCAGCCCCAATGCCACCAACACCAAAACCCAGCGGCTGGCATGCACCACATACGGCCGGGTGGCTTCCGGTAGCCAGCGCAGAAACAGATCGACACCAATGTGTCTGCCGCGCCCGGTGGAGGTGGCGACGCCGAAGAACACCAGCGTCACCATCAGCGCTCGCGCCACCTCTTCAGCCCATTCGATCGGGCTGTGCAGCGCGTAGCGCCAGACGACTGAAGCGAATACCACCACCACGTTCACCAGCAGCGCCAGTGCGCCGCCCCAGGCGGTAAAGCGGGTCAGGCCGCGGCTTAACTGCGTCAGAATAGCCACTTTTTTCACGCTCATTTCAAGGGTTACAGGAAGGGTCATAGCAAATCCTCCGCCGGGGCGCGTTACGGCTGCGCTGCGGCATGAATGGCGTCCAGCACCGCTTTGGCCTGTGGATACTTAGCGGTAAATGCCGCCTGCAGCGGCAGGGTTTGCTGGCGGAAATAGTCGCGGTCGGTTTCGCTGAAAATCACGCCGGCGGCTTTCAGTTTTTCCATGGCCTGAATTTCTTTTTCCGCCGCAATTTTGCGTTCATAAAGGGTGGCTTCGTTGGCCGCGGCCAGCACCTCGTCACGCAAGTCTTGCGGAATGCGCTGGAAAGCCGCCTGGCTGATGGTGGCTACTATCGGGTTATAGATATGACGGGTCAGCGTGGCGTTTTTGGCGATCTCGTAATACTTGCTGGTGTACACCGTGGCGGCATCGTGTTCCACGCCGTCGATCACTCCCATCTGCAGTGCGGAGTAAACCTCACCGCCGGGCATTGGGATTGCCGTAGCGCCCATGCTTTTCAGCGTGGCGATGAAATTGGGGGCCGGCAGCACCCGCACCTTCATCCGATTAAGATCCTGCGGCGACTGCAGCGGTTTTTTACTGTAAATGTTGCGCGCCCCCAGGCTGAAACCGTAACCCAGCACCTTGATGTTGCTCTGTTTGGCCAACATGGCGCTCAGCAGTTGGCCTGCCTGGCCGTCGAGCGCCCGGCCCAGCTGTTGGTTGTCATTAAACAGATAACCCAGATCCAACACGCCGATCTCCGGCACCAGCGTGGCCCAGATGGAAGTCCCGGAGATCATCATGTCGATCGCGCCGATGCGCACCTGCTGCACCGCATCGGCTTCTTTTCCGAGCATGCCGTTCGGGAAATAGTTGAGGGCAATTTTACCCGGCAGACGCTGCTCCAAATTCTGTTTGAAACGGTTGAACCAGATAGCGTGTGCGGAGTAGCCATCGTCGGGTAACGATGAATAAACCCGCAGGTTGACTTCGGCGGCGTTGGCGCGCAGCGGCAGGGTAAACAGCATAAATAACAACGTGATAAACAGGCGCGGCGTTAAGCGGCATGTCATTGATTTCATGAGCCTGGCTCCCGATCGCAGACAGCCTGCGATGCTGGTGGTGAAGATGATTCCCCTGCTGGGCAATGCGGTAGGGACAGGGGGGAACGGGACGATACTTTGTGTCTTAATCTTTAACTGTAACGTTTTAGTGTATCGTTACAGAAAACCTACAAACATTCGGTTGGCAGATCAATTTTTATCCGTGAAAAAGGCCGGGAAATACGCGTTCTGTGAGCAGGCTCTAAAAATAGGCGGGTAGAAGTTGGCGGTCAGTGAGCTGCCCCTGCGGGCGTTTAGCTTCTATAATCGCTGCTGGATAACCGTGAATTCAGGAGTGAGCATGCCTTCCAGGGCGATAATTAAATGGACCAAACGACTGACGATAGTGGGCGTCACCGTCTTGCTCACGCTGTTTGCGGTGCGGGTTTACGATACTCAGCGCGGCCCTGCGTTGGAGCCGTGGCATACTTTTGTGCCGCACGAGTTGTCGGCCGCCGAGCTGGATAAAACCAACTGGCAAGGTTATCTGGCCGCAGAGAGCCGGGTGTTTGACGAGGTGAAAGTTAACGTCACGGACAAACTCTCCGCCAGCGAACGCATTCCGCTCAACCGTTATTTTGACGGCAGCCCGGTCTACCCGGAACATTTTGCCCACGACTGGAACCGCTCCTACGAATTGCTGCCGCAGGGCGAACCCCGTGGTGCGGTGGTGCTGCTGCACGGCCTGACAGATTCGCCTTATAGCCTGCGGCATATCGCTGAGAACTACCGGCAGCAGGGGTATGTGGCGGTAGGTATTCGCCTGCCGGCTCACGGTACGGTGCCGGGGGCACTGACCGATATTGAATGGCGCGACTGGCTGGCGGCAACGCGTTTAGCCGTGCGCGAGGCGCGCAGCAAGGCCGGAGGCGACAAGCCGCTGCATATCGTGGGCTTTTCCAACGGTGGTGCGCTGGCGATGAAGTATGCGTTGGATGCGCTGGACGATCCGCAGTTGGCGGCGCCGCAGCGGTTGGTGTTGATCTCACCGATGATTGGCGTGACCAGTTTTGCCCGTTTCGCCGGTATTGCCGGCTGGCCGGCGGTGTTTCCGGCGTTTGCCAAAGCGGCCTGGCTCGGCGTCTTGCCGGAGTTTAACCCCTTCAAATACAATTCATTTCCGGTGAACGGCGCGCGTCAGTCTTACCTGCTCAGCAACGGTCTGCAACAGCAAATCGCTCGGGCAGCGCGTGACGGCAAGCTGGACAAGTTGGCGCCGGTGCTGACCTTCCAGTCGGTAATGGATTCGACCGTCAGTACGCGGGCGGTGATCCGCGCGTTATATAATGAATTGCCGGCTAACGGCAGCGAACTGGTGCTGTTTGACGTCAATCGTACGGTAAACTTTGGGCCCTTGCTGCGACCCAATGCGGCGGCGGCGGTCAGCCAACTGTTGCCTGCGCCGCCGCGCCGTTATCAAACCACGGTGATTGCCAACGCCTCGCCCGAGAGTAGCGAAGCCATTGCCAGTGTGACAGCGGCCGGAGAAACGACGCAAAGCGTACAGCCACTGGGCATGACCTATCCGGCGGACATCTATTCGCTGTCGCACGTGGCACTGCCATTCCCGGTGAGCGATTCGCTTTATGGCCGCTTCCCGGCTCAGCGCGGCGAGTTCGGCATCAGCCTGGGTACGCTGGCAGCGCGTGGCGAACGTTCGGTGCTGGTGGTCGATCTGGATTCACTGATGCGCATTGCCTCTAACCCGTTTTTCCCTTATCTGCTGCAGCGCATCGATAGCAAGCTTTAGTCGAAACCGAGGATGCTGAAGGCATCGTCCTGCGGGTAGTAGCCGAGCAGGCGGGTGGTTTCCTCCAGCGACAGGCGCTTATAGCGGTTGTTGGAAACGCCGTGCACCACCGCATGGTGCACGCCTTCAATGCGCAGGCAGCGTTCGAGCAGATCGGCGGCGTCGCGATGGCTGAGGAAGGCGCTCATATCACGGGCGCTGAGTTGTTCACCGCGTGCCAACGTGGTGAAGTTGGCGATGCGTACCGACAGCGAAGACAGCCCCTCCTGATGGGCAAAGTAGGCGGCGATGCCCTCGCCAAACGCTTTGCTGACCCCGTACAGATTTTTCGGCTTGGGTGCGTCCTGCGGTCGAATTTGGTAATCCAACGGATAGCCCTCGACCGCCTGCGCGCTGCTGGCGAACACCACGCGTTTGCAACCGGCGTCCTTCGCCGCACGGAAGATATTGAAGGTGCCGAGGATATTGTTGTCCATCAGTGAATTGCAAAAATCGGCATCGGGGGAAGGATCGGCCGCCAGGTGCAGTACGGTATCGATATTGGCGCAGGCCGACCGGCAGGCTTCGATATCGGCGATATCAAAACTGATGATCTCGTCGTCCGGCTGCAGATTGTGCAACAGGCTGACGTCTCTTTCCGCCAGCCGCAGCTGATAGCGATTGCCAACGGACTGACGGAATGCCGTAGCGACCCGGCCGCCCGCGCCGGTAATCAGAATTCGTCCAAACTCAGTACGCAAAGTCATGATCTCAGCTGTCCCTAAAGTGAATTACGCGGTGATCAGTAATAATCCCCTGCGTGACTTTTGTCCAGTATCAATTAGCCTTGCTGATGTTTTATGTCGCCAATGGGCATTTTTTTTCGATGGTATCCGCCAGAAAAGTCATCACTGCGCGTACGGCAACGGACCGCGCCAGATCGGGATAAGTGACCAGCCACAGCTCGCGAGTTGGCGCGGTGATGGGGGTGGGTAAAACCACCAGATCTGGGTCGCTATCGGCGACAAACGTCGGCAATACCACGGCACCTAGCCCCGAACGCGCGGCTTCTTGCAGCGAGAACAGATCGCTGGCCTCAAAAACCACCGGGCGGCCCTGTAACAGCTGCTGCAACCACTGCTGGTGGGGCTGGTGTTGGTAGTGGTGGTCATAGGCGATAAAGGCCCGTGCGGCTTCCGGCAGGGCTGCGTGCTGCGGCGTGGCGTACAGCGCGTAGCGCATCATGCCGATGCGCTGAACCAGCAGATCCGGTTGTTGCGGACGTACCATTCGCACCGCCACTTCGGCATCGCCACGGTCCAGTTCGGCGATGGCCGATTCGCCGGAGAGTATCAACGTAATATGCGGAAAAGCCTGATGAAATCTCGCAATCTCCGGTGCGATAACCCGTGCGGCTATCGACGGCGGTGCACTGATGCGCACCTGGGTTTGCGGTGTTTCGCCGGCGCTGCGCGCATGACGGACAATGGCGTGGCTTTGGTTTTCAATCTCGGCAGCCAGCCCTGCAATCATTTTGCCATCCTGTGTCAGCGGTGTGCTGCGCGGCAGGCGGAGGATCAGCCGCAGACCGAGCGCTTTCTCCAGTGCCGCGACTCGGCGGCCCACGGTGGCGTGATCACAGCCCATTTCTCGCGCCGCTGCCGACAATGAACCGGTACGCGCCAGCACCACAAAGTGTTTTAAATCCTGCCAATCGAACATCAGTGAATTCCTGCACAGTATCGTTGCAAATTTATGGAATATTCACACAGAGCGGGGTGTGATTCAATGCCGTTATGTTTGAAACCAAATTGAATTATTCAATAAGGTAATCTTATGAATTTGCAACTGCAGGATCGCGTCGCGTTGGTGACCGGCGCCAGTGAAGGAATCGGTGCGGGTATGGTCAGGGTATTTGCAGCGCAGGGCGTTACCGTGGTGGCTACCGCCCGTCGTGAAGATCGCCTGCTGGCCCTGGCAGATGAGATCGCGAAAAGCGGTGGCATACGGCCTTACGTGACTGCGGCGGATATCACCGATGCAGGAGCACTCGACAGCCTGCTTGCTCAGGTGCAGCAACGCTTCGGCACGATAGACATTGTGATTAATGCCGTCGGCGGGGCTCGTCCAACCGCACTGAACGAAGGCGACGCGGGTTGGGAAGAGGCTTTTGCCCTGAATTTCACGCCGGCGCGTCGGGTCACCCACGCACTGTTGCCCGGTATGCAGGCGCAGGGATGGGGCCGGATCATCAACATCAGTGGCTCGATGGAGCCGCGTAGTTTAAACGCCGCCACTGCCGCTAAAGGTGCATTGCATCTGTGGGCCAAGGGGCTGGCGGGAGAGGTGGCGGCGCAGGGCATTACCGTCAATACGCTGCAGCCCGGGCGGATTAATAGCGAACAGGTGCGTGAAAAACTGCACCCGACCGACGCCGCACGCCTGGCATTTATCGAACAGAATATCCCGATCGGCTATTTTGGCGAGCCGGAAGACATGGCTTATCTGGCCGCGTTTCTTTGTTCCCCGCTCGCGCGATATATCACCGGTGCGGTGATCCCGGTAGACGGCGGCATGCACTATTTCGCTCACTGACGCCGTTTTGTACGGCGGATCACAGTTCGGTAATTTGCCGTCGCAAGCTCTTGCCTCGACAAAAAGTCGGGTGGTAACGTCATAACTCAGCCGATTTAGGGTTGTCACTGCTCAGGCAGGCAAAACCTAAACCTCGTGCTTCTGTCCCCTTTGTGGGTGCAGAGGCCATGAGGTTTAGGTTTTTTTTTGCGCTGAATTCTGTGGCGGCGATTGGCCACCGCTGAATGGGATTTGGCAGAACGCAGGATTGAAGGATATCGCGATGAAATATGAAGCATTAGCCAGTGAGATTTTGGCCGGCGTCGGTGGCCGCGACAACGTAAAAAGCCTGGTGCACTGCGCCACTCGCCTGCGCTTCAAGCTGCGCGACAGCCGCCGTGCCGACGCCGCCGCCCTGAAAAAAAATCCGGGTGTGATCATGGTGGTGGAAAGCGGCGGGCAGTTTCAGGTGGTGGTAGGCAACCATGTGGCCGACGTCTACAACGCGGTCAATCAGGTGGGCGGCCTGAGCGAGCGTGAGGCGGTGGCGGAAGATGGTGACAAAAAAGACAATCTTTTCAGCCGCTTTATCGACGTGGTCTCCGGCATTTTTACTCCGCTGTTGGGGGTGATGGCCGCTTCGGGGATCTTGAAAGGCTTCCTGGCATTGAGCCTGGCCTGCGGCTGGCTGCTGGAGAGCAGCGGCACCTTTAAAATGCTGTTTGCTGCCAGTGATGCGCTGTTTTACTTTTTGCCCATCATGCTCGGGTACACCGCTGGGAAAAAATTTGGCGGTAACCCCTTCATCAGCATGGCGATCGGCGGTGCTTTGACCCACCCCCTGATGATGGCGGCGTTTGAAGCCGCCCAGCAGCCCGATGCGGTGCGGGAGTATTTCTTCGGTATCCCACTGACCTTTATCAACTACAGCTCGTCGGTCATTCCGATCATATTTGCCGCCTGGATTTCGTGCCGCCTGGAGCCGCTGTTTAACCGGGTGATCCACAGCGCGGTCCGCAACTTTATTACGCCGCTGTTGTGCCTGGTGATCACCGTCCCGCTGACTTTCCTGCTGATCGGCCCGGCGGCCACCTGGCTCAGCCATCTGCTGGCCAATGGCTATCAGAGTATTTACGCCTTTAACCCGATTATTGCCGGGGCGTTTATGGGCGCGATGTGGCAAGTGTGCGTGATCTTTGGCCTGCACTGGGGACTGGTTCCCTTGATGATCAACAACCTGAGCGTGTTTGGCCGCGACACCATGGTGCCGCTGCTGCTGCCGGCCGTGATGGGGCAGGTGGGGGCCACGCTGGGCGTGATGTTGCGTACCCGTGACGCCAAACTTCGGGCGCTGGCAGGTTCTGCTATCGGCGCAGGGATTTTTGGTATCACCGAGCCCGCCGTTTATGGCGTGACCCTGCCGAACAAGCGGCCGTTTATTTTCGGCTGTATCGGGGGGGCGCTGGGCGGAGCGGTGATCGGTTATTTCCACACTGCCACCTATTCCTTTGGTCTGGTGAACGTTTTCACCTTTGCGCAGATTATTCCCGCCGGTGGTTTTGACGCCACGGTGTGGGGCGCGATTGCCGGTACCTTGCTGTCGTTCTGCTTTGCGGCGGTGGCCAGCTATCTGTTCGGCGTGGTCCCCGTTGAAGCGGTCGCCGAGCAGACGCCTGCAGCCCCGCTTAACCGCAAACAGTCCGTCGTCAGCCCGATTGCCGGTGACGTATTGCCGCTGGAGCAGGTGAACGACGCGACTTTCGCCAGCGGTTTATTGGGCAAGGGGGTAGCGATTGTCCCATTGCAGGGCCGAGTGGTGTCACCGGTCGCCGGGCACGTGGCCTCATTGTTTAAAACCCGGCATGCCATCGGCATTGAATCGGACGACGGTGCGGAGATCTTGATTCACGTCGGTATAGATACCGTCAAGCTCGACGGGCTGCATTTCAGCGCCCATGTGCGAGAGGGGGATCGGGTTAAGCCAGGCGATCTGCTGATTGAGTTTGACCAGGCAGCGATCCGCGCCGCCGGCTTTGACACCACTACGCCGATCATCATCAGTAACAGCGATGACTACGTCGAGGTGTTGGCCAGTGGCGAGAGCAGGGTGCGGGAGCAGGCGCCGCTGCTGACTTTATTACGTTAACCGAGGAGAAAACCATGAGCAGCAAATTTCCAGACCATTTTCTGTGGGGCGGTGCGGTAGCGGCCAATCAGGTGGAAGGAGCCTATCAGACCGACGGCAAAGGCCTATCGACCTCTGATTTGCAGCCGCAGGGCATTTTCGGCGCGATTGTCCCACGGGTTGACGGCGACAGCGGCATCAAGGACGTGGCGATCGATTTTTATCATCGTTACCCGCAGGACATCGCGTTGTTCGCTGAGATGGGCTTCAAGTGCCTGCGAACCTCCATCGCCTGGACGCGGATTTTCCCGCAGGGCGATGAGGACACCCCGAACGAGGCGGGGTTGGCGTTCTATGACCGGTTGTTCGACGAAATGGCGAAGTACGGCATTCAACCGCTGATCACGCTGTCGCACTACGAGATGCCGTATGGGCTGGTGAAACGCTACGGCGGCTGGGGCAGCCGCAAGACCATCGGCTTTTTTGAACGCTACGCACGCACGGTGTTCGAGCGCTATAAGCATAAGGTGAAGCACTGGCTGACCTTTAATGAAATCAATATGTCGCTGCATGCGCCCTTTACCGGCGTTGGCCTGGCAGAGGACAGCAGCAAGAGCGAGATTTACCAGGCCATTCATCATCAACTGGTAGCCAGCGCCAGGGCGGTCAAAGCCTGCCACGAAATCGTGCCGGACGGCAAAATCGGCAATATGCTGTTGGGCGGTATTGTTTACCCGCTGAGCTGCCGACCGGAGGATGTACTGGAGACTCAGCGCCAGAACCGCGACTGGCTGTTCTTTGGGGACGTGCAGGCCCGCGGTGACTATCCGGCCTATATGCAGCGCTACTTCCGCGAAAACGGCATTCAGATTGAGATCACCGCCGAAGACCGGCTGGCGCTGCGCGAGACCATCGATTTTATCTCCTTCAGCTATTACATGAGCGGCTGCGTCACCACCGACGAACAGCAAAACAACGCCGCCCGCGCCAACATTCTCAATATGGTGCCTAACCCGCATTTGGCCAGTTCGGAGTGGGGCTGGCAGATTGACCCCGTTGGCCTGCGTTATTTGCTGAACGTCTTGTACGATCGCTATCAGAAGCCGTTGTTTATCGTCGAGAACGGGTTGGGGGCCAAGGACCGTATCGAAGCCGACGGCAGTATCAACGACGACTACCGCATCGATTATCTCAACGATCATCTGGTGCAGGTGGCGGAAGCGATCGACGACGGCGTGGAAGTGATGGGCTACACCAGTTGGGGGCCGATCGATCTGGTCAGCGCTTCTAAAGCCGAAATGTCCAAACGCTACGGCTTTATTTATGTCGACCGCGACGATGCCGGTAACGGTAGCCTGGAGCGCCATCGCAAAAAGAGTTTTTACTGGTATCGCGACGTGATCAAAAGCAACGGTAACTCACTGAAAGAAAAAGCCTAGGTTTTACCCATTAACCCGGTGGCAATCACCGGGTCATGACCTTTATCTACTGCTGCCAATGTTTGGGGAATTCTCGCCCAGGGAATGCTGTTGCCCGCAGTCAGCGTAATATGCGGAGAAATATAATAATGAAATACCCATTACCTCACTCAATAACCTGCGCAGGATTACTGTGGATCAGCGTTGGCGCACAGGCGGAAACTTTGCAAACCGCCAAAGACGTGGAGGCGCCAACGGCCCAGTGGCAAGGCGTCGCGCTCGGGTTTGAACCGCCACAACCTGGGTTGTTGGGCGACATGCTGGGGATCAGACCGATCCTGGAAGATCATGGCTTTCACTATAATCTGGGTTATCTCAGCCAGCTTTCCTATAACGCCGGCGGTGGATATAACCACGACAGGCAGGCGTCCTATATTGATCAGTTCTCGCTGACCTTCAGCCAGGACCTGCAGGCGCTGACCGGCATTCCGGATGCGGCGCTTGAAGGCAATATCGTTAACCGCAACCATGATAACAACCTGACGCGCGACCGCCTGCAGGATCCGCGCGTTAATCCGACCGATTTGTCCCAGGAAAGTTACGGCGGCCAGTCGATCACCCGGCTGGGCTGGCTGACCTTTAGCCGCAGTTTTCTGGAGCGTCGGCTGCAATGGCGCATCGGCATGATGAACAAGGTGCAGGATTTCGATCAGATCATTCCCTGTGACTTCCAGACGCTGACGCTGTGCGGCGGCAAGTCCGCCAACTCATTGACCTGGTATAACTGGAATGTCCACTACTGGGGTACCACGCTGCAATACAAACTGACCGACGGGTTGACCTTCAAAACCGGCCTGATGGAGCAGAACCCAAGCGCCCCAAGCCGCAGCCATGCCTGGAGCTGGTCGACCAAAGGCAGTAAAGGCCTGTTGCTGCCGATGGAGCTGGAACTGAAAACCCATGCGGTCAATCAGTTGCCGGGGGTATATAACCTGGGAGTGTTGTTCACCAATGCCCGGCAACAAGATTTGTATGAGGGGGTCTCCGGCGGCCCGGGAGCGAGCGATCCAAACGGCTATCGCAGCCATGACCGCACCTGGTTCCTGTACAGTGGTTTTAACCAACAGCTAACGCGTCATCCGGATGATGCCAATCGGGGTCTGAGCCTGTTCTACAGCCTGGGATTGGCTGATCCGCGTTCCAACTATATGCATTACTCCACCTCCACCGGTATTCGCTACCGCGGATTGTTTGACGCGCGGCCGGACGATTGGCTGGGCCTGGGCGTTTCAATGGTCAAGTTGAGCGACCATTACCGGGATAATCAGCGTTACCTGAATCAACTCAACAACGCCACCGCGTATAACGATCCTAATTTCCGCCCGGTGCCAGGACATTCCGTGACGGCAGAACTCTACTATCGCTTCAACGTCACCCCCTGGCTGCAGCTGCAGCCGGGCCTACAATACTGGCATCATCCGGGGGGCGTAAGTGAAACGCAGGATGCCTGGGTGACGGCGTTGAAAACCGTAGTGACCTTCTGAGGATTACGCCGCATCGCTTTCCCGGTAACGCTGGCGTGCATGTTCGAACCAGCTTGCCGGGACGTTATGCGGCGGCAACAGCAGCTTTTCCAGACCCTGCTCGACGATATGGTTGGCCTGGCGCCACAGCGTCGGGTCGCCTTCGGTCAGCACTTCCAGCAGACGCTGTTTTTCTATCAAATAAGTGCGCGCAAAATGGCTGTCGAATTCCAGCAGTGAACGAGTGTTGTCGATCAGATCGGCCAGTTTGATGGTTTTGGCCTGCGGTGAAGCGTTGGCGCTGTGCCGTCGATCGCGGTTTTTACGTTCGAAGCGATTACCGCCGCCGGTGCCGCTGACGTTGGTCAGCATTGCCACCAGTTCTGCCACCTTTGGCCCAAAATGGCTCTCGATATCGCCGAGGGTGGTGGGCGTGTCTTCCACCGTGTCGTGCAGCCAGGCGGCAGCCAGCATTTCCTCGCTGTGCGGCACGCTGCTGACGATTTCCATTACCGCCTGCGGATGAACGATGTAGGGGTCATTGGTGTATTTGCGGCGCTGATCGATAGCCGCATGCGCCTTGGTGGCGTAGCGGCGTGCGCGTTCTACCAGTGTGGTTGTCATATCCTTTTCCTCCGGCACAGCACCCTGCTGTGGCATCCCCTGCATTAAAAAAGGTAGCATACCGATTAAAAAATAGCTTGCGATTACATCGTGCGCTATCTATATTCAAAACATGAAAAGTAAAAACCCCGAACACCCCGTAGCGAAAAACCTGCTGCTGCTCGATCAGCAGATGTGTTTTGCCCTGTACTCCGCCAATCTGGCGTTGCACAAGGTGTATCGCAAACTGCTGAGCCAGCTTGATCTCACCTATCCGCAATATTTGGTGATGCTGGTGCTGTGGGAGCGTGACGAAATCACGGTTTCGGACATCGGCGAGCGGTTGTTTCTTGATTCCGCCACGCTGACGCCGCTGTTGAAGCGGCTCGAGACGGCAGGGCTGTTGTTGCGTTACCGCGCCACGACCGACGAGCGACAGGTGATTATCGCGTTAACCGACGCCGGGCGCGCGCTGCGTGAAAAAGCGCAGGCGGTGCCGGAAGCCGTGATGTGCGCTACCGATTGCAGCCTCGATGAAATCGTTAATATCAAGCAGCAGCTCGAAAAGCTGCGCGGCAAGCTGATAGATCAGATTTGAAGAACGGCTGCCAGACGCAGGATCGGCGATCCTGCGCTACACTGAAATAAGTGGGTAATTTAAGTAGTGCGCGATTTAATCGTGAGATATAGACCTATGATCGGGTTCAGCCAACTGGATCCGATATGATGCCTCCAACCAAAAGAAGGAATGATTTATGTCGATTGAAAAAGTTGTTTACCGCGCTCATGCCACCGCAACCGGTGGCCGCGATGGCCGTGCGACCTCATCCGACGGCGTGTTGGATGTCAAACTGGGCGTGCCGAAAGAAATGGGTGGCGCGGGCGGTGAAGTCACTAACCCGGAGCAGCTGTTTGCTGCCGGTTACTCGGCCTGTTTCCTCGGCGCGCTGAAGTTTGTTGCGGCGAAAGAAAAGGTGAAAATTCCTGCCGAAGCCAAAATTGATGGCACCGTCGGCATCGGTGAAATCCCCAACGGTTTCGGTATCGAAGTGCAACTGGATATCAGCCTGCCGGGTATCGAGCGCAGCGTGGCGGAAGACCTGGTGAAAAAAGCCCACGTGGTCTGCCCTTATTCCAATGCTACCCGCGGCAATATTGATGTAACGCTTAACGTTAAGTAAGACTTTCGCCAACGTCACGGAAAAAGGGGAGGGTATCCCTCCCTTTCTCGTTCTGCCCCGCCTTTACACTTCTCACAAAAAATGAAAAAAATATCCGTTTCTTGAGAATTCTCTTGATTATTACCCCCGAAATAGCGCTTATTGCCGATCGGCTGAACCTGAAGCCGCATTGAATGTCTGACTGATTCAGAACTGTTACCGTCCGGAGCCACCGCGTTACATGAACAAAGTTAAATCGCTTTCACAGCAGAATTTATCGTTATTGTTAGCGATTTATATCGGCATCTTTTTAAACCTTTCCGTTTTCTATCGTCGCTTTGATTCGTTTTCGCACGGCATTCAGGGGATTAAGGTTATTTCTGCGGTAACCGAGGTTATCGCTATCGTGCTGTTTACCTTCTTTATCATGCGGCTGGTCTCGCTTGGTGGCCGGCTGTTTTACCGTATCGTTGCTTCGTTACTGGTGCTGATTTCCGTTGCCGCCAGCTATTACATGACGTTCTTCAACGTGGTGATTGGCTACGGCATTGTGGTCTCGGTCATGACCACGGATATCGACCTGTCAAAAGAAGTGGTCGGCTTGCACTTTGTATTATGGATGCTGGTGCTCAGCGCCTTGCCGCTGCTGTGCATTTGGAAAAACAACCTGCGCTACACGCTGATCGAACAGCTGAAAACCCCAGGGCACCGGGTGAAACCGCTGGTGGTGTTGGTGGCGGTGGTGGCGCTGGTGTGGTTGCCGCTGCGTATGTTGGACAGCGAACAGAGCGCGCAGGAAAAAATCACCAATGTGGATTTGCCGAGCTACGGTGGCGTAGTGGCGCACTCCTATTTGCCATCCAACTGGCTGTCTGCGCTGGGGCTGTTTGCCTATACCCGGTATGACGAAAGCCAGGATCAGGCCAATTTGTTCGACCCGGCCAAGAACTTTACCTATGTGCCGCCGGCCGATATCGATGATACCTACGTGTTGTTTATTATCGGTGAAACCACGCGCTGGGATCACATGGGGATACTGGGTTACGACCGTGACACCACGCCACGCCTGTCCAAAGAGAAAAACCTGGTGGCGTTCCGCGGTGAATCCTGCGATACCTCGACCAAACTTTCTCTGCGCTGCATGTTCGTGCGCGAAGGCGGTACCTCAGACAACCCACAGCGTACGTTGAAAGAGCAGAACGTGTTTGCAGTGCTGAAGGATCTGGGCTTCACCTCGGAGCTGTTTGCCATGCAGAGCGAGGTCTGGTTCTATAACAATACCGAAGTGAACAACTATTCGTTCCGCGAAATGATCGCCTCCGAGAAACGCAATGACGGTAAATCGGTTGACGACATGCTGTTGGTAGACGAAATGAAAGAGTCGCTGGCCCGCTATCCGCAGGGCAAGCACATGGTGATCCTGCACACTAAAGGTTCGCATTACCTCTATTCACAGCGTTATCCACGCAGCTACGCGCGTTACCAACCTGAGTGTACCGGCGTCGACAATTTCTGTTCTAAAGAGCAGCTGGTTAACGCCTTCGATAACTCAGTGTTGTATACCGACAGCTTTATCGCCAACGTGATTGATCAGGTGCGTGAGAAGAAGGCAATTGTGTTCTATTCGTCCGATCACGGCGAATCTATCGGCGAGAATTCGCACCTGCACGGCACGCCGCGTGAAATGGCACCGCCGGAGCAGTTCCGCGTACCGATGATGGTATGGGCATCCGATAAATTCCTGGAAGATCCTCAGCATCGCGGGGCGTTTGAACAACTTCAGGCCCAACAGCGCGTGGGTAAAACCCACCGTCATGTAGAGCTGTTCGATACCATTCTCGGCTGCCTCGGATATACCTCGCCGAACGGCGGCATCGTGGCGAAAAACAACTGGTGTAATATTCCGCAGGAAAAATTGCCGGCGGCACAGTTGTAACCTCTGCAATACCGGGCGCACTGCGCCCGGTAAAATCTGTTAATACCTTCCCTTCATCAATTAATCCGGCACAGGCTTGCGGTATATACCCGTCATCTTTCAACTTGCAGCGTTATTACCTGCTTACAAGACCCGTCCGTGGGTCTTGCCCCTTCGGGGCTGCTGCAAGCAGCGTTCAAATCTGTTCCCGACAGATTTGTCGTTCACCCCAGTTACTGTAGGGGGCGAATAAATTCGCCCCGATTAATGCGGGCGCAGCATGCGGCGCCCCTACAATACCTGGGGATGAACGAGCTGGGCGCCTAGCTGCAACTTGAAAGCTATAGGGTATACTTGGGCACTTTCCCCCTCGAACCGGAGATTTCCATGACCTTGCGCGTGGCGTTTATTGACGATCATGACATTGTGCGATCGGGCTTTGTGCAACTGCTGTCGCTTGAGGCGGATATTCAGGTAGTGGGGGAGTTCAGCAGTGCTGCTCAGGCGCGCGCTGGGCTACCAGGCCTGGAGGCGGAAATCTGCATCTGCGATATTTCGATGCCGGATGGCAGCGGGTTGGATTTGCTGGCGGACATTCCCTCGGGCATTCGGGTGGTGATGCTGTCGATGCATGACAACCCGGCGCTGGTAGAAATGGCGCTGGAGCGCGGCGCCTGCGGCTTCTTGTCCAAACGCTGCAAGCCGGAAGATTTGATCACCGCGGTGCGCACCGTCGCCAGCGGCGGCGTGTACCTGATGCCTGAAATCGCCCAACAGCTGGCACGGGTGAAGGTGGATCCCCTCACGCGTCGCGAACGCGAAATCGCGCTGTTACTCGCCCAAGGGCAGGAGGTACGGGAGATTGCCGTGGCCCTGGGGCTATCGCCGAAAACGGTCCACGTGCATCGCGCCAATCTGTTCGCCAAGCTGGGCATTAACAATAACGTCGAACTGGCGAAGCGGATGCTGAATCTGTGATGCAACGCCTGATCACCCAACTGGCGCTGTTTTTCATTTATGCCACCAGTGCGTTTTGCCTGTGGGGCATCGGCACCGCGCTGATCGACCCGCCCTGGCAGGCGCTGCTGCTGTTCCCGTTTGGCCTGCGCCTGGGCATTCTGCTGCAAAGCCCTTACCGCTTCTGGCCGGGGATCTTGCTGGCCGACCTGCTGCTGATGGTATTGCTGGCGGATCAGTTCGGTTACGGGCCGGCGCTGTGGGCTTCGGTGGTGGTGCTGGTGTTGACGGTGTTGCTTAGCCTGGTCGCGTCCCCGTGGCTGCTGCGCCATCAACAAAACGACAGCGAATGGCAATGGCCGCTGATGCAGGGCGCGGTGGTGGCGGTCGCCGCACTGCTGCAGGCGCTGGTGTGGCAGGTGGTGAACGGCGAGGGCGCACGGGCGCTGTTGCTTGGGCTGGCGGGTGGCTTCACCATCGCCCCGACCTGCCTGCTGCTATGGCACTATCTGGCGCGGCAAATCTGGGTACCGCTCGAACCGGGCCTGATCCATAAACCGGTGACGCTGCGGTTACGGCATCTGGCTACCTATCTGCTGCTGTTTGCGCTCAGTATCTGGCTGCAACAGCAGGTGAATGCCGCCGAGCTGCGCCGCTTTGCGCCGTTTTGTCTGGCCATCCCGATCGTCTTCATGTCGTACCGTTACGGTTGGCAGGGGGCGCTGTTGGCGACGCTGCTCAACGGCGTGGTGTTGGTCGCCAACGAGCCACCGCAGCCCGAGTCGCATCGCGACCTGCTGTTGTCGCTGCTGGCCCAGAGCCTGACCGGGCTGCTGCTTGGGGCCGGCATTCAACGCCAGCGTGAGTTGAACCAGCAGCTACGGCTGCGATTGACGGAAAACCGCCAGCTGGCGCGCGCGCTGGTGACGGCCGAAGAGCAAACCCGGCGGGAGGTCGCGCGTGAGCTGCACGACGAAGTCGGCCAGACCATCACCGTGATCCGTACCCAGGCCAGCATTATCAAGCGTCTGGCACCACAGCCGCCGGTGATCGGCTGTGCAGAAGCGATAGATACGCTGGCGCTGCGGGTGTATGACGGCGTTCACGACGTGCTGACTCAGCTGTGGCCCGCCGCCCTGAATAACCTGCCGCTGTCGGCGGCGGTGGCGGCGATGTTGCGTGAGTCGCTACCGCAGGATACGTCGCTGGTGAGCACGATGCAGTGGCAGGTGCCGGATGAACTGCTGGATGAAACGCTGAAAATTACCCTGTACCGGGTTTGCCAGGAGGGGGTGACCAACGTCTGCCGCCACGCTGCTGCCAGCCGCATTGAGCTGGACGCGCGTCTTCGTCACCGTAAAGGGCGACCGCCGCAAATCCTGCTGAGCATTCGCGATAACGGCATCGGCATCGATTTGGCTGACCATGAGCCGGGTTACGGCCTGCGCGGCATGCAAGAGCGCATTAGCGCACTGGGGGGCCAACTGCGGCTGACGTCGGAGCATGGCACCTGTTTGAATGTGATCTTACCCACAGTTTCAACGGCAGAAGCGTAAAACTAGGAAATACTCCTAACTGCGTCGGGAATCCGGCGTAAGCCATTCGCGCGCGCGCGCAGCATGATAGCGGCACTTTTCCTATTCTCTGAGGTTTCACATGTGGTCTTTCCTTAAAAGCCGCCAGGATGTGCCGCCGGTTACCGATCAAAAACAGATCGATGCCAGCTATAAATACTGGCGTATCCAGCTGATGTGGACGATGTACATCGGCTATGCCGCGTTTTACTTTACGCGCAAAAGCTTCAACTTCATCATGCCGGCTATGCTGAGCGATCTTGGCCTGACGATGTCCGATGTCGGCATCCTGGGTACGCTGTTCTACATTACTTACGGCTGCTCTAAATTCATCTCAGGCATGATCAGCGATCGTTCCAACCCGCGCTATTTTATGGGCCTGGGTCTGATCATGACCGGCGTGCTCAATATCTTCTTCGGGCTTAGCTCTTCGTTGCTGATGCTGGGTACGCTGTGGATCCTCAACGCCTTCTTCCAGGGCTGGGGCTGGCCGCCTTGTTCAAAAATCCTCACCAGTTGGTATTCCCGCTCCGAACGCGGCAGTTGGTGGGCTATCTGGAACACTTCGCACAACTTCGGTGGTGCGCTGATCCCGCTGCTGGTCGGCTTTATCTCGCTGCACTTCAGCTGGCGCTACGGCATGATCATTCCGGGCATTATCGGCGTGTTATTGGGCCTGCTGATGTGTTGGCGCCTGCGTGACAAGCCGTCATCCATGGGGTTGCCTAGCGTCGGTAAATGGCGCAACGACGCCATGGAACTGGTGCAGGAATCGGAAGGCCAGGGCCTGACCAATCGGGAAATCATCAAGCGTTACGTGCTGACCAACAAGTACATCTGGCTGCTGGCAGTGTCTTACGTGCTGGTATACATCGTACGTACGGCGATCAACGACTGGGGCAACCTGTACCTGACGCAGGAAAAAGGCTATTCGCTGATGACCGCCAACTCGGCGATTTCCCTGTTCGAAGTGGGTGGCTTTATCGGCTCGCTGGTGGCCGGTTGGGGCTCCGACAAGCTGTTCCGCGGTAACCGTGGGCCAATGAACCTGATCTTCGCCATCGGTATCTTCCTGTCGGTGGCGGCGCTGTGGCTCATGCCGGGCGTGACCTTCCTGCTGCAGGCTGCCTGTTTCTTTGCCATCGGCTTCTTTATCTTTGGCCCGCAGATGCTGATCGGCATGGCGGCGGCGGAATGTTCGCATAAGGATGCCGCCGGAGCGGCGACCGGTTTCGTCGGTCTGTTTGCCTATCTCGGGGCGGCACTGTCCGGCTACCCGATTGCCCGCATCATGGAAATCTGGCACTGGAACGGTTTCTTCGTGGTGATCTCTATCGCCGCCTGCCTGTCCGCGCTGTTCCTGCTGCCGTTCTTGCGTGCGCAATCACCGGCGCTGAAAACCGCCAAGGCATGATGCAAAAGCGCGGTACAGGGCATTGTACCGCGCTTTATGACGCTTTTATCGCCACTTGGCGGGCTGGGTTGAAAAAGTGATTGACGCGTATTATCCCCAGCAGTAAGATGCGCCCCGCATCGGCGAGTAGCGCAGCTTGGTAGCGCAACTGGTTTGGGACCAGTGGGTCGGAGGTTCGAATCCTCTCTCGCCGACCACATTCGAAAAACCTGCTTTATAAGCAGGTTTTTTTTCGCCTGTTATTTGCCCTTCAGGCTGCTTTTCCTGTTACGAAGTCAAAATGAATTTCGTCATAAGAGAAGATAATCTTTGCACCTTTCTTATCTAAAACGCCGGCATTCAGTAGTGCTTGCACATCCGTATGTACGGCTTTGAAATCCCGGTTTAGTCGTCTGGAAAGCTCTCGAATCGACATAGCTTCTGCACCGGTCATTATTTCCAGCAGAGTCATCCGATTAGCGTTCAGCAAGACATAAGTCAGCGTTTTGACATCGGGGAATATCAGCCTGTTACCCATCTCCTTACCGGATAAAGCTTTGGCAAAATCAGTCTTCAACCCGTCTATTGCCTGTTGGACAGGCATTACACTTACCCTCAGAGTGCGCATTTCGGCCTCCTTAGCTGGTTAACTTCTGCAATTCTGCAATAAAGTCGTCAATCAGCTGATTAATATCGATAAAATTTATCGAGATCTCAACGGTATCCAGATGCTTATGGTCACCTTTGCCTGCCTCGTTGTCGTAGCGTAATACGCATTTATCCTCAACCACATAGGCCAAGCGATATTTGTACTTGTGGTTGCTGCCTCTTACCGCAGAAGTGACGTCCCATACAACCAGACTGAGCAAACTGTTTGTATCCAGCCAAATACGCCTGTTCATTACGAGTGTCGCTGGCATTGAACATTCCTTGTTGATGTTTACGCTACCATCAATTTAAATTTGATGTCAATAATGACATCAATCCCATGACAAATATTGATCCTTGCCCAGAAATTAATTCACACTCCTTATTCCTATTGGCAGCAGTGATTCATTATTAAATAAATTCATCGCTGCTCAATAAAACCCGCTTGATAGCCATCTTGTTTTAATGATTATTTTATCTATAGTCTGAATACACGAAATGGGAATGATAGATTTCCGTTGCGTGGAAAGATGAATACTTATTTATTAACTTTAATCGGCCAGGATTATTGCGGGATTATTTTGTTCCGACAATGGGTGGCCATGATTAATTATTTTATGTTTATCCTCTCGGAATAAAGGAATCAGTTATGCGCAAATTTAATAAACCGCTGTTGGCGTTGCTGATCGGCAGCACGCTGTGCTCTGCGGCGCAGGCCGCTGCACCGGGCAAACCTACGTTGGCCTGGGGCAATACCAAATTCGCCATTGTCGAAGTCGATCAAGCGGCGACGGCTTATAATAATCTGGTGAAAGTAAAAAATGCCGCCGACGTTTCTGTTTCATGGAATTTATGGAATGGCGATACCGGTACCACGGCGAAAGTATTATTAAATGGCAAAGAAGTTTGGAGTGGTGCCTCAACCGGTGGTTCGGGAACCGCAAACTTTAAGGTGAATAAAGGCGGCCGTTATCAAATGCAGGTGGCGTTATGCAACGCCGACGGTTGTACCGCCAGCGATGCAACCGAAATTGTGGTGGCAGATACCGACGGTAGCCATTTGGCACCTTTAAAAGAACCTTTGTTGGAAAAGAATAAGCCTTATAAACAAGACTCCGGCAAAGTGGTTGGCTCTTATTTCGTTGAATGGGGCGTTTACGGCCGTAATTTCACCGTCGATAAACTTCCGGCTCAGAATCTGACGCACCTGCTGTACGGCTTTATCCCTATCTGTGGCGGTGACGGCATCAACGACAGCCTGAAAGAGATCGAAGGCAGCTTCCAGGCGTTACAGCGTTCCTGTCAGGGGCGTGAAGACTTTAAGGTATCGATCCACGATCCGTTCGCTGCGCTGCAGAAAGGTCAGAAGGGCGTGACCGCCTGGGACGACCCCTACAAAGGCAACTTCGGCCAGTTGATGGCGTTGAAACAGGCGCGCCCGGACCTGAAAATCCTGCCGTCGATCGGTGGCTGGACGTTATCCGATCCGTTCTTCTTTATGGGCGATAAGGTGAAGCGCGATCGCTTCGTCGGCTCGGTGAAGGAGTTCCTGCAAACCTGGAAGTTCTTTGATGGCGTAGATATCGACTGGGAATTCCCGGGCGGGCAGGGTGCTAACCCGAAACTGGGCAGTGCGCAGGATGGGGCAACCTATGTGCAGCTGATGAAAGAGCTGCGCGCCATGCTGGATCAGCTTTCGGCGGAAACGGGCCGTAAGTATGAACTGACCTCTGCGATCAGCGCCGGCAAGGATAAAATCGATAAGGTGGATTACAACACCGCACAAAACTCGATGGATCACATTTTCCTGATGAGTTACGACTTCTATGGGGCATTCGATCTGAAAAACCTGGGCCACCAGACTGCGCTGAAAGCGCCGGCCTGGAAACCGGATACGGCGTATACCACGGTGAATGGCGTTAATGCACTGCTCACGCAGGGCGTGAAGCCGGGCAAAATCGTGGTGGGCACCGCCATGTACGGTCGCGGTTGGACCGGGGTGAACGGTTACCAGAACAACATTCCGTTTACCGGCACCGCCACTGGCCCGGTGAAAGGTACCTGGGAAAATGGCATCGTGGATTACCGCCAGATCGCCAATGAGTTTATGAGCGGCGAATGGCAGTACAGCTACGATGCTACCGCTGAAGCACCCTATGTCTTCAAACCTTCCACTGGCGATCTGATCACCTTCGACGATGCGCGCTCGGTGCAGGCGAAGGGCAAATATGTGCTGGATAAGCAGCTGGGCGGGTTGTTCTCATGGGAAATTGACGCCGATAACGGCGAAATTCTGAATAACATGAACAGCAGCCTGGGCAACAGCGTCGGTACGCCTTAAATCGGTTGTAGTACGTTGCCGGGGGATATCTTTTCGCCCCCGGCTTTTTACAGACGAAAGTTTTTTAACGGCGCATAGATTGTGGTGTCGTCTCGATCAAAAAGGGCTTCAGTGCCTCACTCTTTCGGGTAGGGGATCAGCATTTCATCCTGTATTTAACGCAGATCACAAAAATAACCGTTCAGATATTCATCATTCAGCAACAAACTTTTTTAGTTTTTTATCGGAGTTAAACACCAGTAACTTTCTTCAGTGCAGGCTAACGAACTAAAAATGACCGTGTAGCATAATTTTTAATGCTGCAACTGTTAAAGAAAGGTTTTTTTTATGTTTGTTTGCTGTTTCTCACAGTCTGTGTAAATCCCTACTGGTTATATTGACGACACCCCAAACAGTTGGCAATTTGGTAGCCTCAGGGGTAAGAGCGAGAGTTGTTTGAGTGAATTCCACGCGCTCAGACGCCCCCACCGGGACGCGTTCCACCCGGCTCTCTCGCGCAATTATCCCTCCCAGCCTTCGGGCACACTGCACAGGCCGCGCAATAAAAAATACAGGCTCTGGCGGTAAAACACACATCACATCACATAATGGAGCACTAGCGATGACAAGTTCCTTGGGAAAAACAGGGATTCTGAAATTCGGTATTGGGCTGATTGCGTTGACCGTTGCGGCCAGCGTGCAAGCCAAGACTCTGGTTTACTGTTCTGAAGGTTCCCCGGAAGGGTTCAACCCGCAGTTGTTTACCTCGGGTACCACTTATGACGCCAGCTCGGTGCCAATTTACAACCGTCTGGTCGAATTCAAAATCGGCACCACCGAACTGCAGCCGGGCCTGGCTGAAAAATGGGACGTTAGCGAAGACGGCAAAGTCTACACCTTCCACCTGCGTAAAGGCGTGAAGTGGCAGAGCAGCAAAGATTTCAAACCGACCCGTGACTTCAACGCCGACGACGTGGTGTTCTCCTTCGAACGCCAGCTGGACGCGAATAATGCCTATCACAAAGTCTCCGGCGGCAGCTATGAGTACTTTGAAGGCATGGACATGCCGAAACTGATCGCCAAAATCGAGAAGGTGGACGATTCCACAGTCCGTTTCGTGCTGAACCGTCCGGAAGCCCCGTTTGTGGCTGACCTGGGTATGGACTTCGCATCCATTCTGTCTGCCGAATACGCCGACGTGATGATGAAAGCCGGTACTCCGGAAAAAGTTGACCTGAACCCAATCGGTACCGGTCCGTTCCAACTGCTGCAATACCAGAAAGACTCCAAAATCCTTTATAAGGCATTCGACGGTTTCTGGGGCACCAAGCCGAAGATCGACCGTTTAGTGTTCTCTATCACGCCAGACGCTTCAGTGCGTTACGCCAAGCTGCAGAAAAACGAATGTCAGGTGATGCCGTTCCCGAACCCGGCTGACATCGCCCGCATGAAGCAGGACAAAACCATCAACCTGATGGAACAACCGGGGCTGAACGTTGGCTACCTGTCGTTCAACGTTGAGAAAAAACCGCTGGATAACCTGAAGGTGCGTCAGGCGTTGACCCTGGCGGTCAACAAGCAGGCGATCATCGACGCGGTGTACCAGGGCGCAGGCCAGGCGGCTAAAAACCTGATCCCGCCAACCATGTGGGGCTATAACGACGCGGTGAAGGATTACACCTACGATCCGGTCAAGGCCAAAGAGCTGCTGAAAGAAGCGGGCATGGCAGACGGCTTCGCCATCGACCTGTGGGCTATGCCGGTACAACGTCCGTACAACCCGAACGCGCGCCGCATGGCGGAAATGATCCAGTCTGACTGGGCGAAAATCGGCGTGAAAGCCAAAATCGTGACCTATGAGTGGGGTGAGTACCTCAAGCGCGCCAAAGCGGGCGAGCATCAGACGGTGATGATGGGCTGGACCGGCGACAACGGGGATCCGGACAACTTCTTCGCCACGCTGTTTAGCTGTGCGGCGGCGAAAGATGGTTCCAACTACTCTCGTTGGTGCTACAAGCCGTTTGAAGATCTGATCCAACCGGCACGCGCTGAATCGAACCACGACAAACGCATCGAACTGTACAAACAGGCTCAGGTAGTGATGCACGATCAGGCTCCGGCACTGATTGTCGCCCACTCCACCGTTTACGAGCCAGTGCGTAAAGAAGTGAAGGGCTATGTTGTGGATCCGCTTGGTAAGCATCACTTTGAGAATGTCTCTCTAGATTAATTCTGGCCGTTAAGCCGGCGACACACGAATGGACTTGGCAGGGGCGCAACAGGTTGCGCTTCTGCTGACCAGTCTCCGGCGTATGGCATCAGGATTGTTCAAAGTGTGTGAGCTTTAATAAGCCTGGCGGACGATGAGCTGCCGGGCACTTTATACAGAGAGTTCGGGATATGTTGCAGTTCATACTCCGACGTTTGGGGTTAGTTATCCCAACGTTTATCGGCATAACTTTGCTGACTTTTGCATTCGTCCATATGATCCCCGGTGACCCGGTGACCATCATGGCCGGGGAACGCGGGATCTCCGCAGAACGCCATGCGCAGTTGATGGCGGAAATGGGGCTGGATAAACCGCTCTATCAACAATATTTCTCTTACGTATCCAACGTGTTGCAGGGTGATTTGGGTACGTCCCTCAAAAGCCGCATCTCCGTTTGGGATGAGTTTGTTCCACGCTTCAAGGCCACGCTGGAATTAGGGTTCTGCGCGATGATTTTTGCCGTGCTGGTGGGTATCCCGGTCGGGGTGCTGGCGGCAGTCAGGCGAGGCTCAATATTCGATCACACCGCGGTGGGCATCTCGCTGACCGGCTACTCGATGCCGATTTTCTGGTGGGGCATGATGCTGATCATGCTGGTCTCGGTGCAGCTAAACCTGACGCCGGTATCGGGGCGGGTCAGCGACACGGTGTTCCTCGACGATACCTTGCCGTTAACCGGTTTTATGCTGATTGATACCCTGATTTGGGGCGAACCGGGCGACTTCGCTGATGCCGTGATGCATATGATCCTGCCGGCTATCGTACTCGGCACCATTCCGCTGGCGGTGATCGTGCGTATGACGCGCTCCTCAATGCTGGAAGTGTTGGGCGAAGATTACATCCGTACCGCGCGCGCCAAAGGCGTGAGCCGCATGCGGGTGATCGTGGTGCATGCTTTGCGCAATGCCTTGCTGCCGGTGGTAACGGTGATTGGCCTGCAGGTCGGCACCATGCTGGCCGGTGCGATCCTGACCGAAACCATCTTCTCCTGGCCGGGCCTGGGG
This sequence comes from Serratia liquefaciens ATCC 27592, assembly GCF_000422085.1. Taxonomy (NCBI): domain Bacteria; kingdom Pseudomonadati; phylum Pseudomonadota; class Gammaproteobacteria; order Enterobacterales; family Yersiniaceae; genus Serratia; species Serratia liquefaciens. The sequence continues at coordinate 115,166 of NC_021741.1, forward strand.
CGCTGGCTGATGGATGCGTTGCAGCGTCGCGACTATCCGGTTGTTCAGGGCGGCGTATTGCTGGTCGCCTGTATGATTATTCTGGTTAACCTGCTGGTAGACGTGCTCTACGGCGTGGTCAACCCGCGTATTCGCCACAAGAAATAAGGGGCGCTCTAATGTCTCAAGTCACTGAGTCTGTAGTTAAAGGTGCGCCGAAGCCCATGACCCCGTTTCAGGAGTTCTGGCACTATTTCAAGCGCAATAAAGGGGCCGTTGTCGGCCTGGTTTATATCATTGTGATGTTCGTTATCGCCATCGGTGCCGGGGTGCTGGCACCGCATGCGCCAGCGGATCAGTTCCGCGACGCGCTGCTCAAACCGCCGGTCTGGCAGGAAGGCGGCAGCTGGCAATATATCCTCGGTACTGACGATGTGGGCCGTGATGTACTGTCGCGCCTGATGTACGGCGCGCGGCTGTCGCTGTTGGTCGGCTGTCTGGTGGTGGTGCTTTCGCTGATCATGGGCGTGGTGCTGGGCCTGCTGGCCGGCTATTTCGGCGGCGTGGTAGATGCAATCATCATGCGTATCGTCGACATCATGTTGGCGTTGCCGAGCCTGCTGTTAGCATTGGTGCTGGTGGCTATCTTCGGCCCCTCCATCGTCAACGCTTCGCTGGCGTTAACCTTCGTCGCCTTGCCGCACTACGTGCGACTTACGCGCGCGGCGGTCTTGGTGGAAGTGAACCGCGACTACGTCACCGCTTCACGCGTGGCCGGTGCCGGTGCGCTGCGCCAAATGTTTATCAACATCTTGCCAAACTGCCTGGCGCCACTGATCGTCCAGGCCTCTCTTGGCTTCTCGAACGCCATTCTGGATATGGCCGCTCTCGGCTTCCTGGGCATGGGTGCGCAACCGCCAACGCCGGAGTGGGGCACCATGCTCTCCGACGTACTGCAGTTCGCTCAAAGCGCCTGGTGGGTCGTGACCTTCCCCGGCGTGGCGATTCTGCTGACGGTGCTTGCATTTAACCTGATGGGGGACGGTTTGCGTGACGCTCTCGACCCCAAACTCAAGCAGTAACAGAGGACGAGAGAGATGGCGTTATTAAATGTAGACAAGCTTTCGGTGCACTTCGGTGACGAAGGCACTCCCTTCCGCGCGGTAGACCGCATCAGTTACAGCGTGGAGCAGGGCCAGGTGGTGGGCATTGTCGGCGAGTCCGGCTCCGGCAAGTCCGTCAGCTCGCTGGCGATTATGGGGCTGATCGACTTCCCCGGTAAGGTGATGGCCGAAAAACTGGAGTTTAACGGCCAGGATCTGCGCAAAATTTCCGAAAAAGAGCGTCGCCAACTGGTGGGCTCGGAAGTGGCGATGATTTTCCAGGATCCGATGACCAGCCTTAACCCGTGCTACACCGTCGGCTTCCAGATCATGGAAGCGTTGAAGGTGCACCAGGGCGGCAACCGCCGTACTCGTCGTCAACGGGCTGTTGATTTGCTGACCCAGGTAGGTATCCCCGACCCGGCTTCGCGTCTCGACGTTTATCCGCACCAGCTTTCGGGTGGGATGAGCCAGCGCGTGATGATCGCCATGGCGATTGCCTGCCGACCAAAGCTGCTGATTGCCGATGAACCGACCACCGCGCTCGACGTGACCATTCAGGCGCAAATCATCGAACTGCTGCTGGAATTGCAGCAGCGTGAAAATATGGCCCTGTTGCTGATCACTCACGATCTGGCGCTGGTGTCCGAGGCGGCGCATCACATCATCGTGATGTATGCCGGGCAGGTGGTGGAGTCCGGTAAGGCATCGGAAATCTTCCGCGCACCGCGTCACCCTTATACTCAGGCGCTGCTGCGCGCGTTGCCGGAATTCGCCGCCGATAAAGCGCGCCTGGCTTCGCTGCCTGGCGTGGTACCGGGCAAATATGACCGCCCAAGCGGCTGTTTGCTCAATCCACGCTGCCCGTACGCCAATGAGCGTTGCCGTACTGAAGAGCCGGAACTGCGCAGCATTCCCGGCCGTCAGGTTAAATGTCACACACCGCTGGATGATGCGGGGAGGCCGACCGTATGAGCCAGAACCAACCCTTATTGCAGGCGATTGACCTGAAGAAACACTACCCGGTCAAGAAGGGGCTATTTGCCCCGGAGCGGCTGGTCAAAGCGCTGGATGGCGTTTCCTTTACGCTTGAGCGTGGCAAAACGCTGGCGGTGGTGGGCGAATCCGGCTGTGGTAAATCGACGCTGGGTCGCCTGCTGACGATGATTGAAGTTCCGACCGGTGGCGAGTTGTACTATCAGGGGCAGGATTTGCTGAAGCCGGATGTCACGGCTGAGAAGCTGCGACGCCAGAAGATCCAGATCGTGTTCCAGAATCCTTATGGATCGCTCAACCCACGCAAGAAGGTCGGGCAGATCCTTGAGGAGCCGTTGCAGATCAATACCGCGTTAAGCAGCGCAGAACGTCGTGAGAAAGCGCTGGAGATGATGGCCAAGGTCGGATTGAAAACCGAGCATTACGATCGTTATCCCCATATGTTCTCCGGCGGGCAGCGGCAGCGTATCGCTATTGCACGCGGGTTGATGCTTAACCCGGACGTAGTGATTGCCGATGAGCCGGTTTCCGCGCTGGACGTGTCCGTGCGGGCGCAGGTGTTGAACCTGATGATGGATTTGCAGCAGGATCTGGGGCTGTCTTACGTGTTTATCTCCCATGATTTGTCGGTGGTGGAGCACATTGCCGACGAAGTGATGGTGATGTATCTCGGCCGCTGCGTGGAGAAGGGCAGTAAAGACGCCATCTTCAACAACCCGCGTCATCCGTATACCCAGGCGTTGCTGTCCGCGACACCGCGCCTGAATCCGGATATGCGTCGCGAGCGCATCAAGCTGACCGGCGAATTGCCCAGCCCGATGAACCCGCCGCCAGGTTGTGCATTCAATGCTCGCTGCCGCCGTGCTTTCGGGCCTTGTACCCAACTGCAACCCCAGTTAAAGCAATACGGCGAGCAGATGGTGGCCTGCTTTGCGGTCGATCAGGATGAAAATTCTGCGGCATAACTTTGTTATCCATGACAATTAACTAAAAATGCCGGTTTTTACGCCGGCATTTTTTTTGCTTTTAATTATGATCGTATTAATTAGTTTATTGAGTGGATTTTTTATTTGTATTAATGGCGCTTATTTTTCTTAGCGAAATCCTGACGAAATAAGCTGAATTAGGAATCTTCGCAAACCACTGATAATTAATCTCTTGGCTTTTTTTATCCGGATTATTACGCCGATTGGAATGGAATGCCCAAAGCCAATGTTAAGGATTAAGGTTCCGCCGCAGATTGATGGCTGCAAAAAAAAGCACGCCTGAAGGCGTGCCCAGATGGCTGATAAAGTCCTTTGCAATTAAAAGTTCTGATTAGGGACTAATAAAAACAAAGGATTATGTTTTCTGATTTACCCCAAACATCCGAAAACCACGTTTTTTCGGGTGTTTGTCATCAGACTAAGCACGCCCGAAGGCGTGCCCCTGAGTCATCAGGTAATGCAATTACTGGGGATAAGGTACCCAATCGCCGCCGTTTAGCCGGATGTAAGGCTTGCCCTGGTATTGCATCACGATGGCGTTGTCATTCTCGGAAATGACCGCCGTCTGCGGCAGGTTCTGCGTCAGCGCCTGCCAGTCTACGCTCGGCGCGGTGAAGGCCTTGCCGTCTACCAAACGAGAAACCAGCTCGGAAAGCGCCAGGTAGCTGCTTGGCGTTTTGACCTGCAGCGGGCTGCCCTGATGCGGCGCTTTCATACCAACCAGTTTGATACCTACCGGCGTATGGGTAATGTTGGGGCTGGGAATATCGCGCAGACCGGACATCTGCATTTTGTCTCCCACCAGTGCCGCGCCGTGTTCCGGCACGATCACCACCATCACCTTGCGGCCAGACTTCTCCAATTGTTCCAGGAAGGTGTTCAACTGGTCGAACAATTTCTGCGCCCGGGGTTGATAGTCCGCGCTCTTGTTCGAACCGACGAAACGGTTACCGTCATGCAGTGGAATGATATTGAAGAAGGTGGCGCTGCGGGCATCACCGGCTTTCTGCTGCTGATCCAGCCAGCGGGTGAGCAGTTCCAAATCGTTGTATATCGGTTCGCCATCGAACGAGGCCAGCTCATTGCCGATCCCGGCCTGAGACATCAGCGGTGCCTGCATATCACCCTGTTCGCGCAGCTCTTTCAGGAAGTTGCCGAACACGCCGGAGTGATCCAGCATCAGCTGCTCTTTGAAGCCCAGCTTGGCAAGATTATCAAACAGATAGCATTGCTGATTGACCGGCTGATACAAATCGTGATGCGAAGGCTGACCACAGCTGGCGCGTAACAACCTGATTGCCGCCGGGCCGCTGTAGGCGGTGGCCGAATTGAAGTTGTCGAACATAATGTCCATCTTCGACCACAGCGGATGGTTTTCCAGTTTTACCGCGTCCATGTCGGCCCAGGCCAACGAACAGATGTTGATCACCAGCAGGTCAAACGGCTGAGCATCGGCAGGCAGGCTGGCCGGGAAGGCGGTTGCGCGGGTTTTTTCCTTGTCGTAGAACTGATTCAGATAGGCCGTCAGGTTGGCGCTGGTTGGTGGCGCACTGTCCGCCGGTGCGCTGTCGCCCCCGGCAGCCGGCGGCGTCGTTGCCGGGGTGCTACTGGTAGAAGCGTTGGTACTGGCCGGTAACAGGGAGACGGCCGGCCCGGCAATGTTGACCAGGTTCAACCACACCAGTGCGGCAACGGTGAATACGGTAACCCGTACCCATTGAGCCAGGAACAGGTAGGCAATCAGCATCACGAAGGCCGCGCCGATCATCTGCCAATTGATAAAGCGATTTATCAGCTCCAGCAGGTACTGGGCGCTAAAGCCGGTCAATTGCGAACCCTGGCTCATGATGCTGTTGATGCCGGGCAACCAGGTGTCGTGATAGAACAACGCAATCCCAATCGGGATCGCCACGTAATGACGCCAGCGGTGCAGACGCATCGCCGGTATCGGCATCAACAGAAATGCCATGAACACCAGGTTGGGCAAGGCGTGGAAGTTCAGGTAACCGAACCACAGCAGGGCAAATTTGGCCAGGAAGTAGTAGTTCCAGCCACCCAGCCCACGCCAGTAGCGCCACAGGGAGTTGTCGGATTGCGGGTTGTTTGTTGGCTTCATGGCTGTTTCTTACGCTTAATCTGAGATGAAGAACCTTCGCGCACCCATAATCCGATGGATTTTAAATAGCGCGGTGATAACAACAGGTTTTGCCAGTACTGACGCCAGTGCGGGAAACGCCGGTGAAAGGCGTAACCCAGCGGGATGAAAATAATGGCGCACAGAATAATCAGTTGCACAATGTCGTTAAGATTCAACATGCTTATTCTCCTGCGCACCGGTAGTCAGCGTGAAAGCCACCGGTTGACGGCGCTCCTGCGGGCGGTCTGCCTCGGCGGCGGCCTGGCGCGGTGTGGCCTGTACGGTCGCTGCAGGCAACGAAATATTGGCGTTGTGCGCCAGCCGTTTAATTTCAGAAATAATATCTACGTCCTGGTGCCACACCACCCGGTTACTGAAGGCTTCATCTACCGGCAGACGAAAAATAAACTTCAGAGCGGTATCCAAATCGTTAATCCGGCAGGTGGAGAGAAACAGGACCAGACGGCCTTGCACCACGGTCATTACGTCGCCGAAGCGCCGTAGAAAGCAAAGGGTCATCGCCTGTTCGGCGCGCAACCCGGGCACCGGGCGCAGCGCTACCATCACACCTTTACCGTCTTCCGGCAGCAGCGTGTTGCCCATCAGCGAAATCACCGCCTGACTAAAATCGTCCGGCCGCATATAACCTTTCAGCTGCAGCGGGCGCAGCCCGGCCAGCAGGGCATCAATATCTGCCGGAACGTGGCGCGAGAAGCGTTGCCCCTGAATACCCTCAAGCATGGTCAAAAAGCGCGATAACGGTGCCACGTGCGGCACAATCAGATTGGCGCCGCAGGCCAACAGCAAGCGTTCGTCACTGTAACGCAGGCTGGCGCTCATCTCGCGTACCACGATTTTCAGTCCGTTGCCGCGCTGACGGCGCAGGCTGTGGATTTGATGTGCCAGCGCATCAATTTCATCACTTTGGTACAGGGCGAAGATCAACGTAGCCGAAAGCGTCAACATGCCGTGCTGCGCCAGTTGCGCATTGGTTTGCAGCAGTTGCCAGTTGGCCGATAGCGGCGGCGCGCCTTCAAGAATGCTCTGCTGGGCCAGGTAGCGCCCTTCATCGCTGCGGATGGAGGTCGGAGAAGGTTTATTGCTGTCGTCGTCACCCTGCCAGCCGTGTTCACCGGCATACAGCGTCAGTAATTGGTTGGCGTTGATGCCGTTTTCGGTGCTCCACCAGTTAACCAGATACTGTGCACTGTCCTGCTGCCACTGCAGGCTGGCCAGCCCGTTAAGGATGCGGTGTTGAGTGCTGAGTTGCCCTTTGAGTTTATTCACGCCGCCGCCGTGGCTGAGGATCAGCAGCGTGCAGCCTTGTCGGCGCAGCCAGGCGCCGGTGGCGCGGGTCCAGTCACCCAACTCTTCGCGGGTGAAGGTCTGCCATAAGCTGGCATGGGCCAACAGAATCAATAGGCGATTTTGCGGTTTTAGGGCGCGCATCAGGTCGTCGCTAAAGTGCATCAGCGCCGCTTTTTTCTCGGGAAGCTGGTACAGCGGGATTTTTTTCAATGCGGGGGAGACAAGTGCCGCCAGCAACCCGTCAGGTTTTTCTCCGCTGCATATCAACGCGACCTGGCTGGTTGCAGCCTGGGCAGCCAAGGTTTGCTGGCAGAGCAGGTTGGCATCGGTTTGACGGTCGACATTCACCCAATACAGCCCCGGGGCTTGCATGACAGACAGTTCTTCCCAAATCTGCCGAACACCTAATGAGAAAGATTGCGCCATAGGATATTTTTCTACTTTCGTTGAAAGTGTCGTCGCGGCCAACTGAGTATAGCTATTCGGCCATCCTGTCATTGGGAACAATAATAAAAAAATTAAAACCAGCCATGTACTAATATTTGTTGAGAATCATCTTATTGGCCATGTCTTTTTTTTAGCGTTGCTATAGTAATTAACATTAGCCTATTTTTTTGAGGCGGCAGAATGAATGATCAATTAACGCGCTTTCACGCAGTGGTGCCATCGGAAACTCAGGACGATTTGCTGGCGCTTAGTCGGGCATTTTCGCTGCCAAAATTAAGCTATGTCGATATCGCACGTCAGGAGCGGTTAACGCAAATGATGGCCAACTGGCCGCTGCTGGCCGAATTAGCGCAGACCACGGGGAGCCGTTAGTTTATGCCAGTGATTGCTCTGCAGGGGTTGCGAGGCGGGATGGGGGCGACGTCGGTCACCGCGGCGCTCGCGTGGGCATTACAGCAACTGGGCGAGTCGGTATTGGCGATTGATTTTGCGCCGGATAACCTGCTGCGTCTGCATTTTAATACGCCATTCGAGCTGGCACGGGGTTGGGCGCGGGCCGAGCAGGACGGCGGCGATTGGCAACAGGGCGCGATGCGCTATTGTGAAAACCTCGACTTTCTCCCCTTTGGCCAGCTCACCCTGGCGGAACGGTTGAATGTACAGCAATCTTGTCGGCAGCAGCCCGCCCGCTGGCAGGACAATGTGGCGCAGCTAAACGCTGCGGCGCAGTACAACTGGATCCTGTTGGATCTGCCGGCGGATGATGAAGCACTGGCTCAGCAGGCGCTGGCGGTGGCAGATTGCGTCTTTACCCTGATTGCTCCGGACGCAAACTGCCAGGTGCGGCTGCATCAGCAAGTGTTGCCGCAAGGCTGCCGTTTCCTTATTAATCACTATTTCGCCGCCAGCCGACTCCAGCAGGATTTACACCAGCTGTGGCTGCAAACGCTGGGCGGATTGTTGCCGGTGGTTATCCACCGCGATGAGGCGATGGCCGAAGCCCTGGCGGTGAAACAGCCTTTGGGGGAATACCGGCCGGAAAGCCTGGCTGCGGATGAAGTGCTGACGCTGGCTAACTGGTGTCTGATTAACCTGAAGGGGACGGCGCCATGAGCCGGGTGATGAACCTGCTGCTGGTGCCGCCGGTCCATCAGGCGGTGCAGACGCGTTACCGTACCTACCGACGGCATGGTTCGTCGGCGTTTACCGCCTTTTTCACCACGCTGCTGGTGGCACTGGGCTGGATTTTCCTGCGTTTCGAATCCCCCGGCTGGCAACGGTTGCGGGCTGCGCGTAGCTATTGGTTCCCCCATCTATCCTCCAGCCGTCCGCGGCCGGCGGACGCGCTGCGCTATCTGGTACAAGGGTTATGGCTGCTGGTGTTCCGCACCGATCGTGCACCTGTAACCCATCATCGTTTCGCCGGCTGGCGGCGGTTGCAATTGCGCTACGCCCAGTGGCTGCAAACCCTGCCACAGCGGCTGGAAAATGCCGGGCTGGAGCAGCGTTCGGTTGAGCGCCTTGGCCGGATGAGCCAGCGCATGCGCCGTCTGCTGTTTATCATTGTCGGCGTATTGGCGGCAATCCTCGCCATACTCTGTATTTCTCAACCGTTCGATCTGCCGGCGCAGTTTGTGTTTGTGGTACTGCTGTGGGCCATTGCCATGGTGGTGCGCCGGGTACCGGGCCGTCTGCCGGGACTGATGCTGATCGTGCTGTCGCTGACCGTTTCCTGCCGCTACCTGTGGTGGCGCTATACCGCCACCTTGAACTGGGACGATCCGCTCAGCCTGACCTGCGGCCTGCTGCTGCTGATAGCGGAAACCTATGCCTGGGTGGTGCTGGTGTTGGGGTATTTCCAGACCGTCTGGCCGCTGAATCGCCAGCCGGTGCCGATGCCTGCTGACAGCGCAACCTGGCCGACGATCGATTTGCTGGTGCCGACCTACAACGAAGATCTGGGGGTGGTGAAGCCGACCATCTACGCCGCGCTGGGCATCGACTGGCCGAAAGAGAAGGTCAGTATTTACATCCTCGATGACGGTAACCGGCCAGAATTCAAAGCGTTCGCCGAAGAGGTGGGGGTTAAGTATATCGCCCGGCCGACTCATGAGCATGCCAAGGCCGGTAACATCAACAACGCGCTGAAACAGGCCACCGGCGAGTTTGTCGCGATTTTTGACTGTGACCACGTACCCACGCGCTCGTTCCTGCAACTGACCATGGGTTGGTTCTTCAAAGACAAAAAGCTGGCGATGCTGCAGACCCCGCATCACTTCTTCTCGCCGGATCCTTTTGAGCGCAACCTGGGGCGTTTTCGTCAGACGCCGAACGAAGGAACGCTGTTCTATGGCCTGGTGCAGGACGGCAACGATATGTGGGACGCGACCTTCTTCTGCGGCTCCTGCGCCATTCTGCGTCGCAGTGCGCTGGATGAAATCGGCGGTATCGCGGTGGAAACCGTCACCGAAGATGCCCATACCTCCTTGCGTTTGCATCGCCGTGGACACACCTCGGCGTATATCCGTATCCCCCAGGCCGCCGGGCTGGCGACCGAGAGCCTGTCGGCGCACATTGGCCAGCGTATTCGCTGGGCACGCGGCATGGTGCAAATCTTCCGGCTGGATAACCCGCTGTTAGGCAAGGGGCTGAAGTTGGCGCAGCGGTTATGTTATGCCAACGCCATGCTGCACTTCTTGTCCGGTATTCCGCGGCTGATCTTCCTGACCGCGCCCTTGGCTTTCTTGTTGCTGCATGCCTACATCATTTTCGCCCCGGCGCTGGCGATCGCGCTGTATGTGTTGCCGCATATGATCCACGCCAGTCTGACCAACTCGCGTATTCAGGGGAAATACCGGCACTCTTTCTGGAGTGAGATCTACGAAACGGTATTGGCCTGGTATATCGCCCGGCCAACGACGGTGGCGCTGTTCAATCCGCACAAGGGCAAATTCAACGTCACCGCCAAAGGCGGGCTGGTGGAAGAAGAGCACGTCGACTGGGTGATCACCCGGCCCTATATGTTCCTGGTGATCCTGAATCTGGCCGGGCTGTTCTTCGGCGTTTGGCGGCTGGGTTACGGCCCGGCCGATGAAGTCATGACGGTGATCATCAGCCTGGTGTGGGTGCTGTACAACATGACCATTCTCGGTGGGGCGGTGGCGGTAGCGGTAGAGGCCAAACAGGTGCGTCAGGCGCACCGGGTAGAGATCGCGATGCCGGCCGCAATCGCTCGTGCCGACGGCCATCTGTTCCCTTGTACGCTGCGCGATTATTCCGATGGAGGGGTGGGCATTGAGATGCGCGTAGCGGATGCGCTGAAAGATGGCGACAAGGTGTCGCTGCTGCTCAAACGCGGGCAGCAGGAATACAGCTTTCCGTGTGTGGTGACCCGAGCCTTCGGCAGCAAGGTGGGGATCCGTATGGTTTCCATGACCACCCGCGAACACATTGATTTTATTCAGTGCACCTTTGCCCGCGCCGATACCTGGGCGTTGTGGCAGGACGGGTTCCCTGAAGATAAACCGATCGAAAGCCTGCGCGACGTTCTGGCGCTGGGCTTCCGGGGTTACGTACGTATGGCGGATTATGCACCGCCGATGGTGCGCCGCCTGCTGGTCGGGTTCACGACGCTGATTGCGTGGGGAGTGTCATTTATCCCACACGGCGTTGGCAGAGCCCCGGCCTTCAGCCAAAAAGAGACAGTGGTATAGGCAAACCGCCCGCTCACTCGCCTGGCCCCCAGGCTATAACATTGATGATGATACGATGACGAGAAAAATAACCTGGTTTACCGCCCTGGCCTTAGGCATCAGCACCCTGTCTCAGGCTGAAACCGCCACCGCGCCGACCGGACAGCCGCCGGTGACGATACCCGCCGATGCGTCGGTCACCACCCCTATGGGATCGGCCGCGCCGGTGGATCCGAATGCGCCGGTTCGTGATGTGCAGTTGCCGTTCGCCACTATTGCTCCGCCGCCGGGGACCTTTACCCTGCGTGGTACCCGGCCGGATGGCCAGGTTGAATTCGGCGTGCGCAGCGATGAGGTGGTGTCGCAGGCGATGCTTGATCTGGAGTTTACGCCGTCACCGTCGCTGATCCCGGTGGAATCGCACGTCAAGGTGTACCTTAATGATGAGCTGATGGGGGTGACGACCCTTGCCAAAGAGCAGCTCGGTAAACCAAATCGCATCCAAATGGCGATAGATCCTCGCTATATCACCGATTTTAACCGCGTACGGCTGGTGTTCGTTGGCCATTACCAAAACATTTGCGAAAACCCGGCCAGCACGACCTTGTGGTTGGAAGTCAGTAAATCCAGCTCGTTGAACCTGCGCTTCCAGACCTTGCCGGTGAAGAACGAACTGTCGCATTTCCCGGAGCCGTTTTTCGACAGCCGCGACAACCGCCCACTGATCTTGCCGATGGTGTTTGCCGGCCAGCCGGATATCACTCAGCAGCGCGCGGCAGGCATTTTGGCTTCGTGGTTCGGCAGCAAAGCACAGTGGCGCGGTCAGTCGTTCCCGACGCTGTACAACAAGCTGCCGGAACAGCACGCCATCGTCTTCGCCACCAACAAGCAGCGTCCGGATTTCCTGCGGGATTATCCGGCGGTCAACGGGCCGACGGTGGAGATGATTAGCCATCCGGATAACCCGTACATCAAACTGCTGCTGGTGCAGGGGCGCGATGACAACGATTTGATCACCGCGGTGAAAGGTATCGCGCAGGGCAATATTCTGTTCCGTGGCCAAAACGTCACGGTGGACAAGGTCGAACAGCTGGCTCCGCGTCAGCCCTATGATGCGCCTAACTGGGTGCGCACCGATCGGCCGATGACCTTCGCCGAGCTGCAGCAGTACGCTGAGCAATTGCAAACCAGCGGTATCGAGCCGGGCCCCATTTCGTTGACCATGAATTTGCCGCCGGACCTGTTCCTGATCCGCAGTACCGGCATCGATATGCACTTGAAATACCGCTATACCGCCCCGCGCATTCAGGACGGTTCGCGGCTGAGCGTCAGCCTGAACAACCAGTTCGTGCAGGCTTACTCGCTGGTGCCGGAGCATGAGCAGGGAGCCCAGTTGCTGCGCTTGCCACTAACCCAGGGGCTGATCGACTCGGACAAGAACGTCAATATTCCGGCGCTGCGTCTGGGGGCGACCAACCAACTGCGTTTCGACTTTGACTACACCACGCTGTTGGCCAGCGGCGCGGAAGGGCGTTGCGAAACCTATTCCTTCACCGCTAACCATGCGGTGATCGACGGCGCATCGACCATTGATTTCTCCGGTTACCGTCACTTTATGGCGATGCCGGACCTGCGGGCCTTTGCCAATGCCGGTTTCCCTTTCAGCCGCCTGGCCGATTTGTCGCAAACGCTGGTGCTGGTAAACAAGCAGCCGCAACCGGCGCAGGTCAGCGCTTTGCTGAACGCGATGGGCATCATTGGCGCGCAAACCGGTTACCCGGCGTTGGCGATGACGCTGAGTGACGACTGGTCGCAGGCCAAGGATCGGGATGCCGATATTTTGATGATCGGCACTATTCCCCCGGAGCTGAAGGACGATAAAAAGATCAGCCTGCTGGTGGATGCCACCCAGAGCTGGGTCAAACAACCGACCCGGCAGTTGCCGCTGCCGACCATGGACGTGCTGGCAGAAGACACCAAGCCGGACAGCAAAACCACCATCAGTTCTGAAGGGGCGATGGCCGCAATTATCGGCGTGCAGTCGCCGTTTAACGCTCAGCGCAGCATTGTGGCATTGCTGGCGGACAGCGCGCGGGGTTACGACCTGTTGAACACGGCGCAGCTGGACAGCGGCAAGCGTGCCGCGGTGTTTGGCTCGGTTGCGGTGATCCGTGAATCAGGCGTGAACAGTCTGCGAGTGGGCGACGTTTATTATGTTGGCCATCTGCCATGGTGGGAGCGTATCTGGCACGCGCTGTCGACCCATCCGGTGTGGCTGGCGGTGATCGCCGTGGTGGTCGTGGTGGTGCTGGCGCTGATGTTATGGCGTGGCCTGAAGGCCTTCAGCCGCCGTCGCCTGTCACCTGAAGACCGGGACTGATTGCCATGCCTGCGAGGTTGAAGCGTCTGACCATCGGCATGCTGCTGCTGTGCGCATTCAGCGCGGCGGCAGCCTGTGAATGGCCGGCCTGGCAACAGTACAAACAGTTTTATATCAGTGAGCAGGGGCGAGTGATCGATCCGAGCAGTCCTAACCGAATCACCACCTCGGAAGGCCAGAGTTACGGACTGTTCTTCGCGCTGGTGGCGAACGATCGGCCTGCTTTCGATCAATTGCTGACATGGACGGAAAACAATCTGGCCGCGGGCGACCTCAGTGCGCATTTGCCCGCCTGGTTGTGGGGCGAAAACGAACAAAAACAGTGGACGGTGCTGGACAGCAATTCGGCATCCGATGCCGACCTGTGGATTGCCTACAATTTGCTGGAAGCCGGTCGGTTGTGGAAAAGCCGCCGTTATCAAACCCTTGGCACCCTGTTGTTGCAACGTATCGCTCGTGAAGAAGTGGCGGATATCCCGGGGCTGGGGTTGATGCTGTTACCGGGCAAAGTCGGCTTCGTGGCGGAAGATCGCTGGCGCCTCAATCCGAGCTATTTACCCCCGCAACTGCTGGCACGTTTTGCCGTGCTGAATGGCCCATGGCGGAAGATGCAGCAAACCAACCAGCGGTTGTGGTTGGAAACTGCGCCGCACGGCTTTTCGCCGGACTGGGTGGTGTGGCAGGTCGGCAAAGGCTGGCAGCCGGATACCGTCAAACCGAATATCGGCAGTTATGACGCCATCAGGGTTTATTTGTGGGCCGGCATGCTGGCGGACGACGATGAACATAAGGCGGCGTTGCTCAAGCAACTGCAACCTATGGCGCAGCTAACGGCTCAGCAAGGCGTGCCGCCGGAGAAAACCGACACTGCCAGCGGTAAAACCCACGGCGATGGTCCGGTGGGTTTCTCGGCGTCGATGTTGCCGATGTTGGCGCACGAGTCAGAGGCCTTGCAGGTGCAGCGCCAACGTATCAAACAAAACCCGCCTGGCGATCGGGCCTATTTCAGCGCCTCGTTGGCGCTGTTTGGTCAGGGATGGGATCAACAACGTTATCGTTTTAATCGGCAGGGTGAACTTCAACCCTCCTGGGGCGGCCAATGCGTAACTTCCGAATAAACTGGCTGGGCCTGGTGCCTTTAAGCCTGGCGATGCTGCCACAGGCGCAAGGAGCAGAAACCGTTGCGCCGGAACAATGGCTGCTGGAGCAGGTGCGGGTTGGAGAGGCTGGCAACAAAGATGAGTTGGTTCGCCAGTCGCTCTACCGGCTTGAACTGATGGATCCGAATAACCCGGAGGTGATTTCCGCGCGTATGCGTTTGGCATTGCGACAGGGCAATTTGGCATTGGCACAGCAGCAGTTGGATAAGCTGAAACAGATTGCGCCGCAGTCAACTAGCTATCGGCAGGCGGAAATGAACATGCTGCTTACCCAGCCGGAAACCCGCCAAAAGCTGCAGCAGGCGCGGCTGATGGCGACCGCCGGGCGTTTGCCGGAGGCGAAAGCGCAGTATGACGAGCTGTTCCACGGCGATCCGCCGACGTTGGAGTTGGCGGTGGAATACTGGCGGTTGGTCGCGCGGTTGCCGGGACAGGAAGCCGCGGCGCTGAAACAGTTGCAGACGCTGGATCAGCAATATTCCGGCAACGTGCCGCTGCGCATGTCGCTGGCGCGGATGCTATTTAGCCAGGATCGCGACGCCCAGGCCTATGATCTTTTGCAGAAAGTAGCTGCCGATCCTGCCGGACGCGGAGATGCCGCCGATCTGTGGCTGGAGAAAGTCAAAGCGATGCCGGTCAGTCCGCAGAGCGTTGCTGCCCTTAACCGTTTTCTTGGCGTTTTTGAAACCGGCGATCAGGCGGTCAGCGCCCGACAAGAACTGGCCCGGCAGCAGGCGCTGCTGTCGGATCCTGCCTACCAGGCGCGGGTGCGCGGGCTGGCGCAGGTGGACAAGGGCGGCAGTCGTGCCGCCATTCCAGAGTTGAAAAAAGCGTTGGCGGCTTCACCCAATGACGCCGACGTGCTGGGCGCGCTTGGGCAAGCCTATTCCCGCGTCGGTAATCGTCCACAGGCGCTGAGCCTGTTTCGTCAGGCCCTGCAGGCCGATAAAAGCGGCTACGGCAGCAGTAAATGGCAGAGCCTGATCAAGAGCAACAGTTACTGGCTGGCGGTGGATGAAGGTGACAAGGCGCTGAAAGCCGGTAACTTGGCGCTGGCACAGCAAAAATACCAACAGGCGCGACAGATAGACAACGGTGACAGCAGCGCGGTAATTGGCTTGGGCGACGTTGCGGTGGCGCGTAAAGATGATGCTGCCGCCGAACGTTTCTACCAGCAGGCGCTGCGGTTGGATCCCGGCAGCGGCAGCGCGGTACGCGGTCTGGTGAATATTTATCAGCGGCAGTCGCCGGAAAAGGCGCTGGCCTATCTCAACAGCCTGCCACGCGGCCAGCAAAACAAGCTGCGTGGCACGCTGGAAGGTTTGCAGCTCGATATGCTCAAGCAGCAGGCCGACCAGCTCGTACAGCAAAAGCAGTGGCATCAGGCGGCGGAGAAATACCGTCGTGCTCAGCAGATGGATCCTGATGACGTCTGGCTGACTTACCACTATGCGCAGACGCTGCGTCAGGCTGGGCAGCCGGAACAGGCAGATGCTCTGTTCAGTCGACTGGCGCAAAAACAGCGTGCGAATCCGCAGTTGGCATACGCCTATGCGCTGTATCTCTCCGGCAGCGATCGTGATACTCAGGCGTTGGCACAGCTGAATACCCTGCCCGCCGCGCAGTGGAACGACAATATGCGCGAACTGGCGCAGCGCTTGAAGATGCAGGCGACGCTGGAACATGCCGATCGGTTACGTACTGCGGGCGATGAGCCGGGGGCGGTGGCTTATCTGCGCCGCCAGCCGGCGGATACCCGCATTGATCTCCAGTTGGCCGACTGGGCGCTGGCGCGCGGTGAATATGACGCCGCACTGGCTGACTATCAGCGCGTACGGACGCGTGAGCCGAACAACCCGGATGCCAGGTTGGGTGAAATAGAAGCCTATGTAGCGCAGGGCAAGCTGAGTGAAGCACGTCAGCGGCTGCAAACCGCCGCGCCGGACCCGAGCGAATCAGACAACAGCGGGCGGCGGGTGGCTAACGCCTGGTATGCCGTTGGCGAGCCGCAAAAAGCGACCGAGATTTTTACCCGGCTGAAAACGACGGCGCAGCTAGCGCCACCCAGCCAGGCGAAGGCGCTGATTTACCGCGACGCGGCACGGCTCGAACGTGATCAACAGCAGCCGGTGCTGGCCCAGCAGGATTATAAACAGGCGATGGTCGCCAGCGGTATTGCCCCGAGTGTGCCGCAGGATAACGACAGTTACACCTACCTGACGCGCAACAATCCGACAGATGACTGGCTTAAACGGGGCATTCGTTCGGACGCGGCGGATCTGTATCGCCAGCAAGACGTGAATGTCACCCTCGACCATGATTATTGGAGCTCCAGCGGCACGGGTGGCATCTCCGATTACAAAGCGCATGACACCATGTTACAGGTCGATATGCCGTGGTATGACGGGCGGGCGTTTTTCCGTTCCGATACCGTACAGTTGGATGCCGGCAGCTTCTCCACCGACGGCAGCGGCAAATATTACGAAACCTTCGGTACCTGCAATACTCAGGGGTGCAGCGGCGATGAGCGTCAGAAAACCACCGGCACCAGCGTGGCCGTGGGGTGGAAAAACGATCGCTGGGCGGGGGATATCGGCACCACACCAATGGGCTTTGAGGTGGTTGACTGGGTCGGTGGACTGGCCTACAGCAATGACTGGAACCACATTGGTTGGACGTTGGCGGCCTCGCGACGTCCCATTTCCAGCTCATTGCTGGCGTTCGGCGGCACCAAGGACCCAAATACCGGTACCACCTGGGGCGGCGTGCGCGCGACTGGGGTCAGCCTTAGCGCCAGTTACGACCGCGGCGAAGCGCACGGTGTCTGGGCCGACCTCAGCGCACATCAGTTAACCGGCAAAAACGTTGAAGACAATCAGCGTGAGCGCTTTATGGCCGGCTATTACTATAAGTTGATCAACGAAGATAATCGCCGTGTCACCGTCGGGCTGAACACCATGCTGTGGCACTACCAGAAGGATTTGAGCGGTTATTCTCTCGGTCAGGGGGGCTATTACAGCCCGCAGCAATATATGTCGCTGGCGATACCGGTAAACTATCGCCAACGTACTGATAATTGGTCCTGGGAGCTGGGCGGTTCGGTGTCGTTGTCCCATTCGAAAACCAACAGCCAGCGGCGTTACCCGCTGCAGGGGCTGATCCCGGATTCGCTGCCGGACAAGTTTGCCGTCGAGGATGGCAGCTCTTCTTCCGGCGTCGGCTATACCCTGCGGGCGATTGTCGAACGGCGTCTCAGTTCGCACTGGACACTCGGTGCCGGCATCGACATCCAGCAGGCAAAAGACTATACCCCGAGCCACGCTTTGATTTATCTGCGCTATTCGCTGGCCGGTTGGCAGGGTGACCTGGATTTACCGCCGCAACCGCTGACGCCGTACGCCGACTTCAAGTAACCCCGCTGAGGGAGATTCGGAGTGTCGGCACAGAGGAGTTTTGCTACCCTGTGTACAGGCTGTGTCCCACAATTGGCTGTGGCGCGCAGCCTTTCATTAGGAAAAGACTGAAACCCTCGTTTTTCTTGGTTTTGCCCTGGGCATGAAGAGATAAAAACAGTCAACAATCGAGTATACTCAGACCGGTTCAAGGGATGGGTATTATTCATCCCTTTTTTATTTCAGCCCGAATTAGCGGAGAGCAGGTTTGCGGGTCAGGCGCTCATTAACGATTAAACAGATGGCAACGGTGTCCGGTGTGGCGCTGGTGACGATCTGTATCTTTATCGTGATCCAGTTATTCCATTTTGTGCAGCAGCGCAGGGATGACTATGCCCAGCAACTGGAAAATATCGCTCATTCGGTACGCCAGCCGCTGGCGGAAGCCGTGCTGCGCATGGACGTGCCGGAAACGAAGAAGGTGCTGAATACGCTGTTGCCGGTGGGCATCCTGACGCGCGCGGATATCGTGCTGCCGAACGAATTTCAGGCACTGCACGCCAACTTCCCGCCGGAACGTCCGGTACCGACAATGATCGCCCGCCTGTTCGAGTTGCCGATCCAGATTTCCGTTCCTCTCTATTCGCTGGAACGCGTGCCGGCCAACCCGCAGCCATTGGCTTATCTGGTGTTGCAGGCCGATTCGTTCCGCATGTATCAATTTATTCTCAGCATGCTGTCGACCATGTTGTCGACCTATTTGCTGCTGGCCTTGATTTTGTCGGTCGCCATTAGCTGGTGTATGAACCGGCTGATGGTGCATCCGCTACGCGCGATGGCCAAAGAGCTGGAAAACATTTCCCAGGAAGAGGCGCCTTATCATCAACTGATGTTGCCGGCGCTGCACCAGGACGATGAGCTGGGCTTGCTGGTGCGCAACTACAACCGCAATCAGCAGCGGCTGGCCAAAGCCTATGCCGAACTGAGCCGCATGAGCACTCGCCATCCGGTCACTGAGTTGCCAAATCAGGCGCTGTTCACCGCGCTGTTGGAACAGCACATTGCTTCCAGCCTGCGGCCCGAGCGTTTCAATCTGCTGGTAATCGGCATTGAAACGTTGCACGAGGCCTCTGGCGTACTTAATCCGACGATGCGTGAAGCGCTGTTGTTGACGCTGGCGAAGAAATTACGTGAATGCATTGATGAAAACGGCGTGCTGGCGCAGTTAAGCAATACCGAATTCGCCATTCTGGCTAAAGGCGTTGAACGGCCGTTCCACGCCATGCAGTTGGCCCGTCGCATCATGGCGCAGATCAATGCGCCGCTGAGCCTGCAGGAAATGCCGCTGCGGCCCAGCGCCAGTATCGGTATTGCCCATTACCTGAACGCAGGGGAGAGCGCGGAGCAGCTGTTGCGTAGCGCCACCTCGGCGATGATGTCGGCGCATCGCGAAGGCAAAAATCAGGTGTTGTTCTTCGAACCGAGCCTGACGGAACGCACCCAAAAGCGTCTGACGCAGGAAAGTGAGATCTTGCATGCCATTGAGCAGCGTCGTTTCACCCTGTTCCTGCAGCCGCAGATAGATATGCAGTCCAACGCGGTGATCGGCGCGGAAGCATTACTTCGTTGGCAGCAGTACGACGGCAGCTTTACCTTGCCGGCAGACGTCATTCCATTGGCTGAAGAGCTCGGGGTGATTGTGCCGCTGGGGAACTGGGTACTGGAAGAGGCTTGCCGCATCCTGGCGGATTGGCAGACTCGGGGGATCACCCTGCCGCTGGCGGTAAACGTGTCGCCAATCCAGATGCAGCATGAGAATTTTGTCCCGCATCTGAAAAACCTGCTGGCCCAGCATCGAATTGACCCGCGCAAGCTGCTGCTGGAAATTACCGAAACGGTGCGCATTGACGACCTCGATCGCGCGCTGGCGCTGCTGCGGGAACTGCACGATCTGGGGCTTTCCATCGCGTTGGACGATTTCGGCATGGGCTATTCCAGCCTCAATTACCTCAATCGATTGAAATGCCTGCCGATAGATTTGATTAAAATCGACAAGAGCTTTATTCAGGGACTGCCGATGGACGACGCGATGGTGCGCATCGTCAGTTCGATTTCCGAGGTGCTGGCGCTGCCGGTGATGGCCGAAGGCGTCGAGAATGCCGAACAACGCGACTGGCTGCTGCAGCACGGTATTCATAGCGGTCAGGGGTTTTTGTTTGCCCGCCCGTTGCCGCGCAGCGAATTTGAAGCCGAGTTCTGCCCGCCGCCAGCCTGATTTCCCTCTTGAGCCTTTTGCGGCGGGCGGCATCCACGTTGCCCGCTGGCCTTCTGGCTTGAAATACCCCCGCTTTATCTACCCCTTTTGCGTTAGTGCAAAGAAAGGGTTACATCCTTTACAGCCTTGCATTCGGGCTGGCGCGTTTCAGCTCTTAAATTCGTATCAACATGTATCTATTGGTGCAACAAATTATTTCCATGTTGTTAGGCGGGTGTTATTTTCCGCGCAAGCGATGAACAGGCGAGATAACCATAACACCGCCTGGTGCGTGTCTTCCCCCAAAGGATGTCCATATGAAACTCACTATCTTTAAAAGCCTCTATTTTCAGGTGCTGACGGCGATTACGCTGGGTGTCCTGCTTGGCCATTTCTATCCTGACATTGGCGCACAGATGAAACCTCTGGGCGACGGATTCGTTAAGCTGATTAAAATGATCATCGCTCCGGTGATCTTCTGTACCGTGGTGACCGGCATCGCGGGCATGGAAAGCATGAAGGCCGTTGGCCGTACCGGTGCGATCGCACTGCTTTATTTTGAAATCGTCAGTACCATTGCGCTGCTGATCGGTTTGCTGATTGTCAACCTGGTACAGCCGGGTGCCGGGATGAACATCGATCCGGGTACGCTGGATGCCAAAGCGGTGGCGGTCTACGCCGAGCAGGCTCAGCAGCAGGGCATCATTCCATTCTTGCTGGATATCATTCCGGGTAGCGTCATTGGCGCCTTCGCCAGCGGTAACATCTTGCAGGTGTTGCTGTTTGCCGTGCTGTTCGGCTTCGCCCTGCACCGCCTGGGTGAGAAAGGCCAGTTAATCTTCAACGTGATCGACAGTTTCTCCCGCGTGATTTTCGGCATTATCAATATGATTATGCGTCTGGCGCCGCTGGGGGCCTTCGGGGCGATGGCATTCACCATCGGTAAATATGGCGTGGGCACGCTGCTGCAGCTTGGCCAGTTGATTGCCTGCTTCTATATCACCTGCGTTCTGTTCGTGGTGGTGGTGCTGGGCTCCATTGCCCGTGCCAACGGCTTCAGCATTTTCAAATTCGTTCGCTATATAAAAGAAGAGCTGCTGATCGTGCTCGGGACCTCTTCTTCCGAGTCGGTGCTGCCGCGCATGCTCGACAAAATGGAGAAGCTGGGTTGTAAGAAATCGGTGGTGGGCCTGGTTATTCCTACCGGCTACTCTTTTAACCTGGACGGCACATCGATTTACCTGACCATGGCGGCGGTGTTTATCGCGCAGGCGACCAACACCCATATGGATATCGTGCATCAGGTGACGCTGCTGGTGGTGCTGTTGCTGTCTTCGAAAGGGGCTGCGGGCGTGACCGGCAGCGGCTTTATCGTGCTGGCGGCGACCATTTCTGCCGTAGGCCACCTGCCGCTGGCCGGCCTGGCGCTGATTCTGGGCATTGACCGCTTCATGTCTGAAGCCCGCGCCCTGACCAACCTGGTCGGTAACGGTGTGGCTACGGTGGTGGTGGCTAAATGGTGTAAACAGCTGGACGAAAAACAGCTGCAAGACACCCTGTCCAACAAGCCGGGGGCAGGTGCCGACAAAACGCTGCCTTCAGCCTGATTTAATCCTCAAATCACCGGTTGCAGCCGCAGCCGGTGACGTTTTATCCCCCCGCGTAATGATTTCTTGCATTTAAAAACCGCTTATCCATTATTTTTCACCCTAATGAGTGACATCCGCAAAGGCGCGCGGTCTAACTCGATGGTACACTTTCTGCTTTCCGCCCCACCGTGAAACTCAGGGCGTTTTTATAGGCTGTGCGTTATGGCCTAATATTCCGGCGAATGGAATATCCGCATTTGCATAAAGAAATTGGATAGTCATTAAGTAGGGGTTCACATGCAGGGCACCAGAATTCATCTCATCGTAGGTGGGCTGCTGTTGGCTGCAGCCAACAGCAGCGTGCAGGCCGAAGCACTGCAACCCGATCCTGCCTGGCAGCAGGGGGCACTGGCCAACGGGTTTTCATGGCAGATACTGGATACACCGCAGCGGCCGAGCGACCGTGTAGAGCTGCGGTTAATGGTTAATACCGGCTCGCTGGTCGAGTCCTCACAGCAGATCGGCTTTGCCCATCTGCTGCCGCGCCTGTCTTTAGCGCGCAGCGAAAGCTTTACGCCACCGCAGTTGCGTTCGCTGTGGCAGCAGAGCGTGGATCCTGAGCGGCCTTTGCCGCCGGCCATCAGTTCTTACGATTTCACCATGTATAATCTCAGCTTGCCGAATAACCGCCCAGACTTGCTGAAAGAAGCGCTGGCGTGGCTTTCCGACACCACCGGCAAACTGGCGATCGACGAGCATACCGTGCATGCGGTAATAAACTCCAATGTCGATCCGGTGGGCACTTTCCCGCCGAATCCGAAAGATGCCTGGTGGCGATACCGCCTGAAAGGCTCGACGCTGTTGGCGCACGATCCGGCCCAGCCACCGAAGCGACCGGTGAATGTCGATCAACTGAAAAAATTCTACCAGCAGTGGTATACCCCGGACGCCATGACGCTGTACGTGGTGGGCAAGGTAGACAGCCGCAGCCTGGGCGAACAAATCAACAAGGCCTTCTCGCCGCTGAAAGGCAAGCGTGAAACGCCGGCCACCATGCCGACGCTGACGCCGCTGCCACCGCAGCCGGTCAGCCTGATCAGCGAGCAGGTCAAGCAGGATACGCTGTCGATCATGTGGGATGCGCCATGGCACCCGATCCGCGATTCGCAGAATTTGAGCCGCTACTGGCGTGGTGATATGGCCCGCGAGGCGCTGTTCTGGCATCTCCAGCAGGTGCTGGAAAAGAGTGACCAGAAAAACCTGCATCTGGGCTTTGATTGCCGCGTGCAATACCAGCGTGCCCAATGCGCAATTCATCTCGACACGCCGAATAACAACCTGAACAACAGCCTGGGCTTTATCGCTCGCGAATTGGCTAATGTGCGTAACAACGGGCTGTCGCAGGATGAGTTTAACGCCCTGCTGGCGCAGAAAACCGATCAGTTGAGCAAGTTGTTCGCGACCTATGCCCGCACCGATACGGACGTGCTGATGAGCCAACGCCTGCGTTCACAGCAGAGCGGCGTCGTAGATATCGCACCGGAGCAGTATCAGAAACTGCGCCAGGAGTTCTTGAGCGGATTGACGCTGGAAGCGCTGAATCAGGAGCTGAAACTTCAGCTTTCTCAGGATGCGACGCTGGTGTTGATGCAGCCGAAGGGCGAACCGGAAATGAGCATGAAGCAGTTACAGGAAACCTATAACGGCATTATGTCTCCGGCTCCGGCCGTGGTGTCGGAGGAGGTCAAACCGGCCGATACCGCACCGGCCCCGGAAACCAGCGCACAATAACGGCTGAGGGGGCGTTTGCCCCCTCACTCAGTTGCGGTACAGCACCTTGATGATGTGGTAGCCAAACTGGGTTTTCACCGGGCCGTAGGGCTTCAGCAGCGGAATGCTGAACACCGCTTTATCGAAGGCCGCCACCATGGTGCCCTTGTTGAATTCGCCCAGCGAGCCGCCGTTGCGCTTTGACGGGCAAGTTGAGTATTTGCGCGCCAGCGTGTCAAAACTGACGCCGCGTTTAAGCTTGGCCAGCAGTTCTTCAGCCAGTTTTTCGTTATCTACCAGAATGTGCAGGGCGCACGCCGTCTTTGCCATGGTATTGCCTTTATCGATACAGAAATTGCGCTGATTATACCCGTTAAATCTCATCGGCGCTTTCTGCTACAATCCCCTTCCACGTTATAAAGTCGAGCAATAAAGCGCCATGCGATTAAACCCCAGCCAACAACAAGCCGTCGAATTCGTTACCGGGCCCTGCCTGGTGCTGGCCGGTGCAGGTTCCGGCAAGACGCGCGTCATCACCAACAAGATTGCTCACCTGATCCATAATTGTGGCTATCAGGCGCGACACATCGCCGCCGTGACCTTTACCAATAAGGCCGCGCGTGAGATGAAAGAACGTGTGGCGCAAACCATGGGGCGCAAAGAGGCGCGCGGTTTGATGATTTCCACGTTCCACACCCTGGGGTTGGAAATCATCAAGCGGGAATATGCCGCGCTGGAGATGAAATCCAACTTCTCGCTGTTCGACGATCAGGACCAGTTGGCGCTGCTGAAAGAGCTGACCGAAAAATGGCTGGAGAATGACAAGACGCTGGTGGCGCAGCTGATTTCCACCATCTCCAATTGGAAGAATGATCTGGTCGATCCCAGGAAGGCGATGGAGCTGGCGCGCTCTGAACGCGACAAGCTGTTCGCGCATTGCTACGACCTGTATCACGCACACATGCGTGCCTGTAACGTATTGGATTTCGACGATTTAATTCTGTTACCGACCCTGCTGTTGCAGCGCAATGAAGAGGTGCGCGAGCGTTGGCAGAACCGAATCCGCTACCTGTTGGTGGACGAATATCAGGACACCAACACCAGCCAATACGAGCTGGTAAAACTGTTGGTGGGTAACCGTGCGCGTTTCACCGTAGTGGGGGATGACGATCAGTCAATCTACTCCTGGCGCGGTGCGCGCCCGCAGAACCTGGTGCTGTTGAAGGAAGACTTCCCGGCGCTGCAGGTGATCAAGCTGGAGCAGAACTACCGTTCGAGCGAGCGTATTCTGAAGGCGGCGAACATTCTGATCGCCAATAACCCGCACGTATTTGAAAAACGGCTGTTTTCCGAACTGGGTTACGGCGAAGAGCTGAAGGTGGTGACCGCCAATAATGAGGATCACGAGGCCGAGCGCGTAGTGGGTGAACTGATAGCTCACCATTTCGTGAAGAAAACAAACTACGGCGATTATGCGATCCTCTACCGTGGCAACCATCAGTCGCGGCTGTTTGAAAAAATGCTGATGCAGAACCGCATTCCCTACAAGATCTCCGGCGGCACCTCGTTTTTCTCGCGGCCGGAAATCAAGGATCTGCTGGCCTACTTGCGCGTCCTGACCAATCAGGATGATGACAGCGCCTTCCTGCGTATCGTCAATACGCCAAAACGCGAGATTGGCCCGGCGACGTTGCAAAAGCTGGGTGAATGGGCAAACCAACGCAATAAAAGCCTGTTCCGTGCCAGTTTTGATCTTGGATTGAGCCAGCACCTGACCGGACGCGGGCTTGAGTCTTTGCAACGCTTCACTCACTGGCTGGACGGCATCGCCCAACTGGCGGAGCGCGAGCCGGTGGCTGCGGTGCGTGACCTGATCCACGGTGTAGATTACGAGAGCTGGCTGTTCGAAACCTCTCCCAGCCCGAAAGCCGCCGAAATGCGCATGAAAAACGTCAATACGCTGTTCGGCTGGATGACGGAAATGCTGGAAGGCAGCGAGCTGGATGAGCCGATGACGCTGACCCAGGTGGTGACGCGCTTTACCCTGCGCGACATGATGGAACGCGGTGAAAGCGATGAAGAGCTGGATCAGGTGCAACTGATGACGCTGCATGCCTCCAAAGGATTGGAGTTCCCCTATGTGTTTCTGGTGGGGATGGAGGAAGGGTTATTGCCGCATCAGAGCAGCATTGACGAAGATAACGTTGATGAAGAGCGACGCCTGGCCTACGTAGGCATCACTCGCGCCCAAAAGGAGCTGATTTTCACTCTGTGCCGCGAGCGTCGTCAATATGGCGAGTTGGTTCGCCCGGAGCCGAGCCGTTTCTTGTTGGAACTGCCGCAGGATGACCTGGCGTGGGAAAGTGAGCGCAAAGTGGTCAGTCCGCAGGAAAGGATGCAAAAAGGGCAGAGCCATCTGGCCAATATTCGTGCTCAGTTGGCCAAGGCCAAGGGCGGCAACTAGAAGAAAGGGCGCGGTTAGCGCCCTCAGATGGCTGACAAAGTCCTTTGCAGTTAAACGTCCTGACCTTGGGGCTAATAAAAACAAAGGATTATGTCTTCTGATTTACCCCCAAACATCCGAAAACCACGTTTTTCGGATGTTTGTCATCAGACTAAGGGCGCGGTTAGCGCCCTTGTCATTTTAACGTTGCTCTTCCAGTATCAGCGGCCAGTGAACGTAACTTTGCCAATGGCTTTCCTGCTCCAGCGCTTCTGCCCGTAGCGGGTGCTGCTCCAGCCAACCAGGCGGCAGGATCACCGTCAGCTCGTCATCATGATTGGCGCGCAGACGCACCGCAGGCAGCGTGTCGTCGCGGCGACGGCTGGCAAAGATGATCGCCAGGCGTAAAATCCGGCATAAACGTTGTGCCGTACGTGGCGGCAGGGCGTTTTGCTGGCTCAGCAGTGGCAAGTCGAGGGTGTTGCTCTGGTTTTGTAGCAGGGTGGCTAACAGTTTTTTCTGTGCCGGAGTGAAACCGGGTAAATCCAGATGGCGAATCAGGTAGGCGGCGTGTTGCGGCGCCTGCTTGAAATCAACGCTGAGGCCGATTTCGTGGATCAGACAGGCGCTGTGCAATAACTCGCGACATCGAGCGTCCAACTGCCATTCATTGCTCACCTGCTGCGAGAAATTGGCGGCCAGTTGGCTGACGCGCTCGGCCTGCTCGGTATCCAACAGATAACGCCGTTGCAGGTTGCGAATGGTGCGGCTGCGGATATCCTGTTCGACCGGCAAATGCAGCATGCCGTAAACCAGACCTTCGCGTAGCGCACCGCCGGCCAACATCATGCTTTCAATGCCCAACTCCTGGAAGATCGCCAGCAGAATGGACAGCCCGCTTGGGAATACCAAGGCGCGCTCCAGCGTTAGCCCTTCAATTTCCAGCTCTTCCAGCTTGCCGCACTGAATGGCGCGCTGTTTCAATTGGCGCAGTTTGGACAGGGTGATGCGTTCATCCATGCCCTGCGCCACCATGATTTCCTGCAGCGCCTGGACGGTGCCGGAAGCGCCGACGCAGATTTGCCAGCCGTGCTGACGCAGCTGCGGTGCTATCGGGCGCACCATTTCACGCGCAGCCTGTTCGGCCCGCTCGAAGTTTTCCTGCCCCAGATTACGATCGGTGAAGAACCGCTCCAGCCAGGTGACACAGCCCATCGACAGGCTATACAACTGAGCGGCCTGCGCACCGGTCCCCGTGACCAGCTCTGTGCTGCCGCCGCCGATATCGACCACCAAACGTTGGTCCGGACCGCCGGTGGTATGGGCTACACCGTGGTAAATCAGGCGCGCTTCTTCCTCGCCGCTGATCACCTGGATCGGGCATCCGAGAATCTGCTCGGCGGTCTGCAGGAATTCATCGGCATTGGAGGCCAGCCGCAGCGTGGCCGTGGCGACCACGCGAATTTGCTCGCGAGGGATGTCCTGCAGGCGTTCGGCGAACAGCTTCAGGCATTGCCATCCGCGTTGCATGGCCTCATGCGACAGAAGATTGTTCTGATCCAGTCCTGCCGCCAGACGCACTTTGCGCTTGATGCGCGCCAGGGTCTGAATACTGCCGGCCACCTCGCGCACCACCAACATGTGGAAGCTGTTGGAGCCGAGATCGATAGCGGCATAAAGTGCGCTGGAACTGAGCATTGTCTATCAGCCTGAACGTTTACGGTTGTTGCGCGGCGCACCGCCACGACGTGGCGCTGAGTTACGACGTGGACCGTTGCCGCCGCGTGGGCGAGCCAGGCGTTTCGGCGCAGGCAGGTCAGTCAGTAACGCATCGCTGTTGTACTTGCTCACCGGAATGCTGTGGCCGGTATAGGTTTCGATCGCCGGCAGGTTGAGCGCGTACTCTTCACAGGCCAGGCTGATGGAATGGCCACTTTCGCCAGCACGGCCGGTACGACCGATACGGTGGACGTAGTCTTCGCAGTCGTCAGGCAAGTCGTAGTTGAATACGTGCGTCACCAACGGGATGTGCAGACCGCGAGCGGCGACGTCGGTGGCGACCAGAATATCCAGGTTGCCCTTGGTGAAATCGTCGAGAATGCGCAGGCGTTTTTTCTGCGCCACATCGCCGGTCAACAGGCCTACGCGGTGACCATCGGCGGCCAGGTGGCCCCAGACGTCTTCACAGCGGTGCTTGGTGTTGGCGAAGATGATGCAGCGGTCTGGCCACTCTTCTTCGATCAACGTCTGCAGCAGACGCATCTTTTCTTCATTAGAAGGGTAGAACAGCTCTTCTTTAATGCGGTGGCCGGTTTTTTGTTCCGGTTCCACTTCGACATATTCAGCGTTGTTCATCTGCTCGAAAGCCAGTTCGCGTACGCGATAGGACAGGGTGGCAGAGAACAGCATGTTCAGGCGTTGATCGACCGCAGGCATGCGGCGGAACAACCAGCGAATGTCTTTGATAAAGCCCAGATCGTACATACGGTCGGCTTCATCCAGTACCACGACCTGAATTGCGCCCAGATCGATATAGTTCTGTTTGGCGTAATCGATCAAACGACCGGTAGTACCGACCAGGATATCCACGCCGCTTTCCAGCACTTTCAGCTGTTTGTCGTAGCCGTCGCCGCCATACGCCAGGCCAAGTTTTAGGCCGGTGGATTGGGACAGGGCTTCCGCGTCGGAGTGGATCTGTACCGCCAGTTCACGCGTTGGCGCCATGATCAAGGCGCGCGGCTGGTTGGTCTGGCGATCCTGTTTCGCCGGGTGAGAAAGCAAATAGTGAAAAGTAGACGCTAAAAATGCCAGCGTCTTTCCGGTACCGGTTTGCGCCTGACCTGCAACGTCACGCCCGGAGAGCGTGAGCGGCAATGCTAACGCCTGGATAGGCGTGCAATGTTGAAACCCTTTCTTTTCAAGGGCTTCAAGGACTAACGGGTGCAGGGCGAAGTCGGAAAACTTCTGTTCGGTCAAGTGTGTTTTGCTCATAGTGTGGTAGAATATCAGCTAACTATTGCTTTACGAAAGCGTATCCGGTGAAATAAAGTCACCTTAGGTTGGTTAATGCTACACCAACAAGGTAGACACAATCCTTTGGAGTAGAACATGAGCGATAAAATTATTCACCTGACTGACGGCAGCTTCGAAAACGACGTGCTGAAAGCTGAAGGGCCAATCCTGGTCGATTTCTGGGCTGAATGGTGTGGACCGTGCAAGATGATTGCTCCGATTCTGGATGAGATTGCCGAGGAGTTCGAAGGCAAGCTGACCATCACCAAGCTGAATATCGACCAAAACCCGGCAACCGCACCTAAGTACGGTATCCGTGGTATCCCTACGCTGTTGCTGTTCAAGAACGGTGAAGTGGCCGCGACCAAGGTTGGTGCGCTGTCCAAAGGCCAGCTCAAAGATTTCCTTAACGCGAATCTGTAATCGGGCGGGATGCCCTATGCCCAAGGGGTCTGACGTTGCGGTCAAAAAGCCGCGAAGTGAGAGACTACGGGGATATACAGGCGTCTAGCGGGGATGTTCAATTCACCGCTAGACGCCTGCCAAGAAGCGTGTTAAGTTTAACCATACTGCATATAGAACTTGCCCGAAGTTTTAAATCTAAAGAGTCTAAATCTAAAGCTTTACTCTGTGTTGAACCGCTGGCGTTGAAAGAAAAAATGAACTCAGCCCGTGTTTTAACAATCAAACGGTTTTGCAAAATCAATTTTAAGGTACCTTCGATCTTAAACCGTCAATGCGCGCGTCCTCTGTAAGCCATTTCTTACCGTGACGGCTCAGCGCCCGGCGATCGAACGTCCAGTAAACAGGCACGAATATCCAAAGGATTTCAAGGTGTGGCCCGTCGGCAACCGAACGAATCTCTGCAGCTTAGTCCGCTAAGTGGCGGGGTAAGCAAGGAAGGCCAAGGCGACCACCAGAAAGACGAAAGATATATCCCGCTGCCATACCATTCACGATACAAGTTCGAGACATACCCCGAGTTTAAGAACCCACCACTATGAATCTTACCGAATTAAAGAATACGCCGGTTTCTGAGCTGATTACTCTCGGCGAAAATATGGGGCTGGAAAACCTTGCCCGCATGCGCAAGCAGGACATTATCTTCTCTATCCTTAAGCAGCATGCGAAAAGTGGAGAAGATATCTTCGGCGATGGCGTGTTGGAGATATTGCAGGATGGATTTGGTTTCCTCCGCTCTGGAGACAGTTCCTACCTTGCAGGCCCCGACGACATCTACGTATCCCCCAGCCAAATCCGCCGTTTTAACCTCCGTACAGGTGACTCCGTTTCCGGTAAGATTCGTCCGCCAAAAGAAGGCGAGCGCTACTTTGCCCTGTTGAAAGTTAACGAAGTTAACTACGACAAACCGGAAAACGCCCGCAGCAAGATCCTGTTCGAGAACTTAACCCCACTGCATGCCAACTCCCGTCTGCGGATGGAACGCGGTAACGGTTCAACCGAAGACCTGACGGCTCGCGTGCTGGATCTGGCCTCGCCGATTGGCCGTGGTCAGCGTGGTCTGATTGTTGCTCCGCCGAAAGCCGGTAAAACTATGCTGCTGCAGAACATTGCACAAAGCATTGCTTACAACCATCCAGACTGTGTGTTGATGGTTCTGCTGATTGACGAACGTCCGGAAGAAGTTACCGAGATGCAGCGTCTGGTGAAGGGCGAAGTTATCGCTTCTACCTTTGACGAGCCGGCTTCCCGCCACGTCCAGGTTGCAGAAATGGTGATCGAGAAGGCCAAGCGCCTGGTTGAGCACAAGAAAGACGTTATCATCTTGCTCGACTCCATCACCCGCCTGGCGCGTGCCTACAACACCGTAGTACCGGCTTCCGGTAAAGTGTTGACCGGTGGTGTGGATGCCAACGCCCTGCATCGTCCCAAGCGTTTCTTCGGTGCGGCACGTAACGTTGAGGAAGGCGGCAGCCTGACCATCATCGCTACCGCGCTGGTCGACACCGGGTCGAAAATGGACGAGGTTATCTACGAAGAGTTTAAAGGTACCGGCAACATGGAATTGCATCTGGCGCGTAAAATCGCCGAGAAGCGCGTATTCCCTGCGATTGACTACAACCGCTCCGGTACCCGTAAAGAAGAATTACTCACCACGTCTGAAGAACTGCAGAAAATGTGGATCCTGCGTAAAATTATTCACCCAATGGGCGAAATTGACGCAATGGAATTCCTCATCAACAAGTTGGCCATGACCAAAACCAACGATGAATTCTTCGATATGATGAAGCGCTCATAAATGACGATGCGCTCATAATTGAGTAAAAAATTCAGAGAACGCCACGCCTAGTCGTGGCGTTTTTTGCTTTTGGCAGATACGATAAGTAACAGAAATGGAAACGTAAGTTATTTTCATGGCTTACTGAGAATTCATCTTATTTGCGGTCGGCGTTTCGTCGTTCGCGCATTGTTGCTGTTTAAACGGCAGACAGAAGCGTTGGAATAAGAATGAATGGCTGTTGTCATAGGAAATGACTGAAAGGTAGCGGGACCTCATGGCGCGACCTGTCGCCCGTGTTAAGCTGCCTTATCTTCTACAGAGATCTTGTTAACTGTGAACTTACTCACTATGAGTACTGAAATTCTATTTGTTTTCCTGTTTTCCTTGGCTTTTCTCTTTGTTGCTCGCAAAGCAGCAAAACGTATTGGTCTGGTTGATAAACCTAATTACCGCAAACGTCATCAGGGGTTGATCCCGCTTGTCGGAGGTATTTCTGTTTACGCCGGGCTGTGCTTTGCTTTCTTGATCTCTGACCAAACGATTGCGCACGGAAAACTCTACCTCGCCTGTGCGGGGTTATTAGTGTTTGTTGGTGCTCTCGACGATCGTTTCGATATCAGCGTTAAAATTCGCGCGCTGGTCCAGGCATTGGTCGGCATTGCGATGATGGTGTTTGCCGGGCTCTACCTGCGCAGTTTTGGTCATGTGCTTGGCGACTGGGAAATGCAACTGGGGCCGTTCGGCTATCTGGTCACGCTGTTTGCCGTTTGGGCGGCTATCAACGCCTTTAACATGGTAGACGGCATTGATGGCCTGCTGGGCGGGCTTTCGTGCGTTTCTTTCGGTGCGCTGGGCGTGCTGTTGTACCTGAGCGGCCACTCCGATTTGGCTTTCTGGTGCTTCGCGATGATTGCCGCCATCGTTCCTTATATCCTGCTTAACCTCGGTATTCTTGGCCGACGTTACAAGGTATTTATGGGGGATGCTGGCAGTACGCTAATCGGTTTCACCGCTATTTGGCTGCTGTTGCAAAGTTCACAGGGTAAAGCCCATTCCATCAATCCTGTTACCGCCCTGTGGATTATCGCTATTCCATTGATGGACATGATTGCGATCATGTATCGGCGCTTACGCAAAGGGATGAGCCCCTTCTCCCCAGACCGTCAACACATTCACCATCTGATTATGCGCGCTGGCTTTACGCCACGGCAGGCCTTCGTGCTGATTACCCTGGCGGCGGCGCTGCTGGCGGCCATCGGCGTGATCGGCGAACGTCTTACTTTTATCCCTGAATGGGTAATGTTGGCATTATTTTTGCTTGCCTTCTTCTTGTACGGTTACTGCATTAAGCGCGCCTGGCGTGTTGCACGTTACATTAAGCGTATCAAACGGCGCCTGCGCCGTTCGAACGACAATAAGCAAGAATCCTAACCAGAGGCTTTTGGGCAGTGATGAATCCAGAAACAACGTCTGACAAGACTATCCCGGCAGTGGATAACGAACTCGATATTCGCGGCCTGTGCTGTACCCTGTGGCGCGGTAAGTCATGGATTATCGGTATTGCGGTACTGTTCGCCGTGGTGGCGCTGGTGGTGTCCTACCTGGTGAAACAGGAGTGGAGCGCGGCGGCGATTACCGATCGGCCAACGGTGAATGCGTTGGGGGGGTATTATTCCCAGCAACAGTTCCTGCGTAATCTGGATGTGCGTACTCTGCCAGCGGCTGCTACCGAGCAACCGGGCATCGCTGACGAAGCCTATAATGAATTTATTATGCAGCTGGCGGCTTACGATACGCGCCGAGATTTCTGGCTGCAGAGCGATTATTACAAACAGCGCCAGGAAGGCGACGCAGGTGCCGATGCGGCCTTGCTCGACGAACTCATTAACAACATCCAGTTCACGCCGCGTGATGACAAAAAAGTGCCGAACGACGGTGTGAAACTGACGGCGGAAACGGCGGTAGATGCCAATCGCCTGCTGCGTCAGTACGTGGCGTTTGCCAGCCACCGCGCGGCTCAGCATTTAAACGAAGAGATCCAGGGGGCCTGGGCGGCTCGTACCACGTCGATGAAGGCGCAGGTCAAGCGCCAGGAAGCGGTGGCAGAGGCCGTGTACAAGCGTGAGCTGAACACCATCCAACAGGCGTTAAAAATTGCCGAGACGCAGGGCATTAGCCGGACTCAGACCGATACCCCGGCAGAACAGCTGCCAGACTCCGATTTGTTCCTGCTGGGCAAACCGATGCTGCAGGCGCGTCTGGAAGGATTACAGGCTTCGGGCCCAACCTTTGATTTGGACTACGATCAAAATCGCGCGATGCTGGCGACCCTGAACGTTGGCCCAACGCTGGACGAGAAATTCCAGACTTACCGCTATTTGCGGACCCCGGAAGAGCCGGTAAAACGTGACAGCCCACGTCGTGTATTCTGGTTGATCATGTGGGGCGCGATGGGCGCTTTGGTTGGCGCAGGTGTTGCCCTGGTGCGTCGGCCGCGTAAATAAAAATAATATAATAATTCGCTGATGGGCGTGAGAGCGCCCAATTCGCAGGTTCGCCTGCGGTTAACCGACCAAAAGAGATTCGCTGTGAAAGTGTTGACAGTTTTCGGCACCAGGCCTGAAGCCATCAAAATGGCACCGCTGGTACATGCCCTGGCTCAGGATGAAGCCTTTGAATCAAGAGTCTGCGTGACGGCACAGCATCGTGAGATGTTGGATCAGGTATTGCGGTTATTTGAGATAGTGCCTGATTACGATCTGAACATCATGAAACCCGGCCAGGGATTAAGTGAGATCACCTGCCGCATCCTTGAAGGCCTGAAAGGCGTTCTTGAGGAATTCAAACCGGATGTGGTGTTGGTTCACGGCGATACCACCACCACGCTGGCCACCAGCCTGGCTGCATTTTATCAGCGTATCCCGGTAGGGCATGTAGAGGCGGGCCTGCGTACCGGCGACCTTTACTCCCCGTGGCCGGAAGAGGCTAACCGCAAGCTGACCGGCCATCTGGCGATGTACCATTTTGCCCCGACGGAGAATTCGCGACAGAATCTGTTGCGCGAACTGTTACCGGACGATCATATCTTCGTCACAGGCAACACGGTAATCGACGCGTTGTTCTGGGTACGCGATCGGGTGATGGGTGATGCGGCCTTGCATGACAGCCTGGCTCAACGCTACCCGTTCCTGGATGCCGACAAAAAGTTGATTCTGGTAACTGGTCATCGCCGCGAAAGCTTTGGCGGTGGGTTCGAGCGAATTTGCAGCGCGCTGGCAGAAATTGCCCGTACTCATCCCGAAGTGCAGGTGGTGTATCCGGTGCATCTCAACCCCAACGTCAGCGAGCCGGTCAACCGCATTCTGAAAGGGATTGATAATATCATCCTGATAGATCCCCAGGATTATTTGCCCTTTGTCTATCTGATGGCTAAGTCATATATGATCCTGACCGACTCTGGCGGCATTCAGGAGGAGGCGCCATCATTGGGTAAGCCAGTGCTGGTGATGCGTGACACCACCGAGCGGCCGGAGGCGGTAGATTCTGGCACGGTGCGGCTGGTGGGTACCGACGTAGCAAAAATTGTTGATGCGGTTAACCGGCTGCTGACGGACGAAAACGAATATCACGCCATGAGCCGGGCGCATAACCCTTACGGTGACGGGCATGCCTGCCAGCGTATTCTGGAAGCTTTGAAGAATCATCAGGTGACACTATGAGTTTTAACACTATTTCGGTTATCGGCCTGGGTTATATCGGTCTGCCAACGGCGGCGGCGTTTGCCTCCCGCAAGAAAAAAGTGGTGGGCGTAGATGTTAACCAACATGCGGTGGATACCATTAACCGTGGTGCGATCCATATCGTTGAACCCGACCTGGATAAAGTGGTGAAAGACGCGGTCGACGGCGGCTATCTGCAGGCGGTGACCAAACCTCTGGCAGCGGATGCCTTCCTGATTGCGGTACCGACGCCGTTTAAAGGCGACCATGAGCCGGATCTGGCGTATGTCGAGGCCGCAGCCAAATCCTTGGCACCGGTGCTGAAAAAAGGCGATCTGGTGATCCTGGAGTCCACCTCGCCGGTGGGCGCGACCGAACAGATGGCGCAGTGGCTGGCAGAAGCGCGTAGCGATCTCAGTTTCCCGCAGCAGGCCGGTGAGGCCGCTGATGTGAACATTGCCTACTGTCCGGAGCGCGTGCTGCCGGGACAGGTGATGGTTGAGCTGATTCAAAACGATCGGGTGATTGGCGGTATGACGCCAAAATGCTCGGAGCGCGCCAGCGAGCTGTACAAGATTTTCCTCG
Source organism: Serratia liquefaciens ATCC 27592 (assembly GCF_000422085.1). Classification (NCBI taxonomy): domain Bacteria; kingdom Pseudomonadati; phylum Pseudomonadota; class Gammaproteobacteria; order Enterobacterales; family Yersiniaceae; genus Serratia; species Serratia liquefaciens. The sequence goes on from NC_021741.1 coordinate 150,360, forward strand.
AGGGCGAGTGTGTGATTACCAATTCACGCACCGCTGAGATGTGCAAGCTGACCGAAAACAGCTTCCGCGATGTGAATATCGCCTTTGCCAATGAGTTGTCGTTGATTTGCGCCGATCAGGGCATCAATGTCTGGGAGCTTATCCGCCTGGCGAATCGCCATCCGCGGGTCAATATTTTGCAGCCTGGCCCCGGCGTCGGTGGCCACTGCATTGCGGTTGACCCTTGGTTTATCGTCTCGCAGAATCCGCAGCAGGCGCGTTTGATTCATACCGCGCGCCTGGTGAATGACGGAAAACCGCTGTGGGTGGTTGATCGTGTGAAAGCCGCAGTGGCTGACTGTCTGGCAGCAACCGATAAGCGTGCGTCGGAAGTGAAAATTGCCTGCTTCGGCCTGGCATTCAAGCCGAATATCGACGACCTGCGCGAAAGCCCGGCGGTGGAAGTGGCGCATTTAATTGCTGATTGGCACGTGGGTGAAACCCTGGTGGTGGAGCCGAACGTTGAGCAACTGCCGAAATCGCTGGCGGGCCATGTGACGCTGAAAGCGATGGCCGACGCGTTGCAGCAGGCGGACGTGATCGTGATGTTGGTCGATCATAAGCAATTCAAGGCAATCAGGCCGGAAGAGATCACGCAATCCTGGGTAGTAGATACCAAAGGGGTATGGCGTTGAAACGTATTTTAGTCACTGGGGGCGCCGGTTTTATCGGTTCCGCGGTCGTCAGGCATATTATTGCAGCCACGCGGGACAGCGTGGTGGTGGTGGATAAGCTGACTTACGCCGGCAACCTGGAATCGCTTGCGGTGATTGCTGATAGCGAACGCTATTCGTTCGAGCAGGTGGATATCTGCGATCGCGCGGCATTGGATCGGGTGTTTGCCCAATATCAGCCGGATGTGGTCATGCACCTGGCGGCGGAAAGCCATGTCGATCGTTCGATTGATGGCCCGGCGGCCTTTATCGAGACTAACGTGGTGGGGACCTATACCCTGCTGGAGGCGGCCCGTCATTATTGGCATCCGCTGGAGGCGGAGAAGAAGCAGAGCTTCCGTTTCCACCATATCTCCACCGACGAGGTGTATGGCGACCTACACGGCACGGACGATCTGTTCACCGAAACCACGCCTTACTCGCCAAGCAGCCCGTATTCGGCCTCCAAGGCATCCAGCGATCATTTGGTCCGTGCCTGGCTGCGGACCTATGGCTTGCCGACCCTGGTCACCAACTGCTCCAATAACTACGGCCCATACCACTTCCCGGAGAAACTGATCCCGTTAGTGATACTCAATGCCGTTGCCGGTAAACCTTTGCCGGTGTATGGCAACGGCGCGCAGGTGCGTGACTGGCTATATGTCGAAGATCATGCGCGTGCTCTGTATCAGGTGGTTACCGAAGGTGTGGTAGGCGAAACCTACAATATCGGTGGCCACAACGAACGCAAAAATATTGAAGTGGTGCATACCATTTGCGATCTGCTGGAGGAGTTGGCGCCGAACAAACCGCAGGGCGTGGAGAAATACCGCGATCTGATCACTTACGTCAAGGATCGCCCGGGCCATGATATGCGCTATGCGATAGACGCCGGCAAAATTGACCGGGAGCTGGGCTGGCACCCACAAGAAACCTTTGAAAGCGGCATTCGCAAAACGGTTTCCTGGTACCTGAACAATGAAACCTGGTGGCGTCGCGTTCAGGATGGTTCCTATGCGGGTGAGCGTTTAGGTTTATCCGACTAAGTTTACCCGGGCTGCCTGAGTGGTGGCCCAGTGGATTCTGGAGTGAGTATGAAAGGTATTATTCTGGCGGGTGGATCCGGTACACGTTTGCATCCAATTACTCGCGGCGTATCCAAGCAGTTGCTCCCGATCTACGACAAGCCGATGATTTACTATCCGCTGTCGGTGCTAATGTTAGCCGGGATCCGCGACATTCTGATTATTTCCACACCGGAAGACCTCCCTTCATTCAGACGTCTGTTGGGTAACGGCGAAGAGTTTGGCATTAATCTCAGCTATGCCGAACAACCCAGCCCCGATGGTCTGGCTCAGGCGTTTCTGATCGGTGAAGAGTTCCTGGCCGGCGAGCCGAGCTGTCTGGTGTTAGGCGACAATATCTATTTTGGTCAAGGGTTTAGCCCGAAACTAAAAACGGTCGCTGCACGTACCCAGGGCGCGACCGTGTTCGGCTACCAGGTGATGGATCCCGAACGTTTTGGGGTGGTGGAGTTTGACGATAACTTCCGCGCTTTATCGATCGAAGAAAAGCCTGCCGAGCCCAAGTCCAACTGGGCGGTGACCGGCCTGTACTTCTACGACAGTCAGGTGGTGGAGTTTGCCAAACAGGTCAAGCCTTCCTCCCGTGGCGAGCTGGAAATTACCAGCATTAACCAGATGTATCTGGAGCGTGGCGAGCTGACCGTTGAACTGCTGGGCCGCGGTTTTGCCTGGCTGGATACCGGTACCCATGACAGCCTGCTGGAAGCCAGCAGCTTCGTGCAGACGGTGGAAAAACGCCAGGGCTTTAAAATTGCCTGCCTGGAAGAGATCGCCTGGCGCAACGGTTGGCTGGATGATGACGGTGTGAAACGTGCCGCACAGGCGCTGGTCAAAACCGGTTACGGCAAGTATCTGCTGGATTTATTGCATGCGCGTCCACGCCAATATTGAGCCCTTAGCCTGGGAAAGCGAATTTTTCGCTCTTGGCAGCGCCAGGCTCAACTTTTCCACCACGGCCCCGGTGTTGACCGAGGCCGGTCTGGCAGCCTACGCCTTGGTGCAAGCTAAAATCCCGGCGCACCAAACCGCCTGGGCGGACGCATTGTCGGGTCTGGGTTTCCAACTGGTTGAGGCTGAGGTCGATCTGTTGCTGAATATCGGCACGGAATGTGCATCGTCGCAGAGTGCGCTACCGCCAGCGATTCGCCTGGCAGTGCCGGAGGATATTCCGGTATTGCGTGCGGCAGCGGCCAATGTGTTCACCGCCAGCCGTTTTCGGGCCCCTTGGTACGACGTTCAGGATAGCGGGCGTTTCTATGCTGCCTGGATCGAAAAAGCGGTACTGGGAACCTTCGATCACCAATGCCTGTTGGCACTGGACGAAGCCGGTCAGCCGGAGGGCTTTGTCAGCCTGCGTGATATCGGCGGCCAAGAGGTTAGAATCGGCCTGCTGGCAGCTTTCCCCGGGGCGTCAGGCAAAGGTATTGGTGCGCGATTAATGGCGGCGGCCATTGCTGAGTGCCGGCAACGGTCGCTGCAACGCCTGCGGGTGGCGACACAGCTCGGTAATTTAGCCGCATTACGGCTCTATCAACGACGGGGTGCTGTTATTGAAAGCACCTCGTATTGGTTATACAGAGGAAAACATGATCCCATTTAACGCTCCACCGGTTGTTGGCACTGAACTTGACTATATGCAGGCTGCAATGGACAGCGGCAAGCTGTGCGGAGATGGTGGTTTTACTCGCCGTTGCCAGCAGTGGATGGAACAGCGTTTTGGCAGCCCGAAGGTGCTGTTGACGCCGTCCTGTACCGCGTCACTGGAGATGGCGGCGATCCTGCTGGATATCCAGCCGGGTGATGAAGTGATCATGCCGAGCTTCACCTTTGTTTCAACCGCCAATGCCTTTGTGCTGCGCGGGGCCACCGTGGTGTTTGTCGACCTGCGTCCGGATACCATGAACATCGATGAAACTAAAATCGAAGCGGCCATCACCGATAAGACGCGAGCTATCGTGCCGGTGCATTACGCTGGAGTAGCCTGCGAGATGGACACCATCATGGCGCTGGCGAAAAAATATAACCTGTACGTGGTGGAAGACGCTGCGCAGGGGGTGATGGCTACCTACAAGGGCAAAGCGCTCGGTACCATCGGTCATATTGGCTGCTTTAGCTTCCATGAAACCAAAAACTACACCGCAGGCGGTGAGGGTGGCGCCACGCTGATCAACGATCCGGCACTTATCGACCGGGCGGAAGTCATTCGTGAGAAAGGCACCAACCGCAGCCAGTTCTTCCGCGGTCAGGTAGACAAGTACACCTGGCGCGATATCGGCTCCAGCTATCTGATGTCAGATTTGCAGGCCGCTTATTTGTGGGGTCAACTGGAAGCGGCCGATCACATCAATCAACGCCGCCTGGCGCTGTGGCAGAAATATTACGACAGTTTCCTGCCGCTGGCAAAAGCTGGGCGCATCGCGCTGCCGACCATTCCGGCGGACTGCGTGCACAATGCACACATGTTCTATATCAAACTGCGTGATATTGAAGACCGCACGGCCTTTATCGATTATCTGAAGGAGGCCGAAATCATGGCGGTGTTCCATTACATCCCGTTGCACGACTGCCCGGCAGGCGATCGTTTTGGCCGTTTTTCCGGCGAAGACCGCTTCACCAGTCAGGAAAGTGCGCGTTTGGTCCGTTTGCCGTTGTTCTACAATATGTCTGATGTCACTCAACGCACAGTGATCAATACCATTCTTAGCTTCTGCGCCTGATATGTCGCTGGCAAAAGCATCAATTTGGACCGCAGGCTCCACGCTGATCAAAATTGGCGCGGGGCTGCTGGTAGTGAAACTGCTGGCGGTAGCGTTTGGCCCCAGCGGGGTTGGACAGGCGGGCAACTTCCGTCAGCTGATTACCGTGCTGGGCGTGCTGTCCGGCGCCGGGATTTTTAACGGCATCACCAAGTATGTTGCCGAATATCATCAGGATCCGCAGCGGTTACGGCTGGCTGTCGGGACGGCCTCGAGTATTGTGCTGGGTTTCTCCACGCTGCTGGCGCTGGTGTTTCTGTTCGCGGCGGAGCCTATCAGTATCGGGTTGTTCGGCCATGCTGACTATGTCGGTGTGGTGCGGGCGGTAGCCTTTATTCAGATGGGTATCGCCTATGCCAACCTGTTTATGGCGGTGCTGAAAGGCTACCGCGATGCGATGGGCAACGCGCTGGCGGTGATTGGCGGTAGCCTGATTGGCGTAGTGGCCTACTACCTGTGCTTTAAGCTGGGCGGCTACGAAGGCGCGCTGGCGGGGTTGGCACTGGTGCCAGCCTTGGTGGTGTTGCCCGCAGGTTTTATGCTGTGGCGGCGCAAAACCTTGCCGCTGCGCTATTTGGCATTGGCATGGGACAAGGCGTTAGCCAGCCATCTTGGCAAGTTCACCATCATGGCATTGATCACATCAGTGACGCTGCCGGTGGCCTATGTGATGATGCGTAACCTGCTGGCCAGCCATTACAGTTGGGATGAGGTCGGGATTTGGCAGGGCGTCAGCAGCATCTCCGACGCTTACCTGCAGTTTATCACCGCCTCGTTTACCGTTTATCTGCTGCCAACGCTGTCGCGATTGAAGGAAAAAAGCGCCATATCTCAAGAGATTGTGCGCTCCTTAAAATTTGTACTGCCCGCAGTAGCGGCGGCGAGTTTCACGGTCTGGTTACTGCGCGACTTCGCCATCTGGTTGCTGTTCACGGACAAGTTCGTCGCGATGCGCGATCTGTTTGCCTGGCAACTGGTAGGGGACGTGCTGAAAGTGGGTGCCTATGTGTTCGGCTATCTGGTGATTGCCAAGGCGTCGCTGCGTTTTTATATCCTGACCGAAGTCAGTCAGTTCCTGCTGTTAACGCTGTTCTCGCATTGGTTGATACCGCTGCATGGCGCGCTGGGAGCGGCACAGGCCTACATGGCAACCTACATCGTGTACTTTACGCTCTGTAGCTGCGTATTTATTCTTTACCGTAGACGAGTATGACGACACTGATTCACGTATTGGGATCTGACATCCCGCATCACAATCAGACGGTGCTGCGTTTCTTCAACGATGTGTTGGCGAAACGCCTGCCGTCCGAACAGACGCGTCATTTTATGGTGGCTGCCAAAGATGCCGCTGCGTTAGGGGTGTTTCCCGAGCTGAGCATTGAATGCCATCCGGACAAGAAAAGTCTGGCGATGGCGGTCATCGCCCGCGCGCAGGCCGATCGCAATCAGCGTTTCTTCCTGCACGGCCAGTTTAACCCTACGCTGTGGTTGGCGTTGCTGAGCGGTAAAATCAAGGCCGATCAGGTGAGTTGGCATATCTGGGGCGCTGATTTGTATGAAAACGCCACCAGTTGGAAATTCCGCCTGTTCTATTTGCTGCGCCGTATTGCGCAGGGCAGAGTGAGACACGTGTTCGCGACCCGCGGTGATATTATTCATTACCAGCAGCGCCATGCCCGCGTACCGGCCTCTCTGTTGTATTTCCCGACGCGGATGGATCCGGCGTTAACCGGCATTGAGGTAGAGAAAAACCTGGCCGGGCCGATGACCATTCTGGTGGGGAACTCTGGCGATCGTACCAACCGTCATATTGAGGCGTTGAAAGCGATTCATCAGCAGTTTGGCGCCGAGGTGCGGGTGATCCTGCCGATGGGCTACCCGGCCAATAACGACGCCTATATTGAACAGGTGCGCAGCGCCGGGCTAGAGCTGTTCAGCGCCAGGAACCTGCAGGTGCTGACGCAGCAGGTGGCGTTCGACGATTACCTGAATATTCTGCGCGAGTGCGATCTGGGTTACTTTATTTTTAACCGCCAGCAGGGCATAGGCACGCTGTGTCTTCTGATCCAGTTTGGCGTGCCCTTTGTGCTGAGCCGGCAGAACCCGTTCTGGCAGGATCTGGCGGAGCAACATCTGCCTGTGCTGTTCTATGGCGATTCGCTGGATGAGGCGGTCGTGCGTGAAGCGCAACGCCAACTGGCCTCCGTCGATAAACAGGCCATCGCTTTCTTCAACCCTAACTACGTTGATGGCTGGCAGCAGGCATTAACCCTGGCGGCAGGGGACAACGTATGACGCTGGCGCAATTTGGCGGGTTGTTTATCGTTTATCTGGTGAGCGTGCTGTTTATTCTGACGCTGGCTTACCAGGAGTTTAGGCGCGTCCGTTTCAATTTTAACGTCTTCTTTACGCTACTGTATTTGCTGACGTTTTACTTCGGTTTCCCGCTGACCTGTCTGCTGGTGTTTCAGTTTGACGTCGAGGTGGTACCGGTAGAGTTTTTACTCTATGCGATCCTCTCCGCTACTGCTTTTTATGCGATTTATTACGTCAGCTATAAAACCCGGCTGCGAAAGCGCAGCGTGCAACCGCGTAAGCCGGTATTCACCATGAACCGGGTGGAAACCCATCTGACCTGGATGTTACTGGCGCTGGTGGCGATGGCGACCGTCGGCATTTTCTTCATGCAAAACGGTTTCCTGCTGTTCAAGCTCAACTCTTACAGCCAGATTTTCTCCAGCGATGTCTCTGGGGTGGCGCTCAAGCGGTTCTTCTATTTCTTCATCCCGGCGATGCTGGTGGTGTATTTCCTGAAGCAAGATCTGCGCGCCTGGTTCTTTTTCCTGGCGGCGACGGTGGCCTTTGGCATCCTGACTTACGTGATAGTTGGCGGTACCCGCGCCAATATCATTATTGCCTTCTCGCTGTTTCTGTTTATCGGCATCGTGCGCGGCTGGATCTCGTTGTGGATGCTGGTGGCCGCCGGCGTGTTTGGTATCGTCGGCATGTTCTGGCTGGCGTTAAAGCGCTACAGCCTGGACGTCAGCGGTCCCGAAGCGTTCTATACCTTCCTTTACCTGACGCGCGATACCTTCTCGCCATGGGAAAACCTGGCGCTGTTGCTGCAGAACTACGACAAGATTGATTTCCAGGGCCTGGCACCGATAGTGCGCGATTTCTACGTGTTCATTCCGGCCTGGCTGTGGCCGGGGCGACCAGACACGGTGCTCAATAGCGCCAACTATTTCACCTGGGAAGTGCTGAATAACCATTCCGGCCTGGCGATTTCACCCACGCTTATCGGCTCACTGGTGGTAATGGGCGGTGCGGTGTTTATTCCCGTTGGCGCGGTGCTGGTCGGGATGATCATCAAGTGGTTCGACTGGCTGTATGAGATGGGCAAAAGCGAACCTAACCGGTATAAGGCCGCGATATTGCAAAGTTTCTGCTTCGGTGCGGTATTCAACATCATCGTGTTGGCGCGGGAAGGGGTAGATTCCTTTGTCTCGCGAGTGGTGTTCTTCTGCCTTATTTTTGGCGCCTGCCTGCTGATGGCTAAGTTGTTGTACTGGCTGTTTGACACTGCCGGGTTGATTAAGGCGCGGGTACGGCGTACGCGTACGCTGGCATCGACGCCATCATCCGTACGGGTCGACGGCCTTCTGTAAGGGTAATAATAACGATGGACGCAAAAATTTCGGTTCCTCAATATGAGCTGCGCGGTTTCAGCCTGTGGGGATTTCGCGATATGGCGCAATGCCTGGATTTTCTGTTTGACGGCGGCCGGGTAAAGCAGGGCACGCTGGTCGCGATGAACGCCGAAAAGATACTGAAGGCGGAGGAAGATACGGCGTTGCACGCCTTGCTGGATGAAGCGGAATACAAGTATGCCGACGGCATCAGCATGGTGCGCTCAATACGCCGTAAATACCCGGGGGCGCAGGTATCACGCGTCGCGGGAGCCGACCTGTGGGAAGCGTTGATGCAGCGTGCCGGACGCGAGGGTACGCCGGTCTTCCTGATTGGCGGCAAACCCTCGGTGCTGGCGGAAACCGAAGAGAAGCTGCGTAGCCAGTGGAATGTAAACCTGGTGGGCAGCCAGGACGGTTATTTCAAGCCTGAACAGCGAGATGCGCTGTTCGAGCGCATTCGCGGCAGCGGTGCCGCCATAGTGACGGTGGCCATGGGATCGCCGAAACAGGAAATCCTGATGCGTGACTGCCGTAAAGTGCATCCGCAGGCGCTCTATATGGGCGTAGGCGGTACTTACGACGTGTTCACCGGGCACGTGAAGCGTGCGCCAAAGATTTGGCAGAACCTCGGTCTGGAGTGGCTCTATCGGCTGTTAAGTCAACCGAGCCGCCTGGGACGCCAACTGAAACTGCTGAAGTTTGTCAGCTATTATTACCGCGGCAAGATGTAAGAACGATGCTGGGGCGGAAGATCCCGCCCCGGCGCGCCATGTTGTTCAAATAACCTGCTTTATGACGGATTCGTCAGCACTCCTATAACCTCAGCCCATAAACTCGCCTGTATTTATTCCATAAAGTTTTAAATTGCGGTTTGCTTATAGCGGCAAAATGCGAAACGATACCGCCCGGAAATTATCCCTGAGCGTTGGCGCAAAACGTGATAGCGCTTAACGACGTTTTTCTCACCGTAAGATCGTCCCATCACAAGCTGGTGTCCGCCAACGCGGCGGGAGAGGTTTTACGCTATTTTCATTAAAACAATAACGACCGGTAACGGCCGGCATGCAAACACAATCAAAAAAATAATATTGAGGATTTATGGCACACAAAGAAAAACCGCAAGGCCTACACCGGGGGCTGGAAGCCCGGCATATCGAGCTGATTGCTCTGGGGGGCACCATCGGGGTGGGCCTGTTTATGGGCTCGGCCAGCACGCTGAAATGGGCGGGGCCATCGGTATTGTTGGCTTATATCATCGCCGGCCTGTTCGTGTTCTTCATTATGCGTTCGATGGGCGAGATGCTGTTCCTTGAACCGGTCGCGGGCTCCTTTGCCGTTTATGCCCATAAATACATGAATCCCTATTTTGGCTACCTGACCGCCTGGGGCTATTGGTTTATGTGGATTGCCGTAGGCATCTCGGAAATCACCGCCGTTGGGGTCTACGTGCAGTTTTGGTTCCCGGAAATCCCGCAGTGGATACCGGCGTTAATCGCCGTGGCGATGGTAGCGCTGGCCAACCTGGCCGCCGTGCGCCTGTACGGCGAGCTGGAGTTCTGGTTTGCTATGATCAAGGTTACCACCATCATTGTGATGATTTTGGTGGGGTTGGGGGTGATCTTCTTTGGCTTCGGGAATGGCGGGCAGCCGATTGGCTTTGCCAACCTGACCGAGCACGGCGGTTTCTTTGCCGGCGGCTGGAAGGGTTTCCTGTTCGCGCTCTGTATTGTTGTGGCGTCCTATCAGGGCGTTGAACTGGTGGGGATCACCGCCGGTGAAGCCAAAAACCCGCAGGTGACTCTGAAGCGTGCGATTAACAATATCCTGTGGCGTATCCTGATCTTCTACGTCGGTGCCATTTTTGTCATCGTCACCATCTTCCCCTGGAACGGCATTGGCACCGCAGGTAGCCCCTTCGTGCTGACCTTTGCCAAAATCGGCATCGTCGCTGCCGCCGGTATCATTAACTTTGTGGTGCTCACGGCTGCGCTTTCAGGCTGTAACAGCGGGATGTACAGCGGTGGCCGTATGCTGTACGCACTGGCTAAAAACCGGCAGTTGCCGGCGTCGTTGACCAAGCTGTCCGCCAACGGCGTGCCGGTTAACTGTATCGCCGTGACCATTGCCTGCCTGCTGGTCGGCTCGGGGTTGAATTACCTTATCCCCAATCCACAGGCGGTGTTTGTCTATGTCTATAGCGCCAGCGTGTTGCCAGGCATGGTGCCGTGGTTCGTGGTACTGATTAGCCAACTGTATTTCCGTCGCGCCCATAAAGAAGCGATTAAAACCCACAGCTTTAAGTCGATTATGTTCCCCTATGTGAACTATCTGACCATCGCTTTCTTGGTCTGCGTGCTGATCGGCATGGGAATTAACCCGGATACGCGAATTTCTTTGCTGGTCGGGGCGATTTTCTTAGCGGCAGTCAGCCTGTGCTACTTTGCTTTCGGCATGCACAAGAAACATCATCCGGCTGAAAAACGGACAGAAACACAGCAATAACCGGTGAAAAGGGGCTACGGATAGCGCTTTCCTGCGCGGGAGTGAGCAAAGCGTAATCAAACACAACATTTCTGCGAAAAAGCACTAGACAGGATTGTGTTAAATCCGTAGTATCCCCTCCCGCAACGGCGCTATGCGCCCGTAGCTCAGCTGGATAGAGCGCTGCCCTCCGGAGGCAGAGGTCTCAGGTTCGAATCCTGTCGGGCGCACCATTAAGTTTGTGTGCAAGAGCTGCGGTGGTAGTATTACCGCGTGAAGTAGTTAAGAAGTAATGGTGGCTATAGCTCAGTTGGTAGAGCCCTGGATTGTGATTCCAGTTGTCGTGGGTTCGAGTCCCATTAGCCACCCCACTTCCTAAGAGAAGTGAAGAATTTTAAGCTGTTTTGTGACTGTGCGAAGGTGGCGGAATTGGTAGACGCGCTAGCTTCAGGTGTTAGTGTTCTTACGGACGTGAGGGTTCAAGTCCCTCTCTTCGCACCACACAAAATGTCTAATAAATTTAATATTTACATAGACATAAGCGATAAAATTTAGTAGTATCTGCAACAAGAAATCGGCGAGTAGCGCAGCTTGGTAGCGCAACTGGTTTGGGACCAGTGGGTCGGAGGTTCGAATCCTCTCTCGCCGACCACATTCAAGAAAACCCGCTTTTAGCGGGTTTTTTTACATCTGTAGTTTATAGGATGAGCACCTCCGAAGGAGGTTTGAGCCGAGCGCAGCGAGACAACGTTGCTTTAGCAGCGGCCCGTAGGGCGGCATCGCAGATGCAAGTCATCCTCTCTCGCCGACTACATTCAGAAAAGCCCGTTCAGCAATGAACGGGCTTTTTGCTTTCTGACATTCCGCTTTGCGTCCTCCTGCACTGGTTTTGCCTCTGCCCGCTATCTATCGTATCCCGCCAGGACGCTTTTGGCTTGGTGTTGGCTTCCGGCGACATCGGCATGCCGCATTGTCGTCAGCTTGAGACATTTAATGAATTGATTTTATTGAATAAAAATGACTTTGGCTTAAGTCGTCGTTTTAAGGCGACATATCTGCAAACGTCAGGTGATAGCAGCAGAAAGGGCAGTGAGCGGAATGAAACGAAGTGCTGAGATTAAATCTGTTTTAATTCAGCTTATTAGGCTTTTCGCCTGAAGGAACGATGCGTTTTTCCCAAAGTTGGCACGCCAAGTGCAATATCCACCATGTAGATGCTCATTCCACCTCTTATGTTCGCCTTAGGCTTCATAAACCCTGGGAATGACGCAGAGCCGATTTAGGGTGCCTATTGCCCACCAGAACGATGACGGCGTTGCTTGCAATGGTCGACATCACACTCCGGGCATAACGTTGAGTGAGGCACCGCCCCTGTTGTCCTAGACCTGATTGCTTTTTATACACTTGCCACCGCGGCAAGTGTTTTTTTTTGCCTAATACCCATCATATTTGAAGCCACAGCTGCGTTGACTGCGCGCTCTCACCCCAGTCACTTGGTTGACCAAGCTCCTGGGGATTCGTGAGCTTGCCGCCTTGCTGTGACTCCAACTATCTTGGGTATAAACAACGTTAGATAAAAAAGGCGCGACCTGTGGGCGCGCCTTGAAGACAGTGCATTGTGCGTTATTCGCCGTTCTGCTTCAGCGTCAGCATCAGGCCTTCACGACGCATCTGTGCGGCTTCATCCGAGCGGTGCAGCTTCTCCAGCACGTCAGCCAGCCAAGCGTAATCGTAGGCATCTGGACGCTGTTTCAGCGCTTCCCGGAATGCATCGGCCGCCGCCTGCCATTCGCCGTGCTTCATCAGCAACTGGCCCAGGGTACTGTTCAGCAGTGGTGTGGCACCATGCTGCTTCACCTGCTGACGCAACGCTTTCTCCAGCTGTTGCGGGTTGCCGGACTTCAGACGCGGGATCAGCAACACCAGGCGTTCGTCATACTGGCGCTTGAGGCTGTCGAGCACGATCTCTTGCGCCAGTTCATGGTCATTGCATTCGATCAGGTGCTCCACCATCGCGATTTGCAACGGCACCTCATGCCGGATTTTGCGGCTCTGATCTTTCCACCAGCGTTTCAGGCCATCGCTGCCCTCATCCGCCATCGCCTGATTCATCAGGCCAATGTAGGCCTGTTGTTGCAGCGCCTGCAGCTCAGCCTCGTTGTGCAGATTGATCTTGCTCATCGACGGCAGGATCTCCAGCAATGAGGCAAAAGCGCCGGTGCGCAGATAAGCCATTTCCGCCAGTCGCAATACTTCGGGATGACGCGGAGCCTGGTTAAGCAGGCGATCGACACCGTGGCGTGCCGCATGGTTTTCGCCCTGAGCCAGTTGAATGCGCACGCGGGTGATGTCTACCGGCAGCTGGTCGGTGTCGGCGGCTTCGGCGGCGCGTTCCAGGTACTGATTGGTACGGAAATCGTCACCCCGTTGCTGTGCGGCCTCAGCAGCTAACAGGTAGTTCACCACCGGTTGTTCAGCGTGATCGGCATTGCGCGTCAGCAGTTTTTCAACCTGCTTGTAATCACCTTCGGCCAGTTTGATCAGCGCGGCCTTGGTCTGCTTACGCGCACGGCTGCGTTTGCGGCCCAGGAACCAGCCGCGAGTGCGGGCGCTGGTGCTGAAGATGCGGCGCAGGATCCACTCGATCACCAGCAGCACCACAAACAGCAAGATACCCATGATCACCAGGCCGGTGACGCTGGTTTCGATATTGTAGTTATCGGTCTGAATCAGCACATAGCCCTGATGGCCGGCCAACATCGGCCCAACCACCACGCTGGCGATCAGCACCAGGAACAGAAATAGCACGCGTAACATGGCTTATCCCTCCTGATGAGCGGCAGGGGACTGGGCCATCAGATTGCGCACCCGGGTCTGCATCAGTTTTTCCAGCAGCGGCTGGCTTTTCAGCTGATCCGGCACGTCCATGGTGATCGACTGCTGGCTCAGGGTATCCAACTCTTCCAGGAACGCTTTCGTGGCCGGGTCGGTGGTATCGAAGTAGGCGCGAACCCAAGTGGAAATGGTCTCCAGCGACTGCTTATACACTTCGTTCTGATGGCGTGGGATGGCCTGTGCGGCAACCAGCAGGCGCGAACGGATATTTTCGCGCAGGTAAATGTCCTGGTTCGGGGCCAGCAGCGGCTCGGCATTGCTATCGCGGCGGCGGACGGTAATAAAGTCGGCCATAAAGTTGTGCCAGCTTTTGGCCAGGTTTTGCCGCCATTCGCCGATCGAGCTCGACAGCTCGCTGCTGTCTTGATCCATCGGCGCTTCGTCGCTGTCGTTATCCGCCAGGCGCAGATTATCCACCTGATTGGACAACTGATTGGTCTTGAGAATGATGCCGTCGAAATCCACCTGAGTCAGCGTGGACAGCGTGCTGACGTCTTCGGTGATGGCGCGACGAACCTCGAGCAGGCTCGGGTCATTCATGTCAGCCAGGCTGGCATCGGCGCTTTTTAACAGCGCGGCGGCGGTGGTGACGTCCTGATCGCTCCACAGCTTACGCCCGGCCATCTTCACCAGAAAATCGGCCTGCGCCAGCAACCAGGTTTTGGCGTCGCTGCCGGAGATGATGGCGACTTTCTCTTGCAGTTCATTGAGCTGTCGCGCCAGGGTTGCCTGTTCGCGATCGGCGGCGTCCAGCGTTTTGCCCTGTTGCTGCAGCAGGCCTTCCAGCGCGCTTCTTTCCTGCTGTTGGTTCTGTTTCAGCGCTTCAAGCTGTTGCTGCAACGTTTGGTTGGCGGCGATAAGCTGCTGCGCCTGTCGATGTGTATGGTAATAGCCGCCGGCAGCCAGAGCGATAACCAGCACGATCGCGATCGCGCCCAACACCGGGCCGGTATTTTTACCTTTACGCTTTTCAGCGTCTGGCTGCTGGGGGCTCTCAACCGCAGAGGTTGGTTCTTCAACCGGGGCGGATGGGGTATTTTGTTCCGTCATAGTGGCACATCCCATAGTCAGGTTTGTTGTAGCGCGCGGATCAGCGCGTCATTATCGGCGGTATCAGCTACCCGAATTGTGCTCCAGCCCAATTCCTGGGCAAGGGTAGCCAGGCGTTCACTCACTACGACCAGGCAGCAACGTAACAGCCACGAAGAACGGTAGTAATCAGGAACTAAAGTATAGAGCTGTTGTAACATTTCACCGCTGGTGACTACCAGCGTATCAACACCGGCACGCTGCCAGTGGGCGCTTTGCTCGCTGCCATCATAGTGCACCGGGCTGCGTTGATAACATTCATAATAGCTGACCGCAGCGCCGCGCTCGCTCAGTGTGTTGCCGAGCAGCTCACGGCCGCCGTTACCGCGCAAGATCAGCGCTTGTTTACCTTCCAGCTTCTGCAGTGCCGGCAGCAACAGCAATGTTTCGCTGATCTCCTGCTCACGCGGGTATTCTATCGGCAGACTGCTGATGCGGTGCATTGCCAGCGCCGTGGTACGACCGATAGCGTAATAGGCCAGCCTGGCAGGCCATGA
This sequence comes from Serratia liquefaciens ATCC 27592, assembly GCF_000422085.1. Taxonomy (NCBI): domain Bacteria; kingdom Pseudomonadati; phylum Pseudomonadota; class Gammaproteobacteria; order Enterobacterales; family Yersiniaceae; genus Serratia; species Serratia liquefaciens. Next base: position 165,547 of record NC_021741.1, read on the forward strand.
CAGCCCGACGCGGCCCATCACAGAATGGGCGTAGCTCACCGAGTGCTGCGACAGGATGAACACCAGATCGCCATCATTAAGCTGCTGTAACGCCTGCGGCAATTTTGGCAAATCGCCGCCGGGGGCGAAGTCGATCAACGGAGCATGATAGGCAACCCGACCGAGCGCACGCAGTCGGCTGACCAGTTCTTCTCCGGAAGGAGAGGGGCGGGTTACCAGAATCGTCATGCAGGGGGATTCCCCTGATAAACGTCCTGCAGAATTTCACGAGCGCCTTGCGCCAGCAGTTCTTCCGCCAGTTCAATGCCCATCTGCTCTGCTTGAGCTGCCGGACCGCGGCGTTCGCCGCGCACCATTTGGCTGCCGTCTGGAGAGCCCACCAGGGCTCGCAGCCACAGGCTGTCGCCATCCAGTTCGGCATAGCTGCCGATCGGTACCTGGCAACCGCCTTCCAGCCGGGTATTCATCGCACGTTCGGCGCGTACGCGGGTTTCTGTGGCAACGTGATTGAGCGGTGCCAACAGCGTGCGGGTGGTTTCGTCGTCGAGGCGGCATTCGATACCCACTGCGCCCTGGCCAACGGCCGGCAGGCACTCCTCCGGGCTCAATGGACTGCGGATATGCTGTTCCAACCCCAGGCGCTTAAGCCCGGCGACCGCCAGAATAATGGCGTCGTAATCACCGTTATCCAATTTTGCCAGCCGGGTACCGACGTTGCCGCGCAGATCGCGCACGATCAGATCCGGACGACGCTCACGCAGTTGGCACTGACGACGCAGGCTGGAGGTACCGACCACGCTGCCCTGCGGCAGTTGATCGAGCGATGCGAAACGATTGGAAACAAATGCATCGCGAGGATCGTCACGCTCACAAATAGTCACTAAACCCAAGCCTTCGGGGAAATCGACCGGGACGTCTTTCATTGAGTGAACGGCGATATCCGCACGGCCGTCCAATAACGCCAGTTCAAGTTCCTTAACAAACAGCCCTTTACCGCCGACTTTCGCCAGCGGCGTATCCAAAATAATGTCGCCTCGTGTGACCATAGGCACCAGTTCGACCTGCAGGCCGGGGTGGCTGGCCATCAGGCGCTGCTGCACATAATGTGCTTGCCAAAGCGCGAGTGGGCTTTGTCGGGTGGCAATTCGAATAATTTTGTCTAACATGCTTGTTACCGTTTTTATAATTCGCCGTTCATCCTACCACTGAGTGTGAAAACTGTCAGTGCAAGAAGCCACAGGCGAAGAAAGGACAACGGAATCAACGGGACGTGTGATGTGTTTTGGGGCAGTTAACACTGCGGGTAAATCGTTTAGAGTGGCGCTACAATAATAGTGAAGCGTTACTTCCTTTACGGTCAATCAGCAAGGTGTTAAATTGATCACGTTTCCAACAATAAGTTGCCAAATATTCTTCCAACACTAACGGCACTTATGGAATACGGGTTTTTTTCTAAACACCGGGATAATCAGGCGAGACGTCTTGTACCTCTACATCGAGACATTGAAGCAGAGACTGGATGCGATCAATCAATTACGAATCGATCGCGCCCTAGCGGCCATGAAGCCCGCGTTTCAACGGGTATACAGTCTGCTGCCTACCTTATTGCATCACCACCATCCACTGATGCCAGGTTACCTGAACGGTAACGTTCCCCATGGCGTCTGCCTCTACACGCCTGATGAAACCCAACAAGATTACCTCAATGATTTAGAAGACAAATGGGGCAGCCCGTTTGACAAAATGGCCAGCGGTGAACTGCCGATTACCGGGGTTTACTCGATGGGCAGCACCTCGTCGATCGGCCAGAGTTGCAGCTCGGATCTCGACATCTGGGTGTGCCACCAATCCTGGCTGGACAACGAAGAGCGTAACCGCCTGCAGCAAAAATGCAGCCTGCTGGAAAAATGGTCGGCGTCGATGGGGGTGGAAGTCAGCTTCTTCCTGATCGATGAAAACCGCTTCCGTCATAACGAAAGCGGCAGCCTGGGGGGCGAAGACTGCGGCTCCACCCAACATATCCTGCTGCTGGACGAATTTTACCGCACCGCGGTGCGCCTGGCCGGCAAACGTATTTTGTGGAACATGGTGCCGGGCGAAGAAGAAGCACACTACGATGAGTATGTGCTGTCGCTTTACTCGCAAGGCGCGTTAACGCCGAACGAATGGCTGGATCTCGGCGGTCTGAGCACGCTGTCGGCGGAAGAATATTTCGGTGCCAGCCTGTGGCAACTGTACAAAAGCATCGACTCGCCTTACAAAGCGGTGCTGAAAACCCTGCTGCTGGAAGCCTATTCCTGGGAATACCCGAATACGCAGCTGCTGGCGATGGACATCAAACAGCGCCTGCATCAGGGCGAGATCGTCTGCTTTGGTCTCGACGCCTACTGTATGATGCTCGAACGCGTTACGCATTATCTGAATCAAATCAACGACACTACCCGCCTCGACCTGGTCCGCCGCTGTTTCTACCTGAAAGTCTGTGAAAAATTGTCCCGCGCCAATGCGTGCGTCGGCTGGCGTCGTGAAATTCTCAGCCAATTGGTCAGCGAATGGGGCTGGGACGAAGAGCGTCTGGCGATCCTGGATAATCGCGCCAACTGGAAAATCGAACGGGTACGTGAAGCACACAACGAATTGTTGGATGCGATGATGCAAAGCTATCGCAACCTGATCCGCTTCGCTCGCCGCAACAACCTTAGCGTCAGCGCCAGCCCGCAGGATATCGGCGTGCTGACCCGTAAGCTGTACGCCGCGTTTGAAGCGCTGCCCGGCAAGGTGACGCTGGTGAACCCACAGATTTCGCCGGACCTGTCAGAAGACGACTTGACCTTTATTCACGTGCCGATTGGCCGCGCCAACCGCACCGGCTGGTATCTTTATAACCAGGCACCGGCCATGGATTCGATCGTCAGTCATCAACCGCTGGAATATAACCGCTACCTCAACAAACTGGTGGCCTGGGCCTATTTTAACGGGCTGCTGACGCCGAAAACCCGTTTGCACATCAAGAGCGGCAACCTGTGCGATACCGCAAAACTGCAGGAACTGGTGGCCGATGTGTCGCACCACTTCCCGCTGCGCCTGGCGGCCCCCACGCCAAAAGCGCTGTACAGCCCGTGCGAAATCCGCCACCTGGCGATAATCGTCAATTTGGAAAACGATCCGACCGCCGCCTTCCGCAATCAGGTGGTGCATTTCGATTTCCGCAAGCTCGATGTATTCAGCTTTGGTCAGCAACAGCAGTGCCTGGTGGGCAGTATCGATCTGTTGTACCGCAACTCCTGGAACGAAGTGCGTACTTTGCATTTCAGCGGCGAGCAATCGGTGCTGGAAGCGTTGAAGACCATTCTCGGCAAAATGCACCAGGATGCCGCGCCGCCAGAATCGGTCGAGGTGTTCTGCTACAGTCAGCATCTGCGCGGCCTGATCCGTACCCGTATACAGCAGCTGGTGTCGGAGTGTATTGAGCTACGCCTGTCCAGCACCCGACTGGAGCCGGGCCGTTTTAAAGCGGTACGGGTTGCCGGCCAGACCTGGGGCTTGTTCTTCGAACGGCTGAGCGTGTCGGTGCAGAAGCTGGAAAACGCGGTGGAGTTCTACGGCGCCATTTCCAACAACAAATTGCACGGCCTGTCGATCAAAGTGGAAACCGATCAGGTGCATCTGCCGCCGGTGGTGGACGGTTTCGCCAGCGAAGGGATTATTCAGTTCTTCTTCGAAGACACCTCGGACGACAAAGGCTTTAACATCTATATTCTGGATGAGTCTAACCGGGTTGAGGTTTATCACCATTGCGAAGGCAGTAAAGAGGAACTGGTGCGTGACGTTAGCCGTTTCTACTCGTCCTCGCACGATCGCTTCACCTATGGCTCCAGCTTTATCAACTTCAACTTACCGCAGTTCTACCAGATCGTGCAGCTTGATGGCCGCACCCAGGTGATCCCGTTCCGCAGCAACGTGTTGTCGAGCCTGTGCGTTCCCCTGACCGACGGCGCTACTCAGCCGCTAAAGCATCAGTTTCAACTGCATTGATATCGTCAAGGTTCAGCAGGCTGAGCCTTGACGACGAGTGCTGCCATTGTTAGGAAAACGTCACCTCTTCGCCGGCCTGTGCGCTGGCCGCTTCGCTCAGTAAGGGGTAGAAGGCGCGGTCGCTGCGATCGCACAGCCACACGCCGTCACGGTAATTAAAGTGATAGCCGCCGGTTTTGGTCGCCAGCCAAATCTGATGCAATGGCTCCTGGCGATTGATCACAATTTTGGTGCCATTTTCGAAGCTTAACGTCATTACGCCGCCGTTAGTTTCGTAATCGATGTCCGCATCGCCGTCAAAATCGTCCAGGGTCTCTTCAATATTCAGCATCAGTTGGTCAGCCAACTGGTGAAACTCACTGTCGTTCATATTCAATTCCTATTGCTTTTCATGATCCACCTGCGATTATAGAGACCTTGGACGCATGAATTACAGGCATTAATGCAAATGAAAAAACAACTACGCTATGCGCTGATGGCAGTTCTGCTTGCCGGGCTCTCCGGCTGCGGCCTGAAGGGCCCGCTGTACTTCCCGCCAGCCGATCCGGCCAGCACTAAGAAACCGGCTACCCAGGTTCAGACCGGCGATCAGGTACAGAAAAATCAGCAGGAACTTTCTGGCTCTCAGCAAAAACCGTCGATGAGCGACCAGTAACACCTTGTTTGCGGCGGCGTGAGTCACCGCAAACCCAAGACGGATAGCGGAGTATGATATGCAGTTCTCCAAAATGCACGGTCTGGGCAACGACTTTATGGTGGTCGATGCCGTTACACAGAATGTCTATTTCTCACCCGAGTTGATCCGCCGTTTGGCCGATCGGCACTTGGGCGTTGGCTTTGACCAGCTGCTGGTGGTAGAACCGCCTTACGATCCGGAACTGGATTTCCATTACCGCATTTTTAACGCCGACGGCAGTGAAGTGGCGCAGTGCGGTAACGGCGCTCGCTGCTTTGCCCGCTTTGTACGGCTGAAAGGCTTGACCAATAAGCGCGATATTCGCGTCAGTACCCAGACCGGGCGCATGGTGTTGAGCGTGACCGACGATGATCTGGTGTGCGTGAATATGGGTGAGCCGAACTTCGATCCCCAGGCAGTGCCGTTTCGCGCAACCAAAGAAGAAAAGACCTACATCATGCGTGCGGCGGAACATACGGTGCTGTGCGGCGTGGTGTCGATGGGCAATCCACATTGTGTTTTACAGGTGGATGATGTAAAAACCGCCAAGGTGGAGTTGCTCGGGCCGGTGCTGGAAGGGCATGAGCGCTTCCCGGAACGGGCCAACATCGGTTTTATGCAAATTGTCAGTCGCGAGCACATTAAACTGCGCGTCTATGAGCGCGGCGCTGGCGAAACGCAGGCCTGCGGTAGCGGAGCCTGTGCGGCCGTGGCAGTAGGGATTCAACAGGAATTGCTGTCAGAAGAGGTGCATGTAGAACTGCCGGGCGGCAGCCTGCATATTCGCTGGAAAGGGCCGGGCAGCCCGCTGTTTATGACCGGTCCGGCAACCCATGTATATGACGGATTTATTCATCTATGAAGAGCGTTGAGGACCAGGCTGTCGCAGGCATTGAGCTTGATGACGACGCCGTGATGCAGTTTCTGCTGCAAAACCCGGATTTCTTTATGCGCAACGCGCGGTTGGTGGAGCAAATGCGCGTTCCCCATCCCGTTCGCGGCACCGTATCGTTGGTCGAGTGGCATCTGGCTCGCCAGCGCAATCACATCCATCGGCTGGAAGAAGAAATCACGCTGCTGATGGAGCAGGCCAGCGCCAACGAAACGCTGTTTGCCAGCCTGCTGCATTTGCAGGCCAATCTGGCCACCGCCGACAGCCTGCAGGATATGCTTAACCGCCTGCAGCGTTGGGCGCGCGGTTTCGGTTTGGCCGGCGCCAATATCCGCCTGTTTTCCGAAAGCTGGAAAATCGGCGCACCTTCCGATTTCACCCACCTTGCCCTGACGCGCTCTTCGTTTGAACCGTTACGCATTCAGCGTCTGGGTGACCAACAGCACTTTCTTGGCAGCCTTAATGGCCCCGAGTTGCTGTTGTTGCTGCCGCAGGCCAAACTGGTCGGCTCGGTAGCGCTGTCGATGCTGGGTGATGAGGGCGAGCTGGGTATGGTGATTTTCAGCAGCCGCGATACGCAACATTATCAGCAGGGCATGGGCACGGTGATGCTTAATCAACTGGCGCGCATGCTGCCGGAACTGCTGGAACGCTGGATCGAACGAGCATGACCCCGCTGGCGGCCAGCCTGCAACAGCCGGTCGATGCCTTTCTGCGCTATCTGAAGGTGGAACGCCAGCTCAGCCCCTTGACGCAGTTAAGCTATTCACGCCAATTGCAGGCGCTGATGGCGCTGGCTCAGGATATGGGCATCACGGAGTGGCCGGCGTTGGACGCCGCCAAAGTCCGGATGCTGGCGGCGCGCAGTAAACGCGCCGGCCTGCAGTCTTCCAGCCTCGCGTTGCGCTTGTCGGCATTACGCAGTTTTCTCGACTGGCAGGTCAGCCAGGGCATGCTGATAGCCAACCCCGCCAAAGGGATCCGCACGCCACGCAGTGGCCGTCATCTGCCGAAAAACATCGACGTCGATGAAATGAATCAGCTGCTGGATATCGATCTCAACGATCCGCTGGCGGTACGCGATCGCGCAATGCTTGAGGTGATGTACGGGGCAGGGCTGCGTCTTTCTGAACTGGTGGGGCTGGACTGTCGCCACGTCGATCTGGCCGCCGGTGAAATTTGGGTTTTGGGCAAGGGCAGCAAGGAACGCAAGCTGCCGGTCGGCCGCACCGCCGTGACCTGGCTGGAACACTGGCTGGCGATGCGCGACCTGTTCGGGCCGTCAGACGATGCGATGTTCCTGTCCAATCAGGGAAAACGCATCTCGACCCGTAACGTGCAAAAGCGTTTTGCCGAATGGGGCGTCAAGCAGGGCGTTAACAGCCACATCCATCCGCACAAGCTGCGCCACTCCTTTGCTACCCATATGCTGGAGTCCAGCGGCGATCTGCGTGCGGTGCAGGAACTGCTTGGCCATGCCAATCTGACCACCACCCAAATCTATACCCACCTCGACTTTCAACATCTGGCGAACGTGTACGATGCCGCGCATCCACGCGCCAAACGGGGGAAATCCTGATGCACTTTTATCGTCCGCTACGCCCGCTGGCGGCATTGACCTTCGATCTGGACGACACGCTGTACGACAACCGTCCGGTGATCAAACAGACCGAATTGCAGTCGGTGGCTTTCCTGCAGAATTATCATCCCGGGCTGAACCACTTTCAGTCGGCGGATTTTCACCGCCTGCGCCAAGAGTTACGTGAACAGGATCCAGAGATTTACCACGACGTCACCCAGTGGCGCTGGCGTGCCATCCACCTGGCGCTGAGCCGTCAGGGGCTGCGTGATGCCCAGGCCGCTGAAGGGGCTGACGCGGCGATGCAGAATTTTGCGCTGTGGCGCAGCCGCATCGAAGTGCCTGAAGCTACCCACGCCACGTTGAAAGCACTGGGCGAACGCTTTCCGCTGGTGGCGATCACCAACGGCAATGCCGATCCCGCGCAGTGCGGGCTGGACGGTTACTTTCAGTTTGTGCTGCGCTCCGGGCCGGATGGCCGCGCCAAACCTTATCACGACATGTATCAACTGGCCGCAGAGCGTTTAGGCATCGCCCCTGAGCATATTCTCCACGTCGGCGATGATTTAACCACCGACGTCGCCGGCGCGTTGCGCTCAGGCCTGCAGGCCTGTTGGATCAACGACCGTCAGCGCAGCCTGATGCAGGCTGCCGATAGCCGGCTGCTGCCACATATTGAGATTTCGCAGTTGGCATCGCTGACAGCATTGTTATAATCCCTGCCAGAACTCTGTATAAATTCCCAGTGGAATCGCGTCGCTGACGCGCTTTCCCTTACCAATTAATGGTGCCTATGGACGTTTCCGATCTGCTCGACAGCCTGAATGAAAAACAACGCGAAGCCGTGGCGGCGCCACGTGGCAACCTGTTGGTACTGGCCGGCGCGGGCAGCGGTAAAACACGGGTGCTGGTGCACCGCATCGCCTGGCTGCTGTCGGTAGAGAACTGTTCGCCGTATTCGATCATGGCGGTGACGTTCACCAACAAAGCCGCGGCGGAAATGCGCCACCGTATCGAACATCTGATTGGCACCAGTCAGGGTGGCATGTGGATCGGCACCTTCCACGGGCTGGCTCACCGGTTGCTGCGCGCACATCACATGGATGCCAATCTGCCGCAGGATTTCCAGATCCTCGACAGCGACGACCAGTTCCGCCTGCTCAAACGCATCGTCAAGGCGTTGAATATCGACGAGAAACAATGGCCCCCGCGTCAGGCGATGTGGTACATCAACGGCAAAAAAGATGAGGGCCTGCGCCCGCAACACGTCGAAACCTATAATAATCCGGTGGAGGCGACCTGGTTGCGCATCTACCAGGCCTATCAGGAAGCCTGCGATCGCGCCGGGCTGGTGGATTTTGCCGAGCTGTTGCTGCGCGCCCATGAGCTGTGGCTGAACAAACCGCATATCCTCAACCATTACCGCGAACGTTTTACCAATGTACTGGTAGATGAGTTTCAGGATACCAACAGCATTCAATATGCCTGGATCCGCCTGCTGGCCGGCAATAACAGCAACGTGATGATCGTGGGTGACGATGACCAGTCGATTTATGGCTGGCGCGGCGCTCAGGTGGAAAATATTCAACGTTTCCTGAAGGACTTCCCCGGTGCGCAGAGCGTCCTTCTGGAACAAAATTACCGTTCGACCAGCAATATTCTAAAGGCAGCCAACACCCTGATCGCCAACAACGGCGGGCGCATGGGTAAAAACCTGTGGACAGAGGGCGGGGATGGCGAACCTATTTCTATCTACTGTGCGTTCAACGAACTCGACGAGTCGCGCTTTGTCGTCGGCCGCATCAAAACCTGGCAGGAAAATGGCGGCGCACTGAATGACTGCGCCATCCTTTACCGCAGCAACGCCCAGTCGCGCGTACTGGAAGAGGCGCTGCTGCAAACCGCCATGCCTTACCGCATTTACGGCGGGCAACGCTTCTTCGAACGTCAGGAAATCAAGGATGCGCTGGCCTATCTGCGGCTGATAGCCAACCGTAATGACGACGCTGCGTTCGAGCGCGTAGTAAATACCCCGACCCGTGGCATTGGTGACCGGACGTTGGACGAAGTGCGTCGAACGGCGCGCGATCGTCAATTGACCCTGTGGCAGGCCACCCGCGCCCTGCTGCAAGACAAGGTGCTGGCCGGCCGTGCGGCCTCTGCGCTGCAGCGCTTTACCGAACTGGTGGATTCACTGGCGCATGAAACCGCCGATATGCCCTTGCACGTACAGACCGACCGGGTGATCCGCGATTCGGGGCTGTTCATTATGTATGAGCAGGAAAAGGGCGAGAAAGGCCAGGCGCGTATCGAAAACCTTGAGGAGCTGGTGACGGCAACCCGTCAATACAGCTATCAGGATGAAGATCAGGATCTGATGCCGCTGCAGGCATTTTTGTCGCATGCTGCGTTGGAAGCGGGCGAAGGCCAGGCCGATGCCTATCAGGATGCGGTGCAGTTGATGACCCTGCACTCGGCCAAGGGGCTGGAGTTCCCGCTGGTGTTTATCGTCGGTATGGAAGAGGGGATGTTCCCGAGCCAGATGTCGCTGGATGAAGGCGGGCGGCTGGAAGAAGAACGTCGTCTGGCCTACGTTGGCCTGACGCGTGCCATGCAGAAACTGACGCTGACCTATGCCGAAACGCGCCGTCTGTACGGCAAGGAAGTTTACCATCGGCCTTCGCGTTTTATCGGCGAACTGCCGGAGGAGTGCGTGGAGGAAGTGCGGTTGCGTGCCAGCGTATCGCGACCGGTGAGCCATCGTCGTATGGGCACGCCGATCAGTGAAAACGATACCGGCTACAAGCTGGGGCAGCGAGTGCGTCACCCTAAATTTGGCGAAGGTACCATCGTCAATCTGGAAGGCAGCGGCGAACACAGTCGGCTGCAAATTGCGTTTCCAGGGGAAGGCATCAAGTGGCTGGTGGCCGCCTATGCCAGACTGGAAACGGTGTAGCGGGGCAGTAGCCGCCGAACCCAAAGGGGCGAATCTCTTCGCCCCAGCACTCAGGCTTAAAGCGTACGGGTATAGCGATCGCCAACTTGCGCGGTGGCATACCAGCGCATCACAGCTTCGATGCCTTCACCACCTTCTGGAGGGGCCCAGTGCATGCAGTCCTCTTCCGACAGCGCCTGATAAGGCCCCTGTTTTACTTCAAACACCACGCCGCCGGGATCAACCGACAGCACGGCATGCCAGGTAAACGCCGGCATCTCCAGTACTTTGGTTTCTTCACCCAGCAGCGTGCGTTGGGTGACGACACCTTCCTCATTAAACTGCAATACCACAAAGCGGCCGCGCAGCGGTGTCAACAGTTCCCAGGTTTGTGGATGGCGGTGCGGTCGAATATAGGTGCCAGGCTCCATGGCAATCGCCAGTCGCTGCACCGGCTCGCTCAACTCGTCGTGTAACGTACGGTGCGCGCGCAGGCGAGCCACTTTAGCGGCCTGCTCACTCATGGCGGTCAGGTCGTGGGCGGTAATCTGTTTCATCGTTAAAGTCCGCAAGCTTATCGTGGCTTCATATTAGCAATATTCACCGACGCGGTCAGAGATCCCCGCGACTTTTTCGTTACCCTTTATCACGGATTAAACCGATTTTGTCCCATTGGTTATGGCGATGAATTGTTGCGCAATTATCGGGCCTAACCGGTTGACAGACTTTTTCTTCTCGGCGTAACATGCGCGCACTATTATCAATGAGGACATACGCCTTGGACACACCCAGTAGATACTGGCTCACTGACCTGGACAACAACAGGTACAACTTCTAAGGCTATCCCATCGAGCTGATAGCCTTCGTGGTTGTCGGCGACCTCTTAAGTGTCGCTACGAGTCAGATCCTTCATGGTCTGAAACAAGCTGGTGATGCAACACCCCTCTGTTTCTGTGCTTCCACGCGTTGTTTACCCCTGTCACCCTAAGGGAGTTTTAGCAGATGCTGAGCGCGTTTAAATTAGATAAAAGCCGCCTGTCCCGTCTGGAGTTGGATGACTCCGATGATCTCACCACCTCGCTGTGGGTTGATCTGGTTGAGCCGGAAGAAGGCGAGCGTGAACGCGTGCAAAACGAGCTGGGCCAAAGCCTGGCGACACGTCCGGAGCTGGATGATATCGAAGCTTCCGCGCGTTTCTTCGAAGACGAAGACGGCCTGCATATTCACTCCTTCTTCTACTTTGAAGATGCGGAAGACCATGCCGGTAACTCCACCGTAGCTTTCACCATCCGTGATGGGCGTCTGTATACCCTGCGTGAGCGTGAGCTGCCGGCGTTTCGCCTGTACCGCATGCGCGCACGTAACCTGACGATGGTGGACGGCAACGCTTACGAGCTGTTGCTGGATCTGTTCGAAACCAAAATTGAGCAGTTGGCGGACGAAATTGAAAACGTCTACAGCGATTTGGAAAAGCTCAGCCGGGTAATCATGGAAGGCCATCAGGGCGATGAATACGACGAAGCACTGTCGACGCTGGCCGAACTGGAAGATATCGGCTGGAAAGTGCGACTGTGTTTGATGGATACCCAGCGTGCGCTGAATTTCCTGGTGCGTAAGGCGAGGTTGCCGACCGGTCAGTTGGAGCAGGCGCGTGAAGTGCTGCGCGACATCGAATCTTTGCTGCCACACAACGAATCGTTGTTCCAGAAGGTGAACTTCCTGATGCAGGCGGCGATGGGCTTTATCAATATCGAACAGAACCGCATCATCAAGATCTTCTCGGTGGTGTCGGTGGTGTTCCTCCCACCGACGCTGGTGGCCTCAAGCTACGGGATGAACTTCGAGTTTATGCCGGAGCTGAAGTGGTCGTTCGGCTATCCGGGCGCCATCAGCCTGATGATCCTGGCGGGGCTGGCCCCGTACCTGTACTTCAAACGCAAGAACTGGCTGTAAGCTGACGGGCGAACCTGTTCGCCCGATATTTCTGCTGTCGACCAACGCTTAGCCTGCTAAATAGGGGTAGAATGTCCCTTTGGCTTATCTGTCCGTAAGGCATGCGTTTTGATGGAGAGGTTTCCCCGCTTGATCCAATGGTCAATCCTGCTGCTGGCTTCGCTGGTGCTGGGGTTTGGCCTGCAAAGATTCCATATTCCCGCTGCACTGTTGCTGGGGCCGATGATTGTCGGCGTGGCCATGGGGCTGCTGGGCGCCACGGTTCGCATTCCAGGTTACCTGTTCATCGCCGCACAGGCGGTGCTGGGCTGCATGATCGCGCAAAGTCTCTCTCCTGCTATTCTCACACCGTTACTGGATGACTGGCCTTTGGTGCTGCTGGTGTTGATCGCTACGCTGCTGGCCAGCGGAGTTTCAGGCTGGTGTCTGGTGCGTTATAGCAGTCTGCCGGGGCCAACCGGTGCCTGGGGCTCATCGCCCGGCGGGGCATCGGCGATGGTGGCGATGGCCGGGGATTTCGGTGCCGACGTGCGGTTGGTGGCGTTTATGCAATACCTGCGGGTGCTGTTTGTCGCAACCGCGGCGGCGATGGTGGCGCGCATTGGGTTGGGTGATGAAGCGGGGCATGGCGGCGCGATGCTGGAGTGGTTCCCTTCACTGGATTGGCGTTTCCCGGCGACGCTGGGCATTGCCGTGGTCGGCGCCTGGCTTGGCCCCCGGTTGCGTATTCCCTCCGGCGCGTTGTTGCTGCCGATGATCATCGGCGCGGCGCTGCATTCCAGCGGTACCATGGCGTTGCAGGTGCCGGAATGGCTGTTGGCCCTGGCTTATACCCTGATTGGCTGGAGCGTCGGGCTGCGCTTCACCCGGCCGATTTTTTTGTTGGCGCTACGTACCTTGCCGCAGATGGTGGTGTCGATCGTCGCGCTGATGCTGTTTTGCGGTCTGCTGGCATGGATGCTGACGCGTTTCCTGCCGGTGGATTTGATGACCGCCTATCTGGCGACCAGTCCGGGTGGGCTGGATACGGTGGCGATCATCGCCGCCGGCAGTCGGGTCGACATGTCTTTCGTGATGGCGATGCAGACGCTGCGTTTGTTCACCATCTTGCTGACTGGCCCGGCGATGGCACGATTCATTTCTAACCGCGCCACCCCGGCTTCAACTTAGCGCTGCTTCAGCGCAGTTTACGTTGGGTATAGAGCGCGTCGAGGATAAACAACAGCAGTGCGGCCCAGATAAAGCCAAAGGTCACCAGCTTGTCCTGGCCGACAGTTTCGCCATAGAAGGTGACGGCCAGCAGGAACATCAGCGTGGGGCCGAGATACTGGAAGAAGCCGAGTGTCGACAGGCGCAGGCGGGTGGCTGCGGCGGTAAAGAACAGCAGCGGTACGGTAGTGACGATGCCGGCTGCCACCAGCAGCAGGTTCAGCGACCAAGGGTTGGCGCTCAGGTGACTGGTTGGGCTGTCGGCGAACAGGAAAAGATACGCCGCCGCGACCGGCAGCAGCCACAGGGTTTCAATCAGCATGCCGGTTTGCGCGTCGATGGCGATCTTCTTGCGCAGCAGACCGTAGAACGCAAAGCTAAATGCCAGCCCCAGCCCGATAATCGGCAGCGAACCGAATTGCCACAGCTGAATCAACACGCCGGCAAATGCCAGTACCACCGCTATCCACTGCATGCGGCGGAAACGTTCACCCAGGAACAGCATCCCCAGCAGCACATTCACCAGCGGGTTAATGAAATACCCCAGGCTAGCTTCCAGCATATGGTGGTTATTCACCGCCCAGATAAACAGCAGCCAGTTGCCGCCGATCAACACCGCGGTCACCGCCAACAAGAACAGCCGTTTGCGATTGTGGCAGGCGGCGCGCACCTGCGACCAGTTACGCCCGAGCGTGATCAGTGCCAGCATAAAGAAGAATGACCAAATAACCCTGTGGGTGAGGATCTCATCCGCAGGTACCTGTTGGATCAGTTTGAAATAGGCTGGAGCTATGCCCCAAATAAAATAGGCGGCCAGAGCAAAGAAGATGCCCTGCCGCGTTTGCTGTGCGTCCATGACGTTACTCAGATGGGAAAAACGGAGATGCGGTGAGTGTACTGAAGAGCCTCACCGCATACAATCACCCGACCAGATAGGTCGCGGTAGCGCTGGCGATGTGCAGGCCATCGTGGTTATGCAGTTCAACGCGGGCGACTGCGACTTTGTTGCCGCTGCGCAATACGCTGGCCGCCGCGATAAAGTGCTCGCCACGGCCCGGGCGCAGATAATCAACGCGCAAATCTATGGTGCCCATGCGCGACAGACGGCTAGCGACTTCTTCTTCGATCAGTGGATCCAGGCGCATCAGCACGCTACCGGCGCAGGCTAACCCGGCGGCGACGTCGAGCACCGAGGCGATCACCCCACCGTGCAGGATCTTCTGGGCCGCATTGCCAACCAGCTTGGGCTGATTGGTGAAACTCAGCTCCACGTAGTCGTCGTCAAAGCGGCGCAGCTCGAGACCCAGCTCGCGGTTAAACGGCATGTGATAAACAAAGATTTCGCCAATTTTTTGGCGTGCGGCTTCTAGTGTGAGTGGTGTGGTAGACATAAATACCCATTCTTGTTCTGTGTCGTAGGGAAGTAAACTGGTCAGTCCAGGTTAACCGTTTGTTGATATTATGCCTATATTTTGTTGCTTTCCAGACTAATCCAATAAATACACGCCGTGCTGCTGTAAAATCTCCTTTGTGTGTAAAATGGCCTGTTTTTATTTCAGAGTTTGTCATTTTTTGTTGGGGTGAGGAACGTTATGCGCATTTTGTCAGGGATCGTTTTGGCCACGCTGGCCGCGCCGCTGCTGGTACAGGCGGAAGAAGCCAAAGAGCAGCAAATTCATGATAAACCGGCGGTACGCGGCAGCATTATTGCCAACATGCTGCAGGATCACGACAACCCATTTACGCTGTATCCGTATGAAACCAACTATGTGCTGTATACCGATACCAGCAATATCAATAAAGAAGCCATCCAGTCCTATAACTGGTCCGATAACGCCCGCAAGGACGAGGTGAAGTTCCAGCTTAGTCTGGCATTCCCACTGTGGCGCGGCATTGCGGGCGACAACTCGGTGCTGGGTGCATCTTATACTCAGCGCTCCTGGTGGCAGCTTTCCAACCACGGTGAATCATCACCGTTTCGCGAAACCAACTACGAGCCGCAGGTGTTCCTCGGCTGGGCGACCGATTACCGCTTCGCCGGCTGGACATTGCGCGATGTGGAAGTGGGCCTCAATCACCAGTCCAACGGCCGTTCTGATCCCACCTCACGCAGTTGGAACCGCGGTTACGCGCGCTTTATGGCGCAAAACGGCAACTGGCAGGTGGATCTGAAGCCCTGGTTCCGTTTCTCGGAAAGCAGCAGCAGCGACGATAACCCGGATATCACCAAATACATGGGCTACTACCGCCTGAAAGTCGGTTATGCCTGGGGTGACAGCATCTTCAGCGTCGACAGCCACTATAACTGGAACAGCGGCTACGGCGGCGCGGAAATGGGCTGGAGCTACCCGATCAGCAAGCACGTGCGTTTCTACACGCAAGTCTTCAGCGGTTACGGCGAATCCTTGATTGATTACAACTTCCGGCAGACACGGGTTGGCGTTGGTGTCATGCTTAACGATATTATGTAATCCGGCCGTCATACAGGCGTCGCTACGCAGCAAAAAATGGGGAAGTGTGTGTCAACCGCAGCAGTGATAAACAAAGAGTTGCTGGCAGAGCAGGTATTACGCGATACCTTCGGCTATCAGCAATTCCGACCGGGTCAACAAACGATTATCAACACGGCGATCGGCGGGCAGGATTGCCTGGTTGTTATGCCGACCGGCGGCGGTAAATCGTTGTGCTATCAAATCCCGGCGCTGGTGATGGATGGCCTGACGTTAGTGGTTTCCCCGTTGATTTCGCTGATGAAAGATCAGGTCGATCAGCTGTTGGCCTATGGCGTTTCCGCCGCCTGCTATAACTCGACGCAAACGCGTGAGCAGCAGCTCGAAGTGATGGCGGGGTGCCGCAGCGGCCAAATCAAAATGCTGTACATCGCTCCCGAGCGGCTGATGATGGACAGCTTTCTCGATCTGCTCGACCACTGTCCGCCGGCGTTGCTGGCAGTAGACGAAGCACACTGTATCTCGCAGTGGGGCCACGACTTCCGCCCAGAATACCGTGCCTTGGGGCAGTTGAAGCAACGCTTCCCCGCGATGCCGGTGATAGCCCTGACGGCGACAGCCGATGAATCTACCCGTGGCGACATCGTGCGCCTGCTGGCGCTGCAGGACCCTTTGGTGCAGGTCAGCAGCTTTGACCGGCCGAACATCCGCTATACGCTGGTGGAGAAGTTTAAACCTCTCGATCAACTGTGGCGTTTTGTACAGGACCAACGCGGCAAAAGCGGCATTATTTACTGCAACAGCCGGGCCAAGGTGGAAGACACCACCGCGCGCCTGCAAAGCCGTGGGCTGAGCGTGGGTGCCTATCATGCCGGGTTGGACAACGATCGCCGCGCCCAGGTGCAGGAAGCGTTCCAGCGTGACGATTTACAGGTGGTAGTGGCCACCGTCGCCTTTGGCATGGGCATCAATAAACCGAACGTGCGCTTTGTGGTGCACTTTGATATTCCGCGCAATATCGAATCTTATTATCAGGAAACCGGCCGTGCCGGGCGCGATGGCCTACCCGCCGAAGCTATCTTGCTGTATGACCCGGCCGATATGGCCTGGCTGCGCCGCTGCCTGGAAGAAAAGCCTGCCGGACAACAGTTGGACATCGAGCGCCACAAGCTGAACGCCATGGGCGCATTTGCCGAAGCGCAAACCTGCCGCCGCCTGGTGCTGCTTAACTATTTTGGCGAGGGCAAACATCAGAACTGCGGCAACTGCGATATCTGCCTGGATCCGCCCAAGCGCTACGACGGGCTGGAAGATGCGCGCAAAGCACTGTCTTGTGTCTATCGCGTCGGGCAGCGTTTCGGTTTGGGCTACATTGTCGAGGTGTTACGCGGCTCCAATAATCAGCGTATCCGCGAATACGGCCATGAAAAGCTGCCGGTGTACGGCATTGGCCGCGACCAAACCACCGAACACTGGACCAGCGTGCTGCGTCAGTTGATCCACCTGGGGTTTATCACTCAGAACATTGCCATGCATTCGGCATTGCAGCTGACCGAGGCTGCACGCCCGGTGTTGCGCGGCGAGCTGGAGCTGCAACTGGCGGTGCCACGCATTCAAAGCCTGAAATCGCGTGGCAGTGCCAACCAGAAATCCTACGGCGGCAACTACGATCGCAAACTGTTTGCCAAACTGCGCAAGCTGCGTAAATCGATTGCCGATGAAGAAAATATTCCGCCTTACGTGGTGTTTAACGATGCTACGCTGCTGGAAATGGCGGAACAGATGCCAATCAAGGCCGGCGATCTGTTGAGCGTTAACGGCGTTGGCCAGCGTAAGCTGGAGCGTTTTGGCGCCCCGTTTATGGCGATGATCCGCGATCATCTCGATAATGACGAAGACTAAGGGCAGTAAATCATGCTGATGTTATTTCTGACCGTGGCGCTGGTGCACCTGATTGCGCTGATGAGCCCGGGGCCGGACTTCTTTTTTGTTTCGCAAACCGCCGCCAGCCGTTCACGCCGTGAGGCGATGATGGGGGTGGTGGGCATCTCGCTGGGCATCGTCGTCTGGGCGGGCGTGGCGCTGATGGGCCTGCACCTGATCCTGCAAAAAATGGCCTGGCTGCATCAGGTTATTATGGTGGGCGGGGGGATTTACCTGTGCTGGATGGGCTGGCAGCTGCTGCGCTCCGCACGCTCTCAGAATGCACAATCAACGCCAGCGCCGGAAGTGAAAGTGGCCTTGCCAAAGCCGGGACGCAGCTTTATTCGCGGTTTTCTGACCAACCTGTCAAATCCAAAGGCCGTTATCTATTTCGGCAGCGTGTTTTCACTGTTTGTCGGTGACGACGTGGGCGCCGGTGCGCGCTGGGGGCTGTTCCTGTTGATCATCGCCGAGACTTTTGTCTGGTTCAGCCTAGTGGCCGTGGTGTTTGCGCTACCGGCAATGCGCCGGGGCTATCAACGCTTGGCTAAATGGATCGACGGACTGGCGGGGGTATTGTTCACCGGTTTCGGCTTGCACCTGATCTTTACCCGTTAATTTTGGGGCAGTGAACCAGAGGGCCGAACAGCGATGTTCGGCCCTTTTGCATCAGGCTTTTCGGGCCGTGGCCAGCAGCCCTGCGACCAGGATGAACAGCGAGCCAAAGATGCGGTTCAGCAGTTGCATTTGGCGTGGGGTCTTCAGCCAACCGGCAATACGGGTCGCCAAAGTGGCGTAGCCAATCATCACGATGATATCGACCACCACCGTAGTGACGCCGAGTACCAGGTACTGCTCGGCTTGGGGCTGATTGGGCAAAATAAACTGTGGAAACAGCGCCGCCAGAAAAACGATGCTTTTCGGGTTGGTCAGATTCACCAGCACGGCGCGGCGGAACAGACGGCGGCGCGGCATGGTGCCCGCCAGCGTATGCAAGTCCAGCGAACCGGCGGCGCGCCACTGCTGAATACCGAGCCACACCAGATAAGCGGCACCCAGCCATTTCAGCAATTCAAAAGCCATCAGCGACTGCGAGATCAGCGCCCCCAGGCCAATGCCCACCAGCAGGATATGCAGGCTCAGCCCGACCTGCAGCCCGGCGATCGAGGCTGCAGCCCCACGATAACCGTGGCTGATGCCGGTGCTCATGGTGTTGATCGCTCCAGAGCCGGGTGACAGGCTGAGGATAAGGGTTGTCAGCAGGTAGGTTAGCCACCAGTCCAAAGTCATTGCAGTGCTCCCTGAAAGCGCCAATTTGTGCCAAAATGATTCGGTTTTTGTAGGAATTGAATCACAATACGCTAGTATTATTTCTTGTGCCAGCGGTCACATTTTTACCGCTGGCGGCTCAGGGAAAAGCATTTGATGACGTCGTTTACTCTCAGCACCGATGACTGGTTAACGCGTGAAACGCAGTTTGCTGCTTTCGCCACCGGCCCGCTGCTGGACTTTTGGCGGCTGCGTGAGGAGGGCGAGTTCATCGGCGTTGGCGGCGTACCCATCCGCTTCGTACGATTCTGTTCTGCGCGTCATCAGCGGATGGTGGTGGTAAGCCCCGGCCGCATCGAAAGTTACGTTAAATATCCTGAGGTTGCCTACGATCTGTTCCAGTGTGGCTATGATGTGATGATTTTAGATCACCGTGGGCAAGGCCGTTCCGGCCGTTTGCTGGCGGATACGCACCGTGGTCATGTGATAAACTTCAGCGATTACGTCGACGATTTCACCCAGTTCTATCAGCAGGAAGTGAAGCCACGCGGTTACCGGCAACGCTTTGCGCTGGCGCACTCAATGGGGGGCGCGATCCTGGCGCAATTCCTGGCTCGTCAGCCGCAGGCCTTTGACGCCGCCGCGTTTTGTGCGCCAATGTTCGGCATTTATTTACCGATGCCGGGTTGGATGGCCAATCGCATTCTTGACTGGGCGGAGAAGCACCCGAAGGTGCGTGAGTACTATGCGATAGGCACCGGCCAGTGGCGCCCACTGCCGTACGTGGTCAACGTGTTGACCCACAGTCGTGAACGTTATCGGCGCTGCTTGCGCTATTACGCCGACTATCCCGAGCTGCAGGTGGGGGGGCCCACTTACCATTGGGTGCGAGAAAGTCTCCAGGCCGGTCGGGATATCATCGCTCAGGCGGCTAACATCACTACGCCGCTATTGTTATTGCAGGCCGGGGAGGATCGGGTGGTCGACAACCGCTCTCACCAGGCTTTTTGTCAGGCATTGTCAGAAGCGGGGCACCCTTGCGAAGGGGAAAAACCGCAGGTTATCGAAGGCGCACGGCATGAGATCCTGTTTGAGCGGGACGCGATGCGCGCCGAAGCACTGAACGCAATCCTGCGTTTCTTTGCTCAACACTTAGGTGGTACCCCTACCGCCGACCACTCCATCAGAGGTTAGAACATACCGCTATGTATCACGTCGTCGCTTCCGATTTAGATGGCACGCTGCTGTCACCTGACCACACCTTGTCCCCGTACGCCAAAGAGACCTTGAAGCTGCTGACCCAGCGTGGGGTACATTTCGTCTTCGCTACCGGGCGTCACCATATCGACGTTGCGCAGATCCGCGATAACCTCGACATCAGCGCCTTTATGATCACGTCTAACGGCGCTCGCGTGCACAACACCGACGGTGAGCTGATTTTCAGCCATAACCTGGCCGAAGACATTGCCCGCGACCTTTACGGCATGCTGCATAACGATGCCGATATCACCACCAACGTCTACCGCAACGACGACTGGTACATCAACCGCGAAAGCCCTGAACAGAAAGAGTTTTTCCAGGAATCCATTTTCCAGTATCAGTTGTTCGAACCGGGCCTGTTGGAAACCGACGGCGTGTGCAAGGTGTACTTCA
Organism: Serratia liquefaciens ATCC 27592; assembly: GCF_000422085.1. Taxonomy (NCBI): domain Bacteria; kingdom Pseudomonadati; phylum Pseudomonadota; class Gammaproteobacteria; order Enterobacterales; family Yersiniaceae; genus Serratia; species Serratia liquefaciens. The sequence continues at coordinate 186,121 of NC_021741.1, forward strand.
CCTGCGACGATCACGAAAAGCTGCTGCCGCTGGAAGATGCCATCAATGCACGCTGGGGCGATCGGGTTAACGTCAGCTTCTCGTTCCCAACCTGTCTGGAAGTGATGGCGGGTGGCGTGTCAAAAGGGCATGCGCTGGAAGAAGTGGCCAAGATCATCGGTTATACGTTGAAAGAGTGCATCGCCTTCGGCGACGGCATGAACGATCTGGAAATGCTGTCGATGGCCGGTAAAGGCTGCATCATGCGCGACGCGCATCAGCGTTTGAAAGATAAACTGCCTGAGCTGGAAGTCATTGGCTCAAACGTCGACGACGCGGTGCCACATTACCTGCGGAAAATGTTCCTGGGTTGATATGAACAGGGCGCCTTGCGGCGCCCTGATTGGTATTACTTGTGCTGGCCCTGCTTTTGCAGGAATTGCACGCCCTTGTCAGGGAAGTCGGTGAACACGCCGTCCACGCCCGCCTGGTTGTAAATCACGTCATACAGCTGATTCACGTCGGTCACGTAGTCTGGCAGCGCATCGGCGCGGATGGTGAATGGGTGCACCGCCAACTTGTTGGCATGCGCTTCTTTCACCATGTCGGTCAGCACCACCTTGCCCGGCTTGGATTTTTCCGCCACCACCAGCATGTGGTAGTCCGGTCCGATGCCGTCGGCATACTGGGCGATTTGCTTCATCGCGCCCGGTTTGAACATCCAGTCATAGTCGTATTCCACCCATTTGCCGTCGGCTTTCTGCTCATAGGTTTCCTGCCACTTGTTATAGGCGATCAGTTGGATCAGCTTCAGATCCATGCCCATTTTCGGTTCCAGCTCGGTTTTAATCCGCTTCAGCTCGTTGGCATCGAAGCATTGCAGATAAACGTTATCGCCCTTGCCGGTGTAGCCGTACTGTTTCAGAACCGCCAGCACCTTGCTGGAAATGTCTTTCCCTTCTTGCTTATGGAACCACGGCGCTTTGATTTCCGGGTAAATACCGATATTTTTGCCGGTTGAATGATTCAACCCCTGCACAAATTCGATCTCTTCCTGGAAGGTATGGACGCGGAAGTCGGATTTACCCATCGGGAAACGACCCGGGTAGCCCTGCACCTTCTTGCCATTTTCGATCTCAAAACCTTCGGTGAACTTCAGCGACTTGATTTCAGGCAGCGTAAAGTCGATGGCGTAATAACGGCCGTCTTTGCGCGCGCGGTCCGGGAAACGCTCTGCTACGTCGGTGACGCGATCGAGGTAGTGGTCATGCAACACCACCAGCTCGTTGTCCTTGGTCATCACCAGATCTTGTTCGAGGAAATCCGCGCCCTGCGCGTAGGCCATGGCCTTCGCCGGCAGCGTGTGTTCCGGCAGATAACCGCTGGCGCCACGGTGGGCGATCACCACCTTGTCGGCGGCTTGTGCGGCGCTGACCATTGAGGTGGCCAGGATAATCCCTGCCAGCAGGGCTTTGACTTGAGTCCGCATATTGTTGTTCTCCATGTTGTAGGTGCAGGGGTAGTAAAAAGGCCGGTGATTAACCGGCCTAAGACTGCTGACAAAGTCCTTTGCAGTTAAACGTTATGATCTGGGGACTAATAAAAACAAAGGATTATGTCTTGTGAGCTGCTCCAAACGCCCGAAAATCCCATTTTTCGGGTGTTTGTCGTCAGATTAAGGCCGCAAGGCGGCCTTTAAATAATGCGAAAGTTGTATGACGCTTAACCGCGTTTGTTGGCAGCGATTTCCGCGTGGTGTTTTTTCTCGCTCATCATGGTCAGCAACAGCAGCACTACCGCGCCGATGCTACCGCCAATCATCACCATAAAGCCGCCGTCCCAACCGAAGTAGTCAACGGTGTAGCCGACGATGGCGCTGGCTGCAACAGAGCCGCCCAGGTAACCGAACAGACCGGTGAAGCCTGCGGCGGTGCCGGCGGCTTTCTTCGGTGCCAGTTCCAGTGCGTGCAGGCCGATCAGCATGACCGGGCCGTAAATCAGGAAGCCGATGGTGATCATACAGGCCATATCGATGCCAGGATTACCGACCGGGTTCAGCCAGTAAACGACGGTGGCAATGGTCACCAGCGTCATGAAGAACACGCCGGTAGCGCCGCGGTTACCCTTGAACACCTTGTCCGACATCCAGCCGCACAGCAGGGTGCCCGGAATACCGGCATACTCGTACAGGAAGTAAGCCCAGGAAGACTTGTCCAGCGCGAAGTGTTTCACTTCTTTCAGGTAGGTCGGTGACCAGTCCAGAATGCCGTAACGCAGCAGATAAACGAACACGTTAGCTACGGCGATGTACCACAGCAGTTTGTTCGGCAGGATGTACTGCATGAAGATCTGCTTGGCCGTCAGCTCTTCTTCCGCTTTGTCGGTGTAGTCGTCCGGATAATCGTTTTTGTATTCTTCAATCGGCGGCAGGCCGCAGGATTGCGGGGTGTCGCGCATCAGGGCAAAGGCGATCAGGGCTACCAGAATGGCACCGAAGGCCGGCATGTACAGCGCCGCGTGCCAGTCGTTGAACCAGGCCATACCCAGCAAGAACAGCAGCGGTGGCAGACCGCCACCCACGTTATGGGCGCAGTTCCAGACCGAAACGATACCGCCACGCTCTTTCTGCGACCACCAGTGCACCATGGTACGGCCACAAGGCGGCCAGCCCATGCCCTGGAACCAACCGCACAGGAACAGCAGCACGAACATGACCGCGATGCTCGATGTCGCCCATGGAACGAAGCCCATAAACAGCATGACCGCAGCAGCCAAAATCAGGCCGGCGGGCAGGAACACGCGAGGGTTGGAGCGGTCAGAAACCGACCCCATGATAAATTTTGAGAAACCGTAGGCGATGGAAATACCGGACAGCGCGAAACCGAGGTCACCGCGGCTGAAGCCCTGGTCAATCAGGTAAGGCATGGCCAGGGTGAAGTTCTTGCGCACCAGGTAGTAGGCGGCATAACCGAAGAAAATCCCCATAAATATTTGCCAGCGCAATTTACGGTACAGCGGGTCGACTTTGTCGACCGGCACACGTGAAATGTGTGCTGCCGGCTTAAAAATACTCAACATGAGCGCCTCCGATGGCTTTATCTAGTTATCACATCAATATGATCTTTTACGTTCATTTGATGATTGAGCGGATATCGAATGTGGTGTTTTTTTGTTCCATAACGAGCGTCATCCTAGTCAAAACCGCCTGGTGTCGCTGTGATGAATGGCGCAAATGTTACACTTTTATGAAACACCGGCGGATTTTGAGCGATTCGTTAACGTTATGAAATAGAAAAACGCCTAAAAATCGTGATTGTGATCACATTCGTGGTTTTTTGTGGACATTTTACTTTCGTTTTAAGTTCGTTATTGTTCCTTATCAAACAAAGACCCCAATGACTGTGGCCCAATAGGGCAATAACCACGGATCCAGAGGGAGCGTCATGAGCAGCCATTCAGCAGAAAACGAAACGGATGTGATCATCATTGGCGGCGGCGCGACCGGCGCGGGCATTGCTCGTGACTGCGCACGCCGCGGCCTGCGTTGCATACTGCTGGAGCGTCATGATATCGCCACCGGTGCGACCGGACGCAACCACGGCCTGCTGCACAGCGGTGCGCGTTATGCGGTAACCGACGGCGAATCGGCGCGCGAATGCATAGAAGAGAACCGCATCCTCAAACGCATTGCGCACCACTGCATCGAGCGAACCGACGGGCTGTTTATCACCCTGCCGCAGGATTCACTGGCTTATCAACAGCAGTTTATTGTCTCCTGCCACAGCGCCGGTATCAACGCTGAAGCTATTGATCCGCAGTTGGCGTTGCGGCTGGAGCCGGCGGCTAATCCGGCGCTCATCGGTGCCGTGCGCGTGCCGGACGGCACTGTCGATCCTTTCCGTTTGACCGCCGCCAATATGCTCGATGCCCGTGAGCACGGCGCGCAGATCCTCACTTATCACCAGGTGGTCGGTTTATTACGCACGGGCGATCGCGTTACCGGAGTGCGTGTTTTCGACCACCAATCGTCGCGCCGTTACGATATTCACGCCGAAGTGGTGGTCAACGCCGCCGGTATCTGGGGTCAGCAGATTGCAGAATATGCCGATCTGCGAATTCGCATGTTCCCGGCCAAGGGCGCTTTGCTGATCCTGGGTCATCGCATCAACAACATGGTGATCAACCGCTGCCGCAAGCCGGCGGACGCCGACATTCTGGTGCCGGGTGACACCATCTCGCTGATTGGCACCACCTCCACCCACATTGATTATGATCAGATCGACAACATGCTGGTGACCCCGCAGGAAGTGGACATTTTAATCCGCGAGGGCGCGCTGCTGGCACCTGAATTGGCGCAAACCCGAATTCTGCGTGCTTATGCCGGCGTTCGGCCTTTGGTAGCCAGTGACGACGACCCTAGCGGTCGCAACGTCAGCCGTGGCATCGTGCTGCTCGATCATGCCAGCCGCGACGGTCTGGAAGGCTTTATCACCATCACCGGCGGCAAGCTGATGACCTACCGGCTGATGGCGCAGTGGGCGACCGATAAAGTGTGCGAAAAGCTTCGGGTAGACAGCCCCTGCACTACCGCACAGGAGGCGTTGCCGGGTTCTCGTCAGTCGGCGGAAGAAACGGTGCGTAGCGTGGTGTCTTTGCCTGCCAGTATTCGTGGCTCGGCGGTTTATCGCCACGGCGACCGTGCAAACCGCGTACCGGCGGGGGATCGGTTGGACAACAGCCTGGTGTGCGAATGCGAAGCGGTGACCGCCGGCGAGGTGCGTTATGCGGTTAACTCTCTCACCGTCAATAACCTGGTCGATTTGCGTCGTCGTACCCGCGTTGGCATGGGCACCTGCCAGGGGGAGCTTTGCGCCTGCCGTGCCGCGGGGCTGCTGACACGCTTTAACGTCACCACCCCGCAGCAGTCGATCGACCAGCTATCGCATTTCCTCAACGAGCGTTGGAAAGGCGTCCGGCCTATCGCCTGGGGCGATGCGCTGCGCGAAAGTGAATTTACCAGTTGGGTTTACCAGGGATTGTGCGGGCTCGATGCCCGGGGGGAACAGGAGGCCGATGATGCGATTTGACGTAGTGGTGATTGGCGGTGGCCTGGCGGGTATGACCTGCGCCATCCGCCTGGCGGAACAGGGCAAGCGCTGTGCGGTGGTCAGTTCTGGCCAGAGTGCACTCTATTTTTCATCCGGCTCGCTTGATCTGCTGGCGCAACTGCCCGACGGCACCCCGGTGACAGAGCCATTGGCGGCGCTGTCCGCACTGGCAACACAGGCACCCCGGCATCCCTATGCGTTGATCGGTGCCGAGCGGGTGGCGGCGCTGTCGGGTGAAGCTGCATCGCTGCTACAGCGCTGTGGGCTTGCTCTGCAGGGTGACAGCGAACGCAATCATCTGCGCATCACGCCGCTGGGCACGCGCCGGGCGACCTGGCTCAGCCCGCAGGCTATCCCCGTTACGCCGTTAGGCGGTGAACTGCCGTGGCGGCACATTGCGGTGATCGGCATTGAAGGCTTTTTGGATTTTCAGCCACAGTTGGCCGCCAGTTCCCTGACGCAGTCCCTGGGCGTTCGGGCTGAGGTGGCAGATATGCACTTGCCGGCGCTGGACCGGCTGCGCAATAACCCCAGTGAGTTCCGAGCGGTAAATATCGCCAGGGTACTGGATCTGCCGGAAAACCTGACGCCAATGGCGGACGAGCTTCGGCGGTTGGCTGCGGACGCCGAGGCGATATTCTTGCCGGCCTGTCTGGGGCTGGAGGATGACGCGCCATTGGCGGCGCTGCAGGCGGCGGTCGGCAAACCGATTCGCCTGCTGCCGACGCTGCCGCCTTCAGTGCTCGGGATGAGGTTGCACCAGGCGCTGCGCTCGCGATTACAGCAATTGGGCGGCGTTTTTATGCCGGGGGACAGCGTGCTGCGGGCGGATATTGAAGCCGGGCGAGTCACCGGTGTTTATACCCGTAACCACACCGACATTCCGTTGGTGGCGCAGCAGGTGGTGCTGGCCAGCGGCAGTTTTTTCAGTAATGGGCTGGTGGCGGACTTCGACGGCATACGTGAACCGGTATTTGGACTGGATGTCGACAGTAAGGCGGAGCGTGCAGACTGGAGTTGTCGCGAGCTGTTTGCTCCGCAACCCTATTTGCAGTTTGGGGTACGCACCGATAACCAGCTGCGTGCCCTAAGGCAGGGAGAGCCTTTGAGTAACCTGTATGCCATAGGGGCGGTGACCGGCGGCTACGATCCGCTGCAGCAGGGCTGCGGTGCAGGTGTTTCGTTGGTGGGAGCATTGCATGTCGCGCAACAGATTGCGGCACAGGAGGAGCAACCATGAGCCTGCACAAAGACAACAGTTTTGAGAACTGCATCAAGTGCACCGTCTGCACCACCTATTGCCCGGTGGCCAAGGTCAATCCGCTTTATCCCGGGCCTAAGCAGGCTGGGCCGGACGGCGAACGCCTACGGTTAAAAGATCCGGCGCTGTACGACGAAGCGCTGAAGTATTGCACCAACTGCAAACGCTGTGAGGTAGCCTGCCCGTCCGACGTCAAAATTGGCGATATCATTCAGCGGGCGCGTGCCGACTTTGCCCAGAGCAAGCCGACGCTGCGCGACGCCATCCTCAGTCATACCGATATCATGGGCTCGCTGTCGACGCCGTTTGCGCCGATCGTCAACGCTGCCACCGGGTTGAAGCCGGTGCGCGCGCTGCTGGACAAGGCGTTGAAAATTGATCACCGTCGCGAACTGCCCAAATACTCGTTCGGCACCTTCCGCCGCTGGTACCGCCAGCAAGCGCAGGCCCAACAGCGTTACGCCGAGCAGGTGGCTTTTTTCCACGGCTGCTTCGTTAATTACAACCACCCGCAGCTGGGTAAGGATCTGATCAAAGTCTTCAATGCGATGGATATCGGCGTGCAGCTGCTTAAGCGCGAAAAATGCTGCGGTGTGCCGCTGATTGCCAACGGCTTTATCGCCCAGGCCAAGAAACAGGCCAAGGTGAATGCCGAATCGCTGCATGAGGCGGTGTTGGAGCGCGGCATCCCTGTTGTGGCCACTTCATCGAGCTGTACTTTTACGCTGCGTGACGAATACCCGCATTTGCTGGAGGTGGATACCTCGGCGGTGCGTGAACGGGTGGAGCTGGCGACGCGCTATCTGTACCGCCTGCTCAATCAGGGGCGCAGCCTGCCGCTGAAGCGTACGCCATTGCGGGTGGCCTACCATACGCCGTGTCACATGGAGAAAATGGGCTGGACGGCCTATACGCTGGAATTATTGCGGCAGATACCGGGGCTGGAGCTGGTGGTATTGGATTCGCAGTGTTGCGGCATTGCCGGCACCTACGGATTTAAATCCGAGAACTATGCGACTTCGCAAGGGATTGGCGCATCGCTGTTTCGCCAGATTGAGGAGAGTGGGGTCGATTTGGTGGTGACGGACTGCGAAACCTGTAAATGGCAAATCGAGATGTCGACCAGCAAGCGCTGCGAACACCCGATTACCCTGTTGGCACAGGCCCTGGCGTAGGGCGCAGCAGTGTGAACTGCGCCCTATAGGCTGAGTCAGTAAAAGTTTACTTGTTCAGTTTCAGCGTTTTGATGATGCCTTCGGCTTCACTTTGCGCCTGCTGCTGGTTATCCGCCGGCAGCGTCACCTGAATGGTCAGCATGTTGTTATCCAGCGTGCCGATCAGGATGGAGGAGTAGGCCTTCTCGCCGCCGCTGGTAATGATGCTGTCCAACTGACGCAGCGGCACGCCGTTTACGTCGATGGCTTTGTTGGTGACCACCTGCAGGTTCGCATCACGCGCGCGCTGGGTATCTTCCAGACGCTTGCTCAGGGTTTCCAGACTGTCGGCGGTTTTGTCGCCGAGGATCACGATCACTGCGCGTTGGCCGGTACTGTCGGCGTAAACGTGCATGTTGTTCGCCTGATTACCCAGCTTGCCGCTTTGGTCCGCCATACCGACCGGCAGGGTGAACGCCAGCTTACCCTCCAGCAAGCTTACCTGTTGCCCGGCCGGTGCGCTGGTTGCGGCATCGCCCGCCGGCGCTTTGGTGTCTTTGGTTTCGCCGTCGCAGGCCGCGAGGCCAAGCACTAACAGGCTGATACCCATCAATTTTGCTACTTTACGCATTGGGCTTCCTTCTTCCTTTCAGGTAGGGTTTCACTGCCGTATCGCAACCTATTCCAGGGTGAAATGCAAGGCAGATGTTGTCACAAGGTTTTCTCAAGTAATAGCCGATAATCAGCCACTTCGCCTTTCTTTTCCAGTTGAACAATCTGATAGTGATTGTTGATAAGCATCATCAGCATCGCACGGAACTGATTACGGGTTTTCACCCTCAACTGGTGATAACCCTGCGCCCGTGCCCAGTTTTCCTGCTCGGCCAATAGCGCTAACGCCACACCGTGGCGGCGACAAGCCGGCAATACGGCACCCAACCAGCTGTAAAACACTCGGTCTTGTTGCTGATAACCGAGCTTGAAACCGGCAGCCTGGCCGTCGACTTCGGCGATCAGTGCGGCCATCGGGAGTGAGCCGATGCGCTGTTGCAGATCGTTGAGGTTGTGCAGATTGCCGAATTCGGGGATTTGCTGATACAGACGATGAATTTCTTCGAGGGTAGCGTGGCGGGTGGTGACGGTCATGGCGGCCTCCGGATGGGTAGGCCGCCAATGATAACACGGGTCAGCTCGGTTGCAGGCTGCTGTCGCCCTGGCGTGCGGCAATGCGTTTGAGCAGCATATTCAGCAGCACGCCATACATTGGCAGGAAGAACAGCATGCAGATCAGCACCTTGAAGCTGTAATCGACCAGCGCAATCTCGACCCAGTTGTTGGCCATAAAGGCGTCACTGCTCTTGTAGAATGCAATAAAGAAGAACGACAGCGTGTCGCTGATATTGCCGAGGAACATGGCCGCGGCAGGGGCCACCCACCAGGCGCTGCGCTGGCGTAACCGGTTGAAAACGTGTACGTCGAGGATCTGACCGAGCACGTAAGCCATAAAGCTGGCGACGGCGATACGTGCGACAAACAGGTTAAAGCTACCCAGTGCGGCAAACCCCTGCCATTCCCCCTGATAGGTGACGGTGGAGATGACGTACGAGATAAACAGGGCCGGCACCATCACCGAAAGAATGATGCGTCTCGCCAGCGGGGCGCCAAAAATACGCACCGTCAGGTCGGTTGCCAGAAAGATAAATGGGAAGGTAAACGCACCCCAGGTGGTATGGAAACCGAAAATGGACATCGGCAACTGCACCAGGTAGTTACTGGAGGTAATGATGACAATATGGAACAGCGATAGCCAGACCAACGCGGTGAGGCGCTGTCGAGCGGTAAACGAATACATGTTGTAGCCTTTTTAGCAGTGGGGTGAGGGAACCCAGAATGTCTTGTCTGTGCAGCGAAATAAGCTGCGCGGCCGCATGATACGCGTTTGCGCAACCAATGCAATGGTTAAATTTAACGCAAACGTTAACGCATCTTGCGCAGAAAAACTACCGGCGTAAACTAGGCGCTAATGAGATGCGGCGAGCGTACGCCGATCGCTTTTGACCGAGAAAAATTGCATGACTGACTTGTTTGCCCAGGCCGACCAGACGCTTGATGCGCTGGGGCTGCGCTGTCCGGAACCGGTAATGATGGTGCGTAAAACCGTGCGCCATATGGATAACGGTGAAACCCTGCTGATTATTGCTGACGATCCGGCCACCACCCGCGATATTCCGGGTTTTTGCCGTTTTATGGAGCACACGCTGGTGGCGCAGGAAACTGAAAAAACGCCTTACCGCTATTTATTGCGTAAAGGTGTTGAGCGCTAATCGCCGCTTTTGCCTAGCGTTTTTGCAGTATTTGCTGTGTGTCCGATGCACGAGCATGCATTGCCAGCCCCCTGAAATCCTGCGGGCGGTAATAGTGGGGCGGCACCGGCAGAGAATGCATCGCATCCGTCGGCCAGAGTTGCAGTTCACCCAGCTTTGCCAGCCAGAACCCCTGAACCTGCAGCGGTAACATCAGGCGTTGTGGGGCGGTGTTTTCGAACGGCGGCAGAGCCGGCAGGCGATTGCTGCCGGTCGTGTAATCCCGTTTTAAGACCAGAAACTTCTCCGGTACCCGGCGCTGGCTGTCCCACCAGTCGCCGTCAATCCCGTCAAACTGCCGCTGAGTTGCCCTGATGGAGACGGCGCCAAGCTGGTGCAGGGCCTGGGGGAGCAAATTCTCCATGGCGTGGTTGTAGGCCGTTATGGAAACCGCCTGCCCCTGCAAGATAGCATCGATCGCCAGCCGTGATCCCAGCAGGTTGGAATACAAATCCTCCGGTGAAAAAGCCGAGACCTCCTCCGAAAACCCCGGTACCGACTGATAGCCATACCACTGTGCCACTTCATGCCACGCCGCCATTTGAAAGGCGAGTTCTCCTGCCAAATACGCCGCGAGCGTATAGCGCTGCGCAGCATCCTGAGGCGGGGTAAAGGCGTTCAGCTGGATACGGCGTATTGCCAACTCGGGGCTAAGATCGATATTCCATTGCTGGCCCAATCGGGGTAACAGTTGGCTGAACAGGAAAAGGGTATTGTCGGCGGTGTCGCGCACGTGAGCGATATCGATAAATCCCCCGCGGCGGGTGTACATCACTCCCAATTGCTCGCTGCCAAGTCCCATCAAGTTGCTAACGGCATTGAAAGCGCTGTCGTTATAGTGGTGACGGCCAAGCCGGTCGGCATCCACCAGGTTACCCAACTGATAAAAGGGGACTGGGATACCCCAAACTTGCGCTTTGAGGTTGTAGCCAAAGGCACAGCAGGGGCGCAAACCATCCGGCGGGGACAGCGGCGCAGCCACCGGCCAGGCGATACGGCTTTCGTTGATGGGTTGCGAGGTCACCAACGTTTCCACGGGTTTGGCAGATAGCGCGGAAGTAAACGACAACAAAACCAGCAGTACAACAGAGCGCATTAAAAAGCTTCCCCAACCTGAAAGTAAAATCCACTGCTGCCACGTCCGATGCCAAAATCGAGCCGCACGTTCATTTTCGGTTTGAATTCAAAACGGTAACCCGCTCCCAGCGTGGGTAACCAGGGCCCCTGACCCAAATCGCCGGCCTTGCTACTTAGCGTTCCCGCACCGGCCCAAAGAACGTAACCGTGGCGCCAGTTCAGCTTGCGACGATACTCGATCTGGCTGCTGAACACATTTCTGTCGCGATAGCGGCCTTGATAATAGCCGCGCATGCGTTTGTCGTCACCCAGGCCGGACAGCCTGTCCCAGGGCACCTCGCCCGTCGTCAGGCGGCTGTAAGCGTCTAACGCCAGCACGCTTTTCGCACTCAAGCTGTGGTAGGCATTGTACTGGCCTTCTACAGCATTGAAACGGCTGTCGCCGCCCAATTCTGGCGCAAAATAGGTGTCGCTCAGGCGAAGATACTGGCCACGGCTGGCATTAGAAACGAAGTCGCGCGTATCGTAACTCAGCGAACCGCTGACTCCTGAACTTAGCGATGAAACGCCGGCTTTTTGGGCCCTTAACAGGCTGCTGTCATCCTCATCAGTTTTGCTGGCGTGCGTCGAGGAAAAATCCCAGCCAACCCCCGCGTAGGTGGCATTGGCAATGCGATACAGCAGCTGTGGGGCTATCTGGAATGCCTGCTGCGTGTACTTTTCTTTGTTGCCGTTGTTATGCCCAGCCTGGTAACCGGTGCCCCAGAAATAGGTGGGCATATTATTCAGCGAGCCGTCGGCAAAAAAACGCCATTGGTCGTCAGCGAAAAAACTGTGGTTTTGGAAACCGACGCCGAAGGCACCGGTGGTGCTGAAAAAGCCCTTTAACGCCAGCGTCGAGTTTTGGCTGACTTTATCCTGGCTGTCCGGGCGATATATCCCCACGACGGCGGTACCGATGCCAAGACCGAGTTCTGGCGTATAGAACGGGCCGGGCAAGACCCCCCAATCGATGGCTTTGCTGCTGTCGAATTGGTTGTTAGACCCCAAAGGGGCCAACATTTCATCTATTTGCTGGCGTGACAACAAAGTGGCGTGAGCTCCGGGTAGCAGAACCAACAATACCAGCGGCAAACTGCGGATCGATATTGCCATCAGAAGCGATATTCACCGGAGACCATAAAGCTGTTACGTTCGCTAAAGCCAAATTCGGTCAACAGGTTAAAGTGTCTGGTGATCTCGTATTGCGTGCCAATCAGTACGTTCCACGGCGATTGCAGGTGCTGTTTCACGTCAAAACGGCCTTCACCCTGCTGATTGGCCATCATCATCAGGCTCTGAAGTTCGGTTGGCATTTTTAAATCACTCAGGCTGCCTTTGAACCTCTGCTGGACGTCCTGATACATGGTGCCGACCCACAGGTTGAGATGGGTTTGGCCACTGATACCGGGCACCAGGAAGCGGTAACCTACCCGAGGCGACACCGTCAGTGCGGAAATCTGACCATCAAGGATATCGAAATTGGTGCGGGTGTAGTTGGTATCGACCGAGGTGAACCAGTTCTCATATCCCCCAACCAGCGTGAAACCGGCGCCGTAAGTGGTGCCTTTAAAATCGAGCTTAAAATCCAGATCGCGCAGTTGCCCACTTTGATTCATGCGGTGTACCTGACCCGCGATAACCTTGTTCAGGAAGCCTTTTTGTTGACTGGGATCGGCGTCTACGGAGACCTGGGACAACGAGCTGCCTTTGGTATGGCCGATGATCCCGTAAACATTGAGGAATGGCAGTACCCAGGTGTCCAGACGCATGGTTTCCGTTTTGCTTTTCTCGCGAGTTTTGCCCACGTCGATGTTGAACAAATTGGATGGTAAGGGAGTTTTACCCAGGCTGAGGCCGGAAAATTGGATACTGTCGACATCGATATTTTGCCGCATGTTCATGTAGTTGATGCCGATCCCGAAGGGTTCCGGCAGATCATAACCACGGGCGCGTGCTTCATCCCCCCAAATCGGCAACAGGCGATGCTCAGGCTGGGGTTTTGCCTTGGGCGCATCGTTATGCTGGGCTGCGGGTAAGGCGTTAGGGGTGGTGAAAAGGGGGCGATCGGCGCTATCAATGAGTTGCATTGTGGCGGCAGAGTCAGGCTGCTGCGCCAGAGCCAGTGTAGGGATAAAAGGGACGACGATCAGGTTCAGGATTTTAAAATATAGCGGTTTCATTCATTCGGCCATGACTCTGATAAGTTAAGTAGGCTTATCGGGTTTCAGGAATAGGTGGCGGAAGAATATAGAAAGGCATGCTGGTTTTATGGTTATTACGTGCGACTTGCCGGTGTTATTTTTCGGCTAAGTGAATCAGGATGCCATTGCTGGCATCCTGATATGTGGTTCTTATTACTGACGTTTCTTCAGCAAGCGTAGGGCGTTGGCGGTGACCAGCGCGGTAGCGCCAGAGTCCGCCAACACCGCCAGCCACAGCCCGGTCAGGCCCATCAGGGTGGTGATCAGGAATATCCCTTTCAGACCCAACGCAATGGTGATGTTCTGGCGGATATTGGCGTGTGTAGCGCGCGAGATGCGGATCATCTCCGCCACGCCCAGCAGCCGATTGTGCGTCAGCGCCGCGTCGGCGGTTTCCAGCGCCACGTCGGTGCCACTGCCCATGGCAATACCGATGCTGGAGGCTTTCATTGCCGGCGCATCGTTGATGCCATCGCCGATCATCGCCGTTGGGCGCAGCTCGCTCAACTCGGTTACCGCCCTCACTTTATCTTCCGGCAGCAAACCGGCACGGTAGTCCAGCCCCAGCTCGGCGGCAATCGCTGCGGCCGCTCGAGGGTTGTCGCCGGTTAACATTACGCCGTTGATCCCCAACGCATTCAGTTCGGCAATCGCCTGCTTGGCGTCGCTGCGCAGCGTATCGCGCAGGGCCAGCAGGCCGATCGGCACGCCATCTTCCAGTACCACTACCGCCGTTTTACCGGCATTTTCCAACCGTTCCACCTGGTTAGCACCTTGCTGATTGAGCAAGCCTGCAGCCAGTTTGGCCGGTGTACTGATCAGCACGGTTTTACCGTCGACAATGCCTTCCACACCGACGCCGGCCAACGCACGACGGTTCTGTGCCGGCGGCAAAGGAGCACCATATTGTTCGGCGCGATTGATAATGGCCTGTGCCAATGGGTGATGGGAGCCAGCTTCTACCGCTGCGGCAAGGATCAACAGTGACTGTTCGCTGATGCCGTTGAGCGGCAGCACATCCGTCACCGTCGGTTTGCCCTCCGTCAGGGTACCGGTTTTATCGAAGGCGATGGTTTGCACCTGGCCGAGCTGTTCCAGCGCCGCGCCACCTTTAATCAACGCGCCGCGACGGGTTGCCGCCGCCAGTCCGGAGGTAATGGCTGCCGGAGTGGAAATCACCAGTGCACAAGGACAGCCGATCAGCAACAGGGTCAGGCCGCGATAAATCCAGACATCCCAGGGTTGAGCATACATCAACGGTGGCACCAGAATTACCGCGATAGCCAGCAGCATAATGGCCGGGGTGTAGTAACGGCTGAAACGGTCAAGGAAACGCTCGATCGGCGCACGGCGCTCTTCGGCTTCTTCAATCAGCTGCAGGATACGGTCGATGGCGTTTTTGCCCGGCTCGGAAATCACCTTCATCTGCGCGGCCTGATCGACCGACAAACTGCCCGCCGCCACTTTCTGACCTTGCTGACGCTCGACCGGGACCGACTCGCCGGTCAGGGCGCTTTCGTCGAAGCTGGCGAACGGGTTGAGCAGCTCGGCATCGGCCGGAAGGCGACCGCCGGGGGCAATTTCAATCACATCGCCGGGGCGCAAGCTGGAGACCGGCACGCGTCTACGCTCGGTACCCTGCAGCAGCAGGGCATCTTCAGGAACCAGCTCCATCAACGCTTTCACGCCACGACGGGCGCGGTTGGCGGCGTAGGATTCGAGCATTTCGCCGACCATAAACAGCAGCAGCACCATGGCCGCTTCGGCAGTAGCGCCGATAAACAGCGCGCCGATGGCCGCCACGCTCATCAGCGTTTCGATGGCAAACGGCGTGCCGGAGCGGATCAGACGTATCGCCTTGGTGGCGACTGGTGCTAACCCCACCAGCGTGGTGGCGATAAAGGCAATGCGGCTCAGCTCAGGGTTGACCATGCTGAGTGCCCAACTGACGATCATCAGCGCGGTGAGCAGCAGCAACGGGCCGAATTCCCCCAGGCGTGAAGGTTTAGGTGGCTCGGCTTGGGTTGCCTGGGTACCAAGCAGGGTAAAACCGGCTTGTTTTACCGCATCCTGAATGCGCAGGCTGAGATCGGACTGACCGTCTACCACCAGCTTTTCGGTGGCGAATAACACCCGTGCGTTTACGACACCCGGGATGGCAGTAACGGCATTTTCAATCTTTTTAGCGCAGCTGGGGCAGTCCATACCCGTGACTTTCCAACTGTAGCGCTCGTTGCCGGAGAGAGGGGCGGCAGCGAGCCTGTCACTTTCCTCGTCCGGATCCCCATGATCGTCAGCGCTGCAACAGCTGGCGCCATGATCGTGAGCATGAGAGTGTTCGCCAGGGTTGACGGCGTTTTGTTTTTCACTGCTGCAACCGTGCTGGGTTTTGCTGTGGCTGTGATTGCACCCGCAGCCACCTTCGGCATGGTTATGTTCCTGATGATTGTGATTTTCATGGTTATGCATAACGTCCCCCCTCAGGGCAGTTAATGAGCTTCTTGAAACAAACTCTACACCCTGGAGCCCACTCCAGAGTCAAGCGACGGATGAGAATTATTGCTAATGGCGCACCTGAGGGAGAATTGGGGTATTTCTTTTTTCCCATGTCGTTTATCAGGGGGGCGACGAGCGCGAAAGACCCGAGGTGATTAGTCAAAAAAAGAAAATGTTATTCCTGCGGGAACTAAAAAGTACCGGCGGCTAATAATAAAGAGTTATTAATCTATAACGCTTTAGCAAAATTTAACTTTTAGCCGTCTAAATCCCAGCACGATTCGCTTGACGCTGCAGACCGCATTTTTGTTGGAGTTTGTTACCAACTCATGGCATTTAAGTTTCATTAATATTGTAAAGAACGCAAAAAACCAGCATAAATCGCCTTCGAAACGATAATAAATGGCTGATTATTTTATGTGCAGTTTTACACCGCTGCCTATAATTGGAATCGATTACCATTTATGGTGGTAATCTTATTTGCTGATATATATGCATTAATTCTCTCTAGCACACTGCCGGCAACGGCGCATAAACTCCTTCCCGTAAGCGTGCGGTTCGTTCTCCGTAGCTTCCTGGCAGGTTATGTCTATCTGTCTGATTGAAAACAATCAGCTAATGAGTGGAATCGAACCAATGCAATCTACTAAAAAGGCAATTGAAATTACTGAATCCAGCCTTGCGGCTGCGAGCTCCGCTTACAATGCAGTAGATGATTTGCTGCATTATCATGAGCGAGGCAACGGGATTCAGGTTAATGGCAAGGACTCATTTTCTACCGAACAAGCCGGGCTGTTTATTACCCGCGAGAACCAAACCTGGAACGGTTATAAAGTTTTTGGCCAGCCGGTTAAATTAACGTTCTCTTTCCCGGATTATAAATTCTCTTCCACCAACGTCGCCGGCGATACTGGACTGAGCAAATTCAGCGCGGAACAGCAGCAGCAGGCTAAGCTGTCGCTGCAGTCCTGGTCTGACGTGGCCAATATCACCTTTACCGAAGTTGGTGCCGGCCAGAAGGCCAATATCACCTTCGGTAACTACAGCCAGGATCGTCCCGGCCATTATGACTACGATACCCAGGCTTACGCCTTCCTGCCGAACACCATTTATCAGGGCCAAAACCTGGGCGGGCAGACCTGGTACAACGTCAACCAGTCCAACGTGAAACATCCGGCCAGCGAAGATTACGGCCGCCAGACCTTTACCCACGAAATTGGCCATGCGTTGGGCTTGAGCCATCCGGGCGATTACAACGCCGGTGAAGGCAACCCGACCTACAGAGACGCCAGCTACGCCGAAGATACTCGTGAGTTCAGCCTGATGAGTTACTGGAGCGAAACCAACACCGGTGGCGACAACGGCGGGCACTACGCTGCGGCGCCACTGCTGGATGACATTTCCGCTATTCAGCATCTGTATGGTGCCAACCAGACCACCCGTACCGGCGATACCGTGTATGGCTTCAACTCAAATACCGGCCGTGACTTCCTCAGTACCACCAGCAATTCGCAAAAAGTGATTTTTGCGGCCTGGGATGCGGGCGGCAATGACACCTTCGATTTCTCCGGTTACACCGCTAACCAGCGTATTAATCTGAACGAGAAATCTTTCTCCGACGTGGGTGGGCTGAAAGGCAACGTGTCCATTGCCGCAGGTGTGACCATCGAGAACGCGATTGGCGGTTCAGGCAATGACGTGATCGTCGGCAATGCGGCCAACAACGTGCTGAAAGGTGGCGCGGGCAACGACGTGCTGTTCGGCGGTGGTGGGGCTGATGAGCTGTGGGGCGGTGCGGGCAAAGACACCTTTGTCTTCTCTGCGGTCAGCGATTCTGCGCCGGGTGCCTCCGACTGGATCAAGGACTTCCAGAAAGGTATCGATAAAATCGACCTGTCATTCTTCAATCAGGGCGCGCAGGGTGGCGATCAGATCCACTTCGTCGATCATTTCAGTGGAGCTGCGGGCGAAGCCTTGCTGTCTTACAATGCGTCGAATAACGTCAGCGATCTGGCCCTGAATATCGGTGGCCATCAGGCCCCGGACTTCCTGGTGAAGATCGTCGGCCAGGTTGACGTCGCCACTGACTTTATCGTTTAACAGTGCAGGTGGTAACGCCCGGCGCCGGTTGGCCGGGCGTTATACAGGAGACGATATGAAGGGCAGCTTAGCGCACGCCGCCTTAGTGGCAGGCGGCATGATGGTTACGGGAGCAGTTATGGCCAGCAGTTTGGTTCTTCCCAGCGCGCAATCATTGGCGGGGCAATGGCAGGTCGCCAATGCCGAACAACAATGTCAGATTGAGTTTTTGGCCGGTGAACAGAGTGAAATCAACGGCTACTCCTTGGTTGATCGGCAGCACTGTTTGGAAAAGGTGTTAACCGCCGAGGTGGTCGGTTGGCGCCCGGCACCGGACGGCATCGCTTTGCTGCGGGCGGATGGCAGTACGCTGGCGTTCTTCTCGCGCGATGGCGATATTTACCGCAACCAGCTTGGCGCGGATGACGGACTGACGCTGAAAGCGCTGGTATAACAACAGCGGGTTCGGCAGTCGAACCCGCCCTGAGCAGCCTTACAGATACAGCGAACGTACGATCAGGAAATGGCCGGAGAAATAGCAGAAGGCCACCAGCGCATCCGCAGCGCGGAAGGTCCAGCGATAACGGTTAACCAGCCACACCACGTTGGCCAGCAGCAGCAGTGAAGTGCCCGCCAGCAGCGAGAAACCGAAATCGGTGCTGCGCATAAAGTACTGCTCACCCGCCAGCCACACCATCAGCAGCGTCATCGCTACATAAGTGGCGATCGGCCAACGCATTTCTTCCAGTCGCGTCCAAATTGTTGCCAGTAACAGCACGCCGATAATCAGCAGCGCCAGCGGCAGCGGCCAAAACAGGCTGAAGGTCATCTGACTGGCGAAGCTCAGGGTATACAGCAAGTGCGACAGGAAAAAGGCACCGATGGCGTAAAGCACGCGTTCGCGCGGCAGCAGCAGCAGGGTGTCGGCGATCAGGGTTGCCAGCAGGCCGAGGACGATCAGATACCCTGCAGGCCCCAACACCGGCGCTTGCCAGGCCAGCAATAACAACAGCAGCAGGGTGATGGGCTTAAACACCCAGCGCTGCCAGCGAGGCCCACGGTAGGAGGCATCGACGAACAGCCAACCGGAAAAGAATACGGCAAGGAACGGCCAACTCATTATGTCTTCCTTATTCATTGTGGGAACCACAGCAACCGGTTCCAAATTGTTACCAGTGTCACTTCCTGTTTGCAGTGTAGGCAGCGCCTCTGCGATCGACAATGCTTTCTTGCTGATGAACTGTAACTTATTTGCAGAGTAAGAAAGGGAGCCGTGGTTTTTCTCAGGAAAATTTACTGACAATGGCTGCTCGACCGCCGTGAATCATTTTCTAAGAACAATAACTGCCCGATGCGAATGCTAATTAATTAGTAATTAATGCTGCGCGTGACAATAATAGCTAAGGATTAATCTTAGAGTCTCATTACTATTTAGCACGTTTGGTAACTGTATTTGCATTTTTGGCTGTTTTTTAAACCCGCCATCGGTCCTGCTTGATACATGATGTTTCTGGGGAGTTATGCAATTGGAAATAAGAAAATATCTGAATGAATCAGAAATAAAAAAAATGATAAAAAATATAAAGGGAGGACTAAACTCGGTCAGGGACAGTTGTATGATCACCATGTGCTTTGTTCACGGTTTACGGGCCAGCGAGTTAAGTCGTATGACGCTGGACAATATAGAACTCGCCGAGCGGCGGGTTTTTATTTCGCGACTGAAAAATGGTCTGTCGGTTCAGCACCCATTACAACCGGATGAGACCCTGATGCTTAAACGCTGGCTGGATGATCGTAAAGACAGCCCGCATGCCGGCCAGCCCTGGTTGTTTTTGTCGCGCAAGGGCGGCCGGCTATCGCGCCAGCAAATCTACCGACTGATCCGCGATTACGGCAAAGCGGCATGTCTCGAATTACCTGCCCATCCCCACATGTTGCGTCACGCCTGCGGTTATAGCCTGGCAAATAAAGGTATGGACACCCGACTGATACAAGACTATCTCGGCCACCGGAATATTCAGCATACGGTACTCTATACCGCCAGCAATGCCCAACGATTCAAAAGAATTGAATTTTAACTTTCGGCCAGGGCTTAATTCGCGCGAAATGGCAACAGTGTGATAATTAAGCGACGGTTTATTCCTATTAGGTCATTGGCTGAATATTTAATACTTATTCAGCATGACTTGGGGTGGTTTTTTTCTGGCTCTGTATTGTAGTGCTCGGCGGCGGCAAACAGTGCCACCTCATGGGGCACATTAAGTCGCCGCATAAGATTGTGTTTTTGGCCGCTCACCGTTTTGACACTTTTCCCCAGCAACTGTGCGGTTGCCGTGACGCTGCCGTTGCGCAGCAGGGCGGTCAACACCTGCTGTTCCGCTGCCGGCAAGGCAATCTGCGCGGTCGCATGCTGTGGGCCGTAAAGCAGCCCCCCCAGCGCATAGAGTTCGCCGTTGTGTTGCAAACCGGCTTTGTCCATGGCCCGTTTTTTATGGCTGGAAATGGTGCGAATATCTCGGCTCATGCGGGCGGCCAACTGCCAGGGGTGCATGCCGCCAAGCAATGTCAGCAACACCCGACTCTCTGTTAGCGTCAAAAGTGGCAGGCTCTGTGGTTGTTTGGTGGACAGATCGGGAGAGATGTTCAGCACGCCTAACAGACGGTGCCAGGCGGGAGTGGAAAACGGTGCTTGCAAACTCAGTTTCAGGTCATGCCGGCAAGACTTCAGCGCCACCAGTTGCCACAGCAGCGGTAGCCATTTGACACCGCCGGTATGGGGCAGGGGCTCTAGCCGCACGGCGCTTTCGGCGGCGGGGTGCAGTTTGAGAACAATGCTGGGCAGACTCTCCGCCGTGGCAATATTACGAAGCAGGTCCAGCTCTTTGGGAGCGGGGAAATAGCCGGTGCGATCGTTAACGGTCAAACGCATATCATCTCTCCTGCAATCAAATGAAAAAATTGCGCCGGGGTTAAAAAAACCAGTAGAGCAGCAGCGCAAAAAGACACCAGAGCAGTGCACTGAGGGTAAGCATCAGGTTCCAGGCAAGCCGCTCCAGGTGATACAAGGTTCTTTTGGTCAAGGCAGGGTCATTCCCCTTGGTTTGAAAAAGTCGGGGCCGGTTAGACGCAACGCTGTTCATGTCATCACGGCTTGGCCCCGATGGGAAAAAGTTGTCTATAGGCAACCTCTCTAATTAGGGGAGCGAAAAGGGCCTGTTATCACAGATGCAGTTCGCTCCACGGCCGTTGAAGCAGTTGTGCCCAGACGCTTTGCCTGTCTACATTGCGAACCCTGGTGCTCTTTGTTCGTAATGGCAGAGGTTGGCTTACCGTGCGGATCCAGACCCGCAGTTCCTGGCGGTGCGATCGCGGATGGGTATAAACGTGTTGGTCGCAGGTGATGCAAGGGCTGTGAACGATATAGCGCAGAATGTAACCCGCTTTACGGCGCGGTACGTTAAAGGCCTGCATGATGCGCTGACGATTCAGATAGTGGTTTTGCAGCAACCCCCAGGTGGCCACAATGCGACATAACGGCTGTTCGGCCAGGTGCGCTACCGTTTCCGGCAGGGTGATATTCTCGTCATGCTGAAGCTTCATAAAACCCCCTGTCTCCTTGTACAATGAATCGTTGTTGGGGTGGCTTTGCCATGGATAAATTTTCTTGCGCCCGGTGCTTCCGATTAATGCTGAAACCCGTGTCGGGTGTCTTGAAAAAAAACAAGAGTGAATCTGTCGTCACTGTTGCGTATTTTCTTCACGTGCATGTTTCCACCAGTATTTCCACCTTTGCTGTTTTAAAGGGGACCGGTGCAAAGATGCAGAATTTCCATTTGGTATAATAATTAAAGTTATTTTTTATTTTCTCCTTTTATTTCAGTGTGATGCGTTGTTTTTTTGAGCTGAAAATGCGACATTTTGGACCAAAATGTGACATTCAGATAATTAATCTGTTTTTAGGCGTTCCAGCGGGCTAATGTTTTAGTTTTAGTAGAGCGTTGACGGATTTGTCAGTGTATGTATCTGAAAATAAAATGACGTTGCTTCGCTGTTTAATTGCGTTAATTTATTTAACAAAGGTTCGCTTCGGTGAGCCTTTTTTATTTTGTTTAGTGGGTTGTTGATATTGAAGGAAATAAAATTGTTGCGTAAAAGCGGGGGGTATTCTTATTGACTTGAAATCGTACAAAACTAAGATATGTAACACTTTGGTCCAAAATGACCTATTTTCCACCTCACTTTTTTTGCCATAATCCAATAAAGCGATTGGGATTGCTGGCGGTATATATCACCGTATGTCGAATATTCCGGTGACCCAGATAATCCTGAATCAAACGCGTGTCGACGCCCGAATCCGCCAGCGCATAGCCACAGGCATGTCGCAGCATATGTGGGTGCGATGCCACCGTAATATTGGCGGCCTCGCCGTAGCGTTTAATCAAGTAATGCACGTGTTTGCGCGTCAGTTGGCCGCCTTTTTGCGACAGGAATAACCACTCGCTGTCAGCATCGCGCCACTTGTCGCGCACATTGAGCCAGCACAACAAGTGCGGCAGCTCATCTTGCGCTAAGGGATGCACGGTCGAAAAACCGTTCTTCAGGCGGCGGATATAAATCACGTTATCGCGCAGATCGATATCAGATATTTTTAACTGACAGGCTTCGCTGGCGCGCAGCCCGTGGATAAAACACATCTGTATTAAACAACGGTCACGCTCCGGATGTTTTCCAATGTGCGTGGCAAGCAGGATGTCATTTATTTCACCGAGAGTGAGGTGTTTTCGAGTTTTCATTATTTTGGCTCCATATAGCCTCTCCGACCCGATGCCGTATGAGGATCTTACTGGAGAGAAAATAGCCTGTTTCCATTTTTTTACGCATCTATTTTCTTTGCGAATAAATGGCGGCAGCTGATCTGACAGGAGGAGTAAAAACCACCATGCAGCATGAATTAACCGCGATGGCAGCACCCACGATACTCACCCGCAAGGCCGCCCGTGCCGTTGCTGGCAAAGCTGCCAGCCTGGAACGGCGCATCATGCAACTCAGCGGGATGGCTTACGGTGTAGAAGATTGGCTGTGTGCGTTGCACAAGACCGCCGAATTGTGGCGTAGCCTCAGTGAGACGCCCTTGCTGGCTGAAAACGAACGTCACTATGCCCGGCTACGCTATCACCACTGTGCTCATCCAGCCACTCATTTGCTGGTGCGTCAACGTTATCAGGCCGATCAGCAGCAGTTCTGAATCTACAGCAGAGGGACTCCCTTATGTCAGCTACCTCTTTTCCATCGCGTTTGCGCGTGGTCGTGATGATGGCTCCGGGGCTGGTGCGAGAAGGCACCCTGAAAGTGTTAGCACTTACCCGTCAGGCGATCGCATCGTTAATTGTGGTCGACGATCTATTGACTCTGCGACAGACGTTATCGCAAGACGGAGCAGATATCATTATCACTGGGCTCTGCGGACATCGCGACAAACTGCGCGATTTTTTCCTGTTTTATTCCCACTATCTGCGTTTCGACCTCAATACTACCTGGCTGTTGTACAGCGAACCGTTAACACCGTTGCTAACCACTCTGAGCCCGTTGAGGCCGAGTGAAGGGCCATTGTGCCTACCGCACGATCTGCAGCCGCATCAGTTGCACGATTTGTTGCTGAAACGTCAGGCGTTGGGGCATCCGGCTTTTGTGGCCAAGGGCCTGCTGTGTCGGACGCCGTCGGAGATTGCTCTCAGTTGGCCGGAGTTACAGGTCCTCAGTCATTTTGTCTGTGATGCGCTTGAACACCTCGTTACGCCAACGGGGGGATTTACGACGAAGACCCTGAGTGCCCATAAACGTAGCGCGATGCGCAAACTGGGTGTGCATCGCGATCAAGAACTCCATGCGTTGCTGTATGGTTCTCGCTTATGCCCAACAAGGAGGTTGCCTGATGTTGCCCTCAGCCAGAGATAAACACATCCGCCGCTACACCTGGTTGGCCATGTTGCTGGTATGCGGCATCTTTGGGTGGGGGGTAATTTGGTGCGCACTGAAATTCGCCGGTATTTAATGGTTGGCCGCGCTTGGTCAAGCCGGCTCTTAAAACAATTTACCGACAAGTGCTTATGCCCTCAGGTCGTTACGCTCACGGTTAGGGTGGCGGTGACTTTGTTGTGGGGCGTGCTGTTTTTCCCTCAAGCTGAGGCTGGCACGCTGTTGAATGGCTTGCCGACGTCCTTTATTGGTCGCAGTGGGAAAAACGCATTGCCTCAGCGGCTGGCACAATGCCGTCATGACGCCAAAATACTCGACGCTTCGCCTGCGAACCATGCCGGACGTTATTTCCATGTTCTGAGCGATCGCTTCGCTCAATGGGGAATTGGCCCTGAAACCAATGTCAGTCCTCCATTGACCCGCGTCCAACGCTGCGAACTTAATCGTTTCTGTGACATGTTGCACCGGCTGGCCGGTAGGCAACTGTTGGATCAGCTGTTTTTGCCACAGGGCGGGGTGGCTGAAGTGGAATATCGTACGGTGGTCGTCACGGCCCCAGGTTTAAGGAGAAACAATGACACCTCTAAAAGTGATGGTTATGGAGCCGAATCCCTGGTTTCGGCACGGAGTCCTGGCGGTGCTTGCGTCACTCCCCGCCCAGTATGAGGTTTGTGGGGTGACTGACCGGCTGTCGGAATTGCGCGGTCTGTTGCACAAACAACCGTTCGACCTGTTGTTGTCAGATACCCACGGACACGATGAAAGCCTGGATGACTTCTTTGTTTTCCGTGGGAGATTCTGGAAGAAGCACGCTAATGTGACCTGGCTGATGTGGAGCGACGGTTATAGTCCTTTCTTGTCGGGTTTATCTTCCAAAATGATACTGCCGGTTTGTCTGCAAAAAACGCTGCGTCCGACCGAGTTGAACTCACTGTTGGTGTTGCGTCATCGGCTGGGACATCATCATTTTTTGGCTGAATACCGTCGGACCCAGATGCGCGTCTGCTGTCATCTGACGCAAAAAGAGCTTTTGGTTATCAGCGCGTTGGCGCATGGCGAGCCGCAAAAGCAACTGGCGCGGCGGTTGGGGCGAAGTGAAAAAACCATCAGTTCACATAAGGCCCATGCCTTGCGCAAGCTGGGTGCCAGTAGCGATCGGCGGCTATTCCATCACCAGGGGGAAAATCGCCTGTTGGATATCCTGCGCTATGCAGGCATCAACATTCCTCATACTCCCTTGGGGAGTTACTCAGCATAACCCATCATGCTGAAGAGCCGTTCGTAATAAGCCGCTAATCAATGTTATGCATGGGGTTGTCCCAGGCAACAGCGGTGTCAGTTTAGGGCTTGTGCTATGTTTACGCTGATTTCACCGCGTGGAGATGGGAAGTAAGATGAGTAAGCCACCGCTGTTTTTTATCGCTGTGATCGCGTTGATCGCCGTATTGGCGACGCACCGCTATTTCAATCAGCGCCGTATTGAAGCGGATAACGATCGTGCGCCGGTACGCAGTTTGCAGGTCACGGTGAGTGATAAACGTGAGTTTCCGGTTGCCAAGACCCGGGCACCGCAGCGTGAGCCGCTGGTCAATGAACCGATGCATTATGAGGTGGTGTTTAGCCCGCAGCGCGGTGGCGAGGAGATCCGCTTGCGGTTGAAGCCGTGGCAGTATAATCCGATTGAAAAAGGCGCACAGGGTACGTTGAGCATGCAGGGCACGCGCTTCGTCTCATTTACCGCCCAGCCGTAGGGCACCGGACCCGGTGCCCATGTGGGGTTATTTTCTTTTGATTGGCGGCTGTTTTTTCTGCCAGGCCAGCAGTTCGAAGACGCCAAAGATGAAGATCTTGGCTTCTTGCCAGTAGCTTATCGGCTGATCTTTCGGTTGCGTGGACTTCAACAGAACCAGCTGCAGTCCGTGCATCACCACCATAAAGAACAGCGCCACGTCGATGAAATATTTCAGCGGCTTGGGAAAGGGGTGAAACAGGTTGGAGAGCAGAAAGCCCCACACGCACAGCATCAGCAGGCGACCCAGATTAATCAGCATTTTCGGTTTTCTCTTGCGAACGGATATAAAGACGATAAGCCACCTGACCGGTGACTTTTTCACGGTGTAATTGCCAGTTGGCCGGGACATCAGCGGCGGCGCTTTCGGCTTCGGCCTCTATATAGATCCAAGCCTCATCGGCCAGCCAGCCCTGCTGCTCCAGCAGCGTGACGGTTTCAGCCAGCAAGCCTTTGCGAAAAGGCGGATCGAGAAACACCACGTCAAACGGCTGAGCGGGGGTCGCCAGCCAGCTCAGCGCGTTGGTATTGACCACCTTGCCATTGCCCTGCAGCAGGGCCAGATTTTTTTCCAGTTGCTGCGCCACTGGGCGTTCAAACTCCAACAGCGTGACGCTGCCGGCATAGCGCGACAACGCCTCCAGACCGAGCGCACCACTCCCGGCGAAACAGTCCAGGCAGCGTGCCCCCTGGATCACCGGCGCCAGCCAGTTGAACAGGGTTTCCCGAACGCGATCGGTGGTCGGACGCAGCCCGGGGCTGTTGGGTACCGGTAGTTTTCGCCCGCGCCATTGGCCACCGATAATGCGGATCTGCCCGGCCGCAGCCTGAGGCGGTTTTTTTGCCGATGCCCGTGGCGATAGTCTTGTCATAGGTTTGCTTTGATTGTTTTCTGGCGGTGAGGCCGAATGAGTTGGCGATAAGTTGCCTCTATTCTACCGGTGAGAGGCGCCGGGGGAAACGGTAAAACTTTGTTGCCTGATTTCACAGTGGAAAGCATGCCGGATGCGTGTTGCTGAACGAGGGAAAGTGATAGACTCGGCGAATTATTGTCAGCATAAGCAAGCCTTCGGTACGGAGTAGAGTCATAACATGGCAAAAGATAAGAAACGCGGGTTTTTCTCCTGGCTGGGCTTCGGCCAGAAGGAAGAAGAGCAACAGCAACCTGAGACGCCGGTAGAAGCGGCGGAAAATCAGGCCGTGGAGACCCCGGCTGAACCGGTCGCTCCCAAGCTGGATGACCAGCTCCCCGCGCAGGAATCTGAACCTGCCGCTTCCGTAGAGACGCCTGGGGAGTGGGACGGCAGTCTGACCGGCGAACATATTGCAGAAAGCGTGCCGGCGATCGTCGAACACACTGCCGCGGCAGAAAAGCTGGCGGAAGAGATTGTCACCCTTACTGAACAGGTGGCGGCAGAACAGCAACAGCCGGCAGCGGAAGAGATTGCCGTGCCTGTGGCCGTGGTTCAGCCTGAACCCGAACTTGTCATCGAGCCTAAGCCAGAAACGACCGCGGTATCAGAACCCGAAGTGGTTACGCCAGAGCCGATTATTGCGCCAGAACCGGAAGTGGTTGAACCGGAACCGGTGATGGTGCCCGAACTGGAAGTAATTGAGCCTGAACCTACTATCGTGCCAGAGCCAGAGCCAGAGCCAGAGCCAGAGCCAGAGCCAGAGCCATTGTCGGCCAGCGTGGCGCTGGAACCGATTATTGTCGCGCCGGCTATTGAAGAAGAAAAAGAAACTGAGCTGTTGGCTCCTGCGGTCACTCAGGAACAGGAGCGTCCGACCAAAGAAGGCTTCTTTGCCCGGCTGAAACGTAGCCTGGTGAAAACCAAGCAAAATTTGGGCTCCGGTTTTGTCGGCTTGTTCCGCGGCAAGAAAATTGACGACGAACTGTTTGAAGAGCTGGAAGAACAGTTGCTGATTGCCGACGTCGGCGTGGAAACCACGCGTAAAATCATTACCTCTCTGACTCAGCATGCCAGCCGCAAGCAGTTGAAAGACGCCGATGCGTTATACGGCAAGCTGAAGGAGGAAATGTCCGAAATTCTGGCTAAAGTTGATCAGCCGCTGGATGTTGGCGGTAAAAACCCGTATGTCATTCTGATGGTTGGGGTGAACGGCGTGGGTAAAACCACCACCATCGGTAAGCTGGCTCGCCAGTTCCAGGCGGAAGGCAAATCGGTGATGCTGGCGGCGGGGGACACCTTCCGTGCCGCGGCGGTAGAGCAACTGCAGGTGTGGGGCGAGCGCAACCGTATTCCAGTGGTGGCGCAGCATACCGGCGCGGATTCCGCCTCGGTGATTTACGATGCGGTCCAGGCCGCCAAGGCCCGTGGCATCGACGTGCTGTTGGCCGATACGGCAGGGCGTTTGCAGAACAAAGCGCACCTGATGGAAGAGCTGAAGAAGATTGTCCGCGTCATGAAAAAACTGGACGACCAGGCCCCCCATGAGGTTATGCTGACTCTCGATGCCAGCACCGGACAGAATGCTGTCAGCCAGGCGAAATTATTTAATGAAGCCGTGGGCTTAACCGGTATCACACTGACTAAACTGGACGGTACCGCCAAGGGCGGGGTGATCTTCGCCATTGCCGATCAGTTCGGTATCCCGATTCGCTATATCGGCGTTGGGGAAGGCATCGAAGATTTGCGGCCATTTAAGGCTGACGATTTTATTGAGGCACTTTTTGCCCGAGAGGATTAATACGGATGATTCGCTTTGAACAGGTCAGTAAAGCTTATCTGGGCGGACGGCAGGCCCTGCAGGGGGTCGATTTCCATCTGCGCCCGGCAGAGATGGCGTTTCTGACCGGCCATTCCGGCGCGGGGAAGAGTACCCTGCTGAAACTGATTTGTGGTATCGAACGGCCAAGCGCCGGCCATATTTGGTTTGGCGGCCATGACATCAGCCGGTTGAAAAACCGCGAGGTGCCGTTCCTGCGTCGTCAAATCGGCATGATTTTCCAGGATCACCATCTGCTGCTGGATCGCACGGTTTATGACAACGTGGCAATGCCACTGATTATCGCCGGCGCCAGCACCGAAGACATCCGTCGCCGCGTTTCCGCTGCGTTGGACAAGGTCGGGCTGCTGGATAAGGCGAAGAACTTCCCGATTCAGCTTTCCGGCGGTGAGCAGCAGCGTGTGGGTATCGCCCGCGCGGTGGTGAACAAGCCGGCGGTACTGCTGGCGGATGAGCCTACCGGTAACCTGGACGATGCGTTGTCGGAAGGCATTCTGCGCCTGTTCGAAGAGTTTAACCGCGTGGGTGTCACCGTGTTGATGGCCACCCACGACACCGGGCTGATCGCCCGTCGCAATTACCGCATTCTGCGCCTGAGCCAGGGCCGCATGGCTGGAGGAGCGCATCATGGCGAATAATGCAAAAACCGCCAAGAGCAAAGCGCTGCGTGGCGGCTGGCGGGAACAATGGCGCTACGCCTGGATGAACGCCGTCAAGGATATGCTGCGCCAGCCACTGGCGACGCTGCTGACGGTGATGGTCATCGCCATCTCCCTGACGCTGCCAAGCGTGTGTTATATCGTTTGGAAAAACGTCAGCACCGCGGCGACGCAATGGTACCCTACGCCGCAGTTAACGGTGTACCTGGATAAATCCCTGGATGACGACGCGGCGGTGAAAGTGCTCGACGCCATCAAAGCAGAAGCTGGCGTTGAGAAAGTGAATTACCTGTCGCGTGAAGAGGCCCGGGGCGAATTCCGCAACTGGTCCGGCTTTGGCGGCGCGCTGGATATGTTGGAAGAGAACCCGCTACCGGCGGTCGCTATCATCACGCCGAAAATGAGCTTCCAAAGTTCCGACACCCTCAATACCCTGCGCGATCGCGTCGCGGCGGTGCAGGGGGTGGATGAAGTGCGGATGGACGACAGTTGGTTTGCCCGTCTGGCTGCACTGACCGGGCTGGTGGGGCAAGTGGCTGCAATGATCGGCGTGCTGATGGTGGTGGCGGTGTTCCTGGTGATCGGCAACAGCGTACGTCTGAGTATCTTCAGCCGTCGCGATACCATCAACGTGATGAAGCTGATTGGCGCCACCGACGGTTTCATCCTGCGGCCGTTCCTGAACGGCGGTGCGATGCTGGGCTTCTTTGGTGCATTGCTGTCGTTGGTGTTGTCCGGGGCGATGGTGTGGCGGCTGGAGTCGGTGGTCACCGGCGTGGCCAAGGTGTTCGGCACCACCTTTACCCTGCACGGCCTGGGTTGGGATGAGGCGCTGTTGCTGCTGATTGTTTCCGCGATGATCGGCTGGATCGCCGCCTGGCTGGCGACGGTGCAACATTTACGCCGATTTACACCACAATAAAGATTTTTTGGTATACTCTTCTCCTGCTGCTCCGAGCGTGTTGCGGGAGAAGAGCTACCGGCACTAACTTAAGCACCATCCAGTCTCTTCTTAGCGCACAAATTCCCTATCGGCCTGAATATTCGTCACGTATTGTCATGGACAATGCGATCGAAAAACTGTGAACTAATAGGGCGGAACGCGGTCAAAATCTGCAGCAAAATGTTATGGTGCCCGGCGTGTGGACCGCTTTTGCAATAGCAACTGCCGTTGAATCAATCATTTCCCCGCCGTGACAATCACCTGCATGACCTGTTTTTTCAAGAGAGGGTTTGAATGACCAAAGAAATGCAAACTTTAGCTTTAGTGCCCCAGGGCAGTTTGGAAGCCTATATCCGGGCTGCCAACACCTATCCGATGCTGACGGCAGAGGAAGAGCGGGAGCTGGCTGAACGGCTGCATTATCAGGGCGATCTGGAAGCCGCTAAGCAGCTCATCCTGTCTCACCTGCGCTTTGTCGCTCATATTGCCCGTAATTACTCCGGTTACGGCCTGCCTCAGGCAGACCTGATCCAGGAAGGTAATATTGGCCTGATGAAAGCTGTTCGCCGCTTCAACCCAGAGGTTGGTGTGCGTCTGGTTTCCTTTGCGGTGCATTGGATCAAGGCAGAAATTCACGAGTACGTACTGCGCAACTGGCGTATCGTCAAAGTGGCTACCACCAAAGCACAGCGCAAGCTGTTCTTTAACCTGCGTAAAACCAAGCAGCGTCTGGGCTGGTTCAATCAGGATGAGGTGGAATTGGTTGCTCGCGAGTTGGGTGTGACCAGCAAGGATGTCCGCGAGATGGAATCCCGCATGGCGGCGCAGGACATGACGTTCGATCCTACGCCGGACGACGAAGCCCGTGATGGCCAGTCTATGGCGCCGGTGCTGTACCTGCAGGATAAAAGCTCGGACTTCGCCGAAGGCATCGAGGAAGATAACTGGGAAAGCAACGCCGCAGACAAACTGGCCTATGCGCTGGAAGGTCTGGACGAGCGTAGCCAGCATATCATTCGCGCCCGTTGGTTGGATGACGACAATAAATCCACGTTGCAAGAGCTGGCCGATCAGTACGGTGTTTCCGCTGAGCGTGTGCGCCAGCTAGAAAAGAACGCCATGAAGAAACTGAAAATGGCGATCGAAGCCTAATCCCGCATAAGCGTTAAAAAGCCCGGCTAGCCGGGCTTTTTTGTGCCTGAAATTCGGCGTTACGGCGCGATCGCAGCAAAATCGGGTGCCGGACAGTCATAACCAAACTTGTTGGCCCAGGCATAGCGCGTCCCGTTATTGATATAGCGCTGATACAGCGCCCGGCCGGTTTTCGCGTCACGTTTAATCACCCAACCGGCGGCATTACACAACACGGCGGCATAGGCCTGGCTTTTTGGCGGCAGTAAGTCGGCGGCCTGCTGCGCCAGATCAACCGCCTGCCAGCGGTAGTGCAGGAAGCGATTATCCTGCGGCGGTAACGCCGCTTTGGCCCGTGCTGCCTCGGCACTGCTGATCCAGCTCTTATGCTTGAGCTCACGCGTATCAAAGGCATCCCCCAGATAGGAATAACCGGCGTCATAAATTGCATAGTCCGGTGTCATCTCATAACCCGTGAACACCAATCCCTGGCTGCGCAGCAGCGTTGCAGCCTGATAGTAGGCTTTGGCCCGCGCCAGCTTGTCTGCGGATTTATCCTGCGCCGTTTTCAGCGTATCGGCGTACTGTTGGGCAACCTGACGATAGTTCGGGATGTCAAAGTAGGCCATTGCTTCTTGAGGGCGTCCGGCGCGCATCAGCCGCCGCGCCAGCAGCTCGCGCAGTTGCACCTCCGGCGTAAGCGGCTGGCCGTTGTAGTCGTCGGGATTGACCGGTTTCAACGGCGTAGCTGGGGCTGGCACATGCTTATCAACAAAGCCTTTCAGTTCATCGATGGTCAGCACGCGTTCGGCCACGTCGGCGACGTCCGCCCAGTAAATATCTTTGCCGCGATAAAGGAAGTCCATTGCCTGCAGATAGTCGCCGCGATCCAGGGCCAGAATAGCCTGCTCCCCCGCCACCCGGCATTCGGGCACGATGGTTTCTGGCGTAAAGTCCGCATTACGCTGTTCGCCCCAGCTTTCATTGGAGGGGAATGCGGCCGCCGCTTTGGCGTAGTCTGCGGTAGCGGCTTTAACATCCCCGTCGCGCAGCGCCATTTTGGCGCGTAACCACCAGGCCAGGCCACTGTCGCCAGCGTGTTTTAGCAGGCTGGCCGCCATCGGGTATTGTCCTGCTCGGTAGGCCAGCGCCGCCAGCCGGTCGCTGCCGCTGAAACCGCTTTTCACCGAGGCGTCCAGCAGCGTCAGGATTTGGCTGATGATTTGTGCTGAGCGAGTGCCGGTGCCGTCCGTATCGGTCATTTGCAGATTACTGCTGCGGGCAAACAGCTCAATGGTGACCAGTTGTTGGATCAGCGGATCGGCGATTGTTTGCTTAAGAATATCGAAGTGATCCGGATTGACCAGGTAACTGGAGACGTACTGCAGCGACAGTGCCCCATTTTGGTCACCCTGTGCCGCCTGTTGAGCATATAACTTCGCTGCCTGGGTGACGTTGCCGAGCCAAAAATGAATGCGGGCCTGCTGCCCCAGGCTGCTCAGCGCCAGTTGATCTGGATCGGCCGTACCGCCTTTCACTTTATCAATCACCTGCTGGAAGGCCGCTAGCGCCTGCTCGAGCTGGGGCTTCGCGGGATGTTCGACTGCGATGCTCGAGCCGTCACCTTCGTTTTCCGGCGTGCCGTGATCGCCCATCAACAACCGGCCGAGTGAATACTGCGCCCTTAGCCCCCAGTCACCTTGATCTGCGGCAGGTAGCGCCAGAACCTGCTGGAAGTACTCGCTGGCGCGCGGATCTTTACCGGCGAAGGCCACTGCACCCAGTTGGTAAAGGCGGGCCGCGTCAGACAGCCCCTGGCTATTGACCGCATCGGCCTCTTCAACGGTTTTTGCCGCACGCATTTTCTCGATGATGATAGTTTCCGGCGACAGCGGCATCGGTTTCGGTGGCATCGCCGGTGGCGGTGCTTTCCACAACGGCAGCTGTTTATCCACTGCGACCAGACGCCCGGCTTCAAAGGCAAAGTTGCCTTCCGGCATATACAGCAGCGTGCCGTTGCGATCGACCAGTAAACGGTTAGGGAAATCCGGCCCGCAGGCGTAGCCATTAAGTGGCATCGCCAGCGCCGAGCCGATCAGGGCAGCCAGTAGAAGAGTTCGGCCGCGCAGAGTCCGTGTAGCGCGTGCATTACGGTGTGACAAGGGTGCCTCCTGGCGTCAGTTGTTGGCAGCGGATCCAGCCCAACGGCCGGGACTGCCCGGCGCGCAGCTGATCACTGCGGGTAAGCACAAAGCGTAGTCGTTGAGGCTCGCTTTCCAGCCGGTAGTTGCCTGCCGCGTCCGCCGCCAGGCACTCGCTGGCGGTGATGACGATTTCGTGCGGCAGCGGTGCATCCACCGGCCCGTTATTTTGAATTATCAGATCATTCAGCCCATTTTGCAGCGCCTGAGGGCTAAATTTTACCTGCCAGCTGACGTCGAGCGGTTGCTTTTCTATTACCGACCTCAGCGTAGCCAGTGACCAGGCGCGGCGATCGTCCTCCAGTGGCAAACGGAACCAGATCAGGCCCAGCAGGTGTGGTGTCGTCCGTGTGTTCAACTGGCGCAGAAAATCGGCCACCTGCTGCGGCGCGACCGTCAGCTCGCGCGAGGTACCCGCCACGCGTATGGAGGCTTCGCTTTCCACCTGCGCGCCTTGCGTATCGAACCCCACCAAACCCATACCATAGGCAGGCAGCGCCACCCGGAAAGGTCTTGGCGTGATTTGTGCGTACTGTTTTACCCACCGCAGTGCCAGCGGGGCAGCAAACAGGCCTTGTTCGGGCGACAGTACGGCATGCACCTGCAGCACGGAGCTGTCTGCCTGTTGCAAGACACCGGGAAGCGCAGCTGAGCCGATCCAGGCCGGCAATGCGGTAATGCCCAGTTGCAGTGAGGAGGGCAATTGCTGACGCAACTGCTGCAGGAAATGCTGATAGGCGGGCAGGCGCGCGGTAGCTGCGTCATGATCGATTTCAACGCCGATCACTTGCAGCCCGGCGGCTTGCCAGCGTTGCACCTGTTTTAGCAAACGTTGGCGAATCGCGACTTCATCCAGTTGCGTCAACTGCCCATCCAGACGGGCCACCAGCCACAGCGGGCGGCCATCTTGTTTCAGTAAGGGGAGATTGACCGGGATTTCCCGCCAGCCCTCACGCGGGTGCACTTGTAAACCCAGCACCCGCAGCGTAGGGAACAGATCGCGGCTTTGCGCTAGTGCGGCAGCATGCTGCGGCGTCCAAACGCGTTGCCAGACGTAGACCTGATTATCCCAGGTCGGCTGTATCCGCAGCGCCTGCTGGCGGCCGCCAAACCAGGCGATTAACGCCAGCACCAGCACCAACAGTGCGAGGAACCTGCGCTTCATCGTTGCCAGAGTTCGCCTTGATGAGTGAAACCGCAGGCGCGCATAAAGTTATCCACCTCGCCCCGCTCGCGTGGGGTCAGACCGGCGGTCGAAAGCTGCCAATGCGTTATCTGCGGTAACTGACGCTGCACGTCCTGCACCAGATACAGCCCGACGCCGCGACGGCGCGTGACTTCACGCACCAGCAAATCCTGCAGTTGGGCACGTTCACCGTCCAGCTCGAGTTTCACCGCCCCCAACAGCCGCTCATTGAAGCGTGCGGCGAACAGCGCTTTATTGCCGTTCAACCCGCTTTGCCACTGTTCCGGCTGCTGATGCGGCCAGATTTTGCCAAGGTCGATAAGGTCTTGCTGGGACAGCGTGGTTAATCGCTCAATAGTCAGTTTCATGCAGGATTTCCGAACGGCTAATCGATGCCGACAGTGTAATAGATCTTGCACAGAGCGTTGTGTAAGTTTTTCTGTACGATTACTGCGCAAAATGTTTTTTGCAGGACGCATTTTCCGAGTAAATATGTAGTTAATCGATCGAGAACCAGCATAACGCGCTGTGCCTGATGCAAAACAGCGCAGATTTAATCCGGATTTTATGCTGTTTACACCGCTTGTTTCTGATTGTGTAAGTTGATTTGCAGCAGAAAATTCCTGTTTAATGGCATGAAAAATAAAGTCTTATTAGAAAATATTGCCACAAAAACACCTAAATCATTATTACTTATGAATAAAAGCAGTAAATAAGGGTTGGGTGTCGGCAAACACAACAGGTACGTTCACAACGACAGATGGGGATTTGCGGATGAAATTAACAAAAGGTAAGGCGCTGTTGGCGGGTTGTATCGCGATGGCTATCGGGCATGCGGCAATGGCGAAAGACATCAAGGTGGCGATCGTCGGGGCGATGTCCGGCCCGGTGGCGCAGTATGGCGATATGGAATTCACCGGCGCCCGTCAGGCGATTGCCGATATCAACGCCAAGGGCGGTATCAAGGGCGACAAACTGGTCGGCGTGGAATATGACGACGCCTGCGATCCAAAACAGGCAGTAGCCGTCGCCAACAAGGTAATCAATGACGGTATCCGCTATGTGATCGGCCACCTGTGCTCATCCTCGACGCAGCCGGCTTCCGACATCTATGAAGATGAAGGCGTCATCATGATCACCCCGGCGGCCACTAACGCCGATCTGACCACCCGTGGTTACAAAATGATCATGCGTACCACCGGCCTGGATTCCGATCAGGGGCCAACGGCGGCGAAATACATCCTCAGCGAGATCAAACCCAAGCGCATTGCCGTGGTTCACGACAAGCAGCAGTATGGCGAAGGCCTGGCGCGCTCGGTGCGCGACAGCCTGAAAAAGCAGGGCACCGACGTGGTGATGTTTGAAGGTATCACCGCTGGCGATAAAGATTTCTCCACCCTGGTGGCGCGCCTGAAGAAAGAAAATGTCGATTTCGTTTACTTTGGCGGTTACTACCCGGAAATGGGCCAGATCCTGCGTCAGGCTAAACAGGCCGGTTTGACCACCCGCTTTATGGGGCCGGAAGGCGTGGGCAACTCCTCACTGTCCAATATCGCCGGTGCCGCCTCTGAAGGCATGCTGGTGACCCTGCCTAAACGTTACGATCAGGTCCCTGCCAACAAACCTGTTGTAGATGCGCTTAAAGCCAAAAAGCTGGATCCAACCGGACCGTTCGTCTGGACCACTTACGCGGCGCTGCAATCTCTGACTGCCGGGATGGAGCGCAGCGGCAGCCAGGAACCGGCCGACATCGTCAAGGACCTGAAAACCGGCAAGCCGGTGGAGACCGTGATGGGGCCGTTGAGCTGGGATGACAAAGGCGATCTTAAAGGCTTCGAGTTCGGCGTGTTCGAATGGCATGCTGACGGCACTTCAACGCCGATTAAATAATATACCCGTCGTCTTTCACGTTGCAGCGTTGTTGGCTTCACGGGTGCACCCCAGTCACTTAGTTTACTAAGCTCCTGGGGATTTACCCGCTTGCCGCCTAGCTGCAACGCGAAATCCATTGGGTATAAGCGTTTTTAATGATTGTCATTTCAGGTTTGCTTTACCCAAAATAAATTGAAGTTGCATCAAGGCGGCAAGGGAACGATTCGGGTGAATGAGTGCAGCCAACACAAATGCAGCTTCAAGTGTGATGGGTATAGAAAGCACAGCCAAGGGTTAGAGTATGTCTGAGCAGGTTCTCTATTTTCTGCAGCAAATGTTCAACGGCGTCACGTTGGGCAGCACCTATGCATTGATCGCCATCGGTTACACCATGGTCTACGGCATCATCGGCATGATCAACTTCGCCCACGGCGAGGTGTATATGATCGGCAGCTATGTCTCCTTTATTGTTATCGCCGCCCTGATGATGATCGGCATCGACGTCGGTTGGTTGCTGATTGGCGCGGCTTTCCTGGTATCGATCGTGATCGCCAGCGCTTACGGCTGGAGCATCGAGCGGGTGGCCTACAAGCCGGTACGCAACTCCAAACGCCTGATCGCGCTGATTTCCGCCATAGGGATGTCGATATTCCTGCAAAACTACGTCAGCCTGACCCAGGGCTCGCGCGACCTGGCGTTGCCAAGCCTGGTCACCGGGCAATGGGTGCTGGGGGAAAGCAACGGCTTTGCCGCCACTATCAGCACCATGCAGCTGATTATTTGGGTAGTCACTTTCCTGGCGATGCTGGCGTTGACGATGTTTATTCGTTATTCACGTATGGGCCGCGCCTGCCGCGCCTGTGCGGAGGATTTGAAGATGGCCAGCCTGCTGGGCATCAATACCGACCGGGTTATCTCGCTGACCTTTGTGATCGGTGCGGTGATGGCGGCGGTCGCCGGCGTACTGCTCGGGCAATTCTACGGAGTGATTAACCCCTATATCGGCTTTATGGCCGGTATGAAGGCCTTCACCGCGGCAGTGTTGGGCGGCATCGGCAGCATCCCCGGCGCGATGATTGGCGGCCTGGTATTGGGGGTGGCAGAGGCGCTGACTTCGGCTTACCTGAGTACCGAATATAAAGACGTGGTGTCGTTCGCGCTGCTGATTGTGGTGCTGCTGATCATGCCTACCGGCATCCTTGGACGTCCGGAGGTTGAGAAGGTATGAAACTCAATTTGCTCAACGCGCTGATCGCCACCCTGGTGCTGTTTGTGATGGCTTCATTCCTGATGGGCATGCAGCTGAGCCTGGACGGTACCAAACTGGTGGTGCACGGCGCGGCGGAAGTGCGCTGGATGTGGATCGGCATCGGCTGCGTCATTGTGTTTTTCTTCCAACTGCTGCGCCCGCTGATGCAGCACGGGCTGAAAAAAATCTCCGGCCCGGCCTGGGTATTACCGAGCTTCGATGGCACGACTGCCCGGCAGAAGCTGTTGGCCGCAGCGATTATTATCGCCGCGGTTGCCTGGCCATTTCTGGTCTCGCGCGGCTCGGTGGATATCGCCACGCTGACATTGATCTACGTGATGTTGGGCCTCGGTCTGAACGTGGTGGTGGGGCTGTCCGGTTTGCTGGTATTGGGCTACGGCGGTTTCTATGCGATTGGCGCTTACACTTACGCACTGCTGAACCATTATTACGGCCTGGGTTTCTGGGAGAGCCTGCCGCTGGCGGGTATGGTCACTGCCCTCTTTGGTTTTCTGCTCGGGTTCCCGGTGCTGCGCCTGCGCGGCGATTATCTGGCGATTGTCACGCTGGGGTTCGGTGAGATCGTGCGCATCCTGTTGTTGAACAATACCGAGATCACCGGCGGGCCGAACGGCATCAGCCAGATCCCGAAACCGACCTTTTTCGGCCTGGAGTTCAACCGCAGCGCGCGTGACGGCGGCTGGGATACCTTCCATAACTTCTTTGGCCTGAAATATGATCCGAGCGATCGCATTGTCTTTTTGTACCTGGTGGCGTTGTTGCTGGTGGTGCTGACGCTGTTTGTGATCAACCGCCTGCTGCGCATGCCGCTGGGCCGTGCCTGGGAAGCCTTGCGCGAAGATGAAATCGCTTGCCGTTCGCTGGGGCTTAATCCGACCAGAATCAAACTGACCGCTTTTACCATCAGCGCCGCCTTCGCCGGTTTTGCCGGCACGCTGTTCGCTGCGCGCCAGGGCTTCGTCAGCCCGGAATCCTTCACCTTTGTCGAGTCGGCCTTCGTGTTGGCGATCGTGGTTTTGGGCGGCATGGGATCGCAGTTCGCGGTGATCCTGGCGGCGATCCTGCTGGTAGTGTCGCGCGAACTGATGCGTGACCTGAACGAATACAGCATGCTGTTGCTGGGTGCCTTAATGGTATTGATGATGATTTGGCGGCCGCAGGGACTGCTGCCGATGAAGCGGCCACAGCTAAAACTGAAGGCGGCGGATATGCAAGCAGGCAAGGGGGAGCAAGTATGAGCATGCAACCTTTGCTGAAGGTCGAAGGGCTGTCGATGCGTTTCGGCGGCCTGCTGGCGGTCAATAACGTGGCGCTGACGCTCAACGAGGGCGAGATTGTCTCGCTGATCGGCCCGAACGGTGCCGGAAAAACCACGGTGTTTAACTGCCTGACCGGCTTTTACCGTCCGACCAGCGGCACCATCAAACTGCGTGAGCGCCATCTGGAAGGGTTGCCCGGCCAGGCCATCGCCCGGATGGGCGTGGTGCGGACTTTCCAGCACGTACGGCTGTTTCGCGAGATGACGGTGATCGAAAACCTGTTGGTCGCACAGCATCAGCATCTGAAAAGCGGCGTGTTCGCCGGGCTGCTGAAAACGCCGGCCTTCCGCCGTGCCGAAGCCGATGCGCTGGAGCGTGCCTCGGTTTGGCTGCAACGGGTGGGCCTGTTGGAGATGGCGAACCGTTCGGCGGGTAATCTGGCTTACGGCCAGCAACGGCGGCTGGAGATTGCGCGCTGCATGGTCACCCGGCCGGAATTACTGATGCTGGACGAGCCGGCGGCGGGCCTGAACCCAAAGGAAACCGACGAGCTGGATCACCTGATCGTCGAATTGCGCAATCAGCATAAGGTGTCGGTGCTGCTGATCGAGCACGACATGAAACTGGTGATGGGCATCTCCGATCGTATCTACGTGGTGAACCAGGGCACGCCGTTGGCGCAGGGCACCCCGGCAGAAATCCGTAACAACCCGGACGTGATCCGGGCCTATCTGGGCGAATAATTTATGTTGTCATTTAATCAGGTATCCGCCCATTACGGCAAAATCCAGGCGCTGCATCAGGTTAGCCTGAACATAAAGCAGGGCGAGATTGTCACTCTGATCGGCGCTAACGGCGCCGGTAAAACCACGCTGCTCGGCACGCTGTGCGGTGAACCCCGCGCCAGCGAAGGCAGCATCACCTTTCTCGATCAGGACATTACCCAGTGGCAGACGTCGCGCATCATGCGCGAAGCGGTGGCTATCGTGCCGGAAGGCCGGCGGGTATTCTCGCGCATGACGGTGGAAGAGAACCTGGCGATGGGCGGTTTCTTTGCCGACCGTCACCAATATCAACAGCGCATCGAAAGGGTGTTTGGCCTGTTTCCGCGCCTGCTGGAACGCCGTACACAGCGCTCGGGCACCATGTCCGGCGGTGAGCAACAGATGTTGGCGATAGGCCGTGCACTGATGAGCCAGCCGAAGCTGCTGTTGCTCGACGAGCCCTCTCTGGGGCTGGCGCCGATCATCATTCAGCAGATTTTTGACATCATTCAGCAGCTGCGTGAAGAGGGCATGACCATCTTCCTGGTCGAACAAAACGCCAATCAGGCGCTGAAATTGGCAGATCGCGGTTATGTACTGGAAAACGGGCGCGTGGTGTTGGAAGATACGGGGGCCGAATTGTTAGCAAACGAAGCAGTTAGGTCGGCGTATCTGGGCGGTTGAAATACCCGTCGAAGCGGTAGGGGGCGAATATCTTCGCCCCGAGCGACTCGGGCGCAGCGTATCGGACCCCTACAACATTTTTAACGATTACGAGAAGAATAAGAAATGAACACAGAAGGGTTACTCGCGCAGCGCATCGTAAAAGTAAAAAGCTCGGCAATCCGTGAATTGCTCAAGCACAGTAAGATGGAAAACGTCATTTCGCTGGCGGGCGGCATCCCCTCTGATGCCCTGTTTGATTTCGAAGGGCTGAGCATCGCCACTCATCAGGCGATCACCGAACAGCCGAAAAGCGCTTTTCAGTACGGTCTGACCGAAGGCAGCCCGGTGCTGCGTGAACGCATCTGCGAGCTGTGTGCCGAACGCGGCGTCACCGCCACCGCCGATGAAGTGATGGTCACAGCCGGCTCCCAGCAGGCGCTGGATCTGGTGATGCGCGCCATTGTGAACCCCGGCGACGTGTTCGTGGTGGAGCGTCCGACCTACCTGGCGGCGTTGCAGACGCTGGAACTGGCGGAAGCCAACATCATGTCGGTATCGTCCGACAGCGATGGCATGGTGGTCGAAGAACTGGCCGAGCTGTTGAAAACGCAGCGCATCAAGGGCGTGTATGTGGTGCCGAACTTCGGCAACCCAAGCGGCATTACCCTGAGCGCCCCGCGTCGCGAACTGTTGGTCAAGCTGGCGGCCGAGCACAATTTCCTGATCATCGAGGATGATCCGTACGGCGAACTGCGTTTTACCGAAGAGCGTAACGCGACGCTGCACCAGGTTTCGCAACAGGTGCTGGGCCATACCGATAACATTATCTATACCTCGACCTTCTCCAAGATCCTGGCTCCGGGGTTGCGTTTGGGCTGGGCTATACTGCCGCCGTTTTTGCTGCATAAAGTGGCAATCATCAAGCAGGCGGCGGATCTGCATGCCAGCGCATTGTCGCAGAGCATCGTAGAGTGTTACCTGGGGCTGGATCGCCTGCCGGCGCAGATCGAAAAGATCCGCGCGGCTTACAAACAAAAGGGTGAGATCCTGGCCGGGCTGGTGGAAAAAGAGCTGGGTGACCATATCAGCTTCGATATGCCGAAAGGCGGCATGTTCCTGTGGGCGCGCTTCCGTCAGCCGTTCAACGCCACCGAATGGCTGAAAACCACCCTGCAGCAGGGCGTGGTGTTTGTGCCGGGAGAATACTTCTTCTCAGACAATCCGGACCGTTCTACCTTCCGCCTGTCGTTCGCCACCGCCACTGAACAGCAAATGCAGGAAGCGGTTGCCCGCCTGCGCCGTTCCCTGTGATCCTCACGGCGGCGGGGATCTTTCCCCGTCGCCGACATCAAACCGCAATCTGCACTTCACTCTTCCGTCATATGGCTGTCATCTAACGGTTATTTTTCTGTCATCCGAGCATGGCATGTTAGCTTCCGAACAAAAAACTGATTCTTTTCGCTCACGCGCTTATTGCCCCAATAGATTTCACGTAGCAGCAAGGCGGTGACCGCCAGAATCCTCAGGAGTTTACATAGGTAAATGACTGAGGTGATGGCGGGAAACCAACACGGCTGCGGCGTGAAAGATGCAGGGGATACACCAGCTTTTTCAGGAGTTAGGCATGCTCACCTACGCTATTCGCAAAACCACGCTGTGCGTCGCGTTGACCCTGGCGGTCAGCACTCAGGCACTGGCGGCGACCGAGATCCCGTTCTGGCATTCGATGGAGGGTGAACTGGGTAAAGAAGTGGATTCCCTGGCGGACCGCTTTAACCAGTCGCACACCGACGTCAAAATTGTTCCGGTTTACAAAGGCAACTACGAACAGAGCCTGGCGGCGGGCATCGCGGCCTACCGCTCCGGTAAAGCGCCGGCGATCCTGCAGGTGTATGAAGTGGGTACGGCCACCATGATGGCCAGCAAGGCGATCAAGCCGGTGTACGAAGTGTTTAAAGACGCGGGCATCAGCTTTGACGAATCGGTATTCGTGCCTACGGTGTCCGGTTACTACACCGACAACAAAAGTGGACACCTGCTGTCGCAGCCGTTCAACAGCTCCACCCCGGTGCTGTATTACAACAAAGATGCCTTCAAGAAAGCCGGTTTGAACCCAGACCAGCCGCCGAAAACCTGGCAGGAGCTGGCGGCGGACACCGCCAAACTGCGTGAAGCCGGCATGAAATGCGGCTATGCCAGCGGCTGGCAGGGCTGGATCCAACTGGAGAACTTCAGCGCCTGGCACGGCGTGCCATTCGCCACGGAGAACAATGGCTTTGGTGGCGCGAGTGCCAAGCTGGAGTTCAACAAGCCGTTGCAGGTCAAGCATATTCAACTGCTGGAAGAGATGAACAAAAAAGGTGACTTCACCTATTTCGGCCGTAAAGACGAATCCACCGAGAAGTTCTACAGCGGTGACTGTGCGATTACCACCGCTTCATCCGGCTCGCTGGCGGACATCAAGCATTACGCCAAATTCAACTATGGCGTGGGCATGATGCCGTATGACGCCGATGCCAAAAATGCACCGCAGAACGCCATTATCGGGGGCGCCAGCCTGTGGGTGATGAACGGTAAAGATGCCGCCACCTACAAAGGCGTAGCCGAGTTCCTGCAGTATCTGGCACAGCCGGAAATCGCCGCCGAGTGGCACCAGAAGACCGGTTATCTGCCGATCACCACGGCAGCGTACGACCTGACCAAACAACAGGGGTTCTATGACAAGAACCCAGGGGCGGACGTGGCGACGCGTCAAATGCTGAACAAGCCGCCATTGCCGTTCACCAAGGGGCTGCGTTTAGGCAATATGCCGCAGATTCGCACCGTCGTGGATGAAGAGCTGGAGGGCGTGTGGACCGGTAAGAAAACGCCACAGCAGGCATTGGATGCCGCCGTACAGCGCGGTGATGTGTTGCTGCGTCGCTTCGAGTCTCAGACTAAGTAATAGCGGCTACTGCGCTTTGCCATTCTGGGATTGGGCAGTGCTCGCTCTCCTCATGGACTTTATGTCCACTCCGGGAGCTGTGCGCTGTCCGCACCCAGACTGGCTTTGCTCGCGACGCCTTGCTTCGAGTCATCCGTTTTTTGTCTTCATGAGTCCCTAATGATGAGTTCACATCGTCCCGGTTTCGGCTGCAGTTGGCTGCCCTATGTTCTGGTGCTGCCGCAGTTGCTGATCACCGCAATATTCTTTCTGTGGCCCGCCGGCGAGGCGCTGTGGTATTCGGTGCAAAGCCTCGACCCGTTTGGCCTGTCCAGCCAGTTTGTCGGGTTGGACAACTTTACCCAACTGTTCCACGACCCTTACTACCTGGACTCGTTTTACACCACGCTGATTTTCAGTTTCCTGGTGGCGGGTATCGGGCTGGTCGTGTCGCTGTTCTTCGCCGCGTTAGTGGATTACGTGCTGCGCGGCAGCCGGATCTACCAGACGCTGATGATCCTGCCTTACGCCGTGGCGCCCGCGGTGGCGGCGGTGCTGTGGATTTTCCTGTTCAACCCCGGCCTGGGGCTGATTACCCACTTCCTCAACGGACTGGGCTACAGCTGGAACCACGCGCAAAACAGCGGGCAGGCGATGTTCCTGGTGGTGTTGGCCTCGGTATGGCAGCAAATCAGCTATAACTTCCTGTTTTTCCTGGCCGCGTTGCAGTCAATTCCCCGCTCTCTGGTTGAGGCGGCGGCCATTGACGGTGCCGGCCCGGTGCGGCGTTTCTTCAATCTGGTGCTGCCGTTAATCACGCCGGTGAGCTTCTTCCTGCTGGTGGTGAATCTGGTGTACGCCTTCTTCGATACCTTCCCGGTGATCGATGCTGCGACCGGCGGCGGACCGGTACAGTCCACCACCACGCTGATCTACAAGATTTACCGTGAAGGCTTTGCCGGTCTGGATCTGTCCAGCTCTGCGGCACAGTCGGTGATCCTGATGTTGCTGGTGATTGGCCTGACGGTGATCCAGTTCCGTTTTGTCGAACGTAAGGTGCGTTACCAATGATTGAGAACCGACGCGGGC
Organism: Serratia liquefaciens ATCC 27592; assembly: GCF_000422085.1. NCBI lineage: Bacteria > Pseudomonadati > Pseudomonadota > Gammaproteobacteria > Enterobacterales > Yersiniaceae > Serratia > Serratia liquefaciens. The sequence continues at coordinate 230,360 of NC_021741.1, forward strand.
TGGACATTTTCAGCCACGTAATGCTGATTATCGGCGTGCTGGTGGTGCTGTTCCCGCTGTACGTGGCCTTTGTGGCGGCAACGCTGGACGACAAACAGGTGTTTCAGGTGCCGATGACCCTGATCCCCGGCGGTCACCTGTGGGAAAACATCAGCAATATTTGGCAGGGTGGCGTGGGCAACCTTAAAGTGCCGTTTTCGCTGCTGCTGTTGAACAGCGTGGTGATGGCGCTGGCCATCACCTTCGGCAAGATTGTGGTGTCGGTGTTGTCCGCCTATGCCATCGTTTATTTCCGTTTCCCGCTGCGCAGCCTGTTCTTCTGGCTGATATTCCTCACCCTGATGTTGCCGGTTGAGGTGCGTATTTTCCCGACGGTGGAGGTTATCTCCAACCTCAACCTGCTGGACAGCTACACCGGCCTGACGTTGCCGCTGATGGCGTCGGCGACCGCCACCTTCCTGCTGCGCCAGTTCTTTATGACGTTACCGGACGAACTGCTGGAAGCGGCGCGGATTGACGGCGCCGGCCCGATGCGTTTTTTCTGGGATATCGTGTTGCCGCTGTCGAAGACCAATCTGGCGGCGCTGTTTGTCATCACCTTTATCTACGGCTGGAACCAGTACCTGTGGCCGATTCTGATCACCAGCGATGCCTCGATGGGCACCGCAGTGGCGGGTATCAAGAGCATGATCTCCACCTCCGGCGCGCCGACCCAGTGGAATCAGGTGATGGCGGCGATGATTCTGACTTTAATTCCACCGCTGACGGTGGTTCTTCTGATGCAGCGCTGGTTTGTACGCGGCCTGGTTGATAGCGAAAAGTAACGAGAGAAATTTTCACATGGCAGGTTTAAAACTACAGGCAGTCACCAAGTCTTACGACGGTAAAACGCCGGTGATCAAGCAAATTGACCTCGACGTGGCGGACGGCGAATTTATCGTGATGGTCGGCCCGTCCGGCTGCGGTAAATCGACGCTGTTGCGCATGGTGGCCGGGCTGGAACGCACCACCAGCGGCGATATTTATATCGACAGTCAACGCGTAACGGATATGGAGCCGAAAGATCGCGGTATCGCGATGGTGTTCCAGAACTATGCGCTGTATCCGCACATGAGCGTATACGACAACATGGCCTATGGCCTGAAAATTCGCGGCTTCGGCAAACAGCATATTCAACAGCGGGTGGAGGAAGCCGCGCGCATTTTAGAGCTGGAGCCGTTGTTGCAACGCAAGCCGCGCGAGCTTTCCGGCGGCCAACGCCAACGGGTGGCGATGGGGCGCGCTATCGTGCGTGAGCCGGCGGTATTCCTGTTTGATGAACCGCTGTCGAATCTGGATGCCAAGCTGCGCGTCCAAATGCGCCTGGAACTGCAACAACTGCATCGCCGGCTGAAAACCACCAGCCTGTACGTGACCCACGATCAGGTGGAGGCGATGACGTTGGCACAGCGGGTGATCGTCATGAACAAAGGCGTGGCAGAGCAAATTGGCACCCCCAGTGAGGTCTATCAGCGCCCGGCGTCGCTGTTCGTCGCCAGCTTTATCGGTTCGCCGGCGATGAACCTGTTGCCCGGCACGTTGAGCGCCGACGGCAGCCAACTGCAACTGGCCGAGGGGATGACGCTGAATTTACCGCAACCCAAAGCGCAGTGGGGCGGTCGCCGGTTGACGCTTGGCATCCGCCCGGAACATCTTCAATTGACCACCTCCGAGCAAGGGGCGTGCCCCTGGCGCTGCAAACGCTGGAGTTATTGGGCGCAGATAACCTGGCGCATGGGCAGTGGGGCGGTCATGGCGTGATTGCGCGTTTGTCGCATGAAACTATGCCGACGGCGGGCAGCACGCTATATTTGCAGTTGCCTGCACAGGCGCTGCACTTTTTTGATACCGATAGCGGATTACGGATGGAATCATGACCACAGCCTGGCCTTACCCCCACATTGTCGCCCACCGCGGCGGCGGTTCTCTGGCACCGGAAAATACCCTGGCGGCGATCGACGTCGGCGCACGGCACGGTCATAAAATGATTGAGTTCGACGTCAAGCTGGCGCAGGACGGGCAAATATTTCTGTTGCACGACGATACCTTGGATCGCACCAGCAACGGCTGGGGCGTGGCGGGTGAGCTGCCGTGGGACAAGCTGGTACAGCTGGATGCCGGCAACTGGTATAACTCCGCTTACAAGGGCGAACGTTTACCGTTGTTGGCCGAAGTGGCGGAGCGCTGTCAGCAGCACGGCATGATGGCGAACATTGAAATCAAGCCTACCACCGGCAGCGATGATGAAACCGGTCGTGTCGTGGCGCTAGCCGCACGTTTGTTGTGGCAGGGGCAGACCGATCCGCTGCTCTCTTCTTTCTCGATTGAGGCGCTTGAGGCGGCGCAGCGTACGGTGCCGGAACTCCCGCGCGGCCTGTTGCTGGATCAGTGGGACGACAACTGGCAGGCGTTGACCGAACGATTGGGCTGCGTTTCGTTGCACATCAACCATAAAGAACTGACGGCCGAACGGGTGTCGGCGCTGAAAGCCGCAGGGCTGCGCATCCTGGTTTATACCGTTAACCAGCCGGCGCGTGCGCGCTTGTTGTTGAACTGGGGCGTTGACTGCATTTGCACTGACCGGATAGATTTGATCGGACCGGACTTTCCCAACGCGTGATCCCGTTGCCACGGACGCAGTTTGCTGCGTCCGTGAGAAAGTCGTCGGCGCCTGTTGAATTTTGCGACGTCAGTCCTTTGCCGCCGCGCTAACGGAAGGGATGTGATGTCTGTTTTTATGGGTTCGTTATGGCATCAAATAGCGCTGTCTTTGCCGCTATTTGTGCTGATCGTGTTGGGATATGGGCTTATCCGCTGGGGTAAATGGCCAGCGACCATCACCGACGGTTTAACGCGTTTTGTCTTCTCTTTGGCTCTCCCCGCCATGTTGTTCCGCATGATGTGCGACTTTTCGCAGCGTCCAGCGGTAGATGCCCGCCTGTTGATCGCCTTTTTCGGCAGTTGCCTGATTGTGTTCGTGATCGGTCGCATCACCGCGCGTCGGGTGTTTAAACTGGATGGAGTGGCGGGATCGGTTTTCGCGTTGGGTGGAATTTTCTCCAATAACGTGATGCTGGGCCTGCCCATCGCCAGCGTCATGCTTGGCGAGGCGGCAATCCCATCGGTGGCATTGGTGTTGGTGTTTAACGGCCTGATCCTCTGGACGCTGGTGACTATCTCCATCGAATGGGCGCGCAATGGTTCGCCGACGCTGCAGGGCTTTATCAAAACGGCGCGTAGCGTGCTGACCAACCCGCTGATTATCGGCATTCTTTCCGGCACGCTGTTCAGCCTGACCGGGTTGCCGCTGCCGACGTTTGTCGACCAGCCGGTCAGCATGCTTGGTCAGGTTGCCGCACCGCTGTCGCTGGTAGTGCTGGGTATGGGGCTGGCGGAGTATCGCATCAGCGAAGGCTGGCGCCTCAGCAGCGGCATCTGTTTCCTCAAGCTAATTGTTCAACCGCTGATCATCTGGCTACTGGCCTGGATGATGGACCTGCCGCCGATGGAAACCCGGGTGGTGGTGTTGCTGGGTTCGATGGCGGTCGGGGTCAATGTTTACCTGATGTCACGCCAGTTCAACGTATTGACCGGGCCTGCCGCCACCAGCCTGGTGATGTCCACCGTGCTGGCAGCAGTGACTACGCCATTGATCCTGACCATCATGGGCGTGCGGGGCTAGCCGGCAGCGGTGCCTGGGGGACTGCAGGTGCTGTGCGGTTAAATGGGCTGCGCGGCTGGTTGCCGTTGGGTAACAACTTCCCACCGTTTGGCGCCGTTTGCTGCAGTTGTTGCTGGTTATTATCGAACTGCCGCTGCTGTTGCAGGCGGCGCTGATCCAGCTGCTGATTATTCAGCATACGCTGTTGCTGCGCCTGTTGAGTGCGTTGGTTGAGAAACTGCTGTTGCGAGCTGAGCTCGGTGACGCCGTTGGCCGCGGTGGCCAATCCGGACAGCAGCAACAGGCCATAGAGCAGATGATAACTTTTCATGATGTTCTCCTCGTCTTTTATTAAGCCTAACCCAGCGGTGCAAATTTGCTGAAAGTTTGTATTTTGCTCAGATGTAAACCTTCTTTTCGCTACACCCCTTTCTGCCTTCCGTTACAATCGCCCTTTCTGAATCTTTAGGGTGAACCCATCGTGCTGCTTCTGGTGATTACTACCATCCTGTGGGCATTTTCTTTCAGCCTGATTGGCGAATACCTGGCGGGCCAGGTCGACAGCTGGTTCTCGGTGCTGATGCGCATCGGCCTGGCGGCGGCGGTGTTCCTGCCTTTCCTGCGCTGGCGCAACATCAAGCCAAAAGTGATCCTGTTGTACATGCTGGTGGGGGCTTGCCAGCTTGGCATCATGTATCTGTTCAGCTTCCGCGCGTACATGTACCTGACGGTGCCGGAATTCCTGCTGTTTACCGTGCTGACGCCGCTGTACGTTACGCTGATTTATGACTTGATCAGTGGACAGCGCCTGCGCTGGGGTTATGTGTTCAGTGCGCTATTGGCGGTGCTGGGCGCTGCGATTATTCGATATCATCAATTGAGCGAGCATTTTTGGTGGGGGCTGTTGCTGGTGCAGGCGGCGAACATCAGCTTTGCCATCGGCATGGTCGGTTACAAACGGTTGATGGAAGTGCACCCGCTGCCGCAACACACCGCATTTTCCTGGTTCTATCTGGGGGCCTTGGTCGTGGCGGTGGTCGCCTGGTGCCTGTGGGGCAATCCGCAGCAGCTGCCAACCACTAACCTGCAGTGGGGCATTCTGGTCTGGCTGGGCGTAGTGGCTTCCGGGCTGGGTTATTTCATGTGGAACTACGGCGCAACGCAGGTGGATGCCGGTACTTTGGGCATCATGAATAACATGCATGTGCCGGCAGGACTGTTGGTTAATCTGGCCATCTGGCAGCAACAGCCGCATTGGCCAAGTTTCATTATCGGCGGGGCGGTGATTGTCGCTTCGCTGTGGGTGCATCGCCGTTGGGTGGCGCCTAAAATAGTCAGCAAATAAACGGGCAGCCCAAGCGCGAGCTGCCCTGATATTTAGGGTTGCGAAGCCAGCGGTTTGACGCTGGCGACACCGGCGCTTGGGCGTGCAGCATCACGCACGAATGGCAGATGGTTGCAGGCATGTTGCCGAGCCGAGCGGATAAAGGCTTCGGTGACGGCCTGGCGCTGTTCACCGTCGCGTACCGCCGCGTACAGGCGGCTCCAAAGCCCATCCCCCAGGGTTTTGGTCACCACTAACCCCTGGCGTTCAAAACTTTCCACCACCCAGTGTGGCAACGCCGCGATCCCCATGCGGGCCGATACCATCTGGATCAGCAACAGGGTGTTATCCACGTTTTTCAGCGCCGGGCTGATGCCTGCGGGCTGCAGGAAATGGCGCCAGATATCCAGTCTCTGACGCTGTACCGGGTAAATCATCAGCGTTTCGTCAATCAAATCTTCAGGCTCAATGTGCAGCTTGCTGGCCAATGGATGATCCGGCGCCAGCACCAGGCGTACTTCGAAATCAAACATCGGTGAATAGTGCAGCCCACTGCGCGGCAGAATGTCGGAGGTCAGCACCAGATCCAGTTCACCCTGTTGCAGCGCCGGCTGCGGATCAAAGGTCACGCCGGATTTGAAGTCCATGATCACCTGTGGCCAACTCTGACGGAAGTTATCCAGCGCGGGCGTCAGCCATTGAATGCAGCTGTGGCATTCAATGGCGATGCGCAACGTGGCCTGATGAGGTTCGTGACACGCCTGTAGCGCGTGCTGGATTTGCGGCAGTACCTGTTCTGCCAACTGCAACAGGATCTCTCCCTGCGCGGTAAAGCGCAGCGGCTGGCTTTTGCGAACGAACAGCTTGAAGCCCAGACGCTGCTCCAGATCGCTGAACTGATGCGACAGAGCAGACTGTGTCTGATGGAGTTGGGCCGCCGCGGCCGCCAGCGAGCCGGTATTGCGCAGCGCCTGCAGCGTCCGTAAGTGTTTCAGTTCGATCATGAGAGTCCTTCACAGTGACAGTGAATAAATTGCGCTTGTGGTTAATACAGTACCTGCGGATTATGGATGTGTAAACATCTGGACGGCTAAATGGGGAATATGACGATGGCAATTTTAAATCACACACTGGGTTTTCCTCGCGTTGGGCTAAGACGTGAGCTGAAAAAAGCTCAGGAAAGCTACTGGGCTGGTAACTCAACGCAGGAAGAACTGTTGGCGGTTGGCCGCGAGCTGCGCGCTCGCCATTGGCAACAACAACAGCAGGCCGGAGTGGATTTGGTGCCGGTCGGCGATTTCGCTTGGTACGACCATGTATTGACCACCAGCCTGCTGCTGGGCAACGTGCCGGCACGTCATCAGAATGCGGATGGCTCAATCGATCTGGATACGCTATTCCGCATCGGCCGTGGTCGCGCACCAACCGGAAAACCGGCAGCGGCGGCAGAAATGACCAAATGGTTTAACACCAACTACCACTACATGGTGCCTGAGTTCCACAAAGGCCAGCAGTTCAAACTGGGATGGACCCAACTGCTGGAAGAAGTGGACGAAGCGCTGGCTCTGGGCCACAAAATCAAGCCGGTGTTGCTGGGGCCGGTGACCTATCTGTGGCTGGGTAAAGTGAAAGGCGAAGCGTTTGACCGTTTGTCGCTGCTGAAAGACATCCTGCCGGTTTACCAGCAGGTGCTGGCTGAATTGGCGCAACGCGGCGTGGAGTGGGTACAAATTGACGAGCCAGCACTGGTGCTGGAATTGCCGCAGGAATGGCTGAACGCCTTCAAGCCAGCTTACGAAGCGCTGCAAGGTCAGGTAAAACTGCTGCTGACCACCTACTTCGACAGCGTGGGCCATAATCTCGACACCGTCCGCGAGCTACCGGTTCAGGGGCTGCACGTTGATCTGGTTGCCGGTCATGACGATATCGACGCATTGAACAAGGCGCTGCCCAAAGCGTGGCTGCTGTCATTGGGCGTCATCAATGGTCGCAACGTCTGGCGTGCGGATCTGAGCAGTTGGTTTGAACGCCTGCAGCCGTTGGTCGGCAGCCGCCCACTGTGGATCGGCACTTCCTGTTCACTGCTGCACAGCCCTATCGATCTGAGCGTGGAAACTCGCTTGGACGAAGAGGTGAAAAGCTGGTTCGCCTTTGCTCTGCAAAAATGCACCGAATTGGCCCTGTTGAGCGCGGCGCTGAACGCACCGGGTGCAGAAAAGCAGGCCGAACTGGACGCCTATAGCGCACCAATCCGCGCTCGTCGCCAGTCCAGCCGCGTGCATAATGCGCAGGTAAGCCAACGCCTGGCGGCGATTACCGCACAGGACAGCGAACGTCAGCGCCCTTACGCCGAGCGTGCTCAGGCACAGCGTGCGCGCTTTAACCTGCCGGCCTGGCCGACCACCACGATAGGGTCTTTCCCGCAAACCACGGAAATTCGCGGCCTGCGTTTGGACTTCAAGCAGGGGCGTTTGGACGGCAATAACTACCGCACCAGCATTAGCGAACACATCAAACAGGCGATCGTTGAACAAGAACGCCTGGGGCTGGACGTGTTGGTGCACGGCGAAGCCGAGCGTAACGACATGGTGGAATATTTCGGTGAAAACCTCGACGGCTTCGTGTTCACTCAAAACGGCTGGGTACAGAGCTACGGTTCCCGCTGCGTAAAACCGCCGGTGATCATTGGCGATATCAGTCGCCTTGAAGCCATTACCGTCGAGTGGGCGAAGTATGCTCAGTCGCTGACCGACAAGCCGGTAAAAGGTATGCTGACCGGTCCGGTCACCATTCTCTGCTGGTCGTTCCCGCGCGAAGACGTGACCCGCGAAGTGATCGCCAAACAGATTGCCTTGGCGTTGCGCGACGAAGTGGAAGATCTGGAAAAAGCCGGTATCGGCATTATCCAGATTGATGAGCCTGCACTGCGCGAAGGTTTGCCGCTGCGTCGATCCGACTGGGTTGCCTATCTGAACTGGGCGGTGGAGGCTTTCAAACTGAACGCCGCTGTCGCGCAAGACGACACGCAGATCCACACTCACATGTGTTATTGCGAGTTCAACGACATCATGGACTCCATTGCGGCGCTGGATGCCGACGTGATCACCATCGAAACCTCGCGTTCTGATATGGATCTGCTGGAAGCCTTCAAAGAGTTTGAGTACCCGAATGAGATTGGCCCGGGCGTGTATGACATCCACTCGCCGAACGTGCCAAGCGTGGAATGGATCGAAGCGCTGCTGCGCAAAGCTGCGCAGAACATCCCGGCTGAGCGTCTGTGGGTGAACCCGGACTGCGGCCTGAAAACCCGCGGCTGGCCGGAAACCCGTCAGTCGCTGACCAACATGGTGCTGGCCGCACAGCGCCTGCGTGAACAGCAAGTCTGATAGCGACTTTTGGGTGTAGATTATTCTGGGCGCTTCGGCGCCCTTTTTCATATCGCAAATGACTGCCGATCGGGCAGCCTTAAGATGAGAGGCTATTTAACGCCTGGCACTCCGTGCTGTGCGAACCAAGCCAGCATACGTTGCCAGCCATCCTCTGCCGCTTCGGCGTTGTAGCTGGGCCGGTAGTCGGCATTGAAGGCATGGCCGGCCTCGGGATACACCACGATCTCGGCATTGGCGTTGGCCGCGCGGATCGCCTGACGCATGCTTTCCACCGTCTCCAGCGGGATGCTGCTGTCCTGGCCGCCGTAAAGTCCCAGCACCGGTGCCGTCAGCTGTGTCGCAACGTCGACCGGGTGTTTTGGCGAATTCAGCGTTTTTTCACCCACCAACCTACCGTACCAGGCCACCGCAGCCTTTAACTGCGGGTTGTGCGCGGCATAGAGCCAGCTAATACGCCCGCCCCAGCAGAAACCGGTAATCGCCAGCTTGCCGGCATCGCCGCCGTGGCGCGTTGCCCAATGGGCAGCATGATCCAGATCCGCCAGCACCTGACGATCCGGCACCTTGCTCACCAGATTCTGGAACAGTTCACTGATATCGGTGTATTCCCGGGCATCCCCTTGACGGAAGTACAGTTCCGGCGCTATCGCCAGATAACCCTGCTTCGCCAGACGACGGCACACATCCTGAATATGTTCATGTACGCCAAATATCTCCTGTACCACCAGAACGACCGGGAAGGGGCCGCTGTGGTCCGCCGGTTTGGCGATATAGGCAGGCAGGTTGTCACCCTGAGAAGGAATGGTGGTTTCCCCGGTATGAATGCCCTGCTCGTCGGTGAGGATGGTAGAAGCCGCCAGGGGGGTTACAGCCGGGGTGAATCCCCCCTGGGCCTGTTTTAATGTCATCACATGATCGGTTTTCATTGCGGTCTCCGTGCAATCAATAGAGAAAAGCGCTGCGATTAACTATAGGAAAGATTACCCGTTATTGGCATCGAGTGGAGCATTTTCAGTCAAGTCTGTAAAAAACGATTAAATATCCGGCTTTACCGCGTTTTTATTGTCTTTTTATCATGCTATTACGCAAGTTGACCTGCATTAGTACCATAAGGTGCGTTAGTTCCGCTTATTCGGGCTAAGTCCCCGACAAACCAAGGCTATTTTTCTGTGACTGCATAGAGGATTTATTGGCAAATCGCCTTGATAAACTCCAAGTAGCAGGGGAAACCGGCGGGGCGATTTGTCGACTAGACTGGTGGCTATTGGGGCCAACAGGCGGGCCTTCTTGCTAATTTTTGTGACTTTAGTCACAAGAGTTATGTAGATTGCATTCTGTTTCTTTGTCTGTAGTGATTGCCGTCACGAAATTGCGTGGCGATTTTCAGTAGAGTACTTTTTTGTTCCTCCCAATAAACATGATCTATGAGGAGTCTCGTATGTCTCAATCTGACGTTTTCCATCTCGGCCTGACCAAAAACGATTTACAAGGGGCCCAGCTTGCCATCGTTCCTGGCGATCCGCAGCGCGTAGAGAAAATTGCCAAGCTGATGGAAAATCCGGTGCACCTGGCTTCCCATCGTGAATTCACCTCCTGGCGTGCAGAGCTGGACGGCAAGGCAGTGATCGTCTGTTCCACCGGTATCGGCGGTCCTTCGACGTCTATCGCGGTTGAAGAGCTGGCACAGCTGGGTATCCGCACCTTCCTGCGTATCGGCACCACCGGTGCGATCCAGTCAGACATCAATGTAGGTGACGTTCTGGTCACCACCGCGGCGGTTCGTCTGGACGGTGCCAGCCTGCACTTCGCGCCGATGGAGTTCCCGGCGGTGGCCGACTTCGCCTGTACTACCGCACTGGTCGAAGCTGCCAAGGCAGCAGGCGCGACCACGCACATCGGCGTAACCGCGTCTTCCGACACCTTCTATCCAGGCCAGGAACGTTACGATACCTTCTCCGGGCGCGTCGTTAGCCGTTTCAAAGGCTCGATGGAAGAATGGCAATCGATGGGCGTGATGAACTATGAAATGGAATCCGCCACGTTGCTGACCATGTGTGCCAGCCAGGGCCTGCGTGCCGGTATGGTTGCCGGTGTGATCGTTAACCGTACCCAGCAGGAAATTCCGAACGCGGAAACAATGAAAAACACCGAGAGCAAAGCGGTGCAGATTGTGGTTGATGCGGCGCGTCGCCTGCTGTAATCCCTCCGCAATTCAACGGGCCGCCACGCGGTCCGTTTTTCCATTCAGCCGTAATCTGTTACGGTTATCATCATCAGCGCCATCTTACTGGCCACCTCTTTGACCCGTTGAGCCCGGTTTTACCTTGGCTCTCAGGTTGCGTTTTATCAGACAATAAACACGAGGACGTCTATGACCGCCCAGATCCTGCTTCATCCTTCATTGGCACCGCTTGATGGCGGCATTAACTTTCGCGATCTCGGTGGTAACAGCGTTGCTGATGGCCGCCGCATCAAGCGAGGATTACTGTTCCGTTCCGGGTCGCTGGAGCGCTTGACGGAAAACGACTGCGCCTTCCTGGCCGGCGTGCCGGTGCGATCGGTACTGGATTACCGCGATCCCGATGAAGTGCAGGCCAAGCCCGATATCCTGTGGCAGGGCGCGGATTACCACCATTTTCCTGCTAACCCGTTGAGCAATGAGGTTAATGCCAACCTGGAAAAACTGACCAGCGAAACGCTGGCCGGTTTCGATGCGCGGGCGTTTATGCTGGAGTTATATCGCCGACTGCCGTTCGGCAATCCGGCCTACCAACAGTTGACTCAGTTGCTGAGCCATACCGACAACGGTGCTATCGTCCAGCACTGTGCAGTCGGTAAGGACCGCACGGGGGTCGGATCGGCGTTGGTATTGTTCGCACTGGGTGCCGATGAGGCGACGGTGGTGGAAGATTACCTGCTGACCGAAACCACGTTGGCGACCTTCCGTGAACAAATGTTGGATCAACTGTCGATTCGTTTAAGTGACTCGGCATTGGGGCAGTTTGCCTATGTGCTTAGCGCCCGAGAAGAGTTCCTGATGACTGCCCTGGGTTGCATCCGTGACCAATACGGTTCTACCGACCGTTGGCTGGAGGTGGAATACGGGCTGGGGCAAAGCCAGCGAGCAGCGCTACAGGCGTTCTACCTCGAGTAAACCGCGTGGATGTTTAGCCGGGGTTTAACCGACGCCGGCTGGCATTGCGTATCCTTGGGGCAGTAAATCCCGCATCAGGAGCCCGTATTGAGCCTCAATGACATTATCCACTGGATCAGCGAGACCGTGCGTCAGCACGAAGGCTGGGCCATCCCGATTATCTTCTTCCTGGCGTTTGGCGAATCGCTGGCGTTCCTGTCGCTGCTGTTGCCGGCCACGGTGATCTTGCTGGCGCTGGGTGCGCTGATTGGCGAAAGCGGCATTGCCTTTTGGCCTATCTGGGCCGCCGCCGCTGCGGGCGCTTTCTTTGGTGACTGGCTTTCTTACTGGATTGGCTACCACTATCAAGATCGTGTGGCGCACATGTGGCCGCTATCGCGTAATCCGCAGTTGCTGACGCGCGGGCATGCGTTTTTTGAGCGCTGGGGCGTGCTGGGCATTTTCATTGGCCGCTTCTTTGGTCCGTTGCGCGCCGTGGTCCCGCTGGTTGGTGGCATTTGCGGTATGCCCCAGCGTTATTTTCAGGTGGCGAATATTACTTCGGCGATGATCTGGGCGTTCGGCATTCTCGCGCCGGGAGCGTTTGGCATCAAGTGGTTAAGCCAGTGGTTTGGCTAATCTTTGCCTGACTTGCGCAGCGGTTCGCAATAATGCGCCGTCGGGACGAAATCAGGCTGGACATCCATACAGCATCCCCTTAACGTGACGGGCAGCGGGCGGATAAAACGCCGGAACGGTCAGGTGTAACAGGAGGCAGGGTGGATACCAGTTTGGTTTACGGTATAGGCGGGGTGACGGTAGGCCTGCTGTTGGGCTGGTTAATCGCCAGCCTGAGGGTGCAGCAGTCCCATGCGCAGCATGAAACCGAGCTGCGGCTGCTGGAACAATCGCTGCAACAGGCGCAGCAGGAAACGGCATCCCGGCAAGAGACGCTCCTGCGCAATGAACAGCAAATGCGGCAGAACGATATGGAGCTGCGCAATTTGCACAGCCAGCTGGCTGCCGGGCACGAAAAGCTTCAGCAGCTTAATCACTGGCGCAACGAGTGCGAATTGTTGAACCAGGAACTGCGTGCCCAGCGTGAAGTGAACAGCGCCCAAGAAGCCGAGCTGCGTGAGGTGACCATCCGTCTGGAGGAAACCCGCATGGCGGCGGAAGAGAAGCAGCGCCTGTTGATCAATAGCGAGCAGCGTCTCACCACCCAGTTTGAAAATTTGGCCAACCGCATTTTTGAACACAGCGGTCGCAAGGTGGATGAGCAAAATAAGCAAAGTCTGGATCGTCTGCTGTTGCCGTTGCGTGAGCAACTGGACGGTTTTCGCCGCCAGGTGCAGGACAGTTTTGGCCAGGAAGCTCGCGAACGGCATACGCTGACCCACGAAATACGCAACCTGCAGCAGCTTAATGCGCAAATGGCGCGTGAGGCCATAAACCTGACCAAGGCCCTGAAAGGGGATAATAAAACCCAGGGTAATTGGGGCGAGGTGGTATTAAGTCGGGTGCTGGAAGCCTCGGGCCTGCGGGAAGGGCACGAATACGAAACGCAGGTCAACGTGCGGCTGGACCATCAGAGTCGGATGCAGCCCGACGTTATCGTGCGCCTGCCGCAGGGCAAGGACGTGGTGATCGATGCAAAAATGTCGCTGGTGGCCTATGAACGTTACTTCAACAGCGAAGATGAAGTGGAGCGTGAGACGGCGCTGAGTGAGCATATTGCCTCGCTACGTGGCCATATTCGTCTGCTGGGCCGTAAGGATTATCAGCAATTGCCCGGCCTGCGTTCGCTGGACTACGTGTTGATGTTTATACCGGTGGAGCCGGCTTTCCTTTTGGCCATAGACCGTGAGCCGGAGCTGATTAGCGAAGCGCTCAAGCACAACATTATGCTGGTGAGCCCAACCACCTTGCTGGTCGCCCTGCGCACCATCACCAACCTGTGGCGCTATGAACATCAGAGCCAGAATGCTCAACGCATTGCCGACCGGGCTGCGCGGCTGTATGACAAAATGCGGTTGTTCGTTGACGACATGTCGGCGCTTGGGCAGAGCCTGGACAAGGCTCAGGGGAGTTATCGCCAGGCGATGAACAAACTGAGTGAAGGCCGTGGTAATCTTATCGGCCAGACCGAGGGGTTCCGCGCGCTGGGGGTTGAGGTGAAAAGGCCTATCAACCCGCTGCTGGCCCAGCAGGCCAGCGCACAGCATGACGAAGAATTCGAGGCAGCGGGCGAAGATGACATTGACGCGCTGCCGGGGGCGGAGGATGACGACGCCGCAGAGCAACCACGCTCCGCATCGCAGGCATGACAGCCGCGGCGAGGTGGGGTATTTCGTGGGGTTCTGGTACACTCAACCACACTAAATTGACTGAATAGCAGGCAGGACAATGGCAGATCAACCGCAGGAAACCACCGATTTCGGTTTTCGCACCGTAGCTCGAGACGAAAAGCAGGCCATGGTGGCAGACGTTTTTCATTCGGTAGCGGCAAAGTATGACGTGATGAACGACCTGATGTCGTTTGGTATCCACCGTATCTGGAAGCGTTTTACCATTGATTGCAGCGGCGTGCGCCGTGGGCAGCGTGTGTTGGATCTGGCCGGTGGTACTGGTGATCTGGCCGCCAAGTTCTCCCGCATGGTCGGTGAGCAGGGGCAGGTGGTGCTGGCGGACATCAACGATTCCATGCTGAAAATGGGGCGCGAGAAGCTGCGGGACCGCGGCATTGTCGGCAACGTCAGCTATGTGCAGGCCAACGCCGAAGCGCTGCCGTTCCCGGACAACTATTTTGACTGCATCACCATCTCCTTCGGCCTGCGCAACGTCACTGACAAAGACAAGGCACTGCGCTCCATGTTCCGCGTGTTGAAACCGGGTGGCCGTTTGTTGGTGCTGGAGTTCTCCAAACCCTTGCTGGCCCCGTTGAGCAAGGCTTACGACGCTTATTCTTTCCACGTGTTGCCGAAAATCGGCGAACTGGTGGTGAAGGATCCAGAAAGCTACCGTTACCTCGCTGAGTCGATCCGCATGCATCCAGATCAGGAAACGCTGAAGGGTATGATGGGCGCTGCCGGGTTTGACAACGTGACCTATTTTAACCTGACCGGCGGTATTGTAGCCCTGCATCGCGGCTTCAAATTCTAATATGGACATGCCGATGCTGTTAACCCCTTTGTTGACCGGCGTGCTGGAAACATCGCTCAATAGCCTGCTGTTCCGCGATCGCAGCATGAAGGCTGCGCGTCTTCGCCTGGCTGGCAAGGTGCTGCGCATAGAGTTGCAGGAGCTTGCTTCGCCGTTGGTACTGATCTTCAGTGAGCAGCGAGTCGATGTGCTTGGTCAGTCTGACGATACCGCCGACTGCACGGTGCGCAGCCGCATATCGGTACTGCTGAAACTGCGGGACCGCCAACAGCTTTCGCCCTTGATGCGCAGCGGCGAGCTGATTGTTGAAGGTGATATTCAGGTGGTACAGCAGTTGGTTGGTCTGCTTGACCTTGCTGAGTGGGACCCGGCGGAATGGCTGGCGCCTTATATCGGCGATATTGCCGCACAAGGCGTCACTCAGGCGTTCGGCAAGGGCGCGAATTTGCTGAAGAAAGGCTTGCAGCGTCAACAGCATTACGTGGCCGAAACCCTGACGGAAGAGTGGCGTGTGGCTCCTGGCCCGCTGGAAGTGGTGTGGTTTAACGAAGAAGTTGACGCCACCGTTCGCAGTGCCGAAGCGCTGATTGCTCGCATGGACAAGTTGGAGGGTAAACGATGACCCCTGGCGAACTACGCCGCCTGTATTTGATCGTCCGCGTTTTCCTCAGTTATGGCCTGGATGAACTGATCCCCAAGATGCGTTTGACGTTGCCGTTGCGCTTTGGCCGACGTCTGCTGTTTTGGATGCCAAACCGCCACGCGGATAAACCGCTGGGGGAGCGTCTGCGGCTGGCCTTGCAGGAACTGGGGCCGGTATGGATTAAGTTTGGTCAGATGATGTCTACCCGTCGTGACCTGTTCCCGCCACAGATTGCCGATCAACTGACGTTGCTGCAGGACAGGGTTGCCCCCTTCGACGGCGCCCTGGCGCGCAAGCATATCGAATTGGCGATGGGCGGCCCACTGGAAACCTGGTTCGATGATTTTGACCAACAGGCGCTTGCTTCGGCATCCATAGCTCAGGTCCATACCGCACGGCTGAAAACCACCGGGCAGGAAGTGGTGCTGAAGGTGATCCGGCCGGATATCGGGCCGATCATCAAGGCCGACGTTCGCCTGATGTATCGTCTGGCGGCCTGGGTGCCAAAACTGATGCCGGACGGTCGCCGTTTGCGCCCGCGTGAAGTGGTGCGCGAATATGAAAAGACCTTGCTGGACGAACTGAACCTGTTGCGCGAAGCGGCCAACGCCATTCAACTGCGCCGTAATTTCGACGGCAGCCCGATGCTGTATGTGCCCGAGGTGTATTCCGATTACTGCCGCGAAAGCGTGTTGGTGATGGAGCGTATCTACGGCATCCCAGTTTCGGATATTCCTACGTTGGAGAAGCAGGGCACCAACATGAAATTGTTGGCCGAACGCGGGGTACAGGTGTTCTTTACCCAGGTCTTCCGCGACAGCTTCTTCCATGCGGACATGCATCCCGGCAATATCTTTGTCAGCTATGAGCATCCTGAAGATCCCTGCTACATCGGCATTGACTGCGGTATTGTCGGTTCGCTGAACAAAGATGATAAGCGTTATCTGGCGGAAAATTTTATCGCCTTCTTCAACCGCGACTACCGTAAGGTGGCAGAGTTGCATGTTGATTCAGGCTGGGTACCGCGAGATACCAACGTGGAGGATTTCGAGTTCGCTATCCGCACCGTGTGCGAGCCTATTTTCGAAAAACCGCTGTCGGAAATTTCGTTCGGCAACGTCTTGTTAAATCTGTTCAACACCGCGCGCCGTTTCAATATGGAAGTACAACCCCAACTGGTGTTATTGCAGAAGACCTTACTGTATGTTGAAGGTCTGGGACGCCAGCTCTATCCGCAGTTGGATCTGTGGACTACCGCCAAGCCTTTCCTGGAAAGTTGGATGCGCGATCAGGTCGGTATTCCGGCGGTGATCCGGGCACTGAAAGAAAAAGCGCCGTTTTGGGCGGAGAAACTGCCCGAATTGCCTGAATTATTTTACGATAGCCTGCAGCAACATAAGCTGTTGCAACAAAGCGTTGATAAGCTGACCAATCAGATGCAGGCTCAGCGCGTTCGCCAAGGGCAATCACGTTATTTGTTCGGCGTTGGCGCTACACTGTTAGTAAGCGGTACGATTTTGCTGTTGGGGGACGTCGAGGTGTTTCCCGCATGGCTGATGGCCGCCGGCATCGTATCCTGGGTGATTGGCTGGAAGCGAACCACCTGAATTGATTCGAAACTCTGGTAAAATCTGCCGTATAATGCGACGGATTTTGAAAAAACCCTGTAAAAATAGAGGTAATTGCAATGGGCGGTATTAGTATTACGCAATTGTTGATCATCGCAGTGATCGTGGTGCTGCTGTTTGGTACCAAAAAACTCCGTACTCTGGGGTCTGATCTCGGTGCATCAATCAAGGGCTTCAAAAAGGCGATCGGCGATGACAACACGCCGCCGACCAACACGGCTGAGAAAAGCAGCCTGGATGACGCTGACTTCACGGCCAAGCCTATTACCGATAAGCAGCCGGAAGTGAAAGCGGAAGAGTCGAAGAACAAAGAGCAGGTATAAACCGTGTTTGACATTGGGTTTAGTGAACTGCTGCTGGTTCTGGTGATTGGCCTGGTGGTACTCGGGCCAGAACGGTTGCCGGTAGCGGTAAGAACAGTTTCGGGCTGGATCCGCGCGCTGCGTTCGCTTGCGGCTTCGGTGCAGAACGAACTTTCTCAGGAACTGAAGCTGCAGGAACTGCAGGACAGCCTGAAAAAGGTAGAGAAGGCCGGCATGCAGAATTTGTCGCCGGAGCTGAAGGCGTCAATGGATGAGCTGAAAGACGCAGCGGAATCGCTGAAACGCTCTTATCAGGGCGACAGTGGCACCAAAATCGAACCTGCGCACACCATCCATAACCCTCTGGTCACAGACCCGGAAGCCATTCATGACGGCGTGACGCCGGCGGAAGCCGCGGCCGTAGCATCCTCTCCGGCTGCAGTGCCGGAGCCGGTTGTAACGGCAACGCCGCAGGCTGCGCAGCCGGTCATTGCACCGGTGAAACAACCGGTCGAGCCGGCTGTTCAGGTAACCCCAGAACCTGTTGTGGATAAAACCCCAGCGTCTCACCAACCTAGTGGCGATCGTTAAAACATGGCTGTTGAAGATACCCAACCCCTTATCAGTCATCTGATAGAACTGCGTAAGCGGTTGTTAAACTCGATTATCAGCATACTGGCGATTTTCCTGGTGCTGGTTTTTTTCGCCAATGATATTTATCAACTGGTGTCCGCGCCGCTGATCAAGCAGTTGCCTGCCGGGGCGAGCATGATCGCCACAGACGTGGCCTCACCTTTCTTTACCCCGATCAAATTGACGATGATCGTCTCGGTGTTCGTGTCCGCACCGGTTATCTTGTATCAGGTCTGGTCCTTCATCGCGCCGGCGTTGTATAAGCATGAACGTCGCCTGATGATGCCTTTACTGGTCTCCAGCAGCCTGCTGTTTTATCTCGGCATGGCCTTTGCCTACTTTATCGTCTTCCCGCTGGCGTTCGGCTTTTTTGCCAAAACCGCGCCGGCCGGGGTGATGATTGCCACCGACATCAATAACTATCTCGACTTCGTCATGGCGCTGTTTATGGCGTTTGGCGTGGCGTTTGAGGTGCCGGTTGCCATTATTTTGCTGTGCTGGAGTGGCGTCACCTCACCGGAAGATCTGAAAAAGAAACGTCCTTACGTTCTGGTCGGGGCTTTCGTGGTCGGCATGCTTCTGACCCCGCCGGATGTGTTCTCGCAAACCCTGCTGGCCATTCCGATGTATCTGTTGTTTGAAGTGGGCGTGTTCTTTGCCCGTTTCTACACCGGTAAACGTCGTCCGCAACCGGAAGAAGAAGACGAGGGTGACGAACCCCCGGAACCTTAAATTGTTTGCTCCTGAGCCGCCCGATGGGCGGCTTTTGCATTGGGAAAACCATGTTTGATATTGGCGTAAACCTCACCAGTTCACAGTTTGCCAAAGACGGCCCAGCGGTGCTGGATCGCGCACGAGCCGCAGGTGTGACAGGGCTATTGATTACCGGTACTGATTTGCAGGAAAGCCAGGCTGCTTGTGAACTGGCGCAGCAGCATCCTGGTTATTGCTGGTCCACCGCCGGTGTGCATCCCCATCAGGCCAGCAGTTGGAATGAGCAGACCGCGGAGCGGATCCGCGAGTTGGCCTCGCAGCAGCAGGTCGTAGCGATAGGTGAATGCGGGCTGGACTTTAACCGTAACTTTTCTACCCCAGAGCAGCAGGAGAGGGCATTCAGCGCCCAGCTGGCGCTGGCGGCGGAGCTGGAGATGCCGGTTTTTCTTCACTGCCGTGATGCGCACGCACGTTTTGCCGCACTGTTGACGCCGTGGTTGGATAAACTGCCCGCGGCTGTGGTGCACTGTTTTACCGGCACCGCCGAAGAATTAGAAAGTTGCTTGTCGCTGGGCCTGTCGATCGGGATTACCGGTTGGGTCTGTGATGAGCGACGTGGCCTGGAGTTGCGTGCATTGCTGCCGCAGATCCCGGCCGAACGTCTGTTGTTGGAAACCGACGCACCCTATCTGTTGCCCCGGGATTTACATCCGAAACCTGCATCTCGCCGCAACGAACCCTGTTTTTTGCCTCATATCGTCCGGCAGGTGGCTACCTGGCGACAAGAAGATCCCGAATGGCTGGGGCAGAAAACCGATGAGAACGCCCGCCGGCTATTCCGGCTGGAATGAGTTAGGAGAAAACTATGAGCTATGCATTTCCGGGTACCTTCCCGGGTCGCCGTATGCGCCGTGTGCGCCGTCACGATTTCAGCCGCCGCCTGGTGGCCGAGAACCAACTGACGGTTAACGACCTGATTTATCCGGTATTTGTCATGGAAGGCAGTAACCGTCAGGAAGCGGTGGCATCGATGCCCGGCGTATCGCGCATGAGCATCGATCTGCTGATCAAAGAAGCGGAAGCTATCGCCAAACTTGGCGTGCCGGTGATCTCCCTGTTCCCGGTGATTGAACCTGGCCTGAAGTCACTGCATGCGGAAGAAGCTTATAACCCGGAAGGTCTGGTACAGCGTACGGTGCGTGCACTGAAAGACGCGGTGCCTGAGCTGGGTATTCTGACGGACGTGGCGCTCGATCCCTACACCACTCACGGTCAGGACGGCGTTATCGACGAACAAGGTTATGTCATTAACGACATCACCAAAGAGATCCTGGTTCGTCAGGCGCTGTCTCACGCGGAAGCCGGAGCAGAGATCGTGGCACCCAGTGACATGATGGACGGCCGTATCGGCGCGATCCGCGATCGCCTGGAACATCAGGGCCTGGTGAATACTCAAATCATGGCTTACTCCGCCAAATATGCGTCTTGCTACTATGGCCCGTTCCGCGATGCGCTCGGTTCCAGCGGTAATCTGAAAGGCGGCAACAAGAAAACCTATCAGATGGACCCGGCCAACAGCGACGAAGCGCTGCAGGAGATCGCACAGGACCTGCAGGAAGGTGCGGATATGGTGATGGTGAAGCCTGGTATGCCGTATCTCGATGTAGTGCGTCGGGTGAAGGATACCTTTGGCGTGCCGACTTTCGCCTATCAGGTTTCCGGTGAGTATGCGATGCACATGGCGGCGATTCAAAATGGTTGGTTGCAGGAGCAACCGGCGGTGATGGAATCGCTGATGTGCTTTAAGCGTGCCGGCGCCGATGGCGTACTGACCTACTTCGCCAAGCGAGTCGCTCAGTGGATGCATGACGAAGCGATGCAGCGCTAAGGCGTAAGTCATCTATGTAAAAGGCGCCCTGGGCGCCTTTTTGCATTACAGTTTTTGGAATTGCCGGTTATCCACGCTTTGGCTGACCTGCTTGTTGATCAGATTCAGCAGCAGCATCGAACGGGCTTCGCCGTCCGGCTCGGTGTAAATCGCCTTCAGCCCTTCGAACACGCCATCGACGATTAACACGCTATCACCCGGCTGTGGCGTTTCCGGATCGACGTAGGTTTCACCGGTATGCGTCTGCAGCTCTTCGATGACTTTCTGCGGGATAGTGGTCGGCGTTGAACCAAAGCGTACAAAGTGGCTGACACCACGAGTTGCACTGATGGTGGTGGTGTGGATGCGCTCCGGATCGAACTTCACAAACAGGTAGTTCGGAAACAGGGGTTCGCTGACCGCAATGCGTTTACCGCGTACGATCTTTTCCAGCGTTATGATCGGACTCAGGCAGTTCACTTCCTGCCGTTCCAAATGGTCCTGCGCCCGTAAAAGTTGGCCGCGCTTGCAATACAGTAGGTACCAAGATTCCATAATTTCACATGCCTTTCTGTCAGCCGGTAAGCATATCAAAAGCCATTACGGATACATAGTGATGCAAGTTTCAGCATGTAACGGCCGCTATCTGCATGAATCGTTGGCAATTAGCGAGGGGTCACACACTTATTCGCACGGCTTGGGTATAACAGAGGGCTAAAAATTTGTTACCGTCGGAGTATGCCTTGTGCTGCTTTCGTCGGGTGTGACGTTATTCATCGTTTTCGATTGAGGGGGAAAAATGGAGTTATTTTTGTTGAGCAACGGCAAGCTGTCCGGTGAGGATGAGCTGCTGGGTTATGCCAAGAGCCACTTGCTGGCGATGATCGCGCGCCGTGGCATTACGTCCGCCGTATTTATCCCCTATGCCATGATCCGCAGCGATTACGATAAGCGTGCACAGGAACTGGCGAAAATTCTCGGCATCAAGGTCACCAGTATTCACCACGCCGACTCTCCCGCGGCGGCGATTGAACAGGCAGAATGCATTTTGGTCAGCGGCGGCAATACCTGGATGCTGAACCAGATGCTGCATGAAAACGGCCTAATCGTCCCGATTCAACGGGCGGTTCGTGAACGTAACGTGCCCTACGTGGGGTGGAGCGCAGGGTGTAACGTTGCCACACCAAGTATTCGCACCACCAATGACATGCCGGTGCGTAACAGCGTCGTACTGCCAGCGCTGAGCCTGTTCCCGGTGCAGATTAACCCACATTACATCGACGCCCATATTAGCGGCCACATGGGGGAAACCCGTGATGAACGCCTGGCCGAGTTCTGCGCGGTTAACCCGAGCGAATCCGTGGTGGCGCTGCGCGAGGGCAGCCTGTTGCACGTTGAGGGTAATGATCTGCGTTACTTTAGCGCCAGAGATCAAGGTTTCAAGGTGTTCCGCCACGGTGTGGAAACTCAGGAATATCGCGATACCCGGGCATTGCGTCCGCTGGTGCCCTTTACCTGCCACTAACGCCGACGATGTCTTTACCGGTGTTTAACAAAAGTGCAGCAACAACTGTGAAGAGGGCTTATAATGCCCTCCTCACTGGCCGTTATAATGATCAGCATGAAATACCGTGACTTACGCGATTTCCTCTCGTTGCTGGAAAAGAGAGGGGAACTAAAACGCATCAGCCAGCCGATTGATCCCTATCTGGAAATGACAGAAATTGCCGATCGTACTTTACGTGCGGGCGGCCCGGCACTGCTGTTCGAAAACCCTAAAGGGTACGATATGCCGGTGTTGTGCAATCTGTTCGGTACCGCCAACCGCGTTGCGATGGGCATGGGCCAGGAAGATGTCAGCTCGTTGCGCGAGGTCGGCAAGTTGCTGGCGTTCCTGAAAGAGCCAGAGCCGCCGAAGGGCTTTCGCGATCTGTTCGACAAACTGCCGAAGTTCAAACAAGTGTTGAACATGCCGACCAAGGTGTTGGGTTCAGCCCCTTGTCAGGAACAAGTATGGCAGGGCGATGACGTTGATCTCAGCCGTATCCCGGTGATGCACTGCTGGCCGGAAGACGCTGCGCCGCTGATCACCTGGGGGCTGACGGTAACCCGCGGGCCGCAAAAAGAGCGCCAGAATCTTGGCATCTATCGCCAGCAGGTGCTGAGCAAAAATAAAGTGATCATGCGTTGGCTGTCCCACCGTGGCGGCGCGTTGGATTATCAGGAATGGTGTCAGGCGCACCCTGGTGAGCGTTTCCCGGTTGCGGTGGCATTAGGGGCGGATCCCGCCACTATCCTCGGCGCGGTGACGCCGGTACCGGATACCCTGTCTGAATATGCTTTTGCCGGGCTGCTGCGTGGCAACAAAACCGAAGTGGTCAAGTGCCTCTCCTGCGATTTGGAAGTGCCGGCCAGCGCGGAAATCGTGTTGGAAGGCTACATTGAACCGGGTGAAATGGCACCGGAAGGCCCGTATGGCGATCACACCGGTTACTACAACGAGATCGACCACTTCCCGGTATTTACCATCACTCACATCACCCAGCGTCGCGATGCCATTTACCACTCGACCTACACCGGCCGTCCGCCGGATGAGCCTGCGGTGCTGGGCGTGGCGCTGAACGAAGTCTTCGTTCCCATTCTGCAAAAGCAGTTCCCGGAAATTGTCGATTTCTATCTGCCGCCCGAAGGCTGTTCTTATCGTCTGGCGGTGGTGACCATCAAGAAACAGTATGCTGGTCATGCTAAACGCGTAATGATGGGCGTCTGGTCGTTCCTGCGTCAATTTATGTACACCAAGTTTGTTATCGTCTGCGACGATGACGTCAATGCGCGTGACTGGAATGATGTGATTTGGGCGATTACCACCAGAATGGATCCGGCAAGGGATACCGTGATGGTGGAGAATACGCCGATCGATTATCTGGACTTCGCCTCACCGGTTTCCGGTTTGGGTTCGAAGATGGGGCTGGATGCCACCAATAAATGGCCGGGTGAAACCGAGCGCGAATGGGGCCGTCCGATTGAGATGGATGAAAAGGTGCGTGCGCGCATCGATGACATCTGGGATGAGCTCGCAATTTTCAGTGACAGAGAACCGACATTATAATGTACCCAAAATAATTGGAGTTGCATTGCGGCGGCAACGCAGCGCACCCCAAGAGCTTACTTGAGTAAGTGACTGGGGTAAGCGAGAAAAGCCAACAAAGATGCAGCTTCAAATATGAAGGGGATGTCAGGCTCTGTTCTCAGTTTTGCATTGATGACCCGACAGAGGGAACGCATGACAATATTGAGCTGTAAAGTGACCTCCGTAGAGGCCATTACCGATACGGTTTACCGGGTACGTTTGGTGCCAGAGGCGCCGTTTTCTTTCAAGGCAGGGCAGTATCTGATGGTGGTGATGGATGAGCGCGACAAGCGTCCGTTCTCGCTGGCATCGACCCCGACAGAGCAGGATTATATTGAACTGCATATCGGTGCTTCGGAACTGAATCTGTACGCCATGGCAGTGATGGATCGCATTCTGAAAGAGCAGGCGATTACCGTTGATATTCCGCACGGTGACGCTTGGCTGCGTGAAGAGGGCAGCCGTCCACTGGTATTGATCGCCGGCGGCACCGGCTTCTCATATGCGCGCTCGATTCTATTGGCCGCACTCGAGCAGCAGCCTGACCGCGATATCTCTATCTATTGGGGCGGACGCGAGCTCAAGCACCTGTATGATTTGAGCGAGCTGGAAGCGCTGTCAGTACAGCATCCGAACCTGAAAGTCATTCCGGTGGTTGAACAGCCGGAAGAAGAGTGGCGTGGCCGCAGCGGCACGGTGCTCAGTGCGGTATTGCAGGATTTCGGTACGCTGGCGGAGCACGACATTTATATTGCCGGTCGTTTCGAGATGGCGAAAATCGCTCGTGAACGCTTCTGTGCCGAACGTGGCGCGCTGGAAGCGCACATGTTTGGCGATGCCTTCTCGTTTATCTAAGCGGCGAAGTGGGTAAAAATGGGGTGGCCAATGGCTGCCCTTTTTTATTGGCCGTCTGCGGATTTCAGGCATAAAAAAACCCGCCCCTGACAGGCGGGAAGTACGGCAACTAAACTTGTTGGCGTGCTGCGGTTTAAAGTGTGACGCAGTCAGGCCAAATAGACACAGCTAAACGCGTTCAAAGACGGTGGCAATCCCCTGGCCCAGGCCAATACACATGGTCGCCAGACCGAACTGCACATCGCGGCGTTCCATGTTGTTCAGCAGGGTGGTAGAGATGCGGGAGCCCGAGCAACCCAGCGGGTGACCCAGCGCAATGGCGCCGCCGTTCAGGTTGATCTTGTCATCGATGCTGTCCAATAGGCCCAGATCCTTGATGCATGGCAATGACTGTGCAGCAAAGGCTTCGTTCAGTTCGAACAGGTCGATGTCCTGCACGGTCAGTCCGGCGCGCTTCAACGCCAGCTTGCTGGCAGGCACCGGGCCGTAGCCCATAATGGACGGATCGCAGCCGACGACCGCCATTGAGCGAATGCGTGCACGGGCTTTCAGACCGAGCGCTTTGGCACGAGATTCACTCATCAGCAGCATGGCGGATGCCCCGTCGGACAAGGCCGAAGAGGTGCCGGCGGTCACAGTGCCGTTGACCGGATCGAATGCCGGGCGCAGTGCCGCAAGGCTTTCAACGGTGGTTTCCGGGCGGATCACTTCGTCGAAGTCATAACGGGTCAGCACACCGTCGGCGTCGTGGCCGGTGGTGGGAATAATTTCATTCTTGAAGTAGCCGGCCAGGGTGGCGGCATGCGCACGTTGGTGCGAACGCGCGGCGAACTCGTCCTGCATCTGACGGCTGATATTGTGTATCTTGGCCAGCATCTCGGCGGTCAGGCCCATCATGCCGGCGGCTTTTGCCACGCTGCGGCTGAGCCCCGGGTGGAAATCCACGCCGTGGTTCATCGGCACGTGGCCCATATGTTCGACGCCGCCAATCAGGCTGACGTGCGCGTCGCCGACCATAATGGCGCGCGCTGCATCGTGCAGCGCCTGCATGGAGGAGCCGCATAACCGGTTGACGGTTACGGCCGGTACGCTGTGCGGGATCTCTGCCAGCAGCGAAGCGTTACGGGCGATGTTAAAGCCCTGCTCCAGCGTCTGTTGCACACAACCCCAGTAAATGTCGTCAATTTCGGCTGCGTCCAACGCCGAATTGCGGCTCAGTACGGCACGCATCAGGTGAGCGGAAAGATCTTCGGCTCGTACCTGGCGGAAGGCTCCGCCCTTGGAGCGGCCCATCGGCGTGCGTACGGCATCAACAATAACTACGTTTTCCATCTTTATGACCTCATGCCGGTTGGCCAGTGGAGACATCGGACAGCGGCGCTGCCACCGGGTAGTAGCTTTCATTACGTTCGGCTTTGGCGCGCAGGCCGGAAGGCACCTGATACAGAGCGCCAAGATGCGCGTAACGCTGAGCCAGTTCGACGTAATGGGTGGTGCCAAGCGTATCCAGGTAGCGGAATACCCCTCCGTGGAACGGCGGGAAACCGATGCCGTAGACCAGTGCCATATCTGCCTCGGCCGGGCTGGCGATGATGTTTTCTTCCAGACAACGCACCACTTCATTGATCATCGGGATCATCATGCGGGCGATAATTTCTTCGTCACTGACGGTCTGACGTGGCTGGCTGACGGTCGCCAACAGCGCATCGGTTTGCTCATCGTTGTCTTTACGCGGCTTGCCTTTGTTGTCCTGACTGTAACGATAGAAGCCCAACTGATTTTTCTGACCGAAACGCTGGTTATCGAACATCACGTCGATAGCGTCACGGTAATCTTTGCCCATACGCTCAGGGAAACCGGAAGCCATCACTGCCTGGGCATGGTGCGCGGTATCAATCCCCACCACGTCGAGCAGATAAGCCGGGCCCATTGGCCAGCCAAACTGTTTTTCCATCACTTTGTCGATCTGACGGAAATCCGCGCCGTCGCGCAGCAGCAGGCTAAAACCGGCGAAATACGGGAACAGCACGCGGTTGACGAAGAACCCCGGGCAGTCATTCACCACAATCGGCGTTTTACCCATACGACTGGCGTAGGCCACCACCGCAGCAATAGTGCTGTCGCTGGTCTGCTCGCCGCGGATGATTTCTACCAGCGGCATACGGTGTACCGGGTTAAAGAAATGCATGCCGCAGAAATTCTGCGGACGTTTCAGCGATTTCGCCAGATGATTGATCGGAATGGTCGACGTATTGGAAGCCAGGACGGTATCCTCGCCAATCAGACCTTCCACTTCGGACAGCACTGCCGCCTTGATCTTAGGATTCTCGACCACGGCTTCGACGATGACCTGTGCGCGCTCGATACCGGCATAGTCCAGCGTTGGCTGAATGGTCGACAGCACCTGGGCCATCTTCATGCCGTCCAACTTGCCGCGCTCCAACTGCTTGTTCAGCAGCTTGGCGGCTTCATTCATGCCGAGCGTCAGGGATTTGTCGCTGATGTCTTTCATGATTACCGGCACGCCTTTCAGCGCGGACTGGTAGGCGATGCCGCCACCCATGATACCGGCCCCCAACACAGCAGCTTGCTTCGGTGCTTCAGCATTCAACGCCCGCTTCTTCGCCTGGCTTTTCACAAACTGATCGTTGAGGAAGATGCCGACCAGGGCGCGCGCCTCTTTGGAGCGGGCCAATGGCACAAAGCTGGCGGTTTCCAATTTCAACGCTTCATCGCGACCCAGCTTGGCAGCGGCCTCAATGGTTTTGACCGCGGTCATCGGTGCCGGGTAATGTTTGCCCGCGGTTTGCATCACCATGCCTTTGGCGGTGGTGAAACTCATGGCGGCTTCGATTGGGCTAAGCTTCAATGGCTCGAGCTTTGGCTGACGATAAGCGCGCCAATCCAGTTTGCCGTCGATCGCCTGTTGCAGCATTTTCAGCGCGGCATCGACCAATTTTTCCGGGGCAACCACTGCATCTACCAGGCCAACCTTCAGTGCGTCTTTGGCGCTGACGTCTTTACCGGCGGCGATGATCTCCAGTGCGCTGTCGTTACCCAACAGGCGTGGTAAACGTACGGAACCGCCGAAACCAGGCATGATGCCCAGTTTGGTTTCCGGCAGGCCAATGCGTGCATCCGGTGAAGCGACGCGGAAGTCTGTAGCCAAAATGCATTCGCAACCGCCGCCGAGCGCATAGCCGTTAATGGCCGAAATGGTCGGTACCGGCAGATCTTCCAACCGGTTAAAGATGCTATTGGCAAAGACCAGCCATTCCTGCAGTTTTTCTGCTGGAGCCGCAAATAAAGAAAGGAACTCGGTGATATCGGCGCCGACAATAAAGGCGGCTTTCGTGGAACGCAGCAGTAGGCCTTTCAGCTCGGTCTGCTTTTCCAAAACCGTGAGCGCTTCGCCCAGGCTGGCAACGGTGCGGGTATCAAGCTTGTTTACAGAACCTGGGGCATTGAACACCAGCTCGGCGATGCCGTTGTCGAGCCAGTGCAGTTGTAATGTTTCGCCTTGGTAGAGCATGTCTATCTCCTGAATCAGCGTTTGATCTGGTATGACCAGATGATGAGGAGTGTGGTTTTTATGTTAACAATATGCAAATAAGAGATTGCATTTTTGCAGGGCGGATCACATGACTATGGGTTAATATTTTGATTTAAAACGAAGTTATATTTTATGCCTTATGGTGATTTGCTGGTGTGGGAAACCCCTCATACACTTGCCGGAGCGAAGCGCTAAATACCCAGAGGTGCGAAATGAGTAAAGCGGTATGTGCAAAACAGAGTGGGTTTTGGAGTCTTCCCGCCAGAACCATGACGCTGGCCTGCTTGCTGGTCTTCATGGCGCAGATGGCGACAACGGTGTATCTGCCTTCGTTGCCGACGGTGATGCAGGAATTGTCGATGACGCGCCGTGCCACCGAGCTATCGATATCAATATTCGTCATTGGCGCCGCGCTACCGGTGCTGTTCTGGGGCGCGGCAGCCGATCGCTTTGGGCGGCGCCTGCCGCTGACGTTGTCGTTGGCGTTGTTTATCAGTTGCAGCGCGCTGCTGGCGTTTTGCAGCAATGGCACCCAATTATTGGTGCTGAGGGCACTGCAGGGCATTGCCGCCGGGGGCGCCGCGATCATCGCACGTATTATTGTTCGCGATAACTGGAGCGGCGACGAGCTGGCACGACGCCTTTCGGTGTTGTCGATTGCCTTTATCGCCGCGTTGGGCGGTGGGCAGTTTATCGGTGGGTTGCTGAGCCAATATTCGCACTGGCAAATGGGCTTTGTACTGATGGGGCTGACCGGGCTGGCGATCCTGCTGCTTATGCAGACGCTGCCGTTGGAAGCTGGCAGGGGGGCGGGGCCTCGTCCGCCGATGGCCACGGCCTATTGGCGCATTTTGCGTCGGCCTGGATTTTTCTGGCCGGCATGCGTCGGTGGATTAGGGTTCGCTACTACGGTAACCCTGCAAGAGGTGAGCCCGTTTATAATGCAGCAGGGGTTTGGTCTGAACGTGACGGCCTTTGGGGCGCTGGGATTGGTGATCGGCGTAGCTTACTTTACCGGGGCGATGGCGGTGAATCGGACGGTGGCGCGTTTCGGCGGCAAACGGCTAATGCAGGTAGGAGCGAGTATTGTCGCTATGACGACCGTCGCGATCATGCTGCTGTGGTGGAGCGGTGTGCTGGTGGGGCTTTCCGGTATGGCGTTATTCATTGTGCTGTACTGCCTGACGATTTTTGGCCAGGCGGTATTGTTCCCTAACAGTATGGCGATGGCCGTCAGCGATGCCAAAGAGCAGGGTGCCTATGCCATGGCGTTGTGTGGGTTTCTGCAGCAGTGCCTGGCGGGTATCGCTGCGGCCGGTGCCGTTTTGCTTGAGCATCACGGTCTGTGGGCCGCCGCGATCGCCTCGTCAGGTTTTATCGCCTGGTTAATTGTTAAGCTGCGGATGTAACGACATTTACAGTGATTTGCGAAGCGCCCCGCATGCCAGAGGGGATGAGGTTGGTACGCAGGAACGGTGTGCTAAGATGAGGCATTCCGTTCTAATGGTATGTAAAAGGGTATTGTGATGGAAACACTGGCTTCTTTGTATAACGACCACCTTGCAGAACTGCAAAAACGGGCGCGTGAAGTGTTAACGCGCAACAAACTGGACGCGTTGCTGATTCACTCAGGGGAACTGCAGCGGATATTCCAGGACGACCGCAGTTATCCGTTCAAAGTGAATGCGCATTTTAAAGCCTGGGTACCGGTGACTTCGGTTCCAAACTGCTGGCTGTGGGTGGACGGCGTTAACAAACCGAAGCTGTGGTTCTATTCGCCGGTCGATTACTGGCATAGCGTTGAGCCGCTGCCGGACAGTTTCTGGACCAAATCTGTTGAACTGATACCGCTGGCCAATGCTGACGATATCGCTCAGCAGCTGCCAGCCCAGCGTGAGCGCGTGGGCTATATCGGTTATGCGCAACAGCGCGCTCGCGATCTCGGTATTTCGGCAGAGAACGTTAACCCTAAAGCGGTGCTGAACTACTTCGACTTCCATCGCTCAATCAAAACTGGCTACGAGCTGGCCTGCATGCGTGAAGCGCAGAAGACCGCGGTTATGGGGCATCGTGCTGCCCACGAAGCTTTCCTGTCAGGCATGAGTGAGTTTGATATCAACCTGGCTTATCTCACGGCGACAGGCCATCGCGATACCGATGTGCCTTACGACAATATCGTTGCGCTGAATGAGCATGCGTCGGTACTGCATTACACCACGCTGGATCACCAACCGCCGGCTGAAATGCTGAGCTTCTTGATCGATGCTGGTGCGGAATATAACGGCTATGCGGCCGACCTGACTCGTACTTATGCTGGCCAGAGCGGCAGCGATTTCGCCCAGTTGGTTAAAGATCTTAATAACGAGCAGTTGGCGCTGATGGAAACCATCAAAGCCGGTGTGCGTTACACCGATTACCATGTGCAGATGCACCAGCGCATCGCCAAATTGCTTAAAAGCCACAAACTGGTGAGCGGTATCAGCGAAGAAGCCATGGTGGAACAAGGGCTTACCACGCCATTCCTGCCGCACGGTTTGGGCCATCCTCTGGGCCTGCAGGTACACGACTCAGCCGGTTTTATGCAGGATGAACAAGGTACTCACCTGGCAGCGCCATCTAAGTACCCATACCTGCGCTGCACCCGCGTATTACAACCTGGCATGGTGTTGACCATCGAACCTGGCCTCTACTTTATTGAATCCCTGCTTGCACCGTGGCGCAGCGGCGAATTCAGCCAACACTTTGCCTGGGATCGTATCGATGCGCTGAAACCTTATGGTGGTATCCGTATTGAAGACAATATCGTGATCCATGAAAAGCGCATTGAGAACATGACGCGCGACCTGAACCTGGCCTGATGCAGCCTTATCCGATCCCCGCAGGCCCCATTAGCGTCAGCGAGGAAATCAAGAAGAGCCGTTTTATCACCCTGCTGGCGCCGACCAGCGGGGTTGATGCGGCCAAGGCGTTTATTCAGCAGGTACGTGATGAGCACCCGGCAGCGCGGCACCATTGCTGGGCATTTGTCGCCGGGCCGCCGACCGATTCTCAGCAATTAGGCTTCTCAGATGACGGGGAGCCCTCCGGCACGGCGGGTAAACCTATCCTTGCGCAGCTTATGGGTAGTGGCATAGGCGAAATCACCGCCGTAGTGGTACGTTACTACGGCGGTATCAAGTTGGGCACCGGCGGTTTGGTAAGAGCC
Source organism: Serratia liquefaciens ATCC 27592 (assembly GCF_000422085.1). Lineage (NCBI taxonomy): Bacteria > Pseudomonadati > Pseudomonadota > Gammaproteobacteria > Enterobacterales > Yersiniaceae > Serratia > Serratia liquefaciens. The sequence continues at coordinate 261,598 of NC_021741.1, forward strand.
TACGGCAGCGGGGTGCAGCTGGCATTAAAACAGTTGGCCGTAAGCTACAAGATCCCGCAGGCCGAATATACTTTGCAATGCGACTATGCTCAGTTGGCACTGGTAGAGAATCTGTTGCAGCAAACAGAAGGGCGGATTGTACAGGGGGAATATGGTGCCTCCGTCGTGCTGCATCTGGCTTTACCGGTCACCGGCGTTGAGGCGTTCGGGAATAAATTACGTGATCTCAGTCGCGGTAATTTGCAATTAACCCCCATTTCGCAATAATTCCCCCCAACTGAATTGCTAAGGATCGTGCTGAAATGCATTTTCGCGCTATTACCCGTATCGTGGGTTTGTTGGTCATCCTGTTCTCCGGGACGATGTTTATTCCTGGTCTGGTGGCATTGATATACCGCGATGGGGCAGGGCGGGCGTTCAGCCAGACCTTCTTTGTGGCGGTGACCATTGGCCTGATGCTGTGGTGGCCTAACCGTAAACAAAAGCACGAGTTGAAGCCGCGGGAAGGCTTTTTGATCGTGGTGCTGTTCTGGACGGTGCTGGGCAGCGTCGGGGCATTGCCGTTTTTATTTTCGGAGCGGCCTAACCTGTCGCTGACCGATGCCTTCTTCGAGTCGTTTTCCGGTTTGACCACCACGGGGGCGACAACCTTGGTGGGGTTGGACTCGTTACCCAAAGCCATCTTGTTCTATCGGCAGATGCTGCAATGGATGGGCGGGATGGGGATCATTGTGTTGGCCGTAGCGATACTGCCGATCCTCGGTGTCGGGGGGATGCAGTTGTACCGGGCAGAAATGCCGGGTCCACTGAAAGATAACAAAATGCGTCCGCGCATTGCCGAAACGGCTAAAACCCTGTGGCTGATTTATGTTCTGCTGACCATTGCCTGCGCGTTGGCGCTCTGGGGGGCAGGCATGTCGATGTTCGACGCCATAGGACACAGCTTCTCGACCATCGCCATTGGCGGCTTCTCTACCCACGATGCCAGCATCGGTTACTACGCCAGTCCCACCATCAACACCATTATTGCTATTTTCCTGCTGATCTCCGGTTGTAACTACGGCCTGCACTTTGCCTTGTTGAGCGGGCGCAGCCTGAAAGTGTACTGGCGTGATCCTGAGTTTCGCATGTTTATCGCCGTCCAGTTGACGCTGGTGGTGGTCTGCACTGGCGTACTCTGGGGGCATGGTGTTTACAAAACCGGTATGGAAACGCTCAATCAGGCATTCTTCCAGGTGGTGTCGATGGCGACGACGGCGGGCTTTACTACCGACAGCATTTCCAAATGGCCGTTATTCTTGCCGATGTTGCTGCTTTGCTCTGCCTTTATCGGTGGCTGTGCCGGTTCGACGGGGGGCGGCCTGAAAGTGATCCGTATTCTGTTGCTCTATTTGCAGGGCTCGCGTGAGCTAAAAAGGCTGGTGCACCCTAACGCGGTTTACACGATAAAATTGGGTAACCGCGCACTGCCGGAACGGATCCTGGAGGCGGTATGGGGATTCTTCTCGGCTTATGCGTTGGTCTTTATCGTCAGCATGCTGGCCATTATCGCAACCGGTGTGGATGATTTCTCTGCCTTCGCTGCTGTGACGGCGACGCTGAACAACCTGGGGCCGGGGTTGGGGGTGGTGGCGGATAACTTTACTACCATGCCTGCACCGGCAAAGTGGATCCTGGTTCTGACGATGCTGTTCGGTCGCCTTGAGGTCTTTACACTGCTGGTTCTGTTTACGCCGACGTTCTGGCGCGAATGACCTTGATAAAAGGAGTAACGCCGTGAAGGCACTGATTCTTTATTCTAGCCGTGATGGGCAAACACGTTCTATCGCCTCTTATATAGCAAACAAACTGCAGGATACGCTGCGCTGCGATGTGATCGATTTGCTGCAGGCGGATAATATTGACCTCACGCAGTATCAGCAGGTATTGATTGGCGCATCGGTGCGTTATGGTCATTTCCATCCGACATTGGGAAAGTTCGTCAAACGCCACGCTGAACAATTGAACCGGATGCCGAGCGCATTCTTTAGCGTCAACCTGACCGCCCGTAAAGCGGACAAACGTTCCCCGCAGACCAATGCTTATACCCGTAAGTTCCTGCTGGCGTCGCCTTGGCAGCCAAAACAGTGCGCCGTGTTTGCCGGCGCACTGCGTTATCCACGTTATCGCTGGCTCGATCGCGTAATGATTCAACTTATTATGCGTATGACCGGGGGCGAAACAGACAGCAGTAAAGAAGTGGAATACACCGATTGGCAGCAAGTGGAACGTTTTGCCCAAGAGTTTGGCCATATTCAGTATGAAAAGTGACGAAAACGCTGGCTTGTGCAGCGTTTTGTCGAAAAATACCGCGCTTGAAAAGTTTTTTGCATTTAGGGGTTGCGGCCTTCTGAGAACTCCCTATAATGCGCCTCCACTGACCGGGAACAACGACTCCTCTAACGAGAACCAGTCGCCCAGCCAGAAAGATTCAAGCCGGTGAAAACACCGTTTCTTAATAAGAAAAAAGCTTGACTCTTCAGGTGAAAAGCGTAATATACGCCACCTCGAGTTAGCAACCTAACTCACTGCTCTTTAACAATTTATCAGACAATCTGTGTGGGCACTCCACAAGACGATATCCAGAACCTTCGGGTTCAAAAAAATATCAAGTCTTGAAGAGTGACCAAGCAGTAATTCATTTAGTTGAATTATTACGAAAGTTAATTTTCGAGCATCGCTTCACGAGTTGAAGCAAATCAAGCTTTTAATTGAAGAGTTTGATCATGGCTCAGATTGAACGCTGGCGGCAGGCCTAACACATGCAAGTCGAGCGGTAGCACAGGGAGCTTGCTCCTGGGTGACGAGCGGCGGACGGGTGAGTAATGTCTGGGAAACTGCCTGATGGAGGGGGATAACTACTGGAAACGGTAGCTAATACCGCATAACGTCTACGGACCAAAGTGGGGGACCTTCGGGCCTCATGCCATCAGATGTGCCCAGATGGGATTAGCTAGTAGGTGGGGTAATGGCTCACCTAGGCGACGATCCCTAGCTGGTCTGAGAGGATGACCAGCCACACTGGAACTGAGACACGGTCCAGACTCCTACGGGAGGCAGCAGTGGGGAATATTGCACAATGGGCGCAAGCCTGATGCAGCCATGCCGCGTGTGTGAAGAAGGCCTTCGGGTTGTAAAGCACTTTCAGCGAGGAGGAAGGGTTCAGTGTTAATAGCACTGTTCATTGACGTTACTCGCAGAAGAAGCACCGGCTAACTCCGTGCCAGCAGCCGCGGTAATACGGAGGGTGCAAGCGTTAATCGGAATTACTGGGCGTAAAGCGCACGCAGGCGGTTTGTTAAGTCAGATGTGAAATCCCCGCGCTTAACGTGGGAACTGCATTTGAAACTGGCAAGCTAGAGTCTTGTAGAGGGGGGTAGAATTCCAGGTGTAGCGGTGAAATGCGTAGAGATCTGGAGGAATACCGGTGGCGAAGGCGGCCCCCTGGACAAAGACTGACGCTCAGGTGCGAAAGCGTGGGGAGCAAACAGGATTAGATACCCTGGTAGTCCACGCTGTAAACGATGTCGACTTGGAGGTTGTGCCCTTGAGGCGTGGCTTCCGGAGCTAACGCGTTAAGTCGACCGCCTGGGGAGTACGGCCGCAAGGTTAAAACTCAAATGAATTGACGGGGGCCCGCACAAGCGGTGGAGCATGTGGTTTAATTCGATGCAACGCGAAGAACCTTACCTACTCTTGACATCCAGAGAATTCGCTAGAGATAGCTTAGTGCCTTCGGGAACTCTGAGACAGGTGCTGCATGGCTGTCGTCAGCTCGTGTTGTGAAATGTTGGGTTAAGTCCCGCAACGAGCGCAACCCTTATCCTTTGTTGCCAGCGCGTAATGGCGGGAACTCAAAGGAGACTGCCGGTGATAAACCGGAGGAAGGTGGGGATGACGTCAAGTCATCATGGCCCTTACGAGTAGGGCTACACACGTGCTACAATGGCGTATACAAAGAGAAGCGAACTCGCGAGAGCAAGCGGACCTCATAAAGTACGTCGTAGTCCGGATCGGAGTCTGCAACTCGACTCCGTGAAGTCGGAATCGCTAGTAATCGTAGATCAGAATGCTACGGTGAATACGTTCCCGGGCCTTGTACACACCGCCCGTCACACCATGGGAGTGGGTTGCAAAAGAAGTAGGTAGCTTAACCTTCGGGAGGGCGCTTACCACTTTGTGATTCATGACTGGGGTGAAGTCGTAACAAGGTAACCGTAGGGGAACCTGCGGTTGGATCACCTCCTTACCTAATGATATTGATTCGCGTGAAGTGCTCACACAGATTGTCTGATAGAAACGTAATGAGCAAAAGCGCTACCTGTTGATGTAATGAGTCACTGACTCATGCTGATACGAACCGATTAAGACAGTCAGTTTAATCGGATTTTCGTGTCCCCATCGTCTAGAGGCCTAGGACACTGCCCTTTCACGGCTGTAACAGGGGTTCGAATCCCCTTGGGGACGCCATCCGATAATGAGTGAAAGACATTATCACCGGTTCTTGGAACCGAAAACATCTTAAAGATGACTCTTGCGAGTCGTGTTTAAGATATTGCTCTTTAACAATCTGGAACAAGCTGAAAATTGAAACATGACAGCTGAAACTTATCCCTCCGTAGAAGTATTGGGGTAAGGATTAACCTGTCATAGAGTCTCTCAAATGTAGCAGCACGAGAGTGTTCTCTGTTTACAGAAACACCTTCGGGTTGTGAGGTTAAGTGACTAAGCGTACACGGTGGATGCCTAGGCAGTCAGAGGCGATGAAGGGCGTGCTAATCTGCGATAAGCGTCGGTAAGGTGATATGAACCGTAATAACCGGCGATACCCGAATGGGGAAACCCAGTGCAATTCGTTGCACTATCGTTAAGTGAATACATAGCTTAACGAGGCGAACCGGGGGAACTGAAACATCTAAGTACCCCGAGGAAAAGAAATCAACCGAGATTCCCCCAGTAGCGGCGAGCGAACGGGGAGGAGCCCAGAACCTGAATCAGTTCTTGTGTTAGTGGAAGCGTCTGGAAAGTCGCACAGTAAAGGGTGATAGTCCCGTACACTAAAATGCATTAATTGTGAGTTCGATGAGTAGGGCGGGACACGTGACATCCTGTCTGAATATGGGGGGACCATCCTCCAAGGCTAAATACTCCTGACTGACCGATAGTGAACCAGTACCGTGAGGGAAAGGCGAAAAGAACCCCGGCGAGGGGAGTGAAATAGAACCTGAAACCGTGTACGTACAAGCAGTGGGAGCACCTTCGTGGTGTGACTGCGTACCTTTTGTATAATGGGTCAGCGACTTATATTTTGTAGCAAGGTTAACCGTATAGGGGAGCCGTAGGGAAACCGAGTCTTAACTGGGCGAATAGTTGCAAGGTATAGACCCGAAACCCGGTGATCTAGCCATGGGCAGGTTGAAGGTTGGGTAACACTAACTGGAGGACCGAACCGACTAATGTTGAAAAATTAGCGGATGACTTGTGGCTGGGGGTGAAAGGCCAATCAAACCGGGAGATAGCTGGTTCTCCCCGAAAGCTATTTAGGTAGCGCCTCGTGAACTCATCTTCGGGGGTAGAGCACTGTTTCGGCTAGGGGGCCATCCCGGCTTACCAAACCGATGCAAACTCCGAATACCGAAGAATGTTATCACGGGAGACACACGGCGGGTGCTAACGTCCGTCGTGAAGAGGGAAACAACCCAGACCGCCAGCTAAGGTCCCAAAGTCATGGTTAAGTGGGAAACGATGTGGGAAGGCATAGACAGCCAGGATGTTGGCTTAGAAGCAGCCATCATTTAAAGAAAGCGTAATAGCTCACTGGTCGAGTCGGCCTGCGCGGAAGATGTAACGGGGCTAAACCATGCACCGAAGCTGCGGCAGCGACGCTTAGGCGTTGTTGGGTAGGGGAGCGTTCTGTAAGCCGTTGAAGGTGACCTGTGAGGGTTGCTGGAGGTATCAGAAGTGCGAATGCTGACATAAGTAACGATAAAGCGGGTGAAAAGCCCGCTCGCCGGAAGACCAAGGGTTCCTGTCCAACGTTAATCGGGGCAGGGTGAGTCGACCCCTAAGGCGAGGCCGAAAGGCGTAGTCGATGGGAAACAGGTTAATATTCCTGTACTCGGTGTTACTGCGAAGGGGGGACGGAGAAGGCTAGGCTAGCCGGGCGACGGTTGTCCCGGTTTAAGCGTGTAGGGGGAGTGACCTGGTAAATCCGGTTACTTACTAACCCTGAGGCGTGATGACGATGCACTACGGTGCAGAAGTAGTTGATGCCAAGCTTCCAGGAAAAGCCTCTAAGCATCAGGTAACACAGAATCGCACCCCAAACCGACACAGGTGGTCAGGTAGAGAATACCAAGGCGCTTGAGAGAACTCGGGTGAAGGAACTAGGCAAAATGGTGCCGTAACTTCGGGAGAAGGCACGCTGGCGCGTAGGTGAAGAGACTTGCTCTCGGAGCTGAAGCCAGTCGCAGATACCAGCTGGCTGCAACTGTTTAATAAAAACACAGCACTGTGCAAACACGAAAGTGGACGTATACGGTGTGACGCCTGCCCGGTGCTGGAAGGTTAATTGATGGGGTCAGCCGCAAGGCGAAGCTCTTGATCGAAGCCCCAGTAAACGGCGGCCGTAACTATAACGGTCCTAAGGTAGCGAAATTCCTTGTCGGGTAAGTTCCGACCTGCACGAATGGCGTAATGATGGCCAGGCTGTCTCCACCCGAGACTCAGTGAAATTGAACTCGCTGTGAAGATGCAGTGTACCCGCGGCAAGACGGAAAGACCCCGTGAACCTTTACTATAGCTTGACACTGAACATTGAGCCTTGATGTGTAGGATAGGTGGGAGGCTTTGAAGCGTGGACGCCAGTCTGCGTGGAGCCAACCTTGAAATACCACCCTTTAATGTTTGATGTTCTAACTCGGCCCCATAATCTGGGGTGAGGACAGTGTCTGGTGGGTAGTTTGACTGGGGCGGTCTCCTCCCAAAGAGTAACGGAGGAGCACGAAGGTTAGCTAATCACGGTCGGACATCGTGAGGTTAGTGCAAAGGCATAAGCTAGCTTGACTGCGAGAGTGACGGCTCGAGCAGGTACGAAAGTAGGTCTTAGTGATCCGGTGGTTCTGAATGGAAGGGCCATCGCTCAACGGATAAAAGGTACTCCGGGGATAACAGGCTGATACCGCCCAAGAGTTCATATCGACGGCGGTGTTTGGCACCTCGATGTCGGCTCATCACATCCTGGGGCTGAAGTAGGTCCCAAGGGTATGGCTGTTCGCCATTTAAAGTGGTACGCGAGCTGGGTTTAGAACGTCGTGAGACAGTTCGGTCCCTATCTGCCGTGGGCGTTGGAAGATTGAGAGGGGTTGCTCCTAGTACGAGAGGACCGGAGTGAACGCACCACTGGTGTTCGGGTTGTCATGCCAATGGCACTGCCCGGTAGCTAAGTGCGGAAAAGATAAGCGCTGAAAGCATCTAAGCGCGAAACTTGCCTCGAGATGAGTCTTCCCTGGGCCTTTAAGGTCCCTGAAGGAACGTTTAAGACTAAGACGTTGATAGGCTGGGTGTGTAAGTGCAGCGATGCATTGAGCTAACCAGTACTAATGATCCGTGAGGCTTAACCTTACAACACCAAAGGTGTTTTAGAGAGATTGTAGAGATTTTCAGCGAGTTCCGAGATTGGTTTCAATGGCTGCGAGAGTAGCGGTTGGAATGAAACAGAATTTGCCTGGCGGCAATAGCGCGGTGGTCCCACCTGACCCCATGCCGAACTCAGAAGTGAAACGCCGTAGCGCCGATGGTAGTGTGGGGTCTCCCCATGCGAGAGTAGGACACTGCCAGGCATCAAATAAGCCAAGAGGCCATCCGCAAGGATGGCCTTTTTGCTATGCGCGAAAGAAAAAGGCGCAGCCAGGCTGGGTCTTGTATTCCTCGTCGTCAAATCCCTTTTCCAGCAACACCGTTAATCATCTTTATCCAAGAGAAAAGGCCCCGAAGGGCCTTTGATTAGGGTGTGTTTGCTTTTTTCACTTATTATTCGTTTAGTGCGAACTGCCCTGGGAGATCCCCAGCCCAGTTTGTGAACGTACAAATTGAGAACGGAAGCGCTCACGCTCTTGTTGCCCTGCCAAAGAGGTGTCGGTAACCGAGAATAGCCAGGTGCCAACGAACGCGACAATCATCGAGAACAGCGCCGGATATTCATACGGATAGATGGGTTTCTCGTGCCCCAAAATCTGCACCCAAATCGTCGGGCCGAGGATCATCAGGATCACCGCAGTGAGCAGACCTAACCAGCCGCCGATCATGGCACCACGGGTTGTCAGACGTGACCAATACATCGAAAGAATAATAATCGGGAAGTTACAGCTGGCAGCGATAGAGAAAGCCAAGCCGACCATAAAGGCGATATTCTGTTTCTCAAACAAAATCCCCAGAGCTATCGCCACGATACCCAGGATCACCACGGTAATCTTGGAGACCCGTAGTTCGTCACGCTCAGTCGCTTTGCCATTCTTAATCACGCTGGCGTACAAATCGTGAGATACCGCTGAAGCACCCGCCAACGTCAGGCCTGCGACTACGGCCAAAATGGTGGCAAAGGCGACAGCAGAGATAAAGCCGAGGAAGAAGTTGCCGCCCACGGCGTTGGCTAAATGCACCGCCGCCATATTGGTACCGCCCAGCAGCGCCCCGGTGGCATCTTTGAACGCCGGGTTAGGGCTGACCAACAAGATGGCGCCGAAGCCGATAATAAAGGTCAGGATATAGAAGTAACCGATAAAACCTGTGGCGTAGAACACGCTCTTGCGGGCCTCTTTAGCGTCGCTCACGGTAAAGAAACGCATCAGAATATGTGGCAGACCGGCGGTACCGAACATCAGTGCCAACCCCAGAGACAACGCAGAAATAGGGTCGGAGACCAAACCGCCTGGGCTCATGATGGCGAGGCCTTTTGGATGCACCTTCACGGCTTCGGCAAACAGGGTGTTGAAGTCGAAATTGACCGATTTCATCACCATCAACGCCATAAAGCTGGCACCGGCCAGTAACAGCACCGCCTTGATAATCTGCACCCAGGTGGTGGCCAACATCCCACCGAACAAGACGTACAGCACCATCAGAATACCGACCAGAATGACCGCCACGTGGTAATTGAGGCCGAACAGCAGCTGAATCAGCTTGCCGGCACCGACCATTTGGGCAATCAGATACAGTGCGACCACCACCAGAGAGCCACAGGCGGAGAGCGTACGGATTGGCTTTTGTTTTAACCGGTAGGAAGCCACGTCGGCAAAGGTGTAACGGCCCAGGTTACGCAGGCGTTCTGCAATCAGGAACAAAATGATCGGCCAACCGATCAGGAAACCGATGGAGTAAATCAGTCCGTCATAGCCGGAGGTGTACACCAGGGCAGAAATACCCAGGAAAGAGGCCGCTGACATAAAGTCGCCGGCAATCGCCAGACCGTTCTGGAGACCGGTAATTTTCCCGCCGGCGGTGTAATAGTCCTGACGTGAACGAGTACGTTTTGAGGCCCAATAGGTGATATACAGCGTGGCGCCGACAAACAGGATGAACATGACGATGGCCTGAATGTTCAACGGTTGGCGCTTCACTTCACCGCCAATGGCATCGGCAAAGACCAGACCCGGTAGCATCATCAGAGCGGCGGCGGACAGTAAACGCTTCATTTCTTCACCTCACGCAGGATTTCTGCAGTCAGGCGATCGAATTCGCCGTTGGCGCGGAATACGTAGATCCCGGTGAGCACAAAAGAGATCACGATCAGGCCAACGCCTACCGGGATCCCGCGAGTGATGGTCGATCCTGCGGCGATCGGGGTGCCCAACCACTGAGGATCGAAGGCGATCAATAAAATAAAGCCAACGTAGAGCGCCAGCGTAATCAGCGACAGCAGCCAGGCAAATCGGCTGCGTTTTCGCACCAGCTCGATAAAGCGCGGGTTTTCCTCAATCCCTTGATAAATGGTGTCATTCATCAGAGTGTCTCCAGTAGGTATTGAACGAATACGCCGCGCTTGAAGCCGATCATTGGGTTATCTTCCCGCCGATCGGCCAGAGGCGGCGTAAATTATGACGGCACTTTCATTGATTGTTTTTCTTCCAACAGCTTGTCGACTACGGCCGGATCCGCCAGCGTTGAGGTATCCCCCAGGTTGCTGGTATCGCCGGCGGCAATTTTGCGCAAGATACGGCGCATGATCTTGCCGGAGCGCGTTTTGGGCAGGGAATCTGTCCAGTGCAGCACGTCCGGGGTAGCGATCGGCCCTATTTCTTTACGTACCCAGTTACGGACTTCGGTATAAAGCTCAGGCGAAGGTTCCTCGCCGTGATTGAGCGTGATATAGGCGTAAATTGCCTGGCCTTTAATGTTATGCGGAATGCCGACTACCGCCGCTTCGGCAATTTTCGGGTGAGAGACCAGGGCGGATTCGATTTCGGCGGTGCCCAGACGGTGGCCGGACACGTTCAGTACGTCGTCGACGCGGCCAGTGATCCAGTAGTATCCGTCTTCGTCACGGCGCGCGCCGTCACCGCTGAAATACATGCCTTTAAAGGTGGAGAAGTAGGTTTGCTCGAAGCGATCGTGATCGCCGAACAGGGTTCGCGCCTGACCAGGCCAGGAGTCGGTGATCACCAGATTGCCTTCGCAGGCACCTTCTTGCGGCGTGCCGACATTATCGACCAGCGCCGGCTGTACGCCGAAGAACGGACGCGTTGCCGAGCCAGCTTTCAGCTCGGTGGCGCCCGGTAGTGGGGTGATCATAAAGCCGCCGGTTTCGGTCTGCCACCAGGTGTCTACGATGGGGCATTTGCCGTTGCCGATTTTATTGTAATACCACTCCCAGGCTTCCGGGTTGATTGGCTCACCCACCGATCCCATGATACGCAGCGAGTCGCGTTTGGTGCCTTCGATCGCTTTGTCGCCTTCAGCCATCAGGGCACGAATGGCGGTGGGCGCGGTGTACAGAATATTGACCTGATGCTTGTCGATCACCTGTGACAGACGGTTAACGCCAGGGTAGTTCGGCACACCTTCAAACATCAGGGTAATGGCGCCACAGGCCAGTGGGCCGTACAGCAGATAGCTGTGGCCGGTGACCCAACCGACGTCGGCGGTACACCAGTACACGTCGCCATCGTGGTAATCGAACACGTACTTAAAGGTCAGGGCGGCATAAACCAGGTAGCCGCCGGTGGTGTGCAGCACACCCTTGGGTTTACCGGTTGAACCTGAGGTATAAAGGATAAACAGCGGATCTTCCGCATTCATCTCTTCCGGCGGGCAGTCGGCTGAGACGCCTTCGGTCAGCTCATGCCACCACAAATCGCGGCCTTCCTGCCAATAGCCCGGTTTGCCGGTGCGCTGGAACACCACAACGTTGGCGACGCTTTTCACACCAGGATTCTTCAGCGCATCATCGACGTTTTTCTTCAAGGGTACGGCACGTCCGGCACGCAGGCCTTCGTCAGCGGTAATAACCAGTTTTGAGTTGGAATCGATAATGCGTCCGGCGACCGCTTCCGGTGAGAAACCGCCAAAGATGACCGAATGCACGGCCCCGATGCGGGCGCAGGCCAGCATGGCCACCGCGGCTTCCGGTACCATCGGCATATAGATAGCCACGACGTCACCTTTTTTAACGCCCAGCTTTTTCAGCACGTTGGCGAACTGGCAGACATCGTGGTGCAGTTGTTTGTAGGTCACTTTTTTTGACTGGGTGGGATCGTCACCTTCCCAGATGATGGCGGTTTGGTCACCACGTTCGGCCAGGTGGCGATCGAGGCAGTTGGCCGCCAGGTTCAGGGTACCGTCTTCAAACCAGCGAATGCTGATATGGCCCGGATCAAACGAGGTGTTTTTTACCCGGCTATAAGGCTTTATCCAGTCGAGAATTTTTCCCTGCTCGCCCCAGAACGTTTCTGGGTCTTGCACAGATTGTTGATAATATTGTTGATATTGTGTCGGACTGATCAGGGCGTGTTCTGCAATTGCAGAAGGAATAGCGTGTTTATGCACTTGGCTCATAGCTTTTCTCCTTGAAGTTGTTAATGATATGTCAACTGAAGGTTAAGTATAGTTTGCTCCGATTCTTTGTTTCTTTTTTGCGCGGCAGATCACGCAACGAAGATATTGATTTGTAATAGTTCTGCCCTATTTGTGTGAGGCATCTATCTGCTTGGCAGGAAAAAACGGTCAAATACCAAGTTTTCACCAGAAAACGCTATCTAAAGAACCAAAAAGAATAACCAATCCGCACATATGTCCGCCTTTTATCACTATTAGATAATGTAAAACACGGTGGTTAAAAATCTCATTTAAATCTTTTCGGAACATCGCCGGCCTTTAATATTCTATGTCGATATTAATAGCGGAGCTGTCAGTCGACCTTGCTAATAAGGGAAATACATAGGAAATATCCCAATAAATAGATGGGTTAATGCATTCATCGTTGCCTTTTTATTTTCACTTTTAAAACCTTGTATTAACAAAATAAAAACATCGACATCGGACTAAATATGCAAGATTAACGAAAATAAACGCACTTTTACGCGGTTTGAAAAGCAAAGTCTCTGGCTCTTAAGTCGTGCTCATCGCATAAAATTATGCTTTTAATAACAATAAATTATGCGTGTTTAAATTAAATACTGAATTCATTTCTGATTATATTTTACACAAAGCGTAGGTAAAACAAGGCTTGCAGAGCATGCCGTTCAGATGGTACAGATTTAAATAGCGTCGCACTAAGGGCAGGTGAACGCTGCTTTGTCATCAACATAAGCCTGTATTAAATGATTAAGTATTCTTTTCGGTGTATGGCCTTAAATATGCAGAAAAGAGTCTTTGAGGACTTTTTGGGTATGAAAAGTGTAAAAATCAGTCTTGCGTGGCAGATTCTTATTGCGTTAGCGCTGGGTATTATCGTTGGAGCGGTGCTTCATAATCAGACAGAATCAAGAGAGTGGTTAGTCAGTAATATTCTTAGTCCGGCGGGAGATATATTCATTCGCCTGATTAAGATGATTGTCGTGCCGATCGTTATATCTACACTGGTTGTCGGTATCGCCGGGGTAGGGGATGCGAAGAAGTTGGGTCAGCTCGGATTGAAAACCATTATTTACTTCGAAGTGATCACCACTATCGCCATCGTGGTGGGGCTGACGCTAGCTAATGTTTTTCAACCCGGTCACGGCATCGACATGTCGACGCTGACCGCGGTCGATATCTCGCAGTATGAAAAAACCACGGAGCAAGTACAAACGGGCTCGCATAGCCTGGTTGCCACTATCCTGTCGCTGATCCCGTCGAACATCTTCGCTTCGATGGCGAAGGGTGACATGCTGCCGATTATCTTCTTCTCGGTACTCTTTGGTCTTGGCCTGTCGTCATTGCCGAAAGAAACCAAAGAGCCTTTGTTGAAGGTGTTTAAAGCCGTTTCCGAAAGCATGTTCAAAGTCACTCATATGATCATGCGCTATGCACCGATCGGGGTATTTGGTCTGATTTCAGTGACGGTCGCCAACTTTGGCTTCGCCTCGTTGTTGCCTTTGGCCAAATTGGTGGCGCTGGTTTACTTCGCGATCGCCTTTTTCGCTTTGGTGGTGCTGGGTGCCGTTGCCCGCATCTGCAATCTGCGTATATGGACGTTGATTCGTATTTTGAAGGATGAACTGATCCTGGCCTTCTCCACAGCCAGTTCAGAAACGGTACTGCCGCGCATCATTGAAAAAATGGAAGCCTACGGCGCACCGAAGGCGATCACCAGTTTTGTGGTGCCGACGGGTTATTCCTTTAATCTGGACGGCTCGACGCTGTATCAGAGCATCGCCGCCATCTTTATTGCGCAGTTGTACGGTATTGAGCTGTCTCTGGGGCAGGAGATTGTCCTGGTGGTGACGCTGATGCTGACCTCTAAGGGCATTGCCGGCGTGCCGGGCGTTTCCTTTGTGGTGCTGTTGGCGACGCTGGGCAGCGTCGGGATCCCGTTGGAAGGTCTGGCGTTTATCGCCGGGGTTGACCGTATTCTGGATATGGCGCGTACCGCGCTGAACGTGGTGGGTAATGCGTTAGCGGTATTGGTGGTTGCGAAATGGGAGCACCAGTTCGACAGCAAAAAGGCGCGGGCTTACGAACAAGCGTTCTTGTCCGGCAAGGTAAAGCAGGTCAACGAGTCTTAACGGCTATTGCGCTTGTTTATGAAAAAACCCGCCTTGTGCGGGTTTTTTTTCGTTCATTTTCCACAGAGGAATTAACAGGAAGGTGCGGAACCTTGCGGTGGCAAGAAGCGCAGCGGATCCAGAGCGGTAGCGCGATAGCGTATTTGGAAGTGCAGCATGACCTTATCGGTACCTGTGCTGCCCATGGTGGCGATTTTCTGCCCGGCTTTCACTTCTTGCGCGTTGCGCACCAGCAGGGTGTTGTTATGCGCGTAGGCGCTGATGTACTCGTCATTGTGTTTGATCATAATCAGGTTGCCGTAGCCCCGCAGCTGGTTCCCCACGTACACCACTCGCCCTTTGGCTGCGGCAAATACCGGCTGCCCGCGGTTACCGGCGATATCAATGCCTTTATTGCCACCGTCGGCGGTAGAGTACTTGCTGACGATATTGCCCTGCGTTGGCCAACGCCAGCATTTGATGCTGCTGCGGATCGGTGGCGCAACTGCTGCAAGTTGGCCTGTCGATTTCGTTTTACGCGTTTTACCTTTCTGCGCCGTCGTATTATTCAACGCCAGCTTTTGGCCAATCTCGAGATTGTAAGGTTTGGGGATCTTGTTGCGTCGCGCCAGCTCGCTGACTTCGCTATTAGTGATCCAGGCAATATAGAACAAAGTATCACCGCGTTTAACGGTATAGGTGCTGCCGCTATAGCTGCCTCTGGCCAGGCTATCGTAATCGCGGTCATAGGTGTTGGACTTTTTCCCTGAACCACAGCCCATCAACCCAAGACAGACTATGCACACGGCAATCAGCCGCCATACAGCGAATGTGCTTCCCATACTCAAATGTCGTCCTTAAACGTCGTCGCTCTTATTAGTTATGCAGCCAGGCCGAGCCTGTGCGGCGGCATAGTGATCTTCATATAGTAACATCAACGGCTATGTGGTCAAAAAAGCTGCCTGGCGGTTTCACTGGACGGCGAAATATGCCGCCTTCATTTTGTCACTGTATAATAATGCGATAACTTTCACCGTCCTGGTAACTTCACCATGTCCCTCTTGTCTGCCCGTTATTTATTACCCACCGCCGCGTTGTTGCTGATTGCATTGCTGATTTACAGCGGTGTTAACCCTTATGATCGAGTGACCTGGCTGATGGAAGTCATGCCGGTTGTGGTAGCGCTGATAGTATTGTGGCTGACCCGGCGTCGTTATCCGCTCACTCCATTGTTGTATCAGCTGATTTTTCTCCACGCGTTAATTTTGATTTTTGGTGGCATGTATAGCTATGCGCGCGTGCCTGCCGGGTTTTATGTGCAGGAATGGCTGGGGTTGGGGCGTAACCCGTACGACAAGCTCGGGCACTTTTTCCAGGGGCTGGTTCCAGCGCTGGTGGCGCGGGAAATCCTGCTGCGTGGGGGCTATGTCCGAGGCCGGAAAATGTTGGGTTTCGTAGTGTGCTGCATTGCGCTGGCCATCAGTGCTGTTTATGAACTGATCGAATGGTGGGCCGCATTGGCGTTGGGACAAGGCGCCGATGAGTTTCTGGGAACACAGGGCGACCCATGGGATACCCAGTCTGACATGTTCTGTGCCCTGTTGGGGGCGGCATGGGGACTGTTGCTGTTCGGCCGTCGACAGGATCGGCAACTTGCTGGTTTAAGCGCGAAATAGCGTTCCTCCGTTTATCAACTAAAGTATTAGGTTTTAGCCTGCAGCTCGCTTCGGGGTAATGGAGTAGGCGGAAATGGATATGCAAGAAACCTTAACGCTCTCAAGCTATCTGGTACTGGCCGCCACCTTGCTGGTGGCCTATGTCATTTTCGGCATTGCCGGTTTTGGCTCGGCGTTGGTCGCCAGTCCGGTGATGGCGCTTTATATTCCGGTAGCGAAAATTGTTCCTTTGCTGGCGCTGCTGGACATGTGCGCGGCCATTGTTAACGTCAGCCGTGATGGTCGCAATGCACAATGGGCAGAATTAAAACGGCTGATCCCGGTGATGATTATCGGCAGCCTTGTGGGCGCGGCGATCCTGCTGAAAACCCGGCCGGATATTCTCTTGTTGGCGTTGGGTATTTTTGTGGTGCTCTATGCTCTCTATTCGCTCAGCGGTTTAAAACCCGATCGGCACTTTTCGCCCAAGGCTTCGGTGCCTTTTGGCCTGGTGGGCGGGATTTTCAGCGCATTATTCGGCAGCGGCGGCTTTATCTATGCCATCTATCTCAGCGGTCGTATTGAGAAGAAAGAGGCTTTCCGGATGACTCAAACCACACTTATCGGCATGAGTACGCTGACGCGGGTGGTTATTTTCACCTTTGCCGGTGTTTATCTGGACATTGATTTATTGCTACTGGCATTGGTGCTGCTGCCGGGGATGTTGGTGGGGATTACCCTGGGGCGTCATTTCACTTTGAAAATGTCACGTGAGCAATTCATGAAGCTAATCAATGTGATTTTGTTAGCCTCGGGTACCGTGCTGATGGTTAAGTACTTCAGTTGACATGCTGCCGGGGCGAGTGGCGACCGATCCCGCCTGCCATGTGGGCATTTTGCTCTGATTTTAGAGGATTAATTCAAATTTATAGGCTTTGTGTTCCAGGTTAGCGCTATCCTCGCTTAACTTAGCGTTTTCCTCTTGTTTAGATTAACTCTGCGATGCAAGGCATCGCAATATTAATTTATTTCTTTTATTGCAGGTTTATTCGTGTGAATTGACGCCATTATGAATAATTTTCTTTTTTCGCGGCTATCTGTGATGTAATATTTTCTGGTGATTTTGAGTAGGGGTAGAGTTTTTATTTAAGTGAATGGGTGTGTGCGATTTTTTATTTTTTTTCGATAAATCACCTTTCTAATGATTCTTTAATAGGTGTGTTCTTTCTTTTTTCATAATTTCTCATCCTGTCTTTCGTTAAATACCTATTTAAAATATACGAAGCAATTCAATTATTGAATTTATGAGGGCGATTATTTTTTTGCCCTTTATCGGGTTGCGAGCGCGATGGTTCACTGATGACTAAGGATGGAGCTTCATGAATAAACAGGCAATGTGGGAGAGGATATGGTCGGCTGAATGCCTGTCCAAATGCACCCGAGCCTTGCACCTGACCTTGGGGGGAGCGCTGCTGGTAGCCTGCGGTCTGTTTTTCTCCCCGCCGACGTTGGCCAAAATGGATGCGACCGACGTCAAAATCAATATCACCGGAACCGTGGTCGCCAATGGCCGCTGTAATTTCGCGGGTGGCAGCCCGATAACTGTGGAATACGGCGATGTATTTATCAGCGAAATTGTCGGCGACAAATATCGCCAACCATTGAATTACAACATCTCTTGTTCCGGAGATGCCGGTGGTAAAACCATCCAATTGCAACTGGACGGCTCCGGTGCGGATTTTGACGGCACCTTGTTAAGTACCAATGCGAAAGGCTTGGGTATCAAACTGCTACGGGACAACAACCCGATGGTGCCGGGACGTTGGTATGACCTTAACCCCTCTTCACCACCAAAGCTGGAAGGGGTTCTGGTGAAGCAAGGTGGTGCCGAATTTAATAACGGCCAGGAGTTCAGTGCCTCTGCCACCCTCAAGGTAGCTTACAACTAAGGATGCCTGGGATGACAACCAAACGATTACCGATTAGCGGCAAAATGTCCGCACTTTCTATGGCGGTGGTACTCCTCTTGAACAGCGCGATTATGACCGCGGCGAAGGCGGCCCAAACAGGCGACAGTAAACGAGTGAACTTTCACGGCACATTAAAGAAGAAGCCTTGCCATATCGCCAACGATCAGAACATTGACGTGTACTTCGAAAAAGTAGGGGTCAAGCGGGTGGATGGCCAACGCTATATGCAGCCGGTGCCCTATACCCTGAGCTGCGATGAGGTTGATCCATCCTGGATGTTAATGCTGTCAGTGCGGGGGATACCCACGGGGTTTGAGGACACCGCGCTGCAGACCAATGCGAATGGGCTGGGGATCCGTATCTTACAGGACGGCAAACAGATGCAGATTAATAAACCGATTGCCATTAGCTACGGCAGCCCGCCGATGCTGCAGGCAGTACCGGTACAGCAGAGTGGGGTGAAGTTGTCGGAGCAGACTTTCAGCGCTACGGCCACCCTGATGGCGGAGTATCAGTGAGAGACGGTTGTGAAAACATCACACTGGCTGGCAAGGGATTCTTAAAGTGTAGCAGGCAGGTAATCAATTATGATCACAGCACAGGCAGAGAAAAGCATTGTCTATGATATGCAACCCTCTTTCCGGTACGGGCGGAAATTATCTCCATTTGTAGGTTTTTTGGTTTGCATTTTGTGGAGTGGTAGCACGAGTGCATTTACCTGTTTTGGACCTGCTGGGCAATTAGGGTGGTCTGGTGGGGTTTCGAATATCAACGTGATAGTCGGGCCTAAACTTCATGAAGGGAAAAATACGATTGTTAATTTGGATGGGCAAGTTGCATGTCAAAATGATGTGCGCGATCCAAATTGGATCGATTATTTATGGGTAGACCCGGGTAAAGTCTCGTTAAACCCGGCCATTTTTAATGATCTAGCTGGTGGGATTACAGTATATGGTCGGGATTACGCCTTACCGACACCTGAGATAAAAATTTTTGAGCAAATAGGGTGGTTAGGCGCAGGTGTAACAAGGAAAGCAGTACCTGTTTCAATGTACTTCAACTTAAAAAGCGCTGGTTCGCAGTTGTATATCAAAAAAGGTGATTATCTTGGAGAGATAGGCTTGATTCAAGGACAAAATCAAAACTCAAATAGAGTACGTTATATCTGGCGTCTTTATGCATTGAATCAGATAGAAATTAACACCTCAAGCTGCTCTGTGAGCACCGGCGATCCCATCAATATCAGCTTTGGTGAGGTGGAACGTATGGATTTGAAAGTGTCCGGGACTGGAAATAACACAATAAAGAGATCTTTCGGTATTTCATGTACCGGCTCCGTTCCCGTGAACTTTAATATACGGATGAATTCTTCTCCGGCTACGTGGAACGGCGATGCGGTTCAGACCAGCAATAGCAATGTAGGTGTAGTCGTCCTTTGGGGAACGAATGTTATGACTAATGGCAGCACCCAGAGTTTAAGAGTCAATGGCAGTGCGACTACTACACTGAGTTTTACCCCGGTACGTCCAGCAAGTATATTACCAGAAAAAATATCTACAGGTGCTTTCACTGCTTCAGCTACCTTGATTTTATCCCAACAATAATTTATATCATTGCGATATACCATCGTTTTAATATTTAGATACCAAATAATTCCTATAAAAAAGGCCCGCAAGGGTTTTTTTTATAGGAACATCTGTCTACATATTCTTATGAATATGGTGTGTCAAACCTTACTCATCCCCGCTGATTAAAACTCGCAAAATTTCATCCTATATGGGTGCGATGACTTTCGTCAATGCTTTCAATGTATCACAGCAAAGTTCTCTAAGTTCGCCACGTTGCTGATTGTTAATTTAACTTGCGAGTTGTTACGATCTTAACTGTGGCTAATGCTGCTTGATGTGGCATTATCATCTTTGTTTTTAATTTATTGCGACGATAATAGTCGCAATATAAGAATGTATCTATCCTTGCAGGTCTATTAATTTGAATAGCTTTCAATGTGGGTAATTTTCTTTTGTTATCTTTATCTGCAATGTAGTATTCATAAGTGATATGGGTAGTTTGGCAATGGCTCTTGTTTTTATTTTAATTAAATTGATTTGATACGTCGTGTAGGTGAGGGTTCTGTATGCGTATTTAATAGATAACTATAAATTTTTACCCATATCGAGAACACCGTCGTTTGCAGTGTGTGGACTGGAACTAAGGGAAATAAGCTAACAATGAATACATGGAGAACGGTCATGTTGGGCTGCGCTGTCGCGTCGCTAATCATCCTATGCAGTTTTTATGTAAATGCGAGCCCATTGCTTGCACGCTGTACTGGCCCAGGTGGATATTGCAGCGCCGGTAGTGATGTCATTATTACCTATAACAATGGTGGTAACCTTTTAATAAACAAAAATCGGCGCTTTCCTGTCGTCCCTTCAATGGTTGTTGTTGGTTACTGTAATAAAAGTTCCGGCGGGCTGGCTGGTCATTGTGATTATATGAAAAGTACGGATATCGGAAGCAATATGGTAGACGGTAGCCACCCGTGGATAGAAACAGTTTCTATGGCTACTGGGACATTTCGTATGCCAGCCGTCACGGTGCCTGACCTGGGATACGGATATTGTGTGAGCGCGTGGGTTCGTCGCTCAGCAGGAACTGGAGATGCGCTCTCTTGGGGAGATAACTATTACTCTGACTCTGATTACGCACTCTGTTCCGGAGATGCTCCCCCGCCACCGCCGCCTAATCTTTGTTATGTTAATAGCGGAAACCCGGTTGAGGTAGCATTCGGCAATGTGGAGCGGATGGATATAGGCACTTCGCCAGGGGGCGCTTATGACAGACAAAAAGCGTTAACCGTAAATTGTATGGGGACAGGCACTCATGGCATCAACGTCAGGCTTAATATGTCGCCGACTAACTGGTCGTCGTCGCAGATTGCTACAAGCAACGGTACTTTGGGCGTGAGTGTATCGGCAGATGGCAAGACACTGAGTAATAATGACAGTTTTAACCTGTCGGTTAACGGTAGCACCACTTCAACGCTGACATTCTCACTGCTGCGCGATCCCAACAAAACGGCGACCGAGATTGCCACCGGTGCATTTAATGCGTCAGCATCGCTGATTGTGACGGAACCTTAGAAAGATTTAGGGTGGATATGATAAGGCGCTAACTGCGCCCGATTAAGAAAAGCAGCATCTGTGAAACGTCTTTCTGGCCGATGACGGCGGTGGCGCGGTTGGCCCTCAATGATGAGGGCCGGGTCGTGATTTACTGCATAGGCGTGCTGGCATCAAGGCGCATTAGTGCGAGCAGTAAGCCGCTGAGCGCGGCATAGAAACCAAAGTTATCGTTACTGCTGCAGCGTTGAGTAAACTCCGGCAGCCAACTCATGCAATGCACTAATGCTTCGCTACGCAGCTCTAGTAGCTCCCTGCGTTCATCCCCAGCTTCTGTTAACGCGAAATTAAGGTGACTTAACAGTTCAACAACCAGAGCTAAATGGTCTTCCGGTTCGCCAAAGGAATTCGCCACCGCCATGCCCGATTGTGCCAACAGCGCTTTCATTTGCGCGCTGGGTTCCTGCTTAAAACGCGAAGATTCCAACTGATAACAAGAGGAATAGGGTAACGCAGCGGATTTCTCCGTCATTAAGAACAGCCCGGCAAAGTCGGCGGCCAGTTCCAACCGGGCATCGGGCCGCTGCTGCAGAGTTTGGACTGCCTGTTTGAACTGGACTACCGGTGTCGTAAGCGCCGGGATGAGTTCAAGTACCGCCAACCAAGCAACCAGCTCAGGGCTGGTCAGTTCTGCAATCTGCACGTCGCTCAGCTCGCGGGCGAAACTGCCGGATAGCCAGGCATAGAGGCATGCGTAATGCGGGCTTTCCAACCCTGGAACCTGATCTTGCATAGAGCCTTCTCCTTACTGCGGCATGTTTGCTGGCGTCATCGATACATAGTCGCATCGAGCGACCATTTCGAACGGGCCATCAAACGCGGTAACGGGTTCGATTTTGCCATTAAAGCGTTCAATCTCAACGAGGGCCGTATGGGCGCTGGTCGCCTGAGCCAGTTCGGATGAGCCGATGTCCAACGTCAACACGTTTGGATTACCGTATTTGCACAGTGTGCCTGCCACGCCACCGCGTTCAGGATCGTACCAGGCACCTTCATGGATGCGGATCACGCCCGGCGAATAGCGATCTGAAACTACAGCGCCGGCTAAAACCTGGCCACGTGCGTTAAATACTCGTACAACATCGCCATTATTGATGCCGCGAGCAATAGCGTCCTGTGGGCTGATAAATACCGGCTCCTTGCCCGCGACGCTGTACTGCGCACGCAAGGTTTCAGATTCACACAGCTGTGAGTGCAGTCGGAAATCGGGATGCACCGACTGCAAATGCAGTGGATAGCTCGCTGAAAGCGGTCCGCCGTGTGAGCGTTCTGCTTTTTCAAACCACATTGGGTAACCTTTGCAGTTCTTATAATTCATATCGGCAATGCTCTTTGAGTAAATCTCGATCAGACCGCTTGGGGTACCTAAAGGCTCCAGGTCCGGATCTTGACGAAACGCCTGGTGACGCACGAACATTTCGGGATGATGGAACTCGACGTAGCCGTCACCATCCCAAAATTCATCGAATGCAGGCAAAGCCACGCCGCGTCCTTTGCCCTGGCGTGCGCCGTCCTGGTAGATACGTTTGATCCACCCCATTTCATCCAGGCCTTCGGTGAAATCACGTTCGCGATCGAACAGTTTGCAAAGTTCGCGCAGGATATCGAAGTCATTACGTGCCTCAAATTGCGGCGGTACCAGCTGTTTCATCGCGATAATGCCGCGATTGGAGTGGTTGCCAAACTGATCGAGATCGTTGCGTTCGAATTGCGTGGTGGCTGGCAGAACGATATCGGCAAAACGACAGGTTGAGGTCCACTGATTATCGATAGAAATGACGGTTTCCAGCTTCTGCCAGCCGGCAATCATCCGGTTAACCTGCTGATGGCGATGGAACGGGTTGGTACCTGCAAATACGCACATTTTCAGCATTGGGAGCTTGACGCGTTTGCCATTCCAATCGATCTCCTTGCCCGGGTCTAGCATGGCATCGATAAAGCGCGCGATCGGAATGGTACTGCTGTAACCTTTGAAATCCCCTTTGGCATAGCGTGCCGGTGTGTTGGTGGATCCCGAGAAACCGCTCAGGATCACTCCTTTGCGGCTTGGTGTGCCTGCGCCGTTGTAGTGCCAACCAAAACCGAACCCGCCACCAGGTAAGCCGATTTGGCCAAGCATCGCCGCCACCACTACCGTCATCCATGCCCATTGTTCACCGTGTTGCATGCGTTGCACACACCAGCCTGCAATGATTTGCGTACGGTTGGCTGCCATTTGGCGAGCCAGTGCCCGGATGATTTCGGCATCAATACCACACAGCGCCGATGCCCATTTGGCATCTTTGGGCTGGCTGTCCGTTTGGCCCAACAAGTAAGGGAGAAACTGATCGAAGCCAACGCAATAGGTTTTGAGGAAGTGGGCATCATGCAGATTCTCGCTGTACAGTGTGTGCGCCAGCGCTAATTGCAAGGGCACATCCGTTTGCGGGTTTATTGCTATATGCTGCACATGTTCGCGACCTAAAAACTCATGGGTAGATGACACCACAGGGTCAATGCTGACGACGTTGATTTCACCTTTGGCCGCCTTGGCCTTTAGCTCGGCGTAATACTCATAGACATCATGATCTGGGCACCACCAGTTGGCCTGCTGATTTTTGACCAGATCCGAGCCCCAGAGCACCAGCGTTTTGCTGTTTTTCAGCACCAACGGCCAGGAGGTTTGCTGTTCATATACTTCCATTGATCCCACGACCCGCGGCAAAATCACCTGAGCGGCACCGGTTGAATAGTCACCGCCGGTACCGACAGAATCTCCGTGCAGGGCCAGCGCCCGAGCCAGCATGCCCGCGGCATTGTGGAACATGCCGGTCGATTGCCAACCGGTGCCGGATAGCAGAGCAGACGGGCCGTAGGTTTTTTGCATCCGCTCAAGCTCTTGATAGAACAGGTTCAGTGCTTCATCCCAACTTACCCGCACAAAGCGGTTATCGCCGCGCTGGGTGGTATCACTCAAATGGCGTTTGCGCAGCCAGTCAATTCTCACCATCGGGTAACGGATGCGTGCTGTGCCATGAACGTGATCGGGCAGGCCCGCAATCATTTTTGAGGGATATTTATCCATTTCAAAGGGTTTGGCGGCGATAAACCGCCCGTCCATCACGGTGGCACGGATAGCCCCCCAGTGGGAGCCGGTCAGTATGCCTTCTTGCAGGCCACCCTGGGCCAGTGCGTTTTTGGGCACTAACAGCGAAGGACCAATCATGCCAATGGCCGTTAATCCGCCAAGCTGAGCCAGAAAGCGACGGCGGGACAAGCTGATATTCTGTGATGATTTCATGTGCATTCTCCCTTAGTGTTTCTGGTCTGCGCCGCCGGTATCGGAAGCATTCATCTGCAAATACTTCAGCAAGGTGCGTTCTTCGCGCTTATCAAGGCTGGTAAAGCCCACCATGCCGTTCAGCGTTCCGATCCAACCGTTGGCATCAAAGTGCGCAATGTCAGGGGCACCGTGACACTGGTTACAGGTGCCGGTGTACAGTGCGCTGGTGTAGGCCCAGATAGGCTTGATATCGTTGACCAGATCGCCTTTTTGTACCCATGCGGTAGTTTGCAATTTGCTCCACTCCGCACCGGTGGCGGCTACCGTGGTTTTTTCAAGCGTTTGGGCGTGTTTTTGCACTTCATCACGAATGGACGACACAAAAATGCGTTTGCCAGGCAGCAGCGACAGTACGCGTTGGCGCCCCTCGGTTTCTGTCCAACCCACGATTTGCACTTCGAGCCAATCGCCGTCACGTTTTAAGACCTTAACTTCTGAGGCCGGCAGCAGTGAGCCAGCCGGTTCTTTATCGCCTTTGGCCGCGTAGATAGGTTTCATGTCCAACGTATACAGCGTGTTGCCGTCGCTGTTTTCGTCGGCGCGCAGGCGCATATCTTCAAACTGTTTGCGGAAACCGCTACTCATGTCCGGCAGTTGGTGAGCAATCCCCTTGTGACAATCAACGCAAGACTGATTGTCTTTCGCTGCGATGCTCATCTGTTTGGCCGCTTCCGGGTGCTGCTTGCTGTGCTCCATGGCTTCGTAGTTATGGCAGGAACGGCAGCCGACGGAGTTGTTGTCTTTCATGCGCTTCCATTCGCGCTTGGCCAGCTCGGCACGTTTCGCTTCGAATTTTTCCGGGGTATCGATCGAATGAGCAATAAAGTTTTGATAGAGATCGTTGGCTGCTTCCAATTTGCGCCACAGCATGCCCGGAACATCCGGTGGGATATGGCAGTCACGGCATTCTGCGCGTACGCCGGACGCATTTTTAAAGTGAACGGACTGTTTATATTCTTGATATACCGGCTGCATCGCATGACAACTGACGCAAAATTCCGTATTGCTGGTCAGCTTAATGCCAGCGTGCGGCACGATGATGATGGCCAATCCGAGAATACAACCGATCCCTAACAGTGCCAGCACTGACCACTTGGCACTGGGCCGTGTCAGTTTTCGCCAAAGTTTGCTCATAAATAAACCTTCTCGTTATTATGGGTACTCCTTTAGTAGGATATTGAGTAAATATGAACGGGGTCACGGGTCTGGATGAATGGAATAAGTCAGAATATGAATGGATATGAACAGACTGGGGCGGGAGTGAAATCATGAGCCATCACATTGTTATCGTTGAGGACGATCCGGTTACGCAAGCGCGCTTACGTGATTATTTTGTTCATGAGGGCTATCAGGTTTCTGTGGCTGAAAGTGGCGCGGGGCTGAAGGAAATTATGCTGCTTCAGCCGGTGGATTTGGTGCTGCTGGATATCAACCTGCCCAATGAAAATGGTTTGTTGTTGACACGAGCCCTGCGTGAACGTTCAAACGTCGGCATTATTCTCGTTACTGGGCGTTGCGATCAGATTGATCGGATTGTAGGGCTGGAGATGGGAGCGGATGACTATGTGACCAAACCACTGGAGTTGCGTGAGCTGGTGGTGCGGGTTAAAAACCTCCTGTGGCGCATCGATCTTGCCAAAATGCCTGCCAGGCAGGGGCAGCAGGAGAACTGCTATCTGTTCGCCGGGTATTGCCTTAATCCTTCCCGGCATACGCTGGAGTGTGAGGGGGAGCAAATTCGCCTGACTCGGGCTGAATATGAAATGCTGTTGGCCTTTATCACCAACCCGGGCACGGTATTGAGCCGTGAGCGGCTGTTACGGATGTTGTCATCCCAGCGGGTGGAACAGCCGGATCTCCGTACCGTGGATGTCCTAATTCGCAGATTGAGAAACAAACTGAGTCACGAACTCTTTGTCACTCGGCACGGGGAGGGTTACTTCCTGGCGGCCGAGGTCAGCTGACGGAAACAGGTACACCGGACGAAAACCCAGGGGAGAAAGGGACAACTTTACCTTCTCTGGGGTGATATTCGCCGGCGTCAGCAGCAGGATTTGCGGGCTGATATTATTTTCCACGCTTTGTTGCTGCAAAACTCTGATGGCTTGATCGATAGCCAGCTCACCCTGAAGCACCATCTGGTCACTGACCGCCATGATTATTCTGTTTCGTTTAAGTCCCCGATACACCTGATGTGACAGATAAAAAGAGACAATCCCCAAGGGATGAGGGCGATTGCGCGCCTCCCCCATGGCCACTTGCGCGGCGATGGCGTTCCCCGCGACCAGATTGATTTCAGGGTGTTTTTCCAACATGTCCTGCAACAAATTACGTTGGATCTCTACGTCATTATCGCCATAAACCACATCGACTATCTGTATCGAACTGCCTTCAACTGCGGTGCGAAACCCGTCGATCATTTCCTGGCTACCGCCTGCATCTTTTGGCCCAGGCATCAGCAGTACATTGAGTGAAGGGTGAGGGGGATGATCGATCAGGTATCGGCCGGGTTGGTAACCCATTTGAAACCAGGGTACGCCCACCCGGGAGCGGGTAGCCGCAAAGTTCAGCTCATTCACTACGGCAATCACCGGCGTGTCGCCAACGGAAGCCGCCAGATCGGGGAATTGAGCCAGGCTGCTGCCAAGCAAAATCGCATCGGCCTGCCATTGGCGACAGAGCGTTAATTGCTCGCGCTGGGCTTCAAGCTGCGAATACCCGCCGGCTTCAAATATCTTCAGCGTCACATTGGTGCGTTGGGCTTCCTGCACCATGCCGTAGTTGATGGAGAGCCAGTAAGCGTCTTTCAGACTGGGATAGAGGGCGCACAGTTTCCAACGACGTTCCGCCTGCAATACTGGCGTGGCGGCAGTTGGCTCAGATTGACGCTCGTTTAGCCAGCGCACCAGAGGGGCCGGTGAGACCGCCAATGCCGAACAGGTTATCGTGCCGCAGAAAAACGATACAAGAAAACGGAAAATCGCGTTGCGCATAATAGCCTCATAATTAATAAGCCTTTATGCTAGAGGTTTCGTCACTGATAAAACAACTTTAATTTCATCATCAGGATACCTATGGGGCACCCTTCGTTAACACGGCGACTTTGGTTGGCTTTTTTGCTGATGGCAGGGTTAGCGTTGATCAGTTCGTTGATAGGCTGGTTGGGCTTTCGCTTTATTGGCGAAGTCGAACAAAACAATACCCGGTCAGTGATCCCAACGATGAATATAGCTCGTCAACTCAGCGAGGCCAGTGCTTACGAATTGTTTTCCGCTCAAAGCCTGACGAATGCCGATACGCACGCAGATTGGATCGAGCAAGGGAAAATGCTCACGGTACAAAGTTTGCGTATCAGCCGGCTCTTGGAACGTTTACGCAGTCAAGGATTTGATACGGCGGCGATAGAGCAACAGGAGTCCGACATTACACACAGTTTAGGCCTGCAGGGCGAATTGGTGGGCCGGCGCCTGGCATTGCGCAAGCAGCAACGCGATCTTTCCCGTGAAATTATGGATGCGGCGGCCCGCATTGCCGAGTTGGCCAAAGGGCAGTTAAACAATGCTGCAACTGCCGCAGGCGTCACGCAGGCAGGGATTTACGATTTGATTGAGCAGCATCGCAATCATGCCGCAGAGCAGGCATTGGATCGCCTGATTGATATCGATTTTGAATACCAAAACCAAATGGCGGAGCTGCGGCTTAATGCGATACAAATTGAGCATCTGATTTTGCTGTTGGAGAAGCAACTTGCCGAGCGTGCGCCAGCCGAATTAATCTCCCGTATCGGCAGCTACGTTCGCATTCTCCAGCGCAGGCAAGAGCGCGTCGAAGATCCCCTCACCAGCGAGAAGATAGCGCGTGAATTGCAGACTCTGACACGTTATCAACAGCTTGCGACACTGTATAAGCGGGAAAGGGATATCCGCGCGCAGCTTCAGGCACTGTCACAAAACAACCTGGATATGTTTACTCGTTTCAGTGCTGAAATCAGTCGTCAGGTCGGTGATATTGAACGGCGCAATAGTCAGGCGTTAGAGACCCTTCGACAGGCTCGAGAAACGGGTAAGTTCTGGCTGATTATCTTGAGTTTGTTTTCGTTGGTGGCACTGTCGCTAATCTTGTGGCGCGTGGTTTGGCATTCGGTGACGTTGCCATTGGCGAAGCAAACCGCAGCTTTGCAAAGGTTATTGGAGGGCGATCTCAACTCTCCCTTCCCCGCAACATCCGGCGTGCGTGAATTAAATACCATGGGGCAGTTGATGGAGGCTTTCCGCGCAAATGCCGACGCCCTGCAAAATCAGCGGCAATATCTTGCGGCACAAGTTGAATTACGTACGGCCGAATTGGAAGCAATGGTGGTAGAGCACCATCAGGCTCGTGCTGAGGCGGAAAAGGCCAACCGGGCTAAGTCGGCCTTTTTGGCCGCAATGAGCCATGAAATTCGAACCCCGTTGCACGGTATTCTGGGCACGGCTCAGCTGTTGTCGGAACAGCCGCTATCGCTAAAGAACCTTTCCTACGTACAGGCGATCAATGACTCCGGTGAGAGTCTATTGGCGATCCTCAACGATATTCTGGATTATTCAGCGCTAGAGGCGGGTAAGGGCAGCGTGACGCTCAACGACGAGGCATTCGACCCACGTCAGTTACTGGCGAGTATCATGAGGTTAATCTCCGGGCGGGTACGTCATCGTGAGATTACATTGGTTCTCACTTGTGCTGATGAATTGCCGCAATGGCTGAAGGGTGATCCGCGGCGTATTCGCCAAATTGTGATGAATTTGCTGGCTAACGCCCTGCGTTTCACCGATCAAGGCCGGGTGGAGATTCGCTGCCATATTGATGGGCCGCGCTGGCAAATTGACGTTGCAGATACGGGGTGTGGCATTGCCGGTGAAGCACTGGCACAGATTTTCAAACCCTTTGTACAGCTGACGGCCAAGCGCGGTGGCACCGGGCTGGGATTGGCGATCAGCCGGGGGCTGGCGGAGGCACTGCAAGGCAGCTTAAGCGTCAACAGCACGCCGGGAAGCGGCAGTTGCTTTTCACTGAATCTGCCGCTGGTTGTTGCAGCCACGCCAATACAGCATCGGGCAGAAGAACGAACGGATCTTTCGGGTTACCGTCTGCTGCTGGTGGAAGATAACTTGGTCACCCAGCGTATTACTGCCGAAATGTTGCTGTCTTGCCATGCCATGGTTGAGGTGGTTGGCGATGGCCAAAGCGCATTGAACCTATTGGCAGTTGATGGCGCATTCAGCGGTGTACTGGTGGATTTGGATCTGCCGGATATGGACGGTGTGACGCTCTCTGGGCTGATTGCTGCGTTGCAGCCACAGTTACCCCTTATTGGTTTCAGCGCCCATGTTGCCGACGAAACGTTAAGGCTCCGCGTCGGCGAAATATTCTGCGGATTGATACAAAAGCCTATCGCCTGTGCAGCATTAAGCCGACTGATTGAGCACTATTTAACAGCAGAAAAACGCCCGATGCGGCTCGCTCCCAGTTTGGATTTCGTTCAGCTAACGCAGGATATGGCGGTGTTCGGTAAAGAGAAAATCAGCGAGTGGCGAGACTTGTTCGTAGAACATGCCTTGTTATGGGTTACTGAGCTTGAACAGGCCAGCGAAGCGGGCGATGTGCGCAGAGTTGTGCATTTGGCACATAAACTAAAAAGCAGCTGTGCCAGTTTGGGCATGCAGCGTGCGGTTGAGGCCTGTTCCGAGCTGGAGCAGACACCGGATAAATTGATTCCGCTGCGTCAAATCCTCACGGAGGAATTGACGCAGCTTTCGGCCTGGCTCGATGCGCAATAAGGTCGTGCCTTATCCCAGAAAGCAAAAAATCCAGCTATAGGCAGTTTTTTTAAATAGGGGTCATGATTATACGTTATCAAGTTTGAGTAATAATCTGTACTGGCTAGCTGAAGGTTCAACTTTCGGCCAGACTTCTATTTCATACCAGATATCTGCCCAGGGTCACCAGCGGCGTGGTTTCGAGGGGGCGAGATAATACAAAGGATTCACAGCGCTTGCTATCATGTTATTGATAATTGACAGCATCTGTAATTAAAAGACGATTAAATCGGTGTTTTGCTGCCAATGTGATCCTCGATAGCTATTTGTGCTAACCGATTTTGATAAAAGAATGTTTTTAAGTGGCTTTAGTGTGGCAACTGTATGAATGATAAATTAATGTCTCTGGATTTAAAAAAGTAATGTATTAGGTTCGTTTAGTTGATGACAAGGTATTTTTTGATCATCATACCTGCGGACGGTTTATCTACAAAAAATGTTGCGCACCCAGAAGCTTGAACGGCGGTTGAAAGAATTAATAAATAATCGGCTAGCCATTTACAGTGGGTTCACCGTTTTTATCGTAAGTTTCACACTGCCCCTGAATAAGGCACAAAAGTGTGAATGTCCGATAGCTATCATAATATTTTTTTCTCATTTCGGATTTCCCCTGTATCTATTCTTTTTGAGCTGGTTTATTAATAACAATCAGGCGGCAAATTATGAATGTTCATTGCGCCTTTTCCCCAGTCGAGCTTAATTCGCCACGTTAATACTTTATAAGGACTATTTCAACGACATGTATCGTCACCTTTCCCCCGTTTGTTATTTGTTGCCAGCCTGGCCGTGCTGCTCAGTGCCTGCTACTCCGATGGCAAGTCAGCCGATCAAACGCAACAACCGAAAGTCCCTGCCCCGCAACCATTTAACAGCGCCATATGTGTCAACGACAGTTGTGCCGTAATAGACCAGACGGCTGCGTTGCTGGTGCCATTTGATAGCGATCAGTATGACGCCTACGCCTCATTCCCCATGAACGACACCATGCTGCTGCAACAAGGCAACACATGGCAGTTGGCCGACGTCAAGACTAAGACGCCGATCAAGACGCTGGGTGAGAACATATATGACCTTGTACCCGGTTACTTCGCCTTCACCCATGACGGCAAGGTCGGGGCCATGGACTATCACGGCAACGAAGTGCAGCCCGCGCGTTACGACGATATGTTTTCCGTCCGCGACGGCCAGTACATTGGTTATGAGTTGAACGGCAAGAATGGCATCCTTGATGTTCACGGCAAGCACCTCACCGATGCGCTCTATGACTCCTTGACTTTACGCCAGGATTTCTCCAAACGTGGAGGTCTCGTCATAGGCAAGCGTGGAAACCAGAACTGGATCATTAACCTCAAAGACGGTTCGCAGAAAAAGGCCGATTACAGTGAAATAGGCGAGATGCAGGACGGCCATATGGTAGTGACTTCGCCCGATTTCAAGAGCAAAGGACTTATCGATGCCAGCGGTACACTCACTATACCTGCCAAGTACAACTGGTTAGGTATACCCAGCGAAGGCTTGGTGAGCTTTCGCGAAAAGTATGACAGCTCCTGCGGTTACATGGATTACACCGGCAAGATAGTGATCGAGCCACGCTTTGCCGACTGTATGCCTTTCAGCAAGAAAGGTGCGTTTGCCAAGGCCAGCGGGGGTGTCAACCGGGACAACTCCAAGTATGGCGTGATCGATCGTAGCGGCGCATGGATGATGCAACCCACCTATGACTATGCGCAGAAGGCAGGCCTCGGCACGTTGGGCATGATCAACTACGTACCGGGCTATGCCTCTGTGTTCAAGAAAGAGTCGACGTTCTCGTACACCGCTGGCATCTATGACCTGAACAACGGTCGCGAGTTGGTGCCCACTACCTACAAGCAGGTGGGCGTGCTTACGCCGGATCGTTTCGTGTTCAGCCGCGTTGATACACCGATGATCACCGTGACCATGTTGGGTCAGAGCGAATTGATTCCCGCCGTAGGTGTAATGGATGCCGCTGGTAAAGTGCTGGCTAAGCCGGAGCAGTTCATAAACATCAAACTCGATGAGAGCGGCCACTACTTGCGCGCGATTGACGGCCTGAACAAGAAGAGTCACGTAGCGCTATTGAATCTGGATGGTAAGCAGTTGATTGCCCCCGAGTGGCAGGAACTCGTCATCGACAGAGATCGCAATGTTGTCTTTGGGTACGACCAAGTGGGTGAAGGTGACAACGCCGTGAGAATGCTGCGTGCGGCCTACGACCTTCAGGGTAGGCCACTGTTCGCTATCAAGCATACCCATTGTGGCGCGGAACAATTGGTAGCCGGCAACGGTAAAGTGATCTGGCCAGTCGATCCTACACCTTATTGCCCGGTGGAGGAAACACAGGCCCAGGCTTCGAAGGCCGACTGAGTCCACGCGAGGTCGCTCTGCGTGGGGGCATGGCGGTACTGGCGCCGGGCAACATCGATTGTTCAACCGGCGCCAACTTAAACGCCCACGGGGATTTACAAAACTCGTTTTTAAATTGGTCAGAATTAAAAATAATTTATGGTTGATTTTTCGTGCTTTCTCGCGACTTTCAAACAGTTATTTAGGCGTTGAGATAAAAACTGAAAGTGTGTGTATCCATTGTCCCGAGCTCTCCAAGTCGCAGTCACGAAACTTCAACCTTTTGATCTATCAGTTCAAATGATGGTATTTCCATATTATTAACTCGGTGGACTACCAAAATAGTGTTGATGAGGTTTGCTGGTTTTTATTAAGTCGTGGGATCGAAGACAGGCGAATCATCTCCATTAAAGATCAGACATATCACTCCCGTGGCTAAGATTAGTGAACCAGGTTCCTTGTGCCATACCGAGTACATTCTCAAAAATCTGGATAAAGCATCAATTCCGGAAATTCGTTTTAAAGTATCGCGACACATGGTTGATATTGCCCCTAAGACAAGCCACTTTAGCAACTTCCGCTCTTGGCACATGCAACGGTCATAGTTTTCTTTAAGTGCAGGAGATGTGTCAATGCACGCCCATACTGTTTGCCAGAAGTGGCTGCGTCTATGCAAATAAAGCTCAGGTAAATGCAGAAGAGGGCCTGGCCAGATTCACTTGTTTCACATATCTGAAAGAGAGAGATGAAGCGAGTTTCCTAAGACCGGACAAAGATCGGATGCAGCCTGTCTTGATGATTTACCCAAAATATACACATCATGATGGGAATAATGGTTATTGGCAGTTTATAGCCGACCAGCTAAAGCCATAGAGACCGCAGGGGAGGGACACTAAAGAGAAATGCTCTGGCTGGATGGAAGAAGCAGGGTAGTGACTTCAGCGATCAACGCGACCAGAGATCTACCGAAACCCCAGAAAGCAAAAAACCGCCATAGGCGGGTTCTTCTAAATAGGGTGCCCGGACTCGGACAACAGGCGCTTGCGCCGGATTGAGCAACGCTTTAGCGTTGGCTCGCAGGGTGAGGCCTTTGGCCGAAAAATCGAACTTGTTCGATGAAGAGTCCTGTCTCAGAAAGCAAAAAAAACCGCCATAGGCGGGTTCTTCTAAATAGGGTGCCCGGACTCGGACAACGGGCGCTTGCGCCGGATTGAACAACGCTTTAGCGTTGGCCCGCAGGGTGAGGCCTCTGGCCGAATAATCGAACGTGTTCGATGAAGAGTCCTGTTTCAGAAAGCAAAAAACCCGCCATAGGCGGGTTCTTCTAAATAGTGGTGCCCGGACTCGGACAACGGGCGCTTGCGCCGGATTGAACAACGCTTTAGCGTTGGCCCGCAGGGTGAGGCCTCTGGCCGAATAATCGAACTTGTTCGATGAAGAGTCCTGTTTCAGAAAGCAAAAAACCCGCCATAGGCGGGTTCTTCTAAATAGTGGTGCCCGGACTCGGAATCGAACCAAGGACACGGGGATTTTCAATCCCCTGCTCTACCGACTGAGCTATCCGGGCAACGCGCAGCATTAAACCGTATTGGCCGAAGTCAGTCAACGGCTTTGTGAACGAAATAAGGCAAAACGCGTCCGGTTGCTGGCTTTTCAGTCAAAGGGAGCAAAAAAAGCGCGAGATGGGCGTAAAGTACCGTGGTTGCGCTCGCCGCCACGGTGTCATTCAGCTTAATGCGCCATTTCTGCGGCACTGAGCGACCTGCAAGATGTCTTCCGCCAAGCGCTTGGCAACGGATACGTCCTGGAGCTGACGTTTTATCAGCAGTTTGCTGAGGCAGCCCTCTTGGATCAGTTCCATCTGCTGCGCCACCATATCCGCATCGTCGGCGTCCATTTCTCGCAGCAGGTCACGGGTCAGTTCCAGCGAAGTCAGCTTCTGCTGCTCGGCCAGTTGGTGGATAGGGTGATCTACCTCAGGGAAGAAGCTACAGGCGGCAATAAACAGGCAGCCGGGATAGCGATCGTGTTGTACGTACTCTGCCAGCACGTCGTAGCGTGCCAGCAATTTTTGCTGTGGGCTCAGGGCTTCGTCCAGCAGCAACTGACGACGCCAGGTGTCAATTTGCTGGCCATGATAGCGCAGGCAGTCATACAGCAGCGCTTCGCGATCCGGCCAGAAGCGTTTAAGATCGCTCGGCTGTACGTCGAGTTTTTCTGCCAGCATTTCTAATGTGGTGGTTGCCAGGCCCTGTTGTTCCAACAGACCCAGTGCCGTATCAAGAACTTGTTCGCGTTGCACTTGTGCTCCCTCCAAATTCGGTTCTGAACTTCAGTGTTATTTATTGCACTACTTTCTGCAAATGCGCGTTGAACGTTGGAGCATCCATAAATCCAGTCACCCGCTGGGCCGTCAACTCTTGTCCTGCGCCGTTAAAAAATAGAATTGTCGGCAAACCCAGGACTTTCAAGTGCTTGAGCAGCGCTGCCTGTTCGGCATTGTTGGCGGTCACATCCGCCTGCAGCAGCACGGCATTGGCCAGCTTAGCCTGAACGGCCGCATCACTAAAGGTATACTTTTCGAACTCTTTGCAGGCGACGCACCAATCGGCATAAAGATCCAACATCACTGGTTTACCCTGTGCTTGCTGCAGCGCCAGGTTGAGCTGCTCCACATTACTGATCTGCGTAAAGTTCAGATGTGGTGCTGCCTGCTGAGTGCTGTTAACGCCAAAAGCCCAGTCTTGCAACGGCCGTGCGGCAATCACTGCCGCTGCCAGTAATAGCATCTGTAAAACACGGGCCCAGCCGCGGGAGGTTTTCAGGCTAAGGGCAAATGCCCAGCCGAAGAACGCCAGGCCCAGCAGGCTCCACAGCCGCAGCCCCCACAGATCGCCGATCACACGCTCCAGCAGAAATACCGGCAGGGCGAGGATCACAAAGCCGAAAGCCTCTTTGACATACTGCATCCATGGGCCGCTGCGCGGCAGCAGGCGGTTGCCGAACAGAGTGACGAGCACCAGCGGGATCCCCATGCCTAATGCGTAAAGGTACAAGGTACCGCCGCCGGCCCACATATTACCGCTCTGGGCAATGTAGAGCAGAATCGCGCTGAGTGGTGCGGTGGTACAAGGGGAACAGATCAATCCAGCCAGAGCCCCCATCAGGAACACGCCGGGCAGCGAGCCTCCTTTTTGGGTATTGCTCCAGCCCGCTAAACGCGTTTGCAGCGATGCCGGTAATTGCAAGGAATAGAGGCCAAACATCGACAATGCCAAGGCGATAAACAGCACTGAGAGGCCGATCAACACGTACGGATGTTGCAGTGCCGCTTGAAACTGCAGCCCGGCGGCAGCGACCACCAAACCCAGCAAGGTATAGGTCAGCGCCATACCCTGCACGTAAACCACGGCCAACGCCAAAATTCGACCGCTGCTATGCGGTTTTTCACGGCCCAGAATGATGCCGGAAATCAGAGGATACATCGGCAAAACGCAGGGGGTGAAAGCGATACCGATACCGATCAGCAATGCCCACAGCGGTGAAAACGGCAGATCATTGGGAGCCGGTACCGGCTCTGCCGCAGTAGGGAGTATCGGAGCGGCGGAGGCGCTCACGGCATTCAACGGGATCACGCGCGTTTCCGGCGGGTAGCAGAAACCGGCTTCCGCGCAGCCCTGGTAGGTCACGCTCAGGCTGGCATCTGCCGTTGCTTGTTGCAGCGGAATCTTCAGATTCAGCTGTTGCTTGAAAATGGCGACCTCGCCGAAAAATTCGTCTTTGTGGCTCAGCCCGGCGGGCAGTTCAAAGGCGCCCAGCGTGGCCTGCTTTGGCACCAGTTTGATCTGCTGGCGATAGAGGTAATAACCGGGACGAATTTGCCAGTCCAGCGACAGCTGATTGCCTTGCTGTTTGAAATCAAAGGGGAAGGCCTGATCGACAGGCACGAACTGGCTACCGCCGTTTTGGCCGAACAGCGAAGCCTGGGCCGCCTGCGGCAGAAAGAACAGGCTGCAAAGCAGAAAAATCAGTTTAATGAGGCGTTGATCCATAACAGGTAGTCTTTATCTCCGGCCATCACCGGCAGCACCAACAGTTCTGGCGTCTGGTAGGGGTGATGTTGTTTCAGGTAGCTGAGCAGGGCATCTTGATGGTGGCAATCGCTTTTGAACAGCATCTGCACTTCATATTCCTGTTCCAGTTTCCCTTCCCAGTAATATAACGACGTTGCGCCGGGTAACAGCGTGGCGCAGGCCGCCAGCTTTTCCCCCAGAACCCGGGCCGCCAGGTCTTGTGCCGTAGCCTCATCGGGTGCGGTGCAGAGTATGACGACAGCTTCGCAATCAGAC
Organism: Serratia liquefaciens ATCC 27592; assembly: GCF_000422085.1. Lineage (NCBI taxonomy): Bacteria > Pseudomonadati > Pseudomonadota > Gammaproteobacteria > Enterobacterales > Yersiniaceae > Serratia > Serratia liquefaciens. The sequence goes on from NC_021741.1 coordinate 298,517, forward strand.
ATCTTCAGCCCTCTCATCCAGATTATCAGTGGGCACTATACCTTGAAGGGCGGTCAGCTAGAAGGCGAGTTTATCGCCAGTGGGGCAGGAGAGGGGAAACCGGGGCCGCAGCCCCGGGGTGAAGCATTACAGCATCACGCTGCCCAGCAGGAAGCCAAACAGCACCGCCAATATCACGCCGATGGTGCCGGGGATAAAGAACGGGTGGTTAAACACAAAACGCCCGATGCGGGTGGTGCCGGTATCATCCATTTGTACCGCGGCGACCAGGTTGGGTAGGTTGGCAGGATAAACAGGCCGGAAACGGCGGCGAAGGAAGCCACTGCGGTCAATGGCGATACGTTCAACGCCAGCGCCATCGGCATCAGCGCCTTGGCGGTGGCGGCCTGAGAATACAGCAGCGCCGAGCAGAAGAAGAAAATCACGGCCAACAGCCACGGATGCGATTGAATCACCGTGCCAGCAGTCTCTTTGATCCAGTCAATGTTGGCTTGAACAAAGGTATCACCCAACCAGGCTACACCCAGAATACAGATACAGGCGCTCATACCGGCCTTAAAGGTGCTGGAATTAAGCACCATATCGGTATCGACGCGGCACAGCAGGGTGGTCAGGGTAGCGACGCTAAGCATGATGATTAGAATGGCGTTGGTGGTGTTCATCAGCGGTTTTGCCACCAGGCCCAAGCCCGGGCTGTTGATGATGGCGTAGGCCACTACGCACAGCACACCTAGCAGGAACAGCAGCACCGACACTTTGGCGCGGGGTTTGATTTCCATGATCTTGTTGCCGCGCAGTGTTACCAAGCCTTCTTCCAGGCGTTTCAGGTAAACCGGATCGTCCGACAATTTGGAGTCGAACAGCCAGCTTACCAGCAGCGACATCACCAGTACGGCGCAGAAGGTAGACGGCATCACGACCATCAGCAGGTGCAGATAGCTGACGCCGTGTCCTTCCATCACTGAAGACATGTACACCACCGCGGCAGAAATTGGCGAGGCGGTGATGGCAATCTGGGCGGATACCACAGCGGTAGACAGCGGACGGCAAGGCTTGATGCCCTGTTCTTTCGCGACTTCAGCGATCACCGGCAGTGCGGAAAGCGAAATGTTGCCGGTACCGGCGAAGATAGTCAGAAAATAGGTGACGATCGGTGCCAGAATGGTGATGTGCTTGGGGTTCTTGCGCAGCAGTTTTTCCGTTTGCTGCACCAAATAGTCCATACCGCCGGCGACCTGCATCGCCGAGATCGCGGCAATCACCGCCATGATGATGGAAATGACGTCGAACGGAATACTGCCCGGTTTCACGCCAATCAACGCCAGGACCAAAACCCCCAGCCCGCCTGCAAATCCAATCCCGATACCGCCCAGCCTGGCCCCTAAAAAAATGGCCAGCAGAACGATAACCAATTCTACGGCTAACATAGTGTCTACTCCTTAAAATAAGTTTTTTTGAAAACGAAAAGTTAAAATTTTGTGGGCGATGGAAAGTAAAAAGGCACGCTATCCAGGGGGATTTAGCGTGCCTTTTTGGGCTACCGGGTGTGTCTGTTATTGTTCATTTTCATCCGTATAGCGTTTGGCTTTATAGGCCGGGTGCATCAGGTTCTCCACGGAGAAGATGTCATCCAGCTCGGCTTCGGTCAGCAGACCGCGTTCCAGCACGACTTCACGTACGCTCTTGCCGGTTTCGGCGCAGATCTTCCCGACGATGTCACCGTTGTGGTGGCCAATGAACGGGTTCAGATAGGTGACGATACCGATAGAATTGAAGACGTAGTGCTCGCACACTTCTTTATTCGCGGTGATGCCGTTAATGCATTTTTCCAGCAGGTTATAGCAGGCGTTGGTCAGGATGTGAATGGACTCGAACATCGCCTGGCCAATCACCGGCTCCATGACGTTCAACTGCAGTTGGCCCGCTTCGGCCGCCATGGTAACGCAAGTGTCGTTGCCAATCACCTTGAAACATACCTGATTGACCACTTCCGGTACGACCGGGTTGACCTTGGCCGGCATGATGGATGAGCCCGCTTGCAGTTCCGGCAGGTTAATTTCGTTCAGACCGGCGCGTGGGCCTGAAGACAGCAGGCGCAGGTCGTTGCAAATTTTAGACAGTTTAACTGCGAGGCGTTTCAGCGCACTGTGCACCATTACGTAGGCGCCGCAGTCGGAGGTGGCTTCGATCAAGTCTTCGGCCGGCACGACAGGCAGGTTGCTGACCTCTGCCAATTTTTGAACCGCCAGTTGCGGGTAGCCTTCCGGGGTGTTCAGCGCCGTCCCGATTGCTGTCGCACCCAGGTTCACTTCCAGCAGCAGCTCGGCGGTGCGATGCAGGTTGCGGGTTTCTTCTTTCAGCAACACGCTGAACGCATGGAATTCCTGGCCCAGTGTCATTGGCACCGCATCCTGCAACTGGGTGCGCCCCATTTTCAGGATGGTTTCAAACTCTTTTGCCTTGCGGTCAAACCCTTCACGCAGCTGGTTGATGGCGTCGATAAGCTTCTGATTGGAGGCGTAAACCGCAATGCGGAAACCGGTTGGGTAGGCGTCGTTGGTAGACTGGCACTTGTTGAGATGATCGTTAGGGTTCAGGTATTGGTATTCGCCTTTCTGGTGGCCCATCAGCTCCAGACCAATATTCGCCAGCACTTCGTTGGTGTTCATGTTCAATGAAGTGCCCGCGCCGCCCTGGAACACATCCACCGGGAACTGGTCCATGCATTTGCCTTTATCCAGCACTTCGTCACAGGCCTGGATGATGACATCAGCGATTTTACGTGGAATGGTTTTGAGTTCTTTGTTCGCCATCGCTGCGGCTTTTTTTACCATTACCATGCCGCGAACAAACTCGGGCACATCGCTGATTTTGCTGTTGCTGATATAAAAGTTTTCAATCGCACGCAGAGTGTGAACACCGTAATAGGCTTCTGCGGGGACTTCACGTGTTCCTAACAGGTCTTCTTCGATACGAATGTTATTTGACATGTGAACCTTCTTTGTATTGCTGCCGAATTAATTAATTGTCAGGGAACCAAATTATGTTGCCGAAGGCTTCAGGCATGAAACGATTAACCACTGTGCCCGTTGCTGCCCAGATCATATGCTGGTTAGTAATAAATGACTGAATCCAGATCACCTTCTGAGTCTTCTTAAATTGCCTGTTTCTGGTTCTGTGATCCCTTTCACGTTTATTAACTTTAGCAATAAAAAAGGGCCTTTGGTTGAAATGCACGCCGGCAGACCCCATTGTATTTAGGTCGGCCGTTAACCGGCCCCCTTTTCGCGCCGTCGCCAACGTGCGGTTGCGCAGATCTACCAGAGGAGAACCAGGTGCGCTGGTTACCGTTACTGCTGATATTTCTGTTGGCTTACATAGAGATATCCCTATTTATTAAAGTCGCCGCCGTATTGGGCGTGGCGATTACCCTGTTGCTGGTGGTGTTCACCTCCTGCGTCGGCATTTCGCTGGTGCGCAACCAGGGCATGAAGACCTTCATGCAGATGCAACAAAAGCTGGCTGCAGGTGAAAGCCCTGCGTCGGAAATGGTGAAAAGTGTTTCACTGGTATTAGCGGGCTTCTTGCTGCTGGTGCCGGGATTCTTTACCGATTTCCTCGGCCTGTTGTTGTTACTGCCCCCGGTGCAAAAATCGCTGACGTTGAAACTGATGCCGCATCTTTCCGTTTACCGCCCCGGCGGTTGGAGCCAGGGCGGTAATGCTGCCAACGGCAACACCTTCGACGGCGAGTTCCAGCGTAAAAACGACGATCGCTATACGCTGGATCATCAGCCCGACGATCATGACAAACGCAACGATCGTTGAAAAAACGCGGCCCAGGCCGCGTTTTTCGCATCAGTAGCTCAGTATTGCCATCAAAAGCGAAAATTTTTTTGGCCGCCCCCTTGAAGGGGGATGGAATGCCCCCATTTCAAATCCCACAAGCCGGTATTCACAATCCGGTGACAACCCTAAATCTGATAGAGACCTTCTTACAGGAGAGCGTTCAATGAGTATTCGTCCATTGCATGACCGCGTTATCGTCAAGCGCAAAGAAGTTGAATCAAAATCTGCTGGCGGCATCGTCCTGACTGGCTCTGCAGCGGGTAAATCTACTCGTGGCGAAGTTGTCGCAGTGGGTAAAGGGCGTGTTCTGGAAAGCGGCAACATCCAGCCGCTGGATGTGAAAGTTGGCGATATCGTGATTTTCAACGACGGTTACGGCGTGAAAGCAGAGAAGATCGACAATGAAGAAGTGTTGATCATGTCCGAAAGCGACATTCTGGCAATTGTTGAAGCGTAAGTGCGCTTTATCTTCTGAACTGAACGAGTTGAAGGGAAATACCAATGGCAGCTAAAGACGTAAAATTCGGCAATGACGCTCGCGTGAAAATGCTCCGCGGCGTGAATGTTCTCGCTGATGCAGTAAAAGTGACCCTGGGCCCGAAAGGCCGTAACGTAGTGCTGGATAAGTCCTTCGGCGCTCCTACCATCACTAAAGATGGCGTATCTGTTGCTCGTGAAATCGAACTGGAAGACAAGTTTGAAAACATGGGCGCACAAATGGTGAAAGAAGTTGCCTCTAAAGCGAACGACGCTGCGGGCGACGGTACCACCACTGCAACCGTACTGGCTCAATCCATCATCACCGAAGGCCTGAAAGCTGTGGCTGCCGGCATGAACCCAATGGATCTGAAGCGCGGTATCGACAAAGCGGTTATCGCCGCTGTTGAAGAACTGAAAAAACTGTCCGTACCTTGCTCTGACTCCAAAGCTATCGCTCAGGTAGGCACCATCTCTGCAAACTCCGACGAAACCGTCGGTAAACTGATTGCAGAAGCGATGGAGAAAGTGGGCAAAGAAGGCGTTATCACCGTTGAAGAAGGCACTGGCCTGCAAGACGAGCTGGACGTTGTTGAAGGTATGCAGTTCGATCGCGGTTACCTGTCTCCATACTTCATCAACAAGCCAGAAACCGGTTCTATCGAACTGGAAAGCCCGTTCATCCTGCTGGCTGACAAGAAAATCTCCAACATCCGTGAAATGCTGCCAGTACTGGAAGCCGTAGCGAAAGCCGGCAAACCACTGCTGATCATTGCTGAAGATGTTGAAGGCGAAGCGCTGGCTACTCTGGTGGTTAACACCATGCGCGGCATCGTGAAAGTGGCTGCGGTTAAAGCACCTGGTTTCGGCGACCGTCGTAAAGCCATGCTGCAGGACATCGCTACCCTGACTGCCGGTACCGTTATCTCTGAAGAGATTGGTCTGGAGCTGGAAAAAGCGACCCTGGAAGACCTGGGCCAGGCTAAGCGCGTTGTGATCAACAAAGACACCACCATCATCATCGATGGCGTGGGCGACGAAGCGACTATCCAAGGCCGCGTTACCCAGATCCGTCAGCAGATCGAAGAAGCGACCTCTGACTACGATCGTGAAAAACTGCAGGAGCGTGTCGCTAAACTGGCTGGCGGCGTTGCCGTTATCAAAGTGGGCGCAGCAACTGAAGTTGAAATGAAAGAGAAGAAAGCCCGCGTTGAAGATGCCCTGCACGCGACCCGTGCTGCGGTTGAAGAAGGCGTGGTTGCCGGCGGTGGTGTTGCACTGATCCGTGTAGCAAGCAAAATCGCTAACCTGAAAGGCGACAACGAAGACCAGAACGTCGGTATCAAGGTTGCACTGCGCGCGATGGAATCTCCACTGCGTCAGATCGTAATCAACGCCGGTGAAGAAGCTTCCGTGATTGCCAACAACGTGAAAGCAGGCGAAGGCAGCTACGGCTACAACGCTTACACCGAAGAATACGGCGACATGATCGCGATGGGGATCCTGGATCCAACCAAAGTAACCCGTTCTGCTCTGCAGTACGCGGCTTCTGTGGCTGGCCTGATGATCACCACCGAGTGCATGGTGACCGACCTGCCAAAAAGCGACGCACCTGATTTAGGTGGCGCTGGCGGTATGGGTGGCATGGGCGGCATGGGCGGCATGATGTAATCATCCCCCACGTTCGCGTGTGCAAAAGCCCCGGCCAATTGGTCGGGGCTTTTTTTTGCGTGCTTTGTCTCACTGCTTTTGATGATATTTATGCAGACCGGGCTGATTTAGCTGGTAAACTGATCTTTCATCAGCTGTCGCTCAAGACGTTGGCCAGCACCAGTGGCAACGGATGCTTAAGAGATAGCAACGCTTTCTGATAAGCTTTTGCGAAACTCTCAATATAGATGGGGAACAAGATGCGGATTAAAGCCTTACTGGGTCTTTCGGCAGCCTTGCTGCTGGCAGGTTGCAGCAGCACCAATGAACTTTCCGCCGCAGGTCAGCAGGTTAAATTTACCGATACCAAACCGGCGGCAGAATGCCAGCTGGTGGGCGAAGTGACTGGCACCCAGAGCAACTGGTTGTCCGGTAACGGTGGTGAAGGCAGCTCCATGCGCGGCGCGGCAAACGATCTGCGCAACAAGGCAGCGGCAATGGGCGGCAACGTGATTTATGGCGCGACCAGCCCAAGCCAGAACCTGCTTTCAAGCTTTGCCCCACTGGACAGCAAAATGGCCGGCCAGGTTTATAAGTGCCCGTAACGCAAGATTAATGCGTACGTCATAGCATAAAAAAGAGGCATGCCCAGGCATGCCTCTTTTGTTTTTGTCATTCCGCCGGTCAGTCAATCTTGCATCAGGCGCAGGTCGAGCGGCGTTTTGCTTGGCTTGCCGCCGACTTCACGGGTCAGACGCGGCACCATATATCCGGAAACCTTGCTCAGCAGCGCCTGCATAATGGCGCGCGCTTCATCGTCGCTGACCATAAAGTGTGCCGCGCCTTGTACCTTATCCAGCACGTGGATGTAATAGGGCAGGATACCGGCGTCAAACAGCGCATTGCTCAGCGCCGCCAACGTGTCGGCGTTGTCGTTGATGCCGCGCAGCAACACACTTTGGTTCAGCAAGGTGACGCCGGCCAGACGCAGTTGCGCCATGGCTCCCTGCAGTTCACGGTCAATCTCATTGGCATGATTGATGTGCGTGACCATCAGCACCTGTAGGCGTGAGGCCGACAGCCTGCGGCACAGTTCTGGCGTGATACGTGCCGGGATCACCACTGGCAAACGGGTGTGGATGCGCAGGCGTTTTACGTGCTCAATGGCTTCCAGTTCCTCGATCAGCCAGTCCAGCTCGTGATCTTTGGCCATCAGCGGATCGCCACCGGAGAAAATAATCTCATCCAGTTCCGGGTGTTGGCGGATATAATCCAACGCCTGACGCCAGTTGGCTTTATTGCCCTGGTTGTCCTGATACGGAAAATGGCGACGGAAGCAGTAGCGGCAGTTAACCGCACAGCCGCCTTTAACCAACAGCAAAGCACGATTACGGTATTTGTGCAGCAGGCCTGGCACCACGCTACGCTGTTCGTCCAGCGGATCGGTCGTGAAGCCGGGTGCATTGATGAATTCTTCGCTGGCGGTCAGAACCTGACGCAATAGTGGGTCATTGGCGTCGCCGGGACGCATGCGTGCGGCGAAGGCGCGGGGTACGCGCAATGCAAACAGCCGACGGGCTTCACGGCCCTGCGGCAGGTCCGGATGCGTATTCAGTGACAAAAGCTGCAGTAATTCATCGGGATCGGTAATAACATCGGCGAGTTGATGCAACCAATCTTCTCTATATGCCGTACTTTGGGTTATAATGTGTGCCATTTTTTTGGCTAAGCTACCAGTTTAAATATTCAGAGGGCCATCATGGCGACTTATTCTAGCAACGATTTCCGTCCGGGTCTTAAAATCATGTTCGAGGGCGAACCTTACGCTATCGAATCCAGTGAGTTCGTTAAACCGGGCAAAGGCCAGGCATTTGCGCGCGTTAAAATGCGTCGTCTGCTGACCGGCACTCGCGTTGAGAAAACCTTCAAATCTACCGACTCTTGCGAAGGCGCGGACGTGGTAGATACCAACATGAACTACCTGTACAACGACGGTGAGTTCTACCACTTCATGCACCCTGAGACTTTCGAGCAACACGGTGTTGAAGAAAAAACCGTTTCTGATGCGGCAAAATGGCTGCAAGACAACGCAGAATGTATCGTTACCCTGTGGGACGGTCGTCCAATCGCGGTTCAGCCACCGAACTTTATCGAAGCAGAAATCACTGACACCGATCCAGGTCTGAAAGGTGATACTGCCGGTACCGGCGGCAAGCCTGCCACCCTGAGCACTGGCGCCGTGGTTAAGGTTCCATTGTTCGTACAGATTGGTGAAGTTGTTCGCGTTGACACTCGCTCTGGCGAATACGTTTCACGCGTAAAATAAGTTTCAAAAGAAAGGAGCCCTGCGCGGCTCCTTTGTTTTACCTTCCGTATCTCGTTGGCAGAATCTACATAATGAAAAAAACTCTGTTAGCCGTTGTCTCCCTACTGTTACTGATGTCCCTCAGCGGCTGTAATACTTTCCGTGGTTTCGGTGAGGACGTTCAGCACCTCGGCGGCGCTATTTCGCGTACTGCCAGCTAATAACCATTAAAGCCTCTAATGTAATCGTGCGAAATAAAACCATTTTAAACAGCAACTCTCGCTAATATTTACTACGCTTAGAAAGCCGTACTTTTTCATCACTGACAAATAAGGACTTTCCTATGCTGAAGAAAAGTATTATCGCGATTTTCTCTTTGATGATCTTGACCTCATTGACCGCATGCAACACCACTCAGGGCGTGGGCGAGGACATCCAGGCTGGCGGCAAGGCTATCCAGCGTAGCGCGGAATAACTCCCTTTACTGACTTGCGGTATTCCGCGAAAAGCTGCCCAAAGGCATCGTTGTGGGATACCGCTTCCCCTGTTGACCTATCTCCTGCCGAAAGCTTTGTACTGTTATCCTCCCCGGCAGTGGGTATAATCCCCCGGCATATCACAACGCTAAATGGGACGACCCGTTTACGCATCTGCATTCGGGGACGACCCCACCGTTATGGAGCCTGTTTCATGGCTTGGATTATTCTGCTTATTGCCGGTTTGTTGGAAGTCGTATGGGCTGTTGGCCTGAAATACACCCATGGTTTTACTCGTTTGACCCCCAGCATTATTACTGTTGCCGCCATGGTGGTCAGCATGCTGCTGTTGGCACATGCGATGAAAACGCTGCCCGCCGGCACGGCTTATGCCGTTTGGACAGGCATTGGTGCGGTAGGCGCGGCAATTATGGGGATGGTGTTACTTGGTGAATCAACCAATATCGCACGCATCCTCAGCCTGTGCCTGATTGTTGTCGGCATACTTGGGTTGAAGTTCAGCAGTCACTGATGCTGCGTTTGTTTCACCCAGATTAGCTTATCCGTATCAAAGCCGTTGTTTTTCGCGGTTTGCACTAATCTGTCGCGCGTGGCGGCGTCCAGCGTCGGCGTGCGCGACAGTATCCACAAATACCCTCGGTTTGGGCCGCAAACCAGCGCGTAGCGATAATCTGCATCCAACTCAATCACGTTATACCCACCGTAGAAAGGCCCAAAAAAGGACACCTTGAGTGCGGCTACCTGCGGTGAGCCGGTAAAATAGGCCTTGCCCGTGCTTTCCTGCCATTGTTGTTTTTGCGTATTAAAACCCCGGTTCACCACTTTGAGGCCGCCGTCTTCGCGTGGGCTGTAGTTGGCGGTGACCTGTTCGAGGCCGCGTTCAAAACGGTGATCAAAACGCGCGATTTCATACCAGGTGCCGAGATAGCGCTGGCTGTCGAAATCATTCACTACTTTGATGTTCTTCGGCGGGGAAACGCTGCAAGCGGCGGAAAGGAAGGCGGGAATGATCGCGCATAGCTTTGACCGAAAACGCATTGGTTACTCCTGTTTACCGGGTTGGAATAAACAGTGTAGCCGAAAGGCAAAGCAGACGGCCAACGGGAGTTGGCCGCCAGAAGTGTTTTACAGCGTCACCACGCCGATAACGGTGACGACGCTGAGGATGGCCGCCAGGCCATAGAAGACCCATTTACCGGCCGGCACGTGGATTTTCAAATCGTGCATCGCATGGTGAATACGGTGCAGACCGCACCACAGCGGCAGAATAATCATCAGCAGCAGGAACAACCGGCCAATCAGGCTCTGGCAGAAAGCCAACACGCGGTCATAGCCCAGCGCATCGCCAGGGAACCACCCCAGCGGCAGCAGAATGCCGACCAGCAGCACGATAGCGGGCGCGATGATCGCGCCCCACATGCCGCCGGCGCCGAATAATCCCCAGAAAACCGGTTCGTCTGAGCGTTTAGGTGCTTGATTTATCATGTTTCCTCCGGATTACAGCAGGGCCACGGCCAGGATGACCACGCTGGCGACCAGCGTTACCGCCCACAGCGCTTTGACGATAGGCCCTGGCCCCATTTTTTCGCTGTTGACCACGATATTGGCGGCTTTCGGTGCCAAATCGAACCAGGTTTTGGTGTGCAGCAGCGCCGCCAGCAGGGCGACTACGTTAATCAGCAGCACCAGCGGGTTTTGCAGAAAACCGACGAACCCTGCCCAGCTCTCCGCACCGCCTTTCAGCGCAAAAACGCCGTAGATCAGCACGATGCTGAACCACACGGCCGGCACCGAGGTCCCTTCACGCAGCATATAGAAACGATAGAAGCCGAGCTTTTGCCACCAGGTTGGCGTCATGGTGCGCACATAGGGCTTACGTTGTGTTGTCATTGCGGTTTCTCTCCCTTATTGCGGCTTCAGCATGGCGATCATGAAGTCTTTGGCACTTTCCACCTTGCCCTGCTGGATAGCAGCGGCCGGGTCGACGTGCTTCGGACACACTTCAGAGCAGTAGCCGACAAAGGTACAGCTCCACACGCCGTTTTGGCCGTTGAGTTGCGCCATGCGCTGTTTCTGGCCGTGGTCGCGATTATCCAGGTTGTAGCGGTGCGCCAGGGTGATTGCCGCCGGGCCGATGAACTCTGGGTTCAAACCGAACTGCGGGCAAGCGGCGTAACACAGCCCGCAGTTGATACAGCCGGAGAACTGGTGGTACTTGGCCATCTGCGCCGGTGTTTGCACGTTAGGGCCGTCTTCCGGTTTGCGGTTATTGCCGATGATGTAAGGCTTAATCGCCTCCAGGCTTTCGATAAAGTGGGTCATATCGACCACCAGATCGCGTTCAATCGGGAAGTTACCCAGTGCCTCTACCTTCATGCCGTCGGTGTATTCGCGCAGGAAGGTCTTGCAGGCCAGCTTCGGTACCCGGTTGACCATCATGCCGCACGAGCCGCAGATAGCCATGCGGCATGACCAGCGGTAGGAAAGGTCGGGCGCCAGGTTATCCTTGATGTAACCCAGCGCGTCGAGCAGCGAGGTTTGTTCATCGTAAGGCACCGCGAAGGTCTCGAAATGTGGCTCTGCGTCGCATTCCGGGTTATAGCGCATGACCTCGATTTTCAGGGTGTTCATCTCAGCCATTTGCCTGCTCCTTATCCTTTTTGTCCTGCGCTTCGGCTTCAGCGCCGTACACACGTTTGGCCGGTGGCAGTTTGGTGATCTTCACGTCGCTGTATTCCAGGCGCGGTGCGCCGTTAGGGTTATGGAACGCCAGCGTATGCTTCAGGAAATTCACGTCGTCACGTTCGGTGCAGCCTTCATCCAGACGCTGGTGGGCGCCGCGGGATTCTTTACGGTTAAAGGCGGAGTGCGCCATGCATTCGGCGACGTCCAGGCCGTAGCCCAGCTCGATGGTGTACAGCAGGTCAGTATTGAACACGCTGGAGTTATCGGTGATTTTGACGCGCTTGAAGCGTTCTTTCAGCTCAGCCAGTTTATCGATGGTTTTTTGCATCAGTTCTGGCGTGCGGTAGATACCGCAGCCTTCTTCCATCGACAACCCCATTTCATCGCGGATCTTCGACCAGTTTTCGCTGCCTTCCTGCTTCATCAAATTGCTGAGTCGGGTTTCGACGTCGCGCCCTTGCGCATCAAGGGCACTGCCATTGGCCGGGCCAGATTCCAGCGAGCGACGAGCTGCATGCTCACCGGCCACCCGGCCGAACACCACCAGTTCCGCCAGCGAGTTGGATCCCAGACGGTTGGCACCGTGCAGACCGACGGAAGAGCATTCGCCGACGGCAAACAGCCCCTTGATGCGGGTTTCGCAGTTTTGATCGGTTTCAATGCCGCCCATGGTGTAATGCGCCGTTGGGCGTACCGGGATGGGGTCTTTTACCGGGTCGACGCCGACGTAGGCCTTGGCCAGTTCACAGATGAACGGCAGGCGTTCGAGCAGCTTCTTTTCCCCCAGATGGCGCAGGTCGAGATAGACCACGTCGCCGCGCGGGGTGGCGATGGTGCGACCGGCACGCCATTCGTGCCAGAAGGCCTGCGAAACTTTGTCGCGCGGGCCCAGTTCCATGTATTTGTTCTTCGGCTCGCCCAGCGGGGTTTCCGGGCCCATGCCGTAGTCTTGCAAATAACGGTAGCCGTCCTTGTTCACCAGAATACCGCCTTCGCCGCGGCAGCCTTCGGTCATCAGGATGCCGGAACCCGGCAGGCCGGTAGGGTGATATTGGACGAACTCCATATCGCGCAGTGGGATGCCGTGATGGAACGCCATGCCCATGCCATCACCGGTGACGATGCCGCCATTGGTGTTGTAGCGGTACACGCGTCCGGCACCGCCGGTGGCCATGATCACCGCATTGGCGCGGATCTGCACGCGGGTGCCTTCCATCATGTTCATTGCGACCAAACCGCGGACCTGACCGTCATCCACCAGAATATCCAGCACAAAGTGCTCGTCGAAACGTTGGATTTGCGGGTATTTGAGCGAGGTCTGGAACAGGGTATGCAGCATGTGGAAGCCGGTCTTGTCGGCGGCGAACCAGGTTCGTTCAATCTTCATGCCGCCGAAGCGACGCACGTTGACCGAACCGTCCGGTTTACGGCTCCACGGGCAGCCCCACTGTTCCAACTGGGTCATTTCCCGCGGGCAGTTGTGGACGAAATGGTCGACCACGTCCTGCTCACACAACCAGTCGCCACCGGCAACGGTGTCATTGAAGTGGTAGTCAAAAGAGTCATGATCCTGAGTGACGGCGGCGGATCCCCCTTCGGCGGCTACCGTATGGCTGCGCATCGGGTAGACTTTTGAGATGAGCGCGATTTTCAGTTGGGGGTTGGCTTCCGCTGCGGCTATTGCTGCACGTAAACCAGCACCCCCGGCCCCAATAATGGCAAGATCGGCGTTAAAGGTTTGCACTGCATTCCTCCAATATTCTTGTTAAGAACGGCAAATTAAATATCTATGCTTAATATTTATAAATATTCTTCGGGTGCTAACTAACTGAGTTCATTGTCGTTGCATAAAGCTTAAGGATAGATATCTCCCACCAATAATGTGGAATTAACTATACCTAAAGTTAAGTAGAAGAAATTTGATGTGATCGATTGTTTTGCCTTTTAACCGGCGGGCGGAAGGATAATTGCCTATGGGTTAGATTTAACGTTTATTCAACTTTTATTAACCTTTTTGCCAACTATTTATCAGGTAATGTCGAGGTTAAAGCGGCCGAGCTGTTAAGAATTTGTTTGCATGCCAGGATACGAGTAGACTGCATCCCCTGTTTGATTTCGGAGTAATTACCATGAGCGAAACGGCAAGCTGGCAGCCAAGTGCACCCATCGCCAATTTGTTGAAACGCGCAGCGATCCTGACTGAGATCCGGCGTTTCTTCGCCGATCGTGGCGTGCTGGAAGTTGAGACGCCAACCATGAGCCAGGCGACGGTCACCGATATTCACCTGTTCCCGTTCCAGACGCGTTTTGTCGGGCCCGGTGCGGCGGATGGCATGACGCTGTACATGATGACCAGCCCGGAATACCACATGAAACGTCTGCTGGCGGCGGGCAGCGGGCCGATCTATCAGATGGGGCGCAGTTTCCGCAACGAAGAGGCCGGTCGTCATCACAACCCTGAATTCACCATGCTGGAGTGGTACCGTCCGCACTACGACATGTACCGGCTGATGAACGAGGTGGATGATCTGCTGCAGCAGGTTCTGGACTGCGAGAGTGCAGAGACCCTGTCTTATCAGCAGGCTTTCCTGCGCCATCTGGATATCGATCCGCTGTCAGCGGAGAAGGTACAACTGCGCGAAGCGGCGGCCAAACTCGATCTGAGCAACATTGCCGATACCGAAGAGGATCGCGATACGCTGCTGCAATTGTTGTTTACCGTTGGCGTGGAGCCGTACATCGGCCGTGATAAACCGGCGTTCGTTTATCACTTCCCGGCCAGCCAGGCGTCGCTGGCGGAGATCAGCACTGAAGATCACCGCGTGGCGGAGCGTTTCGAAGTCTATTTCAAAGGTATTGAACTGGCGAATGGCTTCCGTGAACTGACTGACAGCCGCGAGCAGCGTCAGCGTTTTGATCAGGACAACCGCAAGCGAGCGGAACGCGGTTTGCCGCAGCACCCGATTGATAACAACCTGCTGGATGCGCTGCAGCACGGTATGCCGGAGTGTTCCGGTGTGGCGCTAGGCGTTGATCGGCTGGTGATGCTGGCGTTGGGCGCTGAAAGCCTGAGTGAAGTGTTGGCCTTCCCGGTCGGGCGCGCATAACCGCTAATTCAGTGCCATTGCGATAAAAAAAGGGTTCGGCCATGGCCGAACCCTTTTTGCATACGGCGGTTACAAACTGCCCGATTCGCGTTTGGTGTTGGGCGCCGGTGTGGAGGCCGGCGTGCGACCGTTGCTGGTCAGGCGGGACAGCGTCTCGCTGCGTACCTGGAATGGTGGGTACGGCAGCGTAATGCCGTGCTCGCGATAGCCGGACAAGATCAACTGATGGATCTCGTGGCGCAACGGCATGCGGTGGCCCATCTCGGCGGCGTAAATACGCAGTTCAAAGATCTGAATACCCTGCTGCAGATCGACCAGATAAACCTCCGGTGCCGGATTATCCAGCACCAGCGAACAGCGTTCGGCGGCATTGGTCAGGATCTTGGTCACTTCTTCGCTGTTGGCTTCTGCCGGTGCCGGTACGGTCAGTACCACACGAGTCAGGTTGTCCGACAGCGACCAGTTAATGAACTGCTCGGTGATAAACGCCTTGTTCGGCACGATGATCTCTTTGCGATCCCAGTCTGAAATGGTGGTGGCGCGGGTGTTGATCTTGGTGACGGTACCGGTCAGGTTGCGGATCGTCACGGTATCACCAATGCGGATCGGTTTTTCAAACAGGATGATCAGGCCGGAGATAAAGTTGGAGAAGATCTCCTGCATACCAAAGCCCAACCCCACGCTGAGCGCGGTCACTACCCACTGCAATTTCGACCATTCGATACCGATCCAGGAAAAGCTGAGGATGGCGCCGAACAACAACAACAGATACTTGGTAATAGTGGTGATGGCGTAGCCGGTGCCCGGCGACAGATCCAGGTGCTGCAGTACCGCCAGCTCCAGCAGGGCCGGCAGGTTACGCACCAACTGCATGGTAACGATCAGCACCAGGATGGCGATCAATACCGCACCCAAGGTGATTGGATGCGCGGTTTCCACGCCGTTGACCGTTGACGTCACGTCCCACAGGGAGATGTTTTCCAGGAAGGCGAAGGCCGAGTGAATTTCTGACCACAGCACGATCACCGACACCAGCGCGATCATCGTCAGGATCGAACGAACCAACCGGAGCGACTGGGCACTGATGGTATCCAGATCGATCTCTGAATCATCCATGTCCATCGATCCTTCGGTGCTGTTGGGCGTATGCGGCGTTTCTTCTTCACCGCGTGCGCGCTGAGCCAGAATATCGGCCCGGCGTTGCTTGGCGCGGTCAAAGGCGATACGTCGCCGTTGGATCAGCATCCAGCGGCGAATAATGTGGTAAATCACCAGCAGGAAGAACCAGATGGCCACCGACGTTTCCAACCGCGCCAACAGTGCCTGAGAGGTGGTCAGATAGCCGACGGCGGAGGCCAGCGCCGCCAGCAGCGGCGCGGACAGCAATAGCCCCCACAGCGCGGTGTTGACCATGTTCTCGCCGGAGCCTTTTTTATCCAGATACAGCGGAATGCCGGCGCGTTTCAGGCTATTGGTGACGATGGCCAAAGCCAGACACAGCAGGATAAAGCACAACCGCCCCAGGGTATTGGCAAACTCGCGTTCTTTCAGGCTGTCGAAGGTGATTAACGCCATGATCAGCGGCACTATCAGCCAGATCGACATTTTGTAATAGCGCATGGCGCGTGAAACCTGCTTCACCGGCCAGCGGAAATGCACGATAAACAACCCCTGCGGGTGGGCGAAGGCGGCGCAAATCATACATACCCACAGGATCGGCAGCGTGGCGGTGACACCCTTGCCGATCGCTTCGGCTACCGGGTAGTTCCAGGCGCTTTGCAGGCCAAAGCCGAGCGCTGCCCAGAGCACCGGCAGCGGCAGTGCCACCAAAATCGACCAGAATACGGTGCGCAGGGTCAGGAAGAATTCGTCCTGGGTCACTTTGCCAACCCGGCTGCTGGCGCGTGTCAGGAAGGCGTGGTAGTGCTTGCGAGAGCTGATGCTGAAAATAACCAGCAGCAGGGCGCCGAAGATGGGGATCAGCGTTTCGCGGCTGGTCACCATCATCATGAAGGCCCCACCGAGCTGTGACAGCGTATCCAGCGACAGCAGACGCGTCAGATCGTGCGCGACGTTAATCGGATAGGACAGGGTGATAGGATTGACGTCAGGCACCCAGAACAGATAGCGGTGGGTGGCGTCCTTGATTTCGTTTAACGCCTCGATCAACTGGGTGTTGGCCACTTTCAGCTTGGTCAGCTCGAGGATCTGCGTATCGCACCCGGACAGCAGTGAATTCAGCAGTTCCCTCTGAGTGCGTAACTGGGCGTCGACAATGCGTCTTTCCGCGCTGGTCAGTTCACTGCCGTCGTCACGTTTGAATTCGCGCTGTGACAGTTTTTCCAGTTGGCTTTCAAACTGCAGGCGCTGTACGCGCAGTTGGGCCATATCGCCATCGAGCTGCTGCGGCTTGGGCATTTCCGGCAGCGTGGCGACCTGAGCACGCAGGGTTTCTCCCAGCGCCGATGAGGAGCCGAGCCACTGGGCCTGTTCGATAATGGTGCTTAATGCCTGGCGCACCTGCAGCGTTTGCGCGGCGGCTTGACGTTGTTGGGATGAAATCAGATCCATGCGCTGGGCCTGATTGTTCAGCGCCGCAGACAGTTCACGGTTGATTTGCAACTGCTGACTGATACTTTTCGGCAGATCGCCATTTTGCTCGGCCAACTGCTCGGTTTTTTCCAGTGCCAGTTCGGCTTCGCGCTGTCGCTGGGCATTGAGGTTATTGCGCAGTGCCTGCAGTTGAACGTCAATCTTCTCGTGGCGCTTTTTGTAGACTTCGGCGCGCATCCGCGCCAGTTCCTGGCGGTTGTTGGCCGACAGCTGTGCCAGTTCGAGCTCATCGACTTTTGCTTTGCGTGCAGCGGCTTCCGCCTGCAATAACGCCAGCGCAGCCTGAGCATGCGGAGTGGTCGGGTTGGCGGGTTGGGCCTGCAGGCGACGTTGAATCTCGGTCAATGCACGGCGAGCGTCGGTTTGCTGCTGCGGCAATTGGCCGAGGGAATCGCTGATTTCCCGCGTGCGCTCCTGCTCTTGCTGCAGCAAACGCGCCTGTTCCAGCAGCAGGCTGCTGGTTTGCAGGATTTGCTGTTCCAAATCGCTGGCCGGCAGGTTATCGCCGTTCGGCAGGATTTTGCTGTCTTCCAGCGCTAACTGACGACGCAGTTCCTGCGTCATCTTGGGGAAATCGTCGATCACGCGCTGATACTGCTCAACGCGCGTTAGCGACTCTTTACGCTCCGACAGCCAGTTGAGGGCGCTTTGCAACGCCTCAGTGGTTTCCGCCTGATTAGGCGCGCTCTTGTTGCTCTCGGCCTGCTTCAGCTCCTGTTTGAGCTGTGTTTCGGTGGGCACCGTGGCGGCCAGCACCGGTTGAGCCAGTAAGCAACCGAGCAATAACGTGATAATCAGGCGCACAGCGTCAATTCCTTCAGATCTGCGGTGTTTCAACGGCAGCAGATGCGGCCGGGATTTCTGCGAAGGCTTCGCCCATGCGGGTCACGGTGCCGTTGTTCAGCTGCGGCGCGAACTGTACGCTGCCTGGGGTAAACAGGTTAATGACTGTCGAACCCAGCTTGAAGCGGCCCATTTCTTCGCCTTTCTCCAGCACGATAGCGCCTTCCGCACCTTCTTCAGGATAGGTCCAGC
This sequence comes from Serratia liquefaciens ATCC 27592, assembly GCF_000422085.1. NCBI lineage: Bacteria > Pseudomonadati > Pseudomonadota > Gammaproteobacteria > Enterobacterales > Yersiniaceae > Serratia > Serratia liquefaciens. Next base: position 316,734 of record NC_021741.1, read on the forward strand.
GTTTGATAATGCCTTCGCGTGGCGGGGTTACCGTGCCGGCCCAGACGGTTTCGATGCTGCCGACGATGGTGGCACCCACCAGGATCTGCACCATTGGCCCGACAGCGGTATCAAACACGCAGATCACACGCTCATTGCGCGCGAACAGGTTTGGCACGTTGGCGGCGGTCAATGGGTTAACGGAGAATAGGTCACCCGGCACATAAATCATTTCGCGCAGCACGCCGTTGCACGGCATATGTACGCGGTGATAATCCCGCGGAGCCAGGTAGGTGGTGGCGAACAGACCGTTACGGAACGGCTCTGCCAGCACATAGTTGCCGGCCAACAGCGCTTCCAGGCTGTAGTTGTGGCCTTTGGCCTGGAAAATTTGGTCGTCGTGGATCTGGCCGAGCTGGCTGATGGCACCGTCTGCGGGCAGGGCCAGCCAGTTGGCGTCGCTGATGATCGGGCGGGCGCCGTCACGCAGCGGGCGTACAAAGAATTCGTTGAAGCTGGCGTAGGCGCTCAGCTCTGGATGTTGCGACTCTTGCATGTTTACGCGGTAATAACGGGCAAAGCCCTTCAGAACCAATTGGGTCAACCAACCGGCCTGCTTGTCCGCACCCCAGCCCGCCAGGCGGGTCAGAGCCAGCTTCGGTAACCAGTACTGCAATTTAATTTTGATGCTATCCAGCACGTTTAACCTCTTGAATCAGGGTAAAGGGCGCGCATTGTAACGCTGGCTCTGCCACCGTCAACGCCGCCCGGCATTATCAGTCTGCGGCATCGGTGAAGTTCTTGCGAACCTTCACTTGCGCCATGCTTTCCAGAATACGGTGATAGTTGTCGAAACGTTCTTTGGCGATATCGCCTTTTTCCATTGCGGCACGGATAGCACAGCCTGGATCGGTATCGTGGCGGCAATCACGGAACTTGCAACCGCCTAAATAGTTACGGAATTCGACAAAACCTTGGGTGATTTGTTCCGGTTCCAGGTGCCATAGGCCAAACTCACGTACGCCTGGGGAGTCGATCACGTCGCCGCCGTGCTGGAAATGATACAGCCGTGCAGCGGTGGTGGTATGTTGCCCGAGCCCAGAGACATCGGAAACCTGATTTACCAGAATTTGCTCTTTGGAAGCTGGCAGCAGAGCGTTAAGCAGGCTGGACTTGCCGACCCCCGACTGCCCGGCGAAAATACTGATGCGGCCGACCAGCGCTTGTTCAAACGCTTCCATGCCTTCGCGCGTCTGGCTGGAGACTTCCAGCACCCGATAACCAATCTTGCGATAGGTATCCATCATGCCGTCGACCCGTTTGCGCGCTTCGGCATCCAACAGATCGATCTTGTTCAGTACGATCAGCGGCTCAACTTCCAGCGTTTCACAGGCCACCAGGTAGCGGTCGATGATGTTCAGCGAAAGCTCGGGTAATATCGCCGAAACGATAACGATTTGGTTGATATTGGCGGCGATAGGCTTCACGCCGTCATAGAAATCTGGGCGTGTCAGCACCGAGGTGCGTTCATGCACGGCCTCGACAATGCCTTTGACCCCTTCATGGGTACCGACGCCAGGGCGCCACACTACGCGATCGCCGGTGACCAGCGAACGCAGCGTACGGCGAATATTGCAGCGGTGTTGGGTGCCGTCCGCTGCCTCAACGTCGGCATGCATCCCGAAACGGCTGATGACGATACCGTCCTGCGGCTCGCCCAGTTGGGAATCATCCAGTTCCGGTTTTTTATCGGTGCGTTTCAGGCGACGTTGATGGTTCGCCTGTACACGGCGTTCTTGACCTTTGGACAGTTTGTTCTTGCTCACTGCGCCTCACTTGAATCCGCTTTATCGCTCATGGCGACCAAAAGGACTATGATACACGCTATTTTATATTAAATAACCGTTGTTAGCCGCCACGCGCAGCGCACCTTGGCCGCTGAACGGCCAGCGCCGGTCGCCGCCTTGCCTACAGTTTGTTTATCTTTTGGCTTTTACGCAGGAAATATCATGACAGGAAACGAAAATAACCTGATTTGGATCGATCTGGAGATGACCGGGTTGGATCCTGAACGCGATCGCATTATCGAGATCGCTACGCTGGTCACCGATGCCAATCTGAACATTCTCGCGGAAGGGCCGGTGATCGCCGTACACCAATCCGATGAACAGCTTGCCCTGATGGATGACTGGAACGTGCGCACCCATACCGGCAGCGGCCTGGTGGAGCGGGTGAAAGCCAGCCAGTTTGACGACCATGCCGCTGAGCTGGCCACCATCGCCTTCCTGCAGCAGTGGGTGCCGGCGGGCAAATCGCCGATCTGCGGCAACAGCGTGGGTCAGGACCGCCGTTTCCTGTTCCGCTATATGCCCGAACTGGAAGCCTACTTCCATTACCGTTATCTGGACGTCAGTACGCTGAAAGAACTGGCGCGCCGTTGGAAGCCGGAAATCCTCAGTGGCTTCAAGAAGCAGGGCACCCACCAGGCAATGGACGACATTCGCGAGTCGGTAGGTGAACTGGCCTATTACCGCGAGCATTTCATCCAGTTATAACGAATGCAGGGCCTCTTGATCGGGGCCCTACTGCCGAAAGCAGCCGATTCCGCCGCTTAATTAATCAGTTTGGCGCTTTAATCGGCAATCAAACAAAAATCGCGTTTTTTTGCTTTCAGGGGCTTGCGGCAAAAAGGATTTCTCGTATAATGCGCACCCCGTACCGATGAAGAATTTCGTTTAGTTCCGACATCGATACGCCGGGCGGGAATAGCTCAGTTGGTAGAGCACGACCTTGCCAAGGTCGGGGTCGCGAGTTCGAGTCTCGTTTCCCGCTCCAAATTCAACAATGCTGCTGATGTGGCGTGATGAATAAAAAAAGTATCAGGTAGTACCCATGCGACGCGGGAATAGCTCAGTTGGTAGAGCACGACCTTGCCAAGGTCGGGGTCGCGAGTTCGAGTCTCGTTTCCCGCTCCAAAAAATTCAAAGGCCATGTTGTTGTTTGATGGCCGGATGCCCAAAGCATCTCAATGCGGGAATAGCTCAGTTGGTAGAGCACGACCTTGCCAAGGTCGGGGTCGCGAGTTCGAGTCTCGTTTCCCGCTCCAATTTTCTCTTCGTTTTAAACTCAGTCCAACGCCTTTACCGGCGCGGTTCTTTGCCCCGTTATACATACCCTGTCGAAATGTTGTGAACAGACTTATCCACAGGTAGCGCTCATAATACCCGCAGCTCAAAAAATCAACGCCACACAAATGAAATATTTATCGCATTGATTTATATGCATATTTATTTATCCGAAAACGTTATACCGATCACTTGCTCTTTTTGTTGCAGTTGAAAGACAAAGCATTTTTATTTTTATGCACAAATCCACAGAGTGACTATCGGGTCTGAATGAAAGATTTCAGGCATCCCTCGGCAATCCTTTTTCCACAGCCCGTATCAATCGTTTTTTCTGCGTTGTCTGCACTTCTATGCCTTGCGCCTCACGCCGCGCCAACTGTTGCTCCAGTGCCCAGTGGATATGTTCGTCCAGCATTGCGTCCTGTTCCAGCCGGGAGCGCAATGCCACCACTGCCGCATCCTGGTAAGGGGCGTTGCCCAGCGCCACGGCAATATTGCGCAGCCAGCGTAAATGGCCGATACGCCGGATGGCGGAGCCTTCGGTGATGCGCAGGAATTTCTCTTCCGTCCAACCAAAGAGTTCGATCAGTTGCGGTGCATGCAGTGCGGCGCGTGGGCTGAAATCGTCTTCGTCGGTAAGTTGCGAGAAGCGGTTCCATGGGCAGATAAGCTGGCAATCATCACAGCCGTAAATACGATTGCCCAATAACGGCCGGAATTCTTCAGGAATGGCGCCTTCCAACTCAATCGTCAGATAGGAAATGCAGCGGCGCGCATCTACGGTGTAGGGGGCGACGATGGCGCCGGTTGGGCAAGTGGTGATACAGGCGACGCAGCGACCGCACTGTTCCTCTTGGGGCTTATCCACCGGCAGCGGCAGGTCGATCAGCAGTTCGCCAAGAAAGAACCAGGAGCCGGCTTCGCGGTTTAAAATAAGTGAGTGTTTACCAACCCAGCCAATCCCGGCTTTGGAGGCCAGTGCGCGTTCCATCACCGGCGCGGAGTCGACAAAGGGGCGGAAATTAAGTTCGCCGCAGTAGGCCTGGATCTGATCGCCGAGTTTTTTCAGCCGTTGGCGCAGCAGTTTGTGATAGTCCCGCCCGAGCGCATAGCGGCTGACATAGCCTAATTCTGGGTTGTTGAGGGTGCTGGCGAAGGCCGCTTTGGCAGGCAGGTAGTTCATGCGCACGCTGATCACGCGCAGCGTGCCGGGCAACAGCTCATGTGGCCGGGCGCGCAGCATGCCATGGCGTGCCATCCACTCCATTTCACCGTGGTATTGTTTGTCCAACCAGGCCTGCAGCTTGGGCTCTTCCGCGCTCAGATCGGTGTCGCAGATGCCTACCTGCTGGAATCCTAGCGATTGCCCCCATTGCTTGATATGTTGGGCGAGTTGATTGAGATCGAGGGGGTGAGTCATGACGGGCCACAGTGAAAAACGATACTCTGACAGTTTACCACACTCTGTCTGGTCTGCGGACTGGATCCAGCGAGCAGAAGCAAGCGCCGCCGCCTCGCAGGGCATTTCTCTCTATCAACTGATGCAACGTGCCGGTGAGGCGGCTTACACGCTGGCGTGCGACCAATATCCTGCCGCCCATCACTGGCTGGTGCTGTGCGGTCATGGCAACAATGGCGGTGACGGCTATGTTGTCGCCCGTTTGGCTGCGGCGGCCGGTGTCAAAGTCAGCCTGATTGCCTGCGAAGGCACACGGCCACTGCCCCCAGAAGCGGCTGAAGCCAGACAGGCATGGTTGGCTAGCGGCGGCGAGATCCATCCGGTCGACAGCCGCTGGCCGGAAGACGTGGATCTGATCATCGACGGCCTGCTCGGTACTGGGTTAAGCAGTGCGCCGCGGGCGCCGTACGATGCCCTGATTGAAGCTGTTAACCGCAGCCGCGCGCCGGTTATCGCACTCGATATCCCCTCGGGCCTGCTGGCTGAAAGCGGCGCCGCGCCTGGAGCCGTCATCCGCGCAACGCATACCATGACTTTCATCGCGCTTAAACCTGGCCTGCTGACCGGCCAGGCTCGCGATTGGGTCGGGCAACTTCACCAGAGTACGCTAGGATTATCGGGGTGGCTGGCAAAGCAACCGACGCAGATTCAGCGGCTTACTGCCGAATCGCTGTCCCAGTGGCTGAGACCGCGTCGTCCCTGCTCACATAAAGGTGAACAGGGGCGTTTGTTAGTGGTGGGGGGCGATCACGGCTTTGGCGGCGCGATACGCATGGCGGCAGAAGCGGCGTTGCGCAGCGGCGCAGGATTGGTGCGAGTACTCACTCACATTGAGCATGTCGGGCCCTTGCTGACCGCCAGACCGGAACTGATGGTGCAACCGCTGAGCGACGAGGGGTTGCAGCAGGCGCTCGACTGGGCGGATGTGCTGGTGATTGGCCCGGGGCTGGGTCAGGGCGAATGGGGTAGGAATGCGCTGAAAATATTGCAAGCCAGTGATAAACCGGCGTTATGGGACGCCGATGCGCTGAACTTACTGGCATTAAATCCCGAGAAGCGTCAGAATCGTGTGATTACCCCGCATCCTGGGGAGGCGGCACGCCTGCTGGGGTGCCGTACCGCCGAGATTGAGAGTGACCGCTTACTTGCAGTTCGTAATCTGGTCACGCATTACGGTGGCGTAGCCGTACTGAAAGGTGCGGGTACATTGATCGCCGATGATCAAGGCCAGATGGCGATCGCCGACGTCGGCAACGCCGGCATGGCCTCTGGTGGAATGGGCGATGTGCTGTCCGGTATCATCGGCGGTTTGCTGGGGCAAAAGCTCTCACTGTATGATGCAGCCTGCGCCGGTTGCGTGGCGCATGGCGCAGCTGCCGATCGCGTGGCGGCAAGACAAGGAATAAGGGGGATGCTGGCGAGCGATTTATTGCCGGAAATCCCTTATTACGTTAATCCTGAGTTGGCATAAATAGAAACTATCGAATGAAAGAACTCGTTTTACCTCTGCCGGATGAGGCAGCGACTGTCGCATTGGGTACCGCCTTGGCCAAGGCGTGCGATCGCGCCAGCGTAATTTACCTTTACGGTGACCTGGGCGCCGGTAAAACCACCTTCAGCCGTGGTTTTTTGCAGGCATTGGGCCACCAGGGCAACGTTAAAAGCCCAACTTATACGCTGGTGGAGCCTTATGCGCTGCAGCCGCTGGCGGTATACCATTTTGATCTGTATCGCTTGGCCGATCCGGAAGAACTCGAATTTATGGGCATTCGCGATTATTTTGCGCAGGATGCCATTTGCCTGGTGGAATGGCCACAGCAGGGGACCGGCGTCTTGCCGGAACCTGATTTGGAGCTGCATCTCAGCTACCAGGATCAGGGGCGCGAAGCAAAAATTCAGGCGGTTTCTGCCTACGGCAGCCAGCTTTTAGACCGTATTCACGGGCCACAGGAATGACGCCGCAATGACGTATGCGTTGAGAAAATTACTCGTAATCGCCCTGATCGCCGTATTGGGGCCTTTGGGTGCAGCCAGTGCGTTGGCCGCATCGTCGTTGTCTGATATTAAAGTCACCAATGCCCAGCGCGAAGCCACGGTATCGGTGAGCTTTACCGGTCCGCCGGACTATGCCTTCTTCCCGTTGCACGGCCCGGACCGCGTGGTATTGGATGTAAACCAGAAAGGCAAGGTGGGCGGTTTACCGTTGAATTTCAGCGGCCAGAACCTGGTGAAAAGCATTCGCTCCAGCGCGCCGAAAGACGCCCAGAGCGTAAGGCTGGTGTTTGATCTGACCCAGCGCGCGAAGACCCGGGTAGCCACACGCCAGAACGGCAGTGTCTATACCGTGGTGTTCACCATCGCCGCCGAGGGCAGCGCAAACACTACAGTACGAAAAGCCCCGACGCCGGCACCGGTGGTCGTGAACCCACCGACGCGTAAAGCCCCGGTGGTGGTGAGTGAGCCTGAACCAGAGCCTGCTCCGGTGCGTAGAGCGCCAAGTGGTTCCAATCCTTTCACCAATAAGCCTACCGTGGTTGCGGGTACCGCATCTGAGGTCACGCCACGCAGCAGCCGCGTTTCCGCCGGTTCCGGCGATCGGGTGGTGGTGGCTATCGATGCCGGTCACGGCGGCCAGGACCCAGGCGCCATTGGCCCGAACGGCCTGAAAGAGAAAAATGTAACTATCGCTATCGCTCGCCGCCTGCAGGCATTGTTGGATGCCGATCCCCAGTTTAAACCAGTGTTGACGCGCAACGGCGACTACTTCATCTCGGTGATGGGCCGCTCTGACGTGGCACGTAAGCAAGGCGCTAACGTGTTGGTCTCCATTCACGCTGACGCCGCGCCAAACCGCAGCGCCAACGGGGCTTCGGTTTGGGTTCTGTCCAACCGCCGCGCCAACAGTGAGATGGCCGGCTGGCTGGAGCAACATGAGAAGCAGTCCGAGTTGCTGGGCGGTGCGGGTGATTTGCTGGCCAACAGCCAGGCGGATCCTTACCTGAGCCAGGCGGTGCTGGATCTGCAGTTTGGTCACTCACAACGCGTGGGCTACGATGTCGCAGTAAAAGTGTTGCAGCAGTTGCAGAGCGTCGGCTCATTGCATAAACGTCGTCCTGAACACGCCAGTCTTGGCGTGCTGCGTTCGCCGGATATCCCATCCTTGTTGGTGGAAACAGGATTTATCAGTAATAGCACGGAGGAGCGGCTGCTCGGCAGTAGCGCATATCAGGAGAAAATTGCCCGGGCGATCCACAACGGCCTGCGCAGTTATTTCCTGGCGCACCCGCTACAAGCCGACCCAAAGGTGGAAAACCGACCGCTGGACGTCGCAGCGGCGGTTAACTCCTCAACACAAGACGTCAGTCAGCCCGCGCCGATCGTCAGTTCGGCCGGCAGCAGCCGCATTAGCGGTAAAACGCAGATCCACGTGGTGAAGCGAGCCGAAACGCTTTCCGGTATTGCCGACAGTTATGGCACCACCATGGCGGCGTTGCGTGACCTGAACAAGCTGAAAAAAGACGGCGTGTGGGTCGGCCAGCGCCTTAAAGTGCCGGCGGGTAAAACCGCCGCGACGGTCAGTACAGTCGCCAAGGCAAAACCCAGTGTGAAGAAGCCGTCCAGGCACAAAGTGACCCGCGGTGATACCTTATCCTCCATCGCTACCCGTTACGGTGTCAGCGTCAGCGACCTGAAACGCGTGAATAAACTGAAGTCGGACGTCGCACCGCTGGATCGGACGCTGACCATTCCGCAGGCCTAGCGCCACTATTAGTTAGAGGAGTCAGCATGCCCATCCAGGTGTTACCGCCCCAGCTTGCCAACCAGATTGCCGCCGGTGAAGTGGTCGAACGGCCCGCGTCAGTGGTAAAGGAACTGGTGGAAAACAGTCTGGATGCCGGTGCGACACGCATTGATATTGATATCGAACGCGGCGGTGCCAAGCTGATTCGCATCCGCGATAACGGCTGCGGCATCGGTAAAGACGATCTGGCATTGGCATTGGCGCGTCATGCCACCAGTAAAATCAGCACGCTCGACGATTTGGAAGCCATCGTCAGTCTCGGTTTTCGCGGTGAGGCGTTGGCCAGCATCAGCTCGGTTTCCCGTTTGACGCTCACTTCGCGCACGGCGGAACAAAATGAAGCCTGGCAGGCTTACGCCGAAGGCCGCGACCAGGCGGTGACGGTCAAACCAGCGGCGCATCCGATAGGCAGCACGCTGGAAGTGCTGGATCTGTTCTACAACACCCCGGCGCGGCGCAAATTCATGCGCACCGAGAAAACCGAATTCGGCCATATCGATGAAGTAGTGCGGCGCATTGCGCTGGCGCGTTTCGATGTGGCGATCAACCTCAGCCACAACGGCAAACTGATCCGCCAATATCGCGCAGCGAAAGACGAAAGCCACTATGAGCGCCGCCTGGGCAGCATTTGTGGCCCGGCTTTTTTGCAGCATGCGTTGAACATTTCCTGGCAGCATGGCGATCTGACCATTCGCGGCTGGGTGGCTGATCCTGCCGGGGCGCGTCAATTGGGCGAGATGCAGTATTGCTACGTCAATAGCCGCATGATGCGCGATCGTCTGATCAATCATGCCATCCGCCAGGCCTATCAGGATCAGTTGAAAGACGATCAGCAGCCCGCGTACGTACTGTATCTCGAGGTCGATCCGCATCAGGTAGACGTGAATGTGCACCCGGCCAAGCACGAAGTACGTTTTCATCAGGCGCGGTTGGTACATGACTTTATTTATCAGGCGGTAACTACCGTGCTGCAGCAGGTCGGCAACGCGCCGCTGCCGCTGGACGATGAGTCGGAACAACCGTCGGCGCCAACCTGGCAGCCGGAAAACCGCGTCGCCGCCGGCGGCAACCATTTCTCGCAGCCGGCGCCGCGCCGTGAACCTCAGCCGAGTGAACCGGGCGTCGCGCGCGAGCGCGCACCTCAACCGGCCTATCAGGCAGGCAACGGCTACCAAAAGCGCGAAGGCGAGCTTTACGGCAAACTGATGCAGGCTGCTCCGGTGGTGGAGCCAGCGCCAGAAACGCCGAAACAACCGCTGTTCCCACCGGTAAAGGCTGAGCGAGAAGTGCCGCTGGACGGTAGCCAGCAAAGTTTTGGTCGGGTGCTGATGATCCATCCGCCGTGCTTCGCCCTGATTGAGCGTCGCCAGCAATTGATGTTGCTCAATCTGCCGGTGGCCGAGCGCTGGTTGCGCCAGGCGCAGCTTAATCCGGCTGAAGAAGGCCTGCGGCCGCAGCCGCTGCTGATCCCCATCAAACTGACGCTGAATAAGCAAGAAGCGGCCGCCTGTGTGCGACATCAGCCGTTACTGGTCAAAATGGGATTGGATTTGCAGGCGGATCATCGGCGTGTGACGTTGCGCGCAGTACCTTTACCATTACGCCAACAAAATTTACAAAAACTGATACCCGAACTGTTAGGCTATCTGGCCGAGCATCAGGAGATGTCGCCCCCGGTGTTAGCCACCTGGTTCGCCCGCCACTTGGGCAGCGAACATGAGCAGTGGAACACCTCGCAAGCGATACAATTGCTGACCGACGTTGAACGACTTTGCCCGCAGCTGGTCAAATCACCACCGAGCGGACTTTTACAACCTGTTGATTTACAGGCTGCACTGGCAGCCCTTACGCATGATTGAAACTGAAATGACACCACGTCCCCCGGCTATTTTTATGATGGGGCCGACCGCCTCGGGCAAGACCGCGTTGGCGATCGCGCTGCGTGAACGCCTGCCTGTGGAACTGATCAGCGTGGATTCCGCGCTGATTTATCGCGGCATGGATATCGGCACGGCTAAACCGAGCGCTGAGGAATTGGCGCAGGCACCGCACCGGCTGATTGATATTCGCGATCCTGCCGAAGTTTACTCAGCAGCAGATTTTCGCGCCGATGCACTAAAAGAGATGGCCGCCATTACCGCCGCCGGGCGTATCCCGCTGCTGGTGGGGGGCACCATGCTTTACTTCAAGGCGCTGCTGGAAGGTTTATCGCCGTTGCCGCCTGCCGATCCGGCGGTGCGTGAGCGTATCGAACAGCAGGCTGCGGAGCAGGGCTGGGACGTTTTACACCGTCAGTTGCAAGAGATTGACCCGGTTGCGGCATTGAGAATTCATCCTAATGATCCGCAGAGACTGTCCAGAGCACTGGAAGTTTTTTTTATTTCGGGTAAAACTTTAACGGAACTGACTAAAATTTCGGGTGAATCGTTGCCGTATCATGTTCACCAATTTGCGATAGCGCCGACCAGCCGTGAGTTGATCCATCAACGCATCGCGCTGCGGTACCATCAAATGTTGGCGGCAGGTTTTGAGACGGAAGCGCGTGCACTTTTTGCACGGGGTGATTTGCATACGGATTTGCCTTCCATTCGCTGTGTCGGTTATCGCCAGATGTGGTCATATTTATCTGGCGAAATTAGTTACGATGAGATGGTTTATCGTGGTATTTGCGCAACACGTCAGTTGGCCAAGCGCCAAATGACCTGGTTACGAGGCTGGAACTCGGTACATTGGCTGGACAGCGAGAAGCCGGGAGAGGCTTTGGACTCGGTAATACAGGTTGTTAGTGCATAGGTCGAGTGATTGTGTACAATTGATGAGTATTCAGCGCGCAAATTTTTTAGGTCGTTTATTTTAGAGCCGACAGGTTCTTAGTTAAAAACAACAAGCAAATAAGGAAAAGATAGAATGGCTAAGGGGCAATCTTTGCAAGATCCGTTCCTGAACGCATTGCGTCGTGAACGTGTTCCGGTTTCTATTTATTTGGTGAATGGTATTAAGCTGCAAGGCCAGATTGAGTCTTTTGACCAGTTTGTCATCCTGTTGAAAAACACGGTGAGCCAGATGGTTTATAAGCACGCTATCTCTACCGTTGTCCCGTCACGCCCGGTTTCGCACCATAGCAATACCCCGAGCGGCGGCACCAGTAACTATCACCATGGTAACAATCCGTCTGCGCCGCAACAGCCGCAGCAGGAAAGCGATGACGCTGAATAAAGCGCGTTGCGAGTCAACCATGAAGGGGAGCATAAGCAGCCGTGGGCTGTTTATGTCCCCCAAACTCACGGGTTCCCGTTTGAGAGGTTGCACGCTTGTTTGACCGTTATGAAGCCGGTGAGCAGGCCGTCCTGGTTCATATCTATTTCTCGCAAGACAAAGACACAGAAGATCTCAGTGAGTTCGAATCCCTGGTGTCCTCTGCGGGTGTCGAAGCTTTGCAAGTGGTGACTGGTAGCCGCAAAGCCCCGCATCCCAAATACTTTGTCGGTGAAGGAAAGGCCGAAGAAATTGCAGACGCGGTAAAAGCCAGTGGCGCATCTGTTGTCCTGTTTGATCACTCCCTTTCTGCAGCGCAGGAGAGAAATCTTGAACGCCTGTGCGAATGCCGAGTGATCGATCGCACCGGGTTGATTCTAGACATCTTTGCCCAGCGCGCCCGTACCCATGAAGGTAAGCTGCAGGTAGAGTTGGCGCAGTTGCGTCATATTGCCACGCGTTTGGTGCGTGGCTGGACCCACCTTGAGCGTCAAAAAGGGGGGATAGGCCTGCGCGGGCCAGGGGAAACCCAATTAGAGACCGACCGTCGTCTGTTGCGCGATCGCATTAGCTTGATTCTACGCCGCCTGGAGCGGGTAGCTAAGCAGCGTGAACAGGGCCGACGTGCGCGTACCCGTGCTGAAGTGCCGACCGTATCGCTGGTAGGGTATACCAACGCCGGAAAATCCACCCTGTTTAACCGAATTACGTCCGCCGATGTCTATGCGGCAGACCAGCTATTTGCCACTTTGGATCCTACCCTGCGGCGCATTGACGTGGCCGATGTGGGCGATACCGTGTTGGCGGATACCGTAGGCTTTATCCGGCACCTGCCGCACGATCTGGTGGCCGCCTTCAAGGCGACGCTGCAAGAAACGCGTCAGGCGTCTTTGCTGTTACATGTAATCGATGCCGCGGATACTCGCGTCGATGAAAACATTGAAGCGGTCAATACCGTGCTGGCAGAGATTGAATCGGATGAGATCCCTACACTTTTAGTGATGAACAAAATAGATATGCTGGATGATTTTGTCCCGCGTATCGACCGCAACGATGAAAACTTACCGATCCGGGTGTGGCTGTCCGCCGCCAGCGGTGAAGGTATCCCGTTGCTGTATCAGGCGTTGACGGAGCGCTTATCGGGGGAAATCGCGCATTATGAGCTGCGCTTACCGCCAGAGGCAGGCCGTCTTCGTAGCCGTTTTTACCAGCTTCAGGCAATTGAAAAAGAGTGGAACGAAGAAGACGGCAGCATTGGCGTGGTGGTACGTATGCCTATCGTCGAATGGCGTCGCCTCTGCAAACAGGAACAGGAACTGATTAACTTTATAGTATGATCATATCCTGTTACATTTGAGCTTCGCGTAAGCCTGAAGTACCCAATCACAGAATATGGAGCTAAAACATGGCGTGGAATCAGCCCGGTAATAACGGACAGGACCGCGACCCGTGGGGGAGCAGCAATAATAATGGCGGCAACTCTGGCGGTAATAACAAAGGCGGTCGTGATCAAGGGCCACCTGATTTGGACGATATCTTCCGCAAACTGAGCAAGAAATTGAGCGGTTTGGGCGGGGGCAAAGGCTCCAACAGCAATAACAGCGGCGGCACCGGCACTTCTGGTCCGGGCCTCAGTGGTCGCATCATTGGCATTGCCGCGGTAGCGGTAGTGGTGATTTGGGCTGCCAGCGGCTTCTACACCATCAAGGAAGCCGAACGTGGTGTTGTGACCCGTTTTGGCAAGTTCAGCCACCTGGTACAGCCAGGTCTGAACTGGAAGCCGACCTTTATCGATGAAGTGCGTCCGGTTAACGTGGAGTCGGTTCGTGAATTGGCGGCGTCTGGCGTGATGCTGACCTCCGACGAGAACGTAGTGCGCGTAGAAATGAACGTGCAGTACCGCGTGACCAACCCGGAAGCCTATCTGTTCAGCGTGACCAATGCCGACGACAGCCTGAGCCAGGCTACCGACAGCGCCCTGCGTGGCGTTATCGGCAAGTACACCATGGACAAGATCCTGACCGAAGGTCGTACTATCGTGCGTAGCGATACCCAACGCGTACTGGAAGAAACTATTCGTCCGTACAACATGGGCATCACGCTGCTGGACGTCAACTTCCAGGCCGCTCGTCCGCCGGAAGAGGTGAAGGCCGCATTTGACGATGCGATTGCCGCACGTGAGAACGAGCAGCAGTACATCCGTGAAGCGGAAGCTTACGCCAACGAAGTTCAGCCACGTGCTAACGGCCAGGCGCAGCGTTTGCTGGAAGATGCCAAAGCGTATAAAGACCGTACCGTCCTGGAAGCTCAGGGTGAGGTTGCTCGCTTTGCCAAGCTGTTGCCGGAATACAAATCGGCACCGCAAATTACCCGTGAGCGTCTGTATATCGAAACCATGGAAAAAGTCCTGAGCCACACCCGCAAGGTGTTGGTGAATGACAAAGGCAACAATCTGATGGTGTTGCCGCTGGATCAAATGCTGCGTGGCCAAACCGGCGCGGCGGCGGACGGCAATAAAGACACCAGCCTGATTCGTCTCAACCCCGCTCCGTCTGCCAACAGCGGCGCCAGCTCCAGCAGCCAGCGCACCAGCAGCGGCTCGGTCATGGACCAGCGCCGGGCAAATGCGCAGCGTGACGACACCACTCGCGTAGGGAGAGAGTAATCAATGCGTAAGTCTTTTGTAGTAATCGTCCTCGCGGTGCTGGTGGCGTTATACGCTTCTTTGTTCGTGGTTCAGGAAGGTCAGCGTGGCATCGTGCTGCGCTTTGGCAAGGTTCTGCGTGACAGCGACAACAAGCCGCTGGTGTATGCGCCAGGCCTGCACTTCAAGATCCCGTTTATTGAATCAGTGAAGACGCTGGATGCGCGTATCCAGACCATGGATAACCAGGCTGACCGCTTTGTGACCAGCGAGAAGAAAGACCTGATTGTCGATTCTTACCTGAAATGGCGTATCAGCGATTTCAGCCGTTACTATCTGGCAACCGGCGGCGGTGATGTTTCACAGGCCGAAGTGCTGCTGAAACGTAAGTTCAGTGACCGTCTGCGTTCCGAGATTGGTCGTCTGGACGTGAAAGACATCGTCACCGACTCGCGCGGTAAGCTGATGTCCGACGTGCGTGATGCATTGAACACCGGTACCGTGGGTGACGATCAAGAAGTCACCACCACCGAAGCTGATGACGCTATCGCCTCTGCAGCGGCGCGTGTTGAGAAGGAAACCACCGGCAACCTGCCGAAGGTTAACCCGAACAGCATGGCGGCGTTGGGTATCGAAGTGATCGACGTGCGTATCAAGCAGATCAACCTGCCGGCGGAAGTGTCTGATGCGATCTACCAGCGTATGCGCGCCGAGCGTGAAGCGGTAGCCCGTCGTCACCGTTCACAGGGTCAGGAAGAAGCCGAGAAGCTGCGTGCGACCGCAGACTACGAAGTGACTCGTACCCTGGCGGAAGCTGAGCGTACTGCACGTATCACTCGCGGTGATGGCGATGCCGAAGCGGCCAAACTGTTTGCCAACGCATTCAGCCAGGATCCGGACTTCTACGCCTTTATCCGTAGCCTGCGTGCTTACGAAACCAGCTTCAGCAGCAATAACCAGGACGTGATGGTTCTGAGCCCGGACAGCGATTTCTTCCGCTACATGAAGTCGCCTGACTCCACGCGCAAATAATCACGACAGGTAATTGATCGAGGGCCCGTTTAAACGCGGGCCCTTTCTTTTTGGGAGTTTCTGATGAATTCAACGATCTGGCTGGCGTTAGGGCTGGTTTTGGTGCTGGAAGGCCTGGGGCCGATGCTGTTTCCACAGGCCTGGCGTAAAATGATACTGGCGATGACCCAGTTGCCTGACTCTACCTTACGGCGGTTTGGCGGCGGAATAGTGGTTGCGGGCTGTGTGATCTACTACATGTTGCGTAGTCGCACGGGGGTTTAAAGGTTAGCCTAAAAAATACGCAACTCAACGCTAAAAGTGCTGAAACTCACGAATTACGGTGGTAGAATCCATTTTTAAGCAACCGGTGATTTTTAAAATGGGTAAGAACGTCGTCGTACTGGGCACTCAATGGGGTGACGAAGGTAAGGGCAAGGTCGTAGACCTGCTGACCGAACGGGCTCAATATGTAGTGCGCTATCAAGGTGGTCACAACGCTGGCCATACTCTGGTAATTAACGGTGAAAAAACCGTCCTTCATTTAATTCCTTCAGGCATTCTGCGTGAAAACGTGACCAGCATCATCGGCAACGGTGTAGTTCTGGCGCCAGACGCGTTGATGAAAGAAATGGGTGAACTCGAAGCGCGCGGCATCCCGGTACGCGAACGTCTGTTACTGTCCGAAGCCTGTCCGCTGATCCTGCCTTACCATGTTGCGTTGGATAACGCGCGTGAGAAAGCACGTGGCGCGAAAGCTATCGGTACCACCGGTCGCGGTATCGGCCCGGCTTACGAAGATAAAGTAGCTCGTCGCGGTCTGCGCGTCAGCGACCTGTTCAACAAAGAAACCTTCGCCGTTAAGCTGAAGGAAATTGTTGATTATCATAACTTCCAGTTGGTTAATTACTACAAAGTCGAAGCCGTTGATTACCAGGCGACTCTGGATTACGTGCTGTCTATCGCCGACATCCTGACTGCAATGGTTGTTGACGTTTCTGAACTGTTGGACGGCGCGCGCAAGCGTGGCGACCTGATCATGTTCGAAGGCGCACAGGGCACCCTGCTGGATATCGACCACGGTACCTATCCGTACGTAACCTCTTCCAATACCACTGCTGGCGGCGTTGCTACCGGTTCAGGTATTGGTCCGCGTTACGTGGATTACGTGCTGGGCATCGTGAAAGCCTACTCCACCCGCGTGGGTGCAGGTCCGTTCCCAACCGAACTGTTCGACGAAACTGGCGAATACCTGTGCAAACAAGGTAACGAATTCGGCGCCACAACCGGCCGTCGCCGTCGTACCGGCTGGTTGGATGCCGTAGCGGTTCGCCGCGCAGTGCAGATCAACTCCCTGTCTGGCTTCTGCCTGACCAAGTTGGACGTGCTGGATGGCCTGAAAGAAGTGAAAATCTGTGTGGGCTATCGCATGCCAGATGGCCGCGAAATGACCACCACGCCACTGGCGGCTGAAGGTTGGGAAGGCATCGAACCAATCTACGAAAGCATGCCTGGCTGGAGCGACACCACTTTTGGCGTGAAAGAACACAGCAAACTGCCACAGGCAGCGCTGGACTACATCAAGCGCATTGAAGAACTGACTGGCGTACCGGTAGACATTATCTCTACTGGCCCGGACCGTAGCGAAACCATGATCCTGCGCGACCCGTTCGACGCATAATCTGACTTTGCTGCAATAAAACAAACCGGGCGTGTCCCGGTTTGTTTTTATCCTGATTTTCCCCGATTGCGGTTTCACGTCCAAAAATCCTTTCTTTAACCTGTCCCAGAGCTCGACATGCGCTAAATAATTAGCGGCGAACTCTCTGGCTGGTTTATTATCCAATAAGTAATCTTTTGAATAGTGCCGAAAATCGGCGTATCAGACGGGTAAAATGATACCCAGAGGTAGATGTGCAGTTAACAAGTTTTACTGATTATGGCCTGCGGGCGTTGATCTACATGGCCTCGCTGCCACCGGACAAAATGACCAGCATCTCGGAAGTCACCGAGGTCTACGGCGTGTCCCGAAACCATATGGTAAAGATCATCAATCAGTTAAGCCGGGTTGGGTTTGTCACCGCAGTGCGCGGTAAGAACGGCGGCATCCGTTTAGGCAAACCGGCCGAAACCATTCGCCTCGGCGACGTGGTCAGGGCGCTGGAGCCGCTCTCACTGGTTAATTGCAGCAGTACGTTTTGCCACATAACCCCTGCCTGCCGCCTGAAGCAGGTGCTCCAACAGGGCGTACAGAATTTCCTTGAAGAGCTGGATAACCACACGTTGGCCGATATGGTCGAAGACAATCCATCGCTCTACAAGCTATTGCTTGTCGAATAAAGCGTCGCTGAGAAGACAAGGCTCAGCGGCACCCTGCTGATGACAACGGAGGAACCGCAATGTCACAAGATCCATTCCTGGAACGAGAAGCAGAAAAATATGAATCCCCCATTCCGAGCCGTGAATTTATTTTGGCCCATTTGGCGAAAAGAGAAACGCCGGCCAGCCGCGAAGAGCTGGCCAAAGAGCTGAATTTAACCGGCGAAGAACCCCTGGAAGCGTTACGCCGTCGCCTGCGGGCGATGGAACGTGATGGCCAATTAATCTTTACTCGCCGCCAGTGCTACGCGCTGCCGGAACGTCTGGACCTGCTGCGCGGCACCGTGATCGGCCACCGCGATGGCTTTGGCTTCCTGCGTATCGAAGGCAGTAAAGACGACCTGTATCTGTCAGCTGAACAGATGAAGATGGCGATCCACGGCGACGTGGTGTTGGCACAGGCCATGGCTGCCGATCGCAAGGGCCGCCGCGAAGCGCGTATCGTCCGTGTGCTGGTGCCGAAAACCAGTCAAATCGTCGGCCGCTTCTTCATGGACGCCGGTACCGGCTTCGTGGTGCCGGATGACAGCCGCCTGAGCTTCGATATCCTGATCCCGGCCGACGCCGTCAGCGGTGCGCGCATGGGCTTTATGGTGGTGGTTGAACTGACCCAGCGCCCAACCCGCCGTACCAAAGCGGTTGGCAAGATTGTCGAGATCCTCGGCGATAAAATGGGGACCAGCATGGCGGTAGATATCGCGCTGCGCACTCATGAAATCCCACATGTTTGGCCGCCGCAGGTGGAAAAACAGGTTGCCGACCTCAGTGAGCAGGTACCGGAATCCGCCAAAAAAGGCCGCGTTGATCTGCGTAAACTGCCTTTGGTAACGATTGATGGCGAAGATGCCCGCGATTTCGATGACGCAGTCTACTGCGAGAAAAAACGCGGCGGCGGTTGGCGCCTGTGGGTTGCCATTGCCGACGTCAGCTATTACGTGCGTCCGCGCACGGCACTGGATGACGAAGCCCGTAACCGTGGGACTTCAGTGTACTTCCCATCGCAGGTTATTCCGATGCTGCCGGAAGTGCTGTCTAACGGCCTGTGTTCGCTTAACCCGCAGGTAGACCGTCTGTGCATGGTGTGTGAGATGACCATCTCCGCCCAGGGGCGCCTGTCGACGGCCAAATTCTATGAAGCGGTCATGAGCTCTCACGCCCGCTTAACGTATAACAAGGTCTGGCATATTCTGCAGGGCGATCAGGAGCTGCGTGAGCATTACCACCCGCTGGTCAAACACCTGGAAGAATTGCATGCGATGTACAAGGTGCTGGATCAGGCGCGTGCTGAACGTGGCGGTATCGCTTTCGAAACTGAAGAAGCCAAGTTTATCTTTAACGCCGAACGTCGTATTGAGCGCGTCGAACCTACGGTGCGTAACGACGCTCACAAACTGATCGAAGAGTGCATGATTATGGCGAACGTCGCCGCTGCACGCTTTGTCGAGAAAAATAACGAACCGGCGCTGTTCCGCGTGCACGATCGCCCAAGTGACGATCACATCAGTGCACTGCGCAGCGTGCTGGGCGAGTTGGGCCTGACGCTGGGCGGTGGCAACAAGCCGCAGCCGAAGGACTACGCCACACTGATGGATGAAGTGTCCGAACGTCCTGACCATGAAATGCTGCAAACCATGCTGCTGCGTTCGATGAAGCAGGCGGTTTACGATCCGGAAAACCGCGGCCACTTTGGTTTGGCGCTGGCTTCTTATGGCCACTTCACCTCACCGATCCGCCGTTATCCGGATCTGGCGATGCACCGTGCGATCAAGTACCAACTGGCCAAAGAGCACGGCGAACCGAAAGAGCGCTGGACGCCGACCGGTGGTTGGCACAGCGAATTCGAAGAAATGCTGCAGTTGGGCGAGCACTGTTCAATGGCTGAACGCCGCGCCGATGAAGCGACGCGCAACGTTGCCGACTGGCTGAAATGCGACTTTATGCAGGATCACGTCGGTGAAGTGTTCAGCGGCATTATTGCCAGCGTGACCGGCTTCGGTTTCTTCGTGCGTCTCAACGATCTGTTTATCGACGGCCTGGTGCACGTATCGTCGCTGGATAATGATTATTATCGCTACGATAATATCGGCCAGCGTCTGATTGGCGAATCCTCAGGCGTGGTTTATCGCTTGGGCGACACGGTAGAGATCCGTGTGGAAGCGGTGCATATGGATGAGCGTAAAATTGATTTCGCTCTGGTCTCCAGCACCCGCAAACCACGCGGTGAAGGCAAAACTGAACGCGATCGCGCCAAGAAAGGCGGTCAGCGCACCTTGCGTGATGGCGCAGGCGCAGGCCGCACCTCGTCACCGCGCAAACGCCGGGGCGGCAAACCGCCAGCCAATTTTGAGCCTGACAGCGCCTTCCGCAAGGATGAAGCCAAGCCCGCTGACAAGGTGAAGAAAGACAAAAAGGCGAAAGCCAAGAAAGTGTCCGACAAAACCCGGAAAATAGCGGCGGCGACCAAGGCCAAACGCGCCGGCAAGAAGAAAGGTGCTGAGCAGGCTTAACCTGCCACACGTCATTATCACCGGCAGGCGTTTGCCTGCCGCACAGTAAAAAGAGCATCATGAGCGAAATTATTTACGGTATTCATGCCGTCAAAGCCCTGTTAGACAACGATCCGCAACGCTTCCTGGAAGTGTTTATCCTCAAAGGCCGCGACGATCGTCGGCTACAGCCGTTGATTGCCGAGCTGGAAGCGACCGGCATTGTTATCCAGGTGGCGAACCGCCAGTGGCTGGATGAGAAGGTCGAGGGTGCGGTGCATCAGGGGATCATTGCCCGGGTACGCGAAGGACGCCAGTATCAGGAAAATGACCTGCCGGCGCTGCTGGAAAGCGTGGATACCCCGTTCCTGCTGGTGCTGGACGGCGTGACCGACCCGCATAACCTCGGTGCCTGCTTGCGCAGCGCCGACGCGGCCGGTGTGCACGCGGTGATTGTCCCGCGCGATCGTTCTGCCCAGTTGAACGCAACGGCCAAGAAAGTGGCCTGTGGCGCGGCGGAGAATGTGCCGTTGATTCGCGTCACCAACCTGGCGCGCACCCTGCGATTGTTGCAGGAGATGAACGTCTGGATCGTGGGCACTGCGGGTGAAGCCGACCACACGCTGTTCCAGAGCAAAATGACCGGCCCGATGGCGCTGGTGATGGGGGCGGAAGGCGAAGGTATGCGTCGTCTGACTCGCGAGCACTGCGACGAGCTGATCAGCATTCCGATGGCCGGTACGGTTTCTTCACTGAACGTTTCGGTGGCGACCGGTATCTGCCTGTTTGAAGCGGTGCGTCAACGCAGTTGATTTATCCGTAAGGGCGCAGCTTTTGCGCCCTTAATTCCTTTCTCAATGCCTACCCTGTGATCTCGCCTGCGGCAGAATTCCCCCTGACGACCATAATTACTCCTGACGCTTTTATCAGGGAGCAAGCCAATGGTCTGGAATACACACACCGTTTTTAATCAGCCGAAGCCGCTGGGCAACAGTAATCTGTTCCTGTCCGATACGCCATTGCATGAAGCCATTCAGCGTGAGCAGGCCGGTTGGGATGCGGACGTGCTGGCCTCGTTGGGCCAACAGTTGGGCACTCAGGAGTCGCTGGAGTTGGGGCGGCTGGCCAATGCCAACCCACCGGAATTGCTGCGCTATGACGCCACCGGCCAGCGATTGGACGACGTCCGTTTTCATCCCGCCTGGCACATCCTGATGCAAGGGCTGATAGCCAACCGGGTGCATAACCTGCCGTGGCAGGAGGACGCCCGAATCGGCTCTTTTGTGGCGCGGGCGGCGCGGTTTGTATTACATGCGCAGGTCGAGGCCGGTACTTTGTGCCCGGTGACCATGACCTTTGGCGCAATTCCTTTGCTGCAGCGCTCGTTGCCTGCGGAGTTCCAATCCTGGCTAACGCCGCTACTGTCCGATCGTTACGACGCGCATTCATTGCCCGGCGGGCAAAAGCGCGGTTTGCTGATCGGCATGGGAATGACCGAAAAGCAGGGCGGTTCCGATGTGCTGAGTAATACCACCACCGCCAGCCCGCTGGGTGCACGCGGCCCAGGAGAAGCCTACCGTTTGGTCGGCCACAAGTGGTTTTTCTCGGTACCGCAGAGCGATGCGCACCTGGTGCTGGCGCAGACCGAAAATGGGCTGTCCTGTTTCTTCCTGCCGCGAATTTTGCCTGACGGCACACGCAATGCCATAAGGTTGGAACGGCTGAAGGATAAGTTGGGCAACAGGTCCAACGCCAGCAGCGAAGTAGAATTCCAGGATGCCAGCGCCTGGCTGGTGGGCGAGGAAGGGGATGGTGTACGACATATCCTGAAAATGGGGAGCCTGACGCGTTTTGACTGCGCACTGGGTAGCCACGGGCTGATGCGGCGCGGACTGTCGGTGGCGTTGTACCATGCTCTGCAGCGGCAGGCGTTTGGTAAGACGCTGATTGAACAACCGATGATGCGGCAGGTGCTGGCGCGAATGGCCCTGCGCCTGGAGGGGCAGACGGCGGCCCTGATGCGTCTGGCGCGTGCTTATGACAGCGCAGGTAGCACGCCCCTGGAGCAGGCGTTATGCCGAGTGATGACGCCTGCGGCGAAGTTTGAAGTCTGCCGGCAAGGCATTCCTTTTATTGGTGAAGCCATGGAGGCGCTGGGCGGTATCGGCTATTGCGAAGAGAGCGAACTGCCGAGGTTGTACCGTGAAATGCCGGTAAACAGCATCTGGGAAGGCTCCGGCAATATCATGTGTCTGGACGTCATGCGCGCCTGGGGCAAGCTGCCGGCGGTGCAGGAGGCGCTGGAGCAGGAACTCGGTGAAGTGAGAGGGCAGAACCGCCATTATGATCACCAATGGCGACGGTTGCTTCAACTGATGCGCAAACCTCAGGAAGAGCAAGGGCGTGCGGTGACCGGCGCCTTGTTTAATCTGTTCGCGGCGGCGCAGCTTCTGCGTTACAGTTCACCGCCGTTGGCGGAAGCCTGGTGTCAAATGATGCTTGATGCCCGTGGTGAGCGGACATTGCCGGAAAGGCTGTGCGAAACGCTGTTTACCCGCGCGATGGGCGGTTAGGGAAAACGGTGGCGCCGCAGCCGGAAAAGCTTTTTAATTCAGCTCTTGGCCCGTAAGGGATACTGACCTCTGACCAGGAAACATGACATGGATATTCTCAGCGCGTTGGCGGCATTCGCCTCTTATTTTTTCAGTGGCTTTGCCATGGTTCTGGTGTTTTTGTTCGTTTATACCCGCATTACGCCGCATGACGAATGGGCGTTGATCAAGGCTGACAATCAGGCCGCCGCTTTTGGATTCGTCGGTGCCTGCCTGGGGTATGTCATCCCGCTGGCGAGTGCAGCGATCAACTCCGTCAGCCTGTTGGACTATCTGTTGTGGGGCGTGGTGGCGCTGGTGGTACAGCTGCTGCTGTTTGCGGCGGTGAAAATCTATATGCCGCGAATTAGCGACAAGATTGAGTCCAATCACGTGGCGGCCGGGATTTTCCTCGGCGGCGTGTCGATCAGTGGCGGTGTGCTGAATGCGGCCTGCATGACCTACTAAAGGTAAAGTATTGCGGAGGCGCGCCAGCCTGGCTGATGCGCCTGTTCTTCCATTCGCAGGATGCGGTAATAGCTTGCCCCATGCTCATCCGCCTTTTGGGCGATCAATTGTTCTACGTCCTGAGGGGAGCCGGAGAGGTTGTTCAGGGTGATTTCCGCAATTTCGCTGAGTGGCGTAACGCGGTCTGCGGGGGCCAGTTCAGCGGACTGGGCGCTGGCGCTGAGTAACCCCATAGAAAGCAGGAGGGCGGTGAGTGCGGCGGAGCGTGTCATGGCGTTCCCCTTCGTCGGATCCTGGATTCACGGCCGCGGGCTGCGGCGCGCTGTTTGCCAGTGTGCTCTATCCAACTTCAGTCTGTGCAAAGCCAATGTAAATCTTATTAAAACTCCAGCAGTTACCGATACAGGATCGCCTGCGAATACCACTGGCCGGGAACCACGGTTTCGCTGTTCATGATGATCATGTAATAGCGCGCGCCGCTGGCATTGGCCTTCTGCTGAATTTCCGCTTCCACATCCATCGGGCTGCCGCGCACCAGGGCGCTGGTGGTGCCTATTTTTTCCAGGCTACCGGTTTGTGCCCGGGTGATCTCCTGCGCCTGTCCGGTCGGCGGTGGGGGCGCTTTGGGCGTCGTGGTCATCATGCCACAGGCGCTAAGCAGCGTGACCAGCGTCAAGGAGAGCAGCAGGCGGGACATTTTCATAGATACCTCAAGAAAGCGGATAGCGTGATTTGAGTGTAACCCATTATAAATTGGAACAGATTGAGCTAATGCTTTTTAGCGCAAGTTTGCCATTATGAAGGCAATGGCGATGCAGAGGGAAAATGAATGATTGAAATTTATGACGAGCGAGCAGGAGATATTGCGGTCATCCATGCCGTGCCGCAGGGGCAGTATCACCAGCCGTTGCCGACGGTATTTTTCTACCATGGCTATACCTCGTCGAAAGAGGTCTACGCCTACTTTGCCTACGCGTTAGCCAGGGTGGGATTTCGCGTGGTGCTGCCGGATGCCGATTTGCACGGCGAGCGCTTTGACGGCGATGAACAAAAGCGGTTGTCCCGCTTTTGGGAGATCCTGCGCAGCAATATCGATGAGTTACCGGCGTTGAAGGCGGACTTTGAACGGCGCGGGCTGATTGCCGAAGGGCGCATCGGCGTCGCGGGCGCGTCCATGGGGGGGATGGCGACGTTGGGAGGCTTTGCTCGTTATCCGTGGGTGAAAGCTGCGGCGAGCCTGATGGGGGCCGGTTATTACAGTTCCCTGGCGCAGACGCTGTTCCCACCGCTGGATGAACAGGGAAACCCCTTGACGGCGAGCGGTTTTGATACGCGCATTGCCGCGCTTGCGGATTATGGCCTGGAACGCCAGTTGGAAAAAATTGCCGATCGTCCGCTGCTGTTATGGCACGGCGAAGCGGACGATGTGGTCCCGGCGGCTGAAAGTCGACGCCTGGCAACCGAGCTTCGCCAGAGTGGTTGGGACCGGCAACTGACATTTTTGACTGAACCGGACGTCAAGCACCGCATCACGCCGTTAGCGCTTGACGCAACGGCCGAGTTCTTCGTGAAAACCTTATAAAAAAAGCCCCCTGCGGGCAGGGGGCTGACGACATTTTCACATTTTAATTTGCCGCTTTTGGGCGCGGCTTGCTTCCCTGGCACTGCATGCAGGCTTAACGATACAGTTCCGCGCTGACGTGAATGGTGCTGTTGTTTTCCGGTTCGTGCAGCGCAATGATCCGGTAAGCGGTCGCGCCGCGCTGATCGGCTATTTTGCTCACCTGGCTGCTGGCGTCATCCGGCGATACCACATTCTGGTTCAACGTGACGAATCCCACGCTCTGGCGTTGGTCAGCCTGATGCGAGGTGATTTCGGTAGCGGCCATGACGTTGGCGGAAAACAGTAAAGCAATGGCGGTGGCGATGGTAATGCGTTTCATAAGTGCCTCTCTTAACTGTTTGCTTCAACGGCCTGACAGCAGGTGCCAGTGCAGCAAAAAGTTATTTGTCTGTATTGAATAACCTCAAATCTTTTTCGTCGCGCTGTCTGCGGCGGATAACAACAATTTTAGACCTTCCGGCAGGATTAAAAAGGGGGGCTTTTTGATGTCATCATTCAAAAAAAATGAATGAATTTTGCGGATCAGTGATGATTTCATTGAAAGATTTTTTGAACTGATGGATCTGTGTACATAGGTTGTACAGATAGCAAATCGTGCTATTTACGCATCGGGCCCGCATTACCGATAATAAATACCCTTCCGTCCTTGAGTTTCCCAGCCTGCGCAAGTATGATTACGCGTCATTTTTTCAGCCGCACACACATACACGTTCCTTGCTTCCATGGGCCGCGGTTGACCCTGACAGGAGGCTGAATAATCCGTAAGGAGCAATTCGATGCGTCATTACGAAATCGTTTTTATGGTCCATCCTGACCAAAGCGAACAGGTTCCGGGCATGATCGAGCGTTACAGTGCTACCATCACTAACGCTGCTGGTCAGATTCACCGTCTGGAAGACTGGGGCCGCCGTCAACTGGCTTACCCGATCAACAAACTGCACAAAGCTCACTACGTTCTGCTGAACGTTGAAGCTCCGCAGGAAGCGATCGATGAGCTGGAAACTAACTTCCGCTTCAACGACGCCGTTATCCGTAGCATGGTTATGCGCGTTAAGCACGCGGTAACTGAAGCATCTCCGATGGTTAAAGCGAAAGACGAACGTCGTGGCGATCGCCGCGAAGACTTCGCTAACGAAACCGCAGATGATGCAGATGCTGGGGATTCTGAAGAGTAATTGCCGCCGTGACATCTAATCGTCTGGTTTTGTCGGGCACTGTGTGCAAGGCGCCGGTTCGAAAAGTGAGTCCTTCCGGGATCCCCCACTGCCAATTTGTGCTAGAGCACCGTTCGCAGCAAATGGAAGCCGGATTTAGCAGGCAAGCATGGTGCCGAATGCCCGTGGTTGTCAGCGGACAACAGTCACAAGCACTAACTCAAAGATTAACGGTCGGCAGTCAGATAACCGTGCAAGGCTTCGTAAGCTGCCATCAAGGGCGCAACGGGCTGAACAAACTGGTTCTGCATGCCGAGCAGATTGAATTGATAGATTCTGGAGACTAGCCTAATGGCACGTTATTTCCGTCGTCGCAAGTTCTGCCGTTTCACCGCGGAAGGCGTTCAAGAGATTGACTATAAAGACATCGCTACGCTGAAAAACTACATCACTGAAAGTGGTAAAATTGTCCCGAGCCGTATTACCGGTACTCGTGCAAAATATCAGCGCCAGCTGGCCCGTGCTATCAAGCGCGCGCGCGCTACCTGTCTTTGTTGCCGTACACTGATCGTCATCAGTAATCGGCCACTGTCCATTAACGACTTTGAGAGGATAAGGTAATGCAAGTTATTCTGCTTGATAAAGTAGCAAACCTGGGCAGCCTGGGTGATCAAGTTAACGTTAAAGCGGGCTACGCCCGTAACTTCCTGGTACCACAGGGCAAAGCTGTTCCTGCTACCAAGAAAAACGTAGAGTTCTTCGAAGCACGCCGTGCTGAACTGGAAGCCAAACTGGCTGACGTTCTGGCTGCTGCTGAAGCTCGCGCAACCAAGATCAACGAACTGGGTTCAGTCACCATCGCGTCTAAATCAGGCGACGAAGGTAAACTGTTCGGCTCTATCGGCACCCGCGACATCGCTGACGCAGTTACTGCGGCAGGCGTTGAAGTTGCCAAGAGCGAAGTTCGTCTGCCGAACGGCGTTCTGCGTACCACTGGTGAACACGAAGTTCACTTCCAGGTACACAGCGACGTGTTCGCACAGCTGAATGTAGTTGTGGTTGCAGAAGCTTAATCGCTCCTGCCAGCCAAGTTAAAACGCCAGCCTCGTGCTGGCGTTTTGCTTTTCTGCGTCCGGTAAAACGCGCTACCCTGCTATCACAGCTTGAATGAGGAGCAGCGGAAATGGCGGAGATTATCTTGCAGCGCGTTTATGATTTTACCGGCCCTGCACCGGAGCACTGCTATTTGATTGATCGTTTGTGGCCGCGAGGCATCAGCAAGGAACGATTGCAGGGCGTGCAGTGGCTAAAGCAGGTTGCGCCGGATAACGCGCTGCGGCAGTGGTTTCATCAACATCTTGACCGGTGGGACGAGTTCGAAAGCCACTACCGCTTGCAACTGGCTCAAAACGACGCCTGGCAGCCATTGGTGGCTTTACTAAGACAGGGGCAACCCTTGACCTTACTTTATGGCAGTAAAGACACACAGCACAACCATGGCATCGTGCTGCGCGACTTTCTGTTAGGGCAGTTAGTGGATTAACGCTCGCGGCGATAGCTGCCGTCGGCCTGGCGGCGGAATAACACCTGACTGTTGTCAGCGGTGGTGACAGATAGCGCGGTGATCACGCCGTTGGTATCACGTTCGATACGCACTTCCTGGCCGGCCTTCATGTTGCTGAGCGGCTTATCGTTACCTTCCACCTGCGCCATGGCGAAAACTTCGTTCACCGGCAGGTTGTTGTCACGGAAAAGCTGCGCCAGCGTCTGGCCCGGTTGGATCTGGTAGCGTTGCCAGTTGCCCGCCGGTTCCGGCTCTACAGCGTGCTGCTGCTGAGTGTCGATTTGCAATTCGGCCTGCAAGGGAACGCTGTTTTCCTGCTGGGTGACAGGGAATGGCTGTTTTTCCGATGAATACGGCCACAGCAGCGCCAGCAGCAGGATGATGCCAAAAATCAGGGTCCAGCGACGATGAAAATAAGGCAGTGGCTCCATCCAACCGAAGCCGTCCGGCAGGTGCCAGATCTTCAGCAGTAACGCTTTGATGTTTTGCCCCTTACCGCTTTCCGGTGGTTGTTCTGAATCCGGGTCTTCTACCGACGCTGGCGCGGAGCCGGGCTTCAGGCGCTGACTGAAATTCAGCCAGGTACGCAACAATGGCTGGTAGATACGGGTGGTCTTCCTTCTCCTGGGCGAGATTCTGCCCATGGTAACCTCTCTTCAACGGCGTAAAAATATCACGGTACAAAAGGGTGTACCGCCGACCCGATACCCTGTTTTCAGTATAGTCCGCTAACTGATTGAAGTGAAAGGCAGCAGCAAACCTATACCTGTTGCGGCAGGCGATTCGCCTGGGCGCGCGGGAGCGGGTGTTAACTGAGGGTTATTGTTTCTTTTTCTACGACAAAAGTCATCATTCTCCACACAAGATTTTACCCGGCATTGCGGCGCTGTTATGCTGCGCTTTCGACTTTTTACAGACTAAAGGAAAACCCCATGACAACCCCTTCTTTTGACAGCGTTGAAGCGCAGGCGAGCTACGGGATTGGTTTACAGGTCGGCCAGCAGCTGCAAGAGTCCGGTCTGGAAGGTTTACAACCGGAAGCTTTGCTGGCAGGTTTGCGTGACGCGCTGGAAGGGAATGCCCCGGCGGTTCCGGTAGACGTGGTGCACCGTGCGCTGCGCGAAATCCACGAACGTGCGGATGCCGTGCGTCGTGAGCGTCAACAGGCGATGGCCGTTGAAGGCCAGAAATTCCTGGAAGACAACGCCAAACGCGACGAAGTTACGCTGACCGAATCCGGTCTGCAGTTCTCCGTGCTGGAGCAGGGCAACGGCCCAATCCCGTCCCGTCAGGATCGCGTGCGTGTGCATTACACTGGCCGCCTGATTAACGGCGACGTGTTCGACAGCTCCGTAGAGCGCGGTCAACCGGCAGAATTCCCGGTTAGCGGCGTGATCCCTGGCTGGATCGAAGCGCTGACCCTGATGCCGGTCGGTTCCAAATGGCAGCTGTATATTCCACACGATCTGGCCTACGGCGAGCGTGGTGCCGGCGCATCCATCCCGCCATTCAGCGCGCTGGTGTTCGACGTCGAACTGCTGGAAATCCTGTAATTCTCTAACAGATTTCTCTGGGCGCCTTGATGGCGCCCTTGTTTTATGCGCCGTTCAGCGCGCGGGGGAACAACAGGTTGTTCTCCAGATTGATGTGTTCCATCAGGTCATCAATAAACTCGTCGATACCACCATACAGCGCCTGCCAGGTATTACAGGCACCTTCCGGTGGCGTCACGTTGTGGGTGAGGAACTTCACCACTTCCAGCTGTTCGCCTGCTTCGTCATGCTCATGTTCCATTACCGAGATCGGCCCAGCCGCCTGCCGGCCCATACCCTGCTTGATCATCGGGAACAGGATCTGTTCCTCTTTCATCATGTGATTTTCCAGATCCAGCCGGATCAGGTTCAGCTGTTTCGCCAGACCGCGTGGACAGGTGGCTTTGTCGGCATGAACCCGTTCGACTTTTTCCGCCATCAGTACCAGCTCGGCCAGCTGTTCACGGTGCCGCTGATGGAAGCGTGGCAGAATATAATCAATCAGTTCACCGAGCGGTGCAGTACGCCAGTCATAGCTTGCTGCCGGTCTGGCGGCGAGGGCGGCCAATTCGCTTTCAAGCTGCTCGAGATCCAGTCCTTTACGCTCGGCCGCGCGTTGCAGCGTTTGTTTTCCGCCACAGCAGAAATCCAAATCGTTCAGGCGGAACAGGCGTGATGCCCGGGGAATAGCGATGGCGAGAGCGCCGAGGGATTGATTACGGTAATCCATGAGAGTGCCTCTTTAAATGAAAAATCTATAACATGCATTTTAAATGCAATTTAAAGGGCGCGCCAGCGAGAAAAAGGAGTAGATGGCCGGGGGGAACGCTGTGCCTCCCGGCCTACAGCTTATTTGCTACTTAAATCAATCTTATAAACTGCGAACCCGATGTTATCCGTGCCTTCGGATTTCATTGGATACTGGGCATATGCCTTGATAAACGCTGTCGCTTTCTCGCTTGGCGAGGTTTCAAAGCGAATATCCAGCGGTTGCGGGCTGCTGAAGGTCGCCAGGCGCCAATTGTTATCCACCTGTGGCCGGACTGCGCCATGCTGCTTGGTTTCAGCGCTGATATAGGCCGCCAACACCGAACGGTTCTCGTCCGGCGAAGCGAAGGCTATATGCTGATCGCCAGTGCCAGCGAACTTGCCGCCGTAAGCGCGGTAGTTATTGGTCGCCACCAGGAAGGTGGCCTTAGGATCAATTGGTTTGCCTTTGAACGTCAGCTGCTTGATACGTTCCGCCTTGTCGTTAATCAACTGGCATTCGCCGTCGTAACGCGCAGGCTGGCTGACGTCGATCTGGTAATTAACCCCGTCAATCACGTCGAAGTTATAGGTGCGGAAGCCATCCCAGTTGATCAGGCCCTGCGGTTGGCTGCTGTTGACGTCGATTTGATTGAACTGCCCGGCGGAGCACTCCAGCCACTCCTTCACCTCTTTGCCACTGGCTTTTACTACCACCAGGGTGTTGGGGTAGAGGTAGAGATCCGAAGCGTTACGGAAGGTGAGCTGGCCTTTTTCCACTTCGACGAAGCTGGCCGGATCGTTTTTGCGGCCGCCGACCTTGAACGGTGCTGCCGCTGACAGCACCGGCAAATCGGCCAGATCCGGGTCGCCCTGAATGTAGTGTTCCACATAGGCTTTCTGCGCGTTATTTACGATTTGTACCGTTGGGTCATCCTGCACCAGCGCCAGGTAGCTGTACATGTTGTCATCAGCTTTGCCGACCGGCTTGCTGACAAAATCGCGCGTGCCCTTATGATCTTCCGCCAGGACTTTCACCAGCTTGGCGTCTTCTGCCGCCAGCGATTTCTTGTTCTCTTTGTCGTAGATGGGCCGTGCTTCCGCTTTGGCGGAAGCTACTTTCCAACTGCCAGAGTCGTTGTTCAACTGCAGATCGACAACGCCGAGGTGGTCGCCCCACTGGCCGGGCATGACCGCAGGTATGCCGTTCAGCGTGCCCTGGGCAATGTCAGCGCCTTTGATATTGGCGAAGTCTTTGCTCGGGAATACGGCGTGAGCATGGCCGAACATGATGGCGTCAATGCCCGGAACCTGGCTAAGGTAGTACACCGAATTCTCTGCCATCGCCTTGTACGGCTCGCTGGACAGGCCGGAGTGCGGGATCGCCACGATCAGATCGGCCCCCTGTTTACGCATTTCCGGCACGTAGCGTTTGGCGGTTTCGGTGATGTCGTTGACCTTAACCTTGCCTTGCAGATTGGCCTTATCCCACACCAGAATTTGCGGTGGCACAAAACCGATATAGCCGATGCGTAAACTATGTTCCTTGCCGTCACGGTCTTTTACCGGCGTATCGACGATAATGTAAGGAGTGAACAGCGGTTTCTGCGTTTTAGCGTCGATCACGTTAGCATTGATATACGGGAACTTGGCACCGCTGATGGCGGTTTTCAGGTAATCGAGGCCGTAGTTGAATTCGTGGTTGCCGATATTGCCGACCACATAATTCAGGGTGTTCATGGCCTTATAGACAGGATGAATATCGCCGGGCTTCAGGCCCTTGGCCGCCATATAGTCGCCGAGCGGGCTGCCCTGAATGATGTCGCCGTTATCCACCAGTACGCTATTGGTGGCCTGCTGGCGAGCCTGTTCAATCAGGCTGGCGGTGCGCACCAGACCGAACTTGTCGGTCGGTTTATCCTTGTAGTAATCGAAGTCCATCATGTTGCTGTGCAGGTCGGTGGTTTCCAGCACGCGCAGATCGACCGTTGCCGCCTGCGCTGAGGCGCAAACCAGCACAGCGAGGACAGACAACGTCAGCGGACGCTTCATCATTTTTGGCTTTCTCCATTCTATTTTTCGAGTTTTATCGCAGAGGGGCATGTAATTAACATTGGTTGTCTCACCAAACTGTGAAGTGTGGCAGAAAATCGGCCAAGGTATCGGAGGAAATGTCACAGTTGTGACGGCAAAGACTCGAGTCATTACCGAAGGTTAAATCGTTATGATGGATATTCGATGCAAAAAAAACTAGGCTGCTAGCAATGAGAAAGGGGAAATGGCCCACGGAACTGTCTATCTGAGGTGAATGATGTTAGAAAAAATTTGCCAACTGTCCCGCGAGGCGGGCGCGGCCATCATGGCGGTGTACAACGGTGAACAACCGCTTGATGTTACACAAAAAAAAGATGACTCCCCGGTGACGGCGGCCGATCTGGCGGCGCACCACATTATCCAGCGCGGCCTGGCGGCGTTAACGCCGGACATCCCCTTGCTGTCGGAAGAAGATCCACCGACCTGGGAAGTGCGGCAGAATTGGACGCGCTACTGGCTGGTCGATCCGCTGGACGGCACCAAAGAGTTCCTGAATCGCAACGGTGAGTTCACGGTAAATATCGCGTTGATTGAAGACGGGCAGGCGGTAATGGGCGTGGTTTACGCCCCCGCGATCGACGTGCTGTATCTGGCCGAGCGCGGTAAAGCCTGGAAAGAAGAAAAAGGCCACCGGCAGGAGATTGGCGTCAGCAATGCCCATCCGCCATTGGTGGTGGTCAGCCGTTCGCACAGCGACGAAGAGCTGAAGGACTACCTGAAACAGCTGGGCGAACACCAGACCGTTTCCGTCGGTTCTTCGCTGAAATTCTGCCTGGTGGCGGAAGGTAAAGCGCAGCTCTATCCGCGCTTTGGGCCCACCAATATCTGGGATACCGCCGCCGGTCATGCCGTGGCCGTGGCAGCCGGGGCACAGATCCACGACTGGCAGGGCAGACCTCTGCTCTATACGCCGCGTGAATCCTTCCTAAACCCCGGCTTCAGGGTTTCGCTGTTCTAAATCAGTTCGCCAGCAGCTGGTGCAGTTGGGTCATGACCTGCTGCACCTCTTCTGGCGTCAGGGCGCCGTCTTTGGCGAACTGGATCCTGCCTTGCTTATCCAACACCACAATGGCCGACCCTTTCGGCTGCAAATCCCAGGCCTTGCGCACGTTGCCGTTGCTGTCGACCACAAACTGCGACCAGGGGAACTCTTTCTTGCTGTCTTCAATGCTGTTGCGAACAAACACCGCGGTGCCGAGTATCGCGTCGTCGGTATTCACTATTGTCGTCGTTTGGTAACGATCGTGCGGTAGTTTAGCTTTCTTAATCGCTTCGATCAGCGGATCGTTCATCGCCTTGGCGGAGCTACGGCCGGCAATATGCTGTATGACTCGCACTTTCCCACTGAGTTGCGCGCTATTCCAGTTTTGATAGCTAAACTTATCATTAGCGTAATTCAACTCTCCCTTATCGCTGACGCCGACCGGCGCGACGCGTTGCTGGAGTTGGAAGTTGTGCGCAGAGGCTAAAAAGGGGGCAAGCAGCAGGGAAACAATAAGCAGGTGACTTTTTTTCATGCCTTCTCCTTGGAAGGGGAACGGTGCCGACAGCACCCGACAGCCTAAAGCATAGGTGGTGATCGGAGGTCTGTCCTGTTAGCTGGATCGCAGTTTCCTCTTCTGGCCGGTAATACCTGTGTTTTGAAGGGATATACTGAAAAAGTTATATATTATCATATACAATTCTGTCAAAAAGTGTAAATCCAGTGAAGATATCCGTGCAGAAGTGAACATTATCGTCTTTACTAGGTCTACTACATGGCAATCAAGTTGCGTTCTTACTTTAGAGGCTGCCACCTTGGCGGCTCGCTGAGCGCATGGACCAAACGGAGGAGAGTAATAGAATGAGAATCTTCCAGCGTTATAATCCGTTGAAAGTGGCGAAGTACGTAAAAACCCTGTTTCGTGGCCGGCTGTATATCAAAGATGTAGGCGCGTTCGAATTCGACGAAGGGAAAATCCTGTTACCGAAAATTCGTGACCGGCGCCACTTCAGCGTGATGTCAGAGGTAAACCGTCAGGTGTTGTTGCTGCAAACTGAGATGGGTTGATGCATTACCCGTCGCCTTTCAAGCCGCAGCGTTGTTATCTGCACTCACCCACCCCTGTTACTTACTTAAGTAAGCTCCAGGGGATGAGTGG
Source organism: Serratia liquefaciens ATCC 27592 (assembly GCF_000422085.1). Classification (NCBI taxonomy): domain Bacteria; kingdom Pseudomonadati; phylum Pseudomonadota; class Gammaproteobacteria; order Enterobacterales; family Yersiniaceae; genus Serratia; species Serratia liquefaciens. Next base: position 350,789 of record NC_021741.1, read on the forward strand.
GCTGGCTGCCTAGCTGCAACTTGAAATTCATAGGGTAATTAGAGCAACTGAAAAAACTGAAATAATTGCGGCCCCGATGGGGCCGCTGACGTTTCTACAGTCCGGATCAGGCAGGGGCGTTGTCTTCTGGCGCCTTCGGCAGTACCGCCGCCGGTTTGTCGCTCAGTTTGGTTACCAGCAACTGGTCAATCTTGTAGCTGTCGATGTCCACCACTTCAAACTTGTAGCCGGCGTATTTCACGAAGTCGGTGCGTTTTGGGATCTTGCGCAGCATGTACATCATAAAGCCGCCGATGGTTTCGTAGTTGCCCGCCTGCGGGAACTCATCAATGTGCAGAACGCGCATCACATCGTCGATTGGCGTACCACCCTCAATCAGCCATGAGCTTTCATCGCGTGCGACGATCTGCTCTTCCTGGCCTTGACCGACCAGATCGCCCATCAGGGTAGTCATTACGTCATTCAACGTGATGATGCCCACGACCAGTGCATATTCATTGAGAATAACGGCAAAGTCTTCGCCGGCCGTCTTAAAGCTTTCCAGCGCTTCGGACAGCGTCAGGGTATCCGGCACGATCAGCGCCGCGCGGATTTGCACACCGCTGCTCAGCACCAGGCTTTGATTGCCCAGCACGCGGTTCAGCAAGTCTTTGGAGTCAACGTAGCCGACCACCTGATCGATATTGCCGTCGCACACCAGGAACTTGGAGTGCGGATGGGTCGAGACTTTCTCGATAATGCTTTCTTCGGTTTCACGCAGATCGAAGTAAACCACGCTTTCGCGCGAGGTCATCGACGAAGGTACGGTGCGTGACTCCAGTTCGAACACGTTTTCGATCAGCTCATGTTCCTGCTTGCGCAGCACGCCAGCCAGGGCTCCGGCTTCCACTACCGCGTAGATGTCGTCGGAAGTGATGTCGTCCTTGCGCACCATCGGCAGTTTGAACAGGCGGAAGATCAGGTTTGCCATGCCGTTGAAGAACCACACCAGCGGCCGGAAGATCATGATCGAGAAACGCATCGGGTTGATGATCCGGACGGCGACCGTCTCTGGTGCAATCATACCGATGCGCTTCGGGGTCAAATCTGCGAACAGGATGAACAGGCTGGTCACCAGGACGAACGAGCAGATAAAGCTGACTTGCTCCGCCATCTCCGGGGACAAAAAGCGATCGAACAACACCTGGAAGCTAGGGGAGAAGGCAGCATCGCCGACGATACCACCGAGAATGGCTACGGCGTTCAGACCAATCTGCACCACGGTAAAGAACAGCCCCGGGGTTTCTTGTAGTTTAAGGACTTTGGCGGCATTGACGTTACCTTCGTCAGCCATCAGTTTCAGTTTAATCTTGCGTGATGCGGCCAGAGATATTTCCGACAGTGAGAAAAACGCACTCACTGCGATCAGAAAAAGAATCAGTAAAATACTGTTTAACATAATCTATCCATACGTGCCGACGGGATGACGGCGCTCTTGAGGAAGGGTAGTACATTGTAAAAAAAGTAGTGATAACAACCAGAAAGGAGGCTATCAGGCCGCAGATGCGGCCCGCATAGTATAGCAGCAGCCCTACAGGGGCCGCCAGCGGTTAAAAAATTACCGCTGACCAAGGGTTTAGCCCTGGGGTGGCAAACAAACGCCGATGCCGCCCAGGCCGCAGTAGCCTTCAGGATTCTTGTACAGATACTGCTGATGGTCATCCTCGGCATAGTAAAACGGCAGCGCCGGCACCACTTCGGTGGTGATGGTGCGTTGATCGCCCGCCTCGTTCATGGCCTGCTGGAAACGCTTCAGACTGCTTTCGGCTGCGGTCTGCTGTTCCGGCGTCAGCGTATAAATTGCTGAGCGATACTGAGTGCCGACGTCGCCACCCTGACGCATGCCCTGCGCCGGATCGTGGTTCTCCCAGAACACCTGCAGCAGCTGCTTATAGCTGATGATTTTCGGATCGAATACCACCCGCACCACTTCAGTATGACCGGTCTGGCCGCTGCACACTTCGCGGTAGGTTGGGTTTGGCGTAAAACCGCCGCTGTAGCCTGCCGCCGTGCTGTACACGCCCTGCTGCTGCCAGAACAGGCGCTCTACACCCCAAAAGCATCCCATGGCGAAGATAGCCACTTCCATGCCTTCCGGCACCTGGGTCATTGAATGGTGAGTGACCACGTTGAGCGTGGCAACCGGCATGGGCGTCGTGCGGCCAGGCAGTGCGTTCGCCTTGTCGACGGTTTGTGTTTTATCAAAAAATGGCACCACGGTTGACTCCTGTTGTCACAGTAAGAATTGACCTAAGACACGGCAGTTCGGTTGTATCTAACCGCAACTTTGCCCACAATAAGCTACATATTCAGATTATGAATCAGATTAACGCAGTATTTAGAGCGCCAAAAGCTAAGAATGCGCCAGTTTACTGCGGCAGTAAAATCGTAATATGTCGCGTCTGGAATAAGGCTGAAAGGGCTGCCGTCTTGATAGCGCGGAGTATGCCCTGGCACCAGAGTGCGTGTTATAACAGGAAAGTAAAATAAATTAAGGAGAACGCGTGCCACGATACCGTGCCCTGTGCTTTTTGTGTGCGCTGCTCGCGACGCCTGCGGCGTTTTCGGCGAATGTGCGGCTGCAGGTTGAAGGACTTAGCGGGGAACTGGAAAAAAACGTCCGGGTACGCCTGTCTTCCATCACTCCGGAAGAGGTCGGTACTGATGGCCGTTTCCGCGCACGCGTGGATGAAGCTGTTCGTCAGGGGCTGAGAGCGCTTGGCTATTATCAGCCTACCATCGAATTTACGTTGGACGATCGGCCAGGGCTGGCGCGGCCGGTGCTGCACGCCAAGGTCAATCCGGGTGAACCGGTGCGCATTGCCGGGGCCAATATCGTGTTGGAAGGCGGTGCGAAAACCGATGAAGACTATCTGTCGTTGGTCAAAAAAGGCAAACCGACGATAGGTGAGATCCTTAATCACGGTAAATACGACAGTTTTAAAGGTTCACTGACCGGCCTGGCGCTGCGCAAAGGCTATTTCGATGCCGATATGACCAAAAGCCAGCTCGGCGTGGCGGAGGATCTGCATAAGGCCTATTGGGACATCGACTTCGACAGCGGGCAGCGTTACCGCTTCGGCCAGGTGAAGTTTACCGGTTCGCAAATTCGTGAAGACTATCTGCAAAATCTGGTGCCCTTTCATCAGGGGGATTATTACACTTCGGAAGACCTGGCCGAACTGAACCGCCGTTTGTCCGCCACTAACTGGTTTAACTCGGTGGTGGTCTCCCCTGATTTCAAAGATGCCAAAGAGAACAAGATTTTGCCGCTAGATGCGTTGGTGTCACCACGCACTCGCAACACCATCGAAACCGGTGTCGGTTACTCCACCGACGTTGGCCCCCGCGTTAAAGGCACATGGAAGAAGCCCTGGCTTAACGATCGCGGCCACAGTCTGGAAACCAGCGCCAGTATTTCGGCCCCGGAGCAGCAGCTCGATCTGACCTATAAGATCCCGTTGCTGAAGAATCCGCTGGAGCAGTATTACCTGCTGCAGGGCGGGCTCAAGAACGTCGATCTCAACGATACCAAGTCCGTAACCTCCAAAGTGGTGGCCTCGCGCAACTGGGATCTCTCCAGCGGCTGGCAGCGGGCTATTAACCTGACCTGGCGCTGGGATAACTTTACCCAGGGTAACGTCAGCAATACCACCATGCTGCTGTACCCTGGCGTCAGCCTCAACCGCACCCGCTCACGCGGAGGTCTGATGCCGACCTGGGGCGATAGCCAACGCTACTCCATCGACGTTTCCGACACCACCTGGGGATCCGGCGTGGACTTCGCGCTGATGCAGGCACAGAACGTCTGGATCCGCACCCTGGCCGATAAGCACCGGTTCGTGGCGCGCGGGCAGGTGGGGTGGATCGAAACCAACGACTTCGACAAAGTGCCGCCAGACCTGCGATTCTTTGCCGGTGGCGATCGCAGCATCCGTGGCTACAAGTACAAAGACATTTCCCCCCGCAACGATGACGGCAAGTTGACCGGTGCCTCCAAAATGCTGACTGGCTCGCTGGAATATCAATACAACGTGACCGGTAAATGGTGGGGGGCGATGTTCGTCGATTCCGGTGAAGCGGTGAACGATATCAAGCAGAGCAACTTCAAAACTGGCGCCGGTGTAGGTGTACGCTGGCAGTCGCCGGTAGGGCCAGTGAAGCTGGATATCGCCGCGCCCGTGGGGGACAAGGACACCCACGGGATGCAGTTCTACATCGGTTTGGGGCCTGAACTATGAGCCTGATAAAAAAGATTTGCTTTGGTTTCCTGATTGTCTTGCTGTTGCTGGTCGGGGCGGTGGCGTACTTGCTCGGTACCACCAGTGGTTTGCATATGACCCTCAACGCTGCTGCTCGATGGGTGCCGGGGTTGGATATTGCCAGCGTGAGCGGTGGCTGGCGTGATCTGACGCTAAAAGGCGTGAAGTATCAGATGCCGGGCGTCACGGTGAATGCCGGACAATTCCATCTGTCACTCGATCTGGCCTGCTTTAAAAACAGTTCGCTGTGCGTCAATGCGCTGACCGCGCAGGACGTCGACGTGGTGGTGAAAACCAAAGAAATGACGCCGTCTGCGCCGGTGGAAGAGACCAGCGAGCCGACCACTAATCTGAGCACGCCGTACCCTATTACCTTGCGTATGCTGACGCTGAATAACGTTAAGGTCAGCGTAGACGACACGGCAATCTCTCTTGGTGAATTCCGTACCGGAGCGCAGTGGCAAGAGCGTGCGTTGACCTTGCTGCCCACCAAAATCAGCGGCCTGTTGATTGCACTGCCGAAAACCCCGCAGAACCCGTTGCCGGAGGCGATACAGCCGGCTGTCGAGGTCGCGAAAAAAGTGGGTGAACAGGTCGACAAGGCGGCGAAACCGGTGCCGGAAGAGAAGCCACTGGGCGAAACGTTGAAAGAGCTGTTCGCCAAGCCGCTGCTGCCGGATCTGCCGGAAATCCGCCTGCCGTTGGACATCACGGTTAAGGAGATCAGCGGGGAACAACTGCGCTTGACCGGTGATACCGAGGTGTTGATTACCAGCCTGTTGCTGCAGGCCAGCACCCAGGATCAGCATATCAAGCTGGACAATTTCGATGTGAAATCCCCGCAGGGCACGTTGTCTGCGCAAGGGCAGGCGACGCTGACCGGCAGTTGGCCGGTGGAAATGGTGGCTAACAGCACGCTGAATATCGAGCCGCTGAAAGGGGAAAAGGTCAAACTGAACGTCGGCGGTGGGCTGCGCGAAGAACTTAAAGTGGCGCTGAACCTCTCCGGACCGGTCGGTGCGCAGCTTGATGTACAGACCCAATTGGCCGAAGTGGGTTTACCGCTGGCACTGACGCTGCAAAGCAAACAGCTGAAATGGCCGCTGAACGGCGAAGCTCAGTATCAGGTCAACGATTTCCGCCTGCGTTTCAATGGCAAGGCGACTGATTATGCCTTGTCGACCCGGGCCAATATCAAGGGGCAGGATCTCCCGCCGGCGGTGCTGACGCTGGACGGTAAAGGTAACGTTGAACAGTTCAAACTGGATCGCCTGCGGTTGGCGGCCTTGCAGGGCAATACCGATCTGACGGCGCTGGTGGACTGGAGCAAGGCCATCAGTTGGAATTCACAGCTGACGCTGAGCGGCATCAATACCGCCAAGCAGTGGCCGGAATGGCCGGCGAAGTTGGACGGTAAAATCACTACGCGTGGCAGCCTGCACGGCGGCAGTTGGTAATTGCAGGTGCCGGTGCTGCAGCTCGATGGTAACGTGAAGCAAAACAAAGTCACTGCACGTGGCACGCTTAGCGGCAATGCTGCCGGTCAGTGGAAAATCCCGGGCATCGATCTGACGCTGGGACGCAACCAACTGAACGTTAAGGGCCAACTGGACGAGAAAAGCTGGAACCTGGATGCGAATATTGACGCGCCACGTCTGGACGGCGCTCTGCCAGGGCTGGGCGGTACGGCGAAAGGCTTGCTGAAACTGCGGGGCAACCTGCAAGCGCCTCAGTTGCTGGCCGACCTGACCGCTTCCGGCCTGCAGTGGCAGGCGCTGCGCATCAACCGGGTGAAGATTGACGGCGACGTGCGTTCCAGCGATCAGATCCAGGGTCAGTTGGCGGTACGCGTTGAGCAACTTAAGCAGGATGCGCTGGATATCAGCCTGCTGACATTGGATGCCAAAGGCAGTGAGAAGCAGCATCAGCTGCAGTTGAAAATTGACGGCAAGCCGGTATCCGGTCAGTTGGCGCTGCAGGGCAGTTTCGATCGCCAACAGCAGCGCTGGCGCGGCAACCTGAACAATACCCGTTTCGATACCCCGGTGGGCGAATGGCGCTTAACTCGCGCCATTGCGCTGGATTACCTGAATACCGCGCAGAAAATCAGTATTGGACCGCACTGCTGGCAGAACCCGAACGCCGAACTGTGCGTACCCAAGACCATCGAAGCAGGCCAGAGTGGCCAGGCCAGCGTGGTATTGAACCGCTTTGATCTGGCGATGATCAAACCTTTCCTCGGTCCGGAGACCGCTTTGAGCGGCGTGTTCACCGGGCGGGCGGACGTAAGCTGGAAACCGGGCGGTGCGCTGCCGGACGCGAAAGTTTCCCTGGTGGGTAACGGCGTGAAGGTGGTTCAGCAAGTGCAGGGCAACGCGTTGCCGATCGCCTTTGATCGGCTGAACCTTAATGCCGGCCTGTCCAACGGTCGTGCACAGGCCGACTGGTTGATCAAGTTGACCAATAATGGCCAATTTGACGGTAACGTGCAGGTTGCCGATCCACAGGTACGACGCATTATCAGCGGCAACGTCAATATCACCAATATCTCGCTGGCGATGATCAATCCGGCGTTGATGAAGGGGGAGAAAGCCGCGGGCATGCTGAATGCCAATCTGCGCCTGGGTGGCAGTGCGCAGAAGCCTCTGGTTTATGGCCGGATGGCGTTGGATAAGGTTGATATAGATGGTCACTGGATGCCGTTTGATATGACGGACGGCCGCCTGGTGATGAACTTTGACGGCATGACCTCGACCATGGAAGGGCTGGTCAGCACCACGCGCGGACAGCTTAACCTGTCGGGCGATGCTGACTGGCGCGACATCAACGCCTGGCGCGCACGTATCGCCGCCAAGGGCGATAAGCTGCGGGTGACGGTGCCGCCGATGATCCGCATCGACGTTTCACCCGATCTGGTGTTTGAAGCCACGCCGCAGCTGTTCTCGCTCAATGGTTCGGTCGATATTCCGTGGGCGCGCATTACGGTGCAGGAGTTGCCGGAAAGTGCGGTGGGCGTCTCTTCCGACGAAGTGATGCTGGACGACCAACTGAAACCGATACAGCCGAAAACCGCAGGGATCCCGATCAACAGCAACCTGATGATCCACGTGGGTAACGATGTGCGGCTGGATGCCTTTGGCTTAAAAGCCCGCTTGAAGGGCGATCTGAAAGTAGTGCAGGACAAGAATGGCCTGGGCCTGAACGGCCAGATTGACATCCCTTCCGGTCGCTTCCATGCTTATGGTCAGGATTTGATCGTCCGCAAGGGCCAACTGATGTTCTCAGGGCCGCCGGATCAGCCGTTGCTGAATATTGAAGCCATCCGTAATCCTGAATCGACCGAAGACGACGTCACCGCTGGGGTACGCGTTACCGGGTTGGCGGATGCACCCAAGCTGGAAGTGTTCTCGGATCCGGCCAAATCTCAGCAGGAAGCGCTGTCTTATCTGCTGCGCGGGCAGGGATTGGGCAGTTCCGGCGCCGATGGTAACGCAATGACCTCAATGTTAATTGGGATGGGGGTTGCACAAAGTGGTCAACTTGTGGGTAAAATCGGCGAGGCGTTTGGCGTAAGCAATTTGGCCCTGGATACTCAGGGTGTCGGCGACAGTTCCCAGGTTGTCGTGAGCGGTTATGTTCTCCCAGGCTTACAAGTAAAATATGGGGTGGGTATTTTCGACTCGCTGGCTACGTTGACGTTGCGTTACCGCCTGATGCCTAAATTGTATCTGGAAGCGGTGTCTGGTCTCGACCAGGCATTAGATTTGCTCTATCAGTTTGAGTTTTAGCGATGCGAATAATTGTCTACGGCAGTTTACGACGCAAACAGGGAAACAGCCATTGGATGACCAACGCCCAATGGCTCGGCGAGCATGAGCTCGAAGGCTATCAGATTTATAATCTGGGCCATTACCCGGCGGCGATCCCTGGAGAGGGCACGGTACATTGTGAAGTGTACCGCATCAACTCATCGATTTTGGCTGAGCTGGACGAACTGAAAAGCAACACCAAGGACTATAAGCGCGAGCTGATTCAGACGCCTTATGGGAGTGCGTGGATCTATCTGTATAAACACAGTGTGGACGGTTACCCGCGAATTAACAGCGGCGACTGGCTGAAGCGTCTCGACGAAAAGTAAAAAAAAACACCGCTCACTGAGCGGTGTTTTTTTATCGGACGGCTGGCAAGAATTACTTCTTGGCGGCACGCTCGAAAGAAGCAACGATTTCAGCTTTGGCAGCGGCAGCATCTGCCCAGCCTTCCACTTTCACCCATTTGCCTTTTTCCAGATCTTTGTAGTGCTCGAAGAAGTGAGCGATCTGGGCACGCAGCAGTTCCGGCAGGTCGTTCACGTCTTTGATGTGATCGTACTCTTTGGTCAGCTTGCTGTGCGGTACGGCAACCAGTTTCGCATCTTCGCCGGCTTCGTCGGACATCTTCAACACGCCAACCGGACGGCAGCGGATCACAGAACCAGGCTGCAGTGGGTATGGGGTTGGCACCAGCACGTCAACCGGGTCACCGTCCAGAGACAGGGTGTGGTTGATGTAACCGTAGTTGCACGGGTAGAACATCGCGGTGGACATGAAACGGTCAACGAACAGCGCACCGGTGTCCTTGTCGATTTCATATTTGATCGGATCGGCGTTTGCCGGGATTTCGATAACAACGTAGATGTCTTCCGGCAGGTCTTTGCCAGCAGGGACCAGGTTCAAGCTCATGTCGGTTTCCTTTAATCAAACCAGAAATGGAGTGGCGGCTATTATAGCGGACTCTTTTGCGATTTCCTGCCCTTTTCATCATCCCCGCCCCGGCGCAGAGCCATCCATCGAATTTCCAGATAAATCCTCCCACGGCGTTAAGTTTTCTCGAGGGTTGCCGATAACTTTATCAAATAATAATGAGTCGGCGAAGTCTGGCTCCGCGTTTTACCTCCTCTACGTAAGATCTCACTATTTCTGAAGCCGGGAAGAACTCATGCTAAAAAAGATTACGGTCAAGGCCGGGCTGATTGCCCTGTTGAGCCTGATGACGCTGCTGTTGATTATGGTCAGCACGATTGGCGTCAACGCGATTAACGAAGGATCGCGCTCGTTACACACCCTGAATCAAATCCTGGGGGAAGAGTTGGGGTCGCTGGCCAGCAGTTCCAACCTGACGCTGCGCGCCAGAACCGCTGCCTCACTGGCGGTACGGCAACGGGAAATCGGCCAGATTGAGGTTTCAGATGCTACGGTGGGCCGTATCTATGACTACCTTGCGCAATCGAAGCAGGAAATGGCGCGTTTTGTCAGCGTCGGTACCGTTACCGAACGTGGACGCGAGCTGTCCGGTCGTTTGCAAAACAGCTATCGCGCTTATCTGGAACAGGGCGTTGGGCCGATGGCCGATGCCATCAAGGCCGGCAAAGTTGATGATTACTACGACATTCAGGAAACAAAAATTTCCGCGTTGAGCATCGCTTTTGAAAAGGACCTCAGCGACTTCCGCAGCTTCGCCATGAAGATTGGCCAGCAGCGGGTGAATGAAGCGGAAAGCAATGCCAGCACTAAAATTACGCTGATCGTGATTGCCGGCCTGCTCAGTATTTTGCTGGCGCTACTGGCCTGGTTTGCACTGCGGGTGATTATCCTGCGTCCGCTCGATGAGTCAATCGCCCAGCTGGAACATATCGCCAGCGGTGACCTGACGCACCGTATCACCGGCGAAGGCGAGACCGAAATGGGCCGTCTGGTGCGTGCGATGCAGCGGATGCAGCAGGCCTTGGTCAGTTCGGTCAGCAAGGTGCGCGATGCCAGCAGCCAAATCGATACCGGTTCACGCGAACTGGCTGCCGGCAACCTGCATCTGGCGCAGCGTACCGAAGAATCAGCCGCTTCTCTGGAAGAAACCGCCGCCAGCATGGAACAGCTGACCTCGACGGTGAAGATGAACGCCGAGAACTGCGAACAGGCGAATCAACTGGCGCTGAGCGTATCCGATATTGCCAACCAAGGCAGTGAAGTGGTCAGTCAGGTCATGGATAAGATGCAGGCGATCACCGACAGCTCACGCCGCATTGCCGATATCATCAGCGTGATGGACGGCATTGCCTTCCAGACCAACATTCTGGCGTTGAATGCGGCGGTGGAAGCGGCACGTGCCGGTGAACAAGGGCGTGGTTTTGCCGTGGTGGCCGGTGAGGTTCGCAGCCTGGCTCAGCGCAGTGCGCAGTCGGCGAAAGAGATCAAAGGGTTGATTGAAGCGTCGCAGAATCGGGTGCAGGAAGGCGAACAAATGGCCGGTTCGGCGGCGAAAACCATGAACGGCATTACCGGTGAAGTGGGCCGGGTGACGGCGCTGATGCGGGAAATCTCTGCGGCTACGCGTGAGCAAAGCAGCGGTATTGAGCAGGTAAACCTGGCGGTGGCGCAGATGGATCAGGTGGCGCAACAGAATGCGGCCTTGGTCGAAGAGTCTGCGGCGGCGACGCGCTCGCTGGAGGATCAGGCGCAGTTGTTGGCGCAGAGCATGGCAGCGTTCAAATTATAATGCCGGGGACGGCGTGCCGTCCCCCACATCGAACTCGTTATTCGTCCGGGTTCTCAGCGATAAAGCGCTCTGCGTCTTCCACCATGGATTTGGTGCCGACGAAGAACGGTGCGCGCTGGTGCAGTTTCACCGGGGTGATGTCCAGAATACGGTTTTTACCGTCGCTGGCTTTACCGCCGGCCTGTTCCGCCAGGAACGCCATCGGGTTGCATTCATACAGCAGGCGCAGCTTGCCTTGCGGGTGGCTGGCGGTGCTTGGATAAATGTAGATGCCGCCTTTCAGCAGGTTGCGGTGGAAGTCGGCAACCAGTGAACCGATGTAGCGTGAGGTATAAGGGCGTTGCGTAGCTTCGTCCTGTTCCTGACAATATTTGATGTATTTCTTCACGCCGCGCGGGAACTTGATGTAGTTACCTTCGTTGATGGAATACATATTGCCGCTGGCCGGGAAGCGGACTTTCTCATGGGAGAGGCAGAACACGCCCAGAGAAGGATCGTAGGTGAAGGCATGCACGCCATAACCGGTGGTGTACACCAGCATGGTGGATGAACCGTAAACCACGTAGCCTGCGGCGACCTGTGCGCTGCCTGGCTGCAGGAAGTCTTCTTCGGTCACTGGCGTACCGACCGGGGTAATGCGACGATAGATAGAGAAAATCGTACCGACCGAGACGTTGACATCGATGTTGGACGAACCGTCCAACGGATCCATCAGCACCACATACTTGGCATTTTCAGCCCGCTCGCCGTCGAATATCACGATTTCATCTTCTTCTTCAGAAGCGATACCCGCAACTTCACCGCGCGCTTTCAATGCTGCTTTCAGCTTTTCATTCGCGTACAGGTCCAGTTTCATCTGAACTTCGCCCTGTACATTGGAAACGCCGCTGGTGCCCAGAATATCCACCAGACCCGCTTTGTTGATATCGCGGTGGATGATTTTGGCGCCCAGTTTAATTGCAGAAAGTAGCGCAGTCAGCTCGCCGGTGGCGTGTGAGAAGTCGTGCTGTTTCTCGACGATAAATTCGCCTAACGTTTTCATGACACAATCCCTGAATCTACGGATGGGTAGCGGTTTGTTAACAAACCGCCAACGTATTCGCGAGCAGTGTAGCCCAAAGATGAACGCTATTCATAGGCAAATCCATTTCTTCTGGACGATTCTGAGCGTTAGAATGAGTCAACATTCGACGTACTCTATGAGAAAACTATGCGCATTCACATTCTTGGGATCTGTGGCACCTTTATGGGCGGGCTGGCGGTGCTGGCTCGTTCGCTAGGGCATGAGGTGACCGGCTCTGACGCTAATGTCTATCCGCCGATGAGCACGCTGCTGGAGAAGGAAGGGATCGACCTGATCCAGGGCTACGATCCTGCTCAATTGGATCCGGCGCCGGATCTGGTGATCATCGGTAACGCCATGACGCGGGGTAATCCTTGCGTTGAAGCGGTACTGGAACAGGGGATCCCTTACGTTTCCGGCCCGCAGTGGCTGCACGATTATGTGCTGCGCGATCGCTGGGTGCTGGCCGTGGCCGGCACGCACGGCAAGACCACTACCGCCGGTATGGCCACCTGGATCCTGGAAGCCTGCGGCTATCAACCGGGCTTCGTTATCGGTGGCGTTCCGGGCAACTTTGACGTTTCCGCGCGTCTGGGCGGTAGCCCGTTCTTTGTGATCGAAGCCGATGAGTATGACTGCGCCTTCTTCGACAAGCGTTCCAAGTTTGTACATTACAGCCCGCGTACGCTGATCATGAATAACCTGGAGTTCGATCACGCTGATATCTTCGACGATCTGAAAGCGATCCAGAAACAGTTCCACCATCTGGTGCGTCTGGTGCCGGGCAAGGGCAAGATCATTTTGCCTGATAACGACAACCACCTGAAACAGGTGATGGCGATGGGCTGTTGGAGTGAGCAAGAGCTGGTCGGGGAAGAGGGCGCATGGCGCGCTCAAAAATTAACGCCGGACGCCAGCCATTATGCGGTGTTCCTCGACGGCGAACAGGTGGGCGAAGTGAAGTGGTCGCTGGTGGGTGAACACAACATGCATAACGGTTTGATGGCCATTGCCGCCACGCGCCACGTTGGTGTGCTGCCAGCCGATGCCTGCCGCGCGCTCGGTGAGTTTATCAATGCTCGCCGCCGTCTCGAACTGCGCGGTGAAGCTCATGGCGTTACGGTGTATGACGATTTTGCCCATCACCCAACGGCGATCCTGGCGACCTTGGCCGCATTGCGCGGCAAGGTTGGCGGTACCGCGCGCATTTTGGCTGTGCTCGAGCCGCGCTCCAATACCATGAAAATGGGGATCAGCAAGAATGATTTGGCACCGTCTCTGGGCCGTGCCGATGAGGTCTTCCTGTTCCAACCGCACCATATCCCCTGGCAGGTGGCGGAAGTCGCGGAAGCCTGTGTACAGCCGGCCCACTGGAGCGCCGATCTCGACACGCTGGTGGACATGATCGTGAAAACGGCCCAGCCTGGCGACCACATTTTGGTGATGAGTAACGGCGGCTTCGGTGGGATCCATGACCGTCTGCTGGAGGCATTGGCCCACAAGTCAGAACCTAAAGTGACTTATTGATCGTCGATTCAGTGTGACTGAAGCAAAACTAAAAGGCCGCTTGCGGCCTTTTCTTTTGCCCATAAAAAAGCCCTCGCGAGCGAGGGCAACGGGGTTCGTCGGATAGGACGACGAAGTTTCTTCAAGGAATCAGTGCTTACGATAGAACTCGGCAGTGGCAGTGACGAGGGTAATCAGTTCGGTAAGCAGGGCTCCCTGAATTGTTATTTGTAGATTTCGGCTGTCGCGTGCCAATTGCCGTTTTCGTAGGCTTCGATCACGCGGTAGGCTTTAGCGCCTTGTTTATCGGCTTTGTCAGACAGGGCCTGGCGAATATCGGAAGGCGCGCCGGTGACGCCGCTGACGGTGATGGTACCGGCAGACTGGAGCGTATTGGCCTGGTCGTTAGTGATTAACGTCGCGGCGGAAGCGCCGAACGAAACGACAGACAGCAGGCTAAGTGCAGCGAGAGTGGTTTTCATGTTCATGATAGTGCGTCCTGTTGTGATAACCGCCTGGAAGGGCTTTTGCAGCGTTTTTGTACTTGAAGGCTGTTATCAGTGGTGCTCGGTACCAGAGTTATATTGCCCGTTGCCGGGTAACGCCTTGTACTTATTTGTAAATTTCTGCTGTCGCGTGGAAGTTACCTTCGTTGCGTGCTTCGATTACACGGTAAGCGGTCGCCCCTTTGGCATCGGCCTTTTCAGACAGTGCCTGACGGATATCTGAAGGTGCACCGGCAACGCCGCTGACGGTAATGGTGCCTGCAGATTGCATTTTTTCAGCCTGGTTTGCATCAACAGATTGTGCTGCAAATGCGCCGAAAGAAAGCATGGAGAGAACGCTCATAGTTGCGATGGTAGATTTAATTTTCATGATTTGACCTTTTCGTATTCTTTTATCAGTTCCAGTGAACTGTGATTTACGTCACGGAAATGAGTATACATCTAGTAACGCCAAAAATTAATAGTTCGCTAACAGTTTCTAGTGAAACTTTATTATGATGATCCTTATCTTTTATAACCAGATGGAATAAAAAGTGGTTATAAAACGATCTTTTGATGTTAAATTTATGTAATTTCAATAGGGTAAGTGCTTTTGACCAAAAGTGCGGAAGAACACAGTAGCTATCACTGGCTGAGCAGTAATGTCATTGAAATATGCTGTGATGAGAAAGAAACCTGGCGTTAAACGTGGTAGGGCTAGAGGGGAAAGTTAGGATAGGGTTAAAGAAACGCTAACAAAACGCGACGGCTCGCCGCATTTTGTTAGCGTTATGCATCACAGCTCCTGTTCGAACAGGGTCAGGATGGCTTCGTACAGCTGGCGCGCGGTAAAGCTGCTGGCTGGGGTAACGAAAATGGTATCGTCACCGGCGATGGTGCCGAGAATACCTTCGGATTTGCCCAGAGAATCCAGCAGGCGAGCAATGAGCTGCGCGGCGCCGGGGCTGGTGTGGATCACCACAACCGCATCGTTGTGATCGACATCCAGCACCAGATTCTTCAGCGGGCTGGTGGTGGTCGGCACGCCGAGTTCGGCGGGAAGGCAATACACCATTTCCATTTTGGCATTGCGCGTACGCACCGCGCCGAACTTGGTCAGCATGCGCGATACTTTGGATTGGTTGATGTTTTCGAAGCCTTCTTCTTGCAGCGCCAAAACAATCTCGCCTTGAGAACTGAATTTTTCTTCTTTCAATAACGCTTTAAACGCCTTGATCAGATCTTCCTGCTTTGCGGGATTACGCATTTTGCACCGTGGAATGTTGACAATAGAAGTGATGATTATGCATATAAATGAATTTTTATGCAATAAAAGGACGCCCGGAAAAAATAACAATGCCCGGACAACGAGGAAAGGGCAGCATTTTAACAAAATCCGTACCCCATGAATATGCCCTTTCGGTGACCGAAAATGCCGCCCGCGGTGGTAAAGAAAATGTTATTAAAATGATGTTGTTCTGATGTTGTGTAAGGGTGTAATGTAACCGCCGGTTAACTTGCTCGTGAATAACCTCGCAGTATTTTTGATTAGTGTGCGCTATGCCCTTAATGCGTAAGCTATTTAATCTAAAATGAGCGCGACATCGGCTGTTTTATTGCGCCAGTTCTCAAACAGACTGTTAAGAGATTGTTTTTAAAGGTGTAATAATTTAAGGTCCGTAACCAACATATTCACGGCGCTTTATATATTTAAGATAATAAAGGAGTATAGGATGAAAGTTGCAGTTCTCGGTGCTGCTGGCGGTATCGGCCAGGCCCTCGCCCTTCTACTCAAAACCCAGCTTCCTTCAGGTTCTGAACTCTCTCTCTACGACATTGCCCCCGTTACCCCAGGCGTTGCCGTCGATTTAAGCCACATCCCAACCGCAGTGAAAATCAAAGGCTTCAGTGGCGAAGACGCTACTCCAGCTCTGCACGGTGCAGACGTGGTGCTGATTTCTGCAGGCGTTGCGCGTAAACCTGGCATGGATCGTTCAGATCTGTTCAACGTGAACGCAGGCATCGTGCGTAATCTGATCCAGCAAGTGGCAACCACCTGCCCGAAAGCCTGCATCGGCATTATCACCAACCCGGTCAATACCACCGTGGCTATCGCGGCAGAAGTGCTGAAGAAAGCCGGTGTTTATGACAAGAACAAACTGTTCGGCGTGACCTCGCTGGACATTATCCGTTCCAATACCTTTGTGGCTGAGCTGAAAGGCAAAAAACCTGAAGAGCTGAACGTACCGGTGATCGGCGGACACTCTGGCGTGACCATTTTGCCGCTGCTGTCGCAGATCCCTGGCGTGAGCTTTACCGATCAGGAAGTGGCCGATCTGACTAAGCGTATCCAAAATGCGGGTACTGAAGTGGTTGAAGCCAAAGCCGGCGGTGGGTCTGCAACCCTGTCTATGGGCCAGGCGGCGGCGCGTTTCGGCCTGTCTCTGGTTCGTGCGCTGCAAGGCGAAAAAGGCGTGGTGGAATGTGCTTATGTGGAAGGCGATGGCAAATACGCTCGCTTCTTCGCGCAACCGCTGGTGCTGGGTAAGAATGGCGTTGAAGAACGCAAAGACATCGGCACTCTGAGCGCGTTCGAACAGAAAGCGTTGGAAGACATGCTGGATGTTCTGCACAAAGATATCGAACTGGGCGAAAAGTTTATCAATAACTGATCATCCAGCAGTGCATGAGTATGCATAGGCCGCCGGACAACGTACCGGCGGTTTTTTTATGCCCGCAGCTAGGACCGAATACGGGCTTTTCGATCCAGTAAGTTATTGGTATGGGGATCGAAATAGCGGCTCGGCCAGATTTCTGCAGGGTGTATATCGAGCGTTTCGGCAATCAGCCATTCTCCTTTTGGCCAGGGACGCGACAGTGCGTTTGCCAGCGTTGATGAGCTAAGTCCTGCCTTGCGCGACACCGCCGCCAGTGTCGTTCCCTTCTTACGTAAAGCCGCAATGATATCCGCCGGATGCCAATCCTTATTCCTTGAGTTCATGTTTGCATTCCTTTTTTGATTAGCGAAAGTTCTGTTAGTGGTATAACTAACAGGTCAAGATTAATCGTTTGAACAACATGAAACGCTTATACGGAAACTAGGATACCACTAAATTTCTTAAAAAATATCCAATAAATTTCCTAAAAAAGATCTTCGCCTACTTTTGCCCAGAGAACATGGCCATGAAAAAAGAGTGGTTTGCCGCCAAGGAATTGACCGGCGTGGCAGGGTTACCTTCCTCACCACAGGGAATAAACTTGATGGCGCGTCGTGAAGGCTGGATCAGCCGCCGGCGCAAAGGCGTACAGGGAAAGGCGCTGGAGTATCACATTGACAGTTTGCCGACCGGTACGCGCAATTTACTGATCTTGAAAGAGGACCCGGCGCTGTATGAAGTTGAACGCAAGGATCCGCTGACGGTGTGGATTGAGTATTACTACCACCTGACGGAGAGCGAACGCGAAAAGATGTTGGCTTTCCTGATGCGAGAGGGGATTGGCGGCCTGCTGGCGCGTGTCTTTCCGGGGAAATGAACAGACCCGCATCGCGGGTCTGTGGAAACTGCAGGGCGTTTATTATTTCTTAAAAATCGCGTTGAACTGCAAGATGGGCTAATCCTTCCAGCGCGGCACGGTGGGCAGACTCCGGTAGCACCTGCAGTGCGGCAATCGCCTTGTCGGCCTCTTCCTCAGCGCGTTGGCGGGTATATTCCAGCGAGCCGCATTGCTCCATGGCCTGTAAAACCGGCTCCAGCAAATGACGGCCGTTGCCCTGTTCAATCGCGCCGCGGATCATGGCTTTCTGCTCGCCTTCACTATTATGCATGGCATGCAGCAAGGGCAGCGTCGGTTTGCCCTCGTTAAGATCGTCACCGGTATTTTTACCCAGGGTGCTGCCGTCGGCGCTGTAATCGAGCAGGTCGTCGATCAGCTGGAAGGCGGTGCCAAGATAGCGGCCGTAATCCTGCAGCGCTTTTTCTTCTGCCTCGCTGGCGCCCGAAAGGATCGCCGAAGATTGTGCCGCCGCTTCGAACAGGCGTGCGGTTTTGCTGTAGATCACCCGCATGTAGCTTTCTTCGGTAATGTTCGGATCGTTCACGTTCATTAACTGCAGCACTTCACCTTCGGCAATCACATTGACCGCCTCGGACATCAGCGCCAATACACGGAGCGATTCCAGGCTGGTCATCATCTGGAAAGCCCGCGTATAGATGAAGTCGCCAACCAATACGCTGGCGGCATTGCCGAAGGCAGCATTGGCAGTGGCCTTGCCGCGACGCATATCGGATTCATCCACCACATCATCATGCAGCAGGGTTGCGGTATGAATGAATTCGATCAGCGCAGCGACGGTAATGTGTTTATCACCCTGATAATGCAATGCCCGCGCCGCCAGAACGGCGATCATCGGGCGGATGCGTTTACCGCCACCACTGATAATGTAATAGCCAAGCTGATTGATGAGCGTGACATCGGAATTCAGCTGTTCGAGAATTGTTGCGTTCACGGCCGCCATATCTTGCGCGGTTAACTCGGTAATTTGCTCTAGGTTCATTGTATTTTTTTCAGCTGTGTTTCTCTTCACCGCGTTGAGATCGCTGCTCACATCGGTACATGGCGGTAACTGTCCTACTGATTGTACTTGAAAAACGCCTCAGATAAACGCCATGAAAGAAACTGTGCTTTTTTTCTTCTTTTTTCTACTTCTGGTCTTATTCTGCTCTTGTCATATGCTGGATTATTGCGTAGAATTCGCGCCCTATTGTGAATATTTATAGCGCGCTCTGTACTGAACAGTTGGGCACGCGGAAAGCGGAGTTTTATATGTACGCGGTTTTCCAAAGTGGTGGTAAACAACACCGAGTAAGCGAAGGTCAAACCGTTCGCTTGGAAAAGCTGGACATCGCAACTGGTGAAGCTGTTGAGTTTGACCAGATTCTGATGATTGCTAATGGCGAAGATATCAAAATCGGCGTTCCTTTCGTCGATGGCGGTAAGATCAAAGCTGAAGTCGTTGCTCACGGTCGTGGCGAGAAAATTAAGATTGTTAAGTTTCGTCGTCGTAAGCACCATCGTAAGCAGCAGGGCCACCGTCAGTGGTTCACTGACGTTAAAATCACCGGCATCAGCGCTTAAGTTAGGGGAGCAGATTAATGGCACACAAAAAGGCTGGCGGCTCGACTCGTAACGGTCGCGATTCAGAAGCTAAACGTCTGGGCGTTAAACGCTTTGGCGGCGAAGCAGTACTGGCAGGCAGCATCATCGTTCGTCAGCGCGGCACTAAATTCCACGCTGGTACCAACGTGGGTTGCGGCAAAGACCACACTCTGTTTGCTTTGAAAGACGGTAAAGTCAAATTCGAAGTTAAAGGCCCGAGCAATCGTAAATTCATCAGCATCGAAGCTGAATAATTTTTCGAGCCTTACGAAATAGATGTAAGCCCCGCAACTCGTTGCGGGGCTTTTTACATTTATGGGCTGCTTGTGCATCGGCCCGTCAGCGCTGGCAAAAGGTAAGATGGAAACGAAACAGCAGGTCGGAATTGGCATTTTCCTAGCGGTAACTACGGCAGTTTGCTGGGGTGCATTGCCGATTGCGATGAAAGAAGTGCTGGTAGTGATGGAGCCGTTTACCGTCGTTTGGTATCGATTTACCATCGCGGCGCTGGGGCTTGGGATCATTTTGGCCGTGCGCGGCAGATTGCCGCCGGTGACCATGTTCCGTCAACCACGCTGGCTGCTGATTTTGGCCATCGCCACCGCGGGCTTGCTGGGGAATTTTATCTTCTTCAGCTCTTCGTTGCAGTACCTTAGCCCGACCGCATCTCAGGTCATCGGCCAGCTGTCGCCGGTCGGTATGATGTTTGCCAGCGTGCTGGTTTTAAAAGAGCGGATGCGCATCACCCAGGTGATTGGCGCACTGATGCTGATTTGCGGGCTGCTGTTGTTCTTCAATGTCAGCCTGATTGAGATTTTCACCCGCCTGACGGATTACACCCTGGGGGTGCTGTTGGGCGTGTGTGCGGCGATGGTCTGGGTGACTTATGGCGTGGCGCAGAAAGTGTTGCTACGTCGATTAGCCTCGCCGCAAATTTTGGTAATGTTGTACACTTTATGTGCGATCGCGCTATTCCCTCTGGCCAAGCCTGAGGTGATTTTCCAGCTCAGCGGCTGGCAATTAGCCTGTTTGCTGTTCTGTGGCGCCAACACGCTGATTGGCTATGGTGCGCTGGCGGAAGCCATGGCGCGCTGGCAGGCGGCGCAGGTGAGTGCGTTAATCACGCTGACCCCGCTGTTTACCCTGCTGTTTTCAGATTTGTTGGCGCTGGCCTGGCCACACGTATTCGCCGCCCCGACATTGAATGTCGTCGGTTATGTCGGCGCTTTCGTCGTGGTAGCGGGCGCCATGTTTTCCGCAATTGGTCACCGTTGGTGGCCGCGACGGGCAGAAACCCGCCTGGTTGCTCCTTTGAAGCAGCCCGGTGAATGATTTACGGAGACGGTAAATGAAGTTTGTAGATGAAGCAGCGATTTTGGTCGTTGCAGGTGACGGTGGTAATGGTTGCGTCAGCTTCCGCCGCGAAAAGTATATCCCGAACGGCGGCCCTGATGGCGGTGACGGCGGCGATGGCGGCGACGTCTATCTGTTGGCGGACGAAAACCTCAACACGCTGATCGACTACCGCTTTGAGAAATCTTTCCGTGCTGAACGTGGCCAGAACGGTCAAAGCCGTGACTGTACCGGCAAGCGTGGCAAAGATATCACCATCAAGGTACCGGTCGGTACCCGCGTGCAGGATCAGGGCACCGGTGAGATCCTCGGTGACATGACTCGCCATGAACAACGTCTGATGGTAGCGAAGGGCGGTTGGCACGGTTTGGGCAACACCCGTTTTAAATCATCAGTTAACCGTGCACCGCGCCAGAAAACGCTGGGCACCGCCGGTGAAGCACGTGACATCTTGCTGGAGCTGTTGCTGCTGGCCGATGTTGGCATGCTTGGCCTGCCAAACGCTGGCAAATCCACCTTCATTCGTGCAGTGTCCGCCGCTAAGCCGAAAGTGGCCGACTATCCATTTACCACTCTGGTCCCAAGCCTGGGCGTGGTACGTATGGATCACGAACAGAGCTTCGTTATTGCCGACATTCCTGGCTTGATCGAAGGGGCTTCCGACGGTGCCGGCCTGGGTATTCGCTTCCTGAAGCACCTGGAGCGTTGCCGCGTTCTGCTGCACCTGGTGGATATCGCACCTATCGATGAATCCGATCCGGTAGAAAACGCCAAAGTCATTATCAACGAGTTGAATCAATACAGCGAAAATCTGGCGCAGAAGCCACGCTGGCTGGTTTTCAACAAGGTTGACCTGATAGGTGAGGAAGAAGCCGCCGAGCGCGCCAAGGCGATTGCAGAAGGCATGGGCTGGGAAGGCAAGTACTACATGATCTCCGCGGTGAATCGCGAAGGCGTGAATGCGTTGTGCTGGGACGTGATGAAGTTCATCAACACCCAACCGAAAGCCATGGCTATCGAAGAAAGCGCACCGGAGAAAGTCGAGTTCATGTGGGATGATTACCACCGTGAACAGATCGCTGAAGTGGAAGCTGAAGCGGAAGACGATTGGGATGATGACTGGGACGAAGATGACGACGAAGGCGTCGAAATCATTTACCAGAAATAATCTTGCAAAGAAAAGGGCTCAGTTAAAAACTGGGCCCTTTTTTTATCGGCATTATTTGTTCAGGACATTCTCAGGTAACCAGCATTGTGCATTCAGCCCGTGGGTATCCTGGCGATTTTCCAGAGTCAGACGGCCCTGATGCAGTTGCACTATGCGGGTGACGATGTTCAGTCCCAGTCCGCTGCCGCCATAGCGTTGATCCATACGGCGGAATGCCTGAGTGAGCTCACCTTCCATTTGTTCTTTGATTCCCGGGCCTTCATCCGTCACCTGCAACTGATAGCCGGGTTTCTGCTGTGTCAGCTGCACCTGAATGCTGCTGCCTTCCGGGCTGTAGCGGTGAGCATTTTCTACCAGATTACGCAGCAGCAGGCGAAGCAGGACCGGATCGCCATGCATCGGGGCCGCCGTCGGGAGCTGCCATTGCAGTTTTTGTCCGCGCTGGCGGGTCAACTCCTCAAGTTCCTCTTGTAGCGGCAGGATCACGTCGCTCACCCAATCGAAACGCTGATAGTGGCCGCTGGCAAAGTCTTGTCCGGCACGCGCGAGCATCAGCAATTGTTCGACGGTATGCATCAGTTGATCGATGCGGGTGATCAACGGCTTACTTTGCGGGACCCCCTGTTTTTCCATTAACTCCAGATGCAGTCGTATCCCCGCCAGTGGCGTACGTAACTCATGTGCGGCATCTGCGGTGAACAGTCGTTCCTGTTGAATGGTGTTATCCAACCGTGAGAACAGTTGGTTGAGTGTGGTGGTGACCGCCATAATTTCGAGGCTGTCTCCGCTGAGCGGCAGAGGCGTCAGGTTATCGGCGGAACGCTTCTCCAACCGTTGCTGCAGCTGATTGAGCGGGCGAATAATCCAGCTGATAGCCCAGAATGAGGCCAGCAGGGTGACGATCATCATGATCAGCGAAGGGGCGAGCAGTGAGGCTATCGCCTCGGCGATTTCCGTATCGACACGCTCGGTACGCACCTTGGCCGACAGGGTTTCATCCACCAGGAAACTGATTTGCTCCTGGCTTTCATGCCAGAGCCAAAAGGCGCTGATTAACTGGGTGACCAACAGGATCAGCGCCAGCATCAACAACAGACGACGGCGCATGCTGATCATGATGAGGATTCCAGACGATAGCCAATGCCACGAACGGTACGGATGCGGTCCTTGCCCAATTTACGACGCAGGTTATGGATATGCACTTCCAGCGTATTGGAGCCTAAATCATCCTGCCAGGTATAGAGATCCTGCTGCAACAGCTCGCGATTAACCGTTTGACCGGCGCGCATCATCAGGCGGGAGAGGATGGCGAATTCTTTCGGCGTCACCTCCACCGGCTGCTGCTGAACATAAACCTGCTGGCTGGAGAGATTGAGCTGGAGATCGTCCAACTGAATAAGATTGTCGCTGTGGCCCTGATAGCGGCGGATCAGGGCGCGCACGCGCGCCTGTAGTTCAACTAACGCGAAGGGCTTGACCAGGTAATCGTCAGCACCGGCGTCCAGCCCGTCGACCCGGTCTTCCAGTGCGTCACGGGCGGTCAAAATCAGCACCGGCAGGTCGACTTGCTGGCGGCGCCACTGCCGCAGCAGGCTGGCACCATCCATGTCGGGCAAGCCCAGATCGAGGATAATCATGCTGTATTGGCTGGTGATGAGCAGAGCATTGGCCTCCGCTGCCGTGGCGGCGCAGTCACAGGCATAGCCTTCCCCGGCTAATGCCAGTGCCAACCCTTGTTGCAGCAGCTCATCGTCTTCCACAATCAGCAGTTTCATCATAACCCTCAGTTATTCTGATAAATATCCCGGTACAGGCGGCTTTCGAAACGAACCAGTGGCGCTCGACGCTGCTTTTGATCTTCCGGCGGTACGGCATAGCCTGAAAGATACTGTACGAAGGCAAAACGCTGGCCGCTGGCGGTAGTGATAAATCCGGCCAGGTTATATACGCCCTGTAGCGCACCGGTTTTGGCGGACACCTTGCCATCAACACCGGCTTCGTGCAGCCCGCCACGGTAGCGCAGCGTTCCGTCGTAACCGGACAGCGGCAGCATCGAAATAAAGTTCAGCTCGCTGTCATGCTGCGCAATGTATTGCAGCGCCTGCATCATGGTCGCCGGAGCCAGCAGGTTATGGCGTGAAAGGCCTGAGCCGTCTACCACGATGCTGTTGCCCAAATCCACGCCGGCCTTCTGACG
The DNA here is from genome assembly GCF_000422085.1 of Serratia liquefaciens ATCC 27592. Lineage (NCBI taxonomy): Bacteria > Pseudomonadati > Pseudomonadota > Gammaproteobacteria > Enterobacterales > Yersiniaceae > Serratia > Serratia liquefaciens. Next base: position 374,550 of record NC_021741.1, read on the forward strand.
CAGCACCTGACGCACGGCGTCAGCGCCGGCACGCCAGGTACCCGGAACGCCAAAACGTTCATGACCGATGGTGCGGAAGACGGTATCGGCAATCATGTTGTCCGATTTCTTCAGCATAATCTTCAGCAATTCGTGCAACGGCGCTGATTGAGTCTGGGCGATCACCGTGCCTTTCAGGCCCGGCTGTGTCTGGCGCTTCAGGTGTCCGTCGATCTGGATACCGGCCTGGGTCAGCTCATCTTTCAGGATCGCCCCGGCATAGCTGGCACCATCCTGAATGGCGAAGGCCAGCGGCAGGGGATCGCTGCGTTGGGTCAGGCAACCGGTCAGGGTAAAGCGGTTCAATTCGCCCGGCACCACATCCAGCTCGCAGTATTGGGCATCCGCAGACCCTTTCGCCAACGTGCGAACCTGGCTAAACATATTGACCGGATAATAGGAGGCCACGCGAATAAAGGCCATATCGCCCGGATTGGGGGCGCTGTACAGCGACACCGAGAAACAGTTGCGGTCGACTATCGCCGCCGCCGGCGGTGCGCTGAAACACTGCGTCAGGTCGTTCCACGGCCAGCCGGGGGCTTTGTCATGGCTGGCGAATACCGAGGTATCGACCAGCACATCGCCGGTAATCTGGCGCACGCCCTGTTTTTTCAGGATCGCCACCATGTTGCGCAGGCTCTGGCGCTTAAAGGTCGGATCGCCGCCAAAGCGGGCAATCAGGTTGCCGCGCAGCACGCCGTCGCTGATGTCGCCCTGGCTCTCCAGCGTGGTGGTGAAGCGATAGTCTGGGCCGAGCTGCAACAAGGCAGCTAAAGCGGTCAGTACTTTTTGGGTACTGGCCGGCAACGCCATTTGCTGAGAGTGATAATCGATGGTCGGAGCGCTAGCGCCGATCTTCTGAACTACCAGGGCAAGGTTGGCCCCATCAGGCAAATATTGTGTGTAATCTTCAACCGGGGCCGCATTCGCATTCAGAACAAATGCGCAAGCCAATGCACTGACAATTCGTGAAAAACGCATAATCTCGGGATAACAGCTGGATAACGTGCCGTCATACTACGGTGCATTCAGGGAAAAAGTAAACGATGACCCTCAAGGAACTCTAGGCTAAAATGCGTATCAAAATGCAAAATCGATCCTGACTTGGGCAAGGGTTCCGAGTCAGGCTTCTTTTGTTTATCGCCTGGAGGCGGGGGGCACGTACCCACCGTTTTTTCATACGAACACGTCAGGATGACGGCTATTTGAACAGGAAAGATTTAGAGGTATTTATACTATGAAACAGATTCCGATGACCTTGTTTGGCGCTGAAAAACTGCGCGAAGAACTCGAATATTTGAAAGGCGTGCGCCGTCCGAAAATCATTGCGGACATCGCTGACGCCCGTGAACACGGCGATTTGAAAGAAAACGCAGAGTACCATGCGGCGCGTGAGCAGCAGGGATTCTGTGAAGGACGTATCCAGGAAATTGAAGCCAAGCTGTCGAACGCGCAGGTGATCGATATCACCAAGATGCCAAACAATGGCCGCGTGATTTTTGGCGCTACCGTATCGGTGCTGAACCTGGATAGCGAAGAAGAAGTGACCTACCGTATCGTTGGCGACGACGAAGCTGATTTCAAGAAAAATCTGATTTCTGTCAATTCGCCTATGGCACGTGGCCTGATCGGCAAAGAACAAGATGATGTGGTTGTGATAAAAACCCCGGGTGGCGATGTCGATTATGAGATCTTGAAGGTTGAATATCTCTGATCACCTTCCAATCGTGCAGAAAATCGCCAGGGTTTTGTAAAGAAAGGAAAAAGGCCGCGTGCGGCCTTTTATCTGAATCAGGTGCATGGCACCTTTTCGTTAACCCAATGCTTATTAACGCGGTAGACTGATCTTGCGCTCTTTAGACGGGCGGTAAAGAATAAGCGTACTACCGATGACTTGCACATTGCAGGCACCCGTTTCGCGCACGATAGCGTCGGCGATCAGGGTTTTGGTTTCGCGATCTTCAGCAGCGATTTTTACCTTGATCAGCTCATGATGCTCCAGAGCCTGTTCAATTTCAGCCAGCACCCCTTCGGTGAGACCGTTATTACCCAGCATGACAACCGGTTTTAACGGATGCGCCAGGCCTTTCAGGTGCTGTTTTTGTTTATTATTCAGATTCATTGTCTTTTTTGCTTAAGTTGGGATTGAAAACGGTACATTCTACCGCCATCTCATGTATATCACCAAATCGGTCTTCATCGGTGTGAGTCTACATGAGCTGCGAACCTGACATTAAGACTCTTTTTATGATAGTTGGAAAACGAGATGGCTAATAAAAAGCGTTCTGCTAGCTCCAGTCGCTGGTTACAAGAACACTTTAGCGATAAATATGTGCAACAGGCGCAGAAAAAAGGGCTACGTTCGCGCGCCTGGTTTAAACTTGATGAAATACAGCAGAGTGACAAACTGTTTAAACCTGGCATGACCGTAGTAGATTTAGGTGCGGCGCCGGGTGGTTGGTCGCAGTATGTCGTGACCCAGATTGGCGGTTCCGGCCGCATCATCGCCTGTGATATTTTGCCAATGGATCCTATCGTTGGCGTCGATTTCCTTCAGGGCGATTTTCGTGATGAACTGGTGCTCAAGGCTCTGTTGGAACGTGTAGGTGAAAGTAAGGTTCAGGTGGTCATGTCTGACATGGCCCCGAATATGAGTGGCACTCCGGCCGTCGATATTCCAAGATCGATGTATCTGGTGGAATTAGCACTGGGAATGTGTCGTGATGTCCTCGCACCAGGCGGAAGTTTCCTGGTGAAGGTGTTCCAGGGAGATGGCTTTGACGAGTACCTACGGGAAATTCGCTCCCTGTTTACGAAGGTTAAGATTCGTAAGCCAGACGCTTCCCGCGCACGTTCGCGCGAAGTGTACATTGTAGCGACAGGGCGCAAGCTGTAGTACCCTAACGCTGTTTGTTAACACAGTTGTAATATGAGGTTAATCCCTTGAGTGACATGGCGAAAAACCTAATTCTCTGGTTAGTCATCGCGGTAGTGTTGATGTCTGTATTCCAGAGCTTTGGGCCCAGCGAGTCGAATGGCCGTAGGGTGGATTACTCTACCTTCATGTCCGAACTGACCCAAGATCAGGTTCGCGAAGCGCGAATCAATGGACGTGAAATTAACGTTACCAAGAAAGACAGTAACAAATACACGACCTACATCCCTGTCAACGATCCTAAGTTGCTGGATACGTTGTTGACCAAGAATGTGAAAGTGGTTGGTGAACCGCCTGAAGAGCCGAGTTTGCTGGCTTCTATCTTTATTTCATGGTTCCCGATGCTGTTGCTGATCGGGGTCTGGATCTTCTTCATGCGTCAAATGCAGGGCGGCGGCGGCAAGGGCGCGATGTCCTTCGGCAAGAGCAAGGCCCGCATGCTGACGGAAGACCAGATCAAAACCACTTTTGCTGACGTTGCTGGCTGTGACGAAGCGAAAGACGAAGTAAGCGAATTGGTGGAATACCTGCGCGAGCCGAGCCGTTTCCAGAAGCTGGGCGGCAAGATCCCGAAAGGCGTGCTGATGGTTGGCCCGCCGGGGACAGGTAAAACCCTGCTGGCGAAAGCTATCGCCGGTGAGGCGAAAGTGCCGTTCTTCACCATTTCCGGTTCTGACTTCGTGGAAATGTTTGTGGGTGTCGGTGCTTCCCGTGTGCGTGACATGTTCGAGCAGGCGAAGAAAGCGGCACCGTGCATCATCTTTATCGATGAAATCGATGCCGTCGGTCGCCAGCGTGGTGCCGGCCTGGGCGGCGGTCATGACGAACGTGAGCAGACGCTGAACCAGATGCTGGTTGAGATGGACGGCTTTGAAGGCAACGAAGGTATCATCGTTATCGCTGCGACCAACCGTCCAGACGTGCTTGACCCGGCGTTGCTGCGTCCAGGCCGTTTCGACCGCCAGGTTGTGGTGGGCTTGCCGGACGTGCGTGGTCGTGAGCAGATCCTGAAAGTGCATTCACGCCGCGTGCCACTGGCACCCGATGTTGATGCTTCTGTACTGGCTCGTGGTACGCCGGGCTTCTCCGGTGCTGACCTGGCCAACCTGGTTAACGAAGCTGCCCTGTTTGCCGCACGTGGCAACAAACGTGTTGTGTCGATGGTGGAGTTCGAAAAAGCCAAAGACAAGATCATGATGGGTGCAGAACGTCGCTCCATGGTGATGACCGAAGCGCAGAAAGAGTCGACCGCGTATCACGAAGCTGGCCACGCCATTATTGGTCGCCTGGTTCCTGAGCACGATCCGGTGCATAAGGTCACGATTATTCCTCGTGGCCGTGCGTTGGGTGTGACCTTCTTCCTGCCGGAAGGGGATGCGATCAGCGCCAGCCGTCAGAAGCTGGAAAGCCAAATCTCTACTCTGTACGGCGGTCGTCTGGCTGAAGAGATCATTTACGGACCGGAAAAAGTCTCTACCGGTGCCTCGAACGACATTAAAGTGGCGACCTCGATTGCACGCAACATGGTGACCCAATGGGGCTTCTCCGAGAAGCTGGGGCCATTGCTGTATGCGGAAGAAGAGGGCGAAGTGTTCCTGGGCCGTTCAGTGGCCAAGGCGAAGCACATGTCGGACGAAACCGCGCGCATTATCGACCAGGAAGTTAAATCCCTGATTGAACGTAACTATGTGCGAGCGCGTTCGCTGTTGATGGAAAACATGGACATCCTGCATTCAATGAAGGACGCCCTGATGAAGTACGAAACCATCGACGCGCCGCAGATTGACGATCTGATGAACCGCAAAGACGTGCGTCCGCCAGCGGGTTGGGACGATGTGGGCAAGGGCAGCAATTCCGACAACGGTGGCACACCAAAAGCCCCGACGCCGGTTGATGAACCGCGCACACCAAACCCAGGCAATACCATGTCTGAACAGCTAGACAAGTAACTTTGGCTGTGTAATAACATCGAACCCCGGCATGCCGGGGTTTTTTATTGCCCGGCGGGCAGTGAACCAGGCAACAGTAAGGTGGATTAGCAATGCAGTTAACCGTGCGAGACATGACTCTCGATCTTTCCCATCCGCGGGTGATGGGGATCCTCAACGTGACCCCGGATTCTTTTTCTGACGGCGGCCAGCACAACCAGCTTAATCAGGCTTTGCTGCACGCGCATGCGCTGATTTCGGCCGGTGCGACCATGATTGATGTGGGCGGCGAGTCGACCAGACCGGGAGCGGCTGAGGTCAGCGAAGACGAAGAGATCGCGCGCGTAGTCCCCGTCGTTGAAGCCATTGCCCGGCGTTTTGAAGTTTTTATCTCGGTAGATACTTCGAAAGCAGGGGTGATCCGCGAGTCGGCTCAGGCCGGTGCGCACCTGATCAACGACGTTCGTTCATTGCAGGAGCCGGGCGCATTGGCCGCTGCGGCGGAAAGCGGGTTGCCAGTGTGCCTGATGCACATGCAGGGTGAGCCACGAACCATGCAGCAGGCACCGCACTACGACGATCTGATTGGCGATGTGAACGCCTTTTTTCAGCATCATATAGAACGCTGTAATGCCGCCGGCATTACAAATCAGAAATTGCTGCTCGACCCCGGGTTCGGTTTCGGTAAGAATTTAGCGCACAATTATCAGCTTCTGGCCAGATTGTCTGAGTTTCATCACTTCGGCCTGCCGCTTTTGGTGGGAATGTCGCGTAAGTCGATGATTGGGCAACTGCTGAATGTCCCACCTGATCAGCGGGTTATCGGCAGCGTAGCCTGTGCGGTTATCGCCGCTATGCAGGGAGCGCAGATTGTCAGAGTGCATGACGTTAAAGAAACCGTCGAGGCGATGCGTGTCGTCGAGGCAACCATTTCAGCTAAGGGATGATAGAGACATGAGCGAGCGCAAATATTTTGGTACCGACGGCATTCGTGGCAAGGTCGGTGAGAGTCCTATTACCCCTGATTTCGTTCTGAAACTGGGCTGGGCGGCGGGCAAGGTGCTGGCACGCCACGGTTCTCGTAAAATTATTATCGGCAAAGACACTCGTATCTCAGGTTACATGCTTGAGTCGGCATTGGAAGCCGGTCTTGCCGCGGCGGGGCTGTCTGCTTCCTTCACGGGGCCTATGCCGACGCCAGCGGTAGCCTATCTGACGCGTACCTTCCGTGCGGAAGCCGGTATTGTGATCTCCGCTTCTCATAACCCGTTTTACGACAACGGCATTAAATTCTTCTCCATTGATGGCGCGAAGCTGCCGGATCATGTGGAAGAAGCCATTGAAGCTGAAATGGAAAAACCGCTGACCTGCGTAGAATCTTCCGAACTGGGTAAAGCGAGCCGGATCATTGATGCTGCCGGCCGTTACATCGAATTCTGTAAAGGCACCTTCCCGAGCGAACTGAGCCTGAAAGGCCTGAAAATTGTGGTGGACTGCGCCAACGGCGCGACCTATCACATTGCGCCGAGCGTGCTGCGTGAACTGGGTGCCACGGTGATTGCCATCGGCGTTGAACCGGATGGCATGAACATCAATGAAAAATGCGGTGCAACAGACGTTCGCCAACTGCAAGAGCGCGTGCTGCAGGAGAAAGCGCACGTCGGTCTGGCATTTGACGGCGACGGTGACCGGGTGATGATGGTTGATCACCTTGGCCACAAGGTCGACGGCGACCAGATCCTTTATATCATCGCCCGCGAAGGGTTGCGTCAGGGCCAACTGCGCGGTGGCGCGGTAGGCACGCTGATGAGCAATATGGGGCTCGAACTGGCACTTAAGCAGTTGGGCATTCCCTTTGCTCGAGCCAAAGTCGGCGATCGCTATGTACTGGAGAAGCTGCAGGAACTGGGATGGCGCATTGGTGCGGAGAACTCCGGCCATGTAATCCTGCTGGATAAAACTACCACCGGTGACGGCATCGTTGCCGGTCTGCAGGTACTGACGGCGATGGTCCGCAACAACATGAGCCTGCACGACCTGTGCAGCGGCATGAAATTACTGCCGCAGATCCTGGTCAACGTGCGTTTTGTCGGCGAGCACAACCCGCTGGAATCAGAAGAGGTGCGTAAAATCACCGAGCAGGTCGAGGCTGAACTGGCCGGCCGCGGCCGCGTGCTGCTACGTAAATCCGGTACCGAGCCGCTGATCCGCGTGATGGTGGAAGGCGAGGACGAGCAGCAAGTGACGGCATTGGCACATCGCATTGCCGACGCGGTGAAATCTGCGGGCTAACGCTTTTTTGATCGGTCCGGGGGCAACCGCTGCCCTCGGAAATCACAGCCTGCGAATTTTATTGGCGTTTTTTTCCGCAAACGCGCCGGTGGCTGCAAATTGCCCTTGCGTGGTTTGGCGCCTTTGGTTAGTATTCACACCCGCTTCAGTGGGCAGTTTGATATAACGCCTGCGACTTCTTAATAGAATTAGAAGCCTTTGGGGTGTGAAGCATTTGGCACGCGGTGAAGCCGCAAGGATACGGGTACAACTATGTACGAAGCTCTTCTGGTAATTTTCCTGCTGATCTCAATCGGGCTGGTTGCTCTGATTATGCTGCAGCAAGGTAAAGGCGCTGATATGGGAGCCTCATTCGGAGCAGGTGCTTCTGGCACATTGTTCGGTTCGAGCGGTTCCGGTAACTTCATGACCCGCATGACGGCTGTGCTGGCGACGCTGTTCTTCGTCATCAGTCTGATCCTGGGCAACCTGAGCACCAACCAGAGCAAGAAAGGCAGCGAGTGGGAAAATCTGGGTCAGCCAGTGAAATCTGAGCAGACTACCGCGCCGGCAGCACCAACCAAGCCGAGCAGCGATATCCCGCAGTAAGCAGCACGCAGTAACAGAGTTTGAAAACGGTTGTTATTACCTCATTAAAATAACGGCCGTTAGCAGTAAGAATCAGTACCGAGGTGGTGGAATTGGTAGACACGCTACCTTGAGGTGGTAGTGCCCTAACGGGCTTGTGGGTTCGAGTCCCATCCTCGGTACCAAATCCCAGAGATAACTTGCAATTTTGCGATTATCGGCGTAATATTTGCCACGTTTTCGGACGCGGGGTGGAGCAGCCTGGTAGCTCGTCGGGCTCATAACCCGAAGGTCGTCGGTTCAAATCCGGCCCCCGCAACCACTTTCCTTTAAGTGTTTATTTTCAAATACACTTTTCGATTGAATTCCGCTTTTCTCGATCAACATTTGAAAATGACACTTGTTAGAAAGTTGCACCGAAGCCGCTTAGCGGCAAACAGGGTCCAGTTGCATAAAGCCCCGAATTTTCGGGGTTTTTTGTTATTTGGCAACAGAATCACTGGGCTATTAGGCCCTTTTTTTATGTCTTGGGGGTGGGCTTGTCCACATTAGAGCAAAAATTAACAGAGATGCTTTCGGCACCGGTAGAAGCGTTGGGCTTTGAACTTGTAGGCATCGAATTTATTCGTGCGCGCCAATCGACGCTCCGTATCTATATTGACAGTGAAAACGGCATCAATGTTGACGATTGCGCTGATGTCAGCCACCAGGTCAGCGCGGTATTGGACGTCGAAGAGCCAATCACAGTCGCTTACAACTTGGAAGTCTCCTCTCCTGGCCTTGATCGCCCGATGTTCACCGCCGAACACTATACTCGTTTCCTCGGTGATGAAGTCAGCTTGGTCCTGCGCATGGCCGTACAGAACCGTCGCAAATGGCAGGGCATTATCAAGTCTGTCGATGGCGAGATGATCACGGTTACTGTGGAAGGGAAAGATGAAGTGTTCGCGCTGAGCAATATCCAGAAAGCGAACCTGGTACCCCACTTTTAAAGTTTGGATGAGGCAACTAGGATGAATAAAGAGATTCTGGCTGTTGTTGAAGCTGTTTCCAATGAAAAATCCCTTCCGCGTGAGAAGATTTTCGAAGCGCTGGAAACCGCATTAGCCACCGCCACCAAGAAAAAATACGAGCAGGAAATCGAAGTTCGCGTCAGCATTGACCGCAAAACTGGCGATTTCGATACCTTCCGCCGTTGGGTCGCCGTAGATGAAGTGACTCAGCCAACGCGTGAAATCACGCTGGAAGCTGCGCAGTATGAAGAGCCAGGCATCGAGCTGGGCGGTTACATCGAAGATCAGATTGAATCTGTTACCTTCGACCGTATCACCACTCAAACCGCGAAACAGGTTATCGTACAGAAAGTACGTGAAGCCGAGCGCGCTATGGTCGTTGATGCTTTCCGTCAGCACGAAGGTGAAATCGTCACCGGCGTGGTGAAGAAAGTTAACCGTGACAGCATTGCGCTGGATCTGGGCAGCAACGCCGAAGCGGTCATTGGCCGTGAAGACATGCTGCCGCGCGAAAACTTCCGTCCAGGCGACCGCATCCGCGGCATCCTGTACGCCGTTCGTCCCGAAGCCCGTGGTGCCCAGCTGTTCGTCAGCCGCTCCAGCGCCGAGATGCTGAAAGAACTGTTCCGCATCGAAGTACCGGAAATCGGCGAAGAAGTGATTGAAATTAAAGCGGCAGCCCGCGATCCAGGCTCCCGTGCGAAAATTGCAGTGAAAACCAACGACAAACGCATCGACCCGGTCGGCGCTTGCGTAGGTATGCGCGGTGCGCGCGTTCAGGCCGTTTCGAGCGAGCTCGGCGGTGAACGTATCGACATCATCCTGTGGGATGATAACCCTGCGCAGTTCGTCATCAACGCCATGGCGCCGGCAGACGTTGCCTCGATCGTGGTTGATGAAGATAATTGCACTATGGATATCGCCGTTGAAGCCAGCAATCTGGCACAGGCGATCGGCCGTAATGGCCAAAACGTGCGTTTGGCATCCCAGCTGTTAAAACAACACCGTGACGACGACCGTTGGGAACTGAACGTGATGACGGCGGACGATCTGCAGGCCAAGCACCAGGCCGAAGCTCATGCCGCCATTGATACCTTCACCAAGTATCTTGATATCGACGAAGATTTCGCCACCGTACTGGTTGAAGAAGGCTTCTCTACGCTGGAAGAATTGGCTTACGTGCCAATCAAAGAGCTGCTGGAAATCGACGGTCTGGATGAAGATATGGTTGAAGCGTTGCGCGATCGCGCCAAAGCTGCATTGACCACGCTGGCCCTGGCCCAAGAAGAAAGCCTGGGCGACCAAAAACCTGCTGACGATTTGCTCAACCTTCCGGGTCTTGAGCGCAGCATGGCCTTTAAACTGGCCGCGCGTGGGGTTTGTACGCTGGAAGATCTTGCCGAGCAGGGTGTTGACGATCTGGCTGATATTGAAGGGCTTAGCGATGAGCAAGCCGGCGAGCTGATTATGGCCGCACGTAATATCTGTTGGTTTGGCGACAACGCGTAATAAACTGTAGCAGGAAGGAACAGCATGACGACAGATGTAACCGTAAAATCGCTGGCAGCAGAGATTCAGACTCCAGTTGATCGCCTGGTACAGCAGTTTGCTGATGCAGGGATTAACAAGTCTGAGACAGACTCTGTAACCCAACATGAGAAAGAAGCCTTACTGGCGCACCTGAACCGTGAACACGGTAGCGCGCCTGGTAAGCTCACGTTGCAGCGCAAAACGCGCAGCACCTTGAATATTCCGAGCACCGGCGGTAAAAGTAAATCGGTGCAAATTGAGGTCCGCAAGAAACGCACTTATGTAAATCGCGATACGCCAGAAGCCCAACAGGCTGAAGCGGCAGAGCAGGCACAGCGTGAAGCGGAAGAGCAGGCACAGCGCGAAGCGGAAGAGCTAGCGAAACGCGAAGCAGAAGCGAAGCGCGCAGCCGAAGAGCAAGCCAAACGTGAGGCCGCGGAGATTGCTAAGCGTAATTCAGCGGAAAAAGAAAAAGTGACGAATCAACATACCGACGAAATGACCAAGCCAGCTCAGGCAGAAAAAGCACGCCGTGAAGCCGAAGCCGCTGAACTGAAACGTAAAGCGGAAGAGGAAGTACGCCGTAAGGTCGAAGAAGACGCCAAACGCGTAGCGGAAGAAGCTCGCCGCATGGCAGAAGAGAACGGTGAGAAGTGGGCCGAAGCTGAAGCAGCAAGCGCTGCGGTTGAAACAGCCGATTACCACGTGACTACCTCTCAGCACGCCCGTGCCGCTGAAGACGAAAACGACGCTAAAGTTGAAGGCGAACGCCGCAGCCGCACCCGTGGCGGTAAAGCGACCAAGCAGAAGAAAGGCAACAAGCTTTCCGAGTCTAAAGCAGACCGTGAAGAAGCGCGCGCCGTTACCCGTGGCGGTAAAGGCAAGCGTAAGCCAAGCACTCTGCAGCAGGGCTTCAACAAGCCGGCTCAGGTGGTTAACCGCGACGTTATTATCGGCGAAACCATCACCGTAGCCGAACTGGCTAACAAAATGGCGGTTAAAGGCTCTCAGGTCATCAAAGCGATGATGAAGCTGGGCGCAATGGCCACCATCAACCAGGTCATCGATCAGGAAACCGCGCAGCTGGTTGCCGAAGAGATGGGCCACAAAGTTATCCTGCGTCGTGAGAACGAGCTGGAAGAAGCGCTGATGAGCGATCGTGATACCGGTGCAGCGGCTGAGCCACGTGCGCCAGTTGTGACCATCATGGGCCACGTCGACCACGGTAAAACTTCTTTGCTGGACTACATCCGCTCCACCAAGGTGGCAGCAGGCGAGGCCGGCGGTATTACCCAGCATATCGGTGCTTACCACGTAGAAACCGACAACGGCATGATCACCTTCCTGGATACCCCAGGCCACGCAGCCTTTACTTCAATGCGTGCCCGTGGTGCTCAGGCGACTGACATCGTTGTTCTGGTTGTTGCTGCCGACGACGGCGTGATGCCGCAAACCATCGAAGCTATCCAGCATGCGAAAGCAGCGCAGGTACCGTTGGTGGTTGCAGTGAACAAAATTGACAAGCCGGAAGCCGATCCGGATCGCGTTAAGCAAGAACTGTCCCAGTACGGCGTTATGCCGGAAGAGTGGGGCGGCGAAGCTCAGTTCGTTCACGTATCTGCGAAAGCCGGTACCGGTATCGACGAACTGCTGAACGCTATCCTGCTGCAGTCCGAAGTTCTCGAACTGAAAGCGGTACGCAGCGGCATGGCCAGCGGCGTAGTTATCGAATCCTTCCTGGATAAAGGTCGTGGTCCGGTTGCTACCGTGTTGGTACAGGAAGGTACGCTGAACAAAGGCGATATCGTTCTGTGTGGCTTCGAATACGGCCGCGTGCGTGCGATGCGTGACGAGCTGGGTCGCGAAGTGACCTCTGCGGGTCCTTCTATTCCGGTTGAGATCCTGGGCCTGTCCAGCGTTCCTGCCGCCGGTGATGAAGCGACCGTTGTGCGTGACGAGAAGAAAGCGCGTGAAGTTGCGCTGTACCGTCAAGGCAAGTTCCGCGAAGTTAAACTGGCGCGTCAGCAGAAATCCAAACTGGAAAACATGTTTGCGAACATGACCGACGGTGAAGTTTCTGAGCTGAACATCGTACTGAAATCCGACGTACAGGGTTCTTGTGAAGCCATCATGGATTCACTGTTGAAACTCTCTACCGACGAAGTGAAAGTGAAGATTGTTGGTTCTGGCGTAGGTGGTATCACTGAAACCGACGCAACGCTGGCAGCCGCTTCCAACGCCATCATCCTGGGCTTCAACGTCCGTGCCGACGCTTCCGCGCGCCGCGTGATTGAAGCAGAAAGCCTGGATCTGCGTTACTACTCCGTGATCTATAACTTGATCGACGAAGTGAAGCAGGCGATGAGCGGTATGTTGGCGCCTGAGTACAAGCAGCAGATCATCGGTCTGGCCGAAGTGCGTGACGTGTTCAAATCACCTAAATTCGGTGCTATTGCCGGTTGTATGGTTACCGAAGGTAACATCAAGCGTCACAACCCAATCCGCGTTCTGCGCGACAACGTGGTTATCTATGAAGGCGAGCTGGAATCCCTGCGCCGCTTCAAAGATGACGTTAACGAAGTCCGTAACGGCATGGAATGTGGTATCGGCGTTAAGAACTACAACGACGTGCGCGTCGGCGACATGATCGAAGTCTTCGAAATCATCGAGATCCAACGTACCATCGCTTAACGCTAGCACATCTGCTTAAGTCTTTTCTGGGGGGCCTTGTGCCCCCCGATTTGTCTGGAGAATCCATAATGGCAAAAGAATTCAGCCGCGGTCAGCGCGTGGCACAAGAGATGCAAAAAGAGATTGCTATCATTCTGCAGCGTGAAGTCAAAGATCCGCGTATCGGCATGGCTACCGTTTCTGGTGTAGAAGTTTCTCGCGATTTGGCCTATGCCAAAGTTTATGTCACCTTCCTGAACGTGTTGACCGAAAACCCGGATCCGGAACTGGTGCCAAACGGTATCAAAGCGCTGCAAGACGCTTCGGGCTACATCCGCACATTGCTGGGCAAAGCCATGCGTCTGCGTGTAGTACCTGAGCTGACCTTCGCTTACGACAACTCTCTGGTTGAAGGCATGCGCATGTCTAACCTGGTGACTAACGTAGTGAAGAACGACGCCGAACGCCGTTCCGCATCAGGCGATGACGAGGAGGCTTAATGAGTCGCCCTCGTCGCCGCGGCCGTGATATCCACGGCGTCCTGTTGCTGGACAAACCGCAGGGCCTGTCGTCTAACGACGCCCTGCAAAAAGTAAAACGCCTCTATAACGCCAACCGCGCGGGACACACCGGCGCGCTCGACCCGCTGGCGACCGGCATGCTGCCGATTTGCCTCGGTGAGGCGACCAAGTTCTCACAGTTCCTGCTCGACTCCGACAAACGCTATCGCGTTATTGCTCGACTGGGTCAGCGCACCGATACTTCGGACGCCGACGGCCAGATTGTGCAGGAACGTCCGGTGAACTTCACCCAGGCGCAGCTCGATGCGGCGCTGGACAGCTTCCGCGGCGATATCAAGCAGGTGCCTTCGATGTATTCGGCGCTGAAGTACCAGGGCAAGAAACTCTATGAGTATGCTCGTCAAGGTATCGAAGTTCCGCGCGAAGCACGCAGCATCACCGTTTACGATCTGCAGTTTATCCGCTGGGAAGGGGACGAACTGGAGCTGGAAATTCACTGTTCGAAAGGCACCTACATCCGCACCATTACCGACGACCTCGGTGAGCTGCTGGGGTGTGGGGCACACGTGATCTACCTGCGTCGTCTGCAGGTGGCGACCTATCCGATCGAAAGGATGGTCACGCTGGAACAGCTGAACGAATTGCTGGAGCAGGCACAGGCACAGGAAGTCGCGCCAGGCGAGCTGCTCGATCCTCTGCTGATGCCGATGGACAGCCCGGTGGAGAACTACCCGGAAGTGAATTTGCTGCCGGTAGTCGCGGGATACGTTAAGCAGGGGCAGCCCGTACAGGTTGCCGGTGCGCCGGCCTCGGGCATGGTACGTATCACCGAAGGTGAAGAGCGTAAATTTATCGGCGTGGGTGATATTGCCGATGACGGTCGTGTGGCGCCGCGCCGCCTGGTCGTCGAATATTTCGACTGAGGGCAGAAAACGCACTGCCTTGCGATCGCACTGCGCTAAGGGTAGAATGGCGCAGCTTATGCATTGGGTTGCTGAATTAGAGATCGGCGCCTGTATTTATTATCTATAATCTGGAGTATTACAATGTCTCTAAGTGTTGAAGCTAAAGCTAAAATCGTAGCTGATTTCGGTCGTGGTACTAACGACAGCGGTTCTTCCGAAGTTCAGGTTGCCCTGTTGACTGCGCAGATCAACCATCTGCAAGGCCACTTCTCAGAGCACAAAAAAGATCACCACAGCCGTCGTGGTCTGCTGCGTATGGTTTCTCAGCGTCGTAAGCTGCTGGACTACCTGAAGCGTAAAGATGTAGCACGTTACACCAGCCTGATCGAGCGTCTGGGTCTGCGTCGCTAATCTAGCGAGTTTCAGTGGAAAGGGGCCTATTTGGGCCCCTTTCTTCTAGGAAGCATAAGCAAATCAGGTTAATGTATTACTGATGTTTCCAAACAGGATCTTCCATTACAGAGGTTCGCGCGGCTAATGAGAGGCTTTGTCTCAGGCTTGAGATAAGGATTGTCATTAGTCGCGAGGATGTAGTGAGAAGGCAAATCGAGCCAATGGCGTGTCGAGTCGTCAATACGATTGCGCGCCTAATCTAAGGATATAATTTTGCTGACACCGATCATTCGCAAATTCCAGTATGGCCAGCATACCGTCACTATTGAGACCGGTATGATGGCTCGTCAAGCCACCGCCGCCGTGATGGTGAGCATGGATGACACCGCCGTATTCGTTACCGTAGTTGGCCAGAAAAAAGCCAAACCAGGCCAGAGCTTCTTCCCACTGACCGTTAACTATCAGGAGCGTACCTACGCTGCTGGTCGTATCCCGGGCAGCTTCTTCCGTCGTGAAGGCCGTCCGAGCGAAGGCGAAACTCTGACTTCCCGCCTGATTGACCGTCCGATCCGTCCACTGTTCCCGGACAGCTTCCTGAACGAAGTTCAGGTGATCGCGACCGTTGTTTCCGTAAACCCGCAGGTTAACCCGGACATCGTTGCGATGATCGGTGCCTCTGCAGCCCTGAGCCTGTCCGGTATTCCGTTCAATGGCCCAATCGGTGCTGCTCGCGTGGGTTACATCAACAGCCAGTACGTGCTGAACCCAACGACTGACGAGCTGAAAGAAAGCAGCCTGGACTTGGTGGTTGCCGGTACCGCAGGTGCAGTGCTGATGGTTGAATCCGAAGCTGACGTTCTGAGCGAAGATCAAATGCTGGGCGCGGTGGTCTTTGGCCACGAGCAACAGCAGATCGTTATCGAGAACATCAATTCCCTGGTTGCCGAAGCCGGCAAGCCTAAGTGGGATTGGCAGGCACCTGCAGTCAACGAAGCGCTGCACGCGCGCGTTGCAGAACTGGCAGAAGGCCGCCTGGGCGACGCTTATCACATCACCGAAAAACAAGAGCGTTACGCTCAGGTAGATGCGATCAAGAACAGCGTTGTTGAAACCCTGTTGGCGCAGGACGAAACCCTGGACGCGTCTGAAATTCAGGACATCCTGGGCAGCGTTGAGAAAAACGTCGTTCGTAGTCGCGTGCTGCGTGGCGAGCCGCGTATCGACGGCCGTGAAAAAGACATGATCCGTGGTCTGGACGTGCGCACCGGCGTACTGCCGCGTACCCACGGTTCCGCACTGTTCACCCGTGGTGAAACTCAGGCTCTGGTTACTGCAACTCTGGGTACCGCACGTGATGCGCAGAACCTGGATGAGCTGATGGGCGAGAAGACCGACAGCTTCCTGTTCCACTACAACTTCCCTCCGTACTCCGTTGGTGAGACTGGGATGGTAGGTTCGCCTAAACGTCGTGAAATTGGTCACGGTCGCCTGGCGAAACGCGGCGTATTGGCTATGATGCCTAAAGCAGAAGATTTCCCGTACACGGTGCGTGTGGTTTCCGAAATCACCGAATCCAACGGTTCTTCTTCTATGGCTTCAGTCTGTGGCGCTTCTTTGGCGCTGATGGACGCTGGTGTGCCAATCAAAGCCGCCGTTGCGGGTATCGCAATGGGCCTGGTGAAAGAACAAGACAACTTTGTGGTTCTGTCCGACATTCTGGGTGACGAAGATCACCTGGGCGACATGGACTTCAAAGTAGCGGGTAGCCGTGACGGTATTACCGCGCTGCAGATGGACATTAAAATTGAAGGCATCACCCGCGAAATCATGCAGGTTGCACTGAACCAGGCCAAGGGCGCGCGTCTGCACATCCTGGGCGTAATGGAACAGGCTATCAGCACTCCGCGTGGCGATATCTCTCAGTTCGCACCACGTATTCACACTATCCGAATCAACCCGGACAAGATCAAAGACGTGATTGGTAAAGGCGGCTCTGTCATCCGTGCGTTGACCGAAGAGACCGGCACTACCATCGAAATCGAAGATGATGGTACAGTGAAAATCGCTGCTACCGACGGTGAGAAAGCGAAATTCGCTATTCGCCGCATCGAAGAGATCACTGCCGAGATCGAAGTGGGCCGTATTTACCAGGGTAAAGTTACCCGTATCGTTGATTTCGGCGCATTCGTGGCGATCGGTGGTGGTAAAGAAGGTCTGGTGCACATCTCTCAAATCGCAGACAAGCGCGTTGAGAAAGTGACCGACTATCTGCAGATGGGTCAGGAAGTACCGGTTAAGGTACTGGAAGTTGACCGTCAGGGCCGCGTGCGTCTGAGCATCAAAGAAGCGACCGCACCAGAAGCAGGTTCACCTGCGCCTGAAGCAGAATAACTGTATAGATAGATTTACAGCTCCCGGCCATGGGGTTGGGAGCTGTTCGTATCGCGCGGGTAGGATGCTTGCGTATTAGCAAACGGATGAAAGGATGTTCATCCAATGTTTGTCTTCGGGAGTGGGAAATGAAGCCTTTCTTGCGCTGGTGTTACGTTGCGACAGCACTCATGCTGGCAGGATGCAGCAACCATGATTGGCGTAAAGACGAAGTTTTGGCGATCCCGTTGCAGCCAACTCTGCAGCAGGAAGTGATCCTGGCGCGCATGGAACAAATACTTGCCAGCCGGGCACTGACGGACGATGAGCGTGCGCAGCTTTTATATGAGCGCGGTGTGCTGTATGATAGCCTCGGGCTACGTGCACTGGCGCGCAATGATTTCTCGCAAGCGCTGGCGATACGTCCTGATATGCCAGAAGTTTTCAACTACCTGGGCATTTACTTAACGCAGGCAGGCAATTTTGATGCTGCCTATGAAGCGTTTGATTCTGTACTAGAGCTTGATCCAACTTACAATTACGCGCGTTTAAACCGGGGCATCGCACTGTATTATGGCGGCCGCTTCCCGTTGGCGCAGGATGATCTGCAGGCGTTTTATCAAGACGACCCAAACGATCCCTTCCGTTCGTTGTGGCTTTATCTGGTGGAAAGAGAAATCGATCCCAAGAAGGCTGACGTAGCGCTCCAGCAGCGTTATGACAAAGCGAACCGAGGGCAATGGGGATGGAATATTGTCGAATTCTACCTGGGCAACATCAGTGAAAAAACGCTGATGGAAAGGCTCAAGGCAGATGCAACGGATAACACTTCGCTCGCTGAGCATCTCAGTGAAACTGACTTCTATTTAGGTAAGCATTACCTAAGTCTGGGGGACAAGGACACCGCTTCGGCGCTGTTCAAACTGACGGTCGCTAACAACGTTCATAACTTCGTTGAGCACCGCTATGCATTGTTGGAATTGGCGCTGTTAGGCCAAGAACAAGACGACCTATCGGAATCGGACCAGCAATAGCTGACGAACAACTATCAGCCTGATATACATTGGTTTTTTGCCAAAGTTATCGTCTTAACGGGCGAGGGCTTTTTTGTTCGTTTTATAATCTAATTTGAGCCGGTTCACACTTTTCAATGAAAATGACTGAAAATTTTCTCGACGAGTTATGTAGACTGGCTGCCATTATTAATGAGGCACGTGTACATGACTACTGAGCTTGAAACCTCTTTTGCTGACCTGGGGCTGTCTGCTCCGATCATTTCTGCCCTGACCGATCTGGGCTATGAAAAACCTTCACCGATCCAGGCTGAGTGTATTCCTCACCTGTTGAACGGCCGTGATGTGCTGGGCATGGCACAGACCGGTAGTGGTAAAACTGCAGCATTCTCGCTGCCACTGCTGCACAACCTTGACGCTTCCCTGAAAGCACCTCAGATCCTGGTGCTGGCACCGACCCGCGAACTGGCGGTTCAGGTTGCTGAAGCGATGACTGATTTCTCCAAACACATGCATGGCGTTAACGTCGTGGCCCTGTATGGCGGCCAGCGTTATGACGTGCAGCTGCGCGCTCTGCGTCAGGGCCCGCAAATCGTAGTAGGGACTCCAGGCCGTCTGCTGGACCACCTGAAGCGTGGTACCCTGAACCTCTCTAACCTGAGCGGTCTGGTGCTGGATGAAGCCGACGAAATGCTGCGCATGGGCTTTATCGAAGACGTAGAAACCATCATGGCAGAGATCCCGGCTGAACATCAGACCGCGCTGTTCTCCGCAACCATGCCGGAAGCGATCCGTCGCATTACCCGCCGCTTCATGAAAGAGCCGCAGGAAGTGCGCATCCAATCCAGCATTACTACCCGTCCGGACATCAGCCAGAGCTACTGGACTGTGCACGGCATGCGTAAAAACGAAGCGCTGGTGCGTTTCCTGGAAGCGGAAGACTTTGATGCGGCGATTATCTTCGTTCGTACCAAAAACGCGACCCTGGAAGTGGCTGAAGCGCTGGAGCGCAGCGGTTACAGCAGCGCAGCACTGAACGGCGACATGAACCAGGCACTGCGTGAGCAGACCCTGGAGCGCCTGAAAGATGGTCGTCTGGATATCCTGATCGCAACCGACGTTGCTGCTCGTGGCCTGGACGTTGAGCGTATCAGCCTGGTGGTAAACTATGATATCCCTATGGATTCAGAGTCTTACGTTCACCGTATCGGCCGTACCGGCCGTGCTGGTCGTGCCGGCCGTGCGCTGCTGTTCGTAGAAAACCGCGAACGCCGCCTGCTGCGCAACATCGAACGCACCATGAAGCTGACCATTCCAGAAGTTGAGCTGCCAAACGCAGAACTGCTGGGTGAGCGTCGTCTGGCCAAGTTCGCCGCTAAAGTACAGCAACAGCTGGAAAGCAGCGATCTGGACATGTACCGCGCACTGCTGGCTAAACTGCAGCCGGAAGAAGAGCTGGAAATGGAAACCCTGGCCGCAGCACTGCTGAAAATGGCACAGGGCGAACGTCCTCTGATCTTGCCACCGGATCCCGTGTTCAAACCACGTCAGCGTCGTGAATTCAACGACCGTGACGATCGCGGTAGCGACCGTCGTCGTGACGCACGTCCAGACAGCCGTGATGGTGGCGCAGATCGCCCACGTCGCGAGCGTCGTGACGTTGGCGAAATGCAGCTGTACCGCATTGAAGTGGGCCGTGATGACGGCGTTGAAGTTCGTCATATCGTTGGCGCGATCGCTAACGAAGGTGACATCAGCAGCCGTTACATCGGTAACATCAAGCTGTTTGCTGGTCACTCGACCATCGAACTGCCAAAAGGCATGCCGGGCGAGATCCTGTCTCACTTCACCCGTACTCGTATCCTGAACAAGCCGATGAACATGCAACTGCTGGGCGATGCACAGCCGCATGAACGTCGTGAGCGTCGCGAAGGCGGTGCTGGTGCAGGTAACGGCGAGCGTCGTGGCGGTGGTCGTCCATTCAACGGCGAACGTCGTGAAGGGGCAAACCCAGGCCGTCGTTCTTTCGGTGATCGTCGTGAAGGCGGTGCTGCTGCACCTGCCGGCAACGGTGGCGAACGTCGTGGCGGTAACTTCAACCGTGACGGCCAACGCGCCCCACGTCGTGATGACGCCGCTCCGGCTGCGCCACGTCGCCGTTTCGGTGATGCATAACATCTGATTTGACCGCTTGCGGTTAATCGGACTAAGAAACCAGCCTTCGGGCTGGTTTTTTTATGCCTGAAATTCACCGTTAAATGGCAGAAAATGGCGTATCATTTATAAGGTTTTTTCTTATGGATACTACGCACGGGAGATGCCATGAGTTGGCAGCAGTTCAAGTCTCAATACCTGGTGCGCTTTTGGGCACCTTTACCCGCGGTGATTGCCGCAGGGATCCTCTCTACCTACTACTTTGGTTTGACCGGTACCTTCTGGGCGGTAACCGGGGAATTTACCCGCTGGGGCGGCCATGTATTGCAGTGGTTCGGCCTGCATCCTGAGCAATGGGGCTACTTCAAGGTTATCGGCCTTGAGGGCACGCCGCTGCAGCGCATCGACGGCAGGATGATCATCGGCATGTTCGCTGGCTGTATCGCTGCCGCACTGTGGGCCAATAACATCAAGCTGCGCCAGCCACAGCACCGCATTCGCATTGTGCAGGCGCTGTTGGGCGGCATTATCGCCGGCTTCGGTGCCCGTCTGGCGATGGGCTGTAACCTGGCGGCGTTCTTTACCGGTATTCCTCAGTTCTCGCTGCACGCCTGGTTCTTCGCACTGGCGACCGCTGCTGGCTCCTACTTTGGCGCCAAATTTACCCTGTTGCCGATGTTCCGCATCCCGGTGAAATTACAGAAGGTAAAAGCCGCCGCCCCGTTGACGCAAAAGCCGGAGCAGGCGCGCCGCCGCTTCCGTTTGGGCATGGTGATTTTTTTCCTGTCGGTAGCCTGGTCACTTTGGACGCTGTTCGATGCGCCGAAGCTGGGTATCGCCATGCTGTTCGGTATCGGTTTTGGCCTGCTGATTGAGCGTGCGCAGATCTGCTTCACCTCAGCCTTCCGCGATTTATGGATCACCGGGCGTACCCACATGGCGAAAGCGATCATTATCGGCATGGCGGTGAGCGCCATCGGCATTTTCAGCTATGTGCAGTTGGGTGTCGCGCCGAAAATCATGTGGGCCGGCCCCAATGCGGTTCTGGGCGGCCTGCTGTTTGGTTTCGGCATCGTGCTGGCCGGCGGCTGTGAAACCGGCTGGATGTACCGTGCGGTGGAAGGACAGGTGCACTATTGGTGGGTGGGGCTGGGTAACATCATCGGCGCGACCCTGCTGGCTTACTACTGGGATGACCTGGCCCCGGCGCTGGCCACAGATTACGACAAGATCAACCTGCTGGATACTTTCGGGCCGATCGGCGGCCTGCTGGTGACTTACCTGCTGCTGGCGTTGGCGTTTGCCGCCATGCTGTGGTGGGAGAAACGTTTTTTCCGCGCCAAACCCGATGCGCAGGTGGTTAATTTGAGGAGTGTGTCATGAAGCAAGCGGCGATAGTGCCAGATTATCGGTTGGATATGCTGGGTGAACCTTGTCCGTATCCGGCAGTGGCCACGCTGGAGGCGATGCCGCAGTTGAAGCCGGGCGAGATCCTGGAAGTGATCAGCGACTGCCCGCAGTCGATCAACAACATTCCACTCGACGCGCGGAATCACGGTTACAAAGTGTTGGATATTCAGCAGGACGGGCCAACCATCCGCTATCTTATCCAGCGTTAACCGACGTGGGGCAGCGGTGTGCTGCCCCATTTTTGCAAGGTGGGCGTGAAGGGAAATGATTGCCCTGCGGCCCGCCGTTGACTTACCCTTTCGCCAGCGTGTCTTTTACTCCGGCGACAATCTCAAACGAATGCAACCGTGCCTGATGGTCAAAGATCTGGCCGTTAACCATGATCTCATCCGCACCGGTTTCGTTGAGCAACGTTTGCAGCCCGTGACGCACGGTATTTTCGTTACCGATGATCGACATGCGCAGTGCCTGATCAACCCCGTACTGTTCCCCGGCGGTCCATAGCGCGTGGATATTGTCCAGCGGCGCCGGCAGTGGGCCTGGCGAACCACGACGCAGGTTGATGAACTGCTGTTGCATCGACGTAAACAGGAAGCGCGCATCCGCATCGCTGTCGGCGGCCACCACGTTGACGCACACCATCGCATGCGGCTGCTGGCACTGCTCGGAAGCTTTGAAGTTATCACGATACAACTTCAGCGCCTGGAACAGCATCTCCGGTGCAAAGTGAGAGGCGAAGGCGAACGGCAGGCCGAGCTGTGCCGCCAACTGCGCGCTGTACAAACTGGAGCCGAGCAGCCAGAGAGGGACATGCAATCCTTGGCCGGGTACCGCTTGTACCGGCTGGCCCGGTTGTGCATCGCAGAAGTAATGTTGCAGTTCCTGCACGTCGCGGGGGAAGTTATCCACCTCGCCGGACAGATGGCGGCGCAGTGCCATCATGGTGCGTTGATCGGTACCGGGTGCGCGGCCGAGGCCCAAATCGATACGCCCGGGGTACAAAGACTCCAGCGTACCGAACTGCTCGGCGATCACCAGCGGCGCATGGTTAGGCAGCATCACGCCACCGGAACCAAGGCGAATGCTTTGGGTACCGGCGGCCAGATAACCCAGCAGTACCGAGGTGGCGGCACTGCCGATGCCGGTCATGTTGTGATGCTCTGCCAACCAATAGCGTTGATAACCCCATTTTTCGGCATGTTGTGCTAAATCTAAAGAAGCGTGAAACGCATCACGTGGTTTGGCCCCTTGTGGGATAGGGGATAAATCCAGTACCGAAACCGGTACCGCAGTTTTTTCAGTCATGGCATCGTCCATCAAAAGGTGATCGCTTAAAGGGCGATTGCAGAAGTCTGCAAACTACAAAGCATAATGTGCTTTTAGTGTTAAAAGCATAATCCAATTTATAGTTATAAAAGAGGATATATGTGCTCGGAATATCCTTATGAGTAAAATGGTTTTTTTGGGAGTTTATTGAGATATGGACATGATGATTTCACCTGCCGCTTATTGCTCAGGGAGCTGAGAGAATGAAAAAAAAGACGTTGTTTACCCTACTGTTGATGGTGGTGGCGATCGCCATGGCGATATTGTTCCGCGCGCATAATCAGGATTTGTTGTTGCAGGGCGAAGTGGATGCGCCTGAGGTGATTGTGGCTTCCAAGGCTAAGGGACGAGTGATTGAACGTCTGGTGGAGCGTGGGGACGACGTGCAGGCAGGGCAAGTGATGATTCATCTCGACAGCCCGGAACTGATGGCGCAACTGCGTTCCGCGCAGGCGTCGCGCGATGAGGCCAAAGCGCAGCTCGAGCAGTCGCTGCACGGCACGCGTGAAGAAAGCATCCGCAACCTGCGCGCCAACCTGGCGCAGTCCGAAGCGCAATATCGCAACGCGCAAAACGACTACAACCGCAACCTGAGCGTGGCCGGTAAAGGTTATATTTCGAAATCTGAATTGGACGCTTCTCGCCGCGCGCGCGATACCGCTTTTCAACAGGTGCAGGCCGCCAAAGCCAACCTGGACGAAGGGATTAACGGCGACCGTGTCGAATTACGGCAACAGTACGCTGCGGCACTGCGAGCAGCGGAAGAAAACTTGCTGCAGGTGAAAGCCCAGACGGACGACTTGCAGGTATTAGCTCCGGTGACCGGCGAAGTTGGGCCAATACCGGCAGAAGTGGGCGAGTTGTTGAATGCGGGTAGCCCATTGCTGACGCTGATCCGCATACCGGACGCTTATTTCGTGTTTAACCTGCGTGAAGATATTTTGGCTCACGTGCGGAAGGGCGACAAAGTCCAGATGCGGGTACCGGCATTGAAGGACAAAATGATCGAGGCGGAAGTGCGTTATATCGCGCCGCTGGGCGATTACGCCACCAAACGCGCCACCCGAGCAACCGGTGACTTCGATCTGAAAACGTTTGAAGTGCGCCTGTATCCGTCACAGCCGGTAGACGGCCTGCGCCCAGGGATGAGCAGCTTATGGCTATGGAAAGAGTAAGGGCCGGCTGGCGCTGCTTCAGTCATGCGTTTGGCAACGAGTGTCGGCTTGCCTTCCGCAGCCCGGTGGTACATTGGCTGAGCTGGATCTTCCCGCTGATCCTGTTTGGTCTGATCAGCAGTAACTTTTCGGAAGGGACCTTGCTCGATCTGCCGGTGTCGGTAGTGGACAGCGATCACAGCCCGCTATCCAAATCGCTGACGCGCCGTCTGGATGCCGGTTCGCACGCCCACGTCGAGGCTTACCCCGGTGGGCTGCAGGAGTCGCTGCATCGCCTGCGTAGCGCGCAGGATTATGCGCTGCTGTATGTGCCGCCGGATTTTGAGGCCAACGCGCTGGCTGGCAAACAGCCGAGCGTGGTGATGTACTACAATGCGTTGTTTTACGGTGCGGGGCTGTATTCCACCCAGGACTTCAGCGGCCTGATGACCGAAATCAACGCCAGCTACCGCAGCATCATCGCCGGCGAGATGGGCAAAACACTGCCGCCCCTGGCGGACGTGACGCTTTCCTACGGCAGTTTATTCAACGCCAGCGGCAGCTATATTTATTATCAACAGTTTGCCGCCACCATCCACCTGCTGCAGCTGTTCGTAGTGACCTGCATGATTTACGTGTTGGCACGCAGTAAATCCTTGTTGAAGGCGCGGCCGTTCAGCCTGGCGCTGCTCGGCAAGTTGGCGCCGTACACCTTATGTTTCACCAGCTTGCTGATGGTTGAAATTGCCGCGCTGGTGGGCATTTTTGACGCCCGCGTCAGCGGCAATCCGCTGTTCATGCTGATGATTGGTTTCTTCTACGTGATGGCGGCGCAGAGCATTGGCCTGCTGTTGTTTACCTTTACCAGCAGCACCATCACCGCCTACAGCCTGATCGCTATTTTGGTGAGTATTGCGCTGACCTTTTCGGGCATGGCGGTGCCGGAACTGTCGATGCCGCTGCCGGCGCGCATTATTTCCAATATTGAGCCGTTAACTCATGCGTTGTACGCCATGTTTGACGTATTCCTGCGGCAAGTCCCTGCCAGCGCCATCTTCAGCGTCTGTGCGTTGCTGTCGATTTATCCGCTGGTGACCGCACTGCTGGTGCGTAACCGGCTGTTGGCGCGGCTGTTAAAAGAAGGGGGGGCAGGATGAAACTTTATTGGCAAACCTTCGTCCGGGTGCTGCTCGGCATGCTGGAGCGGCCGATGTGGCTGATGTTGATCCTGTCGTTGTGCGTCATGAGCATGGTCTATGCCAACCGCACGGTATGGGATCTGCCGGTGGGCGTCATCGATCAGGATCACAGCACCGCCAGTCGCCAGCTGATCCGTCAACTGGACGCCACCTCCAAAATCGCTATTGAAACCTACGACAGTCTTGAGCAGGCGCAGCGGGATCTTGGCTGGCGCAAGCTGTTCGCGGTGATCATCATGCCGGTGGATCTGGAGAAGAAGATCCTGAGCGGCCAGAATATCGTGGTGCCGGTGTATGGCGATGCGACCAACCGCCTGGCCAACGGGCAGATCCAGCAGGATGTGGTGGCGGCTTATCAGCAGTTGCTGACCCAGTACAACAACGGCCTGCTGTTACGCAGCGGTTTCAGCGAACGCCAGGCGCAGGTGATCCTGACGCCGATCGTCGGACAGACGTTGGATGTGTTCAACCCGGGCATCAGCTTTGCGGCGATCATCTTCCCCGGCCTGCTGGTGATGCTATTGCAGCACTCGTTGTTGATTGCCTGCGTGCGCGTCAGCATTGCCATGAAGAGCATGCCCGGGGGCAAAGCGCCGCTGGCGGCGCATCTGGGGGGGCTGACGGCGTTGCTGCCGATCTGGCTGTTCCTGTCGATCGTGCTGTTTGTGCTGTGGCCATGGGTGCTGGGCTACCGGCAAACGGCGGGCATTGCGGAAATTCTGCTGCTGACCTTCCCGTTCTTACTGGCGGTGCTGGGGTTGGGCAAGCTGGTGACCGAGTGCCTGCGCAGCGTCGAAATGATCTACCTGACGCTGGCGTTTATTACGACGCCGATATTTTATCTTTCGGGCACCATCTGGCCGCTGCAGGCGATGCCGGGCTGGGTGCGGGCGATTTCCTACAGCATTCCCTCCACCTGGGCAACCAAGGCCGTTGCGGGGGTTAACCAGATGGGGTTGTCGCTGAACGAAGTGTGGGGGGACGTGGCGATGCTGCTGGTGCTGGGGATTGTTTACACCCTGTTGGGCTTCGGCGTAGGTTTCGTACGCAACAGCGTCGCGCTGCGCAGTATGTTCCGCAAACGGCAGGTTAATTAACGTTCCAGCAAGGGAGCCCCACCATTTCCTTGACCCTTAACAAGGTGGACAGACGCGCTGTCTCGCATAATCACGTCCGTGAATTTTCTTACTGGTGTGATTGTATGGCTTACCAACTGAACCTGAACTGGCCCGAGTTTTTAGAGAAATATTGGCAGAAAAAACCTGTTGTTTTGAAAAATGCCTTCCCGAATTTTGTCGATCCTATCACGCCAGACGAACTGGCGGGGCTGGCGATGGAGCAGGAGGTTGACAGCCGTCTGGTGAGCAACGCAGAGGGAAAATGGCAGGCCAGCAACGGTCCGTTTGAATATTTCGATGACCTCGGTGAAACGGGTTGGTCACTGCTGGCGCAGGCGGTTAACCACTGGCATGCGCCCTCAGCCGAGCTGGTGCGCCCGTTTCGCGCCTTGCCGGACTGGCGCCTGGATGATCTGATGATCTCCTTCTCGGTGCCGGGAGGCGGTGTGGGTCCGCATATCGACAACTACGATGTGTTCATCATTCAGGGGATGGGTCGCCGTCGCTGGCGCGTAGGCGATGCCTTGCCGATGCGTCAGTTCTGCCCGCACCCGGCGCTGCTGCACGTTGATCCGTTCGAGCCGATCATTGATGAAGAATTGGAACCGGGCGACATTCTGTACATCCCGCCAGGCTTCCCCCATGACGGTTTTACCCACGAAACGGCGTTCAACTATTCAGTAGGCTTCCGTGGGCCAAACGGCCGCGACTTGATCAGCAGCTTTGCTGATTACGCGCTGGAAAAAGATCTGGGTGGTGCGCATTACAGCGATCCTGATTTAACCCTGCGTGAACATCCGGGCCGGGTTGAAGAATATGAGCTTGAGCGCCTGCGCTCAATGATGTTCGAAATGATCGGCCAACCGGAAGACTTTAAGCAGTGGTTTGGCCGTTTTGCCACTACGCCACGTCATGAGCTGGATATCGCTATGGCGGAACCCCCTTATGAAGCGGAAGAGGTACTGAATGCGCTGATGGGTGGTGAAACCCTGACTCGCCTGAGCGGCCTGCGTGTGCTGCAGGTCGGCGACAGCTTCTTCGTCAACAGCGAGCGTCTGAACACCGTGGACGATCGTGTGGCCGATGCGCTGTGTCGTTATACCGAGTTGGGCCAGCCGGAGCTGGGTGCTGCGTTGCAAAATCCGGCCTTTGTGGCTGAGCTGACCGAACTGATCAATCAGGGATACTGGTTCTTCAAAGAGTAGTTGTCGCTGTTGGCTGACTTGCCGGGTGGCGCTACGCCTACCCGGCAGTTTTGTATTTTCTCAACGAATTAAGACACCAATTCCAGCCCCGCGACCCGGCGCCAGTAGCCGTTGCAGTCGGCTTGATCGGTGAGCGTTAACGGCTGCGCACCCTGCTCGTTGGCACGGAAACGTTCGACCAGAGCCAACGTCTCCGTGCTCTGCGGCGACAGGCGCACGATGTCTACCAATCCCTGCATACCGCTCAATTCGTTACCCAGGTTATAACAGTAGCCGCTCATGGTCTGAATACCGTTGAGCACGAACACCTGTTGCTGTTCTTGGGAACGCATCATGCGGCCTTGCGGGTATTTGATGCAGCAGGTTTCGCATTCGTCCTTGGCGCGGTCTTCAGACCGTGCGGTGAAGCAGCGTGCCGAATAGGCCAGCGGCAGGTGGCCGTAGCTCAGCACTTCCACTTCAAACTGCTGGCGGAAGCCCAGTTCCTCGCATTGAGCCAACAGTTTGGCCAGCCAGTCGCGTGACAGCTCGACCGGCATACACCAGCGGGTCATGCCCTGGCGGTGCAGCAGACGCAGGGTGTAGGCGTTGTAGCAATTCAGCGCGTGACCGGCGACGAACGGCAGGCCACGTTCCGCGGCCATGTTCACCGTGCCCAGATCGTTGGCTTCGATCAGGAATTCGCCGTTTTCCACATAACGCTTCAGTTCGTTCAGCTCGGACGGCGCCTGTAACAGTGCCAGGGTAGAGATCACCACCTGCTTGCCGCTGCGGGCTATCTCTTGCGCCAGCGCCAGCCAGTCTCCCACCTTCATTTCACGCCGTTTGGTGCAGACGCTTTCACCGAGATAAATAATCTCCGCGCTGCTGTTTACCGCCTGCTGATAAAAACTCTCGACCTCGGTTTTTGGCCAGTAGTACAGCACCGGGCCTAATGCGTATTTCATGCGTCCTCCTGCTACTGCCATTTGCGGTGATAGGCACCGAGGGTGGTCTGGGTGCCTTCGGACATCGAGCCGAGTGCCTCCATCCAGCCGACCTCGGCCTGATAAGCGGCCGGATCGGCCTGGCAGCGATCGATGGCCTGACGCCACACGCGGGCAACCTGGCTAACATAGGCCGGGCTGCGCTGGCGGCCTTCAATCTTTACCGAAGCGATATTGGCAGCCAGCAGTTCCGGCAGCAGTTCCAGCGTATTGAGGCTGGTGGGCTCTTCCAGCGCGTGGTAGCGCACGTCATCCACCAGATAGCGGCCCTTGCACAGCGTCGGGTAACCGGCATTTTCATCGTCCCGGTAGCGGTCGATCAGCACGCCGTTCAGGCGTGACTCCATACCCTGAGCCGTTTGCTGCCAGCGTACGTAGCGCGCCGGCGAACAGGCACCGACGGTATTGGGGGATTCGCCGGTCAGGTAAGAGGAGAGGTAGCAACGCCCCTCGGCCATGATACACAGGCTGCCAAAGGCGAAGACCTCCAGCGGCACAGGGCTGGTACGCGCCAACTGTTTAACCTGGTGCATCGACAGCACGCGCGGCAGCACCACCCGACCGACGTCGAAATGGCGTTGGTAGAAGCGAATTGCCTCTTCGTTAGTGGCAGAAGCCTGCACCGAAACGTGGCGCTCCAACTGCGGGTAACGTTCGGCGGCGTATTCCAGCATCGCCAAATCGGCGAGGATCAGCACGTCGGCACCCAACTGCGCCGCCATGTCTACCGCCCGTTGCCAGCGGGCATAGCCGTCTGGGTGGGCGAAGGTGTTGATGGCGATGTGCAGCTTGCGGTGGTGGCGATGGACGTACTCGACCGCTTCCTGCAGTTTTTTCTCGGTAAAGTTGAGGCCGGCAAAGTGGCGCGCGTTGGTATCATCTTTCAGGCCGATGTACACGGCGTCAGCGCCGTTATCCACCGCAGCCTTCAGGGCCGGCAGGTTACCGGCGGGACAAAGCAGCTCCATAGATTTATCCTGACTCAGCATGCACCCATGGCGGATGCGGGCTGTCACAATGTTTACCGGTGACCGTTTTTAACCGGCAAACGCTAATCGGGAGGCAATTTTAGTGAAAGCGCGCTGAACAGGCTTTGATTTGAGGCAGCTTCTGGCGTATTGATAAAGCTGGCGGCGAAATGCACTATTTGTTGATATAGAGCGCTTCTGCCGTGCGCCACTGTGGCAAAATAGTGCATCTGTGTTGAAAGGAGTGAACGACAGTGTTGGAACAATTACGAGCGCGCATTGTGCGCCAGGGGCCGTCGCTGCTGCGAGTACCGCTAAAATTCACGCCGTTTGCTTTGCAGCGCCAGCTTCTGGAACAGGTGCTGGGCTGGCAGTTCCGCCAGGCGTTGGCGGATGGCGATTTGGAATTTCTCGAATCGCGCTGGTTAAAGATCGAAGTCCGCGATCTGGCGCTACACTGGTTTATGACGGTAGAAAACGGCAAGCTGGTTGTCAGCCAACATGCCGAGGCTGATGTCAGCTTCAGCGGCGACGCCAACGATCTGATTCTTATCGCAGCGCGTAAGCAAGATCCCGATACGCTGTTCTTTCAGCGTCGGCTGCAGATTGAAGGGGACACCGAATTGGGCCTGTATGTAAAAAATCTGATGGACGCCATCGAGTTGGAAGCCATGCCGGCGCCATTGCGCCTGGGCCTGCTGCAACTGGCTGAATTTGTCGAAGCAGGGCTGCAGGAGGGCACGGTGCAAACTTCCCGTGTGCCGGTATCATGCTAATCCGCGTAGAAATTCCGGTAGATGCCGCAGGGATCGACGCGCTGTTGCGTCGTGCCTTTGGGCGTGACGACGAGGCCGATCTGGTGCAGCAACTGCGCGAAGATGGCCTGCTGACGCTGGGCATTGTCGCCACTGACGACGAAGGCGGCGTGGTAGGTTATGCGGCGTTCAGTCCGGTGGATGTGGCCGGGGAGGATCGCCAATGGGTCGGTCTGGCACCGCTGGCGGTGGACGAAAGCCTGCGTCGCCAAGGGCTGGGTGAAAAACTGATCTACGAAGGATTGGATTCGCTCAATGAGTTCAGCTATGCCGCAGTAGTGGTGCTGGGCGATCCCGCTTATTACGGCCGCTTTGGCTTTAAACCGGCTGCCGCCTACGGGCTGCAGTGCCGTTGGCCGGGCAGCGAAGCCGCCTTCCAGGTGTATCCGCTGGCGGAAAATGCTCTGGATGATGCGCGCGGGGCGGTGGAGTTTTCCGAGCCGTTTAACCGGTTTTAATCTCAGCGTCCGGCAGTAAATGATCCAACGAAAGAGGCGGGTGATTCACCAGCCTCTCTTTTTGCGTTTTGCTCAGTTGCTTCACCCGATATTCCAGCCTTAGCGCTTTAGAACGATCCCCCGCCAGGCAGTGAAACGCCAACACCAGCTCGCCTTTGCCCCGCAGTGCCTTTGCACCTTTGCCAGCCTGATGCTGCGCCAGACGTCGTTCGACGTCGGTAGTAATGCCGGTATACAGCATGCCGTTAGGCAGACGCAGCATGTAAAGGTACCAGGAGGAGAGGGTATCGGTCATGAATAAGCAGCGACTTCGGTGGTCAGGGTGGGAATATGATGGCATGTTCGCCGTCGTAATCCCACCCTGTCCGCCTGCGGATGATTACGGTTAGCCTTTTTTGCCCGCCATTTCAAAGCGAGGTGAAACGAGGCCGTACAGCGTCCAGCCGAGGAAAGTGGCGATGGCACCCCACATCATGGCCTCTTCACCGGAACTGTAGAGCGCATAGAAGCTGTAAAGCGCGCCAATGCCGGCAATGATGTTGGCGATCCGCGCTTTTTTCTCCGGCACTTTCGCCACCTTCTGAATAATGATCAGCGCCGCCATCGACAAGATGTAGGGGATAATATTGGTCACCACGGCCAGGTTAACCAGCACGTTGAACTGCTTGTTCAACGAGGGGCTGATGGTCATCAGCGACAGCACGCTCTGGATAACGACGATGGTCAGCATGCCTTTGACCGGGGCGTCCGCCTTGCTGAGTTTCGAGAAGATTTTCGGGAAGAAACCGCTGTCGGCGGAAGATTTGAATACCTGAGCGATGGTGAACTGCCACCCCAGCAGCGACCCGACGCAGGACATGATCATCAGTGCCATGATGATCTTGCCGACCGTTGGGTTGAACATATGGGAAAACGCCAGCCCAAACGGCGCGGTGGAATTGGCCAGGTCCATATTCGGTACTATACCGGCGATCACGTTGGTCGAAACGATATAGATCACTGCGGCGCTAAGCGTACCGCCCAATACGGCGATCGGCACATTACGTTCTGGGTTCTCCACCACATCGGTATTGGCACAGGCGGATTCGAGGCCCAGGAAAGCCCATAGGGTCATGGAAATCGAAGCGCCAATGGCTTCAAAAGTTGGCACCTGATGCGGGTTCCACGCGGCGACGTAAGCGCTGCCGCTGAACCAGTGCCAGCCGATGATCGAAATCCCGACCACCGGGATGATGACGCCCCAAACGGTGATGCCGCTGATCCTGCCGGTAATGCGAGCGCCGCCGAAGTTGGCGACCGTGGCTAACCACAGCACACCAATGGTGGCGATACAGATCCCCAACGGGCTCAGGTTGGCGCCAAACAGCTCGGTACCGTAACCCACGGCGGAAATGGCGATGGCGATATTGGCGATCAGTAACGAAACGCCGTAGGTATAGTTCGCCATAAAGTTGCCCGATTTGCCGAAGGCATATTCAGCATAACCCCCCATGCCGCCGGATTTACGGCTGAACATCCCGCATTTGGCGAAGGCATAGGCCAGCGCCATTGAACCAACCGCAGTGACCAACCAGGAAACAATAGAAATTGTGCCTACCTCGGCCAATTTGGTCGGCAGCATAATTATGCCGGACCCCATCATGTTGACGGCCGTCAGGATCGTTAACTGCACGACCCCCATTTTATTATTAGACTTACTCATGATCATTCTCTCTTTTATGATGCGATCTGGGCGGTGAATAATATTCACCGCCTTGTGAGGTCATTAATTACTCATGACGTAGCCGTAAGCGCGATTCCAGCCATCTTCATCTTGTTGGATATAAACACCCTGCAATTCCGGTGCGAAACCAGGAAGTAAATTAATGCCTTCCTCCAATGCCAGGAAATAACGCTGTGCAGCGCCACCCCATATTTCTCCAGGGACGACACATAAAACACCCGGAGGGTAAGGTAGTGCACCCTCTGCCGCAATACGGCCCTCAGCCTTGGCCAATGAAACCAATTCGATATTGCCGCGGACAAATTCTGTATTGGCATCTTGCGGGTTCATGGCGACACGAGGGAAATAATTCTTGCGGAACATCTCTTTTTGCAGTTCTTTAACATCGTAACTGACATAGAGATCGTGCATTTCTTGGCAAAGTTGACGCAGGGTATAATTCTTGTAGCGTTGCTCATTGCTTTTATATACCGCGGGCAGGACTTCACTGAGTAATGAATCCTGCTCGATGTGTTTTTCAAAGCGGGCAATCAGCGCCACCAGATGCTGCATTTTGGCGATGTCTTCGGCCGGCGTGAGAAGGAACAGGATCGAGTTGAGATCGCATTTTTCCGGTACTATGCCGTTTTCGCGCAGATAGTTGGCCAAAATGGTCGCCGGAATGCCGAAGTCACTGTAGTTACCGCTCGCCGTGTCTATGCCCGGCGTGGTGAGCAACAGCTTGCAAGGGTCGACAAAATACTGCGATTCCGCATAGCCTTCAAAGGCATGCCACTTCTCGCCTGGCACAAAGTTGAAGAAGCGCAAATCGTTGGCCATTGTCTCGGTGTCATAAGACTGCCAGGGCTTGCCGTCGATCTGGTCTGGAACAAAAGGTTTGATTAACTGGCAGGTCTCCAGCAGCATTTTACGGGCTTCAATCCCTACGCGAACGCACTCCTTCCACAGGCGCTGACCGCTTTTCCCTTCATGCATTTTGGCATTGACGTCCAGAGCGGCAAACAGCGGATAGAACGGGCTGGTGGAAGCATGCAGCATAAAAGCGTTATTAAAGCGTTTATGGTTGCAATAGCGACTTTGGCCTTTGATATGTTTGTCTTTTTTATGGATTTGTGAGGTTTGCGAGAAGCCGGCCTGCTGTTTGTGAACGGACTGGGTCACAATGATCCCCGGGTCGTTTTCATTCAGTTCAAGCAGTAAAGGCGAACAATCTTTCATCATTGGGATGAATTGTTCGTAGCCCACCCAGGCGGAGTCAAACAGGATGTAATCGCACAGGTGCCCAATCTTGTCGACCACTTGGCGAGCGTTGTAAATGGTGCCGTCGTAGGTGCCTAACTGGATGATTGCCAGACGGAAAGGCCGGGCCTCATTGGCACGTTCCGGCGCCACTTCGCGGATTTGCTGACGTAAATAACGTTCATCGAAGCAGTGCGCATCAATACCGCCGATAAAGCCAAATGGGTTGCGGGCGGTCTCCAGATACACCGGCGTTGCACCAGCTTGAATCAGTGCGCCATGGTGATTGGATTTATGGTTATTACGGTCGAACAACACTAAATCGCCGCGTGTTAACAGGGCGTTGGTCGCAACTTTGTTTGATGCCGAGGTCCCATTCAGCACGAAATAGGTCTTATCGGCGTTAAACACCTTGGCTGCGTGTTGCTGCGCGGCACAGGGTGCCCCCTCGTGGATCAATAAGTCGCCCAGTTTGACGTCCGCGTTGCACATATCGGAACGGAACAGCGTCTCGCCATAGAAATCAAAGAACTGACGTCCGGCCGGATGTTTACGGAAGAATTCACCGCCCTGATGGCCCGGACAGGCAAAGGTGGCGTTACCCATTTCGACATACTGCGTCAGCGTGTTGAAGAACGGTGGCAGCAGATCTTTTTCATATTTTACCGCCGCGGCCTCCAACTGCTTGCCGTAGAACTGGGTGTTTTTCCCGCAGAGTTCAAATACCCCGTGCAGCGCCGGTAATACGGCATTGTCCAACTCTTCTTCGCAGCAAACCGCCACAAACAGCGGGATGTTCAACCCGATCTCTTCGAGATGCGTCACCATGCCCTTCGTAACGTCCTCAACGGACAGCACAATGGCGGCGACATCATTGAAATCGCTCTGATGTACATCGACAATTTCACGTTCTGTTTCAAAGCAGCCCAGTGTTTTTTCATTAGCGGCAATTTTTAACTTTTTCATTTTCTCATTCTTCAGACAAAGGTATTCCACCGGCAAATAATTAAATCTGCCGTTAATACCTTATTAAAATAAAGGTGTACGAGAACCTGGCATGCCGGAAGGCATTCCTGAGTTCACTCTATTATTTTGTGATGACGTTCTTATCCCATGAAGATGAATTACGATGTTTTCCGCTGCGTAAGCAACAGCAGTTTATCTCTGTTGAACAGAGTGAAAAATAAGTCGTAATGATGTCTTGCGTTCGGAATAAGGACGAACGAGGAGGGAGGTTATCTGAAGTTAAAGAAAGCGAAGCTAAAGCAACTACGATGAGCCATCATCATAATATGGGTTGTGCGCCTGATATGCGCCATTTTTCTGTTGTTGTTTTCCATTTCTAATCCACCTTTGTGAGTGAAAAGATGGCGCTATTTTAACGCAGGCCTGAGCAAAATATGTGACATGCATCACGCATATACACCTTCAAGTAAATAACTATTCACTGGTTATGCATTGAGTTGCATAAGAATACCTCTGAAGAGTGATTATGCATGTAAATAGATTGATAACAAATAGCCCTTTCTGCCACCTGATTTTTTCTATGTGGGAGAAATAGCAAAAAAAATTGCGTTTAAGAGGGGCGTATAATGCGTAATTGAAGTGAGTTTGTTTTTATTATGTTATAAGTCCATACAATGATATTTTGTATATAAATTCACTTTATCTGGGTTTTTATTCCTTTTTGATTTTTGACGACATTGTTGTTATTTGTGACCCGCCTCAACAACACGGGTTAAGATGAAACAAGATAACGGGGAGAATTCACAGTGACTATGACCGATGAGCATCAACCTATCGCACAGTTTCTCAGCAAGCAGCACGTACTGACGCTGTGCGCGGGAAACGGCATGGATATGTGGTGCGCCAATTGTTTCTACGTGTTTGACGCCGAGCGGATGGCGCTGTGGTTGATGACCGAAACCCACACCCGTCACGGTGAGCTGATGCTGCAAAATGCCAGCGTGGTGGGCACCATAGCGCCGAAACCGAAGACCATCGCCTTGATCCGCGGCATTCAGTATCGGGCGCAAGCGACGATGCTGAACGGTGAGCAGGAGGCGTTGGCACGGGCACGTTACTGTAAGCGTTTCCCGATAGCCAAGATGATGAAGGCGCCGGTCTGGCAGTTGGATCTGCAGGAGGTGAAGATGACTGACAACACCCTCGGTTTCGGTAAAAAGCTTCACTGGGCGCGGGTCTGAATACCGCAAACTATACTTTTCAGCATCATCAATCAGCGGGAGGGCATATGGCACGGGTATTCATTGTCGGGGCAACTGGGTTGGTGGGTAATGCACTGTTGCATCTGCTGCAACGTGATCCGCAGGTCACGGCGATCGTGGCGCCAACGCGCAAACCATTGCCGCCGAACGAAAAATTAGAGAACCCGGTAGGGGATGATTTGTTTGCGCTGCTGACTGAATGTGAACAGCCGGTCGATATGGTGTTTTGCTGCCTGGGGACGACCCGCCGCGAAGCCGGTAGCGACGCTAATTTCCATTATGTCGATTACACCCTGGTGGTGGAAAGTGCGCTGACTGGCCGTCGGTTAGGGGCGCAGCATTGTCTGGCCGTCAGTGCGCTAGGCGCGAACAGGCGCTCTACGTTCCTCTATAACCGCACCAAAGGGGAAATGGAGCAGGCGCTGCGTGAACAGAATTGGCCGCGCCTGACGCTGGTGCGGCCATCCATGCTACTGGGGTCACGGCCCTCGCCGCGTTTGCTAGAGCGCCTCACCGCGCCGCTGTTTAAATTGCTGCCCGGCAAATGGCGAGCGGTGAGTGCCAAAGACGTGGCGCAAACCCTGCTGGAACAGGCGTTCAGCCCTGGCAACGGCGTTAGGGTGCTGGAATCCGATCGGCTGCATTGTTACCGCAGTGCACGCTGAGATTATCGAACGCCAGCTCCAGACCAGGCGGCAGTTCATTGTCCGTCAGCCACAAATCGAGATGATGGCTGATGTGCGTCAATAGGGTACGGCCTGGTTGCAAGCGTTGCTGAATTTCCTGCGCACGGGTCAAATCGTTGTGGTTACGCGGTGCCTGCGGCTGAGGGGGCAGGCTGCAATCGAGCACCAGCAAATCCAACGGCACTCCGCGTAGAAAAGCGTCGGTATCGGGCGGCAGGCCGACGGTATCGGTCAGGTAGGCGAGCGATGCCCCAGCGGCCTGGATCAGATAGCCCAGCGTGATTTTTGAATGCTGCAGCGGTAACGGTGTGATGCGCAGCCCGCCCAGTTCAAGGGGTTCGAAGGGGGTTAACGGCGGTTGAAACGCCAGAATACCAGGGTGTTTGAACAGGTCATCGCAGCCCTGCTCGTCTGCCGGACCATAGACCGGAATAAAATTTCCGCACCCCCAACGCAAAGGAAATAACCCCTGTACGTGATCCATGTGGTAATGTGTCAGTAAAAAACGTTGAATTTCCCCCGCCGAAAAACGCCGTTCCAACGACGGTAATCCCGCATCCAGCAAGGTCGTTTCCCCCTGAAATTTGAGCATGGCGCTGCACGGTCGTCGCCGAAACGCCGGCTCGCGCCTCGCCCGCTGACAGACTAGACAATCACAGCCAAACACCGGGATCTGTTGCGCGCCACCGGTGCCGAGAAACGTCAGTTGCATGTCGTCACTCCCGATTATAAATACTTCTCCGCGAAGGCATGGATATCACGGAAATCCGCCAACCGTTGTTGCAGCGTCTGGTGGTCCCAGTGCCACCACTGGCTGCGCTCAATGCGTTCGATCAGGGCGTCGTCGAAACGCATGCCGATCTTTTTGGCCGCTACGCCGGCGACAATCTCATAGGGGGCGACATCTTTGGTTACGACCGCCGCGCTGCCGATAACGGCACCGTTGCCGATGCTGACGCCGGGCATGACGATGGCGTTATGACCGATCCAGACGTCGTGGCCGATAGTCACATGCTGTTCGCGCCGCCAGTCGAAGAACGCTTCGTCGTCTTCTCCCAGTTCATACTCTGAAGCGCGGTAGGTGAAATGGTGTTGGGCGATACGCTGGTAAGTGGGGTGATTGCCAGGATTGATACGCACATAAGAGGCAATCGACACGAATTTGCCGATGGTGGCGTAAAAAATCTGGTTGTGTCCGGCGGTGTAGGAGTAGTCACCCATCTCCACCTCTTCCAGAATCGCATCGTCGGCCAGATGTACATATTGGCCTAAGCGACTGCGGTTAAGCGTCACGTTGTTACCGATTTTCTGCTGTGCAGCATCGTTCATGGCACGGCATCCTGTGGTTGTTTTGCCAAAGAGGGCAGCAGCGCCAACAGCGCCGCCAGCGTGTCATCAAGGTTGCCGTCGTTATCCAACCGTCGGCAACCGGCAGGGAGTTTTTCCTGGTACTCTGCCGCTCGCGCCAATCGTTGTTCGATCTGCTCGGCATTTTCGCGTCCGCGGTTTTGCAGCCGCTGGCGGAGAATATGCGTACTGACCTGTAGGCAAACCGGCAGCAGCTGTGCGCCATAACGCTGTTGCGCTTGCAAAAGGTGAGCGCGCGAGCCGTTGACCACCACATCGATCCCCTGCAGCAACCAAAGATCCACTTCGATCCCAAAAGCGTAATGATGCTGGTGCGCGTGCCAGTCGAGGGCGAACAGGCCTTTGGCGCGGCGGCGCAAAAATTCGGGTTCACTGAGCGCAATATGGTTCTCGCAGCCGGCGTCTGCCGGCCGGGTGATATAACGGTGCGCCACCAGCGGCGCACTGTCGGCATGGGCGCGCAGGGCGGCCAGCAGGCTGTCTTTCCCGGCCCCGGAAGGCCCCATCAGATAGATAAGCTGTGCCATCAGAACACCTGCTTGCCCTGGCGCCACACGTTCTGCACGTAGATATGCTCGCCGTGCGGCCGCGCCAGTACCAAATCTGCCCGTAATCCTTCGGCGATGGTCCCGCGATCCTGCAAGTCCAGCGCTTTCGCCGGGTTGCGGGTGATCATCTGCACCGCCTGCGGCAAGCCGTAGCCGTTGCGCTCGTCGGCCGCGATACGAAATGCCGCATCCAGCAGGCTGGCCGGGTAATAATCGGAAGACAGAATATCCAACACCCCCAACGCCGCCAGATGGTGCGCTGCCACGTTGCCGGAGTGGGAACCGCCGCGCACGATATTCGGCGCCCCCATCAGCACCTGTAATCCTTGCTGATGCGAGGCCAGGGCCGCGGCTTCGGTGGTGGGGAATTCGGCAATGGCGCTGCCCAGCGCACAGGACTCGGCTACGTGTTCGGCGGTCGCGTCGTCGTGGCTGGCAAGAGAGATCTTGCGTGCCCGGCAGTGAGCGGCGATCGCTTCGCGGTTTGGCGTGGCCCAGCGAGCGGAAAGCCCGATTTGCTGCTCCTCAAAGTCGCTCATCTGCTGGTCATTGAGGTTGTATTTGCCCTGATAATATTCGCGGTATTTTTCTCGCGAAGCGAACTGGCGCTGACCCGGCGAATGGTCCATCAACGACACCAGAGACACGCCCGGCTTGTCCATCAGCTGTTCGAACAACGGCAGGGTGCTGTCGTGCGGCAATTCGCAGCGCAGGTGCAACCGGTGTTCGGCGCGATTTACCCCCGCACGCTGGCTGTGGATCACCGCGTCGATCATTTTTTGCAGGTTCTCCAGCCGGTGACCGCCGTCGCGTACGTCGCCAATGGCCACTGCGTCCAGCACGGTGGTGATGCCATTGGCCACCATCAATGCATCATGGCTGCTCATGGCCGAATGGGCCGGCCAGTCGACGTTGGGGCGCGGGGTGAAAAACTTGTCCAGGTTGTCGGTGTGTAATTCAATCAGGCCAGGCAGCAACCAGCCGCCTTCACCGTTCAGTGCCTGGGGTAACTGACTCGGCGTATCGGCAAAACTGCGGATCGTGCCGTCGCTGATCTCCAGCGATCCTTCGACAACCTGATCTTCCAGCACCAGCTTCACGTTATTGATGATCATCAGAGGATCTCCAGCGCCTGTGGCGCCTGCATGTCATATAACCGGTCGGCGACCTGCTGACGGACGCCCTCATCATGAAAAATGCCGACTATAGCCGCGCCGCGCCGTTTGGCCTGTTCGATCAAGGCGACCACTGCCGCGCTGTTGCGGCTGTCGAGTGACGCCGTGGGTTCGTCCAGCAGCAAAATCGGATAATCGACAATAAAGCCGCGCGCAATGTTCACCCGCTGTTGCTCGCCGCCGGAGAAGGTCGAAGGCGCCAACTGCCACAGACGCTGCGGCACATTGAGCTGGTTAAGCAAGGTTTCGGCGCGTTCACGGCATTCGGCGCGATCGGCACCCTGTTCCAGTAACGGCTGCATCACGACGTCCAGCGCGCTGATACGGGGGATCACTCGCAGGAACTGGCTGACCCAGCCAAGGGTATGACGGCGAACCGCCAGGATTTGGCGCGCTTCGGCCTGCACCATGTCCAGCCATTCCCCCTGATGGTTGACCCAGATATGGCCGCTGTCGGGCAGATAGTTGGCATACAGCGAGCGCAGCAGGGTTGATTTTCCGCTGCCGGAATGGCCGTGCAGCACCACACACTCGCCGCTGCTGACCGTCATGTTGGCGTCGTGCAACACCGGCAGCCGCGTGCCGTGCTGCTGGTGGAGCACAAAGGTTTTGCTGAGGTGTTCAACCCGGATTTGAATAGTCATCTGTTATTACCTTGAGTTACGACAGCACCGAAGAAACCAGCAGTTGGGTATAAGGATGGTGCGGATCGTCCAGCACCCGGTCGGTCAGGCCGCTTTCCACCACCTCGCCTTGTTTCATCACCAGCAAGCGGTGCGCCAGCAGGCGCGCCACGCCGAGATCGTGGGTGACGATCACCGCTGCCAACTGCATTTCCACCACCAAAGTGCGCAGCAGATCGAGCAGCCGCGCCTGCACCGAAACGTCCAGACCACCGGTGGGTTCGTCCATAAACACCAGCTTCGGGTGGGTCACCAGATTGCGGGCGATCTGCAAGCGTTGCTGCATGCCGCCGGAAAAGGTGGTCGGCAGATCGTCAAGGCGCGACAGCGGGATCTCAACGTCTTCCAGCCACTGCCCGGCCTGACGGCGGATGTCGCCATAGTGGCGCTGGCCGATGGCCATCAGCCGTTCGCCGATGTTGCCGCCGGCGGAAACCTTGGGCCGCAGCCCGTCGAGCGGGTGCTGATGCACTACGCCCCAGTCGGTGCGCAGCAGGCGGCGGCGATCGCTTTCCGCCATCGCATATAAATCATGCTGTTGCCCGGCCTGCGGACGGTAGAGGATCTGCCCTTGCTGTGGCGCCAGCCGCGCAGAGATCGACTTCAGCAGGGTGGTTTTGCCGGAGCCGGATTCGCCGACGATGCCCAGCACTTCACCGGGGTAGATATCGAAAGACACATCGCTAAAGCCTTTGCCCGGCGCGTACAGGTGGGTCAGGTTAGCCACCGACAGCAGCGGCGTGGTGCTCAGAGGGGTGGAAGTCATCAGTGCTGCGCCTCTTGCGAAGGTTGCGCCAGTTGCTGCTGGCAGTAATCGGTATCGGAGCAGACGAACATGCGGTTGCCCTGGTCGTCGAGCACCACCTCGTCCAGATAACTGTGGCGCGAGCCGCACAGCGCGCAGGGCTCGTCCCACTGCTGTACGCTGAACGGATGATCGTCGAAGTCCAGGCTCTCCACTTTGGTAAAGGGTGGCAGGGCATAGATACGTTTCTCGCGTCCGGCCCCAAACAGCTGCAGCGCCGGCATCATGTGCATTTTCGGGTTATCGAATTTGGGGATCGGCGACGGATCCATCACGTAGCGGTCATTGACCTTCACCGGATAGGCGTAGGTGGTGGCGATGTGGCCGTAGCGCGCGATGTCTTCGTACAGCTTCACCTGCATCACGCCATACTCTTCCAGCGCATGCATTTTGCGGGTCTCGGTTTCTCGCGGTTCGATAAAGCGCAGCGGCTCAGGGATCGGCACCTGATAAATCAGGATCTGGTCTTCGCGCAGCGCGGTTTCCGGAATGCGGTGACGGGTCTGGATCAGCGTAGCCTCGGGCGTGCGTTCGGTGGTGGCGACCCCGGCGACGCGCTGGAAGAAGCGGCGAATCGACACGGCGTTGGTGGTGTCGTCGGCGCCCTGATCAATCACCTTCAGCACGTCGGCACGGCCAATCACGCTGGCGGTCAACTGAATGCCGCCGGTGCCCCAGCCGTAGGGCATCGGCATTTCACGGCCGCCGAACGGCACCTGATAACCGGGGATGGCGATTGCCTTCAAAATGGCGCGACGGATCATGCGCTTGGTTTGCTCGTCCAGGTAGCCCAGGTTGTAGCCGGTTAATACTTCACTCATTGCGGGCCTCCTGACGCTCGCTAAATTCCTGGCGCAGACGCTTAAGCAGTTCCAGCTCTGCCTGGAAATCGACGTAGTGCGGCAGTTTAAGGTGGGAAACAAAGCCGGCGGCTTCGACGTTATCGGCATGGGCCAGCACGAACTCTTCGTCCTGCGCCGGGCTGGCGATGCCTTCGTCGTACTCGGGGCTTTGCAGTGCACGGTCTACCAGCGCCATTGCCATCGCCTTGCGTTCGGCCCGGCCAAACACCAGACCATAGCCGCGGGTGAAATGCGGCGGCTGGTCAACCGGATCGATAAAACCGTTAACCATCTCGCATTCGGTTAGCAGGATTTCGCCGATATCAATGGTGAAACCCAGCTCTTCTGGCGTGATCTCCGCTGATACATAGCCGGTGCGGATCTCGCCGGCGAACGGGTGGGTACGGCCGTAGCCACGTTGGGTGGAGTAGCTCAGCGCCAGTAAAAAGCCTTCGTCACCGCGCACCAATTGCTGCAGACGCGCTGAGCGTGAGCAGGGGTAAACCGGAGGATTACGGGTGATATCGTCCGGTATGCTGCCGTCGTCCCGCTCCGCCAATGCCAGCTGTTGCTGACTGAGCAGATCAAACACGTGGGCACAGTTTTCCGGCAAGGGTTCGTCCGCCTGTGGTGCGCGGGGGGCTTCTCCTTCCGCCAGCAACGCGAAATCCAACAGCCGGTGGGTGTAATCGTAGGTTGGCCCCAGCACCTGTCCGCCGGGCAAGTCCTTGTAAACTGCCGAGATGCGGCGCTCCAGTCGCATATTTTCTGTCGCCAGCGGTTCGCCGATCGCCAGGCGCGGCAGAGTGGTACGGTAGGCGCGCAGCAGGAAAATGGCCTCGACCAGATCGCCGCTTGCCTGCTTGATGGCCAGCGCCGCCAGCTCAGGATCGTAGATGCCACCCTCGGTCATGACCCTGTCCACGGCCAGGCCCAGCTGCTGCTCAATCTGCAGTGCGCTCAGTTCCGCCACGCTGTCATCGCCGCGCCGCAGCTGTTCTTGTAACTGATGGGCGGTCTCAATGGCTTTTTCGCCCCCTTTAACGGCAACGTACATCAGCACACCTCCACGTGGGTGGTTCGC
This sequence comes from Serratia liquefaciens ATCC 27592, assembly GCF_000422085.1. Taxonomy (NCBI): domain Bacteria; kingdom Pseudomonadati; phylum Pseudomonadota; class Gammaproteobacteria; order Enterobacterales; family Yersiniaceae; genus Serratia; species Serratia liquefaciens. Next base: position 417,900 of record NC_021741.1, read on the forward strand.
GGTAACGCCAACAGGCATTCGCCGCAGGTCAGCAGGAAATCCAGCCCCAGCGGGAAGCGCTGCGGGCGGTTAAGCAGGTAATCCAGCAGCGCCGGCGGCAGCTGCGGTGAAATAATTCGTTGATGTTCGATGCCTGGCCCGGTCAGGCGCAGGGCGGTGCCTTGTTCCAGGCTAGCTAACTGCACAATCACCGTAGCGCTGAACTCGGGGGAAATTTCGCTGCCGTGCGGCAATGCCTGTAAATCGGTCGCCTGCAGTTGGCTATCGAACAGGGCGAAACACACCTCTTCGGCGCGGTCGGCCAGCGGTGCGCCACTGTGGAAGCGAATGTTTGTTAGCGCTTGCTCACTTTTTAGCTCAGGACTCAGCTGGATCGGAGTTTCCTGATCCGCCAGGGTCAGCAAGGCTGCGGTACTGGCGGCATTCAGCCTGTCCCAGGTCGGGCTACCTTGCAGCGTGACCCTATACCCAGGCTCGCTTAACGCCTTAAGAATTAAACGGAAAGTTTGCTGAGATTGGTCGATCGGCTGGGTAAAACCTGTCAGTAGGCTCATGATTAATCCCCTCGCACCAGCGTAAAGAAGTCCACCCGGCTGGAGGCGACGGCCCTTGCACGCAGCTGACGTTGCTCGTGTTGCAGCGCGGCCAGCGGCTCTATCAGCTGTTGTTGCAGCAATTCGGCCTGCTCCGGCAGTTGCAGCATGGCATCCAGCAGCGCGCAGAGTTCGGCATGCGCCTTATCCCGCCCGGCGATATAGCTGTAGCCATAGCCGCCGTTTTCGAGCTGGACCACCGCACGGGTGACGGTCATGTCGCCCAAGACGAAGCGGCGACCGGTGGCGCCCATGCGCCCCTGCAACTGCGCCAGGCCAATCTCCGGTGCACGGATGCTCTGGTAGCGCGGGTTGATATTCAGCGCCTGCCAGTGGCTGCGCAACTGGGCAGGCTGGCTGTGCGCCAGTACCGACATCCAGCGTTGTCTCGGCTGTAAGGCTTGCATTTAGTGCTCCATCGTCAGTTCAATCATGTCGGCGCGCGCCAGGCTGACGGAGTATTCCGCCACGTTGTCGCTGCCGGTGCAGACGTTCAGGGTGCGCACGCACAGCAGCGGCGCCTGGGTGGCAATTTCCAGCATCCGGCTCTCTTTGGCCTGGGCCCGGCGCGCACTGATCCGTGTCTGGCTGCGGGTCAGCGGCTGGTGGATGTTTGATTCGATAAATTCGTGCAGCGAACCGCTGTGGAACTGTTGTAGCGCCGGCCACCAGTCCAGATCGGGCAGATAGTGGTCGATCAGGCTCATCGGTACGCCGTTGACCCGGCGCAAAGTGCGAAGGTGGATCACCGTTTCACCTTCTTCCCGTGACAACGCGCTGGCCACATGCCCATTGCACGGGCGTAGTACAGCGAGTAAGCGCTCACTGGTGGGGTGGCTTCCCTGCTCGAACAGGTTCTGACTGAAACGGGTATTGGCATGCAGCGGGTAGTCGTAGGGGCGCATCAACACCAGAATGCCGATCCCGTGCCGGCGTTGCAGCCAGCCGCGTTCCACCAATTGATCGACTGCACGACGCAGGGTATGGCGATTGACCTGATAGCGTTCCGCCAATTGCTGCTCGGAAGGCAGGTAGTCGCCACAGAGGTATTGGGTGCGCAGCTCTTGTTCCAGCTGCGCGGCGATTTGCTGGTAGCGGGTGGGAAAACTGGTCGGATGTCTAGATAAGTCCATCATAATAAAAACCTCGGTGGCCATAACGACATAAAAAATATGCGGTTTATTGGCATGTCTTACAGTGCTTACCCTGCGGCTTGAAAGACGACGGGTAGGTCCCGTGGTGAAGTTGGCATCATCTTGCAGGCGTCAGATGACAATCGCGTTACGCGTCGGTGGCGAACAGATGAACTATTTTGGACAGGCAGATGATGCGCAGGGGGCCGCTGCGCGCTAAGCTGACGCTATTGATGATTGAACCGAGTTAATCTAAGCCCATGCCACATCCCCTGATTGCAACTGAACACCGCGCGCGCCCTTGGCCGTGGTGGAAACCGGCGCTGTTTCTGCTGGTGGTGGCCATCGGCCTCTACTACGTCAAATGGCAGCCTTATTACGGCAAGGCCTTTCTGGCGGCGGACACGCATTCCATCGGCAAATCGATACTGGTCAACGACGACAGCAGCCCGTGGCTGGCGGCCTGGCACTATGCGCTGGTCTATTTCACGGCGGTATGGAAGGCGGCGGTGCTCGGTGTGGTGTTGGGCTCATTGGTACAGGTGCTGATCCCACGCGATTGGTTGATGCGCACGCTCGGTCATCCGCGTTTTTCCGGTACCTTGCTGGGCGCGGTGATCGCACTGCCGGGCATGATGTGTACCTGTTGTGCCGCGCCGGTAGCCGCCGGATTACGGCGTCAGTCGGTGTCCAGCGGGGCAGCGATGGCGTTCTGGCTGAGTAACCCGGTGCTGAATCCGGCCACGCTGATTTTTATGGGCTTTGTGCTCGGTTGGCAGTTTGCCGCAATCCGGCTGGTGGCTGGGGTGATCATGGTGCTGGGCATCGCCTGGCTGGTGCAGCGTGCCACTGCCAGGGATCCGCAGCCGGCGGCTTTGCAAACGCCGCTGCTGCCGCTGGATAAAGCTGATGAAAAGCCATTTTTCGGCCGCTGGCTCAAGGCGCTGTGGTCGCTGTTTTGGTCCACCATACCTGTCTACATTCTTGCAGTGTTGGCGTTAGGGGCCGCGCGCGTTTGGCTGTTCCCGCATGCCGATGGGGCGATAGATAATAGCGTGTTGTGGATTATTGGCCTGGCGATCGCCGGTTGCCTGTTCGTGATCCCGACGGCGGCGGAAATCCCGATTGTGCAGACTCTAATGCTGGCGGGTATGGGCGCCGGCCCGGCGCTGGCGCTGTTGATGACCCTGCCGGCGGTCAGCCTGCCTTCGTTGCTGATGCTGAACAAGGCTTTCTCTGCCAAGGCACTGTGCCTGACAGCGCTGTTGGTTGCGCTGTGTGGGATCGTCACGGGCGTGGTAGGAATGGGGTTGGTATAAATTGTTTAATAAATAGTCTTTCATTCGTATTTGCGTTGTCACAAATGTGCTAACGTTGGCAGGTTTTCAGTTGTTAAATATTGAGCGAATGCAGGAGTATCAAGATGGAAAGTCGTATCCAGTTTCGCATTGAGGATGAGACTAAACGTTTGGCGCAGAAAGCCGCAGAAGCCAAGGGGATCACTTTGAGTGAGGCGTGTCGACGTTTGGCTGAGCAAATGGCGGATGAGCAACGGGCCACTGAGCAACATGAAAATTGGTTGAAAGAAAAGGTTGATGCCGCTTTTGCCCGTTTGCATGAAGGAAGTGCGGTCTATCTTGACCAGCAACAGGTTGATGAAAGCATGGATGCCTTTAAGGCAAAAGTCCGAGCGAAATACGACCGAAAATAAGGATCGTTATGCGTGTCGAATGGGATGAAGAAGCGCTACGGGACAGGGAACGTATTTTTGATTTTCTCTATCCTTTTAATCCACAGGCTGCTGAGCAGGCTGATGCTGAGATTGATAAGGCAGTGAAGCGCCTGTTGGATTACCCTGAACTCGGTAAAATTTGGTACAGACAGGCGCGTAAGTTATTGGTCAGCCAGGCTTCGTTATTAGTTTTATACGTTGTTGTCGACGACGTGATTAAGGTTTTAGCCGTTGCTCATCAACGAGAGAAATTCCCCGACATAGAGAACTAACGCAGCTTATGCACCACCTGATTAGCGCTGCCGCGCCAAATCAGCGCCGGATCTTTTAAGCCCTGCACAAACTTTCCGTCAATCAACACGTTAATCCTGTCCACTATCTGCATTTGTTGCGCATCTAGCTCCGCCAGCCGGTAGCCGGTCCACAGCCAGATATCCTTGCCGGGGCATTCGGCGCGCACCCGTTTTACCAGTTGCAGCACCGCCGCGACGTTGGCGGGGTGCAGGGGATCGCCACCGGACAGCGACAGCCCTTGGCGCGGAATGCGCGTATCGTTCAGGTCGGCAATCAACCGGTCTTCCATCGTCTGGGTAAACGGCTGGCCGGAGTTGAGCCGCCAGGTACTTTTGTTGTAGCAGCCGGGGCACTGGTGCACGCAGCCGGCAACAAACAGCGTGCAGCGGGTGCCGGGGCCGTTGACGACATCAATGGGGTAATACTGGTGATAATTCATGTGAGGTCTGCCCATCTGGCTATTTTACTTGCCATTTTCCCCTCGGGCAGTGCTCTGAATACTCACGTACTGCGTGTACGCTCCGGTTCTTCCGCGCTGGCCGAGGGTAAATTGGCGGCGACAATCACGCCCGATGAACAGACTTATGCTCAGCAGGCTTGACGATCTTTGCTTCAGCCGATCTGCCCGTTCCCCAGGTGTTTCACCCGGCGTTTCACCTCTTCTTGCTTGCCGGCATTGAACGGCCTGGCGTCTGGGCTGCCGAGATAACCGCACACCCGGCGGGTGACGGAGACCTTGGATGGCTCGTGGTTACCGCATTTCGGGCAGGTGAAGCCCTTGCTGGTGCAAGAGAATTCTCCGGTAAAACCGCACTCGTAGCATTCATCGATGGGCGTGTTGGTGCCGTAATAGGGCACGCGGCTGTAGCTGTAATCCCACACGTCTTCGAGCGCTTTCAGGTTGTGCTGCAGGTTCGGGTATTCGCCGTAACAGATGAAGCCGCCGTTGGCCAATGGCGGATAGGGGGCTTCAAAATCCAGCTTGTCGTAAGGATTGACCTTTTTCTCTACGTCGAGGTGGAAGCTGTTGGTGTAATAGCCTTTGTCGGTCACGCCAGACACCACGCCGAAATCGGCGGTATCGAGCCGGCAGAAGCGATCGCACAGGTTTTCGCTTGGCGTGCTGTACAGGCTAAAGCCGTAACCGGTCTCGGCTTTCCAACTTTCCGTGGCGGCCCGCAGGTGCGCAACGATGGCGATCGCCTTGGCGCGCAGCGTTTCATCGTCGTATACGTGTTGTTCGTTGCCGAACAGGGCGTTGATGGTTTCATGCAGACCGATGTAACCCAGCGAAATAGAGGCGCGGCCATTCTTGAAGATCTCGGCAATGTTGTCGTCTGCCTTCAGGCGTACGCCGCAGGCGCCCTCCATATACAAAATAGGGGCCACGCGCGCCTTGATACCTTCCAGCCGGGCAATGCGCGTCATCAGCGCTTTTTTCGCCAGCAGCAAGCGCTGATCCAGCAGATCCCAGAAGCGGCTTTCATCGCCCATGGCCTCCAGCGCAATACGCGGCAGGTTCAGGCTGATCACGCCGATATTGTTGCGACCATCGTGTACCAGCTCGCCCTCTTCTTCGTAAGTGCCGAGGAAGCTGCGGCAGCCCATCGGCGTTTTGAACGAGCCGGTGACTTTCACCACCTGATCGTAATTGAGTATGTCTGGATACATGCGTTTGCTGGCGCACTCCAACGCCAACTGCTTGATGTCGTAATTCGGATCGCCGTACTGATGATTCAGGCCGTCGCGGATGGCGAACACCAGTTTAGGGAATACCGCCGTTTTACGGTTTTTGCCCAGCCCGGCAATGCGGTTACTCAGGATAGAACGTTGGATCAAGCGTGATTCCCAAGAGGTCCCCAGCCCGAAACCGAAGGTGACGAACGGCGTCTGGCCATTGGCGGTGTGCAGGGTGTTGACCTCGTATTCCAGCGACTGGAAGGCGTCGTAACACTCTTTTTCGGTGCGCGCCATGGCATAGCCTTGCGCATCCGGGATCTGCCACTGTTCGGCGACCTGCTGGTGTTTGTTAAAGCTTTCGGTGACGAACGGCGCCAGGATCTCGTCGATACGGTTAATGGTGGTGCCGCCATAAATATGGCTGGCCACCTGCGCGATGATTTGCGCGGTCACTGCGGTAGCGGTGGAGATCGACTTCGGGGGTTCAATCTCGGCGTTACCCATCTTGAAGCCGTTGGTCAGCATGCCCTTCAGGTCGATCAGCATGCAGTTGAACATCGGGAAGAATGGCGAGTAGTCGAGATCGTGGTAGTGGATCTCGCCTCGCTCATGGGCCAGCACCACGTCACGCGGCAGGATGTGCTGCTTGGCATAGTGCTTGGCGACGATCCCGGCCAGCAGATCGCGCTGGGTGGGGATCACCTTGCTGTCTTTATTGGCGTTTTCATTGAGCAACGCTACGTTGCTTTGCTCGACCAGGCCGCGGATCTCCTGGTTCAACCGTCCACGCAGTTCACGCGCGACGTCGCGATCGTGGCGGTACTCAATATAGGCCCGCGCCAGCTGCTTGTATTCGCCGGCCATAAGCTGGTTTTCCACTGCCCGCTGGATTTCATGGATATCGACGCGCGGCTGCTGCGATATCTGTTGAGCGACTACGCGGGCGACGGTTGCGCAGTAGTCCGCATCGACGATCCCCACGGCCAGCGCGGCCCGCTCGATCGCTTGCCCAATACGTGCCTCGTCAAAAGGTACCTGACAACCGTCCCGTTTAATCACTACTGGTTTCACGTTGTTACTCCTTGTTCCCCGAGGGAGCGTTGATACCCTGCCTTGCAGATTTCAGCCTGAAAGCTAGCGGATATCGGTATGATTTCAGCTTATCCACAGGGCAATGCCGCAGCACGCAAGGGCTGAGGCGATGTGTGGATGATTTTGTGGATAACTACTATATATAGTTGTTGTCGTTTCTTAATGCACTATATATAGATGTTGATGGGGTTCTTTTGACGTAGGACAAAGAAAATGAAAGAGCGCGCGTAAGCTGTACAGACGTTAATTTTGGCCTGAATGCTCAGGCCGGACGAGAGTGAAAATGTTCGAGCAGGAACTCAACCCAGACGCGCACTCGCGGGGGCAGATCGGCCGAGGCATAGTACAACCACAGTTGGGTTGGCTGCGGCCAGCATTCTGCCAGCACCGGCAGCAGGGTACCCTGCGCAAAGTGATGCTCCGCATACCAACGCGCCAGACAGACGATGCCCAGGCCAGCCAGTGCCGCATCCAATAACATCTCCGGCCGACTGGCCACCAGGCGGCCATGCAGCTCCAGCGTTTTGGCTTCGCCATGTCGATGCAACGGCCATTTTACGCTGCGGCCGGTGGCTGGGTTACGGTGCAGCAGACAATTATGTTGCAGCAGATCGTCAGGATCCTGCGGCGTGCCGTGCTGCGCAAGATAGCCGGGCGAGGCCGCCAGAACCATCTGCATCGGATACAGTGGCCGCGCTACCAGCCGGCTGTCGGGATCGACCCGGCTGCCGATGCCGACGTCAAATCCTTCGCCCACCAGATTGACCACGCGGGCATCCAGTGAGAGATCGAGATCGATCTGCGGATAACGTTCCAGGAATTGCGGGATCAACGGCATCAGGATCTGGCGGCCGAAGCCGGGGATCATGCTGACGCGCACCGTGCCGGAAGGTGCCTGCTGCGCGCTACCGGCAGTTTCCAGCGTGGCGGACAGCGCCTGCCATAGCGGTGCGACTTGCTGCAACAGCGCCTTACCTTCGTCGGTGAGCACCACATTGTGGGTATTACGCTGGAACAACCGCAGCGCCAGTTTTTCTTCCAGCACGCGAATATTTTTACTGATCGCCGCCGGGGTGACGCCCAGTTGGCGCGCGGCGGCGGAGAAATTCTGCGCCTGGGCGGCCGCGAGAAAGGCCGGCAGCAGGCGGTGCACGTCAAAGGGCAGCGACATAGTGGTTGATACTTTCAGTTGAAATTGAAGTGACGATTCACAGCCTACACCCGCGGCGCTGGAAATGGAAAAATGCGTTATCAAATCTTCATCAAGGATCCTTTATGTCGCGTATTTTAGTGTTGACCGCCCACCGTTTTCCCGACGAATCACGCATCAACAAAGCGTTGATCGAAGCGCTTCGTCCTTTGCCTAACGTCACTGTCCACGAACTGATGCGTGCTTACCCGGACTATCAAATCGACGTGGCGCGTGAGCAAGAGCTGCTGCAAAACCATGATGCGGTGGTGATGCTGTTCCCATTCTATTGGTACAGCTCACCGGCGATTCTCAGCGAGTGGCAGGATGCGGTATTAACCCACGGTTTCGCCTACGGCAGTGAAGGTACCCAACTGCATGGCAAGCCCTTGCAACTGGTGGTCACCACCGGCGGCAATCAGCAGGCCTATACGGCGGAAGGGTATAACCGCTATCCGGTCGAGGATTTGCTGCGTCCGTTCCATGCGATGGCCAACCTGACCGGCATGGATTATCTGCCGCCGCATCTGGTGCAGGGCGTCTTTGATATGAGCGATGAGCGTCTGGCGCAAGAGGCCGCCAGAGTGGTGGCTCTGTTGAAAAAAGAGTAGGGCGCAGCCTGAGGCCGCGCCCTGGGGGTTAGTCCTCTAACAACCACCACACCGCTTCGAACGGGCGCAGGGTGATAGCCTGCGGTTGCGTAGGCGCATCGGCGTAATTGCTCATCAGCGGACGCCACAACGCTGAAGGTTCCACGCCTTCCGCCCGCCAGGCCAGCGGTTCACGGCTGAGGTTGGCCGCCACCAGCAGGCGTTGGCCGTTCCAGCGGCGCTGGTAGCACCACAGCGCCGGATGGTTGGGCGCCAGATCCTGATAGTCACCGTGGGTCAACAGCGGATACTGCTTGCGCAGGGTGATTAACTGACGGTAGGCGTAAAACACCGAGTCCAGATCGGCCAGCGCCGCTTCAGCATTGATTTGCGGGTAGTTTTCCGCACAGCCAATCCACGGGGTTCCCTGGGTGAAACCGGCGTTGGGCGCGGCACTCCACTGCATTGGCGTGCGGCCGTTATCGCGCGATTTAGTGGCCAGGATCGCCAGCAATTCGGCGTCACTTTTGCCCTGGGAACTCAGCTCGGCGTACATGTTCAGGCTTTCCACATCGCGGTACTGCCCGATGGTGCTAAAGCCGGGATTGGTCATGCCGAGCTCTTCGCCCTGATAAATATAAGGCGTGCCCTGCATGCCGTGCAGCACCATCGCCAGCATTTTGGCGGCCGGTACTAGCAGTTCGCCTTCATCGCCGAAGCGCGAAACGATGCGCGGCTGATCGTGGTTACACCAGAACAGCGCATTCCAGGCCTGGTTGTGCATGCCCTGCTGCCAGTGGCGGAAAATCTGTTTCAGTTCAACGTAATCCGGCGCCGCCAGCGTCCATTTCTCGCCGCCGGCATAGTCCACTTTCAGATGATGGAAGTTGAAGGTCATCGACAACTCTTCACCGCTTTGCGCAGCGTACTGCCGGCAATGCTCCAGGGTGGTGGAGGACATTTCTCCCACGGTCATCAAGCCGCGCGGCTGGAACACGTCGCGGCTCATCTCCTGCAGGAACTCATGAATACGCGGCCCGTCGGTATAGAAACGGCGACCGTCCCCCTGGGGATCGGACGGGAAATCCTGCTGCTTGGAAACCAGGTTAATCACGTCGAGGCGCAGGCCGTCGACGCCTTTGTCGGCCCAGAACTGGCACACTTTCTTCAATTCTTCGCGGACCGGCGGGTGTTCCCAGTTGAGATCGGCCTGCTCGGTGGCAAACAGATGCAGGTAATACTGGCCGCTGTCGGCATGCCACTGCCAGGCATTACCGCCAAATTTGGAACGCCAGTTGTTCGGCGGGGTATCACCTTCGCCATCGCGCCAGACGTAGAACTGGCGGAAGGGGCTGTTCGGTTCTTGCGAAGCTTTGAACCACGGGTGTTCGGTTGAAGTGTGGTTGAACACCATGTCCATCACGATGCGGATGCTGCGCTGGTGGGCGGCGGCAATCAGTCGGTCGAAATCCTCCATGGTGCCGTAGGCTGGATCGATGGCGCAGTAGTCCGCCACGTCATAACCGTTATCCACCTGTGGGGAGACATAAACCGGCGTCAGCCAGATCGCATCGACGCCCAGCTCCTGCAGATAGTCCAGCCGCTGGGTCACACCGGCCAGATCGCCGTAGCCGTTACCGGTGCTGTCCTGAAAACTCTTCGGGTAGATTTGGTAGATGACGCCGTTTTGCCACCAGGGGATTGGATTGCTCATAGTCATACCTTTAAATCGTGACAACGGGCCCGGCATGCCGGGCCCCTACATTTTAATCAGACCGGCAGCTCACCGCGGCTGGCTTTGCGTTTGTAAACCATCATGGTCAGGACCAGCGGGATAATCACCGCCACCAGGATCGCCACCGTGTAAATCATCCAGAACTGAGGTTTGATCGACAGGATGCCCGGCAAACCGCCGACGCCGATGCCGTTGGCCATCACGCCGTCCAGGCCGCAGATTAACCCGGCGAAGGCAGAGCCGATCATCGCGCACAGCATAGGGAAACGGTATTTCAGGTTGATCCCGTACATTGCCGGTTCGGTGACGCCAAGGTAGGCGGAGATTGCCGCCGGGACCGAGATTTCACGTTCGTTGGCCTTGCGGCTGACGATGATGATACCCAGCACCGCAGATGCCTGCGCAATGTTGGACAGAGCAATCAGTGGCCAAACCGGCGTGCCGCCCATGCTCTGGATCATCTGCATATCGATGGCCAACGTGGTCTGATGTACGCCGGTGATCACCAGCGGGGCATACAGGAAACCAAACAGCGCGGCCCCAATCGGCGCGAAGCTGCCGGTCATGACGGCTTTCACCGCCCAGGCTACGCCATCGCCAATCATGCGGCCGAACGGGCCGATAAAGGCGTGCGCCAGGAACACCGCCAGCAGCAGAGAAACGACCGGCACTACCACCAGATACAGGTAATCCGGCACGATCTTTTTCAACCGGGTTTCAATCCAGCCCAGTGCCATACCGGCCAGCATGGACGGGATCACCTGCGCCTGATAGCCGACTTTCTGGATGGTGAACCAGCCGAAGTTCCACACTTCCGGGATCTGCTGGCCGAGCTGATAGGAGTTCATCAACTGCGGCGACACCAGCGTGACGCCCAGCACGATGCCAAGCACCGGCGTGCCGCCCATTTTTTTCACCGTTGACCAACAGATGGCGACCGGCAGGAACATGAAGATGGCTTCACCGAGCAGCCACAGGAAGTCGTAAATGGTTTTCCACGCCGGGTGCATTTGCGCCAGCGTTTGGCCGCCGGACATCGGGATGTCGCCGATCACGTTGCGGAAGCCGAGGATTAAACCGCCGCTGATCAGCGCCGGCAGCAGCGGGAAGAAGATTTCGGCGAAGTGGGAGATAGCGCGCTCGCTCCAGGTCATGTTCTGGCGCGCGGCCACCTTGGCCTGCTCTTTATCGGCCTCGTTGACGCCGGTGGTGGCAATCAACGCCTGATAATAATCACCGACCTCCGGGCCAATCACCACCTGGAACTGTCCGGCATTGGTGAAGCAGCCTTTGACCATTGGCAGCTCTTCGATTTCTTTTGGTTTGGCAAGACTTGTGTCGTTGAGAACGAAACGCAGCCTGGTAATGCAATGGCTGACGGTGGCGATATTCTCGCGCCCGCCCACCAGCACAATCAGGCGATCGATATCCTGCTGTTTTACTTTGCCCATTATTAGATACCTTTCTTGGTATGAGACTGCCGCAGAGGTGTTGTTCGAGTGATGATCAAAGCTTAGTCATTTCGCTTTTTTTATGGAATGGGAACGTTCCCGGTTTGGGGCGAGGATCACAAAACGATAAAAAAATGACCACTTGTTGAACAGGGGAAATTTGAGTTCGGGCTGAAACATTCCGTAATATTATCTTGAACTGACGCAATGGCGGTTATACTGTTAGACTTAACAATCAATAAGTTGATTCAATTCAGCGGCACTCACGCCTGTGTTTTCAAAACCAATACGCTATTCGAGTGCTATTACCACGGACTTTTTTCAAGGAAGAATGATGACTTTGACATTGCCTCGACTGCTTATTGTCTTTACCGCGCTGCTCCTGAGCGCCTGTACCAGTCAAAAAAGTAGCCCGGAACGCCACGCTAAACATGCGGTTTATCAGTTGGCACGTGAAGATTTCTCCCCCGAAATGCGAACCCAAATCCCAGACTCGATAAAAGCGTCTATTCCGTTCTTCGACCAGTTCTACAAGATGGGGAAAGCCGATCGGGCCAAGGGCTTAACGCAGCAACAGGCACAGCAGCAGGAAGCCTATTTCCGCAGCCCAGAATTCCTCAGTGACATGGGAAAGAAAGGGCAATTTATCAATCAGCAATATTCAGTGGATAACCCGCAAAAACAACGCCAGATATTGCTGGATTCCGCCGTGGCCACCTACTGGGATGGTTACGAAGGCCGGCCTTGAAGACTGCCTACAAATGATGCAATAAACCCGCCGTCAGGCGAGTTTGCTTGGCACGATGATCTGGCGGAGGCCTTGTTCGCCGCTGAGCTGGCCCAGCAGCTGTTGCGCAGCCTGCAGTCCGGCGCTGCCGTAGCCGAGATCGACCGAGAACGTTTCGGGGAACAAGAAGTTAAGCAACGGGGTGTTACCGATGCCGCACACCTGCAGCGGCGTAATATGCTGCTGTTGCAGGTATTTGATGGCGCCGAGGGCGATGGTATCGGAGGCGCACACCAGCGCGGTGGTCTGTGGTTCGATGGCTGAGGCAGCCAGTTGGAAGCCGCTCTGATAACTCAATTCACCCAAGGCCACATGGGGGGAAATCCCCCGTTGGCGGCAGGCGTCCAGATAGGCCTGGTGGCGGCGCAAACCGGTGGTGGCATCCGACAGTTGCACCCCCAAATAACTGATATGGCGATGCCCCTGCTGGTGCAGGCGTTCCATCAACAGCCGTACGGCGCCGTCGTCGTCGTAGCACACCGAGGAAAAACCGTCGTATTCCCGCGCCAGCACCACCATCTTTTCTTGCCATGGGCTGAGCATGGCCGCCGTCAGGCCGGTGAAGCCAAACAGGATCACCCCGTCGACGTTGCGCTGTTGAAGGACATGCAGATGCTCTTCCACCAGCCGGGTTTCAAACTGGCTTTCCATCACGATAGGGTCGAAACCGTGCTGATACAGCAGCGGCAGCATGGTGCGTACCGCCTGGTTTTCTGACGGCGAATCGAGACGGGAAACGATGATGCCGACCACTTTATCGCTCTGGCCGCGCATGGCGCGCGCCGATTTGGACGGGGTGAACCCCTGCTGACGGATCACCGCTTCCACCCGTTCGCGGGTTTGCGGGCTCACGCTGCCTTCGTTGTTCAGCACGCGTGATACGGTGGATTTGCCTACGCCGCTCAGGCGTGCGATGTCCTTGATGGTCAGCCGGTTTTGCATGGTTTACTTTTCGTTGAGGTTAAAAGGCGTAGACTGGCGGCCTACGCTGAATGCCCGTCAGCATAGCTTATTTTCCGCAACGGATCTTGACGCTATGCAGGGATTTATGTGCTGCGCTGAACGGCCGCTCTTGTCGTTCGATCTTTTCATTTACCGGAGGTTATCACCCGTATGGATCCCGATCCGACCCCGTTAGACACCCACTCGGTGATCCGGTAAAACCTGCTCGCTTTGCGCTGCTGTTTTACCGGTGAAGTAAACGGTAACCGGTAGCGCACGCCCGTCGTTCGCTCCTGCTGCTTTTAAAAAAACAGGATCTGCCCTGGCAGAGGCTTTTTGGCACATCCAAAAGCCCGGTTGGGAGCGATCCCGCGTTCACCCGCTGCCGGGAGGCAATGGGCGACGAGGTGCAAAATAATGAAACTGAAAAATATTCCCCGTCAGCTGTTGGGCATGCTCAGCCGCAATTTACCGCGCCGTTTGGTGCACCGCGATAGCCTGTTGGACAGCCTTGGCGGCAAAGCGCAAGGGTTGCCCGCCGGATTGGCACAGCAGCGGCTGGAATGCGCCGCTGCCGACGTCACCGATCTGTATCTGCGTTTTCACAGCCACCCGGAAGGCATCACTGCCCATGAGGCTGAGCGGGTGCGCGAACGCTGCGGCGAGAACGTCATCGACGATCAGCAAAAAGAAGCCTGGTGGCAGCACCTGTGGCACTGTTATCGCAACCCGTTCAACCTGCTGCTGACCGCGCTTGGCATGATCTCTTACGCGACGGAAGATCTGACTGGCGCACTGGTGATCGCACTGATGGTGGTGATCTCCACGTTGTTGAACTTCATTCAGGAAGCGCGATCCAATCGGGCGGCGGACGCGTTGAAGGCGATGGTCAGCAACACCGCCACGGTGATCCGCAGCGACGCATTGTCCGGGAAAAGCGAACACCTTGAACTGCCGATCTCTCAACTGGTGCCGGGTGACATCATCAAACTGGCGGCAGGAGATATGATCCCGGCGGATCTGCGCGTGCTGTCGGCCAAGGATCTGTTTATCAGCCAGGCAGCGTTGACCGGCGAGTCTCTGCCGGTAGAGAAAATCGCCGAGCTGCGCGAACAGGCAGAAGATCCGTTGGAGTGCCAGAACCTGTGCTTTATGGGCACCAACGTGGTCAGCGGCACCGCGCTGGCGATGGTGATCGGTACCGGCGGCGGCACCTACTTTGGCCAGTTGGCGCAGCGGGTCATCAGCCAGGATGAACAGCCGAACGCCTTCCAGACCGGCATCAGCAGGGTCAGTTGGCTGCTGATCCGTTTTATGCTGGTGATGACGCCGATCGTTTTGTTGATCAACGGCTACACCAAGGGTGACTGGTGGGAAGCGGCGCTGTTTGCGCTGTCGGTGGCGGTGGGGCTGACCCCGGAAATGCTGCCGATGATCGTCACTTCAACGCTGGCCAGAGGGGCAGTGAAACTGTCCAGGCAGAAAGTGATCGTCAAACGTCTGGATGCTATCCAAAACTTTGGCGCCATGGACGTTTTGTGCACTGATAAAACCGGCACCCTGACCCAGGATAAAATTGTGCTGGAGCGCCACACCGACGTGTTCGGTGCCGCCAGCGATCGCGTACTGCATTACGCCTGGCTGAACAGCTTCTACCAGACCGGCTTGAAAAACCTGCTCGACGTGGCAGTGCTGAGCTGCGCGGAACAAAACCAACAGCCGGATGCGTTGCAGCATTACCGTAAAGTGGATGAGATCCCGTTTGATTTTGAACGGCGCCGTATGTCGGTGGTGGTGGCCAAAGACGCGCAATATCACGAACTGATCTGCAAGGGCGCGCTGGAAGAGATGCTGGCGATTTGCAGCCATGTGCGGCAGGAAGATGAGGTGATCCCGCTCAGCGAAGCGCTGCTGGCGCGAATTCGGCGCATCACCGACGATCTCAACCAGCAAGGGTTGCGCGTAGTGGCGGTGGCCAACAAGATCTTGCCGGCCCAGGCCCATGAATACAGCGTGGCCGACGAGTCGGATTTGATCCTCGAGGGCTACGTGGCCTTCCTCGATCCGCCTAAAGAGAGCACGGCGCCGGCGTTGGCGGCGCTGAAAAACAGCGGTGTCACGGTGAAGATCCTTACCGGTGACAATGAGCTGGTGGCGGCGAAGGTGTGCAAAGACGTCGGGCTGGCGGCGGATCACGTATTGCGCGGCAGTGAAATCGAACAGATGAACGACGAACAGCTGGCGCAGGCTGCGGCGCGTACCACGGTGTTCGCCAAGCTGACGCCGCTGCATAAGGAACGCATCGTCAAGCTATTGCGCCAGCAGGGCCACGTGGTCGGCTTTATGGGGGACGGCATCAACGATGCGCCCGCTCTGCGTGCGGCGGATATCGGTATTTCGGTGGACTCCGCCGTGGATATCGCCAAGGAAGCGGCGGACATCATCCTGCTGGAAAAAAGCCTGATGGTGCTGGAGCAGGGGGTCATCGAGGGACGCCGTACTTTTGCCAACATGCTCAAGTACATCAAGATGACCGCCAGCTCCAATTTCGGCAACGTCTTCAGCGTGCTGATTGCCAGCGCCTTTTTGCCTTTCCTGCCGATGTTGCCGCTGCACCTGTTGATCCAGAACCTGATGTATGACATTTCACAGATCGCCATTCCGTTCGACAACGTCGACGACGATCAGATTACTCAGCCGCAACGCTGGAACTCCGGCGATATTGGACGCTTTATGGTGTTTTTCGGGCCGATCAGCTCGATCTTCGACGTGCTGACCTTCAGCCTGATGTGGTGGGTTTTCAAGGCCAATACGCCTGAAATGCAGACGCTGTTCCAATCCGGCTGGTTCGTGGAAGGCCTGCTGTCGCAAACGCTGATTGTGCATATGATCCGCACGCGCAAAATACCGTTTATCCAGAGCCGTCCTTCATGGCCGCTGTGCATGATGACCCTGCTGGTCATCGTTACCGGCATCGGCCTGACCTTCTCGCCGTTGGCCGGATTCTTGCAGCTACAGGCATTGCCGCTCGGCTACTTCCCGTGGCTGGTGCTGATCCTGACCGGCTATATGGTGCTGACCCAGTGCGTGAAAGGCTGGTTTGTGCGCCGTTACGGCTGGCAGTAATCGCTGCGCCCCTCTTTCGCCTGGAAGAGGGGCATCTGTGATCCAACCCGGCTTTTCACCCTTGTCGTTGGACATCTGTCCTGTGCTCAGTCTTTATTTACAGCTTAGCTGTCTTCCCCTTTGCCTTTCAAACTACCGCGTTGTTGGCTGCACGTCCTCACCCTAGTCACTTAGCAAATCTAAGCTCCCAGGGATTCAGACGCTTGCCGCCTGGCGGTAATTTGAAATTCGTTGGGGGAGCAATTGATATTTTTTCCTCTGAGGAATTTCTGATGCACAGAACTTTGCGTTATACGCTACTGGCTTCATCGTTATTGCTTTCCCTGGGCGCGCTGGCGCAGCCGGCCGGCGATCTGCCGCTAATGCCCTGGCCGCAGCAGGTTGAACTGACTCAGCCGGCGGGCAAGCTGGTGCTGGATCACCGTTTGTCGATTAGCCTGCAGGGGGACGATCTGGACGATGCGCTGCAGCGCTGGCGCCAACGTATTGAGCTGCAAACCGGCTGGACACTGGTGCCGCAGGCCGAAAAAGCCACGGGCGTGGTCATCAAGGTGAATATCAAAGATAAGGTGGCGGCGCAGCCGCTGCCGGGGAGCGATGAAAGCTATAAATTGACGGTGACGCCGCAGGGGGTAACGCTGGCAGCCAATACCCGTTTCGGCGCGTTGCGCGGCATGGAAACCCTGCTGCAATTGGTGCAGACCGACGGGCAGAACACCTTCCTGCCGTTGGTGAGCATTACCGACGTACCGCGTTTCCCGTGGCGCGGTGTGCTGCTGGATTCGGCACGTCATTTCCTGCCGTTGGCGGACATTCTGCGTCAGCTCGACGGCATGGCGGCGGCCAAACTCAACGTGTTCCACTGGCACCTGACCGACGATCAGGGCTGGCGCTTTGCCTCCGAGCGCTATCCTAAACTGCAACAGCAGGCCAGCGACGGCCAGTTCTACACACGCGAACAGATGCAACAGGTAGTGGCTTACGCTAGCGCGCGCGGTATCCGGGTAGTACCTGAAATCGATCTGCCTGGCCATGCTTCCAGCATCGCCGTGGCCTACCCGGAATTGATGAGCGCGCCGGGCCCGTATTCGATGGAGCGCAAGTGGGGTGTGCATCTGCCGACGCTGGATCCGACCCGCGATGAAGTTTATCGGTTTGTTGACGCCATCATTGGCGAACTGGCTGCGATCTTCCCCGATCCTTATTTGCATATTGGCGGTGATGAGGTTGATGCCAGCCAGTGGAAGCAATCCAAAACCATTCAGGCCTTTATGCAGCAGCACCAGTTGGCGGACACCCATGCGCTGCAGGCCTACTTCAATCAGAAGCTGGAGAAAATCCTCGAACAGCATCAGCGTCAGATGGTGGGTTGGGATGAGATCTATCATCCGTCGCTGCCGCGCAGCATTGTCATCCAGTCCTGGCAGGGGCAGGATTCGCTCGGCGCCAGCGCACAGGACGGTTACCAGGGCATTCTGTCTACCGGTTTTTACCTCGATCAACCGCAAAGCGCGGCCTATCACTATCGCAATGAGATCCTGCCGCAGCCGCTGGGCGTCGACACCGAGGTACAGCCGGATGAAAAGGCGCAAAGCTGGCAGTTCAGCATGCCGCGGCTGAAGGGCAGCGCGGTAGAAGGCAGTTTTACCCTGATTGAAGGTAAGCAGGGCTGGCGGGGTTTTATCGATTTCAACGGTAAATCGCGCCGTGCGCTGCACGAAATCGTCTGGCGTTCTCCGCAGCAGGTGAGCTTCCGGCTCGACAGCTGGATGGGGGATACCCGCCCGGTATTTACCCTGAGCCAGGACCAGCTCAGTGGCTATACGCTGGTGGGCAACGTGCGTTACCCGACCACTGGCAGCAAGCTGACGGCGATCCCGGAGAGCAAGATGCCGGTGGTGCCGGAGACGAAGCAGCAGGCCAATATTCTCGGCGGTGAGGCGGCGCTGTGGGCGGAAAACATCAGGGCGCCGATCCTCGATCTCAAACTCTGGCCGCGTGGGTTCGCGGTGGCGGAGCGCTTGTGGTCTGCGCAGGACGTGACCGATGAAAATAATATGTACCGCAGGCTGGCGGCAGTCGATGCCTGGTCGGTGGTGTCGGTGGGGTTGCAACAGCATGCGGAAACCGCACGCGAGTTCACCCGGTTGGCAAACAGCGTGACGATAGCACCGCTGCAAACCCTGGCAGAAGCGGTGGAGCCGGGCCAGTACTACACTCGACAGCATCTGAAATTCAAAGCCGGTAACTATCACCAGTTCGAACCGCTGAACCGTTTTGCCGATGCACTGCCGGCGGAAAGCAACGCGGTGCGCGAGATGGGCATGCAGGTTGCGGCGTTAGTGAAGGACCGCAACGATCGTGCTGCAGCGCAGGCGTTGCGCGAACGTTTACAACGCTGGCAGCTCAATACCGCACCGGTAAAAACGGTGATTGCCGGTAACCGGCTGATGCAGGATCTGGCACCGGTGGCGCAGGATGTCGGCGCGCTGTCCACGCTGGGGCTGATGCTGTTGGAGCGTTATCAACAGGGCAAACCGCTGAGCAAGGCAGAAGCGGCCCAGATACAGCAGCAATTGGACGCGGCGGCGCAGATACGCGACGAAGTGGTGATTGCGGCGGTCTATCCGCTGGAAGCGCTTTTGCGCGCCAGCGCTATCGAATGAGGTAAGTCAGCATATGTAGGGGCTCAGCATGCTGAGCCCGCAAAACCTACAGTTGCAGCGGCGGCAACTGTTTGAAAATACTGACCAGCCCTTCGCCCCAGCCTTTACGGATGGCGCTAAAATGCGGGTGATCTTCGGTGATACGGTACTGCTGCGCACTGCTAAAGCTGTCGCGCGGGTAGATCATCACGTCGAGCGGCAGGCCGACCGACAGGTTGCTGCGCAGCGTCGAATCCAGAGAGATCAGCGCGCACTGCATCGCCTGTTCCAGCGGGGTGTCGTAGGTCAGTACCCGATCGATAATCGGTTTGCCGTATTTGCTTTCGCCAATCTGGAAATAGGGCGTATCGCGGGTGGCCTCGATAAAGTTACCCTGCGGGTAAATATGGAATAGCCGCATCTCTTCACCGCTGATCTGGCCGCCGAGCAGCAGGCTGCAGCTAAAGTCGGTCGTGCTGCCGCTTTGCTGGGCTTCGCTGTCGCGTTGGATCACTTCCCGCACCGTTTCGCCCACCAGCGTGGCGGCTTCGTACATGCTCGGTGCGTTCAGCAGGTTCAGGCGTTCGGGATCTTTGCTGCGGCGCTGTAGCAGGCTGATGATGCTCTGAGTGGTCGCCAGGTTGCCGGCGCTTTGCAACACCAGCATGCGTTCACCGTCCTGCTGAAACACGTGCAGTTTGCGGAAGGTGGAAATATGATCCACGCCGGCATTGGTGCGCGAATCGGAAGCAAAGACCAGCCCGGAAGACAAGCGCATGGCCACACAATAGGTCATACCACAATCCCTCAAAACGATACTGGCACGCCGCCAACCGCCAGCGTGCCGTAAACCTTGGTTTTCGGCAAGAGGCTACTGGCCGGTTGGCATCATCTGCACTTCGGCGATGGTCTGCATGTTCTCGCAGCCGCCGCCGAGCCGCATCCCGCGTACCGGGCAGGCGTCGAGATAGTCGATGCCTACCGCCAGCTTAAGGTGTTGATTCGGCAGGCGGGTATTGTTGGTGACGTCAAAGCTGTGCCAGCGGTCGTCGACCCAGGCCTCGGCCCAGGCGTGGGTGGCGACGTGGGCGGAGTCTTCGCTGTAAAGATAGCCGCTGACATAGCGCGCCGGAATGTTCAGGCTGCGGCAGCAGGCCAAAAATACGTGGGTATGATCCTGACAGACGCCGGTGCCGGTCGCGAATGCCTGTGCCGCGCTGTCGGTGACACTCGTTGACCCTGGGGTGTACGGCATTTTGAGCAGCAGCTCGCCCATCAGATTTTCCAGCCCGTCCAGCACCGCCTGCGGTTGGTAGTAGCGCAGGGCGAAGGCCTGGATCGCGCTGTCGGGTTGGGTCAGCGGGCTGTGGCGCAGGAAGACCAGCGGCGACAAATGCCCCATCACCTGATCTTCGGCACCGTCTTCAATTTCCACCACGCCGTGGGCCTGAATGCTGATGGCCTGGTGCGGGTGATCCAGCGTCAGCACGTGCAGCACGTTGCCGAAGGCATCGGTGGTGCGCACCGCATCTTCCGGCAGCGTCAACTGCCATGAAATAATGCGCTGATGCTCCGAATCCTGCGGCGTCAGGCGCAGATACTGAGTGCTGCGCTGCACCTGCTGGGCATAGGTATAGTGGGTGTTGTGCTCAATGTTCAGTTTCATTGCGCCTCCAGATAAGTGTGATGGATGCTCTCCGCGATGCCGCCAATCTGGCCGAGAAACGCGTCCAGCCAGTCGTTCAACCCGACCTTGTTCAGATCTTTCATGCTGCTAAAGCGCAGCTCGGCGTGCAGCGTATGCGCCAGCCGGCGCGGCTGATTGGCACTGTTGCCGCCAATTTGCTCCAGCTGTTGCACCAGATCGCCGACGCAGGCCAGCAAGGAGCGGGGGATTTCATTACGCAGGATCATCAGTTCGGCAATGGTGTCCCGACTGAGCTGCTGCTTGTAGATGCTGTGGTAGGCTTCGCGTGCGCTCACTGCACGCAACAGCGTGTCCATGCGGTAATATTCGCGCACCGGGTCGCCGTCGCTGTCCATCAGCGAGTTCTTGACCCCTAACAGACGGGCAGTGCTGTCTGCGCGCTCCAGCAGGGTGCCGAGACGGATAAAGCACATGGCGTCGCTGCGCAGCAAAGTGCCGAACATCGCACCGCGAAACAGGTGAGAACGTTCCTTCACCCAGTCGAAAAAGCCATCCGCGCCCACTGACCCTATGCCCTGACGGCGGATCAGCTTCATTTCGATCCAGGTGGCGTTGATGCATTCCCAGACCTCGGAAGACAGGCTGCCGCGCACCGCATGGGCGTTGTTCCAGCCCATTTGCAGGCAGCTGTAAATGCTGCTGTGGTTACGGCTGTCGAGCGCAAAAAAGCTCACCAGATTGGCCATCGTCAGGTCTGGGTAGGCGGCGGCATACAGCTGTCCGGTACTGGTCAGATTGAGCGGTACCTGCAGATCCTGATCCTCGCTGTCGCGGATCGGCATCATCGACAGCTTGTTGGTGACGTCGAGCACCCGGGCGATGCTTTCCGCCCGCTCCAGATAGCGGGCCATCCAATAGAGTTCACTGGCAGTTCGGCTCAGCATGCGTCGTCCTCCAACACCCAGGTATCCTTGGTTCCCCCGCCTTGCGACGAGTTGACCACCAGTGAGCCTTGCGCCAGCGCCACGCGCGTCAGGCCGCCTGGCACCAGGCGGATTTCCGCGCCGCTGAGGGCGAACGGCCGTAAATCGATATGTCGCGGCGCCAAGCCGTCGTTGACGAAGGTCGGGCAGGTCGACAGCGCCAGCGTGTTTTGCGCAATGTAGTTATGCGGCTTGGCCAGCAGCAGGCTGCGGAAGTGAGCGATTTCGTCTTTGGTCGCCGCCGGGCCAATCAGCATGCCGTAGCCGCCGGCACCGTGTACCTCCTTCACCACCATCTGTTCCAGGTTCGCCAGCACGTACGACAGTTCATTCTTGTGGCGGCATTGCCAGGTGGGCACGTTATTGAGGATCGGCTCTTCCTGCAGGTAAAAACGCACCATGTCCGGCACGTACGGATAAATTGACTTGTCGTCGGCCACGCCGGTGCCGATGGCGTTGGCCAGCACCACGTTGCCGGCGCGGTATACCGACAGCAGGCCCGGCACGCCGAGCATCGAATCCGGGCGGAATGCCAACGGATCGAGGAAGGCGTCGTCCACCCGGCGGTAGATCACATCCACCTTGCAAGGCCCGGCGGTGGTGCGCATAAAGACCGCCCCGTCCTTGACGAACAGGTCGGCGCTTTCCACCAGCTCAACCCCCATCTGCTGCGCCAGGAAGCTGTGTTCGAAGTAGGCACTGTTGAAGCGGCCCGGCGTCAGCACCACCACGGTAGGATCGTTGATCGGCGAGCTTTCACGCAGGGTTTGCAGCAGGTGCGACGGGTAGCGCTCCACCGGCGCGATGCGTTGCTGAGCGAACAGCTCCGGGTACAGGCGCATCATCATTTTGCGGTTTTCCAGCATATAGGAAACACCGGACGGGGTGCGCAGGTTGTCTTCCAGCACGTAATACTGGCCGTCACCGTTGCGTACCATATCCACGCCGACGATGTGCGCGTAAATATTGCGGTGCAGATCGACCCCTTGCATGCAGGGTTGATATTGATCGTTGGCCAGCACCTGTTCCGCCGGAATGATCCCGGCTTTCAGAATGTGTTGTTGATGGTAAATATCGTGCAGAAAGGCGTTAAGCGCCTGTACGCGCTGGCGGATACCGCGATCGAGCATCGCCCACTCGCTGGCGGGTATGATGCGCGGTACGCTGTCGAACGGAATCAAGCGCTCAGCGCCGTCATCCTCACCATAAACGTTAAAGGTAATCCCCACCCGGTGAAACAGCAGCGCAGCCTCTTCCCTCTTGCGTTGAATGGCCTTTTGGTCAGCCTGTTGCAGCCAATGCCAGTAAGCCTCGTAGTGACCCCGGTGCTTACCCTCAGCCAGAAGCATCTCATCAAAAAACGGTGAAGCAGACAGATCGATATTTAGCATCATCACCTCGTCGACATTGCAGGCTGTATACAGAACCAGCATAAAATGTGCCAAGGTGATAAAGGGGCGAAAATGGCGCGAAAACGCCGGCTCGCGGCAGGAAATGGCCCGCTTTGGGTGCAACCAAAGCGGGCGCTGCCTTAAAACGGGGCAAAACTGCGGCGCGTGTGGGTTGACTATGAGCAGTGATGGCGCAACTCACCGGGCAAAGGACGCGGGCGGGCCCTGAAGACCCGCCCTGGTATTTATACCTGCAATGCTTGCTGCGAAGTGCCGATAGACTGCCGCAGATAATTCAGTAGCATTTGCCGGGTAAACCGCGGTTCTTCGATCCCGCTGTGCCGCAGGAAATGCTGCAGGTTGCTGCAATCCCATTGGTAGGTATTTTGGTAGAGCTGCACCGTCGATTGCCCATTCACCATATTGTCCCTGAACAGGCTGAGCAACGGGTAGAGCGGTGCATTAGCGTCGTGTTCCCACTGTGCTCGCCATTGATCGAAAGGCAGCTGTCGGAAACGGTAGCCACACTCGCGCTCCAGCAGGCGGAAGAAGGCTTGTAGCGTCAGGTTATTCTGGTGCTGGTGGATCAGGTTGAATTTCTTCCCTAACGCCTGAGGGTTGCGAGTGATATGGGCAATGGATTGGGTCATATAGTCCACCGTCGTCAGGCCCTCGCGCAGGTCTTGCAACACCGGCTGGGTGCCGCTGGTGATACAGGTTTTGACTAGCCGTCCCCACCATTGGTAGCTGGCGCTGACGCCGGTTCGGCTGTGGAAGGTGGCGTACCCCAGACGGAAGGTCATTAGTGGCAAGCCTTGCGATGCCGCCAGATCGGCAATTTTCTCCATTACCCATTTGCTGCGGACGTAGCCGATATCGGTGATCACCGCCGGCAGGTTCTGATCTATGTCGTCACTTTCCAGCATCACCCGTTTGCCGGTATGCAAGTGCCCCCAGCTGTAGACCGAAATCGTCGACATCAACATCAGTGGTTTGGTGCGTCGGTACGCGGCAAAACGAATGATTTCGCGCAGGCCCTGCACATTATCGCGTTTCATATAAGAATAGGGCTGGATAAAGTTCACCGCACTTGCCGAATGATAAATGATATCGATCCGCTGGCTGAGTTCACGGAAGTGCTCAGGTGACAGGGCGAAATCGTGCTCGGCCACGTCGCCGGGGATCAGATGGACGCGCGCGTACTGCTCGGCGGATAAAGTAATCTGATAGCGATTCAGGATCTCGTCGAGTCGTTGCTGCGGGGTTATCCGGCTGCGCTGCCGCACCAGGCAATACAACTCGGCACGGGTTGTGGCGAGCAACTCTGCCAGCAGATGCGCACCGACAAAGCCGGTGGCGCCGGTGAGCAAAATGGCTTTGGGGTCGCTGACCTGTCGCACATCATAATCCGGGTTGATGGTGATATCTGCAGGCAGCCAAACATCGTCTTGCAGAGCACGTACCGGTTCGCTGTCCACCGTCGGCAGTGCATGGCCGCTGCGTTCATCCAGCGCCTGCGACAGACGGTTTATCGTCGGATATTCATAAATATCGCGCACATAGACTTTGACTCCGATTGTGTTATCGATGGCCGTCGCCAGCTTTGCTGCCAGCAGTGAATGGCCGCCGATGTCGAAAAAGTTGTCTTCGGCGCGGATATTCGCCGTCCCCAATACCTGGCTCCAAATAGCGGCAATGATCTGCCGGCTGCCGGTCAGCGTCTCTGCTGTCGGAGACTGATCCGTGCGGGAAAGGGCCAACAGCGCGGCCTTATCGGTTTTACCATTGGCATTGATCGGCATGCGTTCCATCACCAGGAAGCTGGCGGGCAGGAAGTATGAAGGTAACATTTCTTTCAGCTGCCGCTTCACACGTTCGACCAACTCGCCGTCGTCATTGTCAGCCGCCAGAAACGCCACAATCTGTTTGTTTGCCGGATCCTGGGGTTGGGTGGCAATAGCGACAGCCGCCTTCACTCCCGCAACCTGCACCATAACGCTTTCTATTTCGCCCAGTTCCACGCGGTTACCGCGGATTTTGATCTGGTCGTCTAGACGCCCGAGGTATTGAATGCGTTGATCCGGTAGCCAGCGTGCCCGATCGCCGCTGCGGTAGAGGCGTTTACCGGCAAAATGCACCGGGGTAATAAACTTTTCTGCGGTGAGCTGTGGGTCATTCAGGTAACCACGAGCCAGGCAACGGCCACTGATATAAAGCTCGCCAGCCTGTTGGCCACTCACCGGTTGCAGATGATCGTCGAGAATGAAGATCTCGGTGTCTGCCACCGGTCGACCGATAGTCGCGGCCGTGTTTTGTGTTGCACAAGTGACCCGATTCCAAGTGGCGAAGATGGTCGCTTCAGTGGGGCCGTAGTAATCCACCAAGGGGTAACTCACTCCACGGAGATCGATCGGGTTGAGTTTTTCCCCGGCGGTAAACAGGTAGCGCAGCGCCAGGTTTTCTGGCTGTGGCGCGCCGACGATTTCAGCCACCAACACCGTGGGCACGAAAGCATGGGTGATCTGGTGGTCTGCGAAGAAGTTGAGCAGGGCAGAGGGCTGCAGTCGGGTCTCTTCTTGCGGCAAATATAGCGTGCCGCCGCTGAGCAATGCTGCCCAGATTTCCCACTGAGCCACATCAAAGCCGATACCGGCTATCAGCGTGGAACGGCTTTCATGGCTCATGGCGAATTTTTGATTATGCCAGAGAATAATATTCAACAGTGAATGATGTTCAATCATCACTCCCTTGGGCTTGCCGGTAGTGCCAGAGGTGAAAATAATATAAGCCGTTGCATCACTCTTGGGATTTATTAATTCAAAAGGAACCAGTTTATCTGATGTAATATTATCAATGGTAATAATTTTCACATCGGGGTTATTTATTTCAAAAGTAATTGATAAGTTACTCAATATGATTAATTTTGACCCGCTTTGTCTGACAATATCCAGAATTCTTTTTTCAGGATATCGGGCATCGATGGGGATATAACTTGCTCCAGCTTTGATAATCGCCAGGATACCTATCAGCAATTCCGGCGTGCGCAGCGCGACTAATGGCACGTTGTCACCGGGGCTAACGCCCTGCCGTTGCAACTGACCGCAGAGTTGGTTGCTGGCTTCATTTAACTGTCGGTAGGTAATACGTTGATCGTCACTGACGATCGCCAGTGCTTCGGGGGAATAAGTGACCTGTTGGATAAAATAATCCAATATGCTTTGAGCCATGGGATATTCTCCTGAGATAATTAGTCTGGTTAATAAATCACAAGAAATCATAGCCTGGCCGGGCGAAAATAATTATAGACGTATTTTTAATGTGGAATTGTAAATGTGGGGAGGGTAGGTCTATCGTTATAAAATAATTGAAATAATAAAAATACTAAAAATAAAAACGGCCAGCCTGGGCTGACCGTTGGGCGCGTGATCGCGGTATTAGCGACGAACGGCGATGGCTTCGATTTCGATTTTCACGTCTTTCGGCAGACGGGCCACTTCAACGCAGGAACGGGCCGGGAACGGCGCGCTGTGCTCGGTGAAGAAAGCTTCATAAGAGGCGTTAACGGTAGCGAAGTCGTTAAGATCTTTCACGAAAACCGTGGTTTTCACGATATCGGCCACTTTCAGGCCGGCGGCTTCAACGATCGCTTTAACGTTTTCCAGCGACTGGCGAGCCTGAGCGGCAACGTCGTCGGCAACGGCGCCGGTTTTCGGATCGACCGGGATCTGGCCGGAAGTGATGATCATGCTGCCCAGATCAACGCCCTGCACGTAAGGACCAATGGCTGCCGGGGCGAGTTCAGTGCTGATGTTACGTGACATTTTTTCTCCTGATATACCCTTCGTCTTTCAAATCGCAGCGCGGTGGGCTGCGTGGCTCTCCGTAGCGTCGGGCCCGGTATTCGGTGCCCCTACGGGGTTCCCATTATAGGCAGTCACCGGGAGAATAACAGCCTCATCTCCCGGCCGCCGGCCGAACTCAGTCCGCCTGCAAGACCACCTGATGCTCGAACTCTTTTTCGCAGTAGCGGCATTTCAGGTGTACGTCGCCGTCGCGGGATTTCACGCTAAAGCTGGAAGACACCGGTTCGCTGCGGCTGATGCAGTTGCTGTTCGGGCAGGTCAGCACGCCGTCGATGTGATCCGGCAGGCTGAGGGTCAGCTTGCGTACCACTTCATAATTGTCGATGCGGTTAACCGTGGCTTTCGGCGCGTACATGGCCAGTTGGTTGGCCTGTTGCTCCGTCAGGAAGGTGTTTTCGATTTTGATCAGGTCTTTACGGCCCAGCTCGTTGGAAGGCAGGTTCAGGCCGATGGTGATGCGCTGGTCGGTGGCGGTCAGCTTGAACAGCGTCAGCAGCTTAAACCCGATCTGTGCCGGAATATGGTCAATCACCGTGCCGCACTTGATCGCTTCAACCTGCAGTTTGTTATCGTGAGTCATGACGGTTCCCCCTTAAAGAGCCAAATCTGCGTTTAAAACCAGCGCCAGCAGCGCCTGACGGGCAAAAATGCCGTTACCCGCCTGCTGGAAATAGTAGGCGTACGGCGTTTTGTCCACGTCGGTAGTGATTTCGTCAATACGTGGCAGCGGGTGCAGCACCTTGAGGTTGGCGCGTGCGCCGGCCAGATCCGCTGCGCGCAGAACGAACTGCGCCTTCACGTTGGCGTATTCGGAAGGATCCAGACGCTCTTTCTGCACCCGGGTCATGTAGAGAATATCCAGCTCGGGGACCACTTCTTCAATGCTGCTGTGCAGGCTGAACTCGATGCCTTTCTCTTCCAGCATTTGCAGGATATAGGCCGGCATTGCCAGCGCGTCCGGCGCGATGAAGAAGAAGCGGTTGCCTTCAAACTTGGCCAGCGCCTGCGCCAGTGAGTGCACGGTGCGGCCGTATTTCAGGTCGCCGACCATGGCGATATTGATGTTGTTCAGGCGGCCCTGGGTTTCCTGAATGGTGAACAGGTCGAGCAGCGTCTGGGTTGGGTGCTGGTTGGCGCCGTCACCGGCGTTGAGCACCGGGATGCCGCCGGAGAATTCGGTCGCCAGGCGCGCCGCGCCTTCCTGCGGATGACGCATGACGATGGCGTCGACGTAGGTGCCAATCACCGAGATGGTGTCGGCCAGCGTTTCGCCTTTCTTGCCGAGCGAGGTGTTGCTGCCGTCGGCAAAACCCACTACCGAAGCGCCCAGACGGTGCATCGAGGTTTCAAACGACAGGCGGGTACGGGTCGAGGCTTCAAAGAAGCAGCTGGCGATCACCTTGTGTTTTAGCAGCTCGGGTTGCGGATTGGCTTTCAGGCTGGCGGCGGTGCGCAGCACCAGCTCCAGATCCTCGCGGCTGAGATCGTTAATAGAGATGATATGTTTGTGATACAGCGGGTTGGCCATTTTTCACTCTCCTCGACTCGTGCCCGTGGCGCGGGGCTTTGAACAGATTTTTCAGGCAAAAAAAAGCCCCTCAACGAGGGGCTTGAAACGATCGGTTTAGCAACAGGAGAAACAACGGCAGTTGGCTGCCGATTGGCAGTCGGTTTTGTCGGTTGTGGCTAACAAAACAAACGTCGTTTTTCATGCTTTCTCCTGGCAAATTGTCGCGCATTATACTCGCGCCTTTGTCCACTGCAAGCGCTAAAACGCCGATTTTTGTCATTTCGCAATCGATTGGCTGGTGGCCTTTAGCCGCATGGCAGAAAATTTACCTTCAGTGGGCTCGGCGCAGCAAAATCACCAGAACGAAAACGCCGCCCAGCCCGGCGGTAATGATCCCGATGGGCAGCTCTTGGGGGGCGGTGATGACGCGGCTCAGCAGATCGCCAGCAGAGAGCAATATGGCCCCTAACACCCCGACCAACGGTAGCAGACGCCGGTGACGTACGCCGGTAAAAGGGCGCGCCAGATGGGGAACCATTAAGCCGACAAATCCTATCACCCCGGTCAATGCCACCAGTAATGCCGTCGCCAACGAACAGCAAAGAAACACTTCCGTGCGCAAACGGCGGGTGTTGATGCCCAGCGTGCCGGCGGTCTGTTCGCCCGCCAGTAAGCCGTCCAGCGATCGCCAGCGCAAGGCAATCAATACCACCAGCAACAGCAGCGCTATCAAGGCAAAAAGCACATTATCCCAGCGGGCCAGCCCCAGCCCGCCCAGCGTCCAGAATAGTACGCTACTGGCGGTACGCTGATCGCCGGAAAAAACCAGATAGTTGGTGAAGGCCCCGAATAAAAAAGAAACCGCCAGCCCGCAGATAATCAGCTTTTCGGTGCCTTTTTGCGATTGAGTCATAAAAATAACCAGCACCACGGCAGCAGAGAGCATGCCACCGGCAAAGGAAGACACCGGTAACGTCCAGGCCCCGAGGCTATCACCGAGACGGGTCATCACCAGCACCACGCCGGCGGAGGCGCCAGAGGAGAGGCCAAACAGAAAGGGATCGGCCAAATCGTTGCGGGTTGTGGTTTGCAACAGCGCGCCGACCAACGCCAGGCCAGCCCCCGCCAGTAGCCCAAGCAAGGTGCGTGGCAAACGCAGTTCCAGCACGATGCTTTTGATCATGGGGGGTACATCACCCGGGACGATGCCCAGCGCGCTTAACACCTGGGCAAGAGAGAGCGACACGCTGCCTTGGGCGACATTGGCGAAGATTAACCCTGCCAATAACAGCGGGGCGAGGGTCCAGGCCAGCCTGAAACGTATTTTTTCCGACATCAGCTAACAGCGGCAGGATAAAGGGCCTGAGCCAGTTTGTGGATCGCCTCAATATTGACCGGCCCCGGTGTTAACGCCTGGTATTTCAATTTCAAATAGCGGTGATGAACCACTGCCGGGGTTTGCTTCATCAGGGGGTGTTGTTCAAGGAAAAGCTGCCGCGCATCGATGCTGTCGGTGGGCTCAGCCTGATAGTCCACCAGAATGATAAATTCAGGCTCTGTCGCCGCCACGCTTTCCCAATTGGTGTTCACCCAGCTGGTGTTCAGGGTATCCATCACGTTTGTTGCCCCAGCGGCTTCAATAATCGCCGTCGGCATGGCGTAGGCCCCGCTGGTGTAGGGCTTTTCTTCGCCAGAATCATAAAGGAACACCCTGACGGGTTTTTGCGTCGCAATTTTTCGATGGATATCTGCCACCTGACGTTGCCAGCCTGCGACCAGCTTTTCCGCCTGTTCCTGTTTACCAAAGACTTTGCCGAGCCTGATCATATCGTCGTAGAGCAAATCCATACTGGCCCGCGGCCGATGGTTGTCGACGTGGATGCAGCTTTCACTCAGCACCAGCGTTTTGATATTGAATTTTGCCAGCGCTTGCGGGGTCACTTCCCCACGAAGACCATAATTCCAGCCGGCGAAGAACAGGTCTGGACTGGCAGCGAGAAGGTTTTCGATCGTCGGGTATTTGGGGGCCAGTTCAGGAATGGTTCCCTGCTGCTGCGTGAATTCAGGGATGTTTTTGTACCAGCCGGAGATCCCTGTCACGCCGACGATAGAAGGCTGGAGCTGCAGGGCAAAGGCCATTTGCGACATATTGATATCTTGAATAATGGCACGCTGTGGCGGGCGTTCAAAGGTCAGGGGCTGGCCGCAGTTGTCCACCGTAACCGGGAAACCAGAGGCCCCGGCGCTTGCCGCGGTGAATGCCAGTAACGCGGCGAGGGTTAACTTTTTCACATCGACTCCAGATTCATTGCACCGAAAGGCTATTGATTGGGCATTACCGTCGGTTGTCTGGCCTGGCGTCAGTGGGGCGGAGGAAGGTCATCCCACTCGGGTAATCCCGTGGGCAAAACGGCAAAACCGAAGTCAATAACCCGGTTTATTGGAAACGGGGCAACATACCTGAATAATTCGTATGACAAATATAGTTAGATCAAACAATTGTCGATTGTGGCGAATATCGCGGGGATTATGTCGGTAAAGCCTCGAAGAAACGCACAGCTTCGCCGCTTTCCGGATGACGAACCTGCAGCGTTCTCATGCCAAACACCTGTTGCAGGTGCGCCGATTCCAGCACCGTTTCAGGGCGGTCATAACAAAGGATTTTCCCTTTATTGATGATCATCACCTTATCGGAAAAGGGTTGCACCAGCTCGAGATCGTGCAGCACTTTTATCGTGGCTATCTTTTTTTCATGGATCAGCGACAGCAGTTGATGTCGGGCCAGCGGATCGAGATGGTTAGTGGGTTCATCAAGCAATAACAGCACCGGCTGCTGCGCCAATGCTCTGGCGAACCCGGCGCGCTGGCGTTCACCGCCTGAAAGCTTGCCCAGCGGGCTATGTTGCAGGTGGCCGATACCCACTTCCTCCATCGCTTTTGCAACTATCAGCGCGTGTTGAGATGGCGAATGATCGGCCAGCCAGGGCAGTCGTCCCAGCGCCACATACTCGCTAACCTTAAGCCGTAAATCCGCATCATCGTGCTGGCTCAGCAAGGCGATAGCGCGGGCGCGTTGCAGGGGTTTTAAGCTGGCTAGGGGCGTTCCCTGAAAGAGAATTTCGCCTTCGGTCGGCTTGAGCTCACAGGTCAGTAGCCGCAATAGCGTGGATTTCCCACTGCCGTTCGGGCCGATAATGGTAACGGATTCACCGGGTTGAATACTGAAGCTGGCCCGATCAATTCGCGGGGCTTTCCCTGGGGTCGTCAGAGAAAGATTCTGCACCGACAGCAGGCTGTCGGTGGGCAGGCTGGTCATGAAATATCCTTTTCCGAGCTCAGAAAAATGTCTCAATGGTTTCTATAACGTTGTAATTATCATCAATCACCAACAGCGTCTTCCATTTATCGAAGGTCAGACAGGGGTGAGAGGTGGCAAACACCAGTATATCTCCAACCTGCACCGGGAAGTCTGCCGGGCAGCTTAACATGGCGTGCTGGTCCATAATCCCCTGGGTGGTTAACTGCTGCACGCCACTGTCTTGCCGAACCCCGTTGCGGTAATGGGCGATCGGCTGCGGTAATCCGGCGTCGAAAGCCGCGTCTCGCTTGCCAAAATTGACGATAACCCGGCCCGGCTCCGGCACCGACTGTACCAGCGCTATCAATTCCAATGCCGAGGTTAGCTCCCCCGCCAGATCGCAGGCGTAGCTATCGCGGGCCAGCACCGCATTTTGCGCGTCCTGATAAATTCCCCGATCGTGGGTGATGTAACAGCCGGGGCGGATCACCCGACGGCAGTTTTCCGGCAGCGACTCTTCACCCCAAACGCGGCAAACCACGTCATACCAGGAAGAGCCCGCACCGGTGAGGATTGCTTCTTCACCGCTGAGCAGACGTTGCCGGTGCAGTTCACGCAGCAAGCCGGCGGCGTCACGCAGGAACCGTTCGATTTTACTCTGGGCGTCGTCGCCGTGCATCACGCCTTCATATAGCTCGATACCCTGCAGGCGCAGCCCTGGCAGCCCGGCAATATCCTGCGCCAGTTGCTCGGCTTGTGCCACGCTACGGCAGCCGCAGCGGCCACCGGGCACGCCCAGTTCCAACAGGACATCCAGGGTTTGCCCATGCTGGCTGAAAAACGCCGAGAGGGCTTGCGCATTGCTCAGGCTGTCGATGCAGCAAAGGAAAAGGGTGGAGGGATGTTGCGCTTTCAATTCGGCCACGAGTCGCATATTGGCCTTGCCGACCAGTTGGTTGGCCATCAGTACCCGGGGGACGCCCGCCTCCATTGCCACCTTCGCCTGCCAGGCTGAACCGACGCCCACCGCCCAGGCGCCCTGGGCTACCTGACGCTGGAAGATCCAGGGGGTCATGGTGGTTTTACCGTGCGGGGCCAGCGAGACGCCGCGTGCATCGGCATAGTTTTGCATCCAGGCGATATTGTTTTCCAGGCTGCTGAGCTTGATCACCGCGGCCGGCAGGCAGACATCTTCGTTAAGCAGGTTTGCCGGCGCAGACGGGTCACTGCGCAGCACGGCGGCCTTATGGGTAACGGTGAAATCTTTTTGGTATTTCATAACATTATCCTTTGGGTGCTCTATCTTTTTTAAATTGGGGTATCTTGATTTATTTATTTGATTTTAATTGGATTTAAATATTATTTTTTGATTTTAGGGTACAAAGTATCATTTTTAACGCTGATTTTTGTGTAGTCTTCCACTGTTTTCTTGCATTGTAAATGACAAAATTTAATCACTATGGGGTGAGGCGATGGGGGTGGATATCGACATTATCTCGCGCATTACAGAGCTTTTTATTGAGCTGAGCAGCGCCGAAAAACGTATCGCGCAATTCATTCTGGACGAGGCGGACGCGGCGACCGCTTTGCCGATTGCCGAGCTGGCCCGACAGGCCAACGTCAGCCAGGCCTCGATCACGCGCTTCGCCAAAACGCTGGGCTGCCGTGACGTGCGTGACCTTAAGGTCAAGCTGGCGCAGTCGTTGGCGGTGGGGCAACGGTTTATCCATGAAGAACCGGACCTGGAAGGGATCCAGGGGATTTACGAAACCATCATCAATGTCCTGACGATTAACCGCCGGACGATCGACGAGCCGGCGCTGGCCAAAGCGGTGGAGTGGCTCAGCGACGCGCGGCAAATTCTGGCCATTGGCATGGGGGGCGGTTCGACCATTTGTGCCGCTGAGGTACAGCACCGCCTGTTTCGGCTCGGGCTGCCGGTGACCGCGCAAAGCGACGGCTTGCTGGTGCGCATGATGGCGGCGGCGGTGGCCAGTCAGGATGTGGTGGTGGCGCTGTCGCTGGGCGGCTACACGCAGGAAGTGGTGGAAAGTGCGGCGATTGCTCGCCAGTACGGGGCCAAAGTGGTGGCCATCACGCCGGCAGGAACGCCGCTGGCGGCGCAGGCCGACGTGCTGTTGGCGCTGGTGGTGCGGGAAAATGATTACATCTATAAACCCAGCACTTCGCGCTACGCCATGTTGGCGATGGTCGACGTGCTGGCGACGGCGCTGGCCATGGCGAATAAACGCCAGTCCCGGGACCGTCTGCGTCGCATCAAGCTGGCGCTGGACAGTCACCGTGGAGGAGAAGATCGGCAGCCGCTGGGGGACTGAGTCGCTGCCCCAAGACACTAACCTGAGGATGATGATTCATGCGGTATCAGTATCTGATTAAAAATGTCACGGTGATCGACGGCAGCGGCGGGCCGCAATACCGTGCCGATGTGGCGGTGAAAGACGATCGGATTGCGGCGATCGCACCCGCCATAGAGGCTGAAGCCGAGGTGGTGATCGACGGCCGGGGGCGGGTGCTGTCGCCGGGGTTTATCGACGTACATACTCACGACGACACCAATGTGATCCGCATGCCCGAGATGCTGCCGAAGATATCTCAGGGGGTGACAACGGTGATTGTCGGCAACTGCGGCATCAGTGCTGCCGGGGCGGTGATCAAAACCAGCGTGCCCGATCCAATGAACCTGCTGGGAGAAAAAGCGCATTTCGTTTACCCCACGATTGCCGATTATCGTCAGCAGGTCGAGGCCGCGACGCCGGCGGTGAATGTGGCGACGCTGATCGGGCACACCACGCTGCGCAGTAACCAGATGGACGACCTGTTTCGCCCGGCTAATGCCGAGGAAATCTGCGCCATGCGTGAGCAGCTGCGTGCCGCGTTGCAACAGGGCGCTTTGGGTCTGAGTACCGGCCTGGCGTATGCCTCGGCGTTCTCTGCCCCCACGCAAGAGGTGATGGCATTGGCGGAAGAGCTGGCGGGTGAGCAGGGGATTTACACCACTCACCTGCGTTCTGAATTTGAGCCCATACTCGAGGCAATGGAGGAGGCATTCCACATTGGCCGCCATGGCCGGGTGCCGGTGGTGATTTCGCACCACAAATGCGCCGGGGCGAAAAACTGGGGCCGCACGCAGGAAACGCTCAAGCTGTTCGACAAGGTGCGCCAGACGCAGGACGTGTCCTGCGACTGTTACCCTTATTCCGCCAGTTCATCGACGCTGGATTTAAAACAGATCACCGATGAGTTCGATATCGTCATCACCTGGTCCGAACCGCACCCGGAGATGGCGGGGCAATCCTTGCGGGACATCGCCGGGGCCTGGTCAATGAGCCTGCATGAGGCCGGCAAACGGCTGATGCCGGCGGGGGCGATTTATTACAACATGGACGAGCAGGATGTGCGCCGGGTATTGCGCTATCCGCTGACCATGGTGGGATCGGATGGCTTGCCGAACGATCCGATGCCGCACCCGCGCCTGTGGGGCGCTTTTCCCCGCGTGCTGGGCCACTACAGCCGCGATGAAGGTTTGTTCCCGCTCACGGTGGCGGTGCACAAAATGAGCGGTATGTCGGCGGCGCGTTATCAACTGCCGCAGCGTGGGCTGATCAAAACAGGGTACTACGCCGATCTGGTATTGTTTGACGCATTGAAAGTGAAAGACAGCGCGACGTTCAGCCAACCGCAGCAACCCGCCGCAGGGATCGACGCGGTGTGGGTGAACGGCGTACTGAGTTATCAACATCAGGCCGTGACCGGCCTGCGCGCCGGGCGGTTTTTGTGCCGTCAGGGCAACACAATCGACAGGAGCAAGGCATGACGATCAAAAGATACGGCATTGACGGCGGAACCGGGACCGGTGGGCAGCATCTGCCCTTTTCCCGCGCGGTAGAAGCCGGTGGCTGGTTGTACATTTCCGGCCAAACGCCGATGAAAGACGGCGAAGTGGTGGAGGGGGGGATTATCGATCAGTCTCGCCTGGCGATCCAAAACTGCCTGGATATTATGGCGGAAGCGGGATATGGCCTGGAAGACGTGGTGCACGTTAAGGTCATTCTGACTGATGCGCGTTACTTCCAGTCATTCAATAAAGTCTTTCGCGAGTTCTTTGCCGCTCACCCCCCGGCACGGATTTGCGCGGTCGCCGATCTGGTGGTGGATTGCAAGGTTGAAGTGGATATCACCTGCTATAACGCCGCACGTATTCCCCGCTAGAGCGCTTGCCGATTAAAGGGGGGGAAGCCACCCTCAGACCGCAGACAAACCCGCATAAGGGTTAAACCGGTAGGGGTCGAATATGTCGACCCGATTTAACCGATTGATTATGCGATAGGGCGCAGCATGCAGCGCCCTTACTACGAAACTTGGGAGCACTTTGCCAGTGGCCTTAGGGGAAAAATCTCCCTTAATCATCATTTCACCAGGCGGTGGAGCTCCGTGGCGCGAGTCGGTTATTTGCTGACGCGATCGTAGTAGACCATGTCGGCGTTCAGACCCTGCTGATAGCCTTTGACGTTATCGCGCAGCACCACTTCGGTTTTCGCCTGATCGATAAAGACATACGGAGAACTGCGTTGCAGTTCTTGCTGCATGGCAGTGTACAGCGCGCTGCGCTTGGCGGGATCGGCTTCGGCCACCGCCGCCAGCGTTTGCTGGTTCAACTGTGGGATCTGCCAGCCGTTGAGGCCTGCGACCGTGCTGGTCTTGCCGTCGTTATAGGCGAAGGCGCTGGCGTTGGAGTGGGCGTCGAAATAGTCCGGGATCCACAGGCGGATCGCCGCCTGATGCTGTCGGGCGCGTACCCGCGAATAAACCTGGCTGCCGGCGGCCGGCAACAGTTCCACCTTCACGCCGCCTTCGGCAAAGCTGGCCTGCAACGCCTGAGCAATAGTAATAAACGGCGGTTTGTTCTCGACGTCCAGCGTCAGCGAGGCATTGGTGATACCGGCCTTGGCCAGAATGGCCTTGGCTTTGGCCGGATCGAAACTGAACGGATTGTCTTTCAGCGCGCCCGGCAAGCCGACCGGCAGGAAGCTCTGGTGCACAAAATACTGGCCCTTCAGCAGGTCTTTAGTGATGCCCTGATAGTCGATCAGATAGCGCGCCGCTTCCCAGAACGCCGGGTTTTTCAACAGCGGATTGGCGGTATTGCCGGTGTTGAACACCAGGTAATTCTGCTCGGCAGAGGGGATTTCCAGCACCTTCACGCCCTGCTGATTTTTCAGCGCCACGGTTTGGTCCGGGCCCAGTTCGCGCGCCACATCAGCGTCACCTTGCTGGATCAACAGGCGGCGAGTGGCGGAGTCCGGCACGCTTTTAATGATGATGCTTTTCAGCAGTGGCTTGCTGCCCGGCGACGTCGGGTTGGCGTCCAGCACAATCGCCTGATGCGGTTGATAGACGCGCATTTTAAACGGCCCGCTGCCGGCGGAGTGCATTTTCAGCCAGGCATTGCCGTAGTCGCCGTCTTTGGCGTTAGGCTGCACCGCCTTGCTGTCGACGATCGAGGCGATCGGCGTGGAGAGAATATTCAGCGCCACCGCAGGACTGACGTTCGCCGTCCAGCTCAGTTGCAGGCTGTGGTCGTCGATTTTTTTCAGCTGTGCGTCGATGTTGTCCGGCTGCCAGCCGAGAACGTTGAGGATAAACGCCGGTGACTTGTTCATCTTCACCGCGCGGCTAAAGGAAAAGATCACGTCATCGGCAGTCAGCGGGTTGCCGGAGGCGAAGGTCGCCTGCGGACGCAGTTTGATGGTCAGGGTTTTGGCCACGGCGTCGCCCTGCCAGCTTTCCGCCAGCACCGGTTCCACTTTCGCCGGATCGTCGCGATCCGCCTGCACCAGCCGCTGATACAGGCTTGGGACGGTCTGGATACTCGACAGCTCGTTGGCCTCCGCCGGATCCAGGCTGACGATATCGTCGAGCGATTGCACGACCACCAGCGTATTGGGCGGGGTGGCGGCCAGCGCGGAGGAGGACAGGGCGGCAAGCATTAACAGCGGCAGGACTTTGGCTTTCATCGATGTTTTCCCTTGAATGTACGGCAAGAAATTATTGTTATCGTTTGTTTTCACGGCGTTTTCGCCGCCAGAATGCCACGGTAGAGTCTTTGTCGGCGGCTGACAAAGGCCAATCGGCTATTTGATATGCTTAAAATATATTAGACGGAAAAGGCGGGAGGGGGACGCAGCGTGCTGGATCACTGCGCCCCGGCAATGCAGATTAAAACGTTTCGCTCAGGGTGGCGACTATCACCGCCTTGATGGTGTGCAGGCGGTTCTCGGCCTGATCGAACACCACGCTGTGTGCAGATTCGAACACCTCATCGGTGACTTCCATGCCGCCGTGCAGCCCGTATTGTTCGGCCATTTGCTTACCGAGCGTGGTCTGGTCGTCGTGAAACGCCGGCAGGCAGTGCAGGAATTTGACGTTCGGATTGCCGGTCAGTTTCACCATCGCCATATTGACCTGATAAGGCTTCAGCAGCGCGATACGCTCCTGCCAGGTTTCTTTCGGCTCGCCCATCGATACCCACACGTCGGTATACAGAAAGTCCGCGTCCTTCACCCCTTCGGCAATGTCTTCGGTCAGGGTGATCTTGGCGCCGGTCTGTTTCGCCAATGCCTGGCACTCTGCCACCAGCTCCGGCTGTGGCCAGCAGGCCTTCGGCGCCACCAGTCGCAGGTCCATGCCTGCCAGGGCGGCAGCTTCCAGCAGGGTGTTGCCCATGTTGTTGCGGGTGTCGCCAAGGTAGGCGAGCTTCACCTCGCTCAGCGGCTTGCCCGGTAGGTGCTCCTGTACGGTCAGCAGATCCGCCAGCAACTGGGTCGGATGGAACTCGTTGGTCAACCCGTTCCACACCGGTACGCCGGCATGGTTGGCCAGGGTTTCCACCAGCGCCTGACCATAACCGCGGTATTGAATACCGTCATACATCCGGCCCAACACCCGGGCGGTGTCTTTCATCGACTCTTTATGGCCGATCTGGCTGCCGCTTGGGCCCAGATAGGTGACCTGAGCACCCTGATCGAAAGCGGCAACTTCGAAAGAGCATCGGGTACGGGTCGAGTCTTTTTCGAAGATGAGCGCAATGTTTTTGCCCTGCAGGTGGCGTTTTTCCTGGCCTTTCCGCTTGGCCTGCTTTAACTCGGCCGAAAGCTGCAGCAGCGCCTGAAGCTCCGCCGGGGTGAAATCCATTAACCTTAGGAAGTGACGTTTGTAGAACGGGTTTATGCTACTCATTGCCGTGTATCCTGATTGTTGTTATTGAATTAAAATTCACTTTATATGTATGAATATTCAATTTCAACCCCGTGGGAGAAATCTTTCACGTTTATCGTGGAAGCAATGCCGACGGTGTGTGAAAATAGAAGGAATACAGGCCATTTGACTTGAGGATATAGGCATGGCAAACCGCGAACAGCTAGAAGAACAACGTGAAGAGACCCGCCTGATCATCGAAGAACTGCTGGAAGACGGCAGCGATCCGGAAGCGCTCTACACTATCGAACACCACCTTTCTGCTGAGAAGTTTGAAGTGCTGGAGCAGGCCGCCGTTGAAGCCTTCAAGTTGGGCTACGAAGTGACCGACGCCGAAGAGCTGGAAGTGGAAGACGGTACCCTGGTGATGTGCTGTGACGTGATCAGCGAAATCGGTCTCAACGCCGAGCTGATCGACACTCAGGTAGAGCAGCTGGTGGCGTTGGCGGCACGTTGCGGCGTCAACTACGACGGTTGGGGCACCTACTTTGAAGATCCGAACGGCGAAGAAGGTGACGACGACGAAGAAGAAGGTGACTTCATCGACGAAGACGACGACGGTAAACGCCATTAATTAATCTTGTGGGCCGGCGCTCGCCGGCCCCGCCTATCCCGCCGTTTTTCAAGCCGCAGCGCTAGCTGTAACTTGAAATGCATAGGGCAGTTGAAGCAGATGAAATACCAATCCCTGTTAGCCCCCATTTTAAACTTCCTGCATTGCGAAACCCCAGACGCCTGGATCGACGCCGCCCGTCGTCCGGAAAACCTGCCGCTGTTGCTGACCGACCATATGGTGTGCGAGCTGAAAGCGGCGCAAACCGGCATGTGGCTAATTCGCCGTTACGTGGCAGACAAGGAGAGCGGCGATGCCTTGTTGGCGCTGCTAAGGCCTTATGAAGCATTTCTGCATGAAGCGCAGGGCGTGCCGGAAGCCTTGTTCCAGCAAAACAATTTCACCCGCAAGATCTTGCCTAAGAACGGCTCGGCCTACGGCCAGGATCTGGCGGACAAGATGGTGTTGCTGATCAAAGAAGAGCTGCATCATTTCTCGCAGGTGCTGGAGATCATGCTGGCGCGGCAGATCCCGTATAAGAAGATCACCGCCAGCCGCTATGCCAAAGGCATGATCCGCGAGATCCGCACCCACGATCCGGCCACGCTGATTGATAAGCTGATTTGCGGTGCCTATATCGAAGCCCGCTCCTGCGAGCGTTTTGCCCGGTTGGCACCGCATCTGGACGACGAGTTAAACCGTTTCTACGTTTCGCTGCTGCGCTCCGAAGCGCGCCACTATCAGGATTACCTGCAGCTTGCCGAACAGATAGCCGGTGGCGACATCAGTGAGCGGGTGGCCTATTTCGGCCGCATTGAAGCAGAGCTTATCCAAACGCCGGACAGCGAGTTCCGCTTCCACAGCGGCGTGCCCGCCTTCGCCTGATAGCCGGGCGCCCGCGCAACTCAGTTACGCCGGTGCGCCCAGCAGCAAATCCACCGCTTTTTCCGCCAGCATAATGGTCGGCGCATTGGTATTGCCGCTGGTGACCTGCGGCATCACCGAGCAGTCGATCACCCGCAGTCGCTCAAAACCGTGCACCCGCAGTTGCAGATCGGTCACCGAGTCCTGCGGCGATTGGCCCATGCGGCAACTGCCTACCGGGTGATACACCGTCTTGCAGAAGTTGCGCACAAACTCCTCCAGCTGGGCGTCATCGTTCAACCATGCCGGCTGCGGCATCAGCAGATCTTTGATCAGCGGCTTGAGGGCCGCGGTTTGCAGGAAGCGCAGGCCGAATTTCACCGCGCGCACGCTGCCGGCCAGATCTTCCGGATGACCGAGGTAATTGGCGTGCAGCTTCACCGGATCGCGCGGATCGCGGCTGCGCAGCAGGACTTCCCCTCGCGCCTTGGGCTGCAGATAACCGACCTTGAGCGTGAAACCGTGGATATTGGGCAGCGGTTCGCCGGGCACATCGTCCCAGCTGTCGAGCATCGGCAGGAAGTGGATTTGCACGTCGGGCCGGCCGTCACCCTGGCTGTCGGTGAAGGCGGCACCTTCCAGTACGTTGGAGCTCAGCACGCCGCTGCGAAACGCCAGCCATTCGGTGCCGTGGCGTAGCGCCTGCAGCCCGCGATCGGCACCGTAGAGGCTGATCGGTTGCTGGGTGCTGACGTTGATCGACATATGCAGGTGATCGTGGAAGTTCTTGCCCACCGGCAGATCGGCGAGCGGGGTTATGCCCAACTGTTGCAGATGTTCGCGTGGCCCAATGCCTGACAGCATCAGGATCTTCGGCGATCCTACCGCGCCGGCGCTGAG
Source organism: Serratia liquefaciens ATCC 27592 (assembly GCF_000422085.1). Lineage (NCBI taxonomy): Bacteria > Pseudomonadati > Pseudomonadota > Gammaproteobacteria > Enterobacterales > Yersiniaceae > Serratia > Serratia liquefaciens. The sequence goes on from NC_021741.1 coordinate 459,174, forward strand.
GATCACTTCCTTTGCCGCATGCGCGGTGACTTCGGCACCGCCGTTTTGGCTATACACCACGCCGGTGGCGATGTTGTTGTCCAATACCACTCGGTGCACCAGCGCATTCAGTTTCACCACCAGGCGCTGTTCGTTACGCACCGCTTTCAGGTAGGTGCGTGCAGTGCTGGCGCGCTCGCCGTTATGGGTGGTGGTCTGGTAGAAGCCGACGCCGTGCTGGCTGTCGCCGTTGAAATCGTTGCGGTAGGGCAGGTCCAGCTCCTGGCCGGCGCGGATAAACGCCATGCTGAGCGGGTGTCGGTAGCGGTTCTCGCTGACCGGCAGCAGGCCCTCACCGCCGTGATAGGTGTCGGACAGGCTCTCGTTGGCCTCGGCACGTTTGAAATAGGGCAGCACGTCCTGATAGCCCCAGCCGACGCAGCCGTAACGTTCGGCCCACTCGTCGTAATCCTGCCGCTGGCCACGAATATAGATCATGCCGTTGACCGAGCTGCTGCCGCCCAACACCTTGCCCTGGGCGATCTGCATGCGGCGGTTGTTGGCGTGCGGCTCGGGTTCGGTTTCGTAGGGCCAGCTTTTTTTGGCGATGATTTTCGCCACGCCGGCCGGCATCTTGATGAATAAATTATTGTCGTCGCCACCGGCTTCCAGCAGTAACACCCGCGCCTGAGTGCGGCGGATCAACTGCGCTGCCAGTACGCAGCCGGCGGAACCTGCGCCGACAATGATGTAATCAAAAGCATTTTCCGACATGACTGCTCCCTGTGCGATTACGGCATGAGCCTGTCATGGCAGAGTATCGCAAGCGGGCGGTAGGTCAATTTCAAATCGTTAATTTGTTAATGAATATCACATAAATTGTTTTTAATTTTTATCAACTAATTGATTTTAATATATAAAAAATAAAATGTTCATATTAATATTTTTTGTGGTTTGCGCGACCGTGACGATACCGGAACGAAAAATACGCGGTGATAAATATCCGGCGCATTGTTTCTAAACGGAATATTAAATATGAGATTTATCCGAGCGGGAAAGAGGATGTCAGCACAAAAATGCTGCTATATGATGAGCCACTCTATGGTTGGATAAGATATTAAGAAATATGGACATTTCGATTAATAAATCTAATTATTTAAAAGGGATTGCCATCATATTGATGCTGATCCATCACCTGTTTGCCTACCCGATCCGAATTAGCCCGGATATCCCGGTCTATCATATTGTTAACAGCGTTGATCTTGAAATGTATCTTGGTCTGTTCGGCAAGATTTGCGTTTCGATGTTTCTGTTCCTGTCCGGTTACGGGTTTTCGCTGAAAAAAGAAGTGTCGTTTCACTATATCTGGGGCAAGCTGAAGAATTTATATATCAGCTATTGGATAGTGTTATTTATCTTTGTCCCTATCGGCATTTTCTTCTTTCCCGGAGAAAGGTATAGCCTTTCCCTGCCGCTGTTTCTCGAAAACCTGATTGGCATTAAATCCACGTATAACAGCGAGTGGTGGTTCTTCAAACTCTATGTGCTGTACGTGCTTTCTCTGCCGCTGTTGTCGCGGCTGAATATCTACCCTCTGCTGGGGTTGCTGGTTCTGGCGGCGCTGTGCGGCAGAGGGCTACAGTATTTCGCCTGGGCGCCTGAAATCTTGATCGAATATTGCACCTGGCTACTGCCTTTCGGCTTTGGCATGGTGTTTGGCCGCAGCAAGCAAATGCCGGCGGACTTCTGGCTGTCGAAGCTGATTGTTACCCTGAGCCGCACCCATCCGCTGATCTTGCTGATGGTGACGGTGGCGGTGTTTATCGTCGCCCATAATCCGGGGCTGCTGCTGGTGACGCCGCTGTTTATCATCGCGATGATGAAAACCGCAGACGGGCTGGGCAGCACGGTGAATCGGGCGGTGGGCGAGCTGGGCAAGCATTCGATGTACATGTGGCTGACCCACAGCTTCTACTGCTATTACTTCACACAAAAGCTGATTTTTGCGCCACGCTATACGCCGCTGATCCTGCTGCTGCTGATTGTGGTGTCCTATCTGACCAGCCTGGTGCTGAGCCGGATTGAGCTGGCGATCAAGGGCAGGGTAACGGCCTAGGGAGGCTTGCTGCTGCGCCCGTGATGACCGCGGGCGCAGCAGCAAGATTAAAGCGTTTTCAGCATGGTGACTTCGCAGTCGACGTGGCCGGTGGTGCCCATGGCGTGGTCGATATGTTCGAAGCCCAGATGCTCGTACAGGCCGATGGCCTGCGTCAGGCTGGCGGTGGTTTCCAAATAACAACAGCGGAAGCCCTGTTGACGGGCAAACTCCAGTGCCTGCAGCGCCAGGCGTTTTGCCAGGCCCTGGCCGCGCAAAATCGGCAGGAAATACATTTTCTGTAATTCGCAAATATCGTCGTCACCGCCCTGCAGCGGGGCCACGCCGCCACCGCCGGCAATCCGGCCATCGACTTCTATCACCCAATAAGCGCTGCGTGGCAGGCTGTAGAGCTGATACAAGACGTCCAGATTGGGGTCGGAAACGGTATAGCCTTTGTCTGCCGTCAGGCCGTGCTCGGCAGAGACTTCGCGAATGACATTAGCAATAGCGGCGTTGTCGTCAGCCGTTATTGGGCGCACCAGAAGACGTACTGGGGTTGCTGTTGTCATAGTTACACTCGCCATAAAAAGAACCCGAAGGGCTCCGGAATATCGTTTTTTGTGCAGACAAAAAACGCGCCGAGTTTATATCTCGGCGGCGTCCATGCAGCAATTAATATCTTGTAATAACATCTATACCCTTCATCTTTCAAGCTGCAGATGTGTTGGCTGCGTTTTCTTACCCCAGTCACTTACTTATGTAAGCTCCTGGGGCTTCGCTCACTTGCCGCCTTCCTGCATCTCGAAATCTATTGGGTATTTATATGGCTGATGCAACGGCGATAAAAAAACAGCGGGGAAATCCCCGCTGTTTTTCAACTGTTGCAGTGAACCGAAAGATTACAGCGCGGCGATGGTCGCCTGCTGTTCCTGCAGCTTCACTTTACCTTCTTTGCAGGCTGCCAGACGTTCGCGCTCTTTGGCGACCACGGCTTCCGGCGCGCGCGCTACAAAGCCTTCGTTGGCCAGCTTGCCTTCGATTGAGGCGATTTCTGCATCCAGCTTGCCCATCTCTTTCGACAGACGCGCGATTTCGGCGTCTTTATCGATAAAGCCGGCCATAGGGATCAGCAGCTCGGCGCCGTCCACCAGTTTGGTGACCGATACCGGGCCTTTGTCACCCGCAGGCAGCAGGGCGATAGACTCCAGACGCGCCAGACGCTCGATAAAGCTCTGGTTCTCCTGCACGCGACGCTGAGCGTCGGCACTGCAGTTGCGCAGCAGCACTTCCAGCTGTTTGCTCGGAGCGATGTTCATCTCGGCGCGGATGTTACGCACCGCGGTGATCGCCTGCTTGATCCACTCCAGATCGTTCAGCGCCTGCGCGTCTTCCAACGCGGCGTCGTACGCTGGGAAGGGTTGCAGCATGATGGTGTCTGCGGTTTCGCCGGTCAGGGTTTTCACGCGCTGCCAGATGGTTTCGGTAATGAACGGGATCACCGGGTGCGCCAGGCGCAGCAGGGCTTCCAGCACGGTGATCAGCGTGTGGCGGGTACCGCGCTGTTCCGCTTCGCTGCCGTTGCTCACGACCGGCTTGGTCAGCTCCAGGTACCAGTCACAGAACTGGTTCCAGGTGAATTCGTACAGGATGTTGGCGGCCAGATCGAAGCGGTAGGTGTCCAGCGCTTCGCGGTAAGCTTTCACCGTACGGTTGAATTCGGCCAGGATCCAGCGGTCCGCCAGCGACAGCACTTTCTCGCCGCCGTTGAAGCCGCAGTCCTGACCTTCCGCGTTCATCAGCACGAAGCGGCTGGCGTTCCACAGCTTGTTACAGAAGTTGCGGTAGCCTTCCAGGCGCTTCATGTCCCAGTTGATGTCACGGCCGGTAGAGGCCAGCGCCGCCAGGGTGAAGCGCAGGGCGTCGGTGCCGTGCGGCTCGATGCCGTTCGGGAACTGCTTCTCGGTGCGCTTGCGGATTTTCTCCGCCAGCTGCGGCTGCATCATGTTGCCGGTGCGTTTTTCCAGCAGGTCTTCCAGCGAGATGCCGTCAACCATGTCCAGCGGGTCGATCACGTTGCCTTTCGACTTGGACATCTTCTGCCCTTCGTCGTCGCGGATCAGACCGGTCATGTAGACCGTCTTGAACGGAACCTGCGGCTTGCCGTTTTCGTCCTTCATGAAGTGCATGGTCAGCATGATCATGCGCGCAATCCAGAAGAAGATGATGTCGAAGCCGCTGACCATCACGCTGGTTGGGTGGAAGGTTTTCAGCGCGTCGGTCTGCTCTGGCCAGCCCAGGGTAGAGAAGGTCCACAGGCCGGAAGAGAACCAGGTGTCCAGCACGTCTTCGTCCTGAGTCAGCACCACGTCGGCGCCCAGGTTGTTTTCGCTGCGCACTTCTTCTTCGCTGCGGCCCACGTAGACTTTGCCGTTCACGTCGTACCAGGCCGGGATACGGTGACCCCACCACAGCTGACGAGAGATACACCAGTCCTGAATGTCGCGCATCCAGCTGAAGTACATGTTTTCGTACTGCTTCGGCACGAACTGAATTTCGCCTTGCTCAACCGCTTCCACCGCCACTTTCGCCAGCGGGGCGGTACGTACGTACCATTGGTCGGTCAGCATGGGTTCGATCACCACGCCGCCGCGGTCGCCGTAAGGCACCGTCAGGTCGTGCGGTTTGATCTCGTCGAGCAGGCCCAATTCGTCAAAGGCGGCAACCACCGCTTTACGCGCCGCGAAACGCTCCAGGCCACGGAACTGGGCCGGGATTTCGTTGCAGTAATCGGTGCAGATTTCGCCGAGGGTGTTGAACACTTCCGCTTCCTGGCGGATATCGCCGTCGAAAGTCAGGATGTTGATCATCGGCAGGCCGTGACGTTTACCGACTTCGTAGTCGTTAAAGTCGTGCGCCGGGGTGATTTTCACGCAGCCGGTGCCTTTTTCCATATCGGCGTGCTCGTCACCGACGATGCGGATGCGACGACCCACCAGCGGCAGAACGATTTCTTTGCCGATCAAATCTTTGTAGCGCGGGTCTTCCGGGTTTACCGCTACGCCGGTATCACCGAGCACGGTTTCCGGACGGGTGGTGGCGACCACCAGGTAATCTTTGCCTTCGGCGGTTTTGGCGCCGTCAGCCAGCGGATAGCGCAGGTGCCACATGGAGCCTTTGGACTCGCGGTTTTCCACTTCCAGATCGGAGATGGCGGTGCGCAGTTTCGGATCCCAGTTCACCAGGCGTTTGCCGCGGTAGATCAGATCTTCTTTGTGCAGGCGGACAAACACTTCGCGTACCGCGTTGGACAGGCCTTCGTCCATGGTGAAGCGCTCGCGCTCCCAGTCCACGGAGTTGCCCAGGCGACGCATCTGGCGGGTGATGGTGCCGCCGGATTCCGCTTTCCACTGCCAGATTTTGTCGATGAACGCATCGCGGCCATAGTCATGGCGAGTTTTGTTTTCTTCTGCGGCGATCTTGCGCTCAACCACCATCTGGGTGGCGATACCGGCATGGTCGGTACCGGCCTGCCACAGGGTGTTTTTACCCTGCATGCGCTGGTAACGGATCATGGTGTCCATGATGGTCTGCTGGAAGGCGTGACCCATGTGCAGGCTGCCGGTGACGTTCGGCGGCGGGATCATGATGCAGAAGCTTTCCTGGCTGGTATCACCGTTTGGCTTGAAGTAACCCTGGTTTTCCCAGTGATCGTACAGCTTCTGTTCGATCTCTTTCGGGTCGTATGCGGTATCGAGATGACTGTTTGTCTTTTCCATTTTATATCGTTGTTCAGTGAGTTGGCGGCGTTGCCGTGGTCAAATGGAAGCCGACGCTGCGATAGGCTTTATATCGGTCGCGCGCCAACTGTTTTAAGGTGTCTTCGTAAGGGACGAAGTCTACCACTTCATGGAAAGCAGTAGCAAAATCTGCAAACTGCGGCAGCAGGGCGATCAGCAGATCGCGCGGTGAGTTGCCGCGTTTGCCGGGCCAGCACAGCTCGACCGGGGCACCGTAGTGTGGCCCTTCGCCGGCCAGGTTGTGCGGCACGAACTGGTGCGGATCGCGCTGCCACAGCGCTTCGTCCAACCGCTGGGCCTGTTCCTGGCTTTCGCAGGCGATCAACACCCGCTTGCCGGAGCGCCAGCGTTCGGCGGCAACGGCGCAGGCCACGGCCTCATGCGCGCTGAGCGCACCTGCCGGTTCCGCATGTTCAATTAAATAGAACGTAGCCTGTTTCATATAACCCCTTCATCTTTCAAGCTGCAGCCGTGTTGGCTGCCCTCCCTCACCCCAGTCACTTACCCGTGTAAGCTCCTGGGGATTCTCTCGGTTGCCGCCTTGCTGCAACTCGAAAGCTATTGGGTTTATAAAATTGTGCAGCATTACTAAAAACACAAGGGTACAGCATGCTGTACCCTTGGGGATTATACCTGAATTACCGCTCAGATTTAATCGTCGCCGTTCAGCCCCGCGCGATTGAGCAGGAACTGCGCCAGCATCGCTACCGGACGGCCGGTTGCGCCTTTGGCTTTGCCGGAACGCCAGGCGGTGCCGGCGATATCCAGGTGCGCCCAGCTGTACTTGCGGGTAAAGCGCGAGAGGAAGCAGGCTGCGGTGATAGCCCCGCCCGGACGGCCGCCAATGTTCGCCATATCGGCAAAATTGGAGTCCAGCTGCTCATAGTACTCGTCGGACATCGGCAAGCGCCACGCGCGGTCACCGGCCTGTTCGGACGCGCCGATCAGTTCGTGTGCCAGCGGGTTGTGGTTCGACATCAGGCCGGTGATGTGGTGGCCCAGCGCGATCACGCAGGCGCCGGTCAGGGTAGCAACGTCAATCACCAGCTCCGGATCGAAACGCTCAACGTAGGTCAGGGTGTCGCACAGCACCAGGCGGCCTTCGGCGTCGGTGTTCAACACCTCGACGGTCTGGCCGGACATGGTGGTCAGCACGTCACCCGGACGATAAGCGCTGCCGCCCGGCATGTTTTCACAGCCGGCCAGTACGCCGATCACGTTCAGCGGCAGGTTCAATTCCGCCACCACGCGCATCACGCCGTACACGGTGGCGGCGCCACACATGTCGTACTTCATCTCGTCCATGCTGTCGGCAGGTTTGATCGAGATGCCGCCGGAGTCGAAGGTCAGCCCTTTACCCACCAGCACAATCGGCTTGGCGTCCGGGTTCGGGTTGCCTTTATATTCCATCACCGACATCAGCGATTCGTTCTGAGACCCTGCGCCAACCGCCAGATAGGCGTTCATCCCCAGCTCTTTCATCTGCTGTTCGCCGATGACGCGGGTGGTGATGTTGGTGCTGAAGGCATCCGCCAGCTGACGAGCCTGAGAGGCCAGGTAGCCGGCGTTACAGATGTTCGGCGGCATATTGCCGAGATCTTTCGCTGCCTTGATACCGGAAGAGACGGCCAGACCGTGCTGGATAGCGCGTTCACCGCTGGTGAGCTCACGGCGGGTCGGCACGTTGAACACCATTTTGCGCAGCGGACGGCGTGGCTCCACTTTATTGCTTTTCAGCTGATCGAAGGTGTAGAGCGTTTCTTTTGCGGTTTCCACCGCCTGGCGCACCTTCCAGTAAGTGTTGCGGCCTTTCACGTGCAGCTCGGTCAGGAAGCAGACCGCTTCCATGGAGCCGGTATCGTTAAGGGTATTGATGGTTTTTTGAATCACCTGTTTGTACTGGCGTTCATCGAGCTCGCGCTCTTTGCCACAGCCAATCAACAGGATGCGTTCGGAGAGAATGTTAGGCACATGGTGCAGCAGTAACGTCTGCCCGACTTTACCTTCCAGTTCGCCACGGCGCAGCAAAGCGCTGATATAACCATCACTGATTTTGTCGAGTTGTTCTGCGATAGGGGACAAGCGGCGCGGTTCGAAAACGCCGACTACAATACAGGCACTGCGCTGTTTTTCCGGGCTACCGCTTTTTACACTGAACTCCATGCACTCTCCTGAATCTTAAAGACAAAGGCAGGCGCTACGGCTAGAATAACGTACTCCGTAACGATCTCCCGCCATTGAGTTAACTAACTATGTTAACCTGAACGGCGTAAATTGCTCTGTTTTGGCGACTATAAGTAAGTTCCTATAGGACACCCAAATGCTAGATGTTGTAATACTATTTTAGCTGTGTTGGTTGCCATATGATGAGAATAAATGGCGGATTAGCGATGAAACTATCGATTTTCCTGCAAAAAGACAAGTTTTCACAGGCGTAATAAGCGTGATCATCATAAGATATCTGGTACGGGAAACGCTAAAGAGCCAAATCGCGATCCTTTTCATCCTGCTTCTGATCTTCTTTTGTCAGAACCTGGTCAAGGTGTTAGGCGATGCGGTGGACGGCGATGTCCCGACAAATTTAGTCCTTTCATTGCTCGCATTGGGTGTGCCGAAGATGGCGCAGCTAATCCTGCCGTTAAGCCTGTTTCTCGGCTTATTGATGACGCTTGGGCGGCTGTATACCGACAGCGAAATCACCGTGATGCATGCCTGCGGGCTGGGTAAACGCACCCTGATTATCGCCGCGATGGTGCTGGCGCTGATCACCTCTGCCGTGGCGGCGGTCAACGTGTTCTGGGCCGGGCCCATGGCCTCGCGCTATCAGGACGTGGTGATCAGTGAAGCCAAAGCCAACCCCAGCATCGCCGGGCTGGCGGAAGGGCAGTTCAAACCTTCGCAAGACGGCAACGCGGTGCTGTTTATCGGCAACGTAAAAGGCAGCACCTTCAACGACGTGTTCCTGGCACAACTGCGGCCGAACGGCAACCAACGCCCATCCGTGGTGGTGGCTGAGCATGGCCAGATCAACCAAATGAAAGACGGTTCGCAGGTGGTGACGCTGGACAAGGGCACCCGCTTCGAAGGCACCGCGCTGCTGCGTGACTTCCGCATTACCGATTTCAACGACTATAAAGCCGTGGTTGGCCACCGCACGGTCGCCGTGGATGGCAACCAGGCCGAGCAGATGTCGATGCAGACGCTGCTGGAGTCTGACGACCCGGACGCACGCGCCGAGTTCCACTGGCGCCTGACGCTGGTGCTTTCCGTGGTGATCATGGCGCTGTTGGTGGTACCGCTCAGCGTGGTCAACCCGCGCCAGGGCCGTGTGCTGAGCATGCTGCCGGCCATCCTGCTGTATTTGATTTTCTTCCTGCTGCAGACGTCGCTGCGTTCCAACGGCGGCAAGGGCAAACTGGACCCGATGATATGGCTTTGGGTGGTCAACGCGGCGTACTTTGCGATCGCGCTGGCGCTAAACCTGTGGGATACGGTGCCGATGCGTAAGCTGCGCGCACGCCTGAGAGGAGCGGCCTGATGTTTGGCGTTTTAGACCGATATATCGGTAAGACGATTTTCAACACCATCATCATGACGTTGTTCATGCTGGTGTCGCTTTCCGGCATCATCAAGTTCGTCGACCAGCTGCGTAAAGTGGGCCAGGGCGAGTACACGGCGCTGAGCGCCGGGATGTTTACCCTGCTGAGCGTACCGAAAGACATCGAGATCTTCTTCCCGATGGCGGCGCTGCTGGGCGCACTGCTCGGGCTGGGGCAACTGGCGACGCGCAGTGAACTGGTGGTGATGCAGGCTTCCGGCTTTACCCGCATGCAGATCGCCGGCTCGGTGATGAAAACCGCTATCCCGCTGGTGCTGTTGACCATGGCGATTGGCGAGTGGGTGGCACCGCAGGGCGACCAGATGGCGCGCAACTACCGTGCGCAGCAGATGTACGGCGGCTCGCTGCTTTCCACCAAAAACGGCCTGTGGGCGAAGGACGGCAACGACTTCATCTACATCGAGCGCGTGGCGGGCGAGAAAGAGCTTTCCGGCGTCAACATCTACCACTTCAACGACCAGCGCAGGCTGGAGACGGTGCGCTATGCCGCTACCGCCAGCTTTGAAGATGGCGTTTGGAAGCTTTCGCAGGTGGATACCTCTGACCTGACCAATGAAAAACAGGTGACCGGTACCCAGACGCTGACCGGCGAATGGAAAACCAACCTGACCCCGGACAAACTGGGCGTGGTAGCGCTGGACCCAACCTCGCTTTCGATCAGCGGCCTGCACAACTACGTGAAGTACCTGAAACAGAGTGGCCAGGAAGCCAACCGCTACCAGCTGAACATGTGGAGCAAAGTATTCTCGCCGCTTTCCGTTGCGGTGATGATGCTGATGGCGCTGTCGTTCATCTTCGGGCCGCTGCGCAGCGTGCCGATGGGCGTGCGTGTGGTGACCGGTATCAGCTTCGGTTTCCTGTTCTACGTGCTGGACCAGATATTCGGCCCGCTGAGCCTGGTGTACAACATGCCGCCGGTACTGGGCGCGTTGCTGCCAAGCATGCTGTTCCTGCTGATCAGCGTGTATATGCTGCTAAAACGCAAGTAGCGGCACGACAGACGATTTAAAAAGGCGTAGCCATGCGGTTACGCCTTTTTTGTTTCTGGGAGCTCTGCAGCGCGCAGCTGATGATATCGCTACGCACAGGCGCACATTATCGCCGGTATCATCCGTAGGGGCGCTGCACGCCGCGGCCGTGTCGTTTATCACAGTTATCCCCGATGTCATCCGTAGGGGCGCCGCATACCGTGCCCGTGCCGTTTACCACAGTTATCCCCAATCGACACGCTTTACTTCGCCCAAAAAACGAGCCAACGTGACCGCAGCGACGATTTTTTCAGCACTTAACTCATTGAACAACGGATAAGTGTTGCACGTGGATCGCTGAAAGGTATAATGCACCCGTTTTCCGCATACTACTTGCAGTGCCGAAGTGGCGAAATCGGTAGACGCAGTTGATTCAAAATCAACCGTAGAGATACGTGCCGGTTCGAGTCCGGCCTTCGGCACCATTAGTATGTTCGAGAACGTCCGTAACAGTCCGTAAGTTACTAAAATCAAAGCCGAAAGGCTTTTTTTTTGGTCTGAATCCGTCCGAGCACATCCGTTGACATCCAGATCTTTTGGGGGTCACAATGGGGGTCAGCTCGGTTCGATAAAGGTTTGACCCCCAATTTATGGCAATAACAGACGTAGCAGCCCGCACAGCAAAGCCTCGCGACAAAGAATACAAAATCACTGACTCCCACGGTTTATATCTTTTAGTCAAACCAAACGGTTCAAAGCGCTGGTACCTCAAATTTCGACATGAAGGCAAAGAGAGCCGGATTGCTTTTGGCGCTTACCCGATTGTGACACTGGCGAAAGCACGTGAAAAACGTGACGAAGCAAGAGCATTACTTGCCGATGGGATTAACCCTAGCGCTCAGAGAGAACAGGGTAAGGTCGAGGCATTAGCTGAAACCTTGACCTTTGAAAAGGTTGCCCGTGACTGGCATGCGATGAATAAGCGTTGGTCTGAAGGTCACGCTTTGCGAGTGATGCGGGATTTAGAGAGGAATATTTTCCCGGTGATTGGAAAGTGTAATATTGCTGACCTTGAAACCAGAGACCTCTTAGTCCCTCTGAGAGAGGTTGAGTTAAGTGGTCGTTTGGATGTCGCCTCCCGGTTGCAGCAGCGAATTACCGGCATTATGCGTTTTGCGGTGCAAAGTGGGCTTATTCCTCGTAATCCTGCCCAAGATTTAGCAGGAGCGATTACAACCCGTAAGGCCATACATCGGCCTGCTTTACCGCTTGAGCGTCTCCCTGAATTCCTTCAGCGCCTTGATACTCACAAAGGCAGAATGCTGACCGGACTAGCGGTCAGGTTAACACTCAGTATTTTCATTCGTTCCAGTGAATTACGTTTTGCTCGTTGGGGAGAGATCGATTTTAAAAAGGCACTTTGGACAATTCCTGCTGAGCGTGAAGCTATCGAGGGGGTTAAGCATTCGCACCGAGGATCAAAGATGCGGACTATTCACCTCGTGCCACTATCCAAACAAGCGATCCAATTGCTTGAATAAATACACGAACTTTCAGCAGGCAATGATCTGGTTTTTCCCGGGGATCACCATCCACATAAACCAATGAGCGAGAATACGGTAAACAAGGCGCTACGCTCTATTGGTTATGACACTCAAACTGAAGTATGCGGCCATGGTTTTAGGGCTATGGCATGCAGCGCGCTGGTCGAATCAGGTCTATGGTCGAGGGATGCGGTTGAACGCCAGATGAGCCACCAAGAACGCAACGGCGTGAGGGCAGCATATATTCACAAAGCCGAGCATATGGAAGAACGCCGGTTGATGGTGCAATGGTGGGCTGATTATTTGGATATGAACAGTGAGCGTTACATCACACCGTATGAGTTTGCAAAAATGACAAAACAACCTCGGTAAGCTGAGACAGCAAAAAAAGATTTATAGAAAAACTGGTCACAGTGTTCACTTTTGTTTTTAGTTGTTTAAAAACAATAAATTAAACAGTGATTAGTTGGTGATGAGTTTGCTCTGACTGGTCACTCACCGTGAACAGTCAGCCCTATAAATGCAAAATACCGGCCTGAGCCGGTGATTGTTTGCACAGTGGGTGTGTGGCAGGGAGAGATTTCAGACAGAGAAAAGGCCTGCAATGCAGGCCTGAGTAGTCACCGCTACGGGGTTCCCCGGTGTTGGGTGTATGCGGTTTGTACAGGACGACTATAAGCGGCCCCGCGTAACAGCGTCCAATGGGTTCGGCAGATCAATAACCGCGTATTGATCGGCAGAAACGATCGTGACGCTATTTGCTTAGCGCATTTCACATTTGGGAAGCCAGTCGGCCTCACAGTCTTCACTTAATATCAGGTTGGTCTGCATCCCCTGATTGGTCTTGCGTTTCAACAGCGCTATTTCGTACTCACGCAGGGTTTGAGGTACGGCACGTCCGAACGCGGTCAGATTCAATGGGTACTTGTGTCCTCGCGCTTCCATATAAGACAGGTAGGCGTGATACAGGTACTTGCGCGGGTTCGCCGGGGTGATGTTGGCATTACCGATATACAGACCGTCAGGCGCACTGACCGCCAGCAGGTAGCCGCAAAAATCGACCAGCGGATCGGCACTGCGTTTAATCTCCAGCGCTTCCCCCGAATTCTGTTGCACTTCCAGCAATGCGCGGGCGTCATCGGGCGCGGTAAAACGCTGCATCAGATGGCGTACGATCACCGCCAGCTCGCCGGTGATTTTTGCCAGCAACTGCGGGTCACGCTCGTTGGCCGGTATCACTTCAGGGAACGGCAGGATCACCCGGCGACGGGACACCCCGCCGCTGCGATCACTGAACTGCATCGGGTTGTTATTCACCGCCAGAATCACCGCCGGAATGTGCGTGGAGTAGGCGTCGCGGTATTTCGGGTCGATAGCCACCGCATCGCCGCCGGTGATCGCTTTGATGCCCGCCCCGTCACCGCTCCATTTCTCTTGGTCAGGCAGGATAATCAGCGAGAACCCAACCACGGAAGCCCGTTCCCGTGACGATTCCAGCGTATCGATGGTGGCCGAGGTGGTGTTGTCTTTCCCGGCAAGCAGGCTGGCTATCGCGGCCATCACGCTTTTGCCGCTGCCGCCGGGGCCGGTGACTTCAAGGAACAGTTGCCAGTCATAGCGGTTCGCCAGCACCATAAACAGCGCGGCGAGAATACGCGCCTGCTTTTCGGGTTGCTGCCCGGCAGCGCGGGTCAGCCAGCGCCAGAAGTACGGGGCATGGTCGGCCAGATTTTCCCCGGCCTTGGGCGGTGTGTAGTCCACGCTGTTGACGGTGCGCAACCAGTGCGTTTTCTGGTGCGCGCTGAATTGCCCGGTGGCGGTATCAAATACCCCGTTACGAAAGCCAATCAGATGGCGTACCGGCGTGCCCATTTGCGGCACCATCAGCCGGAGCGTGTCCAGAATGCTGTTGATACCCGCCGCCGAGAACGGGGCGCGGATTTTCTGGAACAGCGCGGCAATCTCCCGGCTGAGTACCCGGTACGGCAACACTTGCCATGCGCCGTTTTCATAGCGGCACAGGTCTTCACCGACCGGTGGCACGGCCAACAGATGCTGGTAGTGCTCCGCCAGCAGTTCGGCCTTTTCACTGGCACTCATGGCTTTCAGGTCGGCATCGCTGAGCGTATCAAACGGGCTGGGTTGCTTGGGCTGGCTAAAGGCCGCCAACTGCGCAAGCGCGGCCAGCTTGCCCTGTTGCTGGTAAACATCATTCCAGTCGCCTGTTTCTGACGGTAACGCAGGTTTACCGCCGCTCAGTTGTGCGGCCTCGGCGGCGCGGGCCTGCCCGGTGCCGTTTTCGTCATTGTCGGCCGCCAGCAGCAACAGCGCGTCAGGATAGTGAGCACGCAACTGCTGCGCCATCGCGGGCAGGATATTGGCGTTGAGCGCGACACAGACACTTTCCCCGGTTAGTTCATGCACTGTCAGGCCGGTAGCATAGCCCTCGGTCAGCCAGATAACGGCATTATCCTGCCCCGGCAGGAAGTGGCAGGCGTGTTTTGTTTGCCCCCCGGCCAGCGTACGTTTGACGCCTGCGGCATTAATTAACTGGACGTTGACCACATCCCCGGTGTTGTCGGTCAGAGGGATCAGCAGATCGTCGGGCTGGTAAGTGATCCCGCCCACGCGCAGTGACGGCCCCTGCAATGTCAGGGCGTCAGTGTCCGGCCAGCCCTTGGCGGTCAGATAGGCATTCCCGACCTGCTTCTGGGCACTGTTGAGTAACTGTCTGGCCTGTTTTGCCGCATGGTGGTGTGCCTGTGCTTTGTCCTGCTGTTCCTGTTGGGGATTGTGTTCCGGCAATGCGCTGCCCGACGGCTCGCCCAATACCCCGGCCACCATCACGGCGGCCTCTTTGGCAGTCACAGCCAGCGCTTTTTCGACCAGATTCAGGCCATCGCCACCGCCGCACTGGTTACAGAACCATGTACCGCGCCCCTGCAGGTTATCAAAGCGAAAGCGGTCTTTGCCGCCGCAGACCGGGCAGGGCTGCGCCCGGCCCCCGGCGGTGATATGAATGCCCAGCGCGGGGAGCAACACCGGCCAGTGGCCGGTCGCTGCACGTGAGGTGTGAGAAACGCTTAATGCGGTCATTGTTTTGCCTCCTCAGTGCACGGTGGTGTTACAGGTGACGGCCATCCGGCCACAGCACAGCTCATCCATCATCTTTTGCCCGAGCGTTGTCAGGCGCGGTGGTGCCACCAGAATATCCGGCTGCACCATGTCACTGAGCATGGTGCAGGCCATGTCCATGCCCACCTCTGCGCCGTGCTGGCGGACAAAGTAGCCCTCAATGCCCATCGCAATCGCCATTTGCAGCTCATCCAGCGTGTAGCCGGGGGTCACCCGGTAAAAGGCGCAGGTATCGAGATAGGCATGGGCCAAAGCGCGGCGGTAAACGGCGGTACGGACTTCAACGGGTAAACAAGACTGTGGGGTGTTCATGCGGCGGAAGCCTCCATGCTGGCGAGAATGTGGGAGTCACAGGTTTTGACGACCTGCCCGAGCTGGTCAGTGAGTACCGCTATGACAGACGCGAAAGCGGCATTTTGAGCGGCGTCCGGGCGCTGACCGGTCGATTCGAGCGTGTCCAGCATGTCGAGAAACAGCACGCCGGTAGAATGCGCGTGCTGAAGACGCAGGAAATCAGCATGCGGAATGGGGTAATAGGTTTCACTGTGGAAACGGGCGGCCAGGGTATTCATGCCCCCCCCCTGTACAGGCAGACGGCCCGCAAACGAAAGAATGTAGTCACGCGCCAGCAGGCGGCGTGCGCTGTGCTCGGAATCCGCCACGGTGCGCAGTATGCACGGGGTTGCCGTCTGGGCAGTACGACGAATGGCCGCAAACAGGAAACAGAATTTAGGATGAGTCGGGGTGAGGGTCGTAGCCATGGTGGCAGCCTCCAATAAGTATTGGTTATTGCTACCACCGAAGTTCTCACGCAAGGGTGGTAGCCCAGACGGGGGTGAGAAACCGGCCTTATTGGAAACCGGCCAGCCCGAAGGCTGCCCCGCCTGAGCCACCATTGTTTGACAGCCACAGTAGCATAGAAACCACTGTGCAAAAAATGAGCGCACTAAGGCTACGAAATAAAAAAACACGCTCGGCGCGTGTGGTGTCGCCAATAAGTTACACGGGTTCTCACGCCCGGCTGCCGATTTTGCGACAGCGAGGGGACTATAGCGCAGGGCCGGACGCGGGGGCAAGCGGTAAGACACCCCCGGATGCTCAATCGATCGCATAGTGATCAACAGTCGGTAAGCTGGTCATTGCGGGTATCGGCTCCCGCATCGGTCAAGGGGATCGGCCCGGCGCGGAATAAACGTGGTTCGGCCAGGCTGCTGGCCAGGCGGATCACGCCGTGCTTATCGCTGCGGTGTTCCGGCAAGGCAATATCCGGCTGTTTGCGTTGCAACAGGATGGATTCTGCGACAAACAGTGCGTCGGTATCGTTCAGGGTAAAGCTCTGTCGGCCGAGCGTTAACCGCATCATGCTGCAGCCCCCTGATGACGGTTGGCGATACGTTCAGCCATCCAGCTTTCGATTTCTGATTCGAGCCACGCCACGGTTTTACCGCCAAGGGAAACTTGGGCCGGGAACTGCTTGCGGCTCATCATCTCGTAGACGGTAGAGCGTGACAGCCCGGTGGTATACAGCACTTCCGGCAGGCGAATGAAACGCTCACGGGGCGTGTAATCGACCGGGACGGGCAAGAGTGTGGAAGGGGTCTGTGTGGCAACTGCAAACATGGAATGCTACCTCATTTATGCCCGGCGGGATCTCACCGGCGCTGTGTGGGTTCGTCTGGTAGCGCCCTATTATGAGAATATTTTGCGGGGTGGCAACAAGGGGATGTTGTGTGGTTGTGTAGATATTTGCTTATTTTTCAGGCTAATGAGAAAGAATGGCAAACATTGGCAATTATTGACAACTCTTTGGCAAATCGGTGGAAAATTAAAATAGTTGATAATTCTGATTATTTAATTAAAACAGTAAAAAACACTTACCAATAGGCTAGCCAGAAAAAAGGCTGTTTTTAGCCGAGTGAATAGTAGTGAACACTTGGTGAATAGTTTTAGATAAACTAGTCACTACTTTATTTACTGATTTATCTACCTTTTTTATTAAAGTGAACAGTAGTGAATAGTTTTATATAAAACTAAAATCTCGTTGATGGTTTTATCGTCAGTTTTCAGTGCTGTTGTCCTGCGGACAGTCCAACCGGGATGAATGGCGATGTTGTACGGCAGTCAGCAGAATAGCTTCACATTGACTGACACCGGAGATAACCCCATGAGCACAACTGCATTACCCAAGTACATCAACGACAAACTGCAAGCCCTGCGTGATGCCCGCGCCGCCCACGACAAAAACTATCAGGCGCTGACTGACGTCATTACGGGGATCGCCCGCTGCCATCAACAGAAGAAAGACACGGAAGTGGAAAGTCATGAGGCAGAAAGCCAGTGGCGTACCCTGTTTCGCAAACTGCGCGGAGAAATGACTCCGGAACTGCAAGCGCAGCACCACAGCCGGATTTCCAAGCGGGAGCTGTCGAAAGAATTTGACGGCCTGATTGAAGAAATGGAGCTGGATAAAATGCAGCTTCACCTCAGTTGCGGCAGAACAGCCCCGGAAGTGGTGACGGCGCACGAAGCGGCCCTGAAGGCCTTTGCCGAACATGCGATGCATCAGGCCGTGGATGCGCTGAGCAAGGCGCTAATCAGCCCTGACGTTATCAAGGCGTGTGCACTGGCTTCACGGGCTTACGGCGTCTATGCGGACAATCCGATGAGGATGATTGAGCTACAGGTACAGGGCGCACTACAAGGCCGCATTCGCGCTACCATGGCTACGCAAAATATCGACCACCCGGTGCTTAATGAGATTGGCCTGACGATACCGCAAGAAACCGGCGTATTGCCGGAACTGCAAAGCAGCCCAATTCGCCGGACGCAAGTGGCAAGAGAACTGGCGGAAAAACGCCGTCTGCTGCAAGAGAAAGGGGCCCAATCATGATGCGCTGCCCGCTGTGCACCCATGCGTCCTATACTCGCACCAGTCGCTATATCACGGAGCGGACGAAAGAAGCCTATTACCAGTGCCAGAACATCGTGTGTTCCTGCACATTTAAAACGGTGGAGAGCGTCGATAAGATTTTATGTCAGCCCATTCAAGCGGAAACGGTGACCGTTGATGATTTACCATCGCCGGAAAAAAGGACATTAAATCGTTACCGCCGTTATAGCCGAAACCAAACCCTTCATTGATTGAGCAGGCCCCGCTGCAATGCTGATTTTGCTGCGGGGCTTTTGCCGTTTCCCAAGCCCGAAAACAGCCTTTTTTCTGGCTAGCCTGCCTCAAACTGCACGTGCATGCATAGGGTGCATGATTTTGCATTAATCCCCCGCCACTCAAAACAGCCGAAACCCCATGCCACAAGGGCTTACAGAGCCTTTGTGTCATGCATGAAATGTGCATGATAAAGTCAGAGCGCGTAGGCGAGGGAGTATTGCGCGCGCAGGACTAAACTCATACTTGTGAGAACTCTACTTTTAAAATCTGTGATGGAACTCCGGATCTTGTTATACAAAGGAGAGATGTAATTCTCTCCTCGTGCTTTTATAATTTTTCTATGATATTTTTATCAAAATGGAGTAAATTGACATTTAATCCTTCTATCATAGATAGTAAGTCTTGGAACTTCTCACTTGTTCCTATAATCACCTGTTTGTGAACTGAGTAGGTATTTGTCGTTGTTTCTATAAATGTTTTGAAATTTACATCTTTTGTTTCTTGCTGTCTCGGTTCGTCAAGAATTAAAAGTCCAAGATGATTTGTAATGATATCTCTTTCAAAAGTATCTAGCATTAACATAGAGTAAAGGTATGACCAAATAACTCTAATGTTATCACTGGCGGACGCTTCAGACCCAAGATCAACGCCATCAATGGATGGTTTATAAGTTTGTTTTGATATCTCGAAGTGTTCTATTGATGTACTTTTGTAACCAAATTTTTTTAAATAATGTTTAAAAGAATTTTCAAGTAAACTAAGCTTCTCTCTATCTTTGCTGCTAAAACCGTCATAGGGCAGCCTATCCAGAGCAGAGACGGATTCCTTCCATTCAATTATAATTGCCTGCAAGCTATCTTTTATCTCTTTCTCTTGCTGTAATAATATACAGAGTCTATCAATTTTGTTTTCTAGCTCTATCTCTCTTCTGATTTTTTCCCGGGTGGCTATGTCATCGGAAGAAATAAGTGATTTTCTTATCGATCTTATTTCGTGACGGATGGATTTTATACGCTCATTAATTATTTGCAGATTGCTTTTCTTGCTCTCGGTTTTTCTCCATTCACTTTTTTTCATATCCTCAAAAACGTTAAGTGTCTTCTCAAGGTATTTTATATTTTCGGATGTAGATAGTATTCGATTTTTATCAGTATCAGGTAGTAAGTTATCAATGACACTTTGATTACATGTTGGGCACAGACCGCGAATAAAACTAAATTCTTCTTCTGATCCTAATTGCTGCAGCTTTTCTATATCCTTGTACTTTCTTAGGCTTTCTTTTACATCAGTTATGCTTTTACTAATGGAGTTAAGATATTGTTGACTATTGTCAAAGTCACTTATTAATGTTGCGGCTGCATTCTCATTTTCGACTAAATATAGAGATAAATCTTCTATTCTACGCGATAGCTTATCGCTAATTATATTTTCATTTATTGACGGAGTATGCTCTTTATTTAATTCATTTAATTCCTCACGCAGTGTAATTATGTCGTTGTTTAAATATGTTTCTCTCTTTTCTTTGTCAAAACTGTATAAATCGCTATCATTATATATCTCACTTTTGATATTTAATTTTTCTGGTATTCTGTTTGATAAAAAGTAACCATAATTCTTAGCTTTAGACACTAATTCATTGATGCTATTTTCCCACCTCACCTCAAGATTTTTCTTCTTATCAAGAAAATGCTCCCGTTTCCTTCTTATTCTACTTACATCAAGATTTAGTGTGTACTCTATGATATTCTGAGATAGATCCTTTATACCAAGATAAGTTGGAATAACATTTAGTATTCCACCCCAGCCTCTAGTTTGCTCCACATAATTAATGGAGAATATTGATTCTAAATATAAAGGGCACTTAGTCCCATCGTACTTGACAACTTCAGGTTGAACAATGCCTAAAAAATTACTTAAAAAGAAATGAAATCCTCTTTCTCTTGAGGCGGAACCTGCATCTTTGAGGAAGAAATCACTCTTAATATCTAGGCCGCTATTGGCTATTTTATCGTAAGCGCAATCGTAAACAGAGACTAGTTTTGACGCTTCCTCGTCACTCTTTCTTAATACTGTAATTATATTTCCTGAGGCGTTTGAGATCTCTAAGAATACTTCAGTAATAATCACACTAACTTCTATACTATTGTTGTTTTTAAGTTTTGTCGTTAATGCTGATTTTAAGGGATTCTTTCTAGATGCTCCTAAAGTGCCTTCTAATCCAAGAGCGTATACAATTGATTGGATGCATGTTGACTTACCGAAGGAGTTTTCAGCACTTATTATATTTAACCCATCATTAAATTTTAGGTCTGCTCCATAAAAACCATCCGAGGTTTTCGTTTTTATAATTAGTCTATTTATCTTAAGATGGCTCATGCTACACCTCTAAAAAGTAGTTTATTAATATTGTCTTCAGTGAAATCTGATTTTTTTAGTGCCGCCATGAATTCTTTCTCATCGTTTAGCAATTCATCTGTATTTGATATTTTTTTATAAAATTCATTTCCTTTTTTGGTCAATGAAATGCTTTTTGATTCGTCTATTTTTAATATTCCCTCTCCTATTGCTAATGCTACTGCTCGGTCAACCAGTGGGTCAAATCTGATGCTGTAGTTTGAATCTAATTTTCGTTTGGTAAACTCTTCACGTTTGTCTTTAGATGCGACAATTGAATAGATAACTTGAATTTTTCTTAAATTGGATTTTGAGCCACGACAAAGATTTTTTAAAATCAATGTTATTATTGCAATTCTCCATATTGGCCTCAATTCTGGTTCTATAGGAGAACCATTTGACCTGAATGTCATTTTTTTAGGTGTTTCATCTAATATATTCATCGTCAAAAATCCAAATTACAACGCATGAGCCAATCGCCGATAACGCCTGTTGAAATGCATTTTAAATTATCTTTGTGTAATTTGCTAGCTTCAGATAACATCCCGTTTAGAAGTGCAATTTGTTTATTTGGAGGGGCTACCTCTGTGTCAAAAAAATCCAACCGTAATTCATTCTCTCTATTTATAATGGTATTTGAAATTTCTTGATGGAATGATGGGTAGTTTTCTTTTAAGTCTGACATTATGTTTTTATAACATACAACTTGGTTTAATAGGTGACTGGCCGCACTATTTACTTGCTTCTCATTATTTTTTAGTTTCATTAGCTTCTTGTGGATATTTTCGACAAATTCAGAGTTTTCATTTATTATTTTTTCAATCTCATCCCCATCTACCTCAGGTATGTCAATTTTCAATATCCTAAGGCCGGAACTTATTAATTCATTTTCTTCTGATTTTAAAGTTTGACGGTCCCATATTAATATTTTGAATTTTTCATTATCAATATATGGAAGATTTTCTTCGATAACTTCTTGTTCTTTTTTAGCTGCATGTATTGTAAGGTTTTTAGATACATGATTTGGAACAACTAAAATCCATCTGGATATTTTTATGTTATGAAATATTTTACCTAAAGAATTATCTTTATTCTTAATAAACTTTCCTATATCGGCTGTGATTTTGTCCCTTTGTTTCTCATATAAATCAGCAATCGCGCATGCTTCATCTGGACAGTAAGCCTGAAAAGCATACCCACCAGTCCAAAAACCCTCAATACCTGCATCACCATTATGTCCATCGGGAATAGGGATATAGTCGGCAATGCCGAATTTTATCCTTAGCAAGTCATTTACATGCATTTCCCATTCTTTACTTTCCCACACTTTATTTTTGTTTATTATGTCCATAATTAAAATCCCATCGTACAACTGCTCTTGCTTATAATTCCTATTTGATTAATTTCAAATGTAATTTTTTCAAAGACAATAGGAAGATTTATCATACTTCTTTACCATTGAGCCTATAGGGTTACAAGTAGATTCAAAGGGTTTACGATACTAGGGTAGCACGCCTTCACTAAATAGCACTAAAAGCTAAAATGGAACATGTGTGCTGATGCGAATTTGGATTAAGGGGTCATTTTGGTGGTCAATTAAAACTTTTATTTAAAATTTTAAATGAAAAACAAGGTGTTACTTTAATTTTACGAGTCCGGCCTTCGCACCATTAGTACAGCGCGAACAAGAAGCCACCGAGAGGTGGTTTTTTTGTGCCTAAAATCCAGCCCCGCAAGGTTTTTTCCTCACTTTATCACTCAATCTGAGTCAGCCTACATCAACTTACTGATGCGGATACAACCGCGGGTATATCCCGGTTCTATAATGTTTGTATTCACGCAGAACCCTTGAAAGGATACTCAACATGGCTCTGAGCGATGTGAAGGTTCGTACGGCCAAGCCTGAAGAAAAAGCCTATAAGCTTACTGATGGCGACGGCATAGTGTAGTGTTACTGGTTCACCTGGACGGTTCAAAAACACTGGTGCTTGCGTTATCGCTTTGAAGATAATGAGGAAATGCTGATGTGGGGTATTTACCACTGAGATGAGCGCAGAAAAATGATTCAGCGGTCGGTAGATTATATAAATGCGAACCGGGATATGGGGATTAGCCTGTTCGATTTCGCATAGAGTAGAGTAATGCTGTGAATTGAACACACCGTCACCGGTAGACAAAGCATACTTACCAATAGGTCTTTAGAAAATGAAGAAAGGACGCTTCACTACACTTCGCTGCGAGATGACAGGTGTACATGCCGTATCAGCGGATACTTCATTCAGCTTCGGACGTCATACTCATGACCAGTTCGGCATTGGCTTAATTGATCGTGGTGCTCAGGTGTCGATGAGCGGGCGAGGTATTGTTGAAGCCTGCGTGGGGGATATCATTACTGTTAATCCAGGAGAAGTGCATGATGGATCTCCGCTAGGTACAGAAAGCAGATCGTGGCGAATGCTTTATTTTGAGCCGGAAGTTCTGTCCGGAGTTATTCAGAGACAGACAGAAAGCAACATGGGTTGTGTTGAGCTGTCTAGCCCGGTTGTGCACAATCATGAATCAGCAATATATTTTTCAACACTCTTTCGTACATTGACGGATCCATGTGGGGGGGACAGCGAAATTGAACGAGAAGAAACTCTCCTCGTTTTGCTTACAAGCCTCCTCGGTTATCAGCATCAGGAGCGGGCTTGTGCTCCAAGAGCAATTGCCCTTGCGAGGGAACGTATTGATGATGACCCCTCATTAGCACTGTCACTCTATGAGCTTTCAGAACTTGGCGGTGTGAGTCAATTCCAGCTACTGCGTGGTTTTTCAAAAGTTACAGGATTCACTCCTCATGCTTACCTTATTCAGCGCAGATTACAGAGGGTAAGACAATTAATCGCTGGAGGTATGTCTCTTGCGGACGCATCGCATGCAGCTGGTTTTGCGGATCAGAGCCATATGACCCGGCTTTTTGTTCGTACATATGGCATTACGCCAGGAGCCTATGCTATGGCTATAAAATGAACTGCAATTTTATTCAATACAAATAGCCGTGACAGAGGGCATCTTTCTTGGAAACGTTCAAGAAGAGAGATCTGCCAATGTCATTACACTACGCTCCTGAAATCCGTTCACTGTTCGGACGACTCCACTCTGGCATAGTTACTGTTGATGGTATTCATTCGAATGCCAATCCTTCAGAGCAGATTGCATTTTTACATGATATTGCCGACAAGCGACTGGCAACTGCCAGTGAGGGAGAGTTTGTCGAAATCAAGGCCTGGCGGCGGGCTTATTCAACCCTGGGATTAAAACCAACACAATATCGCTGTGCGGCTGAGGCACTCCTGAGGCGCCATCGTAAAGGAGGTGAACTTCCAGAACTTCATCCTCTTATTGGCTTGTGTAATGCGGTTTCGCTCGCGTTTGCTATACCTGTCGCCGTGTTTGATCTTGATCGAGTTGCAGGGGAGATGACTGTTCGGCCAGCGAACGGCAAAGAATACTATGAGTCTTTTACAGGGGAGACTGAAAATCCTGAAGTAGGTGAGGTAATTTTTGTTGATACCTCCGGCCGGGCCCATGCTCGGCGCTGGACCCATCGCCAGAGTGGCTGGTCTGCCGTGAGTTCAACAACCTGCCGTGTGATGATTGTAGCCGAGGCCCTGCATGAAACGTCGCGTGAAGATATAGCAGCCCTCCTGTCTACGCTGACTAAGTTGTTATGTCAGATTTGGCCAGAAGCTTCAGTCAGTGTGGAGGGGTCATTGTGACGCCTGAGTTTCTACTTACCACATTCATTATCGTTGCATCTCCAGGTACCGGTGTGCTCTATACCATCGCGACGGGGCTTTCAGGCGGTGCACGTGTAAGTATGATTGCGGCACTGGGATGCACGCTGGGTATTGTTCCACACATGTTAACTGTTATTACAGGGCTTGCTGTATTGCTACATACAAACGAAATCGTATTTAAGATAATAAAATATCTTGGGGCGATATATTTGCTTTATATGGCATGGAAGACAATTAATGAAAAGAGAAAGCTTGATATTAATAGTGAGGTGAGAACTCAGAGTTACAGGCAGGTCATTACTTCAGCGATACTTATTAATTTACTTAACCCAAAGCTGTCAATATTCTTCCTGGCTTTCTTGCCTCAATTTGTTATTAAGAGTGATATCTCACCGGTAACTCAGATGCTGCAGATGAGTCTAATTTTCATGGCTATAACTTTCTTTGTGTTTATGCTGTATGGAGTATCTGCAGCCAGAGTGCGAGAGTATGTTGTTGCAAATGAATCTGTGCAGCGGTGGGTATTAAGATTCTTTTCTGTTTCTTTTTTCATACTTGCGGTTAAATTGGCATTAATGGAAATTTAAACATGAATAGCTTTAGTGATAAGCGCATTAAATAATATTTTTATATTGCTTTCAAATTATAAATTACAGGTGTGATCATACCAAAAAACCTAAGTAGGAATTATGATATCTGATCTGAATGACATAGATGTGCTCTTTGTAGCAGGCTTTAGTCCCATCACTCTTGATACAGATCTAAGCACGGTATTTTATAAAGATACACTTCGCTTACCTTTAAAAATATGGAAGGCAATAACGATGATTTGCTGACGGGCGTTAATGTATATGGAGTAAAGCATTTTGCACTTTGGCCTCTGTCTCCGGCCGCACAGTCCTGTTTTGGTACAGAAAAATGGCTGGGAGATGTGCCTATTGCTCGGGGATAGCTCGAATTTGAAGTTTTAGTTGATCACTAGGTCATTGCCACTTTTGCTGGCAGGTCCCGCAGTGCCTTGAACGTTCATTTCGATCCAAGAGATGCTGGACTAACCGGGAGTGATGATTATCATGTTATCGATACTACCGATCCAGAGAGCGTGTTATGCAACATATCATTGAAGGTTTCCTCAGCTTCCAGAAAGAGATTTTCCCACAGCGTAAGGAACTCTTCCGCAGCCTTGCCTCCAGCCAGAACCCTAAAGCGCTTTTTATTTCGTGTTCTGACAGCCGCCTGGTGCCCGAGCTTGTGACACAGCAAGACCCGGGGCAGCTTTTCGTTATCCGTAACGCAGGCAACATCGTGCCTTCCTTTGGCCCGGAACCGGGCGGGGTGTCAGCGACCATCGAATACGCAGTGGTGGCACTGGGCGTTACGGATATCGTGATTTGCGGCCACTCGAACTGCGGCGCCATGAAGGCGATAGCTTCTTGCCAGTGCCTTGACCCGATGCCGGCAGTGGCCCACTGGCTGCATTATGCTGACGCCGCCAAAGCGGTGGTAGAGAAGAAAACGTGGGATAACGAAATCGACAAAGTTAACGCTATGGTCGAAGAGAACGTTATCGCCCAGCTTAATAACATTAAGACTCACCCTTCCGTTGCCGTGGGTCTGCGCAACAACGGCCTGCGTCTGCACGGCTGGGTGTACGACATCGAAAGTGGCGAGATCCGCACGCTGGATAAAAATACGAAGAATTTCGTTTCGCTGGCAGATAACCCTGAAGTTCACTTCGAATAAAGCGATGCCAGGCCTTGGCGATGACATTGAATCCACGCTCCGGCGTGGATTTTTTTATAGGTAGTTACTTGCTCCCCGTTTCTTTAAGCACCACCCTCGAAACACTTCTACTCCAATAGTTTTTAAATAATGACTATTTAAAACTCGCCTCTTTCAGCTCTAACTTCACCATCAAAGTCTGGTTCAGCGCTTTCCCATCTACCCCACTGTGTATCCGACGGTGGCAGGTAGGGCAGATGGCGCCAACCCACTGGGGGTGATCGGGGCCTTCATCGGCTAGGCGTTTTGTGTGGTGAGGCTCCAGGTAGGGTTCGCCATTCTTTTTCATGAACGGAGCCGGTTTATCGCATGACTCACAGATGCCATTGGCGCGTTGAAGTACGTATTTTTTCACGTCCTCGCTGCGTTTGAACCAAGAATTCTTGCTGTCACTTTCTTTACGCTGGCCCGTCATCATGGATGATTTTATGGCCTTGGCGCGTAGCTGCTCGAGCGTTTCTTTCTTTTGGTCTATTTCTGATGTAGTGGTGTCATTGTCAACGTCTTGAGCGGAATATACCCGGAATAAATTAAAAATGATCCCTTGCCTCATTTTTTTCTCGGTATCTAGACATTGGGTGTAATTCCATGAATCGCACTCAAACAATCCAACAAATTTTACGCCAGTACGTTTTTTATTATATTCAAATAAAAGTATATCCCTACCATTATCTTTATGGTCTCGGATGTGTTTATTACCGTTAGTAAACGCCATATCACCGTTTTGGCCTTCTCCCGTGTAGGAGAAGTGGTCGTCGGTAGACCATCCATCTTTGTACCCATGAGTTTCGCCAATCTCACCAGTAAAAATGAAAATCACGGGGAATTCTTTTGGTGTCGATATTCCACCCTGCTCTTGTCCACCGTAGAGGTTATGGAGGTCTTTACGCTTGTAAAGTTTACCTTTTTCTAATTTCTCCAGAGGGTGTGGTGTTTCAATCACCTCGAAGTCAAGGTTTTTAAATGCTTGAATGACTGTTTCTAAATTAACATTGAATTTTATTTTATCTGATGGTTTTCCAAGCTTGAGAATATAATCTGCTGTGGCGATACCATTAATGTCGTACAGGGATTTATTATAACGGACCTTGTGTGTTCTTATTTTTTCAATTTTATTTTTCTTAAGGAAATCATCATAACCTTGATTATTATATTCGTTGATTGCATCTAAAACAGCATCTTTTGAAGATAACATTGCGATCTTAATAGCCAAAACATTTCCCTCATTGCAGAACGAATTCTGATCAATGCGTTTGCGTACTGCCAGCGGCCATGCGTCGTTATCCAGCAGTTAACTCATCGATTTATCGAATGCGTTAACTATGCCAGGCCACGGGGGAAATGCCTACCTTCGTGAATGTGTTTATCGTGATGTGTTAGTCAGATCTATGAGATTTACCGGAGTGATAAGAACGGTATAAAACTAATACCGTTCTTATTATTTATTTTGGTTTTTATTTTAACTTATCAGCTCTGACACTCCATCTCGCGCAGCGCGCGGCCATAGAGGTTACACAGTGCCGGTACTAAGTGAGCCGCCGCGTTGAGGTAGTGATTCAGCTGTTCCCACTGGGTGTCGTCGGATTGCGGGTTATTTTGCATAAGTTCACCGAACAGCAGCAGGCCGTGGCAGAATCCTTCGGCCTGTTCGGCTCGCAACAATCGCCTTTATCGCCCCCACCCCCCATCACCCCAAATCCCCCCCATTACTGGCAATCACCTGCTTGTACCACCAGAAAGATTTCTTGCGCGTGCGGGCGAGGGTACCGTTGCCGTGGTCGTCGCGGTCGACGTAAACCAGGCCGTAGCGTTTGCTCATTTCCCCGGTCGATGCCGCCACCAGGTCAATGCAGCCCCAGGTGGTGTAGCCCATCACCGGCACGCCGTCGGCGATGGCGTCGGCCATGGCACGGATGTGTTCCCGCAGGTAGCTGATGCGGTAATCGTCGGCTATCTCGCCGTCGGCATTGAACTCGTCGTGCGCGCCCAGGCCGTTTTCCACCAGGAACAGCGGTTTTTGGTAGCGGTCGTACATCATGTTCATGGTGATGCGCAAACCCAACGGGTCGATGCCCCAGCCCCAGTCGCTGCGCGGAATATGCGGGTTGGTCAGGGATTTCACCACGTTGGCGGCGCTGCTGTTGTTGTCGTTCATATCGGCAGACGCGCAGCGCGAGGCGTAATAGCTGAAGGAGACAAAATCGACGGTGTTCTTCAGAATTTCGGCGTCACCTTCCTCCATCACGATGCTTACGCCTTTCTCGCGGAATACCCGGGCAGAATAAGAAGGGTAGGCACCGCGGGCCTGCACGTCGATAAAGAACAGGTTCTCGCGGTCTTTCTCCAGCGCGGCCCACACGTCTTCCGGCTTGCTGGACCAGGGGTAGAAATTGCCGCCCGCCAGCATGCAGCCCACCTGGTTGGCGGGGTTCACCTCGTGGGCGATGCGGGTTGCCAATGCACTGGCCACCAGTTCGTGGTGTACGGCCTGGTATTTTACCTGCTCGGGGTTCTCGCCTGCCTCAAACACCAATCCTGCGCCGGAGAACGGGCTGTGCAGCACAATGTTGATCTCGTTGAAGGTGAGCCAATACTTCACCAGCCCGTCGAAGGCTTCGAAGCAGGTGCGGGCATAGCGGGTGAAAAACTCCACCATTTTGCGGCTGCGCCAGGAGCCGTATTCGGTCACCAGGTGCATCGGCACGTCGAAATGGCACAGCGTCACTAGCGGTTCGATGCCGTATTTGCGGCACTCTTTGAACAGGCTGCGGTAGAAGGCGATGCCTTCCGGGTTGGGCGTCAGCTCGTCGCCGTTCGGGTAAATCCGGCTCCAGGCGATGGAGGTGCGGAACACGCTAAAGCCCATCTCCGCCATCAGCGCGATGTCATCGCGGTAGCGGTGGTAAAAATCAATCGCGTCGTGGCTGGGGTAAAACTCGTCTTCGCGCAGGGTAAAGCGCTTCTCCAGGCCAAGCTTTACCGGCATGCGGTTGGGGCCATGCGGGATCATGTCAACCGTGGTCAGCCCTTTGCCACCCTCGCGATAGCCCCCTTCCGACTGGTTGGCGGCTAAGGCGCCGCCCCATAAAAACCCTTGCGGGAATGTTGAATCAGACATGCAATCCTCAATTACCCGTCATACTTGAAGTTGCATCTGTGTTGGCTGCGCCCGCACACCCCAGTCACTTAGCTGACTAAGCTCCTGGGGATGTACGGCCTTGCCGCCGTGATGCAACACCAATTATGTAGGGTAAAAAATAGTGTGTTAATGGGTAGCGTTAGCGGTATTGGCCGCAGGCGCGGTTGTCGTTGGGGCCTCTTCGCTTTCCGGAATGTCTTCAAAGCCCAACAGCAGCGTGAGCACGAATGACAGCACCACGGAAAGCACCATCACGCCGCCGACCCAGACAATGCTCATCGGGTTCGACGGGTCAAAGAACTGCACGCTGGTGAACAGACCGGGTGAGGCCATCGAATGGCTGGCTAATCCGCCAATGCCGGCGACGGCGCCGCAGATAAAGCCGCTGATCAGGCTAGCGATTAATGGGCGTTTGAGCCGCACCGCCACGCCGTACAGCGCCGGTTCGGAAATGCCCGCCACAATGGCGGAAGCGGCGGCGGCCAAGGCGGTCTGGCGCAGCTCGCGGTTCTTGGTTTTGAACGCCACCGCCAGCGAAGAGCCGCCGAGCGACAGGTTGGCGCCAATCTCCGAAGGCATCACCATGCCTTCTTTGCCGGTTTCGGCGATGGTCTGAATGATGGTCGGGGTGAAGACTCGGTGCATGCCGGTCATCACCAGCAGCGGCCAGATAGCCCCCATAATGGCGACGGAAAGCCAGCCCAAATAGCCATGCACGGTATACACCAGCGCCGAGATACCGCTGCCGATCCAGATGCCCAACGGGCCGATCAACACAATTGCGATCGGCGCGGCGATCAGCACAATCAGCATCGGCTTAAGGAAGTTCTTGGTCACCGCCGGGGTGATGCGATCGACCCATCGTTCGATATACGACAGGATCCAGGTCATCACCAGCGCCGGGATCACCGTGTAGGTATATTTCACCGCCGTCACCGGAATGTAGGCGAACTCCACCGCCTGGCCCTGCGCCGCCTTGGCCATTAAGTCGATAAAATTAGGGTGCAACAGCACACCGGCAATGGCGATCGCCAGCGACATGTTGGTTTTGAATTTGAGGGCGGCCGACGCGGCGACCATCACCGGCAGGAAGAAGAACGCGCCGTCGCCAATCACGTTGAGGATGATCAGCGTCGACGAGCCTTTTTCGAACAGGCCAGCCATATCCAGCATCATCGCCAGCAGCTTCACCATCGAACCGCCGATGATGGCCGGGATCAGCGGCGACATGGTGCCGACCAGCGCGTCGAGGATCCCGGCGCCAATGCCTTTCAGGGTGATTTTGCGCTTTGCCGGTGCGGCCGCGGGGGCGTTACCCGGCATGCCGAGTGCCAGCACCGCCTGATAGGCTTTCGACACTTCGTTGCCGATGATCACCTGGCACTGCTCGCCGCTGTGCACCACGCCCATCACGCCGCTAATCGCTTTGAGTCTTGGCGTGTCGATCAGCGCCTTGTCTTTCACCACGAATCGCAGGCGGGTCATGCAGTGCGTAACGGCTTCGACGTTCGCGCGGCCGCCCAACGCATCCACGATGGCGTGCGAGATCTCTGTGTAGTTCTTCGGCATGGAATATCGTCTCTAAGATATGAATTCGGATTGCCCAAAGGCTCACTTTTACTGCCTGGGCGATCCGCCGTTCCATCTTAATGAAACGCCCACAAGAAACCGGTTTCACAAAATCATGCTGATCTGTTTTAACTCTGGCAAGAATTATGATTTTTTTGTTTTTCATTTCGTGAAGTCAGTCACTTTAAGGCTGGGGAGGGCGGCAACGGCAGGCGCGAAAACATTCCAAAGGCGGGGCGTCTTGGGTAGACTGCGCGGAACCCTGGATTTTGACGGCGCAGAGATGGCAACAATACTTGAGGTGGCAAAAAGGGCCGGCGTTTCGAAAGCGACGGTGTCCCGCGTGTTATCCGGCAGCGGCTATGTGGGCCCGGAGAAGCGCGAACGGGTAGAGAAAGCCATCGCCGAGACCGGCTATCGGCCCAATCTGCTGGCGCGCAACCTCGCCACCAAAACCACTCAGACCATCGGGTTGGTGGTCACCAACACGCTGTACAGCGGCAACTATTTCAGCGAGCTGATGTTCCAGTCGGCGCGCATCATGGAAGAGCACGGCCGCCAACTGATCCTGGCGGACGGCAAGCACACCGCCGAAGAAGAAAAGGCCGCCATTCAATTCCTGTTGGACCTGCGCTGCGACGGCGTGATCATCTACCCGCGCTTTCTGTCGATCGCGGAAATGGACGAGATCATTTCCCAGCACAAACAGCCGATCCTGGTGATCAACCGTCGGTTAAGGCTGAACGACAGCTACTGCATCTTCAGCGATCAGCACGCCACCAGCGCGGCGGCGGTGGGGCACCTGATCGAACAGGGGCACCGCGATATCGCTTTCATCACCGGTTCGCTGGATTCGCCCACCGGGCTGGAGCGGCTTTCCGGCTATAAAGCCGCGTTGGCGGAGCAGGGTATTGCCGTCAATAGCGCCCTGATTGTCGAGGGGAAGTGGAATGCGCAAAGCGGCATGGCGGCGGTCGATGCGCTGCTTGCCAGCGGCAGCGCTTTCAGCGCCATTGTTGCCAGCAACGACGAAATGGCTATCGGCGCCATCAAGCGGTTGGCGGAGCGCCAAATCCCGGTGCCGTCCGCCGTTTCGGTGATTGGTTTTGATGACATCCCGCTGGCGCCTTATACCATCCCTTCGCTCTCCAGCATGAAAATGCCGGTAACCGACATGATCAAGGAAACCATCAATCGGCTGGTGTCGATGCTGGATGGCGGCGAGCTGAGCAAGCGCCCCACCTTCCCGGCCAGCCTGATCCTGCGGGATTCGGTAGCGGGGGGGCCTTATTTTCAGAAGGGGTAAGGGGGAGGCGGGTTTTATTATTTCCCACGGTACGTCATATAAATTTTTTGAATTTCAGGATCATCCAGACTGCCGTAGGAGATATTTTCTTTATCTAAGCCATCCAGCCCTTTTATCCCTCCGATGATGGTCGGCCAGTCATCACGGCTTGATATGTCGACGACAAAAGGCTGCAGATAATGGTCAAGATGTCTCTGAGAAGGGGCGTTTATCTCGTCAGTCAAAGCCTGGAGATAGTCATTTTTATTGCTCTCTGGCCAGTTAATGGTGAATCCAGCACGGAAGCTGAGTTCCATAAACACCAGCAAAATAGTACGGCCATTGCCGTCAAGAAAGGGATGCGCAAAAGCCAATAATCCCATAACCTCCCCTGGCCGTTCCCTGAAGCGTTCCTTGTCCACTGCGAGTCGCAGTGCATAATCAACGGCCAGACGAATAGAATCAGGTCGCTCAAAGACAGTATGGCGCGAATTTTTCTCTGAGCCTTTGAAGACGGCCAGATGAGGAACTAGTTCATTTCGATCCTTTCCCGCCCAAGGATAGAAGTCAGAGAAAAGAATTTCGTGAACTTTAAGAACAGACGAGTAGTTGATGTGCTTTGTTTGGGCGAGATAACTGAGGGCATCTTCGATACTTAATTCGAAAGAGAGATGTTCAGACTTTTTTATTTCAGCCGGTTCTTTGAGGTGCAGGGTATTCTGAAGATAGCCAGCAGCATCAAAGTCGCCGAACGGGTCAAAAATCATGTTGTTAATTTCTTGCGGGCATTCCTTTGTTCAAGGAAGTAACGACCCTGAAGGCTAAGTATTTCAGACTTGGTAAGCACACCTTTGCGTTTAAGATTAACCATGAGTTGTTCAACGTCATCCAATTCGACGGTGTCGTCAGCCAGACCAGTAATGGCAACCGCCATACGGCTAATGCCGTCGCGGTAATCTGTAATTTCATGATCTTTTGCGAGTTTATGGACATAACGTGCAACACTAACGAGAGATCTTTGCGGCATTTTGGCATCCTCAGTCATTGCTCATATTTTAGCATGCCACTGCTGTTCTGTCTTCGCAGCGCAACCTATGATGGCACTTCAGACTGCGCCACTTACCTCGAAAGGACTCTATCAACCCAACTCGGCAAACCTTGCCCGGATCTCCTCCTCCGGCAAATCTACGCCAATAAACACCAAGGTGCTGCGGCGCTCTTCCTCCGGCAGCCACTCGCGATCCCAGTCGGCGTTATACAGCCGTTGTACGCCCTGGAATAACAGCCGGCGCGGCTCGTCCTTGATCGACAAAATGCCCTTATAACGCAGCAGGCTGTCGGCGTATTCCAGCAGCAGGCCCTCCATTACTTCGGAAATCTGCATCAGCTCCAGCGGTTGGTCGTGGTACACCACGATCGAACCAATGTTGTTTTGCGCTTGCGGAATGCGGCGGAACAGCGGCGTCGGCGGCGTTAGGGTCAGCTTGTCGTTCAGCACAAAGCCTTCGATGTCGAACAGTACGCTGAGATCGATATCGCCGTGCGTCACTTTATACACCGGTGCGCGGGCGTTCATCTGCTGCAGGCGTTGGATCAGCGCTTCGCAGTCCGGTGCCACGTCGGTTTTGGTCAGCAGAATGCGGTCGGCGTAGCCCACCTGCGCCTGCGCGATGCTGAACTGGGTCAGTTGTTGGTCGGCATGTGCGGCGTCTACCAGGGTGATGATGCCGTCCAGCAGGAAGCGTTCGCAGAGGATCTCGTGCGAGAAAAAGGTCTGGGTGATTGGGCCGGGATCGGCCATGCCGGTGCATTCGATGATCAATCGATCGAACGCCAACTGGCCCTGGTCTACGCCGTCCAGCAAGTCCAGCAGCGCATCGGCCAGTTCGTTGGATTTGCTGCAGCAGATGCAGCCGTTGCTCAGGGTGGTGATGCGGCTGGCACGGTCGCCAATCAGCGCATTGTCGATCGGCACTTCGCCGAATTCGTTTTCGATTACCGCAATCTTGTAGCCGTGCTCGGCGTTGAGAATATGGCGTAGCAGAGTGGTTTTACCGGCGCCCAAAAAGCCGGTCAGAATGGTGACTGCGATGGGTTTCATTACGGGTCCTTATTAACAGCAGCGCATGCCGCCTTTGCCGTCCCCACCGTAGCGGGCCTGCTGGCGTTCGCGGAAAAACTCTTTATAGGTCATCACCGGTTTGTCCGGGTGGTTGTCTTTCATGTGCTGGACGTAGGTATCGTAGTCGGGCACGCCCACTAACATGCGCGCTGCCTGACCGAGGTATTTCCCCGCCTGGCCGAGATTTCCGAACATCGCCTTCTCCCCAAAAAATTACCCTGCATAACAGCTTTCATTATGCAGGGTATTCGTTAAATCACCATCAGTGCTGCGGTGAAACTTTGACGTCCCCCTCAGTTACGCCGTTGGAGGGCGCTTCTTCAGGCACCGGCACGTACGGCGTTTCCTGGTCGCTGCGGTTCGGGTTTTTATGCGCCGCCATGGCGGTTTTCACCCCGTATAAGATGATGCTGTACACCACCAGCAGGAACAGAATGCTCAGCCCGGCGTTGGTGTAGTTGTTCACCACGATATGGTTCATGTTAGCCACTTGCTGAGCGGTCAGCTCGGCACCGCCTTCGGCGATTTTGCGCTTGTACTCACCGGCCTGGAAGAAGAAGCCTTCCAACTGAGGATTGTCGCTGAACAGCTTCAGACCCAGGGCGTAAGTGGTACAAATCAGCAGCCATACCGCCGGCAGCACGGTGACCCAAATGTATTGGGTGCGCTTCATCTTAATCAGCACCACGGTACCCAACACCAGCGCCACGGCGGCCAGCATCTGGTTGGAGATGCCGAACAGCGGCCACAGGCTCTTCACGCCGCCGAGCGGATCGACCACCCCTTGATACAACAGGTAACCCCACAGGCCCACGCAGCCGGCGGTGCCGACAATACCGGCGACCAGCGAGTCGGTTTTTTTCAGGAACGGCACGAAGTTGCCCAACAGGTCCTGCAGCATAAAGCGGCCGGAACGGGTACCGGCATCCAGCGCGGTCAGAATAAACAGTGCTTCAAACAGAATACCGAAGTGGTACCAGAAGCCCATGTTGGCACCAGGAATGATCTGGTGGAATACGTGGGCGATACCCACTGCCAGCGTAGGTGCGCCACCGGCGCGGTTCAGCACCGAAGGTTCGCCGATGTCCTTGGCGGTCTGCAGGATCTGTTCCGGGCTGATGACAAAGCCCCATGAGCTGACGGTCGCCGCCGCGTGGGCGGTCACATCTTTCAGTGACGCCATGATCATCGGCGCATCTTCGGTACCCAAACGGTGCAGGTCAGGCATGGTGATGCCCAGTGCTGCCGGCGGGGTGTTCATGGCGAAGTACAGGCCCGGCTCGATAATCGAAGCCGCCACCAACGCCATGATGGCCACGAAGGACTCCATCAGCATCGCGCCGTAACCGATAAAGCGCGCGTCTTTTTCATTGGCCAGCAGCTTCGGTGTGGTGCCGGAGGCGATCAACGCATGGAAGCCGGACACGGCGCCACAGGCGATGGTAATGAACAGGAACGGGAACACCGAGCCTTTCCACACCGGGCCTGTCCCGTCGACAAACTGGGTGATCGCCGGCATTTTCAGCTCAGGGTTGAGGATCACGATGCCAATCGCCAGCCCGACGATAACGCCAATTTTCAGGAAGGTCGCCAGATAGTCGCGCGGCGCCAGGATCAGCCAGACCGGCAGCAGGGCGGAAACGAACGCATAACCAATCAGCGTATAGGTGATGGTGGTGTCTTTAAAGGTCAGCGCCGGGCCCCAGTACGGATCGTGGGCAATCACGCCGCCGAACCAGATGGAAGCTACCAGCAGCACTATGCCAATGATCGACACTTCGCCCACCCGTCCCGGACGCAGGAAGCGCATGTAAACGCCCATAAACAGGGCAATCGGCACGGTGGAACAGACGGTGAACACGCCCCACGGGCTTTCCGCCAGCGCTTTCACCACGATCAGGGCCAGCACCGCCAGGATGATGATCATGATCAGGAAGCAGCCAAACAGCGCGATGGTCCCCGGTATCGGGCCCATTTCCTTTTTGATGATCTCGCCAAGCGAAGCGCCGTTGCGGCGCGAGGAAATGAACAGCACCATAAAGTCCTGCACCGCCCCCGCCAGCACCACTCCGCCCAGTAGCCACAGCGTGCCGGGCAGGTAGCCGACCTGCGCTGCCAGCACCGGGCCCACCAGCGGGCCAGCCCCGGCAATGGCGGCGAAGTGGTGGCCGAACAGCACGTTTTTGTTGGTTGGCACGTAGTTCAGGCCGTCGTTATTGACCACCGCCGGCGTCGCGCGGAAGGCGTCCAGCTTCATCACCTTGGTGGCGATGTACAGGCTGTAATAACGGTAAGCCACCAGATACACCGCCACCGAGGCGACGATGATCCACAGCGCGCTGATGTGTTCGCCACGGCGCAGCGCAACCACGCCCAGGCAGGACGCGCCGAGTATTCCCAGCAGCATCCAGGGTATGTGTTTTAAAATCCCCTCTCTGTTCATTGAGGTGTCCTTAGTTCAAATCTGCAAAATGAGTGAGTTAACCCGCTTATAAGATGTTTCAGGCACGCGGCCCGGTGCGGATAACGTTCGGGTATAGGTTTAGGAACAGCTCATCATTGCGGGTTGGGGCTGGGGAAGACATGCGAATTTCAGTCAACGGTGCTATAGGGTGCCGAACGGTTGAAATCCCGGGGTGAGCGGTTGGGCGTTGCAGGGGGAGTGGCAACGCCCCACCGAGGGGCGGGTCAGTAAATCTTTCTGGCGTTGATCCCAGCGGGGAAAATGCCGGTGGCGAAGATGTGCCCGTTAACCTGCAACTGGCCGTCGGGCAGAATTTCGACCGGGTATTCGTGGGTCAGATAACTGAGAAAGTTATTGCGGTCGTCGAGCGTCTGAAAGCCGATCAGATCGTAGAAAAACAGCGATTCGATTAAGCCGTGGTGCTCGGGGATCTGTCTGAGCAGCGCCGTCGACGGGAACGGCAAATGGAAGAAGAACGCGCAGGGGTTCAGCAAACCCTGTTCTTTCAGCGCCTGGCCGCAGGGCAACAGCTGGTAATCATCAATACAGATGATGTCGTTCGGGCAAACATACTCGCAGGCGATATCGGCGAAATGCCGGTTGAGTTGCCGATAAGCGCGGTAGTTCTCCGGCGTGAAATGCGCCTTCTCCGGGTGGTTATGGAACACTGGCCACAGGCCATCGTGATAGTAGCCCTGATAGTGGAAGTGAAACTCCTCGGTCGATAACGGAAAGGTCACCTGCTCGTAGCCGCTGCGGTGCTGGTAACTGACTGGGCGCAGTGGCGCATCGCCAAAGTTCTGTACGTCACCGTTCCAGCCCAGCCACAACCCGCGATCGTCGTCGCTCTGGCTGTCAGGCGATAGGGCCTGCGTAGCGCAGGCCAGATCCTTGTCGTCACACTGCTTATTCGAGATCAAAACCAAACGAGACATGCTGCGTTCCTTGTTCAGGTTACGAATGGGGGGTTAAAGCATCCAGCGGGTTTCCGCTTCGGTGACCTGCGCTTCAAAGCGGCGCAGCTCGGCGCTCTTACAGGTGTGCCACAGCGCGGCAAACGCTGGGCCGAGGCTTTCCTGCAACGGTAGGGTTTGCCGGAATAACGTCAATGCTTCCTGCTGGCTGAGCGGCAGTGCCACCGCGTCGCCATTTTCATAGCCGTTGCCGCAGGCTGCCGGCGGCAGGGGTTGCGTGTGCTCCAGCCCATACAGCATGCCGCTCAGCATCGCCGCTACGGCCAGATACGGGTTGGCATCGGCCCCGGCCAGCCGGTATTCGATGCGCTGGTTGGCATGGTCGGCGCAGGGTAAACGCAGCGCTACCGTGCGGTTATTGTGTCCCCAGGAGGCGCGCAGCGGCACGTGCATACCGGGACGAAAGCGGCGGAACGCGTTAACGTTGGGCGCGAATATCGCCATCGAGGCTGGCATCAGCGCCAGCATGCCCGCCATCACCTGCGTCATGGTGGCGCTCAACTCGCCCGGCAGGCTTGCCAGCAGGTTGTTGCCCTGCTCATCCTGCAGGCTGATATGAAAATGCAAACCGCTACCGGCGGCCTGAGCACAAGGCTTGGCCATAAAGCAGGCGTGCTGGTGGTGTTTCTCGGCGATCTGGCGCGTCAGCCGCTTCAGGGCCAGCACCTGATCGCAGGCCTCCAGTACGCGAGCGCTGTGGTGCAGATTCAGCTCATACTGGCCGGAGGCGGCTTCGGCGACCACGCCGGTCAGCGGCAAGGCCTGCAGCCGGGCCTGATGTTCGATGTCATTGAGCAACGCCTGGTGGCGCTCCGGTGCATCGACAGAAAAACTCTGCGTCGGGCACTGTCCGGCCTCAGCCGGTTGCTGCAGCGGATCCTGCAGATAAAACTCCAGCTCTGCCGCC
The DNA here is from genome assembly GCF_000422085.1 of Serratia liquefaciens ATCC 27592. Taxonomy (NCBI): domain Bacteria; kingdom Pseudomonadati; phylum Pseudomonadota; class Gammaproteobacteria; order Enterobacterales; family Yersiniaceae; genus Serratia; species Serratia liquefaciens. The sequence goes on from NC_021741.1 coordinate 497,898, forward strand.
ACGACCGGGAAGTAACCCTTGGCATGCAGGCGTTTGAGCACCCGTTGCAGCACCACGCGCGGCTCCAGCTCGCAGGCGTCGCCATCGGCATTTTTCATCGTCAGCAGCAATTGGGCATGGTGCTGCGGATCGCGGGCGCAGGGCCGCAAGGTTCCGGGCACCGGCAGACACAACCTGTCCGGCTCGCCGGCCTGCTGGCCCAGCCCGCTTTCTTCAATGACCTGGCCGCCAAGATCCATGGCGTAGATCGACAGCGGGAAATAACAGCCTTTATCCAGCGCAAACACCTCGGCGACAGGCAGCCGTTTCCCGCGGAATTGACCGTTCAGATCGTTGAGATAAATATCGACGTGTTCGGTGTCCGGATAGCGCTGTAAATACTGTTCTACTTCTTTGTAGAATGAACGCGCCTGCGAAGCAGGAATATCTGCCAGCAGTGGGTTAAAACCAATAACGTTAGCATGCATGGCAGCCCCCGAAATGAATTAAAGCCGCGGGGGAAATTATTATCAGGGCAGGGGATAAACACATGAGGCATCCGTCTCGTAAGGCCATATTGGCGATGTAATGATGTTATCTGCGCCCCTAAAACCTGTCTGTAAAAACGCCGTAACTTTATTTATAGCCGGAATAAAAAAGGTGTAAATAAGGGGCGTGGCTCTGATGGCCGAAGAATAAATAGCTGCATATACTGCTGAGAGCGACGTTATTCAGGAGAGAAAATAATGATCAGAGTTTTTATCGTGTTTGCCGCTGTGATGACGGCGTTCAGCGCCGGGGCCTCCTCTGAAGCGGCATGGGCCAGCGGCGATAAAGCACTGCAAACCGCCTGCCTGAAAGCCAGCAGTTTGAAAGGGGCCAAAGCCGTCGGCAGCATTATCCATTATGGTGACGACGTCGGTTACTCGGCCCTGTTGATCGCTGGGCGCTATCCGCAGGCGTTTATGCATAACAAAGCGGGCAAAGAGCTGTGCCTTTACCAACGAGCCACTAAAAAGGCGGTGGTTCAGGACGCTGACGGGCTGGCGGGGAAGCCATAGCTGCCGATCAAAAAAGGGCGCCGGGGCGCCCTTATGCCGTTATTTCAACGCGATACGGATCACGTCGTCCGGCGCGGTGGCTTCTTTCTCGCGGCTGGAAGCCTGTTTGACGCTCACGTACAGCGTCTGGCCATCCGGTGACAGCGCCAGGCTGTTCGGGTGGGTTGGGGTCTTGATGGTTTGCAGCAGCTTGTAGTTCTTGGCGTCGATCACGCTGACCTGGCCTGCCTGACGATGGGTGACATACACCTCATTGCGCGTCGGGTTGAACAGGACCGCCAGTGATTCCGGCACGTCGATTTTGCTCAGAATCTTGCCGTCGCGGGTATCGACCACCAGCACCTGGGCCTGCTTGGAGTCGGTGATAAAGGCGCGATGCGTGGCAGGATCCAGGCTGATGTTCAGGAAGAAGTGCTCTTTGGACTCGTCCAATTTCTTGCGGCTGAGCACCTTGTTGGTTTTGGTGTCGATAGTCACCAGCTCGCCGTCGGCGTTGGTCACGTACAGGCGGCTTGCGGCCGCATCCAGTGCCAGACCGGTACCGTATTTGCCGGTTTCGGTGATGGTGGTGCGCAGGGTCAGGTCTTTGCCGTCTACCACCCAAACCACGCTGGATTCACCCAGCCCGGTGATATACAGGGTGTCGGTGGTGGCGTCGGCCACCAGCTCACGCGGTGCCAGCGGTTTTACCGTTTCGGAGCGTTTACGCGCATCCAGCACCAGGCGGCCTTTGACCTCACCGGTTTTACCGTCGATGGCAGTGACCGAGTTATTGACGGTGTTGCCGAAGAACAGCGTGTCGGTTTTGCTGTTGATGGCCGCGCCGAAAGGTTTGATATCGTTGTGAATGATCTGGGTGATATCCAGCGTTTGCGGATCCAAACGATACACCACGCCGCCTTTGTCCAGCTTGCGGCTTTGCGAAGTGGCCAGATACAGCGCGTTCTCGCCCTGGCTGTAGACCATCTCGTAAGCGCCTTTGCCGACGGGCTTGCGCAGCAGTTCCGGCTCGCCCTGGGCCAGCAGCGGGGCGGAAAACAGCATTGAAGTCAGCAGCAGCAGTGGGAAAGCGGCGCGTGCGCCAAAGCGGCGGCTGATCGTTGTTGCAGAGTTCATAACCTCTCCATGGAGTTAAAGTGCCTGTCGCCGCAGGGCGGTTGCCCAGAGGCTAAAAAGCTCAACATTGAATTCAAAGCAAAATCCGGCCGGTCGCATCGTGTTGTGCCGGGCCTTCTGTTTGCGAATAATAATCATTATTCATGCCGGAGGGGAGTGATTTCTACCCAGGCTGGGGTGAAAATCACAATGTGAAGAGTGGGTGGAGGGTGATCGTCGCCGTGTCGCTGCGTGGGTTTCCTGGTTTTCCCTGCGGGCCGATAACAAATAATTAATTTAGCTGCGTTATTGTTTGGTCGCTGTAATAATATTTATTTGTTATCTCTTATAATAAAAACCCGATAATAACGGAGGTTTCTTTGGGTTAAAAACTCCGACTTTGTACGTTATGTGAGCGGTTAATTACATTGTCTTGCATTGAATTACAGTTGAATACTTTTGTGGTGAAAAAGTCATCCTGTGGTGGATAATCTCAGGTTATGACATGAATTTTTATAACTTGCGTCATTTGCACACATCGGGTAATTGTTTATGCGTGGCTCAAGACCACCGTATTTATAACAATAATTTTTCGGGCAGGGGTAATAATGAGATATATAAAAACGCCAATATTCATTGGCGGCGTTGTGCTGTCGGCGTTATCCGCCGGCGCCCAGGCAGAAATCACCATTCTGGATAAAAACCCGCAAAGCAATGTGTTGCTGGCACCGCTGAGTTTGAAAGTTGGCGGCAGTATTCGCCCCGAGTGGATATTTAATAATGGCCCGGAGCCGGGATATTATAAAAATGGTCATGATGGCGGCACGCGCTTTCGCTTCAGCGGCGACTATGCGCTGACGCAGGATACCTCGGTTATCGGCTACTACGAGTGGGGCGTCGATCTGGCACACGCGCTGAGCTGGGACGGCCACTACAACGAAGACGGTAAACGCGACTATCAGCGCCAGCTGTACGGCGGCTTCAAAGATGACCGCTACGGCACCTTAACCTTTGGCCACCAATACGGCATTTATTATTCGGTTGTCGGCATTAAAAGCGACGTCTGGGATAACGATGGTCATGCGGGCGGCACCGGCATTGGTATTTCCGGCGACTACGACGGCGGTAATAAACCGAAGAACAGCCTGAAATACACCAATGATTTTGGGCCGGTTACCTTATACGCCAACTATTTATTACCGGAAGACGATTTGCACACGGCGGATAATCTCATCTATCGCCGTAAAGGCGGCGGCGGGTTGGGGTTTGATTATAAGGCGACGAAGGAATTAACCTTCAGCGCGGCCTACAGCTACACCGACGCAAAAATCAAAGACAATCAATATAACGAGAAAGAGTATCACCAGCAGTTGTCCGGCACCGCGCTGACCTGGCAACCGAATAACTGGTATATCGTTGGGACCGCCAGCTATTACAAAGACTATGTGCCGAGCACCCGTGAACGTACCTTGTCGCATTATTTCGCCGGGAGCGGTTACGGGGTAGAAGGCTTTGTCGGTTATACCTTTAATATCGACAAGCCTTTCCTGAAATCGATCCAGCCTTATGTGGCCGCGGACTCGCTGCAATTGAAGGGCGACGAGGAGTACCACGCCAATCACGTTTACCTTGGGGCGGGTACCACCATCGGCTACGGCCTGTCGGTGTATGTGGAACGGACGCTGGCCAACAGCAGCGACAACGAACCGGACTCCACCTGGGTGACGGTGTTCTACGACTTCTGATCACTCCTGACAAACTTTCCAGGCCGGCCTCGTTGCCGGCCTTTTTGTCGGGTTATTTCACAGGGTGATCCAACCGCCCTGCGCCCGATCCGCCGCGGTTTTCTCCGCCAGATAGCGTGCCGGCGGTTTGCCGACGGCTTTGCGAAACATGGTGACGAAGCCACTGGCGCTCTCATAGCCCAAATCCAGCGCCACCCGCTGTACGGTCTCCCCCTTGGTCAGGCGTTGCAGCGCCAGCATCACGTGCAGTTGCCGTCGCCAGTGGCCAAAGCTCATGCCCATTTGCTGCTGCAGGGTGCGGTTGAGGGTGCGTTCGCTCATGCCGATGCGCTGAGCCCATTGGCTGAGGGTGGCTTTGTCCGCCGGATCGGCCAGCAGGCGCTCGGTCAGTTGGCGAATGCGTGCGTCATTGGAGACCGGCAAGTGCAGGTTCTCAATCGGCGCGGCGGCCAATTGATCCAAGAGTACGCCAATCAGCCGCCCTTCAGCGCCTTGCTCGTCATACAGCGGATCAAACCCGCTGGCCTGCAGCAGCAGTTCGCGCAGCAACGGCGAAACGGCCAACGTACAGCAGCTGGTCGGCAACCCGGCGATGGCAGCCTGATCGACAAACAGCGCGTAACATTCGGTGGCCCCGGTACCCTGAGCGTTGTGCAGCACGTTGCTGGGCATCCAAAGCGCACACTGCGGCGGAACCAGCCACAGGCCGTTTTCCACTTCGCACCGGATCATGCCGCGCATCGTATAAATCAGCTGCGCTTTTTGGTGCCGGTGATGGGCGACTTCCCAATCCTTGTTAACGGTGGAACCCTGCACGGCAAAAACCGCCCGGGGCACCCGATCGATATCGAAAAGCGGTTGAGTGACAAAAGGCATGAGAATAATTCTCAATTTGGCGCAAATGAAAAACATTATGTCCTGATTGTGCAATGTGGTCTAGTGCTTCCGCCGATAAAGTAAGCGCACGTTTCCGAACTCTTAGGAGAAATCTCATGTCATTAGATTCTGCAACCTTCCCACTGGTCTGGATGCGTCAGCAAGCCGCCGGCGAACCGAAAGATACCCTCGCCGAATTTGCCGAATTCAGCACCTTACTGCAGCGTGAACAGCCGTTTGTGCTGCTTTGCGATCGTCGTATGGACGAAAGCGGCGAGCAGGATCGCGACGAGCGTACCCAGGTCGCTCTGTGGAAACGCGATCACCGTGAGGCGTTAGCGAAATGGGTTAAAGGTATGGTGCTGATCGAGCCGGACGACATGCGCCGAAAGGCGGCGGAAGAGTTTGTCGATTTCGCCAGCCGTTTCTGGGGTTATCCGGTGATGGTGGTGGCCAGTGAGCAACAGGCCCATGAGCTGGCACAACGCCTGCTCGAGCAGCGGGAACAATAATTAAAAGGAAGCGCCATGTATCAGCAACAGGTAATTGCGCAACTGCTGGCCTGGATTGAAGCAAACCTCGACCAGCCGCTGACGCTGGACGATATTGCCGCCAAATCCGGCTATTCCAAATGGCATTTGCAGCGGCTGTTCAAGCAGTTGACCGGCCATATTCTGGGCACTTACGCCCGGCGCAGACGTTTGACCGCCGCCGCGCGTGAGCTGCGGCTCACCCATACCGGCGTGGCCTGCATTGCCGATAAGTACCAGTTCGATTCCCAGCAGACCTTCACCCGTTGCTTCAAAAAACAGTTCGGTTTGCCGCCGGCCGGCTATCGCCGCAGCGCGGATTGGTCCAGCCACGGCATGCAGCCGCCGCTGCGGATGGCAGAAGGCCCATTGCCTCAGGGGAGTATTGTCACTCTGCCGGCCATGCAGCTGGTGGGGCGTACCCAGCGTCGCAGCTGCACTCTGGGGCAAATGCAGCATTCGAAAAATGAGCTGCGCCAGTACGTCTGGAACCAGGTGCTGCAACCCGAAGTCGCGCCACCGGCGGTAGTCTACGGCCTCACCAGTCTGGAAGCGGACAACCGACAGCTTGATGGTCAACGCATGGCCTATACACTGGCGCTGGCAGATGAACAGGCCGAAGGGGAGCAGATCCTGATCGAGCAGGGCGATTACGCCAGCTTTACCTATCAGGGGCAGGTCGAAGAGTTGCCAAACTTCGTCGATCGCCTGTACGACTCCGCGATGCCCATGATGAAAGCTGTGCGCCGTCCCGGACAGGATATCGAGCGTTTTTACCCGGCACAGGGAGAGGTTTGTAATGCACGCGGTACGGCGATCCGCTGTGAATATCTGATCCCGATTCGCCGAACGTCACCGCCGGCCGCTGTGCTTTAACGGCAGTTTTCACAGAAAAACCTCTTCGTGCTGCACCAGGTTACAAAAAAGTTCGATATTGCGCTGGTAATGTTTCACACTTAGGCCGATGTGCACATATAATGCGCATCCGGTCATTTATGGCCGCATAACCTATATTGATAACTGCCAGTGGCCACTACCAACACGAAGATGAAAATGAGCATTCGCGCGTTACTAACCCTGTTTACGGCACTGGTGGCTTTCAGCCAGGCTGCCTTCGCCGTTGTATATCCGTTGCCTGCCAAAGACAGCCGTCTGGTGGGTGAGAACATCCAGATCACCGTACCGGAAGACAGCAAGCTGCCGCTGGAGAGCTTTGCCGCTCAATACCAGATGGGCCTGAGCAATATGCTGGAAGCCAACCCGGGTGTGGATCCTTTCCTGCCGAAAGCGGGCAGCACTCTGACCATCCCACAGCAGTTGATCCTGCCGGATGCGCCACGTGAAGGCATCATCATCAACAGCGCCGAGATGCGTCTGTACTACTACCCGAAAGGCACCAACACCGTGATCGTGTTGCCAATCGGTATCGGCCAGTTGGGCAAAGATACGCCGCTGAACTGGACTACCACCGTGCAGCGCAAGAAAGACGGCCCAACCTGGACGCCAACTGCCAAGATGCGTGCGGAATACGCCGCGGACGGCGAGATCCTGCCTGCAGTATTCCCGGCCGGTCCGGACAACCCTATGGGGCTGTACGCGCTGTACGTCGGTCGTCTGTATGCGATCCACGGTACCAATGCCAACTTCGGTATCGGTCTGCGCGTGAGCCACGGTTGTGTGCGTCTGCGTGCTGACGACATCAAGTTCCTGTTCGAAAACGTTCCGGTCGGCACTCGCGTGCAGTTCATCAACGAGCCGATCAAAGCCAGCGTTGAGCCGGACGGTTCTCGTTACATTGAAGTGCACAACCCACTCTCTGCTAACGAAGAACAGCTGAAGTCCAAAGATCCGGTGCCGTTGACCATCTCTGCGCCAGTGGGCAAAGTGATGATGGACCCGGCGGTTAACCAGAGCGAAGTGGACGCAGCAATCAAAGCCCGTTCCGGTATGCCGGTTAAAGTGAACTGATTGATTCAGTCGCTGTAGAAAAGGCGCCTTAGGGCGCCTTTTTTTATGGCTAAATAACACCGTTTTGCGCAGGCCTCCGCAGTTCTTTGCTTTTCGTTACCGCTGCCGCTTTAAAGGTCCGGTACTGTTAGCAAAAAACAGATTTTCTCGTTGCCTTAAACGGGCATCGCGAAGCTGTAGGTGGGCCAAATTGCGACAGGAAACTGTCGGGAGGCCCGTCGCTGAAACTTCTTTCTCTGGTGCAAAAATACGGCCTGAAGATCTTGCTGTAGAGTGTCAGAATAATCACAGCTTATCTGCCTATGCATCACCGCTATAAGTCCTTCCTGATAATTATTCCTCAAAAAATCATCGTTAATTAATTGGTTATATATCCCCTCCGACCAGTGATTGCCTGAGAAAAAACTCTCAAAACCTCTGTGTTGTGAAAATAAGATCACACAAACGTAACAAAAGATAAACATAGGCTCTCTATATTGGCTGCTTTGCTTTTGGGAGGGAGTGCCATGCGTAACTGGAACGAGCCGAAAAAGAACAAAGCGCACATCGAACTGATCCCGATGATCGACGTGATGATGTTTTTGCTGGTGTTTTTTGTGTTGATTAGCCTGAACGTGATCCCGGCCCTTGGGCTGAAGACTCAGTTGCCGTCCGCCGGCAGCGCTCAGCAATTGAAGCCGCAGAAGAAGGCGATCATTACCCTGGGCGCTGAGGAACAACTGCAGCTCGACGGCCAGCCGATAGCGCTGAGCGCGCTGGTCAGCACGCTGAAGCAGCAGCAGCAGGAAAACCAGACCACCACCATTATCGTTAATAGCGACAAAGGCGTTGCGGTAGAGCGCCTGGTCGCGGTGATGGATAACCTGCGCCAGGGCGGTTTCTTCTCCGTCTCCATCGCCACACGGAAGCTGTGACATGTATCTGCTCTATCGCTCACGTCACCTTTTCAGCTGGTTGCCGGCGCTGATCGTCGCGGGCTGCGTGCTGTTCGCCAGCCAACAGGCGGCGCTGAAAATTCAGCCGCGCTATGACGAAACCGCCATGGAGCTGGCATTGGTCGAGCCGGAACCTCAGCCACAGCCGGAACCGGAGGCGCCGGTGGAAACCCCGCCGCAACCCGAGCCACCGCCGCCGGAACCTGAGCCCCTTCCTGAACCTGTGGTGCCTGCACCTGAACCGATTGTCGAGGCCAAACCGGTGCCCAAGCCACAGCCGAAACCCAAACCCAAGCCGGTGAAAGAGAAAGCCAAGCCGGTGGAAAAGGCCAGGCCCGCCGCGGTGCCGGCAGCGCCGAGAACCTTGGTCAGCAAGCCCGCCGCACAGCCCGTTCCGCCGGCTCCAGCGGCACCGAAGGTGAATGCGCAGGCAATCGAAAACGGTTATCTGCAGGCATTGCGCCATGAGCTGGAGCAGCGCAAGCGCTATCCCAGCGGGCGGCAGGCTTCGCTTGAACGGCCGCAGGGCAACGTCGAGGTGTGGCTGGAGGTAGATCGCAGCGGTCGGGTGATCTCTTCCGGCATCACCAATAAGGCCTCCAGCATGCTGCTCAACCGTGCGGCGCTGAGCAGTTTGCAAAGTATCAGCCAGGTGAAGCCGTTCCCAACTGAGGCTTTCAACGGGCAAACAACCAAAAGATTTTCAGCCACGTTCAATTATCAGGCGCCTTGATGCCTGGCATAACAGTTTGATTTTTATGGGATGGAAACAATGAAATCTTTCAATCGATCTGGGATTTATCTGGCAGTGATGTCGGCGATGTTACCGGGTGCCGTGCTGGCGGCGGACTCGACCGACGTCGGCACCATCAACGTTAAGGGGCAGTCGCTGGGCGGCGGCATGATGGTGCAGGAGGACAGCGCCAAGTCGCGTTCCACCATCACCAAAGAGGCGATGGATAAAATGCCAGCGGCGGCCAACGCCATCGACAAGCTGAAATACACGCCGGGCCTGAACGTCAACAGCGACGATGCCAGCGGTCTGAGCGGCGTTGATTACACCATGCGCGGTATGAGCTCCGATCAAATCGGCCTGTCGATGGACGGGATCCCGATCAACGATTCCGGCAACTATGCGGTTTACCCGAACCTGCTGGGTGATTCAGAGAACCTGGGGGAAGTGTTCGTCACCCAGGGATCCTCGGAAGCCGACGGCCCGCACATCGGCTCCAGCGGCGGCAATATTGGCCTGGTGACGCGGCGTCCGTCTAAAGACTTCGGCGGCTTCGTCAAACAGACGCTGGGCAGCAACAACCTGAGCAAAACCTTTGCCCGTCTGGAGACCGGTGAGTACAACGGCTTCAGCAACTGGATTTCCTATTCGCACACCGAGGCCAAAAAGTGGCGCGGGGAAGGGCGCTTGTACTCCAACAAGTTCGAGATGAACTCGTTGTATGAGGACGGTAACGGCAACAGCAGCAACCTGATCATGAAGTACAACCAGCAAAATAACGTCAACTACAACACCCGCAGCAAGGCTCAGTTCGCGGAAGACCCCCGTGGCGATTATGACACCACGCCGTCCTACAATAACCGGGGCCAGCTGACTCGCTATTACAAGCTCAACCGTAATCCGTTCGAGAATTTCAACCTGACGTTCACCCAGAAGCTGCAGCTGCGCGACAACCTGGCGTTAACCCTGCAACCCTATTACTACTGGGGGAACGGCGGCAGCTTCAGCGGCCAGAGCGCGTCGGTACTGTCCAGTACCTCGGATCGGGCCGGTCAGTATGACCTCAGCAACTTGCAGTCCAACACCTATTACCGTCCTTCCTGGACCCAGACCTGGCGGCCGGGTATCACCACCAAGCTGAAGTGGGACATCAACGATCAGCACAGCCTGGATATCGGCTACTGGTTTGAACGTGCGCGTCAGTCGCAGACCCAGCCGTTTATCGGCATCAAGGACGACGGCAACCCGCAGCAGCTCTCGGGTAAACCGGGCGGTTCCGATCAGGTGAAGGACGCCAACGGCAAAACCGTGCAGGGGCGTAACCAGTACACCATTACCCCGGCGCAAAAAGTGTGGCTGCAGGACACCTGGTTCGCGACGCCGGACTGGACCTTCGTCGGTGGGCTGGCCTATCAGTACGTTGAACGAAAAGGCGATAACAAGGGCAGCCTGTATAACGTGCCGGAAAAGCGTGATGCCAAATACCATGAATTTCTGCCGAACTTCAGCGCCAGCTACAAGCTGAACCCGGAAAACCAGGTGTTCTATAACCTGACACGCAACATGCGCACCCCGCCAAACTACGTGTTGTACAACGTCGGCGATTCGCTTAGCACCAAGCCTGAACTGAGCTGGAACCATGAGCTGGGCTGGCGTTTCGAGCGTGAAGATATGCTGCTGAGCGCCTCGCTGTTCTACTTGCGCTACAGCGACCGTCAAATCTCTACCACCAATCCGGACGGTGACTACGAGATGATGAACATCGGCAACGTAGAGAACAAAGGGCTGGAACTGGAGTGGAGCGGCCAACTGCCGCATAACTTCAACTACTACACCTCGTACACCTATACCGAGTCCAAGCAGAAGAGCGACATTGTCAGCAACGGCGGCCTGCCGCTGCCGACCAGCGGTAAAGAAGTGCCGAACGTGCCGAAAAACCTGCTTAACGTGACCCTGGGTTATGACGACGGTTTGTATTACAGCAGCGTGAGCGGCAAGTACGTCAGTTCGTTCTACGGCGACCTGACCAATGACGAGAAGATTGGCGGCCGGACGGTATTCGATCTGGCGGCGGGGGTGCATTTGCCGGTGGACAAGAAGATCGTCAAGAGCGCGGCGCTCCGCTTCGGCATCAGCAACCTGTTTGACAAGGAGTACCTGACTTCGGTGCGCTCCACCACCTTCAACGCCGCACCTTATAACGGCGTAAGGGCCAGCACGCCTTACTACAACGTCGGGGAAGAACGTACCTTCAGCGTATCGCTGGAAGCCACCTTTTAACTATTTATACCCTATGGCTTTCAAGTTGCAGCCAGGCGGCCAACTCGCTCATCCCCAGGCGCTTACTTAAGTAACTGGGGTGAGCGAGTGCAGGTAACAACGCTGCGGCTTGAAAGACGACGGGTAAGAGGACTGAACGATGAATGCCAATCTGTTACACGACATTATTTTCTACGTGATGTACGCCGCGCTGGCGATTGCACTGGTGATCATTATCGAACGTGCGTTGTATTTCGCCTATACCCAACGCCAGGCGCGTCGACTGGAGCAGGCGCTGACGTTGGATGTGCACCGCACGGCCGATCTGCCGGATGAGTTGACCCAGCGCAACAGCCTGCCGCTGGCGGTGATTTCACCGGTGCTGGAGCAAAAACACCGTGCCGGTGACCGCGAGGCGATCGGTGATTTGATCGACGCTCAGTATTTGTTGAGCAAGCCGCTGATGGCGCGGGGCCTGTGGTTGCTGGAAACTATCGTTACCGCGGCACCGCTGTTGGGGCTGCTGGGCACGGTGATGGGGATTATCGAAACCTTTAAGGCACTGGCTGCCTCGGGAGTGTCCGAGCCGAGCCTGGTTTCTGCCGGGATGGGCACCGCGCTGTACGCTACCGGACTGGGTATCGCCATCGCGCTGCTGTGCCTGGTGGGGAACAACTATCTGCAAAGCCGTATGGAGCGCATTAACGAACTGTTGAAGGTGCTGCTGATCCGCGCCGGTGCGCCGGGCAGCCGCCCGGAAAACGGCAGCCGCGAGCAACGGGTTGACAGCGAGGTGCCGCGCTATGCCTAATGGCCGTCATTCACGGTGGCCATTAGGCCGCCTTTACACTGCGTTATGGGGTGGTTGCCTGTTGATGTTGAGCCAGAATGCGGCGGCGCGCTTTGAAATTCCCGGCTACGAGCTGGTGTATACCGCACCGGTAGAAACCGCGTTGCAGGCGGATGACCTGCGCAACACTGCCGAAGTGTGGCAGCAGATGTTTGATGCGGCGAAAACCCGCATCGATCTGGGCCAGTTCTACGTGGCGAACCAACAGGGTTCGCTGCTGGATGGCGTGCTGCAGCATCTTAAAGCGGCGGGGGAACGTGGGGTAAAAATTCGTTTCCTGATGGAGGAGAAGGGCATCCGCATTTCTACTCCCGAAACGCTGGAACAGCTTAAGGCGATCCCGAATCTGGAGCTGCGTATCATCCCTTACCAGCGGCTGAGCGGCGGCATTCTGCATGCCAAATACCTGCTGGTGGACGGTGAACAGGCGTTTGTCGGCAGTCAGAACTTTGACTGGCGCGCGCTGGCGCACATCCATGAAACCGGGCTGCGCATCAGCGATGCCAGTGTGGTGCGGCAGATCCAGGCGATCTTCGAACAGGACTGGCAGGCGCAGGCGTTGCTGGCGGCGGAAAAACCGGTGCCCCAGCTGACGTCCCAACCCACGGTAGAACCGCTGCAGAGCAATTACCTGGTCGCCAGCCCGCGTGCCTACAACCCGGCGGGCGTGATTGATTCGCAGCTTGAGCTGCCGCGCCTGTTGGCTTCGGCCAGGCAGCGAGTGCGGGTACAGGTGATGGACTACGCGCCGTTGTCTTTTGGCCCGGACCGCACCCGGCCTTACTATGCGGTGATCGATAACGCCCTGCGCAGCGCTGCCGCGCGCGGTGTGCAGATTGAGCTGATGGTCGCTAACTGGAATACCAAAAAGCCGGATATCGCCTGGCTGAAAAGCCTGGCGCTGGTGCCGAATGTACAGGTGAAAGTGGTCACCATACCGCCGGCAAGCAGCGGGTTTATCCCGTTTGCCCGGGTGATCCACAGTAAAATCATGACCATCGACGGCGAGATCGCCTGGGTAGGCACCAGCAACTGGACCGGCGGCTATCTGGACAATTCTCGTAATCTGGAGATTGTGCTGCACGACGTGAACATGAGCCAGCGGCTGGACAAGCTGTACAGCCAACTGTGGGACAGCCTTTACGCCGAACCGCTGAAACTGGATTACGACTACCCGACGCCCAAACCGGGCGGCGAATCTCAATAGTGTGAAATAGCGTGGTGGTTATTATTTATCGTTGGATGACGTTTCACATTTCTGCTCTTTAAAGGAAAGGGTGTTATCGCCAAAATAAGCAACGGAGACCACCCCTTTTTCCAATTCAGCGACTGTCGCTTCAGGGGGAAGATTATTACATTGGTAGTTGGGGTGATAATGAAGCTCAACAAGGAATTTTTTTGCGATAAGACTGAGGGTTGGTGAGCTGATGTCATAAGTACTTTGCATGCCTATGACCATTAAAGAAGCCAGTATGAGAGGCGCCGCTATGCGCGGCAGCATGATGAGCTTTTTCACTTCTAACTCTTTGTTCGCATCGGGTGAGAGATGTTTCTTCCCGGTAATAAGACGCTGCGCCGTGCGTTTAATAAAGTTCGGTGCAAATATTTGCAGCGGCATGGTGACGAACATTGGAATGAGAATGGCTAACCATTCCAATACGGCCATTGTGATAACGCATAGTAGGATGATGCTCAAGTAAGCGATGGGTGTATACAGGGTCGCGACTATCGTGGTCATTTCCGGGAAAAAACGCGCGTTAGTGTGGGTGAGTTCTGTTAGCCAACTCTTTGACATGGCAGTTGAAATGTAAAAGGCCAACGTTCCTATACCGGCTAGCAGGACTTTTCCTGCCAATCTTGCCCAGGTTTTTCTTATCACCCATTCACACCTGGATTTTAAATCTAACAGGGCTGCGAACGCATAGATCCCAATGCTGATCTGTAACATCAGCAGGCTTTGAGCGTTAATCAGGAAAGCGTAGGGAATTTGCAAGGTAATGAGAAATGTGGCGACATAAAGCAGGAACTCTGTCGCAAGCGATAGCTTATAAAATTGCCGGGTGTTGATCACTAAACGCCAATAGCGTCTGATTAGCTTTTTTTTGATTGTGGGAAACAGAGCAACGGTTCTAAGCAACAATAAGGTCGGCATCGCCATAAGCAAGCACAGGGTTATGGCATAAATAATATAATTTTTGTTGTAGAGAAATAGCGCGAAGAAGACCAGTAAAACGCTTACCACAAATTGGATGCGTCGTTTCCCCGGGGGGATCCTATTTAATATGGATTTGAGCGAGAGGCGGCTCATCATTAATTCCTTGAGAATCAAAAAATGGACGCCGCCCAGAGTAGCATTTTTTAGTCTGTCCTCATAACCAGAGCAGACATTGAAATTATTTCCGCCAGCCGCTTTTTTCCAGTGCCGTCAGCAACTGTTCGGCGCTCAGTCCCTCCGCCCGATGGCCATTACCGGAAACGGTATTGGCGGCCAGCAGGGCATTGATAATCGCCTCTTCCACCGCTTCTGCCGCTGCGGCAAACAGCTCGGAGATGTAATCGTTGTTCACCATGCGCAGCGGGGTGGTAAAGGCACCTTTGTTGGCGTAGTCGGCAGGGGGGAGGCCGTCATTGCCGGTGGCGAAGGCGATAAAAATGTCGCCGCTCGAGTCTTCGGTACCGCCGCCGGTGCGGGCAATGCCGATGCTGGCGCGTTGTGCCAGACGGGCGCATTGGTGCGGCAACAGCGGGGCGTCGGTGGCCAGGGTGACGACGATCGACCCCATTCCCGGGTGCGGCAGCTGCGGTGTAAACGGCGAGTGAATATGTGCCAAATGACGGCCCACCGGATAACCGCCCACCAGCAGCGACGCGCGTTTGCCGTGGTTGGCTTGCACGATGGCACCGACCGTCCAGCCACCGCGATCGGCAGGCAGGCGGCGCGAAGCGGTGCCGATGCCGCCCTTGAACTCATGGCAGATCATGCCGCTGCCGCCACCGACGGCACCTTCCTGGGGTAATCCTTCGTGTGCCGCCTGCAGTGCTTGCCGCACATGTTCAGGCTTGACGTGAAAACCGTTGATGTCGTTGAGCAGGCCATCGAAGGTTTCCATTACCACCGGCATATTCCAGTACACCGCGTCGTCGGCCGGCAGCGCTTCACGTTCCAGCGCGATCAGGCTGTCACGTACCACGCCGACGCTGTGGGTGTTGGTGAAGGCGATTGGGCTGGTGAGCAGGCCGGCTTCGCGGATCCACTCCAGCCCGGTGGCGTCGCCATTGCCGTTAAGCACATGTACGCCGGCAAAGCAGGGGGATTGCCGGGCCTGGCCGGCACGCGGTTCGATCACCGTGACGCCGGTACGCACGCTGCGCCCGTCGGGCAAATCGGCGTGGATGCTGGCGTGGCCGACGCGAACGCCGGGCACGTCGGTGATGGCGTTCAGCGGGCCGGCAACGCCGTGGCCGATTTTAATGCCCAAATCCTGAGCGCGCTGCGACATGGTTATTCTCCTTCAATTGAGGGTTCAACGTGCGGGATAGCCTGCCGGGTGCGCATATAGCTCAGCAGCAGGCCAAAGCAGAGGATACCGGCAATGATAATAAAGTCTTTCAGGCTGCTGGCGATCAAAATTGTCCATAACACATACAGGCAGCCGATCAGCGCGATCGCCACCGGCAGCGGCCACAGCGGCATCAGATACGGGTGGTGGAAACGTACGCGGCGGCGACTGATCAGCGCGGCGACGGCCATGATGATGTACACCAGCAGCAGCAGGATCACGGTAAATGAGGTCAGATCGCCGAGGTTGGAGCAAAAGGCCAACAGCGCCGAGGGAATACCGAACAGCAGAGTGGCAATCCACGGCGTGCCGAAACGCGGATGGATGATTTTCAGCGCCCGGTTCACCTGCGGCAGCCAAAAACCGTCACGCCCGCTGGAGAACATCATGCGGCTAAACTGCGCCACGATGGCGATAATGGCGTTGAACACCGACAGGTAAATCGCGCCGCTGACCACCCGCGCCAGCGTCGGCCCACCCAGTTGGCTGACCACGTAGCCGACCGGATCGGCCTGTTTGGCCATTTCCGCCAGGGACGGCGCGCCAATCAGCAAAGCGGTGAAGGGCAGCAGCTCGACCAGTACCACGATCGCCAACGTCAGCATGATGGCGGTGGCCATGGGTTTGCCCTGCTCGCGCATGTCCTCCGCCATATACACCGCGGCACCGTAGCCGTTATAGGAAAACAGCGCGACGCCGACCATAGCGACGATCAGCGGTACGGAAACCGGTGCCAACACACCTTCGGGGTTTAGCATCACCGGCGCGACGAGGATGTCCGCACTTTGGTGCGGGGTGCTAAAGCCCAACCAGGCGATTAGCCCCAGCACCGCGATTTCAACCACCAAAAAGGTGCCGGTCAGCAGCGCATTGGCCTTGATGTTGAAAATGGCGCAGGCTCCGCCGATCAAGATGGTGATCATCCCGGCGGTAGAGGCGTCGAACTGAGTCCCCAGCGCGGTGTTCAAATAAGGCACGGCACCGGTGGCCAGCACCGCCGGTACAAACAGCGCGGCACTGAGAATAAACAGGTAAGTTTGCAGCCCGCACAGGGTGCCGAACAGGCGTTTGATAATGCTGTATTCGCCCCCGGCGCTGGGATGCGCCGCACCGAGTTCGGCGTAGCACAGGGCAATAGTGGCGGCGATAAAGGCAGCGATCAGAAATGAGATAAAGGCACCGCTACCGGCGCTGGCGATCGCCAGCGGAGCAATAACGAAAATTGAGCTGGCGGGCGTGACGCCGGAGGCGGTAATCATCACCACGTCGAGGACGCTGAGATTACCTTTGAATTTGTGTTCTGGTGTGGGCTCAGTCATTCAAAACTCCATTAACGCGTTAGTGGGTTATTTTGCGGGCGGCGATCGTGCGGTAGAGCCTTGCGATGGCATGCCGCTGCCCGGGCCTGATTAAATGGAGCGCGTGGAAAACGAGGCGAATTTCTTCGCCTCTAAAAAATCATTATGATTATTATGAAATTACCCTTGCCCGGACGGGAAGTTGAAGGTGGCATGCTGGGCATCATGGGAAGAAGGCCAGCGCTGGGTAATGGTTTTGCGCTTGGTGTAGAACCTGACGGCATCCGGGCCGTAGGCGTGCAGGTCGCCAAACAGCGAGCGTTTCCAGCCGCCGAACGAGTGATAAGCCACCGGAACCGGCAGCGCAACGTTGATCCCCACCATACCGACCTGAATATGACTGGAAAAATAACGCGCCGCCTCGCCGTCGCGGGTGAACAGGCAGGTTCCGTTGCCGTACTCGTGGGCGTCTATCATCGCCATCGCCTCTTTCAGCGATCCGACCCGAACCACGCCCAGCACCGGGCCGAAGATCTCCTCCTGATAAATCCGCATGCCCGGTCGCACGTGGTCAAACAGCGTTGGGCCAAGGAAATAACCCTGGCTGATTTGCCCGCTGTCGTCCCGCACCGCCAGCTCGCGACCGTCGACCACCAGGGTAGCTCCCTCCTCAACACCCTGATTGATATAGCCTTTCACTTTTTCATAATGCTGTTGGGTGACCAGCGGCCCCATGTCGTTGCGGTTATCGTTACCGGCACCGACCCGCATGGCCGCCATTTGCCGCTGTAACCCGGCAACCAACGCGTCGGCCGTGCCGTCTCCCACCGCCACCACCAGCGGGATGGCCATGCAGCGTTGTCCGCAGGAGCCGAACGCCGCACCCATCAGCGCACTGACGCTGCCGGCGATGTCGGCATCCGGCAGCACCACAGCATGGTTCTTCGCGCCGCCCAGCGCCTGCACCCGTTTGTTCTGGCTACAACCGGTGTGATAGATGTGCTCCGCTACCGGCGTAGAGCCGACAAAGCTGACGGCTTTGACCCGGGGATCGTGCAGCAGGGTGTCCACCGCCTCGCGGTCGCCGTTGACCAGGTTCAGCACTCCCGGCGGCAGCCCGGCTTCGGACGCCAGTTGAGCGATATACAGCGTGGAGGAAGGGACGCGTTCGGAAGGTTTCAACACAAATGTGTTGCCGCACACCACCGCCATTGGCCACATCCACAGCGGTACCATCACCGGGAAGTTAAACGGCGTGATGCCTGCCACCACTCCCAGCGGTTGAAACTCGCTCCAGCTGTCGATGCCCGGCCCGGCATCCTTGCTGTGTTCGCCTTTCAGCAATTCCGGCGCATAGCTGGCGTACTCAATATTCTCGATGCCGCGCTGCAGTTCGCCCATGGCATCGCTGAGCACTTTGCCATGTTCGGCGGTGATCAACCGGCAGATGGCATCGGCATGCTGTTCCAGCAGCGTTTTTAGACGCATCATCACCCTGGCCCGCTTTAGCGGTGGCGTATCGCGCCAGGCTGGGTAGGCTTGCTCGGCGGCGTCGATGGCGCTTTCTACCGTGGCGCGGTCGGCCAGTAACACCCCCTGATGCGACAGCCCGGTAGCCGGATCGTAAACCGGTTGGCTGCGGGTTCCGCCGGTGGCGGACTGGCCGTTGATCCAATGTGCAATTGGCATGGCTTGCGCTCCTTTATTATTCGGTTGCGTTGATAGCGTCGCCGAGGGCGTTGATCAGCGAGTCGATCTGCGCTTCGCTGCTGATAAACGGCGGTGCCAACTGCAGGGTGTCGCCGCCATAGCGGACATAAAACCCGCTTTCCCAGCAGCGCATCGCCACTTCATACGGCCTGCGTGCCGCTTCGCCCGGTCGGGCCGCCAGCGTGATACCCGCCGCCAGACCGAAGTTGCGAATGTCGCTGACGTGGTTGCTGCCCTGTAAGCCGTGCACTGCACGTTCGAAATAGGGGGCCAGCGCCTGCACCCGTTCGATCATTTGTTCGCGTTCAATGATATCCAGCGTCGCCAGCCCCACCGCACAGCTGACCGGATGGGCGGAGTAGGTGTAGCCGTGCGGGAATTCGAGCAAATATTCCGGTTCATCGGTGGCCATGAAGGCCTGGTAAATCTCGGGGCGAACTACCACGGTCCCCATCGGCTGTGCGCCGTTGGTGACCTGTTTGGCAATATTCATGATGTCCGGCGTGACGCCGAATGCCTCGGCGCCGGTCAATGCGCCGCAGCGGCCGAAGGCGGTGATCACTTCGTCAAAAATCAGCAGAATATTGTGTTGAGTGCAGATCTCGCGGATGCGTTGCAGATAACCGACCGGCGGTACGATCACCCCGGCCGAGCCGGAGAAGGGTTCGACTATCACCGCGGCGATGGTCGAAGCGTCACGCAGTGTGATGATGCGGTTGAGTTCTTCCGCAAGCTCGGCGCCTTGCTCGGGCATGCCGCGCGAAAAGGCATTTCCCGCCAGTTGGGTATGGGGCAGGTGGTCCGCTTCGGCGCTGGCGCCAAAGGCTTTACGATTGCCGGCAATGCCGCCCACCGCGATGCCGCCAAAGTTAACGCCGTGGTAGCCCTTCTCGCGACCGATAAAACAGGTTTTGCCCGCCTGGCCCTTGGCTCGCCAATAGGCACGCGCCATTTTTAACGAAGTGTCTGCCGCTTCGGAGCCGGAACCGGTGAAAAACACATAGTCCAGCCCGGCCGGGGTCATGGCCTTGATTTTGTTCGCCAGTTCGAAAGATAAGGCATGGCCGAACTGAAACGCCGGGGAATAATCCAATCGGGAAAGTTGCCGGTGAGCGGCATCGGCAATTTCCTGGCGGCCATGGCCCAATCCGCAGCACCACAACCCGGATAACCCGTCAAAAATCTTGCGACCGTCCTGGCTGGTATAATAAACGCCTTGCGCGTGGCTTATCATTCTCGGGTTGGCTTTAAAATTACGGTTGCCGGTAAAGGGCATCCAATGTGCTTCTAACCATTCACGGTCGGCTTTATTTTCACGTTGATTTAAATCAGCCATTTTTCCCTCCGAGGGGGAGAATAGGTACGGTTAATTAACTATGCCCGTCATCTTTTAAATTGCAGCGTTGTTATCTGCACCAGCTCAGCCCAGGTACTTACTTGAGTAAGTACCTGGGCTGAGTGAGCTGGACGCCTGGCCGCAACTATAAAAGCTAGAGGGTATAAATAAACGTGTTAATGAATTGTTGAGTGAAATTGACTATGTTCTGCTTCTTCACTAATGTGAATAATCATATGTCGAAACTTACTTAAGGTTTTATGCAAGTAAAAAAGCGCGCATTGTTGGGCCAGTTATCGGATATGGATCTGCGGTTGCTGCGGGTATTTAAGGCGGTGGTCGACTGTGGCGGCATGAGCGCCGCCGAGCTGGAGCTGAATATCAGCCTGTCGACCATCAGCAAGCATATCAAGGATTTGGAACAGCGACTGGGCCTGACGCTGTGCCACCGCGGGCGCGAGGGGTTTGCGGTTACTGACGAAGGGCTGCTGATTTATCAGGAAACCGTGAATCTGTTGGCGGCGACCGAGGCCTTTCGCCGTGGGGTGGATGATGTGCATCAACGCCTGGGTGGGCAGCTGCACGTGGCGATATTCGACCATACCGTCAGTAATCCTCAGGCGCATATCGGCCGGGCGATTGCCTTATTCAGCGAGCAGGCGCCGGATGTCTCTTTGCAAATGTATGTGGAACCGATAAATACCATTGAACGCGGCGTCATTGACGGCCAATTTCAAATTGGCATTATTCCCATGCACCGCAGTGCGGAAAGTTTATCTTATAGTTCGTTATTTCATGAGAGGATGTTCTTATATTGTGGCGCGCAACATGAATTATTTTCCGCTAACCATGAAATACTGAATTGGGATCTGTTGCACAATTATGCCTTTGCCGGATTAGGCTACCATTCGCCGAATATGGAACTGAGCCTGCAGCAGCATTTACATCGCAAGGCAACGGGGTTTGCCCAGGAGTCGATCGCGACCCTAATTCTTTCCGGTAAGTACGTCGGCTTTCTTCCCGACCACTATGCGGCGTTTTTTGTCGCGCAAAATATGATGCGCGCCATCAAACCGACGCTGTTCCGTTATCACTGCGAATATTCCAGCGTGCTGCGGCGTTCGCCCAGCCCGCAGCGGGTGGTCAAGCTGTTCCACGAATGCCTGCTGGCGGCTCATGGAACAGCTTAATGTTTACTGATCTTTCTTCTTGCCAAAAATCTTGATCAGCAAGCCGACCAGGATGCCAATCGCGATGCCGGTGAAAATCCAGCTGATGATGCCCATGTCCAATCTCCCGCTATTACTTTGATCTGATTATATAATCATTCGATGCGGAATGCGCCTTCGATCATCTGCTGCCGCTGCGGCGCGCTGTAGTCGATCAGCGAGTTCTTGCTGTTGGATTTTGCCAGCGTCACCGCCAGTTCGTCGGCGGAAATCGGCAGGTCATCCTGCCAGAAACTGGCGATGGCATTGCGGGTAATAAAGTCGATCAGGTAGCGTTCCGGGCTGTCATGCTGCTCGGGGAACAGGCGGGCGGCAAGCTCAGCCATCAGCGCCCGCTGCTGCGGTTGTTCGCTTTTCGCCAGCAGTTCGAGGAACGGCAGCAGCAGGCGACCACAGACCTGGCCGTGGTGATAATCGCGCAGGGCGCCAATCTCGCCGGCGATGCCGTGGATCACTCCCAGCCCAGCGGCGCTCAGCGTCAGGCCGCCAAGGTAAGAGGCTTGCATAATCGCCTCGTGAGCCTCGGCGCTGCGGTTGAGCGCAGGCCAAGCCTGCAGGAAGTGGCGAATGCCGGTCAGCGACATCTCGCGCGTCATGGTATTGGCGGTTTTGGACAGATAGGCCTCGAACAGGTGGGTAAAGGCGTCGATGGCGCAGTAGGCCAGCACCTTGTCCGGTGACCCTTGCAGCAGCTGCGGATCCAGGATGGCGGTGTGTGGCACAAAGTTGTTATGGCGCAGCGAGGCTTTCACCTTGCTCACCTGGGTGTCGGTGATCACCGCATTTTGCGTGACTTCACTGCCGGTACCGGCGGTGGTCGGGATGGCAATGAGCGGCAGGGTTGCACCGCTGATTTTTGTGTCGCCGATCTTTTCCATATAGCGCAGGGTGGGCAACGGGTGCTCGACCAGCGCGGCAAAGGCCTTGGCAGCATCCAGCACGCTACCGCCGCCAATGGCTACCACGCGTCTTACCTTGCCGCGCCAGCGCGCGACCCAGGCGTCTATCTCTTGCGGTGAAGCCTCGTGACTGACGATTTCGGTGCCGAGCAGCAGTGGCGTCAATCCGTCTGCCAGTGAGGAATACACCGCGCCATTGAGGAATGATCGGCAGCTAAACAGCAGCGTCGGCTGTGGCTCGGCGGTCAGTAGCGGGATCAGTTGGCTGATGCTGCCGTGGCCGAACCAGGTCTGGCGGTTGGCAATGGTCAGGCTGGTAGTCATGTTCTCTCCTTGGCACGCGAAAACCACAGCATAAGCCAGCCTCTGCGGCTGAACCACTGCTTTTCGCTGCCTGAAAGGGATTCCGTTAATATATTAATCCAGCCTCGTTAGGCCACGCCGCAATAATCTGGCGAAGGTGTGATTTGTTTAACATGTAAACGATTCTGCTGTTGCATTTGGCGCTATTGAGTGTTTTCTATAACAAACAGGCCACGGCGTAGCCGGAATAAAGTGATTGTTAATTTATTAATGATGGCGGGGCGAAGATGAATATTCAGGTGGAACGGTTATCCGCAGTGATAGACGCAGTCGCAACCCAAGGTTTCTATCCCAACCTGTTGGCCTGGCTGGAAGGGTTCTTCGCCTTTGATAGCGCCATTGTTTACGCGTTTGAACGCGGCCAGGCGCCACGTTGCCTGATCAAAACCGAGCGAGAAAACAGTGACGCGGTCAATCAACTCTATCAACAGGGCGCTTACCTGCAGGATCCGTTTTACCAGGCGCTGAATGATGGCGGCGGCGGCGAGGTGCTGACCCTGCGCCAGTTGGCTCCCTGCGGCTTCTACCATACTGATTATTACCGTAACTTTTACCGCAAAACCGGCTGGCATGATGAAGCCGGGGTGCTGCTGCCCCTGACGCCGGAACGCGGGTTGGGGGTGTTTTTCGGCTCGGCGCGCCAGTCGGTGGGGGTGCGCTATCCGCAGTTGGCTGAGTTGCGTGATGCGCTGACGCTGCTCAAGAGCGTCGCGCGGCTGCATGGCGAAGTGGTCGTCGCCTCGGCAGAGCCAGAAAGGGTGACGGATCATGCGGTGCAGGCACGTTATCTGTTGACGCCGCGCGAGCGCGAAATAGTGGATCTGATCCTGGACGGCTGCGGCTCGCAGCAAATCGCCGATCGGCTGTTCATCAGCCTGGGAACGGTGAAAAACCACCGCAAGAACATCTACAGCAAGCTGGCGATCGGTTCGCAGGCCGAACTGTTCAATCTGCTGTTGGCCACCCCGCTGCGCCGCAGCGCCTGAGTGTTAATTATTTGTTGCGAATGTCCCTAAAGGGACATGGCGACGTCGCGCCCACCTCCTGATAATCCGATGTTATGGCATAGGGTCTTCGGGAGTGCGACAGTGAACAATAATATCGAATCGTTAACCTACTACGCGGCAACCAAAAAATACGATCTGCGCTTTCCGACGCTGGAAGAAGATCTGGACGTTGACGTGGTGATCATCGGCGGTGGTTTCTCCGGCATCAATACCGCCCTGGAGTTGGCTGAGCGCGGCATCACCAATATCGCCATACTCGAAGGGCGCTACCTGGGCTACGGCGGCACCGGCCGCAATGGCGGGCAGGTGATGGCCGGTATCGGTCACGATCTGGAAAAAATCAAACGCCACGTCGGCCCCTCCGGGCTGGAAACCATCTTCAAAATCAGCAACCTCGGCGCCGGGATTATTCGTGAGCGCATCAAGAAGTACGCGATTGATGCCGATTTCTGTTTTGGCTATGGCTACCTCGGCAGCAATGCACGCCAGGAGAAAACCCTGCGCAGCTGGCTGAAGGAATTCAAGGCGGTATCGCCGGATGAAGAGATTGAACTCTACACCGGCGCAGAGGTGAAACAGGTCGTGGGGTCAGATGCCTATACCTGCGCATTGAAACACATGGGCGGCGGCCACGTGCATTCGCTCAACCTGCTGTTGGGCGAGGCGAAGGCGCTCAGCGGCTACGGCGTAAAAATCTTCGAAAACAGCAGCGTGCTGGGCGTGGAATACGGTTCGCGCATCAAAGTGCGCACCGCCATGGGCTCAGTACGTGCCAACAAGATGCTGTGGGCGTGCAACGGTTTCCTCAACGGCATGGAGCCGTTCATCTACAACAAAACCATCAATACCTACGCGTTCCAACTGGCGACCGAACCCTTGCCTGAAGAACTGATCCGCCAAATCAGCCCGATCCGCGGTGCCTACAGCGATATCCGCCCGGTGATCGATTATTACCGGGTGACCAATGAAAACCGGCTGCTGTTTGGCAGCGCCACCCGCTTGATCGAATACATTCCGTCGGATCTTAAGGCCTGGAACCGCAACCTGATGCTGAAAGTGTTCCCGTACCTGCATGACGTGAAGATCGACCTGGCCTGGGGCGGGCCGCTGTGTTGCAGCGCCAACCTGTTCCCGCAGATCGGCACCTTGCCGCAGCATGACAACGTGTTTTATGTGCAGGGCTATTCCGGCTTTGGCGTAACGCCGAGTCATATCGTTTGCAAAGTGTTGGCAGAGGGCATGAGCGAAGGATCGGATCGTTACGATCTGATGAGTTCGATTCCGCACGTCAATATCTTCGGTAAAGACAAGCTGCGACGGGTAATGACCACCGCCGGCAAGGTTTGGCACCAGACGTCCGGCTACTGGAAAGGCCGTCGCTAATTTTTATCACAGGAGAGAAACATGAAACCATTACTGCTTAAGCAACCGCTGCCTGAACTGTTGGACATTGGCAGCGTCAGCAACCTGGGCGCCACGGTGATCGACGGTGAGCCAAACGTCGGGGTGGCGAGCCTTTTCGGTGAGCCGACCGATAACCTGAACTGCGGTATTTTCAGCTGCACGCGCGGCACCTTTGTAATGGAGTATCCGTTCTCCGAACACGCCACGGTGTGGGAGGGTAGCGCGACGCTGACCGACGAAAAGACCGGTAAATCCGTGCAGTATCAGGCCGGGGATTCGTGGTTTGTCGAAAAAGGCACCCCGGTACGCTGGGAGATCACCTCGGATCGTTTTGTAAAACATTACCTGGCGATCGTCGAAGGCTGATCGTGAACTGGCCCCTCTCCGCCGGGAGGGGGGCATTCAGCTATCCCAGCACCCGTTCGATAAAGTCGGTGATCCGCCTTAATATCTGATCCTTGTTGGTTTCGTTAAAACTCTCGTGTCGCCCGCCTGGATTGACCATCGCTTCGAAATCGCTGCCCTTGAGCAGATCGATCGCGGTTTGCGATTCCGCCATTAACACCAGCCTGTCGTCATCGCCATGTATCCACAGCGTAGGCAGCGTGCCGAAGCCCGGGCCGGCGTTGATTTTTGCCAGGATCTGCTGCATCGCCCGCAGCGTCGGGCGTTTGAACGGCCCGTGCCACACCAGCGGGTCGGCCTGATAGGCTTCCCCCACCGACGGATCACGCGACAGGGTGGCAGTATCGAGCGGCGTGTCCGGGATCTCTGGCAGAGTAAGCAAATCCGAAATCAGGGTTCTTTCGCCAATCAAGGGGCCGGAAAGCACCAGCGCACGCACGTCATCGCCATAACGTTGAACGTAGCGGGTGGCAATCATCCCGCCCATGGAATGGCCGATAACCACCAGGGGGACGCCAGGATGCAGCCGCTGAAAATGCTCCGTTACGCGTCGAACGTCGTCGACCACGGCGTCATAATCTTCAATCAATACGCGTTCGCCCTGCGAAAGCCCATGGCCGAGATGATCGGGGCCGAACACCCGCGCACCCTGCGCTTCCAGCGTACGCGCGACGTACTGATAACGGCCGAGATGCTCGCCGTAACCGTGCACCAGCAGCGCCAGAAAACGCGGTCGGTCATGGCCCCAGTCATGCACGGCAATATCGCCATGCCCACCTTTGATAAAGCTGATCTTCTGTTCAGACATCGTATTTTCTCATCGGAAAGGTCATATTCAGCGTAGCGGCAAAGCGGAGAATGGGTAGGGGCACTGCGTGCGGTGCCCCAGGATATTTAGCGAATGAAGTGCTGTGCCAGCGCATCGATAGCCTGGCGTTGGAACAGATTGAAGGCGTCTCGCGGCTGCTGTTGGCGGATGAATGCCAACAGCGGATCTTCGACCTCGGTGCGAATACCGCTAAGCTGCTCCATCACCGCCAGCCCGCAGAAGGGCACGTAGGACTCGGCATAACCGCCCTCATGCACCATCACCAGCTTTCCATCGCAGAGGCGGTCGGCGGCGTCCTGCACCAGGGCCGTCATGCTGCGGAAACTGTCGCTGTGCAACTGCATGCGCGCCAGCGGGTCGAGGGCATTGGCATCGTAGCCGCAGGCAACAATGATCAGCTCGGGTTTGAAGCGCTCGAGTGCCGGGATCACTATCTGTCGCATGGCATACAGATAGCCGTCGTCACCGGCGCCCGCCAGCAGCGGAATATTGATGTTAAAGCCTTCTCCCGCCCCGGCACCGCGGTCCTGTTCACCGGAGTAGCCCGCTGGGAAGCAGCCGTCCTGATGCAGCGACATCGTCAGTACGTCGTCACGTTGCCAATAGATATGCTGCGTACCATTACCGTGATGCACGTCCCAATCGAGCACCGCCACTTTGCCCAAACCGTATTTGGCCCTGGCACGCTCGATGGCGATCGGGATATTGGCCAGAAAGCAGAACCCCATCGATTGATCCGGCAGGCAATGGTGGCCCGGTGGGCGCGACAACGCATAGGCGTTATCCAGGTGGCCCTGCAGCACCGCTTCGACCGCCGCGCAGGCCAGCCCGGCGGACAGTTTGGCTATCTCGTAGCTGCCCGGGCCCAAAGGTGCTTCCTCACCCAGCATGCCGCCGCCGTTATCACTTAGCTGTTTGAAACGTTGCAGATAGTCGGTCGGATGAATGCGTAACAGGTCTTCTTCCGTCGCCATGTCGGTACTTAGCAGCTGGAGCTGTCGCGACAGGCCGGACACGTCCATCAGGTTTTTCATCCGCCGTTTGGTTTCCGGCGATTCGGCATGGCCCGCCCCTGAGGGCGGTTGCACCCAGCCGCCGACCGGCAGCGTGGTGGCATGCAGGCCGGTGCTGTGCCAGAAACAGCGTTCATCAAACAAGAAACCGGTTTTTCTTTTCACCTTATTACTCCTGTTAAATGGCGCGTTGAACGCGCGGTGAAGCCAGCGAAATCAGCAGCAGCGACAGCAGCGCACTGCCCAGCGCCCCGACCAGCAGCCTGTCGAAACCGCCTGAAGACTCAATCCAATAACCGGCCAGCGATGGGCCGATCGCCATGCCGCCGCCAATCACCAGATTGATGTTGTTCATCAGCTTGCCGTTGTTATCCAGCCCGGCGACGCGGGCCAGGATAAACGGCAGCACAAAGGTCCAGGTAAACTTGAACAGCACCGCTGCCAGCGCAAAACGCAGCAGCTGCGGCGTGTGGAACAGCAGCGCAATGCCGGCGAGCAACAAGCCGTAACTTAGCCAGATCAGCCCATTGCCGCCTCGCCTGGCGCTGATGAACGCCGCACCACCGGCGCCGACGATGCCAAACAGCGTGGCGGCCGCCAGCACCTGGCCGCTGCTGACCGGCGAAAGGCCGGCCGCGTGGGCGATACTGCCGATAAAGGTCCAGACTGCGCTCAGGCTGATATAAAAGGTCAGCACCGCCAGGACGGCGAAGACTTTACGCAGCCACGGCGTTGCCGTGGTATGGGCGGTGGATTGCGCAGGGTGAAAGCCGCTGGGAAAGGCGGAAAGCAGCGGCAGGCAGCACAGCATGATGGCCGCCAGGATCAGGTATACCGCCATCAGGCCAAAATGGGCGAACAGCAAGGGCAGCACCAGCAGCCCAACGGCGCCAAGCACCAACTGGCCCAGCACCCACAAGGCGTAAACCCGGCTGGGGTTGGCGGTGCCACCGGCACAGGTGATACACAGGATCATCAGTGTGCCGCCCGCCAAAGAGGCGATGAAACGCAGCCCCAGTAACAGGTGAAAATCACTGACCATTGCCGACGCCAAATTGCCGACGATAAACACCCCCGCAGCCAGGGTTGCCACCCGGCGCCAGTTAACGCGGCTGATCCACCACCAGGCAGGCAGGGTGGCGAGGCTCATGGCCCCCAGCTCGGTGGAAAACAGATGGCCGATTTGCGCGGGGGTGAGCGACCATTGGCTGGCCAGTTGCGCGGCAACCGCCGGGGCGGTCATCAGGATGCCCGGTGCAATGGCGGCAAAGATGATGATGGCGGTCAGCAGCCGCGGCGGGCAGGGGAGAGCCGCCCCGGCAGCGGGTACAGAAACGGAATCACTGGACATAATAATTATCCCCGCAGGTTAAGCCTGAGTCAGATATAACCGCGTTGCCGTATTCTGGGCAGGCGGAAACCGCGCCATGAATGGCGAATAATTAACGAACTTATTTTCTCCACTATAAGCCGATGTTATGGCTCTATTTATTAACCGTGGGCAATAAAGCTGCTGGCCACCAATTCGGTACGGTTGACCACTTCAGTTTTGGCAAAAATATTGCGCATATGGGTTTTTACCGTTGAAAGCGAAATACCCAGCTTCAACGCTATGCGTTTATTACTGGCGCCTTCACGCACCATATTGACGATCTCCTGCTCTTTGGCGGTCAGCAGGCGGGCTTCCCCGTCGGGCAAAAGGTCGCGGGTCGCCAGTTCGATCAGCGGCATCACCGCCCGCAGGCGACCGCGTTCCAGTTCGGTAAACGGCGTATCGCGGATCAAGGACACCCCGGCAACGATGCGTTTACGCTGCCGAATAAAGATCTCCGTCATGTCGCGCATATCATTGGGCAGCATAAAGTCATGATAGTAATGGCGGTTATTGGCGATTGCCGCCGGGCTCATGCCGACCATATTGATGTCCTGCTGGTGAAAGTTGGCAGGCTTGAGCGGATCGATCTGCTGGAAATGGTTCAAGTACTGCTGGTGGGTTTTATCGGAGATGCCGTGCAAAATATAGTGGTCTGGCCGCAGGTCCTGGTTAACCAAATAAAACACCCCTGCGGACACCGGGATCAGGTGCGCAATGGTGGTCAAACAGCTGTTGATAAAGGCATCGGACGATGTAATGTGCATGATTCATTTCCTCCCTTTATCGTTCGGTCTGGAATATTCGGTCAATATGTGAACGATACAAGCATAGTGATAGCAATTGTGCAACACAATAAATACATATTAACAACGTGAGCCTGATTGCAATAAAACACATAAATAACAAGGCAACGAAGAGGCCTCGGCAGCGACAGTGCCGCACGAGTGTCGATATTTTATTAATATATTAACGAATTGCCTATGGCCTTCCTGCTGAATTTACAGCAATTTCCCCCTCGGCGTGGTGACCCCCTGCGATATCACCGGCCAGTCTCACCGCTGATGCCGCTCCCCACGGCTCGTTCTTAAGAACGATAGACAGCCTTAATCCCGTTTGTTCTCTCTGTGAAAACCTTTTCCGGCCAACGAAAACCATAACGGTTGATTGGGCACCAAAGGTAAGACGAAAAAGCTATGGTTTAGCCTCGTCCTTAAGGACGATAGTCAGCATTTTCTTTTCCTCTCTATAGTGATATTGCCGCCACTGGCGACGAAACACCTGCAAAAGCACCATCAGGGCCAAACGATAAAACTATAAGAGGACATAACCATGAACCTGTCGTCGCGGCTTCATGCCCATCTTGAGCGGGGCAAGGTCGGATTCCCCACCACGCTGGCCAGCTCGGTCGGGGTGATTATGGCCAGCCCGGTGATCCTCACCGTGACCAGCGGTTTCGGCATCGGCGGCGATACCTTCGCGCTGGCGATGCTGATCGCCTTTATCATGATGCAGGCCCAGCTCACCACCTTCTCGGAAGCGGCGGCGATCTTGCCGACCTCCGGATCGGTGTATGACTATATCGCCTGTGGTATGGGACGCTTTTTTGCCATTACCGGCGCGCTGTCGGCCTACTTGATCGTGCATATCTTTGCCGGGACCGCCGAAACCATTCTCTCCGGCATTATGGCGCTGGTGAATTTTGAGCACCTTAATACCCTGATGGAAACTCACAATGCTTCCTGGATGGTGGGGGTGGGGTTGGTCATCGTGTTCGGTGCACTCAACGCCTTCGGCATCGAGGCCTTCGGTAAAGCGGAGATCGTGCTGACCTTCGCCATGTGGAGCACCCTGGTGATATTTGGCATTACCGGGCTGCTTTCGCCGCATGCAGTACCGCTGGAAGGCTGGTTCGGCAGCACGCTGAGCCTGAGCGATCCCTTTGCGGTATTCAGCCTGATCGGTATGGCGATGTTTATGTTCGTCGGTTGTGAGCTGGTCACGCCGATGGCGCCGGAGATCAAAAGCTCCGCCAGTGTTATCCCACGGGCGATGTCGCTGGGGCTGTGTGGCGTGGCGGTGTGCATGGCGTTGTACGGTGCGGCGCTCAGCCATCAGGTGGAAAACGTGGTGGTGGATGCCGCCAACGGCGTTCATCTGCTGGATACGCCGATGGCGATCCCGGCTTTTGCCGGTCAGGTGATGGGCGAGTTCGGCAAATACTGGTTGGGTATTGGGCTGCTGCTGGCCGGGGCGGCGACCATCAACACGCTGATGGCGGCGGTGCCGCGTATTCTTTACGGCATGGCGCTGGACGGGGCATTGCCACGTATCTTCGCCTATCTGCACCCCCGTTTTAAAACCCCGGTGGTAGGTATTCTGGTCGCGGTATTGATCCCCTGCGTGCATGCCTTTGCCATTCAGGGCAATCTCGACCGTATTATTCCGCTGGTGCTGGCGGCGGTGTGCGCCTGGGGCGTGGCCTACCTGCTGGTCACCTGCTCGGTGGTGATCCTGCGTATTCGCCGCCCGGATCTGCCACGCGCTTACAAATCTCCCTGGTTCCCGCTGCCGCAAATTGTCTCCAGCGTGGGCATCGTGCTGGCGATTATCTATATCACCCCGCCGGGCATGGATCCGCGTGCCGTCTATATCCCGTTCAGCATCATGATTGGCCTGACTGCTGCCTATGCGCTGTTCTGGACCCTGTGCGTGCAAAAGGTCAATCCGTTTAAACCGGTGCCGGTCGAACAGGTACTGGAAACGGCCTTTGCCAAAGCGGAAAGCGAGGAGGCGCAGTTTGATCGGCTTACTTCCCTCACTTAATCGCTACTGGCAGCGCTCCCCGGCGGGCTACCAGCCAGGCGTCACCCTCAGCCGGCTGGCGAACAATCTGCAGCCCTATGCCTGCGAGCGCCTTTCGCCCTGCCTGCTGCGCCTGACCTTGCCGCAGGGGGCGGTTATCGACATTAGCGAACAGGTCAGCGCGCTGTTTATGGCGCATATCGTTAGTCAGCGTTTCTGCGTGCAGGGGGCGTGCTCGCAGAAGGAGCCGCTGACGCTACGCATTAACGCCGGCGGTTGGTTGCGGCGACGCGGCGTGGTTTATCGCGCGACCCGGGATGATGCCGTAGCGCAGCGAATGATTGCCGCTCTGCGGCGCTATCCGCAGATTGCCGAAACGCTGGAGCAGCTGGATTTTCGGCGTATCCAACTGACGGTCGCGGCCGGTCATTGGCGGCTGGAGATCGAACATTTCGCCGCTTCGGAAGTGGTCAGCCGTTTGCCTGCCGGTCGCCGCTATCTGCGGCTGGAACCGGAGCAGCGGCGCTTGCTGCTGAGCAGCCTGCTGATGATCGGCCAATTGATGGAGAAACTGGATGAGTAGAGTGGTGGTGATTACCGGCGGCGGCACCGGCGTGGGGGCTGCGTGCGCCAGGCTGCTGGCGAGCAGGGGCGATCGGGTCTTTATCATCGGCCGCCGCCGTGAACCTCTGATGGCGCTGGCGGACGACATTGGCGCGCAGGCATTGGTGGGGGATGCGGCCAGCGGTGAATGCTGGCAAAGCCAGCTGCTGCCGGCCATTTTGCAGCAGGCCGGGCGCATTGATTGCCTGATCTGCAGCGCCGGCGGGATGGGGCTGGGGCGCATTACCGAAATGAACGATGACCAGTGGCGTCAGGCGCTGGACAGCAACCTCAACAGTGCTTTTGCCAGCGCCCGCGCCTGCCTGTCGGAGCTGGTGAAAACCGGCGGCAACCTGCTGTTTGTCGCCTCTATCGCTTCGCTGGCCGCCGGGCCGGAGGTGTGTGGCTACGTGACCGCCAAACATGCGCTGATTGGGCTGATGCGTTCCATCGCTCGTGACTACGGCCCGCTGGGCGTGCGTGCCAACGCGGTGTGTCCCGGTTGGGTCACTACGCCGATGGCGGATGAAGAGATGCAGCCGCTGATGGCTGAGTACCACCTTACGCTGGAGCAGGCTTACCAACGGGTATGCCGCGACGTGCCGCTGCGTCGCCCGGCCAGCGCCGAAGAGATCGCCGCTATCTGCCGTTTTCTCTGTTCGGAGGACGCGTCGATCATTACCGGTGCGGCGCTGGTGGCCGACGGCGGCTCCACCATCGTCGACGTACCGACATTGGCTTTTACTTCCCTTTAAGGAGCATCAAATGAGTACAGAAGCGGTATTTATTCAGGTTGGCGCACTGGCGGAAGGCTTTGCGCCGCACAGCAATACGCTGGAACAGCAGCATGGGTTGAGCGGTAACACGCTGACATTACGTTTTGCCGACGGTGAAATGCTGAGTTGTCACTTTGTCGATGAGCAGACGCTGAGTTGGGGGGAGTACAGGGGCATCGCTTATCGCGCCACCAGCATCCGCCCCGGCATTCTGTTTATCGATTTTCTCGATCCCGCACAGGAGAACGCCAGCATTACGCTGGTGTGCGATCGCAACCAGGGTAATTTCACGGCGGTGTATGGCCAGTTGCCGGATGAGGAACAAGCCCGTCTGGACGCCTTCAGCCGGGTTGAGCAAGGGTTGCCGCTGACGGCGGTCAACGTTGAATTCCACTTTGGCACGCTGGATAACGCCGATGTTGCGCCGCCAGAGTTCACCGACGAGCTGATTGGCATGCGTAACATGTATACCTACAGCCCGACCGAGCGTTACGAACACATTTATCTGAACGACAATTTCTACGCCTGGCAGTGCCTGGACGGCGTGGAGAAAGGGCTGGCGGATGTCGATCGCTGCCACTACGTGAAGGTGGCCGAACAGCTGTACCTGTTTGTCTGGCGAGAGAAGATTGTGCCGACGCTGGGCGTGGTCATGATCGATCTGCAAGGCATGCGCACCGACGGCAAGATCCTCGGCTATCAGGGCAGTGATTTCAGCGCGCTGAGCAATTTTGCGGTAGGCGCCCATGCGCAGGTGCTGAACACCACCCACCATCCACGGGGATAGTCCGATGAATGCAACCTATGCGGCTGATGCGTTCAAGGGGCAGGTGGTGCTGGTGACGGGCGGTGCGCAGGGCATCGGGCTGGCGATCGTCAGTGCCTTTGCTCAGTTGGGCGCGACGGTGGTGATGGCGGATCTGCAGCTGCAAAAAGCGCAGGATGCCGCCGAGACGCTGCAACAGCAGGGCGGGCAGGTCCAGGCGATGGCCTGCGATCTGGCCGATCCGGGGCAGATTGCCGAACTGGTTGCAACGGTGGGGCAGCAGCATCAGCGGCTGGACGTGGTGATCCATAACGCGGCTTACTTCCCGCTGACGCCCTTTACCGAGATTGACGCTGTGTTATTGCAACGCACGCTGAGCGTTAATCTGATGGCGCCGTTCTTTCTGGCGCAGGCGGCTTTACCCTGGATGCAGCGTCAGGGCGGGGGCTGCATTTTGGTGACGTCGTCGGTGACCGGGCCACGGGTCGCCTATCCGGGGTTGGCGCACTACGCCGCTTCAAAGGCCGGAGTAAACGGGTTTATTCGCGCGGCGGCGCTGGAACTGGCGGCGGCTGGCGTCAGGGTCAACGGTGTGGAGCCGGGAATGATCCGCACGCCGGCGATGGCCAATCTGGGGGGCGCGGCGGTCAATCAGGCGATTGCGGCCGCAGTGCCGCTCGGGCGATTGGGGGAGCCGGAAGACATCGCGGCGGCGATGGTGTTTCTCGCCTCACCGGCGGCCGCCTATATGACCGGCCAAACGCTGGTGGTGGACGGCGGCGCGTTACTCCCCGAGGCTCATCCTGTTCTTTCTTGACGTTGCAGCCTGGCTGCAACGCCAATTAATCAGAGGATGATAATCGGAAGGATCATTTCTTTGTGGGATGAGCGGTCACGTTGGCGGGCAGTTTATCCCCCAGGGTGATCAGCTCGTCCAGTAAGGTCATCAACTGGTCCATTTTCTGCTGTGAAAATGCGGCTTCGATTTCAGCGTACCCCTGTTCTACCTGGTGGCGCGCCACTTCATACAGCTCCTGACCCTGCTGGGTGAGAGACACGTACAGCTTGCGCTGATCGTTAACCGGTTTCAGGCGGAAAATCAGCTTATCGCGTTCCATGCGCGACAAAATGCCGGTCAGGCTGGGGCGCAGGATGCAGGTTTCTGCTGCCAATTCGTGGAATTCGATCGAACGACTGTTGGCCAAAACGCGAATGATGCGCCATTGCTGTTCGGTCAGGTTATGGCTTTTCAGGATCGGGCGAAAAAAGCCCATGGCGGTTTCACGCGCTTGCAGCAGGGCAATGGTTAAGGACTCATGCATAGATTTGGCCTTGGCTATAAAGGTGTTCGTCATTCAGGCATTTACCGTTGTGGCTCAGCAGGTGGCCGTGCGGACACTGCAATACCCCTATCGGTAAATCCTGATTTTATTAATAACTTAATAGTAGCCAAGTTTACCCAGATGGATAAAGCGAAAACGCATCCGCAGCGGTAAAAATCACCTAAAAATGATTAATTCGTTGAATAATCACGCCAATGTTCATGGGTTGTGAATATTTTGTTATCACGATCACAAATCAATCCACCGGCGTTGCGTAAAAGCTGAACAGCGTATAAAAGTATTCATTAACATATTAATGAATGCCGAATTGCCCTGTTGTGTCATTGAAAGGAGTTTGCATGAAAGGCACCGTATTTTCCGTTGCGTTGAATCACCGCAGCCAGATAGACGCCTGGGATCAGGCGTTTCATCAGCCGCCGTATAAAACCCCGCCGAAGACCCCGGTGTGGTTTATCAAACCGCGCAATACCCACCTCGCCAACGGCGGGGCGATCCCGTTTCCTGCCGGTGAGCAAGTGCAAAGCGGCGCCACGCTGGCGGTAGTGATTGGCAACACCGCCCGTAAGGTGCCAGCCGAACGGGTCGCCGACTATCTGGCCGGTTATGCGCTGGCCAACGACATCAGCCTGCCGGAAAGCAGCTTCT
The DNA here is from genome assembly GCF_000422085.1 of Serratia liquefaciens ATCC 27592. Lineage (NCBI taxonomy): Bacteria > Pseudomonadati > Pseudomonadota > Gammaproteobacteria > Enterobacterales > Yersiniaceae > Serratia > Serratia liquefaciens. Next base: position 533,292 of record NC_021741.1, read on the forward strand.
ACCGCCCGGCGATCAAAGCGAAATGCCGCGACGGTTTTTGCCCGTTGGGGGAGATCGGTTCATTGGTGACCACCGATGCGGTGGAGATCATCACCGAAATCAACGGGGTAGAGCAGGATCGCTGGTCGACGGCCGATTTGGTGCGTTCGGTGCCGGAACTGATCGCCGCCATCAGCGATTTTATTACCCTGCAGCCGGGCGACGCAGTGCTGATCGGTACGCCGCACCAGCGGGTAGAGATCAAACCTGGAGATAAAGTGAGGGTGAGTGCCGCCGGTTTGCCGACCCTGACCAACCGCGTAGTGCAGGCAGGAGAAATTGCATGAGACACGCCCGTATTCGCCATCATGGCCAAATTGTTAATGTCAGCGTCGACGAGCAACTGCGCGTGACGTTGCCGGACGGCACGGTGTTGCCAGAGCAGGACGTCGAGTGGTTGCCACCGGCGCAGGGCACGGTGTTTGCCCTGGGGCTGAACTATGCCGATCACGCCAGCGAGCTGGAATTCAAGGCCCCGGAAGAGCCGCTGGTGTTCCTCAAGGCGCCGAACACCCTGACCGGCCATCGGCAGGTTTCGGTACGTCCGGCCAACGTCGACTATATGCACTACGAAGCCGAGCTGGTGGCGGTGATCGGCAAGACGGCGCGTAACGTCAGCCGCGAAGATGCCATGGCATACGTGGCGGGCTACACGCTGTGCAATGACTACGCCATTCGCGACTATCTGGAAAACTATTACCGCCCGAATCTGCGGGTGAAAAGCCGCGATACCCTGACGCCGATTGGGCCGTACATCGTCGATCGTGACGATATCGCCGATCCGCACCGTCTGGCACTCAGCACCTACGTCAACGGCGAGCTGCGTCAGCGCGGCAGCACCGCCGACATGATTTTCGATATCCCCTACCTGATCAGTTACCTGAGTGAATTTATGACGCTGCAGCCGGGCGACATGATCGCCACCGGTACGCCGAAAGGGCTGGCCGACGTGCAGCCGGGCGATGAAGTGGTGGTGGAGATTGAGGGCATCGGCCGTCTGGTTAACCACATCATCAGTGAAAAAGATTACGAGGAAAGCCTGCGATGAAAACCATCAACCATTGGATTAACGGTAAAAACGTAGCCAGCAAAGAGTATTTCACTACCACCAACCCGGCCAACGGCGAGGTGCTGGCAGAGGTCGCTTCCGGCGGGCAGTTGGAGATCGATCAGGCGGTAGCTGCCGCCAAGGCTGCGTTCCCGAAATGGGCCAATACGCCAATGAAAGAGCGTGCTCGCCTGATGCGTCGTCTGGGCGAGCTGATTGACGAAAACGTGCCGCAGATTGCCGAGATGGAAACCGCCGACACCGGTCTGCCGATCCACCAAACCAAAAACGTGCTGATCCCGCGCGCTTCTCACAACTTCGAGTTCTTTGCCGAGATCTGCCAGCAGATGAACGGCCGCACCTATCCGGTGGACGACAAGATGCTCAACTACACGCTGATCCAGCCGGTGGGGGTGTGTGCGCTGGTGTCACCGTGGAACGTGCCTTTCATGACCGCAACCTGGAAGACCGCGCCTTGCCTGGCGCTGGGCAATACCGCGGTGCTGAAAATGTCCGAGCTGTCGCCGCTGACCGCCGATCGACTGGGTGAACTGGCGCTGGAAGCCGGCATTCCGGCCGGGGTACTCAACGTGGTGCAGGGTTACGGCGCCACCGCCGGGGATGCGCTGGTGCGTCATAAGGACGTGCGTGCGGTGTCCTTTACCGGCGGCACCGCCACCGGACGCCGGATCATTGAAAGCGCGGGCTTGAAGAAGTTTTCCATGGAGCTGGGCGGGAAATCGCCGGTACTGATTTTCGAAGATGCCGACATCGAACGTGCGCTGGACGCCGCGCTGTTCACCATTTTCTCGATCAACGGTGAACGCTGCACCGCGGGTTCGCGCATCTTTATTCAAGAAAGCATTTACCCGGAATTCGTCAAACGTTTTGCCGAGCGCGCCAACCGCCTGCGCGTAGGCGATCCGCAGGATCCCAACACGCAGGTTGGGGCGTTGATCAGCCAGCAGCACTGGGAAAAAGTGTCCGGCTATATCCGCCTCGGGCTGGAAGAAGGCGCCACCCTGTTGGCTGGTGGCCCGGACAAACCGGCAGGTCTGAGCCACGGCAACTTCCTGCGCCCAACGGTGCTGGCGGATGTCGACAATCGGATGCGCATCGCGCAGGAGGAGATTTTCGGGCCAGTGGCCTGCCTGCTGCCGTTCAAATCGGAAGAAGACGGCCTGCGCATGGCCAACGACGTGGAGTACGGCCTGGCGTCGTACATCTGGACGCAGGATGTGAGCAAGGTGCTGCGTCTGGCCCGCAATATTGAAGCGGGGATGGTTTTCGTCAATACCCAAAACGTACGCGATCTGCGCCAGCCGTTTGGCGGCGTGAAATCTTCCGGCACCGGCCGCGAGGGCGGGGAATACAGTTTTGAAGTGTTCGCCGAGATGAAGAACGTGTGCATTTCCATGGGTGACCACCCGATCCCGCGCTGGGGCGTTTAAGCCTCAAACCATAATAAAAAAGAAGGAGATGAGAACAATGACGACCAAACTTACCACCGATGCTGTCCCTGCTCCCGATGTTGTGCGCTGCGCCTATATGGAAATTCAGGTCACCAACCTTAAAGCCGCGCGCGAATTCTACGTCGATATCCTGGGTCTGGTTGTGACCGCCGAGGACGAGAAAACCCTCTATCTACGGTCGATGGAGGAGTTTATCCACCATAATCTGGTGCTGCGTGAAGGACCGGTGGCTGCCGTTGCGGCCTTTGCCTTCCGGGTGCGTACGCCGGAAGACGTCGATCGGGCTGAAGCCTATTTCAAAGCGCTGGGTTGTCGTACCGAGCGTCGGGTGAATGGCTTCGCCAAAGGCATTGGCGATTCGGTGCGGGTAGAGGATCCGCTCGGCTTCCCGTACGAATTCTTCTACGACGTGCAGCACGTCGAGCGTCTGGCCTGGCGTTACGATCTCTACACGCCAGGGGCGCTGGTACGTCTCGACCACTTTAACCAGATCACGCCCGATGTTCCGCGTGCGGTGGAATACATCCAGGGCCTGGGGTTCCGCGTGACGGAAGATATCCGGGATGAAAATGGCGTGGTTTACGCCGCCTGGATGCGCCGCAAAGCCACGGTGCACGACACCGCGATGACCGGCGGCGCCGGGCCGCGTATGCACCATATTGCGTTCGCCACCCATGAAAAACACAACATTCTGGCCATCTGCGACAAGCTCGGCGCACTGCGTAAATCCGATTTGATCGAACGTGGTCCAGGCCGCCACGGCGTCTCTAACGCCTTTTATCTCTATCTGCGCGATCCCGATGGCCATCGCGTAGAAATCTATACCCAGGATTACTACACCGGCGATCCTGACAACCCGACCGTGAGCTGGGATGTGCATGATAACCAGCGCCGCGACTGGTGGGGCAACCCGGTAGTGCCAAGCTGGTACACCGAGGGGTCACTGGTGCTCGATCTCGATGGCCAGCCGCAGCCGGTTATCGAACGTAACGCGCCAAGCGAAATGGCCGTCACCATTGGCGCGGATGGTTTTTCCTATACCCGTCAAGGCGATACAGAGAAAGGCTTTAAGCTCGGTAACACCCTGTAGCCCCCAACGCGCGGACAGGCGTTCGCGCAAATTCGTTTCCCGGAGATTGCTATGCCGCATTTTTATGCTGAATGCACCAATAACATCCGCGAAGAAGCCGAGCTCCCCGCGTTGTTCGCCAAGGTCAATCAGGCACTGGCGGACACCGGTATTTTTCCTCTGGCCGGAGTGCGCAGCCGCGCTATCTGGCTGGATACCTGGCAGATGGCCGACGGTAAGCACGATTACGCCTTCGTGCATATGACATTGAAGATTGGTCACGGCCGCAGCCTGGAAAGTCGTGAACAGGTGGGCGAGATGCTGTTTGCGCTGATCAAAGAACATTTTGCCGCGCTGATGGCCAGGCGCTATCTGGCGCTGTCCTTCACGATGGAAGAGCTGGATCCGGTGCTGAACTACAAGCAAAACAATGTCCACGCGCTATTTCGCCAAGGCTAAGGGGCCGTCAATGTTGAATAAAGAGCTGGTTAGTCGTGCCGTGCAGCGCTTGCATCAGGCGGAGCAAAACCGCGAGCAGATCCGCGCGCTGTCGCTGGATCATCCCGAGATCACCATTGAAGACGCTTACGCCATTCAGCGCCAGTGGGTAGAGCTGAAGATCGCCGAAGGGCGCAAACTCAAGGGCCATAAAATCGGCTTGACGTCGCGCGCCATGCAGGTCAGCTCCCAGATCTCCGAGCCGGATTACGGCGCGCTGCTGGACGACATGTTTTTCAACGATGGCAGCGATATTCCCATCGACCGTTTTATCGTGCCGCGCGTCGAGGTGGAGCTGGCCTTCGTGCTCGCCAAGCCGCTGCGCGGGCCAAACTGCACGCTGTTCGACGTTTATAACGCCACCGATTACATCATTCCGGCCCTGGAGATCATCGATGCGCGCAGCCATAACGTGGATCCCGAAACTCAGCGCCCGCGCAAGGTGTTCGACACCATTTCCGACAATGCCGCCAACGCCGGGGTGGTGATGGGAGGGCGGCCGATCAAACCGGACGCGTTGGATCTGCGTTGGATCAGCGCGTTGCTGTACCGCAACGGCGTGATTGAAGAGTCTGGCGTGGCGGCAGCGGTGCTGAACCATCCGGCCAACGGCGTGGCCTGGCTGGCCAACAAACTTTTCCCGTACGACGTAGAGCTGGAAGCCGGGCAGGTGATCCTCGGCGGTTCCTTCACCCGACCGGTTGCCGCCCGACGTGGCGACACCTTCCATGCGGATTATGGCCCGATGGGCTGCATCAGCTGTCGCTTTGTCTGATCGGCCCTTTCCCTGTGGGAGAGTGGAAAAACCAATGGAGAACACCATGTTAACCAACCCTTTCAAACAGGCGTTGCAGGAAAAACGCCCGCAGATTGGCCTGTGGCTGGGGCTGTGCAGCAGCTACAGCGCAGAAATGCTGGCCGGGGCCGGTTTCGACTGGCTGCTGATCGACGGCGAACACGCGCCCAACAACGTACAAACGGTATTGGGCCAGCTGCAGGCCATCGCGCCTTATCCGAGTCATCCGGTGGTGCGTCCGGCATGGAATGATCCGGTGATGATCAAGCAACTGTTGGACGTCGGTGCGCAGACGCTGCTGATCCCGATGATCCAGAACGCAGAACAGGCGTGTGACGCGGTGCGAGCCACCCGTTATCCGCCGCATGGCATACGCGGCGTTGGCAGTGCGCTGGCTCGTGCTTCCCGCTGGAACAGGGTGCCGAATTACCTGCAACAGGCCGACGCGCAGATGTGCGTACTGGTGCAAATAGAAACCCGTGAGGCGGTGAAAAACCTGGATGCCATCCTGCAGGTGGAGGGGGTCGACGGGGTATTTATCGGCCCGGCGGATCTCAGTGCCGACATGGGTTTTTCCGGCAATCCACAGCAGCCGGAAGTGCAGCGCACCATCGACGACGCTATAGCGCGCATCAGCGCCGCCGGTAAGGCAGCAGGCATTCTGACGGCCAACCCGGAACTGGCGCAGCACTATCTGGCGTCCGGCGCGCTGTTTGTCGCAGTAGGGGTGGATACCACCCTGCTGTCGCGAGCGGCGGAATCTTTGGCCAGCCGCTTTAAACAAGAGCGGCCGCCCGTACAGTCCCCGAGCGTTTATTAGGTTGCAGGCCGCCATCTTATTGGAGACACCATGAGCAACGTCGATTCGCTGCCGCCGGTCAACCCGGCGCAGCAACATAAAGCGTTAACCGCCGCCGAGCAATCGGTGATTAAAAAGTTATTTCGGCGACTGATTATTTTCCTGTTTGTGCTGTTTGTTTTCTCTTTCCTCGACCGCATCAACATCGGTTTCGCCGGGCTGACGATGGGCAAGGATCTCGGCCTGAGCTCGACCATGTTCGGCCTGGCGGCAACCTTGTTCTACGTCACCTATGTGATCTTCGGCATTCCGAGCAATATCATGCTGGGGATCGTCGGCGCGCGCCGCTGGATCGCCACCATCATGGTGCTGTGGGGCATCGCCTCGACCTGCACGCTGTTCGCCACCGGGCCGACCAGCCTGTACCTATTGCGGATGATCGTAGGTATTACCGAGGCCGGTTTTCTGCCGGGGATTCTGGTGTATCTCACCTATTGGTTCCCGGCTTTTTACCGCGCTCGCGCCAACGCGCTGTTTATGATCGCCATGCCGGTAACCATGGCGATTGGCTCGCTGGTGTCCGGCTATATTCTGGCGCTGGACGGGCTGATGAACCTCAAAGGGTGGCAATGGCTGTTCCTGTTGGAGGGCATTCCTTCGGTGCTGTTGGGCGTGGTGGTGTGGTTCTACCTCGACGATACTCCAGCCAAGGCCAAATGGCTGACCGACGAGGAAAAGGCCAGTCTGAAGGCGATGATGGAGGCGGACAAACTGCAACTGGTGCAGCCCAATGGGCCGGGCAGCCATCGGGCATTGCAACAGCGCAGCCTGTGGCGGGAAATTTTCACCCCGATCGTGCTGATGTATACCCTGGCTTATTTCTGTCTGACCAACACCCTGAGCGCCATCAATATCTGGACGCCGCAGATCCTGCAGAGCTTCAACCAGAGCAGTAGCAACATTGTGATCGGTATTCTGGCGGCGATCCCGCAAGTCTGTACCATCGCCGGCATGGTGTGGTGGAGTAAGAGATCGGATCGGCTGCAAGAGCGCAAACACCACACCGCGCTGCCGTACCTGTTTGCCGCTGCCGGTTGGCTGCTGGCGTCGGCCACCGATCACAGCATGATCCAGCTGCTGGGGATCGTGATGGCGTCGGTGGGGTCGTTCACGGCGATGGCGATCTTCTGGACTACGCCGGATCAGTCCATCAGCCTCGAGGCGAGGGCGATTGGGATCGCGGTGATCAATGCCACCGGCAATATCGGATCGGCGGTCAGCCCGGTATTGATCGGCTGGTTTAAGGATCTGACCGGCAGCTTTAACTCTGGGCTGTATTTCGTTTCGGCGTTGTTGATCATCGGTGCCGTGATCGTGTGGCGGATCCCGATGCAGGGCTCGCGTCCCCGGGCCACGCCATAAGCCTGATATTAGGCTATTTTACTTGCCATTTTGGCCTAGGGCAGTGCTCGGACCCCTTACGTACTGCGTGTACGCTCGGGTTGCTGCGCGCTGTCCATGGCCAAACTGCCTGCGACAATGACGCCTAATAAAAGGCTTATCACGGATCTCATCGCTGATGGAGGATGATGTGCAGAAAAGTACCGGTTTTATCGCCAATATCGATATCTGCAAAGAGTACGATGCGCGTTACGCCACCGACGAAGTGCACTATGAAACCTTCGCCGGACTGGCGGCGTTTTTTGGCCGCGATATGCAGGTGCATTGGCACGATCGGTTTTTCCAGATGCATTTTCTGGAGACCGGCAAGATAGAGCTGCAGCTGGACAGCCAGCACTATTCGGTGCAGGCACCGCTGTTCATCCTGACGCCGCCCTCGGTACCCCATGCGTTTTTCACCGAACCGGACAGCGACGGCCACGTGCTGACGGTACGCCAGGAGCTGATTTGGCCTTTGCTGGAGCGCCTCTACCCTGGCAGCAATCTGGCGTTGGACATGCCGGGCATTTGCCTTTCACTGGCGGATGCACCGCAGGAATTGACCGCGCTTAGCCATTACTGGGCGCTGATCCGGCGTGAGTTCAGCCAGAGGTTAGTGGGCCGCGAACAGACGCTGGTGCTGTTGGCGCAGGCGGTGTTTACCCTGCTGTTGCGCAATACCACGCTGGAGGATACCGCCACCAGCGGCGTGCGGGGTGAGCTGAAGCTGTTCCAGCGTTTCAACAAGATGGTCGATGAGCGTTTTCGCGATCACCTGGCGGTGCCGGACTATGCTCAGGCGCTCGGCGTCACCGAATCGCGGCTCAACGATTTGTGCCGACGGTTTGCCAATCAGCCCCCCAAACGTTTGATCTTCGATCGCCTGCTGCGCGAAGCCAAGCGCATGCTGCTATTCAGCGCCTGTACGGTGCATGAAACCGCCTATAGCCTGGGCTTTAAGGATCCGGCCTATTTCGCGCGTTTCTTCAATCGTCTGGAAGGCTGTTCACCCTCGACCTACCGCGCCGCGCAGCATCCCCTTTCATAACGGCGGAACACTGTCTGGATCACAATTCGCGGCGATTGCGGCCAACCCGCCTGAAAAGTACCGGCGTTTGCCGCAAAAGTCTCTTCTCGAAACCGGCCCTGGAAGCTTCAATTAAGCAACCAAAAGAAAACATTATTTTAACAAGCGACCGAATCCACGGTCTGCACTATGCCGATTACGAGGAAGACTTAAATGAAACCTGAAGACTTTCGTGCTGACAACAAACGCCCGTTCACCGGTGCCGAATACCTGAAAAGTTTGCAGGACGGCCGTGAGATTTATATCTACGGCGAACGAGTGAAAGATGTCACCACTCACCCGGCATTCCGTAATGCAGCGGCTTCGGTCGGTCAACTGTACGACGCGCTGCACGATCCGGTCAGCCAGGATCGCCTGTGCTGGAACACCGATACCGGCAACGGCGGTTACACTCACAAATTCTTCCGCTACGCCCGCAGCCCGGAAGAGATGCGTCAGCAGCGTGATGCTATCGCCGACTGGTCGCGCCAGAGTTACGGTTGGATGGGGCGCACCCCGGACTACAAAGCAGCCTTCGGGTGTGCGCTGGGGGCTTATCCCGAGTTTTATGGTCAGTTCGCCGATAACGCGCGCCACTGGTACAAACGCATTCAGGAAACCGGCCTGTACTTTAACCACGCTATCGTTAACCCACCGATTGACCGCCACAAGCCGGTCAACGAAGTGAAAGACGTTTACATTCAGGTGGAGAAAGAGACCGACGCGGGCATTATCGTCAGCGGGGCCAAGGTGGTGGCAACCAACTCGGCGCTGACCCACTATAACTTTATCGGTTTTGGTTCTGCCCAGGTGATGGGGGATAACCCGGACTTCGCGTTGATGTTTGTGGCGCCGATGGATGCCGAAGGGGTGAAGCTGATTTCTCGCGCCTCTTATGAGCTGGTGGCGGGCGCAACGGGATCCCCGTTCGATTATCCGCTTTCGAGCCGTTTCGATGAGAACGATGCGATCCTGATTATGGATCATGTGCTGATCCCGTGGGAAAACGTGCTGATCTACCGCGATTTCGATCGTTGTCGTCGCTGGAGTACGCAAGGGGGCTTCGCTCGTCTGTTCCCGCTGCAGGCCTGTGTGCGCCTGGCGGTGAAGATGGACTTTATCACCGCGCTGCTGCAAAAAAGCCTGTCCTGTACCGGCGTGCTGGAGTTCCGTGGCGTACAGGCCGATCTTGGCGAAGTAGTGGCCTGGCGCAATATGTTCTGGTCACTGAGCGATGCGATGTGCGCCGAGGCCACCCAATGGGAAAACGGCGCTTATCTGCCGGATTCCACCGCGATGCAAACTTACCGCGTGATGGCACCAATGGCCTACACCAAGGTGAAGCACATTATCGAAAAGAACGTCACCAGCGGTTTGATTTATCTGCCGTCCAGCGTGCGCGACATGAATAACCCGGAGATCGATAAATACCTGGCGCGTTACGTGCGCGGATCCGACGGTATGGATCACGTTGAACGCATCAAGATCCTCAAGCTGATGTGGGATGCGATCGGCAGCGAATTCGGCGGTCGCCACGAGCTGTATGAGATCAACTACGCCGGCAGCCAGGATGAGATCCGCCTGCAGTGTCTGCGCAACGCACAGGGATCCGGCGCCATGAACCAGATGATGGAGATGGTCGACAAATGCCTGTCCGACTACGACCAGCACGGTTGGAAAGTGCCGCATCTGCATAATAATGGTGACATTAATCAGCTGGATAACTTGCTCAAGTGATCCTGAAGGAGGGGTGTATGTCTCAGGAAAATGAACACCGTTTGCTGTTTCGCGACGCGATGGCCAGCCTGTCCGCCGCGGTGAATATCGTCACTACCGACGGTCCTGCGGGGCGCTGCGGCATTACCGCCACCGCCGTGTGCTCGGTGACCGATACGCCGCCGACGCTGCTGGTTTGCATTAACCGCAACAGCGCGATGAACCCAGTTTTCCAGGCGAATCAGCGTCTGTGCGTTAACGTGTTGAATCATGAGCAGGAGCTGATGGCGCGCCACTTCGCCGGTATGACCGAACTCAGCATGGAGGATCGTTTCCGTCTGGAGGAGTGGCAAAACGGCGCACTGAATCAGCCGGTGCTGCGTAACACGCTGGCCAGTCTGGAAGGGGAAATCGAGCAGATCCAGAGCATTGGCACCCATCAGGTTTATCTGGTGCAGATCCGCCAGATCCGGGTGAGTGCGGGCGGTAACGGCCTGATCTACTTCAAACGCAACTTCCATCCGGTGATGCACAAGATGGCGGCGTTAGTCTGAAAACGGCGGGGCGCATGGGCTGCGCCCCGTTACGGCATTAGCTTTTGTTGGTCGCCAACTCGGCGACCAGCCGGTTAACCGGATCGCTCATGTTGGTGAATTTACTCAGTTCCGAGCGGGTTACCACCACAAATACCCCAACGTTTTTCTGCGGGATCATCGCCATATAGGTGATAAAGCCACCGCCACCGCCGGTTTTCTGAATAATCCCCGGCAGTTCGCCGTTCGGCGCCATATACACCCATCCCAATCCCAGGGCGCTGGCTTCACCCGGCACATCCATCCCTTTGAGCGAAACCAGATCGTTACGCTGGAAGTACATGGTCTGCTCGCTGGCCGCGGTTGATTTGCGTGGGCCGGAGACGTTGGAAGTGAGGAACTGTTGCATCCAGCGCTGCATATCGCGTGGGGTAGAGTAAACGCCGCCGCTGCCGGCCGCGGCCGTGGTATCGCGGCAGGCGCTGGGGCCGGCTGAGGCAACCATCAGCCGTGAGCACTGCTCGGCACTGGGGGTCAGGGTGGTGTCGACCATACCGAGCGGCGCGGTGATTTTTTCTTTCAGCAGGGCGCTGTAAGGTTTACCCGCCGCTCGTGACAGCGCATCTGCCAGCAGGTCATACGCCAGGTTGGAATAAGAGGCACGTACGCCCGGCGGTACCGTCACGTTGGCATGCTCCAGCCACTGCCAGCGCTGTGCTTTGGTCGGCCAGGTGAACACCGGCGTTTTAGGCGGTTTCTTGCCCGGTTGCTCACGCGGCAGTGCGCTGGTGTGGGTGGCCAGGTTCAGCAAGGTGATCGGCTGGCGAGCGTTATAAGCCGGTACGTAGGCACCGGACGGGGCGTATTTGCGCAGCGGATCGGTGAGTTTGACCCGGCCTTCCGCCGCCATTTTTACCATCACTTCGCTGGTCATCAGCTTGGTGATCGAGGCGATGCGGATCAGGGAATCCGGGCGCGGACGCAGGTTGTTACCGGGTTTGGTGTCGCCAAAACTGCGGTTAACCACCTGATTGCCGTCGATCACCACCAGCGCCATGCCGGTGGCGCCGCTGTTGTAGAAAATGTGCTCGGCATATTGGTCGACGATTTGCGAAGCCAGCTGCGGGGCGGCGGCCTGCGCGGCCAGCGGCGCGGCACACAGGCTCAGCGCCAGCAATGAAGCGGAGAAAGAGTTCTTCAACGATGGTTATCCATTTTAAAAGGCAGCAGTGAAAGGGCCTATACCCGTCGTCTTTCAAGCCGCAGCGTTCAAATCCGTTTCCGACAGATTTGTCACTCATCCCAGTTACTGTAGGGGGCGAATATATTCGCCCCGATTAATGCGGGCGCAGCATGCGGCGCCTCTACAAAAGCTGGGGATGAGCGATCAGGTCGCCTAGCTGCAACTTGAAAGCCATAGGGTGCAATGCAATATGCTGTCAGTGTAATGTGCCTGAGCCTTGGCTGCATGTGGAAAAAAGGCGGTTTGAGAAAAAATTTCTCACCGCCCTGATGCCGACCAATCGTCCTACTGCGCGCGGGCGAAAATGGCGATCACTTCGTCCAGATGCGCTTTCATCGCCTTGCGTGCGCCACGCACGTCACGCGCCTCGATAGCGGCCAGAATTTCCCGGTGTTCCTGCTCGGAACGGTGCGGCATGTCATCCGGCGTATAGTGACGTTGAAGTACGCGGAACATGCTGCCGTAGCGGTGGCCGAGCAGGTGGCCGATGATAAAGGCATAAGCTGGGTTGCCGCTGGCCTGGGCGATGCGGATATGGAACAGCCGATCGCCGGGATGGGTGGCCGATCCCGCGCGGTTATCACGGCAGTTTTGCTCGTAGGCCTCACGGATGCCCGCCAGTTCCTGATCGGTGGCGTGCCGTGCCGCCAGTGCCGCCGTTTCGGGTTCGATCAACAGGCGGGTTTGCAGCAGTGAGAACGGCGGCAGCTCGGCGTTAAAATCCAGCTCGATATTCAATTCATCATCGATTTCCGCCCACTGATCCCGGCCGGCCTGGGCCATCACCGGCTCTTGCGATGTCATCACCGGCGTTTGCGCCCGGACGATCACCCCGTTGCCGACTTTGACATCCACCAGGCCAATCACTTCCAGCGCGATTAGCGCCTCTCGAACGGAGGCCCGGCTAACCTGTAACTGCTGGGCCAGATCGCGTTCGGAGGGCAGGCGGCTGCCGGGAGGAAATTCATTGTTATCGATAAGCCGTTTCAATTGGTCGGCTATCTGTCTGTAAATACGAGGGTTTTCCAGTCGGGTGATCGGCATTTTTTACCTTGGCCTTTTCCGTGTTAAGTGATTCAGCGCACAGTTATTAGTCAAACCGCTTGAGTAATCGTTATTCAAGTGTAAAAAATTGGTTAATCAAAAAGCTGTTCCAAGTGTATCTCATAACATTCTCACCAAACCATAACGCGTAAAGCGTCTTTTGTCATGTTAAAGGCCTGACCTTTAATCGCCCTGAGTGGCCTGACCATTAGACCTTTAAGCCAAGGGAGCGAAAATGAATTTAACCGGAAAACGCGTGCTGATCACCGCCGCCGGCCAGGGGATTGGCTTCAGTACCGCCAAACTTTTTGCTGAGGCAGGCGCGCAAGTCATTGCCACCGACATCAACACCGAGCAACTGCAGGGTTTGCCCGGCATCGAGCCAATGACGCTTAACGTCACCGATGCCGCGGCGATTGCGGCAGCGGCGGAAAGCCTTGGTCCGATCGACGTGCTGTTCAACTGCGCCGGCGTGGTACACAGCGGATCAATCCTGGAGTGCAGTGAGGATCAGTGGGCATTTGCGCTGGATCTGAATGTGACCGCGATGTACCGCATGATCCGCGCCTTTCTGCCCGGCATGCTGGCGCGAAAAAACGGGTCGATTATCAATATGTCCTCGGTGGCTTCCAGCGTGAAAGGAGTGCCTAACCGCTTTGCCTACAGCGCCACCAAGGCGGCGGTAATCGGCCTGACGCGTTCGGTGGCGGCGGATTACGTCACTCAGGGCATCCGTTGCAACGCCATTTGCCCCGGCACGGTGGAGTCGCCTTCGCTGCGGCAGCGCATCGCCGAGCAGGCGCGTGAGCAGGGACGCAGCGAAGAAGAGGTGTACCAGGCGTTTGTGGCTCGTCAACCGATTGGCCGTATCGGCACCACCGGCGAGATCGCCCAATTGGCGCTGTATCTGGCCTCCGACGCCAGCTCCTACACCACTGGGACCGTACAGATTATCGATGGCGGCTGGAGCAACTGAGGCCAGGCGCTTTGGAACATTTTTAGAGTGAGGACATCATGAAACTTTTACGTTACGGCGCACCGGGACAGGAACGCCCAGGAATATTGGATCCGCACGGGCAGATCCGCGACCTGTCGCAGCATATTGCCGACCTGAGCGGAGATGCGTTGCTGCCGGCGGCCTTGGACAAACTGCGTGCACTGGACATCAACCAACTGCCGCGGGTGGAAGGACAACCGCGACTGGGGCCGTGCGTGGGCCACATCGGCAAATTTATCTGCATCGGCCTCAATTATGCCGACCATGCGGCGGAAACCGGCGCGGCGATCCCCTCCGAGCCGGTAGTGTTCAACAAATGGACCAGCGCGGTGGTCGGGCCGAACGATGAGGTACAAATCCCGCGTGACTCGCTTAAAACGGACTGGGAAGTGGAGCTGGGCGTGATTATTGGCCAGGGCGGACGCTACATCAGCGAACAGGACGCGATGCGCCACGTCGCCGGTTACTGCGTGATTAACGACGTTTCGGAGCGTGAATTCCAGATTGAACGCGGCGGTACCTGGGACAAAGGCAAAGGCTGCGACACCTTTGGCCCCACCGGCCCCTGGCTGGTGACCGCCGACGAAATTGCCGATCCCCATAGCCTGAACCTGTGGCTGGAGGTGGACGGCAAGCGTTATCAGGACGGCAACACCAGCACCATGATCTTCCGCATTCCGCAAATTATCAGTTACCTGAGCCGTTTTATGAGCCTGCAACCGGGCGATGTGATCTCGACCGGTACGCCACCGGGCGTCGGCATGGGGCAGAAACCCACGCCTCTCTACCTGAAAGCCGGACAGACGATGCGGCTGGGTATCGAGGGATTGGGTGAACAGCGTCAAACAACCGTACAGGCCTGATGGGGAGCATTGCCATGACAACGATTACCGCACTGCGGGTGGAAGATATTCGCTTCCCGACTTCACTGGCGCTGGACGGATCCGATGCGATGAATCCGGATCCCGACTACTCCGCCGCTTATGTGATCCTTGAGACCGATCGCGCCGATCTGAGCGGCCACGGGCTGACTTTTACCATTGGCCGCGGCAATGAGATCTGCTGCGCGGCGATCCGCGCGCTGGAGCACCAGATCGTCGGTGTCACTTTGGAAGAGATCGTCGCCGATATGGGGGCCTTTTGGCGTCGTTTTACCAGCGACAGCCAACTGCGTTGGATCGGGCCGGACAAGGGGGCGATCCACCTGGCGACCGGGGCGGTGATCAACGCGGTTTGGGATCTGTGGGCCAAAGCCGAGGGGAAGCCGGTGTGGCGGCTGGTGGCGGAGATGACGCCAGAGGAACTGGTGCGCTGCATCGATTTTCGCTACATCACCGACTGCATTACGCCGCAGGAGGCGCTCACGCTGCTCAAACAGCGGGCGCAGGGTAAAGAGCAGCGTCTGGAACGGCTGCTGGAGGAAGGCTACCCCTGCTACACCACCTCCGCCGGGTGGCTGGGCTACCCGGACGACAAGCTGCGTCGGCTGTGTCAGGAAGCGGTCGACGCCGGTTTCTCCTACCTGAAGCTGAAGGTGGGGCGCGATCTGGAAGACGATATCCGCCGCGTGCGCATTGCTCGCGAGGTCATCGGCCCCGATCGTCAACTGATGATCGACGCCAACCAGGTCTGGGAGGTCAACGACGCCATCCCTTGGGTGAAACATCTGGCATTCGCCAAGCCCTGGTTTATCGAAGAGCCCACCAGCCCGGATGATGTCGAAGGGCACCGTCGCATTCGCGAAGGGGTTCATCCGGTCAAGGTTGCCACCGGCGAGATGTGCCAAAACCGCATTATGTTCAAGCAGTTCATCATGCGTGAAGCGATTGACGTGGTGCAGATCGACGCCTGTCGCCTGGGGGGCGTCAATGAAGTGCTGGCGGTGATGCTGATGGCGGCCAAATACAACCTCCCGGTGTGTCCGCATGCCGGAGGTGTGGGGCTGTGTGAATACGTTCAGCATCTGTCGATGATCGACTACCTGTGCATTGCCGGTACCCACGAAGGACGGGTGATCGAATACGTGGATCACTTGCATGAACACTTTGTTCACCCTTGCGACGTCAAGGGGGCGGCCTATATGCCGCCACGTCATCCGGGTTACTCGATCGAGATGCACGCGTCATCGCTCGAACAGTATCGGTTCCGCGGTTGAACGGGAAACAGCCCATGCTGCGCATCGATGCCCACCAACATTACTGGCAATACCATCCGCAACGCTACCCGTGGATCAGCGAGCAGATGGCGGTGCTGCAGCAGGACTTTGGTCCGGCGCAGCTTGCTCCGTTGCTGCAGCTCCACGGTTTTGACGGTGCGCTGGTGGTGCAGGCCCGCCACGGCGAGCAGGAAACACAGGAACTGTTGGCACAGGTGCAGCAGAGCCGTGGCGTCTGCGGGGTAGTGGGCTGGCTGGACATCACTGCGCCGCAGCTGGCGCAGCGGCTTGATGAATGGCGGCAGCAGCCTCTGCTGCGTGGCCTGCGCCATCTGGTGCAGGATGAACCGCAGCCGGACGCCTGGCTGGCGCGGCCGGAAGTGCGGCGCGGCATGCAGATGCTGCAGCGGCAGGGCTACGTCTACGACATGTTGGTCACCCACCGGCACTTGACGGCGGCGGCGCAGTTTGCCGCTGAACATGACGACTACTGGTTGGTATTGGACCATCTCGGTAAACCGGATATCGCTTTGGGCGCAAAGCACTGGGCGCAGCAAATCAAGCCGTTGGCGGCATTGGGCCATGTGGTCTGCAAACTGTCGGGGCTTATCACCGAAGTGCCCGGTGGCCAGTGGCAGGCATCGCAGCTGCTGCCGTTTTTTGATGCGGCGCTGGAGGTATTCGGCCCGCAGCGGCTGATGTTCGGTTCCGACTGGCCGGTGTGCCTGCTGGCCGGGGACTATGGCCAGGTTTATCAACTGAGTGAGCAGGCGATCGCCACGCTGAGTCCTTCGCAACAGGCGGAGATTTGGGGCGGCACCGCCTGCCGAATTTATGGCTTAACGGAGTCTGGTTATGGATCTGTATCTGAAAGATAAGGTGGTGATCGTCACCGGCGGCGGTTCCGGCATCGGTGCGGCCATCACCCTGCTGCTGGCGGAGGAAGGGGCGATCCCGGTGATTGTCACCAACGCTGCGCCAGAGGCGGAGTTTCTGGCGCAGCTACGGCGGTTGCAGCCGCAGAGTGTGGTGATCATCACCGACTTATGCGAAGAGCGGGAATGTCGACGGGCGGTGGCACAAACGCAAGAGACCTTCGGCCGCATCGATGCGCTGGTGAATAACGCCGGTGTTAACGATGGCGTGGGGTTGGAGGCCGGCCGCGAGGCCTTTGTCGGATCGCTGGAGAAAAACCTGATCCATTACTACCTGATGGCGCATCTGTGTCAGTCGGCGCTGCAAAACAGCAAGGGTGCCATCGTCAACATCGCTTCCAAAACGGCCCTGAGCGGGCAGGGCGGCACCAGCGGTTATACCGCCGCCAAGGGCGCAGTGCTGGCGTTGACCCGCGAGTGGGCGGTGTCGCTGCGCCATGAAGGCGTACGGGTGAATGCGGTGGTTCCGGCGGAGGTGATCACACCGCAGTATCAGCGCTGGATCAGTACCTTCGAGCAGCCGGAACAGCAGCTCGCGAAAATTACCGCACGCATTCCTCTCGAACATCGGATGACCACGCCGCAGGAAATCGCCAACACCGTGGTGTTTTTGATTTCATCGCGTTCGTCGCACACCACCGGGCAATGGCTGTCGGTGGATGGCGGTTATCTGCATCTTGATCGGGCGATCACATGAGTGGCGGGGCGGACAGGGGACGGCGCTTTTGTCAGGCGCTCGATCTGGTCGACTCACCGGCGCTGATCGAGGAGTACCTGCACCATCACCAGCGTATCTGGCCGGAGATTGCCGCACATCTGCGAGAGCACGGCATTTTGGATATGGAGATTTATCGGCTGGGTACCCGGCTGTTCATGATTGTTGACGTTAGTACCGAGTTCGATGCCGCGCGGTTTGCCGCCGCCAGCCTGAGCAATCCCCACGTGCAGCGCTGGGAAGCCCTGATGTGGCAATACCAGGTCGCCACCCCCTGGACGCCGAAAGGCGAAAAATGGGTGGAGATGGAGCAGATATTTTCTTTGCAAAAACAATAACATCGCTACCCTACCGAGGATATATCAATGCTTGCTGAAAAAAGTGCGGCCCCGCCACAGCTGGGCGTCAAGTCAACCGCCAACCTGCGCTGGGCTTTTATTCTGGTCACCAGCCTGTTCTTTATGTGGGGGCTGTCGTATGGCCTGTTGGACGTATTAAACAAACACTTCCAGGAGACATTGCACGTTACCAAGGCGCAGTCGGGATTATTGCAGGCGGCATATTTCGGCGCCTACTTCCTGGTGGCGCTGCCCGCCGGCTATTTTATGGATAAGAAAGGGTACAAGGCCGGAATTTTGGTCGGGCTGTGCCTGTATGCGCTGGGGGCGTTACTGTTTGTGCCGGCAGCATCCGCCAACAGCTTCGCCATGTTCCTGTTCGCGCTGTTTGTCATTGCCTGTGGACTGGGCTGCCTGGAAACGGCGGCCAACCCTTATGCCACGGTATTGGGCGACGCGAAGGGGGCCGAACGGCGGCTGAACCTTTCCCAGTCGTTTAACGGTCTGGGGCAGTTTATCGGCCCGATGATCGGCGGCACGCTGTTTTTCTCTGCCACCCAAGGGGCGAGCAGCGGCGACCAGAGCGCGGTGAAGATGACCTATGTGGCGATCGCCGTGCTGGTGCTGCTGATTGCCTTTTTGTTCGGCCGCACCCGGCTGCCGGACATTCGTGAGGAAGAGCAACCGGAACACGGTGAAATCGCCCAGGGGCTATGGCAGCACAAACACTTTGTCGGCGGGGTGATCACCCAGTTCTTCTATGTGGCAGCCCAAGTGGGCGTCGGTGCATTCTTTATCAACTACGCCACCGAACACTGGAACGAAGTGTCCAATCAAAGTGCGTCCTACTTGCTTTCTATCGCCATGATTTGCTTTATGGTCGGGCGCTTCTTCAGCACCTGGCTGATGGGCCGGGTCAAGCCGGCCACGTTGCTGATGATCTACTCGCTGATTAACATTGCGCTGTGTGGCGTGGTGATGCTCAGTCTGGATGGGGTCTCGGTGGTGGCATTGATCGCGGTGTTCTTCTTTATGTCGATCATGTTCCCGACCATTTTCGCCCTGGGGGTGAAAAACATGGGCAAACACACCAAGCGTGCCAGCTCCTTTATGATCATGGCGATCGTCGGGGGGGCCATCATGCCTTACTTTATGGGGGCGCTGGCGGACAAATACAGTACGGCACTGTCGTATGTGCTGCCGCTGTTGTGCTTCGGCGTGGTGTTTGTTTACGGTTTGCAGCAGCGCCGTCGCTAAAAGTCTGGCCCGCCGGCTCAGACAGCGGCGGGCTGCACGCTAGGCGCCAACTGAATATTATTGCGGCCGTTGTTTTTCGCCTGATACAAGGCGGCATCGGCCGCACGGATCGCCGAGGACACGTCAAGTTTGTCCAAGGCGGAGATCCCGGCGCTGAGCGTCACAGTGGTGCTTTCCAACTGGTTGAAGCGATGGGGGATTTTTAATCCCTGCACCCGCAGCCGCACCCGTTCGGCCAACTGGGTGGCGTAATCCTCGCTGACGTTGGTCAGCAGCACCAGAAACTCTTCCCCGCCGTAGCGCACCACAATATCGCGAGAACGCACCGAATCGCGGATGGTGATGGCAACCTGCACCAGCGCCTGATCGCCCATGGTATGACCATAGTTATCGTTATAAGCCTTGAAATGGTCGATATCGAGTAACACCACGAAATGACAACCCGACGGCGGCACCGTCAGCATATTGATTTTATTTTCCAGTCCCCGGCGGTTATAAAGCCCGGTTAAGGGATCGATCATGCTCAAATTGCTGAACCGGTCCCGTTCGTTATACAGATTGGCTACCAGCGTTTGGGTAAAAAGCTCGCTGCGTTTGAGCATCAGATGATGAATAGAGAATGCGATAATCGGCAATACCGTGGTGAATACGATCCTGGTGGTATTGTGCATACCGTCCAGTAATAGAATAACCAGGGCGGAAGGCACGGCGTGCAGGCAAAAAGCGATAAAGTTATCGGTTAAGGCAATGGCGCTGATAAAAAACATACTGAACAGACTAATTAATAGAAAACTTTGGTTGTTCGGCGCACAGTACTGACTTTTAACGTAAATATGGGCAGCCCACAGCAGGCCAAGCACGCAGGAAAATAGATTCAATTTTTTGACGTATAACCGTGGAGACTGCAAGGTAAATAACAGCGCCACCAGACAAAATATCGGTATACCTAATAAAGGTAGGGTAAAAGCTGGCTTGTCATTAAATGGGACCAATAATGTAAATATGGAAGAGGCCGCGTTCATTAACAAAAATAAAAATAATGATAAGCGGTGTTTGCTGTTCAGCAGTTCCTGATAAGAACGCGCGTTCATACGGAGTTCACTCTTCACAATATCGATCTGTCGAAAAATTAAGGTGGCGAAAAATTCTATCGGCGTGAATTAAACATTCGCATTGTATGGTTGTTGATTGTGATTATTAACATGCGAATAAGACTAAGAATTTTCTTATGGCAAACTATCATTTTTACACCGTTATGTCATCCGCGTTTGGTGGTTGCGGCGAAAATGATGCGCAGTGAAAAAAAGTGTTATATGATATTGGTTATCATTATCACTTGAAGGGTAGGGTTATCATGATTGCAGCCATGATTACCGCGTGTGGGTTGTGGGGCGTCAGCTGGTGCCTGGGCAATCGGCTGGCCAGCGCCTGGGGCGTTTTGTTGCCCTGCGCTTTAATGCCGTTACTGGCATTGATCAACCTGGATATGATGCAACTGCGTACGCTGATTGTGATCGCCATGCTGGCGACGCTGGTGATGTTGTTCAACAGCCGCTGGCGGCATTACCTGCTGCTGCCTTCCTGTATGGCATTGGCTGGGGGATTGGCGGCGATCAGCCTGAATTTCAATCTGGGATAAAAACGCAAAAATCACGCTATCGCGTGTTGGTTATCGTTTCGATTGGGAATGGCTTTGGGGGGAGGACTTCCGAAGAGATTTATCGATTGGTGCGAAGAGAGGGACTTGAACCCTCACGTCCGTAAGAACACTAACACCTGAAGCTAGCGCGTCTACCAATTCCGCCACCTTCGCACAGCCGATAATCTTTGTTTTGCTTTCGATTTATATCACCAGCTTGGTGCGAAGAGAGGGACTTGAACCCTCACGTCCGTAAGAACACTAACACCTGAAGCTAGCGCGTCTACCAATTCCGCCACCTTCGCATTGATGCTGTGCAATATAAATCATGTGGTTATTTGGTGCGAAGAGAGGGACTTGAACCCTCACGTCCGTAAGGACACTAACACCTGAAGCTAGCGCGTCTACCAATTCCGCCACCTTCGCATACCAGATACATTACCGGAGTAACGTTACCACGGAGGCGAATTCTAGAGATTTTGGCGGGTACGTCAATAGTTATTTCCCCTGTTTGCGGGCGTTTGCTGGAAAAACGTCCGTTTTGGGTGACTGATAGCGTTCAAACAGCCAAATCAGCCAGTCAATCAACACCCTGACCCGTGGCGCAAGGAAACGGCCGGGGGGATACATGACGTAAATGGGCATCGGCGGTGGCGGGGTTTCTGCCAACACTTCGACCAATTCTCCTTTCTGCAGCCAGGGTGCCAGCGAATAATGCGCTGCCTGTATCAGCCCCATGCCGGCGCGGCAGCCGCTGGTGTAGGCATCAGCCCCGCTGACGCTCAGTTTGGCGGGCAATTCGCGCAATTCCACTTTGCCGTTGCGGCAAAACTCCAGCGGATAATCCCGGTTGCTGGTGAGGGAAAAATAACCTACCGCCTGGTGATGCTGTAGCCGGTCAATCGACTGCGGTACGCCGAACGCCGCCAGGTAGGCAGGGGAGGCGCAGGTCAGCTGTGGCAACATGGCAATGCGGCGTGCCACCAGGCTGTCATCTTCGGTTTCCCAGGCACGCAGCACGCAGTCTACTCCATCACGCAGTAAATCCACGTGGGTGTCGTTGGCACCCAATGCCAGGGTCAGATCCGGGTAACGCCGGTAAAAGTCATCCAATGCCGGAATAACGATTTCGCGCGCCAGCGAATGGGGCATATCGATACGCACTTTGCCGGAAGGCTGCAGTTTTTGATGGCTGAACAAGGTGTCCGCCTCTTCCAGTGCGCCCAGCAACTGTACGCAACGCTGGTAATAGAGGGTGCCTTCGCTGGTCACCTGTACCTGACGGGTGGTGCGCAGCAGCAAGCGCACACCGAGGCGCTGCTCCAGCCGCTTAACGGCATTGCTGACCGTGGCGCGCGGTAACTGCAGGCGTTCCGCCGCCCGGCTGAAACTGCCCAGTTCGACGATACGGGTAAAAATGCGCATGGCCTGGATCTGATCCATCTTCCCCGCTCCGTATTGTTAGTGATTTATGAACAGTGATGAGCAATCTGAATTATTTATCTTTTTAGGCGAAACAACCAGACTCTGTTGCATCAGCATCTTCGCTGATAAAAACCGCAAGAGGGCAACACAATGCAACAACGCAAATTAGGTCCCACTGGCCCGCTGGTTTCCGCTCTGGGGTTGGGCTGCATGGGGATGAGTGATTTTTATTCGACCGCTCACGATGAACAAGAAGCTATCGCCACGCTGCACCGTGCGCTGGAGTTGGGCGTCACTCTGCTGGATACCGCCGACATGTACGGCCCACACACCAATGAACAGCTGATTGGCAAAGCGATCAAGGGCAAGCGGCAGCAGGTCTTTCTGGCCACCAAGTTTGGCATTGTGCGCGATCCGGCCAACCCTGCAGCGCGGGGCGTCAGCAGCCGACCGGAGTACATCCGCCGATCGGTGGAGGGCAGCCTGAAGCGTCTCGGGGTCGAGGTGATTGATCTTTATTACCAGCACCGCGTCGATCCTGAGGTGCCGATTGAAGAGGTGGTAGGTACGATGGCGGACCTGATTAGCGAAGGAAAAATCCGTTATATCGGGCTAAGCGAAGCTTCGGTCGCCACGCTGGAGCGAGCGCATAAAGTCCACCCGATTACGGCGCTGCAAACTGAGTATTCATTGTGGACACGCGATGCCGAGCAGGGCGTATTGGCGGCCTGTGAACGCCTGGGCATTGGGTTTGTTCCCTATAGCCCGCTGGGGCGCGGTTTTCTGACCGGAGCGATCCAACGGCCAGAAGATCTGAACGCTGACGATTTCCGTCGCAGCAACCCGCGTTTTCAGGGGGAAAACTTTGCACGCAATCTGGCGCTGGTGGAAAAAGTGACCGAGCTGGCTAAGCAGAAAGGCGTTGCGCCGTCGCAGTTGGCGTTAGCCTGGGTGTTGGCGCAGGGTGAGCACATTGTCCCGATCCCTGGCACCAAACGCCGTCGCTATCTGGAAGAGAATATCGCCGCGGCCGAATTGACGCTCAGCGCCGCCGAACTGGCGGCCATTGAGGCGGTGTTCCCCCTGCAGGCCGCGGCAGGGGCACGCTACGGTGCAGAGTCGATGACCTATATCAACGGCTAATAAAAAGGGCGCAGCGTGTAAACGCTGCGCCCTGATACGGAGACGCGTTAGCGGGTCGCCGTTACTTCTTTTTCTTGGTATCGCGCGGCGCACGGGCTACGGTCGCCTGGTACACCTTGAAGCGGCCGTTTTGTGCCAGCACTTCATGGCTGCCGAAGGTGGCGTCCAGGATGTCCGGATACGGCAGGAAGGCGTTGGCCACGATGCGCAGACGGCCGCCGATCGGCAGGTGTTTCAACGCCCCGCGGATCAGGGTTTCTGCTGCGGTCAGGCTGGTTTGCAGGCCATCATGGAATGGCGGGTTGGAAATGATCAGGTCGAAACGGCCGGTAATGTCGGAATAGACGTTACTGACGATCACTTCGCCTTCAATGCCGTTGGCGGCAAGCGTAGCCCGGCTGGACTCCACGGCGGCGGCGTTGACGTCGCTGAGGGTCAGCTTCATCTTCGGCGACAGTTTGGACAGCACGGAAGCCATCACGCCGGCACCGCAGCCTACGTCCAGCACCTTGCCTTTCATGTGTTTTTCCAGGGTCGACAGCAGCAGTGAGCTGCCGACGTCCAGCCCGTCGCGGCTGAACACGCCCGGCAGGGTTTTCACTTCCAGATCGTGCAGCTGATAGCTTTCCCACCAGTCTTCCAGGTTGAATTCGGTCTGCGTATCCAGACGGCCGTGATACAGGCCACAGCGGCGGGCGCTGTCGATTTTCACCAGTGTGGCATAGTCTTCCACCATCTGGTCGGCACTGCGCACGCCGCTGCGGTTTTCACCGACCACGAACACTTCTGCGCCGACCGGCATCAGCGCCAGAATGTTGCACAGTTGGAATTGCGCTTCCTGTTTGCTCTTCGGCCAATAGTAGATCAACGTATCGCACTCGGCGACAAACGCAGCGTCCACGGTCAGCCCGAACTGCACGTTTTCGCCCATCGCCCGGTTCAGTAACTGCCAGTGATGGTACTGCTGGGTATGGACACGCACATCCGCGGCCTCGAATTGGGCCGGCAGGGCGTCCTGCAGGTCACCGGCAAACAGAACGCGGCGTTCGATAAACTCATCACTGTGGCGCAGCATGACTTCACTGGCGGGGGTTAATGCAGACATCAGGTTTTGGCTCCTAGAAATTAGACCGGGGATTATAGAGCTTTGTGGCGATATGTTCGACGGGTTTATGCCCAATAGCTTTCTGGCTCCAGCCAGGCGGGGATCGAGAGAGTTCCCGGGAGCTGAGATAACTCAGTGACTGGGATGAGCGAGGGAAGCCAACGCCGCTGCAGCCTGAAAGATGAAGGGGATGTTGGCGCAGTCCGCGCGGGTTTGTTAGCATAGCGCGGCGCATGGCAGGCATGGCGCACCACAACGGGTAGATCCTGACAGGAATCGGCATGGCATCAAAACGCGACTGGCTGTTACAACAACTGGGTATTACGCAGTGGACATTGCGCCGCCCGGGCGTGTTGCAGGGCGAAGTAGCGGTCAGCCTGCCGCCCGAAGTGCGTTTGCTGATCGTGGCGCAGGCACTGCCTGAGCATAACGATCCGCTGTTTTGCGACGTGTTGCGCAGCCTGGGGTTGACCCCGGCGCAAACCTACGGCCTGACGCCGGATCAGGTGGCGATGCTGCCTGAAGATACCGAATGCAACAGTTGGCGGTTGGGCGTTGCGGAGCCGCTCGCGGTGGCCGGCGCACAGCTACACAGCCCGGCGCTGGCCGAGCTTTCTCTCGATGCGGGTGCCAAACGCGCACTCTGGCAGCAGATTTGTCATCATGAACAGTATTTCTACCCTGACCGCGGCCGATCTGGCCACGGCCTTCAAGATTGAGCAAGCCAGTCACGCCTTTCCCTGGACGCAAGCCACCTTTTCCAGCAATCAGGGCGATCGTTATCTTAACCTGAAACTGGACGCCGACGGGCAGATGGCGGGTTTTGCCATTACCCAGATCGTGCTGGATGAGGCCACGCTGTTCAACATCGCCATTCACCCCGACTGGCAGCGTCGCGGCTTTGGCCGTCAATTGCTGGAAGCCTTGATTGCACAGTTGGAAACCCGCGGTGTGGTTACTTTGTGGCTGGAAGTGCGCGCCTCCAACCGTGCGGCGATTGCGTTGTATGAAGATCTCGGCTTTAACGAAGTGACCGTCCGCCGTAATTACTATCCGAGCGCCAATGGGCGTGAAGACGCCATCGTCATGGCGCTGCCGCTGGCTTAGCCGGTGTCTTGGTTTTAACTTCTTCCCGCCGGGAAAAGCATTGATTGTCACCGGTTGACAAATCAGCGAAAATGCCCGGCTATTATCTTTTATTTACCGCTTTGCCTGGCGCCGTGCGCGGCGCGTTCTGATGCTTTCGCAGGGCGGACTAACTGTAGAATCTGAAAAACATGTCTCCTAGTGAATTTGCCCGCGAAGTCTCGAAAAGAAGAACTTTCGCCATCATCTCGCACCCCGATGCCGGTAAAACCACCATTACCGAAAAGGTGTTGCTGTTCGGACAGGCGATCCAAACCGCCGGTACGGTAAAAGGCCGTGGCTCAAACCAGCACGCCAAATCCGACTGGATGGAAATGGAAAAGCAACGTGGTATCTCAATCACCACCTCGGTGATGCAGTTCCCGTATCGCGAATGCCTGGTTAACCTGCTGGATACCCCAGGGCACGAAGACTTCTCCGAAGATACTTATCGTACCCTGACCGCCGTCGACTGCTGCCTGATGGTGATCGACGCCGCGAAAGGGGTTGAAGATCGTACCCGTAAGCTGATGGAAGTAACCCGTCTGCGCGATACGCCGATCCTGACCTTTATGAACAAATTGGACCGCGATATCCGCGATCCGATGGAAGTGATGGACGAAGTCGAGCGTGAGTTGAAAATTGCCTGCTCGCCTATCACCTGGCCTATCGGCTGCGGCAAGCTGTTTAAAGGGGTTTATCATCTGTACAAGGATGAAACCTACCTCTACCAGACCGGTAAAGGCCACACCATTCAGGAAGTACGCATTGTCAAAGGCCTGGATAACCCAGAGCTGGACGCCGCGGTGGGCGAAGATCTGGCCGCGCAGCTGCGTGAAGAGCTGGAGCTGGTGCAAGGCGCTTCGCACGAGTTCGACCATGAAGCCTTCCTGAGCGGCGATTTGACCCCGGTCTTCTTCGGTACCGCGCTGGGTAACTTCGGCGTGGATCATATGCTCGACGGTCTGGTCGCCTGGGCGCCGGCGCCGATGCCGCGCGATAGCAACACCCGTAAAGTGGTGGCTGCGGAAGAGAAATTCACCGGTTTCGTGTTCAAGATCCAGGCCAATATGGATCCAAAACACCGCGACCGCGTGGCCTTTATGCGCGTGGTGTCTGGCCGTTACGAAAAAGGCATGAAGCTGCGCCAGGTACGTACCGGTAAAGATGTGGTGATCTCCGACGCGCTGACCTTTATGGCGGGCGACCGTTCGCACGTGGAAGAAGCCTATCCGGGCGATATCATTGGCCTGCATAACCACGGCACCATTCAGATCGGCGATACCTTCACCCAGGGTGAAGACATGAAGTTCACCGGTATCCCGAACTTCGCACCGGAGCTGTTCCGCCGTATTCGTCTGCGCGATCCGTTGAAGCAAAAACAGCTGCTGAAGGGTCTGGTTCAGCTGTCCGAAGAAGGGGCGGTACAGGTCTTCCGTCCAATCGCCAACAACGACTTGATCGTGGGCGCGGTGGGTGTGCTGCAGTTCGACGTGGTAGTTGCGCGTCTGAAAAGCGAATACAACGTCGAAGCCTTGTACGAGTCGGTCAACGTCTCTACGGCGCGCTGGGTGGAATGCAGCGACGTGAAGAAATTCGAGGAGTTCAAGCGTAAGAACGAGCTTAACCTGGCGTTGGACGGCGGCGACAACCTGTCTTACATCGCGCCTACCATGGTTAACCTGAATCTGACGCAGGAACGCTATCCGGAAGTGGTGTTCCGCAAAACGCGCGAGCACTAACAGATCAGCAGGGCGCCTTAGGGCGCCCTGTGTTATATTGCGTCTCCCCATTCTGCTAATTAATAAATCTCCTTCACCAGTTTCGTCTCCCCCGCATCCGCCAGCATTTACCCGGTCTTTCCTGTTTTTTCTGTCATATGGTCTATATTTAATAGGGCATCATTTAGCCAGTAAGCGTAATTCACTATTTTTTGCCACGATAATAGCGAGTTATTCGGTAGTGTTGCCAATAAGAGACAGTGTGATGTTATTAATATCAATAACATAGCTATAACCTTGATTTAACGGACGGGTGTTGTCGTCAATAGGCGACAGTTTTTAGTTCGATTATTAATCAACTTTTATTTTGTTATTGATTTTTAATGATTTTTTAAAGTTGGCACAGCCGTTGCAATATTCCTGGTGTGGCAACAATCGTCTTAGCGTGAATGTTTGAACGTATAGAAATCGTGAAGTATTCACTGAGTGAGTCGCGTTATGGCGACTGAAGGGTCCGCAATCATTTTGGATCCATAACCAAAGGAAGAGATCGATGAAAAATACTAAATTTGCACAATCACTGATGGCTGTTGTTTTGGGTTCCGTTCTGGTTAGTGGCAGCGCGCTGGCTGAAGATACGCTGCTCAACAAAGCGTCGAGTGCCGCTGATAGCGCGGGTGCCAAAATCGATAGCTCCATGAAAAAAGTTGACGGCTACATGGATGACAGCGCAACAACGGCTAAAGTTAAAAGTGCGCTGGTGGATGACAAAACCATTACCAGCAGCGATATCTCGGTGAAAACGGAAAAAGGTACCGTCACCCTGAGCGGTTTTGTCGGCAGCCAGGCGCAGGCCGAGCATGCGGTTGAAGTGGCCGGTAAAGTGGAAGGCGTCAAATCCGTCAGCGACAAGCTGCACGTGAAAGACGAAAGCAAACAGTCCGTGAAGGCTTATGCCGGTGACACCGCGACCACCAGTGAACTGAAAGCCAAACTGCTGGCCGATGACATCGTGCCTTCACGCAACGTGAAAGTGGAAACCACTGATGGTGTGGTGCAGCTTTCCGGTGAAGTGAAAACTCAGGCCCAGTCTGAGCGTGCAGAAAGCATCGCCAAAGCGATCGACGGCGTGAAAAGCGTTAAAAACGACCTGGTAGTTAAGCCGTAAGTTTTAGTACGAGCAACAATAAGCACCAAATCCTGGGTTGGCTGAAAGGTTAACCCAGGAAGCACCATCAAAAAAAGAAACTGACCGGCAACCTGGATGAGCCTGAAAAGGGCACAGGTTGCGATGTGTTTTTTCACTATGGTAAGGAGAAGCTTATGTTTCGTTGGGGCATTATCTTTTTAGTCATCGCACTGATTGCTGCTGCGTTAGGTTTCGGCTCTCTGGCGGGTACCGCCGCTTGGGCTGCGAAAATCGTCTTCGTCGTGGGGATCATTCTGTTCCTGGTCAGCCTGTTTACCGGCCGCCGACGTCCTTAGCTTTTCTCTCAAAGTGTAACAAAGCTTAATTCCTTTTCTCACCCCAGGGAGGTCAGTCATGAATAGCGACATCATCCTCGGACGCTGGAAACAGTTGAAGGGCCGGGTGTGTCAGGCATTGGCGGAGTGGTCCGACAATGACTGCATCTGGCTGATGGGAAGCAATGACTGCCTCTCTGGCATACTGCAAGAGGATTACGGAAGAGAGCAAGACGAGGTATCCTCGGGTAAAACGTCTCACTGAGGATGCAGGGTTGGGATACAGAATACCCATCACGCTCGGCAATATAGAACCGCTGGCGTATAAACCTTACCGGCCCGGCAAAATGGCGCTGGTATGTGAAGGGGGCGGGCAGCGCGGCATTTTTACCGCCGGCGTGCTGGACGAGTTTCAGCGTGCCCGCTTTAATCCTTTTGATCTGATGATCGGCACTTCTGCCGGCGCGCAAAATCTCTCGGCCTTTATTTGTGGCCAGATGGGCTATGCGCGACGGGTGATCACCCGTTACACCACCTCCGCTGAATTCTTTAACCCGCTGCGCTTCGTGCGTGGCGGGCATTTGATCGATCTCGACTGGTTGATCGACACCACGTCGCAACAGCTGCCGCTGGCAATGGACGTGGCGGAAAAACACCTGATCGATGGCCGTGAATTCCTGATGTGCGCCTGCCGCAGCGATGACTTTGAACCCACTTACCTGCCAGCGCAGCGTGCCAGTTGGTTGCCGGCGATCAAGGCATCCAGCGCCATTCCGGGTTTTTACCGTATGGGCGTGGATTTGGACGGCGTCAGCTATCAGGACGGTGGCATCAGCGATGCGATCCCAGTCGAAGAGGCCTATCGTCGTGGCGCGGACACCATCGTGGTGATTCGTACCGTGCCTTCGCAGATGTATTACACCCCGCAGTGGATGAAGCGCATGGAGCACTGGCTGAGCGAAAGCAGCCTGCAGCAGATGGTGCGCATCCTTCAACACCACGAACAAAGCTATCACCGCATTCAGCAATTCATTGAGAAGCCGCCCGGCAAGCTGCGCATCTTTGAAATTTTCCCGCCGAAGCCGCTGGCCAGCAATGCCTTGGGCAGCCGGCTGACCTCGCTCAATCAGGACTATCATCTGGGGCGCCGCTGCGGCCGCTATTTCCTGGCGACCGTCGGGCACTGGCTGGTCGAGCAGGACAAACTGGACGGTATGAAGGTGAAAAAGGCGCTGTCGCGCCGTTTGATCCAGCCTGAGAATGTCGTTATGCCTTCGCCGATCATCACCGACGTGGCACACCCGCGCGAACTTTCCACGCAGCCGGAGCCCAATCTGGCCGCGAGAGAAATTATTCTGCCGGGTGACGTACCCCCGGGTGAAGGGGGGTTGCTGTGACCCCAGATTTCACCGATACCCACTGCCACTTCGATTTCCCGCCGTTCAGCGGACAGGAGCTTGAAAGCCTGGCGTTGGCCGAACGGGCGGGCGTAAGGCGTATTATCGTGCCGACGGTGACTGCCGACCGCTTTGCGCGGGTGGTAAAACTGGCGCGCGACTATCCGCCGTTGTTCGCAGCCCTCGGGCTGCACCCGCTGTATATTGCCCAGCATCAGGAAGCGGAGCTTGAACAGTTGGCGGGTTTTCTGGCCAGCCGACCTCGGAAGCTGGTGGCGGTGGGGGAGATTGGTCTGGATCTGTATATGGAGAACCCGCAGTTCGAACGGCAACAGCGGCTATTGAAGGCCCAGTTGAAACTGGCTAAAGAACACGACCTGCCGGTGATCCTGCATTCCCGCCGCAGCCACGATCAGCTGGCGGCGATGCTGCGTCGTAGTGAAGTGCCACGTCGTGGCGTCGTACATGGTTTTGCCGGTAGCCTGTCGCAGGCGCAGGCGTTTATACGCCTGGGCTATTACATTGGCGTGGGGGGCACCATCAGCTATGAGCGGGCGCAGAAAACCCGTAGCGTGATGGCTCAATTGCCGTTGACCTCCTTGCTGTTGGAAACCGATGCGCCGGACATGCCGCTGGCCGGTTACCAGGGGCAGCCCAACCGCCCTGAACGTGCCGCCGAAGTTTTCCAGGAACTGTGCCGCTTGCGCCCCGAGTCAGCCGAGGATATTGCCGCCCAGTTGCAACACAACACTCACGCCCTGTTTACCCTTTAGGTGTCTAACCCGCCATAACTGTGATGATGCTCACGTTATAAGATTTTCATTTGCTTCCTGTTGTATGCATTTGTGACATAAATCGGTACGAGGGGTACCTCGCTCCGTATAATCGCTCCCCGAAATTACTCTAAAGCAACCCCGTGTTCCTCTCTGACAGGGATGCATTTCTTTTTCGCAACAGGGATACTTTGCATGCAACTCATCATGAGCCTGGTTGGCATGGCGGTGCTGATCGCCATTGCGGTGCTGCTCTCCAGCAACCGCCGCGCGATTAACCTGCGCACCGTTATTTGGGCATTTGTTCTTCAGGTCGCCATCGGCGCGCTGGTGCTGTACGTTCCAGTTGGTCGCGCGATTCTCGGCGGCATGTCGGCGGGCGTAGCTAACGTGATCGCCTACGGCAACCAGGGGATCTCCTTCATCTTCGGTGGCCTGGTTTCCGACAAGATGTTTGAAGTCTTCGGCGGCGGCGGTTTTGTGTTCGCGCTGCGCGTACTGCCGGTGATCGTGTTCTTCTCCTCGCTGATTGCGGTGCTGTATTACCTCGGTATCATGCAATTGGTGATCCGCGTGTTGGGCGGTGGCTTGCAAAAGCTGCTGGGTACCTCACGGACCGAATCACTGTCGGCGACCGCTAATATTTTCGTCGGCCAAACCGAGGCCCCGCTGGTGGTGCGCCCGTATATCGCTACCATGACCCAGTCTGAGCTGTTTACCGTGATGTGCGGTGGCCTGGCCTCGGTAGCCGGTTCCGTATTGGCAGGTTATGCCCAGATGGGGGTGCCGCTGGAATATCTGATCGCCGCTTCATTTATGGCTGCTCCGGGTGGCTTGCTGTTCGCCAAGCTGATGGTGCCGGAAACCGAAAAAACCCACGATAAAGACGACGCGATGAAATTGATCGCAGAAGATGAACGCCCGGCCAACGTGATCGATGCGGCAGCTTCAGGTGCGGCTTCCGGCATGCAGCTGGCGCTGAACGTCGGCGCGATGCTGTTGGCGTTTATCGCGTTGATCGCTTTGCTGAACGGCATTCTTGGCGGTATCGGCGGCTGGTTCGATTATCCGCAGCTGTCGCTGGAACTGATACTTGGCTGGGTATTCTCACCGATCGCCTTCCTGATCGGCGTGCCTTGGCATGAAGCGATGGCGGCCGGCTCGTTTATTGGCCAGAAGATTATCGTTAACGAATTCGTCGCCTACATGAACTTCGGTGCTTACCTGCGTCCGGACGACGTGGTGGCGGCAGAAGGGCTGCAGGTGCTGTCGGCGCACACCAAGGCGATCATCTCCTTTGCGCTGTGCGGCTTTGCCAACCTGTCGTCGGTGGCGATCTTGCTCGGCGGTCTGGGCAGTATGGCGCCGAACCGTCGTCATGACATCGCGCGCTTCGGCCTGAAAGCCGTGGCTGCGGGTACGCTCTCCAACCTGATGAGTGCGACCATCGCCGGGTTCTTCCTGGCGCTGTAATCCCGGTCCTGTCCTGTGATAGCGCCGCGAGCCCTATTGCAGGACACCGCCTATACTCTAAGACGGGCGCAACGTGCCGTGCCCGCGTCCGTTTCTTTAGCGAATTTGTGAACGATATCGCGTTATTTTGTGATGTTCTTCACATATAATTCCGGCCTGTTACAGTGTTATTTCATATAGTGTGACCCTGAGCGCGAATTGCCCCCGGCGATCGTGTTCAAATAGCTATTACTGACCCTGCGCGATGCGAAGGGTTATGTGCGGTGAGAAGGATCTCAGTTGCCGCGGTGGGAACCCGTTCCCCAGCGCTATCTTCAAGGAACCAAGTCCGCTCGCCAACACCCAGGTACTCAGTTGGAGAGTTTTATGACCGAATTAACCGCAGCAGCGCAACGTGCGCTGACCTTAATGGATTTGACCACGCTGAACGACGATGACACCGATGAAAAAGTGATCGCGCTGTGTCGTCAGGCCAATAGCCCGGCCGGCCATACGGCGGCCATCTGTATTTACCCGCGTTTTATCCCGGTGGCGCGCAAGGCTCTGCGTGAGCAGGGGACGCCGGACATCCGCATTGCGACCGTCACCAATTTCCCGCATGGCAACGACGATATTGAAATCGCGCTGGCGGAAACGCGCGCGGCTATCGCCTATGGCGCCGATGAGGTGGACGTGGTGTTCCCTTACCGCGCGCTGATCGCCGGTAACGAGCAGGTGGGTTTTGAACTGGTCAAACAGTGCAAGCAGGCTTGCCAGGCCGCCAACGTGCTGTTGAAAGTGATCATTGAAACCGGTGAGCTCAAGCAGGCCAGCCTGATCCGTAAAGCATCGGAAATCGCCATCAACGCCGGCGCTGACTTTATCAAAACCTCTACCGGTAAAGTGCCGGTCAACGCAACGCTCGAAAGCGCGGAGCTGATGATGTCGGTGATCCGCGATCTTGGCGTTGCCAAAACGGTGGGCTTCAAGCCGGCCGGTGGCGTACGCACAGCGGAAGACGCGCTGCATTATCTGCAACTTGCCGATCGTATTCTGGGCGAAGGTTGGGCCGATGCGCGTCATTTCCGCTTCGGGGCTTCCAGTCTGTTAGCCAGCCTGCTGACGACGCTGGGCCACAGTGCCGGGCAGTCCGGCAGCGGTTACTGAACGATTACGTCGGCAAGGCGAGATAATCGCCGGCCTGCACTCTACTCTAGCTAAAACAGGGGGACGCTTTGTTCCTGGCCCAAGAAATTATCCGTAAGAAACGTGACGGTCAGCCGTTGAACGAAGCAGAAATTCGCTTTTTCATCAATGGCATCCGTGACAACGTCGTTTCAGAAGGTCAAATTGCCGCGCTGGCGATGA
Source organism: Serratia liquefaciens ATCC 27592 (assembly GCF_000422085.1). Taxonomy (NCBI): domain Bacteria; kingdom Pseudomonadati; phylum Pseudomonadota; class Gammaproteobacteria; order Enterobacterales; family Yersiniaceae; genus Serratia; species Serratia liquefaciens. The sequence goes on from NC_021741.1 coordinate 567,064, forward strand.
CCATTTATTTCCACGATATGACCATGCCGGAGCGCGTGGCGCTGACCATGGCAATGCGTGATTCCGGTACCGTGCTGGACTGGAAAAGCCTGTCACTGAACGGGCCACTGGTCGACAAGCACTCCACCGGCGGCGTGGGCGATGTCACTTCGCTGATGCTGGGCCCGATGGTGGCGGCTTGCGGCGGCTATGTGCCGATGATCTCCGGCCGTGGTTTGGGCCATACCGGCGGTACGCTGGACAAGCTGGAAGCGATCCCGGGCTTTAATATCTTCCCGGACGACAATGCCTTCCGCAAAATTATTCAGGACGTGGGCGTGGCGATTATCGGCCAAACCAGCTCGCTGGCACCGGCGGACAAACGCTTCTACGCGACCCGTGATATCACTGCTACCGTAGATTCCATTCCGCTGATCACCGCCTCTATTCTGGCGAAGAAGCTGGCGGAAGGCCTGGATGCGTTGGTGATGGACGTCAAAGTCGGTTCCGGTGCCTTTATGCCAACCTACGCACTGTCGGCCGATTTGGCGCAGGCGATTGTTGGCGTAGCCAACGGCGCCGGGTGCAAAACCACCGCGCTGTTGACCGACATGAACCAGGTGCTGGCCTCCAGCGCCGGTAACGCCGTGGAAGTTCGCGAAGCCGTGCGCTTCCTGACCGGCGAATACCGCAACCCGCGCCTGCTGGAAGTGACGATGGCGCTGTGCGTGGAAATGCTGCTTTCCGGTGGCCTGGCGAAAGATGATGCCGATGCGCGTGCCAAACTGCAGGCAGTGCTGGACAATGGTAAAGCGGCAGAAGTGTTTGGCCGTATGGTCGCCGCACAGCAGGGCCCGACCGATTTCGTCGAGCGCTACGACAGCTATCTGCCTGCCGCAACCCTCAGCAAGCCGGTTTACGCTGAGAAAAAAGGTATCATCAGTGCAATGGATACCCGTGCACTGGGCATGGCGGTGGTGTCCCTGGGCGGCGGTCGTCGCCGTGCAACCGACAGCATCGACTACAGCGTGGGCCTGACTGAGATGGCGCGCCTGGGCGACAAAGTGGATACCCAGCAGCCGCTGGCGGTGATCCATGCCAACGACGAAGAGACTTGGCAGCAGGCGGCCGAAGCGGTACGCAGTGCGATGGTGCTGAGCGACAAAGCGCCGGAAGTGACGCCAGTAGTCTACAAGCGCATCACGGAATAATTAACGAATCAGGAGCGGCAGCGGCCTTTTCGCTGTCGCCCACAGCGTGAGAACACGCAGGAGAGCATGATGAAACGTACATTTATTATGGTATTAGACTCATTCGGTATTGGCGCGAGCGAAGATGCCGAGCGTTTTGGCGACAAGGGTTCCGACACTCTGGGTCACATCGCCGAGGTCTGCGCGCGCGGTGAAGCCAACGTTGGCCGTCAGGGCCCGTTGACGCTGCCTAACCTGAGCCGTCTGGGCCTGGGCAAGGCCGCGGAAGAATCCACCGGCACCTTCCCGCAAGGGCTGGATCGCAATGCGGACATCATCGGCGCCTATGCTTACGCCAGCGAACTCTCTTCCGGTAAAGATACGCCGTCAGGCCACTGGGAAATCGCCGGCGTGCCGGTACTGTTCGATTGGGGCTATTTCAGCGACGAACACAACAGCTTCCCGCAGGAGCTGCTGGACAAGCTGGTCGAGCGCGCTAACCTGCCGGGCTACCTCGGTAACTGCCACTCATCCGGCACTGTGATCCTCGACCAACTGGGCGAAGAGCACATGAAAACCGGCAAGCCGATTTTCTATACCTCTGCCGACTCGGTATTCCAGATCGCCTGCCACGAAGAGACCTTCGGCCTGGATCGTCTGTATGAACTCTGTGAAATCGCCCGTGAAGAGCTGACCGAAGGCGGTTACAACATTGGCCGCGTGATCGCTCGTCCATTCCTGGGCGACAAGCCGGGCAACTTCCAGCGTACCGGTAACCGTCACGATCTGGCCGTAGAGCCACCGGCGCCAACCGTGCTGAAAAAGCTGGTGGACGAGAAGGGCGGCGAAGTGGTGTCGATCGGTAAAATTGCCGATATCTACGCCAACGTGGGCATCACCAAAAAGGTCAAGGCTACCGGCATCGACGCGCTGTTCGACGCAACCGTGACCGAAATGGAAAAAGCCGGTGACAACACTATCGTGTTCACCAACTTCGTTGATTTTGACTCCTCTTACGGCCACCGCCGCGACGTTGCGGGCTATGCCGCTGCGCTGGAGCTGTTCGACCGCCGTCTGCCGGAGCTGCTGAAACTGGTGAAAGATGAAGATATCATTATCTTCACCGCTGACCACGGCTGCGACCCGACCTGGCCGGGCACCGACCACACCCGTGAGCACATTCCGGTCCTGATTTACGGTCCGAAAGTGAAACCGGGTTCGTTGGGCCACCGTGAAACCTTCGCCGACATCGGCCAGACCGTAGCCAGCTACTTTGGCGTGTCACCGATGGATTACGGTAAATCCATGCTCTAAGCCCCGTATTTCAAGCCGCAGCGTTGTTGCTACGCGCCTGGCTGCAACTCGAAATTCAAGGCTTAGATGTTTGATGTTTTTATTAAATATGATTTCTGAAGGAAGATAATTATGGCTACGCCGCACATTAATGCTGAAATGGGTGATTTCGCTGACGTAGTACTGATGCCGGGCGATCCGCTGCGTGCAAAATACATCGCGGAAACTTTCCTGGAAGGCGCGGTGGAAGTGAACAACGTGCGTGGCATGCTGGGCTTCACCGGTACCTACAAGGGCCGCAGAATCTCCGTAATGGGCCACGGTATGGGTATCCCATCCTGCTCCATCTATGCGCGTGAACTGATTGCCGAATTCGGCGTGAAGAAAATCATCCGTGTGGGTTCTTGCGGCGCGGTGCGTGACGATATCAAACTGCGTGACGTGGTGATTGGTATGGGTGCTTGCACCGATTCCAAAGTAAACCGTCTGCGTTTCAAGGATCACGACTACGCGGCAATCGCCGACTTCGATATGGTGCGTAATGCCGTAGACGCGGCAGCAGCGCAGGGTATCCCGGCGCGTGTGGGCAACATCTTCTCCGCTGATCTGTTCTATACGCCGGATCCGGATATGTTCCAGGTGATGAAGAAGTACGGCATCCTGGGCGTGGAAATGGAAGCGGCCGGTATCTACGGCGTGGCGGCTGAGCTGTTCGAAGAGTTCGGTTCCAAGGCACTGACCATTTGTACCGTCTCCGACCACATTCTGCGTCATGAAGCGACCACCGCTGCAGAGCGTCAAACCACCTTTAATGAAATGATCATTATCGCGCTGGAATCTGTGCTGCTGGGCGACAAAGCCTAATCATACTGCGGGCGCAGCGTTCTGCTGCGCCCCTGTCAATCTATTCATCGTGCTCCCCTCATTTTCTTGAAATGCTTTACCTTATAGGTAATTAGCGCTATTACTCTATTCATCAATCTATTCACTCCTCTATTCATCTATGATCAGCCTCGAGCAAGTTCTGCGTAAGGGGCCCGCCGCGTCGAAAGCACTCACTGATGCGCTGGGTATTAGCCAACCGACGCTGTCGCGCCGTATCCGTGTACTGGCGGAAGCGGTACTGGCTATGGGTAAAGGCCGAGCCACTCGCTATGCCTTGCGCAGGGCCGTGGCGGAGGAGACGTATTTTCCACTCTATCAGGTGGATGAGCAGGGCACAGCATGAGTTGATCAGCGAGGCGTTCCGTAGTCTTGCCGACCAGATGTTGATGCAGGTTCAAGGGTTGAATGAACACATCCAGCGCATGGCTTAAAGCAAGCCTAGGGCATCTTCTCTTCTTTCTTATCTTCCGGCTTTTCGTCATCGTCATCTTCCACCGTATTGCCTTCCTCCAACGGCGTATTGGCGGTTAACAGGTACGGGGACTGCTGCCAGCGGCTGCGGCGGTGCTGCAACAGCGTACGGGCCAGGATGATGCCGATGGCCAGCGCCAGCAAAATCATCAGGCGCAGCAGGTTGGTGGTGTTATCCACCTGTTTGGATTCGGTCGCCAGCACGTGGGTGTCCAGCGTGATGCGGATAAAGCCGATCGGCCCGTCTTTGTTCTCAATGGGTTCAACCAGCTGATGATTGAAGTAGCTGCCGGCGCGTTTACCGTCAAGCGACAGGCGATCGCGTATACTTATCTGCTCACCGGCGTGGGAAACCAGGGTGCCGTCCAACTGATAGACGCTGGCGTCCAAAATGCGGCTGTGGTCGGTGAGCTGTTTGAGGATGGCGTCGATGCGTTGGTTGTCGACGTCGCTGTCGTCATCCATCAGGGGGGCCAGGCTGGATGCCACCTGTTTGGTCAGCGTTTGCGCCAGTTCTTCCACCTGTTCGGATCGCGCCAATTGGTGACTCAGGCTAAAATAGGAAGCGCCCTGCATCAACAGCACCAGCAAAGCCAGGCAAATCAGGATAATAGCGGTGCGGTGCAGGCGGAATTTCAGTTTAGCGCGGGCCATGCAGGTTCCTTGGGCATCTTGGACACTTTATGTTGCCAGAAGCAATGGCGATAGGATAGCTTGATGCGTCGTTTTATCATGCAGTGTTTTTTCAGGAGTTAAGGATGTCGAATAGTCTGACCTATTGCGATCTCCCGGCTGAGATCTCTCAATGGCCGGGTCTTCCCCTTTCGCTGAGCGGTGACGAAGTGATGCCGCTGGATTATCGGGCGGGTCATACCGGTTGGCTATTATATGGCAGAGAACTGAACAAAACGCGCATTACCGATTTCCAGCGCAAGCTGGGCGCGGCGATGGTGATCGTCACCGCCTGGTGCGTAGAGGATTATCAGGTGGTGCGTCTGGCGGGCACGCTGACGGCACGCGCCAAAACGCTGGCGGCGGAGAGCGGGCTGGACGTGGCGCCGCTGGGCAAGATCCCCCACCTGCGCACCCCCGGGTTGCTGGTGATGGATATGGACTCCACCGCGATTGAAATTGAATGCATCGACGAGATTGCCAAACTGGCGGGCGTCGGTGAGCAGGTGTCGGAAGTGACCGAACGCGCAATGCGCGGCGAGCTGGACTTTACCGCCAGCCTGCGTCAGCGCGTCGGTACGCTGAAAGGCGCCGATGCCAATATCCTCAAGCAGGTGCGTGATGAGCTGCCGCTGATGTCCGGGCTGACCAACCTGGTGCGCAAGCTGCAGGCGATGGACTGGCACGTGGCGATTGCCTCCGGCGGCTTCACCTACTATGCCGAGTATCTGCGTGACAGACTGAAGCTGGTGGCGGTGGTGGCTAACGAGCTGGAGATCCGCGACGGCAAGCTGACCGGCGAGGTGCTGGGACCGGTGGTGGACGCGCAGTTCAAAGCCGATACGCTGGTAGCGCTGGCGGAAAAACTGGGTATTCCACCGCAGCAAACTGTCGCCATCGGCGACGGCGCCAACGATTTGAAAATGATGCAGGTTGCCGGGTTGGGCATTGCCTATCACGCCAAACCGAAAGTGTATGAGAAGGCGCAGGTGTCGATTCGCCATGCCGATCTTATGGGCGTGCTGTGCGTGTTGACCGGCAGCCTGAAACACGAAGTACGCTAAAGTAGGCCCCTGACCCGGCGATGACGCCCGTCAGCGGCAATGTGGTAATAAAGCAGAGGTAATACGTGGCAAAAGCAGCAAAACGGGCGTTTGTATGTAATGAGTGCGGCGCAGATTATCCGCGCTGGCAGGGGCAGTGCAGCGCTTGCCACGCCTGGAACAGCATTACAGAAGTGCGTCTGGCTGCCGTGTCTTCCTCTTCTCGCAACGAGCGTCTGAGCGGCTACGCCGGCGATGCCGGTATCAGCAAGGTACAAAAGCTGTCGGACATCAGCCTGGAAGAGCTGCCGCGTTTTTCCACCGGTTTCCTGGAGTTTGATCGCGTGCTGGGCGGCGGGGTGGTTCCGGGCAGTGCGATCCTGATCGGCGGTAACCCCGGCGCAGGTAAAAGTACCTTGCTGCTGCAGGTGCTGTGCAAACTGTCCGAGCAGATGAAAACCCTGTACGTCACCGGTGAGGAGTCACTGCAGCAGGTCGCGATGCGCGCCCATCGTCTCGGCTTGCCAACCGGCGGCCTGAATATGCTGTCGGAAACCAGCATCGAACAGATCTGCCTGATCGCCGAGCAGGAACAGCCGAAGCTGATGGTGATCGACTCCATTCAGGTGATGCACATGGCGGATATTCAATCTTCGCCGGGTAGCGTTGCGCAGGTACGTGAAACGGCGGCTTATCTGACGCGTTTCGCCAAGACGCGCGGCGTGGCGATTGTCATGGTCGGTCACGTCACCAAAGACGGTTCCCTGGCCGGGCCGAAAGTATTGGAACACTGCATCGACTGTTCGGTGCTGCTGGACGGCGACGCCGATTCACGTTTTCGTACCCTGCGCAGCCATAAAAACCGCTTTGGTGCGGTGAATGAGCTGGGCGTGTTCGCCATGACCGAGCAGGGCCTGCGTGAGGTCAGCAACCCGTCTGCCATCTTCCTCAGCCGTGGCGATGAGGTCACCTCCGGCAGTTCGGTGATGGTGGTTTGGGAAGGTACGCGGCCGTTGCTGGTGGAAATTCAGGCGCTGGTGGATCATTCCATGATGTCTAACCCGCGGCGAGTGGCGGTCGGCCTGGAGCAAAACCGATTGGCGATCCTGTTGGCGGTGCTGCATCGGCATGGCGGATTGCAGATGTCCGATCAGGACGTGTTCGTTAACGTGGTCGGTGGGGTGAAGGTCAGTGAAACCAGCGCCGATTTGGCGTTGCTGATGTCGTTGGTGTCCAGCCTGCGTGACCGCCCATTGCCGAACGATTTGGTGGTGTTTGGCGAAGTGGGGCTGGCGGGGGAGATCCGTCCGGTACCGAGCGGTCAGGAACGGATTTCCGAAGCGGCGAAACACGGCTTCAAGCGTGCCATCGTGCCGCACGCTAACGTGCCGAAAAAACCGCCGGCCAATATGCAGGTGTTTGGCGTGAAGAAACTGGCGGATGCGCTGGACGTGTTGGAACAGTTTTATTAATTGCCACGCGGTACGCAGATTATGCTATTTTGTTTAGCATACTAAACGGAGGGGCTATGCGGCAATTCGATTACCTGAAGGCGTCGATTAAGCAAAAGAACTGCACTCTGCAGCAGGTGGCGGATGCCAGTGGCATGACCAAAGGCTATCTTAGCCAGCTGTTAAACGACAAAATCAAAAGCCCTAGCGCCCAGAAGCTGGAGGCGCTGCACCGTTACCTCGGGCTTGAGTTCCCACGCCGTGAGAAAAAGGTCGGCGTGGTGTTTGGTAAATTTTACCCTCTGCACACCGGTCATATTTACCTGATCCAGCGAGCCTGTAGCCAGGTGGATGAGTTGCACGTGATCCTGTGTCACGATGAACCGCGCGATCGGGAGCTGTTCGACAACAGCTCGATGTCGCAACAGCCGACGGTCAGCGATCGTCTGCGCTGGCTGCTGCAAACCTTCAAGTATCAGAAAAACATTCATATTCACTCGTTTGACGAACAGGGTATCGAGCCCTATCCGCACGGCTGGAACGTGTGGAGTGACGGGGTGAAAGCTTTTCTGGAGCAAAAGGCCATAGTGCCGAGCTTTATCTATTCCAGTGAAGCACAGGATGCTCCGCGCTATCGCGAACATCTGGGCATTGAAACCATTCTGATCGATCCCGAACGTTCATTTATGAACATCAGCGGCCGCCAAATCCGCCAGGATCCGTTCCGCTATTGGGACTATATCCCGACCGAAGTGAAGCCGTTTTTTGTACGCACCGTAGCTATCCTCGGCGGCGAGTCGAGCGGGAAATCGACCCTGGTCAATAAGCTGGCGAACATCTTCAACACCACCAGCGCCTGGGAATATGGCCGCGACTACGTGTTCTCGCACCTCGGCGGGGATGAGATGGCGCTACAGTATTCCGACTATGACAAAATCGCCCTGGGCCAGGCGCAGTACGTTGATTTTGCGGTGAAATATGCCAATAAAGTGGCGTTTATCGATACCGACTTCGTGACCACTCAGGCGTTCTGCAAAAAGTACGAAGGACGCGAGCACCCCTTTGTACAGGCGTTGATCGACGAGTACCGCTTTGATCTGGTGATCCTGTTGGAGAACAACACCCCATGGGTGGCGGATGGGTTGCGCAGCCTGGGCAATCCGAACGATCGCAAGGCATTTCAGTATTTGCTGGAAGAGATGCTGCGGGCCAACAACATTGAATACGTACACGTAGAGTCCAGCGATTACGACGAGCGTTTCCTGCGCTGTGTAGAACTGGTCAAACAGCTGTTGGCGGCCGATGCCAGCCGCCTGGTTGGCGTTGCAGTCTAAGCCTGCGGGGCGCAGGCTGCGCCCCGTCGGTCATCAGTAAACAATCACCAGTTTTCCCTGCATATGTCCGTCGAGCAGTTTTTGATGCGCGGCGGTCAGCGTCGGCACCGTTAGCCCGTGCATCGTTTCGCTCAGGGTGGTGCTCAGCTTCCCTTCATCCAGCAGTTGCGCCACTTGCTTGAGGATCTCGCCCTGCTGAGCGATATCCGGCGTGTTGAACATACTGCGGGTAAACATCAATTCCCAGTGCAGCGCGGCGCTTTTCAGCTTCAGTGCGCTCTGGTCCAACGGCTGGGCGTTTTCCACGATGGTGCAGATATGGCCCATCGGCGCGATCAGATCGGAGATGGCTTGCCAGTGGCCGTCGGTATCGTTCAGGCACAGAATATAATCCACGTTCTCAATGCCCTGTTGCGCTAGGTTAACTTTCAGATCGCGGTAGTCCACCACCAGATCGGCACCCCGTTCCAGACACCAGGCCGCCGACTCGGGACGAGAGGCGGTCGCAATCACCTTCACCTGGCTGCGCTGTGCCGCAAACGGGATCGCCAGCGAACCAACACCACCGGCGCCGCCAATGATCAACAGAGTTTTCCCCGGAGCCGCATCCTGAATTTTCAGATGTTCGAACAGTGCTTCCCAGGCAGTCAGGGCAGTCAGCGGCATGGCGGCAGACTCGGCCCAGTTCAGGCTGCGAGGCTTGTGGGCAGTAATACGTGAATCGATCAATTGTAGGGTGCTGTTGCTGCCCGGGCGAGTGATATCACCGGCGTACCAAACCTCATCGCCGGGTTTGAAGCCGCTGACGCTGCTGCCCACTTCAACCACGACGCCGCTGGCGTCCCAACCGAGAATGCGTGGCTGCTGCAGGCCGCTTTTTTGCAGGCCGGCATGGACCTTGGTATCCACCGGGTTGACCGACACCGCTTTCACTTCCACCAACAGATCGTACTGACCCGGCGTGGGTTTTTCCGGGATGATCTCTATGAAGGCGGCGGGGTTTTTCGGGTCTACGGCAATGGCTTTAATCGGCATGACTGTGCTCCTTTCGAATGAATAACCTCAGTGTAGACCTCTTGAGAGGGAGTGATAAGATGGACAATAACTAACTAAGTGTTCGTATGAGGTGAACAATGAGGTTTAAGCAGCTGCAGGATATGGCGCTGTTTGCACTGGTGGCCGAGTGCGGCAGTTTTACCGCCGCCGCCAAACGCGCCGCTTTGCCGAAGTCCAGCGTCAGCCAGCGCATCAGCCAGTTGGAACAGACGTTGGGCCTGCGCTTGCTGAACCGTACCACCCGCCAGCTCAACCTGACCTTTGCCGGCGAACGCTATCTGGAACACTGCCAGGAGATGCTGAATGCTGCCGAACGCGCCGATTTTGCGCTGCAACGGCTGCGTGACAACCCGAGTGGTCGGTTGCGCATCTCAACCCCTGCCGGGCTGGGGGCGACGTTGCTGGCGCGGCTGGCGGCGGATTTTCAGCGCCAATACCCGGACGTGTCACTGGAGGTGTCGGTATCCGATGCGATGGTGGATATGGTGCAGGACGGATTTGACGCCGCATTACGCACCGGCAAACCGCAGGACTCCTCGCTGATTGGCCGGCGTTTGGGGCATGCGCCGCGCTATTTGCTGGCATCGTCGGCATATCTGGCGCAGTACCCGCCGATCCTGCATCCGCAACAGTTGCAGCAGCACCGCTGCATCGCGCATCGTTCCTGGCCCGCATGGAATCTGCGCCGGGGCGATGAGTATTTTCGCTGGCAACTGCCGACGCTGCATATCACCGATAATCTGCTGTACGCGCGCGAATGTGCGATTTACGGCGCGGGTATTACTTTGTTGCCGGCATTTCTCAGCCGCGAGGTAGTGGCGCAAAAACAGCTGGTGGAGGTGTTGCCGGAATGGCAGGCGGAAGGCAATGAACTCTATCTGGTTTATCCCAGTCGCAAGCTCAATTCCCCGGCGCTGGCCTGTTTTATTGACGTGGTGTTGCAACACCCGGTATTTGACGATTATGCCCGCGAGCTGGCGCGGGAATAAAAAAAGGCGCCGCATGCGGCGCCTTTCGGATTACTTGGCGATTCTCTTGTACTTGATACGATGCGGCTCAAGCGCTTCGGCGCCCAGCGTACGTTTCTTGTACTCTTCGTATTCGGTGAAGTTACCTTCGAAGAACTCGACGTTACCTTCATCCTGGTAATCCAGAATGTGGGTAGCAATACGGTCGAGGAACCAACGGTCGTGCGAGATAACCATCGCGCAGCCCGGGAACTCCAACAGGGCGTTTTCCAGCGCGCGCAGGGTTTCAATATCCAGGTCGTTGGTCGGTTCGTCGAGCAGCAGTACGTTGCCGCCAACCTGCAGCAGCTTGGCCAGGTGCAGACGACCGCGCTCACCGCCGGACAGTTCGCCCACGCGCTTGCCCTGATCGACGCCTTTGAAGTTAAAGCGACCGACGTAAGCACGGCTTGGCATTTCGGTGTTGCCGATACGCATGATGTCCTGGCCGCCGGAGACTTCTTCCCAAACGGTTTTTGAATTGTCCATGCTGTCACGGAACTGATCGACCGAGGCCAGCTTGACGGTGTCGCCCAGCACGATGCTGCCGGAATCAGGCTGTTCCTGACCGGACATCATGCGGAACAGCGTGGATTTACCGGCGCCGTTCGGGCCGATAATGCCGACAATCGCGCCTTTCGGCACGGCGAAGGAGAGATCGTCAATCAGCACGCGGTCGCCGTAGGACTTACGCAGGTTGCTGACTTCAACCACTTTATCGCCCAGGCGTGCGCCAGGTGGAATAAAGAGTTCGTTGGTTTCGTTACGCTTTTGGTATTCGGTGCTGTTCAGCTCTTCAAAGCGGGCCAAACGCGCCTTGCCTTTGGACTGACGGCCTTTAGCGCCCTGACGAACCCACTCCAGTTCTTTCTCGATGGATTTGCGGCGTGCGGCTTCGGAAGAGGCTTCCTGCGCCAGACGTGCGTCTTTCTGCTCCAGCCAGGAAGAGTAGTTGCCTTCCCACGGGATGCCTTCGCCGCGGTCCAGCTCGAGGATCCAGCCGGCCACGTTGTCGAGGAAGTAACGGTCGTGGGTGATCGCCACAACGGTCCCTTCGAAGTCGTGCAGGAAGCGTTCCAGCCAGGCCACGGATTCCGCATCCAGGTGGTTGGTCGGTTCGTCCAGCAGCAGCATGTCCGGTTTTTCCAGCAGCAGGCGGCACAGCGCGACACGGCGACGTTCACCACCGGACAGGTTGGCGATTTTTGCGTCCCATTCCGGCAGGCGCAACGCATCGGCGGCGCGCTCAAGCTGGGTATTCAGGTTGTGGCCATCATGGGCCTGAATGATTTCTTCCAGACGGCCCTGTTCAGCGGCCAGCTTGTCGAAGTCCGCGCCTTCTTCAGCGTACAGCGCGTACACTTCATCAAGACGTTTCAGGGCACCGACCACTTCCGCCAGCGCTTCTTCGACCGACTCGCGGACGGTGTGCTCCAGATTCAGCTGCGGCTCCTGAGGCAGGTAGCCGATTTTGATCCCTTGCTGCGGGCGAGCTTCACCTTCGATATCGGTGTCGATGCCGGCCATGATGCGCAACAGAGTGGATTTACCCGAGCCGTTCAGACCCAGCACGCCGATTTTGGCGCCAGGGAAGAAGCTCAGTGAGATGTTTTTCAGAATATGACGCTTCGGCGGAACCACTTTGCCGACGCGGTGCATGGTATAGACGTATTGAGCCACGGTGCTCTAGCCTCTCTATATCAGTTTTTATAGGATGTCTGGCTGCGGAGTGTAGCCCGTTTCGAAAGCGGATCCCAGACATCACTCAGCGATCGCTAAGTATAACCGGTTATGCGCCCGTGAAGGCGCATATTGGTCGCTTAAGGAGTGACGACGATCGCGACGCGGCGGTTTTCCGCCCGGCCGCTGGAGGTGCGGTTATCGGCGACCGGGTCGCGTTTACCCATGCCGCGAGTTTCGATGTTAGCGCGTGGGATGCCTACGCTGGCCAGCAGGTCGGCCACCGCATTGGCGCGGCGCAGCGAGAGCTGGTCGTTATAGCTGTCTTCACCGTAATTATCCGTGTGACCGTCCAGACGGAATTTGGTGATGCCGACGCTCATCAGTGCACGGCCCATTTTCTGTACCGTGTCGGTGCTTTCCGGGTTCAGCTTGCCCACGTTGTTGCCGAACAGCACCTTGTCGGACAGGCCAAATTCCCAGCCGTTATCCGTCAGTTTGAACCCTTGCGACTGCAACAGTGCAATCTGCTCGGGCGTCAGGCCCTGCGGCTTGCTCTGACAGCCGGCGAGCGCCAGCAGGGCGATAAACATCATCGTCAGCAGTGAAAAACGGTTTTTTAGTGTTTGCTGTATCATAATCAAATCCCTAGTTTAATTTTATAGCCGGGGCTTTATTTCTGTATTGCCAGCCGCCAGCCTCCGTTATAACGATGCTTGGCCTGGTACATCGCATCGTCAGCTTCGTGCAAGAGCCCCTGAGGCGTCACCGCATGTTCAGGGTAAAGTGCAATACCGATACTCAAAGAGGAAATGACCTCTTCGCCGTTCGGTAAAATTACCGGTTGGGTCATGCAGTCGATAATATTATCGGCAATCTGCAGTACATCTTCCGTAGTGTGGACCGGTGCCAACAGTACGGCGAACTCATCACCTCCTAAACGTGCAACCAGGTCGCTCTCGCGTAACTGCGCGCGGATACGCCCGGCAATGGTGGTCAGCACTACGTCGCCGGCGGCGTGGCCGTAGCTGTCGTTAACTTCCTTGAAGCGATCGCCGTCGATAAACAGCACCGCCAGTTTTTCGGGTGACTCGATGTCTCCCAGCGCGCGACTCAGTCGGCCTTCGAAGAAAGCGCGGTTTGGCAAGCCGGTCAGGCTGTCGTGGGTCGCCCGGTGGGTCAGCGAGTCATTCTCCTGTTTCAGGTGCGCCTGCCAGGCTTCCAGTTCGTCAAGCAGGCCATTAAAGTCGCTGCTCAGCTCATGCAGTTCGGCAATCGGTGCCGAAGGTACCCGCAGCCCAAAGGCGCGATCGCGCCGTACCGCATGCGCCACGTTAGCGATATCGTCCAGCGAGCGGACGATCCCCTGCAACATGCGGCGCGACAATACCAGCGCACACAGGGTACTGAGCACCAGACAGGCGATCATGCCTACCATACCGCGTAGCAAAAAACGCAGCAGGCTGCCGCCGTGGCCGCTTAGCCACACTTTGCCGACCTCTTTGCCTTCGTGAGTGATCGGCAGGATCACCGGTTGTGGCAACGCCCAGTGCGCCACGACTTGCTCCATGCCGTGCAGTGGGCCATCCTTGGGATGGTGCCAGGTCGCAAGCACTTTGCCGTTGTTGTTCAGAATTCTGGCTTCCGACACTTCCTCTTTAGAGGCGATCAGCACCAGGGCTTCGCGGGCGGCGGCACGGTCTTCGAACACCACGGCGGCTTCAACGGTATAGCTGATGGAGCGCGCGATCAGATGCAGGTTATGGTTGGCATAGGCGCGCAGTGCAAACAGCGCCACCAGGGTCAGGAAGATCCCCGCAGTACCCACGGCAATCAGCGCCAGCCCAAGGTGTACTCTTTGCAGTACCCGGCCCAGCGTAGGGCGTGACTGACCCGAACGGTTCTTGCGCAACCACTTCATAGCGGGGGCGCCTGTTTGCGTGCCAACTGCAACACGTTGGGGTGAACGCGCACGCCGCTACGTGCCAGCGCATCGAGATTGGCTTTAAAACTCGCGGTATCCCCTTCGATTTGCAGGCAGAATGCGCTGCCGGCCGAGCATTCAACATCGTTTTCGCTGATGCTGAGAATGGAGTGGCCGCTGATACGCTGTATAAAATTCTGCTTCTGACCGGCGTTAACATTGCCCAAATAAATAACATCGCAGCCGGTGCTCAGCAGCGGACTGTCAAAGGATACGCGTTCGGCCTTAATGGGCCGCGGAGCACTAAGCAGGATCGGATCGAACAGGCCTTCGGCATACTGGGTGGGTGCCGTCACACACAGTCGGATCGGATTGGGTTCGCTGGGCCAGCGGGCATAGCTGATAATGCCTACCACCACGGTGGTGACGGCATGGATGCGATTTTGATAAGGATCACCGGTTTCGGGGCGGGCTGAACCGGGAAAGGCCAGCAGGGTGAGCAGCACCAGCGACAACAGGCGGCCGTAGTCCAGACGTGCGCAAATGAAACTCGCAAGAGAATTTTTTGCGCAGGTCGCTAACCACGCGGCATTATTTGCCATCTTCATCTGCCATTCCTGCCCAGATCCGCAGTACCGATGCGGCAACATAACAATGAGAAGCCTGACCCGCTCGAAGGGATAATTGCCTTACTGAAAACTGTCAATCGCACTGCCTGATGAACACTATCTACCCATTATTGGCGCGGATTGTATTATAAGATATCCCGGTTGCGCGCTTTATGTGCCGTTTTCTCAGAATTATCTTACCTTTTTTTAATAGTATAAAAACGTCCGTCAGGGTTTGCCAGGCGTTTTCTGCAAAGTTAGCCCGCCCGGCCTGAGGTTTGGGGCATTTGCGCAACGGCGTTGTCGTCGGCCAGGAAATATATCCTGCATGACTAATTATTTCAGATGACTTCATTTTATTGTCGGCGGCGCTTATTAATAATAAATGAGTCGCTCGTTTCCAGTGTTAACCTCGGGTTAATGATTAATACGCTGTCTTTGGCGCCAGCTTTATTTTATTTGTCAGCGAGGGTAAACCTTTTTTACCTGAAGCCCTTCGTGACGATAAACTTCATCTACAGTAGTGAATGGATAAGCGATCGCGCTGTCTATGGTAGATGGCTGAGCCAGTCACTCAGCGCCTCCTTTTGTTCTGGCGTGCCGGATGAAGCGATATCCCACGACAGAGCGCGAAACACTCGGAGAGCCGTTTCACTGTCCGTTGGCTGCTGGCGTAGCGCGGCAACGGGGGAATCGGCTCTGGCAACACCATCAGCATTAGCGAGGAAAGAGTCAGTATGGTCAAGGTAGACAAGTGGCGGTTTTTGGCTGTGGGCCTGTGCCTGACGGCATTCTCAGGCGCCGCATTGGCGGACTCGCTGGACGCCCAGCGTCAGCGTTACCTGCAGATTAAACAGGCGTGGGACAGTAAGCAGATGGACGTCGTGGCGCAATTGATGCCGACGCTGCGTGATTACCCGCTATACCCTTATCTGGAATACCGTGAGCTGACGCAAGATCTCAGTCAGGCCGGGTTCTCCGAGGTGAACGATTTTATCAAACAGCATCCGACGCTGCCGCCGGCCAAATCGTTGGCCCCACGCTTTGTTAACGAGCTGGCACGGCGTGAAGACTGGCGGACTCTGTTGGCCTTTAGCCCACAGGCGCCTAAACCTATAGCTGCGCGTTGCAATTACTACTACGCCAAATGGGCCACCGGCGATCAACAGGCGGCCTGGAGCGGTGCTGAAGACGTTTGGATGAGCGGTAAATCGTTACCGGGCTCCTGTGACAAGCTGTTCAGCGTCTGGAAGGGCTCCGGCAAACAGACACCATCGGCGATACTGGAGCGCATGAAACTGGCGTTGAAAGAGGGCAACAGCGGCCTGGTCAACAGCTTGTACCGTCAGTTGCCGTCAGATTACCAAACCATGGGCGATGCGTTGGTGCGTCTGCAAAACGATCCGGCCACGGTAGAATCCTTTGCCCGTAGTGTAGGGCCAACAGATTTTACCCGTGCCGCGACCGGCATCGCTTTTGAACGCCTGGCGCGCCAGGATGTAGAAAATGCTCGCGCGATGATCCCGACGCTGGTGCGCCTGCAGAAAATGAGCGACAGCGAGCGGTTGGGGTTGGAAGAGGCGGTGGCCTGGCGCCTGATGGGCAGTGATGCCACCTTCGAACAAACCCAATGGCGCGATAAGGTGATCCTGCGCAGTCAGTCTCCGGCTCTGCTGGAACGTCGTGTGCGTATGGCATTGGGCAATGGCGATCGCCAGGGGGTGGCTACCTGGCTGGCTCGCCTGCCAGCGGAGTCTCGCAATAAAGACGAGTGGCGTTACTGGCGTGCAAGCCTGCTGCTGGATGAAGGCAAACGCAGTGAAGGTGAAGAGATCCTGCGTCGCCTGATGAACGAACGCGGTTTCTATCCAATGGTGGCGGCGCAGAAACTGAATAAGCCTTACCCGGTAATGGTGGCCGTGGCGGCGAAACCTCGCGCTTCGCTGGTGGACGGACCGGAGATTGCCCGGGTACGCGAACTGATGTACTGGAATATGGATAATCTGGCGCGCAGCGAGTGGACCTCGTTTGTGTCCAGCCGCAGTCGTCCGGAACAGGAAGCGCTGGCGCGTTATGCGTTCGAGCAAAAATGGGCCGATCTCAGCGTGCAGGCAACCATCGTTGGCAAACTGTGGGATCACCTTGAAGAGCGCTTCCCGGTAGCTTGGCCGCAAGAGTTCCGGGCCGCGACCGATGACAAGGGGATCACGCCGAGCTACGCCATGGCGATAGCCCGTCAGGAGAGCGCCTGGAACCCGAAAGCCCAGTCACCGGTAGGGGCTAGCGGCCTGATGCAGGTGATGCCGCGTACCGCGCAGCATACGGTGCAGATGTACAATATTCCCGGCTACTCAAGCCCAAGCCAGCTGCTTGATCCCCGGGTTAACATTACCATCGGTACCAGCTACCTGGAGTATGTGTACCAGCAGTTTGGGCGTAACCGTATTCTGTCATCGGCGGCCTACAACGCCGGTCCATCGCGGGTAAATACCTGGTTGGGCAACAGCGAAGGGCGGGTAGATGCGGTGGCGTTTGTCGAAAGCATCCCGTTCTCGGAAACCCGTTCTTATGTGAAGAACGTACTGGCCTATGATGCATTTTATCGCTACCTCATGCATCGTCCGGCCAAGGTGCTGACCGATGCCGAGTGGCAGAGGCGTTATTGATTTTTGCGGCGCTATGGTATGCTGCTGTACTAGTTAAATAGTATGGTGGCTTGCCATGACGCAATTATCGCTTAACGACCCGGCTCTTTCAGAACAAGGCAATGAGGATTGGCTGCGCTTTGTCGCGCTGCTGCAGAATTCGTTCGCCCAGGATCTGCATCAACCGCTGCTGCAACTGCTGCTGACGCCGGACGAAAGAACGGCCTTGGGGACGCGGGTGCGGATTATTCAGGAACTGATGCGCGGTGAGATGAGCCAGCGTGAGCTGAAGAACGAGCTGGGGGCCGGTATTGCCACCATCACTCGCGGTTCGAACAGCCTGAAGGCGGCGACGCCGGCGTTGAAGCAGTGGCTGGAGCAGCAATTGCTGGGCGAGGCACCTTAGTCGCGCCACGCCCGCATGCGCTTATTTTTGCGGCGCGTTGTTATGGTTTTGGTAGATCGGGTTGTGGAAGGGCACCAGTGCCAACAGCAGAGCCTGATGGTAAACGCTGGTGCGGCTCAACCGCCCATCGGTGAAGATACCGATAGCGCCGCCCTGGCGCTTCACTTCGGCATTGCCGGTGATGGTCGCCATTTCCGTCCCCAATTCGCGACCGGCGCGAATTCCCTGTAAAATCGTTTCCGGCAGCATCAGACTGGCTGAACGCGATTCGCCCCGGGTATACGGGTTTTCCACCGTCATCCAGGCGAAGGTCATATTCTCTTCGATACCCGCTTCCACGCCGACCCAAAAGTCGGCCTCCGGGCGTACCTGGCGTGCTTCCATGACGCGCTGGCGTGCACCGGTACGGGTTTCGAGATTGCCGATGGGTTGCAGTGAGACACCGCTGGCGACGTCGACTGATTCAATGCGGCATTGGTCTACGCCAAAGGTGTCCTCAAAGGCCAACTGAATAGCCTTAATCTTTGCCGGGTTGGTAGTTGCAGCGACAACATGATACATAACGGGTTTAGCATCCTTAAGCTAAGAGCCTATTCAATACGTCAGACGCTTGCGCAAGCGGCCTGTGACGAAGATAAACTCAGGTTTCACGCAGTATAACGGAAAAGCAAAATGTTACAGGTATACCTCGTTCGCCACGGCGAAACGGAATGGAATGCGGCTCGCCGTATCCAGGGTCAGTCCGACAGCCCGTTAACCGCCCACGGTGAACATCAGGCTCATCTGGTTGCCCAACGCGTCAGCAAGCTTGGCATCACGCACGTGATTACCAGCGATTTGGGGCGTACCCGACGCACCGCGCAAATCATCGCAGAAGCCTGCGGTTGCGAGGTGATAAACGATCCACGTTTGCGCGAGTTACACATGGGGGTTCTGGAAGAACGCCTGATCGACAGCCTGACGCCGCAGGAAGAGCAGTGGCGCAAGCAGATGGTCGATGGTACTGCTGACGGCCGTATCCCTCAAGGTGAATCCATGAGCGAGCTGGGTGGCCGGATGCGCGAGGCGCTGGAAAGCTGCCTGATGCTGCCGGAGGGGAGCAAACCGCTGATCGTTAGCCACGGTATCGCGTTGGGTTGTTTGATCAGCACCGTGCTCGGGTTACCTGCCTATGCCGAACGTCGCCTGCGTTTACGCAACTGTTCGCTGTCACGTGTCGACTATCAGCAGAGCCCATGGTTGGCTTCCGGCTGGATTGTCGAAACGGCGGGCGATATCACGCATCTGGACATGCCCGCACTCGACGAACTGCAACGTTAACGGCGGATCGGGATCAAATAGTCGCAGTTGATCTCGGTCGGCGGTTGGGGTGGCCGACGGTCACCCTTGGGATAAAAGCGCTCAATGTCGTGCCCTTTGCGGCGCGTGAGTTTGAGTGCCGGCAGACAAGTGCCGTACAGCGTCAGAATAAAGTCCTGCAGGCCAGAAGCTGGGCCTTCATAACTGAACATCGCATACTCGCCACCCTGCAGCGTCAGCGGCTGCCCAGCCTGAATTTCCTTCGGAACGTGATGCGGTTCCAGCGCCGTGGTGTACAGCACTTCCTGCTCGTCGTCCTTTTCCTGGCTTGGACGCGAATGGTGCAGACCGTACAGTACCGGCGGCAGCGTCTCCGCTTCGCCCAGGTATTGGCGCCAGAACTGTGAACGCAGCTCGGTACGGAAGTTTGAAATTTGCTCCAGCGTGCACGAATAGCTTTGCGTCAGGCCAATCAGGTGCAGTTCCGGTAGTGTGACAAACTCTGGCTGCGGCAGGGTAAAGGCGCCCAGGCGAATTGGCGGACAGATGCCGAATGCGCTCCAGTCTTCGGCGCGACGATACAACGCCGGCGTTTGCGCAAACTGTTTTTTAAATGCGCGCGTGAATGTCTGCTGCGAGTCGAAGCGATACTGTAAGGCGATATCCAGAATAGGGCGGCTGGTTAAACGCAGCGCCACCGCAGCCTTGGATAATCTCCTTGCCCGGATATAAGCGCCGATGGCGTTACCGGTAATATCTTTGAACATCCGTTGTAGATGCCATTTTGAGTAACCCGCTTTTGCCGCCACGTTGTCCAGCGACAAGGGTTGGTCCAAATGGCTTTCCAGCCAGCTAAGCAGATCACGAATGATACCGGCTTGATCCATAGATCTTCCTCGTAGAGCTTTAGGGTTGAGACCCGAACTGTTTATTCATCACGCTGGTGCTTGCGCTATCAGACCAATCCATGAGCCATTTTGCGTAGCACTCTTTGCCTCTCGCTGCGGGTTGCGCGAAAGCTGGACAGGGACACACCTTAAAGGGCGCAAAGAAATAACGACGCCGCATAATAGCAATTTTTTTCCTCCGAGACTCTCAAAGATTTTTTTCACGCTCTGTGCTAAAAAGACCGGTGCGGACCAGAAAAAGGCCCATTCTGTGACCTAAAACATAAACAATATTAATTGCCTGAACTCAGTTTCATGATTCAGGTTATTGGAGTTAAGTGAATGAAAAAAGGATGGATATTTTTGTTTGGTTTAGTTTGCGCAACGGTAAATAGTGCGCAAGCAGAACAGGTTGGCTCAGTGGATACAGTATTTAAACTCTTCGGTCCGGACCACAAAATCGTGGTGGAAGCGTTCGACGATCCTGATGTTAAAAATGTAACTTGTTATATCAGCCGAGCCAAAACCGGCGGCATTAAAGGCGGGCTGGGATTGGCGGAGGATACTGCGGATGCGGCCATTTCTTGCCAGCAGGTCGGGCCGATTGCGCTGAACGATAAAATCAAAAACGGCAAGGCGGAAGGGACGGTGGTGTTCCAAAAGCGGACGTCGCTGGTGTTCAAGAAGCTGCAGGTGGTACGCTTCTACGATTCAGCTCGTAATGCGTTGATTTATCTGAGCTACTCAGATCGTGTGGTGGACGGTTCGCCGAAGAACGCGCTGAGCGCGGTGCCGATCATCCCTTGGGGCGAGGCAAAATAAGAGACTTGGGGTTCAACTGAACCCCAACTATTTTAACGCGAGACTTACTCTTCCAGGTCGCCGCAGAAACGGTAGCCTTCACCGTGAATGGTAGCGATGATTTCAGGCGTGTCCGGCGTGGATTCGAAGTGCTTGCGGATGCGACGAATGGTCACGTCCACGGTGCGGTCATGCGGTTTCAGCTCGCGACCGGTCATCTTCTTCAGCAGTTCGCCACGGGATTGGATCTTGCCCGGGTTTTCGCAGAAGTGCAGCATGGCGCGGAATTCACTGCGCGGCAATTTGTATTGCTCGCCCGCTGGGCTGATCAGTGAGCGGCTGTTGATGTCCAGCTCCCAACCGTTGAACTTATAGCTTTCAACCAGACGGCGTTCTTCGCCGACGCTGCCCAGGTTCATGGTGCGGGACAGCAGGTTGCGTGCGCGAATGGTCAGTTCACGTGGATTAAATGGCTTGGTGATATAGTCATCAGCGCCGATTTCCAATCCGAGGATCTTATCAACTTCGTTATCACGGCCGGTCAGGAACATCAGCGCAACGCTGGCCTGTTCGCGCAGTTCACGCGCCAGCAGCAGGCCATTTTTGCCTGGCAGATTGATGTCCATGATAACCAGATTGATATCATTTTCAGACAGGATGTTGTGCATCTCTGCACCATCATTGGCTTCATGAACAACGTAGCCTTCCGCCTCGAAAATGCTCTTCAGGGTGTTACGAGTGACTAACTCGTCTTCGACAATCAGAATGTGCGGGGTCTGCATATTTGCTACCTAAAATTGCCAACAAAATAGAAAATAGGAAGTACAGAAGTCTTTGTTTTCTTAGCGGAGGGCAGAGATTAGCGCTCACGTTCCCTCTTACCAAATGACTACAGTACGTAAACTCGTTCTTGATGCACTTTCCATCTCATGTCAACAAGATCGCTAGCTTGGTGGGGGTGCTATTCCTTACATCCCCAAAGGTGCCAAAACGGCGCATATCCTAACCCTATTAACAGCAATATAACAGTGCGTACCGAATTCATCACCCAACAAAACTAAGCTTTGTTGACATATATCAAATTCAATTGTAGCACGTTAACAGTTTTGTGAAAAACACTTACAGAAATGCCAGCTTAAGTCACAGAACCATAAATTCTGTGTACGATTCAGCATTGTTGTGCCTAATGAGGTAGAATTAACGGCTTATTGATAAAGCAGTTATATTAACACCTTGATTAATAAGAGTAGTAAATCATAAGAAGTAATAATATGTATTCCGTGCCATTTATAAGGCCAATAGCGCATTTACCCCTGTCTATCGCGGTGCGCGGGATTATTGTTGCACACTTGTAAATATAATCAGAGTATCCTGAACAGTCAAAAACCTGCGATCCCTTATTCAGTGGAGTATTGATGCAGCTGCATATTGTTTTAGTGGCTCCGGCACGGCCGGAAAACGTCGGCGCTGCGGCGCGGGCAATGAAAACCATGGGCTTTACTTCGTTGCGCATTGTCGACAGCGAAGCGCACCTGCAGCCGGCGGCGCGTTGGGTTGCTCACGGGGCGGGAGACATCCTCGACGGCGTGCAAACTTTTGCCACTCTGGAACAGGCACTGGCGGACGTAGATTTCACCGTAGCCACCACGGCCCGCAGCCGTGCGCGTTTTCATTATTACTGTACGCCGCAGCAACTGTTGGGCCAACTGAGTGAGCGCAGCCAGTGGGTGAACCAGGCTGCGCTGGTGTTTGGCCGTGAAGATTCCGGCCTGACCAATGAGGAGCTGGAACTGGCGGATTTGCTGACCGGCGTACCTATGCAGGCGGATTACCCTTCGCTCAATCTCGGTCAGGCGGTGATGGTGTACTGTTATCAACTGTCAGAGCTGATGAACGTCAGTGCGCCACAAGAGCCGGTAGCCAACGAGGGTCAACTCAAGGCATTACGTCAACGTGCCGAGGGATTATTGGCGGCGCTGGAGGTCAGTGACGATCAAAAATTGCGCGACTGGCTGCATCAACGCCTTGGTGTTCTGCAACAGCGGGACACGGCGATGCTGCATACTTTGTTGCATGATATCGAAAAAAAACTGACAAAGTGATACCCGTAAACATGGCTAATTTTGCAGTGTGATCCACTGCAAATTTGCCGCCTGCCTGTCTTTTTGTTCTGTCATCTGGCTTTTCATCTCTCGCATCGCCCGGTTAGCCTGCTGGACGATAAATAAGCAAAAACAAGAAATAATTTGACTTGGGATAGCGATTGCTTTAACCAATAGAGGGGACAGAGTATTTAATGAGACAGACAGACAAAATGCGAAACATCAGCCTGAACACAACAATTATTACCACCACCGATACCACAGGTAACGGGGCGGGCTGACGCGTACAGGAAACAAAAGAAAAAAGCCCGCACCTAACCAGTGCGGGCTTTTTTTTCGGCTTAAATTCGGGAGAGACAAGAAATGCGAGTGCTGAAATTTGGCGGAACCTCGGTAGCGAATGCAGAACGTTTTCTGCGCGTTGCCGACATCATGGAAAGTAATGCACGTCAGGGACAGGTGGCCACGGTCTTGTCCGCTCCGGCTAAAATCACTAACCACCTGGTGGCGATGATTGAAAAAACGGTAGCGGGGCAAGACATTCTGCCAAATATGAGCGATGCAGAGCGCATCTTCGCCGACCTGCTGAGCGGGCTGGCGCAGGCGTTGCCCGGCTTTGAGTACGATCGCCTCAAGACGTTTGTCGATCAGGAGTTCGCCCAGCTCAAGCAGGTGCTGCATGGCGTTGCGTTGCTTGGACAGTGCCCGGACAGCGTGAATGCGGCCATCATCTGCCGCGGCGAGAAGCTCTCCATCGCCATCATGGAAGGGGTGTTTCGTGCCAAAGGTTTCCCGGTCACGGTGATTAATCCGGTTGAAAAGCTGCTGGCACAGGGGCATTACCTGGAGTCCACGGTAGATATCGCAGAATCCACATTGCGTATCGCCGCATCGGCCATCCCGGCGGATCACATTGTGCTGATGGCCGGTTTCACCGCCGGCAACGACAAGGGCGAATTGGTGGCGCTGGGCCGTAATGGTTCCGACTACTCTGCCGCGGTGCTGGCTGCCTGTTTGCGCGCCGACTGTTGCGAGATCTGGACCGATGTTGACGGTGTTTATACCTGTGACCCACGCACCGTGCCGGATGCCAGGCTGTTGAAATCGATGTCGTACCAGGAAGCCATGGAGCTTTCCTATTTCGGTGCCAGCGTTCTCCACCCCCGTACCATTGCTCCCATCGCCCAGTTCCAAATCCCCTGCCTGATCAAAAACACCGCTAATCCACAGGCGCCAGGCACGCTGATTGGCGGCGAAAATCTGGATTCCGATACGCCGGTGAAGGGCATCACCAACCTGAACAATATGGCGATGATCAACGTCTCCGGTCCGGGGATGAAAGGCATGGTCGGCATGGCGGCGCGGGTATTTGCCGTAATGTCGCGCGCCGGCATCTCTGTGGTGCTGATCACCCAGTCGTCCTCCGAATACAGCATCAGTTTCTGCGTGCCGCAGAGCGAACTGCAACGTGCGCGTCGTGCGCTGGAAGACGAGTTCTATCTTGAATTGAAAGACGGCCTGCTGGAGCCGCTGGACGTAATGGAACAGTTGGCGATCATCTCGGTGGTCGGCGACGGCATGCGTACCCTGCGCGGCATTTCGGCCAGCTTCTTTTCTGCGCTGGCTCGCGCCAATATCAACATTGTCGCTATTGCTCAGGGCTCTTCTGAACGCTCCATCTCGGTGGTGGTCAGCAATGATTCCGCGACCACCGGGGTGCGCGTTTGCCATCAGATGTTGTTCAACACCGATCAGGTGATTGAAGTGTTTGTCATCGGCGTTGGTGGCGTGGGCGGCGCGTTGATCGAGCAGATTTACCGTCAGCAACCTTGGCTGAAACAAAAGCATATCGATCTGCGGGTGTGCGGCATTGCCAATTCGCGCGCCATGTTGACCAACATTCACGGCATTCAGCTTGAAAGCTGGCGTGATGAGCTGGCCGGCGCGCAAGAGCCGTTCAACCTGGGGCGTTTGATTCGTTTGGTGAAGGAGTACCACCTGCTGAACCCGGTGATTGTCGACTGCACCTCTAGCCAGGCCGTTGCCGATCAATACGCGGACTTCCTGGCGGATGGATTCCACGTGGTGACGCCGAATAAAAAGGCCAACACCTCGTCGATGAACTACTACCAACAGTTGCGCACCGCCGCGGCCGGTTCGCGCCGCAAGTTTCTGTATGACACCAACGTCGGCGCGGGCTTGCCGGTGATCGAAAACCTGCAAAACCTGCTTAACGCCGGTGATGAGCTGACGCGTTTCTCCGGCATCCTGTCCGGTTCGCTGTCGTTTATTTTCGGCAAACTGGACGAGGGCATGTCGCTGTCGGCGGCGACCCTTGAGGCCAAGGCCAAAGGATATACCGAGCCGGATCCACGTGACGACCTTTCCGGTATGGACGTGGCCCGCAAGCTGCTGATCCTGGCCCGTGAAGCGGGGTACAAACTGGAACTGGAAGATATTGAGGTCGAGTCGGCGCTGCCGCCTTCCTTTGACGCCTCCGGGGATGTGGAAACCTTTATGGCGCGCCTGCCGGAACTGGATAAAGAGTATGCTCGCAATGTGGCCAACGCCGCTGAGCAGGGCAAGGTGCTGCGCTACGTCGGCGTCATTGAAAATGGCCGCTGTCAGGTTCGCATAGATGCGGTAGATGGCAACGATCCGTTGTATAAAGTGAAGAACGGCGAGAACGCCTTGGCTTTCTACAGCCGTTACTATCAGCCGTTGCCGTTGGTACTGCGTGGCTACGGTGCCGGTAACGATGTGACTGCAGCAGGGGTCTTCGCCGATCTGTTGCGCACACTGTCATGGAAGTTGGGAGTTTAATATGGTTAAGGTGTATGCGCCGGCCTCAATTGGCAACGTAAGCGTCGGCTTTGACGTTCTGGGTGCAGCGGTGTCACCGATCGACGGTACCTTGCTGGGCGACTGCGTCAGCGTCGAGGCTGCCGCCACGTTCAGCCTGCAGAACGCCGGTCGCTTTGTCAGCAAACTGCCGGACGATCCAAAAGAGAATATCGTTTATCAGTGCTGGCAGCGTTTCTGTCAGGAGATCGGCCGTGAGATCCCGGTGGCGATGCGGCTGGAGAAAAACATGCCGATCGGTTCAGGCTTGGGTTCCAGCGCCTGCTCGGTGGTTGCCGGGCTGATGGCGATGAACGAATTCTGCAACCGTCCGCTGGATAAAATGACCCTGCTGAGCCTGATGGGCGAGCTGGAAGGCCGCATCTCCGGCAGCGTGCATTACGACAACGTGGCGCCTTGCTACCTTGGCGGCTTGCAACTGATGCTGGAAGAAGAGGGCTTCATCAGCCAGGAAGTGCCATGCTTTAAAGACTGGCTGTGGGTGATGGCCTATCCGGGCATCAAGGTGTCCACCGCCGAAGCGCGCGCGATTTTACCCGCGCAGTATCGTCGTCAGGACTGTGTCAGTCACGGTCGCTATCTGGCGGGCTTTATTCATGCCTGCCACACCCAACAGCCGCGTTTGGCCGCCAAACTGATGCAGGACGTGATTGCCGAGCCGTACCGCACCCGCCTGCTGCCGGGCTTTGCCGATGCGCGTAAAGCTGCGCAGGATATAGGTGCGCTGGCTTGCGGTATTTCCGGCTCCGGCCCGACGCTGTTCGCCGTCTGTGATGATGGCGCTACGGCTCAACGCATGGCCGATTGGCTGACTAATCACTATCTGCAAAACGACGAAGGTTTTGTTCATATTTGCCGTCTGGATACCGCAGGCGCACGACTACTGGGATAACGCATGAAACTGTACAACCTTAAGGATCACAACGAGCAGGTCAGCTTCGCGCAGGCGATCAAACAAGGCCTAGGCAAACAGCAAGGGCTGTTTTTCCCGCTGGAACTGCCGGAATTTGAATTGACCGAAATCGATCATCTGCTGGAGCAGGATTTTGTCACCCGCAGCAGCCGTATCCTGTCGGCATTTATTGGCGACGAAGTTTCCGAAGAGGCTCTGCATAAGCGCGTAGCGGCGGCCTTTGAATTCCCGGCACCGGTGGCGCAAGTGGAAGACGACATCGCGTGCCTGGAGCTGTTCCACGGCCCGACGCTGGCCTTTAAAGACTTCGGCGGCCGCTTTATGGCGCAAATGCTGGCGGAAGTGGCAGGCGATCAGCCGGTGACTATCCTGACGGCGACTTCCGGCGATACCGGCGCGGCGGTGGCACATGCTTTCTACGGCCTGAAGAATGTTCGCGTGGTGATCCTTTACCCGCAGGGCAAAATCAGCCCGCTGCAGGAAAAGCTGTTCTGTACCCTGGGCGGCAACATTCACACCGTGGCGATTGATGGCGACTTCGATGCTTGCCAGGCCCTGGTCAAGCAGGCGTTTGACGATCAGGAGCTGAAAGAAGCGCTGCACCTGAACTCGGCCAACTCGATCAATATCAGCCGCCTGCTGGCGCAGATTTGCTACTACTTCGAAGCGGTAGCGCAACTGCCGCAGGAAGCACGTAATCAACTGGTGATTTCGGTACCCAGCGGTAACTTCGGCGATCTGACCGCCGGCTTGTTGGCCAAATCACTGGGCCTGCCGGTGAAGCGTTTTATCGCCGCGACCAATGCCAACGATACTGTGCCGCGCTTCCTGACGAATGGTCAGTGGCAGCCACACGCCACGGTGGCTACGTTGTCGAATGCGATGGACGTAAGCCAGCCGAATAACTGGCCGCGCGTAGAAGAGCTGTTCCGTCGCAAGATCTGGCAGTTGAAAGAACTGGGGCACGCAACGGTGAGTGACGAAACCACCAAGGACAGCATGCGTGAGCTGGCGCAACTGGGCTACCTTTCTGAGCCGCATGCAGCAATCGCTTATCGCGCGTTGCGTGACCAATTGAAGGAAGGGGAGTTTGGCTTGTTCCTCGGTACTGCGCATCCAGCCAAGTTCAAAGAGAGCGTAGAGGAAATTCTCGGTCAGGAGCTGCCGCTGCCGAAGGCACTGGCGCTGCGCGCCGATTTGCCGCTGTTGTCCCACAATCTGCCGGCCAGCTTTGGCGAACTGCGTAAGTTCCTGATGGCCTTGCCTGCCTGATCCCGCTGGAGGCATAAAGCGAAAAGCCGTCATTGCGACGGCTTTTTTTATGGGCGTGGCGGATTACTGCTCGGGGCGTTTGAACACCAGTTCGTTGCCTTTGGAGTCGGCTTCATCGAAGGCGTAACCTTCCAGGTTGAAACCAAGCAGTTGTTCGCGCTGCGTCAGGCGATTCTTGATGATATAGCGGCTCATCAATCCACGCGCCTTCTTGGCGTAGAAGCTGATCACTTTGTATTTGCCGTTCTTTTCGTCGAGGAACACCGGTTTAATCAGCGTGCCGTGCAGTTTGGCCGGCTTCACCGATTTGAAGTATTCGTCGGAAGCCAGGTTGACCACCACGTCGTCGCCCTGTTGCTCCAGCGCTTCGTTAAGCTTTTTGGTGATCTGCTCGCCCCAGAAGCTGTACAAATCCTTGCCCTTGGCGTTCTCCAGTTTGATGCCCATCTCGAGACGGTAAGGCATCATCAGATCGAGCGGGCGCAGCACGCCGTACAGCCCGGACAGCATGCGCAGATGCTGCTGGGCAAAGTCAAAATCGCCCTCGCTGAAGTCCTGTGCGTGCAAACCGGTATAGACGTCGCCTTTGAAAGCCAGCAGGGCCTGGCGAGCATTGTCTGGGGTGAACTTTGGCTGCCAGTCGCCAAAGCGAGCGGCGTTCAACCCGGCCAGTTTGTCGCTGATGCCCATCAGTTTGGAGATTTGTACCGGCGTCAGCTCGCGGCAGATTTTGATCAGCTGCTTCGACTTGTCCAGCAGTTCCGGCTGAGTGAAGCGTTCTGTCGCCAATGGGCTTTCGTAATCAAGGGTTTTTGCAGGTGAAATAATAACGAGCATGGCCAGATCCTGTTTATCCAAGAAGGGGTACTGTAGCAAAAAGCGCGGGAAAAAGGGTCAATGGGTCTGATAGGCAGGGCGCGTGCCAGACGCGCCCGTAAAAACTCAGTTTTTATCCCATACGCCGGGTTCCAACTGAGATTTCAGTTCAGGGAAGCGGTTGGCGTCGAAAGTGGGTAATTTGCCCAGCGTACGCTGGCGGTGGTAATCGTTGGCCAGTTTCAGCGCCACTTTTGACAGTAGCAGGATCGCCGTCAGGTTGGTGATGGCCATTAACGCCATTGAGGTGTCAGCCATTTTCCAGACAACCGGCAATTCAGCCAGCGCACCAAACATCACCATGCCCAGTGCGGCACAGCGGAAAACCAGTAGGCCGGCCGGGTGGTTGCGCTCGAGGAACACCAGATTACTTTCGGCATAGGCATAGTTAGCGATAATCGAGGTAAAGGCGAAAAAGAAAATGGCGATGGCAACAAAGGGAGATCCCCAACTGCCGACGGCGGTGGACAAGGCTCGCTGAGTCATGTCGATACCACTGACATTGGCTACCGGCTGATCCAGTACGCCGGACGACAGAATAATCGCGGCGGTTGCGCTGCAAATCACGATGGTATCGATAAAGACACCGAGCATTTGCACGTAGCCCTGAGATGCAGGGTGCGGTGGGTAAGGGGAGGCGGAAGCCGCCGCGTTGGGCGCGGAACCCATACCGGCTTCGTTGGAGAACAGGCCACGTTGAACGCCCTGGGTCATTGCCTGCGAAATACCATAGCCGACGGCACCTGCCGCCGCTTCCTGCAGCCCGAAGGCGCTCTTGAACACCAGCGACAAGATTGCCGGCATATGCTCAATATTCTGGCCAATCACCCAGAATGCCAGCAGTAGATAAGCCGCAGCCATCAGTGGCACCACCCATTCAGCCACGCGGGCAACCGAGCGGATACCGCCGAAGATGACCAGACCGCTCAGTACGACCAGACCGATACCGATATACAGAGGCTTCACGTTGAAGGCAACGGCGGAGGCCTGGGCAATGGAATTGGCCTGCACGGCATTGAACACTAATCCGAAGGCTACGATCAGGAAGATGGAGAACAGTACGCCCATCCAGCGCATGCCCAGCCCTTTTTCCATATAGTAAGCTGGCCCGCCGCGGAAGTTACCCTGATCGTCTTTGGTTTTGTAGAGCTGCGCCAGGCTGCTTTCGACAAAGGAAGTGGCCATGCCGATGAACGCCACCACCCACATCCAAAAGATGGCCCCGGGGCCGCCTGCGGTAAGGGCGATGGCTACGCCTGTCAGGTTACCGGTGCCTACGCGTGCGGCGAGGGTGGTGCATAAAGCTTGAAAAGAGGAGATGCCCGCGCTGTCGCTTTTGTTGCTGTGTTTGAGCACCGAGAACATGTGGCCGAAATGGCGAACCTGGATGAAGCGGGTACGCAGGGTAAAATAAATGCCTGCGCCAAGCAGTAAATAAATCAGTACCGAACCCCACAAAATATTATTTATAAAATTCATCAGGTCCGTCACGGATCCCTCCTTGTTGTTATTTTTTGCGCACCGCACCGCATCCACCGCGGGTGAAGATATATTGATTGAATTTTTACAAGAGCTTAGCTGAAACCAGTCGGGTTCCGAGCAATTGAGATTTTTCTCAGATTACTGGCCCTATTGCATCAATTTTCGCGAATTTAACATAATTTATTCAATCGATAGCACGTTATTGCCTTTTCTTCAGCTCGGGAATGACGAAAGATACGAGCGTAAACGGTTGCTCGCTCAAGGATAAAACCAGCGCCGCCGGGCCGCGATTTTCCAGCCTTGCACCGGGCCTTGCGCATGTTATTATCAGGGCAGGGCATGGTTGAACGATGCCAAAAGTTCATGCACAAACGATGAGATAATGCCAACATGACCGATAAATTAACTTCCCTGCGCCAACTCACTACCGTGGTTGCAGATACGGGCGATATCGCGGCAATGAAGCTGTATCAACCGCAAGATGCTACAACCAACCCTTCGCTGATCCTCAATGCAGCCCAAATTCCTGAATACCGCAAACTGATTGACGAAGCCATTGCCTGGGCGCGTGAGCAGAGCAGCGATCGCGAACAGCAGATCGCCGACGCCGCCGACAAGCTGGCCGTCAACATCGGTCTGGAAATCCTTAAGCTGGTTCCTGGCCGTATCTCTACCGAAGTGGACGCACGTCTGTCCTACGATACCGTGGCCAGCGTTGCCAAGGCCAAGCGCCTGATCAAGCTGTACAACGATGCCGGCATCAGTAACGACCGCATCCTGATCAAACTGGCTTCTACCTGGCAGGGCATCCGCGCGGCAGAGCAGTTGGAGAAAGAAGGCATCAACTGTAACCTGACGCTGCTGTTCTCCTTCGCTCAGGCGCGTGCCTGTGCCGAAGCTGGCGTGTACCTGATCTCTCCGTTTGTTGGTCGTATCCTCGACTGGTACAAAGCCAACGGCGACAAGAAAGAGTTCGCGCCAAACGAAGATCCAGGTGTGGTTTCCGTTACCGAGATCTACCAGTATTACAAAGAGCACGGTTACAAAACCGTGGTGATGGGCGCCAGCTTCCGTAACGTCGGTGAAATCATCGAACTGGCTGGCTGTGACCGTCTGACGATCGCCCCTGCACTGCTGAAAGAGCTGGCAGAGAGCGAAGGTTCCCTGGAGCGTAAACTGGCTTACACCGGCGAAGTGAAAGCGCGTCCTGCGGCGCTGACCGAGCCTGAGTTCTACTGGCAGCACAATCAGGATCCAATGGCGGTTGAGAAACTGACCGACGGTATCCGCAAGTTTGCCGTAGACCAGGGCAAGCTGGAAAAAATGATCGCCGATCTGCTGTAATTCAGGCAGTCAGCGCAGAAAAAGGTGGCTTAGGCCGCCTTTTTTTATGCCCGCAGATCCCCGGCGCGGGCAGACACCTTATACTCTCGGGATGAATAACAGGGCGGGAAGCGAACCCGCTCGAACCCCATTAGGCTGTAGAGGTTACGCATGGACATATTACGTATTGGTTTGGTTTCAGTTTCTGACCGCGCTTCCGGCGGCGTTTACCAGGACAAAGGCATACCGGCTTTGGAAGCGTGGCTGACCGACGCGCTGGCCACGCCGTTCAAACTGGAAACCCGCCTGATCCCCGATGAGCAAACGTTAATCGAGCAAACCCTGTGTGAGCTGGTGGATGAAATGGGCTGCCATCTGGTGCTGACGACCGGCGGTACCGGGCCGGCGCGACGTGACGTGACCCCAGACGCCACGCTGGCGATCGCCGATCGCGTGATGCCTGGCTTCGGCGAGCAAATGCGTCAAATCAGCCTACACTATGTGCCAACGGCAATTCTTTCACGCCAGGTGGGGGCGATCCGCAAGCAGGCGCTGATCATCAACCTGCCGGGACAACCGAAGTCAATCAAGGAAACGCTGGAAGGGGTCAAGGACGAACAGGGCAAGGTGGTGGTGCATGGTATCTTCGCCAGCGTGCCGTACTGCATTCAGTTGCTCGAGGGGCCTTATGTGGAAACTCAGGCCGAAGTGGTAGCAGCATTTAGGCCGAAGAATGCGCGTCGCGAGATAAACCTCTAAATTTCAGCGTTATGTGAGATAAGCCCCAAGCGTTCTGGTGTGAAAATATTTTGCCGTTATAGTAAGGATTCGTTTACAGAAGCCGCTGGCTTTTATTTTAACAGTCTCCTCTGACGGTACCCTATGCCTCACGATAATAATCGCCGGTTAAACCGGCAAGACTACAAAACTCTGACGTTAGCTGCCCTGGGCGGAGCGCTGGAGTTCTACGACTTCATCATTTTCGTCTTCTTTGCTGCGGTGATGGGCGAACTTTTCTTCCCGGCGGATATGCCTGAATGGCTGCGTCAGGTGCAAACCTTCGGCATCTTTGCCGCCGGTTACCTGGCCCGCCCGTTGGGCGGCATCGTCATGGCACACTTCGGCGATTTGGTCGGCCGTAAGAAGATGTTCAGCCTGAGCATTCTGCTGATGGCGCTACCGACGCTTGGCATGGGCCTGTTACCGACCTACGCCAGCATCGGTATTGCCGCGCCGCTCTTGCTGCTGCTGATGCGGGTGCTGCAGGGCGCAGCGATTGGTGGTGAAGTGCCGGGGGCCTGGGTGTTTGTTGCCGAACACGTGCCGCGCCGCCGCATTGGTTTTGCCTGCGGTACCCTGACCGCCGGTCTGACGGTCGGTATCTTGCTGGGCTCGTTGGTGGCGACGGTGATCAACACTACGCTCAGCCAACAGACCATCGCCGAGGGGGGCTGGCGCATTCCTTTCCTGCTGGGCGGCATTTTCGGCCTGGTGGCGATGTACCTGCGCCGTTGGTTGCAGGAAACGCCAATTTTCATCGAGATGCAGGCGCGCAAAGCCCTGGCGGAGGAGCTGCCGCTGAAATCCGTGGTGCTTAACCATCGCAAGGAAGTGGTGGTGTCGATGCTGCTGACCTGGCTGCTGTCCGCCGGTATCGTGGTGGTGATCCTGATGACCCCGACTTACTTGCAAAAGCAATTTGGCATTGCCCCGGCGCTGTCGCTGCAGGCGAACAGCATTGCCACCATCATGCTGATTGCTGGCTGCATTACCGCCGGTTTGGCGGCGGATCGCTTCGGTGCCAGCAAGACCTTTATCGTTGGCAGTTTGCTGTTGGCCGGCTGCAGTTGGCTATTTTATCGGACGGTGGGAGAACACCCGGAAATGCTGTTCGCCTGCTATGCGCTGGTAGGCTTCAGCGTGGGCGTGGTGGGCGCTGTACCCTATGTGATGGTGC
The DNA here is from genome assembly GCF_000422085.1 of Serratia liquefaciens ATCC 27592. Taxonomy (NCBI): domain Bacteria; kingdom Pseudomonadati; phylum Pseudomonadota; class Gammaproteobacteria; order Enterobacterales; family Yersiniaceae; genus Serratia; species Serratia liquefaciens. Next base: position 600,482 of record NC_021741.1, read on the forward strand.
GGGCTTTCCCGGCGGAAGTGCGATTTACCGGTATTTCGTTCTCATATAATGTCGCATACGCTATTTTTGGGGGTTTAACCCCAATATTTGTGACGTTGATCATGAAGTTAACCCCGTTAGCACCCGCTTACTACGTATTGGCGTTGTCGGGGATAGGACTGCTGCTGGGGATTTACCTCCATCGCGATCTGAACAGCGAAACCAGGGCGCAACGCGCCGGTTCTTACAGCTAAAAAAAAGCCCTGCAATCAACCGCAGGGCTTTTCATTTCAGGTCAATGACGCTTATGCCACTGCCCGGATAGGTTCTACATTGTTGACGCTGGGTTCGCCAATCGGCAGCACCGTACGGCCAAACTGCTCGTTGAGCACTTCCGCCATAGCCAGGTAGATGGCGCTGGCACCGCAGATGATGCCTTCGTAGCCGGCAAATTTCAGCAGCGCAGGGTTGCCGGTGATGTTACCGACGGCCAGCAGGGCGAACAGCAGCGTCAGGCTGCCGAACACGAACTGCAGCACGCGGTTGGCGCGCAGAGTGCCGAAGAACATGAACAGGGTGAAGACGCCCCACAGTGCTAAATAGATCCCCAGCACGCTGGCGTCGGTTGGTTCAGCCAGGCCCAGGCGTGGCAGCAGCAGCAGCCCGACCAGGCTCAGCCAGAAGCTGCCGTAAGAGATAAAGGCCGTCATGCCGAAGGTATTGCCTTTCTTGTATTCCAGCAGGCCAGCCATAATCTGGGCCAGTCCACCGAAGAAAATCCCCATGCTGATGATGGAAGAGTTCAATGGGAAAAAGCCCGCGTTGTGCAGGTTCAGCAAGACGGTGGTCATCCCGAAGCCCATCAGGCCGAGAGGGCCGGGATTCGCCAACTTGTTGGTGTGCATATGTCCTCTGCGATAACAGAATTTTAACGAAAATGGGTAGGTAAATTCATAAATGGTCTGAATGGCCGAAAAACCTATAACTTCCATCAGAGCGCGCGGCATCATAATGATCCCCAGAACAGGAAACAATGATCTGAGTGACGATAAAAACGAATTTTTTTTTGCCCTGCCCCTTGATGCTGGATTGTATGGCCCCATCTTATTTGCAACCGCAGTTGCTGACCGCGGGTAAGTCTGAAATGTCGGGCAGTTGAAAAGCAAAAATTCGCCCGCATATAGGTTAGCAACCTGACCGAATATGAATTTATTAGTGGAGACGTTTAGATGGGCAAAATCATTGGTATCGACCTGGGTACTACCAACTCTTGTGTAGCAATTATGGATGGTGGTAAAGCGCGCGTGCTGGAGAACAGCGAAGGCGATCGTACTACACCTTCGATCATCGCATATACCCAGGATGGTGAAATTCTGGTTGGCCAGCCTGCTAAGCGTCAGGCTGTTACTAACCCACAAAACACCCTGTTTGCGATCAAGCGCCTGATTGGCCGTCGCTTCCAGGATGAAGAAGCACAGCGTGATAAAGACATCATGCCGTACAAAATTGTGGCTGCTGATAACGGCGACGCATGGGTAGAAGTGAAAGGCCAGCGTGTGGCACCACCGCAGATCTCTGCAGAAGTGCTGAAGAAAATGAAGAAAACGGCGGAAGATTACCTGGGTGAACCGGTAACTGAAGCAGTTATCACCGTACCTGCATACTTCAACGACGCACAGCGTCAGGCGACCAAAGACGCCGGCCGTATCGCAGGTCTGGAAGTAAAACGTATCATCAACGAACCGACCGCTGCGGCTCTGGCTTACGGCCTGGACAAAGAAGTCGGCAACCGTACCATCGCGGTTTATGACCTGGGTGGCGGTACTTTCGATATCTCTATTATCGAAATCGACGAAGTTGACGGCGAAAAAACCTTCGAAGTTCTGGCAACCAACGGTGATACCCACCTGGGTGGTGAAGACTTCGACAGCCGCCTGATCAACTATCTGGTGGAAGAGTTCAAGAAAGAACAAGGTTTCGACCTGCGCAACGATCCGTTGGCGATGCAGCGTCTGAAAGAAGCCGCTGAGAAAGCGAAGATTGAACTGTCTTCCGCTCAGCAGACCGACGTAAACCTGCCGTACATTACTGCAGATGCGAGCGGTCCAAAACACATGAACATCAAAGTGACCCGTGCAAAACTCGAGTCGCTGGTAGAAGATCTGGTTGCGCGTTCTATCGAGCCGCTGAAAGTCGCTCTGAAAGACGCTGGCCTGTCGGTTTCCGACATTCAGGACGTGATCCTGGTGGGCGGCCAGACCCGTATGCCAATGGTTCAGAAGAAAGTCGCTGACTTCTTCGGTAAAGAACCACGTAAAGACGTTAACCCGGACGAAGCCGTTGCGGTGGGTGCTGCGGTACAGGGCGGCGTGTTGGCCGGTGATGTGAAGGACGTTCTGCTGCTGGACGTTACCCCGCTGTCGCTGGGTATCGAAACCATGGGCAGCGTGATGACTCCGCTGATCACCAAAAACACCACCATCCCGACCAAGCACAGCCAGGTGTTCTCTACCGCTGAAGACAACCAGTCTGCGGTAACCATCCACGTGCTGCAGGGTGAGCGTAAACGCGCTAACGATAACAAGTCACTGGGCCAGTTCAATCTGGACGGCATCCAGGCGGCTCCACGCGGTATGGCGCAAATCGAAGTGACCTTCGACATCGACGCCGACGGTATTCTGCACGTGTCTGCCAAAGACAAGAATACCGGCCGTGAGCAGAAGATCACCATCAAGGCTTCTTCTGGTCTGAACGAAGAAGAAATCCAGAAAATGGTGCGCGATGCTGAAGTGAACGCCGAAGCTGACCGTAAGTTCGAAGAGCTGGTGCAGACCCGTAACCAGGCCGACCACCTGATCCACGGTACCCGTAAGCAGTTGGAAGAAGCGGGCGACAAACTGCCGGCGGAAGACAAAACGGCTATCGAAGCGGCGCTGAAAGATCTGGAAGTTGCGGTTAAAGGCGAAGATAAAGCCGAGATCGAAGCTAAGACCCAGGCTCTGGTGCAGGTTTCCGGCAAGCTGCTGGAAATGGCTCAGGCGCAGCAGGCTCAGCAAGGTGCTGATGCCGGTGCTGATAACGCGGCGCAGAAAGACGACGACGTGGTTGACGCTGAGTTCGAAGAAGTTAAAGACAAAAAATAATCGCCCTTAAGCGGGCACGGAACGGCTGAGAGGCCGTTACCGGAAACCAGCACGGGCGTCGAGGCAACTCTACGCCCGTGCACGCATGTTAAGGGTTACAGAAATAATGGCGAAGAAAGACTATTACGAGATTCTCGGCGTCTCCAAGACGGCGGAAGAACGTGAGATCAAAAAGGCGTATAAACGCCTGGCGATGAAGTACCATCCTGACCGCAACCAGGATCAGGACGCCGAAGCCAGATTTAAAGAGGTCAAGGAAGCGTACGAAGTTCTGACCGACGATCAAAAGCGTGCGGCCTACGATCAATACGGCCATGCGGCGTTTGAACAAGGCGGCATGGGCGGTGGCGGTGGGTTTGGCGGCGGCGGTGCCGACTTCAGCGATATCTTTGGCGACGTATTTGGCGACATCTTCGGTGGTGGCCGCCGTCAACGCGCCAGCCGCGGTTCCGATCTGCGCTACAACATGGAGCTGTCCCTCGAGGAAGCTGTTCGTGGCGTGACCAAAGAGATCCGCATTCCGACGCTGGAAGAGTGTGGTGTTTGTCACGGCAGCGGCGCGAAGCCAGGCAGCTCGCCGGTGACCTGTCCAACCTGTCACGGTCAGGGCCAGGTGCAGATGCGCCAGGGTTTCTTTACCGTGCAGCAGGCCTGTCCGCACTGTCATGGCCGCGGTCAGATCATCAAAGACCCTTGCAACAGCTGCCATGGCCACGGCCGGGTAGAGAAAGCCAAAACGCTGTCGGTGAAAATCCCGGCCGGCGTGGATACCGGTGACCGCATCCGCCTGGCGGGTGAGGGTGAAGCAGGCGAACACGGCGCACCGGCTGGCGATCTGTACGTTCAGGTTCAGGTGAAGGCTCACCCGATCTTCGAGCGTGAAGGCAACAACCTGTACTGTGAAGTACCGATCAACTTCGCGATGGCAGCATTGGGTGGTGAGATCGAAGTGCCGACGCTGGATGGCCGCGTGAAGCTGAAAGTACCGACAGAAACCCAGACCGGCAAACTGTTCCGCATGCGCGGCAAGGGTGTTAAATCGGTACGTGGCGGCAGCCAGGGCGACCTGCTGTGCCGTGTAGTGGTGGAAACCCCGGTTAACCTGAACGACAAGCAGAAGCAATTGCTGAAGGAACTGGAGGAGAGCCTAGGTGGCCCTTCCGGTGATAAAAACAGTCCGCGTTCGAAAAGTTTCTTCGACGGCGTGAAAAAGTTTTTTGATGACCTGACGCGTTAAGCTTCTGTCTCCGTTAGCGTTCTGCATAACCCCGGTGTCAAAACCGGGGTTTTTTATTGACATTCATTTACCAATATCCCTATAAAAAGTGTGATATATATCGTTAATAGATCGGTTTTAACGATGTTTAAAGCATTTATAAACGTATTTTATCGAGCTAAACCGCCGTCTATACTCGTTCCATTACTTTGTATGCGGGGCCCATGTGCTACGCACAGATCTGGAGAGACGTATTGTGACCAACATTATTCGTCAGTTTTTACGTCAGGAGGCCGCGGGCGGTATCATCCTGATAGTCGCCGCGATTATTGCGTTGATCATGGCCAATACCCCGGCTCAGGGGATCTATCACGCTTTCCTCAATTTACCGGTTATGGTGAAGGTGTCTTCACTCGAGATTGCCAAGCCGCTGCTGCTGTGGATTAACGATGGCCTGATGGCGATCTTTTTCCTGGTGGTGGGGCTGGAGGTTAAGCGTGAGCTGATGCAAGGCTCATTGGCCGGGCGCGACAAGGCGGTCTTCCCGGCAATTGCCGCGCTGGGCGGCATGCTGGCACCGGCGCTGATTTACCTGATGTTCAACGGCGCGGACGAGGTGACTCGTCAGGGCTGGGCAATCCCGGCGGCGACCGATATTGCGTTTGCCCTCGGGGTGATGGCGCTGTTGGGTAACCGCGTGCCAACCAGCCTGAAGGTGTTCCTGCTGGCGCTGGCGATTATTGATGACCTGGGCGTGATCGTGATTATCGCGCTGTTCTATACCCACGAAGTCTCGATGGCGGCGCTGGGCGTGGCGGCGGCGGCTGTTGCGGTACTGGCGTTTATGAACTGGCGCGGGGTGGGGAAAACCTCACTCTATATGATTGTCGGCCTGGTGCTGTGGGTAGCTATCCTCAAATCCGGGGTGCATGCAACGCTCGCCGGAGTGATCGTCGGCTTTATGATCCCGCTGAACGTGAAGAAAGGCCCGTCGCCTTCAGAAACGTTAGAGCATGAACTGCATCCGTGGGTGGCCTTTATGATCTTGCCGCTGTTTGCTTTCGCTAACGCCGGCGTTTCATTACAGGGCGTGTCGTTGAGCGGGCTGACCTCGCTATTGCCGGTCGGGATCGCAGCGGGTCTGTTTATCGGTAAGCCGTTGGGCATCTTCACCTTTAGCCTGTTGGCAGTGAAGTTGGGGATTGCCAGGTTGCCTGAAGGAATTGGTTTCAAACAGGTGTTTGCCGTTTCTGTGCTCTGTGGTATTGGTTTCACCATGTCGATTTTCATCGCGTCACTGGCGTTTGGTGATGCGGATGTTGTACTAAGCACCTATTCGCGACTGGGGATCCTGATTGGGTCAACTACGGCGGCGGTGGTCGGGTACGCTCTGTTGCGCATGTCGTTACCAAGGGTCAGATAACCCCTTTAGGGTATCCCCTGTTTGCGGGGACACACTACAATAGCTGGTCGGAGCTGCACAGTATAAAATATGTGCAGCTTCGGCCGTTCTGTTTGGGACGAATGCAGCAACAGGTTGTCTGAAACAGGGAAAGGACATTAGTCGCTCGTCACGGTCGAAAGTTCGCCGCGATGAAATGTTAAGGAGAGCACCTCGTGAGGATGTCGCATATCAACTTTAATCACCTTTACTACTTCTGGCAGGTCTGCAAGGAAGGTTCTGTGGTCGGCGCCGCCGAAGCGTTGTTTCTGACGCCGCAGACCATCACAGGCCAGATCAAAGCGCTGGAAGAGCGTTTGGACGGCAAGCTGTTCAAGCGGCAGGGGCGTGGGCTGGTGCCTTCTGAATTGGGGCAGCTGGTGTTCCGCTATGCCGACAAGATGTTTATGCTCAGCCAGGAAATGCTGGATATCGTCAACTATCGCAAGGAATCCAACCTGCTGTTCGACGTTGGGGTGGCGGATGCGTTGTCCAAGCGTTTGGTGAGCCAGGTGCTGGAAACGGCGGTGGTGGTGGATAATGAGCAAATTCACCTGCGTTGCTTTGAGTCGACGCATGAGATGCTGCTGGAGCAGCTCAGCCAGCATAAGCTCGATATGATCCTGTCAGACTGCCCGGTGGACTCCAGCCAGCAGGAAGGGCTGTTTTCACTCAAGCTGGGTGAGTGCGGCATCAGCTTCTTCTGTCGTCAGCCGGCGCCGGACCTGCCTTTCCCCGCCTGCCTGGAACAGCGCAAATTGTTGATCCCTGGCCGACGTTCGATGCTGGGACGTAAATTGCTTAACTGGTTTAACACCCAAGGCATTCAGGTGGAAATCCTGGGCGAGTTTGACGATGCGGCCCTGATGAAAACCTTTGGCATGTACCACAACGCGATCTTCGTTGCTCCGACGCTGTATGCGCAAGATACCTATAACGACGATGACGTGGTGGAGATTGGACGTATTGATAGCGTGCAGGAAGAGTACTACATCATCTTTGCCGAGCGCATGATCCAGCATCCGGCGGTACAGCGGGTGTGCAACAAGGACTTCTCTGCGCTGTTTGCCTACTAGACCGGGTAGCGCAGACGTAAAAAAACCGGCCTGAGCCGGTTTTTTTTCAAGCAGACAACACGATGCTTATTACAAAGCGTTGATGCGCGCCGACAGGTTTGACTTATGGCGTGCTGCTTTGTTTTTGTGGATCAGGCCTTTAGCAGCCTTGCGGTCCACGATTGGTTTCATTACAGCGTAAGCAGCTTGCGCAGCTTCTTTGTCGCCAGTGGCGATAGCAGCTTCTACTTTCTTGATGTAGGTACGCATCATTGAGCGGCCGCTAGCGTTATGCTTACGACGCTTCTCAGACTGTACGGCGCGCTTCTTAGCTGATTTGATATTAGCCAAGGTCCAACTCCCAAATATATTCTATTGAGGACAATTCGAAGGCCGAGGAATATGCCCTTTTAGCCTGCGTTTGTCAATGAATTTGTGCAAATAAGCGCCGTTTGTACGGGCGGCACTTGCTACGTTGTGATGGCGCAGGATTTTACCAGCTTCGGTCATGGGAATACAGTCTTTCGCGAGAAAATTCACCAATGATTTGCCACGGTGGTCGCAACCCATTGGCCGCAGTCGGTAATCACCCGGATGACGCCGGATAAACTGCGGTTAGGGCGTTTCACCTGCAGATTATCTCCGGTATGGTATGTCTATTACATAAAGGTACCAATCGCGGGTTAACCTTAACCGCTGTACAAGGTATAATCCGGCGATTTCCACTGTTTTGAGCCAGCTATGGAGCTAATTCGCGGCATTCACAATATCCGGGCACGCCACCATGGTTGCGTGCTCACCATCGGCAACTTTGACGGCGTACACCGCGGTCACCAAGCGTTGCTGGAGCAGCTGAAACAAGAGGGGCAACGCCTCGGGCTGCCAGTGATGGTCATGATCTTTGAGCCGCAGCCGCTGGAAATGTTTGCAGCGGACAAGGCACCGGCCCGTCTCACGCGTTTGCGTGACAAGGCTAAATACCTGGCGCAGGCGGGGGTTGATTACCTGCTGTGCGTCAAGTTTGATCCGCGTTTTGCCGCCAACACGGCACAGGCGTTCGTCGCCGACCTGCTGGTGGAAAAACTGGGCGTGAAATTCCTGATGGTCGGGGATGATTTTCGCTTTGGCGCTACCCGCCAGGGCGATTTTCCGCTATTGCAAAAAGCCGGGAAGGAATATGGCTTTGAGGTGATCAGCACGCCGACCTTCCGCGAGGGCGATCAACGCATCAGCAGCACGGCGATCCGCAATGCGCTGCGCGATGACGACCTGGCGCAGGCGGAGACGCTGCTGGGCCACCCGTACAGCATTTCTGGTCGGGTGGTGCACGGCGATGAGCTGGGTCGCACCATCGGCTTCCCGACCGCCAACCTGCCGCTGAAGCGCCTGGTTGCCCCGGTGAAAGGGGTTTATGCGGTAGAAGTTTATGGTCTGGGGCCTGAGCCGCTCCCTGGCGTAGCCAATATCGGCACGCGCCCAACCGTTGCCGGTGTGCGTCAGCAGCTGGAAGTCCACCTGCTGGATGTCACAATGGATCTTTACGGGCGCCATATAGACGTGGTGCTCCGCGCGAAATTGCGCAATGAACAGCGTTTTGCTTCGCTCGATGCCCTGAAGCAGCAAATCGCCAATGATGTGGTGACGGCCCGAAAGTTTTTCGGGTTAAAAACACTGGTTTAATCGTTTACCCTAAACAATTCGAGTGGCATCGTGGCGGCAACCGCGCGAACCCCGATGAGCTTGCACAGGCAAGTGATTCGGGTAAGAAAGGGCAGCCAACAAAGATGCAGCTTGAAGTGTGACGGGTAAATAGCCGAAAACGGAAACGAGAATCTCATGAGTGACTACAAGAATACCCTGAACTTGCCGGAAACAGGGTTCCCGATGCGCGGCGATCTGGCCAAGCGTGAACCTGGCATGCTGCAACGTTGGTATGAACAGGATCTGTACGGGATTATTCGTACTGCCAAAAAGGGCAAAAAATCCTTTATTTTGCATGACGGCCCTCCGTATGCGAACGGCAGCATTCACATTGGTCACTCGGTTAACAAGATTCTCAAAGACATTATTATCAAGTCGAAAGGGATGTCCGGCTTCGACTCGCCTTACGTTCCGGGTTGGGACTGCCATGGCCTGCCGATCGAACTGAAAGTTGAGCAACTGTACGGCAAACCGGGTGAGAAACTCACCGCCGCGGAATTCCGTGTGAAGTGCCGTGAGTACGCTGCTGAGCAGGTTGAAGGCCAGAAAAAAGACTTTATCCGTCTGGGCGTGTTGGGCGACTGGGATCACCCGTACCTGACCATGGACTTCAAAACCGAAGCCAATATCATCCGCGCGTTGGGCAAAATCATCGACAACGGCCACCTGCTGAAAGGCGCTAAGCCGGTGCACTGGTGTACCGACTGCCGCTCTTCGCTGGCGGAAGCGGAAGTGGAATATTATGACAAGACTTCGCCGTCGATCGATGTGGCTTTCCACGCGGTTGACGCGGCTGCCGTGGCGGCCAAATTTGGCGTCACCAGCTTCAACGGCCCGGTTTCTCTGGTGATCTGGACCACCACGCCGTGGACCTTGCCGGCTAACCGCGCGATCTCTTTGCACCCTGAATTTGCTTATCAACTGGTGCAGGTCGAAGGCCAATGCCTGATCCTGGCCGCTGAGCTGGTAGAAAGCGTGATGAAGCGCGCCGGTATCAGCTCATGGACCGTGCTGGGCAGCTGCAAAGGCGCCGATCTGGAGTTGATGCGCTTCGAACACCCGTTCATGGGCTTCGACGTGCCGGCGATCATGGGCGAACACGTCACGCTGGATGCCGGTACCGGTGCGGTCCATACCGCCGGTGGCCACGGTCCGGATGACTTTGTCATCAGCCAGAAATACGGTCTGGAGATTGCCAACCCGGTAGGGCCGAACGGCTGCTACCTGACCGGCACTCATCCGTTGCTGGACGGCAAGTTTGTCTTCAAGGCCAACGATCTGATCGTAGACCTGCTGCGTGAGAAAGGCGCACTGTTGCACGTTGAAAAACTGGTTCACAGCTATCCATGCTGCTGGCGCCACAAAACGCCGATCATCTTCCGCGCAACGCCACAGTGGTTCATCAGCATGGACCAGAAAGGCCTGCGTCAGCAGTCGCTGGAAGAGATCAAAGGCGTGCAGTGGATCCCGGAATGGGGCCAGGCACGTATCGAAACCATGGTGGCCAATCGCCCGGACTGGTGTATTTCGCGTCAGCGTACCTGGGGCGTGCCGATGTCGCTGTTTGTGCACAAAGACACTGAACAACTGCACCCACGTAGCGTTGAGCTGATGGAAGAAGTGGCGAAGCGCGTTGAGCAAGACGGCATTCAAGCCTGGTGGGATCTGGACGCTGCCGATATCCTCGGCGCGGATGCTGCCGACTACGTCAAAGTGCCAGACACCCTGGACGTGTGGTTCGACTCCGGTTCTACCCACTCTTCCGTGGTTGACGTACGTCCTGAGTTCCAGGGCCACGGTGCCGACATGTATCTGGAAGGCTCCGATCAGCACCGCGGCTGGTTTATGTCATCGTTGATGATTTCCACCGCGATGAAGGGCAAGGCGCCATACAAAGAAGTGCTGACCCACGGTTTCACCGTTGACGGTCAGGGCCGCAAGATGTCCAAGTCCATCGGCAACACCGTCAGTCCACAAGACGTGATGAACAAGCTGGGTGGCGACATCCTGCGCCTGTGGGTGGCGTCTACCGACTACACCGGTGAAATCGCGGTGTCCGACGAGATCCTCAAGCGTTCTGCCGATTCTTATCGTCGCATCCGTAACACCGCGCGTTTCCTGTTGGCCAACCTGAACGGGTTTGAGCCAAGCACCGATTGCGTGGCCCCGGAAGACATGGTGGTACTGGATCGCTGGGCGGTGGGCCGTGCACTGGCGGCGCAGAAGGATATCGAACAGGCTTACGCCAACTATGACTTCCATGAAGTAGTGCAGCGCCTGATGCAGTTCTGCTCGGTCGAGATGGGCTCCTTCTATCTGGATATCATCAAGGATCGTCAGTACACCGCGAAGAGCGACAGCGTTGCTCGCCGCAGCTGCCAGACCGCATTGTTCCACATCGCGGAAGCGCTGGTTCGCTGGATGGCGCCGATCATGTCGTTCACCGCCGATGAAATCTGGAGCTTCCTGCCAGGCAAACGTGCGCAGTACGTGTTCACTGAAGAATGGTACGACGGTCTCTTCGGTTTGGCCGAAGGTGAAGGCATGAACGACGCCTTCTGGGCCGAGCTGCTGAAAGTGCGCGGCGAAGTGAACAAGGTGCTGGAACAGGCACGTGCCGACAAACGCCTGGGGGGTTCTCTGGAAGCGGCGGTCACGCTGTATGCTGATACCGAGCTGGCCGAACGTCTTAACAGTCTGCAGGATGAGCTGCGCTTTGTGTTGCTGACCTCGGCGGCGCGCGTTGCTCCACTGGCCGATGCGCCGGCGGATGCACAAACAGCAGAATTGGTGAAAGGTCTGAAAATTGCCTTCAGCACCGCAGAAGGTGAGAAGTGCCCGCGCTGCTGGCATTACACCACCGATATCGGCCTGGTGGCGGAGCATGCAGATCTTTGCGGCCGCTGTGTGATCAACGTAGCCGGTGACGGCGAAAAGCGTAAGTTTGCCTAAATGAGTAAACCAATCTGTTCGACCGGTCTGCGCTGGCTGTGGCTGGTGGTGGTGGTGTTGGTACTGGATTTCGCCAGCAAACAGTGGATCCTCGGTAACTTTGTGCTGGGCCAGTCCCAGCCGCTGATCCCGTCGTTCAATCTGTTTTATGCGCGCAATTACGGCGCCGCCTTCAGCTTCCTCGCCGATCACGGCGGCTGGCAGCGCTGGTTCTTTGCCGGCATCGCCGTCGCTATCGTTGCGGTGCTGTTGGTGATGATGTACCGCAGTCAGGCGCAGCAAAAGCTGAATAATATTGCCTATGCTTTTATCATCGGCGGGGCGCTCGGCAACCTGTTCGATCGCCTGTGGCACGGTTTCGTGGTCGATTTCATCGACTTCTACGTAGGCGACTGGCACTACCCGACCTTCAATCTGGCGGATAGCTTTATCTGCGTGGGGGCGGCGATGATCGTGCTTGAAGGCTTCTTGTCGCCGGCGAGCAAAAGCGCAAAGAGTAAAGGTGAGTAATATGACGGTTCAGGTTAACGGTAGCAGCGCAGTGCTGGTTCACTTTACGCTGAAACTGGAAGACGGTTCGACCGCAGAATCTACCCGTAGCAGCGGCAAACCGGCGCTGTTCCGTCTGGGTGACGGCAGCCTCTCAGCACCGCTGGAAGCGGAGTTGATTGGCCTGCGTGCGGGCGACAAGTGCGCCTTTACCTTGCAGCCGGAAGCCGCATTCGGTGCAGAGAACCCGGACCTGGTCCAGTACTTCTCACGTCGCGATTTCGCGGAGACTGGGGTACCGGATGTGGGCACCATCATGCTGTTTACCGCCGTCGACGGCAGTGAAATGCCGGGCGTGGTGCGTGAAGTTGCGGAAGATTCGATTACCGTTGATTTCAACCATCCGCTGGCGGGCCATCCGGTGAGCTTCGATATTGAAGTGCTGGAGATTGATCCCGTGCAGGAGGAGACGCATGCAAATATTGCTGGCTAACCCACGTGGCTTCTGCGCCGGGGTTGATCGTGCGATCAGTATAGTAGAGCGCGCACTGGAAATTTACGGTGCGCCTATCTATGTACGCCACGAAGTGGTGCATAACCGCTATGTGGTGGACAGCCTGCGCGAGCGCGGGGCGGTGTTTATTGAGGAGATCGGTGAAGTGCCGGATGGGTCGATTCTGATCTTTTCGGCGCACGGGGTTTCCCAAGCGGTACGGGCGGAAGCCAAGGCGCGCGATCTGACCATGCTGTTTGACGCAACTTGTCCGCTGGTAACCAAAGTGCATATGGAGGTGGCGCGCGCCAGCCGTCGTGGCACTGAGGCTATCCTGATTGGCCATGCTGGCCATCCGGAGGTGGAAGGCACCATGGGCCAGTACAGCAACCCGAAGGGGGGCATGTATCTGGTTGAGTCGCCGGACGACGTGTGGAAGCTGCAGGTGAAGGATGAAAGCAACCTGTGCTTTATGACGCAAACCACGCTGTCGGTGGATGACACTTCTGACGTGATCGACGCCTTGCGCAAGCGCTTCCCGAGCATCATCGGGCCACGTAAGGACGACATCTGCTATGCCACGACCAACCGCCAGGAAGCGGTACGGAACCTGGCCGGGGATGCGGACGTGGTGTTAGTGGTGGGCTCGAAGAACTCATCCAACTCCAACCGTCTGGCTGAATTGGCTCAGCGCGTTGGCAAGCCGGCCTACCTGATCGATTCCGCCGCGGATATTCAGGAAGCCTGGTTGAAGAACGCGAGTAACATCGGCGTTACCGCCGGTGCTTCCGCCCCTGACGTGCTGGTACAGGACGTGATCGCCCGTCTGAAAGCCTTGGGCGGCCTTAACGTCCATGAAGTCAGCGGCCGTGAAGAGAATATCGTGTTTGAAGTGCCAAAAGAGCTGCGGGTCGATATCCGGCAGGTTGACTAGGCCACAGTGGTAAATAAATGAACGGGGAGCTTAGGCTCCCCGTTTTGCATTTGTGGATCGGGGGACGGGGGGCAATATTAGATCGAGAGGAAGTAATAGGATGTAATTCAAATTTTCTGTTATTTAAAGTCAAATTTGTTCTGACAATTTGAATTAATGAAAAATGAAGCGCTTATATAGGCAATAATAAAGTTATTAAGACTAATATCATTAGTCTGCAATCTAAATAAAGTCTGGTGTTGGTCAGCAAAGGGCTGAGAGGTTAAATAACTAAATTAATTGTCGTTGCAGACACTGTTTATTTAATTAAGTTCGCAACTGGTTTAAAGAATTTTTCTCCTTTTGCTGCAGATGGATTTTCATATGCTCAAGCAAACGGCGAACTTTTAAAGGTTGGCTGTCCCGTCGCGGCATAATTGCATAGCAATTAATCTCTGGTAATCGCCATTCAGGCAGGATTTCCACCAAATCGCCATTGTGTAATTCACGCTCAACATTGACAAAGAAATTACGGATGATCCCTTTGCCCGCCAGCGCCAGTTCTTTCATGGCCATACCGTTATTGGTAAATAGACGCCCGGTCATTCGTAGCCGATGTTCATCGCCGTTGTGGTGGAGCAGGCGAACAAATTGCGGGTTACCCAAGGGGGTAAAAGTCACCCATTGATGCCGGGTTAACGCTTGTGGGCTCTCGGGAATACCATGTCCCGCAAGGTAGGCTGGTGATGCACATAATACCTCACGAAAGCGCGCAAGGCGGGTAGAAACGTAACTGGAATCAGCCAACACACCGCCACGGATCGCCAGATCAATACGCTGGCCTATCAGGTCGATTTTCTCGTCGTGGATCTCCAGCCTCAGCGTGATGCGCGGGTGTTCATCAAGGAAGCTTTGCAGTGCAGGCACCAGATAGTGGGTGGCGAACTCAGTGGATGTGGCAACGCGTAGCTCCCCACTCAGCTCACCGCGCAGGGCGGCGATACGTTGTTGCCCCCGCTCGGCGGCATGCAGCATTAAAACGCAATCTTCATAAAAACAGAGCCCGGCTTCGGTCAGGCTCAGTGAGCGAGTAGAACGCAGAAGTAATTGAATGCCGAGCTCGTTTTCCAACAGGCGGATATGCTGGCTGACGGCAGAGGTGGTAATGCCTAATTCCTTGGCTGCCATGCTGAACGCGCCGCAATCGACAACTTTAGAAAAAATGGCCATGCGTTTTAGAATATTACTCATAGTTTGTTAAGTTCAACTTAACCAAGATTGTTAATTATACGGGCTAATAATATAGCACCATCTCTTCTATATTGCCTGAAGCAGATAAATATCAGCAGTGAATATTATTCCCTGGTGATGCCTCTTTTTTCGAAAAGTCTTATTGCGTTTGTGAATAAATCACCTGCGCCATAATCTGAACAGGAGTTAATTGTGGACAGTGCCCGTATTGAAAAAATATCGTTAAAGATCCTTCATGAGCTATTGCAATATCGGCGCCGATTCCCAGGGATAGAAACATCAAATTCCGACGAGGAGCGACTGGTCACTCAGGTGCAATTGCCGCGCATCCGGGCATTCATTGAACAACAACGGCGGATTGAGTTTGTACTGCCGGCCTTTCCGACAAAATCACCCAATACTAATAAGGTGATCGGTGCGGTACCCGATATGGCGGAACGCTTATCGTTGATATTCCTTAATTCCCTCTGCCAGCGTATTCAGCTTTATTACCCGCCGGGTGCGCATATTGTCATCTGTTCGGATGGTCATGTCTTCGGCGATTTAATCCGCGTCAGTGACGATGCCATCAACCACTATCAGCGCGAAATTGAAACTCTGCTGCATGAGGTTGGGGCCACGCACCTGAGCGTGTTCAACCTGGGGGACGTGGAAGGGCTGGCGGAACACACCGACGACTACGATTTGCTGCGCCAGTTGCTGGTCGACGGTTATGCCGAATCGGAGTCGGCAATCAAACAACAGCTGATGGAAAGCGAGCAGGGGCTGCAACTGTACCGCGCCATTACCCGCTTCCTGTATGAAGACAGTCAACTGCCGGGCTACAGCGGCTCGAATGCCGCGTTGCAGAAAGACGCCAAGCTGCGGGCCTGCGGCGTGATTCAACGCAGCTGGGCCTGGGGTAACCTGCTGGCTCAGCATTTTCCGGCGGCGATCCGCTTGTCGATCCACCCGCAGCCTGCCGACAGCCTGAAAATAGGCATTCATATGATGCCAACCAAGGACGACTGGTTGACACCGTGGCACGGCGTCGCGGCCAACGTCAACGGACAGTTCGTACTGATGAAACGCAAAGACGCTCAGGAGTTAGAGGGCGAATTGGTGGCGATCCGCGGTACGCCAAGCCATTACCTGATTGAACAACCTCAAGTGGTGTAATGCGCCACCTTACGCCCGCTATCTTGGCGAGCGTCTTTTAACGGCACGGTTGCCGTGTGAGCAGCAAATTTGCTTCAAGGAGAGTCACCGATGGACAATCAACAATTGAACTGCCGTATTGAACTCAATAGCCCCTTTGGCGCCGTATTGACCCCTGAACGCCCGGGGCAATCCATCAGCGAGCTGCCGGTAGCGGCGCTGCGGACGCTGGCACAGCAGCATCACCTGTTGGTGCTGCGCGGCTTCGATTCGGGTTTTACCGATCCGCGGGTATTGACCCGTTATGCCGGCAATTGGGGTGAGATCATGATGTGGCCCTTCGGCGCGGTGCTGGATGTGAAAGAACATCCAGACGCCAAGGACCATATTTTCGACAGCAGCTATGTGCCGCTGCACTGGGACGGCATGTATAAACCGACCATTCCGGAATTCCAGCTGTTTCACTGTGTAGCCGCGCCCTCGCAGGATGAAGGCGGTTGCACTACCTTTGTCGATACCACGCGCCTGCTGGCCAATGCCGATGAGTCGCAGCTGGCTCAGTGGCTGACGGTGTCTATCTCATACCGCATCAAGCAGGTGGTGCACTACGGTGGTGAGGTGTGTTCGCCGCTGGTGGTGACGCACCCGAGCGGTAGTGGGCTGATCATGCGCTACAACGAACCGCCGACAGAAGGGAAGAAATTCCTCAACCAGCATGCGCTGGAATATCACGGGGTGCCGGAAGATCAGCAGGAAGCGTTCCATCAGACTCTGCAACAGCATCTCTACGATCCGCGCCACTATTACGCCCACCAGTGGCAGCAGGGTGATGTGGTGATCGCAGATAACTTCTCGCTGCTGCACGGGCGTGAAGGCTTTACCGCCCGCTCGGCCCGCCATTTACAACGGGTTCATATACAGAGCAACCCGGTATGCGCCAATCTGGCGCTGAAACCGGCCAACGCAGAGGCTTAAGAGTTATGGCACGTATTCTGATGACCGCCGTGGCAACGCCCGGTCACGTCTACCCGATGCTGGGCATTGCCCGGCACCTGATTGCGCAAGGGCACCAGGTTCGGGTGATGACCGGCGCGTTGTTCCGTGAACGTGCGGAGGCGATAGGGGCGAAGTTTGTTGCCTTCGATCCCAAGGTCGATTTCGACTATCGCTATCTCGAGGAACACTTTCCTGAACGCGCTGCACTGCCGCCGGGCAATGTGCAGATGGCGCTGGCGTTGAAAGACTTTTTCGCCGCTCCAATCCCGTTGCTGAATCAACAGTTGCGTACGGTGATCGCCGCCGAGGCTACCGATCTGCTGATGGTGGAAAACTGTTTCTACGGGGTATTGCCGCTGCTGCAGGCGGAAGAACGCCCTCCGGTTATCGGTATCGGCGTAACGCCGCTGTCATTTTCGTCTGAAGATTCCATCTTCTACGGGCCGCGCATTCCTCCGGCGCTGTTGCCGCGGGAGCTACGTCGCGAACAGCTGGTGGATGACGCCACGCGTGCCTTGATTGATGAGGTGCAGCAGAGTTTTGACGCCGCGATGACGCAATCCGGTGGCAGGCCGCTGCACCAACCCTTTAGCGATGCCTTGATTGGCGGTTGCGATCGTTTCTTGCAACTGGCGACCCCTGCGCTGGAATATCGGCGTGACGATTTGCCGGCCGGCGTGCGATTTATTGGCCCGTTGCGCAGCGCCCCGATGCAACTGCCGAGCGAAGCCCTCTGGGATGAGACGGACCAACGGCCGCTGGTGATTGTCAGCCAGGGCACGTTGGCGAATGTCGATCTGCATCAGTTGATTGTTCCGACGCTGAAGGCGCTGGCACAGTTACCGGTACGGGTGCTGGCGACCACCGGGGGGCGTTCGGTCGACGGGCTGTTGGAGCGGCTGCCGGACAATGCCAGAGTGCGGGAGTTTATCTCTTTCGAACGCTGGCTGCCGCAGGCCGCAGTGCTGATCACCAACGGCGGTTACGGCTCAATCAACTACGCGTTGGATCAGGGCGTGCCGTTGATTATCGCCGGTACCGGCGAGGACAAGCTAGAGGCGGCTGCTCGGGTGGTGGCAGCTGGCTGCGGCATTAATCTGCACACCAGCAATCCGGACGAATCGCAGCTGCGCCATGCCGTGCAGCAGATCCTGACGCAACCAGCCTACCGACAGCATGCGGCATGGGTTCAGGCCGATTATGCTCGCCATGATGCGCTGGCGGCGATTGCCGAAGAGGTGGCGGCGTTAACCGCTTAAGTCGCTTTTATCACGGGGGCTTCGGCCCCCATTTTTTGTATTCGGCAGTCCATCACAATCGCGATGGACTGCCACTGTGGTCACAGGGAAAATTGACTTAAAAATCGGTCGATCATCAGCCGATCTTCTGCAGTCAGTTGCCAACCGGGGTGGCGACAGTAATCGGTGGCGATGATATTGCGTCGTTGCAGGACGGTCTTTTCGATCTGAATGATGTATTCGCAGTGACTCATCCAGCGTTGGATGTAAGGCAACAATGCCTGATGCAGCCTATTCGCTTGTTCCACTTCACCGGCCTGCCAATGGCGATAAATACGCAGGTAAATCTCGCTGAACGAGCAACCCGGCATCACGCCTTTGCCGCCCGCCGCCAACATCTGCAACATATAAAGCCCGGCATAGCCGTTCAGCACGTTGGCTTCAGGGGCCAGTTGCAGAAATTCTTTGGTGTATTCCACCGGCGGATTACATTCAATTTTGAACACCGCATGGGGATAGCGGGCTGCCACGTCGGCCAATTGTTGCGGGGTGATCGGCAAACCGGTTTCACTCGGCGCGTATTGCACCATTACCGGGATGTCTACGGCCTCCAGAACGGCGAAAATGTGCTGCTGGATCGCCTGTGGGCTGGGTTGAAGGAAAAAGGGGGGCAGCAGCATCAAAGCGTCGGCGCCCAGAGCTTGATAATGACGAGCGCGTTTGACGGCGACTTCGCTGCTGTGATCGGTGACCGAGATAGCGCGAAACAGCGGGGCTCCTGCCAGTTCGCTGATAAATATCTCCGCCAGGCGTTCTCGCTCAGGCTCCTCGAGCTTCGGGAATTCGCTGGCGATGCCAAATAGCGTCATTCCCTGAACGCCGGTTGCTGCCAGATGCTCCAGCAACTGGGTAAAACTCAGCGGGTCGATTTCGCCATTGGCCTTGAACGGCATGGCGACGATAGGGTTGACCCCTTCAATGTCGATAGCTTGGTAACGGCCCATTATTCCTCCTCCCGATCGGCCAGTACGGCACCCTGCGCAGCAGGTAAAGCCCAGCGACGATATAAACGCAGGAAGCCGCGCGGCACTTCTTTGTCCACGGGTTGCCAGTTTTGGCGCCGCTGCGCCAACATCGTCTCGTCAACGTGCAGCGTAAGAGTACGCGCGGGAATATCGATGGATATTTCGTCACCGTCTTGCACCAATGCCAGCTCGCCGCCGTCCACCGCTTCAGGCGAGATATGGCCGACAAACAGCCCGCGGTTGGAGCCGGAGAAACGGCCGTCGGTGATCAGAGCGCAACTGTCAGCCAGGCCCATGCCTTCCAGCGATTTCATCGGCTTATACATTTCCGGCATGCCGGGGCCACCTTTAGGCCCTTCATAGCGCAAGACCAGGGCGCTACCCGGCTTAATCTGGCCGGACATAATCGCCTCGACGGACTCCTGCTCGCTGTTGAACACCACGGCGGGCCCCCGGAAGCGCATCAAATTTTCCGGCACAGCCGCAGGCTTCACCACGCAGCCTAACGGTGACAAATTACCGTGCAGTACGGCAACGCCAGCTTCATTCCGCACCGGAATGGCCAGGGTATGGATGACTTCCGGGCGGCGGCTTGGCCGGGTTTCCGCCAGCAGTTCCGCTTTGGTTTTGCCGGTGACGGTTAACGCGTTGAGATCGAGCAGTTTGGCAATCTCAAGCTCTACTGCCGGTACGCCACCCGCTTCCCAAAAATCAATCATGTCATGTTCACTGGCCGGATAGAGCGAGGCAACCAGCGGTACCTGGTGGCTCAACTCATCGAAGACGGACAGCGGCAGATGGCCTAATTCCGCTTCGTAATGAATGGCTTGCAGATGCAGAATGGCATTGGTGGAGCCGCCGGTGGCCAGCAGGTAGATCACCGCATTGCGGATCGACACGGCGGTGATAATTTGGCGGGCATTGACGCCATTCAATACCAGTTCCACCGCGGTGCGCCCGGTTTCGATAGCGCACTCGCGGCGTTCGGCCGAAACCGCCGGCAGCGTGCTGCTGCCAGGGAGGCTCATACCCAGTACTTCACCGATGCAGCACATGGTGTTGGCGGTGCCGTACATAGTGCAGGAGCCCGGGCCGGGTTCGGCGATATTTTCGATATGGGCAAATTCCGCCTCATCGATTTCGCCACGCATCTTCCAACCGATGGCCTCGGTGACGATGTTGCCGTCCCAGTGTTTACCTTTATATTCAGCCGGGTACATCGGCCCGCCGTTAACCATGATGGCCGGAATATCCAGCCGCGCCGCCGCCATCAGCATGGCGGGGACAATTTTGTCGCAGGAGCCAAGTAACACCATGCCGTCGAAACGATGGGCACGCATCATCACTTCGATGGAGGCGGTGATCACTTCACGAGCGGCCAGAATGTAGCGCATGCCGAGATGCCCTTCGGCGATACCGTCACAGGGAGCGATAGTGCCGAATACCATGCCGACCCCACCGGCCTCTTCAATGCCCTGCAATACTTTGGCCGTCAGCTCATTCAGATTGGCGTGGCCGGCCGTCGCGTTGGTATAGCTGTTGACCACGGCGATCACCGGACGGCGCAGTTGCTCGTCACTGTGCCCCATGGATTTGTATAGCGCACGCTTCAGCGCGCCATCATCGCCTTCCAGAATGGGGTTGAAATGCGAGCCGCAACCGCCGCTGCTACAGGTTCCACATCCGCTCATAATCAAGATCTCTCAGTGATATTTAAAGGATTGTCAGCGTCAGACTGAGCAATATGTTGGTGTTGCAAGTCATGGTTTTTTTTAGGGGAGACCAGTTTGGCCGGCAGCATGAAAATCAACGGGGCGCAGAGCAACAGGAAGCCCGCCAGAATGTACAGGCCGCTGTCGGTTTGTCCGGTTTGATCTTTCAGCCAGCCGAGCACCGTGGGGCCGAAGAAACCCGCGAGGTTGCCGACAGAATTCACCAGAGCAATACCGGCAGCGGCGGCGGTGCCGGAAAGCAGGGTGCCGGGCAGGCTGATGTAGGTAGGGATCAGCGCCAGGGTGCCGGACATTGCTACGCATATCCACGTCATCATCCAGAAGGTGGAGCCGCTGCAGTAAGCGCTCAACGTCAGGCCGATGCAGCCAATCACCGCCGGGATGGCGATATGCCAGCGACGTTCCTGCTTAAGATCGGAATGGCGACTGTTCCAGATCATAAAGACGGCGCCAAACACGTAAGGCAACGCAGCCAGCAGGCCGATTTGGAAATCGTCGCTGATACCCGAAGTCTTGATAATGGAAGGTAACCAGAAACTGACGCCGTAATAACCGACGTTGAAACTGAAAAAAATCAACGCCAACAGCCAGACATAGCGGTTAGCCAGCATCTCTTTCAGGCTATGGGCCGTTTTGCCATTTGCTGCGCGATCCCGGTTGGCGCGATCTTTGGCCAGATCGGTTTGCACGATCTGTTTTTCTTCGGCGGTGAGCCATTTGGCTTCAGCCACGTTGTTATCCAGGTAACGCAGCACCACAAAGGCCAGCAAGAAAGAGGGAATGGCCTCGACCAGGAACAGCCACTGCCAGTTGTGTAAACCGCCGACATTTTCGAACAGTTTGAGGATCAAACCTGAAAGCGGGCTGCCGATAATCACCGACAGCGGTGTAACCAGAATGAACAGTCCCAGCGTGCGGGCGGAACGCCATGAAGGGAACCACAGCGTTAAATAGAACACGATGCCGGGGAAAAAGCCGGCCTCGGCCACGCCAAGCAGAAAACGCAATACATAGAAGGTGGTTGGCGTGGTGACAAACATCATGGCCGCGGACAGGATCGCCCAGGTGGCCATGATGCGGGCAATCCAAAAGCGCGGCCCGAAGCGTTGCATCAGCAGGTTGCTTGGCAGCTCAAAAATAAAATAGCCGATGAAGAAAATACCGGCACCGAGACCATAGACGGTATCGCTGAAGCTCAGGGCGTCTTGCATATGCAGCTTGGCGAACCCGACGTTAACGCGGTCCAGATAGGCGAAGAAATAGCACAAAATCAGGAAAGGGATCAGACGGCGAGTAATTTTACCGTACACCCGCGTTTCAGCGGCCTGTTCCGCCGTTGGATTTTCCGTGGTCAGCTTCATGATGGTTTCCTCTGATTTATTTTTATTAGCCGGGTTACACCGGCGTATTCAAGGAGCGATCGGCAGCCTTGGGCTGCGGCAGTACGGTACTGAGGCGTGAGGTGTTACCCCACCGATTGACGCCAGGCGGCCTGATAGGCCAGCGCGCGTTGACGTAATGCCGCCAGGCTGATGCCGGGTTGATAGAGTCCGCCTCCCAGCCCAAACCCGTTGCTGCCCGCCTGGATATAGGCGCGCATCTGCAGGGGATCCGGTTGGATCCCTCCTACCGGCAAGCAAACCAGTCTTTGGGGAAGCACGACACGCAGCGCCTTGGTTACCGCTGGGGTAATACTTTCTGCCGGGAACAGCTTCAATCCGCTGGCTCCGGCGGCAAGGGCGCAGAAGGCTTCGGAAGGGGTGGCCACGGCGGGCATGCTGATCAGATTTAAATAACGGGAATGGCCGATCACTGCAGCGTCGGTATTGGGAGAAATAATCAGTTGTCCCCCGGCTTTGGCCACCTCTTCAACCTGCTGGACGTTCAGGACGGTGCCAGCGCCGACAAAACCCCTGTCGCCGACGGTTTTCCTGATCACGCGAATAGAGTCGTACGGGGTGGGGCTATTAAGCGGTACCTCCAGAAAGCGGAAGCCGCAGTCCAGCAGAATTTCGGCGACGGGCTCAGCCTCCTCAGGCGTGATGCCACGCAAAATAGCGACCAGGGGGAGCGGCTGTTGCTGCCACTGTTGGAGGAAGATTTCTGGGCTCATTGGGCGGTTCCTTGTAGTAGGGGATACAGTTGACTTAATCCGTTGATAAAGCAGCTATCGCCATCCGTGGCGCGCAATGACAGGCCCAAGGGTTCCGCCGCCATTTGGTAGCGCGCAACCAGCGGGGGGCTGGCGACAACCCAGATGGGCTGGTGCGCGGGCAACGCCTGAAGCTCATTACCGATCAACAAGCCGGAAAGGTAGCTGTGTATATTTTCCGCTGCGATTTCACCGCTGAGGCGGCGGGTACGTGCCGAGAAAATCAGGTGGCTGAGGGGGGCACCGCTGCGTGCCGTATCGGCCCCGAGGATGAACGCCTGCGCGTCCTCCTGTTGTTCCGGCAGGGCGTTGCCCAAAATGGAGTGCCGGCTGAGCAACGAGAACAGTTCGCCGGTCATAAAGGTTGAGAAGTGGCCGATTTCTCCCTGATTCAACTGAACATGCTTGCTGTGGGTTCCGGGTAAAATTGCCAGGCATTGCGCCGCTGGATGTCGTCTGGCCAAACCGAGCAGCTGCACTTCTTCTCCTCGCATCACTTCGGGCTGCTGAGCCAGCCCCAGCCCCTGAACGCCGGGAATGATCCACGCTGGGCTACCCCAGTCAGTGGTGAATTTCATGGCCCCAGCCGCCAAATTTTTCAGGCCGCACGGCTGGGTTATGTAGGCAACCTCATGCCACCCCTGTTGTGATCCCACCATGCCGGCCATGACCACCGGCAAAGCGCCATGTTCGACTAACCAGGGCTGCAATAAGGTATGCAGGGTGTCGGCAAACCGGTTTTTTTCCACGGCCAGCAACCCGCAGGGATGGCTGAGGTTACTTAGGCATTGCTCCCCACACATTAAAAAAGCGCGGAAGTTAGTGGTGCCCCAATCGATACCAATCCAGTTGTTATTCATTCAAGTAATACAAACCATTAAGTCTTGTCATACAAGAATGCTAGAGCGAAAATTGCTCAGGATCTGTGAGGGCGATCGAAATTACAGCAAAGAGGGATTTTTAGAGGATGTGGGCGAACATTTCCGGTTGCTGCTGCCAGTGATTCTTTTTGGCCGCATTGAGCAGAATGACACGCATACGCTGGCGTGCAGTTTCTACCTGTTTGAAGCGAATGGCCTCCAGCAATTGTTGGTGCTCTTCAACCGCACTTTTGGTCAGCCGGATATCTTCTTCCAGCGTTTGCTGGAAAGAGAGCGCCATAGCCGCGGAAAGTGCGCTGCCCAATGAATGCAAAAAAGGATTGTGGCTGGCGCCCAGCAAGGCAAGGTGAAATGCCATATCGCCCTGCTCGAAGAGTTGGCGACTGGCCTGCTGTTGCCCTTGTGACATGAGTTTGCAAGCATCTTCCAGCGCGGCCAGGTCATGACCGGTGGCGTTAACGGCCGCTAATGCCGCGATATTCGGTTCAAAGATCAGACGGGTGACCATCAATTGTTCGACCAGTTGTTGGTCGAGACTGCCTTCCGCCAACCAGCTCAGTACGTCAGGATCCAAAAAGCTCCATTGCTCGCGGGCATTGACGGTACTGCGCTTCTTGGCCTGAATGGAGACCAACCCTTTCGCCGCCAGCACCTGCAACGCGTTACGTACCGAAGTGCGTGAAACCGAATACTGCAAGGCCAATTCATTCTCCCCCGGCAGCGACAGCCCAGGCGGCAGATCGCCACTGATGATGCGGCGGGCCAAATCTTGCGTCAGGGTTTCCGATATGGTGGTTTGCGCGGTTTTCATCCGTGGTTCTCAGGTAATTAAAGCGGCAGTTGCGCCCTATACTAAGCTAAGCGGCGTGCTGGTGGTACCTGTGCCGGTTTGAATGAAGAAAACGAGCGTTTTTTCATGCAAATTTCACCGGTTCAAATTGCATGTTTATGTACAATCGTCAATGGGCGTTGATCGGCCTGATTGTTAACCCATTGACAGCATTACTGATGAAAAGTGGGGGATATCATAATTTTCTAATTATGAAATGAATCCTCTGGCGATGATAGGACGAGGCAGTTACCCTGAACCGATATACCCGTCATACTTGAAGCTGTATCTGTGTTGACTGCGCTCACTTACCCGAATCACTTACTGAAGTAAGCTCATTGGGATAAGCTCGCTTGCCGCCTTGATACAGCTCCAATTATTTAGGGTAATGAAATCAATCAACAAGAGAGCAAGTATGACTGATTCACCCATCCGCATTGCGATTGCGGGTTCCGGCGGCCGTATGGGCCGCCAATTGATCCAGGCGGTACATCAGGCGCAGGGCGTGGTTTTGGGGGCGGCAGTATCGCGCCCAGGTTCAAGCCTGATTGGGACCGACGCCGGTGAACTGGCGGGCATTGGTGCGCTGGGCATAACCGTCAGCGACAGCCTGGAAAAAGTGGCCGACGATTTCGATATCTTGATCGATTTCACCCGTCCGGAAAGCACCCTGGCGTACCTGGCTTTCTGCGTTGAGCACAAAAAAGCCGTGGTGATTGGCACCACCGGTTTCGATGATGTGGGTAAAGAAGCCATCCGTGCCGCGGCTGGGCAGATTGGCATCGTCTTCGCCGCCAACTTCAGCGTGGGCGTGAACCTGGTGTTAAAGCTGCTGGAAAAAGCTGCGCAGGTGATGGGCGACTATACCGATATTGAGATTGTTGAAGCGCATCATCGTCATAAGGTAGACGCTCCTTCGGGGACGGCTTTGGCGATGGGCGAGGCGATTGCCGGCGCGCTGGGGCGCGATCTGAAAGAGTGCGCGGTGTATGCGCGTGAAGGTTATACCGGTGAACGCGATCCGAAGAGCATTGGCTTTGCCACTATTCGCGCTGGCGATATCGTCGGTGAGCACACCGCCATGTTCGCCGACATCGGTGAGCGGGTAGAAATCACCCATAAGGCCTCCAGCCGCATGACTTTTGCCAGTGGTGCGGTTAAGGCTGCAGTATGGCTTGAAGGTCATGATAAAGGCCTGTTTGATATGCGTGATGTGCTCGGTTTAGACCAGTTATAATTGATTTGTATGCCATCGTGATGTGGCTGTATTAATCATAGTGCTATGATTAACGGACAATAATTTTATTGTCCTTTTTTTTAACATGATAAATATGTGTTTGAGGTTGTTTTTATTGGTTGATTGCTATTTTTGGTGGTTAACTTTTAATTTATGATGCTTTTTCCCCCTCCAACGTATCTCACGCCTGGAAAAGCGCCCTGGGAATTGTGATTTTCTGTCTTTAGAGCTCGCAACCGTTTACTCACCCGAGTTTAGGCGTGTTTTTATGGCTACTGACCCCATTAAACGCCGAGAAGTGCAAAAATAAGAGAAAAAATGGCGCTTTGGGTAGACAAGCGGAGCACTCATCATTAAAATGCGCCCAATTTGCCAAAAATTGACCTTGAGGGCGGTTTTTGCATTGATTTAGATCGTGATATCTGAATTAATATGCAAATATTGTGATTGATTATTCCTTGGAGGGTGTTTTGATTAAGTCAGCGCTATTGGTTCTCGAAGACGGAACCCAATTCCACGGTCGGGCCATCGGGGCAGAGGGTACGGCAGTGGGGGAAGTGGTCTTCAATACGTCGATGACCGGTTATCAAGAAATCCTCACTGATCCTTCCTACTCCCGCCAGATCGTTACTCTTACTTATCCTCATATCGGCAATGTCGGCACCAATGCTTCCGACGAAGAATCCTCCGCTGTACACGCCCAAGGCCTCGTCATTCGCGACCTCCCACTGATTGCCAGCAACTACCGCAACGAAGAAGGCCTGTCTGACTACCTGAAGCGTCACAACATCGTGGCGATTGCCGATATCGATACCCGCAAGCTGACCCGCCTGCTGCGCGAGAAAGGGGCACAGAACGGCTGCATCATCGCCGCCGACACGCCGGATGCCGCCTTGGCGTTAGCGAAGGCCAAAGCCTTCCCGGGCCTGAAAGGCATGGATCTGGCGAAAGAAGTTACCACCCAGGAAGCCTACAGCTGGCAGCAGGGCAGTTGGACGCTTGAAGGCGACCTGCCGGAAGCCAAACCGGCCTCTGAGCTGCCGTTCCACGTGGTGGCCTATGACTACGGCGCCAAGCGCAACATTCTGCGTATGCTGGTGGATCGCGGCTGCCGCCTGACGGTGGTGCCGGCACAGACCCCGGCGGATGAAGTCTTGAAGATGGATCCGGACGGTATTTTCCTGTCCAACGGCCCGGGTGACCCGGAGCCATGCGATTACGCCATCGCCGCCATCAAGCAGTTCCTGACAACCGATATCCCGGTGTTTGGCATCTGCCTCGGCCATCAGTTGCTGGCTCTGGCCAGCGGTGCAAAAACCGTGAAGATGAAGCTTGGCCACCACGGCGGCAACCACCCGGTAAAAGATCTGGATAACGACTGCGTCATGATCACCGCGCAGAACCATGGTTTTGCGGTAGACGAAAACAACCTGCCGGCCGAACTGCGCGTCACGCACAAATCCTTGTTTGACCACACGGTGCAGGGCATTCACCGCACCGATAAAGCAGCGTTCAGCTTCCAGGGCCACCCTGAAGCCAGCCCGGGCCCACACGACGCCGCGCCGCTGTTCGATCACTTTATCGAACTGATTAAGACTTACCGTTCTAACGCCAAATAATCAGGAGCAGTAAAAAATGCCAAAACGTACAGACATAAAAAGCATCCTGATCCTCGGCGCTGGCCCGATTGTTATCGGCCAGGCGTGTGAGTTCGACTACTCGGGTGCCCAGGCGTGTAAAGCGCTGCGCGAAGAGGGTTACCGCGTTATTCTGGTCAACTCCAACCCGGCCACCATCATGACCGACCCGGAAATGGCGGATGCGACCTACATCGAGCCAATCCACTGGGAAGTGGTGCGTAAAATCATCGAAAAAGAGCGTCCGGATGCCGTGCTGCCGACCATGGGCGGCCAGACCGCACTGAACTGCGCGCTGGAGCTGGAACGTCAGGGCGTGCTGGCCGAGTTCGGCGTGACCATGATTGGCGCTACCGCTGACGCGATCGACAAAGCAGAAGACCGTCGTCGCTTCGACGTGGCGATGAAAAAAATCGGCCTGGACACCGCGCGCTCCGGTATTGCGCACAATATGGAAGAAGCGCTGGCGGTGGCCGCTGACGTCGGCTTCCCGTGCATTATCCGTCCTTCCTTTACCATGGGCGGCACCGGTGGCGGCATCGCTTACAATCGCGAAGAGTTCGAAGAGATCTGCGAGCGTGGTCTGGACCTGTCCCCAACCAAAGAGCTGTTGATTGACGAGTCGCTGATCGGCTGGAAAGAGTACGAGATGGAGGTGGTGCGCGATAAGAACGATAACTGCATCATCGTCTGTTCGATCGAAAACTTCGATGCCATGGGTATCCATACCGGCGACTCCATCACCGTAGCACCGGCGCAAACCCTGACCGACAAAGAATACCAAATCATGCGTAACGCCTCGATGGCGGTACTGCGTGAAATCGGCGTGGAAACCGGCGGTTCCAACGTGCAGTTCTCGGTTAACCCGAAAACCGGCCGTTTGATCGTCATCGAAATGAACCCGCGCGTATCCCGCTCTTCGGCGCTGGCATCTAAAGCCACTGGCTTCCCGATTGCCAAAATCGCCGCCAAACTGGCGGTCGGTTACACCCTCGATGAGCTGATGAACGACATCACCGGTGGCCGTACGCCGGCGTCGTTTGAACCGTCCATCGACTACGTCGTGACCAAGATCCCTCGTTTCAACTTCGAGAAATTTGCCGGTGCCAATGACCGTCTGACTACCCAGATGAAATCCGTCGGCGAAGTGATGGCGATTGGCCGTACCCAGCAAGAGTCGCTGCAGAAAGCATTGCGCGGGCTGGAAGTGGGCGCCACCGGTTTTGACCCTAAAGTGAGCCTGGATGACCCGGAAGCACTGACCAAAATCCGTCGTGAGCTGAAAGACGCCGGTTCTGACCGCATCTGGTACATCGCTGACGCCTTCCGCGCCGGCCTGTCCGTTGACGGCGTCTTCAACCTGACCAACGTAGACCGCTGGTTCCTGGTGCAGATTGAAGAGCTGGTACGTCTGGAAGAGCAGGTTGCCGGCACCGGCATCAACGGCCTGACGAAAGAGTTCCTGCGCACTCTGAAGCGCAAAGGCTTCGCCGATGCGCGTCTGGCCACCTTGGCCGGCGTCGCCGAAAGCGAAATCCGCAAGCTGCGTCATGGCTATGGCCTGCACCCGGTTTACAAGCGCGTGGATACCTGCGCGGCGGAATTCGCCACCGACACCGCTTACATGTACTCCACTTATGAAGAAGAGTGCGAGTCCAACCCGACCAACGACCGTCCGAAAGTGATGGTGCTGGGCGGCGGGCCAAACCGTATCGGCCAGGGTATCGAATTCGACTACTGTTGCGTGCACGCCTCGCTGGCGCTGCGCGAAGACGGTTACGAGACCATCATGGTCAACTGTAACCCAGAAACCGTGTCTACCGACTACGACACCTCCGACCGTCTGTACTTCGAGCCGGTAACGTTGGAAGACGTGCTGGAAATCGTGCGCATCGAGAAGCCGAAGGGCGTTATCGTGCAATACGGTGGCCAGACGCCGCTGAAATTGGCGCGCGAGCTGGAAGCCGCAGGCGTACCTATTATCGGCACCAGCCCGGACGCGATTGACCGCGCCGAAGACCGTGAGCGTTTCCAGCAGGCGGTACACCGTCTGGGCCTGAAACAGCCGGCCAACGCCACCGTGGCAACCATTGAGCAGGCGGTAGAGAAAGCGGCCGGGATCGGTTACCCGCTGGTGGTTCGTCCTTCTTATGTGCTGGGCGGCCGGGCGATGGAAATCGTTTACGACGAAATCGACCTGCGCCGTTACTTCCAAAACGCAGTCAGCGTCTCCAATGACGCCCCGGTGCTGCTGGATCGCTTCCTGGATGACGCGGTAGAAGTCGACGTCGACGCCATCTGCGACGGCGAACGTGTGCTGATCGGCGGCATCATGGAACACATCGAACAGGCGGGCGTGCACTCCGGTGACTCGGCTTGTTCACTGCCGGCCTACACCCTGAGCAAGGAAATTCAGGACGTGATGCGCCAGCAGGTTGAGAAACTGGCGTTTGAGTTGCAGGTGCGCGGTTTGATGAACGTGCAGTTCGCCGTGAAAAACAATGAAGTTTACCTGATTGAAGTCAACCCACGCGCCGCGCGTACCGTGCCGTTTGTTTCCAAGGCCACCGGCGTGCCGTTGGCCAAAGTGGCTGCGCGCGTGATGGCAGGCAAAACCCTGGCTGAGCAGGGCGTGACGGAAGAAGTCATCCCGCCTTACTACTCGGTAAAAGAAGTGGTGCTGCCGTTCAACAAGTTCCCAGGCGTCGACCCGATTTTAGGGCCGGAAATGCGCTCTACCGGGGAAGTGATGGGCGTGGGCCGTACCTTCGCCGAGGCCTTCTCCAAGGCGATGCTCGGCAGCCAGTCAGGCATGAAAAAACAGGGCCGTGCGCTGCTGTCGGTGCGTGAAGGCGATAAAGCCCGGGTAGTAGATCTGGCGGCAAGCCTGCTGAAACAGGGCTTCGAGCTGGATGCCACTCACGGTACCGCCGTGGTGCTGGGCGAAGCGGGGATTAACCCACGCCTGGTCAACAAGGTGCATGAAGGCCGTCCGCACATTCAGGACCGTATCAAGAATGGCGAATACACCTACATCGTCAACACCACCGCCGGTCGCCAGGCGATTGAGGACTCCAAGCTGATCCGTCGTAGCGCATTGCAGTACAAGGTGCATTACGATACGACCCTGAACGGCGGCTTTGCCACCGCGATGGCGCTAAAAGCGGATCCGACCGAACAGGTGACTTCGGTGCAGGAGTTGCACGCGCGTATCACCAAGTAATTCGATGATGCCGTAAAAGCCAGGGCGCTGCAGTTCATTGCAGCGCCCTTATTTTTTTAACTTGTTCAGTGAATTTGTTGTCGTGAATTAGAAATTTCCGCTATCAATCATTCAGCAAACTGTCACCCTGTGTGATTGGTATATGCTTGATGTATTGGCATGGAACGAAGGAACGACGACAACAATGATTCTGATTATTTACGCCCATCCCTATCCCCGGCATTCGCATGCCAATCACCGCCTGCTGCAGGCCGTGAAGGATATTCCCGAGGTGGAGGTACGCTCGCTGTATGAGCTGTACCCCGACTTCAATATCGATATCAATGCCGAACAGCGGGCACTGGAGCGCGCCGATCTGGTGGTGCTGCAACATCCGATGCAATGGTACAGCCAACCACCGCTGCTGAAATTGTGGATCGATAAGGTGCTGGAGCACGGCTGGGCCTATGGTCATGAAGGCAATGCCCTGGTGGGCAAAGATGTGCTGTGGGCAGTGACCAGCGGTGGCGATGAACACCATTTCGAGCTGGGCGATTACCCGAACTTCGCGGCTCTCGGGCAGCCGCTGCAAGCGACGGCGCTGTACTGCGGTATGCATTGGCAACCGTATTTTGCCGTGCATAACACCTTTACCTGCAATGAACCGGCGCTGATTGCGGCAGGGGAAGCCTACCGTCAACGGCTGGTAGCCTATCTGATGGAACACGGTGAACCCGCCGAGCAGGGAGTTGAGCATGGATAATCACCAGATGATGATTGAGGGGCTGATCTATTTGGGATCGGCCGCGTTGTTTGTGCCGATTGCGGTGCGGCTCGGGCTGGGCTCGGTGTTGGGCTACCTGATTGCCGGCTGCATTATTGGCCCCTGGGGGCTGAAGCTGGTCTCCGATGCCGAATCGATCCTCACCTTTGCCGAAATCGGCGTGGTGCTGATGCTGTTTATCATCGGCCTGGAGTTGGATCCGAAACGGCTGTGGACGCTGCGCGCCTCGGTATTTGGCGGTGGCATTATTCAGATGGCAGCATGCGGATTGGCGCTGAGCGCCTTTTGCTACTTCCTCGGATTGAACTGGAAGGTGGCGCTGCTGATTGGCCTGACGCTGGCGTTGTCATCCACCGCCATCGCCATGCAGGCCATGAGCGAACGTAACCTGACGCCGTCGCCGATTGGTCGTAGTGCGTTTGCGGCACTGCTGTTCCAGGATATCGCGGCGATCCCCCTGGTGGCGATGATCCCACTGCTGGCCAGCAGCGGTGCCACGACTACGTTAGCGGCGTTTTCCCTGTCAGCGGCCAAAGTAGTGGGTGCGCTGGCAATAGTGGTACTGCTGGGGCGCTATGTGACCCGGCCGCTGCTGCATTTTGTCGCGCGATCGGGCATGCGTGAGGTTTTCAGCGCCGTGGCGCTGTTCCTGGTGTTCGGCTTTGGCATTCTGCTGGAAATGGCCGGGCTGTCGATGGCGATGGGCGCCTTCCTCGCCGGGGTGCTGCTGGCAAGCTCTGAATACCGCCATGCGCTGGAAAGCGATATTCAGCCGTTCAAGGGGCTGCTGCTCGGGCTATTCTTTATCGGCGTTGGCATGTCGATCGACTTCGGTACCTTGTTCCATCACCCGCTGCTGATCGCCTCACTGCTGCTGGGCTTTATGCTGATCAAGGCGGCGCTGCTGTGGCTGATTGGCCCCTGGCTTGGGGTGCCGAAGCGTCAACGCGGCATGTTCGCGATCCTGCTGGGTCAGGGCAGTGAGTTTGCCTTCGTGATCTTCGGCGCCGCTCAACTGGCCGGAGTATTGCCGCCAGATTGGGCCAAATCGTTGACGCTGGCGGTTGCCCTGTCGATGGCGGCGACGCCGCTGCTGCTGGTAGTGGCAACACGGCTCGAGAAAAATACGCCGAAAGACGAACGGCCGGCGGATGTGATTGATGAAGAGAACGCCAGCGTGATCATCGCCGGGTTTGGTCGTTTCGGTCAGATAGCCGGCCGTTTACTGCTGGCCAATGGCGTACATACCGTGGTGTTGGATCACGATCCTGATCATATTGAAACGCTGCGCAAGTTCGATACCAAGGTGTTTTATGGTGATGCCACCCGCGCCGATCTGCTGGAGGCCGCCGGTGCCGAGCACGCCAAGGTGTTGATCAACGCCATCGACGACGTGGAGGCTAACCTGCAACTGACCGAATTGGCCAAACGGCACTTCCCGCACTTGAAAGTGGTAGCGCGCGCGCGTGATGTCGATCACTGGTATCAGTTGCGTCAGTTAGGCGTGGAAAAGCCGGAGCGTGAAACCTTTGAAAGCTCGCTACGCATTGGTCGTGAGACGCTGGAGTTGCTGGGGCTGGACGCCTACGAGGCGCGGGAAAAAGCGGATACGTTCCGCCGTTATAACCTGAAAATGCTGGAAGACACGCTGGATAATTATCAGGATACCGAATTCCGCGTTGCCAGCCTGCAGCGGGCGAAAGAAATGCTCAGCGCGGCCATCGAACAGGATCAGGATCGGTTGGCACGAGTACCGCAGAGTGGTTGGCGTGGCAGTATTGATGGCAAAGCGCCGGAAGATGAGGTGGTGGAAGCCAAGGGATAAGCCTAATGGGCGCAGCCGTCGGGCTGCGCCCACGATGGCCGAATTAACTCAGCGCCACCTTGATACCCAGAGCAATCAGCATCCCGCCCAGCAGCTTATCCACCACCTTTTGCGTTTTCTCCAGGCCACGACGCACCGGTCCGCTTTGGATCAGGAACACCAGAACTGGCCACCAGAGAGCAGACAGGCCAAGGATAATTCCCGCATACCACAGCTTTTCGCCCAACCCTGAGTCGATTTGCAGCACCTGGGTGAATACCGCCAGGAAGAACAGCGTAGCTTTTGGGTTGAGCAAATTGCACAGATAGCCCTGTACAAAGGCGCTTTTCAGGCTTGTTTGCTGCGGCGGCAGGTTACTGACGTTCATCTTGCTGCCGCTGCGCGACAGCAGTGCCTGAATGCCGACCCAAATCAGGTAGACCGCACCGGCGTATTTCAGCACGTTGAACAGCCATGGCGTGGTGGTGATCACGACCGCCAGCCCGGCGACGCAGTAAGACATGTGAGTGGCGACGCCGCAGATCACGCCGAAAGCCGTCATCATCGCGGCCAGACGCGGGTAGCGGGCGGCGTTCTTGATCACCAGGAAAAAGTCCGGGCCGGGTGACAGCATGCCCAAGGTAGCGATACCAGCAACGAACAGCGAAGTTTCAAGCATGATTTGACTCTCTGCACAAAAGGCGTAATGGAGGCGATAATAACGCCACGTCCCCTGATACGCATCAACCAAATGAGGTAATGTTTGGCAATATGATGAATATTCACTCAGGGATCTCGACGGGGCCTCATGTATCAGACAACCCATATAGACCAGCCGGAAGCGCAGCGACAGCAGCGTGAAATTACCCGCCTGTGCATTCAGTGCGCTTTACTGTTGCTGCAGCACGGTGCCGAGAGCACGGTGGTGGAGCAGTTATCGACCCGATTGGGGATAGCGCTGGGGATGGACAGCGTTGAAAGTTCGATCTCGGCCAATGCGGTGGTGCTGACCACCATCAGCCACGGTGAGTGTCTGACCACCACGCGCAAGAACGTCGATCGCGGCATCAATATGCAGATGGTGACGGAGGTGCAGCACATCGTTATTTTGGCAGAGCATCGGCTGGCGGATGTGCATGACGTTGCCCGGCGCTTCGACAAGATCCGCCCTTTGCGTTATCCACGCTGGCTGGTGGTATTGATGGTGGCGCTGTCATGCGGTTGTTTCAGCGTGCTGAACGGCGGCGATCAAAAGGCCTTTGCCGTCACCTTTATTGCCAGCGGCCTGGCTATGTCGGTGCGTCAGGTGCTGACCGCACGCCACATGAATCCCTTGATTAACTTTTGCCTGACGGCCTTTGTCGCGACCTCGGTTTCCGGGCTGTTGCTGCGGCTGCCGCTGTTTAACGAAACCTCCACCGTGGCGATGGCCGCCAGCGTATTGCTGCTGGTGCCCGGTTTCCCGCTGATTAACGCGGTGGCCGACATGTTCAAGGGCCACGTCAATACCGGTTTGGCGCGCTGGGCGATGGCCAGTCTGCTGACGCTGGCTACCTGTATCGGCGTGGTGATGGCGATGTCGCTGTGGGATCTGCGGGGGTGGTCATGAGTCTGCTCTGGGCCTTATTGCAGGATATGCTGCTGGCGGCGGTGCCGGCGTTGGGTTTCGCCATGGTGTTCAACGTGCCGCTGCGCGCACTGCGCTATTGCGCGCTGTTGGGGGCGATTGGCCACGGCTCCCGCATGCTGATGATGCATGTGGGGATGAATATTGAATGGTCATCGCTGCTGGCGGCGATCCTGATTGGCATCATCGGTATTTATTGGTCGCGCTGGCTGTTGGCGCATCCGAAGGTGTTTACCGTGGCGGCAGTGATCCCGATGTTCCCCGGTATCTCGGCCTATACCGCGATGATCAGCGTGGTGGAGATTTCGCATCTGGGTTACAGCGAGGCGCTGATGGCCACCATGATGACCAACTTCCTCAAAGCCTGCTTTATCGTGGGGGCATTATCGATTGGGCTGTCATTACCTGGGCTGTGGTTATACCGCAAACGTCCCGGCGTTTAAGGATCATGGGCCAAAAATTGTTGGGCATTAGATATACTGATAAGAGCTATCTTATATATTCATATTGCTTGATTAGCCTATCGACGACCGTTGGGGCTTTACGTATAGTGTGAGCAATTTTGCTGCCTACACAGGGTTTAACAATGATTATCAGCCTGATCGCTGCCTTGGCGGCGGATCGCGTTATTGGCATGGAAAACGCCATGCCTTGGCACCTGCCGGCGGACCTCGCGTGGTTTAAACGTAACACGCTGAATAAACCGGTTATTATGGGCCGTAAAACTTTCGAGTCTATTGGTCGTCCGTTACCGGGCCGCCATAACATCGTGTTGAGCAGCCGTCCTGGCACCGACGCCGGGGTGACCTGGGCGACTTCGCTGGACGAAGCGCTGGCCGCAGCCGGTGATGTGGAAGAAGTGATGGTGATGGGCGGCGGGCGTATTTATACCCAGTTCCTGGCACGCGCTAACCGTATGTACCTGACGCATATCGATGCCGAAGTCGGCGGTGACACCCATTTCCCAGACTATGAGCCGGACGAATGGGAAACCTCGTTCAGCGAGTTCCACGATGCCGACGAGTTGAATTCTCACAGCTATTGTTTCGAGATCCTGGAACGCCGTTAATGGCCGGCGATTAACCGTATCCTTCTGAGGGCGCAAGTGATTGCGCCCTTTGTCTTTTTACCACCCACCTCTCCCTGACTTTTCGTTGTAACATTTTCGTCACACTTCCTGATTAGTATGAAGCCCAACTCTGAGCGCCCCGGCAACTCTGGTGAATCTCGATCGCGGCGCCATATTAAAAAGGAAATAAACCTATGACGACCAAAATTGAGCAATTAGATGCCGATCGCCTGACCGATCCCACTCGCCGTAAACTGTTGCTGGGCAGCGCCGGTGCCGTTGGCCTGGCCGGTTTCCTCGGCGGCGGTATTTGGACGGTTTCCGCTCAGGCTCTGGCGGAAGATTTGCCACCGAACAAGCTGCTGGGCTTTAAAGGGATTGCCGCTTCCACCGCTGATGAGGTGGCGATTGCGCCAGGCTATCGCGCCGAGGTGCTGATCTCCTGGGGTGATCCGCTGGTTGAGGGGGCTGCCGCTTTCGACCCACAGGGCAACAACAGCGCTGCCGATCAGGAAAAGCAATTCGGCGATAATAATGACGGTATGAGCTTCTTCCCGATTGATGACAATCACGGCGTGATGGCCATCAACAACGAATACGTCAACGAGCAATACCTGTTTGCTCACGGCGGCACCAAAGCCACCAGTCTTGAAGACGTGCGCAAGTCACAGGCTGCCCATGGCGTTTCTATCGTGGCGGTACGCCGTGTGGGCGATAGCCAACGTTGGGAGGTCGAGCGCCCATCGCGTTATAACCGCCGGATCACCGCCAACACCGAGATGCAATTCAGCGGCCCGGCTGCCGGGCATGTGCTGTTGCAAACGGCGGCGGATCCTGGCGGCCGCAAGGTATTGGGTACCTTCGGTAACTGCGCCAACGGGAAAACCCCTTGGGGCACTTACCTGACCTGCGAAGAGAATTTCGATACCTATTTCGGCACTCACCAGGCCGACTACAAGACCACGGCGGACCAAAAGCGCTATACGTTGAAAGTCAGCGAACCTGAGCGTAACTGGCCGGATTACGATGAACGCTTTGACGTGGCGAAGAACCCTAATGAATTCAATCGTCATGGCTGGATCGTCGAAATCGACCCAATGAACCCTGGCTCAACGCCAATCAAACATACCGCGCTGGGCCGTTTCAAACATGAAAATGCGGCGGTGACCGTCGCCAAGGATGGTCGCCTGGTGGTCTACATGGGTGACGATGAGCGTGGTGAGCACATCTATAAGTACGTATCCAAAGGCGTGGTTGATGTGGCTAACCCGGCCAACAACCGCAGCCTGCTGGACGAAGGCACTTTATATGTGGCGCAGTTTGACGGGGACGCCAACGGCACACCGCTGAAAGGTACCGGGCGCTGGATAGCGCTGGAGTTCGGTAAAAATGGCCTGACGCCGGAAAATGGTTTCAGCGATGAGGCGGAAGTGTTGATCTTCGCCCGCAAGGCTGCGGCGCAGGTGGGGGCTACCAAAATGGACCGGCCGGAATGGATCGCCGTCAATCCACATGATGGGCGCGCCTATTGCACGCTGACCAACAACAGCAAACGTGGTGAAGAAGGTATGCCGTTGAATGCCGCTAACCCGCGACCGAACAATGTCTACGGCCAAATTATCCGTTGGGATGAAGGCGGTGATGCCACAGCTGCGTCATTCAACTGGGATATTTACGCGCTGTGCGGTAACCCGATTGCCCATCCGGAAGGCGTGAATCGCGGCACACCCAATATCACGGCCGAGAATACTTTCAACAGTCCGGACGGACTGGGCTTTGATAAGACCGGTCGCCTGTGGATCCTCACCGACGGCAAATACAGCAACAAGGGCGACTATGCCGGACAGGGCAACAACCAAATGCTGGTGGGCGATCCGCAAAGTGGCGAAATCCGCCGCTTTATGGTTGGGCCAAAGTCATGCGAACTGACCGGCATTACCTTTACCCCCGATTACAAGACGATGTTCGTCAACGTACAGCACCCGGGTGAAGAAGGTGACTCTCATTTCCCGAACAATAGCCCGCGTCCGCGTTCATCGGTATTGATGATTACGCGTGAAGACGGTGGAGTGATTGGGGCTTAAGAAGAAAACAGCGGGGCGGCATTGGCCGCCCCGACGGGATTATGACGCGGCCTGCTGGTGTACGCTGTCGGACAGATCGCTGCGATGGGCCGGTTGGGTAAAGTACTGCCGGTCTTCCCAACGCAACATGGTCAAATCGCCCCCCCAGCAACAGCCGGTATCCAGGCCAATAATGCCTTCCGGCGTGCCTTTGCCTTCCAGTGATGCCCAGTGACCGAAAACAATGGTGTAATCGGCGTCGACCAATCGTGGCAAATCAAACCAGGGTTTCAGCGGAGCAGGCGCAGTGCCTGGCGCATCTTTGCAGATCATATCGAGTTGGCCGTTCGGGAAGCAGTAGCGCATGCGCGTCAGGGCATTGGTGCTGAAACGCAAGCGCGCCAGCCCGCTTAGCTCTGGGCTCCAGTTGTTCGGCATGTCACCGTACATGGCGTCGAGGAACAGCGGATAGCTGTCGCTGCTCAGTACGGCTTCCACTTCACGGGCACAGGTTTGCGCAGTTTCAATGTCCCACTGCGGCGTGATGCCGGCATGCGCCATTACCAGCTTGATTTGTTCATCGACCTGCAGCACCGGTTGGCGGCGCAGCCAGTTGATCAGCTCATCGGCGTCTGGCGCTTCCAGCAACGACGTAATGCGATCTTTGGGTTTATTGCGGCTGATGCCGGCATAAACGGCCAGCAGATGCAGATCGTGATTGCCCAGCACCATGCGTACTGCTGGTCCGAGTGAGCGCACGTAGCGCAGCACGTCTAGTGAACCGGGGCCACGCGCGACCAGATCGCCGGTCAGCCACAGCTGGTCATGCTGGGGATCGAAGGCAACCTGGGCCAATAGCGACTTGAGTTCATCAAAACAGCCATGAACGTCGCCGATAAGATATGTCGACATAATCAGTGAATCAGCGTTGGAATGGCTAAGCGGAACACGGGAATAGCGGTCTGGAACGGCTGACCCTGATGATCAACCATTTCGTAATGGCCTTCCATGGTACCCAGTGGCGTTTCAAGAATGGCGCCGCTGGTGTATTGGAATTCGCCCCCGGGCGGAATGAGCGGCTGCTCGCCGACCACGCCTTCGCCCTGAACTTCGGTTTGACGGCCATTGCTGTTGGTGATCAACCAGTAACGGCCGAGCAGCTGCACGTTGAAACGCCCCAGATTGCGAATGGTGATGGTATAAGCGAAGACGTAACGTTCTTCCTCAGGTATCGACTGTGATTCCACATAGACACTTTGTACCTGAATACATACGCGAGGCGAATCAATCATGATCACTACTCCTTATTGCTGCGGCGCGGGATTGGCTGAAAGCCAGTTAGCCAGCTTACAGTATTGCGCCACAGAAATATTTTCTGCTCTAAGTACCGGATCGATACCCAATTCCGTCAGTTGCTCCGGAGTGAACAAATCCCCCAGGCTATTGCGGACAGTTTTCCGGCGCTGGTTGAACGCCTGAGTCGTGATGCGGCTCAGCATGCGCACGTCACCCACCGGATTTGGATTCACCTTGTGCGGTACCAGACGTACCACTGCGGAATCCACTTTCGGCGCCGGAGTGAACGAAGTTGGTGGCACTTCCAGCACCGGAATAACGTTGCAGTAGTACTGCGCCATCACGGTTAAACGCCCGTAGGCTTTGCTGTTAGGGCCAGCAACCAGGCGGTTGACCACCTCTTTTTGCAACATAAAGTGCATGTCGCGAATGGCCTGAGTATAGCTGAAAAGGTGGAACATCAGCGGCGTCGAGATGTTGTACGGCAGGTTACCAAATACGCGCAGCGGTTGGCCAGCCTGCTCGGCCATTTCGGCGAAGTTCACCGTCATGGCATCTTGCTGGTGAATGGTCAGCTTGTCTTTCAACTGCGGGTGGTTTGCCAGACGGGCCGCCAGATCGCGGTCCAGCTCAATCACCGTCATGCGGTCCATGCGCGCGCCGACCGGCTCGGTCAGTGCGCCCAGGCCGGGACCGATTTCAACGACCGCTTCGCCCGGCATTGGGTGAATGGCGGAAACAATGCTATCGATGACAAACTGATCGGTTAAAAAGTTCTGTCCAAAGCGTTTGCGGGCAAAGTGCCCTTGGTGGACTTTATTATTCATTACAATTAATTATCATTTTAATGGCGAGATTCAAGGCCGTTTTGAAACTGCCCGCATCGGCGGTGCCGGTGCCGGCCAGTTCCAGAGCGGTACCGTGGTCGACCGAGGTACGGATAAAAGGCAAACCGAGGGTAATGTTTACCGCCCGGCCGAACCCTTGGTATTTTAGCACCGGCAGGCCCTGATCGTGATACATCGCCAGCACCGCATCCGCATGTTGCAGATACTTGGGCTGGAACAGGGTGTCCGCCGGCAGCGGGCCGATCAGATGAATACCTTCAGTCCGCAGCGCGTCTAGCGCCGGGATGATGGTATCTATCTCTTCGCGTCCCATATGGCCGCCTTCTCCCGCATGCGGGTTCAGTCCGCAGACATATATCTGCGGCTGGGCGATGCCAAATTTGGTTTTCAGATCGTTGTCGAGAATACGGATGACTTCGAACAGGCTTCGGCGAGTGATGGCACCAGGCACTGCCAGCAAAGGCAGGTGGGTGGTTGCCAGCGCTACGCGCAGTTCTTCGGTCGCCAGCATCATTACCACGCGGTCGCAACCGCTGCGATCGGCAAAGAATTCGGTATGGCCGATAAAGGGCACACCGGCGTCGTTGATCACGCCCTTGTTCACCGGACCGGTGATCAGCGCAGCAAACTCGCCGTTCAGGCAACCGTCACAGGCGCGCGCCAGCGTTTCCACCACATAAGCGCTGTTACCGACATTCAGCTCACCAGCCACTACTGGATGAGCAGTCGCAACCGGCAATACCGTCAACGTACCCGCACGCTGTGGCTGAGCGGGGTGCTGTGGTTGATAGGTGCGCAGCTGTAGCGGCAGGTTCAACTGTCGGGCGCGTTCAAGCAACAAGGCCGGATCCGCGCACACCACCAGTTCAACAGGCCAATCCTGTTGCGCCAGCGCTGCCACTAAATCCGGCCCAACCCCGGCAGGCTCGCCGGGGGTGATTACGATACGATTATTGTTGTGCATTACCGTCAAGGATCTTCACGTAAGCCTGAGCACGTTGTTCCTGCATCCAGGTCTGCGCTTCTTCAGCAAACTTGCGGTTGAACAGCATGCGGTAAGCGCGATCTTTTTGCGCCGCATCGGTTTTGTCCACCTGACGCGTATCCAGCAGCTGGATCAGGTGCCAGCCGAAGGAAGAGTGTACCGGTTGGCTGACCTCGCCTTTGCTCAGCTTCATCAACGCGTCGCGGAAGGCCGGATCGTAGATGTCTGGAGAAGCCCAGCCCAGATCGCCGCCCTGCAGTGCAGAACCCGGATCCTGAGAAAGCTGTTTGGCTTCGTCAGCAAACTTGGCGCGACCGCTCTTGATAGCTTCGGCTACCGCCTGCAGCTTGGCACGCGCCTGATCGTCGGTCAGCACCACGGAAGGTTTCAGCAGAATGTGGCGAGCATGAACCTCGGTGACAGATACCGACTGGTTGGCGCCACGGATATCATTCACTTTCAGGATGTGGAAGCCGACGCCGGAACGGATTGGCCCAACCACGTCGCCTTTTTTGGCGTTAACCAGTCTTTCGGCGAACAGGGTAGGGATCTCCTGCAGCTTGCCCCAGCCCATATTACCGCCTTTCAGCGCCTGGGAATCGGCAGAGTAGGAGATCGCCAGCTTGCCGAAGTCGGCGCCGCCGTTGATTTCACCCATCAGCTGTTTAGCCAGGGCTTCAGCATCGTCAACCTGCGCCTGTGTCGGGTTCTCCGGCAGCGGGATCAGGATGTGGCTGATGTTCATTTCGGTATCGCTGCCGTTCTGAGCGCCAACCTGAGTCGCCAGTGAGTC
The DNA here is from genome assembly GCF_000422085.1 of Serratia liquefaciens ATCC 27592. Taxonomy (NCBI): domain Bacteria; kingdom Pseudomonadati; phylum Pseudomonadota; class Gammaproteobacteria; order Enterobacterales; family Yersiniaceae; genus Serratia; species Serratia liquefaciens. The sequence goes on from NC_021741.1 coordinate 642,451, forward strand.
CACTTCCTGAGGCAGGATGGTGACGCGGCGGCGAACTTCGTTGTTACGCACTTCGCTGATCAGCATTTCTTTGCGGATCTGTGAACGGTAAGTGTTGTAGTTCAGACCTTCATACGCCAGACGACTGCGCATCTGATCGATGCTCATTTTGTTCTGTGCGGCGATGTTGCCGATGGCTTTGTCCAGATCGGCATCGGAGACGTTAATCCCCATTTTCTTGGCCATCTGCAGTTGGATGTTATCCATAATCAGACGTTCAAGGATCTGGTGACGCAGGGTCTTGTCATCCGGCAATTGCTGACCGGCCTGCTGCGCATTGAGCTTCACCGACTGCAACAGGGTGTTTACGTCGCTCTCAAGTACCACGCCGTTATCCACGACGGCGGCGACTTTATCCACTTCTTGGGGTGCTGCGAACGCGGTATTGGCACAAACCACCAATCCGAGAATAAGCGTTCTCCAGTTCTTCATACTTTTCCCATTCTGTAATCCGCAAATGCGGGTGAAAGTTCTCGTTTTCAAAGTGTTACAAAGTATCAAAATGCACGCTGGTAAGGCAGTATGCCGGAACGCAACATTTCCGCGGAGCCCAGACTGTGATCGCTGCTCAGGCCACGCAGTTCGATGTTGAATGAAACTTTGTTGTCATAAACGCTGGTATTGTTGCTGTTGTTCCAGTCGGTGATCTTGCGCTCGTAGCCCAAGGTCACTGCCCAGCAGCAGGTGTTGTACTTCAGACCGAGCAACTGATCGGCGGACTGTTGGGCACGGGTGTCGTAGTAATAAGCCCCCACGACGGCCCAGCGATCGGCGATTGGCCAACTGCCGGTGACGCCCACCTGCGAAATACCGTCCTGATAAGCCGGCACTTGTCTGGTGTTCAGTGCCGTCTCAATATACTCCGGCGTAGCGTAACGGTAGTTCAACTGCAATACGCGTTCGGAATCCTGACGGTATTCCACCACGGCGTTACCCAACGAGACGCTATTGAGACGCGTATCATACTGCAGGCCGCCACGCAGGCCCCAACTATCGTCAATCTTCCAATAGGTGTCGCCGGCCCAGGCCAGGCTGCCGGTGTCGTCATTGTTGTCGTAATTCGTCGTTTTGTCGCCGGTACGGGAACGGCTGAAGTAGTAGATTTGACCCACGGAAACGTTAAAACGTTCAACCAGCGCGTCATCATAAATACGCGAGGTCAAACCGGTCGATACGCGGTTCTGTGAGGCAATGCGATCCAGGCCGCTATAGGTGCGGTCGCGGAACAAACCGGAGTAGTCGGTTTGCAGCAGCGTGGTGTCGTAGGTGTAGATGTTACTTTGGTCGCGATAGGGTACATACAGGTACTGTACGCGTGGCTCAAGGGTCTGGGTATAGCCTTCGGACCAGTTCATAGGACGATCGAACACCATCTTGCCGTCAACCTTGAACTGCGGCAACACGCGGTTGGCCGAATCATCAAGATTGGGTGCGTCGCTGCCGGTACGGTTCTTGTAGTTGTTGGCGAAACCGTCAGGAATATCCTGCTGGTAATGGGTCGCCATCAGCTTGGCTTCGGTATTGATACTGCCCCAGCCGTTAGTCAACGGCAGGCTCAGCGTCGGTTCCATATGCAGACGAGTGGCGTCCGGGCTATAGGGGTTGACGCTGATAAACTTGGCGGCCTGACCATAAATGCGGAAATCGAACGGGCCGAGATCCTCTTTATAGTAGTTCAGGTCGAGCTGCGGCTGAACTTTGTAGGAGTCTGAGCTGCTGCGATCGGTATCGTCATAAATCTGGAACTGTTTGGAGCTTAAAGTCGCGTCCCAGTTATCAATGGCGTAGCCGACGCTGAATTTCTGCGTTGCATAACCGTCGGTGGTCGAACCGTATTTGGAATCCAGATCGGTAAAGTATTTGGAGTCGCTGACCTTGGTGTAGTCGACGTTGAAACGCCACACCTGATCCATCACGCCGTTGTGAGTCCAGTAGAACAACCAACGCTTACTGTCGTCAGGATTGTCCTTGCTGTATTCCTTGTCGTCCGGCAACCAGTCCAATTCCATCAGGCCCAGACCCGGCTGCACCAGGTAGCGGAATTCGTTCTGTAACTGCAGGCCACGTTTGGACATGTAATGCGGGGTGATAGTGGCGTCGAAGTTCGGCGCAATGTTCCAGTAATACGGCAGCATGAACTCAAAGCCATTGCTGCTGCCATATTTTGCGTTCGGGATCAGGAAGCCGGAACGACGCTTATCACCGACCGGCAATTGCAGGTACGGGCTGTAGAATACCGGCACACCGCCAATTTTGAAGCGTGCGTTCCAGATTTCAGCGACTTGCTCTTCGCGGTCGTGGATCACTTCGGAACCGACTACGCTCCAGCTGTTATCACCCGGCAAACAGGAGGTAAAGGTCCCGTTTTCCAAAATGGTGTAACGGTTGGCGCCGCGCATCTTCATTTTGTCGGCGTCGCCACGTCCCTGACGGCCCACCATTTGGTAGTCGCCTTGATAGACGTCGGTATCTTTATTATTCAGGTTTGACCAGGCTTTCGGGCCTTTCAGCTTGATCTGGTTGTCGCTGTAGTGCACGTCACCCGTAGCGGTCACGGTGCGAACCGGTTCGGTTTGCCCCGCGTCTTGCGTCTGGTTCAGTTCAACCTGTTTGGCGGTCAGGGTGCTGTTGCCTTGTTCAATATTCACGTTGCCGGTGAACAGCGCGCTTTTCGGATAGTCCGCGCGTGAATCATCGGCGTGAATGGTGACAGGCAGGCTGTTAGGATCGCCGCTGACCAGCGGTTTGTCATAAACAGGAACGCCAAGCATACATTGCTCGGCCAGGTCAGCCAGCGCGTGCTGACTGTAGAGTGCCGTCCAAATCAGTGTGGCCAGCAGTGTTGGGAAACTTTTTTTCATACGCGGTTTTGGTGTTCCGTCATCAGAGGCGTCATGTCCGGCAAACGGTCAGAGACTATATCACTCATCTGCGTTGCGCTAGTGTTAAATCCGGCCGTTTACTTGCGTCGTCGATAGGCGCAAAGATAAATGACAGGTATGATAATCCAAATCCTGAGAAAAATCGCCTTAACCCTTACCTAAGACGGAAGGGAGCAGTCGGCTTTCGGCATGATAATTGAGGAGTATATGCAGTATTGGGGAAAACTGCTCGGGGTCATCGTGGCCATTTGGGCTGGCGCGGGATTCTGGGGTGTAGTTTTGGGGCTGATTGTCGGTCATATGATCGACTCTGCGCGTAGCAATAAGCGCAGCCGGGGCTTTTTTACCGATCAGCAAACGCGGCAAACGCTGTTTTTCCGCACCACTTTTCAGGTGATGGGTCACCTGACCAAATCAAAAGGGCGCGTTACCGAGGCGGATATTCAGATCGCCAGCCTGTTTATGGATCGTCTGCAACTGCACGGGGAAGCCCGTACCGCGGCGCAGCAGGCGTTTCGTGAAGGCAAACAGAGCCAGTTCCCGCTGAGAGAAACGCTGCAGCAGTTCCGCAGCATCTGCTTTGGCCGTTTTGACCTGATTAGGATGTTTCTGGAAATTCAGATCCAGGCGGCGTTTGCCGACGGGTCACTGCATCCTAACGAACGGCAGGTACTGTATGTGATCGCCGAAGAGCTGGGCATTTCACGTGCGCAGTTCGACCAGTTCCTCAGCATGATGGAGGGCGGACGCCAGTTTGGCGGCGGTCAGCAGGGCGGTTATTCGCAAGGCGGTTACCAACAGGCGCAACGCGGTCCAACGCTGGAGGATGCCTGCAAGGTATTGGGTGTCAGCAGCAGCGACGACGCGACCACCATCAAGCGCGCCTACCGCAAGCTGATGAGCGAGCACCATCCGGATAAGCTGGTAGCGAAAGGTTTGCCGCCGCAAATGATGGAAATGGCCAAGCAGAAAGCGCAGGAAATTCAGGCGGCCTACGATCTGATCAAACGCGAGAAAGGCTTTAAGTAAAAAGATGTGAGGGCTCGGTATTCTCTGAGCCCCTCTTTATATCGGTCAGAAGTCGGGTTCGACGCGAAAGTGCATTGGCGTCTGGAAAGCCGGATGGGTAATGCGCAGCTCTTGTGCATGCAGCTGTAAACGCGGCGCCATGGCTTTGGCTTCTGGCGTGGCGTAGAAACCGTCGCCGAGGATAGGATGCCCCAGCGCCAGCATATGCACGCGCAGCTGGTGCGAGCGGCCAGTGATCGGCATGAGTTTGACCCGTGTGCTGCCGTCGGCGTTGCGTGACAACACCAGATATTCGGTTTGCGCCGCTTTGCCGGTCTCGAAACACACTTTCTGCAGCGGCCGATTCGGCCAGTCGCAAATCAGCGGTAAATCCACCAGACCTTCATCCTGCGCCAGATGCCCCCACACGCGGGCGATGTAGGACTTCTTCGGCTCGCGCTCACGGAACTGGCGCTTGAGTTCACGCTCGGCCGCCTTGTTCAGCGCCACCACAATCACCCCGCTGGTGGCCATATCCAGACGATGCACCGATTCGGCAGCCGGAAAATCCGCCTGAATGCGCGTCATCAGGCTGTCTTTATTTTCCGGCGCGCGGCCCGGGACCGACAGCAGGCCACTTGGCTTGTTGACCACGATAATGTGCTCATCCTGATACAGGATATGCATCGGGCCCTGCGGGGGATTGTAGGGTTCCATTTTGTTGGCTCCGCTGAGAGTAACGGCCAGGGGAACTGCAGTTCCCCTGGCGCGGGTTACTGGTGAGTAACGACCACCAGACGGATTGCATCCAGACGCCATCCTGCTTCATTCAGGTTGAGCAGCACCTGCTTGCGGTTGAACTCCAGCGCTTCTACCTCGTCATCACGAATGTTCGGGTTGACCGCCTTCAGGGCTTCCAGACGAGCCAGCTCGGTGCTCAGCTTGTCATCCGCTTCCTGTTTAGCCTGCTCGATCAGGGCGCGGGCCTGTTCTTCAACCAGGCTTTCCGCCTGTTGCAACATGGCATGCACATCTTGTTGCACCGCATTGACCAGCTTGCTGGAGGTATGGCGGTTGACCGCGTTCAACTGGCGGTTGAAACTTTCGAATTCAACCTGCGCTGCCAGATTGGTACCTTTGCGATCCATCAACATGCGGATTGGCGTTGGCGGCAGGAAGCGAGTCAGCTGCAGATGTTTCGGCGCCTGCGCTTCGACCACATACACCAGCTCGACCAGCAGGGTACCGACCGGCAGTGCCTTGTTTTTCAACAGGGAAACTGCACAGCTGCCGGTATCGCCGGACAGGATCAAATCCAGGCCGTTGCGGATAATCGGGTGTTCCCAACTGACGAACTGGGCATCCTCACGCGACAGAGCCTGTTCGCGATCGAAGGTGACGGTACAGCCGTCCTGCGGCAGACCCGGGAAGTCGGGCACCAGCATGTGGTCGGACGGCGTCAGAACAATCAGGTTGTCGCTGCGATCGTCCTGGTTGATGCCGACGATATCGAACAGGTTCAGCGCGAAGCCCACCAGATTGACGTCGTTGTCCTGATTGGCAATGGCTTCCGCCAGCGCCTGCGCTTTCTCGCCGCCGTTGGAGTGCATTTCCAGCAGGCGGTCACGGCCCTGTTCGAGCTGCATTTTCAGGTGGTCGTGCTGCTGGCGGCAGGCGTGAATGAACTCGTCCAGCCCTTCCTGCTCGGTCGGCGAAGCCAGGAAAGCGATCAGCTGCTCGTAGCCGCTGTCGTAAATGGTACGGCCGGTCGGGCAGGTATGCTCGAAGGCATCGAGCCCTTCGTGGAACCAGCGGCCCAGAACTGCCTGAGCGGTGTTCTCCAGGTACGGCACCATGATTTGAATGTCATGCATCTGGCCGATACGGTCCAGACGGCCAATACGCTGTTCCAGCAGGTCCGGGTTGAACGGCAGGTCGAACATCACCAGGTGGCTGGCGAACTGGAAGTTACGGCCTTCGGAGCCGATCTCGGAACACAACAGCACCTGGGCACCGTCTTCTTCGGAGGCGAAGTAAGCGGCGGCGCGGTCGCGTTCGATAATCGACAGGCCTTCGTGGAACACGGCGGCGCGGATAGCTTCACGTTCCCGTAGCACTTGCTCCAATTGCAGCGCGGTGGCGGCCTTGGCGCAGATCACCAGCACTTTTTCGTGGCGATTGGCCACCAGATAGTTCAGTAGCCATTCAACGCGAGGATCGAAGTTCCACCAGGTGGCGTTCTCGCCTTCGAATTCCTGATAGATTTGCTCTGGATAGAGCATGTCGCGTGCGCGCGCCTCAACGGTTTTCTTCGCGCCCATGATGCCGGACACTTTAATGGCGGTCTGGTACTGGGTCGGCAACGGCAGTTTGATCTGGTGCAGGTTGCGGTGCGGGAAGCCTTTGACACCGTTGCGCGTGTTACGGAACAGCACGCGGCTGGTGCCGTGGCGGTCCATCAGCATGGTGACCAGTTCCTGGCGCGCCTGCTCGCTGTTTTCACCGTCGCTGTTGGCGGCTTTCAGCAGCGGTTCAATGTCTTGTTCGTCGATCAGCTCGCCAAGCAGGTTCAGCTTGTCGTCGGCCAGGCGTTCACCGCTGAGCAACAGGGTAACGGCATCGGCCACCGGGCGATATTTTTGCTGTTCGGCAACAAAATCGTGGTAGTCGTGGAAACGGTTCGGATCCAGCAGGCGCAGACGGGCGAAGTGGCTTTGTTGGCCAAGTTGCTCTGGCGTTGCGGTCAGCAGCAGCACGCCGGGAATGTGTTCTGCCAGTTGTTCGATCACCTGGTATTCACGGCTCGGCGCGTCCTCGCTCCAGGCCAGATGGTGCGCTTCATCCACCACCAACAGATCCCATTGGGCATCGGCCAGTTCTTCCAGGCGTTGCTTGTTGCGGCGTACGAAGTCCAGCGAGCAGATCACCAGCTGTTCGGTTTCAAACGGGTTGCTGCTGTCGAGTTTGGCCTCTGAGTAACGGCTGTCGTCAAACAGAGAGAAATACAGGTTGAAGCGGCGCATCATTTCGACCAGCCACTGGTGCTGCAGGGTTTCCGGCACCACGATCAATACGCGCTCTGCGCGGCCTGCCAGCAACTGCTGGTGGATAATCATCCCGGCTTCGATGGTTTTACCCAAGCCAACTTCGTCCGCCAACAAAACGCGCGGCGCATGACGCTGGCCGACTTCATAGGCGATATGCAACTGGTGCGGGATCAGGCTGGCACGCATGCCACGCAGGCCAGCGAACGGCAGGCGATACTGCTCGCTCTGGTATTTACGCGCGCGGAAACGCAGGGCGAAACGGTCCATACGGTCGATCTGGCCGGCAAACAGGCGGTCCTGCGGCTTGCTGAAGGTCAATTTGCTGTCCAGCAGCACTTCGCGCATCGCCACACCGCTTTCCTGGGTATCCAGGCGGGTGCCGATATAGGTCAGCAGACCGTTATCCTCTTTGACCTCTTCGACCTGCAGCTCCCACCCTTCGTGGTTACTGATGGTGTCGCCCGGGTTGAACATCACGCGGGTGATTGGCGAGTCATTTCTGGCGTAGAGGCGGTTTTCACCGGTTGCGGGGAAAAGCAGGGTAATCATGCGCGCATCCAGCGCCACGACGGTTCCCAGTCCTAATTCGCTTTCCGTATCGCTGATCCAGCGTTGACCAAGTGTAAAAGGCATATATTGTCGGCTCGATTCTTTTAAGTAAGTCTTGTTACCGGGCGGAAAGGGCCGCGGCACCCGTATCAAACGTCTGCTAATCCCGATTTATTTTAATATGGCGGGCAATAGCTATTCATCCCATGCATACATCGTCAGACGACATGGGGGGTGTGTGGGTCCAGAATTTGGGAAGGGCGCTATGGTAATGGAAGGCGGCGCGTTCGTCACCTGCAAAACCCGATGATTTTTCTTAACCCTTCACCAAACCCTGCTGGCGGGCGGAATGTTAAAACAGTCCCATCTGCCCGGTCACCAGCGTGGTAAAATCGTCATGCAAAAATGGCAGTATAGCGTCTGCTACCGGCTGCAGCTGGCGCTCCAGATAATGGGGATAATCAATCGCCGACTGCTGGGTCTCCAGCGGCTCCGGCCCGGCTACGGTCATGACATAGCTGATCCAGCCGCCGTTTTGGTATTGCAACGGTCGTCCCTGCTGACGATTATAGTCGTCGGCGATACGTGCTGCGCGCACATGCGGCGGAACGTTGCGCTGATAGTCGTCCAGCTTCCTGCGCAGACGCTTACGGTAGACCAGCCGATCGTCGAAATCGCCGTTAAGCGTTTGACTAACGTATTCACGCACAAAATCCTGGTAGGGCTGGCGTTTAAAAATGCGTTGATACAGCAGGCGCTGAAACTGCTGTGCCAGCGGTGTCCAGTCGGTGCGCACCGTTTCCAATCCCTTGTAGACCATCTCTTCGCTGCCGTCCGGCTGGGCGATCAGCCCGGCGTAACGTTTTTTGCTGCCCTGCTCGGCGCCGCGAATGGTGGGCATCAGGAAACGTGAATAATGGGTTTCAAACTCCAGTTCCAGCGCATTTTCCAGCCCGTACTCTTGCTGCAAATGCTGTTGCCACCATTGGTTCACCTGTTGCACCAGCTTTCGGCCTATTTGCGCCGCTTGCTGCTCGTCATGCGGTTGTTTGAGCCAAACGAAGGTCGAGTCGGTATCGCCGTAGATCACCTGATACCCCTGCGCCTCGATCAACTCGCGTGTTTGCCGCATGATTTCATGGCCGCGCAGGGTGATCGACGAGGCTAATCGGGGATCGAAAAAACGACAGCCGCTCGATCCTAATACGCCATACAGCGCGTTCATGATGATCTTTAAGGCCTGCGACAAGGCTTTGTTCTGCTGACGTTTCGCCGCTTCACGGCCTTGCCAGATCTGCTCGACGATCGCCGGCAAACAGTGCTTGCTGCGTGAAAAACGCGCGTGGCGAAAACCGGGCACCGAGTCCGCATCGCCTGGGTTTCGCATGCCTTCCACCAAGCCGACCGGGTCGATCAGGAAGGTGCGGATGATTGAGGGATACAGGCTCTTGTAATCCAGCACCAGCACCGAGTCATACAGGCCGGGTTGCGAATCCATCACAAAACCGCCGGGGCTGTGTTCCTCTGGCTGTTCACCCAGGTTGGGGGCCACAAAGCCCAGCCGGTGCATGCGCGGCATATACAGATTGCTGAAGGCGGCCACCGAACCGCCGCTGCGGTCGGCTGCCAGCCCGGTAACCGTGGCGCGTTCCAGCAGGAAGGTCAGCAACTCGGTTTTGGCAAAAATTCGCGTAACCAGTTCGCAGTCTTTCAGGTTGTAACGCGCCAGCGCGGGCTTGTCTTCGGCAAAGCGCCGGTCGATTTCTGCCATGCGCTGGTAAGGGTTATCGATAGACTTGCCTTCTCCCAGCAGCGTTTGCGACACGTGTTCCAGGCTGAACGACGGAAAGTTCCAGGTGGCGGATTTCAGCGCTTCAATGCCGTCGATAATCAGGCGACCGGCAGCGGAAGCGAAAAAGTGATTCTGTTTGAAACCGTGTTCGCGCCACTCCAGCAGGTTGCCGCCACGGCCCAGTCGCAGCGGGATCTGATAGCGTTCGGCGTGTTTTTGCAGCACGCGCAAATCGAACTGCACCAGGTTCCAGCCAATAATGGCGTCGGGATCGTGCCGCTCAAGCCATTGGTTCAGCCGTTCCAACATTTGCGGACGGCTGACGCAGTACTCCAACTCAAAATCCAGTGGTTCATTGCCGCCGTTGGCGGGCCCAAGCATGTAAACCTGGCGCTGGCCGCAGCCTTCCAGGGCAATCGAGTACAGCTCGCCGTGCGCGGTGGTTTCAATGTCCAGAGAGACCAGCTTCAAGGTTGGGCGGTATTCCGGCGCCGGTTTCATTTGGCCGCCCTGCAGCGGGCCGTTGCCGTTGGCCTGGCCGCTGAACCACACCGGTGCGGTGATGAAACGCTCCATCAGGTAGCGTTCCGGTGGACGGATATCGGCCTCGTAGACATTGACGCCGCCGTCTTTCAGCAACTTTTCCAGCTTGATCAATTGGCGATGCTGCCGGCAGTAAAGCCCCACCACCGGGCGATGGTGAAAGTCAGTCAAAGGCAGGGGTTTCAGCTCCAGTTGCCGCTCCTCACGCAGCAGCAGTTCAGCGCGCTGGCGCTGTTCGGCCGGGATAAAGGCTACGGAGGTCTGCGGCGCCAGACGAAGTTGCTGCGGCCCATTGTCGGTCGCCAGCCAAAACTCCACCTCGGTGCCGGCAGGCGTATCACGCCAGTGGCGGGTGAGCAGAAAGCCCTGTTGGAGTGACATCATATACCCTTCGTATTTCAAGCTGCGGCGTTGTTGGCTGCGTGCGTTCACCCCAGTCACTTACTTGAGTAAGCTCCTGGGGACTCTCGCTCTTGCCGCCTAGCCGCAACTTGAAATCCATTGGGTATTCCCCTGATGCTCAAGGCGTGGTGTCGTTGGCTGTTTGCGAAAGCTTTGGTTCTGGTAGATAAATTATAGTATGGGTTTTTATACAGTAATTGTCCATGACCGCACAGTTCTGCCAAAAAAGCATACAATTCACCGGTTGACTCGCTCCCGGCCGCACCGGACAATCCCACGCCCACGTGCTTTGGATAACGAACAGAGGTTTAATGGAAGCCTATTTACAGCACTTGATCACCCAGTCATTGGCTTTCACTCTGATGGTGGTCATGTTTGTCGCGTTTCTGGAATCGCTGGCGCTGGTGGGGCTGTTGCTGCCCGGCACGGTCATGATGGCCAGTATCGGTGCGTTGATCGGCAGCGGTCAGGTAGATTTCTATTATGCCTGGGCTGCAGGCATCGTGGGTTGCCTGTTGGGTGACTGGATTTCTTACTTTATCGGCCGCGCCTTCAAGGGGCCGCTGCACCGCTGGTCATTCTTGAAGAAGAACAAAGCGATGCTGGACAAGACCGAGCACGCGTTGCATCAACACAGTATGGCGACCATCCTGATTGGGCGCTTTGTTGGCCCAACGCGCCCGCTGGTGCCGATGGTGGCCGGCATGCTCGATTTGCCGCCGTATAAATTCGCGTTGCCTAACATCATCGGCTGTATTGCCTGGCCACCAGTCTATTTCTTCCCCGGTATTTTGGCCGGCGTAGCCATCGATATCCCTGCCAGCGCCAACAGTGCGTTATTTAAGTGGTTGCTGTTTGCGGTAGTGGTATTGATTTGGCTGGCCGCCTGGCTGAGCTGGCGATGGTGGCGCGAAGGCAAACGCAGCGCCGACCGGCTTGGCAAGTGGCTGTCACCGGTACGTCTGCGGATGGCCTGCGTCCTGAGCTGGGGATTGGCGATCGGCACCTTTTATTATCTGCACCAGCAACCGCTGATGCCAGTTTATCGTCACCTGCTTTGGAAGGTGCTGGCCGGTCAATGACAAGGGGGCGTGACGCCCCTTTGCACCTTACTGGAAGAAGGCTTCCAGCTGTTCAAACACCCGCACGTCTTCGCTGTGGCGTTTTACCTGCAGCACATCTTCGAGTTTTTCTACCTGGCTGATCATCTGCACCAGCCGCTGATCGTCCGCCACCAATAGCCAGATGCGGCTTTGTTTACCGTCTTTCAGCGGCAGGCAAAGAATGCCCTCCACGTTGAAGGCGCGGCGGGCAAACAGGCCGCAGACGTGCGACATCACGCCAGGGTGGTTACGTACCGCCAGTTCCAGAATCACCTGTGGATTATTGCGTTGTTCTGACATGGCTTATTCTCCAATCATGTCGATGTTGGCAGCGCCCGGCGGCACCATCGGGAAAACTTTTTCATTAATATCAATCAGCGCATGGATCAGGCAAGGCCCTGGACGTTGGATCGCTTCGGCCAATGCCGCCTGCGGATCTTCTGCGGCATTCAAATCGCAGGTGTCCATCCCGAAACCGGCGGCAATCTTGATAAAGTCGGTACGCTTGGGATAGGCGGCGGCGAAAATGCGCTGCTGGTAGAACAGCGTTTGCTGCTGGTGCACCAGCCCCAACGCCTGGTTGTTCATCAGGATAATTTTCACGTCCAGGTCATGCTCGACGGCGGTCGCCATTTCCTGAATATTCATCATCAGGCTGCCGTCACCGGAGAAACACAGCACCTTGCGCTGAGGTTCGGCAAGGGCAGCGCCGATCGCCGCCGGCAGGCCGAAGCCCATGGTGCCCAGCCCGCCGGAGGTCAGCCACTGGCGCGGTCGGCTCAGCGGATAGGCTTGTGCTACCCACATCTGATGCTGGCCCACGTCGGTGGTAATGATGGCGTTTTCGTCCACGCAGCGCGCGGCAGCCAGCACCAGCCCGTAGTGGCTCAGCGGATCTTCGGCGTTAGGCATGCTGAACGGGAACTCGCGCTTGAGATCATTGACGGTACTCAGCCATTCGCTGCGTGGCTGTGCTTCAATTTGAGGCAGCAGTTGTTGCAATACCTGGCCTACGTCGGCGTGAATGGCAATATTGGCCTGCTTTACCTTGCCCAGTTCGGCGCGATCGATGTCCACGTGAATGATGCTGGCGTTTGGACAGAATTGCTCGGTCTTGCCAATCGCCCGATCGTCAAAGCGCGCGCCCAGCACGATCAGTAAATCAGCCTCTTGCAGAATAAAGTTGGTACTGCGCGCCGCATGCATACCCAGCATGCCCAGCGACAACGGATGCTGCACCGGCATGGCGCCCAATGCCATCAGCGTCATGGTGGTGGGCAGGTTGGCGCGTTCAGCGAGCTCAATCGCCTGCTGATAGGCGTTGGCGCAGATGATGCCGCCGCCCAGATACAACACCGGGCGTTTGGCCTGATTGATCATAGCGGCGGCCTGCGCCACGGCGGTGGCTTCAAAGGTTGGCGCCGCATCGGGAACGGCGATCGGCGGCAGTTCGTCCAGGCTGATAACCGCCGTTTGAACATCTTTCGGTACGTCGATCCACACCGGGCCAGGGCGGCCGGATTCAGCGATGCGGAATGCGTCACAAATCACCTGCGGCAATTCGCGGATATCGCGGACCAAATGGTTGTGCTTGGTGATTGGAATCGAGATGCCGTAGGTGTCCACTTCCTGGAAGGCATCGGTGCCAATCATCGAAGAGGGAACCTGGCCGGTGATGCACACCAGCGGGATAGAATCGAGTTTGGCGTCGGCGATGGCGGTGACCAGATTGGTCGCGCCCGGGCCGCTCGAGGCGATACAAACCGCCGCCTTGCCGTTAGCGCGTGCCATACCTTGCGCCATAAAACCCGCCCCCTGTTCGTGGCGAGCCAGTACGTGATGAATACGGGTGCTTTGGCTCAGCGCGTCATACAGCGGCAGTGCCGCGCCGCCGGGAATGCCGGCGACGGTGGTGATGCCCTGACGCTCCAGCAGATGAACGATCAACTCTGCGCCGGTGAAGCGGTTACCTTGATGTGGCGTGCCCGAAATTGCCATGTTCCTATCCTTTCTCAAGGCCGGTTTGCTTTTCTGGGCAGGGGGCTAAAACTAAAAACCCCGCCCGGTTTGCGCCGGCGGGGTTTGGGAATCGATGCGTTGATTCGGACCCTACGGCGCATTGCCGACGACCACCACCACACGCACGACGACCACCGCGGCTGGTAGCGCGGTAATTAGTAGGGTCGAAGTCAGCGAGGATGCGATCACAGGGAACCTTATCATCAGTAAAAAAAGTCAGGTTTTTATAAAACCACAGGCGAAAAATTCGCACAACTGGTTTATTTGTACAGCATAAAAAACGGGCGGAAGATCACGGTTTGTGTGAAATGCCCAGCACCTTGGCTTCCGGCGCGCTGCCGTCCAGCAGCGCCTGCGTCGGGCCGTCGTAAAAAATACGGCCGTCCACCACCAGCAGGGTCCGTGGCGCGATGCGTGCGGCGTCATCCAGGTTGTGCGATACCATCAATAGCGTCAGGTTTCGCTGGTCGCAAACTTCCTGCAGCAGTTGCAGCATCTCGTTGCGTAAAGCCGGATCGAGCGCTGAAAAAGGTTCGTCGAGCAACAGGATGGGCCGCTGGCGGATCAGGCAACGCGCCAGGGCGGCACGCTGGCGTTGGCCACCGGAAAGTTGTGACGGCAGGCGGGGCAGATGTTCTTCCAGCCCTACTTGCCGGGCAATTTGCGCCAACTGCCGCTTCTGCTCCTCATTCAGCCGCAGGCCGGGATCCAGGCCTAAACCGATGTTCTGCGCTACCGTCAGGTGGGCGAACAGGTTATTTTCCTGAAACAGCATCGAGACCGGGCGCTTGGCTGGCGGCGTGCCGGTGTGGTCGCTGCCGTTAAGCAGCAACCTGCCGCTGGCGGACGGCAGAAAACCGGCGATCAGGCTGAGCAGAGTGCTCTTCCCCGCCCCGCTGGGGCCCAGCACCGCGACGCGTTCGCCCGGTTGAATACGCAGGTCGAAGCGCATTGGCAGGTGTTCATACAGGTAGGTCAGTTTTTCAAGCTTTAGCATATGTCCTTCATCTTTCACGTTGCCGCTGTGTTGGCTTTCTTCACTTATCCCAGTCACTTAGGGAACTAAGCTCCTGGGAATGCGCTCAGTCGCCGCCTTGCTGCAGCTTGAAATCTATCGGTCAGAGCGGCCCGGTAAGCGTTCGATCAGGGTAAACAGCAGGAAGCACAGCAACAGCAACAGCAGCGCGGTGACCGCGCCGTCATTGCTGCGGTAGGCGCCGATCTGCTGGTACAGGTAAAAAGGCAGGGTGCGGAAATGTTCGTTGCCAAACAGTGCCACCACGCCGAAATCGCCGATCGACAGTACGCAGGCGAAGGCCAGCGCCTGGGCCAACGGGCGGCGCAGCGCTTTCAGCTCAATCCAGCGTAGCCGCTGCCAGCCCTGAATATCCAGCGACAGGCACAGCGGATTATAACGTTCGGCCAGGTCGCGCATGGGGTTTTCCAACACTTTTAGCGCATAGGGCACTGCCATCAACGCATTGGTGAGGATCACCAGCGCGTACGGCGACTGTGGCAGCCCCACGGTGTCGCTCAACAGCAGGAAGAAACCGGTGGCCAGCACAATGCCCGGCATCGCCAGGATCACCATACCGCTCAACTCCAGCGCGTGCCCCCAACGCAGTCTCTGTTGCAGCTTCAGCTCACGGCTGCTCCACAGCAGCATCATGGTCAGCACGACACAAAGTACGCCCGCCCCCAGAGCGATGCGTAACGAAGTGAACAATGCCTGCCACAACACCTGTTGCTGCAGGACGCTAACCATCGTTTGATTGGCGCCGTCGGCGATCACCGCCAGCAGTGGGGGCAACAGCAGCAGCAACGCGGCGGCAATCAGCAAAAAGTCACTGATGCGTCGCCACAGGCTGTCTTCCGGATTACGCCAGATAGTGGCATGGGTATTGCCGACCGGCAGCGCCTGGCTCAGGCGCTGGCTGAAGATCACCAGCCCCAGGCAGCATGCCAGTTGGATCAGCGCCAGCAGCGCGGCGCGGCTGAGATCGTAGTCGTAACTGAGCGCCTGATAGATGGCCAGTTCGATGGTGGTTGCCTGCGGCCCACCTCCCAGCGACAGTACGGTGGCGAAGCTGGCGAAGCACAGCATAAAGATCAGCGCGCCGCTCGGCAGGATTTGACGGCGCAGCGCCGGCCACTCGACAAAGCGAAACTGCTGCCAACCGCTCATGCCGAGCTGGGCTGCCAATTGGCGCTGTTCAACCGGAATGTTTTCCAGCGCCTGCAGCAGCAGACGTGTCGCCAACGGCAGGTTGAAGAACATGTGCGCCAGCAGGATGCCCTGCAGACCATAAGGCGTGAAACTGTAGTTAATGCCCAGCCAGCCACACAGCATTGCCAACCAGCCCTGGCGGCCATATACGCTGAGCAGGCCGAATACCGCCACCAGCACCGGCAGCACCAGCGTCATGGCGCAGAGCCGCAGCAGTAACTGACGACCGGGGAAACGGCGGCGATAGAGCGCCCGAGCCAGCAGGATCGCGGGTAGCACCGAGATCAGCGCGGACAGCAGGGCCTGCCAAAACGTGAAGCGCACTACGTGCCACAGGTAGCTGTCTTGCCATATACCACGCCAATCGCTGTCCGGCGCGTGCCGCCACAGCGACCCCATCGCCAGCACGGCGATGGTCAGGATCAGGCCGGCGGCCAGCAGCCCCGGCCATAGCCAACGCGGGATCAGTGGCTGACGGCGGTTTGCCATGCCCGGATCCAGTTGCTGCGTTGTTTGGTTACATCTTCTGCGCTGTACTGCAGTGCGGTCTGCGGGACGGTCATTTGGTCAAATCCGGCCGGCAGTGAGGTCTTGATCACCGGGTACATCCAGTTGCCGGTAGGAATGGCGTTTTGGAACGCCGGGGATACCATAAATTGCATAAAGCGTTCCGCCAACTCAGGTTGCTTGCTGGCCTTGAGTTTGCCCGACACTTCCACCTGCAGATAATGGCCTTCACTGAAGTTGGCAGCGGCATAGCTGTCTTTTTTTTCTTCAATCAGATGGTAGGCCGGGGAGGTGGTGTAGCTAAGCACCAAATCGCCTTCGCCTTTCAGGAACAGGCCATAGGCTTCGCTCCAGCCCTTGGTCACGGTGACGGTTTTCTTCGCCAGCTTCTGCCAGGCTGCCGGTGCCTGATCGCCATACACTTTCTGCATCCACAGCAGCAGACCCAAACCTGGGGTACTGGTACGCGGATCCTCATAGATCACTTTCCAGTTCTGGCTGCTCTCGACCAGCTCATGCAGGCTTTTGGGCGGGTTCTTCAGCTTTTCTTTGTTGTAAACGAAGGCAAAGTAGCCGTAGTCATAGGGGACGAAGGTTTTGTCTTGCCAGCCGCCCGGTACGTTCAATTTGCTGCTGTCGACGTCGCTTGGCGCGAATAGCCCAGTTTGCTGCGCCGCCTGCAGCAGGTTGTTGTCCAGCCCCAGCACCACGTCGGCGGCGCTGTTTTTGCCTTCCATGCGCAGGCGGTTAAGCAGTGAGACACCGTCTTCCAGCGCGACAAATTTCAGCTCGCAATCACATTGGGCCTCAAAGGCTTTTTTGACCGCCGGGCCAGGGCCCCAGTCAGCGGCGAAGGAATCGTAGGTGTAGACCGTCAGCGTGGGCTTGGCGAACACCGGTGCGGCGCACAGCAACAGTAACAAGGGCAGGCTTTTTTTGACCACTTTGCACTCCTGAAAATTTAGGGGGGCAAGGGTATCTGAGGGGGCAAGCGGCTGATGCCGGATCGCTGGGCTCAAATCCCTCCGCCGGTATTGACCGGATCAGGTTCGACGGGTTTATCCCCTTCATACTTGAAGTTGCAGCGGTGTTGGCTTCTCTCTCTCACCCCAGTCACATAGGAGTTCTATGTTCTTGGGGATTTATGAGCCTCGTCCATGAGGCTCGCCCTTCGGGCCAACGCAAGCGCTGTTCAAATCGGTTCCCGACCGATTTGTCGCTCGGTTGCCGCCTACCTGCAACGTCAATTATTTTGGGTATATCTCAGCAATAAATCGTTTTTCGCACCCCGTTGAGACGGCGCCATTGTAAAGACTAACGGGCGCCGGTGAAAGGTGCTTATGCTTCCGGCGGCGCAAACCAGGCGGATTTGAAATCAAACCAACCCAGAGTGTTCATTCGCACGCCGCGCATGCTGCGCTGGCCATGCAGTTGCAGCCAGTGGTGGAACAGAGGATGCAATTGATGGCCGCTGACCAGACGTTGGCAAAAATCCGCCAGCGGCAGGGCATTGGCGCGCCACCGCGCCGCATCTTCGGACAAGTCCTCACTCATGCAGTGCTGCATCAGCGGCAGTTCATACAGGGTGGCGAACAGTGAGAACTCCAGCGGCAGGTAAAAGTTGGCGCTGCCGAGCCACAAATCGGTGTTCGCGTCGCCTTTATGCCAGGTAGCGTAATCGACAATCTGAATATTCAGCTTAATGCCGTGCTGCGCCAGCAGCGGCTCGATGGCCTGCTGAATGGCGTGGAACTCCGAATGTTCGCTGTAGTAGGTCAGGGTCAGTTCGGTCAATCCGGCCGGTTTGGGCTGCAATGCCAGCGCGCGATTGTGGTGCCAGCGCGGCAAAATGCCGTAGGCCGGTGACCAATAGCGTTGATAAACAGGGCCGGCGTTGCTCAGGAGCGAAATAGGGTTGATCAGTTCGCATAACCAGCTGCGGATGACCGGATCGGCCGCCAGCGGAGAGCGCTGATCGAATAGCAGAAAATAGCAGCCTTCTTCCAGTCGGCTTTCCAGCTCGTTTTTCCCGGTATCGTCCGCCTGGAGCTGTACGCCGGAGTGTACCAGTTCTTCGGTTACCTCTGGCAGCACCCAGATATTGACCTCGTCGATCAGTGCGCGATAGCCAAAGTAATCATCAAAGGCGTGAATTTTCATCTGGCTGCGGTGATTGCGCACCACGCTATAGGGGCCGGTACCGACCGGATGGCGCGAGAACTCCGGCAGGCTCTGCCACTCGCGCGGCAATATCATGGCGTGCACGCTGCCCAGCAGCCAAGGCAGCCAGTAATCGGGGCTGTGCAGATGTACGTCAATCACGTAGGGCGTCGGCGACGTCACGCGTTCGATATGGGAGAACAGCGGTTGTGGCATCAACCGGCTGAGCGAACTGATGACATCTTCCATTTCCAGCTCGCGCCCATGGTGGAAATGAATGGCCGGGCGTAAATAAAAGCGCCAATGCAATGGCGTTAAAGCTTGCCAGTGATGAGAAAGATCGGATTCCAGTTCCCCGTTTTCCTCATTTATCCGCGTCAGGCCGCTGAAAATTTGTCTCGCCAAATGGGTTTCCGAGCGGCGCAGCGCCGAGCCTGGCAACAGATTGTACAGTTGCCGGTAATAGAGCACGCGCAGGATATGTTTACCCTGACGAAAGCTGCGGCCCAGTTGGGACAGCAGCATCTGCCGCACCACATTTTTATCGCCGACCAGTTGCACCAGCTGATCGATACGATCCTGCTCCAGCAACTCCTCGGCACGCTGCTGCTGCAGCGCCAGACCGGTATAGTGAAAGGTCAGTTGCGAACGCTTGCCGCGCCCCGATTCTGCCTGCCAGGTCAGCCAGCCCTGCTGCTGCATGGCGCCCAGTAACGAACGCACGTGGCGGCGCGAGCAACTGAGCACTTCGGCCAGCTCTTGTAACGTGGTTTCGGTCGGTTCGCCATGGCAGCGCTGCCACAGGCGAATGAACTGCTGTTGCAATCTGGAAGTGGACATAAAAGAGGAAGGCTCCGGCGGTAACCCATCAATTTATCTTTCCCTATATTACGCCGATAATTTTCCACAATGAAAGGGGGAGGGCGACGGATGAAAGTTTTCTTGTCAAAACAGTTCTATCAGCGCTACTTCAGCGCAGTACGCCGGCAGCACGCGGACTGGTTGGGACTGGTACCTGAACAGGCGCGGCTGGAGATGTTGGCCCACCTGACCCAATGGGATATCGCGTCAATGACGGACAAGCAATACCGCGAGCACCTCTGAGGCTTCGGTAGCGAAAGTGTTTCTGAGTAATGGTGCTGTTCACCAGCCAGTGGGGTCATACCCACTGGTTTTTTTATTGTGGGCTGTGGGGATATTCTTGCAATTTTTTCCCCTTGGCCTAAGGTTCTGTCTTCCGCATTAAGGGCCTGAGACGAAGATATGAAACGACTGCATTGGCTGCCACGCCGCTTTAATCCCGTCTTTGCCGCTTTCCTGCTGATTGCTTTCCTTTCCGGTATTGCCGGAGCGCTATTGGCGCCGACCCTGAGCCTGTTTTTAACCACCGAGGTTAAGGTCCGGCCGCTGTGGGTGGGGCTGTTCTATACCGTTAACGCCATTGTCGGCATCGCGGTCAGTTTTCTGCTGGCCAAACGTTCGGACACGCGCGGCGATCGACGCAAGCTGATCCTGGTGTGCTGCCTGATGGCGGTCGGCAACTGCCTGCTTTTTGCCTTCAACCGCGACTATTTGACGCTGATTACGGCCGGGGTGCTGTTGTCGGCAATTGCCAACACCGCCATGCCACAGATTTTCGCACTGGCGCGGGAATATGCTGACAGCTCGGCACGTGAAGTGGTGATGTTCAGCTCGGTCATGCGTGCGCAGCTGTCGTTGGCCTGGGTGATTGGCCCGCCGCTTTCGTTTACGCTGGCGTTGAATTACGGCTTTACGGTGATGTTCGTTATTGCCGCGGCGACCTTTGCAATTTGTGCATTACTGGTGTGGTTTACGCTGCCTTCGGTGCCGCGTGTCGCGCCGGTAGAACCTGCCGATACGCTAATCGCAGCGCCTTCGGCACCGATTGCCCCAGTCAGCGCCTGGCGGAACCCGGATGTCAGGCGGTTGTTTATCGCCTCGGTGCTGATGTGGACCTGCAATACCATGTACATCATCGACATGCCGCTGTATATCACCGCCGATCTGGGCCTGCCGGAGAACCTGGCGGGACTGCTGATGGGCACGGCGGCCGGGCTGGAGATCCCGGCGATGCTGCTGGCCGGTTATTACGTCAAGCGCTTCGGCAAACGCAATATGATGCTGTTCGCCGTGGTGGCAGGCATCCTGTTTTATGCCGGGCTGGTGGTGTTTAAATTCAAGCTGGCGCTGATGGTATTACAGCTGTTCAATGCCATCTTTATCGGCATTATCGCCGGTATTGGCATGCTCTATTTCCAGGACCTGATGCCAGGGCGGCCCGGTGCGGCGACAACGCTGTTTACCAACAGTATTTCTACCGGGGTGATCCTGGCCGGGGTGCTGCAGGGCGCGTTGGTGGAAAACCTGGGTCATTACGCGGTGTATTGGCTGGCGGCACTGCTGGCGGTGGCGGCGTTATGGATGAGCGTTCGCGTGCGAGAAGTGTGAGTTTAAACGTCGTCAACATTGACGCATGTCATTGAGAACATTACGCCAACGGCCCAAGCTAAACGAAACCGGAGCCCGATCGCTGTGCTCCCGCCCATCTTGCTGCTGAGATGCCGATCCGTTTAGAAAAGTGGGTATGTTATGGATAAACTAACACCGCTCAAACCTGTCCCTTCCCTGTGTGCCGTCGTCGTCGCTCTGCTTATCTGGTTTGTGATCCCGGTTCCCGAAGGGGTTGCGCCCAATGCCTGGCATCTGCTGGCGCTGTTTATCGGCACTATCATCGCCATCATCGGCAAGGCAATGCCGATTGGTGCGGTTTCGATAGTGGCCATCGCACTGGTGGCCGTAACCGGTGTCACTAACCCCGGCAAACCGGGCGCGGCGCTCAATGATGCACTCAGCGGGTTCTCCAACCAGTTGATTTGGTTGATCGGTTTTTCGATCATGATCTCCCTTAGCCTGAACAAAACCGGGCTGGGCGCGCGCATTGGCTACTACTTTATTTCGTTGTTCGGTAAGAAGACGCTGGGGATCGCCTATGCATTGACGCTGGCGGAAACCACCCTGGCGCCAGTCACCCCAAGCAATACCGCCCGAGGCGGCGGGATTATCCATCCGATCATGAAGTCAATCGCCGACAGCTTCGGCTCGCGGCCCGATCTGAATACCTCAGGCAAAATTGGCCGCTATCTGTCGCTGGTGAATTACAACATCAACCCCATCACGTCGGCGATGTTTATCACCGCGACTGCGCCTAACCCGCTGATCGTCAGCCTGATCGCCAAGGGGACGCACGGCAACTTCGAACTCTCCTGGTCAATGTGGGCAATTGCCGCTCTGGTGCCGGGCGTGTGTTCGTTGATCGTTATGCCGCTGGTCATTTATCTGTTGTATCCGCCGGAGGTGAAAAGTACCCCGGACGCGCCGCGCTTCGCCCGCGACAAGCTACAGGCTTTGGGGCCAATCACCTTGCCGGAGAAAATCACCCTGGCTGTGTTTGCTCTGTTGCTCGTGCTATGGGCCGGCATTCCGGCGATGATCTTCGGCCCGGCGCTGGCGGTTAACCCCACCACGGCCGCGCTGATTGGCCTGGCGGTGCTGTTGGCGACCGGCGTGCTGAGTTGGGAAGACGTTTTGAAGCACAAAGGGGCCTGGGATACGGTGGTGTGGTTCTCTGCGTTGGTGATGATGGCCAGTTTCCTCGGCAAGTTGGGGTTGATTAGTTGGCTGTCGCAGACCGTGGGCAGCGGTATTGATCATATGGGGATGAGCTGGGTGGGCGGCACCGTGCTGTTAACCATCATCTATCTGTATTCGCACTACTTCTTTGCCAGCACCACCGCACACGTCACCGCCATGTTTGCCGCCTTCTTTGCCGCTGGCGTTGCGCTCGGGGCGCCACCGGCGCTGTTGGGCCTGATCCTGGCGTTTTCGTCTTCTCTGATGATGTCACTGACCCACTATGGTACCGGGACGGCGCCGATCATTTTCGGTTCCGGCTATGTGACGCTGGGCGAATGGTGGAAAGCCGGTTTTGTGATGAGCGTGATTAACCTGCTGATTTGGATGTTAATTGGTGGGGCCTGGTGGAAGTGGCTGGGTTACTGGTGATACCCGTCATACTTGAAGCTGCTGCGGTGTTGGCTGCGTAAGCGCACCCCTGTCACTTAGTTCACTAAGCTCCAGGGGATTTACTTACTTGCCGCCTTGCCGCAGCTCCAATTATTTAGGGTATTAGCCGCTGATCAGTTCAGAAACGCGGGCTGCTGCGCCTCGTAGCGTGAAATATCCGCTTCGTGTTGCAGCGTCAGGCCGATGCTGTCCAATCCGTTAATCATGCAGTGGCGACGGAAGCTGTCGATCTCAAACGGGTAGCTTTTGCCGCCGGCATTGACCGTCTGATTCTCCAAATCGACCACGAATTCGACTCCTTCGTTGTCGGCAACCAGCTTGAACAGTTCATCAACCTGTTGTTCGCTCAGCGTGACCGGCAGCAGCTGGTTGTTGAACGAGTTGCCGTAGAAGATATCGGCGAAGCTTGGCGCAATCACCACTTTAAAACCGTAATCGGTCAGTGCCCACGGAGCGTGCTCGCGTGAGGAGCCACAGCCAAAGTTTTCGCGCGCCAGCAGGATGCTGGCACCCTTGTAGCGCGGCTTGTTCAGCACGAACTCAGGGTTTGGCTGCTGGCCAGCGTCGTCGAGGAAGCGCCAGTCGTTAAACAGGTGCTGGCCGAAGCCGGTACGCGTCACTTTCTGTAAAAACTGTTTTGGAATGATGGCGTCGGTGTCGACGTTAGCCGCGTCCAGAGGCACGACCAAACCAATATGTTGAGTAAATTTAGACACGTTAGCCCCTTAGTGAATATCACGGATATCGGCGAAATGACCGGCAACGGCCGCCGCCGCTGCCATCGCCGGGCTGACCAGGTGAGTACGTCCACCGCGGCCCTGACGCCCTTCGAAGTTACGGTTGCTGGTGGAGGCACAGCGCTCGCCAGGGTTCAGACGATCGTTGTTCATCGCCAGGCACATTGAGCAGCCCGGCAGACGCCATTCGAAACCGGCTTCAATAAAAATTTGATCCAGGCCTTCCGCTTCCGCTTGAGCTTTCACCGGGCCGGAGCCCGGCACCACGATCGCCTGTACGCCATTGGCAACCTTGCGGCCTTTGGCGATTGCCGCAGCCGCACGCAAATCTTCGATACGTGAGTTGGTACAAGAGCCGATAAACACTTTGTCGATCGGCACTTCGGTCAGCTTGATGCCCGGTTTGAGGTCCATATAGGCCAACGCTTTTTCTGCCGAGGCACGTTCAACCGGATCGCTGAACGATTCCGGCGCCGGGATTGCCTGATTAACGGCAATAACCTGCCCTGGGTTGGTACCCCAGGTAACCTGTGGCGCGATGTCTTCGGCGCGCAAGGTCACTACGGTATCAAATTTGGCGTCGTCATCTGACTTCATGGTGCGCCAGTAGGCGACGGCCTGTTCCCAGTTGTTACCGGTTGGGGCAAACTGACGGCCTTTCAGGTATTCAAAGGTGATGTCGTCCGGAGCCACTAACCCGGCTTTGGCGCCCATTTCGATCGCCATGTTGCACAGGGTCATGCGGCCTTCCATGCTCAGCGCTTCAATCGCTTTACCACAGAATTCCACGACGTGACCGGTACCGCCGGCGCTGCCGGTTTTGCCGATGATCGCCAGCACGATGTCCTTGGCAGTAATGCCTTCGGCGGCATCACCGGTGACTTCAATCTTCATGGTTTTGGCGCGACCCTGTTTCAGGGTTTGGGTAGCCAGCACATGTTCCACTTCCGAGGTACCGATACCGAAGGCCAGCGAGCCGAAGGCTCCATGCGTCGCGGTATGAGAGTCGCCGCAGACGATGGTCATGCCCGGCAGCGTCATGCCCTGCTCAGGGCCGATGACGTGTACGATGCCCTGGAAAGGGTGGTTCAGGTCATACAGCGAGACGCCGAATTCAGCACAGTTCTTGATCAGCTCCTGCATTTGAATACGCGCCATCTCGCCGCTGGCGTTGATGTCTTTGGTTTGGGTCGAGACGTTGTGGTCCATAGTGGCGAAGGTTTTGCCAGGTTGGCGCACCTTGCGGCCCATGGCGCGCAGACCGTCAAATGCCTGTGGCGAAGTGACTTCGTGCACCAGATGGCGGTCGATATACAACAGCGGCGTTTCGTTCGGCGCTTCGTACACCACGTGGGCATCGTACAGCTTCTGATATAAGGTCTTGGCCATGTTATGCCCCCTGAGCTACAAAGCGGGCGATGATGTCACCCATTTCATCGGTGCTGATGGCTTTACCGGTACCTGCCAGATCGGCGGTGCGGTAACCCTGTTCCAGCGCCTGGTTGATTGCGCGTTCTACGGCATCCGCTGCTTCAGTGGCACCCAGGCTGTAACGCAGCAGCAGGGTGGCGGACAGGATCTGGGCGATTGGGTTGGCGATGCCTTTACCCGCGATGTCCGGTGCAGAACCGCCTGCGGGCTCGTATAAACCGAAGCCTTGCTCGTTCAGGCTGGCGGACGGCAGCATGCCCATCGACCCGGTAATCATTGCGCACTCGTCGGACAGGATATCGCCGAACAGGTTGGAACACAGCAGCACGTCGAACTGCGACGGGTCTTTGATCAACTGCATGGTGGCGTTGTCGATATACATATGCGACAGCGACACATCTGGGTAATCCTTGGCGACCTGATTGACCACTTCGCGCCACAGAATCGAGCTCTGCAATACGTTGGCTTTATCAATCGAGGTCACTTTATTGCGGCGCTTGCGGGCAGATTCGAAGGCGATGCGCGCAATGCGTTCGATCTCGAAGCGATGATAGACCTCGGTGTCGAAAGCGCGCTCCTGCATACCCTGGCCTTCACGGCCTTTCGGCTGGCCGAAGTAGATACCACCGGTCAGTTCACGCACGCACAGAATATCGAAACCGCGGGCGGCGATGTCGGCCCGCAGCGGGCAGAACTCTTCCAACCCTTGATACAGGCGAGCAGGGCGCAGGTTGCTGAACAGTTTGAAGTGCTTGCGCAAGGGCAGCAAGGCACCGCGTTCAGGCTGTTCTGCCGGCGGCAAGTGTTCCCATTTCGGGCCACCTACTGAACCGAACAGGATGGCGTCGGCTTGCTCGCAACCGGCGAGGGTTGCCTGTGGCAGCGGACTGCCATGACGATCGATGGCAATACCACCGACGTCGTACTCGGCTTCGGTGATGCGGATATCAAAGCGCTGACGCACTGCGTTCAACACTTTACGCGCTTGGGCCATTACTTCCGGGCCGATTCCGTCTCCGGGCAAGACGGCAATGTGGTAGGTCTTCGTCATGTTCACACCGTTTCCTGATTATTTTGATGTTTGTTTTGCTGCAGACGCTGCTTTTCTTTTTCTACCTGCTGGGAGCGCCAAATATTATTCAGTACGTGAACCATCGCCTTGGCGGAGGATTCCACGATGTCGGTCGCCAGACCTACGCCATGGAAGCGGCGGCCGTTGTACGACACCACGATATCAACCTGGCCCAGCGCATCGCGCCCCTGGCCCTTGGCGGTTAATTGATATTTCACCAGTTCGATCGGGTAACCGGTAATACGGTTGATTGCCTGATAAACCGCATCAACCGGGCCATTGCCGGTGGCCGCTTCGGCTTTCTCTTCTTCGCCGCAGACCAGTTTCACTGAGGCGGTGGCCATAATGCTGCTGCCTGACTGCACGCTGAAGTAATCCAGGCTGAAGTGCTCTGGTTCTTCCTGCTGCTTATTAATGAAGGCCAGCGCTTCCAGGTCGTAATCGAACACCTGGCCTTTTTTGTCGGCCAGCTTCAGGAAGGCAGCGTACAGATTGTCCAGGTTGTAGTCCTGTTCCTTATAGCCCATCTCTTCCATACGGTGTTTCACCGCAGCGCGACCGGAACGGGAAGTCAGGTTCAACTGTACATCCTTCAGACCTATGGTCTGCGGGGACATGATTTCGTAGTTTTCGCGATTTTTCAGCACGCCGTCTTGGTGAATACCGGAAGAGTGGGCAAAAGCATTGGAACCGACGATCGCTTTGTTGGCCGGGATCGGCATGTTGCACAACTGGCTGACAATCTGGCTGGTACGGAAGATTTCCTGATGATTGATGTTGGTGTGCACGTTCATGATGTCCTGGCGCACTTTGATCGCCATGATCACTTCTTCCAACGAGGTGTTGCCTGCGCGTTCACCGATACCGTTCAAGGTCCCTTCAACCTGGCGGGCGCCAGCCTGTACGGCGGCGATGGAGTTGCCGACCGCCATGCCCAGATCGTCGTGGCAGTGGACGGAGATAATGGCTTTATCGATATTCGGTACGCGGTCATACAGGGTGGTGATAATACCGCCAAACTGGTTCGGGGTGGTGTAGCCCACGGTGTCTGGGATATTGATGGTGGTCGCGCCGGCATTGATAGCGGCTTCCACCACGCGACACAGGTTATCGATTGGCGTACGGCCGGCGTCTTCGCAGGAGAATTCTACGTCGTCAGTGTAGTTACGGGCGCGCTTCACCGAGCGTATTGCCATCTCCAGCACTTCGTCGAACGAGCGCTTCAGTTTTGATTCAATATGCAGGGTCGAGGTGGCCAGGAACACGTGAATGCGGAACGCTTCGGCGACGCGCAATGCTTCGGCCGCGACGTCGATGTCTTTATCTACGCAACGTGCCAGGCCACAGACACGGCTGTTTTTAATCTGGCGAGCGATGGTTTGCACGGATTCGAAATCACCCGGTGAGGAGACAGGGAAGCCTACTTCCATGACGTCGACACCCATTCTCTCCAGCGCCATCGCTATCTGAATCTTCTCTTTCACGCTCAGGCTGGCCTGCAGCGCTTGCTCGCCATCACGCAAAGTTGTATCGAAAATAATGACTTGTTGGCTCATCGGGTGGTTCCTTATCGTGTTTATTTCACGCTAAGCGGGTAAAAAAAAACCCGCGCAGTAGCGCGGGTTTGTTATGAGGGTGGGCTGAATCAGCTCTGAACTCCGTCCACCGGCATACCGCGCAAACAAGATGCGTTAAGTAGTAGGCCTAGTAGACGGTAAGTGTGGTTCATAGCGGTTCAACTCTCTAAATGAATGTCGTTGCCTAATTTGATACGTTATTGGCTTAACTATGTCAACACCTGATTGAAAATGAGGGTACTCCTTTAGAGCCCGATTAGCGCACTCTGAGAAACAGACGATAGTTCGGAGAAAAATGACATTGTCAGAGAAAAATTGAGGGCGGGTTTGCGGCCCAGTTAGCATAAATGAAATGAATATATATCCCTGCAATTGCTTCTGACTGTCATTGCGTTAAAATTAAAAATGCAAAAATCACGAAGCCGTGTTTGCCAAAATTAAAAATGGCGGATTCTGTATTTTTAGCATTCATACCTTATAAGAGGAGTGTGTTTTTTAAAATCGTTAGTAAAGTTAACAGATACCCAAAGGTAACAGGTTGGTTATTGGATGACGTATGCTTTCGAATACTGTCTGGTGGGACACCAGTAATGGAGAACGACGGCTTGTTATGAAAGTCATTAAAAGGATGTCAGAAGATTTTATGCTGTCGATGAAGATAACGTAATGAAAACTGAATTTTGGCTTTAAACCATGTTGGTACATAGGACGATGCTCGAGCCCGGCTTAAACTGGCGGCTGAGATATGACTAATTCTTTCTTGCGTAATTAAGACTGCGATTTCGTTGTTTTAGTTAGGTTTGATGAATTATCTACACAGGACTTAGTGGAGTGGGATATGTCGGAATTTAATTCGGAAATTGTTGTTGATAAAGACGCTGGTGATATTCATTTACGCAGCGTCGATCTGAATTTGCTCACGGTATTTGATGCGGTTATGCAGATGCAGAATATTACCCGAGCGGCGGGGATTTTGGGGATGTCGCAACCGGCGGTGAGCAATGCCGTCGCACGTTTGAAACTGATGTTTAACGATGAGCTGTTTGTACGCTGTGGGCGCGGCATTCAACCTACAATACGGGCGAAACAGCTGTTCGGTCCGGTCAGGCAGGCATTGCAACTGGTGCAAAATGAGTTACCGGGCGCGGAGTTCGAGCCCTTTACCAGTGAGCGCGTTTTCTCTATCGCAATTTGTAGTCCGCTTGATTTACGTTTGGGGGCGTCAATAGTCAACCATTTAAAGGAAATTGCGCCACAGACTCATCTAAAAATAAAATCTTATATAAGCAATAACATCGATAATCAATTGCGTTATCAAGAGGTCGAGTTCGTCATCGGTTATATCAACTTTGAATGCTCCGAGTTTAAACGCGTGGCGCTTTTTGACGATGAGCTGGTGTTGGTTGCTGCCAAGAAACATCCTAGAATTAAAGGCGAAATTACGCCGAAACAGATTATGGCAGAGCCGCATGCAGTAGTTTCATTAGAGAGTTTTTACTCTTTCAGTAAACCTTACTATATAGAAGAGTCGATGCAACGCCTCGTCACTCAGCAATGTACAGATTTATATAGCGTGTTGAATATCGTTTCCAATACTAACACAATTGCTATTGTTCCAGCCTGGTTGGCCCGGCAGCAGGCTGACGCATTGCAATTGCAGCTTATTTCGCTGCCCTGGAATGAAAATAAGGCTACCTGTTACCTTGCTTGGCATGAATCTGCAGAACGTGATAAGGGGCATCAGTGGATGAAAATCGTGCTTGGCCAGCCTGATACACCAGAGTAAATCAGCTTACCAATTACCCCCGAGATGATGATTTCTTATTGGGGGTGATTTGTACTGTCGATTTACTAGGAATTACCTTGGGATTAACTAAGATTTATCTTTATTTTCCCACTCTGCATTAACTCCTTTCGAAATTTGTCAGATTGGCACATTAAAAAAATCAATATAAAATTATATCCTGCAATTTTAATTATATTTAGTTTTTATCTCTGTGCCAGGATGGGCTTTTCGGTCTTGCATTTTGTGGCCTGGATAAAACCTTTTCCTCCCCTTTTTGTCCAACGGTGAGACGCGGTGTAATCAACCTGAGTTTTGGCTCACACTTCTACGCTGAAATCTCTTTTCCCGTTGTCTGAGAGTAGGTAGACTGCGCGAAAAAAAGTAAACACGTGTAAGCTGAGTTGTGAGGAGAGGTTATCCCACACTTCGCTAACTGTTTGATTCATTTCAGGCTTAGAGCGCTATGATCAATAATCTGCTGCAATACCATTTGACTCACCGTATACAGCACCAAATTTCTCACCGTGCCGATCGCACTGCTTTTCGCCAATGGTCTCCCCAGGGGGAGACCCAAATGACCTGGAAGCAGGTCGATACGCATATCAATCTCATCGCCAGTGCGCTGTTGGCATTGGGTGCCGACGTGCAGGAACGTATCGCGATTTTTGCCAATAACTGCATGGCCTGGTCGCTGGCGGATTTGGCCATTCTGCAATTACGGGGTGTGAGCGTGCCGCTGTATGCCACAAACACGCCGGCCCAAGCGGCTTTTATCATCAATGACGCCGATATCCGTATTCTGTTTGTCGGCGAGCAGGCTCAATTGGATGCCGCCATCGCGCTGCGCGGTGTGTGCCCGCAACTGAGCCACATTATTGTATTTGATGACAGCGTCGACCTGCATGGTTGTGAGATTGCCCAACACCTGAGCACCTTTGAACGTGAAGTCGACGTAGCGGCGTTCTCATCCCAATTGCAGCAACGCATAACCGATTGCGATCTGCGGGATCTCTTCACGCTGATCTATACCTCCGGCACCACCGGCGAACCCAAGGGTGTGATGCTGGATTATCGCAACCTGGCTGCACAGCTTTATCTGCATGATGAGCGGCTGACGGTGAATGAAGAGGATGTGTCTCTCAGTTTCCTGCCGATGTCACACGTGTTTGAACGGGCCTGGAGCTTCTTCATCATGCACTCTGGCGCGCAAAACGTGTTCTTGCCGAATACCGATTGGGTGCGCGAAGCCATGGCGGCGGTGCGTCCGACGCTGATGTGCGCGGTGCCGCGCTTTTACGAAAAAATCTTCAGCGCAGTGCATGAAAAGGTCGCGCGTGCGCCTTGGCTGCGTCGGGCATTGTTCCATTGGGCGATTGTTTGCGGTGAGCGCAAGTTCCTGCAGGAGCGCGCCGGCAAGCCATTGGGCAAGCTGTTCGATCTTTCTCATCGCTGGGCCGATAAACTGGTGCTGAGCAAGCTGCGCGGTATCCTCGGCGGGCGTGTACGCTTCTTGCCGGCCGCGGGCGCCAAACTGGACGACAATGTCATCCTGTTTTTCCAGGCGATGGGCGTTAACATCAAATACGGCTATGGCATGACCGAAACCTGCGCCACCGTCTCCTGTTGGGAAGAGGGCAATTTCCGCTTTGGCTCGATTGGCAAGCCCTTGCCGGGGGTTGAAGTGCGTATCGGCGAGGAGAATGAAATTCAGGTGCGTGGGCCGGTGGTGATGCGCGGCTATTTCAATAAACCGCTGGAAACCGCCGCCTCCTTTACCGAGGATGGCTGGTTGAAGACCGGCGATGCCGGCGCCATGGATGAAGGTGGCAACCTGTTTATCACCGAACGTCTGAAGGATTTGATGAAAACCTCTGGTGGCAAGTACATAGCTCCGCAGATGTTGGAAGGCACGCTGGCGCAGGATCGCTTTATCGAGCAGGTGGCGATCATCGCCGATGCGCGTAAATTCGTTTCCGCGCTGATCGTGCCCAGCTTTGAATCTCTGGAAGAGTATGCGAAATCAATCAATCTGAAGTATCAGGATCGGATCGAGCTGTTGCGTCACAGCCATATTCTGGAAATGTTTGAAAGCCGCCTGCGTGAGATGCAAAAAGAGCTGGCGCGCTTTGAACAGGTAAAAAGATTTACCTTGTTGCCTGCCGCTTTTTCGATGGAGTTGGGTGAGCTGACGCCAACGTTGAAGCTACGTCGTAAGGTCATTTCACAGCGCTATCAGCGTGAAATTGACTCCATGTACCAGGATTAGATCAGCGATTGTCTCCGGACGGATTGTTCGGCGAAAAAAACAGCATAATCCTTGCCTGATATAGTTCTGTAATTCCTCGCCTGATTGAAACAATGCCTAGCCCGAGCCGCTGGCGGCTAGTGCATTGTTTCTGTAAACACCTGATCTCCAGCCGCTTGGCAATAACCATTCCATTACCAAGCCTTTTTGCTGTTTGCCTGCCCAATATTCTGACGTTATGTTAATCAGTTAGAACCAATCCACAAAAACTTTGGGGCAATGCCCCACAGCAGGCGCTACGTTCCGGCGCCAGACAAGAATAAGTAAGCCTGGAGGCAAACCCATGGAGATGTTGTCAGGAGCCGAGATGGTCGTCCGATCGTTGATCGATCAGGGCGTTAAGCACGTATTCGGATATCCGGGCGGGGCGGTACTCGATATTTACGATGCCCTGCATACGGTCGGAGGCATCGATCACATATTGGTGCGCCATGAGCAGGGTGCCGTGCATATGGCCGATGGCTATGCGCGCGCCACCGGTGAAGTCGGGGTGGTTCTGGTGACCTCAGGGCCGGGAGCGACCAACGCGATCACCGGCATTGCGACAGCCTATATGGACTCCATCCCGATGGTGGTGCTTTCCGGGCAGGTTCCCAGTTCGCTGATTGGTTACGATGCCTTCCAGGAGTGCGACATGGTCGGGATTTCTCGCCCGGTGGTCAAACACAGTTTCCTGGTGAAGCGCACCGAAGATATTCCCGGTATTTTGAAGAAAGCTTTCTACCTGGCTTCTACCGGTCGCCCAGGTCCGGTGGTGATTGATCTGCCGAAAGACATCGTTGGCCCGGCAGTAAGAATGCCTTATGCCTACCCGCAGGAAGTGAGCATGCGCTCCTATAACCCGACGGTGCAGGGCCACCGCGGGCAGATTAAACGCGCATTGCAAACTATCCTTTCGGCCAAGAAGCCCGTTATGTACGTCGGCGGTGGCGCGATTAATTCGGCCTGTGACGGTGAACTGCTGGAGCTGGCGGAAAAACTGAATTTACCGGTTACCTGTACCCTGATGGGATTGGGCGCGTTTCCCGGCACGCACCGCCAGAGCGTCGGTATGCTCGGTATGCACGGGACTTACGAAGCCAACAAAACCATGCATCACTCTGACGTGATCTTTGCCGTTGGCGTGCGCTTTGACGACCGTACCACCAACAACCTGGCGAAATATTGCCCGGATGCCACCGTACTGCATATCGATATCGACCCTACCTCAATCTCCAAGACGGTTGATGCCGATATCCCGATCGTCGGTGATGCCAAGCAGGTGTTGACCCAGATGCTGGAATTGTTGGCGCAGGAAGACAAAACGCAGGATCACGATGCGCTGCGCGATTGGTGGCAGTCTATTGAACAGTGGCGTGCGCGCGACTGCCTGGGCTACGACAAAAACAGCGGCACCATCAAGCCGCAGGCCGTGATTGAAACCCTGCATCGGTTGACCAAGGGCGACGCTTACGTCACCTCCGATGTTGGCCAGCACCAGATGTTCGCCGCACTCTACTACCCGTTCGACAAACCACGCCGTTGGATCAACTCCGGCGGGCTGGGCACCATGGGCTTTGGTTTGCCTGCCGCGCTGGGCGTCAAGCTGGCATTGCCTGATGAAACCGTGGTGTGCGTGACCGGCGACGGCAGTATCCAGATGAATATCCAGGAGCTTTCCACCGCATTGCAGTACAACCTGCCGGTGATCGTAGTGAACCTTAATAACCGCTATCTGGGGATGGTGAAGCAGTGGCAGGACATGATCTACTCTGGTCGTCACTCCCAGTCTTATATGGATTCCCTACCGGACTTCGTCAAGCTGGCGGAGGCTTACGGTCATGTGGGCATCGCCATTCGTACGCCGGATGAACTGGAAAGCAAACTGGCGCAGGCGCTGGCCGAAAAAGAGCGCCTGGTATTTGTCGATGTGACCGTCGATGAGACCGAACATGTTTACCCAATGCAGATCCGCGGTGGAAGCATGGACGAAATGTGGTTAAGCAAAACGGAGAGGACCTGATCATGCGCCGAATTTTATCTGTCTTGCTGGAAAACGAATCCGGTGCGTTATCGCGTGTGGTGGGTTTGTTCTCTCAGCGTGGTTACAACATCGAAAGCCTGACGGTCGCGCCGACCGACGACCCTACGCTGTCGCGTATGACGATCCAAACCGTCGGCGATGAGAAGGTGCTGGAGCAGATCGAAAAGCAATTGCATAAGCTGGTGGACGTGCTCCGCGTCAGCGAATTGGTGCAGGGCGCACACGTCGAGCGCGAAATTATGTTGGTGAAGCTGCAGGCCAGCGGTTACGGGCGTGAGGAAGTGAAGCGTTGTGCCGATATTTTCCGCGGCCAGATCGTTGACGTTACCGCTACGCTGTACACCGTGCAACTGGCCGGCACCAGCGATAAGCTGGATGCGTTCCTGAGTGCGGTGCGTGAAGTGGCCGAAATTGTTGAAGTGGCGCGTTCCGGTGTGGTCGGCGTATCGCGCGGCGATAAAATCATGCGCTGAGGGATGAGATTGGCGTAATCTGAGGGCGCGGCCAGGCTGCGCCCTTTGTTTTTCGGCGTTTTTTGCCCGTTTGCTGGCACCTTTCGGCAAAAGCGGTTGCTAGGCAGAGTTTTCTGCTGTTAGATCGCAGAGGCTGGATTGAATAACCGCACAGGATGCGATGGTTAATCCGGGCATGGTTTTCACTTCTATTTTCAGCGTCATTAAGGGGTTAACGTGAAACTGGATGAAATCGCGCGTCTCGCGGGCGTTTCGCGCACTACGGCCAGTTATGTCATCAACGGCAAGGCGAAGCAGTATCGTGTCAGCGATAAAACCGTCGAGAAAGTGATGGCCGTGGTCAGGGAGCACAACTATCACCCAAATGCCGTCGCGGCAGGGCTGCGCGCCGGGCGAACGCGCTCTATCGGTCTGGTGATCCCGGATCTGGAAAACACCAGCTACACCCGGATTGCCAACTATCTGGAGCGTCAGGCGCGCCAACGCGGCTACCAGCTGTTGATTGCCTGTTCGGAAGATCAGCCGGATAACGAAATGCGCTGCATCGAACATCTGCTGCAACGTCAGGTCGATGCACTCATCGTTTCCACCGCTTTGCCGCCGGAGCATCCATTCTATCAGCGTTGGGCCAACGATCCGCTGCCGATTATTGCCCTGGACCGTGCGCTGGATCGTGAGCATTTCATCAGCGTAGTGGGTGCCGACCAGGAGGACTCCTTCGCGCTGGCGCAGGAACTGCGTACCTTCCCGGCGGAGTCTGTGCTGTATCTGGGGGCATTGCCGGAGCTTTCCGTCAGCTTCCTGCGTGAACAGGGCTTCCGTCAGGCCTGGCAGGATGACGAGCGTCATGTCGATTATCTGTATGCCAATAGCTATGAGCGCGAGGCTGCAGGCGTGCTGTTTGCCGAATGGCTGAAAACCCATCCGATGCCACAGGCGCTGTTCACCACCTCATTCTCTTTGCTGCAAGGGGTGATGGACGTGACCTTGAAGCAGCGTGGCCGCTTACCGACCGATCTGGCGATCGCCACCTTCGGCGATCATGAGCTGCTGGACTTCCTTGAGTGCCCGGTGCTGGCGGTTGCGCAGCGTCACCGTGACGTGGCCGAACGCGTATTGGAGCTGGTGCTGGCCAGTCTGGATGAGCCGCGTAAACCTAAACCGGGTCTGACGCGCATTCGCCGCAATCTGTTCCGCCGCGGCAGTCTGAGCCGAAAATAATCCTATAGCAGGGGCGCTTAGCTGCGCTCCTGTTTCAAACTCCCCGTTATACGTAGCCTGTTACCCTGAACAGCCTTCTGCAGTATTCGAGAAAATATCCGTACACCACACCCATCGCCATCGATACCACAGCATTGCTGGCCACGGCCGTTATGATCTGCTGCCCGTCGGCACCGACGCTCCACAGGATCGCGGCATAAACCGGCGATTGGAAACTGACATAGGCCAGCAGATCGGCAAGGTTACGCAATAAAAAGGGGTATCGATCAGCACGCCTGGCGATGCGGATGAACAGGTCCCGATAGCGCCCGTAGGGCCAGGCGATCAGGATATTCACCGGAATCGACAGCAAGCGGGACGAGAGCGATTGTTGAAAGCTCATGCCGGAGACCAGAATTTCTATTGCCATACCGGCGATGAAGCAATACACCACCAGAGCAAAGGTATCGGCGGCGGCACTGCGCCAGTGAGTGGCAGGCGAGAGCATGGTGCAATCTCCGGAGTGTTGGTTAATGTTCTGTTAAATTTATTTTTTATAGTTGTTAATTCTGGTTTTTTCTTTCATTTGTAGTTTACATTGCCAGCTGGTGTCGGATAAGTAGCTTAATATTTTTATTTGGCGGCGTTGGGTGGTTTTTGTGCTGAGGACAGACGGCAGAATGTGGCGCGAAGGGATTAAAAATGGACTATTTCTAACTATTCAATTAAAACAATGGGTTGCATAATTTCTGACGATAAGGCTGTTTTCCACAGTAAAAATTGTGGTCATTAAACATGTAAGGAAATGAAACCATAATTGTAAACAGGTATTTTGGGAGTAATCTTACTAAATTGATTTGAATCGAAATTAACTCGCCTCGTAATATCCGAGTAATTTATTTTCCCATCTGGCTTATCAGCGGCACTTTAATTGAAGTAAAATAGCGCCCGACTTGAGGATGAATAACCGTTGTACGTTATTAACTCAATGGCTTACGCCGTATTTCGTTTGTAGGGCGAGTTAACGCCGAGCCTTGTCTGGCGCGGCTCGCGCTCGGTTACTGCGATGTGATTGCCGAGCTGAAAAATGAGACATCGATTGCAGAAGGAAGTATTGACTTAATTAATCGCCAATTTGTCAGGTTTTTAATCAGGTTCTTTCCGCTTAGAAAATTCTCCCCGTTTATCATGATGTTAATTTTTAATCATCTAATAAATAGCGTTCCTTTCGCGAGTCAGCTCCCAAAATGACTGAAGAAATATTGCCAAAGCGCTGGCGCTCTGGCTTGACAAGGTTTTCATACCCTCCGTAAACTCCATTATGTGGGAATTTGTGGGGTAAAGTGGTGAAAACGGTCGTGAAGGGGTAACTCAGGTATGTTCCGTGGAGCAACGATGGTTAACCTCGACAGCAAAGGGCGGCTTGCCGTACCCACCCGATATCGGGATTTGCTGAACGAGCAATCGCAAGGCCAAATGGTTTGCACCATTGACCTCCACCAGCCCTGCCTGCTGCTCTACCCACTGCCCGAATGGGAAGTTATTGAACAAAAGTTATCCCGTCTGTCGAGTATGAATCCCGCCGAGCGTCGCGTTCAGCGCCTGCTGTTGGGTCATGCCAGTGAGTGTCAGATGGACAGCGCCGGCCGTTTGCTGTTAGCCACTACGCTACGTCAGCACGCCGGGCTTACCAAAGAAGTGATGCTGGTCGGGCAGTTCAACAAGTTTGAACTGTGGGATGAACAGACCTGGTATCAACAAGTCAAGGATGATATTGACGCAGAACAGTCGACTCAGGAACCGTTGTCTGAGCGGCTACAGGACTTGTCGCTATAAGCATGTTGGAAAACTATAAACACACTACCGTACTGTTGGATGAGGCGGTTAACGGCCTCAACATTCGCAGTAACGGCATCTATATCGACGGTACTTTTGGCCGCGGTGGCCATTCGCGTCTGATTCTGTCCCAGCTTGGGCCGGAAGGACGTTTGTTGGCAATTGACCGCGACCCACAGGCGATTGCAGCCGCCAAGTCTATTGATGACCCTCGTTTTAGCATCGTACACGGCCCATTTTCAGAGTTGTCGCACTATGTGCGGGAACGCGAATTAGTAGGGAAGATTGATGGCATCTTGCTCGATCTGGGGGTTTCTTCACCGCAGTTGGATGACGCGGAACGCGGTTTCTCCTTCATGCGGGACGGTCCACTGGACATGCGCATGGACTCCTCAAGCGGTCAGTCAGCCTCCGAGTGGCTGATGAAAGCGGAAGCAGACGACATCGCCTGGGTGCTGAAAACCTTCGGCGAAGAGCGTTTTGCCAAGCGTATCGCTCGCGCCATCGTAGAAAGAAATCTCGTCGAGCCGATGACCCGTACCAAAGAGCTGGCGGACTTGATCGCCAACGCCAGCCCGTTCCGGGATAAGCACAAGCACCCGGCAACCCGCAGCTTCCAGGCGATCCGTATCTACATCAACAGCGAATTGGAAGAGATCGAACGTGCGCTGGACGGCGCGCTGGAAGTGCTGGCCCCGCAGGGCCGTCTGTCGATCATCAGTTTCCACTCGCTGGAAGACCGCATTGTTAAACGCTTCATGCGTCACCATAGCCGCGGCGCTCAGGTGCCGGCTGGTATCCCGCTGACGGAAGAGCAACTGCGCAGTATGGGCGGACGCACGCTGAAAGCGCTGGGCAAGATGATGCCTGGGGATGCTGAGGTGGCGGAAAACCCACGTGCACGTAGCTCAGTGCTGCGTATTGCCGAGAGGATGCCGGTGTGATTGGCAACGAACGCCACGGTCTGGTCGGCGTGATTGGCGGCGATTTGCTGCGTAACGCCAAGATCCCACTGATTTTGCTGATTGCTTCGTTGGTGTCTGCGGTTTTCGTCGTGACCACCGCGCACCGCACCCGCTTGCTGACTGCCGAGCGCGAGCAGTTGGTTCTTGAGAGAGACGCCCTGGACATTGAGTGGCGCAACCTGATTCTTGAAGAGAATGCCCTTGGGGATCACAGTCGGGTAGAACGCATCGCAACGGAAAAACTGCAGATGCAACATGTTGATCCATCTCAGGAAAATATCATCGTTAAACAATGAATGGTTTAACTGAAATCATTACACGGAGTAGAAAGGGAACGCATGAAAGCAGCACGCCCCGGTAAGTTGAAACGCCAGGAAGATCAGGCCAGCTTTGTAAGCTGGCGTTTTGCGTTGCTGTGCGGCTGTATTTTGCTGGCGTTGGTAGGGCTGATGCTGCGGGTGGCTTATCTGCAGGTGATTAACCCGGACCGCTTGGTAAAAGAAGGCGACATGCGTTCACTGCGCGTGCAGGAAGTACCGACTGCGCGCGGCATGATCAGCGATCGTTCAGGTCGGCCGCTGGCGGTAAGTGTGCCGGTGAATGCAATCTGGGCGGACCCGAAAGAGCTGAATGAACGTGGTGGTATCACGCTGGATAGCCGCTGGAAAGCGTTATCCGATGCGCTGAATGTTCCGCTGGATCAGCTTTCTACCCGCATCAACGCCAACCCTAAAGGGCGCTTTGTCTATCTGGCGCGCCAGGTGAATCCGGCGATCGGCGACTACATTCGCAAGTTGAAACTGCCGGGGATTTACCTGCGTCAGGAATCCCGTCGCTACTATCCTTCCGGCCAGGTGACTTCGCACATCATAGGCGTGACCAACATTGACGGTCAGGGGATTGAAGGCGTCGAGAAGAGCTTTGACCGCTGGCTGACCGGGCAACCGGGCGAGAGAACCGTGCGTAAAGACCGCTTTGGCCGGGTCATCGAGGATATTTCTTCGGTGGACAGTCAGGCGGCGCATAACCTGGTGCTGAGCGTCGATGAGCGCCTGCAGGCATTGGTTTACCGCGAACTCAACAACGCTGTGGCCTTCAACAAGGCTGAATCCGGTACTGCGGTGCTGGTGGACGTGAATACCGGCGAAGTGTTGGCGATGGCCAACAGCCCGTCTTACAACCCGAACAATATGGCCGGTACGCCGAAAGAAACCATGCGTAACCGTGCCATCACCGATATTTTTGAGCCTGGTTCCACCGTAAAACCTATGGTGGTCATGACGGCATTGCAGCACGGCATTGTGAAAGAAAACAGCGTGCTGAATACCGTCCCTTACCGTATCAACGGCAAGGAAATCAGGGACGTTGCGCGTTACGCGGAACTCTCCCTGACCGGGATCTTGCAGAAGTCGAGTAACGTCGGCGTTTCACGGCTGGCGTTATCGATGCCGTCCTCAGCGTTAGTAGATACTTACTCTCGTTTTGGATTGGGAAAAGCGACCAATTTGGGGCTGGTCGGAGAAAGCAGTGGCATATACCCAAAAAAACAACGGTGGTCTGACATAGAGAGGGCCACCTTCTCTTTCGGCTATGGGCTAATGGTAACCCCGTTACAGTTAGCGCGAGTCTACGCAACGATCGGCAGTCTGGGCGTTTATCGCCCGCTGTCGATTACCAAAGTTGACCCACCGGTTGCCGGTGAGCGCGTCTTCCCCGAACCTGTGGTGCGCACCGTTGTGCACATGATGGAAAGCGTTGCCTTACCGGGCGGCGGTGGGGTGAAGGCGGCCATCAAGGGCTACCGCATAGCCATCAAAACCGGTACCGCCAAAAAAGTGGGCCCG
Source organism: Serratia liquefaciens ATCC 27592 (assembly GCF_000422085.1). Taxonomy (NCBI): domain Bacteria; kingdom Pseudomonadati; phylum Pseudomonadota; class Gammaproteobacteria; order Enterobacterales; family Yersiniaceae; genus Serratia; species Serratia liquefaciens. The sequence continues at coordinate 682,082 of NC_021741.1, forward strand.
GACGGCAAATACGTCAACAGATACATCGCTTATACCGCCGGCGTGGCGCCGGCCAGTAATCCTCGTTTTGCTCTGGTGGTGGTAATCAACGACCCGCAGGGTGGGAAATACTACGGTGGTGCGATCTCCGCGCCGGTGTTTGGCGCCATCATGGGCGGCGTATTGCGCACCATGAACGTTGAACCGGACGCGTTGCCTACCGTTGAGAAAAGCGATTTTGTAACTAACAGAAAAGAGGGTTCAGGTGGCAGATCGTAATTTGCGCGATTTACTCGCTCCGTGGGTGCCAACGGCTCCCGGGCGCGCGCTGCGGGAAATGACATTAGACAGCCGTATTGCGGCTGCCGGGGATCTGTTTGTCGCCGTTGTCGGCCATCAAACGGATGGACGCCGCTATATTCCGCAGGCCATCGCGCAGGGCGTTGCCGCTGTGATTGCCGAAGCTGAAGGCCAGGCCGAAGACGGCGCTATCACCCAAATGCACGGCGTGCCGGTGATTTACCTGAGCCAGCTCAACCAGCGCCTTTCCGCACTGGCCGGGCGTTTTTACCATGAACCTGCGGAACGTCTGCGTCTGGTCGGCGTTACGGGTACCAACGGCAAAACCACCACGACTCAGCTGCTGGCGCAGTGGGGCCAACTGCTGGGTGAAACCAGCGCCGTAATGGGCACCGTCGGCAATGGTTTGCTGGGCCAGGTTTGCCCAACAGAGAATACCACCGGCTCTGCGGTAGATGTTCAACACGTATTAAACGAGCTGGTCGATCGCGGCGCCACCTTCGCTGCGATGGAAGTTTCCTCCCACGGCCTGGTGCAAAACCGCGTGGCGGCGCTGCCGTTTGCCGCTGCGGTGTTTACCAACCTGAGCCGCGATCATCTGGACTACCACGGTGATATGGCCAATTACGAAGCGGCCAAGTGGTCGCTGTTCGCCAGTCACGAAGTGGGCCAGGCGATTATCAATGCCGATGACGAAGTCGGTCAGCGCTGGCTGAGCCAATTGCCGGATGCGGTTGCTGTCACCATGCAGGACAACCTGCAGCCTGGCTGTCACGGTCGCTGGCTGAAAACCACCGCGGTTAACTATCACGATAACGGCGCCACTATTCGCTTCAGCTCAAGCTGGGGCGATGGTGAGATTGAAAGCCGCCTGATGGGGGCGTTTAACGTCAGTAACTTGCTGTTGGCGTTGGCGACCCTGCTGTCGTTGGGGTATCCACTGGATGAACTGGTGGCCACCGGTAATCAACTGCAACCCGTGTGTGGCCGCATGGAAGTTTTCAACGCGCCGGGTAAACCGACGGTGGTGGTCGATTACGCCCACACCCCGGATGCGCTTGAAAAAGCTTTGGAAGCCGCGCGCCTACACTGCCAGGGGCAGTTATGGTGCGTGTTTGGCTGCGGCGGCGATCGCGACAAGGGCAAGCGTCCACTGATGGGCGGCATCGCCGAACAGTTCGCCGATCGCGTCGTTGTTACCGACGATAACCCTCGTACCGAAGAACCGCAGGCGATCATCGCCGATATCCTGACTGGCTTGCTGGATGCCGGACGCGCTCTGGTGATCCACGGTCGTGCGGAAGCCGTAACCAGCGCCATCATGCAGGCGAAAGAACAAGACGTGGTGCTGGTGGCCGGTAAGGGCCACGAGGATTACCAACTGGTGGGGAATCGCCGTCTGGATTACTCCGATCGCACCACCGTCGCGCGTTTGTTGGGGGTAGTAGCATGATCCCTGTCTCCCTTCAGGCACTGGCCGACGTATTGAGCGCTGAACTGATCGGCGCCGATTGCCAAATCGTTGAGGTGACGACAGATACCCGTCAGGTAACCGCTGGTTGCCTGTTTGTGGCATTGAAAGGTGAGCGTTTCGACGCTCACGATTTTGCTGTTGATGCAGTAGCCGCAGGCGCCGGGGCGCTGCTGGTAAGTAAGCGCTTATTGGTGGATGTTCCGCAACTGGTGGTGAAAGACACCCGTCTGGCGTTAGGCCAACTTGCTGCCTGGGTACGCAAGCAGGTACCGGCCCGAGTCGTGGCGTTAACCGGCTCATCGGGCAAGACTTCGGTGAAAGAAATGGCCGCCGCTATCCTGCGTGAGTGCGGCGAAGTGCTTTATACCGCCGGCAATTTCAATAATGACATCGGCGTGCCTTTGACGCTGCTGCGTTTGCAGCCGCAGCACGACTTTGCGGTGATTGAGCTGGGCGCTAACCACATTGGCGAAATCGCTTATACCACCGCATTAACTTGTCCGCAGACCGCCCTGGTAAATAATCTGGCGGCCGCTCACCTGGAAGGCTTTGGTTCTTTGGCCGGTGTTGCCCAGGCGAAGGGCGAAATTTTTACCGGCTTGCCGGCTGACGGCGTGGCGATCATCAACGCCGACAACAACGATTGGCCGCATTGGCAGAGCATGCTGGAGGGGAAAACCGTTTGGCGATTCTCTCCGCAGGCGGCAGAAGGCGTCGATTTCTTCGCCAGCGATGTACAAGTCAACGGTGAAGGCACACAGTTTACGCTGAACAGCCCGTTCGGCACTGCGCCTATCGCGCTGCCCCTTCCGGGGCGTCATAACGTCGCCAATGCGTTGGCGGCAACGGCACTGGCAATGTCGGCCGGTGCATCGCTCGAGGCCGTGCGTCAGGGGCTCAAACAACTGCAGGCGGTGCCGGGACGTTTGTTCCCGATTGCCCTGTCTGCCGGCAAGCTGCTGTTGGATGACAGCTACAACGCCAACGTTGGCTCAATGACGGCCGCTGCGCAGGTACTGGCGGAAATGCCGGGTTACCGCGTGATGGTGGTGGGCGACATGGCAGAGCTGGGGGCGGAAGCTGAAGAGTGTCACCGTCAGGTGGGCGAAGCGGCTCGGCTGGCGGGAGTCGATAAGGTACTGGGCGTGGGGCCATTGAGCCAAACGCTGATTGCCGCCTCCGGTAACGGCGAACATTTTCAGGATAAGGCAGCGGTGACCGCGCGCGTGGCGGAGTTACTGTCGGAACATGCGGTAATTACCGTGTTAATCAAGGGTTCACGTAGTGCCGCAATGGAGCAGGTAGTACGCGCGTTACAGGAGAAAGCACCATGTTAGTTTGGCTGGCCGAGCATTTGGTCAAATATTATTCCGGCTTCAACGTCTTTTCCTACCTGACGTTCCGAGCCATTGTCAGCCTGCTGACCGCGCTGTTCCTTTCCTTGTGGATGGGGCCGCGGGTGATCAAACGCCTGCAGGAGATGTCCTTCGGCCAGGTGGTGCGTAACGACGGTCCAGAGTCGCATTTCAGCAAACGCGGCACGCCGACCATGGGCGGCATCATGATCCTGACCTCCATCACCGTTTCGGTGCTGATGTGGGCCTATCCGTCCAACCCTTATGTTTGGTGCGTACTGTTCGTGCTAGTGGGTTACGGCATCGTCGGTTTCGTTGACGACTACCGCAAGGTGGTGCGCAAAGACACCAAAGGGCTGATCGCCCGCTGGAAATACTTCTGGCAGTCGGTGATTGCGCTGGTGGTTGCTTTCGCCATGTATGCCGTAGGTAAAGACACGCCAGCCACCGAGCTGGTTGTGCCGTTCTTTAAGGACATCATGCCTCAGCTTGGCCTGTTGTACGTGCTGCTGGCTTACTTTGTCATCGTGGGGACCAGCAACGCGGTCAACCTGACCGACGGGCTGGACGGCCTGGCGATTATGCCGACGGTGTTCGTGGCCGCCGGTTTTGCACTGGTAGCCTGGGCGACCGGTAACATGAACTTCGCCAACTACCTGCACATTCCATATTTGCGTCACGCCGGTGAACTGGTGATCGTCTGTACCGCCATTGTCGGCGCCGGCCTGGGCTTTTTGTGGTTCAACACCTATCCGGCCCAGGTCTTCATGGGCGACGTGGGTTCGTTGGCGCTGGGCGGCGCGTTGGGCACCATTGCGGTGCTGCTGCGCCAAGAGTTTTTACTGTTGATTATGGGCGGCGTGTTCGTGGTTGAAACGCTGTCGGTGATTTTGCAGGTGGGGTCGTTCAAGCTGCGCGGGCAACGTATTTTCCGCATGGCGCCGATTCACCACCACTATGAATTGAAAGGCTGGCCGGAACCACGCGTGATCGTGCGCTTCTGGATTATTTCGCTGATGCTGGTGCTGATTGGCCTGGCGACGCTGAAGGTGCGGTAACTATGGCGGATTATCAGGGTAAGAAAGTGGTCATCATCGGGCTGGGCCTCACCGGCCTGTCCTGTGTTGATTTCTTTATGGCGCGCGGCGTAACGCCACGCGTTATGGATACCCGCATGTCACCTCCAGGGCTGGACAAGCTGCCTGAAAGCGTTGAGCGTCACCTGGGTGATTTGAATCAGGATTGGCTGTTGGCGGCGGATTTGATCGTCGCGAGTCCGGGCATGGCATTGGCGACCCCGGCATTGATCGCTGCTGCAGAGGCGGGCGTAGAGATTGTCGGCGATATCGAGTTGTTCTGCCGTGAAGCCCAGGCACCGATCGTGGCGATTACCGGTTCCAACGGTAAAAGCACCGTCACCACCCTGGTGGGTGAAATGGCAAAAGCCGCAGGTTGGGCAGTGGGCGTCGGTGGCAATATCGGCCTGCCTGCGTTGAGCCTGCTGCGTCAGGAATGCCAATTGTACGTGCTGGAGCTGTCGAGCTTCCAACTGGAAACCACTTACAGCCTGCACGCGGCTGCGGCGACCATTTTGAACGTCACCGAAGATCATATGGATCGCTATCCGTTTGGGCTGCAGCAATACCGTGCCGCCAAGCTGAAGGTCTATGAAAATGCCAGCCTGTGCGTGGTCAATGCCGACGACGCATTGACGATGCCGATTCGCGGGGCGGATCAGCGTTGCATCAGCTTTGGCGCCGATGTGGGCGACTATCACCTGAACCGCCAACTGGGCGAGACCTGGTTGCGCGTGCGCGGCGAGAAAATCCTGAACACCCGCGAAATGAAGCTGACTGGCCGCCATAACTACACCAATGCGTTGGCGGCGCTGGCACTGGCCGATGCGGTGAACATCCCGCGCGCTTCCAGCCTGAAAGCGTTGACCACCTATACCGGTTTGGCGCACCGCTTCCAATTGGCCTGGGAACATAACGGCGTTCGCTGGATTAACGATTCTAAAGCCACCAACGTTGGCAGTACCGAAGCGGCGTTGAATGGTCTGCAGGTGGACGGCACCTTGCATCTGCTGTTGGGTGGCGACGGCAAATCGGCCGATTTCTCCCCGCTGGCGCGCTATCTGCAAGGCGATAACGTTCGCCTTTACTGCTTCGGCCGTGATGGCGAACAGTTGGCTCAGCTACGGCCGGAGGTCGCTACGCTGACCGAGACTATGGAACAGGCTATGCAGACGATAGCCGGCCGGGTGCAACCTGGCGATATGGTGTTGCTGTCACCCGCCTGTGCCAGCCTGGATCAGTTCCGCAATTTTGAAGTACGCGGCGACGAGTTTACTCGTTTGGCACAGGAGCTTGGCGGATGAGACTGCGCTTGCCGAACTTCGGGCTGACAGAGCTCTTTAAAAACTGGGTGGCGGGATCGCGAGATAACGATTCGGTCAATATGGTGCTGTACGACCGTACCCTGCTGTGGCTGACCTTTGGGTTGGCCATTATCGGTTTTGTGATGGTGACTTCGGCTTCGATGCCGATCGGTCAGCGCCTGGCGGACGATCCGTTCTTGTTTGCCAAGCGTGATGCGTTGTACCTCGGGCTGGCGTTCGGTCTGTCGATGGTAACCTTGCGCATTCCGATGGAAGTCTGGCAGCGCTATAGCAACATCATGCTGCTGTTGTCGATTGTGATGCTGTTGATCGTATTGGTGGTCGGCAGCTCGGTAAACGGGGCATCGCGCTGGATCTCGCTGGGGCCGCTGCGTATTCAGCCGGCAGAGCTGTCCAAGCTGTCGCTGTTCTGTTACCTGGCGAGTTATCTGGTGCGCAAAGTAGAAGAGGTGCGCAGCAACTTCTGGGGCTTCTGCAAGCCGATGGGCGTCATGGTGGTGTTGGCCGTGCTGCTGCTGGCTCAGCCGGACCTCGGTACCGTGGTGGTGCTGTTTATCACCACGCTGGCAATGCTGTTCCTGGCCGGCGCGAAAATGTGGCAATTCCTGGCGATTATCGGATCCGGAGCCTTCGCGGTAGTGCTGTTGATCATCGCCGAACCTTACCGTATGCGCCGTGTGACTTCGTTCTGGAATCCGTGGGCCGATCCGTTCGGCAGTGGCTACCAGCTGACCCAGTCGCTGATGGCCTTTGGCCGTGGTGAGTTCTGGGGACAAGGGCTGGGTAATTCGGTGCAGAAACTCGAGTATTTGCCGGAAGCGCACACCGACTTTATCTTCTCGATTTTAGGCGAAGAGCTGGGCTATATCGGTGTGGTTTTTGCATTGTTAATGGTATTCTGCGTCGCTTTTCGTGCTATGTCGATTGGCCGCCGTGCGCTGGAGATTGATCAGCGCTTTTCTGGCTTCTTGGCCTGCTCAATTGGCGTGTGGTTTAGCTTCCAGGCGCTGGTCAACGTCGGTGCCGCTGCCGGAATGCTTCCCACTAAAGGCTTAACGTTACCGCTGATAAGCTATGGCGGTTCGAGCCTGTTGATTATGTCGACGGCGATCGTGCTGTTGCTGCGTATTGATTATGAAACGCGTCTGGCTAAAGCCCAGGCGTTTGTGAAGAGGTAAGGGATGAGCGGGAAACCTAAGCGTTTAATGGTGATGGCGGGCGGTACCGGCGGACACGTGTTCCCGGGACTGGCAGTCGCACATCATCTGATGGCGCAGGGCTGGCAGGTGCGCTGGCTTGGAACCGCAGACCGAATGGAAGCCGATCTGGTGCCAAAGCACGGGATCGAGATTGATTTCATCCGTATTTCCGGCTTGCGCGGCAAAGGGCTGAAGGCCCAGCTGAGCGCGCCGCTGCGTATCTGGCAAGCCGTACGTCAGGCGAAGGCGATTATGCGCAGCTACCAACCGGACGTGGTGCTGGGAATGGGGGGTTACGTTTCTGGTCCTGGCGGTTTGGCCGCATGGCTGTGCGGCATCCCGGTGGTGCTGCATGAACAAAACGGTATTGCCGGGCTGACCAACCGTTGGTTGGCGCGCATTGCCAAGAAGGTCCTGCAGGCCTTCCCTGGCGCGTTCCCCAATGCGGACGTGGTGGGCAACCCGGTACGCACTGACGTATTGGCGCTGCCGCTGCCGGCAGAGCGATTGACGGGGCGGGAAGGGCCCATTCGCGTACTGGTGATTGGCGGCAGTCAGGGTGCCCGGGTGCTGAATCAGACAGTTCCTGAAGTCGCGGCGAGATTGGGCGATAGAATTACGCTCTGGCATCAGGTAGGCAAAGGTGCGCTGGAAAATGTGTTGCGCGACTACGAGAGGGTAGGGCAGACGCAACACAAAGTGACCGAGTTTATTGATGACATGGCGGCGGCGTACGCTTGGGCTGATGTCGTGGTGTGCCGCTCCGGCGCGCTAACGGTCAGCGAGATCGCCGCTGCGGGCCTTCCTGCGATCTTCGTGCCTTTCATGCACAAAGACCGCCAACAGTATTGGAATGCCCGCCCGCTGGAAGAAGCCGGTGCGGCGAAGATTATCGAGCAACCGCAGTTTAACGCCGATGTGGTGGCGGAGCTGCTGGCTGGCTGGGATCGTCTTACGCTGCTGGTCATGGCCGAAAAGGCCCGTGCCGTGGCCATTCCGGATGCTACCGAACGCGTAGCTGCGGAGCTGGTGCGCGTCGCCAAATAATATGCAGGGGTCCGGTTCACCGGGCCTGAATTAAAGAATGTCATGTAGGGGCCCGGCATGCCGGACCTGGATTAGAGAGAGTGATGAATACACAACAACTGGCGAAACTACGTACTATCGTGCCCGAGATGCGACGCGTCCGGCACATTCACTTTGTCGGCATCGGTGGCGCCGGCATGGGTGGTATCGCCGAAGTGTTGGCCAATGAAGGTTATCAAATCAGCGGTTCCGACCTGGCACCGAATCCGGTAACCCAGCAGCTGAGCGCGCTCGGGGCGACGATTTACTTCCATCACCGCCCGGAGAACGTACTGGATGCCAGCGTAGTCGTGGTTTCTACCGCGATTTCTGCCGACAACCCGGAAATTGTCGCCGCCCGCGAAGCGCGTATTCCGGTAATCCGCCGCGCAGAGATGTTGGCCGAACTGATGCGTTTTCGTCACGGCATCGCCGTTGCCGGTACGCATGGCAAGACCACGACCACGGCAATGGTGTCGAGCATTTATGCCGAAGCCGGTCTGGACCCGACCTTTGTTAACGGCGGGCTGGTGAAAGCGGCAGGAACTCATGCGCGTTTGGGCTCCAGCCGTTACCTGATTGCGGAAGCGGATGAGAGCGATGCTTCTTTCTTGCATCTGCAACCGATGGTGGCGATTGTCACCAATATCGAAGCCGACCATATGGAGACCTACCAGGGCGACTTCGAAAACCTGAAGCAGACGTTTATTAACTTTTTGCACAACCTGCCGTTCTACGGCCGTGCGGTGATGTGTATTGACGATCCGGTGGTGCGTGAATTGCTGCCACGCGTGGGTCGCCATATCACCACTTACGGTTTCAGCGATGATGCCGACGTTCGCATCGAGAGCTACCGTCAGGTTGGAGCCCAGGGCCACTTCACCCTGAGCCGCCAGGACAAGCCGCTGATGACGGTGACGCTGAATGCGCCGGGTCGTCACAACGCGTTGAACGCGGCGGCGGCAGTGGCGGTGGCAACGGAAGAGGGCATTGACGACGCAGATATCCTGCGTGCGTTGGCCAGCTTCCAGGGAACCGGTCGCCGCTTTGACTTCCTCGGCGAATTCCCGCTGGAGCCGGTAAATGGCAAAAGCGGCAGTGCGATGCTGGTGGACGACTATGGCCACCACCCGACCGAGGTCGACGCGACGCTGAAGGCCGCACGTGCAGGCTGGCCGGACAAGCGCCTGGTGATGATTTTCCAGCCGCACCGTTACACGCGTACTCGCGATTTGTACGACGACTTTGCCAACGTGCTGTCGCAGGTGGACGTGCTGCTGATGCTGGACGTTTACTCTGCCGGTGAAACGGCAATTCCGGGGGCGGACAGCCGCTCGCTGTGCCGTACCATCCGCAGCCGCGGCAAGCTGGATCCGATTCTGGTTTCTGATGCGGATACCGTGCCGGAAACCCTGGCAGGGTTGCTGCAAGCGGACGATTTAGTGCTGGTGCAGGGCGCCGGCAACGTGGGGAAAGTCGCACGCAAACTGGCTGAGCTGAAGCTGCAGCCACAGAAAAAAGAGGAGGAACATCATGGCCGATAAAGTTGCCGTACTGCTGGGTGGCACCTCCGCTGAACGTGAAGTGTCATTGCAATCCGGTGCCGCCGTGCTGGCCGGGCTGCGTGAAGCCGGTATCGACGCTCACGGCATCGATATCCGTGATTTCCCGGTCACCCAGTTGAAAGAACATGGGTTTACCAAAGTATTTATCGCGCTGCATGGCCGAGGCGGTGAAGACGGCACCCTGCAAGGCATGCTGGAGTTCCTCGAACTGCCTTATACCGGCAGTGGCGTGATGGCTTCGGCACTGACCATGGACAAGTGGCGCACCAAAATGGTGTGGCAGTCGATGGGCCTGCCGGTGGCGCCTTATGTTGCGCTGAACCGTCAGCAATATGCCGGTGCAGAAAAAGAGGCGCTGATCGCGCGCGTAGAGGCCTTGGGCCTGCCGCTGATCGTCAAGCCAAGCCGTGAAGGCTCCAGCGTTGGTATGAGCAAAGTTACTGAGCGTGGCCAACTGGAGGCGGCTCTGGAAGAAGGTTTCCGTCATGACGACGACGTGCTGGTCGAGAAGTGGCTGAGCGGTCCGGAATACACGGTAGCGATGCTGGGTGATCGGGTATTGCCTTCCATCCGCATTCAACCGGCCGGGGTGTTTTACGATTACCAGGCCAAGTACATCTCGGACGATACCCAGTATTTCTGTCCGAGCGGCCTGGGTGCGGAACAGGAAGCCGAAATGGCGTCTCTGGCGTTACGCGCCTATCGTGGGCTGGACTGCAGCGGCTGGGGCCGTGTTGATGTGATGCAGGATAGCGATGGCAGCTTCTATCTGCTTGAGGTGAATACCTCGCCGGGCATGACCAGTCATAGCCTGGTGCCGATGGCAGCGCGCCAGTCTGGTTTAAGCTTCTCGCAGCTGGTAGCGAGAATTTTGGAATTGGCCGACTGATATGTCGCAAGCTGCCCTGAATGCGCGTGAACGCGAGGTGGACAACAACCCGCGACGCAGCAATGGAACCCAATTGGCGGGAATGATTTTCCTGCTGATGGTGTTGGGAACGGTCCTGTGGAGTGGGTGGGCGGTGATTGGCTGGATGAAAGACGCCAGCCGCCTGCCGCTGTCACGACTGGTAGTGACCGGTGAACGTCACTACACCACCAATGACGATATTCGTCAGGCTATCCTGGCGCTGGGATCGCCGGGGACGTTCATGACGCAGGATGTGGATATCATCCAGCAGCAGATTGAACGCCTGCCGTGGATCAAGCAGGCCAGCGTGCGCAAGCAGTGGCCGGATGAGCTGAAGATCCACCTGGTGGAATATGTCCCGGTGGCGCGCTGGAATGATTTGCACATGGTAGATGCCGAAGGCAAATCCTTCAGCGTGCCTGCAGAACGAATTGGCAAACAGAAGTTGCCGTTGCTGTATGGTCCGGAAGGGAGCGAACAGGATGTTCTTGAAGGTTACCGGACCATGAGCAGCATGTTAGCGGCCAGCAAATATACGCTGAAAATGGCGGCCATGAGCGCCCGCCATTCCTGGCAGCTGGCTTTGGATAATGATGTTCGGCTGGAGCTGGGACGCGACGATCGCACCGGACGCCTGCAGCGCTTTATCGAGCTTTACCCGGTATTGCAGCAGCAGGGGCAGGCAGAAAGCAAGCGAGTCAGTTATGTCGACTTACGCTACGAGGCCGGTGCATCGGTAGGTTGGGCCCCCGTGTTTATCGACCCGCAGGCTGCAGGCGATCGGCAGAACAGTAATCAGCAACAGAATCAGGCACAGGCAAAACAACAATGATCAAGTCGACGGACAGAAAACTGGTAGTTGGACTGGAGATCGGTACTGCAAAAGTCTCCGCATTGGTAGGGGAAGTTCTGCCCGATGGCATGGTCAACATTATCGGGGTGGGCAGTTGCCCGTCTCGCGGTATGGATAAGGGTGGCGTTAACGACCTGGAGTCGGTAGTGAAGTGCGTACAGCGCGCTATCGATCAGGCCGAACTGATGGCGGATTGTCAGATTTCTTCGGTTTACCTCGCATTATCGGGTAAACACATCAGCTGCCAGAACGAAATAGGGATGGTTCCTATTTCCGAAGAGGAAGTGACACAGGAAGATGTGGAGAACGTGGTGCATACCGCTAAATCGGTACGCGTCCGTGATGAACACCGCATCCTGCACGTCATCCCTCAGGAATACGCCATCGATTATCAGGAAGGCATCAAAAACCCGGTTGGGTTGTCCGGCGTGCGTATGCAAGCCAAGGTGCACCTGATCACCTGCCATAACGATATGGCTAAGAACATCGTTAAGGCAGTAGAACGTTGTGGTCTGAAAGTTGACCAACTTATTTTCGCCGGTCTGGCCGCCAGCTATGCGGTACTGACCGAAGATGAGCGCGAACTCGGCGTTTGTGTGGTGGATATCGGCGGCGGCACCATGGATATGGCGGTGTACACCGGCGGTGCGCTGCGCCACACCAAAGTGATCCCTTACGCCGGGAACGTGGTCACCAGCGATATCGCTTACGCCTTCGGCACGCCGCCGACAGACGCGGAAGCGATCAAAGTTCGACACGGCTGTGCGCTTGGGTCGATTGTTAGCAAGGATGAAAGTGTAGAGGTGCCAAGCGTTGGAGGACGTCCTCCTCGGAGTCTGCAAAGACAGACACTGGCTGAAGTGATTGAGCCACGCTACACCGAACTGTTGAATCTGGTTAACGATGAAATTTTGCAATTGCAGGAGCAACTGCGTCAGCAAGGGGTGAAGCATCATCTGGCAGCGGGTATTGTGCTGACCGGTGGCGCCGCCCAGATTGATGGCCTGGCAGCCTGTGCGCAACGGGTGTTCCACACCCAGGTACGCATCGGCCAACCCTTGAACATCACGGGTCTGACGGATTATGCGCAGGAGCCTTACTACTCTACGGCGGTAGGTCTGCTGCACTATGGAAAAGAGTCTCACCTGAGCGGTGAGGCAGAAGTAGAAAAACGCGCCTCGGTGGGCAATTGGTTTAAACGTATCAATAGCTGGCTGAGAAAAGAGTTTTAATGTTTCAACAAAGAGATCATGCTGAGTAATCTTTTTATGATCTCGCAGCGACAGGCACAAAACGGAGAGAAACTATGTTTGAACCAATGGAACTAACCAATGACGCGGTGATTAAAGTCATCGGCGTCGGCGGTGGCGGTGGCAACGCCGTTGAACACATGGTGCGCGAGCGCATCGAAGGTGTTGAATTCTTTGCCGTGAATACAGACGCTCAGGCGCTTCGTAAAACGGCAGTTGGCCAAACCATCCAGATCGGTAGCGGTATTACCAAAGGTCTGGGGGCAGGCGCGAACCCTGAAGTGGGTCGCAATTCAGCGGAAGAAGACCGTGAAGCCCTGCGCGCCGCACTGGATGGTGCAGACATGGTCTTCATTGCAGCCGGCATGGGCGGCGGTACCGGTACCGGTGCAGCGCCAGTCGTCGCTGAAGTTGCTAAAGACCTGGGTATTCTGACAGTGGCCGTGGTGACCAAGCCTTTCAATTTTGAAGGCAAGAAACGCATGGCGTTCGCTGAGCAGGGTATCGCAGAATTGTCCAAACATGTGGACTCACTGATCACTATCCCGAACGACAAGCTGTTGAAAGTTCTGGGTCGCGGTATTTCTCTGTTGGACGCGTTTGGTGCGGCTAACGACGTGCTGAAAGGCGCGGTACAGGGTATTGCCGAACTGATCACCCGTCCGGGCCTGATGAACGTCGACTTCGCCGACGTGCGCACCGTAATGTCCGAAATGGGCTACGCGATGATGGGTTCCGGCGTTGCCTGTGGTGAAGACCGTGCTGAAGAAGCTGCGGAAATGGCGATCTCCAGCCCACTGCTGGAAGATATCGACCTGTCCGGCGCTCGCGGCGTGCTGGTCAACATCACCGCCGGCTTCGACCTGCGCTTGGATGAGTTCGAAACCGTGGGTAACACCATTCGTGCTTTCGCTTCCGACAACGCGACCGTGGTAATTGGTACGTCGCTGGATCCGGAAATGAACGACGAACTGCGCGTAACCGTGGTTGCGACCGGTATCGGCATGGACAAACGTCCGGAAATCACTCTGGTCACCAATAAACAGGCCAGCCAGCCAGTGATGGATCATCGCTACCAGCAGCACGGCATGTCGCCGCTGCCGCAGGAAGTGAAACCTGCCGCCAAGGTGGTTAACGATCCGACTGCGCAGCCTAATAAAGAGCCCGACTATCTTGATATTCCAGCCTTCCTGCGCAAGCAGGCAGACTAAGAATATCCTGAGAATTTGGAATCTCCGCTCTTTGTGCTAAACTGTCCCGCCAGCCATGCTGTATGCTTGGCTGGTAGGATTGATAACATTGCGAGATAAAACGATGATCAAACAAAGGACATTAAAACGTATTGTTCAGGCGACTGGTGTCGGTTTACATACCGGCAAGAAAGTCACGCTGACAATGCGACCCGCGGCGGCTAATACCGGGGTCATCTATCGTCGCACTGACTTGAATCCACCGGTTGATTTTCCGGCTGATGCAAAATCCGTGCGTGATACCATGCTCTGTACCTGCCTGGTCAATGAGCATGACGTGCGTATTTCTACCGTTGAGCATCTTAATGCCGCGCTGGCTGGGTTGGGCATCGACAACATCGTTATTGAAGTTGACGCTGCTGAAATCCCTATCATGGACGGCAGTGCCAGTCCGTTCGTCTTCCTGTTGCTGGATGCCGGCATTGAAGAACTGAACTCTGCGAAGAAATTCCTGCGTCTGAAAGACACCGTGCGTGTTGAAGATGGCGACAAGTGGGCCGAGCTGTCCCCGCATAACGGGTTCCGCCTGGACTTCACCATCGACTTCAACCACCCGGCGATCGACGCCAGTACGCAACGCTACCGCCTTGATTTCTCTGCCGACTCGTTCGTGCGTCAAATCAGCCGTGCGCGTACTTTCGGCTTCATGCGTGATATCGAATATTTACAGTCCCGTGGCCTGGCCCTGGGCGGCAGCTTTGACTGCGCTATCGTGGTAGATGATTACCGCGTGCTGAACGAAGACGGTCTGCGCTTCGAAGACGAATTCGTGCGTCACAAAATGCTGGACGCCATCGGCGACCTGTTCATGTGCGGCCATAATATCATTGGCGCGTTTACCGCGTACAAGTCTGGTCATGCGCTGAACAACAAGCTGCTTCAAGCAGTTCTGGCGAAACAGGAAGCGTGGGAATACGTCACCTTCCAGGACGAAGCCGAAATGCCACTGGCATTCAAAGCTCCGTCAACCGTATTGGCATAAGTCGATACCGCTGATTACTTATCACGACTGGTAGCGTTGGCACTCTCTCCGGCCAACGACGCCAGTCGTTCTAATATCTTGCGCAGTTTTTCCGGGCTCCGGCTCGCCAATACCCTTAATTCCCCAGCACTTTCCTGACTCAGATGACGCATAGGCACGCTTGACTGCGTATTTCCTGCCGTTTTTGCGGCGTCCTGCACAAGGTTGTTCCCTTTTGCCATCAAGGCCGGATTAATCCTGATGTCGATCGACGACAATGATGGTAGAATTTGCGCTCGTAGTGCTGATAATAAAGCCGGTTGTTCGTAACGTAGACGCATCATCCAGCTGGCATTTGCCGTTTCTAGCACTAAAATACCCTGTCGGAAGTTTGCGACGCGGCACCAAGGATGCAGTTGAACGGGCAACAGGCCTTTCACTGCACGGTTAAGCTTAAGCAACGCGACCGCGCGTTGTTGGACGTTATGCAGTGGCCCTTTGTCTTCTGCAGACGCGTCGTCGAACAGGGAATCTAATAATTGTGGACGGCTATCGCGCATAATGGGCTCCGGCGGATTATAAACTCGTGATCGGTATTCTAAATCGTTGGCGACAATTTGGCAGACGTTATTTCTGGCCCCATCTCCTTTTAGGGATGGTTGCGGCCACGCTTGGCGTACCTACCAATCTGACCGGCAACCCCGATCAAGCGGCTCTGCCGAGCACCTCGTCCAGCCTGAACCGGCAAAACTCTGCCAGTGGCGCCTTCAATAGCCTGGCGTTACTGCAGGAGGCGCATCGTCGTCCGACCTTTAGCGTCGACTACTGGCACCAGCATGCGCTTCGTACCGTCATTCGTCACCTCTCTTTTGCGCTTGCGCCGCAGGCCGTTTACGCGCGGGTGCAGGAAAGCGAAGCGGAAGTGACCGAACCCCCATTGCAGGTGGCGCAACTGGCGCTGCTTTCTACCCTTAATGCGCTGCTGACGCACGAGCCGAAGCCGCCGACCATCATTCGCACCACTCATCACGCCGTGCTACCCGCTGTTGCGCAGCATCAGGCCGGGTTGTGGCTTGCGCAAGTGCAGGGCATTCGCGCCGGACCTGTAGCCTTAAGCTGATTTCTTGCCCCTCGGGCGACAAAAAAACCTAAAAAATAACATCAAGTTGACTGCCTGTGTTGGCCGTCATGACAGAGATATCAAACATCATGTTAGTGAAATTATTGACCAAAGTTTTTGGTAGCCGTAACGATCGTACGCTGCGCCGTATGCGCAAATCGGTTGAGCTGATCAACCAGATGGAACCGGACATGGAAAAACTGTCCGATGACGAACTGAAAGCCAAGACCAACGAGTTCCGCGCGCGTCTGGAAAAGGGTGAAGTGCTGGAAAACCTGCTGCCTGAGGCCTTCGCGGTAGTGCGTGAGGCGAGCAAGCGCGTCTTCGGCATGCGTCACTTCGATGTGCAGCTGCTGGGCGGCATGGTGCTGAATGACCGCTGTATCGCAGAGATGCGCACCGGTGAAGGTAAAACCCTGACCGCAACCCTGCCGGCCTATCTGAACGCCCTGAGCGGTCGTGGCGTGCACGTGGTAACCGTCAACGACTATCTGGCACAGCGTGACGCCGAGAACAACCGCCCGCTGTTCGAGTTCCTCGGTTTGAGCATCGGCATCAACCTGCCGGGCATGCCGGCACCGGCCAAGCGTGAAGCCTATGCCGCGGACATTACCTACGGCACCAACAACGAATACGGTTTCGACTATCTGCGCGACAACATGGCGTTCAGCCCGGAAGAGCGCGTTCAGCGCAAACTGCACTATGCGCTGGTGGATGAGGTTGACTCCATCCTGATCGATGAAGCGCGTACGCCGTTGATCATCTCTGGCCCTGCTGAAGACAGCTCCGAGATGTATATCAAGGTTAACAAGCTGATCCCTAAACTGATCCGTCAGGAAAAAGAAGATTCGGATTCCTTCCAGGGCGAAGGCCACTTCTCGGTTGACGAAAAGGCGCGCCAGGTGCACCTGACCGAACGCGGCCTGATCCTGATCGAAGAAATGCTGATGGAAGCCGGCATCATGGACGAAGGGGAGTCACTGTACTCACCGACCAACATCATGCTGATGCACCACGTGACTGCGGCTCTGCGTGCCCATGTGCTGTTTACCCGTGACGTTGACTACATCGTAAAAGACGGTGAAGTCATCATCGTCGACGAACACACCGGCCGTACCATGCACGGCCGTCGCTGGTCCGATGGCCTGCACCAGGCTGTGGAAGCCAAAGAAGGCGTGGAAATCCAGAACGAAAACCAGACCCTGGCCTCCATCACCTTCCAGAACTACTTCCGCCTGTACGAGAAGCTGGCTGGGATGACCGGTACCGCCGACACCGAAGCTTTTGAATTCAGCTCGATCTACAAGCTGGATACCATCGTGGTGCCGACCAACCGTCCAATGCTGCGTAAAGACATGCCGGATCTGGTCTACATGACCGAGCATGAGAAGATTGGCGCCATCATTGAAGATATTCGTGAGCGCACCGCTAACGGCCAGCCGGTTCTGGTCGGTACGATTTCAATCGAGAAATCCGAAGTGGTTTCGCGTGAGCTGGAGAAAGCCGGTATCGCCCATAAGGTGTTGAACGCCAAGTTCCACGCCATGGAAGCGGACATCGTTGCTCAGGCCGGCCAGACCTCTGCGGTTACCATCGCTACCAACATGGCCGGTCGTGGTACCGATATCGTGTTGGGCGGCAGCTGGCAGGCAGAGATTGCCCAGTTGGAAGATCCAACTGAAGAGCAAATCGCGGCGATTAAAGAGGCCTGGAAAATCCGTCACGATGCCGTACTGGCAGCCGGTGGCCTGCACATCATTGGTACCGAGCGTCATGAATCACGCCGTATCGATAACCAGTTGCGCGGCCGTTCCGGTCGTCAGGGTGATGCCGGTTCATCCCGCTTCTACCTGTCGATGGAAGATGCCCTGATGCGTATTTTCGCCTCCGATCGCGTTTCCAACATGATGCGTAAATTGGGGATGAAAGAAGGTGAGGCCATTGAGCACCCATGGGTCACCAAAGCGATTGCCAACGCCCAGCGTAAAGTAGAAAGCCGCAACTTCGACATTCGTAAGCAACTGCTGGAATACGATGACGTGGCCAACGATCAGCGCCGCGCGATCTACAGCCAGCGTAACGAACTGCTGGACGTGTCTGACGTTAGCGAAACCATTGCCAGCATCCGTGAAGACGTGTTCAAGACCACTATTGACGGCTACATTCAACCGCAGTCGCTGGAAGAAGAGTGGGATATTCAGGGGCTGACCGAACGTCTGAAAAACGATTTCGATCTGGATATGCCTATCGCCGAATGGTTGGATAAAGAGCCTGAGCTGCACGAAGAAACGCTGCGTGAGCGTATTCTGGAAAAAGCCAAGGAAGAGTACCAGCGTAAAGAAGAAGTGGTTGGCACCGAGATGATGCGCAACTTCGAGAAAGGCGTGATGCTGCAGACGCTGGATTCCCTGTGGAAAGAGCATCTGGCGGCCATGGACTACCTGCGTCAGGGCATCCATCTGCGCGGTTATGCGCAGAAAGATCCTAAGCAGGAGTACAAGCGCGAGTCCTTCAACATGTTCGCTACCATGCTGGAATCACTGAAGCATGAAGTGATCAGCGTGCTGAGCAAGGTTCAGGTGCGGATGCCGGAAGAGGTTGAAGCCTTGGAACTGCAGCGTCGTGAAGAAGCCGAGCGTCTGGCCAAACAGCAGCAGCTGAGCCACTATGAAGAAAACGCGCTGGTGACTGAAGATCCTAATGCGCCGACCATCGCAGAACGTAAAGTGGGCCGTAACGATCCGTGCCCATGCGGTTCCGGTAAAAAATACAAACAGTGTCACGGTCGTCTGCAGAACTAAGCCGACACTGTTTAACGAATAAAACCCAGGGGTTCAGCGTGCTGAGCCCCTGTTTTTTGGAGCCGCATTCTGCGCTCCAATGACTCAATCAGGAGGATGCGATGAAACATCTGAATATCGCCGTCGGCATCATTCGTAACGCCCAGCAGGAAATCTTCATTACCCGCCGCGCGGCCGATTCGCATATGGCCGGTTTCTGGGAGTTTCCCGGCGGCAAAATTGAACAGGGTGAGACGCCGGAACAGGCGCTTAGCCGTGAATTATTGG
Source organism: Serratia liquefaciens ATCC 27592 (assembly GCF_000422085.1). Lineage (NCBI taxonomy): Bacteria > Pseudomonadati > Pseudomonadota > Gammaproteobacteria > Enterobacterales > Yersiniaceae > Serratia > Serratia liquefaciens. The sequence continues at coordinate 700,832 of NC_021741.1, forward strand.
AAGAGACCGGCATTGAAGCCCAGCGTGCGGAGTTGTTGGACGTGCTTGAGCATCAATTTAGCGATCGCATCGTCACGTTGAATTTCTATCTGGTAGAAGCCTGGGCTGGTGAACCCTTCGGTCGTGAAGGCCAGCCTATGCGCTGGGTAAAGCAGGCTGACCTGCGGGAAGAAGAGTTCCCTCAGGCCAATATCAGCATTATCAAACTGCTGGTGGAGCAGGCTAACGCCGCGCAGTAATACAACCGGCCTGGCGGCTGCCGGGCCGATCAGAAGGACGATCAGCGATCGTCTGCTTCACTCCACTCTTCGCTTTCGGAAAGATCGCTGTTGCTGGGAATGCGCTTCTCTTCATCGGCCCATTCGCCCAGATCAATCAGCTGACAGCGTTTGCTGCAAAACGGACGAAATGGGCTCACCTCTCCCCAAACCACACCTTTGCCACAGGTTGGGCATTTCACTACGGTAGTCATATCTATTCCTTACTCCCTTCCAACGCGTGAAAGGTCTTGATGTCATTGGGTCAGCAACAGGCCAACTCAAAGGTTAGTCGTTCCGGCACCACGCCGAGCTCACTGTCCAGCGGCAGAAAGCGAATCGCATAGCGCGTCTTATGGCCGGAAATTTGTGGGTAAAGCTGGTGCGCCAGATTGATGCGTAAGCGCAGCAGATCCGCCCCCTCGGCGTTATCCTGGAAAAAACCGTTCAGGCTGATCTGATTGCGAAATGGCCCGGCCTGACGGATCAGATCCAGCACCATAGTCAGTGCCTGGTTTAATGGTTCTAGCGTTTGCAACCATTCGGCTACGTCATTATCCCGCTCTTGCTGAGGCGCATGCATCCACATGTGCAGCGTCGGCAAGTCAAAGCTGCAGCACCCACCGGGGATGCTCAGACGTTGCCGCACCAGACTAATCAACCGATCTTCGCGCAGCGCCTGACCCAGTCGCGGCGCAGACATCAGTGCGGCACCACGTTGCTTCAACTGGTTGCGCAACTGATCCACCAGCGACATATCGACGCCCGGAACATCGGCCCACGCCAGCAATTTTTGCTGCTGACGCTCCAACTCTTTCAGTAACTCGGTACGTACTTCACCGCGCTCCAGCACGTCCAGCAGATCGGCGATGGTGCGGAAAAATGTCAGGGCGATGGCCGTTTCGCTTAAGGCTCGCTGGCCATGCAGCTGTTGCAGCAAAAATTCCATGCGCAGCCAGGTGCGCATTTTTTCATTCAACGGATGTTCAAAAAGAACGCTTGGGGAAACATCACTCATTCAGTTTAATCCTGTCGGGTCGCTGATGCCGCCAGCTCAAGGTAACGGCAATGCAGTGCGGCAACCAATGGCTCTATCCCCTGAGCGGTGCCGCTATTATCAATGATGTCGTCTGCAGCGGCCAGGCGCTGCTCACGCGTGACCTGTGCGGACAGTATGTTCTGTGCCTGCTGACGGCTGATACCGTCGCGGGCGATGGTTCTGGCCAACTGAGTCTCGCTGTCGACGTCAACCACCAGCACGCGATCGGCGCGCGCCTGCAGGTTGTTCTCGACCAGCAATGGCACAACCCAGAGAGCGTAGGGGCTGGTAACTTGCGCCAGTTGACGTTGAGTTTCCTGATGAATCAGCGGGTGCAGCAGTTGGTTTAGCCAACGTTTTTCATCAGGGTTACTGAAGATACACTGACGTAAGGCGGCACGGTTCAGTGAACCGTCCGGCTGCAACATTTCATTACCAAAACGTTCGGCGATGGCGGCCAGTGCCGGGGTTCCTGGCTCGACAACCTGTCGGGCGATAACGTCAGCATCGACCACCGTCACGCCGTGGCGAGCGAAGGCGTCTGCCACGGTGGACTTACCGCTGCCGATACCCCCTGTCAACGCAACAATGTAGGCCATGGTAGGGAATGCACCTGAGGTTCATAAAAAAATAATAGACGAATCATAAAGCGATCGCACAGAAGTGCAAGTAAGCCGGCGGCGCTTGCCGTGCCGCTTAGGCTGTACGGTGATAAAAAGCGCAGCCGGAAAGGGAAAATGAGCGGGAGGTCACACTGCGGTGTCGCAGGTAAATTTGTCGGATTGTAGCGCAAAAAAAGGAGAATTCGCAGTCTTGTCCGGCGATTATTAGCGCGTATGATAGCGTCACTGGAACTGGCATTAATCTATACCCGTCATTCTTCAAGCTGCAGGTGTGTTGACTGCGAGCGTTCACCCGAATCACTTACATGAGTAAGCTCATCGGGACTCTCGCCCTTGTCGCTTTCCTGCAACTCGAATTATTTAGGGTATACCCCGTCGCTTTTCAAGCCATTGCGTTTTGCGATCCGTCGCCATAAACCAGGAAATCATAAGTCATGCGTATTGAAGAAGATTTGAAGTTAGGCTTTAAAGATGTGCTGATTCGCCCAAAGCGTTCCACGCTGAAAAGCCGCTCAGAAGTTGAACTGGAACGTCAGTTTACCTTCAAACATTCTGGCTGTAGCTGGTCTGGTGTGCCGATCATCGCCGCCAACATGGACTCAGTCGGTACCTTCAGCATGGCAGAGGCCCTGGCTTCCTTCGATGTTCTCACCGCCGTACACAAACACTACACCGTAGAGCAGTGGGCCGCCTTTGTGCAGCGCGTACCGGCATCGGTGCTGCGCCACGTGATGGTTTCAACCGGCACGTCCGACGCTGACTTTGTGAAAATGCAACAGATCCTGGCGCTATCACCCGAGCTGAAGTTTATCTGTATCGACGTAGCCAATGGCTATTCCGAGCATTTTGTCGCTTTCCTGCAGAAAGCGCGCGAAGCCTGCCCAAAACATGTTATTTGTGCCGGTAACGTCGTCACCGGTGAAATGGTGGAAGAACTTATCCTGTCCGGCGCCGACATTGTTAAAGTCGGTATTGGTCCAGGCTCTGTCTGCACGACCCGCGTGAAAACCGGCGTCGGTTATCCGCAGTTGTCTGCGGTGATCGAATGCGCTGATGCGGCGCATGGCCTCGGCGGCCAAATCGTTAGCGATGGCGGTTGTTCGGTGCCGGGCGACGTAGCGAAAGCCTTTGGCGGCGGTGCTGATTTTGTCATGCTGGGCGGCATGCTGGCCGGCCACGACGAATGTGAAGGCACCATTGTGGAAGAGAACGGTGAGAAATTTATGCTGTTCTACGGCATGAGCTCCGAGTCGGCGATGAAACGCCACGTCGGCGGCGTTGCCCAGTACCGTGCGGCCGAAGGGAAAACTGTCAAACTGCCGTTGCGCGGCGAAGTTGAGTTCACCGTCCGCGACATCCTTGGCGGCCTGCGTTCCGCTTGCACCTACGTCGGCGCGGAACGTCTGAAAGAGCTGACCAAGCGCACCACCTTTATCCGCGTTGCAGAGCAGGAAAACCGCGTCTTCGGCAGCAAGTAAGCGGCGCGTATCGATACCAGCAATTTGTGGGCGCAGTTCAATGCTGCGCCCAATCACTGACGGACTTACCCCAAAACATTCCCCAACTGAAAGATCGGCAGATACATGGCAATCACCAATGTGCCGACGATCCCGCCCACCACCAGCATCAATAGGGGCTCCAGCGTTTGCGCCAGGGTATCGGCCAGCTCAAAGGTTTGCTGTTCATGCCACGCGGCCAGTTTGCCCAATAGGGTATCTAACGAACCGGATTCTTCGCCCACGCGTACCAGTTGCTGGCACAGCGTTGGGAAAAGCGCCTGCTGTTCCAGGGCGCGATGAAAAGTCTGCCCTTGCGAAATCTGTTGCCTGATGTTGTCAATTGCCTGGCGATAAAACAGGTTATCCACCGACAGCGCCGCCGCAGCCAACCCGTCAACCAGGCTGAGCCCAGCCTGCTGGGTCATGGCCAGAATACGGAATATTTGGCTCAGGCAGCCGCCTTTAATCAAGTGCGCAATCAGTGGCAGACGCAACAGCGCCGCCTGTTCGCGCCTGCGCCATTGAGGCTGCGGATGCAGACGACGAAGATAGGTGTATGCCATACAGACCAGAATCGCCGCCAGCCAGGGACCGCTGTCGATCAGCAGGGTGGAAATGTTCAGCAATCCTTGGGTAAACCACGGCAGCGGCGCATTGAATGACTGATAGACGCCGGCAAATTCCGGCAACACCATCACCAGCATCAAAATGCTTACCAACAGCGCCACCGCGCAGATAAACAAAGGGTAACGCAGTGCCTTGATGACTTTCTTTTGCAGTTTTTGCTGTGCTTCCTGTTGTTGGGCCAGTTGCAGGCAGCATTCGTCCAGGTGACCGGTCAGCTCGCCAATGGCGATTAGCTGGCGGTAGATCAGAGGAAACACGGCATGTTGCTCAGCGATAACTTCAGAAAATGGCTGGCCCTGGCGTACCTGTTCACTCACTTCCCGCAGCAGGCAGCGCCAGGCTGCGGACGGATGCTCCGCAGCTAATAACTGTAAACCGCTGACCAGCGGCAATCCGGCCTGCAGCAGGGTGGCTAACTGACGGGTGAACTGGATCAGGGGTTCACCGCGCCATTGACCCGGTGAAATACGTTTTCCGCTGTTGATCTGGCAGGGTTGCAGCCCTTGTTCGATCAACCACTGGCTGACCTCATTCTTCTTACCGCTCATCAGCTCACCCTCACGCAGCTGTCCGTGTGGGTCAATTGCCTGCCAGAGGAAAAGGCGGAGTGTTTTCACTGAGCGACTCCGCCGTCGGCAATGATACCGACAATGCGGTATACCTCCTCCAGCGAGGTGACGCCCTGAGCGACCAGCGTTAGTCCGGCTTGCAGCAACGTGGTTTGCCCCTGCTGCCGGGCGATGTCAGCCAACATGCTGGGGGCGGCCCCCTCCAGCAGGCCGGCTTGCACCTCTGGGGTAATGGTCAACAGTTCATATACCCCGGTGCGGCCATAGTAGCCGCTGAAGCAGTGCTCGCAGCCATCGGCCTTCCAGGGCAGCAGAGGTGTTGCCCAAATGGCTGCGGGAAAACGTACGGGCTGGCTTTGTTGATAGCGGCAGTGGCTGCATAACTTACGCACCAGACGTTGTGCGATCACCAGCTTCAGACAGGCGGCAATCAGGTAGCCCGGAATGCCCATATGAGTCAGGCGCGTCAGGGTTTCGCTGGTGGAATTGGTGTGCAAGGTGGAAAGCACCAGGTGGCCGGTTTGAGCGGCTTTTACTGCGATCTCCGCCGTTTCCCGATCGCGGATCTCACCGATCATGATGACGTCCGGATCCTGTCGCAGCAAGGCGCGTAATACGCGGGAGAAATCCAGTTCCGTTTTGGCGTTGGTCTGCGTCTGATTGATACCGAACAGGGGAATTTCAATCGGATCCTCGACGCTGCATAAATTACTCTGCGCGTCATTCAACTGACGCAGACCGCTGTACAGCGTGACGGTTTTGCCGCTGCCGGTGGGGCCGGTGACCAGGATCATGCCCTGCGGGCAGGATAAGGCAGAGGAAAACTGCACCAGTGCTGTCGGATCCATACCCAACCGATCCAACGGCAGCTCCTGGCGTTCAGTTTGCAAAATTCGCAGCACCACTTTTTCGCCGTGCAGGGTGGGCAGGGTGGCGATACGCATGGAGTAGCTAGCGTTATCCAACCGCACGCTGAGCTGACCATCCTGCGGCAGGCGGCGCTCGGCGATGTCCAACTGCCCCATGATTTTCAGTCGAGCCGTGAGGCGAGCCGCGAGCGTGAATGGCGGCGAGGTTATCACCTGCAACACGCCGTCGATGCGTAGCCGGATACGGAGAGTCTGTTGGTAAGGTTCGAAATGAATGTCCGAGGCTCGTCGCTGAATGGCGATGCGGAGCGTCTGATTGATAAACTGCACCACGGGTGCGTCACTGTCGTCGTTTAATGATGCCGCGTCGAATTGCTTCTCCGAAGTGGGTTGCTCGCGCCTATCGCCCTGCATTTGCCGCCTGTTCAGTTCCAATTCCAGCCTGGCTGCCGGCCACTGTTCCAGATGAATGCGTTTGCCGGTGGCAAAACGCAGGGCTGATAATAGCGCTTGTGGTGCCTCCGTCGTCAGGGCCACGTTCAGGCACTGGTCATCTTCACTGAGAGCCAGTGCCTGATAGCGTTGGCACAGGGTATGGATTTCTTCGCTGATTGCCGTACTCATGATGTCGGCGCCGCGGCGGTAGTGTCAAAACGGAAAACTTCCTGGCAGGTTTCCTGCAGATTGCTGTTTTCGCTGGTGCACAGGCGTGTCCAACGCGTCAGGCCGCTGGCATTTTGGGTTGGCGTCAGTGCGACCGTCAATCCCTGCAGCGTTTGCGAGCCGGTGAGCGAGATCACGCCCTGGCTGACCTGAACCGCGCTGACGTAACGTGAGGCGTCGCCGGTAGGGATGCCTTTGCTGCCAGCGTTACAGCCGGTCGGCGTGCCGCTGTCGAGCACGCACAGTTCAACGGCCAGCTTATACGGCGTCATGGCTTGCAGCATGTCGGTCATCGCTGCCTTTTGGATATAGCGCTGATAGGCAGGAATACCTATGGCGCTCAGTATGGCGATAATGGCGATCACCACCATCAGTTCTATCAGGGTAAAACCGCGCTGCGTTTCCATCCGTTGCTTCCTCCATGTCAATGTGGAGGCCAGAGTAATCAGGCCAGCGGGGCGCTTCGAGCGGGTGATGGCTGTTTTTAGGCGCAGTTCCACAGCATTCGATCGAGGTTGCAGCAGAGGGGAAAAGAGATGGGGCGAGCTTCGCAGTTTTGGTGAAAAAACACCTCCCCCGGTAGTTCAGGGAGGTGCGGAGAGAGGGGTTATTTGAAGCGCATGGACAGATCGAGGGCGGTCACATGTTTGGTCAGCGCGCCCACAGAAATATAGTCCACGCCGGTTTCGGCGAAGGTACGCAGGGTTTCGCTGGTCACGTTGCCGGACACTTCCAGCTGTGCACGGCCCTGAGTTTGCGTCACGGCGGCGCGCATCATGTCGACGCTGAAATTGTCCAGCATGATAATGTCTGCACCGGCGTCCAGCGCCTGCTGCAGTTCATCCAGCGACTCGACTTCCACTTCGACCGGCACCTCGGCATGCAGCCAGAATGCTTTTTCGACCGCTTTTTTAATCGAGCCGGAGGCAATGATGTGGTTTTCCTTGATCAGGAAGGCGTCGGACAGCCCGAGACGGTGGTTGCTGCCGCCGCCGCACAATACGGCATATTTCAGCGCGGTGCGCAGCCCTGGCAGGGTCTTGCGGGTGTCGAGCAAGCGGGTTTTCGTCCCCTGCAACAGTGCCACATAGCGGCTGACTTCGGTTGCTACGCCGGAAAGCGTCTGCACAAAGTTCAGCGCAGTGCGCTCACCGGTAAGCAGCACCCGTGCCGGGCCGGTCAGTTTGCAAAGCGCTTGGTCTGGCACCAGGCTATCACCGTCCGCCACCAGCCAATCCACCTTCACCTGGTTGCCCAACTGGATAAAGACTTCATTCAGCCAGCGTTTTCCGCAAAAAATACCGGGTTCGCGGGTGATGATCGTGGCTTCGGCCTGGGTATCGGCCGGCAACAATTGCGCGGTAATATCGCGTTCGGCATCGACTTCGCCTCCCAGGTCTTCACGCAGCGCCTGGGCAACGGCATAGGGGATATCGCTTTCAATTCGTTCAAGAAGCTCGGTGCGGCGAGTGTCGGCACTGTAGCGGCGTGTCGGCATAGAAAACTCCGAAATGGACGGTAAGATCGTAGGGGGAACATGCTACTCTGTTGCCGTGACAAGTACTACCGCCCAGAGGTGTCTGATGCAGTTAGAACAAGGCTGGATTGTCGGGGTAACCCGGGTTGTCTCGCCGCATTGCGATCTTCGCCCGAATGAGGAGGCGCCTTCGCTGCTGGTGATCCACAATATCAGCCTGCCGCCCGGCGAGTTCGGCGGCCCCTATATCGATCGGCTGTTTACCGGTACTCTTGATCCTGCGGATCACCCCTATTTTTCTGATATTCATCAACTACGCGTTTCGGCGCACTGCCTGATCCGTCGCGACGGTGAAATCATTCAGTATGTGCCCTTTGACCGACGAGCCTGGCACGCGGGCGTTTCGTCGTATCAGGGACGAGAGCGCTGTAACGATTTTTCGATCGGCATTGAACTGGAAGGTACCGATCATGTGGCGTTCACGCCGCAGCAATACCAAAGTCTGAACGCGGTGACCGCGCTGCTGATCCGGCATTATCCGACGTTGGCGGCGCATATCACCGGGCACAGTGACATTGCCCCAGGCCGTAAAACCGATCCCGGCCCGGCGTTTGATTGGGATTTATATCTGGCATCTCTGGAACAACCTGGAGGGCCAGATGACGCTATGCTTGGAACAATGGAAAGGGAGAGGAGTCGCTAATGACGCTGTTTACGCTGTTACTGGTTCTGGCGTGGGAACGTTTATTCAAGCTGGGTGAGCATTGGCAGTTGGATCATCGCCTTGAGGTGGTATTTCAACGGCTGCATCGGTTTTCACTGGCGCAAACGCTGCTGATGACGCTGGCCTGGATGGTGGTGGTGGCAGGGATTTTGTGGCTGTCCCAGGGACTGTTTTTCGGCGTAGTGACGCTGTTGCTGTGGATCGTCATTGATTTGCTGTGTGTCGGCGCAGGGATCAAGCGTAAACACTATCGGGCCTATCTGAAGGCCGCTCGGCAGGGGGATGCCCATGCCAGCGATCAAATGGCGGAAGAACTGGCGTTGATCCACGGTTTGCCGGTGGATTGCAGCGAAGAGTTGCGCTTGCGTGAACTGCAAAATGCGCTGCTGTGGATTAACTTTCGTTATTATCTGGCGCCGCTGTTTTGGTTTGTGGTCTGCGGGCCTTACGGGCCGATTGCGCTGGCAGGCTACTCTTTCCTGCGCGCTTACCAGACCTGGTTGGCACGCCATAACACGCCGCTGGAGCGTTCGCAGTCAGGCATCGATCATCTGCTGAACTGGCTGGACTGGATCCCGGTACGTCTGGCCGGCGTGGCTTACGCGTTGTTTGGCCACGGTGAAAGAGCGTTACCGGCGTGGTTTGCGTCGCTGGGCGATCGTCACTCTTCGTCGTATCAGGTGCTGACGCGGTTGGCGCAGTTTTCACTGGCGCGCGATCCCCATATGGATCCGGTGCAGACGCCAAGGGCAGCGGTCAGCCTGGCGCGTAAGGTGACGATGATTATCGTGGTGGTGGTGGCGCTGCTGACCATTTACGGAGCCTTGCTCTAAAGCCACAGCGGGGGTCACGATGGAAATAAAAACGGGCGCCTGGCGCCCGTTTTTATTGGCTTGATGCGTCTTACAGTTTGGCGAAGCAGCGACGTGCGGCATCGATGGTGCGCTGAATGTCTTCCTTGCTGTGCGCAACGGACATAAAGCCGGCCTCAAAGGCAGAAGGCGCCAGATACACCCCTTCCTCCAGCATCAGGTGGAAGAAGCGCTTAAAGCGTTCTACGTCGCACTGCATCACGTCCTGGTAGCAGGTCACTGCCGGTGCATCGGTAAAGAACAGGCCAAACATCCCGCCAACGTGGTTAACCACCAGCGCGATGTTTTCTTCTTCAGCCGCGTGCAGCAGGCCAGACGCCAGCATATCGGTCAGTTCGGTCAGGGTCTGGTGGATACCGACCTGAGAGACTTCGGTCAGACAGGCGTAGCCGGCCGCCATCGCAATCGGGTTGCCTGACAGGGTGCCCGCCTGATAGACCGGCCCGGTTGGTGCCAGCGCTTCCATCACTTCACGACGGCCCCCAAAGGCACCGACAGGCATGCCGCCGCCGATGATTTTACCCAAACAGGTCAGGTCCGGCACCACGCCATAATGAGCCTGAGCCCCGGCCAGCGCCACGCGGAAGCCGGTCATGACTTCGTCGATAATCAACAGCGCACCGTACTTGTCGCACAGTGCACGCAGGCCCGGCAGGAACTCCGGCAGCGGCGGCACGCAGTTCATGTTGCCGGCGACCGGCTCGACGATGATGCAGGCGATCTCGGAAGGATATTGTTCAAATGCAGCCTGCACCGAATCCAGATCGTTAAAGGTACAGGTCAGGGTATGCTTGGCGAAATCGGCCGGTACGCCCGGGGAGTTAGGCTGGCCCAGGGTCAGCGCGCCGGAGCCGGCTTTGACCAGCAGGCAGTCGGCGTGGCCGTGGTAGCAGCCTTCAAATTTGATGATTTTGTCGCGGTTGGTGTAACCGCGCGCCAGACGGATGGCACTCATGGTGGCTTCGGTTCCCGAGTTCACCATCCGCACCATGTCCATGGTCGGCACCAGTTCGGTAACCAGCTCCGCCATTTTAACTTCCATCTCGGTCGGCGCGCCAAAGCTCAGGCCGCGCTGCGCCGCTTCAATGACCGCATTGCGGATCGCCGGGTGGTTGTGTCCCAGCACCATCGGCCCCCAGGAACCGACGTAGTCGATATAACCTTTACCGTCGACGTCGAACAGGTAAGCCCCGTCCGCCCGTTCGATAAACAGCGGCACACCGCCAACGCCGTTGAATGCACGCACCGGAGAGTTAACCCCGCCTGGGATTACCTGTTTTGCCTCGGCATACAGACTTTCGGACTTGCTGTTTAAGCTCATAGAACGGCTCCTGGATTCTCTTTTGAATGATTTGACCGCGCTATTCTAGTGAAGTGTTCGTCGATATGAAACGATCACAGTCAGATACCTATTTAGAGGGGCGATCGATTAGCGGGTGGGTTAGAATAATCAACTAGCCTATTTGTATTACATTTAATTCCATTAATGAATAACCCATTATGACTGAATTACAGCAACAGCCGCGGGTGGCGCAGGCCCCACGTCTAAAACGCAGTGACGCAGTGCGCCAGCTTTTGCGTCGGGATAAAACGCCGGTGGCGATCCTGTTTATGGCGGCGCTGGTGGGCACCCTGGCGGGGCTGCTCGGGGTGGCCTTTGATAAGGCGGTAGATTGGGTGCAGCAGCAGCGCTTTTCCGCGCTGGCGCAGGTCGCCGATTATTGGATCCTGGTTTGGCCGCTGGCCTTTATTCTTTCCGCCGCGCTGGCGATGTTGGGATATTACCTGGTACGTCGCTTTGCTCCTGAGGCTGGGGGATCGGGCATACCGGAGATCGAAGGGGCATTGGAAGAGCTGCGTCCGGTGCGCTGGTGGCGGGTGATCCCGGTAAAATTTATCGGCGGTATGGGCACCTTGGGCGCAGGTATGGTGCTGGGCCGCGAAGGGCCTACGGTGCAGATGGGCGGCAACGTCGGGCGCATGGTGCTGGATATCTTCCGCATGCGCGGTGCCGAAGCGCGCCATTCTTTGTTGGCAACCGGTGCAGCCGCCGGCCTGTCTGCGGCCTTTAACGCCCCGCTGGCGGGCATTTTGTTTATCATTGAAGAGATGCGGCCGCAGTTCCGCTACAACCTGATTTCGATTAAAGCGGTGTTTATCGGCGTCATCATGTCGAGCGTGGTGTTCCAGCTGTTCAACGGGGAAGGTTCGGTGATTGCGGTGGGCAAGCTTCCCTCGGCGCCGATCAATACCCTTTGGCTGTATTTGGTGCTGGGGGCGATATTTGGTGCGGTGGGGGTGATGTTCAACGCGTTGGTCTTCCGCACGCAAGATATGTTCGCTCGCCTGCACGGCGGAAAAATGCGCAAAATTTTGTTGATGGGCGGTTTGCTCGGCGGTATTTGCGGCATTCTGGGGCTGATCCAACCCGAAGCCGCTGGCGGCGGTTTTGGCCTGATCCCGATCGCCGCAGCGGGCAACTATAGCGTCGGCATGCTGATGTTTATTTTTATCACCCGGGTGATCACCACGCTGCTGTGTTTCGGTTCCGGCGCACCGGGCGGCATTTTTGCGCCAATGCTGGCGTTGGGTACGCTGTTTGGCACCGCCTTTGGCCTGGCTGGCGGGCATTTGTTCCCCGAGTACGGCATCGAAGCCGGCACCTTCGCTATTGCCGGCATGGGCGCCCTGTTTGCTGCCACGGTGCGTGCGCCGCTGACCGGGATCGTGCTGGTGCTGGAGATGACCGACAATTACCAGCTCATCCTGCCAATGATAATTACCTGTCTGGGTGCTACGCTGGTGGCGCAGTTCCTCGGGGGCAAGCCGTTGTATTCCTCCATATTAGCCCGCACCTTACAACGGCAGGAAGCGTCGCAGGCCAGCGAGGCGGCCGATAAAACAGGTAAAGAAAATACAACAAATGCGGTGAATACTTGAACGCAACACTCAGGTATTGGATAATCATTAACATTAATCCGGCCGCCATTGTAGCGACCTGATGCAGAACAATGTTGGGAGTAAAGAGTATGAGTGATGAAACAGCACTGCCCCTGCAATTTACCGAGGCAGCAGCAAGCAAGGTTAAAGTCCTGATTGCTGATGAAGAAAATCCGAATCTGAAGTTGCGGGTTTACATTACCGGTGGCGGTTGCAGCGGATTCCAATACGGCTTCACTTTTGACGACAAGGTCAACGATGGTGATATGACTATCGAGAAGCAGGGCGTCGCGCTGGTGGTTGACCCGATGAGCCTGCAGTATCTGGTGGGCGGCTCGGTCGACTATACCGAAGGCCTGGAAGGCTCGCGCTTCGTGGTGACTAACCCGAACGCCAAAACCACCTGCGGCTGTGGATCTTCCTTCAGCGTCTGATCCTGCGTGCAGCAGTACTAAACCCGCCAACCTCACCGGTTTGCGGGTTTTTTTATGGCTACCATTCTAAGGTGACCAATTCTCGATAGGTTTCACTGCCGCTTTCGTTTTGTAACCTGCTACGGGTCACCTTAGGTTGGGTGTCGGTCGCATTGCCGCATTTCACCTGAGGGACGGCGTCGCTGACATCTACGCTGCACATAGGCATTAAGGTCAGGCTGACGCCGATTTTGCCGCTGGTGGTACCGGCGTAAGAGAGAGAGCTGCACAGCAGTACGCTGAACAATAAGATAATATTTTTCATCATTAGGACAAAGCCATCCGTAAGCAATCACATAATGGCTTATCGGCAAAAAGTTAATAAAATTTAACAGGGCGGGAGAATGGTTAACTTGAACTTAAAAAGTTTATTACATTGTTTTCCCTGATTTTTTCAGGCGCAGATAATAACATTTGTTTATTAATTGGTCGAATATTCTGCTCTAGGGAGTGGGGACGTGATAAGACTCCGCCCGGGATCGGGCGGAGTGGGATTAGCGCTCGAGGATAAATGCGGGCAGTTTCAGGTGCCAGCGAATGGCCGCCAGCCTGATGGCTAACGTGATGACCATGCCAAGCATCATCGCCTGCTGCAGCGGCATACCGAAAGTGGCGAAGGCCGTGGCATGTACGATGCCGCCGATAATACAGGCAGTAGCGTAAATTTCGGTTCGCAGGATCATGGGGATTTCACGCGCCAGCACATCGCGGATAATGCCGCCGCCAACACCGGTGATCACGCCCATACAGATTGCCACTAATGGGCTGGCATCGGCGGCAAAGGCTTTGTTTACCCCGATGCCGACGAACACCGCCAGCCCGACGGCATCCAGCACCGGCAAGATCCATTTAGGCAGGCGGCGCGGCTGGCGCACCAGCAGCAGCGTCAGTACGCAGGTGATCATCGCCACCACCAGATCGGTTGGATCCTTTACCCAAAATACCGGCCCGTTAGCCAATGCCATGTCGCGAATGGTGCCGCCACCGACCGCAGTGACCACGCCAAGCACCAGCACGCCAAAGGGATCCATCCGCAGCTTGCCCGCCAGCAATACGCCGGAAATGGCGAAAACCGCCGTGCCCAGGATATCCAGCCAAAACACCAGCATTAACGGATCTCCGCCAGTTGGCTGCACAGCTGTTGCGCAGCCAGCATGATGCGGGGACCGGCGCGGTTGAACCAGTCGCCATTGAGCGCAATCACCGGTACCTGCAGTTGCGGCGCCCAGAAGGCTTTTACGCTGGCAATCTCTTTTTGGTCACCGGTAATAACGATGGCCTGGGGTTGACGCGCCAACACCTGCTCACGACTGATTTGCGGCCACGGCATGCGGCTGTCGGCAAAGATGTTTTCCGCACCGCACAGCGACAACACCTGGCTTTGCAGGGTAGCACCGGAAGTGGTGAACAGGGGCTGGGTGCCGAATTGCAGCAGGACCCGTCTTGGCTGAGTGTGAGGATATTTGTTTTTCAGGTCGGCAATTTGCTGACGAAGAGCGTCTGCGGCCAGATGCGCCTGTTCAGGATGCGGGCTGTATTGGGCCAGTTGATCCAGCGAGCGGGGGATATCATCCAAAGTCGTGGCGTCGGCATAGAAAATCGGAATGCCGAATGCGGCAAGCTGATCCAGCACTCGCTGCGGATTGCCACCGCGCCAGGCGAGGATCAGATCCGGCTTTAGCGCCAGTACCCGCTCCAGATTGATGCCTTGCCAGGAGGCGACCTGCTCGAGTTTCTTGGCTGCTGGCGGATAATCTGAATAGGCGCTCACCGCCAGCAGCGTGTCGCCCATGCCGGCGGCATAGGCAAGTTCGGTAGTATTGGGTGCCAGGCTGATCACGCGCTGGGCAGCGCCGACAGGCAGCGCCACCCATAATGCCAGCAGCCACAACAGGGCTGAAAAGCGTCGCGTCACATTAACCGCGCTTAGCCAGGGTCTGCAGCATGGCGTTAACCATCAGCGTGGATTGCTGAGCGGCCACCACCAGGAACTCGTCGAAGCTCATGTGCGATTCACTGTCGGCAACGTCAGAGATTGCGCGTACCACGACAAACGGGGTGCCGAACAGGTGGCAAACGTGGCCCACGGCCGCCGCTTCCATTTCTACTGCCGCCACGCTCGGGAAAGTCGCGCGAATGCGGGCCAAAGGCTCTGCGCCGTTAATGAAGGCATCGCCGCTGCAGATCAGGCCGCGTACGGCGTTCAGATCCAGTTGCTTGATGCAGCTTTCCGCCAGGGCAATCAGCGCGTCGTCCGCGACAAACGCCGCCGGGCAGCCGGCCATTTGGCCTGGTTCGTAACCGAAAGCGGTCACGTCGGCATCGTGATAACGCACTTCTTCGGACACCACGATATCGCCGACCTTCAGCGTGCTGGCCAGGCCACCGGCAGAACCGGTGTTGATCACCACGTCCGGCTTGCAGTGTTCCAGCAGCAGGGTGGTCCCCATGGCCGCAGAAACCTTACCGATGCCGGACTTCAGCAACGCCACGTCAACGCCGCCGATCTGGCCGGTATAGATTTCACAGCCCGCGCGTTGAATGGTCTGACGGTTTTCGATTTGATCGCGCAGCAGGGTGACTTCCTGCTCCATTGCGCCGATGATGCCTACTTTCATAAATAACACTCGCTGATTGGGTGTGGGAATTGCGCCATAGTCTATCATGGCTCTCATAGAGAGATAATGCGTTGCATATGCCGTCGGGAATTGTTATCACGGGGGCTGGGCGCAACGGCGGAGAAACAGATGTCCGGGATCGACTTTAAGCAGAAAATCAGCTTCCAACGGCCCTTCAGCAACCCCATTGAAGCCGAAGAAGAATACGACATAGTGCGGCAGTTCGAGAGCGATCGCGGGCGTATTGTCAATTCCGCCGCCATTCGCCGTCTGCAGCAAAAAACCCAGGTGTTCCCGCTCGAACGCAACGCCGCGGTGCGCAGCCGCCTGACGCACTCCATGGAAGTGCAACAGGTAGGACGGCATATCGCCAAAGAGATCCTTAATCGTTTCAAACAGGCAGGGCGGATCGACGAGCTCGGCCTGACCAAACTGCTCGATCCTTTTGAAAGTATTGTCGAAATGGCCTGCTTGATGCACGACATCGGTAATCCGCCTTTTGGCCATTTTGGCGAGTCGGCAATTAACGACTGGTTTGCGCAGCGGCTGGATCCTGCCAGCTGCGGCAGTGAGCCCGCCAGTAACGATCGCTGCCAGGTCAGCGTATTGCGTCTGCACGAAGGTGAGAGCGATCTTAACCGCCTGCGCAGCCGCATTCGTCACGATCTCAGCCACTTCGAAGGGAATGCCCAGGCCATCCGGCTGGTGTATACCCTGCTGAAGCTTAACCTGACCTATGCACAGGTGGGCTGTATCCTGAAATATACTCGCCCGGCCTACTGGGCCAGCGATATTCCAGCCAGCCACAACTACCTGATGAAAAAACCGGGCTTTTATCTGGCGGAAGAGGCATTTGTCGATCGGTTGCGGCGTGAGTTGAATATGGGCGAGTTCGACCGTTTCCCTCTGACCTATATTATGGAAGCCGCTGATGATATTTCGTACTGCGTGGCGGATTTGGAAGACGCGGTGGAAAAAAACATTTTCACCGTCGAACAGCTTTACCAGCATTTAACTCAGGAGTGGGGTGAGGTAACGCCGGGCGATCTGTTTGATAAAACCGTGGCCAGTGCTTTTCGCAAGATCGATCGCGGGGGCGCGCGTCGCAGCACCGAAGATCAATTCTTCATGTATTTACGAGTTTTCACCGTGGCGCGTTTGGTCCCGCATGCGGCGCAGCGTTTTATTGATAATCTGGATGCGGTTTTCCAGGGAAACTTTAATCAGGCGCTGTTGGAAGATTCCAGCCCGGCTTACCAACTGCTGAAAATATTCAAGAATGTGGCCTTCAAACACGTCTTCAACCATCCTGAAGTCGAACAGTTGGAGCTGCAGGGCTACCGGGTGATCAGCGGCCTGCTGGATATCTACAGCCCGTTGCTGGCAATGTCTTTGGCGGATTTTACCCGGCTGGTGCAGGAAGACAGCCATCGTGCTTATCCGATAGAAACACGCCTGTTTCACAAGCTTTCGACTAAACATCGCCTGGCGTATATCGAAGCGATTGAAGGTTTGCAGCACCTGTCGCCGGAGCAATTGGCGATCCGGGAGTATTATTTCCGTGCGCGTTTGCTGCAGGATTATATCAGCGGCATGACCGATCTTTATGCCTATGACGAATACCGCAGATTAATGGCAGCGGAATAATTCAATCCGCTAATAAATATTATTTTAAGCAGTTTGCTTGGCGCCGAGAGCTTATTTGGAGTTTTGTAAAGACGGACAATATTTGTTTACTATTACCAATAATCTGCGCCGGAACTTCGGGTTATTAATAGGCTCTCACTATGCACAAAGACCCTAATACTTTCTGATCGACTTTAGAAGAGACACACAGATGAAAAAAACCGCATTAGTTCTGAGCGCATTGGCATTCAGTATTGGTATGGCGATGGGCCCGATGACGGCCGTCGCCGCAGAAACCGCGTCTTCCAGCACCCAGCAATTGCCAAGCCTGGCACCGATGCTGGAAAAAGTGATGCCTTCCGTGGTGAGCATTAATGTTGAAGGCAGCACCACGGTCAATACGCCGAAAATGCCGCAGCAGTTCCAACAGTTCTTTGGTGAGGATTCACCGTTCTGCCAGGATGGTTCGCCATTCCAGGGCTCGCCGATGTGCCAGGGCGGCGCTGGCGCTGAACCGGGGGCGCCTGATCAGGGCACGCAGCAAAAATTCCAGGCGCTGGGCGCCGGGGTAGTGATTGACGCGGCCAAGGGCTACGTCGTCACCAACAACCACGTGGTGGATAACGCCAACAAAATCCAGGTTCAACTGAGCGACGGTCGCAAATTTGACGCCAAGGTGATCGGCAAGGATCCGCGTTCCGATATTGCGTTAATCCAACTGAAAGACTTTAAGAACCTGACGGCGATCAAGATGGCGGACTCCGAGCAACTGCGAGTCGGTGATTACACCGTCGCGATCGGCAACCCCTATGGACTGGGTGAAACAGCCACTTCCGGTATCGTTTCTGCACTGGGTCGCAGTGGGTTAAATATCGAGAACTACGAGAACTTTATCCAGACCGATGCGGCGATTAACCGCGGTAACTCTGGTGGCGCCTTGGTGAACCTTAACGGCGAACTGATCGGCATTAACACCGCGATCCTGGCGCCGGACGGTGGCAACATCGGTATCGGTTTTGCTATCCCGAGCAACATGGTGAAAAACCTGACCGCGCAAATGGTCGAGTACGGTCAGGTCAAACGCGGTGAATTGGGCATTATGGGTACCGAACTGAACTCTGAACTGGCGAAAGCGATGAAAGTGGACGCGCAGCGCGGGGCATTCGTCAGCCAGGTGATGCCGAAGTCTTCTGCCGCCAAAGCGGGTATCAAGGCCGGTGACGTGATTGTCACCATGAACGGTAAAGCGATTTCCAGCTTTGCTTCGTTCCGCGCGGAAATCGGTACTCTGCCGGTAGGCAGCAAAATGTCGCTGGGCATTCTGCGCGACGGCAAGCCTGTTACCGTGGACGTTACGCTGGAACAAAGCGCCCAGACTCAGGTTGAGTCCGGTAATATTTACACCGGTATTGAAGGTGCCGAACTGAGCAATGGCCAGGTCGGCAACCAGAAAGGCGTGAAGGTAGATAGCGTTAAAGCCGGCAGCGCTGCCGCCCGTATTGGGCTGAAAAAAGGTGACGTGATCCTGGGCGTTAACCAACAGCCGATCCAGAACCTGGGTGAACTGCGCAAGATCCTCGACAGCAAACCTTCGGTGCTGGCGCTGAATATCCTGCGTGGCGACACCAGCCTGTACCTGTTGATGCAGTAATGACCCACAGGTTTTTACCAAAAAGGCACGCTACGGCGTGCCTTTTTATTGCCTGTTACTTCAGGCCAAATGAGCGCGCGCGGCTTGGCAGACCAGCTCAATCTCATCCAGCAGCTCCAGCCATTCCGGCTCCAAATCATCGCTGCTTACACCCCGACGCAACTGCTGTTCAATGTAGAAACACAGCTGTTTCAGACGCGGTACGCCGCTGTAGCTGCAACTGCCGTGCAGTTTGTGGATCAAATCCAGAATGTCGGCGTCCGGCGTGCCGTCGAGCATCGCTTGCACGCGTTCGCTAACCTGTGGCAGGAAGTCGAGCAGCATCTGCAACAGGTCACGGGCCAAATCGGGCTTGTTGGCCGCCTGACGCAGCGCCAGGGCCCAGTCGAGCGACAACGGCGGTTCATTAACGGAAACGGGTGCCGGCGTTACCGGATCAGGTTCGCCGCTGTGATAGCGGGCCAACACGCGGGTCAGCATGGCTTCGTCAATCGGTTTGGCCAGATAGTCGTCCATGCCTGCCTGCAGCAAATGTTCGCGTTCGCCGCTGACCGCATGGGCGGTGACGGCGACGATCGGTGTTGAATTGTGGTGCGGCAGTTGGCGGATCAGCTCGCTGGTTCGAATACCGTCAATGTTGGGCATCTGGATATCCATCAGGATCAAATCCAGCACGTTATCGCGCGCCAGCAGCAGCGCTTCTTCCCCGCTTTCACACAGCAGGGTCTTTTCCACCTGTTCGGCCAGCAGGGTGCCGATCAGTTTCAGGTTGGCCGGATTATCGTCAACCGCCATCACCGTTAGCGGCAGGCGTTTACGTTCCGGCAGCGCAGTGATGCGCGGCGGCGTTTCCATGCGCAGCAGCGGGAACAGGCGATTACTGGTGATCGGTTTGATCAGGCAACCGGCGGCGCCCTGTTGTTTAAGCATTTCGGCGTTGATTTGCGACTGGCAAGGCAGCGCCAGAATCACCCGGTCGGCGACTTTCAAAGCCGCCAGCAGCTTGCTTTCGTGCTGGGCCATATTGTCGCGGAAGGGGATTGGCACGCCCACCAGCAGGAAATCGTAATGTTTCTTCGGCAGTTGGGCCAGCGTAGGTGAATGGGTAATCACCAGTTGGGTGACGTTCAGCATATTGAGCGTCGCCTGCGCTGCCATCGGGTTGGCTTCGATATACCCCAACGTCTTGCCTTGCAGATCCGGCAGGCTTGGCGGCAGCGACAGCATGCCTTCGTGCAGATCGAGCGTGATGTGGAACCAGAAGGTCGAGCCGCGATTCAACTGGCTGTGGAAGCAGATATCGCCGCCCATTTCTTTCACCAGCTTCTGGGTGATCACCAGCCCCAGGCCGGTGCCGCCGTGACGGCGTGAAATACTGGCGTCCGCCTGACGGAACGCCTGGAACAGCTGTGACTGTTGTCGTTCGGAGATGCCGATGCCGGTGTCGTGGATTTGTACTTCCAGCTCAATCTGGCGGTCTTGCAGGCCGCGCAGTTCGACACGGATATTGATGTTGCCGGTTTCGGTAAACTTGATCGCGTTGCCCAGCAGGTTGGTAATGATCTGCTGTAACCGCAGCGAATCGCCGATCACCTGCTCTGGAACGTCGTTGTGCACGTCCAGCGTCAGCTCCAGCCCTTTTTCGTGGGCGCTCGGTGCCAACAGCACAATGACCTCGTCGAGGGTTTCACGCAGTGAGAACGGAATATGTTCCAGCACCAGCTTGCCGGCCTCCAGTTTGGAGAAGTCCAGCACGTCGTTAATGATGGTCAGCAAGTTGTTGGCCGAGCGCTCGATGGTTTGCAGGTAGTCGGTTTGGGTGACGCTCATTTCGGTTTTCAGCATCTGACGGGTAAAGCCAATCACGCCGTTGAGCGGAGTACGCAGCTCGTGCGACATGTTCGCCAGGAATTCGGATTTGATGCGGGCCGCTTCCTGGGCGCGTTTTTTCGCCAGATCCAGCTCGACGTTCTGGATCTCCATTTGCTCCAGGGTTTCGCGCAGGTCGGAGGTCGCCTGATCAATGTTCTGCTGCATCTCTTCATGGTAGGCCGTGAGCGACATCGCCATTGAGTTGATGCCGTTCTTCAGCATATGCAGTTCGCCCAGCATAAAGCCTTCGACACGGCTGTCGAGCTGACCGCGGCGGATGCGATCGACGGTATTGACCATATTGCGGATCGGGCCGGTGACGTCGCGCATCAGACGGTAAGCGAACAGAATGGCGATACACATGCACAACAGCAGCAGCAGGGTGGAAACGAAGACCTCTTTGTATTGCTGCAGGCGAACCGACTGCAGATCCAGCTCGATCGCCACATAACCCAGGCGGTTGTCCTGCTGGAGATCGCTGCTGGCAGCCTGGTCCGGGTACTGGCTCTCCGCCAGAATCGGGGTGCGCAGGATCAGCGAGTCACCGCGCCGGGTCAGCATCAGATCCGTGGGGATCGGAACCCCCTTCGGCAACTGCAATTGGGTAAAGTTGTGATGGTAATTGGAGGTGACAAACAGATTATTCTGCGCGTCAAATACCGTAATTGAACGCACAATATCTGAATGACGGCGGTGTAACAGACTGACCAACTGCCTGACCGACTCGCGGCTGCGGAACGTCATGCCGTACTCGCTGGCCACTGCCAACGGTTCGATAATGCTGGCGCCGGCGTCAACCAGTTGTTCTTGCAATTCATTGTAGCGATGCACTACGAAGAAAGTGCTGAGTAACAGACCAATCAACAGCGTTGGGGCCAGAATCAGGATCATCATGCGCGCCCGCAGGCTGTATTTGGTCATGGGTTTCCAATGTGGGAGAATTGCCGGACAATCTCTACTTTAAATGAACCAGCACTCAATCGACAAATATGGCGCAATTCTACTCTCCGAAACGTCGCGTGACGACCCGGCAAAATTCTCCCGTGCTAACACTGACGGTAGACAACCTCGATCCCTTCGGTCAGGGCGTGGCGCACCACAACGGCAAAGCGATTTTCGTCCCGGGGGTATTACCGGGCGAGCAGGCGGAAGTCCAACTCACGGAAGAAAAAAACAAGTTTGCCAAAGGCAGGTTAAAGCGCCTGCTCAGCCGCAGCCCGCAACGTGTCGAACCGCGCTGCCCACACTTTGGCGTGTGCGGCGGTTGCCAGCAGCAACACGCGGATGAAAGCCTGCAGCAGCAGAGCAAGGCGGCGGCCCTGGTGCGAATGATCGCTCGCGAGACCGGCGTTACGCCGCAGCAGGAGCCGGTGATCGCCGGTCCACAATACGGCTATCGCCGTCGCGCCCGTCTCGGGCTGTTGTGGCAGCCCAAACAGCAGCGTCTGGTAATGGGCTTTCGCCAGGCGGCGTCCAGCGATCTGGTGCCGGTGACGCAGTGCCCGGTGCTGCATCCTGAACTGGAACAATTACTGACGCCGTTGCGAGCCTGCCTGAGCGCATTGCAGGTCGCCAGACGACTCGGG
The DNA here is from genome assembly GCF_000422085.1 of Serratia liquefaciens ATCC 27592. NCBI lineage: Bacteria > Pseudomonadati > Pseudomonadota > Gammaproteobacteria > Enterobacterales > Yersiniaceae > Serratia > Serratia liquefaciens. The sequence goes on from NC_021741.1 coordinate 722,817, forward strand.
CATGTCGAACTGGTGCTGGCAGATAACGGCCCGGTACTGGTTCTGCGCCATCTCGACGCCTTGAAAGAGGATGACCGCCAGGCCTTGCAGGCTTTTGCGCGGACAAAAAACGTAACCATTTATTTGGCACCGGACAGCGATAGCCTCGAAAAACTGTGCGGTGAAACGCCGTATTATCAGGTCGACGGGCTACGCTTAGACTTCAGTCCGCGTGACTTTATTCAGGTAAATGACCACGTAAATCAGCAAATGGTGGCCCAGGCCCTTGAATGGCTCAGTATTCAACCCAATGATCGGGTATTGGATCTGTTCTGCGGCATGGGCAATTTTACCCTGCCGTTGGCGCGACGCGCCGCTGCGGTGGTAGGCATAGAAGGTGTTGCCACACTGGTAGCGAATGGGCAATATAATGCACATAAGAATAGGCTGAATAACGCCAGCTTCTTCCATGAAAATCTGGAAGAGGACGTTGAGCAACAACCTTGGGCAGCACAAGGATTTGATAAAGTGATGCTGGACCCTGCCCGTGCGGGCGCGGCCGGAGTGATGTCACATATTGTTAAACTGGCGCCAGAGCGGGTGGTTTATGTTTCCTGTAACCCGACCACGCTGGCACGCGACAGCAAAGTGCTGCTGAGCGCCGGTTATCGTCTTGCACGTGTGCGGATGTTGGATATGTTTCCGCATACGGGGCATCTTGAGTCAATGGCGCTGTTTATTAACGGTTCTGCGCCAGAGGTCGCTGCAAAGTAGGGAGAGGGTATGGTTGCGGTAAGAAGTGCACATCTGAACACGGCTGGTGAATTTGCTCTCGACGAGTGGATTGCCAGCTTGGGGCTACCTAACCCGCAGTCATGTGAGCGATTAGCCGCAACCTGGCGTTACTGTGAGCAGCAGACTCAGAACCATCCTAATGCGCCGCTGTTGCTGTGGCGCGGGCTGGAAATGGTCGAGATCCTCTCTACTCTGAGCATGGATAACGACAGCATGCGCGCCGCGCTGCTGTTCCCGCTGGTGGATGCCGGCATCGTGCAAGAAGAAACCCTGACCGAAGAGTTCGGCAAGGGCATCACCTATCTGGTGCATGGCGTACGCGATATGGACGCCATCCGCCAACTGAAAGCCACTCAAAACGATTCGATGGCCTCCGAACAGGTCGACAACGTGCGCCGCATGCTGTTGGCGATGGTGGAGGATTTCCGCTGCGTGGTCATCAAGCTGGCGGAGCGGATCGCTCACCTGCGCGAAGTGAAAGATGCGCCGGAAGACGAGCGCGTGCTGGCGGCAAAAGAGTGTTCGAATATCTATGCGCCGTTGGCTAACCGTCTGGGTATCGGGCAGCTCAAATGGGAGCTGGAAGATTTCTGCTTCCGCTACCTGCATCCGGACGAGTACAAACGCATCGCCAAGCTGCTGCACGAACGCCGCATCGATCGCGAACAGTTTATTGACGATTTCGTCGCCTCGCTGCGTAATGCGATGGTCGATGAAGGCGTCAAGGCGGACATCTACGGTCGTCCAAAACACATTTACAGCATCTGGCGCAAGATGCAGAAGAAGGCGTTGGCGTTTGATGAGCTGTTTGACGTGCGCGCGGTACGCGTGGTGGTCGAACGCTTGCAGGACTGCTATGCCGCGCTGGGGATTGTGCATACCCACTTCCGCCATCTGCCGGATGAGTTCGACGACTACGTCGCCAACCCGAAACCCAACGGTTATCAGTCGATCCACACCGTAGTACTGGGTCCGCGCGGGAAAACGCTGGAAATTCAGATCCGCACCCGGCAGATGCATGAAGATGCAGAACTGGGTGTCGCCGCGCACTGGAAATACAAAGAGGGTGCGGTTGCGACGGTTCGCTCAGGCTACGAGGAACGTATCGCCTGGCTGCGCAAACTGATCGCCTGGCAGGAAGAGATGGCGGACTCCGGCGAGATGCTCGACGAGGTTCGCAGCCAGGTGTTCGACGATCGGGTTTATGTATTCACCCCGAAAGGCGACGTGGTGGATCTGCCGGCCGGCTCTACGCCGCTCGACTTCGCTTACCATATTCACAGCGACGTCGGCCACCGTTGCATCGGTGCCAAAATTGGCGGCCGCATCGTGCCCTTTACCTATCAGCTGCGGATGGGAGACCAGATTGAAATCATCACCCAGAAGCAGCCGAACCCAAGCCGCGACTGGCTGAACCCGAACCTCGGTTATATCACCACCAGCCGTGGACGCTCCAAGATCCACAACTGGTTCCGCAAGCAGGATCGCGATAAAAATATCCTTGCCGGTCGCCAGATGCTGGACAGCGAGCTGGAACACCTCGGTATCAGCCTGAAAGAGGCCGAGAAGCTGCTGATCCCGCGTTACAACATGAATTCGCTGGATGAAATACTGGCGGCGATTGGCGGCGGTGATATTCGCCTGAATCAGATGGTGAATTTCCTGCAGGGCAAGTTCAACAAACCGAGCGCCGAAGAGCAGGATCGCGAAGCGCTGCGGCAGTTGGTGCAGCAGAAAGCGCCGCCGGCAACCCGCAGCAAGGACAACGGCCGGGTGGTGGTGGAAGGGGTCGGCAACCTGATGCACCACATTGCCCGTTGCTGCCAGCCGATCCCGGGCGACGATATTATCGGTTTTATCACCCAGGGGCGCGGCATCTCCATTCACCGTGCGGACTGTGACCAGCTGGTGGATCTGCAATCGCACGCGCCGGAACGTATCGTGGATGCGGTGTGGGGCGAAAGCTATTCCAGCGGTTACTCACTGGTGGTGCGCGTGATGGCCAACGATCGCAGCGGCCTGCTGCGTGACATCACCACCATTTTGGCCAACGAAAAGGTCAACGTGCTGGGCGTCGCCAGCCGCAGCGACACCAAAAAACAGCTGGCAACCATCGATATGGACATTGAAATCTACAACCAGCAGGTACTGGGCCGGGTGTTAGCCAAGCTCAATCAACTGCCGGACGTGATAGACGCCAAACGCCTGCACGGCAGCTAACTCACCTGCGTCTTTCGGGCCACATCATTGTTGGCCAGGCTCCGTGGCTTCAGTTATCGTAGGGGGCGAACCTATTCGCCCCGATTGACCCGGGCGCAGCACGCTGCGCCGCTACATTAATGACCGGCGCCGATTCTTCTGTCAGAGACTTTCTTATGACCCAATCTTCTCCACTGCACCGCTTGTTGAACATCATGAAAACGCTGCGCGATCCGCAGGTCGGTTGCCCATGGGACCGCAAACAAACCTTCGCCACCATCGCCCCTTACACGCTGGAAGAAACCTACGAGGTACTGGACGCTATCGAACGTCAGGACTACGGCGATCTGCGTGACGAACTGGGGGACCTGCTGTTCCAGGTGGTGTTCTACGCCCAGATGGGCCAGGAGCAGGGGCTGTTTGACTTCGACGAGGTGTGTAACGCCATCAGCGACAAGCTGGAACGCCGTCATCCGCACATTTTCGGGGAAGCCGATGCCGCGGACAGCGAGGCCGTTGCGGCCCGCTGGGAGCAGTTGAAGGCCGGTGAGCGTGCAGAGAAAGCGCTGCATTCTGCGCTGGATGACATTCCTCAGGCGCTGCCGGCGCTGATGAAGGCGCACAAGATTCAGAAACGCTGCGCTTCGGTCGGTTTTGACTGGCATACGTTGGGCCCGGTGCTGGACAAGGTGTACGAAGAGATCGACGAAGTGATGCATGAAGCGCAGCAGGGGGTAGTCGACGAACAGAAACTGGAAGAGGAAATCGGCGATCTGCTGTTCGCCACGGTGAATTTATCGCGCCATCTTGGCCATAAGGCAGAAAATGCGTTGCAGGCAGCCAACCGCAAGTTCGAGCGCCGTTTCCGTCAGGTAGAAGAGATTATCCAACGGCGTGGGCTGCAGATGGGCGAAGCAACGCTGGAGCAGATGGAAGAGGCGTGGCAGCAGGTTAAGCGCCAGGAAAACTAATCTGCCGCTCGGGTGTCCTAGGATTGTCGCAGTAGCTTAATCTTGATCGGCGACAAGGTTCACCTAAGCTGAAACGGTTAAGCTCAGAGTCATAGTTTGCTGAACCGTGGCTTACCGACAGCAAAACGCCAACAAACTGAAATCTAAGGCGTTTTATTGTCTCGAAAGGGCGGAAAAATAAATTTTTCTGTGCTAACTCATTGTTTTAAAAAGACAGGCTCTGGCAGGCCGATAGAGTAAACCCTGATGAACCCTTGATGGTGACAGAGATGATGGACAGTAAAACGATCGTTTGTAGGTCTGGAGAGGTTCGGGTATACTACTTTCCCGTCTTGGTTCTTCCATCGTCTTTAAACCTAAACTCTCAGGTTCAGCATGACAACTAATTATATTTTTGTGACCGGCGGGGTCGTATCCTCTCTGGGTAAAGGCATTGCCGCAGCCTCTCTGGCGGCTATTCTTGAAGCCCGTGGCCTCAACGTTACCATCATGAAACTGGACCCGTACATCAACGTGGATCCGGGCACCATGAGCCCGATTCAGCATGGGGAAGTTTTCGTCACCGAAGACGGCGCAGAAACCGATCTGGATTTGGGTCACTACGAGCGCTACATCCGCACCAAAATGTCGCGCCGCAACAACTTCACCACCGGTCGCATTTACTCCGACGTTCTGCGTAAAGAACGCCGTGGCGACTATCTGGGCGCAACCGTACAGGTCATCCCGCACATCACCAACGCGATCAAAGAGCGCATCCTCGAAGGCGGCGAAGGCCACGACGTGGTGTTGGTTGAGATCGGCGGTACAGTCGGCGATATCGAATCGCTGCCGTTCCTGGAAGCCATCCGCCAGATGGCCGTGGAAGTGGGCCGCGAGCACACCCTGTACATGCACCTGACTCTGGTGCCGTACATGGCCGCTGCCGGTGAAGTGAAAACCAAACCTACTCAGCATTCCGTAAAAGAACTGCTTTCCATCGGTATTCAGCCAGATGTGCTGATTTGCCGTTCCGATCGCACAGTTCCTGCTAACGAACGCGCGAAAATCGCACTTTTCTGTAACGTGCCGGAAAAAGCCGTTATCTCCCTGAAAGACGTTGATTCTATTTATAAAATCCCAGGCCTATTGAAATCTCAGGGGCTTGATGATTATATTTGTAAACGATTCAGCCTCAACGCGCCGGAAGCCAACCTGGCCGAGTGGGAGCAGGTTATTTACGAAGAAGCCAATCCGGGCGGCGAAGTGACTATCGGTATGGTCGGCAAATATGTCGAACTGCCGGATGCTTATAAGTCGGTGATTGAAGCGCTGAAACACGGCGGCCTGAAAAATCGTCTGACCGTGAACATCAAGCTGATCGACTCGCAGGATGTTGAAACCCGCGGCGTAGAAGTGCTGAAAGGTCTGGATGCGATCCTGATCCCAGGCGGCTTCGGCTACCGTGGCGTAGAAGGCAAGGTGATGACCGCGCGTTATGCGCGTGAAAACAACATCCCTTATCTGGGCATCTGCCTGGGTATGCAGGTGGCGCTGATGGAGTTCGCCCGCAACGTTGTGGGTATGGAGAACGCCAACTCAACCGAGTTTGTGCCAGACTGTAAGTACCCGGTGGTGGCATTGATCACCGAATGGCGTGACGAAGACGGCAACGTCGAAGTCCGTACCGAAGAAAGCGATTTGGGTGGCACGATGCGTGTCGGTGGCCAGCAATGTCACCTGACCGACAATAGCCTGGTGCGTCAGATGTACGGCGAACCGACCATTGTTGAACGTCATCGTCACCGTTATGAAGTTAACAACATGCTGTTGAAGCAAATTGAAGCCGCCGGGCTGTTGGTTGCCGGCCGTTCCGCAGACAACAAGCTGGTTGAGATTATCGAACTGCCGAATCACCCGTGGTTTGTAGCTTGTCAGTTCCACCCGGAATTTACTTCGACGCCGCGTGATGGTCATCCGTTGTTCGCCGGCTTTGTGAAGGCCGCTGGTGAGTATCAGAAGCGCCAGGTGAAATAAAATATTTGGTAGGCGGCGCGCGGTGAGAACCGCGCGCTGTTTGTCTGGAGTTTTAGTTTAACTTGTACTGAGGAAAACCTAATGTCCAAAATCGTTAAAGTCATCGGTCGTGAAATCATCGACTCCCGCGGTAACCCGACTGTTGAAGCCGAAGTGCATCTGGAAGGCGGTTTCGTAGGTCTGGCTGCTGCGCCGTCAGGTGCTTCTACCGGTTCCCGTGAAGCACTGGAACTGCGTGACGGTGACAAGTCTCGTTTCCTGGGTAAAGGCGTACTGAAAGCCGTTGCTGCAGTAAACGGCCCGATCGCTCAGGCAGTATTGGGCAAAGATGCCAAAGACCAGGCTAACATCGACAAGATCATGATCGACCTGGACGGTACTGAGAACAAATCCCAGTTCGGCGCTAACGCCATTCTGGCGGTTTCCCTGGCAGCGGCTAAAGCGGCTGCAGCTTCCAAAGGTATGCCGCTGTATGAGCACATCGCTGAGCTGAACGGCACCCCAGGCAAATTCTCTATGCCACTGCCTATGATGAACATCATCAACGGCGGCGAGCACGCTGACAACAACGTCGACATTCAGGAATTCATGATTCAGCCGGTTGGCGCGAAAACCCTGAAAGAAGCCGTTCGCATCGGTTCTGAAGTTTTCCATCACCTGGCGAAAGTGCTGAAGGCCAAAGGCCTGAACACCGCTGTAGGTGACGAAGGCGGCTACGCACCAAACCTGGGTTCCAACGCCGAAGCGCTGGCTGTTATCGCTGAAGCGGTAAAAGCAGCAGGCTACGAGCTGGGCAAAGACGTGACCCTGGCGATGGACTGTGCGGCTTCCGAGTTCTACAAAGACGGTAAATACGTCCTGGCCGGCGAAGGCAACAAAGCCTTCACTTCCGAAGAGTTCACTCACTTCCTGGAAGAGCTGACCAAACAATATCCAATCGTGTCTATCGAAGACGGCCTGGACGAATCTGACTGGGATGGTTTCGCATACCAGACTAAAGTGCTGGGCGACAAAATCCAGCTGGTGGGCGACGACCTGTTCGTTACCAACACCAAGATCCTGAAAGAAGGCATCGAGAAAGGCATCGCTAACTCCATCCTGATCAAATTCAACCAGATCGGTTCTCTGACCGAAACTCTGGCTGCTATCAAGATGGCGAAAGACGCAGGCTACACTGCGGTGATCTCTCACCGTTCAGGTGAAACCGAAGACGCAACCATCGCCGACCTGGCTGTGGGTACTGCGGCTGGCCAGATCAAAACCGGTTCTATGAGCCGTTCTGACCGCGTTGCTAAATACAACCAACTGATCCGTATCGAAGAAGCGCTGGGTGCACGCGCTCCGTTCAATGGCCTGAAAGAAGTTAAAGGTCAGTAATAACGGTTTGGTTCGTTGCTAAATGAAACCCGCTCCGGCGGGTTTTTTTATCACTGGTTATTTACATAAGTGATAGTGAGTTATTTATTATTATTGAACTAATATCTTATTATCTGTTTTTTAACTTGATGTATTAATTATAATAATAAAATTCCTATTTTATATATTCTCTTTTCTATTGCTTTATATTTTTTCGTTACTAGACTGCCAGTAAGGCAGAAGAATTAAGCCTGTATTCCTGCCTCCATTCGTTTCCCTAAAAATTGCCGAGCCGTGACTCGGCTGGGTGAGGGCTTGATGCGAAACAGGATTGTGATAGTCGGTGGGGGTACCGGAGGGACCATATTGGCCAATTTACTGGCCACGAAATTACATCGGGAAATATTGAATAATAAAGTTGAGTTATTGATGATTTCGGATTCTCCGATTCATTATTATAAACCCGCTTTTATGTACGTTGCCTTTAACGCTTTTTTCAAACAGGAATTAACCCGCTCACAGCAAAGCCTGCTGCGTCCGGAAATTCAGTTTATTGTCGATAAAGCGGAGCGCTTTGATTTAACTCAGCGAGTGATCCATACCCGCAGTAGCAAACAGTACCCGTATGATTTTCTGGTGTTTGCCACCGGCTGCGTGCCCTGGCCGGAGCGTATCGAAGGGTTGGCGCGGGCAGGCGATCATTTTTACCAATATCAGGCCGCCCGCCAACTGGCACAAAAGCTGTCGAGCATCGAAAAAGGCCGAATTTTTATCACCGTCTCCTTCCCCGAAACGCCCAATGTGCCGCACCAGTGCGGTATTGCCCCGATAGAAACCACCCTGATGCTCGATGATTACCTGCGTCGACGCGGAGTGCGTAAAGCGGTTGAAATTGTTTATACCTACCCCAGCGTTTCGCAGTTGCTGCGTAACTGCCTGTTTTTACAGCGTCCAACCGCAGAGGCCTTGCCCGGTATTTTCGCCGCGCGGGATATTCGCCATCAGCGCGGGTTTACTCTCAGCCGGGTGGATGAGCAGCAGAAAATCGCTTATTCCGCCGAAGGTGAGCAGCAGCCGTTCGATATTTTGATGGCTACCCCACCTATCCGTGCGGTAGAGGCAGTGCGGAACACGGGGCTGAGCGAGGGGCATAACGGCGAAGGCTGGTTGCCGACCGACCATCAGACGCTGCAGGTCTACGGCCAACAAGGGGTCTATGTCATCGGCGATACGGTGGATTTGCCGGTCAGCAAGGCCGGTGGCTCCTGCCACAATCAGGCGCCGGTGATTGCCGACAATATCGTGGCGGAACTGAGGCTGGGCCAGACCGTTAGCCACTACGACGGCAAGGTGCAGGCCATTGCTCAAATGGGGCTGCAAGCCGGGATGCCGCTGGTTTACGACTACCGCAACGATGTGTTGCCGACGCCTTCAACCAAAGTCGGCAGCATGTTGCGCAACGGTTTTAATCGCGGACTCTACTGGGCGACGGTACGCGGGCTGATTTAACGGAGGGCCTATGAACGCATCTGAACATGAACCCCTGGCGGCTTTGCTGGAGAAGCTACAGCCGCTGCTGGCCGGCGGTCGGCTCGATAACGTGGTCGATCTGCTGTCGCTGCTGTCTGACCTGGTGGATATCGCCGATAACGCGCTGGTGGAAAAACTCTCCGGCGTCTTTGAAGGCCTGGTGGCTGCGGGATGGGAGGGCGGAATGGCGTTGAAAATGGCGCATACCGAGTTGCAGTTGGATCCCTCACCCGTCAATTTTCGTGCGCTGTACGCCTTGTTGCGGCAGCCGGATACCTTACTGGGCCTGATGCTGGTGCTGCGTACTTTGCAAATCGTTGGCCAGCGTATGCGCAGCAGCGCACTGCCCACGGACGTTTGAACGAACTAAGCATCATTGTTTTCACTCACTCAGGTAAGGAGTTGTCATGTCTGCCATTTTCAGGCAAGCCTTTGCAACACGCGCGATCCATCACGGTTACGATCCCCAGCAGTATCTGGGAGCGCTCTGTCCCCCGGTGTTTATGAGCTCGACCTTTACGTTCCCGACGGCGGAATATGGCGGTGCCTGCTTTGAAGGCACTGAGCCGGGGTATTTTTATTCACGCATCGCCAACCCGACCCTCAACCTGCTGGAACAGCGGATAGCCAATCTGGAGGGGGGCGAAGCTGCGGTGGCGTTTTCCTCCGGTATGGGCGCGATTACCGCCTGCTGCTGGACACTGCTCAATCCGGGCGACGAGCTGATCGTTGACGAGACGATTTACGGCTGCACCTTCAGTTATTTTCATCACGGATTGGCGCGCTACGGCGTGAAAATCACTCACGTAGACCTGACCCGCCCGGAGCGTCTGGCGGCGGCGATCGGCCCCCGGACCCGCATGGTGTATTGCGAAACGCCGGCCAACCCGAATATGCGTTTGGTCGATATTGCCGCAGTCGCCGAAATTGCTCACCGCCAACAGGCGCTGTTACTGGTGGATAACACCTATTGCACCCCGTATCTGCAACGGCCGCTGGAACAGGGGGCCGATATAGTGGTGCACTCCGCTACCAAATACATCGGGGGGCATGGTGATCTGTTGGCCGGGCTGGTGGTGACGCGGCAGGATTTGGCGCAGGACATCCGTTTAGTTGGGCTGAAAGACATGAACGGTGCGGTGCTGTCTGCCCAGGATGCGGCATTGCTGCTGCGCGGGCTGAAAACCCTGCCGTTGCGTATGGAACGCCATTGCGACAACGCCCAGCGTTTGGCGGAAATGCTGGCTCAGCATTCGGCGGTAGAACGTGTCTATTATCCCGGGCTGGAGGATTTTCCCCAGTATGAGTTGGCGCAGCGGCAAATGGCGCGGCCGGGCGGCATGCTGGCGTTTGAACTCAAAGGCGGCATGGCGGCGGGCATCCGCTTCCTCAATGCGCTGCGTTTGATCTTGCGCGCGGTCAGCCTGGGGGATTGCGAATCGCTGGCGCAGCATCCCGCCAGCATGACCCACTCGGCCTACAGCCCCGAAGAGCGGCAGCGTCACCATATCAGCGACGGGCTGATACGCTTGTCCGCCGGCCTGGAAGATCTTGGCGACCTGCAGGCCGATATCCGCCAGGCCTTGGCGCAAAGCTAGCTTTGATGCCCCACCCAGCGGGAAGGGGCAAGCGTTAATCTAACGCAGGGGCAATTTCCGCCAGCGCCTGTTCGTCCTGCAACAGCGCGGCGCTGCTGGCAATGTCGGGCACCAACCAGCGATCCTGATGGTAAGGTTCTACCCTTTGACGCAGCAGTCGCCAGGCGCGCCCGGTACCTTCGCCGACGCGTTGCGGTTGCAAAAACTCGAAGGCCTGCGCCGCCAACAGATATTCAATCGCCAGGATCTGGTTAACGTTGGCCAACAGCTTATGCAGCCGCAATGCCGCACCGGTCCCCAGACTGAGGTGATCTTCCTGCAGCGCCGAAGTGACATAGTTATCCACTACGCAAGGCTGGGCCAGCTGACGGTTCTCTGCGCACAGCGATGCCGCCACGTATTGAGCGATCATCATGCCGGAGTTGACGCCCGGCTCACTGACCAAAAATGGCGGCAAACCGCTGACCAGCGGGTTAATCAGACGATCGATGCGCCGTTCCGCAATACCGCCGAGTTCGGCGATAGCGATCGCCAGCACATCGGCGGCCATCGCGACCGATTCGCCGTGCGGATTGGCCTGTGACATGACGCGGAAGTTATCCGGCGTGCCAAGCAGCAACGGGTTATCGGTGGTGCCATTCAGCTCGGTTTCAATCTGTCGTTCGGCATGAGCCATCTGATCGCGGCAGGCACCGTGCACCTGTGGAATCGAGCGGATGCTCAGCGCATCCTGAGTGCGAATACCTTTGCTGGCGGCAATCACCTCGCTGCCGTGCAGTAGCGCCCGCAGATTGGCACCCACCCGTTGCATGCCTGGGTGCGGTTTCAACGCCAGTATTTCCTCGTCGAAGGCGGCAATTTGTCCGCGTAAAGCTTCAAAGCTCATGGCACCCAACACGTCTTCGTCCAGCCCACGAGCGCCGATCATTGACGCGACCACTACCATCTATAACGACATCATGGTGGTCTGGTTGATACCGGCCATGATGCTCGGCAGCGCCTGCGGCAACTGGACGCCGAACAGCTTCTGCCAGCGGTTGGCGTCAAAGGCGGTGACGGACTCCATCACTTCCTTGTCCATTTGGCGGATGCCCAAATCGGTCAGGCGGATCAGCGGTGGCGTGGCATAGAGCACCGTCGCCAGAATGGCCTGCACCTTGCTCAGGCCGAACAGCATCAATACCGCCCGTACGCGATCGCAACGCGCCGCCAATATGCCTTGCGGAATGCCGATAATCACCGCCAGCAGCGTGGCGACCAGCTCCAGCTTCTGGGAGCTGATGCGTTCCTTGCTCATGCGCGCCAGATTCTGGTTAATCAGACTGAGCGGCAGATTCACTTTTGACAACACCTGCACCAGCTCAGGCGCCAGCGGTTTCAACTTACGCTTGGCATCGCCTTCAATTACATAACGTGGCACCTACCAGCCTTCAACTGCGCCGACAATGGGGGCACCAACGCTGACCGCCTTGCCCGCTTTCTTGACCGACTTGTGCCGGATTCGCACCAGCCTGTTGCGCGTGCGGAGGGGCTGCCTGTCATCAGCCCGAGCGCGATCAGCGGTATCCATAATTTGTGTCGTGTTTGCATGGTGATACTCCACGTTAATGACGAAGAGCCCGGGAACGGCGGGCTCGTGAGACTAATACTGTGGTGAGGACGTGACGGGTGAACCCCCGCCTTTTTTACGTACCCACAACCAGTAAGCCAGGGTAAGGAAGGCTACCCACACCAACCCTACGTACAGGGCAATGCGGCTGTCTTCGAAGTAACCGAGCAGGCCGATGACGAACAGCATAAATATCGTCGCCAGTGCCGGTGCGACCGGCCACCAGGGAACCGGGAAGCTCAGCTTGCTGACCTCTTGCGGCGTCAGCGTGCGGCGCATGGCAATTTGTGACAGCAGGATCATCAGCCAAACCCAAACGGTGGCGAAGGTGGCGATGGAGGCGATGATCATAAACACCTGTTTTGGGATCAGGTAATTGAGCACCACCCCCAACAGCAGGGCAATGGACATCACCAGCACCGTCATCCAGGGCACGCCGTTACCGGTCAGGCGAGTGAAGCTTTTGGGTGCCTGACCTTCCTGCGCCATGCCATACATCATGCGGCCGGCACCGAAGATATCGCTGTTGATGGCGGAAATGGCGGCGGTGATCACCACCACATTCAGCACGTTGGCGGCGGAACTGATGCCCAGATTGCTGAAGATCTCAACAAACGGGCTGCCGTTTTGGCCGATGCTGTTCCAGGGATAGATTGCCATCAGCACCAGCAGCGTCAGCACGTAGAACAGCAGAATGCGAATCGGTACCGCATTGATCGCTTTCGGCAACACCTTCGCGGGGTCTTTTGCCTCGCTGGCGGTAATGCCGATGATCTCAATGCCGCCGAAGGCGAACATCACCACCGCCAGCGAAGCAACCACGCCGCCGATGCCGTTAGGCATAAAGCCACCGTGCTGCCACAGGTTGCTGAGGCCGGTGGCGTGCTGAGTCTGACCGAAGCCAAACAGCATCACCGCCGCGCCGCCGATGATCATCGCGACGATTGCCGCCACCTTGATCAACGACAGCCAGAACTCCATTTCACCGAACACTTTCACGCTGCACAGGTTGAGCGCGCCGATGAACATGATGATGCTGAGTACCCACACCCATTGGGCAACGTCCGGGAACCACAGCCCCATATAGATGCCGAAGGCGGTGACGTCCGCCAGGGCAACAATCACCATTTCGAAGGTATAGGTCCAGCCGGTGAGGAAACCGGCCAAGGGGCCAAGGTAGTGGCTGGCATAATGACCGAAGGAGCCGGAGACCGGCTGATGCACCGCCATTTCACCCAGCGCGCGCATTACCATAAAGACCGCCGCGCCGCCGACCAGATAAGCCAGCAGCACCGCAGGGCCAGCCAATTGGATGGCTCCCGCGGAGCCGTAGAACAGACCGGTGCCGATGGCTGAGCCGAGCGCCATAAAGCGGATATGTCGCGCGTTTAGTCCGCGTCTGAGTTGTGTCGTTTCGTTACGCATGTTGCTTCCCGTCGAGTTTTTACGGCAGAACAGGCACGCGCTATCCGCACCGGGTGGAACGCACCCGGTGGGACAGAACAAACTGCGTGGTAGGTTTTATTTATGCCTGACTAGGCAGCAGCGCCGAAGGCATCAGCGAGTTCAGATGACCGGCCGCCAACAGCAGGCTGGCGGCTTCAATGTCGGGGGCGAAGAAACGATCCTTGTCGTAATAACTGACTTGCTCGCGCAGTATGCGGCGTGCCTGCTCCAGACTTTCGGTGGTTTTCAGGCCCTTGCGCAAATCCAACCCCTGGCAGGCCGCCAGCCATTCGACGGCCAGAATACCGCGCACGTTATCCGCCATTTCCCACAGACGGCGTCCTGCAGCCGGTGCCATGGAAACATGGTCTTCCTGGTTGGCGGAGGTCGGGATGCTGTCGACGCTGGCCGGATGCGCCAGCGCTTTGTTTTCGCTGGTCAGTGCCGCGGCGGTAACCTGGGCAATCATAAAGCCGGAGTTCACGCCGCCGTTGTCCACCAGGAATGGCGGCAGTTGCGACATGTGTTTATCCATCATCAGCGAGATACGACGTTCGGACAGCGAGCCGATTTCGGCAAATGCCAGCGCCAGATTGTCGGCGGCCATTGCGACCGGTTCGGCGTGGAAGTTACCGCCGGACAGGACATCGCCCTGTTCTGCGAATACCAATGGGTTGTCGGACACCGCATTGGCTTCGACCTCCAGCACTTCGCTGGCCTGGCGGATCTGCGTCAGGCAGGCACCCATTACCTGCGGTTGGCAGCGCAGGGAGTAGGGATCTTGTACCTTTTCACAGTTGCGATGCGAGTCGGACACTTCGCTGCGTTCGCCCAGCAGGTGGCGGTAAGCGGCGGCGGCGTCGATCTGGCCACGTTGGCCGCGTACGGCGTGAATACGTGCGTCAAACGGGCTGCGAGAACCCAGAGCGGCTTCCACCGTCAGGCTGCCGGTGACCGTGGCTGCGGCGTACAGGTCCTCCGCGTCAAACAGGCCGCGCAGCGCGAAGGCGGCGGAAACCTGGGTGCCGTTCAGCAGCGCCAGGCCTTCTTTGGCCGCCAGCGTGAGCGGCTTCAGGCCTGCTTTGGCCAGTGCCTCGGTGGCAGGCAGCCATTCGCCTTGATAGCGGGCCTTGCCTTCGCCCAGCAGCACCAGACTCATGTGTGCCAGCGGAGCCAAATCGCCGGAGGCGCCCACGGAGCCCTTCAGCGGGATATGCGGATAGACTTCGGCGTTGACCAAGGCCATCAGCGCCTGGATCACTTCCAGACGGATGCCGGAGAAACCGCGCGACAGGCTGTTGATCTTCAATACCATAATCAGGCGAACTAGGTTGTCGTCGGTCGGCGCGCCAACGCCTGCGGCATGTGACAACACGATCGAACGTTGCAGGTTTTCCAGGTCTTCACGTGCAATGCGGGTAGACGCCAGCAGGCCGAAACCGGTATTGATGCCGTAGGTGGTGCGGTTTTCTTCGACAATGCGCTCAACGCAGGCCACGCTCTGCTGGATAGCGGCGTAGGCATTGTCGTCCAACGTCAGGGTCACCGGGTGTTGATAAACGTCGCGCAGTTGCGTCAGAGTCAGTTGGCCTGGGCGGATAGTCAGCGCTTTCATGCTTTGCCTCCTTGAGTCGCGGCCACCATCGGCAGGTTCAAACCTTGCTCACGGGCGCATTCAATCGCAATGTCGTAACCGGCATCGGCATGACGCATCACGCCAGTGGCAGGGTCATTATGCAATACGCGGGCGATACGTTCGGCGGCTTCGTCGGTGCCGTCACAAACGATAACCATACCGGAATGCTGCGAGAAGCCCATGCCGACGCCACCGCCGTGGTGCAGGGAAACCCAGGTCGCACCGCTGGCGGTATTGAGCAGGGCGTTAAGCAGCGGCCAGTCGGAAACGGCGTCCGAACCGTCCTGCATAGATTCGGTTTCGCGGTTCGGGCTGGCGACCGAGCCGGAGTCCAGATGGTCACGACCGATCACGATCGGTGCGGACAGTTCGCCACTGCGTACCATTTCGTTGAAAGCCAGGCCCAGCTTGGCGCGTTGGCCCAGACCGACCCAACAGATACGTGCCGGCAGGCCCTGGAAGCTGATGCGTTCGCGCGCCATATCCAGCCAGCGATGCAGATGCTCGTCATCCGGGATCAGCTCTTTAACCATGGCGTCGGTTTTGTAGATATCTTGCGGATCGCCGGACAGTGCAGCCCAGCGGAACGGGCCGATACCGCGACAGAACAGCGGACGGATATAGGCAGGCACGAAGCCTGGGAAATCGAAGGCGTTGTTGACGCCCATTTCTTTCGCCATCTGACGAATGTTGTTGCCGTAGTCGAAGGTCGGTACGCCCATTTTCTGGAACGCCAACATGGCTTCGACGTGTTCAGCCATCGACTGCTTGGCAGCGGTCACCACCTGCGCAGGTTCGGTCTGTGCACGTTCGCGGTACTCTTCCCAGCTCCAGCCTTTTGGCAGATAGCCGTTCAGCGGATCGTGAGCGCTGGTCTGGTCGGTGACCATGTCCGGGCGCACGCCGCGGCGCACCAGTTCTGGCAGAATGTCTGCCGCATTGGCGCATAGGGCGATGGAGATGGCTTTGCCTTCGGCGGTGTATTTCTTGATGCGAGCCAGCGCGTCGTCCAGATCCGTCGCTTGCTCATCGACATAACGGGTCTTCAGACGGAAATCGATACGGCTTTGTTGGCATTCGATGTTCAGTGAACAGGCGCCTGCCAGCGTAGCAGCCAGCGGTTGCGCGCCGCCCATACCGCCCAAACCGGCGGTCAGCACCCAGCGGCCCTGCAGGCTGCCGTCGTAATGCTGGCGGCCCGCTTCCACGAAGGTCTCGTAGGTGCCCTGGACGATGCCCTGGCTGCCGATGTAGATCCAGCTGCCGGCGGTCATTTGGCCGTACATGGCCAGGCCTTTGGCGTCCAGTTCGTTAAAGTGTTCCCAGGTTGCCCAATGTGGCACCAGGTTAGAGTTGGCAATCAGTACGCGTGGCGCGTTGCTGTGGGTTTTGAATACCCCGACCGGTTTGCCGGACTGAACCAGCAGCGTTTCGTCTTCTTCCAACGTTTTCAGGGTGGCGACAATTTTGTCGTAGCAGTCCCAGTCACGCGCGGCGCGGCCAATACCGCCGTACACCACCAGCTCATGCGGGTTTTCCGCCACTTCCGGATCGAGGTTGTTCATCAGCATGCGCAACGGCGCTTCGGTCAGCCAGCTTTTTGCATTTAATTTTGTGCCGCGTGGCGCGCGTACATCGACATTGCGAACTTTGTTATTTGCAGTCACAGCATTTTCCTCAAACAGTATCGGTGCAGATCCCATGGTGCGGTGGGGTGAATCACCACGCCATAACAATGCGTAGGGTTTATTAACATATACTTGTATGTACAAGCATATGCAACACCGACCAGTGGGCGGTTAAAAAGGCATAAGAGAAAGTTATTTTTGTTTTTAATCAATTAGATGGTTTCTATTTTGACGTCTGAGCTATTAGGCTCGCACTGAAGAACAGTGAGCTATTCAACAAAAATGAATTAAAAATGGGTCATTTTTGAGCGGCAAATCACAATAAATTTACATACCCATTACAAGTTAGGGCGAGCGATAAAAAAGTCCTATCGCTGGAGGGGGTGAAGCCGTTGACAGAGTGCTGTGTTGTTTTGTGGTAGGGGCGCCGCATGCTGCGCCCAATAGCATAATCAATGGGTTAAATCGGGTCGAACATGTTCGACCCCTACCGGTTTAGCCCTTATACGGGTTTGTCAGCCGGTTGCAGCGTCGCTCTTCGGGTCATTTTGAAAACTGTAGCGATGGCGGCGATCAGCGCCGGCACGCACAGGAACATCAAAATGCTCTGCACTTCCCATTGCATGGCCAGCAACTGTGCCCCCATCATGGTGCCCGCCACGCCGCCAAAGCGGCCGATGCCCTGCATCCAGGCTATGCCGGTTGCGCGACTGTGGGTCGGGTAGAAAGTGGCTGCCAGCGTTTGCAGACCGGATTGCGCGCCGTTCATGGTGATGCCCATCAGGAAGATAAACGTACCCAGCAGCACGATATGGCTGTCCTCGGTCGCCATTGCCACAATCAGCAGAGCGGTAATGACAAAGCCGCTCGACACCACTTTATGGGCGTTCCAGCGGTCCATCAGCCAGCCGGCCACCAGAATGCCAAGCGTGCCGCCGAAGGTGAACAGCGAGGTCAAAATGGCCGATTGTTCCAGTTGATAGCCCAGTCCCTGCATCAGGATCGGCATCCAGCTCAGCAGCACGTAATAAATCACCAAGCCCATAAAGTACGTCAGCCACAGCATCAGCGTGCCGGTCAGATAAGGGCGGGTGAACAACAGGCCGACGCTGGTTTTGGACTGTGTCAATTTCTCTTCATACAGATAAAAGCGCGTCACGTTATCGAGATTCTGGCTGACAAAACGCTGGGCAATACGTTTGATTTTTGCCGCATCTTTACCGCGGTTCACCATGTATTTCACCGATTCCGGCAGGAACAGGATCAACAATAACGTCAGCGCCAACGGAGCGATCGCGCCCAACAACAGCACACTATGCCAGCCATACGCCGGGATCAGCCAAGACGAAATCGCACCACCTCCGGCTGCACCCAGCGGGAAGCCGCAGTACATGGTGTTAATAGCCAACGAACGACAGCGTTGTGGCGCATACTCGGAAATCAGCGTGATGGCGTTCGGCATCGCCGCCCCTAATCCCAGGCCGGTGAGGAAACGCCACAGAGTCAGGCTATTGAGCGAGCCGGCGTAGGCGGTAGCCAGGGTCGACAGGCCGAAGAACAGGCATGAAAATACCAGTACCCGCTTACGGCCGATACGGTCGGAAATCGGTCCGGCAACCAGGGCACCAAGGGACAGACCCAGCAGCGCGGCGCTCAGCACCGGGCCCAGATCCTGTTTAACAATGCCCCAGTCTTTGGCGACCGAGGGAGCGATATACCCCATGGCCGCCGTGTCAAAGCCATCAATGGCCAGGATCAGGAATCCCAAAATGATCAAGGTCCAGTGAAACAGCGAAAATTTGCTGTCATCGATGGCCTGCTGAATATTCAACTCGGTGGAATGAGCCATGGCAACCTCTAACGCAGATGTGATTGTGTGGATAAATCACCGGAACTGATGCCCGGCTTGTGCTTGCCTGTATATACATCTGCGCGCAGGCGCTTTATGTCAAATATATTTATCTTATGCGTTAAATAAATGTTGTTTTTGCGAAGCAGATTACATCGTAAACACAAGGAGATTGCTCAGTAAGCAAATAAAATGAAGCGGATAGCCGGTGAGATACGCTGGCGAAGGCGGGTAGGATAAAATTTAATACAATTTCGCCCGTTTGGTCGCCGGGCTGGAATCTGCGATAATCCCTTTTTACCTTTCCAGATTGAGAAACCGATGCAGTACCCGATTAATGAAATGTTCCAAACCTTGCAGGGCGAAGGCTTTTTCACCGGCGTTCCAGCCATCTTTATTCGCTTGCAGGGCTGCCCGGTAGGATGCAGCTGGTGCGACACCAAACATACCTGGGAAAAGGAAGCCAATCGGGAAGTCGATATGCAGCGGATCCTGGTGAAAACCGAAGAGAGCGACGCCTGGGGCAGCGCCAACGCCGAGCAGCTGTTGGCGGTGATGCGTCAACAGGGTTATACCGCACGCCACGTGGTAATCACCGGCGGCGAGCCCTGCATCTATGATTTGACTCCGCTGACCCAGTTGCTGGAAGACAACGGCTACGGCTGCCAGATTGAGACCAGCGGCACCCACGAAATCCGGTGTTCGGCGAAAACCTGGGTGACGGTATCCCCCAAGGTGAATATGCGCGGCGGCATGAAGGTGTTGGATCAGGCTTTGCAGCGCGCTGATGAAGTGAAGCACCCGGTTGGGCGTGAGCGCGATATCGAAGCATTGGATGTGCTGCTGGCGACGCTGCATGATGAGAAGCCGCGTATTATCGCGCTGCAGCCGATCAGCCAGAAGGAAGAGGCGACTCGCCTGTGCATCGCAACCTGCATTGCGCGCAACTGGCGCCTGTCGATGCAGACCCATAAATATCTGAACATCGCATAAAATTCAGGGCGCCATTGGGCGCCCTTTCTTTAACCTTTATACACGCATCCCGCGGTACAGGTTTCTTTCACCATCACCGCAGTCAGCTCCGGCAACTGGGGTTTGAGCTGTTGCCAGATCCAGGCGGCAAGCACTTCGCTGGTGGGATTTTCCAATCCTGGAATATCGTTCAGATAATGGTGATCCAGGCGCTCCCAAATAGGGGAGAACACGGCTTTAAGCTCGGCGAAATCCATCACCCAACCGGTATGTGCATCCACTTCACCGGTTACTTCCAGACGCACCATAAACGAATGCCCGTGCAGACGGCCACATTTATGGCCCTCAGGTACGTGCGGCAAACGGTGTGCGGCTTCAAACTGAAAATCTTTAAACAGCGTGGTTGCCATTATTACGGCCTCATTGACTCAAAAACCGCCGAAGTTTACCGGAAACGGAGCCTGCTTGCCATTTATACCGCTATGGTCTACCGCTGCTGTGGTCAATGCACGGTTAACACTTTTTTTGTTTGGTACCGACTGGACCTATCGGTTGGGGTAATGAGTGGTAAATGCGATTCATTCAAATAACGTTAAAAAAACAGCTTTATTTTCATTGAGATAAAAATATCTGCTTAGCGCTTTAAGCACTATCCGTTACCAGAAAAACAGCTTAGTCATTTTGGTTATTAATTATTGCTATCCCTTATTTAATCGTTGCTATTGTGCTCGGTAACCTTACAAACTCTCCTGTTCTTTTCAGGACCGCAGACTGAACGAAAAGACAGCGACTGACACTGGCGAGCACCTGGCTGGATAGGTGCCAAGTATAGGAAATAAGTACTGCAATGACGACTCAGGCTCCTCCAACATCGATGCTCCCGCTGACACCCGAACAGCTGGCGCGCCTGCAGGCGGCGATTGGTGAATATTCACCGACGCAGCTGGCGTGGCTGTCAGGTTATTTCTGGGGAATGGTTAATCAACAGCCTGGTGCGGTAGCCATTGCTCCGCCTGCCGCCGCTGCCGCCAGTATCACGCTGATTTCCGCCTCGCAGACCGGCAATGCTCGCCGCCTGGCGGAACAATTGCGCGACGATCTGTTGGCCGCCAAGCTGAGCGTCACGCTGGTTAATGCCGGCGACTACAAATTCAAGCAAATTGCCCAGGAACGTCTGCTGGTGATCGTCGCCTCCACCCAAGGGGAAGGTGAGCCGGCGGAAGAGGCGGTTGCCCTGCATAAATTCCTGTTCTCCAAGAAAGCGCCGAAGCTTAACGAAACCGCGTTTGCGGTCTTTGGCCTGGGGGACACTTCCTACGAAAACTTCTGTCAGTCGGGTAAAGATTTCGACGGCAAGCTGGCCGAACTGGGCGCTGAGCGTCTGGTCGAGCGGGTAGATGCCGACGTGGAATATCAGGAGCTGGCTACCGCCTGGCGTAAACAGGTGGTGGAGGTGTTGAAAGCGCGCGCACCGGCTGAAAACGCCGCACCGGGCGTGCTGGCCAGCGGTGCGATTGACCTGATCGACAGCAGCCCGTACAGCAAAGAACAGCCTCTGACCGCACAACTGGCAGTGAAGCAAAAAATTACCGGCCGGGCCTCAGACAAAGACGTGCGCCATATTGAAATCGACCTGGGTGATTCTGGTCTGCGTTACCAACCGGGCGATGCGCTGGGCGTGTGGTTCGATAACGACCCGGCACTGGTGGATGAACTGGTGCAACTGCTGTGGCTGAAGGGCGACGAACCGGTGGAAGTGGAAGGAAAAACCTTGCCGCTTTCGCAAGCGTTACGCAGCCATTTTGAACTGACGCAGAACACCACGCTAATCGTCGATAAATACGCGGCTCTGTCGCGCGACGAGAAGCTGATTGGTTTGTTAGCGGATAAAGCCGCGCTGCAGCATTACGCGCACAACACGCCAATTGTCGACATGGTGCGACAGGCGCCAGCCGATCTTAACGCCGAGCAGTTGATTGGCCTGCTGCGTCCGTTGACGCCGCGCCTGTATTCCATCGCCTCGTCGCAAGCCGAGACTGAAAACGAAGTGCACGTGACCGTCGGCGTGGTGCGTTACGACATCGAAGGGCGCGCCCGCGCAGGCGGTGCCTCCAGTTTCCTGGCCGATCGGCTGGAAGAAGATGGTGACGTGCGGGTGTTCATCGAACATAACGACAATTTCCGCCTGCCGGCCAACCCGGAAACTCCGGTGATCATGATTGGGCCAGGCACGGGCATTGCGCCGTTCCGCGCCTTTATGCAACAGCGTGATGCTGACGGTGCCGGCGGCAAGAACTGGTTGTTCTTCGGCAACCCGCACTTTACTGAAGACTTTTTGTATCAGGTCGAATGGCAGCGCTATGTGAAAGATGGCCTGCTGACCCGCATCGATCTGGCCTGGTCACGTGACCAGCAGCATAAAGTCTATGTCCAGGACAAATTGCGCGAACAGGGCGCGGAAGTGTGGCGTTGGATCCAGGAAGGCGCGCACATTTACGTCTGTGGCGATGCGAACCGCATGGCAAAAGACGTGGAAAACACATTACTGGAACTGGTGGCCGAGCACGGTGGCATGGATACCGAGCTGGCGGATGAATTTTTAAGTGAGCTGCGCCTTGAGCGCCGTTATCAGCGAGATGTCTACTGATGAGTGATAAACACCCGGGGCCTCTGGTGGTCGAAGGCAAATTGGCCGATGCCGAGCGTTTGAAGAAAGAAAGCAACTTCCTGCGCGGCACCATCGCCGAAGACTTGAAGGATGGCCTGACCGGCGGTTTTAACGGTGACAACTTCCTGCTGATCCGCTTCCACGGAATGTACCAGCAGGACGACCGTGATATCCGCGCCGAACGCGCCGAACAGAAGCTGGAACCGCGCCACGCCATGATGCTGCGTTGCCGTCTGCCGGGGGGGATTATCTCCCCACAGCAGTGGCTGGGCATTGATAAGTTCGCGCAGGAAAGCACGCTGTACGGCAGCATCCGCATCACCAACCGTCAGACTTTCCAGTTCCATGGCATTGTGAAGGGCGACGTTAAGCCGGTTCACCAGCTGTTGGGGCGCCTGGGATTGGACGCGCTGGCTACGGCTAACGACGTCAACCGCAACGTGCTTTGCACCTCTAACCCGGTGGAGTCCGAGCTGCACCAGGAAGCCTACGAGTGGGCGAAAAAGATCTCCGAACATCTGCTGCCGCGTACCCGCGCCTATGCTGAAGTGTGGCTGGATCAGGAAAAAGTGGCGACCACCGACGAAGAACCGATCCTCGGGGCGACTTATCTGCCGCGCAAGTTCAAAACCACGGTGGTGATCCCACCGCAAAACGACGTCGATCTGCACGCCAACGACATGAACTTTGTCGCTATTGCCAAAAACGGCAAGCTGGTGGGCTTTAACCTGCTGGTAGGCGGGGGCCTGTCGATTGAACACGGCAACAAGAAAACCTATGCGCGCAAGGCCAGCGAATTTGGCTATATCCCGCTGGAGCATACGCTGGCGGTCGCGGAAGCGGTGGTAACCACCCAGCGCGACTGGGGTAACCGTACCGATCGCAAGAACGCCAAAACCAAATACACGCTGGAACGCGTTGGGGTTGATACCTTCCGTGCCGAAGTGGAAAAACGGGCCGGTATCACCTTTGAACCGATCCGCCCGTACGAATTTACCGGCCGCGGCGATCGCATTGGCTGGGTTAAAGGCATTGATAACCAGTGGCACCTGACGCTGTTTATCGAGAATGGCCGTCTTCTGGACTATCCGGGACGCCCGTTGAAAACCGGCGTTGCCGAGATCGCCAGGATCCATAAAGGGGATTTCCGTCTGACGGCCAACCAGAACCTGATCGTTGCCGGCGTACCGGAAAGCGAGAAGGCGAAGATCGAAGCGATCGCTCGTGAACACGGATTGATCGACGATGGGGTCAGCGTGCAGCGTCAAAACTCGATGGCCTGCGTATCCTTCCCGACCTGCCCATTGGCGATGGCGGAGGCCGAGCGTTTTCTGCCGGCGTTCGTCACTAAAGTGGAAGGGATCCTGCACAGCCACGGTGTGGGTGACGAGCACATCGTATTGCGCATTACTGGTTGTCCGAACGGCTGTGGCCGCGCGCTGTTGGCGGAGATTGGCCTGGTGGGTAAAGCGGTTGGCCGCTATAACCTGCATTTGGGTGGCAATCGTGAAGGTACGCGTATTCCGCGCATGTACCGTGAAAATATCAACGAAGAAGAAATTCTGCGAGAGATTGACCAACTGGTGGGCCGCTGGGCCACAGAGCGTAACGCGGGCGAAGGCTTCGGTGATTTCACTATTCGCGCCGGGGTGGTCAAGCCGGTAATTGATTCGGCGCAGGATTTCTGGGACTGACGCCGTTTGGCCCCGCTTTCACCGGGGGCCGATCCGCGCGGTATGATTCAAGCATCAGGAGGCTGGCAACATGGCTGAATTCGATCTGGCGGCGCTGAATGCGCTGCCCAAGTCTGGGCAGGCGTTGGCACTGGCGGTAGTTAATGGCCAGTTGGAAACGCTTTCCGCCGAGCAACGCGTGGAATGGGCGCTGGAACATCTGCCCGGCGAGTTTGTGCTCTCTTCAAGTTTCGGCATTCAGGCAGCGGTATGTCTGCATTTGGTTACGCGGATCAAACCGGACATTCCGGTGATCCTCACCGATACTGGCTATCTGTTCCCGGAAACCTATCAGTTTATCGATCAGCTGGTCGACAAACTGAAGCTGAACCTGCAAGTGTTTCGTGCCGAGCAGTCGCCCGCCTGGCAAGAGGCTCGCTACGGGAAACTGTGGGAGCAGGGCGTTGAAGGTATCGAGAAATACAACCTGATCAACAAGGTTGAGCCGATGAATCGCGCATTGGAAACTCTGGGCGGGCAAACCTGGTTCGCCGGTCTGCGCCGCGAACAATCCGGCAGCCGCGCCAATCTGCCGGTACTGGCGGTGCAACGTGGGGTATTCAAGATCCTGCCGATTATCGACTGGGACAACCGCAAGATTTATCAATACCTGACCGAGCACGGCCTCAGTTATCACCCGCTGTGGGAACAAGGCTATCTGTCAGTGGGGGACACTCACACCACGCAGAAGTGGGAACCAGGCATGAGTGAAGAAGAAACCCGTTTCTTTGGCCTGAAACGTGAGTGTGGCCTGCACGAAGGCTAATCACGTATCAACATCGTCAAAGGGCTCAGCATTCGCTGGGCCCTTGGCGTTTTCAGAGAGACTACTTTTTCTGTTTTTGTGCTTTGGGTGGGTGCGCCTGAGCCAGTTCTTTAATCAGCGGCAGCAAAATCTGCACGCTCTCGCGGCTGCGCTTGTCGATGCGCCCTGGCAGATTGCGTTCCAGATATTGCAGGTTATCGTACTGCGGGCGATGCCAGGTGATGCCCTGCGGGAAGTGCGGGCTCACGGCGCGTTGCTGATAACCGTCTTTATCGCCCAGTGACCAGTTGGTGGCTTCGACCGACAGCACCGGGATACCGGCTTTATCAAACACTTCCTGATCGGAACAGCAGCCGGTGCCTTTCGGGTGTGCTTTGCTGCCCGGGTTGGTGGCGGCAGCGATGCCGTAGCGGTGGGCAATATCCAGTGCGCGATCGCGGCTCTGTTTCGCCAGCTTTGGCGGCGTATTGAGACCGGCGTTGAAATACAGGCGATCGCCGGTAATCAGGCTGTCGAGGTTAACCACCAGTAGGGTATTGTGTTTCTCTTCGTCGCTCATGCGCTGCAGGTAGTTCTGCGCGCCCAGCGAACCCAGTTCTTCGGCGCTGGTGGCGACAAAGCGCAGGCCGTAAGCGGTGGGGATGTTCTTAAGACGCTCCGCCAGTTCCAGCATAACGCCGACGCCAGAGGCATTGTCGTCGACGCCCTGCAGCGTCAAGCCGCCGAGATTGTTGTCCAGATCGGCGTCGCTTCGCGGCGTGTAGGTATCGAAATGCGCCACGATCAGAATCTGCTGAGGAAGGCTGCCATTTTTAGCGGCGATCACCGAGCTGGCGGTGATGTTATTCCAGTTCTTCTTGCCGTCTTTACTGGTGTACAGATAGCGGGTGTTGAAACTGCGGATATCGCTCTGATACCCCATCTTGCTGAACTGCTGTTTCAGATAGTCTGCGGTGAGCAATTCTGCCGGGCTACCGGCCATGCGGCCAGGAAAATAAGTGGCGATGTGGCGAGTCTGCTCGGCGGCGAATTTGCCCATCGGGGCCTCTTTTGCGGGCTGAGTGGCGGCCGAAACGCTGAAAACACCGCCGAGCGCTGCCACCAGCAGGCCGGTCTTCAGGTAAAAACGGGAAAACATACCGAAAAATCCTTCTTTGATATCGACAAGACCGATTATTTTTGCGGTGTCCAGTATGAGACGGTCGGCAAGATTAAACAATTTCTCCCGCTCTTAAATTTGGCGTAAATGCGCAAACCTTAGTCGCAATTATCGCCGGTTAAGCCGTGTGCTGCGGCCTATATTCCATAAAGTAACTAGTCATTCCTTTTCGTCATTTCAGAGGCCAAATCTCAGCCCGTATAGTCACACTATCATTCTGCATATATGAAAAGGCTGTTGTGGACTATCTACCTATATTTGCCGACCTGAAACAACGCCCGGTGTTGGTCGTTGGCGGCGGCGAAGTGGCTGCGCGCAAAGTGGATCTTCTCCTGCGCGCCGGGGCTGAAATACGGATAGTTGCGCAGTCACTCTCACCCATACTCGAAGAACTGCATCAGCAGGGGCGCATCCACTGGCAGGGGCAGGCTTTTGCCGCTCAGCAACTGGATGAGGTGTTCCTGGTGATTGCCGCAACCGACGACAGCGCGCTGAATGCCGAGGTGTTTGCCGAAGCGGATAAACGCCGGGTGCTGGCTAACGTGGTCGACGATCAGCCGCGCTGCTCGTTCATCTTTCCGTCGATTATCGATCGTTCACCGCTGGTGGTTGCCGTCTCTTCCAGCGGCCAGGCACCGGTGCTGGCACGTATGCTGCGTGAAAAACTCGAAGCTTTGTTGCCCGCCAGCCTGGGGCAGATGGCGGAGGTGGCCGGGCGTTGGCGCGGCCAGGTAAAAC
Source organism: Serratia liquefaciens ATCC 27592 (assembly GCF_000422085.1). Lineage (NCBI taxonomy): Bacteria > Pseudomonadati > Pseudomonadota > Gammaproteobacteria > Enterobacterales > Yersiniaceae > Serratia > Serratia liquefaciens. The sequence continues at coordinate 749,462 of NC_021741.1, forward strand.
AGCGACTGAATGCGATCGGGGAACGTCGTCGCTTCTGGGAAAAAACATTCGGCGGACGTTTTGCCACGCTGGTGGCCAATGGCCAGTCCGCACAGGCCGAGCGGCAGTTGGAGCAGGATTTACAGCAGTTTGCCCAGGACGGCGAAGGCACCCAGGGCGAAATTGCGCTGGTGGGCGCAGGGCCGGGCGACGTGGGGTTATTGACCCTGCGCGGGCTACAGGTGATGCAGCAGGCCGATGTGGTGCTCTACGACCATCTGGTCAGCGATGAGATTCTGGATCTGGTGCGTCGCGATGCCGAGCGCATCTGCGTGGGCAAACGTGCCGGAGCACACTCGGTGATCCAGGAAGAAACCAACCGCCTGTTGGTGGAACTGGCGCAGCAGGGCAAGCGCGTGGTGCGATTGAAAGGCGGAGATCCCTTTATCTTTGGCCGCGGCGGCGAAGAGCTGCAGGTGGCCGCCGCTGCGGGCATTCCGTTCCAGGTGGTGCCGGGCGTTACCGCGGCGGCCGGCGCAACGGCCTATGCCGGCATTCCGCTGACGCACCGCGATCATGCGCAGAGCGTGACTTTTATTACCGGCCACTGTCGTCCCGACGGTGACGGGCTGGACTGGGCAGACTTGGCGCGAGCGCGTCAGACTCTGGCTATCTACATGGGCACCATGAAGGCGGCGGACATCAGCCAGCGCCTGATAGCCCACGGACGCGCGGCCACCACGCCGGTGGCGGTGATTAGCCGCGGCACGCGTGCGGATCAGCTGGTGCAAACCGGCACGCTGCAACAGCTTGAAAAATTGGCTCAACAGGCACCTTTGCCGGCGCTGCTGGTGATCGGCGAAGTGGTAGAGCTGCATCATCAAATTGCCTGGTTTGGGCATCAACCGCAGACGGAAGGGGCATCGCGGCCCGCCGTCGTGAATTTGGCTTAAGGATCTGTTATGGACGAAAAACGACTCACTCATTTGCGGCAATTGGAGGCGGAGAGTATCCATATCATCCGTGAAGTCGCCGCTGAATTCGGCAACCCGGTGATGCTCTACTCCATCGGTAAAGACTCTTCCGTGATGCTGCATCTGGCGCGTAAAGCCTTTTTCCCGGGTACGCTGCCGTTCCCGTTGCTGCATGTGGATACCGGTTGGAAATTCCGTGAAATGTACGAATTCCGCGATCGCACTGCGAAAGAGTACGGTTTTGAACTGCTGATCCACAAGAACCCGGAAGGCGTGGCGATGGGCATCAACCCGTTCGTTCACGGCAGCGCCAAGCATACCGATATCATGAAAACCGAAGGCCTGAAGCAGGCGCTTAACAAATACGGTTTTGATGCCGCCTTTGGCGGTGCCCGCCGTGACGAAGAGAAGTCACGCGCCAAAGAGCGTATCTATTCATTCCGTGATCGCTTCCACCGTTGGGACCCAAAAAACCAGCGCCCGGAGCTGTGGCACAATTACAACGGCCAAATCAACAAGGGCGAGAGCATTCGCGTGTTCCCGCTGTCGAACTGGACCGAGCTGGATATCTGGCAATACATTTTCCTGGAAAAAATCGACATCGTGCCGCTGTATCTGGCAAAACCGCGTCCGGTGGTAGAGCGCGACGGCATGTTGCTGATGGTGGACGACGATCGTATCGATCTGCAGCCTGGCGAAGTGATCAGCCAGCGCATGGTGCGTTTCCGCACGCTGGGCTGCTGGCCGCTGACCGGTGCGGTGGATTCCGAAGCGGAGACGCTGCCGGAGATCATCGAAGAGATGTTGGTGTCCACCACCAGTGAGCGCCAGGGACGGATGATCGACCGCGATCAGTCCGGCTCGATGGAGCTGAAAAAGCGTCAAGGGTATTTCTAAGGAGCCGCCGGATGAACAATGCAATTGCACAACAAATCGCTGAGCAGGGTGGGGTCGAATCTTACCTGCATGCGCAGCAACACAAAAGCCTGTTACGGTTCCTGACCTGCGGCAGCGTCGATGACGGCAAAAGTACCCTGATAGGCCGCTTGCTGCATGATACCCGTCAGATCTACGAAGATCAGCTGTCTACGCTGCACAGCGACAGCAAACGCATCGGCACCCAGGGCGAGAAACTGGATTTGGCGCTGCTGGTCGATGGCCTACAGGCCGAGCGTGAGCAGGGCATTACCATCGACGTAGCCTATCGCTATTTCTCGACCGAAAAGCGCAAATTTATTATTGCCGATACGCCGGGGCATGAGCAGTACACCCGCAATATGGCGACCGGGGCCTCGACCTGCGATCTGGCGATCCTGTTGATCGACGCACGCAAAGGGGTGCTGGATCAAACCCGGAGGCACAGTTTTATCGCCACGCTGTTGGGCATTCGCCATCTGGTGGTGGCGGTCAATAAAATGGACCTGGTAGATTACCAAGAGTCGGTGTTCGAACAGTTTAAACAGGATTATCTGACCTTCGCCCAACAGTTGCCGAACGATCTGGACATCAAGTTTGTGCCTTTGTCGGCGCTGGATGGCGACAACGTGGCCAGTGAAAGCGCCCAGATGCCTTGGTACAGCGGCCCGACGCTGCTGCAGGTGCTGGAGAGCGTGGATGTGATCAGCGAACGCGAGACGCAACCGCTGCGTTTCCCGGTGCAGTATGTCAACCGTCCTAACCTGGATTTCCGGGGCTATGCGGGCACGTTGTCCGCGGGTGTGGTGCGCGTCGGACAACGCGTGAAGGTATTGCCTTCCGGCGTGGAATCTACCGTAGCGCGTATTGTGACCTTTGATGGCGATCTGCAGGAAGCGGTGCCGGGCGAGGCGATCACGCTGGTGCTGGCAGATGAAGTGGATATTAGCCGCGGCGATCTGCTGGTCGATGCTGGGGAAACCCTGAAAGCGGCGCAAAGCGCGCTGGTGGACGTGGTGTGGATGGCTGAAAAACCACTGTTGCCGGGCCAAAGCTATGACATCAAAGTGGCTGGCAAAAAGACCCGTGCGCGGGTAGAAGGCATACGCCACCAGGTGGAAATCAACTCGCTGGCGCAGCATCAGGCGGACACTTTACCGCTCAATGGTATCGGTCTGGTCGAACTGACCTTCGATGAACCGCTGGTGCTGGACAGCTATCAACGCAACCACGATACCGGTGGGCTGATCTTTATCGATCGCCTGAGCAACGTCACCGTGGGTGCTGGCTTGATCCGCGAAACCTTGCAGGACGCTCAGGCATCAGCCGGCGACTTCAGCGCATTTGAACTGGAACTGAATGCTCTGGTGCGTAAACACTTCCCACATTGGGGCGCGCGCGACCTGATTGGGGGAAAATAACGTGACCGACGCTCAACTGCGGCCGACCGGGCCGGATGATGACAACGTGGTCTGGCATCCGCATGCGGTAACGCGTGCGGATCGCGAAGTCCGCAACGGCCACAAAGGCGTGGTGCTGTGGTTTACCGGGCTGTCCGGCTCGGGCAAATCTACCGTCGCCGGCGCGCTGGAACAGGCACTGCACGCCCATGGTGTCAGCACCTATCTGCTGGATGGCGACAACGTGCGTCACGGCCTGTGCCGCGACCTCGGTTTTTCCGACGACGACCGGCGCGAAAATATTCGTCGCGTGGGCGAAGTGGCGAAACTGATGGTGGACGCCGGCCTGGTGGTGTTGACCGCTTTCATTTCCCCACATCGCGCCGAACGGCAGATGGTGCGTGAACTGCTGGATGAAGATCGTTTCATCGAGGTGTTTGTCGACACGCCGTTGGCGGTTTGTGAAGTGCGCGATCCGAAAGGATTGTACAAAAAAGCCCGTGCCGGCGAGCTGCGTAATTTCACCGGTATCGACTCGGTTTACGAGGCGCCACAACGGCCGGATATTCACCTTGATGGCCAACAATTGGTAACAAATTTGATTGCGCAATTGTTAGACGTGCTGCGTGGTCGGGCTATTATCAAACCCTGAATTCAGAAAAGCGTGTGGCGTTTTTGCGCCATACGCTTTTTACGCTAAGCCCGCCGGAGAGCGCGCCGAATAACCAGGGATCGCTATGCAAAATGTCTCGCCTATCTTGATTGACGCAAACCAGGAGAAAGAGGAGCCCTCTTATTCTTTCCTGGGCGGTGTCTGCGGCTTTGTTTTCTACTGGCTGGCCTTCGCAGTGCCGTTTTTGGTTTACGGCTCCAACACCCTTTTCTTCCTGCTCTACACCTGGCCGTTCTTCCTGGCGCTGATGCCGGTTTCGGTGCTGATTGGCATCACGCTCAGCATGCTGCTGCGTGGCCGGTTGATTTTTACGCTGTTGCTGACCGGGACCATCGTTCTGTGCCTGTTCTGGCTGGTGTTCAGCTTTTTGACCGGTTGGTGAGGGAAAGGGCGCAGTCGCCTGCGCCCGAAGCATTGCAAAGCCGTGCCGAAGGTTACAAAACTTTGCTCAGAAAAGCCTGAGTGCGCGGATTGGCCGGGTGGCTGAAAATCTGCTGTGGCGAACCTTCTTCCTGAATGATCCCTTGATCGATAAACAGCACCCGATCGGCCACCTCACGGGCAAAGCCCATCTCATGCGTCACCACCACCATCGTCATGCCTTCGTGCGCCAATGACTTCATCACCGCCAGCACTTCGCCGACCAGCTCGGGATCCAGTGCGGAGGTCGGTTCGTCGAACAGCATGATTTTCGGTTCCATCGCCAGCGCGCGAGCAATGGCGACCCGCTGTTGCTGACCGCCGGACAGGCTGTTGGGATAAGCGTCGATTTTGTCCAGCAGGCCCACCTTTTGCAGCAGCGCCTCTGCCCGCAGTATGGCCTCTGCGCGCGACAGCTTTTTCACGCCCATCGGCGCCATGATGATGTTTTCCAGCACCGTCATGTGCGGGAACAGGTTAAAGCGTTGAAACACCATGCCGACGCTCTCACGCATTTTATTGAGATCGGTTTTCTGGCTGTGTATGGCAAAACCGTTCACCAGGATCTCACCGCCGGACAGGGTCTCGAGCGCGTTGATACAGCGCAGGAAGGTACTTTTACCGGAGCCGGACGGGCCGATGACGCAGACCACTTCGTTGGCTGCGATTTCGCAGGAAATACCACGCAGCACGTGGCTTTCGCCGAATTGTTTTTGCAGATTATGTACGCGAATCACTTTTCCCGAACCTCTTTTCCATGTGTTGCACCATCAGCGAAAGCAGGAAGGTGAGGACCCAATAGACCAGCGAAATGGTCAGGTAGGGCTCCCAATAGGTGGCATAGGCGCCGGAAACCGTGCGGGCGGCATAGGCCAGATCGGCAAGACCGATGGCGGAGGCCAGCGAAGAGTCTTTGACGATGGCAATGGCATTGTTGCCCAGCGGCGGCAGCATGCGGCGAAACGCCTGCGGCAGGATCACTTTGCGCATGGTTTTGCCGTAGCTCATGCCCAGCGAACGCGAAGCTTCCATCTGACCGCGATCGATAGACTGAATGCCGGCGCGGAAAATTTCCGAGACGTATGCACCCGCGTTCAGCGTAATCGCCACCACGCAGGAGAGAAATGCGCCGTAATCGGAGCGCAACGCGCGGGCGAAATCGGTGCTCATCAGGCCGCTGGTGACCAGCAGACCGTCACGTGGGTTGATAAACAGCGGTACCAGCGCGAAATGCACCACCATAATCTGGACAAACAGCGGCGTACCGCGGAAGGCGCTGATGTAGATGCGCACCGGCCACTGAACGCCATAATGCAGTATCGGTTTCCAGATGCCGTGTGGTGCCTGCGCCAGACGGCCGAGCCCGAGGATCAGCCCCCAGGTGGTGCCCAGTATCACGCAGATAATGGTGCATTTAATGGTCATCCAGGCGCCTTCCATAAACAGCGGGGCGTACTCCTGGATTATCTCCCAACGGAAATTCAAGGTCGGATCCTTCTTAAAAGTCTCTAGACTGCTGTGTTGACGAACGACGATAGTTTATTCGGCGGGCAGCGTGGGGACGTTGCTGTCAAACCAGGTCTGGTAGATTTTGGCGTAGGTGCCGTCGGCGATGATTTTCTTCAGGCCGGCGTTGATTTTGCCGCGCAGTTCGTCATTGCCTTTGGCCACGGCGATACCGAAATACTGACGTTCGAATTTGGCATCGGACACCAGTTTGAACTCTTTTTCCGGATGGGTTTTGATATAGAACTTGGCCACGCCGACGTCGCCCACGGCCGCGCCGATACCGTCTTCATACAGCTCTTGCAGCATTAACGGGGTATTGTCGAAACGTTTGATGGCGGTGTTGTTTTTGCCTAACACGTCGGACACCACGATGTCGCCGGTGCTGGAGTTGACTACGCCGACCTTCAGCGCTTTCAAGGCGGCAATCGAGTCTACGCCAGAGTCTTTGGGGACCACGATAGCCTGCTCTGCCGGGAAGTAAGGTACAGAGAAATCAACCATTTGTTTGCGTTTATCGGTAATGGTGATGCCGGAAATAATGATGTCGCGATCGCCGGAGTTCAGCGTGGCGAAAATACCTTCCCACGGCGTATTCACCAGTTTGACCTGAAAGTTCTCGGCCTTGGCTACCGCCTTGATGATATCGATATCAAAGCCTTCCAGCTGTTTGCTGCTGTTTTCGAATTCGAACGGACGGTAGGTGCCGCCAGAGCCGACGACGTAGGTAGGTTCAGCCGCCAGGACGGAGGCCGACAGGGTGGCAGCCAGACAGGCGCCAATCACAACTAAAGATTTAAACATCGCTATCCCCGGTAATTAAAAATGATCCATTGGATTTATTTATGCACTATGAGTGCATAAAAATAATCTTTAATGAATAAAAACACAACTCCTACCTGATGATGAAATTTTTAATGGTGTTAAATATGCAGTTTGTGCTTGTGGCTGGCGAATGCTTTGGTGAAATCAGCGGGTAGCCAGTTTTTCTTACTGCATAACCGGAAAAAACGTTGAAGGGGAAAATGTTGCGGCCCAGGCTGGTTTTTCTGTGATGAAAGTGGTTTTTTTTGCCGCTTTCGAAGTGAATTTAGGTTATAAACTCAGGAAATTATCATCCTACTCTGAATTTGGCGGCGAAATGCCGTTCTCTGTGTGGAGTCCAACGAAAAGTTGTGGGATGATTGGTCGGTTTTTCAGGGGGCGGAGATGGGAAAACTTACGCTGCTATTGCTGGCATTGCTCGGTTGGTTACAGTATTCACTGTGGCTGGGCAAAAATGGTATTCACGATTACGTGCGGGTCAATGAGGATGTTGCGCTCCAACAGGGCAGCAATGCCAAATTGAAAGCGCGTAACGATCAGCTGTTCGCCGAAATCGACGATTTGAACGGCGGTCAGGAAGCGATCGAAGAGCGTGCGCGCAATGAGCTGAGCATGATTAAGCCCGGTGAGACTTTCTATCGTCTGGTTCCTGACCAATCCAGACGCAACGCGGCGTCCGCCTCGCAAAATAACCTACAAAAGTAACGCATGAATCACTCCGCAGGAACCTTTCCATCGGTGATCGCCGTCCTGCCCGCTGCCGGTATTGGCAGCCGCATGCAGGTTGATTGCCCAAAGCAATATTTAACCATCGGCCACCAAACCATTCTCGAACACGCGATCCACGCGCTGCTGCGCCATCCGCGTATTTCGCAGGTGATTGTGGCGATAGGCCCCGACGATCAGCAGTTCCACCAGTTGCCGATAGCGCAGGATCCCCGCGTGCAGGCTACCATTGGCGGGCAGCAACGCGCCGACTCGGTAATGGCCGGCTTGCAGCTGGCTGGTGAGGCAAAATGGGTGCTGGTGCACGACGCGGCGCGCCCCTGTCTGCATGCCGACGATCTCGACCGCCTGTTGGCGATTACCGAACATAGCGACGTGGGGGGGATTTTGGCGGCGCCGGTGCGTGACACCATGAAGCGCGCAGAGCCTGGCCACGGGGCCATTTCTCATACGGTAGAACGTCAGGACCTGTGGCATGCGTTAACGCCGCAGCTGTTCCCACTGGCGTTGCTCAAGCAGTGCCTGCAGCGCGCGCTGGATGACGGGGCGACGGTGACCGACGAGGCGTCGGCCCTGGAGCACTGCGGCTATCATCCGCTGCTGGTCAATGGGCGTTCGGACAATATTAAGGTCACGCGGCCGGAAGATTTGGCGCTGGCGGCATTCTATTTAACTCAGTTAGACAATTAAGGAGCGCATCATGCGTATCGGCCACGGTTTTGACGTACATAAATTTGGCGGCGAAGGCCCGTTGGTGATCGGTGGCGTTCGTATTCCTTATGAAAAAGGTTTGCTGGCCCACTCTGATGGCGACGTAGCACTGCACGCCGCGACCGATGCCCTGCTGGGCGCGGCAGCGCTGGGGGATATCGGCAAGCTGTTCCCGGATACTGACCCGGCCTTCAAAGGTGCCGATAGCCGCGAGTTGTTGCGCGAAGCCTGGAAACGCATCCGCGCCAAGGGCTATCGTCTGGGCAACCTGGACATCACTATTATTGCCCAGGCCCCTAAGATGGCACCGCATATCCCGCAGATGCGCATTTTCCTGGCGGAAGACCTGCAATGCCATATGGACGACGTTAACGTTAAGGCTACCACCACCGAACAACTCGGTTTCACCGGGCGTGGTGAGGGTATTGCCTGCGAAGCGGTTGCCTTGTTGATCAAGGAATAAGCGCATGGATATGGCTAACCTGACCTGGCTGCATGGCCAGCCGCAAAGCACCGGCGTGCTGAAGGCCAACCCGGAAGATTTCGTGGTGGTGGAAGACCTGGGCTTTGAGCCGGATGGCGAAGGCGAACACGTGCTGGTGAACATCCGCAAAAACGGTTGTAACACCCAGTTCGTCGCCGATTACCTGGCGCGCTTTGCCGGTATTCATGCCCGCTCCGTCAGCTACGCGGGCTTAAAAGATCGTCATGCGGTAACCGAACAGTGGTTCTGTTTGCATCTGCCAGGGAAAGAGACGCCGGACTTTACCCAGTTCTCACTGGAAGGCTGTGAAGTGCTGGCCAGCGCCCGGCACCTGCGCAAAATGCGGATTGGCACCTTGAAAGGCAATGCCTTTACTCTGGTGCTGCGTCATATCTCCGATCGTCAGGATGTAGAACAACGTCTGCAGGCGATTGAGACCGGCGGTGTACCGAATTACTTCGGCAGTCAGCGCTTTGGGCGCGGCGGTAACAACCTGGTGATGGCGCGACGTTGGGCGAATGACGAGATCCGGGTGAAAGAACGCAGCAAGCGTAGCTTTTATCTTTCTGCCAGTCGCAGCGCGCTGTTTAACCTGATCGCCAGCCGGCGATTGGCCAATCAGCAGCAACATACCGTGCTGGAAGGGGATGCCCTTCAACTTAGCGGTCGTGGCAGTTGGTTTGTTGCCAAACCGGAAGAGCTGGAAGCGTTGCAGCAACGCCTGGAAGCCGGTGAGCTGATGATCACCGCTCCTTTACCCGGTGATGGCGAACCGGGCACCGCCGGGGAAGCGTTGAGCTTTGAACAGCAGTGTCTGCTGGAACAGCCGGAGCTGATGTCGCTTTTAAAGCGCGAACGCGTAGATCCGGCCCGCCGAGCCTTGCTGTTACAGCCGAAAGATATGCAGTGGGACTGGTGGGACGATGCCACCGTCGAACTGCGTTTCTGGCTGCCGGCCGGCAGTTTCGCCACCAGCGTGGTGCGCGAAATTATGCGGCAGGACAGTAGCGATGCGGATATTAGCGAGTAATAATCAAGAAACCTGCGCAAGCAGGTTTTTTTTCGCCAGAAGAATGACTCGTGGCGGTTCAGCCTTGAGTTCCCTGCCTTTTCCCATGGTCACTGGACATGGCGGGGGCAGTAAACATAATATCTGCTGATTAAGCGCCTCCTTTTGGGCGGTCATACCGAGTAGTTAAATCCCAGGCTGCGTTGAGCGGTGCCTGGTTGAGAGATAAAAAGAAGACAACCTCTTATGCGGATATTGCTGAGTAATGACGACGGTGTTACCGCCCCAGGCATTCAGGTGCTGGCGGCAGCGCTGCGAGAGTTTGCTGAGGTGCAGGTTGTGGCACCCGATCGTAACCGCAGCGGTTCTTCCAATGCGCTGACGTTGGAATCCCCATTGCGCACCCTGACGATGCCCAATGGGGATATCGCCGTACAGCAAGGAACACCGACCGATTGCGTATACCTGGGAGTGAATGCCCTGATGCAACCTGCGCCGGATATCGTGGTTTCCGGTATCAATGCCGGCCCCAATCTGGGCGATGACGTGATCTACTCCGGCACCGTGGCTGCCGCCATGGAAGGGCGCCATTTGGGCTTGCCTGCGCTAGCCGTGTCGTTGAACGGCCATCAGCATTATGCTACCGCGGCGGCGATCACCTGCCGGGTGCTGCGTGCCCTGTTGCGTGAACCGTTACGCACTGGAAAAATTCTGAATATCAACGTGCCGGATTTGCCGTTGGGCGAGATCAAAGGCATTCGCGTGACCCGCTGCGGCAGTCGCCATCCGGCCGACAAAGTGTTCTGCCAACAGGATCCTCGTGGGCAAAACCTTTACTGGATTGGGCCTCCGGGTGATAAGTTTGATGTCGGGCCGGACACGGATTTCGCTGCGGTAGAACAGGGTTATGTCGCGATTACACCCTTGCAGGTGGATTTGACCGCTTATGCGGCCCAGGATGTAGTAAAAACGTGGTTAACCAAAGCAGGGGTTGGCGGGGAATGGTGAACAAGCGTATGCAAACATTGCTGACGCAACTGCGTCAACAAGGGATCCAGGACGAACGATTACTGCGGGCCATTGAGGCAGTGCCGCGTGAACGCTTTGTTGATGAAGCGCTTGAACACAAAGCTTATGAAAATACGGCGCTGCCTATCGGCTCAGGTCAAACGATCTCCCAGCCTTATATGGTGGCACGGATGACCGAACTCTTAAACCTGACGCCTACATCCAGGGTATTGGAGATCGGCACGGGTTCCGGTTATCAGACCGCCATACTGGCGCACCTGGTGCAGCATGTGTGCTCCGTTGAGCGTATCAAGGGATTGCAATGGCAGGCGAAACGTCGCCTGAAGCAACTCGACCTTCACAATGTTTCTACTCGTCACGGTGACGGTTGGCAGGGGTGGGCTTCGCGGGGGCCGTTCGATGCCATTATTGTCACCGCCGCGCCGCCGGAGATCCCCCCGGCGTTGATGGAACAGCTAGACGACGGCGGTATTTTGGTTTTGCCGGTCGGTGAGCAGGCTCAGATCCTCAAGCGTATTCAGCGCCAGGGGAATGAATTTACTATCGATATCGTCGAAGCGGTGCGCTTTGTACCACTGGTGAAAGGCGAACTGGCCTAGCGATTGTCTGAATTTTCGACAGGATATGAAATCTGTTGCACTTTCATCACCTCCGGTTAAGGTTTTAGCGTTTCAATAAAACTAATTTTCAATACAATTGCCTTTCTGCGTAGTTGTCTTATGGTGCAGCAGCGCTAATGTGGTTAGCATGGCGCGCTGTTTTGAGGCTCCGGTATGAGGTTTTCTGACGTTCAGAAATCGGCCGCGGGCACCTTTCATTGTAGGAACGTAGAGAATGTTAAAAGCTCAGCTACGATGTAAAGGGTATTTTGGATATATCGCTGATATTGCTGTCATGGGGGAAGCATGAGCACGGGAAGCCCAATGATTACATTACGCCGGGTTGCGGTGTGTACGATGGTAAGTTTGTGGTTGGCGGGTTGTTCGAACAATGCGTCGACATCGGCCCCTATCAGTAGCGTGGGCGGCGGTGGTGCCGGAGCCGCTGCATCCAGCAATGCTGGGGCGCAGGTGGGCTCTGAGGGACACATTGTTTACAACCGCAGTTATACTTCGATCCCCAAAGGGAGCTACAGCGGTAATACCTATACGGTTAAGCGCGGAGACACGCTGTTTTACATCGCCTGGATCACCGGAAATGATTACCGTGACCTGGCTCAGCGTAACAATATTCCTGAACCCTACAGTCTGAATGTGGGTCAAAACATTCAGCTTGGTAATGGTTCGGCTACCGGAAATGGCGGCATGCTGGCGGCGACAGACGCAACCAGCGGCGGCGTACCTAAGCCACCATCGACCTCCCAGATACAAACTGCAACGGTTGATTCTCAATCAACTAACGCGTATTCTGATAATTCGGGTAAACAGAATGTAGGTAAGATGTTACCTGCAGCAGGCGCAGTGGCGGCAACTACCGCAACAGCCCCTGTTACCGCACCGGTTGTTGCTCCTCCAGTGAGCAGCACCGTCAGCAACAGCGCTCCGGTAAGTACCTGGAGATGGCCGACTGACGGGAAGATTATTGATAACTTTTCCTCATCAGAAGGTGGGAATAAAGGTGTCGATATCGCCGGGTCTCGTGGGCAGCCTATCTTCGCTACCGCCGATGGTCGTGTAGTGTACGCAGGCAACGCTTTACGGGGTTACGGTAATCTAATCATCATCAAACACAATGATGATTACCTGAGCGCCTACGCTCACAACGACACAATGCTGGTCCGGGAACAACAAGAAGTGAAGGCGGGTCAAAAAATAGCCACCATGGGTAGCACCGGAACCAGTTCAGTACGTTTGCATTTTGAAATTCGTTACAAGGGGAAATCCGTAAACCCGCTGCGTTATCTTCCGCAGCGATAGATTGGGCAGAATACGCTGTTATTCTGCTCGCGGTATCACGGGTAGGAGCAGCATATGAGCCAAAATACGCTGAAAGTTAACGAGTTACATGATGATGCGGATTTCGACGAGAACGCAACGGAAGCGGAATCATTCGACGAAAAAGCACTGGTAGAAGAAGAGGCCAGTGAGAATGATCTAGCGGAAGAAGAGTTGTTGTCACAAGGCGTGACCCAACGCGTATTGGATGCGACGCAGCTCTATCTGGGCGAAATCGGTTATTCTCCGCTGCTTACCGCAGAGGAAGAGGTTTATTTTGCGCGGCGTGCACTGCGCGGTGACGTGCCGTCCCGCCGCCGAATGATTGAAAGCAACCTGCGGTTGGTGGTGAAAATCGCCCGCCGCTACAGCAACCGCGGCCTGGCGCTGCTGAATCTGATTGAAGAGGGCAACCTCGGTCTGATCCGCGCAGTGGAAAAGTTTGACCCAGAACGCGGTTTCCGTTTCTCGACCTACGCTACCTGGTGGATCCGGCAGACGATTGAACGGGCGATCATGAACCAAACCCGTACCATTCGCTTGCCTATCCACATAGTTAAAGAATTGAATGTCTATTTGCGCACCGCGCGCGAGCTTTCTCACAAACTGGATCATGAACCGAGCGCTGAAGAGATTGCAGAGCAACTCGACAAGCCGGTGGATGACGTCAGCCGTATGCTGCGCCTGAACGAACGTATCACTTCTGTGGATACGCCGTTGGGTGGGGATTCGGAGAAAGCGTTGCTGGACATTCTGGCAGACGAGAAAGACAACGGACCGGAAGACACCACGCAAGACGATGACATGAAACAGAGCATCGTGAAATGGCTGTTCGAACTGAACGCCAAACAGCGTGAGGTGCTGGCGCGTCGCTTTGGCCTGTTGGGCTACGAAGCGGCGACGCTCGAAGATGTGGGCCGCGAAATTGGCCTGACTCGCGAGCGAGTACGTCAGATCCAGGTTGAAGGTTTGCGCCGCCTGCGTGAAATTCTGCAGATGCAGGGCCTGAGTATCGAGGCACTGTTCCGCGAGTAACGTCGGCAGTTGAACCGCATCAAAATAAAAACGGTGAGCATCATGCTCACCGTTTTTTTATGCCAGTTATTTATACGTCGAGCTAGACCATATTCTTCAGGCGATAAATCCATTCCAGTGCCTGGCGCGGAGACAATGAATCCGGATCCAGAGCCTCAAGTGCTTCAACCGCCGGTGAGGTTTCCTCATTCAGCAGCGTCATCTGAGTGGCGTCAACGGTACCGCTGGCGGTATGGTTGGAGATAGCCTCCAGTTCACGCAATTTCTGGCGTGCGCGTTTGATCACTTCACGTGGCACCCCGGCCAGTGCGGCAACCGCCAGCCCGTAACTTTTGCTGGCGGCACCGTCCTGCACGCTGTGCATAAAGGCGATGGTGTCACCGTGCTCAAGCGCATCCAAATGCACGTTAACCACGCCTTCCATTTTTTCCGGCAGAGTGGTCAGCTCAAAGTAATGAGTGGCGAACAAGGTCATGGCCTTGATGCGGCTGGCCAGATTTTCGGCACAGGCCCAGGCCAGGGATAAACCATCATAGGTCGAGGTGCCGCGGCCAATCTCGTCCATCAACACCAGACTATGTTCGGTGGCGTTATGCAGGATATTGGCCGTTTCGGTCATCTCAACCATAAAGGTGGAGCGGCCGGAAGCCAGATCGTCCGCTGCACCTACGCGGGTAAATATGCGATCGACCGGGCCAATGACTGCCTTGCTTGCTGGCACGTAGCTGCCGATATGGGCCATCAGTACGATCAGCGCCGTTTGGCGCATATAGGTACTTTTACCGCCCATGTTAGGGCCGGTGATGATCAACATTCGGCGTTGGGGCGACAGTGACAGCGGGTTGGAAATAAAGGGTTCGCTCAACACCTGCTCCACCACCGGGTGGCGACCTTCGGTGATGCGCACGCCAGGCTGCTCGCTCATGGTCGGGCAGGCGTAGTTTAGCGTTTCGGCGCGTTCAGCCAGGTTGGCCAGCACGTCCAGTTCTGCCAATGCCGCCGCGCTTTGTTGCAACTCACCCAGATGCGGCAACAGCAAATCGAACAGTTCTTCGTACAGACCTTTCTCGATGGCCAGTGCTTTCCCTTTAGAGGTCAGCACCTTGTCTTCGTACTCTTTCAGTTCGGGAATGATGTAGCGTTCGGCGTTTTTCAGCGTCTGACGGCGTACGTAATGGATCGGTACCAGGTGGCTTTGCCCGCGACTGACCTGAATGTAATAGCCATGAACACCATTGAAACCGACCTTCAGCGTGTCCAGCCCCAGTTTTTCGCGCTCGCGGATCTCGAGACGGTCGAGATAGTCGCTGGCACCATCGGCCAAGGCTCGCCATTCGTCCAGTTCACTGTTGTAGCCGGGGGCGATAACGCCACCGTCGCGAACCAGCACCGGCGGGGCTTCCACCACGGCGCGTTCTAGCAAGTCCTGCAGTTCATCAAACTGACCCACCTGGGACAGCAGGTGCTGCACATGCGGAGTATTTACGCCTTTTAACAGCGCATGGATATCCGGTAGCTGCTGGAAGGCATGACGCATGCGTGCCAGATCGCGCGGACGTGCGCTGCGCAACGCCAGACGGGCGAGGATACGTTCCAGATCGCCGACCTGACGCAAAGAAGGTTGCAGTTCAGCATACAGATCCTGCAGTGCGCCTATGGCTTGCTGACGATCATTCAGTACCTTGATGTCACGAGTAGGCATATGCAGCCAGCGCTTAAGCATGCGGCTGCCCATGGCCGTGACGCTGTGATCGAGGATCGCCGCGAGGGTGTTTTCAGTGCCGCCGGACAGGCTCTGGGTCAGCTCGAGGTTACGCCGGGTGGCGGCGTCCATGATGATGCCGTCCTGTTGACGCTCCATGGTGATACCACGGATGTGCGGCAATGAGGTGCGCTGGGTATCTTTTACGTACTGCAGCAGGCAGCCGGCGGCACGCAGTGCCTGATGGGCCTGTTCAACGCCGAAGCCGGTAAGATCGCGAGTGCCGAACTGCAGGTTAAGCTGCTGACGGGCGGTCTCCGGTTCGAATTCCCACAGCGGGCGACGACGCAGACCATGGCGCTGTTCAATCAGCGACATCTGTTCAAAGGTTTCGGGATAAAGCAGCTCGGCGGGGTTGGTGCGTTGCAACTCGGCCGCCATGGTCTCAATATCTGCTGGTTCGGCAACGCGGAAACGGCCGGAGCTGATATCCAGCGTCGCGTAACCAAAGCCACGTGCGTCTTGCCAGATGGCGGCCAGCAGGTTGTCCTGACGCTCCTGTAGCAAGGCTTCGTCGGTGATGGTGCCAGGCGTGACAATACGCACCACTTTGCGCTCAACCGGACCTTTACTGGTGGCCGGATCGCCGATTTGTTCGCACAGGGCAACGGATTCGCCAAGCTGCACCAGTTTGGCTAAATAGTTTTCCACCGCATGATGGGGAACGCCGGCCATGGGAATAGGCTCCCCTGCTGAGGCACCGCGTTTGGTCAGCGAGATATCCAGCAGTTGGGACGCGCGCTTGGCATCATCATAGAACAGCTCGTAAAAGTCGCCCATGCGGTAGAACAGCAGGATCTCGGGATGCTGAGCCTTGAGGCGCAGGTACTGCTGCATCATCGGCGTGTGTGAATCGAGCTTGTCGGTGCTATTCATAAGATTACTGTTTCCAATCCATTGAATTTGAAATGAGTTTTGACGTTGTTTTTCATCATTAGGGATCACGCCGTGTTACAAAAATCACGCCTGCAGGCGGTCGCAGGGCGAGGTAAAGCCATTGATCAAACCAGTCCCAAACGGAACGGAGGGCGCCGCGGCTACCAACGATGGGGATCAATAAGCTTTTATACCGACGCTATACTAGCCCAGCGGGCAATCCGCTGTCACAGGTAAAAATGGGGAGCTTTACGCAAACTGGGTTTGTAATGAACGAAAGGCGTTACAATCCCCGTTCTGGCTCTAAAAACCAAGCGTATCTGCTCAGAAATCACCTCATTCCCATCCGCTTTTCCTTCGGTCTCGACGCCTTCCCTTGATGACCAGTTCTAATCAAGGGCGAACTATTCTGTGCTCACTTATCCCCCGTTGCACGATCCCGCGAGAAGAATAATCCATAAATACTCTGCATGTTTATAACGTATTGTTTATAATTGGTATTTGTTTATTTTCGATGAATTAATTCGGTAATTTAAGGTTATTTGTGAGCCCGGTCACACTAATTTTTTATGCAAAATGTGAAGAGGGTCAATCGGGAAGGTCAAGGAGAGACGGTTCTTTACGCCGATGGCTTACCGGTCCGCTCCGATGCCTCCGTATACTGTTCGCAACCAGGGCAGAGCAACGGAAATTTTCATAAGGAATGTGCGCGAGGCAATCGCTATTGCATCTGGCAAACAAATGACACGGGGCTTTTTTGATTATCTTGAGGGATTGGGTATGGAAAAGAAAAAAATCTATCTGTTTTGTTCTGCCGGTATGTCGACTTCTCTGCTGGTCTCAAAAATGAAGGCGCAGGCCGAGAAGTACGAAGTGCCAGTGATCATTGCCGCTTATCCCGAAGCGCTGGCAGCGGAAAAGGGCGCAGAGGCAGATTTGATCCTGCTGGGGCCACAGATTGCCTATACGTTAGCTGAAGTACAAAAACAGCTGCCCAATAAGCCCGTCGAAGTGATCGATTCCGCTTTATACGGCAAGCTTGATGGCCTTGGGGTGTTGAAGGCCGCGGTCGCCACCATAAAAAAAGCTAACCAATAAAGGGGTCTGCCGTGAATACGTTAATTGCCTCGTTGGAAAAGGTCATACTGCCTTTTGCCGTGAAAATTGGTAAACAGCCCCATGTTAATGCCATCAAAAACGGGTTCATTCGATTAATGCCGCTGACGTTGACCGGGGCGATGTTCGTTCTGATCAACAACGTATTCCTCAGTTTCGGCGAAGGCTCGTTTTTCTTTTCATTGGGGGTACGGCTGGATGCGTCCACCATTGAAACGCTAAACAGCCTGAAGACCATCGGTGGCAGCGTTTATAACGGCACCCTGGGGATTATGTCCCTAATGACGCCCTTCTTTATCAGTATGGCTTTAGCGGAGGAGCGTAAGGTTGACCCGCTGGCGGCCGCGCTACTGGCGGTTGCCGCCTTTATGACGGTAACGCCGTTCAGCGTTGGTGAGGCTTATGCCGTCGGTGCTAACTGGCTTGGCGGTGCCAACATCATTTCCGGCATGGTGATCGGCCTGGTGGTGGCGGAGATGTTTACCTTTGTGGTGCGCCGCAACTGGGTCATCAGCCTGCCTGACAGCGTACCTTCTTCCGTGTCTCGCTCGTTCTCCGCACTGATCCCCGGGTTCCTGATCCTGTCGATCATGGGCGTGATTGCCTATTGCCTGACGCTGTGGGGAACCAACTTCCACCAAATCATCATGGACAGCATCTCGGCTCCGCTGGCGAAAATGGGCAGCGTTGTCGGCTGGGTGTATGTGATGTTCTCCTCGCTGCTGTGGTTCTTCGGGGTGCATGGCTCTATGGCACTGGCCGCGCTGGACAGCGGCATCATGACGCCATTCGCGCTGGAAAACGTAGAGCTTTACAACAAGTATGGTTCGGTCGAAGCCGCCGTTGCCGCCGGCAAAGAGTTCCATATGTGGGCGAAACCTTTCGTCGACTCTTATATCTATCTGGGCGGCACCGGCTCTACGCTGGGGCTGATTATCGCCATCTTTATCGCCTCGCGCCGTGAAGACTATCGCCAGGTCGCCAAGCTGGCTACCCCGTCGGGCATCTTCCAGATTAACGAACCTATCCTGTTCGGCCTGCCGGTAATCATGAACCCGGTGATGTTTATCCCGTTCATTCTGGTTCAACCGGTATTGACGATCATCACCACGGTGGCCTATTACACCGGAATGATCCCGCCGATCACCAACATTGCCCCCTGGACCATGCCGGTAGGCCTGGGGGCGTTCTTCAATACTAACGGCAGTATCGTCGCCATGTTGCTGAGCTTCTTCAACCTGGGCGTGGCGACCTTGATTTACCTGCCGTTTGTGATGATATCCAACAAGGCGCAGAGCCAGATCGATCAGGCTACCGAAAGCGAAGAAGACATCGCCAAGGCGCTGAAATTCTAACTGTCAGTTTGGGGCAGCCCTTGCTGCCCCGGTTTTAGGGGCGTTTGGATGAAATATCAATTTGCTGACGATTTCTGGTGGGGAAGCGCGACCTCTGCGCCGCAGTCGGAAGGGGCCTCTGCACGGGATGGCAAAAGTCAGAACATCTTCGATTACTGGTATGACATTGCGCCAGAACGCTTTCATCATCAGGTCGGTCCGTCCGAGGCATCCACCTTTTATGACCGTTTCCAGCAAGACATCCTACTGTTAAAAAAGCTTGGGCATAACACCTTCAGAACCTCTATTTCCTGGTCACGGCTGATCCCGGACGGGGAAGGCGAGGTGAACCCGAAAGCCGTCGCTTTCTATAACGCGCTTATCGATGGCCTGCTGGCTGAGGGCATTACGCCATTTATCAACCTTTACCATTTCGACATGCCGATGTGCATGCAGCGAAAAGGCGGCTGGGAAAGCCGGGCGGTGGTGGAAGCCTATGCCCGCTACGCCAAAACCTGTTTCAGCCTGTTCGGCGATCGGGTCACTCATTGGTTTACTTTTAACGAGCCGATTGTGCCGGTCGAAGCGGGCTATCTGAACGACCTGCATTATCCTTGCGTGGTTGATTTTAAAAGGGCAGTCGCGGTGGCTTATCACAGCGTGCTGGCCCATGCCAAAGCGGTGAAGGAGTTCAGGGCATTGGGCCACCAAGGCGCGATAGGCATTATTTTGAACCTGAGCCCGACCTATCCGCGTTCGAACAGCCAGGAAGATGGCGTGGCCGCCCATCATGCGGATCTGTTGCTGAACAAAAGCTTCCTTGATCCTGTGACCAAAGGGCGTTATCCGCAAGATTTGGTTGATTTACTGCGCGCCAATGATTTGTTGCCACAAACGGCACCGGAGGACGCACAGCTGATTGCCGACGGCGTGGTGGATATTCTGGGCGTCAATTACTATCAACCGCGCAGGGTTAAAGCGAAAGAAGGCTACCGGGCCGACGCACCCGTGACGATGCCGGAAGATCTGTTCAGCTATTACGACATGCCTGGCCGCAAGATCAATCCGCATCGGGGCTGGGAGATCTATGAAAAAGGGCTGTATGACATCCTGATGGATCTGAAGGAAAACTACGGCAACATTCCCTGCTATATTTCAGAAAACGGCATGGGCGTAGAGGGTGAAGAGGCCTTTATCGGCCCTACTGGGCGGGTAGAGGACGATTATCGAATCGACTTTATCCGCGATCATCTGAAATGGCTGCATCAGGCGCTGTCGGAGGGTTCCAACTGCAAAGGCTATCATTTGTGGACCTTTATCGACTGCTGGTCCTGGCTTAATGCCTACAAGAATCGCTACGGGTTAGTTCGGCTGGAGCGGGAGAGCCAACAGCGCACGTTGAAGAAGAGTGGCTATTGGTTTGCCGAGACGGCCCGGCAGAACGGCTTTGATTAACGGGAGCGCATGCGATGTCTGAGAACCTGGTTTCGCTGAATGCGAACGACGTTAAGCTGATTCGGGAGCAGGATTTCTTTAACTGCAAAGATTTCCATTTGTTCATTTATAACAAGGTGGAAAGCGCCACTGGGCTGCATCAGCATGACTACTATGAATTCACCATCGTCCTGAGCGGCAAATGTTATCAGGAGATCAACGGCAAGCGCGTGCTGCTGGAACGGGGCGATTTTGTCTTCATCCCCATTGGTTCGCGCCATCAGAGCTTTTATGAGTTCGGCGCCGCGAAAATCTTCAACGTGGCGGTTGGCAAGGTGTTCTTCGAAGAGAACTATTTGCAGCAGTTGCCACGCTGTTTTGTCGCCTCCCAGGCCTACAGCCTGAAGAGTGAATTCCTGGCTTATATCGAGTCGGTGGTGGGTTCCCCGCAGTTTCGCGAGGATGATTTTGCCGAATTCCTGGAAACGCTGACCTTTTATATCATCAGCCGCATTCGTCACTATAAGGAAGAGAGCGGCGAGGGGGACGATATCCCGCAGTGGCTGAAAAACACCCTGGCCGGCATGCATGATAAAGCCATGTTTGGTGAAAAGGCGCTGCTCAATATGGTGGAGTTGTCGGGAAAAACGCAGGAGTACCTGACCCGGGCGATGCGACGCTATTACCATAAAACACCGATGCAGGTGATCAATGAAATCCGCATCAACTTTGCCAAAACGCAGCTTGAAGTCACCAACTATTCGGTTTCGGATATTGCCTTCGACTCTGGCTATGGCGACGTGAGCCTGTTTATTAAAAACTTTAAGAGACTCACCGAAGTGACGCCGGGTAATTACCGAAAAAAGTTCTACGGCCCTGTTTAGGGCCGCTCCCGATAAGCATTAACGCCGATATTCCGAATGCCTTTCAGGCCGCCAATAGCCTGATGAAATAAATTTCTTTGCGTAAGCGAAGGGGAATTGCCGTACCTGACGGACGGTATTCCCTTGCCAAAAATTTGTTAAATGGATGCCAAAATGGAAAAGTTACTGATAGTGAATGCCGACGATTTTGGTCTGAGCAAGGGACAGAACTATGGGGTGATTGAGGCGTTTCACTATGGGGTGGTCACTTCAACTACGGCAATGGTGAATAGCCCGGACGTACAGCATGCCGCCAGCCTCAGCCAGCTTTATCCTGGGCTGAAGATCGGCCTGCATTTTGTGCTGACTCACGGGCATCCATTGACGGCCATGTCTTCGCTGGTTAACGAACGCGGAGAGCTGGGCAAGTGGTTATGGGAAAGGGCAGAGTCTGGGCTGCTGAGCATGGACGAAATCCACGATGAGTTGGTGAGCCAATACGACAGGTTCATGGCGGTGTTTGGCAAAGCGCCGACGCATATCGACAGCCATCATCACGTGCATATGCTGCCGCAGATTTACCCGCTGGTCGAGGCATTTGCTCAGTTCCGTGCCATCCCGCTGCGTATTGGGCGTCAGGAGGTTGAACGGCAAGATATCCCATTGCGTTATGACCGCAGTACCGAGTGGTTTGATGCGGGTTTCTATGGCGAATCGATATCCGAAGCGCTGTTTTTACAGGTGCTCGATCGTGCCGATCAACGTGGTGCCAAGTCGGTGGAGATGATGTGCCACCCGGCGTTCCTGGATAACACTATTTTGGCGAGTAAATATTGCTACCCGCGGCTTGCCGAAGTGGACGTTCTGACTTCGCCAGGCATGAAAAACGCCATCGCGGAACGCGGTTACCGTCTGGGATCTTTCCTCGATCTGTGACCAGCCCATCGGATACAGCGATGGCCGCTTAAAGCATGGAGTGGGCCTTTTTCAATCCGGTATCTTCATCAGGATCGGCTCCCTGCGGAACAGGGGGCTCCGCTTCTTCCTCGCCCGACGCTTCGCTGGCCTGCGGCTCTATCGGATCGGGGGCCGCCTCCGGTGGCGGCATGGTGTCGTGGATAATCTGTTCATCAAAGGTTGGGTTCAGCGCCGGAGAAAGCGGCGAACTGGTCAGGCTGTCCGGCAGGGGAATGTGCGGTAATGGCGCATCCTGCACAAACTGCGATTCGTCTTGTTTTACCGTCCGGCTGAAGGCCACCAGCAGCACACCACACAGTGCAAAGAAGGCATACAGCGTATTCCCACCCAGCGGCTCTATCAGCGCGCCGACCGCCAGGGGACCGACACTGGCGCCCACGCCGAAGGCCATCAGCAAACAGGCGGCTAACGAGACGCGCCGCTCCGGCTCTATCAAATCGTTTGCCAGGGCAACCACCAAGGGATACAGCGTGAACTGCAGCATGCTGACGATAAAGCCCACCACTAATAACACTGGGAAATCAATGTGCGGCACCAATGCCAGCGGCAGCGCGGCTACGATCAATAAAATGGCGTTGATGCGCATCAACAGCGTACGGTTATAGCGATCCGACAGCCAGCTAAGCGGGAATTGCGCCACCAGCCCGGCGAAGATCGATATCGCCATAAACAAGCCGGTCTGCTGGGTGGTCAGTGCCTGCATGCTGGCATAGACCGGGGCCAGCCCGTAGAAAGATCCCACTACCATGCCGATGACCAGCGTGGTCGCCAGCACCTTGGGGATGGCGCCGATAAAATAGCGTAGCTCCATTGGTGCCGGTGACATATGGCGTGCGTTGGTGCGGGTAGTCAGGGCGATAGGCACCAGGCAGAGCGCAAAGCACAGGGCGATCACCAGCAAAGTGGTAATGCCGAGGTTGGCCTGCAGCATCAGCACCACTTGGCCTAACGACATGCCTAAATAGGTAGCTGCCATATAGAAGCCGAACACCATCCCGCGCTGATTGGATTCCGACTGATCGTTAAGCCAGCTTTCCAGCACCATGAACTGACACATCATGCACAGGCCGATAATCAGCCGCAGCACCACCCACATGGGGATGTATTCCGTCAGGCCATGTCCCAGCACCGCCGCGGTAATAATGCCGGCGCAGGAAACGTAAGCGCGGATATGGCCGACGCGAGCAATCAGAAAATGGCCGACCTTGCCGCCGATCACCAAACCGATGTAGTTGGCGGCAATAATCGCGCCGATCAACGCGCCGGTCACGTGAATAGACGTTAAACGCAGGGAGATGTAGGTGGTGAGTAACCCTGAACCCAGCAGCATCAGCAGGGTAGTGGTATACAACGGAAAGAAGACGCCTAACGTTTTTTTCACTCTATCATCCTAATCTTTTATCCTGGTTTGCCATGGGCTGGCCATGCCGGCGGCAAAAACAACCCTGTGAGATCCCTCGTGAGAAAACGCCGCTCATTAACCCGAACGTTACATTCGATACTAGCAGTTTGGGTTAAGGCTTAACACCGCATCGCCTGCGAAGCGTCGCGCATTTCTGTCATCGCCGCGTCAGATAAGCTTGATAAATGCTACTATCGGGCGCATATACCTGATTCGCTAAGGAGAGGTTATGAGTGAACAGCAACTGCGTAAACTCAGCGTTGCAGTAGGGGAAAAACTGAAGGCTAATGGCCAGTGGATCACCTGTGCAGAATCTTGCACCGGGGGGGCTATCGCCAAGGCCATCACCGATATTGCCGGCAGCTCCGCTTATTTCGACCGTGGTTTTGTCACCTACAGCAATACGGCGAAGCATGAGCTTCTAGGCGTGGCGGAAGCGACCCTGAATGCCCATGGCGCCGTAAGCGAAGAGGTGGTGCGCGAGATGGCTCAGGGAGCTCTGCATGCGGCTCGGGCCAACCTGGCGCTGTCGGTTAGCGGCATTGCCGGACCGGACGGTGGCAGCGTGGAAAAACCGGTGGGTACGGTCTGGTTTGGTTTTGCCGAATCCTCAGGACGCGTGCTGGCGCAAAAGATGCAATTTTCCGGCGATCGTGATGCAGTGCGGCTTCAGGCGACAATTTTCGCGCTGCAAACCGCCCTTGACGAATTTTTGTGAAATTAGGCTTGATACTGTATGACCATACAGTATAATTAGTGACATTTCCTGCACAACATACATTCAGTGGCAGTGTGGGGTAACACCGACATTGCGTAACGAAGGAGCAACAATGGCTATTGATGAGAACAAGCAAAAGGCGCTAGCTGCGGCACTGGGCCAGATTGAGAAACAGTTCGGCAAAGGCTCCATCATGCGTCTGGGTGAAGACCGTTCTATGGACGTAGAAACGATCTCTACCGGCTCGCTGTCACTTGATATCGCACTGGGTGCAGGCGGCCTGCCAATGGGCCGTATCGTTGAAATTTATGGTCCGGAATCTTCCGGTAAAACCACCCTGACGCTGCAGGTTATCGCTGCGGCGCAGCGCGAAGGTAAAACCTGTGCCTTTATCGATGCCGAGCACGCGCTGGATCCGATTTATGCGAAGAAGCTGGGCGTTGATATCGACAACCTGCTGTGTTCTCAGCCGGACACCGGTGAACAGGCGTTGGAAATCTGTGATGCCTTAACCCGTTCCGGCGCGGTTGACGTGATCATCGTTGACTCCGTGGCGGCCTTGACGCCGAAAGCGGAAATCGAAGGTGAAATCGGTGACTCACACATGGGTCTGGCGGCACGTATGATGAGCCAGGCGATGCGTAAGCTGGCCGGTAACCTGAAAAACGCCAACACCCTGCTGATCTTCATCAACCAGATCCGTATGAAAATCGGTGTGATGTTCGGTAACCCTGAAACCACCACTGGCGGTAACGCACTGAAGTTCTACGCATCAGTCCGTCTGGATATCCGCCGTATCGGCGCGGTGAAAGAAGGCGATGAAGTCGTAGGTAGTGAAACCCGCGTGAAAGTCGTCAAAAACAAAATTGCTGCACCGTTCAAGCAGGCCGAATTCCAAATCCTGTACGGCGAAGGTATCAACAGCCGCGGCGAACTGGTCGATCTGGGCGTGAAGCACAAGATGATCGAGAAAGCCGGTGCCTGGTACAGCTACAACGGCGATAAAATCGGTCAGGGTAAGGCAAATGCCTGTAACTTCCTGAAAGAAAACCCGGCGGTTGCCGCTGAGTTGGACAAGAAACTGCGTGACCTGCTGCTGCACAGCAACGGTGAACTGGTTGCGGCAACTGACGAAGGCTTCGATGACGAAGCTGAAACCAGCGAAGAGTTTTAATCGCTGCTGACGCCTGTGCATGCCGTTATGGGTTTACGGGCGTCGACTACATCAGGCTTGAATAATGAATGACTTGCTAAGCCGCGCCATGCGCCTGCTGTCGCAACGCGATCATAGTGAAGCTGAACTGCGCCGCAAGCTTGCGGCGCAGCCATTTATGGCGAAAGCCAGATTTGGCACCAAAACGCCTACCTCCTCCACACCTGCTCCGTCTTCCGAAGAACCGATTGATCCTGCCGTTATCGAACAGGTGATTGCCTATTGCTATCAGCATAATTGGTTGGACGATCAACGCTTTGCCCGCAGCTATATCGGTAGCCGCAGCCGTAAAGGTTACGGTGCGCAGCGCATCCGCTCGGAACTGATGCAAAAGGGCGTAGACAAAGAGCTGACGCAAACTGCCCTGGCAGACTGTGATATCGACTGGTGTGAGCAGGCTAAACAGGTTGCGCAGCGTAAATTTGGCGACAAACTGCCAACTGACTGGAAAGAGAAAGCCAAAGTTCAGCGTTATCTGCTCTATCGTGGCTTCTTCCAGGAAGAAATTCAGTCAATTTACCGTGATTTTGCGCAATGAACGCACACGGGGTTTTACTTCCCCTTGAAGAAAATTTATCTTATCCCCACTTTTTGTTCGTGAGTTAGATGCCATCGTCAGGATGTCGCGTATCTTGCTCACGTGTCGTTATTCTAGCCTTTCCGGGAAAATTATGAGCAAGAGCACCGCTGAGATCCGTCAAGCGTTTCTCGATTTCTTTCATAGTAAGGGCCACCAGGTTGTAGCAAGCAGCTCCCTGGTGCCTAACAATGATCCGACATTGCTGTTTACCAATGCCGGCATGAACCAATTTAAAGATGTTTTCCTGGGGCTGGACAAGCGCGCCTATTCCCGAGCCACCACCTCACAACGTTGCGTACGTGCAGGCGGTAAGCATAACGATCTGGAGAACGTCGGTTATACCGCACGTCACCATACCTTCTTCGAAATGCTGGGCAACTTCAGTTTCGGCGACTATTTCAAACATGACGCTATCAGCTTCGCCTGGGAACTGTTGACCGGTGAAAACTGGTTTAACCTGCCTAAAGAAAGGCTGTGGGTGACCGTCTATGAAACCGATGACGAAGCTTTCGACATCTGGCAGAAGCAGATTGGTGTGCCGGCAGAGCGCATTATCCGTATTGGCGACAATAAAGGCGCGGCTTTTGCCTCTGACAACTTCTGGCAGATGGGCGATACCGGCCCGTGCGGTCCGTGCACCGAGATTTTCTACGATCATGGCGATCATATCTGGGGTGGCCCTCCGGGCAGTCCGGAAGAAGACGGCGATCGTTACATTGAGATCTGGAACATCGTTTTCATGCAGTTCAACCGTCAATCCGACGGCACCATGCTGCCGCTGCCAAAACCTTCGGTAGATACCGGTATGGGTCTGGAGCGTATTGCGGCAGTCCTGCAACACGTGAACTCCAACTATGAAATCGACTTGTTCAGCACGCTGATCGCTGCAGTGGCCAAGGTGACAGGCGCGGCAGATTTGAATAACAAATCTTTGCGCGTTATCGCTGACCACATCCGCTCCTGTGCTTTCCTGGTGTCCGATGGCGTGACGCCGTCAAACGAAGGCCGTGGTTACGTGCTGCGCCGCATCATTCGCCGCGCTGTTCGCCACGGCAATATGCTGGGCGCGAAAGACAGCTTCTTCTACAAGCTGGTTGCTCCGTTGATCGAAGTGATGGGGCCGGCCGCTGACGAACTGAAGCGTCAACAGTCTTTGGTTGAACAGGTACTGAAAACTGAAGAAGATCAGTTTGCTCGCACCCTGGAGCGTGGTTTGACGCTGCTGGACGAAGAACTGGCTAACCTGCAGGGCGATACCCTGGATGGCGAAACAGCCTTCCGTCTTTACGACACCTACGGTTTCCCGGTCGATCTGACGGCGGACGTGTGCCGTGAACGTGGCCTGAAAGTGGATGAAGCCGGTTTTGAACTGGCGATGGAAGCGCAGCGTCGTCGTGCACGTGAGTCCAGCGGTTTCGGCGCAGACTACAACAGCATGATCCGCGTTGATGGCGCCAGCCAGTTCTGCGGCTATGACCACGAGCAGCAGCAATCAACCGTGATCGCGCTGTTCCGAGACGGTCAGTCGGTCAATGAGATCCACGCCGGTGAAGAAGCCGTAGTGGTACTGGATGAAACTCCGTTCTACGGTGAATCCGGTGGCCAGGTTGGCGATAAAGGCGTGCTGAAAGCCGCTGGCGCCGATTTTGAAGTGAGCGATACCCAGAAATACGGCCAGGCCATCGGTCATCAGGGCAAGCTGTCTCAAGGTTCCTTGAAAGTGAACGATCGCGTTGATGCGCAGATCGATACCGTTCGCCGCAATCGCATCCGTCTGAATCACTCCGCTACCCACCTGCTGCACGCAGCACTGCGTCAGACGCTGGGTGAGCATGTGGCGCAGAAGGGATCGTTGGTTAACGATAAATACCTGCGTTTCGATTTCTCGCATTTCGAAGCGATGAAGCCGGAGCAGATCCGCATAGTAGAAGACTTAGTGAACCAGCAGATACGTCGCAACCTGCCGGTACAAACCGAAGTCATGGCGCTGGATGATGCCAAAGAGAAGGGCGCTATGGCGCTGTTCGGTGAGAAGTACGACGATAACGTGCGCGTACTGACCATGGGCGACTTCTCGACCGAACTGTGCGGCGGCACCCATGCCAGCCGTACCGGTGACATCGGTCTGTTCCGCATTCTGAGCGAGTCAGGTACCGCTGCGGGTATTCGTCGTATTGAAGCCGTCACCGGCGAAGGTGCGATTGCTACCCTGCATCAGCAAAATGATTTGTTGCAGGACGTTGCGCACCTGGTGAAAGGGGATAGCAACAACCTGACGGACAAAGTGCGTGCGGTACTCGATCGCACTCGCGCGTTGGAAAAAGAACTGCAGCAGTTGAAGGATCAGCAGGCGGCGCAGGAGAGCGCTTCATTGTCCAGCAAGGCCAAAATGGTTAACGGCGTCCCGCTGTTGGTCAGCAAGCTTGATAACGTCGAGCCAAAAATGTTGCGTACCATGGTTGATGATCTGAAAAATCAACTGGGTTCCGCAATTATCGTGCTGGCTACCACGGCCGATGATAAGGTGAGCCTGATTGCCGGCGTGACCAAAGATCTGACCGACCGGGTTAAAGCCGGCGAGTTGATCGGCAACGTGGCGCAGCAGGTTGGCGGCAAAGGGGGCGGACGCCCTGATATGGCGCAGGCAGGCGGGACAGACGTCAGTGCCCTGCCGGCGGCATTAGACAGCGTAGAAGCCTGGGTGGCCTCGAAACTGTGAATATAAATAAATAGCACTTACAAACGCCATAACTCATTGTTGATTATGGCGTTTTTAAACTGTGCTAACACAATTTGGTTACAATTACGGGAACAAAGTTTTTCAGGTCGGCTAAACTTATCATTATCTGAGGTGAGACCAAGTCTGCTTACACTTATTGTGGGTTACATGACTTACGTTTTCACAGCATATGATGGATAATGACGGGGAAACTGAGAGACCCGACTCTTTTAATCTTTCAAGGAGCAAAGAATGTTAATTCTGACTCGTCGAGTTGGTGAAACCCTCATGATTGGCGATGAGGTCACGGTCACAGTGCTAGGGGTCAAGGGCAACCAGGTTCGTATTGGTGTGAATGCCCCCAAAGAGGTGTCAGTTCACCGCGAAGAAATCTATCAGCGCATTCAGGCAGAGAAGTCTCAACAGACGACTTACTGATTTCGAAGCAGCGTCTCGTTGCTCAGCGAGACGCTACTGCGCTTTTTTGTGCCTATCACCGTTCCTTTCCTGACTTCTCCGATTAAATCTTTTTGCTGCCTCCCTGACTTTGTTTGCTATTTCGCTATGGTTGCCTGTTGATAAAACACTCTTTTTGCCGTGAAATCGCCCATGTTGAGTGTGAATTGTGCAAACGCGCATGAGTTGGGAAAAATTGTTTGACTTAAAAGTCGGAGAAAGTAATATGTGCGCCACGCAGTGCCGATGAGCTTCTCCAAAGCAAGTTAGGCACAATTCGAAAGAAGCGTATGGTGAGGTGGCCGAGAGGCTGAAGGCGCTCCCCTGCTAAGGGAGTATGCGGTCAAAAGCTGCATCCGGGGTTCGAATCCCCGCCTCACCGCCATTTGCATCCATAGCTCAGCTGGATAGAGTACTCGGCTACGAACCGAGCGGTCGGAGGTTCGAATCCTCCTGGATGCACCATATTTTGCAGTATGGTGGGGTAGTAACAACGTACCATACGGTATCAAAAAAGAATTCCTGTGCATCCATAGCTCAGCTGGATAGAGTACTCGGCTACGAACCGAGCGGTCGGAGGTTCGAATCCTCCTGGATGCACCATTCTTTCTGTCGAACTTGTTTCTTCAAGCAGACAAACCAAAAAATTAGTAATGCATCCATAGCTCAGCTGGATAGAGTACTCGGCTACGAACCGAGCGGTCGGAGGTTCGAATCCTCCTGGATGCACCATCTAAGAAAAACCCGCTTCGGCGGGTTTTTCGCTTTCTGGCCCCGAACATAGATTATTGAACCCCCGGCCCTTCACTCTCACGCACAGCACATTCCGCTATTACGCGATCAGCGACAACCTTCCGGCTTTACGCTAAAGTAGTTTTCTTTCCTCAACGATCATGGAGTAACGATGTACGACCGCTATCAGGGTCTTATTTTCGACATGGACGGCACTATTCTCGATACCGAGCCGACGCATCGCAAGGCGTGGCACGAGGTGCTGTCCCGTTACGGTATGACGTTTGATGAGGCGGCGATGGTGGCATTGAGCGGTTCTCCGACCTGGCGCATTGCCCAGGCGATCCTTGCCAGTCATCAAGCCGATCTCGATCCCCATCAGTTGGCTGCAGAGAAAACCCGCGCGGTCGAAGCGATGTTGTTGGACAGCGTGCGCCCATTGCCGTTAATCGAGGTGGTCAAAGCTTATCATGGTCGCCGTCCAATGGCGGTGGGCACAGGCAGTGAGCATCGCATGGCAGAAACCCTGCTGCGCCATCTGGGCCTGTTCCACTGCTTCGATGCGATTGTGGGTGCCGATGACGTGCAACGCCACAAGCCGGAACCGGATACCTTCCTGCGCTGCGCCGAACTGATAGGTGTGCCGCCGGAGAAATGCGTGGTGTTTGAAGACGCAGACTTCGGTATTCAGGCAGCGAAAAGCGCCAATATGGCCGTGGTAGACGTCCGTACGCTGTGAGTAGTACGCTGGCCGTCATGTCGTTATTCGGTAGCAGCTTTCTCAGTGCGACGTTGCTGCCGGGAAATTCAGAAATTGTTTTGGTTGCCTTGCTGACCAACAGCCGTGTCTCACCAGAGTTGCTGGTGTTGGCCGCGACGTTGGGAAATACCCTTGGCGGGCTGACCAATGTCATTATCGGGCGTCTGTTACCGGCGTTGAAACCGCAGCGAGGGCTGGATACAGCGCTCGGGTGGATGCAACGCTTTGGCCCGGCTGCGCTGTTGCTCAGCTGGGTACCGGTAGTGGGCGATTTGTTGTGCGTGTTGGCAGGCTGGCTGCGCATGCCCTGGGGCCCTGTCGCGCTGTTTCTGTGTATCGGAAAGGCGCTGCGTTACATCATTTTGACTATGATAACGTTACAGGGAATGGCCTGGTGGCATTAACGACGTGAATATAACTCAATATTCTCTCGGGTGCAGATTCAGTATGCTTACGAGTTATTGTTTTTAGAAGCGGGAGGTCAATTTGATCCCGGACGTATCCCAGGCGCTTTCTTGGTTGGAAGCCCATCCCCATGCATTAAAAGGCATCCGTCGCGGCATTGAGCGCGAAACGCTGCGTGTCACCGAAAACGGAACGCTGGCAACAACCGGACATCCGGAGAAACTGGGGGCGGCATTAACGCACCACTGGATAACCACAGACTTTGCTGAGGCGCTGTTAGAGTTTATTACGCCGGTTGACGATAACCTCGATCACATGCTGACGTTCTTGCGTGATATTCACCGTTACGTAGCGCGCAATCTGGGTGATGAGCGTATGTGGCCACTCAGCATGCCGTGCTTTATTGAAGCCGAGCAGGACATTGAGCTGGCACAGTTCGGTTCGTCGAACATTGGCCGCATGAAAACGCTGTACCGTGAAGGGTTGAAGAACCGCTACGGTGCGCTGATGCAGACCATTTCTGGCGTGCACTACAATTTCTCATTGCCGCTAGAGTTCTGGCAGGCATGGGCTGGCGTCAAAGATGCCGAAAGCGGTAAAGAGCAGATTTCTGCGGGCTATTTCCGCCTGATCCGTAACTATTACCGTTTTGGCTGGGTGATCCCGTATCTGTTCGGTGCATCGCCGGCAATCTGTTCCTCGTTCCTGAAAGGGCGTGAAACCTCGTTGCCGTTTGAGCGAACCGAGCAGGGCATGTGTTATCTGCCGTATGCCACCTCGCTGCGGTTAAGTGACCTGGGCTACACCAATAAATCTCAGAGCAATTTGGGTATCACCTTCAACGATCTGCAAAGCTATGTCGAAGGCCTGAAGCGAGCGATTGCCACGCCTTCCGAAGAGTTTGCCAAACTGGGCGTGAAGGATGGCGATCGTTATCTGCAACTGAACAGTAACGTGCTTCAGATCGAAAACGAACTCTATGCGCCAATCCGGCCGAAGCGTGTGACCAAAAGTGGCGAGACGCCGTCAGATGCGCTTTTGCGCGGCGGTATCGAATACATTGAAGTTCGCTCGCTGGACATCAACCCATTCTCGCCTATCGGCGTGGATGCGGTTCAGGCGCGTTTCCTGGACCTGTTCCTGGTGTGGTGCGTGCTGGCCGATGCGCCAGAGATGAGCAGCGATGAATTGCTGTGTACGCGCAAGAACTGGAATCGGGTGATCCTGGAAGGGCGTAAGCCGGGCCAAACCATCGGCATCGGGTGTGATGACAGCCGTGAACCGCTGGCAAAAGTAGGTAAAGCACTGTTTGACGATCTGCGTCGCGTGGCTGAAGTGTTGGATAGCGAAGCCGGCGATCGCCAGTATCAGCAGGTGTGTGACGAACTGGTCGCGGCGTTTGACGATCCTGATTTGACGTTTTCCGCTCGTATCCTGAAGGCGATGAAGGAAGAGGGGACGGGGCGTGTGGGCCTGCAGCTGGCCGAGCAGTATCGTCAGATGCTGACGGAAGAGCCGTTAGAGATTTTGACGGAGGCTGAGTTGGCACAAGAGCAGAAAGCCTCGTGGCAGCGTCAACGCAACATAGAAGCCAGTGATACGCTAAGCTTTGAAGAGTTCCTGAAGCAACACGGCGGGGGCTAAAAAAGAAAAGGCCACATCAATGTGGCCAAATATGCATCTCTGATGACAGGGATGATGATAACAAATGCGCGTCTTTCACATACTCAGACTCGCTGGGTTGGAAAAGGTTTCCTGGTTAGATAAAAAAGTTTCGAAATAAATACTCTTTTACGAGGAGGTAACGAAATGCCACTGCTGGATAGCTTCACCGTAGACCATACCCGCATGGCAGCCCCGGCTGTCCGCGTCGCGAAAACCATGAAAACTCCTCATGGCGATACCATCACCGTGTTCGATCTGCGCTTCTGCCGGCCGAACCTGGAAGTGATGCCAGAGCGCGGCATTCATACGCTGGAACACCTGTTTGCAGGCTTTATGCGTGACCACCTGAATGGTCAGGGCGTCGAGATTATCGATATCTCCCCAATGGGGTGCCGCACCGGTTTCTACATGAGCCTGATTGGCGTGCCGGAAGAGCAGCGTGTTGCCGATGCGTGGAAAGCGGCGATGGCCGACGTGCTGAAAGTGACTGACCAGCGTAAAATTCCTGAGTTGAACGAATTCCAGTGCGGGACTTACCATATGCACTCGCTGGAAGAGGCGCAGGAAATCGCGAAGCACATTCTTGACCATGATGTTGTAGTGAACCACAACGAAGAGCTGGCGCTGCCGAAAGAGAAGCTGCAGGAACTGCACATCTAGTTCGCCATCGGGCTACAGCGATAAAAAAAGACGCGATATTCGCGTCTTTTTTCCTTTCTGGCGGCTGGTCAGCGTTGCTGAACGCTGGACTGCAGCGACTTGATCGGCGTGACCCGCACTTGTTTGATCATATTGTCCTGCACGTCGAGGATGCTGATGTCGTAATGGCCGATGCGAACACGGGTGCCGACCTCCGGGATCTCTTCCAGTTCTTCCAAAAGCATGCCGTTGATGGTACGCGCATCGGTGGCCGGCAACGTCCAGTTGAATGCCTTGTTTAACTCGCGCACGTTGGCTGTACCGTCTATCAGCACGGAGCCGTCACTTTGCGGATTAACCTCTTCTGCCAGTGTTGGCGACATGGACGTGGTGAAATCGCCGACGATCTCCTCCAGGATATCCTCGACCGTCACCAGCCCCTGAATGTCGCCGTATTCATCGACCACGATGCCGACTTTCTCTTTGTTGCGCTGGAACTTCACCAACTGGACGTTCAGCGGCGTACCTTCGGGCACATAGTAAATTTCGTCGGCGGCGCGCAGCAGGTTCTCTTTGTTGAACTCTTTCTTCTCGGTCATCAGGCGGTAGGCTTCGCGTACCCGCAGCATGCTGATGGCATCATCCAGCGAGGTGCGGTAAAGCACGATGCGGCCGTGCGGGGAGTGAGTAAGCTGACGCATGATCGACTTCCAGTCGTCGTTGACATCGATGCCGACAATCTCATTGCGTGGCACCATAATGTCATCGACCGTCACCTTCTCCAGATCCAACACCGAGATCAGCATGTCCTGATTGCGACGAGAAATCTGCGAGTGCGATTCCTTCACAATGGTGCGCAGTTCGTCTTTGCTGACCGCGTCGCTGATCCGCACATTGGTGCGAATGCCGAACAGCCGTAAAATCAGCGTGGTGATGCCATTGAGCAGCCACACCAGTGGGAACATCACCTTTTGCAGCGGTGCCAGTAAGAAGCTGCTGGGGAATGCGATGCGTTCCGGATACAGGGCGGCGAAGGTTTTTGGCAGCACTTCGGCGAACAGCAGCACGGCGAAGGTCAGTACGCCGGTGGCGATGGCAACGCCCAAATCGCCATACAGGCGCATGCCGACAATTGTGGCCAGCGCCGAAGCCAGAATGTTGACCAGGTTATTGCCAATCAGCACCAGGCCTATCAGGCGATCCGGTTTTTGCAGCAGCTTTTCGACCCGGCGGGCGGAACGGTTGCCCTGTTTGGAGAGATGACGCAGACGATAGCGGTTCAGCGTCATCATGCCGGTTTCGGATGCTGAGAAGTAAGCGGAAACCACAATCATGACCACCAGGATAATGATCAGGGTCCCTGTCGAAACGTGCTCCAACGCGGTATTCCTTATGTATGGAGAAAGAGTGCCTGAGAGCTTAGCGAACCATCACTTGCTGAATCAGACGGCTGCCAAAGTAGGCCAGCGTGAGTAGGAAGGCACCGGCAAAGCTGAACCAAACGACGCGGCGACCGCGCCAGCCTTCGTGATAATGGCCCCACAGCAAGACGATATACACAAACCACGCCATGATGGACAACACGGCTTTGTGCACGTTCTCTTTGCTGAACAGGTTATCCATATAAAGCAGGCCGGTGCACAACGTGAGCGTGAGCAACACGACGCCTATCTGGGTGATGTGGAACATCTTGCGTTCGATGCTCATCAACGGCGGCATATCGGCGCTGAAAGACAGCTTTTTGTTTTTCAGCAGGTAATCCAGCCAGGCTAGTTGCAGCGCATACAGCGCGGCAATGATCAGCGTAGCGTAGGAGAACAGCGCCAGGCCGATATGCACCATCAGTTCCGGGCTGGCTTCCAGATGCGTAATAAATTCACCCGGCATAAAGCTGGCGAAGGCCAGGTTGATCATCGCGAAGCTGTAGACGATAGGCAGCAGGAACCAGCCGCGATCGCGCGAAGCCACGAAGGTCATGACCGAGCAAATGATCAGGCTGACTATCGAACCTATGTTCAGCAAGCTGAGATTTTGCCCGGCGCTGACGTCAAAGATACGCTGCTGAAGTGCGATGGCGTGGCAAATTAGCGCCACCACCGCCGAGACGAGAGCAAGCCGACGGTATGCGCTGTTCTTCCGCAACAAGCTGGGAATAATCAGTCCAAGGCTGAGCAGGTAGGCGATCAAAGCCACAATGGAGAAAACTGGCATAGCGTTTAATTTTGCTTCGACGTGGTGAATTGGATTGTCAGTATAGCGTCGAGCGCGTCCCACTCCAACCGATCTCCAACGCTGAGGCAGAGATCCTCTACGCTTCGTGTTATAATCGCCGCAATTATGTCGCCAGAGCGGCCTGTCATTACACGTTGAGCATGAGACGATGTTTGAAAATTTAACCGATCGTTTGTCGCGCACCCTGCGCAATATCAGCGGCCGTGGGCGGCTGACCGAAGAAAATATCAAGGAAACCCTGCGTGAAGTGCGCATGGCATTGCTGGAAGCGGACGTTGCGCTACCGGTCGTGCGGGACTTTATCAACCGTGTGAAAGAGAGCGCGGTAGGTCATGAAGTCAACAAAAGCCTGACGCCGGGGCAAGAGTTCGTCAAGATCGTCAAGAGCGAGCTGATTGCCGCGATGGGCGAAGTGAACACCGAGCTGAACCTGGCGGCGCAACCGCCGGCAGTGGTGCTGATGGCGGGCCTGCAGGGCGCCGGTAAAACTACCAGCGTCGCCAAGCTTGGTAAATTCCTGAAAGAAAAACAGAAGAAAAAAGTCCTGGTGGTTTCCGCCGACGTTTATCGCCCAGCGGCGATCAAACAGCTGGAAACCCTGGCGGAAAGCGTCGGCATCGACTTCTTCCCGTCTGATGTCAAAGAAAAACCGATCGACATCGTTAACCGTGCGCTGCAACAGGCCAAGCTGAAGTTCTACGACGTACTGATTGTCGATACCGCCGGCCGTTTGCACGTTGACGAAGCGATGATGGACGAAATCAAGCAGGTGCACGCGGCGATCAAGCCGGTGGAAACCCTGTTTGTGGTCGACGCCATGACCGGCCAGGATGCTGCCAACACGGCCAAGGCCTTTAATGAAGCATTACCGCTGACCGGTGTGGTACTGACCAAGGTCGACGGTGATGCGCGTGGCGGTGCCGCGTTGTCTATCCGTCACATCACGGGCAAGCCGATCAAGTTCCTCGGCGTGGGCGAGAAGACCGAAGCGCTGGAGCCCTTCCATCCGGACCGCGTGGCATCACGCATTCTGGGCATGGGCGATGTGCTGTCGCTGATCGAAGATATCGAAAGCAAAGTTGACCGCGAGCAGGCGGAGAAACTGGCTAACAAGCTGAAGAAAGGTGACGGTTTCGATCTGACCGACTTCCTGGAACAGCTGAAGCAGATGCGTAACATGGGCGGTATGGCCAGCATGCTGAGCAAATTACCTGGCGCCGGCCAACTGCCGGACAATGTGAAATCGCAAATGGACGACAAGGTTCTGGTGCGTATGGAAGCAATCATCAACTCGATGACGCTGAAAGAGCGCGCCAAACCGGAAATCATCAAAGGCTCGCGCAAGCGCCGCATTGCGATGGGTTCCGGTATGCAGGTGCAGGACGTTAACCGCTTGTTGAAGCAGTTCGACGAAATGCAGCGCATGATGAAAAAGATGAAGAAAGGCGGAATGGCGAAGATGATGCGCGGCATGAAAGGTATGATGCCGCCGGGCTTCCCAGGCCGCTGACAGGCGCGTGCCCCTTGGGGTGAGCGTGTTTAAGCATTTGCCGTTCGCGGCAAAAACCGCCCGGAATATTACCGGCTGCAAAAAGTAGTTGACGCTGATCTACGCTTTAGATTGCTTTTTGCGCCAAAATGAGTAAAATTTTCGGGCTTTTTATATTGCAACCGGGCCCCGTTCCCTCAATGGGGCCCGGCTGTTTTATTAACTAAAGAGGATGTTATGGTAACAATTCGTTTGGCACGTGGCGGCGCTAAAAAGCGTCCGTTCTATCAAGTAGTAGTGACCGACAGCCGCAATGCTCGTGATGGTCGTTTCATCGAGCGCGTAGGCTTCTTCAACCCGATCGCATCTGGTCAGGCTGAAGCACTGCGTCTGGACCTGGACCGCATCGAACATTGGGTCGGTCTGGGTGCAACCGTTTCTGATCGCGTTCACGCGCTGATCAAAGACGCTAAGAAAGCAGCTTAATCTGTCGCGGTGGTGGCAATGAGCAAGCAACTCAAACCGGTAGCACCTAAGCAGCCGATTGTACTCGGTAAAATGGGGTCTACTTACGGCATTCGTGGTTGGCTCAGAGTATTTTCATCCACCGAGAACGCCGAAAGCATTTTTGACTATCAGCCGTGGTTTATCCAGCGGGCGGGTCAATGGCAGCTTGTCGAGTTGGAAGACTGGAAGCGCCACAGTCAGGATCTGATCATCAAAGTCAAAGGCGTTGATGATCGGGATGCTGCGAATCTACTGACCAATTGCGAAATTCAGGTGGATTCGGAACAACTTCCTCCGTTGGTGGGTGATGATTACTACTGGAAAGACCTTATGGGCTGCCAGGTAGTCACGACCACCGGTTACGAACTGGGTAAAGTCGTCGATATGATGGAAACCGGTTCAAACGACGTGATGGTAGTGAAAGCTAACCTGAAAGATGCGTTCGGCATGAAGGAGCGGTTGGTCCCGTTTCTTCATGGGCAGGTTATCAAGAAAGTCGATCTCACTGCTCGCGTGATTGAAGCAGATTGGGATCCTGGTTTTTGACCTCCGAATCAAACGGTCGAAACAAGTGGAATGACAGTATGGGGATTGGCTTGTGTTCATTGGTATTGTAAGCCTGTTTCCTGAGATGTTCCGCGCAATCACCGATTACGGGGTGACTGGCCGGGCAGTAAAAAATGGCCTGCTGAGCGTGCAGTGTTGGAGTCCGCGTGACTTCACCTACGACCGGCATCGTACCGTGGACGATCGCCCTTATGGTGGTGGCCCGGGAATGTTGATGATGGTGCAACCCTTGCGGGAAGCCATTCATGCAGCAAAAGCAGCGGCAGGCGAGGGAGCAAAGGTGATTTATCTGTCACCTCAGGGGCGTAAGCTGGATCAAACCGGCGTATGCGAACTGGCGACCAACCAGAAGATGATTCTGGTGTGCGGTCGTTATGAAGGGGTAGACGAGCGCGTAATCCAAACCGAAATTGATGAAGAATGGTCAATCGGCGATTACGTACTCAGCGGCGGGGAACTGCCGGCAATGACCCTGATTGATTCAGTCGCCCGTTTTATACCGGGTGTGCTGGGCCATCAGGCCTCAGCAGAAGAAGATTCTTTTGTCGATGGATTGCTGGACTGCCCGCACTATACCCGTCCTGAGGTGTTGGAAGGGATGGAAGTTCCGCCAGTCTTACTGTCGGGCAACCATGCCGAGATACGTCGCTGGCGCTTAAAGCAGTCGCTGGGCCGTACCTGGCTTAGAAGACCTGAACTTCTAGAAAGCCTAGCTCTGACTGACGAGCAAGCGGTGTTGCTGGCTGAGTTCCAACGGGAACATCAGGCCAAGCAACAGGACTATGAAGGGAACGTCTGAGCAACTGGCTCGACGGGACCGATATATCAGTTTACCTAGGGTAAGAGACATATTATGAGCAACATTATTAAGCAAATTGAACAAGAGCAGATGAAGCAAGACGTACCTGCATTCCGTCCGGGTGATTCCGTGGAAGTTAAGGTATGGGTCGTTGAAGGTAGCAAAAAACGTCTGCAGGCATTCGAGGGCGTGGTTATCGCTATCCGTAACCGCGGTCTGCACTCTGCATTCACTGTTCGTAAGATTTCCAACGGCGAAGGTGTTGAGCGTGTATTCCAGACTCACTCCCCAGTAATCGACAGCATTACTGTTAAACGTCGTGGTGCCGTTCGTAAAGCCAAACTGTACTATCTGCGTGAGCGTACTGGTAAGTCTGCTCGTATCAAAGAGCGTCTGAACCGCGTCGGCTAACGCTGCATCCAAAAGTTAATAGCTATGAAGGGGTTGGCACTGTGCCAACCCCTTTTTTTATGCCTGCAGATCGGGGATTGCATCTGCAAGATGCGAAAATGCTCCCAGAAGGTCCGTTTTACAGGCATAAAAAAGCCTGCGTTTGCAGGCTCTTTGCATTACAGCGCCGCGGCGCGCTGTTTGCTTTTTTCCGGATGTGGCTGTGC
Source organism: Serratia liquefaciens ATCC 27592 (assembly GCF_000422085.1). Classification (NCBI taxonomy): domain Bacteria; kingdom Pseudomonadati; phylum Pseudomonadota; class Gammaproteobacteria; order Enterobacterales; family Yersiniaceae; genus Serratia; species Serratia liquefaciens. Next base: position 788,945 of record NC_021741.1, read on the forward strand.
AGGAACGATATCGCCAGGCTTTACAATCACGCGAGCGACAGACTCGTGCGTGGCAAAGGTACAGCTGCAGTTAATGTTTTGGCATTGGTGATAGCGCTCTTTGGTCGCTTCGCTCAGATAACGGCTGGAGCGAGTATGGGCCACGCTACCGCAGAGTGGACAGTGCATCATAAAAACCCCCTTGCAATATTTTAAGTGAAAACGGGTTGGGCATTAAGCCACAATCAAAATCAGCAGCCTGCCTAATTAGGTGGGAGTTACACCCCAGCTTATTAACGGACACTCCTGATGGTAGTAACGGCTTCAGCCGCGATGATTGAGTTTTCTCATGCTCTGCACCCATTCAATTAATACTGTGTATACATACAGTATTAAGCTATTTGCTAAACTCGTCAATAGTAAACGTTATGTTTTTAGCAAAATGTCTAAATTTGATTTTCAGGCATAAAAAAAGCCCATCAATGATGGGCTTAGTCGTATAACAGGTGCAGAAGTAAGAAGGATTACAAACCGTACACCAGGCTGATAGAAGTGGTGGTGTCGGTATTCTTTGGCGCAGAGGCTGGAGGCTTGCTGTTGTAAGTCACGGTGTAAGCCAGACGCAACGCGAACTTTTCGTTAATGGCGACGCTGAGTGCAGTTTCGGAGTTCAGCGTGGTTTCTTCGTTCGCCAGCGCGGAAACGCCTTCAGAGAACTTGGTATTGTCGGTCAACTGGTACGAATAGTTGGCCGCACCGTAAGCCAGCGCTTTGGTGGAACGCCCACCGCCATGGTATTCGTCGTGACGCACGCCCGGACCGAATTCAACTCGCAGATCGCTAAGCGGCCCATTGAGGATTTGGCGACCATAACCGCCGGTCAGCGTCGAGCGGGAATCATAACCGTTGAAGCGATCGCTCAGCCAGCTCGCCTGACCGAACAGGTAATTACGATCGGACAGGTTATAACGGGTACGGCCGCCGGCCTGATACTTTTCTGACGAGCGCACGTTGGAGGATGTGGTGTTATTGGCCGCACCCCACAGGCTATAAGCGGCATCGCTGTTGAACCAGGTCATGCTGGTATTGGCCAACAGGGTAGAGCTTTGTGAATTGCCTGACTGCGAGTTGTAACCGGCCTGGACGTTGCCTTCAAACGGTTTTTTGGCGGTGGCCGGATCGTCCATCGCGGTGAAAAGCGTATTGTCGGCAAGGGCTGAAACACTGGTGAAAGTCGTTAAGCAGCTAATGAACAGCGGAATAGCGCGGCGAGCGCGTAAAGAGAGCATTTTTGATCCAGTTGTTAAGAGTGGTTATAAGTGATTTCGGTCACATTATATCGGTTCGCCATTGCGACCAAAATAGCGACTATTAGCTTAAGTTTTTAATTTTTCGTCCTCACTTATTCACTTTTCTTCTACTGACTTTTAACCCTGTTAACGGCATAAAATACTGATTGCCATTATTATTTATGTGGTCAATAGTGTGGGCGGCAACGGGGAATACCGTTGCCGTTGGGGAAGTGATTAGAGGAAGGTGGTGACCAGGAGATACCCGGTGATACAGGAACACAGCACGCCGATCAGGCCAGGAATAATAAAGCTGTGGTTGATGATAAATTTGCCGATGCGCGTTGTTCCGGAGCGGTCAAAACCGATGCAGGCCAAATCGCTTGGATAAGTGGGCAAGACGAAGTAACCGTACGCGGCCGGGAAGAAAGCCAGCAGCATTTTGGGGTCGACGCCCAACTGCAGCGCCATTGGGGCAATCGCAGTGAGCGCAGCTGCCTGGCTGTTGACCAGCTTGGAAACCAGGAACAGAACGATCGCGTAAGTCCACGGCTGACTTTTTACCACGTCTTCAAGCAGGAGTTTTAACTCTCCCATATGTGCCTGGAAGAAGGTATCACTCATCCACGCCACGCCGAATACGGAAAAAATAGCGACCATGCCGGCTTTGAAAACCGCACCATTGGCAATATCACCGGGTTTGACTTTGCAGCCCATCAGAATAACGGCACCGGCGATCAGCATCATCATCTGGATCACCAGATTCATAGACAGCGGTTTCAGTACCCCTTTGGCATTGGCAAAGGAAGGGCGTAAATCAGCAAAAGCCCCAAGAGCACGACGATGGCGATAGCCGCAAAGAAGATCGCTGTGGACCAGTAAGCCTGCTTGGGGAATCTCTGATTGAGCAGCGTTTCGGTGCTGCCAAAAATATAGGCCCGTTGTTCTGGATCTTTGATTTTTTCCTGGAATTCAGCATCCTTATCCAGATCTTTACCGCGGCGCAGGCTCCATAAGGCCGCCATTAGCACCCCGACTAATGAAGCCGGGATCGAGACGGCAAGGATTTCTACCAGCGTGTAAGCTTTGCCAATCCCATGTCCTGCGGCAATGATTGAAACCAGGGACACAACGGCCACGGAAACCGGCGAAGCTGTGATGGCCATTTGCGAGGCGACGGAAGCCACAGCCATTGGGCGTTCTGGGCGGATCCCTTTTTTGATGGCGATATCGGAAATGATCGGGAACATGGTGTACACCACATGCCCTGTGCCGCACAGGAACGTCAGAGTCCAGGTGGTGAAAGGGGCAAGCAGCGTGATGTGCTGTGGGTGGCGGCGCAGCAGTCGCTCTGCATATTGCATCATCACGTTCAAACCGCCGGCAGTTTGCAACACTGAAGCACAACCGATTACTGCAAGAATAGTCAGCATAACCTCAACGGGAGGTTTACCTGGTTCCAACCCGAATATAAAACATAAGAGGAATAAACCAATACCGCTTATTAAGCCCAGTCCCATACCGCCAAACCGAGTGCCGACTAATAAGCAGATTATAATAATTAAGAACTGCAAAGTGATCATGATAGTCCCTTGTCAAGAAATGAAAAGCAGCTAACGCTCATACATTCTCAATGCAGGTGACACGGGCTCTGTCTACGCAGATTAACCCTAAAGAGGTGCGAACGAATAACACCATAATTATTTATTTTTCGCGCGATAACTGTGAAGTTCCGCAATATTTATTCAATAGGTTTTACTCATATTTTTATATTTTAATTAATAGATGGAAGTAATTGAAAATAAATTGCCGGTTTATTGTTTGTTATTTGTGTTTCAGTTGTTTAATTTTTAGGTGATTTGATTTACCCGTTAAGGTTCTCTGCGGTGGAAAGGGTAAACCTCAGGCTTTTGAACGTTCGGTGGATGAGGCATGTGGGTCGTTGCGTTTCTAGTGTATCGAATTGTTTACGATTTTGTCGGGTTTTAGCATTTTGGTGTGCAAGGAAGTCTCGTGTAGCTGAGAGTCTTAAAAATAATTAATAATCATTAAGTTAAGTTATTTATTCTGGTTTTTCTATGACTTATTTAGCGCTTTTTATTTGTGGTAATTTTTTATTTACACAAAATGGATTTAAATCTTTACATTTCGTGGTAGGGTAAGAACCTGAAACGCTCAATGTTCTATCAACGCTTACGCATAACGGCAAACGACAGGAATAGCATCATGCAAAAAGACGCGCTCAATAACGTTCATATCAGTGCAGAACAGATTCTGATTACTCCGGAAGAGCTGAAGAACCAGTTCCCGCTTAGTGCCAGCGACGAGAATGAAATCGCCACGGCACGCAAAACCATCGCCGATATTCTGCAGGGGCGCGATCATCGCCTGCTGGTGGTGTGCGGACCTTGTTCTATTCACGACCCGGATGCGGCACTTGATTACGCCCGTCATTTGAAAACCCTGTCAGCTGAATTGAGCGATCAGCTGTATATCGTTATGCGTGTCTATTTTGAAAAACCTCGTACCACCGTCGGCTGGAAAGGTCTGATTAACGACCCATACATGGACGGTTCGTTTGACGTTGAAGCAGGTCTGCACATTGCGCGTCGCCTGCTGCTGGATCTGGTTGGTATGGGCTTGCCGTTGGCGACCGAAGCGTTGGATCCGAACAGTCCGCAATACCTGGGCGATTTGTTCAGCTGGTCAGCGATTGGTGCACGCACGACTGAATCGCAAACTCACCGTGAGATGGCTTCAGGGCTGTCAATGCCGGTAGGTTTTAAAAACGGTACCGACGGCAGCTTGGGCACGGCGATCAATGCTATGCGCGCCGCAGCAATGCCACACCGTTTTGTCGGTATAAATCAGGCTGGGCAAGTGTGCCTGCTGCAGACGCAGGGTAACCCTGATGGCCATGTGATCCTGCGCGGTGGTAAAACGCCAAACTACAGCGCTGAGGACGTGGCGGCCTGTGAAAAACAGATGCTGGATGCGGGACTCCACCCGTCCTTGATGATAGATTGCAGCCATGGCAACTCGAATAAAGACTATCGCCGTCAACCGGCGGTTGCCGAGTCCGTGGTAGAGCAGATCAAAGCGGGTAACCGTTCGATCACCGGCATCATGCTGGAAAGCCACTTGCACGAAGGCAGCCAGTCTTCTGAGCAACCGCGTGCAGATATGCGCTATGGGGTTTCTGTTACCGACGCCTGTATTAACTGGGAAAGTACAGAGACGCTGTTGCGCCATATGCACCAGGAACTCGGCGCCGCGCTGACGGCACGCACTGGAGAGTAGTAAGTTATGGTGGCTGAACTGACCGCGTTGCGCGATCAAATCGACGAAGTGGATAAGGCGCTGCTGGAGTTGCTGGCTAAACGCCTGCAGTTGGTAGCGGAAGTGGGAGAGGTTAAAAGCCACCACGGCTTACCGGTGTATGTTCCTGAACGTGAGGCGGCGATGCTGGCCTCACGGCGTCAAGAAGCGGAAAACCTGGGTGTGCCGCCCGATTTGATTGAGGACGTGCTGCGCAGGGTGATGCGCGAGTCTTACGTCAGCGAGAACGACAAAGGCTTTAAAACGCTACATCCGCAACTGCGCCCGATCGTCATTATCGGCGGCAACGGTCAAATGGGGCGGTTGTTTAATCGCTTGCTGACGCTGTCCGGTTACCAGGTCAAAGTGTTGGACCAGGAAGACTGGAATCAGGCTGATACGCTGCTTGCCGATGCCGGAATGGTGATTGTCAGCGTCCCTATTCACGTCACCGAACAGGTGATTGAGCGGTTACCGCCATTGCCTGCAGACTGTATTCTGGTTGATCTGGCCTCGGTAAAAAATCGCCCGTTGAATGCCATGCTGGCGGCGCACCATGGCCCCGTAGTGGGGCTGCATCCTATGTTTGGCCCAGACGTAGGCAGCGTAGCCAAGCAGGTGGTGGTCTATTGCGATGGCCGCGAACCGCAAGCCTACCAATGGTTGCTCGAACAGCTGCAGGTATGGGGAGCGCGTTTGCACCGTATCAGCGCGGTTGAGCACGATCAGAACATGGCGTTTATTCAGGCGCTGCGTCACTTCGCGACCTTTGCTTATGGTTTGCATCTGGCGGAAGAAAACGTGCAGTTGGAGCAGTTGCTGGCCCTTTCTTCACCGATCTATCGGCTGGAGTTGGCGATGGTCGGGCGGCTGTTTGCTCAAGACCCGCAGCTGTACGCGGATATCATTATGTCTTCCGAAGAGAACATTGCGCTGATCAAGCGTTACTATCAGCGGTTTGGTGAGGCAATAAAACTGTTGGAACAGGGCGATAAACAGGCGTTTATCCAGAGCTTCCAGAAGGTCGAGCATTGGTTTGGTGACTATGCGCAGCGTTTCCTGGTGGAAAGCCGTTCGCTGCTACGTCAGGCGAATGACAGTCGCCAATAATGATAAGGGTTCGGTTATGCCGAACCCTTTTTTAATGGTATTCAGGACGGATTGACTGGCACCACGGTGTCGCTCGGGTAACACCCCAGCACCTTCAGCGAGCGGGTGATAGGCGTCAGATCTCTCAATGCCTTCTGCATCGCCTCAGAACGCAGGTTAGCCTGCACATCGATATAAAACATCTCTTCCCACGGGTTGCCGTTAATCGGGCGCGATTCCAGCTTGGTCATGATGATGCCGTTGTCGCGCAGTACCAGCAGCGCTTCCACCAAGGCACCCGACTGCTGGCCGGTGGCCATAATCAGCGTGGTCTTAGCGGGCACCTGCTCGGAAACTTCGATAGCCTTGCGCGCCAATACGATAAAGCGGGTAATGTTCTGCTGCTGATTGGCCAGGTTATGTTCCAGTACCTGCAGGCCATAGAGCGCACCGCCGGCTTCGCTGCCCAGCGCCGCCGCTTTTGGCGAGTTCAACTTTGCCACTTTTTCCATTGCCGCAGCGGTGCTTTCACAGTATTCGATTTTCCAGTGCGGGTAGCGATTAATAAACTGGCTGCACTGTTGGAAAGGTTGCGGGTGGCTATATACGGTTTCGATCTGATCAAGGTCGGTATCGCTGGCGATCAGCACACAGTGATCGATAGGGTTAGTCAGTTCGCCGACGATCGACAAACTGGTGTGTTGCAGCAGGTCGTAAACGTCATTAATCGAGCCGGAGCTGGTGTTTTCGATCGGCAGGATGGCGTAATCCGCCTGGCCGGTTTCAACCTGGGTGAAGATATCCTGGAATTTCTGGCAACCGCACTCGATCAACTGATCGAAATGGCGAGCAGCGTATTGGCGGGCCGCCAGGTGTGAGTAAGAGCCTTTCGGGCCAAGGAACGCAATACGGGCGGAATGCTGGCTGATTTGGTTGAGCTGGTGCTGCAGCAGCGCCTGCTGAGTCAGGACGGAGTCTTCGATAATCAGTTGAAACAGACGGGTGACGTAAAATCCGTCCAGATCGTACGGCTTGGCAGCGGCGATCAGGGCGTCCAGCAGGTCGCGTTCACGCTCTTTATCACGGATTGGTCGATGAGAGTGCAACTTGGTTTTACCTACCTCTACCGCCAGCTCACGGCGTTCTGCCAGCAAGGACAGCAGTTTCAGATCCAGTGCGCTGATGCGTTGGCGCAGCACGAGTAACGGGTTGTCGGTCATAATCAGCTTCTGCCTTATATTTTTATACGTCGTAAAATAGCCATAAAAAAAGCCCCCTGATTTCAGGAGGCTTTGCTGTTCGTCTTCGCATTCTTTATCACACGACGAAACGCCTCCCAATCAGGGGAAGGTAAAAAAGAATGCGAAGAAAAACGGTTTACGGACCATGTGCTATCCAAAGTGTGTGAGACAGGTTTTAAAGTAACCGCAGGTTTTTATCTCGTCAATAAAAAAACCAGACAAAAAACGCGCCCTCAGGCGCGTTTGATGTGAAACAGCCGCTAAACGGTTATTCCTGTTCCGGCTCCACTTCCGGAACGATGTCCTTCACGCTGGCGGCGGCACGGCGTGCTTCGCCTTTGTGCTGCACCTTGTTCAACTGACGCTCCAGCTTGGCGATCAGTTCGTTAACGGCGGTGTACATGTCTTCATGTTTTGCGCTGGCGACCAGCGGGCCGTTAGGTGTGGTAATGGTGGCGTCGGCAACAAACCCTTTCGGTTCTTTGGATAAGACGATATGCGGGTTAATCAGTTGGGCCTGCCATTTTTCCAGTTTGGTGAGACGGTCTTCGACGTGACTGCGGATTGCGGGAGTGATATCCATTTGTTTGCTGGTAATGTTCAATGTCATATAACTTACCTCTCTGTCTTTCCGTCTTGGATGAGTCCAGCATACCCCGCTTTTTGCTGAAATGCGTGATGAAAATCACGTTTTTTTGTCACTTTTTGCAAAGTTAGTTCAATCTGTGATTCAGCATCTGAAATGGCCATCTAACGCTTGAGTCTTGGAAGCGGAACGCGCATTATTGAAAGGATAAGCGGTGTTGCAGTCTTGCTAACATCGTGTTTTTGCTTGTGTATTTATCCGGAATTGGGTGAATTTACAGCAAATAAAAACGGCAGCCGAAGCTGCCGTTTTGTTTTCCTGCCGTTACCCATCAGACTATGCCGGGTTGGCGCTAATCACTTTGGCCACTTTGTCGGCCTGGCCGTTCAGTTGCAACTGCTTGTACGCATTTTCCATCAGCGGCAGCGCGTCGCGCGTCGCTTGAGTATCAGGGAATTCACGCAGCATCTGTTCAGCACGATTAACGACCGCGACGTAGGCACCGCGTTTAGTGTAGTATTCCACCACCGAAAGCTCATACTTGGCCAGGCGGTCTTTCAGATACACCAGACGCTTGTTGGCATCGGTTACATACTGGCTGTTCGGGTACTGCTGAATCAGCTGGCTGAAATCGCGAAATGCAGCGCGAGCATGCTGTGGATCGCGGTCTGAACGATCGACCCCGAAGAAGCCTTGCAGTGCACTGTCATCCAACGCCATATCGGTCAGGCCACGCATATACATCACGTAGTCGATGTTTGGGTGCGTTGGGTTCAGACGCATGAAACGATCGATAGATGCCTGAGCCATAGGTAAATCGGCAGATTTATAGTAGGCATAAATCAGGTCCAACTGTACCTGCTGAGAGTAGGGTCCGAAAGGATAGCGGTTATCTAACGCTTCGAGTTGCGTAATCGCGCCCTTAAAGTTACCGTCCTGCAGTTTTTGCTGGGCAGTAGCATAGATTTCCGAAGGCGGGTTGTCGGGAACCGCATCCTTGGATGTGGAGCAACCTGCCAGCGCCAGGCTCAACGTGGCTGCCGCCACCAGATATTTCATACGCGTCATGACGTTTTGATTATCCTCAGGGTGTTATTCCGGGAGACTGTCCGTTAAGCTCCCGACAAAGACCAGTTACAATAGCACATTATATTAAACGGCATCGCCGTGAAAACCCAACGTTAACGAAGAAGCTGCATATGGCACAACAAGTACAACTCACCGCAACGGTGGCCGAATCTCAACTCGGACAACGTTTAGATCAGGCTTTGGCCGAATTGTTCCCTGATTATTCACGATCTCGCATAAAAGATTGGATCCTGGACGATCGGGTGCAGGTCAATGGCAAAACGATAAACAAACCGAAAGAGAAGGTGCTGGGGGGAGAGACGGTCGCCATTGATGCACAGATAGAAGAAGAGGCCCGTTGGGAACCGCAGGACATCGCGCTGAATATCGTCTACGAAGACAGCGACATTTTGGTTATCAACAAACCGCGCGACCTGGTTGTGCATCCTGGCGCCGGTAACCCGGACGGCACGGTGCTCAATGCGTTGCTGCATTACTATCCTGAAATCGCCGACGTACCGCGTGCCGGTATCGTGCACCGTTTGGACAAGGACACGACCGGTCTGATGGTAGTGGCGAAAACCGTTCCGGCGCAGACCCGGTTGGTAGAAGCGTTGCAGGCACGTGAAATCACCCGTGAATACGAAGCTGTCGCCATCGGTACCATGACCGCCGGCGGTACCGTCGAAGAACCGATTTCGCGCCATTCAACCAAGCGTACCCACATGGCGGTCCACCCGATGGGTAAACCGGCGGTGACGCATTACCGCATTATGGAACACTTCCGCGCGCACACTCGCCTGCGTCTGCGTCTGGAAACCGGCCGTACCCACCAGATCCGTGTGCATATGTCGCACATTAACCACCCGCTGGTGGGCGATCAGCTGTACGGTGGTCGTCCACGTCCGCCAAAAGGGGCTTCGGAGGCATTCATTGCCACATTGCGCGGTTTCGATCGCCAGGCACTGCACGCCACCATGCTGCGTTTATATCATCCGATCAGCGGTATCCAGATGGAGTGGCATGCGCCGCTGCCGCAGGATATGGTCGATCTGATTAACGCACTGAAGCTCGATACCGAAGAATTCAAAGATCAGATGAACTGGTAATGGATTCGCTTATCTTGCCCGATTGGCCACTGCCTGCAGGGGTAAAAGCCTGCAGCAGCACCCGTAACGGTGGCGTGAGTCGGCCACCGTACGGTTCGCTCAATCTCGGCACTCACGTGGGTGACGAGGTTCAGGCGGTGGCGGATAATCGTCAGCGTCTGGTCGCGGCGGCGAACCTGCCGCAGATGCCAGTCTGGCTGGAGCAAGTGCATGGCACGCGCGTGGTGCGACTGGATGGGCAAACGCCTGTCGATTTGCAAGCGGACGCGGTTTACAGCAATGTGCCAGGACAGGTGTGCGCAGTGATGACAGCAGACTGCTTGCCGGTTTTATTCTGCTCGCAGTCTGGTGATGAAGTCGCTGCAGCTCATGCCGGTTGGCGTGGATTGTGTAACGGCGTGCTGGAGCAGACTTTAGCGGCGTTTTCCACTCAGCCTGCAGGCATCAGCGTTTGGCTCGGCCCGGCGATCGGCCCGCAGCAGTTTGAGGTAGGCCCGGAGGTCCGCGCGGCATTTATTGCTGTTGATCCCGGTGCTGAGCTGGCTTTTGCCCCTCGCGGCGATAAATACCTCGCAGATATCTATTTACTGGCTCGTCAGCGTCTACAACGCGCAGGGGTTCATGCTATCTATGGCGGAGACCGTTGTACGGTGAGCGAAATCAGTCATTTTTTCTCCTATCGACGCGACGGAATAACCGGACGTCTGGCAAGTTTAATCTGGCTGATATAACCTATTGAATTAGGACGGTCCAACGGCGCATGATGTAGTACCGAAAATATACAGTCGAAATAACCTTGAAAATTTGAGGGATGACCTCATTTAATCTCCAGTAGCAATTTCGACCAATCTTGGAGGTGTTATGCGTCTGGATCGTCTTACTAACAAATTCCAGCTTGCCCTCGCCGATGCCCAATCTCTAGCCCTTGGGCGCGACAACCAATTTATTGAACCGTTACATCTGATGAGCGCTCTGCTCAATCAGGATGGGGGCACGGTTCGCCCATTATTAACTTCTGCCGGTATCGATGCTGGGCGCGTGCGCACCGAGATCGAACAGGCCTTGTCTCGTCTGCCTCAAGTTGAAGGTACCGGTGGTGACGTTCAACCGTCGCATGAGCTGGTGCGTGTCCTGAATTTGTGCGACAAGCTGGCACAAAAGCGGGCGGACAAATTTATCTCATCCGAACTCTTTGTTCTGGCGGTGCTTGAAGATCGCGGTAACTTGACCGATCTGTTGAAAGCAGCTGGTGCAACGACCGATAAAATCAGTAAGGCCATTGAGCAAATGCGAGGCGGTGATAGCGTGGAAGATCAAGGTGCTGAAGACCAACGTCAGGCGTTGAAGAAATACACTATCGATCTGACCGAGCGTGCTGAGCAGGGCAAACTGGACCCGGTTATCGGCCGTGACGAAGAGATACGCCGTACCATTCAGGTGCTGCAACGTCGTACCAAAAACAACCCGGTGTTGATCGGCGAACCTGGCGTGGGTAAAACCGCCATCGTCGAAGGCCTGGCTCAGCGCATCATCAATGGCGAAGTGCCGGAAGGTTTGAAGCATAAGCGCGTGTTGTCCCTCGATATGGGGGCGTTGATCGCCGGTGCTAAATATCGCGGCGAGTTTGAAGAGCGTCTGAAAGCCGTTTTGAGCGATCTGTCTAAACAGGAAGGCAGCGTCATCCTGTTTATAGATGAGCTGCACACTATGGTTGGTGCAGGTAAAGCCGATGGCGCGATGGATGCGGGCAATATGTTGAAACCTGCGTTGGCACGCGGGGAGCTTCACTGTGTCGGCGCGACAACTCTCGACGAATATCGTCAATATATAGAGAAGGACGCGGCGCTTGAACGTCGTTTCCAGAAAGTGTTTGTCGCCGAACCCAGTGTTGAAGACACCATCGCTATCTTGCGCGGTTTGAAAGAACGTTATGAACTGCATCACCACGTGCAGATCACCGACCCGGCAATCGTTGCGGCGGCGACGCTGTCGCACCGCTATATTTCCGATCGTCAACTGCCGGATAAGGCCATTGACCTGATTGATGAGGCGGCGTCCAGCATCCGCATGCAGATGGACTCCAAACCGGAATCGCTCGATCGCCTTGAGCGCCGGATTATTCAGCTCAAGCTGGAGCAGCAGGCGTTGAGTAAAGAGTCGGACGACGCCAGCAAGAAACGTTTGGAAATGCTGAGCGGTGAGCTGGAGCAGAAAGAACGCGAGTATTCAGAGCTGGAAGAAGAGTGGAAAGCGGAAAAAGCTTCGCTCTCCGGCACGCAAAATATTAAAGCGGATCTTGAGCAGGCCAAAATTAGCCTGGAGCAGGCGCGTCGCGTTGGCGACCTGGGGCGGATGTCGGAGCTGCAGTACGGCAAGATCCCAGAGCTGGAAAAACAGCTTGCCGCTGCCACGCTGGCCGAAGGCAAGACCATGAAACTGCTGCGTAACCGGGTGACCGACGCAGAAATCGCTGAAGTGCTGGCGCGCGCTACCGGTATTCCTGTCGCCAGAATGCTGGAAGGCGAACGGGATAAGCTGTTACGTCTGGAACAAGAGCTGCATTCGCGGGTCATTGGCCAGAACGAAGCGGTGAGCGCGGTATCCAACGCGATCCGTCGTAGCCGTGCCGGGCTGTCAGATCCGAACCGACCTATTGGTTCGTTCCTGTTCCTCGGTCCGACCGGGGTAGGTAAAACCGAACTGTGTAAAGCACTGGCTTCGTTCCTGTTCGACAGCGACGACGCTATGGTGCGTATCGACATGTCCGAGTTTATGGAGAAACATTCGGTATCGCGGCTGGTGGGTGCGCCTCCAGGTTATGTCGGTTATGAAGAGGGCGGTTATCTGACCGAGGCAGTGCGTCGCAGACCTTATTCAGTGATCCTGCTGGATGAAGTGGAGAAAGCGCACCCGGATGTGTTCAACATCCTGCTGCAGGTATTGGATGATGGCCGCCTGACCGATGGCCAGGGCCGTACCGTCGATTTCCGCAATACGGTGGTGATCATGACTTCCAACCTGGGGTCTGATCTGATCCAGGAACACTTTGGTCAGATGAACTATACGCAGATGAAAGAATCGGTAATGGAAATGGTAACGCACCACTTCCGCCCGGAATTCATCAACCGTATAGATGAGGTGGTAGTGTTCCACCCGCTCGGTCAGAAACACATCGCCGAGATCGCCAAGATTCAGTTGGCACGTCTGTACAAACGTTTGGAAGAGCGTGGTTACGAAGTGACTATGACCGAACCGGCGTTGGAGCTGTTGGGCAAAACCGGTTTCGATCCTGTGTATGGGGCTCGTCCACTGAAACGAGCTATTCAGCAGGAGATCGAGAACCCGCTGGCGCAGCAAATCCTTTCCGGCAAGCTGATCCCGGGTATACCGGTGACGCTGGATGTGGAAGACGAGCATATCGTCGCCAAACAGTAACGGCTATCTATTATCTATATAGTGATTACGATGAAAGGGAGCGGGCGACCGCTCCTTTTTTTATCGGCTTTCGTTGGGTTTAAGCTGTTTGCCCTGGCAATGGCGCTCAAACCCCGTAATTTCGTCTAATAAATATCCTAAAATGGCTTTATTGGTGGTTATTTGAACGCTTGAAAAGTTTTTTGCATTTAGGGGTTGCGGCCTTCTGAGAACTCCCTATAATGCGCCTCCACTGACCGGGAACAACGACTCCTCTAACGAGAACCAGTCGCCCAGCCAGAAAGATTCAAGCCGGTGAAAACACCGTTTCTTAATAAGAAAAAAGCTTGACTCTTCAGGTGAAAAGCGTAATATACGCCACCTCGAGTTAGCAACCTAACTCACTGCTCTTTAACAATTTATCAGACAATCTGTGTGGGCACTCCACAAGACGATATCCAGAACCTTAGGGTTCAAAAAAATATCAAGTCTTGAAGAGTGACCAAGCAGTAATTCATTTAGTTGAATTATTACGAAAGTTAATTTTCGAGCATCGCTTCACGAGTTGAAGCAAATCAAGCTTTTAATTGAAGAGTTTGATCATGGCTCAGATTGAACGCTGGCGGCAGGCCTAACACATGCAAGTCGAGCGGTAGCACAGGAGAGCTTGCTCTCTGGGTGACGAGCGGCGGACGGGTGAGTAATGTCTGGGAAACTGCCTGATGGAGGGGGATAACTACTGGAAACGGTAGCTAATACCGCATAACGTCTACGGACCAAAGTGGGGGACCTTCGGGCCTCATGCCATCAGATGTGCCCAGATGGGATTAGCTAGTAGGTGGGGTAATGGCTCACCTAGGCGACGATCCCTAGCTGGTCTGAGAGGATGACCAGCCACACTGGAACTGAGACACGGTCCAGACTCCTACGGGAGGCAGCAGTGGGGAATATTGCACAATGGGCGCAAGCCTGATGCAGCCATGCCGCGTGTGTGAAGAAGGCCTTCGGGTTGTAAAGCACTTTCAGCGAGGAGGAAGGGTTCAGTGTTAATAGCACTGTGCATTGACGTTACTCGCAGAAGAAGCACCGGCTAACTCCGTGCCAGCAGCCGCGGTAATACGGAGGGTGCAAGCGTTAATCGGAATTACTGGGCGTAAAGCGCACGCAGGCGGTTTGTTAAGTCAGATGTGAAATCCCCGCGCTTAACGTGGGAACTGCATTTGAAACTGGCAAGCTAGAGTCTTGTAGAGGGGGGTAGAATTCCAGGTGTAGCGGTGAAATGCGTAGAGATCTGGAGGAATACCGGTGGCGAAGGCGGCCCCCTGGACAAAGACTGACGCTCAGGTGCGAAAGCGTGGGGAGCAAACAGGATTAGATACCCTGGTAGTCCACGCTGTAAACGATGTCGACTTGGAGGTTGTGCCCTTGAGGCGTGGCTTCCGGAGCTAACGCGTTAAGTCGACCGCCTGGGGAGTACGGCCGCAAGGTTAAAACTCAAATGAATTGACGGGGGCCCGCACAAGCGGTGGAGCATGTGGTTTAATTCGATGCAACGCGAAGAACCTTACCTACTCTTGACATCCAGAGAATTCGCTAGAGATAGCTTAGTGCCTTCGGGAACTCTGAGACAGGTGCTGCATGGCTGTCGTCAGCTCGTGTTGTGAAATGTTGGGTTAAGTCCCGCAACGAGCGCAACCCTTATCCTTTGTTGCCAGCACATAATGGTGGGAACTCAAAGGAGACTGCCGGTGATAAACCGGAGGAAGGTGGGGATGACGTCAAGTCATCATGGCCCTTACGAGTAGGGCTACACACGTGCTACAATGGCGTATACAAAGAGAAGCGAACTCGCGAGAGCAAGCGGACCTCATAAAGTACGTCGTAGTCCGGATCGGAGTCTGCAACTCGACTCCGTGAAGTCGGAATCGCTAGTAATCGTAGATCAGAATGCTACGGTGAATACGTTCCCGGGCCTTGTACACACCGCCCGTCACACCATGGGAGTGGGTTGCAAAAGAAGTAGGTAGCTTAACCTTCGGGAGGGCGCTTACCACTTTGTGATTCATGACTGGGGTGAAGTCGTAACAAGGTAACCGTAGGGGAACCTGCGGTTGGATCACCTCCTTACCTAATGATATTGATTCGCGTGAAGTGCTCACACAGATTGTCTGATAGAAACGTAATGAGCAAAAGCGCTACCTGTTGATGTAATGAGTCACTGACTCATGCTGATACGAACCGATTAAGACAGTCAGTTTAATCGGATTTTCGTGTCCCCATCGTCTAGAGGCCTAGGACACTGCCCTTTCACGGCTGTAACAGGGGTTCGAATCCCCTTGGGGACGCCATCCGATAATGAGTGAAAGACATTATCACCGGTTCTTGGAACCGAAAACATCTTAAAGATGACTCTTGCGAGTCGTGTTTAAGATATTGCTCTTTAACAATCTGGAACAAGCTGAAAATTGAAACATGACAGCTGAAACTTATCCCTCCGTAGAAGTATTGGGGTAAGGATTAACCTGTCATAGAGTCTCTCAAATGTAGCAGCACGAGAGTGTTCTCTGTTTACAGAAACACCTTCGGGTTGTGAGGTTAAGTGACTAAGCGTACACGGTGGATGCCTAGGCAGTCAGAGGCGATGAAGGGCGTGCTAATCTGCGATAAGCGTCGGTAAGGTGATATGAACCGTAATAACCGGCGATACCCGAATGGGGAAACCCAGTGCAATTCGTTGCACTATCGTTAAGTGAATACATAGCTTAACGAGGCGAACCGGGGGAACTGAAACATCTAAGTACCCCGAGGAAAAGAAATCAACCGAGATTCCCCCAGTAGCGGCGAGCGAACGGGGAGGAGCCCAGAACCTGAATCAGTTCTTGTGTTAGTGGAAGCGTCTGGAAAGTCGCACAGTAAAGGGTGATAGTCCCGTACACTAAAATGCATTAATTGTGAGTTCGATGAGTAGGGCGGGACACGTGACATCCTGTCTGAATATGGGGGGACCATCCTCCAAGGCTAAATACTCCTGACTGACCGATAGTGAACCAGTACCGTGAGGGAAAGGCGAAAAGAACCCCGGCGAGGGGAGTGAAATAGAACCTGAAACCGTGTACGTACAAGCAGTGGGAGCACCTTCGTGGTGTGACTGCGTACCTTTTGTATAATGGGTCAGCGACTTATATTTTGTAGCAAGGTTAACCGTATAGGGGAGCCGTAGGGAAACCGAGTCTTAACTGGGCGAATAGTTGCAAGGTATAGACCCGAAACCCGGTGATCTAGCCATGGGCAGGTTGAAGGTTGGGTAACACTAACTGGAGGACCGAACCGACTAATGTTGAAAAATTAGCGGATGACTTGTGGCTGGGGGTGAAAGGCCAATCAAACCGGGAGATAGCTGGTTCTCCCCGAAAGCTATTTAGGTAGCGCCTCGTGAACTCATCTTCGGGGGTAGAGCACTGTTTCGGCTAGGGGGCCATCCCGGCTTACCAAACCGATGCAAACTCCGAATACCGAAGAATGTTATCACGGGAGACACACGGCGGGTGCTAACGTCCGTCGTGAAGAGGGAAACAACCCAGACCGCCAGCTAAGGTCCCAAAGTCATGGTTAAGTGGGAAACGATGTGGGAAGGCATAGACAGCCAGGATGTTGGCTTAGAAGCAGCCATCATTTAAAGAAAGCGTAATAGCTCACTGGTCGAGTCGGCCTGCGCGGAAGATGTAACGGGGCTAAACCATGCACCGAAGCTGCGGCAGCGACGCTTAGGCGTTGTTGGGTAGGGGAGCGTTCTGTAAGCCGTTGAAGGTGGCCTGTGAGGGTTGCTGGAGGTATCAGAAGTGCGAATGCTGACATAAGTAACGATAAAGCGGGTGAAAAGCCCGCTCGCCGGAAGACCAAGGGTTCCTGTCCAACGTTAATCGGGGCAGGGTGAGTCGACCCCTAAGGCGAGGCCGAAAGGCGTAGTCGATGGGAAACAGGTTAATATTCCTGTACTCGGTGTTACTGCGAAGGGGGGACGGAGAAGGCTAGGCTAGCCGGGCGACGGTTGTCCCGGTTTAAGCGTGTAGGGGGAGTGACCTGGTAAATCCGGTTACTTATTAACCCTGAGGCGTGATGACGATGCACTACGGTGCAGAAGTAGTTGATGCCAAGCTTCCAGGAAAAGCCTCTAAGCATCAGGTAACACAGAATCGTACCCCAAACCGACACAGGTGGTCAGGTAGAGAATACCAAGGCGCTTGAGAGAACTCGGGTGAAGGAACTAGGCAAAATGGTGCCGTAACTTCGGGAGAAGGCACGCTGGCGCGTAGGTGAAGAGACTTGCTCTCGGAGCTGAAGCCAGTCGCAGATACCAGCTGGCTGCAACTGTTTAATAAAAACACAGCACTGTGCAAACACGAAAGTGGACGTATACGGTGTGACGCCTGCCCGGTGCTGGAAGGTTAATTGATGGGGTCAGCCGCAAGGCGAAGCTCTTGATCGAAGCCCCAGTAAACGGCGGCCGTAACTATAACGGTCCTAAGGTAGCGAAATTCCTTGTCGGGTAAGTTCCGACCTGCACGAATGGCGTAATGATGGCCAGGCTGTCTCCACCCGAGACTCAGTGAAATTGAACTCGCTGTGAAGATGCAGTGTACCCGCGGCAAGACGGAAAGACCCCGTGAACCTTTACTATAGCTTGACACTGAACATTGAGCCTTGATGTGTAGGATAGGTGGGAGGCTTTGAAGCGTGGACGCCAGTCTGCGTGGAGCCAACCTTGAAATACCACCCTTTAATGTTTGATGTTCTAACTCGGCCCCATAATCTGGGGTGAGGACAGTGTCTGGTGGGTAGTTTGACTGGGGCGGTCTCCTCCCAAAGAGTAACGGAGGAGCACGAAGGTTAGCTAATCACGGTCGGACATCGTGAGGTTAGTGCAAAGGCATAAGCTAGCTTGACTGCGAGAGTGACGGCTCGAGCAGGTACGAAAGTAGGTCTTAGTGATCCGGTGGTTCTGAATGGAAGGGCCATCGCTCAACGGATAAAAGGTACTCCGGGGATAACAGGCTGATACCGCCCAAGAGTTCATATCGACGGCGGTGTTTGGCACCTCGATGTCGGCTCATCACATCCTGGGGCTGAAGTAGGTCCCAAGGGTATGGCTGTTCGCCATTTAAAGTGGTACGCGAGCTGGGTTTAGAACGTCGTGAGACAGTTCGGTCCCTATCTGCCGTGGGCGTTGGAAGATTGAGAGGGGTTGCTCCTAGTACGAGAGGACCGGAGTGAACGCACCACTGGTGTTCGGGTTGTCATGCCAATGGCACTGCCCGGTAGCTAAGTGCGGAAAAGATAAGCGCTGAAAGCATCTAAGCGCGAAACTTGCCTCGAGATGAGTCTTCCCTGGGTCTTTAAGGCCCCTGAAGGAACGTTTAAGACTAAGACGTTGATAGGCTGGGTGTGTAAGTGCAGCGATGCATTGAGCTAACCAGTACTAATGATCCGTGAGGCTTAACCTTACAACACCAAAGGTGTTTTAGAGAGATTGTAGAGATTTTCAGCGAGTTCCGAGATTGGTTTCAATGGCTGCGGGAGTGGCGGTTGGAATGAAACAGAATTTGCCTGGCGGCAATAGCGCGGTGGTCCCACCTGACCCCATGCCGAACTCAGAAGTGAAACGCCGTAGCGCCGATGGTAGTGTGGGGTCTCCCCATGCGAGAGTAGGACACTGCCAGGCATCAAATAAACGTTATCAGCCTGACAACTGGTAATGAGCAGGATCGCCAAGCGCGGTTTTGCCCACATCGAAAGATGTGACGTAAAAGAATCGGTGGAGCGGTAGTTCAGTTGGTTAGAATACCTGCCTGTCACGCAGGGGGTCGCGGGTTCGAGCCCCGTCCGTTCCGCCACTTATTTGATAAGCCCTGAGTCTATGACTCAGGGCTTTTTCATATGCAAAATTCAAGAAAATCCAAATCACTGCATGATTTATGCGGTGAAAATCTGCTTTTATAAATCATTATCTGAATTGTGCACCAATATAAAGAATAATATACCCGGCAGTATTATTCCTGTCGGGTAATTACTTTTGCTATTTAATATTCTGACGAGCCAGTTCCAGTTGAATATCTTTATCCAGGTTGGCGACCCAGCGGTTATAATTCGGGTGAATATTTCCGTCTTTGGCATCCATATTACTGCTGGCAATATACTTAATCTGATAACTATTCGAATTGTAATTGATGCGAATATCGGCGCTATGACCACGTAGTAAGATCTTGCCATCGATCACACCGTCACTGACTGGGTTCATGATCCAACCACGGTTAAGCCCTGCGGCGAGAATGGCCTGACGCACCTGCGCATTACTGTGGCTACCTGCAACGTTTTGACTGACGTTTTTTACTGGCGCAGTGCCTGCACAGCCACTGACCAGAATCGCTGCGAATACGCCCGTTAAAATGAGTTTTAAAGGTTTCATACTCTTTTCCATGAGTGTTCGTTATTAAGATGTGTAATATTCATACATGAGATGTTATGTATGCTTACCCTCAATAAGATACTCCTCCGGGAGATTTTCGACAAATATTGCTGCTTTTCATTGTGATAATTCCCTCTGCGCTCAAGTCTCACGGCGTTATGTCGATAAATAACTCTAATCGGTTAATCGAGCATTTCAGCTAAAAATAGGAATTTTGGGAATGCAATCCAGGATTAAATATAATAGATTTAGCCACGGAATTTTTCTGACCGGTAATACCATTAATGGCGGGCGACATGAATATACTCAGTTGGTGGGCAATGGCTCCCGATCGTGGAACGCGTGAAGCATGGCGTCAATGGTCATCAGATGACTTTCTTGCCTCCGATTATCAGGGCTCGTTGCCTGCCTGTTCTCATATCCCCATGATGTCGCTGCGCCGAATGAGCGCCGGAACGCGTTTGGCAGTAGAAAGCGGGCTGATCTTATTGAAGGACTATCGGGCAGATATGGCGATCTTCACCAGTCGGCATGGTGAGCTGGAGCGGACGCACAAGATTCTTCAACATCTGCATCAGGAACAACCGCTATCGCCAACGGATTTTGCCATGTCGGTGCATAACACGGCGGCGGGATGGTTAACGATTATAGCGAAGAATACCTTGCCAACCACCTCGTTGGCTGCCGGCGAGGACAGTTTTCAGCAGGGCATGATAGAGGCTCAGGCCTTGTTAGCTACGGGCAGTGCGCAGCGGGTGTTATTAATTGATTTCGACGGTACCGTACCGGATGTCTATCGGCCTTTCGCGCCAGAAAATACATTCCCTTATGCCGTCGCCCTGTTGCTGGAAAACGGTGGCTCGTTACACTGCAAGGTTGCTGAGTCGGCGCAGGTTCAGGCTTGCATTCAGGAACCACAGAGTCTGGCATTTTTGCGCGGTTGGCTTGGCGCTGATGAGGAATTCACTGTCCCCGGTCAACGGCATGACTGGGCGTGGGGACGCTGATGGAAAAGGCGATGCCTGCAGAAAATACGCCGGAACAATCCTCATGGTTTAACCGTTGTTGGCGGGTGATAGCTACGGGTTTTTGTTTCTCGTTGTTTGGCCTGGGCGGTCTGTTATTGTCCGGTGTTTGGTTTAATCTTATGCGTCTTGCAGTGCGTGATCCTGCTCGTCGCAACCAACTGACGCAAAGTTCTATCCGCCACAGTTTCCGTTTCTTCCTGGCTACCACGAGGTTTTTCGGCGTACTGGACTACCATTTCGACAATGCGGAGCGCTTTCGCGAAGATCGCGGTTGTTTGGTGATCGCCAATCATCCCAGCCTCTTGGATTACGTGTTATTGGCTTCGCAAATGCCACGTTGCGACTGCATAGTGAAAGAGGCTTTGCTGAGCAATGTGTTTGTCAGCGGAGTGATCAAGGCCGCCGGGTATCTGGCCAATGCGCACTCGGATATATTGTTGGAACAGTGCGGACAAAGGCTGGCTGCCGGGGGGACAATCTTAATCTTCCCGGAAGGCACCCGCACCACACCAGGCAAGGCTCTGGCACTGCAGCGAGGAGCGGCCAATATTGCGCTGCGCGGTCAATGTAGCATCCGCATTGTGCATATCCACTGCCACCCCCCCATGCTGACGAAGCAAGGTAAATGGTATAAGATCCCGGCGGTAAAACCGCAATTCCGGATCACCGTTCAGGATAAGATCGACACCCGCGCATTCATTCATGCAAATGATGTTTCGCCCGCCCTTGCGGCAAGAAGATTAACCCAGCATTTAACTGACGCTTTACAGTCAGAACCTATAAATAATGAGAAATAGCGTAATGAATTTATTGAGCACCGAAATCAAGCAATTGATCATTGATACGCTCAATCTTGAAGGTATGACACCGGAGGAGATTGACGCCGAAGCGCCGCTGTTTGGTGATGGACTGGGTCTGGACTCCATTGATGCATTGGAACTGGGGCTGGCTTTAAAGAACCGTTACGGCGTAGTGCTGTCGGCTGAAAGCCAGGATATGCGCCAACACTTTTATTCCGTGGAAACGCTGGCGGAGTTTGTTTCTGCACAGCGTAGCCAATAAGGGGTTTTCATGGATAAGCAAGAAATTTACCTGCAAATTCAGGCGCTGCTGGTCAAACTGTTCGAGCTGGACGCCGATGACATCAAGCCAGAGTCCCGTTTGTACGAAGAGCTGGAGCTAGACAGCATCGATGCGGTGGATCTGGTGGTGCACCTGCAGAAAACGACCGGCAAAAAGATCAAACCGGAAATGTTCAAGTCGGTGCGAACCGTACAAGACGTGGTTGATGCCATTGATGAACTGCTGAAGTCAGACAGCTAAGGCTGCGGGCTAAGGTGGAGAGTCGTTGGCTGACCCCGATGTTGCGGTTGCTGCAGGGCGCAGTATGGCTGGTGCTGTTGCTGTATCCGCTGGCGGTTTGGGGCGGCCTGACGCATTGGGGAACCGCTCTCCTGGCACCGTTGTTGGTGGGGGTCTTTAGCTTGCGCCTGCTGATGTTGCGCGGAAAACTGCGCCAACAGATGTGGTTGGGGAAAGCCTTGGCCATAGTGGGCATCTTGCTGGCGCTCGCCAGTTGGGCATTAAAGCAGAGCCACTGGTTGCTGTACTACCCGGTGCTGGTCAACGCAATACTGCTGCTGCTGTTTGCCTATTCGCTGTTTGCCCCGCCTACGGTGGTTGAGCGATTGGCCCGTATAACGGAACCGCAGTTGGACGCTGCCGGCATTGCTTATACTCGCCGGGTGACTCAGGTGTGGTGCGGGTTCTTTATTGTTAACGGTGCGATAGCGCTGACAACCTGTCTGTCCGGTGATATCACACTCTGGACGCTGTATAACGGCGGCATCAGCTATCTGCTGATGGGGGCATTAATGGGTATTGAATGGATAGTCAGGAAAAGGATCCGGCACGCCTGAGTTTGCCAATGAACCGCTGGCTCAGCACGCAACGCGATGATTCGGTGCCGATCGCCTGGCGTGGCGATCAGCTATTCTGTCTCGGCCAATTTCGCCGTGACGTTGCCGCATTGGCCGCGATACTGGCGAGTAGGGAAGAGCACCGCTGGGCGCTGTGCTTTGATGATAGCTATCGCTTTGCCGTCGCCTTGCTGGCGTCGTTGTATGCCGGCAGGCTGCCGGTGATTTTTGGTCACCAGCGAGAAGCTATCCTCAAAGAGCAACGAGCGGATTACGATGCGCTACTGACCGATTTGCCTCTCGATCCTGGCGTGCCCGTTTTGGCGGTGCGCGAGGGCGGTTGTGAGGATATCGCGCTACCCGCCTGGCCTCAGGATCCTCGTTTTATTCTTTACACTTCCGGCTCGACCGGCCAACCGCAGGCTGTGTGCAAATCCGTCGCCTGCATGAACCGTGAAAGCGAACTGTTGGCAGCCGCTTTTGGTGACGTCTTGCGAGGATGCTGCGTCGTCGCATCGGTATCCCATCAGCATATGTATGGCCTGAGCTTCCGGCTGTTTCTGCCGTTGGCTTTAGGGCTGCCGTTTGATGCGCAGTTGACGCAATACCAAGAGCAGTTGATTGCCCGACATCAGGGCCGACGTTTGGTGTTTGTCAGCAGCCCGGCATGGCTCAAGCGTTTGGATAATCGTTTGACGCTCGCTGAGTGCGTGGAGGTTTTTTCCGCCGGCGGCCCGTTATCCGAAGTGGAAGCACAGCTTGCCCGGCAAATGCTGGGGGTATTGCCATTGGAAATCTACGGTACCACGGAAACCGGTTCACTGGCCTGGCGCAGGCAAAATCGGGACATTGCCCTGTGGCAGCCGTTTGCTTGCGTCATGTTAAGGGTGGATTCAGACCACCGGATTGAGGTTGTGTCACCCCTGATACCTGACACGGGTAAAACGTTGCTGAGCGACATTATCGAACTGGCGCCGGATGGTCGACAATTCCAGTTAAATGGCCGCGCCGACCGCATTATTAAGCTGGAAGAGAAACGGTTGTCGTTAACCGAGGTGGAACGTCGCCTGGTGGCCTTGCCGGAGGTTGCCGATGCTGCCGTGCTAACGCAGCAGCAAAGAGGGCGCACGCTGCTGGTGGCCGTTGTCGTGCTATCTCCGTACGGCCAGATCCGCCGACAAACCTTGTCCGAAGGGGCTTTTACCCGTGAACTGCACCAGGCGCTGCGAGGCTGGCTGGAGCCGGTGGCTCTGCCACGCAGTTGGCGCATTATCGATGCCATTCCGCTTAATCCGCAGGGCAAGCGCGCCTATGCTGAGCTACAGGAGCTGTTCTTATGATGCAACCTGAGGTGCTGCAACAGCAGGTGAGCGATGCCACCCATGCCAGCCTACAGCTGCATTTGCCCGCTGAACTGTTTTGGTTTCGCGGCCACTTTCCGCAACATCCGATCCTGCCGGGGGTCACGCAACTGAACTGGGTCATGCAGTATGCCCGTCAGTTGCTGGCTATTGAGGCCGGATTCAAAGGGATCGAGGTGGTCAAGTTTCAACAACCGTTACTGCCGGGGCAGAGGGTGTTACTGCAACTCGAATGGCAACCGGAACGACACAAGCTGTTGTTCAGCTATCGCGTCGGTGAGGCGATCGCCAGCAGCGGCAAGATCTCGTTATGTCAGTAAGCGCCCCTTTTTCCCCCTGTCTTCTTATCCCTTGTTTTAATCACGGGCAGATGATGGCCGCGGTACTGACATCGTTGGCGGGTTATGGCCTGCCTTGCCTGGTGGTGGACGACGGCAGCGCTGCTGCCACCGCCGAAACGCTACAGCGGCTGGCCGCCGAACTGCCCTGGGTTAGCCTGTTGCGGTTGGAAAAAAACCAGGGGAAGGGCGCAGCGGTCATCGCCGGTCTGCAATTGGCTCAGCGACAGGGCTACAGCCATGCTTTGCAGGTGGATGCCGACGGTCAGCATCAACTGAGTGATATACCGGCCATGATTGCCGAAGCGCGCGCTCATCCGGACTGTCTGATTTCCGGCCGGCCAGTCTATGACAGCTCGGTACCCAAAGCGCGCCTGTATGGGCGTTACGTCACCCACGTCTGGGTGTGGATCGAAACCCTGTCGCTGTCATTAAAGGACAGCATGTGCGGTTTCCGCGTTTACCCGGTAGCGCCGACGCTGGCGTTGGCGGCGCGCCAACCGCTTGGCAAACGCATGGATTTCGATACCGAAGTGATGGTCCGGCTGTATTGGCAGGGGGTGCAAAGCCGTTTCTTGCCGACGCGGGTTACTTACCCGGACGATGGCGTTTCGCATTTCGATGCGCTGCGCGATAACTTGCGTATTTCCTGGATGCACACCCGGTTGTTTTTCGGCATGTTGCCGCGGATTCCGCGTTTACTGCGTCAACGCCAACGGGCGAAGAAAGCGCAGCATTGGTCAGCAACTCAGGAGCGTCATGGCCTGTGGGGGATTCGGCTTATGCTGAAGGTCTACCGGATGTTTGGCCGCCGGGCATTTCAATGGCTGCTGTACCCGGTGATCGGCTACTTCTGGCTGACCGGGCGTGCCCAACGTGAAGCTTCGCGTGATTATCTGCAACGTCTGCGGCAGTTTGCCCACAATCGACAGCAACCATTACCCGCGCCGCTCAACAGCTTTCGGCACTTTATGCGTTTTGGCGATGCGATGCTCGACAAGCTGGCGAGCTGGCGTGGTGAACTTCGTGACGTTCGGCTGGTAGATCCCGCGGCCTGTGAACGGCAGATCGCTTCCGGCAGAGGTACGCTGATCCTGGCCTCGCACTTGGGGGATATCGAGTCTTGCCGCGCTTTGGGTGAGTTGAATTCTGGCGTCAAGGTGAATGCTCTGGTGTTTACCGAGCATGCCGAGCGCTTTAATCAGGTGATGAAAGAGGTCAACCCTCGTGCCAACCTTAACCTGATACCGGTGACTTCACTGGGGCCTGAAACCGCCATGCGTCTGCAGGACAAACTCGATGCCGGCGAGTGGGTGGCTATCGTTGGCGATCGCACCTCGGCCGGAAAACATCAGCGCGGTGAGCAACCGAGGGTGGTGTGGAGCCGCTTTCTCGGTCAATCGGCTCCTTTCCCTCAGGGGCCTTTTGTTCTGGCCGCTGCGCTGCGTTGTCCGGTATACCTGATGTTCGGTCTCAAACAACAGGGGCGTCTGAACGTTTATTTCGAACCGTTTGCCGATCCGCTGTCATTACCCCGGCAGCAGCGCCAACAGGCGTTGCAGGATGCGGTGGACCGCTATGCCGCCCGGCTGGAGCATTATTGCCTGCTGGCGCCGCTCGACTGGTTTAATTTTTTCGATTTCTGGCAGTTGGCGGCACCGTCGCCAACGCAACAGGGGCCTGAGACATGAAGCTTAAAGACAATCCGCGATTCTCCGTCAGGGTTGAAATCACCATCCCTTTCCATGATACCGATGCCATGGGGGTGGTCTGGCACGGTAACTACTTCCGTTATTTCGAGATCGCTCGTGAAGCCTTGCTCAAACAGTTCAATTACGGATACCGGCAGATGCAGGCGTCGGGCTATGTCTGGCCGATCGTAGATACGCGGGTGAAATACATTGCGCCTGTCCTGTTTGAGCAGCGCATCATCGTCTGTGCAGAGCTGGAAGAGTATGAAAACCGCCTGCGCATCGGCTACCGCATTCTGGATGCAGAGAGCGGAATAACCACCACCCGCGGCCATACTATTCAGGTCGCGGTGGACGCCGACAGCAAAGAAATGTGCTTTGTCTCCCCGCAAGCACTGTTGGATAACATCGAGGGGGCGCAATGAAATTTTGGATGCTGGCTGTTGTGACCTTCTTCAGTCTGGGCGTGCAGGCGGTAACGCTGCCGGAGCTGCAGCAGCGGTTTAGCCAACAGCCGGTGCTGCGCGCCGAATTTGAGCAGCAGCGCAGTATCAGCGGCATGGCAAAACCGTTGAAGTCCAGCGGCGAACTGTTGATTTCCCAGCAGAAAGGATTGTGGTGGGCGCAACAGAAGCCTTTCCCGCTGACCCTGCTGCTGGATGATAAACGCATGGTGCAAACCCTGGCGGGCCAGCCGCCGCAGGTGGTAACGGCGGACAACAACCCGCAGATGTTCCAGTTCAATCACCTGCTGACCGCGCTGTTTCATGCCGACAGCCAGGCGCTGGAACAAAACTTTGCTCTGCAGTTCACCGATTTGGGGCATAACCACTGGCGGCTGGTGCTGACGCCGAAAACCACGCCGCTCGACAAACTGTTCAAGCGCATTACCCTCAACGGCGAACAGTACCTGGAAACTATTGATATCGACGATATGCAAAGTGACGCCACCCATATTCGCTTCTTTAATCAACGTACGGTGCCGCAGGCGCTGACTGACGAGGAGCAACAGCGTTTTGCGTCCTGAACTGCATCGGCGGCTGGCATTTGGCTGGCTGGCGATTTGCCTGCTGCTGATTGCGGCCTTGTGCTGGCTGTTGCCGCGCAGTCAAATCAACAGCAGCGTCCTGGCGTTATTGCCGAAACAGCAACTGGTTGGCGTGCCGGATGAATTGGCCGACGGCTTCAGCCGCCGCCTGGATCGTCAACTGATGTGGCTCGTCAGCCCGCCGCCAGGGGCGGACAACGCCGCAGTGGATTGGTGGTGGCAGCAGCTACGTCAGATGCCTGAGCTGCAGCGGGTTGGCGGGCCTATGGATGCACAACGTCAGCAGCAGTGGGGGCGTTTTTTCTACCAGCATCGCAATGTGCTGCTGGATGATGCCACGCGGCAACGTTTGCAGAAGGGGGCAGACGCGCAGAGCCAGTGGATCCTCGGCCAGCTCTACTCTGCTTTCGCCGGCGTCAGCGGCAAAGAGCTGGCGAACGATCCGTTGATGCTGGTACGTGCCTCACAGTTGGCGCAGCAACAGAACGGCGGCTTGCTGAGCCTGTCCAAGGGTTGGCTGGTGGCGCGTGATGCACAGGGGCGCAGTTGGTATTTGTTGCACGCCGAGCTTAGCGCATCATCTTATGACATCAGCAGTGCCCGGCTAACGGTAGATAAACTGACAGCGTTGCAGCAACAGCTGCAGCAGCGCTGGCCGGGAGCCGAAGTGCTCAGCCGCGGCACGTTGTTTTACAGCAACTACGCCAGCCAACAGGCCGAAAAGGATATTTCCACGATTGGCCTGGCGTCGGTGGCGGGCGTGTTTTTATTGGTGTTGTTTATGTTCCGCTCACCTTTGCCGCTGTTGTTGTGCGCGCTGTCGGTGGGTATTGGCGCTCTGGCCGGCACCGTCGCTACGCTGCTGGCCTTTGGCGAAATACATTTGATGACGCTGGTGCTGAGCATCAGCATCGTCGGCATTTCGGCTGACTACACGCTCTATTTCCTGACCGAGCGAATGGTGCATGGTCGGCAGTCGACGCCATTAGCCAGTTTGCAAAAGCTGTTGCCGGCATTATTGATGGCGTTGCTGACCACCGTAGTGGCCTACCTGGCGCTGTTGATTGCGCCGTTCCCCGGCTTGCAGCAGTTGGCGGTATTTGCCGCTGCCGGATTGAGCGCCGCCTGCATTACCGTTATTTGCTGGTACCCGCAATTGTCGCGACGTTTGCCGGTACGCCCAGCGCCGGGGTTAACGCTGATCCTGAATTGGCTGCATGCCTGGCGCCATCGGCCGCTGTTGCGTTATGGGTTGCCCGGCGCGGTGCTGTTGCTGGTGGTCGCGGGGTTCAGCCAGTTGAAGGTAGATGACGACATTGGCCAACTGCAGGCATTACCTGTGGCGTTACAGCAGCAGGAGCAGCGTATCGCCGCACTGACGGGCCAACATAACGATCAGAAGTGGCTGGTGGTCTACGGCGCCAATGCCGAGCAGCTGTTGCAACGTATCGAGTTGTTGCAACCCAAACTGGCTGAGGCCAAACAGCAAGGCGTGCTGGCGGATTATCGTCTGTTGCCTCTGCCTTCTCTCCAACGCCAGCAAGAAAACATCGCTTTATTGCAGCGCGTGGCGCCGCAGGTGATGAACAACCTGCAGCAGGCAGAGTTGGTACTGAGTACACCAGATTTAACGCCTGAATGGGTGAGCCCGCAGCAGTGGCTGGGCAGCGTGGTTAGCGAGGGTTGGCGTCTGCTGTGGCTGACGTTGCCCGATGGGCGCAGTGCGGCGCTGGTGCCCGTTAACGGCGTGAAGAACAGTGCGATGATGAAGACACTGGCGGAGCAGGTTCCCGGCACCGGTTGGATCGATAGGAAAACCGAGTTCAGTGACCTGTTTGGTCAATATCGCCTGTATCTTTCTTATCTGTTGGCATTGTCAGTTGCAGCGATTGCGCTGATTTACCTGTGGCGTTTTGGTCTGCGTCATGGCTTGCGCTGCATGGTGCCGACGCTATTGTCACTGGGTAGCGGTATTGCGGTATTGGCACTGAGTGGCCATACGCTAAATCTGTTTTCGCTGTTGGCGCTGGTGCTGGTTTTGGGGATCGGCATCAACTATACGTTGTTCTTTACCAATCCCCGGGGCACGCCGACCACCTCGATGTTCGCCATTTTTATGGCGGTATTCACCACCCAACTGACGTTCGGCATGCTGGTACTGAGCCACACTCAGGCCATCAGCAGTTTTGGTATCGTATTGAGCAGCGGAATTGCCGTGGCATTTTTATTGGCACCGCTGACGTTAGTATCGAAAAGAAAAAGAGGGAAAGCCTGATGCGCGGCTTACGAATGGTGCTGTTAATGTGGATTGTCGTGCTGGCCGGCTGTGCCGGTTCGCAGGATCCGACGCTGCCGCAGGCGTGGCTAAAACCCGGTACGCAGGTGACCTTACCACCTCCTGCGCTGGTTCAGCCTATTAATCAGCAACAGTTGCTGACCGCCGAAGTCAAAGGGCAACAGCACTCGATGCTGGTGCTGCTCAATGCCGACGGTCAGCACTTGCAACTGGTGGGCATGTCGCCGCTCGGTATCCGTCTGTTTAACCTGACCTACGATCGTCAGGGGATCCACACCGAACAATTGATCAAGGTGGGGGAACTGCCGCCAGCCAGCCAGGTGCTGGCGGATATCATGTTGAGCTACTGGCCGGTGAAGGACTGGCAACCCTTGCTGCCAGCAGGGTGGCGACTGGAAGACCAGGCGCTGGTGCGTCGCTTGTATGACGAGCATGGGGCGGTGATCAATGAAATCCGTTATCAGCAGATGGACGGAAGGCGAGAGCCGGTGTCGATCGCGCAATCCGCCTTCCATTACCGCATCATCATTCAAACGCTGGGGAACGAATAATGATCTATTTCTCCGCCGTAGGGATGGTGAATGCGCTGGGCAACGATCTGCCGCAGATCGCGCAAAACCTGACGCGCGGTATTTCGCCCGGCATGCAGCAGCAGACGCAGTGGCTGACGGGCGGCGCGCCATCCTGGTTTGGCAACGTACAGGGGGATTTACCGGTGATCCCCGAGTCGCTCAAGCGGCATAATTCTCGCAATAATCGCCTGCTGTTGGCCGCTTTGGCGCAGATCGAGACGCCAGTACGCGAGGCCATTGCCCGTTATGGCGCCGATCGTGTCGCGGTGATTATGGGCACCAGCACTTCCGGCATTCACGAAGGCGAACTGGCGCTGCAACAGTATCAGGCGGGGCAATGGCCACCGGGTTACCATTATCACCAGCAGGAGCTGGGCGATCCGAGCCAGTTTCTCAGCGCTTTTCTCTCGACCCGCGGTCCGGCCTATACCCTGTCGACGGCATGCTCCTCAAGCGCACGCGCCATCATCAGCGGTAAACGTCTGATTGACGCCGGGTTAGTGGACGCGGCGATTGTAGGCGGGGCAGACAGCCTGTGCCAAATGCCGATTAACGGTTTCCACAGCCTGGAGTCACTGTCCGCGGAGCGTTGCACGCCTTTTGCAACAGGACGCAGCGGGATTAATATCGGCGAGGCGGCGGCGTTAATGCTGTTGACGCGGGAACCTGCGCCGGTGGCGTTGTTGGGCGTTGGCGAGTCTTCGGATGCCTGGCACATGTCGGCACCGCATCCAGCCGGTGAAGGCGCCGAACGTGCAATGACCATGGCATTGCAGCAGGCCGGTTTGAGTACCGACCAAGTTGGTTATATTAATTTGCACGGCACGGCCACGCGGCTTAACGATCAGGTTGAAGCCCTGGTGGTGAATCGCCTGTTTGGCGAACAAACGCCGTGCAGTTCGACCAAGCATCTTACCGGCCATACGCTGGGAGCGGCTGGAGCGGTGGAGGCAGCGCTGAGCTGGCTGTTGTTGACCCAGTCATTGCCGCTGCCGCAGCAAGATTTCAGTGCAGTTCCCCGCGATGCCGAACTGGCGCCGATCGGTCTGGTGTGTGAGCCCCAGACGTTGGGAGCGCGCGCTATCCTCTCCAATTCATTTGCCTTCGGCGGCAACAATGCCTGCCTGTTATTGGGAGATGCTCCATGAATGCTTACCGGACGGCAGAATATTACTTACCTCATGCCTCACCGATGGTGCTGCTGGAACGGGTGCTGGAAGTGGGTGAAGAGCATGCACGCTGCGCGGTCAACGTCAGTGCGAATAGCGTGCTGGCGCCGTTTCTCGACGAGCAGGGGGCACTTCCTGGTTGGTACGGCATTGAGCTGATGGCGCAGGCGATTGGGGTTTGGAGTGGCTGGCACGGTCGCCAGAGTGCCAAGCCTCCGCAGCTGGGTATGCTGCTCGGCGGGCGGGCCATTCACTGCGAATTGTCCGCTTTTCCTGCCGGCAGCGAGCTGGTGGTTAGCGTGCAGCAGTTGTTGAAAGACGAGAAATTAGCCAGTTTTGAGTGTGAAATCAGTATCGATAATGTGCCGATCGCACAGGGCAGGCTGAACACCTATCAACCTGATCAACAAGAAATTATTCAATTGACGACCTTAAGGGGAGACGCATGATGCGTTCCGTTTTAGTCACCGGCGCCAGTAAAGGGATCGGTCAGGCGATAGCCTGCCGCCTGGCTGCGGATGGCTTTTTGATTGTAGTCCACTACCACAGCGATAAGACCGGGGCAGAACACACCTTGCAGCAAATTGTCAGTGCCGGCGGGCAAGGGCGATTGATGCAGTTTGATATCAGCAACCGCATTCAGTGCCGTGAGGTGTTGGAGCAGGATATTGAAACCCACGGCGCCTACTACGGCGTGGTGAATAATGCAGGGATCACCCGCGACGGCGCTTTCCCGGCGTTAAGAGAGGAGGATTGGGATGGGGTGATCCATACCAATCTCGACAGCTTCTACAACGTGCTTCACCCCTGTGTCATGCCAATGATTGGCCTGCGCAAAGGCGGGCGGATCATCGCGCTGTCGTCGGTGTCGGGCGTCATGGGCAACCGTGGACAGGTAAACTACAGTGCGGCCAAGGCAGGCGTGATCGGTGCCTGTAAGGCGTTGGCTATCGAACTGGCGAAACGCAAAATTACCGTTAACTGCATCGCCCCGGGTTTGATCGACACTGGTATGATCGACATCGAGCCGGCGGCGCTGGATGAAGCGATGCGGGCAATCCCGCTTAAGCGTATGGGTTCGGCGGAAGAGGTGGCGGGGTTGGCCAGCTACCTGATGTCGGATATCGCCGGCTATGTAACGCGGCAGGTCATTTCCATTAATGGAGGAATGGTATGACGCAACGAGTGGTCGTCACCGGCATGGCGGGCGTTACGGCGTTCGGCAATAGCTGGGCAGAGGTGTCCAGCCGGTTGAAGCAGGGCAAGAATGCGGTGCGTTACATGACGCAATGGGAAGAATATCAGGGGTTGAACACCCACCTCGGTGCCCCGATCGAGAATTTCGTACTGCCGGATCACTATACGCGCAAGCGTATTCGTTCCATGGGCCGTGTTTCGCTGTTGGCGACCCGAGCGACGGAACTGGCGCTCGAACAGGCCGGGTTGCTGGGCGAGAAGGTGCTGACTAACGGTGAGACCGGTATCGCCTACGGTTCTTCGACCGGCAGCACCAAGCCGGTCAGTGAATTCGCCACCATGCTCACCGAGAAGCACACCGGCAATATTACCGGCACCACCTATGTGCAGATGATGCCTCATACCGCGGCGGTAAACACTGGCCTGTTCTTCGGCCTGCGGGGCCGGGTGATCCCGACATCCAGTGCCTGCACCTCCGGCAGTCAGGCGATTGGTTATGCCTATGAGAGCATCCGCCATGGTTATCAGACGGTGATGGTGGCCGGCGGGGCCGAAGAGCTGTGCCCTTCGGAAGCGGCGGTGTTCGATACGCTGTTTGCAACCAGCCAGCAGAACGATCGCCCCGAGTTTTCGCCACGGCCCTTTGACCGTCAGCGAGATGGGTTAGTGATTGGCGAAGGGGCAGGTACGCTGATCCTGGAGTCGCTGGAACATGCACAGGCGCGTGGTGCGACCATTTACGGCGAGGTTATCAGCTTTGCCACCAACTGTGATGCGGCACATATCACTCAACCGCAGCAGGAAACCATGCAGATTTGCATGCAGCAGGCGCTGAAGGCTTCCGGGTTGGCAATCGGTGATATTGGCTATATCAGTGCCCACGGCACGGCGACCGATCGTGGCGATATCGCGGAAAGTCAGGCAACGGCGGCGATTTTCGGCAATCAAACGCCGATCTCCTCACTGAAAAGTTATTTTGGCCATACGTTGGGCGCCTGTGGTGCGTTGGAAGCCTGGATGACGTTGGAGATGATGCGCGAAGGCAGCTTCGCCCCTACCATCAACCTCAGCGAACCGGACAGCGCCTGTGGCGACCTGGACTACATCATGGGCGGCTATCGTCAGATTGATACCGAGTTTGTGCAGTCGAATAACTTCGCTTTCGGCGGAATCAATACTTCACTGATCCTGCGCCGCTGGGCGTAATCTTGCACTGCCGGAGGTTTTCCTCCGGCAATTGTTGCTATCTAATCAAAAGTCTTATGCACAATAGGGCGTTTTTGATCAACAAAACAGTTGCCATAATCCTCCCATATCGCTTCAACATCCTAATGAGAGAATAAAATTATGAGCATCCCTGCATTTGGTTTAGGCACCTTCCGTCTCCAGGATCAGGTGGTGATCGACTCGGTCACTACGGCACTCGAGCTGGGATACCGCGCGATCGATACGGCGCAAATCTATGAAAACGAAGCGGCGGTGGGGCAGGCGATTGCCGCCAGCGGCGTACCGCGTGAAGAGCTGTTTATCACCACCAAGATCTGGATCGCCAATTTGGCGAAAGGCAAGCTGATCCCGAGCCTGCAAGAGAGCCTGAGCAAGTTGCAAACCGGCTATGTTGATCTGACCCTGATTCACTGGCCTTCGCCGAACGACGAAGTTCCTGTTGCCGAGTTTATGGCCGAACTGGCGGAGGCGAAAAAATTAGGCCTGACGCGCCAAATTGGCGTTTCCAACTTCACTCTGGATCTGATGCAGCAAGCGATTGACGCCGTTGGGGCAGAGCAGATCGCCACAAACCAGATTGAGCTCTCGCCCTACCTGCAAAACCGCAAAGTGGTGGAGTTTGCCCAGCAGCACGGCATTGCCATCACTTCCTACATGACGCTGGCCTATGGTCAGGCGCTGAAGGATGAGACCATCAAGGCGATTGCGGCACGCCGCAATGCCACTCCGGCACAGGTTATTCTGGCCTGGGCGCTGCAGCTGGGTTACGCGGTGATCCCATCATCGACCAAACGTGAAAACCTGG
This sequence comes from Serratia liquefaciens ATCC 27592, assembly GCF_000422085.1. Lineage (NCBI taxonomy): Bacteria > Pseudomonadati > Pseudomonadota > Gammaproteobacteria > Enterobacterales > Yersiniaceae > Serratia > Serratia liquefaciens. The sequence continues at coordinate 823,152 of NC_021741.1, forward strand.
CGAGCAACCTGTTGGCGCAGCAGTTGACGTTAAGCAGTGAGGAAATGGCAGAAATTGCCAAGCTGGAAAGCAATGGCCGTTTGGTCAGCCCGGAAGGCCTGGCACCGAACTGGGATTAATTTTCCGTACCTTTACATCAGAGGCGCCCAGACGGGCGCCTTTTTTATTGCCCCAGATGTTTGCTGAGAAAATCGATAAAGCTGCGCAGGCGGTTGCTGACGGCACTGTCGCTGTAATACACCGCATTGATTGGCATGGCGACCGGCAGCGTCTCCTCCACCAAGATCGGCACCAGATCGCCGCGCTCGATGTCTGCGCTAATCATAAAATCGGACAGACAGGCAATGCCATTGCCATGCAGGCACAGGTGACGCTGAGTTTCACCACTGTTGGTGGTCAGGCCTGGGGTGATTTCCAACTGCCGACCGTCGGCGCAGGCCAGTGGCCAGCGATTCAAACTGGGCAGATCGTTAAAACCGATGCAGCAGTGTTGCGCTAAGTCTTCCACCTTTTGTGGCATGCCGTATTGTGCCAAATAGGCAGGGGAGGCCAGCACGCGTCGATAGCTGGTCATCAGTTTGCGTGCCTTCAGGCTGGAGTCGGTCAACTCACCGACGCGGATGGCAATATCCACCTTACGCTCGATCAGGTTAATAAAGTTCTCTGACGACACCAGTGACAGCGACATTTCCGGGTACAGGGCCCTAAATTCCGCCACTAGCGGCGTTAATACGTGCAGCACGACTGGCGTGGCAGCATCGACGCGCAACAGCCCCTGTGGACGCTGACGGCTTTCCATCAGCGCATTCTCCGCCGCGGCCATATCACTCAGTACCTTCTGCACCTGGCGGAAATAGTTTTCCCCCTCCTGCGTCAGGCTGATCTGACGCGTCGTGCGGTTGAGCAGCGTGACTCCGAGCTTGGTTTCCAGCTTTTTGACGGTGCGGCTAACTACCGAATTGGCCTGATCCAGCCGTTCGGCCGCACGACTGAAACTGCCGCTTTCCACCACGGTCACGAAAGTAATCAACTCATCGGAATTCGCTTTCACTGTTGCTCCATTGGCAAAATTCATTTGATATTTTGAGCATTTTTATCATTTAAGCACAGGCCGATAATAGTCGCCATCAACCTGAACGCTATTTGGAGTAAAAAAGATGCCTCTCGCATTACTTGCATTGACCATCAGCGCCTTTGCTATCGGCACCACCGAGTTTGTGATCGTCGGGCTAATCCCGACTATCGCGGAACAACTGGGGGTGACAGTACCGTCCGCCGGGCTGCTGGTTACCATTTATGCTATCGGCGTGGCGATTGGTGCGCCGGTACTGACGGCTTTAACCGGCCGCGTACCGCGCAAGCTGCTGCTGATCAGCCTGATGGTGCTGTTTACCCTCGGCAACCTGCTGGCCTGGCAGTCGCCGAGCTACGAGTCGTTGGTTGTGGCCCGCTTGTTGACCGGCCTGGCCCACGGGGTATTCTTCTCCATCGGCTCTACTATCGCTACCAGCCTGGTTGCGAAAGAGAAAGCCGCCTCGGCGATCGCCATTATGTTCGGCGGCCTGACCGTGGCGTTGGTGACAGGGGTACCCTTGGGGACCTTTATCGGCCAGCATTTTGGCTGGCGTGAAACCTTCCTGGCGGTATCGCTTATTGGCGTGATTGCCACGGTGGCCAGCGTCATCCTGGTACCCAACAACATTAAAAATCAGGCCAGCGCCAGCATTGGCGAGCAGTTTAAAGTGCTGACTCATCCACGCCTGCTGCTGATTTACGCCATCACCGCGCTGGGTTACGGCGGCGTATTCACCACCTTCACCTTCCTGGCGCCAATGATGCAGGAACTGGCGGGGTTCTCCGCCCCCGCGGTCAGTTGGATCCTGCTGGCCTACGGCATTGCGGTAGCGATTGGCAACATTTGGGGCGGAAAATTGGCCGACCGCCATGGTGCCGTCCGTGCCCTCAGCTTTATCTTTGCCGCGCTGGCCGTTTTGCTGCTGGTGTTCCAGTTCACCGCCAGCCATAGCATCGCAGCGCTGATGACGGTGGTGGTGATGGGCGTATTCGCCTTCGGTAACGTACCGGGGCTGCAGGTTTACGTGGTGCAGAAAGCCGAACAGTACACGCCGAATGCGGTGGATGTCGCTTCCGGGCTGAACATCGCAGCTTTCAACGTGGGTATTGCTCTAGGGTCGGTCATCGGCGGTCAGACCGTATCCACGCTGGGCCTGGCGCAAACGCCGTGGATTGGTGCGCTGATCGTGCTGGTGGCTCTGCTGCTGGTGGGGGTTAGCGGGCGTCTGGATAAGAAGTATCGGCAGCAATTGGCTTGATAGCAGCACCTTCCCCTTATCTGGCCCGCAAAATGCGGGCCTTTTCGCATTTATCATCGATCACCGCTAACCTTTACACACATATACTGTCAGAAGATTGAAATCCCTGCACCACGCCCCTATAACTGGAAAGGATATACCCCGTAAAAGCCATGCCGTCAGGTGAGGGCAGGCGTATAATCGATTCAATGTTGGCGGGAATGTCACCGCCAGTTTCATCCTAATGGGAAATAGGCGAATAGCGTGCCGAAACGAACTTATGCAATGAGGTATGTTGCAGGTCAGCCAGTTGAGCGAATTTTCCCTGGCGCCATTAATCAACCGCTGCCGCCCGGGGCTGCATTGCCTACGTCCGGCGCGTTGCGAGTGATGGTGTGGAACATCTTTAAACAGCAACGGGCAGACTGGCTCTCGGTGTTGAAAAGCTATGGCAAGGATGCGCAACTGGTCCTGCTGCAGGAGGCGCAAACCACGCCTGAACTGGTGAGCTTTGCCACGTCAAACTATCTGGCTGCCGATCAGGTGCCGGCTTTTGTATTGCCGCAACACCCTTCGGGCGTGATGACTTTGGCGGCAGCGCATCCGGTGTATTGCTGCCCATTACGCGAACGCGAACCACTGCTGCGGCTGGCCAAATCGGCGTTAATCACCGTCTACCCGTTGTTTAACGGCCAGCTTTTGATGGTCGTAAATATTCATGCGGTGAACTTCAGCCTGGGCGTGGACGTCTACAGTAAGCAACTGGGGCCGATTGGTGAGCAGATTGCCAACCACCACGGGCCGGTGATCATGGCCGGGGATTTTAATGCCTGGAGCCGCAAACGAATCAATGCGCTGTATCAGTTCGCCAGCGATATGGCGCTGCGTGAGGTGAACTTCACGGACGATCATCGTCGTAAGGCGTTTGGTCGACCGCTGGACTTTGTGTTTTATCGCAATATGGGCGTGGCGGAGGCTTCGGTGCTGGTGACCAGCGCGTCAGACCATAATCCGCTGCTGGTGGAGTTTCATCCCGAGGCTGACAAACCGCACTGGTGATTATCGTCCGTATTCAGACAATAAAAAAGCACCCCGAAGGGTGCTTTTTTTGTGCCGAAAATTTAGGTATCCGGCGACGACTTATCACTGACAAACAGGGTCAATTTCAGACCCGGTTGCAGATTGTTAGCCTTGGCTAGCGTTGAGTTCCAACGCATCACGTCGTTAATATCGACGCCGTGACGACGTGCAATACTGGCCAGCGAATCACCTTTGCGAACCTGATAGGTGATACTGCTGTTACTGCCGGTGTTGCTGGCCACTTGCAGGGTTTGCCCAACTTTTAAGGTGCTCTTGGCACGTAAGTTGTTCCAACTCTGCAAATCGCTGGACTTAATATTCAACCGCTTGGCAATGCCCGATACCGTGTCGCCAGAGCGAACCTTATACGAGCTACCGCCTGTCAAACCGCTGTTCTTCGCCAACTGAGTGGTTGGCTGAGTCACTGCGATCTGGCCATCGGCCAACGAGTCTTTCAGCTGATCGGCATGACCTTTGGGAACCATAATGTAATGGGGCCCGTTGGGTGCCGTAACGCCTTTTTTGTAGCCTGGGTTATAAGCTTTCATCTTGGTGATTGAAAGCCCAGCCATCTCAGCCGCCTGAGTTAACTGTATTTGCTGCCCAACATCGATACGCGCCAGTGCACGGGTATTATCAGTCTTCGGAAGATTGATACCGTACTTCTTGCTGTTTTTAATGATGTCGCTCAGCGCCAGCATTTTCGGAACATAAATTGACGTTTCACGCGGAAGCGACAATGCCCAGAAATTGGTTGGCTTACCCTGGCGTTTATTCGCCTTAACCGCTTGCATGACACGGCCTTCACCACTGTTATAAGCGGCAACGGTCAGTAACCAGTCACCGTTAAACATGCGGTTCAAATACTGCATCATATCAAGCGCAGCCGTCGTCGAGGCGACGACATCGCGTCGCCCGTCATACCACTGGTTGTTTTTCAAACCATAATTGCGACCCGTTTGCGGCACGATTTGCCATAGCCCTGCGGCGTTGGCACTTGACGTGGCGTGTGGGTCAAAAGCGCTCTCCACTATGGGTAGCAGTACCAGTTCCATCGGCATATTGCGTTTCTTAATCTGCCCGACTATCCAGTACATGTACGGCTCTGCCCGTAATGTTACATCGTGGAGATAGCTCTTACTTTTTAGGTACTTTCTTTTTTGATCACGGATCCGGGAATTTTCCGGAACCTCCATCTTCAGCTCGTCGCTAATGAAGTTCCACAGGTTCTGTTGCGCGGCACCACTATTGTTATCTAGCCACCGCGCCGAGCTCGCTCGACCATTCGCTGTGTACTCTCCTGCTTCACTCTCTTGACCTGCCGAAGACAAACTCTGTGCATGCTGTTCTGGGGCCGGTGCGTCCTGCCTGGACGACTGGCACCCCACTAGCAAGACTGAGGCGAGAAATATCGCTTTAGCCTTCATGTGTGTGTCAATGTAGTTGCTTAAAAGACGAGCAATCATACTTTGCTTCGTCAAATAACACAACTAAAAGCTCAGAAGTTGTCTTTTCGCAGGCGTAATTCGGAAAAAACCGAATGAAGGTGCTGTGGTGGCGTGTGAAAGCCTAATTTTCTTTGTAAATCAGTGTCATGACAGCGTAAAAATAGGTTAATTTTACGCTCTAATTGTAGCTGAGTGGGGACGCTAGGCAGGCCTTTTGCCCGTAACGCTTCAACTTGTTGCTGATATGTTTCAATTCCTCGATCTTCCGGCAAAATAGCCCGCGCAAACTTAAGATTTGAAAGTGTATATTCATGCGCGCAACAAATTAAGGTGTTATCGGGAAGTTGCGCGAGTTGTTGAAATGAGGCGTACATTTGTTCTGCGGTCCCTTCAAACAGCCTGCCGCAGCCGGCAGAAAAAATAGTGTCTCCGCAGAAAAGATAAGGGGCGCTATAGAATGCAATATGGCCCAAGGTATGTCCGGGAACCGCGATTACGGCGAATTTTCGGCCATCGATCTCGAGGGTTTCTCCGTCATGAACGATGTGGTTGGCGCCTTTGTCGGCAGTTTCCTGTGGCCCATAGACCTTCAGCCCAGGATAGCGTGCCACAATTTGCGCTACGCCACCGACGTGATCGTGATGATGGTGGGTCAACAGAATCGCGTCAGGCGTCAAATTCAGGCGTTCCAGCGTATCAAGCACCGGCTGTGCCTCACCGGGATCGACAATGATGCCGTGCCCCTGCTGGTTATCTAACAACCAAATGTAATTGTCCTGGAAGGCGGGAATACTGATAAGATTCATCTTGGACCTCTCGTTGGCAACGGCTTGAAAGAAGATAATAAATCATGAAACCAGCCCATACTCTACAAAAGCTCGCCAGCCCACAGTCTTGGGCCGAGTTGCCGTGGGGGGAATACTATCGTGAGGCGCTAGAGCGGCAGTTGCAACCCTGGTGGCCGAAGCTGTTTGGTTTCCACCTGCTTAAAATCGGTAATCTCAGCGCCAGTCTGGCAACGGATAAATGCGCCATTTCCCACCAGGTCAACGTCAGCCTGGAAGGCGATAACCTGCAGGTGGTCGCAGATGCTTACCAATTGCCCTTCGCCGCCAAGTCGGTAGATGCCTGTTTGCTGGCACACACGCTATCCTATGCTGACGATCCGCACCGCATGCTGCGTGAAGTCGATCGCGTGTTGATCGACGACGGCTGGCTGGTGATCAGCAGCTTCAACCCGTTCAGTCTGTTGGGGTTGGGGAAACTGGTGCCAGGGTTACGTCGCCGCCAGCCTTACGTGAGCCGGATGTTTACTCAAATGCGCCTGCTGGACTGGCTGAGCCTGTTGAATTATGAGGTGTTGCATCAGTCGCGTTTTCACGTGCTGCCGTGGCAGCGTAAGGGCGGGAAGTTTTTGTGCACCCATTTACCGGCGCTGGGGTGTATGAGCGTGATTGTGGCGCGTAAGCGCACTTTGCCGTTGACGCCAACGCCGATGAAGTTCGGGGCGCGAAAGCCTTCTCTCAGCCGCGCCGTCGGCGCGACCAAGAGTTATCGCAAGCAGCCTTAGTTTTCCGGCTTGTAACCCACGTCTTCCTGCGTTGGATTGCCGGCCGCCTCGCGTGCCAGTACGTCGCAGCGTTCGTTTTCCGGATGGCCGGCGTGGCCCTTGACCCATTCCCATTTGACGGTGTGGCGCTGAATGGCCAGGTCCAGACGCTGCCAAAGATCGACATTCTTGACCGGCTTTTTGTCGGCGGTCTTCCAGCCACGCTTTTTCCAGTTATGGATCCAACTGGTAATGCCCTGGCGTACATATTGGCTGTCGGTGCTCAGGATCACTTCGCAAGGCGTGGTCAGCGCTTCCAATGCGACAATCGCCGCCATCATCTCCATGCGATTGTTGGTGGTCAGGCGGAAGCCCGCGCTAAAGGTTTTTTCCGTCTGCTTATAGCGCAGTATGGCGCCGTAACCACCGGGACCCGGGTTGCCAAGGCAGGAGCCGTCGGTGAAAATTTCTACCTGTTTAAGCATCTCTGGTAGACTCTTCCTATCAGTTTTATAAAAGCCAAGTCTGACATAAACGAACGCTGTGAGCACTGCAATATGATCACTACAACCACCAGACAGATTGTCCTCGATACCGAAACCACCGGTATGAACAAGCTCGGGGTGCATTACGAAGGCCATCGCATCATTGAAATTGGTGCGGTCGAGGTCATTAACCGTCGCCCGACCGGTCGCCACTACCACGTCTACATCAAGCCGGATCGGCTGGTGGATCCGGAGGCCTATGGGGTTCACGGCATCAGCGACGAGTTCCTGGCGGATAAACCGACGTTCGACCAAATTGCCGATGAGTTTATCGACTTTATTCGCGGCGGTGAGTTAGTTATCCATAACGCGGCGTTCGACATCGGCTTTATGGATCACGAATTCCGCATGCTGCAGCAGGGCATTCCGAAGACCGATACCTTCTGCACCATCACCGACAGCCTGTTAATGGCGCGTCGCCTGTTCCCGGGCAAGCGCAACAACCTCGACGCCCTGTGCAGTCGTTATGAGATAGACAACAGCAAGCGTACGCTGCACGGCGCATTGCTCGATGCCGAGATCCTGGCGGAAGTCTATCTGGCGATGACCGGTGGTCAGACGTCAATGGCCTTCCAGATGGAAGGGGATACGCAAAACAACAATTCGACGCAGGACATTCAGCGCATTGTGCGTCCGGCAACGGCAATGAAAGTAGTCTACGCCAGCGATGAAGAAGTGATGGCCCATGAGGCGCGTCTGGATTTGGTGGCGAAAAAGGGCGGCAGTTGCCTGTGGCGTACGGAAGCGGAATAACGGTATTTTTGCCGTAAATAAACCGGGCGTTATCACCTTTGGGTTCCGTTAGCTGAAAAACTGTGCAAACGGTTCATTTGGTAAGAAAAAGGCATTGACGACATAGTGGCTCAACCGTAATATGCGCCTCGTTCCTCTCGCAAGAGAAGAACGGCGCGGAGCGGTAGTTCAGTTGGTTAGAATACCTGCCTGTCACGCAGGGGGTCGCGGGTTCGAGCCCCGTCCGTTCCGCCAACATTTAGAAGCCCTGAGTTAGCAATAACTCAGGGCTTCGTTGTTTTTAATCTTTGCTCAATTGCGTTTTGGCGAAGGTCACCGCCTGATTGGCTGCCCACTCCCGGCGAGCAATGATGCGATAACAGCCCCCACCCAACGCTGCCCCGATAAACCAACTGAAGTTAGCCACCTGATGCAAACTCGGCGTGAAGCTGATCGCCAACCCGATAATCACTGAGGGTACCAGTGCCCAAATCGCATTCGGATTGAAGCCGTTTTTATACCAGTAACGGCCGCCTGGCGTGGCATTGTACAGGTCGTCGACGTGCAGTTCACCGCGTTTGATAATGTAGAAATCCACCAACAGAATGCCGAACAACGGGCCGATAAAGGCCGCTAATACGTCCAGCGTGTAGTGAATCAGCTCGGGTGACTGGAACAGGTTCCAGGGGGTCAACAGGAACGAGCCGACGGCGGCAATCATCCCGCCGGTACGGAAGCTGATCTTCTGCGGCGAACAGTTGGAAAAATCAAAGGCCGGCGAGACAAAGTTGGCCACGATATTGATACCGATGGTGGCGACGATCATCGTCAGCAACCCAAGGGCCACGGCGATATCGCTGTCGAGGCGGGTGACGGTTTCGATCGGATCGGTGATCAGTTGCCCGAACAATGGCAGGGTGCCGGAAACGATCACCACGGTGACCAACGAAAACAGCAGGTAGTTGAAGGGTAAACCCCAGCGATTGCCGCGCTGTACCTCAGCAAAACTTTTGCCGTAGCGGGTAAAGTCGCCGAAGTTAAGCAGCGGGCCGGAGAAGTAAGAGACCACCAGCGCGGTGGCGGTCAGCATCAGCCAGCCTTGCTCACCGGCACTCAGGTTTTTGCTCGCCAGAGTAAGGGAGAGATTAGAGAAACCTACGCGGTATACAATCCAGCCTGCCAGTGCGAACATCACCACGTAAACCGCCGGCCCGGCGATGTCGATAAAACGCTTAATCGCCTGCATACCATGCCAAAACACCATCGCTTGCAGCAGCCACATGGTGATGTAACAAACCCAGCCAAGCTGCGACAGCCCAAGAAAATGCGGCTGGGTCATCGGTTCCAGCGACGGGAAGAATTTCAGCAGTGTGAGCATCAGCGCGTTGGAGGCCAGATAGGTTTGGATGCCATACCAGGCGAAGGCGATCATGCCGCGGATCACCGCCGGGATATTGGCGCCGAACACGCCAAACGCCTGGCGGCTTAATACGGCGTAGGGCACGCCGCCTAGCTGGCTGGGCTTGGCCACCAGGTTAGCGCAAAACTGCACGATGCAAATCCCCACCAGCAGGCAAATCAGGACCTGCCAGCTCGACAGGCCGAGGGCGAAGAAGCTGGCGGCCACCACATAGCCGCCCATGCTGTGTACATCGGACATCCAGAAAGAAAAAATGTTGTACCAGCTCCAGTTCTGGTCGCGCGTTGGTGCCAGATCGTCGTTGCACAGCTTGGGACTGTAGTTTTCATTAGGGTTTGGCATAAATCGTGCTCCTCTCAAGAACGTCACCCGGATGTTGTTATCTGTTTTTTGGCAAAGGTTGCTGAGAGGGCTTTTGCAGGATCCAGGCCAGACTTTTCTTTTTTGTATACAAAATATCTTCATCTTGTATACTATTTGATTATTCAAGGGGACGGGGAGCAGAAAAATGGTCGGCACGACGATCGGTACCAACGCCGCGTGGCATGGGCAACAGGCCACTTATTTCATTGAAGATAAAGACGATCATATTTACAACTCGTTGGTGAAAGCCATTGTCGAACATCGGTTGCTGCCCGGCAGCAAATTGCCGGAAGAAGCCTTGGCCGAGACCTTCGGCGTAAGCCGAACCGGGATCCGTCGGGTGCTGCAGCGCCTTGCCGCAGTGCAATTGGTGACCCAACTGCCCAAACGTGGTGCACAGGTCGCTACGCCCGGGCAGGACGAGGCAACCCAGGTATTCCAGACGCGCAAGATGCTGGAATGCACCAACCTGCCGCAGGTGCTTGCCCACTGCGACGAAAATCATCTGCTGGCGATGGAAGAGATCGTGGCGCAGGAACAGCAGGCGCACCGCGATCAGGACGGCGCTGCGGCGATCCGCCTGTCTGCCGCGTTTCACGTTCAACTGCAGGCTATCGCCGGTAATCAGGTGCTGACCGAAATGGTGTCGCAGCTCACTTTGCGATCGTCGCTGGCGATTGCCGTTTATGGTTCACCCTGGCAGCAGGGATGTCGCTGCCACGATCACAGCGATTTGCTGGCGTTGTTGAGGGGGAAAGACAGCGCGGCCCTGGCAGATCATATGGTCCGCCATTTTGACGATATTGTGGCTAATTTACGGTTTAACCACGACGCGAATGAAACGCCGGATTTCGCCCATATTTTTGCCGACGCCGATCCGCGGGAGACGCTATGACAACTCGCTGCATTATTCAGGTCATCAATCCGAACACCAGCCAGGCAATGACCGAAACCATCGCCGCTGCGGCGCGTGCGGTGGCTGCGCCGGGCACCGAAATCCTGGCGGTCTACCCGCAGGAAGGGGCGCCATCGATAGAGGGACATTTTGACGAAGCCATTGCTGCGATTGGCGTTTTGCAGCAGGTGAAAGCCGGCCGAGAAGCCGGCGTGAGCGGTCATGTCATTGCTTGCTTTGGCGATCCGGGTTTGCTGGCCGCGCGTGAGCTGGCCGACAAGCCGGTGGTCGGCATCGCCGAGGCGGCAATGCACATGGCAACGCTGGTGGCGACGCGTTTTTCCATTGTTACCACGCTGCCGCGCACGTTGGTCATTGCAAGGCATTTACTGCATCAATACGGTTTTGAGCGGCACTGTGCGGCGCTGCATGCGATTGATCTGCCGGTGTTGGCGCTGGAGGACGGCAGCGGTCGGGCTCAGCAAAAAGTGCGTGAGCAGTGCATCCGGGCTAAGCAACAGGATGGCAGCGGGGCGATTGTGCTTGGTTGCGGCGGCATGGCCGATTTGGCGCGCGAACTGACGCTGGAATTGGGGATCCCGGTAATCGACGGCGTCAGCGCCGCGGTAAAAATGATCGAATCGCTAAGCGCGCTCGGTCTGAGCACCAGCAAGCACGGCGATCTGGATTTTCCGCGGGCAAAACCTTTGTCCGGCATGTTCAGTCATTTTAACGGGTGATCGGTAAGGGGAAACAACGATGAGTGATTTCGCGTTCAATAAAGATTATCCCCGTGATTTGATCGGCTACGCCGGTCGTCCGCCGCATGCTCGTTGGCCTGGTCAGGCGCGCATCGCGGTGCAGTTTGTCCTCAATTATGAGGAAGGGGCTGAAAACAACGTGCTGCATGGCGACGCCGGCTCCGAACAGTTTCTTTCCGATATCATCGGCGCGGCCAGCTATCCAGAACGGCATATGTCGATGGATTCCCTTTACGAATATGGTTCACGCGCCGGGTTCTGGCGCATCCACGATGAGTTTCAGCGTCGCGGCCTGCCCTTGACGGTGTTTGGCGTGGCGATGGCGCTGGCGCGTAACCCGCAGGTGGTCGAAGCGATTAAAAACGCCGGTTACGATGTGGTCAGCCACGGCTGGCGCTGGATCCACTATCAGCAGATGGATGAAGTGACCGAACGGCAGCACATGCAGCAGGCGATGACGGTATTGCGGGATCTGTTCGGCCAGGCACCGCTCGGTTGGTATACCGGGCGGGACAGTCCCAATACCCGTCGTTTGGTGGTAGAGCACGGTGGCTTGCAATACGACAGCGACTATTACGGAGACGATTTACCGTTCTGGACCGAGGTGCAGTGCGCCAATGGTGAAACAAAGCCGCACCTGATCGTACCCTATACCCTCGAGGCCAACGATATGCGCTTTGCCTCGCCACAGGGGTTTAACACCGGCGAGCAGTTCTTTACCTATCTGAAAGACAGCTTCGACGTGCTGTATGCCGAAGGCGAGGAGTCGCCGAAGATGCTGTCGATCGGCATGCACTGCCGTTTATTGGGCCGTCCGGGCAAGTTTCGCGCGCTGCAGCGATTCCTGGACTATATCGAGCAATACGATCGGGTTTGGGTATGTCGACGCCAGGATATTGCTGACCACTGGCTGGCACAGCATCCTTTTAAGAAGTAAAAAAGGGCCGATGTGGCCCTTTTCGTTATGTTTGAGCGCAGGATTGCGCTCGGGCATGGATCAGAACAGTACGGAGTAGTTCAGACCAAAGGTACGGCCGCGGCCTTTATAGCTGTAAAGCTCGGGCGAGCCGTAGGTCGGGCTATAGAGAATGGGTGCGCGCTGGCCCCAAACGGTGGTGTATTCCTTATCCAGCAGGTTTTCTACGCTGAAGCTGAGTTTACCCACCGGCAACGCGTAGCTGCCGAGGAAATCGATGGTGTTGTAGCCATCAATTTTACGTCCCTGGGTAGAGCCTGCCTTGGTGTAATCGCCGTCATCCGATACGTCGAAAGTCTGCTGTGACTGCAGGCGCAGGTTCCAGTCGCCCGGCGCCCAGCCGACATAGGCAGTCACTTTGGATGGGCTGGCGGTATCCACTACCAGCTTTTTCCATTCGCCGTTGACCTTGGTCTCGGAGCGGATGAAGTTAAAGTTGGTGCCCGCACTCCAGTCGCTGTCTTCGAAGAAGTAATCGACCGCGCCTTCCATCCCGTAAATACGGCGTTTGTCCGAGTTGACGTTAATGGTCATGTCGGTTTTGTTGATCGAAATACTCTTATCGGACAGGGAGTAGTAGCCGGCAATCTGCGTGCGCAGGTTATCGCCGGTGTAACGCCAGCCAAGTTCGTAGGAGTTAACCTTAATGCCTTCCAGCTTGGAGTCGCCAACGTTGACGCTTTTGTTCAACTGGTAGTGGCCGTTGTTCAGCGCATAGGTACCGTTGCCGTAATATTTGCCCGGATCCGGGATCTCGTAACCCTGCGAGAAGTTGATCCAGGTCTGCTGGCGTTCGGTCAGGTGTGCCAACAGGCCGGCGTTGAACAGGGCGTTGTTGTAGTCCGTTTTCCCGCCCGGGATAGCATCAGCCGAGGTGGCGGCGCCGGTAGCGATAGCCTGCTGCTGGTTGTAGCCGACGAAGTCATCAATCTTGTTTTCGGTGTACTGGTAGCGCACGCCGCCGCTCAGGGTAAAGATAGGGTTGATGTCGTAGCTGGCCTGCAGGAAGGAGGCCAGGTTGGTGGTGCTGTAGCCCGGGTAGCGGCCGGTGTTATAGGCGTTTTGCAGGTCCATACCGCCAGACTGCTGCGCTTTCGCCAGATCGAAGAACTGCTGGTTGGAGTTGAACGTCTCATGCTCGGCGTCGATGCCGTAGGTTAACGTCAGGGCCTCGATCGGCTTACTGTTCAGCGTCAGCTTGCCGCCGTAAAAGTCGGTCTTTTGCTGGGAAGCGCCGATGCTGCTGACGTAATAATCCGGGGCTTTGCCTGCCAGCGTCGGGAACGGATAGAAGGTCAGCGACTCATCGCGATAGTAGACCTGCGCTACCAGATCCTGGCCGAGGAAATCGGTGTTGGAGTACTGCAGGTTGATCAGGTGGCGTTCGGTGCCTGGAATACGATCCGAATTGAGATTACCGCTGTTGTACGCCTTGGCGCTGCCGGTCACCGCGGCGAAATTTTCCCCCAGGAACAGGCCGTGGTCGCCATCGGACTGGCTTTTGTAATACTGAGTGGTCAACTGCAACTGCTGGTGGTCATCGATATTGATGGTGCCGGTGCCCATCACGTCGAGGCGATCGGAATATTGCAGGCCGGTCTGAGTATTATCAATCAGGACTTCGTTGCCCTTGCCGTCATACCAGCCACCGTAGCGCTGATAGGAGACCGACAACCGGCCCGAGGCGTTGTCGTTGCCGCCGCTGACCGCTGCCGCTACGTTCTCGTCGTGGTCGGTGTGGCCGCCAAAGCCGGTTTTACCGCCGATCTGCAGTTCAACCTGCTGCTCTTTCTGGCCTTTTTTGGTAACGATGTTGATCAAGCCACCGGTGCTGCCGCCGCCGTACAGCGAGGTAGCACCGGAGATCACTTCAATGTGATCGATATTAAAGGGATCGATCGAATCCAACTGGCGACTGTCGCTGCGCGATGAGTTCAAACGTACGCCGTCGATCATCACCATCATTGAGCGGCCGCGCAGGTTCATGCCGTAGTTGGTACGCCCCTGACCGCTGACGTCCATGCCCGGGATCAACTGCGCCAGCATGTCCTTGATCTCTTTGCCGCCCTGAACTTGCTGCTCAATTTCCTGGCTCTCAATCACCCAGGTGGTCTGCGCCATTTCTGCCACTGTACGGTGCGTACGGCTGGCGGAAACCACCATTTGCTCTTCGCTTTTTTGTTCTTCTGCCCAGGCCGTAGGGGCGAGCATCGCCAGCAGGCAAGGGTTTAATACCCAGAGGTGTTTGCGTTTCATCGTTATTTTCCAGAGTGTCCCATATTGGTGTGTAGTTAAAACTCGGTGTAATTGAGCATGACGTGCTCGGCGCGGGACGGAATACCCGGCTGCCGACTACGCCATTGGATCACAGCCGGGGTGGACGTTAAATCGAACTGGTCGCGTCCTAAAGCCCGGTTGAGAATGCGTGCCGAACGCCAGGCCATCAGGCTGAGTTGGGGTTCGGCGATGCCGTGGCTGTGCATGCCGGCATTAACGGCAAACAGGCAGTTTTCCTTGGGGCCTTCCCACTCCAGGCTGAAGTCGGGGGCTACGCGGAACTGGTCATCGGCGGTGGTTAGCAGGCGATTGGCCAGCGGTTCGAGGAACGCCGGACGATCCTGCTGATAGCCGGTGGCGAAAATCACCACGTCGGTGTCGAAGGTTTCTTTACCCTGATCAAGATGGTGATGGGTAACCAACTGCCAGCCATCGCCTGCGGCCTGGATTGCCGCCAGCGAGCGGCTTGGCAGCAGGTGCGCCCAGGGCTTTTCGCGCAACACTTCAAACTGGTGATACATCGCGCGGTAAATAGCCAGCAGCGAATCGCTGGTGATGCCGTCAGAGGTCATCTTCTGCTCGGTCAGCATGCGCTGCTTGGCACCGTCGTTCAGGCCATAGAAGCTGTCAACGTAGTCCGGCGTGAAGTACTCGTTGGCGAAGGCGGCTTCATCCAGCGCGTTATAGTTATTGCGGCGCGAGATCCAATTCAGTTGCGCAGGCTGCCCCCATTCGGCGCGGAAGATGTTCAGGAACAGGTCTGCACCGCTCTGGCCGCCACCGACGATGGTGACGCGTTTTCCGGCCAGGTTCGGGTTGCGCATCGTCATTTCGCTGGCATGGAAGCAGCGATCGTTTTGCTCGGTAACGCAGTCCGGCAGTTTGATGCGTTTGCCTATGCCCAGGCAGACGTGGCGCGCCCGGTAAGTCGCACGCTGGGTAGTGACGACGAATTGGCGCTGCTGGTCGTCAAAATCGACGCTCTGAATATCCTGACTGAACTCCAGCGACTTCAGCCCGTTGGCGGCCCAGTCGAGGTAGTCGGCGAACTCTTCGCGCGACACCGTACGCAGCTCGGTGGTCAGGAATCGATAAAACTTCTTCCTTTTCACCAGGTAGTTAAGAAAGCTGTAGGGATTGGTTGGCGATACCGCGCTGACCAGATCTTTCAGGAAGCTGGTCTGCATATGGCAATCCGGCACCATCATGCCGGGATGCCAGGAAAAGTGCGGCTTGCGTTCGAGGAATTTACTGTTAAAACCGGCAACTTCACTGCCGAGTGCGGCAATGCTGAGGTTGAACGGGCCGATACCAATGCCGATGAAATCCAGGGGCTGATTCATTGGGCAAACTCCTTGGTGACCAAGTAAAGAGGGTTATCCAGATCCTGCAGATAGTTTGGCAACATGCGGCTGCCGCCATCCTGCTCTGAGTAGGTGAGTTTTACCGGGTTGAGCACCACGCGAATAATTTGTGGTTTGAAAAGATCAAACAACGCAAAGCGTTCCGCCATGTCCGGATGCTGTGCCATATAGCCTTTCAGCACCTGAGCCAGCAGTTGATAGAAGCGGGTTTCACTGACCCCACAGGCCTTCATCAGCGGCGAGATAAAGCGCAGCACGGTGACGAAATGCCCGGTTTGCAAATCATGGATCAAATAGTCGGCGGACAGGCGCACGGTGACGTCTCTCACCACTTTCGGCAGTGATGTCGCTTCGGGGAAGTCCTGATCCACCAGACGCATATCGCCCTGGAAGTCTTTCAACAGCACGCGCTGCGGCACATGATCTTTCATCACCAGCGTGATGTTTTGCCCATGGGCGATCAGCGCTACGCCGTAGCGGCACATCAGGTGGTACATCGGCACCACCACCACCCTGAACATCTGCTGCAGCCAGGCTTCAGCGCTCAGGCCGGAACGGGCGATATAGGCGGCAATCAGCGGCTGGCCGTGGTTGTCGGTTTCCATCAGCGTCGCCATCAAGATGGCCTGTTCGCCTTCCTGCAGGTAGCAAGAGGGGTTTTCACGCCAGATCACCCCCAGCATTTCCTGGTAGCGATAAGGCGCTTTGGCCAAAGAGGCGTAGGTCGGGTGGGTCATATAGCCTGCCGCCGGCTCGCCGAGGATCTCGGCACCGCTGGCGCTCAGCGTATCGTCCTCGGTAAAAATCTGCTGCAGCCAACGGGAAGCGGCCGGCCCGGCGCTGATGTACTTGCCCGGAATGCCTCGATAGCACGAGGTGTTGTAAATGGTCAGCGGTAGCTTGATGTCGAAAGCGGAACGGCGGCTGATGTTGGTCAGCGTGCGCAACGATTGCTGCGCCAGATAGCTGTCGCCGAATTCACCCAGTTCCACCAGATCCCCTTCGGCCAACTGCGGCAGGAAGTGCAAAGCGATCTTTTGCTGCCACTGCCACGGGTGCAGCGGGACCGGGATCCAGTCATGGGTCAGCTTCAGTTCGCGCCAGCGGCGATCGAAGCGTTGGCGTTCGGCACTGTCCATCGCGCTGTTAAGCAGGTTATCCAGTGAATATTCTTCGTCGGCGCACCAGACAAAGCTGCCGCGTTTAGCCGCCACCCAGTGCAGTTGGAACTGCCCCTGGTATTCGGGCGCGTACTGATGCAGCGCGGTCAGGCCCCAGCCACGACGGCCTTTATTGAAGATAAACTTGGGATGTCCGGCCAACAGGCACTGCAGCGCGTCAGCGTCGAGGGCAATCAAATCCTGTGCGCTCATGCCGTGACGGGCGGACAGCAACTGCATATCGCCGCGCAGCGTGGCGTACAAATCCTCCAGATGTTCGGCAACCTGCGCATCGTCCATTTTCAACACCTGAGCCAGTTGGCGCAGCGTTTGGTCGGCGGCTAACGGCGATTGATCACAGGTCAGCGTTGCCGGATCGATGTGCAGCCAACCCCAAATGCCGCGTTCGGCGCTGAAGCTATACTGAGCGTCGCCCAGCAGAATGCGCCATTGCTCGCCGTGTTGTTCGGCCTGCAGCGTGCGTTCATACTCCAGCTCTGCGAGGATCTTGGCGATCATCTGACGGTTTACGCGCTGCCAGTCGGCGTAATCTACGGTGTTCATACTGAAGCCCCCCGGAAGAATTCATCACGCTGATTCATGATCAAACGCGAGCGCTTATGCGGGAAATCGAACTCTTTGACTGTGTGGTAGCCGGCTGTCGGCAGGTGACGGAACAGTCGCTGGTTATCCGCGCGCGGTTCGGCGACCACGCGCGTGGTGCGCGGTTCATCCAGATACAGATAATGCGTCAGGCCGCGTAGCCAACTGCGGATGTATTGCGCGCCGCGGCAGTCTTCTTCACCGACCAGCATGTGCAGCCCGCGGTCGAACGGCTGCCAACGGTAGTGGCGACCGATGCGATCTTCCGGAGCCCAATAGACTTCGAAATAGCCGAACGGGCGATCGTCAAAGCACCCCAGCAACGGATAGCAGTAGCTGGAGTCCAACTGACGCTGCAGGTAGGCGGCCTGGGTTTCGAGCGGGCCACTCATTTCCCAGAAGGCATCCACGCGCGGTGAATTCATCCAGCGGGTGAACTGCTCGGCGTCGTGTGCCACTTCCGGCAGGCGGAAGCTCAGGGTTCGCTTGAGCTGCGGATCGTAACGGCGATACACCTCGCCGCTGGGGCGTGCGGGGCGCTGTGGGAACCACAGGCTACGCTCGGCGTCATACTGCATTTTCCCGGACGCGGAGTGGCGTTCGGCACCGAGCCACAGCGGTAACTGATAAAAGGTTTCGCGCGCCAGATAATCACTGCTGGCTAACGCGAACAGCGCCTGTGCCTGCGGTTCTTCGCACCATTGCGCATAGGGCAAGGTGACACCGCTGAGCTGCGGTGCCGCCATCAGCAACTGGTCCAGCGCCTGCACCAGCCAGTTCTGCGGCAGTGGCCCCGGATAGTGCAACACCGCGCTACCGTCCAGGCCCAGACTGAGTTGCAGCGCCTTTCCCAGCTGCTCGCAGCAAAAACCGTTGCCGGCATGCGTCAGTTTGGCTTGCGGCATCATTGAGCGGCTCCCTGGCGCAGCGGGTTGACGAAGTCGAAATAAATCACCGCCGGATCGACGATGGTGTTTTCGTTGTGGTCATGCAGATAACAGAAGAAGTTGCCTTTGCAGTTCCAGTGGCTGCTGTCGAGGACGTAGTCCAGACACAGGGTGTTTTTGGCGTTGGCACGCAGACCACTCAGCGCATCGCGCACCCGGGCCATCAGCTGTTCTTCAGTGTCGAAACTGGCCGCGGCTAACGCCGCAGTGACCGCCAGGCTGGAGTTCACCAGCAGGTAGTAAGGGAAGTAACGCAGTAACTGCTGTTCGCTGAAGCGATTTTCCGCCTCGGCCTCGCCAATTTCTTCTAACCACGGCCCGGCATCGCGGGTAAAGCCGCTGCCCTGACAGTCGCGATACAGCATGCCGATCGGCAGATCCTGCTGCATTTCCACCAGAATATTTTGTTGGTGGGCCAGCAGCACCAGCCCGTAATCGGCTTCGGTGCTGAACAGCGGCAGTAAGACGTGTTGGCAGTAAGCATCCAGCCAGGTATGAGCGGCCTGTTGCACCGGCAGATTCAGTCTGGCGGCTAAACGCCGCACCGCCGCTGCCAGCAGGCTGTCACCGCCGTCCGGTGCGGCCTGGGTCAGGGTCACCAGCACATTGGTCTGGCTTTCCGGCTGCTCAAACAGCAGGTTATCGCGCAGTGCCATCAGGCTTTCTTCCTGAATCGTCCCGTCCGCAGCGCGCAGCCCGGCCCAGCCGTCTTCCTGCATCACGCGGAAGGTGGGATAACGTGCCTGCAGTTGCTGCCAACGTGGCGTTTGCGCCAAACGAGCCAAACGGATGCCGCGCTTCACTTCTTTTACCGACAGGGTACGCACCGAGTTGGTCAGGCGCACGCTGAGGGAGAATTTAATCATGTCGCGATTGCTGGCGCTGTACAGCGAGCGGGAAGAGCTGGTTGGCAGCCAGCGCTCGCCGGCTTCGCCCAGATCGCTGAGCAATCCCTGGGTCACCAGTTCCTGGCACCAGGTCTGCGTCAGCAAATGGTCGGCCTGCCACGGATGCATCGGCAACAGCCAGACGTCATCGGTAAAATGCGCCAGCAGTTGCGGCGCGCTTTCGGCGGCAAAACGCTGCAGGCGCTGCTGCAACGTCAGGTTCAGGCTGTCGCCGCACAGGTGGTTTTTATCGACGGCAAACCAGCGCAGCGGGAAACGGGCACCAAAATCTGGCAGGTAACGGCGCGCCTGCTGTTCGTCGAAAGGTTCATGGGATTTAGGCGCCGGGTGGAAGGCGTGGCCTACCAACAGCCCCTGTTCCGCCTGAGCGAAGTTGAGCGGCTTGTCGCGCAGCGTCGGCCAGTCCAGGCGAACCGCGATCGCCTGTTGGGTATTGTCATGACTCTCCAGTACGCGCTGGCGGAAACGGGTAACGACCTCATCCGGCAGTTCCCCCTTCAACGACGGTTTTTCCAGCAACAGGGTCACCAGTTGCTCCACGCTCAGCGCAACACCAGCGCCGTCGTCTTGCTGATGCAAGCGGGCAGGGAACAGATACTGGTGATGTTGGGTGGGGGAGGTGTGACGTAAAGTGATGCGGATAGCCTGAGAAGGCGAAAGTGGAATATGAAGCTGCGGATACTGTTGGTTGTTGGCCGCCGGAACGATTTGCCAGTCCCGGGTTTCACGCATCAACGCGTTGAGAAAACATTGCGCAGCCACGTCGGTCGTCGCGGTTTCAAACTGGATTGTCATGATCCCATTTCACTATTGAATCAATTGAGAATGATTCTTATATCAATAATATTTATTGTTATCAATCGTCGTATGATACAATTTTTCAATGAATTGAACATAACCTTATAATTTTATTAACGGTAAATTTACGTTTGATGCATATTTCATCTCCCCCTAAATCACCGCCAATAACGAATACGTCTCCTTCCAACTGGCCGCTGGCGTTGTGCGCCGGGCTGCTGGGTATCGGGCAAAACGGCCTGCTGGTGGCGTTGCCGGTGCTGGTCAGCATGACCCAGCTGTCGCTTTCAGTCTGGGCCGGGCTATTGACGCTCGGCTCGATGCTGTTTTTGGTGGGGTCACCCTGGTGGGGCAGGCAGTCTGAAATTCGCGGCTGCAAGTTCGTAGTAACCATGGCGTTAGCAGGGTATTTGTTCAGTTTTGCTTTACTGGCACTGGCGGTTTGGGGGTTGGCGGCTGGCTGGCTTTCATCGACGCTGGGGCTGGGCGGCCTGATTGCGGCACGCATTATCTACGGGCTGACGGTATCCGGCATGGTGCCGGCCAGCCAGACCTGGGCGCTCCAGCGTGCCGGCTATGAACAGCGTATGTCGGCGCTGGCGACCATCAGTTCCGGGCTGAGCTGCGGGCGACTGTTGGGGCCGCTGTGCGCCGCGCTGGCGTTGTCGATTCATCCGATGGCGCCGCTGTGGTTGATGGCGCTTGCGCCATTGATCGCCCTATTGGTAGTGTGCCGCCAGCATAACGATCCACCGCTGCCGCCGGTTGCCCATCAGCAAAACCGACTTCGCCTCAATATGGTGCCTTACCTGCTGTGCGCACTGTTGCTGGCCGCGTCGGTCAGCTTGATGCAATTGGGATTGGCACCGCATTTGACCGGTTTATTCAGTCATTCCGCCACCACCGTCAGTCATCACGTTGCGGTGTTGCTGAGCGTGGCGGCGGCCTGTACGCTGTTGGCTCAGTTTCTGGTGGTGCGCCCGCAGCGTTTTAGCGCGTCGCAGCTGCTGCTGATTGCCGCCGTGCTGATGATAGTGGGACTGGGCCTGATGTGCGCTCAGCCTTTGGCGCTATTCTATGTTGGTTGCGCACTGGCCTCTTTTGGCGCTGCCATGGCGACGCCGGGCTATCAACTGATGTTGAACGAGAAATTGTCTACCGGCAAAGGGTCGGGGGCCATTGCTACCAGCCATACGCTGGGTTACGGCCTGAGCGCATTGATGGTGCCGGTGGTGGCCAAATTTTATGGTGAGTCGCAGCTGATTGCGGCGGCTTTGACGATGGCGGTTCTGCTGGGGGGCATCAGCGGCTGGCTGTGGCGCCAGCACCGCATCAGTGCAAATTCTGCGGGAGAGTAACAAGTATGTCCGGCGCATCAAGCTACAGAATTTTTGATATCACACTGAAAATAAAAGAAAACGTATCACCTTCCTTGCTGCGTTGCGTTTTCGAGGGGCCGGATGTCCATCGCATGAAGCTGGAGGCGCCGGATCAGCGCATCAAACTGTTGTTTCCGGCCGAAGAGGGGCAGATCCTGCGTTTGGAAAACAGCGACGACTGGTATCGCGACTATATGGCGATACCGAAAGATCAACGCCCGGTGATGCGCACCTATACGCTGCGGGCGCTGCGTGCCGAACAGAATCAAATGGACGTCGAGTTTGTGCTGCATGGCGTGAACGGCCCGGCCTCGGCGTGGGCGACCCATGCCAAACCGGGGGATGTTATTCAAACCGTAGCCCCCAATGCCGATTTTGACGGTGACAGCGGCGGTTACGAATGGGTTCCCCCGAGCGAGCTGCAGCAGGCGCTGTTAATCGCCGACGAGACGGCGGTACCGGCGGCGGTAGGCATTCTGGAACAGCTGGCGCAGCGGGCCAATCCGCCGCGGGTACAGGCTTTCTTCGAGGTTCCTGTGGCGGGCGACTGCCTGAACATGGATCGCTTCCCGTTCGCCGAGGTCTATTGGCTGCCGCGTGACGTCGGGCATCAGCAGATGCACGGTACGCTGCTGGTGGAGTCGGTGCGCCAACGGGTAAATATTCCCGAATCGGCGCGGACGCAAGCGCAGTCGCTGGCGGAAAACAGTTTGGGCGGCGATCTGCTGTGGGAACGAGCCGAAGGGGCTAAAAGCTTCTACGCCTGGGTTGCGGCAGAGTCTTCCGCGGTGAAGGCGCTACGCCGTTATCTGATTGGCGAACGCGATCTCGATCGTTCCACCGTTAATTTTATGGCGTACTGGTGTTGAGGGACCCGGTCAGTAACCGGCTTCACTTTGATGGCGCACTGCCAGCAGTACAGCGGTGCTGCCATCAAAATGATACAGGGCAATAATATAGCCGCTGTTGCCGAAATTGTTCGGCCATTCCCTAAATTCAATTTCCATATCTTCAATGGGCCGACCGGCCTGAGGATGATGGGCCAGGATATTGATGCTGCTACGAATGGATGCCACGGTCTTTTGCGCAGCCTGGCGATCTTTGGCTGCCAGAAATTGGTACAGTCGCTGAATATCGAGCAGTGCGGCAGGCGTCCATATCAGTTGTGGCACTCCGGTATCTCCGTATCATCACCTTTTTCCAGATTAGCGAGCCAATGGTCAGCCTCGTCTTGGGTCAGATGTTTACCATTGGTCTGATACGTTTCCCTGGCTTGCAGTGCGTCTTTGCGCAGCGCTTCGCGCTTTTCTTCTCGCTCGACGTATTCACGGATAGCCTCGCGCACAATCCAGTGCGCACTTCGCTGACGCGTGGCCGCGATTTGTTGCACCCGTTGCTTGAGCTCATCATCAATTTTTATCGATGTAGCCGTAGTCATAAGTAGCCTCAGTTAGCTAAAGGTAATACCTCTGACGACTATAAGGCTCAACATGCCAGACTATCCATTTTTTGTGCGCCGGGTTTGCCTTAAGCCATCAAGCTCACGTGCGCGGCGACGATGCGCCAACCGCAGGGCAACTTGACCCAGGTTTGCATCTGGCGGCCAACGCTTTCGCTGCCGGGGCGGCGGAATTCGGTACTGGCGACGGCCATATCGTCACCGTAGGTGGTGATAACGGTGTTCTCCAATAGGCGATCCAACCCTTTGGAAGGACGTTGTTGGCGGAAGTCACGGATCTGATCGATGCCGTACAAATTCTCCGTCGCGCCGTAACGGACGGTACGACCATCGTGCCAAAACAACTCATCCAGCACCTCAATATCATTGCCGATCAGCGCCTGTTCGTAACGATAAAAGGCGGCGTTCACCTCTGCCAGCACCGCCGGACGATCGATATACTCACTTTTCATCATTTAGTCCTGTTTTCCCGGTAAAACACATCTTGCCACGCCACGTTGTTCCAGCGCATAGGCGGCACGCAGTGCCAGATCCTCTCGCCAGGGGGGGGCAATCAGCTGCAGGCCTATCGGCAGGCCAGAGTCTGTTTTCAGCGGCACTGTCACTACCGGCAGGCCGAGGAAAGAGACCGGCTGCGTCAGCATGCCCATACTGGCGCGGATCGGCAGATCCGTGCCGTTGATATGCATGGTTTCCTGGCCGATCGGCGTGGCGCTGCAGGGCGTCGCCGGGGCGATGAGGATGTCCCAGCGTTCGAACAGCGGCAGCACCTGTTGCTGAAAATGGGTACGAAAGCGCTGCGCCTGCACATACCAGGCGGAGGGCAGCATGGCACCGGCCAGCAGGCGTTCACGCGACAGCGGCTCAAAGCGGTTTGGCTGGCTGCGCAACAGCGGCAGATACTGATTGCCCCCCTCGGCGGCGCTGATGATGAACGCTGCCGACCGGGCCAATTCGGCCTGCGGAAATTCAACTTCAGCCACGGCCTCCAGTGCCTGCGCAGCCTGTCTTACAGCGGTTTTAGCATCATCGTTGCACCATTGCTGAAAATATCCGCCCAGCACCGCGCAGCGCAGGCCTTGTTGGCCACGGGGCAACAGCGATTCGGTTTGCGTGACCGGTTTATCCGCCTGAAAACGGTCTTCAATATCCGTGCCCTGCATCACGTCATACACCGTTGCCAGATCTCGCACCCGGCGGGCAAAGGGGCCGAGATGATCCAGACTGGCGACGAATGGCTGACTACCGCTGCGCGACAGACGGCCAAAGGTTGGCTTCAGCCCAAAGATGCCGCACAGCGACGCGGGTACGCGTATTGACCCATTGGTGTCGCTGCCGAGGGAAAATGTCACCAGCCCGGCGGCGACCGCCGCTGCCGAACCGCCTGAGGAGCCACCGGCAATACGCGTGGTGTCGTGCGGGTTACGCGTCGCGCCGTAGTGGCTGTTTTCGGTGGTAAAACCGTACGCATAGGCGTCCATATTCAGCATGCCGGACAGCAAGGCACCTTGGCCGGCCAGTTTGCCGATCGCCCAGGCGTCCTGTTTGGCCGGCGGGTTATCGCTGAACAGACTGGCCCCCGCCAGGGTGGTTTCGCCGGTGACGTCGAACAGGTTTTTTACCGCGTAAGGGATCGCCGCCAGGCTCGGCAATGGGAGACCTTTGGCACGTGCGCGATCGAGGTGATCGGCTTCGCTCAACATGCGTTCGCGCGTGATGTGGGTATAGGCGTTCAGCGCCGGATCCCGTGCGTCAATATTCTCTAACGTCTGTTGGGCAATCTCACGTGCAGAAATCGCACCTTGCTTCAGGGCCGCGCGGATCTCGGCGATCGATAGGGCACTTAACGAATTCATGCGCGATACACTCCTGCGATCTCCAGGCGTGGATCGAGCGGAAAGGCCATCAAGGGTTCCGCCAGTGCAGCAATGCGATTGAACTGGGTCAGCAGTTCCTGATGGCGCGCGTCATCCATTTCCAGCGCCAGTATCGCTTCCATTTGGCTGATATAGGCCGCCCAGTCGACGGCAGGTTGGTTTTTCATTTTACTTCTCCCCAATAAAAATGGCGGCTAGAAGCCGGCGGCACTGCCGTTGCTGCGGGGATCGAAAGCCCCTTCAAGCATGCCGTTAGTATGGCGAACAATGGCGCCGGCATGGCCGACCGCTTCGCTAAAGTCCGGTAACAACTCCACGTCGTGGCCCCGTTGGCGCAGGTAGTCGACGGTTTCCGCGCTAAAGCGACCTTCTAGCTTCAGTGAGTCAGAGCTTTCACCCCAGGTGCGGCCCAGCAGCCAGCGCGGCGCACTGATCGCCTGCTGCAGCGGCAGGCCCTGCACCACATGGCGAACAAACACCGCCGCCTGGGTTTGCGGCTGGCCGTCGCCGCCCATGGAGCCATACACCAAGGTGCGTCCGTCATACAGGCGAGCCGCCGCGGGGTTCAGAGTGTGGAAAGGCTGTTTGCCTGGCGCCAGTGCCAGCAGATGGGCGGCATCCAGGCTGAAGGACGCACCGCGGTTTTGCCACAGCACGCCACTTTGCGGCAATACCACACCGCTGCCGAATTCGTGGTAAATGCTTTGGATAAAGGACACCGCCAGACCGCTGCTGTCCATCACGCCCATCCAGACGGTATCGCCCGGCCCCTTGCCTTTGCCCCAGGCCGCGGCATGCTCAGGATCGATATGCTTGGCCAGCGCATCCAGGCGTTCTGTCGTCAGGAGTGCCTGCGGATCCTGCGTCATTTGGCGTGGATCGGTGATGAATTGGTCACGCAGACCGAAAGCCAGCTTGGTGGCCTCGACGATGCCATGCACCACTGCGCCTTCGCTTTTGCTGGCCAGGGGCAGGCGATCGGTCAAACCGAGGATTGCCAGCGACACCAGGCCCTGAGTGGGTGGGGTGAGGTTGAAGACTTCACCTTTCTGATGCTCAAGTCGCAAAGGCGTGCGCCGACGCGGCCGATAATCCGCCAGATCTTGGGCGGTGAGCGGCATGCCCAGCCGGGCCATATCGGCCGCCATGCTTTGCGCCAGTCGGCCGCGATAGAAGCTGTCCAACCCCTCTTCGGCCAGGGCAATCAGGGTATCCGCTAACTGTGGCTGGCAGAAACGCTGTCCGGCAAGGGGGATTTCCCCCTGCGGTAAATAAGTGCGGGCAAAATGTTCCACATCCGCCAGTTCATGATATTTGCTGCGTGTGGCGGCCTCCTGCGAGGCGGTAACCGGAATGCCGTCCGCCGCATAGCGAATGGCATCGGCCAGCAGACGCGGTAGCGGCAGCTGTTCGCCGCCCAGCTCGCCGGAATAGTCTAGCGCTTCACGCCAGCCGCCAACGGTGCCGGCAACGGTCAGCGCCGCCCTGGGGCCGCGATGCGGGATGTGGCTTTCACCGGCGTAAAAATCCAGCGTGGCTAAGGAACCGGCAGCGCCGCTGGCGTCGATCGCCACCGGATCGCCCTGTGGCGGCACAATCAGCCAGAAGCCGTCACCGCCCAGGCCATTCATGTGCGGATAAACCACGGCGATAGTCGCGGCGGCGGCGACCATGGCTTCGATGGCGTTACCCCCTTCACGCAGAACCGCCAGCGCGCTTTCGCTGGCGAGGTGGTGAGGCGTGACGGCCATGCCCAATGGCGCGGTATTACTGTTAATCATTTCTTGGCCCTTGTTTGAGGTCAGCTTCTGTCTCAAAGACAAGCAAGAGGCGTTCCATGTTTTCTTCGGCGGTAATAAACGCTTGCCAGCGGGTAGATTGGCCGTGCTATGTTCCGCTGAAACAAAGGTTACAAGCAGGAGCAGCAATGAAGCAGATCGATGAACGCCTGCGCGGGGAATATTCGCAGCTTACGCCGCAGGAACAGCGGGTAGCCGATTTTATTTTCGATCACTTTGACGACCTGATCAGCTACAACAGCGCCGAGTTGGCGCGCCTGAGCGGCGTATCCAAAGCTACCGTCAGCCGCCTGTTCAAACGCTTGGGCTACCCAAGCTACCGTGCAATGCGTGATGAACTGCGCACCCTGCGCCAGAGCGGCATGCCGCTGACCGATAATCGTGACGCGGTGCAGGGCAACACCCTGTTGGCGCGGCACTACAAGCAGGAAATGGCCAACCTTACTCAGTGGGTGAACCATATTGACGCCGGCCAGTTCAATGCGGTGATCGCCGCCCTGGTGCAGGCTCGGCGTGTGGTACTGATGGGGTTTCGCAACAGTTATCCGATTGCCATGCACCTGCGCCAGCAACTGATGCAGGTACGTGAGCAGGTGTTATTGATGCCGCAGCCCGGGCAAACGCTGGCGGAAGAGCTGGTCGATTTGGACCACGGGGACGTGGCGGTAGTTGTGGCTTTTCGCCGCCGGCCGCGTCAGTTGCGGGCCTTGCTGACGCAGTTGCAGATTCAGCAGGTTCCGACGCTGCTGGTGTGCGAACCGCAGGCGCAGTCGCTGATCCCACTGGCGAACTGGCACCTGGCGGCGCCGCTGGATAGCGTTTCCGCCTTTGACAGCTATTCCGCCGCCATGAGCCTGGCCAATCTGCTCAGCAATGCCTTGCTGCATGAGACGCTGACGCAAGGACGCCAACGGATCCATCAGATCGCCGATCTGTATGGCGATCTGGATGAGTTGGAACAGCGCTAATTTCCGCGCCATTTTGGTGCCTTCGCACTTTGATGGTGCGCATTTTTCTCCGTGATATCCCTTCCTCCTGCCACAGTCATGGCAGGGGAGTTTCCTCTTAGCCCCCTAACTCAAAGACAGAAAAGGTTAAGCTGGTTGACGCTCTCGATTGGCACATTAGTTGCAAAGTGATAATCAAAGAATCTTTTGTTTCATCATTTCACCATCGGGGATAGTCTATGAACTTCAAGAAAATCGGGATAGCGGCGTTAGGGGCGGTGCTGTTGATGGCGCAGGCCACGTCGGTGATGGCGGATCAACTACAAGAAATCCAGCAGCGCGGCGTGCTGCGGGTAGCGGTACCGCAAGACTTCCCGCCGTTTGGCTCGGTAGGCACCGATCTGCAGCCGCAGGGTTATGACATCGATATGGCGCAGTATCTGGCCGACAAGATGAAACTTAAGTTGCAGCTGGTGCCGGTCACCAGTGCCAACCGCGTCCCTTATCTACAGACTAACAAAGTGGATTTGGTGATTTCCAGCCTGGGCAAAAATCCTGAACGCGAAAAGGCTATCGCTTTCAGCCGTGCCTATGCGCCGTTCTTCCTGGGGGTGTTTGGCCCTAAAGACACCGCGTTGAGCGATGCCGCTCAATTGGAAGGCAAGACCGTTGGCGTGACGCGCGGGGCGGTAGAAGACATGGTGTTGAGCGACACAGCGCCGAAGGGCGCGCAGATCAAACGCTACGAAGACAACAACACCACGCTGTCGGCCTACCTGTCCGGTCAGGTGCAATACATTGCTACCGGCAATCTGGTGGTGAGCGCTCTGGCGCGACAGAACCCGACCAAAGCGCCGGTGGCCAAGTTTATGTTGAAGGATTCGCCATGCTTCGTCGGCCTGCGTCTGGGCGAACCGGCGCTGAAAGCCAAAGTGGATGAATTGATTGAACAAGCGCTGAAAGACAATACCCTGAATGGGCTGTCGGAAAAATGGCTGAAAGCGCCGCTGCCCGCCCATCTTGGCGCGTAATGGGAGCACCCGATGACCTATCAGCTAAATTTTCCCGCGCTGTGGCCCTATCTGCCGGAGCTGTTGGCCGGTTTGCTAACCACGATTGAGTTGACGGCACTGGCCACCCTGATGGGCGTTGCGCTGGGGATTTTCGGGGCGGCGATCCGCAGCGGCAAAGCCAACCTGTTTAGCCGTGCCTGGGGGATTTACGTCGAGGTGGTGCGCAACACGCCGTTCGTGGTGCAGCTGTTCTTCATCGTCTTTGGTCTGCCGAGCCTGGGGTGGAAGCTGACCGCCGGGCAGGCGGCTCTGTTGGCGATGGTGATTAATCTGGGCGCCTACAGCACCGAAATTATACGCGCAGGCATTCAGGTGACGCCGAAAGGGCAGTGGGAGGCCGGGCGTGTGCTGGGCTTTAGCCGCAGCCAGACATTTTTGCGCATCGTGTTACCGCCTTCGCTGCAGCGCATTTACCCGGCGTTGGTCAGCCAGTGCATTATCGTCATGCTGGGCTCGTCGGTGGTGTCGCAGGTGTCGTTCGAAGAATTGACCTTTGCCGCCAACCTGATCCAGTCGCGCACCTTCCTCAGTTTTGAGGTGTATTTAGTGACGGCGTTGTTTTACCTGCTGTTATCGATACTGATGCGCCAACTGTTGCTGGCCGCCGGCCGCCGCTTTTTAGGGAGCCAGAACTGATGCTGACTTTTACCGACTGGGACATTGTGCGCAACCTGCTGCTGGCCGCGCGCTGGACGCTGTTGCTGTCGCTGACGGCGTTCTTTGGCGGCACACTGGTGACGCTGCCGCTGTTATTGCTGCGCCTGAGCAAGCGCCGGTGGGCGCTGCGTTTTGTCCGCTGTTATTCAGAGCTGTTTCAAGGCACGCCACTGCTGATGCAGCTGTTCCTGGCCTTCTTTGGGCTGGCGCTGTTCGGCATTGATGTTAGCCCCTGGGCCGCTGCGGCACTGGCACTGACGCTGTTTACCAGCGCTTTTCTGGTGGATATCTGGTCCGGCAGCATCGCCGCGTTGCCCAAAGGCCAATGGGAAGCGTCGCGCTGTCTTGGGCTGAGCTTCGGCCAGACCCTGGTGCGGGTAGTGATGCCACAGGCGGTTCGCATTGCCATTGCGCCGACCGTCGGTTTTTCAGTTCAGGTGATCAAGGGCACCGCGTTGGCGTCGATCATTGGTTTTGTCGAACTGACCAAGGCAGGCACCATGTTAAACAACGTCACTTATCAACCCTTTAAAGTGTTCGGCCTGGTCGCGCTGGGCTATTTCCTGATGTGTTACCCGCTGTCGCGCTACAGCCATTATCTGGAGAGGAAGTTCCATGCCGCTCATCACAATTAATCAGGTTCAAAAATATTACGGCCAGAACCACGTGCTGAAGGGCGTGGATCTGGATATCGATATGGGCCAGGTGATTTCGATTATCGGCCGTAGCGGATCGGGCAAGAGCACCCTGTTACGCTGCATCAACGGGCTCGAAGGCTACCAGGAAGGCAGCATCAAACTGGGTGGCATGACCATCACCGACCGTGATTCGCAGGCGCGTGAGATCAGTCGTTCCATTGGCATGGTGTTCCAGAACTTCAATCTATTTCCCCACATGACCGCGTTGGAAAACGTGATGTTGGCACCGCGTCGGGTGCTGAAGAAAAGCCCGGCGGAATGCCGCGAGCTGGCGGAAGATATGCTGAACAAGGTTGGGCTGGGTGAGCGTATGCATTATTCCCCGGCTAACCTTTCCGGGGGGCAGCAGCAGCGGGTAGCGATTGCCCGGGCGCTGGCGATGAACCCGAAGGTGTTGTTGTGCGACGAAATCACCTCGGCGCTGGATCCTGAGCTGGTGGGCGAGGTGTTGAAAGTCCTGGAGCAGTTGGCCAAAGAGGGTATGACGCTGATTCTGGTGACCCATGAAATGAACTTTGCCCGTGAGGTCGGTGACCGGGTGGTGTTTATGCACCAGGGCAAAGTGTGGGAGCAAGGCGACAGCCGCACGCTGTTCGCCAATCCGCAAACGCAGGAATTGAAACAGTTTATTGCTTCAGTTCGCGGCCTGTCTGAGGCGTGATATGCCATGAGGCGCGTACTGAGTTCTGAGTTTACTGAGTTATTAAGCTGGTAAGGAATTAACATGTTGGATATTACCCAGTTCGATCAGATTAACCCACCTGCCCGTCTGCTGATGGGGCCAGGGCCGATCAACGCCGATCCGCGCGTGCTGCGTGCCATGTCTAGCCAGTTGATTGGGCAGTATGATCCGGCAATGACCGGCTACATGAATCAGGTTATGGAGCTGTATCGCGCGCTGTTTCGTACCGAAAACCGCTGGACGATGCTGATCGACGGCACCTCCCGTTCGGGCATCGAAGCGATGCTGGTCTCCTCCATCCGCCCCGGCGACAAAGTGCTGGTGCCGGTGTTTGGCCGTTTTGGCCATTTGCTGTGTGAAATTGCCCGCCGCTGTCGTGCCGAAGTGCACACCCTCGAGGCGCCATGGGGGGAAGTGTTCAGTGCCGATCAGATTGAAGATGCGATCAAGAAGGTGCGTCCGCGTCTGCTGTTGACGGTGCAGGGAGACACTTCGACCACCATGCTGCAGCCGCTGGATCAACTGGGGGATATCTGCCGCCGCCACGGCGTATTGTTCTATACCGACGCGACTGCATCCTTCGCCGGTAACCCGCTGGAAACCGATGCCTGGGGGCTGGACGCGGTATCCGCAGGCCTGCAGAAATGTCTGGGTGGGCCGTCCGGCAGTTCGCCGGTCACCCTAAGCCCGCAGTTCGAAGAGATCGTCCGCCGTCGCAAGTGCGTGGAGCAGGGGATCCGCACTGCCGACCATGCCGACGGCGACGATGAGATGATCTACTCCAACTATTTTGATCTCGGCATGATCATGGATTACTGGGGCCCCGAGCGTCTGAATCACCACACCGAAGCCACCAGCATGTTGTTTGCCGCGCGCGAATGTGCCCGGGTGATCCTGGAAGAGGGGCTGGATAACACCATCGCTCGCCACAAGCTGCACGGCGCAGCGATGCTGGCCGGCATTCAGGGCATGGGGCTTGAGGTATTCGGCGATCTCGATAACCGCATGAACAACGTGTTGGGGGTGGTGATCCCGCCGCAGGTGCATGGCGAACAGGTGCGGCAGATGATGCTCAATGATTTTGCCATCGAGATCGGCACTTCGTTCGGCCCGCTGCAGGGCAAGATTTGGCGCATCGGTACCATGGGCTACAACGCGCGTAAAGACTGTGTGCTGCAAACCTTGACTGCGCTGGAAGCGGTGCTGAACCGTCTGGGTTTCGCCAGCAAGCAGGGGGAAGCGCTGCAGGCCGCCTGGAACACCTACGACGACGGGAGCCGGTGATGGCGTTGCGGTTAACCGTCCAGGAGGCGGAACAGGCGGCCGCACGGGTGATGGCGCGTTGCGACGCGCTGGCGGCGATCAGCGCTACGCCAGGCCAGCTGACGCGGGTTTATCTGTCGCCGGAGCATCGGCGTGCCAACCTGTTGGTAGGCGACTGGATGCGCAGTATCGGTATGCGGGTCTGGCAGGACGCCGTTGGCAATGTTTGTGGCCGCTACGAAGGTCAAACGCCAGGTGCGCCCGCGCTGTTACTCGGTTCGCATTTGGATACGGTGCGCAATGCCGGCCGTTATGACGGCATGCTCGGCGTATTGACTGCCTTGGAGGTGGTGGCGCATTTGCATCAGCAGCAGCGGCGTCTGCCGGTGGCGGTTGAAGTGATTGGCTTTGCCGATGAAGAAGGGACGCGATTTAGCGTCGCCCTACTGGGCAGCCGGGGCATTACCGGCCAGTGGCCAGCCGAGTGGTTGGCGCGTACTGATGCCGAGGGCATCAGCGTGGCGCAGGCGTTGCGCGAGTTTGGCCTGGATCCGGCGGCGGTGGTTGAGGCGCGGCGAGCACCAGGTGATATCTGCGCTTATCTGGAATTGCACATTGAACAAGGGCCTTGTCTGGAGGCCGCCGATCTGGCTCTGGGCGTGGTGACGGCGATTAACGGCGCGCGTCGACTCCATTGCACCTTTAGCGGCGAGGCAGGCCATGCAGGCACTGTGCCGATGGGGCAACGCAAAGACGCCTTGGCGGCCGCGGCGGAGTGGATGGTGGCGGTTGAAGCAATAACCCGTACCCGCGATGAACATTTGGTGGCGACTGTCGGCTGTATCGAAAGTCTTCCGGGGGCGGTCAACGTCATTCCCGGTGAGGTGAAACTGTCGCTGGACGTTCGCGGCCCGCAAGATGGCCCGCTGGCGGCATTGCTTACGCAGCTGTTGGAACGGGCGCAGGAGATCTGCGCACGTCG
Source organism: Serratia liquefaciens ATCC 27592 (assembly GCF_000422085.1). Taxonomy (NCBI): domain Bacteria; kingdom Pseudomonadati; phylum Pseudomonadota; class Gammaproteobacteria; order Enterobacterales; family Yersiniaceae; genus Serratia; species Serratia liquefaciens. The sequence goes on from NC_021741.1 coordinate 856,106, forward strand.
CGGATTAGGTTTTGCCAGCGAGGAGTTTTATCGCATAAACGCAACGGAATGTGATGCAGATTTGCAGCAACGTTGGCAGCAGAGCGTGGCGGCGGTGCAGGGGCGCAGCATGGCTTTGCCCAGCGGTGCCGGGCATGACGCGATTGCCGTGGCGGCTTGCTGGCCGGTGGGCATGCTGTTTGTCCGTTGCGATCGTGGCATCAGCCATCATCCGGCCGAAGCCGTAAGCCAGACCGACGTGGCGCTGGCTATTCAGGCCTACTGCCAGACGGTGGCCAGTTGGGAGAACACCGATGAACCTGCAGCAGTTTAATCAATTGCCCGTGGCGGAAGCCGAGCGATTACTGCGGCCCTGCGTGAACATTGCGAGCTGGATAGCTTCAGTGATTGCGGCCCGGCCGTTCAGCAGCAGCGATGCCGCGTTGGCGGTGGCCTGGCAGGCGGCGCAGCGTTGGCGGCATGAAGAGGTCAGCCAGGCATTGGCACAGCACCCGCGCATTGGCGAACGTGCCGCAGGCCAGGGGAAAGAGGCGCAGTTCTCCAAGCGTGAACAGTCGGCGGTCAATGACCGGGATCCGGAATTGGCCCAAGCGCTGCTGGTGGGCAACCGGCGTTATGAACAGCAATTTGGCCAGGTGTTTTTGATCCGTGCCGCCGGTCGAGATGGGCGAGCCATTCTGAGTGAGCTGGAACGACGCTTGAACAACGACGTGGAGCAGGAGCGGCAGGAAACCGCCGAACAGCTGCGCGAAATCGTGATGCTGCGTTTTAAGGAGTTACTGAGCGATGAGTAATATCAGCACCCATATTTTGGATACCTCCCTGGGTAAACCGGCGGCAAAGGTGCGAGTCTGGCTGGAGTGGGAACAGCAGGGGCAATGGCGGGCGATAGCCGAAGGCACCACCGATGCCGATGGCCGCGCCCGTGAGTTAACGCCGGATGAGCTGCCCGCGGGGCATTACCGCCTGCATGCCGACGTGGGCGGTTACTTTACCGCAGACAATCGTGAAACGTTATACGCCACGGCGATCATCGATTTTGTCATCAAGGATGCGGCGCAGCATTACCATTTACCGCTGCTCATCAGCCCGTATTCCTATTCAACCTACCGGGGCAGCTAGACGCCCTTAGCGGTTAACCCGCATTGACGAGGTATCTATGGCTCTGTCTCAGGATAAGGGCGCGGCTTCGTGCTGCCCGGAAGATGAAAAATTGCCGCTGGCAAAAACCTTCGCCTACGGCCTGCAGCATATTCTGACCATGTATGGCGGCATCATAGCGCCGCCATTGATCATAGGTTCTGCCGCAGGGTTAGACGCCGCGCAAATTGGCCTGCTGGTGACGGCAGCGCTGTTTGTCAGCGGTTTGGCGACGTTATTGCAAACGCTTGGTGCGCCGGGTTTCGGCTCTCGTTTGCCGTTGGTGCAGGGCGTTTCCTTTGCGGGAGTCGCGACCATGGTGACCATAGTCACTGGCGACGGCGGGTTGCCTGCGGTGTTTGGTGCGGTGATCGCGGCGTCGTTGATTGGGTTACTGATCGCGCCGTTTTTCTCGCAGATTATTCGCTATTTCCCGCCGGTGGTGACCGGTACCGTGGTGACGGTGATTGGGCTGTCGCTGATGCCGGTGGCGGTACGCTGGGCGATGGGGGGCAACGCCAAGGCCGCAGATTGGGGATCAACCGGAAATATTGGCCTGGCGGCTTTCACACTTGCGGTTATTTTGTTGCTGAACAAGGTGGGTTCCCCGGCGTTAAAACGGTTATCGGTGCTGCTGGCGATGGCTGTCGGCTGTGTGGCGGCCGCGTGGGTGGGTAAGCTGAGCTTCGCTGCCGTAGGCCACGGGCCTTGGCTGGCATTCCCCGCGCCTTTTGCCTACGGTTGGCCAACCTTCGAACTGAGCGCAGTGCTATCCATGCTGTTGATCGTACTGGTATTACTCACGGAAACCACCGCCGGGCTGATGGCCGTCGGTGAAATTGTCGGCTCGCCGGTGAATGCGCGCCGTATCGCCAACGGGTTGCGTGCCGATATGTTGTCCAGCGCCCTGTCGCCGGTATTCAATTCGTTTCCGCAAAGCTCGTTTGCCCAGAATATCGGGCTGGTGGCGATCACCGGCGTGAAGAGCCGCTTTGTGGTCAGCGCCGGCGGGGCGATTCTGGTGCTGCTGGGGCTGTTGCCGGTCCTGGGGCGACTGGTGGCCTGCATTCCGCTGCCGGTCTTGGGCGGCGCGGGTGTGGTGCTGTTCGGCTCGGTGGCCGCCAGCGGCATCCGCACTCTGGCCAAGGTTGAGTATAAGGACAACATGAATCTGGTGGTGGTAGCGACGGCGATTGCCTTCGGCATGATCCCTATCGTGATGCCGACCTTTTACGATCAGTTTCCGAACTGGGTGCGTACTTTGCTGCATTCGGGCATCAGTGCCTCGTGCCTGGTGGCGTTGTTGCTGAACCTGTTGTTTAACCGCATTGGGGGGACAGAAGAAAAAGCGGCGGAAGAAGAGCTTTCCTGAAGCAACGGGCGCGGTGTACCGGTACCGCGCCCGAAATGCTTAATCGTGGCGCAGGAAACTGTCGGCATCCCGCCAGGCCGGGAAGGCACTGCGATAGCTTTGCAGGGTTTCCAGCGACAGTTCCGCGTCAAGCCTTGCGGCAATGCCGGGTTCCGCCTGCGCCAGCGTTTCGCCCTGCGGGCTGAGGATCAGGCTGTCACCGCTGTAGTTCAGACCGTTGCCGTCTTCGCCGACGCGGTTGCAGCCGGCCACATAGACCTGATTCTCAATGGCCCGTGCCGCCAGCAGCGTTTGCCAGTGTTTGCTGCGCGGTGCCGGCCAATTGGCGACGTACAGCGCCAGATCGTAATCCTGCTGGTAGCGAGACCAGACCGGAAAACGCAGGTCGTAACAGATTTGCGGCAGGATGCGCCAGCCGCGCCATTCGAAGATTTCACGCCGTTTGCCTGCCTGATAGTGCAGGTGTTCACCCGCCATGCGGAACAAGTGGCGCTTATCGTAGGCATGCACCCGGCCGTTGGTCTCCACCAGCAGGAAACGGTTAACCGCGCCCTCGGCGGTTTTCAGCGCCACGCTACCGCCAACCAGCGCGTTGTTTTTGTTCGCCCAACCGTGCAGCCAGTCAATCACCTGCTGTTCCGGCAGCGCACTTTCCCCGGCATCCATGGCAAAACCGGTAGTAAACATCTCCGGCAATACGATCAGATCGCGGCCGCTTAAGGGGGCCAGCAAGGCGTCAAAATGTTGCAGATTGGCTTGGCCATCTCGCCACACCAGGGGTTGCTGCAACAGGGTAATTTTTAAAGTCGACATAACCGCTCCGCAGCTGCATCCAGTGTGGCATCCTGTTTAGCGAAGCACAGCCGGATCAATTTATGAGGGAAAGGATCGGCACAGAAGACCGACAGCGGGATCGCCGCCACGCCTACGTGCTCGGTTAACCAATGACAGAATGCCACGTCGTCCAGATCCGAGACCGCGCTGTAATCCGCCAGTAAGAAGTATGTCCCTTCGCAGGGTAAAATTTCCAGTCGGCTACTGGACAGCGCCTGCACGAAACGGTCGCGCTTGGCGCGGTAAAACGCAGATAGCTGCTGCCAGTGTTCCGGTTCGCTGCGCAGCATATCGGCCAGCGCCAACTGTGCCGGGGTGTTAACCGAGAAGGTCAGGTACTGGTGTACCTTGCGCACTTCCGCACTCAGCGCTGCCGGGGCGACGCAATAGCCCACTTTCCAGCCGGTCATGTGGAAGGTTTTGCCGAAGGATGACACCGCAATGGCGCGTTGGCGCAGCTGCGGGTGGGCCAGCACGCTGGCATGCCCCCCTTTGGCGAAACAAATGTGCTCATAGACTTCATCGCTGAGCACATAGATTTCACGCTCGCTAATGGCATGCCACAGCTGTTGCATATCTTCCGCCTGCCAGGCGGTGGCGGAAGGGTTGTGCGGCGTATTGAGGATCACCAGGCGGGTGCGTGGCGACAATAATTCTTCGAACTGTCGCCAATCGACGCTAAAGGCCGGTGGCTGCAGCGCAATGCGTTTCAGCGTACCGCCGGACAAGGTGACCGCCGGCGCATAGCTGTCATAGCTGGGATCGAAGCAAATTACTTCATCTCCCGGACGCACCAACGCGCTGATGGCGGCGAACAGCGCTTCGGTAGCCCCAGCCGTGACGGTAACTTCGGTGGTCACGTCCGGCAGCCAGCCATACAGCGCCGCCGTTTTCTCGGCGATGGCTTCGCGCAGGGGCGCGACGCCGGTCATCGGTGCATATTGGTTTGCGCCCTGGCTGACATGCCAGGCCAGACGCTCTTTCAGGTAGTCCGGGCCATCGAAATCGGGGAAACCCTGAGACAGGTTGATTGCCTGATGCTGCGCTGCCAGCGCGCTCATCTGGGTGAAAATGGTGGTGCCCAGAGCGGGCAGTTTGCTTTCGGGAATCAATGCTGAAGTGCTCATAGCAGGCTAATACTCCTGGCGCTTATGTTGCCGTCAATATAACACGATGTTAGTATTTGGCAATCAAGACGCTTAGATGGCTAAATGAAGAAAAAATCTAATCATTAATCAAATCATTCTAAGCTTCACCTGCTGGACGACCTTACTGACCGGGAAACGATAATGACCGAAAATCCGCAACTTACAGCGCTGTTGTCTGCCTGTCACTGGATTGGCGAAAAGGGCTGGTGCCCGGCGACCGGCGGCAACATGTCGCTGCGTCTTGATGACCGACACTGTCTGGTGAGCGAATCCGGCAAGGATAAAGGCAGCCTGAGCGAATCGGATTTCCTGCTGGTGGAAACCGCCACCAACCATGTGCCGAGTGGCCGCACACCCTCGGCGGAAACCGGCCTGCATACCTTGATTTACCGGCTGTACCCGCAGATTGGCGCGGTGTTGCATACGCATTCGGTGAATGCGACAGTGTTGTCACGCGTTGAATCCAGTGAGCGTTTGGTGTTGCAGGGCTATGAGATGCAAAAATCTCTCGCCGGGCAGAGCTCTCATCTGGATACCGTAGCGATCCCCATTTTCGACAACGATCAGGACATTCCGCGCTTGGCCGCGCGCGTCGCGGCCTATGCCGAAGTGACGCCATTGCAGTACGGTTTTCTGGTGCGGGGTCACGGCCTGTATTGCTGGGGCCGCCAGGTTGCGGAGGCTCGTCGTCACCTTGAAGGGCTGGAATTCCTGTTCCAGTGCGAACTGCAACGCCGTTTACTGGAGGCAAAATGATCCGCGCCATCGTCACTGACATTGAAGGTACCACCAGCGATATCCGCTTTGTTCATCAGGTGCTGTTTCCCTATGCGCGTGAACGTTTGGCACCGTTTATCCGTCAGCACCAGGCAGAGGCTGAGGTGGCTGCGCCGCTGGCTGCCCTGCGACATGAGATTGACCAACCGCAGGCGGATATTGAGCAACTTATTGCCGCGCTCTACCGTTTTATGGACGAAGATCGCAAATCCACCGCGCTGAAGGCACTGCAAGGTATCATCTGGCGCAGTGGCTACCACAACGGTGATTTCCGCGGGCATTTATACCCTGAAGTGGCCGGGCAGCTGAGCGCCTGGCAGCAGCAGGGGCTGAAGCTATACGTTTACTCTTCCGGCTCGGTGGAAGCGCAGAAACTGCTGTTCGGTAACAGTGATGCCGGCGATCTGCAGCCATTGTTCAGCGGGTATTTCGATACCCACGTCGGGGCCAAGCGTGAAACCGCCTCGTACCGCAATATTGCCAATGAAATCGGTATCGCCGCCGACGAGCTGCTGTTCCTTTCCGATATTCATCAAGAGCTGGATGCCGCGCGAGCCGCCGGTTGGCACACCTGTCAGCTGATCCGCGACGACGCCGATGCGCAGAGCCGGCACCCGCAGGTTAACCGTTTTGATCACATCGATTTAGGGGAGTTTGCCTCATGAGTGGATTGACGATTTTCAGCGATAAAGAGCCGCAGCAGCCGCTGTGGCAGAGCCGCGATGCCGAAGCTATTCAGCTGCAACTGGCACAAATCGGCGTGCGTTTTGAACGCTGGCAGGCCGATCGTGACCTGGGTGACAACCCGGAACCGGCGGCGGTGATTGCCGCTTACCAGCATGAAATTGATCGTCTGGTGGCGGAAAAAGGCTACCAGAGTTGGGATGTGATCAGCATGCGTCCGGACAACGCCCAGCGCGAAGTGCTGCGCGAGAAGTTTCTTTCCGAACACACCCATGGTGAAGACGAAGTGCGGTTTTTTGTCGAAGGCGCGGGGTTGTTCTGTCTGCATCTGAACGGCAAGATCTACCAGATCCTGTGCGAGAAGAACGATCTGATTTCCGTGCCGGCAGACACTCGCCATTGGTTTGACATGGGATCGGCACCGAATTTCACGGCGATCCGCGTGTTCGATAACCCGGAAGGCTGGGTGGCACATTTCACCGGCGATAAAATCGCCGATGCTTATCCGCGTCTCAACTGATACTGCGCGGGCGTTAGCCTAACGCCCGCTGGAAGATCCCATCATTGACCTGCTGTGGCGTAATCACGCCGCTGTCAAACACCCAACCGCTGATAAGCTTCGCCGGCGTGACGTCAAATGCCGGGTTGTAAACCTGCGCATCGGTTGGCGCCCATTGGCATGAGCCAAAACTGCCCGACACACCGGTCACCTCAGCTGCGGCGCGCTGCTCGATAGGGATGGCGGCGCCGTTCGGACAGTGGGGGTCGTGCGTTGTATGCGGGGCGGCAACGTAGAAGGGGATGTTGTGGTAATGCGCCAGGACTGCCAGGCTGTAGGTGCCTATTTTATTGGCAACGTCACCGTTGGCAGCGATGCGATCGGCACCCACCCATACGGCGTCGACCTGGCCCTGCGCCATCAGACTGGCAGCCATGGAGTCGCAAATCAACCGATAAGGAATACCCAACTCGCCCAGCTCCCAGGCGGTCAAGCGGCCACCCTGCAGCAGCGGCCGGGTTTCATCCACCCACACCTGCTGCACTTTGCCCTGCTGATGGGCGCGTAGTAGCACGCCAATGGCAGTACCGACGCCAGCGGTCGCCAAGCCACCGGTATTGCAATGGGTCAGCAGGCGACTGCCGGGTTTGACCAGTTCGGCTCCGTGGTCGGCAATGCGATCGCACAATTTGCGGTCTTCTTCCACTAGCCGCAAGGCTTCTTCCACCATCGCCGCCACCCAGTGCGGTTGCGCCAGCGCCAGCTTCATGCGGTCCAGATTGTTCATCAGATTGACCGCCGTCGGCCTTGAAGCACGCAGAGTGATCAGTGCCTGCTCAAGCTGTTCACGCGGCAGCCCACGTTCTGCCAACAGGGCCAACAGCAGGCTGGCGGACAGGCCGATCAGCGGTGCGCCCCGCACCCGCAAGGTATGAATATGATCAACCAGTTCCTCTACGCTGTCGCAGGTTCGCCACTGTTTTTCCTGCGGCAAAGCCTGCTGATCGAGGATCCAAAGTCGGTTGTCACGCAGGGTCAAACTGGTGGTGTTAAGCGCTTGCATCGGCGGTTAATTCCTTGTTGCGTAGTTATTGCATCTGGAAAGCTATTCTGCCAACATGACTTCCAGATGTATAGACGTCCAAATGCTTTTACGTCTAAAAAATAATAATCGTTGTGTCAGAGAGACAGGAAAGAGGGGTTGGGAATGTCGCATTATCGTACGTTTACTGCTGCCGATGCCGTTGAGTATGCTCGCCAATACGGACAGTTAGCCGATCCGCAGGCGCTGGTGAGCGCTGACGAGATTGGTGACGGCAATCTGAACCTGGTGTTCAAGATCCGCGATCGCGACGGTGTGAGCAGGGTGATCGTTAAACAGGCGCTGCCGTATGTACGCTGCGTGGGCGAATCCTGGCCACTGACCCTGGATCGGGCACGGATCGAAGCGGAAACTCTGTTGATCCACGGCGGTTTTTGCCCAAGACATACGGTAAAAGTGTTGCATCATGATCCAGAGCTGGCGGTGATGGTGCAGGAAGATCTTTCCGACCACCATATCTGGCGCAGTGAATTGCTCAAGGGCCACTATTACCCGCTGGCGGCCGGGCAATTGGCGGAATATTTGGCGCAGACCCTGTTCCATACCTCCGATTTTTATCAGACGGCACAGGCAAAAAAGGCCGAAGTTAGTCGCTTCACCAACCCTGAACTGTGCCAGATCACCGAAGATCTTTTCTTTACCGATCCCTATATCGATCATGAGCGTAATCAGTTTGACCCGGTGCTGCTGCCCCAGGTGCTAGAGCTGCGTAGCGATTCCGCGTTGAAACTGGCGGTGGCTGGACTGAAACATCGCTTTCTGAGCAAGGCGGAAGCGTTGCTGCACGGCGATATCCACAGCGGCTCAATTTTTGTTGCGGAAGGCAAGTTGAAGGCGATAGACGCCGAGTTTGGTTTCTATGGGCCGATCGGGTTTGACGTCGGCAGCGCCTTGGGCAATCTGTTGTTGAACTACTGCGGTCTGCCGGGGTTGTTAGGGCCGCGTGACGCCGCCGCCGGGCGAGAACAACGCCTGCAGGATGTGCGTGAACTCTGGCTGATTTTTGCCGATCGCTTCCTGGCGCTGTGCCACCAATACACTCGTGAGCCGGCGCTGGCGGTGCCAGGTTACGCCGAGCAGTTCCTGCAGCAGGTGTGGACGGATGCGGTAGGTTATTGTGGCAGCGAACTGATTCGCCGCACTATCGGTCTGGCACACGTGGCCGATCTGGACAGTATTAGCGATGCCGAGATGCGTGCAGAATGCCAGCGCCACGCATTGAGCCTTGGCCGAGCGCTGATCGTTAATGCGTCGCAGATCGAACATATCGATGCACTGCTGGCGCGCATTCGCCAAAACGGCTAGCAGCCTGACGGATACGGCGAGGAAGGGTGCTCATGGATCTGTCGTAACAACCAACAGGCGGGGCGAGCCCCGCCGTTGGGTTGCCTTACCGTTCGGGTTCGTAAGCCAAAATGGCTGCAACCTCCGTGTCCCCCAGTTTGATGCGCAATTCACACAGTGAACCGCGAGTGATCCACATCAGCGCGATAAGCGTTATGCAGATAATCATCAGCCTAAGAACGACCCGTTCCTGCTGCATTTTTGACCTCCTTATCCTTGCCTTCCGGCGGGTAAGAGGCTAACCTGACGTTGTTGAGACGTTCAGAGTGGCCTCGGGTTGATGTATCGACTCGGGGCCTTTCTCTTTCTATCCTCGACTAAACTGAAGCTCCGGACAGAAAGATCCAGAGCACCCACCGGCAGTCTATCCGATAATCCTCAGGGTTAAATTAGCCGTTCTGGTAACGTTGCGAACGGCTGCGCATTTCTCAGTGGAAATAAAAAAGGGGCGATGATTATCGCCCCTGAGTGCACGTGTTTATTGCCGTTACGCGGCTTCGGTATGCTTCTGACGTTTATCCTGCTTTAGCGGCTTTTCCGGCTTGCTGGCCGCCAGCGCATCCGGCTCGAAATCATCCACGTTGATGGAACGCAGACGGCTCTCTTCGGCTTTCACCAGGATCTTCGCTTCATCGGCGCTGATTTTGCCTTCTTCCAGCGCCCGTTGTGCCAAACGATCCAGTCGGGTGAATGGCAGGTTTTTACCACTCTCCTTACACAGACGCAGGTGAATCGGCTCTGCGGCAATCACGTCCGCCAATGCGGCTTCCAACAGGCCTACCGGGTTATGCTCGCTCGGCGTCAGATACTGACCGCGCCCCAGACGGCTGCGGGTGGCAGACGGCTGTTGGAGGATCTTGGCCAATTGGTGATCCAGACGGTCAGAAGGTGCAGTATGCACGCGGCCGAACGGGAAGATCACGAAGCGCATCGCACCGGCGATAAAGCGGTTCGGGAAGTTGCGCAGCAGATCGTCCAACGCTTGTTCCGCCTGGTGCAGACTGTCCTGCACGCCCCAGTGGACCAGCGGTAAATCTTCTTTCTGACGGCCTTCGTCTTCAAAACGTTTCAGCGTAGCGGAAGCCAGGTACATTTGGCTGAGAATATCCCCGAGACGAGCCGAGATACGCTCGCGGCGCTTCAGGCTGCCGCCCAGCACCCCCATAGAAACGTCCGACAGCAGCGCCAGGTTAGCGCTCAGGCGGTTCAACTGCTGATAATAGCGACGAGTCGCGTCTTTGGTCGGTGTGCCACTGGTGCGGCCGTTGGTCAGGCCCAGCCAGAAGCTGCGCACCTTGTTGCTGCCTACGTGACCCAGATGGCCGAACAGCGATTTATCGAAGGCGTTCAGGTCGTTATTTTGCGCTGCCGCCATTTCATCCAGTACATAAGGATGGCAACGGATAGCGCCCTGACCGAAGATCATCATGGTACGGGTCAGGATATTCGCGCCTTCCACCGTGATGGCGATAGGCGCGCCCTGATAGGCACGGGCCAGGAAGTTGGATTTGCCCAGCATGATGCCTTTACCGCCGGCAATATCCATTGCATCGATGATTGCCTGCTGGCCTCTGTGGGTACAGTGGTATTTCACGATGGCCGACAGCACCGCCGGTTTCTCACCCAGCATCAGGCCGCTGGTGATAAGCGTAGCCGCGGCATCCATCACATAGGTGTTACCGGCGATACGCGCCAGTGGCTCTTCGATGCCTTCCATTTTGCCGATCGAGATTTTGAACTGACGGCGGATATGGGCGTAAGCGCCAATGCCCAACGCCATGGATTTCACGCTACCGGTGGAGTTGGAAGGCAAGGTGATGCCACGGCCTACCGACAGACATTCAACCAGCATGCGCCAGCCCTGACCGGCCATTTTTGGCCCGCCAATGATGTAATCGATAGGTACGAACACGTCGTTACCGCGGGTAGGGCCGTTTTGGAACGGCACGTTCAGCGGGAAGTGACGGTTACCGATTTCAACGCCCGGAGTGCTGGTTGGGATCAGCGCACAGGTGATGCCCGGTGATTCGTTATTGCCCAGCAGGTGGTTCGGGTCATAAAGTTTGAACGCCAGGCCCAGCACGGTCGCCACCGGTGCCAGCGTGATGTAGCGCTTGTTCCAGGTCAGGCGCATGCCCAACACCTGCTCGCCTTGCCACTCACCCATGCAGACGGTACCGACATCCGGAATAGCGCCGGCATCGGAACCCGCTTCCGGGCTGGTCAGGGCGAAACAAGGGATCTCGTCGCCGCGCGCCAGGCCCGGCAAGTAATGATTTTTCTGCTCGTCAGTCCCGTAATGCTGCAGCAGTTCGCCCGGACCGAGGGAGTTGGGCACGCCAACGGTGATCGCCAGAATGCCAGAAACGCCAGCCAGTTTTTGCAGCACGCGAGCCTGAGCATAAGGAGAGAAGTCAAGGCCGCCGTACTCTTTCTTGATGATCATCGCGAAGAAGCGGTGTTCTTTCAGGTACGCCCACAGTTCCGGCGGCAAATCGGCCAGTTCGTGGGTGATTTGGAAGTCGTTGGCCATGCGGCAAGCTTCTTCCACCGGGCCGTCAATAAACGCCTGCTCTTCGGCGGTCAGCTGTGGTTTCGGGTAATTATGCAGCTTGTTCCAGTCCGGCGTCCCGCGGAACAGATCACCTTCCCACCAGGTGGTACCGGCTTCGATCGCTTCCTTTTCGGTGGTGGACATAGGCGGCATTACCTTGCGGAACGCACGCAGCGCCGGTGCAGACAGCATCGAACGGCGCAGTGACGTGATGTTCAGCGGCAGCAGGATAATCGCCAGCGGCAGCAGCATCCAGAAGGTCCAAAGACCGATGGCGCCCATGGCGGCGGTGTATGCCAGCAGGATAAGGCTACTGAGGGTGAGGTTCACTCGGTGATAGAACACCACACCAATGAGTGCCAGTAAAACAACAATACTAAGAACCATCATAAGAAGCTCCAAAGTGGCAAGAGGTCTGACCTGTTGTGTGTATGTAATAGGTTTTAGTACAAGCCCATATTTTTATCAATGCATTTACAGTTTAATTACAACTTAAGTCACAATCTGACCGCACCAATCATCAAAAACCTCAGCGGCACCTCAACGAAGGCGCTGTTTGACTCAGAGTGCTTCTCGGTTTTTCCCCGATCCGGTACACTGCGGGGCGGAAGATTGACGATAACAAGAGGTTCCTCATGTACCACGACCTTATTCGCAGTGAACTGAACGAAGCGGCCGATACCCTGGCGAAATTTATCAATGACGATGCCAATATCGACGCCATTCAACGCGCGGCAGTGCTGCTGGCCGATTCCTTCAAAGCCGGTGGGAAAGTCATTTCCTGCGGTAACGGTGGCTCCCACTGTGACGCCATGCACTTTGCCGAAGAGCTGACCGGCCGCTACCGTGAAAACCGCCCAGGCTATCCGGCGATTGCCATTTCCGACGTCAGCCACCTGTCTTGCGTCAGCAACGACTTCGGCTACGAGTATGTGTTTTCGCGCTATGTGGAAGCGGTAGGCCGCGAAGGCGACGTACTGCTGGGCATTTCCACCTCAGGCAACTCCGGCAACATCATTAAAGCTATCGAAGCGGCGCGTGCCAAAGGGATGAAAGTGATCACCCTAACCGGCAAAGACGGCGGCAAAATGGCCGGTTCCGCAGACGTGGAAATCCGCGTACCGCACTTCGGTTACGCCGATCGCATCCAGGAAATTCATATCAAAGCGATCCACATCTTGATTCAGCTGATCGAAAAAGAGATGGTTAAGGCTTAACGGCTTTAGGGGGCGCACAGCCCCCGCTAATATTGTATTGGGGTGCGCCTGGCGCGCTCCAATAGACGGCGTCAGGGTGGTTAAGGAGTGGCAAGCGATGTGTGAACTGCTCGGGATGAGCGCAAACGTACCGACCGATATTTGCTTTAGCTTTACCGGGCTGGTTCAGCGCGGTGGCCGTACCGGGCCACATAAAGATGGTTGGGGCATTACCTTCTATGAAGGGAACGGTTGCCGCACGTTTAAAGATCCCCAGCCGAGTTTCGACTCGCCGATCGCCCGTCTGGTGCAAGAATATCCGATTAAGTCCTGTGCGGTGGTTTCGCATATCCGCCAGGCTAATCGCGGTGAAGTGGCGCTGGAGAATACCCACCCTTTTACCCGTGAGCTGTGGGGCCGTAACTGGACCTACGCGCACAATGGCCAATTGAAAGGCTATCGCCAGTTGGAAACCGGCAACTTCCGCCCGGTCGGCCAGACTGACAGCGAATATGCTTTCTGCTGGTTGCTGCACCAGCTTTCCCTGAAATACCCTCGTACCCCGAGCCGTTGGCCGCCGGTATTCCGCTATATCGCGCTGTTGGCGGATCAACTGCGTCAGAAAGGGGTATTCAACATGCTGCTGTCGGACGGGCGCTTTGTGATGGCGTACTGTTCCACCAATTTGTATTGGATCACGCGTCGTGCGCCATTCGGCAAAGCTACGTTACTCGATCAGGACGTGGAGATTGATTTCCAGCAGCAGACCACACCCAACGATGTGGTCACGGTGATTGCCACCCAACCGCTGACGGCGAATGAAACCTGGCACAAGATCGCACCAGGCGAATTCGCGTTATTTCACTTCGGTGAGCGGCTTGGCCTGAGCGAAGGGATTGGTGCTGACAGCGGGAGCCGTGGTTGACGCATACTGCGTCATCTGGCTGCTGCTCATCAACGGTTGGCCCAGCACGTACTGACCGTTGGATACCCCCACCATTGGCGGTTGATGGTTTTTGACGAAGTAGTCATAACCCGGCTTCAACTGGCGCCAAAAAGCGATGTAGTTAGACGAACTGTGTCGCTTCAGGTTTTGATCGGTCATGCGGAACGGGTAGATACTGATATCAATCCGGCTCTGACCATAAGCGAACGCGGCTTCGACGTAACGATAAATCTCATCCATATAGGTGTTGGTCATCGCGTAACACCCAATCGATTTACATTCACCGTGGATCATCAGATAAGCGCCGGAATACCCCTGTGATTTATCGTAATCATTAGGGAAGCCGATATTTATTGCCCGATAATACTTACTGTCGGGTTTCAGATGGCGCGAGTCGACGCTATAAAAGCCTTCCGGACTTTTAAAGTCACCTTCACGACGTTTCGGGCCGAGGCCGCCGGAGAAATTGCAGATAGGGAAAGAGTTCACCAGGCGGAATTCATTGCCCATTTTTGCATACAACTCCAGCGTGCGTTCTTCTTTGAATATCTGAATATAAACCGGTGAACCCACTAATTGCTGCTTAACCACCGGCGCCTCGGGAACCTGCTCGCTGGCGCTGCAGGCCGTGATCATCGGCATAGAAAAAAGCATCGCAAACAACAACGCGATTTTGCTCATTATTATTCCTGCTTATATTTATCTGCTGGCTCAATGTAAACATGGCCAACATGCCACTGATTATTGTTTTACGGTCTTAAAACTCCGTCAGATTACCAGCGTGTTCTTTTTTAGCAATATGCGATGTGTATAAAAAAACTACAAACTTCGATAAAAGTGAATCGACAGGCAGATTTTAACGATTGGTGGAGTAAAACAGCGGAAATTTAATTGCGTTTGCTTGACTCAGGTCACTGCCCAGCGCAGAAAAATGTTGTGAAAAATGTTAATATCCCGGCTCGAATTAATCTGCTGTTACGTCCGCAGAATGAGGTGTTGAGCTTACTTCTCGGGGGGATTGAATCACCCCTGCGGCAACAAAGTATTAACAGCGTTTTTAGCGCGCAAAAATGGATCCAGGAGTTATCAACGGAATGTTCGCGACCCCATTTTGTCAGTGCGAAAGATTTCATGTTGAGCGTGATGCCGTTGCGCTTAACCCAGAGGCTGCTGATGCAGTCTCATCATCCAGGCATCGTCAGCACCAGCCTCTGGGGCCGGTAAGACGTGTGAAACTAACCAACATCGTATAAATCTTATGATTAAAATCAGAAAAGGGTTAGATCTGCCCATTGCCGGAACACCGGTTCAGGCAATTCATGACGGCCCAATCATTCAGCATGTCGCCCTGCTTGGGGAAGAATACGTCGGAATGCGCCCGTCCATGCTGGTGCAGGAAGGCGATAGCGTTAAGAAAGGTCAGGCGCTGTTCGAAGATAAAAAGACCCCCGGCGTATTCTTCACTGCGCCAGCCAGCGGCCGCATCGTAGCCATCAACCGTGGTGAACGGCGCGTTTTGCAGTCGGTGGTGATCGCCATCGAAAATGGCGGTGACGAACAGCTGGAGTTTGCCCATTACCCGATGGCGGAACTGGCCATGTTGCCGCGCGAGCAGGTCGAAAGCGAACTGATCGCCAGCGGCTTGTGGACGGCGTTGCGCACCCGCCCTTTCAGCAAAACTCCTGTGCCGGGAACGACGCCGCGTGCCATTTTCGTTACCGCCATGGACAGCCAGCCGCTGGCTGCCGATCCGTTGGTGATCATTACCGAACAACTGGCGGCATTTAACGCCGGGTTAGCGGTATTGGCACGCTTGACCGACGGTAAAGTCCACGTCTGTCACGCATCAGGTGCGAACCTGGGCAAGCAGCCGGATGCACAGGTGACCTATAACGAGTTTGCCGGCCCACATCCTGCCGGGTTGGTGGGGACCCATATCCACTTCCTCGAACCGGTCAGTTTGAAAAAAACCGTCTGGCATATCGGTTATCAGGACGTGATCGCTATAGGGACGCTATTCACTACCGGCAAGCTCGATACCGATCGGGTGGTGGCGCTGGCCGGCCCGCAGGTGGAACAGCCACAGCTGCTGCGTACCCGCCTGGGGGCCAGCCTCGATGAACTGACCGCCGGCCGTCTTAAAGCCGGTGAAAACCGGGTGATTTCAGGCTCGGTGCTGAGCGGCACCCACGTCGCTGGCCCTAACGCCTATCTTGGCCGTTTCCACTCGCAGGTTTCCGTGCTTGAAGAAGGGCGTGATAAACAGCTGTTCGGCTGGATCGCGCCGTCGCCGGATAAATTCTCTATCACCCGCACCACGCTGGGCCATTTCCTGAAAAACAAGCTGTTCGCCTTCTCGACCACCACCCACGGTGGCGAACGCGCCATGGTACCGATCGGCAACTATGAGCGGGTGATGCCGCTGGACATTCTGCCGACGCTGCTGCTGCGTGACCTGCTGGCGGGTGACAGCGACAGTGCACAGGCGCTGGGCTGTCTGGAGCTGGATGAAGAAGATCTGGCGCTTTGCACCTTCGTCTGCCCCGGCAAGTATGAATACGCTCCGGTGCTGCGCGACGTGCTGACCAAGATTGAGCAGGAAGGATAACCGATGGGCCTGAAGAACTTTTTTGACAAAATCGAGCATCACTTCACTCCGGGCGGCAAGCTGGAAAAGTGGTACCCGCTGTTTGAAGCCACGACGACGGTGTTTTACACCCCGGGTCTGGTGACACGCGGCGCTTCGCACGTGCGCGACGCCATCGATCTGAAACGCATGATGATCCTGGTATGGCTGGCCGTTTTCCCGGCGATGTTCTGGGGTATGTACAACGTTGGCCAACAGGCCATTCCGGCGCTGCATCACCTCTACAGCGGCGATCAGCTGCAACAGGTATTGGCGGGCGACTGGCACTACCGGCTGGCGCAATGGTTGGGGGCTTCTTTGGCGGCGGACGCCGGCTGGGTCAGCAAAATGGTGCTGGGTGCCTGCTACTTCCTGCCGATATACGCCGTGGTGTTTCTGGTCGGCGGATTTTGGGAAGTGCTGTTCGCTATCATTCGCAAGCACGAGATTAACGAAGGTTTCTTTGTTACCTCGATTCTGTTTGCGCTGATTGTGCCGCCCACGCTGCCGCTGTGGCAGGCCGCGCTGGGGATTACCTTCGGCGTGGTGGTGGCGAAAGAAATTTTCGGCGGCACCGGGCGCAACTTCCTTAACCCGGCATTGGCGGGGCGCGCTTTCCTGTTCTTCGCTTATCCGGCGCAGATTTCCGGTGACCTGGTGTGGACCTCCGCCGACGGTTTCTCCGGCGCAACGCCGCTGGCGCAATGGAGCGCGGGTGGGGCGCACAGTCTGAGCAACGTCGCTACCGGCCAGTCAATCAGCTGGATGGACGCGTTTCTCGGCAACATTCCCGGCTCCGTCGGCGAAGTTTCCACACTGATGATCCTGCTTGGCGGGGCGATAATCCTGTTCGGTCGTGTGGCATCCTGGCGCATCGTCGCCGGCGTGATGCTGGGCATGATGGCTACCGCCTTCCTGTTTAATTCCATCGGTTCTACTACTAACCCGCTGTTCGCCATGCCGTGGTACTGGCACCTGGTGTTAGGTGGTTTCGCCTTCGGCATGATCTTTATGGCCACCGATCCGGTTTCCGCCTCGTTCACCAATAAGGGGAAATGGTGGTACGGCATCCTGATTGGCGTGATGTGCGTGCTGATCCGGGTGGTCAATCCGGCCTATCCGGAAGGCATGATGCTGGCGATCCTGTTCGCCAACCTGTTCGCGCCGCTGTTCGATTATCTGGTGGTGCAGGCCAACATCAAGCGGAGAAAAGCCCGTGGCGAATGAATCTAAAAACGACAGCATCGGTAAAACGCTGCTGGTGGTACTGCTGTTGTGCCTGGTGTGTTCTGTGGTGGTGGCGGGTTCCGCCGTCGGTCTGAAGTCCAAACAGCAGGAACAAAAGCTGCTCGACAAGCAGCGCAATATCCTCGATGTGGCCGGCCTGCTGCAACCGAAAATGGAGGGCGAGCAGGTCAAAACGCTGTTCACCCAACGCATCGAACCCCGGTTGCTGGATTTAAACAGCGGTGAGTTTGTTACCGGCAAGGCAGCGGCGTTCGATCTGGCTGCGGCATTGCGTGATGACAGCAAAAGTGCGGCGTTGCCGGCGGCTGACGATCCGGCGGGCATCAAACGCCGCAGTAACCAGGCGGAAATCTATCTGGTGCGTGACGACAGCGGCGCGGTGAACAAAATTGTGCTGCCGGTTTACGGCACGGGCCTGTGGTCAATGATGTACGCCTTTGTTGCGCTGGATAATGACGGTAACACGGTGAAAGGCATTACTTACTACCAGCAAGGGGAAACCCCGGGTCTGGGTGGTGAGGTTGAGAATGCCAGCTGGCGCCAGCAGTGGGTCGGTAAAAAGCTGTTTGACGATAACGGGCAACCGGCGATCCGCGTAGTGAAAGGCGGAGCGCGTCAGGGAGATGAACACGGGGTGGACGGCTTGTCCGGCGCCACGCTGACCTCCAACGGCGTGCAGCATACTTTTGACTTCTGGTTGGGCGAGCACGGCTTTGGCCCGTTCCTGAAAAAAGTTCGTGAAGGAGCGCTGAAAAATGGCTGATTCCAAAGAGATTAAACGGGTCCTTTTAGGGCCTCTGTTCGACAACAACCCGATTGCCCTACAGGTGTTGGGCGTCTGCTCCGCGCTGGCGGTGACCACCAAGCTGGAAACGGCGGTGGTGATGACCATCGCGGTGACGCTGGTTACGGCGTTTTCCAGCTTCTTTATTTCGTTGATCCGTCACCATATTCCGAACAGCGTGCGCATTATCGTGCAGATGGCGATTATCGCCTCGCTGGTGATCGTGGTCGATCAGCTGCTGCGCGCCTATGCGTTCGAGATTTCCAAACAGCTGTCGGTGTTCGTTGGCCTGATCATCACCAACTGTATCGTGATGGGGCGCGCCGAAGCCTATGCCATGAAGTCGCCGCCCATCGAGAGTTTCATGGACGGTATCGGCAATGGGCTGGGGTACGGGGTGATCCTGGTGCTGGTTGGCTTCCTGCGTGAGCTGTTCGGTTCCGGCAAGCTGTTCGGCATCCCGGTGCTGGAAACGGTACAGAACGGCGGTTGGTATCAGCCAAACGGTTTGTTCCTGTTGGCACCGAGCGCGTTCTTTATCATCGGCCTGCTGATCTGGGCGCTCCGCACCCTGAAACCAGCGCAGATCGAAAAGGAGTAATGGCCGATGGAACATTATATCAGCCTGTTTGTACGCGCAGTGTTCGTAGAGAACATGGCGTTGGCGTTCTTCCTGGGGATGTGTACCTTCCTGGCGGTATCGAAGAAGGTCTCGACCGCCTTTGGTTTGGGGATTGCGGTTACCCTGGTGCTCGGTATCTCCGTGCCGGTGAACAACCTGGTCTACAACCTGATCCTGCGTGATGGCGCGCTGGTGGAAGGCGTTGATCTGAGCTTCCTCAACTTCATCACCTTTATCGGCGTGATTGCTGCGCTGGTGCAGATTCTGGAGATGATCCTCGATCGCTTCTTCCCCTCGCTGTACAACGCACTCGGCATTTTCCTGCCGCTGATCACCGTGAACTGCGCCATCTTCGGCGGTGTGTCCTTCATGGTGCAACGTGACTACAACTTCGCCGAATCGGTGGTGTACGGCTTCGGTTCCGGCACGGGCTGGATGTTGGCGATAGTCGCGATGGCGGGGATCCGCGAAAAACTCAAGTATGCCAATGTCCCCGCAGGGTTGCGCGGCCTGGGCATTACCTTTATCACCACCGGGCTGATGGCGTTGGGCTTTATGTCCTTCTCCGGTGTTCAGTTGTAAAGGCGGGAAGAATTTATGGAAATTATTTTAGGCGTCGCGATGTTTACCGCCATCGTTATGGTGCTGGTACTGCTGATCTTGTTCGCCAAATCGAAGCTGGTGAACACCGGCGATATTGCGGTGGAAGTGAATGGCGATTTGGACAAAAGCTTTACCGCTCCGGCGGGCGACAAGCTGCTGAATATGCTCTCCAGCCAGGGGATCTTCGTTTCGTCCGCCTGTGGCGGCGGCGGTTCCTGCGGGCAATGTCGGGTGGTGATCAAAGAGGGCGGCGGCGATATCCTGCCGACTGAACTGTCGCACATCAACAAGCGTGAAGCGAAAGAGGGTTGCCGCCTGGCCTGTCAGGTGAACGTGAAGCAAAACCTGAAAATCGAGCTGCCGGAAGAAATCTTTGGCGTGAAGAAGTGGGAGTGCGAAGTTATCTCCAACGATAACAAAGCCACCTTTATCAAAGAGCTGAAGCTGAAAATTCCTGACGGTGAAGATGTGCCGTTCCGTGCCGGTGGTTTTATTCAGATCGAGGCGCCGGTGCACGACATCAGCTATGCCGATTTCGATGTGCCGGAGGAGTACCGCGGCGACTGGGACAAATTCAACCTGTTCTGCTATCGCTCAGTGGTGAATGACACCACGGTGCGCGCCTATTCCATGGCGAACTATCCGGATGAAAAGGGCATTATCATGCTCAACGTGCGTATCGCTACGCCACCGCCGCGCGATCCTGACGTGCCGCCGGGCATTATGTCTTCCTATATCTGGTCGCTGAAGGCCGGTGACAAGGTGACCATCTCCGGGCCGTTCGGCGAGTTCTTTGCCAAGGATACCGACGCCGAAATGATCTTTATCGGCGGTGGTGCCGGCATGGCACCGATGCGTTCACACATCTTTGACCAGCTCAATCGCCTGAAGTCCAAGCGCAAAATCACCTTCTGGTACGGCGCGCGTTCGCTGCGTGAGATGTTCTACGAGGACGATTTCAATCGGTTGCAGGAAGAGAATGAAAACTTTACCTGGCACGTGGCGCTTTCCGATCCGCAGCCAGAGGATAACTGGACGGGTTACACCGGCTTTATCCATAATGTTCTGTTGGAAAACTATCTGCGCAACCACCCGGCGCCGGAAGACTGCGAATTCTACATGTGCGGTCCGCCAATGATGAACGCCGCGGTGATCAAGATGCTGAAAGATCTGGGCGTCGAAGACGAAAATATCATGCTGGATGACTTTGGTGGCTAAATGCGCGTAGGGGCAATGAAGGGCTGGATGACGACGGTGGTGCTGAGCGCCACCCTGTTATTGACCGGTTGCGGGCCGGAGCAGGTGAATCTCGATGGTAAAACCATGGGGACCTCCTATTCGATCCGCTACGTCACCGGCGACGATACGCCGTCCGCCGCCAAGATACAGGCGGAGATCGACAAACGGTTGGAGTTGGTGAACGACCAAATGTCCACCTATCGTCCTGGCTCGGAACTGAGCCGCTTCAACGCCAGTCGCGCAGTGGATAAACCCTTCCCGGTGTCGGCCGCGACGGCAGAAGTGGTGCTGGAGGCGCTGCGTATCAACCGCGTTACTGACGGCGCGCTGGACGTGACCGTCGGGCCGTTGGTTAACCTGTGGGGCTTCGGGCCTGAAGGGCGGCCGGACAAGGTGCCGAGCGCCGCCGCACTGGAGCAGCGCCGCGCCTGGACTGGCATCGACAAGCTGTCGGTACAGGGCAACGCGTTGGTCAAACGCATTCCGGAGCTGTATGTCGATCTTTCCTCGATTGCCAAGGGTTACGGGGTGGATGTGATTGCCCAGTACCTGCAGTCGCAGCAGGTGAAAAATTACATGGTCGATATTGGCGGCGAGGTGCGCACTCGCGGCCACAACGGTGAGAATAAACCGTGGCGTATCGCCATTGAGCGGCCGACCGCCGGCATGGAGCAGAAAGCGCAATTGGTGATCCAACCCGGTGAGATGTCGATAGCTACCTCGGGGGATTACCGTAACTATTTCGAACAGGATGGCGTGCGGTATTCGCATACTATAGATCCGATCACCGGCCGGCCGATCCATCACCACCTGGTGTCGGTCACGGTGTTGAGCCCAACCTGCATGGCGGCAGACGGTTTGTCGACCGGATTAAACGTACTGGGGCCGGAACGCGGCATGGCATTGGCGAACCTGATGGGGATCCCGGTGTTCATGATTGTGAAAACTGCCACCGGTTTTGAAGAGCGCTACTCTGAGGCGTTTAAACCCTATTTGAACAAGCACTCGTGAGGTCGCTATGTTGACGGTATTTGTCGCCACCTTCGTGTTGTTTCTGCTGATTGTCGGCGGTATGTCCCTGGGCTACGTGTTTAAACGTAAAAGCCTGCAGGGCAGCTGCGGCGGCATTACGGCGCTGGGGATGGATAAGGTCTGCGACTGTCCGGAACCTTGCGATGCGCGGAAAAAACGCCTGGAGAAAGAGGCGTTGCGCCAGCAGCAGTTGGAAAAGCACCGGATTATCTGACTTGGAAAAGCATCGGATTATCTGACTACAAGGGGCGCATGCAGCGCCCCTTTTTTTATCGGTTATTTGGCCTGGCGAAAGTTTTTCGCATCGGCCGGTGAGTTGACCATCACCCCGTCTACCCCAAGCGCCAGCGCCTGCTGGTAGTCTGCCGGGGTGTTAATACCAAACAGAATGATGTGCGCTGGGCCTTGCGAACGGAAGCAGTCGATCGATTCTTTATCCCAGGTCAGAAACGCCTTGGAGCGCCCCTCGCCCAGGGTAAATTTCTCCACCACTTCCACTTCCCGTTTCAGTTCCAACCCGTACCAGCGTGGCTTCTGGTTATCCGGCTTCAGTTCGCACAGGTGTGACAGGCTGATATTCGCCAGCAGGTCGCGGGTTTCATCGCGGGTTTCGAAACGCTTGATAGCCGGCGGTAGCGCCTGCAAATATTTGGCATCGGTGGAGTAGACGCGAGTGCGGTTCAGGCTGTCGGTTTTTTCCAGGGTTGCCAGCAAGGTTTTACCGAACTGGGCCGGATTGGCATCCGGTGACTTGATGTCCAGATAGAAATTGACCTTGGGGAAGTCGTTTAGTATCTCATCCAGTCGAGGAATGCCAATGCCTTTCCCCCGGAACGGGTGCGTTTCCCCTTTGGCGAATGACCAGCCGGCGTCAACTTTCGCCAGTTGTTCGGCGGTGTAAGCGGAGACCAGGCCCTGTTGGTTGGTCAGCGCTTTCAGGTCTGAAGGACGGTATAGCACGATGACGCCGTCTTTGGATTCCTGCAGCGTGATCCAAATGGCGTCGGCGCCGTTTTTCAGTGCGGTTTCAATTGCGACGCGAGTGTTTTCAGGTGCGTCGGCAGTGCCACCGCGGTGCGCAATAATGGCAGGGGCTGCGCTCGCGGCAAGGGATATCAGGGATAATGCTGAAGCGAATAAATAGACCGATAATGCTTTCATGTAGGGCACCTTCCTGTGCAAGGTTTATTGTTATCAATAACTGAGGCGATTAATTTGCCACAGCGTACTATTCAAAAATTACGCTTTTTTAACAAGTCGAAGATAATTGGGTGAAACCCTGTTTTATCCGAGCTGATCCGAGTTTTGCCGAGGCTTGAGCTTTCCATTATTGGCTGTATACTTATACAGTATTATTGGAGGGGCGATGCGTAAAATCATTCATGTCGATATGGACTGCTTCTTCGCGGCGGTAGAAATGCGCGACGATCCCAGCCTGCGCGATATTCCGTTGGCGATTGGTGGCAGCGCCGACCGGCGTGGGGTGATCAGCACCGCCAACTATCCTGCACGTCGCTATGGCGTACACAGTGCCATGTCGACGGCGATGGCGCTCAAGCTTTGCCCGCACCTTAAGCTGCTGCCCGGCCGCATGGCGGCGTACAAGGAAGCCTCGCTGCATATCCGTGAAATTTTTGCCCGCTACACCCCGTTGATCGAACCGCTGTCTCTGGATGAAGCCTATCTGGACGTCACTGACTGCAGCCAGTGCAACGGCTCGGCGACGCTGATCGCCGAACAAATCCGCCAGGCGATAGCCGATGAACTGAACCTCACCGCGTCTGCCGGTGTCGCGCCCATCAAATTCCTCGCCAAAATCGCCTCGGAGCTGAATAAGCCGAACGGCCAATACGTCATTACCCCGGCGCAGGTTCCCGCGTTTTTACAGCAACTGCCGTTGAGTAAAATCCCGGGCGTGGGAAAAGTGACCGCCAAACGGTTGGAAGAAGTGGGGTTGATCACCTGCGCCGACGTGCAGCAGTACGATCTGGCAGCGTTGTTAAAGCGCTTTGGCAAATTTGGCCGCGTTCTTTGGGAACGCTGTCAGGGCATCGATCTGCGGGAGGTTTCGCCAGAGCGGCTGCGCAAGTCGGTGGGGGTAGAACGCACGCTGGCGGAGGACATTCATGCCTGGGAAGAGTGCGAAGCGCTGATCGTCGACAAACTGTATCCGGAACTGGAAATGCGCTTGCGCAAGGTAAAACCGGATCTGCATATCGCCCGCCAAGGCGTAAAGCTGAAGTTTCAGGATTTCCAGCAAACAACCCAGGAACACGTTTGGCCAGTACTGAATAAAGAGGATTTGATCAATGTAGCGCGTCAGGCATGGAGCGAAAGGCGCGAAGGGCGTGGGGTGCGGCTGGTAGGCTTGCACGTGACGCTGCTGGATCCGCAGCTAGAGCGCCAGCTGTTGCTGCCGTGGGAATAGCAAGGGCGCAATGCAATATTGCGCCCTTGCTTGCACAGCACGGTATTTTTTAGGGTTCAGTACACCGAACCCGGCAAATTACGCGCGCTCTGGGATAGCCTTCAGCAGTGCCGTCAGCAGTTTCCAGTACAGGCCCACGCTTTCGATATGCACCTGCTCATCCGGCGAGTGCGGCCCGGTGATGGTCGGCCCAATCGACACCATATCCATATTCGGGTACGGCTTTTTAAACAGGCCGCATTCCAGCCCCGCGTGGATCACCATGATGTTTGGCGTCTTGTTGAACAGATCCTGATAGATCTCGCGTACCAAATGCATGACCGGTGAGTCAGCGTCCGGTTGCCAGCCAGGGTAGCCGCCTTTCGGGGCCACTTTGGCATTGGCCAACTGGCCCAGCGCGGTCAGCATGCCGACCACGTAATCTTTACCGCTGTCGATCAACGAACGGATCAGGCAGATGATTTCTGCTTCGCTGTCGCTGGTGGTCACTACGCCCACGTTCAGTGAGGTTTCCACCACGCCTTTCACCGCGTCGCTCATGCGGATCACACCGTTTGGCGTGCCGTTGAGCAGTGCCAGGAAACGCTGTTGGCTGTCTGCGGTCATGGCCTGAGACGTGCTGGTGGTTGGCTCCAGCAGAACGGTGATGTTCTTCTCTTTAGCGGACAGCTCATTTTGCAGGGTGGCCAGGAACGCCTGGCTCAGTGCTTTGAGCTCATCGGCCTTAGCTGCCGGTACGGCAACCACGGCAGAAGCTTCACGCGGGATGGCGTTGCGCAGGGTGCCGCCGTTCAGGTCCAGTACGCGCAGATTCAACGCCGCGGCATTATCGAACAGGAAGCGCGCCAGCAGTTTGTTGGCGTTGCCCAGACCGACGTGAATATCCGCGCCGGAGTGGCCGCCTTTCAGGCCTTTGATCGTCAGCTTCAGGGTCTGGTAACCGGCCGGTACGGCTTCACGCTGCAGCGGCAGGGTGGTGATGAAATCAATACCGCCGGCGCAACCCATGTAGATCTCGCCTTCTTCTTCGGAATCGGTGTTGATCAGGATATCGGCCTGCAGCCAGTTAGCCTGCAGCCCGAATGCACCGTCCATGCCGGCTTCTTCGGTCATGGTCAGCAGCACTTCCAGCGGACCGTGCTCGACGCTGTCGTCTGCCAGCACAGCCAGCGCGGAGGCCATGCCGATGCCGTTGTCGGCGCCCAGCGTGGTGCCGCGCGCTTTGATCCACTCACCGTCGATATACGGCTGAATCGGATCCTTGGTGAAGTCGTGCACGGTGTCGTTATTCTTCTGCGGCACCATGTCCAGGTGCGCCTGCAGGGCAACCGGCTTGCGGTTTTCCATGCCTTTGGTGGCTGGCTTGCGCAGCAGGATATTGCCTACCTGGTCACGCTCGGCGTGCAGGTTTTTCTCTTTGGCCCATTCGAGGATGTGCTGCGCCAGCGCTTCTTCATGATAAGAAGGGTGTGGAATAGAGCAGATTTTGGCAAAAATATCCCACAGCGGCTGTGGCGAAAGTTGAGACAATTCAGACACAATAAGTCTCCTGTAACGGCATTCACGGCATAGCGGGAATACCGCTCGGTTAGGGTTAGGGGCATCTGTGCGGTTTTGGCACGATCTCCAGAGAATATCACTTTCTACCGGGCGGTGCCCGTCCCGAATTGTGCTGTTTAAGCGCTTGATCACACTAGTTTGCTGCGCTGCAGTTCATTTTTTCAGCATCAATCACCAGAGGAAATACTTATGATTTCCACGGTACAACTGGTATTCGGCGCGCCCAGTCTCTATAATCTCGCGCAACCTTTTTTCCCCTGATTACTGAATAAGCCACACGCTGGCTGGCTGGGACACCATTCTATGAGCGAAAAATACGTTGTTACCTGGGACATGCTGCAAATGCAAGCGCGCAAACTGGCTCACCGCCTGCTGCCTGCTGACCAATGGAAGGGCATTATCGCCGTAAGCCGCGGCGGTCTGGTACCGGCTTCTCTGCTGGCGCGTGAGCTAAGCATTCGTTATGTGGATACCGTGTGCATTTCCAGCTATGACCATGACAACCAACGCGAAATGAAAGTGCTCAAGCGCGCTGAAGGCGACGGTGAAGGCTTTATCGTCATCGACGATCTGGTGGATACCGGTGGTACTGCAAAAGCCATCCGCGAGATGTACCCGAAAGCGCATTTCGTCACCATCTTCGCCAAGCCAGCAGGTCGCCCGCTGGTGGACGATTATGTGGTTGATATCCCACAAGATACCTGGATCGAACAGCCATGGGATATGGCGGTGACCTTCGTACCACCGATCGGCGGTCGTTAAGTTCGACAGGCTGTTCCATTAAAACGCCCGGTTTCGCCGGGCGTTTTCGTTATTTTGGTTTATCGCCCCAGAGTTAGGTACACTACCTCCAGTTGATTAGGCTGTTTGCGGCCTATAGCCAGATTTACGGAGGCTGTTGTTACCATGGCACAAGCCAACCTTTCTGAAATTCTGTTCAAACCCTCATTTAAACATCCTGAGACCTCGACGCTGGTGATGCGCGCGCGCGCAACAAAGTCAGCGCCGATTTGCATTCCACGCTGGAAGGCAACACCGTCAGCAACTGGTATCGCATGCTTAACCCGCTGTTGTGGGCCTGGCGCGGCGTTGATCCGATCGAAATCAACGAAGTGCTGGCGCGCATCGCAGTCGCCGATGTGGAGCACACCAACGACAAATGGCTGGATACCGTGGTCGGTTACCGTAACGGCAACTGGATTTACGAATGGGTTCACCAGGGCATGCGCTGGCAACAGAGCGCGTTGGAACAGCAGGATCCTTTGATCGGCGGTCAGCACTGGCTCAACGCCGCCAATTTTTACAGCATCGCCGGCTACCCGCACCTGAAAGGGGACGAACTGGCCGAGCAGGCCGAAGCGCTCTCCTGTCGGGCTTACGAAGAAGCCGCGCTGTTGCTGCCTTATCAGTTGAAAGAGCTGGAGTTTCGCATTGAGGGCGGCAGCAGCATCAATGGCTTCCTGCACCTGCCGGACAAGGGTGAGGCCCCGTTCCCGACGGTGTTGATGTGCGGCAGCCTGGACACGCTGCAAACTGACTATCACCGCCTGTTCCGCGATTATCTGGCACCGCACGGCATCGCCATGCTGACCATCGATATGCCCTCCATCGGCTCCTCATACAAGTGGAAGCTGACGCAAGATTCCAGCTTCCTGCATCAGCAGGTGCTGATCCAGCTGGCCTCGGTGCCGTGGGTCGATCATCAGCGCGTCACCGCGTTTGGCTTCCGTTTTGGTGCCAACGTGGCGGTACGTCTGGCCTATCTGGAGCCACAGCGGCTGCGTGGCGTGGCTTGTCTGGGGCCGGTGGTGCATCGCCTGCTGTGCGACAGCAAAACGCAACAGCATGTGCCGGACATGTACATGGATGTGCTGGCCAGCCGGATGGGGATGGCCAACGCGTCGGATAACGTGCTGAAGGTGGAGCTGAACAGTTATTCGCTGAAAACCCAAGGGCTGTTGGGCCGCCGTTGCCCGACGCCAATGCTGGCCGGTTACTGGGATCAGGATCCGCTCAGCCCGAAAGAAGAAGCGCAACTGATCGCATCATCCTCGCTGGACGGCAAACTGATCGCCATACCGCGCGCCCCTGTCTACAGCAGTTTCCACAAGGCGTTGCTGCAAATGACCCACTGGATGAAAGATAAAATGCGTTAATTAGTTGCTAAATTTTAACAGTTTGTTAAAAAGAGTGGTCTACATTGAGGAGGTTAAAGAATGACGTTACCGAGTGGTCACCCTAAAAGCCGACTAATGAAACGTTTCGCCAGCTTGGGGCCGTACCTGCGTGAAGGGCAGTGTGAGAACGACCGTTTTTTCTTTGATTGTTTAGCCGTGTGCGTCAATGTTAAGCCCGCTCCAGAGAAGCGCGAGTTCTGGGGTTGGTGGATCGAACTGCATGCCGAAGATACGCGTTTCACCTACGCCTATCAATTTGGCCTGTTTGATAAAGATGGGCACTGGACGCCGGAAAAGATTAAAGATGCTGAAGTGAAAACCAAGTTGGAAACCACCCTGCGTGATTTCCACCGTCGTCTGGGCGAGCTGCTGACCACCATGGAACTGACGCTTGAACCGGCCGAGAATTTCAAAGAGAAACTGATTAAACTTTCCGCCTGACCCCGTTAGACCACAAGTATTCTGCTGATTTCGCGTTGTGCCTGTTGGCATAACGCGTCTCTCCTGCTACAAAGTCCTTTGCACTCTTATTCTCATCATATCCTATAGCTTTCGAGTTGCAGCTAGGCGGCAAGTGCAGGAATCCGCAGGAGCTTACCAAGGTAAGTGACTGGGGGGATTGCGAGTAGCCAACAACGCTGCAGCTTGAAAGATGACGGATAAATTACACGGCAGAAATACTATGAACGGCAGCCAGACACTGGTTGTGAAATTGGGCACCAGCGTGTTGACCGGCGGATCGCTGCGTCTTAA
This sequence comes from Serratia liquefaciens ATCC 27592, assembly GCF_000422085.1. NCBI lineage: Bacteria > Pseudomonadati > Pseudomonadota > Gammaproteobacteria > Enterobacterales > Yersiniaceae > Serratia > Serratia liquefaciens. The sequence continues at coordinate 884,774 of NC_021741.1, forward strand.
CCGTGCTCACATTGTCGAACTGGTACGCCAGTGCGCACAACAGCATGCAGCGGGTCACCGCATCGTTATCGTCACCTCCGGCGCGATTGCCGCCGGGCGCGAACATTTGGGTTACCCCGAACTCCCCGCCACCATCGCCTCCAAGCAGCTGCTGGCGGCGGTCGGGCAGAGCCGGCTGATTCAACTGTGGGAGCAACTGTTTTCCATTTACGGCATCCACGTCGGGCAGATGTTGCTGACGCGCGCCGATCTGGAAGACCGTGAACGCTTCCTCAACGCGCGTGACACCATGACCGCGCTGCTGGACAACCGTATCGTGCCGGTAATCAATGAGAACGACGCGGTAGCGACCGCAGAAATCAAGGTGGGCGACAACGACAACCTGTCTGCGCTGGCGGCGATCCTGGCCGGGGCCGACAAGTTGCTGTTGCTGACCGATCAGCAAGGCTTGTACACCGCCGATCCACGTAATAACCCGCAGGCGGAACTGATCCGTGAAGTGCACGGCATCGACGATGCGCTGCGGGCCATCGCTGGCGACAGCGTTTCCGGCCTGGGCACCGGCGGCATGGGCACCAAGCTGCAAGCTGCCGACGTGGCTTGTCGCGCCGGCATCGACGTGATCATTGCCGCTGGCAGCAAGCCGGGCGTGGTGGCGGACGTTATTGAAGGTAAACCGGTGGGCACGCGTTTCCACGCGCTGGAAACCCCGTTGGAAAACCGCAAACGCTGGATCTTTGGCGCACCGCCAGCGGGTGAGATTACCGTCGACGACGGCGCGGTCGATGCGATTATGGCGCGCGGCAGTTCGCTGCTGCCGAAGGGCATTCGCGAAGTGAAAGGCGATTTCTCCCGTGGTGAAGTGATCCGCATCCGTAACCTGGCGGGGCGCGATTTGGCCCACGGCGTCAGCCGCTATAACAGCGACGCGATGCGCATGATTGCCGGTCATCACTCGCAGGAAATCAGCGAAATTCTCGGTTATGAATACGGCCCGGTGGCAGTGCACCGCGACGATATGATAGTCAGTTAAGGAGTGAGCATGCTAGAGCAAATGGGGAGAGCCGCCAAACAGGCTTCCTGGCAACTGGCGGTGCTGAGCACGGCGAAGAAAAACCAGGTGTTGTCGGTCATCGCCGACCGGCTGGAAGCCGAAAGCGAAGTGATTTTGCAGGCTAACGAGCAGGATATGACGCAGGCACGCGCCAGCGGGATGAGCGAAGCGCTGCTCGATCGCCTGCTACTGACCCCGGCGCGACTGGCGGCGATCGCCAACGATGTGCGCCAGGTGTGTCGTTTAAACGACCCGGTCGGCCACGTGTTGGACGGTAGCCTGCTGGACAGCGGGCTGAAACTGGAACGCCGTCGCGTGCCGTTGGGCGTGATTGGCGTGATTTATGAAGCACGGCCAAACGTCACCATCGACGTTGCCAGCCTGTGCCTGAAAACCGGCAACGCGGTGATCCTGCGTGGCGGTAAAGAAACCCACCATACCAATCAGGCGACGGTGAAAGTGATCCAGCAGGCGCTGGAACAGTGCGGCCTACCGGCGGCGGCGGTACAGGCTATCGACAGCCCGGATCGCGCGTTGGTGAATGAACTGCTGCGCCTGGATCGCTACGTCGATATGCTGATCCCACGCGGTGGCGCGGGCCTGCACAAGCTGTGTCGTGAACAGTCGACCATCCCGGTGATCACTGGCGGTATCGGCGTTTGCCACACCTACGTTGATGACAGCGTTGATTTCGACAAGGCGCTGACGGTGATAGAGAACGCCAAAATTCAGCGCCCAAGCGCCTGTAACTCGCTGGAAACGCTGCTGGTGAACCGCAACATCGCCGCAGAGTTCCTGCCGGCGCTGAGTGCCAGAATGGCGGCGGTGGGGGTTACCCTGCACGCGGCGGAGAATGCCATGTCGCTGTTGCAAGACGGCCCGGCAACGGTGGTGGCGGTGGCGGCAGAAGATTATGACGACGAATGGCTGTCGTTGGATCTGAACGTGGCGCTGGTGGACGATATCGATCAGGCCATCGACCATATCCGTACCCACGGCACCAGCCATTCCGACGCGATCCTCACCCGTTCACTGAGCAGCGCCGAGCACTTTGTGCGTGCGGTGGACTCCAGCGCGGTGTATGTGAATGCCAGCACCCGCTTCACCGACGGCGGCCAGTTCGGTCTGGGTGCAGAAGTGGCGGTCAGCACGCAGAAACTGCATGCCCGCGGTCCAATGGGCCTGGACGCTCTGACCACCTACAAGTGGATCGGCTACGGCGACGATTTGGTTCGCAGTTAACGTTTAGTACGGCGTTGAGATTTCATGTAGGGGCGCAGCATGCTGCGCCCTTTTTGTATGCTGGTTCATACCAGAACTGGCATTGTTGCAGGCCCAAAGAAATTATTCTGACAGTCGGTTCTGTGCCAGGAGCGGACGTTATTAACACTATGGTGTGTTAATAAATGTTGGGTAGAGCATCTCTCAGATGTTTTATATTAAAAATAAAAAAGGTATTATTTCTATTCAACCTCAACTTTTTCGACAACAAATCCATCTTTGCTAAAAAAGTCCAAAACTCGTTCAATGTTACCTATACCCCATTGGTTGGATATTACTATTACTTCACCTGATTCGAGCTCAATCAGATCATCGTCATTCATGTGGTATCGATTTTTTCTCTCATCACTAATACATTCAGCTAGAGCTATCGTACGGTTTTTTATGACGCCAAATAATTTTTTTCTCAGCTCATCGAAGTTAGCAGGATTATTCTTTTCTATCCAATCAGTAAAAATTTCTAATGCAAGATTTCTTTTGTTTAGGACAAGTCCTTTGTATCTATAACTTGAATAATCCCTCTCTGATTTTTTAGAGCTGGCAATCTGCTCTATACGCTTCTCTCTAAATCTAACTTGGTATTCGTTCAGTTCGGGGACCGGTATTATCTGCTCTGCATTGATTAGAACTTCACCTTTGAAATTATAAGGTGTTATTTTTACGCAGCTAATATCAACGCCTTTATCCCTTAGCCAGATTGCCGTAGTAGTAAGTTCCTTACTAAATCCAGCCGATGCCAATATGACTCTTATATCTTTTCCAAAGTCGACAAGCTCTGTATCTTGAAGTTCAACAAAGTCTAGTATTTTTTCTTTAGCATCGATATCAATATTGTTTTTATGAAGATAGGCCTGATAATATTCACATGCCTTAGAAAAACTCATAGTAGATATCATCGCCGCATATCTCAATGCTTGGAGCTCCATATGAGCACCAATCTCGTCACGCTTTAACTCTATTACTACAAGGTTTGCCTGTTTATCAATAGCTAATATGTCAATCCTTCGGCGACTATCTTCCCAATCAGAGAATTCTTCGGCGATGACAAGACAATCAGGTGCCAATATGGTGATGTTATTTTTAATTGCCTCTTGCAAATCATAACGCTCTTGCAATCCTTCAATAGAAAACGTAGTTCTCTCTAAAGGTGTCAATGTTTTGTTGGAAATGTTATATAAAGCCACAAAAACTCCTTTTTAAACCTAACTGATAATAATTAAATGAATCGTTAAATATCACTTTTCCTTGTTAATAACATACCTCTGTTGTGAGTTGTGTGCCAATGAGAAATTTACGTCTGCTCCTCGATCATAGCGGCCCAATATTAAAGGTTTTCCATATAATAGAACGTTTTCATCAGTTCTTCTTCGGTTTGTGGTGATACCAAACTTGCCCCAGAATCTTCCTCAACTTTTATCAAAAGCTCAATTCCTAACCTGTTTGCCACATGGTTAGCACAACTTCGTGCATGAGAAGCTCTGTGTGCCAAGGATCTTGCAATATCCAAAACTCTTGTCCTCGATGATGAATGAGATATTAGTTCCTCCTTAAACAGATACACCTGGATAACTCGTTCTTCGCTGCCAAAGCTATCAGGGGGCGTTCAACTATAAGGCAGGGAATGTACCGGACCGGTGGCTCTCTTCAATAGCTATAGCTATGGAGTGTCTAATTTGCTCATCGCGCCCGATATGTACTGATAAGCGCATTCGTAATGCAAAAATCGTAGGTTCGATTACAGAGAATGAAATCGCCCGCCAATTCGCTCAATAACCGCTCCAGCATCAACCCCAAGCAACCGGGTAATCACAGCAAACTCCACCACATCCAGCTTGCGCTCGCCGTTTTCAACCTTGGCGATAAACGACTGCGGGCGTCCCAGCGCTTCGGTCAGGTTGGCCTGAGTGATGCCTTTTTCCATACGTGATACCCACACCAGCGCAAGAAAAGTGAGCTGCGGGTGGGTGCATAACAGGGCAGCGAACCTAACGCCGATTCAACCAAGGCAGCATACGCACCAGCGCATTGTCCTTAACGATATAGTGATGGAACAGCGCTGCGGCGGCATGCAGCCCGATCAGCCAATAGCCGAAAGCCGCCAGCGTCTTATGCCAGCCGATAATCGTCCGCGCCTGCGGCCGGTCGGCAATCTCGGCGAAGGGCATCGGCAAGCCGAATAAAAACCACTCTTTCCCCCCCAAATAGCGGGAATAGACGCCCAGAATCGGCAACGTCAGCAGCAGCAGGTAAATTAGGCTGTGTACCAGATGGGCTACGCCAGTTTGCCATTTTGCCGGTTTCGGCTCGATAGCGGGGCTGGTGTGGCGCCAGCGTAGAAACAAGCGGGCGATCATCAGAACAAATACCGTCACTCCGCAACTGAAATGGGTCACCACCAGCACGTACCACACCGGGGTGCCCGGTACGGCAAGCCCTCTCAGCTCAATCGTCGTGCAGGTCACGACCAGCAGGATCGCCACCAGCCAGTGCAGACGGATCTGCATCGGCATATAAGAGTTCTGCACCGGGTTACCTTTTGATGTTAAATCACAGTGTTGATGAGAGTAACCAAATGTTACAGGAGAGGAAAGCGCCGGATGAGAATTTCATCCGGCGGAATGCCGGTGTGGCACCCAACGCGGGTGCCACACTTTCACTCAGTTGATCTTGGCCTTGGCAAAGTCGCTGCCGTTAACGTCAACCACATAGCCGCTGACGTTGCTGCGGGTGGCGTAGAACACCTTGCCGTTAGCCAGCGGCAGCAGCGGAGCCTGCTGGGCAAAAATCACCTGTGCCTGCTGATAAAGCTTGGCACGTTCGGCCGGGACGCTAACCTTAATCGCCTGCTGGATCAGCTTGTCGTAGCTGCTGTCGCACCAGCGTGCCGCGTTGGCACCGGTTTGCACGCCGGCGCAGTTGAGCAGGGTAGCGAAGTTGTCCGGGTCGCCGTTATCCGACATCCAGCCATACAGCGCGCTCTGCTGTTCCCCTTTGCGCAACCCGGCCAGATACTGGCCCCATTCCCAGGTGACGATTTTGGCTTTTACGCCCACTTTCGCCCAGTCGTTTTGGATCATCTGAGCGATGCGGCGTGAATTCGGGTTGTAAGGGCGGGCTACCGGCATCGACCAGATGTCGGTCTCAAACCCTTTCTCCAGCCCGGCCTGCTTGAGCAGTTCACGCGCTTTTTCCGGGTTGTAAGCGTATTCGGGCAGTTTGTCGTTATAGCCCAGCATGCCCGGCGGCAGTATCGAATAGGCCGGCGTGCCGCTGTCTTTGAATACCGCCGCAACGATGGCCTTTTTGTCCACCGCATAGCTCAGAGCCTGGCGTACCAACACGTTGTCGAACGGCTTCTTCTGGGTGTTGAACGCCAGATAGCCGACGTTCAGGCCGTCGATGTTGTGCAACTGCAGGTTTTTGTCGCTCTTGATGGCGTCAAACTGCTCCGCCAGCGGGGCAGGGATAATCTGACACTCGTTGGTTTTCAGCTTGGCCAGCCGGGTTTCCGGGTTTGGCGTAATGGAGAAAATCAGGTGTTTGCTGGCCACTTCGCCCTGCCAGTAATGCGGGTTGGCGATGTAGCGGATCAGCGAGTCCTGTTTGTACTGCTGCAGCGCAAACGGACCGGTGCCGATCGGCCAGTTATCGACATATTCCGGGGTGCCTTTTTTCAGCATGGCATCGGCATATTCGGCGGAAAGGATCGAGGCGAAGTCCATCGTCCAGTCGGCGAGGAACGCGGCGTTAGGCTGGCTCAGCGTAAAGCGCACGTGGTCGTTATCCACCGCCTCCACTTTGGTGATCAGCTTGTCCAGCCCGGTGTCGGTGAAGTACTCGTAGTTGCCGCCGGACACCTTGTGATACGGATGATTGGGGTCCTTTTGACGCATCACGGTGAACACCACGTCCTCGGCGTTGAAGTCGCGCGTCGGGGTGAAGTATTTGTTGCTGTTGAATTTCACGCCCTTGCGCAGCGTAAAGGTGTAGGTTTTGCCATCCGGACTGATGGTCCACTCGGTCGCCAGTGAGGGCGCCGGGGTTTTATCGCTTTCACGCAGCGTCAGCAGGCGGTTGTACAGCACCTGCGAGGTGGCGATAAAGGTGGTGCCGGAGCTGGAAAGCTGCGGGTTGAAAGATTCGGGCGAGGCTACGGTGCAGTAGACCAGGGTATCCGTGGCGGCCAGTGCGTTGCCCGTCGTCAACAGGCCGGTTCCTGCCAACAACAGACCCGCAGTGCTTTGTTTTAAACGCATAAAATGGATGGCTCCCTCAGGTTGATTGAGGACACTGCCGCCGCGGTGGCATTCAGGCAGCCCTCAATTTAAATATAAGTGATTGATCGCGAATATGGGAACTGAGGAATGACGATTGTTCGACGGTCGCAGAACGGTCGGGCGTCAAGATAGCCGATGAAATTGTATGCTTAGGTAAATAACCCCGGTTTTTCGGTTGTCTGACAAAAATGTTATCGACGAGTCACTTTGGGGTCAGCAACCCCCACTTAGAATCACCTCACCAGGCAGAACCTGGTCTGGTCAATCTAATGAGGTGGTTATATGAAAGCGATTAAATATGTCATGGCGGCGTTTATCCTGGCGGTGGTGTCCACCAGCAGCTTTGCGGCCAACAGCGTCAGTTCCGAGCAGGGGCTGACTAAACTCGGCGTGGTCTCCGCCAGCGGAGCACTGACGCTCTCAGGTCTGGAAAAGCAATTGGCGAAGAAAGCCGATCAGGCTGGGGCCAGTTCATACCGCATTATTTCCGCCAGCGGAGGCAATAAACTGCACGGCGTAGCGGTAATTTACCAATAATGGCAGGTGCATGCCGTTAGACCGGGGCGGTACTTGTTTTTACCGCCCCAGAAGGTTTCTGTTTTGTTGGTTTGTAGCCCTCATCCTCCGTCACTTAACCCTCGGTCATTCCTCAAGCGCACTCTCCCCGTCAATTAAGTTTGCAGCATGAACAGGTTGTTCTATATTCATGAAAATGATAATAAGTGTTATTATCATTTTCATTTGTAACCAAACCGAAACATCTTCAGTGCGTTGCCCTGGCCTTGGAAAAGGTGGCTGCGCCGTCTCGCTTTACGTGCGCCAGGGAGGTCAAGCACGCCAACCACAACACAATAATAAGGATCACGCCGGGCAGCCCTTGGGCTGGTCATCCAACCGTGTCCGCCATTTACCCCGCTTTTGGCCGTTATCGGCGGCAGCGGGGTTTTCGCTTCCGTTGTTTCAACATTTGTTTATGGCTTATCAAAGGTAGGTAACATGTCGGAAACTGTTTTGGCTACTGAATGGCTGCCGCTGACACCGGCGCAGTTAGACTTCTGGGACGAATTTACCTTGCACCCCGGACAGCCTTTTTCCACCGTCGCTCACGTCACCGAACTACGCGGCGCGGTAGATGAAGAGGCGCTGTGTCGGGCTATCACTCAGACGATGGCGGAAACGCAGGCGTTTGCATTGCGTTTTCGCGGCGGCACTGGCGAGAGCTTGCCGCAGCAACGTTACGATCCCCAGGCAATACCGCAACTTAATCGCCTAGATCTTCAGGCACAGCCCGATCCCTACCAGACCGCGATGCGGCTGATGCAGGCGGATGTCGATCAACCACTGGATCTATGCAGCCAGCCGGTGGCCGCGGTGTGGTTGATCAGGCTGGGGCCTTCGCGTTTTATTTGGTACATGCGCGCCCATCATATTGTGATTGATGGCTTTGGCATGGCGTTGGTTGAACATCGTTGTGCCGCGCTGTATGCGCATTTCCTCGACGACAGCGCGGCAGGGCACGCATTGGGCGAAATTCGTGCTTTTCAGCACCATGAACTGGCCTATGCGGCTTCTGAACGCTGCGCTAAAGACCGGTATTTTTGGCAGCGGTATTTGCCACCGTCGCAGACCTTGCCAACGGTGCGCAAAGGCGGCAGGGAATATGGCGTGAAATCCCTGAGTACCAGCACGCCGTTGCCGGAGGAGATCCCGCAGCGGTTGCGTTGGCTGTCGGAACGTAGTGGTATCGGTTGGCCCGATCTGTTGCTTTCCCTGTCCGCCGCCTGGCTGTTCTTTACCTTGCCGCCGTTGCCGCATGATAAGGGCGATTCGCGCACCATGTGGATGCCGGTGATGAACCGCCGCAGCAGCCAGGCCACCAATACGCCGGCGCTGGCGGTCAATACGCTGCCGCTTTTGGTATCGCTGCGTGCGGAAGAGACTTTGGGCCATTTTCTGTCGGGCATGGCGAAGATGCTGCGTGAGCTGCGCAGCCACGCAGGTTACCGTCTGCGGCACATTGCCGCAGATCGCGGTGTGACGCCGGCCTCTCGTTTGTTTATCTCGCCGTTTATCAACGTCCAGCCGTTTGATCCCGCCGGTTTCAGCGGCTGCACCTGTACGCGACGGGTACTGGCAGGAGGATCTGGCGACGGCGCTAACCTGACCTTCCGCGGGCGCACCGATGCTGGCGATCTGCACCTGGATATCGATGTTTACGTGCAGCAGTTTGCCTGCGATGGGATCGAAGACTACGGGCGTGACCTGCAGGCGTTTTTACTGCGTGCGTTGCGGGAAGAAGCGCTGGAGACGGCGCTCGGCGAACTGGTGGCGGTGCCCGCCTGATGGCCGAAAGGTCAGCGTAATGGTTGGGGCCATGCTCGACCCGATATAAGTTTGAATGAGGTGATAGGGGGCTGCATGCAGCCCCTTTTAGTTTGAACCGTTTAACGTGCCAACAACGCCGCCACTTCCCGCGCATTTTTGCAGGGGATTAACAGCGTTGGCGGCAGTTGGGTGTCAAAGGCCTGGTTAAGCTGCGCCGCCACCTGGCGAATGTGTGGCAGCTTCAACCCCATGCTGATAAAGGCCGTTTCTTCTCCCCATTCCGGGCGCGGCGTTGCGCCGATAGCCTGCAAATAGATCGACAGGATCTTGCCGCTGTGCGCCGGTGGCGCGCTCGGCAGCGGTGCCGCACAGGCATTCAGGCCCGGAGTGGCACGATCGGCGCTGAAGGCTGCGCGGATGCGGTGACGGTCGGTCTTGCCGTTACCCGACAGCGGCAGCAACTCGGTATGAATAAAGCGTGTCGGGATATGGGTACAAGGAAGGTAGCCGGTCGAAAAAGCGCGGATCGCCGCCAGCGACAGCGGTTTGCCGTCGTGGGTGAGGTACATCGCCCCGAGCGTCGCTTCGCCATTGTCACCGCCAGGGTAATCCACTACCACGATATCGACAATAGCCTCGTGTCCGCGCAACACATCTTCAATTTCCGGCAGCGAAACGCGCACGCCACGGATTTTCACGTAGCCGTTCACCCGGCTGGCGAACAGGATATTGCCGTCCGGACGATAGTACCCCTGATCGCCGGTACGGAAGGCCCGCAGCGGTTGCCCGTCGGGCCCCTCCAGCGTAACGAAATCATGTTGTTTTAAATCACCGTCCTCCAGATACCCCAGCGCCAGATTCACCCCGGAGGTGTGGATGCGGCCGACCACGCCGGTCGGGCAGTGGGTACCGTCGTCATGGCAGATAAAGTATTGGTTAGCCGGCAGCGGCTGACCATAAGGCACGGTGCCGGTGTCCTGCGGCGCTAGCGGGTGCCAGATGCTCCAGATGGTGGTTTCGGTCGGGCCACCGAGTGAGAACAGGCTGATGTCCGGACGCAGGCCGCGCAATTGCTGTACCGTCGCCGGTTTGATGTAATCGCCCCCCTGAGCCACCAGTCGCAGCGAACGCAGGCTGTCGTCGGTTTTACAGGTAAGCAGCATTTCCAGAATGGCGGGGACCGAACACCACAGGCTGACGCCATGGCGCTCAACCAACTGGTTCCAACTGATGGCGTCCTTTTCCTGATGTGGTGCCGGTAACACCAGCGTGGCACCGGCGCTGAGCGAGCCGAACAGATCAAACATCGACATATCGTGGTGCGGCGGCGTGACCGAAATCATCACGTCGTCGGCGGTGACCGCCCAGCGCTGCAGGGTCTGGCCGATAACGTTGGCGGTGGCGCGGTTATTGAGCACCACGCATTTCGGTTTGCCGGTGGTACCGGAGGTATACAGATAATAACTGGCTTCGGTGCTGACGCTGCGCTCGGTCAGCGTCTGGCTGTCCGGCAGCTTGGCGGCGCCCGCCGTCGGGTCAAGCAGTTCCACTGGCGTAACCCCGAACGAGGTGTCCAGCTCACCCTTGTGTACCACCAGATCCGGCCGGCAGTTGGTCAGCAGATAGGCGGTACGTTCCGGCGGTGAGTTGATGTCGATCGGCACCCAGATAATGCCCAACAGCGCACAGGCGAGTGAAATGGTTACATGCTCCGGGCTGCGCGCCAGATACAAGGCCAGCACGCTGCCTGGCTTCAGGCCACGCTGTTGCAGATTTGCCATCACTGCGCTAACCCGTTGGCCCAATTCCGGGTACGTCAGGCTTAGTTGGTCGCAGATTAACGCGGGGCGCGGCTGCGGATCGTTAAACAACCTGTCGGCCAACTGCGCAAGATAAGGGTAAGCGCTGAATGACGTCTCGCTGTGGTTATGGCGGTAATGTTGGTAATCGATAAATTGCGCGGGGGAATTTCCACATCGCCGTCCCGGCACATCAACATTACCCGACGTTGCAATGCGTCCAGCATTGCCTGAACTTGCTCACCATCCAACGCCTGCTCGGCGTAGTCGACGCACAGCAGCAGGTTCTTGTCGGCATCTTGTGTCAGGCGGATATCGATCGCCACCTGCGGCGTCTGGGTCACGCCGTCATGGTAGCGAACCGGCGCGTTGCCAGGCAGCGTCTCCCACCCCAGGCAGTTGGTGAGGATCACCGGCAGCGCCGGGGAACCCTGGCTGAGGTTTAGCAACTGCCGCGCCAGATCAACACCGGAAAATGCCAGATGGTCTAGCGCCCCCAGCACGTCGTCCTGCAAGGCCTGGGCGCGGCTGATAAAGGTGCCCCCCAGGCGGGAATAGCGTACCGCCACAAAGGTAGAGGCGTTGCTGAGCGCACCATTTGCCGCAGGAAACGCCACCGGCACGCCGACGCAGAGTTCGCCGTCGGTGGTCCACTGCGCCAGCGTATCGAGGATCAGAGCCGAAAGGCTGCTGTTGCGCAGCAGGGCATGGGCGGAACCTAGGCGCGAGAACTGTTTTAGAACCTCGCGCGGCAAAGTCAGGTTGGCGCGGCGATAGCGAGAGGATTTGATATTGGCCAGCGGGGTGCGCCACGGCAACGCCGACGGCGTGGTGACGTCCTGTAGCTTGGCTTGCCAGTAGGCGGCATCAATCTGACGCTGTTCCGCCGTGGCTGCAGCCGGTGGGCTTGGCGGCACGACAGGCGGCAGCGGGGCGTCGTCGAACAGCCGGGCGATGACGGTGGAGATACCCTGGCCGTCGAGGATCAGCGCGTCGAAGCTGGTGAAAATCACGGTGTCGTAGGGGTTGCCGGTGGCGTCCTGCGTCTCCGAGAACTGAATGGCGGCAATACGCCACAACGGCTGCGCGGGATCGTGGCGCTGATGCGAATATTGCTCGCGCAAGTCAGCCAATTGGCGTTGCGCTGCCTGATGGTCGAGCGCACGCAGATCGTGCCGATCCAGATTCAGCGTGGCCTCTGCCCGCACGTGTTGGGTGAAACGCTGGGTATCGATGCAAGTGCGCAGCGCCGCATAGTGCTGCACCAGTTCGCTCAATCGGCTTTCCAGGCGGGCCAAATCCAGTCCCAGACCGCGATATTCGCGAAAGTCGTGCATCGCTACGCCGCCGAGCGGCCATTGTTCGCTGCGCCCGAGCAGGTAAGCCTGCTGCAGTGCGCTTAATGGTGTCTCCATGGTATTTCCCTATTGATTGTCACTAACCCACGAAATAGAAAGCAGGGCGCATGAGACCACGCGCCCGGATCGGTATCAGGCTTTGGGTGCCAGCACCTGCAATAACAGTTGAGCGCCCTCGGCGGCATTGGGGGCTCGCTCGCAGATCACTGCGGCAAGAGCGGCCGGAGTCGGGTTCGCCTCTATATCCTTCGGCGCCAGCGCCACCGGCAGGTATTTGTTAAGTACCGCCAATAGGGCCATCAGAGCGTCCTGCGGCAGTTGCAGGGTACGGATATCGTCATCGTCACCCAGCCTGGCGTCCGGCGCGACCCGCGCCAGCAGCCGGTGCAGCAGTTGGCGAACCGGCATCTGACGTGCCTGGCCCGCTGAGGAGCATTGCGCCAACCACTGCGAAAGTGGCTGATTAAAGCTGTCCGGCCGGTTGGCGGCCCGTTTCAGCAAGGCGCCGTAAGTGGCGAACAGCTGCGGCAACAGCCGATCAGGGAAGGCGTCCAGGCGGACGTCCCAGTTGATCAGAATGCCGCCGTTGGCGTGTGCCACCTGCGCGTCCAGCGCCACCTGCGGCCCCTGGGAAATTACCCACTCCAGCGGGCCAAAGGTGCGGGTGACGTTGTCAGAAAACAACGCTTTGCCACGGATGCCAAACCCGGCGGTAAACACGACGGGTGAAGGCTGCATGCTGCCTTGCAGGCGCGACAAATCGCGCATCACGCTGACGCCGGGGTAATCGGCGTGAGCTATTAACTCCGCCAGCTGGGCCATCAGGCGGCGGCTGAAAGCCGGCAAGTTTTCAGCCGGGTTCAGCTCCACGCCCAGCAGCACCAGGTTAGAGAAGTCGCCAATGATCGGGGCGAGGTTGGCTTCATCCCGGTGGAACAGCGGCACGTTGAGCCTGAAGCGCGGCATGTTCCAGCCATGGCCGACGGTAACGGCAAACAGCGCCAGAAACAGGGATGACAGCGTGATGCCGTGCGCTCTGGCGGCATCCTCCAGCGCTTTGGTTTCGCTCGCGCTCAGTTGCAGCGCCAGCCGATCGCTGCGGCAAATATCCGGCGTGCGCAACAGGTGTGGTGCCGGCGGCAGCTGAGGCAGGCGTTCACGCCACCAGGCCTGAGCGCGAGTGCGACGTGACTGCTGCGCGGTATCGGCATAGTGACGATCCAGATAGTCAAAGTAGGGTACGCCATTGTCGGCGGGGGATGCCGGACATTGGTGATAAAACCGCGCCAAATCCTCCATCAACACGCGGAAACCCATGGCATCGCCGGCGATCATATCCAGATCAACATGCAGCCTGCTGTGGCCGCCCGGCAGCAGGCTGAGGCTGATATCGCAGGGGATACCTTGTTCCAGCGGCAGTTTTTGGCTGCTTTTTTGCTGCCGTTTGGCTGTGAGCCGGTGGCTCGCTTCGGGGGTATCGAACTGGCTGAAATCGTCCAGATGCAGGCCATGCTCAGGGCCGCAGGGGCTGATGGTCTGCTGGCCATCGGCCGTGATGCACAGGCGCAACATAGGGTGATGCAGGTAAAGGGCGGCAACGGCCTGTCTCAGTCGTTCGACGTCCAGGTCGCAGCAGTTAAATTCCGCATACAGGTGGGCGGATACGCCCCCCAGCGGCGCTTCGGATTGCCGACCTACCCAGTAGGCGGCCTGCATCGTGGTCAACGCTTTCATCGGGTTTCCATCAGTATTGAGAGACTGTAAGAATATATTGCAATGTTAATGGGAATGAAAATTATTACTATTTTTATTTGTTGGTATAAAACGTAAGGGTAATGTGGAAAGGGGAGATTCTCGCTCGCTTATAGAAAATATTAATACTGATATAATTATGTTTTATATTCATTTTAATTGAAATTATTGGTTTTATAGAACCCACAATAACTGCGTTTTATCGTTCAGCACTTTACCCGCTGCGCATCCTGTTTATTTGTTTAGTTGATAATGATTTGCATTAAAAAATGTAAAATATTATCATTATTAACATTTCTTTACGTTTCCAGACAAAAAATCTGCGTCCGCCCCCGGTTTATCTGGGGTGGGGCGGCTGTCTGCGGCAGGGATATGCAATAGCAAGGTCAGGAAGGCCGCAATGCCATTGTCAGTGTGAGAATCAGCGTCGTTACCTATGTGAAATAAAACATATTTTTGTGCATCTGGGATGAAAGGAGAATACATCTATGAGCAAGCATTCAGCGGCTCAAAGGCATAAAATCGTAGGAAACAAGGAAAAAGCAGGCTTGCAAGCCATTGGGGCATTTTCCTCACTCTTTCTGGGTCTTTGTTCTTTATCTGTGGGCAGCGTTAATGCCGCCGCAGTGGACGAAAAGGTGCAGGAAGCCGCCGACAGCAAACGTAACGATAATTGGCAGGACTCCGAAAGCCTGCTGGTGACCGGCGAAAAGATAAAGCGCAGCATTTTCGACACCGGCTCCAGCGTGCAGGTGTTCGACAGTGAGCGGATCGCCGCTATGCCCAATGCGTTGCAGATCCCCGATTTATTACGCATGACGGCCAACGTCATGGATGTTGGCATCGGTAACGATCTGCCCACCGTACGCGGTATCGACGGCTCCGGCCCGAACACCGGCGCCAACGCCTTCCTCAGCGGCACCCGTCCGCGCCTCAATTTGTCTCTGGATGGTCGCTCCCTGACCTATAACGAGCAGGCCTATGGCCCGCAGTCGCTGTGGGATCTGGATCGCGTCGAAGTGTTCCTCGGCCCGCAGAGCTATATTCAGGGGCGTAACGCCATTGCCGGTGCGATCGTGATGGCCAGTAAGGATCCCACTTTCGATTGGGAGAGTGCCTTCAAGGGCGGTGCGGGCAACCAGCACTCTTCGCAATTGTCCGCTATGGTTTCAGGCCCGCTGGTGGAAGATCAACTGGCGTTCCGCGTCAGCGTCGATCGCCAGCGTCGCCGCAGCGATGTCGATCTTCCTGCTTATGAGCCGGTGGGCGATCCGCGTGAGGTTGAAGCCACTACCGCACGTGCCAAACTGTTGTTCAATCCGGCAGGCCTGCGCGAGCTGACCACCAAGCTGACCTTTAACCACTTTGGCAGCACCTCGCCACAAAACGAGAGCCTCAACCCGCTGGTTCACCCGACCAGCCTGCGCCACGATCCGCGCCGAGCGGTGTTTAAAAGCAACACCAACAGCGGCGTTTGGGATCTGTCCTGGGAGCAATCCGACAGCCTGACGCTGGAAAACCGCGTTATTTATACCGACTTCAATATTAACCGTCCTACGGCTTATGCCTTGCCGTACGCCGATATCGGCGGAAAAGAGGTGCACGTGGAGCCGGTGGCGCGTTTTGGTGGGCCAGACAGCCGCCTGCGCGGGCTGGCGGGGTTGCGTTATTTCCACTCCAAGCAGGATGAGTTCGTTAATATTTTCGGCGGTTCGACCTTCAAGGATAAAACCGACACCAACTCGGCCTTTGCCGAGCTGACCTACGCCATCACGCCGAAGGTGGATATCACCGCCGCCAGCCGTTTGGAACGCGAGCACCGTCAGCGTACCGGCGGCAGCAAGGCCGTGCGTATCGATTTCGATGAAACCTACGACGTATTCCTGCCGAAGCTGGATCTGGCCTGGAAACCGACGGATACCCAGACCTACGGCGCCAAGGTGGCGCGCGGCTATAACGCCGGTGGCGCAGGCATCACCATCGGCACGCCGGTAGTCAATTACACCTATGGTTCGGAATATGTCTGGAACTATGAGTTGTACACCCGTCACCACCTGAAAGATGCCAACGTCATCCTGACCAGCAACATCTTCTACAACGACTACAAGGACATGCAGCTGCCGTATTCCCTGGGGCCGAACTCCTCGGTGATCCGCAATGCCGACAAGGTGGAAACCTACGGCGCGGAAATGGGGGCGACCTGGCAGCCGCGTTGGGACTTCGAACTGTTCACGAACGTCGGTCTGCTGAAGACCAAGATCAAGAAGTTCTCGGGCAGCGGCGTAGATGGGCATGAACTGGCGCGTGCGCCGGCTTATACCGCCAACATGGGCGCCAAGTACCAGTTGATGGCCGGGTTGGAACTGAGCGGCAACGTGGCGTTCTCGGACTCCTACTACTCGCAGTACGACAACGACTCTCGCGGGCGCATCGGATCTTACTGGTCGGCGAATACTCAACTGGCGTACACCTTCGCCTATGGCCGCGCCACCCTGTATGCGCAGAACCTGTTTGACTCGGAACGTCGCGTGATGGTCAGCGGCAACGACGTCTACACCGCGACTCAGCAGCGTCCACGCATGATCGGTGCGGCGCTGGAACTGACATTCTGATGCGATAGCAATCGGTCTGCAGCAGGGGCGTATTCACGCCTTGGATTGTTGGCGCTTGCGCGAGTTTGTCAGCGATCTGTGGTAGATACGTCCCTGTTTATGACCCGCGTTCCCCCGAGGTTCCGGTATGGCCGGGCACAAGGAGATAGAGCAGTGAGCGGTTATTTTGACAATATTCTCAGCGATGACGAGGCCCAGCGTCTGGACCTGGCGTTTCAGACGCTGGGCGAGCGGGCGGCGGATGCCTCACAGCCATTGAGCGAAGCGGAAGAACTGGCGTGGTTCATGCACCAGCAGCGCGGCGACGGCGGTTGCCAGCAGGCGATGGCCTGGCGGCTGGGCGGCGAGCCGGATATCGGCAGACTGGCCAGCGCGCTGGAGGCTCTGACCCGACTGATGCCGGAACTGGACGTTCGTTACGATTTCGACGATGAGCAAGGCTTACGCAAACTGCGCGGCAACGCAACGCTGAATCCGGTGAGCATTCAGCCTGTCGCGGACGAACAGCAGGCGGTAAGCCGTCTGTTGCAAGCGCAGGCGACGCCTCTTGAGTTGGCAAGCGAAGCGCCGCTTCGTTTTCTGCTGTTTACCGGTGCCGGTTCGGTGCTGGGCGTCGTTGCCCACGATATTTTGGCTGAAAGGCTGTCGTGTCGACAATTATTGACGATGCTGTCGGCGCTGTATAATCGCCATGATCCCCTGCCAGTCCCGGACACTCTGTCGCCGGTTGCACTGAATAATCCATTGCCGGAAGCGACGGAGCTGGTTCTGCCGTGGCCACGCCATGCGACAGCGCTGCGGGACTACCGACAATTGGCAGCACAGGACGAACGTCTGGCGCAGGCCGGGGTACGTATAGCGACCCGCGTGGCGCGCAAGATTTTGCCCGTAACCGATAACCCAACCACCTTACTGGCGGCGATCACCGTTCGCTTTGGCCGCTTTATCGCCGCTCAGTCCGGCGGGCAACCGGTGCAGTTGTGCGTGCCGCTCGACGACGCACAACAGGCGAACGGTATGGACGGCTGGCAGGGCGCCAGCCGATTGAAACGCCTGACCTTGCAGCCTGCGGATCAGGAGGCGGAAAGCCGACTGCTGGCACAGCAAACGGCGGAAGCGCCCAACCCAGAATTGGCTCAGCTTCTGGTGAGCTGGCTGGCGGATCCTTCGGTGGCGCTGCAGTTGGATGGGGTTAACGCTGAACGCCTGCTGTTACCGCCGCTGCATACGCCTTTTGAACTGATGCTGGCTTTGAGCCTGCCCGAGCCGGACTCGATGGTGTTGGAGCTAGTGGCGGATCCGCGCCTGACCCCGCATGTCGCGCCGTTCCTGCTGGAGCAGTTCGTCGCTTATCTCGCCGGACGGACGATCACGACAGCCCTGCTGCCTGCCGCTGAGCAACCGTTGGCCCAGCCCGAAGCTGTCCTGGCGGGAGAGGATGCACAACAACAAGAAAATGATGAAATCGCCCAATTGATCCTGGCGGAATTCCGCGATGCCCTGGTGGCGCCGGACATGACCGTCGATGAAGATTTCTTCGATCGCGGCGGGCATTCGCTGGTCGCGACCCGCGTCATCGGTCGCTTGTTAAGCCTGCACCGTATCGAACTCAACATTAACGACCTGTTCAGTCACGCCACGGCCCGAGGGCTGTCGGCCTACGCCAAACGTCAGGCGGTTACGGCACCGGCGGTACAAGCGCCCAGTACGCAGCTGCGGGATGAGGTGGTCCAGGCACCGCTGTCGCTGGCCCAGCACTCCCTGTGGAAAGTGTACGAGGCCTTCGGTCACGACGAGATTTTCAATCTGCCTTTCGCCATCAATTTCCTCGATCCGGTGGATGAAATGGCCCTGCGTCAGGCGTTTATCGACGTCATGACGCGCCACAGCGTATTGCGTTCACTGTTTATCGAACATCAGGGGGAGGTTCGCCAACAGGTCGTGCCTGCGGCTGAACTGCTCGATTACGAGTGGTTCCACTTCTCTTATGAAACACCGGCCGGTAACGCCAGCGAACTGTTGGCCAAGGCCGGCGACCACCGCTTTGATCTGACCCGCGAGCTGCCGCTGCGCGCTACCTTCCTGCGTGACGCGGCAACCGGCCGGCAACTGCTTTCGCTGCTGTTCCACCATGTGGTGCTGGATGAATGGTCGCTGAACCTGATGATGGACGAGCTGGGCATCGCCTACAGCCACCGTGTGGCAGGGCAGAAGCCGCAGTGGAAAGGTGAAGTGCCGCAGTTTTATGCCTTTGCCCGGCAGCAGCAGGCCGGCGGCGTCGCACAGCAACACCTGGACTATTGGCTCGATAACCTGCGCGATGCGCCGGTCGGTCAGCCGCTGTTCCAGCAGGAACCTTCGCACCATCCTGCAGTCCCGGCCGATGCAGACGTCAACGGCGGATGGCTGGAATTTGACGTCGAACCAACGGTGGCTGAGGGGTTGTACGCGCAGGCCAGGAAGAACAACGCCTCACTGTTCAACGTGGTCTACGCCGGTATCACTACGGCGCTGCGCCTGTTGGGCGGTCCGACGGATCTGCTGGTGGGGACTTCCACCTCCGGCCGTAACGACGCCGAGTTCTTTGACACCATCGGCTACTTCACCACGGTGGTGGTGCACCGGGTGCGCTTCGCCGACCAGCTGACGGTCGCTGGGCTGATTGACCAGGTGAAAAACACCATCAATGGTTCTATGCCTTACACCGATATTCCTATCGATCTGGTGGAAGAAGGGCTGTTTGGTGCTCATGCCGACCGCAAGAACCACATGTTCGAAGTGTTCATTCAGATCCACAGCCGTATCAAGCTGAACGGGGCATTTACCCTGCAGGACGGCAGCACGGTGGCCTATCGTCAGGTGGAGCCGGAGAAAACCGAATCGCTGCTCGGTTTGCAGTTTGAAGTGATGGAAGAAAACCTCGACGGCGTGAAATCCCTGCGCGTGATGATGACCTACCGTACCGATCATTACACCGCGCAACAGGCGGGGTTGATCGCTGCAACTATTCAGCACGTGTTCTCTCACTTTGCCCAACAGGCCGGCGGGGACATGCCACTGTCGGCCTTGCCGCCGGCGCCACAGCAATAACGTTGTTCACCCTAACTGACTTTATTACTTTCATGGAGATAAACGGATGTCTGGAACAATAGGAACACCCCGCGCTTTACTGTCGCTGTTGATTGCAACGTCGTTGGTGGTGGCCGGTGCGGCGCAGGCCCGTGACGCAGGGATCTCTCAGCAGGATATCAAGCGCCAGCCGTTGTCGTCGGCGCTGGTGGAAATGGCCTACAGCCCAAGCCAGAAGTCGCTGTTCGTCAGCGCACCGGACTGGAAGGAAGAGGCGAAATCCCGCGTGTTGCGTCTGGATCCGACCACGTTGGCGGTGCAGGCGGAGATCCCTCTGCAGGTGAAGGGGTTCGGCGTAGCCCTGGATGATGCCGGCCACCGGCTGTATCTGACTCAAGGGTTCAATGGCTCGGTCGGCGTGGTGGATACCACCACCAACCGTGCGCTGGACAGCATTCCGGTGACCGAAAAAACGATGCTGGAGCAGACCTACAAGGAGGCCGGTATCAGCGGCAAGCGCCTGGAGTTCCTGCTCAAGGAGCTTAAGCGCTTCAAGATCACTGAAGACTACCAGTACCGCATCCGCGAAATGAAGTATGACGCGCAGAGCGGCCGCCTGTTCTTGCCGGGGTTGGGTTTTGGGGTAGATAGCGTGCTGTTTGTGGTCAACACCCGGACTCAAAAGCTGGAGAAAATGATCCCCGGTTTCGGCTACAACGCGGTGGGCATCACTCTGGATGAGAAAGGACGGCGCGTATTTGTCTCTAACATGCAGGGGCAACTGATTACCCTGAATGCCGATACCCTGGCGATCACCTCTACCAAAGAGATTCAAGCGGATCAGCTGCTGAACCTGGTGTACGACGGGAAGAATAACCGTCTGTTAGGGGTGGATCAGGGGATCGACCGCGACAACTACCGCAATACCCACCTTGAGCGCGACTACGTGAAGCGCAGCAGCGGTCACCGGGTGTTTGCGCTGGATGCGGACAGCGGCAAAGTGTTGGCCAGCGAACTGACCGATGAAGTGCCAATTGGCCTGCTGTTGGACGATCGCAACCAGCGTGTGTACGTCGCCAACCGCAAAGGGATCCGCGTCGATCATGGCGCAGGTACGTTGACGGTGTTTGATTCAAACAGCCTCAAGCGCCTGCAAACCGTAGAACTGCCGCCGCACCCTAACAGCCTGGCGCTGGACACCAGCAACAACGTGTTGTTCGTGACGGTGAAGAATGACGGAGCCAGCACCAAAGCCGGCAAACCGGAAAGCGTTGTCCGTATTCAACTGCCAAAAAACTGAGTGTGATCCCGCTGCGTCAGTGAAGGCTGACGCAGCGTATTCTTGGCATAAGTCTTCTTGTCCGCAGTGAATCCATACTCACCAATGTTGTTATTAATTAACGGCATACTCATTTCGCTGCCGCCTCTTCTGAGGCGGTTGTGTAGCATGACGTCTGGGGCGCAGAACGCCACTGACGGCCCGCATGGCCCCTTGATGTGAGCCAATCCCACATAAACACAAGGTAATAAAAACTGGTCTTGTTCCGATAATTTGATTATAAACACCGCCGTTAGGGACAATGTTCTCATCTGAATTGGAGTAGTTATGTTGGCTAAAGTTAATCGGTTGTTCGCCGGTGCGCTCCTGGCGCTATTGCTTCCTGCTGTCGCCGTGGCGGCGGATTACCGTGCTGGCGAGCAATATTCTCGCCTGGATAAACCGGTGGCGTCAGCCCCTGCGGTGGTGGAGTTTTTCTCTTTTTATTGCGGCCCTTGTTATCAGTTTGCCGAAACCTACCATGTGGGCAGCACCGTCAGCCAGGCGCTGCCTGAGGGCACCAAGCTGACCAAATATCATGTCGGCCTGATGGGCAAATTGGGCAATGAGCTGACTGAAGCCTGGTCGATCGCGATGGTGATGGGCATCGAGGATAAAATCGAAGGCCTGCTGTTCGACGAGCTGCAAAAAAAGCGCGCCATCAACAGTGAAGAGGATATTCAGTGGGTGTTTGCCGCCGCCGGCGTAGATGCCGCGGCCTATGAAAATGCGCGCCACAGCCTGTTGGTGAAGGGCTTGATTGCGAAGCAGAATGAAGCGGTGAAAGCGCTGGACGTACGGGCAACCCCATCGTTTTATGTCTCCGGCAAGTACAAAATCGATAATGCCGGAATGGCGAGCCAAAGCGTTGACGGCTATGCAAAAGAATACGCGGCCGTGGTGCGTTATCTGCTGGATAGCCAGCCTTAATCCTCCCGATTCTCCCGTTTTTATCAACCCGGCTACGGCCGGGTTTTTCATGTCTGGAGCCATAAGGCGCAATTTGTGATCCCAGCGCCAGATCCCACTGTCGGCATTGCTTGTATGTTACTGGGTTGTTATGTTGATTTTCTGTTCATTGCCGCTTGCGGTTCGAACGCGTCCATCGCTGATGTGTGAAGGGGGGATCCATGGCAATTTCCGTACCGGTCAGGGAGGTTGGCTTCGAAGAGTGGTTGGCGAAAATCAACTCCGCCTGCGGCCGGTTCTGCGCCCGAACTCTGGGGCCGGGATTTAGCGGCGCGATGCAGGAGTTTCGTGCCCACGCGTTACGTATGAGCGTGGTGGATGCGACGCAAACCCGCCTGTATCGAACCCAAAAAGAAATTAACCGCAGCGACGGCTCGCATTTTTTCACGGTCTTTCAACTGCGCGGCAGTTCATTGATGGAGCAGGGTGACCGACAGGCAGTCTTGTCCGCCGGTGACGTCACGCTGATCGACGCTTCACGTACCAGCAGTTTTACCTTTCAACAGGACTCCCGCCAAATCTCATTACTGATGCCGCGCAGCTATTTCGAACGGTCGGCACGTTTTAGCGATCTGCAATTCGCACGACGGCTGGATGGGCAAAGCAGCATGGCGCGCCTCAGTCGGCAACTGGTCTTGGGCTGCATGCAGGACGCGCAGATGAGCGCACCGGAGAGCGAGGCGATACTCAGTGCCGTGGCAACTCTGTTGCGCCCGGCGCTGGTGGAACCTGAAGTGGGAGCGGAGGTTTTCCCGCAGGCTTTCACCCGAACGCTGGCGTTTATCGATACGCATATCCAGTCGCCGCAGTTGCGGCCTGAGTGGATCGCCGCTGAACTGGGCGTTTCGGTACGCAGCCTGTACCGGATGTTTGCCCGTCAGGGACTGGTGGTGGCGCAATATATCAAGCACCGCCGTCTTGATTTGTGCGCTCAGGCGCTACGCACGGCGCCTGAGCGGCAAAAGTTGGTCACTATCGGCCATGACTGGGGTTTTGCCGATCACAGCCATTTCTCCACCGCCTTCAAAAGCCGTTTTGGCGTTTCGCCCAGCGAATACCGCAAGCAGTATCAGTAGCGCCCTTAAGGCGCTACTCAGATTATTGACAAAGGGGGATAAAAGCGTGGTTTTTCCCCCTTTGAGTTATCAGCCGAAAATCAATAATTTGATTTTCCTGATCTATTTTCAAAACCTTTAGCGCCTGCTGACAAACATTTTATGTTTATCAGCAGTATCAGTAGCGCTCTGAAGGGCGCTACTGGCCATTAAGGCGCGGTTCAGTAACGAATGCACACCGATTTGGATTCGGTATAAGCATCCAGCCAGTCCGGGCCGAAATCACGGCCGCTACCCGATTGTTTGAAGCCGCCGAAAGGCATGTTGGCGTCGATCAGCGTATGGGTGTTGACCCACACCGTGCCGGCCTGAATTCGTGGCGTGAAGGCCATCGCCGCTTGCAGGCTGGTGGTCCACAGGCTGGCGGTCAGGCCGTAGTCGGTGTCGTTGGCTTTGCGCAACGCTTCTTCAGCATCCGCCACGCGGATCAGATTGACCACCGGGCCAAACACTTCTTCGCGCGTCAGGTTCAGCTTGTCGTCCGGGTTAATTACCAGCGTCGGCGGAATATAGAACCCTTGCGAGTCCGGCCCGGTCGCGCCGCTGATCAACTCAGCGTGCTTGGATCTGGCATCGTCCAGATAGGCCGCCACTTTATTGCGGTGGTCGCTGGAAACCAGTGGGTTGATCTGCGCACTGGCATCCATGCCCGGTCCGACGGACAGGGATTTCACCGCCAGCTCGAACCCGGCCACCAAAGTGTCGTAGATTGGCGCTTCAATATAAATCCGCGAGCTGGCGGCGCACACCTGCCCCTGGTTCAGGAAACTGCCCGCCATCAGGCCTTCGATAACCTGCTGCGGGTCGGCATCTTTCAGCACGATGGCCGGGTTTTTACCGCCCAGCTCCAGCGTCACGCGTGTCAGCCGGTCCGCCGCTGCGCGGGCGATGCCTTTGCCGACCGGCGTGGAGCCGGTGAAGCTCACTTTGGCGATCAGCGGGTGTTCGGTCAGCGCTTTGCCGCAGCCGGTACCTTTACCCGTCACCACGTTGAATACCCCCGGTGGAATGCCGGCTTCGGTCGCCAGTTCAGCCATGCGCAGCAGGGTGAGCGGTGTGGTCTCCGAGGGTTTGATCACGATGGAACAACCTGCGGCCAGCGCTGGCATCACTTTCCACATACCGATCATCAGCGGGAAGTTCCACGGCACAATGCCTGCCACCACGCCAATCGGCTCTTTACGGGTATACACCTGATATTTGGCCCCCGGCGGCATGGGGATCGACACGTCCAGGGTTTGGCCGGTGATCTTGGTAGTCAGCCCGGCGGTGTAGCGCATCCAGTTTAGCGTGCAGCCTACCTCGAACATGCGGGCAATATTGATCGACTTGCCCTGTTCCAGCGTTTCCAACTGGGCCAGTTCTTCGGTGTGTTGTTCAACCAAATCGGCATAGCGCAATAAAATACGCTCGCGCTCGGCAGGTAAACGTTGCGCCCAGACCCCAGAGGTAAAAGCCTGATGGGCTGATTGTACGGCGCGTGCGACGTCTTGCGCGTTGGCGTCGGCGGTGGAGGAAATTTGTTGTCCATTGGCGGGGTTATACACCGCCAGCCGGCCTTCGGCGGTGGAACCACACCATTGGCCGTCGATATACAGCCCATGATGGCGATCGAGAAAACGCGAAACGCTGTCCATCACTGCTACGTTATTGTCAGGCATATGCCCTCCTGTCAGACAAAAAAGGTCGCTATCGTTAACCTTAAAAGTCTATAGCAGGCAGAGAAGGAGGGCTTTCGTCTGTCTGACATTCGGTTTGTCGTGCGTGACAGAGTAGAGAAAACGGCTGAGGGGATCAGCCGTTAATGCGGCGAACTAGGAGCTGAGGGTGGCCAAACGAGTGGCGAAGCCGAGGAACAGCAGGCCGATCAGGCCATTACCCAGTTTTGCCAGGCCTTTCTTATGGTTAAAGAAGTGCGCCAGCATCGCGCCGGAGAAGATCAGCGTGGTCATGTAGATAAAACTGACCGATTCGAGGATCAGCGCCAGAATGGTGAACGACAGGCCGGTGTGCGCATAGTTGAAGTCGATAAACTGCACGAAGAACGACACGTAGAACAGGATCGCTTTCGGGTTGGTCAGGCTGAGCGTCAGCGATTTGCGCAGGATGCTGTGGCCGCCTTCAATCTGTTGTTGCTGCGCCGCATTTTTCTGGATAAAGGTGGCGTAGAGAATTTTCGCACCGAGGAACAGCAGGTAAATTGCGCCGAGAAAACGCACCAGGGTAAACAGGAACGGCGTGGTACGGATCAGTGAAGCCACGCCAATATAGGCGCAGAAAATCAGGATCGCATCGCCGATAAACACGCCCAGCGCGGCGGTATAACCGGCACGTACGCCACGTGTCACACCGGTCTTCAGTACGTACAGCGTATTCGGGCCTGGCAGAATGATGATAAATACCACCCCGGCCAGATAGGTCCAAAGATTCAGGACGCCAAAACTCTCTAACACAATAACCTCTCCATGCGCGGAACTGACAGCCAATAACACTGGCTACACCCGTAGCCGGGCGCGATCCTAACGCCGCAGCGGCGGGTTGGCAACGTATTAAACTTCATGTTGTTTGCCGTATTTTGCTACAGGTCGGCGCCAGTCAATACTGCATCGAGCGGCGCCAATTGAAGGGATTTTAGGGTTTACGCGCCAGCAGCGTGGCAAAGCGCAGTGAAATGCGGTTACCGGCGGCGTCGGTTTTGTGCAGTTGGCCGACATCCTCGTTGTACTTCAGGATTTCCCAGTCGGCGTAATACTCCTTAAGCTCGCCCGGTTTAAAGGTGAAGGGGAAGGGCAGACTGCAAGGGTAATCCGGAGTATCCATCGCGGCGACAATCAGGTTGTAACCGCCGTTCAGGGTGCTGTCCTGCATGTTTTTTACCAGCCCTGGAATTCGCTCGCGGCTGAGGAACATAAACACCACGGTGGAAAGAATAAAGTCGTAATCGCCGTTGAAGGTGTGAGCATTGAGGTCTTGCACGCTGGCGCGAATGTGCGTCAGTCCTTCGCTATCGATGATGCTATTGAGGTTGTCGATCGACGGGCCATGTTTGTCCCAGGCGGTGACGTCAAAGCCTTTCAGATTGAGATAGAGCGAGTTGCGCCCGCCGCCGCAGCCCAGATCCAGCGCTTTGCCGGGTTTTATGCGCTGCACGGCTTCGATCACCTCGGAATGGGTGCGCGTCAGTTGGTGCTTTTTGTGGTAGTAATCCTCCGGTGAACAGTAGAAAGCCAGTTGGCAGGTCATATCATCGGAAAATGAAACGATGCGGTGCCATTGCTGTGGTTCGATAAACGGCGGCTGGCTCTCAGGGCTGAACTGCCAGGTTTCGGTAGTTTCGCCATCTTCGGTCATCAACGCAAAGGTCAGGGTGCCGCTCAGCAGCGTGAGTTTGGCCCAGGTGCCGCTTTGGGTGTTGTGCTTTTGCTGGAAACTCTCCGGCAGCGTCACGCTGTTCCATACCTGCAGGGTTTTATAACACAGCAGCTCATTCATGCGTCTCTCCTCAAATTTTGCGTTGCCCCGGTGTGGGCGAATAAAATGATTTTATATGTTGCATATAAAATACATGTTTATCGGTTCGTTGAAAATGCCCGCGATCATGAAAGGTGTGATTAGAAGTGAGCAAGGCAAGATGCTTAACCCCACGGTCATTCCTTTAAGGTGTATTTCCTGGCAGACGCCTGCTCTCAGCTCCGAATCAACACATTTAGACTGGATCGGGGTCCGCTGCTGGGCTAACGTCACTGCAGTGTATGTCAAAACGATCAGGGAAAAGATGCCAATTCGCCGTTTTATCAACCCGATGACCTTGCGTCCGTTGAGCCTGGCCGCGCTGCTGGTGCTGGCCGGTTGTACCACGAAAACCACCACGACTTCACCGGTGCAACGCCCGGCTGACGTCAAAGCTCAACTGGTGCGTTTGATGCCGGCTAACACCGCCGATCGCCAGGGCTGGGCCACCGATATCACCGCCGCTTTTGCCGCACAGGGTATCGAGCCCAGCGACCAAAACCTGTGTTCAGTGCTGGCGGTAACCGAGCAGGAGTCGACCTTCCAGGCCAATCCGCCGGTGCCGGGGCTGCCCAAAATCGCCTGGAAAGAGATCGACCGCCGCGCTGATCAGTTGCATATTCCCAACTTTCTGGTGCATACCGCTTTGCTGATCAAGTCATCGAACGGCAAGAGCTACAGCGAGCGTTTGGATAAGGTTCGCACCGAAAAAGACCTGAGCGATATCTTTGACGATATGATTGATTCGGTGCCGATGGGGCAAAAGCTGTTTGGCAGCCTGAACCCGGTGCATACCGCCGGGCCGATGCAGGTCAGCATCGCCTTTGCCGAGGCGCATGCCAAAGGTTATCCGTATCCGATCGACGGCTCGATCCGCCGTGAAGTGTTCAGCCGCCGCGGCGGCATGTATTTCGGTATTGCCCACCTGTTGGGTTACCCGGCTGACTACAGCCAGCCGATCTACCGCTTCGCCGACTTCAATGCCGGTTGGTACGCCAGCCGCAACGCCGCTTTCCAAAGTGCGGTCAGCCGCACGACGGGCATTCCGTTGGCACTGGATGGCGACTTGATTAACTACGGCACCGACAAACCCGGCACCACCGAGCTGGCGGTGCGTACCCTCGGCAAGCGGCTCAATATGAGCGACTCGGCAATTCGCCGGGCGCTGGAGAAGGGGGACCTGCCCGAATTTGCCGATACCGACCTGTATGAGCGGGTGTATGCGCTGGCAGAGAAAACCACCGGCAAGAAACTGCCGCGGGAAATGCTGCCAGGCATTCAGTTGGAAAGCCCGAAAATCACCCGTAAGCTGACCACCGCCTGGTTTGCCAAACGGGTGGATGAGCGGCGCCAACGCTGCATGACGCGCGCTTCGGCAGGTTAAACCTGCGACAACACCCGCTGCTGCAAAGTTTGCAGCGGCAGGTGGTGCAAGGTCTGGAGGGATCCGCCGCGCA
Organism: Serratia liquefaciens ATCC 27592; assembly: GCF_000422085.1. Classification (NCBI taxonomy): domain Bacteria; kingdom Pseudomonadati; phylum Pseudomonadota; class Gammaproteobacteria; order Enterobacterales; family Yersiniaceae; genus Serratia; species Serratia liquefaciens. The sequence continues at coordinate 912,670 of NC_021741.1, forward strand.
TTGAGCTACGGCGGATGTTGACGCGGTTAAGCGCGACGCGGGTTGGTCAAGCCGAAGTTAAAGTTATTGCAGCGGTTGCAGAATTCCTTCATCACCGGCGGGGTGTCCATCATCGGCACCTTAACTTCGATAAAGGCCAGCCGCTCCTGACGCGAGGCGTGTTCCAGCGCCAATTCCAACTGGTGGGTAGTTTCTACCGCCACGCTGAACGGTTTCGCCTGGGTATTGAGCACCGCCGGCAGTTTGGCGTAGTCCCAGGGGCCGATATCGTTGTACGACGAGTTCTCGCCAAGAATATAACGTTCGATGGTGTAACCATCATTGTTAATCAAGAAGATAATCGGCTTCTGATCGTAGCGCAGCAGGGTGGAAACTTCCTGAGCGGTCAGTTGGAAAGAACCGTCGCCAATGAACAGCAGATGCCGGCGGTCTGGTGCGGCCATCATGGTCCCCAGCAGCGCCGGCAGGGTATAGCCAATCGAGCCCCAGATCGGTTGATTGACCACCTGAACACCGTCCGGCATACGCATGCCGCCAATCGCCGCGCCTGAGGTGCCATTCTCCACCACAATTACGTCATCGGCGCGAATAAAGCGTTGTATGCGTTGCCATAAATAAGCCTGATCGATAGGGGCATCGCTGGGCGTTGCCAACCGATGCCGCGCTTCAGGCAGGGGTGTCGGCGGGTGGCCTGTTACCTCTTCACCCAGTGCCAGCAGCGCCTGCAACAGGTCGGCGGTCGCCACTGCCGGGTAAGAGGTCGTGCCCAGCTTCACGGAGAACGGCTGAATATCAATTTGCGCGTCAGCCGGGATCTGGTGCGAAAAATACCCGGTTGTGGAGTCCACCAGGCGAACGCCAAAGCTCAGCACGCAGTCGGCGTGCGCCATATGTTCATAGAGTTCGGGGCGCGAAAGGTTGCCGCTGTAACCGCCCATCCAACCCGGCGTGGTTTCCGGAATGATGCATTTGGCCGTCGGCATATTGGTGAGGGGAATGGCAAATTTATGTGCGACCTCGATCACTAATTGCTGCAGTTGAAAGCGATCCACCATTTGGTCGACCAGAATAATCGATTTCTTTGCCTGTTTTATTCGCGCCAGCAATGCCATGGCCGCCAACTGGACATTATATTGGTCGCTGGCTGGCAATTGCGGCGCGACCATTGCCTGAGTGATTTCAATTTCCACATCACAAATATCAGAAGGTAACTGTAAATAAACCGGTTTCTTTTCCGTCCAGGCACGGGAAATAACGCGAGGGATCTCCACCGCCGCATTTTCTGGCGTGATCAACGCTTGGGCGACGGTGAATTGTTTAAAACAGTTCATGACGTTATCAAAATTGCCGTCCGCCAGCGTGTGGTGCAGCAGCTCATGATTTTTCATTGCGTGCAGCGGCGGGGTACCGGCCAGGCAGACAACCGGTGCGGACTCGGCGTAAGCCCCGGCAATGCCGGACAGCGCGGCCAGATCGCCGACGCCGTAGGTGGTGATCAGTGCCCCAGCCCCTTTTAACCGTGCATAACCGTCGGCCGCGTAGGATGCATTCAGCTCATTGCAGTTGCCAATAAATTCGATATTGCTGTCGTGCTCGATCAATTCCAGCAGCGCCAGATTATAGTCGCCGGGTACGCCATAAATACGATCGATGTTCAGGGTGCGGAGCTGTTGCAGGATGAATGCCCCGATAGTGATTTTCATGTGTTTCTCCGGATTTTTTATCTTTCTTTTATCAGGCAGAGAGCAGCAAATAACTTGCTGGCGATGTTGTGTTATGAGCAATTCAATAAACGTTCAGCCCTTGCAGACCGGGTCATGCTCATTAGCTTTAACAATTATTTAAACTATCGGCTTGTTCAAGTTGAGTGGGGCGCATGAGAGGGTAGTTTGTTGTATTTGCGGGTTTACGTTGGGGGTGAGGGGGATTAACCGCAGCGATGTTGTGGGTGGTATTTTTCACCAAATGTAATAGATATGTGAAATATGGCGACTGTGGCCGGAACATGGCGCACGGGATGATCACCGGTACTTTTGTCTGCCGCTAAAAATGACGGTGGGAAGTCATCCGTTTTCGCCGTTGCAGGTCTCTAAAACAGCGATGTAACTGCAAATTTACAGTCGTGTCGCCTGACAGGGCCTTGAGGTTATTGAGATTGCCGCAAAATGGGGGGAGAAAACCCACGAAAAGCGTGACGGCGATTACAGTTGCTCTTTGGGCGGCAGTAAAGATTTCGCTACGTTCAGAGCAGGAAAGAAGTTCGCTAGCAGGCTGGTGAGCCACCGGGTTTTACTTCGGCAGCGGCATTATTGCGGAGTATTCCGACAGACGGTGCATAGGGAGCGCAGTAGCCTGAGCGCCCGGAGTCGACCCGCCGGGCGCGTTTCCCTTTATCTGCGGCTAAACTTAACCAAGTGACAACGAGGTAGGAGAAAGCAGTTGGATAAATAAGATACAGCTTGATCTTGATGGGTCGATCGGTAAGAATCGCCGGCCTTATTTTTTACAGGAGTTTGATGATGTTTTTTAAACGGACAATTTTGGCTTGCTCAGTGGCGCTGCTATTTCCTGCACTACCTTCTTACGCTGAGGTTGGTGCAGAAAATGGCAGCGCGGCGCAGGCTGAAAAACCGGGGTTGTGGCAGCGTTTCACCGATAACGTGGCGGAAACCTGGAACAACTCGCCGAATAAAGACATTTATCTGCCGGCCATCACCTGGCATAACCGCTGGACTTACGACGACGAACATATCGATAAGTACAACGAGCGCCCCTGGGGCGCCGGCTATGGTATTTCGCGTTACGACAGCGACGGTGACTGGCACGGTATCTATCTGATGGCATTCAAGGATTCATTCAATAAGTGGGAGCCGATCGGCGGTTACGCTTATGAGAAGATCTGGCGTCCTCTGGACGACAAGGACTTCCGACTGGGTCTGGGCTTCACCGCCAGTGTCACTGCGCGAGATAACTGGAATTACATTCCTATCCCGGCCCCGTTGCCTTTGGCTTCTATCGGTTATAAGCGTCTGACCTTCCAGGCCACTTATATTCCTGGCACCTATAATAACGGCAACGTGTTCTTCGCCTGGCTGCGTTGGCAGTTCTGATCCCCAGCGGGTCGCCCAGTTTGGCGGCCCATAGCCCCCCGAGCTGTACATTCCTCGCTCAAAAAATTACCTGAATTCTGAAAAAACGCCGTATTGCCGGCTAAAAGGAACTTGTCGCCGTGGGTGGCGTCCCAAGAGGTGACCCGGCGCATTGCGCTGATTGCACACGATTCGCCCATCCGCTTTCTCCTGTTGCCAATGGCAAGGGGGGATGCTGAAAAGATGGCGAGATAAACAGGAGCTTTACCCCATGAACACCAAGCATCGTTTACTGCTGGCGCTGACATTGACTTCCGCCATGACTTGCGGCGCCGCTCAGGCAGCCGGCCTGATGGATTCCCTCAGCAGCGCGGCCGGTGAACTGAGTAAATCGGGTGGCAGCACCAGTGGCACTTCACTGTCTTCCCTGACCGGTTTACTGAACGGTGGCGACAAAGCGCTGAGCTCCAGCAGCATGACCAACGCGGCCGGCATCTTGCAGTACTGCGTGAAAAATAACGTCCTGTCGGCCAACGGCACCGAAGCGGTGAAAGACCAACTGCTGAGCAAATTGGGCATCACCAGCACGGAGAACGCTAAAAGCCAGGACTACCAGCAAGGGCTGGGCGGTCTGCTGAAAACCGGCGAAGGCAAGAGTCTGGATCTGAACAGCCTGGGCACTTCGCAAATCACTGAAAAAGTGAAGCAAAAAGCCTGTGATTTGGTCCTGAAACAGGGCGCGTCCTTTATTTCCTGATAGCTTGAACGGCGGTATGCTCCGGCTGCCGCCGTTTTTAACTTTCCCCGCCGTATTTCAAACGGGCCGGCTATCTGCGACGTGAAATAGACCGGGAGTGGTAAGAGAAAAAATGAAAAAAATTCTGATGGTTTCCCTGCTGGCAGGGATGGCGATATTACAGGGCTGCAGCATGAAATCTAACGATGCGCCACCGCCGCCGCAGGTAAAACCAATTGGCATGGCGAACCCGGCGGACGTGTATTGCACCAAGATCGGCGGCAAGCTGAACGCCAAGCAAAATGCTGACGGCCAGTATTCCACCTGTACCTTGCCGAACGGTCAGGAAATCGAAAGCTGGGAATTATTCCGCCGCGATCATCCGGTGAAGAAATAAGCCTCGCGATTAAAACTCGCGGTCGCTGATCGGCTGGTATTGCACACTGCCGTCCGTTTGCAGTTTCAGCGACAGCCGCCAATCCTGATGACGACTCAGGGTGAAAGGTTTGGAGCGGAAGTTACAGCCGGTTTTGATGTTTTTAATTTTCATCACGTATTCCCCGGCCGGGTTGGTTTTGATATTAAAACTGCCGGCTGCGGGAATAAAAACTTCCGCCAAACGCTGTGGCGCGCCCGGCGTCTCCAGTTTGACCAACACCGCAAAATTGTTGTTTTGATTATCCAGCGTCAGTTGTTGCAGTGGGTTGGCGGCTTTGCCTTCCGGCTGATGCAGGTAGCCGGCCGAAAGAGGCCAGGGTTGCCCGGCATTGTCATGCAGCGGGCCACCACACTGTTCGCGTGCTTCGCGCATCGGCATTTCACGCTGGATGGCCCGGTTGTAATCTGTGGTAGCCGTCGCGACAAACTCATCGTCATTTTGATCGGCTCGCAGATAGCGTTTGGCGCTGAAAACCCCAGCGGCAATCAGCATAAAGAAGATAAAAATCGTCAGGCGGCTCCTGAAAATGCCCCCAAACAGCCTGCCCGGCAATTGAAATAGCCACTTCGCAATTTTTGACAGCATCCTTTTCCCTTAGCGCCCAAGCCGTTACGTTCTGCGGTAACCTTGCTCGCCTCAGTATAGCCAAATCACTTGGGGTGAGGTAATAACCCCGTAAAATTCCTGAGTTTTAACCCATCCCTTCTTCCAGCAGCAACAGCAGTAAAAAACCGACAAAAAACATCGCGGTGGCGAGCGGGGTATCTTTACCTCCTTCATGCGCCTCAACCAGCAACTCCTCCGTGACCAAATAGAGCAAGGCAATCAGGCCGAAGGCCAGAAACGCGGTTAGCCAGAATGCCCCCAGCATGGCAATCGGCGCACCCAGCATACCGCCTAGTGGCAACAGCAGAGCCAGGCCGCCAATCGCCAGCATGGCTTTTATCCGTCGGCCGAAAAAATCACGTAAATCGCCCACGATCGACAGCCCCAGAAACAGCACTTCCAACGTTAGCGCGAGCGTCAATAACAGGCCCGCTTTTGCACCGGCAGCGAAGGCGATGCCCAGCACCAGGCCATCGATAAAAATATCCACGCCGACGGTTGCCACAAAGCCCACCGGCCCCTGAGCCCGTTCGCCCAAACGCCTGACCAGCAGCATCATCAGCACACCTGCGGCACCACCGAGCAGTACTGCCCAGGGCGATTGTTGCTTGAGGTCGGGCAGAATTTCGGTCGCGGCCGCGGCAAAGACGATACCAGCGGTAAAGTGATGAATGATGCGCATGGCGGCATCGCCAGGGCGGCGGTACAGCGCGATGGCGGCGCCAATGACGGTCGCTGCGGCGGGGAATAAGGTATAAAGCACGGCTGAGGTCATCAATAGTCCTTTATTTGAGACGTAAAGTTTCAGTCTAGCCCAGTGCTACCCTTTCGTAGCGTTGCATAAAAATTTGTACGTTTATGCACGTTTGTGTACATTTGTGATCACTTGTTCGCCATCGAGAAACCGAATGTCCAAAATGTTGCCCAATCAGCGCCACGACGCGATCCTCGCTACCTTGCAGCAGCAGGGGCGAGTACTGGCGGTTGAAATGGCGGAACGCCTGAACACCACCGAGGCCACCATTCGGCGCGATCTGCGCCAGTTGGCGGCACAAAACCTGTGTAAACGCATTTATGGCGGTGCTCTGGCACCCACGCCGGCAACCGGCCCTATCAGCGCAAGGCTGCAATTGAGCGGTGACGAGAAGCAGGCACTGGCGCTGGCTGCGCTGGCATTGGTCAAGGAAGGGCAGGTTATTTTCCTCGATGCCGGCAGTACCCACCTTTATTTAGCCGAGCTGTTGCCGCGCGATTTGCGGCTGACGGTGGTGACTAACGCATTGACTATTGCCGGCAAAATGCTGGACCAGCCGGGGATCCGCACGATTTTAATCGGCGGCGAGCTGGATGCCGACATTGGCGGCTGTGTGGACGCCAAGGCGGTACAGGAAATCGACGATTTTTACTTTGATCTCGCTTTCGTCGGCATTTGTGCTTATGACCCGGGCTGCGGTTTCTCGGCGCTGAATTATCAGGATGCCCAGTTCAAGAAGCGTCTGCTGGCGCGGTCAGGCAACTTGGCGGTGCTATGTACCGGCGACAAACTCAACACCTATGCCCCCTACAGCTTTCTGCCCGCCCATCGGGTCGATTATTTAGTCACGCCACCTGGCCGTCATCCGCAGCTCGAACAGCAGATCACGCACAGTGGCGGCAAAGTGTTGTACAGCGATTCACCCATTGGAGACTGAGATGAAAATAGCCCATGTTGCACTCTGGACCCGCGATATTGATGCCCAGGTGACGTTCTGGCAGCGGTATTTTGACGGCGTTGCCGGGGAACAATACGTTAGCCGGAACCGTCCGGGGTTTGTTTCCCGCTTTGTCAGCCTTGCGGCGGGGCCAACGCTGGAAATCATGAGTTTGCCGGATCTGCTGTCAGCGGAGCAGGCCAGTGAACGTGTGGGTTGGGCGCATATTGCTTTGTCGGTGGGAGAGGAAAGCCGTGTCGATCAGTTGGCGCAGCGCGCGCAGCAGGAGGGGATCCTGCAGGCGGCGCCACGCTGGACAGGGGACGGTTTTTATGAGGCGATCATCCGTGATCCGGACGGTAACGCCATCGAAATCACCGCCTGATCACTCCTCTTCGATGCTGGCGAACTGCTGCCCCAAATAGTCGAGCAGCAGCCGCACCGCCGGCAGCAGGCCGCGGCGTGACGGGTAAACCGCATGCACCACGCCGCCCTGCGGTTGCCAACCCGGCAGCAACTGCACCAACTCACCGCGCAGCATATCGTCACGCATCATCATTGACGGCAATTGCACGATCCCTGCACCGGCAATCGCCGCAGTTCGCAGCATCAGCATATCGTCCGTCACCAGCCGTGGCCTGTGTTCCCACTCCATTTTTTCTCCCTGCGGCCCGGTCAACTGCCACAGGTGCTGTGCGCGTGCCGGACCGAGATCCAGGGTGGGGTATTTATGCAGCTCTTCCGGTTTTTCCACTGGGCCCAGGGTTCGAACCAGCGCCGGGCTGGCGGCGATGCACCAGGTGCGCTGCGCCAAAATTTTCAGTACCAGATCGCTGTCTTCCAGCGGCGGCGGCCGCACGCGGATGGCCAGATCCAGGCCTTCACCCACCACATCTACCCGGCGATTAGTCGCTTCCAGATGCACCGTGACCTTCGGGTAATCGGCCATAAAGGCCGCCACCATGCTACCGACCCGGGTGTGCAGAATGGCCACCGGGCAAGTCATGCGCACCGTGCCACAGGGTTCGGCGCGGGTTTGTTCGATGGCTTGCTGTGCGGCATCGGCTTCTACCAGCATGGCCTTGCAGTGCGCATAGTAATTCAGACCGACGTCGGTGACGGAAAACCGTCGCGTCGAGCGTTGGATCAGGCGTACGCCCAGGCGTTCTTCCAGTAGCGCTATGCGTCGACTCAGTTTGGACTTGGGGATACCCAGCGCCCGGCCGGCGGGGGCGAAGCCCTGATGGTCGACTACGCTGGCGAAATAAAACAGATCGTTCAAATCGGTGAACATTGCCTGCCCTTACCATCGTTCTATATGTAGAACACTGAGTGTACATCTTGCCTACTACTGCGGCAAACGCCGCAGGATTAAACTTCTGACATCAACTTAAGGTCGTGAGACCTGAAACAGGAGTTCAAGATGAAAAAGATCCTCGGTATTTACAACAGCCCTGAAGCCCACTGGGTCGGCAACGGTTTCCTGGTGAATTCGCTGTTCTCCTATAACGATTTGGGGGCAGAAATGAGCCCGTTCCTGCTGTTGGATCATGCTGCGCCAACCAAGTTCCGCTCTGCCTCCGGCACCCGCGGCGTGGGTCAGCATCCGCATCGCGGGTTTGAAACGGTCACCATCGTCTACCAAGGCGAAGTGGAGCACCGTGATTCCACTGGCAGCGGCGGGGTGATTGGCCCCGGTGACGTACAGTGGATGACCGCCGCCTCGGGTATTTTGCACGAAGAGTTCCATTCACGGGATTTCTCGCGCAACGGCGGCACCATGGAAATGGTTCAGCTGTGGGTGAACCTGCCGGCCAAGGACAAAATGGCTGAGCCGGGTTACCAGACGCTGCTGAATGCGGATATCCCGGTGGTTCCACTGGCGGATGGCGCAGGCCAGGTGCGGGTGATTGCCGGTAACTTCGGCGGCCACGCCGGTCCGGCACGTACTTTTAGCCCGCTTAATGTCTGGGACATGAAGCTGAATGCCGGTCATACCACCACGTTGACGGTGGAGGAAGGGCATACGCTGGCGCTGGTGATACTGCATGGCGCGATTCATGTTAACGGTGAAGAAGTGGTGCGCGAAACCCAAATGGTCAGGTTTGACCGTGCAGGGGATTCAATCACCCTCGAAGCCAACAATGATGTCAGCTTGCTGGTACTGAGCGGCGAGCCGATCGATGAGCCTATCGTCGGTTATGGCCCGTTCGTGATGAACAGCGACGCGGAAATCCAGCAGGCTTTCCGTGACTTCAACGGCGGCAAGTTCGGCAGCATGACGGCAGAGAACCACGCCGGCTAAGCCCTCACCGCATATCTTAGAGCCGATCCGGAAAAACACCTCCGGATCCGGTTCTACACTTAGGTAACCTTTGCACTTTGGCCTCTTGGCCAAGGCAACCTTTAACCGCAATAATCAACACCCCACAGGAGTAAACCATGACTGCAAATTACAAACGCCTCGATAAGGATCAGGCTGCCGTTTTGCTGGTGGATCATCAGGCAGGGCTGCTTTCACTGGTACGCGATATCGATCCCGATCGTTTTAAAAACAACGTACTGGCACTGGGTGATTTAGCGAAGTATTTTAACCTGCCGACTATTTTGACCACCAGCTTCGAAGACGGCCCCAACGGCCCGCTGGTCCCTGAACTCAAAGCTCAATTCCCCGATGCACCCTTTATTCCACGCCCTGGGCAGATAAATGCCTGGGATAACGACGACTTCGTCAAGGCAGTGAAAGCCACCGGCCGCAAACAGTTGATTATCGCCGGTGTCGTCACCGAAGTGTGCGTGGCCTTCCCGGCGTTGTCTGCCCTGAGCGAAGGTTTCGAAGTGTTCGTAGTCACCGATGCTTCCGGCACCTTCAACGAGCTGACGCGTCAATCGGCCTGGAGCCGTATGGAAGCCGAAGGCGCGCAACTGATGACCTGGTTTGGCGTCGCGTGTGAGCTGCACCGCGACTGGCGCAACGATGTCGAAGGGCTGGGGGCCTTGTTCTCCAACCACATTCCCGATTACCGCAACCTGATGACCAGCTACAGCACGCTGACCAAAGGCAAGTAATCAAAATAGAAAGAAAAGCCGAACGACCTTTACACAATCCTTAAGCTTTCATCACGTTAGCGGAGAGATGTAAGCAAAGATCATCGGGATGCAAAGGTCGTGAAAAGCGGCTTTCTCATCGGCCGGGGGCGGGGTAGGTTAGGCCCAATCCCGGCAAATGAGATCGACAACATGAAAAATGCAATCAAAGTACTGACGCTTCCTGTGCTGGCTGCCGTGACGCTGTTCAGCGTTAGCGCGCTTTCCGCTCCGGCTCCGGTAGAAAAAAACGTCCCCCCTGCAGAACAGCAGTTCCGCTTACCTCCTTTCCCTGGTGGGCATATGCCTAAACCGGGCTTCTGCCACGGCGGTGAGCTGTTCTGTGCGACTTCCGCCAGCGATAATCCCACTGAAACCATCAATAAGCTGACTTCGGTGATCCCTGCCGGTAACGCCAAGCATTACGAAGTACGAATCTCGGTAGTGGCATTGCCGGATACGCCACCTGCGTCCCCAGCGCCGTAAGCGGCCCCGCTGGTTCTGAAGGGGAATGCGCGTTAGTCTGGGGTAAACCTCAGGAGGCAGGATGAATCCGTCAACGCTCCCCCCTTATCTCCAGCCCGGTGACCGGGTGCTGTTATTCGATGGCGAATGTAATTTGTGTCACGGGCTGGTGAGATTTTTGATTCGTGCCGATCGACAGGGCAAGATCCTGTTGGCCACGGTGCAATCCGAAGAAGGTCAGGCAATCCTGAATTGGCTGGCCTTGCCTACCGACCGTTTTGACTCCATCGTTTATCTTGAACCGGGCCGACATTGGTTGCGTTCGGCGGCGTTTTTTCAGGCGTTGCGTCAGCTTGGCTGGCCATTTCGCCTGTTGGCGCTGGCGCGCTTTTTGCCGCAGCGCCTGGCGGATAGGTTTTACAATGCAGTGGCGAGCAATCGCTATAGGTTATTTGGCCGCAATGCTGGCACGGCGTTGCCTGGAGAGGTTTTGCCGGGGCGTTATCTGCGCGATCGTCGTGAGCAATCTCGCTGAGCTTTACGCTTCTTTACCCTTTAATCGATTGAATTATCATCATTCCGCCCCAATATAGTGGAACGTTCAGCTAAAAAGGAGCGCGTATGGGGATCAGTGAAGAAGAGTACATCCGCCGTTTGAGTCAGGAGAAGAATGCGGTGGGAAATACGGCAAAATGGGTGGCGATTGTCTCCGCTATTTATTTCGCCCTTATGGTGTTTTACGGCCACCCGATCGGCGTGCTGACCATGTCCGGGCTAATTTTTATTGTCTCAACCACCACCTGGTTGAAGAAGCGCCAAAAGGTTAAGTCCTACCGTCGGGCGCTGGCGAAGATCAATGATGAACCGCCGGCTCAGCAGCCCTGATACTCACTGCGCGTAATGCTGTAAACCAGGCTTGGCGTATCGCCGGGCACGTCATCCAGAGTATCGACCACACGTAACCCCGCTTTTTCCAGCACGCGGCATGAGGCCAGATTTTTTTCGCGCACAATAGCCGAAATTTCTGTCAACTGCAGATGCTTGAAACCATACTCCAGCGAGGCCTGCGCCAACTCAGTGGCCAAGCCGCTGCCCCAAACCTGCGTATCAAAACGATAGCCCAAGTTCACCGTGCGCTGTGCCCCTAGCGGCCGCCAGGACAACCCGCCAAAGCCAATGACCCACTCCGGCTGCTCACGCAGTGCAATTGCCCAGGATCCATAGCCGTGTTGCGCCCAATTTTCGATCCGCCCCGTCAGCGCCAATCGTGCCTGTTCTTCGCTGGCGATGGGGCCTGCGGGATTAAATCGCTGGGTGTCGGGATCGCCAAAAATGGCGTAAAAACGCGGCAAATCGTCGGCCACCGGCGGACGCATCAACAGGCGAGTGCTTGCATAGGGGGCGATAGGGTTCATCTTCGGCATAGCTTGCGTAACCTGCTGTGATTGGACAGGTTTAACTGTAGACCAGCGGTGCGGAAGAAGAAACAGCCCCCCCCCTCCGGGTGGAAAGGGGGGGAAGGATCAGATAAACGAATCGTCGTCGCTGTAGTCGTCGTCGGCGAAATCGGTGTTATCGTCGTTTTGATAATCCGCGTTCTGGAAGCCGTTATCTTGGTTGAGGAAGCGGCTATCACCGCCGTTGTTAAAGGTATCGAGATTGTTGGACGCGTCGAAATTATTCATCGCGCTGTCATCCACCGGTGTTGCCGGCGTTTCATCGATAATATTAACAATTTCCTGTGGTTGTGAATGGCGGAACATACCGGTCAACATGTCGGCCAGCACCACACCGCCTGCCACGCCGGCGGCAGTCTGCAATGCCCCGCCGAGGAACCCGCCGGCACGTGAAGGTGCTGCCTGCTGCGGTTGGCTGTAGGCCGGTTGCTGCTGTTGAGCATAGCCTCCCTGCGGCTGGTTGTTCCATGCCGCGTTATTCTGCTGTTGCGCCTGATACTGCTCGCGCGGGCTTGGCGCGTTGCGATTACCGCCACCAAACAGCCCGGCCAGAAAGCCGCCGCTGCTTTGTTGGTTGGCGTTATTTTGCTGTTGCTGGGCAATCTGGCTCTCCAGATCCTTCACCCGCTGGTCGAGCTGCTTCAGCGCCGCTTCCTGAATGATCATCGCCTGAGCCATGTAATAAGGCGCGGAAGGCTGTTCACGGATGTGTTGGTTGATTTGCTGCTCTGCCTGGAGATCCCTCTGGCCCGTCTTGGTCTCGGCTTCTTTCAAACGGCCAAACAGACCATCGATAAGACGTTGTTCTTCGGATTGCATAGGATTACCTCTAGGAGATGAATAACGATACTGGATGATAGATATCATCGGTAACTGTCACCCTAGCGCGTTTAGATGAACCAATAAATAAATGGCAGGTAAACCTGTTTATGAATTTGTTACCCGTTACGTCAGAGGGATCAGCATCACCAGTTTCAGACCGCTATTTTCCGATGGATTAAACGTCAGTTGACGATAGCGCAGCTCCCCGTGTTGCACATGAGCGAAGGTACGCTCGCCCCCCTCGCGTGCCAGTACGTCATGCTGTTTCCACCAGTGATGGAAGGCTTCGCTGTTGTGCGTCATGTTGCGGACGAAAGCCCGCATCTCTTCGGTATTTTGATGGTGGCTGGTTTCGGCACGAAACTCGGCGACCACGCGGCGTGCCCGTTCCTCCCAGTCGCTGACCAGCGTTTTGGCTAACGGGTGGAAAAACATAAAGTGCAGCAGATTGGGCGTAGCGGCTTGGCCCAGCCAACCACAGAACAGGCTTTCCGCCGCCGGGTTCCAGGCGACGACATTCCAGGTGATATCCAGCAGGTAGCAAGGCACCGTTACCTGGTTAACGCTTTGCAGCACCGCGCTGTTGTCGGCTTCGTGAGGTTGCTCCTGTTCGGGGTCTGCGACTCGCGCCAGGGTAAACAGGTAGTGGCGCTCGGCATGCCCTAACCGCAGTGCTTTGGCGATACGCGCCAGCGTATGCGGCGAGATGGATACCTCGCGGCCTTGCTCGATCCAGGTATACCAGGTGGCGCTGATACCGCTGATTTGCGCCAGCTCTTCACGGCGCAGTCCACTGGTGCGGCGGCGTGGTGCGGTGGGTAAACCCAGCATTTCCGGCGTGATGCGTTCACGGTGCGCACGCAGGAAAGCGCCGAGGGCTTTGGGGCCGGATAAGGCTTCAGATTGCATAGGCTGGTACCTGTTCATACTAGGATAACTGCTCATATTGTACCCGTATATTAAGCTGATTATAGTAATAAAAAAGCCATCCGGCACCGGCGCAAGCCAGACAAAAAAGGAAGCACATATGAGCAACAGCAACAGCCATAAAAATGCGGTCGATCGTCAATTTGGTGAGCAGGCCAGCGCCTATCTGACCAGCGCAGTTCATGCACAGGGGAAGGATCTGCAGCGACTGTCTCAGTTGCTGGAGCCTTATCCCGATGCCAGGCTGCTGGATCTGGGGTGTGGGGCCGGGCATGCCAGCTTTATCGCCGCAGCGAAAGTGGCTCAGGTTGTGGCCTACGATTTGTCGGCGCAAATGCTGGCGGTAGTGAGCCAGGCCGCGGTAGAGAAAGGTTTCAATAATATTCAGGTGCAGCAGGGCGTCGCGGAATCACTGCCGTTTGAGGACGCCAGCTTCGATCTGGTGATTAGCCGCTATTCGGCCCACCATTGGCATGATGTCGGCCAGGCGCTGCGCGAAGTGCGCCGGGTGTTGAAACCGGGCGGCAGAGCGATCTTTATGGATGTGGTCTCACCGGGGCATCCGCTGCTGGATATCTATCTGCAAACCGTTGAGGTGCTGCGTGACACTTCGCATGTCCGCAATTATGCGCCGGGTGAATGGTTGGGGTTACTGACTGAATCAGGGCTGCTGGTACGGGAAGTGACGTCGGACAGGTTATATCTGGAATTCAGCAGTTGGGTCGCGCGTATGCGTACGCCGGAGCATTTCGTTACCGCGATCCGAGCGTTGCAACAGGGGGTTTCTGAAGAGGTGCTGCAGCATTTTGCCATTCAGCCGGACGGCTCATTCACCAGCGATATTATGATGTTTGAGGCGGTCAGAGGATAAATAATTTCAGGGCAGCCTATATACCCTCTATCTTTACGATTACCGCGTGATTAGCGATAACCGGAAGTCCATTGGATATAGCGGCTGCCCTGACAGAACATTACCGGGTATAAATTACTTCTTGTCTTCCAACAGGCAGCGATAAATCAGGCCGCCGATAGCACCACCGACTAATGGCACCAGCCAGAATACCCAAAGCTGTTGCAATGCCCAGGTTCCCTGGAATATTGCTACACCGGTACTGCGTGCCGGGTTAACAGAAGTATTGGTTACCGGAATACTGATCAGGTGGATCAGCGTTAATGTCAAACCGATGGCCAGCGGAGCAAATCCTGCCGGTGCACGTTTATCTGTCACGCCATGAATAACGATCAGGAAGAATGCGGTCAATACCAATTCAATAACAATCGCGGATTGCAGAGAATAACCGCCCGGTGAATGTTCACCGTAACCGTTGGAAGCAAAGCCGCCGCCGGTAGGATCAAAACCTGCTTTGCCGCTGGCGATCAAATACAACACCGCCGCTGCAGCAATCCCGCCAATCACTTGAGCAATCACGTAGGGAATAACGTCTTTCGCGGCGAAGCGACCGCCGGCAAATAAACCTACGGTAACGGCCGGGTTAAAGTGCCCGCCAGAAATATGGCCAACGGCATAAGCCATAGTGACTACAGTCAGACCAAAAGCGAGTGCGACACCAAGAAAACCAATACCCAGTTGTGGGAATGCAGCTGCTAATACTGCGCTACCACAACCACCGAACACCAACCAAAATGTGCCAAAAAATTCGGCAAAAAGTCGCTTTGACATAGATTCCATCCCACGGAAAATACTAACGGGCGTTAGCACTAAAAACTATAGAACACCTTTTTAAATTAATGCAGGTTTCTATAAGTAATTTCTTAATGCACCTTGAGTAACAGCGGGTATTAAATCCCCGGGAATTAATTTTGTCTATGCGACTTCATCCCTATTCTTAGGTTTTTCGTGCGTTTGCTGTTTTTTTTATCGCTGTTATAAGAATTTACCCTAAGCTTAGCTGGTATAGGTGTTTTTAGCGGAAAATAGCTATGGTTAAATTTGATTTTCTATCTGTTTTTTCCATTCGAATTGTCTGCGTTAATTGCTAATTCCTATTTGCCATATTTAATTGTTGCTGCAATTCATAGCATTAGGTCCGTTTGTCATCAGGCTGTCATGTAAGACTAATACCTTAGCAAGCTGCCAACTCTACCCCCATAACACTGAGCCAACATCATGAAAATAAAATCAGTTTCGCTGTTAATCAGCGCGTTGTTCCCCCTGTTTTCTTATGCTGCCACCGACGTTGAAGTGGCGCGTTATATTGTCAGTTTTCCGGGTGGCGAGCATGTGAGTTATCAGGGAGCATTCGCCAAGAATTTCCCGCAAGGATTACCGGTGGGTATCGGATCGGGCCTGGTATTCAATGGGCGTGAGGGTAAGGACTTGCTGTTAACGACGTTGACCGATCGCGGCCCGAATGCCGACGCGCCTGCGGTAGGCGATCAGGAAGCGAAAATCTTCGCTAATCCGCAGTTTGTGCCGTTGCTGATGGATATTCGTGTTGGCGACGGCAAGGCGGTCGCCAGCAACTTGCGTCCGCTGCATGACCAGCAAGGCCCTATCAGCGGATTACCGCTACCGGCGGGGTTGATTGGTTCAACCAATGAAGTAGCGCTGAGCGACACGCTGAAAACGTTGGAAAGCGATCGACGTGGGCTGGATACCGAAGGCATCACGCCGGACGGTAAAGGCGGCTATTGGCTGTGTGATGAATATGGCCCATTCCTGATCCATATCGACAATCAGGGCAAGATCCTCGCCAAATACGGCCCGACCCCGGAGCAGGGGGAGCAAGCGGTGGCCAGCGGGTTACCGAATATCATCAAGTGGCGCCAGCCGAACCGGGGCTTCGAAGGGATCACTCGTTTGCCGGACGGCCGCATTCTGGCTGCGGTGCAGAGTACGCTCGACGTCGACGGCAAGAGTAAAAACAAGGCGCAGTTTACGCGCTTGGTCAGTTTTGATCCGGCCAGCGGCAAAACGGCCATGTACGGCTATCCGATCGATATCGACAGCTATAAAAAAGCCAAAGACGCCAAGGTGGGTGACATCGTGGCGGTGGATAACCAACATATCCTGCTGGTTGAGCAGGGCAGCGATAAAGACAAGCAGATGATCAATAAGATCTATCTGGTCGATCTCAGCCAGGCGAGCGATCTGACGGCTTTCGAAGGTAAAGGAAAGGCGCTGGAGTTTGACGATGCCAAAGATCTCGCCAAGCGCGGCGTGAAGCTGGCGCAGAAACGTGAAGTGGTGGATCTGCGTAAATTGGGTTGGCAACAAGAGAAGGTAGAGGGCCTGTCGCTAATTGACGATCGCACCCTGGCGGTGATTAACGATAACGATTTTGGCCTGCAGGCCAAGCTGGTGGACGCACAACCCAAGGCCAAGAAAATCGGCGATTATCAGCTGGATAAACAGGGCAGCCTGAGCCTGGACGGCAAAGCGGTATCCACCCGTATCGAGCTGCAACCGCTGGAGAAACCGGAATCGCTTAGCGAGCTGTGGGTGCTGACGCTACCGCAACCGCTGAAGTAAATAAGGCAACAGGGGGCGACGTCTCAATAGCGCACCGCCCCCTGTTTTCTGGTTTATCAGTGAAAGCCGCCGGCCTGCGGCGTTCTGCCGCGTGAAATACTCTCCCACACCGCGACGGCCACCATAATCAACGTGGTCAGGCCATTCACCATCAGTAAATCGGTGAGGTAGGCTATCGGCGCCAATACCGCCAAAGCGATCAATCCCACCAGGTGCGAAAGCGGGAACCGACGATACACCAACCGCTTGTAAAGTGCGTTGGCGAGCAGGTAAATCGCCGGGCCCAGCAGCAGCACTGCTGCCGTCACATTGTCGATATGGCCGTCAGGGTGGGCGATCACCAGTTCATTGGCAACGGCGCAGACGATGATCGCGCCAACCAGCACCACGTGTACGTAATGGAAGTTAGCGCCCAGTTGGCCGGGGTTTTCCGCCTGGCTGATAGCATGGCTGCCGGCTTTGCTGCTGGTATCAAAATAGACCCACCACATCGCCAGGCTGCCGAGAAACGCCACCAGTGAGGCAATCAGCACCGGCGCGCTCCAGGACTCCATTTCGCTGAGGGTCGAACCGGTAATCAGAATGGTTTCCCCCAGCGCTACGATCACGAATAGTTGGCAGCGTTCCGCCAGATGATGGCCTTCGATAGTCCATTCGCTGCTGCTGTCGGAGCGACCCAGCACCGGTAAGCGGAAGCCGAACATCGGCGAAACGTATTCGCACAATACGGCCAGGGCCCACAGCACCAGTCGGTTATGACCTTCCGCCAGGCCGCCAAGGATCCAGAACACCGCTGAAATACACATCCAGCCAAAAATACGGCGGAAGTTTTGTTTCAGTGGATGGCCGGCGGGCAGCAGCTTCAGCACCACGCACGATCTGCCTACCTGGATCGCCACGTAAAACAGCGCAAAAGTCAGCCCGCGTTCGCCAAAGGCCTGTGGCAGAGCAGAAGAAGCGAACAGGCCCAACAACATGATGCCAAACAGCAGAATACGGATAGGACGGGTATCCGGGTTAAACCAGTTGGTGACCCAGGCGGTGTATTGCCAGGCCAGCCAAACGGCGAACCACAGCAGCAGCGTTTCCACCGCGCCGGTCAGCGTCAGATGGTGCAGCAGGTAGTGGGAAAGTTGGGTAACGGCAAAAACGTAAATCAGATCGAACAGCAGTTCCGAAAACGAAACCGAAGCGCCATGACCATCACGAACACGCAGTAAGGTTTGCGACATAGGGAGTCCTTCCATAATGATAACCTTCGGAAATAGCGTAGTTCAGTCGCGGTTGCGGGGAGAAGAATCTTAAAAGGGGCGGTTTTTATATTCCTTGGCCAAACGGACTTTAAATTGTCATCTGTCAGGGGTAGAGTGACGGTATAGACCCGCTTTGTCCTGCCAGAGACATACCTGCACGTACTTCCTCCTTATTTTCATCACAATGATTGATGTTCTTTACATTGGATTACGTCTGCTTTCATTGCCTGGTAGATAATTAACTCCACTGATACGAGAAAATAAACAAAAACATCTGGAGTTCATTATGAAACTATTACCTGGCATCGCAGCAGTTCTTTTGGCAGCCGCTTCATTCTCTTCCTTTGCAGCGCCGCTGTCATCGGTAAAACAGATCAATACAGAGCAGGCCAGCGGTATGCAAAGCCTTGGCGTAGTGTCGGTTTCCGGCGTTAGCGGTTCTCCGGGCGATGCGGTTCACGCACTGAAAGAAAAAGCTCAGGCGGACGGCGCCAGCAGCATTCGTATTATCGGGTTGGACACCCCGGGGGATTCCAGCAACTGGCGCGGTAATGCAGAAATATATCGTTAATCGTCTGCAGTAAATAAAATTCGGCCACTGTAACAGGTGGCCGATAAAATAAACGGGTGTGGATAATAATCTGACCGGTAATGCAATTGCTTGATTACCTGACGATGATTTCCACACCCTTTTTTATCTGCGCTCGGTTGCATTTTATTACAACTGTGTCGGCGGTTTTAGGAAACATGTTAATGAATACTTAAGGAATTGGGGTCAGATTGGTGACTACTCAACCTAAGGAGGCCCCAATGTTAAACGCGACACGGCTGCAACTGAAAAACCACTTTTCCTACCTCCAGCAGTTTATGGCTTCGCCGCGCACCATTGGTACGCTGGCACCTTCTTCCCCCTGGCTATGTCAGGCGATGTTGAATCAGGTTGAATGGACCGGGGCGCTGTCGATCGCCGAACTGGGCGCGGCGGACGGCGTGCTGACCAAACGGATATTAGGCCGGATGCGTGCAGATGCTTCGCTCGAGGCCTTTGAAATCCAATCTCATTTTGTTCATCAGCTGCGGAAAATTGACGATCGTCGCCTGCAAGTGATGGATCGCTCGGCTGAAGAGATGGCCGGCGATTATGACGTGGTGTTCTCTTGCCTGCCGTTGCTGTCGATCCCGCTAAAAATCAGCATGCGTATTTTGCAGCAGGCCCAGCAGCGTTTGCTCGCGCGCAACGGAACCTTGGTGCTGTTTCAGTACAGCCACCTGTCGGAAAAGCTGCTGTCCCGCTATTTTCACTGGAAGCGGCTGCGGGTGGTGCGCAACTTCCCGCCGGCGTTGGTTTACATTTGCACGCCGCGTTAGCCCAGCTTTTTTTCCATCACCACCACTTCGCCATCATATTGCCGTCGGCGTTCGATGGTCTGCCAGCCCCAACCCGCATACAGCGCCTCGGATTTATCGGTGATCAGGTGCAATACGGGGTGATTGCGTTGGCGTGCCAACAACACGATGGCCGCCTCCAGCCGTTGCGCAATGCCCTGGCGACGGTGATCCGGGTGGACGAATACGCCGGCCAGCCAGGGAGAAAGGTCCATCCGATGATGATCGTCGCTCGGCCACAGGCTGGCCATGCCCAGCGGGCGTTCGTCCTCGATCGCCAGCAGGGTGGTGTAATCTTCGCTCGGCTGCGCGCACTGGGCAAAGCGTTGGCGCGTGCGTTCCAGTGAACCGCCGCGTTGCGAACCCCATTGACCAAACGCCCATGCGGCGCAAACGTCGCTGAACTGTGGGCACTCCGCCAATGGAATAATACGTTGGGTCATCTCGGTACCTCCTGAATTATCTGCAATCTGGCTTGCCACAGATCGCATTATCGACCGATTTTTTAACTTTATAAAACGGCATTTACAGCGATTTTTCACGTATCAGCGCCGAAATAGCGTGATTCAGCGGATTTAACCGATCCGCCAAGCGTTGTGATTGAAAGTGTTAATGAGAGTGATTATCATGCGCGCATATTTTACCGATCCGGCTTACCCATGCGCAATTCCCTCATGTTACTGCTGTTTTCCTTGCTGCTTGGCGTTTTTAACGTTCAGGCGAAAATGGTCACCGACATCACTGGTCGCCAGGTTGAGGTGCCGGATAATCCGCAGCGCATCGTGGTTGGCGAAAGCCGCATGCTGTATACCCTGGCGTTGCTGGAGCCGGGTAATCCTGCACAACGAATTGTCGGCTGGCCGGAAGACATGGCGCGTTTCGATGCGCAAAGCTGGCAGCTGTATACGCAGAAATTTCCTCAGATCAAAGCCATACCCTCTATCAGCAAGGGCAACTTCCGCCAGGTTAACATTGAAAATCTGATCCAGTTGAAACCGGATCTGGTGATCCTTGCCCGCTATGCGAAGGAGGAGGGCGACAGCGATTTGCTGCTAACGGCGCTGAGTAAGGCGGGTATTGCCGTTATCTACGTCGATTTACGGGTCGACCTGCTGCATAACACCGTACCCAGCGTTCGACTGCTGGGTGAGGTGCTCAACCGTCAGCAGCGTGCGGAGCAGTTTATCGACTTCTACCAGCAGCATATGGCGGTGATCCAGCAGCGTCTGGCCAGCTATCGGGGGCCAAAGCCCAAGGTCATGCTGCATTTGCACCTCGGGCGGCGTGAAACCTGCTGCACCACCGCGGCTCATGGCAATCTCGGCGATCTGCTGGCCTTTGCCGGCGGCGACAATATCGCCAGCGCCAGTATCAAAGGGGTTTATGGGGAACTGAACCCGGAAACCATTCTGACCGCCAATCCTGATATTTACATTGCCACCGGCATGGCCGGTCCACAGGGTAAGCGCTTTTCCGATTTGCGTCTGGGGCCGCTGGTTACCCAGCAGGAAGCGGATGAAAGCTTCCGTCAGATCATGCAAAAACAGCCGATGCTCGCCAACCTGAAAGCGATAAAAAATCATCAGGCCTGGAGTATCTGGCACAACTTCTATCTCAGCCCGTACCACGTCGTGGCGGTCGAAATGTTCGCCAAAGCGTTTTACCCGGATCTGTTTGCTGACATCAACCCGCAACAGACCTTTAAGCAACTCTATCAACAATTTTTGCCGTTACCTTTTTCAGGGACCTATTGGAGTCAGTTACAAAATGAATAATACCCAGCGCGGCTGGTGGTGCGCACTGCCTCTGGCGGCCTGTGCTTCTGCTCCGGCGATCGGCGCCGACAAAACCGCCGAAAAAGAACCAGGGGAAACCCTGGTGGTGGTCGGCCAGGCCTCTGCGAAGGGCGTGCAAAGTTATCAGCCGCTGACCAGCGTGACCGCCACCCGAACTGAGACCAGCCTGCTGAACGTGCCGCAGGCAATCGACGTGGTGCCGCAGCAGGTGCTTACCGATCAGGCGGTCAGCAGCCTGGATGAAGCGCTGTATAACGTCAGTGGCATTACCCAGGCGAACACCTTGGGCGGTACCCAGGACGCGGTGATGAAGCGCGGTTTTGGTGATAACCGCGACGGCTCCATTTTGCGTGACGGCGTGCGTTCGGTGCAGGCGCGTAATTTTACCCCGACCACTGAGCGGGTTGAGGTGCTGAAAGGCCCGGCTTCGATGCTTTACGGCATGGGGGAACCGGGCGGGATGATCAACATGATCACCAAAAAGCCGCAGCTGCAGCAGCGCACCCATGTGGAAGGCTGGGGCAGCAGCTTCAAGGGCGGCGGTGGTCAGTTGGACGTCACCGGTCCGCTTGGTACCTCCGGGTTCGCCTACCGGATGATTGTCGATCACGATGAAACCGATTACTGGCGTAACTTTGGCCGTAACCGCCAAACGGTGATTGCGCCGTCGCTGATGTGGTACGGCGAGAGCACCACGGTACGCGTTGCCTACGAACATATGGAATATCTGGTGCCGTTTGACCGCGGCACCATCATTGATTCACGCACCGGCAAGCCGGTAAATACGCCGCGCGACCGCCGTTTCGACGAAAGTTATAACGCCACGCGGGGCGATCAGGACAGCGTCACCCTGCAGGTTGATCAGGTGCTGAATGAAAGCTGGAAAAGCTCTCTGACCTACGCCTATAGCCGTAACAGTTACAGTGACAATCAGGCGCGCGCGCTGGCTTTGGATCCTGAAACTGGCGTGCTGTCGCGCCAGGCCGACTCCACCGCCCATGCTGTCAGCCATGCCAACGCGGTACAGCTGACGCTCAACGGTGACGTTGACTGGGGCAGCATCAACCACCAGATGCTGTTTGGCTTTGATTTTGAAGATAACCGTACCTACCGCGGCGATATGATCCGTGGCAAGAAGAACAGCGATTTCAATATCTATGATCCGGTGTATGGCCTGATGCCAACCTCGAACGCCGTCAGTGCCAAAGACAGCGATCAGCGTGAAAACCTCACCAGCTACGGCTGGTTTATGCAGGATTCCGTTCAATTGACCGATAAATGGTTGGTGATGGGCGGGCTGCGTTATGACGCTTTTGACGTTTTTGCCGGTAAAGGGCGGCCGTTTGTCACCAACACCGACAGCTCCGACGGCAAATTGGTGCCGCGCGCCGGGGTGGTCTACAAACTGACGCCCTATGTGTCGCTGTACAGCAGTTACACCGAGTCTTTCAAGCCAAACTCGTCCATTGCCAGCCAGATTGGCTCATTGCCGCCGGAACAGGGTAAGGCCTGGGAAGTCGGCAGCAAGGTCGAATTGCCCAACGGCGTTACCGGGACCCTGGCGTTGTTCGACATCACCAAACGTAACGTGATGGTCAGCGAACTGGTGGGTGGTGAAACCGTCACCCGAACCGCCGGACGCGTACGCTCGCAGGGCGTGGAATTGGATGTTGCCGGCAACATCACTGATTCGTTAAGCATGATCGGATCTTACGCATACACCGATGCGCGGGTGGTAGATGACCCGGACAACAAGGGTAAGGAGATGACCAACGTGGCGCGCCATACCGCCTCGCTGTTCCTGACGCAGGATCTGGGTTCCCCAGGGCTGTATAGCGGCGACAACGTACGCATTGGCGCAGGGGCGCGTTATGTTGGCCGTCGTCCAGGCGACGCTGCCAACAGTTTCAGTCTTGATAATTACACCGTTGCCGATGCCTTCGCCGCTTACACCATGCCGGTGCAGGGTTATCGGGTGAAGTGGCAATTGAACGTGAAGAATCTGTTCGACAAAACCTATTACCCTTCCAGCGGCGGCAATTTGCGCGTGGCTGTAGGGGAACCGCGAGAAGTGGTGCTGCGCGCCAGTGTCGACTTCTGATTTTTCGTACAGGAATACGTCCCGGCGAGCAGGTATCTGCCGTCGGGGAAATCTGGTTAAATAGCCGGCCCCGTTGTTAAGGAGAACCCGATGAGCCTGCAAATCCGTTTGGCGCAGCCACAGGATATCGCTCAACTGATAGCCGTTGAGCGCTCGGCGGCGCAGCTGTTTCATCAACAACCGGCCTGGCGTTTTATCGCTGAAGGTCCGGTGATGAGCGCAGAGCAGCATGCTGATTTTATTCAGCGACAGAATGAATGGCTGGCGGAAGGTGCGGCGGGGGAGGTTGCCGGCTTTATCGCCGTCGTGCCACAACAGCAGGATTGGCATATCGCCGAACTGTCTGTGGCTGCCAACTGGCAACGTCAGGGCATCGGGCGCCACCTGCTCGTTGAGGTTGCGGCACTGGCCGCGTTATCGGGCGCGCAGCGCCTGACGCTAACCACTTTTATTGACGTGCCCTGGAATGCGCCTTATTACCGGCGTCTGGGGTTCAGTCCGATAGCCGCCGAACGGCTCAGCCTGTCGTTGAGGGCAAGGTTGGCGGAAGAGGTGGCGCAGGGTTTTGCTGCAGGCAGCCGCTGTGCCATGGAATTTACACTATCGTAAATATTGAAATACAGGCTGATGGCGGTATGATGCAGCAACTACGCCATCGCACGATCTGCACGCTGGATTTTGGCGTGCTAACGCATTCAAGTCACCGTATAAGGGACAACCCGTAATGACACAAACCATTTTCATGGTGGGCGCGCGCGGCGCCGGTAAAACCACGGTGGGCAGTGCACTGGCGTTGGCGCTGGGCTATCAATTCACCGATACCGATCTGTTTATGCAACAGACCACGCAAATGAGCGTGGCGGAAATGGTCGCAAATGAAGGCTGGCTGGGATTTCGCCGCCGTGAAAGCATTGCTCTGCAAACCGTCACCCAACCGTCAACTGTAGTTGCCACAGGTGGCGGTGCGATCCTGGCGGAAGAGAACCGTCAATTTATGCGTCAGCACGGCACCGTCATTTATCTGCGCTCACCGGCCGAGGTGTTGGCGCAGCGGCTGGAAGAGTACCCGCAAGACGCGCAACGCCCCACGCTGACCGGTCGTCCGATCGCTGAGGAGATGCTGGAAGTGCTGGCCGCCCGCGAGGCCTTGTATCAGGAGACCGCGCACTACGTGATGGACGGTACCGGTAACCCACAGCAGGTGGTTGAAAAGATCCTCGCCGTACTGCAATTGGAAACGGTAAAGTAATCCCCTCTGACATTTTCGGGCACCGTGCCGCGTGCCCGAGCGCTTCGTATCTTCCCTTGGTTTTTGCCTTCGCCGCAGATTGCGCTTGCTTTTATAAATGATGAATGACATATATAAAATAATGATGACCATCATCTATTTTGATAAATGCAACGTAATCGTGAGGTTTTACCATGAAATACACCACCTTTGGCCGCAATACCGGCCTGCGCGTTTCTGAACTGGCATTAGGAACCGGCAACTTTGGCACCGGCTGGGGCTACGGTTCGGAAAAAGAACAGGCCAAACAGGTTTTCGATCGTTATGTCGACGCCGGCGGCAACTTTATCGACACGGCTGATACTTACCAATTCGGCCAGTCAGAACAGATGGTAGGGGATTTCATCGCCGCCGAACGCGACCGTTTCGTGGTCGCCACTAAATACACCTTGGGTGCTGCGCCGGACGCGGGTATTGCCTCTACCGGCAACAGCCGCAAAAACATGATTGCCTCGGTAGAGAGCAGCCTGAAGCGGCTGAAAACCGATCGTATCGATCTGCTGTGGGCGCATTTTTCCGACAACCTGACGCCGCTTGAAGAGATCGTTCGCAGCTTTGACGATCTTATCCGCGCCGGCAAGATCCAATATGCCGGGTTGTCCAACTTCCCAGCCTGGCGCATTGCCCGCGCAGATACGCTGGCAGAACTGCGTGGCTGGGCGCGCATTGCAGGTATACAGGTGGAATACAGCCTGGTAGAGCGGACCGCAGAACGTGAATTGCTGCCGATGGCCGAAGCGCTGGGGATGGCCGCCACCCTGTGGTCGCCGCTGGGCGGTGGTTTGTTGACCGGGAAGTATCGCCATAGCGATGCTGGTCGATTGAGTGAGTTGGGGCGCCTGGTGCATCGCGAAAAAGACACCGCGTTGCTGGATGAAGTGCTGGCGATTGCGCAAGAACACCAGGCCCTGCCGACCCACGTTGCTATCGCCTGGCTGCGCAACAGGGCCGCGCATTCCAGCACCAGTCTGATCCCTATTCTGGGTTCGCGCACGCTGGACCAGTTAGAGGATACGCTGGCGGCGCTTGATTTGACGTTGGACGAGCAGCAGATGGCGCGTCTGGATCGGGTCAGCGCGATTGAACCGGGCACGCCTCACCGGCAGATTGCCCACACGCTGGCGCGTGCGCAGGGCGGTGACAGTTCCCGCTTTGCCGCGCCGCGTACCCCGCGCGCCTGACTCTTTGGATGAAAGGCATCATCTA
The DNA here is from genome assembly GCF_000422085.1 of Serratia liquefaciens ATCC 27592. Taxonomy (NCBI): domain Bacteria; kingdom Pseudomonadati; phylum Pseudomonadota; class Gammaproteobacteria; order Enterobacterales; family Yersiniaceae; genus Serratia; species Serratia liquefaciens. The sequence goes on from NC_021741.1 coordinate 938,512, forward strand.
TTGAGCGCTGTCGGTGGATAGCCTAAGATGATGCCTGATTGATAAGGAGAAAATGCCATGGCACGGGTTTCAAAGCAGCAGATGGAGCGCAATCGCGAGGCGATTGAGCAGGTGTCTTCACAGCTTTTCCGCGAACGCGGCCTGAATGGCGTCAGCGTTAACGATCTGATGGCGGCCGTGGGGCTGACGCACGGTGGTTTCTATGGCCATTTTGCTTCCAAGGACGAACTGGCGGCGGTGGCCAGCCGCAGGGCGGCAGAGGAATCTGCTCAGCGCTGGGAAGCAGCCAGCCGTCAGCCCGACCAGCACAATTTACAGACTCTGGTTGACGCCTATCTGAACGTCAGGCACCGCGACTGCCCGGGCGAAGGCTGCATGGTTGCCGCTCTGGCCGGTGACGTGGCGCGCGAAGAGGCGGATAAACCCGTGCATCAGGCTTACCTGAGCGGTGTGAAAGCCATGTTGGCGCGGCTGGAGTCGCTTTCGCCAGATGAACAACAACCCCAACGACAACAGCAGGCGCTGGTGCAGATGGCGATGCTGGTGGGGGCACTGACGTTGGCAAGGGCAACGCAGGGCGATGCGCTGTCAGAACAGTTTCTTAACGCGACGCGTCAGGCGCTGTTACCGACTGAGGCTGACTAAAATACAGCCCCGGCGTGGTGCCAAAACGCTGACGGAAGGCGGCAATATAGGCGCTGACATTGTCATAACCGTATTCGCCGGCGATTCGACCGACCGATTCACCACGCGACAGCGGCTCCAGCGAGCGAATCACCCGTGCTTGCTGGCGCCAACGGGCGAAGGTCACACCGGTTTCGCTGATAAAACGGCGGCTGAGGGTGCGTACGCTCACCCCGGCCCAGGCGGCCCAGTCACTCTGGGTACGCGCGCTGGCGGGTTCATTCAGCAGGGCGCGGGCGATTTTCAACAACCTGGCGTCCTGCGGTAGCGGTAACTGCAGCGGTACGCTCTCTTCCACAGAAATCTCATCCAACAAGACCCGCAATAGGCGTTGTTGCGCCGGATCCAGCTCTTGTCCGGCAAAAGGAGCAATACGTTCCATTAACGCCTGAATCAACGCGGAGGCAGGGCTCAGATGCGGCTGCGCCGGCAGCGTCGCACAGTAGGACTCCGGCAGATACAGACTCCAGCCGACGACGTTGCCGCATGCCAGTGCCTGGTGCGCACAGTTGGGTGGCAGCCAGCCGATACTGCCGGCGGTCATTGCCCATTGGCGCTCCCGGGTTTCCAACGCCATCATGCCATGGGTCAACAGGTAGATCTGTCCGCTGGCATGCTGGTGCCAGGGCGTCAGGTGTTTTTTCTCATGCCAAAGTCGCTGGCTCTGCAGGATCATAATGATTGGCCGATTTGCAGTATTAAAAGTCCGAGTGTGGTTATTATGCCATGCCTTGTTCGTTTTATGATCTCCGCGTCATTCACTTCTGGAGATCAACCATGACCCCGAAAACCCCCACAGCCCTGGTGCTCGATGCCTTGCAAAAGGTTGTCGCCGCCCCGCAACATCAGCCGACGCTGATCGCTGAGCTTTTCAGTGCGGATTACCGTCAACAGGTGGACGGCAAGACGCTGGACTACATGCAGTTTGTGCAACACATGGCGTTGCTCAAGCAGTTGACTCGCAGCATGACGCTGGAGATGGTCGCCATTGCCGGACAGGACGATTCGGTGTTGACGCATCATAGGGTGCGGGTGGAAAAGCGCGATGGCAGCCTTAGTCTGGTTAAGGTGCTGGCGCATTTCACCGTACGTGACGGCAAAATCTGCGCCTGCGATGAACTGACGCAACTGCTGGAAGGCGATCACGCCGATCGCGATCTGGGGTCACGCATGTCGGTATAAATCGCGCTGCTATACTTAATCCTGTGGAATCACACGGGAGATCAACATGCGCGAAAATAACCGACCAGGCTATCCGAGAACCGCCCGAGTGGTCGCCGTTGACCGGGGCGATCCCAGCTTGCATATGCACCGTTTCGAGGTGCGCACCGACGATATAGAACCCAATACGCTGCTCAGCGAGCACGCAACCGAGCAGGAAGCGTTGGATGCCAAGCACCGCTATGAGGACCCTGCGTTGGAAGACTAACCGTTATCCCTCAGAAACCGGCGTAAAGCCGGTTTCTTGTTTTTACCGCTATAGTCTCTGTTTTCCAGTCTTTTATTGATCATCATTTTGTGATTTTTATCGCCCCTATGGGTGTTTCACTTCTGGGAAAAGAGATGTCCAATTCCGAGTTACAGGCGTTGTTTCAACGCCATATGCTGATGTTGTTGCAGCAGGCGTAGTCGTCTCAACCGCCTTAAACGTTACCCCAAAGACGCGTTTCGTTTTGCCTACGCTGCCGGGCGACACTTTCTATAACGGTGTGGTGGAGTTAATTGTGCCGATCGATTTCAGTCTGCATAACGCTCGCTTCTGATTCTGGGGCGGCAAAGCGTATTTTGTTTGCTCAGGTGAATGGCGTTTTCAGCAGCTTGTGCTGATATTTCCCCCAGCTTAAGTAGATGTGCAAATTAATTTCCCTCATGACTTTGGCGATCTTTCCGCTATTTTATTTTCAAAAGCATCATTATCTTTAATTTTCCACAGCGTAAAAAATAAACTGCTTGACGATAAGTTGTGCGAGTTTTAGTTTCTAATTATCGAACAGGAACTAAGTTCCATATAGTGGAACAAGGCGTGCCATGACAACCCTGGAAAATGCCGCAGCGGTATTAAAGTTATTTTCACAACAACGAATGATGCACGGGCAACCCGGTATTTCATTCAGCGATGTGGTGAACCAACTGGCGCTGCCGAAAAGTACCGTATCGCGCCTGCTGCAGACCATGGAAACACAGGGCATGCTGGAGCGCGATCCCGACAGCAAGCTGTATAAAATCGGTCGCTTGCTTTTATCGGTTTCCAGCCATTATTTGTCGACGCCGCTGGTGGACAGCGTGGCGGCCAGCATGGTGCAGCTCAGTCAACTGACTTGCTGCACGGGTTATGTTTCGGTGCTCGAGGGGCAGGAGATCATGGTGATGCGCATGTTCCCGGGCCGTCACTTCCTCCAGGTAGTGACGCCGGCGGGCAGCCGTTCACCGGCGGCGGAAACGTCGGTGGGCAGGGCAATTTTGGCGCGTGACAGCGATGAACAGGCTATTGCGCGCTATGCCACCGGTTACCACGTGGCTTCGCCCAATGCCCCGCAATCGCCGGATGCGTTGTTGAGCAAGCTGGCGCAGATTCGGCGGCAGGGCTGGTCCCTGGCGCGTAACGAAACCTTGCAGGGTATCAGTTCGTTGGCGACAGCGGTGACCAACAAACACCGCAATGAGACGGTGGGGCTCTGTTTATCCTTTGCCACCCAAGCGGACGAACAACCGTTTTCTCCTGCCGTATTAGAAGCGTTGATGACGGTATCTCGGCAATTAGCGGAAAAGTTCGGTGATGATTATTGGCAACAGATCAAATAACGCATCGAAATAGTTCTGCTAGCACGGAGTAATTAATGAAAGCCAACACCAGGGAATTCGTTAGTTATTTCACTTTAGGTTACGGGTCAAAAAATTATTAATTCAAATCGTAGTTCCAAATACCGGAACTACGACGGCAGCCTGACGCCGAAAAATGACCTTTGCCATGCGCCAGCGAATATTCAGGGAAATTGACTCTATGAAATCCAATACCACCATAAATCCGTTGAAAGATATCGGTACGCTGCTGGTGATGGTGATTCTGTCCATCGTTGGGGCGATCATCGGTGTGCAGCTAATCACTACGTTGGGCGTGACCCCCAATACGTCGATCATCGGGGCGCTGTTCGCGATGCTATTGGCGCGCATTCCGCTGCAAATGTTCCAGCGTTATCGATCGGTACATACGCAAAACCTGGCGCAAACGGTGATTTCCTCCGCCACCTTTGGCGCTGCCAATTCATTGCTGATGCCAATTGCCGTGCCTTATGTGATGGGGCAGCCGCAGCTGATCCTGCCGATGTTTTGCGGTGTGGCCGTGGCAATGTTGCTTGACGCCTATCTGCTGTATCGCATGTTTGACACCAAAATCTTTCCTGCCGCCAACGCCTGGCCGCCAGGCGTTGCGGCGGCGGAAGCCATCAAGGCCGGCGATCGGGGGGGCAAACAGGCCTGGTTGCTGGTGGTGGGCGTGGCGGTGGGGATCGCCGGGTCGATGCTTAAAATCCCGATGGCGGCCTTCGGCACCGCATTTATCGGCAATATTTGGGCTTTGGGGATGTTTGGCGTCGGCCTGCTGCTGCGCGCCTACGCAGAACCTATGGCGGGTTTCGACATCAATGCGCATTTTATTCCTCATGGGGTGATGGTTGGCGCCGGATTGGTGGCGTTGATCCAGGTGGTGCAGGTGATCCGTAGCAAAAACGTCGACGCCGCCGGTTACAGCCAGGCAGATAGCGAAGTCAGCAAGGCGCTGGGGCTGGGAGCCGTTGGCTATATCGTTATCGCTGCGTTGCTGGCGTTGGCCGGCGGGCTGTATAGCGAGATGTCGCTGACCATGCTGGTGTTGTTTGTTATTTATGCCGCGTTCGCCGCCTTTGTGCATGAGTTGATCGTCGGTATCGCCGCCATGCACTCTGGCTGGTTCCCGGCCTTTGCGGTGGCGCTGATCACCCTGATTATCGGTATTTTGATTGGTTTTCCGCCGGTGGCATTGTGCGTGCTGACCGGGTTTACTGCCGCCACTGGCCCGGCGTTTGCCGACATGGGGTTTGATCTGAAAGCTGGCTTTATTCTGCGCGGCTACGGCAAAGATTTGCAGCAGGAGCTGTTGGGGCGTCGCATTCAACTGTTTGCCGCCTTGATCGCCTTTGTTATTGCCATCCCGGTGGTGTACTTCGCTTACAGCAGCTACTTCCTGCAGGACCTGATCCCACCGGTAGCGCGGGTGTACGCCAAAACCATCGAGGCGGGCGCTCAGCCGGGCATTGCCTTCAGCTTGCTGATCTGGGCCATTCCCGGGGCCATCGTGCAGCTGATTGGCGGGCCCAAACGCCAGCTCGGCGTGCTGTTAGCTACGGGCCTGCTGATCAACAACGCGTTGGCGGGGTGGGCGGTGCTCCTTGGCATTGCGCTGCGCATCCTGATTATCCGTCGCTGGGGCGACAAGGGCCGCACGCCGATGGAGATCATGGCGGCCGGTTTTATTGCCGGTGACGCGTTGTACAACTTTTTCAATTCGATTTTTTCCAGCAAAGGGAAATAACCCCCCGGTTAAATTGTGAGGTCAGCCGATTATGAGTTTGCAACAAACGCTGCAGGTTTTTGAATTAATAGATAATGCCTACGTGAGCGGTCAGGACGTCGTCGATCTGTTTGCGTCTTATCCCGGCATCCGGGCCAGTACGTTGCGTGCCAGCGGACCGAAAGGCGCCACCGATTTCGTGCGCATCGATATCCCCGGCAGCGCCGGTAAAAACCGGGGTGGGGATGCGCCAACTCTGGGCATTGTCGGCCGGTTGGGCGGCATCGGTGCGCGGCCTACGCGCATCGGCTTGGTGTCCGACGGCGACGGGGCAATTGCCGCGATTGCCAGCGCGTTGAAGCTGGCAGAAATGCAGCGTAAAGGGGACGTGTTGCCGGGGGATGTCATTATCACTACCCATATTTGCCCTGACGCGCCAACCCGCCCGCACGATCCGGTCGATTTTATGGATTCGCCAATCGACGACGTGACGATGAACGACAATGAAGTGGTGGCGGAAGCCGATGCAATCTTGTCTATCGACACTACCAAAGGCAACCGCATCATCAATCACAAAGGTTACGCGCTGTCGCCGACGGTGAAAGAAGGCTACATCCTGCGGGTGGCGGAAGACTTGCTGCGGATTATGGAGATGACCAGCGGTCGTCCGGCGGTGACGTTCCCGATCACCACGCAGGACATTACGCCGTACGGCAATGGGGTGCATCACCTGAACAGCATCCTGCAACCTTCCACCGCGACTTCTGCGCCGGTGGTTGGCGTAGCGATCTGTACCGAGTCGGTGGTGCCGGGCTGCGGTACCGGTGCCAGCCATGAAGTGGATATTGCGCTGACCGTGAAGTTTGCGGTGGAAGTGGCGAAAGAGTTCGGGCGCGGTACCTGCCAGTTTTACCAGGCCGATGAATACGCGCAGCTTCTGGCGTTGTACGGCAGCCTCAGCCACCTGCAAAAAAGGAAATAACCGGATGAATGCCTCATTTGCCACGCTGACTATCGGCCAGGCGCCGCGTAACGACATCATGCCGCTGCTGTCGGCCTTTCTGCCCGCGGATCAGGTGAGGCATGTCGGGCTGTTGGATGGACTGAGCTTCGGCCAGATTGACCAAGGCTACGCTCCTATGGCCGGTGAGAAGGTGCTGGTTTCACGATTGTTGGACGGTACGCAGGTGAGGCTGGGCGCCTCGCGGGTCGAAAAGGGATTGCAGCAGAAAATCCGTGAGCTGGAAGCCGAGGGCTGTGAAGCGATCCTGCTGCTATGCACCGGAGAATTTGGCCGACTGCACGCCGAACGCGCGCTGTTGCTGGAGCCGGATCGCATTATTCCGCCGCTGATTTCCGCCATTGTCAGCCAGCATCGGGTCGGCATTGTGGTGCCGGTAGCGGAGCAAATCAGCCAGCAAGCAGGCAAATGGCAACGGCTGGCGACGCCGCCCTGTTTCGCCGTGGCCAGTCCCTATCTGGCGGACGACGCGGTGCTGGAACGGGCGGCAAGTGAGTTGCAGCGACAAGGGGCGCAGGTGGTGGTGCTGGATTGCATCGGCTATCACCGCCAGCATCGCGATTTCCTGCAGGCGCGGCTTGAAAGACCGGTGCTGCTGTCCAACGTGCTGGTCGCCAAGTTGGCGGCTGAGCTAATTAACTGATTTTATATAGAATAAATCCTTAGTCTGGCGAATGACAGCGGCTGTCTGGCGCGTTTTTATCAGCGGATCCAGAGTGCCAGGCTGAGGAGCCATTGCCCGGCAGAATTTTACTCTGCGTCGCGATCGCATTTCGCGTGAAAAACCAGTGACAGATCAACCACAATCCCCCAATATGGATTTCCCATAAAGTTGATTACGCGGGTGCCAGTCTATGCTGAAAGTGAACGAGTATTTTGCCGGAAAAGTGAAGTCTATCGGTTTCGATAGTAGCAGCATCGGCCTTACCAGCGTCGGTGTGATGGAAGAGGGTGAGTACACCTTCACCACCGCCCAGCCGGAAGAAATGACCGTGATTACCGGGGCGTTGAAAGTCCTGCTGCCGGGCTCGCCGGACTGGCAGGTGTTTATGCCGGGTGAGAAGTTCTTCGTACCGGGCCACAGTGAGTTCAACCTGCAGGTTGCCGATGCAACCGCTTATCTGTGCCGTTATTTGAGCAAGTAATTCATACCCTTCTTACTTGAAGCTGCTGCGTTGTTGGCTGCATGCGCCCACCCCAGTCACTTACTTGAGTAAGCTCCTGGGGATTCCCGCACTTGCCGCCTAGCTGCAACTCCAATTAATTTGGGTATGCTATCTGTGTTGCGAAGCTACTCATGTGGAACAAAGGCGCAGCGATTTGCGCCTTTGTGTACTTAACGCTGGGCTTCACCACCCAGAGCTTCGATGGTGTTTTTGATTAACGCCGCCAACTCACTGGTCATCAGGATGAAATCGGCATCAAAACGCTGGGCGAAGTCGTCACGATCGATATCGTCATTCTGCTCACGCAGCGTATCGGCGAACTTCAGACGCTTCAACGAGCCGTCATCCGCCAGCACCAGCTGAATGCGCTCTTGCCAGTCCACTGCCAGCTTGGTTACCAGTTTGCCGGCTTCAATATGTACCGCAATTTCATCGCTGATCAGGTTCTGCTTCTTGCAGCGGATCACGCCGCCGTCTTCCAGAATCGCTTTCAGTTCCGCCTCGTCCTGAATAATAAAGCCGGCCGGCAGTTCACCTGAACGCACCCATTCGGTCAGCGTCAGCTCGATCGGGCTTTCCATGGTCAATGGCACTACCGGCAGAGAGCCCAGGCTTTTGCGCAGCAGCGCCAGGGTATCTTCCGCGCGCTTGGCGCTGGCGGCGTCAACCATGATCAGATCGTTAACGGTGTCGATCCACATAAAGGTTTGGTTAAAACGGCTAAAGGCGCGCGGCAGCAGGCTGTGCAGCACTTCGTCTTTCAGCGCGTCTTTTTCGGTTTTCTTCAGTTTACGGTGCTGCTCGCCTTCGAGGCGTTCAATTTTGGCCTGCAGCTCTTGCTTGATGACCGGCGACGGCAGGATTTTTTCTTCCTTACGTGCGCAGATGACGATCTGGCCGTTAACCGCATGCGTCAATGCGTCGCTGTGGGAGCCCATCGGGGAGACCCAGCCGGTTTTCGCCATGTCCTGGCTGCCGCACGGGGTGAAAGCAAAAGCGCTGAGCTGTTTTTCCATTTCATCCGCGTTTAGCGCAACTTCGCGGCTCAAACGGTAAACCATCAAATTCTTAAACCACAGCATAATGTTATCCCTGGCTGGGCGTGCACCTGGCACGCTTATTCATCAAAAGCAGGGCGGCATAATAACGAATCAGAGGCGAAAAATCGCCTCATTCCCTCCGAATTGCGTCGCCGTCCGCGTTTGAACGTCGTGCTCGTTGCAGCGCCAACGCCAGTTGCCGCTGGCTGAAAGGCTTACGCAGCAGTTCAACGTTTGGCAGATTTTCTTCGTGCTGACGGCGGATGTCCTGGCCGCTGATCAGCAGGGCGGTAAGCTGTGGGTTAATCTCTCGCGCCAGCCCAATCACCTGCACGCCGTCCAGTTCGCCCGGCAGCATCAGGTCGCTGATCAGTATGTCTATATCCGGCGTCTGGCGCAGCAGCGCCAAAGCTTCCTGACTGTCCGCGCTGTCCAGCGTCAGGTAGCCGAGCTGGTGCAAGTGTTCGCACAGCGTATGGCGAACGTCATTTTCATCTTCCAGTACCAGCACCAGATTATCCGTGTTCTTGCATTCTTCGAGCTGCGGGGCGGGAACTTCCTCTATCGCCGCCGTAGGCGCTCGCGGGAGCTGCAGGCGCACCAACGTGCCTTTGCCCGGCGCGGTTTCAATCTGGACCCGTCCACCGGACTGGCGGACAAAGCCGTAAACCATCGACAGCCCCAGGCCACTGCCGCTGCCTACCGCCTTGGTGGTGAAGAAGGGTTCGAACACCTGAGCCTTCACCTCTTCCGACATGCCGCAGCCGGTATCAATCACTTCCAGCGCCACCATGTCCTGCTTTTTGCCGCCGCTGCGCACCACCCGTTGGTTGTAGATGCGAATATTCACCACGCCGCTGCGGCCTTCCATCGCATCCCGCGCGTTGACCACCAGGTTGATGAGAGCGTTCTCCAACTGATTGGCATCGATCCAGGCAGGCCAGCCAGGACGCTGTGCCTCGATGCTCAGTGAGAGCGTGCTGGGCAGTGAATGGCGCAACAGCTCCTGCAAATTTTCCACCAGCGATTGCAGCGTGATGGCCTGCGGGTGCAGCGCCTGTTTTCGGGAAAAGGCCAGCAGCCGCTGGGTAAGCTGTGCGCCGCGTTCGGCGGCCTTCAGCGCCCGAATAATGCGCTGTTCGGTCTGTGCGTCCTGCGTTTGTTGAGTGGTCAGTTCCAGGCTGCCGATAATCACCGCCAGCAGGTTGTTGAAATCATGCGCCAGGCCGCCAGTGAGCTGGCCGACCGCCTTCATTTTCTGGCTGTGCAGCAGCGCTTCTTCCAGCGCTTTGCGCTCGGTGCGTTCCAACACCACGTTAACCACGCCACGGTTCGGTACCGGACTGAAGCGTAGCTCTACGGTACGACCATCGCTCAGGCGCAGTTCCTGCGGCTGTGGCAGTTCGCTAGACAGATTGGCCAGCACCGCTTCCCAACGTTGCCCCGCCGGTGGCGTAACCTGTTGCAGTAGCTCGCGGTAGTGCAAACCGCGGTGCAGTTGGTGTTCGTTGAGCCCCAGCAGCAAGGGGTATTGCGGGTTCCACACCACCAGTTGACCGTCGTTATCAAACAGCGCAAAACCGTCGCGCATCGCCAGAAAGGTGGTTTCCAACTGGGTGCTTTTTTCTTTCAGCAGACGGGAGGTCTGCTCCAGCGAGGCGGTGTTACGGGCAAAGACGTTAAATGCCCGAGCCAGCTCGCCCAGTTCGTCGCGGCGTTGCAGCGCCGGTACGCTGACGTCACGTTCGCCGCGCGCCAGCCTCGTCATGGCTCCGGCGATCGCCGTCAGGTTGGAACCGAGATTGCGGTAGATATACAGTCCGGCGAAGCCGGTAATCACCAGTGCCAGCAACGCGAACAGGCCGATAAACCAGCTTATGGAACTGAGCTCATGATGGGTCTGGTGGGTGCGCAGCTCCGACTCGTTGGCCACCTTTTGCACGTAAAGGTTGATATCGTCGTTGAGCATCGCAACTAACGCTTTGATATGGTAGGTGTAATAGGCCAGGGCCAGGTCGCTTTGCTCCAGCTCCAGCGTTTCGGGCAGCAGGCGCTGTTCGCTGAGCCGAAACTGCCGCATTTTCTCGTCTACCAGGACATCCGGGCTGTGTTGCGGCCAGTAGGCCATAACGTTGTCGAGCTGCTGGGCTGCGGCCTTGGGAGTAGGGGTCTGTATGGCGATCGCCAGCAACCGGTCGATCTGGCTAAGCAGCGGCTGCGAGGGCTGGTTGAGGTTATTGCGCTGATTGAGGGTGGCGATATGCCGTAGCGTGCTCTGCGACTGATACAGCCCGCTGAGCAGGATATTGCGCTGCAGATGCCGTTGGTGTCCCAGATCCAGCATGCGCGTTACGCTGCTTTCCAGCGCGTTGCTGCGGCTGATGATGCGCTTGACCAGCGCCGGTTCGCTGTGGGCCAACGGGGCGTCTGCCAGCCGGCTGAGCGAGGTTTGCAGCACCAGTTGCGTTTGCTTCAGCCGGGCGGATTCGCTCTGGTATTCCAGCGCACCCACCACTTGCGAGAGCCGAATAGCCGCGGTCGCCACGTTGGAGGTATCCCGGCTCAGCGCCATGCTGCCGTTCATTTCTGCCAGGGTTTGCGCCTGCATCTGTTCCTGCAGCTTGCCCGCATGGTAGAAACCGAAGATCGCCACGCCGCTGACCATCAGCGTCACCGCCACCACCAGCAGATTGAACATCAACAGGCGCCCACGCGCGCCGGCAAGGAAAGGCAGTCTGCGCATCGAATCCCCCGTAACTGACTGTTCGCAGTATAAATCCCCGTCCCATTAACAATATGACAAAGATGAACGGGCGCTGACATTTTGCATTTATTTATGCGTGGTTAACTGCATGCCATCCGAACCGCAACCTGAGGTATGACGATGAGCGCGACCCCGATTCTGGAAATGCACAACATCGCCAAGAGTTTTGGTCAGTTCTATGCGCTGAAAGGCGTCAACCTGACGGTGTATCGCGGTGAGATCCACGCGCTAATGGGTGAAAACGGCGCGGGTAAAAGTACCTTAATGAAAATATTGGCCGGCGCTTATATCGCCAGCAGCGGGGAAATTTTTATCGATGGGCAGCCGTTCGCCATCAAGGGGCCAAAAGATGCCCTGGCGGCAGGCATCACGCTGATTTACCAGGAAATGAACTTGGCTCCGAATCTGACGGTGGCGGAAAACATTTTTCTGGGCAGCGAGATCCAGCGTGGCGGCCTGGTGAAGCGCGGGCAGATGTTGCTGGAAGCGCAGAAGGTGATCGATCGTTTGGGGGCGCAGTTCAGCGCCGGCGATCGCGTGATGAAATTAACCATCGCCGAGCAGCAACAGGTGGAAATCGCCCGTGCGCTGCACCGTAACAGCCGCATTCTGGTGATGGACGAACCTACAGCGGCGCTTTCTTCACGCGAAACGCATCGACTGTTCGAGCTGATCAAACGGCTGCGCGATGAAGGCATGGCAATCATTTATATCAGCCACCGCATGGCGGAGGTGTACGAGCTGTCGGATCGCGTCAGCGTGCTGCGCGACGGTCAGTATGTTGGCAGCCTGATGCGCGACAAGCTGTCCGCCAGCGAGTTGGTGCGCATGATGGTGGGCCGCCCGCTGAGCGACTTGTTCAATAAGGAACAGGGCATCCCGGTGGGGGAACCTCGCCTGACGCTGCACGGCCTGACTGACGGCAAAAAGGTGAAGCCGGTCAGCCTTCAGGTCCGCGCCGGTGAAATTGTCGGCCTTGCCGGGCTGGTGGGCGCCGGTCGTTCCGAACTGGCGCAGCTGATTTTCGGCGTGCGCAAGTCCAGTGGCGGTACGGTGGAAGTCGACGGCAAGCCGGCCAGTATCCACTCGCCGCGCGATGCCATTGCTCTGGGCATCGGCTTTCTCACCGAAAACCGCAAGGAGCAGGGGTTGTTTCTCGATCTGGCCGCGCATGAAAACATCGTGATGGCGACGCTGGAACGTGACGGTCGCTATGGCCTGCTCAATCGCCGCAAGGCGCAGCGTATTTCCAGTGACGCTATCGGCCTGCTGAATATCCGCGTGCCACATGCTCAGGTGCGGGCCGGCGGCCTGTCCGGCGGTAATCAGCAAAAGTTGCTGATTTCACGCTGGGTAGCCATTGGCCCACGGATCCTGATCCTCGATGAACCGACACGCGGTGTGGACGTGGGGGCCAAGAGCGAGATCTATCGCATCATGAGCCAGATGGCACAGCAGGGCGTGGCGATCCTGATGATTTCCAGTGAATTGCCTGAGGTGGTCGGCATGAGCGACCGGGTTTACGTGATGCACGAAGGCAGCATTGTCGGGGAACTGGGCGGCGGTGAGATCAGCCAGGAAAACATCATGACGCTGGCCACCGGCGTTGACACCACCCAACCGCAGGCGACTACCGCATGAATAATTCCACCCCTACGCTCAAGGAGCCGACCATGACTTCGAATCCATTGCCGCCAGGCGCAAAAAATCCGACGCTGAAACGGGCACTGTTGGGCGATATGATGCAAACCGTCGGTATCTTGCCGATATTGATCCTGATCGTCGCGATTTTCGGCTTTGTTGCCCCGAATTTCTTTACCGATGCCAACCTGCTGAATATCGCCCGGCAGGCGTCGATCAACATCGTGTTGGCGGCGGGCATGACCTTCATCATCCTGACCGGCGGCATCGATCTTTCGGTCGGTTCGATGCTGGGCACCACCGCGGTGGTAGCGATGGCGGTGTCACTGATGCCTGGCATGGCTGGAATGTCGATCCCGCTGGCGCTGTTGGCCGGTTTGGGCATGGGGCTGTTTAATGGTTTTCTGGTGGCCTACGCTGGCCTCCCGCCGTTTATCGTCACCCTCGGTACCTACACCGCACTGCGCGGTGCCGCTTATCTGTTGGCGGACGGCACCACCATCATCAATTCCAATATCAGTTTTGAATGGATCGGCAACGCTTACCTGGGGCCTATCCCCTGGTTGGTGATTATTGCCTTTGCGGTGATTGCCGTGTGCTGGTTCATTCTGCGCCGTACCACGCTGGGGGTTCATATCTACGCGGTAGGCGGCAACATGCAGGCGGCGCGCCTGACCGGGATCAAGGTCGGTGCCGTGCTGCTGTTCGTCTATGGCATGAGCGGCCTGCTGTCCGGGTTGGGTGGGGTGATGAGCGCCTCCCGGCTTTACAGCGCCAACGGCAACCTCGGTATGGGCTATGAGCTGGATGCGATCGCCGCAGTGATTCTTGGCGGCACCAGCTTCGTCGGCGGCATCGGTACCATTACCGGCACGCTGGTAGGGGCGTTGATTATCGCCACCCTGAACAACGGCATGACGTTAATGGGCGTTTCTTATTTTTGGCAGTTGGTGATCAAAGGGGCGGTGATCATCATCGCGGTGTTAATCGACAAGTACCGCACCCGCAATTATCAACACTGATCTACCCGTCCTCTTTCAAGCCGCAGCGTTGTGACTTGCACTCGCTGCCACTGGAAATCCATAGGGCAAGGTTGAGTGAGAAAGAAAGGTTGGTTGGCGCCCACCGGGGCAGGTTTTTCGTATCTCAGAAAATAATGAGGAAAACACTATGCGTTTCAAACCATTGATTACCGCTTTGCTGGTTACCGCCGCGCTCGGCAGTGCTTCGTTGGTGCAGGCGAAAGAGTTGAAATCGATAGGGGTGACGGTGGGCGATCTGGCCAACCCGTTCTTTGTGCAGATCACCAAAGGTGCGGAACTGAAAGCGCGCGAACTGGCCGGTGACAAGGTTAACGTGACGCTGGTGTCGAGCGGTTACGATCTCGGTCAACAGGTGGCGCAGATCGATAACTTTATCGCCGCCAAGGTCGATATGATCATCCTGAACGCCGCAGATTCCAAGGGTATCGGCCCGGCGGTGAAACGCGCCAAAGACGCCGGCATCGTGGTGGTGGCGGTTGACGTAGCGGCCGAAGGTGCCGATGCCACCATCACCTCGGACAATACCCAGGCCGGCGCCATGGCCTGTAATTACATCAGTGATCGCCTGAAAGAGAAAGGCAACGTGGTGATCATCAACGGCCCACCGGTGTCCGCGGTACAGAACCGGGTAGAAGGCTGCATGACCGAACTGAAGAAACACCCGGAGATCAAGCTGCTGTCCTATAACCAGAACGCCAAGGGCAGCCGTGAAGGCGGGCTGGAGATCATGACCGCGCTGTTGGCGGCCAATCCGAAGATCGACGGCGTATTCGCGATTAACGATCCTACGGCGATCGGTGCCGATCTGGCCGCCAAGCAGGCGCAGCGCAGCGAGTTCTTCATCGTTGGCGTAGACGGATCGCCAGATGGCGAAGAGGCGCTCAAGCGCGGCAACTCGCTGTTTGTGGCAACCCCGGCACAGGATCCGCAGGTGATGGCGGCCAAGGCGGTCGAGATCGGTTACGAAATCCTGCAGGGTAAACCCGCACCAACCGGGCCGGTGCTGATCCCGGTCACCATGATCGATAAAAACAATATCGGCAGCTACAAAGGCTGGACGGTGAAATAACCTGCTATCGGCGGGGTCTGCTATTCAGGCCCCTCATTTCATCCCCACTTTCGGAGGCGATATGAACCGTTCCGCCGTGAACCAGATTCTGCAACAAACCCAGCATTTTTTTGCCCGCTTCGACGTCCATCTGCCGCCCTTTGCGCACTTTAGCCCAACCGTCTGGCGTCAGCTCGATCGTCAGCCGTGGCAGGAGGTATTCGACCTGAAGCTGGGTTGGGACGTCACGGCGTTCGGCGGTGAGGATTTTGCTCACAAGGGGCTGACGCTGTTCACGTTGCGAAACGGTTCGCCCGGCGGTCAACCTTATGCCAAATGCTATGCGGAGAAAATCATGCATTGCCGCGAAGCACAGGTGACGCCGATGCATTTCCACTGGCGCAAGCGGGAAGACATCATCAATCGCGGTGGCGGCAACCTGATCGTCGAGCTGCATAACGCCGATCCGCAGGAAGGGCTGGCCGACAGCCCGGTGAGCGTGACCCTGGACGGTTGCCGACAGACTCACGCCGCCGGTTCACGCCTGCGGCTGGCGCCGGGGGAAAGCATCTGCCTGACGCCGGGCATCTATCACAGCTTTTGGGGCGAGGAAGGTTTCGGCGACGTGTTGGTGGGTGAGGTTTCGACGGTGAATGACGATGACAACGATAACCGTTTCCTGACGCCGCTCAGCCGCTTTAGCCAGATCGAAGAGGATCAGCCGCCCCAGTGGTTGCTGTGTAACGAATACTTGCGCTTTATCGATTAAGGAGATGCACCATGGCATTGATTTCACTGGCACAGGGGTTAGCGCATGCGCGTCAACACGGCTATGCGCTGGGTGCGTTCAACGTGCTCGACAGCCATTTCCTTCGCGCGTTGTTTGCCGCGGCGCAGGCCGCGCGATCGCCCTTTATCATCAATATTGCCGAAGTCCACTTTAAGTACGTGTCGCTGGAGTCTTTGGTCGCGGCGATCAAAAGTGAGGCGGCGCAGCACGACATTCCGGTGGTGTTGAACCTCGATCACGGTCTGCATTTTGAGGCGGTGGTGCAGGCATTGCGTCTCGGATTCAGCTCGGTGATGTTTGACGGTTCCGGCCTGAGTTATGAAGAAAATGTGCGTCAAACGCAGGAAGTGGTGCGCATGTGTCATGCGGTGGGCGTCTCGGTGGAGGCCGAATTGGGTGCCGTCGGCGGTGACGAAGGCGGTGCTCTGTATGGTGAGGCCGACAGCAATAAATTTACCGACCCGCAGCGGGCGCGCGAGTTTGTCGAATTGACCGACATCGATGCACTGGCGGTGGCGATCGGCAACGCGCACGGCAAATACAAGGGCGAACCTAAGCTCGATTTCGAAAGACTGGCGGCTATCCAGCAGCAGGCAGGCATTCCTTTGGTGCTGCACGGCGGTTCCGGCATCAGCGATGCAGACTTCAAGCGGGCCATCGGCCTGGGCATTCACAAAATCAACTTCTATACCGGCATGTCGCAAGCGGCACTGGGGGCGATTGAACAGCGGATGACGCAGCGTCACGCGATTTATGATGAGTTTGCCGAAGTGCTGTTGGCGGTGGAGCGGTCGATCAGCGAAGTGGTGCAGCAGCAGATGCATATTTTCGGCAGCGCCGGGCGGTTGTGATGAGCCGGCGTGGCATTGTTTCTGCCGGGAACATGCTGGTGGATCATGTCCATCAAATTGCGCATTGGCCTCAGCCGGGCTGGCTGGTGGAGATTGAACATAGCCAGCGTGCCACCGGCGGTGCGCCGCTTAATGTATTGCTGACGCTGGCGCGCATGGAAACCGGTTTGCCGCTGGCGGCGCTGGGGCTGATCGGCTGCGATGCCGATGGTGACTATATTTTGCAAATGCTGGCGCAGTACCAAGTCGACAGCGGCCGGGTGCGTCGCAGCGAAACGGCGATGACCTCGATGTCGCAGGTGATGACCGAGCCGGGTGGACAGCGGACCTTTTTCCATGCGCCGGGCGCGAATCGGTTGTTGGACCTCGGCGATTTTGACGCGCTGCACAGCAATCATAAAATTTTCCACCTGGGCTATCTGCTGCTGCTCGACAGCCTGGATTGTCCGGACGAGGAATTCGGCACCCGTAGCGCACGCCTGCTGGCGCAAATGCAGCAGCGCGGTTACCAGACTTCGTTGGATCTGGTGTCGCGCCAGGGCGATCCTCGTTATCGGCCTTTGGTGTTGCCGGCGCTGCGCTGGCTGGACTATCTGGTGATCAACGAGCTGGAAGCCGGTGAGTTTACCGGACTGGCGCTGCGTACGGCTAATGGCTCGTTACAGCAGTCACTGATGGCGCAGGCCGCAGAACAATTATTGCAGGCCGGTGTGCGGCGGCGGGTGGTGATCCATTGCCCGGAAGGGGCTTACGGGCTGGAGAGCGGTGGCGAAGCGCGTTGGCAACCCTCATGGCGGGTGAGGCAAGCTGAAATCGTCGGCAGCGTCGGCGCCGGTGATGCGTTCTGCGCCGGCGTGCTGTACGCCAGCCATGAAGACTGGCCTTTGGTGGAGACCCTGCAGCTGGCGCATGCCTGTGCGCGTTTCAACCTGCTGTGCGCCAATGCTATCGACGGTGCTCGGCCGCTGCCGGAACTGCAGGATTTTATCAGGCGGCAGCCACCGGCTGGCTGACGTCGGCGGCAAAGACGTAACCCAGCCCGCGAATGGTGCGGATCAGTTCGGGCTGGTGCGGATTGATTTCGATCTTGCGGCGCAGCCGCATGATCAGCACGTCGATAGTGCGATCGAAGACCTCCAGCGTTTCGCCGTGGGTCAGCTCCAGTAGGCGATCGCGGGTCAGTACTTTACGCGCATGTTGTACCAGCGCCAGCAACAAGCCGTATTCGCCCTGAGTCAGATCGACAGCCTGGCGCTGAGGGTTGTGCAGCGTGCAGCGGCTGGTGTCCAGACACCAGCCGTTGAACTGCCAGCCCTCCGCTCTGGTCTGGCCGACAGCGGCAGGTTCCAACGCCAGCGCACCGGTACGGCGCAAAACCGCCTTGGCGCGAGCGACCACCACGCGTGGATTAAAGGGTTTGGCGATGTAATCGTCGGCGCCCATTTCCAGGCCGACCACCACGTCGGACTCGGCACCGAGACCGGTCAGCATCACCACCGGCAGATCCGGACGCAGGCGGTGGATCTGCTGTAACACCAGCAGGCCGTTGGTGTCCGGCAGGATCAGATCCAGCAGCACCAGCGCAATATCCGGCTGCTTGCTGAGTAGCGTCAGCGCCTCGCTGCCCCGGTGGCAGGCATGTACGGTAAACACGTGCTCATTGAGCACGTCACAAAGCAGATCACAGATAGCGGGATCGTCGTCGACGATCAATATGGCAGGTTTCATCGCTGCTCTCCGAATTTTATGATGCGTAAAAATGTTATCAATAGGTTAACTGATAAAATCCAGTGTACCCGATGGCTAATTAATAAGCGGCAGCCGGTGCGGTTCTGATGCGGAAATTGCCATCGCCGTCACACTCGGCGTTAATGGGGTGATCCCGAAAGCCGGTTACATTAGGCTGTAGCAACGTTGTTGTGCATTGAGGAGAAAAATCGTGCGCATTGGTATCGACCTGGGTGGCACCAAAATTGAAGTGATCGCGTTGGCCAACGACGGACGGGAACTGTTCCGCCATCGTATTGCCACGCCGCGCCATGACTATCAGCAAACGCTGGAGGCCATCACCGGTCTGGTGAAACTGGCGGAAGAAAATACTGGGCAGCAGGGATCGGTCGGGGTGGGCATTCCCGGTACGCTGTCGCCTTATACCGGCTTGGTTAAAAACGCCAACTCGGTGTGGCTCAACGGCCAACCTCTGGACAAAGACCTGTCTGCGATGCTGGCGCGTGAAGTCCGTATCGCCAACGACGCCAACTGCCTGGCGGTTTCGGAAGCTACCGACGGCGCGGCCGCCGGCAAACAAACGGTGTTTGCGGTGATTATTGGCACCGGCTGCGGCGCAGGGGTGGCGATCAACGGCCAGGCGCATTCGGGCGGTAACGGCATCTCTGGCGAATGGGGGCATAACCCGTTGCCGTGGCTGGACGATGACGAACTGCGTTTTCGTGCAGAGGTTCCCTGCTACTGCGGCAAGCAGGGCTGTATCGAGACCTTTATCTCCGGCACCGGCTTTGCCAGCGATTATGCGCGCCTGAGCGGTAATCCGCTAAAGGGGCATGAGATCATGGCGCTGGTGGCGCAGGGAGATACCCTGGCGGAGCAAGCCATTAGCCGCTATGAGCTGCGGTTGGCCAAATCGCTGGCGCACGTGATCAATATTTTTGATCCAGACGTGGTGGTGTTGGGCGGCGGTATGAGCAATGTGGACCGTCTTTATCAGCGTGTGCCGCAGTTGGTGAAATCCTGGGTTTTCGGTGGCGAGTGTGAAACCCCGATCCGTAAAGCCGTTCACGGTGACTCCAGCGGCGTACGCGGTGCAGCCTGGCTGTGGCCGCAAGTGTAACTGTTGCAAAAAAGCGCGGGCCTGCTCGCGCTTTAATCCATTCACCGTATAAAAACCAGACCGCCCTCTGTGCTTTAGCTAACTTAGCTGATGAATGAGGCGTCTGCTGCTGGATACCCATGCGCTAATCTGGTATTTGTCAGCGCGACCAGCATTTGGGAGATTTCGATCGCATGCTGCTCGCCCAGGCACAGGCCGAAGGGTTGACGCTGGTTTCCGCCGTACGGCATTCGGGTGTTTGACGCCCGTCGCTAAACCTATCTTGCCTCGCTTTCGCTGCGCACCCGTTCGATATGAATGGTCAGAAACATCATCTCTTCCCGCGTGAGTTGATGCTGATAGTTTTTTTCGATGTGCTGATTGATCTTGCCTGCGCAGGCAAAGGAGTCAGGGTACTTTTCTTTCACCACCAGATAGAGTGAGTCGTCATCGCTGTCGACGTAGTTTTTACCCAGCAGACGCTGGGCGAAGAACTTCAGGTGAGTGATAAAGCGGTGATAGCTCAGGGCTTCTTCGTTGTAGTCAAAACGGAAATGGTATTTGACGATATTCAGGATTTCCTGCATGACGCGAGTGATATGCAGGGTGTTGTGCATTTCATCGTTCAACTGGGCGTTGACCAGGTGCAGGGCAATAAACCCGGCTTCGTCCTCCGGCAGCGTGGTGCCCAGCCGTTCGGCGATCAGCGTCAGTGCCTCCAGCCCGACGGCAAATTCGGCCGGGTAGAGCTTCTTGATTTCCCACAGCAGCACGTTTTTGATGTCCAGCCCCTGGGCATGGCGTTGCAGCGCAAAGTGGATGTGATCGGTCAGCGTGATATAAACAATGTTATGCAGCTTGCCCGGCAAGCGCTGGCGGGCGAGGGTGATGATTTTGTCGGCCGTGGTCACGCAGGCCAGGGGGATCTCCGACAGCAGCGTTTTAAAGCGCTCGGCCATTTCGCTGCCGTTAAGGGTGAAGACCTTCTCGATCAGGTTTTCGTCCAGCAGATCGCCAGCCTTCTTTTTAAAGCCGATACCTTTTCCCATAACCACCGTCTCTTCCTGACGGTCGTCCAGCGTAATCACCACGTTATTATTAAGTATTTTTGCGATCTTCATGGTTTTTCCCGGATGTTTCAGCATGCTGAAAACGAAAAAACCTGACGTCCAGGAGCGATCCCGTGCGTCAGGTTTTGCCTGTATATTTACAGTAACAATCCTGTTATCGATAGCATCATAAACCTTGTCAGCGGCGGCTCAATGTTTTTGACCGGGGAGTGACGCCACGGTCACATTTCCGAGCTCAGAGTCACGTTATTCCAGCCGGAACTGCGGCTCCAGCCGGCTGATACCCAGGCCGTTCACCTTTTTCACCTTAATCTGCACTGGAATACGATCTTTCATGGCTTCAACGTGGCTGATCACGCCGATGGTTTTGCCGGAGGCGTTCAGGCTGTCCAGTGCGTCCAGCGCGGTGTCCAGAGTTTCCGCATCCAGCGTACCGAAGCCCTCGTCAAGGAACAACGAATCGATACTGGTCTTGTGGCTGACCAGATCGGACAGCGCCAGCGCCAGCGCAAGGCTCACCAGGAAGCTTTCACCGCCGGACAGGGTTCGAGTGTCGCGCAGTGCGTCCGCCTGCCAGGTGTCCACCACCTGCAATTCCAGTGCATCACTGGTTTTGCGCTGCAGCAGATAGCGGCCGTGCAACCGGCCCAACTGGTTATTGGCCAGGTACACCAGATGATCGAGCGTCAGTCCTTGGGCAAACTTACGGAATTTATCCCCCTCTTTGGAGCCGATGAGCTGATTGAGGTAGCTCCAGTCGTCGTATTGTTGCTGACTTTGGCTGATTTGCTCAAACAGCGACTGCTGATTGAGACGGCGCGCGGCATCACTTTCCAACTGGTTGCGCACTTCACCCTGTCGGAGCTGCAGAGTTTTGAGCTGCTGCGCCAGCGCGGCCAGATCCTGGCCCAGGGTTTGGGGATCGGCCTGGCTTTCATCCAGCCCTTCCGGACGCTGTTGGCGTTGCTGTTCCAGATTGGCTACGGCCTGGGTCAGCAGGGCGCTGGCTTCAACCTGCCGTTGCTGCAGCTGCTCTTTGCGCCGTTGCAATTGTTGGCGCTGATCGTCATTCAACAGGGCAGCGTTGAAGGCCGCTTCGTCGTCGAATTCGCTGGTGGACAACGCTTGCAGCCAATCTTGCTCCGCCTGTTGCAGCCGTTCGGCCAGGTGCAACAGCTGTTGCTGCAACCCGGTGAGTTGCCCGCCAAGACGATCGCGTTGTTCCTGCGCCTTCTGCCAGTGCTCTGCGGCCAGTTGTATAGCCTGTTCGCAGGCCGTCTGCCGGGCACGCAGCTGTTCACGCACCTGCACGATTTGCTGTTCGCCAAACAGCGCCAGCCGCTGCGTACGTTGTTCGCCCAGAGCTTGCTCTGCTTCTTGACGCTGTTGCTGCAGGCGTTGCTGCTGCGATTGGGCCTCGGCGTGGCTTTTTTCCAGCAGGCTGAAACGCTCGTCCAGCAGTGCCTTTTCTTGCTGCGCCTGTTGCTGCTGTGTCTGCAGTGCGGCCAACCGGTCTTTAGCCTGCTGTACCGCCTGGGCTGCCTGCTCGTGTTGCAGCAGACTGGCCTGAGCCTGACGCTCCTCATTGTCGCAGTCGCTTAACCACTGGCTAAGGCGAGCGGTGTCCTGCAGATCAAAATCAAACGCCAGAGGCGTGCTGAGGGTTTGCCATTGCTGACGATGAGCGGCCAGCTGTTGTTCATCTTGGCCGATAAGATGTTGCTGGCGCTGCAGTTGCTCTTTCAGGCTTTCGCAGCGGGTGCGCAGCTCGGTGCCCTGGGTGTACAAAGCCTCGGTTTTGACGCGCATATCGGCCAGACGCAGTGCTGTCTCAGAGGGTTTTACCGCCTGATACTGTTCGATGGCCGGATGCTCGGAAGATCCGCACAGTGGACAAGGTTCGCCGGTTTGCAGGCGAGCGCGTTCCGCCTCCAGGCTGACGATGCGTTGCTCCAGCTCAAGGGCTTTCTCTACGTCCGTCTGATGTGCTTTTTGCTGTTTGTACTGCTGGCGTGTTTCTTCAAGCTGCTTTTCAAGCTCGCTGAGCTGGGTCTGACGGGCCGTGAACTCCTTGCGTTGTTGTTCCAGACGTTCGCTGACCTGGCCAAACAGCGAGGAGAGGGTAAATAATTTCTGGCGCACCGGACGCAGCTCGGCCAGTTCGGTCTGACGTTGGCGCAGCGCTGTTAGGGGGGCTTGGGCTTCCAGCGCATTTTGCTGCTGTTGCTGCGCTGCCAGTGCGGCAGTGAGGCCGTTAAGCTGCTCCTGCTGCTGTCCGGTCTGGGCGGTGAGCCGGGCTCGTAAAACCTCGAGTTGTTCCAGCTCCGCTTGTTGCTGAGCATACTGTTGCGTGGCGGCATCGCAGGCCTGTTGCAGTTCTGTCTGCGTTTTTTGCAACTGGGTTATCTGGTGGTCGAGCGGGACGATCTGCTCGTCGATCAGACGTTGTTGGATCTGCTGGTGTTCGACATGCGCCTGCAGTTGAGCACGTGCTTGTTCCACTGCC
Source organism: Serratia liquefaciens ATCC 27592 (assembly GCF_000422085.1). Classification (NCBI taxonomy): domain Bacteria; kingdom Pseudomonadati; phylum Pseudomonadota; class Gammaproteobacteria; order Enterobacterales; family Yersiniaceae; genus Serratia; species Serratia liquefaciens. The sequence continues at coordinate 961,509 of NC_021741.1, forward strand.
TGCTGCAACGGGGTCATCTGGGCAAGCTGTTGCTCCTGTTGCTGCGTCAACTGGGCAATCTGCTGTTGTAGCGCCTGTTGATCGCTGCGGCAGCGGTTGCGTTCGTTGAGCAGTGGGCGCAGTTTCTCTGCCGGCTCGCTGCGCGCCAACTGCTGCAGCTGGGGTTCTGCCTCAGCCTGCTCCTGTTGTACGGCGCTCAACTGACGCTGGTATTCCTGCTGTTTCTGCTGCGTCTGCTGCCATTGCTGTAGCCAGTTTAACGCCCGTTGCTGACGCTGGGTCTGTTCGCTGAGGGTATTTTCCTGCGAACTGAGCTCCACGAGCTGGCTTTCCAGCTGTTGGCGCTGTTCTTCGTTCAGCAACTCAATGCCGCTGGCGCGCTGATGCAACGCGTCCAGATCGGTTTTGGCCTGTTTGTGCTGCTCGAAAACGCGCTCGGAAAGCTGGCCGTAAATCTCGGTGCCGGTCAACTCTTCCAGCAGTTCGGCCCGATCATTGGCATCGGCATTCAGGAAGGCAGCGAACTGCCCCTGAGACAACATCATCGATTTGGTAAAACGACCGAAATCCAGTCCGGTGATCGCGGCGGTAAGATCCAGCTTGTCGCGGACTTTATCGGCCAGGATCTTGCCGTCATCGCGCAGCGCCAGCTCCACCTTCGGCGCCTGCAGGTTGCCGTCCGGGGAGTTTTTGGCACGGCGCTGGCTCCAGAACGCGCGGTAACCGACGCCTTTAACCTCAAACTCGACCTCCGCCAGCGACTCGGCGGTGTGGCGGGTCATCAGCTCATTTTGGCTTGGCGTGACATTCAGGCGCGGCGTCTGGTGGTACAGTGCCAGACAGATGGCGTCCAGCAGGGTGGTTTTACCCGCGCCGGTGGGGCCGGTGATGGCAAATAATCCGTTGCTGGCGAAGGGCTCGACGGTGAAGTCTATCTTCCATTCCCCCTGCAGCGAATTGAGGTTTTTTAATCTCAGGCTGAGGATTTTCATTGGTTCGGCTCCTGATCCTGGTGCCGTACGGCTTCGACCACCTGTTGGAACATCTGACTCATTCGCTGTTTGCGCGCTTCGGCCATCTCGGGTTCCTGCGCCAGCCGCCGCTCAAAGACCTCGGTGACGCTCAGTTCGTTGAGCGTTTCTTTGTCTTGCTGTTCAATGGCCTGGCGACGCTGCTCCTTACTGCGGCGCAGCAGCACGACCTCTACTGGTAGTTGATCGGCCAGCAGCTGAATGCGACGCTGAATGTCGCTAAGGTAATCCTGGGTCGCCACTTCGATATCCAGCCATACCGGTAATTCACCCTGATAATCGGCGAACAGCCGTAATTGTTGCTCGATCTGCGCCAAATCTCCCTTAATGAGCTGCATTGGTTGGAAGCTTGGGATCTCCAACGCGCTGACTTGCTGCAGGGCACCCGCCGCGAAATCCACCATAAACACGCTTTTGGCCTTGCCCAACTCGTCAAAACTGAGCGGGATAGGGGAGCCGCTGTAGCGAATATGTTCAGATTTGGCGACGTTTTGCGCGCGATGAATATGCCCCAGCGCGATGTAATCGGCCGGCGGGAACGCTTGTGCGGGGAAGGCGTCCAGCGTACCAATATAGATGTCGCGCACCGAGTCGGACGTGGTGACGCCGACGGTGGTCAGATGGCCGGTAGCGACGATGGGCAGCGGCAAGCCCAGCGCATCACGGCGCGCACAGGCGGCCTGGTACAGGGTGTGATAGTGGTCGGCGATAGACTCTTGCAGCGCCTGCTGTTTTTGCACCCCGGACTCACCGGCGCGGCTGGTGAGCAGATCGCGCGGGCGCAGAAAAGGAATGGCGCACAATACCGCACCCGGTTGGCCGTCGCGTTGATTCAGCACCAGCACCTGTTGTTCGATTTCGCTCTGCGCATTGGCGATCACGGTGGTATTCAGGCAGGAAAGTAATTCACGCGATTCATTTAAGGTGGCCACGGAGTCGTGATTGCCGCCCAACACCACCAACTGGCAGCCGGTACGCTGCAGTTCCACCACGAAGCGGTTATACAGCTCGCGGGCGTAGCTTGGCGGCGAGCCGGTATCGAACAGATCCCCGGCGACGATCAGCGCGTCCACCTGGTGTTGTTCGATCTGTTCGATCAGCCAGCGCAGAAAGGCCTGATGCTCGGCGGCGCGGCTTTTGGTGAAAAAGTACTGGCCAAGATGCCAGTCAGAGGTGTGGATCAGGCGCATGACACTCCCGGGGCGATAGGGTAATGGCGGTGATTATAAAGGGCGTTGCGGCGGCTGTCGTGACGCAATCATTATGACAACTGAATGATTTTTCTTTGACGTTGGAAATAATCGCTATGCTTACTGCCTATAACAGCCCGCTTTTTTCATAAAAGTGTCACAAAACTGACGCATAATGGCGCCCGCAATCAACTGTGATCGCTAACACATTGGCAGGATTGACGATGGCAAGACGCATACTGGTGGTGGAAGACGAAGCGCCGATCCGTGAGATGGTGTGCTTTGTGTTGGAACAGAATGGTTACCAACCGTTGGAAGCTGAGGATTATGACAGCGCCGTGACGCGCCTGTCTGAGCCGTTCCCTGATTTAGTGTTGCTCGACTGGATGTTACCCGGGGGATCCGGCATTCAGTTTATTAAACATATGAAACGTGAAGCGCTGACCCGCGATATTCCGGTGATGATGTTGACCGCGCGCGGTGAAGAAGAAGACCGGGTGCGCGGCCTGGAAGTCGGGGCGGATGATTACATCACCAAACCCTTCTCACCGAAGGAACTGGTGGCGCGCATCAAGGCGGTAATGCGCCGTATTTCACCGATGGCGGTGGAAGAAGTGATTGAAATGCAAGGGCTGAGCCTGGACCCTTCCTCACACCGCGTGATGGCTAACGAACAAGCGCTGGATATGGGGCCGACCGAGTTCAAGCTGTTGCACTTCTTTATGACCCATCCTGAACGTGTTTATAGCCGTGAGCAGTTGCTTAATCACGTCTGGGGCACTAACGTTTATGTGGAAGACCGCACCGTTGACGTGCACATCCGTCGGCTCCGTAAGGCGTTAGAGACCAGTGGTCATGACAAAATGGTTCAAACCGTTCGGGGCACCGGCTACCGATTCTCAACGCGCTACTGATCGCGCCGCGCTGGAGAATATGCCGTGTTAGAACGTCTATCCTGGAAGAGGCTGGCCCTGGAGCTGGCCCTTTTCTGCCTGCCTGCCTTACTGTTGGGGCTGATTTTCGGTTATCTGCCCTGGCTGCTGCTGGCCTCCGTGCTGGCGGCGTTGGTATGGAATTTCTACAATCAACTCAAACTTTCCCACTGGCTGTGGGTTGACCGCAGCATGACGCCGCCGCCTGGCCGCTGGAGCTGGGAACCGCTGTTTTACGGCTTGTATCAGATGCAGCAACGGAACCGTCGTCGGCGCCGTGAGCTGGCGCTGTTGATCAAACGCTTCCGTAGCGGAGCGGAATCGCTGCCCGATGCGGTAGTGATGACTACCGTCGAAGGCAATATCTTTTGGTGCAACGGGCTGGCGCAGCATTTGCTGGGTTTCCGCTGGCCGGAAGACAATGGCCAGCACATTCTCAACCTGTTGCGTTATCCGGAGTTCAGTCACTATCTGCAACAGCAGGAGTTCTCCCGCCCTTTGACGCTGCAACTGAATAACGAGCATTACGTCGAGTTTCGTGTGATGCCCTACTCCGAAGGGCAATTATTGATGGTAGCCCGCGATGTGACCCAGATGCGTCAACTGGAAGGGGCTCGGCGCAACTTCTTCGCTAACGTCAGCCACGAGCTGCGCACGCCGCTGACGGTATTGCAGGGTTACCTGGAAATGATGAGCGACGAAGAGCTGGATGGTTCGCTGCGCGGTAAGGCGTTGGGCACCATGCAGGAGCAGACTCGCCGCATGGACGGACTGGTCAAGCAACTGCTGACGCTGTCGCGCATCGAGGCGGCGCCTAACGTTGAAATGAACGAGCGGGTTGATATCCCCCTGATGTTGCGGGTGTTACAACGTGAGGCGCAATCGCTGAGCGGCGGCAACCACGAAATCACCTTCCGGGTGAATGAGCAGTTGAAAGTGTTCGGTAACGATGACCAACTTCGCAGTGCGGTGTCGAATCTGGTGTATAACGCCGTCAATCATACGCCGAAAGGCACCAATATTGAGGTCAGCTGGCAGCAGACGCCAAGCGGCGCGCAGTTTCAGGTCAGTGATAATGGGCCGGGTATCGCGGCCGAACATATTCCCCGTTTGACCGAACGCTTCTACCGCGTTGACAAAGCTCGTTCACGCCAGACCGGCGGCAGTGGGCTGGGGTTGGCGATCGTCAAGCATGCGCTCAGTCACCACGATGCGCGGCTGGAGATCCTTAGCGAGCAGGGCATCGGCACCCGATTTATCTTTACCTTGCCTAACCGGTTGATTGTTCCCGCAGCTTTGTCAGAGAATGCGGTGAAAAATTAACGCGAGAGGCTGGCATGATCCGAATCACCCGAGGGCTGTTGCTTTGCCTGGCGCTGTTGGCAAGCCGAGGCGCGCTGGCACAGCCGGATGGCATGCTGTCCGGCAACCTGTCTAGCGTCGGCTCCGATACGCTGGCGAACCTGATGGCGCTGTGGGCGCAGGACTTCAGCCAGCATTATCCCAACGTTAATCTGCAAATCCAGGCCGCCGGTTCCTCCACGGCGCCAACCGCATTGGCGGCTGGTGCAGCGCAGCTTGGCCCGATGAGTCGCCCGATGAAGGCCGCGGAAGTCTCTGCATTCGAGCATCGTTACGGTTATGCGCCGTTGGCGGTACCGGTCGCGGTCGATGCGCTGGTGGTGCTGGTGCATCAGGACAATCCGCTGCGCGGTCTAAATCTGCAGCAGCTCGACCGAATTTTCTCCGCGACTCTGCGCTGTGGCGAGAGCCAGCCTCTGACGAGGTGGGGGGAACTGGGGCTGGCCGGTGATTGGCAACAGCGTGCGCTGCAACGTTTTGGACGTAATTCGGCCTCCGGCACCTACGGCTATTTCAAACTGCGTGCGCTGTGCGGCGGCGATTTTATGCCGCGCGTCAATGAGCTGCCGGGCTCGGCTTCAGTCGTGCAGGCGGTGGCCGGTTCGCTGAACAGTATCGGCTATGCCAGCATCGGTTTTCGCGCCAGCGGCGTACGGCTGTTGCCGTTAGCGGAGACCGGCCAAAACTATGTGACGCCAAATGACGCCAACGTGCGTAACGGCAGCTATCCGTTGTCGCGCTATCTGTATATTTACATTAATAAAGCGCCCAACCAGCCGCTGGAGCCGCTGACGGCGGCATTTCTCGATCGCGTGCTGTCGGACACCGGGCAAAATCTGGTCAATCACGACGGCTATCTGCCACTGCCGCCTCAGACTCTGCAGAAAACCCGCCTGGCGCTGGGCCTGCAATAAGCCTGCCTCTGGGCACCTTGGGTGCCCAACATGAATTTCTTTCATCCCCTGTGAAAATTCTTCCGTTGCCGCCCGTCAGTCGACGTGACAGCATGCTGATTACAAGTCATCTAGACGTCTGGAAGTCTATTTAATAACCCGGCGTAATAGTTCACACTGTAAATCACTGAGGCAAAGGCCCGAGCTTTTGCCGGCTAGCGGGAGTCATATTATGTGCGATTGCAATTCTGCCTTTCACGCTGACGTTGTCGGCAGTCTGTTACGCCCTGCGGCGCTGAAAACCGCTCGCCAACAGTTTCTGCAGGGCGAGATTGATGCCCTTCAGTTACGGGAGGTTGAAGACCAACAGATCCGTCTGGCGGTGGCAAAACAGAAAGATCTCGGTTTGGCGGTCGTGACGGATGGAGAGTTTCGTCGAGCGTGGTGGCACTTCGACTTTTTGGAAGGGCTGGACGGCGTGGAAGGTTATGACGCGGAGCAGGGGATCCAGTTTAACGGCGTACAGACGCGGGCGCGCAGTATCAAGGTGGTCGGCAAATTGGGCTTCAACCTGCAGCATCCGATGCTGGAGGACTTTCGTTTTCTGAAGGCCATCGCCGGTGATGCGGTGCCGAAGATGACCATTCCAAGCCCGAGCGTGCTGCACTTTCGCGGTGGGCGTAAGGCCATCGACAGCCAGGTTTATCCGGATCTGAACGCCTATTTTGACGATCTGGCGCAGACCTACCGCGAGGCGATCAAGGCGTTTTATGATGCCGGTTGCCGCTATCTGCAACTGGATGACACCGTGTGGGCCTACCTGTGCTCTGACGATCAACGGCGACAGATCCGCGAGCGTGGAGAGGATCCGGATCTTCTGGCGCGCATTTACGCGGATGTGCTGAATGCGGCGATCGCCGACAAGCCGGAGGATCTGATCATCGGGTTGCACGTTTGCCGCGGTAATTTCCGCTCCACCTGGATCTCCGAGGGCGGCTATGAACCTGTGGCGGAGATCCTGTTTGGTCAGGTGAATATCGACGCTTTCTTCCTGGAATACGACAATGAGCGTTCCGGTGGTTTCGAGCCGCTGCGTTTTATCAAGCCGGGCAAACAGCAGGTGGTGCTGGGCCTGATTACCACCAAAAACGGGGAACTGGAAAACCCCGAGCAGGTGAAACAAAGACTTGAAGAGGCGGCGCAGTTTGTCGATCGTCGACAGCTTTGCCTCAGCACCCAGTGCGGTTTCGCTTCGACTGAAGAGGGCAACAGCCTGAGTGAGCAGCAGCAGTGGAATAAGCTGCAAAGCGTGGTGAATATTGCCGAGCAGGTTTGGTAGGGCAAAAAATCGGTTCAGACCGCGCGTAAACTGGTGGTTTATTGGCGGTTTCGCGCGGTCATGAGGCATCTTCTTCACGTTTTGTGAATGCGTTGCTCAAAAATGATACAAATCATGTATTGTATATTTATTGATAGCCCCTATGATCGACTGGTGTCGAAAGATAATCTGGTCGATAGCTCTGCTTTTTGTCATGCGACTTGCCTTTCAACGCTATAAACGTTTAACTTAGCCTCCGTTGTCGGACTAAACCTCCATTTATAACTCCTAAAACTCTGCCCATCATCATGAGTGGTCACTTTCGAATAAGGACAAAACGCCGGACGTTATGCGTTTTCTGCTCTTATTGGTCTCGCGATGAAATGGCAAGCCGGCAACCGGATGGGGCTTAACGCTACCTCCATATCGGGCATTTTTTTTCATTTGAACAGGCAACACGACATCGTATGAGTCATCGTTTAACGTCAAAAGATATTATCGCATTGGGTTTTATGACCTTTGCCTTATTCGTCGGCGCCGGGAATATCATTTTCCCGCCGATGGTCGGTTTACAGTCCGGTGAACACGTCTGGACCGCAGCTATCGGCTTTCTGATCACCGCCGTCGGTCTGCCGGTGATGACCGTGATCGCCCTGGCGCGCGTCGGTGGCGGCATTGACGCCCTGAGCTCGCCGATTGGCCGTCGCGCCGGTCTGCTGCTGGCTACCGTCTGCTATCTGGCCGTAGGCCCGCTGTTCGCCACGCCGCGTACCGCGACCGTCTCCTTTGAAGTGGGCATTGCACCGCTGACCGGTGATGGCGCCATGCCGCTGTTTATTTACAGCCTGGTGTACTTCGCGTTGGTGATCGGCATCTCGCTGTATCCGGGCCGCCTGCTTGATACCGTGGGTCACGTGCTGGCACCGTTGAAAATTGTTGCGCTGGGCGCGCTCGGCATCGCCGCGCTGGTTTGGCCGGCAGGTACGCCTATCCCGGCGACCGACATTTATCAGAACGTTCCTTTCTCTTCCGGCTTCGTCAACGGCTATCTGACCATGGATACGCTGGGCGCACTGGTATTCGGCATCGTCATCGTTAATGCTGCGCGTTCCCGCGGCGTCAAAGATGCCGGTTTGCTGACGCGTTACACCATTCTGGCCGGGCTGATTGCCGGTGTGGGCCTGACGCTGGTTTATCTGAGCCTGTTTAAACTGGGCTCCGGCAGCGGCGTGTTGGTACCCGACGCGACCAACGGCGCGGTGATCCTGCATGCTTACGTGCAAAACACCTTCGGTGGGCTGGGCAGCTTCTTCCTGGCGGCGCTGATTTTCATCGCCTGTATGGTGACTGCGGTTGGCCTGACCTGCGCTTGCGCAGAGTTCTTTGCCCAATATCTGCCGTTCTCCTACAAGACGCTGGTGTTTATTCTGGGGCTGTTCTCGATGGTGGTGTCCAACCTGGGCCTGAGCCATCTGATCCAAATCTCCATTCCGGTGCTGACCGCGATTTACCCGCCGTGCATCGTGCTGGTGGTGCTGAGCTTCACCCTGCGTTGGTGGAACAGCGCGCCGCGTATTATCGCGCCGGTGATGTTAGTCAGCCTGTTGTTTGGTATCCTTGACGCGGTGAAAGCGTCCGCCTTCCAGCAAGTGCTGCCGGATTGGACCAATCACCTGCCGCTGGCAGAACAGGGTCTGGCATGGTTGTCGCCTTCGCTGTTGATGCTGGTGCTGGTCGCGATTTATGACCGGGTTTGTACGCGTTCCGAAGTGACCGCGCACTCCTAATCCCCCGGCTAAATTTTGGGCCACGGACTTGTCCGTGGCTTTTTTACGTTTAAAAAACACGGGTTATTTTCATGCAACAACAGTCACCCACCGCTCCCACGCCCAATAAGCTAAAACGCGGTCTCAGCACCCGTCACATTCGCTTTATGGCTTTGGGTTCGGCTATCGGCACCGGCCTGTTCTACGGTTCGGCGGACGCGATTAAAATGGCCGGCCCTAGCGTTTTGCTGGCGTACCTGATCGGCGGCATCGTCGCTTTTATCATCATGCGTGCGCTGGGCGAGATGTCGGTCAACAACCCGCAGGCCAGTTCGTTCTCGCGTTATGCACAGGACTACCTGGGCCCGATGGCCGGATATATCACCGGTTGGACCTACTGTTTTGAAATCCTGATCGTCGCGATTGCCGACGTGACCGCTTTCGGCATCTATATGGGCGTGTGGTTCCCCGAGGTGCCGCACTGGATTTGGGTGCTGAGCGTGGTGCTGGTGATAGGCGCCATCAACCTGATGAGCGTGAAGGTGTTCGGTGAGCTGGAGTTTTGGTTCTCCTTCTTTAAAGTCGCCACCATCATCATCATGATTGCCGCCGGTATCGGTATCATCATCTGGGGGATTGGCAACGGTGGGCAGCCGACCGGCATCCATAACCTGTGGTCTAACGGCGGCTTCTTCAGCAACGGCTTTATCGGCATGATCCTGTCGCTACAGTTGGTGATGTTCGCCTACGGCGGTATCGAGATTATCGGTATCACTGCCGGTGAAGCCAAAGATCCGAAAACCTCCATTCCCAAGGCCATCAACTCGGTACCGTGGCGTATTCTGGTGTTCTACGTCGGTACGCTGTTTGTCATTATGTCAATCTACCCGTGGAATCAGGTGGGTACCAACGGCAGTCCGTTCGTGCTGACTTTCCAGCATATGGGCATTACCGTGGCGGCGGGCATCCTTAACTTTGTGGTGATCACCGCGTCGCTGTCGGCGATTAACAGCGATGTGTTTGGCGTTGGCCGCATGCTGCACGGCATGGCGGAGCAGGGCCATGCGCCGAAGATGTTCAGCAAGGTGTCCAAACGCGGGATCCCGTGGGTCACAGTGGTGGTGATGATGCTGGCGCTGTTGCTGGCGGTGTATCTCAACTACATCATGCCGGAAAACGTGTTCCTGGTGATTGCTTCACTGGCGACCTTCGCCACCGTGTGGGTGTGGATCATGATCCTGTTCTCGCAGATTGCCTTCCGTCGCAGTCTGAGCAAAGAGCAGGTGAAAGGCCTGGCGTTCCCACTGCGCGGCGGGGTGTTTACCTCGGTGGTGGCGATCATCTTCCTGGTGTTTATCATCGGTCTGATTGGTTACTTCCCAACGACTCGCGTATCGCTGTACGCCGGGCTGGTGTGGGTGGCGGTGCTGCTGGCGGGGTATTACTTCAAGGTCAACCGCCAGAAGAAGCTGGCGACGCTGGCGCAGCAACAGGATTGAAGATGAAAACACCGGCCATGAGCCGGTGTTTTTTTAATGCTTTTCCTCAGGTTCGTCGTCACCGGAGGCGCGCGCTTCGATACGCAGGCTGCTGTCGTTCAGCCTTTCCTCTTTCCCCTCGCCGGCACAGCGTGCCAGCACTTCGCGAATATCCTGCATGCTGCTGCTCAGGGCGCTAAGCGACGGTTGCAGAGTACGGCTCATGCGGCTTTCATCCAGCGAAGCGCTGTGCAGACAGCCGATGAACAACAGCGTGGCCAGCAGGGTAAACAGCCGATGTTTTACCTGTTTCAGCAATGGTATCTCTTCTTTCCGGTGGCTTGGTGAGCGTATTAACACCGCTTTAGGTGGGCAAGAAAAGAGGCTGGAGATATCTGCTGGCAATTGGCGGAGAATAATTACCAGCAGAAACAGTTACGTCAGCCTGCGTCAGGAAATGTCTGCCGCCTGTCGCAGGGGGGGCAGCATGCTGCGCATGTCGTTACCGGTCGGCGTTTGGTGCACCCGCAAATCGAATTCGTTAATCACCGCCAGGATATGGTCAAAGATATCCGACTGAATGCTCTCGTATTCAGCCCATACCGTGGTGTTGGTGAAAGCGTAAATCTCCAGCGGTAAACCTTCTGGCAGCGGTGCCAACTGGCGCACCATCAGCGTCATATTCTGGTGAATGCCGGGGTGAGCGCGCAGATAGGCCACCAGGTAAGCGCGCAGCGTGCCAAGATTGGTCAGGCGGCGGCCGTTGAGCGGTGAACTGAGATCTACGCCAGTCTGCTGATTATGCTGGCTCAGCTCCTGCGTTTTATCGTTCAGGTAGCGTTGCAGCAGCGGGTTACGGTTCAGGCGCTGTTGTTCTTCCTCCGACAGGAAATGCACGCTGGTGGTGTCGATATTGATACTGCGCTTGATGCGACGGCCACCGGACTCCGACATGGATCGCCAGTTTTTGAAGGAGTCGGAGATCAGCGCGTAAGTCGGGATGGTGGTCACGGTATTGTCCCAGTTGCGCACTTTCACCGTGGTCAGGCCAATGTCGGTCACCGCGCCATCGGCGCCGTATTTCGGCATTTCCAGCCAGTCGCCGATGCTCAGCATGTCGTTAGCGGAAAGCTGGATGCCGGCCACCAGGCCGAGGATCGGGTCCTTAAAGACCAGCATCAGCACCGCAGTCATCGCCCCCAGGCCGCTGAGCAGCAGCAAGGGTGATTTTCCCATCAGCAGTGAAACGATCATGATGCCGATCAGGATCGCCGCGACCAGCTTCAGGCCCTGGAAAATACCGCGCAGCGGCAACTGATTGGAGATCGGGCTTTGGCGCAGCATTGCCAGCAGCGTATCCAGTAAGGAAAACAGCGACAGCAGGGCGAAGCCCATGATCCACACCTGAGCGGCGGTGACAATAATCGCCTGGGTCTCACTGCCGGCGTGCAGCCACAGCACCGCCTGCAGATTAATGATCACCCCTTGCAGCAACAGTGCCATGCGCTGGAACAGCTTGTACTGGGTGATCGCCTGCTGCCAGACACGCTGCGACCGTTGGCCACGGCGTTGGATTGCTGCCAACACCACGCGGTGCAACACCAGGTGGATCACTACCGAAATCAGGACGATCAGTCCCAGCACCATCAGCAGGGACATGACTCCGCTAAATTCCAGTCCGAATTTTTCCAGCCACAGGGTTATCTGTTGTTGCATTGCCGCTCCTTTAAAAAATGCGCAAAAAATATCCAACACACTCAAAAGACGTTAGCCTAATGGTTACGGGTCATAATGTGCGGCTGTTTACCCTTTTTTACATAGGGTTAGCGCTGACTGCTTATCTCCACCCCCCGGCTCCTCCCCGAGTTTACCGGCCAGAGAGGAGGGGGACTGACACTCAACGTGGCATTGTTCGTGGCATTGAATAACGTCGTCGATTTCGTTTTGTACAGCTGGAGGAAAGTCATGCTTAACGCCTGGCATCAACCGGTCCCGCCTTTTGTGGTGAAGAAGGGACAACGCCTGGATATCACGCTGTGGTTACAGGGCAATGAACTGCCTGAACAGGTTTTTTTACGCGCCGAACCGGACAATGAAGAATGGCTGCTGATCATGAAAGGACAGCAGGTTGGCGGGTTGCAGCGATATCAGGCCAGCCTGACCCTGAATGAGGGCGAGGCAACCCGTCGTTACTGCTTCAAACTGGTCTGGGCCGACCGCCAGCAATGGTTCGGTCCACAGGGGGAATTTCTGACGCCGCCGGGACAATTGGCGCAATTTGCCGTCGACGTGCCCGACAGCAGCCCGCAATGGGTGGCCGACCAGATTTTCTATCAAATCTTTCCCGATCGCTTTGCCAGCAGCGGCGGCGAACACGGCATTCAGAGCGGCAGCTATCGTCACCATGCCGCCGGCTGCGATGTCGTTCGCTGCGACTGGCAGCAGCCGCTTGAGGACCGACACGCCGCGTCCACCTTCTATGGCGGCGACCTGGACGGCATTAGCCAAAAATTGCCTTACCTGCAGCAGTTGGGCGTGACGGCGCTCTATCTGAACCCGATCTTTACCGCACCCAGCGTGCATAAATACGATACCGAAGACTATTATCAGGTCGATCCCTATTTGGGCGGCAACGTCGCCTTGCAACGTTTGCGAGTGAGCACTCACAAGGTGGGGATGAAACTGGTGCTCGACGGGGTGTTTAACCATACCGGCGATTCCCACCCGTGGTTTGATCGTCACCAGCAAGGCGACAGCGGCGCTTGCCACCACCCGGATTCTCCCTATCGTGGCTGGTTTAATTTCTACCCGGATGGCCGTGCGCTTGACTGGAAGGGCAACGCCAGCCTGCCGAAGCTCAACTTTGCCGAACCCCAGGTGGCGGAGGCGATTTATCGCGGTGAGGGCAGCGTAGTGCGCCATTGGTTACGCCCGCCCTACAGCATTGACGGCTGGCGGCTGGACGTGGTGCATATGCTGGGTGAAAACGGCGGGGCCACCGGCAACCTGCGGCATCTGGCAGGCATTTATCACGCGGTTAAGCAGGAAAATCCACAGGCCTATGTACTGGGCGAGCATTTTGGCGATGCGCGGCGCTGGCTGCATGCCGGCGTTGAAGATGCGGCGATGAACTACATGGGCTTTGCCCTGCCGGTGAGGGGGTTTCTCGCCGGATTGGACGTCGCGCATCACCCGGTGCGGATGTCGGCGGCGGAGTGTGCACAATGGATGGACGGCTACCGGGCAGGCTTGCCGCATGGCCGCCAGTTGATCCAGTTCAATCAACTCGACAGCCACGATACCGCGCGCTTTCTGACGCTATTGCAGGGCAACCGGGCGCGGATGCAGATGGCGGCAGTGTGGCTGATGAGTTGGATCGGTGTGCCCTGTTTATATTATGGCGATGAAATTGGCCTGGATGGCGCCAACGATCCGTTCTGTCGTAAACCCTTCCCGTGGGATGAGAGCCACTGGGATCAGCCCCTGCTGGCTTTGTTCCAGCGTATGGCGGCGCTACGCAAACAGAGCCTGGCGCTGCGTCGCGGTGGCTGTCAGGTGCTGCACGCGGTCGGAGAGACCTTGGTATTTGTGCGTCTCTATCAACAAGAACAGGTGTTGGTGGCATTGCAGCGTGCTGGCAGCGGTGCAGTGACGTTGCCGTACACGCCGTTGCTGGCCGCAGGCCAATGGCAGCGGCTGGAAGGAAAGGGCGAAATGGAAGAAACGCAGAATGCGATGGCGCTGCAGCTGGGTGAAGAGTCCGTGACCCTGTGGCGGCGGCTGGGTTAAGGCAGGAAGGGCCGATATTCTGCAATGCTGTTCACTTAAGCCTGACGGGCATTTTTTATTCGGTCCCTGAAGGCTCAGTGCAGGCGGAATTGCCGTCAATATCCCGCATTTCTCTGCCGCCGCAATGAACGGCAATTGGAGGGGCCGTAGGCGCGGCCCCTCCACCCGCGCCCTCGCTTAACACCCTCTGTCCGCTGCGCGGATACCCTCGCTGCACCCACGTTGTCGGGCGGGTCGGCTACGACAAACCTCCCTGTTAGTCTCGCCTCAACCGGCCTTCCCTGGCCGGTTGCCCCTGACAACGCCGCCTTGCTCGGCAGAGGGTGATGCGCGCCAAGGTCAACACTCGCATCAGCAGCCACCGGGCAACTTATCCCTCTGAGTTTGACGTTGCGTGATGAAAGACAGTGAAAAGGGTGAGATGAGCACGTTGTTGGGTGCCCTTGAAGACGTCGAACGCAGGAGCGGCGCATAGGCGAAACCGCCATGGACGGCGGTTTCAGGCGAGACAGGCAGGGACGCCTGTCGTAGCCGGCCGTGATGCGGCGTGATGAAGTGAGAGTCGTTGGCGCAGCCAACCGTCTGATAGGGCAAAGGCGCGGGTTGCAAGGGGCCGCGCCTACGGCCCCTTGCTCGGTCGGAGCTTCAGAACCTCATGGAGCTTTGCCCGTTTATCGACCGAAAAGAACATTGAACTGGCCTAAAAAACACCTTAAGTGAACGACATTACGGTATCCCGGCCCTTAATTCAGTGAGTGGGCGTTCACACGCCCAATGAGCCGATCAATACCCCACGGCAGAACCGGCTGGGCGGCGAACGTCATTGGCACCGTACAGGTAGCCTTCGCGCACCTTGCCGGACACTGCCGAATCGTTGCCGGAGTTGGCCGGGCTGACTCCCGCGGCACCCGGCAGGCCCACCAGAATCAGCTCCGCCGCGCCCCACGGCGTTTGCTCAACCATCTTGTAACCCATACCGGCAAGGATTTTAAGCGTATCGGCAGAAACGCCGCGCTGCTCGTAGTAAACCTCATCCGGCAACCACTGATGGTGGATACGTGGCGCATCTACCGCCTCTTGCGGCGCCATGCCGTGGTCAATCACGTTGAGCGCGGTCTGCAGGGTGATGGTGATGATGCGGGAGCCGCCCGGCGAGCCGAGTACCATAAAGATTTTATTGTCTTTGGTCACCAGCGTCGGGCTCATCGACGATAGTGGGCGCTTACCGGGGGCAATGCTGTTGGCGGTACCCTGCACCAGGCCATAGAGGTTTTTCTCGCCGACCTTGACGGTGAAGTCATCCATTTCATCATTGAGGAAGAAGCCAGTGCCCGGTGCGATCACCACCGCGCCAAAGCGGCCGTTAACGGTATAGGTGGTGGAGACGGCGTTGCCATCATGATCGACAATCGAGTAATGAGTGGTTTCCGGCTTCTCGTGGGGTTCCATGCCGGGCTGTACGTTTTCCGACGGTGTAGCTTTGTCAGCGACGATTTTCTTGCGGATTTCTTCGGCATAGCTCTTGCTGACCAGCCTGTCGATCGGATTCTTGATGAACTCCGGGTCGCCAAGGTAGGTGTTGCGGTCCATATAGGCGTGGCGCATCGCTTCGGTCATGGTATGGATTGCCGCTGCCGAATTGAAGCCCATGCTTTTCAGGTCATAACCCTCAACCACGTTGAGGATTTCGCACAGCGTCACGCCGCCTGAGCTGGGTGGGGGCGCCGATACAAATTTATAGCCGCGATAGCTACAGGTGATCGGCGGGGTTTCGGTCACTTTGTAGTTGGCGAAATCGGCCGCGGTCAGGATACCGCCGCCTTGTTTGGCTGCTGCCTCTACCGCTTGGGGAATTTTGCCTTTGTAGAAGGCGTCTGGCCCCTCTTTGGCGATAGCGGTCAGGGTGTTGGCCAAATCGCTTTGCACCAGGCGATCGCCCGGCTGCAGTGGCGTGCCGTCAGCGCGCAGGAAGATTTTGGCGGATTCCGGATCTTGCTTAAAGCGCGCGATGGTCGTATCGAGAATATCGGTGTCGGCACGGGTCAAGATAAAGCCCTCGCGTGCCAGTTTGATGGCCGGCGCCATGACCTGTTCGCGGCTCAGCTTGCCGTATTTAACGCGCGCAGTTTCCATTCCCAGTACCGTACCCGGCACGCCCGCTGCCAGATAGCCATACAGGCTGGCACCTTTCTTCACGTTGCCCTCGGCATCCAGATACATGTTGGCATTGGCCGCCGCCGGCGCGGTTTCACGGAAATTGATAAAGGTATCGGTGCCGTCAGCCAGGTGCACCGTCATAAAGCCCCCGCCGCCGATGTTGCCGCAGCACGGGTTGACCACCGCCTGCGCGTAACCCACTGCCACGGCTGCGTCTATGGCATTACCGCCCAGCTTCAGGATATCGACGCCGACCTGAGAGGCCAGATGTTGCGATGTTACCACCATGCCGTTTTTGGCTTCGACCGCCGGATTGGATGCGGCATACAGGCTGCTGCTGACCAGCAGCGCTGCCATGGTCAGCGGCTTGCTCCATTTCTGTAAAAACATAGTTATTCCTACCCTGTCAGTTTTCTTATTGTGTTTGGCTTGCCACCGGTGTCGTGCAAAGAGTGGGCCAGCGTTATTGATACTAGCTGCTGATAGGGATACGCGCGGAAAACCGCCGGGGAAATGTGAGCGGAAACAAGGAAATGAAGCACGATAACTGGGCAGTACGCCCTAATTTGGCGCAAAAAAAACCGGCCACAAGGGCCGGTTGATACGCTAATGGGCTGAAATTACAGCTTGGAAGCGTTTTCGGACAGGTATTTAGCAACGCCGTCTGGAGAAGCGCCCATACCTGCTTTGCCTTTTTCCCATTGAGCCGGGCACACTTCGCCGTGCTGCTCGTGGAATTGCAATGCGTCAACGGTACGGATCATTTCGTCGATGTTACGGCCGATTGGCAGGTCGTTAACAACCTGAGCGCGAACCACGCCGTCTTTGTCGATCAGGAAAGAACCACGCAGGGCAACGCCTGCTTCTGGGTGCTCGATGCCGTAAGCTTTCTGAATTTCACGCTTAATGTCAGCAACCATTGCGTATTTCACTTCCCCGATGCCGCCATTTTCGACTGGGGTTTTACGCCATGCGTTGTGGACAAATTCTGAGTCGAATGAAACGCCAACCACTTCAACGCCACGCTTCTGGAACTCTTCATAGCGGTGATCGAAAGCGATCAGCTCAGAAGGACATACGAAGGTGAAGTCCATCGGCCAGAAGAACAGGACGGCCGGTTTGCCGTTCAGGTGCTTCTTGAAGTTGAAGTTTTCAACGATTTCGCCATTGCCGAGTACGGCAGCTGCGGTGAAGTCAGGGGCTTGACGAGTTACCAGGACCATAATTACTCCTGTAATAGGTGTTAAGGGGTTGATGTAAAAACAAGGGCCAGTATAGGGGCCACGACTGGGTGAATAAAGGGTAAAAGACCAATCAATGAGATAGCTTTTACCTATCAAAGTCGTTGATTAAATTTAGCGAGCTTTAAAAATAACCTTTTCCCGTAAAAGGGCAAGGCTTAAAAAACAATTTCTTGTAAAGCGTCGCATTTTCAATGGGTTTGGTTTGACCTTACAGCTTTTTCTCTTTTGCCTGCTGCATCATCTGGGGGTAAAACTGCCAGAACTGTGTTTCAAGCTGATGATAATTGCGCTCTACGTCGGCGAAAGATCCCGCCAGCGCCGCCAGGCGTGGACGACGGCTGGCCATGCCCGCCAGCACGTTGCCGATAAACGGCAGTTCGGCGTAGCGCTCCAGCCAGCGTTCCGGCCAGAGATAACCGTTCAGATTCTGAAAGCGCGCCGGCGTCAGTGGCAAATGCGGCACGATCTGGCTGCGGGCTTGCTGGGTAAAGCCGTGCAGGCTGAGGGACGGCTCCAGTTGCTGCCAGTGGCGAGCCAGAAAGTGATCCCATACCACGTCGAGCGTGATTGGCGCTACGCGCCGGTGTTCTGCAGAGAAATAGTCGCGGCAGGCTTTGACCTGCGGCAGGCTGTCGGTCAATACGTCGACGCGGCGGTGCATCATAATGCCGGCCACCACCTCGGGATCGTACTCGCCTGCGGGGTTGCCGCGCACGAAGTCGGCCAACAGATTGCCCAGTAACGAGCTTTCCGCAAGCTGGGCCAAATGGAGATGAGCGAGAAAATTCATCCGGCAACTATACCTGAAGTCATGCAAATCCTCCTTATTTCTTGCCGCTGACCGCCCACAGCTTTAGACTAGGCCGCCTGTTTTTTATGACCAACATACCCGTCGCCTTTCAAGCCGCAGTGTTGTTGGCTGCACTTGCCCACTCCGGTCACTTACTCAAGTAAGCTCCCGGAGATGGGCAAGCTGGCCGCCTAACTGCAACTTGAAATGCATAGGGTATATACAATTGAAGAAGTGAATACCCATGCGCGTCGCCGATTTTTCATTTGAACTTCCCGAGTCCCTGATTGCCCGCTATCCCCAATCTGAGCGTAGCGGTTGCCGCTTGCTGCAGTTGGACGGGCCGAGCGGGGCGCTGACGCACGGCGTATTCACCGATCTGCTGGATAATCTGGAAGCCGGCGATCTGCTGGTGTTCAACAATACCCGGGTGATCCCGGCCCGCATGTTTGGCCGCAAGGTCAGCGGCGGCAAGATTGAAGTCCTGGTTGAACGCGTGCTGGATGACCATCGTGTGTTGGCGCACGTTCGCGCGTCGAAAGCGCCTAAGCCGGGCGCCGACCTGCTGCTGGGCGACGATGAAAGCATCGCCGCCACCATGGTAGCGCGTCACGATACGCTGTTCGAACTGCGTTTCAACGATGAGCGCGACGTGTTCACTATCCTCAATGCCGTCGGCCACATGCCGCTGCCACCTTATATCGATCGCCCGGACGAAGACGCTGACCGCGAGCTTTATCAGACGGTCTACAGCGAGAAGCCGGGTGCCGTCGCTGCGCCGACCGCCGGGCTGCACTTCGACGAGCCGCTGCTGGCCGCGCTGCGCGAGAAGGGCATCGAGATGGCCTTTGTCACGCTGCATGTGGGCGCCGGCACCTTCCAACCGGTGCGGGTGGAAACCATCGAAGAACACGTCATGCACGCCGAATATGCGGAAGTGCCGCAGGACGTGGTTGACGCGGTATTGGCCTGTAAAGCTCGCGGCAAGCGCGTGGTGGCGGTAGGCACGACCTCGGTGCGTTCCCTGGAAAGCGCCGCAAACGCCAGCAAGGAGGCGTTAATTGCCCCGTTCTTCGGCGACACCAGCATCTTTATCTTCCCCGGCTACCATTATCAGGTGGTTGACGCGCTGGTGACCAATTTCCACCTGCCGGAGTCCACGCTGATTATGCTGGTTTCCGCCTTTGCCGGTTATAAAAACACCATGAATGCTTATCAGCAGGCGGTGGCCGAGCAGTACCGATTCTTCAGCTATGGCGATGCGATGTTCATCAGCCGTAACCCGCAGGCGGAGCAAGAGTCCGTCGGCGCCTGATTTTCTGGGCTGCGCATCTGGCGCGGCCCTGTTTTAACGACATCAGACTGTTTCTCTGATGCTGGAGGCTTTGTGAAGTACGAATTAGACACTACCGATGGCCGCGCTCGCCGTGGCCGCCTGATCTTTGACCGTGGCGTGGTGGAAACCCCGGCCTTTATGCCTGTCGGCACCTACGGCACGGTAAAAGGCATGACGCCGGAAGAAGTGAAAGAGACCGGCGCGCAGATCCTGCTGGGCAACACCTTCCACCTGTGGCTGCGCCCAGGCCAGGAAATCATGAAGCTGCATGGCGATCTGCATGATTTCATGCAGTGGCATGGCCCGATCCTCACCGATTCCGGCGGCTTCCAGGTGTTCAGCCTGGGCGCAATGCGCAAGATTAAAGAGGAAGGCGTTCATTTCCGTAACCCGATCAACGGCGACAAGGTGTTCCTCAGCCCGGAAAAATCGATGGAAATCCAGTATGACCTGGGTTCCGACATCGTGATGATTTTCGACGAATGTACGCCGTACCCGGCAGATTGGGACTACGCCAAGCGTTCGATGGAAATGTCACTGCGCTGGGCGCAGCGCAGCCGCCAGCGTTTTGACGAACTGAATAATAAAAATGCGTTATTCGGCATTATTCAGGGCGGTGTTTACGAAGATTTACGTGATGTTTCAGTAAAAGGGCTGGTGGATATCGGTTTTGATGGTTACGCTGTGGGCGGCCTGGCGGTCGGTGAGCCAAAAGAGGATATGCACCGCATTCTTGAACATGTTTGCCCGCAAATTCCGGAAGATAAGCCGCGTTACCTGATGGGCGTCGGCAAGCCGGAAGACCTGGTTGAAGGCGTGCGTCGCGGTATCGATATGTTCGACTGCGTGATGCCAACGCGTAATGCCCGTAACGGCCATCTGTTCGTGACTGACGGTGTGGTAAAAATCCGTAATGCCAAGCACAAGGATGATACTTCTCCGCTGGATAAAGACTGTGATTGCTATACGTGTCGCAATTACAGCCGCGCCTACTTGCATCATCTCGATCGTTGCAACGAAATACTGGGTGCCCGATTGAACACCATTCATAACCTGCGTCACTACCAACGCCTGATGGCGGGTTTACGCGAGGCCATTGAACAGGGTAAATTAGAGCTGTTTGTTGCGGATTTCTACGGTCGGATCGGTAAACCGATTCCACCTTTAAACGCTTGAATTAATAATTGATAACTTAATGAGGGAATTTCAATGAGCTTTTTCATTTCTGACGCCGTCGCATCCGCAGGGGCTCCGGCTCAGGGAAGCCCGTACTCTCTGATCATTATGCTGGTGGTGTTCGGTCTGATTTTCTATTTCATGATCCTGCGCCCACAGCAGAAACGCGCTAAAGAGCACAAGAAGCTGATGGACTCGATCGGCAAGGGTGATGAAGTGCTGACCACCGGTGGCCTGATTGGCCGCGTGACCAAAGTGGCTGACACCGGCATTATCGCCATTGCGCTGAACGACACCACGGAAGTGATGATCAAGCGTGACTTCGTGGCGGCCGTTCTGCCGAAAGGTACCATGAAGGCCCTGTAATTTTGTTTTCCCGAAGGGAATTGCCGTGCTAAACCGTTATCCTTTGTGGAAGTATCTGATGCTGATCGTGGTGATCTTCATCGGTCTGCTTTACGCGCTTCCCAACATCTATGGTGAGGATCCGGCTGTACAAATCACTGGCGCGCGCGGTGTCGCCGCCAGTGAAACTACACTGGACCAAGTCCGTACCGTATTAGAAAAAGACAAGATTACGAGCAAGTCGATTGCGCTGGAAAATGGCGCCATCCTGGCTCGCTTTAGCAATCCTGATATTCAGCTGCGCGCCCGTGAAGCCCTGATGGCGGAACTGGGTGACAAGTTCGTGGTTGCGCTGAACCTGGCGCCGGCCACACCAGCCTGGTTGGCCATGCTGGGCGCCGAACCGATGAAACTCGGTCTGGACCTGCGCGGTGGCGTGCACTTCCTGATGGAAGTCGACATGGACACTGCCCTGAGCAAGCTGCAGGAACAGACCATGGATACCCTGCGCAGCGAGCTGCGTGAAAAGGGCATTCCTTATGCGTCTATCCGCAAGCTGGACAACAACGGCGTGGAAGTACGTTTCCGTGACGATGCTGCCCGCGATCAGGCCATCAGCTACCTCAGTCCGCGTCAGCGCGATATGGTGTTCTCTGCCAACGGCAGCAACACCCTGAAAGCCAACCTGACGGATGCCCGTCTGAGCGAAGCGCGCGAATACGCGGTACAGCAGAACATCACTATCCTGCGTAACCGCGTTAACCAGCTCGGCGTTGCCGAACCGCTGGTGCAGCGTCAGGGCTCCGACCGCATCGTGGTCGAACTGCCGGGCATTCAGGATACCGCTCGCGCCAAAGAGATCCTCGGCGCTACCGCTACGCTGGAATTCCGCCTGGTTAACACCAATGCGGACGTCACGGCTGCGGCAAATGGCCGTGTCCCAGGCGACTCAGAAGTGAAAGACACCCGTGAAGGCCAGCCTGTCGTGCTGTACAAGCGTGTGATCCTGACCGGTGACCATATCACCGACTCCACTTCCAGCACCGACGAATATAACCAACCGCAGGTGAACATCTCGCTGGACAGTGCCGGCGGCACTGCGATGTCCAACTTCACCAAGGACAATATCGGCAAGCCGATGGCGACCCTGTTTGTGGAGTACAAGGACAGCGGCAAGAAAGACGCCAATGGCCGTGCGATTCTGGTGAAACAGGAAGAAGTGATCAACGTGGCGAACATTCAGTCACGTCTGGGCAACAGCTTCCGTATTACCGGTATCGGCAACCCGAACGAAGCACGTCAGCTTTCGCTGCTGCTGCGTGCCGGTGCGCTGATTGCGCCAATCCAGATTGTGGAAGAGCGTACAATCGGCCCGACCCTGGGACAACAGAACATCACCCAAGGTCTGGAAGCCTGCTTGTGGGGCTTGGTGGCATCCATCGTGTTTATGGTGGTTTGGTACCGTAAGTTCGGCATGATCGCCACCACGGCGCTGGTCGCCAACCTGGTGCTGATTGTCGGCGTGATGTCCCTGCTGCCGGGGGCGACGCTGACCATGCCGGGGATTGCCGGTATCGTGCTGACGCTGGCGGTGGCGGTCGACGCCAACGTACTGATTAACGAACGTATCAAGGAAGAGCTGAAGAACGGACGTTCCGTTCAGCAGGCGATCCATGAGGGCTATAAAGGCGCGTTCTCCAGTATCGTTGACGCCAACATCACCACCCTGATCACCGCGATCATTCTGTACGCAGTAGGTACCGGTTCGATCAAGGGCTTTGCGATTACCACCGCAATCGGTGTGGCGACGTCCATGTTCACCGCGATTGTCGGTACCCGTGCCATCGTCAACCTGCTTTACGGCGGCAAACGCATTAACAAGCTGTCTATCTGAGGAGTGCGTTGTGGCACAGGATTATACTGTTGAACAACTCAACTACGGCCGTAGAGTCTATGACTTTATGCGCTGGGATTACGTGGCCTTCGGCATCTCGCTGGTGCTGCTGATCGCGTCAATCGCCGTTATGTCGGTACGTGGTTTTAACTGGGGTCTCGATTTCACCGGCGGTACGGTGATTGAAATCAGCCTGGAAAAACCGGCCAACCTCGATCTAATGCGCGATACGCTGGAAAAAGCTGGGTTCCAGGACCCGGTTATTCAGAACTTTGGCAGCAGCCGTGACGTGATGGTGCGTATGCCACCGGCGACCGGTACCGCTGGCCAGGAACTGGGTAACAAAGTGATCGGCGTGATCAACGATTCGGTCGACAAAAACGCTAGCGTAAAACGCATAGAGTTCGTCGGCCCGAGCGTGGGGACCGAACTGGCGCAAAACGGCGGCATGGCGCTGCTGGTGGCGTTGATCAGTATCCTGATCTACGTCGGTTTCCGCTTCGAATGGCGTTTGGCGCTGGGGGCGGTTATCGCGCTGGCACACGACGTGGTCATCACCTTGGGCGTGCTGTCGCTGTTCCATATCGAGATTGACCTGACCATCGTCGCTTCATTGATGTCGGTTATCGGTTACTCGTTGAACGACAGCATCGTGGTTTCCGACCGTATTCGTGAGAACTTCCGCAAGATCCGCCGCGGGACGCCTTACGAAATCATGAACGTGTCGCTGACCCAGACGCTGAGCCGTACTTTGATGACCTCCGGTACCACCCTGATGGTGGTGCTGATGCTGTACATCTTCGGCGGCGCGATGCTGCACGGCTTCTCTCTGGCTATGTTGATCGGTGTGTCTATCGGTACCGTATCCTCCATCTACGTGGCGTCCGCGCTGGCGTTGAAGCTGGGTATGAAACGTGAACACATGCTGCAGCAGAAAGTGGAGAAAGAGGGCGCAGATCAGCCTTCTCTCTTGCCGTAATCTGTCGGTGAGTTGAAATACGATGCCGGTCCGGTTTATCCCGACCGGCATTTTTTTTGCCTGAAAATCGCTAATCCAGACTGGTTAGCGTTAGTCGGTTAAGCGCGTTCACCAGTTCTGCCAGGCTACCCGCCTGCATTTTTTCCATCACTCTGGCCCGATGCACTTCGACGGTGCGTACCGCGATAAAGTGGCTTTCGGCGATCTGTTTGTTGGTCATTCCTGCGGCTACCGCACGGGCAATATCGCGTTCGCGCGGTGTCAGCGCGCCGAAAAGCTGTTGCCGTTGGCGTTGCTCAACCTGACGTTGCGAATGGATAATGCCGCGCTCCAGTGCTTCAATCAGCGGCGCGGCGGCGATCGGTTTTTGTAGAAAATCGACGGCTCCCAGCTTCATTTCCTCCACGGCCATGGCAATATCGCCGTGACCGGTGACGATCACCACTGCCAGCGTACTGTTTTGCCGCCGCAGCTGTTGATGAACCTGTTGCCCATCAATCCCCGGCATCCGGATATCCAGCATGACGACGCCGCATTGATAGGGATCGATGCTGTCGATGAATTTTTGACTGTCGTGCCAGGTTTGTACCCGATAATTCAGCCCTTCGAGTAAAAAGCGGCAGGCGTCGGTAACGGCAAAATCATCATCAACCAGATGTATCAGCGCCATGGCTGGGATCCTTTTGAATGACAGGGAAGTGCAGAATAACGCGCAGCCCCTGTCGTTGTGGGGAAGCTAAGTAATTTTCCAGCGTCAGCTTTGCGCCTTGGCCCTTCAACAGCCGCTGGCAGATCACCAACCCTAAGCCCAGACCTTCCTGTTTGGTACTGCGGAAGGGCACGAACGGCAGTGCCAGTTGTTCGTCGCTGAGCCCGCCGCCATCGTCTTCAACGATCAACCGGTGCTGATGTGCGTCGGCTTCGTGGCGCAGCGTGATTTGTTGGGCACCCGCCTGCAGGCTGTTGCTCAACAGATTGGTGAGCACTTGCTCTAATAACGTCGCCTGGCTGTACAGCTGACTCTGCGACGGGATGTTAATGGTTAATCGGCACTGCGGATGCTGTTGTTTTATTTGCATCAATTGGATGACGTGTTCCACCAGCGGGCGCAGTAACAGCCATTGTGCATTTTCGTCATGGGGTGTTTTGCTGGCCCAGCGTCGCAAGTTAACGATACTCTCCGCACCACGCTGTGCCTGCTGGCCAATCTGTTCGAGGATTGGCAGCAGTTCATGTTGGTTGTCGCTGCGTTCCAGACGGATACGACACCCTTCCGCATAGTGGCGGATCGCCGCCAGCGGTTGGTTAAGCTCATGGGCAAAACCGGAGGCCATTTCGCCCAGGGCGCTGAGGCGCTGCGCCCGGGCCAGAGCAGTTTCTCTGGCGCGTAGCGTCTGATGCATTTGTTCGAGTTGGCGCCCGCGGCGGCGTACCAGATAACCTACCCACAGATGATTGGCGCCGAGCAATACCATCACCCCGAAAATTCCACTGAGCAGCAGCCAATGCTGCTGTGCCCAAAGGTACAGTTCCTGCCAGAGAGAACGCTGCGTCGGGTGGATATTCAGATCCTGCAGCAGCTGATTAACCTGACGTGATGACGCCGGGGCTCCCCAAACCGGCAAGCCGGGGGTGTTCATCTGCAGCAACTGGCGAGTTAATTCGTCTGCCAACCGGTCCGGCACGTGGTTTAAGGCGGCAAAGGACCAGTTAGGGTACAGTTCGGTGCTGGTCAGGCAGCGCTGGCCGCTTTGCTTCGCCAGCAGTGCGCGATAATCACCGGCCTGCAGTAATCCTTCCGCCTGCATTTTTTCCAACAGGCAAACCGGCACAATCACCGCATCCAATGCTCGATCGCGCAATTGATACAGTAGAGCATCCGCCGGGTAACCGCTGAAGTGCAGCTGCAGATCTTTCTCCGGGTTCAGCCCCGCGGAAAGCAGTTCTTTGTAACCCAGCAGGTAGCCGCCAAAAGCATCGGTAGCGACGGCACCGACGTTCTTTCCGGTCAGTTGGCGGGGCGTGGTTATTAGACTGTCGCTGCGCACCAGTATGACGCCGCCGACGACGTTGCTTGAGCCCTGCTGAGGGGGTTGGGCTGAACGCAGTGAAACCAGCCAGCGCAGTGGATAGCGGTTATCCAGTTGAACGTATTGAGCCGGGTTGGTGAGCAGAAAATCGACGCGCTCGCTGCGGACGGCCTCTTTCATACCGCTGAGGCTCACTGGCGACAGTTGGAAATGGTCTGCGGGAAACTGGCGGTTAAGATGATCGACCAACGGCTGCCATTGGACCAGCGCATGGGCATCGCCACGCAGCGCCAGCACCGCTATCGTCCATTGTTCCGCCCAGGCTGAGCTCAACCAACTGCCCAGCAACAGAAGTAGCGCTGCTGCTCTTTTCACATCATCTCCGCTTTTATGATCCCCATCACCGGTCTGAATTGTCCTGGATCAAGCCGTCGACGGTAATGTGGTAAACCACAATATTGGCGACCGGTTGCCCTTTTTACACTCCCTTGTATCAGTTCCCCGGCAGGTACTTATTGGGAGAAATCAATGGACAGTGGGAAACGTCAGTTTTTACAACGGCTAGGTGCGCTCACCGCCGGCGCTGCGCTGGTGCCGCTGGCGCAGTCAGGTTGGCAGTTACAGCCGGCCCGTCGCGAAGGCAACGGTGAAAAACGCATGGCGATGCTGATTGATTTGCGTCGCTGCATTGGCTGTCAGGCATGCACGGTCAGTTGCGCGGTGGAAAACCAACTGCCTCAGGGGCAATTTCGCACCAGTGTACTGCAATATCAGGTCACCCTGGAGGGCCAGGCATCGACCACCAACGTGCTGTTGCCACGGCTGTGCAATCACTGCGATAACCCGCCCTGCGTGCCGGTTTGCCCGGTACAGGCCACTTTCCAGCGGCAGGACGGCATTGTGGTAGTCGATAACACCCGTTGCGTTGGCTGTGCCTATTGCGTACAGGCCTGCCCTTATGAGGCGCGCTTTATCAACCATGAAACTCAAACCGCGGACAAATGCACGTTCTGCGTGCATCGGCTGGATGCCGGACTGCTACCGGCCTGTGTCGAATCCTGTGTCGGAGGCGCACGGATGATTGGCGATCTTAACGATCGTCAGGGAGTGTTGAGGCGCACTTTGGAACAGCACCAGCCTCAGCTCAAGGTACTCAAGCCTGAGCAGGGCACGCATCCGCAGGTTTTCTATCTGGGGCTGGATGAGGCTTTCGTCAGACATGTCCGGGGGCAACCGGCGTTGTGGCAGGAGGTGCACGCATGATCCGCGAAATCATGGCCCGTCCGCAGGAGATCGCCTGGCTGCCCTGGGCGGTGCAGTATTTCTTCTTCATCGGTTTGGCCTGCGGCAGCGTCGTTATTGCCGTCTGGCTGCGCTGGCGTGAACCCAACAAAACGGTCCGGCTGGAACTGGCCGCCGTCTCGTTGGCAGTCGTGAGCGGCACAGTCGCCCCATTGGCTCTGAGTGCCGATCTGCACCAACCTGCCCGTATCTGGCATTTTTACGCGCACTTTACGCCCTGGTCGTGGATGTCGCTCGGCTCGCTGTTCTTGCCGCTGTTTACCCTGCTAGTGATGGGCTATTTCGCGCTGCTGATGCGTAGCCGGTTGAGAGCGGAAACCTTGCCATTCTGGGCGCGTTGGTTGCAGATATTCCCGGCCTGGCGCGAGGAAAAATGGCTACGTTGGGTGGCGCTGGCCACCTTGCTTTCGGCAGCCAGCATCTTGCTCTACACCGGGCGCGAGGTATCCGTCCTCAGGGCGCAGCCGCTGTGGTACAGCCTGTGGTTGCCCTGGTTGCTGTTGCTTACCGCTGTGCAGGCCGTTCCGCCGCTGTTGGCCTGCTGGTTGCGGTACGAACCGCAGTGGCAGCCACGTCTGGCTGGCTATCAGGCAGTGAGTTTGCTGTTGCTGTGCTTCTCTTGCCTTGGCTGGTGGCTGGATGGCAGCACGTCCTCTGCCGCGTTGCATCGCTTGGCAAGTCAAGGCGTGGTTTGGCGTTTGGCCGGCATCGCCGTTGTCGTCTCGATCTTGTTGTTGTTGGCGCTGGCCTGGCGAGTTCGCAGCCAAGCGCTGGGGGCAAAAGGGTTGCTGGGCCAGTGCATGGTCGCGCTGTTGCTCTGCTGGGGTGTGCGTTGGCTGCTGCTGATGCAAACCCAGACGCTGCCTAAGTTCAACGTATTAACCAATCCCTATGTGCTACCGCTCGGCAGCGAAGGGCTGTTGGCGATTCTGGGCACTTTGGGGTTGTGGATAGCGTTAATCATTGGGATCCGTGAATTACAGCATCAGTTGATGGAGAAAAAACAGTATGGCTAAGTCAACGCGACGTCAGTGGTTAAAAGGCGGCCTGGCCCTGGGCGGGTTGACGCTGTTCGGCGCCAGCTACAGCGAGATGGTGCAGAAGGTGTTTACCGGGCTGCGCGACGGCAGCAGCGGTAAATTGACGCTGGACAGGATCAGCGCCAACGCCTTGCCGACCGAAGGGCGTCGACACCCCGATGGCTGGCAGGCCAACCCACAGCAGGCAGTATCGATGACCCAGTGTTTTGGCTGCTGGACGCTATGCGGGGTACGGGTCAGGGTGGATCGCCAGAACCACCAAATCTTGCGGATCGCCGGTAATCCTTACCATCCGCTGTCTCACGATCGTCACTTTCCCTACGCTTTGCCGGTGGCGGACGCGCTCAACCGTCTGGGGGGCGATGAGGGCCTTGAACAACGCTCGACGGCCTGCGCCAGGGGCGCGACCTTGCTGGAGGGATTAACCAGCCCTTACCGCGTGCTGGAGCCGATGAAGCGGGTAGGGCCGCGCGGCAGCGGGCAGTGGCAACGCATCAGCTTTGAACAGCTGATTCAGGAAGTGGTGGAGGGCGGCGATCTGTTTGGCGAAGGGCCGATCGAGGGGTTGCGGGCTATCCGCGATCTCGACACGCCGCTCGATCCGGCTCAGCCTTCGTTGGGCCCCAAGGCCAATCAACTGTTGGTCACCAATGCCGGCGATGAAGGCCGGGACGCGTTCATCAAACGTTTCGCGCAAAACGCCTTCGGGACACGTAACTTCGGTCATCATGGTGCCTATTGTGGATTGGCCTATCGTGCCGGTTCCGGGGCTTTAATGGGCGATTTGGAAACCAATGCCCACGTCAAACCGGACTGGGATAATTTGCGCTTTGGCCTGTTTCTCGGCACTTCACCGGCGCAGTCCGGCAACCCGTTCAAGCGCCAGGGGCGCCAACTGGCCAATGCCCGCATGCGCGACGAGTTTCGTTACGTGGTCGTGGCTCCGGCATTGCCGTTGACCACGACCCTGGCCAACGATCACAACCGTTGGGTGCCGGTGTTGCCCGGTACAGACTCTGCGTTGGTCATGGGGATGATCCGCTGGATTATCGAACAGGAACGTTATAACGCAGACTACCTGGCGTTGCCAGGCGAGGTGGCAATGCAGGCCGCCGGTGAAAAAAGCTGGACCAATGCCACGCACCTGGTAGTCACCGATGAAGATCACCCCTTGTGCGGACAGTTTTTGCGCCAGACAAATCTGGACGGCAGCATGCCAGGAGAGTCAGAGAGTTCGCCTTTGGTATGGGATGAGCAGCGCGGTCAGCCGGTAGCGGCCAACCTGGCGCTGCAGGGGCCGTTGCGGGTGGATCAGCCATTACAGTTGGCCGACGGTTCGCAGGTTCGGGTGCGTTCGAGCTTCCTGTGTCTGCAACAGGCGGCTGAGCGCTTTACGCTGGCTGAATACAGCGCGCGCTGCGGTGTCAGTGCCGAGACCATTGCCGCACTGGCCAAAGAGTTTACCTCTTACCAACGGCAAGCGGCGGTGATTGCCCACGGCGGCATGATGAGCGGCAACGGCTTTTATAACAGTTGGGCGGTGATGATGCTCAACGCGCTGATCGGCAACCTGAACCTTAAGGGCGGTGTTTCGGTGGGCGGCGGCAAATTCAAAGAGTTTGCCGACGGGCCACGCTATAACCTCAAGACGTTTCCCAGCATGGTGAAACCGAAAGGATTGGTGCTATCACGCAGCAAGCAGGCGTATGAACAATCCGACGAATATCGCCGCAAGCTTGAGCAAGGGGAAAAACCTTACCCGGCGCGCGGGCCTTGGTACCCGTTCGTGGCGGGTCAGTTCACCGAACAGTTGGCACCGGCGCTGATGGGATATCCCTACCCGCTAAAAGCCTGGATCAGCCATATGGGCAACCCGCTGTATGGCGTGGCCGGTTTGCGTGAGGTGGTTGAGCGTCGGCTGAAGGACCCGCGGCAGCTACCGCTGTTTATTGCGATCGATGCTTTTATTAACGAAACCAGCGCGCTGGCGGACTATATCGTCCCGGATACGCATAACTTCGAGAGTTGGGGCTTTACCGCCCCCTGGTCCGGTGTGATGGTGCGGGCGAGTACCGCGCGTTGGCCGGTGGTGCCGTCACGTACGGCGAAAACGGCCGATGGGCAGCCGGTGGCGCTGGAGAGCTTTGTCATTGCGCTGTCTAAAGCTCTGGGGTTACCGGGCTTTGGCGACGGCGCATTGCAGGATCCACAGGGTAACCGCTTCGGGCTGCACAATG
Source organism: Serratia liquefaciens ATCC 27592 (assembly GCF_000422085.1). Lineage (NCBI taxonomy): Bacteria > Pseudomonadati > Pseudomonadota > Gammaproteobacteria > Enterobacterales > Yersiniaceae > Serratia > Serratia liquefaciens. The sequence continues at coordinate 991,798 of NC_021741.1, forward strand.
CCGAAGATTATTATCTGCGGGCGGCGGCCAACGTGGCTTTTGCCGGTGAACCGCTGCCCGAGGTGACGGAAAGCGAGCTGCGATTGACCGGGGTCGATCGCCTGCAACCGGCGCTGGATAGCGTGTTGAAAGCGGATGAGCGACTGCGTGTGGGCTATCTGCTGGCGCGCGGTGGGCGTTTTGCGCCTTATGAGCAGGCCTGGCGTGGCGATGAAACCGGCCCGCAGTGGAAAAAGGGATTGAATATCTGGAACGAAGAGGTGGCCCGCCACCGCCATGCGATGACGGGAGAGCGCTATAGCGGATGTCCGACCTATTACCCGCCGCGTTTTGCCGACGGCTCTGATGTCGGGGAGCACTATCCGCCAGAGGCATGGCCGTTCCGTTTGATGTCGTTCAAATCGCATCTGATGAGCAGCTCTACGGCACCGATCGATCGCTTGCGTGCGGTGAAACCGGTCAATCTGGTGGCGCTGAATCCGGCCGATGCGCGACGCTATGCGCTGCGGCATGGCGATCGGGTCAGGTTGCAGACCCCGGGGGGCAGCGTCGAAGCCCAGATCAGCCTGCTGGATGGTGTGATGCCTGGCGTAATTGCTATTGAGCATGGTTATGGCCATCGTGAGATGGGCGCGCGGACACACACACTGGATGGTCAACCGTTGGCCGCGGATGCACGCATTGCCGCCGGCATTAATCTCAACGACCTCGGTTTGCCCGATCCGACCCGCGAAATCAGCAATAGCTGGCTGGATTGGGTCAGCGGCGCGGCGGTGCGCCAGGGGTTGCCGGCAAGGCTGCAGCGGTTGAGCTAAGCAGTAGGCCCACGCTCGGTCAAGGCCGGGAGTGGGCATTCAAAAGCTTAGTGCTGAGGGACGGCGGCCGTAGTGGGCTCTACGCTGTGCAGTCGCACATAGCCCAATTGCTCTGGCGTCAGGCCGCTGAAACGCAGCTCAAAGCTGTATTCTGTTTTTGGCAGCAGCGAGTCCGCGGTGGCGATAGGTTGTGAAAGCGCATCGGCCGTCAGCGGTTTACCGGTGGCCGCATCTAGCTGGCCCCATTCCACTACCGCCTTGAACGCAGGCAAGGAGGCTTGTGACAGGGTGCGAACGTGCAACAAGGCCTGGGCGCCGTTAGCCTCGGTTTTTACGTGGCTAAGTGACACGCTCAGTTCGCCGAGATTGCTGTGCAGACGGGCGGCATTATTGGCTGCAGGCACCAGATAGACGCCGCTGGTGGAGTTCTGATTCAGCTGGTTTTGCTGTTCCAGCGCCGTGGCCTGATTGGTCAGGATGGTGAGTTTCTGATTCAGTTCAACCACCTGGTTACGCAGCTTCGGCACTTCGCGAGTTTGTGCGCATCCGGCCAGCAGAACCAGTGCGCTGAGCAGGCAAATTTTGGGGTAACGGGTTGTCATGGCGGGTATTTCCTATTCAACATCTCCTGATATCAGCTTAGCCCGCCTGATGGGGAAAGTCATGTTCGTCGCCTTTTGGGCCGCTATTTCGAAGAGGGGCTCGCAACAAATAACCGGCGGCCTTTGTTGTGACCGCACTTCGGGGTAAACTGTTCTTAACTATGAAAACGTTTATCAGGACGTGTTATGCATTGCCCTTTCTGCGCCGCCGTTGATACCAAAGTCATTGATTCTCGCCTGGTGGGTGATGGTTCGCAGGTGCGCCGTCGCCGCCAATGTCTGGTTTGTAATGAACGTTTCACCACCTTTGAAGTGGCTGAACTGGTGATGCCGCGGGTAATAAAAAGCGATGAAGTTCGCGAGCCCTTCAACGAAGACAAACTGCGTCGCGGCATGCTGAAAGCGTTGGAAAAGCGCCCGGTCAGCTCCGACGACGTGGAAAACGCGATTAACCACATTAAATCCCAACTGCGCGCCACCGGCGAGCGTGAAGTGCCGACTAAACTGGTGGGCAACCTGGTGATGGATGCGCTGAAAAAACTGGATAAAGTGGCCTATATTCGCTTTGCCTCGGTTTATCGCAGCTTTGAGGATATCCGCGAATTCGGCGAAGAGATCGCCCGTCTGCAGGACTAAGGGAGCTTTGATGCATAACGACGAATTGTATATGGCGCGCGCCTTCGAACTGGCGCGGCTGGGGCGTTTTACTACGGCACCTAACCCTAACGTCGGCTGCGTGATTGTGCGCGATGGCGAAATCGTCGGCGAAGGCTACCATTTGCGCGCCGGTGAACCCCATGCGGAAGTGCATGCGTTGCGCATGGCGGGCGAAAAAGCCCGTGGTGCCACGGCTTACGTCACGTTGGAGCCTTGTAGCCACCATGGCCGCACGCCGCCTTGTGCCGATGCATTGGTCGCCGCCGGCATTACCCGTGTGGTTGCGGCGATGCAAGATCCTAATCCGCAGGTCGCCGGTCGTGGTTTGTATAAGCTGCAGCAGGCCGGGCTGGACGTACGCCACGGTGTGATGCTGGCCGAAGCCGAGGCGGTGAATTTGGGCTTCCTCAAGCGCATGCGCACCGGCTTCCCTTATGTACAACTGAAGCTGGGTGCCTCGCTGGATGGGCGCACGGCAATGGCCTCTGGCGAAAGCCAATGGATCACCTCTGAGCAGGCGCGTCAGGACGTGCAGCGGTTGCGGGCGCAAAGCGCCGCGATTCTCAGCACCAGCGCTACGGTGCTGGCTGATGATCCGTCACTGACGGTTCGTTGGGATGAGCTGGACGCCGAAACTCAAAGCATTTATCCGCGTGAAAACCTGCGCCAGCCGTTGCGCATTATCCTCGACAGCCAAAATCGCGTCACGCCTCAGCATCGGGTGGTTAATCAGCCGGGTGCAACCTGGTTGGCACGCCTGCAGGCGGACGCTCAAACCTGGCCGCAGGACGTCGAGCAACTGACGTTTCCGGCGCACGGCGGCGGAGTCGATCTGGTGGTGATGATGATGCAACTGGCAAAACGCCAGGTGAACTCGATCTGGGTAGAGGCCGGTGCACAGCTCGCCGGTGCCTTGCTGCAGGCGGGGCTGGTCGATGAGCTCATTTTGTACATCGCGCCAAAACTGTTGGGCGATAATGGCCGCGGTCTGTGTCAACTGCCGGGCCTTGAGCGTCTGGCCGATGCGCCGGAGTTTGTTTTCAGCGAAGTACGGCAAATTGGCCCCGATTTGCGGCTGCGGTTGAAGGCAAAATACTGAATTTAATGCCCGCGAGCCGGGGCGGTCAGCGTTTTACAAAACCGCCCGCGCAGGCAGATAAAGAATGTGATAGAATCCGCCCCCCTGCGGGGTATTGAACCCATTTTTAAGGAAAGCCCATGAAAGTTATCGAAGGTGTTGTTGCTACTCCAAATGCCCGTGTGGCGATCGCAATTGCACGTTTTAACAATTTCATCAACGACAGCCTGCTGCAAGGTGCTATCGATGCACTCAAGCGCATTGGCCAGGTTGCTGACGACAACATCACCGTTGTCTGGGTCCCGGGCGCTTACGAGCTGCCGCTGACTGCACGCGTGCTGGCTAACACCGGCAAATACGATGCGGTTATTGCACTGGGCACCGTTATCCGTGGGGGCACCGCGCACTTCGAATATGTCGCGGGCGAAGCCAGCTCCGGCCTGGGCAGTGTTTCTTTGAACACTGAAATCCCAGTTGCCTTTGGCGTGCTGACAACCGAGAGCATCGAACAGGCTATCGAACGTGCCGGCACCAAAGCGGGCAACAAGGGTGCTGAAGCTGCTCTGACCGCACTTGAAATGATTAATGTTATCAAAGCTATTAAAGCCTGAATTTAGTTAAGGGGAATTCCGTGAAACCTGCTGCTCGTCGCCGCGCTCGTGAGTGCGCTGTTCAAGCGCTTTACTCTTGGCAGTTGTCTAAAAATGACATTGCCGATGTTGAACACCAGTTCCTGACGGAGCAAGATGTCAAAGATGTGGACATCGCCTATTTTCGGGAGCTGCTGTCCGGCGTGGCGGTGAATGCAGGTCTGCTGGATGGCCTGATGGCACCTTACCTGTCGCGTCAGCTCGAAGAGCTGGGCCAGGTGGAAAGAGCCGTTCTGCGCATTGCGCTGTTTGAGCTGAAAATGCGTGAGGACGTGCCGTACAAGGTGGCTATCAATGAAGCGATCGAGCTGGCGAAAACCTTCGGCGCTGAAGACAGCCACAAGTTTGTGAATGGCGTGCTGGATAAAGCAGCACCAAGCATCCGCAAGAAAAAATAAAAAATTAAGGCCGGTATCCCCGGCCTTAATTTCTTCTATTGGAACATCGACCATGGCATGTGGCGAATTTGACCTCATTGCCCGCTATTTTGACCGGTTTAAGAGTCTGCGCCGGGACGTACAGTTGGGCATTGGAGATGACTGCGCACTCCTGACAGTGGCAGAAAAACAGCTTTTGGCCGTCAGTACCGATACCCTGGTTTCGGGCGTTCACTTCCTGCCGGACATCGATCCGGCCGATCTCGGCTACAAAGCGTTGGCAGTTAACCTGAGCGATCTGGCGGCTATGGGCGCGGATCCAGCCTGGCTTTCACTGGCATTAACCCTGCCGGAAGTGAATGAGCCCTGGTTGAAGGCGTTCAGCGACAGTCTGTTCGAACAACTTAATTATTACGGCATGCAGTTGATTGGCGGCGACACCACGCGTGGCCCATTGAGCATGACGCTGACAATCCACGGTCTGATCCCGGCCGGCCGGGCGTTGACCCGTGGCGGCGCACGTATTGGCGATTGGATCTACACCACCGGTACGCTGGGTGACAGTGCCGCCGGGTTGGCTGTTTTGCAGGATCGCCTGCAGGTGGCGGACGCTGACGCTCGCGATTACCTGATTGGGCGCCATCTGCGACCCCAGCCGCGGGTGCTGCAAGGGCAGGCGCTGCGCGATCTGGCCAGCTCGGCGATTGATATTTCGGACGGTCTGATTTCCGATCTGAAGCACATATTAAAAGCCTCCGAGTGCGGTGCGCGCATCAATTTGGATGAGCTGCCGCTGTCGCAGGCGCTAAGCAGCCACACCGATGCTGAACAGGCGTTACGCTGGGCGTTGACCGGCGGAGAGGATTACGAGCTGTGCTTCACCGTACCGGAGATCAATCGCGGCGCGTTGGAAGTGGCGTTGAGCCATTTGGGCGCGGATTACACCTGCATTGGTCAGATTGGCCCGCTTTCGGAAGGCATCAAGTTCTATCGCAACGATGAAGGGGTTGAGCTGCCATGGCACGGTTTCGATCATTTCAGCGAAGGGCAGGCGTAACATGGATGAAGCAACACGTCGCTTGCGGATGAGCAATCCGTGGCACCTGTTGGCAACCGGCTTCGGCAGCGGTTTGTCACCGGTGGTACCGGGCACCATGGGGTCGCTGGCGGCGATCCCGTTCTGGTTGTTGTTGATCCAACTGCCGTGGCAACTCTATTCGCTGCTGGTGATGTTCAGCATCTGCATCGGCGTTTATTTGTGCCACCAGACGGCCAAAGATATGAAGGTCCATGATCACGGCAGCATCGTCTGGGACGAATTTGTCGGGATGTGGATCACGCTGATGGCGCTGCCGGTCAACGACTGGCAGTGGGTTGCCGCGGGCTTTGTGATTTTCCGCATTCTGGATATGTGGAAGCCGTGGCCGATCCGTTGGTTCGATCGCAACGTGCACGGTGGCATGGGGATTATGATCGACGACATCGTCGCCGGGGTGATTTCCGCCGGTATCATCTACCTGATTGGTCATCACTGGCCTGCCGGGCTGTTCTGATGACAAGGGCGCAGTTCATCATGCTGTGCCCTTGATACTCACTGTACTATTCAAATCCTGTCACATGATGCGGCACATAAGCCGTTTCCAGCTCGGCTATCTCTTCCGGTGTTAATTCAAGATCGACGGCAGCGACCGCGTCTTCCAGATGTTCATGACGTGATGCGCCGATGATTGGCGCACTGACGACCGGCTTGCTCAATAGCCATGCCAGAGCGATTTGCGCCCGAGATACGCCGCGTTCTTGCGCAATGCTCGCCACGCGTTCGGCGATGATGGCGTCAATGCCTTCGGTTTCATCGTACAAGTTTTTGCCGACCTGATCGGACACCAGCCGCGCGGTGGTTTCACCCCATGGGCGGGTCAAACGCCCACGAGCCAGCGGGCTCCAGGGCAGCACCGCGATACCCTCGGCGGCGCACAGCGGCAGCATCTCTCGCTCTTCTTCCCGCTGGATCAGGTTGTACTGATCCTGCATGCTGACAAAACGCGTCCAGCCGTGCAGATCGGCGGTATAAAGTGCCTTGGCGAACTGCCAGGCGTACATCGAAGACGCGCCGATATAACGCGCCTTGCCGGCTTTCACCACCTCATGCAGCGCTTCCAGCGTTTCTTCCAGCGGCGTTTCATAGTCCCAACGGTGGATCTGCAACAGATCAACGTAGTCGGTGCCCAGTCGCTGCAAGCTATCGTCGATGGACTGCATGATTTTAGCGCGCGATAGCCCAGAATCGAGATTGCTCATCGGGAAATAGACTTTGGTGGCGAGCACTACTTCGTCACGGCGAGCGTAATCGCGCAGCGCCCGGCCGACGATCTCTTCGCTGCTGCCATCTGAGTAACTGTTGGCGGTATCGAAGAAGTTGATGCCGGCATCCAGCGCCTGTTTCAGCAGCGGGCGACTGCTTTCTTCCGGTAGCGTCCAGGCATGGTTGCCACGGTCGGGTTCACCGTAGGTCATGCAGCCGAGGCAGATGCGGGAAACGTTCAGGTCGGTATTGCCCAGTTTCAGATACTTCATGCTTTCCTCCCGGTATCAGCACAGAACTTTAACTGTAGCGGGTTTTCGGGCGACGCAAATGAAAACGCCCCCGCAATGCGGAGGCGTCGGTCAAATCAGGCGCGAAAATTATTGCGCCAGCCAGACCTCAATCTTCTGCTGTATCCCTGCGGCATCCAGACCCAGATCGACACGCACCTCTTCCTGGCTGCCTTGTGAGATAAAGCTGTCCGGCAGGCCGATGTTCAGTACCGGGATAGCGCGACGCTTGGCCATCAGCAACTCGTTAACACCGCTACCGGCACCGCCCATAATGGCGTTTTCTTCCAGCGTGACCAGCGCGTCATGGCTGGCTGCCAGCTCCAGCACCAGCTGTTCGTCCAGCGGTTTTACGAAGCGCATATCCACCAGCGTGGCATTGAGCGCTTCCGCCACCTGCGCAGCTTCCGGCAGCAAGGTGCCGAAGTTCAGGATCGCCAGTTTTTCACCTTCACGGCGGACAACGCCTTTGCCGATCGGCAGCGCGCTAAGAGGTTCCAGCGGCGCGCCGGTACCCGTACCGCGAGGGTAACGTACGGCGCTTGGGCCTTCGTTATAGTGATAACCGGTGTAGAGCATTTGGCGGCATTCGTTCTCATCACTTGGCGTCATGATCACCATAGTCGGGATGCAGCGCATGAATGACAGATCGAACGCACCCTGGTGAGTCTGGCCGTCAGCGCCGACAATACCACCGCGATCGATGGCAAACATCACCGGCAAATTTTGAATTGCGACGTCGTGGATCAGTTGATCGTAAGCGCGCTGCAGGAAGGTGGAGTAAATCGCCACCACCGGTTTGTAGCCGCCAATCGCCAACCCGGCAGCGAAGGTCACCGCGTGCTGTTCGGCGATCGCTACGTCAAAATATTGCTGCGGATAGTCGCGGGAGAATTGCACCATGCCCGAGCCTTCACGCATTGCCGGGGTAATCGCCATCAGTGAGCTGTCCTTGGCGGCGGTTTCGCACAGCCAATCGCCAAAGATTTTTGAATAGGTCGGCAGGCCGCCGGCGCTTTTCGGCAGGGTACCGCTGGCCGGATCGAATTTGGGTACCGCGTGGAAGCTGATCGGGTCTTTTTCTGCCGGTGCGTATCCACGGCCCTTTTTGGTCATGATATGCAGCAGTTGCGGGCCTTTCAGGTCACGCATGTTCTTCAACGTAGCGACCAGTCCCTGAACGTCATGGCCGTCGACCGGGCCAATGTAGTTAAAGCCCAGCTCTTCGAACAGCGTGCCCGGCACGACCATGCCTTTCAGGTGTTCTTCGGTACGCTTGACCAGCTCTTTGATTGGCGGCAGGCCGGACAGCACTTTTTTACCGCCCTCACGCAGGGTGGAGTAAAGCTTGCCGGACAGCAGCTGCGCCAGATGATTGTTCAGCGCACCGACGTTTTCCGAAATCGACATTTCATTGTCGTTAAGCACCACCAGCATATCCGGATCGATGTCACCGGCGTGGTTCATGGCTTCAAATGCCATACCGGCGGTGATGGCGCCATCGCCGATAACGCAAACCGTACGGCGGTTTTTGCCTTCGCGAGCCGCCGCTACCGCCATGCCGAGACCGGCGCTGATCGAAGTCGAGGAGTGACCAACCGACAAAACGTCATATTCACTTTCCGCACGCCACGGGAAAGGGTGCAGGCCATTTTTCTGCCGAATGGTGGAGATCTTGTCGCGGCGACCGGTCAAAATTTTATGCGGGTAGGCCTGATGGCCCACGTCCCACACCAGATGATCGAAGGGGGTTTGGTACACGTAGTGCAACGCCACCGTCAGTTCGACGGTTCCCAGCCCGGAGGCAAAGTGGCCGCTGGAACGACTGACGCTGTCCAGCAGGTATTGCCGAAGTTCATCACACAGTTTCGGCAGGCTCTCTTTCGGCAGCGAACGGAGTTCATCGGGATTTTCCGCTAGCGCCAGGGTCGGGTATTTGGCTATATCAAGACTCATTCGATACTCATATCAGAGGAGTTAACGTCACACGTTAATTGTCGCGTTCAATAATGAAGCTGGCTAACGCTCGCAATGGCGCTGTGTTATAAGATTGTGCTGCCAAAGTGTCTAATGCAGCTAAAGCTTCCTGATAGAGATCCCACGCTTTTGCTTTCGCGCTGTCAAGCCCGAGCAAAGCTGGATAGGTGCTCTTTCCGTGTTGCTGGTCCGCCCCCTGGCGTTTACCGATTTTTTCGGTTTCGCCGACCACGTCCAAAATATCATCCTGCACCTGAAACGCCAGGCCTATCGCGGCGGCGTATCGGTCAAGCTGCGGCAGCGCTTTACGGCCGGGTTCACCGGCGGCCAGAGCCCCAAGGCGAACTGCTGCGCGAATTAACGCGCCGGTTTTGTGGCGATGGATCTGTTCCAACGCTTCCAGACCTATCTGTTTATCTTCGGCTTCCAGATCCAGCGATTGCCCACCGCACATGCCGGCAACGCCGCTGGCGGTGGCCAGTTCGGAAACCATCGCCAACCGATCGCGCAGCGCCACATCGGGCATGTCGGCATCGGCCAGAATGGTGAATGCCAGCGTTTGAAGCGCATCTCCGGCCAGAATGGCATTGGCCTCGCCAAATTTGATGTGGCAGGTTGGCTGACCGCGACGCAAATCGTCGTCGTCCATGGCCGGCAAGTCGTCATGAATCAGCGAGTAGGCGTGGATGCATTCTACCGCAGCCGCGGGAGCATCCAAATTATTCAGTGATACGCCAAACATCTGCCCGGTAGTGTACACCAGAAACGGACGCAGGCGTTTCCCGCCCAGCAGTGCACCGTGACGCATTGCCGCCACCATATTGCCATCGTTGAATGGCAACGGTGCGATAAAATCCAGCAGCGTGCGGTCGGCCCGCTGGCGCAAGGCCTGCAACTGGTCAGAAAAAGCGGTCTGTTGGACAGTTTCGGACATGGTGATTACTCGGCATCCGGTGTGAAAGGCGTCAGCGCAGCATCATCGGCGCTGTCGTTAAGCAAAATTTGTACGCGTTGCTCCGCCTGCTGCAGCTTCTGCTGGCCCTGACGCGCCAACTGCACGCCGCGTTCGAATTCATTCAGCGCGTCTTCCAGCGGTAACTCACCCGATTCCAGACGCGTCACGATGTTTTCCAGCTCGCTGAGGGAGCTCTCAAAGCTGACGTTTTGCTCTGTACTGTCTGATTGTGCAGGTTTTTTCGGCATAATTTTCTTTTTACATCATCATGTGAACAGTGGCGCCAGAGCCTATCCTAGCGGATCTTGATTGGCAAATCATGGCGCGCATGTGTGGTTTTGTGCACCGAGACTCACCAGATAGTGATATACTCTGCGCCGCAAATGCGATTGATAAAACATTCGGCAACCCCGTGGGTTTTATCAATCGCATATACATTGTAAATCCTTTTCCCTCGTAATTCTGACAATAAAGACCGCCATGAAGTTTATCATTAAATTGTTCCCGGAAATCACCATCAAGAGCCAATCTGTGCGCTTGCGCTTTATCAAGATCCTCTCGACCAGTATCCGTAACGTCCTGAAGCAGTATGATGAAACACTGGCGGTCGTCCGTCACTGGGATCATATCGAAGTTCGCGCCAAAGATGAAAACCAGCGGCCGGTAATTGCCGACGCGTTAACGCGCATTCCCGGCATTCATCACATTCTGGAAGTGGAAGACCGCGAATATACCGATATCCACCATATTTTCGAGCAGACGCTGGAAGCCTACCGCGAGCAACTGCAGGGGAAAACTTTCTGCGTGCGCGTAAAGCGCCGCGGCAAGCAGGACTTCAATTCGCAAGACGTTGAGCGTTACGTCGGTGGCGGTCTGAACCAGCACATTGAGAGCGCGCGCGTCAAACTGTCGCACCCGCAGGTGACGGTTAACCTGGAAATCGAAGACGACAAGCTGATGCTGGTCAAAGCCCGTCGTGAAGGCATTGGCGGTTACCCGGTGGGCACTCAGGAAGACGTGCTGTCGCTGATTTCCGGTGGTTTCGACTCGGGCGTTTCCAGCTATATGCTGATGCGCCGTGGTTGCCGCGTGCATTATTGCTTCTTCAATCTGGGCGGCGCCGCGCATGAAATTGGCGTACGGCAGGTGGCTCACTACCTGTGGAACCGTTTTGCCAGTTCGCACAAGGTGCGCTTTATCGCCATCGATTTTGAACCTGTGGTCGGCGAGATCCTCGAGAAGGTCGAAGACGGTCAAATGGGCGTGGTGCTTAAGCGCATGATGGTGCGAGCCGCTTCACAGATAGCTGAGCGTTATGGCGTGCAGGCTCTGGTGACCGGTGAGGCGCTGGGACAGGTTTCCAGCCAAACGCTGACTAACCTGCGTTTGATCGACAACGCATCCGATACGCTGATTCTGCGTCCGCTGATCTCCCACGACAAAGAGCACATCATCAAAGTGGCGCGTGAGATTGGCACCGAAGACTTCGCCAAGACCATGCCGGAATACTGCGGCGTGATCTCGAAAAGCCCAACGGTGAAGGCGGTCAAAGCCAAAATCGAAGAAGAAGAAGCCCACTTTGACTTCAGCATTCTCGATCGCGTGGTCAGCGAAGCCAAGAACGTGGACATCCGCACCATCGCCGAGCAGACGCAGGAACAGGTTACCGAAGTGGAAACCGTGGCGGCGTTTGGCGCTGACGAGGTGATTCTTGATATTCGTTCTAATGACGAGCAGGAAGACAAGCCGCTGAAGCTGGATCAGGTTGAGGTGAAACCGCTGCCGTTCTACAAACTCAGCACCCAGTTTGGCGATTTGGACCAGAGCAAAACCTACCTGCTGTACTGTGAGCGTGGCGTAATGAGCCGCTTGCAGGCGCTGTATTTGCTGGAGCAGGGCTACAACAACGTCAAGGTCTACCGTCCGTAATCAATCCAGGGGCGGGTTAACCGCCCCTGTGATTTAATCGCGAAAGTCGTACATCCCCGGAATCAAGACCAACTGAGCGGCAATCTCCGCCGCTTTGGCTTTCCCCAGCAGTAGATCAATCAGCTTCAGCGCAAACTCCATCGAAGTTCCCGGCCCCTGGCTGGTGAGCAGGTTAACGCGCGCGTCGTATACCACACGTCGTTCCATCCATTTATCGGCCGGGATCTGTTCTTTCAACCCCGGGAAGCCGGTCATATTGCCGACGGGGAACAGATCGTGATGTTGCAGCACCAGCGCGGGTGCGGCACAAATGGCGGCGACGATATTGCCCTGAAGATGCATCTGACGCACTTTCTCCACCAGCAGCGGGCTGTCGCGGAAACACTCGGCACCTTTCAGGCCGCCGGGCAGCACTATCGCGTCGAAGGGATCATCGACAATGGACACCAGCGCCGCATCTGCCAGCAGCTTGACGCCGCGTGAGCAGACAATGGTCAGGTCGCCATCGCCGGCTACGCTGGCTGTAGTGACTTTGATGCCCGCCCGAACCAACAGATCTATCGTGGTGACGGCTTCGATTTCTTCGCTACCAGGTGCCAGGCAGACCAGCGCCGATACGCTCATATTCATTTTCCTTTCGCTTAATCAATTCAAACAGTCGCGCGTTCTCCGGCAGAGTCACGCCGTGGCTGCGTGCGCGACGCAGCAGATAGCCGGTAATGTAGTCGATCTCGGTATGCCGCTGAGTGCGGATATCTTGCAGCATCGAAGAGACGTTGTCCGCAGTGCTCTGGATCACCTCCATCACATACTGCTGTAAGCCTTCGCAGGAGGTATGGTAACCCTCCATCGCCATCACGCCGGCGACTTCACGGCAGATAATCTCAATTTGTTCCGGATAGCGCTGCAAATCGCCATTGCGGCAGTTATACAGGGCCGTTAACGGATTAATCACACAGTTGACCGCAAGTTTACGCCAGTTCGCCGAGGCAATGTTGTTGTGCCAGGCGACGTCAGGCAGTGCCTGATGCAGCACTTCCGCCAGGTGGCTGAGCGAAGTCGCCGCCGGAGATGTCGGGCCGATATGGGTGGTGCCGCCGGCAACATGGATAATAGTGCTGCCGTCATGGCGTGCCGCATGGGTGGTGGTACCCTGCAGTATCGGCTGGTTGTTCGGCGGCAGCTCGTCCTGCGTGCCCATGCCGTTATGCAGCAGCAGGATGGCACAACGCGGGTGCAGCTTCGGCAGCAGGGCGCTGACCGCCCCAGAGACTTGCCAGGCTTTTAGCGTGACCAGCAACAGTTCGCTCTGGGCCAGATGTTCAGGATCGTTGGTGGGCAAATTACGGTTGAACGAGCGGCCTTCAGGCTCAATGACGTTTACTGCGCAAAAGGGTTGCGGTACTCGTAACCATCCCTGTACGTCATGGCCCTGCTGATAAAGCCGGGAGAGCCACAGCTGTCCGAGCGCGCCGCAACCAAGAACAGTTATTTTCATCCAGACTCCTTGGGGTAACGGGAAGAACGCCCAGTATCTATCCTATAATTATAGACTTTTCTGCTGCGCGGCGGGGCCGGCAAATTTTGTCTGAGGCGCTAAAGCGGTTATCATGCTCGGCATCGAAATCGCCTATCGCATTAGGCTCTAATTCAGGAGGAAGAAGTATGCCATCTTTCGACATTGTTTCCGAAATTGATATGCAAGAAGTACGTAACGCCGTTGAGAACGCCACGCGCGATCTTGGTACCCGTTGGGATTTCCGTAACGTGCCGGCCAGCTTTGAGCTGAACGAAAAAAACGAAAGCATCAAGGTTGCCAGCGAATCTGATTTTCAGGTGCAGCAGCTGCTCGATATTCTGCGTGAAAAACTCAGCAAGCGTAGCATTGACGGCGGCGCGCTGGAGATCCCCGAGGAGCTGACCCACAGCGGCAAAACCTACAGTGTGGAAGCCAAGCTAAAGCAGGGTATTGAAGCCGCCCAGGCGAAGAAAATCGTCAAGCTGATCAAAGACAGCAAGCTGAAAGTTCAGGTGCAGATCCAAGGGGATGAAGTACGGGTAACCGGTAAATCACGCGACGACCTGCAGGGCGTGATGGCGCTGGTGCGCGGTGCCGATCTGGGGCAGCCTTTCCAGTTCAAAAACTTCCGCGACTGATCCTTTCGCCAAGAACAATATATTGATGGGGCCGGCTTGCCGGCCCTTAGTCTGATGACAAACACCCGAAAAACGTGGTTTTCGGATGTTTGGGGTAAATCAGAAGATATAATCCTTTGTTTTTATTAGCCCCAAGGTCAGGACTTTTAACTGCAAAGGACTTTGTCAGTAATCTGGGGGCCGGCTTGCCGGCCCTTTTCTTTACAGCGAATTCACCAGCGCTTCCAACTGACCGCGGTTGGTTTGCTTGGTATCGACCTTTACGTAGGCGCTGCGCTCTTCCGGCACCACAATCGCTTCTGCTACACCCGGCTGGGCCTTCAGGCGGCTTTCCAACGCCGAGTCTTTCACTGCCAGTTCCGACAGCGTAATACGCAGGCTGCTCACGTACGGCGGTTCCTGCATGGTACTGCTGACCATAAACCAGATGGCGGCTAAAACTGCCCCGGCGATAAAGACCAATCCCGCGCCCTGTAGGCCGTACAGAAATCCTCCCAGGCTGCCGCCAATCGCCACGCCGATAAACTGGCTGGTGGAGTAAACCCCCATGGCCGTGCCTTTATAGCCCGCCGGCGACTCTTTACTGATCAGGGAAGGCAGGATCGCTTCCATCACGTTGAACGCCATAAAGAACAACTGAACGCCGGCAATAATGCCCCAAAGATGCGCGCCAGACAGCCACAGCAGCACTTCAGCACAGAACAATACCGCCACGCAGCCCATAAACACCTGCTTCATGCGGCGCTTCTTTTCGGCATAAATGATAAACGGCACTACGGCGGCGAAAGACACCAGCATGGTGACCAGATAGACAATCCAGTGTTCGCTGGGCGCCAAACCGGCTTTTTCCATCGCTAATGGCAGTGCCACGAAGCTGGACATCAACAAGATATGCAGGCACATGATGCCGAAATTCAGTTTCAGCAGGCGGGAATTGCTCAACACCTTGCTGAAACTGCCACGGACTATACTGGATTCGCGGTTCAGCACGTGGCTGCTGGCGGAAGGCACGACCGCCAGGGTGATGACGATACCGGCCAATGCCAGCACGGCAATCATCCAGAACAGCGCATGCAGGCCAAAAGCGTGGGTGACTATCGGGCCGACCACCATGGCGATGGCGAAGGTAATACCGAAGCTGACGCCGATGAATGCCATCGCTTTGGTACGGTTCTGTTCCCGGGTCAAATCAGACAGTAGTGCCATCACCGCTGCGGCGATAGCGCCGGAACCTTGCAATGCCCGGCCGAGGATCACCCCCCAGATGGAGTCGGTGGCGGCGGCGATCACGCTACCCAGCGCGAAGATCAACAGCCCGCCGACAATCAGCGGCTTGCGGCCGATGCGGTCGGAAATCAGGCCGAAGGGAATTTGGAACACCGCTTGCGCCAGGCCGTAAATGCCAATGGCGATACCGATCAGCGTTTCGCTGGCGCCGTTCAACGCCATACCGTAGGTGGTCAGTACCGGCAGCACCATAAACATGCCGAGCATGCGCAGTGAGAATACCGTTCCTAATCCCCAGGTCGCCCGTCGTTCCAGCGGGGTCATTGCATTATCGTTCATTAAAACCTCATTAAAAGCCATTCCGTCAGGTTATCGGTGATAACGCCTGATGGGATAGCTTCTGTTAAAACTGCGTCATTTTAGTGTGAAGGGCAGGGGGGGTAAATCTAATGTTGTTTAGCAGATATTACAGTTCGTCGGTTTTTCTGCGAGACAAATAAAATGGGCCGCTAAGCGGCCCATAGAGAGCGGACAAAGACCTCAGTAGCTAGTAGTAATGCATTGAGTACTAATAGAAACAAAGGATTATATCTCTGCCTTGCCCCAAACATCCGAAAACCACGTTTTTCGGGTATTTGTCATCAATTTAATGGGCCGCTAAGCGGCCCATTCACAGACGATTTGGCTTACCAGACGTAAGTCATCAAGGTTTCCGGCGAGGCCGAAGCGCTGAAGTCGATAGACATCATCACGCTAAGCGAGGTAATGGCAACAATCGAGAACACAAACAGTTTGCGTGCCCAAACGCTGTCATTTTCGGCTTTGTAACCACGCAGCGCCATCCCCAGCCACCAAACGCTCACCGCCGCAGCGACGATCAGGTATTTGTAGCCGGCGTAGCCGCCCAAAGTCAGCATCAGCGTAGCAACCATAAACGCCACGATGTAGACGGTGATGTGGTTCTTCGCCACCGAGATGCCTTTGACGACAGGCAGTACCGGAATGTTGGCCGCCTGGTAATCTTTAAAGCGGAAGATGGCAATCGCATAGGAATGCGGCATCTGCCACAGGCTAAAGATAGCCAGCAGGATCAACGCACCGGCATCGAACTCGTTGGTGACTGCACAGTAACCGATAACCGGTGGTGCAGCGCCCGACAAGCTGCCGATCAGCGTGCCATATACCGAGTGGCGTTTCATGTACAGGCTGTAGACGCCGACATAAACCACAAAGCCCATCACCGCCAGCCACATGGCCAGCGGGTTGGCGCCAATATACAGCAACGCAAAGCCCGCAATACCCAGGGCGGTAGCGTAAACCAGGCTTACACTCGGCGCGATCAGGCCTTTTACCAGCACCCGATTCTTCGTTCTCTCCATTTTCTTGTCGATGTCGCGGTCAATGTAGTTGTTAAACACACAGCCCGAAGCGACAACCAACGAGACACCCACCAGGGTGGCGAGAAACAGGGGATAGTCGATGCTTCCTTTGGAAGCCAACAGGAATCCCCCGACGACAGAAATTAAATTGCCGAAAATAATTCCTGGTTTAGTTACTTGCAGGTATTGCTTAATCATCACGTGCAGCTCGACTCTTAACTGACCATCATATTGATGTTGAGGTTGTACATAATCCAGAGTGAACCCACAACAACGATACCGATGATCATAGCGGTGAACAGCAATGCCACCAGGTTCCAGCGCTCTTCCGATGAGGTATTCATGTGCAGGAAGTAAATCAGGTGAACGACGACCTGAATCACTGCCATGCCAACAACAACCGCCAGGATGGTTGAGTGAGAGGCGGTACCGCTCATCACCATCGCAAATGGAATCACCGTCAGGATGATCGACAGAATAAAGCCGATCAGATAGGTCTTGACGCTACCGTGGCTTGCGCCGCCGTGAGAAGTTTCATGGGATGAATGACTCATGACATAACCCCCAGCAGGTAAACAACGGTGAAGACGCAGATCCAGACCACGTCCAGGAAGTGCCAGAACAGGCTCAGGCACATCAAACGGGTTTTGTTGGTTGCGGTCAGGCCACGCTTGCTGACCTGAATCATCATGATGATGATCCAAACCAGACCGGTAGTTACGTGCAGACCGTGGGTCGCAACCAGCGCGAAGAAGCTGGACAGGAACGCACTGCGATCCGGGCCATAGCCTTCAACGATCAGGTGATGGAATTCGTAGATTTCCATCGCAACGAAGCCCAGACCGAACAGGAAGGTCAGGAACAGCCAGGTGTTAACGCTGCTAACCTTGCCTTTGTTCATGCCGATCATCGCCATACCGTAGGTGATGGAGCTGAACAACAGCAGGAAGGTTTCAACCAAGACAAACTTCAGATCGAAGATTTCTTTGCCAGTGGGACCGCCAGCGGTCCCGTTCACCAGTACTGCATAAGTCGCGAACAAGCTCGCAAACAAAATACAGTCGCTCATCAGGTAGATCCAGAATCCGAAGACTTTGGTCTCTCCTGCGTCGTGGTGCCCATGCTCTGCATGGGCTGCGTTATGGTTAGTCAGAGTATCAGTTGACATGTTTCACGCCTGCTTTGCTGATTTGTTCATAGTGTTGGTTTTCAATGCGCTCGATCTCATCAACCTGCACATAGTAATCAACATCTTCATCGAAGCTCTTGGCAATCCAGGTCACGATCATACCTACGAAGGCAGCGATCGCCATCCACCAGATGTCCCAGATCATCGCGAAACCAAATACCAGGCTGAAGCCAGCAATAATCACACCGGCACCGGTATTCTTCGGCATATGAATCGGTTCGTATTTAGCCGGTTTCTTATAAGCTACGCCTTTTTCTTTCATGTCCCAGAATTCATCACGGTCATGAATCTGTGGCACTACGGCAAAGTTATAGAACGGCGGTGGAGACGAAGTCGACCACTCCAGCGTACGAGCACCCCATGGGTCACCGGTCAGGTCACGGTTCTGCTCACGGTCACGCACACTGACGAACACCTGAATCACTTGGCACAGGATACCGCAGGCAATCAGAGCCGCGCCGCCAGCCGCTACCAGCAGCAGTGGGTGGAACTCTGGGTTGATGTTCTGGCTGATACGACGAGTCATACCCATAAAGCCCAGAGCATACAGCGGCATAAAGGCAACGAAGAAGCCGATGATCCAGAACCAGAACGCACGGATACCCCATTTTTCGTTCAGCGTGAAGCCGAAGGATTTAGGGAACCAGTAGGTCAGGCCCGCGAAGCAACCGAACACCACACCACCAATGATAACGTTATGGAAGTGGGCAATCAGGAACAGACTGTTGTGCAGCACGAAGTTCGCGCCCGGCACGGCCAACAGAACACCGGTCATACCACCCACGGAGAAGGTGATGATGAAGCCGATGGTCCACAGCATAGCGGAGTTGAGCTGAATGCGGCCTTGGTACATGGTGAACAGCCAGTTGAAGATTTTCACCCCGGTAGGGATGGAAATGATCATGGTGGCGATACCGAAGAAGGCGTTTACGTTCGCGCCGGACCCCATGGTAAAGAAGTGGTGCAGCCATACGATGAACGACAGAACGGTAATCGCGATGGTTGCCCATACCAGTGAGGTATAGCCGAACAGACGTTTTCTCGAGAAGGTCGCGGTGACTTCGGAGAACACACCGAACACCGGCAGAACCAGGATATACACCTCTGGGTGACCCCAGGCCCAAATCAGGTTGATGTACATCATCATGTTGCCGCCCATATCATTGGTAAAGAAATGGGTGCCCAGATAGCGATCCAGGGTCAGCAACGCGATGGTTACGGTCAGAATTGGGAAAGAAACGATGATCAGGACGTTAGTACACAGAGCTGCCCAGGTGAACACCGGCATCTTCATCAGAGGCATGCCAGGAGCACGCATCTTCAGAATGGTGGCGAAGAAGTTCACACCGGTCAACAGGGTACCAATACCGGAAATCTGCAGACTCCAGATCCAGTAGTCGACCCCGACGCCAGGACTGTATTCCTTGCCCGACAGCGGCGGATACGCCAGCCAACCTGTCTGCGCGAACTCACCAACCCCCAGAGAGATGTTGATCAGCACTACGCCCACCACGAAGAACCAGAAGCTCAGGGAGTTCAGGAACGGGAAGGCAACGTCGCGCGCACCGATTTGCAAAGGTACCACTACGTTCATCAGACCGACTACAAAAGGCATCGCCATGAAGAAGATCATGATGACGCCGTGGGCGGTGAAGATTTGGTCGTAGTGGTGCGGCGGCAGGAATCCGGCCTCGCCGGCGGACGCAAGCGCCTGCTGACTACGCATCATGATGGCATCGGCGAAACCACGCAGCAACATAACCATTGCCACGATGATGTACATGATACCAATTTTTTTATGGTCAACCGAAGTCAACCAATCGCTCCATAGCCATTTCCACTTGCCGAAATAGGTTATCAGCGCCAGCAGTGCCAGGCCCCCAATAACAATTGCAGCAACGGTGACCATGATGATCGGTTCGTGGTACGGAACCGCATCAATCGTTAATTTTCCCAACATCAGTTTATTCCTCGGCTCCGGCGTGAGCATGTTCACCCATGTCCATACCCTGGCTCATGTCCATACCTTCGTGCGCGGTAGCGCCTTTGTGCATGTCCATATCACCCATGAATTTGCCAATAGTTTCTTTGAACAAATTCGGTTTGACACTGGAGAAGTACTCGACCGGGTTGTTTTCACTCGGCTCTGCCAGTTTGTTAAAGTCGCTGGTGGCGTTTAGGTTATTCGACGATGCTTTCACCTTGGCAACCCACTGATCGAAGTCGCCTTCGGTTGGGGTGACAATGGCGGTGAATTTCATGCCGGAGAACCCGCGACCGCTGAAGCTGCTTGAAATACCGTCGTATTTGCCTGCTTCATTGCCGATCAGGTGCAGTTTGGTCTGCATCCCGGCCATCGCATAAATCTGCCCACCTAACTGAGGAATAAAGAACGAGTTCATTACCGAGTTAGAGGTGATCTTGAATTCGACTGGAACATCTTTCGGGAAGGCCAGCTCATTAACCGTCGCGATACCTTGTTCCGGGTAGATAAACAGCCATTTCCAGTCGAGCGACACCACTTCGATCGTCATCGGCTTCTTGTCAGTGACAATCGGCTTGAACGGATCCAGTTCGTGGGTAGTCTTCCAGGTAATGGTGCCCAGGATGGCGATGATAATGATAGGAATGGTCCAGACGACCGCTTCGATCTTGTTGGAATGTGACCAGTTCGGACTGTATTTGGCGTCTTTGTTGGAAGCACGGTACTTCCAGGCAAAGGCGAACGCCATAAAGATAACTGGTATCACTACGATCAACATCAATGCGATTGCAGTGATAATCAGTGTCCGTTGCTCAACACCAATTGCTCCTTTGGGATTCATCAATACCATATTGCAACCACTGAGCATTACAGTGGAGGCAATTAATGACAACATCCCAATACTTTTATTGTATTTCTTAAGTCTCATCTAACGACCTCAATTACAAAGGCTCTATTGTCGTTTCATGTGTGCGGGCATTTTACGGGAAGGTTGCAGTACTGTAAACATGCTTAAGGGAGTGTCAGCGCCTTGTTGACACTTTCTGTTAAGGGTGTCACAGATGTCACGCTACGTGACAATTTACTAATGGCAACAACGCGTTGGCGCGCTGAATCGTTCCGGGTAATTCGTATGTTAAGGAAAACTAAAGGTATGATGAATCTTGCAGGTGAAAACGCTTTTTTGAAATACGAATGAAAGGTTTATTTAATGTAAAATAATTGTGTCTTAAAGGTGAATTTAATTTTATTTCCGAGCGCCGTACTCGGATAAAAAAATAATTTGGACAGGAATTATATTTTTTAACTAAATAAATACATCACTCTGATGCGTTTTTGTCGACCGGCACGATGGCCGGTCGACTCGATCAGGCCAGCCGGGTTCGACGCAGTGCCAGATAGTCCAGCAGGCTCCCCATCGCAATACCTACCAGACTCAGCGCGGCGCCCATCTGCAGTAACCGATCGGCCAGGTTCGGCAAGAGGGTCCAGTCGAGCGCATTGGTGATAAGCAGGAGCAGCCACAGGCCCAGCAAGGAGCAGCCAACCGTCAGCAGGCGCAATGCCCAGCGGTAAAATTGGCGGAATTCGGTACGCGGCATGAAGTTATCGGTGCGTTGAGTATATTCCAGCGTCTGACGGCACAGGTGCAACAGCAGCAGACCAGGCACCGCAGCAACGATCGAGAATAAATAGAACAGTGGCCAGCCGTGTGCTTCAACAAACCATCCGGCAATCGGCCCGACGTATACCCGTCCGACGGCAGATAACGCCGACAGCAGGGCAAACTGGGTGGCGGAAAATGACTTGTTGCACAGCGTCATCAGCAGCGCGACAAAGGCCGCAGTGCCCATGCCACCGCACAGGTTTTCCAGGAAGATGGCACTGCCCATGGTCATGATGTTTTTATCGGTGACCGCGAGGATCCAATAGCCGAGATTGGAAACCGCCTGCAGAATGCCGAACAGCATCAGGGCACGGAACAGGCTGAGGCGTTGCATCAGCACGCCGCCGAATAGTGCGCCGACGATGGTGGCGAACAGGCCGAGCGTTTTGTTGACCAAGCCGACTTCACCGGCATCGAAGCCAACGCCACGGATCAGGAAGGTGGTGCTCAGGCTGCCGGCAAAGGCATCGCCCATCTTGTACATCACGATCAGCAGTAAAATCAGCCAGGCATTGTTACGCGCAAAGAAATCACGCAGTGGAGCGACTACCGCCTGCTCCATGGTGCGCGGTGCCGGAATGCTGTCGTCGGGTTCAGGCGCCAGCAGGGTGGCAACAATACCGATCAACATCAAACCGGCCATCAACCAATAGGTCGACTGCCAGCCTAAGTAGCGGTCCGCCAGCCACAGCGCCAACCCACCGGACACCAGCATCGCCAGCCGGTAACCCAATACCGAGACGGCGGCACCGGTGCCGCGCTCTTCTGCGCTCAGCAGATCGGTTTTATAGGCGTCAAAAACAATATCCTGTGACGCAGAACAGAACGCCACCAGTACCGCCAATGCCGCCAGCCACCACAGGTGCTGTGCCGGCTGCATAAATCCCATCGCCACAATTGACACCACCAGCAACAGCTGGCTGATCAGTAGCCAGCCGCGCCGACGCCCGAGAAAGGGCGGGGTGTAGCGATCCATAAAGGGCGACCAGAGGAATTTGAACACATAGGCCTGACCGACCAGCGAAAAAATGCCGATGGTTTTCAGATCGATGTTTTCGACGGTCATCCAGGCTTGCAGCGTGCCGGAGGTCAGTGCCAAGGGCAGACCCGACGCGAAGCCCAGCAGCAGGAGGATGGCGGAATTACGCTGGGTGAAGATATTCAGATACTGTTTCGACATGAGTTCCCTGTCTGCACCGCCCGATGGTTCGGGCGGCACAAGGCGTTCGCGGATTAACGCGCGTTTTGCTTGATGAAGTCGTTGACGCTGGTGTCTTGCGCCATATCGGCAATAACGTCGCCCAACACGGTGTTGACCGCGTTAGTGATTTTCTCGTTGGTTGCCGTGAAGGCACCCTGAACGTTATAGGTTGAACGGTAGTTTTTCACCTGCTTGTTGCCGTTTTTGGCCTGGGCGGTAATAGAAATATCGGCCTTGGTGGTGATGTTGTAGCGCAGGTTGCCTTCGGAGACGTCTGCATACAGGTTATTGACGACGATTTGCAGATCAACTGCGCCGTCAGCGCCAATCATGTAGCCGCGTGCGCCCATTTGTTTCTCGAGCACTTCCTGCAGCAAGAAGCGCAGATCGCGTGATGGGGTCAACGTCACCAACTGGCCGTCGCGGTTCACTTTCGCCAGCGCCTGGTCCTGACGCTGATCCGCGCCGTTAATGCTGATGGTCACGCCCTGCAGGGTCGGATCCTGCTGCGGCAGGACGATCTTCGGCGTCACGTTCAGGGTGTTGCTGCTGGTGGCACAGCCGGCCAGCATCAGTGCGGCCAACAGTGGAAGGCAAAGTTTTTTTAACATAGTTACTGTCTCATTCTCGATGGATTTTAAGCCGCCGCAAACTGCCGATATTAACGAAGCGGGTTTGAGCAAGCTTTCTGTAATAATCAGAGCGGGATAGCCAACAACAAATTGTCGACATCATAGCATCGCCGCCGGCCGGAGGAAGCGCAGAACGCAATGGAGTGACAAATTTTTACCTGCCGTTGATAAAAACATGCTTTTTTGGCCGTCTCAATCGGATAAACCTCAAGCGACGGCGGATGTTGACCGTTTTTTGTCCGCAAAAAAGAGAAATTTACCTGAGGAATGGTCTAAAAGGGACGAAAGCGGCTAAGATTGAAATAGATGGGGGCGGTCCTCTGCCGGTGTAGTAAGGAGATCCTATGATTCGCGAGCAAATAGAAGCAAAGTTAAGGGCGGCGTTTGAGCCCGCGTATCTGGAAGTCGTTGATGAAAGTTATCGTCATAACGTTCCGGCGGGTTCAGAAAGCCATTTCAAGGTGGTATTGGTTAGCGATCGCTTCGTTGGCGAACGCTTCCTGACGCGGCATCGTTCGATTTACGGCGTGCTGTCAGAGGAGTTGGCGGATGGCGTACATGCGCTGGCGTTGCACACCTACACCCTGAAAGAGTGGGAAGGGTTGCAGGATACCGTGCCGGCGTCTCCGCCTTGTCGTGGGGCCGGAACCTTGGCCTGACGGCTAAATTTGCGGTATCAGTGGAACTTTGACCACGATTTGGGGTATTACTACAGACGAATTTTGGAACGGCCTGCGGGCCGTTTCTGTTTTTGACGACGACATAGCCGATGCGTAATGCAGCGAAGGCCGGGTCGGCTTCGGCGGCCTTTTGGCGATCAAATCGGCAAAAGTGTGAGTTTTAGCGCGCCGCCGCCGCCTTGCTTTCCTCGACTCGCTCCGCTTGCGCCGCTATAATGTCGCGTCTTATTTTTCCGGAATGGTTTCGGGACGCTTCTGTCATCAGGAAACTCGGTTCTGTAATGTAGCCGTCCTGGTTCTTGGAACGGAGTTGACCGAGCACTGTGATTTTTTTGAGGTAACAAGATGCAAGTTTCAGTAGAAACCACTCAAGGCCTTGGGCGCCGTCTCTCTATTACTGTACCCGCTGATACTATCAAGCAGGCTATTAAAAAAGAGCTGATCAACGCGGCAAAAAGCGTTCGTATCGATGGCTTCCGTAAAGGCCATGTACCGATGAACATCGTTGAGCAACGTTATGGCGCTTCCGTTCGTCAAGACGTGCTGGGCGAAGCGATGCAACGCAGCTTTGTTGATGCGATCATCAAAGAAAAGATCAATCCGGCCGGCGCACCAAACTACGTGCCGGGCGAGTACAAAGAAGGTGAAGATTTCACTTTCGCGGTTGAATTCGAAGTGTATCCGGAAGTTGAGCTGAAAGGCCTGGACAGCATCGAAGTTGAGAAGCCGGTTGTTGAAGTTAACGACGCCGACGTTGACACCATGCTGGACACCCTGCGCAAGCAGCAGGCGACCTGGAAAGACAGCGATCGCGCAGCGCAAGCTGAAGACCGCGTAACCGTAGATTTCTCCGGTTCTATCGATGGCGAAGAGTTTGAAGGCGGCAAAGCCTCTGACTTCGTACTGGCTATGGGCCAGGGCCGCATGATCCCAGGCTTCGAAGAAGGTCTGGTCGGTCATAAAGCCGGTGAAGAATTCACTATCGACGTTAACTTCCCGGAAGATTACCACGCTGAAAACCTGAAGGGCAAAGCGGCTAAGTTCGCTATCGTTCTGAAGAAAGTGGAAGAGCGTGAGCTGCCAGAGCTGACTGAAGAATTCATCAAACGTTTCGGCGTGGCTGATGGTTCTATCGAAGGCCTGCGTGCTGAAGTGCGTAAAAACATGGAGCGCGAGCTGAAAGGCGCAGTGCGTAACCGCATCAAGACTCAGGCAATCGACGGTCTGGTCAGCGCTAACGAAATCGACGTTCCTGCTGCGCTGATCGACGGCGAAGTTGACGTTCTGCGCCGTCAGGCTGCACAGCGTTTCGGCGGCAACGAGAAGCAAGCGCTGGAACTGCCACGCGAACTGTTCGAAGAGCAGGCTAAGCGTCGCGTAGTTGTTGGCCTGCTGCTGGGCGAAGTGATCAGCACCAACGATCTGAAAGCTGACGAAGATCGCGTTAAGACGCTGATCGAAGAAATGGCTTCCGCTTACGAAGATCCAAGTGAAGTTGTTGAGTTCTACAGCAAAAACAAAGAGCTGATGAACAACATGCGCAACGTTGCTCTGGAAGAACAAGCGGTTGAAGCCCTGCTGGCAAAAGCGAAAGTGACTGAAAAAGCCACTACCTTCAGCGAGCTGATGAACCAGACTCAACAGGCGTAATGTCTGTACGCCAGGGCGCAATCTAACGCGCCTTCGGGGCTGGCTTGCCGGTCCCGGCGTTAAAAAAGCCCGTAACCTTCGGTTGCGGGCTTTTCTTTTTGCCACGTAGCTGATTAATCTCAGGTTAAGCGTGACAATATGCACTATATTTACCCTGTTGCTCTTGGGACAGTCTGGCATGATGGTCATCGTCGACAATGCTGGCCGCGTTAAAATACGCAGTTGGGCTTGAAATTCTGTCAGCGGCCCCAATCTGTAAAATGTATATATACCCTATAGCTTTCAAGTCGCAGTCAGGCGCCCAGCTCGCTCATCCTCAGGCGCTTACTCGAGTAAGTCACTGGGGTGAGCGGCAAATCTGTCGGGAACAGATTTGAACGCGGCTTGCAGCGGCCCTTAAGGGGCAAGACCCACTGAGGGGTCTTGTAAGCAGGTAACAACGCTGCGACTTGAAAGATGATGGGTATGGGCTGTTTGCCAGAGTGCGCGGTATGAGAAAAACCGTCGGGTACGTGTGGCGCGGGTCGAATGCTTGAGCATAGTCATCATGACCGTTCTCAAGTAGAATCGGTGTAATAGGGTGTAACCCTGGCCGCCAAGGCAATTTCTATTAGGAGACGGTAATGTCATACAGTGGCGAACGAGATCAATTTGCACCTAACATGGCCCTGGTGCCGATGGTGGTAGAGCAGACTTCACGCGGGGAGCGTTCTTACGACATCTATTCCCGCCTGCTGAAAGAGCGCATTATTTTCCTGACCGGCCAGGTCGAAGATCACATGGCCAACCTGATTGTGGCGCAGATGCTGTTCCTCGAAGCGGAAAGCCCGGAAAAAGACATTTACCTGTATATTAACTCCCCGGGTGGCGTGATCACCGCTGGCATGTCAATCTATGACACCATGAAGTTCATCAAGCCGGACGTCAGCACCATTTGTATGGGCCA
This sequence comes from Serratia liquefaciens ATCC 27592, assembly GCF_000422085.1. Taxonomy (NCBI): domain Bacteria; kingdom Pseudomonadati; phylum Pseudomonadota; class Gammaproteobacteria; order Enterobacterales; family Yersiniaceae; genus Serratia; species Serratia liquefaciens. The sequence continues at coordinate 1,018,141 of NC_021741.1, forward strand.
GGCGTGCTCGATGGGCTCTTTCCTGCTGACCGCAGGTGCCAAGGGCAAACGCTTCTGCTTGCCGAACTCACGCGTGATGATCCACCAGCCGCTGGGCGGTTATCAGGGCCAGGCGACGGATATTGAAATCCATGCGCGTGAAATCTTGAAGGTGAAGGCACGCATGAACGAGCTGATGGCAGAACATACCGGCCAGTCACTGGAGCAGATCGAACGCGATACCGAGCGCGATCGCTTTATGACCGCGGAAGAAGCGGTAGAATACGGTCTGGTTGACGGCATTCTGACGCACCGCAAGTAAGTACCACGCGGCTGGCGAGGTATATGTGCGAGCCGATAGGCTATAGTAATCAGAGCGGGCGCAGCTCGCTCTGGTGAGCATAATCGGCGTTCCCGGTATGCGTTTTGGGCGCACTGCCGCCGTGATATTCCTGCGGGACAAAGACTAAAGAAGAGGTTTACTGATGACAGATAAGCGCAAAGACGGTTCAGGAAAGCTGCTGTACTGCTCTTTCTGCGGCAAAAGCCAGCATGAAGTGCGTAAGCTGATTGCCGGTCCGTCAGTGTATATCTGCGATGAATGTGTTGACCTGTGTAACGACATTATTCGCGAAGAGATTAAAGAAGTTGCCCCGCATCGTGAGCGCAGTGCGCTGCCGACGCCGCACGAAATTCGCCACCACCTGGATGACTATGTCATTGGCCAGGAGCAGGCGAAAAAAGTGCTGGCGGTAGCGGTGTATAACCACTACAAACGCCTGCGTAACGGCGATACCAGCAACGGTATCGAGTTGGGCAAAAGCAACATTCTGCTGATTGGCCCGACCGGTAGCGGTAAAACCCTGCTGGCAGAAACGCTGGCGCGCTTCCTGGACGTGCCTTTCACCATGGCCGACGCCACCACGCTGACCGAAGCTGGTTATGTGGGTGAGGACGTGGAGAACATCATCCAGAAGCTGCTGCAGAAGTGCGACTACGACGTGCAGAAAGCACAACGCGGCATCGTCTACATCGATGAAATCGACAAGATTTCCCGTAAGTCAGACAATCCGTCCATCACCCGTGACGTGTCGGGTGAAGGCGTGCAGCAGGCCCTGTTGAAGCTGATCGAAGGCACCATTGCCGCAGTTCCGCCGCAGGGTGGCCGTAAGCATCCTCAGCAGGAATTCCTGCAGGTTGATACCTCGAAAATCCTGTTTATCTGCGGCGGCGCATTTGCCGGCCTGGATAAGGTGATTGGTCAGCGCGTCAATACCGGTTCCGGTATCGGCTTCGGCGCGACCGTGAAGGGTGAAGCTGAGAAAGCGACCGAAGGCGAACTGCTGCTGCAGGCTGAGCCGGAAGATCTGATCAAGTTTGGCCTGATCCCTGAGTTCATCGGTCGTCTGCCAGTCGTGGCAACCCTGAGCGAACTGAGCGAAGAAGCGCTGATCCAGATCCTGAAAGAGCCGAAAAATGCCTTAACCAAACAGTATCAGGCATTGTTCAATCTGGAAGGCGTGGAGCTGGAGTTCCGTGAAGAAGCGCTGAACGCCATCGCCAAGAAGGCCATGACGCGTAAAACCGGTGCACGTGGTCTGCGCTCCATTGTAGAAGGCGCGTTGCTGGACACCATGTATGACCTGCCATCCATGGACAGCGTCGATAAAGTGGTGATCGATGAATCGGTTATCGCCGGCCAGTCCAAGCCTTTGCTGATTTACGGCAAACCGGAAGCACAGGCTTCAGGCGAATAATTCGCCAGTCAAACCAGAAAGTTAATGTCAAAATGGGGGATTTTATCCCCCATTTCTTTTTCCTGCATTCTTGCCGTTGAATGTAAGAGATTCATCCCCATATACTCATTAACCAGATTTTATGAAACGTTTGATGCTTGCGTCTCATGAGATTCCCCTCAACCTGGCGGAAGTTAAACTTAAGAGAGAGCTCTATGAACCCTGAGCGTTCCGAACGCATTGAAATCCCCGTCTTGCCGTTGCGCGACGTGGTGGTTTATCCGCACATGGTGATCCCGTTATTTGTTGGCCGGGAAAAATCGATTCGGTGCCTCGAAGCAGCAATGGATCATGATAAAAAGATCATGCTGGTGGCACAGAAAGAGGCCTCAACGGATGAACCTGGCATTAATGACTTGTTCTCTGTCGGCACCGTAGCGTCGATTTTACAGATGCTAAAACTGCCAGACGGCACGGTAAAAGTGCTGGTAGAAGGCCTGCAGCGGGCACGTATTACTACGCTTTCCGATAGCGGGGAGCACTTTGCCGCCCAGGCAGAATATCTTGAGTCACCGGCGATTGACGAACGTGAACAAGAAGTCCTGGTGCGCACCGCAATCAATCAGTTTGAAGGCTACATCAAACTGAACAAAAAAATTCCACCGGAGGTGCTGACGTCATTGAACAGCATCGACGATGCTGCACGCCTGGCGGATACCATCGCCGCGCACATGCCGCTGAAACTCAGCGACAAGCAGTCGGTACTGGAGATGTTCGATATCACCGAACGTCTGGAATACCTGATGGCGATGATGGAATCGGAAATTGACCTGCTTCAGGTTGAAAAACGTATCCGTAACCGCGTCAAAAAGCAGATGGAAAAAAGTCAGCGCGAGTACTATCTGAATGAGCAGATGAAGGCGATTCAGAAAGAACTGGGCGAGATGGACGACGCGCCGGACGAGCATGAAGCGCTGAAGCGCAAGATTGAAGCGGCGAAAATGCCGAAAGACGCGCGTGAAAAAACCGAAGCGGAACTGCAAAAGCTGAAAATGATGTCACCCATGTCTGCGGAAGCGACCGTGGTTCGTGGTTACATCGACTGGATGCTGCAGGTGCCGTGGAATGCGCGCAGCAAGGTTAAAAAAGACCTGGTTAAAGCGCAAGAAGTGCTCGATATCGATCACTATGGCCTGGAGCGAGTCAAGGACCGTATTCTTGAGTATCTCGCAGTACAGAGCCGCGTAAGCAAAATCAAAGGGCCTATCCTGTGTCTGGTGGGGCCTCCTGGCGTAGGTAAAACCTCGTTGGGACAGTCGATCGCCAAAGCGACCGGTCGCCAGTACGTGCGTATGGCGCTGGGCGGCGTGCGTGACGAAGCGGAAATTCGCGGTCACCGTCGTACCTACATCGGCTCGATGCCGGGTAAACTGATCCAGAAAATGGCCAAGGTCGGGGTGAAAAACCCGCTGTTCCTGCTGGATGAGATCGACAAGATGTCTTCCGACATGCGTGGCGATCCGGCTTCTGCCCTGCTTGAGGTGCTGGATCCGGAACAGAACGTGGCGTTTAACGATCACTACCTGGAAGTGGATTACGATCTGTCCGACGTGATGTTCGTTGCTACCTCGAACTCGATGAACATTCCTGCGCCGTTGCTGGACCGTATGGAAGTGATTCGCCTGTCCGGCTACACCGAGGACGAGAAGCTCAATATCGCCAAGCAGCACCTGCTGCCGAAGCAGCTTGAGCGTAACGCCCTGAAAAAAGGTGAGCTGACGGTCGACGACAGCGCCATCATTGGCATTATTCGTTATTACACCCGCGAAGCCGGGGTGCGTAGCCTGGAGCGTGAAATCTCCAAGCTGTGCCGTAAAGCGGTGAAAACGCTGCTGATGGACAAGAAGATCAAGCATATCGAGATCAACGGCGACAACCTGAAAGATTATTTGGGTGTGCAACGCGTTGACTATGGCCGTGCCGATACCGAAAACCGTGTGGGCCAGGTCACCGGCCTGGCGTGGACGGAAGTGGGCGGCGATCTGCTGACTATCGAAACCGCGTGCGTGCCGGGCAAAGGCAAGCTGACCTACACCGGTTCTCTCGGTGAAGTGATGCAGGAATCGATTCAGGCTGCGCTGACCGTGGTCCGTGCGCGTGCAGACAAACTGGGTATCAACGCTGATTTCTACGAGAAGCGCGATATTCACGTGCACGTACCGGAAGGTGCGACGCCGAAAGACGGCCCGAGTGCCGGTATCGCTATGTGTACCGCGCTGGTGTCTTGCCTGACCGGCAACCCGGTTCGTGCCGATGTGGCAATGACCGGTGAGATCACCTTGCGTGGTCAGGTACTGCCGATTGGTGGCTTGAAAGAGAAACTGTTGGCTGCGCATCGCGGCGGCATTAAAACCGTGCTGATCCCGTATGAGAACAAGCGCGATTTGGAAGAAATTCCGGACAATGTTATCGCCGATCTGGAGATTCATCCGGTGCAGCGAATCGATGAGGTTTTGAACCTTGCGTTGCAGAATCCGGCCTTCGGCGCACTGCCGGTAGCGGCAAAATAGTGACGAATCGCAAAAACCATTGATAAAACTTATGCTGGCAAGTCATTTCGGACTTGCCAGTCTTTTTTTGTACCGCTAAGTTAGAAAGCTGTCGGCCCGCGTTTTGTCACGCTTTCGGTGGCTTGCCAAGGTTCGATGGGATTGATATAACAGCTGCGCTGTCGCAACCGTAGGGATTTTCCGGTGCGACGATTGAATTCTAGAGGGGATGATAGAGTGAATAAGTCACAACTGATCGACAAAATTGCCGCAGGTGCTGATATTTCCAAAGCGGCAGCTGGGCGTGCTTTAGATGCAGTGATTGCATCTGTTACCGAATCCTTGAAGGAAGGGGATGACGTGGCGCTGGTTGGTTTCGGTTCTTTCACCGTGCGTGAGCGTTCTGCCCGTACTGGCCGTAACCCACAGACCGGTAAAGAGATCAAAATCGCGGCAGCCAAAGTTCCGGCCTTCCGTGCAGGGAAAGCGCTGAAAGACGCAGTAAACTGATTGTTTGCGTCTAACCGTTTAGCGTTGCAGGGTTTAGCAATAAACAATCACCTGACGCAACGGTGCTGGTAAGGTAAGATATAAGGCGCATCAGATTGATGCGCTTTTTTTATTTTTGTCGCAGGGAACGCGCCTGCACAAGGGTGTTTTTAATCCACATCACAGCGGAGTGTTGTCACACTATGATGGACAATTTACGCGCGGCAGCTAATCACGTCGTGCTCAAAATCATCCTGGGCTTGATCATTTTGTCATTTCTTTTGACAGGGGTGGTCAGCTATCAGGGGAGTGCCGGTGATTATGCAGCGAAGGTCAATGGCCAGGTGATCGAGCGTGCTCAGCTGGAACAGGCTTTCCAAAGCGAACGCAGCCGCATGCAGCAACAGTTGGGTGACCAGTTCTCCGTACTGGCGGGCAACGAAGGCTATATGCAGCAGATGCGCCATCAGGCACTGTCACAGCTGATCGACAACATGCTGCTGGACCAATATGCCAAGAAATTAGGCCTGAGCGTCAGTGACGATCAGGTGAAAGAAGCCATCCGTAAAGCGCCTTACTTCCAGACAAACGGCCAGTTCGATAACGCTAAATATCTCGATCTGATTAGCCGCATGGGTTACACCGCCGATAACTTTGCGCAGTCAATGCGTCAGCAGTTGGTTAATCAGCAGGTGATCCAGGCCTTCGGCGAGTCAGGTTTCATCCTGCCAACCGAAGCGCAAGGGATGACGTCACTGGTGCTGCAGCAGCGCGATGTGCGCCTGGCTACGCTGGATCTGAAAGCGTTGCAGGCCAAGCAGACCGTGACCGACGACGAGCTGAAAGACTACTACAGCCAGAACAAGAACAGCTTTATTGCGCCAGAGCAGGTCAAAGTAAGCTACATTCCGATGGACGCCGCCTCTATGCAGGACAAGGTGACGGTAGCCGATGCGGATATCAGCGCCTATTACGACCAGCACAAAAGCAGCTACGGCCAGCCTGAGCGTAAAAACTACAGCGTGATCCAGCTGAAAACCGAGGCGGAAGCCAATGCGGTGCTGGACGAGCTGAAAAAAGGCGGCGATTTCGCCACCCTGGCGAAAGAAAAATCCACCGACATCATCTCACGCCGTACCGGTGGCGAGCTGGGCTGGCTGGAGCCGGACACCACGGCAGACGAGCTGAAACAGGCAAACCTGACCGAAAAAGGCCAGCTTTCCGGTGCAGTGAAGTCCTCTGTCGGCTATTTAGTCGTACGTCTGAACGACATCGAGCCGGAAAAAGTTAAGCCGCTTAGCGAAGTGCGTGATGCCATCGCCAAGCAGGTTAAGCAGGAGAAGGCAGTAGACGCCTATTACGCGCTGCAGCAAAAGGTGAGTGAAGCGGCGACCAGCGATAACGAATCTCTGGCCTCAGCCGAAGAAGCCGCCGGTGTGAAAGCGACTCAGACCGATTGGTTCACCCGCGACAACATTCCGGCTGCGCTGAACTTCAAACCTGTCGTCCAGTCGATTTTCGACGGTTCACTGATTGGCGAAGGCGGCTCTCCGGGCAGCAACTCCGATGTAATCACCGTTGATGGCGACCGTGCCTTCGTGATCCGCGTCTCAGGCCACAAGCCAGAAGGCATTGAGCCGTTCGATCAGGTAAAAGATCGCGTGGCGGAATTGGTCAAGCGCAACAAAGCCGAACAGGAAGCGAAACTGCAGGGCGAAAAGCTGTTGGTTGAGCTGAAACAGGGCAAGGGCGACGAAGCGATGAAAGCGGCCGGCCTGAGCTTTGGCAGCGTGCAGAAGATGGCACGCGCGCCGGAAGACAGCCAACTGGTGCAGAGCGTGTTCGCGCTGCCGCACCCGCAGGAAGGCAAACCGGTATACGGCATGTCGCAAGACCGTCAGGACAACGTAGTGCTGATTGCACTTGATGCCGTGACGCCAGGCAGCCTGTCTGCAGACGAAATGAAAACCTTCGTCAGCAAAATGGAAGAAGGCGCTACCGGCGTCTCCTTTGACTCGCTGCTGGCCAGCTTGCGTAAAGAAGCCAAAATCACCATGGGTGCCGCTGAGCAGCAACAGCCTCAGTAACGCGCCGCAGTTTTCTGCAACGCAATGCAATTCCAAAAGGCCGCTTTCGCGGCCTTTTCCATATCTGTTATCCGCCAATTGCTGAAGTTCACCCGCTGCGGCAAGGTGAGCTTGCTGTTAAACACAAGGAGGATACAGCATGCAACTTGCAGAAATGAAAGCGGTTAATGGATATGGTTTCAGCCTCAAAGTTTTGCTGGCCGCGGCCCTGATAGGTTTGGCCGGGCCATCGATGGCCGCTGAGGAAAAGATCACGACCGGTCAGCCGGTGTTATCAGCACCGGCGGTGAAAGCAGGGCAAGGCACTGAAGCCGCAGTCGGCATCGACGATGAGGCATCGGTCAGTATCAATCAGGCCGATGCCGAGCAGTTGGCCAGTGTACTGAAGGGGGTGGGTTTGAAGAAAGCGGAAAGCATCGTGCGCTACCGTGAGCAGAATGGTCCTTTTACGCAGATTGAGCAGCTTCAGGAAGTGCCGGGTATTGGGCCCGCCCTGTTTGAACGGAACCGTGCGCGGCTCAAAATGTGATATCTATCACGGCTGCATGGCAAAGTGCCGATGCAGCCCTTTTTCCTCTGCTACATTTTACAGGTCTTACCAGTTTGGCGATTTGACCAAACGGGTGAAGGAGCCATCAGTGGCTCCTTCTTTCTGTAATCACCAGGCAGGAGTGGCCGTTCCCTATGCATCAGACCTTTATCAAAGTCCGTGGTTATCATCTCGATGTTTACCAACATGTTAACAATGCACGCTATCTCGAATTTCTCGAGGAGGCGCGCTGGGATTGGCTGGAGAACCAGGAGGGCTTCCGTTGGATGACGGAAAACAACATCGCCTTTATCGTGGTTAATATCAATATCAATTACCGCACGCCGGCGGTGCTGGGAGACAAGTTGCGTATCGACAGTCAGATGGTGCAGCTTAACGGTAAAAGCGGCGTGCTGAGCCAAAAGGTGACGCAGGATGCCACGGGCGCGCCGGTCGCGGATGCGATGCTGACCTTTGTCTGCGTCGATTTGAAAACTCAGCGGGCGTTGCCGATTGAAGGGCAACTGCGCGAACACCTTCAGGTGCTCACGCTGTCGGAAGAAGGGTAAAGCAACGAGCGGCAATGTTTGCCGCCGTTATTCACTCAGACCAGGCCGGTCTTCTGTTTCAGGCTCGCCATCACTTCCGCTTTGTTGATTTGGTATTGCGTCAGGCCGTTGGCGCGCAGGTGACAGGCGGCACATTCACCGCAGCCGTCGCCTTTAATACCGCTGTAGCAGGTCAGGGTTTCCTGCCGAACCAGATCCAACTGATGGTAGTAATCTGCCAGTGCCCAGGTCTCAGCCTTGTTCAGCCACATCAGTGGCGTTTCAAAACGGATATCGCGGGCGATGCCCAGCACTATTGCCTGGTTCAGCGCTTTGACAAATTCGTCGCGGCAGTCGGGATAACCGGAAAAATCGGTTTCGCAAACGCCGGTGATCACCGCCTCGGCTTCGACCTGGTAGGCATAAATCGCCGCCAGCGTCAGGAACAGAATATTACGGCCCGGCACGAAAGTGCTCGGCAACCCGTTGGCCTCGGTGCTGCCGTAAGCCGGAACCGGGATATTGTCACGGGTCAGGCTGCTGATCGCCAGTTCATTGAGCAGGCCAACGTCCAGCAGTTTATGCGCCTTGGCCCCAAGGGCCACCGACAGCGCTTGAGCCACCTCAATCTCGGCGCGATGGCGCTGACCGTAATCGAAGGTGACGCAGTGAACTTCGTCGTACTGTTGCAATGCCTGAATCAAGCAGGTCGTGGAATCTTGTCCACCGCTGAAAACGACAACCGCGCGTTTCATAAAATTACCTCAATTTAGTGCTGAGACCCTACCCGATGAACACTCGGGCGGTAGGATAAAAATGCGTTGCGGCAGCAATGGTAGCAGAAATAGCGGGTTACCGCTGGGCCGGGCCCATTAAGTCTGGGGAAAGCGGCTCTGTCGAGTCCAGCGGCGGCGGCAGCCAGGCCTGGCAGAAATCGAACCAGCCATGGGCGGTCAGAGTAACCCCATGAATGCGCGGCGGTGCGCTAATTTGATACTGATAGTGAAACAAGGGCGTGATGATCGCCGCCCTCATCAGCTGCTGATAATACTCTTTCAACTGCTCATAACGCGGTTGCTGTGCAGGTAACTGTTGGATCTGCTGCAGCGTCTGCTGCTGATGTCGCCAGCGATCGTCGGGCAGAATGCCGCGCCACAGCGTATCTTGCCGCAGCCAGCTTTCCAGCGTCGCTTCCGGTGACTCACCGATCAGGTTATCGGCCAGCAGCAGGTCGGCCTGTTCGATTTGTTCGGCGCTTTGCCAGCGTTTACCCGCGTAATAACGCAGTTCCAGCTCGCAGCCGTGGCGTGCCAAAAGCTGCTGCAGAGCCACAGTGACCGTTTCCAGTTCTACCGGTGGCCGATACAGCAGCGTCAATTTGGCGGGAAGGGCTATCTCATCATCGACCTGATGCCGAGGGATGGCCCAGCCTGGCAGCATTTCGTGGCTGGGGGTGATGACGCTGTTTGGTACCGGCAGATTGGCCAACAGGCCAGATTGCTGGATCAACATCAGCAGTTTTTGGCCCTGGGCTTCGTTGAGCACGCCGTGTTTCAAATTGACCGCCAGATAGCACCAGCCCAGGCTCATGCTGCGTTGCACCGGCCGTGCCAGCGCCATCTCTTCCTGCTGGCCGATGGTTATGCGCACCGGGTGCTGGCAACTGGTGTAAGCCGCGTCGACCTGTAGCTCCGGGGTGATCCAATACTCGATACTCTCAAGATAAGGATGCTGCAAATGGTAAAACGGATGCTGTTCCAGCCGTACCAAATGCGCCTCGTTTAGCGTCAGTTTGAAAGGGCCAGCGCCAATGCCTGCGGCCTCCGGGTGGGTTAGCAGGCAAGGCAATTCCGCAAGACGATGCGCCAACCAGTAGTCGGGATGCTGTAAATCAAACTGCAGACACAGCGCATGCGGCAGGCTGATGGCCTTAACGTTGGCTAGGCTAGGCCGGCTGCGAGGGTGTCGTTGCAGCTTTTCCAGCGTTTGCAACAGCTGCTGGCCGGTCAGCATTTCACCGTTGTGCCAGCGCAATTGACTGCGCAGGAAGAACTGCCAGCGCAGGCCGTCATGGCTGATTTGCCAGTGATGTGCCAGATCGGATTGCGGTTCAGGATTGCCGGTAATGAAGCGCGTCAGCCCGGCATGCAGGGTGGCAACCAAATGTTGTTCGGCGCGGCCGGTCAGGGTCAGTGGATCCAGAGATTCCAGCGTGCGGTAATAGGGGATACGCAGCGTTGGGCTGCCTGCTTGCCACTGGCCGCCGAGATGCGGGCTGAGCAACTCCTGCAAATGCTGCGGCGCCAACTGCGCCATTTCCAACGCGCCCTGGTGGTCGCCGTCATGCAGTAAGCGCTGCAAGTGTGCGGCGCGCAGCTCATCCGGGGTTTTCAAACACTGCAGGCGAGCCCGCTTGCCGCGACCGGGCTGTGACTGCCAGCTTAGCCAGCCCTGATCCTGTAGCTGTTGTACCAGCGTGCGAGCATGGCGTTCGCTGCAATAGAACAGGGCTGCGAGTTCGCCGATGGTGATGGCCACCGGCGCAGCACCGAGCTGTTGATACAGGCGTTGATACTGGCTGAGACGATGGGTCAGGCGCATGATGGAAATCCGGAACAGTTTTCCAGAATTGTTCACTATTACTTCCGCAAATACCATCTCATACTGCAGGGACTGTAATCGCGTTCACATTCATGAGGTCTTTATGTATCGCCTGGCGGCTTTTGATATGGATGGCACATTGTTGACACCGGATCACCGGGTCGGGCCGGAAACTCTGGCGGTGCTAAAGCAACTGGTTGAACGGGAGATGGTTGTCACCTTCGCTACCGGGCGTCACTACCTGGACGCGCAGCCGATCATGGCGCAACTGGGTCTGCAAGGCTATCTGATTACCGGCAACGGTACGCGGGTTTACGATCATCTGGGGCAACAACTTCACGCCACCGATTTGCCTGCTGAGATAGCCGAAGAGGTGCTGCACACCCATTGGCATACGGTTGCCAGCATGCACGTCTTCCGTGACGAAGGCTGGATGACCGAGTTTGCGGTACCGGAAGAAATGTTGCGGGCTCATCATCTGAGCGGCTTCCGTTATCAGCTTACCGAAGTGCGTCGTTTACCGGCATTCGGCAACAGCAAGGTGTGCTTCGTTGGACCACATGTGGAACTGCTTAAGCTGCAGATTCAGCTACGAGAACAGTTTGGAACACGCGTTGATCTCTGTTTCTCTGCCTATGAATGCCTGGAGGTCTTGCCGTTGGGGTGTAACAAAGGCACCGCGCTGGATACGTTGAGCCGCCATCTGGGGCTGAAGATGGCGGACTGCATGGCGTTTGGCGATGCCATGAACGACAGGGAAATGCTGGCGACGGTAGGGCACGGCGTGGTGATGGGCAATGCCCTGCCGCAGCTGAAGTCTTCACTGCCACAACTACAGGTTATCGGCCATTGCGAACAGCAGGCGGTGGCTCACTATTTGCAACATTGGCTGCGTTCACCTTACCTCACCTATTCCCCCGAATTATGAGGCTTTATTGGCAGCCGGCCGGGTATGACTTACCCGGCTTTTTTTCGCCTGCCCGGTGCGATTACAAGTCTGCCAGCTGCGCCAGATACGGGGTCAGATCGCCGATATTGTTTCTCACCCATTCAGGGTTGTAGTAGGTATCCAGATAGCGCTCACCGCTGTCGCATAGCAGGGTGACGATAGAACCCTGTTCGCCATTTTCCCGCATCTGTTTCGCCAATTGCAGCGCGCCCCACACATTAGTGCCGGTGGAGGCGCCCACTTTACGGCCCAGTACCGTTTCCAGCCAATGAATGGTAGCAACGCTGGCCGCGTCCGGAACGCGCAGCATGCTGTCGACCACCGACGGGATAAACGAGGGTTCGGCGCGCGGGCGGCCAATACCTTCGATCCTGCTGCCGCAACTGCCGATCAAGGTGCGATCGCGCTGGTGGAAACAATCATAGAATACCGAGTTTTCCGGATCGACGACCGTCAAGCGGGTGTCGTGCCCCTGATAGCGAATATAGCGTCCCAGCGTTGCAGATGTACCGCCGGTGCCCGCGCTCATCACGATATGTTTAGGGACAGGGAAGGGTTCACGCGCCATCTGGCGGAAGATGCTGTCGGCGATATTGTTATTGCCGCGCCAGTCGGTGGCGCGTTCGGCGTAGGTGAACTGATCCATATAGTGGCCGTTCAGTTCTTGCGCCAACTGCTCGGAGACCGCGTAAATCTGTGCCGCGTGATCGACGAAATGGCAGCGGCCGCCGTAAAACGCAATTTGCTCAACCTTGCGGCGTGCCGTGCAGGAAGGCATCACGGCAATAAACGGCAGGCCAATCAGCCGGGCGAAGTAAGCTTCGGACACGGCGGTGCTACCTGAAGAGGCTTCGATAATCGTGGTGTTTTCGGTGATCCAGCCGTTGCACAGGCCGTACAGGAACAGCGAGCGCGCCAGCCGATGCTTCAGGCTGCCGGTCGGGTGAGTGCTTTCATCTTTCAGGTACAGGCAGATACCGGGAAATTCGGGCAGGTTCAGGCGGATCAGGTGCGTGTCGGCGGAGCGTTGGAAATCCGCTTCTATTTCACCGATAGCATATTTTACCCAAGAGTTTGTCATCGTCTGGCCTCAGAATAGGGGGCTTATTTGCTGCATAATATAGCCTGCCGCCGGGAAAAAAGGATTGCCATTTTTCCTGTTTAATCGCTTAATGAGAGAAAATTTTTCTCCTGGTTGACGATATGTTAGATAAAACAGACCGTAAGTTACTGTGCATGCTGCAACAGGACTGCACCCAGCCGCTGCAGGCGCTGGCCGATGCGGTCAATCTGACGTCGACGCCTTGCTGGAAAAGGCTGAAACGGCTGGAAGAGGAAGGCTATATCCGTGGGCGGGTCGCGCTGCTGGATAATGAAAAACTCGGGTTGAGCCTGACGGCATTTGTGCTGATCAAAACCCAGCAGCACAGCAGCGAGTGGTATCAGACGTTCGTGCAACTGACCCAGCAGATGCCGGAGGTGCTGGCATTTTACCGCATGGCGGGGGAGTACGATTACCTGATGCAGGTCGAAGTGGCAGATATGAAGAGCTACGACAGCTTTTACAAGCGTTTGGTGAACGGGGTACCTGGGCTGATCGACGTCACCTCCAGCTTCGCGATGGAAAAAATCAAATACACCACCGCCCTGCCGGTTCCTGAGTGAAAAGTTCACCAAATTGGCAAAGTAACGGTGGTATCCTACTCTGCTGAGGCAGATCGAGAGAAAAAACTATTACATCTACATCCTGGAATAAAACTGCGTGAGACTATTTACCCAAATCGGCTGGTACTTCCGCCGCGAGTGGCGCCGCTACCTGGGGGCAGTGGTGTTGTTGATCATCATTGCCATTCTGCAGCTGTTGCCACCCAAGCTGGTGGGGATCATTGTCGACGGTATTACCGAAAAACAGATGTCCAGCGGCGTGCTGATGGCATGGCTGGGGCTGATGCTCGGCACCGCCGTGGTGGTCTACCTGCTGCGCTACGTATGGCGAGTGTTGCTGTTTGGCGCGTCTTATCAGCTTGCCGTCGAACTGCGTGAAAATTTCTACCGCCAGCTTAGCCGCCAGAACCCGGCTTTCTATCTGCGCCACCGTACCGGCGATCTGATGGCACGTGCCACCAATGATGTCGATCGGGTCGTTTTCGCTGCCGGTGAAGGGGTGTTGACGCTGGTCGATTCGCTGGTAATGGGCTTGGCGGTGCTGGTGGTGATGAGCACCCAAATTAGCTGGCAGTTGACGCTGCTGTCGTTGATCCCTATGCCCATCATGGCGATCGTTATCAAGTATTACGGCGATCAGTTGCATCAGCGCTTTAAATCGGCGCAGGCGGCGTTCTCCAGCCTGAACGATCAGGCGCAGGAAAGCATGACCAGCATCCGCATGATTAAGGCGTTTGGTCTGGAGGATCACCAATCCAATCAATTTGCCGAAGTGGCCGCCCAAACCGGCGCCAAAAATATGCACGTAGCGCGGGTAGATGCGCGTTTTGACCCGACGATTTACATCGCTATCGGTACCGCCAATCTGTTGGCTATTGGCGGTGGCAGCTGGATGGTGGTCAATGGCTCCCTGACGCTTGGGCAACTGACCAGCTTCGTGATGTACCTCGGCCTGATGATTTGGCCGATGCTGGCGCTGGCCTGGATGTTCAACATTGTTGAACGCGGCAGTGCGGCATACGGCCGCATTCGCAGCCTGCTGGAGGAAGCGCCGGCAGTGACCGACGGTGAGCATCCATTGCCGGCGGGGCGTGGCAGCCTGGCCGTCGATATCCGATCCTTCCACTATCCTGGCAACCAGCACCCGGCGTTGCACGATGTCACGTTGAAGCTGGAGCCGGGTCAGATGCTTGGCCTGTGTGGCCCGACCGGTGCCGGTAAGTCAACGTTACTGTCGTTGATCCAGCGCCAGTTTGATGTGGATGATGGCCAGATTAGCTATCAGGGATTGCCGCTGACCCAGGTGAAGCTCGACGACTGGCGCTCGCGACTGTCTGTGGTGAGTCAGACGCCATTCTTGTTCTCGGACAGCGTGGCCAACAATATTGCGCTGGGGAATCCGGGTGCGACGCAGGAACAGATTGAGCGTGCGGCCCAGTTGGCCAGCGTGCATGAAGACATTATGCGCCTGCCGCAAGGCTATGAAACTGAAGTGGGCGAGCGTGGCGTGATGCTGTCCGGTGGCCAGAAACAGCGTATTTCTATTGCCCGTGCACTGTTACTGGATGCAGAAATCTTGATCCTCGACGATGCGTTGTCGGCGGTAGATGGTCGAACCGAACACCAAATCCTGCACAATTTGCGCAGTTGGGGACAAAACCGGACGGTGATTATCAGCGCGCACCGGCTTTCGGCACTGACCGAAGCCAGCGAAATTCTGGTGATACAACACGGCGGCGTGGCTCAGCGTGGCGAACATGCGTCCCTGGCGGCCCAACCGGGCTGGTACCGCGATATGTACCGCTATCAGCAACTGGAAGCGGCGCTGGATGAGGCACCGGAAAGCGGCGAGGAGATACTGGCCAATGAATAAGATGCAAAAGCTGTGGCCGACGCTGAAACGGTTGCTGGCTTATGGATCGCCATACCGCAAACCTCTGGGGCTGGCGGTGTTGATGTTGTGGGTTGCGGCGGCAGCGGAAGTCGCCGGGCCGATCCTGATCAGTTATTTTATCGATAACTATGTGGCTAAGGGCCAGTTGCCGCTGATGATCGTCTGCGGGCTGGCGGCGGCCTATATTCTGCTGGAGCTGTTGGCGGCGGCGCTGCACTATTTTCAAGCGTTGTTGTTCAATCAGGCCGCGGTCGGGGTGGTTCAACGCCTGCGTACCGACGTGATGGACGCCGCGTTGCGTCAGCCGCTCAGCGCTTTTGATACGCAGCCGGTGGGGCAGTTGATCTCGCGAGTGACCAATGACACCGAGGTGATTAAAGACCTGTACGTCATGGTAGTGTCCACCGTATTGAAAAGCGCTGCGCTGATTGGCGCCATGCTGGTGGCGATGTTCAGCCTGGACTGGCGTATGGCGCTGGTGGCGATCTGCATCTTCCCGGCGGTGTTTGTGGTGATGGGCATTTACCAATACTACAGCATCCCGATTGTGCGCCGGGTGCGCAGCTATCTGGCAGACATCAACGACGGCTTTAACGAAGTGATCAACGGCATGGGCGTGATCCAGCAGTTTCGCCAGCAGATCCGCTTTGGTGAACGCATGAGCGCCGCCAGCCGTTCGCACTACACCGCGCGTATGCAGACTCTGCGGCTGGATGGTTTCCTGTTGCGTCCGCTGCTCAGCCTGTTTTCGGCGCTGGTGCTGTGTGGCCTGCTGATGTTGTTTGGCTTCAGCGGTGAGGGAAGCATTGGCGTGGGCGTGCTCTATGCCTTTATCAACTACCTCGGGCGTCTGAATGAGCCGTTGATTGAGCTGACGTCGCAGCAGTCGATTCTGCAGCAGGCGGTGGTGGCCGGCGAGCGTATTTTCGAACTGATGGATCGCCGTCAACAGAGCTATGGGACGGACGATCGCCCGCTCGAGAGTGGCCGCATTGATATTGAAGACCTGAGCTTTGCCTACCGCGATGACAAAAAGGTGCTGCAGCATATTTCGCTGTCGGTGCCGTCGCGGGGTTTTGTGGCGTTGGTGGGGCATACCGGCAGCGGCAAGAGCACGCTGGCCAACCTGCTGATGGGGTATTACCCGGTCAATCAGGGCGAAGTCCGTCTCGATGGTCGTCCGCTGGCCAGCCTGTCGCACCGTACGTTGCGGCAGGGGGTGGCAATGGTGCAGCAGGATCCGGTGGTGATCGCCGAATCGGTGCTGGCCAACGTTACGCTGGGCCGTAACATCAGTGAAGAGATAGTGTGGCAGGCGCTGGAAACGGTGCAATTGGCTGAGCTGGTACGCAGCTTCCCACAGGGGATTCACACCCGGCTGGGCGAGCAGGGTAACAACCTGTCGGTGGGCCAGAAACAGCTATTGGCGATGGCCAGGGTATTGGTGCAGGCGCCGCAGATCCTGATCCTCGACGAAGCGACCGCCAATATCGATTCAGGCACTGAGCAAGCGATTCAGCGTGCACTGCGTTTGATTCGTGAACATACCACGCTGGTGGTGATCGCTCACCGATTGTCGACCATTGTCGATGCCGATTCCATTCTGGTTCTGCACCGGGGTCAGGCGGTCGAGCAGGGCAATCATCAGCAACTGTTGGCTCAGCAGGGGCGTTACTACCAGATGTACCAGCTGCAACTGGTGGGTGAAGAATTGGCCGCTGCCAATCGCGAAGAAACACAACCCGCATGATCTGGGGGCCGTTTTAACGGCCCCTTTCTTTTGTCGCCACGCACCACAAACAGGCACAAGTCCGTTTAAAATCCCTCTCGCTGCACTTTTTCGACGCGCTACGCACCAAATTAGTGCGCAATATTTAATCAGCCCATCAGTTGGTCGCGCGTTGTTAGCCGATCGTTGCATGCCAGATCCCCATCCTGCCGGTTAATTTGCTGAATCCGCGTACAAAACCATTTGTGGCATAGCCTTTGCTTTATAAGTCTCGTACCGGGGTGAGTTTGGGCTTAATTCGTGGAGGGGCAATATGAAGCTGGTGACCGTGGTGATTAAACCATTCAAGCTGGAGGACGTGCGTGAAGCCCTATCCTCTGTAGGCATTCAGGGGCTGACCGTAAGCGAAGTAAAAGGCTTTGGTCGCCAGAAGGGGCACGCTGAGCTCTATCGCGGAGCCGAATACAGCGTCAACTTTTTACCTAAAGTAAAAATCGACATCGCTATCGCCGACGATCAGTTGGATGAAGTGGTTGATGTGATTAGTAAAGCGGCGTACACCGGCAAAATCGGTGACGGCAAAATTTTCGTTGCCGAATTGCAACGTGTCATTCGCATTCGCACCGGCGAAACAGACGAAGCAGCACTGTAATCACAGGCTCAGTAAAGTAATGGGGATGGATTGATAATGAAAAAACTTTTATCCATGTTGGGCCTGAGTACGGTAACCATGGTTCCTTCTTTGGCCCTGGCCGCTCCGGCGGTCGCAGACAAGGCTGACAACGCCTTCATGATGATTTGCACCGCTTTGGTGCTGTTCATGACCTTGCCGGGTGTCGCTCTGTTTTACGGTGGTTTGCTGCGCTCCAAAAACGTGCTCTCCATGCTGACCCAGGTCACCGTCACCTTCGCATTGGTGTGTGTTCTGTGGGTGCTTTATGGCTACAGTCTGGCGTTCAGCGAAGGTAATGCCTTCTTCGGTGGTTTCCAGACGGCGATGCTGAAAGGCATTGGCATTGACAGCGTCACCGGGACCTTTAGCCAGATGATCCACGTAGCGTTCCAGTGTTCATTCGCTTGTATCACCGTCGCGCTGGTGGTGGGGGGCTTTGCCGAGCGTATCCGCTTCTCGGCGGTAGTGATTTTCGCCGCTATCTGGTTCACCATTTCCTACCTGCCGATTGCCCACATGGTGTGGGGCGGTGGCTTCCTGGCCGCTGATGGCGCGTTGGACTTTGCCGGCGGCACCGTGGTGCATATCAATGCGGCAAGTGCCGGCCTGGTGGGCGCTTATCTGCTCGGCAAGCGTGCTGGTTTCGGTAAGGAAGCTTTCAAACCGCATAACCTGCCGATGGTATTTACCGGCGCTTCTATCCTGTATATCGGCTGGTTCGGCTTTAACGCCGGTTCTGCCAGCGCGGCTAACGGCATTGCGGCCCTGGCTTTCCTGAACACCGTAGTGGCAACCGCAGGCGCTATTCTTTCCTGGACTTTTGCCGAGTGGATTGTGCGCGGTAAACCTTCTCTGCTGGGGGCCTGTTCCGGCTGTATCGCCGGGCTGGTTGCCATCACGCCAGCTGCGGGTACCGTAGGGGTTGGCGGGGCGTTGATTATCGGCCTGGTCGGTGGCATTGCCGGTCTGTGGGGCGTGGTCACGCTGAAGAAATGGCTGAAAGTGGACGATACCTGCGATGTGTTCGGTGTACATGGCGTATGCGGCATCGTCGGATGCTTGCTGACCGGCGTGTTCACCTCCGCCTCGCTGGGCGGAACCGGGTACGCAGAAGGCGTTACCATGGGACATCAGGTATGGATCCAACTGTTGAGCGTGGTGATCACGCTGGTATGGTCTGGAGTGGCCGCCTTCATTGCCTTCAAAGTGGCAGGTGCTATCGTCGGGCTGCGCGTACCGGAAGAGCAGGAGCGCGAAGGTCTGGACGTCAACAGCCATGGTGAGAGTGCCTATAACCAATAAGCCTTGAAGAAGGGCAGTGCGCTAAATAACTCGAAAAATAATGATGATGCAGAAAGGGCGATGGAGACATCGCCCTTTTTCTTTTTTAACGATATTCCCCCTTTTTAAGTAATGCACTGTTTTTATTGACCTTATATTAATTGCATTATCAAGTGCTTTTTCTATAATGGCTTTGTTTTGTACTGTTTGTTTTATTTATTTGTATTAATACGTATTAAATGGGAGATAACGATGAAAGGAATAGTGAATTCTGTTTACGTAGGAAAAGTGGTTCCTTTCACTCGTCCTGACAGCTTTACCGGCATATTCAAAAAAGAGGTTAATCATCTGGTTTCAGTAGGTTATGAAGGCATTGAGGGTGATGAGATCGGCGACCTGAAGGTACATGGCGGACCGGAAAAGGCGGTACACGTTTATCCATTGGAACATTATAAAAAGTGGAAGGCAGAATTTCCCGACTGTCCCTTTTTCGAGAATGCCGGCGCATTTGGCGAGAATTTTAGCACTATCGGTTTGGATGAAAGCCAGGTCTTTGTCGGCGACATTTTTAGCATAGGGACGGCAGTAGTGGAGGTTTCACAAGGTCGATTACCCTGTTGGAAGTTAAATGACAGATTCGACATTCCCTATTTTTCGGAAATGCTACAAATTAACTACCGCACCGGTTGGTATTTCAGGGTGATTCAGCAGGGAAATGTCGGTTTGGGCGATGAAATTACCTTGATTAACAGGACCAATGATAAATGGAGTTTGCAGGAGATAATGAAAGTTATTTTTACTAAATCTCTTGATGAAGAAACCCTGACCAGTATGTTGGAATTACCCTTGGTTGCCTCTTGGCGGAAACTGTTTATGAAAAGATTGCTCACTGGGGCTGTTGAAGATTGGTCGCCAAGATTGCATGGAAAAAAGGATTAAAATGAAAGGGTACGTTGATTTTTTATCGCTGCTACGTACAAACCTATTCAAAATTGGTAAGCGGATGAGTGAAGCCAGTTTTTTTAACGTTCACTATATTTTTATTTTTATCCTGTGCAAGGCAAAGTCAATCGATCTGTCACGTTACCAGAAGAAGAACATCAAGGACTACAGCAGCTTCCAGGATTTTTTTTGCAGAGAGCTCAGCGAAGAAACAAAGAATAAAGTCAATTTATTGAATTCAACGGAGCTTTGTATGCCTTGTGATGGGCGTATGGGGGCCCATGGCGAGATAAAAGAGAATACGTTACTGCAAGCCAAGGGGGTTGAGTATTCCATCTTTAGGCTTTTTGGTTTTAATAATGAAATGACGCAGGGCTACAATGGCGGCCGTTTTGCGAATATATACCTGGCGCCGGAGGATTATCACAGGGTACATATGCCGTTCGACGGTTTCTTGATTAATACTATTTATTGCCCCGGAGATTTTAAATCGGTCAGGGAGAAGAATGTAAAAAATGATAAAGAATTATATGTGGGTAATGAACGACTGATTTGTGAGTTTATGACGGAGCATGGCAGGATGTCCGTTATTTTTGTAGGCGCATTTATGGTGGGGGGGATAGTCACGGCTTGGGGAGGAAAGGTCAACTATAACCGGCTCTACACCCATGAGTCTTTTTATAATGATTGTTTGTTTTACAAGAAGGGCGAGGAGATAGGCTATTTCACTATGGGGTCAACAGTCATAGTTCTGTTTGATTCCTGCTGGAATCTCGATTTCAGTAGTGTAAATCAAGGGGATAGGGTTGAGTTTTCTGATGTTTTTGTCACTGTGATGAAAAAGTAAGCGTTAACTTTTCGCCGAATGATGAGGAAGTATTTTCATTTGAATAGGGAGTCAGAGCATGGCGAATACACATCACATGGGCAATCCCGCGTTATTGCCAGACGACCTGCCATGCCCGGTGGATGACGGTGCGGCCGATCATCTGGTCGGCATGCCGATGCCGGCCCTGCGTTTTCACTCAACGTTTGGTGAGAGGGTAGACTTGTCTATCTTGCCGGGGCGAACGGTTGTTTATGCCTATCCGAGGACCGGCGAGCCCCACGGCAATCTGCCGGCAGGTTGGGACGCTATCCCCGGAGCCCGTGGCTGCACAGCGCAAACTTTATCTTTTCAGGCCGAAAAGGAGGTGTTTACCACCTTCGGGATCAGGATCTTTGGGTTGAGCTCGCAAACCACGGATTATCAGAGAGAGCTGTCTGACCGCCTCAGGCTGACTTTCCCCATCTTGAGCGATGCTGAATTTGCATTGGTCGACGCCTTGCGTTTACCCACGATGAACGTGGAAGGCATGCGGCTGATTAAGCGTTTAACGCTGATCATCAGGGATGGCACGATTGAACATGTGTTCTATCCTGTTTTCCCCGCGAACAGAGCGGCCGCTGAGGTCATCGGGTGGCTGAGAGACCATCCGGATTTAGCACCGGGAACCCTTGACTGAGCTGGGTGCGCCCATTTGTGAAGGCACAAAGCAAAAATGCCAGCCAACCTGACTGGCATTCCATTGAAGGGTGAATTGCTTAGGCTTCGCGCTGGCGGATGACGCCTTCCTGCACCGTAGTGGCAACCAGAACGCCGTCACGGGTATAAAATTGTCCGCGCACAAATCCACGGGCTCCGGAAGCTGACGTGCTTTCGACCACGTACAACAACCAGTCATCCATGCGGAAGGGGCGGTGGAACCACATTGAGTGGTCAATTGTCGCCACCTGCATGCCCGGCTCCAGGAAACCTACGCCATGAGGCTGCAACGCCGTCGGCAGGAAGTTAAAATCTGACGCGTAACCCAGCAAATATTGGTGGATGCGCTGATCGTCCGGCATGGTACCGTTGGCGCGGAACCAAACGTAGCGGTGTGGCTCTTCCACGCTGCCCTTCAGTGGGTTGTGGAATTTGACCGGGCGCATTTCGATCGGCTTCTGGCCGATAAACTTTTCACGCACTTTATCCGGCAGCATGTGCGACAACTTTTGGGCAATGTCCGATTCGGACATCAGCCCTTCCGGCGGCGGCACATCCGGCATGGTGTTCTGATGTTCAAACCCTTCTTCCGGGCTTTGGAAAGAGGCTGTCATATAGAAAATCGGCTTGCCATGCTGAATGGCGCTGACGCGGCGGGCGCTAAAACTGTTACCGTCGCGCAGGATTTCCACGTCGTAGATAATCGGCTTGCTGCTGTCGCCTGGACGCAGAAAATAACTGTGAAACGAGTGTACGCTCCGCTCTGCGGGAACCGTCTGTTTGGCGGCATAAAGTGCCTGACCAACCACCTGACCGCCAAATACCTGACGTAGCCCCAGATCTTCGCTTTGGCCGCGGAACAACCCTTCTTCGATTTTCTCCAGATCCAGCAGATCAAGGAGGTTTTGCAGTGCCTGGCTCATAAAGTTACTACCCTTATAATAATCATTTTGCTCAGTGTGCGGAATATCACGGTAAGACGTCAATATATTGCGTTATGGCACAGAGAAAATTGGCTGAATACTGAACATTATTAGGGGGGTAAGTGATTAATAGGCAGTGTTAAATGGATTTTTCAGTGTTTTGTGCTAACTTTAATGAGTGGGGTGGTGGAAGCCACCAACGTGTTGATAATAAAAAAGGAGACCGATCCATGAAACTCTGGCAAATCGTAGGTGGAGCTGCAGCATTAACCCTCACTCTGGCTGGCTGTGCCCAGAAGAGTGGCAATGTGCCTACTCCAACGGCGGGAAGCGCGGCGATTGCACAAACGCAGATTCAGGGCCCGGCGGTGACTGGTTCGGTTAACATTCGCCAGCGCATTGCGCTGCCGCCGGATGCGATACTGACCGTCACGCTCTCTGATGCTTCACTGGCGGACGCTCCGTCTAAAGTGATCGCCCAGCGTGCGGTACGTACTGACGGCAAGCAGGCGCCGTTTAATTTTGTATTGCCATTCAACCCGGCTGATATTCAGCCTAATGCGCGTATTATCCTGAGCGCGGCAATCACGGTTAATGGGCAGCTGATCTTTATTACCGACACAATCCAGGAAGTAGTTAACCGTAACGGCACCCGTGCCGACCTGCTGCTGGTTCCGGTGCAAGGCATTCCGGTTCAGGCAACGCCAACGGCGATGCCGTAATCCGGTGGTCCTGAAGCAGTAAGCTATCAACAGCCTTTGCGCTCCGGCCAAAGGCTGTTTTTTTATCACCAGCGCCAGCCGTAAACCAACAGATCCACCGTGCTGTGGGCGCCAAAAACGATCCCTTCCCCAAGCAATGCCTGACGTTGGCGTTGGAAGTCCTCGCCCTGCTGCGAAATCTGCCCGTGCCGGTTAATCACCCGATGCCAGGGCAGGCTGCTGCCTTCCGGTAGGCGACGCAATACGCCGCCCACCTGACGTGCCGCACGTGGTGAACCGGCCAGGCGCGCTACCTCACCGTAGGTCGTCACTTTGCCATAAGGAATGGCGGCCACGATGTGAAACACCCGCTGGCTGAATGAGGCGTCTTCTGATTCCATTTCTGTGTTCCTGCTGCGGCGAAATCCCAAGATCAAAGTGTGCCACAGCCGAGGTGGGCAAGAAAACAGCGGTTGGCCCCGGTTGGCTTGCTATTTGGCTGGCCATCACCGATAATGCCCACCGCTTCGCAGTACCAGAAGCCGTCAATGGGGGCCCTGTTGGTTCTCCCGCAACACTAACTTGTGAACTCGGTCAGATCCGGAAGGAAGCAGCCGCAGCAGGTGACGTGTGTGCCGGGATGTAGCTGGCAGGGCCTCCACCAATTTCAGCGCCGCATCATTCTTTCACTACTCTCTCGTATTTACTATCGCCCCAAAAATCTCGCTGCAGGAAAACTGCCGGCGCCGATTGCTCGCCAGCAATTCACCTCAGTGCTTCACCAGCGTAGCGAAATAGTACGCCAGCGGGATAGCCAACAGGTAAAGCCCGACCGGGACTTCACGCCATTTGCCTGCAATCACCTTGATGATGATATAAAACAGCAGCCCACCTGCGATACCGGTGCCGAAGCTGTTGGCAATCAGCGTGATCATCACCATCATCAGCACCGGCAGGCCGTCGGTAAAGTTGGCCAAATCGACTTTGCGCAATCCACTGAACATATTCAGGCCGATCAGGATCAATGCCGGTGCGGTAGCCTCTTTTGGGATCATCAGGGCAATGGGGGTAAACAGCAGCATCAGCAAGAACATGATGGCTGCCGCCAGCGCCGTTAATCCAGTCTTGCCACCGGCTTCGGCAGCGGCTGACGATTCGATCAGCGCCGTGGCGGCTGGAATGCCGACCCAGGGCCCGAGAGCCGCTGCGATCGAGTCCACCATAAACGGCCGGTTGATGTGCGGCATGTTGCCGTGCTCGTCCAGTAACCCGGCTTCACCGCCGACGGCGAGCGTGGTGCCCATGGTGGAGAAAAACTCCGAGGCGAAAAAGACAAACAGGTAAGGCAGGAAGGCGATATTCAATGCACCAATCATATCGACGTGGCCGAGCACAGGGGCCAATGAGTGTGGCATTGCCATCAGACTGGCTGGAAGGTGCGTGACGCCGAATGGAATACCCACCAGAGTCGCGACCAGGATCGCCCACAAAATCGCGCCCGGGATGCGTCGAGCTTGCAGGGCAATGGCCAGAAACAGACCGCACAGGGCGATCAACGCACCGGGTGCCGTGAAGTCACCCAGCATCAGCGCATTGGATTTGGCATTGGCCAGTACCAGCCCGGCGTTACGGAACCCCAGCACCGCAACAAATAATCCGATAGAGGCGGTCAGCCCCAGCTTGATGGACTGCGGTACCGAGCGGGTAACCACCTCGCGCAGCCCAAGACGAGTCAGGGCAAAAAACAAAATGCCGGACCAGCAGGCGATACCCAGCCCAATCTGCCAACCTATGCCTTCGCTGCCCGCCAACGTCACGCCGACCAACACCGAACCGCCGATCCCTGGGCCAACGATAAACGGCAGATTACCGTAAAACGCCATAAGCAAGCTGCCGATCACAAACACCAGAATGGTGCCGGTGGTCACCGCGCCCTTATCCATGCCGCCGATGGCCAGCAATCCGGGGATTACCACCAACAAATAGGCCGCAGCCAGAAAACCGGTGATACCGGCCAGGCATTCGGTTTTGACATTGCTTTGCCGCGCATGCAGTTGAAAACGCCGTTGCAGCCAGCCCCCTGGTGTTGGAGCATTTACTGAATTCTCAGCCATATAGACAATCTCCGTTGCTACCCGTCGTATTTCAAGCCGCAGCGTTGTTGGCAACACTCACTCACCCCAGTAACTTACTTGAGTAAGCGCCTGGGGATGAGTGAGCGTACCTGTCTAGCTGCAACTAGAAATCCATAGGGTATATATTGTTATTATGATTATTTTTACGCCGGGGTTTCCCAGCAGGCGATCAGTGGATCGACAATTTGGCGCGTGGTGCCGTCGGTCAGGCCGAGATCGGTCAGGTGCGGCCCGGCGTTACACGCCAGACAGGTGCCCTCGATTGCCTTGAAAACCCGGTAGGGCGGTTCCCAATCGGCGATTTGTGCGCTCAGATCGCGCAGTTTTTTAAATTGTTGTGCCAGTTCCGCGGCAGGCAGATCTGAAAGCATGCCGGCAATCGGCATCGCCACCTGAGCCAGAATTTCCCCGTTTTGACTTAGGGCCATGCCGCCACCGCAGGCGATCAGGGCATTGGCCGCCAGCGCCATATCGGTTGCGTCACGGCCAAGAACCACCAGGTTATGCGAGTCGTGTGAATAGCTGGTGGCGATGGCACCGCGCAGTTCCCCCCAGCCTTCCAACAGTGCCAGTTGCGGGGTGGCCTGGTGGCGACCATGGCGATGTTTCACCCAGATCAGGCTAAAGCCATCCGGTATCTGCACTTCGCCGTCGCGAACCTCGACGGTGGTTTCGTTCCACTGGGTAAAACGCGCGCCTTTAATGTGGCGCAGAGTGGCTTTACCGTGGCGGATCGCCGGGACTTTCAATATGAAATCTGCGGGAGTCAGTGGCGGGAGCCGCAGCGTATCGCGCGGCACCGTCACCTTCGGGTTTGCACTGAGCGGTGTCAGCATTTTTCCGTTCTGCGCCAGCAGCTTTCCTGCGACGTAGACTTGCCGCGCACTCAGTTGAGTGAGCGAATCAAAGACCACCAGATCGGCAATGCGGCCCGCGGCAATCAAGCCCAGATCGTTGCGTTGCAGGCGAATAGCGGCGTTAAGCGTCGCCATCCTCAATACGTCGGTTCCCGACATCCCCTGTTCGATCAGCATATTGAGTAACGCCACAATGCCGCCTTTTTGCAGCAGCATATCCGGCGGTACATCGTCGGTGCAGACGGTGACCTGCGAGGACAGGTGTGGCAACGTTTTTAGTGCCGAAACGATCTCGGGTAGCAGGTAAGGGTGAGATCCTCTGATCTCCAGCGTCAGTCCGGCGCGTAGTTTCTCCAGCGCGTCGGCTCCGGAGGTCAGCTCATGGTCGGACGTCACGCCCGCGGCCAGATAGGCCTGAAGCTGAGCGCCGCTTAGCCCACGTGCGTGACCTTCGATCAACTTGCCGCTGTTCAGCCCGGCGTTGAGGATCTCCAGCATGCGTTCGCTGCCGTTCAGTACGCCGTGCATGTCCATCACTTCGGCAACCCCGCCGACTTCCGGCCAGGCCAACATGGTTTCCATTTCATGACCGCCGAAATCAGCGCCGGACATTTCCAAACCTGGAGTGGAAGGGACGCTTGACGGTGCCGCACAGATCACCCTGAGCGGGAGACCACGGCTGGCGTCGACCGCGTAACGCACACCCTCAACACCGAGCACGTTGGCCAGTTCGTGTGGATCCCAGAAAATGGTAGTGGTGCCTTGGGCAACGACGATTTCGGCGTATTTTTCCGGCGGCAGGTGCGAGCTTTCAACGTGTACGTGGGTGTCGATCAGGCCGGGGCTCAGATATGCGCCGGCCAAGTCTTGCGTTTGAAGGGCTTCGGTCATAGTGCCACAGGGATGAACGCTGGCAATCAGTGCGCCGACGATGCCGACATCAGCGCTACGGATTTCACCGGTGGCCATATCAACCAGCGCAGCGTTCATCAGCAGCAAATCAAAAGGAAGTTGGCCTAATGCAGCCTTCACCGCGCGTTGACGTTCGCCCGCGCTGGTGTAATGAGTGGTCATGGTAATTACCCGGCATGATGACAGGGTTGTTACTCTAGGGGGGCGGGCAGGCTTTGCACAGATGATTTAATTTATTGCCTGATAAGAAACGTTTATGCTGTCGCAAACGTTTACTTGGTTGGCGAATGGAAACCTGACATGTCTGAACCCTGGCGCCGCTTGCCCGCGCTGTCTCTGAAGCAGATTCAATATTTCGTTACTCTGGCGCGGCTACGGCATTTTACCGATACCGCGAACCGTTTGGCGATCAGCCAACCGGCACTGAGTAGCGCGCTGCGACAGATAGAGTTGGTGCTGGGTGGAAAATTGGTGAATCGCACGGCTTCCGCGGTGACGTTGACCGAACAGGGGGCTGCAATTTTGCCGCATGCCGAGCGGCTGCTGAATGTGGCGCAGGCGTCCTTTGACGATATGCAGCGCATTATGTTGGCGGGGGGCGACGGGACCTTGCGCATCGGGTTGGTACCTTCGGTCAGCAGGCTGTTGTTTCCGGCCGTGCCACAGTTGCTGGCGGCGAACTTTCCACGGCTGAGGGTAGAATTTCACGATCAAACTAATGATTCTCTGCTGCTGCAATTAGAGAACGGCATGATTGATTTTGGTATTGGGGCGCTCGATAGTTCCGTGCCGGAGTCGTTGGAGATATATCCGCTGCAGGAAGATCCCTTTGTGGTGGTTATGCGCCGTGATGACCCTTTGGCTGAATCACATCATCTGCCGTGGCGGCAATTAGCCCGGCGTGATATTGCGGTTTTTTCCAAGGGGAATATCAGCCGGCTGGTACTGGCATTGGCAGAAAGCCACCGTCTGAATTTAATCGCACGCTACCAGGTCGATTTTCTGGAGACGTTATACGGATTGGTACGTTCGGAATTAGCGGTCGCTATTTTACCTCAGCTTTACACCACCCATTTGAAAGACGATGAATTAACCGTGGTTCAACTGCAGCAACCGATGCTTAGCCGTACCGTGGCATTAATGCGCAGTGCACACAGAAATCACCCGGCATTAATTGAGGATTGTTTCCAATTGTTATTACAGGATTTTCAACGGCGGATGAAAGTGCAGTAAGTCAATGAGATAAATACGAGAATTTGCCTGACATTGAGGCCGATAGTCTATCGGCTCAACGCATCTCGAGCCTTGATTAACGTACGAACTTCCAAACGGCCGTTGGGATTTTATCGTAGAGCTTATTCATGGTGAGCTCAGCCAGACGGTGGTCAGCTGCAGAGTAAAACAGCTCCAATTCGTCATCCGAAAGCTCATACTTATTTTTTTCAATAACGCGTTCAAGGGTGTCAATAGTGGTGCATTTACGTAAACGCATCAGATAATCAGTTTTAGTCATGATAACCTTTGGTGTTATAAAACGTAGAATAGAATAATTTAGGGATAATTATCCCCTAAGATTTCATTGTCGTACAGATGCCCTCTCCTGAGAACATTCTGAATAATCGCGCCTTGGTTTTTTGCCAGCGACGCAGATCGGAATCATTGATACCGTAACTGCTGAACAACGTGTAGGTATCATCGAGATATTCCTCGACTAACTCCGATAAATCACTTTCGTCCATGTATTTAATTTTATAACTCATCACAAACGAAGCAATATGTTCAATCAACTCATTAAGCTGGAGGTTGACGGAAGACGTTGGGTCGTTCACCCAGCCGTGGTGGCTGTCGCCCAGCGTGGCTATGCCTTCATCATACAAATTTTCGCACAAGAATTTCAGCTGAGCAATATCGTGCCTTTTAGGCGAATACTCATCCATATCATCCCCTCCGTAAGTCTTAATTTCGGTGTTGATAACACTCTGTGAGTAAGCTGATTTACATCATGGACAGAGGTAGCTTAATGACGGTGATAAAATAAACTTCCTATATAATGAATATAAATCATTTCTCCACGTCTGGCCTGCTGTTATTACGTAAACTTACAATTCATCTGCAGTAGATGGACGGGAGTTATCAATGATGTCAAAGCACAAGCTCGATTCAGTCACGCTAAAAATCACGCTTTCGTTGATGTATTCCTCGGCGTTGATATCCAGACAGGCGTTGAAAATTGTCCATTTATAGCGGTAACTCATTGAATACTCATGGTCGCTCAATTTATGAATATCAAGTATTTCTAATGAACCTTCACTATACCGTGCGCTTTCTGAATAAAAACTCAAGCCGCTGGTCAATGCCGGCACCAACTCTGACATTCTATCGTTAATCACTTTCTTTAGTTTTTTAACAGAAAGTGCTTCTATCATTGTGCTGTAGCTAAGAGTTACCTGCATTTAATGCCTGACCGTATAGCGATCCTATCTATTAATCTTACTCCTTTTTCATCCATACGTCGGTAAACTTTTCGTTAACCAGATGCTTTTTTACAGTAACTCAACGTTGTTTACCGGTTAATAACCCTGACGTTTCTCAGTATATCCCTGAAAGAGTTCCGCTGGTGTTCCAAAAATGGCGCTGGTCAACGTTGGTATCACTTTATTGTTACGTTCGGTTGCATTAATCACCGAGAGGGTGCTTGAGTCACAGAAGTGATTGTGATGTTATACTGTAACAGTAAATTCTCTCTCGTTTGGCCATGAAACTGACATCCACACCACAAGATGGCGATCTGCCGTCATTGAACTCGCTGTTCACCGCTTCCGCAGGCCTGCGCTGCGGTATTGCCGCTTTGCTGCTCGGCTTACTCTGGTTGGGCATCCATTGGGCGGTAGCGCTGCCATGATAACGCTACAAAAAGCCGTCATCGGCTATGGCAGAACGCCGTTGTTTCCCCCACTTAGCGGGCATTTCGCCGTAGGATCGCTGACCGCCGTGGTTGGCGTTAACGGCGCAGGTAAGTCTACGTTGCTGAAAACACTGGCTGGGCTTTTACCGCTGCAGGGCGGGAACTTACGTTTTAGCGGCAACAAATTACCGCGTATGGCGTATTTACCCCAACAGGCGGAACTGGATCGCCAGTTTCCGATCCTGGTGAGCGATCTGGTGGCGATGGGGAGCTGGCCGACCAGTGGGATGTTCGGTGGGTTGAATAAGCACGCGAAGCGGCAGATTAGCGAGGCGCTGGACAGGGTAAACATGACCGCTATGGCGCGCACTCCCGTCGGCGAGTTATCCGGTGGCCAACTTCAGCGGGTGTTATTTGCCCGATTATTGGTGCAGCAGGCACCGCTTATTTTATTGGATGAACCCTTTACCGGCATCGATAGTTCCACCGTTCAGTTATTGCTTCAGGTGATCGCAGGTTTGCATCAGCAACGAAAAACGGTAATTGCCGTATTGCACGATATGTCGATGGTGGCGAATCACTTCCCACAGGCGCTGTTGCTGACCCCAGAGTGTTGCCACTGGGGTAAAGCCGACAGCGTGTTGGAACATATTCCTGCGTTAAATATTGCCAGCGCTCCGCTGTGCGGCAGAGGAGGGCGCAGTGATGTTGCTTGAGACATTAATTGATCCCTTTGCTTCCTTCGGTTTTATGCGGCGTGCGCTGGTGGCCTGCTTTGCCTTGTCGATCAGCGCCGCGCCTTTGGGCGTTTTTTTACTGCTACGG
The DNA here is from genome assembly GCF_000422085.1 of Serratia liquefaciens ATCC 27592. Taxonomy (NCBI): domain Bacteria; kingdom Pseudomonadati; phylum Pseudomonadota; class Gammaproteobacteria; order Enterobacterales; family Yersiniaceae; genus Serratia; species Serratia liquefaciens. Next base: position 1,048,575 of record NC_021741.1, read on the forward strand.
CGCATGAGCCTGGTGGGTGATGCATTGTCGCATGCGGTGCTGCCGGGTGCGGCGATAGGGTATTTGATTTCCGGTATGTCGCTGGTGGCGATGGGCGTGGGGGGATTTATCGCCGGGCTCGCCGTGGCCATGCTGTCTGGGCTTGTCAGTCGTCGAACGCCGTTGAAAGAGGACGCCAGTTTTGCCGGTTTCTATCTGGGATCCTTGGCGCTGGGAGTCACACTTGTCTCCTTGCGTGGTTCTAGTGTCGACTTGCTGCACGTGCTGTTCGGCTCGATCCTTGCCGTGGATACGCACGCCATTTTCATGGTCGGGGCGATAGCCAGTTTTTCACTTTTGTCGCTGGCGGCGCTGTATCGCGCTCTGGTGATTGAGTCTTTCGACGCGACCTTTTTACGCGTTAGCGCCCCGCGCTGGTTAGCACTGATCCACGGGTTATTTTTAGCGCTGGTCGTGATCAATTTGGTGGCCGGTTTCCAAATCCTCGGCACCTTGATGTCGGTAGGGCTAATGATGCTGCCTGCCGCCAGCGCACGTTTTTGGGCCCGTAATCTGCCACATACGTTGGCGGTGGCGATGGGCATCGGCATGCTATCGAGTTTGATCGGCCTGGAGTGGTCGTATTACGCCTCGTTGCCTGCCGGCCCGGCTATTGTGCTCAGTGCCAGCGTGATCTTTTTTGGGTCGATTCTGTTTGGGACGCGTGGGGGGATCTTTTCCCTGGCGCGCCGTTGAGAAGTGTCATGTGCAAGGAGAAAGTATGAAACGTTTACCTATTACGCTGGCAGTCGCTGCTCTGCTGTCCAGCCCGTTGGCGATGGCGAAAACCGTAGATGCCGTTGCCAGTTTTTCCATCCTGGGCGATATCGTCAAGCAGGTAGGGGGGGAGCACGTTAAGGTCACCACCTTGGTGGGGCCGGACGGCGATCCGCACAGCTTTGAGCCTTCGCCTAAGGACAGCAAGGTGCTGTCACAGGCCGACGTGGTGTTCGTCAGTGGTTTAGGCCTGGAAGGTTGGATCGATCGGCTGGTTAGCGCCTCGGGGTATAAAGGGCAGGTCATCACCGCATCGCAGGGAATAAATTCGCGCCAGATGGAAGACGATGGCAAAGAGATCACCGATCCTCATGCCTGGAACAGCATGAAAAATGGTGTGCAGTACGCCACAAACGTGATGAACGCGCTGATTGCCGCCGATCCTGAAGACGCCAATTATTTCCGCCAGCGCGGCGCAGAGTATATCCAACAGTTGCAGAAGCTGGATTTGTGGGCCAAAACGCAGTTTGCCGCAGTACCGCAGCAAAAGCGTAAGGTGCTGACCAGCCACGATGCTTTTGGCTACTTTGGGCAAGAATATGGCGTCACCTTCCTTGCCCCGGTCGGTTTCTCTACCGAAGCAGAGGCCAGCGCCAGCGACGTGGCCGGTTTGATCAAGCAGATCAAACAGGAAAAGGTGACCGCCTACTTTATTGAAAACCAGACCGACCCGCGACTGGTGAAGCAGATTGCTGCGGCGACCGGGGCAAAAGCCGGTGGTGAGCTGTATCCTGAGGCGTTATCCCAACCGCAGGGGCCGGCAGCGAACTACGTGCAGGCATTTAAACACAATGTTGATACCTTACTGAGCAGTATGAAATAAACCCACATGTCCCCGTTATGATGGCGGGGACACTGATGACACTTCGGCTTTCTCCATAAAAAAAGCCCCGTTGAGCAGCAACGGGGCTTTGCGACAGATGACACTACGGAAGTTAACGCTTTTTCTTACGTCCCTGTACCGCTTTAAAACGCGGGTTGGTTTTACAGATCACATAGATGCGACCTTTGCGGCGCACGACTTTGCAATCCGGATGGCGATTCTTCGCCGAACGCAATGAACTCAAAACCTGCATGTTGATTCCCTTTTACTTCTTGCCAAGAAAACGGCCAAAACGCTGCTGGAAACGTGCAGTGCTGCCCTCTTTGGAGAACTCCTTCTGCTTGCCGGTGTAGTACGGATGCGAAGCGGAAGAGACGTCGATAGTGACATACGGCCAGTTTTCACCGTCCAGCTCAATGGTGCGATCGGTGTTAATGGTCGATCCCACCTTAAAGTAGGCATTGGCACTCAGGTCGTGGAATACCACGGTACGATAATTTGGATGGATACCTGCTTTCATGATGCACTCTCATGTAATGTTATACTATAACAATAATTATGCGCTGCACGGCAGAGCGGATCAAGTACAAAATGCATCCGCAGCTAAATTAATGAGAGTGATTTGCATTAAGCAGATGAAGCAAAAGAAAAAGGCCGCATAAGCGGCCTTTTTTCAGGAGGGAAACAGCACTGAGTTATCAGTGATGTTCGACCGGATGGCTGTGTTCTATGTCTTCAGACTTCTTGCCGAAGCGGCGGCGAACCACCACGAAGAACACCGGAACAAAGAACAGGGCCAGCACGGTGGCGGTAATCATCCCGCCCATAACGCCGGTACCTACCGCGTTCTGTGCGCCGGAGCCTGCACCGTTACTGATAACCAACGGCAGTACCCCGAGGATGAAGGCCAGTGAGGTCATCAGGATTGGACGCAGACGCATACGTACCGCATCGAGCGTCGCTTCGATCAAACCCTTGCCCTCTTTCTCCATCAGATCCTTGGCGAATTCCACTATCAGGATGGCGTTCTTCGCCGACAGACCTATGGTGGTCAACAGCCCCACCTGGAAGTAAACGTCGTTGTTCATGCCGCGCATGGTTGCTGCCAGCAGAGCACCGATAACCCCTAGCGGCAGTACCAGCATGACCGAGAACGGAATCGACCAGCTTTCATACAGCGCTGCCAGACACAGGAATACGACCAGAATCGAAATGGCGTACAGCGCAGGCGCCTGGTTACCGGACAGACGTTCCTGATAGGACATACCGGTCCAATCGTAACCAATACCGCTCGGCAGTTTGGACGCCAGCTCTTCCATCATGTTCATCGCCTCACCGGTACTCTTACCCGGTGCCGCTTGTCCAAGAATTTCCATGGATGGCAGGCCGTTATAACGTTCCAGACGCGGAGAACCGTATTCCCATTTCGCCGTAGAGAACGCGGAGAAAGGAACCATCTGGCCGGTGCCGCCACGAACAAACCATTTATTGATATCTTCTGGCAGCATACGGAATGGCGCATCAGCCTGAACGTAGACCTTCTTCACACGACCGCGGTCGATGAAGTCGTTAACGTAGGTGCCACCCAGCGCGGTAGTCAGCGTACTGTTGATGGTGGTGATGCTCACGCCCAGCGCCTTGGCTTTCTCCTGATCGATGATCAGTTTGAACTGTGGCGTATCTTCCAGGCCGTTAGGACGCATGCCCACCAGCAGATCCGGGTGTTTGGCAGCCATGCCCAACAACTGGTTACGCGCTTCGGTCAGTTTTTCATGGCCTAAGCCACCCTGATCGATCAGTTCAAAGTCGAAACCTGTCGCAGTACCGAGTTCGATAATCGCCGGCAGGTTGAACGGGAATACCAGGCCTTCTTTAATCTGAGAGAACGCACCCATCGCGCGGCCGGCAATCGCAGGCACTTTATTGTGCTCACCGGAGCGTTCGGACCAGTCTTTCAGGCTGACGAATGACAGACCGTTGTTCTGGCCGTTACCGTTGAAGCCGAAGCCCGCTACGGTAAACACCGAGACCACGTTGTCCTTTTCCTTGGTCATGAAGTAGTCGGTGACTTCTTCCAGTACTTTAGCGGTACGCGCTTCAGTCGCACCCGCCGGCAGCTGAACCATGGTTAACAGGATGCCCTGGTCTTCTTCCGGCAGGAACGAGGACGGCAGGCGCAGGAACAACAGGCCCATGCCAACGACGATCAGCAGGTAGATCACCAGATAACGCCCGGTACTGCGCAGAATATTGGCTACGCTGTCGGTGTAGTGGTTGGTGCTCTTTTCGAACATGCGGTTAAACCAGCCGAAGAAGCCTGTTTTAATCCCATGATCGCCTTTCGGGACCGGTTTGAGCATGGTGGCGCAAAGTGCCGGCGTCAGGATCATCGCTACCAGAACCGACAGGGCCATCGCGGAAACGATGGTGATCGAGAACTGACGATAGATGGCACCGGTAGAACCACCGAAGAACGCCATTGGTACGAATACCGCTGACAGCACCATGGCGATACCGACCAACGCACCCTGGATTTGGCCCATCGATTTGCGGGTGGCTTCTTTCGGCGACAGTCCCTCTTCGGACATTACACGCTCGACGTTTTCCACCACCACGATGGCGTCATCCACCAACAGGCCTATCGCCAGCACCATACCGAACATCGTTAGGGTGTTGATCGAGAAGCCGAACGCCGCCAGGATCGCAAAGGTCCCCAGCAATACTACCGGTACCGCGATGGTTGGGATCAACGTCGCACGGAAGTTCTGCAGGAACAGGTACATAACCAGGAACACCAGCAAGATCGCTTCCATCAGCGTTTTTACTACTTCGTTGATGGAGATTTTAACGAACGGCGTGGTGTCGTACGGGTAAACCACTTTCATCCCCTGCGGGAAGAAGGGTTCCATTTTGTTCAGTGCATCTTTTACGCCTTTAGCGGTGTTCAGGGCGTTGGCGCCGGTGGCCAGTTTGATCCCCAAACCTGCTGCCGGTTTACCGTTATAGCGTGCGGTTACCGCGTAGCTTTCTGCACCGCGTTCAATGTGCGCAACATCACTCAGGCGAACCTGAGAACCATCACTATTCACCTTCAGCAGAATTTTACCGAACTCTTCAGGAGAGGTCAGGCGAGTCTGCGCGATGATCGAGGCGTTCAGCTGTTGCCCCGGCACCGGTGGCATACCGCCCAGCTGCCCTGCGGCGATCTGGTTGTTTTGCTCGGTAATGGATGAGGTGACATCCGAAGTGGTCAACTGGAAATTATTCAGTTTGTTCGGATCCAGCCAGATACGCATGGCGTACTGGGCACCGAACAGCTGCACTTCACCCACGCCGGATGAACGGCTGATAGGATCTTTGATGTTGGAAGCTACGTAGTCCGCAATGTCATCCTGGGTCATGTTCGGATCGTCGGAAACGAAACCGGCCACCATCAGGAAGCTGCTGCTGGATTTTTCTACTTTCAGGCCCTGCTGCTGCACTTCTTGTGGCAGTAAAGGGGTAGCCAACGACAGTTTGTTCTGGACCTGAACCTGCGCAATGTCAGGGTCGGTACCGGATTCAAACGTCAATGTAATGGTGACGCTACCAGAGGAATCGCTGGTGGAAGACATGTACATCAGATTATCGATACCGTTCATGTTCTGTTCGATAATCTGAGTGACGGTATCTTGCACCGTTTTGGCATCCGCGCCTGGATAGTTTGCGGAAATACTGACCGCCGGTGGTGCAATAGTTGGATACTGCGCAATCGGCAGTTTCATTATTGACAACACACCCGCCAACATGATGATGATGGCGATTACCCAGGCGAAAATCGGGCGATCTATAAAGAACTTAGCCATGTCTTACCGGCTCCTTTTTATGACTTCTGCGCTTCAGACTGCGGCTGCTTTTGCGCCTGAGTGTCAACTTCCTGCACTTTTACCTGAGCGCCCGGACGGACTTTCATCAAGCCGGTGACAATCACGCGGTCGCCGGCTTTCAAACCGTCGGTAACCAGCCATTTGTCGCCGATAGCCTGATCGGCCTTCAGCGTACGCAATTCAACTTTGTCGTCAGCACCTACCACCAGTGCAGTAGCATCGCCACGTGGGTTACGCGTCACACCCTGCTGCGGTACCAGCAATGCGTCGCTGCGCACACCTTCGTCCAGACGGGCGCGAACGAACATGCCTGGCAACAGCGTATCGTTAGGGTTAGGGAACACCGCACGAATGGTGATGGAACCGGTGGTTTCATCAACGGTGACGTCAGAGAATTCCAGCGTGCCTTCCTGAGCGTATTGCGCGCCGTTTTCCAGCAGCAGTTTCACTTTGGCTTTGCCGTTCTCTTGCTTCAGCGCACCGCTTGCCAGTTCTTGCTTCAGACGCAGGAAGTCGTTGCTCGACTGAGTCACGTCGACGTACATCGGATCAAGCTGCTGCACGGTAGACAGAGCAGTAGCTTGGCCGTTAGTGACCAGTGCCCCTTCGGTCACGGCAGATTTGCCGATACGGCCGGAGATTGGTGAAGTCACCTTGGTGTAAGCCAGGTTGATGCGCGCGGTTTCCACAGCGGCTTTGGCTGCCACAACAGCGGCTTCCGCCTGCTGCAGGTTGGAGACTGCGGTGTCGTAATCTTGCTTACTGATGTAACTGGTACCCAGCAATGGTTTGTAGCGGTTAACCGTCACGCGTGCGATAGACGCGCTGGCTTGGGCTTTCGCCAAATCGCCTTTAGCGCTGTCATAGGCCGCCTGATAGGTAGCAGGATCGATTTGATACAGGGAAGTACCTGCCTTGATATCGCTGCCTTCTACGAAGTTACGTTTCAGGATAATGCCGCTAACCTGAGGGCGAACTTCGGCGATACGATACGCAGCGGTACGACCAGGAAGATCGGTGGTGATGTTGAGAGGTTCTGCCTTCAATGTCACTACACCCACTTCGGGAGCCGGTGCCTGGGCGCCTTGCTGTTGGGTTTCTTTATCGTTACATCCTGTTAGCACTAAGCTGCCTGAAAGCATCAGAACTGCCGCCAGAGGCGTTAACCCTCTGTTTTTGTTCATAGAAAAACCTCAAGTGTCCGATTTCAAAATGATCAATGGATCACAAGCTTTAAAACCCATTGCTGCGTTAATTATTAGTGCGTGCTATGGTACATACATACACGAATGTATGTAAATCTCACTTCCCCGAAAAAACAACGCCATGGCACGAAAAACCAAACAGCAAGCGCAAGAAACTCGACAGCACATTCTTGACGCTGCGGTGCGAGAATTCTCTGAACGTGGCGTTTCTGCAACGTCCCTCACCGATATAGCCACCGCTGCTGGGGTGACGCGTGGCGCAATTTACTGGCACTTCAAGAATAAGGTAGACCTGTTTAACGAAGTTTGGGAGTTATCAGAGTCGAAAATAGGCGATCTCGAACTAGAGTATCAGGCAAAGTACCCTGAGAATCCACTGCGTATTTTACGCGAAATTCTAATTTATATTCTGACGGCTACGGTAGATGACGCACGCAGGCGTGCCCTGATGGAGATCGTTTTCCATAAGTGTGAATTTGTCGGTGAGATGCTCCCGTTGCAAGATGCCCGTAAAGTCCTCTATCTGGAAGGTTACGACCGTATTGAGTCCGTGCTGCGCAACAGTATGCGCCACGGCCAACTGCCGGCTGATTTACATACCCGCCGCGCTTCTATCATTCTGCGCGCCTACATTACCGGCCTGATGGAAAACTGGCTTTTTATGCCGGAAAGCTTTGATCTGAAAGCCGAGGCGGCGGTGTTGATCGACTCATTTATCGAAATGGCCCAATTCAGCCCCACCTTGCGGATAAAACCGGAGGAGGGGGAGCTGGCGGCACAGCCGTTGAGTGCAGAACATCATCATTTATAGGAGAAACACCATGTCATCCGTTGTCTTGATCGCCAATGGCGCCGCTTATGGTCACGAATCGCTGTTTAACGCGCTGCGTCTGGCGATTGCGCTGAAAGAGCAGCAGAGCGATCTCAACCTGAAACTGTTTTTGATGTCCGATGCGGTGGTCGCGGGCATTGCCGGGCAGCAGCCGCATGAAGGCTATCACCTGCAGCAAATGCTGGAAATTCTTACCGCGCAGCAGGTGCCGGTGAAATTGTGTAAAACCTGTGCCGATGCGCGCGGAGTCAGTCGGCTGCCGCTGGCGGACGGGGTGGAAATCGGAACGCTGGTGGAACTGGCACAGTGGACGTTGGCGGCGGAGAAAGTATTGACCTTCTAAGCCCGCGGCATTTGTACATCACCCGCAACGCTTTTCTTATTCTTTGGCTCTCTGCGATCGTGATAATCTTTAGGCTTCTTTATTGATTCGAAGCCAAATCATGCATCGCAGGTTAGCCAAACGCCTTTTTCTGCCGCTCGTGTCGTTGTTCGGTGTGGAGTTCTCCCGCGCCTTCGCCCTGTTTTTGTTGATCGCTTTCTGTGCGGTTTGCCAACCTGCAGCCTATGCGGCACTCAATGGCGATGTGCCGTCACGCAGTGAAATACAAAGCCAGCTTGATGCGCTGAATAAGCAAAAGACGCTGACGCCGGTCAATAAACTCACGCAGCAAGACCTTACCCGAACCCTAGAACTGCTGGATGCCATCGATCGCACCAGGCAGGATGGCGCGCAGCTTAAGCAACAGCTGCAGCTGGCACCGGGCAAATTGCGCCAGGTCACCGACGATCTGGCGGCGCTCAAAACGCCGGTCGACAGTGCGGCCGCCCGGGCTGAACTGCTGCAACTTTCCCTGCGCCAATTGGAAACCCGGCTTTACCAGACGCTCGATGACCTACAGACGGCGCAGGAAAACCTGTCCACCTATAACAGCCAGCTGGTTTCGCTACAGACTCAACCGGAACGGGTGCAGAGCAGCATGTATACCGCGTCTCAGCGGCTGCAGGAAATTCGTAACCAGATCAACGATCAGACGCCGGGACAAAACTCGTTGCGTGACAGCCAACTGGTGATGCTGGCCACCGAGCAAACGCTACTCAACGCGCAGATAGATCTGCAACGCAAAAGTCTGGAAGCCAACACTACCCTGCAAGATTTGCTGCAGAAGCAGCGCGATTATACGACCGGGCATATCGATGCGCTCGACCACAACGTGCAATTGTTGCAAGAAGTGGTCAACAGCAAGCGTCTGACGCTGTCGGAAAAAACCGCCAAAGAGGCACAGAATCCGGAAGACGCTACGGATATCCAGCACGACCAGTTGGTCAGCAAAGAGCTGGACGTTAACCGCCAGCTCAGCCAGCGGCTGATTGCCGCCACGGAAGAGAGCAACGTACTGTTCCAGCAGAATATTCGGGTGAAGAACTGGCTGGATCGCGGCCTGCAGGCGGAGCGTAATCTCAAAGAGCAGATCCAGGTGCTGAAAGGCAGTCTGGTGCTGTCGCGCATTCTGTATCAGCAGCAACAAAGCCTGCCGCAGGGCACGTTGGTGGCGGATATGGGTACGCGTATTGCCGATCTGCGCCTGGAACAGTTTGATATCAACCAGCAGCGCGACGATCTGTTCAAGGGTGACGATTACATCAACAAACTGGTTGCCGACAGCAAAGAAAAAGCCAGCGCCGACGTGCTGGATGCTCTGAATGAAATCGTCGATATGCGCCGTGAACTGTTGGATCAGTTAAACAAACAGCTCAGCAATCAGTTGGCACAATCGATCAGCCTGCAGATCAACCAACAGCAGTTAACCAGCGTTAACAGCTCGCTGCGCGATACCCTGACTCAGCAGATTTTCTGGGTAAACAGCAACAAACCGGTCGATCTGGCATGGCTGAAAGCTTTGCCAGGGGCGGTTAGAGATCAACTGGCTGCGCTCGACTTCAAAGTCGACTTCGGCAAAATACTGCAGGGCGGACTGAATTCACTGGTCATGCTGATCCCGCTGCTGTTGCTGATCGGCCTGTTGCGCTGGCGTTACAAGCTGATAGACACCCATTTGCAGAAACTGGCCAATGACGTGGGGCAATTAAAGCGTGATAGCCAGATGCACACCCCCAGGGCCATTGTGTTGACTCTGCTGAAGGTCCTGCCCGGTTCGGCATTGCTGTTGGGGGTGGGTTTCTGGTGTTACCGTGCAGAAATCGGTCTCAGTGACTTTCTCTGGGCGTTGTCGCAACAGTTGGCGCTGTTCTGGCTGATATTCGGCTTTACCTACCGCACGCTGGCACCTGGCGGCATTTGCGAACGGCATTTCAACTTCGCCTCTGAGCTTTGTGCGCATTATCGTCGTCAGACGGTACGCCTCGGACTGGCGCTGCTACCGCTGATCTTCTGGTCGGTGCTGGGCGAGAAAGCACCACTGCGGTTGGTGGAAGACGTTATCGGCCAGGTGGTGGTGATGTTGACCTTGGCACTGCTGGCGGTGCTGGTGTTTCCGTTGTGCCGCGACAGCTGGCGTGAAAAGGGCTCGCACGCGGTAAGGCTGATCATTGTCACCGCCATTGCCGCTACGCCGCTGATCCTGCTGGGGCTGATGTTCGCCGGCTATTTCTATACCACGTTGCGGTTAGCCGGCCGCTGGATCGACAGCCTGTATCTGTTCTTCCTGTGGAATATCGTCTATCTGACCGCCATTCGCGGGCTGAGCGTCGCGGCGCGCCGTCTGGCTTACCGCCGTGCGATAGCTCGTCGTCAGAGCCTGGCCAAGGAGAAAGAGGGGGCTGAAGGGGTTGAACCGGTTGAGGAGCCGCCTTTGGCGCTCGATCAGATCAACCAGCAGTCGCTGCGTCTGACCACCATGGTGCTGTTTATTATCTTCGCCAGCGCCCTGTATGGCATTTGGTCAGATTTGGTGACGGTCATTTCGTACCTGGACAGCATTACGCTGTGGCATTACACCACCACTGTCGCCGGCAGCAGCGTGGCGCAGGCGGTGACGCTGGGCAACATGATGGTGGCGATAGCGGCGGTAATTGTCGCCTACGTGATGACGCGCAACCTGCCCGGTCTGCTGGAGGTGGTGGTGCTGTCGCGGCTGCAACTGCGGCAGGGGACGTCTTACGCCGTCACCACCATACTCACCTACCTGATCACCACTGTGGGCGCGGTCACTGCACTGGGCTCGCTGGGTGTCTCCTGGGATAAATTGCAGTGGCTGGCCGCCGGGTTGACCGTCGGGTTGGGCTTCGGGCTGCAGGAGATTTTCGCCAACTTTGTGTCCGGCCTGATCATCCTGTTCGAACGGCCGATTCGTATTGGCGATACCATTACTATTGGCACTTTCTCTGGTTCGGTCAGCAAAATCCGCATTCGCGCCACCACCATCACTGACTTTGACCGCAAAGAGGTGATCATTCCGAATAAGGCATTTGTGACCGAACGGCTGATCAACTGGTCGCTGTCAGACACCATCACCCGCGTTTTAATCAAGGTAGGGGTGGCCTACGGCTCCGATTTGGATAAGGTGAAAGCGGTGCTGCTCAAGGCGGCGCATGATAACCCACGCGTGATGAGCGATCCGGAGCCGCAGGTGTTCTTCCTGAATTTCGGTGCCAGTACGCTGGATCATGAACTGCGCCTTTACGTGCGTGAGCTACGCGACCGCAGCTATACCGTTGACGAACTGAATCGCTCTATCGAACGCCTGTGTCGCGAAAACGACATCAACATTGCTTTCAACCAGCTCGAGGTCTATTTGCACAATCAGCAGGGCAACGAGGTGCAGGAAGTAAAACGGACGCTATCGTCGGATAAGGACGGCTCATCGGTAGGGGAGTAGAACGAGGATCCTGGGTTCAGCGCAGGCTGAACCCTTTTCACTGCCCGACAGGCAGATATGGGGAGGTAACGCCGTTGCGCTGCAGCTTTTCCTGGTAGTCCCGTTTGACAATATCCAGCGCCGCCAGCGCGGTGGCGGGATCGATCTCATTGCATTCCAGCAGGTAAATCAGATCTACCGCCAGTTGCAATTCTGGTGAGGCATTTTCTAGAGACATAAAACCCACGTTTTAATTGAGATGAATGATACTTCGTTCGGCTGAGTATAGTGAACAAGCCCGATTGGGGGGAATAATCATTAAAATATTGTGATAAATCTTCAAAAACCGTTTTCTTTACGTTCAATACTGCGCTCAATGCGCGTCAGCGCTTGACGGCAACGCGTCAGTCGGCCTTCTAACGCAGCCAGCTCATGTTGAAGCTTTTGCTGTGCCGCCAGTGTCGTCTGCCTTCCCAGCAGGCTTTCCCGATCCTGAATCATTGCAATGATCCGACGTTCATAATCCTGATGTTCGGCCAGCTTGTGATACAGATCGACCGCTGCCACCTCTTTGGGCTGATTCTTACGGCGCAGCGTCTGGGTTGCCAGCTCGCGTTGCAGGGCGGTGAGCTGCGCCAGCAACTTTTCAGCCAGAAAGGCTACCTGAGTGGTGCGATTGTCGTTGGCCGCCGTCTGTAACTGGGCGAAGTTCTTTTGCACTTCGGCCAGATAATCGCGCAGCCGTGTACCGCGGTTAGAAAACAGCGCAGTATCGAAGCGTGCCTGAGGGATAGGCGCGTCGCCGCGGGGCGTGATCTCGCTGGCCAATACCTTGATTTGTTGTTCTAACGCTTCTAAAAGACGCTGGGTGCTCACGTCGGCTCCATTGTGGGGATAGTGGGCTCAGCTTGCCCGCGATCGCGTCGTGAAACAAGCGCCGTGCATAATTCCGCCCGTTGCGGCTGGTGGCACGGGGGAAGGCGGTGATAAAGTAACGCCAGACAGGTTGATGGACAAGGGCTCGCATGACGCGTTGGTTATTGATTATCCTCGGTTGGTTAGCGGTGGTGTTGGCGACGTTGGGCGTGGTATTACCACTGCTGCCGACGACGCCGTTTCTGCTGTTGGCCGCCTGGTGCTTCGCCCGTTCGTCACCACGCTTCCACAGTTGGCTGTTGTACCGCTCCTGGTTCGGGCCTTATCTGCGTCATTGGCAGCAGCATCGCGCCTTACCGCCAGGGGCTAAATGGAAGGCGGTGGTGGTGATTGTGCTGACATTCGCACTTTCGTTGTGGTTGGTGAAAATCTGGTGGGTGCGCGGAGTGCTGTTGCTGATGCTGGCTATTTTGCTGACCTTCATGTTGCGCTTGCCGGTTGTTGACTTATCGCAACAAAAACAGCGCTGATTGTGGCCTATGATATTCAATAGCTTTCAGGCTGCGTTTTGAAAGATGCAGGGGAAAGTTGCATTTGTCCGTCAGTTTGCATAGATTTGGGCGTTTTCGTGCGCGGGTGGCCTCCCATTCCCTGTTTATGCCGGGATCGGGTTCCAGACGATCGGCGCGCAAGTCATCAGGCAGTTTTATCAGGCAATAATTATGACCGCTACTGCACAGCAGCTTCAGTTTATTAAAGACAGTATCAAAACCATTCCGGATTACCCTAAGCCGGGCATACTGTTCCGTGACGTCACCAGCCTGCTGGAAAACCCGCTGGCTTATGCTGCCAGCATCGAATTGCTGGTTGAGCGCTTTCGCGAAGCGGGCGTGACCAAAGTGGTTGGCACCGAAGCGCGTGGTTTCCTGTTTGGCGCACCGGTGGCATTGGCGCTGGGCGTAGGTTTTGTTCCGGTGCGTAAACCGGGTAAGCTGCCGCGCGCGACGCTCAGCGAAAGCTATGAGCTGGAATACGGTACTGACCAACTGGAAATACACACCGATGCCATCAGTGCCGGTGATAAAGTGCTGGTGGTGGACGATCTGCTGGCAACCGGTGGCACCATCGAAGCCACCGCAAAACTGATCCGCCGTCTGGGCGGTGAAGTTAAAGACGCTGCTTTCATCATTAACCTGCCGGATCTCGGCGGTGAAGCGCGTTTGAACTCACTGGGTATTGAATGCTACTGCCTGGTCAACTTCGCCGGCCACTGATCTGCATTACCACAACGGCCTCGCGGATCGCCGCGGGGCTGTGTTAGCATGACCCTCCAGATTACTCGACTTTTCCGGTATTAATGAGCTATCAGGTTCTTGCCCGTAAGTGGCGCCCTCAAACGTTTGCAGATGTTGTCGGACAGGAACATGTCCTGACTGCGCTGGCTAACGGCCTCTCGCTGGGGCGGATTCATCACGCCTATCTGTTCTCGGGCACGCGCGGCGTGGGTAAAACCACCATTGCGCGCTTGCTGGCCAAAGGCCTGAACTGTGAAACCGGCATCACCGCCACGCCGTGCGGTCAATGCGACAACTGCCGCGAGATTGAGCAGGGCCGCTTTGTTGATTTGATCGAGATCGACGCCGCGTCCAGAACCAAGGTGGAAGATACCCGCGATCTGCTGGATAACGTCCAGTACGCACCCGCCCGCGGCCGCTTCAAGGTTTACCTGATTGACGAAGTGCACATGCTCTCGCGTCACAGCTTCAATGCGCTGTTGAAAACGCTGGAAGAGCCGCCTTCTCACGTCAAATTCCTGCTGGCGACGACCGATCCGCAAAAGCTGCCGGTCACCATCCTGTCGCGCTGCCTGCAATTCCATCTTAAGGCTCTGGATGTCGAGCAGATCCGCAACCAGTTGGAAACGGTTCTGCAGGCAGAACAAATCACCAGCGACCAGCGCGCGCTGCAGCTGATAGCACGTGCTGCCGACGGCAGTATGCGTGACGCGTTGAGCCTTACCGACCAGGCTATCGCGATGGGGCAAGGGCAGGTGACCACCACCACCGTCAGCCAAATGCTCGGTACGCTGGATGACGAACAGCCGCTGGCAATCCTCGAAGCGCTGGTGAGCGCAGATGGCGAAAAGGTGATGGCGCAGGTCGCGCAAGCCGCTTCACGCGGTGTTGACTGGGAAAACCTGCTGATCGAAACGCTGGCCTTGCTGCACCGGATCGCGATGGTGCAGTTACTGCCATCGGTACTGGACAATCATTACGCCGCCATTGAACAGCGGTTGCGTGAGCTGGCGCGTACTTTGCCGCCGACGGACGTACAGCTTTATTACCAAACGCTGCTGGTCGGCCGTAAAGAGCTGGCCTTTGCCCCGGATCGCCGTATGGGGGTTGAGATGACCCTGCTGCGTGCTCTGGCGTTTCACCCGAAAGCGGTGATCCCGGAGCCGGTGGCGATGGTGCAAACCGCACCGGCGCAGATGGCGCAACCGCAGGCTCAGCAGGTGGCTCAACCACCACAGTTTCAGGACGCGCCACCGCCGTTAGGCCAGGTTGCGCCACAGAATAATCAGCAGGCTAATTTACCGGATGCCACCGCGCAATTATTAAAGGCGCGCACCCAGCTGTTGCGGCAGGGAGCATCCACACCAAAAAAGAGTGAACCGGCGGCGCCAGGAAAAGCGCGGCCGGCAAACTCAGCACTGGAGCGGTTGGCTTCCGTGACTGAGCGCAGCCAGCAGCGCCAGGCGGAAAAACTTGTTCAGCAAAAACCGGCCAAGCCGGAAGCTTATCGCTGGCGTGCACAGACCGAGCCAGAGGCCGAGCCGGAACCGCTGGCGACGCCAAAAGCGCTGCGCACGGCTCTTGAGCATGAAAAAACGCCCGAACTGTCAGCCAAGCTGGTGGTGGAGTCGCTGGAACGCGATGCCTGGGCGGCAGAAATCGATAAGCTGAAAATTCCAAAACTGGTGCAGCAACTGGCGTTGAACGCGGTTAAAGAAGTGCTGGAACCAGGTAAAATTTGTCTCCATCTGCGGTCGTCGCAGCGCCATCTGAACTCGCCTTCGGCGCAGAAGATGTTGACCGATGCACTCACCGAGCTGTACGGCAGTCCGGTTGAACTGACCGTGGTGGAAGACGATAATCCGGCGGAGCGGACTCCGCTGGAGTGGCGCCAAGCCATTTATGAAGAAAAACTGGCGCAGGCGCGCCAGTCGATCGTTGCGGATACCAATATCCAAACGCTGCGCCGGTTCTTCGACGCAGACCTGGATGAAGAGAGTATTCGCCCCATTTAAACGCCGCGTAAAGTGCGCGGCCCTAGCGACGAGAGACGACTATGTTTGGTAAAGGCGGTCTGGGCAACCTGATGAAGCAAGCCCAGCAAATGCAAGAAAAAATGCAGCAGATGCAGGAAGAAGTCGCCAAATTGGAAGTGACTGGCGAATCCGGCGCCGGTCTGGTGAAAGTCACCATCAACGGTGCGCACAACTGCCGTCGTGTGGAGATCGATCAGAGTCTGATGGAAGACGACAAAGACATGCTGGAAGATCTGATTGCCGCTGCGATTAACGATGCTGCGCGCCGTATCGACGAAACCCAGAAAGAGAAGATGGCGTCTGTATCCAGCGGCATGCAACTGCCACCTGGCTTTAAGATGCCGTTCTAATGCAGACCAGCCCGCTCCTTGAAACACTGATGGAGGCGTTGCGCTGCCTGCCGGGCGTTGGCCCGAAGTCGGCGCAGCGTATGGCGTTCCAGCTGTTGCAGCGCGATCGCAGTGGTGGGATGCGTCTGGCGCAGGCGCTGACCCGCGCCATGTCAGAGATTGGCCACTGTGCCGATTGCCGTACCTTCACCGAGCAGGACGTTTGCACCATCTGCGCCAATCCGCGCCGTCAGCAAAACGGTCAGATCTGCGTGGTGGAAAGTCCGGCGGATATTCACGCCATTGAGCAGACCGGTCAGTTCGCCGGACGCTACTTTGTGCTGATGGGCCACCTGTCGCCGATGGACGGCATTGGGCCCGGTGATATCGGTCTGGATCGGCTGGAGCAACGGCTGGAAAAAGAAAGCATCACTGAAGTGATCCTGGCCACCAACCCGACGGTGGAAGGTGAGGCAACCGCCAACTATATCGCCGAGATGTGCGGCCAGTATGGCGTGGTCGCCAGCCGCATAGCCCACGGCGTGCCGGTGGGCGGTGAACTGGAAATGGTCGACGGCACCACGTTGTCGCATTCATTGGCCGGTCGTCACGTTATCAAGTTTTGATGTTTTCCTCTGATGGGGCTATTTGGCCCCGTCAGCTATCTGCAAAAATTTCCCGCCAGCCGCTTGAAAAACAACGCCCTTGTCCCCACTTAATCCTCATTGTTCGCTTTTGGTAGCTATTGTCTTTGAGGTAATCAATGAGTATGAAAGGTCAAGAAACCCGTGGTTTCCAGTCTGAAGTAAAACAACTGCTTCATTTGATGATTCATTCGCTGTACTCCAATAAAGAAATTTTCCTGCGCGAGCTGATCTCCAACGCCTCGGATGCCGCCGACAAGCTGCGTTTCCGCGCACTGTCGACGCCTGAGCTATATGAAGGTGACGGCGAGCTGCGTGTGCGCCTTTCTTTCGATAAAGAACAGCGTACGTTGACCATTGCCGACAACGGTATTGGCATGAGCCGTGAGGAAGTGATTGAAAACCTGGGTACCATCGCCAAGTCAGGTACCAAAGCCTTCCTGGAATCCATCGGTTCCGATCAGGCCAAAGACAGCCAACTGATTGGTCAGTTCGGCGTGGGTTTCTACTCCGCGTTCATCGTGGCGGATAAAGTCACCGTGCGCACTCGTGCCGCGGGCGCTCCGGCCGATCAAGGCGTGTTCTGGGAATCTGTCGGCGAAGGCGATTACACCATTGCCGATATCAGCAAAGAAGATCGCGGTACCGAAATTACCCTGCATCTGCGCGAAGGCGAAGATGAGTATCTCGATGCCTGGCGTCTGCGTTCCGTGATCGGCAAATACTCCGACCACATTGCACTGCCGGTTGAGATTGAAAGCAAAAACGAAGAAGACGGCACCGTCACCTGGGAAAAAATCAACAAGGCGCAGGCCCTGTGGACCCGCAGCAAGGCTGACGTGACCGACGAAGAATACAAAGAGTTCTACAAGCACATCGCGCACGACTTTACCGATCCGCTGAGCTGGAGCCACAACCGAGTGGAAGGCAAGCAGGAATACACCAGCCTGCTGTACATTCCTGCCCAGGCGCCATGGGACATGTGGAACCGCGATCACAAGCACGGGCTGAAGCTGTACGTGCAGCGCGTGTTCATCATGGACGACGCTGAACAGTTCATGCCGAACTACCTGCGTTTCGTGCGTGGCCTGATCGATTCCAACGATCTGCCGCTGAACGTTTCGCGTGAGATCCTGCAAGACAGCCGTGTGACCCAGAACCTGCGCGGTGCGCTGACCAAGCGTGTGTTGCAGATGCTGGAGAAACTGGCTAAAGACGATGCGGAAGGCTACCAGAAGTTCTGGCAGCAGTTTGGTCTGGTGTTGAAAGAGGGCCCGGCGGAAGATGGTGGCAACAAAGAAGCCATTGCCAAGCTGCTGCGCTTTGCTTCCACCCACAATGACAGCTCGGCGCAAACCGTCTCGCTGGAAGAGTACGTGGGCCGCATGGCAGAAGGGCAGGAGAAGATTTATTACATCACCGCCGACAGCTATGCCGCCGCCAAGAGCAGCCCACACCTGGAACTGTTCCGCAAGAAAGGCATCGAAGTGCTGCTGCTTTCTGACCGCATCGACGAATGGATGATGAGCTACCTGACCGAGTTCGACGGCAAGCCGTTCCAATCCGTCAGCAAGGCAGATGACGCGTTGGACAAGCTGGCAGACGAAACCGAAGAGCAGAAGGCCGCCGAGAAGCAGCTGGAGCCCTTTGTTGACCGTGTGAAAACCCTGCTGGGCGATCGCGTGAAGGACGTGCGTCTGACGCACCGTCTGACCGACACGCCGGCTATCGTTATCACCGATGCCGACGAAATGAGCACCCAGATGGCGAAGCTGTTTGCCGCTGCGGGCCAGGAAGCGCCGGCGGTGAAGTACATTTTCGAACTGAACCCGGAGCATGCGTTGGTCAAACGCGCATCCGATGTGGGCGATAACGAACAATTCGCCGAATGGATTGATCTGTTATTGGATCAGGCTCTGCTGGCTGAACGCGGCACCCTGGAGGATCCAAATCAGTTTATCCGTCGTATGAATAAACTGTTGTCCGCATAATTCCGAGTATATACGCCCAAAATCCGCGAATTTTGGGCGTATTTTTTTGTTTTTCCTGCCGATTTTCCGCGCTTTATTCTCTGTTTCCTCCCTTTGACGCCGCAATCGATTTCCTCGCGTACCTTGAGCCAGCCCCCCCTGAAATGGTATGGTTGAGCGTTTTCGCAATTTTATAAAAACTACATAGCAAGGGGATTTACGCAATGCGTATCATTCTGCTGGGCGCTCCGGGCGCTGGTAAAGGTACTCAGGCTCAATTCATCATGGAGAAATACGGTATTCCGCAAATCTCCACGGGTGATATGTTGCGCGCAGCCGTGAAGGCCGGCAGTGAATTGGGCAAGCAGGCGAAAGAAATCATGGACGCCGGCAAGCTGGTGACCGATGAGTTGGTCATTGCACTGGTTAAAGAACGCATCACCCAGGAAGATTGCCGTAAAGGTTTTCTGCTGGACGGTTTCCCACGCACCATTCCACAGGCTGACGCGATGAAAGAAGCCGGCATCAATGTGGATTACGTGCTGGAATTTGACGTACCGGACGAGCTGATTATCGATCGCATCGTTGGCCGTCGCGTACATGCCCCTTCTGGCCGCGTGTACCACATTAAATTCAATCCACCGAAGGTGGAAGGTAAAGACGACGCGACCGGTGAAGAACTGACAACTCGTAAAGACGATCAGGAAGAAACCGTACGTAAACGTCTGGTGGAATACCATCAGATGACTGCACCGCTGATTTCCTACTACAGCAAAGAAGCTGCTGCAGGTAACACCCAATACCGTAAAATCGACGGCACCCGCAAAGTGACCGAAGTGAGCGCCGAACTGGCGAACATCCTCGGCTAATCGGTTTTTCATTGCTGTGCATAGCGCCAGGCCTCATCCGCCTGGCGTTTTTTTTATTATTTACCCGCCGAATTGTGATCGCCGTGGCTTGTTGCGCCTGTGCCCTTTAATCCACCGAGAGAAATGGCGTATAACTCCCCCATCTTAATCCCCGGGGACAATCCGCATGCTCAGACCAACCCATTTGCTGGCAGAATCCACCGCACGCCAGATCGTGCAGCGGGCGATGAGCATCATCAGCCATTCTGTCAATGTGATGGACAGCAACGGCGTCATCATCGCTTCCGGCAACCCCTCACGCCTGTTCCAGCGTCATGAAGGCGCTGTTCTGGCGCTGACCGAAAACCGGGTGGTGGAAATCGATGCGGTGACTGCCGCGCACCTCAAGGGAGTGCGGCCCGGCATCAATTTGCCCTTCAGTTTTCACAGCCAACAGGTAGGGGTGATCGGTATTTCCGGTGAACCCGCGCAGGTACGTGCCTATGCCGAACTGGTGAAAATGGCGGCCGAAATGATGGTGGAGCAGGCGGCGTTGCTGGATCAACATCAGTGGGAAAAACGCTACCGCGAGGAACTGGCCAATCAGTTGCTGCAACCGCAGCCGGCATCAGGCTCGCTGGAGGCGATGGCCGCCTACCTGGGGTTAGATCTGCAACAGCCACGGATTGTCTGGATCGCGGAATTACAGGACACGCAGCCGCACCTGCTGCGTGAATTGCTGACGGAGCTGGAGCAGACTCAGCGCGAAGCGCTGATCGCCATCACCGGGTTCAACGAAATGATCCTGCTGCGTCCTGCCAGTCTGGTGCAGGGGGAGTGGAATGTGAAGCAGGAGCGCAAACAGGCGCAGCAGTTACAGAGCCAGCTTCAGTCGCGTTTCAACCTGCGGTTGATTGTCGGTGGTTTCTTTAGCGGCGAAGCAGGGTTGCACCGTTCAAGCCTGACGGCTCGCGCCACCCAGGCGATGGCGAAACGCCTGAAGTTACGGCACAAGACGCTGTTTTACCAAGATTATCCGCTACCGTCACTGCTGTGCGATCTGGGTGAAGACTGGCGGGCTCAAGAGCTTTCCCGCCCCTGGCAGGTTTTGGGCGAACAGGATGAAAAAGGGGTATTACGCAGCACGCTGAGGCACTATTTTTCGCGGAATTGTGATCAGACGCAGACCGCCGCCGAGCTTCATATTCACGTCAATACCTTGCGCTATCGCCTGCAGCGTATTGAAGCCATTACTGAATTAAAAATCAATCAGTTAACGGACGCCTTGCAGTTGTATATTGGCATGCTGATGCACGGCTGAGTTGTGTAAAACCACAACTTTCCGCTGTGTGCGCGCGCATGTTTTTGTGGCTTTCTCTCACGCCAATGTCCGGCGCTCAGGATATGTTTTCCCCACACCAACAACGGGGAAAACAATAATGACAACGGTATCCACGCTTGGGGCGCTGGTGGCATTGGTCGTCGCTATCGTCCTGATTTTACGCAAGGTCCCGCCTGCCTACGGCATGATTGCCGGTGCGCTGGCGGGCGGATTATGCGGCGGCGCCGATCTGGTGCAGACCGTGACGCTGATGATCACCGGTGCGCAGGGCATTACCAATGCCGTGATGCGCATTTTGGCGGCGGGGGTGCTGGCCGGGGTGTTGATCGAGTCCGGCGCGGCGCACACCATCGCTGAAACCATCGTCCGCAAAGTCGGGGAAACCCGTGCGCTGTTAGCGCTGGCGGTAGCTACACTGATCCTGACGGCAGTGGGCGTATTTATCGACGTTGCGGTGATCACCGTGGCGCCGATTGCCCTTTCCATCGCTCAGAAGGCCGGGATCTCGCGTGCGGCGATACTGCTGGCGATGATCGGCGGCGGCAAGGCCGGTAACGTGATGTCACCAAACCCCAACACCATTGCCGCAGCCGACAACTTCCACGTGCCGCTGACCTCGGTGATGATGGCCGGTATCGTGCCAGGATTGTGCGGATTGATCGTGGCCTATCTGCTGGCCCGCCGTTTGAGTGATAAGGGCGATAAGGTGATGGCGGAAGAGCTGACGCAGCAAGCCGAAGGCATTCGTCCGGGCTTTGCGGCGGCGATCAGCGCACCCTTGGTTGCCATTGTTCTGCTGTCGCTGCGGCCGATCGCCGGTATTGCCATCGATCCGCTGATAGCGCTGCCGCTGGGCGGTCTGGTGGGCGCATTGCTGATGGGCCGCATCCGCCAGTGCAACCAGTTTATGGTTTCCGGCCTGTCCCGTATGGCGCCGGTGGCGATTATGCTGCTTGGCACCGGTACGCTGGCAGGCATTATCGCCAACTCTTCGCTGAAGGACGTGCTCATCAGCGGGTTGACCAGCACCGGCATGCCGGCCTGGCTGCTGGCTCCGCTTTCTGGGGCATTAATGTCGATGGCCACCGCTTCGACAACCGCCGGTACCGCCGTGGCATCCGGGGTCTTCAGCAGCACTCTGCTGGAGCTGGGCGTCAGCGGGCTGGCGGGGGCGGCTATGATCCATGCCGGCGCGACGGTGCTGGATCACCTGCCGCACGGCAGCTTCTTCCATGCCACCGGCGGCAGCGTCAATATGGCCGTGCATCAACGGTTGAAGCTACTGCCTTATGAAACACTGGTCGGCTTTACCATCGCGGCCGTCTCGGCGTTGATGTTTGGCGTATTTAATCTGGCGGGATAAGGAAGAGTAATGAAAACGCTGAAAAAAGTGGTGATTGCGCCGGATTCGTTTAAAGAAAGCCTGAGTGCGTTGGAGGTGGCGGAAGCCATCGAACGCGGCTTCCGCCAGATCTTCCCGCAGGTACACTATGTGAAGCTACCCATGGCGGACGGCGGCGAAGGCACGGTGGATTCGATGGTGGCAGCCACCGGTGGGGAAATCGTTACGGTCGCGGTCACTGGGCCGTTGGGCCAGCCGGTACAGGCCTTCTATGGTTTGCTGGGAGAGGGAGAAACTGCCGTTATCGAGATGGCGGCGGCTTCCGGGTTGCATCTGGCTCCCAAGGCGCAGCGAGATCCGCGCATGACCACCAGTTATGGCACCGGTGAGCTGATCCTGGCTGCGCTGGAGCGCGGCGTTAAGACGATTATTCTTGGCATTGGCGGCAGCGCCACCAACGACGGCGGGGCCGGCATGATGCAGGCGCTGGGGGCCAGACTGCTGGACGAGAATCGACAGGCTTTGCCGCCTGGAGGGGCCGCGCTGGCGCAGTTGGCCTATATCGATCTTTCCGGGGTGGATCCGCGTCTGCAGCAGGTGAGCATCACGGCGGCCTGCGACGTGGATAATCCTTTGTGTGGTGCTAACGGAGCCTCCGCGGTGTTTGGCCCGCAGAAGGGAGCCACGCCGGAAATGGTCACGCAGTTGGATGTGGCGCTGCGCCATTACGGCACATTGCTGGAACAGGCTACCGGTCGTGAGGTTATCAACGCGCCCGGTGCAGGAGCGGCAGGGGGAATGGGGGCGGCATTGCTTGGCATGCTAAACGCCCGGTTGCGCCCCGGTATTGAGATCGTGATCGAAACCCTTCAATTGGAAGAGGCGTTGCGCGATGCCGACCTGGTGATCACCGGCGAAGGGCGACTGGACAGTCAGTCTATCCACGGCAAAACGCCGATTGGCGTGGCGCGGGTGGCCAAACGCTTTGGTTTGCCGGTGATCGGCATTGCCGGCAGCCTGTCGAAAGATTATCAGGTGGTGCACCAGCACGGCATTGACGCCGCTTTTTCGGTGCTCGATCGCGTTGTCTCTCTGGAGGAAGCGTTGGCGGAAGCGGCCGATAACCTGGAGGTGACGGCGCGTAATGTGGCGGCGGTCTGGCGACTGGCGCAGAGTTAATGTCATTCCCCTTTATCATGGGCAACGCCTGTTGCTGATATCGGTTCCGACGAGGCGCTTTTCCGTTACAATAGGCGCCATTAATCGACGTTAACCCCCTGACCCAGAACAGGGGGTTAGCTTGCAAGGAATCAAGGGGAACTGAGATGAAGCAAGAGAAACACGGGGTATTGCTGGTGAACCTGGGCACGCCGGATGCTCCGACCTCGTCGGCGGTAAAACGCTATCTGAAGGAATTCCTCAGTGACGACCGCGTAGTGGATACAGCCCCATTGATCTGGTGGCCGATCCTCAACGGTGCGATCCTGCCGATCCGTTCGCCGCGCGTTGCCAAGCTGTATAAGTCGGTATGGATGGACGAAGGCTCACCACTGCTGGTCTACAGCCGCCGTCAGCAGCGCGCATTGGCCGCACGTATGCCGAACACGCCGGTTGAATTGGGCATGAGCTACGGTTCACCGAGCCTGGGCGAAGCGATAGACAAGCTGTTGGCACAGGGCGTGACCAATCTGGTAGTACTGCCGTTGTACCCGCAATACTCCTGTTCAACCAGTGCAGCCGTGTGGGACGGCGTGGCACGTATATTGAAAGGCTATCGCCGCCTGCCGTCGATCAGCTTTATCCGCGACTATGCCGAACACCCGGCCTACATCGCCGCATTGCGTCAAAGCGTGGAGCGTTCGTTTGCCGAGCATGGCCAACCGGACCGGCTGGTGCTGTCATTCCACGGCATTCCCAAGCGCTATGCACGCCTCGGCGACGATTATCCGCAGCGCTGCGAAGACACGTTACGTGCCTTGACTGATACCTTACCGCTGGCGCCGGATCGGGTCATGATGACCTACCAGTCGCGTTTTGGCCGTGAACCCTGGTTGACGCCGTATACCGACGAAACCCTCAAAGGCCTGCCTGCGCAAGGCGTTAAACATATTCAGCTTATCTGCCCAGGTTTTTCGGCGGACTGTCTGGAAACGCTGGAAGAAATCAAAGAGCAAAACCGCGAAATCTTCCTCGAGGCGGGCGGCGAGAAGTTTGAGTACATTTCTGCGCTGAACGACGAACCGGCGCACATTGATATGATGCAGCAACTGGTGGCGCAGCACCTCTGATCCCCAGAGCGCAAAATAGTGACAGTCATCATCAATCGGGCAGGAATGTGCTAACATTCTCTGCCTGTTAACTGCCACTGCCGCCAAATAAATGAAATTTCCTGGTAAACGTAAGTCCAAACACTATTTTCCGGTGAACGCCCGCGATCCGCTCTTGCAGCAAGCTCAGCCTGAAAATGAAATCAGCACCTCCTATATCGTCGGTATCGATCAGACGCTGGTGGATATCGAAGCCAAAGTGGACGATGCCTTCGTCCAGCGTTACGGTCTGAGCCTGGGGCACTCCCTGGTGATTGAGGATGACGTCGCCGAGGCGCTGTATCAGGAACTGATCGACAATAATCTGATCACCCACCAATTTGCTGGCGGCACCATCGGCAATACTCTGCACAACTACTCCGTGCTGGCGGACGACCGTTCCGTTCTGCTCGGCGTGATGTGCAGCAATATCAAGATTGGCAGCTACGCCTATCGCTATCTGTGCAACACCTCCAGCCGTACCGATCTTAACCACCTGCAGGCGGTTGACGGTGCTATTGGCCGCTGCTTTACGCTGATCGGCGAAAGCGGCGAACGGACCTTTGCCATCAGCCCCGGGCAGATGAATCAACTGCGGCCGGAAAGCGTGAAGGAAGAGGTGATTGCCGGTGCTTCGGCGCTGGTGCTGACGTCATATTTGGTGCGCTGCAAGGAAGGGGAGCCGATGCCGGCTGCCACCATGCAGGCAATTGAATTTGCCAAAAAGCACGACGTACCGGTGGTACTGACGCTGGGCACCAAGTACGTGATCGCCGATAACCCGCAATGGTGGCGCGACTTCCTGCAACAACACGTGTCGATCCTGGCGATGAACGAAGATGAAGCGCTGGAGTTGACCGGGTTGAGCGATCCCTTGACTGCCTCTGACATGGCGCTTGAATGGGTGGATCTGGTGCTGTGCACCGCCGGGCCAAACGGTCTGTATATGGCGGGTTATACCGAAGAGTCGAATAAGCGGGAAACCCAGCATCCGCTGCTGCCGGGGCATATTGCCGAATTCAACCGCTATGAGTTCAGCCGCGCCATGCGCCGTGAAAGCTGTGAAAATCCGTTCCGCATCTATTCGCACATCGCGCCTTACATGGGCGGGCCGGAGAAAATCATGAACACCAACGGTGCCGGCGATGGCGCACTGTCGGCGTTGCTGCATGATATCGCCGCCAACGGTTATCACCGCAATAACGTGCCTAATTCCAGCAAGCACGTTCGCAGCTATCTGACCTATTCCTCGCTGGCGCAGGTGTGTAAATACGCTAACCGTGTCAGCTATCAGGTGCTGAATCAGCATTCGCCTCGCCTGACGCGTGGCCTGCCGGAGCGGGAAGACAGTCTGGAAGAGTCTTACTGGGAACGCTAACAAGCAAAAGGTCCGGCAAGCCGGACCTTTTTTATATCGAATCGCCGATCAGATCGGGCAACCGCCCATTTTCTCTTCTTCGCTCAGCGTATCCAGTTTGAGAATATTCAGCATGCTGTTGGCGATTTCTCGTTCGCCCATCACTACCTGATTCGCCCCGCGATCGGAGATATAAGACACTTCGTCATCGTAGTGCGCACGGGCGATGATCTCGATGTTCGGCCGCTTGGTACGTGCCGAAGCCACGATTTCACCGGCCTCGTAACCGTTGGGAATGGTCAGCAACAGCCAGCGTGCACAGTCGAGTCGCGCCAGATCCATTACTTCAGGATTGGCGGCGTTGCCCAGCACCGTTTTGATGCCTTGTTCACGCAGGGCTTCCACCCGTGGGCGGGAGTTCTCAATCACCACCAGCGGAATACCGGCTTCGGCCAACTTTGCCCCCAGCAGGCTGCCGACGCGGCCATAGCCGACCACCAGCGCATGGTTGCACATATCGACCGGGATCTGCTTTTCTTCTTCCACCGCTTCTTCCATTATCTGGTCTTCCATGGTTTCGGTTTTGGCCAGATAACGCTCAAGCAGCGTGAACAGCAACGGATTCAACATAATCGACAAGATAGCCCCGGCCAGCACCAGATTGCGGCCGTGCTCCGACATCATGCCCAGCGTGATCCCAAGGCCGGCCAGAATGAAGGCGAACTCGCCAATCTGCGCCAGACTGGCAGAAATGGTCAGCGCGGTGCGTTTGGAGTGGCCGAACATTTTCACCAGCAGGAACGCTGCCGCCGATTTCCCGAACACGATAATCGCCAGCGTTGCCAGCACCGCCAGCGGCTCGTTGATCAGGATCATCGGATCAAACAGCATGCCGACCGACACAAAGAACAGCACGGCGAAGGCATCGCGCAACGGTAAGGTATCGTGGGCCGCGCGATGGCTCAGCTCCGACTCGTTCAGCACCATGCCGGCGAAGAAGGCTCCCAGGGCAAAGGAAACGTCGAACAGCTTCACCGCGCCATAGGCAATGCCGAGCGCCAGTGCCAACACGGCAAGGGTAAACAGCTCGCGCGAGCCGGTGCTGGCGGTTTTCGCCAGGATCCACGGCACCAGCCGGCGTCCCACCACAATCATCAGCGCAATAAAGGCGATGACTTTACCAATGGTGATTGCCAGCTCAGTCAGCAACTGGCCGCTGCTGGCGTTGTCATTGCCCAGCATGTTGCCGAACGCAGGCAGCAATACCAGCGTCAGCACCATCGCCAGGTCTTCAACGATCAGCCAGCCAATGGCGATTTGCCCGCGCTGGCTGTCGATCAGTTGGCGTTCTTCCAGCGCACGCAGCAGCACCACGGTACTGGCGGTAGAAAGACAGAGACCGAACACCAGGCCGGAAATCAAATCCCAGCCGAGCAGCTTTGACAGCCCCATACCCAACAGAGTGGCGACGGCAATCTGTGCTACGGCACCGGGAATAGCGATATGTTTAACTGCCAGGAGGTCTTTAAGCGAGAAATGGAGGCCAACACCGAACATCAACAGGATCACGCCGATTTCCGCCAGTTCCGGTGCCAGCGAGGTGTCGGCAACAAAACCGGGGGTAAAAGGGCCGGCGAGCACGCCTGCGGCAAGATACCCCACCAGCGGGGAGATGCGCAGGCGATTCGCCAGCATTCCGAGGAGGAAGGCAAGTACTAACCCTCCGACAATGGTGGTGATTAAGGGTGTTGAATTATGCATCCAGACTCCTTCTAGCTATGCATGGCAGCAGAGGGGAAACGCAACAAAGTTACGAAAAGATACATTTAGTTTATTGCATTTGTTCGCGTCTTGCTTAGCTAAATTGAGCTTTTTTGCGAAAAAGCAGAGGATTCCGCTTTGGGCAGGGCAGTAAGGGGATTTAACACTAAATAAGTCAAATAACGTTGGTTTGTTCGGGAGATAACCCGACTGAGCGCAATGATTCAGCCGGGTTTTATCAGGGGTATTACGAGTTATGGTCCATATTAGGCAGTAATGCGGTGATAATGCCGATCAGTGGCAAGAAAGCACAGATTTGGTAGACCAATTCGATACTGGTCAAATCTGCGACATAACCAAGAACGGCTGCGCCTAATCCCCCCATACCAAAAGCAAAACCGAAGAATAAACCGGAAACCATACCCACTTTCCCCGGGATCAGCTCCTGTGCATAAACCAGAATGGCCGAAAATGCCGAAGCGAGAATTACCCCGATAATGACGGTTAAAATGCCGGTCCAGTAGAGAGAAGCATAGGGTAAAGCCAGCGTAAATGGTGCAGCACCCAGTATTGAGCCCCAAATGACATATTTACGCCCTATCTTGTCGCCGAGAGGCCCGCCAATTATGGTTCCTGCTGCTACGGCAAACAGGAATGCAAACAGGTGAAACTGCGCATTCTGCACGGAAACGCCGAACTTATGTATCAAATAAAAGGTGTAATAGCTGCTGATACTGGCCAAGTAGAAGTATTTGGAGAAAATCAGCACCAGCAGGATGCCCAGCGCATAGGTGACAGTACGTTTTGGCAGCGGTTTCACCGTCGAGGACGCTTTTGGCTGACCTTTTGTTGCCCGGTGCTGATGTTGATACCATTTGCTGACTTGCAACAGCACCACAATAGCCAACAGCGCGGCCAGTGAGAACCAGGCCACGTTACCTTTGCCATAAGGCGCAATAATCAGCGCGGCCAGCAGGGGGCCGAGAGAGCTGCCAAAGTTACCGCCGACCTGGAACAACGATTGAGCCAGGCCATGTCGGCCACCGGAGGCCATGCGCGCAACGCGGGAGGACTCAGGGTGGAATACCGAGGAACCGGTGCCGACCAGCGCCGCTGCCAGCAGCACCAGCGGGAAGGTATTGGCGACGGACAGCAGCAGCAGCCCACACAGCGTAAAGCCCATGCCGATCGGCAACGAATAGGGCTGCGGGTGTTTATCCGTGTAGTAACCGATTAACGGTTGCAATAAGGAAGCCGTGAGCTGATAGGTCAGAGTAATCATGCCGATCTGCACGAAGCTGAGGCTGAAGTCAGCCTGCAGGATCGGGTAAATCGCCAGGATCAGCGATTGAATCATGTCGTTAAGCAGGTGAGAGACGCTGATGGCACCGAGAATCGAGAATGCAGTCCCTTTAACCGCGCTGCCCTTGGCCGGTGGCATGGCAGTATCGCTACGGTCGGTCATTTTATTATTAGCCTGGTAAGTTTTAGAGGACAGAGCAGATATCTTAGCAAGTTGTTCAATATTTGCCATATCCGACATAATTTGACGTATATCGCAAAAATTTGAAATCAAAGGGCTTTGTTTCGCGTTACAATTTCGGTCACCTCAAAAAAGCCGTTAATGATCATATGGAGTTCTGCCATGCGCTTTTCGCTAAAAACCACCGCATGCGCTCTGGCCGTATCCCTGACTTTCCTGTCGGGAGCCGCCAGCGCCTGGGAAAAGGATAAGACCTACGACATCACCATTTTGCACACCAACGATCACCACGGCCATTTCTGGCAGAACGATCATGGCGAATATGGCTTGGGTGCACAGAAAACCTTGGTAGACAGCATCCGTCAGGAAGTCGCGGCGCAGGGGGGCAGTCTGTTGCTGCTGTCGGGCGGTGATATCAACACCGGCGTGCCGGAATCCGATCTGCAAGATGCTGAACCGGACTTCCGCGGCATGAATCTGGTGGGTTACGACGCAATGGCGATCGGCAACCATGAATTCGACAACCCGCTCAGCGTACTGCGTCAGCAGGAGAAATGGGCGACTTTCCCTCTGCTGTCGGCCAACATTTATCAAAAAAGCACCCAGCAGCGTCTGTTCAAGCCCTATGCCTTATTTGACAAGCAGGGGATCAAGATTGCGGTCATTGGCCTGACGACGGATGACACGGCCAAGATTGGCAACCCCGAATATTTTACCGACATCGAGTTCCGTGTTCCTGCACAGGAAGCCAAACAGGTAGTGGAGCAATTGCGTAAGGACGAAAAGCCGGACGTGATTATCGCCGCAACGCACATGGGCCATTACGATGACGGCAATCATGGCTCCAACGCGCCGGGCGATGTTGAGATGGCGCGCAGCCTGCCTGCCGGCTATCTGGACATGATCGTTGGTGGTCATTCGCAGGATCCGGTCTGTATGGCGGGCGAGAACCACAAGCAGGTGGATTATGTGCCGGGCACGCCGTGCGCGCCGGATCGTCAGAACGGCACCTGGATTGTGCAGGCGCATGAGTGGGGCAAGTACGTGGGCCGCGCCGATTTCCAGTTCCGTAACGGTGAGCTGAAGCTGGTGCATTACCAACTGATCCCGGTCAACCTGAAGAAGAAGGTGGAGAAAGCCGACGGCACCAGTGAGCGCGTGTTTTACACCCAACAGATCGCAGAAGATCCTTCCATGATGAAGCTGCTGACGCCGTTCCAGGAAAAAGGTAAGGCGCAGTTGGACGTCAAGATTGGCAGCGTCAACGGCAAGCTGGAAGGCGACCGCAGCAAAGTGCGCTTTGTACAGACCAACCTGTCACGCGTCTTGTTGGCAGCGCAGATGGAACGTGCCGAGGCTGATTTTGCGGTGATGAGCGGTGGCGGGGTGCGTGACTCGATTGAAGGCGGCGATATCACCTATAAAAACGTGCTGAAAGTGCAGCCATTCGGCAATACGCTGGTCTACGTCGAGATGAAAGGCAGCGACGTGGAAAAATACCTGGCTGTAGTCGCCAACATGAAGGTAGATTCCGGGGCCTATGCGCAGTTTGCCAACGTTAGCCTAACGGCGGACGGTCAGGGCGTCAGCAACGTCAAGATCAAGGGGGAACCGCTGCAGGCGGACAAAACCTACCGTATGGCCACGTTGAACTTCAATGCGTTGGGCGGCGACGGTTATCCGAAGCTGGATACCCTGCCAAGCTACGTCAACACCGGGTTTATCGATGCCGAAGTCTTGAAGCAATACATCGAGAAGCACTCACCGCTGGACGCAGCGGCCTATGAGCCTAAAGGCGAGATCGTTTATCAATAATATTATGGCGGCTTTTACCGGTTAAAAGCCGCCGTCGATTTTCCCTGCATTACCACACTTCTAGTATAAAAGAATTCTAATATTATTAATTTCAATATTGTTTTCCCTGTCTTGCATAATTGTATTTCTATTTTCTTTGTCTATACCTTTAGGGTTAATGATTTTATCTTGCTTAAATCATAATTTTTCCAGGGAATAAAACTCAGCGAAATAATCGTGATTGAAGAGGAAATGAAATGTACAGGGCAGCAGTGCTTTTATATGGCGTCGTAGGCTATTTTTTAGGGTTGGTTGGCTTTGTTTTGCTTATTTTATTACTTAACGGCTGGGGGCTGAGAAATATGGTCGCCGTTAGGGAGGATAGCGACGTATGGCCCTGGCTGGTGAATATCGTTTTGCTTTTGCTGTTTGGCTTGGTGCATTCCGTTATGGCCCATGAGAGGTTCAAGGCCCGTTTGGCGCTCTCCCCGGCATTGGAAAGAAGCTCCTATGTGTTAATTGCCGGTGCGTCGTTGGCGCTACTGGCGCTTGCGTGGCAACCACTGCCGGGCGTCTTGTGGCGGTTACCGCCAGACAGTGTTGCCGCATGGGGGCTTAACGGTATTAGTGCGCTAGGGTGGCTCGTGGTCTTTGCGTCAACCTGCATGATCAGCCACACCGACTTATTTGGCTTGCGACAATCCTGGCTGCAATGGAGAGAACGCCAATATACCGATTTGCCTTTTCAGGTAAGAGGATTTTACCGGTTGACGCGGCATCCCATGATGACGGGAATGTTACTGGCATTTTGGTTCACGCCAGAGATGACCGCTGGGCGTCT
Source organism: Serratia liquefaciens ATCC 27592 (assembly GCF_000422085.1). NCBI lineage: Bacteria > Pseudomonadati > Pseudomonadota > Gammaproteobacteria > Enterobacterales > Yersiniaceae > Serratia > Serratia liquefaciens. The sequence continues at coordinate 1,080,159 of NC_021741.1, forward strand.
ATTATTTAATTCAGGTATGACATTATATATTTTGGTGGGTGTTTATTTTGAAGAACGTAGCCTGCTTAAAGCTTTAGGGGCGGATTATCAGCGGTATTGCCGACATGTTCCCATGTTGTTGCCGCGAATGGGGATACGGAATAAGCCGACGGAGTAATCAGATCCCGCGGCCGACGTTGGGACTGCGGCCGCGTCATCAGGCTTCTAGTCGCGCTTGGCGATATCGGCGAAGCTGCCGGCCAACAGCCGGCAAAGATCTTGCGCCGCCAGTTCGATGTCCAGCCCGCGTTTACCGCCGGAGACATAAATGGTGGCGAACTGCTGTGCCGGGCTGTCGATCACCGTTGGCAGCCGCTTTTTTTGCCCCAGCGGGCTGATGCCGCCGACCAGATAACCCGTCACGCGCTGCGCCAGTAGCGGATCGGCCATCTCTGCCTTTTTGGCGCCGAGCGCACGAGCGACCTTTTTTAGATCCAACTGTGTAGCTACCGGCGTGACCGCCACTGCCAGATGTTTGGCGTCGCCGTTCAGCGCCACCAGTAACGTTTTATAAACGCGGTCTGCATCCAGCCCCAATTTTTTCACTGCTTCATCGCCGAAGTTGGTTTCAGCACTGTCGTGATGATAAGGATGAAGGGTAAAAGCGACTTTTTGTTTCTCAAGCAGGATCACTGCGGGCGTCATGTGTTTTCCTCTTCCCTGTTAAGCGGGAGGTTGCAAACGGATGCAACAAAATTACAAAAATATAACGGTAACAGCAACCTGAGTGGCAGGCGCGTAAAGCGGGTTGCCAAGATGTTCACTGGGTTGCTACCCTGTCTGTTGTAACCGTTAACACGGTTGCTATGCGTATAACTAAAATACAAGAAATTCCTCTTTGACTGGCCAGTAGCGATATTGGCCACTTTTTTACTGCGCCTGCAGCATCGCCGGCAGATTATCCTCGCCATACAGATGCAGTGCGCCTACCGCCACCACGTAATTTCCTGGCGGTAACGCCTCCAGCTTTTGTTGCCAGTCGCGATTTCGTTGGTGCATCAACACGTCATACAGATCGGCGCTGAATGTGGCGGGCAGGGTTTCGAGCATACCGTTGGGTTTTGCGTCTAGCCACCAACTCACCATGGTTTGCAGCAAGCGTGCGTTGGTGTGCCAGTGCTCCAGCGTGTCGCGCAGCAGCGCTATTCCTCCCTCCGGTAACTGTTCCAGCATACTCATCTGGTGTTCCGCCCCTTCCAGCTCAATCACCTTTTTATGCTGGTCTCTGGCCGCCTGCAACAGTTGATAATCCACGCCGTATTCGGCGCGTAATCCCAATCGCTGAGCCTGACGGGCTTGCATCATTAACGCTACCTGCCAGCCGGGCAGGGTGGAAAAACTGTCGGCGTCGGCACCCAGCTCCTGGCACAGCGTCAGCAATTGCTGAAATTCTGACTCTGAGAGCCGCTGTTCAAGCTCCGGTTGCTGTTCGATGTGGTCAAAGGGCGAGGCGGAACCGGTGATGTCGGCTTCAACAATCAGGGCATCTGCCTGTTTGAGGCGAGCTGCCAGCTTGGCCGGCAGCGGCGACATATCCACCGTGCCCATATGGATGCTGCCCACCAGATGGAACTGACGATCGCCGGGCAGTCGAATATCCAGCGCCGGGTAGGCGTAAGTCATCGGGGATATCAGGCCGAGAAAGGCGGCGATTCGGCGTAACAGTTGACCCATACAGCGTGGCTCCTGAATAGCGTGTTCACCCTTGGCTTGGCAAGGTGAGGATTCCCCATGCTAAACGCTATCCGCCGGACAAGAAAGCCTGAAGAGTGAAGGAATTATCCCAAAGAAAAAGGGGCGCACTATTTGCGCCCCTTGAGTATTTAGCGTTTGGGTTTAAAACGCAGCAGTCGGTTGGCGTTACTGACCACGGTAATGGAGGACAGCGCCATAGCCGCGCCCGCCACCACCGGACTGAGCAGGGTGCCGGTCAACGGATACAGTACCCCGGCGGCAATCGGGATGCCGAGCGTGTTGTAAACAAAGGCTCCCAGCAGGTTCTGCTTCATATTGCGCAATGTGGCTTTAGACAGCTCAAGCGCATCGGCGACGCCGTTCAGGCTGTGGCGCATTAGGGTGATGGCGGCAGTCTCAATGGCGATATCGCTGCCGCCTCCCATGGCGATGCCGACATCGGCCTGCGCCAGCGCCGGCGCGTCGTTGATACCGTCGCCGATCATGGCTACGCGGTGACCCTGCGCCTGCAGCTGTTTGATCGCTTCGGCTTTGCCCTCCGGCAACACGCCGGCAATCACCCGGTCGATACCGGCCTCTTTGGCAATGGCGTTGGCGGTCACCGGGTTGTCGCCGGTTAACATCACCAACTGATAGCCCTGACGGTGCAAGCGCTGTAGCGCTTCAACGCTGTCGGCGCGCATCGGATCACGGATGGCGAACAGCGCGGCCGGCTTACCCTCGACGGCCAGCAGCACCGGCGTAATGCCGCGCTCTGCCTGTTGCTGCATCTGTGTGTCCAGCTCGGCGGTGGCTACCTGATGCTGTTGTAATAACGCAGCATTGCCCAGCAGCAACTTCATGCCGTCCACTTCGCCGCTAACGCCGGCACCGCGCAGGGTACGGAACTGCTTAACCTGCGGCAGCGCTTGTCCTTCGGCATGATCAACGATGGCACGGGCCAGCGGGTGGCTGGCGCCCTGTTCCAATGCGGCAGCCCAGCGCAGTGCCTGCTGCTCGCTCACCTGGTTAAACGTGAGGATTTCTACCACCCGCGGCTGACCTTCGGTCAGGGTGCCGGTTTTATCAAACACCAGGGTGTCGAGTTGGCTTGCCTGCTGCAAGGCATCGGCATCACGTACCAACACGCCAAATTCGGCGGCGCGGCCCACTCCGGAGATGATCGACATCGGCGTCGCCAAACCCAGTGCGCAAGGGCAGGCGATGATCAAGACCGTGGTGGCAATCACCAGCGTATAAACCAGCTGCGGTTGCGGGCCGAAGAAATACCAGATTGCGGCGCTGAACAGGGCGATAGCCACTACCGTCGGGACGAATACTGCAGAAATGCGATCCGCCAGCTTACCGATCTCAGGCTTACTGCTCTGCGCCTGACGCACCAGCTTGATGATGCGTGCCAGGGTGGTTTTGCTGCCGATAGCGCCGGCACGGAATAGCACACTGCCGTCATCGACCACCGTCCCGGCATGTACGGTATCACCCACGCTTTTTTGTTGCGGCACCGCCTCGCCGGTCAGCATTGCTTCATCCAGCCAGACTTCACCCTGAATTATCTCACCGTCTACCGGAATACGATCGCCGGTCGTCAGCCGCAGCGTCATGCCGAGCTGCACCTGCGCCAACGGGATGCTTTTCTCGCCATCGTCGGTCACCAGGCGCGCCGTCGGCGGCGTCAGATCCAACAGCCGTTCCAGCGCCTGCGATGAGCGTTGGCGAGCGCGTTGTTCCAACGCATGGCCCAGGTTTATCAGACCGATGATCATTGCGCTGGCTTCGTAGTACAGATGCCGCGCCGCCATCGGGAAGAAATCCGGCCACAGGTTGACGCTGATTGAATACAGCCAGGCGGCACCGGTGCCCAGTGCGACCAGGGTGTCCATGGTGGCGCTGCCGTTCATCAGCGCGCGCCAGGCATTACGATAGAAATGCCCGCCGGCGAACACCATCACCGCCAGCGTGAGCAGGCCGACCAGTAGCCACGGACGCTGAGTTTCCGGCGTCAGTGACATACTGCCACCAAACAGCCCCCAGGCCATCAAGGGGATACCCAGCGCCAGGCCAAGCGCGGCTTGCCAGCGAAAACGCTTCATATTGGCTTGCGCAGTTTGCTGTTGGCGCTCGCGGCGTTCGGTTTCGTCCTGGATCATTTCTGCGCCGTAACCGGCTTTCTCGACCGCCGCGACCAGCGCTTGTGGATCGGCGCTGCCGGTGATCAGCGCGCTGCGTTCCGCCAGATTGACGCGCGCCTGATCTACACCGGATACGCTTTGTAGTGCATTTTGCACTTTACTGACGCAGCTGGCGCAGCTCATGCCACTGAGCAAAAGCTGCACGCTGTCATCATCATCGCCATTAGAGGTTGCCGGAAGGGGAGACGAGGCCGTTGCCTGGGTTTCCGGCAATACAGGGACTGATTCAGTCAACGGCTCAGTTTTTGGGGAGGTAACGGCTCCGGCAAGGCTCGCGTGATAACCCGCATCTTCAACTGCGGCGATCAACGCCTCGGGAGCAGCGTCACCGTAAACCTTGGCGCTGTCGATACTGACGTCGGCGGCAATCACCCCCGGCACCGCTTCCAGCGCTTTGCGGGTGCTGGCAGCGCAGTGCATGCAGCTCAGACCGTTCAACTGCAGCTCGGTATCCGGCTGTTGCGCCACGGCGGCCTGATAGCCGGCAGCGACTACGCTGTCGATCAGCGCCTGGCTCGGCGCCTCGCCAGTGACTTTGGCATAGTGGACATTGACCTCTGCCTGTTCGACATCTTCGCGGCTTTCCAGGGCTTTTTTCACCCGCTGCGCGCAGTTCATGCAGGTCAGCCCCTGCAATGCCAGCACTGTGGTTTGTGACATGATTCGATTCCTCGCTCAGGTGCGGTGTTTAAAGGTTGACCGCTTAGCCTATTTTCACTAAGAATGGAGTCTAAACCTTCCAGCAAGGGGAAGGTCAAGGGGGATAAATGAATATCAGCGACGTGGCGAAAAAAACCGGTTTAACCAGCAAGGCAATCCGCTTCTATGAAGAGAAAGGGCTGGTTACCGCGCCGATCCGCACCGATAACGGCTACCGCAGCTACAGCCCGAAGCACATTGAGGAGCTGACGTTGCTGCGTCAGGCGCGGCAGGTGGGGTTTAACCTAGACGAATGCGGCGAACTGGTGGCGTTGTTCAACGATCCGGCCCGTCACAGCGCCGATGTGAAAGCACGCACCCTGCAAAAAGTGGCGGACATTGAAAAGCACATCGCCGAGTTGGGTGAGATGCGCCAGCGTTTACTGGCGCTGGCGGATCAGTGTCCGGGGGATGACGGGGCAGAGTGCCCGATCATTAATAACCTGGCAGGGTGTTGCCACAACCATTAACGAATAACGGCGCGGATCACCAGCGTTATGCCTTCGACGGCGATCACTTCCACCTCGGTGCCCACCGCCAGATCGTCACTGGCCTGCGCCCGCCAACTGCTGTCGCCGATGTTAATGCGCCCCATGCCGTTGTGCATGGGTTCCGTCAGCGTGGCGCGGGTGCCAATCAGCTGGCGGTTGCGCTGGTTCAGCACCTGAGAGCCGCTGGAGGCCGCTGCCGGACGTTGGCGCAGCCAATACCACCACAGGTAGGCCACCACCACGGTCAGCACGGCAAAAATCACCCCCTGCCATTCCCAGGCCAACTGCGGCAACAGCCAGACGATCGCGCCGACCACCACTGCGGATACGCCGCTCCATAGCAGGTAACCGCTGGCGCCGAGCATTTCGGCCGCCAGCAGCAGCCCGCCAAGGGAGAGCCAGAACCAGTGCGGGTTTGCTGCAATTTGTTCGAGCATGATTATTTGCCTTTGGTGTCTTTCAACAGCTCGGCAATGCCACCAATTGAACCGAGCAGGCTGCTGGCATCCAGCGGCATCATGATGACTTTACTGTTATTGGCGGAGCCGATCTTCTGCAGCGCATCGGTGTATTTCTGCGCCACAAAGTAGTTCACCGCCTGGATATTGCCGCTGGCGATAGCATCGGAAACCAGTTGAGTCGCACGAGCTTCGGCTTCCGCGGCACGTTCACGGGCTTCCGCCTGCAGGAACGCCGACTGACGCTCACCTTCCGCCTTGAGGATTTGCGACTGTTTGTCGCCTTCGGCACGCAGGATAGCGGCCTGGCGCACGCCTTCGGCCTCCAGAATATCCGCACGCTTGGTTCGCTCGGCCTTCATCTGGGCGTTCATTGCCGAGATTAACTCTGCCGGTGGACGTACGTCGCGGATCTCGATACGGGTGATTTTAATGCCCCAGGGGTTGGTGGCTTCATCGACAATGTGCAGCAGGCGACTGTTGATGCTGTCACGCTGCGAGAGAATTTCGTCCAGCTCCATTGAGCCGAGCACGGTACGGAAGTTGGTCATGGTCAGGTTGACGATCGCCAGTTCCAGGTTGCTGACCTCATAAGCGGCACGGGCCGGATCCACCACCTGGATAAAACACACCGCATCGATGGCCACATTGGCGTTATCGCGCGAGATGATTTCCTGAGATGGAATATCCAGTACTTGTTCCATCATATTGATTTTTCTGCCGATGCGGTCCATAAAAGGCACCACCAGGTTTAAACCTGGCATCAGCGTTTTGGTGTAGCGGCCGAAGCGTTCCACCGTCCATTGGAACCCCTGCGGAACAATTTTGACGCCGGCAAATACGATGATTAGCGCGACGACAATCACGATGGGAATAAGGGTAAACATGGCAAACCTCCTGTCGGACATATGTAAACGAATATTACGCCAGCTACCGTGCAAAGACTAATAAATCAGGGGCGTTGTGCCATTAACATTCCAAATTGGCATGTTTCCAATAATTTTAATTCATTTCATGACGTTGTCCGCCTTGGCTAGAGTAAAAAGCATTGCCGTTTTTCACTTCAAATATTTGTCATTTATATTTGCGACTATGCTTTTTGAAATGACATCTAGCGCCAAGGATTGTTATGGACTCAATCAGTGTTGATGAACTCGCCCCGAAAAAAGATCGTTGGTATCGCATTGTGGAGGAATTGTTGTCCTCTGCCGATGTGGCCATCAACGGCAACCGCGCCTGCGATATCAAGGTACATAATCCGGCGTTGTTTAAACGCATTTTGCAGGAGGGATCGCTCGGGTTCGGCGAAAGCTACATGGATGGCTGGTGGGACTGTGAGCGACTGGATGTGCTATTTACCCGCATTCTGCAGGCGGGCGTCGATGAGCGCTTGCCTAAAAACCTGAGCGACATTGCGCGCATCGCCTATGCCCGGCTGTTTAACCGTCAGTCGCGTAAACGCGCCTGGCAGGTGGGTAAGGAGCATTACGATATCGGTAACGATCTGTTCTGTGCGATGCTCGATCCCTATATGCAATATTCCTGCGGCTATTGGAAAGACGCTGACACGCTGGAGCAGGCGCAGCAGGCCAAGTTGAAAATGATCTGCGAGAAGTTGCAGCTGAAACCCGGTATGTCACTGCTGGACATCGGCTGTGGCTGGGGCGGATTGGCTCAATATGCGGCAGAAAACTACGGCGTGTCCGTGTATGGCGTGACGATTTCCGCCGAGCAGCAAAAGCTGGCGCAGGAACGCTGTCAGGGATTGGACGTAGAGATACAACTGCAGGATTATCGCGATCTTGACCGTCAGTTTGACCGCATTGTCTCCGTCGGCATGTTCGAACACGTGGGGCCGAAGAACTACGACACGTATTTCCGCGTGGCGGCGCGCAACCTCAAGCCCGATGGGCTGTTCCTGCTGCACACCATAGGTGCTAACCAAACCAATCTGCACGTCGACGCCTGGATAGACAAATACATTTTCCCCAACGGCTGCCTGCCATCGGTACGGCATATTTCCGAGGCCAGCGAAGGACGTTTTGTGATGGAGGATTGGCACAATATCGGCGCCGATTACGATCGAACGCTGATGGCCTGGTATGAAAATTTCAAACGGGCGTGGCCGCAGCTGGCCGAAGAGTATTCCGAGCGGTTCGAGCGGATGTTCACCTATTACCTGAATGCCTGCGCCGGCGCGTTCCGTGCACGGGATATTCAGCTATGGCAGGTGTTGTTCAGCCCGAAGGGGGTGGACGGTGGGGTTCGTGTTTACCGCTGATATCCCCTTCGTCTTTCCAGCCACATCGTTGTTGGCTGCACGCTCGAGCCCTGGTCACTTAGTTATCTAAGCTCCCAGGGCTTCTCGCGTTTGCCGCCTAGATGTGGCGGGAAATCCATTGGGGATCTGTCCCAAATAACTAAGGCCATACCCTAAATAATTGGAGTTGCATCACGGCGGCAAGTTTGTAAGTCCCCAGGAGCTTACTTAAGTAAGTGACTGGGGTGAGCAAACGCAGCCAACACAGATGCAGCTTCAAGTATGACGGGTATTAATACAGTAATGAATACAACTGACGGCGGTACTTAGCTGCTAATGCGTCGCCGGTGCCCAGCGCGGCCAGAATATCCATCAGCGTCTTGCGCGCGTTGCCATTGGCGGCGGCGAGATCTTTCTTCAGATGCCCCATTAGCAGCTCCAGCGCTTCTTCATTGCGCCCGACCTGATGCAGTTGCAGCGCCAGCTGCACGGCTAAATCGACGTTCTCCGGTTGCTGTTCCACCTGCTGTTGCAACTGTTGAATTTCCGGCGTGTCGGCAGCCTGCTTCAGCAGCTCAATCTGCGCCACCAGACCCTGATAGCGGGTATCACGATCCTGCAGCGGAATGGTCGCCAGCACGGTTTCGGCATCTTCAGTGCGGTTCAGCGCTATCTGGGTTTCTGCCAGTGTCAGGCCAATATCGCTGCGTTGCTGGCTGGCTTGCCAGGCGTCTTTCAACAGCGGTAACGCCTCAGTGGCATTGCCTTCGGCCAGCAATTCAGTCGCCTGCGCCAGCTTCAAATCTTCTTCTTTGGGCAGGAAACGCTGCAGGAATTCGCGGATCATCTCTTCCGGCTGCGGGCCCTGGAATCCGTCGACCGGCTGGCCGTCTTTGAACAGGTACACCGTCGGCAAAGAACGCAGGCCAAACTGGGCCGCGATGGCCTGTTCGGCGTCGCAATCCACTTTTGCCAGCACGAACTGACCGGCATATTCCGCCGCCAGTTTGTCCAGTATCGGGGTGAGCTGCAGACAGTGTTGGCTGCGATCCGACCAGAAGTAGAACACCACCGGCAGGGACATTGACTGTTCCAGCGTCTGGTGCAGGTTAGTTTCGTTAATATCAACAACAGCTTGAGCTAGCATGTATTTTCTCTCTGATCTTGCGGAGCCATTGGCTTTTAAATGGGGGCGGAGTGGCGTTCTTCAACCCCGCCGACCCAATTAACCGTTGCTGCGCAGCAGCCAGTCCAGGCAGCGGCCCGGCAGGATGCGACGCAATACGCTGAGCGCGTGCGCCAGCAGGGTCACCGGGTAACGCAGTTTAGCCCTTGGACTTTCCAGCGCGTGGCGCAATTTGGGCAAAATGGCTTCCGGCGGCAGCGTCAGGCGCTTGGCAATACCGGGGTTATGCACCGGTTTGTCGCTCTGCGCCTGATTGACGTTCTGGGTAAAGTGGGTGGAGATGGGGCCGGGCTCAATCAGGCTGACCTGAATGCCGGTACCGTGCAGCTCCATACGCAGAGCATCGGACCAGGCTTCCAGCGCAAACTTGCTGGCGGCATAGGCACCGCGTCCGGCGCTGGAAACCAGCCCCATCACCGAACTGGTCTGAATAATGCGCCCCTCGCCGTGCGGCAGCATCGCCGGCAACAGCAACTGGGTTAACTGATGGGTGCCAAACAGGTTGGTGGCGAATTGGCGTTCCAGCTGCTGGCGCGAAATGCTGCTCAGCGGCCCATAAACGCCAAAGCCGCCGTTGTTGAACAGGCCGTACAGCCGATTGTCGGTCAGTTCGATCACCTGTGCGGCGGCACGTTCGACGCTGGCGCTGTCGTCCAGATCCAGCTCAATGCCTTCCAGCCCAAGCTGGCGCATGTTTTCCACGTCCTGCGGTTTGCGGCAGGCGGCCAGCACGCGGTAGCCACGGTTACGCAGATCCTGTGCCGCAATCAATCCAATCCCGCTGGAACAGCCGGTTATCAACACTGCTTTTTGCATAACTTTACCTAGTGTACAACGCTATTTAGTTAGACTCATGTTTTACTAGAGGTTCCAGACGTTCCGCCATCCAGGTGGCGATAAACGGTTGGGCATCCTTATTGGGATGCAATCCGTCATCCTGCATCCATTCCGCTTTTACCACCACCTGTTCCATATAGAACGGCAGCAGCGGAATGTTGAACTGTTTGGCCAACTGAGGGTAAACCGCGCTGAAGGCCTCGGTATAACGGCGGCCATAGTTGGGCGGGATGCGGATCTGCATCAGCAGCGGCTGTGCGCCGGCCTGCTGTACCAAGGTGATGATTTGGCCGAGATCGCGCTGCAGGTCCTGTGCCGGGAAACCTCGCAGACCATCGTTGGCGCCCAATTCAATCAGCACCCAGCGCGGCTGGTGCTGTTTTAGCAATTCGGGCAGGCGGGCCAGCCCCTGTGCAGCGGTGTCGCCGCTGATACTGGCGTTGACCAGTTGCGGATCGCCCGGCTTTTTCTGCCATTGATCGGCCAACAGCGTCGGCCAGGCCTGCGCCACCGGCAAGCGATAACCGGCGCTTAAACTGTCGCCTAAAATCAACAGGGTATCGGCGGCGACAGCGCGTAAACTGAATAATCCCAACAGCAAAAGGAAGGGAAGATGCCAGCGGAAAACGTTCTTGAAGTTCATCATCTTAGTAAACACGTTGGTCAGGGTGAGCATCAGCTCTCCATCCTTACCGGAGTCGAGCTGGTTGTCAAACCCGCGCAGACAATTGCCCTGATTGGCGAGTCCGGTTCGGGCAAGTCAACGCTGCTGGGGATCCTCGCCGGGCTGGATGACGGCAGCGAAGGGGAGGTGCATTTGTTGGGCGAATCGCTGACCGCGCTGGACGAAGAGGGCCGCGCCGCGCTGCGTGCCAAAAATGTCGGCTTTGTCTTTCAATCATTTATGCTGGTGCCGACGCTCAATGCGCTGGAAAACGTGCAGTTGCCAGCGCTGCTGCGCGGTGAAAGTGACCGCCAGAGCCGTGAGCAGGCGGTGCAACTGTTGGAACAGTTGGGTTTGGGCAAGCGCCTTGATCATTTGCCGGCGCAGCTCTCCGGTGGCGAACAGCAGCGGGTGGCGCTGGCGCGGGCGTTTAGCGGGCGGCCACGGGTGCTGTTCGCCGATGAGCCGACCGGCAATCTCGATCGCCAGACCGGCGAGCGCATCGCCGATTTACTGTTTTCACTCAACCGCGATTTCTCCACCACCTTAATCCTGGTCACCCATGATGAAACCCTGGCGGCGCGCTGCCAGCGGCGGCTGCGCCTGCGCGAAGGCAAGCTGTGGGAGGAAGCATGATCTGGCGCTGGTTCTGGCGCGAGTGGCGCTCGCCGTCGCTGCTGATCGTTTGGCTGGCGCTGACGCTGTCGATGGCCTGCGTACTGGCATTGGGCAGCATCAGCGATCGTATGGACAAGGGCCTGAGTCAGCAGAGCCGCGATTTTATCGCCGGTGATCGTGTGCTGCGCAGCGCCCGGCCGGTACCGGAAGGCTGGCTGCTGGATGCGCAGCAGCAGGGGCTGAAGGTCAGCCGGCAACTGTCGTTCACCACCATGACCTACGCCGGAGACCGGCCGCAGTTGGCGGACGTGAAGGCCACCGATCTGGCCTATCCGCTGTACGGCAAGCTGGAGACCCGTCCGGCTAATGCCAAGCTGACGCCGGGCAGCGTATTGGTCGCACCGCGTTTGCTGGCGCTGTTGAACGTAAAGGTGGGTGATACGTTGGACGTGGGCGACACCCAACTGCGGATTGCCGGTGAAATCATTCAGGAGCCGGATTCCGGCTTTAACCCGTTCCAGACCGCGCCGCGTATCATGATCAATCTGGCGGATGTGGATAAAACCGGGGCTGTGCAGCCAGGCAGTCGCCTGACCTACCGTTATATGTTTGCCGGAGCTGCGCAGGATATTCAGCGTTATGAAGATCGCCTGACGCCGCAGCTCGGCCCGGATCAGCGCTGGTTCGGACTGCAGGAATCCGGCAGCGCATTAGGCAAATCGCTGCAGCGTTCGCAGCAGTTCTTGCTGTTGTCCGCATTGCTGACTTTGCTGCTGTCGATTGCCGCCGTAGCGGTGGCGATGAGCCACTATTGCCGCAGTCGTTACGATCTGATCGCGGTGCTGAAAACGCTGGGTGCCGGTCGTAGTGCGTTGCGTAAGCTGATTGTCGGCCAGTGGCTGGCGGTGATCCTGCTGGCTGCGGTATGCGGGGGGATTATCGGGTTGGGATTTGAGGCGGTGTTGATCCGCCTGCTGGCTCCGGTGTTGCCGGGGGAGCTGCCTGCCGCCGGGACCTGGCCGTGGCTGTGGGCGATCGGCGCGTTGCTGATGATTTCGCTGCTGGTGGGGCTGCGGCCATACCGGCAGCTGTTGGCGACTCAGCCGCTGCGGGTGCTACGCCGCGATGTGGTGGCTAACGTCTGGCGGCTGCGCTACTTCCTGCCGGTGACGGCGGTGATTGTGGTAGCGTTGCTGATCGCGCTGATGGGCGCCAGCACGCTGCTGTGGTCGATCCTGGCCGGTATTCTGGTGCTGGCCTTGCTGTTGGGCGCTATCGGTTGGGGCAGCCTGCTGCTGCTGCGCCGTATTACGCTTAAAAACCTGGCACTGCGTCTGGCGGTTAACCGTCTGTTGCATCAGCCTTGGGTGACGGTGAGCCAACTGGCGGCCTTTTCGCTGTCGTTTATGCTGTTGGCGTTATTGCTGGTGTTGCGTGGCGATCTGCTCGAACGCTGGCAACAACAACTGCCGCCGGACAGCCCAAACTACTTCCTGTTGAACCTGACCGAAGCGCAGGTGCCGCAGGTGAAGACTTTCCTGCAACAGCATCAAATTGCACCTGAGACCTACTATCCGATTGTCCGTGTTCGCCTGACCGAGATTAACCAGCAGGTGGCGACCGAACGGGTGCATGAGGACGATCCGGGCGGTGAAGCGGTGAATCGCGAACTGAACCTGACCTGGCTGGCGGATTTGCCGGCGCACAATCCTTTGCTGGCGGGCAGTTGGCCGCCTAAGACCGGCGAAGTGTCGATGGATCAGGGTATTGCCGGGCGGCTCAAGATCAAGCTGGGCGATACGCTGACCTTCAGTGGCGATACCCAGTCGTTCAGCGCCAAGGTGACCAGCCTGCGGCAGGTGGATTGGGAAAGTCTGAAGCCGAACTTTTACTTTATCTTCCCGCCGGGTGCGCTGGACGGTCAGCCGCAAACCTGGCTCACCAGTTTCCGCTATGACGGGGATGGCCAGATGTTAACCCAGCTCAACCGTCAGTTCCCGACGCTCAGCCTGCTGGATATCGGCTCGATCCTCAAACAGGTGGGCGGCGTGCTGCAGCAGGTCAGCCGCGCACTGGAAGTGATGGTGGTGCTGGTGGTGTTGTGTGGCGGCCTGTTGCTGATGGCCCAGGTGCAGGTGGGGATGCGTCAGCGACGTCAGGAGTTGGTGGTGTATCGCACGCTGGGCGCAGGCAAGCGTCTGTTGCGCAGTACGCTGTGGTGTGAATTTGCCCTGCTGGGGCTGGTGGCGGGCATCGCCGCTGCGGTGGGCGCTGAGGCGGCACTGTGGCTGTTGCAAAGCCAGGTGTTTGACTTCCCGTGGGCACCGACACCGGTGCTGTGGTGGGCACTGCCGTTGCTCAGCGCGCTGTTGCTGTCGCTGTGTGGCGGTTGGCTGGGCGTGCGTTTGCTACGTGGTCAGGCGCTGTTCCGCAGCTACGACGGCTAGTTCATTCAGGTTATCGACCGGCCCATTGTCAGGGGCCGGTCGACATTACTCTCCGCACGACCCGTTTCTCGTTAACACTACCGCTTTCAATCCCTGCCTCTATCTGTCGGCCATTCTCTTGGCCGAATCCTGTGTGAAATCGGTTACACTTTGACTTCGAGTTACTCAATTTATTGGAAGCGGCCAAGGTAAAATGATATTGCTGTCACCGCCATATTAGGGCATGAATGCTTATGTTTAGCCTTTAAAATCAGTGGTGAGTGTTGGTTTTAAGGTTGTGTTTCTGTTTTTATCTAAACAAATAATAAATGTAATCGTTTCCACTAATGTGATCACACTCACTTCTCTCTGGCGAATTGCCTCCTATCATACGGGCAACTTAAGCACGTTATCGTTTGGAGGCTGTATGAGTACTACCGTCAAAGTGTCGGCGGCTGAAAAGAGCCAGAGCAATGCAGGGATGACTTTTTTCGTCTGTTTTCTGGCCGCACTGGCTGGGTTGCTATTCGGTCTGGATATCGGGGTTATTGCGGGTGCTCTGCCGTTTATCACCGACTCGTTTAACATCACCAGCTCCCAGCAGGAGTGGGTGGTCAGCTCAATGATGTTTGGGGCGGCGGTTGGCGCCGTGGGGAGTGGCTGGATGAACTTCCGTATCGGGCGTAAATACAGCCTGATGATTGGCGCCGTGTTGTTTGTCGTTGGTTCACTGTGCTCAGCTGCGGCTCCCAACGTGGAAATCTTGCTGATTTCTCGCGTGCTGCTTGGGCTGGCGGTGGGGGTGGCTTCTTATACCGCGCCGATTTATCTGTCTGAAATTGCCCCGGAGAAAATTCGCGGCAGCATGATCTCGATGTATCAGTTGATGATTACCATCGGCATTCTGGCGGCCTACCTGTCGGATACCGCATTCAGCTATACCGGCGCCTGGCGCTGGATGCTGGGCGTGATCACCATCCCTGCGGTATTGCTGTTGATCGGCGTGTTCTTCTTGCCGGATAGCCCGCGCTGGCTGGCTTCGCGCAATCGCCATGAGCAGGCGCGCCAGGTATTGGAAAAGCTGCGTGACACCAGCGCTCAGGCGCAGCACGAACTGAATGAAATTCGCGAAAGCCTTAAGCTGAAACAGAGCGGCTGGGCGCTGTTTAAAGACAATAAAAACTTCCGCCGTGCCGTGTTCCTTGGCGTCCTGCTGCAGGTGATGCAACAGTTCACCGGAATGAACGTCATCATGTACTACGCACCGAAAATTTTTGGCCTGGCGGGCTTTGCCAGTACCGCACAGCAGATGTGGGGGACGGTGATTGTCGGCCTGGTTAACGTGCTGGCGACCTTTATTGCCATCGGGTTGGTTGACCGCTGGGGGCGCAAACCGACGCTGACGCTGGGCTTTGTCGTCATGGCGGTGGGCATGGGCGCGCTGGGGACCATGATGAATGTGGGCATGACCTCGCCGGCCGAGCAATACTTTGCCATCATTATGCTGCTGATGTTTATTGTCGGTTTTGCCATGAGCGCCGGCCCGCTGATTTGGGTGCTGTGTTCAGAGATCCAGCCGCTGAAAGGCCGCGATTTTGGCATAACCTGTTCTACCGCCACCAACTGGATTGCCAACATGATCGTCGGGGCGACGTTCCTGACCATGCTCAATTCGCTGGGTAGCGCGCACACTTTCTGGGTGTACGCAGCGCTTAACCTGGTATTTATCTTCATCACGCTGGCGTTGATTCCGGAAACCAAAAATATCTCGCTGGAGCATATCGAACGCAATCTGATGGCCGGTAAACCGTTACGCAACATTGGTTCGCGCTAGCCGACAGGCTGGGCATAGGATATTCGTTCAGGCATCTGGCGTTAACGCCAGATGCTGACGACAGGAGGATATTATGGCGATTTTGGTGACCGGCGGTGCCGGATACATTGGTTCGCACACCGTATTGGCGCTGCTGGAACGGGGTGAAGATGTGGTGGTGCTGGACAATTTGGTCAATGCGTCTGAAGAGTCCTTGCGACGCGTAGCCCAGCTGACGGGCAAAGCCGCAAAGTTCTATCGGGGTGATATACAGGACGCAGGCTGCTTGCAGCGGATCTTTAACGAGCAGCAGATTGCTTCGGTGATCCACTTCGCCGGTCTGAAGGCGGTAGGGGAGTCGACCCAGAAGCCCCTGGAGTATTATCAAAACAACGTGACGGGCACGTTGGTCCTGCTGGAAGCGATGCGTCAGGCCGGCGTTCACCGGTTTATCTTTAGCTCCTCCGCCACGGTGTACGGTGAAAATGCGCCGGTGCCTTATCGCGAGGATATGCCGATTGGCGGCACTACCAGCCCTTACGGTACCTCAAAATGGATGGTGGAGCAGATCCTGCAAGATTTTGCCAAGGCCGAACCGACATTTTCGATTATCGCGCTACGCTACTTCAACCCGGTAGGCGCCCATGAGTCGGGGCTGATTGGTGAAGATCCCAGCGGCATTCCCAATAACCTGCTGCCGTATATCGCGCAGGTCGCTATTGGCCAGCGTGAAAGCCTGAGCGTGTTCGGCGGCGATTACCCGACCAAAGACGGCACCGGCGTGCGTGATTACATTCACGTGATGGATGTTGCTCAGGGTCACCTGGCGGCGATGGACCACTTAAAACAGATCGCCGGTTTCAAAGCCTATAATTTGGGCTCGGGGGTAGGGTATTCGGTGTTGGAAATGGTGCAGGCGTTTGAGAAAGCCTCGGGGGTAACCATTCCCTACCAGATTTTACCGCGCCGTGCGGGCGATCTGCCTGCCTTCTGGGCCGATGCCAGCCTGGC
The DNA here is from genome assembly GCF_000422085.1 of Serratia liquefaciens ATCC 27592. Classification (NCBI taxonomy): domain Bacteria; kingdom Pseudomonadati; phylum Pseudomonadota; class Gammaproteobacteria; order Enterobacterales; family Yersiniaceae; genus Serratia; species Serratia liquefaciens. The sequence continues at coordinate 1,096,545 of NC_021741.1, forward strand.
GAAACAGGAGCTGGGCTGGCAAGTGCAACGCGGCCTTGATCTGATGATGCGTGATACCTGGAACTGGCAAAGTAAAAACCCGCAGGGCTACCGCCAATAGTTTTTCATCGACAGTAAAAAAGGGTTCAGCTTGCTGAACCCTTTGTTTTTAGTGCGGCGTAACGCTTAAGCCAGCTTTTGTTGCGCCCAGGCCAAACCGCTTTGGTATTCGGCCGGTAACAGCGGCGCCAAAGCCTGCAATGCCTGTTGCAACGCACCGGCGTCGGGATCGTTCAGGTTGAGATGCCCAACCTTGCGGCCCTCGCGCACCTCTTTCTCGTACCAGTGCAGATGCACCAGCGGTAACGCCAGCCACTGCTGATTTACCGCGGTACCGATCAGGTTGACCATCACCGACGGGGTGCTCACGACCGGCTTCGGCAGCGGCAGGGCGAGAATGGCACGCAGGTGCAGTTCGAACTGGCTGATAGACGCGCCGTTTTGCGTCCAGTGGCCGCTGTTGTGGACCCGAGGCGCCAGTTCGTTAATCAGCAGACGATCGCCAACGATAAAACACTCCATCGCCATGACGCCGACGTAGTTCAGTTCATCAAGGATCGCCGTCAGCATCTGTTCAGCTTGCTGTTGCAGCGCAGGATTGGGCTGCGGCAACGCCACGCTGGTGCGCAGAATGCCTTCTTCATGCAGGTTATGGGTCAGCGGATAGAACACCGATTTACCGTCGTGTCCGCGTGCGCCGACCAATGAGACCTCGCCGGAGAAGTTAATCCCCTGTTCGACGATGCATTCGCCATAGGCATCGGCCGGCAGTTCGGCTTCCTGACCTGGGCGCAGGCGCCACTGGCCCCGGCCGTCGTAACCGCCGACGCGACGTTTAACGATAGCCAGTTCGCCCAGGGTCGCGAAAACCTGCGGCCACTCGGCGACGTCGGTCAGCAACTGCCAGGGGGCAGTGGCCAGGCCGAGCTGATCGAGTAACTGTTTTTGCGTCAGGCGGTCCGCCAGACGGGGGAAAATATCGCGGTTAACGAAGCTGTTGTGGGTCGCCAGCTCACGCGTCAGCGCGGTTTCCGGCCAACGCTCGATTTCGGCGGTGATCACGCTGTTTTGATAAGGTACCGCTTCCGGCTCAGCGTCGAGGCCAACCGGATAGACGGCGATCCCCAGCGGCTCACCGGCCTGACGCAGCATACGCCCCAATTGACCGTTACCCAGTACGCAAACCGGCTTCATGCTTCCTCCCGCGGGTCCGGGTTATTCAGCACCTCGTCAGTCTGCGCCTGACGCCAATCGGCCAGGCGTTGCGCCAACTCAGCGTCATGCAACGCCAGAATTTGCGCTGCCAGCAGTGCAGCATTGGCGGCGCCGGCCTTGCCGATCGCCAGGGTGCCTACCGGAATACCGCGCGGCATTTGCACGATGGAATACAGGCTGTCCACGCCGCTCAAGGCAGCGCTTTGCACCGGCACACCCAGCACCGGCACCAGGGTTTTCGCCGCCAGCATACCCGGCAGGTGCGCAGCACCGCCCGCACCGGCAATGATCACGTCGATACCCTTGGCGCTTGCCTGTTCGGCAAAGCTGAACAGCTTGTCTGGCGTGCGATGAGCGGAAACGACTTCGACATGGAACGGGACGTCGAGTGAGGTCAGGACTTCGGCCGCAAACTGCATGGTGGCCCAGTCACTTTTCGATCCCATTACAATTGCGATTTTAACCTCAGCGTGAGTGGCTGAAGCGGCGTTGGCTCCCATGGGTGTAAGGCTCCTGTAATTGTACAAACGACGGCCGATTGCCTGCGGCGGGAGGCCGAATGAGGGCGTAGAGCATACCATGAGCGAACGGCAAGGAAAACGGTTGCGTCGCCGGTTTTGATCGTCAAAAGCGCGAATTTTTATACCCGCGCGTTAAGTCAGAAGCTTAGAAAGGGAATTGGATCAGTTCGACGGCGTCGGCGCTGACTTTGATCATCGAGCCTTCTTCATGCCAGGCACCCAGCACTAAACGGTGAGCTTTACCGTTGCTCAGCGTCAGCTCATGCACGGCCGGACGATGCGTGTGGCCATGGATCATCCAGTGAACCTGGTGGTTCAGCATGGTTTGCTCAACCGCCTGCGGGTTGACGTCCATGATGGCGTCCGATTTGTATTGGTTGCTTTGCCGGCTGCGGGCACGCATTTTAGCGGCGATCTTAAGGCGCCAGCGTAAAGGCATTGCCAGGAACAATTTTTGAATCAGTGGGTTGTGTACTTTTCGGCGGAACTGTTGGTAGGCCCGATCGTCGGTACACAGCGTGTCACCGTGCAGGATCAGGATTTTGCGGCCATACAGGTCCAGCACCTTTTCTTCCGGCAGCAGTTGCATGCCGCTGGCACGGGCAAAGCGCTTGCCCACCAGAAAATCACGGTTGCCGTGGATAAAGTAGCAGGGCACGCCTGCCTGTTGCAGCGTTTTCAGCGCCGCAGCGATTTCAGCATGCAGCGGTTCGGGATCGTCATCGCCGATCCAGGCTTCGAACAGATCGCCGAGTATGTACAGGGCTTCGGCGTGTATGGCATCTTGCCGCAAAAAACGCAGAAAACCGGCAGTAATTGCCGGTTCCTGTGCGCTTAAATGCAGATCTGCAATGAACAGCGTGTTCATTCAGCTGCGATTACTCGCTGACGGTAACGCTGGTGACGATCACGTCTTCTACCGGTACGTCCTGGTGCATGCCGCTGCGGCCAGTTTTCACGGCTTTGATCTTGTTAACCACGTCCATGCCTTCAACCACTTCAGCAAATACGCAGTAGCCCCAACCCTGGGCGTTTTCGCCGCGGAAGTTCAGGAAGTCGTTGTCTGCAACGTTGATGAAGAACTGTGCGGTCGCGGAGTGTGGATCGTTGGTACGCGCCATTGCCAGGGTACCGATGGTGTTTTTCAGACCGTTGTTGGCTTCGTTCTTGATGGTGGCTTTGGTGTCTTTCTGGCTCATACCTGGCTCAAAACCGCCGCCCTGAATCATGAAGCCATTGATAACACGGTGGAAAATGGTGTTGTTGTAGAAACCGTCACGGCAGTAGTTCAGGAAGTTTTCAACGGTAACCGGTGCTTTGTCCGCGAAGGTGTTGATAACGATGTCGCCGTGATTAGTGTGGAAAGTAACCATAGTTTTAGTCCTAACAAGATGAAGTGAGATGTCACATGGAGCGAGTGAACTATCAGACCGCCGTTATAACATATCTCCTGTAATGAGTCAGCAGCGGCTAAACCGCGCTCAGGCTGTGGTAAATGGCAATTTGTTATATTATAACATCTGTGGCAATCGCTGATTTATCACCGTTTTCCACCTCTGAGCTCAGCAAAGCGCGGCCTTAACCTTGCATTAGATCAGGCTTCGGGTTTCAATACGCTGCTGGGTGAACAACCTTAACCCTGGTTATCATTTTTGTTATCACGCACACCACGGAATGTCCCGATGCTAAAGATTTTTAATACCCTGAGTCGTCAAAAAGAGGAATTTAAACCCATTCATGCCGGTAAAGTGGGCATGTACGTGTGCGGGGTAACCATCTATGACCTGTGTCATATCGGACATGGGCGTACCTTCGTTGCTTTCGATGTGGTGGCACGTTATCTGCGCTATCTCGGCTACTCGCTGAACTATGTGCGTAACGTCACCGACGTTGACGACAAAATTATCCGCCGCGCGACTGAAAATGGCGAAAGCTGCGATCAACTGACCGCACGCATGCTGGCGGAGATGCACGCCGACTTCGATTCTCTGCTGATCGAACGACCGGACATTGAACCGCGTGCGACCCAGCATATCGCCGAGATTATTGAGATCACCCAGCGCCTGATCGATCGCGATCACGCGTATGTGGCCAGCAACGGCGACGTGATGTTCTCCATCGACAGCGATCCGCAATACGGTTTGCTGTCACGCCAGGATCTGGATCAGCTGCAGGCCGGTGCGCGCGTAGAAATCGACGACGTGAAACGCAACCCGATGGACTTCGTGCTGTGGAAGATGTCCAAGCCGGGCGAACCGAGCTGGGCGTCGCCTTGGGGCGCAGGGCGTCCGGGTTGGCACATTGAATGTTCTGCCATGAACTGCAAGCAGCTTGGCACCCATTTTGATATCCACGGTGGCGGTTCCGATCTGATGTTCCCGCACCACGAGAACGAAATTGCCCAGTCGAGCTGCGCCCACGACGGCCCGTACGTCAATTACTGGATGCACTCCGGCATGGTAATGATCGACAAAGAAAAAATGTCGAAATCCCTGGATAACTTCTTCACTATTCGCGACGTGCTGGGTTACTACGACGCTGAAACCGTGCGTTACTTCCTGATGTCCGGCCACTATCGCAGCCAGTTGAACTACAGCGAAGAGAATCTGAAGCAGGCCCGTACCGCTCTGGAACGCCTGTACACTGCGCTGCGTGGCACTGATGCCAACGCCCAACCGGCCGGCGGCGACGTGTTTGAAGCCCGTTTCCGTGAAGCCATGGACGACGACTTCAACACGCCGGAAGCTTACTCGGCGCTGTTTGATTTGGCGCGTGAGGTTAACCGTCTGAAAGCTGAAGACATGACGGCGGCGAACGGCATGGCTGCAGAGCTGCGCAAGCTGGCGAAGGTGCTCGGTCTGCTGCAGCAGGAACCTGAACAGTTCCTGCAGAGCGGCGCACAGGTCGATGATAGTGAAGTGGCGGAGATCGAAGCCTTGATCAAGCAGCGTAACGATGCGCGTAAAGCCAAAGATTGGGCGTTGGCGGATGCCGCGCGCGATCGCTTGAATGAGATGAACATCGTGCTGGAAGATGGCCCGCAGGGAACCACCTGGCGCCGTAAGTAATCCGCTTTAGGCTACAAACAAAAAAGGCGCTGAGTTAATCTTCAGCGCCTTTTCTATGGAGCGGGGTTTACGGCTTAACTACAACCTTACCGCCGTTAAACTCCACGACCTGATCGGCAACGATTTTGCAGCGTTTGCGCGTTTCGACTTTGCCGTTCACTTTCACCTGCCCATCGGCGATGACTTCTTTGGCGGCACCGCCGCTTTCACACCAGCCCTGGAATTTGAGCAGGTCGCACAGTTCGACGTGCGGGTGATTATCCAGATTAAAAGTTTCCATACTGCCTTACTTATTTAGGTTGAACGTCGTGATATTCCTCGCAGGCCTGCAAGGTATTTTGGATCAGTGTAGCAACGGTCATTGGACCCACGCCACCCGGAACCGGAGTTATGTAGGCGGCGCGTTCGCTTGCGGCGTCAAAATCCACGTCGCCGACCACTTTACCACTTTCCAGACGGTTAATGCCGACGTCCACCACGATAGCGCCAGGTTTTATCCAGTCGCCCGGAATAAAGCCTGGTTTGCCGACCGCGACGACCAGCAGATCGGCGTTTTCAACGTGGTGGCGCAGGTTCTTGGTGAAACGGTGGGTTACGGTGGTGGTGCACCCGGCCAGCAGCAGCTCCATGCTCATTGGGCGGCCGACGATGTTGGACGCGCCAACCACTACGGCATTCAGGCCATAGGTATCGATGTTGTAACGCTCAAGCAGGGTGACGATACCGCGTGGGGTGCAAGGCCGCAGTTTTGGCGCACGTTGGCACAGGCGACCAACGTTGTACGGATGGAAACCGTCGACGTCTTTATCCGGATGAATACGCTCCAGCACTTTGACGTTGTCGATACCGGCCGGCAGCGGTAGCTGCACTAAAATGCCGTCGATCTCACCGTCGGCGTTCAGCCGATCGATCAGCGCCAGCAGTTCAGCCTCACTGGTGGTGGCAGGCAGATCGTAAGAGCGGGAGAGGAAGCCCACTTCATCACAGGCGCGGCGCTTGCTGGCGACGTAAATCTGTGAGGCGGGGTTCTCGCCAACCAATACGACAGCCAGGCCCGGAGCGCGTTTTCCGGCGGCCAGACGTTGTTTAACTTGCTCAGCCACTTCGTTTCTAACCTGCTGCGCAATCGTTTTACCATCAATAATCTTTGCTGACATCAGTGAGGAAATCCATCAATTAAGAAAAGCGGGGGATGACGCTATTTTGTCAGAAGCGGAGCGCGCTGTCAGGCGCTGAATCGCGATCGGCGGTGTTTGCCAGGTGTGATTTACGCTTTTTTTATGCCAACGACAGGATCCTCTACGCCTTTTTTACCGCTCGCTGCGTAAGCTGTGGCTATTCACACTGAGGACGGGAGTCAAAATCATGATGCTCATTACCCGGTTGCACTTTTTACACCTGCCTGTTGATAGCCAGGCATGCCAACCAAGACACGTGGGGGAAACGGTATTCGATTCGTCCTTGCATCCGGCTGACGTTGCGCAGCTGATTGCCCTGCATCAGCTTGCCGCACACAAAACGCCGCCTTCATGGAGAACGCGCCTGGGCGCATTGTGCCGGAGGTTGCGTGCATGAGAAACATCAAAGGGATGGGTTTTATGCTGCTGGTATGGGGGCCAATGGCGCAGGCTTCGTTAAATGCCGCACCGGTTAGCGCAGCCTTACTGCAGCCGTTATCGGCGGCTTGCAACCTGTTGGCGGCTCAGCATGCCGATTGGGGAAACATCAACGCGATGGTGCGCTCGGCTCGAGTTTGCCTGCAGCGTCCGGCAGAACAGCAACAGTCGGATCGTATGCCAGAACAGGCTGATGCCGGCCTGGTACAGCGTAACAGCAGCCTGTTACCGGACTTAACCCAAGGGAAATGACGCGGTTAACTCAATGCGGGGCGGCGGTAATGACTGAAAATTCATCATAAAGCACGGCTGCTGACGTAACGTCATGAAAAGGCATTGACTCAATGATCTCTGACCGTATAATCCAACCCGCAACTCCCGGTTGCCGCATCCCAATGCGCCCTTAGCTCAGTTGGATAGAGCAACGGCCTTCTAAGCCGTAGGTCACAGGTTCGAGCCCTGTAGGGCGTACCATTTAAAATCAATCACTTACGCTTATTCTCCAATAGCTACATTTTCCCAAAGTGCCAGATTAGTGACATTGCCCGCCAAGACTTCGTCAATTTTTCTCGCATGTTCGGTTAAATGGGAAGGGGAAAGGTGAGCGTAACGCTGTACCATCTCTATGCTCTCCCAACCCCCCATTTCTTGTAGTGCTGAAAGTGGTACCCCTGCCTGAACTAACCAGCTTGCCCAGGTATGCCTCAAGTCATGGAAACGGAAATCAGTAATGCCTGCACGTCTTTTTCCTGTGTTCCACGCTGAGTTATCGTCAACGCGCATTTTTCTGACAGCTGGTGTCATACCTCCGTCAGGACGTTTGCGTGCCGTCGTATGCACAAACACATATCGGGGGTGACGACCGATCTGATCCCTTAGCGTTTTGCATGCGGTATCATTTAGAGCAACACCTATGGCTTTACCGGCTTTGGCGTTCTCTGGGTGTATCCAGGCAACCTTTCTTTGCATATCAACTTGCGACCACTCCAGATCAATGATGTTAGAGCGACGAAGCCCTGTTGCCAGTGCGAACACGACAACAGGACGGAATTGCTCAGGCATGCATTTGAGCAGGGTGGCCGCTTCATCCTTGGTGAGCCACCTCACACGTTTACTTGTTGGCTTTCTGACTTTGATGACCGGGGCCTGGCGTAACCACTTCCATTCATCCGCGGCAATCTTCATCAGACCGCGCATAAATGATAGGTGCTGGCTACGAGTTGCTGCTGATACTGGTTTGGGCTCATAGGCCGGTACAGGTTTCCCTCGAAGTTCCGCTGCGGCTTTCCTTAACTCCCAACGCTGCTGGTGCTTCCTGTTCGGCATTTTGGCGACCGCTGCCATAATCCTATCTTCCGTGATCCATGAGAGATTTTTCCCAGCGAAATACTGAAGGAAAAACTCTATTTTCGTGCGGTCATCGTCCAAAGAGCGTTTTTCTTCTTTCTCTGTAAGCCAGCGTAGGCAGGCTTCATCAAAAGTATGCTCCGCAATTTCCCCTAACTTGTTAACCCGCCAGGCTTCGGCTCTTAACTGATCGTAGAGTTCTTGCGCTTGTTTCCTGTCTGCCGTATTAAGGCAGCGTCTAATTCTTTTGCAACTGCCCGGTTCGACATAGTCGCAGTACCAATTGCCGTAACGTTGTTTAAGGGCCATCCGTTGTTACCTTTTTGTTGATGGCCGTCTGCATTCACGGCCTGATTCTGTGTCTCCCTGCCGTAATAGGCAAGGCATTCTGATTTGAGAATTTCATAACGTCCCTTTCCATGTGGGCCACTTTTGTTTGCGGTTAGCAGTCCAGACTTGATTAGGGTTCTTACAGTTCGCGGTGACTTTTTCAGGAAGGCAGATGCCTCCGGTAAGGTGAATGGCACATCATCAATGTTTATCTCTGCCATGGTGGGTCTCTACTTTTTATTCGTATCAATCCGCATACAGGCGCAACTTAGACGCATCCAGGCTGGCGGTTTGGCCGGCCAATACGGCGCGATCTTTGCTGCGTGTTTGTCGAGGATCTCACGGTAGGAAAATTTATTGGTGGGGGAGCGGTATTCGGTCAGGGCTTCTACGGCGGTGCTGCGTAGTAGGTCATCTCTGAGCGCCACGGTACTCACCCAGCAAGCGGTCAAACAATTGACGCCGTAGGATGGCGTTTATGGTTTCCTGATGCTCCCCATTGAGGTAAGTCCATCTTGGTTTGGTTGTCTCTTTTCCAAAACCTGCCGCAGATTTAGAGTAATTGGCGAATTTTGGTGAGACGGATACGACCTTGATCCCCATATGGATTACTGCCGTAGCGCAGCCAGTGAGGTGTCCTGCGACGCGTGTAACGATGGCTTCATTGATGCCGAGGTATTCACGAACAAAGTTCACACGCCATTCCCAGCCAAAGAAATTGTTAAAGCTTCGCGGCAGTGGGGCGTAGAAGGATTTAGACCGTCTGAGTATGAAGTTCATCGTGAATTGAGAGAGCGGGTGAGGGTGCTTTGCCCGAAATGCAACGGCAAGCGAGTAATCAAGACGTCGTGCAATGACTGTCGTGGCCGGTGCGAGGTAATTGATAGAGAAGAGTCAGAGCGGCAGGGCGTGCCTGTGAAGAGGCCGTGCAAGCGTTGCTCTGGTCGGGGTTATGAGCGTATCCCATCAACTGATGCTTTCAGAGCGATAGGCGGCATTACCGAAAGCATATCGTTGGATACTTGGAAGAAATCTGTGAAGCCGTTCTATGACGAATTGATAATCCATTTGGAAGTGGAAGAGTCGATAGCTGATGCAGCGCTAAGGATGACAACTGAATAGTGCGCTAAAAAATAGTGAGCAATTTTATCGCAAGCTATTTACTTTTCCCGAAACTGTGGTAGTTTTCTTCTAACGATGGGTGTTGTGTGCCTGACGTTGATTAGCCCGCCGATGTGCGGGCTTTTTCACATCTAATGGTTGCGTTATGAGCTGATTCAGTTATCTTGTACATGTACAAGTGAGAGGTCATTATGAAAACTATTAGCTACACAAAAATGAGAGAAGAACTTGCCGATATTCTGGATGCGCTCCGTAACGGAGAGAGCATCACTGTTACTCAGCGCGGACGTCCTGATATTACAATAGCTGCCGCACAAGAGCCGCGCCGCTACATGGGCAAGGAAAGTAAAAGCCTAATTAGCATGGTGTTCAAATCTAACAGTAAACGTGTCAGTTTTGATGAGGCCAAGGAAAAGACTAAAAAGAAACACGCTGGCATCATCAAAGCGCTGGAGGATAAGTGATGGCGATTGACTTTCTTACCACGGAGCAGGTTATTGAGATTCAGTCGTCTACCTTACCTAACAGTGGCCCACCTAATATGGACCTCCTGGAAGGTGCGTTGAATCGCATTCATACATTGCATCAATATGAAGAGTGCGACGATGTTTTTATGTTGGCGGCTATGTACTTGGTTGCTATCGCTAAGGCTCACGCATTTAACGATGCAAACAAGCGTACAGCGTTTCAGGCTGCTTCTATCTTTTTAATGATGAATGGTTTTGAGCTAGGAACATCGTTTAGGTTAGTTAAGCTTACAGTTATGGCTGCAATGGATAATGCAAACATGCGTGACGTTGCGTTTTCCTTAATGCTTCTTTCTGACTATGAAGATCATCTGATGGCTGATTATCCGGAAGAATATATCTAGTACGAACAGCAGAAGGGCGCATTTAGTTTTGATACGCACTATCGAACCCTTTGGTGGGGGCTAAGAGCGTCCCTCGATGTGAAGTGACGATAGGGCAAGACCTGTAACCATTCGAACCCTGGCCTAATCGCCGGGGTTTTTTACTGATAGGTAAAACCTTCTTGCTAGCTGAATATCACAGGTGTACTGTATGTTTATACAGCTATATTGAGTTGTATATAAATCCAGTACGCAGAGTGTGTGTTTTTTTATTATCATCCTCTGACATTGATAAGAAATCATGAAGGTTGATATGGAAAGCAAAACTGTAAAATGCGTAGGATGCGGGCGAGAAAATGATTCAGCTGATGATGCATGCGTATGTGGGTATGATGAGTCCCTAGAGCAAGAGGAGATCGTCTATAAACCGCATAATGCTATAACAGCGAGGTTAGACCTAGTCCCTGGCGCTGCAGGTACAGAATTCAAGGCGACGACTGGTGAAATCTGGGGATTGGACGCGGAGGATGTTAAATCTTTCATACTGCAGGCTGAGAGAAAATTCAGATTAAAGCGGAAAAATCATGGATTTATTACAAAAAATGACCTGCCAAACAGCACTGCATCAGCGTTACGAAGATATATCAATGGAACCATAGATTTTAAGTCATTTGTAAATGCATTTATGCAGAATATAAAAATTGAAGCGGCTCTTAATAAGCGACGCCCTGCTGGTGGCTCGATAATTTTCATACATTATCACACAGACAATGAAGTTGAAAGTTTAGGTCGACTTTTTATTATTATGGTTGATAATAGTAGTGTGTTTAAATTTAATGAGCAGTTGGTACCAGAAGTATTACCTTCTATAGATATGGATGCTCTACGCCAAGCAGTATTAACTGATTTGACCCTTTTTGATTCTATATACTCAGAAAATAATGGGGAACCATATCTGCAGTTTATAGCTGGGAAGTCAAGTAGCAATTTTTTCAAGAAAGCTATAGGATGCGAGGAAGACCTAGATAATAACCGCAGTGTTGAAGAGGCTGATAGGGCTGTTAAAGATTTCATTGTGCATATGAAATTAAAAACAGTTGAGAAAATGAAGGTCTTAGATGCAGTCAAACAATTAATGCATGAAAAGCTTAAAAGTAAAACAAATAATAAAATATCAACATTAGACATCGAAGCGACTATTGATAAGGTTTTAGATGAGCAGTCTCCTGCCAAGGGTAAGTTCGCAAAATTTGCAGCTATTGGTGAATATAAAATTAATGAGTATTTTGAACCAAGCATAAACTCTGAAAAAAAATTCGGAAAGGTTGCTCTTGCTGATGAAGAAAATGACTATACTTGTAGTATTTCTGTAAATGCTATAAGTACTGATGATACAACTAAAGCTAAAGCTATTTATAAAAAAGGCGATGGGTTATTAGTCATTAGATTATCTGAACCAGATATTGTTAAAATGGATCAAATATTCCAAGACGAGAAAAAATAACTTGAGGAGGGAGAGTGGATACTAACAATGAATTTGACAGTTTTGTTGCAACATTTCTCTCCTCAACTGTTGTGATAAAGGATGGCTATGCTTGTATTGAAATTAATGATGACGTTGCACCAGACATTTTTTTAAGTTGGTTGAGAAAATTTGGTATAAGTGCCGATACAGATATAAATGTGAATGAGAAAGAGTTTGCTTTTTCTATTGGCGTATCTAGTTTTCGTGATAATTCCTTCATATATCCATCAATGAATTCTTTGTGGCGAGAGTCTTGCGCATTATTAAAAGTACCAACTAGCTTTCTTGTCTTAAAGGAGCAGGTTTCATCGCTGTTTGAATGTGAAGAAATTAGCTCCATCAGACAGTTTGTTACATGGCGGGCTGTTTTAAAAGAAATTCAAAGCTATGAGTTTAGCAATAAAATAATATGGTATCTTCCAGGTGATGATGGTGGGAAAGAAATCGTTGTTGGTGTACATGAAAACTATGCTCGGGCTAAAGATATTGCCTTCAGTCAAAGTTCATTAAGTAGTGCCAATAAACTATTAAGCGTGATGGAGTTGAAGGATGCTCAAGAGGGGGAAAGAAAGTTAATTCTAAAAAAAGCTGTTAGTGATTTTGTTGGTGACAATGGTTCAATTGATGATGTTATCTCTGCTGGAGAGAGAGTATACAATCGTTATAATGACCTGCTTGACTTATACACTAAGCGGTTTTCAGTAAATAAAATTCTTTCTGAAATAGAATCGAAAAATCTTGAATATACAACAAAAATAAATGATTTTATTTCATCAAGTCAAAGTAAAGCGTTCACGATCCCTGGTGCTCTAATTGCTGTTGGAGCACTGGCAAAAACTAGTGGCTTTTGGGAGGGAACATTGGTACTGATTGGTTTGTGGATGATTCATTACATAACAAGAACTTCAAATGATGTTCATAGGGAATCATATGAAAATCTTAAGCTAGGTCTTGGTGAAGCCTTTGATAGATATAATCAGTTTGATGAAGGGGCTGAGGTTAGAAAAGCCGCAAAGAGAACACTTAAATCCTTAAACTCAAAAATTGATACGGCTGGTACCAGGTTAAATAATATTGATAACCTTGGCAGGGCAATGATAGTTATAGGTCTGTTGTATCTTGTTTTAAAATAACATTATTTATGTTTAAGTGTTTTATTTCTTATTTGTTTAATGTTTTGCATTGAATATTACTTTAATCGAATAATCTTAATTTAAATTTTAGAGCTGCGCTTATGCGCGGCTTTTTTTATGTCTCACGCCCGGCGTTCGCTGAGCGAAGCGAGCAAAGGAGCAAAAAATGACTGAGCCGGTAGGGACTGGTGCAGCGACAGCCACATTAACTAGTGTGACTGTGGCGGGGCTGCTATGAGTCACGTTCTGGGGTAAAGCTTCAGTATGTTGGCTTTGACGGCCACAAAATCCCGATCACAGAGGATGAGGCTGAGCTATTCGCGGCCCGGTTGGATAAATACGTGGAAGAGACTGGCGCTTATTTCGGCTTCATTGAGCAAGGGTTTATCCTGGGAAGCTTTTACGACGAAACAAAACCTCCGCCAGCATTCGTTACTTTCAGAAGGGAACCGCGCATCTGATATTCAAACGTCTGGATCTGGTGGAGAAGATGAACGACATCATCGCAAAGCACTATCCGGGGATGTTGGCAGCGCGGTAGTTCATCGTTACAATCACCGGGCTCGAAATCGCTGATGTTTTCAGCGAAGTACGATTGGGGGCCTAATTGGGGGCTCCGGTGTTTTTCGAACAGAGAAAAGTTCTGTAATAACAAGGGTTGTGTGGTCTGTATTCGAATCCTGTAGGGACCATTAAGAAACAATGACTTACAGCCATCACCCAAGCTTCTCAATTTCAATATGGGACAGTTTTGGGACTAAGCCTCCAAAAATCGCATCGATCTGCCTCACATGTTCAGTTAAATGATTGAGTGCCAAATGCGCGTTACGCTGAACCATTTCTATGCTCTCCCAACCCCCCATTTCTTGTAGCGCTGAGAGTGGTACCCCTGCCTGAACTAACCAGCTTGCCCATGTATGGCGAAGGTCATGAAATCGAAAATCAGTTATTCCAGTCCGCTGCTTACCTGTATTCCATGCTGAGTTATCGTCAACGCGCATTTGCTGGTGCCATACCTCCGTCAGGACGTTTGCGTGCTGTAATATGTACAAAAACATACCCCTAGTAGCGACCAATCTGATCCCGCACGTTTGTAAGCAGTATCATTAGGAGCTGTACCAATGGTTTTCATCGACTCGTTTACGTCTGGGGCGGAACCCTATTGTCATGGCATTATGATCTTGTTTTTGTATCAGAGAGGGCACAACTCAACTAAATGGTAGGAAGACTAGGGTTTGTTTAACTTAAAAATGCAAGTTAACAATGAATTATCAAACATAGTTTATTAACTAATCCTAGTGAGGCTCAACATGAATAATATCTTTTCTGGCTTTGACGCTAAAATCTTGGCCGAGGCATTTGGTGTAAGCCGCGAAACAGCAGTGAAACTCCAACTGGAAAGCACCAAGCAAGGTAATTTGCTGACAGTTGTGCAGGCGTTGGTTCTTCAGAATCCGATTGGGCTGTAAGCAACCAAGAGTCAGGGGGCTGCGTGCAAATGAAGGAAGAATGCATAAAATTTCCCAAAACATAATTCAAGGCCGCATAAGCGGCCTTTTTCATTTCTATCACCCTGCATCGGGGCAGAGTCCCGGGAGGGGAAGTTATGGAAATGCCAAATGGTCACCATAGCTGGGATGACATCAGTGACATTCTCGCAGCTTTCTCACCGGCGGGAACTGGCTTGGTAACAAAACGCCGAGCAGGGAAATATGCTTGTGCAGCAGTCAGGACCGATCACCATCTTGCACACGGAAGACACCCGAAATTGCGCAATCATGGCAAAACATCAGCAGAGAGAGCAGCCATTACATCAGGAGAGTGAAATCTATCAGCGGAAATCAGGATGCGATCAAAAACAATAAATGCGCTGCTGAGCGCATCCCTGATGAATGAGTGGAACGGATATAAACGTCGCCAGCGCCAATCGTCTTTCTGCTCCCTGAATTACTATTCAGCCTTACGAACAATCAGCGTTGCAAGGTGATATCAGGGTAATATCGGCAGTTATACGTTGGAATTGATACCAGCTTTATAAATCTCACCAACCCAGTATCCAGTCTGATCCAATGGTGTGAGAATCGCACACATTGAAAAGAGCGTTCTATTAAATTGCAATATGATTTCTCTGCACTTGCCAATATGAATTATACGAATATGAATAATTAGCTTCTGTAAGGAGGGGGTCGTGGGATGCATTGTTTGTGAACTAAAGAGCTCAAATAACTATGAAGTGAAAACAGAAGAGGATTATAGGTTAGCTCTATCTCTTGCATCGGCAGGGTTGATCACTCTTTCATTTGGTGGGGAAGGGGCTTCGTGTTTAAAAATAAAAAATAAGCTCATCCCTGTATATATTTGTTCGGCGACTTATAAGTTAAAGATGATTTTGGGAAAAGACTTGATTTAGCGTTTAAATTTAGCATAAACAATTACTTGCATTTGGACGACGTTCTGCGATTAGCCTGATGGTATTGCAGGGGCATTCAGTGCGTGTCATCGACAATGCTGACGTATAATCCTCCTCAATAGTAGGATCCTATGTCATACAATCTCGGAAATTAACCAAAAGAAGAATATGGACAAGGTGAACCTGGATCTTACGGCGCCAGGTTTAGCGAACAAAGAGCGTATTAACCAGCCAGTGATAGCTATTAGGTGGAGAGAGCAGCCTAGAGATCTGCATGAATACTTTCTTGAGCGTGTGGCACATTGGACTACCTAGAGGTGAGTATAAGGCTATCAATAGGATCCGAGCCGATTTATCAGAAAATGGCAGAAGCCAACCATAATAAATAACAGAACCCGCTACGGCGGGTTTTTAAATGGGAGCAATTCATGGAAAAAAAGAAAAGGATGAAAGCCATGAAAGGGCCATATCCGCCACTGCAGTTTATTTAAGGCCATCAGCTTACTCCATATATCGGCCAGATTTCTACGAACAAGGTGCGTGAGTGGGGGCAACGATAATTCTTCAGCGATAGTTGAGCCGTTGTTCAGTCGTGGTTAGTGGTCGGTTACGAACGGAACTGCGTAATACGTTGCTGTATTTTTCACCGGGGCTTTATGTACAAATAACCATATATGATGATTGCCAACCTGTCGCCGCAGAATTGCGCGATAGGTGTCGTTGAGAGCGACAACTATCGCGCGGCCAGATTTGCTACCCTCTGAGCACCAGCCTTGGCAGCATGAACCTTGCTGCAAGTGTTCAGTCCCCTAGACTTCTCGCACGAGCGCTAGCCAATACGATCCACAGAAAATGAATCTATAATGGCCCCCTGAGCGGCTCATGATGTGTTAGTGCATTCAGACGCTTGCCTGCGGTTTGCCGGAGAATACTGACTAAGGGTTTTTTCTATTATCCAGACTAAACCCGCCAGCCCCTAAGAGAAACAGGGCGATAAAACCACCGGACATCGTGATGTTTTTCATCAGCATCAACTGACTTTGTAGGTCGGGACCACTGTGAAAAATCAGTCCTGAGATGATACAGAATCCGAAGAACAGAATGGCGACAATCCTCGTCTGAAAGCCCAGTAAAAGAGCCACACCGCCGCCTAGCTCGGTTAATATCACCAAAGGCAATAATATTGCTGGTACGCCCATCGACGCCATATACTCAGCTGTCGCGTTATAAGCCGAAATTTTGCCTATTCCAGCAATAATGAATACAGATGAAAGAAGTACTCTCATTAAAACTGACACCAAACCGAAGAATAATTTGTTGTCGATGATATTGTCAATTTTGCCTTTTATAGACATTAACGCTTCCTCAAAATATCAAATAATATAGAAGTTGAAAATTAACGACCGGTTTGTAATTACACACCGGGCCGCGTATTCAATGGCTCGCTGATGGTGGTGGCTAAACCCTGGGCTGGGGGAGTAATGGTTGTGGCCTGAATAAAAGTAAAGAGTGCTTAAACAGCAAACTAACGACGTTATTATCCCCCCGCATTACGCTCACATCTTCTTATTCTCATTGCCCGCCTGCTTATTCATGATATCGTGCTCAGCGGGAGGGTTGCCATATAATTGACGTAAGGATTTTGGTATATGCCCATTGTTATCGATTATATTATAATGCTCACCCACTTCAGCCGTCAGTAATGTACTGCCGGATAAGGCCTTTAAGTTAGGGTCGCTAAATAGCGCCCAAACCACGCGTCCACAGAATTCAGGGCTCTCAAATCCCAATGTGTCACGGAGAGCGCGCGTTTTCGGGTCGGAGTTGGCAAGCTCAACCATCGTCTCTGTGGCTACGAAACCTGGCCATAGGGATACGGCGGAAACGTTAAAGGGGGCGAAGTACTCGGCGTAGGAAGCGGCCAATTTATCCAGGCCTGCCTTTGAAGCGTAATAGGCTGGATCATGCACCTTCGCATCGGCATAGAAAGATACGTTGACGATTAACCCGCGCCCACCGGCAAGCAACAAGCGCGCCGCATGCCAAGTCGCAACATGATGAGAACGTAAGCCAACATCCAGTATATCGGCAAGATGGATGGTGGCTTCCCAAAAGGGTTTCACTCCCATTTGGCTGTTAAGCGTGGTGGCATTATTGACGAGGATATTGAGATAACCGTGCTTCTGCTCCACCTGTTTAAATAGGCGTGCTATCTGTGCATCGTCAGACATATCGCAAACAACCGCTACTCCTTGCCCCCCCGCGTGGGTTATTTCACTGACCACCTTTTCGACTGACTCCTGGTCACGACCCGTAACATAGACAATCGCACCTTGCCGTCCCAGTTCCTTTGCTATTCCCTTACCTATTCCCTTGCTTGATCCTGTAATAACGGCGATGACATCTTTTTCTGTTTGCATTATTTGCTCCTGATGACAAGGGCCAGGGCCTTCATCTTCGCTTAAACGGTGACAACAATTTTGCCTAGCTGGGCGTTCGCTTCTAGATATTGATGTGCCGCAACTATCTGATCAAACACAAAGGATTTCGCTATAACCGGCTTTAATTCGCCACGACTAAGCGCCGCCAAAATAAAGGTTTTAGCGTTGGCGAGGCGCGCCGCATTTCCTACAATTTCGCTGTAAGCAAATCCCCTGATCGTCAGGCCTTTCGGGATCGCCAAACTTGCCGGGAAAGGGGTGTTTTCACCGCTCAGATTGCCGTACTCTATCAGCGTGCCTCCGGGCGCCAAGATCTCGCATAGCGTGGGCACACCTTCCCCCCCAATACAATCGAAGATAACTCGCGGCGGCCTATCGCCGGTGATTTCTTTAACTTCAGCTACGCTTTTCTCACCCTGGGAAGTGACAACCCATGATGCACCGATATCGAGTAACGCCTGGCGTTTGGATTCGGTTCTTGAGGTTGCTATCACCCGAGCGCCAAGCATGTTGGCAATTTGAATCGCGGCGATACCAACGCTACTGGAAGCGGCAGTGACCATGACATAGTCGTCAGAGGTCACTTCTGCAACGTCAACCAGTGCCCCATATGCCGTGATGTACTGCATCCACGCCGAGGCCGCTTGCTCCCAGGATAAATTTTCCGGATGCTTAACCACGTAACGGGCTGGGTAGTGAATAGTTTCACCATAGGTAGGCCACCGATCCATAGCCAGTGAAGGGATAACACTCACCGCGTCGCCAGGGATAAGGCCTTGCACTTGTGCACCAACGGCGTCGATAATCCCGGCCGCTTCATACCCCATTCGCTGCGGAAATACCGGAGGAAATGCATACTTACCGCGACGCAGTAGCGCCTCCGCCCGATTTAAACCTATAGCTTTCACCTTAATACTGACCTCATCGGCGGCTAAGGCAGGGAGATCCACGTCCACAATTTTTAATACATCTGGTTCACCGACACGATCAAACTGGATAACCCGCGCCATTTTGTTCCCCTTTATATAAAACACGTAAACTAATACGAATTTATGACTGGAGTTTTTGACACAAAAATAAGTGTAATTTTATGCCTGTTCCATTATTTCATGCGTATGACGGTTTTCCCCCGGTATCCTCCGCTCTTGACGGAGTCCAGCGCTAACGAAGTATCCTTTAAATAAAATACTCGCGGAGGCGTGAAGGGAATCTCACCTTTGGCAATCTCTTTCGCAATAGAATTCAATTTGGCAGGGTCAAATTTCATTTGAAAAAATGTCCCTTTTCCTGGTTGGCTGTCAGGTGTTTTTTCTGCGATATCAACGGCAACTGAACTTACAATTCGGCCGTTTGGTGCCAGAGTGTTCCAGAGTGCTGCCAGGGAGCGTCCACCGACCAAGTCAAGAACGAGGTCAACTCCCTTTATCATCGATAAGGCATGAGCGTCGTTATAGTCAACGACATCTGTGGCACCCAATGACTTGACATAATCTCTGTTTTTTTGCGAAGCCGTAGCGATGACCTTTGCCCCTGCGCGATGAGCCAAAGGAATAGCCAAAGAGCCTACTCCACCAGCCGCGCCCTGGATCAAAACGGTTTGCCCAGCCGTTAATTCCCCGATATCAAATAACCCCGTCCACGCCGTCGAGCCGGCAACCGGCAGGGTTGCTGCGACGGTTTCGTCCAGATCATCGGGGATGGGGATTAACAGATCCGGCTCAATTTCTATCGTTTCGGCAAATGCCCTGCGGTTCACAGGCTTCCCTATCACGCGATCGCCGACGTTGAAGGTGGTGACGCCAGCCCCCACTTCAACAATCTTTCCTGCGAACTCGCCACCCAAAATACAGGGAAAAGTTAATGGGAATATATGCTTAAGCAGGCCATCACGCAGTTTCCAGTCTAATGGATTAACCCCTGCGGCGGCGATCTCCACAATGACCTTGCCCGGTGAGACCTGGGGCCTGTTGATGGGCTGAATTTTGATCGTGCCCTCAGCGCCATAACTATACATAACTGCTGCTAATTGCTGATTCATGTTGATCTCCTAAGCTATTTTTTCACTATATCTGTACCAATAATAATTAATAAGATGCTAAATTATGGACGCCGCGGACCAAAAATGAGACAGCTCATGAATATGAATGCATTGCAGGACTTCATAAGTGTGATTACACACGGCAGCTTCAGCGCGGCAAGTCGCGCAACGATGACGCCTAAAGCCTCTATTTCACGACGGATCCGTCAGTTGGAAGATGAACTGCAAACGCGCTTGTTTGAACGTACGAATACCGGTTTTACCTTGACCGCCGAAGGAACCCTGCTATTCGAGCGAATAAAGCCTTTGGTTAACGAGCTCAACGACATCAAAACTGACATGATGGAACAGACCGGTAGCCCCTCAGGAAAATTACGGATTAGCGTTCCTCCCGTTATCGCATTTGATACCTTGGGTAAACTGGCTGCTCGTTATAGAGCGCTTTACCCATTGGTCGAACTTGAACTTATTGCTGACAGCAGATTGGTTGATCCTATTAGAGAAGGTTTCGATGCCGTTATTCGTGTAAATCCGATGGCGGATGAAGAGATGATAGGTATAAAAATATTCAAAGAGACATTAATATTTGTTGCGTCACCGCAATATAGGGAACAACTGGCCTTGGGAGACCCGCTCACGGAACTTCCTTTCATCAGTATTGGAACGCAGTGGAAACCGAATCAAATTAGTACCGTTTTGGAGGGGGAACCACGACATTTCAATGTGAACACGGAGTTATATATCTCCTCTCCGTTTATCACCCGTTCCACCCTCATTTCGGGAGTCGGTTCCGCACTGCTACCGGAAGCTTTGGTCGCCGATGACATCAAAGCCGGCAGGTTGCTTCACCTGGGGGTAAGTGAACAGCCAGAGCTGATTTTATGGTGCCTTTATCCGAGTAGGCGCTATGTCACCGGAAGATTAAGAGCCTTTATTGATTTATTGAAGGAAACATTTTCACAGGAAAGCAGTATTCATCATTAACGGTTCGAAAAACAAAACCGGCGATCCTGTCGGGTAAGCAGTGAATGATGGCTGCACTTAAGCGTGCAAGCAGCCATTGAACCGCCTGCAACGCTGTCCTCCAGTCCCTGGCTCGAAAATCCATTTAATTACCCGGCTAACGACTATGTTGGCTGCCGACGCTGTGCTAGTTTCTGTAGCAAATCATCAGAATGCAGGACATAACATGTTGAGTTTGTTTGTTTACGGGACGTTAGGGCCAGGGCGGCCAAACGCGCACATCATGGAAAGCATCGGCGGAAGTTGGGAAGAGGGCAGTGTGGGGGGAACGCTGCTGAATGCAGGGTGGGGCGCCGAAATGGGCTATCCGGGCATCGTGCTGGATAACAGCGGCAGCCGGGTTCAGGGTTTTCTGTTTCGTTCCGACAATCTTGCCGCCCACTGGCAAACCCTCGATGAATTTGAGGGAGAAGGTTATGAGCGGGTGGCCGTCAGTGTGACTACGGCAAGTGGCGACGTCGTCGATTCGTTTATCTACATGCTGAAGCAATAACGCCGCTGCCGTTGCCGGTGTTTAGCTCGGGAACGAGCCATCTCGTTCCCGAAATGCGGCGATTACCGGTTCGGCAAACAGAAAAACGACTGCGCGTTCTCACCCAAAATCTGACGCTTACTTTTCTCCGGCAAGGCAGAGCTGCTGACCAAATGGCCAATCTGTTGTTCCCCCAGCGGGAAGGGAGCATCGGAGCCCAGCATGACCCGTTCCGCACCCAGGGTATCCACCAGAAGCTCTAGCGCCCGTGGATCGAACACCGCGGAGTCGACGGAGAAGCGATCCAGATAGCTTGACGGTTTATGCGGGCAATCTTCACGCACGATATCGCGCTGCTCCCAGGCGTTATCGACCCTCCCCATCAGGTAAGCAAAGCTGCCGCCCCCGTGGGCAAAGCAGAGTTTCAGGCTGCGCGGCAAGCGTTCGAAGGCGCCTGAGAGGATCAAAGAGAGGATCGCCAATTGCGTTTCCGCCGGCATTGCCACCAGCCAGGGCAGCATCCATTTCTTCATACGCTCCGCGCCGCCCATCATATCCCAGGGATGTACCAGCACCGGGATACCCTCGTGGGCGCAGTGGGTCAGAAAGACGATCAGCGATTCATGATCCAGATCCTTTGCCCCCACGTGATTACCTATTTGCACGCCAATATGACCACACTCTTTTGCTCGGCTGGCTTCGCGGCAGGCGGCCTCGCTGTCCTGCAGGGGAACCTGCGCCAGCACCTTCAGCCGTCGCGGGTTGGCAGACGCCATCTCCAGCGCCCGATCGTTCATCAATTGGACCCAGGGCAGGGCGCGATCGAGAGCGACGTCATAGGCAAACATGACCGGCGTGGCGCACATGATCTGAATATCGATCTGCTGTTCATCCAGCTGTTCCAGGCGGCGTTCGGCATCCCACAGGGCGTCATAGACCGGCCGGAAAGGCTTATCATTGAGCATGATCTGGCCTTCGCGCCCGTGGGTTGCCAACCAGGGAGCCCGCTCAACATCCAGCCTGGCAGCCTCTTGTTGGCTGATTTTAGGGAAAAAATGCGAGTGGATATCTATTTTCATCGGTTTTCTGTTGCCTTCAGTGTGCGATGCCAGGTTTGTGCATCGCGGCTTGGGTGGATCTCGCCGCACTGGCTGCAGCGGCGTTCTTCATCGCTGGTTGCATAAAATTGTTCATAAACCGGGGGGAGATCCGCCACGATGCTCTTGAGGTTCATTTCATATCTTTTGATCAGGTTGCCGCAGGCCGCGCATGACCACTGTATGGCGTCCGGCTCATTTTCCGGGCGCATCCGTTCCAGCACCAGGCAAAGGCTGCCCTCTTCCGGGCGTTGAGGAGAATGAAGCACATGGGGTGCCATCAGGAAAATGTCCCCTTCACGCAGGTCGATGCGGTCGTAACGGCCGTCATCCCAGATGTTCAGATAGGCATTCCCTTTAAACTGGTAGAAGAACTCCTCTACCGGGTTATCGTGAAAATCGGTGCGCTGGTTCGGCCCGCCGACGACGGTGACCATGTAATCGCTGTCCTGCCAGATCTGTTGGTTATTGACCGGGGGCTTGAGCCGATGCGCGTTACTGTCTAGCCAAGTATTGAAGTTGAGCGGAAATCCATATTTGAAGTTAGACATTGTTATTCTCCGATTCGTAGGGCAGAGGATATGCACAGGTTATTTTTGGGGCTTATAGGCGATGGCCTTGATTTCAATTAACAAGTGCGGGTGGGGCAGTTGATGGACCGCCACGGTGGTGCGGGTCGGACCGTCGTAGTCAAAATAGTCGGCATAAACCGCGTTATAGCCAGCAAAATCGTTCATATTGACGAGAAAAGCACTGATCTCGACAACATCATTCAGGTCGGCTCCGACACTACGCAGGATGTCGCGAATATTATCGAGCACCGCGCGAGTCTGAACGTCGATAGCCAGGCGGGTTGCACCCATGGCATCGGCTTCGGCCCCGGCAATACTGTTGTCCGGCAATCTGGCACTGGTGCCGGAGACAAACAGAAAGTCGCCGGCCCGTTTCACGTGTGGAAAACGTCCGCGCGGGGCGGCTTTTCCTTTAACAACCACAGCCTGGTTAGTCATAGCTGACCCTCGGTATGAAATGCCGTTCGCCCAAAACCGGAAATATCGACGCTGACGTGTAGCCCGGGGCGTAAAGCTTCTGCTGCGGTTGCCGCACCAGCGAGGATCACCGAACCGGCAGGCAGTACGCGTTCTTGTTGATGCAGCAGGCTGGCGATCTGTACCAGTGCACGCAATGGATGCCCAAGAATAGCTGCGGTGCTGCCAACCTGCACCGGACGCCCATGAAAGTTCATCACCACACCAAGGTTATCGATGGCGCGCTGCGGGTTCTGCAAGGCCCCCACGACGAATTTGGCGGATGAGCAGTTGTCGGCAATCACGTCTTCAAGGGTGAAGCGGAAATCGCGGTAACGGGAATCGATAATCTCCAGCGCAGGGCATACCCCTTCAAGCACCCGGCCGGCTTCGGCCAGGGACAGCGGGCCATTGATCTCTTTGCCGGTGATAAAACAGAGTTCAGGTTCCACGCGCGGGTGGATCAACTCGCGCAGATCCAGTGTTCCTCCTTCTTCAATCTGCATGGCATCGGTCAGTTCTCCCCAAATAAGATGGTCAACGCCCATTTGCTGCATTTTGGCGCGGCTGGTGAAACCCAGCTTCAGGCCGACGCGACGCTCTCCACGCTGCTCGCGCAGCCGGATCCCTTCAGCCTGAATCCGATAGGCCGTGGGAAGATCCAGAGCCTGCTGTCCGGTTAACTGTGCGGTGGCTTGCTGGCTGAGTGTGGCCTGGTCTAGCTGAGTGGCCAGTGCGGTAAGATCCATGATTTTGCTCATGCAATGTTCTCCTGAAGCCTGTTTCGCTGGGCCAGCAAATCCAGGGCGACGTCAACGATCATATCTTCCTGGCCGCCGACCATACGCCGACGGCCGACCTCCAATAAGATATCGGCGGTTTTAAGTTGATACTGCTCCGCCGCCTTTTCGGCATGGCGCAGAAAACTGGAGTAGACGCCGGCATACCCCAGCGACAGGCTCTCTCGATCGACGCGTACCGGACGATCCTGCAATGGACGCACCAGATCGTCTGCCGCGTCCATCAGTTGCAGTAGGTCGCAACCGTGGTTCCAGCCCAAACGTTCGGCGGTGGCGATAAAGACCTCAAGCGGCGCATTGCCGGCACCGGCGCCCTGACCGGCCAGCGAAGCGTCGACCCGCTGACAGCCTTCCTCCACTGCGACAATCGAGTTGGCGACCCCAAGCGCTAAATTATGGTGAGCGTGCATGCCGATTTCCGTGTTTTCATCGAGCACCTCGCGCAGAGCGCGGAAGCGATCGCGGATATCCTGCATCAGCATGGTGCCGCCAGAATCGACCACGTACACGCAGGTGGCCCCGTAGGACTCCATCAGTTTCGCCTGCTGTGCCAGATGTTTGGGTTCAGCCATGTGGGACATCATCAGAAAACCGACGGTGTCCATCCCCAGCTCACGCGCATAGCTAATGTGTTGGCGCGAAATATCCGCTTCGATGCAGTGAGTGGCGACGCGCACTACCCGTGCGCCGGCATCATAGGCATTACGCAAATCGTGAACGGTACCGATACCCGGCAACAGCAGCGTCGCGATCCGGGCATGGCTGACCGACTCTGCGGCAGCGGCAATCCACTCGACGTCGCTGTGCGCGCCGAAGCCGTAGTTGAAGCTGGAGCCGGATAGCCCATCACCGTGGGCCACTTCGATCGAGTCGACCCCAGCGCGATCCAACGCGGTGGCGATTTGTCTGACCTGTGGCAGCGAGTAACGGTGGCGTACCGCGTGGGAACCGTCACGCAGAGTGACGTCGGAGATATAGAGTTTTTTCATCTTCATGCTCCCTGACCTTGCAGCAAACGCCTTGCGATATGCTCACCGCAGGCCAGTGCGGCTGACGTCATGATGTCGAGGTTGCCGGCGTAGGCCGGTAAATAGTGAGCGGCCCCTTCGACCTCCAGGAAGATGGAGACTTTCAGGCCACCCTGCGGACCCAGATCCGGGTAAAGGTGCGCATCGGCCGGGGCGATGGTTTCAAACTGGACTTCCTGCTTGAGTCGATAGCCGGGAACGTACTCTTGCACTTTGGCGACCATGGCAACCACCGCCTCGGTGATTGCTTGCCGATCGCTCGGTGGCGTCAGGCAGAAAACGGTATCGCGCATCATCAAGGGCGGTTCGGCCGGGTTGAGGATAATGATGGCCTTGCCGCGCCTTGCGCCGCCTACGCTTTGCAGTGCCAGCGCGGTGGTTTCGGTAAATTCGTCGATGTTTGCGCGAGTGCCGGGCCCGGCAGAACGGCTGGAGACCGAAGCGACGATCTCGGCATAGTAAACATCGGTGACGCCGGCGACGGCGGCCACCATCGGAATGGTGGCCTGTCCGCCGCAGGTGACCATATTCAGATTGGGGGCGTCGCCCAGAGTTGCCAGATTGACTACCGGTACCACGTAGGGGCCGATGGCTGCTGGGGTCAGGTCGATTACCCGTACACCGTACTGTTGCAACAACTTATTGTGGTGCGCGTGCGCCCCGGCCGAAGTGGCGTCAAAAACCACTTTGATTTCGCTGAAATCGGGCAGCGCGAGCAGGCCATCAATGCCTTCGGACGTCGTCGCCACGCCCAGCCGATTCGCACGAGCCAGGCCGTCGGAGGCAGGATCGATTCCGACCATCGCAGCCATTTTCAAGTGCTGACCGTGGCGCAGGATCTTAATCATCAGATCGGTGCCGATGTTGCCCGAACCGATGATTGCAGTGGCAATTTGCGCTGAGTTGCTCATTGATCACCTCCTGCGGCAGGGGCGAAGCGGCCGCTGACCTGACCGAGGCCCTCAATGCGGGCGCTAAACACATCCCCAGCGCAGGCCGCTACCATCGGCCCCAATGCGCCAGTGAGGATGATATCGCCGGCACGCAAAGCGTTGCCGCGTTGCGCCAGCGTGTCCGCCAACCACAAGGCGGCAAGCAGCGGATTGCCCAGACAGGCGGCTCCGGCACCCACCGAAACCGGTTCGCCAGCCCGCTCCAGCACCATGCCGCAGCCCAGCAGATCGACGTCCTTCAACAGCACCGGGCGGTTGCCCAGCACGAACAGTCCGCAGGAGGCGTTATCGGCAATGGTGTCCGCCAGCGAGATATCCCAGCCGGCGATGCGGCTATCAACCACTTCGAGAGCGGGCAGCAGATAGGCGGTGGCGCGGATCAGGTCGGCGAGCGTGTTTTTTTCATGGGGCAGATCCCGTTCAAGTACCAAGGCGATCTCGGCTTCCACCTTGGGCTGTATCAGCCGACCGGCGGCAATCTCTTCACCGTCACACAGCGCCATGTCGGCGAACAGCTGGCCGAAATCCGGTTGATTGACCCCCAGTTGGCGCTGTACCGCCGCCGACGTCAGCCCGATTTTGCTGCCCACCGGCCGGTGTCCCTTTTGGATCCGCTCTTGGTTATTGACCCGCTGTATGGCATAGGCGGCATCGATATCCTGTGAACCCACCAGGTGGCGAACCGGCGCGCAGGGGCAGCCACTCTCGGCGGCCTGCCTGAGCATTTTGGCCGCTTCATGGTGTTCAGGCTTCAGTGAATTTGACACATGACTCTCCTGTTATGCGCCACGCGTGAACGTGGCCGTTTTCCCTGCGGCTGGGTATTGTCGTGAGTCATGCCCTTGAAGAAAGAGAGCGTTGGCGACCACGATTTAGCCAGCCAGCGAGAGTGGATACAGGGCAGTCTAATCAGATGGCCAATAAGCGAAAAATGAATAAAGTGGCTTTTGCTATTCCTTAAAGTTATGCCATAGTCGCCAGACTTGGTGCCTGGGCCAGACGATTTTTGGGAGTAAACGACAATGAATGAACGTTCCCCTTTTAACGTGAGCGATATGATCCTGAACCGGCTCAAGCTGCGTCCACTGCTGATTTTTGACCGGGTATTACGCAATCAGTCGATTGCGCGTGCGGCTCGGGAACTGAATCTGACCCAGCCCGCCGTGACCAAAGCGATCCGCGAACTGGAACAACAGCTGGATACCCTCCTGTTCGATCGTAATAATCGGGGCGTGACCCCAACGGACTGTGGTGTCTTGCTGGGAGAGCGGGTTAAATCGGTGATTGCCGAGCTGCGCTACCTGACCGATGAGCTGAACACCTTCAAGGGCGGCGTTACCGGCCATGTTGTGGTGGGAACGCAGATCTCGGCCAGCGCCCGTTTGTTGCCGCGCGCCATCTTGTTGCTGAAAGAACGAGCACCCAAAATTCTGGTCACCGTACGGGAAGGGCCGCAGGATTACTTATTTCCTGCATTAGCAACCGGTGAGCTGGATGTGGTGGTAGGGCGTTTGCCCGAGCCCGATGCGCCTCTGACTGCACGCATGGCGCTGAGTCACCGGGCATTATATTGCAACAGCCTTTGCGTGGTGGCCGGCAGCCGCCATCCGCTGGTGCAAGAAGCCAATCTTAACCTTCAACACCTTGCGTCATGGCCGTGGATCCTGCCGCCGCTCGACTCGCCGGCCCGGCGTGTGGCCGATCAATTCTTCAAGGAGTCCGGGCTGCCGGCCCCTGAAAATATCGTGGAGTCATTGTCGCTGCTGACCAACGTCAACCTGCTGGTGGATTCTTCATTCCTTGGCCTGATGCCGACCGCCGCGGCGCGGCGCTTTATTGCGGCCGGTCTGCTGTTCCAACTGCCGCTTGGCGACGTGGGCCCTTCCACCGAGGTCGGGTTTTCCATCCGTGAAGATAAGCCTTTGACGCCGGCGAGCAGGCAACTGATTGAATGCCTGAAATTGGCGGTTCAGGAAGACAATGCGTTGCCTGGCTATAACCAAACGGCATAGCAAAGCCCGCTTTATTCATTTTCACCTTATTTCTACGGCTCCCTACACTGCGTAACGATACCCGGACGAAGCTCCCTTCCAACGGCGTTGTTTTCAGACGCCAATGACAGGTTTCTTCGTGCCGTTTTGTGACTCAGGAGGAACAGTGCCGTGGCAATTTATCAATCCGCGCCGGATTTACCCTTGTATATCGACGGCCAGTTTGTCGATGGGATCCGGCAGTTCGACAATATCAGCCCCGTTGATGGACACCTCGTTTCGCGAGTTGCCGAAGCGGGGGAAGCGCAGGTAGCGGCAGCGGTCAAAGCCGCCCATGCCGCACTCTCCGGGCCTTGGGGGCAACTGAGCGTGCCGGAACGTGTGGCGCTATTGCACCGGGTGGCCGAGGGTATCGAAGCCCGTTTTGACGAATTTGTCGCGGCAGAAGTGGCGGACACTGGACGCCCCGAGAGTCTGGCGCGTACGCTGGACGTTCCCCGCGCCATTGCCAACTTCCGTACCTTCGCCGATCTGGCTGCAACCTCGGTCAATGAATGCTGCGAAACGCCGCAGGCCGATGGTGGCCTGCTGTTCAACTATACGGTCCGCAAACCGCTTGGGGTGGTGGCCGTGATTTCTCCCTGGAATTTGCCGCTGCTGCTGCTGACCTGGAAACTCGGGCCAGCGTTGGCCATGGGTAACACCGTGGTGTGCAAACCGTCGGAAGAAACGCCCTCTTCAGCAACGCTGCTGGCGCATGTAATGCATGAGGCCGGTTTGCCTGCCGGGGTATTTAACCTGATCCACGGTTTCGGACCGGGTTCCGCAGGCGAGTACCTTACCCGCCAGCCGGAGATTGCCGCCGTTTCCTTTACCGGCGAATCTCGTACGGGCAGCGCCATCATGAAAGCGGTGGCGGATGGCGTAAAAGAGATCTCTTTCGAATTAGGCGGGAAAAATGCTGCGGTGGTGTTTGCCGATGCTGACTTTGAGGCGGCGGTCGCTGGCGTAACACGCTCCTCATTTTTCAACACTGGGCAAGTGTGTTTGTGCTCTGAACGGGTTTATGTCGAGCGCCCGATCTTCGATCGTTTCGTCGCGGCATTAAAAGAACGGGCCGAAGCCTTGAAAATAGGTTATCCCGATGAGGAGGGCGTGGATCTCGGCCCGCTGGTGTCGCAAAAGCATCGGGATAAAGTGCTTTTCTATTTCGCGCTGGCGCGTAGCGAAGGAGCCACCCTGATCACCGGCGGTGAGGTACCGGTATTCGGTGACGAGCGCGATAACGGCTCCTGGATCCGCCCAACCATTTGGACCGGCCTGGGCGACGACGCACGCTGCGTGCGCGAAGAGATTTTTGGACCGGTATGTCACATATCGCCTTTCGATAACGAAGAGGAAGTGCTGGCGCGGGTCAACGACAGCCAATATGGTCTGGCCTGCGCGTTATGGACCAGTCAGGTCGGGCGGGCGCATCGCCTGGCTCGGCGTGTTCATACCGGCATCGTCTGGGTTAACAGCTGGTATGCCCGCGATCTGCGCACCCCGTTTGGCGGCAGCAAACTGTCCGGCATGGGGCGCGAGGGCGGGCGTCACTCTTTGGACTTTTACTCTGAAATCAGCAATGTCTGCATAAAACTATAATCGCTCACCGGCTGCCGCCAGCCCGTGGCAGCCCGCAGAGTCCCTCTATTCGCTGACAGGAGCCTGACCTCATGTCTCATGGTGCATCTCTGGATATTGAAGCCTTTATCGATCAATCGCCATTTTCCCCGTTCCAATGGCTACTGCTTCTGCTGTGTTTTTTGGTGATTTTCATGGACGGTTACGATATGGCTGCGATTGCCTACGTGGCCCCTTCACTGCTGGACGAATGGGGAGTGCAGAAAGCCGAACTGGGGCCCGCCATGAGCGCGGCGTTGTTTGGCCTGGCGTTTGGTTCGCTGCTGTCCGGGCCGCTGGCAGACAGGGTGGGCCGCAAACCGGCGGTGATCTATTCCGTATTGTTGTTTGGGGTGTTCAGTCTGGCAACCGCCTGGTCAACTTCGATAGGATCATTGACCCTGCTGCGTTTTATTACCGGATTAGGGTTAGGGGCTGCGATGCCCAATAGCATCACGCTGCTGTCCGAATATTGCCCCAGTAAGCGGCGCACCATGATAGTCAGCGCCATGCTGTGCGGTTTCCCGCTGGGGGCGGCTGTCGGTGGCCTGCTGGCCGGTTACCTTATCCCTTCATTTGGCTGGCGTTCAGTGTTGGTGGTAGGGGGCGTGGTGCCTATCCTGCTGTGTGTAGCACTGCCGTGGCTACTGCCGGAGTCGGTACGCTATATGGTGCTTAAGGGCTATCCCAGCGCCCGTATTCGCGCCGTTTTACAGCGCATAAAGAAGGAAGGGGTCGAGCGGGCTGAGCACTTCGTCATTGCGGAAAAAATAGCCGACGGACATTCCGCTATCCGTGCCATTCTGACTTCTCCGCATCGCACCGTCACAGGGTTGCTGTGGCTGAGCTGTTTTATGAGCATGCTGGTGTTTTATATGATTGTTAGCTGGATGCCGCTGTTGCTAAAAGAGGCGGGGCTGTCGGTGCTGCAATTTTCCCATATCAGTGCGCTGTTCCCGTTAGGCGGTGGGGTGGGGTCAATAGTGATAGGTTGGGTGATGGATCGCCGTGAACCCAATAAGGTCCTGGCGCTGACCTATCTGGCCGCCGGGGTATTGGCCTATGGCGTGGGCCTGGCGGTTGGTAACGTCACTCATACACTGCTGTTGGGTTCACTGGTGTTCTTTATGGGATTTGCTTCCGGTGGCGGGCAATCTGCGCTGGCGTCACTGTCTGCTTCGTATTATCCCACCAGCTGCCGCGCCACCGGGGTGGGCAGCATGTATGGAGTAGGGCGTTTTGGCGCTATATTCGGCGTGCTCGCCGGTGCGGAACTGCTGCGTTACCAGTATCCCGCCGCGGCCATTTTTAGCCTGTTGCTGATCCCTGCCTGGTTGGTTTGCCTGGCGCTGATGCTGAAGTATTTCAGCGGACGGCGGCGAGAACTGCTGTTGGCTCGCTTGCCGGATAAACAGTGACGTTACGCTTGCGTTTGCGTTTGACACTGCAGCAGAGAAAGAGAAAGGCGTTACTTGTCGTCAGGAAGGAAATAGTGCCCGCATTTAGGGCAGATCATGGTGATGTTTTTACGCATTTTGCGACTGTTTTGTTCAGATACGTGAGCGCATTTCGGGCAGGTCACTTTTACTGATGAGTCGCTGAACATCTTAAGGGCATCAAAGATAGACATATCTTTCACCGGGTAGATGTAAGGAGCCTCAGTTTAGCATTGCTCGGGGTTAATAGCCCTTTATTGATTGTTTATTAATCATTTCTGCGAGGGCGGTGCCGGGACTTTGGCGCCGATGAACAAGCGGCGCCGCAGTAAAAATGTCACATTTCCATCCGAGGTTACATCTGTCGGAGCAACCTTACGCAGGCATGACAGTTCTATACATTGTGGCTGGTAATTTAACAGCTACCCGATGATGTTGTGTGTTATCCATTCCCTGTAGTGTATTACCCCATCCCTGTTAAGTTTATCCCGCCTTGTGCGGGATTTTTTTTACCTGCGCTCAATCATTTGCCCGCCAAACATAATGTCGCGCGTGGCCTGCAACGCCAGAAAATCATGGGGGAAACCGAGCTCGATGGCACTGGCAGTTTCCAGCCGTTGCCATTGCTCTTCTGTGAGCCGGACGTCTAATGCCCCCAGATTATCTTCCAATTGCGCCAGCGTACGTGCGCCAATAATGGGGGCGGTCACCGCCGGGTTACGCAGCGTCCAGGCCAGGGCCACTTGCGAAGCGCTGAAGCCGGATTCGTCGGCCAGCGCCTGTACCTGTTCGGCAATCACAAGATTGCGTTCGGTCAGCATACCCTTATTGCGTACCATTGCGCGTCTTGTCCCGTTCTCTTCCCCCATGGGCTGCAAATCACGTCGGCTGTATTTACCGCTCAAGATACCGCCGGACAGCGGTGACCAAGGGATCACACCGAGGCCCATTTCCTGTGCCATCGGGATCAGCTCACGCTCTACGGTGCGTTCCAGCAGGCTGTATTCGATCTGCAGGCCAATCAGCGGTGACCAGCCACGTAAATCCGCCAGCGTCTGCATTCTGGCAGCCTGCCAGGCGGGGAGATCCGAAACGGCCAGGTACAGCACCTTGCCGGCGCGCACCAGGTCATCCATGGCGCGCATGATCTCTTCCACCGGTGTGGTGAAATCCCAGGCATGCAGATACAGCAGGTCGATATAATCGGTATTCAGGCGCTGCAGGCTGTCTTCCACTGAGCGCACCATACTCTTGCGATGGTTGCCGCCGGAGTTGGGATTATCAGGTTGCATGGGCAGCGTGTATTTGGTGGCGATTACCAACCGATCGCGGCGTCCGGCGGCGAACTCCCCGACAAAACGCTCGGCGCTGCCTTCGGTGTAGCGGTTGGCGGTATCGATGAAATTGCCGCCGCGCTCGACGTAAACGTCAAACAAACGGCGGGCCTCCGCCTGTTCCGCCCCCCAGCCCCAGTCGGTGCCGAAGGTCATGGTGCCGAGTGCCAGCGGCGAGACGCGCAGGCCGGAACGGCCCAGTAGACGGTAGTGGTTTAGGGCCAGTAATGTATGCATCGTGCATTCCTCTGTGGTTTTTCCCCAGAATAGGCCCCGCGATACTCTGATTGAATACGCTATAATCTTCATGAATTATTAAGCGCAGGAGGCATAATGAGAGGAAGTGACTTTGCAGAGCTGCGCGCTTTTGCTGCCATTGTGGAACATGGCGGTTTTGCCCGCGCCGCAGCGCAACTGGGTATGTCCGCTTCCGCACTCAGCCAGACTCAGCGTAATCTGGAGACCCGACTTGGTGTTCGTCTGTTGAATCGTACCACTCGCAGCGTGGCCCTCACCCAAGCGGGGGAGCAGCTGTTAGCGCGCCTTTCGCCAGCATTGGCGGAGATTGAGGCCGCCGTCACCCAGACGGCTGCGCTGCGTTTACAACCGGCGGGCACGCTACGCCTTAACGCGTCCGGTTTGGCGGCGATTTATTATCTGGCCCCGTTGTTAACGCCGTTCAATGCACATTATCCCGATATTGTGGTGGATCTAAGCGTGGACGATCGGCTGGTGGATATTGTTGCCGCCGGTTTCGACGCGGGCGTACGTTTGCATGAGCGGCTGGAAAAAGACATGGTGGCGGTTGCGCTGGGAGGCGAGCAACGCATGTGCGTGGTCGCCTCGCCGACATACCTGGCTCGTTACGGCGTACCACAGACGCCGGAGGCGCTACGGCAGCATCGTTGCCTAAATACTCGCTGGCCGACCAACGGCAGTCTCTATCGCTGGGAGTTCGAGCGCGGTAGCGAAAAGCTGGAGATTGCAGTGGAGGGGCCCTTGATCGTGGATGAACCGCAGGTTCTGGTGCGTGCTGCTATGGATGGGCTGGGGATTGCCTACTTGTTCGAGAGCCAGGTGGCTGAAGCCCTGAGGGACGGCCGGTTGCTTTCGTTGCTCACGGGCTGGACGCCGCCTTTCCCCGGATTTTACCTTTATTATCCCGCTAATCGGCAAATGCCGCGGCCGCTGCGTGTGTTTATTGACTTCGCCCGGCAGCAGGGCTAGCTGGTGGTGGTGAGCTGACGAGTATCCGGTTTTTTTGAATAACTCTGTCAGATAAATTTGGTATTCACCCCGGAGACAGTTGATTAGATTGGATCAGAGTATCCCCGGATGCCATAGGCATCCTTATACAACGATCAGGGAGTTTCTAATGGCGAAGACAGTGGTAATTTTTCACTCCGGCTACGGCCACACCGAACGTTTGGCAAACGTGGTTGCGCAAGGTGCCGAAGCTGAACTGATCGCTATCGATCAGGAAGGCAATATCAGCGATGAAGCCTGGCAAAAACTGGATGAGGCGGATGCCATTATCTTTGGTTCGCCGACCTATATGGGGGGCCCGTCCTGGCAATTCAAAAAATTCGCCGATGCCAGTTCAAAAGCCTGGTTTACCCGCAAATGGCAGGACAAGGTTTTTGGTGGCTTCACTAACAGCGCCAGCCTGAACGGCGACAAGCAGGTGACGCTGATCGCGCTGCAAACGCTGGCCTCTCAGCATGGTGGTCTGTGGGTCAGTCTGGGGCTGATGCCGGCCAATACCAAGGCGGCGCAACGTACCGATGTGAACAACCTCGGCGGGTCCGTTGGTCTGCTGGTGCAGACCCCAGCAGATGCCGGCGTGGATGAAATGCTGTCGGGCGATCTGGAAACGGCTACGCTGTACGGCCAGCGCGTTGCGGCATTTGCCGCCAAATTGGCTTAAGCATTATCCCCTTGCACGCGCAGGGGGGGGGGAGATTAGCCAGGTACGCTTTTATTCATACGCACGCTTTGGGGCGCTCATTTTTTCTACACAATTGGGGCGTAAATTAGTGTGCGTTATTAGCCTGCTTGGGCTAACACTGCATTTCGTACAAATATTCCCGGTTCCTAGGCCGGGTTTTTTGTTGCTAAGGTGGGCTTAAGCTTCCGGCGATACAATGAGCGGCAACAGGGTCATGCAATGATCGTGTCGTAACTGTCAATTAGCTGCTCTTCAAGCGAGCCCGCATTGCGCGGGCTTTTTTTATGAATTGCGCTTCGTTGCGTCTTACCGGAAAATAATAACCGGCAGCATGGCTTGAGCGGTAGGTAAAATACCCATCTTATTATTATGGTTTTGGCGTTGTGATCATCGGTGATGGTTTACGCTATGCTGTTAGATATCCTTGAACATTATTTTCGGGCGGGTGAAAATCCGCTTCGCATTGCAGGATACCGGTGAGCGATGGCGTTAAGAGCATTCTGTTAATTAAAAACGAATCTATCTTTGTTGCTGATCTGTCTGTATTTTTTAATTTTAACTCTGATTGTTATGTCTTCCTCATCATGTCGGGCGAGGGAATATGCATAGAATTGCTCTGGTGATTATAAATATATGGGTAAGGCGATGAACGCCAGAATAAACGCCAAGCAGGGATTGCCGGTCGCCATCCAGTTGATCACGCTTTTTCTGCTGGCCTATTTACTTTCCCTGCTGGGTATTTTTACACGTCCAATAGGTTCGCTTTCTCTGTTTTGGCCGGTGAATGCGATTTTACTCGGTCTATTATTACGCAAACCGGCCTATGCCAGCCCTGCGGGGTGGTTGATCACCTATCTGGGGATGATCGCCGCCGATTTGACCAACGGCGAAAGCCTGTCGCTGGCGCTGTGGTTGAATGCCTGCAATATGTCCCTGATTGCTACCGGTTACGGTGTGATGCTGCTGTTGCCGCAGTCGCAGCGCCGAATGGGCAAACCTCAGGCGATCCTCTATATGTTTACTGCCAGCCTGAGCGGTGCGGCAGTGGCATCGACACTGTCGATACTGCGCAATGACAGCCTGTACAACAACACGGCGATTATCGCCTGGCTGGCGTGGTTCAGCGAACAGTTCTCGACCAACCTGCTGTTGCTGCCGGTATTGCTGGCCGCCCCGCGGCTTAAACAACTGCTGCGCCTGCAGATCAATTGGCAGCTGCGTGCCAGTATGCCGCTATTGGCGCTGCTGTTTTCACTGGTATTTAGCGTGTATATCGGCGGGCCGGGGGCGATTGCTTTTCCGATCCCTGCGTTGCTGTGGTGCGCGGTCCGCTATCAGTTGTTCACCGTGACGCTGCTGACATTGCTAACCGGCATGACCGAGATCAGCAGCATTTCGGCTAACCTGATGCTGTATGAAACGCCGAACAACCATAATGCCTACCTCGATACGCTGATGTCAGCCCGTCTGGGCATTGCCATGTTGGTCATGGGGCCGCTGATCCTTTCCAGCTCAATCGCGGTTAACCGTAAGCTGCTGCGGCGCCTGGAACACAGTGCCAATCATGATTTCCTTACGGGCGTCTTGGCGCGTAATGCACTGACGCGCAAGGCCGGTGAAATGCTGGAGCACAAATATAAATCGAAAGAAGCGGTGTCGCTGCTGTTGATCGATATTGATCACTTTAAACAGATCAATGATACCCACGGCCATTTGGCCGGCGATCAGGTATTGGCTTCGTTCGCCCATATCATTAGGCGCGAGCTGCGTCACGATCAACTGTTTGGGCGTTTGGGCGGTGAAGAGTTTGCCATTATGTTGCCGCGCGCGCTGGCGGCGCAGGGTGTGGCGTTGGCGGAGCATTTACGGCAATTGGTGCAAAAAACCGAGTTGTATCCTGGTGGCAAGGTTCCGCTAAAAATCACTATCAGCGTTGGCGTCGCCAATCTGGCGATGAATGAGGTGAAATCGCTGGAACAGCTGATGAATATGGCAGATATCGCGCTTTATCGCGCCAAGTCGCAGGGGCGTAACAGGGTGGAGTCGTTTAATGTGATCAGTGGCAACAGCGTGGACCACATTCTGTTTAAATAAAGGCGTCAGTTCTGCTTGGGTTCAAACTCGGTGCCGCAGTTTGGGCAGATCAGCATGACTTTTTGCCGCAGCATCGAGCACTTTTGAGTCGTCACATAGGCGCATTTCGGGCAGGCGATTTGGGTTGAGCGGTTGATGAAACCTTTAACACTGCTGGTATCAGACATAATAAATGGCCTGTGTCAGGTGAAAACCCACGCTAACACAGGTGATATCAAATTGCTTTGAATGTTTTTTAAACGCCTGGAAAGGGATTACAGGCTTTTAAGCACTTTCAGCGTTTCGTCCATGTCGATCTCGTGCTCGGAGAAGGTATGGGTGTCGTTCTGGAAGGTGGTGATGGTCAGCATGCGCAGCGTTTGCATGGTCTGGGACGCGTCCTCAGACTGCGGGCGGATGCGGTTCATCAGCAGGCCAACCGACAGCACGGTATTTTCTTTATCCACGTCCGCTTTCACCGGCACTTCCTTGGTGAAAGTATTAAAGGATTTGATGCTGGTGATTTTGATTCTTTCGTTGGCGATGATGATGTACTTGCTCGACGCCAGCACCTTGACCGCAAATGCCGACGGGCCTTTGGTGTTGTTGGTCGGTTCGAAAGTCACCGCCGCGTTTTTCTTAATCAGCTCCGGGTTTTGCACTTTAATCACGTGAAAATAACGATTTTCCCCGTTCTCATCGGTAATAAAGCCGAAGCCTTTGTCTTCAAAAAAAGTCGTTATCTTGCCGTTCATCATCATTCTCATAAAGTCGTTCAATACAGTGCTTATGATAGCGCGGAATGCCTTGCAGTGACAGATTGCGTGCCCGGCATTTGATAATGCGATAACGGCATTTAGCCGCGTGGTGGCCGCATGCTATTTTCAGCCTGACTTTATTCATTTCTGAAAGGGAAAATCGATGGGAATTAAACGGCTTAACCACGCGGTGTTGTATGTCAGTGACGTGCAGCAAAGCGCGGACTTTTATCATCAGGTGCTGGGATTCAAGCTCAAACCTTCAGGCAGCCCCGATAAAGCGGTGTTTACCCAGGCGGCCGATTCGGATAATGATCACGATTTGGCGTTGTTCAGCAAGAACCTGGGGCAGCAGCGGGCCGGTGTTTTTCGCGCCAACGGCGAGCCGCCGGCGGAAAACGAACCTCCGGCCGGGTTGTATCATCTGGCCTGGGAAGTCGATAGCCTGGACGAACTGGAGCGCATTCGCGATCAATTGGCGCAGCGGGGCATTCTTGGGCTGGAGGAAGACCATGGCGTGCACAAGAGCATTTACGGTCACGATCCGGATGGGCTGTTGTTTGAAGTGACCTGGTTTATTCCGTCGGCGTTGCAGACAGAAGAAGATCGCAACCAGCGCGGCATCAAACCGCTGGATTTCGTCGCCGAAAAACGCCGTTTCGCGCAGGCATGATAGAACGGGGCGCCGTTGGGCGCCCTGCAGTTACAGAACCTTATTGAGAAAGTTGACGGTGCGGTGATGCTGCGGATGGTTCAGTACCTGTCGCGCATTCCCCTGTTCGACGATTTGCCCATCGACCATAAAGACAATCTGATCCGCCGCTTCGCGCGCAAAGCCAATTTCATGGGTTACCACCACCAGCGTAACTCCCAGATCCGCCAGTCCTTTGATGACGTCCAACACTTCACCAACCAGTTCAGGATCCAGCGCCGAAGTCGGTTCATCGAACAAAATCACCTTTGGATTCAGCGCCAGAGCACGAGCAATGGCGATACGCTGTTGCTGACCACCGGACAGGTGACGCGGGTAGGCATCCGCCTTGTGCCGGAGGCCGACGGTATCCAACAGTTGATAAGCGACCTCTTTGGCCTGGGCTCGCGAGTAAATCTTATGTACCACCGGCGCTTCAACGATGTTTTCCAGGACCGTCAGGTGAGGGAACAGGTTGAAGTTCTGGAACACATAGCCAACGTTGATGCGCTGCTTGAGAATGGCGTTTTCTTTCAGCTCATACAGCTTGTCACCCTTGCGTCGGTAGCCGACGTAGTCGCCGTCGATACGGATAAAACCTTCGTCGACGCGCTCGAGATGATTGATGGCCCGCAGCAGGGTGGACTTGCCGGAACCTGAGGGACCAAGAATAACCGTGACGGTTCCCGGCTGCAGCGTCAGGCTGACGTCGTCCAGCGCTTTATGCTTGCCGAAATATTTGCTCACGTTGCTGATCTCAATCAGGCCGCGGGCCGGTACCGGGACAATGTTGCGCACCGGCGCTTCGCGCAGGGCATAATAATCAATGGCTTCGGACATGGGATCCTCCTAACGTTTTAACCAGCCGGCCAGTTTCTGCCATGGCGTTGGCGGCAGTTCGCGGACCGCGCCCCGGGCGAAATAGCGCTCAATGTAATACTGAATGACCGACAGTGCGGTGGTGATGAACAGGTACCAAATCGTGGCGACCATCAGCAGTGGGATCACCTGCTGAGTACGGTTATAGATCACCTGAATGGTGTAAAACAGCTCAGGCAGCGCCAATACGTAAACGATGGAAGTGCCTTTCGCCAGGCTGATGATTTCGTTGAAACCGGTCGGAACGATGGAGCGCAGCGCCTGCGGCAGAATGATACGAAAGGTGCGCCGATAACCCGGCAGGCCAAGCGCCGCCGCGGCCTCATGCTGGCCGTATTCCACGCCGAGAATGCCGCCGCGGATGATTTCTGCGGTATAGGCCGATTGCACCAGCGTCAGCCCCAGCACCGCCACGGAGAACTGGCTGAGAATATCGATGGTCGGATAGCTGGCGAACACCACCGAAGTAAAGGGAATACCTAACGAAATCGCATCGTACAGGTATGAAAAGTTATACAAAATAATCAGCACCAGAATCAGCGGCAGTGAGCGGAACAGCCAGATATACCCCCACGCCAGCGAGGCCAGCAGATAAGAGCGTGACAGCCGCGCCAGCGCCAGCAGGGTGCCGAAGATGATGCTGAACAGGGTGCCAAGCAGCGTCAGCAGCAAGGTCTGCCCCAACCCCGACAGCACCGCCGGTGCAAAGAACCATTCGGCGAACACGCCCCATTCCCAACGTTCGTTAGCCGCCACCGACTGGACGATGGCCGCCAGAATAAAGACTGAAAACAGCGCGCCCACCAGCCGTAGCGGGTAGCGTGCGGGAACCACTTTTAACACTTCTTGTTTGGACATTGCAGATCTCCTGAAACAGATAAAAAAGGGTTAAGAAGGGGGCTGTCCCCTAGGCAATCTTCCTTTCCGGCGCGCAACAGAGTGCGTCCGCTGTTGTCAGGTTTTTGCGAAACGGCAGTCGGCCGTCGTAGGGCGGGCGGCTGTAAACCTCACTGTCGACGCTGGGATCGAACTGTGGCTGATAGCCGTTGCTCAAATACAGGCCCACGGCCTCCGGCTGGCGAAAGCCGGTGGTCAGATAGAGCTGACGATAACCCTGTTCCAGCGCCAGCGTTTCCAACTGTTGCAATACCCGCTGCGCCAGCCCCTGTCGGCGCAGGTCTGTTCGGGTCCAGATACGCTTGAGCTCGGCAGTTTGCGGATCGTAGCGTTTGAAAGCGCCCATGGCGATGGGCTCTCCGGCCCGCAGCAGCACGATAAAGGCACCCTGTGGTGGGGCGTACAGATCCAGCGTTTCCTGCTCCTGGTCACCAAAATAGTTGCCGTAGCGTCGGCGGTACTCGTCGAACAACCCTGCGATCACCGGTTCGATCAGCGGATCGTCCGGCAGCGTTTGGATAAAAACGTCATTTGCCATCTGTATGCTCCTAATCGCCCAAGCCCTGTGGGTTGATCTCCGAGTGCGGAATGCGTTCGACGCTCTCACCCCAACGATTCAATACCTGATCGTATTGCCCACCCTGGATCACCCCGTTCAGCGCTTCGTTCACTGCGTACACCAGGCCATTGCCTTTTTTGGTGGTGACGGCAATGTGCGCCACTTTTGGCCAGCCGCCGTCTACCGTGCCCGCCAGTTTGGTACGGCCATTGAGCGCAGCCTTGTAGGCACCCATCACATTGGGACCGAAATAAGCGTCGGCGCGTCCGGACTGGAGAGCCAGCGTGGCGGCGGCATCATCGGTGACGTAGACAGGCTGCAGCGGTTTCAGCCCTTGTTGTTGGTTCTGTTTGTCCCAGTCCAGCAGGATAGCTTCCTGGTTGGTGCCTGAGCCGACGATGATCTTCAACCCGGCGATGTCTTTGGCCTCTTTAATCGAAGTGATCTTGCCGCCCGATTTCACGTAGAAGCCGAGGGAATCGATGCGATAGGTGGCGAAATCAAAGCGTGTCTTACGCTCTTTGGTCACGGTGACGTTGGTGATGGCGGCGTCGTATTTGCCAGAGGCGACGCCCAGCGGCCAGTCTTCCCACGAGGTTTGCACCACGTTCAGTTCCAGGCCCAGACTGTCGGCGACCAACTGTGCGATGTCGGATTCGCTGCCAATCAACGTTTTATTGTCCGAGGCGAACAGCGCCAGCGGCGGGGTATTGAGCGCGGCAATCGCCACGGTGAACTTGCCCGGTTGCACGAAATGGAAACCTTGCGGCAGTTTGGCGATCGCCTGCGGGTTTTTAGCCACATGAATGCGGGTTTCATTGGCTTTTAAATCGATGCCGGTGCCGGCTGCAAGCGCCGTGCCGGCCAGGCTTAACGAAGCCAGGAGTGCGGCAACGACGGTGACGGTAAAGGTATTTCGCATAGCAGCTATCCCTGAAAATAATATTATTGTTATTGGGTAAATTGGTTCAGTGGCTGCTTCAGGCCAAGGTGATCGCGCAGCGTGTCGCCGTTGTAATCACTGCGGAACAGGCCGCGTTGTTGCAAAATGGGCACTACGCGGTCGACAAAGTGGCTGAATGAATTTGGCGTACCGCCGCTGATGATGAAACCGTCGGCGGCCTGGGTGTCGAACCAGTTTTGCAGGCCGTCGGCCACCGCTTCCGGCGTACCGCCGAATACCGGACGTGGCGAGGCCGCCTCCAGCGCCACTTCACGCAGCGTCAGATTGCGCTCACGGGCGTTGCGTTTGATGGCGTCGGTGGTGCTGCGAAAGCTGTTTTGCCCCAGGTCGCCAATATCTGGGAAAGGTTCATCCAGCGGGTGACGCGAAAAGTCATAATGCTCAAAGTAGCGGCCCAGATAATTGAGCGCATTTTCGATGCTGACCAGGCGCGCGGTTTCCCAATACTGACGCTCCACGTCTTCATTATCGTCACCGACGATCACGCTGACGCCCTGGAAGATCCGCAGGTCATCCGGTTCGCGCCCTTGTTCCACCAACTGTTTTTTGACGTCCTGATAAAATGCTTGTGCCTGTTGTTGCGATTCATGATGAGTGAAGATGGCATCGGCGTGTTTGGCCGCCAATTGCTTGCCGTCTTCCGAAGCGCCCGCCTGGAACAGGATCGGACGGCCCTGCGGCGTACGGCCAATATTCAGTGGCCCCTGAACAGAGAAGAACTCTCCCTGATGGTTTAGGGTATGCAGTTTTCCGGCACTGAAAAATTCGCCGCTCTGCTTGTTGCGCACGAAGGCGTCGGCTTCCCACGAGTCCCACAGCCCTTTGGTTACGTCGAGGTATTCGCTGGCAATGCGGTAACGCAGGCTGTGTTCCGGATGTTCGGCGCGCGAGAAATTTTTCGCGGATCCTTCCAGTGGCGAGGTGACAACGTTCCAGCCCGCCCGGCCTTTGCTCAGGTGATCGAGGCTGGCGAACTGGCGAGCCACGGTAAAGGGATCGCTGTAGGAGGTGGATAATGTGCCCACCAGGCCGATTTTGTCGGTCGCTGCGGACAGGGCGGCAAGCAGGGTTAGCGGTTCAAAACGATTGAGAAAGTGCGGGATGGACTTCTCATTGATATATAAGCCGTCGGCAACAAACACGAAATCCAATTTACCCTGTTCGGCTTTTTTCGCCGTGGCAATATTAAAATCGAGATTAATACTGGCGTCGGCGGTGGCATCCGGATGCCGCCAGGCAGACATATTTCCCGACGCGCCATGCAAAATGGCGCCAAGACGTAATTGCCGTTGATTATTCGCACTGTTGCTCATTGCTTTCACCCTGTTAAATGCCGGTGTGGCGCTCTCTTTAGAGCTCCACTATTGATTAGCGTCATCAGGATGTAAAACAACAAAACAGCATATTCAAATGTTGAAAATAGCAAATATAACGGTGAGGGAAATAATAAATCGCAGCGCAGAATACTCTACGCCGCGAAATAATAATCAGACAGGTTTACACGTTGCTGATGGCTTTTTCCGGCACCGTGGTTAATTGTTGCAGCGTGCGCTCCGCCAACAGTTCGAAATATTGCGAAGCGGGGAAAATCGCCTGTTCATCCGGATTGAAACGCGGATGGTGCAGGCCGAACTCGCTTGCCGAACCGATGCTGACGAACACGCCCGGGACATGATGCAGATAAAGCGCGAAGTCTTCGCCGCCCATTTGTAACTCGGCTTCTTCCACCCGGTAACCCGCTTCGGCGGCGACGGTTTTGCTGAACGCTGCCCAGCGTGGGTCGTTGATGACCGCCGGTGGCCCAGCCTGCCAGCGCAATTCTGCTTCTGCGCCAAGCGAGGCGGCCACGCCGTTAATCACCTGGCGGATTTTATCCGGTACCTGACGGCGAACCGCATCACTGTGGGTGCGCACCGTGCCCTCCAGCTCTACGGTCTGCGGCAGAACGTTCCAAGTATTGCCGCCCTCGATACGCGTGACGCTCACCACCAGGGATTCCAGCGAACTGAAGCTGCGGCTGGGCAGGGTTTGCAATGCGGTAACGATCTGGCTGGCGGTGACGATGGTGTCGACCCCTTGCTCCGGCTTGGCAGCGTGCGCGCCCTTGCCGGTGATCAGAATTTGGAAACGATCGACGTTGGCGTAAAACGGGCCTGCTCGGGTGGCAAAGGTGCCGGTCGGCAATTCGGGGGCATTGTGCAAACCGAACACTGCCGCCACGTTATCCAGCGCACCGGCGTCGATCAGGTGTTGAGCTCCGTTGAAGGTTTCTTCTGCTGGCTGGAAGAAAATACGCACCGTACCGGGCAGAGTCGCCTCACGCGCTTTCAACAAGTGCGCGGCGCCGAGCATGACCGACGTGTGAAAATCATGTCCGCAGGCGTGCATCACGCCGCTGTTTTGCGAGCTGAACGGCACGCCGGAAATTTCTTCGATCGGCAAGGCGTCAATATCGCCACGCAGCGCAATGATCGGCCCCTTGCCACTGCCGATTTCGGCCACTACGCCAGTCTTCAGCCCGAGCGGCAAAATACGGATACCGGCCTCTTCCAGCCAACGGGTGAGGCGGGCGGTCGTGGCAAACTCCTGGTTGGACAGCTCAGGGTTCTGATGCAGTTCACGGCGATAGGCGATGATTTTTTCGGCCAGTTGGCTGGTCATAGTCTTGGCTCACAGTGGTTAACAAGTTTTAACCCTAGTGCAGCGCGGCCGGAAGCAAAAAGACTATATGGTTATATTTCATAGCGATTGTGTCTGCATCACGCCGTC
Source organism: Serratia liquefaciens ATCC 27592 (assembly GCF_000422085.1). Taxonomy (NCBI): domain Bacteria; kingdom Pseudomonadati; phylum Pseudomonadota; class Gammaproteobacteria; order Enterobacterales; family Yersiniaceae; genus Serratia; species Serratia liquefaciens. Next base: position 1,140,562 of record NC_021741.1, read on the forward strand.
AATACGCGTTGACGCCCCATCAAACAGGCGTTCGACCGCTGTTCGCTGGGGTTTAGAGAGGATTGGACTGCCCGTGGTGGCAATGGCCAAGGGGGTAGGCGGTTTACAGCGGCGGAGACGGATTTTTTCACTTTTTATCGGTTTTATGTGATCCAGGTTGTGGACAAAATCCCGTCTAATTGCTGTACTGTACTGGACACACGTTTTGTGTCTTACATTCACGTTAAAGGTAAGTTTGATGTCTAAGATTAAAGGTAGCGTTAAGTGGTTTAATGAATCCAAAGGCTTCGGCTTCATTACTCCGGAAGATGGTAGCAAGGACGTTTTCGTTCACTTCTCTGCCATCGCTAGCAATGGTTTCAAAACTCTTGCTGAAGGCCAGCGTGTAGAATTTGAAATCACGAACGGTGCCAAAGGGCCATCTGCTGCTAACGTTATCGCTATCTAAGCTACAGTAGCCGAAATTCTTAAAACCCGCTCTCAGAGCGGGTTTTTTATTGCCTTTTTACGACGATTTACGCCTGCGGTTTACGTACCAGCAGCTTAAACAGCAGGATGGCGATGGCATAACAGCCGACGATGGTTAGCGCCATCGACACGCTGGAGGTGCCGCCCAGGCCGGTAAGTGGCACGCTGCAGGCACCCAAAGCAAACATGCTCACGCCAATCAATGCGGAGGCGCTGCCGGCTTTGTCCCCTTGGCTTTGCATCGCCAAAGATGACGCCGTAGGGCCCACGATGCCGATCACCGCTACCGAGAAGAACAGCGGCACCAGCAATAGCACCAGCGGGGCATGCAGGCTGGCAGCCAGCAACAGCAGCAGCGAGGAAACCGCAGCCAGCGTTAAGCCGCCTTTCAGCACCTTTCTTTCTCCCCAATGTATGCTCAGGCGACTGGATATTTGCGCCGAAATAATCAGCCCGACGCCGTTGATGGCGAAGCACAGGCTGAACATCTGCGGGCTGAGGCCGTAAATCTGTTGCAGCACGAAAGGAGAGGCGCCGATGTAGGCGAACATCCCGGCCATGACGAAACCTTGCGTCAGGCACAGGCCCATAAATTGGCGTTGGGTCAGCAAGCCGCCCAGCGACTGCAACATTGCCAAAATCCCGCCCTGGCTGCGACGTTCCGCGGGCAGTGACTCGCTGAGCTTCAAACTGGCTAGCGTAAACAGCAGCACTGCGATACCTGCCAGCACGCCGAAAATTCCTCGCCAGTCCATGAACTGCAGCATGGCTCCCCCCAGCACAGGCGCAACGATCGGTGCCAGGCCGTTAACCAACATCAGCAGGGCGAAGAAGCGTGTCAGTTCATGCCCGGAATAGAGATCGCGGGCTATAGCGCGCGAAATGACTGCACCACCGGCACCGGCCAGCCCTTGCAACAGGCGGGCAATCAACAACTGGTCGATATTCGGCGCCAACGCGCACCACAGTGACGCGAACAGCAGCAGCGCTAACGACACCAGCAGCGGACGCATGCGGCCGAGCTTGTCGCTGTAAGGGCCGAAAATCAGCTGGCCGACGCCTAACCCCAGCAGGCCGGCGGTCAGGCTGAGCTGTGCCGTGGCGGTAGAGGTATTCAGCTCTCCGGCCATCTCCGGCAGAGCGGGCAGGTAGAGATCGATGCACAGCGGCCCCAGTGAGGCAAGCAGGCCAAGCACGAGCGCGTACACCAGACGTTGTCTGGCTAATGGTCTGGTCATAAGGATTAAGGTTTCCTGAACAGGTGAGAGATAGCTTGTTGATATAAGCCGTTCAGCAAGCTGACGTCGGCTTTTTGTGTGGTGAGTATGCGATAGCCGGTGCCTTCGCTTAATACGGCAATAAATTCCACCCTGGCGGCAATTTCCTGCTCGCTGAAATATGGGTAGAGCCGACGCAGGCTTTGGCAAACATGATGAAACAAGCGCGTTTCCGCATCGCTGAGCATTTTCGCCACCGTCGGGTTACGGGTGGCTTCAGCGGTCACTTCCAGCATCAGCATGTGATCGGTTTCAGTTTCGCCCGGTTGCTGAAACAGGCTGCGTGCTGCCAGAGTGCCGGCGATCAGGTTGATATGGTCGCCGAGATCTTCCAGGCGGCGCATTTTACTGGCGATGATGCGGTTGACGATCTCTTCGATGATGGCGTCTTTATTGTCGAAATAGCGGTAGATCTGGCCAACGCTCAGCTGCGAGGCATGCGCGATTTCCGCCATGCTGGCGGCGTGGAAACCGTGCTGGCGAAAGCAGAGTTTTGCGGCGTCGACAATCTGATCGCGGCGGGCCTGCACTTTAGCCTGCTTGCTGTCGCTGGTGGATATCATGTCCCGATCCTTTGCCAAGAAATGTGTTGTTCACCTTCTGGGTGTGAACGTTCATTCTCAATTGTAATGCAACAACGGCAATAGGCAATAGGGCAAGGGTAAAGGTGGGGAAGCGCTGCGGTTTAGGCGAACAGATATACCTTGATAAAGGCGACAACAACCAGCAGGCATAGCAGGGTTGCGGCAACTTCAGTGACGGTTCTTGGCAGGCTTGGCATCTGAGTTCTCATCCAGTTGGGGTGACTGGATGAGATTATGCGCACGGGAGATTAAGGAAACATTAAGGCAGCGAAATCACTTATTGCCCGTTGACCCAGATGACCAGCATAAACGCCAACAGGGTCATCGCCAGCGATCCCGCCAGGTTGAGCAGCATATTGCCCAACGCCCAGGCGAAACGACCATCCTGCAGCAAATACACCACTTCCAGAGAAAAGGTGGAAAAGGTGGTCAGGCCGCCGCAAAAACCGGTGGTGATCAGCAGTTTCCAGGTCGGATCCAGGTGTGTCATCCGGGTGAATATCGCCATAGCCAGGCCGATGATAAAACCGCCCAGCAGGTTCACCGCTAGCGTACCCAGCGGGATGTGCGCATTGAGCGGGTTCATCTTCATGCTTATGGCCCAGCGCAGCACGCTGCCGACACCACCGCCAATAAAAACTGCCAGTAAAGAACTCAACATGGTCGAAACTACCTTTCATTCAAGGGGAAATAAAACTCAGAAAGGTTCAGGCGTAACGCTACGCACCCCTCTGAGAGGTTACGTAGACATCATCAGCCTGTGAGGGCGGTTATGGAGGAATGTCATCTCCGTTGTTCGGCACGGCTGTTTGGCTGTGCATAGGGGATGTTACACCCAGCGCAGCCCGTTTTGTAGTAGCAAAAGTGACAGAAAAAGCGGAAGTCGTCACTCTGGGCGTCAATGGCCGGGTACGGCCAGCTCCAGGCGATTGCGGCCGTTGTTCTTGGCGCGGTACAACGCATTGTCTGCGGCTTTCAACCAGTCCAGATAGCCGCTCATCTCGCCGTGATAATCCGCAATGCCGGCGCTGATGTTGAGCCGCAGTTGCGGGGCTTCGCGAAAAATGACCTCATTGAGCCGTTCCTGAATGCGCAATAACGCAATGCTGGCCTGCTCGGCGCTGGTGTTGGGCAGCACTGCGCCAAATTCGTCGCCGCCGTAGCGTCCGACAATATCTACGGCGCGCAGACCAATTAACAGTTCTTCCGCCAGCACCGCCAGCGCTTCGTCCCCCAACGCATGGCCGAAGGTGTCGTTGATGGTTTTAAAGCGATCGATATCCATCAGAATCAGGGTTGCGGTGTGCTGATAACGGCGACAGCTGTCAAATTGATGATGCAGCAAATGCTCCCAGTGGCGGCGGTTGTACAACCCGGTAAGCCCGTCACGCATGCTGATGCGCAGCAGCTCCTGTTTCTTTTCCGCCAGCCGTTTGGCGGTGCGGTAGGTGACTAACCCCAGCAGTATCGGATAGAGGTAGATCATTGGCAGGCACAGGTAGACCTGCGACGCCGTACTTTCCGGCTGAAAGGGAAAGCCCATCAGGGCGCCGATCGTCAGAGCGCCGGCCAGTTGTGCCCCCAGGCCTTTGAAGAACAGCGGCTTACCCGCAGCGGCTATGTTGTTCATTCCCATCATCGATAAGATTACCACCGACGGCAAGGCGTTGAAGGCCATCATCGCCACCCACAGGCCGCCGAAAAACGAATCGATCAGCAGGTTACGGATTTCGGCCTTGAACGGCTGGGAGGAACGTCGTGCCCATTGATAGGCGAGGTGTGGCCAGATAAAGCCGTGCAAAATCAGCAGGACCCACAACAATGGGGCGGTGTTTTGGGTGTAGAAAACTGAAAATACGCACAGAGAACCTATGCCCAGGCCGACGATGCGCGGCAGATAGGTGCGTCTGGCAAAGCTAAGGCCGGATTTTCGGGTATCTATGACTGATGGCTTGTACATCCGGCAACTCCATGATGAGCAGGGTGACAGCGTACCACGCGGCTTCTAAACTCAGAATAGTCTGATTAATGCCCAGTGCGGATAAAATTGAGCCGTGGTGGGGATCTCACTCTGTTACATGTTGCTGTTGTCTTGCTCCGGAGAAAGTAGGTAAATACCCGCAGGCAAGGTTTGTTTTCTCGCTGCATTCGCAGCGCTATATGAATAAGAAGGTGAGTATGGAAGGGATCAGTATTACCAAACTTCTGGTGATTGCGGTGTTGATCATCTTGCTGTTCGGTACCAGCAAACTGCGCACGTTGGGCGCGGATTTAGGTGCGGCGCTGAAGGGCTTTAAAAAGGCCGTGGGCGACGATACCACCCCACCGCCAGCCAACACGGCAGAAAGCCAGGCCAACCCGCAGAGCGTCGAAAAGAAAGACGTTTAATCACGCTTTCTGCCAGGCAATAAAAAACGGATGCCGCGAGGACATCCGTTTTTTGTCGTTTCCGCAGGGGGAAACGTAACAAATCATTGCTGCAATTACTTCACTTCCATCCCTTTTGCCTGCAAATCGGCATGGTAGGAGGAACGAACAAACGGACCGCAGGCTGCATGGGTAAAGCCCATTGCCATCGCTTCTTCTTTCATTTCATCGAATTCGGCCGGGCTGACGTAACGCTGCACCGGCAAGTGATGACGGCTTGGCTGCAAATACTGGCCCAAGGTCAACATGGTGACGCCATGGCGACGCAGATCGCGCATGACCTCAACGATTTCCGCATTGGTTTCCCCCAGGCCGACCATCAGGCCAGACTTGGTTGGGATATGCGGATGCGCTTCCTTGAACCGCTCCAGCAGCTTCAGTGACCACTCGTAGTTAGCGCCCGGACGCACCTGGCGATAAACACGCGGCACGTTTTCCAGATTGTGGTTAAACACATCCGGCGGCGTTTCGGTCAGAATTTCCAGTGCGCGATCCATACGGCCGCGGAAGTCAGGCACCAGGGTTTCAATCTTGATGGTCGGGTTTTTCGCGCGGATGGCAGCGATGCAGTCGGCAAAGTGCTGGGCACCGCCGTCACGCAGGTCGTCGCGGTCAACCGAGGTGATCACCACATAGCGCAGGCCCATATCGGCGATGGTCTGAGCCAGTTTCTCCGGCTCGTTGGCATCCGGGGCTACCGGACGACCGTGGGCTACGTCGCAGAACGGGCAGCGACGAGTACAGATTGCGCCCAGGATCATAAAGGTCGCGGTGCCGTGGTTGAAACACTCAGACAGGTTCGGGCAGGAAGCTTCTTCGCACACCGAATGCAGACCGTTTTTACGCATTGCGGCTTTAATGCCCTGAATGCGCGTAGAGTCGGCAGGGAGTTTGATTTTCATCCACTCGGGTTTACGCAACAGCTCCTGCCGTTCGGTGACCACCGTTTTAATCGGGATCAACGCCATTTTGTCTGCATCGCGGTATTTGACGCCGCGTTCCATCTGAATTGGTTTACTCATAATCGTGCAGGTTCCAGTTACGAAGCTCGACCTTCGGGTAGCCGAGTAAATGAACAAATTCCTGTACCAGGACGGGGTGTACGTCTTCTATGCCGACGCCGGGCGCCAGCGCGCTGACCTGCGCCATCTGCATGCCGGCGTAACCGCAAGGGTTGATACGCTGGAAAGGGGTGAGATCCATGGCCACATTCAGGGCCAGGCCGTGGAATGAACTGCCTTTGCGGATCCGCAAACCCAACGAACAGATCTTTTGCTCCCCCACGTAAACACCGGGCGCATCCGGACGGGCACGCGATTCAATGTGAAAGTGGGCGAGGGTATTAATAACGGTATCTTCGATAGCCGTGACCAGTTGGCGAACGCCAACCTTGCTGCGTTTCAGATCGACCATCACGTACATCACCTGTTGCCCCGGCCCGTGGTAGGTTACCTGGCCACCGCGATCGCTCTGGATCACCGGAATGTCACCCGGCATTAACAGATGCTCCGCTTTACCGGCCTGGCCCTGAGTAAATACGGGCTGATGCTGAACCAACCACAGCTCATCGGGCGTGGCTTCGGTTCGGCGATCGGTGAAGTTGTGCATGGCTTGGGATACAGGCTCGTAGGGCTGCAACCCCAGCTGACGCAAAATGATCTTGTCTGGTTGCAAAAGAGTCATCGTCAGGTTACAGAAGTGGTAAAGCCATTATACCGGGCGCTCTGGCCCGCGACCAGCATTTATACCCTTCATGCTTGAAGCTGCCTCTGTGTTGGCCACGCTTTCTCACCCGAATCACTTACTTAAGTAAGCTCAGCGGGATTCGGCCGCTTGCCGCCTTGATGCAGCTCCAATCATTTTGGGATAGCTGACCCAAAATGCGCAACCCGGGCAGAGGATGCTCTGGCCCGGGTTGAAAAGCAGAGGATTGTGCTGGAATTACAGCACCATGCGGACAATTTCAAGGTTGCCCAACTCATCATATAAGGTTTCCACCTGGTCAATATGGGTGGCATTGATGGTGATGGACACGGAGTGGTAATTGCCTTTGCTGCTAGGTTTAACCTGCGGGTTATAGTCCCCAGGAGCGTGGCGCTGCACCACTTCAACCACCTGGTCTACCAGCTCGGGTTGTGCCAGGCCCATTACCTTGTAGGTAAATGAGCAAGGGAATTCGAGCAGTTCGTTCAGTTTAGTTTTCATGTGCGCTCCAGAGTGCGGCTATCGATATAGCGAGTCTATAAATTATAACTCCCGCCGGAGCGGGAGTTAATGTTAATCAGTATATGGGGGCAATTTTGCCCATTTCAACTGTTAACCGAACCAGTGGTGGAACATCAGTTTGATGTAATCGACGATACGGCTGAAGAAACCGCCTTCTTTCACTTCGTTCATCACTACCAGCGGACGCTGGTCGATGGTTTTACCGTCCAGCTGGAAGTTGATGCTGCCGACAACCTGGTTTTTAGCCAGTGGCGCATGAATTTCCGGGGTGTTCAGCACGTAGCTGGCTTTAAGATCTTTCATGCGGCCGCGTGGGATGGTCAGGTAAACGTCTTTGTCTACGCCCAACTCAACGCGATCTGCATCGCCGAACCAGACTGGCTCAGACGCAAACTCTTTGCCTACTTTCAGTGGCGCAACGGTTTCGAAGAAGCGGAAGCCCCAGGTCAGCAGTTTCTTGCTCTCGGTTTCGCGGCCCTTGTAAGTACGACCGCCCAGCACTGCGGAGATCAGACGCATCTGGCCTTCGGTCGCAGAAGCCACCAGGTTATAGCCCGCGGCGTCGGTATGGCCGGTTTTGATGCCGTCCACGTTCAGGCTGGTATCCCACAGCAGACCGTTACGGTTCATCTGGCGGATATTGTTGAAGGTGAACTCTTTTTCTTTATAAATCGCGTATTCGTCCGGCACGTCGCGGATCAGCGCCTGGCCGATCAACGCCATATCGCGTGCGGAGCTGTACTGACCCTGTGCGTCCAGGCCGTGTACCGTTTGGAAGTGGGTGTTCTGCAGGCCCAGCTTGCTGACGTAGGTGTTCATCAGGTTAACGAATGCGTCCTGGCTGCCGGCCACGTAGTCGGCCATGGCCACACAGGCGTCGTTACCTGACTGCAGGTTGATGCCGCGGGTCAGCTTGGAGACCGGTACGCGGTCGCCAGGCTTGAGGAACATCAGGGAAGACCCTTTGAATACCGGGTTGCCGGTTGCCCAGGCGTCTTGACCTACGGTCACCAGATCTTCCTGGCCGATTTTGCCTGCTTTCAGCGCTTGACCGATGACGTAGCTGGTCATCATTTTTGTCAGGCTGGCAGGATCACGGCGCGCATCGGCGTTCATTTCCGCCAAAACTTTACCGGAATTGTAATCAATCAGGACGTAGGATTCCGCATCGATCTGCGGCACGCCTGGGATCATGGTCTTGATATTAACGTCATCGGCATGCGCAACGGTGGTTGCACTCATCGCGATAACGGTGCCGAGCGCTATGCTCTTGATTAAGCGAAAAGAAGTTACTTGTTTCATGATCGAGACTACAACATCCATGAGGGTAAAGTTAAAAAACGAGCCACACTATAACAGATGAGATCCTGGCAGGCATTAGTCAATCCTCTGACTTATCACGCTTTACAAGCTTTTGCTGAAAGAAAATGTTTCAGCTAAAAATCAGCTTATCGGTCGCGATTGCCCGCCGGTCTATGTTTAGGGTGCGGCAGTGACAAAAGATTGTTGCTGCGCTTCAGTGGCCAGGCGCTGCTGCAGCTGAGCTGCTTGCTGACGATCGCTGAACGGGCCGAGCTGTACGCGGTAGACGCTGCCGTTGGCGGCAACTTTACCCGGTACGCCGAATTTTTGGCTCAGGCTTTGCTGCCAGCTTTGCGCGCGCTCGGCACTGCTCAGCGCGCCGACCTGCACCACATAGCCGCCTGTTGAAGAGGCACTGCTTGCTGCAACGGCTGCGGTCGCGGCGACCGGTGCGGCAATGGCGGCGGGTTCAGGCTCTGAGCTTTCCAACACGCCGGCCGGTACGGCGCTTGGCGCGCCGAGGAAGCCGCTGCGGCTATTGCCGGCGCTGCTTGCCGGAGCCGCGTCGCCGGTGTTCAGGCTGCCGTTGTCAATCGGGCGCACGGCGGCACCGCTGGCTACTGGGACGTCCTGTTGAATGGGAGTTCCCATGCTGCTGGAGCCCAGATCCGGGCGAGCGGGTAGGGCATAGCTTTGTTTGGCGACGGTAGTGCCGATGGTGCCAGGGCCACTGAGGGTGCCATCCGGGGCAACGTTGATGAAATCAACCTTGACCTTGGTGTTGTTGGACAGGTTCAGACGATCGGCGACGGCTCGCGACAAATCGATGATGCGACCTTTGGTGTAAGGCCCGCGATCGTTAACGCGCACTACCAGTTGGCGACCGTTGGCCAGGTTGGTCACGCGTACGTAGCTTGGGATCGGCAGCGTCGGGTGTGCGGCGGTCAGGCCGTTAGGATCAAACTGTTCCCCCAGCGCGGTGGTATTCCCCCTGGCTTCTTCGCCATAGGAACTGGCCAGACCGGTCTGCGAGAAGTTCTGAGGATCTTTTACAATGCGGTAAGTGTCGCCATTAACCTTATAATCCTGCAGGTTATTGGGGTTATAGGGTTCATATTGAGGCTCTACGCCACCGATTTCCACCACCGGTCCGTTATACGGCTGCTGCGGCGGCGCTTGCTGTTCCGTGGTCGGGGCGGTACAGGCGGAAAGTAATACCGCGACTACGCCGACCCAAAGCCATTCCTTACGCATTACTCACCTCTTATAAACTTTTAGACATCATTTTCCGATGCGTGTGGATCGACATGATAATGCCGAACCCAGCCATAAGCACAATCAGCGCCGAACCCCCGTAACTGACCAGAGGCAAAGGTACGCCAACTACCGGTAAAATACCACTGACCATACCAATGTTAACAAACACATAAACGAACAAAATCAGCATCAGCCCGCCGACCATCACTCGGCCGAAGGTGGTTTGCGCCTTGGCGGCGATCATCAAACCGCGGATGATCACCAGCAGGTATAGCGCCAGCAGCACCAGTACTCCGACCAGCCCCAGCTCCTCGGCCAGCACCGCAAAGATAAAGTCGGTGTGGCGTTCCGGCAGAAATTCCAGTTGTGACTGGGTACCATGCAGCCAGCCTTTACCGGACAGACCGCCGGAGCCGATGGCAATTTTCGACTGAATAATGTGGTAGCCGGCGCCAAGGGGGTCGGTTTCCGGATCGAGTAGCATCATAACGCGGTCGCGCTGATAGCCGTGCATCAGGAAGAACCACAGCACCGGGATAAAGGCCGCCAGCAGCACGGCGGCTACGGCGATCAGCTTCCAGCTCATGCCGGACAGGAATAGCACGAACAGGCCGGAGGCGGCGATCAGAATCGAGGTACCCAAATCCGGCTGTGCGGCAACCAGCAGCGTAGGCAGGAAAATCAGTACCAGCGCAATCGCCGTATTCTTCAGCGAAGGGGGGCAGACGTCGCGGTTCATAAAGCGCGCTACCATCAGCGGTACCGCGATTTTGGCGATCTCGGACGGCTGGAAACGCACGAAGCCGAGATCCAGCCAGCGCTGGGCGCCTTTACTGATCTGGCCGAAAGCATCCACCAAAATCAGCAGTATCACGCAGAAAATATACAGATACGGTGCCCAGCTTTCATAGACCCGCGGCGGGATTTGCGCCATGACGGCCATGACGATCAACCCCATGACAATCTGGCCGATCTTGCGCTCCATCATGCCGATGTCCTGGCCGCTGGCGCTCCACATCACGAAAGCGCTGTAGACCAGCAGGGCCAGAATTAACAGCAGGAATGTGGGGTCGATATGGATTTTGGTCCAGATCGACGCTTTTTGTTGGCTTTCAGTCATGTTCTACCTTAATCACCTTCTACACCAGGCGGCAGCGGAGCCGCGTCCGGTAATTGCGTATTGTTGTCGCCCAGCAAGATATGGTCGAGGATCTGACGAGTGATCGTCCCGACCGCTGGACCGGCACCGCCGTTTTCCAGAATGATGGCGACCGAAACCGTCGGATTATCGAAGGGAGCGAAGGCCGTCATCAGTTTGTGGTCACGCAGGTGCTCTGCGAGTTTGTGGGCGTTATAGGTTTCGTAACCGAATACCTGTGCGGTCCCCGATTTCGCCGCGGCTTTGTATGGCGTACCTGCAAAGTACTTGCGTGCCGTCCCATTTGGGCGGTTGGCCACGCCATACATGCCGTCTTTGGCAATTTCCCAGAAGCCGGAATGAATATCGCCGATCTGCGTGCTCTCTTCCTGCTGGAAAGGCACCAGCACGCCATTGATACGGGTGCTCTGCAGCAGGTGCGGCGTTTTGACGTTGCCGTCGTTAATCAGGGTGGTCAGCGCCTTGGCCATCTGGATCGGCGTCGCCGTCCAATAACCCTGGCCGATACCTACCGGAATGGTGTCCCCCTGATACCAGGGTTTTTTATAGCGCTTGAATTTCCAGTCACGAGTCGGCATCAGGCCGGAACGCTCTTCTGACAGATCGATGCCGGTATATTCGCCGTAACCGAACTTGGTCAGCCAGGTTGACAGGCGATCGATGCCCATGTCGTAAGCGACCTGATAGAAGAAGGTATCCGCGGACTCTTCCAACGCTTTGGTGACGTTCAGGCGGCCGTGGCCCCATTTTTTCCAGTCGCGGAAGCGTTTTTCCGAGCCGGGCAATTGCCACCAGCCGGGATCGAAGACGATGGTGTTCTTGGTGATCACCCCGGCGCTGAGCGCCGAAACGGAAATATACGGCTTCACCGTGGAGGCGGGTGGGTAGAGCCCTTGCGTGGCACGATTGATCAGCGGCCGGTTCGGATCGTTGAGCAGCCCCTGGTAATCCTTGCTGGAGATGCCGTCGACGAACAGGTTCGGGTCATAGCTGGGGTTGGACACCATAGCCAGAATGCCGCCGGTGCGCGGATCGCTCACCACCACTGCCGCACGGCTGCCCACCAGCAGCTGCTCGATATAGCGCTGCAGGTTGAGATCCAGCGTCAGATAGACGTCTTTGCCGGCGGAAGGCGGTTGCTCATGCAATTGGCGGATCACCCGGCCACGGTTGTTGACTTCAACCTCTTCGTAGCCGGTTTTGCCATGCAGGGTTTCTTCGTAATAGCGTTCGATGCCCAGCTTGCCGATGTCGTGCGTCGCAGCGTAGTTGGCCAGCTTGCCGTCTTTATCCAGGCGTTCGACGTCACGGTCGTTGATCTTCGACACGTAGCCGATCACATGGGTCAGGGCGGAACCATAAGGGTAATAGCGACGCTGGTAGCCTTTGACCTCTACGCCGGGGAAGCGGAACTGGTTAACCGCAAAACGCGCCACCTGCACTTCACTCAGGGCGGTTTTCACCGGGATAGAGACGAAACGGCGCGAGCGCTTGCGCTCTTTTTCGAAGTTTGTGATGTCGTCATCGGTCAAATCGACCACCGAACGCAGCGCCTGTAGCGTGGCTTTCAGGTCATCGACCTTTTCCGGCATCAACTCCAGTTGGTAGATGGTGCGGTTGAGCGCCAGCGGAGTGCCGTTGCGATCGTAAATAATGCCGCGGCTGGGCGCGATCGGCACCAGTTTGATGCGGTTTTCGTTGGAGCGGGTGCGGTAATCCTCAAAGCGGACGATTTGCAGGTTATACAGATTGGCGATGAGGGTGCCGGTCAGCACCAGGATGACCAAGAACGCCACCAGGGCGCGGCGTACAAACAGGGCGGATTCGGCCGTATAGTCGCGAAAAGGGTTACGTTCTATTTTCATCCCGCTGCTTTATTTCACTCTGTCACTATTACCACCGGTTATTCCCGGTGGTAAGGATGATTTGTTGTAATGCTCCAGGCGCGATAGAGGCTTTCAGCCACCAGCACGCGCACTAAAGGATGCGGTAATGTCAACGGTGAGAGCGACCAACTCTGTTCGGCGGCGGCCTTACACGCCGGGGCCAGCCCTTCCGGGCCGCCAATCAGCAGGCTGACGTTGCGGCCGTCCTGCTTCCAGCGTTCGAGTTGTTGCGCCAACTGCGGCGTTTCCCACGGCGTACCGGGAATATCCAGCGTGACAATGCGATTGCCTTTGCCTACCGCAGCCAGCATCTGCTCGCCTTCCTTTTCCAGAATGCGTTTGATATCGGCATTCTTGCCGCGCTTGCCCGCCGGGATTTCGGTCAGCTCAAACGGCATGTCTTTCGGAAAGCGGTGCAGATAATCCATAAAGCCGGTCTGCACCCAGTCTGGCATTTTAGTGCCGACGGCTACCAGTTGCAGTTTCACCGCTTAGCTCCAGAGTTTTTCCAGCTCGTACAACTGACGGCTCTCTTCCTGCATCACGTGAACGATCACGTCACCCAGGTCGACAACGATCCAGTCGGAGGCTTCCTGGCCTTTCATGCCGAATAGTTCCATACCGGCGGTGCGGGCTTCCTGCACCAGGTGGTTGGCGATCGACATCACGTGACGGGTAGAGGTCCCGGTGCAGATGATCATGCAATCGGTGATGCTGGATTTGTCTTGTACATCCAGAGCGATAATGTCTTGGCCTTTCAGGTCATCAATTTTATCGATGACGAAATCTTGGAGCGCTTTACCTTGCAAAGGTTCCCCTCGGGTGTGTTCTGTTCATTCGACTGCGGCGGGCAACTTGCCCGTTTTGCGGCCTGAATCAATGATAAGTCGGCAGGATGCCGCTGAAAGCCAGCTGGTGACTGCCCGGCCAGCTAAGGATTCCGGGGTTTTCAGCGAATACCTGAAAAATAGCGGCGCAGTATATCACGCGGCTGTTGCTAGCGATATAAACCCTGTAACTCGATATAGCGCTGTACTGAACGCGGCAACAGGTCGTCACAGTTGAGTCCCTGATGGCGACGCTGACGAATTTCCGTGGCCGAAATCTCCAGCTGTGGCGTATCGGCCAGATAAATAAATCCGTGAGGATGCCGGCTGAGCTGGGCGGGATCGCTCACCTGATGTTGCTCTAGCCACTGCTGTAGCTCAGGCGTATCCATGCGATCGTTGTAACCAGGGCGAGCGAGCACCAGCAGATGACAGGTATCCAGCAGCGACTGCCAGCGGTGCCATTTGTGCAGCGTCAACAGCGAGTCCTGGCCAATGATAAACGCCAGAGGCAAGGCGGCGCCACGTTCTTTACGAATGGCTTCCAGCGTCTCGATGGTATAGGAAGGGGTGGTGCGATGCAGTTCACGATCGTCAACCGCAAACAGCGGGTTATCGGCAATGGCCAATTCCACCATTTTCAACCGTTGCTGAGCGTTCGCTTCGGGCTGAGGGCGGTGCGGCGGAACATGGTTCGGCAGCAGCGTGACCCGGTTCAGACCAACCTCTGCGGCCAGCGCTTCCACCGGCCGCAGATGGCCGTAATGGATAGGGTCGAAGGTGCCGCCAAACAGGGCGTGCAGAACGGGAGTGCCTTGCGGATTAGTGGACATCTGAAAAACTCGTGGCCAGAGGTTTGCCGCACAGCAGCATCGACAGGGTTTCCAATTCAGACCAGACCGACTGGCCGTAATCCTGCTTAAGGGTGATTTCTATCTGCGCGAGCAGATGAACCGCTTGCCGCAGCTGGGTGCCGGACAGCCGTTGCAATGCCTGAGTTACCAGGTTACGGCGGTTTTGCCAAACCTTGTATTGATCGAATAGCGTACGCAAAGGCACTGTCGCCATGCGGCGTTGCAGGTTGAGCAACTGCAGCAGTTCCCGTTGCAGGGTTCGCAGCAGGATCACCGGCTCGACATCTTCCTGCTGCATCTGCTGCAGGATATGCCAGGCGCGTTTGCTTTTTCCGGCCAACAGGGCGTCCAGCCAGTGGAATGGCGTGAAGTGGGCGGCATCGTTCACGGCCAGTTCAACGCGCGGCAGCGTGAGTTTGCCATCCGGATGCAGCAACGACAGCCGCTCCAGCGCCTGCGACAGTGCCAGCAGGTTGCCTTCGTAGCAGTAACACAGCAGTTGGTTTGCCGCGTCGTCCAGTTCCAGCTTCAGGGTTTTGGCTCGTTGAGCGACCCAGCGGGGGAGCTGCGCCTGTTCCGGCGTCTGGCAACTGACGTAAGCGCCGTGCGGGCTGAGCGCCTTGAACCAGGCACTGTTTTCTTGCGCTTTGGTCAGGCGTGGCCCACGCAGCATCAGCAAAATGTCGTCATGCAGCAGTGCGGCCAGTTTGATCAGCTGTTCGCCGATCGGTGCCGTCGGCCCGTTCTCAGGGAAGATCAGCAGCAGCGTCTGACGGCTGGCGAACAGGCTCATGGCCTGACAGATGCTGAAGATGGCATCCCAATCGGTATGGGCGTCGAGCGAAATGCTGTAATGCTCGGTGAACTGCTGCTCTTGGGCCGCGTGGCGGATCAGATCCTGGCTTTCCTGCAGCAGCAGCGGCTCGTTGCCGGTCAATAAATAACAAGCGCGCAGCCCCTCTCGGAGCTGCGCGGCAAGTTGTTCAGGGTAAATACGAATCATTGATCTACGCGACTGGCCGCTTTTTCACCGGCGGCAGCGGCTTTCTGTTGGGTTTCTTCTTCCGCAGCGTGCACCGTCAGCAGCTTACGTACCAGCTGTTGGGCGGCCTGCTCGCGCATTTCCTGGCGAATAATGTCTTGTTCGGAATCTTTTGCCAGTGCGGTCAACGGGTTATCGAAGAACGAACGGAAAACTTTAACGTTTAGCGGATACAGATCGTGACCCGGGATCAGCACCTGTGCCTGAACGGTCAGTACCATTTGGTACTCAGCGGTTTTACCGTCCTGGAAGATAGAGGCGGTATCCTGGCTCTCCGTGGCGCCAATGATGCGCAGGGAAGGGAGATCCTTACGCTTGGCATCCTTGACGATGGTCACGTCGCTGAGACGTAACTGCTCACGCACCGCGCGGGTCAGCGGACCATAAGGGTCCGAGCTGTCCAGCAGCAGTGTCTTCATTTCCGAAGGGACCTGCGTGGTACCACGCAGGTGAAAACCGCAGCCAGCGGTGACCAGCACCGCCAACCCCAGCAACAACGTCAGAATACGATGTCGCACAACGCCTCCTTGTGTTAACCCACAACCAGGTTAAGCAATTTGCCCGGAACATAGATCACTTTACGAACCGTGACCCCGTCCAGATATTTAGCGACCAGATGCTCCTCAGCGGCACGCGCACGTACCTGCTCTTCGGTTGCATCGGCAGCCACGGTGATTTTAGCGCGAACCTTACCGTTGACCTGCACCACCACCAGCTTGGAGTCTTCGACCATAGCCTGCTCGTCGGCTTGCGGCCAGGCTGCGGTATCCACATCGCCTTCACCGCCCAGCGCCTGCCACAGTGAGAAGCACACGTGCGGAGTGAACGGATACAGCATGCGAACGACTGCCAACAGCGCTTCCTGCAGCAGGGCGCGATCTTGCTCGCTCTCTTGCGGTGCACGGGCCAGCTTGTTCATCAGTTCCATCACGGCGGCAATCGCGGTGTTGAAGGTCTGACGGCGGCCGATATCGTCGGTCACTTTGGCAATGGTTTTGTGCAGATCGCGGCGCAGCGCTTTCTGATCTTCGCTCAGCGTTGCCACGTTCAGCGGCTGAACGGCGCCTTTTTCCAGGTGTTCGTAGGCCAGTTTCCACACGCGTTTCAGGAAGCGGTTTGCCCCTTCTACGCCGGATTCCTGCCATTCCAGCGTCATTTCTGCCGGTGAAGCAAACATCATGAACAGACGGACGGTATCTGCGCCGTATTTCTCAACCATCACCTGCGGGTCGATGCCGTTGTTTTTCGACTTCGACATTTTGCTCATGCCAGCATAGACCAGTTCACGACCTTGTGGATCGGTGGCTTTGATAATGCGGCCTTTGTCATCACGTTCAACGTTGGCGTCGACCGGGGAAACCCAGACGCGTTCGCCGCTGTTGCCGGTGTAATAGAAGGCGTCTGCCAGCACCATGCCCTGGCACAGCAGGCGTTTTGCCGGCTCGTCGGAGTCGACCAGGCCAGCGTCACGCAGCAGCTTGTGGAAGAAGCGGAAATACATCAGGTGCATGATGGCGTGTTCGATGCCGCCGACATACTGATCGACCGGCAGCCAGTAGTTGGCAGCGGCTGGATCCAGCATCCCCTGGTCGTACTGCGGGCAGGTATAGCGCGCGTAGTACCAGGACGACTCCATAAAGGTGTCGAAGGTGTCGGTTTCGCGCAGCGCCGGTTGGCCGTTAACGGTGGTTTTCGCCCACTCAGGATCGGCTTTGATCGGGCTGGTAATGCCATCCATCACCACGTCTTCCGGCAGGATCACCGGCAGCTGGTCTTCTGGAGTTGGCATCACGGTACCGTCTTCCAGCGTGACCATCGGGATTGGTGCGCCCCAATAACGTTGGCGGGAAACGCCCCAGTCGCGCAGACGGTAGTTAACCTTGCGCTGACCAACGCCTTTGGCGACCAGTTTGTCGGCAATGGCGTTGAAACCGTCTTGGTGATCCAGACTGTCAAACTCGCCGGAGTTGAACAGCGTGCCTTTCTCGGTCATCGCTTCGGCTTGTACATCCGGTTGGCTGCCGTCGAGGGCCAGAACGACCGGTTTGATTGGCAGGCCGTATTTGGTGGCGAATTCCCAGTCGCGCTGATCGTGAGCCGGAACCGCCATCACCGCGCCGGTGCCGTATTCCATCAGCACAAAGTTGGCGACCCAAATTGGCACTTGCTCGCCGGACAGCGGATGGATGGCGAACAGGCCGGTCGGCATGCCCTTTTTCTCCATCGTCGCCATTTCGGCTTCGGCCACTTTGGTGTTGCGGCACTCTTCGATAAATTCAGCCAGCGCCGGGTTGTTCACCGCGCCTTGCTGCGCCAATGGGTGACCTGCGGCTACGGCCACGTAGGTCGCGCCCATAAAGGTGTCAGGACGGGTGGTGTAAACCGTCAGCTTTTCGTCGCTGCCCGCTACGTCAAAGGTGATATCCACCCCTTCGGAACGGCCAATCCAGTTGCGCTGCATGGTTTTCACCTGTTCTGGCCAGCTTTCCAGCGTGTCCAGATCGTTGAGCAGCTGATCGGCGTAGTCGGTGATTTTGATAAACCACTGAGGGATCTCTTTACGCTCAACCTTGGTGTCGCAGCGCCAGCAGCAGCCGTCGATCACCTGTTCGTTGGCCAGCACGGTCAGATCGTGTGGGCACCAGTTCACCGCGGAAGTCTTCTTGTAGACCAGGCCTTTTTCGTACAGCTTGGTGAAGAACCACTGTTCCCAACGGTAGTAGTCCGGATCGCAGGTGGCGATCTCGCGATCCCAGTCATAGCCGAAACCCAGCAGTTTCAGCTGGTTCTTCATGTATTCGATATTGTCGTAGGTCCACGGAGCCGGTGCGGTGTTGTTTTTAACCGCAGCGCCTTCCGCCGGCAGGCCGAACGCATCCCAGCCGATGGGCTGTAGCACGTTTTTACCTAACATGCGCTGGTAGCGCGAGATCACGTCGCCGATAGTGTAGTTACGAACGTGCCCCATGTGCAGACGGCCTGATGGGTACGGCAGCATGGATAGGCAGTAATACTTTTCCTTGCTCGCATCTTCGGTAACTTTGAAAGTTTGCTTCTCTTCCCAGTGAAGCTGTACGTTCGATTCTATGTCTTCTGGACGGTATTGCTCTTGCATGGCGGCTGGTGGTCCTGTAGGTGTAAAACAGCTCCCCCTTCATCTTTCAAGCCACAGCGTTGTTGGCTGCGTACACTCAACCCAGTCACTTACCTTTGTAAGCTCTTGGGTTTCACGTACTGGCCGCCTGGCCGTGACTCGAAACCTATCGGGGGGATTTCTGTAGCATTCTGTTGAGTACTTATAGATCCGCATAGCATAGCTGATAAGACCTCCCGGCAACAACACCAAGCGCCCGACTCGACGTATTTAAAAAATACCGGCCATGATATGACTCACATCTTGAGGAAACCATGTCTTGCCAAGTGACATCAGCAATTTACGGCTAAAATGATAAGGGATAGTTTATACCCATCATCTTTCAAGCTGCAGCGTTGTTACCTGCTTACAAGGCCCATCCATGGTCCTTGCCCTTTCAGGGCCGCTGCAAGCAGCGTTCAAATCTGTTCCCGACAGATTTGTCGCTCACCCCAGTGACTTACTAAAGTAAGCGCCTGGGGATGAGTGAACCGGGCGCTTAGCTGCAACTCGAAAGCTATAGGGTATGGGAGGTAAGCCCAGTCACGTAAGTTCATCGAGGAGAGATTATGAACAAGGTTGCTCAGTACTACCGCGAATTGGTGGCATCTCTGACAGAACGCCTGAAAAATGGCGAGCGTGATATTGACTCGCTGGTCGCGAGCGCAGAAAAACGGCTAAACGAAGCGGGTGAACTGACGCGCGACGAAGTTGAGCAGGTTACACAGGCGGTACGGCGCGATCTGGAAGAGTTCGCTCGCAGTTATCAGGAGAGCCGGGACGAGTTTACCGACAGCGTTTTCATGCGGGTTATCAAGGAAAGCCTGTGGCAGGAACTGGCGGATATTACCGACAAAACTCAGTTGGAATGGCGCGAGGTGTTCAAGGACGTCAGCCACCATGGCGTTTACCACAGCGGTGAGGTTGTCGGGCTGGGTAATCTGGTGTGCGAAAAATGCCACCATCATTTGGCGTTTTACACGCCGGAAGTGCTGCCGCTGTGCCCGAAATGCGGTCATGACCAGTTCCAGCGTCGGCCTTTCGAACCTTAAGCTTGCTGCGCGCCCTGGCCTCTCCGCTGGAAAAGGTCAGGGCAGGCGCTGCTCTTAGCCAAACAGTTTTTTCATCAGGTTGCCAAGAAAGCTTCCGCCAGCCGAGGCCGTAGCCACTTCAGCCTGAGGGGCGGTGTCGATTTTGGCGGGCACTTTCTGTGCCACCGCAACCCGGCTTTCCTGAGCGGCTTTTTCTGCTGCTTCAGGGCCGTAAGCAAATCCTTCCGCCAGCACGAACTCGACGTCGGTAATGCCGATAAACGCCAGGAACAGCTTCAGATATGGCGTGATCAGATCGGTTGGCGTATCCGCGTGGATACCGCCGCGGCTGGAGATCACAATCGCTTTCTTGCCGGTGACCAGACCTTCAGAGCCTTCAGAGGTGTAGCGGAAGGTTTGGCCGGCGCGCGCCACCAGGTCGAAATAGATTTTCAACTGCGTCGGGATGTTGAAGTTGTACATCGGCGCGCTGATGATAATGGTGTCGTGCGATTTCAGCTCGGCGATCAGCTCATCGGAAAGTGCCAGCGTCTTTTGCTGATGCGGTGTTAAAGGTTTGTCACCGGCGCTAAACCCGCCAATCACTTCTCCATCCAGCTCCGGCAGTGTCGGGTTGGCTAAGTCGCGAACCGTAAAGCTGTCATTGGGGTGTGCTTCATGCCACTGTTGAACAAAAAAATCGACTAATTTTCCAGACTGGGAGTAATCACCCAGGATACTTGATTTCAGGACCAGTATACGACTCATTGGGCTATCTCCAGGCTTGGTCTAAGGTATCAGCGATGCTGTGCGTTTAACAGCATCTTAGAGGCAAGCCTGGGCCAGTGATAGCGTAAAAATTCGCTGAGTTAAATCAAAAATATTGAATATCAGGGCGGTTTCCCGCCCGGTGGTCAATAGCGGGCTACGCGCTCGGCCAACAGATCGATAAAGCCTTCGCGATCGATATCGGTCAGCACTTCAACGTTGGCCGGCTTGCCGTTCTGGCCGAAGGTATCCACCACGGTCATGCCGAGGGTATATTCCCCTTTGGTTTCCACGCCGACCCAGCGTTCGATACTGTCAAACAGCTGTGGCGCCAGCAGCCAGGCGATGGTGCAGGGGTCGTGCATCGCGGCACCGGGCAGCCCACGCGGATGGCTAAGGTACAGCGGCAGGTAGAAGTCGAGCATTTCGGCCACCGCCTGCGCCACCGGGTTGTTTATCTGACGGATGCGTTCGATATCCTGTGGCAGCACCAGCGCCTGGTGAGTCACGTTCAACCCGGCCATGGTCAGCGGTACGCCGGATTTCAGTACCATTTCGGCGGCTTCGGGATCGACATAGATGTTGAACTCTGCCACCGGGGTGGTGTTGCCGGCATTCATGCCTCCCCCCATAAACACGATGCGTTCAATGTTACCTTTCAGCTCTGGGTGTTGGGCCAGCAGCAGGGCGATATTGGTCATGGGGCCAGTGACCACCAGCGTGATCGGCTGCGGACTGCTGCGTAGCAGGCTGGCGATCAGCTCTACGGCAGTTTGCGCCACCGGCTGGATGGCGGGCGTTGGCAGATGGGTATTGCCCATGCCGGTTTTGCCGTGAACGTAGTCGGCAATCACCAGGTCTCGCATCAACGGCGCGGCAGCACCGGCAGCGACGGGAATGTCTTCACGTTTCATCAACGTCAATAGACCCAGCGCATTGTGCAGGGTTTTTTCCGGCGTCTGGTTACCGGCGGAGGTGGTAATGGCTTTAACGTCCAATTCTGGTGAACTCAGCGCCATGGCAAGGGCAATGGCATCGTCCAGACCAGGGTCGCAATCGATAATGATAGGGCGGGGCATGTTTATCTCCTTATTTGTTATCCAGTGAGCATCGGATCAAAATCGGGGAGAAACAAGTGCTTTTAGTGCCGGAAAGAGGGAATGAAACTGCGCCCCGGGCGGGGCGCAGGCGAGGCATCAGTGCAGGATTTTCGCCAGGAAGTCCTTCGCCCGTTCGGACTCCGGATTGTTGAAGAAGTCGTCTTTATTACGGTCTTCGACGATTTTGCCTTCATCCATAAAGATCACCCGGTTCGCCACTTTACGGGCAAAGCCCATCTCGTGGGTTACCACCATCATGGTCATGCCTTCATTGGCCAGTTCGACCATAACGTCCAGCACTTCGTTGATCATTTCCGGATCGAGCGCCGAAGTGGGCTCATCGAACAGCATGGCGATAGGATCCATGCACAGCGCTCGGGCGATAGCCACGCGTTGCTGCTGGCCGCCGGAAAGCTGGCCGGGGAACTTGTTGGCGTGTGCGGTCAGGCCGACGCGCTCCAGCAGTTTCAGGCCTTTCTCGCGCGAGGCGTCTTTGTCGCGTTTGAGCACTTTCACCTGCGCCAGCGTCAGGTTATCGATGATCGACAGGTGTGGAAAAAGCTCGAAGTGTTGGAATACCATACCGACCTTGGAACGCAGCTGCGCCAGATTGGTTTTCTTGTCGTTGACCGGGGTACCGTTCACCAGGATATTGCCCTGCTGGATCGGCTCCAGACCGTTGACGGTTTTGATCAGGGTAGACTTGCCCGAGCCTGAAGGACCGCAGACCACCACCACCTCGCCTTTTTTTACTTCGGTGGTGCAATCGGTCAGAACCTGAAAGTGACCGTACCACTTAGAAACATTTTTCAGGGATATCATCAAACAGTCCTTTTCTTCAAATAGCTTACCAGCGCCGAGGCGGCGAGACTGATAACAAAGTAGACAAAGCCGGCAAACAGGATCATTTCAACCTGGGTGCCGTCGCGCTCGCCAATGGTCGAGGCGGTACGGAAGAAGTCAGCCAGGCTCAGTACGTACACCAGGGAGGTATCCTGGAACAGTACGATGCCCTGGGTCAGCAGCAGCGGCACCATGGCGCGGAACGCCTGCGGCAGGATCACCAGCTTCATTGACTGCCATTGGGTCATGCCCAGTGCCAGCGCGGCGGAGGACTGGCCGCGTGAGATGCTGATGATACCGGCGCGGATAATTTCCGAGTAATAAGCCGCTTCAAACAGGGAAAAGGCTACCATAGCCGAGATCAGGCGAATATCGGTTTTCGGCGACAGCCCTAGAACCTGTTGTAATAAGCTTGGAACCACCAGATAGAACCACAGCAGCACCATCACCAGAGGGACGGAGCGGAACAGGTTGACGTAAACGGCAGCGAACCAGCTGATCGGTTTGATGGGCGACAAGCGCATTACCGCCAGAACGGTTCCCCACAGAATACCGACGACGATGGCGGTCACGGTGATCTTCAGCGTGATCAACAGGCCCTGCAGCAGATAAGGGAAACTTGGGACAATCGATGCCCAGTCAAATTCGTACATTATTTACTCCCCAAGTTGCCGGGCAACTGCACTTTTCTCTCTACCAACCGCATAAACAGCATGATCACGGCGTTGATGGCGATATAGGCCAGCGTAATCGCGGTAAAGGATTCATAGGCATGCGCAGAGTAGTCCAGCAGTTTGCCGGCCTGGGCAGCCATGTCGACCAACCCGATAGTGGAAGCGATGGCGGAGTTTTTGACCAGGTTGAGCATTTCTGAGGTCATCGGCGGCACAATCACCCGGTAGGCATTCGGCAACAGCACGTAGCGGTAGGTTTGCGGCAGCGTCAGACCCATCGCCAACCCGGCCGCTCTTTGACCGCGCGGCAGTGACTGAATGGCAGCACGTACCTGCTCGCAGACGCGAGCCGCGGTAAACAGCCCGAGGCACAGCATCGAGGAAACAAAGAATTGCACGTTAGGATCGAGTTCGGTTTTGAACCACATGCCGATATTCGCCGGCAGCAGTTCCGGGATCACCAGATACCAGGTAAAGAATTGGACGATCAGCGGCACATTACGGAACAGTTCGACGTAACAGGTACCGAGCGTGGAAAGAAAGCGGTTGGGCACGGTACGCAAAATACCGAATAGCGAACCGACAAAGAAAGCGATAATCCATGCACAGACGGAGAGGGCTACCGTGACCTGAAAGCCGGACCAAATCCAGCCGAGGTAGGTGGTATTCCCAAACGGGGCCTGCTGCAGGAAGATACCCCAGTTCCAATCTATTGACATAACAAACTCCGTTAAGCGGGCGCAGAGCGCCTAAAGATTGATGACTATTCAACGCCGAGGGCGCCGCGGCCAGTCGGGCTGACTTATGTGTGCGGGCATCGGTAATGCGTTATGGGAAAAATACGGGAGGGGAACGGCCTCCCGTATTCCTGTCTGTCCCAGCCATCAACAGGGCTGGTTTGGCCTGGCGGCCGCCCCAGCTCTTGTTCTATTAGTTCAATGCTTTATCGTTAGGCTCTTTGAACAGTTGCTTCATGTCGTCGGACAGTTCGAAGTTCATGTTGAGGTTCTTCGGTGGAATAGGCTGTTTGAACCACTTATCAAACCATTTTGTTGCTTCGCCTGAAGTTTGAGCTTGAGCGATGGTGTCATCGACCAGTTTTTTGAACTCAGGATCGTCTTTACGCAGCATACAGCCGTAGGCTTCTTTCGACTGCGGTGTGCCCAGAATTTCCCATTGGTCCGGCTTCTTCGCTTTCGCGCGTTCACCCGCCAGCAGGGCGTCATCCATCATAAAGGCTACTGCACGACCGCTTTCCAAGGTACGGAAGGAGTCGCCGTGGTCTTTGGCGCTGATGATGCGCATGTTCATCTTGCCGCTGTCGTTCAGTTTATTGAGCAGCACTTCAGAGGTGGTGCCTGAGGTCACCACGACAGGTTTGCCCGCCAGATCCTTGAAGTCTTTGACGTCAGAGCCTTTTTTCACCAGCAGACGGGTACCGACCACGAAGATGGTATCGGAGAAGGCCGCCTGTTTTTGGCGTTCGAGGTTGTTGGTGGTCGAGCCGCATTCGAAGTCAAAAGTGCCGTTTTGCAGCAGTGGGATACGGTTCTGTGAGGTGATCGGCAGCATTTTGACCTGCAGATCAGGAGCGTTCAGTTTTTTCTTAACCGCTTCAACGATTTGGTTGGAGTAGTCCTGGGAGTAACCCACAACTTTTTGCTGGTTGTCGTAGTAGGAGAACGGCACTGACGATTCGCGGTGGCCGACAACGATCACGCCGTTGTCTTTGATTTTCTTCAGCGTACCGGTCAGTTCTTCCGCATGGGCTACGTTACCTGCCATACCGATCAGCAGTAACGATAACGCCAATTTACGCATTTGCATGGTCCAACTCCTTTGCTGTTGTGGTGGCTCAAATTCAAAGAGCATCAGATTCTAAATGGAGATTTATTGCTCAAGTATAAAGATAGTCTTAGAACACATAACCGTTAGAAAATAGCCGATTGTGAATGGATTGAAACTAAAATGTTTCTTTTTTTGAGACGCCACGCGCACCAAATTAATGCAACAAAACCCCAATGCACCTTTGTGGTGCCGGTCATGCTCTTGAGTTGTGCACAGGTGCGACAAAACGTCAGTAAAAGTAAATCGGCTCTCTATAACAGCGTAATTAAAGCAAGGAGTGTGCCAGAAGCATTGATTTGGCGACGCTTTATGCTAGTCGCGTGGGAGAGTGCGGCGTGGAAAGCTGCAAGGTGGATGAGGGAAACGGGGCGCTGACGGGCAGCGCCCCGGGGGGGTTATTTACGGCGCAGGCCGAGGATCAACGCCAGGCCGCCAAGCAGCAGGGTGATTATCCACAATGGCGTGGCGCCAAAACGGGCATAAGGTGTTATGCCAGTGGTTGGTGTGACTTTCACCTCCAGCACCTTGCGGGTGAACTGAGGGATCTCTGCGATCACCTCACCGTTGGCGTCTACCGCGGCGGTGACGCCGTTATTGGTGCTGCGCAACAGAGGGCGACCCAGCTCCAGAGCACGCATGCGCGCCATCTGGAAGTGCTGCCATGGGCCGATGGAATGGCCGAACCAGGCGTCGTTGGAGATGGTCAGCAGGAAGTTGGTGTCCGGCCGGAAGTTGTCGCGAACCTGCTGGCCGAGAACAATCTCATAACAGATCGCCGCCGTCAGGTTATAGCCTTTCACGCTGAGCTGTGGCTGGACGTAGTCGCCACGACTGAATGAAGACATCGGTAAATCGAAGAACGGTGCCAGCGGGCGCAGCAGCGTTTCCAGCGGTACAAACTCGCCAAACGGCACCAGATGGTGCTTGTTATAGCGGTCCTTGGCCGGATAAACGTACGGCGTCGGCTCGCCCAGCACGATGGCGCTGTTGTAGATTTGCTGGCCCTGCGGCGTAGCACGCACATCAACAATACCGGTGATCAGGCTGCTGTTTTTGGCGCGCATCAGGTCATCCATCATGGTCAGGAAGCCGTTCTGGCTGGCTTCGTAATCCGGAATGGCAGACTCCGGCCAGATGATGATCGGCGCTTTGCCCATATAAGGACGCGTTTCGTCCAAATAGGTTTGCAAGGTGCTGACCAACGCTTTCGGATCCCACTTCATCGACTGAGCGATATTGCCCTGCACCATCGCGACGTTGACCGCCTTGTCCGGTTGCGGGGTAAACCAGTGCAGCTGGCGCAACGGCCACGGCAGCAACAGCAGTGCGATGGCAACCCCTGCCGCGGCGATCCGGCGTTGATTGACGGCGTACACCAACAGCCCGGCGATCGCCATCAGCATAAAGGTGATGGTATCTACCCCGAGCAACGGCGCCACGCCTTTCAGCGGGCCGTTAATCTGGCTGTAGCCAAATTGAAGCCAGGGGAAACCGGTCAGCACCCAGCCACGTAAAAACTCGGTGACTTGCCACAACACGGGGGCGGCAATCGCTAAACGGTACCAACTGGTGGTCGGCCACAGACGTGCCAGTAACCCGGCGAACAGCCCGGTATACAGCGACAGGTAAGCCGCCAGCAGCACAACCAGGAAAATGTTGATGGAGAAAGGCATGCCGCCGAAGTCGGCAATGCTGACGTAAACCCAGTTGATTCCCGTCCCGAACAGACCGAAACCCCAGCAAAAACCGAGCAAGGCAGACTGTTTGGTGGTGCGGTTCAGGGTTACGGCCAACAGGCCGAACAGAGAGACAAGGGCCGCCGGCCAGATATCGTAAGGGGAAAACGCCAGCGTGCCGCTGGCGCCGGTCAACAGCGCCAGCAGGGCGCGAACCCACTGGCGTTCAAGGAAAGAGGCTTTAGCCATGTTTGATTTATTCTTCCAGTTTCGGTTGCGGAGAATCGTCCGGAATTTTTACATGAACCTGGATGATACGTCGACTGTCCGCCATCGCAACTTTAAATAGGTAACCTTCGATTTCAATGGTTTCCCCGCGTGCAGGCAGGTGACCGAAGGCTTGCATCACCAGGCCGCCGATGGTGTCGACCTCGTCGTCGCTGAAGTGGGTGCCGAAGGCTTCGTTGAAGTCTTCAATTGGCGCCAGCGCTCGCACGGTATACATATGGCGGCTGAGCTGGCGGATATCCAGATCGTCTTCGTCGTCGTATTCGTCTTCGATTTCGCCGACAATCAGTTCCAGAATATCTTCGATGGTGACCAGGCCGGACACGCCGCCGAACTCATCAATGACAATCGCCATGTGATAACGCTGGGAGCGGAACTCCTTCAGCATCCGGTCTACTCGCTTGCTTTCAGGCACCACCACGGCGGTGCGCAGCACCTTGTCGATGCTGAATTCCTCGGATTCCGCGCGCATAAACGGCAGCAGATCCTTGGCCATCAGAATGCCTTCGATGTGATCTTTATCTTCGCTGATCACCGGGAAGCGCGAGTGGGCGGATTCAATGATCACGTCCAGGCACTCTTCCAGCGTTTGGTTACGCTTGAGCGTCACCATCTGGGAGCGCGGGATCATGATATCGCGCACGCGCTGCTCGGCGATATCCATCACGCCTTCCAGCATGTCTCGGGTATCGGGATCGATCAGGTCGTTTTGCTCGGAATCACGGATCAGCTCTACCAGATCGCCACGGTTTTTGGGTTCGCCGTGGAACAGCTGGTTAAGGATAAGAGTAAAGAACCCCTTCTTGGGACTGGGGCTGTCATTGCTTTGTGAATGGTCGTCGCTCATGGCGTTTTAGTTAATATCACTCATGTCAGAGTTAGGGGAGTCAGCGGCAGCCCCATACGGGGGCTGCGGGGAAATCAGCTGACGTCAGAGGGGGTCTTTTTCCGCCAGGTACGGGTCCGGGTAACCCAGTCCGTGCATGATTTCGGTTTCCAAAGACTCCATTTCTTCGGCTTCATCGTCTTCGATGTGGTCATACCCTAGCAGATGAAGGCTGCCATGGACAACCATATGCGCCCAGTGGGCCTCCAGCGCCTTCTCTTGCTCGACGGCTTCCTGTTCAACCACCTGACGGCAGATGATCAGATCGCCCAGCAGCGGCAGCTCGATACCCGGGGGAGCTTCGAACGGGAAAGACAGCACGTTGGTCGGTTTGTCTTTGCCGCGATAGGTCAGGTTCAACTCGTTACTTTCCGCTTCATCCACCAGGCGAATGGTGACCTCGGCCTCCTCCTGAAACTGCGGCAGCACGCCTTCCAGCCAGCGCTGGAAGGTGGCTTCATCCGGCAGGCCGTTGCTGTCTGCACAGGCAATCTGCAGATCCAAAATCACCTGGCTCATGGTGTCTCCTGCTCGGAGGCGATGGTTGCCTCGCGTTTACGTTGTTCGGCAATCGCATCTTTGCGTTTTTGTTCGGCGGCTTCCCAGGCTTCATAAGCGATGACCACGCGGGCCACCACCGGATGGCGTACCACGTCTTCGCTATGGAAGAAATTGAAGCTCAGTTCTTCGACGTCCGACAGCACTTCCACCGCGTGGCGCAGGCCGGATTTTTGATTGCGCGGCAGGTCTATCTGCGTCACGTCACCGGTGATGACCGCCTTGGAGTTGAAGCCAATACGCGTCAGGAACATCTTCATCTGTTCGATGGTGGTGTTCTGGCTCTCGTCGAGGATGATAAACGCGTCGTTCAACGTACGGCCGCGCATATAGGCCAGCGGCGCGACTTCTATCACGTTACGTTCGATCAGCTTCTCCACGCGCTCAAAGCCCAGCATTTCGAACAGGGCGTCATACAGCGGGCGCAGGTAAGGATCGACCTTCTGGCTCAGATCCCCCGGCAGGAAGCCCAGTTTTTCACCGGCTTCAACCGCTGGACGGGTCAGCAGAATGCGGCGGATCTCCTGGCGTTCCAATGCGTCCACCGCAGCGGCGACCGCCAGGTAGGTCTTGCCGGTACCGGCCGGGCCGATGCCGAAGGTGATGTCGTGATCGAGAATATTGGCAATGTATTGCGCCTGATTCGGCGTGCGCGGTTTCACCATGCCGCGTTTGGTTTTGATGGTCACCGCCTTGCCGTAATCCGGCACGCTGTCGGCAACCTGTTCCAGCACCCGGCTTTCTTTGATCGCTAAATGGATCTGCTCCGGGTCGATATCCGGGATCACGCCGCGAATGGGGGCGGTGTCCACATACAGATGGCGCAAGATATCGGCGGCGGCAACCACGCACGGGTTCTTGCCGACCAGCTTGAAACGGTTGTCACGGCGGTTGATCTCAATGCCCAACCGGCGTTCGAGTTGTTTGATATTGTCATCAAACGGGCCGCACAGGCTGAGCAATCGCTTATTGTCTGCCGGCTCTAACAAAATTTCTTGTGTTGCGACGTTCAAACTATTCCTCAAGGCTCATATCGGGCCTGGTTGGTTTTCGGTACGCGCGTCCAGGGCCAAGCCTGAACTCTCTACCTTGAATTATTCATGGTGCGCCGCACTGGCGCAAGTTTACCCATGATCTATCTGTGCGTCGGCGGCAAAATTCAAGGGCCGAAGGAGGAAAAACGCGGCCAAAACAGCCGCGTAATGCTTTGGAGATTCAGGGCTGGCGATCAGTTCTTTTTCACGAATTCGGATTTCAGCTTCATCGGGCCAAAGCCATCGATCTTGCAGTCGATGTTGTGGTCGCCTTCCACCAGGCGGATGTTCTTCACTTTGGTGCCGATTTTCAGCATGGAAGAGCTGCCTTTGACCTTGAGGTCTTTCACTACGGTCACGGCGTCGCCGTCGGCCAGCAGGTTGCCGTTGGCGTCTTTGACAATCAGCGTATCGCTGTCGTCCGCCGGCGCGCTGTCGCTCCACTCGTGGGCGCACTCAGGGCAGATAAACAGGTTGTTATCCTGGTAGGTGTATTCGGAGTTGCACTTTGGGCAGTGTGGGAGTTGCATGTTATGTCGCCTCTTAATCAAAAAAATAAAAAAAAAGAAAATAGCCGGGCATCGAGACCCGGCTGATAAGTCATAAGGATAATCGCTGACGTGGCGTCGGGCGCCACGGCTTACAGCACTGCGGAGAGGGCGTCAGGGCTGATAAATGCCGACGCCCAGCGCGTTCTCTTTTCGGGTTCGGGCGATGACTGACTGCGGGGATTCATGCACGCGCAGGTCCATCTGCTGTTCGGTACGTACCACTGCGCCACGCAGTGTGTTGGTCAAAACCTCGGTGATTTCCACATCAACGAACTGACCGATCATATCCGGCGTGCCTTCAAAGTTCACCACGCGGTTGCAGGCTGTCCGGCCCGCCAGCTCCATCACGCTTTTGCGGGAAGTGCCTTCCACCAAAATACGCTGTACGGTTCCGAGCATCCGGCGGCTGAACTGCAGCACCTGCTGGTTGATGCGATCCTGCAGGATATACAGACGCTGTTTCTTTTCCTCTTCGCTGACGTCATCGACCATATCGGCCGCCGGTGTGCCAGGGCGGGACGAGTAGATAAAGCTGAAGCTGGTATCAAAGTTGATCTCGGCAATCAGATTCATGGTCTGTTCGAAATCGGCCTGGGTTTCACCCGGGAAGCCGATAATAAAATCGGAGCTGAGCTGGATGTCCGGCCGCGCCTTGCGCAGCTTGCGAATGATCGCTTTGTATTCCAACGCGGTATGCGCGCGCTTCATCATGGTCAGTATACGGTCTGAGCCGCTTTGTACCGGCAGATGCAGGAAGCTCACCAGCTCCGGCGTGTCTTCATAAACCGCGATGATATCGTCGGTGAATTCAATCGGATGGCTGGTGGTGAAACGGATGCGGTCGATACCGTCGATGGCCGCCACCAGGCGCAGCAGTTCGGCAAACGAGCAAATTTCGCCGTCGTAAGTCGCGCCGCGATAGGCGTTGACGTTCTGGCCGAGCAGGTTGACTTCGCGTACGCCCTGCGCCGCCAGTTGGGCGACTTCAAACAGGACGTCATCGCTTGGGCGGCTGACTTCTTCACCGCGGGTATAAGGCACCACGCAGAAGGTACAGTACTTGTTGCAGCCTTCCATGATGGAGACGAAGGCGGTAGGGCCTTCGGCACGCGGTTCCGGCAGACGATCGAATTTTTCGATTTCCGGAAAGCTGATGTCGACGATGGGGCTGCGGGTGCCCTGCACGTGGTTGAGCATTTCCGGCAGGCGGTGCAGGGTCTGCGGCCCGAACACGACGTCGACGCAGGGCGCGCGGCTGCGAATGTGTTCGCCTTCCTGTGAGGCCACGCAGCCACCGACGCCGATGATCAGCGCCGGGTTCTTTTCTTTCAGCAGTTTCCAACGCCCTAACATGGCGAAAACTTTTTCCTGCGCTTTCTCACGGATCGAGCAGGTATTCAGCAGCAGCACGTCCGCTTCTTCAGCGTTGTCGGTCCATTGGTAACCGTGTGTGCTTCCCAGTAAGTCCGCCATTTTCGATGAATCATATTCATTCATCTGGCAGCCCCAGGTTTTGATATGTAGTTTTTTGGTCATTGACTTGCCATTACTCAGTGCGGACGAAAGTTGCGATACGCGACATGCAGGGCGCTTATTGTAAACATTTGACGCCGTTGTGACCAGCGCGGGGAAAACACCATGCGACCTGAAGCCAAATTAAAAATCCGTTACACTGGAGCCAAACGCCATGCCGGTGGGAATGGCGATAATTCACTAAGAAAACATAGCCAATATGAACGTATCTCAAAAACGGTATGACGCCGTGGTGGTAGGCGGCGGAATGGTCGGCGCGGCCGCCGCATTGGGGCTGGCGCAGGCCGGTTGGTCGGTGGCCTTGCTGGAACATCAGGCGCCGCAGGCGTTCGATGCGCAAAGCCCGCCGGATCTGCGTATTTCCGCCATCGGCTGCACCTCGGTGGGGTTGCTGAAACAACTCGGCGCCTGGCCGGCGGTGCAAGCGATGCGCTCGGCGCCTTACCGCCGATTGGAAACCTGGGAGTGGGCCTCTTCACGGGTAGCGTTTGACGCCGCCTCGCTCGGCCTGCCGGAGCTGGGTTTTATGGTAGAAAACCGTATTTTGCAACTGGCGCTCTGGCAACAGCTGGAGCAGTGCGAAAATCTGACGCTCTATTGCCCCGCCAGGCTGCGTTCGCTGCAGCGGAATGACGACCACTGGCAAGTGACGCTGGACTCTTCACAGACGCTACAAGCGCGTTTGGTAGTGGGGGCCGATGGAGCCAACTCGCAGGTGCGCAATTTGGCCGCTATCGGCACCAGCGGCTGGCAGTACCGCCAGTCCTGCATGCTGATCACCGTCGATACCGGCGCGCCGCAGCAAGATACGACCTGGCAGCAGTTTTTCCCTTCCGGTCCCCGGGCTTTCCTGCCGTTGTATGATCAATGGGCCTCGCTGGTGTGGTACGACAGCCCGCAGCGCATCCGCCAGCTGCAGGCGATGCCGCCAGCGCAGCTTGATAAAGAGATCGCCGAAGCCTTTCCTGCCCGCTTAGGGGAAGTGAAGGTGCATGCGGCCGGATCTTTCCCGTTAGCGCGCCGCCATGCACAACGCTACGTGTTGCCGGGGTTGGTGTTGCTCGGTGACGCGGCACATACCATCAACCCGTTAGCCGGGCAGGGAGTAAACCTGGGGTATCGTGACGTAGAAGCCTTGCTGGCGGTTTTGTGTGATGCACGCGAGTTGGGTGAAGACTGGAGCAGCGAAGCGGTGCTGATGCGTTATCAGCGTCGCCGTCGCACCGATAACTTGCTGATGCAAAGTGGTATGGATCTGTTTTATACCGCTTTCAGCAATAATTTGTCGCCGCTTTGCGTGGCGCGCAATATTGCGTTGATGGCGGCCCAGCGGGCGGGCAAGTTGAAGGAACATGCGCTGAAATACGCGCTGGGGCTGTAGGCGGCCCTTCCTACAAGGGCGCAGTTCAATGTCGCGCCCTTATTCATCCGGTCTCGCCAAATTCCAGATAGCAAAAAGCCCGCCGAAGCGGGCTTTTCTAAATGTGGCTGGGGTGCCAGGATTCGAACCTGGGTATGCTGGTATCAGAAACCAGAGCCTTACCGCTTGGCGACACCCCAATGGTGTAACAGTAAAATATGGTGGCTACGACGGGATTTGAACCTGTGACCCCATCATTATGAGTGATGTGCTCTAACCAGCTGAGCTACGTAGCCATTTTTCGATATTTTACTTTAAAAGTCAACAGCATTGGTATGGCTGGGGTACCTGGATTCGAACCAGGGAATGCTGGTATCAAAAACCAGTGCCTTACCGCTTGGCGATACCCCATCAACACGTTTAACTTTTTTGCAACATCCCCATCCTAAAAAAGATGGCTGGGGTACCTGGATTCGAACCAGGGAATGCCGGTATCAAAAACCGGTGCCTTACCGCTTGGCGATACCCCACCTGTTGCCTGCAACTCGATGAAAAGAAATGGTGCGGGAGGCGAGACTTGAACTCGCACACCTTGCGGCGCTAGAACCTAAATCTAGTGCGTCTACCAATTTCGCCACTCCCGCAAAAAAGATGGTGGCTACGACGGGATTTGAACCTGTGACCCCATCATTATGAGTGATGTGCTCTAACCAGCTGAGCTACGTAGCCATCTTTTTTCGCGCAACCTTCATCGGCGTTGCGGGGCGCATTATGCGTATATGGCCGTTTTGCGTCAACAAGTTTTTTCCCGAAAAAGCGGCTGGATGTGTCGTTTGTCTGGGTTGTGAACAGTATGGCGATAAAAGCATCAGTTCAGGCAATTAATGGTTGAAAACATCAGCAAAAAGGCGGGCCCAGAGGCCCGCCTTGGGGAGAAAACCCGGCGTGATTATTTGTAGGCGGACTGGTGAACGCCGACTGCACGACCAGAAGGATCGTCCATTTTCTTGAATGACTCGTCCCATTCGATGGCTTTGGCTGAGGAACAGGCCACTGACGGGCCGCCAGGCACGCATTCTGCCGCGCTTGGCAGCGGGAACAGCTCTTCGAAAATTTCGCGATACAGGTAGCCTTCTTTGGAGCTCGGCGTGTTGTACGGGAAACGGAAACGTGCGGTTTCGAGCTGTTGATCGCTGATCTGCTTGGCAGCGACCTCTTTCAGCGTGTCAATCCAGCTGTAACCCACGCCGTCGGAGAACTGCTCTTTCTGGCGCCAGGCGACGCTGGCCGGCAGATAGGATTCAAAACATTCGCGCAGGATATGTTTTTCCATTTTGCCATTGCCGCACATTTTGTCCTTAGGGTTGATGCGCATAGCCACGTCGAGGAATTTTTTATCCAGGAAGGGCACACGGGCTTCCACACCCCAGGCGGACATCGCCTTGTTGGCGCGCGCGCAGTCAAACATATGCAGTGCTAACAGTTTACGTACGGTTTCGTCGTGGAACTCACGGGCATCCGGCGCTTTATGGAAGTACAGGTAGCCGCCGAACACTTCGTCCGCGCCTTCGCCAGACAGCACCATCTTGATGCCCATCGCCTTGATCTTGCGTGACATCAGGTACATCGGGGTGGAAGCGCGAATGGTGGTAACGTCATAGGTTTCGATGTGATAAATCACGTCGCGAATGGCGTCCAGACCTTCCTGTACGGTGAAGTGGATCTCATGGTGCACGGTGCCCAGGTGATTTGCCACTTCCTGCGCGGCGCGCAGATCCGGTGAACCCTCCAGACCCACGGCGAAGGAGTGCAGCTGTGGCCACCAGGCTTCGCTGCGCTCTTGATCTTCGACACGGCGTGCCGCGTACTTTTTGGTAATGGCGGAGATCACCGAAGAATCCAGGCCGCCGGACAGCAGGACGCCATAGGGTACGTCGGACATCAGGTGGCTTTTCACCGAGTCTTCCAGCGCGTTGCGCAGGGCATTGGCGTCGGTCACGTTGTCTTTAACGTTGTCGTAATCGAACCAGTCACGTTGATAATATTCGCGGATCTCGCCGTCCTGGCTCCACAGGTAGCTGCCCGCCGGGAATTCTTTAATGGTGCGGCAAACCGGCACCAACGCTTTCATTTCAGAGGCGACATACAGGTTGCCGAATTCGTCATGGCCCATGTACAGCGGGATAATGCCCAGATGGTCGCGGCCAATCAGGTAAGCGTCTTTCTCTGAATCGTACAGCGCGAAGGCGAACATCCCTTGCAGTTCGTCGAGGAAGTCAGGGCCTTTCTCCTGGTACAGCGCCAGAATCACTTCACAGTCGGAGCCGGTCTGGAATTGGTAGCGATCGCTAAACTGCTGGCGCAGCGCCTGATGGTTGTAGATCTCGCCGTTAACGGCCAGAACGTGGGTGTGCGCAGCGTTGTACAGCGGTTGGGCACCATTGTTGACGTCGACAATCGACAGGCGCTCATGCACCAGGATGGCTTTATCGCTGGCGTAAACACCGGACCAATCTGGGCCGCGGTGGCGCATCAGACGGGACAGCTCCAGCGCTTTCTTACGCAATTCAACGGGATCGGACTTCAGATCGAGCACACCGAAAATAGAACACATATACCGACTCTCCTAACGACTTTTTTATACCTGTCATACTTCAAGTGGCTTGGGTGTTGGCTGCCTTCACTCACCCCTTGAGTAAGCTCCTGGGGCTTCGCTCAGTTGCCGCCGACAAGCAACTCGAATTATTTTGGGCATAGACTGTGATGTTGTATTTGCTGTTATAGGCAGCATGGCCGCTGCATCAACGATGGCGCGGTTTTGCTGCGTTGTGTTTATGAAAATGCGTCAAAACCGGCAGGGGATGCAAGCGTTTTAGCGCTGCGCCGAAAAATAGTTGTTTGGGGGAGGTCGAAAATTAGCGGATGTTCAGTTAAATGATATAAAAATTGATGAATATTCATTTTTTCAATCAATGGATGAGTTGCCGGGTAATTTTACCGGCAACTCATTGCCGACTATCAGGCGATCAACTGCCACAGGGTGAAGGCCGCATCCGGCGTCCATCCCGCATTGGAGGTGTGCGCCTGCAGGCAGGTGTATTTCTTGCCTTTATACGTCACCACGTCACCGGCTTTATAGCTGTGGTTGTTCTGCCACTCGGCCACGCCCGGATCGGGAGGCGTACCGCCGTCCGAGGTTTTAACTGCCAGCGCACTGCTTGGCAGCGACGTATTGCCTTGGTTGTCGGTGGCGGTGACAAAATAGCTGTACTGTGTGGCAGCCGTCAGGCCGCTGTCCTGCAGCGACAGGCCACCGGTTTGGCCAATGGCGCTGCCGTTACGGTAAACCGTATAATGGCTAATCGGTTTGACGCTGCTTGCCGCAGCCCAGTTCAACGTCAGCGACGTTGCGGTAATCGCACTGGCGTTCAGCGCGGTAGGCGCTTCAGGCTTTCCCGGCGGCGGGGTGACTCCTCCCTGAATAAGCGCGGCATAACGAGTTTTGAATTCCCAGTTATAGGCCACGCCAGCCTTACTCTTGCCATTGTCCCAGTTCACCGACCAGGTCATCAGGCCCTTGATCGACAAGCTTTTGGCGTCAAGGCGCGCGAAAGCGTTATAGACCGCCTGTTTGTCGACCACATAACCGGTGGCGGCGGCATCATTGTTGGTAGGTAAACCGATCACAAATTTGGATGCCGGGATTTTGGTGTAGCCGCGGGTGCCGGTAACCAGGCTTTCGGTCAGGTAATACAGAAAGTCTTCTTTCATCGCGTCGTTATTCTGGGTGATCCAGGCGCCTTTGCCGCCATTGGCTTCATCGACCCAAATACCGTCACCGCCCTGGTTATAATATTGCGGTGCAATAAAGTCATAAAACCCTTCGAGAGCGGTAATATAATCCAGGTAAGTCCCATTAGTCCGCAAATAAGGGAATTCTGGCGCCATGCTGACAATAAAGTTTTTACCTTCGGCGGCATAATGCGCTTTTACTTTTTTCAGTGCGGCAGGCAAAACGGTTTTATTATTGGCTGCACCGATAGCCGCCTGTTCCAGATCGATATCCAGACCGTCAAAACCGTAGGTTTCCACCAGACGGATAATTTCATTGCTCAGTTTGTCTTCGTCGCCGGTTTTCAATTCGATATGCGCGTCGGCGCCGCCCAGAGAAATCAGTACCGCGCGGCCTTGGCTGTTCAATACGCCGACCTGGCGACGGAACTCGGCATCGGACAGGTTGTAAGGTTTGAAGGTTGGGATACCCACGCCCTTCATAAAGGCTACGGCCACCACGTTATATTCGGCCGGGATGTCGGTCAGGTTCATATTGGCGAATTGGCCCTGCTGATAACCGTCACTGGCGCCGGCGGCCCAGTTGTGCCAAAAACCCATCATGATTTTTTTATTGGACATATCCGGCATGGCGGCTGCGTCATCTGCAGCTTGTGCATTGATAATGTTATCGGAGCTCATAGTAACCTCGTTATTTTAGGTAAGATTAATTCCACACGCCGTCAATAGGGATTATTGACGGGGCGTAAATACATAGTGCGGATTTTTAACGAGGGCGGGGTGAAACCTTTTCGCGACAATAATAAATTAAATTCAAATTGGGGCGAAAATAAGGTGGCCGCGATGGCCACCTCAGCGATTAGAAAATATTGATATCGGCAACGGAAGGGAAGATGTAGCTCGGGCGGAACGGCATGGTTTCCACGTCGTTCAACGTCGAGACGCCGGACAACACCAGCACGGTTTCCAGACCGGCCTGGAAGCCCGCCAGGATATCGGTGCGCAGGTTGTCGCCGACGATCACCGTTTCTTCCGAATGCGCCTGCATTTTGTTGAGCGCGGCGCGGATGATCCACGGGCTGGGTTTGCCGACGTAAAACGGCTTGCGGCCGGTGATTTTCTCGATCGGGGCGCACAGCGCGCCGCAGGCAGGCACAAAGCCATGGCCGTGAGTATCCGGGTTGGTCGCGATAAAGCGCGCACCGTTATTCACGAAGTAGGCGGCCTTATGCATCATGTCCCAGTTATAGGAGCGGGTTTCCCCGACAATCACGAAGTCCGGGTTGATGTCGGTAATGGTGAATCCGGCTTTATACAATTCATGGATCAGCGCGCCTTCGCCCACCACGTAGGCCTTTTTGCCTTCCTGACGGCGCAGGAAATCGGCGGTGGCCATGGCGGAGGTATAAAACGCGCTTTCCGGGACTTCAAGCCCGGCGGCGGAGAAGCGGTTCGCCAGATCCTGCGCCGTCTGCGACGGGTAGTTGGTCAGCACCACCAGCGGCATGCCCTGTTCCTGAATCCGCGCCAGGAAAAGATCGGCGCCGGGAACTGGCGTGTTGTCATGCAGCAGCACGCCGTCGATATCACATATAACGTTTTTGATTGTCATTGTTGCTGTTTCTCATGATTGGCGGCAGGCAAAACGCGAAGATAACACACCTGCCTTAGGCGGCGGATCAGCTTTCCAGCAATCGCTGCAATAGCACGCCGTTGAGCATTGCTCGCTTGGCCAGGGCGAAAGCCCCGATCGCCGAGCGATGATTGAGTTCGGAGGTGACCACCGGCAGGTTCTTGCGGAAGTCCTTCAGCACCTGAGTATTGATGCAGCTTTGGATTGCTGGCAGCAGCACTTTTTCCGCCTCGGTAATTTCACCGGCGATCACCACTTTCTGCGGATTAAACAGGTTAATGGCAATGGCCACGGCTTTGCCGAGGTAGCGGCCGACGTGTTCGATTACTTCGCTGGCCAGCAGATCCCCGCGGTTGGCGGCCTTGCAGATGGCGGAGATGCTGCAGTCGTCGAGTGTCAGCTTGCTCGGGTAGCCCTGAGTCAGTAACTGGCGCACGCGGTGTTCAATCGCGGCATTGGCAGCGACGGTTTCCAGACAGCCGAAGTTGCCGCAGTGGCAGCGTTCGCCCAGCGGGTCGATTTGAATATGGCCGATTTCGCCGACGTTGCCGTTATTACCCAGGAAAATCTGACCGTTGACGATAATGCCGGCACCGGTGCCGCGGTGCAGACGCACCAGAATGGAGTCTTCGCAGTCGCGTGTGGCGCCAAAATAGTGCTCGGCCAAAGCCAGGCTGCGGATGTCATGGCCGACAAAGCTGGTGACGTTAAAACGTTGCTGCAGGTTGTCTACCAGCGGCCAGTTGCTGACGCTGATGTGCGGCATATAGCGCACCACACCGAGCGCCGGGTCAACCAGACCTGGCAGGATCACCGCGATGGCGATCAGTTCGCGCAGCTTGCGCTGGTAGTCTTCGATAAATTGCGCAATGGCGGTGAACAACGCATTTTCCAGTGTTTCCTGGGTCCTTTCCGGCAGCGGATAGTGCTCTTCACCGAGCGATTTTCCGCTCATGTCGTACAGGGTGATGGTGGCATCGTGACGCCCGAGGCGAACGGCCACGGTGTGGAAATGCCGGGTTTCGGAGACAATGGAAATGGCGCGGCGGCCGCCGGTGGAGGCTTGCTGATCGACTTCTTTGATCAGCCCGCGCTCCAACAGCTGGCGAGTAATTTTAGTGACGCTGGCGGGCGCTAGCTGGCTCAGTTCGGCTATTTGAATGCGCGAGATCGGACCCTGTTGGTCGATCAGGCGGTAAACTGCCGCGCCGTTGAGTTGTTTGACTAAGTCAACGTTCCCTATCTGTGCCTGTCCGCCAGTACTCATCAATAATTTTACTCGCTGTTCATGAAATTAAACCTCGTTACCGTTAACGAGCGTCTTGGTGATGCTAAAGTCGCGGGTAAACGCGGTCAGGTTTGCCACCTTACCGGCTTCGATCGTGCCTAAACGATCGTCCACGCCGATAGCACGCGCCGGATAGAGTGTCGCCATACGCAGCGCTTCATCCAACGCGATGCCGACGTGTTCAACGCTGTTTTTCAACGCGTCAATCATGGTCAGCGCAGAGCCGCTCAGGGTGCCGTTCTCGTCCACGCACAGCCCATCGCGATAGTATATTGTTTTACCGGCAAAAATAAATTGGTCAATATCGGCACCCGCCGGGGCGGTGGCGTCGGTGACCAGCACCAATTTATCACCTTTCATGCGTTTGGCGTTACGGATACTCGCCCAGGCCACGTGATGGCCGTCGGCGATAATGCCGGTGTAGACTTCAGGCGTGTCGAAAATTGCCCCCATCAGCCCCGGTTCGCGCCCGGTGATATACGGCATGGCGTTATACAGGTGCGTGGCGAAAGTGATGCCGGCAGCAAAACCGGTGCGGGCCTGTTCGTAAGTCGCATTCGAGTGACCGGCGGACACCACGATGCCGGCGTCGGTCAGTTGCTTGATAAAGTGCGGCTCTACCATTTCCGGTGCCAGCGTCACCTTGGTGATCACATCGGCATTCGCGCACAGGTAGTCGATCATCTCGCTGGTTGGCTTGCGGATAAACGCCGGGTTATGGGTGCCTTTTTTCAACGGGCTAAGGTACGGCCCTTCAAGGTGCAGACCCAACGCCTGATTCTGGTGTTTTTTCAGATAAGCGCGCATCACTTCGATGCTGTGCTTCATAAATTCGTCGCTGCTGGTGATCAGCGTCGGCAGATAGCTGGTGCAGCCGGATTTTTCGTTGGCACGCTGCATAATTTCCAGCGTCTCTTCCGAAATGGCGTCCAGCGAATCGTTAAATTGCACGCCGCCGCAGCCGTTAAGCTGCACGTCGATCAAACCGGGGGCCAGGATAGCGCCACCCAGATCGCGCGTTTCAATGCCGGCCGGCAGTTCAGCCAGCGGGCAAACTCGTTCAATCAGCCCATCAGCGATTACCACTGCATGGTCGTCAAGTACGTCGTGGCCGGTAAAAATACGGCCGTGGGTTAAAGCGAACATCGTAGCCCCCTGCAGGAATTAAAGACTCTTCACGCTTTCCGCTTCTAATTCGCGGAAATACTTAACGGTTTTGACTTTCAGCTCCATGGTGGATGGCTCATCGCACACCACAACGGCTTTGGCATGCAACTGCAGGCAACTGATGGTCCACATGTGGTTGATGTTGCCTTCCACAGCGGCTTCCAGCGCCTGAGCCTTGGCGTGGCCGGTCACCAGAATCATCACTTCCTCAGCGTCGAGCAGCGTGCCCACGCCCACGGTCAGTGCAAACTTCGGTACCAGGCTAACGTCGCCGCCAAAGAAGCGGGAGTTGGCGATGCGGGTATCTTCGGTCAGGGTTTTGATGCGAGTGCGCGAGGCCAGAGATGAAGCCGGCTCGTTAAACGCGATATGACCGTCGATGCCAACGCCACCCATGAACAGGTTGATCTTGCCGTAGGATTTGATTTTCGCTTCGTACTGGCGGCACTCGGCGTCAACGTCCGGTGCATTACCATTCAGCAGGTTGATATTTTCGCGTGGGATATCAACGTGATCAAAGAAATTACGGTACATGAAGGTATGATAGCTTTCCGGGTGTTCCTGCGGCAGGCCAACGTATTCATCCATGTTGAAAGTCACCACATGCTTAAAGCTTACTTCACCTGCTTTGTGCATCGCAATCAGATGTTTGTACGCTTCCAGCGGAGTACCGCCGGTTGGCAGGCCGAGCACAAACGGACGCTCCGCAGTAGGCTTGAATGCGTTGATGCGCTGGACGATATGGCGTGCGGCCCATTTGCCGACTTGTGCAGTATCTTTCAGTGGGATAAGTCTCATCTAACACCTCTTGGGGTAAGTAAACTAAAGCTATACTGGTTCGTGCCTGAACGAGAGTCTTAAGCCTAACCCAGGTTTATGATTCTCACGTGATGCGTCAGGTTCGATGATTTTTTTAATGATAAAATAAGTTTTGTGTGATGGCTAGCAATGTGGCAGCTTAAGACTGCTTTTTGGTGATATAAATCACAAAAAAGGAGGTTTTAATTTGCGATACGAAATAATTTTTTTACACTCCACTTTGTTGTCGTTCGTCCAGAGTTAATCGCAGTGTGTGATGGCGCTAGCGTAAAATATGATAAAGCCCATAAAAGGGCATTAGGGGGAATATTAAGGTGAACATACTCGGCTTTTTCCAAAGATTGGGCAGGTCGTTGCAACTGCCAATCGCAGTACTGCCCGTGGCGGCGCTTTTGCTCCGCTTCGGCCAGCCCGACTTACTCAATATTTCGTTCATCGCACAGGCCGGTGGATCAATCTTTGATAATTTGGCGTTGATCTTCGCTATCGGTGTGGCAGCAACCTGGTCGAAAGACAATGCCGGTTCAGCAGCACTGGCGGGTGCGGTAGGTTACTTCATCCTGACCAAAGCGATGGTCACCATCAACCCGGCGATCAATATGGGTGTGCTGGCCGGTATTATTACCGGTCTGGTGGGCGGGGCGGTTTATAACCGCTGGTCCGGCATCAAACTGCCTGAGTTCCTTTCCTTCTTCGGCGGTAAACGCTTCGTTCCTATCGCAACCGGCTTTTTCTGTTTAATCCTTGCGGCGATCTTTGGTTATATCTGGCCACCGGTTCAGAATGCCATCCACGCCGGCGGTGAATGGATTGTGTCCATGGGCGCTGTGGGTTCCGGCATCTTCGGTTTCGTTAACCGTCTGCTGATCCCAACCGGCTTGCATCAGGTATTGAACACCATCGCCTGGTTCCAGATTGGTGAATTCACCAATGCCGCGGGCACCATCTTCCACGGTGACATCAACCGCTTCTACGCGGGCGACGGCACTGCCGGGATGTTCATGTCCGGCTTCTTCCCAATCATGATGTTCGGTTTGCCGGGTGCGGCACTGGCCATGTATTTCGCTGCGCCGAAAGAGCGTCGCCCAATGGTTGGCGGTATGTTGCTGTCTGTGGCACTGACCGCGTTCCTGACCGGTGTGACTGAGCCGCTTGAATTCCTGTTCATGTTCCTGGCTCCGCTGCTGTATCTGGTCCATGCTATTTTGACCGGTATCAGCCTGTTTGTAGCCACCCTGCTGGGCATTCACGCTGGCTTCTCCTTCTCTGCAGGCGCCATCGACTATGTGTTGATGTACAACCTGCCGGCCGCCAGTAAAAACGTCTGGATGCTGGTCGTGATGGGTCTGGTCGCCTTCGCGGTGTACTTCGTACTGTTCTCCATCATTATCCGTGCATTCAACTTGAAAACTCCGGGTCGTGAAGATGCGTCTGACGATATCGTTGCACCGGAAGCCAACAGCAATACCGACGAAGGCTTGCGCGCGCTGTCTCGCAGCTATATCGGTGCCATCGGCGGTTCAGACAACCTGACCGGCATTGATGCTTGCATCACCCGTCTGCGTCTGAGCGTGAAAGATTCTTCGAAAGTGCTTGATGCAAGCTGCAAACGTCTGGGTGCCTCCGGCGTGGTGAAACTGAACAAGCAAACCGTTCAGGTCATCGTGGGTTCTAAAGCGGAAGCCATTGCCGACGGTATGCGTGCGGTTATCGCAGCCGGTCCGGTTCCTGCGGCAGAAGTGGCACCGGCAGCCGGTGTGACCGCAGTAAAAGCACAGGCGGTGCCTAATGCGGTGAAAGTGGCCTTCGAGTCGCTGGTGGCTCCGGTCACCGGTGAAGTGGTGGCGCTGGATCAGGTTCCTGATGAAGCCTTTGCCAGCAAAGCGGTAGGTGACGGTCTGGCGATTCGCCCAACCGATAAAACCGTCGTGGCGCCGGCTGACGGCACCATCGTGAAAATCTTCAACACCAACCACGCCTTCTGCCTGGAAACGGACAAGGGTGCGGAGATTGTGGTGCACATGGGTATCGACACCGTGGCATTGAACGGTCAGGGCTTCAAGCGTCTGGTTGAAGAGGGCGCTGAGGTGAAAGCCGGTCAGCCAATCCTTGAACTGGATCTGGACTTCCTGAACGCCAACGCACGCTCGATGATAAGCCCGGTAGTGGTCAGCAACGCTGACGATTACGCCGGTCTGTCGGCGCTGGCGACCGGTTCTGTGGTCGCAGGCCAGACCAAACTGTTCGAGATCCAAAAGTAAACCGATTTACCTGAGTAGTACCCGGGGTGTTTAACGAGTCATGACGGAACGCACCCTACCTTTGGCGGGAAGAGAGCAATCTCTTCCCGCTTTTTTATGGGCGATAGGTGACGAAAGTTGCCCCGATGTGGTGCGGCGATCTGTCGTGGTGCAGCGCCCCGCATTTTTCATGAAACAAACGGTTGTTTCCGGGCGTGGCTTGTTGGATCATAGGCGGTTATGTGTAGCGCTTTGCATTGAGGAATAGTGAAATGAGTGAGGCTGAAGCCCGCCCAACCAATTTTATCCGTCAGATCGTCGATGAAGATCTGGCTTCAGGGAAACATACGTCGGTACATACCCGTTTCCCGCCGGAGCCGAATGGTTATCTGCATATCGGCCATGCTAAATCCATTTGCCTGAACTTTGGCATCGCCAAAGATTACCAGGGCCAGTGCAACCTGCGTTTCGATGACACCAACCCGGTAAAAGAAGATATCGAGTTTGTTGAATCCATCAAACACGACGTGGAGTGGCTGGGCTTTGAGTGGAGCGGCAACGTCCGTTACTCCTCAGATTACTTCGATCAGCTGCACCAGTATGCGGTAGAGCTGATTAACAAAGGGCTGGCCTACGTCGACGAGCTGTCGCCTGAGCAAATCCGTGAATATCGCGGCAGCCTGACCTCTCCGGGCAAAGACAGCCCGTACCGCGGTCGCAGCGTGGAAGAAAACCTGGCGCTGTTTGAAAAAATGCGCAACGGCGAATTTGCCGAAGGTAGCGCCTGCCTGCGTGCCAAGATCGACATGGCGTCACCGTTTATCGTGATGCGCGATCCTGTGCTGTACCGCATCAAGTTCGCGGAACACCACCAGACCGGCAACAAATGGTGCATCTACCCGATGTACGATTTCACCCACTGCATTTCCGATGCGTTGGAAGGGATCACCCATTCGCTGTGTACGCTGGAATTCCAGGACAACCGTCGTCTGTATGACTGGGTATTGGACAACATCACCATCCCTTGTCATCCGCGTCAGTACGAATTCTCACGCCTTAATCTCGAATACGCCATCATGTCTAAGCGTAAGCTGAACCAGTTGGTGACCGAGAAAATCGTTGAAGGTTGGGATGACCCGCGTATGCCGACCGTTTCCGGCCTGCGTCGTCGTGGCTATACCGCCGCATCCATCCGCGAATTCTGCCAGCGTATCGGCGTGACCAAGCAGGATAACAACGTTGAAATGGTGGCGCTCGAAGCTTGCATCCGTGAAGAGCTGAACGACAACGCACCGCGTGCGATGGCGGTGCTGGATCCGGTTAAGATTGTCATTGAAAATATGACTTCCGGCGTGGAAATGGTGACGATGCCTAATCACCCGAACAAGCCG
This sequence comes from Serratia liquefaciens ATCC 27592, assembly GCF_000422085.1. NCBI lineage: Bacteria > Pseudomonadati > Pseudomonadota > Gammaproteobacteria > Enterobacterales > Yersiniaceae > Serratia > Serratia liquefaciens. Next base: position 1,185,484 of record NC_021741.1, read on the forward strand.
GAAATGGGCAGCCGTGAAGTGCCGTTCAGCCGCGAGGTTTATATCGACCGTGCTGACTTCCGCGAAGAAGCCAACAAGCAATACAAGCGTCTGGTGCTGGGGAAAGAAGTGCGTTTGCGTAATGCCTACGTGATCAAAGCGGAACGCGTGGAGAAAGACGCAGAAGGCGAGATCACCACTATCTTCTGCAGCTACGATCCGGATACCTTGAGCAAAGATCCTGCCGATGGCCGTAAGGTGAAAGGCGTGATCCACTGGGTGTCTGCCGAGCACGCGTTGCCGGCGGAAATTCGCGTGTACGATCGTCTGTTCAACGTGCCAAATCCGGCAGCGGCAGAGGACTTCCTTGCCACCATTAACCCTGAGTCGCTGGTAATCAAGCACGGCTTTGTGGAGCCAAGCCTGGCAACTGCACAGCCGGAAAAAGCCTATCAGTTCGAGCGTGAGGGCTATTTCTGCGCCGATAATCGTTACTCCTCGGCAGAGCATCTGGTGTTTAACCGCACCGTTGGTTTGCGCGACACCTGGGCTAAAATCGGTGCCTGAGTGATAAGTGGTTAACGCAATAAGAGCGCAACTTCGGTTGCGCTTTTTTTATGTCTGTCGCCGTTATTTACCTTTCCTGTTGCGATGTAGTTCGCTCAATCAATGTTTAAATTTTTATCTGGCCGTTGTATCCGTAATTTCTTGATATAAATCATCACTCATATAACATTGTCTTATATATTCGTGATGCGAATTAATGTCATCTGGAGAGCGCTCTCATATTTTTTCCTCTGGCTGACTTTTTTGATTCGGCTGAAACCATTAATCGTCTTATATTGACCTCATATCATTATTTATTCTGATTTTATTGAATTTTTTATTCGACACTCTCCTTGCATAGCCGCGTAACAAAATCTCATCGATATGTGCTCTTTGTCATACTTTGACAAATCTCTCTGATATTTCATTTGATAATTCGCGTCGCGAAAAATAGTCTGTCTGTAGCAATAAGTGCTGTGGGGTTTTAGCCCTGTCAGCAATTTTTTTTACCCGATTGGGTTTTTATTGGCAGTCGTGCAGGGCAGTGGTGAACACGGGCGGCTGCAACTTTTAAAGTTAAGTCAAAGAGGAATTTCATTATGGGTACGCACGGTGCTCAGCGTAAAACGCTGGCGCTCGCAGTCGCGGGTGCGCTGTTGGGAACAGGGTTTGCCATGGCCCCTGAGGCGAAAGCCGCAGGATTTATCGATGATTCCACGATGACCGGCGGCGTATATTACTGGCAACGTGAGCGTGACCGTAAAGATCTCAATCCGACCAGTGACGATTACAATAAATACACCACCAACTTGTCGCATTCGACGGCCAACCTGAGCCTGGATTTTGCCTCGGGCTATGCCTGGGACATGTTCGGCCTGGACGTCGGCGCCTTTACCGCCATCGAGCTGGCTGAATCCAGCGCCAGCGGCCACCCGAATGAAATCGCGTTCTCTTCCAAAAACCGTACCTACGATGAAGACTACTCCGGCGACAAAGGCGGCATCAGCCTGTATAAAGCCGCCGGTAAATTCAAATATGGCCCCGTCTGGGCACGTGGCGGTTATATCCAGCCAAGTGGCCAAACTCTGTTGGCGCCGCATTGGAGCTTTATGCCCGGCACCTATCAGGGTGCAGAGGCCGGTGCCAAGTTTGACTACGGCGATGCCGGTGAGTTGAGCTTCTCTTATATGTGGACCAATAAATATAAAGCGCCATGGCATATCGAGATGGACGACTTCCGCCAGAACGATAAAAAAACCGGTGTCTCCTATCTGCACTCGCTGGGTGCCAAATACGACTTCAAAAACGATTTGGTGCTGGAGGCGGCATTCGGCCAAGCCCAGGGCTATGTGAATCAGTACTTCACCAAGGCATCTTATAAATTCGATCTGGTAGGCAACCCGCTCACCACCAGTTACCAATTCTATGGCACCGAAGACCGCATTAACGACAAGAACGACCCGAACAGTATTTACGACGGCCTGGCCTGGCTGCAGGCACTGACCTTTGGTTACACCACTGGCCAGTTCAACTGGCGCCTGGAAGGGACCATGGTCAAGGCCGAAGGCAACCAGGGCTACTTCCTGCAGCGTATGACGCCAACCTACGCTTCTTCTAATGGCCGTCTCGACGTGTGGTGGGATAACCGTTCCGACTTTAACGCCAACGGCGAAAAAGCGGTTTATGCCGGGGTGATGTATGACCTGAGCAACTGGAACCTGCCGGGCATGGCGGTGGGCGGTTCTTACGTTTATGCCTGGGACGCCAAACCGAGCACCAACCCTATGTACGATCAGAGCCAGCGTCTGAAAGAGAGCGCCTGGAGCCTGGACGCCATGTACACCATTCAGGAAGGCCGCGCCAAAGGCACGCTGCTGAAACTGCACTACACCCAATACGACAACCACACCAATATCCCAAGCTGGGGCGGGGGTTACGGCAACATCTTCCAGGACGAGAAAGACGTCAAATTCATGGTTATCGCGCCATTCACCATTTTCTAAACCTACCTAGAGCTTTCGAGTTGCAGCTGGTGCAGATAACGACGCTGCGGCTTGAAAGATGGCGGGTATATTCCCCGGCGGCAGCGCCGGGGTCATTTAACGGGAATAACACGATGAAAAAAATCATGATGATGTTGGCTGCGGTAGCCACGTTGAGCGCCTGTGTACAGCCTGCGGCACCGCCGGAAGATGCCAAATTGAAACAGGCCTACAGCGCCTGTATCAACACCGCGGAGGGCTCACCGGAAAAATTGCAGTCATGCCAGGCAGTGCTGAACGTACTGAAACAAGAGAAACAGCATCAACAGTTCGCCGAGAAAGAAACGGTGCGGGTGATGGATTATCAAAACTGCATTCAGGCAGTTCATAGCGGTAACGGCCAGGCCTATGACGCCAAATGTGGCCAGATTTGGAAAGAGATCCGCGATAACAACAATTAAGGACGATGATAAAAATGAATAAATTCAAATTGAGCGCGCTTGCCGCACTGACGGCAACCATTGGGTTATTTGGCAGCGTGGGGAACGCGATGGCCAATCAGCCGCTGGTGGATCAACTGAGCCAGTTGAAACTGAATTTGAAAATGGTCGATAACCGGGCAGCCGAAAACGGTCTGGATTGCGGCAAGCTGGGTGCCGACTGGGCGGCTTGCAACAAGGTGCTGATCGGCCTGACCAACGACAATCAGGAGATCAAGGGTCAGGACTGGGCGATTTACTTCCACAGCGCCCGTCAGACCCTGCGTGTGGATAACGACAAGTTCAAGATATCTCACCTGACCGGTGATCTGTACAAGCTGGAACCTACCGACAAATTTACCGGCTTCCCTGCGGGGAAAACGGTAGAGATCCCGATTATCACTGAATATTGGCAACTGTTTAAAACCGACTTCGTGCCACGCTGGTACGCCACCTCGGGCGATGCAAAGCCTAAAATTCTGGTCAATACCGATACCGAAGATCTGAACCAGTTCGTTGCGCCCTTTACCGGCGACCAGTGGAAGCGTACCAAAGACGACAATAACATCCTGATGACGCCGGCCTCGCGCTTTACGAAAAACGCCGAGCTAAAAACCTTACCCACCGCGTCGTTACGCGGTCAGATAGTGCCAACGCCGTTGCAGGTTAAAGTGCATGCGCAGGATGTTGATCTGAGCAAAGGCGTTGCATTGGAGCTGAGCGCATTGTCCAAACCGGCGGCGGACGCCGTAGCCCAGCGTTTCGCGCTGTTGGGAATAACCAGTAACGCAGCCGGTTATCCGATCAAGACCGATATTCAACCGGGAAAATTCAAAGGCGAGTTGGCGGTACCAGGCGCTTATGAATTGATCATCGGCAAGCAGGAAGCGCGAGTCATTGGTTTCGATCAGACCGGGGTGTTCTATGGCCTGCAGTCCATCTTGTCATTAGTGCCTACCGAAGGTAGCGCCAAAATCGCTACGCTGGAGGCCAAAGATGCGCCGCGCTTCCAGTATCGTGGCATCTTCCTGGATGTCGCACGTAACTTCCACCAGAAGGATGCGGTGTTGCGCTTGCTGGACCAAATGGCGGCGTACAAGCTCAATAAATTCCACTTCCATCTGAGTGATGACGAAGGTTGGCGCATCGCCATTCCGGGCTTGCCGGAACTGACCGAAGTCGGTGGGCAGCGTTGCCACGACTTGAGCGAAACCACCTGCCTGTTGCCGCAGTATGGACAGGGTCCGGAGGCTTATGGCGGCTTCTTCTCTCGCCAGGATTACATCGACATTATCAAGTACGCCAAGGCGCGCCAGATTGAAGTGATCCCGGAAATCGATATGCCGGCGCATGCCCGTGCGGCGGTGGTCTCAATGGAAGCGCGCTATAAGAAACTGCATGCCGCCGGTAAAGAACAAGAGGCCAACGAGTTCCGTTTAGTGGATCCAACCGATACCTCTAACACCACCTCGGTGCAGTACTTCAACCGCCAAAGCTATCTCAACCCTTGCCTGGATTCATCCAAACGTTTTGTTGACAAGGTGATCGGCGAGATTGCCCAGATGCATAAAGAGGCCGGGCAGCCGCTGAGTACCTGGCACTTTGGCGGTGACGAGGCGAAAAACATCCGGTTAGGTGCTGGTTATACCGATGTGAACAAGCCGGAAGCCGGCAAAGGCATCATCGATCAGAGCAAAGAAGACAAGCCATGGGCAAAATCTCAGGTCTGCCAGGCGATGATCAAAGATGGCAAGGTCGCCGATATGGAGCACCTGCCAAGCTACTTCGGAGTAGAAGTCAGCCAATTGGTGAAAGCGCATGGGATCGACAGAATGCAAGCCTGGCAGGATGGCCTGAAAGATGCCAAAAACGCCAAGGCCTTTGCTACCCAGCGTGTCGGGGTTAACTTCTGGGATACGCTGTATTGGGGCGGGTTCGACAGTGCCAACGACTGGGCGAACAAGGGCTACGAACTGATCCTTTCAAACCCGGATTATGTCTACATGGACTTCCCGTATGAGGTGAACCCGGACGAGCGTGGTTACTACTGGGGAACGCGTTTCAGCGATGAACAGAAAATGTTCAGCTTTGCGCCAAACAACCTGCCGCAAAACGCCGAAACCTCGGTTGATCGCGATGGTAATCACTTTACCGCCAAGAGCGACAAGCCCTGGCCGGGGGCTTACGGTATTTCCGCGCAGATGTGGAGCGAAACCCAGCGTACCGACGAGCAAATGGAGTACATGATCTTCCCTCGTTCGCTGTCGGTGGCCGAGCGCGCATGGCACCGGGCAGAGTGGGAGCAGGATTACCGGGCGGGCCGGGAGTATAAAGGCGGCGAAACCCACTTCATCGATACCAAGAAGCTGGACCGCGATTGGCTGCGCTTTTCCAACCTGCTCGGTCAGCGTGAGCTGGCAAAACTGGACAAAGGTGGCGTGAACTACCGGTTGCCGGTGCCAGGCGCCCGAGTGGTGGGGGGCAAGCTGGAAGCCAATATTTCGCTGCCGGGTCTGGGCATTGAATATTCCACCGACGGTGGCAAACAATGGCAACGTTACGATGCCAAGGCCAAGCCTGGGGTTAGCGGTGAGGTACTGATCCGCGCGGTGAGCCCGGACGGCAAGCGTTACAGTCGCGCTGAGAAAGTGTAAACCTGAAACTCGGCCCCCTGTTCGCAGGCGGGCCGTTGTTACTCGACCAGGGCAGCGTCCGGCGTAATCGGACATGAATTTGACTATCGGTTGCGTTTTTTCCGGGATTGCCGGTACCTGTTAATACCGAACCAAGCTCTGTTGCTCATCCGCGTGTCGGCGGGTGGGGTAGTGCTGAGAGTGTAAGTGGGAAGCGAGAGAAGTGCTGTAGAGAAGTGCCGCTGCAATTGTTGTATTTAACGCTGTGAACTTTCCCCGGCCTGTCCGGGGATTTTTTATCCTATTATCGCAGGCACAAAAAAACCGCCGTTAAGGCGGTTCTCAATGCCGGTTAGGACATTATTTTTTGTCGTGCAGGGTGTCGTCTTCGCGGCAGTCACCTGTTTCACAGTGGCCGTACAGGTACAGGCTGTGGTTGGTGAGCTTGATGCCGTGTTGTTTGGCGATATCACGCTGACGCACTTCGATAGACTCATCGCTGAATTCGATCACTTTGCCGCAATCCAGGCAAATCAGGTGATCGTGGTGATGTTGCTGGGTCAATTCGAACACGGACTTGCCGCCTTCGAAGTTGTGACGGGTCACAATGCCGGCATCATCAAATTGGTTCAGTACGCGGTAAACCGTAGCCAGGCCAATTTCTTCGCCCATATCTATCAGTTTTTTGTACAGATCTTCCGCACTGACGTGATGGCATTCCGGATTTTGCAGTACTTCCAGGATTTTGAGTCGCGGAAGCGTGACTTTTAAGCCGGCCTTCTTCAATGCGGTGTTGTTGTCAGTCATGCGGATTCAGTCCTGTTACTATGCTAATCAAGTTGAGGCGTTCTCGCCTTTGGCATCGGTCGGCACAAAGAGTTAATTGCGTCTCATTATAGAACCGGTTGCTCTAAATGGAAACCGCCGGTTGTTAACAAAGCTATAATTGCACAATTGCATGTTATACATGCAACGTCTTGATGAATGGGATAAACCGAAAACTCAGTCTACCTTGATGGTGTGGGAAGTTACAAATCTGTAGCTTCTATTGCAGTAATTTGTACTGCCAATGATGGCCCTGCCGGCACACTATGCACTTTGCAGGGCTTTTGTTCAACCTTTGGCGTTACCCGACGATTTCGGCCAGGCTCAGCTCTTCGACGATTTGTTTTACCCAGCCTTCGACACGTTCGTTGGTCAGCTCAGGTTGGCGATCTTCGTCAATGGCCAGGCCGATGAAATGGCTGTCGTTAACCAAGCCTTTGGAGGCTTCAAAGTGGTAACCCTTGGTTGGCCAGTGGCCTACGATCGCGGCGCCACGCGGTTCAATGATGTCGCGAATGGTACCCATCGCATCACAGAAATACTCTGCGTAGTCTTCCTGATCGCCACAGCCGAACAGCGCAACCAGCTTGCCGTTGAAGTCAATTTCTTCCAGCGTTGGGAAGAAATCGTCCCAGTCGCACTGCGCTTCGCCGTAGTACCAGGTTGGGATACCGAGCAGCAGGATATCGAAAGCTTCCAGATCTTCTTTGCTGCTTTTGGCGATGTCATGAATTTCAGCCACATCTTTACCAAACTGCTGCTGAAGAATTTTCTGGATCATCTTGGCAATGTTTTCGGTATTGCCAGTGTCGCTGCCAAAGAAAATGCCTACATTAGCCATATCGCGTATAACCTTTAAATTCAATAAATTGCATTCACGATGTTAGCGTTGACTACGATAACACCGATTAAAATGATGCCATGGCAAGAGGTTATCTCTTACCGGTAAGTGCGTATCATGCCAGAAATTTACCCCGGGTATTTATCACTTTAATGCGATGCCGGGTGGAATAAAGCGGTGTTGATCGGGCGTCATCCTTAACGCCGCGCCGCATGTGCGGCTGCAATGATCAATGTTCTGGCTGCTCGTCCGCCAGTTGTGCCAGCAGCATTTGCTCAATAAGCTCGCTGCGGCTGATATTACGCTGTTCCGCCAGTTTGTTCAGGGCGTCCACCGCATCCGCATTGATCTTCAGTTCCACACGCCGTAAGCCACGGACTTTATCGCGTCGAAGCTGATTACGCTTATTGATTCTAAGCTGTTCATCTCGGGATAGCGGGTTGGTTTTCGGGCGCCCCGGACGGCGTTCATCTGCGAACAGATCCAGCGTCGTGCGATCCGTTTGTTCTTTTGCCATAGGTAGCGGTACTGCAAGGGAGTTTGCATCAAAAAGCGCTTACACGCTTCCGGACGGTTCGGTTAACACACTTCGGGCCAATAAACCCTAACCCAAATTCACCCCAGCCTGACGTTAGCGAACACGCTCGGCACGGCGGCAAAATTATAGCGCGCCATATTACCCCAGCAGGTAGAGCGACGACAATGCTTAACTGAGCCGAAAACGCGCTAAGCCGTTATCTTTAGCGCGTTTTTTCATCAGATGGTGACTTTGGGAGAGAAACGGCCCATTTGTCGGGCCTGGCGCGACTCAGGCTTCGCCGAGAAAGCGGTGAATGGCGCGCAACACCGCCTCCGGTTTTTCCGCATGAACCCAGTGTCCGGTACCGGCAACGACGTGAGCGCGAGCCTGCGGGAATTGACGGGCAATATCTTCGCGATAGCTGTCCTGCACGTAAGGCGACAGGCCGCCGCGGATAAACAGCGTCGGGTGAGGCCAGGCCGGCACTTCCTGCCAGCCGGTGATGTTCTCGTACTCTTCGATCAGCACCGGCAGATTGAAACGCCATTCGCCTTGATGGAAGGATTTCAGCAGGAACTGGATCACGCCTTCCTCTTTCAGGTAGCCACGCATCAATTCCGCCGCCTGCTGGCGTTGGGTAATGCCGGCGGCGCTCACCGCCTGCAACGCGACAAAAATTTCGTCGTGGCGGCGCGTTTGATAGTCCACCGGCGCAACGTCAATGATGATCAGCTTCTCCACGCGCTGCGGGGCGATTGCCGTCAGCGCCATGGCCGCTTTGCCGCCCATCGAGTGGCCAATGACAATGACCTTCTCCAACTGCAAATCGTCCAGCAACGTCAGCAGATCCTGCGCCATCTCCGGGTAGGTCATGACCTCAGAACGCGGTGACAGGCCGTGGTTGCGCAGATCGACTTTAACTACGCTGTGCTGCTGGTTCAGGTCGCGCGCCAGCACGCCCAGGTTGTCCAAATTGCCAAACAGCCCGTGGATCAGGATCACCGGCAGTGCATCGGACTCGGTGGCCAGCAGTTGATAATGTAATTTCATGGCGAAGTTCATACTGAGAGAGATTCAGATTAGGTTATCATGATTAAAACACTCGATGAATAAACCCGTCGCCTTTCAAGCGGCAGCGTTGTTCGCGGTACTTGCTGCAACTTAAAATCCATAGGATAAAACGTGGATTTTTCATGATAAGGTGCAGGTTTGGCAGCGCCGGTGTCCGGTGGGCTATAGGTAATAGTCTGCTTTTGCCGCATTGGGGCACATTGTTATGTTCGCCTCTGCGCTTTTAACCTTATAATCCCATGGCTTGAATGCCGGATCTGGCTTCAGGTTCTAAGTAGAAAAAAACAGTACTGGATAAAGATGAAAACTATTGAAGTCGACGAAGAGCTCTACCGCTATATTGCCAGCCACACGCAACATATTGGTGAGAGCGCGTCCGATATTTTGCGCCGTATGTTGAAATTTACCGCAGGCCAGCCGTTACGTGCAGCGCCGGCCGCCAGCGCTCAGAGCGCCGAACAGGATAAGATCGTCGCCGTGTCGCGCCCGCGCGATCGCGTGCGTGCCGTGCGTGAGCTGTTGTTGTCGGATGAGTATGCCGAGCAGAGCAAAGCGGTGAACCGTTTTATGCTGGTACTTTCCACCCTGTATACCCTCGATGCGGCCGGCTTTGCCAGCGCCACCGATGCGTTGCATGGCCGTACCCGTACCTATTTTGCCGGCGATCAGCAAACCCTGTTGGCGAACGGAACGCACACCAAGCCAAAGCACGTTCCGGGCACGCCTTACTGGGTGATCACCAATACCAATACCGGTCGCAAACGCAGCATGGTTGAACACATCATGCAGGCTATGCAGTTCCCGACGGAACTGACTGAAAAAGTTTGCGGCACTATCTAATTTAGCGAACAGCCCGTCATGGTGGCCGTGAGCGACATATTGCCAGGCCGCAGGACAGGGATTAGGGAGATATGTCGATGGCGAATAACCCACGTGCCGGGCAGCCGGCTCAGCAAAGCGATTTGATCAACGTAGCCCAGCTGACGTCGCAGTACTATGTACTGCAACCGGAAGCGGGCAACGCCGCACACGCGGTCAAGTTCGGGACTTCAGGCCATCGCGGCAGTGCGCTGCGCCACAGTTTTAACGAAGCCCACATTCTCGCGATCGCGCAGGCGATTGCCGAGGTGCGTCATCAACAGGGTGTGACCGGTCCATGCTACGTGGGTAAAGACACCCATGCGCTGTCGGAGCCTGCCTTCATTTCAGTGCTGGAAGTGTTGAGCGCCAACGGCGTTGATGTGATCGTGCAGGAAAATAACGGCTTCACGCCAACGCCTGCGGTCTCCCATGCCATCCTGTGCCACAACCGTAACGGTGGGGCATTGGCCGACGGCATCGTGATCACCCCGTCCCACAATCCGCCTGAAGATGGCGGCATCAAATATAACCCGACCAACGGCGGCCCGGCGGACACCAATCTGACCTCGGTGATTGAAAAGCGCGCCAATGAATTGCTGTCTCTGCAGCTGAAAGGCGTTCAGCGTCAATCGCTGGATAAGGCCTGGGCCAGCGGCCGTGTGCATGCACAGGACCTGGTGCAGCCATATGTTGAAGGGCTGGTGGACGTGGTTGATATGCCTGCGATTCAGCGTGCCGGCCTGAAGCTGGGTGTCGATCCGCTCGGCGGTTCCGGCATCGCCTACTGGCAGCGTATCGCCGAGCATTACAAGCTGGATCTGACGCTGGTGAACGATTCTATCGATCAGACCTTCCGCTTTATGCACCTGGACCACGACGGTGTGATCCGTATGGACTGCTCTTCAGAACCGGCGATGGGTGGCCTGCTGGCATTGCGCGACAAGTTTGACCTGGCGTTTGCCAACGATCCGGATTACGACCGCCACGGCATAGTTACGCCTGCGGGGCTGATGAACCCGAACCATTATCTGGCGGTTGCCATCAACTATCTGTTCCAGCATCGTCCACAGTGGAGTGCTAACGTAGCGGTAGGCAAGACGCTGGTTTCCAGCGCGATGATTGACCGCGTGGTGGCTGATTTGGGCCGCAAGCTGGTGGAAGTGCCGGTGGGCTTCAAATGGTTCGTTGATGGCCTGCATGACGGTAGCCTGGGCTTTGGCGGCGAAGAGAGCGCAGGGGCTTCGTTCCTGCGTTTCAATGCTACCCCGTGGTCTACTGATAAAGACGGTATCATCATGTGCCTGTTGGCTGCGGAAATCACCGCAGTGACCGGAGAAAATCCGCAGCATCACTACGAAGACCTGGCCAAGCGTTTTGGTGCCCCGAGCTACAACCGCATTCAGGCACCGGCAACTTCTGCGCAGAAAGCGGCGTTGTCCAAGCTGTCACCGGAAATGGTCAAGGCCGATACTCTGGCGGGTGATCCTATTACCGCACGTTTGACGGCGGCACCGGGCAACGGCGCATCGATTGGTGGCCTGAAAGTGATGACCGACAACGGTTGGTTCGCAGCACGTCCTTCAGGGACCGAAGAAGCCTACAAGATTTACTGTGAGAGCTTCCTCGGTGCTGAGCACCGTGAAAAGATCGAGCACGAAGCGGTAGAAATCGTCAGCGAAGTGCTGGCTTCTGCCAAGTAAGGCCTCTCTCCCTTGAAAAAAAGCGCTGTAAAAACAGCGCTTTTTTTATGCCTGCAATTTAGATATATCTTTTTCATTCTTCCCCTCTTGCGCATTTAGATATATCGATCTAGATTAGATATATCGAAGTGACTTAGATATATCTAAATCACCTCGTCAACTGATTATCCAATGCGAGGTACAGACTATGTTTCACCGTTTAGATTTACACCGTCGTCACGGCTGCCGCCATGACAGCGAAGAAGGGCACGAACATCACCATCGTCGTCGTGGCGGTCGCCATCATTTTGGCGGCGACCATGGTGAAGAGCATGGCCGGGGAGGGCGCGGCGGTCGTGGCGGCCGTTACCGCATGTTTGAACACGGCGATCTGCGGCTGGTGCTGCTGGCGCTGGTGGCGCGTAAACCGAGCCACGGTTACGAACTGATCAAGGCGATCGACGAGGCGTCTTCCGGTCTCTATGTGCCAAGCCCAGGGGTGATTTATCCGACACTGACGCTGCTGGAAGAGCAGGATTTCCTCGAGCCGATCACCAGCGGCAACGGCCGTAAAAGCTATCAGATCACCGAGCTGGGCCAGAGTGAATTACAAAAACACCAGGCCGTCGTCGATGTGATCCTGGCCCGTTTGGCCGGTGCCGGTCGCGGCCACCATCATCATGGCAATCTGGCGGAAGGCATCTCCGACGCCATGAACCGCCTGCGCAGTTTGTTGCGTGGCAATGTGATGCGCGCCGATCTTTCGCCACAGCAGGTCGAACGCATCAATGCGGCGCTGCTCACCGCGGTGGCGGCAATTGAAAGTGAAATGAACATTGCTCCAACAGATACAGATAAGGAAAACAACTGATGCCTGGCCACCGTTTCCGCATTACCGTTGAAGCCCTGAGCGATCGCCAAGGCGAGCCCGTTGAGAAAACGCCACTGAGTTTTGAGGTGGAAAACCACGACGATATTCTTGGCATCGTTGAGCGCATCAAAGCGCGCGAAGATCTGAACTTTGGCGAGAATAACAGCGCGGCCTTCGCCGTCGGCTTGAAGCTGTTCTCTGAAGTGATGATCGAAAACCGCAAGCACCCGGTGTTTGCCCCGCTGCGCGAGGCGTTCAAAGAATTTATGGTTGGGCTGAAGAAAGGCCAAAACGTGTAGGGGTGCCACATGCTGCACCCGTTTAATCGAATTTTGCATCAGCTTAACCGTATGCTGCGCCGTTTCACCTCATGGCATAAAGCGGTAACCGACGCCGGTTTCGGTCAGCAAGTGTTTTGGCCGGGCCGGATCGGCCTCCAGTTTTTGCCGCAGATGCCCCATATAAATTCGCAGATAGTGGCTGTGTTCGACGTAGTTCGGTCCCCAGACGTGGCTTAATAGCTGACGCTGGGTGATTACCTTGCCGGAGTTGGCCAGCAGTTCGGCCAGCAGGCGAAACTCTATCGGTGTCAGATGCAGATCTTCACCCTGGCGCAGTACCCGGCGGTTGATCAGATCGACGGTGATTTCGGAAAAGCTGACCAACGGACTTTCCTGTAGGCTGCCTGAATGGCGGCGCAAGGCGACTCGCACGCGGGCCAGCAGTTCGCCGATGCCAAACGGTTTGCTGAGATAGTCATCCGCCCCGGCGTCCAGCGCGGCAATTTTGTCTTCTTCGGCATTACGCGCCGACAGCACAATCACCGGAATGGCGCTCCACTGGCGTAGATCGCGGATATAGTTAAGCCCGTCACCGTCCGGCAACCCTAAATCGAGAATAATCAGATCCGGCTTGCGCGTGCCGGCTTCAATCAGCCCGCGCTGCAGCGTTTCGCTTTCAAACACCCGTAGCCCCTCACTTTCGAGCGCGGTACGGACGAAGCGCCGGATCTCTTTCTCATCTTCGACAATCAGAATATTGGTTGGCGTGCTGCTCACAAGGCTCCCTGGAGTTGGTTAGAGATCAAAGGCTTCGCTGTCTATTTCCGGTGGTTTTTCCAGCGGCAGCACAAAGCGGAAGCTGGCACCGCCGTTAGCGCCGTTTTCCGCCCAAATGCGGCCGCCGTGCACTTCAATAATGGCACGGCAAATCGCTAACCCCAAACCTACGCCGGGAATGGCCGACTCTTTATTGCCGCGGGAAAACTTATCGAAGATAAGCTGTTTTTTCCCTTCAGGAATGCCTGGGCCATCGTCCCAGACTTCGACTTCCAACCAGTCGGGCAGCGTATGGGCGCGAATGCCGATAGTAGCATCGATACCGGCGTATTTATTGGCATTTTCCAACAGGTTAGTGAAAACCCGCTCCAGCAGGCTGCCGTCGCAGTTGACCAATATCAGCTCCGGCGGCAGCTCAACCTTGATCTGGTGTTGGGTCATCAGCGGTTCCAGCATGTGCAGCGAAGCGCCGACGATCTCCTCCAGCGACTGCCACTCTTTTCGCAGATTAAAGCCACCGGATTGAATGCGTGCCATATCCAGCAGGTTGTTCACCAGCCGGGTGGTGCTCAATACCTGCTGGCGGATCTGACTGGCCTGCGGAGCATGGTTGGAGCCTTCCGCGGCCAGATCGAGCGTCAGAATTTCCGCCTGGCCGAACAGCACCGTCAGCGGTGTGCGCAAATCGTGGGACAGCGCCGCCAGCAGCGAGTTGCGCAGCTGCTCCCGCTCGGCGTCCAGTTTGGCTTCCTCGGCGCTGCGCGCCAGATGCAATCGTTCCAGTGCGCTGGCGATCAGCACCGCAAAGGTTTGCAGCAGCCGCTGTTGTTCCGGCACCATCAGTTGGCGCAGGTTACTGGGTTCGATAGCCAGCAGGCCGAAGGTTTGTTTCGACGTGGTGAGCGGGAGCAGTTGGTAAGGCACGCCAGGCAAGGTGTCGGTACCGGCGCCGGCCGGCATGCCCTTGTCGAAACTCCAACGGGCGATAGCCTCATCCACCGACAGCAGCCCGCCCGTTTCGCCAACCATTTGCTGCAGCTTGCCGTCTTCCTGCGGCAGCAGCAGGACGGTTTTGGCCTGGAAGCTGCTGGAAAGGAAGTGGCGGCTGGTTTTGGCGATATCTTCGGTGGTCAGCGCCTGGCTGAGCCCACGAGATATTTCATACAGGTGCCGAGCTCTTTGCTCACGATAACGGGCCACTCGCGCCTGATAACGCACGCCAGCGGTCAGGTTGCCGATGGTGATGCCGACGATCAGCATGACGCCGAAGGTCAGCAGATACTGCATATCGCTGACGGCAAACGACCATTCAGGCTGGACGAAAAACAGATCAAAGCTGGCGACGTTAATCACCGCCGCCAGTACCGAGGGCCAACGACCGAAGAACAGCGCGACGATCGCCACCCCGAGCAGATACACCATCACCAGGTTGGCCTGGTCAAAGCCCGGCAACAACCATTGGGAGAGCAGGGTAATCAGGGCGCAGAGTGCAACGGCCACGGCGCAGCCGCGTAATTGCATGCGCCATTTTTCGGTAAAGTTGCGGCCATCATGTTCTTTCCCCTGCGGTGCAGGGGTGTCGTTTTCCAGCGCGACGATCACCAGATCGAGATCGGGTCCCAGGCGACCGAGACGATCGGCAAAGCTGCCGCGCAGTTTCCAGCGTTGTTCGCTGCGGCGGCCGATAATGATTTTGCCCAGGTTATGTTCGCGGGCATAGCGCAACACTGCACGTTCTTCATAAGGTTCAGACAGGGTGGCGGTTTCAGCCCCCAGCTCCTGCGCCAGCCGCAGCGCCCGCAGGATCGCCCGGCGTTGATTCTCCGGCAAGCGGTGCAGTTTCGGTGTTTCTACATATACCGCGTGCCAGTGGCAACCCAATCGGGCCGCCAGCCGCGCCGCGATACGCACCAGTTTCTCATTGCCGCTGCTATGCCCCACGCACAGCAAAATGCTGTCGCGAGTGTGCCATACCCGCTCGCGGCCCTGAGTATCGCGAAAGGCGCGCATCTGGTCATCGACCCGGTCGGCGGTGCGGCGCAGCGCCAGTTCGCGCAGCGCGATCAGATTGCCCTTGCGGAAAAAGTGCTCGATGGCGCGCTCGGCCTGGCCGGGAATGTACACCTTGCCTTCATTTAATCGCTGACGAAGATCGTCTGGCGGCAGGTCAACCAGCACCACCTCGGTGGCCTCGTCGAACACGTGATCGGGCACCGTTTCACGTACCCGCACGCCGGTCACGCCGCCGACCACGTCGTTCAGGCTTTCCAGATGTTGGACATTGACGGTGGTCAGCACGTCGATACCGGCGTCCAACAGCTCTTCCACATCCTGCCAGCGCTTCGGATGACGCGAACCGTAGGCGTTACTGTGCGCCAGCTCATCCATCAGGATCAGTGCCGGGTGGCGTGCCAGCGCGGCATCGAGGTCAAATTCCTGCACTAAGCGTCCGCGATGCTGGATGCGTTTTTGTGCCAGCAGATCCAAGCCATTCAGCAGCGCTGCGGTTTCGCTGCGGCCATGGGTTTCCACCACGCCGACCAGCACGTCCAACCCCTGGCTGCGCAGCCGCTGGGCTTCCTGCAGCATGGCGTAGGTTTTGCCCACCCCGGCACAGGCGCCGAAGAAAACCTTCAACCGGCCGCGGGGCTTTTCATTGGCCAGCGCCAGCAGGCTGTCAGGGTCAGGGCGTTGTTGTTCCTCATCCACCATCGGAGTTCCTTTTGCAGCAATGTACCCGTCATACTGCAAGCTGCTTGGGTGTTGGCTGCCTTCACTCACCCCAGGAACGATCTTGAGTAAGCTCCTGGGGATTCACTCAGTTACCGCCTACAAGCAACTCGAATTATTTTGGGTATATATATCGGGTTCGGCACGCCGAACCCGATACTTATCCTTTAACACGCAACGGATTATTTCAATGCGTCGAGCGCCAGGTTCAATTTCAGCACGTTTACCACCGACTCGCCCATAAAGTTGGGGGTGGCCTGATCGGTGCTTTGATCAATCAGCTTGGCGATTTGCTCCGGCGGTAGTTGGCGCGCCGCCGCAACCCGGGCCAGTTGATATTGCGCCGCCGCGAGAGAGATCTGCGGATCCAGTCCGCTTCCCGAGGCCGTCAGCAGATCGACCGGGATCGGGCCCTTCATCGCCGGGTTGACCAGACGCAATTGCGCGGCACGCTCGGCGATGGCTTTATCCAGCGCCGGGTTGGTGGCGGCCAGGTTGCTGCCGGCGGACGCCATCGCATTATAGGCCGAATCGCCGGTGGCAGAAGGGCGGCCCCAGAAATACTCGGGTTTGGTAAAGTTTTGGCCGATTAACGCGGAGCCGACCACCTTATCGCCCTGATACAGCAGCGAACCATTGGCCGCGCCGGAAAACAGCAGTTGCGAAAGTCCGGTCGTCAGCAACGGGTAGGCGATACCGGTAATCAACGTCAGCAGAATCAACATCACCAACGAAGGGCGTAAATAAGACATTTTCATTTCCTCTCAATGATTAACCGGCGATGTGCAAGGCGACCAGGATCAGGTCGATCAGCTTGATGCCGACAAAAGGCACCAACAGACCGCCCACGCCATAGAGCCACAGGTTGCGTCGCAGCAGTGCAGCGGCGCTCATCGGTTTATAGCTCACCCCTTTCAGCGCCAGCGGGATCAGGAATACGATCACCAGGGCGTTGAAGATCACCGCCGACATAATGGCGGAGGCCGGGGAGTGCAAATGCATCACGTTCAGGGCGTTAAGCTGCGGATAGGTTGCCGCAAACGCCGCCGGGATAATGGCGAAATACTTGGCCACGTCGTTGGCGATGCTGAAGGTGGTCAATGAACCGCGCGTCATCAGCATTTGTTTGCCGATGTGCACCACTTCAATCAACTTGGTCGGGTTAGAATCCAGATCGACCATGTTGCCCGCCTCTTTAGCGGCCTGAGTGCCTGAGTTCATCGCCACCGCCACATCAGCCTGAGCCAGCGCTGGGGCGTCGTTGGTGCCGTCACCGGTCATCGCTACCAGACGGCCTTCCGCCTGATATTGGCGAATCAACGCCAGCTTGGCTTCCGGCGTCGCTTCCGACAGGAAGTCGTCTACCCCGGCTTCGGCGGCGATCGCGGCGGCGGTCAGTGGGTTATCACCGGTGATCATCACCGTTTTGATGCCCATTTTACGCAGCTCGGCGAAACGCTCTTTAATGCCGCCTTTGACGATATCCTTCAGCGCTACCACGCCCAATACGCGCGGGCCTTCCGCTACCACCAGCGGCGTACCGCCAGTGCGCGCCACGCTGGCGACCAGCTCGTCCACCGCCTGCGGGAAGTGGCCCTGATTGGACTCCACGTGACGACGAATGGCGTCCACCGCGCCTTTGCGGATCATCCGGTCCTGCACGTTGACGCCGCTCATGCGCGTTTGGGCGGAGAAGGGCACGAAAGTGGCGTTCAGCGCCTGCAGGTCACGTTCGCGCAGGTTGAAGCGTTGCTTCGCCAGCACCACGATGCTACGGCCTTCCGGCGTTTCGTCCGCCAGGGATGACAGTTGGGCCGCGTCGGCCAGATCTTGCTCCTTCACGCCCGGCGCAGGCAAGAACTCGGAGGCCTGACGGTTACCCAGCGTAATGGTGCCGGTTTTGTCCAGCAGCAGCACATCAACGTCACCAGCGGCTTCCACCGCGCGCCCGCTGGTGGCGATCACGTTGGCCCCCAGCATTCGGCTCATCCCGGCCACGCCAATGGCCGACAGCAACCCGCCGATGGTGGTAGGGATCAGGCAGACCAGCAGCGCCACCAGCACGGTAATGGTGACTACCGAACCGCCGTTGGCGGCGTCCACGCTGTACTGCGAGAACGGAAACAGCGTCGCGGTCGCCAGCACGAACACGATGGTCAGTGCGACCAGCAGAATGGTCAACGCTACTTCGTTTGGGGTTTTACGCCGTTTGGCGCCCTCCACCATGGCGATCATCCTGTCGAGGAAGGTTTCGCCCGGATTGACGCTGCACTGCACCACCAGCCAGTCGGACAGCACGCGGGTACCGCCGGTCACCGACGAGAAGTCACCGCCGGATTCGCGGATCACCGGGGCGGATTCGCCGGTAATGGCGCTTTCGTCCACGGAGGCGCCACCTTCCAGCACTTCGCCGTCGCAGGGGATGGTATCGCCGGCTTCCACCAGTACGATGTCACCCTTGCGCAGGCTTTCGGCGGACACTTTCTCGGTGGCACCATCACGGCGCGGCGCGGCCAATTTTTTCGCCCAACTGGTTTTCTTGGTGCCCCTCAGGCTTTCCGCCTGGGCTTTGCTGCGCCCTTCGGCCAGCGCTTCGGCAAAGTTGGCGAACAGCACGGTGAACCACAGCCACAGCGCGATGCTGCCGGTGAAAGCCGCGCTGCCGTCGGTCTGTCCGGCGAGGATCGCCAGCCAGATGGCCGTAGTCAGGATGCTGCCGATATACACCACGAACATCACCGGGTTACGCCACTGGGTGCGTGGATCCAGCTTTTTCAGCGCATCGATCAGCGCGGTACGGACCAGTGCCGGTTCAAACAGCGCACGTTGTTTGCGAGTCATCACTTAATCTCTCTCTTTATTTCATTCCCTATGGATTTCGAGTTGCAGCTAGGCACCCAACTCGCTCATCCCCAGGCGCTTACTTGAGTAAGTAACTGGGGTGAGCGAGTGCCAGGTAACAACGCTGCGGCTCGAAAGGCGACGGGAATGCGCCTGTTATTTGGCCAGCCAAAGTTGCAAATGTTCGGCCACCGGTCCCAGCGCCAGCGCCGGTACGAAGGTCAATGCGCCCACCAGCAGCACGGTGCCGATCAGCAGACCGATAAACAGCGGCCCGTAGGTTGGCAGAGTACCGTTGCCCGCCGGCTGACGTTTCTTCGCACACAGCGAACCGGCAATGGCCAGCACCGGCAGGATCACCCCAAAGCGGCCGACGAACATGGCGAAGGCCAGCAGCAGGTTATAGAACGGCGTATTGACGCTCAGGCCGGCAAAGGCGCTACCGTTGTTGTTGGCGGCGGAAGACAGCGCATACAGCACTTCGCTGAAGCCGTGCGCGCCCGGGTTAAGGATGCCTGCACGACCGGCGTCGGTGGCGATGGCCAGTGCCGTGCCCAACAGCACCAGCGTCGGCGTGACCAGGATCGCCAGAGCGGTCATTTTCATGTCGTAGACGTCGATCTTTTTGCCCAGGTATTCCGGTGTGCGCCCGATCATCAGCCCGGCAATAAACACCGTCAGCAGGACGAACAACAGCATGCCGTACAGGCCCGAGCCCACACCGCCAAACACCACTTCGCCAATCTGCATCAGCCACATCGGCACCATGCCGCCCAGCGCGGTGAAGGAGTCATGCATCGCATTCACCGCACCGCAGGACGCCGCGGTGGTCACCACCGAGAACAGGCTGGTGGCGAGAATGCCAAAGCGCGACTCCTTGCCTTCCATATTGATGTTGCTGGCACTGCCCAATTCGCCCAGATGAGGGTTACCCGCCAGTTCGGCGAACATCACCACCACCACGGCAACCACGAAGATCAGCGCCATCGCCCAGATCAGCGCGTGGCCCTGGCGGTTTTCACCGGCAACCTGACCGAAAGCAAAACACAACGCGCAGGGGATCAGGAAGATCGCCAGCATTTGCACAAAGTTGGTCAGCACGGTCGGGTTTTCGAACGGGTGAGCCGAGTTGGCGCCGAAGAAACCGCCGCCATTGGTGCCGAGCATCTTGATCGCTTCCTGAGAGGCCACTGGCCCCATCGGCAGCGTCTGCTGCGCGCCTTCCAGCGTGTTGATGTGCAGGTAGGGCAGGAAGTTTTGCAGCGTGCCCTGGCTGACGAAGAACAAAGCGATCAACAGCGAAATCGGCAGCAGCACATACAGCGTCACGCGGAACATATCGATCCAGGCGTTGCCGATAGTGGCGCTGGAACGACGGGTGAAGGCGCGGATCAACGCGAAGGCCACGGCGATACCGGTCGCGGCGGACAGGAAGTTCTGCACCGCCAGGCCGGCCATTTGGCTGAGATAGCTGAGAGTGCTTTCACCGCTGTAGGCTTGCCAGTTGGTGTTGGTGACAAAGCTGACCGCGGTATTGAACGCCAGATCCCAGGACAGGCCGGGGAAGCCCTGTGGGTTAAGCGGCAGCGAGCCTTGTGCCATCAGCAACGCGAACAGCAGCACCAGACCGAGCAGGTTAAACCACAGGATCGCCAGTGCGTATTGCCACCAGTTCATTTCGGCGGGGGTTGTGCCACAGCAACGCCAAATGCCGGCTTCCAGCCGACGCAGCGCCGGCAGCGGCTCTCCTTCAATCAGGCGTGCCAGGAAACCGCCCAACGGTCGCGCCAGCAACAGAAGCACCAGCAGGAAGCTGGCAATCAATAAAAAGGCTGAAGCTGCCATCAGAAATCCTCCGCATTGAACAGGGCATAAACCAGATAGCCCAACAGCAGCAGAACCAACAGCGCACCACCAATAACGCTGATACTCACGGGACACCTCCAGAGGTGTAGTTTTTGATAGAGCGAGTGTAGGGAGGGCGGTAGAAAGAAGATGAAAAAATAGCGTTGGCCGGTGTAAAAAAAGTATAAAAATGGCTGAAATTACAGCAGAAAATGGCTTTTTAGCCTCGATTTTGGGGGGCGTAGCGCGATTGGACTCCTGTTTGGGGGCGTGAAGATGAAGGTTTGCGTAAACAGGGTATAAATAACCACAATGTAACCAATGATTAGTTAATTATTAACCTTGATGTAACAAAATTACGGATTAGGCGAATTATTTGCGATTTTTTGTGCGATTCAGTGGTCGGATGAGTAGTAAACTTTCATCAATTGCGCTAAAATTTTGTCCAGTTACCAAATGGTCTTGTTTCTATTGTTTACGCCAGCGCTGTTTCGCAGTAAATCAACGGCCAGGCGTTTTTGAGGAGGTTCGCATGTCTACTTATCACGCTTATTCATTGCATCGGATTCTCCTGCGCCGCAGCGCAGTGATCCTGGCAGGTGTGTTGGCTTTACCGGTAATGCTGTTCCGCAGCGACCGCGCCCGTTTTTACAGCTATTTGCACCGCGTCTGGTCAAAAACCAGCGATAAGCCGGTCTGGCTGCAACAGGCGGAACTGGCGTCCTGCGATTTCTACTGATCGCAGCTTGCCCAACGAAAACCCTCGCTCTCCAGCGGGGGTTTTTTTATGGCTGCGGTTCGGGCATGGTGTCGATAGCGTTCGTGTCATAGCGCGAATTCTTCTACACTTTTAGTCACATCCAACGCTGCGGGAGCCTATCAATGAGTGACAAAATTCCGGTCGGTATCAGCGCTTGCCTGCTTGGCGAGACGGTGCGTTTTGACGGCGGCCATAAACGGCTGGCCTTTGCGGTGGAACAACTGGCCCCTTTTGTGCGGTTTGAGCCGATTTGCCCGGAAATGGCCATCGGTTTACCGACCCCGCGCCCGGCGCTGCGGTTGATCAAAAAACAACATCACGTGGCACTGCGCCACAGCAATGACGATAGCATTGACGTAACCGAGCGGATGCAGCAGTTTTCCGAGCAGCGAATCGCCGCTTTGCAGCACCTGTGCGGCTACATTGTTTGCGCCAACTCGCCAAGCTGCGGCATGGAGCGGGTCCGTCTGTATGATGAGAACGGTAGCGGCGCGCGTAAAAGTGGCGTCGGATTGTTCACCGCCGAGCTACTGCGGCAAATGCCCTGGCTGCCGGTGGAGGAGGACGGGCGGCTGAACGACGCCACACTGCGGGAAAACTTTGTCGAACGCGTTTATGCGCTGTATGAGTTAAACATGCTGTGGCGTAAAGGCCTGAGCCGCGGCGGCCTGATCGCCTTTCACAGTCGCTATAAGCTGTCGCTGTTGGCGCATTCGCAGCAGGAATACCGGGAGCTTGGGCGTTTTGTGGCGGGCATCGATAAATGGGATTCGCTGGAAGCCTTCACCCTCGAATACCGCAGTCGCCTGATGAAACTGCTGGCGCACAAGGCTACCCGTCGTAACCACACCAACGTATTGATGCATGTGCAGGGCTATTTCCGCAATCATCTGAGCTCCGCGCAGCGCCAGGAACTGGCGCAGTTGATCGATCGTTATCGGCAGGGCGTGCAGCCGTTGTTGGCACCGATAACCCTGCTCAAACATTACATGGCCGAATACCCCGATCGTTATCTGGCCGACCAACGCTATTTCGAGCCCTATCCCGAGGCGCTGCGCCTGCGTTATGGCCACTGATTGACAAGGAGTTTTATGACCACACATCTGGTCTGGTTGCGTAACGATTTGCGTATCACCGACAACAAAGCCCTGCACGCCGCCTGTAGCGATCCCGAAGCTCGGGTGATGGCGGTGTTTATCGCCACGCCGCAACAATGGCAGCAGCACCAAATGGCGCCACGTCAGGCGGCGTTTATCCATGCGGGTTTGCTGCAGGTGCAGCAGGCCCTTGCCGAGCGCGGCATTCCCCTTAGCTATCACCAATGCGACGACTTCTCAGCTGCAGTGGATTGGCTGGTGGCGTACTGCACACAGGAGCGGGTGGATGCGCTGTTTTACAATCGCCAGTACGAAATCAACGAGCGCCAGCGCGACCAACGGCTGGAACAGCGTTTAGCCGGGCAGGTGATTTGCCAGAGTTTCGACGACAGCCTGCTGCTGCCGCCGGGGAGCGTGCAAACCGGCGGCGGTGAAATGTACAAGGTCTATACGCCTTTTCGTAAAGCCTTTATCCAGCGTCTGACCGAATCCGACATCCGCTCTGTTCCCGCACCAAAACCGCGAGCCGGTGGCGCACTGCCCACCCCTGCGGTACCCGAGGCGTTCGATTATCCGCCGGCAGAGCCGAGCGGGGATTTTCCAAGCGGGGAAGAGGCGGCTTTGCAGCGATTACGTTCTTTTTGCCGGGAGCAGGTGCAAGACTATCTTAAGCAGCGCGATCTGCCGGCCATTGCCGGTACCAGCAGCCTGTCGCCCTATTTGGCGATTGGCGTGTTGTCACCGCGCCAATGCTTTAACCGCCTGCGTGCTGAATGCCCACAGGTGCTGGAAAATCCCGACGGCGGCGCTTTTAGCTGGTTGAATGAACTGATCTGGCGCGAGTTTTATCGGCATTTGATGGTGGCCTATCCTGCGTTATGCAAGCACCGTCCCTTTATCGATTGGACGGATAAGGTACGCTGGCGGAACGACCGTGAGCTGCTGCAGGCCTGGCAGCAGGGCGCCACCGGCTATCCGATCGTTGATGCCGCTATGCGCCAATTGAATAAAACCGGCTGGATGCATAACCGGTTACGCATGATCAGCGCCAGTTTTCTGGTGAAAGACTTACTGATCGACTGGCGCGAAGGTGAGCGCTATTTCATGTCGCAACTGCTGGACGGCGATCTGGCGGCCAACAACGGCGGTTGGCAGTGGGCGGCCTCCACCGGTACCGACGCCGCGCCGTATTTCCGCATCTTTAACCCGACCACTCAGGGCGAACGTTTTGATCCGCAAGGCACTTTTATCCGTAAATGGTTGCCCGAGCTGGCGGATGTACCGGACAATGCTATCCATCAACCCCATCGCTGGGCAGAACAACAGCAGCGCGTGCTGGATTATCCGCTGCCGATTGTCGACCACAAGCAGGCGCGGCTGGAAACGCTGGCGGCCTTTGAGGCGGCGAAGCGCGGGGAATATTAAGGCAACAGCAAGGAGCGAAATAATGATGAAAAAGGTGCTGGCCCTGTGCCTGAGCGGCTATTCAGCCCTGGCGCTGGCCGGTTTTGACGTGGTGGCGCTGGGCGTGGATGGCGGCGTTAGCGACGGCAATCTGACCTCTTATCTGATCCGCAGCGACAACCAACCGCAGTATCTGGCGCTGGATGCCGGCTCGTTGTTACCGGGTATTGCTAAAGGGCTGGAGAAGGGGAGTTTCCCGCAGGTGACCCCTGAACTGGCGGCGCCTTATACTCCGCAGGGTTATGTATTCCGCCAACTGATCGGCGCTTACTTTATCAGCCATGGTCATCTGGACCACGTGGCGGGGTTGATTATCGGTTCGCCGGAGGACAGCAAGAAGAATATCTATGCCCAGGCCGATACCATTCTGACCCTGCGCAATCATTACTTTAACTGGAAGGCCTGGCCCAACTTCACCGATTCCGGCAACGGATCGCGATTGGGGACTTACCGGCTGCAAACCGTGCGCCCGCAGCAGCGTGTGACCTTGGGCGTGACCGGTTTGAGCGGCGTAATGTATCCGCTCAGCCACGATCGGTATCCTTCTTCGATGATGCTGGTCTCCGATCGCAGCGGCTCTTTCGCCTATTTCGGCGATACCGGCCCGGATGCGCTTGAGCAGTCGCGCAATCTGGACGGCGCCTGGCGCGCGTTGGGGCCGCTCATCGAGCAGAAAAAGCTGAAAGGCATGATCATCGAAAGCTCCTATCCCAACGAGGTTGAAGATAAAAATCTCTACGGGCACCTGACGCCGGCATGGTTGTTGAAAGAGTTGAAAAACCTGACCCAGTACAGTGGGGGAGAAGGATCGCTGAAGGATTTCCCGGTGGTGATCAGCCATATCAAACCCAGTCTGAAGCAAGGGCAAGATGTGCGGGCGACCATCAAACAGCAGTTGGAACAGGGCAACGATCTGGGCGTGAAATTTATCCTGATGGAACAGGGCGACCGCCAGACATTTTGAATTGAAGAGAGAATTTTTATGCGTAACCTCGATCTTGAAAAGTTGATCAACACCGAACTGAATACCGTCGCGTTTCAGGATTACGGCCCTAATGGGTTGCAGGTGGAAGGGCGGCCCCATGTGCAGCGTATCGTTACCGGCGTTACCGCCTGTCAGGCGCTGCTGGATGCGGCGGTGGAACACCAGGCCGACGCCGTTGTGGTACATCACGGCTATTTCTGGAAAAACGAGGCACCCTCGGTACGTGGCATGAAGCGCAATCGGCTGAAAACGTTGTTGAGCAATGATATCAACCTGTACGCTTATCACCTGCCGCTGGACGCGCATCCGGTGTTGGGCAACAACGCGCAGCTGGCTTATCAACTGGGCATTCGGGTGATTGGCGAAGTGGAACCGCTGGTGCCGCATGGCGAATTCGAGCAGCCGCTGACCGGCGTTGAACTGCAGCAACGTATTGAGAGCCGCCTCGGACGGGCCGTTCTGCACTGTGGTGATAACGCCCCGGCGCATATCCGCCGTGTGGCCTGGTGCACCGGTGGCGGTCAGGGCTTTATCGACAGCGCCGCGCGATTTGGTGTCGATGCTTTCATCACCGGGGAAGTTTCTGAGCAAACCATTCACAGCGCGCGTGAAATGGGCATTCACTTTTTTGCCGCCGGGCATCATGCCACTGAACGCGGCGGCGTCAAGGCACTCGGTGAATGGCTGGCTGAGCAGCATGGTTTTGATGTGACCTTTATCGATATCCCGAATCCCGCCTGATTTCCCTCCGAGGATCCAGCCCGGTTTATACCGAGGCTGAATCCTTTTAATAGCCTAATCCCTTATTTTCTCGAAGGTTGTTCTATTGACAGCCGGAGCGCTGTCGCGCATAACTGATGTGTTTTCATCGCGATAATAATAAGGAGAAAAGGGTGCAACGAGCACGATGTTACCTGTTAGGTGAACGCGCGGTAGTGCTTGAACTGTCGCCGCCGGTGACGCTGCCAAGCCAGCAGCGGATTTGGGCGCTGGCCGAAAAGCTGAATCATCATCCCGACGTGCGCGAAGTGGTGCCCGGCATGAACAACCTTACGCTGCTGCTTAAGACGCCGCAGGCCGACGCCGAAATGATGTTAGCGCTGTTGCAACAGGGATGGGACAGCGAGGAGATCCTGGTGCCGGAATCACGTCAGGTGGATATTCCGGTGATCTACGGCGGCCAGGACGGGCCCGATCTGGATGAGGTAGCGCGCCACACCGGCATGACTCCGCAGCAGGTGGTGGAGTGTCACTCCTCTGCGGATTACGTAGTCTATTTCCTTGGTTTTCAACCTGGTTTCTCCTACATGGGCGGCATGCCGGACAAGTTGGCAACGCCGCGCCGTGCCGAACCGCGCCTGTCGGTGGCGGCTGGCTCCGTGGGTATCGGTGGCAGTCAGACCGGTATTTATCCGCTGGTGACCCCCGGCGGCTGGCAGTTGATTGGCCGTACACCTCTGGCGTTGTTTAATCCCTATGAAATGCCGCCGACCCTGCTGCGCCCTGGCGACAGCGTGCGGTTTGTGCCACAGAAGGAGGGCGTATGCTGAAGATCCTGCGTGCGGGCATTTACACCACGGTGCAGGATTTGGGCCGTAACGGTTTCCGTCGTCTGGGCGTCAGCCAGGGCGGCGCGCTCGACGAACCCGCGTTGAGGATCGCCAACCTGCTGGTGGGTAACGATACGAATGCCGCCGGGCTGGAAATCACCCTCGGGCAATTTAGCGCCGAATTTGCCCGGCCAGGCTGGATCGCGCTGACCGGCGCCGGTTGTGATGCGCAACTGGACGGCAAGCCGCTGTGGACCGGCTGGCGTTATCAGGTCAGTGCGGGCCAACAGCTGATGTTGAAAATGCCAAAACGTGGCATGCGCAGCTATCTGGCGATAGACGGTGGTATCGCCGTGCCAGAAATACTCGGCTCACGCAGCACCGACAACAAAGCCGCTTTTGGCGGGCTGGAAGGGCGTAACCTGCGAGATGGCGACTGCCTGCCGTTGGGAGCGGGGCGCGAATTGCAAAAGCAAAGCACCGGCGTGAAACAACTGTTGTTTAACAACCGTATCCGGGCCTTGCCGGGGCCGGAATATGACGAATTCAGCGAAGAGGCGAAGGAGTTTTTCTGGCGTACTGCCTGGCAACTGAGCCCGCAGAGCAACCGCATGGGCTACCGCTTGCACGGCAGCAGCGCGCTGAACCGTACCACCGAACGCGAAATGTTGTCGCATGGCCTGTTGCCGGGCGTGGTGCAGGTGCCGCATAACGGTCAGCCTATCGTGTTGATGGCCGATGCTCAAACTACCGGTGGTTATCCGCGCATTGCCTGCGTGATCGAAGCCGATCTCTATCATTTGGCGCAAATCCGTCTGGGCGAAGCTATCCACTTTGTACCCTGTACCCTGGCCCAGGCGCAGCGCGCCAAGGCCGAACAGGAGCACTTTATCCAACAGATTGCCTGGGGGTTAGATGAACGTTGATTTGAATGCCGATCTTGGCGAGGGCTGCGCTAACGATCAGGCGCTGCTGCAATTGGTCAGTTCGGCCAATATCGCCTGCGGTTTTCACGCCGGAGATGCGCAAACCATGCGCCAGTCGGTGCGTTGGGCGCTGCAGTACGGCGTGGCGATTGGCGCGCATCCGAGTTTTCCCGATCGCGAGAACTTTGGTCGTACCCGCATGCAGTTGCCGCCGGAAACGGTGTATGCGCAGGTGGTGTATCAGCTCGGTGCGCTGGCGGCGATTGCCCGTGCAGAAGGCGGGGTAATGGTGCACGTGAAGCCGCACGGCATGTTGTACAACCAGGCGGCCGTGGAGCCGGCGCTGGCGGAAGCCATTGCCCGCGCGGTTAAAGCAGTCGATCCGGCTTTGCGCCTGGTGGGGCTGGCGGGCAGCGAACTGATCCGCGCCGGTGAAAAGCAAGGTTTGGCGACGCGACAAGAGGTCTTTGCCGATCGCGGTTATCAGGCCGATGGCACGCTGGTACCACGGGGCCAGCCAGGGGCTTTGATTACCAGCGACGAACTGGCGCTGGCGCAAACGCTGGAAATGGTACGCCACCATCGGGTTCGCACTCTGGACGGCACCTGGGCCGCCGTTCGGGCCGAAACCGTCTGCCTGCATGGCGACGGTGAACATGCGCTGGAATACGCGCGCACGCTGCGCCAACGTTTTGCCGTGGAAGGCATTAACGTCAGCGCAGAATAAAAATAATTAAATATACACAACACACAACACAATAATACCCAATGGATTTCGAGTCACCGCTAGGCAGCAAGGGGGTAAATCTCCAGGAGCTTACTTAAGTAAGTGACTGGCGTTTGCCCATGCAGCTAACAACGCTGTGGCTTGAAAGACGAGGGGGAAAAGGAAGGCGCTATGGAACAGGTTGTTAACTTATGGCCACTGATTGGCATTGCCGCCATCGTGGTCGGGTTTGTTTTACGCTTTAACCCCGTGCTGGTGGTGATTGTCGCCGGCATTATCACCGGGCTGGCGGCATTGATGCCGCTGGATGTGATCCTGGAAAAACTCGGTGAGGGCTTCTTGAATACCCGTAACCTGCCGCTGATCCTGCTGCTGCCGTTGGCGGTGATCGGTTTGCTGGAACGCCACGGTTTGAAAGAGCGTGCACAGGCATGGATCGCCAAAATCAAAAGCGCCACCGCTGGACGTTTGTTGATCGTCTATCTGTTCGTGCGTGAAATTACTGCCGCCATGGGGCTGACCAGCCTGGGCGGGCACCCACAAATGGTGCGTCCGCTGTTAGCACCCATGGCGGAAGGGGCTGCGGAAAACCGTTACGGTGAGCTGCCGGAGCGTACGCGTCACCGCCTGCGTGCCATGTCTGCCGCGACGGATAACGTCGGGTTATTCTTTGGCGAAGACATTTTTGTGGCCTTCGGCGCGATCATCTTCATGCACAACTTTATGCTGGAATCCGGCGGTATCCAGACCGAGCCGCTGCATATCGCCTTGTGGGGCATTCCCACCGCTATCTTCGCCTTCCTGATCCATGCGTTTCGACTTTACCGGATGGATAAGCAGCTCAGCGCTGAATTGTCGCAGCTTAATCAGGCGGCACTGCAGGCCAAAGGAGATGCCCAATGACTTTCCAACAACAATATCTCTATTGGCTGGCCGGCGTGGTGCTGCTGATTGTCGCCGTGATGTCGTTCCGCGATCGCGCCAACCCGCGGCGTATTACCACCGGTTTGTTCTGGGCGTTGTACGGTGTGGTGTTCCTGGTTGGCGACTGGACCTATAGCCTGTTGGGCGACGTGCTGGGGGAGGGCAGCAACGAAAAACGCATGCTGCATATTATCGTCGGCGTGGTGGTCGTGGTGATGGCGTTGATCGCCGGCTTTGGCGGTGTGCGTCTGGGGAGCTATCATCAACGCACCCCACAGCAGCGCGAAGAGAGCGCGAAACGTCTGGGTAACCGGCTGTTTATTCCGGCGCTGGCCATCCCGGTGGTGACGGTGGTTGGCGTGCTGCTGTTCAACAATATTCCGGCATTGCAAACGGCGGTATTCGGCAGCGGTAACCACGCAACCTTGATTACTCTGTTCTCGATGACCGTCGGTTGTTTGCTGGGGTTGGTCATTGCGGTGAAAATGACCCATGAGAAAGCGCTGCAGCCGATTCAGGAAGCGCGCCGCCTGCTGGACTCCATCGGTTGGGCGTTTATTTTGCCGCAAATCCTCGCCACGCTGGGCCTGCTGTTTACCTCCGCAGGCGTCGGTACCGCCATCTCTCATCTGACTCAAGAGTATCTGGCGGTGGATAACCGCTTTATCGCGGTGGCGGTTTATGCCATCGGTATGGCGCTGCTGACCATGGTGATGGGTAACGCCTTTGCTGCTTTCCCTATCGTCACCGCCGGTATCGGTATCCCGATCCTGGTGCTGCAACACGGTGGTAACCCGGCTGTGATGGCGGCCATCGGCATGTTTTCCGGCTATTGCGGCACGCTGATGACGCCAATGGCTGCTAACTTTAATATTGTACCGGCGGCGTTGCTGGAATTGCCGGACAAGAATGCGGTGATCAAGGCGCAGGTACCGACCGGGGTGCTGCTGCTGCTGGTGAACGTGTTCCTGCTTTATTTCCTGATGTTCCTTTAAGGAGAACGCATGCAAAAGGTATTGATCACGGGCTTTGAGCCCTTTGGCGGCGAGCGCGTTAATCCTTCGTGGGAAGTGGTAAAGCAACTCAATGATATGGAGCTTTCCGGCGCGCGCATTATTGCGCGCCAGCTGCCCTGCGTATTCGGCGCGGCGCTGGAAGCGCTCAATGAGGCGATTGATGACGTGCAGCCAGTGATGGTGTTAGCTATCGGCCAGGCCGGTGGACGGACTGACATTACGCTGGAACGCGTGGCAATCAATATCGACGATGCGCGTATTCCGGATAATCAGGGGCAGCAGCCGATAGACGAGCCTATCGTTGAAAAGGGGCCTGCGGCCTATTTCAGTACCTTGCCCGTCAAGGCTATGGTCGAGGCGATGCGTGAAGCGGGTATCCCTGCTTCGGTATCGCAAACGGCCGGCACCTACGTTTGCAACCATGTGATGTACGGCTTGTTGCACCGTTTGAGCAAACAGCAGGCGATCAAGGGCGGGTTCATTCATATCCCTTATCTACCGGAGCAGGCTGCTGCCCATCCTGGTGCCCCCAGTATGGCGGCAACCACGGTCCTGTTTGCGCTGGAATTGGCCGTTTCCATTGCGCTGCAGGTTGAACACGATTTGAAAGTCGTCGGTGGCGCGACGCATTAATCGCCGTTTTTACCCCGGCGCGGTTTGTCGCGTCGGGGGCTACTCAGGAGTGATTCTATGCCGGAAGGACCGGAGATTCGCCGGGCGGCAGATGCATTGGCAGAGGCGGTGATCGACCAGCCGCTGACCGACGTCGGTTTTGCCTTTCCCCAGCTTAAACACTATCGCGACAGGTTAATCGGTGAGCGGATCATTGCTATCGAACCGCGCGGCAAGGCGTTACTGACCCACTTTTCCAATGGGCTGACGCTTTATAGCCATAACCAATTGTATGGCGTGTGGAAGGTGGTGAACGCGGGGGAAACGCCTGAAACCAAACGGGATCTGCGCGTACGGCTGGAAACGGCGGAGCGGGCAATTCTGTTGTACAGCGCGTCAGATATTACCCTGGGGCCGCGCGAAGAAATTGAACAGCATCCGTTTTTGCAACGTATCGGCCCCGACGTGCTGGATATGACGCTGACGGAAACCGCGGTAGAACAGCGACTGTTGTCGCCGAGGTTTCGTCGCAGGCAACTGGGTGGCATGTTGCTCGATCAGGCGTTTCTCGCCGGGCTGGGCAATTACCTGCGTGCCGAAATTCTCTGGCAGGCCGAACTGGCACCGCAGCATAAGCCGCAGGATCTGTCACCGGAGGCTTTGCAACGGCTGGCAAAGGCCCTGCTGGCGGTACCGAGGCTGTCTTACCAGACTCGCGGGCAGGTGGATGAGAACCGTCATCACGGCGCGTTATTCAGTTTCAAGGTGTTTCACCGCAGCGGTGAACCCTGTGAACGTTGCGGCGCGATGATCGTCCGTACCTCGTTGTCGTCGCGGCCGTTTTATTGGTGCCCAGGCTGTCAGAAATAGCAAAAAAAAAGCCGCCCATCGGGCGGCTTGTGCTGCTTTATGTAGGGTAAAGCGGCGTTATTTGTTTTTCACCTGGGATTTGAAATCGCGTTCGGCATAGCCGGTGTACAGCTGGCGCGGACGGGCAATTTTGATGCCTTCGTCGTGCATTTCGTTCCAGTGTGCAATCCAGCCGATGGTACGGGCGATGGCGAAGATTACGGTGAACATGGATGAAGGAATACCCATTGCCTTCAGAATGATACCTGAGTAGAAGTCGACGTTCGGGTACAGCTTCTTCTCGATGAAGTACGGGTCGTTCAGCGCGATGTGTTCCAGCTCCATCGCCACTTCCAGCAGGTTGTCGTCCTTCTTGTTCAGTTCTTTCAGCACTTCGTGACAGGTTTCGCGCATCACGGTGGCGCGTGGGTCGTAGTTCTTGTACACGCGGTGGCCAAAGCCCATCAGGCGGAAGGAGTCGTTCTTGTCCTTGGCGCGCTTGATAAACTCAGGGATGTGCTCAACGGTTTTGATCTCTTCCAGCATTTTCAGCGCGGCTTCGTTGGCGCCGCCGTGTGCCGGCCCCCACAGGGAGGCGATACCGGCCGCGATACAGGCAAACGGGTTAGCGCCTGAAGAACCTGCGGTACGTACGGTAGAAGTGGAAGCGTTCTGCTCGTGGTCTGCGTGCAGGATCAGGATGCGATCCATTGCGCGTTCCAGCACAGGGTTCACCACGTATTCTTCACACGGGGTTGCGAACATCATGTGCAGGAAGTTACCGGCGTAGGACAGGTCATTACGTGGATAAACGAACGGCTGGCCCAGGGAATATTTGTAACACATGGCCGCCACGGTAGGCATTTTGGACAGCAGGCGGAACGCGGTGATCTCGCGGTGACGCTCGTTGTTGACGTCCAGCGCATCGTGGTAGAACGCCGCCAGGGCACCGGTCACGCCGCACAGTACTGCCATTGGGTGTGAGTCGCGGCGGAAACCACGGAACAGATGGGTAATCTGGTCGTGGATCATGGTGTGGCGGGTTACGGTTGTTTTAAAGGTTTCGAACTCTTCTGCGGTTGGGGTCTCGCCGTACAGCAGGATGTAGCACACTTCCAGGTAAGAAGACTCTTTCGCCAGCTGTTCAATCGGGAAACCGCGGTGCAGCAGCACGCCTTTGTCACCGTCGATAAAGGTGATTTTTGATTCGCAGGAAGCGGTAGAGGTAAAGCCGGGATCAAACGTGAAATAACCTTTGGAGCCCAGGGCGCGGACATCGAGGACATCGGGGCCCAGTGTCGGGGATAATACGCCCAGTTCGATTGGAGCTTCACCATCATTAATGGTTAGCGTCGCTTTCTTATCAGTCATTTACTGTCTCCTTAGCGCCTTATTTTAAAAACCTCTAACAACTGAAATACCTTAATTCTCCTCAGGTTGCCCGCAAAAAATGGTGCGGACGCTAACTCTGTGAGCGACTGCGCAAATGCGCGGGTAGGGTACAGAGTGCTAACCAGGCGAACGAGGCGGGTGACCAGTTGTTAACGATTCATCGGAATTCGTTATATTCTGTTAATCTTACCTACGACGTGTTCGGGGGTTGTTGAACCTATCCCAATAAACTGTTTTATATGCCTTATTTTGTTTAATCTGCGGCGAACTGCTGCAAACATGTCCGGCAAAAACCGCTATTGGGATAGGTTCTGCCAAATACACTGTTGCATATCTTGAACACAGGGGGAAGTGTATCTGCTGACCTATAGCGCATCATAGGACCGTTTGTGCCCCTATATGTAATGGAATTGTTGATCTCTTGTCAAATCAGATAATTAATTTTGTGCCAATTGTGAAATTCGTGATCTAAATCACTGTTCGGGGGAAATGTTACCAAAGGGATTGTATGGGAATTGTAATCAGAATGTGATCCTCCTATACTGCCGCCAGGTCTCCGGGATACCCTGAAGTAGGAGCACCCAGCGTTATAACTACGCGCCGTTTAAGCACAGAGGATGTTGTTGTTTGAGCGCGTGACGTGTGAGGGTTTTGGCTCTTAACGCTGTCTGATCCCCGCCCAGGCCGGAGGAAGGAAAATAATAAGAGCTGTGTGGGCAAAAACGTGAAAAAACAAAGACCTGTCAACCTGGATCTGCAAACGATCCGGTTTCCCGTAACTGCGATAGCGTCCATCTTACACCGAGTCTCTGGCGTAATTACCTTCGTTGCCGTGGGTATCCTCCTCTGGCTGCTGGGCCTGTCTCTCTCTTCTCAAGAGGGGTTCATGCAGGCTGCCGCCATCATGAATAGCTTCGTTGTCAAATTCATATTCTGGGGCATCCTCACGGCGCTGGCCTATCACATTTGCGGTGGTATTCGCCACTTGTTAATGGATTTTGGCTATATCGAAGAGAGTTTAGCTGCCGGTACCCGTTCTGCCCAGGTGGCGATCGGTCTGACCGTCGTGCTGTCAGTTCTGGCTGGAGTCCTCGTATGGTAAACAATGTTTCTGCATTAGGACGCAACGGCGTACACGACTGGTTGTTACTGCGTGCTTCCGCTATCGTCATCACCCTGTATGTTCTGTATATCCTGGGCTTCTTCGTTACGGCTCCGGATCTCACCTACGAAATCTGGCGCGGCTTCTTCGCCACCTCTATTACGAAAGTGTTCACTCTGCTGACGCTGCTGTCGATTCTGGTTCACGCCTGGGTCGGTTTGTGGCAGGTATTGACGGATTACGTCAAACCTTTGGCGGTACGTCTGGTGTTGCAACTGGCGATTGTTGTCGTGTTGCTGGTCTATTTACTGTACGGAACAATCGTAGTGTGGG
The DNA here is from genome assembly GCF_000422085.1 of Serratia liquefaciens ATCC 27592. Lineage (NCBI taxonomy): Bacteria > Pseudomonadati > Pseudomonadota > Gammaproteobacteria > Enterobacterales > Yersiniaceae > Serratia > Serratia liquefaciens. The sequence goes on from NC_021741.1 coordinate 1,219,982, forward strand.
GTGCATAAGATGAAACTGCCGATCAGAGAATTTGATGCTGTAGTTATCGGTGCAGGCGGCGCAGGTATGCGCGCGGCACTGCAAATTTCTCAAGCAGGCTCCAGCTGTGCCCTGCTGTCCAAAGTATTCCCGACCCGTTCCCATACCGTGTCTGCGCAGGGCGGTATCACCGTTGCGCTGGGTAACAACCACGATGATAACTGGGAATGGCATATGTATGACACGGTGAAAGGTTCCGATTATATCGGTGACCAGGACGCCATTGAATATATGTGTAAAACCGGCCCGGAAGCGGTTCTGGAGCTGGAACATATGGGCCTGCCGTTCTCCCGTACGGACGAAGGCCGCATTTATCAGCGTCCGTTCGGCGGCCAGTCACTGAACTTCGGTGGCGCACAGGCGGCACGCACCGCTGCGGCGGCTGACCGTACCGGTCACGCGTTGCTGCACACCCTGTACCAACAGAATTTGAAAAACCACACCACTATCTTCTCCGAGTGGTATGCGCTGGATCTGGTGAAAAACCAGGATGGCGCAGTGGTTGGCACCACGGCTATCTGCATCGAAACCGGTGAAGTGGTTTACTTCAAAGCCAAGGCCACCGTGCTGGCGACTGGCGGTGCGGGCCGTATTTACCAGTCCACCACCAACGCCCATATCAACACCGGCGACGGTGTCGGCATGGCGCTGCGCGCCGGCGTGCCGGTGCAGGACATGGAAATGTGGCAGTTCCACCCGACCGGCATCGCCGGCGCCGGGGTATTGGTGACCGAAGGTTGCCGTGGCGAAGGCGGTTATCTGCTGAACAAACACGGCGAGCGTTTCATGGAGCGCTATGCGCCGAACGCCAAAGACCTGGCGGGCCGTGACGTCGTAGCCCGTTCTATCATGATTGAAATCCGCGAAGGCCGCGGCTGTGACGGTCCATGGGGCCCACACGTGAAGCTGAAGCTGGATCACCTGGGCAAAGAAGTGCTGGAATCCCGTCTGCCGGGCATTCTGGAACTGTCGCGCACCTTCGCGCACGTCGACCCGGTGAAAGAGCCGATTCCGGTTATCCCAACCTGCCACTACATGATGGGCGGTATTCCGACCAAAGTGACCGGCCAGGCGTTGACCGTGAACGAAAAAGGCGAAGACGTGGTGATCCCGGGTCTGTTCGCCGTGGGCGAAATTGCCTGCGTTTCAGTGCACGGTGCCAACCGTCTGGGCGGCAACTCGTTGCTGGACCTGGTGGTGTTCGGTCGTGCCGCCGGCATGCATTTGCATGAGTCTCTGGCGGAGCAGGGCGAAAGCCGTGATGCCAGCGATTCTGATGTAGAGGCGTCGCTGGATCGTCTGAACCGCTGGAACAACACCCGTTCCGGTGAAGATCCGGTCGAAATCCGTAAGGCGCTTCAAGCCTGCATGCAGCACAACTTCTCGGTATTCCGCGAAGGCGATGCGATGGCGAAAGGCCTGGAAGAGCTGAAAGTGATCCGTGAACGTCTGAAGAACGCACGTCTGGACGATACCTCCAGCGAGTTCAACACCCAGCGCATCGAATGCCTGGAGTTGGATAACCTGATGGAGACCGCGTTTTCCACCGCCGTGTCGGCCAACTTCCGTACCGAAAGCCGTGGCGCACACAGCCGCTTCGACTTCCCGGAACGTGATGACGCCAACTGGCTGTGTCACTCGCTGTATCAGCCGCAATCGGAAAGCATGACGCGTCGTGAAGTGAACATGCAACCGAAGCTGCGCCCGGCATTCCCGCCGAAAGTGCGTTCTTACTAATTGCGGAGATCGATTGATGAAACTCGAATTTTCAATTTATCGCTACAATCCGGATGTTGATGACGCTCCGCACATGCAGGATTACAGCCTGGAAGCGGAAGAAGGTCGCGACATGATGTTGCTGGATGCCTTGATCCTGCTGAAAGAAAAAGATCCTAGCCTGTCGTTCCGTCGTTCCTGCCGCGAAGGCGTTTGTGGTTCCGACGGGATCAACATGAACGGTAAAAACGGCCTGGCATGCATCACCCCGATCTCGTCGCTGCGTAAAGGCAACAACAAGATTGTGATCCGCCCGCTGCCTGGCTTGCCGGTAGTGCGCGATCTGGTGGTGGATATGGGTCAGTTCTACACCCAGTATGAAAAGATCAAACCTTACCTGCAGAACGACGGCAAGAACCCGCCGGCGCGTGAACACCTGCAATCGCCAGAGCAGCGCGCCAAGCTGGACGGACTTTATGAGTGCATTTTATGCGCTTGTTGTTCGACCTCTTGCCCGTCATTCTGGTGGAACCCGGACAAATTCATTGGCCCGGCTGGCCTGCTGGCGGCATACCGCTTCCTGATTGACAGCCGCGACACGGAAACCGAAGAACGTTTAGACGATCTAGACGACGCTTTCAGTGTTTTCCGCTGCCATAGCATTATGAATTGTGTCAGTGTATGTCCTAAAGGCTTGAACCCGACGCGTGCTATCGGTCATATCAAGTCTATGCTGCTGCAACGCGGCGCATAAGCGGAATGAGATGCTGCGCCGGGCAGTTTCCGGCGCACATCACAAAGGAGGGAGCCTCTAAAAACTGACCCGTGGCTGCGGCACTATGCAGCCAGGTTCACCCGCCGGTTTTTAGAGGTTCCTTGTAAGGGACCGCAAGGTCCATAGCAGAACGTACCGTAAAAGTACGTCGAGTGAACCGTTTCTACGGCAAACCGTATCCATCACGGTAATTATGTTAACCACGGCGAAAACTAAAGCTTCAAAGCTTAAGGGATCATGATGCAGAACGGCGCAATGAAGGCCTGGCTGGATTCCTCCTATCTGGCGGGCGCGAACCAGTCTTACATAGAACAGCTCTATGAAGACTTCTTAACCGATCCGGGCTCCGTTGAAGATAGCTGGCGTTCCATTTTTCAACAGCTACCAACCGCGGGTGTAAAACCCGATCAGCTTCACTCTCAAACGCGTGACTACTTCCGCCGCCTGGCGAAAGACTCCGCGCGTTACAACACCACCATCAACGACCCAGACACCGATGCCAAACAGGTCAAGGTACTGCAGCTGATTAACGCCTTCCGTTTCCGCGGACATCAGCATGCCAACCTCGATCCGCTCGGTCTGTGGCAGCGTGAGCAAGTTCCTGACCTTGAACCCGCCTATCACAACCTGACCGAAGCCGACTTCCAGGAAACCTTCAACGTGGGTTCTTTCGCTATCGGCAAAGAAACCATGAAGCTGGGCGACCTGTATGCCGCGCTGAAGCAGACTTACTGCGGCTCGATCGGTGCGGAATACATGCACATTACCAACACTGAAGAGAAACGCTGGATCCAGCAGCGTATTGAATCGGTGGTGGGGCACGCCAGCTTTACCGATGATGAGAAACGCCGCTTCCTGAACGAACTGACCGCAGCGGAAGGTCTGGAGCGTTACCTCGGTGCCAAATTCCCAGGGGCGAAACGCTTCTCGCTGGAAGGTGGCGATGCGCTGGTACCGATGCTCAAAGAGATGGTGCGTCACGCCGGTAAGAACGGTACGCGCGAAGTGGTATTGGGCATGGCCCACCGCGGCCGTCTGAACGTGTTGATCAACGTACTGGGCAAAAAACCTGCCGATCTGTTCGACGAGTTTGCCGGCAAGCATAAAGAACACCTCGGCACCGGTGACGTTAAATATCACCAGGGCTTCTCCTCCGACGTAGAAACCGAAGGCGGCATGGTTCACCTGGCGCTGGCGTTTAACCCGTCGCACCTGGAGATCGTCAGCCCGGTGGTCATGGGCTCAGTTCGTGCTCGTCGTGACCGTCTGGACGAAGCGCGCAGCAATATGGTACTGCCAATCACCATCCACGGTGACGCCGCCATTACCGGCCAGGGCGTGGTTCAGGAAACCCTGAACATGTCGCAGGCTCGCGGCTACGAAGTGGGCGGCACGGTGCGTATCGTGATCAACAACCAGGTTGGTTTCACTACCTCCAACCCGTTGGATGCGCGTTCTACCGAATATTGTACTGACATTGCCAAGATGGTGCAGTCGCCGATCTTCCACGTAAATGCTGACGATCCGGAAGCGGTGGCCTTTGTGACCCGCCTGGCGTTGGATTTCCGTAACACCTTCAAACGTGACGTGATGATCGATCTGGTCTGCTACCGTCGCCATGGGCATAACGAGGCCGATGAGCCAAGTGCAACCCAGCCGGTGATGTACCAGAAGATCAAAAAACACCCTACGCCGCGCAAGCTTTATGCTGACGTGCTGACCGAACAAAAAGTCGCCAGCCTGGAAGATGCCACGGAAATGGTCAACCTGTATCGTGATGCACTCGACCGCGGCGATTGCGTGGTTGAAGAGTGGCGTCCGATGAACCTGCATAGCTTTACCTGGTCGCCGTACCTTAACCACGAATGGGATGAAGAGTACCCAAGCAAGGTTGAGATGAAGCGCCTGCAGGAACTGGCCCGTCGCATCAGCACCGTGCCGGAAGCGATCGAAATGCAGTCACGCGTAGCCAAAATCTACGCAGACCGCGCAGAGATGGCGGCAGGCAACAAAGCGTTCGACTGGGGCGCGGCGGAAACGCTGGCCTACGCCACCATGGTCGATGAAGGCATCCCGATTCGCCTTTCCGGCGAAGACGCCGGTCGCGGTACCTTCTTCCACCGTCACGCTGTGGTGCACAACCAGAAAAACGGTTCGGTCTACGTTCCGCTGGCCAATGTTCACAGTGGGCAGGGCGAGTTCAAAGTGTGGGACTCCGTGCTGTCGGAAGAAGCCGTACTGGCGTTCGAATATGGTTACGCCACCGCAGAACCGCGCACCCTGACCATTTGGGAAGCGCAGTTCGGTGACTTCGCCAACGGCGCTCAGGTGGTGATCGACCAGTTCATCAGCTCCGGCGAGCAGAAATGGGGCCGTATGTGTGGCCTGGTGATGCTGCTGCCGCACGGTTACGAAGGCCAGGGTCCAGAGCACTCCTCTGCGCGTCTGGAACGTTACCTGCAGCTGTGTGCTGAGCAGAACATGCAGGTGTGCATCCCGTCCACTCCGGCACAGGTCTACCATATGCTGCGTCGTCAGGCGCTGCGCGGTATGCGCCGTCCGTTGGTGGTGATGTCGCCGAAATCTCTGCTGCGTCACCCGCTGGCAACCTCGTCTCTGGAAGAGCTGGCTAACGGCACCTTCCTGCCGGCTATCGGCGAGATCGACGAGTTGGATCCGAAAGCGGTCAAACGCGTGGTCATGTGCTCCGGTAAGGTCTATTACGATCTGCTGGAACAACGCCGCAAGAACGACCAGAAAGACGTGGCTATCATCCGTATCGAGCAGCTGTACCCGTTCCCGCATCAGGCCGTTCAGGCGGTGCTGGAGAAGTATGCTCACGTGCATGATTTCGTCTGGTGTCAGGAAGAGCCGCTGAACCAGGGCGCCTGGTACTGCAGCCAACACAACTTCCGTGAAGTGGTGCCGTTCGGGGCTTCTTTACGTTACGCAGGACGTCCAGCCTCTGCCTCTCCGGCAGTCGGTTACATGTCCGTACACCAGAAGCAGCAACAGGCTCTGGTTAATGACGCGCTGAATATTGTTAAAGATTAAGGGAAAGCTAAATGAGTAGCGTAGATATTCTGGTACCTGACCTTCCTGAATCGGTTGCGGATGCGACTGTAGCCACCTGGCACAAGAAACCAGGTGACAGCGTCCAGCGTGACGAAGTTCTGGTTGAAATCGAAACTGACAAAGTGGTTCTGGAAGTTCCGGCAAGTGAAGCCGGGATCCTCGATGCGATCGTGGAAGAAGAGGGCGCAACCGTGCTTTCTCGCCAACTGCTAGGCCGCATCCGCCCGGGCGACAGCTCCGGCAAGCCGACCGCTGAGAAGAGCCAGGAGAAAGAAGCCACGCCTGCACAGCGCGCGACTGCCAGCCTGGAAGAAGAGAGCAACGACGCGCTCAGCCCGGCGATCCGCCGCCTGATTGCCGAACACGATCTCGATGCTGCCGCCATCAAAGGCAGCGGCGTGGGTGGCCGTATCACCCGTGAAGACGTGGAAGCGCATCTGGCTAACGGCAAAAAAGCCGATAAACCTGCCGCTGCCGCCGTTGAAGCCGCACCGCAGCCTGCTCTGAGCAGCCGCAGCGAAAAACGCGTGCCGATGACCCGCCTGCGCAAACGCGTGGCCGAGCGCCTGTTGGAAGCGAAGAACAGCACTGCGATGCTGACCACCTTCAACGAAATCAACATGCAGCCGATCATGGATCTGCGCAAGCAGTACGGTGAAGCCTTCGAAAAACGTCACGGTGTACGTCTGGGCTTCATGTCCTTCTACATCAAGGCGGTGGTTGAAGCCCTGAAACGCTTCCCGGAAGTGAACGCTTCCATCGACGGTACCGACGTGGTGTACCACAACTACTTCGATATCAGCATTGCGGTATCTACCCCACGTGGCCTGGTAACCCCGGTACTGCGTGACGTGGACACCATGAGCATGGCGGACATCGAGAAGAAAATCAAAGAGCTGGCAGTTAAAGGCCGTGACGGCAAATTGACTGTGGAAGAGCTGACCGGCGGTAACTTCACCATTACCAACGGCGGCGTATTCGGTTCACTGATGTCTACCCCGATCATCAACCCACCGCAGAGCGCCATCCTGGGCATGCACGCCATTAAAGATCGCCCAATGGCGGTTAAAGGCCAGGTTGTGATCCAGCCAATGATGTATCTGGCACTGTCTTACGATCACCGCCTGATCGACGGTAAAGAATCCGTCGGTTACCTGGTGACGGTAAAAGAGATGCTGGAAGATCCGGCTCGTCTGCTGCTGGACGTATAACCCTGATGGGCGCGTATATCTTAAATCATTGAAGTTGCATCGCGGCGGCAACGGAGCGAATCCCCAGGAGCATAGTCAACTATGTGACTGGGGTGAGAGAAGGCAGCCAACAAAGATGCAGCTTTAAGGATGACAGAGATTGCCGCGCCCACACTCTGTGCTATGTGGCCGACGAAAGTCATGCGGTTTTCCGCCAAAATGACTCGGCTAAAACCTTCAGAACTGAATGGATAGAACATCATGAATTTACACGAATATCAGGCAAAACAGCTGTTTGCTCGGTATGGCATGCCGGCACCAACCGGTTACGCCTGTACCACACCGCGTGAAGCGGAAGAAGCCGCATCCAAAATCGGCTCCGGCCCGTGGGTGGTTAAATGTCAGGTTCATGCTGGCGGCCGCGGTAAAGCTGGCGGCGTTAAAGTTGTAAACAGCAAAGAAGATATCCGCGCTTTCGCTGAAGCCTGGCTGGGCAAGCGTCTGGTGACCTACCAGACTGACGCGCTGGGCCAACCGGTTCACCAGATCCTGGTAGAAGCCGCGACCGACATCGATAAAGAACTGTACCTGGGCGCGGTAGTAGACCGTGCCAGCCGTCGCGTGGTGTTCATGGCATCCACCGAGGGTGGCGTTGAGATTGAGAAAGTTGCGGAAGAAACGCCGGAACTGATCCACAAAATGACCATCGACCCACTGGCAGGCCCACAGCCTTACCAGGGCCGTGAACTGGCCTTCAAACTGGGCCTGACCGGCAAGCAAGTTGGCCAGTTCGCCAAGATCTTCATGGGCCTGGCGACCTTGTTCCTGGAGCGCGACCTGGCGATGGTTGAGATTAATCCGCTGGTGGTGACCAAGCAGGGCGATCTGATCTGTCTGGACGGTAAACTGGGCGCTGACGGTAACGCACTGTTCCGTCAACCTGAGCTGCGTGAAATGCGCGACCTGTCTCAGGAAGACGAGCGTGAATCCCGTGCGGCACAGTGGGAGCTGAACTACGTTGCTCTCGACGGCAACATCGGCTGCATGGTTAACGGCGCAGGCCTGGCGATGGGGACCATGGACATCGTTAAGCTGCACGGCGGTGAGCCAGCCAACTTCCTCGACGTGGGCGGTGGTGCAACCAAAGAGCGCGTGACCGAAGCCTTCAAAATCATCCTGTCCGACGACAAGGTGAAAGCGGTATTGGTTAACATTTTCGGTGGTATCGTGCGCTGCGACCTGATCGCTGACGGTATCATTGGCGCAGTAGCCGAAGTGGGCGTTAACGTCCCGGTGGTGGTGCGTCTGGAAGGGAATAACGCCGAACTGGGCGCCAAGAAACTGGCGGACAGCGGTCTGAATATCATTGCTGCGACCAGCCTGACTGATGCGGCTCAGCAAGTTGTTGCGGCAGTGGAGGGTAAATAATGTCCATTTTAATCGATAAGAACACCAAAGTTATCTGTCAGGGTTTCACCGGTAGCCAGGGGACCTTCCACTCCGAACAAGCTATCGCTTACGGCACCAAAATGGTCGGTGGCGTGACACCGGGCAAAGGCGGCACTCAGCACCTGGGCCTGCCGGTGTTCAACACCGTGCGTGAAGCGGTAGAAGCGACCGGCGCCACGGCGTCCGTTATCTACGTACCGGCACCATTCTGCAAAGACTCCATTCTGGAAGCTATCGATGCAGGCATCAAACTGATCATCACCATTACCGAAGGCATCCCGACGCTGGATATGCTGACCGTCAAGGTGAAGCTGGATGAAGCCGGCGTGCGTATGATTGGCCCGAACTGCCCAGGCGTTATCACCCCGGGCGAGTGCAAAATCGGCATCATGCCAGGCCATATCCACCTGCCAGGCAAAGTGGGCATCGTTTCCCGCTCCGGCACCCTGACCTACGAAGCGGTGAAGCAAACCACCGATACCGGTCTGGGCCAGTCTACCTGTGTAGGCATCGGCGGTGACCCGATCCCAGGTTCTAACTTCATCGATATCCTGAAGTTGTTCCAGGAAGATCCGCAAACTGAAGCGATCGTCATGATCGGTGAAATCGGCGGCAGCGCAGAAGAAGAAGCAGCGGCGTACATCAAAGAACACGTGACCAAGCCGGTAGTTGGCTACATCGCAGGTGTTACCGCGCCGAAAGGCAAGCGTATGGGCCATGCCGGCGCCATCATTGCCGGCGGCAAAGGCACTGCGGACGAAAAATTCGCAGCGCTGGAAGCGGCAGGGGTTAAAACCGTGCGCAGCCTGGCTGACATCGGCGAGGCAGTTAAAGCGGTTCTGAACCGCTAATTTAATCTGCGGTAGTCCGTATTCAAGCAGGGTCAGACCAAGTGTCTGGCCCTGTTTTTTTTTGCCTGCGCGAGAGGGAATAGGGCATTGCGGTGGCCGTGGTGAGCGTTAGCGGCATCAATTAAAGGGGGGGATGGGCGGACGTATTTAAGCGCTGCTTTATCGATAATTATTCTTTTTATTGCCTACAATTATCAGAGTAAAAAAATAAGCTAAGCTTGTCCTATTAGCAGGTTAATAAGCGTTAACATCATTCACACTCGAGACTTCATTTAAATACAGATAACCATTAAATATCACATCTATTTAACACAAAAAGTACCTAGATAGACTACGAAACCATTATGTAACATAACCACAAGATAATTATGAGAAATTGTGAGCTGAATCTGGAAATAAAATTCAGATAGGCTTAAATTGTTCCAGATCAAATTAGGGCTGAGTACCTCTTTGGGCTAAAATTTGACCTGTAACCAAAAGTCTAACCCATATCACGTAAAAACCTATTTATTGTGTGGGATTGGGCGAGTATCATCCATGGTGAATATGGATGGTTGATCTTGTTGCATTTGTTACCCGTTGTCGGTTTTCAGTGGTGTGTTTAGTACACTGGCCAGTACGGCCCGCGTCGAATGCATGGTTGAAAGCGGAGAAGCTGGATCAAATTTTTGTTGTGTTTAAGGGCATTCACTGCGGGGCGTTACCGGTAGCTTCACCCGAAGTCATATCGATAACCGCATGTCGGAGTCTTCCTGCGAGGAGCAAGGAGTCAAGATGTTTGATATTGTCGAACTGTCGCGCTTACAGTTTGCTTTAACGGCGATGTACCACTTCTTATTTGTCCCATTAACGCTAGGCATGGCGTTTTTGCTGGCAATTATGGAAACGGTATATGTACTGTCAGGCAAACAAATCTATAAAGATATGACCAAATTCTGGGGCAAGTTATTTGCAATTAACTTTGCTCTGGGTGTGGCCACCGGTTTGACCATGGAGTTCCAGTTCGGGACCAACTGGTCATATTTCTCACACTACGTCGGTGATATTTTCGGGGCCCCTCTGGCCATCGAAGGTCTGATGGCGTTCTTCCTTGAATCGACGCTGGTCGGCCTGTTCTTCTTCGGCTGGGATCGTCTGGGCAAGGTGCAGCACATGGCCGTAACCTGGCTGGTGGCACTGGGCTCAAACTTCTCCGCGCTGTGGATCCTGGTGGCCAACGGCTGGATGCAGAACCCTATCGCCTCGGACTTCAACTTCGAAACCATGCGCATGGAGATGCTCAGCTTCTCCGAACTGGTACTCAACCCGGTTGCGCAGGTTAAGTTCGTTCACACCGTAGCTGCCGGCTACACCTGTGGTGCGATGTTCGTACTGGGTATCAGCTCTTACTACCTGTTGAAAGGCCGTGATACTGCCTTTGCCAAACGTTCCTTCGCAATCGCTGCCAGCTTCGGTATGGCTGCCGTACTGTCCGTAATCGTACTGGGTGATGAATCCGGCTACGAAATGGGTGACGTGCAGAAAACCAAACTGGCCGCCATCGAAGCCGAATGGGACACTCAACCGGCTCCGGCTTCCTTTACCCTGTTCGGTATTCCGAATCAGGATAAAATGGAAAACTCCTACGCGATCCAAATTCCTTATGCGCTCGGCCTGATTGCCACCCGCTCAACGGATACTCAGGTCACCGGCCTGAAAGATCTGATGGCGCAGCATGAAGTGCGTATCCGCAACGGGATGAAAGCCTACCAACTGCTGGAAGAGTTGCGCAGTGGCAATACCGATCCGGCGGTTCGCGCCGAGTTCAATAAAGCCAAGCAAGACTTGGGCTACGGTTTACTGCTGAAGCGTTATACCCAGAACGTCACCGACGCGACGGAAACGCAGATCCAGCAGGCGACCAAAGACTCTATCCCACGCGTAGCACCGCTGTACTTCGCCTTCCGTATCATGGTGGCCTGTGGCGTGCTGATGTTACTGATTATCGGTCTGTCGTTCTGGAGCGTGCTTCGTGGCCGCATTGGCCAGAGAAAGTGGCTACACCGTGCGGCGCTGTATGGCCTGCCGCTGCCGTGGATTGCCATCGAAGCCGGCTGGTTTGTGGCTGAATACGGTCGTCAACCTTGGGCGATTGGTGAGGTGCTGCCGACTGCGGTTGCCAACTCTTCACTGACTGCGGGCGACATTCTGTTCTCGATGGGGCTGATTTGCGGCTTGTACACCCTGTTCCTGGTGGCTGAAATGTACCTGATGTTCAAATTTGCACGTCTGGGTCCAAGCAGCCTGAAAACTGGCCGCTACCACTTTGAACAACCGACTGCCGCCGTGCAGGAAGCGCGCTAAACAGGAGTCCACGTATGTTTGATTATGAAGTACTGCGATTTATCTGGTGGGTCCTGATTGGCGTACTGCTGATCGGTTTCGCCGTCACCGACGGTTTCGACATGGGGGTCGGCATCCTGGTGCGCATTATCGGTAAAACCGATACCGAGCGCCGGGTGATGATCAACTCCATCGCGCCGCACTGGGACGGTAACCAGGTGTGGCTGATCACGGCCGGTGGTGCGCTGTTCGCCGCCTGGCCAATGGTCTATGCGGCGGCGTTCTCCGGTTTCTACGTCGCCATGATCCTGGTGCTGTCCGCCTTGTTCTTCCGCCCGGTCGGTTTTGACTACCGCTCGAAGCTGGAAAGCAGCCGCTGGCGCAACATGTGGGACTGGGGCATCTTCATCGGCAGCTTCGTGCCGGCGGTGGTGTTCGGGGTGGCGTTCGGCAACTTGCTGCAGGGCGTGCCGTTCCACATGGACGAATACATGCGTCTGTTCTACACCGGCAACTTCTTCCAACTGTTGAATCCGTTTGGCCTGTTGGCGGGTGTCGTCAGCCTGACCATGCTGGTGACCCAGGGGGCAACCTACCTGCAGATGCGTACTAGCGGCGAGATCCACCTGCGTGCACGTGCTGCGGCGCAGATCTCCACGTTGGTGATGGCGGTGTTCTTCCTGTTGGGTGGCATTTGGCTGGTGAAAGGCATCGATGGTTATGTGATTACCTCGGCGCTGGATACCATGGCGGAGTCTAACCCGATGCGTAAAGAAGTGGCTCATCAGGCCGGTGCCTGGTTGATCAACTTCAACAAGTATCCGCTGCTGTGGGCATTGCCTGCCCTGGGTGTGGTGCTGCCGCTGTTTACGGTGCTGTTCTCCCGCATGTCGAAAGACGCGCTGGCGTTCGTGACTTCGTCACTGACCATTGCCTGCGTGATCCTGACTGCCGGTGTGACCATGTTCCCGTTCGTGATGCCGTCAAGCACCGTGCCTAACATCAGCCTGACCATGTGGGATGCCACCTCCAGTCTGTTGACGTTGGAAGTGATGACCGTTGTCGCGGCGATCTTCGTGCCTATCGTTCTGGGGTACACCAGCTGGTCGTACTACAAAATGTTCGGCCGTCTCGACAAAAACTTCGTCGAGAACAACAAGCATTCGCTGTATTAAGGATAGGGAGCTAAACCATGTGGTATTTTGCCTGGATTCTCGGAACGCTTCTTGCCTGTGCCTTCGGTATCATCACGGCGCTGGCGCTTGAGCACCACGAAGATTCAAAAGCACAGCAAGACGGTAAGTGATGAGTTCGTCATTAACTGACAAGCTGTACGCCATGACTGACAAGGGCCCTGTCCGGGCCCTTTCACTGGTGCTGGCGTTGATTTTGGCGGGCTGTATTTTTTGGGATCCGACCCGCTTTGCGGCGAAGACCAGCTCGCTGGAGATTTGGGAAGGGCTGCTGCTGATTTGGGCAGTTTGCGCCGGGGTGGTTCACGGCGTTGGCTTCAAACCGCAGCGGACGTTATGGCGCGCTTTTTTCGCGCCACTTCCGGCAATTGTGATCCTCGCCGCAGGATTACTTTACGTTTCTTTATAATCTCCGTTATAACCCCGAGTTATGGGCCCTTCCGGCCCATAATTATTTTCGTTCCCCTCTTGTAACCCATTCCCAACCCGATCTGTCTTGCGTATAGTAGCACCGTTAAATTGCATTGCTGGGAAGTAGAGTGAGTAATACGTTGTTTCGATGGCCGGTTCGCGTTTACTACGAGGATACCGATGCCAGTGGTGTGGTCTATCACGCCCGCTATGTCGCCTTTTTTGAAAGAGCGCGCACCGAGATGCTACGTCATCACAACTTTCATCAACAGCAGCTGCTCAGTGAACATGTCGCTTTCGTGGTTCGGCGCATGACGGTGGATTACCTGGCTCCGGCTCGTCTCGACGAACAGCTGGAAGTGCAGAGTGAAATCACCTCAATGCGCGGGGCCTCTCTCACGTTTGCCCAACGCATTGTCAATTCTGACGGGACTCTTTTGAGTCAGGCCGATGTGTTGATTGCATGCATTGATCCACACCAAATGAAGCCGATAGCGCTTCCTAAGTCTATTGTCGCGGAGTTTAAGCAGTGACTGACATGAACATCCTAGATTTATTCTTGAAGGCGAGCCTGCTGGTTAAGCTTATCATGTTGATTTTGATATGCTTCTCAGTGGCCTCTTGGGCGATCATCATCCAGCGCACCCGCATCCTGAATGCGGCCACGCGTGACGCCGAAGCCTTTGAAGACAAATTCTGGTCCGGTATCGAGCTTTCTCGCCTGTACCAGGAAAGCCAGGCGCGTCGCGATAGCCTGACCGGCTCAGAGCAAATTTTCCACTCTGGTTTCAAAGAGTTCGCTCGTTTACACCGCGCTAATAACCATGCGCCGGAATCGGTGATCGAAGGGGCGTCACGCGCCATGCGTATCTCTATGAACCGCGAGCTCGAAACGCTGGAAAACCACATTCCTTTCCTCGGCACCGTGGGTTCGATCAGTCCGTATATCGGTCTGTTCGGCACCGTGTGGGGGATTATGCACGCCTTTATCGCACTGGGCGCGGTGAAGCAGGCCACGCTGCAAATGGTAGCACCGGGTATCGCCGAAGCACTGATCGCAACCGCCATCGGTTTGTTCGCCGCTATTCCGGCCGTTATGGCTTATAACCGCCTCAACCAGCGCGTCAACAAGCTTGAGCAGAATTACGACAACTTTATGGAAGAGTTCACCGCTATTCTGCATCGTCAGGCCTTCTCCAGCGACAGCAAATAAGTAGGAGGTAGCATGGCGAGAGTTCGTGGACGTAATCGGCGCGAGCTGAAGTCCGAAATAAACATCGTTCCGTTGCTCGACGTGTTGCTGGTGCTGTTGCTGATCTTTATGGCAACGGCGCCGATTATCACGCAGAGCGTTGAGGTTGATCTGCCGGACGCCACCGATTCCAAGACGGTGTCCAGCGATGATAACCCGCCGGTGATCCTTGAGGTTTCAGGCGTGGGTCAATACACCCTGGTGGTGGATCACAACCGCATGGAGCTGCTGCCGCCGGAACAGGTTGCCGCCGAAGCCAAGTCGCGTTTAGCGGCTAACCCGAAAACGGTCTTTTTGATCGGTGGGGCGAAGGAAGTACCGTACGATGAGATTATCAAGGCATTGAATATTCTCCATCAGGCGGGCGTGGCTTCCGTGGGGCTAATGACCCAGCCAATCTGACCCTAAGGTCAGTGGCAACCCGGTTCCTGTGCCGTTGGCTCAGGAACCCCGTATAAGCAACACCAGTTTTTGGGAATCTATTTTGGTAAAGGCAACTGAGCAAAACGATAAGCTGAACCGCGCCGTTATTGTTTCGGTCGTTCTGCACTTTGTATTGATTGCCCTGCTGATTTGGGGATCGCTGCAAGAAAACGTCGACATGAACAGTGCCGGCGGCGGTGGCGAAGGTTCTGTCGTCGGTGCAGTGATGGTCGATCCCGGGGCAGTGGTGGAGCAGTACAACCGCCAGCAACAGCAGAGTAACGACGCGCAGCGTGCTGAAAAGCAGCGCCAGAAAAAAGCGGAACAACAAGCCGAAGAACTTCAGCAGAAGCAAGCGGCGGAGCAACAGCGCCTGAAAGAGCTGGAGAAAGAGCGTTTGTCTGCGCAGGAAAAAGCGGCGCAGGACGCGAAAGAACAGGCTGAACAGCAAAAGCAGGCCGCAGAGCAGCAAAAACAGGCAGCGGAGCAACAAAAGCAGGCTGCTGAACAGCAAAAAGCGGCCGAGAACGCCGCGGCGAAAGCCAAAGAACAACAGAAAGTAGCGGAAGCGGCCGCCGCCAAGGCCAAGGCCGAGGCAGATAAAGTCGCTAAAGCACAGGCCGACGCGCAGAAGAAAGCGGAGTCTGAAGCCAAGAAAGAAGCGGCTGCTGCCGCTGCCGCCAAGAAACAGGCGGAAGAAGCGAAGAAAGCCGCTGCTGCCGAAGCTGCAGAGAAAAAGGCCGCTGCCGAAGCCGAGAAGAAAGCTGCAGCTGAAGCCGAGAAGAAAGCGGCTGCAGAAGCTGAGAAAAAAGCCGCCGCTGCCGAAAAAGCCGCCGCTGAGAAAGCTGCTGCCAAGAAGGCCGCAGACGCCAAGAAGAAAGCGGCTGCCGCAGCTCAGTCTTCAGACGTCGATAGTTTGTTTGGCGACCTGGCGGACGGTAAAAACGCGCCGAAAGGCGGCGGGGCTAAAGCGAAGGGTGACGGTAAACCGGCCGGTCAGGGCAATGCTAAGGCTGCAGGGGCGAGTGGTGCCGATATTGATGGCTATGCGGGGCAGATTCGCACAGCAATTCAGAATAAGTTTTATGATGCCAGTTCGTTTGTCGGTAAGACCTGTGACCTACGCATCAAGCTGGGGCCTGATGGCTTTTTGATTGACGTGAAATCGGTAGGTGGCGATCCTGCCCTGTGTCAGGCGGCTGTAGCTGCTGCGAATCAGGCGAAGATCCCGAAACCACCGAGCGATGCCGTTTATCAGCACTTTAAGAATTCGACCCTTGTATTTAAGCCACAATAACGGTTGATTAGCTAAGTCATATCGCAGGGATGTACTAAGGTAACCAACAGGGATTATGTAGTTTTGTTTGCGTTGGTTTGTTAAAATTCTGCTAATTTATCGCAGGCATCCCGCCTGGATAAGGGAGATGAGATGAAGCAGGCATTTCGAGTAGCGTTAGGTTTTTTAATACTGTGGGCCTCCGTTCTTCACGCGGAAGTTCGCATTGAAATCACCCAAGGGGTCGACTCCGCTCGCCCGATTGGTGTGGTGCCGTTTAAATGGGCTGGCCCAGGCACGCCTCCGGAAGATATTGGCAAGATTGTCGGCGCAGACCTGCGCAACAGCGGCAAATTCAACCCAATTGACGTAGCGCGTATGCCGCAGCAACCGACCACCGCGTCTGAAGTGACGCCGGCGGCCTGGACTGCATTGGGCATTGACGCAGTCGTGGTCGGTCAGGTTCAACCTGGTGCGGACGGCGGCTACCTGATCTCTTATCAACTGGTGGACACTTCAGGTTCTCCAGGCACCGTATTGGCGCAGAACCAGTATAAAGTGACCAAGCAGTGGTTGCGTTATTCTGCTCACACCGCCAGTGACGAAGTGTTTGAAAAGCTGACCGGTATCAAGGGCGCATTCCGTACCCGTATCGCTTACGTTGTGCAGACCAACGGCGGGAAATTCCCGTACGAGCTGCGCGTAGCGGATTACGACGGCTACAACCAGTTTGTGGTACACCGTTCACCGGAACCACTGATGTCCCCGGCCTGGTCGCCGGACGGCAGCAAACTGGCGTACGTGACCTTTGAAAGCGGCCGCTCTGCGCTGGTGGTTCAGACCCTGGCTAACGGTGCTATCCGTCAGATCGCCTCGTTCCCGCGCCACAACGGTGCACCGGCGTTCTCACCGGACGGCAGTCGTCTGGCCTTCGCGCTGTCTAAAAGCGGCAGCCTGAACCTGTACGTGATGAATCTGGGCTCTGGCCAGATCACTCAAATCACCGACGGGCGCAGCAACAATACCGAACCGACCTGGTTCCCGGATGGCCAGTCTCTGGCATATACCTCGGATCAGGGTGGCCGGCCACAGATTTATAAAGTCAGTGCCAGTGGCGGTGCGTCACAGCGTCTGACATGGGAAGGCTCTCAGAATCAGGATTCTGAAGTCAGCTCTGATGGTAAATTCCTGGTGATGGTGAGCTCAAACAATGGTGCTCAGCATATCGCCAAACAAGATCTCGGATCGGGTGCAGTTCAAGTTTTGACCGGCACCTTCCTGGACGAAACGCCTAGTATTGCGCCAAACGGCACCATGGTGATCTATAGCTCCACGCAAGGTATGGGCTCCGTGTTGCAACTGGTATCGACTGATGGGCGTTTTAAAGCGCGTCTTCCGGCAACTGATGGACAGGTCAAATTCCCTGCCTGGTCGCCGTATCTGTGATGCATGTGTAAATATGTATGGCAAACTATAAAAGGATTAAAGAAATGCAACTGAACAAAGTGCTGAAAGGGCTTCTGCTGGCACTGCCAGTCCTGGCTGTAGCAGCTTGTAGTTCTAACAAAAGCGCAAACAACGACCAATCTGGTCTGGGCGCTGGCGCTGGCACTGGTACAGAAAACGGCAGCAGCAACCTGTCTTCTGAAGAACAAGCTCGTCTGCAGATGCAAGAACTGCAGAAGAACAACATTGTTTACTTCGGTCTGGACAAGTATGACGTGAGCTCTGAGTTCGCTCAGATGCTGGACGCGCACGCTGCATTCCTGCGTAACAACCCGTCTTACAAAGTGACCGTAGAAGGCCACGCGGATGAGCGCGGTACGCCGGAATACAACATTGCTCTGGGTGAGCGTCGTGCTAACTCCGTGAAAATGTACCTGCAAGGTAAAGGCGTTTCAGCTGACCAAATCTCTATCGTTTCTTACGGTAAAGAAAAACCAGCAGTACTGGGCCACGACGAAGCGGCTTATGCTAAAAACCGTCGTGCAGTTCTGGTTTACTAAGAGAATCGCATGAACAGTAACTTCAGACGTCACTTGTTGAGTCTGTCGTTACTGGTTGGCGTAGCGGTCCCATGGGCCGCTACTGCCCAAGCGCCAATCAGTAATGTCGGCTCCGGCTCGGTCGAAGACCGTGTCACCTCGCTTGAGCGCATCAGCAATGCTCAAGGCCAGCTTTTAAACCAACTCCAGCAACAACTCTCTGACAATCAGCGCGATATTGACTCGCTCCGCGGGCAAATCCAGGAAAGCCAATATCAACTGAATCAGGTCGTTGAACGCCAAAAGCAAATCTATCAGCAGATGGATAGCATCAGCCAGGGCGGCGCTCAGAGCTCTGCTGCCGCAGCGGGTGCCGCGGGTGGAGCAGCAGCGGCTGCGTCCTCCGACGGTGCTGACAGTGCGTCTGCGGGCGCTACAGCAGCAGCGCCGGCCAGCAAGGGTGATGAAAACAGCGACTACAATGCCGCTGTTTCATTGGCGCTGGAAAAAAAACAGTATGACCAGGCAATTTCTGCTTTTCAGACCTTCGTAAAACAGTACCCAAAGTCTACTTACCAGCCTAATGCCAACTATTGGCTGGGCCAGTTGTATTACAACAAGGGTAAGAAAGACGATGCGGCTTACTATTATGCGGTCGTGGTGAAGAATTACTCAAAGTCACCTAAGGCGCCGGACGCCATGTACAAGGTAGGTATCATCATGCAGGAGAAAGGGCAGGCCGATAAAGCCAAAGCCGTGTTCCAGCAGGTGATTAAACAATACCCAACCAGTGCGGCGGCCAAACAGGCGAAAAGTCGCGTAGCCGGTTAGTCAGAAAAAATAATGAGCCCAGAAGTTAGTCGATTTGACCGCTTTCTGGGCTCATTCGCGTGAAGAACAAGCAGTTGAACCCCTTGTTCAAAAATTTAGGTTGCGCTGCCAAGATAAATTAGTAATATATGCCGCCGTTGCCAAGACATCTTGCAAGATGTTAAAGCAGCAAGGAAATTGGGTCGTTAGCTCAGTTGGTAGAGCAGTTGACTTTTAATCAATTGGTCGCAGGTTCGAATCCTGCACGACCCACCAATTTCTGAAGTAGTAGCAGTAACCACGTCAGTGGGTGATTAGCTCAGTTGGTAGAGCATCTCCTTTACACGGAGGGGGTCGGCGGTTCGAGCCCGTCATCACCCACCACTGCTGTGGGTCGTTAGCTCAGTTGGTAGAGCAGTTGACTTTTAATCAATTGGTCGCAGGTTCGAATCCTGCACGACCCACCATTTCAGAATTGTTTTTCCTCAATCCAGGCTTCGGTTTGTATTGGCTGTTCAGCAGTAAACCACGTCAGTGGGTCGTTAGCTCAGTTGGTAGAGCAGTTGACTTTTAATCAATTGGTCGCAGGTTCGAATCCTGCACGACCCACCATTCTTGCAGCGAGTTCCTCTCCTGCTTACGCGGTTCAGCAGTAAACCACATCAGTGGGTCGTTAGCTCAGTTGGTAGAGCAGTTGACTTTTAATCAATTGGTCGCAGGTTCGAATCCTGCACGACCCACCATTCTTAAAGAAATACCCCCCCTTATTAAAAACTCTGAATTGGCATATAGCACGAATTGTGTCGGTGAGAAGCTGCGTTCAGATTCGTGAAAATCTCCGGTACTTCCACCTTCCGCCATTTTTGTTGGCATGCGCACTCCATTCTCTCTATCACGAAAGCACTTTCCCCCTGCAGATCTCTCTCTTTGATCAAAAATTCAATCTATTAAACTTCATTGGCGTGATCTTGAAAATATCAGCGGACTTTTCGCTCAATTTTAGGTATTTTGTTTAGTATATAAAACGAAGGGGGTTGCGATGGGTAATACCCGGGCAGCAGACACCCAGCCTAGCACAGAGATTGCAGCGATGAGTGAAATGTTTGATGTTAATGCGGCGGTGTACCCGTTCCCGCCCAAACCCGTGCCGTTAGACGTCGCGCAGAAGGCGTTTTATCGTGAGAAGATTAAAACCCTGCTCAAGCAGCGCAATGCGGTGATGGTGGCCCATTACTATACCGATCCTGAGATCCAGGCGCTGGCGGAGGAAACCGGCGGCTGTGTGGCGGACTCGCTGGAAATGGCGCGCTTTGGCAGCAATCACCCAGCTTCGACCTTATTGGTCGCCGGCGTGCGCTTTATGGGCGAAACCGCCAAAATCCTCAGCCCGGAAAAACAGGTGCTAATGCCGACGCTGCACGCAGAGTGCTCGCTGGATCTTGGCTGTCCGGAAGAAGAATTCCATGCATTTTGCGACAGCCACCCCGATCGCACCGTGGTGGTCTACGCTAATACCTCGGCGGCGGTAAAAGCTCGCGCGGACTGGGTAGTTACCTCCAGTATCGCCGTTGAACTGATTGAGCACCTCGACAGCCTGGGCGAGAAAATCATCTGGGCCCCGGACCGTCACCTGGGCAACTACGTGCAAAAGCAGACGGGCGCCGACGTATTGTGTTGGCAGGGGGCCTGTATCGTCCATGACGAGTTTAAAACCCAGGCCCTGATGCGCATGAAGGCCTTATACCCTGACGCGGCGATACTGGTGCACCCTGAGTCGCCACAGGCGGTGGTTGATCTGGCCGATGCGGTAGGCTCAACCAGCCAATTGATACAGGCGGCGAAAACTTTGCCTAATCCGCAACTGATTGTCGCCACCGATCGCGGTATTTTTTATAAGATGCAACAGGCCTGCCCGGACAAGGAGCTTTTTGAAGCACCGACCGCCGGTGAAGGCGCCACCTGTCGCAGCTGTGCGCACTGCCCATGGATGGCGATGAACGGCCTGAAGGCGATTGCCGACGGGCTGGAGCAGGGCGGTGCACTGCATGAGATCCACGTGGATGCGGCGTTACGTCAAAAGGCGTTAATCCCGCTGAACCGGATGTTGGATTTTGCTGCCCAATTAAAAATGCAGGTAAAAGGCAACGCTTAACCGTTTAATAAGGATAATAAAATGAGCTTTTTCAGTACCAGCAATATCTTGGTGCATATCCCGCTGGGCGCGGGGGGTTATGATCTGTCATGGATTGAGGCGATCGGCACCCTGTTCGGTTTGTTGTGTATCTGGTATGCCAGCAAAGAGAAAATCATCAATTACCTGTTCGGCCTGATTAACGTCACGCTGTTCGCGGTGATTTTCTTCCAAATCCAGCTTTACGCCAGCCTGCTGCTGCAGCTGTTCTTTTTTGTTGCCAATATCTACGGCTGGTACGCCTGGAGTCGCCAGACGCAGGATAATCAGGCCGAGCTGAAGATTCGTTGGTTACCGCTGCCGAAGGCATTGGGCTGGGCGGCGGTATGCGTGATCGGTATTGCACTGATGACCTTTAATATCGACCGCGTTTTCGCCTGGTTGACGCAGGTTGCGGTGACGGTAATGCAGGGCTTGGGCCTCAGCGTGCAAATGCCTGAGCTGCAACCGGACGCCTTCCCGTTCTGGGATTCGGCGATGATGGTGCTGTCGATCGTCGCGATGATTCTGATGACGCGCAAGTACGTGGAAAACTGGTTGCTGTGGGTGGTGATTGACGTGATCAGCGTGGCGATTTTTGCCTATCAGGGCGTTTACGCCATGGCGCTGGAATACGTGATCCTGACGCTGATTGCGCTGAACGGTTCCTGGCTGTGGATCAAAAGCGCCGGCAACAACCAATCGCGGCCTTTGTCTTCCGCACCTTAAAATATCGCCGGGGCGCCCTACAAGGCGCCCCGTTTGTTTTAATGATGATGCCCCAGATCGGAATGCGAGCCGGAATGTGAGTGGTCACTCGGCTCGGGAGCCCGATTAATTCCGCAGTCGGGCGTATCACAATGCTGGTATTCCATTTGAATGGTCACGTGGCCAATCCGGTAGTGTTCCAACAGATAGCCCTGAATGCGGCGCAGCAAGCCATCATGGTCATTCGGCGGTATCACCTGCGCATGCAACGTCATCAGCTTCTGTTCACCAATCTGCCAGACGTGGACGTGGTGGATATTGCGTACTTCCGGAATATTCAGGCACAGGTCTTTTTGCAGTTTGGCGATATCCACTTCCTGTGGCGTACCTTCCAGCAGCTCGTGGAAGCTCTCCTTCAGCAGCCGCCAGGCACTGCGTATCACCAGGCAGGATACCAGTACCGACAATATCGGGTCGATCGGCGTCCAGCCGGTGGTCAGGATCACAATCGCCGCGGCAATGGCACCCACCGACCCCAGTAAATCCCCCAATACGTGCAATGCCGCGGCCCGCACGTTGATGTTCTTCTCTTCGCTACCGCGGTGCAACAGCCAGAAGGCGAACAGGTTAGCCAGCAACCCCGCTATGGCGATAATCAGCATTGGGGTACCCATCACCGGCTGTGGTTCGAAGAAACGCCGTATCGCCTCCCACAGTATGAATACCACGATCACCAACAGCGCGGCGGCGTTGAGGAAAGCCGCAAGCGTCGTCAAGCGCAGATAACCGAAGGTATGGCGTGCATTGGGCTTACGCTGCGAGAAGTGCACCGCCATCAATGCCACCAGCAGCGCCGCCGCATCGGTGAGCATATGGCCGGCATCGGCCAGCAGCGCCAGGGACCCTGAAATTAACCCACCGATCACTTCGGCGATCATGAATACCGCAGTGACTAAAAAAGCGGTCAGTAGGCGTTTACTATTACTGTCTTTCGGTAGGTGTACGTGCGGGCTATCCGACATTATTCATCCTTATGATGCATAGCAATATACGACTCGTTAGCGCTGACCAGATCATCCAGTTCTATCAGTATCTGTTCCACTAACGTACTTAGTTCAGTATAGGCGTCCTGAAGCAATGTTCCTTCACGACCGCTTTCCACCAATTGTTGGCACAGGCTGGCCGCTGCTGGCAGTTGCAACATCAACAGGCTACCCTTAATGCGATGCGCGGCTTGCCCAAGCTGTAGCCAGTCCTCGCTTTGTGCCGCTAGCGCGAGCCGCTGTCGGTCTTGCTGCAGGGTTGTCAGCAGCGTTGTCGCCAAACGTTGGATCATCGGTCGGTCATTACCGGCCATATCGGCCAGGGACTGCTGAAGGTCAGTAAGGACTAACTGCTGCTCCAGCGCCTGGGGTTGCTGTGGCAACGCTTGGGCGAGTGCGTCCAGCGAGATGGGCTTGGTTAAAAAGCGATCTATGGCCACCAGCTCCGGCGGGATACGGGTAAATTCCTGCACGTCCGCCGAGCAGAGGATAATTTGGCAAGCCGGGCGTCGATGGCGTTGCTCGTCGCGGCGTATCAGCCTCGCCAGCGTCAGGCCATCCGGGCGCGGCATATTGTAATCAATGAACAGCAGATCAAACGGCTGCCGACGATGGGCTTTCAGCAGCGGATAACCCTGCTCGAACAGCGTCGGCTGCAGACCGAAGTGGCGCAACTGTCGTTCCATCAGCAGGAGATTGGTGGGATGATCGTCAATCAGCGCCACGCGCAAACTCGGCGGCGGCAGGTTGAGCGGCTTATCGGTTTGCTGTGTCGCCGAGTCAAGAGCAACCTCGGTGACCGGTACCGACAGGGAAACCTCAGTGCCGACGCCGAGACGCGAGTGCAACTCAATCCGTCCGCCCATTTGTTCGATAATTTCCTTGCAAATAGACAGCCCTAATCCGGTTCCCTGCACGGATACTCGCTGCGCACCGCGCGCGCGGTAAAACGGCTGGAACAGTTTGCCAATCTCATCGGCGGCGATGCCACACCCGCTGTCGGTTACCGTCAGCAACAGTTCCCCTAGTGGGGCAGACTGCTCACGCCAGCCGATGCTGACCTGAATACTGCCGCGCGGGGTGAACTTAATCGCATTATTTATCAGATTGTTAGCGACCTGAAGTAAACGCTCACCATCAATAAGAACGGCTGCGGGCAGGTTGTCGGCCGCACTCACGTTTAGCGTCACCGGGCGTTCGCCAATCAGCGGTCGGTACAGGGCGCTAATGTGGGCCACCCAAGGGTGCAGGGCTACGGCCTTGGGCGCTAAGGTTAACGAGCCGGTGGCCAGCCGGGCATGATCTTGCAAGTCATTGAGCAGGTTGAGCAACGATGATGCCGAGCTGTAGATCACCGGCAGCCCCTCGGGCGTTGGCTGACGTTTCAGCTCTAGCTCCAACAAACCAAGAATGGCGTGCATCGGAGTGCGCAATTCATGGCTGACGGTAGCCAGGAATTTACTCTTCATTCGGTTTTCGGCTTCCGCATGCCGACGAGCCTGTTCAAGCACTTCACGTTCGCGCTTATCCCGTCTCTGCAGGATAAACCGGCGCAGGGTCAGCCCAAGCAGCAACAGGATTGCCGCAGCCAGCAGCGCCAGCAGCCACGTGGTTTGTGGCTGCATACGGTTTTCATTCACGGCGTCAATCAGGTTACTACGATCGACAATCCACTCATCGCGCAGTGATTGCAGCGTTTCCGACGGGATCTGCATCAGGTTTTTATCGAGGATAGCCAACAGTAATGGCTGATCCTGCCGCACGCCGAACGCTACCGGGTAGGCAATATTATTGGCGGCGAACGCCAACTTTATCGCCCCGGAGTAACGAGACAAAGCGACAAAGTTTGCCGAAATCACATTATCCACCAGCGCATCCAACTGGCCATTAGCCAGAGCGTCATACATGGCCTTACTGTCGGCAAAACGGATCTGTTCTTCGTTGGCAGGCACCAGGCCTTGTGCCAGATCGCCTTGCAGTACGCCGATGCGTTTACCGGCCAGATCGCTCCAGGTGGAAATCCCGTTGTCGTGTTGGCCAACATACACCCCCCACAGCGAACGGTGGATGGGCATACTTGCGCTGTAGCGCGCTTTAACCCCACGCGCCAATGGCAACGCGGTGCGAAAGCTGGCCTGGCCGGATTGCACCAATTGATCGGCCTGTTCGGCATTGCGCGCCCACAGCGGAACAAAGCGCAACCCGGTGTTTTGCGCAATGATATTCAAAATGTCGATGGCATAACCGCGCGCGCTTGCCCACCGGAACCGCGGTAAGCGAAGGGGAAGTTATTCTCGATGGCGGCGTAATAGACGGTGGGGTGAGTCTTCACCCAGCTTTTCTCCATCTGCGTCAGATCGGCATTGCCGGTATCGAGATAGCTGGGGATCTTTTTACTCCAGCGGCTTTGGATGGCATTCATCAACTCCATCGGGGTGTCGGCGATGGCCACGTTGAGGGTCTCGATCAGCGCCGGGTTGGCGGCGGCAAATACGAACGACAGGTTGCCGAGGTTGAGGGTACTTTCGATCTGATAAAGCTGACCGAGCTGCAGCTGGTCGATAATAAAGCTGGCGCTGGCTTCATCGGCAATAAAGTAGTCGCTGCTGCCATTGAGCAGGGCATACACCGCCTGAAGGTTGTTGTCATAGCGTTGTACGTGGGACGACACCGTCTTTAGCGCATTGCCGGCCTGCATATCGGTCAGGGTGCTGATCGCCACCCGGGCATTGGCGGAGTTGAGCATCACTTTGCGATCGTTGCTGCGATCCCGCAGTACGCGCAGGTTACTGACGTAATAAGGCTGAGAAATTTTCAGGCCGTGTAGCGCTTCGTTTTGTGGAATGCCGTACACCAGATCGACAGTCCCGTCATGCAGCGCTTGCTCGAGTTTCGCCAGATCGGAGAAGCCGTAGATCTGAAAGTGGATGCCGGTGACCTGCTGAACATAGCCCAGGTAGTCGGCATTCAGACCGTACAGGTCGTCATCCACAATAATGTTATAAGGGCTGGTATTTTCACTGATGATACCGATGCGCAGCGTCGTGTCGCGCCAGGGATTTTTCTCGCTGGCGATCAGCAGGTCGGGCGGGATATTCAGGTTGCTGACCAATTGATAACGTACCGGCTGCGCCGCGTGCGCCAGACTGCCGACGCACAGCAACATCGTTACCAGCAGCAAAAGCGCACGCATCATGGCGCCAGCTCTTTAAACACCGCCACCAGCTCCAACAGATTACTGGCGCCGGTCTTACGCAGAATATTCTTCTTGTGGGTACTGACGGTTTTGTTGCTGATGTTCAGCATCTCGGCGATTTGCAGATTGGACAAGCCTTTGCTGAGCAGCCCGAGCACCTGCAGTTCTTTTGGCGTCAGCAGTGTACCTTCTGCCGGTAGCGCCTCCTCGGTCATGGCGGTGGCGGGAAAGCTCAAGCTTCCATCCAGTACGGTTTCAATCGCCAGCACCAGTTCTTCAAGGCGGCTGCCCTTGTGCACAAATCCGTTGGCGCCGGCCGAATAGGCCATACGGGCGTAGATATCTTCTTCCTGTGCGGTATAGATCAGGATCGGTTGCTGCGGATAGTGGCGGCGGATTTTTTTCAATAATTGCAAACCGTCCACCTGTGGCAGACCGATATCGAGGATCACCAGCGCAAAGTCGGCCGTGGCCAATTGGGCCATTGCCTGAACGTCGTCTTGCACCGCCTGCAGGTGAAAGCGGCGGGATGACTTGATTAGCGCCGCTTCCAGTGCGACATGAACCACCGGGTGGTCATCAACTAATAACAAAGAGGGCATGGCTTGGCTCGAGTAACAGTATCCTGGCCGTTAGCATAACGAAAAAGGAGCCACTGCGCTCCCCTGATGAAACAGCACAATCCACTGTTAATTTAGAGGTTCATTCGGCAGGTGGCAAAGGTGATTTACAGCGTTATCCGCACAGGCTAAATTGGTTGGATCTATGCTCTGCGAAATACCGCCTCTCGATACCGAATGGAAAAGTTATGAATTACCAAAACGACGATTTACGCATTAAAGAAATTAAGGAACTCCTGCCACCGGTGGCTCTGTTAGAGAAGTTTCCGGCTACTGAACGTGCAGCAGAGACGGTGTCAAAGGCACGCAGTGCCATTCATCAGATCCTTCGCGGCAGTGACGATCGCCTGCTGGTGGTGATTGGCCCTTGTTCAATCCACGATACCAAAGCGGCGAAAGAGTATGCCGGTCGCCTGCTGTCGCTGCGTCAGGAACTGAGCGGCGAGCTGGAAGTGGTGATGCGGGTTTATTTTGAAAAGCCGCGTACCACCGTGGGCTGGAAAGGGTTGATCAACGATCCGCAAATGGATAACAGCTTCCAGATCAACGACGGTCTGCGTCTGGCCCGTAAGCTGCTGCTGGATATCAACGATACCGGTTTGCCGGCGGCGGGCGAATTCCTCGACATGATCACCCCGCAGTATCTGGCAGATCTGATGAGCTGGGGCGCGATCGGCGCTCGTACCACTGAATCTCAGGTGCATCGCGAGCTCTCTTCCGGCCTGTCTTGCCCGGTTGGCTTCAAGAACGGTACCGACGGCACCATCAAGGTTGCTATTGACGCCATCAATGCTGCCAGCGCACCGCACTGTTTCCTGTCGGTGACCAAATGGGGCCATTCAGCCATTGTGAACACCAGCGGTAACGGCGATTGCCACATTATTCTGCGCGGCGGCAAAGAGCCGAACTACAGTGCAGCGCATGTGAAAGAAGTCAAAGAAGGCCTGGTCAAAGCAGGTCTGCCAGCGCAGGTGATGATCGATTTCAGCCATGCCAACAGCAGCAAGCAATTCAAAAAGCAGCTGGAAGTGAATGCTGACGTTTGCAAGCAGATTGCCGGCGGCGAAAAGGCGATTATGGGCGTGATGATTGAAAGCCATCTGGTGGAAGGCAACCAAAACCTGGAAAGCGGCGATCCGCTGGTTTATGGCAAGAGCGTCACCGACGCCTGCATCGGTTGGGAAGACACCGAAACCGTGCTGCGCGAGTTGGCAACAGCGGTGAAAGCGCGCCGCGGTTGATAAACCGATATTTATAGGGCCGCCTAAAAAGGTGGCCCTTTTTTTATCTATTTAACTAAAAATATATAAATATTTTGTATTTTAAAATTTAAATCATTTTAAAAAATGATATTTATGTTTTTTATTTATTACTTATGACGATTTTAAGAATAAAATGTTTGCTGTCATCTGAAAACTATGATTACATAGCCCGCTTTCTATATTCCGTTAAGCTGTTCCCTTTATTTGCGAGGGGACATGGAACGTTATTTATTACCTTCAGGATGAAAGGGTTATGGCTGAAAACAAGTCGCAGCTGCAAGGGCTGCATCGTATGAAATTCACTGGTAAAAGTAGCGAATACTTTTTTATTTGGTTAACTAATATTTTCTTAATAACGATAACATTGGGCGTGTATTCTGCCTGGGCAACGGTGCGCGAACATCGCTATTTTTATAATCATATGGAGCTGGATGGCGAAAAATTTGATTATCACGCACAGCCATTGCAAATTCTCATCGGCAGATTATTGGTGGTTGCCGGTATCGTCATTTTATTCTTTCTTTTAAAAATGGCACCAAAGCAGGGATTAGCAGTATTGCTGTTATTGATGGCGTTGATTCCTTGGGGAATTATTCATAATTGGCGTTACAATGCCGTCATGTCAAGCTATCGCGGCGTCCGATTTAATTACACTTGTCGTGTTTTGCGTACATATTGGGTTTTAATGCTGTGCCCAGCCCTACTGGGTGCTGGCGTTTATACCGCACTGGCGGTGTTAGCCGGTATCAGTAGTATCTTTGGATATGCCATTATGCTACTGACAGTTGTTATTTTGATAGTGCCAGCGTTGGCGCTGATCAACGGTATACTTTGTGCGATGCAATATGATCTGTACGTAAAAAACATGTACTTTGGTCATAGCCCGTTCGTCGTTAAATTGAAGAAGTTATCCTTTATAAAAATTTATCTTGTTAGTTGGTCAATTATCATATTATTTTTGATTAGTTCGCTCGTGCTTGGCAGAACATTTTATATTTCCCTGTATCAGACGGTGGTATTGGGGAGGGTATTTGATGTATTGTCCTTGCTGCAGGATAATGGCGGTATTCTACTTTTGAATATGTTTGTATTACTGTTCGGTATCCTGATTGCCAATAGTTACTATACCGTGGCTCAGCGAAATTATCTTTATAATCAAATGACGTTGAATACGAATATCAGGTTTCACTCTTCTGTGAAAATGTTCCCATATATGTGGTTGATACTGAGTAATAGCCTTATGACTGTACTCACCTTAGGCTTTGCTTTCCCTGTGGCGAAAGTCAGATTTGCCCGATATATGGCGAACTGTACAGCAGTCGAAGGGGATCTCTCAACGCTGGATACGGCAACTCACCAGATGACAGAGAACAGTGCAGAGGTTGAAGCTGTCGCAATGGTATAACAGATAAATCGTTACGCTAAACGATAAAAGCCCCTGGCCAAAACCGGGGGCTTTTTAGATCACGCGGAGAAAATTACTTCGCTTTACCCTGGTTTGCCACGGCGGCCGCTTTAGCAGCGATCTCGTCGGCATTGCCCAGGTAGTAACGTTTGATTGGCTTGAAGTTCTCGTCAAATTCATACACCAACGGCACGCCGGTTGGGATGTTCAGCTCGAGGATCTCGTCTTCGCTCAGGTTATCCAGGTATTTCACCAGCGCACGCAGGGAGTTGCCGTGTGCAGCAACGATAACGCGCTCGCCGCTTTTGATGCGTGGCAGAATTTCTTCGTCCCAGTAAGGGATCACGCGATCGATGGTCAGCGCCAGACTCTCGGTCAGCGGCAGCTCTTTCTCGGTCAGCGCGGAATAACGCGGATCGTGGCCCGGGTAACGTTCGTCATCTTTGGTCAGCTCTGGTGGAGTAACGGCGAAGCCGCGACGCCATTGCTTAACCTGCTCGTCACCGTATTTTTCTGCGGTTTCAGCCTTGTTCAGACCCTGCAGCGCGCCGTAGTGGCGTTCGTTCAGTTTCCAGGATTTCTCAGTCGGCAGCCAGGCCTGATCCAGTTCGTCCAGAATGTTCCACAGGGTGTGGATGGCGCGCTTCAGTACGGAGGTGTAAGCAAAGTCAAAAGAGAAACCTTCGTCTTTCAACAGTTTGCCTGCGGCTTTCGCTTCGGTGCGGCCTTTGTCGGACAAATCAACATCATACCAACCGGTGAAGCGGTTTTCGTTGTTCCACTGGCTTTCGCCGTGACGCACCAGAACCAGCTTAGTTACAGCCATAGCTTAACTCCTTAATAATCTGACATTTCAATGATAACGAAAATCATTATATTGCCGCGGCCGGGGGCTCGGCAATCGATAGTGTTTAACCATAGCCAATTTCTTGCCGCAAAGTAAGTGCTGTTCTGAGGAAAAGCTGAATCGATCAGGCTGGTGCAGACAGGGAGTGCGGCACGGCGAAGGGAGATTCGGCCGTGCCGTGGGGAAGGGCAATCAGGCTGCTTTTTTCAGGCAATTGCTCATAAAGGTTTTGCGCTCGTCACCCTTCAGGCTTTTGGTCTTGGCGTCGGCGTTACAGGTTTTCATTTTCTGCTGCTGAGGAGTCAGCGTTTTGGTCGCAGCGGTGCCTTCGGATTTCAGGCAGGTGCTCATAAAGGTAGAGCGATCCGCGCCTTTCAGCGTTTTGCTGGTGGCCTGTTGATTACAATCGGTCATGCGTTTCTGCTGCGCGGCCTGTGCCGGTGATGGCGTTTTTGCTGCGGTCTCGGCAGCCATCAGATTGGTGCTCAGCAGTAAACCCGCCAGTAATGGAAGTGCAGTAATCAGACGCATAGGTGTTCCTTCAGCTATTGGCCGGCCGGGGTGGCCGAAAATTGTGACGTTGCACAAGGTGTTGTGCTTATCACCGTAGCCTGATTCTAGTGCGCACTTTGGAATAAGGAAAGGCAGCCCTCGGCGCGGCAGCGGGGTAAAAAGGTAAGCATTTATAACAAACGGCCCCTCGCCGCGTGGCAAGGGGCGTAGCGGGTCAGATAGGATAAAACTGATAATGGGTGGCGCTCAGGTATTGTTGCCCCGGCTGCAGCCAACAGTTGGGCTGCGGCCATTCCGGGTGGTTCGGGCTGTCTGGCAAAAACTCGCTTTCCAGCGCCACGCCGGCGTAATTGGCATAGCTGCCGCCTTCGCGTGCCGGGGTTCCGCCCAGATAGTTGCCGCTGTAGAGCTGCAACGCCGGCGCACTGGTGAAGACGCTCATTTGTACCTGGCCATCAGCCGACCAAAGATGGGCCGCCGGGCAGTCCAATGCGCCACAGGTACGATGCAGCAAAAAGGCATGATCGTAGCCTTTTACCCGCTGTTGACAGCGATCGCTCAAAAAATCCTGCAGCAGCGTTTTTGGTTGGCGGAAGTCCATGCCGCTGTCTGCCACCGGGGTTAGATCGGCACAGGGGATGCCTTCGCTGTCGACCGGCAGATAGCGGTCGGCAAACAGCTGTAGCCGCTGATGGCGGGCGTCGGTTCCGGCCCCGTCGAGGTTGAAGTAGGCGTGGTTGGTTAAATTGACCGGGCAGGCGCTGTCGGTCCGCGCCTGATAGCTGATTTCCAGTCTATTGTCGGCAGTGAGTCGATAGTTGACCTGAACGTCGAGATTGCCGGGAAAACCCTGGTCACCGTCTGGCGAATGCAAGGCGTAGCTCACCTGCTGCTGATCCTGTTGGGTAATGCGCCAGCGGCGGGCATTAAATCCCTCTGGCCCACCGTGCAGCTGGTGTTCTCCCTGATTGGCGACCAGCGGATGCGGTTTGCCATCAATCTGCAGGCTGGCGTGCGCGATGCGGTTGGCGTAGCGCCCGACGGTAGCGCCCAGGTAGGCCGCTTGATTCAGGTAGTCCGCTGGGGTACGACACCCCAGCAGCAACTCGCGCGTTTTGCCCGATTTCAGCGGCAATACTGCGGAGAGCCAAGTGGCGCCCCAATCCATCAGCGTTACCGTCATTCCGCCAGCGTTTTTCAACTGGGTCAATTGGTAGGGCTGGCCGTCAGGGGCCAACGTTTGACTGTCGCTCAGCATCTGCCGGCCCCCTCTGACGCCTTACAGACGTAAAAGGTTTCTTTCAGCCCATGGGTCTGCTGCGGGTATTCGCGTGCTACTGCCTCGCGGACCGGCTCGACCAGCGCCTCTGGCATCAGCGCCACGATGCAGCCGCCAAAACCGCCGCCGGTCATGCGCACGCCGCCGCGGTCGCCGATAACGGCTTTGACGATCTCCACCAGCCGGTCGATCGGCGGCACGGTAATTTCAAAATCATCGCGCATCGAGGCGTGCGACTCCGCCATCAGTTTGCCCATCAGCTTCATATCTCCGGCGGCCAGCGCATCGGCAGCAGCCAGTGTACGATCGTTTTCGCTGATCACATGACGCGCTCGTTTGGCGACGATCGGGTCCAGCTCATGCTGGATCGGGAAAAACAGATCCGGGCTGACATCGCGCAGCGCTTTGACACCGAAGAAGCGCGCGGCTTCCTCACACTGCTTGCGACGGGTGTTGTATTCGCTGTCTACCAGACCGCGTTTCACATTGGAATTGATGATCACCACCGCGATATCTTCCGGCACCGATACTGCGCGGGTTTCCAGCGTTCGGCAGTCGATCAGCAAAGCATGATCCCGTTCGCCGAGCGCGGAAATCAGTTGATCCATAATCCCACAGTTACAGCCGACAAACTGGTTCTCTGCTTCTTGACCATTGAGGGCCAGCGCTACGCCATCCAGCGGCAGGGCATACAGTGCCTGCATGGCCTGACCAACGGCGACTTCCAAAGAGGCGGAAGAACTGAGGCCGGCACCTTGCGGCACATTACCGGAAATCACCAGGTCCGCACCGCCAAAATCGCTGTTGCGTTGCTGCAGGTGTTTGATCACGCCGCGTACGTAATCGGACCAGCGTTGGGTTGGATGGCTGACGATCGGTTCGTCGAGCGAAAACAGATCCTGCTCGGCGTCGTAATCGGCGGCGATCACCCGGATCTGACGGTCGTCGCGTTTGGCGCAGGCGATCACCGTCTGGTAATCGATGGCGCACGGCAGCACAAAACCGTCGTTATAGTCGGTATGCTCGCCGATCAAGTTCACCCGGCCCGGGGCCTGGATAGTCAGTGCGGGCGCGTAGCCAAAACGTTCGGTAAAAAGGGTGTGGGTAAGGTTCTTTAAACTCATTGTTGGGCTCCGGCTTCACGGTAATGAACATCGCTAACGGCACGCAGACGTTCTGCGGCCTGTTCTGCAGTCAAATCGCGCTGGGTTTCTGCCAGCATCTCGTAACCCACCATAAATTTACGCACCGTGGCGGAACGAAGCAGCGGCGGATAGAAGTGGGCGTGTAGTTGCCAATGGCGGTTATCTGCGTCGTTAAACGGGGCTCCGTGCCAGCCCATGGAGTAGGGGAAGGAGCACTGGAACAGGTTGTCGTAACGGCTGGTCAGTTTTTTCAGCGCCACGGCCAGGTCACGGCTCTGTTCGGCGCTGAGATCGGTAATGCGCTGCACGGAACTCTTCGGCAACAGCAGCGTTTCAAACGGCCAGGCCGCCCAGTAGGGCACCACGGCCAGCCAGTGTTCGGTTTCCACCACCGTACGGCTGCCGTCAGCCTGTTCGCGCTGGACGTAATCCGTCAACATCGCGGAGTGGTGCCGTTGGAAATACTCGCGTTGCAGCCGGTCCTCATGCTCGACTTCGTTCGGCAAGAAGCTGTTGGCCCAAACCTGGCCATGCGGATGCGGATTAGAGCAGCCCATCGCGGCGCCTTTGTTTTCAAAAACCTGCACCCACGGATAGCTGCGTCCCAGATCGGCGGTCTGTTCCTGCCAGGTGGCAATCACTCGTTCCAGCGCTTGCAGCGGCAGTTCCGGCAGTGTCTTGCTGTGATCGGGCGAGAAACAAATCACCCGGCTGGTGCCACGGGCGCTCTGGCAGCGCATCAACGGATCCTGACTTTCCGGTGCCAGCGGGGTATCCGTCATCAGCGCGGCAAAGTCGTTGGTGAATACGTAGGTGTCCTGATAGTTCGGGTTTTTATCGCCGGTAACACGGGTGTTGCCCGGGCAGAGGAAACAGTCGGGATCGTGCTGCGGCAACGTTTCCTGCTGTGTTGACTCCTGCTGGCCTTGCCACGGCCGTTTGGCACGGTGTGGCGAGACTAATACCCATTGGCCGGTCAGCGGGTTGTAGCGGCGATGGGGATGATCTACGGGGTTAAAATCCGTCATGGTGGTTCCTTTTTCTGGGGCGATGCGGCGCGGTGTAATCGCTTTCATCTGCCGCTAACCTACCCTTGACTCATACAAATGGATAACTATGAGCAAAAAGATAGCACGTCCCACAGGGGAAAAAGGTGATCCAGAGCGAAAAATGGAATCGTTTACACTGTGTGATGCAAGTGAGAAAACCGCTGGCAGTGTAGGAGGGGGAAAGCTAAAAATGTTGGCATCGGGCTGGGAGTGATAGCGTTTTCACACTGGTAACCAGCAGGCGTTCACCTGCCGGTTATGGCGATCAGGAATGCTGGTACAGCGGATAAGTGAACAGCAGCAGATGGGTCAGATTAAGTCCGAAGTGGAATAAAATCGGCACCCACAAGCGGCCACTCCACATCCATGCCAGACCGTAAATCAACCCGGCAAGCGTGGCGAAAATGACCATCAGCATGCCACCGGCCAGATGCGCGGCGCCAAAAATCAGCGCGGCAATAATCAATGCCGGCCAGGCCCCCAACCATTGGCTCAGCCGTTGCTGCAGATAACCGCGGAACAGCGCTTCTTCAGCCATGCAGACAAAGAACAGGTTGGCCATGATAAACGGCAGGATCCAGGCTGGGGTATGTAGCTCAATCTTCAGGCCGCCGAGCGCCACCGCCAGCAACAGCAAGGCCGGAACGCTGATAATCAGCGCCGTCCAGGCCGATGTACCTACGCTTTTTTCAGGTTTATCGCGTTTAAACAGCGTTGGCAGACAGGCGAACAACAGGAAGGGCACTATAGCCTTGTCAAAGTTGTAATACATGGTGAAAGGGGCGCTTAAGGGGCCTGCTTTATCGCCGTCGATCATCAATTGGTTATTGATCCCCGGCACCAGGTGCAGGAAGAGCGCCACACAGCTTAAAACCACTAACACTTCGAGCGGGACAGCCAGATTACGCCGTGTCCGAAAATGGTGTCGCAGCCCTGCGAGGGCGGCAATGCCTAATAAGCAAGTCAGGCTGAGTGGGGTGAGTACCGCGTGGTACATGCCCATCCCCGCCGATGCGGCCAGAATCAACCAGGCAATAAGCCGGTTAAATGGCAAAAAGAATAACGAAGAAGCCAGTACGCCCCACATAACTATGTCCCTTTAAAATATGCACACGGTACCCATTACCGAAGGCAATCATTGCTTTATCGGTGTGCGAATGATCGGTGAGTTGGGCACTATGCCGGATAGTAGCACAGCGAAATGACGATAAAGGTCGGTGCAGTGGGTGAAATAGTGCTGTTAACCCTTCATCCAGGCTTGCGAACGGGTGATTTCCGCCAGGTTCTGCAGGATATCCAGACTCTGTTGGTGGATTTCCTGCGTCGGTGCGGCGCATAAGTCCTGCAAGACCGTCACCTGAAAACCGGCGTCGTGCGCCTGTCTAGCTGTGCTTTCGATCGCCAGTGGGGTACTGACCCCGCCAAGCAGCAAATGATGGCAGCGATGCTGCTGCAGCCAGGCTAACAAATTGTTACCGGCAAAGGCGCCAACGCCGTGCTTTTCGAACTGAATATCCGTTGGCAGCACCTGCAAATCCTTATCCCATTGGCAGCCGGGGCTGCTCAGACGCAGTGCGCCAATCTGTTTCAGGTGGCTGAACAGCGGAGAGTGAGCGGGAATGTCGTGATAATCGTCGGCAAAACCGACGCGCACCCAAATCACAGGAATTTTACGTACCCGTGCGTAAGCCGCGGCGGCGTTGGTGTTGGCAATCAGGTTTAGTGCCAACACCTGCTCACGGCAATGATTCGCACGCCCTTTGGGGCCAATCAGATCGTCGATAAGATCGATAATAATCAGTGCGGCGGACATGGTGTCTCCAGAAGCGGATCCTTTACTCCTTATGATAAAAGGCCAAATGTGATGTGTTGCAGAGGAAGTGTTGCCGGATATGTCATCGGATGAGTAGCGGGGCTACCCATCCGCGCGGATTATCGAGGATTTCAGATCAGCGTATCCAACTGATAACGGTAGCCGTCTCCATCAGGGACAAAGCTCAGGCGGTGGGTAATACTTTGCGGCGCGTCTTCCGCATGGTGGGAGACAAACAGCAGTTGGGTCGATCCCTGGCCGATCAACACGTCGACAAAGCGACGGACCAACTGGCGATTGAGCGGATCCAGCCCCTGCAGCGGTTCATCGAGGATCAACAACGCCGGGTGTTTGACCAGTGCGCGGGCGATCAGCGCTAACCGTTGCTGGCCCCAGGAAAGGCTGTGGAAGGGGGCCTCGCCGTTTGCACCGCCCAGCCCCAGCAACGCCAGCCACTGGTCAGCCAATTGCCGTTGGCGATCGGATACCGCCTGGTAAATGCCGATCGAATCGAAAAAACCGGACAGGATCACGTTGCGCACGCTGGCGCTGACGCGGTAATCCAGATGTAGACTGCTGCTGACGTAGCCGATATGGCGTTTGATATCCCAGATGGTTTCCCCGCTGCCGCGCCGCCGGCCGAACAGGGTAAGATCGTTACTGTATCCCTGAGGGTGATCGCCGGTGATCAGGCTGAGCAGCGTCGATTTACCGGCGCCGTTCGGGCCGACGATCTGCCAGTGTTCGCCGGGATTAACCTGCCAGTCAAGGTTATTGAGAATAGGTCGATCGTTGTAGCTGACCCTCCCGTCGCGCAGGATAATTAACGGTTGATCCGCCGGCAGCGTGGTTTTCTGCGCCGGATCTTCGGTTTCCGGCAGCGCCAGGCCATCCAGATTCTCGCTGTGCGCCAGTTGCGCTACCAGCGCTTCCGCCATCACCTGCCGGCGCGTCCCCTGGCTTGCCAGGGTGCAATCGGCAAGCACGCCCACGTTACGGATAAAGTCCGGCACTTCGTCAAAGCGATTGAGCACCAGCACCAGGGTATAGCCATGCCCGGAGAGGTCATTCAACAGCGTAGCCAACTGAGCGCGTGAATTCACGTCCAGCCCGTCGAAGGGTTCATCCAGGATCAGTAAATCGGGTTGTGGCATCAGCGCCCGGCACAGCAGGGTTTTGCGCGTTTCGCCGGTAGAAAGGTATTTAAAGCGACGTGACAACAGCGAGGTAATGCCGAACTGCTCCGCCAGCTGCGCGCAACGCGTGGGGTCTTTGACCTCTTCCTGAATGATTTCCGCTGCGGTGCGTCCGGTATCTTCCTCGCCCGGGCTGAGCAGGTCGGTATTGTTACGTTGCCATTCGTCGCTGACCAGCTTTTGCAACTGTTCGAAGGAGATGCGCACCGCATGCTTGAAATCGCTGTGGCGCTCGCCGTTGAGCAACACCAGTTCATCGGCCAGTGCGCGTGCCAGGGCGGATTTGCCGCTGCCGTTGGCGCCGACAAAGGCCCAGCTGTCGCCGGCCTGAATCTCCAGCGCTTCCAGCGTCAGGGTACGGGTATCGCTTAAGCGAAATGAACCTTGCGAAATGTGCAACGACGACATCACCTGTTCCTTTTTATGCAATTATTTTGTTTAGAAATAGGCGCATTGCGGAGCGATGTCAATCGGC
This sequence comes from Serratia liquefaciens ATCC 27592, assembly GCF_000422085.1. Lineage (NCBI taxonomy): Bacteria > Pseudomonadati > Pseudomonadota > Gammaproteobacteria > Enterobacterales > Yersiniaceae > Serratia > Serratia liquefaciens. Next base: position 1,257,470 of record NC_021741.1, read on the forward strand.
AAAAATGCAACGTTACGTTGCGTTTAGCACAACGTGGCGACAATCACCCGATCGGCGTTAAACAGGGCGTGAACCTGGCTGCCGGGGCGCAGTTTAAGCTGCTGCAGCTCTGGGTTGGCCACGGTGGCGCACAGGGTTTCACCGCCCGTCAGCGTGACCAGCACCTCGCTGTGATCGGCACCCGGTTGAATGCTGGCGACCACGCCCGCCAATGCGTTGTCCGCTGCCCCGACCAGGGCCGGATCGGTATTCAGTTTCACCCAGGGGGCTTTAATCAGCGCCAGCACTTCCTTGCCGGGGGAGAGCTGCAGCCGATCGGCGCTCTGTTGGGTGATGGCCGCGCTGAGACGGGTTTTGCCGTCGTTAAGCAGAATATCCAGATGCTGCTGCACCTGCTGGTGATCGCGTTCGATCACGGTGCCAAAGAACTGGTTGCGGGCGCTGGTTTGCAGCGAGAAACGCGAGATTGCCGCTAACAGGCTATCGAGCGGCAACTCGTCCTGTTGCAGCACGTCGAAGGCTTTTTGTTGGATCTGCCCCAGCAGATCGTAAAGCTGGATCAACCTCTCACCATAGCGAGTCACCTGCGCACCGCCACCGCCTTTGCCGCCGGTGGCACGTTCCACCACCGTCTGCTCCGCCAACTGGTTCATTTCGTTAATCGCGTCCCAGGCACTTTTATAGCTGATGCCCGCCAGTTTGGCGCCCTGGCTGATGGAACCGGTGTGCCGGACCTGTTTAAGCAGCGCGATGCGGCGCGGGTCGGCGAACAGCTTCTGCTGAAGTTTTAGGGTAAGAAGAATTTCGGCCTGCATAACGCGTCCTGTCGGCTGCAAAAGCCTTATTGTCGCCGATTTAGCCGCAAAGCGCCAAAGGATGCGTCGGCTACAGTCAGGGCTCGGTAACAATAAAAACTGGCCTTCAATAATTGAAATGTTATAACATAACAAAAAATATAATGATTGATGCCGGCCACGGCGGGTTTTTATTTCACCAAAGGGATGCTGTAAATGAGTGCTGCACGTCTGGGTTTCGTCACGCCCAAAAAACCACCTTATTACCTGATTACCGCTTTGCTGTTAAGCCTGACGAACGCCGTGCTGGCCGTAGGCGCTTGCGACAAAATCGAAAAGTCATTACGTTGCGAAGACAGCTTAACCGTGCAGGCATCCAGCCAGCCCCAGAGCACCTATGGCTCGCTGGAGGTCGTCACCCAGTCGGCTTCGCGCCTGGGGCTGACCAATCTGGAAACCCCACGCAGTATTGATGTTATCAGCGCACAGGCTATCCAGCAGCGGGGTGATAAATCGCTCGCCGCCGTTGTCGAGCGTGCTCCCGGCATGTCCGGCGTGGCTTCCCCCACGCTCAGCAATAACTTTTCACTTCGCGGTTTCAGGCCGGTGTCCTGGCTGTATAACGGCGTCGAAACGCCGGGCAGCACCCTTCAGCTAGCGGATCCTTCCCATTACGGCAGTGTAGAAGTGTTGCGCGGCCCCGGATCGGTGCTCAATGGCCTGAGCGCCGCCGGCGGCAGCGTCAATCTGCTTTCGCGCCAGCCGACCTTCAGCCGCCAGCCCATCGAGCTCGACTATGGTTTGTCGAGTTATAACAGCCAGCGCCTGCACCTGGGAGCGGGAGGGACGTTAGTCGACGACGTGGCAGCTTATCGTCTGGACGTCAGCGGCAGCGACAGCGGCACCAATGTGCAATATGAGCGTGACAAACAGAAACGGGTATCCGGCGCGCTGCTGTTTAAACTGTCTGATAATGCCCTGCTGACGTTAAGCCTGGATCGCATGCTTAATCGCACCAACAACCCTTACTACGGCACGCCGCTGGTGGAAGGGAACATCGCCCGCGAACTGCGCGATATCAACTACAACAACCTGACCGACAGCCGTATCCAGAGTAATGCCACGTCGTTTCAGGCCATCCTGGATTGGTTCACCACGCCTGAAATTGAGCTGCATAACCAGTTCTACTACTACAGCGGCTTTCGCGAATGGCGCAATGTGGAACGCTTTCGCATCTCGGCGGCCACCCAGCCCGGCTATGTCAATCGCGATTCGTTCGGGGCGCTGGCCCACGATGACGACCTGATCGGCAACCGCAGTTCCCTGGTGTTCGACCGGCCGTTGAGCGGCTTCGATAACCGGTTTATTGTCGGCTTTGATCTGAGTAAACGTCGCTTTCAGTACTACTCCAACGGCTTCCCCGGTTCCGAAGAGATTCCGCTGCAGGCACCGATCAGAGAAAGTTTTTCACAGGGCACCGCTAGCCAACGTTCTCCGGTTCGCCACGTTACGCAAAACCAGTACGCCGCTTTTATGGAAGACCGCTTCAGCCTGACTGAACGTCTAACCCTGCTGGGCCAGTTGCGCTACAACCATATGGATATGGATTGGCATTTTCAGGGCCCGCAAGAAGAGCGCTCCGCGCAAACCTACGCCTTCAGCGTCTGGAGCCTTGGCCCCAGCTATGCGTTGACCGATAACATCAATATTTACGCCAACTACACCACCGGCAAGGAGCCGGGCAGCGACCTGTTCTTTTTAAGTCCGGCGCAAACCGGTCTGCCGCTCACCCGGGTACGCCAATGGGAAGTCGGCGCCAAGGGGCAGTTTTGGGATAACAAGGGAGAGGCCACGCTGGCGTTGTACGAACTGCGCAAGGACAACCTGTTTGTGCCCAATGCGCAGCAGCCGGATACGCTAAATGCCGTTGGCCAGCAGACCTCGCGCGGCGTGGAATTAAGCCTGATGTTGCGCCCCAGCGATCGCTGGGAGCTGGCCGCCAATGCGGCCTACACCCACGCCCGTTATGATGAGTACCGCGGCGGCAGCCCGCTACGTAGCTATAACGGTAATCGTCCGGCCTACATCCCTGACTGGACCGCCAACCTTACGGCACGTTATATGCCGACGGAACAGTGGGGGCTCACCTCATCGCTGCGCTACGTGGGCAGCAGTTATAACGACGACGCCAACCAGCGTAAAATGCCGTCCTACACCACGCTCGATTTGGCGACGGACTATCAGATCACCCGGACCGTGGGTGTGGGCGTGCGTATCAGAAACGTCACCAACCAGTTGTATGCCTATCAACGTACTTACCCGGATCAGGTGCTGATTGCGCCATCACGCACCTATGAAAGCTTTATTTCGGTGAGGTTCTGATCCTGCCATGCAGCCGATAATCTGCCTGCTGGTGGCGCTGGGCCTGTCGTTTCATGCGCTGGCACAGGCCGGTGCTGTCACCCTCAATAACTGTGACCAGGCTTACCGCTACCCCACGGCGCCTGAGCGGGTGCTGGTTTACGCCAACCCCGCGTTGGAAAACCTGCTGGCGCTGGGACTGGCGCAGCGCATCGTCGGCATTATCGGTTATGACTATGCACGGGATACGGCTCCGTCTCCGACGACGTGGGGCAAAGCCCTGAGCCAGCTGTCGGCCGCCGCACCGCCGGCGGCGGAACCTTTGCTGTTGCTCAATCCGGATTTGGTCTATTCGGCCAGTTACTACTGGTTTAACAGCCCGGAAACGCCCAGCCGCGATCGGCTGACGGAGTGGGGAATCGCCACCTATCTCTCGCCTGACGTCTGCAGTGGCCAACAAAGTACCGTAAGCCGCTCGGCGAGCTTCGAGGGTATTTTTGCCGAATTGCGTGAAATTGCCCGAATTTTTCACGTCACCGGCGTGGCTGAGCGCTTAATTAAAAAGCAGCAGTCACAACTGCGGGAACTGGAGCGACAGGCGGTGTCCTTGCCCCAACAGCGGCTACTTTGGTGGTATGCCGGTACGCAAACCCCTTATGTGGCGGGGTGCTGCGGCGCACCTGCACTGTTGACCCGTCAGATTGGCAGTCAAAATCTGTTTGGGGATCTGCCCGAGCTTTGGCCCACCGTATCCTGGGAAACCATTGCCGCCCGCGATCCCGACGTGATTGTGCTGGGCGATTTACCCCGTGGCGGCCTCGGCGACAGTGCCAAAGATAAGATCCATTTTCTGGAGCATCACCCCCTGACCTCAACCCTGCGCGCCGTGCGCCAAAAACGCTATGTCATTTTACCCGGCTACGACCTGGATCCCTCGGTGCGTACCCTGGCAGCTTTGCAACGTTTAATTCAGGGCCTGCAGCAACAGGCCCTAGGATCGTCCATTCTTAAAAAGGAACCCTGATATGTCTTCTCTTTCATTCTCCTCACTGTTGACCTCGTGGGATCAGCAACAAGGGGCTTACATCGCCGAGCGAGAAGCGCGTTTTAATGCTCAACTCGAGGTGTTAGCGCTTTCGGTCGGCGAGGATTTTCACGTACTAGATCTGGCTTGTGGGCCGGGATCGCTAAGCCTGCGCATCCTTCAGCGTTTCCCGCAGGCCAAAGTGACGGCGATGGATCTCGATCCGTTACTGTTGGCTATCGCCCGCGGTGCCCTGGCGGAATATGGCGACAGGATCCGCATTCTTCAGGCCGATCTCGCCGATCCTGAGTGTTTCTCATCGCTCGAGGGGGCAACGTCTGACGCGGTGGTTTCCAGCACGGCGCTGCACTGGTTAATGCCGGAACAGCTGACGGTGCTGTATCGCAACATCGCCGAACGGCTGCCCAAGGGGGGCGTATTTTTGAATGCTGACCACCAGCGTTATGACCATCGACAGCCACGCGTTAAAACGTTGGCTGAACTGCACGATAACCAGACGCAGCAACAGGCCTGGCGCAACGGTGTCGAAGACTGGGAGCAGTGGTTTGACAAGGTGCAGCAGCTGCCGGAGCTGGCGCAATATCGGCAACAGCGGGAAAAGCTGTTCGCCGGGCGTCCTGTCCCTCCGGCGACGGCATTGGATTTCCAACTTGCCAGCCTGACGCAGGCGGGGTTTACCGAAGTAGGGCCGGTCTGGCAGTTGTTGGATGACTACGTGATTGCAGGCTGGAAATAGTATGGACGGATCGGTACGTCGGGGGGCCAGGCGTTCAGGCGGCTGGTTGTGCATGCTGGCGCTGGCGTTGCCGCTATTTTTGCTCGCTGCCTCGTTGTACGGACCGGCGCCAATATCGCTGCATGACGCGTGGCGTATTTTGTCTGCCCCTGGCGCCGCTAACGCCGAGGACGGTAGCGAGATTTATCAACGGATAATCTGGTCATTGAGAATGCCGAGGGCGCTGTTGGCCGCGGTGGCGGGGGCCGGTCTGGCCCTGGCCGGCACCGTCCTGCAATCGCTGACGCGCAACCCGTTGGCCGATCCCTGGGTGCTGGGGATCTCTTCCGGGGCAGGCGTGGGCGCTGTTCTGGTGCTGGTGTTGGGGCTCGGCGGCGGCCTGTTGTCGGTGTCTGGCGGAGCATTTATCGGTTCGGCCGGGGCCTTTGCCCTGGTTTTACTGCTCGCCGGGCGTTCCTTGAACGCCGAGTCATCGCTGTTTATTTTGGCGGGGGTCGCGGTCACGCAACTGCTTTCGGCACTGACCTCGCTGATTACCCTGTGGCAAGCGGACGCTAACGCCACGCGTGGCGTGATGTTCTGGTTACTGGGTTCCTTCAGTGACGCCCGCTGGTCGCAGGTGGGGCTTTGCGCTCTGCTGCTGGCGGCGGCACTGGCGATTTGCTGGATGAAAGCGGGCGAGCTGGACGCATTGGCGTTCGGCGGCCTGACCGCGGCGTCGTTGGGAGTGGCGGTGGCGCCGCTGAAGCTGCTGCTGTACGGCATTGCCATGGCGCTGACGGCCGTTATCGTCGCATTCAGCGGCGCGGTGGGGTTTATTGGGCTGACGGTGCCGCACGTCGCCAGACTGCTGGTCGGGCCGCGTCACCGGTTGCTGTTGCCGGCCAGCGCGCTGTGCGGCGCGTTGTTTGCCGTCGCGGCGGACACCCTGGCCAGAACCTTGTTTGAACCGCGCGAACTGCCGGTGGGCGTCTTGACCGCGTTGTTGGGTGTCCCGGTATTTCTCGCCTTGCTGTATCGGAAAATAAACGCATGAACATTGAAAGCCGGTTATCGGGGCTGCGTGCCGAAGGGTTGGGGTGGTCAACGGCAGAAAGAGTGGTGCTGAATAACCTCAGTTTTCACGCCCGGCCCGGTGAAATTACCGGCGTGCTCGGCGTCAACGGCAGCGGAAAATCTACGCTGCTCAAGTTACTGGCGGGATTGATTCCCCCCAGCCGTGGCCGGGTGTATTTGCAGCAAACCGATATTGCCTCACTGAAAGGGCGCGAACGAGCCAAATCCATGACTTTCCTCGAACAGTCCGGGCCCGGCGCCTTTGCCATTGCGGTGAAAGACGTGGTGTTGCTCGGGCGTCTGGTTTACGCCAGCCGCTGGGCAGGGTTCAGCGCGGTAGATTATCGCATTGCCGGCCAGGCGATGGAGCAGGTCGGCATTTCGCACCTGGCCGAGCGTGAATGGCATCAGCTGTCCGGCGGGGAACAGCAGCGCGTTCATCTGGCACGCGCGCTGGCGCAACAAACGCCATGGCTGTTATTGGATGAGCCTGCCAACCATCTTGATATTGCCCATCAGCAGCAGTTTATGGCGTTATTGCGGCGGCTGGGCATCAGCGTAGTGGTTTCGCTGCACGACCTGAATTTGGCGGCCTGCTACTGCGACCGGCTGATGTTGTTAAAGCAGGGCGGTTTACACGCGTTCGGCCCCCCGCAGCAGGTGCTGACATCGGAGACGATAGACCGGGTTTATGGGGTAGAGGCCAGGCTGGCGGCGGTTAGCGATTATGCCGCGCCGCTGATCTATTACCCTGTTCAATAGCGTGCGCCGCAGGCCGATAGGCGCCACCGGAGCACAAATGGCACGTTTGGCCGGTTACAAATTCCGCCCAGTCTTTAAAATAACCCCGTTTTAGTCGGGTTTTTGGTTTAAACTAGAATTTACGTGGCGGTGTTCATTACCGCTCAATGGGCAGTTAAGTGAGGCTACCATGTTGGATTTATTGAAAAGTTTGCTGTTCGCTGTGGTCATGGTTCCGGTTGTGATGGCCATCATCCTCGGCCTGATCTACGGTTTGGCGGAAGTGTTCAACATTTTCTCCAAAGTGGGCCGTTCGAAAGAAAATCGTACCCAGCACTGATCGTTACCCATCCCCATTTCAAAGCCTGCCGGCGTCGTTCGGCAGGTAGATATATGCCCTAAATAATTCGAGTGGCTTGTAGGCGGCAACGCAGTGAATCCCCGGGAGCTTACTCTGGTAAGTGACCGGGGTGAACGAGGAGAGCCAACACCCAAGCAGCTTGAAGTATGACGGGTATATCAAGATATCTCACACCCTGCCGATAAACCGCATGACAAGCTTCTGCGCGACGTTATATTATTTTTTATATAACGAAGAGTGATAATGCATGTTAACTTGCGGAGAAAACAATGAAACAGCAATGGACTAAGTGGGTCGGCGGTATCGTATTGGCATCCGGTATGGTTATGCAGGCATCGGCAGCGGATAAAATTACCGTTTTTGCGGCCGCCTCGCTGACTAACGCACTGCAGGATATCGCGACCCAATACCAGAAAGGCAAGGATGTGCAGGTGGTTTCCTCATTCGCCTCTTCTTCCACGCTGGCGCGCCAGATTGAGCAGGGCGCCCCGGCCGATCTGTTTATCTCTGCCGATCAGCAGTGGATGGATTACGCCATCGACAAACAGCAAATGGTCAAAGACACCCGTTACACCCTGTTGGGCAACGAACTGGTGTTGATCGCGGCAAAAGACGCCAAACCGGCTAAAATCACGCTCGACAAGCAAACCGACTGGGCAAAACTGCTCAATGGCGGCCGCCTGTCGGTGGGTGATCCGGATCACGTGCCTGCCGGCATTTATGCCAAGGAAGCGCTGCAGAATCTCGGAGCCTGGACCGCGCTGGAACCTAAGTTGGCACGGGCCAACAACGTACGTAGCGCCATGGCACTGGTAGAACGTGGCGAAGCGCCGTTGGGCATTGTTTATGGTTCAGACGCGGTAGCCAGTGATAAAGTCAGCGTGGTGGCCATCTTCCCGGAAGACAGCCACAAACCGGTGGAATACCCGATGGCGATTGTGAAAGGTCATCAAACCCCGGCCGTCAGCGCGTTCTACAGCTACCTGAAGAGCCCGGAAGCGGCTGCTATTTTCAAACATTATGGATTCTCCCCGCGTAAATGATCCTGAGTGAGTACGAGTGGCAGGCCGTTGAACTGAGCCTGAAAGTGTCCGCCCTGGCGGTGGTGTGCAGTTTACCCTTTGGCATTCTGATGGCCTGGGTACTGGTACGCTGCCGCTTCCCGGGTAAATCGCTGCTGGACAGTATTATTCACCTGCCGCTGGTACTGCCACCGGTGGTGGTCGGTTATTTATTGCTGATCGCCATGGGGCGGCGCGGCGTGATTGGTGAATGGCTGTATGACTGGTTTGGCTTCAGTTTCAGCTTTAGCTGGCGCGGTGCGGCGCTGGCTTCTGCCGTGGTGGCGTTCCCGCTGATGGTGCGCGCCATCCGGTTGGCGCTGGAGGCGGTGGATACCCGGCTGGAGCAGGCTGCCCGCACCCTGGGGGCCAACCCGTGGCGGGTGTTTTTCACCATCACGCTGCCGCTGTCGCTGCCCGGCGTGATTGTCGGTGTGGTATTGGCCTTTGCCCGTTCTCTGGGCGAGTTTGGCGCCACCATTACCTTTGTTTCCAACATTCCCGGCGAGACGCGCACCATACCGCTGGCGATGTATACCCTGATCGAAACGCCGGGGGCTGAAGCCGCCGCCGCGCGCCTGTGCGTGATTGCCATAGTGCTGTCACTGCTTTCACTGATGGTTTCCGAGTGGCTGGCCCGCTGGGGTCGTAAACGGATGGGCGTGTAAATGCTGGAGCTGGATTTCTCCCAACGCCTTGGGGATTTAAACCTTAACGTGCGCGCCGATCTGCCCGCGCAGGGCATCACCGCGATTTTTGGCCTGTCGGGTGCGGGTAAAACTTCCTTAATCAATGCCATTGGCGGCCTGACGCGCCTGCAGCAAGGCCGCATTGTGCTCAATGGCCGTACGCTGGTGGATACCGCCAGCGGCCTGTGCCTGCCACCGGAGAAGCGGCGGATTGGCTACGTGTTTCAGGACGCGCGCCTGTTCCCGCATTATCGGGTACGTGGCAACTTGCAATACGGTATGGCGACCAGTATGCGTGCTCAGTTCGACAACATTGTTGAATTGCTGGGCATCGGCCCCTTGCTTAACCGCCTGCCGTTGACGCTGTCCGGCGGTGAAAAACAGCGGGTGGCGATTGGTCGCGCTTTATTGACCGCGCCGGAGTTGCTGCTGATGGATGAGCCTCTGGCGTCGCTGGACCTGCCGCGCAAGCGCGAACTGCTGCCGTATCTGGAGCGGTTGGCTCAGGACGTCAATACGCCGATCCTTTATGTCAGCCACAGCATGGATGAAATTCTGCGTTTGGCCGAGCAGGTGATGGTGCTGGATAACGGTCAGGTAAGGGCATTCGGCGGGCTGGAAGAAGTGTGGGCCAGCAGCGCACTACGGCCATGGTTGCAGCGTGAAGATCAAAGCAGCGTGCTGCGCGTCAGCGTAATTGAACATCATGCGCGCTACGCCATGACGGCCCTGGCGTTGGGCGACCAACGCCTGTGGGTCAGCGGAGTCGATGCCGCGTTGGGCGCTCAACTGCGCATCCGAATTAACGCCGCCGACGTTTCATTGGTGCTGCAGCCGCCGGTCAACAGCAGTATCCGCAACGTACTGCCGGCCAAGGTGACCGAGTGCCTGGACGTGGATGGGCAGGTGGAGGTGAAACTGGCGGTGGGAGAGAGCGTGCTGTGGGCGCGTATTACGCCGTGGGCGCGTGATGAGTTGGCGATCCGACCGGGTCAATGGTTGTATGCGCAGGTGAAAAGCGTGTCGATCAGCCGCGAGGCGCGTTAAATAGCGCCCTCCCTGTGAGGGAGGGCAATCAGATTACTGACCCAGCACGCGCGTGCGGATCACCTCGGCGATGCCGGGCTGCAGGTGATCGGCGATCACCAAATCGGCGCGCTGCTTGATAGCGTCATCGGCATTGCCCATCGCCACGCCCAGACCTACCGCTTCCAGCATGCTGAGGTCATTGTAGTTATCCCCGAACGCCACTACCTGATCCATGCTCAGGCCCTGCGACTCGACCCACTGCTGCAGGCGTTTCCCTTTGCTGTTGCCGCCTTTGGCGATATCGACCTGATCATGCCACGACCATTCGCAGGCCAGCCCCAGCTCTTTTTCCACCGTTTCGGCAAACTGGCGCAGCGCGGGAATATCGGCGTGCGAAGTGGCGAATTTCCAGATGGATTGTGCTTCATCGGCCGCCTGTACCAGGCTGTTGACCTGCAACAGCGTTGGGCGCTGCGCCGGTGGCAAAGTTTCCGCCCAGGCAAGTGAACGGGTGACGTGGCCGCTGGGTTCCTGATACAGCATGGCGTCGTCCACGTACATCAGGCCGTGAATGCCGCTTTGTTTCAGCATTTGCAGCACCAGTTTGGCCTGATCTTTGGCCAGCGGATCGGCGGCCAGCACTTTTTGCTGCTGGAAGTCATACAGATAGGTGCCGTTGCAGCAGATTGCCGGGGTGTCTATCTCCAGCGCCTGATAAAACGGGTGGATCGCCACGTGATGGCGGCCGGTGACGACAATCACTTTGATACCGGCAGCGCGCGCTTGCGCCAGGGCTGCCAGCGACTGCGGTAAAATGCGTTTTTGGTTGTCCAGCAGGGTGCCATCCAGATCGAGGGCAATGACGCGGTAGCTCATAGGGATCTCATTATCGTTAGCAACAAAATTAAACCGATGGTACACCGGATAAGCGATGGATAAAACAGCACAGATTTCCTCAGCAACACAGGGTTGTTATGTCACGGATGTGAGGTAAGCTAGGGGAAACCGAAAAACCTGAAACCGGTTTCTCTCTTACCCTATTCAAGGAGAACACATGAAGCAAATCGTTTATGTCGCCAGCCCGGAAAGCCAACAAATTCACGTCTGGCAGTTAGGCGATGCAGGGGCCCTGGCGCTGCTGCAAACCGTCGAAGTCCCGGGTCAGGTGCAACCGATGGCGATCCACCCGGACCGAACGCACCTGTACGTCGGCGTGCGCCCGGCGTTCGGCATTGTCAGCTACCGCATCGAGGCGGATGGCACGCTGCAACAGGCGGGCATGGCACCGCTGCCGGGCAGCCCGACCCATATCTCCACCGATTTGCAGGGGCGTTATCTGTTCTCCGCCTCCTACAGCGGCAACTGCGCCAGCGTCAGTCCGATCGGCCATGACGGCGTAGTGGGCGCACCTCTTCAGCAGATTGACGGGTTAACTGCGCCGCATTCGGCCAATATCGATCCGACCAATCAGCTGCTGCTGGTGCCTTGCCTGAAAGAAGATCGCATTCGTCTGTTCAATTTGGACCAACAGGGTGAACTGACGCCGCATGCTCAGGAAGCGGTTGCAACCGCCGCCGGTGCTGGCCCGCGCCACATGGCATTCCACCCTAACGACAAATTTGCCTACTGCGTCAACGAGCTGGACGGCACGGTAGACGTGCTGGCCATCAGTGAAAACGGCGCTAAATACACCCTGGCGCAAACGCTGGATATCATGCCTGCCGATTTCAACGGCACCCGTTGGGCGGCGGATATTCACCTCACGCCGAATGGCCGCTTCCTCTACACCAGCGACCGCACCGCCAGCATTTTGACCATTTTCAGCGTCTCCGAAGACGGCAGCACCCTGTCGGTCGTTGGCTACCACCCGACTGAAGAGCAGCCACGCGGCTTCAACATCGACCACAGCGGCCGCTTTGTGATCTCGTCCGGCCAGAAGTCCGATCATATCGGGGTATATGAAATCGATCAGGCCAGCGGCAAGCTGACCACTCTGGCACGTTACCCGGTGGGTAAAGGCCCGATGTGGGTAAGCGTATTAGCGAAGTAAATGATACCCGGTTGCCGTAAGGGTGAATGAATAATGAGGGCGCAGCTTGCTGCGCCCCTACAGTCTCTCGGGTTGGGGTTGTTTTTCCCGAAAATCAGCTGTATTTCACCGTCAGCGTGGCGCTGCCAAGGCTATGGAAGTGCACGTTGAAACCGACCAGCGCGCCGCTGGAACCTTCATCCACCTCAATACTTTCTACGTCCAGTGCGTGGACGGTGAAGTGATAGCGGTGGCTTTCTCCCTGCGGTGGCGCCGCACCGCCATAGCCGGCGGAACCAAAATCGGTGCGGGTCTGCACGGCGCCGGCCGGTAAGCCGCCCTTGCCGGAACCTGCGCCCTGCGGCAGTTCACGCGTGGCAGCCGGGATATTGGCTACCACCCAGTGCCACCAGCCGGAGCCGGTCGGGGCATCGGGATCGTATACCGAAATCACGAAACTCTTGGTGCCTTCCGGCACGCCGTCCCATGCCAGATGCGGCGACAGATTATCGCCATGATAGCCCATGCCGTTGAATACCTGGCGCTCCGGCATTTTCGCGCCGTCCTGCAAATCGTTGCTGTACAAACGAAAGCTCATAATGACTCCATTGGTCGGTAAAAGCTGAATGCCTAAGCTAGACCTTTTTGACGTAATAACACAAGCCTCATTGCGCCTCGCCAGCGGCCTGCTCTATGAGTTATCCTCGTTAACGCCGAAGCTACATACGCGACATCAATAATTCACAGATCGATACAAGCAATCATGATTTCATTAAAAAAACGCACGCCGTGGTTTGGTTGGCTGCGCCGCTGGGCCAAGGGCATCAAGCGCGACATTTATGCTCTTTGGCTGGCCGCCCGTGACCGGCGCACGCCCTGGTATGCCAAATTGATCGCCCTGCTGGTGGCGGGTTATGCGGTATCGCCTATCGATCTGATCCCGGACTTTATTCCGGTGCTGGGCTATCTGGACGACGTGATTATTGTGCCGCTGGGCATAATGCTGGCGGTGCGGTTGATCCCCAAGCCGCTGATGGTGGAGTTCCGCGAGAAGGCGCAAAGGCGTATCGACAATCCTACTGGGCGGATGGCGGCGGTAATGATCATTTTGCTGTGGGTGTTGTGTCTGGGATTGCTGGCCCGTTATCTGGACCAGCATTGGTAATCTGTTATTGGACCGCGGCGGTGACTGCGGCGGTCAGTTTGCTGAGCTGTTCAGGCTCGATGATGTAAGGCGGCATTAAATAAATCAGTTTGCCGAACGGGCGGATCCACACGCCGCGCTCGACGAATCCGCGCTGTAGCTGCGCCATATCCACCGGCTCGCGCATTTCCACTACGCCAATCGCCCCCAATACCCGCACGTCCGCTACTTTTGGCTGCATTTTCAGCAGCAATAGCTGCTGTTTCAACTGGGTCTCGATGGCGGCCACCTGCTGCTGCCAGCGATTTTCCGCCAGCAGCGACAGGCTGGCATTCGCCACTGCGCAGGCCAAAGGATTGCCCATAAAGGTAGGACCGTGCATAAAGCATCCTGCAGCGCCGTTGCTGATGGTTTCCGCCACGTGGCGGGTGGTCAGGGTGGCGGAAAGCGTCATATAGCCGCCGGTCAACGCCTTGCCCAGACACAGAATATCCGGTACTACCTCGGCATGTTCACAGGCGAACAGCTTGCCGGTGCGTCCGAAGCCGGTAGCGATCTCGTCGGCAATCAGCAGCACCTGATAGCGGTCACAGAGTTCGCGTACCCGTTTAAGGTAAGTCGGGTGATAGATGCGCATGCCGCCCGCTCCCTGGACCACCGGTTCCAGGATCACCGCCGCCACTTCACCGGCGTGTTGTTCCAGCAGCGCGGCGAACGGGGCGATATCATTTTCATCCCAGGCCTGATCGAAACCGCACTGCGGCGCGGTAGCGAACAGGTGCGGCGCGAGATAGCCCTGATACAGGCTGTGCATCGAGTTGTCCGGATCGCATACTGACATCGCGCCGAAGGTATCGCCGTGATAGCCGTGACGCAGGGTCAGAATGCGCTGCCGCCGTTCCCCGCGCGCTTGCCAGTATTGCAACGCCATCTTCAGCGACACTTCCACCGCCACCGATCCGGAATCCGCCAGGAACACGCATTGCAGCGCTTCCGGCGTCATAGCGACCAACTTGCGACACAGTTCAATCGCGGCGGGGTGGGTAATGCCGCCGAACATCACGTGCGACATCTTTTCCAACTGCTGCGTGGCGGCCAGGTTCAACTGCGGGTGGTTATACCCGTGAATGGCCGCCCACCAGGACGACATACCGTCAATCAGGCGTCGGCCATCGGCCAACTGCAGTTCAACGCCGCTGGCGGCCTCTACCGGATAACAGGGCAGTGGGTGGCTCATCGAGGTGTAAGGGTGCCAGATATGGCGCTGATCGAATTCCAGGTCGGAGTCAGTGACAGACATACTTGTAAACCAAATCATGTGTGTAATGGTTGACAGTATATCCACAATATCTAAACTGACGACACTTTTTTCATTTTTGGAGACGCCGTGATGGCCGATCGCATTCACTGGACAGTGGGTCTCGCCCAGACCCTGTTTGATAAACCCCTGCTTGAGTTATTGTTTGAAGCCCAGACGGTTCACCGCCAGCATTTTGATCCGCGTCAGGTGCAGGTGAGCACGCTGTTATCAATCAAAACCGGCGCCTGTCCCGAAGACTGCAAGTACTGTCCGCAGAGTTCCCGCTACAAAACCGGCCTGGAGTCGGAGCGGTTGATGCAGGTGGAACAGGTGCTGGAATCGGCGCGCAAGGCCAAGGCCAACGGTTCGACCCGCTTCTGTATGGGCGCGGCATGGAAAAACCCGCACGAGCGCGATATGCCTTACCTGCAGCAGATGGTGCAAGGCGTGAAGGCCATGGGGATGGAAACCTGCATGACCCTGGGCACGCTGGATGGCTCACAGGCGGAACGCCTGGCCGAAGCCGGGCTGGATTATTACAACCACAACCTGGATACCTCGCCGGAATTCTACGGCAATATCATCACCACCCGTAGCTATCAGGAACGCCTGGATACGTTGGGCAAGGTGCGTGGTGCGGGTATCAAAGTCTGCTCTGGCGGCATCGTTGGGCTGGGAGAAACGGTGCGTGACCGCGCAGGGCTGCTGGTACAGTTGGCCAATCTGCCCACGCCGCCGGAGAGTGTGCCGATCAACATGCTGGTGAAGGTTAAGGGGACGCCGCTGGCGGACAACGACGACGTCGATCCTTTTGATTTCATTCGCACTATCGCAGTGGCACGCATCATGATGCCGTCTTCTTACGTGCGTCTTTCAGCCGGTCGCGAGCAGATGAACGAACAAACCCAGGCGATGTGCTTTATGGCCGGTGCCAACTCCATCTTCTACGGCTGCAAGCTGCTGACCACGCCAAACCCGGAAGAGGACAAGGATCTGCAATTGTTCCGCAAGCTGGGCCTCAACCCGCAGCAGACCGAAACCGAGCACGGCGACAACCAGCAACAAGAAGTGCTGGCTGCGCGCCTGATGCAGGCCGATACCGCTGAGTTTTACAACGCGGCGCTGTAATGAGCTGGCAACAACGTATTGAACAGGCGCTGGAGGAGCGGCAACAGAGTGCCGCTTACCGCCACCGTTTGGTGAATCAGGGCGGCAATGGCCGCCATCTTCAGCTTAACGACCAACGCTACCTGAATTTTTCCGGCAATGACTATCTGGGCCTGAGCCAGAATGCGCAGGTGATCGCTGCCTGGCAGCAGGGCGCGCAGCAATATGGCGTGGGGGCCGGCGGTTCCGGCCACGTCACCGGTTTTTGTACTGCGCATCAGGCGCTGGAACAACAATTGGCGCAGTGGTTGGGTTATCCGCGCGCGCTGCTGTTTATCTCTGGCTATGCCGCCAATCAGGCGCTGCTGGCGGCGCTGATGCAGGAAGAGGATCGCATTCTGGCCGATCGGCTTAGCCACGCCTCGCTGCTGGAGGCGGCAGTTCACTCACCGGCTCAGCTGCGACGCTTTCGCCATAACCAACCGCAGGCGTTGGCCGATTTGCTGGCAAAACCCTGCGGCGGCCAGACGTTGGCGGTCACCGAAGGGGTATTCAGCATGGACGGCGACAGTGCCCCTTTGGCAGAGCTGCATCGTTTGACCCGCGACGCAGGCGCCTGGCTGATGGTTGACGACGCACATGGCATTGGCGTTCAGGGTGAGCAGGGGCGCGGCAGTTGCTGGCAGCAGGGCGTACGGCCCGAGTTGTTGGTGGTCACTTTCGGCAAAGCCTTTGGCCTCAGTGGCGCTGCGGTCCTGTGCGATGAATCTACGGCCGAATACCTGTTGCAGTTTGCCCGCCATCTGATTTACAGCACGGCGATGCCGCCGGCACAGGCCTGTGCGCTGCAGGCAGCGTTGCATTGTATCCAGCAGGGTGACGAATTACGCACGCGGTTGAATACGAATATTCAGCGATTTCGCCAGGGGGCGGCCCAGTTGTCGCTGACGCTGACGGAGTCTCTAACCGCCATTCAGCCGTTGCTGGTGGGGGATAATCAGCGAGCGCTTGATTTGGCGCAGCACCTGCGGGGGCAAGGCCTGTGGGTGAGTGCGATCCGCCCGCCAACGGTACCGCCGGGCGGTGCGCGTTTGCGTATTACCCTGACGGCGGCGCATCAGCCACAGGATATCGATCGTCTGCTGGAGGTATTGCATGACGTCAGCGTTTGAACAGGTTAACAAGCAAGCGGTCGCCTCGGCCTTTAGCCGTGCGGCCGTGGGTTATGACGCGGCAGCGGTATTGCAGCGTGATGTGGGTGAGCGCTTACTGGGGATGGGGCAGGAGCACCAGGGCGAGCAACTGCTCGATGCCGGCTGTGGCACCGGTTATTTCAGCCGCCGCTGGCGTGAACTGGGCAAGCAGGTGACGGCGCTCGATTTGGCACCGGGCATGCTGGCCTTTGCCCGCCAGCAGCAGGCAGCGGATCATTATCTGCTGGGCGACATCGAAAATGTTCCCTTAGCCGATGCTGCCGTGGATATCAGTTTCAGCAGCCTGGTGGTGCAATGGTGCAGCGATCTGCCGAGGGCGTTGGCAGAGTTGTACCGCGTTACCAGCCCGGGCGGCGTGATTTTATTTTCCACCCTGGCTGAAGGTTCGCTGCATGAATTGGGTGACGCCTGGCAGCAGGTGGACGGTGAGCGCCATGTTAATGATTTTCTGCCGTTGGCGCAGATTGAGGCGGCCTGTGCGGGTTATCGCCATCACCTGCAGGTGGAATGGCAAACCCTGAATTACCCGGACGTAATGGCGTTGATGCGATCCCTCAAGGGGATAGGTGCGACCCATTTGCATCAGGGACGAGAGGCTGGGTTACTGTCCCGACAGCGCCTCGCCGCCTTGCAGGCAGCCTATCCCTGCCGTCGTGGACAATTTCCGCTCAGCTATCATCTGGTTTATGGAGTGATTTATCGTGATTAAGCGTTGGTTTGTCACCGGCACCGACACCGAAGTGGGCAAAACCGTGGCCAGTAGCGCCTTGCTGCAGGCAGCCAATTTGGCGGGTTACCGCACGGCCGGCTACAAACCGGTAGCTTCAGGCAGCGAGATGACCACGGAAGGGCTACGTAACGGCGATGCGTTGGCATTGCAGGCCAATAGTTCGGTGGCGCTAAGCTATGGAGAAGTAAACCCTTATGTGTTTGCAGAACCGACCTCGCCGCACATTGTCAGCGCCGACGAAGGGCGGCCGATCGAACTGGCTCAGCTTTCCGCCGGGTTACGTCATCTGGAGCAGCGGGCCGAGTGGCTGTTGGTCGAAGGTGCCGGGGGTTGGTTTACGCCGCTTAGTGAGCAACATACCTTTGCCGACTGGGTGCAGCAGGAACAACTGCCGGTCATTTTGGTGGTGGGAATACGGCTGGGCTGCATCAACCATGCCGTGCTGACCGCACAGGCTATCCGGCAGGCGGGATTGCCGCTGGTCGGTTGGATCGCCAATGACGTCTGCGCACCGGGTCGTCGCCATCAGGAATATATGGCCACGCTGCGCCGCATGTTACCGGCCCCGCTGCTGGGGGAGATCCCCCATCTGCCCGAAGCCGAACGGCAGGCGCTGGGGCAGTATCTGGATTTGAGCGTTTTATAAAGGGACTGGGGGAAATTTCTCCCCCCATATCCTGTTCGTCACACCGCCAGATAGGCATTGATCAAGTCCTCATCCAACTGTTCCAGCGTACCATCCGCCACGCTGCGGCCCTTATCCATCAGGCAAAAGCGATCTGCCACGCGGCGGACAAAGGGCAGTTTGTGCTCCACCAGCAGGATAGTCATGCCCAGTTCCCGGTTAAGTTTGCGGATCACGTTGCCGATATCGGCGGCGATAGACGGTTGAACACCGCTGGTGGGTTCGTCGAGGATCAGCAGCTCTGGTTCCAGTACCAGTGCGCGGCCAATCGCCAGCTGCTGCTGTTCACCGTCGCCCAAATCGCCGGCCCGACGTCCGCGCATCTCCCGAAGGTTGGGGAACAGGTTATAAATCAACGGCGGGATGCGGCGGGATTTATCGCGTCCGGCCATCAGCGCCACCTGCAGGTTTTCCTCAACGCTGAGTTGCGAAAATATCTGTCGCCCCTGGGGAACGTAGCTGATCCCCAGCTCCGTTCGGGTTTCTACCGGCTGCTGCAGCAGATTTTGCGGGGGTTCGTCTGCCAACTGCCAGGTCATGCTGCCGCTGACTACCGGCAAATGGCCCATAATGCAATTGACCAGCGTAGTTTTGCCCACGCCGTTACGACCGATAAGTACCGTGCATTGGCCACGCGGCAGTTCCAGATTGATATCCCACAGGGTATGGTTTTGCCCATAAAACTGATTCACTGACCTTAAACTTAACATCCGGCATTCTCCTCAAAGACCTGTCTTCCACTCGTGGTTGTACGCCCATAGTGGGCGTCGGCGTAACGCGGCGTTAACAGGCCGCGCCGATTTCACCTGCCGGAACCGCAGGGCGGCCGGTGCAGGGAAGGGGGACGAACCCCTTCTTCCTCGCTTAATCCACTCCCTACTGCGATTTCCGCCTTAGCGGTTTCTTTCCCGAGTGTTTCAATGTCTGGAACAAAATGCTGATCTGCTACCTTCAACGAGGTAGTTAAGTTTTGACTTAAGCGAGCAATACATAGGTGAAAATGGCACCTAAAGGCCATTCGTCAGCGCTCTCTCATGTTTATGTCGCCAATGTCAGTTGATTCGCATTGGCGTGACGCTAAACCCCGAGCAGCTCATTCTGCCGTTTCGGGGCGTAGATTTCCCCGAGCCCACTTTCGCCGTTAAAGGGTAATGCAACCCTTGGGCCAACTTTTTGAACGCTGTAAATCAGAGATTGTTATTGCCTTGTTAACGGCCTGGCGTGCCTACAGCGGCCCAGGCAGCCCTGGTGAAAATAGGGTCGAAAGTTAACGCGGACAATTTTTGCACTCTTCCAGTGCTGCCAGGAATAGTTATGGTGCAAACTATTTCGCCTGTCGCTGCAAGATGCAGCAGTTGAGGGTAACAATGGGATAAATCTGTTTTTGGCAATGGGGATTTTTAGCATTAATCGGCATAAACAAAGCGATATTTTTGTGAAAAAATAACTAAAAAAGCCATCTTGGCGAGAAGAAACGCCAAAAAGCGTTCTTTCTGCAACTCCCGCCGGGGGCGGGGCGGTGAGAGTTATCCACTATTCCTGTGGATAACCTTGTGCATTAGATTTAGAAAACCGGTTTAAAGCGAGAGCGGACGCGGGTTCTGTTCGCTTTGTCCGCAATCTCGTCTCTTTTATAAATTCATTATTTATCAATAAATTAACTAAAATCAAGCGGCCTCTGTATTGATGAAGTGTCTATGTATGATTTTTGGCCGTAGTGCTATCAATAAGTTAATTCGTGACGGATTTTGGGGATAAAACTGTTATTGACAATAAAAATGTCACGCCGCTGTAACCCTGGCGGTGCATGCAGCCCGGTTTGACGCACGCCAAAGCAACGAACCGCTTGAAGCTGGTTTTATATCCAGTATCATAGGCACTGGCGAAAATCGCCGGGGCTTTCCATAATTAGAGGCCATTCACCGAGCAACAGCTCCATGGCCGCCTGAGCGCGCGCATCTCCACAGGGTAGCCGAGTCAATGAGTAAAACGTTCAAACTGCATTCCGAATTCAAGCCGGCCGGCGACCAGCCGGAAGCCATCCGTAAGCTGGAAGAGGGCCTTGAAGACGGCCTGGCTCACCAAACGCTGCTGGGCGTAACCGGCTCGGGCAAGACATTCACCGTCGCTAATGTGATCGCCGATCTCAACCGGCCCACCATGGTGCTGGCGCCTAATAAAACTTTGGCGGCGCAGCTGTATGGTGAGATGAAAGAGTTCTTTCCCGAGAATGCGGTCGAGTATTTCGTTTCTTACTACGACTACTATCAGCCGGAGGCCTACGTCCCCAGCTCCGACACCTTTATCGAAAAAGACGCCTCGGTGAATGAACACATCGAGCAGATGCGCCTTTCCGCGACGAAAGCGCTGTTGGAACGTCGCGATGTGATCGTGGTGGCGTCGGTATCGGCGATCTACGGCTTGGGCGATCCGGATTTGTACCTGAAGATGATGCTGCACCTGACCAAAGGCATGATCATCGATCAGCGGGCGATCCTGCGCCGTTTGGCGGAGCTGCAATATAGCCGCAACGATCAGGCTTTCCAGCGCGCGACGTTCCGCGTGCGGGGTGAAGTGATTGACGTCTTCCCGGCCGAATCGGATGAATTGGCGCTGCGCATCGAGCTGTTTGACGAAGAGGTCGAACGGCTTTCGCTGTTTGATCCCCTGACCGGCCAGATCGAACAAGAAGTGCAGCGCTTTACCATTTACCCCAAATCGCACTATGTGACGCCGCGTGAGCGGATCCTGCAGGCGATGGAAGAGATCAAGGTGGATCTGGCCGAGCGGCGCAAGGTGCTGTTGGCCAATAACAAGCTGCTGGAAGAACAGCGTCTGACGCAGCGCACCCAGTTTGATCTGGAGATGATGAACGAACTGGGCTACTGCTCCGGCATTGAAAACTATTCGCGCTACCTGTCCGGACGCGGCGAGGGTGAGCCACCGCCAACGCTGTTCGACTATTTGCCGGCAGATGGTCTGCTGGTGGTTGACGAGTCCCACGTGACCATTCCGCAAATCGGCGGTATGTACAAAGGCGACCGTTCACGCAAGGAAACGCTGGTGGAATACGGTTTCCGCCTGCCGTCGGCGCTGGATAACCGCCCGCTGCGCTTTGAAGAGTTCGAAGCGCTGGCGCCACAGACTATCTATGTGTCTGCTACGCCGGGCAAATACGAGCTGGAAAAATCCGGTGGTGACATTATCGATCAGGTGGTGCGCCCAACCGGGCTGCTGGATCCGCAAATCGAAGTGCGGCCGGTGACCACCCAGGTGGACGATCTGCTTTCCGAAATCCGCAAGCGGGTGGCGATCAACGAGCGTGTGCTGGTTACCACGCTGACCAAACGCATGGCGGAAGATCTGACCGAATACCTGGAAGAGCATGGCGAGCGGGTGCGCTACCTGCACTCGGACATCGATACCGTGGAACGGGTCGAAATCATTCGTGACCTGCGCCTGGGCGAGTTTGACGTGCTGGTGGGTATCAACCTGTTGCGTGAAGGGCTGGACATGCCAGAGGTGTCGCTGGTGGCGATTTTGGATGCCGATAAAGAGGGCTTCCTGCGTTCCGAACGTTCATTGATCCAGACCATTGGGCGTGCGGCGCGTAACCTCAACGGTAAAGCTATCCTCTACGGTGACAAAATTACCGACTCGATGGCCAGAGCGATCGGCGAGACCGAGCGTCGCCGTGCCAAACAGCAGGCGTTCAACGAAGAAAACGGCATTGTACCGCAGGGCTTGAACAAGAAAATTTCTGATATTTTGCAGTTGGGCAAACCCAGTACCCGCAGCAAAGGCAAAGGGAAGGGGAAAGCTGCGGAAAACGCCGCCCAGTACCAAAATCTTACGCCAAAAGCGCTGGATCAGAAGATTCGCGAGTTGGAAGCGCAGATGTATACCCACGCGCAAAACCTGGAGTTCGAGCAGGCGGCGGGCTTGCGTGACGAAATCCACCAGCTGCGCGAGCAGTTTATTGCCATTTCATAACCCATTGGCGCGCTGCAGACCGCGGCGCCGCCAAAACATAAAATCCTTGTCGCCTCCGCCAAAGCTGATTATGGTGTGCGGCCATTTGACTACTGCGAGCCACCGACCATGACCCAACACCAGTCCAAAGACCCGATGCACGGCATCACTCTGGAACAGCTTCTGAATAAACTGGTGGAAAACTACGGTTGGTCAGGGCTGGCTGAACGCATTCGCATCAACTGCTTCAGCAGCGATCCCAGCATCAAGTCCAGCCTGAAATTTCTGCGTCGCACGCCGTGGGCGCGCAAACAGGTGGAAGATCTTTATCTCGACATGGTTGAGCAGGCCGCCAGTGATAACCCGTGGCTACGTGGCGGCAAATAAACGCTTAGGCGCGGGCACCTAACTCGATCAACGCTTGATCCAGCGCCTGGCGCAGCAACTGACGATCGTGGCGGTAAGGAATATCCTGCGCTTCCAGCGGCTGTTTGATCACCACCCGATCTTGCACTTCACGGGTATCCGCCGTTGGCCCGACAATGACGGCATCAATCATCTGGCGGCCAATTTTCGCCTCCATCAATTCCAGCTTGTTCTTCAGCGTCAAGGCTGCCGCCGCGACGCTTAATTCGCGTCCGAGGTTGTCGATATAAATCATATTGGCGCTACTGCGACGCAGAGCCTGCGTAAGGTCATCGAGCAACAGCAGAGGCATCAGGCTGGTCAGAAAACTGCCCGGTCCTATCAGGATCACGTCGGCCTGCGCGATAGCATCCAGCGCCTCGCGCGTTGCGTTGACGTGAGGTGACAGCATCAGCTCCTGTGGCATGTCGGTCAGTTGATCGACATTCACCTCGCCGTAAACGTGGTTGCCTTCATGATCGTGCGCCATCAGGTCCACCGGCTGTTCGGACATCGGGATCAGCGCCGCGTCCACCTTCAGCAGGCTGCGCACCAGGTTGATCGCTTCCAATGGGCGTACGCTCAGGTGATCCAGGGCTTTCAACATCAGATTGCCGAGGTTGTGCCCAGACAGTTCGCCATTGCCGCTGAAGCGGTATTCGAACATCGCGGAAGCCACGCTCGGTTCGGTGATCAACTGATTCAGGCAGTTACGGGTATCGCCCCAGGCAATGCCCCCTTCCGAACGGCGAATACGGCCGGTAGAACCGCCGTTATCGGTGGTGGTGACAATACCGGTTAAACGGGAGCCTAAAGACGACAGGGAAGACATCACGCGACCAAGACCATGACCGCCGCCTAATGCCACTACCCGATCGAGATCGGCCAGGGTTCGATTACGCATAAATTTCCTTACAAGGGGGCTTAACTGCCCGCATAAAGTAGCGGATTTGGCGTAAAAACGCGAAAAAGAGTGTGGTTTGCGTGATTCCGGTCAATTCGTCTCCCTAAAGGCTGTTTATCATGGTTTACCAGATTAGGAATCGCCTAAAATCGCTGTATACACAATTATATAGCGAAATTGCGCGTTGGCTATCGCGTTTGTTTAGCGCTAGAATTCCGATGAAAACCACGGTTTCGTTCCGGCTACTCCGACTGCGGGAACTGAGACCAAAACTCCTAGCCTCTGGGCCTACGTTGTTCCTGCGAACAATATGGCACTTGGGCCGTGGCGAAGTCAGCCACCAGGGTGCAGAGCGGAAACGTTCGCATCTCCCGACTTTGGAAGGTGTTATGGTGCCGCAACTCATTGATGCTTATGAGCGCAAGTTCTATTACTTGCGCCTGTCGATCACCGACGTGTGCAACTTTCGTTGCACCTACTGCTTGCCGGACGGCTACCGCCCGAACGGCAGCCCGAAAACATTCTTGTCGCTTGATGAGATCCGACGCGTCAGTCGCGCATTCGCCGAACTGGGCACCGAAAAAGTGCGCCTGACCGGCGGAGAGCCTTCTCTGCGCCGCGATTTCACCGAGATCATCGCTGCCGTGCGTGAAAACCCGGCCATCCGCCAGCTCGCCGTGACCACCAACGGTTATCGTATGGCGCGCGACGTCGCCGGCTGGCGTGATGCCGGCCTGACGGCGGTCAACGTCAGCGTCGACAGCCTGGATCCCCGCCAATTTCATGCCATTACCGGGCAGGACAAGTTCCGCCAGGTGATGGACGGCATCGACGCCGCCTTTACCGCCGGTTTCAGCAAGGTGAAGGTCAACGCGGTGCTGATGCGTGACGTTAACCACCAACAGCTGGGCGCCTTCCTTAACTGGATCAAAGACCGCCCGATTCAACTGCGCTTTATCGAACTGATGGAAACCGGCGAGGGGGGCGATCTGTTTCGCAAGCACCACGTTTCCGGTGAAGTGATCCGTTTGCAGCTGGAACAGCAGGGCTGGCAGCGTCAGCCGCGCGGCCGCAGCGACGGCCCGGCGCAGGTGTTCAGCCATCCGGATTATCAGGGTGAAGTGGGCTTGATCATGCCGTATGAAAAAGACTTCTGCGCCAGCTGCAACCGGCTGCGTGTTTCCGCTATCGGCAATTTACACCTGTGTCTGTTCGGCGAGCAGGGCATTGGTCTGCGCGATCTGCTGACGAATGATCAGCAGCTTGATGAACTGAAGGACCGCATCCAGGGCGGGCTGCTGAGTAAGAAACAGACTCACTTCCTGCATCAGGGTAACAGTGGCATAACGCAGAACCTGTCGTTTATCGGCGGCTGATCCCCGGCATCTTTCAAGCCGCAGCGTTGTTGGCTGCGGGCGCTCACCCCAGTCACTTACCTGAGTAAGCTCCTGGGGATTTACGGCCTTGCCGCCTAGCTGCAACTTGAAATCTATTGGGTATCCTATGAATAGGAGCAAAGTGAACAATGAGTCATGCCAACAGTGAATTCATTCCGGTACATATCGCTATTTTGACCGTTTCGGACAGCCGTGGCGAAGCGGAAGACACCTCGGGCCAGTACCTGCAAGAAGCGGCGCTTGAAGCCGGACATCGGGTAGTGGATCGCGCTATCGTCAAAGACGACAAATACCTGATCCGCGCACGCGTTTCCACGTGGATTGCAGACGAAACGGTACAGGCCGTGCTGATCACCGGGGGCACCGGCTTTACCGCCAGAGACTACACCCCGGAAGCGCTGCTGCCGCTGTTCGATCGCGAAGTGGAAGGGTTCGGCGAACTGTTCCGCATGGTGTCTTACGAAGAGATTGGCACCGCCACTGTCCAGTCGCGCGCGCTGGCCGGTATGGCCAACCAGACGGTCATTTTTGCCATGCCGGGGTCAACCCGCGCCTGTCGCACCGCCTGGGAACGCATTATTGAAGAGCAGTTGGACGCGCGTCATCGCCCGTGCAACTTTCTGCCACATCTGAAGAAATAAAAATTATGACGCAGCTAACCCACATTAACGCCGCGGGCGAAGCCCATATGGTTGACGTTTCAGCCAAAGCAGAAACGGTGCGCGAGGCGCGCGCCGAAGCTTTCGTAGAGATGTTGCCGACCACGCTGGCGATGATTATCGAGGGCAGCCACCACAAGGGCGACGTGTTCGCCACGGCGCGCATCGCCGGTATTCAGGCGGCGAAACGCACCTGGGAGCTGATCCCTCTGTGCCATCCGCTGATGCTGAGCAAGGTCGAAGTGCAGTTGGAGGCCCAACCGGAACACAGCCGTGTGCGGATTGAAACCTGTTGCCGACTGGCCGGTAAGACCGGTGTTGAAATGGAAGCGTTAACTGCGGCTTCAGTGGCCGCGTTGACCATTTACGACATGTGTAAAGCGGTACAGAAAGACATGGTGATCGGCCCGGTGCGGCTGCTGGCGAAAAGCGGCGGCAAATCCGGTGATTTTAAGGTGGAACTATGATTAATATTCTTTTTTTTGCTCAGGTACGCGAACTGGTTGGCACCGGCGATTTATCGATGCCGGCAGATTACCCGACGGTTGAAGCGCTACGTAAGGCGCTGTGCGAACGTGGCGACCGTTGGGCATTGGCGCTGGAGTCCGGCAAGCTGTTGACCGCAGTGAACCAGTCGCTGGTGGCGGCCGAACATCCGCTGCGCGCCGGCGATGAAGTCGCTTTCTTTCCACCGGTAACCGGAGGTTAAGAGTGGAAAATACCCGTATCCGCGTGGGGGAAGCGCCGTTCAGCGTCGGCGACGAATACCAGTGGTTGGCGCAGTGCGACGATGATGGCGCCGTGGTCACCTTTACCGGCAAGGTACGCAATCATAATCTGGGCGATGACGTCAGTGCGCTGACGCTGGAGCACTACCCTGGCATGACCGAAAAAGCGCTGGCCGAGATCCTGGACGAAGCCCGTAGCCGTTGGCCCTTGCAGCGCGCGACGGTGATCCATCGCGTGGGCGAGCTGTTTCCTGGTGATGAGATTGTCTTCGTTGGCGTGACCAGTGCGCACCGCAGTATGGCGTTCGAGGCTGCCGAGTTCATTATGGATTACCTGAAAACCCGGGCGCCCTTCTGGAAACGCGAAGCCGTCGGGCAGGGAGACCGTTGGGTCGATGCGCGCGACAGCGATCGCCAGGCAGCGGAACGCTGGCATAACGCAGATAAATAACCGTTAAACAGCGGAAACAAATCAATACCTTTGCCGCTTTGCCATCGGGTTTTATGTGGTACGCTTATAGCAGGCCGAGCCCCATAAATGGGGGTCGAAATCTTGTTTCATACGCAAAAGGTAACCGTCATGGACCGATATCCACGCTCTAATGGTTCAATCGTCGAACGTGCCAACAGCGGCATTCAGGCTTATATGGCGCAGGTTTATGGCTGGATGACCTGCGGTATGCTGTTGACGGCGTTTGTTTCCTGGTACGCGGCCAACACGCCTGCGATCCTTAACTTTATCTTCTCCAGCCAGATCACCTTCTTTGGCCTGATCATCGCGCAGTTGGGGCTGGTGTTCGTTATTTCCGGCATGGTCAATCGTCTTAGTGGCACGGTCGCCACCTCGCTGTTTATGCTCTATTCGGCGCTGACCGGGCTGACGCTTTCCAGCATTTTCATCGCTTACACCTACAGCTCGATCGCCAGCACCTTCGTGGTGACCGCCGGCATGTTCGGTGCGATGAGCCTGTACGGCTACACCACCAAGCGCGACCTGAGCGGTTTCGGCAGCATGCTGTTTATGGCGCTGATCGGGATTGTGCTGGCTTCGCTGGTCAATATCTGGCTGAAAAGCACGGCGTTGATGTGGGCAATTACCTATATCGGCGTGGTGGTGTTTGTTGGCCTGACGGCGTACGACACCCAGAAACTGAAGGCCATGGGCGAGCAACTGAATGCCGATGATAAAGACAGCTTCCGCAAATACGCCATTGTTGGCGCGTTGACGCTGTATCTCGATTTCATCAACCTGTTCCTGATGTTACTGCGCATTTTCGGCAACCGCCGTTAAATCCGTCGTCTTTCAAGCTGCAGCGTTGTTGACTGCGCTCGCCTACCCCAGTTACTTACTTAAGTAAGTAACTGGGGATACACGAGTTGGTCGCCTAGCCGCAGCATGAAATCCATAGGATTTACAGCGAATAGAAAGACTCTGCGATCTCGATCGCAGAGTCTTTTTTTATGCAATTTTACGGCGGAACATGGCATAGGCGGCGCTGCCGGTGGTGGCGGTAATGGCCAACAGCGGCCACAGGCTGTGCCAGATGATGCTGAAACTGGCGTCTTTCAAATAGATCTGTTTGGTGATGTCGGTGAAGTGGCGGATGGGGTTTACCCAGGTGAGGTTTTGCAGCCACACCGGCATATTCTCCACCGGTGAAACATAACCGGAGAGCAGGATGGCCGGCATCATAAACACGAACACGCCGATAAACGCCTGTTGCTGGGTGGCGCACAGCGACGAAATCAGCAGGCCGAACCCCACCAGCGACAGCCCGTAAATCAACATGGTGCCGTAGAACAACAGCAGCGACCCGGCGAACGGGATCTGATAGATAAAGATGCCGATCAGCAACACTATGCTGGCCTGGAAGGTGGCGACGATCAGCGCCGGCACCGCTTTGCCGATAAAAATCTGCCAGGTGGTTAACGGCGACACCAGCAGTTGCTCCAGCGTGCCCTGTTCACGTTCGCGCGCCACCGACAGCGAAGTCACTATCAGCACGCCAATGGTGGTGATCATGGCGATCAGCGACGGCACCACAAACCACTTGTAGTCCAAATTCGGGTTATACCAGTTGCGCACCACCAGTTCGCTGTTGTTAGGCTTGGCACGGTTGCCGATCAGCTCATTTTGGTAGTCCTGCACAATCTGCTGCACGTAGTTGGCGGCGATCTGTGCGCTGTTGGAGTTACGCCCATCGAGCAACAACTGCAGCGGGGCCGTATTGCCGCTGGCGATATCCCGTGAAAATTGTGCCGGGAAACGGATCAGCAGCAGCGCTTTTTGGTTATCGATAACGCTTTGTATCTCTTGCGGGCTGCGCAATAGCAGCACGTGGGAGAAGGCCTTGGCCTTGGCAAAGCGCTGGGTCAGCTCGACCGAGGCATGGCCGCTGTCTTCGCTGTACACCGCAATGGTGGCATTGGTCACTTCCAGCGTGGCGGCGAAGGGAAACAGCAGCACCTGCAGAATAACCGGCAAAATCAGAATGGCGCGGGTCTGCGGGTCGCGCAGCAGCGATTGCATTTCCTTAATGATTAACGTCCAGAGACGGTGAAACATCTTCTTTCCCCTTAATCCAGCCGCCGCTGGGTTTTCCAGGCCGTCAGGCCGATAAATACCACCGCAGAAGCGATCAGGAACAGCAGGTTAATCATCAATACCGTGCCGACGTTGCCCGCCAGGAATAGCGTTTGCAGCGTGCTGACGAAGTAACGCGCCGGAATGATGTAAGTGATGGCGCGTACGATGGCCGGCATGCTGTCGATCTGGAAGATAAAGCCGGACAGCATAATCGACGGCAGAAAGGCGGCGTTCAGCGCCACCATCGCCGCGTTGAACTGGTTGCGGGTAATGGTGGAAATCAGCAGCCCCATGCCGAGCGTACTGGCGAGGAACAGGCTGCTGATGACGAACAGGATCAGCAGAGAGCCGCGATAGGGCACCCCGAGCACCCACACCGAAACCACCATGCACAGCACCATGGCGATCATGCCGAGGAAGTAGTATGGCACCAACTTCGACAGCAGCAGTTCGGTTCGCGTCACCTGAGTGGAAAGCAGCGCTTCCATGGTGCCGCGCTCCCATTCGCGGGCGATCACCAACGAGGTGAGGATAGCGCCGATGACCGTCATGATAATGGTGATGGCGCCGGGAATGATGTAATGCCGGCTGATGGCCGCCGGGTTAAACCAGTAGCGCATTTGCACGTCGATCAGCGGTTTTTCTTCGCGCCCGCTGTCGGTGGCGCGCTGCTGTTGCCAGATTTGCCACACTCCCTGGGTATAGCCCTGAACGAAGTTGGCGGTATTGGGTTCACTGCCGTCGGTAATGATTTGCAAGGGGGCGCTGTCGTGCGGCCGTGCCATGCGTTGGGCAAAATCATTGGGGATCACCACCAGCCCGCGGATGCGCCCGGCTTGCATCAGCTGGATCAACTGCTGGCGATTGTCGCTGATGGTGGGCTCGATATAGGGCGAACCGGTAAAAGCGTTAGCCAGATCGCGTGCCTCTTCGCTTTGTTGTTCCATCAAAATCCCCAGCCGCAGCTTGCTGGAATCCAGGTTGATGCCGTAGCCAAAAATAAACAGCAGCATCAGCGGAATGACGAAGGCGATCAGCCCGCTGCTCGGATCGCGCATAATTTGCCGCGTCTCTTTCAGGCACAGCGCGCGCAGCCGCCGCCAGGAGAAACCGCTGTCGTCGGTGCTGGCCGTTTCGCTATTCATGCTTTTTCCTCCTGATCATAACCCTGCACCAGTTCGATAAATGCCTGCTCCATCGAAGGGTTGGGGTTCTCGCTGCTGGCCACCTGATGCTTGAGATCGTCCGGGGTCCCGGCGGCGATGATTTTGCCGCGATACACCAGCCCGATGCGGTCGCAATATTCCGCCTCGTCCATAAAGTGGGTGGTGACCATGACGGTGACGCCCTTGTCTACCATACCGTTGATATGCAGCCAGAATTCACGCCGGGTGAGGGGATCGACACCGGAGGTGGGTTCGTCGAGAAACAGAATATCCGGTTCGTGCATCAGCGCGCAGGCCAACGCCAGCCGTTGTTTGAAGCCAAGCGGCAGGGAATCTGGCGTCTGGTTAATGATGGGGTCGAAGTTGAAGGCGCGGGACATCTCACTGATTTTTTCGCGCTGCGCCTTGCCGCTCAGGCCATACACGCCGGAGAAAAATTTCAGGTTTTGCGCCACCGTCAGGTTGCCGTACAGCGAGAATTTTTGCGCCATGTAGCCCAAATGCTGGCGCGCCTTGCCCGAGCTGGTTTTCAGGTCCATTCCCAGCACCAACGCCTTGCCTTCGGTTGGCACCAGCAGCCCGCACATCATTTTGAAAGTGGTGGACTTACCGGCCCCGTTGGGGCCCAGCAGGCCAAAAATCTCGCCGCGCTGCACTTTAAAATCCACGTGGTCGGTGGCGGCAAAGTCACCGAATTTCTTCGTCAGTCCCTGCGCTTCGATCACGGTTTCGGTGCTTTCCCCTTCGACGGTTGGCATGATTTCCGCCAGCGCCGACTTGCTGTTCGGCCCGCCGCCGAGCAAATCGATAAATGCATCCTCAAAGCGCGGTTCCGCTTCGCTCAGTTCGGCGTCCGGCAGATCCAACGCCTGCAACACCTGGCGGTGATCTTCGCCTTCTTTCAGGATCAGGCGCAGATATTTGCCCTGGATCACGCCGTCGGTGACCGCAGGCAGGCAGATCGCGCGTTGCAGCAAGGCACGGTGGCTGCCGGCTGGTGGTGCTATCAACACCGTGCGCCCGGCCATGCGCTGGGTGAGATCTTTAGGTGCGCCGCTGAACAACAGTTCCCCTTCATTGAGCAACAGCACTTCACGGCATTGTTCCGCTTCGTCCAGATAGGAAGTGCTCCACAGGATCAGCATGCCGTCGTTGGCCAGCTCATGCACCATGCGCCACAGCTCGCGGCGCGAGATCGGATCGACGCCGACGCCGGGCTCATCGAGCAACAGCACCTGCGGTTGCCCGACCAGCGTACAAGCCAGCCCAAGCTTCTGCTTCATGCCGCCCGACAGTTTGCCCGCCAGCCGGCTGGTGAAGCGGGTGAGATCGGTAAATGTCAGCAGCCGATCAAAAGTCTGTTTACGCAGATCGCCAGTGACGCCGCGCAGATCGGCATACAGCGTCAGGTTCTCCATCACCGTCAGATCTTCGTAAAGGCCAAACTTTTGCGGCATATAACCGAGGATCGCGTGCAACTGGCGATCCTGAGCGATCGGATCCAGCCCGGCGACGCGTAACGTTCCGCTGCTGGGTTTGAGCAAACCGGCCAGCATGCGTAGCAGGGTGGTTTTTCCGGCGCCGTCCGGGCCAACCAGCCCGGTAACCGCGCCGCTGGTCAGCCGGGTGGTCAGGCTGGCGACCGCCGGTTTTTGCAGCGACGGAAAACGTTTCTCCAGCGCTTCCAGCTCAATCACCTGTTCCATCACCGTCCCCTCAAGGTTTGGCAAAGTGAACGGTAACCGGCATCCCCTGGCGCAGCGCGTCATCGGCATCGGTGACGATCACCCGCAAGCGGTACACCAGATCGGTTCGCAGGTCTGGGGTTTCGACGCTTTTCGGCGTGAATTCAGCGGTCGGTGAGACAAAACCGATTTTGCCGTGATAGGGCTTGTCCGGTCGGCTGTCGGTATAAATTTCCAGTTCGGTGCCCGGCGTTGCTTTACCCAGGTTGACTTCATTCACGTAGGCACGTACCCAGACCGGACGGGTCAGCGACAGAGTAAACACCGTGCCGCCGGCATTAAGCATGGTGCCTGGCTCAACGGCCCGAGTCAGTACGGTGCCGGCCGACGGGGAAACCAGAGTGGTGTCGTGTAAATTAAGCTGTGCCTGAGCCAGTGCGGCTTCGCTCTGCGCCAGATTGGCTTTGGCTTCTTCAATCTCCTGCGGCCGGTTGCCTTTCAGGTATTGCGCCAGCTTGTCCTTTGACGCCTGCAGGTTGGCCTGCGCCTGATTGCGTGCGGTACGGGCATCTTCCAGCGCGTCGGCAGAAGTGGCGTTTTTCGCCCACAGCCCTTGCTGACGCTTCAGATAGCTGTCGGCGTAGCTGAACGCGGACAGGCGCTGCGCCATTTCCGAACGCACCTGGGCGATTTCTTCGGTGCGATAACCGGCCAGCAGCAGAGCCAGTTTGGCTTTGGCACTGCCGACGTTAGCCTGCGCCTGCTGCAGGGCGTTGATGTAAGGCGCGTCGTCCAGTTTCCCGAGCAATTGCCCCGGCTGAAGGGCATCGCCTTCATCCACCGTCAGCGACGCCAGCCGCCCATCGACGCGGAAGCCCAAATTCACCGTGCGGATATCCACGTTGCCATACAGCGTCAGCGGTTTGTCCTGCTGCTGCTGGTAATACCAAACCCCGTAAACGGCCGCGGCGATCAGCACAATAGCCGCCACAATGAGGGCACTGCGTTTCTTGTTCATAACACTCCCTGCCTGAATTTACGCGCCATAGCGTTGGCGCAGCCCATTAACCAGAATCTCGATATGTTCAGCCAGAACCTCGCTGATTTGTTCCGCCTCGGCCGCGCCGATCTGCTGCCAGCCGGCCTGACGGCGAACGGTTTCCCGCGCCACGCGAAACGACAGCACTTCGCCGATCAGCGCGTGGGTATGCAGCACGATTTTGGTCGAATTCCCATCCAGGCCGGTGTAGGCCGCCAGCAGGCGACAAAGCTTGTCATGCAGCGGTGCGACCACCTGCTGGTGGATCAGCGGGTAGGCATCGGTGGGGGAAAGCTGCTCGCGCGACATGATTTTGCTCAGGTTCAGCGTCTGCGGTTGCGTCATCAAATCGCTGAACGCCAGCAGGCCGCGCTTCAGGTGGTCGAGGTAGTGCTCCGGCAGGCGTTCGGTGGCCGGCAACTGCCAGAAGCGATCAATCTCGTCGGCCAGGGGGCGAAACGCCTGCTGGATAAAATCGGCAATCCACTGTGCAACGGCCAGATACAGGCCTTCTTTGGAATTGAAGTAGTAGGTGATGGCGGCGATGTTGTGCCCGGCGCGCTGGGCGATATCGCGGGTGGTCGCACCCTGAATGCCATATTCGCCGAACATCTCGATGGCGGCGGCGATCAGCTGCTGTCGCGCCTGCTCACCCCGTGCCCGGCTGGCGGTCTGGTTATTTGGCATTGATGGCACTCGCTAAAGTTAATCAATCATATGATTAACTTTATGCCAGCTTGGGTAAAATGCAACCAGTAGGCATCGTTTATTTAAGGTTATTTTTTCGGACTAGGCTGAATTCCCGGCATATTGTGCTTTGAGCCAGTAAAATTGCGTTTTCTTGTTCGAGTTCTGCTACAATCGCCCGCTTGGTGCACTGCAGTTTGTGCCAATCCCTCGTGGTCATGCTTAATGTCCCGTCTGATAATCCTCCCAGGAAACTGCACCGAACACTGTTAGGTTAGGGGGGATCTGGAGTTTTTCTCTTTATGTCATTTGAAACCCTCGGCTTAAGTGCTGAAATTCTGCGCGCTGTTGAAGAACAGGGCTATCGCGAACCTACGCCAATTCAACGCCAGGCGATTCCTGTCGTATTGGAAGGTCGTGACCTGATGGCCAGCGCCCAGACCGGTACCGGTAAAACCGCTGGCTTTACCCTGCCGCTGTTGCAGCTGCTGAGTAAGCATGACCATCCGGTCAAAGGCCGCCGTCCGGTACGCGCGTTGATCCTGACGCCAACCCGTGAGCTGGCAGCGCAGATCGGCGAAAACGTCGAAGCCTACAGCAAATACCTGCGCCTGCGTTCGCTGGTGGTATTTGGTGGTGTGAGCATCAACCCGCAGATGATGAAACTGCGCGGCGGCGTCGACATTCTGGTGGCAACACCGGGTCGTCTGCTGGATCTGGAACACCAACGCGCCGTTGACCTGTCCAAAGTTGAAATTCTGGTGCTGGACGAAGCCGACCGCATGCTGGATATGGGCTTTATCCATGATATCCGCCGCGTGCTGGCCAAGCTGCCCGCCAAGCGTCAGAACCTGCTGTTCTCTGCGACCTTCTCCGACGATATCAAAGGGCTGGCCAACAAGCTGTTGCACAACCCGGCATCGGTTGAAGTGGCGCGCCGCAATACCGCGTCTGAGCAGATCGAACAAAGCGTGCACTTCGTAGACAAGAAGCGTAAGCGGGAATTGCTGTCCCAGATGATCGGTGAAGGTGACTGGAAGCAGGTGCTGGTGTTCAACCGCACCAAGCACGGTGCTAACCACCTGGCCGAACAGTTGAACAAAGACGGCATTACGGCCGCTGCGATTCACGGCAATAAAAGCCAGGGCGCTCGTACCCGTGCGTTGGCCGATTTTAAAGACGGCAAAATTCGCGTATTGGTTGCTACCGACATCGCGGCGCGTGGTCTGGACATCGACCAGTTGCCACACGTGGTGAACTACGAACTGCCTAACGTACCAGAAGACTACGTACACCGTATCGGTCGTACCGGTCGTGCAGAACGTACCGGTGAGGCTATCTCACTGGTGTGCGTGGATGAACACAAGCTGCTGCGTGATATCGAACGCCTGCTCAAGCGTGAAATCCCACGTATTGCCCTGCCAGGCTACGAGCCGGATCCAAGCATCAAGGCGGAGCCGATCATTAACGGCCGTCAGGGTGGTGGACGTGGTGCGCCGCGCGGCAACGGCGGTGGTCAACGCGCCGGTAACGGTGGCGGCCAGCGCAGTGGCAACGGCGGCCAGCGTGAAAACCGCGGTGGCGGCAGCGCCCGCCCACAGGGTGATGGCAAACCGCGTTCAGGCGCACCTTCGCGTCGTCCGCGTAGCCGTCCGGCCGAGTAAGCTGATACCTGATGATAAAAAAGCCACCGTTTACGGTGGCTTTTTTTTAGGTGAAACCCAGATGATCGCGTCAAAGCGAGGGGCAAAAACTCTCAGCGCATTTCGAGTTCCGGCACCACCGACATACCGACCCGCAACCGTGCCAGGTCAGCCTGGTTCGGCTCCAGCAGAATTTTCACCGGCAGGCGTTGCACCACTTTGGTGTAGTTGCCGGTGGCATTATCGGCGCTGATGGCGGCAAAGGTGGCGCCGGTGGCGGGCGCTATGCTGTCGACATGACCGCGCAGCGTTACGCCGGGCAGAGCATCTACGCGGATCGATACCGGTTGGCCGGCGGAGACATTGGCCAACTGGGTTTCCAGGAAGTTGGCGACGACATAGCTCTGCTGCAGTGGCACTACCGCCAGCAACCTCGTACCGGCAGAGACCCAGGCTCCTTCGCGTACCGCTCGCTGGCCCACGGTGCCGGCAATGGGCGCGATGATTTGTGTATAAGAAAGATTGAGGCGTGCCTGGTCAACGCTGGCCTGTGAGGCGGCAATATTGGCTTCGGCCTGTTTCCTGCTGGCCTGCAATACCCCGACCTCTTTGCGTGCAGAGACCACGCCAGCCTGGTTTTGCTTCAGCTGTGCCGCGGCGGTTTGCATCGCGGAGGCGGACTTTTGCTGTTCATCGGCGGTTGCGGTGCCGGTTTTTAGCAGCCGGCGATAGCGGTCGGCATTTTGCCCCGCGTAGTTGAGCGTGGCCTGGCTGGCGCTGACGCCGGCTTCCTGTTGGGCAATATTGGCCTGTTGTTGATCCAGCTGCGCTTGAATACTGGCCAGCTTGGCCTGGCTAATTTGCAGATTGGCCTCTGCCGTTTCCAGCGCCACGCGATAGTCGCGGTCGTCGATAGTGGCCAATACTTCGCCGGGTTTAACCTGCTGGTTATCGGTCACGTTAACGCTGCGGATATAGCCGGAAACCTTGGGCGCCACCAGTGTGTAATCGGCCGTCACCACCGCGTCGTCGGTACGAAAATGGTGGCGGGTAAGCGATGAATAGACAAAGAAAGCGATGGCCAACAGGATGACCAGCAGCAGCGCCAGAGTTAAGGTTCGTTTTGCAGGAGTGAAGCTCATGGTTATGATCCTGATGTTTTTGGAACTAAAGGTAAAAGGGTTTGCGGCGGGTAGACGCGGGTCGGTAGCCAGGCAGTCAACAGCACCAGCAGCAGGGCACAGCAGATAATCAGCAGATAGGCATCACTGATGCTGAGGATCATCGCCTGATGTTTCACCAACGTTGAAAAATGCCCGAGGTTTTCCGCAGAACTGACCGATCCGTCCGGCAATAACGGCATGGCGCCGCTAGCTTGTTCTGCGTTCTCTGCGGTCATTAGCCATGGGCTATTGCCCAGTCGATCCACCAGCACCTGAGAGTGGAACTTCTCCCGGTGACTCATGAAATTCTCCACCAGACTCCCCGCCGCCACGGTCGAGAAGCCGCGTACGGTGTTAAACATCGCCGAGGCGAAAGGCCCCTCGGGTGCCAGCACGACGCTGGTGGAGGTCATCAGGACCGGCAAAATCATCATCGGTTGACCAAACGCCAGCAGGCTCTGGATCAGCCAGAAGTTTTGCCGTGCCCAATCATCGGTTAATTGCATACCCAGCAAGCAAGCGCTGACGATGAGGCCCGCGCCGGCGGCGAGCATCCAGCGACAGTCGATCCAACGGAAATTCAGCAGGGTAGCCACGAGCGGTGCTATCACTAACTGCGGTAAGCCAATGGTCAGCGCCAGTGGCGCGAATTGTGCGGTGCGGAAACCTTCAACCTGCGAGAAATAGAATGAAGGAAGCAGTGAGCCGGATAGCCCCAGTATCAGTACGCCTGCCAGCGTCAGCAGACTATGAGACAGGTTTATCCGCTTCAGCATTTGCAGCTTGAACAGGGGGAGCGGGTGATACAATTCGTTGATTAAAAACGTCACCAGCAATGCGATGGATACCGGCAGCATCAGGCAAATCAACGGCGAATTAAACCAGTCGAGCCGCTCTCCCTGCGTCAGCGACAGGATCAACAATGCAATGCCACTGCAACCGGTCAGCATGCCGAACAGATCGATCTGGTGTAAACGTTCAAGGCGTAATGGATCCTGCGGTAGCCCCCATCCCATCAATAAAGAAGCGATAAAACACAGCGGGATAGCCTGCCAGAAGACAAACTGCCAGCCCAGATGATCGGTCCACAGCGCCGCCAGCGGCGCCGCGACGTTGGGACCAAAGGTGGCGGTGAGCGCGTAGGCGGCCAAACCATAAAGTTTGATACCCGGCGGCAGAAAACGCAGCGCGACCGTCATCAGCAGCGGCGGCAGGGCACCGCCAAACAGACCTTGAACGATTCGTAGCGTAATAAACAGCGTGGGATCTGAGATTAAGGGTTGGAGTACGCCGACCGCAGCAAATCCGCTGACCATCACCAGGGCAAAGCGCCGCAGTGAGAACGTCACGGCAAACCAGGGCGCGACCATCATTGCTGCCACCTCCGCAGCCTGATAAGACGAGGTGATCCAACTGGCTTCGTCATAGCCAATGCCGATTGCCGCACGAATATCCGCCAACGCCAGATCGCTTAACCGGTCATTCAGCCCCGAAGTCAGGGCAGCAATCAGTACCCCCACCAGGCCTAATGCCAGGCGCAGGGTGAAAGGATGCGCTGCAGCGGCAGGCGCAGGCTGAACATTCATAGTGTGACTCCGGAAACGAAACTAACGATGCACTGTATTGCATCGTGGTACAATGTGATGCATGCTACATTGTGGTTCGCTGTATTGCAATGTGGTACATCGTGTCTGGGGGAATAAAAAAATGTTACAGTGTGGGCCAAAAGTCAGGGAGAGAGCCTCAATGTCTGAACCTACAACCTACTGTGATGATGAAAGGGCCGGTGGTATTCAGGTCATTACCCGTGCAGCGAAAATCCTTGATGCCCTGGGTGAAAAACCGAACGGCATGAGCCTGGGGGAAATCGCTGCGGCGGTCGATCTGCCGCGCTCCACCGTGCAGCGTATTGTCAATGCGTTGGATTCTGTACAACTGGTGCGTGGCGGAGCCGGAGGCGTACGCCTGGGGCCGTCGCTGTTGCGGCTGATTGCCAGCGTACATACTGAAATGGTGGCGATTGCCACCCCCTGGTTGCAGGCATTGAGCGATGCTACCGGTGAGACGGTATCTCTGGGACGAGCCAGCGGGCTGCAGTTGGCTGTAGTGCACTACATCGTGGCGGATCGGGAGCTGCGAGTCGTACCGCGCATCGGCATGAATTTGCCGCTGTACAGCACCTCCGGCGGGCGCGCGCTACTGGCGTTGAACAGCGATGATGCGGCGCGGGATCTGTTGGGTGAAGCCTATCAGGCGGTGACTGACTTGACGGTACGTGATTTTCCCGGGCTGATGGATCGCTTGGCTGAAATACGCCGTACCGGGCTGGCTTACGACCGGGAAGAAACGCTGGAAGGCGTCTCCACCATGGCGGTGGCTATCGACACTATCCTCGGGCGCTTCTCCATCAGCCTGTTAGTGCCCAGCAGTCGCTTGATCAAAAACGAAGCTCGCTATCGTGAGGAGATCCTCAAATGCAAAGAGGCGCTGATCGATGAGATTGGTAAAGGCACATCGCGAGATTGACGGGAGAAGACGATGAAAACGCTGTTGGTCGCAGTTGATAATTCCGCCACTGCTCGTAAAGTTATTTCACTGGCTGCTGAACAGGGGTTGGCCCAACGGGCAACGGTAGTGGTGCTATGCTGTGTGGACCTCAGCTATTCCACGACGGGCCCCTATGACATTGCCGTCGGTGAAGATCCGGCGGATTTTGGCTGCGCACAGGATGAACAAGGCGCAGCGGCAGCCGTAGTGCGTCAGGCGCTGAGTGAATTGAAAGATGCCGGTGTCAGCGCGCGTGGCAAGGTAGTGCCCGGAGAACCGGCGGAAACCATAGTGGCTCAGGCTAAAGAGCTGAATGCCAGCATGATTATTATGGGCCGCAGGCATCTTTCACCCTTTAACCGTTTGTTGAGAGGCTCGCACAGCGCTTTGGTAATAGAAAACGCCGACTGCCCGGTGCTGATCGACGTACGCGCTGATTGACTGTCTCTGCTTCCCGGAGCCGAAGATGAAATTGAAGTGTGCAATTCTTGATGATTATCAGCAGGTGGCGCTTGGCATGGCGGACTGGTCGGCTATTGCCGATCGGGTAGAAGTATTCGCCATGAGCCAGCATTTTACCGACGAAGCGGAGTTGGCCGTGCACCTGCAGGATTGCGACATTCTGGTGATCATGCGCGAGCGTACGCCAATCACGGCCTCGCTGTTGGTGCGTTTGCCTAAGTTGAAGCTGGTGATCACCTCGGGTATGCGCAATGCGTCTGTCGATCTGGCCGCGGCGGCTCAACGTGGCGTTGTGGTCTGCGGTACCGCCAGCGGTTCGGCCGCGCCGATGGAGCTGACCTGGGCGCTGTTGCTTGGGCTGGCGAAGCATATCGTGCCGGAAAACGCCGGGCTGCGTAATAACGGCCCCTGGCAGCAGGCGCTGGGCGTGACGCTGCAAGGGAAAACGTTGGGGCTGTTGGGCCTGGGCAAGATTGGCAGCCAGATGGCGGTGGTCGCGCAGGCCTTTGGCATGCGAGTGGTGGCCTGGAGCCAAAATCTGACGGCGGAAAAAGCCGCGCAGCAGGGGGTTCACCTGGCGGAATCTAAACAGGCGCTGTTTGAACAAAGCGATTTTGTTTCCGTCCATCTGGTGCTAAGTGAACGCACTCGCGGGCTGGTGGGCCAGCAGGAGCTGCAGGCAATGAAAAAAACCGCTTACCTGATCAACACCTCACGTGCGGCCATTGTCGACCGTGCTGCGTTGATTGACGCCTTGCAGAACCAGCGGATAGCTGGGGCCGGGCTGGATGTGTTCGAAGTCGAGCCTCTGCCGCTCGACGATATCTTCCGCCGTCTGCCCAATGTGTTGGCGACGCCGCATCTGGGCTACGTGGCGGATGATAACTATGGCATTTATTTCCGCGAAGCGATCGAAGACATCGTGGCGTTTCTCGCCAATGAACCGATACGCCGTTTGAGCTAGCCGGCTTTTATTCCCCTGGATGCTTGTCTGATGCGGGTATTCGCCCGTATCATTGCGCGTCTTTTTTAGCTGGGGTAATCATGCGCGTATTATTGGCTCCGATGGAGGGCGTTCTCGATTCTTTGGTGCGTGAGTTACTCACCGAAGTGAACGACTACGACCTGT
The DNA here is from genome assembly GCF_000422085.1 of Serratia liquefaciens ATCC 27592. Lineage (NCBI taxonomy): Bacteria > Pseudomonadati > Pseudomonadota > Gammaproteobacteria > Enterobacterales > Yersiniaceae > Serratia > Serratia liquefaciens. The sequence goes on from NC_021741.1 coordinate 1,297,725, forward strand.
GCATCACCGAATTTCTGCGCGTGGTCGATCAGCTGTTACCCGCCAAATCTTTCTATCGCCTGTGCCCCGAACTGCATCATGCCAGCCGCACGCCGTCCGGCACCCTGGTGCGCATCCAATTGCTGGGCCAATATCCGCAGTGGCTGGCGGAAAACGCCGCCCGTGCGGTTGAACTCGGGTCCTATGGCGTCGATCTCAACTGCGGCTGCCCGTCCAAGCTGGTCAACGGCAGCGGCGGTGGCGCGACGCTGCTGAAAGATCCGGAGCTGATTTATCAGGGGGCCAAAGCGATGCGTGCGGCGGTGCCGGATCATTTGCCGGTCACGGTAAAAGTTCGGTTAGGTTGGGACAGCGACAGCCGCAGTTTTGAAATCGCCGACGCGGTGCAACAGGCGGGTGCCACCGAACTGGCGGTGCATGGCCGCACCAAAGAGGACGGCTACAAGGCCGAGCGCATTAACTGGGCGGCGATTGGCGAGATCCGCAAGCGGCTGACCATACCGGTGATCGCCAACGGTGAAATCTGGGACTGGCAAAGCGCACAAGATTGCCTGCAAACCACCGGCTGTGATGCGGTGATGCTGGGGCGCGGCGCGCTTAACGTGCCGAACCTGAGCCGGGTGGTGAAGTATAACGAACCGCGCATGCCCTGGCCGCAGGTGGTGCAGCTGCTGCAAAAATATGTTCATCTGGAAAAGCAGGGCGATACTGGCCTTTATCACGTGGCGCGCATCAAGCAGTGGCTGGGTTATTTGCGTAAGGAATATGACGAGGCGACCGAGCTATTCGGCGAAGTGCGAACCTTGAATAATTCAAAAGATATCGCCCGGGTAATTTGCCGCTCGGAATAATAAAAACCCGCCTAAAGCGGGTTAGCGTAAATTCGTATTATCAGGACTCACTGTCGAGACGATTTATTTCTATCTCGATATCCTGAATGGTTTTTTCCAACCCTTCAAGGCAGGCACCCTGTTTATTCAGCAGGTCGCCAATCGCCCCAGCGAATTCCTTATGTTTATATTCGCCTTGGTCGAAAGCCAGCCATTGCGCAGACAGCGTCTCGGTATTGGATTGTGCATAGTGTCTCATTTCCTTCAGCTGAGAAACCACATCACGTAAATTATCAATCTGCGTTTTGCTGTTTTCATTGTCACTCATGCATAGCTCCTTGGGGTACGTCGTTTAAATAATTGCGACTGCCAGATAAAGACTACCCTATCTGGAAAAATATATCAGTGCTATGAGCTGCCATGACTGATTATCGTGGGCTATATATCGTTAAAATTGCTTTATAAACAAAATAATATGCCAATTGTAAAATTTTATAAATTATCATTATTAAATCGTTTTTATGGGTGTTAATTAAATTGTCAATAGTCTGTGTCTTATATTTTGAAGGCGGAAGGAAAACGTAAATATTTAATTTTCGTAGCGGTATAAAATAGAGGGAATATTCCCTCTTGAAAGGGGCGTTATTTCCCTGTTGGCGGCTTAGCCCTTTTTATACTGCGCCACCGGGCCATGCCATAGCTAATTCAGAGCGTCAGTTGTCCAGATCGATACCAAAATAGCGCATCAGCGCTTCACGGCGCTCCTGTTCCGAATGCAACGTCGACTCCCGACGGTGGTGATCTTCGGTGATAATCAGCTTGTTCTCACTGATCGTCACGCGGCCATTTTCTGTGGCGTGGGAACACACCAGTTTTTGGGTGAAGTGCGACTGCGGTGAAGTGCTGTGGTATTCACACATGTCGGCAAACTCGTTGAGCTCGCGTTTTTGCAGGGTAAAGCGGTACAGGGTTTTGGCATGCGAACGGTTGTCGCCATTGCGGCGTTCCAGATAGTAGATTTCGCCTTCCTGTTCCAGATGGAAAGTGCCACTGGTTTGCGGCTGTTGTTCGGTGGTGGTTATCTTTAAGGGCGTCAGGAAGGAATCACCAAACCCCACGTCCACCAGATACGGCTGATCCAGCGCTACCATCAGCGCCATATGATCGAAGGGCGCGCCGAAGCTGCCGTCGCGGGCGCGGATCTCGCCGGAAATAAAATTCACCTTGAAACCGATGTCTTTCAGCAGCAGGGCGAACAGCCGGTTCAACTCATAGCAAAAACCGCCACGGTTGCGTTCGACAATTTTATTGAACAGCGCCTGTTCTTCCAGATGAATGCCCTGATGGTAAATAATGCTCAGGTTCTCAAAGGGCACGCTCAGCATATGGCAGCGGTGTAATTGCTGCAGCGTCAGGAGGTCTGGTTGGGGGATGCCCGCGAATCCAATATGTTGCAGGTAGCGTTGTCTATCCACGGTGTGTCTCGCAGCAAAAAATTTGATTATATCTTTCATACTTCAAGCTGCCTCTTTGTTGACTTCCTGCGCTTACCCAGTCACGTACTGTTTGTACGCTCCCGGGGATGCGCTTAGTTGTCGCCGCGATGCAACTCGAATTATTTTGGATATATAAAATAGATGGATTTTTCGCACCTGTGGGAGCAATAAGTGCTGCGTCAGAACGCCGGGGGTTTACCGGCCGCCTGTAGCAGCAAATTCACCCAGCGGCGGGTGGTGGTGCTAACGAACGCGCTGTCCGCCCAGCACAGGCGATATTGATAGGCTGCGGGCAGTTGTTGGTTTTCGCCAAACACCCGAACCAGCTTGCCGGCAGCCAGGGCGTCCTGAGCGACCGCCAGGCTACCGAGTACCACGCCGTTGCCGTCGATGGCTTCTTGCAGCGCATGCCCGACGCTGTTAAAGGTGATTATACCGCGTGGCGCGGTGGTGCCTTCGCCAAAGGCGGCAAACCAGTCCTGCCAACCGGCAACGCCGAGCTTATGCCCGTCTTTCCACGGCGAATGGATCAGCTGCAACGATGCCAAGTCAGCGGCGGTGATCGGCGCTGAATGGGCGGCGAGAAAGCTTGGGCTTGCCAGCGGGGCGAAGGCATCGGCGAGGAGTTCGTGCGAGTGTGGCGGCGGGTTGTCAGTGGGGCTATAGCGGATAGCAATGTCGGCTTCACCACTGGCCAGATCGCGTAAGCTTTCGTTGGCATCCAACACCAGAGAAACATCAGGATCGGCACGGCGTAACGCCGGCAAACGTGCCGCCAGCCAATGGCTGGCGATCCCCAGGGTACAGGTCAGTTTCAGCGTTTGCTGTTGCTCTGGCCGGGCGCGGTCACTGGCTTTTTGCAGCAGCGTCAGCGCGTGGGTGACATCAATCGCCAGCCTTTTTCCGGTCTCGTTAAGCGCTACCGCATTGCCCTTGCGGTGAAACAGTTCCACCCCCAGCTCGTTCTCCAGATGACGTATCTGGCGGCTGACCGCACCCAGCGTCACGTTCAACTCTTCCGCCGCTTCGGTAAAACTGGCGCAGCGGGAAGCAACCTCGAAGGTATGCAAGGCTTTCAGCGACGGCAGGCGAGGTTGAGCGTTCAGCTTGAGTTTCATTCAACCATATTGCCAATCTATCGATGTTCCACAAGCGATTTTTTGCTTACTTTTGGGGCAACAATCGGACGGGAGTATCGCGTGGACGTAATGATGGGGCTGGCCGCCGCGCTGTGCTGGGGCAGCACGGATTTTTTGATTGGCATTAACGCCCGAGCGGTGGGGGTGCGCAGAGCGGTATTTTTCTCGCAGGCGATTGGCTTTGTGATTTTTAGCGCGTGGTTATGGGCCACTTCGGCCCCTTGGTTAGAAGCTTCAGCTTCCATTTGGGGGCTGGCGCTGCTGGCCGCGAGCCTGACGGTGGGGGGAACGCTTGCGCTGTCGCAGGCCTTCGCTATCGGCAAGGCGGCGATGGTGGCGCCGCTGGTCACCAGCTACGGTGCGGTCACTACGCTGTTATCGTGGATCAGCGGTGAACGGCTGGGAGCTTTGACCCTGGTAGGGCTGGCGGTGTGTCTGCTGGGCGTCATGTTGACTGCCGTGAGCCCGGGGCGTCAGCCGGGCAGATCGCGCTCGACTTTGCCCGCAGTGACCTTTGCGCTGATCGCCGCCTTTTGTTATGGCACCGGTTTCTGGTTACAAGGGAAATACACGCTGCCGGTGCTGGGGCCGAGCCTTAGCCTGTGGCTTGGTTATACGGTGGGGCTGACGGCTGTGCTAGCGCTGAATACTGACCGACGCGCTTTGGTAAGCCGACCTAACTGGCGACAAGGAGGACTGCTGTTGCTGGCCAGCCTGCTGAGTCTGGCGGGCTTTAGCGCATTTGCCATGGGGGCCGGTAGCGGATCGCTGGCGATTGTGACGGTGCTGAGCACCCTGTCTGGCGGCATTGCCGCATTGCTCGGCGCGCTGTTACTGCGCGAGCGGCTATCTTCCTTGCAGTGGCTTGGGGTATTGACGGTATTGGCGGGTGCCCTGGTGCTGCATATGAAGTGACCTAACCCATAACCAGCAGCGTTTTAATTTGGGCCGTTGTTTGCATTGATGATCTGAGCGGGCGATATTCATTCCTACCCTGAATTTCGCCCGGTTTTACTGCGTGGCCTGCTATTTTTCGCAAAAACGCGTGGGTCGATAACGCTCGGGGATTTCCCGGTTTTTACCGTCGATCAGTTCTTCACTGACCCACCTTCCAACCGTGGCGGCGCAGGTTACCGCCGGATGCATCACGGCCACATAAAGCCCAGTAACCTCACCGATAAACCCCATGACGGGGCATTTGTCCTCGGGTACGGGCCGTTGTCCCACCGATTGGCTGAGCAGGCGTGCGGATCCTGTCCCTTTCAACCTTTTGGCTATTGCCGCCAAGGTGTCGGAAGCCATCTCATCAGCACCACCAACGGCCGGATAATCTTCAGCGGCCAGGATATCGCCGTTGCGGGCATGGCGAACTTCTATATCATCCCCTGAAATGAGGGTATTGATGACGTGGTCCTGCGTGCTGTAGCGCAGCAAAATTGCCGGCGAAGCTTTAATCGGAAGTGAGATGCCAATGGCGTTTAGCAAAGGGGAAATACCCGTTCCGCAGGCCAGCACGACACAATCTGCGTTGAACGTTCCCTGCAGGGTGTCAACGCCGGTAATGGCATCGCCTTCTCTGACGAGTCCGATGACCGGCGTCTGGGTTTTTAATACAGCGCCGAGGCTGCAAGCCCTATCCAGCAAGGCGTGGGTGGCGTCGATAGGGTCAACGGCGCCATCCTGTTTTGCATAATAAGCCTGTGGAGGCGGATTATTCATCGCGGGTTCAAGCTGGGAGATCACGGATTGCTCAAGCATTTTTTCATGGGCCTGAGCCGCCAATGAATCGCTGTCGTAACTCAGTGCGCCGGCCCAATGCAGCCAAAGCTCCGGCACTTCTTTCTCCAGCCGATGCCAGTCGGCCACGGACGTACGGCGGAGCAGGACATCGGGCGCATCATCACTCACCGTGCTGTGGATCCAGCCGAAAGAGCTGCCGGTGGCACCTGATGCCGGGTGGTGTTGGTCAATGACGGTGACCTTCACACCACGGCGAGCCAAATGATAAGCGATGATCGCGCCGATAATGCCTGCGCCCACAATAAGAATATGCCTGTCAGAGAGATCCATACCCACGTTCTACCTCGCATGTACTGGGCACAAACTATCCCATAAATTAACGGTTTCATGCAGATAAATGTGCTTTGCTCCCCGAAGCCTACCAACCTCAACCGGCGTGCTGAGTGCGTCTGATATAGGTCCAGGGGTTCAGCGAACGCAGATGCATTTGCAATACCGCGCCACGGCGGAAGAAGTAGTTAAGCAGGGTCAGTGACAACAGCTCTGTCAGCAGGGTGCTATAAGCGGCGCCCATCATGCCGTACTGGCGGATCAGAAAGTACGACAGCGGGATGTTGATGATAAACACCAGAAACATCTTCTTCGACAGGAAGCCATAGCCGGAGAAGAGCACAATGTATTTGTAGGCTACGGTGCCCAACGCGGAAAGCAGCGTTGAAACCGCCAAGACGCCCATCGCCGGATAGGCTGCCAAATATTGCTCCCCGTACAGCAACACAATGACCGGTTTGCCAAGCAAAACGATACCGGCCACGATGGCGGCGGCGATGGCCAGCACCAGCCCATTCAGTTTGGCGGCGGTGCGCATTGCGTCATCGCGGTGATAGGCAAAGATTTTGGCGAAAAACGAGGTGATCACCGCATCGGTAACAAACATCCAGGCGGTTGCCAGGGTGATGGCAACCGAGTAAATGCCCAGCGCTTGCGCCGAGACGAACCACATCAGGAACAGCTGCGCCAGCCGGGTATAAATGGCAATGGAGACATTGGATACTGCCAGTGGCAGGCCGCTGGCGAGCAAATAGCGCACATATTTACGCCGCACGCGCTTGGGTGCGACAAAACGCGGATAACGGCGGTGGTAGATATGGTGGCGAATCAGGTAGGGGATCAGGTAAACCATCACGATCGGGATTGCCAGGAAATACAGGTGCAGATCAAGATAAACAATCAGATAACGCACCAGCAGTGCGCTGCCCAACCCGGCTACGTTAGCCAGCGTATTGAAGCGTGATTCCAGCCGGGCGTCGTGATAAATGGTGAACACGTCTCTGAGCGAGAAGAAGCTGGCGACAAAGGTGGCGGCGCAAAAATAGAAGGTAATGAAATCTTCACGCAGCCCGGTGTAAATCAATATTGCCGCAGAGAGCAGCACAAAGCAGCCCTGTCGCAGCCGGTTGGTGGAGAACATCAGGGCGGTTCCGGAACCTGGGTTGCGGCTAATCCGCTTGAACAGCACGGTATCGGAGCCCAGCAGCGCCAGCGTTTGGGTAATGGCGAAAATAGCGGTAGCGAAGGTGATCTTGCCGAAGCTTTCCGGGCCAATGTATTTCGCCATATAGGCGGTAATGAAAATGACCCCCAGAATAGAGACCATTTTTTCGGATATCATCCAAAACGCATTTCTCACAATATTGATATCTATGAATTTTAATTTCATTGGTACTTTCCCTGTCGCCTCTAATAATAGGAATCGTCCGATTATTCCCTTACCCACTGTAAGGGATGCCCCGCAGGGTTTTATAATTGAGATGCAATAATCGGAATGTGAGAAGCATTCCTGCGTATGCTATGTTCATGGAAGAAAGAGAAGAATGAGAAAACTCGCAAAACGACTCTATCGGGCGGCACCCGATTTTATCTATTACCAAGTCAGCCATTATCTTGCCCACGGCTCTTGGATTAGCTTCAAAAAACCGAAAACATTTTCAGAGAAGATTTATCATCGCATGCGCTACCCGCATAATGATTTCAGTATGTTAGCGGATAAGGTGGCGGTCAGAGAGTATATTTCTCAGCGGGTTTCAGATAAATACCTAACGCCTATTATCATGATCGTAGATAATTTTAGCGAACGGGACTACCTGGCCTTGCCACAATCATTTGTTATCAAAACCAATAATGCCTCGCAGCAGGTCAAGATAGTTAAAGATAAAAGTAAGGTCACCTATCAGGATATTACGAAAATTCTTAGCGAATGGTCTGGAATAACCTATTGGAAAAGATTTCGAGAAAAGCACTACGCCAATATTCCGCAGAAAATTATCGTTGAGGAGCTGCTGGATATTGAATGTGACGGTGAGCTGATAGATTACAAAGTGCACGTGTTTAATGGCAAATACTCTTATTTATTCGTTGAGTTGTTACGTGGCGGGCCAGAGCCGACTTCGCTGGAGTTTTTGGACGAATATGCCCACCATTGTTTTTTCACCCAGGGTGACATTCCGCAGATCAATACGCTGAACCAGAAACCGGCGTTTTGGGATGAAATGATCCAGGTGGCGAAAGCGGTCTCGGCAGATCTGGATTATTGCCGCGTCGATTTTTATCTCACTCGCGACCAGATCTACATTGGCGAATTGACGCTCACGCCCGGCGCAGGCAACGAAGTTTATCTGCCGCGCGCGACGAATCTGCTGCTGGGCGAGATGATGTCCAAAGACGGGTAAACATTGCGACGCCGCTTACCGCGCGCTGTCCGCCGGTGCGATGCTTTGCAGCCACGCCAGAAATTCGGCGGCTTTGGGTTTGTCCAGCGTGCGTTGCGGGTAGACCACATAGTAAGGCTTGCTCAGCGGTAGCGTCGGTTCTGCCAGCGGCACCAGGGTTCCCTGAGCCAGTTCACGCTGGATCAGCTGCTGCTGGCCGAGTAAAACGCCGTGGCCCTCAACCGCGGCGTCAATCGCCAGCGAGGTCAGATTATAAGTCAGGCCGCGCCGCTGCGGCGGTGGTAACCCGGCGGCGCTGAACCACTCATGCCAGCCCGGCAGAAACTGGCTCTCCTTTCCCCAATCCACCTGAATCAGCGGCTGTTGAGTCCAGTCGCCGATGCTCTGTAACTGCGGGCTACACACCGGCTGCACGCAGTCCTGAAACAGCCGCACTTTTTCCATCAATGGATAGTCCTGATCGCCAAAGCTCAGGGCAAAATCCGCCGTTGAAGCGGCAAAATCGACCTCGGCGTGGGTGGCGTGCAGGCGAATATCCATCTGCGGATGCTGGTTCAGCCACTTGCCGATGGCCGGGTTCAGCCATTTTGACGCCAGGGCCGGCAAGGCAAAAATCGTCAATGCCTCTTGGCCCCGTTGGCGATCGACATGCTGTTGCGCCACGCGCAGCGTTTCAAACGCCTGCTGCACGTAGGCCAGATAATCCGCCCCTTGTTCAGTCAGCGTCACGCCGCTATTGGCGCGAATGAACAGTGTGATGCCCAGATGCTGCTCGAGCTGGCGGATCTGCTGGCTGACGGCGGCGGCGGTCAGCGCCAGGCTGTCTGCCGCTCTGGCCAGGCTGCCGGTACGGGCAGCGGTTTCAAACGCCAGAATGGCGCTCAGTTTGGGCAGGCGGCTGCGGGAAGGTGCGTTCATGGTGGCTATCGCTAAGAATTGGTTAGCTCATCCTTAACGCATTTTTGTTATTACGGCAATCCGACATTCGCTACAGTGAGGTTATCCGGCCCTTATGCCCTCAGGAGTTCAGCATGCAGCAACTTGCTCATATCATTGATTTATCCGCCAACCCGATTGGCGATGCTGCCTTTCAAGCCCGTTGCCGGGCGACGCTGGATGCGGCAGGGGCGCTGGTGCTGCCGGGCTTTTTGACCGCTGCGGCGCTGGCGACGGTGCGTTTGGAGGGGGCAGAGCACAGCCCTGCGGCGTTTTATGCCGCCAGCAAGCACAATGTCTACCTGAAACCGCAGGACGACGCCTTGCCGGCCGATCACCCACGCAACCGGCTGGTGGTTTCTTCCAAGGGGTGCATTACCGACGAGGATATCCCGGCGCAGTCGCCGCTGCGTACGCTATACGATGCGCAATCCTTCCGCGATTTCCTCTGTGCGGTACTGCAAGAACAACAGCTGTACCCTTACGCCGATCGGCTGTCTTCAATCAACCTGCATTATGCCCATCGCGGGCAGGAGCTGGGCTGGCATTTTGACAATTCGTCGTTTGCCATCACGTTGCTGATCCAGAAACCGCAGGCCGGTGGGCAATTCGAGTACGTGGAAAACCTGCGGGATGCCGATCGTGGGGGGATGAATTACGCTGGCGTGTCGCAGGTATTGGACGGCGAACGGGCGGTTAAGACCTTGGCGATCGAAGAGGGGGATTTGGTGCTGTTCCGGGGACGCAATGCCATGCACCGCGTCACGCCAACCGAAGGCGATACCACCCGCATGCTGGTGGTGCTGGCCTATAATGCCCAGCCGGATATCGCGCTGTCGGAGAGCGCCAGAATGACCTTTTACGGCCGACTTTAAGAATAAAAAATTCAGGGGGCTGACAAGCCCGCATAAGGGTTAACCGATAGGGGGCGAACATGTTCGACCCGATTTAACCGATTGATTATGCGGTAGGGCGCGGCATGCAGCGCCCCTACTACGAATAACTGCCCCGAAAGGGGCAGTTAAGAGACTTAGTGGTGGGCTTCTTCGTGAGCCTGCTGTTCCAGCTTCACTTCCTGAGCCCGCTTGCGCAGGCCGAACCAGCCCAGCGTCAGCAGCACCGCCAGCACCGGAATGGTGGCGATAGTCCAGGTGCCGTTCGGGTAGTCGAACGCCATCATGATGACGACCGCCAGCAGGAATGCCAGCGTTAGCCAAGAGGTGAAGGGCGCGCCGGGCATTCTGAAGGATACCGGCTGGGCGCGGCCTTCGCGTACGGCTTTACGCAAACGCATCTGGCACACGATGATAAACGCCCATGAGGCGATAATGCCCAGCGAAGCGATGTTCAGCACGATCTCAAACACCCGCGAAGGCACCAGATAGTTCAGCAAAACGCCAATCACATAGATGCCGCAGGTCACCAGAATACCGGCGTAAGGCACTTGCTGGCTGCTCATTCTAGCCATGAATTTCGGCGCTGACCCGCCCATCGACAGTGAACGCAGGATACGGCCGGTGGAGTACAGGCCGGAGTTGAGGCTGGAAAGTGCTGCGGTCAGCACCACGATATTCATGATGGTGCCGATATAAGGCACGCCCAGCTTGCTGAAGAAGGTAACGAACGGGCTTTGGCCCGCCTGGTAGGCGTTCCACGGCAGCAGCAGCACCAACAGTACCACCGAACCGACGTAGAACAGGCCAATGCGCCAGATCACGCTGTTGATCGCTTTTGGCATCATTTTGGCCGGATCCTTACACTCACCGGCGGCGGTGCCGATCAGCTCAATCCCGGCGAAGGCGAAAATAACACCCTGCACTAACACCAGCGCTGGCAGCAGCCCGTGCGGGAACATGCCGCCGTTTTCAGTAATCAGGTGCAGGCCGGTGGTGTTGCCTGCCACCGGGGTACCGGTGCCGAGGAACACTACCCCCACCACCAGGAACAATGCGATGGCGACGACTTTGATCAGGGCGAACCAGAACTCCATTTCGGCGAACCACTTCACGCCGATCATGTTCATGGTGGCAACCACGCCGAGGGCGCAGAGCGCGAACAGCCATTGCGGGACGTCGGCGAAGGTGCCCCAGTAGTGCATGTACAGCGCCACCGCGGTGATATCGACGATGCCGGTCATTGCCCAGTTGAGGAAATACATCCACCCGGCGACGTAAGAGGCTTTTTCGCCGAGAAACTCACGGGCATAAGACACGAAGCTGCCGCTGGACGGGCGGTGCAGAACCAATTCGCCCAATGCGCGCAGAATGAAGAAAGAGAATATACCGCACACCAGATATACCAGCGCCAGTGCCGGGCCGGCCAATTCCAGACGGCCACCGGTACCGAGGAACAAGCCGGTACCGATTGAACCGCCGATAGCGATCATCTGTATTTGTCGATTGCCCATGCTTTTGTGATAACCGGATTCATGGGAGTCTAACCATCGTCTTCTGGCTGCGTGCTTGTCATGCGCAGACTTTTTATTTGATTGCATTATCCGTCCTGTTTACCTGTCTATGGAATTACCCTGCTCTGGCTTCAGAGCAAACGATTGCTATGGACAATCGTTATGAGAATGAGGTCATGGCATCATTCTGCTGTTTATTGTGTATACAAGCCGCCACGAAATAACGGCGAAGCATGCTACCTTTTCTCAGTAAATGTGGCAAAAAATCCTGCGTATAAATCGTGAACAAGTGTGTTTGTTTTTTGTTCTATATATAAAAGAATATATTATTCAATAAGATGGTTGATTTTATCAAGACGGAAATATCGAGGAATAAAAAGTGATTAAAATCACATAATAATAATTACCGTGCAAACTACAGGGAATTTTTCTTATTAATGGGTGAGGTGAAAGGAGGGGGATAATAAGACCTCCCAACCTGTGGTGATATTGTCCGCAGGCGGGAGATAATAAAGGGAGAGATTTGGCCGATTTTTAGGCGGATTCACCGGCCGGCAGAGCCGAAGTCGGCAGGCCGAATACCTTGTCGAACACCCAGTTAAACACAAAGGTGTAGCACGGGATAATCACTATCAGGGCCATATCCAGCAGCAGCGCCTGCCACAGCGTAATCCCCATCCACCAGGCAATCAGCGGGATCAGGTAAACCACTAACGTTAATTGAAAGCCTACGGCGTGCAGAATACGGCGTTTAAGCGTACGGCCGCGTGAGGCCTGGCGACTTTCCCACAGCTCAAACAGCGAGTTGTAGATGAAGTTCCAGGTGACGGCGATAGTGGTAATGATCACCGCCAGCGGCCCGGTGCTGCTGGGGGCGCTGCCGGAAAGCAGCGCCAGCCCGAGCGCTGAGATCGTCATGCCGATAATTTCATAGGCGGTGACATACACCAGTTTGCGTTTAACGCCTTGCATTACTCATCTCCTGACTGATTTCTTGGCTTTGTGGTCGAGTGACCTTTTGCCGTCTGGCGGGTAAGATAACGTCAACTACATTGATAGAAAAAGTCAGGAGCTGTCAGTTTTACTGACAGGAAGGCGCAATGAATTTTTCCAGCGACAATATTGAGCTGTTTCTGGCGGTACTGGATCGCGGTTCGTTTTCCGCCGCGGCCCGATCGCTGCGCCGCGTACCTTCGGCGGTGAGTATGGGGATCGCCAATATGGAGGCGGAACTGGGGTTTCAACTGTTTGATCGTTCGCACCGCGAGCCGGTGCCGACCGCGTTGGCATTGGCCCTGGCGCCCCATGCGCGACTGATAGCCGAACAGCTTAAGCAGTTGCAGAACCACGCTATCGAACTGTCGCAAGGGCTGGAGAGCACCTTGTCGATTGGCGTTGCCTCGGACATCAACAGCAGCGGCCTGCTGACGGCGATCAACACGCTGGCGGAGCGCTATCCGCTGCTGAATATTGAAGTGCTGACCGCTCCGCAGGATGACGTGGTGCATATGCTGCATCAAGAGCGAGTCGACGTTTGCCTGGCATTTGGCGGACTAAACATCAACAGCCAGGAACAGTTTCACTTCGTCGGCGCGGAATCGCTGGTTGCCATGCTTTCGCCACGGCACCCGGCGTTGCAGGGGGCGCCGGATGAGCTGTTCCTCGAGGATTTGGTCAACGTGCGGCAGATAATGGTGGCCAGCCGTGATTTGCCGATCGCCGATCTGCGGCCGCGGGTGGCGGAATCTTACTGGCGCACCGACAGCCTGCCGATGGCGCTGAACATGGTCGAGGCGGGTTTGGGGTGGGGCAATTTCCCGCTATCGCTGACCGCACCATTGTTAGCTCAGGGGCGGTTGATCAGGCTGAAATTTAAAAACACCAAAAATGAGCTGCGATTGCCGATACACCTTGTCTGGCTGAAAAGCCGACCGTTGGATAAGGCCGCCCGCGAACTGGTGGCCCTGATGCGCGACGCGTCGCAGGCGGAATAATCCCGGCGGCCGTATTGCTTTTGTTTTCATCGCTGGGCTACTTTGAACCGTGGCATTTATGAAGGGGCGGAAAGCATGATCAGCGAGACGGCATTATCGGTATTGAGCATTACTGGCGCCATTGCGCTGGGGGCAATGAGTCCGGGACAAAGCTTTATTCTGGTGGCGCGTACGGCCGTGGCATCGTCGCGCCGCGACGGTATGGCAGTGGCGCTGGGTATGGGCGTCGGCTGCTTTATTTTTGCACTGGTGGCTCTGTTGGGGCTGCAGTCATTGCTGTTGGCATTGCCATGGCTGTACTCCACGCTGAAAGTGCTGGGAGGCGCTTACCTGGTCTACCTGGCGTTCAAAATGCTGCGTGGGGCGAGTCAACCGTTGAACGTGGAGGCCGTCGGCGCGCAGTCTCTGGGCTTTTGCAAGGCCTTTACCACGGGGCTATTGACCCAGTTGAGCAACCCGAACACCGCCATCGTGTTCGGCAGCGTGTTTGCCGCCTTGCTCAGCCATAAAATCTCGCCGCTGATGTACATTATTCTGCCGGTGATCGCCCTGACGGTTGACGTCCTCTGGTATGCCTTCGTGGCCTTTGTGTTGTCATCACCACGTCCGCGTCGCGCCTACCTGCGTTTTAAAGCCTGGTTCGATCGGGTAGGCGGCGGAGTGTTGGCCTTGCTCGGTGTGAAACTGATGCTGAACCGATAAGCTTAATCGGCATGCCGACGGCGCCACCAAAACCGTACTAGCAGAATGGCGGCGATCACCAGCGCGCAGAACAGCACGCTGGTGAGTCTTTTGTCGAAGCCCGAGATAAAGCGGCCGATCGCCTCGCCACCAAAATAGCCCAGCAGCACAAAGATTGTTGCCCACAGGATGGCGCCCAAAATGTTCAGTGGCACAAAGCGCGACGGCGGCAGCTTGCTGGCGCCGATCAGAACCGGGCCGATAATGCGGAAGCCATACATAAAACGTACGCCAATCACGAACAGCATTGGGTGGCGTGCGATCAGCTTTCTGGCGCGTTCGATGCGTTTTTCCTGGCTTTTCATGCGTGAAATGACCCGTCCGCCGAAGCGACGGCCCAGGAAAAACAGCAGTTGATCCCCCAGCGTGCCGCCCAACGCCACCACCGCAATAACCCAGGGCAGATGTAACAGTCCCTGATGTGCCGCAATGCCGCCCAGCAGCGTGATGGTTTCGCCTTCGGCCAGACAGCCGATAAACAGCGCCCAATAACCGTAGTCCGTAATGTAGTGGGCTAAATCCGCCATTCTGATCCCCTATGTCTTTAACACATAAGGTGAAGTATACGCCCTGTGCGCTAGCCGCGGGCGGCAATCTGCGCCACCAACGCTCGACGTTGCCGCAAACTGTCGGCCATTTGCGCCTGAACCCGGGCCAGAACATGCGCCGGCGCCAGTTCCGGCGTCCCTCCCTGGAAAGGCGGTGCCGGCGCATATTCCAGATACAGTTGGATCACTTGCGCGGTTTCCTCATCGTGCAATTCGGCGATTAATGCTAGGGCGAAATCGATGCCGGCAGTCACGCCGCCGCCGCTGATGACGTTACCATCACGCTCTACCCGGGCATGACTGGGGAGGGCACCGAACAGCGCCAGGCTCTCGCGCATGCTCCAGTGACAGGCGGCGCGTTTGCCCTGCAGCAAACCGGCAGCGGCCAGGATCAGCGAACCGGTACATACGGAGGTCAGATAGCGGGCATCAAGTCCCAGGCGGCGGATTTGGCTCATGAAGGCGCCGTTTTCCAGCGCCTGAGTGCAGCCGGCGCCGCCCGGTACGCACAGCACGTCGCAACGCGCGACTTCTTCCAGCTTCTGCAACTGGGTAAAGTGCAATCCTTCGGCGCTGATATCTGCGCCACCGACGGAGGCCACGACAATTTCGGCCCCCGGCATGTGTCGCAAGAACTGCAGTGGCCCGGTAAAGTCCAGCTGGGTGACGCCCTGATAGATCGGAAAAACAATCACTAATGGTTCAGACATGATATTCGCCTCAGTTTTGTCATTTGCTTTGGGTCATAATAGCGGCCCTGTTTTTGGCTGATATGACGGATAACCCTCAAAAAGCGCCATGATGAAAAATATCGGCTTTGTGGTCTTCCCCGGCTTTAACCTGCTCGACTTCGCCGGGCCACTGGCGGCCTTTGATAATGCCAACCAGTTTACGGCGACTCAGGCCTACCGGTGTCTGCCGCTCTCGGAGCGGGGCGGCAGCGTGGTGAGCTCTTCGGGTGTGGAAGTGCTCACTCAGCCGTTTGGCGAACATCGCCTTGATACGCTATTGATTGCCGGAGGCAGCGGCAACGTCGTCGCCACCCAGTCGGCGGGGCTATTGGCGTTTCTGCACCGGCAAAGCCGGCAGGCACGGCGCATGGCCAGCGTGTGCACCGGCGCATTTATACTGGCGGCTGCCGGGTTGCTGGACGGCAAGCGCGCGACTACTCATTGGTACCATGCCGCACGGCTGCAACAGAGTTATCCGCGTATCCGCGTCGACAGCAATCGTATTTATATCCGCGACGGTGCGATCTGGACTTCGGCGGGCATCACTGCCGGTATCGATTTGGCGCTGGCGATGGTCGAGGAAGATCTCGGTAGCGCATTGGCGGCCAGTGTGGCGCGGCAACTGGTGGTGTATCACCGGCGTCCGGGCGGGCAGTCGCAGTATTCCTTGCTGCTGGAGCTCAACCCGTCTTCAGATCGCATTCGCAACGCGCTCTCTTATGCTCGCGAACACCTCCATCATCCGCTGACGGTGGGCGATCTGGCGGACGCCGCCTGTCTGAGCGAGCGGCAGTTTGGCCGCTTGTTCCGCGCCGAAACCGGCCAGACGCCGGCCAAGGTGATTGAACAATTGCGAGTCGAGGCCGCCAGGGTCAGGATTGAAGAAGGTCACGAAGCGCTGGAGAGCATCGCCCGCGCCGTCGGGTTCAGTGACCCGGAGCGTATGCGGCGGGCCTTCATCCGTCTGTTTGGCCTGTCGCCACAGGCGATAAAGCGCCTGAGCCGCAGTGGTTAAATCATTCTGCCGTGCCCCGGTGGCGCGGCGCAGTAGAGGAGCGACAGATGTATCAGGATTTTGAAAGTGAGCTGAACTGGGCGATGCGTCACATGCCGCGTACCCGGGCGGCCGTTGCTGCACTGCCGGATTTAAGCGGCGTGCGTCTGGCGTGCAATATGCACCTGGATCTGAAAATGGCCCCGCTGGTGGCGGGCCTGTTGGATAAGGGCGCTGCCATCTATCTGACCACCTGCAACCCGACCACGGTGCAGGATGACGTGGTCGCCTGGCTGGAACACCGTGGGGCACAGGCTCACGCCTGGCGCGACATGAGCGACGCCGATTGGTCGGCATCGTTTGACCGCGCGCTGGCCTGGGGGCCTACCCACCTGTGCGAAATGGGGGCGGATCTGACTACCCGCCTGCACCAGTCTGCGGACGGCCCGCAGATTATCGCCGGGCTGGAAGCGACAGGTTCCGGCATCAGTCGACTGAACGGTATGGCACCGCGCTATCCTATTTTTAACTGGGACGATTTGCCGGTAAAAGAAGGGCTGCATAACCGTCACATGGTCGGCTTGACCGCCTGGCATACCTTCTTCCAGACCACCCATTTGACGCTGCATGAGAAATGCGTGCTGGTGATTGGCTATGGTTTGGTTGGGCAGGGCGTTGCGGCAGCGGCGAAAGCTTACGGCGGCCAGGTGATCGTGGCGGAAATCGATCCGGCGCGTGCGCTGCAGGCGCGTTATGACGGCTGGGCGGTCGTTGATTTGGCCAGTGCGGTCGGCCAGGCCGATGTAATTGCCACGGCAACCGGGGCAAAAAACGTGCTGTCAGCGCAGCATCTGCAACAGGCGAAAGACGGGGTGTTCATCCTCAACGTCGGCCATGTAACGGCGGAAATTGACGTCGGTTTCCTGCAGAACCTGCCGCACAGCGAGCCTATGCCGTTTGTAAATGCCTACCAACTTGGCGACAAACAGTTGTACTTGTTGGCCAACGGTTCAATGTTCAATCTGACGGCGGGCTACGGCGACAGCCTGAATGCCTTCGATGTGACGCTGGCGGTGATGGCTGCAGGCATTAGCCATATCGTCGGGGACGGCGCACGCCAGGCCCCTGGGTTGTACCTGTTGCCGCAGTCGGCCTGGCAACCGGCACTGTAACTTTTTCAACGCGGGCGTTCATCCCAGAGCGCTCGCGGTTTGCGCAATTATCTCTCCGACAGAATTTGTCACAAATCGGCTGACATAATCCCAGTGCCAATGGGAGAACCCTCACATATAATTCGGCCAAATAAGACCTTCATCTTCTTCAGTGACAGAGTAATGCATGTGAAAAAACGTGTTTTGGTACTAGCCCTGCTCGCTTTGCAGGCAGGGGCAGGCTTCGCGCCGCGCGCGCTGGCCAGCGAAAATAACGCCGTCACCCGGGCCGCCCAGCCTGAGCTGGCTTCCGGCAGCGCCATGGTGGTGGATATGCAGACCCACAAGGTGATGTATGCCCGCAACCCGGATGAAGTGGTGCCGATCGCCTCCATCACCAAGCTGATGACGGCAATGGTGACGCTGGACGCCCATCTGCCGCTGGATGAAATGCTGTCGGTGGATATTCACCAGACGCCGGAGATGAAAGGGGTCTATTCGCGCGTACGGCTGAACAGTGAGATCAGCCGTAAAGATATGCTGCTGTTGGCGCTGATGTCGTCGGAAAACCGCGCTGCTGCCAGTCTGGCGCATCATTACCCGGGTGGGTACGGTGCATTTATCAAAGCGATGAACGCCAAAGCCAGGGCGCTGGGCATGACCAACACGCGTTATGTGGAACCGACCGGGCTGTCGATCAAAAACGTCTCTACCGCCCGCGACCTGACCAAACTGTTGATCGCCACCAAGCAATATCCGCTGATTGGCCAGCTCAGCACCACCACCGAACGCATGGCGAGCTTCAAGGATCCGAACTATACCCTGCCGTTCCGCAATACCAATCATCTGGTATACAACCCGAAATGGAACATCCAGCTGACCAAAACCGGTTTCACTAACGAAGCGGGACACTGCCTGGCGATGCGCACCATGATCGGCAGTCATTCCGTGTCGCTGGTGGTGCTGGACGCCTTTGGCAAGTATACCCACTTCGCCGATGCCAACCGCCTGCGCAGTTGGATCGAAACCGGTAAGGTGACGCCAATCCCTGCCGCTGCCCGTGACTACCGTCGTCAGAAAGACGCCCGTCTGGCGAAGAACGAAACCGAATAATCGATGCTGTGGCCTGCGGAGCTTTTCGCAGGCCGTTACCGTCCCTCAGGACGCCGGATCACAAAACCCCGCTCCCGATCGCCGTCGAACCCGGCGCGCAGATACAGCTGATGTGCCCCGGTGCGCTGTTGACCGGAGAGCAGCATCACTTTGTAGCAACCTTTCCGCCATGCCAGTTGCAATGCGTATTCAAGCATCGCTAAAGCAATACCTTGTCCGCGATACGCCTGAGCAGTGACCACGTGCTCAATGATGCCGAAGGGTTGCCCCTGATTCACTAGCCCCGGCACCATCGCCAGCATGCAGGTCGCCACCGGTTGGTCATCGACCACGCTGACCACCAGACGAATCGCCGGGTTGTCCAGCAGGCGTTGCAAAGTACGCTGGGCATTATCCGGACGCAGTGGCTGATCCTGCGGGCGTAACTCCCTGTACAGCGCCTGCAGGCCGGCAAGATCGCTCAATTGGGCCTGACGGTGGATGACGGTCATATTTCCTCCTTTCAATCGCCGTGAAGGCGTATCCATCCGCTATCATCAATTAATACCATATTGCACGCGAGGGCAGCATCCCATGAGCCACGTTTCTACCTTTGTCATGTTTCAGGGCCAGGCCCAACAGGCGATAGATCTTTATAGCGAACTGTTTGCCGGTTTCCAGGTTCAGCAACTGCTGCATTTTGATGAGCGCGATGGCGGGCCGCGACGGATCAAGCAGGCTACCATCGATTTTGATCGGCATAATCTGGTGTTTATTGACAGCCCGGTCAGCCACGACTTCAGCTTTACCCCGGCGGTCTCGCTTCACGTGAACTTAGCCACCGAGGCGGAGCTTGAAAGGATTTTCGCCCGCTTGGCAGAGGGCGGCGAGGTGCTTATGCCGATTGATGATTATGGTTTCAGCGCGCGCTTCGGATGGCTGAACGACCGCTTTGGCCTGTCCTGGCAACTGAACGTGCCTGCCGGTGATGCCGGCTGAGATACCCGCACCCGCTCTTTTATGGTATTTAAGCGTTCAGAAAATTTGCGCAGGGATGGATGGGTATGTTCAAGATAATGGGCTGGTTAGCGTTGGCTCTGCTCTCCAGCGGCGGGCTGACAGCCTATTTTTTGCAGCAGCAGTACGAAGAGAAAAGCGCTGATTTTCGTATACTTTATCGCGACGTGACGGTGAAGCTTTCACAGCACGACGCCATCATTCCGCTATTGCCGGCCAGTCAATACAGCCGGGAAGTGCAGAGGATCTTTCCGCAAATCATCCATTGGCGTTCTCATCCTGGTATTGAACCGCGACGGCTCATCGTAGTGGAACAAAATGGGCGCTACTGGCTCAATGCCGGTAACCAGTCGTTGTTGATCGATCTGAACCAATTGATGAACGAATTGGTGGGAGAAAACGGCTTCCGGCACCTGGTGGTACGTTGGAACGATCAGACCTTATTTGAGCGGGGGGCGGCGCAGGCTTCCTACTATTGGCAATGGGAAAAGGTGATAGCCAGCCAGTCGCAGCCTTTTGTGCTGGCCGCCGGTGACGATCCGAACTGGGCTACGCTGCCCTGGCCCCTGATCCTGTCCCCTGCATTGTTTTGGGGACTGGTACTTTACTTAATTAACCAATATCGAACTAACCGTCGGCGGCGAGATATCGCCGATCTGCGTGCCCATTACGCCGAGATCACACGGCTCAATACCTTGGGCGAACTGACCGCCGGTATCGTGCATGAACTTAACCAGCCCCTCACCGCGATTTTGAGTTACAACCAAACGGCCTTGCGTCTGGTTCGGCAACAGCATACCGAACAGCTGCCGCAGTTGCTTGAGGCCGCCGTGGTTCAGATCAAGCGCACCGACGCATTGCTGCAGCAATTTCGTCAGAAGCTGACCAGTGAGCGAGTCGATTATCAACCCGTCGCGCTGGGCGCACTCTGGGCCCGGGTGAGGACGCTGTTGGACAATGAAATTCGGGGCAATAAAGTCAAAATTAACAGCAGCATTCCTGACAATTTGCCCAGGCTGTTTGCTCCGCCGCTGTGGATAGAGCAAATTCTGCACAACATCGCCAGCAATGCGATTCAGGCGCAAGAAAATAATGCTGTCGGGACGGCCTGGATCAACCTAGAAGCCACGGCCACCGACGAGGGGATTGCTTTAACCCTGACTGACGGTGGCCCAGGGCTATCGGAACAGGCTCTGCAGCATGTATTTATGCCGTTTTTCACCACGCGCGCCCAGGGCATAGGATTGGGGATGGCCTTGACGGATACGCTGATCCAACGTCTTAACGGCACCATCGAAGCGACGAATATTGTCGGGCAAGGGGCCTGCTTCCGACTCTGGTTACCGATACACCCTGAGGAGAGATGATGAACCAAACCATTTACCTTATTGACGACGAACCGGCCATTCTCTCCTCGCTTAGCGCCTTGCTGGGTACCGTCGGTTGGCAAACCCGTACCTACAGCAGTGCGCTGGCGTTTCAGCAAGGCGTCGGTGAGCTGCATGGTTTAACCGGCTGTCTGCTGCTGGATATCAGGATGCCGGGCAAAACCGGGCTGACGCTGTTGGAGGAATGGCAACGGCAAGGGTTGGCGATCCCGGTGATCATCATGACCGGGCACGCGAACATTGATTTATGCCGCCGGGCCTTCAAAAACGGCGCCTTCGAATTCCTGACCAAACCGATCGACGCCGATTTACTGTTCGAAGTGGTCGGCAGCGCATTGGAACAGCAGCAGAACTTGCAGGAGCGGCAACAAAAAATACGCCTGATGCAACACCGGCTGGCTACGTTGACTGCCCGCGAACAGGATATTTTTGAGCACATTATGCAGGGGAATTCGAGCAAGGAGATCGCTCGCGTTTTTGCACTGTCTCCGCGCACCGTGGAGGCCCACCGAGCCAATATCTTCGCCAAGCTGGACGTCAATTCTCTGCCCAAACTGATGAACGAATATGGCGAGCTGGCGCTGCTGAAAAAAATGTAAAAACGCTTTGTTATCGATGAAAATGGGCCACAACTCCCGTCCCAAGGGCATTCTAGGTAAAATTACTTAATCGCGTAGGTAATCACGCCAATAGTGTGCTGCGGCTGCACCTTTTACTATCCCTGATATCCACAAGGGACAAGCAAGGAGCAAGCCAGTATGAAAATCATCATTTCAAGCATCATTTTACTCAGCAGCGTGACGTCGTTCGCCAGCATGGCCGGTGGCGTTCTCAGTGAAAAAAACCTTTCCCTCGACCTGGCCGATAAACTGGCTCAGAGCGCTATTCAGGCCTGCAGTGCGAAAAACTATAACGTCGCCGTTACGCTGGTCGATCGCGCCGGTACCCCGCTTGTCATCAAGAAAATGGATAACGCCGGTCCGCATACGATCGAAGCCAGCCGCATGAAGGCGTTTACCGCCCTCAGCACCAAAAACCCGACGGAAAACGTGATGAAGAATGCTCAGGCTAACCCAGGGGCGGCAAACCTGCGCGATATCCCGGGCTTCTTGTTGCTGGCGGGCGGCGTACCGGTGAAATCTGGGGACGTGGTCATCGGTGCCATTGGCATTGGTGGGGCACCGGGCGGGGATCTTGACCAGCAGTGCGCGCTGGAAGCCTTGAAAAATAACCAGAGCAGCCTCAATGCCGGGTGATTTTTTTTAACGGTTATCGCCGCTTCTTAGGGGGCGTTAACCCGATGACCGGCACGGCTATACGCTTTCACCCACTGGATGATTTGCTGCAACCACCTGGGCAATCATCCAGCAATACTTCCTGTTTATCCCCCGTCTCTCCTCCCAATCGTTATTTCTCCACTAAAATATTCATTAGCAAATCGACAATCATTAATGTTGTAGTATGAATCTCGACGAAGAGATCGTGACTCGTGAATATGAAAAGGATGAACCACTTTGGCTGGAAGTAGCTTACTGACTTTAATCGACGATATTGCCTCACTGCTGGACGACGTCTCGCTGATGACCAAGATGGCGGCGAAAAAAACCGCCGGGGTATTGGGAGACGATCTGGCACTTAACGCTCAGCAGGTCACCGGCGTAAAGGCCGATCGCGAGCTGCCGGTGGTGTGGAGCGTGGCCAAGGGCTCGTTTATCAACAAGGCGATCCTGGTGCCGCTGGCGTTGCTGATCAGCGCATTTGCCCCTTGGGCGATCACGCCGCTGCTGATGGTGGGTGGGGCTTACCTGTGTTACGAAGGGTTCGAGAAGGTGTTCCACAGCCTGACCCACAAAAAACAGGATGGGGAAGAGAATAAAGATGCGCTGAACGCCAATGAAGACGTGGCGGCCTATGAACAACGCAAGGTGAAAGGGGCTATCCGCACCGATTTTGTGCTGTCGGCCGAAATTATTGCCATTACTCTGGGCACCGTGGCCGGAGCGACCTTCAGCCAGCAGGTGATTGTGCTGTGCGGTATCGCGATTGTGATGACGGTGGGGGTTTACGGCATCGTGGCCGGCATCGTCAAACTCGACGACCTGGGGTTGTATCTGAGCCGTAAAAGCAGTGCGCTGGCCCGCTCAATCGGCAGCGGTATTGTCAGTGCGGCGCCTTATCTGATGAAGACCCTGTCGGTAGTCGGTACCATCGCCATGTTTATGGTCGGGGGCGGTATCCTGACCCATGGCTTGCCGCCGGTGCATCATTTGTTTGAGGACTGGGCGTCGTACGCCACCGTGGTGCCTACCTTCGGTCAGATCCTGCAGGGCGTGATTCCCGCCTTGCTCAACGTGGTGTTTGGTCTGGTTGCCGGCGGCGTAGTCCTGCTGGTGGTTTCGGCTCTGGGGGCGATCCGGGGACGTTTAAAGGCCTAAGCTAATCCCGCGCCTCTCGGCGCGGGGTCATTTAAAAGATCAGCTTGAACACGCCGGTGATGGTGAGCAGGCCAACGATAAAGATAATAGCGACAATCCACAGAATGATTTTCATTCGTCTCTCCCAATTGATTTGAATGACGGCGCGAGTTTTCGCTAACCTGATGAAATCATTATTTACTGTAGTCGATAATTCGCAAATTGCTCGCTGCAAGCCCATCAGGGGGGATTGTCGCCACCTTCGCCTAACGCACGCTGCATGATATGGGTGTCGCGCCACTTACCCAATTTAAACCCTACCGCCTTTAGCGTCCCCACGCTGCCAAACCCCAGTTTTTGATGCAAAGCCAGCGAGCCATGGTTTTCCCCGGCATTGCCGACGACAGCCAACATTTGGCGCCACGGCCCCTGCTCGCAGCGGGCAATCAGCTCGATCAGTAACGCTTTGCCGATGCCCTGACCCTGTTGCCCTTCGGCGATATATACCGATTCTTCCACGGTGAATCGATAGGCTGGACGCGGTCGATAAGGCGTGGCGTAACAGTAGCCCACGACGAGATGATCCCGCTTGGCCACCAGCCAGGGCAGCCCGGCCTCTTGCACTTTGCTCAGCCGCTGCCGCATTTCTTCCTGCGTGGGGGGCGTTTCTTCAAACGAAGCGGCGCCGAATAACACGTGATGGGCGTAAATCTGTTGGATGGCGGCTATGTCGTCCGGCGTAGCGTCGGCGAGGTTCAGCGGAGCGGTGTGGGGCATAGTGATTCATGTTTACCTTGGAAATCAGAAGATAAGCGCATTATGCGCCGCGCCTGGCGACAAGGAAAATTGGGCTTTCTTATGCTGAAGATAAAAAAAAGTTATACCCGGCCGCGAAACGAAAAAATGGCGCATGACGATCTTCGCCATGCGCCGGGAGCCGCTGCGAGCAGCATTCGGACGGGGAAAAAACCGGGCTAGCCGCGCATGAAGTGCGCCACCGCCTGCTGCAGGTAGCGTAATAGCGGCGGGGTCAGCCAGGTGCCTTCCGTCAGCGTCGGTTCCTGCTCCATGGCCTGGCGGATTTTCATCTGGGTGGCCGGGTGGGGACCGGCGTAGGACTGGAACAGTTCAAGCCATTGGGCTGCCAGCTGTTTTGCCCGCGCTGACTCTGGCGGTATGCCCTCATTCAGCGCCTGATGGAACTGGGCGATCAGTGCCGGCCATTCCTGCAGGCGGGTAAAGTAGTGCTGGCGCACATGGGCATATTCTTCCGCCGACAGGTATTTTTGGTAGATTGACAGCTTGGTTTCGGCGAATGCCCGAGTCACATAGTCGGTCATAGCCGGGGTAATGCCGGTTTGTTCGCGTATCGCGGGCTCATCGGCGTGCATGGCGTTGAGTCGGGTGAGAAACGCCGGATTACGCGCCGTATCGCGTTCCAGCATCAGCATCCAACGACGCGCCAGCGCCTGAGCCTGCAACGCTTGCGGTTCAACGCCGCCATCGATCAACTGGCGCATGCTGCTGACCAACTCGGCCCACTCCTGATTGCGGCTCGGGTCGGCCTGATAGAAAGGCAATTGGGCCAGTTCGTCTGCGGTAAAATATTTATCGTACATGGTCATTAACTCCAACGTAGTCAGCCAGTCGTTCAGTTCCGGTTCGTCTCCGGCGGTGAGCTGAGCATGCATATGCTGCAGACGATCGCGCAGCGCGGCGGTCTGTTCCAACTGCCGCTCCAGCATGACGATTTGCTGTTCTATCACCGAAGTGAGCGCCATCCCCGAACGCGCCAAAATTGCCCCGACCTCTGCCAACGAGACGCCCATTCGGCGCAATGCCTGAATGTGGTGCAAGCGAGTGATGTCAGCCCGGTTGTATAACCGATACCCGGCGTCGGAACGCGCAGAAGGAACCAGCAAGCCAATGCTGTCGTAATAATGCAGCGTCCGGACGGTAATGCCGGAACGGCGGGCCAGTTCGCCCACTTTCAATAACATCGGTGTGCTCCTCCCTTGTGCGTTCCGGGATACTAAAACCTGACGTAGCGTGAGGGTCAATAGCGGAGTTAAGGATATTTTTGGCAATGGAGGAGGGGCTTTGCCTTAGGGAACATTGGCGAAGTGCTCTGTTGTTTCGTAGTAGGGGCGCTGCATGCTGCGCCCTATTACATAATCAACAGATTAAATCGGGTGAACGTGTTCGCCCCTTACCGACTTAACCCATATGCAGGGGTGTCAGCAGTCTGAGCCCAGCCAGGGGGCTGGGCTTTGTGGATCTATGTGCTGCTACCTTTCGCTGACGAGCAGCTCAAACAGCGTGTCGATTTCCTGCTGGGTGTTGTAATGCATCATCCCAATACGCAATACGCCGCCGCTGTCTTGCAGGTTCAGCCGTTGGATTAAGCCTTGCGCATAGAAGTGCCCGCTGCCGACGCAGATATTGTGCCGGCCTAATCGGCGCGCAATCTGTTCGGGGGCATGTCGCTTAAAGGTCAGTGCAAAGGTGGGCGTGCGGCGTTGGCAATCCGCCTGAGGGGAACCGTACAGTTGCACATCGTCTATTTGCTGTAAGCGCTGCAAAAAATAACGGCACAGGTTCTCTTCATGGCGATGGTAGTCGGCAAAACTTTCCTGCAAACGCTGCCTTAAGGACGCGCCGGGCGTTCCCCATTGCGCCAGGTAGTCAATGGCTGCCGTGACTCCTGCCAGCCCTTCAAAACTCTGAGTACCCGTCTCAAAACGTCCTGGCCCCACGTCGGTAGCCGGTTCGACTTTATAGGGTTGCAGCCGCTGTAACCACTGCGGCGCGATATAGGCCATGCCGATGTGCGGACCAAAGAATTTATAGGCGGAGCACACTAAAAAATCACAGCCCAATGCCTGCACATCGATCAGATTGTGTGGGGCATAGTGCACGGCATCGACATAAACCTGAGCGCCGACCCGGTGAGCGGCTTCGGTGATGGTTTTTATATCGACGATGCTGCCGGTAACGTTGGACGCGTAGGTCACCGCCACCAGACGGGTTTTAGCGGTGATCTGTTCGCACAGTCGGGCAACATCCAAAGAACAGTCTGCTTGTTGCAGGGGGATTTGATGCACGGTGACTTGTTTATCGTTTGCCGCCTGTTGCCAACTGGAGACATTGGCGTAGTGATCCAGTTCGGTGACGATAATCTCATCGCCGGCCTGCCAGTGACGGCTAATGATTCGGCTGAGATGGAATGTCAGCGAGGTCATATTCATGCCAAAAATGATGTTATCGGGCGTCGGCGCGTTTAATAAGGCGCGCACCGACTCCCTGGCATTATTCATCACTTCGCCGGTCACGTGGCTGGAAAAATAGTGCCCGCCCAGATTGGCGTTATATTTCCCCAGGTAGTCCGTCATTTTTTCCAGTACGCCTCGTGAAACCTGAGACCCACCAGGGCCATCGAAGAAGATCACCGGTTGATCGTTATAATGCTGGGTCAGCGCGCTAAACTGGGCTCTGGCGAGTTCGGGCGTAAAAGTCATGCTTTTTCTCCGCGGGCAGTCAGGACAAAGATATCCAGGTGTCCTTCTTCTTCCGGGACAATGGCGCTGATCGGCGTGGCGTTATGCCATAACTTGCTGTCCGCCAGTAAAACGGCTTCGCCGTCCGCCAGCGCTTTTTTAAAGAAGGGAGGCTGGTGATTATCGGCGTATAACATGATTTCGCCGCCGACAATATTCTGCCGATGAATAGCAATCATCGCGATATGATCAAAACCATCCTGATGGATCCCTTCCGGCGCGACCTGCGTTTCATTATGAATGGCGACCACGCGCATCTGGTGAATTTCTATCTCCGCGCCTTCGGGTAAATCATTACTTTCCGCGAACAGATTACACATTTCATCCATGCCGGCGCTTTGCAACACGTCGCTATCAATGGGTTCAAAATGGCGTACCACGTTGCCCTGGAAGTGATTGATCTCATCGGACTGCACGAAATTGCGTTGGCCAACCTCTACCACATGGCCATTGAGATGTTTGACTACCGAATAGCGCCGTAAGCGGTATTTTCCGTCAGCGTGTTGCGTATGGGGCAATGCAGAAAACGACGGCGTTAATTGTTGGGTGGCCTGACGGCTAAGCGTAGTCATACTTATTACGTTTTCGTGTTTCTGTAACATAATCACCTCTAATATTATTGAATGATGACTTTGTAGGGAGGTATTTCGATTGAATTGTAGTCGACACTTTTGCCAAAGCAATTTTTGGCCGTCGCCCCGCAAATGTGGCTGTAAACGGGGATGAACGCAGAGAATGTTGGGTGTTGCGCGGCCAATGATTTACCCGGTGCGGTGAGGCTGGCGTTCGGGGCTGTAATGAGCTGCGGAATGGTTTTGGCTGGCTGCCGGACCGAGGGCGGCGATGGTCGGGGGACTGAACCTGGGGAGAGATTAAAAGTGCGAGCACCTGCACAGGTGCTCGCCAGTGGAGCGCTGTTTTACCAGCCTTTGACCGCACCGCCGTTAAAGATCTTTTCGGCGGCTTTGGCCACTTCATCCGACTCGTAGGCTTTGATGAAGTTTTGTACGTTCGGCGCGTCCTTGTTGTCTTCACGCGTCACGATGATGTTGGTGTACGGCGAATCCTTGTCTTCGATGAAAATGCCGTCTTTGGTTGGCGTCAGGCCAGTTTGATTAATGTAGGTGGTGCTGATGATTGCCACGGTGACTTTCGGATCATCCAGCAGCTGCGGCAGCTGTGCGCCTTCCAGCTCCATAATCTTGTAGTTATGCGGGTTGGCGCTGATATCCAGTGAGGTCGGCAATAGCCCCTTGCCCGGTTTCAGCTTAATCAGGCCAGTTTTTTCCAGCAGCAGCAGCGCACGGCCGAGGTTGGTGGGATCCAGCGGAATAGCGATAACCGCGCCGTCCTGAAGCTCTTTCAGCGATTTGATTTTTTTCGAATAGCCGGCCATCGGGAACACGAAGGTATTGCCTACCGCAACCAGTTTGTAGCCGTGATCTTTATTCTGTTGTTCGAGGAATGGCCGGTGTTGGAAAACGTTGGCATCCAGTTCACCTTTGTCGGTGGCGTCATTGGGCAGCAATGAACCGCTGAAACCGACCAGTTCAACATCCAGGCCGTACTTCTCTTTCGCCACCTGCTTGGCGACTTCCGCTACGTCCTGTTCCGCGCCGTTGATGACCCCTACCTTGATGTGATTCTGATCGGTTTTCTGTTCACAGCCCTGCAGTGCCAGCACCGCGGCAAACGCCGCCAGCAGAGGGGTATAACGCCAGCTTTTGGTCATCGAGTGCTCCCTGAAAAAAACAATGAAATCAGTTGGTTTTGTGCTGCTAGCTAAGCCTGAACCTGCGGGGAAGTCAAACGCTTGCTCAGCACAAACGCTTATAGCTCATAACGGGAAGTTTTAAATCCCCCTTCTTGCAAGACGCTACGCCGTTAGCGGCAAGCGCAAAGCCTGAAGGGGGAGGGGAATGTTATTTGGCGCGCAGCACCACGATGCCTGGCGTAGCCTGGACGTACTCCATAAACGGCGAGTCCACCACCTGCATATTCTCTTTACGCGACGAGGCATTGCGCAATACTGGGCCGTTTTCGGTCATGATATAGATACCGGTATGGGTGACGTCCAGACCGGCCAGGTTGGTATAAATACCGATGTAATCACCGGTGTGCAACCGGGCCAGAACCTTGTCGTCAATCGCCTCGCTGGGCAGGTAGGTAATGCTGCGTCGAACGTTTTTCAGCCCTGGCAGATAGCTGCTGCCGTCTGATTTTTGATTGAGGTTTTTCACCAGCGTCACGGCATGCGGGCTGAGCGTGGCTGTAACGTCCGTTACGTTGGTTTTGGCCTGATGCGACCAGTCGGTGAAGAAGTGTTTACGCTTCAGGAAGCTGATATCGCCATTGGCATAGCGGATTTGAATCAGCCGCTGTACAAAGTCAGCCTGGCTGTTGGCCTGGCGCAGCGCATCGACATAGTCGATGTAGGTGAAGCAATCCAGACCGCGGAAGTCGATCACCAGTTCTTCCGGCGTAGTCTGCGAGCCAATCAGCCGGTTGGCGACGTAGGGCGTACCGAGGAAAGGTCGTGACAGCAGGTCGATCATGCGGCCGTTATCCTGCCGTTGCTCGGGCGTTGCCTTGGCGCGCAGGGCGAGAAGCTCATTGAGTTTGTTTAACGTGTCGTTGTCCATGCTGGCCTTGAGATCTGCAGGTGGGGTAGTGATGGGTTCAGGTGTTTGCCCGACCGGAATTTTATCTGCACAACCGCTAAGCGCAATAGCCAATATCATTGAAACTACCCTGTACATTTTACCCTCCAATGGTTCGGCTTGTGATCGTAGAAATGATAACAGTTCTCACCATGGCCAGGATGGTTAATGTTTAAACATAGCCTCAACGTTCGGCGATCGCTTAATACCCGATTTCGCTGTTAAACGGCAGATACCAGAACAGGGCAATTTCGTGATCGGGAATATCAGGTTGAGCACGATACAGCAGATGATCGATGCCGCCGAGGATAAACCCAAAGCGCTGGTAGCAGCGGCAGGCAGGCAAATTGGTGTTTTGCGTTTCCAGCATCAGCCCGGCGGTTTCGTGACGTTGCGCCCAGAGTCGTGCGCTCTCCAGCAGCGCGGTGGCGACGCCGAGTCGGCGCACATGAGCACTGACGACAATCTCCTCGATGAGCGCATAGCCATTCCAGTTATTGCTCAGCGTAATATGGCCAACCGCCTCCCCGCGATGACGTGCCAGAATGGTTTCGCTTTCATCATTGACGAACGGTGCCAGCGGGTAGTGCTTGCGAAACGGCGTCACCGGCAGCAGCGGCCAGCTGTCAATCGGCGCGTTGAAAATCGGCTGGGCGTAGTGGGCAATCTGAAAGCTGAAGTCGCAGCCGGTCAAGTATCCGTCGGGCAACTGGGTCACCGGGGTAATTTGAATCGCTTCGCTCATGGGGTCAGTTCCCTTAGCAGGCGGGCTGGATTGCCGGCGTAAATCCCCTTGCGGGTGATGTTTTTGGTGACCACCGCACCGGCGCCGATCACCACTCCGCTGCAGATTTCCACCGCCAGTACCGTGGCGCCGGACCCGATGGAGACGCCGTCGCCAATCCGCGCGCGGCCCCAGCTTGCCGGATCGGCATTGGGGGCGCCACCTTTGAACAGATCGTTGGCGAAGGTCACGTTGTGGCCGATAAAACAGTCCTCGCCGATGGTGACATATTCGCAGATAAAGCTGTGAGACTGGATTTTACTGCGGGCGCCAATGCTGACGTTTTTTTGGATTTCGACAAAGGGGCCGACGAACACCCCGTCACCGAGTCGGCAGCCGTACAGATTACAGGGCTCTACGACGGTGACATTTTGCCCGGCGTCGACATCGACGATGCCGACCTGGCGAATCTTGATGGCGGATGACATGGCATTCCTCACGGCGGATAAGCAGGCGGGAATTATAAAACAAACTGCCGCCGCGTCTGCGCTTTCTGAACGTTTTTTCAGCGAAAGACTATAATTAGTACAGGGGAGAGAGCCCCGTGGCCGCAATCCTCGTACGGTTAGCAATCCGTCAGAGGGGTAAATTCGTTCGCCGATCGCGACCTACGGCGATGGAGGAGGTGTCTCATGGTTAATCATGTTTGGGGACTTCTGGCGCATCCAAGCACCGAGTTCGAACACATTAAAAGCGAGAACGAAAGCGTCTCGCACCTTTACACCCACCACGTGCTGTTGCTGGCGTTGATCCCGGTGATCTGCGCGTTTATCGGTACCACCCAACTGGGCTGGCTTTCCGGCGAAGGGCACGCTATCCGGCTCGATATGTTTACGGCTTCCTATACGGCGGTCGCGTTTTACCTGCTGATGCTGGCAGGCGTAGCTATCATGGGGAAAGTGATCCACTGGATGGCGCGCCGTTATGAGGTTCGTCCCAGCTTGCATCGTTGCATGGTGTTTGCCGGTTATGTCGCCACCCCGATGTTCCTCAGCGGCATCGTGGCGTTATATCCCGTGGTGTGGTTGTGTCTGTTTGTCGGCGTGATTGGCCTGTGTTATTCAGGCTATCTGCTGAACCTGGGCATACCTCACTTCCTGAATATCGACAGTAAAGAAGGTTTTATTTTCTCCAGCTCTACCTTTGCCATCGGCATCCTGCTGCTTGAGTTACTGCTTGGGGTTACGGTGCTGCTGTGGGGGTATGGTTCCTGGTTGTTCTGAAGTGATTGAGTGTTAGCCCCTCACGCCGGCCTGGCGTGAGGGGCTTTTGCTATTTAAGGTTGGCGAAACACCAGCATCACGCCGAGCAGAATGGCCGCCATGCCCAGCATGCTGATGGCCGCCAGCGCGTGGCCGAGCAGCAGATAGTCCAGCAGGGCGGTAACCGCCGGGATCAGATAAAACAGGCTGGTAACCTGCACCAGATTACCGCGCTGAATCAGCCGGTACAGCAGGAAGGTGGCCAACACCGAAATCACCACCGCCATCCACAGCAGCGGCAGAACAAATGCCAGACTCCAATCGACCCGCAGCGGTTCAAACGGCAGCACCAGCGAACACATCAGCAGCCCAACTGCATACTGCAGCGGTAATACCGCCAGCGGCGGTTGGCTAAGCCCTTTTTGCAGCAAAGTCCCGGCGGTTATGCAGCCCAGCGCGATAAAGGCGCACAGCATACCGACCAGTGAGAAGTGGGCAATCATCAGGCTTTGATACACCACCAGCGTCAGTCCGGCCATCGCCAGCAGCAGGCCCAAGCCGCGCAACCCTGAGCAGCGGCGTTCGGTAATGAACTGGGTGAGTATCGGCTGAACGCCGAGCAGCGTCGCCAATACGCCGGGGGTAATGCCCTGTTCCAGCGCCAGCAAATAACAAATCTGATAGCTGCCGATCATCAGCAGACCGATCAGCGCCACCCGAAGACGGGTGCCCGGAGCCGGCAAGCACTGCCGTTGCCACAGGCCGATAGCCAACAGCAGCGCCAGTGCGATGGCGCAACGAAAGAAGAGAAAAGCGAAGGCGGAAGCATGCTCCAACCCCCAGCGCGAGAAAATTGCGCCGCTGCTCCAGAGCAGAACGAATAGCGTAGCCAGGCCGACGTTGGCCCAGTGAGAAATCAATCGCATTTTGTTTTCACCTGTCGTGAAAATAACAAGCTCCAGCACGCGCGGCGTTCTACGCCTGAGCGCAAAGCAAGGAAAGCTGGAGGTGAGGAATTCGGTTTGGCTTAACGCACAACCACGGCGTGTGGTGGGTAAGCGGCTACCGCGGTAACGACAGAGAAAACGGCGGGTGGGGCTGAGGATGCGCACAGCAGAACGACGGCCGCAAGCGGCGTGTTTTCTGGATCGGTAGCGTGCGCAAACTCTGTCATGGATATTCCTGAATACAGGGAGTGATTAACCTCTTCAAGATAGTCAAGTTTGGCGGAGGGCGCAACCTAAAAACGGCGCACTCCGCAACCGTTCTCAGTACAGCTCCAGATGCAGACGCCCTTGTTGCGTCAGCCTTTGCCACAGGCTGTCCGTCGCGGTTTCGGCCCCTGGAGCACAGGCCTTTTCCAGCGCCTGCGCGACGGCGGTTTCAAGATACTGTCGGTTGCCGCACAGGTAGAGGTGTGCCCCCTTAAGCAACAGCTCCCTCACGTAATCGGCATGTTCTTCGATCGCGTGCTGCACGTAGTATTTGGCGGCACCATCGCGGGAAAACGCGGTAATGAGCCGATTCAGTACGCCATTCTTGCACAGTGACTCAAGCTCTTCGCGGTATAGGAAGTCTTCGTCGCGGCGTTTTTCGCCGAAGATTAAGGCGGTTTCTCGCTGTCCGCCGTCGATCGCCATTTCACGCAGCAAGCCTATCAACGGCGCGATACCGGTACCGGTGCCGATGAACAGCACGGGAGTTTGCGGATCGGGCGGCAGGTAGAAGTTGGGATTGGCGCGGCAGAAGACACGGAAGGGGCCCGGGTTATCGAGCAACCAGCCGGTGGCCGTGCCGTTTCGGGGGCGCCCATTACGCTCGTAGCGAACCTCGCGAACGCACAAATCCAGGCTGTCTTCTCGCGAAGCCGAAGCGATCGAATAGGCGCGCGGTAAGCAGGCAGGGAGCAGCGTTAGCAGATCATCCAAAGTGACCGACTGCGGCGTGCAAAACTCTTGCAGCACGTCCAGCAGATCGGCGCCGTACAGGTAGGCTTCCAGCGCTTTGCGCTGGCGGATTTTCAGCATCCCCTTAAGGTCTTCGCTACCGGCAAGCTGCGCCAGTTCGCGCAATGTCGCTTTGCTTATTTGGCGCAGTTCCCGGCGGCGCAGCGCGTCTGCGGCCTCCGGCCGGTCGAACCAGGCTGACAGACGAAGCAGTAAATCCTCGTCGTTTTCCGGCAACAGGTAGAGCGTATCGCCTGCCCGGTAGGCGATGCCGCTGCCGCTGATATCCAGACGAAGATGCCAGGCATGCGGCGCGCGGGCACTGAGCGAACGGCGTTCCAGCAGGCCGGCGGCAAAAGCATTGTCCTCGCCATAGGCGGTGACGCGCAGATGCAGATCGCGACCGGCCTGCCAATCCCCCGCAATCACCTGTTCCACTACGGCTGACCAGGTGGTGAAAAAGCTCTCGAAGTTTACGTCGGCATCAACGCGGTTGACGATGGCCTGCGCGCCGCGTTCGGACAACCCGGCGTCAAGCCATTGCGTGAAACCGCAAAAACGCGGGTACGCCGTGTCGCCCAAGCCGAAAATGGCGTAGCGCAGGTGCGCGAGGTTTGGCGTGTGTGTCAGAACGTCGAAAAAAAGCTCGGCGTTGGCGGGCGGCTCCCCGTCACCAAACGAACTGGATACGATGAGCAATAGGTCGCCTTTCCCCAGGTTTGCCGGTGAAATTTCGTTGAGGGTCAATAGGGTAGGGGCGTAAGGGTGCAGAAAAGGTAACTCGCCCAAGCGCGTAGCCAGCGCCTGGGCTTTGCCCGATTCCGAACCGTAGCCAATCAGGATACGTTCGATGATATCGGCCATGTTTCTTACTTATCGTAGTGGTTGTCGAACTGTTCTTTGGAGAATTCGACGGAGTCGAAATCGGTCATTAGATCGTTGATCACACGGCGGATACTGATGTAGGCCTCGATTTTGCCCTGAGCGTCATAGAGCGGTTGCACGGTGGTGTCGACCACATACAGCACGCCACCCTTGCCAACGTTGGGAATGATGCCGGTCCAGATATTTCCGGCTTTAATGGTATCCCACATCTCTTTATAGATGGCCTTGGGGACGGAAGGGTGACGCACGATGTTGTGGGGTTGCCCGACCAGTTCTTCCCGGGTAAAGCCGGTGAGCTGGCAAAACAGGTCGTTGACATAGGTGATGGTGCCTTGCAGGTCGGTGGTGGAGATCACCATCACTTTATCTAGTGCAGACAGTAGTTGGGCGGAATCGAGGGTCTGGCTCATGGTAGGTTCCTTCTCATTAATTTTGCGGTGAACGTCACGGCAGATGTCACGTATCCGTCATGACAAATTTGTTATTGATTCTTATTTACACCGCATAATAATCAGCAGACTTTAAAGTTGCAATAAAAATGCATCTTTAAGATTGCAAAAGAGGGAAGCATCTTGAGGGAGGGCTCGCCCGTGCAGCGGCGAGCCGGAGGGAAGAAGGTTATTGACCGTTACCGGCCCAGTGCTTCCGCTTGCTGGTTTTGCCCAGACCGGGGTTAAAGCTGTTGGTGGGATCGGCGCTGCGGTAGAACGCCTGCAGATCCGGCTTGGCGGTGTACAGATGGCCGACGTTATGTTCCGCCGGGTACTCCGCGCCGCGTTGGTTGAGGATCTCCAACATCTTTTCCTTGAGCGCATGGCTGTCGACGCCTTTTTTCACCACATAATCCTGATGGAAGACGTGACACATAAAGTGGCCGTAATACAGCTTGTGCACCAGTTGGCTGTCGATTTCCGGCGGCAGGGTTTCGAACCAGTCGGTGTCGTTGCGGCGCAGCGCGATATCCAGCGCCAAAATATCCTCGACCTTGTCGGCGTGCACCGCATGGTAACGCACCGCGGCTCCGGCGGCGGCAAAGCGGTGCAGGAAAGCTTTCTTGCCTTCATCCGGGGTGCAGACGAAGAACGCCCCGTTGGCCTGAGCAAAGTATTGGCTCAGGTACTGCTGCGCCTCTTCAACGCCCGGCCCGGCCATTTTCAGCAGCAGGTGGTGTTCAAAGCGCTCGCGATACTCTTTCATGCGTTTAGGCAGGTGGCTGGGCGCCAGATGGCTCAGGCCCTGCATCAGGCGGTCGGTCAGGTTATGCGGTAGCAACGGCAGCTTGTTGAGGCTGGCGTCCATGCGGCCTTTCAGAGTGAAGAAGGTCGGCATCTGATCGGTGCCGAGCTTATCGATCATCATAAAGGTGTCTTTGCCGTACACTTCGGCGATATCAAAAATATCCCGATGCATGTATTCGCCGGCAACCGGCAGGTTGTCAAACTTGCTCAGCATGTGGCGGCGCAGTTCGGTCAATACGGCAGTGTCGTTAGTCCCGATGTAAAATACCTGCTCTTTGCCTTCTTTCTCGAAGGTGTCCAGCCGCACGGCAAATACCGCCAGCTTGCCTGCGCAGCCGGAGGCTTCGTACAGGCGGCGCTTGTCGGCGTTAAAACGGGAGGGCGTATCGGCATCAACGTCGCGTACGCGGCTGGCGTATTCATTGTCGGAGGCACGCAGTTCGCCGTGCTCGACATCTTCCGGCCGGTAGTCGCCTTTCTCCAGGCGGGTAAGGATCTCTTCCGGCGTGTCCCCGAGGTTAATGCCCAGGTGGTTAACCAGACGCAACTGACCGTCTTCACCCAGTTGGGCATACAGCGCCATCTCGGTATAGGCAGGGCCGCGTTTGACCAGTGAACCGCCGGAGTTGTTGCACACGCCGCCGATCACCGAAGCACCGATGCAGGACGAGCCAATTACCGAATGCGGTTCGCGACCATAAGGCTTGAGCAATTTTTCCAACTGGTTGAGCGTACTGCCGGGGAAGCCGACCACCTGTTTGCCATTGTCCAGCACCTGCACATGGTTGAGCCGCAGGGTGCTGATAATGACGATATCACGGTCATAGTCGTTGCCGCTGGGCGTTGAACCTTCGGTCAGACCGGTGTTCGCCGCCTGCATGATGACGATTTTATCGGCGGCGACGCAGGCCTCAAGCAACTGCCACAACTGCAGCAGGCGTGTCGGGAACACCACCGCCAGCGCCTGGCCCTCGCCGGAGCGGAAGCCCTTGCGGTAACGTTCGGTGCTGCGTTCACCGGTCAGCAGCTGCGGGCCACCGACGATGCTTTTGAGCTTACTGAGAAACGCCTGGTTGGTGGCGCTGGTGGACTGCGTCATGCCGATCTCCCTGTCGTCCCCATCGTTTTCCACCGGGCAGCCTTGTCGATTGCCCGGTGAAATCCATGAGGTGATTAATTTAGTAAGTCATTAACTTGGTAGCTTAATGGCTTAATAACTTAGTATCGTTCTTTGTAACCAGCCTGGCGCTCTTCGTCGCGCAGCGTCAGGATTTCCACGCCGTCGGCGGTGACCGCCACGGTGTGCTCCCACTGGGCAGACAGCTTTTTGTCGCGCGTAACCACTGTCCAACCGTCTTTCTTTTGCTTGATGCGGTGGTCGCCCTGATTGATCATCGGCTCGATGGTAAACACCATGCCTTCCTGCAGCACCATTCCGGTACCCGGTTTGCCAAAGTGCATTACCGCCGGCTCTTCGTGCATCTCGCGGCCGATACCGTGGCCGCAGTACTCCCGCACGATGCTGTATCCGGCCTGTTCTGCATGCTGTTGAATCGCATGGCCGATATCCCCCAGCGTCGCGCCCGGTTTCACCACGCGGATGCCTTGCCACATCGACTCATACACGTTATTCACCAGCCGTTTGGCCAGCGGCGTGATCTGCCCAATGCAGTACATTTTACTGGAGTCGGCAATATAACCGTCGTGTTCCAGCGTAATGTCGACGTTAACGATCATGCCGGAGCGCAGTATTTTGCTGACCGACGGAACGCCGTGACAGATCACTTCGTCAATCGAGGTATTGAGCACATAGGGAAAACCGTACTGTCCTTTTGTAGACGGGCGCGATTTCAGCTCATCAACGATAAAGGCTTCGGCGCGGTCGTTAATCTCCATCGTGGAGATACCTTCGACCATCACCTCATCGAGCATAGCAAACACCTTTGCCAGCAGCGCGCCAGAGTGACGCATTTTGACAATCTCTTCCGGTGTTTTGATCACAATCTGTTTCACCCGACAATCTCCTTTAACGTCATCGCGTTATCTTTCATCATTTTTTTTACCAGTTGGGGGTAGGTCAGTTCCGGATGGAACTCCGCCAGCATGCCGATCTTGATCCAGTATTCCGCCTGCGCGTTGATCGAACGCGTCATCGTCAGGCTGGCGAGGCGCAGATCGTCATGCAGCGCGTCTGAAATTTTCACAATGCCCATAGGCTGCTCCTCAGTGAGTAATATACGAAGTGTATACGTTTTGGATGGTCGCAATTTGGCATTCCGTGGGGTGGTCATTTTCCGGGTTGCAACGATTGCTGCCACGGGGCAATGCGTTTATTGTGATAAACGACTTTTTTGCCATGATTTTTCAGAAGGATTAGGGCGTGACCAAATTACGTGTTGGGGTGATCTTCGGCGGTAAATCGGCGGAGCATGAGGTTTCACTGCAGTCGGCAAAAAACATTGTGGATGCCATAGACAAAGAGAAGTTTGACGTCACATTGCTGGGGATAGACAAGCAGGGGCATTGGCACATCAACGATGCGTCCAACTACCTGCTGAATGCGGAAAACCCGGCGCTGATTGCGTTGAACCGCTCAAATAAAAATGTAGCGCTGATCCCCGGTCAGGAAAAACAGCAGTTGATCGAGTCAGGCAGCGCCGGTGCGCTGGGTCAGCTCGACGTGGTGTTCCCGATAGTGCACGGCACGCTGGGGGAAGACGGTTCATTGCAGGGGCTACTGCGGATGGCGAATTTGCCGTTCGTCGGCGCTGGCGTGCTGGGGTCTGCGGTCAGCATGGACAAAGACGTCACCAAACGCCTGCTGCGTGATGCCGGGCTGGCGGTCGCGCCCTTTGTAACCTTGACGCGCAGCAACCGCGCCAAATTCACGTTTGAACAGCTCAGCGAACGCCTGGGGCTGCCGCTGTTTGTTAAACCGGCTAACCAGGGTTCTTCGGTGGGCGTCAGCAAGGTGCAGGATCGCGCCGGCTATGAGGCCGCAGTGGCGCTGGCGTTCAGTTTCGATCACAAGGTGCTGGTGGAGTCGGCGATTGTCGGCCGCGAAATCGAGTGTGCGGTGCTGGGCAATGATGATCCGCAGGCCAGCCTGTGTGGCGAAATCGTGCTGAGCGACGCCTTCTATTCGTACGACACCAAATACATCAATGAGCAGGGTGCTCAGGTCGTGGTACCGGCGGCGATTACGCCGGAGGTGAGCGACAAAATCCGTGAGGTGGCGCTGAAAGCCTTCCGGGCGCTGGAATGTTTCGGTTTGGCGCGCGTGGACGTGTTCCTGACGCCGGACAACAACGTGGTGATCAACGAGATCAACACGCTGCCGGGCTTCACCAATATCAGCATGTATCCCAAACTGTGGGCCGCCAGCGGCATCAGCTATAGCCAACTGATTACCCGTCTGATTGAGCTGGCGCTGGAGCGCCATCAGCAGGATCGTGCGTTGAACAGTTCGGTATTCGATCGCTAAAACAGTCAGGGGCGAAGCGATTTTCGCCCCTGATTTTTACTTCACCGTTACGTCAATATCGCCAAAATATTTCTTCGCCAGCTCGCTCACCGTGCCTTGCTGCTTCACTTTGACGATCGCCTCATTCAGTTTTTTCTTCAGCGCCTCATCGCCTTTACGCAGGCCGAAAGCAATGCCCTCGCCAAGGATTTTGTCGTCGCTGACCGCATCGCCGACGAAGGCAAAGCCCTTACCGTCCGGGTGCGCCAGGAAGCCGCTTTGTCCCGACGGGGCCATCACCAGCGTGGCGTCGAGACGCCCGGCGGTCAGGTCCAGATAGGCCTGGTTCTGATCCTGATAAGACACCACGTCCACGCCCTGCGGCGCCCAGTGAGCCTTGGCATAAGTCTCCTGAATCGAGCCTTGCAGCACGCCGACGTGTTTGCCTGCCAGCGAGGTGGCGTTCGGCAACAGGCCGCTGTCGGCCTTGGCGATCAGGCGGTTCGGTACCTGATAGATTGAATCGGTGAAGTCGATGGCCTGGCGACGCTGATCGGTGACGTTCATCGCCGAGTTGATGGCGTCAAACTTGCGCGCCTTCAGCGCCGGGATCAGGCTGTCGAAAGAGGTTTCAACCCAGCTGCATTTCAACTGGGCGGCGGCGCAAACGGCATTGCCCAGATCGATATCAAAACCGACGAGCTGACCGCTGGCAGATTTGGATTCAAACGGTGGGTACAGCGCTTCCAGGCCAAAACGCAAGGTGTTTTCCGCCGCCAGCGTGGAACCGGCGGCCAGCAGGCAGCCTGCGGCGATCAACGTTTTCAGTGATTTCATATTCAGAGCCCTTTTCCCATGGTCAAAGCAAAAGTGAATGCATTACACCTGACACAGACGGCGTGCGCCCTCCAGCAGGGTCTGGTTATCTTTTGAAAAACTCAGTCGAATAATGCCGGTATTGGTGCCGTCGCTGTAGAACGCCGACAGCGGGATAGTGGCGACTTTGGCTTCGCGGATCAGACGCACCGCAAAATCGTTGTCGCTTTCGCTGCTGAAACCGCTAAAGCGGGCCAGCATAAAGAAACTGCCACGGCTGGGCAGTAATTCAAAGCGCGAATCTTGCAGGGCGTTCGCCAGCAGGTCGCGTTTCTGCTGGTAGAAAGCCGCCAGCCCTAAATAACTTTGCGGGTTAGCCAAGGCTTCGGCGAAGGCGTACTGCATCGGGGTATCGGCGGAAAACACCATAAACTGGTGTACCTTGCGGATCTCGTCCATCAGCGCCGCCGGTGCCATGCAGTAACCGACGCGCCAGCCGGTGACGTGATAGGTTTTGCCAAACGACGAAACGATCACGCTGCGTTCGGCCAGCTGCGGGTGGCGTGCCATGCTGTGATGAATATCGCCGTCGAACACCACGTGTTCGTAAACTTCGTCGGACAGAATGACGATGTCGGTATTGCGAGTCAGGGCGGTCAGCCGTTCGATATCATGCTCACCGAATACGCTGCCCGTTGGGTTGTGCGGGCTGTTGACGATGATCATCCGCGTTTTGCTGTTGATGGCCGCAGCGACCTCATCCCAGTCAATATGCAGATCTTCCAGCGACAGTTTAATGGCCACCGGAGTGGCGCCCTGCAGACGCACGATCGGCGCATAGCTGTCGAACGCCGGTTCAAAATAGATCACCTCATCGCCAGGGTGCACCAGTGCGCTGATGGCGGAATACAACCCTTCGCTGGCGCTGGCAATGACCGTGATTTCTTCGTCGGCGTCATAGCGTGTGCCATATAAACGTTCAACTTTATCCGCCAGCGCGATACGCAATGCTGCCACGCCGCTCATCGGCGCGTACTGGTTATGTCCTGCACGCATGGCTTGCGACACTGCCTCAACCAATTGCGGTTCACAGGCGAAGTTTGGCGCGCCCTGCGACAGATTCAGGGCCTGGTGTTCGGCGCTGAGCTGGCCGATAACGGTAAAAATAGTGGTGCCGACGTCCGGCAACTTCGAGCGTTGTGCGCATGCGCTCTGCATGAGTGGCTCCAGGGAATAGGGGGATATCGCTTGATTAAGCATCAATGACGGTAGGCCAACAAGGGAAAGTTTGTCATACTTGCCATGCACTCAGATCATGACTGATTCCTCTTCATTCTTGAAACGATCTCGGCGTTGGCTGCGCTTACTTACCCGAATCACTGACTCATGTCAGCTCATCGGGTTGCGTTCACTGGCCGCCTTGATGTCGTTCCAATTATTTGGGGGAATCCTTGGAATTTCAGGGGATATCAAGGAACTCGCCATGTCGTCATCACTGCCGTCGCTCGACGTATTGAAAACCTTTTTGGTGGTGGCCCAGCGTCTTAATTTCACTCACGCCGCCCAGAGCCTGCACCTGACGCAGGGCGCGGTCAGCCGGCAAATACTGGGGCTGGAACAGCATCTGGGTTATCCGTTGTTTAGCCGTCGCGCACGTGGCCTGACGTTGACACCGCAGGGAGCCATGCTGTTGGCCCCGGTGCAGCAAGCCCTGGGACAGTTGGATGAGGCGCTGAGCAGAATCGGGGCGCAGCCGGGGACCTTGCGGATCAAGTGCCCGACCTGTGCCATGCGCTGGGTGTTGCCGCGTATTATCCGGCTTCAAAACGAGCGACCGGAAATGCATATTGAGCTGACCGCTTCGGTATCGCACGGGCTGGATTTCGCTGCGGAACACTTCGATGCCGCGGTGGTGTTCGGCCAGCCGCAGGGCAAAAAACTGACGGTGCATCATCTGTTCGATGAAATTCTCACGCCGGTCTGCACGCCGACTTACCTGCCCGATTTATCCCGCCCGCCGACGCCGGCCGATCTGGCGGAGAAAACGCTGTTACATCCCACGCGCGATCGCCGCGACTGGCTGCTGTGGCTAAAGGCGGCGGGGCAGGAAGCGCTACCTTCCGGTAAGGCGCAGCATTTCGATACGCTCGATCTGGCGATGAGTGCGGCACTGCAGGGTTTTGGCATCGCCATCGGTGATTTATGTTTGCTGGAGGAAGACATTCAGGCGCAGCGTATCGTTACGCCGTTCCCACTCAGCGTGCTCAGCGGTGCGGCTTACTATCTGGTCTATCCTGAACGAGCAGTGCAATCGCCGGCATTAACTACGCTGGTGAATTTCCTGGGCGACGAGGCGGCGCAAAGCCGCACCCGGCTGAAAAACTATCGCCCGGCCCGCGCTAATAGCTTGTAACCTTTAACATTACAAAGTATTTCTGCGGTGAAAAGGAGTATGGCACACTGCCTTTTCACATCGATTAATCATCTCCGCCGCGGTCTGCGACGGGAGCATGCCTGAGATAAAAAATATGAAATGGCTTTGTGTGGTGAGTATGTTGTCCGGTCTGGCCATCAGCCCGGTTTTTGCACAGGAAAACGCCGTAACGCAAGGCGTTAATGCCCAGCAGCGCGATGCCTTTGTTTCCAACCTGATGAAGCAGATGACGCTGGAAGAAAAAATCGGCCAGCTGCGGTTAATCAGCGTCGGCCCGGATAACCCGAAAGAGGCGATCCGCGACGGCATCAGCAAGGGGCAGATTGGCGCGATCTTCAACACCGTCACCCGGCCGGATATCCGCGTTATGCAGGATCAGGCGATGCAGCTCAGTCGCCTGAAAATCCCGCTGTTCTTTGCCTATGACGTGGTGCACGGCCAACGTACCGTGTTCCCAATCAGCCTCGGGTTGGCGGCCAGCTTTGATCTGGAAGCCATCGCACTCAGCGGTCGAGTGTCGGCGCAGGAAGCCAGCGACGACGGCCTGAACATGACCTTCTCGCCGATGGTCGATATCACCCGCGATCCGCGTTGGGGCCGGGTCTCTGAAGGCTTCGGTGAAGACACCTGGCTGGTGTCCAAAATCGCCAAGGTGATGGTGGACGCCTACCAAAACGGTGACCCGTCCAAGCCCGGCTCAATCATGGCCAGCGTGAAGCACTTCGCGCTGTACGGCGCTACTGAAGGCGGCCGCGACTACAACACCGTCGATATGAGCCCATTGCGGATGTATCAGGACTATCTGCCGCCCTATAAAGCGGCGGTGGAAGCCGGCAGCGGTGGCGTCATGGTGTCGCTCAATTCGGTGAACGGCATTCCGGCCACCGCTAACCCATGGCTGCTGAAGGACCTGCTGCGCGATCAGTGGGGCTTCAAGGGCATCACTATCAGCGACCACGGTGCGATCAAAGAGCTGATAAAACACGGTGTGGCTGCGGACGCGCGTGATGCAGTACGACTGGCGATCACCTCTGGCGTCGACATGAGCATGAGCGACGAATATTACGACCAATAC
Source organism: Serratia liquefaciens ATCC 27592 (assembly GCF_000422085.1). Classification (NCBI taxonomy): domain Bacteria; kingdom Pseudomonadati; phylum Pseudomonadota; class Gammaproteobacteria; order Enterobacterales; family Yersiniaceae; genus Serratia; species Serratia liquefaciens. The sequence continues at coordinate 1,341,132 of NC_021741.1, forward strand.
CTGCCGGGGCTGGTGAAAGACGGGCTGGTGTCGGAAAGCGACATTGACCGTGCCTGTCGCGACGTGTTGAACACTAAATATGATATGGGCCTGTTTAAAGACCCTTACACCCATCTTGGCCCGGCAGGTTCCGACCCGCAGGACACCAATGCCGAAAGCCGCCTGCACCGTGCCGAAGCGCGCGTGATCGCGCGTAAGACTATGGTGCTGTTGAAGAACGACCGGCAGACATTGCCGTTAAGCAAACAGGCGACCATTGCGCTGGTTGGGCCGATGGCCGACAGCCAGCGTGACGTGATGGGCAGCTGGTCAGCGGCCGGGGTAATCAAACAGTCGGTGACCCTCCGCGAAGGGCTGGAACGTGCGGTGGGCGACAAGGCGAAAATCCTCTATGCCAAGGGGGCCAACGTCACTCAGGACAAGAGCATTATCGACTACCTGAACGAGTATGAGCCGGCGGTGGCGTTTGACACCCGTCCACCGCAGCAGATGATTGACGAAGCGGTACAGGCGGCGAAGAAAGCCGACGTGGTGGTAGCGGTGGTCGGGGAATCGCAGGGTATGGCGCATGAAGCGTCCAGCCGCGCCGATATTACTATCCCGCAAAGCCAGCGCGACCTGATCGCGGCGCTGAAAGCCACCGGCAAGCCTTTGGTATTGGTACTGATGAACGGCCGACCGCTGGCGCTGAGTTGGGAAAGCCAGAAGGCGGATGCGATGCTGGAAACCTGGTACAGCGGTACCGAAGGCGGTAATGCGGTTGCCGACGTGCTGTTTGGCGATTACAACCCGTCGGGCAAGTTACCGATGACCTTCCCGCGTTCGGTCGGTCAGATCCCGATGTATTACAACCACCTGAACACCGGCCGTCCGTTCGGCAAGGAAAACCCGGGCAAATACACCTCGCGCTACTTTGACTCGCCGAACGGTCCGCTGTATCCCTTCGGTTATGGCCTGAGCTACACCAGCTTCAGCCTGTCGGACCTGAAACTTTCCAGCCCGACAATGGCGCGCAACGGCAAGATCACCGCCAGCGTCACGCTGAAGAATACCGGCAAATATGATGGTGCCACCGTTGTGCAGCTGTACCTGCAGGACGTGACCGCCTCGGTCAGCCGTCCGGTGAAAGAGCTACGCAACTTTAAGAAAGTGATGCTGAAAGCGGGCCAGGCGCAGACGGTAGAATTGCCTGTCACCGAAGAGGATCTCAAGTTCTATAACGCCAGCCTGAAATGGGGCGCGGAACCGGGCAAGTTTAACGTGATGGTGGGTCTGGATTCCGACAACGTGCAAACACAGAGCTTTACGCTGAAGTAATCACCCTCTCTGACCCTCTCTCATCGCGGTGGGAGAGGGTTTGCGTTGCTTTTGAGATCCCAAGCTCTTCAACGCATAACCGTTCTGCTTTCGCATGGAAAATCCCGTTGTTTTGATCCCGCTGATTGTTTCGCCACAGCTATCGCTATATGATTTTATATATAACGATAGCTCACCGGAAACCCCCATGTTCAAACGCTTGTTGCTGATTTTTATTCTTTTCTCTTCCGCCGCACAGGCGGATCGCCAGGTCACCGACCAACTCAACAGACAGGTCACATTGCCCGATACCATCACCCGCGCGGTGGTGCTGCAACACCAGACGCTGAACCTGCTGGTGCAGCTCGACGCGCTGCCGCAGGTGGTGGGTGTGCTCAGTAGCTGGAAGAAACAGCTGGGGCCGAATTATCTGCGGCTGGCACCTGGGTTGGCAAAAATGCCGATGCCGGGCGATCTCACCTCGGTGAACATCGAAAGCCTGCTCAGCCTGCACCCGCAGGTGGTGTTTGTCGCTAACTACGCACCACCGGAAATGATTGCCCAGATTGAACGGGCCGGTATTCCGGTGGTGGCTATTTCGTTGCGCCGTGAGGCGGCGGATCAGGCCGGGAAAATGAACCCGGTACTCAATGATGAAGATCAGGCCTATAACCTTGGCCTGCAGGACGGTATCCGCCTGATCGGCAAGGTAATGGGGCACCAGCCGCAGGCAGAGGCGATGATCCAGGACGTTTTTCAGCAGAGAACGCTGGTGGCCGACCGGCTGCGAGACCTGCCTGCGGACCAACGGGTTCGGGTGTATATGGCCAATCCGGATTTAACCACCTACGGTTCGGGCAAATACACCGGGCTGATGATGCAGCACGCCGGTGCGCTAAACGTGGCGGCGAAGGACATTCAGGGCTTTAAGCAGGTATCGATTGAAGACGTGCTGAAGTGGAACCCGGCGGTGATTTTCGTTCAGGAGCGTTATCCCGAGGTGGTGCAGCAAATCCTCAGTTCGCCGCAGTGGCAGGGGATTGACGCGGTAAAAAATAAACGCGTCTATCTGATGCCGGAATACGCCAAGGCCTGGGGCTACCCGATGCCGGAAGCGTTGGCGCTGGGTGAACTCTGGATGGCGAAAAAGCTGTATCCGCAGCGTTTTAGCGACGTCAATTTGCAGCAGCGGGTGGATGCCTATTACCGGCAGTATTATCGCAGCAGCTGTTGCCAGAGCGAGCAATGAGGCTTGGCTGGCTGCTCCTGCTGACGTTGTTTTGCGCGCTGCTGTCGTTGGGGATTGGCCGTTACCCGGTATCGGCAGCTCACAGTCTGATGATCCTGCTCGAGCCGTTGACCGGCCCGAACGGCGCTATCGATGCGGTTCAACGTCAGGTGATTCTGGGGGTTCGCGTACCCAGAGTGTTATTGGCTATGGGGGCCGGTGCCTCTCTGGCCCTGTGTGGCGCCGCGCTGCAGGGGGTCTTTCGTAATCCGCTGGTGGATCCGCATATCATCGGCGTCTCTTCCGGTGCGGCCTTTGGCGGCACGCTGGCGATTTTACTCAGCCTGCCGATGGCCGCGCTGTTGCTGTCTGCATTTGTATTCGGTATGGCAGCGTTGCTGCTGATTTTTGCCATTACCAGCGCCATCGCCCGGCGCAATATTTTGTCGCTGGTGCTGGCTGGGGTGATCCTCAGCGGCTTTTTCTCCGCCTGCGTCAGCCTGTTGCAATACCTGGCCGATACCGAAGAGAAACTGCCGAGCATCGTGTTCTGGCTGCTGGGCAGCTTCGCCACCGCCGACGACAATAAACTGTTGATGCTTTTCCTGCCGTTGTTGTTGGCTGGCGGGCTGTTATTGGCATTGCGCTGGAGAATCAATTTGCTGTCGATGGGGGATGAGGATGCCGCTGCACTGGGCATTAACGTCGAGCGCACCCGCTGGTTGATCCTGACGCTGTGCGCCGCGATTGTCGCCGCACAGGTGGCGGTCAGCGGCAGCATTGGCTGGGTCGGGTTGGTTATTCCGCACGTTGCCCGGCTGCTGGTTGGCCCCGATCATCGTCGTCTGTTACCGGCTTCTCTGTGTTTGGGGGCGTTGTATATGGTGTTGATCGACGATTTGGCACGCACGCTGAGCAGCAGTGAAATTCCGCTGGGCATTTTAACGGCATTGATTGGCGCACCGCTGTTTGCGTTGCTGTTGCGCCGTGCGCAACTGAGAGGTTGGCATGGCTGAGACATTACTGACGGTTAAAGATCTCAGTTTTGGTTGGCCCGGCCAAGCGCCTTTGTTTAACGCGCTGAGCCTGCAATTGTCGCGTGGCGAAGTCTTGGCGGTACTGGGCCCCAACGGGCGCGGCAAAAGTACCCTGATGCAGCTGTTGCTCGGCACCCTGCCGCTGCAACAGGGGGCGGTTGAATGTGCCGGCGGCATCGGTTTTGTGCCGCAGCATTTCACGGCGCCTTTTGCCTATCGGGTGCTGGATATCGTGCTGATGGGGCGAGCGCGTTATGTGGGGTTGTTCCGCTCTCCTTCGGCGCAGGATCATCGGCTGGCGAAAGAAGCCCTGCAGTCGCTGGATATGTTGGGCTTTGCCGACCGCAAATTTGGCAGTTTATCGGGCGGACAGCGGCAACTGGTGCTGATTGCCCGCGCACTGGCGATGAGCTGCGAGGTACTGATACTGGATGAACCCACTTCGGCATTGGATCTTCATCACCAGGATCGGGTGCTGAGCCTGATCTCGTCACTGGCGCGGGAACGACAGATGGCGGTGATGTTTTCGACCCATCAACCCAACCATGCTCATGCGGTGGCCGATCGTGCCTTGCTGCTGGGGGCCGAGGGACAGCATCAAATCGGGCCCTGTGCCAGGGTGCTGACGGCCGAGTGCTTGTCGCCACTGTTTGATTTGGCGATTGAGCGGGTGGCTTTGCAGATTGAGGGGCGGCAGTTTGAAACGCTGGTGCCTTTATATCGCAGTCAAAGGGAGCGTCATCATGAGTAATCTTCTGCTGTTTGCCGCCGGTAGCCTGCGTGTGGCATTTGGGCCGCTGCTGGCCGCGTTTCAGGCACAAACCGGCGAGGTTGTAGATGCGGTATTTGGTCCCGCAGGCCTGCTGCGTCAGCGCATTGAAGCCGGTGAACGGCCGCATGTTTTCGCTTCGGCCAATCTGGCGCATCCGCAGCGATTGGTCGATCTGCATTTATCGCCACGGGTACAAACTTTTGCCCGTAACCGGTTATGCGCGACGGTACGTAATATTGCCGGACTAACAGAACGCCCGTTGTTGGAGGTACTGCTGGACTCGCGTTGGCGGGTGGCGACCTCCACGCCGGGTGCCGATCCTTCCGGTGACTATGCGCTGCAATTATTTGAACGTATTGAATTCCTGTTGCCGGGGCAGGGGACAGCCCTGCGGCAACGGGCTTTGGCTCTGGTGGGCGGCCCAGATTCAGCGCCGTTGCCGATGGACCGATCGGCGGCTGAGTATCTGCTCAACAGCGGGCAGGCGGATATCTTCCTCGGTTACGCCAGCTATGGTGCGGCGTTGGCAAGGTTTCCCGAGCTGGTGGTGCGGCAGTTACCGCCTTCGCTGACGATTGAGGCCGACTACGGTCTGTGTCTGTTGGATGGACGGGCACAGCCCTTGGCCGAGTTTATTCTGGCGGAAGAGGGGCAGGCGATACTGCGTGAAAAGGGGTTTTTACCTGCCAACCTGGTGAGCTAATGGCTTATTAAGTTGGCAGGTTAAGAGGCTATTACAGCTTTTTCAGCAGTTGCATCAGATGTTCTTCGCTCTTCTCCGCCAGGCCGTCAATCGCCAGCTTGATGATATCGGAGCGGGTAATGCGCACCACGCCGTTACGCGCCGCCTGCACAATGATTTCATCGATGGCGTCGACGTGATTATCGGTCAGGCTGACTGAAATGGCTTTGTAAGTGCGTTTGCGACCCTGCGGCTTGGCTTCGGGGGCGGGAACCAGCAAAGTGTGCGACGTGGCGCTATTGATAAATTCGTCTTCCGACATGCGGTGGGTTGGTGTGCGTTTTTTCACAGGATCACCTCCTTCACCAGGCTTTCGATTTCCGCCTGCGCTTTTTCGTTATGCGCCTCATGCACGGTAATCGCCTCGCCCCAGGCGTCGCGGTAAATCTTGCGGTCGCACAGGCGGTTACTGACCAGCGTCAGTTCCGGGTATTCGCTTAATACTTGCGCCGCTTCGTTGGCTTCATTAATGAAGATGTTGGTCGGGCACATGTTCAGCACGATGTAGCCTTTCACCTTCTCGTTATATTCTTGCGCCGTGGCGAACATTTCAGACAGATACCCGACGGTGTCCAGATCCATCTGCGACGGGCGCAGCGGAGAAAGGAACAGATCGGCGGCCAACAGGCCCGAGCGCAGTTCGGCGCTGTCGCGGCCGGCGGTGTCGACAATCACATAATCGTAATGGCGATCCAGCTCCAGCAGCGTCTCTTTGATTTTACCCGAGGCGGCAACCACCGGAATATGCGGCAGACCTTCAACATTTTGGCGATCGTTATACCAGGTCATGATTGATTTCTGATCGTCGGCATCGACGATGATGGCCGTTTTTCCCTGCTTGAGGATCAGATATCCGGCGATATTGACCGCCTTGGTCGATTTCCCTACGCCACCCTTTTGCGAGCCAATCAAAACAATCATGCTGCCATCTCTCAAGTTATTAAGCTGGTAACTTATTAAGTTAATATGCTTATTAGGTTGATAACTAAACAGGTTAACTACAACAGAGCCTGAACAATATGCACCAATGTCGGCGGCTTGCCAAGCCAGTATGCGGTTAACTTTACAGCCTATTTTGCTGGTAACGTAGTCAGCGGGTAAGTAGGAATGTTCTGGGAAGGGGGGACAAGCGGAAGGATTTTTTTAATTTAGCAGCTTAATAAGTTATTAAGCTGCTAATGATGACGCTGCCAGAACGCTACTTTTTCAACATCGACTTCAGGTTGGCGAACGGGTTATGGGTCGCGAGACCGACGTCTTTTTGCGCATCTTCACCGGCAACAACCGTTGAGCCATACTGATCGGCTTCGGTGTATTTTGAATGCTCATGGTCGTGACAATAAAGGCACAGCATTTCCCAGTTGCTACCGTCTTCCGGGTTGTTGCTGTGGTCGTGATCGATATGGTGAACCGTCAGTTCGCGCAGGTTGGAGTACACAAACTCACGCGAGCAGCGTCCGCAGACCCAGGGAAAGATTTTCAGCGCTTTTTCGCGGTAGCCAGTCTCCAGCCTCGCGTAGTTTTTTGGGATATATGCCATGGTGTATGCCCGTCGGGTGATAATAATAATGCGTAAAATAATACCACAAAGCGCCGGCTTACAGCGTGCGGCACATCACCGTGACGGTTTCGCCACAAACTTCACGTTGCTCAACAGGTTGCCAGCCCAGTTTCTGATAAAGCGGTTGTTGGTCGGGCGTGTAGAGATACAGCGCGGTGATCTGTTCCCGTCGGCAGTGGGCAATGCACTGGGCGATCAGTTCGCTAGCCACGCCCTGGCCGCGGTGTTGTGGATGGGTAAAGACTTCCCCCAGCCAGAACTTGCGCTCTGGCTTATCTGCCAGTTCGTAAACGATCAGGCTGGCGGTTCCGAGGATCTGTTGTTGCGGTGACAGAGCCAACAGCGCCAGCCCGGGGTGCTGTGGTTCACAGCGCTGTTCCAGGCGCTGGCTGATTTTCTCTCGGCAGCTCCACGGGGGGAAGTCCTGCCACTCCTGATGCAGTAAAGCGGCCAGTTCACCAATGCGCTGGCGATGCGCAGAAAGTCGTTCGATACGCATGATTAGGTTCATTTTTTGCCCAAGGGCAGACAACTATAGCGACGATTTTCGCCTATTTGAAGGTCTCGATCGCCCAATCGATAAATACCCGCATTTTGGCGCTCAGATGGCGGTTGGAAGGGTACACCACATACATCTGCTCAGCCGGTGGTTGCCAGTCGTGCAGCAGGCTGACCAGCTCGCCGCTGTCCAGATGCGGTTGTGCCATAAAACGGAAGGTTTGGATGATACCCAATCCGGCCAGCGCCGCCGCCAGCAGCGCATTGCTTTCGTTGACGCTGACGTGATAGCGGTGCTGGATATCGATTTCTTTGCCTCGATCGACAAAGTGCAGCGGCAGGATGCGATCGTTCAACGCATGACGATAGTGTGCCAGCGGATACCCCAGTTCCAGATCACAGGGATGCTGCGGCGTACCGTAATGAGCCAGATAGGCCGGGGTTGCGCAGGTTACCCATTCAAGCTCGAACAACCGGCGGGCAATCAGGCTGGAGTCGGCCAGCGGACCGCTGCGGATCACGCAGTCGGCGCTGTCGTTGATCAGGTCGATGAGTCGATCGCCCACGCCCAGATCAATCTGTATTTGCGGATAGCGGGCAATAAAGTCCGGCAGCGCCGGCAACAGCAGCTGGCGAGCGGTGGCACCGCCAACGTCGATGCGCAGCACGCCCTGCGGCGCACTCTGCGACTCGGTCATGCTGCCTTCCATTTGCTCCAGCTCTGCCAGCCATTTAACCGTTCGTTGGTAGTAACATTCGCCTTCGGGCGTTACCGACACGCTGCGGGTGGTGCGCTTGAACAGCTTGGTTTGCAGGTGATCTTCCAGGCTCTGGATCAGCTTGGTGACGGTGGCTTTGGGCATCCGCAACGAGTCTGCGGCACGGGTGAAGCCGCCGGTTTCCACCACGCGGTTAAACACCCGGATAGCGAGTAAATGATGATCCATAGCGTTCTCAGTGCAAACCCCGGCGGCAAGCCGGGGAGTGTTTCTGCCAGTAAATAATGATTATGACTGTTTAGCGCTAATCATGCCGGAGCGCAAGGTCAGGCCGAATACCAGCGCGGCGGACAGGGTCAGTGCGCCACCGAACAACATGGCGCTGCTGACGCCCTGCCAGTCAACCACTTCTCCACCCAGCAGCGCGCCGGAGGCCAGGGCTATCTGGATCACGCAGACCAACAGTGCCTGGCCGGCCTCCGGTGCCTGCGGTACCGCAGCGAACATCCAGTTGGTAGCGCACACCGGCACGGCGCCGAACGCCAACCCCCATACCATCACCATCAGCGTAGCCCCGGCGATGCCGCTGAGGAACGGCGACACAATCAGGATGGCGGCCAACATGGCGGCAATCAGGATAAAGGTGGCGCGCAGGCTGCGTTCGGCCAGCCTCTCGCCCAAAAATGTTCCGAGCAGGCCAATGGCACCATAGGCCAACAATTGCAGCGAAATCGCCGACGGGCTGAGGACGAATACCTGCTGCAGCAGCGGTTTCAGGTAGGTGTAGGCGGCAAAATGGCCGATAAACAGCAGCACGATGGCAATAAGCCCGGTACGCGCCATCGGCAGACGCAGCGGCAACAGCAGATCGCGTGGCGTAACCGGCCGGGTGGGGGGTACCGATGTCAGCAGGCGCAGCTGTGCCAATAACACCCCGACCGCCAGCACCGCGCTGCCAAAGAAAGCGGCGCGCCAGCCGAACAGGTCTCCAATCAACGCACCGGCAGGAACGCCGCACACGGCGCCGACCGAAATGCCGCTCAGGATAAGCGCAGTGGCCCGGCCCTGGCTGGCTTCCGGCACCAGATGGCGGCCGTAGTTGGCGGCAAAGGCCCAAAAACCGCCGACGCAGATGCCCAGCAGCACGCGGCCCAGCAACATCATGGGGAAGTTTACCGCCAGTGCGGAGACCAGGTTGGAAACCGTCAATAGCACGCTCAATGCCAGCATCAGCAGACGACGATCGAGCCGACCGGCCGCCAGACTGAGGGCAGGGGCGGCGATTGCCGCGACGATACCGGGCACGGTCACCATCAGTCCGGCTTTGCCGGTGCTGACGTCCAGCGATGGGGCGATATTGGTCAGCAGGCCAATCGGTAGAAATTCGGTGGTAACCATCACAAAGCAGGCGACGGTCAGCGAGAAGATCGCCAGCCAGGGTGATGGTGCAGGTTTCTCATTATTATTCAGCATAGTACCGCTCGTCCCAGGTGGATGCGTAAACCGCGCGGTAGGCGCGGAGTGACAGAGATCACAATTTACGCAGGCCTCTGCGGCGGATAAATCCGTTTGCGGTGGTTACACTGTTTCTGAGGGGGAATAATCGCGCGCGGCCAGTCTGGCATGGGTTATCGGCCGTCAGGCTGGCTAAATGTTTAATTGGCATAAGCTTATGCGATGGGTGCAGCAGGCTGCACCCGCTCGTGTATTACAAGCCCGGCGCTTTCCACATCGAGGTGGTCAGGCCGTGATCGACCAGGGTGAGCTGATCGGCATACACCTGACGCCAGGTTTCTTTTTGCTGTCGGTACAGCTCATGGTTGGCCATATCCGGCTGATATTCTCGCTCCCAACGCACCAGCTGTTCCCCGGTTTGCGCCAACGATTCATACAGTCCCGCCCCCACCCCAGCGGCAATTGCGCAACCCAGCGCGGTGGCTTCTTTCACCACCGGCACACGCACCGTCAGGCCGGTAACGTCGCTAAGGATTTGGCTCCACAGCTTGCCCTTCGAGCCGCCGCCGGCGAACACCAGCGAACGGGCCTGCACGCCGGAGAAGCTGGCGATTTGTTCCAGATTGCAGGCCGACACAATGGCGGCATTTTCTTCCAGCGCACGGAACAGGGTCTGCTTATTGCAGCGTTCCGGGTCGAGCGACAGGTTAATAAACGACGGCGCGGCGTGGTACCAGGTCTTGAAATGCATGGCGTCGGAAAATATCGGCATCACGCTGTAGGCCCCAGGCGGCACGCGCGCCGCCATCTCTTCCAGCAGGCTGTAGGCATCGACACCCAGCCGTTCCGCCAGCAGCTTCTCTTCGGCACAGAAGGCGTCGCGGAACCAGCGCATGGTCAACCCGGTGAAGAAACTTATCGACTCCGCTTGTGCCATGCCGGGGATCACGTGTGGGTTGATGCGAATGTTCATCTCCGGATCGGTGGCCGGTTCCGGCAGATTGACGATCTGTTGCCAGAAGGTGCCGCCCAGCACGGCTGTCTGCCCGGCATGTACCACCCCCAGCCCCAGGCTGCCCAGTTGCACATCGCCGCCGCCCATCACGACCGGTGTGCCGCGCAGTAAGCCGCTTTGCTGTGCCGCCTGTTCGGTGATGTGCCCCAGCACACAGCCGGTCTCTTTCACCGGCGACAGCATATCGGCACGCAGTCCGGCCATATCGAGCAGCGCCGGACGCCAGTCGCGGTTGACCAAGTCGAGCATGCCGGTGGTACCGGCGTTGGAGGGATCTACCGCCAATTCACCGCTGAGCATATTTGCCAGCCAGTCGCTGATCATGGTCAGCGTTGCCGCCTGGCGGTAAATGTCCGGCCGGTGATGCGCCAACCACAGCAGGCGCGGCATGGCGCTCAACGCCAGCGTTTGGCCTGAATACTGGTAAACCTCGCGCTCAAAATTATGGTTATGCAGCTCTTTCAGTTCGCTGACTTCCTGGCTGGCACGGGCATCAACGTTGGCGCAGGCCCAGATCGGCACGCCGTCGCGATCGTAGAGTACGATGCCTTCACGCATGGAGCAGCAGGCCACGGAACGGATGGCCTGGCCAGAGAGACCGGCGTTTTGCAACGCCTGGCGGATACATTGGCAGGTCAGCTGCCAGTTGTGGCTGAGGTCAAACTCCATGGAACCGGGCACGCCCGGCACGGCCAAATGCCGCCATTCCGCCTGGCCCTGAGCGATCTGGTTACCCGCCAGATCGAAGATTACCGCGCGAACGCTGCCGGTGCCTGCATCCAGCGCCATCAAATAGTTATCCATAGCTCACACTCTCTGGGGAGGAACCTTAACTATAGATGCCGTACTGTTCGCCCCGGTGGGGGAAGCGACAGGCCTGGCGGGATTTGTGAGCCAGGCTGCAAAATTACCCTTGCGGAGGGGCAATCTGTGGGATTAAACCTATGGTTGGAAAGAACATTGACCTTCGAGGTTTAACAAGGAGTCGCCATGCACGTCACACTGGTAGAAATTAACGTTAAACAGGACAAAATCGACGAGTTTATTGAGGTCTTCCGCGCCAATCATCTGGGGGCGATAGAAGAGCCGGGCAACCTGCGTTTTGACGTATTGCAAGATGAATCCATCCCGACGCGGTTTTATATTTATGAAGCCTATCGGGACGAGCAGGCGGTCGCCGCTCATAAAAAGACGCCGCACTATCTGCAATGCGTGGAGAAACTGGAAGCGCTGATGACCGGCCCACGCAAGAAAACCAGCTTTATCGGCCTGATGCCGGGTTAGCGCCGGCGTAGGGTAATTCTGTTCAATACATTGACAAGCCAAGCCGTCAGTCTGGCATCTGTGAACTCTTTCTCAGGTGCCTTTAATGAATATCTATCTTTCCATGGCAGCATTTGCGCTGGCCGCTTCCATCACCCCCGGTCCGGTCAATATCGTTGCCCTTAGCGCGGGGGCACAATTCGGTTTCAACGCCACTCTGCGCCATGTTTCGGGTGCCACGCTGGGGTTTACTCTGCTGTTGATCCTGCTAGGTCTGGGGCTGAATACGCTGTTGGTGCTGTGGCCGGTGCTGACGCAGGTTATCCAGTGGGCGGGCATCGCGTTTTTGTTGTTTATGGCGTATCAACTGGCGTTTGATGACGGCCGCTTGGGGCAGGGTAGTCAACCACAAGCCCCTTCTTTCTGGTACGGCGCGCTGTTGCAGTGGCTGAACCCCAAGGCCTGGCTGGCATCGGTGGCCAGTCTGGGAGCGTTTGTTGCCGATGGCGATCGCCTGCTGCTGTGGCAGTTCGCGGTAATTTACTTTGTGATCTGTTATGCCTCGGTGGCCTGCTGGGCTTACACCGGCGCGATGTTGACCGGCCTGCTGCAGCAGGCACGCAACGTACGGCGTTTTAATCGCTTGATGGCGCTGCTGTTGGCAGCCAGCGCCTGCTATCTGTTGGCCGACGGCATTTAGCGTGGGTTTTGGTACTGGCCGGGGGTGGCGGCCAGCAACAGTTTGAAGGTGCGCTGAAAGTGCGCCTGATCGGCAAAACCGCTTTCGCTGGCCGCTGCGGCGATCGGATAACCGCGTTTCAGCAACCGGTGACCGAATTGAATGCGTTGGTTAACCAGATAAGCATGCGGCGTCATGCCGTAACGCTGTTTAAAGGCGCGTATCAGGTATGAGGGCGAAAGCGCTGCCGCCTGGCAGATGGCTTCCAGCGTGAGCGGTTGGGTGCAATGCGCGTTGATAAAGGCTGCCGCCGCCGCCAATCTTGGGTGCTCGTAGGGGGTTACCGGCGTATTCCCCAAAGAGGTCTGCAAATCGCTGAAGTATTCCACCAGAGCGATCTGTTTTTCCAAATGGCAGCGCAGTGGGTCGATCAGTAGCTCATACAGCCGGTTCAGGCCACCAAACAGTTCGGGGTCACGGCTGAGCACCTGAGTGAAGGGGATAAAACAGCCGTCGCCGCCGACGATTTCTTGCTGCAATTTACCCAGCCAGGCGGCATCAATATAAAACATGATGTATGACCAGCGCTGGTCGCCGATGGGGTTACAGGCGTGGGCCTGCTGCGGATTGATGATCACCACATCGCCGGTGCTCACCTGCAACGCTTGGCTGCCGTTAATATAAATACTGGTGCCGTCGGTGATGGCGCCGATGGAAAAGATTTCATGGCTGTGCAGGGCGTAACAAACCTTGCGGCCATCTTCAATGGCGCGGGCCTCCACGAAGGGGAGCTGCGGATCACGCCAGAACTGCGGCGCATTAGCGGTCATTGTCTTTCCTTTTCGATGCGGCGGGGCTAGCTTGTGTTATAGCCTAAAACGCGCCGGGGAGGGAGTGCGGGTGATGATTTTTAATGTGTTCGGCCGCCTGCTGGGGGTCAAACGGGCAGGGGGGCAGTGGCAGCTGTTTCGCGTGACGTTGCCGGAGCGCAAGTATGCGCGCAGTTACGACATCGTGTTGCCGGATGAATTGACCGAAAGCGAGATAGCTGGCTATCTGGGGGACATTTACCACGAAGCCGCGACGGAACGCCATCCTGACGTCGTCAGGATCGAATAAACCCCGGCCCGATAAAAAGGGCCGGAGGATTAATCTTCTTCGTTGCGGGCCATCAGTTGGCGTTGGTGCTCTTCGCTGGCCGCCTGGATCTCTTCCAGGACGGAACCGACATCGGCGCGTTTGTTGCTCTCGACAAACTTGCCGGTAAGCACGCTCGCCGGGGTCAGATTACCTTCCTGGTACAGCGCCCAAATCTCTTTGGCATATTTGCTGCCGAGCAGTTCCGGTGCATACTGACCGTAAAACTGCGACATGTTGTTGATATCACGTTCGAACATGCTTTTGGCGTGGTTGTTGGCGGCGGCATCCACCACCTGCGGCAGATCGATAATCACCGGCCCGTTTTTGTCCATCAGCACGTTGAATTCCGACAGGTCGCCATGCACCAGCCCGGCACACAGCATGCGTACCGCGTAGTTCATCATCAATGCGTGATCGGCCCGTGCCTGTTCCGGCGTCAGGGTAACATCGCTCAAGCGCGGCGCTACCAGGCCTTCTTCGTCGGTGATCAGTTCCATCAGCAATACGCCATCCAGACAGATATCCGGCTGCGGCACGCGAACGCCCGCTTTGGCGAGCAGGTTCAGCGCATCGACCTCGGTGTTCTGCCAGGCTTCTTCCTGCTGCTGGCGGCCGAATTTAGAGCCTTTGCTCATGGCGCGCGCATCACGGCTGTTGCGCACTTTGCGCCCTTCCTGATAGTTCACGGCCTGCTTGAAGTTACGTTTTTCTGCTTCTTTGTAGACTTTGGCGCAGCGGATCTCTTCGCCGCAGCGCACGATAAAGACGTCGGCTTCTTTGCCACTTTTCAAACGGCGGATGACGTCGTCAATTAAACCATCATCTACCAATGGCTGGAGTCGTTTTGGAATTTTCATGCAGCCTTGTACCCTATTTAGGCTCCGGTGTGAATGGTTTGCTAAGGTGTTACCCCAATTTAGACCTGAAAGGCAAAAAATAGTTTGCCGCCGTTGCGACCGAACGCCGCAACGGCGCACCCGCTACAGGGTTTCCGCCAACACCCAAACGCTGACGCTGCCGCCGTTAACCGGGAAAGTTGCCTGCCCCAGTTCGTCGGTGATGACCTCATCCTGACGGTTGCCGAGCAGATCACGCCAGCTTTTATGTGCCAGAGCATCGCCCAGCGAAACCGCTTTGCCGCTTTCAGCTCCGTTGGTGAGCACCACCACGCAGCCAGGGGCATCGGCGGTGCCGCTGCGGGTGAAAGCGACGCAGTTTTTATCATCAAAATAATCGGTTTGCACGCCGTTGGCAAAGCGTTGACGCGCCTGGATCAACTTTTCCAATTCCGGGATCACCGGCATATCAATTTGGTATTCCTGGCCGTCACTGCCTTTATCCTTATAGCTGGCACCGTACAGATCGGGATAGAACACGCAGGGTACGCCTTGTTCGCGCAGCAGGATCAGAGCATAGGCCAGCGGTTTGAACCAGGGTTCGACCGGAGCTTCCAGCGATTGCAGCGGCTGGGTGTCGTGGTTGGCGACCAGCGTGACCGAATGGGCCGGATCGGCGGCGGTCAGGGTGTCGGTGAAAATCTGCGCCATATCGAACCCGTCCCCCTGCTTGGATGCCTGATGAAACTTCAGGTGCAAGGCTACGTCGAACAGCATCACTTTGCCCTCGACCAGGTCAATATACTGTTGTAACGCAGCCAGATCGTGCGACCAATATTCGGCGACGATAAACAGATCGCGCTGCGCGCTGTCACGCACATGATCAGCCCACTCTTTAAAGAACCAGGCCGGGATGTGTTTGGCGGCGTCCAGCCGGAAACCGTTGCAGGGCAGGGTCTCCATCAGCCAGCGAGCCCAGTATTTCAGCTCCTCCGTCACGGCGGGGTTGCGAAACTCAACGTCGGCGCCCATCAGGTAATCGTAGTTGCCTTTCTCGTCGCCGACCTGATCGTTCCAGCCGTCGTCGCCGTAATCATTGGCGATTTTGAAAACGCCTTTTTCATCGGGCTGTTCTACGTAATCCACTCCGCCGAAGCATTTATAGTCCCAAATGAATTTGGAATAGGTACCTTGCCGCCCTGGAAAGGTGAAGCGGGTGTAGGCCAGGGCGTCAAAACCCTGATCGTTGATGTCATTGCGGTTGTTGGCATCCGCTTTGTACACGTGCACCTGCTCTTTTTCGTCGGCGCCGAGCTTATGGTTAAACACCACGTCGTAAATGACCCTTACGCCGTTGTCGCGTAGCCGGTTGGCGGCAAGGGCCAACGCCTCTTTATCACCATATTTGGTGGCGCGACTGCCTTTTTGATCGAACTCCCCGAGGTCGAACAGATCATAGCTGTCGTAACCTACCGAATAGCCGCCGGAAGCGCCTTTATAGGCAGGGGGAAGCCACAGGTCGGTGATGCCGATCCCGGCAATTTGCTCTGCGCGTTCGGCGGCTTCCTGCCATAACTTACCGCCATCGGGGTAATACCAATGGAAAAACTGCAGCAACGTGGTTTTTTTCGTCATGAGCAAGCCGTCCTGTTTGCCAAAAGGAGGTGCAAGATGAGCGGTAGCTCACCCCATCACTGTTACAGCATGGGCTACTTTTGGCAAAAGGGAAACCAGGTTTGGGCGGCCGGATATGCCGCCCTTGGAGGTTAGCGTTGGCTGGCGTAATGCGGTGAGCGCGGGCCATACAAAATGGCGCCGTTCTGGCCGTTTGCTGACAACAAGCGGGTATTGGCGATGGCACCAACATCGAACCCCTTGTCACTGATGGTATCGGCAATTTGCGCGATGGCGGCGCTGATTACCATACCCAGCAGACCGCCGCTGGAGTTGTTGTTATTTTCGTTGCTGGAGGCGGTAGCGCTGCCGGCCCAAAGTTGTTTGCCGTTACGCAAATCGACCAACCTGGCTTTCACGGTAACGCGCGTTTCGCTGTTAATAACGATATAGCTGGTGCCGTATTGTGTGACATCCAGGTACAACACAGCGTCGGCACCGAAGATCTTATGCAGCTTTTGGATACTGACCGCACGGATATCGTTGGCGTTAGTCAGGCCGTTTTGCTGAAAAGTCTCTTCGACCACGGCGACCGGCAGCACATAGTAACCGGCTTCCGCCAACGGCAGCGTGGTGCTTGCAAGGACGCTATGGCTGGCTTTGACATCCGGCGACTGATTGACAGGGGGGAGCACCAGGATGGATTTCGGCTTGCTCTCGTGGAAGGCTGCATAATCGTAAGGTGCTTGTTTGGCGCAGCCGCTCAGCAGCAGGGTAACGGCGACGCTGAAGAAACCTAATGCACGTTTCATTTAAAGCTCCCCTTATCCTTAGCCATCAGGAAATTCATAAACGGCGCTGATTCCGGGAACAGCGTTTTCTCTGTATTGAACTCGGTCATGGCCTGGCCGGTATTGCCGGTTTTGCTGTACAGCAACCCCAGTTGTGCATGCAGGCCCGGCGGCACGGCTTTATTCTTGGCGCGAGATTTTTCGGCAATTTCTTTTAGCGTCAAAATCTGTTGTTCAGGGCTTTGGCCATCCTGTTGGTAATATTGGTAAATCGAAGTTTGATAGCCATCCCAGTTGTAGAGCGTTTTTGGCGCGGCGCAGCCGGCCAGCAGGGTCGCTGCGAACAGCGCCCCACCCATTTTTTTAGTTATCATATTGCTGCTTCTATTCCGTTAGTTAGCAGGGCGCCATGCGCCACTTTCGATAC
The DNA here is from genome assembly GCF_000422085.1 of Serratia liquefaciens ATCC 27592. NCBI lineage: Bacteria > Pseudomonadati > Pseudomonadota > Gammaproteobacteria > Enterobacterales > Yersiniaceae > Serratia > Serratia liquefaciens. The sequence continues at coordinate 1,358,205 of NC_021741.1, forward strand.
CGGCAACCAGGTTATTGACCGCTTCGCGTACGGCCAGATCCAACACTTTGCCGTTGAGGGTGGAATCGTAGCTGGCGGTGCCGCCGAAGCCGATGATTTCACGGTTGGATAGTTGGTACTCGCCGGCACCTTGGGTGGAGTAAACCACTTCTGAGGTCTGTACGTTGACCACATTCAAATTGACCTTGGCATAGGCCACCTGCGTTTTACCGCGTCCCAGAATGCCCCACAGCTGATGATCGCCCACTTCTTTACGGCCGAATTCGGTCACGTCACCGGTGATCACGTAGTTGGCGCCTTTCAGCGTCTGGGTTTGGCCTTTAATGCCGGCTTCGGTTTTCAACTCATCCATATTGGCGCGATCAAGCACGTTGAAGCGGCCGGTTTGCTGCAGATGGGTGATCAGGATGGTTTTTGACTGGTTGCCCAGGCGATCGACGCCATCGGAGAAGATGCCGTTCATATAGCTGGAGCGGTTATCGAACTTGCCGACGGAGATAGGGCTGCGCTGCCCCTGGTAGCTGGTGTTGTAGGACGCCACTTTAGGCACTTCCAGAGAGCGCGAGGATTCAGTAGCACAGCCTGCCAGCAGGCTGACGGAAAGGGCGACTGAGCAGACAACGAGTGATTTTTTCATCGGAATACAATCTCTCCATGATTATAAAAGCGCGCAAGACAGACCGTTTTGCGCCAGGAATTTAAACGGCAGGGGAAATAACAGGTGCTATTTAAACGGGGCAATCCTGCCATGGATATGTAACAAAATACAACTGAATATCGACATAATTGGCGCTATTGGGGATTAAATAACTCATTCAAATACAATGGATTGTGTAAGGATATCATTCGTATTTTATCTGGTTTACTGAATTGCCCGGTTTTTGATGGGTTTATTATTTGTAAAATATATATTTTGTGGCTTTTTATTTTGTAAATTTAATTCATTAAAGAATGTAATTCTGCATGAGGCGACAGATTGCTGCAGGTGTCTCGTCAGGTTGAGATTTCACGCCGTTTAAAAATCCGTTATGGTAATGAATATTAGGTAACACTATCAACTAAGTGAAGTGTTTTAGCGCTGGTAGCAACGGGGACATTGATTGTGAACATCAGAGATTTCAGGGCATTGTCGCGCAACCTGGTCAGAGAACTGGGCATGCTGAATAAACAGAGTAACGGCAGCCGTTTTTCACCATTACAGATCCATATTCTGATTGAGATCAGCACGCTACCCCTGGGCGTGACCGAACTGGCCACCCGGTTGTGTATCGATAAGGCCAGTGCCAGCCGGGCGGTGCGTAGCCTGGTTGCCGCAGGCATGATTGAAGCGGTGGATTATCCGCACGATAAACGCCACAACCTGAATCAACTGACCCGTTTGGGCCGTAAAACGCTGGCGGCGATAGACACCAATGCCGATGGTTTTATGCAGGATGCATTGGCGCAGTTGGACGATGATGAGTTGGCTGCCACTACGGCCGCGATGAAAAAGATGACCTCGGCATTACGTAACGCACGTAAGCAGCGTGACGCCGCTTTGCGGGTTCGTCCGATAACCCAGGATGATGATGCCGCGATGGCGGGGATTATTTGCAACGTATTCCGCGAGTACGGCATGGATAAAATGGAAGGCGTTAGTCTGCACGATCCCGATTTGGATCGCCTGACCGGCGTTTACCAGGATAACGGTGGAAAATATTGGGTGCTGGAACAGGAAGGCCAGGTAGTGGGGGGCGTCGGCATTGCCCCTTTGGCGGGCGGTGATGTCGGTTACTGCGAGCTGCAAAAACTGTTTTTCAAACCCAGCGTACGCGGGTTAGGCATGGCGCGTTATATGGTGGTGCAGGCGCTGAAAGCGGCGCGGGCAGCGGGGTACCGCTACTGTTATCTGGAAACCACCGAGCAGTTGAAAGAGGCGCTGGGATTGTATTATGCGCTGGGTTTTACGCTGCTGACGGAAAGACGCGGCAATACCGGCCACCACGGCTGCAATATCTACCTGCTCAAGAATCTGCAAAGCGACTGAGTACCAACCATAAAACAAAAGGCGGCCCAAGGCCGCCTCTTTGCGCAATGACTGATTCAGCCATTAATTGTAGATGATCGCAGTACCGTGCAGCTTGTTGTCGCCGGTCGTTGAGATGATCTGGAATGATTTAGCGCCTGCCTCATCCGCTTTGGCCGCCAGTTTGTTTTCCAGGCTGGTCAGGTCGGATGCACCGCTGACGGTGACTACGCCGGCTTTTTGCAGATCTGCCGGTTGAGCGTTAACCAAATCGGCGGCAAAGCTGCCGAATGAAGCGGTGGCCAGTGCGATGGCTGCGATGGTGATTTTCAGGTTTTTCATAGTCTTATTCCTATCTTTATATTCTGTATACGGTTTTGTCTGTTGGGTCGTTAAATTAATTAACGATCGATAATTTAATGTTAGACGCCTGTTCGACGCTTTGCAACTATTTTTTTAGTGTTCGTTAATTAATTTTTTCTGACAGCTTTTTGCTGGAAGGCCAAAAGCCGTAGCCACTCCAGCGTTATTTAATCAACTTATTGTTATTTATAAATTAATGCGGTGCCGTGCAGTTGGTTGTTGCCGCCTGCGCCAACGATCTGGAACGATTTTGCCCCGGCTGCGTCAGCCTTGGCCGCCAAACCGGCTTCCAGAGCGGTGAGGTCTGAAGCCCCGCTGACGGTGATCACCCCGGCTTTCTGCTGATCTGCCGGTTGGCTGTTAACCAGATCGGCGGCGAAGCTGCCGAATGAAACAGAGGCCAGCGCAAGGGCTGCAAGCGTCATTTTTAAGTTTTTCATGAAGTTATTTCCTGTTTTATCAACGTAAATGGGTGTATTTGAATTGGTTGTCGCTAATTACTTAACGATCGATAACTAAATGGTAATCTCTTCTCGACGAGAGCGCAATATTTTTTTATAATGACCGTTAATTTAATTGGCAAGCCCTGCTGCAGAGCGGGATAAGAGAGGGTCTATGAGCATCAATGAAGAAGTCTGCGCCAAAAAAACGCGTGGCAGACCGAAGCAGTTTGATCGCGACCGTGCGCTGGAAAGCGCACTCGATCTGTTCTGGCTGCATGGTTATGAATCCACCTCGATGGCCGATCTGGTCGAGGTGACCGGTGCCAAAGCGCCTACGCTGTATGCGGAGTTCGGCAATAAAGAAGGGTTGTTCCGCGCAGCGGTAGAGCGCTACCTGGAAAAATACACCACGTGCATCAACCAACGGCTGGAGCAGGATTTGCCGGTGGCGGAGATCGTCGAGGATTATGTGCGTTCTCTGGCGCAGCTGTTCACCGATCCGGAAAAACCGTCCGGCTGCCTGATGGTTTGTGCGTCCGCGGCGTTATCGTCCTCTTCCGGTGATGTGGCCGAGATGCTGCGCAAAAAGCATCATATGCAGGAGGCCAGCCTGAAGGCTTGCTTCGACCGCAAGGTAGAACAGGGCGAACTGTTGGTGAAAACCGATACCGCGCTGCTGGCCAAATTTATCATTTGTACCATTGAGGGCATGTCGACGCAGGCACGCGAAGGCGCCAGCCGTGAAGATTTGTTGCGTTTGGTTGATGCGTTGATGCTGGTCTGGCCGCGCCTGAGTCAGGTGGGCAATAAGGTCTAAGAAGGGCACACGGCAGGAATAAAGGCCGCATCGCTGCGGCCTTGGTCGGTATTATTGGTTAACCGGGATCACCGCACCCTGGTATTTTTCGCGGATGAAATCCTGAATCGCCTTGGAGTGCAGCACCTTCACCAGCGCCACAATTTCCGGCTTGTTCACGTCGGCCTTGTGCACGGTGATGATGTTGGCATAAGGGTTGTTTTCGCCGCTTTCCACCGCAATCGGGTCTTTGGTCGGGTTCAGCCCGGCGTCGATGGCGTAGTTGGCGTTAATCACCACCGCATCGCCCTCGTCGTTGTTGTACATCTGCGGCAGCAGTGCACCTTCCACATTGGCCTGGAACTTCAGGTGTTTCGGGTTTTCCACCACGTCAGAAATGCGCGCATCCACCTTGCTCACGCCCGGCTTCAGTTTAATCACGCCCTCTTTTTCAAAGATCGACAAAATACGACCTTCTTCCGCCACCGCGTCACGCATGATGATTTTGCCGTTGTCCGGTAAATCCTTCAGGCTTTTGTACTTCTTGGAGTAAATACCGATAGGTTCGATATGGATAGCGCCGGCGCTGACAAAGTCATAGCTCTTGTCGTCAGCATGATCCTTAAGCACCGAATTCAGGTAAGGCACGTGTTGGAAATAGTTGGCGTCAATATCGTGGCTGGCCAGCGCGGTGTTCGGCAGGATGTAGTCCTGGAAAGGTTTGATCACCAAATCTATGCCTTCCTTCGCCAGTATCGGCTTGGCCTGCTCGAGGATTTCCGCGTGCGGCACGTTAGATGCGCCGACCACCAGCTTGGTTTCCGCCGAGGCACCCAAAGAGGCCAACGCGGTCAGTGAGGCGAAAGCCAGCATCATAATTTGTTTTTTCATCATCATTATTCCCTGGTTATTTATCGTTTATCGAGCGTGGTTGTAAGGGTGTCGCCAATGAACTGGATAACGAAAACGATCAATAAAATCGTCAGCGTTGCGGCCAGCGTCACGTCACCGTGGTTGCGTTGAAAACCTTCCAGATAGGCCAGATTGCCCAGCCCGCCTGCGCCAATCACCCCGGCCATCGCGGTGTAGCTCACCAGCGCGATCAGGGTAACGGTAATGCCTGAAACCAGTGCCGGTGAAGATTCCGGCAGCAGCACGCGGAAGATAATGGTGCTGGTTTTGGCGCCCATCGATCGCGCCGCCTCAATCACTCCTTTGTCGACTTCGCGCAGGCCAATCTCGACCAATCGGGCGTAGAACGGTGCCGCGCCGACGATTAGCGCCGGCAATGCCGCATCGGCGCCCAGAATGGTGCCGATCAACGTCTTGGTGAACGGGATCAACAACACGATCAGAATGATGAAAGGAATGGAGCGGAACACGTTGACCAGCACTGAAATCAGCGAATAGACGGCGCGATTTTGCAGCAGCTGACCGCGGGAGGTCAGGAACAGCAACACCCCGAGGACGATGCCGAGTACCAGCGTCGCCAAACCGGCGATCCCGGTCATATACAGGGTTTCCCAGGTGGCATTCAACAACGAATCAAGACGCAGGTGAGGGAACAGTGACTCAAGCATGTTTAATGACCTCAACGGCGATCTGTTGCTCTTTCAACAGCTTCAGCATGCTGTCGATTTGCAGGTCGTTGCCTTCGACGTGAATGTAAAGTTCGCCAAAGGAACCATTCAGGGTTTGACTGATTTTGCCGTGCAGAATGTTGATACTTACCTTGTAACGCAGGATAACGTCGGAAATCACCGCCTGATGGGTCTGCACGCCGACAAACGTCAGCTTGAAAATCGCGCCCGACAGATGTTGGCTCAACAGCGGATTGAAGCTTTCCTCGGTTTCCTGATATTGCGAAACCTGTTTGACGAACTGTTGGGTGATCGGCTGCTGCGGCCGGGTGAACACGTCAATCACCGGGCCTTCCTCAACGATGCGACCGTTTTCCATCACTGCCACCCGGTGGCAAATTTTGCGCACGACGTGCATTTCATGGGTGATCAGCACAATGGTCAGGTTCAGTTTGCGATTGATGTCCAGCAGCAAATCGAGAATCGAGTCTGTGGTTTGAGGGTCGAGCGCCGAAGTGGCTTCATCGCACAGCAGAACCCCCGGATTATTGGCCAGCGCGCGGGCGATGCCGACGCGCTGTTTTTGTCCGCCGCTCAACTGCGACGGATAAGCATCTTCGCGGCCCTGCAGCCCAACCAGTGCGACCAGCTCCGCCACTCGCGGTTTAATCTGTGCTTTGGGCACGCCGGCGATTTGCATGGAAAAAGCAATGTTCTGACTGACGGTGCGTGACCACAGCAGGTTGAAGTGTTGGAACACCATGCTGATTTTCAACCGCGCCTGGCGCAAGGCGTTGCCTTCGGCTCCGGCGATATCGAAACCTTCAACCTGAATGCTGCCGCTGCTGGGCGTTTCCAGCCCGTTCAGCAAGCGGATCAGCGTGCTTTTACCGGCGCCGCTGTAGCCGATGATGCCGTAGATTTGCCCGGCCTCGACCGTCAGGTTGACGTCATCCACTGCGACAACGCGGCCCTGTGCGCTGTCAAAAGTTTTGCAAACGTTCGAAAGAACGATCATAGAGAAGCGAATCCTTATTTAATACATCACAGAATTCCGTCCGGAGCGCGTCACGCCGGAAAGGTATCGGCTTCTTGGGATAAGGGCAGACGGAACCTCTGTTGCTGGTGAATACGGGCCAATCCTACCGGGGGTTTATAGTGACAGGAAGAATGTAAATTCTATTAGTTATTCTGATTTGGTATATCAAGTGATGAGCGGAAGTGATGGTAAAACGACGGCCAGGGCAGACCATGGCCGAGGGGTTGGCGTTAGCGTTTGGCGAGCTTCATGTGCAGCAGCGGGAAAGGGTTGCCCTGGCCGTCGAGCGCGGAACGCCCGGTGATTTCAAACCCGTAGTGGCGATAAAAACCGCTGGCCTGCGGGTTCTGTTCATTAACGTCCAGCTGCAACTCGTTATGCAAGGTTTCCGCATGCTCCAGCAGTGCCTTGCCGACGCCCTTGCCGCGCTGATCCTGATCGATAAACAGCATTTCCACTTTGTTGCCGCTCAGTCCGATAAAACCGCAGGGCTGGCCGGTGCCGTCCACGGCAACCCAAACGTTGACCGCAGGCAGGTAATCGTTCAGCACCAACGGATAGAGCTTGGCGATGTCTTCTTCGGTAAGAAAATGGTGGGTAGCGCGTACCGAACGCTGCCAAATCTCCACCAGTTGCGCATTGTCTTCTGCCGCGCGAGCTCGGATAGTGAACATGGTAACTCCCGTATTTGGACTCATTTATTTTAAACCCGGCCCCACAGTCTGGCTACGGTCAGGGCGATAAAGGCTTCCAGCTTGGCGGATTGCCGCCTTTCGGGCAGATAGACCAGGTGCATCGGGCGCGGCAGTGGTGAATACTCCGGCAGTACCCGGACCAATCTGCCGGCGGCGATATCTTCATCCAGCAGCAGAGTGGCATGCAGCGCGATGCCAAAATCCGCCAATGCCGCCCGGCGTACCCCTTCACCGGAGTCCATTCTCAATCGAGGCCTGACCGGTACGCTGATCTCTCCCGGCGGCCCCAACAGCCGCCAAAAGTGGTTGCCATCCCACTGGCTGAAACCAAAGCAGCAGTGTGCGCTGAGCTGCTCCGGCCGTGTGGGTTCACCGTGCTGTGCCAGATAATCCGGCGAGGCAGCCAGCGTCATGCGGTAATCGGGCAGGGCGCGCGCCACCAGGCCGTCGTCCGCCACCGGCCCGATGCGAAACGCGGCCTCGTAGCCTTCTTCGATCAAATCCACTTTGCGATCCGACAGCACCACTTCCGCTTCCACCTCCGGGTGCCGTTGCAGGAACTCGGTCAGTATCGGTGTCAGAACGCGGTTGCCGAAGGTGACCGGCGCGCTGATGCGCAACAGCCCGCTGGGGGAGCTTAACAGCGCCCGCGCACTGGCTTCGGCCGCGTCGGCATCGGCCAGCAGTCGGCGGCAGCGTTCGTAAAACACCCGACCGGCCTCGGTCAGCCCCTGACGGCGGGTAGTACGATTAAGCAGCGGCGCATTCAACCGTTGTTCCAGAGCGCGAATGTGTTTGCCAACCATGGTCGGTGAAATAGCCATCTCTTCGGCGGCGGCGACGAAGCTGCCTTTTTCCACCACCCGTACAAACACCGCCATGCTGGTTAATCGATCCATTATAAACCCCTGGTGTTTTCTGAATGCTTTTTAGGCCACTGTTGCCGAGTATAGCGCTTTGCGATAATCAATCTATCGACCGTCAGTGTGTTATTGGCGGAAATTTTCCGGAGTGGCGATATGCAGGCATTAGCGTTTGAACAATTTGGCGGGCCGGACGTGCTCGAATACCTTGAGCTGCCGACGCCGGCGGTACCTGCGGGTGCGGTACAGGTACGCATGGGTGCCGCCGGGCTGAATTTTGCCGATATCTATCGCCGTAAGGGCAATTACGTGCTGCACGGCAATCCCCCTCATATTGGCGGTTACGAAGGGGTCGGCACCATCATTGCCTTGGGTGAGGGCGTTCAGGGGTGGCAACTCGGAGAGCGGATTGGTTTTGCTGACGTACCTTTTTGTCATGCCACTCGCATCAATGTGCCGGTGGAGCACGCGCTGCGTCTGCCACAGGCATTGAGCGACGTTGAAGCCGCCTCTATTTTGCTGCAGGGGCTGACGGCGCAGTACCTGATCAATGACAGTGTTCAGGTCAAGGCGGGCGATCGCGCCCTGGTGCATGCCGCCGCCGGCGGTGTCGGACAGATCCTTACCCGGATGCTGGTGGCGCGTGGCGCGCAGGTTTACGCCGTTGTCTCTTCGGCGCATAAACAGCAGATTGCGTTAAACAACGGCGCGGCGGCGGCCTTCACTTATCAGCAGGATTGGGTCACGCAGATTGCCGCTCTGACCGACGGCGGCGTTGAGTACGGTTTTGACTCCGTGGGCATCACCCTGCAACAAAGCATCGACGCGCTGCGCCCCGGCGGTCGAGTGGTCACCTTCGGCATGGCCGGGGGTGAGGCACCGGCGATCTCTGCCTATCAGCTGATGATGGATTCCAAAGGCGTAGTGGGGGGCGATCTCTGGACTTACCTCAATAGCGCAGAGGCGCGACGTACGCGGGCCGAGCGTCTGTTCAGCAGTTGGCAGAATGGCGAGTTTGCTATCCCGCACATCGAAACCTTCCCGCTCAAAGAGGGGGCGTCGGCGCACCGTCGCCTGGAAGATCGCAGCTTTGCCGGCAAAATTGTGCTGCTCAACGATAGCGACCCGCGGAGTTAAAAGCCGTATTTCGCTTCATGTTACACTGGCCGCCAGAAGCTAAACGGGGCCAGTCAGGATGGAAGTGATACGCGCAGCGATAGAAAAACAGGTCATCAGCCTGACCGGGCTGGCGCTCGGCGACATTGATTTTGAAAATCCGCCGGGGGATCCGGGCCTGTTCGGCCCGCAGTCGGTTATCTGGCAGGTGCACAACGATTTTACCTCGATGCTGTGCGGGGGCGTCAGCGCCTTGCTGATGCAGATGCTGCACCCGCTGGCGTTGGCGGGAGTGTGGGATCATTCCAACTTTCGTGAGGATATGCTCGGCCGCCTGCGCCGTACCAGCCAGTTTGTCTCCGTCACCACTTTTGGCCCCACCGCCGAAGCCGAACGCCTGATTGCCAAAGTCAAAGCTATTCACCTGCGGGTCAACGGCGTCAGCAGTGACGGCAGGCCTTACGCCGCCAGCGATCCTGAGTTGCTTACCTGGGTGCACGTGGTGGAAAGCAGCCGTTTTTTGGCCAGCCATTTACGCTACCGCAACCCGTCTCTTCCCCGTGAAAAGCAGGACCAATATTACCGTGAGGCTGCACGCGTAGCCGCAGCCTTGGGGGCGGAAGAAATCCCAACCTCCTGCACGGCGGTAGAGGAGTATCTGCAACGGATGCGTCCGCAATTGGTGTGCGATGAACGCACGCGGGAAGTTGCGCGTATTCTGCTGGCCGCGCCGGCCCCCAGCGCATTGGCCCGGCCTTTTGGCGCTTTGGTGATGCAGGCGGGTATCGACCTGTTGCCAGACTGGGCGCAACAACAGTTTGATTTTCATCCCGGAAACTTACGCCGCCGCCTGGTGCGCACCGGTGCAGGGGGCGTCGGTAAAGTGCTGCGCGCCTCAATGCGTAATGGTTCATATCAGCGCGCGCTGCGCCGAATTAACCGACAGGCCTGAATCGGCGCAGACTATAATTCTTACCAATAACCCGATGTTTCGGGGCACTTTTGAGACTTTTACGGGTGATCCGAGCGGTAATGCGCTTTACACTGGATAAAAGCCAATTTCCATTTTATTTAGCGTGCAGCATTATTCTGCGCCTTGAGCCTATTTGAGGTTATATGAACGAGTCACACGTACTTGCTGAAGTCAGTAATGAGAACCAGACGCTGGTCGCGGTGGTTCAGCAAGATCACCGGGCTGCTTATTTTTATATTTACCCTTCAGAAGAAAATAGCGAACGTTTTCAGGTGCGCGCTTGCTGGCTGCGTAACCTGGCCGCTGCGCCGCAGCAGGAAGACAGCGCGGCACTGGCGCTGGGGCAGCCACCGATGCTGGCGGCCGAGTTTTGCCGCAATCTGGAAGGGGAAGCGCCGCTGAACCCGGAAGGGCTGACGGTGGTTTGGACCGAGAGCGACGACGGCGCGGCACTGTGGTATTACGGCCAATTGCTGGCGGTGATCCCCGGCTGGAGCCTGTATATCGACCATTCGGTATGTTATTCCGCCAGCTGCATTAAAGAGAGCCCGCTGGCTTATCCGCTAGGCTCCGCTTCCACCAATACCCAGTATGCACTGGCGGAAAGTACCCGTCAGTTCTGGCGCAGTTGGCAGCGGGAGGAAGGGAATCCCTGGCCCAAGATGCAGAGCGATTATCAGGCGCATTACGAGCAGCATTTTGGCCCCTCGGTGAAATACTACGCCATCGATCAGGGCAAGTGGCCGCCGATGGCGATCACTCAGCATGAACGCGACGGCATCTACTATTTCCTTACCCTGGGCGTCAGCATCCGGCCGATGCCGTGGGTAGAGATCCTGTTTAACGACGACGCCTCCCGCTATCGCCGTATGGAAATGGGTATCGCCATCGACGGTCAATACATGACCGAGGAAAATGCGATACAGATGGCCAGCGCGTTGGCCGGTTTCGCCCACGTGCCTTGGTCAAAAATCACCTGGTTTGGCGAAGGGCATACCCTGGAGTCCGAAGTGGCGCCTCAGGGCTATGAGGGCTACGTGCTGTCTTCCTCCTTTTATCCGTATCACGAGCATCTGAGCTTGCCGAAACAGTATGGCGATCCGGTCAATATTTTCTGGGCCAGCCCAGTATTTGAAGCCGAGCGTCTGCTGGCGCATGCGACGCCGAATGGGGGTCATGAGTTGGTTAACAAACTGCGTGAGCAGGGCGTTGACCATATCTTCCGTCCGCGTCAGCCGGTATGCTGAGACGGAATTTATTCTCTGGAGCCAATCATGAAGTCAGCGCTGTTGGTTATTGATGTGCAGAAAGGGTTGTTTACACCGCCGCCGGCGGATGCCGAAGCGACGATCGATCGCATTAACACCCTGAGCGCCGCTGCCCGTCAGGCTGGCGTGCCGGTGATTTTCATTCAACATCAAACGCAGCATGATGAGTTGGCGCACGGCAGTGACGCCTGGCAACTTGATCCCGGTTTGCAGGTAAAGGCCGGCGATCATCGGGTAGAGAAAACCACGCCGGACTCATTCCTGCGTACCGGATTGGGGCCGCTGTTAATTGCGAACGGTATCTCGCATCTGGTGGTTTGCGGCTATTCCACCGAATTTTGCGTGGATACCACCACTCGCCGCGCCGCCGCGCTGGGTTACCCGGTGACGCTGGCGGCCGATGCGCATACCAGCCATGACAAAGCGCATGCCTCCGGCCTGCAGATCCGCGCCCATCACAACGCCACACTGTCGAATATCGAAAGCTTTGGTGTCCTGATCGACGCACTGCCAACGGCAGAAATTCGTTTCTGACGGCCAGATAAAAAAGCCCGGAGCGATCCGGGCCTATCAGGATTACTTCAATCCGGCTCTGCGTGCCGCCACTTTGGCCAATGCCGACCAATCCAAATCTGCGTCGCCTTGCGCCACCGCGTCGAGGAAGTTGTCCTTTAGCACGCTGGCGAACGGCATTGGCGTGTGGCTGTTGGCACCGGCCTCTAGCGCCAGGCCGACGTCTTTCATCCCCAGGCTTAATTTAAAACCCGCAGGTTCAAACTTTTCTTCGGCGATCAACCCTCCATAACCCTTGTAAGCCGGAGAGGCAAACAGGGTACTGGTGAGCATGTGCAGATAATCCGCGCCGGAAACGCCGTAGTTGCGCACCAGAGCACTGCCTTCCGCCATCGCCTCAATGGCGCTGGCCAACGTGAAATTGGCGGCGATTTTAACGATGTTGGCCTGCTCGGGCTGATCGCCAAAATGCCAGGTCTGCTGGCCGAGCACCTCAAACAGCGGCTGCACTTTGGCGAGCAACAGCGGATCGCCCGCCGCCAGAATATTCAGCTTGCCGGCTGCGGCTACGTCCACCCGCCCCAACACCGGTGCGGCGATATAACCGACGTTGCGCTCCGCGTGCAGCAACGCCAGCCGTTTGGCCAACGCCACCGAGACCGTCGCCATATTGATGTGAATCGCTCCCGCCCGCAGCTGTTGCAGCAGCCCGCTTTCCACCACTACCTGCTCGGTGGCGGCATCGTTGGCCAGCATGGTGATCAGTACGTCCACCTCCGCCAGTTCTTCCGGCTGCCGAGCCTGCACGGCCCCGGCGCTCACCAAAGGCTGTGCTGCCTGGGGCGAACGGTTCCATACCTTTACCCCATAGCCAGCCTGCAACAGGTTGGCGGCCATCGCGCTGCCCATACCGCCCAGGCCGGCAAATCCGATCTTCATATCGCGTTCCTTTTCTCAGGTTATCTTCCTTCACCCTAACGCGACGCTCGGAGAACGCAAATGGCGGAATGTAACGCTTTCTTAACCGACCCGCGCCCCCCCGTTAATCGAGGTAACGGTTCCGGTGATGAAAGAGGCCTCTTTCGAAGCCAGCCACAGCGCGGCGCTGGCGATATCCTCTACCCGGCCGGTGCGCCCCATCGGTGTTTCGGCCGCGATGGCGTCAATGCGATCCTGCGGCAAACCGGTACCGAAAAAGCGAGTATCGGCGATAAAGCCCGGCGCAATGGCGTTGACCGTGATGCCTGCTTCGCCCAGTTCGCGTGCCAGGCTGAGGGTAAAACCTTGCACGCCGGCCTTGGCGGCAGAGTAGCCCAGAGCACCGGCGCTGCCGCTGCCGCATTGGGCGGCGATCGAACTCAGGTTGATGATGCGACCGCCCGGTTTACGCAGATGCGGCAACATCGCCAACGTAAACAAAAAGGTACTTTTCAGGTTCCCGTCGATCACCGCGTCCCATTCCTGCTCGGCCTGTGCCAGGGGCGTATCGGCGGCAATCACCCGGGTAAAACCGGCGTTGTTGATCAGCACATCCAAAGTGCCCAGATCGGCGGCCAACTGGGCGGCCACTTCTTCCACCGCGCCACGTTGGCTCAAGTCAGCCGCATAATGGCGGGTGCCGTGGCCAATTTGCTGCGCCGCCTGTTGCAGGCGTTGAGGGTTACGCGCCACGATGGCGATGCGGTAATCCTGTTGTGCCAGTTGCTGGGCGATGGCCAGTCCAATACCGCTGGATCCGCCGGTAATCACCGCTGTACGTTGCGTCATAGCTGATTCTCCTGTGCCCGTGGTCCACGCCGGAATGGCGCAGCACTTGAGGGTTCGGAAAGTATTGGCTTTCGCTATCGATACATCCAATACTCTATTTATGCTTCCAAAATACGAAAAAGGTATCACGTGATTGAGCTACGCCAACTGCGGCAATTTGTCGCCGTCGCCGAAGAGATGAGCTTTCACCGCGCCGCCGAGCGTTTGCACATGGCGCAGCCGCCGTTGACGGCCGCCATCAGAAAGATTGAGCAGGAGCTGGGTGTCCCCTTACTGGAACGCGGCAACCGGATCACGCGCATCACCGAGGCTGGGCAGGTGTTTCTGATCGAGGCGCGGCGGACCTTGGCGCAGTTTGAGCGCACCCTTGGCAATACCCGACGTGCGGCGCGTGGCCTGACGGAATCGCTGCGGTTGACCTTTGTCGATAGCACGGTGAATGCCCTGCTGCCGGGGATCCTGCGCCAGTTTCGTCAGGCGCACCCGCAGGCGGAGTTTCATTTGCAGGAGGCCACCACCGCCGAACAGCTGATCGCGCTGCGCGACGATCGCGCCGATATCGGCATGGTGGTCCTGCCGATAGCGCCACAGGATGAGCTGCAGATTCTGCCTTTTTTACAGGATCGCATGGTGCTGGCGCTGCCGGATCACCACCCTTTGGCGACGCAACGGCACGTGACGCTGAGCGATTTGGCCGATCAGCCCTGGGTGCTGTTTCCGGCACATTATGGGCCGGGGATGCACGCGGCGATTTTGCAGGCCTGTGCGGTGGCGGGGTTCAGCCCGCGTATCGTGCAGGAAGCTCGGCAGATGCAAACCATCGGCGGGCTGGTGGCCGGTGGGGTGGGGATTGCACTGATGCCGGCTCTGTTTGCGGTACTGAAATCACCCGGCGTGGTGTTCCGCGAACTGAGTGGCGCAGGTAGCCCGGTGCCCTATACGCTGGCGCTGGCGTTACGCACCCCTTCACCGCTGATCGAGGCATTTTGTCGTATCGCCGGCGAACAGGCGGCGGCCTGGCAGCGTGCGGTTATTGACAACCGGCGCAGTGGGGGGATACCTTAAAAGCATGAATATGCCGATGCACTCCACTCACAGCCAGTCCTGGTGGCGCCTCCTCTGAAGGCGGCACGGGTATTCACACCTCTTTTCAATGCCGCCGGTTCTGGCGGCATTTTTATTGCGTTGATCCGGTGGTGTATTTACTTTCAGGAGCAATGCAATGAGCTACACCATTTTGACCGGCGATCGCGCCACCGGATCCCTGCATTTAGGCCACTACGTCGGATCCTTGCGCCAGCGCGTTGAGCTGCAACAACAGCATCAGCAAACGGTGCTGGTCGCGGACCTGCAGGGGCTGACCGATAACGGCAACAATCCGCAAAAAATCAGCGCCAACGTGCTGAATCTGGTCGCCGACTACCTGGCGGTCGGCATCGATCCGCAGAAAACCACGATTTGCCTGCAATCCGCGCTGCCGGCGCTGGCTGAGCTGACGATGTATTATCTCAATCTGGTCAGCGTGGCACGGCTGGAGCGCAACCCCACAGTGAAAAGCGAAATTATCGAAAAAGACTTTTCCCGCAGCCTGCCGGCCGGTTTTCTGATTTACCCGGTCAGCCAGGCGGCGGACATCACCGCATTTGGCGCGACCCACGTACCGGTTGGTGACGATCAGCTACCAATGCTGGAGCAGACCAACGAGATCGTGCGGCGCTTTAATCACATCGTTGGCAGACCGGTACTGACAGAATGCCAGCCGTTGTTGAGCAACGTCGGCCGCCTGCCGGGGCTGGATGGGCAGGGCAAGATGTCGAAATCGCGCGGCAACACCATTACTCTGGGCGCCGATGCCGAGCAGGTGCACAAGGCGGTGATGAGCATGTTTACCGATCCTGGTCACCTGAACGTTAAGGATCCCGGCCGCGTGGAGGGCAATATGGTGTTCACCTATCTGGATGCTTTCTGTGAGGATGCCGATCTGGTTGCCGATCTGAAGGCGCATTATCGTCGTGGCGGGCTGGGGGACATGAAAATCAAACGCCTGTTGGAAGATTGCCTGCAAAGCCTGCTGGAACCAATCCGTACCCGTCGGGCCGAGTATCTGGCCGACAAGGGCGAGCTGTTGCGCATTCTGCAGCAGGGCACCCAGCGTGCCGATAAGATCAGCAAGCAGACGCTGGCACAGGTGAAAGGCGCGTTGGGGCTGGATTTCTTTAGCCGGTGTTGAACGCACGCCCTCAACCGTGGGAGAGGGCGGCGGAGTGAAATCCTTAGGCGGCGCTGTCAACGATCGGGTGTTTAACCACGAAGATATACGACAGTGCACCTATCAGGGTGAAGCAGGAACAGAGGATGAGCGCCAGGTTGAAAGAGTGGGTGGTATCGAGGATCCAGCCGGTGACCACCGGCGCGAACGAGGCGAAGATAAAGCTGGCGAAGTTTTGAATGCTGCCGACGGAGGCCGTCATGCGCGAGGTTACCGCCACGTGGATCAGGCCCCAGCAGGAGGTGCCGGCAAAGTGGATACAAAACAGCGCCATGCCGATCAACAACACCGCGCTGTAGGTGGTGGTAGCCTGGGCAACCACCGCGGTAAAGGAAGCGGACAGCAGCATGCCGGCCACAATGCAAATTTTGCGGCTTTTCAGCGGTGCCATTCCGCGCCGAACTAAAAAGTCGGTGACGAAACCGTTCGACAACATACCGGCGGCGCCAAACAGGAAGGGGATGGCACTCATTAGCCCGGTGCTTTTCAGATCCAGATGGTAAGTGGTTTGCAGGTAACCCGGCAGCCAGGCCAGATACAGCCAGGCGGTGTAGTTGATGCCGCTAAAGCCGATCATCATGCCCCACATGGTACGGTTCCTGAATAGCCCACGCCACTCGCGAAAGTTCATCGGTTCAGGCCGCGCGCTGACGCTACCGGCGTTCAGATAGGCCTGTTCCTGAGCACTCAGGCTGACGTCCTGCCGGTTGCGATACAGCATGTACCAGCCGATCGACAGGGCGATCCCCAACACGCCGATGGTGATGAACATACCGCGCCAGCCGAAGGCCAGCATCATGGCCGTGAGGATCGGCGGGCTGATCGCCAGCCCGATGGTCGAAGCGGCATTGAAAATGCCCATGGGCATGCCGCGATCTTTAATGTTGAACCAGTCATTGATCACCTTTACGCCGCAGGGATTCATTGGCGCTTCGCCGATCCCCAGCCCGATACGTACCCAGATAAACTGGGTGAAGTTATGGATCATGCCGGACAGCGTTTGAAACAGCGACCAGACAAACATCCCGATCCCCAGCATCAGACGTGGGCCTTTTCGATCCAACAGCGGCCCGCAGGGCAGTTGGGCGATGCCGTAGGCCAATGAAAAAGCCGACAGCAGCAAGCCGATTTCGGTACCGCTCAGCCCCATTTCTTCCCGAATGGTGGAGTTCGCCACTGAGAGCGAGCTGCGATCGAGAAAATTGATTATTGCCGCCAGAAATAGCAACAACATGGCCGTAGTTTGGATTTTTTTAATTTTTGCCGAGCGGACTAACATGCCCTCCGGCGGCATAGGAATTATGTTATCGGAATAGGGATCCGTTTGTGGTTTTCCGCTATCGACGGTATGGGTTCTTTCCATCTTTCTTTGCCTCCAGAATTTCGCATTAATAATATTTATTATTCCGGGTATTCCCCTGGGAAGTGCATTAGCAGGTGGTCGGCAGTAAGCCTAGTGGGCGAAATGGGGTTGGCGGTGTGTTTTGTCGCGGTTCCGTGCAGCAGTCAATATTTTGCTGCTTTTTATCGGTTTTAAATGCTGTGGGGGTGTTTTTTATCAATAAAGAGCGCCACCCCGAATCAGGCGATGCTCTGATTGATCGAGCGGATCATGGACTGCTTGGCGGTGTCCAGATGGCGGTGCAGGCCGTTGATGGCTTCCTGATCGTTACGGCAGATCAACGCGCTGAGAATAGTCATGTGTTCTTCAATGGCGACGATATTGCGCTGTTTAAGATCGGTTTCACCCCACTGGTAGTGGAAATGGAAAATCACGGAAATGATCTCCAGCGACTGGTTGAAGAACGGGTTGTTGGCGGCGGAGAGGATCAGCCCGTGGAAATCGCGATCCAATTGGGAAAACAGGCGATAGTTGTCGCTGATGTTTTCCCGCAGTTGGCGGTGACGGCTCAGCAGCTCTTTGGCCTGCAGCCAGCGCTCGTCGTGCATCGGCAGATTGATAAAGTGGGAAAGGGCGTGCGTTTCCAGCATCTGGCGCAATTCAAACAGCTGTTCGGCGTAGCGTTGATCAAATTTCTTCATGCTCCACTGACCGCGCC
Organism: Serratia liquefaciens ATCC 27592; assembly: GCF_000422085.1. Classification (NCBI taxonomy): domain Bacteria; kingdom Pseudomonadati; phylum Pseudomonadota; class Gammaproteobacteria; order Enterobacterales; family Yersiniaceae; genus Serratia; species Serratia liquefaciens. Next base: position 1,375,955 of record NC_021741.1, read on the forward strand.
GGACGCTGTCGATCAGGTTGTAACGGCTGAAGTGCAGCAGAAACTCCCGCACCACCACCGGGCTCACGTTGACCGCACGCGACAGCTGCAGTTCGCTGAAGGTATCGCCGGCGCGCAGCTGCTTTTGGTTGATCATTTGGTAGAACGCCTTTTCAAACTTTTTCCCCTGTTCATCAAGAGAAAGGCTCTGGCAGTCGAAGCCATCTTGCGGCAGTGCCCGGCGTAAAATAACGTAGTCATCGCCGACTTTTTCCAGCACGCCACACTGGGACAAGTGCGCCAGCGTATGGCGCACGGTGGTGCGGCTGATGTTGTACATTTCGGCCAGGGCGGCCTGAGACGGCAGCGGCGAGCGCAGGTGACCGTTATTGATGCTGTCGATCATCTGGTTTACTACGTTTTGCCGCAGGTTTTGGGTTCTGCTCATGCTGTGCCTCAGGTGTTTTTTATGCATTTAAAACCAATTTAAATCGGTTTATTTAGCGATACCTCACAGATTTGTCTGAACATATCGGCGGCGCTCCGGTTTTTATTTAATAACCTCCTCATCATTAGTGGAGGAAAAACGATGACAACAATGAAAACCTTAGTGTGTGAGCAGCCGACAAAATTAGTTTATCAACGGCGTCCGGTGCCTTTTCCTGCCGCGCAGGAAGTGGTGATAAAAATAATCACCGTCGGCATTTGCGGCACGGATATTCATGCCTGGTCCGGTCATCAGCCTTTCTTCAGTTATCCACGCGTATTGGGTCATGAAATATGCGGTGAAATTTTCAGCGTCGGCAATAACACCACTGACTGGCAGGTGGGCCAGCGGGTGGCGGTAATGCCGTATATTTCTTGCCACCGCTGTGGCGCCTGCCAAAGTGGCAAAACCAACTGCTGCGAGAATATTTCGGTGATTGGTGTTCATCAGGATGGCGGTTTTTGCGAATACCTCAGCGTGCCGATCGGCAACCTGCTGGCGGTGGACGATGTGGCTCCTGAAGCGGCGGCGCTGATTGAGCCCTTTGCCATCAGCGCTCATGCGGTGCGTCGTGCCGGAATTGCGGCGGACGATCAGCTGCTGGTGGTGGGTGCCGGGCCTATCGGGCTGGGCGTCGCGGCGATCGCCAAAGCCGATGGCGCGCAGGTGGTGGTGGCGGATACCAGCGCCGAGCGTCGGCGGCACGTCGAGCAGGTGTTGCAGTTACCAACGCTTGATCCGCAGGATGAACGCTTTGATGCGGCGCTGCGCGGCCAGTTCGACGGCAAATTGGCCGCCAAGGTGATTGACGCCACCGGCAACCCGCAGGCGATGAACCACGCCGTCGATCTGATTCGTCACGGCGGCAGCATCGTGTTTGTCGGCTTGTTTAAGGGCGACCTGCAGTTCTCCGATCCGGAGTTCCATAAAAAGGAAACTACCCTGATGGGCAGCCGCAACGCGACCAGCGAAGACTTTGCCAAGGTGGGGCGGCTGATGGCGGCAGGGAAAATCACCGCTCAGATGATGCTTTCACACCATTTTGATTTCGATACCCTGGCGGAGCATTACGAAGCGCAGGTGATCAACAACAAGCAGTTAATTAAGGGTGTCATTCACTTTCAATAAGCCCCTGCGGGAAATGATGGCACGCGTCATTTCCCGGCCACAAAAGCATCATCCCGTTGTCATAAACTTATCCGTTAATAGGTGCCCATAATGATTAGTCACTGAAACCAGAGAAATCATATGGCTCAGGCACTGTTAAAACTGGCACCAACCGATTTTCCAGGGCAGCAACCGGTTCAACTACAAAAAGTGTTATCGGTTAAAGGTTTGGGAAAAGCGTATAAATCTCAGCATCGCGTGCTGGATGACATCAACTTCGATCTGCACGTCGGTGAATTCGTGGCGGTGATCGGGCGTTCCGGCGCCGGCAAATCCACCTTGCTGCATACCCTGAACGGCACCATTCCTTCGAGCTGTGGCGAGATGCTGCACTTTGAGGATGACGGCGTAGCTCAGGATATCGCGCAGCTTTCCCCTCGTCAGATGCGGCAATGGCGTGCCCGCTGCGGCATGATCTTCCAGGACTTCTGCCTGGTGCCACGGCTGGACGTGATGACCAACGTGCTGTTGGGGCGACTGAGCCACACCTCGACCCTGAAATCCTTCTTCAAACTGTTTGACGATACCGACCGCGCCCGTGCTATCGAGCTGTTGCAATGGCTCAATATGCTGCCGCATGCCCTGCAGCGCGCCGAAAACCTGTCAGGCGGTCAAATGCAGCGAGTGGCGATCTGCCGCGCGCTGATGCAAAACCCCAAAATCCTGCTGGCCGATGAGCCGGTGGCGTCGCTCGATCCGAAAAATACCCGTCGCATTATGGATGCGCTGCAAAAAGTCAGCGAAAACGACATCGCAGTGATGGTGAACCTGCACTCGGTCGAGTTGGTAAAAGAGTATTGCACCCGGGTGATCGGCATTGCACAGGGCAAGATCGTGTTTGACGGCCACCCTTCGCAATTGAACGAACGGATACTGCACCAGCTGTACGGCGAGGAAGCCAATCAGATCCATTAACCACCAGAACCTTTATCTTCACTTTTACCTTTACACACACAAGGCATTGTAATGAAAAAAGTATTGAGTCTGACCACAGTGATGGCCGGCGCGATGATGGTATTTAATGCTGCCGCAGCGGATGCACCTAAAGAACTGAATCTGGGCATTCTTGGCGGACAGAACGCCACCCAGCAAATCGGCGACAACCAGTGCGTGAAGCAGTTCCTGGACAAGGAACTGAACGTGGACACCAAGCTGCGCAACTCGTCTGACTATTCTGGCGTGATCCAGGGTCTGCTGGGCGGCAAAATCGATCTGGTGCTGAGCATGTCACCGTCGTCGTTTGCCTCGGTCTATATCAAGGATCCGAAAGCGGTTGATATCGTCGGCATCGCGATAGATGACGTTGACCAATCTCGCGGTTACCACTCCGTGGTAGTGGTTAAAGCCGGGAGCCCGTATAAAAAGCTGGAAGATCTGAAGGGCAAGGCCATCGGCTTCGCCGATCCGGATTCCACTTCCGGTTTCCTGATCCCGAACCAGGAGTTCAAGAAACTGTTCGGCGGCACGGTAGACAATAAATATAACAACGCCTTCTCTAGCGTCACCTTCTCCGGCGGCCATGAGCAGGACATCCTTGGCGTGCTGAACGGCCAGTTCGAAGGCGCGGTGACCTGGGCGTCGATGATCGGCGACTACAACACCGGCTATACCAGCGGCGCGTTCAACCGCATGATCCGTATGGACCATCCCGATTTGATGAAACAGCTGCGCATTATCTGGCAGTCGCCGCTGATCCCGAATGGCCCAATCCTGGTGAGCAACTCGCTACCGGCTGATTTCAAAGCCAAGGTCGTGACGGCCATCAAGAAGCTGGATAAGGACGATCACCAGTGCTTCATCAAGGCCATGGGCGGTAAACAGCACATCGGTGACACCACTCTGGCGGAATACCAGAACATCATCGACATGAAACGTGAGCTGACCAAAGGCGACCGTTAATGCTGACGGGGCTCGGCCTAGTCGAGCCCCGCTGAATTCCTCACGTCGGAAACCTATTTTGAATACAGATTTTGCGCACTACTACCAACAGATCCGCAGCAAACAAAAGCGCGAGACGCTGTTTTGGTCGCTCGGTCTGGTGGCGCTCTACCTGGGCGCCGGCAGCATCGCCGAGTTCAACCTGCACACCGTGTGGGTCTCCATTCCTCACTTCTTTGATTATCTGGCGGAAACCATCCCCACCCTGCATTGGAATCTGCTGTTCGCCGATGGCCGCACCGAAGGCTCTTTGGCCTACTGGGGCTATCGGTTGAATATCCAACTGCCGCTGATTTGGGAAACGCTGCAGCTGGCGCTGGCGGCCACCATTCTTTCGGTACTGGTGGCGGGGGCGCTGGCATTCCTGGCGGCCAATAATACCCACAGCCCGGCGTCGTTGCGGCTGGCAATCCGAACGCTGGTGGCGTTTTTGCGCACCATGCCGGAGCTGGCCTGGGCGGTCATGTTCGTGATGGCGTTTGGCATCGGTGCCATTCCGGGCTTTTTAGCCCTGGCGCTGCACACCATCGGCAGCCTGACCAAACTGTTTTATGAATCGATCGAAACCGCGTCCAACAAGCCGGTACGTGGGCTGGCGGCCTGTGGCGCGACGCCGCTGCAGCGCATGCGGTTTGGCCTTTGGCCGCAGGTAAAACCGGTCTTCTTGTCGTACAGCTTTATGCGCCTGGAAATCAACTTCCGTCAGTCGACCATTTTGGGGCTGGTGGGGGCGGGCGGCATCGGCCAAGAGCTGATGACCAATATCAAACTCGATCGCTATGACCAGGTCAGCATGACGCTGCTGCTGATTATTCTGGTGGTTTCGCTGCTGGACTATGCCTCAGGCGAACTGCGTAAACGGGTCGTGGAGGGGAAAAAATGATCACAGCACCAACGCTCACGGCGGAAGGAATGCAGGCGCTCAAGCAGCAGCATCCGGAAATATTCTCGCAGCAGCGTCGCTACCTGCGCACCGTCGGCATTATCGCGGTAGCGATCGCGCTGTATTACCTGTTCTTCTTCCAGTTTTTCGGCATCTCCTGGCCGCAGTTCGTTAACGGATGCCATCAGCTTGGCCGCTATTTTATGCGCATGTTCGTCTGGCATGATTTCGTCAACTGGCCGTTCATGTACTATTTCCAGCAGATTTTCATCACCATCGGCATCGTGTTCGCCGGGACCATTACCGCTTCGCTGATCGCCTTACCGCTGTCGTTCTTCGCAGCGCGCAACGTGATGTCAACGCCGCTGTTGCGACCCATATCGGTGGTGGTGCGACGGTTTTTAGATATTTTTCGTGGCATCGATATGGCGATCTGGGGGCTTATTTTTGTCCGCGCGGTTGGTATGGGGCCGCTGGCCGGGGTGCTGGCGATCGTGATGCAGGACGTTGGTCTGCTCGGAAAACTGTATGCGGAAGGGCATGAAGCGGTCGATAAATCCCCGAGTCGTGGTCTGACGGCGGTGGGGGCCAACGGCCTGCAAAAGCACCGTTACGGTATCTTCACCCAGTCGTTCCCGACCTTTCTGGCGTTAAGCCTTTACCAGATTGAATCCAATACCCGCTCGGCGGCAGTGTTGGGCTTTGTGGGGGCCGGCGGCATAGGGTTGGTGTATGCGGAAAACATGCGGCTGTGGAATTGGGACGTCGTGATGTTTATCACGCTGATCCTGGTGGTGGTGGTGATGATTATGGATAAGGTGTCGTCGATCCTGCGTAATAAATACATCATCGGCGAAGACATTCCGTTGTACCAGCAGAAAAGCCAAATCGATTAAGCCCCGACACTATTTCACTGGCGGTTGGACATATTTGGCTTCTGATACTGCGTTATCCACTTACAAGATTAATGCAGCGTATAGATAGCCAGGTAGTTATGATTAAGGCGCAATGTCACCGTTGCGCCTTTTTATTTTATGGGATTTATCCCCCTCGCTGTTCTATGTGTTGTGTGGTACTTCAGTAATCGCTATCGATTAGTGCATAAGTGCATTCTTAATTATTTTATCCAGGTCTGTTAGAGGACAAAATAACCTTGAGGAATGCAGGATGCCAACTATCACTAAATCAAAATCACTTTATACTTTGACGCGACCCGTTTGGTTAGATGCTGCGGGCATGAGCAAAGGAATTGACCACGATCGTCAACATCTGGGGATTATTCTCGCCGCCGGCCAAGTGGTGCGCGTTCGCCAGACCAATGCGGCCTTTAGCGGCAAGCTGAAGCTGCGCTTGCTGAACGACGACAGCAAAACCGAGGCCGAATTCACTATCGGCAGCAGCTGGGTTGAGGCCAGCGTGAAGGCCGTATCCGTGCCGTTTATCGACACGCCATACGCGGCTGGGGCGCCCGTCGTGGAGGTTGAGTACCCGGACACGTCGAAAATCTTGCCGGTCTACCGTAAAGGCGAAAACGAAACGGCGTTCTTCGCCCGCTGGGATAATCAGGATGCGGAATTTGCACTTGTCGAGTCCGACTACGCGGCGCTGCTGGTGCCAAAAATCAGCAAAAAAGAGCTGAAGGCGCTGGGCGAAGCTAAAAACATCGACGGCCTGATCGCCTATTACGATCGCATTTTCACTTTTTATAATGCGCTGGCGGGGGTGTCATTCGAGGCTGAGAATGCTTCGGATCTTAATATCAAAAACCGCTACTTTATTAAGGCCGATAAAAATGGCGCCGGCGCTGCTTATTACGGTGGTCGTTGGACGGCGGAAACCAGTAATTCGGTCAGCAGTTTCTGGCTAACCCCGAAAGACAATAACTGGGGAAGCCTGCATGAAATTGCCCATGGTTATCAGGGCCATTTTATGGGCGATAAATACTTCGCCACCGGTGAGATGTGGAACAATATCTATGCTGCCTGTTATCAGGACGTGATGCTGGGGGCGCGCAAATATCAAGAAGGCTGGTTGTATGCGCATGGCGATATGGCTGGCGTGGAGAAGGTTATTGTTGATTTTATCGCCAAAGCGACTCCGCTTAATCAATGGGACCTGCGCTCGAAACTCTACTTTGCGGTTCTGATGGTGGATAAGGCGGGCAAAAATGCCTTTACCCACTTTAATCAGCAATACCGTAAAAGTTGCAACACCCCAGGCTTTGTTCCTTCCGAACATGCGCTGCTGGATATGCTCAGCGAAAGCTTTGCGGTCTCCGGCGAGCAGGTTGACGTTACGCCATTTATCCAACTGGTCGGCGGCTACGTCACACCGGCCCAGCAGAAGCGTAATGTCTTTAGCCATGCGAAAGCGGTTTATCCTCTCTATCAATTGGTTGCCGCGCAGGATCTTGATGCGGTGAAAACGCAGTTGAAGCTGGACTCCACCCTGCGTCTGGTGGATTCCGCCCAGTTGAAGGCTACCGGCCTGAAAGGCAACGTTACCCTGAGCTTTGACATTGACGATTTCGCCCAGATTTACGGCGAAGATCTGATCCTGCTGGAAGGGGCACGTTACGTTCGCAAAATGCGGATCGACAGCTCAACCCTGGTGCTGAAAGAGCTACCGATTGGCGTTTATACCCTGCGACTGCCTACCGGCAAAGACCGGAAGTATCAGTTGGCCCATGCTTACCTGGTGCTGAAACAGGGCGATAACGCGCTGAAGCTCGGCTTGGTTAAAAAAGTTGCGTCGCCGATCGCCACGCAAGAAATTAACCTGTTGGGGCTGAGTGATGCCGTTTTCGCCACGATTGTGGCCGATCGCGGCAGGGGCAAAGTGGTGATTGACGTTACCAGCAAGGAACCGCACTCTTACTTCCCCGGAGAGACCTATGCCAAAATCACCCTGCGCAATGCACAAGATGCGGTGATCTTCAGCAAGGATATCCAGGGTACCGCCGCGAGCCTGAGCCATGATGAGTTGCCTCTTGCCGTCGGCGACAAAATTGAAATCTATCATGTGGAGCCGGGACGCGTACGGGTGGCACCGGCCTCTCCGGATATCATTGATAATAAAAATAAAACCAACGTATTGACGATCACCCAATACGGATTGAAGAACGAAACCTTGTCGGGAGATCCGCAGGCAGCTCTGTTGGTGCGTCTTGAGGCAGCGGTACAGCGTCTGCGTGAATACCGTCAGGCCTATTTAGCGCCGTTCAGTGAGTTTAAAGACGATATCTATCTGGCGATCAATACCTTCGACAGCCCGCAGCGCGAGCAGTTATCGGCAAGCTATCAGGACTGCATTCCGGCTCACAATACCCGGCCGGGAGATCACCTGGGCAATGCCTTTACCATTGCCGGCAAAGGCATTGGCGATCGTCAGTTCCTGACCGGTACGGTCGATCTGGTGAAGAAAACTTTCACCCTGTCGATTGGGGCAGGGATTGCACATCATTACTTCACGGATGTTTATGCGGCCGTTAGCTACACGGATGCGGAAGGAAACGTACTGTATAGCGATGAGGTGGTGGGTAACCAAGAGCAACAGGCTCGTTCGGTCGTGTTGCCAATTTCCGGCTACGGCGGCGAGGTGATTCAACTGCGGCATGAGGAACCGGATAACCGCCTGATTATCACCAACGAGATGCAGCATGTCCGGCTGGCTGAAAAGGGCAAGCAGCAGAGCTATTGCCTCACGCCGGTGGGGTTGGAGCGGATGGCTGAATAACCTGTAGCAAGGCGGTTAATGGCGCCGGGTTGATCACCCGGCGCTGTTTTAGTTTAAGAGCCCAAAAGCCAAATCGATTGAGAAACCCTGCACTGATCCTTATACTGCCGCACATATTCAAGGCGTGCGGCACTTATTTGATTTAACAACGCGAGCACGCCTTCCGGTTTACAAGCTAAAGGCAATTCTATGATCAACAATGACGTGCTGCGCAGCGTGCGCTACATGCTGAGTATTAACGACGCGAAAATGGTCGAGATTATCAAGCTGGATAATTTCGATGTTGCGGTCTCGGCAATGGGTGCTTACGTCATCAAAGAAGGTGAGCCAGGTTTCGAGAAGTGCCCGGACGAAGTGATGGCTCACTTCCTGAACGGTCTGGTGTTTTTCAAACGCGGCAAGGACGACAAGTTCCCGGCGCCGGAAGTGGAACTGCCGATCACCAATAACCTGGTGTTGAAAAAGCTGCGCGTGGCGTTTGAGTTGAAAGATACCGACATGCATCAGATTTTCACCGCCGTAGATTTCCGTATTTCCAAGCCGGAGCTAAGTGCGCTGTTCCGCAAAGAAGGCACCAAAAACTTCCGCCCGTGCGGCGATCAGATGCTGCGTTATTTTCTCAAAGGCTTGGCGCAACGTCTTCGCGGCGCATAAGTTACGCCACCATTGATGAAACCCGCTGCCCAACGCCAACATCCTGTTGGCGTTGTTCTTTCTGCGATATGAACCAAAATCGAGCTTAACTCTTATTTAGCGCCTCAAAAACGGCTCCAATTCTCCGCGTCGTCATCGGCAACCGCTGGTCCTTTTGCTGCGGTAATAACCTGCGGCCGGACATTAATCGCGGCGGGCACGGACGTGGATAGTTTGAAAACGGCGACGGTTTGGTTCAAGTGATTGGCCTGATCTTCCAGCGCACTGGCGGCGGAAGCTGATTGTTCAACCAGCGCGGCATTCTGCTGGGTCACCTTATCCATTTCGTTAACGGCCTGCGCGATCTGTGCAATCCCACGGCTTTGTTCTTCTGAGGCGCTTGAGATCTCCTGCATGGTTTCCGTGACCTGACCGATGGCGGTTACAATCTCCGTCATGGCTCCGTTAACGTTCTCCACCAGATCGTTGCCCTGACTGACGCGCAGCACCGACGTATCGATCAGCGTTTTAATTTCTTTGGCTGCCTGAGCGCTGCGCTGTGCAAGGTTGCGCACTTCACCGGCGACCACGGCAAAGCCACGGCCTTGTTCACCTGCACGCGCCGCTTCCACTGCCGCATTCAGGGCCAAAATATTGGTTTGGAAAGCGATACCGTCAATGACGCTGGTGATATCACCAATTTTGCGTGAGCTGTCGGCGATATCGCTCATGGTGACCACCATTTTGCGAGTAATCTCGCCGCCGTTGATGGCACTTTGCGAAGCGCTTTTCACCAACGAAGTGGCAGCGCCGGCGCTCTCTGCGTTGTTTTTCACCGTAGCAGAAAGCTGCTCCATGCTGGCCGCCGTTTCTTCCAGTGAACTTGCCTGTTCTTCCGTGCGGCTTGAGAGGTCGTTGTTACCCGCGGCAATTTCCTGCACGCCGGTATAAATATTTTGCGTGCCTGCACGGACGGCGCTGACGGTATTCGCCAGCTCATCACGCATATTGACGAGGCCTTGCATCAGCTTGCCAATTTCATTATTCCCACTGGCATTAATTTCTATCGCCAAATTTCCGTGTGCAATTTCAGCTTGATAGTCGATAATCTGATTGATTTTGTTGATCACATATTTTCTGATCCAGACCAGTACCACGCCGGTTAGCAGAATAAAGATGAAAATAAACGTCAACGATAAAGGCACCATTTTATGGTAACTGTCCTGTGCCGCAATACCCGCTGGAGTAATAATATCGTTGGCAACGTAGGCTGAGGTCTCATCAAGCGCAGACATGAAATGCGTGGCTGAGCTATTGTGCATAATTGTTTGGAAACGGGAGATATCGCCATCTTCCAGGCTGATAATTAATTTAAGCAGGTCGCCGCGTGCTTTTTCATACAGATTCTTGACGTTCTTGGTCCGCGCTTGTTCATCCTGATCCTTCAGTGACAGTTGATAAAATTCTTCCATCAATTTATCAACTTCAGTGAGGCGCTGGCGAAGTTCGCCCAGAGATTTTTTTGCATTGTGATTTTGTGGCTGCGTGCTGAGCATCAAGGCATCTTTCAGCACGTCTTCACGGATCTCGGTAACGGAAGCGTAGGCATTATCCATTGCCATGATTTGATTAAAGCCGGAGGAGATTTGTGTAATGCGGTTATTGGTGCCTGAGGCATCCAGAATGCTCCATGCGCCGGAGAATATCTGAATAATACAGAATAGGGTTAAAATCCCCATTAGCCCGTGGGAGATTTTTAATCGTTCAAACATAGTACAACCTGAGATTTCAGTGAGGTGCCAGTGCGGCAAATAACACTATTTTGCCGCGAGAAGTGCTGTGTGTTTTCGGCAGATTACGATAAAACTTTAGTGATTAATTGGGGGCGGGATTTGAGTGCCATAATATCTTTGTTTTTAACTTTTCGTTTTTAGTTGAAACATACAGATAACATGAACTGGCCTGAGACCTATTATCCAAAGCCCGGCAGTAAAGTAATAGCGATACCTCGAGGGAAAATAGCTTAAGATTTTGTAACGGAGCGTATTTATTTTTCCAGGTAATTATTAATCATGTTTCTATTTTGATGGCGGTGCAGCCAAACCCAAACAGGGCTCAGACTGCTGACAAACGCTCGAAAAGGCTAAACCGGTAGGGGTCGAACATATTCGACCCGATTTAATTCATTGATTATGCTATTGGGCGCAGCATGCAGCGCCCCTACCATTAAACAACAGAGCACTTTGTCAACGGCTTCAGCTCGCAGGGGGGATTGGCGAAGCGCCGAGCAATTGCTGCGCCAGCGATTCTGCGTGTTGCGCCACCTGCGGCAACCCCATCAGTTCACCGAAGCGTCCGCGAGCGGCGGGGCCTGCCACGTAGAGACGATCGTTACTTTTTCCCTGGCGATCAATCGCTCGCGAGTGGGCATCAACCCAAATTCCCAGCGCCAGCGGATCGGGCTGGATAGCCCCTTCCGCTGCGAGCTGCTTCAGCAGCGTATCGCTGTTGAGCAACGCACCGTGCGCCGGGCCAGTTGTGACAATCAGTTTATCCACCCGCAGAGTTTCCGTGGCGGCTTTACCGCGTGCCTTCACCGTCAGAATGAGCGTTTCTTTGTCTACCTCAACCTGCTTAAGGCTGGCGGCCAGCACCTTAAGGCGCCCATTTTGCTGTAGCAGGGACAATACCTCACTGACCTGCGGTGCAATGCGGTAACGGTGCACGTCCCACCATGGACGCAGATGGCGTAGAAAACGCCGCTGTTCTTTCAGCGAAAGCCGTTGCCAAATCTGCTGTCCGTTCAGCCGTATGTCATCCAGTACCCCTTGCCAGGGCAGGCCTTCCTTGGCGGCCAGCGCTACTTCCTGTCGGACTCGCCGCAGCCAGGCGCGGGCGCTGTCGGCCTGTGGACGCCGATAATCAAGCTGGCGAGGCGGCGACTCACCGGTCAGATTTGGCCGGGGCAGCAGGCCGCGGCGCGAGAATGCCAGGATCGGCCCACGATGCCCCTGGCGGTCAAGCGATGCCACCACGTCAGACATGGTTAACCCGGAACCGATGATAGCCACCCGCGCACTCTTCTCCACCTCGATTAACGCATCTGTCCGCCACGGGTTGGCGATAAGGCCTGGATGGTCTTGCGGCACCTGCTGTAGTTGTCTCGGTACGTCAGGGGGCGGGTGGCTGATGGCCAGCACCACCTCATCCGCGCGATATCTATCCCCGGAGGCCGTCAGCACCTCTGCATTTTGCAGCGCCACGGCATAATCCTGAACATGGGTGACCTCTACTGGCGATGTTTCCAGCGCAGCGGCCAGCTTGTCGACGATATAGGCGGCAAACCGTCCCCGTTGCGGATAAAGGCTACCATCCGTCCAGAGCGCTTTGTCATCCTGTTTGAGGCCTCCCTCAGCCCTCAGCCAGCGGTCGAAGTCACCTTCTTCGGCGGCGGAAAGCTGCATACGTGCGGCAGGGACGTTTATGCGATGCGCCGGGTCGACCGTGCCATAAGCCACGCCCTGAGCCAACTGGGCTCGAGGCTCGATAACGATCACCTTCAGGCCGGATTGGCCCAACCGCGCCAGATGAATAGCCAGCGCGGTACCGCTAAAGCCGCCGCCAATGATGACAATCTGCCGATCAGCCATGACTTAACACCGGTTGCTGTTGGCGTTCCAGCTCGCGAACCCGCGGGATCACTTCGCGGCCAAAGAACTCCACCTCTTCCTGAAAATGCAGGAAGCCCAGCAGCATCAGATCCACGCCGGCTTGTTTGAGTTCGACGATCCGCTCCGCTATCTGCTGCGGGGTGCCAATCAGGTTGGTTTTGAAGCCATCGTTATATTGCACCAAATCTTCCAGCGTCGATTTCGCCCAGTTACCTTCCCCCTCAGGGGAGGCGCTACCGGCATTTTTCACCTCAGACTGGAACCCTTTCACCGCATCCGGATTCGCATTGTCCAGGATATCACGCAGTACGCTTTGCGCTTCCTGCTCCGTTTGGCGGGCAATGACGAAGCCATTGACGCCGATCTTGACCTTGTGCTGATTTTCGGCGGCTTTTAGCTGGATATCTTCAACCTGCTGACGGATACCTTCCGGGGTGTTGCCGTTGGTGAAGTACCAGTCGGACACTCGTGCGGCCATATCCCGCGCGGCTCTTGAACTGCCTCCCTGGAAAATCTCCGGTTGTGGATCCAGCGGTTTCGGCTTCAGCGAATAGTCGCGGAAGCGGTAAAAATCACCGGCAAAGGTGAAGCTGTCCTGCTGCCAGATGCCCTGCAGGCAGCGAATGAACTCTTCCGAACGCAGATAGCGCTCCTCGTGATCCAGCCAGGGTTCGCCAATGGCTTTGAACTCGCCCCGGAACCAACCGCTGACGATATTGACCGCAATACGCGCGTTGGACAGATGGCTGATGGTGGCAATCTGTTTGGCGGCGAGGGTTGGATTCCATGGGCCCGGCAACAGGGCGGCGATGACCTTGAGCTTCTCCGTCGCTCCCAGCAAGTCCTGTGAAAATGTCACCGACTCATGTTGATTATCCGCGCCATAGCCGGCGGTAAAGCGGATCTGCGTCAGGGCATAGTCAAACCCGGCGCGCTCGGCAATTTGCGCCAGCTTGCGGTTATAGTTTGCATCCCAACTGGTGCGCTGAGGAATTTGGCTGATCACCAGGCCACCCGACACGTTAGGGACCCAGTAGGCGAACTTGATCGGTTCATTGCTCATGGTTTTCTCCTCAGTTTCACTTTTTCACCGGACGACGATCGCCGCCGATGGTTTCTCCAAATGGCCCGGTGTTAACCGTGCGCTGACGTTTTTCGACGTTGCCCGCCAGCGGCAACAGCGGCATTACCAATTCGGCAAACCGATGAGCCTCTTCCAGGTGCGGATAACCCGAGAAAATAAAATTAGTGATCCCCAATGCCTGATATTCACGGATGCGTTCGGCAACCTGTTGTGGATTGCCGACCAATGCGGTACCTGCGCCGCCGCGCACCAGCCCCACGCCTGCCCATAAGTTGGGGGCGATGCGCAAACTGTCCTTCGAGCCACCGTGCAGTGCGCTCATACGGGCCTGTCCGGTCGAGTCCATACGCGAGAAAATTTTCTGTGCGGCGGCGATGGTGTCATCATCCAAATGGGCAATCAGTTTGTCGGCGGCAGCCCAGGCTTCCTCTTCCGTTTCCCGAACAATGACGTGCAGGCGAATGCCGTAGTCCAGCGTGCGTCCGCGCTCCTGTGCGCGCCGACGCACCACGGCAATTTTCTCCGCCACCTGCTCAACCGGTTCTCCCCAGGTGAGATAGGTGTCGATCTGGCTCGCCGCCACCTCCAGCGCTTCCTCTGACGAGCCGCCAAAAAATAGCGGCGGCCCGTTCTCCTGTACCGGCGGGAACAGCACTTCAGCGCCTTCAACCCGCAAATAATCGCCCTGAAAATCGACCTTTTCGCCTTTCAGCAGGCGGGAATAGACCTCCAGAAACTCGCGGGTGACCTGATAGCGCTCGGCGTGACTGAGGAAGATCCCATCGCCTTTGTTCTCGATGGGATCGCCACCGGTCACCACGTTGATTAACAGACGTCCCTCCGAAAGGCGATCCAGCGTGGCGGCCATCCGCGCGGCAAGGCTCGGGGGCTGCAACCCAGGGCGCACGGCGACCAGATAGCGCAGACGTTTGGTGAGGGGGGCGAGTGCGGCAGCGACCAGCCAGGAATCCTCGCAGCTTTTGCCGGTTGGGATCAGCACGCCGTAATAGCCAAGGTTGTCTGCCGCCAGCGCAACCTGTTGCAAATAAGGCAGATCTACGGCTCTTCCGCCCTCGGTCGTGCCCAGATAACGGCCGTCGCCGTGGGTCGGTAAGAACCAGAATACGTTGATGTTTTGCGCCTGCCGTTCGCTCATTAGTCATTTCCTATATAACGATATCTTAATTTATTCAATAGAATATCCATGCTTGGTTATAAACAACCAAGCAGAAAGCATGCCAAAATGATTGGTTATTTTTGTTCTTATCTATTAACGGGTTAGCGATTTTTGCCGTGGACGGTTTTGCTGCAAATGCAGCAGTGACTGATGGCAGGCTGTTGCATTTGCAGCAACGGGGGCGGTCGAGCCTCTCGTCTTGTCTGGCCGCTGTCGGTATTGTTTCTGTACTGTTCCCTTAAAGGTATCGACGATGCAAAGCTCCGGTCCGCAGTTAATTGATCCCGCTTCTCTTGCCTTCCAAAACGTTCTGGATCGTCTGGCTCCGACGGACGCCACCGTGCTTATCGTGGGCGAAACCGGCACGGGTAAGGAGCTAATGGCCCGCTATCTGCACCATCACAGCCTAAGGCGCGATCGCCCCTTTCTGGCGGTGAACTGTGGCGCGCTGACGGAGAGCCTTGCCGAGTCGGAACTTTTTGGACATGAGAAAGGTGCTTTCACCGGGGCGGTGGATCGCCACCAGGGTTGGTTCGAGGCGGCAGAAGGGGGCACCTTGCTGCTGGATGAAATCGGTGAGTTAAGCCTGCCGCTACAGGTAAAGCTGCTGCGTGTATTGCAAGAACGGGAAGTGACCCGGGTGGGCTCCCATCGGCCGGTAAAAGTGAACGTCCGCGTCGTGGCCGCTACCCATGTGGATCTGGCGAATGCCATCCGCGAACGCCGCTTTCGTGAAGATCTTTATTACCGGCTCAACGTGGCCGCCGTCACTCTGCCTCCCTTGCGCCAGCGGCGGCAGGATATTCCACTGTTGGCTGAGCATTTCCTGACGCTGTACGCGTGGCGGTTGGGGCGCCCTCAACTGCGTCTTAGCGCAGAGGCGCTGGCCACGCTGATGGATTACCCGTGGCCGGGGAATATCCGCGAGCTGGAAAACACCCTGCATAATGCGGTGCTGCTCAGCAAAGCACCGCTGATTACGCCGCAACAGCTGAGGCTAAGCGCTGAAATGGCCAGCTTGCCGCCTCAGGGGGATGCTTCGCTGGACAGCTTTCTTCGCCAGCAGTTGGCGGGTAACGATGGCCCCCTCTACCAGCGGGTGATCGACTCGCTGGTGCGCAATGCTTTTGAACTGAGCCAGGGTAACCAGTTGCAGGCCGCGGCGCTGTTGGGCATCAGCCGTAATACGCTGCGTACCCATCTGGGGCATCTTGGCTTAATCAAAGCCAGGAGAAGCGCCGGCGGCACGGCGTTAAAATCAGGCCGGGAGACCGGCAGCCGCGAACGCGAACTGCGTATTGGTTACCAGAAGTTTGGCAACCTGGGAATACTCAAGGCCCGCCAGTCGCTGGAGGCGCGCCTGGCCGACAGTGGGGTGAGCGTGTTGTGGAGCGAGTTTCCTGCCGGTCCTCAGTTGCTGCATGCCCTGACTAACCGAGAGATCGATTTTGGCACCACCGGCGAGGTTCCTCCTTTATTTGCTCAGGCCGGCAACAGCCCATTGCTGTACGTTGCCTGGGAACCGGCCGCACCACAAAGCGTGGCGTTGCTGGTTATCGATGACAGCCCGATCCGCACTCTTGCCGACCTGCGCGGAAAGCGGATTGCGGTCAATAAAGGCTCCAATGTGCATTATCTGCTGTTGCAGATCCTTGATGAAGCCGGATTGACGCTGGAAGACGTACGGGTGGTTTATGCGCCGCCAAAATACCCGCTGACCCCCAGCGATCATCATGCGGTGGATGCCTGGATGATGTGGGATCCCTTGCTGAGCGATGCCGAACAAAGCGGGCAGTTCAGGGTTATCGCCAACGGCGTAGGGCGGGTGAGCAACCATCAGTTCTATCTTGCTCACCGCGATTTCGCCGGCCACTCTTCCGATTTGCTGCACGGCCTGATGGCGGCGCTGGAACAAACCGGGCGCTATATTGACGCCCATCGCGACGAAGCGGCAACGCTGCTGTCGGCCGAACTGGGACAAGGTATCCCCTCGCTCACCCACGCACTGGCTCGCCGCAGCCATCAGACACGCCGAATGGATTTAAATATCATTCGCCAGCAGCAGGCGATAGCCGATCGTTTTTACGCTTTGGGGCTGTTACCCCGAGCGATTAAAGTTCGCGAGGCGATATGGCAGTGACGGGTTACTTCCGTCATCAACCCAGTTCCCTTGGCGCTAATGCATTCATCAAAGTGGGCTGCGGCTTGTTTGTGATCAATCGAAAAGCGGCATTTAGCCGTGTGAGTCGAGAGCGTGGTGCATACCAGAAAGCCCCGCCAGCGCTGTAATAACAGAAAGTATACTGCACCTTTTTTGCTCGCCGATTGTGCAGCGCTGGTGCAGGATGATTATTTTATTGTCATAAGTTTTAATTATAATTTATTGAAATCATACGATTAAAAATTGGCACGTCGGTTGCTCTATTGAATCCCATCTTGTGTACTAGATGGAATTCAGCCGATGACCCAGCCTGTTAATACGCTACGTGGTTTTACCCTCAGCGAATGGCAACACCACTATCACACCCGCCCGGCCGACGAGCGCATTGCCTGCGTGCGCGCTACCCTGACTGCACTGGCCGCCGACCTGCCGGCGGATGACAACGCCTGGCTGTATCTTGCCAGCGCCGCACAGCGTGAAGTGCAGTACCAAAGATTGGCGCAGTGGCTTGAAGCGGTTGCCGGCGATATCAGCCAGCTTCCGCTGTTTGGCGTCCCCTTTGCGGTAAAAGACAATATCGACGTCGGCGGCTGGCCGACCAGCGCGGCCTGCCCGGAGTTCGCTTATCTGGCGGCATCGGATGCCACCGTGGTCACCAATTTGTGCGCTGCCGGAGCCATCGTGATCGGTAAAACCAATCTCGATCAGTTTGCGACCGGGCTGGTGGGCACCCGTTCGCCACACGGCGCGGTGGTCAACAGTTTCGATAGTCGTTACGTCAGCGGCGGTTCCAGCTCCGGTTCGGCGTCGGTAGTGGCGCGCGGCCTGACGCCGTTTTCTCTGGGCACCGACACCGCAGGTTCGGGGCGCGTTCCGGCAGGATTCAACAATATTGTCGGCCTGAAACCGACCAAAGGCGGGTTGTCGAACCGTGGCGTGGTGCCCGCTTGCCGATTGAATGACACCGTATCGGTGTTTGCCCTGACGGTGGCGGACGCAGCGCTGGTGGCCGAATTGGCCGGCGGCTATGACGCAGCCGATGCCTATTCCCGCATTAACCCCCGTACCGCCCCGGCGGATTTACCTGCGTCACCTCGTTTCGCGGTGCCTGCGCAACTCGAATTTTTCGGCGATGTGCAGGCCGAGCGGGCATTTCAGCGGGCGCTGGTGCAGTTGAAAAGCAGCGGCGTGACGCTGGAAACCCTCGATTTTACGCCGTTTCGCGTGCTGGCGGAGCAGCTCTACTACGGCCCTTGGGTGGCGGAGCGTACCGTGGCGGTCGAAGCGGTGCTGAGCGCCAACCCGCAGGCCATCAATCCGGTGGTGCGCGGCATCGTCAATAACGGCCTGAAGTACAGCGCCTGCGATGCTTACAAGGCGGAATACCTGCGTGCCGAACTGACGCGGCAGATTGAGCAGCAACTGGCTCCCTTTGATGCGCTGGTGGTGCCGACCTCGCCGACGATCCGCACCCTGGCGGAAATGGAGCAAGAGCCGGTGTTGTTTAACTCGCAGTTCGGCACCTACACCAATTTCACCAACCTGGCCGATCTGAGCGCACTGGCGCTGCCTGCGCCGATGCGTGACGACGGATTGCCTGCCGGTATCACCCTGATTGCACCCGCCTGGCACGATCGTGCGTTGGCGGCGTTCGGCCAGCGCTGGCAGCAGGCCCAGGATCTGCCGCTTGGCGCAACGGGTCGCCGGTTGCCTGCTGCTCAATTCTTGACGCCATCCAGCCAGCACGTGCGGGTAGCGGTGGTCGGTGCGCACCTCAGCGATATGCCGCTGAATTTCCAGCTCGTGCAGCGCGCGGCAACCTTCGTAGAGCAAACCACTACCGCGCCGTGCTATCGCCTCTACGCCCTCGCCAATAGCCAACCGCCAAAGCCGGGGTTGGTCAAAGCCGCTCAGGGGGCCGCCATCAGCGTCGAACTATGGGATATCCCGCTGGCGCGTTTCGGCGAGTTGGTGGCCGAGATCCCGGCGCCGCTGGGTATGGGCACCTTGCTGCTGGCAGACGGGCGACGGGTGAAAGGCTTTATCTGCGAACCCTGGGCGCTAGAGGGCGCGACGGACATCACTGAATTTGGCGGTTGGCGCCACTACATCGCCAGCCAGAAGGGGGCCTGATCATGTTTACTACCGTATTAATTGCCAACCGCGGCGAAATTGCCTGCCGGGCGATCCGCTCTCTGAAACGTTTGGGCATCACCAGCGTAGCGGTTTATTCCGACACCGATCGCAATGCGCCGCACGTGACCGAGGCTAATCTGGCGATACCGCTCGGCGGCGACAAGGCCGCTGACAGCTATCTGTGCATCGACAAGATCCTGGCGGCCGCGGCGCAAACCGGCGCGCAGGCGATTTATCCGGGCTATGGCTTCCTTTCCGAGAGCGCCGAGTTTGCCGACGCCTGTGAAACGGCGGGCATTGCTTTTATCGGTCCGACGGCGGCGCAAATCCGCGAGTTTGGCCTGAAACACCGTGCTCGCGAGCTGGCGGCGGTGGCGCAGGTGCCGATGACGCCGGGTACGGGCCTGCTGAACAGCGTTGAGGAGGCGGTCAGCGCCGCCGGCCGCATTGGCTATCCGGTGATGCTGAAAAGTACCGCCGGTGGCGGTGGCATTGGCCTGACGCGCTGCGACGATGAAGCCGCGCTGCGTGAGGCTTATGACAGCGTAAAACGCCTGGGCGAGCAGTTCTTCCGCGACTCTGGGGCCTTTATTGAGCGCTTTGTCGATCAGGCCCGGCACGTGGAAGTGCAAATATTTGGCGACGGTCAGGGCTGGGTGGTGGCGCTGGGTGAGCGCGACTGCTCATTGCAACGCCGCAACCAGAAAGTGGTGGAGGAAACCCCGGCACCGAATCTGTCCGCCGTCACGCGTCAGGCGCTGCATCAAGCCGCAGTGGCGCTGGGGGCGTCGGTCAACTACCGCAGCGCCGGCACCGTGGAATTTATCTACGACGCTGCGCGTGACGAGTTTTATTTTCTGGAAGTGAATACTCGCCTGCAAGTGGAGCATCCGGTGACTGAATGTGTCACCGGGCTGGATCTGATCGAATGCATGTTGCAGGTGGCGGCGGGCGATGCGCTGGACTGGGCGGCGTTGCAACGAGCGCCGCAGGGGGCATCGATTGAAGTGCGCATTTATGCCGAAGATCCTCTGAAGCATTTCCAACCCAGTCCCGGCGTGCTGACTGAAGTGCACTTTCCGGACGACGTGCGCGTCGACGGTTGGGTGGCCACCGGCAGCGAAGTGTCGGCCTTTTATGACCCGATGATCGCCAAGCTGATCGTTCATGGCGAAGACCGCCGCCAGGCGCTGGAGAAAATGCGTGTCGCGCTGGATGCAACCCGACTGCACGGGATTGCCACTAACCTGGACTACCTGCGACAGGTGATTGCGACCGAGGCATTCCAGAACGGCAGCGTCTGGACACGCATGCTGGACAGCTTCCGGTTCCAACCCAATAGCATTGAAGTGCTGCAGCCGGGCACCTACAGCAGCGTGCAGGATTATCCCGGCCGTGTTGGCTATTGGGATATCGGCGTGCCGCCGTCCGGGCCGATGGACGACTTCGCTTTCCGGCTGGCCAACCGCATTGTCGGCAACCACCCCAGCGCCGCCGGGCTGGAGTTTACCCTGCAGGGGCCGACCCTGCGCTTTCACTGCGACGCCATCATTGCCCTGACCGGTGCGGATTGTCCCGCCGATCTGGACGGTGAGGCCGTGGCCTACTGGCAGCCGATAGCGGTGCGTGCCGGTCAGGTACTGCGTTTGGGGCGAGCACAGCGGGGATGCCGTACCTATCTGGCGGTACGCAATGGTTTTGACGTGCCGGTGTATCTGGGCAGTCGTTCGACCTTTGCGCTGGGGCAGTTTGGCGGCCACGCCGGCCGTACCCTGCGCGTGGCGGACATGCTGGCGGTATCGCAACCGGGTTTGGCCGCCGCCACTACCCCGGCGCCGATTGCGGCCCCGCAGGCAATGGACGAAAGCCTGATCCCGCAGTACGGCAATCTGTGGAATATCGGCGTGCTGTATGGTCCGCACGGCGCACCCGACTTCTTTACCCCGGCATCCATCGAACGTTTCTTTGCCGCCGAATGGCAGGTGCATTACAACTCTAACCGGTTGGGCGTACGCCTGTCCGGGCCTAAACCGGAATGGGCGCGACAGGACGGCGGCGAGGCGGGGCTACACCCGTCCAACGTGCACGACTGCGAGTACGCCATCGGTTCGATTAACTTCACCGGCGATTTCCCGGTGATCCTTACCCGCGACGGACCGAGCCTGGGCGGCTTTGTTTGCCCGGTGACCATCGCCAGGGCGGAGCTGTGGAAGGTCGGTCAGGTGAAACCGGGGGATCGCATCCGTTTTCATCCTATCGGTTTCAAGCAGGCGCAGTCGCTGGAGCAGGCGCAGCTCGGCAGTATCGAAGCCCTGGCAGCGGTGAAGGCTATCACCCTGGCACCGCCGGATCTGATGCCGGGCACGACCGCCTCCGCCGCCATAGTGGCGGCGTTACCGGCCACCGACAGTCGGCCGGCAGTGGTCTATCGCCAGGCCGGAGATGGTTACATTTTGCTGGAGTACGGCGACAACGTGCTCGATCTGGCGCTGCGGCTGCGCATCCATTTGCTGATGCAATCGCTCAAGCAGGATGCGATCCCGGGCGTGGAGGAGCTGGCACCCGGCGTGCGATCGCTGCAGATCCGTTATGACAGCCGCATTCTCGGTCAGGCCGATTTACTCCAGCGCTTGTTGGCGCGCGAACAGGCGTTGGGTGATGTCAGTCAGCTGAAAGTGCCGACGCGAACGGTTTATCTGCCGATGGCGTTTGAAGATTCCGCCACGCTGGGCGCGGTGGAACGTTACCAGCAGACGGTGCGTTCGTCGGCCCCCTGGTTGCCGAACAACGTCGATTTTATCCAGCGCATCAACGGGCTCGGCAGCCGCGAGCAGGTACGCGACATCATCTTCGACGCCAGCTACCTGATCCTCGGGCTGGGCGACGTCTACCTGGGCGCACCCTGCGCGGTGCCGATCGACCCGCGGCACCGTTTGCTCAGTTCCAAATACAACCCGGCGCGCACCCATACCGCCGAAGGCACGGTTGGCATCGGCGGCATGTACATGTGCATCTATGGCATGGATTCGCCGGGCGGCTATCAGTTGGTCGGACGTACCTTGCCGATTTGGAACAAATTTCTCAAAAACCCGCAGTTCAACTCCGGCGAGCCCTGGCTGCTGCATTTCTTCGATCAGGTGCGTTTCTACCCGGTGAGCGAGCAGGAGCTGGATGAGCAGCGCGAGGCGTTCCGCGAAGGGCGCGCGCAGATCCGCATTGAGGACAGCGAATTCGATTTTGCCGATTACCGCCGTTTTCTGGCGGAAAACGCGGAAGACATCAGCGCCTTCCAGCAGCGCCAACAACAAGCATTCAGCCACGAAGTGACGCGCTGGCAGGCGGAAGAGGGGGAGGCCGAGGCCCAATTGTTGCCACCGCAGACTGATGAGGAAGAGGTGGATGGCGACCTGGTCAGCGCCGACCTGAATGGCAGCGTGTGGAAGATCCTGGTTGAGCCGGGGCAGAGGGTAGAAGCCGGTCAACCGCTGATCGTGGTCGAGGCGATGAAAATGGAGCTGGCGGTCACCGCGCCGCGCGCCGGGATCATCAAGCGCATCAGTTGCCAGCAGGGGCGACCGGTGGGGCCGGGCGATGCGCTGCTGTGGCTGGAACACGCCAGCTGACGCTCAATCATTCACGTCGGGGCGCGCTATGCCGCGCCCACGGAGAGGCATGAGATGCAAATCACCAATAACCGCAGCAAGGCTCGGCCGGAGGGGCTGGCGGAACGTATCTATCTGCAGCTCAAGGACGACATTTTTGATTTTCACCTGCTGCCGGGCGATCGCTTCAGCGAAAACGAAATTGCCGTGCGTATGGACGTCAGCCGTACGCCAGTGCGTCAGGCGTTGTTCTGGCTGGAGCGCGAGGGCTACGTAGAGGTGCATTTTCGCAGCGGCTGGCAGGTGCGGCCGTTCGATTTTGCCTACTTCGAAGAACTGTATGACCTGCGCATCGTGTTGGAGTGCGAAGCGGTAAAACGGCTGTGCGCTCGGTCAATGGGCGAGGTGCCGGGGCAGTTGGCGGCGCTTACCCGTTTTTGGATCGACGAACCGCGGCTGGAGGAGGGAAAAACCGTCTCAGTGCACGACGAGCAGTTTCATATGACGCTGGTCGAGGCGGCGGGGAATGGCGAAATGGCGCGTATTCACCGCGATTTGACCGAGAAAATTCGCATCATACGTCGGCTCGATTTCACCCAGGAAAGCCGGGTGGAGGCGACCTACAACGAACACGCCGCCATTTTGCTGGCGATCTTGCAACACCGAACCGAGGAGGCGCAAACGCGGCTCAGTCACCATATTGCCGTCAGCAAGGCTGAAGTAAGAAAAATAACTCTGCATATGCTGCATCAGGCCCGGCTTCGTCAGCCATAACCCGGCGTCTTTCGAGCTGCAGCGTTGTTGGCTGCAACTCGAAATTCCTAGGGTTAATTCTTCTTAACAAGGTGGGTTTTCTAACATCAACATCAGGAGTTTGAATTATGCAACGTCGTCACTTTATAAAAGCTTTTGCGTTGTCCGCCACCGTGATCGGCATGGGGATGGCCTGGGGCGTACAGGCCGCCGACACCATCAAGGTCGGTATCCTGAGCTCGCTGTCCGGCACCATGGCGATTTCTGAAACGCCGCTGAAAGACGTGGCGCTGATGACCATCGACGATATCAACGCCAAAGGTGGCGTGTTGGGTAAAAAGCTTGAGCCGGTGGTGGTGGATCCAGCCTCCAACTGGCCGCTGTTCGCCGAGAAGGCGCGTCAGCTGTTGAGTCAGGACAAGGTGGCGGCGGTGTTTGGCTGCTGGACTTCGGTGTCGCGCAAGTCAGTGCTGCCGGTGTTTGAAGAGCTCAACGGCCTGCTGTTTTACCCGGTGCAGTACGAAGGGGAAGAGATGTCGCCGAACGTGTTCTACACCGGTGCCGCGCCTAACCAGCAGGCAATCCCGGCGGTGGAGTATCTGCTGAGTGAAGACGGCGGAGCGGCCAAACGCTTCTTCCTGTTGGGAACCGACTACGTGTATCCGCGCACCACCAACAAGATACTGCGCGCCTTCCTGCATTCGAAAGGGATCCAGGATAAAGACATTGAAGAGGTCTATACACCGTTCGGTTACAGCGACTATCAGACCATTGTCGCCAACATTAAAAAATTCTCCGCCGGGGGCAAAACGGCGGTGATCTCCACCATCAACGGTGACTCCAACGTCCCCTTCTACAAAGAGCTGGCCAACCAGGGTATCAAGGCTACCGATGTGCCGGTGATTGCCTTCTCGGTCGGTGAAGAAGAGCTGCGCGGTATCGACACCAAACCGCTGGTGGGTAACCTGGCGGCCTGGAACTACTTCGAGTCGGTGGATAACCCGACCAACAAGCAGTTTGTCAGCGAATGGCGAGCCTACGCCAAGGCCCATAACTTGCCGAACTACGCCACCGCCGTGACCAACGACCCGATGGAAGCGACCTATGTCGGCATTCACATGTGGGCGCAGGCGGTTGAGAAGGCCGGAACTACCGACGTTGATAAGGTGCGCGCCGCCATGGCCGGACAGACCTTCGCTGCGCCATCGGGCTTTACCCTGACCATGGACGCCACCAACCACCATCTGCATAAGCCGGTGATGATCGGTGAGATTGAAGGCAACGGCCAGTTCAACGTGGTGTGGCAGACCGATGCGCCTGTTCGCGCTCAGCCGTGGAGCCCGTACATTGCCGGCAACGATAAAAAGCCGGATCACCCGGTAAAAGGCGGTCAGTAAAACCCGGTTCCCCCGCTGCGGCGGGGGCAGGCTACGACGCCCCATTGCGACGAGACACCCGATGAAACTTTTCTCTTTAAGCCAACTCAGGCCTCTGTGTTTTCTGCTGTGCTGCCTGCCGATGTTCGCGCAGGCGGGGCCGGCCGATGAATTTGCTACGGCCAATCGCACGCAGCAAGCCAAATTATTACAGGCATGGGCCACCGCGCCGGATGCTTCGCGACTGCCGCTGCTGCAAGCGCTGAAACAAGAAAGTGTGGTGATCGACGACGCCAAACATGCCTTTGTCCAGCAGGGCGAAAATTACCAGCCCTTGTCTGGCAGCGCTGCCCCGGTCGGCACACCGAAGAAGCTGTGGTTGAACAACCGGCTGCGCATCCTGATTGCCAACGCACTGTCGGCGCATCGGCTGGTCAGCGAGGACCCGGCGGTGCGTTTACAGGCGGCGCAGGCCCTGCAGCGCGAGGCGCAAAGCGATCAGTTGCCGCTGCTGACCCAGCGTTTGGCGCTGGAACAAGACAGCCGGGTGCATGAGGCATTGAGCATCGCGCTGGCGAATCTGCAACTTAACGATGCCGATGCCGGGGTACGCCTCAACGCGGTGCGCTTGCTTGGCAGCTCGGGCGATCCTGAAACGCAAACGCGCCTGCAGGCGTTGACGGAGACAGGCCATGAGCCGGACGCCGCGGTACGTGCCGAAGCGATGAAAAGCCTGAGCAGCGTGAAACATCGGCTGATGATCGGTGACCTGATCGGCCAGGCATTTACCGGTCTGTCGCTGGGTTCGATCCTGCTGTTGGCGGCGCTCGGTTTGGCAATCACCTATGGCCTGCTGGGGGTGATCAACATGGCGCACGGCGAAATGCTGATGCTCGGCGCCTATTCGGCTTATCTGGTACAGGGGCTGTTTCAGCAGTTTGCGCCGCAGTGGCTGGCGCTGTATCCGCTGGTGGCGCTGCCGGTGGCGTTCGCCATCACGGCCTGCATCGGCATGGCGCTGGAGCGCACGGTGATCCGCCACCTTTACGGCCGACCGCTGGAAACGCTGTTGGCCACCTGGGGCATTAGCCTGGTGCTGATCCAAGGGGTACGGGTGTTGTTCGGTGCGCAAAACGTGGAGGTCGCAAACCCGGCCTGGCTGTCGGGCGGTATTCAGCTCCTGCCGAATCTGGTGCTGCCGTGGAACCGCATTGCCGTCATCGTGTTTGTGGCGTTGGTCCTGATCCTCACCTGGCTGTTGCTGAATAAAACCCGACTGGGCATGAACGTGCGAGCCGTGACGCAAAACCGCGGCATGGCCGCGTGTTGCGGTGTGCCCACCGGCCGTGTCGATATGCTGGCGTTCGGGTTGGGGTCCGGCATTGCCGGGTTGGGCGGCGTAGCCTTGTCGCAGTTGGGCAACGTCGGGCCCGAGCTGGGGCAGGGTTATATCATCGACTCCTTCCTGGTGGTGGTGCTTGGCGGCGTGGGCCAGTTGGCCGGTACGGTGGTGGCGGCTTTTGGCCTCGGCATCCTCAACAAAATTCTCGAACCACAGATTGGCGCCGTGCTGGGTAAAATCCTGATCCTGGCGCTGATTGTCCTGTTTATTCAAAAGCGTCCTCAGGGGCTATTTGCCCTCAAGGGCAGGGTGAATGACTGATGAGCCAACCTTTGACTGTAACCGGGGTGCAAAAGGCCCCCCGGCTGGCGCTCGGCATCGGCGGGCTGGCGTTGCTGACGCTGTTAATCATGCCGTTTCTCGCGCTGTTACCGGCGGATCACCCGCTGGCGATCTCCACCTATACCCTGACGCTGGTAGGCAAAATTCTGTGCTATGCCGTGGTGGCGGTGGCGCTTGATCTGGTGTGGGGCTATGCCGGGTTGTTGTCCCTGGGTCATGGGCTGTTTTTCGCTCTGGGTGGCTATGCCATGGGCATGTACCTGATGCGCCAGGCGGCGGGAGAGGGCCTGCCGAGCTTTATGGCGTTCCTGTCCTGGAGCGAACTGCCCTGGTTTTGGAGCGGCACCCAGTATTTCGCCTGGGCATTGTGCCTGATTGTGCTGGTGCCGGGCGTGCTGGCTTTTGTCTTCGGCTACTTCGCCTTCCGTTCAAAAATCAAAGGCGTCTATTTTTCCATCATGACGCAGGCATTGACCTATGCCGGCATGCTGCTGTTCTTCCGCAACGAAACCGGGTTTGGCGGTAACAACGGCTTTACCGGCTTCACCACGCTGCTGGGTTTTCCGATCACCGCGATCGGCACGCGGGTGGCGCTGTTTCTGGCAACGGTGTTGTTGCTGGCGGCCAGTTTGGCGATCGGCTTTGCCCTGGCGCGCAGCAAGTTTGGCCGGGTGTTAACCGCGGTGCGCGATGCGGAAAATCGCCTGACGTTTTGCGGTTACGATCCAAAAGGTTTCAAGCTGTTCGTCTGGACGCTGTCGGCGGTGCTGTGCGGCCTGGCCGGGGCGTTATATGTGCCGCAGGTGGGCATTATCAACCCGGGTGAAATGTCGCCGACCAACTCGATCGAGGCCGCTATCTGGGTGGCACTCGGTGGACGCGGCACCTTGGTGGGGCCACTGCTCGGTGCCGGTATCGTCAACGGCGCCAAAAGTTGGTTCACCATGGCGATCCCGGAATACTGGCAGTTCTTCCTTGGCCTGATGTTTATCATCGTCACGCTGTTCTTGCCCAAAGGGGTTATCGGCCTGCTACGCAGAGGGAAATCACAATGAATTCGCTGCAAATGACCGACGAGTTGTTCACCCAACCGTTGCCGGCGGATAAACACCGCCAGCAAACCGATCCGGTGCTGTTGCTCGACAAGATCAACGTCAGCTTCGACGGTTTTCGCGCACTGAGCGATTTGTCGTTGCAGATTGGCGTAGGGGAATTGCGCTGTGTGATCGGGCCAAACGGGGCAGGGAAAACCACCTTGATGGATGTGATCACCGGCAAAACCCGGCCGGACAGCGGCAGAGTGTTTTACGATCAAACTGTCGATCTGACCGCGTTGGATCCGATGCAGATTGCCCAAGCCGGCATTGGCCGCAAGTTCCAAAAGCCTACGGTGTTTGAGGCACTGACGGTGTTCGAAAATCTTGAGATTGCCCAGAAGGCGAAGAAATCGGTGTGGGCCTGCCTGCGCGCCAGGCTGAGCGGCGAACAGCGCGACCGTATCGATGAAATGCTGAAAACCTTGCGGCTGGGCCATGAGCGACATCGGCCCGCCGGACTGCTGTCCCACGGGCAGAAGCAATTTCTTGAGATTGGCATGCTGTTGGTGCAGGAGCCGCACCTGTTGCTGCTCGACGAACCGGCAGCCGGAATGACGGATGCGGAAACCGAGTACACCGCCGAGCTGTTCCGCGCATTGGCGGGCAAGCATTCGCTGATGGTGGTAGAGCACGACATGGGCTTTGTCGAAACCATCGCCGATCATGTCACCGTACTGCATCAGGGCCAGGTGCTGGCGGAGGGCTCTTTGGCGCAGGTGCAGGCCAACGAGCAGGTGATTGAAGTCTATTTGGGGCGCTGAGGAACCACTATGTTGCAGGTTAACGAGCTGAATCAATACTACGGTGGCAGCCATATTTTACGCGGCCTGTCGTTTGAGGCCCGCATCGGTGAGGTGACTTGCCTCCTGGGGCGCAACGGCGTGGGGAAAACCACGTTGCTGAAATGCCTGATGGGGCTGATCCCGGTTAAAAGCGGCACCCTCAGTTGGCAGGGAACGGCCCTTAACGGCAAAAAACCGCACCAGCGTGTACAAGCGGGGATCGCCTATGTGCCGCAGGGGCGAGAGATTTTCCCGCGCCTGACGGTAGAGGAAAACTTGCTGATGGGGCTGGCGCGTTTTTCCGGCACGGAGGCACGTAAGGTGCCGGAGCATATTTATGAGTTATTCCCTGTCCTGTTGCAGATGAAAGATCGGCGCGGTGGCGATCTCTCTGGCGGGCAGCAACAGCAGTTGGCGATTGGCCGTGCGCTGGCCTGTCGGCCGCAGTTGTTGATCCTCGATGAGCCGACCGAGGGGATCCAACCTTCGGTGATCAAAGAGATCGGCGCTGTGATCAAGCAGTTGGCGGCAGGTGGCGATATGGCGATCCTGCTGGTAGAGCAGTTCTATGATTTTGCCGCCGAATTGGCAGACAGCTATCTCGTGATGTCGCGTGGCAGCATCATTCAGCGCGGGGCAGGCAGCGCGATGGAGCAGGACGGCGTACGCGGGCTGGTGGCGATATAAACGTGGGGATTACCTAATAAATTGCGTGCGGGTGGGATCCCGGGAGTGATGCAAAACCCTGATGATTCTTACCCAATGGATATCTTCACGAAAATAAATGAGATGCCCAGCGGCTGGCAGAACGCAGAGATCTTGTGCAATCAAGGCTACGTTTCTGCCAAGCTGAGAATGGCTAAGATTATCAAATGCCTTATGAATATGGTTAAGGTAGTCTTTGGCGGCTTGTAATCCATACCGCTCCAGGCCATAGAAATAAATACTTTCCATGTCATCCAGTGCTTTTGGGCGGACGACTATTTTTCTCCGCATCCTTTTGTTTTACTCCGTATTCTTTCCATGAACACATCTCGATCCCACTCTTGGGCATCGCCACTATTTTCACCTTCGGCGATCAAGCGGCGCAGTTCTTCCAGTTTTGATGCAGCTGTACGTTCGCGCAGGGTACGTACCGATTCGCGGATGACCTCGCTTGGGGTACGGTAGTCGCCGCTGGCGACCAGGCCTTCGACAAACCCACGCAGTTCTTTACCCAGGTCTACCGTCAATGTTCTGCCCATTGTGCGCCTCCATCAATTATGTCTCTTTTGTAAGATTTGTTCTTACAATATAGTTGCTAAGATACTCCAGGAACTGACCGACTGCAAACCTCGGTCCGTTTGGATAATCGGGGATACACCTAAAATAATTAAGGATAATTATGAACGAAATCAATATCTCACGCCTGTCTTGTATCGTCCTGTCACTGTTCCCGGCCCTGTGGGGGATTTTCAGCCTGCTGAACAATACTGCGGATTTTGCCAATACCGCCCGGCATGCCGTGGGGCCCCTGCTAACTATGCAAAATACCTATCAGGTGCCCGGTCTGATGTGGCGTGCCATCACCGCGCCCTGGGCCGGAATGGTCGGGTTGGCGTTTATTACCCTGCTGGAATCTCTGGCCGGGATCGCGGCAACCTTGGGCATAGTGTTGATGGTGAAACATAGGGGTCACTCTTATGCGACGTTCGCCAGAGGCAAAGCCTGGGCCATGCTGGGTGCGCTATGTGCGATTACAGTATGGGGGATCGGTTTTATGGTGGTCGCCGGCGACTGGTTTATGGCCTGGCAGGCCAAGGAGGATCCGCTGGCGGTGCAGCTGGGTGCCTTACTGTATATGGTGCCCAATACGCTGGCGCTGATGTTGTTGATGCTGCAACGGGACTCGCGATAGGCGCTGAGGGGGCGACATTTTAATAAAACTGCGGCGAAGTTCGCGAAAGTGTTGCCAAATGCTAACCTGCCGCAGTCTGTCACATTTCGTTCATAATTGTGCCATAGCATAATGACTCTTAAATAAATTGATAATAAATCAACAGGTTAAATTTTTTAAGGGAACAGGCATGAGCGATAAACCACAGAATGATTTGCCGCCGTCGGCGCAGGATCAACAGCAGCAACCGAGCAACCCGGCGCGTCGCCGCTTTTTGGCGGGAGCGACGGCATTGGGCGTTGGCGCCTCCATTGCCCCCTTGGCCGGAGCCGCGGCGGAGGGGAACAAAAAAGTGCTGCTAAATGCTTTGCCGCAAAGTGCGCAAAACTCGTTGCTGCGGCGCTATGTGAAGAATGTGGTGGTGATTTACGCCGAAAACCGCAGCTTCAACAACCTGTTCGCCAATTTCCCCGGGGTAGAAAAACCGCTGTCGGCGCTCAAGCCGGAGGAGTACCAGCAGCGCGATCGCGATGGTCAACTGCTGGATACGCTGCCGCCGATCTGGAAAGGCCTGGTGCCGAAGGCTCAGGAAGTCGGGCATGTTAACTACAAAATCGACGAAGATGCGGTTTTTACTACTCAACTGCCGAACCAGCCGTTTGTGCTGACCGGGCCGCAGGGGGAAAACCTGCCGCATGGCGTGGTAACTCGCGATTTGTGGCACGTGTTTTATCAGAACCAGATGCAGATCAACGGCGGCAAAAATGACAAATTCGTCGCCTGGGCCGATTCCGGTGCTCTGACCATGGGCTATTACGGCGACGGCGCATACAACCTGCGGCTATGGACGTTGGCGCAGGAATTTACCCTGTGCGATAACTTCTTCCAGGGGGCGTTTGGCGGCTCGTTCCTCAATCATCAGTATCTGATTTGCGCCCGCCCACCGTTCTACCCTGACGTGCAAAACTCTGTCGCCAAAGACGGCATTGCTCAGCTTGAAAGCGACGACGTGACGGACTGGCGTTTAAAGCCGCTGAGCGATTCGCCGGTCAGCGCTTCATTCGGCATTCCGCTGTTCGGCAAAAGCCTGCTGACGCCGGACGGTTACGCGGTCAATACCATGGCGCCACCGTACTGGCCGTCATGGACGCAGGATGAGAAAGATCCGACGTTGGCGGATGCCACCATGCCCAACGTTATGCCGCCACAGAAACACCCGCACATTGGTGATTTGCTCAGCCAGAAAGGGATCGATTGGGCCTGGTACGCCGGTGGTTGGCAGTACGCGCTGGACAACCGCAAAGATCAGGGTGATTTCCCCGGCGCACCGGATTTTCAGTATCATCATCAACCGTTCAATTACTTTGAAAATCTGGGGCCGTCCAACCCGCAGGCGCGCGAAGCTCATTTGCGTGATGGCGGCATTGGCGATTCAACCGCCGGCAATAAATTCCTGGCGGCGGTGGAAGCGGGCACCTTGCCGCCGGTCGCTTTCTACAAGCCACAGGGCAACCTCAATATGCACGCCGGCTATTCGGATGTCGAAGCCGGAGACCGTCATATTGCCCATATTATCAATAGCCTGCGTAATGGCCCGCAGTGGGATAACAGCGTGGTGGTCATTACCTTCGATGAAAACGGCGGCTGGTGGGATCACGTTGCACCGCCGCAGGGGGATCGTTGGGGACCTGGCTCGCGCATTCCAGCGTTGGTGATCTCACCGTTCGCCCGTAAGGGATATGTCGATCACCAAGTGTACGATACCGGATCCATCTTGCGATTCATCAGTCGGGTGTTTGATTTGCCAACGCTGGAAGGGCTGGCAGATCGCGATAAGGCAATGGCGACGCGTGGCCAGAAACCCTTGGGGGATCTGACCGGCACGCTGGAGTTTCCGGGTTAATCTCATGCTTGAGCGCTGGAGTTACAGCGCTTTCGACATATACCAGATGCCGATGGAACCTTGGGCGCTGGTGTAGCAGGTCTCGCCGCAAATGCTCAGCCCCTGACGTTGGTAAAAACGCTGGGCGCTGGTGTTGCGCTTTAGCACCTCCAGCCACAGCGTTGTCTGCCGGCGTTCGAGTGCCCGCTGCTGCACCTGTTCAAAAAAACGCTGGCCATAACCCTGGCCGGCATATTCCGGCAGGAAATAGATTTTCTGCAGTTCTGCGCCCGTCTGTTGAGTGGGCGCCAGCAGGCTGTTGAAGTTCAGCCGTGCATAGCCCACCAGACGCTCGTCTTCATAGCCCAACAGCCAGCACACGTCCGGATCCTGCAGGGTCTGCTCCAGGGCTTCGACCGCAAAGTCCTGAGCCAAAAAAGCATCCAATTCCGCTTTATGGTGCCAAAGTTCGCCAAAATGGGCCTGATAAGTACGAATACCGACGTCACGAACTAGCGCTAAATCATGGCGTAAAGCCTGGCGAATACTGAACATGTAAACCTCTTGATGGATAGGAACAGGGCCGTTGGCGAGGATTTAGGCAATCCAGCGCATACTCAATTTACTCAATTTACTCAATATCCGCATACCGGAGGGAGTATGACCGAGAAACAACACACCCATCGTCGACAGGGACATCGCATGGCCATGCAGATGCTCACTGCCGATCAGCTACAGCATCTTAAGCCAAGTAAAGGTTCGGCGCGATTCCTGGTAGTTGAAATCGATCCCGATGCTCATCAACCCCAAGGCCAGAGTCACGTCGGTAATAACGCTTTGCGTAAAAAACTGACGGACATGGTCAATGACCCCGCGGTGGATCCGAATACGGCGATGCAAATGCTGGAGATTGCGTGGGATAGGGTGACAAAGTCTGCTGGAGTGAAGGTTCCGGTAGCTGCAGTCGACATTGAAAGCGAAGCCAGTGAACCTGACGCTTTAATGGAAACGAGTTATCTATTGCTGTTAGCACGGTATCAGTAACAGATAAAAGCGTTTTAATACATCTATTCGAACTGGCCGATAGCATGGGGATGACGCTTCTGGAGGGGGGTTGAGCACGCCAATATTATCGGTTTAGCGCTTTTCCTCTCTTCCTCTCTTCTTCCTGATCCTGACTGAGCCCGATCAGTCCAAATGTTTCGGCGTCTCGCGCCTGAATCCCAGACCGATAATCCGGCCAAACAAATGTGGCAACCAACGGCTGTTGCCTACCCGGGCCATCAGTTTGGAGCTCTCGCCGGCACGGCGTTTTTTCGGCCTGCGCTGGCTCATTTTGATTTGCAGGAACTGAGTGGCTTTGGTGGGGAAGTTGCGGCGTCGCTGTACCTGCTGCAGGTGTTTTAGCTGCAAGCGCTGGCTGCGCAGCGGGGGAATGATCGCGTTGGCGGTCGCGACTGCATCCTGAATCGCCAGATTCACCCCAACGCCACCGATGGGTGACATGGCGTGCGCGGCATCGCCAATGCACAGCACGCCCGGCTTGGCCCACTGATCCAGACGATCGATGCGGATGCTGAGCAGCTTCACCTGTTGCCAACTGACGATCGTTTGCAGGCGATGATCCTGGAACGGTGCCACCTCGGCAATCTGCAGTAAAAAATTCTCCAGTCCGTCTTGTTGGATCGCCTCGAAGCTGCCTTTGTCGATCGAATAGCCACACTGCCAGTATTCACCCCGGTCGATCATGATGAAGTTTTGCTTTGGTCCGGTGTGGCCCATCGACCAGGCCGGATCGCCTTCCTGTTTATCGATTTTCATCCACAACACGTCACGCGGTGAGCCAAAACTGTGGCTGCTGAGAGAAGCCTGTTCACGCACCACCGAGTTGCGTCCGTCGGTACCTATCACCAACTGGCAGCGAACGCGGATCGGCCCTTCCGGCGTGTCCGCCAGCACGCCGCAGACCTGGCCGCGATCGTACAACAGCTGGTGCACCTGCGCGGACTTGATCAGTGTGAATTCGGGAAAGGCGGCGGCCTTTTCTGCCAGAAAGTTGAGAAACTCCCATTGCGGCATAAAGGCGATAAATTTGCAGCGGGTTGGCAAGCGTGTGAAGTCTGCCAGCCGAATGTCACGCCCGGCGATCTCGGCATGCAGCGTTTCCGCACGCTGGTGTGGCAGAGCCAGCAATGCTTCCAGCAGGCCAAGCTGGTGCATGATTTCCAGCGTCGAGGGGTGAATGGTATCGCCGCGAAAATCTCGCAGAAAATCGGCGTGTTTTTCCAGCACCGTCACGTTAATGCCAGCCCGAGCCAACAAATAGCCGAGCATCAGCCCGGCGGGGCCGCCGCCAACGATACAGCAACGGGTGACATAAGGCGTGATCAGGGACTGTGGCATAGCGGTGACCTCAACGAGTCGCATCCTGCAAATCGTTATTGAAAACTTTATTGTGATAATGATTATCAATATCAAATAAGGCTGTCAACCCGTGGCACTGTGTGGTCAAAGAGTGAAAACCGATTTTTACCCGTGCTCGCCTGGCGTCAGGCTTTACCTCATGCTGAATGGCAGCCCCGTCGTCACCGGCGGGCAGGGGGAAGAGTATTCCCGAACGCCTTGCTGAAAGCGGTTGACCCGCGATGCCTGACGCGCCATGTTTATCCATAAATCGGTATTATTTTGATTAATGGTTCTTAAAAACGGGACGGTCAGTATGGGGCGTGTCACCTTTGATCTCGAAGATCTGCGCAGTTACGTTACCGGTATTGAGTTGGGCAGTTTCGCCAAAGCGGCGGAGCGGCTGGGGCGCTCAACCTCGGCAGTCAGCGCGCACCTGAAAAAGCTGGAGCAACAGGTTGGCACCCCGATTCTGCGCAAGGCCGGGCGCAACATGGTGATGACCGAGGCCGGCGAGACATTGCTGGGCTACGCCCGCCGGCTGCTGGAGTTGAACGATGAGGCCGCCGCGGCGGTGCGCGGGCTGGATTTGCATGGCCGGGTACGCTTGGGGTTACAGGAGGACTTCGGGGAAACCTTTTTGCCGCAGGTGTTGGGCAGTTTCACTCGCGCGCATCCGCGTGTGCGCATCGAAGCGCGGATCGCCCGCAATGCCGAGCTGATCGACTGGGTATTGAAAGGGGAGCTGGATTTGTCGCTGGCGTGGGACGGGGGCATCAGCACGCCATTTCACCAGGCGCTGGGGCAAAGGCAAATGCACTGGATCGCCTCGCCTGATTTTGATCTGTCGCTCTGGCGCAGTGGGCATGAACCGCTGCCGCTGGTGATGTTCGACGCCCCTTGCCTGATGCGCAGTGCGGCGACGCAGGCATTGGATCGCGCCGGGATTGCGTGGCGTGTCGCCTTTACCAGCCGTAGCCTGAATGGCGTATGGGCCGCCGTCAGCGCCGGGCTGGGAGTGACGGTACGCACCGATGCCGGGCTGCCGTCGGGATTATCCCTTCTGCCGCCCGGCATGTTACCGACGTTAAGCCCGCTTGGCGTGGTGTTGCATCGCGCACAAGAAACTCCAACGGCGGCCATTCAGCGGTTGGCGCAAATCGTGGCCGACAGAATCAAAAACTAGTCCTGCTCGATCGGCTGATTGCCGCTCAGCGCACCCCATTCGGTCCAGGCGCCGTCATACAGTTTCACCTGTTTTGCATCGAGGGAAAGCAGGCCAAAAGCCAGCACTGCCGCAGTTACCCCGGAGCCACAGCTGGTGATGATTGGCCCGTTGAGATCGACGCCCTTGTCGCTGAAGGTTTTCTTGAGGGCTTCCAGCGATTTGAAGCGGCCGTTTTCCAGCAGTTCGCCGTAAGGAATATTGATGCTGCCGGGAATATGGCCACGGTGCAGGCCGGGGCGCGGCTCTGGGGCTTCAGCGTAAAAACGCGGTGCGGCGCGTGCGTCGAGGATCTGCACCTGCGTGTTCAGCGCCTGTTCCACCTGCTGCATAGTGACTACCGCGTCTGCATTGAAGCGGGCGTTGAAGGTTTGCTGCGTGCGTTGCGTTGCGCCGGTTGCCAGCGGTTGGCCCAGCGCAGTCCAGCCGTTGAGGCCTTCGTCCAGCACATAAACCTGCTGCGCGCCAAAGTTACGGAAGGTCCACCAGCCGCGTGGGGCAGAGAACTGATTGCCCTCGTCATAGAACACAATGGTGTGTTGATCGCTAATGCCCAACTTGCCTGCCGCCGCGCTGAAGGCTTCCGCCGTAGGCAGCATATGCGGCAGATCGGTGTTTTTATCCGCGATGTCATCGATATCGAAGTACACCGCGCCCGGGATATGACCGCGTTCAAATTCGGCAAGCATATCTTTTTTCGGTACCAGGCCGACCGGAGACATTCTGACATCGACCACGACCAGATTTTCATCGTTGATATGTTGTGCAAGCCATTGGGGAGTAACCAGAAACGGAGAGTTCATCGTCATTGTTCGCCTGTGGTGAAAACGGTTTTTCACTATACACCAGCGCGCACTCCGATGAGGTAAGATGTTAGCTCAATGGCGAAAACGGGAGCCAGGCGGGATGACGGATAAGCATTTTGGTGGCGCGAAAATCGCGCTGTTGTGCGGCAACAGCGTGCTGACCTATCAGCGAGACGACAAGCCCGACATTCCCTGGCCTGGCTGCTGGGATCTGCCCGGTGGCGGGCGCGAAAACGACGAAACGCCGCTGCAATGCGTGCAGCGGGAAACCCTGGAAGAGTTCGGCCTGCGGATTGCCGCGGGGCAGGTTCTTCACCAGCAGCGCTACGAGGGGATTTTCGCCGGCTATCCACCGACCTGGTTTATGCTGGGCGAAATCACCCCGCAGCAGATTGCCGCCATCCGCTTTGGCGATGAAGGGCAGCGTTGGCAGATGATGACACTCGACCGCTTTATCCATCACCCGCAGGGGATCTCCCATCTTCAACAGCGGCTGGCGGAGCACCTGCAGCGTTAGGGTAGCTCCTCGGCCTCCACCCGGGCGATCAGCGCCTCCAACTGACGGTCGGAAAAGACCTCAATGCCATTCTGACGCAGCAGTTCGGCGGTGACGCCGCTGCCGGGTTTGGTCTGGCCGCTGAAAGAACCGTCGTAGATAAATTGGCTGCCGCAGGACGGGCTGCCGTCGGTGAGCAGGGCAAAGCGGCAGCCGTGGCGCCGCGCGGTTTCCAGCGCCAGATGGGCGCCAAGCAGGTAACTGTCGGTGACGTCACCGCCGCTGATCTCCATAACCCGAGCCCGTTGCGCGAGCACCGTGGCCCCTTCGGCGGCCGGAGTGATTTCTGCTGAGGGACGTGGCGTGGAGAAGCCGGCGGCCAGTTCCGGGCAGCAAACCACTAAACGGCCTTCGCGCTGCCAGCGCAGCAGGGTGAGATGGGGCAACGGTTTATCGGAACCGTTATAGCGAACCTTAAAACCGGCCAAGCAGGCGCTGAATAAAATTTTTGACGGCATGGGTCTGTCTCTGTCGCAGTGGCGAAAGCGTGGCACAGGTGGCCCACGCGCGCGGCTTTAACATAGCAGAATCAACCCGCCGAGGGCAGGGCCAAACGGTTAATCTCCACCGGTTCAAGGATGCGCAAGTCTGTCTCGCGCCGTGCCACGGCCAACATTGCCAGTCCGATACGTTCGGTGGTGGTGACCTGATTGGGGAACAGCCGTTGGGCGCCAAACCACAGCGGTTTAAAAAGCCGGTACAGCAGATCATAAAGCCGGGTTCGGGAGCGGATGCCGTGCAGCGGCACGATAACGCCCGGGCGGAACATCACCGCATGGAACGGCAGCGCCAACAAGGCATTTTCGGTTGCGCCCTTGACCCGTGCCCACATGCTGCGGCCTTGCTCGCTGCTGTCGGTGCCGACGCCGGAGACATAAATAAAGACCATGTTCGGGTTTAACCGCGCCAGCGGGCGGCCCGCAGCCAGCGTCAGATCGTAGGTCAGGGCACGGTAGCGTGCTTCGCTCATGCCGGCGGAAGATACGCCAAGGCAGAAGAAGCAGGCGTCGTAGCCGCTGAGCTGAGTCTCCAGGGCGGATAAATCACTCAGATCGGGCAACGTCAGTTGGCGGAGCTTGGCATCGCTTTGCGCCAGTTCACTGCGGCCGATGCTCAGCACTTCCGTCACCTGCGGATCGAGCAGACATTCGCGCAGTGCGCCTTGCCCGACCATGCCGCTGGCACCGAATATTATCACTTTCATAACCTGTTCTCCTGACGCCCGGCGATGCGTTGATGACGCCAACGGTTCGGCGTTTGTGATTCCCATTGCATAAAGGCACGGCTAAATGAATTCAGTTCTTCGAACCCGAGCACGAAGGCAATTTCACCGGGCTCCAGATCGGTATCCGACAGCAGATGACAGGCCGTACGGTGGCGGGTTTTATCCAACAGTTGCTGATAGCTGTAGCCGTGCTGTTGCAGACGACGCTGCAGGGTGCGTGGGCTGAGGTACAACTCGGCAGCCACGCTGTTTACGCTGGGTCGTTGTCCGCGCATGCTACGGGTGAGGATCGCCATCACCCGTGCGGGCAAACTGTCGTCCTGCTCGACCTTGGCCAACTCGGCTTCCAGCCCAGGCAGCAGCACGGCCAGCATGTCCTGGTTATAGGTGATAAAGGGCTGCTGCATCAGCGCACGATCAAATATCAACACGTCCAACGGGGCGTCGAAGCGGATCGGACAGCTAAAATGGCGCAGCAACGGCGAAGCGGGATCGTGGTGCCGCGTCAGTTCAATCGCCCTCGGTTGAATAGCCAGGCCGGTGCCACGACGGCACAGAGTGGTGATGGACGCAAACATGGCGTCCACCAACAGCTCAGGGGCATGACCTTCGGCCATGGTCCAACGGGTGTGCAACCGCACGGCCTCGCCGTCTTCCGTCAGCGTCAGTTCTTCGGGACACACCAACCGCTTGTAGCGGGCGACTTTTTGCAAGGCCTCCCCCAGCGTCGCAGAATGCAGCGCCGCGACCGAAGCGATATCGTAATGCTCGGGTGCGACGTCACTGCCGAGGCGAAGACCAAAGGCCGTATCATCGGTCAGGCGCGGGAGCGCCTGCCAAATATCAAAAAATTGCCTGGTGGAAAGCTTGACCTTTTCGCGCCCGTGGCTGAGTAGCCCGCTGGGGAGGCCGGCCAGTTGACCAAGCTTTTCAATATCCACCCCCAGCGCTTTGAGACGAATGGCTAAGGCGCTGGAGACCGGGATTTGATCGCTGCTCATGGTGTTCCTTATGATTTGCCAGCCACCAACGCCGCCATGGTTTCGTGATCCGGTTGGCTATCGTCCCGGTCGGTGCTCAGGCTGAGGTAACGGAATTTGGCATCCGCCGCTTCACGTTCGGCCTGCACCTGTCCGGCGATAAATACCGCATCGCTGCCGAGTAACAGGCGCAGCGGGGGTTCATCCATCTCGGCGATCTGCAAGATAACCTGCGCGGCCTTGGCCGGGTCGCCGGGTTGGTGGCCGTTATGCTGTTGCAAGTAGTCTAGCATGGGCCCAAGCGTTGCCTGATAAGCGGCGCTGACAGGGGCGATGGTCATTGATGAGCCGGCCCAGTCGGTGCGGAAGCCGCCGGGTTCAACCAGGGTCACCTTCACGCCGAAGGGCGCAATTTCTTTTGCCAGCGATTCGGAGAAGCCTTCGACCGCCCACTTGGCGGTGTGGTAAGCGCTCAGACCCGGTACGCCAAGGCGTGCGCCTATGGTGGAGATCTGAATGATATGGCCGCTGCCCTGTTGACGCAGCACCGGTAGCGCCGCGCGGGTGACGTTAAAAACGCCATAGAAATTGGTATCGACCTGGGCGCGGAAATCGGCTTCATCGGCATCTTCCACCGGCGCGATGTTGCCATAGCCGGCATTGTTGACCACCACATCCAGTCGGCCGAAGCTGTCTATTGCTGTCTGTACCGCACGTTTGGCGGCCACGGCGTCAGTAACGTCCAACGCCACGGTGACCACTTGCTCACCGTACTGTTCCACCAGCGGCTGTAACTGCTGTGGCTGGCGTGCGGTCGCGACCAGACGGTGGCCGGCGGCCAAAACAGCCTGCGCCAACTGCTGGCCCAAACCGCGTGAACTGCCGGTAATTAACCATACCTGAGACTGAGACATAACCACCTTCCTGTACCTGCTTGTTGAAGAGGTTCTACTCTAGAAGGTTCGGCCACATGCGGATAATCCGATTGCGCCAGAGTTTAATCCGATCGCGCCAATGTGATGTCGCGCTCTGGGGCGTGCGCCAGCATCAGCATTTGAATGGTCTCGCCAACCCGTTGCACCGCTTGTTCAATCTCTGGCGTCAGCTTGGGCGCATAGTTGATACGCAGGCAGTTACGGTATTTACCGGAGGCGGAAAAAATGCTGCCGACGGCGATCTGCACACCCTGTTGTTCCAAATGGCGATTTAGCCGCAGGGTATCAAACGCTTCATCCAGCTCAATCCACAGCATAAAGCCGCCGCGTGGTTGGCTAACACGGGTACCGGGCGGGAAGTACTTCATAATCCATCCGGTCATCACGTCCCGGTTCTGCTGGTAGCGGGTACGCATGCGCCGCAAATGTTGCAGATAGTGGCCGTGGCGGATGAATTCGGCAATCGCCAGCTGCGGCTGGGTCGCGGTAGAGCCGGTGCCGATATATTTCATGTGCAACACGCGCTCCAGATAACGCCCTGGGGCAATCCAGCCGATGCGCAGGCCGGGTGCCAGCGTTTTGGAGAACGAGCTGCACAGCAATACCCGGCCGTCTTCATCGAAGGATTTGATGGTGCGAGGCCTTGGGTATTGGTAGGCGATATCACCGTATACGTCGTCTTCGATGATCGTCACATCGTAGCGCTGCGCCAGCGTCAGCAAACGCTGTTTACGCTCCTCCGGCATAATGTAACCCAAGGGGTTATTGCAGTTGGGCGTCAACAGAATGGTTTTCACCGGCCACTGCTCCAGCGCCAGTTCCAGCGCCTCCAGGCTGATCCCGGTCAGCGGATCGGTAGGGATTTCCAACGCCTTCATGCCCAACCCTTTCAGCGTTTGCATGGTGCCGTGAAAGCAGGGGGAGTCTACCGCCACGATATCCCCCGGCTGGCAGACGGCGCGCAGGCCGGTGAACAACGCCTCGTGGCAGCCGGTGGTGATCACCAGCTGGTCGGCGCTAATCTGGCAACCGGAGTCCAGCAGCAGCCGGGCGATTTGTTCACGCAAGCCGATAACGCCTTGAATGCTGTCGTAGAGCAGGCTGCGCAGATCGCCGTGACGGCCCAGGGTGCCCAGCGCTTTGGTCAACGGTTTCAGCGTAGGTTCGCTGATATCCGGCATGCCACGGCCGAGCTGGATCACATCTTCGCGCGGTTTATTTCGGATCAGTTCCAGTACCTGCTCCCACTGCGAAATATCCACCGGTCGCTGCACCGGACGGGTGACGGCGGGAAGCTCGGCCAGAGTGCGGCGCCTTTGTACGAAATAGCCGGATTTGGGGCGCGCTTCCACCAGTTGGGTCTCTTCCAGCAGGCGATAGGCCTGTTGCACCGTGCTGATGCTGACGCCGTGTTCCAGGCTTAGCGCGCGCACCGACGGCAGACGATCGCCGGCCGGATAGAGCCCCTGTTCGATGCGTTGGCTAAGGAGCGCGGCCAGGGTGGCGTAGCGTGTCATACAGATACCCAAAGTGAGAGTGGTTGAGGAAAAAACCGGTACAGATGAGATTAAATTAGACCATTCAGATAGGCAGAGACAGCTTTTGTATGGAAAAAATATCAACGCCCTGAATCTGTATTGTTTTTCGCGCGATCAGCATCATAGGTTTCGTGGCCAAACCGAAAGAGGATCTGTGATGAGCATTTCTGTTGAGAGCGAACCGGTACAACACCGGGCGAGATTTCCACTTTGGCAGTTGTACCTGCAGCGTTATCGCACCCGTAGATCTTTGTTGCAGTTGGACGATGCCCAACTGGCGGACATTGGTCTGTCGCGCGCGCAGGCAATGCAAGAAGGGCGCAAGCCTTTTTGGAGAACATAAATGTTGAAATTGTTGGGTAAGGCCTCGTCGATCAATGTGCGCAAAGTATTGTGGACCAGCCATGAACTGGCGTTGCCGCTGACCAGAGAAGACTGGGGCAGTGGTTTTCGCTCCACGCAAACACCGGAGTTTTTGGCCCTCAACCCCAATGGCCTGGTGCCGGTATTGATTGACGGCGATCGGGTGCTGTGGGAATCCAACACGATTTGTCGTTACCTGGCGGGCCGGGAAGGGCGTCAGGATCTGTTGCCGACAGAACCGGGCGCACGGGCAGCGGTAGAAATGTGGATGGACTGGCAGGCCACCGATCTCAACAACGCCTGGCGCTATGTTTTCATGTCGCGAGTTCGCCAGGATGCCGCCTACCAGGATCAGGAGCGACTGGCAGCGGCGGAGCGGGAGTGGAACAGGTTAATGGGCATGCTCGAACAGCATTTGGCGCAGGGGAATGCTTATATTGCTGGCACGACCTTTAGCCTGGCGGATGTGGTCATTGGGCTGTCGCTCAATCGTTGGCTGATGACGCCTTTCTCGCGCCCGGATTACCCAGGGTTACAAGGGTATTTGCAACGGCTGCAACAGCGGCCGGGTTTCTTGCTGTATGGTGCCAACGGGTTGCCGTGATATGAAATAAAATATTCATTTTGGCCTGACATCTTTGGCCAGAAG
The DNA here is from genome assembly GCF_000422085.1 of Serratia liquefaciens ATCC 27592. NCBI lineage: Bacteria > Pseudomonadati > Pseudomonadota > Gammaproteobacteria > Enterobacterales > Yersiniaceae > Serratia > Serratia liquefaciens. Next base: position 1,418,738 of record NC_021741.1, read on the forward strand.
ACGCAGCGTACCCTCGAGGCTGCCTCGTTACATTCCCGTCTGCAAGGTTTCATGAACGGCATCACGGATATGAGTTTTATTTTTCTCTTTGCTTGTTATTGAAATTTATATTTCATATAACCGTATCACAGACGGCGCGTTTCATTGGGTGGCGCGCTGACCAGATTACGGATACAGGCAACGGGAGAGGGTGATGAAACAGGTACGCGTTGGTTTAATTGGCACCGGCTACATTGGGCGCTGCCACGCTATTGCTTATGCGCAGGCTGCCACGGTATTTCCACTGAAGGGGGAACTGGTGTTGGAAATGCTGGCGGAAGTGACGCCGGAGCTGGCGCAGCAGCGCGCTGCTGAATTTGGTTTCTCTCGTTCGACCGCCGACTGGCGCCAGCTGGTGGCCGATCCGGCTATTGATGTGGTGGATATCTGCGCGCCGAATTTCCTGCATAAGGAGATGGCGCTGGAAGCGATTCGCCACGGCAAACACGTTTATTCTGAAAAACCGCTGGCGTTGGACGCCAAAGACGCCGCTGAAATGGTGCAGGCCGCTCGCGCCAAGGGGGTTAAAACGCTGGTGGGTTTCAACTATATGAAGAACCCGACCAGCCAGCTGGCGCGCGAAATTATCGCCAATGGCGAGATTGGCGAAGTGGTGCATTTTTACGGCACCCACAATGAAGATTATCTCGCCGATCCGCGTACGCCTATCGACTGGCACTGCCGCAAGGCCACGGCCGGGTTAGGCGCGCTGGGCGATTTGGCGGCGCATATTGTCAACATGGCGCATTACCTGGTGGGTGACATTGTGGCGGTCTCCGGCGATATGCAGACCATCATCAAACAGCGCCCGGATGCGAAAGACCCTACGCTGATGCATCAGGTTGAAAATGAGGATCAGGCCAGCGCGCTGGTGCGTTTTGCCGGTGGCGCCATGGGTACCATCGAGACTTCACGCATTGCCTGCGGGCGCAAGATGGGGCTGACCTACGTGGTCACCGGAACCAAGGGTACGTTAAGTTACACCCAGGAGCGAATGGCGGAGCTGAAGCTGTATCGTCACGATGAGCCGGCGGAGCGCCAGGGGTTTAAAACGCTGCTGGTAGGCCCTAAGCATCCGGATTACGCCGCCTTCTGTATTAGCGCAGGGCACGGCATTGGTTTTAACGATCAGAAAACGGTGGAGATCCGCGACCTGGTTAACGGCATTGCCGCCGGTGATCGCATGTGGCCTGACTTTGAAGAGGGCTGGAAAGTATCTTGCGTGCTGGATGCGATAGCCGCCTCCGCCGAACAGCGGCGCTGGCTGGAAATTAATCGCGATTAACCCAGGGCTATGACGCTCACAACTTGAGAGCGTCATAGCTTAACTGGCTAATAAGTTAATAAGTTAATAAGCTATTGGCTTGATAACTTGCTGCGGTGATAGCCTGCCAATCAAAAAGCGAAGCAGGAACAACCGAATGCGCCCCAAAAGGCATTGTCGTCTGAAACAGGAATGCTGGAACGGCGGGCGACGTCATGCTGATGCGCGTGCACGCCGCAAGGGCCGCAACACTGGTGCGCCTGGCTCAGCACCCCGACGCGGGCCGCGGCTGAAGGAGGGGCAGAGCGATAATGCCCCGGCACCTGGGTCACCGGCGACCAGTCAGGCAGTACCGGAATTGCCGGCGGCGCCAGCGGTGAAAAACTGCCGGCGGCGTATACCACCTTGCCGTCCACCACCGTCATCACCGATTCAATCCCCTTGATCTGCTCCTCGGGTATGCTGAAATAATCCTGCGACAGCACGGCCAGATCGGCTAACTGTCCGACCTTAATCTGTCCTTTTTTACCCTGTTCGGTTGAGAACCAGGCGCTGCCCTGGGTCCACAACATCAGGGCCGTTTCGCGATCCAATCGCGCACTGTCGTCGTACATCGCCATACCGCCAACGGTACGGCCGGACACCAGCCAATACAGCGCCGTCCACGGGTTATAACTGGCCACGCGGGTGGCGTCGGTGCCTAACCCTACCGGCAACTCGGCCGCCAGCATTTTTGCGACCGGCGGCGTCTGTTTGGCGGCTTCTTTGCCGTAGCGTTCGGCAAAGTATTCCCCCTGAAATGCCATGCGATGCTGTACGGCAATGCCGCCGCCCAGCGCTTTCACCCGCTCGATGTTACGTTCGGAGATGGTTTCCGCGTGGTCGAAGATCCAGTGCAGGCCGTTGAACGGAATATCGCGGTTCACCTTTTCGAACACGTTCAGCATGCGGCTGATGGATTCGTCATAGGTGGCATGCAGGCGGAACGGCCAGCGGTGCTCGACCAGATGGCGCACTACGCGCTCGAGCTCGTCTTCCGTACCTTCCGGCAGATCCGGACGCGGCTGGAGGAAATCCTCGAAGTCGGCGGCGGAGAACACCAACATTTCACCGGCACCGTTATGACGGTAAAAATCGGTGCCCTGACCGGGTTTCAGCATGTCGGTCCACAGCTGGAAATCTTCCAGCTCCTGCTTCGGTCGCTGAGTGAACAGGTTATAGGCGATACGCAGAGTGAGTTGCTGCTTATCGTGCAGTTCGGAAATCACCTGATAGTCATCGGGGTAGTTCTGGAAGCCGCCGCCGGCGTCGATGGCGCTGGTCAGGCCCAGGCGATTGAGCTCGCGCATAAACTGGCGGGTGGAATTGACCTGTTGTTCAAGCGGCAGCTTGGGCCCTTTGGCCAGCGTGGCATACAGGATCATGGCATTAGGCTTGGCAATCAGCATGCCGGTTGGGTTGCCGTTGCCATCGCGCTGGATCTCACCCCCCGGCGGATTTGGCGTGTCTTTGGTGTAGCCCACCACTTTCAGCGCAGCTCGGTTGAGTAAAGCGCGATCGTACAGGTGCAGAATAAACACCGGGGTGTCCGGCGCCGCCTGATTGATTTCGTCCAGCGTTGGCATGCGGCGTTCCGCGAACTGGAATTCGGTCCAGCCGCCGACCACCCGCACCCATTGTGGGCTGGGGGTACGCAGTGCCTGCTCTTTCAGCATGCGCAGCGCATCGGCCAACGACGGCACGCCTTCCCAACGCAGCTCAAGATTGTAGTTCAGACCGCCGCGGATCAGGTGCAGGTGCGAGTCATTGAGGCCGGGGACGGCGGTGTGGCCGTGCAGGTCAATCACCTGAGTTTCAGGTCCTGCATGCTGCATAACGTCGTTTTCACTGCCGACGGCGAGGAATTTTCCGTCGCGGATAGCAACCGCCTGGGCGGTAGGCGCCTCGCGATCGACGGTGTGAAATTTACCGTTGGTGATAATCAGGGAAGCAGAGTTACTCATAACGTTCTCCCGGCAGGCCGCCTAACGGCGGGTGAGCCATTGATGAAATATGCGTGTGACTATCGGCATCCAGAGGAAGACCACCAGGGCAACGACGGTGGCGTCATTAAGCAGGTGGCCGACCAGCGTGCCGTTCAACTGCGGCAACAGGTTTCCCCAAAACCAGGGCACCAGATTGGTGGACGGAAAAATCACCAGCAGGGTGATCAAAAATTGTTTCCACTTGGCGGGCTGGCGGGTATTGGCGCTCGGCGGCGTGAACCAGAATTCTGCGCCGGGCCGAATTTCAATGCTGTCGCTCTCCAGCAGCAGCGGCGAAACTTCCTCGATGTAGCGTTTGCGCAGCGGTGAATTCACCCACTGGGACAGGTTGTCGAGGTTGTCAAAACGGACCAGTACGGTGTAGGCCTGCTCATGACCGGTGGGGCGGATCACGTTAACGCCCAGATGTCCGGCAAAGTTGGCGGCTTCGGGCATAATGCGCTTCAGCCAGGCCTCGTAGGCCGGTTCATGCCCCGGCGCCAAACGGTGAGTGATAACTAGCGTGACATGCTGCGGGTGGGCCATAGCACCGACTCCAGAAAACCCCGGCGACGCGGCCGGGGTTAAGGTTTATTTCGCCACCCGCGCCGGGGCGTGATGCACCATGGTGTAAGCGTAGTCAACGCCCATGCCGTAAGCACCGCTGTGTTCGCGCACCAGTTCCATAACTGCGTCGTAAGTCTCTTTGCGCGCCCAGTCGCGTTGATACTCCAATAGCACCTGCTGCCAGGTTACCGGGATGGCACCGGCCTGCACCATACGGTCGATGGAACGCTCATGCGCATCCACCGAGGTACCACCGGAAGTGTCGGTGACCACGTAAACTTCATAGCCTGCCTCGAGCGCCATCAGCGCCGGGAAAGTCAGACAGACTTCGGTCCACAGCGCGGAAATCACCAGCTTTTTGCGACCGGTGGCTTCAACGGCCTTTACGAAGGCTGCGTCTTCCCAGGAGTTCATCGAAGTGCGTTCAATCGGGGTGATTTCAGGGTGAACCGCCAACAGTTCTGGCCAGATATAGCCGCTGAAACTTTCGGTTTCAACCGAGGTGAAAAGGGTGGGAACATTAAAAATCTTGCCGGCTTTCGCCAGACCGACCACGTTGTTTTTCAGCTGCTGGCGATCAATATTGGCCACGCCAAAAGACATTTGCGGCTGGTGGTCAATGAAAATCAGTGCAGAATTATCTTTATCAAGTAATTGAAACTTAGACATTATTTACCTTCCCAGAAAGACTTAGGTTTAACAACGGGTGAATGTAACGTCGATAAACCGCATGGTAGGCAGGGGCTGATTTCAAAGATAGCGCAGAATTTTTGCCGTCTTGTTGAGTTTTTTTATACACGGAGAGGAAGCGATGAGGTTAAACCTGGAGGCGTTATTGATTTTGGATGCGCTCGATCGGCATGGGTCATTTGCGGCCGCCGCCGCCGTGCTGTTTAAAACACCTTCGGCGTTGAGCTATATGGTGCAAAAACTGGAGGGCGATCTCGACATCACCTTGCTCGATCGCTCAGGCCACCGCGCCAAATTCACCGATACCGGCAAGTTGATGTTGGAAAAGGGCCGGGTGCTATTGCGCGCCGCGCAGGATTTGGAGCAGCAGGCTCGCTATGTGGAAAACGGCTGGGAAAGCGAGATCACTCTCGGTATCGATGCCTCGTTTCCTTTTGAGCGCCTGTTGCCGCTGATGGAAGAATTTTATCAGCAGAATCACCATACCCGGCTGCGCGTTAGTCACGAGGTGTTGGCGGGATCCTGGGAGTCGCTGGTTTATGGTTGTGCGGATATTATTATTGGCGCGATTTGTGAACCCCCATCGCGGGTAGGCTATGCTTTTAGTCAGTTGGGTCGGTTGGACTACGTATTTGCCGTCGCGCCGCAACACCCGCTGGCGACAATGGCGGAGCCTTTGCCGAAGGCAGAGATCCGTCAGCACCGTGCGGTGGTGGTGCGTGATACCTCAAGGGTGAACGCACCGCAGAACCTGAATATTCTCGAGGAGCAGGACACCTTGACGGTATTCGGTTTCGACGCCAAGTTGCGGGCGCAGCTCAGCGGTCTCGGCTGTGGTTATTTGCCGCGTTATCGGGCTGAACCTTACCTGAAAAGTGGCGAGTTGGTCGCGAAAAACGTCGAATCTGAGCGCTGCAGCGACGTCGCTTATTTTGGCTGGCGTGAGAATAACGCCGGTTTGGCGTCCAAGTGGTGGCGTGAACGCTTGCAGCAGTGTGCCGATGCCGGGAGCCTGTACCCGGCATCTTGATGCCCCGCCATTGTGCGGAACGACAAGGATGCAGAATGATGAAAACAGGGATGTGGCTTTTGGTAGCGTTGTTACCGTTGCTGGCCGGTTGTAATACGGACCACCGTTCCGAGGCTGCCGGGCTGGAGAAACCGATGTCTGCCGCGGCATCGGTGCAGCCGCCGTCGGGCAACTACCCGGAAAGAATGCGTCGTGCCATTACGCAAGAAATGCCGACGCTCGGCAAATACAAATCCCAAACCTGTTCGATCAGCATTCATCTGTTACCGGACGGCTCCCTGAAGGACTTCAAGGTACTGGCAGGCGATGCTGAGTTTTGCGCTGTAGCAAGTCAGGCAGTACAGCGCGCCAAACTGCCCAAAATGACCAGTCAGACCGAATACGCCTTATTCAACAGCTCGGTGCTGGATTTCGTTCCCTGATGCCGATGGCTTACCGCATCGGATGCCGGGATGCGGTGAGCAAAATACCTGTTACAACATGCCCTTCTGCGCAAAGGTGATGCGGGTGGCCTCATTGAGGTCAAGTTCACCTAACTTGTCAGGCCTCACCCAGGCCACTTCCTGAAACTCTTCATTGACGGTGATCTGACGATTGGCGCTGACACAATCGAAGATCAGATACAGCATATAGATAGGCTCTTGTGTCCCGTCAGGATATGTCTTGGTGCGGACATCATCTCTGAAAGTCCAGGGTGTCATCTGTGTGATCTGCAGCGCTTCGCCTAATTCTTCTCTGATCTCACGACGGAGCGCTTGCTCAATGGTCTCTCCCGGTTCCATGCCACCGCCGGACAATGCCCACTGGCCGGGAAAGACACCGCGGTCATCAGCCATTTTACAGAGTAAATACTCGCCATTATTCTCAATGATTGGGCAGACAATGATCCGTTGACGCATGCAACCTCCTGATGTGACGAATTTTTATTGCTAACGTGGGCAAAGGCTTTTCGACTCGGATCTTACCAGCAATCGCTGCTGGCGGACGGCGTTGAATTCAATGAACGCGCGATAATGGGAGCGCCATCAATAAAAGCGGCATAAATAGCTGATTTTTAACTTTGCTTTACCGCTTTCGTTATTTTGAGCGCCTGCGCTGCTCGCAGATACTGAGGAAAATGACCCACAGCGAGCCGCCGCATGTCCTCAACCAAAAGCCACAGCCACTATTTGCATTCTGCACAACGCCTTTGGATCCAACAGCTTAACCAGCGCTGGTATTGGCGATGCGAGTTGCCGACCTGGGGCATCATGGCGGCGGTGTACGGCGGCTGGTTTGGGGTGGTGCACTACTGGCAGTCGCTGGGACCCTGGCTTGGCACGCCGTTGCTGATTTTGTTGGCCACCTGGTATATGTCGTTGCAGCATGAGCTGATCCACGGCCATCCGACGCGGTGGCCCCGCATCAATCAACTCTTTGGCCTCTTGCCGCTGGCGGTGTGGTATCCCTATGGGCTGTATCGCGATTCGCATATTCAGCATCACCGCAATGAACATCTGACCGACCCGCATGAAGATCCCGAAAGTTATTATTTCAGTCAGACACAGTGGCAGCGTTATCCCAGATTGTTTCCGCTGTTGGCCAAGGTGCGCAATACGCTTAGCGGGCGGATTGTGTTCGGTCCGGCGCTGGATATCGTCGCGACGGGGGTTAATGCGCTGAAAGCGATTGCCGCCGGTGAACTGCGCACGTTGGCGATGTGGTTGGTGCATCTGCTGCTGCTGGCGGCAGTGCTGGTTTGGCTGAAGCAACATGGCATTGGAACGGCGTTTTACCTGTTGGCGATCGGCTATCCAGCGCTGGCGCTGACCAAGATAAGATCGTTTTTTGAGCACCGCGCCGTTGAAGCTCCGCAGGCACGTTCTATTATTAATGAGGCGGCTTGGCCGTGGCGGCTGCTGTTTCTCAATCTGAACTATCATTTAGTTCACCATGATCTCCCCGGCTTGCCGTGGTACGGTTTAAGGGAGGTCTATCTGGCGGAGCGCGGTGCTTACCAGCAGCGCAGCCAGGGATTTGTGGTGCAGGGCTATGGCCAATGGGTCAGCGAATACGCTTTTACCCCGGTCGCCGTTGAGGTTCATCCGTTTAACGCCGGCGAGCCGCTAAAGGAAGTTCAGGGCGAAACCGAAGCCTGGCCGGCGGAGACTTTTATCGTGCGATGGAAACGCGCGTCTCAGGATTTTCCAATCGATCTGGCCAAATAGCCGGAAAATACACAACAAGAGGAAAAAGTATGGCAATCACCCCATTACGTGGTCGCGTTTTCGCTTTGGCACTGGGTTTACTTGCCGCGAGTATCGGCGTGGCTCAGGCGGCCGATACGGTGCGCGTGGGCTCAAAAATCGATACCGAAGGCTCGCTGCTGGGTAACATCATCGTGCAGGTGCTGGAGTCCAACGGCATCAAAACCACCAACAAATTACAGCTCGGTACCACCAAGGTGCTGCGCGGGGCGATCACCTCCGGCGAGATTGACATCTACCCGGAATACACCGGCAACGGCGCATTTTTCTTCTCCGATGAAAAAGATCCGGCGTGGAAGAACGCCCAGGCCGGTTTTGAGAAGGTCAAAAAACTCGATTACGACAAGAACAAAATTGTCTGGCTGGATGCTTCGCCGGCCAACAATACCTGGACTATTGCCATCCGTCAGGACGTGGCGGACGCCAACCACCTGAAGACGCTGGCCGATCTGGGCAAATGGATCAACGGCGGCGGCAAGTTCAAACTGGCGGCCTCGGCGGAATTTATCGAACGTCCGGACGCACTGCCGGCATTCCAGAATGCCTATGGCTTTAAGCTGAATCAGGATCAGCTGCTGTCGCTGGCTGGAGGGGACACGGCGGTGACCATTAAAGCGGCGGCGGAGCAAACCTCCGGCGTGAACGCGGCCATGGCTTACGGCACCGATGGCCCGGTGGCGGCCCTGGGTCTGCAAACGCTGGAAGACCCAAAAGGGGTGCAGCCGATTTACGCACCGGCACCGATCATTCGTGAAGCCGCGCTGAAACAGCACGCCAATATCGCCGAATTGCTGAAGCCGGTCTTTGCAACGCTGGACGGCCCGACGCTGCAAAAACTTAATGCGCAGATCGCGGTGGAAGGTCAGGATGCCAAACAGGTTGCGGCCGCTTATCTGAAAGAAAAAGGATTGGTTAAGGGATAGCGCTGATATTCCCTCTCTCTCAATGGGAGAGAGGGAGAGCAGGGCCCATTGACTATGGAGCCGGAGAGTTTCTTTGATTATTGCCGTAAAAAACCGCGTATTACTGACGCTGCTTGTTTTGTTGCTGCTGGCCGCATTTGGCCTGCCGTTCCTCAGCTATGCCCCCAATCGCCTGCTGTCGGGCAAGAGCATTTCCCTGATTTCCCTGCTGCACGGCCCGGCGCTGTGGCTATTGGCCCCGCTGTTGATGCTGGCAGTGCTCAGCCTGTTGCCACCGCTCAGGCGCAATGCATTGCTGACCGCGCTGGCGGCTGCAGCGCTGCTGGCGCTCACCTTCTGGCTGAGCGGGCATGCCGCGCAGCAGTTGGCGCAGGAAGGTTCCAAACTGGCACGTACCTCCTGGGGCAGCGGCTGCTGGCTGATGCTGGCGCTGAGCCTGCTGATGGCTGCCGATGCTATCACCCGCATCACGTCTTCGCATTTGTGGCGCATGCTCGGCAACCTGCTGGTGATATTGCCTGCGCTGGCGCTGCTGTTCGGCCATCAGTTGGATCAGCTTTCGCTGCTGAAAGAGTATTACAACCGGCAAGATGTGTTTGATGCCGCGCTGTTGCAGCACCTGACTATTCTGCTGGCGACGATGGTCCCGGCGCTGCTGATCGGCGTGCCGCTCGGGGTGTTGTGTTTTCGTTCATCCCGTTTGCAAACCCCGATCTTCTCCACGCTGAACATTATCCAGACCGTGCCGTCGATTGCCCTGTTCGGCCTGCTGATAGCGCCGTTGGCCGGATTGGCGAAGGCGGTGCCCTGGCTGGCGGAACACGGCGTCAGCGGTATTGGCATGGCGCCGGCGATAGTCGCCCTGGTGTTGTACGCCCTGTTGCCGCTGGTGCGCAGCGTGGTGGCCGGGTTACAGAGCGTGCCCGCCAGCGTGATCGAATCTGCCAGCGGTATGGGACTGACGCGCGGCCAGATTTTCTTTCTCGTACAGCTGCCGTTGGCTTTGCCGCTGTTTCTGACCGGCGTGCGCATTCTGGCGGTGCAGACCGTCGGTATGGCGGTGGTAGCCGCGTTGATCGGTGCCGGAGGTTTCGGCGCCATCGTTTTCCAGGGTTTGCTGAGCAGCGCGCTGGATCTGGTGCTGCTGGGCGTGATCCCGGTGATCGTGATGGCGGTAATCGTCGATTCGCTGTTTAAATTTATGGTTTCAATTTTGGAAGTGTCACGCCGATGATTCAGTTTAATCAGGTCAGCAAGATTTTTCAGGGTAAGCCGGCGGTGGACGATCTGACGCTGCAGATTGCCAAAGGCGAATTTGCCGTACTGATCGGTACCTCAGGCTCCGGTAAATCCACCACATTAAAAATGATCAACCGGCTGATCGAACACGATCAGGGCAAAATTTACTTTGCCGATGAAGAGATCCAAAAATTCAAACCGCAGGATCTGCGGCGCCGCATGGGCTATGCCATTCAGTCGATCGGCCTGTTTCCGCATTGGACGGTAGAGGAGAACATCGCCACCGTGCCGCAATTGCTGAAATGGCCGCGGGCACGGATCCGCGATCGGGTGACCGAACTGCTGGAGCTGTTGCACCTGGAGCCGGAACTGTTCCGACACCGTTATCCGCACCAGCTTTCCGGCGGGCAACAGCAGCGAGTGGGAGTGGCGCGCGCGTTGGCTGCCGATCCGGAAGTGTGGTTGATGGACGAACCCTTTGGCGCTCTCGATCCGGTAACGCGCACCGCGCTGCAGACGGAGATTGCGCGTATTCATCATCTCTCCGGGCGCACCATCGTACTGGTGACGCATGACATTGACGAAGCGCTGGCATTGGCCGATCGCATCGTGTTGCTCGACCAGGGTCGTGTGGTGCAACAAGGCACGCCGCTGGAGCTGCTGACTGCACCGGCCAACGATTTTGTGCGCGATTTCTTTGGCCGAAGCGATCGCGGCATCAAACTGCTTTCTTTAGGCACGGTGGCGGAACGGGTGCGTCCTGGCCATGCGGACGGTGAGCCTATTTCCTCCACCATGAACCTGCGTGAAGCGCTGTCGGTATTTGTGGCGCGCGGCAGTGAATGCTTGCCGGTGGTGGGGGAGCAAGGAGAGGCACTCGGCGTGCTGCATTTCAACGATCTGATTGCCCAAAAGGCGCTGTCATGAGTGCGCCTAAAGCCCTGCGTTGGCTGCGCGATCCGCTGCCCTGGACCTTTGCCCTGCTGCTGGCGCTGGTGTTTGGCATGAATCATTTGCATGGCCTGTTTGCAGCCTGGTTTCCCGATCTGGAAAGGCCGGTGTATCAGCAGGACAGTTTTATCTCGCTGGTGTGGGCACATCTGTTGCTGGTCGCGGTCTCCAGTCTGATCGCCGTGGTGATTGGCGTAGCGGCCGGGATCGGCGTGACGCGCCCTGCCGGTAAGGCGTTTCGTTCGCTGGTGGAAACCGTGGTAGCGGTCGGCCAGACTTTTCCGCCCGTGGCGGTGCTGGCGGTAGCGGTACCTGTGATGGGCTTTAGCGAACAGCCGGCGATTATCGCACTGGTGCTGTACGGTTTGCTGCCGATCTTGCAGGGCACGCTGACGGGTATTGAATCGGTACCCAGCGCGACCCGCGAGGTTGCGCAAGGGGTTGGTATGAGCGCCAGGCAAATTCTGTGGCGCGTCGAACTGCCGCTGGCGGCGCCGGTGATTGTTGCCGGTATTCGGACCTCGGTGATCATCAATATCGGCACGGCGGCAATCGCTTCCACCGTCGGCACCAAAACGCTTGGTTCGCCGATAATCATTGGCCTGAGCGGTTTTAATACCGCCTACGTGATCCAGGGTGCGATAGTGGTGGCGCTGCTGGCGATCATTACCGATATGCTGTTTGAGCGCTGGGTGCGCTATCTCACCGCCTGGCGTCAGCAGACGCAGGCGGCTTCTTCTGCGGGGTAAGGGAATAAGATGCAAGTATCTTTGCCGATGTACGGCGTGACCCATCAACCGGCCGAATCTTTCTGGCGAGTGCTGCGCGGTAAATTACTGCAGTTGGGATTGCCGCTGGCTCCTGAACAGCTCGTCTGGCCGCACGACCTGGCTCAGCACTGGCTACAGGACGATTTATTGCTCAGCCAAACCTGCGGTTATCCGCTGGTCAGCAGCCTGCAGCAGGTGCAGCTGATCGGGACTTATCACTACCGCGTCGAGGGTTGCGAGGGCGCGAACTACAGCAGTTGGTTAGTGGTGCGCGACGACGACCCAGGCGAGCGGCTGGCGGATTTTCGCGGCCGGATCGCCGCATACAACAGTACCGACTCTCAGTCAGGGCATAACAGCTTGCGTGCGCTGATCGCACCCTTGGCACAGAACGGCAGCTTCTTCAGTGATGCCATCGCCTCCGGGGCGCACTATCAGTCGCTCAAGCTGATCCAAAACCGGCAGGCAGACATTGCCGCCGTCGACTGCGTCAGCCTGAAACTGTTGAAACGGGCACGGCCACAGGCGTTGGCCGGGCTGAAAATTATTGGACGAACGGCCAGCGTGCCGGGGCTACCCTTGATTACCTCGTCGCAGACCCCGCCGGAACAGCTGGAAATACTGCGTGCCGGGGCGAAGGCGATGCTGGGCGAAGCGGTAAGCGACAATCTGCTGATCGGCGATTTCAGCCTGGTGCCGCGTTCGGCATACCAAATAATCACCGAGCTGGAGCAGCAGGCCGCCGCCCGCGGGGTGACAGCGCTGTAAGCTTATGACTGGCCCGTGTTCAGGCGGCGCTAAATAATGATGCCTGCGGCAGCGCGCAGAAAATCGCACCAACGGTTGGCGAAGGAAGAGAAGGGGAGTTGCTGCTGAAATGGAGAAATGAGGCGGTTACCGCGCCCTTTGCAGATACTGGTGCGCGTCAGGCGACTGCAGCGTTTTTTTACAACAACGCTGCCAGCGCGGGACGCATCACTTGGCCTGAATGCTCTCTGCCGGAGTGGCAGTGGCGGCGGCTTCGTGTGACGTGGCGGTCTCTTCTAGCGGCGTGGTGGAACGGGTGTACATATTCAGCCCGGCCAGGAATACGCCGCCGAGTGAACCAAAGGCACACAGAAAGATAACGATAATGAACGATTTTTTCAGCATGGGGATGATTTCGCAGGTTGCCAGGAACAACGGGAATTATAGACGCTTCGTAATATGAAACAAGAATCGTTTTAATACCCGTCGTCTTTCAAGCTGCAGCGTTTAAATCTGTTTCCGGTGGATTTGTCACTCCAGCCGCTGTAGGGGGCGTATACATTCGCCCCGATTAATTCGGCCGCAGCGTGCAGCGCCCCTACCTTTCCCTGCTTATGCGACTGACCGGGCGAGCAAACAGGAATTTGCCCAGCGTCACCAGCACCACCGCCGCTACGATAATCACCAGCGCCGCCCATTCACGCGGTGCCAGCGATTCGCCGGCAAAACCGATGCCGAGCAGCACGGCCACCACCGGATTGACATAGGCATAACTGGTGGCTACCGCCGGACGCACGTTTTTCAGCAAAAACATATAGGCGCTAATAGCCAACATGGAACCGAAGATAATCAGGTATCCCAGCGCAAAGAAACCTTTGGCGCTGGGCATCTGCGTCAGGCGTTCGCCGCTGAGCTGACTGACGACCAGCAGAACCACTCCGGCAACCAGCATTTCCGCCGCGCCCGCCATCGGTCCGGCCGGTAGCGAAATACGTGACCCCAGCACCGAGCCAAAGGCCCAACTGGCGGAAGCCAGCAGGATCAGTAACGCACCGGTAGGGTTGCCCACCAGGTTATTGCCGGTATTGAGCAATACGATCCCCACCAGGCCCAATGCGATACCTGCCCACTCCAGCTTGGTATTGCGCATGCCCCAAAACAGGCTGAAGAACAGGGTGAACAGCGGTACCGTCGCGACCATCACGGCGGCAATACCGGAAGGTACGTGCTGGTGTTCCGCCACGGTCACCAGACCGTTACCCACCGCCAGTAGCAAGATACCGATAGTGCCAGCGGCCAGCCACTGCCTGAGGGTTGGTAATGCATGGCCGCGCAACGCTAAAAAGCTGAACAGCACTATACCGGCGACCAAAAAGCGGATCCCGGCCATCATCAGCGGTGGCCAGCTCTCCACGCCCAGACGAATAACGAAGTAGGTAGAACCCCAGACAATATATAACGTGAACAGCGCCCCGATTAACGGCAGGACGTTACGGCTACTTTGACTCAGCATGGATATTTATTCTGCAGGGAGGTTATTATTAGAGGACTCAGTAAACCCGATCGCACGGAAGATTAGCAACGCTTTTCACTATTTTTTAACGGCAAGGTCGGCTGGCGAACCGATGAAAATCGAGAGAGAACGCCAGCCTGCAGATAGCCTTGAGCGAGTGCCGATTACAGCAGCGAAATACGGTAGGCGCAGCGGCGTGCACCGGCCAGAATATGTTCGGAACGTTCAACCTGCGCCTGCAACACCTCGGTGAAAATACTCAGCTCAGCACGACAGAACCCCTGACAAACGGTAGCGGCGGCGCAAATAGGGCAGTGGTTCTCTACCAACAGAAAGGAGCCGTCTTCCTGAGTACGGCATTCGGCCATATAGCCTTCGCGGCAGCGAATGGCCGTCAGACGCTGAACCCGTTCCTGCAAGTCGGTAGCGCCAATCATCGCCTGCTTGTAATTAATCCGCGTTTCTTGCTCGCGGGTGTCGATCAATAACTCAATCGCCTGCTCGCCCAGCTTGTCGCGTACGGTACGCAGCAACTGTACCGTCAATTCTGAATGGGTATCCGGAAAGCGCGCATTGCCGGCGGCGGTCAGGTGCCAGAGCTGCACCGGTCGGCCGACGCCGCGGGTTTCCGCCACGGCTTCAACCAGCCCGTCTTTGGCCAGTTTGACAAACTGCTGGCGCGCAGCCTCACCTGTGGTGCCAAGAACCTTTCCTGCATCAGACGCTTGTTGTGGGCCGCGGGTTTTTAATAGTGTCAGCAAACGGTCACTGACCGATTGTGCGGGACTATCGCCATTTTCCAAGTTTATTCTTGACATATTTCTCCGCCTCGCCCTACCATTATTCCAAGTTAAACCTTGTTAAATTTAACGCAATATCACTATTAACTCAATGCCCTTCCTCTGAAAACAGGACGACAACCGTGATAACCAACGATGATAGCCGCTGGGCCGACTTATTCTCCGGCAAAAATGGCGCCAGTGCGATCGCGCTCTCACTCGGCGTAGCGCTGCATGCGATCAATATTCTGGTCGCCACCACCATTCTGCCCTCGGTGGTGCAGGATATTGGTGGCCTGAATCTGTATGCCTGGAACACCACGCTGTTTGTGGTGGCGTCGATTCTCGGATCGGCGTTATCTGCACGTCTGCTCAGTGGTTACGGTGCACGCAGTGCCTATCTGGTGGCGTCGCTGTTCTTTATTGCCGGGGCAATGCTGTGTGCATTGGCGCCGTCGATGCCGGTGATGCTGATAGGTCGCACCGTGCAGGGGTTCGGCGGCGGGCTGATTTTCGCGCTTTCGTACGCCATGATCAACCTGGTGTTCGAGCAAAAACTTTGGCCGCGGGCAATGGCGCTGATTTCGGCGATGTGGGGTATTGCTACGCTGGTGGGGCCGGCGGTGGGCGGCATTTTCGCCGAACTGAACGCCTGGCGCTGGGCCTTTGGCATCCTGTTGCCAATCATGGTGTTGTACGCCGGGTTCACCTTCCTGATCCTGCCGAAAGGCAAACCGCAACAGCAGGCAGCGCCGCTGCCGGTAGCCCAGCTGTTGCTGCTGGCGGTGGCGGTGCTGGTGGTATCCGCCGGCAGCCTGGCCGACAGCGCCTGGGTCAATTTTGGCGGTATTGCATTGGCCGTGCTGATGATGGTTTGGCTGATTCGCCGTGAAGCACACTCCCGCGCCCGTCTACTGCCTCAAGGCGCTTTACGCCGCGGTTCCCCTCTGGCTTCGCTGTATATCACCGTCTCCCTGCTGGTTGTGGGCATGACCAGCGAAATCTTCGTGCCTTATTTTCTGCAAACGCTGCACGGGCAGTCACCGCTGATTTCCGGCTATATCGCAGCCACCATGGCGGCGGGCTGGACGCTGTCGGAGATCCTCAGTTCGGGCTGGCGCAGTGCGGGTATGCGTCGGGCCATTATCAGCGGGCCGCTGTTTGTGTTTGTCGGGCTATTGGCCCTGGGCGTATTGATGCCAACGCCTTCCGGTGGTCATTGGTCGGCACTGACGCCGATTGTCATCGCTCTGACAGTGGTGGGGTTTGGTATCGGTTTTGGCTGGCCACATCTGCTGACGCGTATTCTGCAAGTCTCGCCAGAGGCGGATAAGGATATTGCCGGCGCGTCGATCACTACGGTGCAACTGTTTGCCACCGCGTTCGGTGCCGCGTTGGCGGGAATGGTCGCCAACCTGGCCGGGCTGAACGTGCCGGGTGGGGCACCGGGTGCCGCCTCCGCCGCGCGCTGGCTGTTCCTGCTGTTTGCCTTGGCGCCGCTGCTGGCGGTTTTTAGCGCTTGGCGCTGTGCGGCGATTACTCCACCTGTTGTGGCAACCAGCGATGCCGAAATTGCGCTGGCATCGCCGGGGTTGTCGCTCTCTGTCACCCCTGTGAGCGAATGCGTTCGTCCTGAATAAGGCGGGTGCCGCCTGCTGAGTTTTATAACTTTGTAGGGTTTACTTTAAAATCTGATTGACGAATCCCGTATTTGAGATTATTTCTCTCATATGGGATTCTTCATATCAGGGCTATAGAGATCATGGATAACGGAGTGGACAGCGCCGACCTTCGCTTGGCGCAACGGCTGTCTGATTTACGCCAGCAGCAGGGCTGGTCGCTGGAAGCGTTGGCGCAGCAAACCGGCATCAGCCGGGCAACGCTATCGCGGGTTGAGCGTACGGAAACCAGCCCGACCGCCTCGTTGTTGAACAAACTGTGCGCGGCGTATGGGCTGACCATGTCACGGCTGCTGAGCGAGGTTGAGGACGAACCGCCCGAGTTGCTGCATCGCGAACAGCAGACGGTGTGGGTTGATCGCGCCAGCGGTTTTCATCGTCGTTCGGTATCACCACCCGCCGCCCTCTATAAGGCGGAATTTATCGAGGGCACGCTGGAGGCCGGCGCGGTGATCGCTTATGACGCCCCTTCGATACACGCGCTTGAACACCATTTATGGCTGCTGGAAGGCCGGCTTGAATTGACGCTGGAGGCGCGAACTTTTCAGCTAGAACCGGGCGATTGCCTGCGTTACCGCTTGTTCGGCGCTTCAAAATTTCATGCACCCGGCCCCGAGCCGGCCCATTACACCCTCGTTATCTGCAGGCCATAACCATGATTGAGATACAGCAATTGAACGTCGATGCGGTACAGAGTGCGATCCCTGAACTGGCGGCGATGCTGCATGCCAGCGTCTCGCAGGGGGCGAGCATCGGTTTTGTCATGCCGTTTAGCCTTGAGCAGGCGCAGGCGTTCTGGCACCGTCTGTTGCCGGCTATTGAACGGAAGGAAAGGCTGCTGCTGGTGGCCCGAGATCGAGATGCCGGAAGGGTGGTCGGTACGGTGCAACTGCTGCTGGATATGCCTGATAACGGCCGCCACCGGGCGGAGGTGGTGAAGCTGATGGTGCACCCGGATGCTCGCCGTCAGGGCATTGCCCGCAGCCTGATGTTGCAGGTGCAACAGCTGGCGGTTGAGCATCAACGGCATTTACTGGTGCTGGATACCCTGACCGGCGACACTGCGGAAGGCCTGTACCGTCGGCTGGGCTTTCAACTGGCGGGCAGCATTCCGCAATACGCTCGCGCCAGCAATGGCGGTGCGCTGGATGCCACCAGTTATATGTATAAATTGCTCTGACTACCCCGTCGTTTTTCAAGCGTTATCGCCTAAGGGGGCGAACGTATCGCCCCCTTAATCAGAACGCAGCCAGCGCCGTCCCTGCAAGGCTCAGGAAGTTATTGTCCGTTCCAGGCCTTGATTGCCTGTTGGCGAATCTGCAGCTTTTGCTCTGGCGTCAGCTTGTTAAAGTCCTTCGCCATGCCGCTTTCCCAATCGCCGTACAACGGATTGGGCAACACGATAAACTCGGTGCCGAATTTGCTTTGGTTGTCGGCGACGAACGCCCGCCGCTGCGCGTTATCTTTGTGGTAGGTCGCGGCGCCGAAGTCGTTCAGGTTGTCACCGGCGTAAACCACGATGTCGTAACCGGCGTTCTTGATTGCGTCGAAACGCGCCTGCTTGTTGGAGGTATCACCGCTTAACAGCACGGTTTTTTCCGACATGCCGGTGAAGCCCAATTTTTGCATATTGGCCAGCGTGGCGGCGTATTCAGACTGTTTGCGGTTGGAGACGTAAAACATGGTGCCCTGATGACTGTTGACGTAGCGGGCAAACTGCACGGCACCTGGCACCGCGCCGGCCTGTTGCGCCTGTGACCACTTCGCCCAGGTGGCAGCGGCGAAAGGTTGGCCCTGCTGCGCCTGCCAGCCGGAATAAGGGCTGTTATCCAGCATAGTTTCGTCCAAATCGACCACCACGGCCTTCTTCTTGCCCGGCGCGGCCTTGGCCTGATCAAAGGCCAGCCTGGCGCTGTTGAAGGCCTGGTGCGTCAGCGCCTGATATTCGCCGGATTGCTGGAACCAGTTCAGCGCCAGCACGGATTGCTCAGCCAACTGCTGTTGGGCCTGCCGATCGGTTTTTGCTGGCTGCACGCAGCCGGTCAGGGTCACCAGCGCAATGCCGATCGCCGCGCCGAGGGCCATTTTCTGTCTCATTATTCCTGCCATAAATAAATCACTCTCTGATTGTTATTGTGGTGTGTTCAAGGTCATCGTCATTTCAAACTGGCGCAACGCGTCCTGCTGCCAGCCGAGGCGGTCGAAGAAGGGGGCGGCCACTTCAGGAACGTAAACGTTGGCTACCAGCGGTAACGGCGCAAACTTCGCCTGTAATGCAGCCAGCATGGTACGGGCATGGCCCTGACTGCGGTGCTGCGGCGGCACGTAGATCATGCGCAAAAAGCATTTGTCGGCTCCCAACTGCACCACCGCATAGGCCTGGTGGCCAAGGCTGAAAGCATGGGGTTTGCCGGGTAGCTTGAACAACGTCTCCGGCGCGATCAGCCAAGGCAGGTCGGTGGCACCCTCGGCAATCAGGCGGTGAGAGACGAACAGCGGGTCGATCTCTTGCAACTGCGCAACTTCGGCAAGTACCGGCGTAGCGGCCAGATGCCCGGTCAGCGTGCGGACGATTTGCAACCCGGCCCGATGGTAGAGCGCCAACGCGGCCTCGTTCCCTTCAATCACTTCCAATGACAGTTGACGATCGCCGCGCTGATGCGCGTCGGCGACAATGCGCTTCATCAAGGCTTTTCCCAAACCTTTGCCGCGCATTTCCGGACGGATGGAGAGTGCCGATATCCGGCTGTGCAGGCCACGGCGGCTGATCAGCGCCAGCGCTACCGGTTGTTGCTGGTGGGTAACGATAATACTGTCGTTCAGGCTGAGGTCTTCGGCACCAAAACGGCGGGCGAAGGTATCACCGTCAATCACGAAACGTACAATATAGTTTTCAAAACAATGACAAAGGATCTGCGCCAGCTCGTCGCTGCTGTAGCGCAGGGCGCTTTGGTACTCGAAGCTTTCATCGGTGTGCATGAGCTTTCCCTGTCTAAGGCGGAAGCTATACATCTAGACCTGATTGTTTTATAAGGCAAGTTTCCGCGTGCGGTTACGGGATATGCAGCGGTAAATGAGGCAGGAACAGGCGGTAAAAGCACAAATGAAAAAACCGGGCGTTGCCGCCCGGCGAAGTAACTCTGGGTATAAAGTGAAGCTAAGGTTTGCAGTGGTGGTTATTCATCACATCAGAACTGGTAGGTCAGGGCGACGGCAATCACGTTGTCGTCTTTCAGACCCAGCTTGTTATCGCCGTCGAGTTGGTTGATTTTATAATCGACATAGGTCGACATGTTCTTGTTGAAATAGTAGTAGGCGCCAACGTCGATATATTTCACCAGGTCGGCGTCGCCGATGCCTTCAATATCTTTGCCTTTCTGCTGAACATAACCCAGCGATGGACGCAGACCGAAGTCGAACTGATATTGAGCAACCAATTCCAGACCTTCCGCCTTATTGGCAAAGCCGCTTACGGAAGTGGAATTATTATTGATAGTGGCGGTGCCGGAGATTGGCGCGATATTACGGCTTTGCGAATAGGTCGCTGCCAGGTAAACATCGTTGTTGTCGTATTTCAGGCCGCCGGCCCAAATATCAGCTTTGTCGCCCTTACCGAAGGTGCCCGCTTTTTGCCCGGCAGTACGGTTGGAAGACGCATAGGCGGCACCCACGCTCAGGCCGTCGATGATTTCATAGCTGGAAGACAGGCCCCAACCGTCGCCGTTCGCCTTGCTGTTGGAACGGCCGTCGTTTTCGTTCTTGCCCTGGTACTGTACCGCGAACTTCAGACCTTCGACCAGGCCGAAGAAGTCATTGTTACGGTAGGTTGCCACGCCGTTGGTACGACCATTCATAAAGTTGTCGGTTTTGACGTAGGCGTCATCACCGAACTCAGGCAGCATATCCGTCCAGGCGCCGACGTCATAGATAATGCCGTAGTTGCGGCCGTAGTCGAATGAACCGATATCTTTATATTTCAGACCGGCGAAGCCCAAACGGGTTTTGGTATCTTTTGTGCCGTCAGATTCAGAGTGGTTGGCTGCTATTTGATATTCCCACTGGCCATAGCCAGTCAGCATATCGTTAATTTGAGTAGCGCCTTTAAAACCGATACGCACATAGGTTTTATCGCCATCATTACCGGCATCGTCAGAGAAATAGTGCAGTGCTTTTACGCGGCCGTAAAAATCAAGTTTGTTGCCGTCTTTATTGTAGATTTCTGCTGCCTGTGCTGTCTGCGCAATTAAAAGTGCCGGAATAATAACGGCCAGAAGATTACGTTTCATGATTTACCCTGCTTTATTCGATTGAAAGACGCTTATCATCAGTAGTACTGCTGTTTCACTGTGCCGCCTGTTTGTTTGCAGCGAGGATTTTTTACCGTAGTTATGTGATCTATTTATGACAAAATATTCATTTCCATGTCGAACGATTAAAAATCTCGCGGAAAGCGTCTGTTTCTTCTACGGGCGCCTAAAATTCCCCGTGATGCCCATCAGGTCGCTGCCAAAAATCATGCGTGAGATTTATACGTTGACGACTTCCTTCAGCGCATCAGGAGGGCTTATTGTCCTGTTTATGTGAATGATTGATGCTGAAAATCCCGATTTTCACCCATGCAGGTTGAGGGTAGCGTAAAGCTTCCCTTCAGCAGCAGGAGTGCAAGATGCAACCTTCCCAACAGGCTGGCCAGCAGGCGTTTGGCGACATTGCCCCCAAGTTGGCGCAGCTCAGCGACAGCGTATTATTCGACGATGTATGGCAGCGACCGGGGCTCACGCCGCGCGAGCGCAGTCTGATCACCGTGGCGGCGCTGGTGGCGCTCAACCGCGTGGAGCAGATGCCGTTTCATCTGCAACTGGCCGAACGCAATGGCGTGAGCGTTGAACAGCTCGCCGAGGCGATCACCCATCTGGCGTTTTATGCCGGTTGGCCAGCGGCGGCCTCTGCCGTGGCACGCCTGCGCGAATTGAAACAGGAGTAGTCCCATGCCATTCAGCCGTATCGCTTTGCATCAGGGCAAGTCAGCGCAATACCTGAAAACCTTATCTGACAGCCTGCACCAGGCGCTGGTCGAGACTTTTAGCGTGCCGCCGGCCGACAAGTTTCAGGCCATTGATCAATACCGCCCCGGCGAGCTGATTTACGATCCCCATTATCTCGGCGGCCCACGTTCGGCGGATTATGTGCTGTTTTACATCACCATTGGCCGTCCGCGCGATACCGCCACCAAGCAGCGTTTTTATCAGCGGTTGGCGGCGTTGCTGGCAGAAAACCTGCAGTTGAGCCCGCAGGATGTGATGGTAGTGATTACCACCACCCAACAGGACGAGTGGTCGTTCAGTGCGGGTCGCGCTTCAATGATCGAAGGCTAGGCTGACGCAGCCGACGGTCTGTGGGACAATAGCGCCATCATTTCGTTGAGATACAGAGTTGAATGGCGCTCTCCCCCGCAGTTAAAGATCAGATTGGCCAGTGGTACAAAGCCCTGCAGCAACAAATACCGGATTTTATTTCCCGTGCACCGCAACGGCAGATGATCGCCGAAGTCGCGAAAACCCTGGCCGGAGATTATCCGCGCCACCTGGCGATTGAGGCGCCGACCGGCGTGGGCAAAACCCTGTCGTACCTGATCCCAGGGATCGCCGTAGGCCGCGCGGAGAGCAAACCCCTGGTGGTCAGTACCGCCAACGTGGCGCTGCAGGATCAGATTTACAGCAAGGATTTGCCGTTGCTGAAGAAGATCATTCCCGATTTGAAATTCACTGGCGCCTTTGGCCGCGGGCGCTATGTTTGCCCGCGTAATCTGGCGGCATTGAGCACCGACGTCAGCGAGCAGGGTGATCTGACGCTGTTCCTGGATGACGAACTGGCCCCTTCCAGCGGGGAAGAGCAGGCGCTGTGCCAGAAACTGAGCAAAGCGCTCAGCCGCCATGAGTGGGACGGGTTGCGAGACCACTATCAGCTGACGATCGACGATCCGCTGTGGATTAAACTCAGCACCGACAAGGCCAACTGCCTAGGGCGCAACTGCCATTACATCCGCGAATGCCCGTTTTATATCGCCCGTAAAGAGATTGAAACCGCCGACGTGGTGGTGGCTAACCATGCTCTGGTGATGGCGGCGCTGGAAACGGAATCGGTACTGCCCAACCCGAAAGAGCTGTTGCTGGTGCTGGACGAAGGCCATCACCTGCCGGAAGTGGCGCGTGACGCGCTAGAGATTGACGGCGAAATCACCGCGCTGTCGACCAATTTGCAACTGGACATGATCGTGCGTCAGGTTGAACAGTGCATGACGCAATATCGCCCGAAAAGCCCACCGGGGCTGACCAACGACGAACGTTTGAAAAATCACTGCGAAGAGATGCGTGAGCTGATCCAGATTTTCGAGCATCAGGTCAGCGCCTATCTGCCGACCGACACCGTGATTGCCGAACACCGGTTTGAAATGGGCGAACTGCCTGCGGAGATGGTGGAAACCAGCGCACGCTTGTTCAAGCTGACTGACGCGTTGCGTGGGGTGGCGGAATTTATCCTCAACGATCTCAGCGAGCAAACCGGTAAGCACGACATTGTGCGACTGCACCGTTCAATCATTCAGATGAGCCGCACCCTGGGTTATCTGGAAGCGATGAGCAAACTGTGGCGGCTGGCGGCACTGGACAAGTCTTCCAATGCGCCGATCTCCAAATGGGTCACGCGCGATTTGCGCGATAACGTGACGCACCTGTATTTGCACTGCGTAGGCATTCGCGTGAGCGACCAGCTCGAAAAGCTGTTGTGGCGCAAGGTGCCGCATGTGGTCGTCACCTCGGCGACTCTGCGTTCATTGAACAGCTTTGCGCGCCTGCAGGAAATGAGTGGGCTGAGCGAGAAAGCCGGCGATCGTTTCGAAACCCTGTCTTCGCCGTTTAACCACGTTGAGCAGGGCAAGATTGTCATCCCGAACATGCGTTTCGAACCGGCGATGGCCAACGAAGCTGAGCATCTGGAAGAGATGGCGCGCTTTTTCCGCGCCGAGCAGGCCAGCGGCAAACACAAGGGCATGCTGATCCTGTTCAGCAGTCATCGTGCGATGCAGACCTTCCTCAGCTACGTGACCGATTTGCGCCTGATGCTGTTGGTACAGGGCGATCAACCGCGTTATCGCTTGGTGGAAGAGCACCGCAAGCGGGTCGAAAAAGGCACTGCCAGCGTGCTGATAGGCCTGCAGTCGTTTGCTGAAGGGTTGGATCTGAAAGGGGAATTGCTGACCCAGGTGCATATTCACAAGATCGCCTTCCCGCCGATCGACAGCCCGGTGATCCTGACCGAAGGCGAGTGGCTGAAGTCGCTGAAGCGTTATCCCTTCGAGGTGCAAAGCCTGCCGAGCGCTTCGTTCAACCTGATCCAGCAGGTGGGCCGACTGATCCGCAGCAACGAATGCCACGGCGAGATCGTGATTTACGATCGCCGGCTGCTTACCAAAAGCTACGGCTCGCGCCTGCTGGCGGCATTGCCGGTGTTCCCCATCGAACAGCGTGAGGTGCCTGAAGCCGACAAGGCACACCAGGCAGCGCTTAAATCCGTCGCCGAAGCGGAGAAAAAGAGCAAGAAGCGCAAGAGCCCGTTCGCCCGCAAACGTACCCGTTAATCACAGCATTGGCGGCAGGCGACGTTTCACCGGCGTTGTTTTGACGATGGAGGTATTGCTCTGTGCGCGCTCGGCCAGCCGATCGAGGATCTGGTCGAGTTGCTCCATCGAATGAGCCACCAGACGCACGATAAAGCAGTCTTCGCCGGTCACCTTGTCACACTCAACCACCTCCGGGATCTCCTGAATCATTTGCTCGACCTTTTTCAGCATGCCCGGCAGCGGTTTGATGCGCACCAGCGACTGAAAAGCGTAGCCCAACGCCTGCAAATTGACGTTCAGGGTGTAGCCCTGGATCACGCCGCTCTCCTCCAGCCGCCGCAGCCGCTCCGAGGTACTGGGTGATGACAACCCGACGCTGGCGCTGAGGGTTTTCAGCGATACCCGCGCATCCTCTGCCAGCAGGTTCAGGATTTGACGATCGATAGCATCCATAGGCTCTCCATTAGTTTTTTTCAATTCATGCCTTAATTAAAAAGGAATTTAAGCATTATTGCCTTTTTTATGCCATGGAAACCGCTGCAGGAAAGCCGCAAGCTAAGTGCATAGGCTTACTGTGAGGAAACCAAGATGAATGCAGAGATAAAACGCGGCTCGCTGGAGATGATCGCCGCGATGTTGATTTCCGGTACCATCGGCTGGTTTGTGCTGATGTCCGGCCAGCCGGTGATCAACGTGGTGTTCTGGCGCTGTGCGGTAGGGGCGCTGGTGCTGCTGGCCATTTGTGCTGCGCTGGGGCAGCTGCGGCGCGACAGCCTGACGCGTACTACGTTGCTGGTGGCAATCGCCGGCGGCGTAGCGCTGGTGGTTAATTGGCTGTTGTTGTTTGCTGCCTATTCCTATGCGTCGATCTCCATCGCGACGGCGGTGTATAACACGCAGCCGTTCATGCTGGTGGCGCTGGGGGCGCTGTTTCTCGGCGAGAAGCTGACCCTGCGTAAGCTGTTTTGGTTGGCATTGGCGTTTATCGGCATGACGCTGGTGGTGTTGGCGCAGCCCAAACAGGCCGGTGGACAGAACAACTACCTGATGGGCATTTTGTTGTCGCTGGGCGCGGCATTTTTTTACGCGCTGATGGCGCTGGCCGCCAAACGGTTGAAAGGGACGCCACCGCACCTGATCGCCTTGATCCAGGTAACGGTCGGCGCGCTGATGCTGTTGCCGATGGTAGATTTCCACGCGCGGGCCAATGCCGGACAGTGGGGCATGCTGGTGACGGTGGGCGTATTGCACACCGGGATCATGTATGTGTTGCTGTATGGCGCGATCCAAAAGTTGCCGACCAACCTGACAGGTTCGCTGTCGTTTATTTATCCGATCGCCGCCATGCTGGTGGATCGCCTGGCGTTCGGTCACCGATTGGTGGCGCTGCAGTTTGCTGGCGCTGCCCTCATTTTGCTGGCGGCGGCAGGCATGAACCTGCTGGGGGAGCGCCGCGTTCGGCTAGCGGCTGCGCCAGGCGGCAAGCAGGCCCCCGAACAATGACAGCGCCAACAGCAACAACATCACCGGCGTGTAGCCGTAGCTCGGGTAAATCAGGGTCGCCACCGCCAGGCCAACGGCGCCGCCGAGATTGTGCAGTGTCCAGGTGATGCCTAACGCGCCGCCGCTTTGCGATTCGTTGACGCTGTTGAGCGTCGCCAACACCAGCGGGCCGAGAATGCAGCCCCAGCCCAGCCCCATCAGGGCGAAGGCCCCGAGCAGCAGCGGCAGCGGGCTGTCGACGCTAAACCGGCTTTGCAGGGCCGCGGAGCCGGCAAGGGCGGCAAAACCGAGGATCAACGCCGCGCGTGGGCCGGATTTATCCACCCATCTGCCGACCCAGGGCGAGAGGGCTGCCATCACCGCGGTGGTTGGCAGCAACAACAGTCCCAGCATCGTTCCCTGGTAGTGGCGGGTGTTTTCCAGGTAAATCGGCATCAAAAAGAAAGCGGCGCAGTAGAAAAAGGCCAATAGCGCGCTCATCAGGCAAACGCGCAAAAAGGCGGGACGCCGCAGCAAAACCAGCGGTACCAGTGGCGAATGTGCCCGTCGTTCAACCGGCAGTAGCAGGCCGAGCGCGGCGAGCGCCAGTGCAGCCGTTAACCCGGTTTTTGCGCTCAGCCATCCCCATTGGCTGCCCTGACTGATGGCCAGCAGCAGCCCGGCAACGCCGATCACCAACAGCAATAAACCGGGGATATCCAGCCTGCTGCCTTGTTGGGCGCGAGACTCTCGAACGGTTCCCAGGCAGAAGGCGAAACTCAGCGCAATCAGCGGCACGTTCAACAGAAACACCCAGCGCCAGCCCAGGGAACCGACCAACAGGCCACCGGCCACCGGGCCGATCGCCAGACCCAGGCCGTTGACCGCCAGCAAAATGCCGATTGCACGACCGCGCTGCTGCGGCGGCCAGGCATCGGCGACAATGGCCGTAGTGGCGGTGTACAGTACCGCGCAGGCGGCGCCCTGCACAAAACGCCAGACGTTGAGCAGCTCAATACTGCCTGAGAGCCCGGCGCCCAACGACGCGGCGGCGAACGTCAGCATTCCGCAGTACAACACCCGACGACGGCCATACAGATCCGCCAGCCGCCCGGCGCTGACCATAAAGGCGCACAGTGCCATCACGAACAACGTCATCACCCATTGTACGCTGCTCAGGCTGGCGGCCAGCTCACGCTGGATCGCGGGGATGGCGGTATTGACGATGGTGAAATCGATACAGCCCAAAAAGCTGGCGATACTGATGCCAATCAGCAGACGCCATAGTTGGGGTGTGCCGCTGTCGGTCAGAATTTCACTGCGTTCGCTCATAGGGGTTTCCTGACAGAGAAGAGTGCGTCCAGTTTACTCAGCGAAGGCGGTAGCCAGTGGCGTTGTTTCATCGTTTAATAGGCGAATTAATATCGCCAATAGGGCAGGTATCATGATTTCCAGCGAACGATTACATGCAATCCGCGCCTTTGTGCAGGCGGTGCAGGCCGGTGGTTTTAGCCGTGCCGCCGAGCAACTGGGCCTTTCGCGTTCAACGGTGGGTAAAGCCGTGGCTCGGCTGGAACAGCGGCTGCAGGTGCGGTTGTTCCAACGCACCACGCGCAGCCTGTCGCTGACCGATGAAGGGCAGTTGTTCTATGACGATTGCCTGAAGGCGCTGGCGGCGCTGGAAGCGGCGGAAAACCAGCTGGCGGTTCGGGCCCAAACACCGGAGGGACGACTGCGGGTATCGCTGCCGGTGCTGTTCGGCCAAAAGTGGGTGATGCCGCCGCTGCTGGCATTGGCGGACCGTTACCCGAAATTGCACATCGAAGCGTTGTTTTCCAACCGTGCGGCAGATTTGGCGGAAGAGGGGATCGATTTGGCAGTGCGGATCGGTTCGCCGGGTGATGCCGTGGCCATCACCGCCCGGCAACTGGGTGAGCAGCAGCAAATACTCTGCGCAGCTCCGGGTTATCTGACACGACAGGGGGAACCGAGCACGTTAGCAGAACTGTTGCAGCATCAGGCGATTGGCTTACTGCGTGATGGGCGTAGCCAGCCGTGGCATTTGCTGGATGAGCAGGGTAAAGCTCAGCGGTTGTCGCCACCGGCCCGTTTGAGATTGGGCAATATGGAGGCGGTGCTGGGGGCTGCCTGCGCCGGTCAGGGGGTTGCCATGCTGCCGCGTTGGCTGGCGCATGATGCGCTGACGGCCGGGACGTTGCGTGAGGTTTTACCCGGCAGCTGCGGTGCGGGGCTGGCGATTAACGTGGTCTGGCTAAAAGGGACTGGCATGCCGTTACGGGTGAGGGTCGCCATTGATGCCCTGCTGGCGGCCTTCACCCCCAAAGCGCCGTGGCAGTGATTTGGCGCTGGTAAACGCCGGTGGCGCGGCTATGATAAAGCCTGCTTCCCACCATGCTGCGTACGGGTGACTTATGATCGATGCTTCCACCATTTTGCTGTTTTCCGGGGCCTGTCTGGCGCTGACGGTGACCCCTGGGCCGGATATGTTGCTGATTGCCTCGCGCAGCGTTAGCCAGGGGCGCCGTGCCGGTTTCGCGTCACTGGCGGGGATCCAACTGGGTACCTATTGCCACGCGCTGGCGGCGGCATTAGGCCTGTCGCAACTGTTTGTCGCGGTCCCGCTGGCCTATGATGCGGTGCGCATGTTGGGCGCTGCTTATTTACTGTATCTGGCGTGGAAAACGCTGCGATCCGGCAGCAGTTTGCAGGCTTCTGCGGGGTTGGCGGCGGTACCGGCTGCACGCATTTTCCGGCAGGGATTATTCACCAACATTCTTAACCCAAAAATGGCGCTGTTCGTTTTAGCACTGTTCCCACAGTTTATCGATCCACACGCCGGTTCGCTGGTGGTACAAATGCTGTTGCTGGCGACGGTGTTAAATCTGGTGGGGTTGGTGATTAACGGTGGGTTGATCCTGGCGGTCAGCGGCATGAAAAACCGTTTTATCGGCCGCCGCTTCAGTGCGCGCTGGCCGAATTACCTGTTGAGCGGCGTGTTCGCCGGGCTGGCCTGCAAGCTGATTTTTGACAGCCGCAAATAGCCTTACTCCTGCAAGGATGCTTCAAAAGCCGCGCTGGCCGGGCATTGCGGCAGCGCGCTGTACATCACCAGCCGCAAATGATTTTCTTCATCGACAATAAACGACGCATGTTCGAAGGTCACCTGGCCGGCGCCCGGTACGATGAACGTGCGTTCTCCCTGGCAGCGACCGTGAATGTCATGCTGTTGCCACAGCTGACGGAACTGAGGCGAAACCTGCTCCAGCGCCTGCACCCGCTGTTGCATGGTGGCGTCTTGTGGCGCACGCGCATAGTCGCGGCGAAAGCTGGCGAGGATTTGCGGTGCCTGCGCTTGCCATTCCACCAGCCGTTGATTGAGTTGGGGATCGGCAAACAGCATCCACAGCATATTGCGTTGATCCGCCGGGCGATCGCCAATCGCGAATAGCCGTTCCGCCGCCGGGTTCCAGGCGATGATGTCCCAGCTCAGATTCATCACGTAAGCCGGGCGCAGTTGCAGATCGTCCAGCAAGCGGCGCACCAGCGGTGAAACCTGACACCACTGATGACCGACCGGTACCGGCGGGCGTTGATGCGCCAGCAAAAACAGATGGTAGCGCCCGGTCGCATCCAGCTTTAATACCCGCGCCAGATTTTCCAGAAAATCGACCGAAACGTTGATTTCCCGCCCCTGTTCCAGCCAGGTGTACCAGGTCAATCCTACGCCTGCCAACGCGGCGACTTCTTCGCGCCTCAACCCCGGCGTACGGCGACGCGTGCCGCTCGGTAAGCCGACGGCCTGCGGTGACAGCTTCTCGCGTTTTTGACGCAGGAAATCCGCCAGATCCTGACGGGTTCGGTTGAGGGTACGCGGTGGCATAGCGGCCGTCCTGTTGCTGTTAGTAATAGTATAACTGGCTATATAGTAACAGTTTATGACATGTTCCATACTGCCGCCATCGTAATCTTTGGAGGCACGTATGGAACAGTCATTAGCACAAGGCGATCGTCGTCTGGTGGGGTTACCGGTGTTGCTGTTGGGCGGTTTTGTGACGGTGTTTGACCTGTTTGTGGTGAACGTCGCGGCGCCGGTGATCCAGCAGCAGTTCGCGGCCAGTTTCGCTGGCGTGGGGTTGATCATTGCCGGTTATGAGTTGGCATTCGGCGTGTTGTTGATTGCCGGTGGACGTCTGGGCGATCGCTTCGGGCGACAGCGTATGTTTAGCCTCGGCATGCTGGGGTTTTCGCTGACGTCGGCGCTGTGCGGTATGGCTACGTCACTGAGTATGCTGATCGTTGCGCGTTTTCTTCAGGGGGCCGCCGCGGCTCTGCTATTTCCGCAGATATATGCGTTGATGCGCGTATTGTACAACCCACATCAGCGGCGGTGCGCCTTCGCCTGGCTGGGGATGACGCTGGGGCTGGCGGCGATTTTCGGCCAGATATTCGGCGGGTTTATTATTGAAGCCGATGTTTTCGGCAGCGGCTGGCGTATGATTTTTCTGATCAATCTGCCGATTGGCGTATTGGCAATCGTGGCGGCGCGTCGCATTCCCGAGTCACGTCTTGAACAAGCACAGCGGCTGGACGGCATGGGCTTGCTGTTGGCGGCGACCGGTTTGCTGTTGCTGCTAGTGCCCTTGTTGGAAGGGCCATCGCGCGGCTGGCCCTGGTGGGTATTACCGGCGTTGGCTTGCGGAATTGGCATGCTGTGGGCTTTTATTCGTTGGGAGCGGCGTCTGGCGCAGCGTTCTGGGGATGCGGTCCTGGATCCTGCGCTGTTGCGGCAGGGCAGTTTTGCCCCGGGGGTGGGCGTGGTGCTGGCGATTTACTCGACCGCCTCTTCGTTCTTTCTGTGTTTTGCCCTGCTGCTGCAAGCGGGAATAGGCCTGACGCCGTTTCAGGCCGGTAGCCTGTTTGCCCCCGCCAGTGCGGCATTTATGCTGGCCTCGTTCCTGGCACCGGGGCTGGTGCAACGCTGGGGGAACGGCGTGCTGGCGCTTGGCGTCGCAGTCTATGCCGCCGGCATGGCGCTGTTGGTGGTGGAGGTGCTGTCGGGCGCGGCATTGGTACAACCGTTGTGGTTATTGCCGGGGCTGGTGATCCTGGGCTTCGGCCAGGCGCTGAGCATGACGCCGTTGCTTAATTTGGTGCTCGGGCTGGCGAAAGAGCATCAGGCCGGGATGGCCGCGGGGGTCATTTCGACCGTGCAGCAGGTGGGCGGGGCGTTGGGGATTGCCGCCAGCGGCGCGTTTTTTGTTCCCCTGTTGGCGGGCGGTGCTGGCGCAGAACGTTACGGACAGGCGTTTGCCGGCGCGATGGTTTACAACCTGCTGGCGATGGCCGTTGCCTTCGGCTTGCTGAGGTGGATCATCCAAAAACAACGCAAACTGGCCCTTCAGTAAACCCATGGCGGGTGTTATTGCTATTTACCGCCAACCGTAAATCCCCAAGGAGCCAAGGTAATGTATCTGCCTGCCTCATTCCGTGAAGACCAACTGGACGCTCAAATTGCGCTGGTGCGCGCCAACCCGCTCGGCATGTTAATCAGCCAGGGGGAGCAGGGCCTGGTGGCGGATCCGCTGCCCTTTTTAATCGATGCCGATGAGCAGGGTAACGTCCTGCTGCGGGCGCATTTGTCCCGTGCCAATTCCCATTGGCGGCTGTTACAGGCCGCCAGTGAGTGCCTGGTGATTTTTCAGGGAAGAGACGGATATATTTCCCCTGGTTGGTATGAGACCAAACGCCGGAGCGGCAAAGTGGTACCCACCTGGAATTACAGCGTGGTACAGCTGCGCGGTACGCCACGGATCACGGAAGATGCCCGCTGGCTGCGACAACAGCTGGAGGGTTTAACTGCGCTGCAGGAGGGGCGTCAACCTGAACCCTGGCGAATGGAAGATGCTCAAGCCCACTATATTGCCGCACAGATCCAGGGCATTGTCGGCATTGAGATAGCCGTAACCGAACGTTTGGGCAAATGGAAAATGAGCCAAAACCGCAGTGCCGAAGACGCTGATGGGGTGATCGCCGGGCTGCGAGCAGGCGATTCGGACCAGCAGCAACTGGCGGATGAGGTTGAGCGTCGACGCGGATAGGGTATGCTGATCCCAGATTGGATCAGGGGACAGCAGAACGATGGATTACACCAAAATTATCAAAGAAATCGGCCGTGGCAAAAACCATGCGCGCGATCTGGATCGGGAAACCGCTTTCCAGCTCTATCAAAAGATGCTGGCCGGTGAGGTGGGCGAACTGGAGTTGGGCGGTATTCTAATCGCCCTGCGGATTAAAGGCGAAGCCGAAGAGGAAATGCTCGGTTTTTATCAGGCGATGCAGCAACAGGTGATGCGTCTGCAGGTGCCGCAGGGACGGCCGATGCCGGTGGTGCTGCCAAGCTATAACGGAGCGCGCAAGCAGGCGAATCTGACACCGCTGTTGGCGTTGTTGCTGACGCGCGTCGGGTTGCCGGTAGTGGTGCACGGCGTGCTGGACGACAGTACCCGGGTTACCAGCGCGGAAACTTTTCAGGCGCTGGGCCTGCCCTGGTCGCAAGATGCTGCCCATGCCCAACGGCGTTTGGATAACGGCGAAACGGTGTTTATCCCTGTCTCGGCGCTGTCTGCCCCTTTGGATCTGCAACTTGGCCTGCGCTGGCGCATGGGGGTACGTAACAGCGCCCATACGCTGGCCAAACTGGCAACGCCGTTTGCTGAACAGGATGTGTTACGCATTGCCAGCGTGTCGCATCCGGAATACGTCGGTCGGGTGGCTTCTTTCTTCCGTCAAATCGGCGCCCGTGGCTTGCTGATGCACGGCACCGAAGGGGAGGCGTACGCCAATCCTCAGCGCTGCCCGCAGATCCATTACATCGTTAACGGCGAGCAGCAAGTGTTGCTGGAGCGTCCGGAGCAGGATCCCACGCCGGAGCTGCCGGCAGCCAAGGATGCAGAAACCACCGCTCGCTGGACTGAGCGTTGCCTGGCGGGGGACGTGGCGATCCCGCTGGCGATCCAACGCCAGATCGCCTGCTGCCTGTTGGCCGCCGGTGAAGTCGACACCCTGGAACAGGGACTTGAACGTTTACGCAGCGCGTAAAACCCTTGCCTATACTGGAATATTTCGCTAATCGGCTGAAAGGATGGTTATGCAACAGGCTCTCGATTACTTCAATCAATTGAATCAGGACTATCTTGAGGTGCACCGCACCAAAGAAGATTTGTTTTGGCAAAACTATATGGGCATTGGCGGTGAGGGCGTTTCGGCCCGCTTCTCGGCGGCGGAAAGCGCCTATAAGCGTTTTATCGCCGAGCCGCGTCGGTTAGCGGAAATTCGTCAACTGTTGGCCGGGCTGGAGGCCCTGCCGCACGATGCTCAGCGAGATGCGCTGCAGCACGGGCTGAACGGTTGGCTACGCTTTTTTGATTGCAACGCGATTGAAGATGCCGAGGCTCAAACGCTGTTGGATCAAATCATCAGCGCTGAGGCGGATCTTTATACCCGCCGTAAGGCTAACCCGGTCAGCCATCTGAATGCCGCCGGGCAGCGGGTGAACGCCTCGCTCGGCGAGCTGTTGACCAATCAGGCGACCAATGAAAATGAAGAGTATCGTCGCAGCTCGCAGAACGCGCTGCGTGAACTGGAGCAGTGGCTGTTGCATAACGGTCTGCCGGAGCTGATTAGCCTGCGAAACCGTTTTGCTCGCCAGATGGGCTTTCGTAACTATTTTGACTACAAGGTGAACAAAACCGAGCGTATGACGCCGGAACAGCTGTTCGCCATCCTTGATCGCTTCGAGCAGCAAACTCGCGAAGCCAACTCACGTAGCCTGCAGCAGTTGGCGGCGGAGAAGGGTGAACAGGCACTGGAACCCTGGAACGTACGTTTTGCCAGCGCCGGTGATGTGACCCGCCAACTGGATCCATACTTCCCGTTTGCCCAGTCGCTGGAGCGTTGGATCAACAGCTTTAAACGGCTGCATATCGGGTTTCGCGGTGCGCAGATGGATCTCGATCTGCTGGTGCGCGAGGGCAAGTATGAAAACGGGTTTATGCATGGGCCAGTGCCGCCGTTTATCCAGCAGGGAAAATGGCTACCGGCACGCATTAACTTTACCAGCCTGGCGCAGCCGGATCAGGTCGGCAGCGGGGCTCATGGTTTAAATACCTTGTTCCACGAAGGCGGTCACGCCGCGCACTTTGCCAATATTTGCCAGAATGCGCCCTGTTTTTCGCAGGAATTCCCCCCGACCTCCATGGCCTACGCCGAAACCCAGTCGATGTTCTGTGACAGCCTGCTGGACGACGCCGATTGGTTGAAACGCTATGCGAAAAACGCGGCGGGTGAGGCAGTGCCGGATACGTTGATTGAGGCCAGCATCGCTGCGCGTCAGCCGATGCGTGCGTTCAACGAACGTCATATTTTACTGGTGCCTTACTTTGAGTGGGCGTTGTATCAGTGGGATGACGAACAGCGCACGCCGGAAGCGATAACCGCACTGGCACGTGAAGTTGAGCAAAAAATATTGGGCATCAGCGGCAGCCCGCGGCCGACGCTGGCGATCCCGCATTTGCTGTCGCTGGAATCGGCCTGCTCATATCAGGGCTATCTGCTGGCGCTGATGGCGGTTGAGCAGACGCGACACTTCTTCTTGCAGCGCGACGGTTACCTTACCGATAACCCGGCAATTGGTCCGGATCTGGCGCGTCATTACTGGCTGCCGGGTAACGGTGTCAGCCACGACGACACGCTGCGTAGTTTGACCGGTGAAGGTTTCAATCCGGACTATCTGGCGCAGGCCTGTAATCAGACGGTGGCACAGGCCTGGCAGGCTGCGCAGCAAACCATAGCGGCTGCGGTTGCCCGGCCACAGCCGGCGGCAGACTTCGATTTGGCGGCACATATCCGCGTGGTGGATGGCGATCGCGTGCTGGCTGACAACGCCGAAGGCGATGAAAAGATGTGCCGTGATTTCGCCGCGGCGATTAATGCCCGCCTGAATTAAATAGCCATAAAAAAGCCCGCCGATAGCGCGTATCGGCGGGCTTTTTCATTGTAATCCGTTAATTACTTGTAGATTACCGCGGTGCCGTGCATCAGGTTGTTGCCGCCAGCGGAGGTAATGGTGAACGCTTTGGCACCGGCCGCATCGGCTTTGGCGGACAGTTGCGCTTTCAGGCTGCTCAGGTCGGTCGCGCCACTGGCAGAGATCACACCGGCCTTCTCAAACTGTGTGGCATCTTGTGCGCTGACGTAGTCGGCAGCAAAAGAAGTGAAAGAGACGGCGCTCAGAGCGATAGCAGCAGCAAAAGTTTTGATGTTTTTCATGATAGTCATTCCTGTCTGGTTTTTAAGGGGGAAAGGCGTTTGCCTTTCGATGGAGTGATTATTGCGCAGTGACAGGAAGGATGAAATCGGAGAGTATTGATAATATCATTCAATTTATTTGATTATTAATTGAACCCTCCCTCCAGAGGAAGAAAGGGCCGTTTATTATCGTTTTTGCGCATCCGGGCGAACCAGATCGAAACGGTGTTGCTCCGAGATGCCATAGTAGGCCGTCGGCCCGCCGGCGCGCAGGATAGGCTCGGCAGCAGCGGTCTGATAAACGCCGTGTTGGTCCAGCAGTGACGAATCGATATGTACCGCGACCACTTCTCCCAGTACCAGCCAGGTATCCACCTTTTCTCCGTCGGCGCTTTGCAACTGAATGCACTGTGACAGGCGGCATTCAAAGTTCACCGGGCTTTCAGCCACCCTTTCCGCTTTCACCCGACGGCTGGGCAGCGGCGTCACGCCGGCAAAGGCAAATTCATCTTCACCGCGGGCCAGGCTGGCCGAGCTGTTGTTCATGGCATCGGCCAGCGGGCGCGTCGCCAGATTCCAGACAAACTCCCCGGTTTCGACGATGTTTGCCACGCTGTCTTTCCAACCGCTGCTGGCGAAACCGATGATCGGCGGGCGGTAGTTGAAGCAGTTGAAAAAGCTGTAGGGGGCCAGATTGCGCTGGCCGCTCGCGCTGATCGATGAGATCCACCCGATGGGGCGTGGGCCGATGATGGCGTTCAGGGGATCGTGCGGCAGACCATGACCTGTCGCGGGTTCGTAGTAATATCGGGACTGACTGCTCATAAGTGACCTGGGGTGGCTAAACGGAACTTTTATTCTGACGGGTTTCCCGTCGGCTGCAAGTTTGCCGCTGCTTTATGGTATCTTACGCGCCAGAAATACCTTTAAGAGAGCCCGTCACGGTGGAAAAAAAGAAAACCTTCCCGCAGCAGAAAAGCGGCCTGCACCCGCGTAACCGTCATCGCTCGCGCTATGATTTCCCGGCGCTGATCGCCAGCTGCCCTGCGCTGGAGCCGTTCGTCAAGCCGAATGCCTGGGGCGATATTTCGGTAGATTTTGCCGATCCGGCGGCGGTTAAAATGCTCAACCGTGCGTTGCTGCAACATTTTTATGGTATCGAACATTGGGATATTCCCGCCGATTATCTGTGTCCGCCGATCCCAGGACGCGCCGACTATTTGCACCACCTGGCCGACTTGTTGGCGACCAGCAACGGCGGTGAGATACCGCGTGGTAAAGGCGTGGCGATCCTCGACGTAGGCATTGGCGCCAACTGCATTTACCCGATCGTCGGCCTGCGTGAATACGGCTGGCGCTTTACCGGTTCAGAGATCGACCCGGTGTCGCTCAATTCGGCCAAAATGATTGTCGAGATGAACCCGACACTGAGAAACAGCGTACGTTTACGTTTGCAAAAACAGCCTGAGTTTATCTTTAACGGCATCATTGGCGTGGCGGAGAAGTTCGACGCCACGTTGTGTAACCCACCGTTCCACGGTTCAGAGCAGGAAGCACAGGCGAGTACCCGCCGCAAACTGCATAAGCTGGGCAAGGGTGAGGTGGCGGATAAGCCGGTACAGAACTTTGGCGGCAAAAATAACGAGCTGTGGTGCGAAGGCGGCGAAGAAGCCTTCGTGCGTAAAATGGTAGAGGAAAGCGTGAGTAAGGCGCAAAACTGCCTGTGGTTCACCTCGCTTATCTCCAAAAACACCACTTTGCCATCGATTTACCACGCGTTGAAGCTGGCTGGTGCCGCCGAAGTGCGCACCATTGAGATGGCGCAGGGGCAAAAGATCAGCCGTTTTGTAGCCTGGACCTTCCACGACGCGGAACAGCAGGCTGCCTGGGCGGCAGAACGCTGGCGTTAACTCCCCCTGGGTGCCGGTTATTTGACCGGCACCTATAAATCTTCGCGTTTCCCTTTCAATTTCCGCATGTTGCGTTATTCTCAATACGTCGTCCAATACTAAAAATCTTAAATAAGTTATTTATTCAAAACACAATAGTTACCTTACTTAATTGATATTTTAATCCGGTGAGTTTTATCTGCCAGGAGAATTAGGCCTGCCTGTTTCTCAGGGTGATGCACGTCTGCATGTGGGCGCGGCGTGCAGAAAAAATAAAATGAAAAGCACTTGTCTGCTAAATCATCTGCCAGAAGGATTTTAACCCTATGCTGTTACGATTCAGTCAGTTAAACACCCACAGCCGTGCCGAGTTGAGCGCGATAGAAAATGCCGTTGCCATGATCGTATTTAAACCCGATGGCACCGTGCTGCGCGCTAACGATTTATTTCTAAAAACGATGGGATTTCAACGACAGGAAGTTATCGGCCAGCATCACCGCCTCTTTTGTTCCCCGGAATATGTCGTCAGCCCGGCATATCGCAAACACTGGGATATGTTAAATAACGGCAAGCCCATTACCGATAATATAAAACGCATTCGCAAAGACGGAGAGGCCGTGTGGCTGCAGGGCACCTATACCCCGGTGATGAATAAACAGGGGCGGGTGGTGGAGATCGTCAAGATCGCCAGCGTTGTGACGGAGCGCATCACCCAGGCGCAGGAGCATCAGAGCCTGCTGTCGGCGCTAAACCGTTCGATGGCAATGATCACCTTTGACGCGCAGGGCAAGATCCTTGCCGCCAACGACAATATGCTGAAATTGATGGGCTACCGAATTGAGGAGGCGCGGGGACAAGCGCATGCGGTGCTCTGCCCACCTGAGTTTGCCCATTCTGACGATTACCGCCAGCATTGGCGGCGTCTCGCACGCGGCGAGTTTATCACCGGGCGTTTTGAACGGGTGAACCGACGCGGAGAGCGGGTATGGCTGGAGGCCAGCTACAACCCGATTCTTGATGATGATGGGCAAGTGGTCAAAGTGGTGAAAATTGCTCAAGATATCACCCGGCAGATGATCCAACAGCAGCACGAAGAGGAAATGGTGCGTAATGCCCACCATTTATCACTGGATACTGACCGGACCGCTGCACAAGGGGCCGTGATCGTCCAGCAGGCGGTCGCAGGCATGCAACAGGTTGAAGCGGCCGCGCGCGATACTTCCGCGGTGGTCAGTGAGCTGGGCATTGGTTCACAGCAGATAGGCACTATGGTGGAGGCAATCCGTAAAATCGCCTCTCAAACCAACCTGTTGGCGATTAATGCCTCGATTGAGGCAGCGCATGCGGGTGAGCATGGGCGCGGATTTGCCGTTGTCGCTAATGAAGTACGTACTCTGGCGGAACAGTCTCGCCAGGCGGCGACTGAAATTGAACGTATCACCAAATCTATTCAGCAGGGAGTGGCGGCGGCCATAGCCGGCATGGCGGTCTGTGTGGAACAGGCTGGCGGTGGCGTAACCTTGACGCACGATGCCGGTGAAGTGATTAATCGGGTGAATATAGGTATGCAGGATGTGGTCAAACTGATGCAGACGTTTACCACGGTCAAGCAGGAGGAAACAACCCACTGAGGCCAATAGGCGCTAACCTGGGTGTCGGTTAGCGTCTCTTCTTTTCAATAGGGGCCGGTTTATTATTGGCTACTCGCTGGCCGGGTAACATGAATGATCCGTTATTCGCCATCTTAATGCGTTATTCACAGATCCTGACGTCGTTACCACTAAATTCTCTTCTGCCAGTTGTAATAAGAAATAGCGGGCCTGATAAATACCCAATTGACATTGATCGGCCACTTCTCGAGTGCTCAGCCATTTCTCCGGCGGTGTTTCCGGTGAGATGCACTTGACTGCGCAGAGCTCAGATAAAGAGTTCATGAGCTGTTTTTTTATTATTTTCTTCTTTTCTGTTTCACTGGATTTCATGCTTTGGTTTCCCTCTCTTCAGCAAAGAATAACTGGCTGCTCCCTATTATTCATCACAAAAAAATAGGTGTGTGATGTGCTTTGCATAACGGGATTTGTACTGCCTTTCCCGGTTTGGTGTGGGACCTATGTGTTACGACAATTGCAGCATTATATCGAAAAAATATTATTTTAAGATATAAAATAACGCCATGCTTTGACATTTGGTTTTTTTTTGTGAAAAGCTGGGTTTTTTAGGCATAAAGATCGTGAAACCTTTCTTTGTAATACAAGAGTGGATAAATCTGGCGTAATTAAATCATGTTGGAAATTTTATTTTTAACTATGAACATGTTTTGTCATACTTCTCCGTATCAACAGTGAGAAGATTAAAATAAACTCTGAGTTTTAGATTAATTATCTGTATGTTTTTCATATGATTATGGACTAGGTCAGGCGATGTAAACTGCCTGTTAGTGATGTGATTACGCCAGTAAAAATTAAATTTATCGCCTATTCAACGGAATGAGCGCGTACGCCTTTTGGCAGAGGGATGTCTATTTCGCAAGAACGATGATGTCCAGCTCGGTGCTGAAAATACTAATGGCCAACTGAGGCTATGTCTTCCCGCTCTCAGGATGTCGGTCATTATTGGAAATCGTTAACGCATTATTTTTAAGGATTAAAAATGAAATTGAACAAAATTATGCTGGCCGCCGTTATGGCAATGGGTGTTTCTTCTTTTGCCGCTAACGCTGTGGATGCCGGTCACGGCAAAGTGACCTTCAAAGGCTCCATCATTGATGCTCCATGCTCTATCGACCCGGACAGCATCGACCAAACCGTGCAACTGGGCCAGATTTCCAACGTGGCGCTGAAAGACGGCGGCTCTTCTTCACCTAAGAATTTTGAGATCCGTCTGGAAAATTGCACTCTGAGTACCGCCAAGACAGTGACTACCACCTTTACTGGCGCCAAGGGTGTGAACGGTTTGGGCATTACCGGCACGGCTAAAGGCGCCAGCATCGTTATCACCGATGGTAAGGGCGCAGCGATTGAACTGGGTAAAGCAACGGATGCTCAGGGCATTCAGGATGGGAAAAATACCCTGAGCTTCTCTGCTTATCTGAAAGGGGATGGTAAAACCGCAGCTGGTGCAACTATTGATGTGGTACCGGGTGACTTTACGGGGATTGCTGATTTCACCTTGGCTTACCTGTAAGTCAGTCGTTTCAGAGTAAGCATGCGGGATTGTCCGCATGCTTTTTGCTCAAACTCTGCTTCTGGAACGAACCTATGTCACGACAAGCAAGAGCCGCTTTGACATTGCTGGTGGCAGGGCTGACAGCTTGTAATGTCTGTCTTGCTACTCCGCAGGGATGGGGGCGCGTCACGATGCAGGGCGCTATTCTTGAAACCGCTTGTGCTATCGATACATCCAGCCGCGATCAAACTATCACTATGGCAACTATGCCTGTTAGCCAAATCAGCCGTGATGGCGTGGGGAGCATGCGTTTATTTGTGGTTAAGTTGGTGAATTGTACGTTAGTGCGTTTAGATCCCAAACAGCCTAATTGGCAGAACTTCCAAATCACCTTTGATGGTGTCGCGGACACCGGTGGTTTTAATCTGGAAGGGGAAGCCAAGGGCGTTGCGTTACAAATTGCTGATGAGCGCGGCCATATTGCCATTCCCGGCGTTCCTATGCCTGCAATCGGAATAACCCCCGGTGATAGGTATCTGAATTACACTTTGCGGCTGGTAAGTAATAAAAAGATATTAAAACCTGGAGATTACTTCTCCACCGTGCGTTTTAAAATGGATTATTACTGATCACATCTTGGCGATATTTATATGAAGAGGGGTGGCGGTCATTCAATCCTGTTCAGACGGGAGGGCAGGGTTTTATTAAAAATAATGATGATAACACTTAACGGATAATTAAAAGGCCTATGGATTATGACCTTATCTCATTTTGTGGCGTTCCCCTCTCGCCCACGTTTATTGGGAATGTTAATCACTTCTTTGCTCAGCGGCGTAACGAATATCGCTTGG
This sequence comes from Serratia liquefaciens ATCC 27592, assembly GCF_000422085.1. Taxonomy (NCBI): domain Bacteria; kingdom Pseudomonadati; phylum Pseudomonadota; class Gammaproteobacteria; order Enterobacterales; family Yersiniaceae; genus Serratia; species Serratia liquefaciens. Next base: position 1,459,531 of record NC_021741.1, read on the forward strand.
GCCGATGACATTCAATTCAACACTGATGTATTGGATGTGAAAGACCGCGCTAATATTGATCTTGGGCAGTTTTCCCGTGGCGGATTTATTATGCCAGGAAATTACAGTATGGCGGTACATCTCAATAAGCAGGAACTGCCAGAGCAAGATATTCCGTTTTATCCCCCAGACAACGATCCCAAGGGCAGCGAAGCGTGCCTGAGTCCACAATTGGTTGAACAATTAGGCCTGCAACCGAGTGCTAAAAACGGGCTGACCTGGTGGCATCAGGGAGAATGTCTGACGGTGAGTAGCCTGAAAGGCATGACGACCAAGGGCGATATTGCCGCCGGTGCGTTATATGTGAGCATCCCGCAGGCGTATCTGGAATATACCGCAGCGAACTGGGATCCACCGTCACGCTGGGATGAGGGCATTCCGGGACTGCTGTTTGACTACAACGTTAACGCCCAAACTCAGCGGCAGGAAAAAGCCGGTACACAAGGTTATAACCTAAGCGGTAACGGCGTTGTCGGGGCCAATCTGGGGCCATGGCGTTTGCGTGCCGACTGGCAGAGTCGCTATCAGCACCAAACGGGTTCCGGTACGCCTAGCGACAAAAGTTGGGATTGGAGTCGCTACTACGCTTACCGAGCCATTTCCCGCCTGGGTGCCAGGCTGATGCTGGGAGAAAACTACCTTAGCTCCGATATCTTCGACAGCTTCCGATTTGCCGGCGCCAGTCTGACGACCGATGACAACATGTTGCCGCCAAACCTGCGTGGTTACGCACCCGAAGTGACCGGTGTTGCTCGCACTAATGCCAAAGTCGTGGTGAGCCAGCAAGGCCGAGTACTGTATGAAACCCAGGTCGCCGCAGGCCCGTTTCGAATTCAGGATCTGAACGATGCCGTATCCGGTCAACTGGATGTGCGTGTGGAAGAACAAGACGGCACGGTACAGCAATTCAAGATGGATACCGCCAGCATTCCCTATCTGACCCGTCCTGGACAGGTGCGTTACAAAGTGGCCATGGGGCGACCAACCGATTGGCAGCACAATACCAATGGCCCGGTATTTGCCACCGGCGAATTTTCCTGGGGTATCAATAACGGCTGGTCTCTGTATGGCGGTGGCGTAGCCGGTGGTGAGTACAACGCGCTGGCGGCGGGTATCGGTCGGGATTTACTGATGTTTGGTGCGCTCTCATTTGATGTCACTCAGTCACGGGCCAGCTTGCCGCAGAGCAATGAGATGCTGAGTGGGCGCTCTTATCGCCTGAGTTATTCGAAACGGTTTGATGAGTACAACAGTCAGGTGACCTTTGCTGGCTATCGGTTTTCGGAACAGAACTATATGAGTATGAGCGAATACCTGGACTATCGCACTTACGGTACCCGCTCACAAAGTAGCAAGGAGATGTATACCGTCTCCTTTAATAAGCAATTCCAAGATCTGGGTTTTAGCACCTACCTGAACTATAGCCACCAGACTTATTGGAATCAGTCGGATAACGACCGTTACAGCCTGAGCTTGTCGCGATACTTCGATATGGGTCGTGTCAAAAACCTGAACCTGTCTTTGACCGGATATCGCAATGCTTATAACGGCGTTAACGACGACGGCATGTATCTGTCGCTGTCAGTTCCTTGGGGCAACAGCGGCACCCTCAGTTATAACGGCAGCGTCGATCGCAATGGTAATTCACAGCAAGCCAGTTATTACGATCGCCTGAATGAACGCGACAGCTACCAGATCAGTGCGGGCGGCTCTAACACTGGTGCCACCAGCAGTGGTTACTTCAACCACCAAGGCGATTTGGCCCAGGTGAGCGCCAACGCCAGTTACCAGGCGGGCAGCTACTCGTCACTTGGGGTTACCTTCCAGGGGGGGGCGACCGCTACCGCCAACGGGGCTGCACTGCACCGTACCGGCATAATGGGGGGGACTCGGGTGTTGATAGATACCGACGGCGTGGCCGGAATTCCGGTTCGTGGTTACGGTGCAACTGCGCTGAGTAACCACTGGGGCAAGCTGGTGGTGTCGGATGTCAGCAGCTACAACCGCAACAAGATGAGCATTGATCTCAATACCATGCCGGATAACGCAGAAGCGAGCAAATCGGTGGTGCAGGCAACCCTTACCGAGGGCGCTATCGGCTACCGACGCTTTGACGTGGTTTCTGGCGAGAAAGCCATGGCAGTACTTCGCCTGGCGGACGGCAGCACACCGGCGTTCGGTGCTACGGTGCTAAATAGCAAGAAACAGAACGTTGGAATTGTCAGCGACGACGGCAGCGTTTACCTCAGCGGTATCAACGCCGGTGAGATCATGACGGTTCACTGGGATGACAAATTGCAGTGCGTACTGGATTTGCCGGCGGTGCTGCCGAATACCGGGACGACTAATCTGCTGCTGCCATGTCACCTGCCGGGCAGTGCTAAATAATGCAACCAGACGAATCAATAAGATGGAAATAAATCAATGAAAATGAAAATGAACGCCTTCCTTGTCGCGAGCACCTTGTGTTGCGCACTGGGAGTTCAGTCTGCTTACGCCGCTATTGCGCTGGATCGAACCCGGGTGATTTTTGACGGTAGTGAGAAGTCAGTGAGTTTGAACGTCAGTAACGAGAACAAGCAATTGCCCTATCTGGCACAGGGATGGATTGAGGATGAAAAGGGCAACAAAATCACCAGCCCGTTGACGGTGTTGCCACCGGTGCAGCGCATCGAGCCCGGCGCCAAGAGTCAGGTGAAGGTACAGGGCTTGCCGGCGCTGAGTACGTTACCTCAGGATCGCGAATCACTGTTCTATTTTAATTTGCGCGAAATTCCTCCGCGCAGTGAGAAACCGAACACGCTGCAAATCGCATTACAAACGCGCATCAAACTGTTTTACCGGCCCCAGGCGATTCAGCCGGCGGCCTCGGCGTCACCGGCTCAGGAAGCATTAACGCTGAGCAAGGTTGGGAACAAGTACAAACTGATCAATCCGACGCCGTACTTCGTCACTATCGTAGACGGCAGCAATAGCCCGAAGGGATTGCCTCTGAAGGGTTTTGAACCGCTGATGTTGGCGCCGAAAAGCGAAGGCATGTTGAATCTGAACGCAGAGGCACTGGGTAGCAACCCGGTACTGACCTACATAAACGACTATGGCGGGCGACCACAGCTCCAGTTTACCTGTGCGGGCAGTACCTGCCAGGCTAAGTCGCTAAAAAACGGTTAATCATGGACTCAGAGGTACCCTGCGGGTCAAGGAGCAAGACATGCAATGGTATAAAAGGATACTGCAAACGTATCAGGATAGCTTTTGTAAGCGGCAGCGCCCTGCGTGGAGACGGAGATGCGGTTGCGCCCTGATTTTGGTGCTGGCTGGTGGGCAGAGCAGTGTTCTTTTGCCCGCCGCTACCGCCGCCGACGCGGAAAAACAGTGGGGTAACGACGGTAATGTCGGCGTCCTGCATGTCCGCGGTGCATTGACGGAGAGTGCCTGCCGGTTAGATATGACGTCAGCGTGGCAGGATATTTCGCTGGGTGAGGTAGGAACCGGTCGATTCCAGCATATTGGCGCACGTGGTACGCCGGTGACGGTAACGTTCAAACTGTTGGACTGTCTGTCTAGTGGGTCTCGCAATGTAGATGAACGAACAGCGACGCGAAAATGGAGCGCCGAGCAACCCTCGGCGACGGTGTACTTTGTGGCACCGGCGGACGACGATAATCCCCAACTGGTGCAGGTCAGCGGCGCTGAAGGGGTAGGGCTGCGACTGCTGGACAGTACCGGTCGGGAAGTGGTTTTAGGGCAGCGCGGAACGCCCTTGCTGCTGACGCCGGGCCAGGACCAACTGGTCTATCAGATCATGCTGGAGCGAACCCGTGCTGCCCTGAGTGCTGGGGCCTTTTGGTCGCAGATCAACTTTAAACTGAACTACGACTGATGCGAGATTTACGTGTTTTTAATGCCTGTCTGTTATTGATATCGAGTACTGGCTGGAGCATCGGGGACTTTGACCACCTAAAGGGTGACGTGCCGGCAAAGAGGGGATGAACATGAAACGAGCGCGATTTTGTGGTCTAGGGAAAGGGGGATTATGGGGACTGTCGCTGATGTTCAGCCTACCGATACAGGCCGCTGACAATTTGAAGTTGCACGGCACTCTGGTAGCTGAACCTTGCGTGATATTACCTGCGGACGCCGACATTCAGTTGGATTTTGGAACGGTAATCGATAAATATCTGTATCTGAACGGACGTACCCATGGTCAACAATTTGAGTTACGTCTCAGTGACTGTGACCTTAGCCTGGGTAATACGGTGAGGATGTCGTTCAGCGGTACCGAGAACCCAAAACTGCCAGGCTTATTGGCCCTGGATTCGGGGAGTATGGCCTCTGGCGTGGGGATCGGTATTGAGACGGATGAAGGCGTCCCGGTGCTTTTATCCCACGAGACCAAGAAGTACCCGATACTGGCGGGTAATAATGTGATTACGCTTAAGGCATATGTCAAAGCGGAGCAAGCCGCGATCGCGACGAAAAGTATTGGTCGCGGTTCTTTTAGCGCGTCGGCAACCTTTAATCTGGAATACGAATAGCATTCAGCTTATTTAGAACATCCTATTGCGGTACCGCACTGATGCCCCGCACGCCGACCCTGGCAAACAGGGTTGGCGTTTTTGCCGTTCTGTCACTCCCTGAATTGTTGACCTTCCGTTTAAGTACATCGGCTTGACATCCGTTAGGCCAGGCTAGAATATGAATGAACGTTCGTTCATTTTATTCGGCGGCGACAGCCGCCTCCTTATACCGGGGCAGTATTAATGGGTAATCGCGACAAAATCGTTGAAGCTGCGTTGCATAGCTTTACTCACAAAGGGTTCCACCAGACCAGTATGCGGGATATTGCGCTTGCGGCTGGGGTCAGCGTGGGAAACCTTTACAACCACTTTGCCGGTAAGGAAGCGCTGATCGACGAAATTGCGTTTTTGGAGCATCGGGTTTTTGCCGATTTTGCTACCCCGTTGCTCGCTGAGCATGAGCGACCTAAGCAGGCGTTATCCGATTTTATCAGCGCCTATTATGATTTCGTCTCGTCCCCGGGCAATGTACAACTGTCGGCGGAAATAGTGGCTGAAGTCGCGCGAAATCCAGTACTGGCTGAGAAATTCAGCGTCAATCAGCAACAACTGGTGGCGGCGTTAAAGCAAGCTGTGGTACTAGCCCAGCAAAGTGGCGACATCGAAGCGTCGTTAAACCCTCACGAACTTGCTCAATTAATCCTGGATGTTGTTGAAAGCCAAGCCTGGCGGCAGACGATTTTCCCGTCCCGGGAACCGACAAGGGTACCGCCAAACCAACTGCTGGAGCAGTTGATCTTTGGCCGGTAATAGCGGAGGTCGGGGATGTTTGAGGTAGAGCCATATCGTGAATCTTGTCGTTTGCAAACCGCTGCACTGATCTTTTCCGCCTTTAGCGACAAATTTCAACGCCCATGCGGCTTAAGCGAACGTCAGCAATGGCGGCTATTTTACCGGTTGTGGGTCTGGAAACAGAGCGATAGCCAGGAGCACAGTTTTGTCGTTAGGCATGCAGGCCAGGTGGTGGCCGCATTCGGGTTGAAATCTGTCAGCCAGTTGGGAAATGTGATTTTGCGGGAACGGGCGCTACCGGTAATGCGTTTGTGCCGCTGCTATGGCGTGCTGAATTTCTGGCGTATGTATCTGCAAATTGCGCTGCTGCAACATCAGCCTGCGTCCGATGAACTGTATCTTTCTTATCTGGCGGTGGATGAAAAACAGCGTGGCAGGGGCTTGGGGAAAAAATTACTGGAATGGATAACGCGCTACGCCGTGACCTACCGACCGAACCTATGGCTGCGTCTGCATGTAAGCCAGCAAAATGTCGGTGCTTTGCGGCTGTATCAGCAGTGCGGTTTCAGGCGCAAGGCCGTCAGGAAATATCTCTTGCTGTGGTTGCTGTTCCGCCAGCCCCATTGGTTGTTCTTGGAAAAACCTATCGGGGATAAGCGATGAAAAAAACAGCGGTTTGCTTGTTGGCCCTGATCCTGATGATGCTGGGGTGGATCATCTACGCCAACGATTATCAATTTGTCGCCGAACCTATTGCGTTGAATGCGGGCGGCAATCGGCTTACTGGCACGTTGGTATTGCCGAAAGAAACCGTGGATAAACCGGGCGTCATTGTGCTTATTCATGGTGACGGCCCGGCCAATGCAGACCGGGATGAAGGTTACTACAGCCTCTGGGAAACCCTGGCTGAACAAGGATACGCCGTTTTGGCCTTCGACAAAGCGGGGGTTGGCGGCTCCTCCGGCAACTGGCTGCATCAAACCATGAGCGACCGGGCTAAGGAAACGGTCGATATTATCGACTGGGCAAGAAAAGACGGACGTTTTGATTCGCAATGCATCGGGTTGTGGGGGGCCAGCCAGGCGGGATGGGTCATGCCGAGTGTTGCCGCTCAACGGCCGGATATCGCCTTCACGTTGGCAGTGGCGCCGGCGATTAACTGGCTTCGTCAAGGGGACTATAACACCCGGGCGGAAATGATGGCTGCGGGAAAAACGCAAGCGCAGATTAAGGCTCGTGAGCGGCAGGACCAGCGTTTGTTGTCACTGCTCCGTCAGCCTGACGGCTATACACAGTACCGTAAAGAGTTTGGTGATTCAGCGACAATCAGCGTCGATCGCTGGCAGTTTATTCGCGCCAATATGATCAGCGACGCGACGGAGGGGTTACGCAGCTTCAAAACGCCGGTGCATCTGATCGTCGGTGGGCGCGATCTTAATGTCGACGTCGATGAAACCGAGCGTATTTACAGACACAATATTCCTGTGGATCTGTTGACGGTAACCCGTATTGAAGATGCCGATCATATGATGTTAAAACCGCTGTTTACACGCCACCCACTACTGATAAATGTGATTGGCCTGTTCGCTCCTCGCTCCGTGCAGGACGAAGCCTATCTGCAAGACATTGCGGCCTTCCTTGGCGCTCAGCCTTGTAGCCATGGGCAATAATCGTTATTGGGCTGCGGGTGGTTCACCATTGTCCGGCGCATAAGAAAGTTGAATGGCCTGTTGCGGCATGGCGATACCGGCTTGATCAAAGTGTATTTTGACCAGACGGTCGAGGGCATACTGCACCACCCACTGCTTTAACGCCTGGGTACGCACGGTCACCCGGGTGGTGAAGGAGCGATCGCCCAGCGCCACTACGCCGTTGAATACCGGTTCGCCCACCAAAAATTGCTTCACCTGATCGTCTTGTTTCAACGCGGCGACGGCCTGATGCAGTACCTCATGGACATGATCGATATCTTCGTCACGGCTAACGCTGTAGTTGGCGCGGTACACGCCAAATTCACGGGCGTAATTCGCCAGCGTCGTGATCGAAGAAAAGGGGACGATATGATACACGCCGTAATCGTCCCGCAGGCCAATCGACCGGATGGTCATGCGCTCAACCGTACCGGTAATGCCGCTGACGGTGACGTACTCGCCGGTATTCATGCCGTTCTCAAACTGGATGAATACGCCGGTGATCACGTCCTTTACCAGCGTTTGCGCGCCAAAACTGATGGCCAGCCCCAACGCCCCGGCCCCGGCCAGCAGCGGGGCAATATTTATCCCCACCTGCGACAGCACAATCATAATGGTAATGGTGCTGATAACGATGGCCAGCACGTTACGAAACAGCGTCAGCAGCGTGCGTTCGCGCGCGCTGGGACGGATGCCGTTGCTCAACTCCAGCGCCAGTCGATGTTCGATAACGCTGGCCATCAGCGTCCAGCTGATAACCGCAATCACCAGGATCAGCAGGATATGAACCAGACCGCCGACGATTTTTTCCCCGTTTTCGCTGCTTGCCCACTGGTAAAGGTTGATCAGATGCCAGGCGTCAAACAGCAGCAGCGTGACCGTCAGTACCACCATCACCCGCAATATTTTCAACCCATTGGGAATATAGGAATTAATACGACGTTCCAGCATCGGATAGCGTCGGTTGACATCATCCGGCAGCGAAATACGGCGGAAAATCCAGCGGGTCAGTTGGCCGGAGATCAACGCCCCGACGCCGATAACCACCAGGCTTTTTATCGTTGCGGTCATCATAAAGTTCAGGCTGTTGCCAATATCAAATTGCGACAGGACAAACAGCACCAGGAAATAAGCGATCGCCAGCAGGTGCCAGACATGGCCCAAACCGCGCAGAATGATGCTGAAGAACGCCATCGATCGTTCGGCCAACAGGTTAATCTGGAGCTGTATCGGCTTGCGGTTACGCAGGATCAACGCCAGTGCGTATAGCGTCAGTGCCAGCATGATGACCAGATTGGCTGCGGCGGCTGCGGGGTAACTGATCTGTGTCGCCACTACCGGCACCACCACCATCAGGCCGTAGCCGATCAGGCCACTAAGCCAGGCAAGGCGCGTATTCCAGTAATGGGCGACGGCATCGGAGAACGCAAAAGGACGCAGGTAATCGAAATTGGGTGCAAAAATCAGCCGCAGCACCGCCTTGAAGAATTCGATCACCGCGAAGGCGCTAAGAAACAGGGTTTGCAGCCGCAATATGGTGGCGTTGTCGGCGTGGACATGACGGGCAAACAGGTTACCCGCAGTCAGTGCCAGCAACAACACCAGCAAATCGATAGCGAAGGCGCCGAGGATCGCCGTTGGCAGTTTGTACCACGAATCATGCTGAAGTTTGGCGTTGTGCCCCCAGTTGCCGATGCGTTTGTATAGCGGGCGGATTATCCGGCGGATCAGATGGAAGAGGGCAAAGGTCAGCGCAACCGTCAGCAGAAAATAACTCAAAGCCCGAAAGAAAACGTCCGGATGGAAAGTGCGTTTTGGCCCAGAGTCGATCAGTTTTTGCCTCGAGTTTAACTTCTTGTCGAGGGTGCTAAGGCTGTCTTGCGCCAAACTGGTCAGGCTTTCGCTTAGCGAGTCTGATGGCTCGGGCGTTGCTGACTTGGGCTGCGCTGCGGCTGGTTGACCCGCCGCCTGTCTCAGATGGTTAATCAGTTCGGCACGGGTTTTGTCGTCTTGCAGAATATCTGCGAGCGCCGCGTAGGAGACTTTTTGCTGCTCGGTTTGGCCACTGGGCGCGGGATCCTGTGCGGGCTGCGCCGTTGCCAGTGGAGAAACTGCATAAGTGATCAGCAGCAGCAACAGGGGAAACAGCTGTTCTCGCAGATGAGAACCGAATCGGGAGTATGCGGTTGCGGGCATGTATCCTCTCTTGGGGCTCTGTAAATCGGCGGATTAATTACAAATGTTAAGAAAAACAAAGAATATAGTAGAAAATGAAGAGGCGCAGGGAGTGATAACGCGTGCTATTGCCATATAGAAACGGCGGGCCCGGAACAGGCCCACCGCTGGGTAGGGTAAATCAGGATACGTGCTGCAAGAACTCCTGCAAGCGCGGGCTTGGCGGGTGGTTGATCAGGTCATGCGGGTTGCCGTCTTCCGCAATCCGGCCTTTATCAATAAAGATCAGCCGCGAAGCCACTTTTTCGGCAAAGCCGACTTCGTGGGTGACGATCACCATAGTCATGCCTTCTTCCGCCAGATCCTGCATAACCTTCAGCACTTCATGGCGCAGTTCCGGATCAAGTGCGGAGGTCGGTTCATCAAACAGCATCATTTTCGGTTTTACCGCCAGCGCACGGGCGATGGCCACGCGCTGCTGTTGGCCGCCGGAAAGCTCGGAAGGGTAGTGATGTGCACGCTCCGCCAGGCCGACTTTGGCCAGCAGTTCGCGCGCCAGTTTTTCCGCGTCCGACTTTTTCAAACCGCGTACGCGGATCGGGCCGAAGGCAACGTTTTCCAGTGCGGTCAGGTGTGGGAACAGGTAAAACTGTTGGAATACCATGCCGGCTTCCTGACGAATCAGACGATCGTCAACCTTGGGATCGTTGGCTTTCAGACCGTCGACGATCAGATCGCCACTGGTGATCTCTTCCAATTTGTTGATGCAGCGCAGCAGCGTGGATTTGCCGGAGCCGGAAGGCCCGATAATCACCACCACTTCACCCTGATTAATTTTCAGGTCGATATTGTGTAGCACCTGGGTTTGCCCAAAGTGCTTGGAGACGTTTTTAAATTCAATCACAGGATTTTCATCCTTCTTTCCAGACGACGCAGCACGAAGCTCAGCACCAGGGTAATAATCAGATAAATAACCGCCACGGCGCTCCAGATTTCCAGCGCGCGGAAGTTGCCGGCAATAATTTCCTGGCCCTGACGGGTCAGTTCCGCCACGCCGATCACGATAAACAGCGAGGTGTCTTTAATGCTGATGATCCACTGGTTACCCAGCGGCGGCAGCATGCGGCGCAGCGCCAGCGGCATAATGACATAGCGGATGGTTTCGCGGCGCGACAGACCCAACGCCAGACCTGCTTCACGGAAGCCGCTGTGGATCGACAATACGGCGCCGCGAGTGATTTCCGCAATGTAGGCGCCGGAGTTGATCATGATGGTGACCACCGCCGCGCTAAAGGGATCGATGCGCAAATCGCTGAACGCCATCGGCAGGGCGAAGTAGATAAACATCACCTGCACCACGATAGGCGTGCCGCGAATAACTTCGATGAATACCAGGGCGATGTGGTTGGCAATCCAACCGCCGTAGGTACGGGCAAAACCGGCAACGAGGCCGATGATCAGGCCGCCAATCAGACCGAGGACCGAAATCCACAGGGTCATTTTGGCGCCTTCTAACAGGATAGGGATGGCGGGCCAGATGGCGCTCCAGTCGAACTGCATGGTGTTTTCTCCCGGTGATCCCAAACGTGGGAATCAGATACAACAAAGCGCAGGGGCTAAGGCACCACCCCTGTGCTTAAGTGAATCAGTGACTGACTTCATCCGTTATTTAGGTTCGGTACCGAACCATTTTTTGTAGATTTCGTTGTAGGTGCCGTTGTCGCGCAGCGTTTTCAGCGCGCCATTCACCTTGACGCGCAGTTCGTCACTGCCTTTAGGGAAGGCGATGCCGTATTGCTGTGCTTCCAGCGAGTCGCCAACGGTTTTGAACTTGCCGGCGCCGGCGGTTTTAATGAAATACAGAATGTTTGGCGTGTCGTGCAGCACCGCGTCAGCGCGTTTGGTGCCCAGTTCCATATAGGCGTTATCGATGTTCGGGAACTGACGCAGGTCTTTGGTTTTGATGTGCTGCTTGGCGTAATCCACGGAGCCGGTGCCACTCTTCACCGCCACCACTTTGCCGTTCAGATCGTCAATGCCCTTGATGCTGTCATCGTTGGCGTTAACCATCACCAGCAGGCCGCTTTTGTAGTAGCCGTCAGAGAATTCGATGGCTTTTTTACGTTCTTCGGTAATGGTGATGCCAGCCAGCGCCAGGTCGATATTTTTGGTTTGCAGTGCCGGGATGATGCCGCTGAAATCCATAGGCTTCAGGGTGTAATCCAGTTTCAGTTCTTTGGCGATAGCGGCCCACAGGTCGATATCGAAACCAACGTATTTATCGCCTTGTTTGAATTCAAAAGGAACGAACGCGGTATCGGTGGCGACGACCAGTTTGTCTGCTGCGTGGGAGCTTACGGCAAAGGCCAGCGAAAGTGCGGCCAGGGAGACTTTAAAAATTGACTTCATGAGAGGAATTTCCTGTACAGGTTGCGGATTACCCATTTTTTATATTGCAGTTGGTGCCATGAAAAAATCGTGCCATGTTTTCAACTACTATAAAAACAAAGAGTTGCGGTGTGATGTTGGCTCTGAAGGTCGAATTATTATTTTTATGCACCAAATTGAGGCCCCAAAATGGTGCTTTTGGCGACCTGTTGGTGCATGCGTCTATCATTAACCAAATAATGGGGTTGAAACAACCGATAGTTAACGGTTTCGCTTCAATATTGATAACTAACTCTAACTTTTATGCCGCAAGCTTGTTGCATTTGGTGCAGGAGTGTTCTGTCAGAGAGGTCCGGGGGGATATTTTGCGTCGATAAGCTCAACGCAGCTGGCTGTCTTTACTGCCGCGACGATTATACAAACTGCTTGCCGCCTGCTTTTTATCCAACTCGGTTTGGCAGGCCAGGCAATAACGCACGCCTTTCAGCGCCTGCCGACGCGCCAGAGGGATTTCCTCTCCGCATTCCTGACAGTAATGTTCGCTTTCGCCCTGTCCCAGCGCCTGTCTGGCACGCTGTACGGCATCATCGACGGTAGAGTCGATTTGATCTTGTACGGCACCGTCTGCCGCCCATCCGCTTGCCATGATCACCTCGCTAGTGCTGAGTCTTCATCAGTTCGTTTTATCTACTATTTATCTACTATGGGCTGTTTTTTGAGCAATTCAAGCGGCGTAAAAGAAAAACAGGCCGGGGCAAAGCCCGCAGCCTGTTCAATCCCGCAATGCGGAACGCTTTGATTGTTTGTCGCGCAGATTTATTCGATGTTGGACTCGATAAACCACAGGAACTTGTCCAGATCGCGTGACGCAGCGGTAAACATATCCGCGGTATCTTCATCAGCGACTTCTGTGATGGCCTTGCGAATGTCGTTCGCGGCCACACCGTAGCGATCGGCCAGCGCTTTCAGGTGTTCCTGCACGCTGTGGATGTTGGTCGGATAGCTTTTCAGCGGGGTCTTGTCATTCACGACCTGCACGGTACCCAACGCCACGCCGCCCAACTGCACCACGCGCTCGGCAAAAGTGTCCAGGTGATCGATGATGGCGGTACGGAACCCGTCCAGCATTTCATGCACGGCAATGAAGTTGGCGCCACGCATGTTCCAGTGCGCCTGCTTGGTGATCAACGACAGGTCGGTAAACTGCACCACCTGATGGTTCAACGCCTTGATGGCTTCCAGTTTGGTTTTTTCGTCCATGTCATTACGAGTGTAAAGCAGCTCAGAAGATTTCGTTTTCACCAGTTTAGCGGTACTCATATCAGATATCCTCTCGTTAGTTCGTTGTCCTATTTTTTGTCACGGGAGTAATTATAGCAGCGATATAGCATTTTGCAGGCCGAAAATGGCTATTGGATAAATAGGCTCTAACGAATTGAAAATTAACTCCAGTAAGGGTAAGGTTATAGGGATATATTTATTTTTTTACTAATAATTTGAATTTTAATGATATTTTTTCGTCTTCTCTCGTGAGGCTGGTTCCGCAGGGTAATAATTTCAGGAAGGCGTTTAATAACCATTTTCATTTATATTTTCATCAAAATTCGTCATTCTAAATCATTTTTATTTCATTTTATTAATTGCCTGTTAATTCATATTGATAGACGAATAACATCCCGCTAAGCTATTTCCCCCCATCTCAGAATTCGCTCCCATGAAAATTAACGTCGTTGGAACCAGTGGCAGTGGCAAAAGCACGGTGGCGCGCCAGCTAGCGGAAAAGTTTGCGCTGCCTCATATCGAGCTGGACAAGCTGTTTTGGCGTCCGCAATGGCAGGGTACACCCGATGACGAGTTTTTGGCGCAGGTCGCGCAGGCGCTGGCCAAGGCGGAGTCCGGCTGGGTGCTTGACGGCAATTACAGCCGGACCAAAACGATTAAATGGGAAAGCGTTGATTGGGTGGTATGGGTAGATTACGGCTTTTGTCGTACGCTGTTTCAGGCGGTGCGTCGTGCCGCTACACGTGCATGGCAAGGTACCGAGTTGTGGCCCGGCACCGGTAACCGCGAGAGCTTCCGCCGTTCCTTTTTTAGCCGTGATTCCATCGTTTTATGGACCATCAAAACCTACCGTAAAAACCGGGCCGGCTACCTTGCGGATATGAACGATGCCCGGTATCGCCATATCCGCTTTATCCAACTGCGCTCTCCGGCGCAGACCGAAAAGTTTCTTCGCGCATTGTCCCGGCAATAGCTATGAGAGGTTCATCTTAAATGGCGGACAAGCCGGTCACTCGGACCGGCAGGCCGGCTACAGCAACAGGGTGTAATGCACTCTCACTAACGCTTTTTTGATCGACATAGGTACGTTCAGTTGGCAGCCGGTTTTATGTGGCTCATGGGGGAAAAAGATGGCGTACATACCGGGGAACATCGCCAGCGTTTGGCTGTGGCGCTTGATATCCAGCAGTTGTATGTCCTGCACTTCGTCATAGGGCAATTCGTTTTGCCAATCTCCCGCCACACTATAATCAATGCGTTCTTCGCCGCTGAGCAGCAGATGGATAACGGCATATTCCTGATGCAGTGCTGCATGCTGGGCCTCCGCTAACCCGGTGGTTAACGTCATCACGTCCATAACGATCTTTTCCCCCTTTATTTCATGTCGCCCCTGTGCCAGTTCGGGCAGATCGTATTGGCGTAACCTGGTGAGGGTCTCGATCAGAATCGGTGACAGCCCACGGCCATAGCGTGGGTTAAACAGCGTGTTATAAATCACTTTAACTCTCCATGTGGTTAACCCTGCCGGGTTTATTTCCATAACAACGTGGGGGGACTGCGGGGAAAAGTATGCCTGTTTGCCAGCGTGAAAACAGTTAACCCGCCTGCATTCTGCTTGGGGTAAATGCAGGCGCGGTCGATCCTCAGGACAAGTTTTCGATTTGTGGTTTGGGTTTGATGGTCAGGGTCGCCCCCATAGAGGCGGTAATGATCGCCGCCAGCGCCAGCCATTGCACCGTCGTCAGGTGTTCATTCAGGAACAACATGCCCGAAAGCGCAGCCAGTGCCGGTTCCAAACTCATCAATGTGCCGAAAGTCCGCGCCGGTATTTTTGGCAACGCAATAATTTCCAGCGAATAGGGCAGCGCGGTAGAGAGGATAGCTACGGCCAGGGCGACCGGCAGGATATCAACGTTCAGCAGTGCGCTGCCGGCTTGCCAGGCACCAATCGGGCAAAACACCACGGCGGCAATCAGTGAGCCCACCGCAACGGTTCCCGGCCCGTGGTCGCCACCGGCTTTCTGGCCGCAGATAATGTAGACCGCCCAACAGGCACCGGCACCCAGTGCACAGGCGGCGCCGAAGGGATCGATGCTGCCCATGTCATGGCCCAACGGCAGCAGGAACCAGAGGCCGGCGATCGCCAGTGCCACCCACAAAAAGTCAATCGCACGGCGTGAAGAGAACATGGCGACCGCCAGCGGGCCGGTGAACTCCAATGCCACGGCGATACCGAGCGGCAGAGTGCGCAGGGAAAGATAGAACAGGTAATTCATCGCGCCCAGCGCCAGACCGTAAATGAACAACGGTAGTCGGCTACCGGCGGCAAATCGCATGCGCCACGGGCGGAAGATAATAAAGAGGATCAGCGTGCCGATACTCAAACGCAGCGTGGTGATGCCTTCTGCGCCGACCAGCGGGAACAGGCTTTTGGCCAGGGAGGCACCGCTTTGGATAGAGACCATAGCGATGATCAACAGGCAGATTGGCAGCAGCGTAGAAGACGCTTTTGCGGTTGCAGACGAAGACATCCTTTAGAGCCTTTTATGCATTTTCCACGATCTGGGAAGAGGTCGATGTTTGGATGACGGCAGTGTAAATGAATTGCGGTAAATGTGTCTGAGAAAAGCATTTTCAACGAAAAAAAGCGCTGGCTTACGGCGCCAGAACAGCTTTTATGGTCAAAAAGTGCTCTTTTTTTAAGAATTGTCTGGATATTAAATAGGTGATTCTTATCACAGAAACGCGTAGAATGCGGCTCGAAAATAGAGCGAAATGAAGTAGATACACTGTTCTTGAAATCTAATGTTACACGATATAAAGCATTAGACACTCATTTTAAGGCAGAGTTTCACGCTAATTTTTGTTATATTTTCAATGCATGAACAAATGGATTTACTTAAAAATATAACGCGTTTGAGGTGGTTATGAAAAAAATTGCATGTCTTTCCGCAGTAGCAGCCTGTGTATTAGCAGTAACCGCAGGTACCGCATTCGCTGGTCAGAGCACCGTATCCGCTGGCTATGCGCAGGGTGATCTCCAAGGCGTTGCTAACAAAGCCGACGGTTTCAACCTGAAATACCGTTACGAGTTCGACAACAACCCACTGGGTGTTATCGGTTCCTTTACCCACGTAGAGAAGAACGGTTCTGAGAACGGTTACTACGGTAAAGCTCAGTACAACTCTATCACTGCCGGTCCAGCTTACCGCTTCAACGACTGGGCAAGCATCTACGGTGTAGTGGGTGTTGGTTACGGTAAAAACATCGACAACGCTCAAAACGGTACTGACCGTAACGGCAGCAGCGACTACGGCTTCACCTACGGTGCTGGCCTGCAGTTCAACCCAATCCAGGACGTAGCACTGGACGTTGGTTACGAGCAGAGCCGTATCCGCAGTGTTGACGTTGGTATCTGGAGCGTTGGCGTAGGCTACCGTTTCTAAGATTTCTCCATGCCTGCGGGCATGAGCATGTGGCGCAGTTGGCCGCATCAGATAAAAATCCGCCTTCGGGCGGATTTTTTTTGCCTGTCATTCGGCGTCGGTCACTTGCCCAATTTTTGCGCCGGTTCCGTTGAAAACCGTGCGCTGCGGGCATCTCGCTCATAGCCTTGCGGCTGCGTAAGAATGTCGTACAGTGCCGGTCGACGACCGTGGATCCAGCGGCGGCCCGTGCTGAGTGGGATCAGCGACAGATCAAGGTTGGCCGTGACCATCTGATCTTCTGCCGCCCAGGTTTCCGCCAGAATGCGGCCATAAGGGTCGAGGATCATCGCATTGCCGGTACGCACTTCGTCATCGTCACGTCCCACTCCGTTGCTGAATAACACAAACAAACCATTGTCATGGGCACGTGCCGGGAGCCAGCGCATCAGCCAGCCACGCCCGTGTTCGCCACGAAACGCCGCCTCTATCGCCGCCGGATCCTCCTGCCGCCGTTGCCAAATTTCCAGTGGGATCGGCTTCATGCCGTGCGGGCTACGCGAATGAGTGCCGCCGGTCTGATGCGGTGCCAACAGCACCTCCGCCCCCAGCAATGCGGTCGCGCGGACATTCTCAACCAGGTTATTGTCCCAACAGATCAGCACCCCCATTCGGATACCCCATGGGGTGTCGAACACGGTGAAACTGTCGCCGCTGGCGATTGCCGGGTGTTCAAAGGCATGCAGTTTACGGTGAACGTGAAGTTTGCCGTCGGGCAGGCAGACGGCGTAGGCATTGTAATATTTGCCGTCGTCTCCCAATTCGATCAGCCCGACGCCGATCGCCATGTTGTAGCGTTCGGCCAGCGGGCGAATGCGCGCCAGCGAAGGGCTGTCGGCGATGGGCTCCGCCAGTGCACCAATTTCACCGGCGCTGAGGTGGCGCACGTGCCAATAGCCGGTGATGCACATTTCCGGGAAGGTCAGCAGCTGGATCTGTTCGGCGGCGGCGCGGGTGATAAAGCCCTCGATCACCGACAGGTTGTAGTTTTTATCATTGGCGCGATGCTGAAACTGCACCGTCGCGGCGCGTAAAGAGTTTGTCATAGGATTACCTTTTGGCTGTTATCTGGCGTTGATTACAGCAAAGCCATTGATTACTGTATAATCAATTAAATTCCTTTTTTGATAACCTAACGGAATGGATATACGACAACTCCGCGCCTTCGTGGTGCTGGCCGAACAGGGCAATTATCGCTTGGCGGCAGAGCGGCTGTGCATCACCCAGCCGGCGCTGAGCAAACAGATCCAGGCGTTGGAAACGCTGCTGGGCGCCCGCTTGTTTAACCGGGGCCGTCAGGGGGCGCAACTGACCGCCAGCGGCCAACGGCTCTATCCTGAAGCTCAAACGTTAGTCGCTCAGCATCTGCAGTTTCAGCAGCGAGCCGTGCAGGTGGTACGGGGGGAGGCGGGGCGTTTGGCAATCGGCTTTGGCCTGTCCAGCTTTCATCTGGCGCCGCAGTTGGTGGCCGCTTTCCGTCATCGCTTTCCCGAGGTTGCCGTGGGGTTGGAAGACTTGCCTTCAGAACGGCAATATCAGTTGCTCTTGCAGGGGGAGCTGCAGGTGGGATTTGTGCGATTACCTGTCAGTACGCCGTTGCGTGCCAGTGCGTTGCTGAGTGACCGATTGGTGCTGGCGGCGCCTTCGGCGCTGGCGCTGCGGGCGGACACCCTGATGGAGCAATTCAACACCTTACCGTTGTTACAGTTGACGCCCAAGCGTGGGCGCGGGCTGAGCGACCAGTCGCTGCGTTTTATTGCCGCCCATCAACTGACACCTAACGTGGTACAGCAGGCCGGTGATATTCAAACCTTGCTGGCACTGGTTGCCGCCGGCATTGGCGTTGCTCTGCTGCCGCATAGCGTCACGCATATTGCGCCGGCGGGCATCGATATTCTGCCGCTGAGCGGCGAACAGACCCAATGGCAAGTCGGTATCGCCTGGAACCCGCAGCAGCCTGATGCGCTACGGGATAACTTTGTCCAGGTGGCTTTGGCTACCGCGTCGGGTCAGGTTGCCGGTTTATAGCGGGCAGTGCATCACCAGAATTGGGCTTTGGTGGTACTCGCTGCGATGACTTTCGCTGAAACCGACCTTCTTCGCCAATGCCAATGAGGGCTGATTTTCCGGGGAGATAATGCATACCGCCTTATCGCCCGGTAAATGGTCTTTGCCCCAGGCCAAAGCCGCGCGCAGCGCTTCGGTGGCATAGCCTTTACCCTGTGCCGAGGTCACCAGCGTCCAGCCCATTTCGGGGGCATCAAGCGCCGGATGGATATTGCGCTGGAAGTCAGAAAAACCGATGCCGCCAAGGTAGGCACCGCTGACTTTATCGCGCACGGCCCAGTAGCCATAACCCAGCAACGCCCAGTGGCCGACGTAGCGCATCAGGCGGCCCCAGGAATCTTCACGATCTCTCGGCGTGCCGCCGATATAACGAACCACTTCAGGATCGGCCCACATGGCGGCCAACGAGTCAAAGTCGTCCAGCGTATGCGCATCAAGGCGTAAACGTTCGGTAAGCAACAGCGGTGCGGTAGTGATAAGAGGCATTATTTTTTCCTGCACAGAGCCAGAGGCGGTCTGTGCAGTATGCCAGAGAAATTACACCGCCAGCCACAGTAACCAGGTGAACAGGAAACCGCTCAGGCCAAGGATCGTCGTCAGTACCGTCCAGGTTTTCAGGCCATCGGCGACCGAAAGCCCGAGGTATTTGGTGACGATCCAAAAGCCGGAGTCATTTACGTGCGATAAGCCCAGCCCGCCGAAGCAGGTGGCGAGAGTGACCAGTACCAATTGCAGCTGATTAAGCCCGCTAACCGCTTCCGATAACAGGCCACCGGTCGTGAGTATCGCTACAGTAGCTGATCCCTGAGAGGCGCGCAGCGCCAGCGAAATGATAAAAGCTGCCGGGATCAACGGCAGGCCGATGGTGGTCAGCACGTCTGCCAATGCCTTGCCCACGCCTGACTCCACCAGAACTTTGCCGAATACGCCACCGGCACCGGTAACCAGGATCACCACCGCGGCGGTCGGCAGAGCGCCCCCCATGACGTCGCTGGTGTGTTGCAGGCTCCAGCCGCGACGAATGGCCAGGAAGTAGAATGCCAGCAAGAGGGCAATCATCAGCGCTACCGCCGGTGAGCCGAGCAACGAAAGCGTGTCACGCAGTGCTGAACCCGGCTCGAGCAGCGTGGCCGAAACGGTGCCCAGCATGATAATCGCGATAGGAATGACGATCAGCGCGGCCACCAACCCGGCACCAGGCGGATTGATGCGGTCGCTCAATGGTGCTTTGCCTTCCGGCGCCGGTTCGGGCGCCGCCAGCTGCAGCTGTTCCAGTACCTCAATCGACAGTGGATAAGTTTTACGATTCAAATGCTTGGCTGTGAAATAACCGATCACGCCTACCGGAATACAAATCGCGAGACCGATAATGGTCAGCCAGCCAATATCGGCGTTCAGCAGCCCGGCTGCGGCGACCGGGCCTGGGTGTGGCGGCAGGGCGACATGCACCGCCAGCATTACGCCGGCCATCGGCAGGCCGAACTTCAGCGGCGAAACTTTAGCGACCTTGGCAAAACCGTAGATGATCGGCGCCAGGATGATAAAGCCGACGTCGAAAAAGACCGGAATGCCGAGAATAAATGCGGCGATGGTCAGGGCGGCCACGGTATGTTTCGGCCCCAAAGCTTTGCTGAAGCGTTGGGCCAGCGATTCGGCACCGCCAGAATGTTCGATCATCCGGCCGAGCATCGCGCCCAGGCCGATGATAATGGTCACCGAACCCAGTACACCGCCCATACCTGCGGTCATCACTTTCATCACTTCGCCGGTAGGAATGCCGCTGGCCAACGCCACCAACAGACTGACCACCAGCAAGGCGACAAAGGGCTGGATCTTGGCCTTGATGACCATCAGCAAGAGCAGTACCACACCTAATACGGCAATCATCAAAAGCATAGAGGTAGACATGAAATAGCCTTTAATCGGGTAAGAGTCAGGCACCGCGATCGCCGGCTGGTGATACGGGTGCGTTTAATTTTTATGTTTTGGAAATCCCTGGGTTGGCGCAGTGCCTTACTGGTAAGGTCTTAGCCAATCAAGCCCGACGGTGGTATCGCCACGCGGCCGGTATTCACAACCGATCCAACCTTGATAGCCGATGGCGTCCAGTTGGTCGAACAGCCACGGATAATTCAGTTCGCCGTCGTCCGGTTCATGACGATCTGGCACCGAGGCAATCTGAATATGGGCGTAGCGGCCGGCCAGCGAATGCATCAGCCCGCTGATGTTGCCGTCCACCAACTGAGCATGGAAAAAGTCGAACTGTACGAAGACGTTCGAGCGATCGATGGCCTCGACCAGTTCGGCTGCCTGGTGCTGGCTGGAAAACAGATAATGCGGCTTAACCTGTGGGCTGAGCGCTTCAATCAGCACCTTGATGCCGTGCTGGGCGAAGCGGTCTGCGGCATAGCGAATATTGCCGATAAAGGTATCGCGATAGCGCTGCCAGTCCGCTCCAGGGGGAACGACGCCGGCCATCACGTGCACGTTGGGGCAGTTCAGCTCAATGGCGTAAGCCAGGGCGCGATCGATATCTGCACGCGCATCTTGCTCGCGGCCCGGCACCGCCGCCAGACCCCATTCGCCGGCTTCGGCATTGCCCGGCGCGGTATTAAACAGCACCTGCTGCAAACCATTGCTGCGCAGTTGTTCCGCCAGCAATTCGGCCGGATAGTCATAGGGAAACAGGAACTCGACTGCCGTGAAACCTTCGGCTGCGGCAGCCTCGAACCTTTCCAGGAATGGCAGTTCGTTAAACATCATCGATAAATTGGCGGCAAACTTAGGCATGGTTCAGCTCCGTAGTTCGGTAATTTCATCATCGGTCAAATAGCGTATTGGGCGGTCGCCGAGGGTGAAAATCAGCCTGGCGGCATCTTCCATCTCTTCGGTATTATCCGCTGCCGCCCGCAGATCCTTGCCCGTAACCACCGGGCCGTGATTGGCCAGCAAAAAGGCGCGGTGGGTCGGTGCCAGTTTGGCCAAGTCTTCCGCCAGCCGTAAATCACCCGGGCGGTAGTACGGCACCACCGGCACCTTGCCGACCCGCATCACCACATAAGGGGTGAAGGGTTTTATGGCATTCTCCACGTCCAACCCTTGCAGGCACGATAATGCGGTGAGGTAGGTACAGTGCAGGTGCACCACCGCTTTGCACTCTGGGTTATTCAGATACAGCGCACGATGAAAGCTGATCTCTTTCGAGGGTTTGTCGCCGGACAGCCATTCGCCGTTCAGGCTGACTTTCGACAGCCGCTCGGCCTGCAGTTCGCCCAGGCAGGATCCGGTCGGGGTTGCCAGCAGCGTGCCGTCCGCCAGCAACAGCGAAAGGTTACCGGCAGAGCCCGTGGCGTAGCCGCGTTGGAAGAACGAGGCTCCGAGGCGCACCATCTCTTCGCGTGCCTGTTGTTCGATCGTCATTGTCATAATGGGAATTCCGTTTGTGCCCGGGCGAAAAAGTTATCATCGCCAAAATTGCCCGATTTAAGGGCCAGTGAAACCGGTTGTTCGATGGCGCGAACCCAGGGTACGCCGGGAGAGATGCAGGGGCCGATGTGGAAGCCGCGAATGCCCAGCGCCTGCGTCACTACGCCAGAGGTTTCGCCACCGGCAACGATAAAGCGACGGTACCCTGATTGTTGGAGCTGTTTAACCACCCCGGCAAACAGTGACTCCACTGCCTGACTGGCTGCAGCCATGCCATATTGTTGCTGAACCTGCTGCAGTTTCTCCGGTTCGGCGGTGGCATACAGCAGCGGGGCCAGCGGGGCATTTTCCTGCCGCTGTATCCAGGCGGCCAGTTCTGTGACATAGGCCGCGCGGTCAGATTCGCTAAGGCAACGCGCCACGTCGATAGCCACGGCCGGGGCCTGTTGACGATATCGAGCGACCTGTCGATTGGTCATGACGGAGCAGGAGCCGGACAGGACCACCGCTTTCTCCCCCTGTGGGGCTCCCGCGGCCTGCGGACGACCTTGTCCCGGCTGAGCCCATTGCCGTGCGAGGCCGATGGCCAGACCCGATCCGCCGGTCACCAGCTTCATATTTTTCAGCGCTTCGCCCTGGGTCAGCAAGTGCTGCTCATTGAGCGTATCCAGTACCGCATATCGCACGCCTTGCTGCGCCAGCTGTTGCAGCTTTTCCACCACCGCGCCGGCACCGCAATCCATCTCTGCGGCCGTTACCAGTCCGCAGCGTCCCTGAGCCTGTGCTTCCATTAACCGCAGCAGGTTACTGTCGGTCATCGGCGTCACCGGGTGATGGCGCATGCCGGACTCCGACAGCAGTTGATCCAATACAAACAGATAGCCCTGATACACCGTCCGGCCGTTGACCGGCAGCGCCGGGGAAATCACCGTTTGGCTTTCGCCCAGCGCATCAAGCAGCGCATCGGTCACCGGGCCGATATTACCCTGCGCAGTGCTGTCGAAGGTTGAGCAATATTTGAAGTAAAATTGCCGGCAGCCCTGGCGCTGCAGCCAGGCCAGCGCCTGCAAAGATTGTTCAACTGCCTGCGAAGCTGGGCAAGATCTTGATTTCAGGCTGATAACGACCGCTTGCGCTTCAATCGGCACTTCATCATGCGGTACGCCATTTAACTGCACCGTCGACAGGCCGTTTTCCACCAGAAAGCTGGCAATGTCGGTCGCGCCGGTAAAATCATCTGCAATTACGCCGAGCAGCATTATGCGTTCTCCTTCTTTTGCGGCAGGTCGATACCGGAGAAGATTTTGATCACTGCGCTGTCATCCTCTTTGCCGAAACCGGCATTACTGGCGGCGGTAAACATATTAAAAGCGGTAGATGCCAGCGGCAGCGGGAAATGCAGTGCTTTGGCGGTATCCGCCACCAGCCCCAGATCCTTCACGAAGATATCCACCGCCGATTTGGGCGCATAGTCGCCGTCAACCACGTGACGCATACGGTTCTCGAACATCCACGAATTGCCGGCCGCGTGGGTGACGACGTCGTACATGACATCCAGAGGAATACCGGCGCGGGCAGCCAGCGCCATGGCCTCGGCTCCGGCGGCGATGTGCACCCCGGCCAGCAATTGGTGGATGATTTTCACCGTGGCACCCAGGCCAATCTCTTCACCAATGCGATAGACCTTGCCGGCAATGGCGTCCAGCACCGGCTGCAATTGTTGGAATGTAGATTCTGCGCCGGATGCCATCACCGTCATTTGGCCTTCAGCCGCCTTGGCTGCGCCACCGGAAACCGGAGCGTCAAGCATGTTCAGGCCAAGCGCCAGCAGTTGTTGTTCTATCTGCCTGGCATCGGCAGCGGAGATGGTGGAAGAGACCATGACTGGCGTATTGGGCTTCAGCTTCGCCGCCAGGCCGTTTTCGCCGAACAGGATCTGCTTGACCTGAGCAGCGTTAACCACCAGCAGCAATAACGCATCCAACTCAGAGGCGAATCCATCTGCGCTGGTGGCAGCCTGTTTGGCCCCGGCCTGCTGCAATGTGGCCAGCGCCAGTGGGTTAAGATCGACACCATAAGTCGTCAGCCCGGCATTAATGCACGACTTCGCCGCCCCCATTCCCATGGAACCTAACCCTACGATGCAAACTGCAAAATCCCCTGGCTGTGTCATTTGGCACCTCGTGTTAATTTTAGTGATAATTTGTTTTGTTGTGTTAAATGTAAGCGCATTGATGCGCTGAGTCAGCGATCGATATCACAATTATTAACATTAAGTGGAGCCTTAATTGATGCGCTTAAAAAGGTTGATGTCGAGTTATCTCACTGTTTTAAAAATATTTAAAATAAGTCATCGATACCATGAGCGATCTCACGACCTGCAAAATGGCTGCTTTCATCGAACGAAAATTGACGTAAAATCACAATTATTATCACTGCGGTAAAAAGAGAGGGAACCGTGATACCTGTAGAACGCCATCAGCAAATTTTAGCGCTGGTATCAGAACGCGGGGTGGTCAGTATTGCCGAATTGACCGAGCGGCTGGGAGTGTCGCATATGACGATTCGCCGCGATCTGCAAAAACTGGAGGAGCAGGGCGCGGTACTGGCAGTGTCAGGCGGGGTGCAATCTGCTGAACGGGTGGCGATTGAACCTTCTCATCAGGATAAGGAAGGGATGTACAGCCAACAGAAAGCGGCCATTGGTCAGTTGGCTGCCCGGCAGGTCCCGCCCAACAGCTGCATTTATCTGGATGCGGGCACCACTACGCTGGCATTGGCAAAGCACCTCAGTGAGCGCGAGGATCTGACGGTGGTCACCAATGATTTTGTGATTGCGGGCTACCTGATAGAACACAGCCAGTGCAAGATCATTCACACCGGCGGCACCGTCTGTCGTGAGAACCGTTCCTGCGTTGGTGAAGCGGCAGCTCAGGCGCTACGTGGGTTGTTTATCGACCTGGCGTTTATTTCCGCTTCATCATGGAGCATGCGCGGCCTGTCGACGCCCAATGAAGATAAGGTGATGGTGAAGAAAGCCATCGTTGACGCCAGTCGCCGCTGTATCCTGCTCAGCGATACCTCAAAATACGGTAAAATAGCCACCTATCTGGCGTTGCCGATTGCGGTATTTGACGCGATTATTACCGATGATAATCTGCCCGCCGCAGCGCGAGAGGCGATCCTGCAGGCGGATATCACGCTGATGACGACCGGGGAGAAAAGCTGAACATAGCCTCGTATTAACAGCGTCGGAATAAATGTACCAGCGGGGGTGAGCTCTCTGCGCAGCGCTACGCAGAAATTAAATGCCGCTGAACCAGTTATAGCCCTGATCTTCCCAGTAACCGCCGGGATTGGTATCGCTGACGAAAATGGCGGCGATATGTTTGGCGTTCTTGAAGCCCAGCTTGGTCGGCACCCGCAGCCGCAGCGGGTAACCGTAATCGGCCGGCAGCGCCTTGCCGCCGAAATCCAGCGCCAGAATGGTTTGTGGATGCAGGGCGGTGGCCATATCGATGCTGGAATAGTAACGATCCGCGCATTTGAATCCGACGTAACGGGCGTTCAGATCCGCCCCGATGTGTTGCAGGAAATTGCGCAGCGGCACGCCACCCCATTGGCCAATGGCGCTCCAGCCCTCGATGCAGATTAACCGGGTTATCTGGCTTTGCTGCGGCAGGCGTTGCAGTTGCTCCAGCGTCCAGGGGGCCTTTTTTTCTACTTTACCGGAGACTTCCAGCCGGTAGCTGGCGAGATCCACTTCCGGAACGTTGTATTCCGGGTAATACGCGTTGAACGGGAACGGATGGGTAATCTGATCCGAACGGTAGGTCTGCGCCAGCTTTTGGCCGTTGAACAGCCAGGCTTGCACCCGATCGTTCCAGCGGGACATTGCCCACAGCACTTTATCCACCTGGTCACCGTCCTGCAGATTGCAGCCGGTCAGCATGGCGACGCCACCCAGCGTCAGGCCGGAGCGAAGCATCAGGCGGCGCTGCAAATTAACCAGCTGTTTCTTTTGTGCCGGTTCCAGCCCCGGTGCCATGGGGCGTTGTTTTTTATCCGTCATGTTTGCCACCCGTTATCATTGCCCAAAGCGTGCGCGGCACGATAATCACCATCAGCAGGTGAATCACCACAAATAAGCCAATGCCTGCCATGGCGAAAAAATGTACGTAACGCGCAATGTCAAAGCCGCCGAACAGGCTAACCAAACCTTGTAACTGCACCGGTTTCCAAATGGCTAGTCCGGAGAGCACCAGCAGCAGCCCCAGAAGCAGTACGCCGAGGTACATCAGCTTTTGAATGGCGTTGTAATGACCATGCTGATGTTTGAGCCGCAGCGTCACGGCTTGCCAGATATCGCGCCGCAGCGCGCCGAGGCCAAGCGGCAGCAGATCGCGCCGCAAGTGGCCGCTGAACAGGCTCCACAAGACATAACACAGCGCGTTGCAGGCCAGCAGCCACATCACCGCCAGATGCCAGCCGATCGCGCCGCCCAGCCAGCCGCCGAGCGTGACTTGCGGCGGAAAGCGGAAGCCGAACAGCGGCGAAGCGTTATAGATTTCCCAGCCGCTCATGAACATGCAGACCATGGCGAACAGGTTAATCCAATGGGTCAGGCGGACCGGCCAGCGATGCACCGGCCGCGGCGCGTTGCTTTTCATCATGCACTCCTGAATTACATCGGTGGAACGGTACCGTCTTTGCCGGCAGATATGCGGGTAGCGACGCGTTCGCCCTTATCGTCCGTGGCGGAGAACAACACGATATGCGCACCCGGTTTCAACAGGCTGTGGTCACCGGGATCCAGAGTGACGATCGGCACATCTTCCGGCACGTTAACGGTTTTCTGCTGGTTGCCGTAGGTCACGGTCAGGGTGCGGCCGTTGGACTTCACCAGTTTGCCCACGGTGCCGTTGGTCATGGTGTCGACCTTACCGTCGGCGGATTCCCAGGCCGAGTGGCCTTCGCCGGTGCCACGCAGGCTGGCTGCGAACACGTGCACTTCCAACGCTTTCAAAGAGCCGTCCGGCTGCGGTACGGCAGCGGTGCCGATAAAGCTGTCCGGCTTGATATCATCCAGCGTGCCCTTCGACACGCTCAGCACTCGGGTCTGGTCATTGAGCTTGACGCTGACCTTTTCCCCTTTGCGATCGGTGACCTGCAGGCTGGTGTCGCTCACCTGATCGATAACGCCACGCAGCGGGGCAATCACCTTGCCTGGGGTTTGCGCTGCGGCGGCCGCACCGCTGCACAGCATGAGAGTGGAAAGCAGTAAACCGGCAAAACGATGACGGGTAATCATAAGGTTCTCCTTTGTTTAGGTTGCCGGTTAAGCATGGTTGAACACCGGGGACAGCACCATGTCCGTTTGATGACATTAATGTCATCAAGAATGTCCGCCAGAACTGCTAGTATTTCCGCAAGAGTCATGAGGTGGCGATAATGCGAATACTGGTGGTTGAAGACGACATCAGCACGGGTGATTACCTGAAAAAGGGGCTGGGAGAGGCGGGGTACAGCGTCGATTTGGCACGTAACGGCACCGACGGCCTGTTTCGGGCACTGGAACACGGCTATGACGCTATCGTGCTGGACGTAATGTTGCCGGGGCTGGACGGCTGGCAGATTATCGAGGTACTGCGCAAGAAAAGTGATGTGCCCATTCTATTTCTGACCGCACGAGATGGGGTGCAGGATCGCATTCATGGCCTCGAACTGGGTGCCGATGATTACCTGATTAAGCCCTTCTCCTTTACGGAACTGGTGTTGCGTCTGCGCACTTTGCTGCGGCGTGGCACGGTACGTGAAGCCGATCACTATGTGATAGCCGACCTGCAGCTCGACGTGCTGCGCCGTAAAGCGGTGCGGCAGGAGCAGGTGATCGCGCTGACCAATAAAGAATTTATGTTGTTGCACCTGTTGGTGCGACGCGAGGGGGAGGTGTTGTCACGCACCATGATCGCCTCCCAGGTTTGGGACATGAACTTTGACAGCGATACCAACGTGGTGGATGTCGCCATCAAGCGGCTGCGTGCCAAGATTGACCGGCCGTTCGAGGTCAAGCTGATCCACAGCGTGCGTGGTATCGGCTACGTTTGCGAACCGCGTTCATGAAGGCCGTGATCCAGCGTTGGCGCGTCTTGTCACTGACGTTGCGCAGCGCCATGCTGTTTGCGCTGGTGGCGGCTCTGGTGGTTAGCGGCGCGGGCGGCTACCTGTACGGTGCAATGCGTCAGGAGATGACTACCCGTAGCGATTTGCAGGTTACCGGCCGGGTGGAGTATTACCGCAATTTGCTGAGTCAGCGTTTTCCGTTGGAGCGTCTGACGGCGAATACCGGCCTGTTCGAAAATATGCTGGGTAACGAACAGGACGTGCTGATTTTTCAGCAGCCGGGGAAAAAACCGTTAATCAACGTGAATCCGGCGAGGTTGATCCTGCCACCGGTGATCCCGACGCCGGTCGGCACGCCGCAGCGCTTGAGCGCGGTTCAAGGCGGAGTGACCGCTCAAGGAGTGCCATTGCGTGCCGCATCGGCACTGGTCAGGCTGGAGGACGGTAACCTGCTGCAAATCTCGGCTGCCCATGTGATGGTCAATGAGCAGAAGATGCTGGCGCGTTATCTCTGGCGGATCGTCGCCGCCGTCGCGGTGGCATTTATTCTGATTGCATTGCTGGGATACTGGGTGATGCGCCGCGGACTGCAGCCACTGTGGCGAATGGCGGCGCAGGCGGCGGTGATCACCCCGAACACGCTGTCGACTCGCCTGAGCGAGCACGGGGTACCGAAGGAATTGCAGCAACTGACCCGTTCGTTCAACGCCATGTTGGATCGCCTGAATGAAGGTTATCTGCGCCTGACGCAATTCTCCGCAGATTTGGCCCATGAAATCCGCACGCCGGTAGGGGCACTGATGGGGCACTGTCAGGTAGCGCTGTATCAGGCGCGCAGTGTGGAAGAGTATGAAACCTTGTTGTCGAACAACATGGAGGAGCTGGAGCGTATTTCCCGTATGGTGGAAAATATTCTATTTCTGGCGCGCGCCGGCGAAGGGCAAGCGGTGTTGAACCCTCAGCGGCTTGATGTGGCACAAGAGCTGCAACGGGTGGCTGACTACTTCGAAGGTTTGGCGGAAGAACGCGGCATTACGTTGGTCTGCCAGGGAGAAGGGCAATGGATGGCGGATGCTATGCTGTTTCAGCGCGCATTGAGTAACCTGGTCTCCAACGCGGTACGCTATGCCGATGAAAACAGTCAGGTACAGCTGCAGGCTGTCAGTCAGGCCGATGGTGGGCTGGCGATACTGGTTATCAATCAGGGCCCGCCGATCTCCCCTGCGCATCTGAACAAGTTGTTCGACCGCTTCTATCGTGCCGATGCCGCCCGCAGTTCCGGCAGCCATGCCAGCGGACTGGGGCTGGCGATCGTCCGTGCGATCATGACACTGCATGGCGGCACAGCGCACGCCCATTGTGTTGTCGAAGAAAATACTGCTCGCATCACCTTCAGCCTGATATTCCCCGCGCAAGAATAGCCTATTTCCCACGTCGGATTTGATTGGCTGGGGCGGCCAAATCCGTTTATCCGGCCTGGTCGAAACTATTTACTTTCATTTACCGCTGGGCTAACCCAATCACCTCCGGATCAAAAGATTAATTCTGACCAGAATTAGGGCAATGTTGCGGCCTAGGCCCGGTTTTTTGGCGGCGACCCCTTTTGGCAAAATTCACCCTTCGTTACGTTGTTATTAAAATTGCTTGCATTAAAGGAATGACGAGAATTTTCAGCTTAAAGGCGGTAATTTACAAAACAAAAAACTAACTTTAAGATCTTTTACATATAAATATATCAATGATGTGGATGTTTGTATAATCTTTGGTTATGACATATGAGAAAATTCTTATATCAAAAATGATAAGGTGAGAAATATTTACTTTGTGGCGTTAATTGATTTTCAGAAGGGTCAGTGGCTAAGGTTGGCTAATTAATCTGATTAAATATTGCTTAATATTCTATTAACATTTAACGCCGGCGATAAATAATCCTAGAGTGAAACCTGTGAAAAATGAAATATAGAATTAATGACCACATCATTTTTGACGTGGATACGGGAACCATGAGCCTGACAGAGTTTCCTGAAGATCCCATCTCTATTTCCAATCCGTCGAAGCGGTTACTGCTGCTATTGATTACGCATCATGGCGAGCCAGTGGGGCGGGAGGTAATATTCAAGAAGGTTTGGGATGATTATGGCATGGTGTCAGGCAACAATAATCTTAACCAATGTGTGAGTAAATTACGTCGGGTTATTAAAAATCTGGGCATTGAGGACGAGGTGATTGTCACCGTCCCCAAGGTCGGTTTTATGCTGCGATATCAAATTATGGTGGAGTCTTGCGAAGGGCCGGAAGATCGTTTCGTAAATGGAGATATAAATTCCCCTCCACCGGCGCCGGTTCAAGCGGAAATCGCGCCTTCGTCAGGCTCTTCAGCCGCAGCCGATGCGGTTTATACCGGGTATTCCCGGCGCTGGTGGGCGATAGTCAGCGTAGTGGCATTGGGGGTAATTATGCTGGCGGTTGGCATTACCACCTATCTCACCGGTTCGGTTTCCCGGCAAGAAATCTATCTTGGCAAAGTCAGCAGTTGTAAGGTGTTTATGTCGATGCCGGGCGCCTCAGCTGCCGTCAGTGCTGCTCTAAGTCGCGACATTCTGGCCTATGCGGGCCCGCAAACGGCAGAGTGCAGCGGTGACGAATTCCTGTTGGTAGTACGCAGCAATCAGGTACGCTCTTACATTTCGGGCATTTCCCGACTGTTTTTTCTGCGCTGTCGCATTTTACGCGAACATCGGGTAGAGATTTGCTCTGGGCTCGAAAGCGACAACGCCGCAATTCTTAATTAATCATCAATCGGTGTCAGGATGAACGCCACCCCGGGGGAAAGGAATATGCCACCAATCTTTATTGTCTTGATATTAAATACTTAATTTTCACCACCTGGTTAATAATGCAGCATTTATTCGATGCAAGCCTTATATTTTGCTCGCCGGCGCTGCCTTGCATTTCTGCGCCAACCGCTTTTGTAATACCTAATTATGGTAATAGATTATGAAAAATATCTCTTTCAGGGAGGACATTCTCTTTTTCGAACCCAACCCCTGGGTGAGAAAAGGATTACGGGCACTTATTGGAACCGAACCCATACACTACCAATTTGTGCACAGCATCAGGGCAGTGGAGGCAGGGTTAAAGGAGAATGAGAAACAAATCCTCATAATGGAGCTGTATAATGAAAGTGAGAGTTTGTATGATGTATTACATTTCATCCTGACGATAAAGGATATTTGGCCCAAGACGCCACTGATCATATTTACTGAAGTGACCAATGCCAGCATATTGACCATTCTGGCTGCTCAAACGCATTTATCCCTGGTGGCCAAAGACGATCCATTGGTTTGCCTGTATCAGGCCATTGACGCTGTCGGCACGGGGGTAAGTTACCGTAGTCCGGCGATTCAGAAAGCGTTGATATCCGCGGTAGAACCCTTGTCCCGTAGCGAATGGCAAATATTGGCGATGATGATCGCCGGCGCCAATCCGCGACATATCGCCAGTATTACCCATCGCAGTTGTAAAACGGTCAGTAGCCATAAGCTGAATATCATGCGTAAGCTGAGGCTTAATCAAGCAGGGTTTATGCGCCTGATTTTGGCATTCAGGACTCAACACCCGGCCTAAAAATTCGCCGTCGGTTGTAATGGCACACGCCGCGCCGGCGGTTTAATACTTTCTCGTTCCAAGCGCTTATCCCTTTATTTCCTGCCAGCCACCCAGATGAATTGATCTGCATCAAATTAAACATCCTACAAAAATAAACCTGTCGCCCTTATTTATGCGCTGACGCAATAGTGCGTTTTATATACCGTTAACGTGGTTTTAGAGGGGATGAAAACAATAGGTGTTTTGTTCCCTGCAGCATCATTACATGGCCCTTTTAACTTACTGGAAGCAAAATAAACATTAAAGTAAGAATAAAAATCTAAATATTTGACCATTGGTAGTTAATGGTTCTTTTTTGATTTGATGCGGTTACTCTTTTCTCCGTCAAGCAGACTGGCTAAAAGCACTCATGCAAGTGACTGATTAAGGCACGTCAGGCTAATGGACGCACAATCATATTTAAAGTTGAAGGGAGTTTTACCATGAAGAAAATTACACTGGCTCTGGCAATCATTTCCGCCTTCGCTGCGGTCAGCACTGCTCAAGCCGCCGACGTTACCGCTCAGGCGCTGGCTACCTGGTCTGCTACCGCGAAGAAAGACACCACCAGCAAACTGGTTGTTACCCCAATCGGCAGCCTGTCTTTCAACTATGCGGAAGGCATCAAGGGTTTCAACAGCCAGAAAGGTCTGTTTGACGTGACCGTAGAAGGGGATGCCACTGCAACTGCCTTCAAACTGACTTCTAAACTGGTTTCAAACACCCTGACTCAGCTGGATACCTCTGGCTCAACCCTGAATGTCGGCGTGAACTACAACGGCGCAGCGGTAGAGAAAACGGCGGAAACCACCATGATCGACACCTCTGCCGGCATTTTGGGTGGCAACCTGAGCGCGTTATCCAACGCTTACAATCAGGCTGTCCGCACCAGCGCACAAGATCAGTTCACTTTCACCATTATTGGCGCCACCTCTGACGGCACCACTGCGGTCACCGACTTCAGCACCCTGCCGGAAGGTATCTGGAGCGGTGATGTGAGCGTGGAATTCAACGCCACCTGGACTGCGTAATCCCCGAGTTGCTGGTTTAGAGCAGGGGGCAATCCCCTGCTTATTCCACCCCGCTGAAGAACGTCACTGGAATACCGTTATGAAACGACTCTCTCTCGCCGCCTGCCTGTTGCTATCGCTGTCTCAACCTGTTTTCGCGCTCGACGTCGGTGAGATCAGCTCGTTCATGCACAGCGATAGCGCGCGTCTGAGTAAAGAAATCAAGAACACCACCGACAGCGGTCGTCTGGTGAATATCAAGATCGAGCGAATTTCCAGCCCGCTGGAGTCCGGCACGGTGCTCCCGATGGGCAGTAAAGATGAAATGTTGCTGTCGCCGGCCAGCCTGATATTACCGGCCAATGCCAGCGACGTGATCCGTTTCTATTACAAAGGCCCCAGCGACAACCAGGAACGGTATTACCGCATTGTCTGGTTCGATCAGGCGTTGAGCGATGTGGGGAAAAACTCGGCTAAACGCAACGCGGTTGCCACCACATCGGCACGTATCGGCACTATTTTGGTGGTGGCGCCACGGCAGGACCAATTCGACTATCAGTTTGCCGACGGCCAGATCAAAAACACCGGCAACGCCACCTTTAAGGTGGTGGCCTACGGTAATTGCCGCGACAAGAAAGAGGGGAATGACTGCAAGGAAAACTATTTCGTCATGCCGGGCAAGGCTCGAGCTTTCAGCAAGGTGGACGTCAGCGACAAGAAGGGTCGCGTTGCGCTGTGGCATGGCGACCAGTTTATCCCGGTGAAATAACGGACTGCGTAACCCACGGCAAAGCCTATACGGAATGGAACTCATAACAAGAATTCAAGGAGTGGATGTGAAAGGTGCGCTGGATGATGTGTTGTTGAAAACCCTGCTTGCCGCCGGCGCGCTTGTGCTTCCTGCCGTGCTGTTGCCGGGTCAGACGACGATGGCTGCCGGACTGACCCAGATTGATGGCGTCTTGATCCCCCAGACCTTCAGCCTGGCGTTGCGCGAAGGCATGAGCATCCCCCTGCTATTGCACTTTGAAAAAAACAGCGGTGTAAAAGACGACCGCCGTATTGGCCATGCCTTTTTGTACCTCGAAAACGACCAACTAAAAATTCGCCAAATTACCCTGGAAGAGGGTGACGAGGGGACACCGCTGACTGCGGAAACCATCAAACAGCTGCAGGCACTGCAGGAGACCGCATTTGATCGGCAGCAGCGTATTGCGCTGACGCCCGACGCCTGGCTGGCGCTGGATTTCCGCCAGCTCAATTTACAGCTGGTGGTGAAAGCGTCCGCGATGGGAACCCTGCTCCGCGCGCGCTCCAGCGACATTGGCGCGTCGAGCGTCAATGCCGTCAGCAGCACGCTGGACTATAACCTTGGTATTTACGATAACCGCACCCGTGCCAGCGAGGGCAACACTTCCAGTTACCTGTCACTCAACAGCGTTACCGCTTTGCGCGAGCACCACGTGGAAGTGAACGGTTCGATTTACGGCATCGGCAGCGGCGACGAAAACGCTACGCTGTATAAGGCGATGTACGAGCGCGATTTTGCCGGCCGCCGCTTTGCCGCCGGCATGCTCGACAGCTGGAACCTGCAGTCGCTGGGGCCGGTCACCACCATCAACTCCAGCAAGATCTACGGCCTGTCCTACGGTAACCGTGCCAACTCTACCGTTTTTGATAACAGCCAGTCGCTGACGCCGATCGTGGCATTTTTTCCATCGGCGGGGGAAGTGCACTTGTCGCGTGAAGGGCGGCTGCTCAGCGTACAAAATTTTGCCATGGGTAACCATGAAGTGGATACCGGTAACTTGCCTTACGGCATTTATGACGTCGAAGTCGAAGTGGTGGTCAACGGCAAGGTGGTAGATAAGCGCATGCAGCGGGTGAACAAACTGTTCAGCCCCAATCGTGGTGCCAATGCGCCGCTGGCCTGGCAGTTTTGGGGCGGAATGATCCGTATGGACGACTGGCGCGGCGATAACCAACGTCAGCGACCGGCGAAAGATTCTTATCTGCTGGGTGCCTCTGCTACCGGCAACGTAAACAGGCTCAACTGGGCGCTGTCCGGCTATTCGTTTGACAGCAATGCGGTCGGTGAAAGCCGCATCAGCGTACCGCTCACCGAGTCGATTCAGTTCAACCTGCAGAACATGGCGGCCTCCGACAGCTCATGGAGCATGGTTAACAGCGTCAGCGCAGCACTGCCTGGCGGTTTCAGCAGTTTGTGGATCAATCAGGAAAAAACCTCGATTGGCGACAAACTGCTGCAAAACGATGCATATAACCGTGCCATTGGCGGCACGATGAATTTTGGTGCGCTATGGTCGCCGTTGGGCAGTCTGAGTCTCAGCTACAACGACGATAAGAAGAACAACAGTCATTACTACAACGCCGATTATTATCAAAATGTGTTTACCGGCCGCTTTGGTACGCTGGGCGTACGTGCCGGCATACAGCGCTATAACAACGGTGGCTACAGCGCAAATACCGGTAAATATATTGCGCTGGACTTCTCTTTGCCGATGGGCAATTGGCTCAGCGCCGGAGTTTCCAATCAAAACGGCTATACCACGGCTAACCTGGCGGCGCGCAAGGATATTCAAAACGGGCCGATCCGCACCCTCGGCGCCAACCTGTCGCGGGCGATATCCGGCGACACCAACGGCGATAACAGCCTTAACGGTGGTGCATACGCGCGCTTTGATACCAAATATTCCGCCGGTACGGTCAACGTCAGCAGCTCCGCCGACGGTTACGTCAACTCGAGCCTGTCCGCCAGCGGCAGCGTGGGTTGGCAGGGGCGTGATATTGCGGTCAGCGGCCGAAGCGAAGGGAATGCGGGCATCATCTTTAATACCGGTATTGAAAACGACGGCATGCTGACCGCCCGGGTCGACGGACGGACGGTCAAGCTGACCGGCAATAAAAACTATGTGCCGTTGTCGCCGTACGGTCAGTACGAAGTGGAGTTGATGAACAATAAAAACTCGGCGGAAAGCTTCGATATCGTCACCAAACGCAAGAGCAAGCTGACGCTGTATCCGGGTAACGTGGCGGTGATCACGCCAGAAATCAAACAGATGGTGACGGTGTTCGGTCGCATCAAGGCTGAAGACGGCACGCTGTTGGCCAATGCCTATATCAAAAACCATATCGGGCGCACCCGCACCGATGACAAAGGCGAATTCATTATGGACGTCGATAAGAAATTCCCGGTTATCGACTTTACGCATAGCGGTAACCAGAG
Source organism: Serratia liquefaciens ATCC 27592 (assembly GCF_000422085.1). Taxonomy (NCBI): domain Bacteria; kingdom Pseudomonadati; phylum Pseudomonadota; class Gammaproteobacteria; order Enterobacterales; family Yersiniaceae; genus Serratia; species Serratia liquefaciens. The sequence goes on from NC_021741.1 coordinate 1,495,423, forward strand.
CTGCGAAGTGGATCTGGATCTGAGTAAGGCTCAGGGCGCCGTGTGGGTCGGTGACGTGGTTTGTACCGGGCTGAAAACCTATGCCGGCAACAATATGCAGGCAGGAGAAACGATCAATGAAGGCTAAAATTGCGCTGCTGCTTATGCTGTGGGTGGCCCTGCCGTTGCGTGCGGCGGTTACCGTTACCAACTGGCCAAACGCCGCGACGGTGAAGTTCGTGTTCGTTGAAAACAACGCCGACGACAACTTTTTCGTTACGCCGTCCGGGGTGCTGGATCCGCGCATGACCGGTGCGAATAAATGGACCGGCCTGAAATACGGCGGCTCCGGCACCATTTATCAGCAGAGCCTGGGCTATGTGGACAATGGTTATAACACCGGCCTGTCAGCGAACAACCGCTTTGACATGTGGCTGGAAAATGCCCCGATAAAAAATCCGTTCCTCGGCCTGCGCTGCATTAACTGGTATGCGGGCTGTAATATGGACACCAGCCTGATCCTGCCGCAAAGCACCGATGAAAAAGGGTTTTATGGTGCGGTGGTGACGCCAGGCGGCGCAAAATGGATGCACGGCATGATGTCGCCGAGTTTCTACCAATATTTGCAGCAGATGGCCCCCGGCGATGCATTCAGCATGCAGATTAATAGCTGCCAGACCTCGGCCACTTATGATGCCGGCGCTGGGGGACGGTGCCAGAACCAGGCCAGCGGTAATTGGTATAAACGCACCGTGACCCACAGCAAGGCCGCGCATCTGCGCTTTATCAACACCAACGCGGTATCGGAAGTGTTTGTTAACAGCGACGGCGTGCCGATCATCGGTGAGGGGAATGCCGACTGTAAAAACCAGACTATCGGTGCGCGCGCCGGCATCATGTGCAAAATGGTCAGCTACGATCTGCAGACCGATGGAAGCGTCAGCAATACCTCGATTCACGTGTTCCCGGCCATTAACCATGCGGCGCTGTCCTCGGCGGTTAACGCCGCCGACCTGCAGTTCAGTCTGAACGGCAACACCTGGAAAAACACTTCCGGTACCGGCAGCTATTACACCTTTAACGAGCTGAAAAGCAGCAATGCCATCTACGTCTTTTTCGCCAGCAACTTCTTTAAGCAGATGGTGAAGCTGGGGATCTCCGACAGTGGCACTCGCGACCTGATTAACTTCCGCTTCCAGAACACCACGTCGCCGGAGTCCGGCTGGTATGAGTTTTCCACCTCAAACCAGCTGATTATTAAACCACGCGATTTCAGCATTAGCATTATTTCTGACGACTATGACAATACCCCTCATCGTGAAGGTTACGTTGGACCGGGTGAGCCACCGCTGGAGTTTACTTATATTGTTACCACCAGCGGTAAAACCGCTGCCGATGAGGTGAGAGTCATGGCCAGCGGCCCGACACAGGCCCTCAGCGGTAGAAGCTACTGCATTTTTTCCTCGGCGGATAACAGCACCAAAGTACCGTTCCCGGCGACGCTGAGCATCACTACCAGCACCAACGGGCAGCAGGATTATGACGCCGGCTGCGATGGGCAGTGGCATGACATGACGAATGCGTTATGGAGCAGTACGCCGTGGAATGACATTTCCGGCGAGGTAGGGGTGTTAAACAAAACGCGAGTGAAATTCAGTATCCCGATGAATAACCCGATTTCACTGAGGACGATTGAAGGTAATGGTTGGTACGGCGACGTTAGCGCCGCCGGTGAGATCCATGTTGAAGCCACCTGGCGCAACATTAACTAGGGGAAAGGTTGTGAGAAGCTTGCTGCTCGGGTTGTTGTGCCTGCCATTTTATGCCAGCGCGATTAACGTTGGCACCCTGACGTTCGCGATGGATCAGGACCAATCCTTCACCGCCAAGCGGGTGCTGAACAATAACCGCAGCGCGCGTATTTATCAGGTGACGCTGCGGGCCATTGATCGACCGGGTGATAGCGAAACGCGGAGCAAACCGGCCGATGGCGAACTGCTGTTTGCCCCTCGTCAACTCCAGTTGCAGGCGGGACAGAGCGAATATTACAAGTTCTTTTACCGCGGGCCGCAGGATAACCGCGAACGCTATTACCGGGTATCGTTCCGAGAAATTCCGACTCGTTTATTCGATCCCGCAGGGCAAAAGGCGACTGGCGTGACGCTGGAGCCAATCGTGGTAATGGACACCATTTTGGTGGTGCGGCCACGTCAGACCAATTTTGCCTATCGGCTCGATTCACAGCGCGGCACCGTCACCAATACCGGCAACACCTACTTCAAGCTGTTGATCAAGCCCGGTTGCGACAGTACCGACGAAGAAGGGGTAACCGAATACCTGCGTCCTGGCGATACTTTGACTCATGCCGGTATTCGCCAGAAAGGGCAGAAATTTATTATCTATAACGACAAGTTTATCAGCATCGATAAAAGCTGCCTCAACGAATAATAACGCGCTAACGCAGCGGGATTGAGAAGCGGAAGCAGGCACCGCGTTGCGGTTGTTCGATCAGTTGGATATCGCTGTCGTGCAGCAACAAAATGCGCCGCACGATCATCAATCCCAGCCCGCTGGCGTGGCGACGCGCGCTGCTCAGAATAGAAGGGCGAACGAACAGATCGGCGCGCAGCTCCTGTGGGATACCGGGGCCACTGTCGTTAAGTTGAACCAGCACCTTGCCTGCCTGCTGCCAGAGCCGCACTTCAATCTCGCCCCCCTGTGGCGTGTGGCGAATAGCGTTGTCCAGCAGGTTGGTCAACACGCGTTCAATCATGCTGACATCGGCGAACACCAATGGAATGCCCGGGGCGATATCAGCCAGCAGCCGTTGCTGGCGAGCCTCGGCTGCCAGCTCGAACTTCTGGAACACATCCTGCACCAGCTCGCTGAGCGAGAACGGCTCTTTCTGCGGTTTCACCACGCCATACTCCAGCCGTGCCAGCTCGAACAGCTCCTGCGCCAGCCGACCAACCTTGCGGCTCTGCGCCAGCGCGATCTCCAGATAGCGTTGGCGATCGTTTTCACTCAGGCTGGCGGATTTTACCGACAGCGTTTCCAGGTAGCCGTGCAGCGAAGTCAGCGGGGTACGCAGGTCGTGCGAGATATTGGCGATAAACTCGCGGCGCTGTTGGTCCTGCTGTGAAAGCGACTGCCACTGTAAGGCGATGCGTTGCGCCATGCTGTTGAAGGCTTGCTGCAGTCGGCTGACCTCGTCGCGTCCGGCGGCGTCGACCGGCAGCGCGGCATAGGCCTGTACCGCAGCGATGCCGCCGCTGTCCAGCTCGCTGACCTGACGCGTAAGACGACGGATTGGCCGGGTGACCCAATAGAACGCGAATCCGCCGGCCAACAGGCTGAACAGCACCATCAGGCCCGATGACCACAGCGCCATAGAAACCGCAGAGCTAAACAGCGCGTTGCTGGCCAGCGCGTCGTAGTCTTCGCCCAGCAGCACCACGTACAAATAGCCTTCAACCTGACCATTGACCTTCAGCGGTGCGGCGCTGAACACTTTTCTGGCATTCGGGTTGCGCGGGTCATCGCCGTAAACCGGCATGCTGGCGCCATCGAACAAGGCCTGCAACGGCAGCAGATCCACTTTCTGGCGTTTCAGGTGGCCGGCCGGCGCGGCGTTGCCAATGATATTGCCCTGTTTGTCGAGCAGGTAGACCTCAACGCTGGGGTTTACCGCCATCAGCTGATCGAACAGGCTGTGAACCGAGGGGGCGTTCAGCCCGTTTTGCCCCAACAGCGGGTTACTGTCGGCAATGTGCTGCGCCAGATTACCGGACAACCGCTGGATCACCGCCTGGCTATACTGGGTACTGCTGCGCACCTGCATCCAGCCGGATATGGCGCAGCTGACTACCATCAGCAGTGCGAAGATCAGGGTCAGACGTTGCGTTAACGTAAGGTTTTTCATGATTCACTCTTGCGGCGCTGCCGCGAATTTGTAGCCCATACCCCATACGGTGAGGATGCGCTCGGGTTCCGCCGGGTTGCTTTCAATCTTGATGCGCAGCCGGTTGATGTGGGTATTCACGGTGTGCTCATAGCCTTCGTGCTGATATCCCCACACCTGGTTGAGCAGGCTCAAGCGGGAAAAGACCTTGCCGGGGTGTTTGGCAAAAAAATACAGCAGGTCGAATTCACGCGGCGTCAGGTCGATGGCTTGATGATTCAACAGCACTTCACGCGCAATCGGATCGATGGTCAGGCCGTCAAAGCTCAAGGTGCCGGCGTCCATTTTCAGGTTGCGGCTCATGGCTTCCTGACGGCGAAACAGTGCCTTAACCCTGGCCACCAGTTCCAGCATCGAAAAGGGTTTGGCGAGATAGTCGTCGGCACCGAGTTCCAACCCCAGCACGCGATGTACCTCGCTGGATCGCGCGCTGGTGATGATGATCGGCGTGTAGCGCGTCATGTTGCGCGCGCGGCGGCAGATCTCCAACCCATCGATCCCCGGTAGCATCAAATCGAGGATCAATGCGTCCCAGCCGCCCTGTTCCAGCATCGCCATCCCCAGATTGCCATCGGCGGCATGGCTGATGTCATAACCCTCGTCGCGCAGATGTAACTGCAGCAGCTCTGCGATATTGCCGTCATCCTCGACGATTAAAATTTTCTTTGGCTTTTCCATTCTCTCACCGCTGATTGCCAGGCCTTAGTGAAGTCTACACAACCACCGGAGCCTGAGTTATCACATTTTATTTAACTTTGCGTGAGGTCTTGGGGAACAAATCGGACGGATACTCAGCCCATCGAAACCGCCACCGTCAGGAGAGACGTCATGGCCATGTCCATTACGCCGGAGAAACCCGCACTGATCCACCCGCTGTGGCTGCGCCTGACGCATTGGTTGAATGCGTTGGCGATGCTGATCATGGTCACCAGCGGGTGGCGCATCTACAACGCTTCCCCGCTGTTCAACTTCAGTTTTATCAATGAGCTGACGCTGGGCGGTTGGTTGGGTGGGGCGCTCCAATGGCACTTCGCCGGCATGTGGCTGTTTGGGATCAACGGGTTGTGTTATCTGCTGATCAATCTGTTCAGCGGCCGTTTGAAACGCAAATTTTGGCCGCTCAGCCCAAAAGCCTTGTTGAGCGATCTGCTGGCAGCGCTGCGGGGCAAACTCGGTCATAGCGATTTGCGTCATTACAACATGGTACAGCGAGCTGCTTATCTGTTTGTGATGGTGGCAGGCGTAGTGATGGTGATATCTGGCCTGGTGTTGTGGAAGTCGGTGCAATTTCCGCTGCTGCGCGAATTGCTCGGCGGCTATGAAGCGGCACGTTATATCCACTTTTACGCCATGTCGGCGCTGGTGGGGTTTGTAGTAGTGCACCTGGTCATGGTGGCGCTGGTACCACGCACGCTGTTGGCCATGCTGCGTGGACGTTAAGGAGAACCCGATGAAAACAGATAAACCCCTTATCAGCCTGAGTGAAGGCCGGGAGATTGTCAGGGAAGCACAGCAGTTGCTGGCGCGTCAATTGACCTCCTCTTCACGCCGCCGTTTTCTGCGTAACGGGTTGACGCTGGGTGGCATTGCGATGCTCACCGGCTGTGACCTTAGCGACAACACCCATGTGGAACAGGCGTTGAGCCGTATCTCGCGCTTTAACGATCGGGTGCAGGGGTGGCTGTTTAACGCCGACCATTTGGCACCGGTGTATGCCGAGTCGCAGATTACTCGTCCGTTCCCGTTCAACGCGTTTTACGCCGAGGAAGAGGCGCCGGATATCAATGGCGAGGATTATCGGTTGGAGGTCAGTGGGTTAGTGCTGAATAAGCAGCCGTGGACCTTGCCGCAATTGCACAGCATGACGCAAATCAGCCAGGTGACGCGCCATATCTGCGTTGAAGGTTGGAGCGCCATCGGTAAGTGGGGGGGCGTACCCTTTGCGCAATTTTTGCAGGCGATCGGCGCGGACCTGAGCGCCAACTATGTCAGCTTCAAATGCGCCGACGACTACTACACCAGCATCGACATGGCCACGGCGCTGCATCCGCAAACCATTATGGCGCTGACTTACGATGGCCAGATCCTGCCGCGTAAATACGGCTATCCGATGAAGCTGCGCATGCCGACCAAGCTCGGCTACAAGAACCCGAAACATATTCAGGTCATAGAGATCACCAACCGCTTTCCCGGCGGCTACTGGGAAGATCAAGGTTACAACTGGTTTGGCGGCAGCTAACGACGGCCCCAACTATCCCCGGCACACAGGTGCTTTTTAAATGAGAAAAGGAAATACCATGAAAAAGTTATTCGCAGTAATGATGTGTAGCGCGTTGATGTTAGGTTCCCTCGGTGCCAATGCCGCCGACAGCATGGGCAAAGACGCGATGAAAAAAGACGGCATGAGCCAGATGTCGCACGACGGTATGGCCAAAGACGGCATGAAAAAAGAGTGTATGGGCAAGGATTGCATGAAGAAAGACGGCATGGGCAAAGATGCCATGGGCAAAGATGCCATGGGCAAAGATGCCATGAAACATGATGGCATGAAGAAAGACAGCATGGGTAAAGACGCCATGAAGCATGACGGCATGAAGAAAGACAGTATGAGTAAAGACGCTATGCAAAAAGACGCTATGGGGCAGTAAGCCGCCGCGCCCCGCAGCCGGATGGACGCGGGTTTAATCCCGGCTGCGGGCAAGTACAACGGGAGGGACGATGGTTCAGACAATGTGGCTGCAGCGCTTTAAGCGCTCGAACTGGGACGTGGCCTTTGTGCGGCTGGCGCTGGTGGTGATCTTCGCCGCTTTCGGCTATGCCAAGTGGTTTGATTATGAAGCGCAGGGGCTGGTGCCTCTGATTGGTAATAGCCCGCTGCTGGCCTGGATGCACGATGTGTTTGGCATTCGCGGTGCCAGTTATGCGTTAGGGGTTGCCGAGTGGAGCTTTGGTCTTTTGCTGCTGGCCGGTTTTTGGTCGCGACGTTTGGGGTTATTGGGGGCGGTGGGATCGACGCTGACTTATCTGACGACCCTGACGCTGATCTTCTCCACTCCGGGTGCCTGGGAAGTTTCGGCCGGTGGCTTTCCGGCGATGGGGGGAGCCACCAGCTTTCTGCTAAAAGATCTGGTGTTATTGGCGGGTTCGATACTGCTGCTAAAAGCCGACTTGCCTGACGATATACCGTAAAAAAAGGCGCAGTTTTTAAACTGCGCCTTTTGGCCATGATGAACGGATCACATATCCGGGAAGGTCAAGGTATTGCCCGGCGCCTCACGGTGGATATGCACAAAGTTCAGGTGTTTCTCATACTGATCGAGAATATCGCCGATCACCTGCTCTTTGCTGTAATCCATCAGGTCATTGCCCTGGGTGCCTTCCATCAGGAAGGTTTCCAACCGGTAGTAATGCGACTTACCGGAGCGAGCACGATAGGTAAAGCCCGGCACCGAATAGCGCTGTGGCCAGATCTGGTAGATGAAGTTCTGCTCTTCGCCCAGATGCACCAGCAGCTCCAGATGGCTCAAACGTTCATCTTCGGTCGGCGGTACCTCACTGAATTCCACTTTGGCACCGCGCAGTTCCAGCTCACGCGCCACTTCTTGCATCGCCGGTCGGCAACGGGTATCCAGCATTTTCTGCGTGTACTGCGTGCCAGGATAATTCATTACGCGCGACAGGCGCTGTTTCCAGTTGAGCACGTCATTGCTGGACACCGGCATTGGCGCACTGGTGTTCAACGCGCTGGCTTTGCGGTAATCCTCTACCCGCAATGACTTATACAATCCGGCCATCACGAAGAAGATCACAAAGCTGAACGGCAGGCCCATGATCACCGTGGTTTTTTGCAACGCGGGCACGCCGTCGGTCATCAGCATGCCGATGGTCAGCAGGCCAATGGTTATTGACCAAAAAATACGTAGCCAGTTGGGCGCATCGTTGTTGATGTCGCTCAGACGCGAGGTGAAGTTACCCAAAACCAGTGAACCTGAATCCGCCGACGTGACGTAGAACAGCAGGCCAGTGATGGTTGCCACCGAGGCGCTGAAGGTGAAGCCCGGATACTGAGCCAGCAGGCTGTAGAAACCGCGTTCCGGATACTGCATTACTTCCTGCGCGAAAGCGGCGTTACCGTGAATGATCTGATACAGCGCGCTGTTGCCGAAAATCGACAGCCACAGCAGGGTGAACACGAAAGGAATAATCAGCGTACCGACTACAAATTGGCGGATGGTGCGCCCACGCGAAATACGCGCCAGGAACAGGCCGACAAACGGCGCCCAGGCCACCCACCAGGCCCAGAAGAACAGGGTCCAGTTGTTCATCCATTCTACCGGACGATCGAAGGCGAAGCTGTTAAGGGTCATCCCCATAAAGCGGTTAACGTAGTCGCCAACGTTGAGCACCAGCGCATTGAGCAGGAATTCGGTATCTCCGAAGAACAGCACGAACATGATCAGCCCCAACGCCAACAGCACGTTGAGTTCGGACAGAATGCGGATGCCCTTGTTAACGCCTGAGGTCACCGAAATGGTCGCCATGATCACTGAAAGCAGGATCAGCGCGGCCTGAACCGTCAGGTTTTCCGGAATGTGGAACAGAACTTTCAGCCCGTAGTTCAACTGCACTACGCCAATACCCAGCGTGGTGGCGATGCCGAAGATAGTGCCCAGCACGGCCGCTATGTCTACGCTGTGGCCGATCGGGCCGTTGATGCGTTTACCGAAAATCGGGTAGAGCGCCGAACGGATGGTCAACGGCAGGTTATAGCGGTAGCTGAAGTAGCCGAGGGCGATGCCCATCAGCGCATACATCGACCAGCCGGTCAGCCCGTAGTGGAACAGTGTCCACACCATGGCCTGGCGGGCGGCTTCCATCGTCTGGCCCTGGCCTTCCGGTGGCATCATATATTGCGTCACCGGTTCGGCGACCGAGAAGAACATCAGATCGATGCCGATGCCGGCGGCGAACAGCATCGCTGCCCAACTCATCAGGCTGAATTCGGGTTTCGACTGTTCTGGCCCGAGCTTGATCGAACCGAAGCGCGACGCGGCGATAAACACCACAAATACGATGTACAGAGTAGCGGCCAGCAGGTAATACCAGCCGAAGGTGGTTGAAACCCAATTCAGGGTGCGGGTGATCCATCGCCCGGAGAAATCGGTAAAAAAGATGGTCATCAGCGAGAAGGCCAGAATCAGCCCCGCCGAGGTAAAGAAAACCACCGGATTAAGGCCATCCTTTTGTGGTTTTGAGGAGGTTTCGCGTGTTGTCATCGTCTTCCTCTGTTTTTTAACAACTGAGTAAAATCGTGCCCACACACCAGCCTGAACGGACGCATCGGCGCCGTCCGGAAAAGTGCGGATATAAAGCCGCGGCAATCGCTATTCTGCTTGCCAAAGATTGCCGCTTTGCTTGTTAACGAAACAGAAAATCGTTTCGTGGTGGGAACCGCTTACAGACACTGATTTTGGTCAGATTCGTTAAATACCTCACAAAAATCAGCCAGTTCCACAACCGAAAAGTACATATTTGTAACCAAGCGGTAATAAAATATATGCAATTTTTATTGAACGTTCAATCAAAAAAAAGTTTAATAGTGAGCATGAAGACCAAGTTCAGCAGGTGAAAAGGGCGTGAAGTCCCGCCGCTGAGACGAGGCCGAAGTCGGTTTTGTGAGAGTCGAATTATGCCAAAGGTAGGAATGCAGCCAATCAGAAGGCAGCAGTTGATAGATGCCACGCTGGCCGCGGTGAACGAAGTGGGAATGCATGACGCCACCATCGCGCAAATAGCGCGGCGGGCCGGAGTTTCCAACGGCATCATCAGCCATTATTTCAAGGACAAGAACGGCCTGCTGGAAGCCACTATGCGCTATTTGATTAGCCATTTGGGCGAGGCGGTGAAGCTGCGGCTACAGGCGTTAAGCGACCAGAGCCCGGCATCACGGCTGCAGGCGATCGTCGCCGGTAACTTCGACGACAGCCAGATCAACAGTGCAGCGATGAAAACCTGGCTGGCGTTTTGGGCCAGCAGCTTACACCAGCCGCAGCTTAATCGGCTGCAACAGGTGAACGGCCGTCGGCTGTATTCCAACCTGTGTGCCGAATTTAGTCGCCAACTGCCCAAGGCGCAGGCGCGACTGGCAGCCAAAGGATTGGCAGCACTGATTGACGGCCTGTGGCTGCGCAGTGCGTTGCGCGGCGCGGCGTTCAACCAGAAGCAGGCGATAGCACTCACGACCGAATACATTACGTTTCAACTCCGGGGGCAAACGCCACCCTGAGGATAACCCAAGGAGAACCTATGTCCCGTTTTGGCTTACAGAAGCTCTATATTAATGGTGCCTATGTAGACAGTACCGATGGAAAAACTTTCAACGCGGTTAACCCGGCGAACGGTGAAGTGCTTGCCGAGATCCAGTCCGCCAGCGCTGAAGACGTCAACCGTGCGGTGGCCAGTGCAGCCAGCGGACAGAAAGTGTGGGCGGCGATGACGGCGATGGAACGTTCTCGTATTCTGCGCCGTGCGGTGGATATTCTGCGTGAACGCAACGACGAACTGGCCGCGCTGGAAACGTTGGATACCGGCAAGGCCATGTCGGAAACCACGGCAGTGGATATCGTTACCGGTGCCGACGTATTGGAATATTATGCGGGTCTGATCCCGGCGATCGAAGGCCAGCAGATCCCGCTGCGTGACAGCGCCTTTGTTTATACCCGCCGTGAGCCCCTGGGCGTGGTGGCCGGTATTGGCGCCTGGAACTACCCGATCCAGATTGCCCTGTGGAAATCCGCACCGGCACTGGCGGCAGGCAACGCGATGATCTTCAAACCCAGTGAAGTCACTTCCCTGACGGCGCTGAAGCTGGCGGAAATCTATACCGAAGCCGGTTTGCCGGACGGCGTATTCAACGTGGTCACCGGCAGCGGCGCAGAAGTCGGCCAGTACCTGACCGATCATCCCGGCATTGCCAAGGTGTCCTTCACCGGCGGTGTCAAAACCGGTAAGAAAGTGATGGCTAACGCCTCAGGTTCGACGCTGAAAGAAGTCACCATGGAGCTGGGTGGCAAATCCCCGCTGATTATTTTTGACGACGCCTGCCTGGATCGCGCCGCCGATATCGCCATGATGGCCAACTTCTACAGCTCCGGCCAGGTGTGCACCAACGGGACTCGAGTATTTGTCCCCGCAGCGTTGCAGGCCGAGTTCGAAGCCAAAATCCTCGAACGCGTTAAGCGCATCCGCCTGGGAGATCCTACCGATCCACAAACCAACTTCGGCCCGCTGGTCAGCTTCGCGCATATGGAGTCGGTATTACGCTTCATCGAAAGCGGCAAGAAAAGCGGCGCTCGCCTGTTGTGCGGCGGCGAACGTGTGACTGAGGGTGAATACGCCAAAGGGGCTTATGTGGCGCCGACGGTATTTACCGACTGCGGTGACGAGATGGAGATCGTGCGCGAAGAGATCTTTGGGCCGGTCATGAGCATTCTCACTTACCACAGCGAAGAAGAAGTGGTACGCCGTGCGAACGACACCACCTTCGGCCTGGCTGCCGGTTTGGTGACGAACGATCTGACCCGGGCGCATCGGGTGATCCACCAGTTGGAGGCCGGTATTTGCTGGATCAACACCTGGGGTGAATCGGCGCCGGAAATGCCGGTCGGCGGGTACAAGCAGTCTGGCGTCGGCCGTGAAAATGGCCTCAGTACGCTGGAACATTACACCCAGGTCAAATCGGTACAAGTCGAGCTGGGCGAATATATTTCCATCTTTTAAATATCCCCGTCGTCTTTCAAGCTACAGCGTTGTTGGCTGCGAACGCGGACCCCAGTCACTTACTTGACTCCTGGGGTTCCACGCCCTTGCCGCCTAGCTGTAACGCGAAATCCATAGGGGATAATCCTTTCTTGCATCCAAAACCGCCTGGATATATTCAGCATGCGATATTCAAGCCATTCGCATCATTCAGGCATACGAATATTTAGGAGATAATGTATGGAATACGATTACATCATTATCGGTGCCGGCTCAGCCGGTAACGTTTTAGCCACCCGTTTAACCGAAGACGCTGATGTTAGCGTATTGCTGCTGGAAGCCGGCGGCCCGGATTATCGGATGGATTTTCGCACCCAGATGCCGGCCGCGCTGGCATTCCCGCTGCAGGGCCGTCGTTACAACTGGGCGTATGAAACCGATCCTGAGCCGCACATGAACAACCGCCGCATGGAGTGTGGCCGGGGTAAAGGGCTGGGCGGCTCATCACTGATTAACGGCATGTGCTACATCCGCGGCAACGCGATGGACTTCGACAACTGGGCAAAAGCACCGGGGTTGGAGGACTGGAGTTATCTGGACTGCCTGCCATATTTCCGCAAGGCGGAAACCCGCGATATCGGGCCTAATGATTATCACGGTGGCGACGGCCCGGTCAGCGTGACCACGCCGAAAGCCGGTAATAACGAATTGTTCCACGCAATGGTGGAGGCCGGTGTGCAGGCGGGTTATCCGCGTACTGATGACCTGAACGGCTACCAGCAGGAAGGCTTTGGCCCGATGGATCGCACGGTCACGCCGAAAGGCCGTCGCGCCAGCACCGCTCGGGGTTATCTGGATCAGGCTCGTTCCCGTTCAAACCTGAAGATTGTGACTCACGCGTTGACCGACCGCATCCGCTTCGAGGGTAAGCGTGCGGTGGGCGTTGACTACTTGCAGGGCGAAAGTAACCAAATCAACAGTGCCCGAGCGCGTCGTGAAGTGTTGCTGTGTGCCGGGGCGATTGCCTCGCCGCAGATTTTGCAGCGTTCCGGCGTTGGTCCAGCGGCGCTGCTGAACCGCCTGGACATCGATCTGGTGCACGATCTGCCCGGCGTGGGCGAGAACTTGCAGGACCATCTGGAAATGTACCTGCAATACGCCTGTAACAAACCGGTGTCGTTGTACCCGGCATTGCAATGGTTCAACCAGCCGAAGATCGGCGCAGAGTGGCTGTTCAATGGCACCGGCGTGGGCGCCAGCAACCAGTTTGAAGCCGGTGGCTTTATCCGCAGCCGCGAAGAGTTCGCCTGGCCGAACATTCAGTACCATTTCTTGCCGGTGGCGATTAACTACAACGGCAGCAACGCGGTGAAAGAGCACGGTTTTCAGGCGCACGTCGGTTCAATGCGCTCCCCAAGCCGTGGCCGGGTGCAGGTGAAATCGAAGGATCCGCGCCAACATCCGAGCATCTTGTTCAACTATATGGCGACCGAACAGGACTGGCAGGAGTTCCGCGATGCCATTCGCATCACGCGCGAAATCATGGCGCAGCCTGCATTGGACGAATACCGCGGCCGCGAGATAAGCCCGGGGCCAGAAGTGCAGACCGACGAACAGCTGGACGCTTTTGTGCGTGAGCATGCCGAAACCGCCTTCCATCCTTCCTGCTCATGCAAAATGGGCGAAGACGAGATGGCGGTGGTGGATGGGCAAGGGCGAGTGCACGGTATGGAAGGCCTGCGGGTGGTGGATGCGTCCATTATGCCGCTGATCATCACCGGTAACCTGAACGCCACCACCATCATGATCGCCGAGAAGATTGCCGATCGTATTCGCCAGCGCACGCCGTTGCCGCGTAGTACTGCCGACTATTACGTGGCCGGCGACGCCCCGGCGCGTAAGCCATAACCCACATGCCCTCTCGCCGTTGAGGGGGAGGGCCGCTGTAGCAAGCAACCCCCTCTCCAATGTCCTTCCCCGAGGCGAGGGGGCAATTCATTCCCGTTATCTTTCACCTCAGCAGGTACAAACGTACCCCTTAAGCCGGCAGGGCGATCGCCTGATCGAAACTGTTTGGCGTCGCCATGCGCCACATGCGCGCATAAAAATCGCTTTCGATCTCTTTTTGCAGCAGTGCACCAGGCTCCAGGTAGTAATAGATGTCGGCGTAGACCTTGATTTCGGTTGAGGTAATACGGCGCAGCATATGATGCGAAGTCAACTGCTCAGGGCGGCTGACGCCCGCCGCGGCGAGCATTTCTGCCAGCGCTTTCACCGTATTCTGGTGGAAGTGATAAACGCGTTCGGCCTTGTTTGGCACCACCAGGGCTTTCTGTCGCAGTGGATCCTGGGTGGCGACCCCGGTAGGGCAGTGATTGGTATGGCAGCTTTGCGACTGAATGCAGCCGACGGCGAACATAAAACCACGGGCTGAGTTCACCCAGTCGGCGCCCAACACCAGCACGCTGGCGATGTCGAAGGCGCTGATGATTTTACCGCTGGCACCAATCTTGATTTTGTCGCGCAGTCCGCAGCCCACCAGGGTGTTGTGGACGAATAACAACCCTTCGCGCAGCGGCATGCCCATATAGTTGGACAGTTCGAGCGGTGCTGCGCCGGTTCCGCCTTCTTTGCCGTCCACCACGATAAAGTCCGGCAAGATCTGGGTTTGCAACATGGCTTTGGCGATGGCGACAAATTCCCACGGGTGGCCGATACAGAGTTTGAAGCCCACGGGTTTGCCACCGGACAATTCACGTAGCTGCTGGATGAAATGCATCATTTCAATTGGGGTGCTGAAGGCGCTGTGCGAAGCCGGAGAAATACAGTCGACTCCTTCAGGTACGCCGCGCGTTGCGGCGATTTCCGCATCCACTTTTTTCGCCGGCAGTATGCCGCCATGTCCGGGTTTAGCCCCCTGGCTGAGCTTGATTTCAATCATTCTCACCTGCGGTTTTTTAGCCTGCTCGGTGAAGCGTTGCGGATCAAAATGGCCGTCGGCGGTGCGGCAACCGAAGTAGCCGCTGCCCAATTCCCAGACCAGGTCGCCGCCATTTTCGCGATGATAACGGCTGATACTGCCTTCGCCGGTGTCGTGGTAGAAATTGCCCTTTGCCGCGCCGAGGTTGAGGGCGCGAATGGCGTTGGCCGACAGGGCGCCGAAGCTCATGGCGGAGATGTTAAAGATCGACGCGGAGTAGGGTTGGCTGCAATCTGGACCGCCGATCGTCACGCGGAAGCTGGTGGGGTCAGATACTTCGACCGGACGCATGGAGTGCCCGATACATTCGTAGCCGGTTTGATAAACGTCCAACTGGGTACCGAACGGCTTATCGCCCATTTCGTTTTTGGCGCGTCGGTAAACCAGCGTGCGCTGGGTACGTGAAAACGGGATCTGCGCGTTATCTTCTTCCAGTAAGTACTGGCGTATTTCCGGGCGAATAAACTCGAAGAAAAAGCGCAGTCGGCCGATGATCGGATAGTTTCGGCAGATGGCGTGGCGTTGTTGGGTCAGATCATAAATGCCCAGAGCGCTCAGACCACCAAAAATGATCGTCGGTAGCCAAAACCAGGGGCTATGGGACAACAGCGCCAAAGACGCCAACGTCAGCAAAAGACTCAACACAAGGCAGGTATAACGGCTGAATAATGATGACTTCATAACATCTCCTGATGTTTTTATTAGTCCAGACGACATGGCTCACAGAAAGTTTGCTGAGCGGATCCTAACCAATAGACAGGAGTGTTATGTGGCTGTTACTGCTTTATCGTTGATTGTTACATTAATTTAACGATGAGTCCGCCCTTCAGGCCGCCGGGTGGCAGCCTGAAGGGGAGAAGGAGTTACTTGCTGGCAACGAAAATACTGCTCATGCTGCGCAGACGCAGCTTTTTCATCGCACTGTATTTCTGAGAGAAAATCGTTTTGGGGTGGGTGCCGCGCTTTTGGGCAATATGCAGCAGGCTGTCACCGCGCAACAGGTTGAAGATAACGTCGCTTTCCGCCGGGCTAAGCTCGCGGGTTTTCTGCATTTTTATCCCCCCGGGCTCTTTGCTTTCCAGCAGGTTCTGTATTTTTTCCTGCAGCGAATAAAGTGGAATGCGTGTAGACACCAATTCAACGGAGATGCCCAGGATCGACAATAGTTTCACCACGCGTTCATCGTCATAAAACACCAACAGACGCGTTTTGGAGTTGTATTGCTGATGCAAAGACACCAGGCTTTCAATGACGTTAACGCTTTGCTCCAGATTTTGTGAGGTGAAGATCAGGGCGATGTCGTGCTTAATTATTTTCTCCGCCTTGGCGCCACCGTGCATAAAATCTGAAAACAGTCTGATATCGTACTTGCCGTAATGTTTTTTCAGTAACACCGAAAGGCCGACATAGCTGTACTTACACTCACTAATAACAAGGACATTGTTTTTAGACATAATGGCAAACACCCATAATGAGTTAAAAGTATTCAGCTGTAAGAAGCGAGTTCAAATCCTTGATGTCGGATTCCTTCCACAGCTTTCCCTGCAGTGCGTAATATGGCATTTCGTCCAGCCATTTTTTATGCTCGGGGGTTTCAACCCCTTCAATAATTACCTTGTAATGATTAAGGTAAAAAAAGCGCAATAAAGCGCGCATTAAACCGTCGCCGCCGGACTTTTTCATAAAGTCCCATAACAAAAAGCGGTCGAGTTTAACGAAGCGGAACTGGCTGTTATACAGCGCGGAAAAACCCGCATAGCCAGAACCAAAATCATCGAGCCAAAATGAATAGCTCTTTAGTGAAGGATCGCCATGAACGCGATCTTTAACCAAACGGGTTGAGTTCTCACTGATTTCGAAATGTATACAGCGAGTGGCGTTAATTCTTTCTGCAAAATGACTATTGGCCAACGAGCGTAGAGAATGGTCATCTACATTCAGCGTAGCTATAACCTGATTTTCACGAAACCAGTGATTATATTTCTCTATCAGACTGACCTGGTCTAACAGAATCTCAATTCGGGTCTCGCTATCGGCAGTACGAAAGAACTGTTCAGGAGAAAAATGCGCATATTCACTATTAAAAGTGAATCGAGATAGGCACTCAACGGCCAGCAATTGTCCGGATTTTGCGAACATTGGCTGGAAAACATAATTAATTCCGTTATTTTTCTCTCTAAAAGAACTGCGCATTCCTCAATCCCTTGATTGATATGTAACTACCTGTTTTTTAACTAAAATTAATTCAATATCAGGCTGTTTATAGGTAAATGTCTTATTTGGTGCGACGTGATTGTGAAATGTCGCTTGCAGACCATTTAACGCGCATTTAGTCGTGAAGTCCAAAGGGCTCAAAAGGTAACAAAATGTAAATATACGGAATAATATGCTGTTAATCAGGCCTTAAAGAAAAATGTCTGACTGCATGACTTTCCAAAACACAGATTATTCCTATTCGATTGAATCGTCAACATCGATCGATAGGTATTTGTTGATAGTTTATTCCTATCAAGAGGGGGGTTATGAATGTTTTAAACGATTTAACAATAAGAATGCGCTTAGTCTATATTTCGTCCGGCAATGGGTTCATCGAGGCAACACTCCTTTTAAGCAAGGAGTGCTATCGCTGAGTGTATGCTCAGTGCCGGGGAACTATATATTCGTCTGTCACTGAATCGATTATTTTATTGTTTTTCTATGGAGCTGGAAATGAAAAAAGTATTATTGCCTTTGGCCGCGCTGGTATTGTCTGCTACTGCTTATAACGCTACTGCTGCAAGCGGCAACGTTAAATTCACCGGTGAAATCGTACAGTCCACCTGTAAAGTTGTTGATAAAGACCAGAATAAAGAAGTTTACCTGGGTAAATACCCTACTACCGCATTCCCAACTTCTGGTTCTACCAGCGGTGCTAAAGCTTTCGATATTAGCCTGGAGAAATGTGAAGCGGGTAACTACACCCTGCGTTTCGACGGTAACACCCCAGCTGGCCACCCAGAGCTGTTGGCTGTAACTGGCGGCGCTAACGGCGTTGGCGTTGAAATCCTGGATAACAACGGCGCAACTCTGCCAATCTCTCAGGAAGTTGCTACCCCAGCGACCGTTTCTGTTGCTGCTGATGGCGACAACCCAGGTTCTGCGACTTTCAACCTGCGCGCTCGTTATAAATCTTACCAGGATCTGGTAACTGCGGGTCAGGCAAACTCTAACGCTACCTTCACCATCGAATACAAGTAATTTAATTCGCTGGCAGGATAGATAGAGCTATTGGCCACGGACGGCTAAATTCTGAGAGTTGAGATATTCCGATGAAAAAAGTGCTTTCTTGTATTTTATTCGCGTTTTCCGTAAATGCTTTTGCCGGAATTCAGGTTGATTCGACGCGCGTAATTTATAACAGCGGAAGTAAATCCGCATCGCTCTCAATCAGCAATGACAGCGACGACACCTATATGGTGCAAACCTGGTTGGATACTGGCGATTCAAGCCAGATGCCGAAGAATTTACCGATCGTGGTCACTCCACCTATTTTAAAACTGGCTGCCAAAAAAGACGCAATTCTGCGCTTTATTTATTCCGGCAGCGGGTTACCGCAGGACAGAGAAAGTCTGCTCTGGGTAAACGTACAGGAAATTCCGCCAACGCCTAAGCAAGACAACGTGCTGCAGGTGGCGATCCGTACCCGTATCAAACTGTTCTACCGCCCAGAAGCCTTGAAGGCCAACCTGCAACAGCAGGCAGAGGCACTGAAATGGCAGCGTCAGGGCAGCAATCTGGTGGTGACCAACAATGGTCCACTGTTTGTGACGCTGGGTGTACTGACGCTGAAAAGCGGTGGCAAAAGCTGGAAAGTGAATGCCGACATGGTGAAACCGCAAGATAGCCTGCGGATTGCTCTGCCACAGGGCGCGCAGTCGGCCAACAGTATGTCGTTCACCTATATCAACGATTACGGCGGCCACACCGAGATTAAGAACGTTGCATTAAATTGATTTAAGCCCTTCAAGGAATGAACAAAAAATGGCACATAAAAGAATAACAACCCTCACGCCAAAACGTTTGGTCAGGCTGATTAATGGTGTAATTTATTTTTCTGCGGTGCCATTTTCATTCTCTCATATGGCCATGGCGGAGGAGCAGTTCAACACCTCCTTCATCCATGGCGATGACAACATTGCCCAGGTGGCAGCGTTGTCCAGCGGCGATGATATCCTGCCAGGTAAATATCCGTTCGATATTTACCTGAACGGACAGCGTATCGATCACCGTGACATCGAATTCAAAAAAGACGCCAAAGACACGCCGGTAACGCCTTGCCTGACTGCGCAGGATTACCAGGACTACGGTGTAAAACTGCCGGGCGATATGAAAACCGAAGGTGCCGCGCAGTGCTACGCTCTGTCACAGCAAATTTCGGGTGCCAAGCTGAGCTACGACGCAGCCATACAGCGTATGGATTTGGAAGTGCCGCAGATATTCCTGGAGCCGCGTCCACAGGGTGCTATCTCGCCGAAGGTTTACGATCGCGGGATTAACGCCGGTTTCGTTAACTATAACTTCAGCGGCAACCATAATAATTACCGTAATAACGCCAACGATAAAACATCCGACTACTACTTCCTGAGCCTGAACAACGGCATCAATGTCGGTAATTGGCGCCTGCGTAACAACTCGACGCTGAATCAGCAGTCGGGTGCCGGCACGCACTGGAATACCGTTTCAAGCTGGGCGGAAACCGACATCGTTTCCCTGCGCAGCCGTCTGGTGATTGGCCAGACCAACACCAATAACAATGTATTCGACAGCATTCAGTTCCGCGGTGTGCAGATTTCCAGCGCCAACGATATGCTGCCGGAAAGCCAGCGCGGTTACGCGCCCGTGGTCCGTGGCGTGGCGTCGACCAACGCCCGCGTTGAGATCCGCCAAAACGGCTACACCATTTACAGCACCAACGTGCCGCCGGGTCCGTTTGCGCTGACCGACATCTTCCCAAGCACCTTGAGCGGTAACCTGAACGTCACGGTCATTGAGGCCAACGGTTCAAGAACCTCTTTCGTGGTGCCGTTCTCTTCCGTGCCGAACATGCTGCGCGAAGGGATCTGGGACTACCAGATGACCGCCGGTAAATACCATGACGGCACCACCAAATACCAGCCGAAGTTCGTGCAAGGCACCTTGTCCCACGGCATGGCGTATGACATCACGCCTTATGGTGGGGTGCTGGTCGCGGAAAATTACCGTTCGGCGGTAGTGGGTATGGGTAAAAACATGGGCGTCTGGGGGGCAGTTTCCTTCGATATGTCCTATTCCGACACCAACCTGGTCAACGGTGACGACAAACAGGGGGAGAGCTTCCGCTTCCTGTACTCCAAATCGCTCAACGACTGGGGCACCGAATTCCAGATCGCCGGTTACCGTTACTCGACCTCTGGTTACTATGATTTCTCTGATGCGGTTGCGGAACGCGATCGCTATGAAAACGGCGTCTACCGTAACGATTACTACGATGAGAATGACCGCAATCTGGGCGTGCCGGATTGGGCAGAATCACGTCGTCGTACCTATTACACCAGCCGTTTCAATAACAAACGCCAGCGTGTAGAGTTGTCGATCAACCAGCGTATTGCCGGTAACTCAACGCTGTATACCAATATCAGCAACCAGTCATATTGGGGCGGCTCCGGCCAGGATCGTACGGTTCAAACCGGCTTTAACAGCAGCTACAAAAATATCAGCTACGGCGTGTTCTATCAGGACAGCCGCAGCAACTACGGTTATAAAGATCGCAGCATCAACATGAGCGTCTCTATTCCGTTCAGCTTCTTCAGCCGCGATTCGTCTGATATGACGGCCAGCTTCAACGCCGGTCACAGCAAGCAGAGCGGTAATACATACAGCGCTGGCCTGAGTGGTACCGCGCTGGACGATAACCGTCTGAACTACGCGGTGCAAAGTGGTCACGATCGTTACTCCGGCCAAACCAGCTCGGCTAACGTCGGCTACCAGGGCAGCATGGGTACCGTCAATGCCGGTTACAGCTACAGTAATGATTACCAGCAGTCTACCCTGGGCGTGTCGGGCGGTATCGTGGCGCACTCCGGCGGCGTGACACTGACCCAGCCGCTGCAAAATACCTTTGTGCTGGTTGAGGCCAAAGATGCCAAGGGCGTCCGTCTGGAAAACCAGCCGGGTGTGGCTATCGACCGCTTCGGTTACGCGGTAATGACCTCGGCCTCACCTTATCGTCATAACCGCGTGGCGTTGCGCACTGAGGATATCGGCAACGGCCTGGATATCCCGATGGCGGCCCGCGACGTGGTACCGACATATGGCGCCATTACCCGCGTGAAATTTGAAACGCATACCGGCCAAAGCCTGCTGGTACACAGTAAACTGTTGGACGGCAGCGTACCGCCAATCGGCGCCAACGTGTTTAGCGCCGACGGCAAGAACAACGGTACCGTGGGTACCAATGGGGATATTTATATCTCCGGCGCATCCGCAGGGGATCGCCTGTTGGTTAAATGGGGCAGCGATGCCGGCGACAGCTGTTCACTGGTGGTGCCGGAACTGAAATCGGCGACCGAACAGCTGATGGGCTATCAGGAACTTTCGCTGACCTGCGGAAAACCGTAAAAGGAATGAATATGTCTTCTTTGTTGTTAAAACATAAAAACCTCGGGCTGGCGGCAGGGCTGCTGGTCACGCTGGGGACGTTCTCGCAGAGCAGCTTTGCGCTGTCTTGTAAGCAGAATGGCAGCGTCAGTCAGATTATTACGCTGGATAAGCCAATTAAAGTGTCAACCGCTAATACGGCGGCGGGGGCTCTGCTGTGGCGCTCGCAAACCTTCACATCGACTTTCCAATGTGTCGATGACCGTGATTACCCCAAAGGCGAAAATGCCTATCTTTACTGGGATCCGAAGAAGGATATGCGCAATATCGACAAATCTATCGAGGTTGGTGTCAACTACAACAGCGTGGATTATAAGCTGACCAATGGCGCAAGACAGGATGTTGGTCCGGGTACACAATGTCGTCCAAATGGTCGCGGTGGTTGTGCCAAACCAGCCCAATCCTTGAGTGTGACGGTGACCTACTCGCTTTATATCAAGGCGACAGGGGCACCTCCGCCTGCTGGTGGGAAAATCACCAACAATGGCACTTATTCCGTATTTCAGGTTGATGGGGTCGGCGGTCTCAACAACGTGGTCGGCAGCAACTTCAATGCCTATATTAACGGTCTGGGAAATATTCAGTTTATTTCCTGTAATCCGAAAATCACCGTAGTGGCTAACAATGGCTCAACCGTGAATTTTGGCACCATTCCGCGTCAGAATGCGGTAGCTGGCAAGATAGAAAAACAAGTACCGTTCTCGGTCAGCGCCAATATGTCTGATCCGGCTACCGGTCAGGATTGCAAGGGCGAGACACTGCAGGCCAGTTTCAGCTCCACTTATCCAGTGCAGGACGCTACGACGATCTTGCCAACCAGCGACAGCGGATTTGGTATCTTGATTTCGCAGGCGGCGACACCAAACACGCCAATCAAGATGAATTCCCCGGTTGATCTGGGCCTGGTCAATGGTAGCACCGTTGAAAAGAACTTCATGGCTAGCCTGAAATGGCTGAATACCAACCCGAAGGTGGGGCCATTCACCGCGTCGGCCAATATCGACGTCACCTTCAAGTAAGATTTCTCAATAAAAAAAGGGGTTCAGCGCAGGCTGAACCCCTTTTTTAATGCAATTTCTCTCAGTGTTGACCAACCCAGTTGGTACAGACACTGTCCAGGCATTTACCGGCATACCACAGATGCACGCCAGGGGACTCATGGCGATGCCCTTTCAGCGGTTCTATCGGCTGCGGGTGCATCTCTGCGACGTCCCAGCGGGTTGTGCGACGATAAACCGCCGGCGTTTTGCCGAACTGTTTTTTAAATGCGCGTGAAAAAGACGGCTGAGAATCAAAGTGGAACTGCAGGGCAATGTCGAGAATAGGGCGCGGGGTCGAACGCAGTGCTTGCGCGGCTTGCGACAGTCGACGCTCGCGAATGTAACTGCCTAAAGCATGCCCGGTAGTGCTGCGGAACATCCTTTGCAGGTGCCACTTGGAGTAGCCTGACTTCGCCGCTACGTTGTCTAACAGTAACGGCTGATCCAGATGGGTTTCAATCCAGTCCAGCAAATCGTGAATGATATTAACGCGATCCATTGTTTTAGTTCTCCTGCGGGTACGACATTCAGGTCACAGTAGGTAATAGTAATTATCCAAGTTGATGCTTTGATAATAGGCCGCAGAGACGGGTTACGCAAGTGTTAACCCGGAGGAAAAAGGTGGCTAAACGTGCTCTTTGGGTCGCAGGGAAATGAAAAAGGCCGCACGTGGCGGCCTTGAGCAAAGAGGGGAAAGGCGGGGATCAGTTAGTTTCCGGCTTCACTTCGATATAGTCCAACTGCAAGACGCTGCTGGTGTAGCCGCGGATCTTGTTGGTCATTTCAATATCGCCGTTCAGCTTGTGGCCGTAAGACGGAATGATCTCTTTCAGTTTGCTCTGCCATTCCGGCGTAGCCACTTTATCTTTGAACACTTTCTCCATCAGGTGCAGCATGATCGGTGCGGCAGTTGATGCGCCCGGTGATGCACCCAGCAGAGCGGCAATGCTGCCATCTTCGGAACTGACCACTTCGGTACCGAACTGCAGTACGCCACCTTTATCTGCATCTTTTTTGATGATCTGCACGCGTTGGCCGGCGGTCCACAGTTTCCAGTCTGCCTGTTTGGCTTCAGGGAAGTACTCTTTCAGCGCAGCGAAACGATCGTCGTCGTTCATCATCAACTGACCCACCAGGTATTTCACCAGGTCGAAGTTGTCCAGCCCGACGTGGGTCATTGGCATCAGGTTCGAAGTGCTCAGGGAGTGCAGCAGGTCGAACAGTGAACCGTTTTTCAGGAACTTGCCGGAGAAGGTGGCGAACGGTCCGAACAGCAAGACACGCTTGCCGTCCAGCATGCGGGTATCCAGGTGCGGAACCGACATCGGCGGTGAACCTACGCTGGCCAGGCCATAAACCTTGGCCAGGTGTTGGTCAGCGATTTCCGGGTTGGTGGTGACCAGGAACTGACCGCCGACAGGGAAGGCACCGTAGCCTTCGGCTTCAGGAATGCCGGTTTTCTGCAGCAGCGTCAGAGAAGCACCGCCTGCACCGATAAACACGAATTTGGCATTCACGGTGGTTTCTTTGCCGTCGCGGTTCAGATCGGCCACGGTGACGCGCCAGGTGTTGTCGGCATTGCGCTTGATGTCGCGGACTTCATGGCTCAGGTTCAGCTTGAAGTTCGGGTTTTTGGTCAGCGTGTCCACCAGTTGGTGGGTGATCACGCCAAAGTTAACGTCGGTACCCAGCGGCATGCGGGTCGCAGCAATTTTCTGCGCCGGATCGCGGCCGTTCATCACCAGCGGAGCCCACTGTTTAATCTGGTTAGGGTCTTCTGAGTACTCCATACCACGGAACAGGGTGCTGTGTTGCAGTGCGGCATAGCGTTTGCGCAGGAAGTTGACGTTGTCGTCACCCCAGACAAAGCTCATGTGCGGCACACTGTTAATAAAGGATTTTGGATCTTTCAGGACGTTATTTTTCACCTGATAAGACCAGAATTGACGCGAGATTTCAAAAGACTCGTTAACCACCACGGCTTTGCTGATGTCGATGGTGCCGTCTTTTTTTTCCGGGGTATAGTTCATTTCAGCGAAGGCGGAGTGACCGGTACCGGCGTTGTTCCAGCCGTTGGAGCTTTCTTCAGCCACGCCGTTCATGCGCTCATACATGTCGATGGACCAGTTTGGCTCCAGCTCATGCAGGTAGGTCCCCAGCGTGGCGCTCATGATGCCACCGCCGATCAGTACCACATCAACGGACTTATTCTCTTCCGCCGTCGCCTGTTGCGTAACGCCAAACAGGTTCAGACAGAAGATCAGGACGAGTAATTTTCTCATTGAATCAAATCTCTTGTGTGTAAATTCTACTCATTGCAGGTGAAAGAATTTATCGGGAGTTACCCTGGAAATAAGTAAAACTAACCCGCCCGGCTAAGCCGAGTGACAGTGATAATGTCTTTTTGTTAATCGTTTTCTTAACGAAAAGTGGATTATTACAGGCTGTCTGGGGACAGGTTGTTCAACTCTGGTTACTGCGGGGATATTATTGTTTGCAATATTGTTAAAAACTACTTTTGTAACTAAAAAAAGCCTATTAAAGGCAGGAATCATTCATTTATTATTTTTATTTAAATATAACCGCTAAATTAATAAGGTCTAATTGCCGCTGATTTAAACGATATGCCATTATCACACAATATTTATGGAATAATGGCAAATAGCAGCAGGTAACAAAATGAAAATGGCCGCCGGGCATTTCAGTGCGGCCAAGATGCTGGTTGACGCTTAGCGGCGGGCCTTCATTGCTGCCGACGGCCACTCTTCTTTCAGCAGTGCATAAATCAGTTCATCACCCCATTGGCCATTGAAACGATCGTTTTGTCGCAGGTGCGCCTCTTTGCGCATCCCCAGACGTTCGACGACCCCGATAGACCCCTGATTGGCAGCATCGAGCCGGGCAAAAATGCGGTGGCAGCCCACTTGGTTAAACCCCCGATCCAACACCGCTTGCACGGCTTCGCTGGCATAACCTTTACCGGCATAAACCGGGCTGAAGATATAACCGATCTCGGCTTGTAATGCTGCGCGGTTAGCCAGTTTCAACAACACTTCACCGATCAACTCTCCGCTGTCCTTTAGGGTGACGGCGCAATAAAAAATATCGCCGTCCTGACAGAAGCGCGAAGCTATCGCCTGAGCAAGCTGATCGGCCAGTTGCGCGTTGTCCGGGGTGGGGGCATACAGATAACGATAGACCTCCGGCAAACGGTGGTAAGTCGAGTAGGCTTCGAGATCGTCGGGCGTGAAGCGGCGCAGTTGCAGGCGTTCGGTGTCGAAGGGCAGGGTAATCAAATGCAAGAGCTCATCCTTATTGTCGGGTGGGATCACATTGGTTTGTTTACGGACAGGGCAGAACATTTTTGCGAGGAATACAGGTCCCACAATATAGCAGTAGCCTGGAGGTTTCAAACGGCGAAAACCCTGTTCATCGCCGGCGTGAGCAACGATGAACAGGGTTTAATTAATCAGCGGACGGGGTCGTTAGCTTACTTGATCGCCATGGCGTCACGCATGGTATAGAACAAATCTGTCTGATCGGTCAGCCCGACGACGTTGGCGGCATGCGGGCCGTAGGCGGCAACACGCAGCTGGGTGCCGGTGTGGCCCTGCGAATCCTCTTCCGAGTTGCCGTAGCTGATGGTCATCGGCGCGCCATCTTTGGTGGTCAGCATTTGCGTCAGGCCCGGCGCTTTGGCGTCGGCGGCGATAATCTGGCTGGAGTGAGCATGGTCAGCGGTGACGATCACCAGAGTGTTGCCGTCGGCACGGGCGAATTCCAATGCTTTCTGCACGGCTTCATCCAGATCGACAGTTTCCCCGAACTGGCCGCACGGGTTGGCGGCATGATCCTGTTTGTCGATCGATGCGCCTTCGACCTGCAGGAAGAATCCGTTTTTATTGGTTTTCAGCAGGTCGATGGCTTTCTCGGTCATAACCGCCAGCGTCGGGATATCCGCCGTACGTGCCGGGTTGTTCTGACAGGTCACCGCCGGTTGGTCGAGATTACCGTGATAGCTGGCCTTCGGCCCCTGCCAGCGTACCGGCATATTGCCGGCGGCAAACAGCCCCAGCAGCGGCTTTTGCTGATTGGCGACGTTAACGGCGTTCAGGGCATCGAGGTTTTCCACCCACTGATAACCTAATGCAGTTGCCTGCTCTTTCAGTGATTTTCCCTGCCATTCGCCGCTTTTGGCTAACTGATTAAAGGATTTTGCTCCGCCGCCTAAGGTGACGTCGGCGCGGGCTTTGAGTAACTGTTCACTGATCGAACCGCGGCCGCCATTTTCCAGCGCGTTGGTTGCGCATTTTTCACTGGTCTCTTCCGGGCCGTAACATTTACGCGAGGTGACGTGGGAAATCTGCGCCGCAGGTGTGGCGTCTTGCAACTCTGCGGTGGAAACGTTGCCGGTGGCTTTACCCGCCGCTTTGGCAATTTCCAATAGGGTCGGTTGGTCTTTGCCATTAACGTCAACGCCCAGCGCGCCGTTATAGGTTTTGACGCCGGTGGACCAGGCAGTCGCCGAGGCGGCGGAGTCAGTGACGTAATCCGGCTTGTGGGTTTTCTTGTCCAGCGAATAATGGGTGTATTGGCCGGTTAACGGCAGGGCATCGATGCCTTTAAAATAGCCGCCTGCGCCTTCGGCATAGTTGCGTGCCGAAGTGATTTCCGAATCGCCCATGCCGTCGCCAATCAGCAAAATCACATTCTTGACCGTTTTATCAGACAACGAAGCTTTCAATGCCGCGGTTTGATCGCCACTCAGGCGACGTGCTCCGCCGGGTTCAACGATATTGCCGCGAGCCGCACGCTCGGAAAGTCCGGCAGCGTTGGCCGGCGTCTCATCGGCGAAGGCGCTTGAGCATAATAAGGCGGATAACACGGCACTGGCGATCAGGGAAACTGGCTGCAACATCGGGGAAAGCTCCTTGTCGTAATATAAAAACATAAATACCCGGTCGCCTTTCAAGCTACAGCGTGGTTACCAGCACTCGCTAACCCCAAGTTACTTACTGGAGTAAGCGCCTGGGGATGAGCGAGCAGGATGCCTGACTGTGGCTTAAAAATCATAGGGGTATAACACGAACTTGTTAGGCAGGGAGGGTAATGCAGGGGTGTGACACTTTTATGACGACAAAGAAGACGCAAAAGGGATAGCCGGGCGGCTATCCCAGGCAAGCCATTATTCGCTGCGGGCGGGAATGTTGACGCCGCGTTGCACCGCCGGTCGTGCCAGACCGCGCTCCAGCCATTGCCCTACGCGTGGGAAACTGTCGAAATCGACTATCTCGCGGGCTTCGTAGAAGCCGATCAGATTACGCACCCAGCCCAACAGTGAAATGTCGGCAATGGTGTAATCCTGGCCCATGATCCAGTCGCGGCCTTCAAGCCGGCTTTCCAGTACGCCCAGCAGGCGTTTCGACTCATTCTTATAACGCTCAAGCGGGCGCTTATCTTCGTATTCACGACCGGCGAAACGGTGGAAGAAGCCGAGCTGACCGAACATGGGGCCAACGGCCGCCATTTGGAAAAATACCCACTGAATGGTTTCATAACGCAGAGCCGGATCCTGCGGCAGGAACTTGCCACTTTTTTCCGCCAGATACAGCAGAATGGCGCCGGATTCGAACAGGGGTAATGGCTTGCCGCCAGGGCCATCGGGATCGATGATTGCCGGGATCTTGCCGTTCGGGTTCAGCGACAAAAACTCGGGCGTCCAGGTCTCGTTTTTGCCGATGTCGATCAGGTGCGCTTCATACGGCAGGCCGATCTCCTCCAGCATGATAGAAACTTTTACCCCGTTCGGCGTGGGCAGCGAATAGAGCTGCAGCCGCTCCGGATGCTGCGCCGGCCACAGTTTGGTGATTGGGAATTGGGTTTGATCGAGCATGGGAGTCCTCGGGTTGACGGTTTGCTTATTGAGTATTGCACCAAAACTAACCTGTTGTGAGGTTAAACAGTGAGGTCAAAATGTGCTTTAAGCGCTTTTTTCCCGCTGGCGGTGAGCTGCAGTTCACGACTCTCCAACTGGCGTTTTATCCAGCCACGACGAATAAATGCGGTAAGCATCGCCGCACCTAATGCACCACCCAGATGGGCCTTGCGCTCGCTCCAGTCCAGGCAACCGCAGGCGAAGCGTCTTCGTGAGGGCGCAGGGGAACAGTCGACGCCCAACCGAGTGAGTGCAGCGTGGCCGGCCTCGCTTAACCGATAGTCTTCCTCACCTTCTAACCAGGTTAGCTGATGCAGGCGTTGGTGCAGTTTTACCGCCACTTCACCGGCCAGATGGTCATAACAGGTTCGGGCGAATTGCAATGACGTCGGAGTAGTGCTTTTCACCACGGGCTTTTCGACGCCGGCCAGTGCCATTAGCGTTTCCAGCGCGGCGGCGACTTCCGGCCCCGCCAGACGGAAATAGCGGTAACGCCCTTGCTTGACGCAGGCGATCAGTCGCTGTTCCTGCAGGCGTGCCAGATGGCCGCTGGCCGTTGAGGCGGCAACGTCCACCGCGGCGCTGAGTTCGGTGGCGGTATAAGCGCGACCATCCATCAGCAGGCACAGCATGCGCGCCCGGGTGCGGTCGGCAATGGCACCGCTCAGTGCCGCCAGACGATCTTCAATATCGATGTTATTCATACTTCGAGATTAGGCGAAGTATGGCTGTGCGTCCACCGTTAGGATGGGTTCACACCGGCCAAACCTACTGGAGAACAACATGGCAACCTGCCCTTATTCCCGCGCCATTGCTGCCGTCACGGCCGATGATCCGCGGGCCAATTATATGCAATTGGAACCCATGCAGTTTCAGCCGCAAAAGCAAAGTTGGCTCGCCGTTTCGCCTTTAGCCGTGCGGGAGGTTTTGCACAATATTGACTTTGGCGTTCGGCCCACAGATGAACCTATCCCGGCAGCCTTGCTGGGTACACCGGCGCAATCCATCTTTGGCAATTTGGTGCGTATGCGAGATGGCGACGAGCATGTCAGGCTTAAAAAGGCCATCGTGCAAACTTTAGCGGCTTTTGACTCATCTCTAGTCCAACAAACCGCGAGGGCTGTGGCGCAAGAATTGATGCCTGCAATAGCGAATGCGAGGCAGATCACCCGTTTTAATTATGCTCTGCCAGTGTGTGTTATCGCGGCACTTTTGGGCATCCCCGCCAAGGAATGGACTGAGCTGGTTGACGAGATACTGGACTTTTCCCGCTGTATAGCGCCTGGCGGCAGTGCGCCTCAGGTGGCGCTCGGGATCCGGGCGGTAGAATCTATTTCGGCACGTCTCACAAACTGTTGTGGTCCACTATGGCAGGAATTGCAGCAGGTATCTGCACAACTCGGCATTGAAGATCGGGTCGTGGTGGCCAATGCCATCGGTTTGATGCTCCAGGCCTGCGAAAGCACCGCCGGTTTGATCGGTCAGACGTTATTGCTGATGGGCGACAACACGGAAAGTGTGCCACAACGCATTGAACAGATACTGACTGAAATGCCCTCGATCCAAAATACTCGCCGCTTTGCCCGGCAGGATACCCAGGTCGCCGGCTGCCAGGTGTTGGCCGGACAAAGCGTATTGGTTTTGCTGTGTGCAGGAGACGAAAGTTTTGCTTTCGGCGAAGGTGCGCATCGCTGCCCGGGGGCTGACTGGGCGAAAATTATCGCACAGTGTGGCATTCAGCATTTATTGGCATTGGGCGTTGATGTTCAAACGTTGAACAACGTTCGCTGGCGGTTTTCGCAAAATGCGCGCGTACCCGAATTTTTCTCTGACAGGAGCGCCCTATGATTGCCGTTATTTTTGAGCTGCAGGCCGCTGACGGCCAGCGTGAGACCTATCTTGATTTGGCCGCCGATCTGAAGCCGCTACTGGCAGAAATTGACGGTTTTATTTCCATTGAGCGTTTTCAAAGCCTGGCCGATCCGCAGCGGCTGCTGTCATTGTCCTTTTGGCGTGATGAGGCGGCGGTACAGCAGTGGCGAAATGTCGAGCAGCACCGAGCCGCACAGAAACGGGGCCGCCATGGCGTGCTGGCACAGTATCGCCTGCGGGTGGCTGAGGTGGTGCGGGACTATGGTCTGGATCAGCGAGAACAGACCCCTCATGACAGCCGCGGCTATCACGCGGGGTAAAGTGCGCGGCCATTATCAGTTATGACTCTGTGAGGCACAGCGTTGTTGACAATATGTGGGGATTTGCCTTATTGATAAGGTATGAGCATAAACAAGGTTTCATTCGCGCAGATTATTATCACCATTCTCGGAGTGGTGGGATAGCGCGTCTGTGTCATGCTAAAACCCGCCGGTAAGGCGGGTCATCTTTTCCTCCTGCCGGTACTCACCTTCAGGAGAACGCCATGAATAATTCCTCCCACGCCGTTTTACATTTGATGTGCGGCAAAGCCGGTTCCGGCAAATCAACCCTGGCAAATCGACTGGCGCAGCAGCCCCATACGCTGCTGATCGTTGAAGATAGCTGGTTGGCAACGTTATATGACCAGCAGATGAAAACCCTACAGGACTACGTTCGTTATTCCGCCAACCTGCGGCAGGTGTTGAGCGAGCATTTGGTGCAACTGCTGCGGCATGGTCTGTCGGTGGTGCTGGATTTTCCGATGAATACGCCGGATCGGCGCTTATGGGCCAGACAAGTGGCGGAGGAGGCCGGTGTAGCGCACTGCCTGCATTTTCTGGACGTCAGCAATGCGCAGTGCAAGAGCAGAATAAAACACAGAAATGAGCAAGGTGAACATCCCTTTGTGCTCAGTGAAGAGACCTTCGATCTGCTCACGCAATATTTTGTCGCCCCTACCGAAGAAGAACGCCTGAGCCTTATCAGATATGGTGAATAGATGGGGTGAAGCGCAGAGACTGCGGAGAAAAGCACCCAATGCCGGCGACGCTATCGCCGGCATCGTCAGGATCAGAAAGGCTTGGTCGGCAGGTATTTACCGTCCAGGGTGATCACTGCGCGTTCGCCACCTTCCGGATCCGGCACTTTCTTGATGTCCAGTTTGAAGTTAATCGCACTGATAATGCCGTCGCCAAACTGCTCATGCACCAGCGCTTTCAGCGTGGAGCCGTAAATTTGCACCATTTCATAAAAGCGATAAATGGTTGGATCGGTCGGCACACCGCCTGGGATGCTGCCGCGCAGCGGAATGGTTTGCAGCAGACGGATGGCGTCTTCGTCCAGATCGAGCTTGGCGGCCACCACACGCGCCGCCTGTTCTGGCAGCGGATGCTGACCCAGCAGAGCGGCGGTGACGAAGGCCAGACTCAGCCCGGTACCCTGGTTGATCGCTTCGAAGGTCAGTTTTTTACGGATCTTGGCGGCCATAATGGTGTCGGTCAAGGTTTCGCGTGGGGATGAATAATGCAGGGACTGTGTCATGTTATCTCCTTATTGAGATTAAAAACGGGATACGGCAGGGGTAGCCGTGACATTTGGATTGGTGGCCAGTGGAATAAAGCGGCGGGTTTCGCCATCCAGCGCTTCAATACAGCCGCTGGCAATGTCATAGACCCAACCGTGCAGCTTCAACCGGCCCTGCTCAAGCGCCAGCGCCACTGAAGGATGGGTTTTAATATTGGTCAGTTGTGCGATGACGTTCTCACGCACCATCGAACTGACGCGTTCATTTTCAGAGGTATGCGGATGGGCCTGATTCACCGCCTTGGCTGAATCGGCGTAACGCAGCCAATTCGCTACGGTTGGCATATGATCCAGGCACTGACAGGTGGCGATGGCGGTCATTGCGCCGCAGTCGGAGTGTCCGCAGATCACGATATCTTCCACGCCGAGTGCGGCGACGGCATATTCCACAGAAGCAGTTACGCCACCCGGCTCCGGGCCGAACGAAGGCACGATATTGCCGGCATTGCGGATCACGAACAGGTCACCCGGCTCACGCTGGGTGATCAGTTCCGGCACCAGGCGGCTGTCGGAACATGAGATAAACAGGGTGCGTGGATTCTGGCGCGTGGCCAACTGCCGGAACAGTTCGGAACGTTCGACAAACGCCTCGCGCTGGAACTTCAAAAAACCCTCAATAACCTCTTTCATGCTGTCTCCATCAGGATGCTGTTAAGCGATGGGGGCATGATGCGCCGCTCTGGCTATAGGGTCTAAGACCCATTTATAATGGTCACCATAGGAATTACTAATAGTTGAGGCGTTATGCTGCTGCGACACATCCGTTATTTTCTTGCCGTTGCCGAACAGGGCAACTTCACCCGCGCCGCCGAAGCGCTACACGTCTCGCAACCGACGCTGTCGCAACAAATCAAGCAGTTGGAAGAAAACCTGGGAACGCCTCTGTTTGATCGTTCCGGCCGAACGGTGCGCCTGACCGACGCCGGTATGGGCTGGATGCGCTATGCCCGGCTGGCGCTGCAGGATCTGGAAGCCGGCACTCGGGCGATCCACGACGTGGCGACGCT
Organism: Serratia liquefaciens ATCC 27592; assembly: GCF_000422085.1. Taxonomy (NCBI): domain Bacteria; kingdom Pseudomonadati; phylum Pseudomonadota; class Gammaproteobacteria; order Enterobacterales; family Yersiniaceae; genus Serratia; species Serratia liquefaciens. The sequence goes on from NC_021741.1 coordinate 1,528,253, forward strand.
GGAGCGCGGTAATTTGCGGCTGGCGATGACGCCAACCTTTACCGCCTATCTGGTGGGGCCTGTTATCGATGCTTTTTATCGGCAATATCCGGGTGTTTCGGTGAGTATTCATGAAATGACGCAGGACAGGATCGAGGCGCTTCTGGCGGAAGACCGGCTGGATGTGGGGATCGCGTTCAGTCAGGCGCAATCGGTGGATATTGTGGCCGAGGAGCTGTTTACCGAGTCACTGAATATGATGGTTGGAGCTCAGCACCCGCTGGTTCAACAGCGTGAGCCTTTGAGTGCACAGGTGTTCGAACAGCAACCGCTGGTATTACTGAGCGAGGACTTTGCTACCCGTCAATTTATCGACGATTATTGTCGTCGACAGGGGATCCGCCCCCGGGTAGCAATGGAGGCCAACGCAATTGGTGCCATCATTGAAATTGTGCGACGTGGCCAACTGGCTACCCTGCTACCGGCAGCGGTTGCGCAGGAAAACCCGCAGTTGCACCCGGTACGGCTTACCGAGATCATGCCCGCTCGCCGGGCGGTGCTGTTGCAGCGTAAAGACGCCTACCGTAGCGCGGCGTCACGGGCGTTTATCGAGGTCTTGCACCGGCAGAAATTTAGCTAGGGACATTTCGGCCCGCTATAAAACCGGCTAAATACCGTGGTAGTCTGGCGCACCGAGCTGGTCCGATCGTCACTTTCATTCTTGGCTGAATAGGGAGGTTTTTGTGAAAAGGATCTTGAGCGTTATTACTTTGGTTTTTGTTTCTTTCTCTTCCCTCAACGGTTACGCCGCTGAGCAACACCGTGAAGCGACAGAAAATAATTTATCCAAGGTGACTCATTTCTCTTTGGGAATGAACGGGTTTGTTGGCATTGGTAGTGCCGGAGAAACCGAAGTAATAGAAATCCTAACCTACCAGGACGCGGGGGCCGTTTTTTTGCGTATTGCCAATAACCCGCAGGCAACCCCAGAAGCGAAACTTTATGCTGCCTGTGGCTTAAAAAAGCTCAATAACAAAACCGGCGAACCCAATTTCACCCAAGTGTGGGATCAACCGGTTTCGGTTTTGAAAGGGGATGTTTTAAGGAAAGAAAAATTCAGCGATGTTTATTTCAGTATTCTAAAACAGGGGTGTTGGTAAACCTCTGCATTCACCTCCCTCAGGCCGAGACGTTCTTTCCACTTGGCCTGCCGCCGCACCTTTGCTCAAATTGTCACCGAAACTTCCCGCGATCTCTGTTGCCCGTTATGGCATAATGCGCGCCAAATCACATTCCCAATGATATGAAGAGCGAGCGCTGTGTTAAGCACTAACAACATCACTATGCAGTTTGGCAGTAAGCCGCTGTTTGAAAACATCTCCGTTAAGTTTGGCGGCGGTAACCGCTATGGTTTGATCGGCGCCAACGGCTGCGGCAAATCCACATTTATGAAAATCCTGGGCGGCGATCTGGTGCCGAGCGGCGGCAACGTGTTCCTCGACCCGAACGAGCGCCTGGGTAAACTGCGTCAGGATCAGTTCGCTTTCGAGCAATACAGCGTGCTGGACACCGTCATCATGGGCCACAACGAACTGTGGGCGGTGAAGGAAGAGCGCGATCGCATTTATGCGCTGGCTGAAATGAGCGAAGAAGACGGCTATAAAGTGGCCGATCTGGAAGTGGCCTACGGCGAGATGGACGGTTATACCGCTGAAGCGCGCGCCGGCGAACTGCTGCTCGGCGTCGGCATCCCGGTTGAACAGCATTATGGCCCGATGAGCGAAATCGCACCGGGCTTCAAACTGCGCGTATTGCTGGCGCAGGCGCTGTTCTCCGATCCGGAAATTCTGTTGCTCGACGAACCGACCAACAACCTGGACATCGACACCATCCGCTGGCTGGAGCAGGTGCTGAACGAACGTAACAGCACCATGGTTATCATTTCGCACGACCGTCACTTCCTGAACATGGTTTGTACTCACATGGCGGATTTGGACTACGGTGAGCTGCGCGTGTATCCGGGTAACTACGACGAATATATGACGGCGGCTACGCAGGCGCGTGAACGTCTGGTTGCGGATAACGCCAAGAAGAAGGCGCAGATTAACGAACTGCAATCGTTCGTGAGCCGCTTCAGTGCCAACGCCTCCAAATCCAAGCAGGCAACCTCACGTGCCCGCCAGATCGACAAGATCCAGCTGGAAGAAATTAAGGCTTCAAGCCGTCAGAACCCGTTCATCCGTTTCGAACAGGACAAAAAACTGTTCCGTAACGCGCTGGAAGTGGAAGCGCTGGCCAAAGGTTTCGACAACGGTCCTCTGTTCGGCAAGTTCAACCTGATGGTTGAAGTGGGCGAGAAAGTGGCGGTGTTGGGCCCGAACGGTATCGGTAAATCTACCCTGCTGAAAACGCTGGTGGGCGATACGTTGCCGGATAGCGGTACCGTGAAATGGTCTGAAAATGCCAAGATCGGTTACTACGCTCAGGATCACGAATACGAATTCGATGACACCCTGACGGTGTTCGACTGGATGAGCCAGTGGAAGCAGGAAAAAGACGACGAGCAGGCGGTGCGCAGCGTGCTGGGCCGTTTGCTGTTCAGCCAGGACGACATCAAGAAGAAAGTGAAGGTGTTGTCCGGGGGGAGAAGGGCCGCATGCTGTTTGGCAAGCTGATGATGCAGCGTCCTAATATCCTGGTTATGGATGAACCGACCAACCACCTGGATATGGAATCCATCGAGTCGCTGAACATGGCGCTGGAAATGTACGAAGGCACCTTGATCTTCGTTTCCCACGACCGTGAATTCGTTAGCTCGTTGGCGACCCGCGTACTGGAAATGACGCCGACCAAAGTGATCGACTTTACCGGCAACTACGAAGATTATCTGCGTAGCCAGGGTATCGTGTAACCCAGCGGCAGGGGCGCTGCATGCTGCGCCCGAAGCTATAACCGGTGACGAATTTGTCATCAAACTCAGGCGGGAGCATTCCCGCCTTTTTTGTCTCTGCTATTCCCCACCGCAAACGTCGCACTGCGGATCCTTCGGCAGCTTCATCTCGCGGAACTGCATCGTCATGGCATCAAACATCAGCAGTTTTCCGGTGAGCGGTTGGCCGTACTGCGTCAGCAGTTTGATGGCCTCCATCGCTTGCAGCGTGCCGATGGTGCCGACCAGCGGTGCCATGACACCGGCCTCGACGCAGGTGAGGGCATTGTCGCCGAATAACCGGCTCAGGCAGCGGTAGCAGGGTTCTCCGGGCTGATAGGTGAAGACGCTGAGCTGCCCTTCCATGCGGATCGCCGCGCCGGACACCAGGGGTTTGCGCTGAGCATGACAGAGGCGATTTAGCAGATTGCGCGTCGCCACGTTGTCAGTGCAGTCCAGCACCAAATCGCAGGCGGCAATCTGCGCCGCCATCTGGTCGTCGTCCAGCTGTGCATCAACAGTTTCTATCTGAGCATGTGGGTTGATGGCACTGAGTTCGAGACGGGCCGATTCAACTTTCGCCATACCGATGCGCGCGTCGCGGTGCAGAATTTGGCGCTGCAGGTTAGAGAGTGAAACGGTGTCGAAATCAACCAGCGTCAGGTGGCCGACGCCCGCCGCGACCAGATAGGGGGCGGCGGCGCAGCCTAACCCGCCGAGGCCGACAATCAGTACCCGGGCGGCCTTCAGTTTTTCCTGACCGTCGAAGTCAAAGCCACGCAGGATAATCTGGCGGTTATAGCGCAGCGCTTCGGCATCGGTTAATTCCGGCAGCATGCTCAGCTCCTCAGCAAGGCGTTGAAGGGCTCAATGTCCACTTTTTCGCCCACTGCTACGGAGCCGCGTTCGCGCTCCAGCACGATAAAGCAGTTACCCTGGCTGAAAGAACTGAACACGTGTGACCCTTGATGGCCGGTGGTGCTCACTTCCAGCTCGCCCTGAGCGTTGCTGCTAAACACGCCGCGCTGAAAATCAAGGCGTCCCGGCGCTTTCTTCAAGGGGGTCAGGGCGCGAGCCTGCAAACGCGGTGGCAAATGCCAGTCGCTGTGGCCCGCCAGCTTCGCCAACAGCGGCTGCACCAGTTGGTAGAAGGTCAGCGCTGCAGAAACCGGGTTGCCCGGCAGGCCGCAGAACCAAGCCTGCTTGAGCTTGCCGAAGGCAAAGGGTTTACCGGGTTTGATCGCCAGCTTCCAGAAGCCGACTTCGCCCAGCTCGTCGAGCATCTGCTTGGTGTAGTCGGCTTCACCGACCGAGACGCCACCGCTGCTGATCACCACATCGGCCTGGCGGTCTGCCTGCTCGAAGGCGGCGCGCAGCGCGTTTTGATCATCACGGATAATGCCCAGATCCAGCGTTTCGCACCCTAACTGTTCCAGCATCAGGCGTACGGCAAAGCGGTTGGTATCATAGATTTGGCCCGCCTGCAGCGGCTGCCCGACCGGCTGTAACTCGTCGCCGGTGGAGAATACCGCCACCTTCAACTTACGTACCACCTGCACCTCGGCGACACCGAGCGAGGCCAACAGCGGCAACTGCGCAGCGCCCAGTCTGATACCCGCAGGTAAAACCCCGGCACCCTGGCGAATATCTTCCCCCGCCAGGCGAATATTTTGCCCGGCTTGCACTTCGGCCGTGAAGCGCACGCCGGCATCGCTGATCTCGGCCTGCTCCTGCATGATCACCGCCTCGGCCCCTGCTGGGACAGGCGCGCCTGTCATGATGCGTACGCAGGTACCGGCTGGCCAGTCGCCGTCGAACGGAGCACCGGCAAAAGCTTTGCCCGCGACCGGCAGCGGCGCGTTGGCTTGCAGATCGGCGAGGCGCACGGCATAGCCGTCCATGGCCGAATTGGCGAAGGGCGGTACATCAATCGGCGAAATAACCGGTGCGGCGGTAATGCGGCCGGCGGCGGCGGTCAGGGCAATGGATTCGGTTTGCTGAAGGGGGGAGATCTGGCTGAGCATCTTCTCCAACGCCTGCTCCAGGGAAATAAGATCGGAAGTATGGCAATGATCCATAAGGAACTCCGTAATCAGGGTGCGCGACAAATGGCGGCAAAGTGGGGGTATTATGAAGGATGCTATGCTGAAGTAAACAACGGGAGGCAGTGATGCACAGACAGGTATTAGACTTTTGGTTTGACGAGATCGAACCGGCAATGTGGTTCAAAAAGGACGATGATTTCGATCGCCTGTTGCATACGCGCTTTGGTCAGATCTGGCAGGCCGCCGCCGCCGGCGAGCTGGCGCACTGGCGAGACACCATTGAGGGGCGGTTGGCGGAGGTGATCGTGCTCGATCAGTTCAGTCGCAACCTGTTCCGCGGCACGCCGCGTTCATTTGCCAGCGACTGCATGGCGTTGGTGCTGGCACAGGAAGCGGTCCGTAGTGGGCAATGTGAACGACTTACGCCAGAGCAACGGGGCTTTCTCTATTTGCCCTTTATGCATTCAGAGTCGGCGTTGATTCATCAACAGGCTTTGGCGTTGTATACCGAGCTGGGCAATGCCAATCAGTTGGAGTTTGAAGTGCGGCACAAAGCCATTATTGACCGCTTTGGCCGTTACCCACACCGTAATGCGATATTAGGCCGAGTCTCTACCCCGGAGGAGGAAGCATTTCTGCTGTTGCCGGGGTCAGGATTCTAAATATTGATCATCTGCGTTCAGCCGGCTAAAAAACAGCAGGTTGAACGCACAACGGCCGGATATTTAGAGATATCGATTATTTTTGCCGGTAATTACTGTGTGCCCCTCACGGGTTTCTACCAAAAATCCCAATCGTTATTCAGAACGGTTTTTCCAATTTATAACTCTCTGTTTTTATTCCATTAAGCTATTTCAATGTGCGAAATAATCTAAGCGGGCTACGCTAAAAGCTGGGCGAAGACTTTATGCTTTACTTCGATAGCGCGGCTAAATATAGTCGGGAAAAGGCCGAATAATAATTATACCCGTCGCCTTGCCGGCCGCCGCGTTGTGGGCTGCCGCCGAGGTGAATCTATTTCCCCTTCAATGAGGGGCGGGATTGGCAGGATTAACACAGGGTGACAGGCAAATGAGCAAACCAGTGATTGCCATTCATGGCGGTGCGGGCGCAATTACCCGTGCGGCGCTGAGTGCTGAAAAGGAACAGGAGTATATTCAGGCGTTGTCCGACATCGTCGCCGCCGGCCAGCAGATCCTGGCCCAGGGTGGCAGCGCCCTGGATGCGGTCACCGAGGCGGTGAGGCTGCTGGAAGAGTGCCCATTGTTTAATGCCGGTAAAGGCTCGGTATTCACCCATCAGGGCACCCACGAGTTGGATGCCTGTGTGATGGATGGGAGCACCTGCGATGCCGGTGCCGTGGCCTGCGTCAGCCGGATACGCAATCCGGTGCTGGCTGCGCGCGCGGTATTGGAAAACAGCCAACACGTGCTGTTCGCTGGGGAGGGTGCGGAGAAATTTGCCGCCGCCCACGATCTTGAAATGGTCGCACCCGATTTCTTCTTTACCCAACCACGTTTTGACCAACTGCACCGTGCTCAGGCCGAGCTTGGGCGTGTGTTGCTCGATCACGATGGCGCTGCGCAAAGCGGTGAGCCGATCGACCCCGATCGTAAATTCGGTACCGTTGGCGCGGTGGCGCTGGATGCCCTGGGCAACCTGGCGGCCGCAACGTCGACGGGCGGCATGACCAACAAACAGGCCGGCCGGGTGGGGGATACGCCGATCATCGGTGCCGGTTGTTACGCCAACAATGCCACGGTGGCGGTCTCCAGCACCGGTACCGGGGAAACCTTCATGCGCGGCGTGTCGGCCTATGACGTTTCCGCGTTGATGGAGTACGCCGGGCTCAGTCTGCAGCAGGCCACTGACCGGGTGGTGATGGAAAAACTGCTGGCGATGGGTGGCAGCGGCGGCATGATTGCCATCGACAGTCACGGCAACGTGGCGCTGCCTTTCAACAGTGAAGGCATGTACCGCGGTTTCGGTTATGTCGGCGATGCGCCGTCCGTAGGGATTTACCGCTAACCGATCGCCAGGAGGGTGCATGACCGATGCCTTAATGCCGCTTGCGGCCAACGCCGGGCTATTATTGCCGCCGCAGCGCGTGCTGTCGGTGCGCGATCTGAGCGTCCAATTTCAACAACAGGGCGATACCGTAGAAGCGGTGCGCAACCTGTCATTTGATCTCGATCGCGGTGAGACGCTGGCGATCGTCGGTGAATCCGGTTCGGGTAAATCTGTCACCTCTCTGGCATTGATGCGCCTGGTCGAACAGGGCGGCGGCAACATCGTCAGCGGGACGATGCCCTTTCGTCGGCGTAACGGCGAGGTGCTCGATCTGGCCCACGCACGTCAGGGTACATTACGCACGGTGCGCGGTGCCGATATGGCGATGATCTTTCAGGAACCGATGACCTCGCTGAACCCGGTATTCCCGGTAGGGGAACAGATCGCCGAATCTCTGCGCCTGCATCAGGCGATGGATCACCGCGCCGCCAGACAAGCCGCCTTGCAGATGCTCGATTTGGTGCGCATTCCCGAAGCCAAAGACGTACTTAACCGTTACCCACATCAGCTCTCCGGCGGTATGCGCCAGCGGGTGATGATCGCCATGGCGCTGTCCTGCAAGCCGGCCTTATTGATTGCCGATGAACCTACCACAGCGCTGGACGTCACCATTCAGGCGCAAATCCTGCAGCTTATCCGCGTACTGCAGCAGGAAATGCAGATGGGGGTCATTTTTATTACCCACGATATGGGGGTAGTGGCGGAGATAGCCGATCGGGTACTGGTCATGCGTCAGGGGGAACAGGTGGAGCAGGGGCCGGTGCGCGAACTGTTTGCCGCGCCGCAACAGCCCTACACCCAAGCGCTGCTGGCGGCGGTGCCCAGGCTGGGATCAATGGCGGAGTTGGACTTCCCGGCGAAATTCCCGTTGCCGAACGGCGCAGACAATGGCGGGCCACAGAATACCGTACCGCCGGGGGCGACGCCGATCCTGCGGGTAGAAAATCTGGTTACGCGCTTTGACCTACGCAGCGGTATTTTAAATCGCGTCACCCGGCGAGTGCATGCGGTGGAAAACGTCAGTTTTGATCTCTACCCCGGCGAAACGCTGGGGCTGGTGGGAGAGTCCGGCTGCGGCAAATCCACGACTGGCCGCTCGTTGTTGAAGCTGGTGGACAGCCAGCGCGGCACCATTACCTTTGACGGTCGTCAAATCAATCAGTTGAAAGGCCCGGCGCTGCAGCACCTGCGGCGGGACATCCAGTTTATCTTCCAGGATCCTTACGCCTCGCTCGATCCGCGTCTGACCGTCGGGTTCTCGATCATGGAACCGCTGCTGGTACATAACGTGGCACGTGGCAAGGCGGCACAAGAGCGCGTGGCCTGGCTGCTGGAACGCGTTGGGCTTAAACCAGAGCATGCGCGTCGTTATCCGCATGAGTTTTCCGGCGGCCAGCGGCAGCGAATCTGCATTGCGCGCGCGTTGGCGCTTAATCCCAAGGTAGTGATCGCTGACGAATCGGTGTCGGCGCTCGACGTGTCGATTCAGGCGCAGATCGTCAATCTGCTGCTCGATCTGCAGCGTGAGTTCGGCATCGCCTTTTTGTTTATCTCGCACGATATGGCGGTAGTAGAGCGCATCAGCCACCGCGTAGCGGTGATGTATCTCGGGCAGATTGTCGAGATTGGCCCGCGTCGGGCGGTGTTTGAGAACCCGCAGCACGCTTACACCCGCAAGCTGATGGCGGCGGTGCCGGTGGCCGATCCTAACCATGCTTATAAACGCCAGCCGCTGCTGGTCGATGAAATCCCCAGCCCGATCCGCGCGCTGGGCGATGAACCCGTTACCGCACCGCTAGTGCAGGTTGGACCGGGGCATTTTGTCGCCCGCCATCCGATCGCCGGTGCCTTTTAGTGACCTCAGGAGAGACAAGCACCATGAAGCACTCATTCAAACGTAAGGCATTAGCGGGCGCCGTGCTGCTGGCGGCCGCGGTCGCCGGCCCAGCCTGGGCTGCGAAAGATGCGGTGATCGCCGTCGCGTCCAATTTCACCACGCTTGATCCGTATGACGCCAACGATACGCTGTCGCAGGCGGTGGCCAAATCCTTCTATCAGGGCCTGTTCGGTTTCGATAAAGACATGAAACTGGTGAACGTGCTGGCGGACAGCTATGAGGTGAGCAAAGACGGCCTGACTTACACCCTCAAGCTGCATCCGGGAGTGAAATTCCATGACGGCACCGAGTTTAACGCCGAAGCGGTGAAGGTGAACCTGGATCGCGCCAGCAACCCGGACAATCACCTCAAGCGCTACAACCTGTTCAAAATGATCGACAAAACCGAAGTGGTGGACGCCAATACGGTGAAGATCGTGCTGAAAGCGCCATTCTCGGCCTTTATCAACAACCTGGCGCACCCGGCGGCGGTGATCATTTCGCCGGCCGCGCTGAAGCAGTACGGCAAAGAGATTGGTTTCCACCCGGTGGGGACCGGCCCTTATCAGTTCGTGACCTGGAACCAGACCGATTTCGTCAAGGTGAAAAAGTTTGACGGTTACTGGAAACAGGGGCTGCCGAAGCTCGACAGCATCACCTGGCGCCCGGTCGTGGATAACAATACCCGCGCTGCCATGCTGCAGACCGGTGAGGCGACCTTTGCCTTCCCGATCCCGTATGAGCAGGCCAAGGTATTGGAAGGCAATGCCAAGCTCGATTTGGTGGCCGCGCCGTCGATCCTGCAGCGTTATATCAGCCTGAACGTGACTCAAAAGCCATTCGATAACCTGAAAGTGCGTCAGGCGTTGAACTACGCCATCAATAAAGACGCGCTGATCAAGGTCGCGTTCTCCGGCTACGCCGTTCCGGCGGAAGGCCCGGTGCCGCCAGCGATCGATTTTGCCACCCGTTACCAGCCTTGGCCTTATGATCCGGCCAAGGCGCGCGAACTGCTTAAAGAGGCCGGTTATCCTAACGGTTTCACCACCACCCTGTGGTCGTCTCATAACCACAGCACCGCGCAGAAAGTGCTGCAGTTTGCCCAGCAGCAGTTGGCGCAGGTTGGCGTGAAAGTGACGGTGACGGCGATGGATGCCGGTCAGCGTGCGGCCCAGGTGGAAAGCGTTGGGGTGAAAGACACCGGCGTGCGTATGTTCTACACCGGTTGGTCAGCATCAACCGGTGAAGCGGACTGGGCCTTATCACCGCTGTTCTCAACCCAGGCTGCGCCGCCGAAGCAGTTCAACACGGCGTTTTACAGTAATCCGCAGGTGGATCAGGATCTGACCGGCGCGCTGGCGACCACCGACCGTGCCGAGAAGCAGAAACTGTACAAGGACGCGCAGGATCGTATCTGGGCAGATGCGCCATGGATTTTCCTGGCCACCGAGCGCTTGCTGTCGGCTAACAATAAACAGCTGAGCGGCTTTTACGTGATGCCGGATACCTCGTTCAACTTTGATAATGCCGATCTTAAATAAGGCACCGATCCCCGCTCTCGTGGAGGGCGGGGTGAAGGGACGCACCCAAGATGCTTAATTATTTTCTTAAACGACTGCTGGGCCTGATCCCGACGCTGCTGATTGTCGCGGTGTTGGTGTTTTTGTTCGTCCATATGCTGCCCGGCGATCCGGCGCGGCTGGCGGCAGGACCGGAAGCCGACGAAGCGGTAGTACAGCTGGTGCGTAAGGATCTGGGGCTGGACAAGCCGCTGCCGCAACAGTTCGTGCACTTTTTTGTCAATGCGGTGCGGGGGGATTTCGGAACCTCGATGGTTTCCAAGCGCCCGGTGAGCGAAGAGATCGGCTCGCGCTTTTTACCGACCCTGTGGCTGACGCTGAGCAGCATGCTGTGGGCGGTGATTTTCGGTATGGGCATCGGCATGGTGTCGGCCGTGTGGCGCAACCGCTGGCCCGATCGTCTCGGCATGACCCTGGCGGTCTCCGGGATTTCGTTCCCCGCCTTTGCGCTGGGTATGCTGCTGATGCAGGTGTTTTCCGTCAATCTCGGTTGGTTGCCGACGGTGGGCGCCGACAGTTGGCGGCACTATATTTTGCCTTCCATCACCCTTGGGGCTGCGGTAGCGGCGGTGATGGCGCGTTTTACCCGCGCTTCGTTTGTTGAGGTGCTGCAGGAAGACTACATGCGTACCGCGCGCGCCAAAGGCGTACGGGAAACCATGGTGGTAGTGAAACACGGGCTGCGCAACGCGATGATCCCGGTCGTCACCATGATGGGATTGCAGTTTGGCTTCCTGCTCGGTGGCTCGATCGTCGTGGAGAAGGTCTTCAACTGGCCGGGGTTGGGCAGGCTGCTGGTCGATTCGGTTGAGATGCGTGATTACCCGGTGATCCAGGCCGAAGTCTTGCTGTTCTCGCTGGAGTTTATTCTGATTAACCTGTTGGTGGACCTGCTGTATGCGGCAATTAACCCGGCAATACGATACAAATGAGGGCGCTGCATGATTAAGCATTGGCGACGCGACGCCGCACTGAAGGCGATGCCGACAATCGATCCTAACGCAGTACGAACGCCGTGGCATGAATTCTGGCGGCGTTTCCGTCAGCAACGCGTGGCGCTGGTCGCTGCGCTATTGGTGTTACTGTTGGTGGTTGCTGCGCTGCTGGCACCCTACCTGGTTCCCTTTGACGCGGAAAATTATTTTGATTACGACCGCCTGAACGAAGGGCCTTCGCTGATGCATTGGCTGGGGGTGGATTCGCTGGGGCGGGACATTTTCAGCCGCATTCTGATGGGGACCCGTATTTCGCTGGCCGCCGGGGTGTTCTCGGTGCTGGTGGGTGGGCTGATCGGTACGCTGCTGGGGCTGCTGGCGGGCTATTACGAAGGCTGGTGGGATCGCATTACCATGCGTATCTGTGATGTGCTGTTCGCCTTTCCGGGCATTCTGCTGGCGATCGGCGTGGTGGCGATTATGGGCAGCGGCATGGCCAACGTGATTATCGCCGTGGCCATTTTCAGCATACCGGCATTCGCCCGATTGGTACGGGGCAACACCCTGGTGTTGAAGCATCTGACCTACATCGAGTCGGCACGCAGCATTGGCGCGTCAGACTGGACCATTATCATGCGGCATATTCTGCCGGGGACAATTTCGTCGATTGTGGTGTATTTTACCCTGCGTATCGGTACTTCAATCATCACCGCCGCCAGCCTGTCGTTCCTCGGGCTGGGTGCCCAGCCGCCAACGCCGGAATGGGGCGCGATGCTCAATGAAGCGCGGGCGGATATGGTGATCGCGCCGCATGTCGCGATTTTCCCGAGTCTGGCAATATTCATCACGGTGTTGGCGTTTAACCTGCTGGGGGATGGCTTGCGCGATGCGTTGGATCCGAAGTTGAAGGGATAACCGTTTTTTAGTCCAAAGGAGCTGGCTATGAGCCATATCAGTAAAAAGGGAATTAAAACAGGCATGCTGATTTACATCATCACCTATCTGGGGGGCTCAGCCTGGTACGCAATTCGTCGCTTCTGGTAGCCTACCCCGATATCAGCTATGTCGATGTGGTTATTGGTCTACTGGTGTATTTTGGTATCTGGAAGGTCTGTAACCTGATGCAAGCTTTTTACCGCTGGTATAACGGCATCGAGAATGTTTCATGATCTTTAGCGTGAGAGAAGGCTAACGTACCGGATAAGATGAATTTATCTCAAGGTTAATACGCTAAGTTTTTAGTGTTCTATTAAATTGAGTCTTTTAGTGTTGTCGGTTAATAACCGAAGAATACATGATTAACCTATTGCTCTCGTCACGTTTTTACTAAATAAAATTTGTATTTTACTTTCGCAATTATATTATCACTATGGTTGCCCAATATGTTTGTTTGTGAGGATTTAATAACTTTAATTCATGGAGTGAATAATATGGCTATTCGTGAGTTAACATCACAGGATCTTGATCTAATTTCTGGCGGAAACGCTGACTCCGGTTATGAAGGTCGGGGGGATGGCTGTGGTCACTATGGTGGAGCACCGAATACCTGCGCGAACCAAGTGGGGAGTAAAATTATTCTGGGTGCGATCGGGGGAGCGATACGAAGGCCAGGTCATCCGGCCTTAATGGTGGTTGGTGCTATTATGGGGGGAATGAAGGCGGCAATATCCTGTAAGGATAATAACCCGCAAAGAGGGGGGCGGCAGGATGCTTTGGGTGGAAATAATAGCCCTAATAGTGTGAATGGTCAGTGCCGTTGGTAATATCCACCGCATCAATGGAATATCAAATGAAAGATGTTATATATGTCGCTTTATGGATATGGATATCATTTGATTTAATTCAATACTCTTCACTGGCCATTATGAAACCTCATAATAGCTATGTGGATATTGCCGTGGCGGTTTTCGCCTTTTTTGGCGTGAAGGCGGTACTGACTTCTGTTGAGAATTTTTATTATTGGTTTAATGGCCGGGAATAAGCAGTCGCCGTAATAAGTGCTTGCGATAGCGATTATCGCAAGCACTGTTACGGTTTTATGATCAGCGGAACAGATGTTCGGCGTGGAAGCGCAGATGGTCTTCGATAAAGCTGGCGATGGTAAAGTAGCTGTGATCGTAGCCCGGCTGAATGCGCAGGATCAGCGGCCAGTCGCGCTGGCGTGCCAGCTCGGCCAGTTTTGCCGGCTGCAGTTGATCTGCCAGGAACTGATCGTCGTCACCTTGGTCCACCAATACCGGCATTTTTTCCGCGCCGTTGGCCAGCAGGTGGCAACTGTCATACTGCAGCCACTGGCTTTCGTCGTCGCCCAAATAGGCGGCAAAGGCTTTACGTCCCCAGGGCACCTGACAGGGATTGACGATCGGCGCAAACGCCGATACCGACCGGAAGCGCTGGGGATTGCGGAACGCCATCATCAGTGCGCCGTGGCCGCCCATGGAATGGCCGAAAATCGACTGGCGCTCGCTGACGCTGAAATGCTGGTTGATCAACGCCGGCAGCTCATCGCTAATGTAGTCGTACATGCGAAAATGCTTGTCCCACGGTGCTTGGGTGGCATTCAGATAGAAGCCTGCGCCCTGGCCCAAATCGTAGCCTTCATCATTCGGCACATCGTCGCCGCGCGGGCTGGTGTCGGCCATCACCAATACCAGTCCCAGCTCGGCGGCGATACGCTGCGCACCGGCCTTCAGCGTGAAGTTTTCGTCATTGCAGGTCAGCCCCGACAGCCAGTACAGCACCGGCGGCGGGTTATCATCGCGCGGTGGCGGCAGATAGATGCTGAAAGTCATGTTGCAATTCAGGCTCTGCGCCGCATGGCGGTAACGCTGTTGCCAGCCGCCAAACATGCGGTGCTCTTCGAGAAGTTCTAATGACAAGGTCATCTCTGCCTCCTGGCTTATTTTTTGTCGAAGTGAATAACGGAACGAATGGATTTGCCTTCGTGCATCAAATCGAACGCCTCGTTAATCTGCTCCAGGCCCATGGTGTGGGTAATAAAGTCATTCAGCGCGAATTCGCCGTTCATATAACGCTCGACGATACCCGGCAGTTGCGAACGGCCTTTCACCCCACCAAAAGCAGAGCCGCGCCAGACGCGGCCGGTCACCAGTTGGAACGGACGGGTAGAGATTTCCTGCCCTGCACCGGCGACGCCGATGATTACGGATTCGCCCCAGCCTTTATGGCAGCATTCCAGCGCTGAACGCATTACGTTGACGTTGCCGATACACTCGAAGGAGAAATCTACGCCGCCGTCGGTCAGTTCAACGATCACATCCTGGATCGGTTTATCGTAGTCTTTCGGGTTGATCAGATCGGTAGCGCCCAGCTTGCGCGCCAGATCGAACTTGCTGGTGTTGATGTCGATGCCGATGATGCGACCTGCACCGGCCATCTGTGCGCCGATAATGGCCGACAGACCGATGCCGCCAAGGCCGAAGATGGCAACGGTATCGCCTTTTTGCACTTTGGCGGTGTTGATAACCGCACCCATGCCGGTAGTGACGCCGCAGCCGAGCAGGCAGACTTCTTCCAGCGGTGCTTCTTTACTGATTTTGGCCAGTGAGATTTCCGGTACCACGGTGTATTCGGAGAAGGTTGAAGTGCCCATGTAGTGGAAAATAGGCTTGCCGTCCTTAAAGAAGCGGGTAGTGCCGTCCGGCATCAGGCCCTTGCCTTGGGTGGCGCGGATCGCCTGGCACAGGTTGGTTTTGCCGGATTTACAGAATTTGCACTCGCCGCATTCCGGGGTGTACAGCGGGATCACGTGATCGCCTACCGCCACGCTGGTCACGCCTTCGCCGATGGCTTCCACCACGCCGCCGCCTTCATGGCCGAGGATTGCCGGGAACACGCCTTCGGGATCGGCACCGGACAGGGTGTAGGCGTCTGTGTGGCAGACACCGGTGGCGACGATCCGCACCAGCACTTCGCCTTTTTGCGGTGGCATCAGATCGACTTCTTCGATCTTCAGCGGCTGGTTCGGTCCCCAGGCAACGGCGGCACGGGTTTTGATCATTTCCATCATAGTCTCCAGTGGTCTATTTTTTAAATCAGGCTATGTCGATAGCATCGGGTAAGTCATGGGCAGTATTTTCAACCGCAACGGTTTCTGCCTGTTCAATAATCAGTTCTTTCAGGGCGCGTACGTTCGGGCCAAAGGCGTCGCGTCGCCACAGTAGCCAGGTGGCAGTTTGGGCAATGTCGTCCGGCAGGGTGTGTACTTTCACCCGTTCGTGGCCGGGCAGCAGGCTTAGTACCGAATGCGGGATCATCGCCAGCCCGGCGCCGCTGGCGACGCAGGCCAGCATGGCGTGGTAGGACTGGATTTCCATAATCTGGCCTGGCAGCGCACCTTCGCGCTTGAACCAGGACTCCAACCGCAGACGGTAAGAACAGCTTGCGCGAAAGGCAAACAGGGTTTCGCCCTTGGCATCTTTGGCGTTATGGATCGGCAGGTGGTCGAGACAGGAGATCACCACCATATGTTCGGGGAAGGCAATACAGCCATTGAGTTCGTCATACTGTACCGGCCCGTCGACCAGCGCGGCCGCTAGCGTACCGGCGCGGACTCGTTCGGTGATCTCGCCGGAGGTGCCGGTGGTCAGTGACAGCGACACCTGCGAGAAACACTGATGATACGCCGCCAACAGGGTGGGCAACCGGGTGGCGGCGGTGCTTTCCATCGAGCCGATGGCGAAGTTACCCGCCGGCTCACCGGCATGGGTGATGCTCATGGCTTCTTCGCTCAGCGCCAGGATACGGTTGGCATAACAGAGAAAGTTATGGCCCATCGGCGAAAGGCGCAGTCGCTGTTTTTCACGGATAAACAGATCGGTGCCCAGTTCCTGTTCGAGCTGACGCAGGCGTGTGGTCAGGTTCGAGGGGACGCGGTGCAATTGCTCTGCGGCACGGGCGACGGAGCCGGTTTCGGCGACGCTGCAAAACATGCGGAGCTGGGTCAGATCCATTATCTTCTCTTTTCGTGATGAACTTGATGAGTATTATTCAGTTTTTGTGAGTGTAATACTGCTGCATGATACTGGCAACTTTCTTTTAACAGTATGGATAACTCTACATGGCCTTAAGAATTGCCCTGAGCGGTTTTATCGCGTTGATCGTTGCCATGGGGATTGGCCGCTTCGCCTTTACCCCGCAGGTGCCGCTGATGATTGCTGAGCATCAGTTTACTCTGACCGGCGCCGGATTGGTGGCGGCCATCAACTATCTGGGCTACCTGTGCGGCGCTTACGATGCCATGCGTGCCAGCCGACACGTGGAACGTCGGCTGTGGTTGGGCGTGTGGGGGGCGGTGATCTTGACGCTGCTTTCCGCCTGGGTACAGGGGGAGTGGTGGCACGGTGCGGTGCGTTTCTTCATCGGGTGGGCTAGCGGTTGGTCGATGGTACTGGTGGCGGCCTGGACCAACGAACGGTTGGCACACTATGGCCGACCGGCGCTCAGCGCGGCGGTGTTTGCCGGCCCGGGAGCCGGAATTTTTATCAGCGGCATGCTGGCGGTGGGGATCCACAGTCTGGCGTTGACCGCGTCACAGGCCTGGCTGGTCTACGGCGTACTGGCGCTGGTATTGATTGGCGCGATCAGCATTAATCTGCCGAAGACCGGCGAATTGCATCGTCCTGACGTGGCGCCTGAGCCATTGTTGTTGACCCCGGCGCTGAAACGTCTGGTGTGGAGCTACAGTCTCGCAGGCTTTGGTTATATTCTGCCGGCCACTTTTTTGTCGCAAATGGCCGCGGCGCGCTTTCCCGGCAGCCTGTTCGCGCAATTTGTCTGGCCGATCTTTGGTGGGGCGGCGGTGCTGGGGATTGTCATCGGTATTCTGACCCGTCACCGGCTGACTACTCAAACCCGGCTGGCTATCACCCTGTGGGTACAGGCATTGGGGGTGTTAAGCGCGGAAATCGTACCGGGAGTTGCCGGCTTGGCACTGGGCGCGTTGCTGACCGGTGGCGGCTTCCTCAGCGTGGTGCAGCTGTCGATTCAGCATGGCCGTGAGTTGGCACCCAACCATGCCCGTTATATGGCGGGACTGCTGACCACCGGTTATGCGATTGGCCAACTGGTTGGTCCGACGCTGTCGGCGTTGTCTACCGCATTGACTCACCGACTGGAACCGGCATTGTACGTGGCCGTGGCGGCGCTGATTGTGGCCGGTCTGCTGGTGGTCAATACGTCGGCGCGCGAGCTGGCGCGAAAACCGATGGCGCAGTGATTAAATTCCGTACAAAAAAAGTGGAATAGCCGCAGCTGGCCTGATTGTGCTAAATGCGAATATTTCACCTGCGGATGAAACACAATCACTGGATAATCCCCTCGCTCTCATCTAGAGTGGGGGCAAAATCTTGACTGGGTTCACGTTATCAACTGCGGAAACGTCTGTCGTCAGGAGAGTATGCAATTCATCCCTCTGCTCGGTAAAACAGCCGGATGGGTGAGTTCAAGTCCGTTGGAGAGAAGAAATGACATCATCATTAAGTAAAGAAGCTGCATTGGTTCACGCGGCGCTCGAAGAGCGCGGTCTGGAAACTCCGTTGCGCGGCGAAGTGCTGGATCGCGAAACGCGTAAACGTCGTATTAAAGAGCACATGACCGAAATCATGCAGCTGCTTAATCTCGATCTGTCCGACGACAGCCTGGCGGAAACCCCGCACCGCATCGCCAAAATGTATGTCGATGAGATTTTCTCCGGCCTGGACTACGCCAACTTCCCAAAAATCACCGTCATTGAAAATAAGATGAAGGTGGATGAAATGGTGACGGTGCGTGATATCACCCTGACCAGCACCTGCGAACACCATTTCGTCACCATCGATGGCAAGGCGACCGTTGCCTACATTCCCAAGGATGCGGTGATTGGGCTGTCGAAAATCAACCGTATCGTGCAGTTCTTCTCCCAGCGCCCACAGGTGCAGGAGCGCTTAACTCAGCAGATCCTGGTGGCATTGCAAACCTTGCTGGGCACCAATAATGTGGCGGTATCAATTGATGCGGTCCATTATTGTGTTAAGGCGCGCGGTATCCGTGACGCGACCAGCGCCACCACCACGACCTCTCTGGGCGGGCTGTTCAAGTCCAGCCAGAACACCCGTCAGGAATTCCTGCGCGCGGTGCGCCATCACCAGTCGTGATGGGTCGCTAGAATGGTAACAGGCGCCTGCGGGCGCCTTTTTAATGAGCGGAATACAGCGATAAAATAATGAACACTAGCCCAACGGCTCCTTTGCCGCGCATCGCCACGCTGGACTGCGTGCGCGGTATCGCCATCCTTGGCATTTTGCTGCTGAATATCAGCGCCTTTGGCCTGCCGAAGGCGGCCTATCTCAATCCGGCCTATCTGGGCTTGCCTACAACGCGCGATGCCTGGACCTGGGCGCTGCTGGACATTTTCGCGCAGGCTAAATTCCTGGCGATGTTCGCCCTGTTGTTTGGCGCCGGGCTGCAGATGCTGCTGCGCCGCGGCAAAGGCTGGATACGTGCACGGCTGTCGTGGCTGGTGCTGTTTGGCCTGGGACATGCCATTTTCCTTTGGGACGGCGATATCCTGCTGGCCTATGGGCTGATCGGGTTGGTGTGCTGGCGGATGATCCGCGATGCGAAAGAAACCTATCAACTGTTGAAAACCGGCGTGGTGCTGTACCTGATTGGTGTCGGGGTGCTGTTGTTGTTGGGCTTCATTTCGCACGGTGAACCTGGCAGTTTCTGGCAACCCGGCGTGGCAGAGCTGCAGTATGAGAAGTTTTGGAAGCTGCAGGGCGGGATGGAAGCCTGGCGCAGCCGCACCGATCTTCTTTCCTCCAGCCTGCTGGCGATTGGCGCGCAATACGGTTGGGAGTTGGCGGGGCTGATGCTGTTCGGCGCCGGTTTAATGCGCAGTGGCTGGCTACGCGGCACTTATTCACCGGGTTACTACCGCCGGCAGGCAGCATGGCTGATACCGCTTTCATTGCTGATCCAACTGCCGGCCGTGGTGCTGCAATGGCATCTTCACTGGGACTACCGTTGGAGCGGTTTTTTATTGCAGGTGCCACGTGAGCTGGGGGCGCCCCTGCAGGCGATGGGCTATCTGGCGCTGTGCTACGGTTTTTGGCCGACGCTGTCGCGTTTGCGCATTGGGCACTGGTTGACGCAGGTCGGGCGCATGGCGCTGAGCAATTACCTGCTGCAAACGCTGATCTGTACCACGCTGTTTTATCGCTTTGGCCTGTATCAACAGTTTGACCGCCTGCAACTTTTGGCTTTCGTTCCGTTGGTCTGGCTGGCTAACCTGTTGTTTTCAAACCTGTGGCTGCGCTATTTCGAGCAGGGGCCGGTGGAGTGGCTGTGGCGCAAACTCACCGCCCTGGCTACCGGCAAGGTGGAGCCCAAGGTGGTGAATTGAGATCTGGCGCAGGTAGGTTAAAAAAATGTATGTAAACGTTTTCTTTCCTGTGACGTAATTCACGCAGAGGAGGATGACAAACGGGGTAGGATAGCGCCACTGTCAACTACCCCGACCTCAGGATCCTTCATGACCTCTGTTCACCCAACCACCATTCGCGACGTGGCGAAGCGTGCGGGCGTGTCTGTAGCGACAGTCTCCCGCGTGCTGAATCACAGCGCCTTGACCAGCAAAGAGACGCGCGAGCAGGTATTGAAGGCGGTGGCTGAACTGGGCTATCGACCCAATGCCAATGCGCAAGCCCTGGCCACCCAGAGCAGCGATACCCTTGGGGTGGTGGTGATGGACGTCTCCGATCCCTTCTTCGGCGCACTGGTGAAAGCGGTAGACACCGTGGCGCAACAACACCACAAATACCTGTTGATCGGTAACAGCTATCACCAGGCGGATAAAGAGCGCCACGCCATCGAGGTGCTGATTCGCCAACGCTGCAACGCCTTGATTGTTCATGCTAAAACTCTATGTGATGCCGAGCTGATCGCCTTTCTCGATCAGGTGCCGGGTATGGTGCTGATCAACAGAATCATACCCGGCTATGAACATCGCTGTGTCGGGCTCGATAACGTCAGCGGCGCAGAGATGGCGATGCGTTTGCTGCTGTCGCAGGGCCACCAGCGTATTGGTTATCTGGGCTCGAACCATCCAATCGAAGACGGGCCGCTGCGCCAGCAAGGCTACACGCAGGCGATGGCGGCGGCCGGGCTGGCAACGCCCGACAGCTGGCGCGCCTATGGTTCGCCAGATTTGCAGGGCGGGGAAGAGGCGATGATCGAACTGCTTGGCCGCAACCTGCATCTTAGTGCGGTATTCGCCTACAACGACGCCATGGCCGCCGGGGCGATGGCGGTGCTGAAAGAAAACGCTATCACAGTACCGCAAAACTTTTCGCTGGTTGGGTTCGACGACATCCCCATCGCTCGTTACACCAGCCCCAAGCTCACCACGGTGCGTTACCCGATTGTCACCATGGCGACGCTGGCCACCGAACTGGCCTTGCTGGGCGCGGCAGGCAAGCTGGAGCCGCAGGCCCGCCATTTGTTTATGCCGACCCTGGTCCGACGCCATTCTGTGGCCCCTTGGCAAAGTGAGGCGGCGGTCACTCTCTGAACATTTAATCTTGTGTAACCGTTTTCAATCTGTGAGAAAATTCACAGATTATTAACATCACGCCGTCTATGCTCTAGGCGTTTTCCAGCGTAAAGGCACTTGCCGCTGCTGTTTTAACTCACGCTGGCGCCACATTTTTCAGGAATAACATGATTCACGGATGACAGGGAAACTGCCAGGCCCGGTCGTGCTGACACCGCCGGTTGCCCTTGGCCTAATACCGAGCAAGACCCTACATAAACCGGAGACACACAATGAATAAGAAGGTTTTCACCCTGGCCGCGACGGCCGCAGCCATGATGTTTGGCGCCGCAGCTCACGCAGATACCCGTATTGGCGTCACGATTTATAAATATGACGACAACTTTATGTCGGTGGTGCGCAAGGCAATCGAGAAAGACGCCAAGGCCTCTCCGGATGTCACCCTGCTGATGAATGACTCGCAGAACGACCAATCCAAACAAAACGACCAGATCGACGTGCTGATCGCCAAGGGCGTAAAAGCGCTGGCGATTAACCTGGTGGATCCAGCGGCTGCCCCGGTGGTGATTGATAAGGCACGCGCAAACGATATCCCTATCGTGTTCTACAACAAAGAGCCTTCCCGCAAAGCGCTGGACAGCTATGACAAAGCCTATTACGTGGGCACCGACTCTAAAGAGTCCGGCGTGATCCAGGGCCAACTGATTGAGAAACACTGGAAGGCCAACCCGAACTGGGATTTGAATAAAGACGGCCAGATCCAGTACGTGTTGCTGAAAGGTGAACCGGGCCATCCGGATGCAGAAGCGCGTACCACTTACGTGGTGAAAACGCTGAATGACGACGGTATCAAAACTCAGCAACTGCAGATGGACACCGCGATGTGGGACACCGCACAGGCAAAAGACAAGATGGACGCCTGGCTGTCCGGCCCTAACGCCAACAAAATCGAAGTGGTTATCGCCAACAACGATGCCATGGCGATGGGGGCGGTAGAAGCGCTGAAAGCGCACAACAAATCCAGCATCCCGGTATTCGGTGTCGATGCCTTGCCAGAGGCTCTGGCGATGGTGAAATCCGGCGCAATGGCAGGGACGGTGCTGAACGATGCCGACAATCAGGCCAAAGCCACCTTCGAGCTGGCGAAAAACCTGGCGGCGGGCAAACCTGCTGCCGACGGCACCCAATATAAAATCGACAATAAAGTGGTGCGCATTCCTTACGTTGGCGTAGATAAGGACAATTTGTCCAAATTTGTTAAGTAAGTTCTGAATGGCCCCGCCTGCGGTGCGCTGCCCGGCGCCAACACCAGGAAAGCCGCCGGCGGGGTAATTTTTCTTAAAATCACAGCCCAGATCCGATGAGTTTCAAGCTGCAGCTAATTAGGCGGCGGTTTGGAAGGTGTCGGGTCACATAGCCAGGTGTATTTATGGCCGACAGCCCACGCGAATTTTTGCTGGAAATGACTGATATCAGTAAATCATTTCCCGGCGTCAAGGCATTGGATAATGTGAATCTGCGCGTTCGTCCGCACTCCATTCATGCATTAATGGGAGAGAACGGCGCGGGGAAATCGACATTATTAAAATGCCTGTTCGGCATTTATAAAAAGGATGCCGGCAGTATTATTTTTCAGGGCCAGGAAATAGATTTCAAAAGCTCTAAAGAGGCGCTGGAACACGGCGTGTCCATGGTGCATCAGGAATTAAACCTGGTCTTGCAGCGCACCGTGATGGACAACATGTGGTTGGGGCGCTACCCGACCAAGGGCATGTTTGTCGATCAGGACAAGATGCTGAAAGATACCCAGGCGATATTCGACGAGCTGGATATTGATATTAACCCGCGGGATAAAGTGGGCACGCTATCGGTATCGCAAATGCAGATGATTGAAATCGCCAAGGCTTTCTCCTATGACGCCAAGATTGTCATTATGGATGAGCCCACTTCATCGCTGACGGAAAAAGAGGTGAACCACCTGTTCACCATTATCCGCAAGCTGAAGGAACGCGGCTGCGGCATCGTCTATATCTCGCATAAGATGGAAGAGATCTTCCAGCTGTGCGACGAAATCACCATTCTGCGTGATGGCCAGTGGATCGCCACCCAGCCGCTGGAAGGGCTGGATATGGACAAGATCATCTCGATGATGGTGGGGCGTTCGCTCAGCCAGCGTTTCCCCGATCGACAGAATACGCCGGGCGAGGTGATCCTGGAGGTGAAGAACCTGACCTCCTTGCGCCAGCCTTCGATTCGCGACGTCTCTTTCGATCTGCATCAGGGCGAGATCCTCGGCATCGCCGGGCTGGTGGGGGCCAAACGTACCGACATCGTCGAAACCCTGTTTGGCATCCGCGAAAAAATTGCGGGTACCATCAAGCTGCACGGTAAAACCATCAACAACCACAGCGCCAATGAGGCGATAAACCACGGTTTCGCACTGGTCACCGAAGAACGTCGTTCCACCGGGATTTATGCCTATCTGGACGTGGGGTTCAACTCGCTGATCTCCAATATTCGCAACTACAAAAATAAAATCGGCCTGTTGGATAACGCACGCATGAAAAGCGATACCCAGTGGGTGATCGATGCCATGCGGGTCAAAACCCCGGGCCATCATACCCACATAGGTTCGCTGTCGGGCGGTAATCAGCAGAAGGTGATCATCGGCCGTTGGCTGCTGACTCAGCCGGAAATATTAATGCTGGATGAGCCGACGCGCGGCATTGACGTCGGCGCCAAATTCGAAATTTATCAGCTGATGACCGAACTGGCGAAGAAGGGCAAGGGGATCATTATTGTCTCGTCTGAAATGCCGGAGCTTTTGGGAATTACCGACAGAATACTGGTGATGAGTAATGGTCAGGTTGCGGGCATCGTTAACACCAAACAGACCTCGCAAAATGAAATTTTACGTCTCGCATCCCTGCACCTTTAAGGATCAGAATTATGAACGCGCTGAATAAAAAAACTTTGTTCACCTATTTCAAGGAAGGTGGCATTTACGTGGTGTTGCTGGTGCTGCTGGCAATTATTATTATCCAGGATCCGACCTTCCTCAGTCTAATGAACCTGAGCAATATCCTGACCCAGTCTTCGGTGCGCATCATTATTGCACTGGGCGTGGCGGGGCTGATTGTTACCCAGGGGACCGACCTGTCCGCCGGGCGCCAGGTTGGCCTGGCGGCGGTGATCGCGGCGACGTTGTTGCAGTCGATGGACAACGTGAACAAGGTATTTCCGCATATGGAAACCTGGTCGATCCCACTGGTGATCCTGCTGGTGTGCGCCGTGGGTGCGGTGATCGGTCTGGTGAACGGTTTGATCATCGCTTACCTCAATGTGACGCCGTTTATTACCACGCTGGGCACCATGATCATCGTTTACGGCATCAACTCGCTGTATTACGACTCCGTTGGCGCATCGCCAGTGGCGGGGTTTGATCCCAAGTTTTCCACCTTTGCCCAGGGGTTCCTGCGTTTTGGCGACTTTAAGCTGTCGTACATCACCTTCTACGCCATCATTGCGATTATTTTTGTCTGGATCCTGTGGAATAAAACCCGCTTCGGCAAAAATATTTTCGCCATCGGCGGAAACCCTGAGGCAGCCAAGGTTTCTGGCGTGAACGTGCCGTTGAACCTGATCATGATTTATGCGCTGTCCGGGGTGTTCTACGCCTTCGGTGGTTTACTGGAAGCGGGCCGTATCGGCAGCGCCACCAATAACCTGGGCTTTATGTATGAACTGGACGCCATTGCGGCGTGCGTGGTAGGCGGGGTGTCCTTTGCCGGCGGTGTCGGGACGGTGCTGGGGGTCGTGACCGGGGTCATCATCTTTACGGTTATCAACTACGGCCTGACCTACATTGGCGTTAACCCTTACTGGCAGTACATCATCAAGGGTGGCATCATTATCTTCGCCGTGGCGTTGGACTCCTTAAAATACGCCAAGAAAAAATAGTTGTGTCTCAGCTATGAAAACGGCCAGCAAATGCTGGCCGTTGCTGTTTCCAGGGCGGGATAAAGCTTATTTGGCCTTTTGTTTTTCCGCAGCCAGCTTGTGTTCCAGCTCAACCAATTGCTCTGGCGAAACTGCCGGGTAGCCTTGGGCATCTTCCGGTACGGTATGCATGGCGGAAATGGGGATCAGTGGCCCGAGGAAGCGCGGCTCGCGTTTTAGTATGTACAAATCGGTCAGTGCGCCAAGGCGGGCGAAGATCTCGCGTGCCCGTACCGTCATCATGTCTTTTGGCGAAGGAACTGCGTAGCACTGAGCCTGGATCCCCATATGCAGCGCGATAAACAGCGCGCGCTCGCAATGGAAGCGCTGGGTGATAATGATAAAGTCGTTGGTGTCGAACACTTTGCGGGTGCGTACGATAGAGTCAAGAGTACGGAAACCGGCATAATCCAGCACGATATCGCTGGGTGCTACGCCGGCGGCGATCAAATCGCGGCGCATGGTCATCGGCTCGTTGTAGCTTTGCTGGGCATTGTCGCCGCTCAGCAGCAGGTATTTCACTTTGCCGCTGTTATAGGCATTAATCGCGCCCTGAATGCGGTAGCGATAATATTGGTTGATCACGCCGGTGCGGTAATATTTGGCCGTGCCCAGTACCACGCCGACCTGGCGATGAGGCAGGCCTTGCAGTTCGTCATAGACGTAAGGCGCGGTTTTCCAACTGATCCAACGATCGAGCGCGAGAGCCGAAAGCATCAACAGCGCAGTGATGATGAACAGGCTGATTATCAGGCGTTTCCACATGTTATTGCCTTACGCGCACAGGGGCCAAAAAAGATGGCTCAAGGCTACTTTACCTGACAGGCCGACGCAAGCTTGACGCCCTATCAAGCAAGCATTGCACCGCATTTTTAGGCGGTTTGAGCATAAAAAAAGCCCGGCGAGCCGGGCCTGATGTTTAACTGTGCAAATCAGAATGAAGTGCGCTTATAGCTGCGGTATTGCGGGCGCCAGAAGTTGTGTTCGATGCCTTTCGACAGCGCTTCTTCTGAGGTGACCACAGCAACGCCTTGCAGCTGTGCCGCTTTACCCACTTCCATGGCAATGCACTTGGACACGCCCTGAATATCGTCGATATTCGGCAGCAGTGCGCCATGCCCATCAGTTGCCAGCGGCGAACAGTCGGCCAGCGCACGGCTGGCGGCCATCAGCATCGCGTCGGTGACGCGGGTGGCGCCGGAGGCCAGTACGCCCAATCCAATCCCCGGGAAGATATAGGAGTTGTTGCACTGGGCAATCGGGAATACCTGATCTTTGTAGCTCACCGGCGCAAACGGGCTGCCGGTTGCTACTAATGCAGCGCCTTCGGTCCAGTTAATGATGTCTTCCGGGCGGGCTTCCACGCGGGAGGTTGGGTTGGACAGCGGCATGACGATCGGGCGCGGGCAGTGCTTGTGCATTTCGCGGATCAGTTCTTCGGTAAACAGGCCTGGCTGGCCCGAAACGCCGATCAAAATGGTTGGCTTGGCATTACGCACCACGTCCAGCAGGGAAATGGCATCGCTTTCTGTCTGCCATGCAGTCAGATTCTCGCTCTTTTGCACCAGCTTGCTCTGGAAATCGAGCAGGTTAGGCAGTTTGTCGGTCAGCAGGCCGAAACGGTCGACCATAAAGACGCGCGCACGGGCTTCGTCTTCGCTCAGGCCTTCGGATTTCATCTGCGCGATAATTTGCTCGGCAATACCGCAACCTGCAGAGCCGGCACCCAGGAAGGTGACGGTCTGATCGCGCAGTTGGCTGCCGGCGGCGCGGCTGGCGGCGATCAGGCTGCCCAGCGTGACGGCTGCGGTGCCCTGAATGTCGTCGTTGAAGCAGCAGATTTCGTCACGGTAGCGGTTCAGCAGCGGGGTGGCGTTATTCTGCGCAAAATCTTCGAACTGCAGCAGCACGTTCGGCCAGCGGCGCTTGACTGCCTGGATAAACTCTTCAACAAAGGCGTGGTATTCGTCGCCTGAAATACGCGGGTGACGCCAGCCCATGTACAGCGGATCGTTCAGGCGCTGCGGGTTGTTGGTGCCGACGTCCAGCACCACCGGCAGGGTATACGCCGGGCTGATGCCGCCGCAGGCGGTGTACAGCGACAGTTTACCGATTGGAATGCCCATGCCGCCGATACCCTGGTCGCCCAGACCGAGAATGCGCTCACCGTCGGTGACAACGATCACCTTAACGTTTTGCTTGGTGGCGTTTTGCAGCATGTCGTCAATGCGGTCGCGGTTAGGGTAGGAGATAAACAGCCCACGCGCCCGGCGGTAAATATCGGAGAAGTGCTCACAGGCCTCACCCACCGTCGGCGTGTAGATGATCGGCATCATCTCGCTCAGGTGCGCTTCCAGCAGGCGATAGAACAGGGTTTCGTTGGTGTCCTGGATATTACGCAGATAAATGTGTTTATCGCTGTCGTTTTTGAAATCCTGGTACTGGCGGTAGGCACGTTCCGCCTGCTCTTCGATGGTTTCTACCGCTTCTGGCAGCAACCCGTGCAGGTTGAAATGGCTGCGTTCATCCTCGGTGAAAGCGCTGCCTTTATTGAGCAGCGGAAATTCCAGCAGAATAGGGCCGGCATAAGGGATGTAGAGAGGGCGTTTGCTTTCGTATTCAAGTTCCATGGCTTTTGCTCTTCAACGTATCGGATAACTTTATGGGCTAGATCCTAAAAGATCGGGGAAATATGTACAGCAATTGTTATCGGATCATGAGGTAAATTGGCGTAATTATCGACGATCAAGTCCTAATTTAACTAAAGAAAGTGTTTTAAGACGTGAATGCCATTGTAATCGGCTGGCGGGGCTGGTAACAGCGGTGCCGGGCAGCACCGCCGGGGGGCAGATTTAGAAAGTGATACGACTGACATTTTGGCAACCCAGCGCGGCCAACGTGGCGCGGGTGGCATCCCATTGGGTGAGGATGGCACTGTCGGGCTCGGCCAGCACCGCTCGAACCACTTTTTGGCAGTCGCCGCCGGAGACGTTCATCAGAATCAGCGCGGCCTGCAGCGGCGGCAGGCTGGGGTTGAAGGCTGCGTTTTCCGCATAGCGACCGCTATAAATCGTCCCGTCTTCGGCTTCCAGTGCGACGCCGCTGTGGGCATTGCTGTAGGGCGCGTGACTCTGATTGGCGGCAGCCAGCGCGGCCATCTCCAGTTCGTCGGTCAGCGTCAGTTGGAAACCATGATCGACGTGGTCCATCAGCAACGTGGCGATATTCAGGTCTTTCGGGCCGAAGGCATCCGGCAGATAGTCGCCCAGGGTGGCCGGTTCGCGACCGGGCAGACGAATTTTCAGCGTGGTACCACTGTTGAGTTCGTTCATAAACTGACGGCAGTGACCACAAGGCGTGTAATTAACGGTGATGGAGGCTAACGTTGATTCGCCGCGTAGCCAGGCATGAGTCACGGCACACTGCTCTGCATGAATGGTTTGTTGCATCGGCGCGCCGCTGAACTCCATGTTGGCGCCAAAATACAGGTTGCCGCTCTGCCCGCGAGCAATGGCGCCAACATAAAACTGCGAAATCGGCGCTAACGAGCAGGCCGCCGCCAGCGGCAGCAGAGCGAATGCCAGAGCATCATCATCCAGCCCGCAGCGCTGCTTGATAGCATCCACTTGTTCCGCCTTGAGCATGGCCGGAAAATCAGGCGCATCAAAATAAGGCAGCAGGGCGGATTGCAATGTGGCGGGCAGTTCAGCAAAAGCGGTTTGAAAACGCGGGTGCATAGAAACTCTCTCTACAGGTTAACGGGATAACATTCTAGGCAGCCCGGCGCGAATAAAGTGTGATGTAAATCTCTTTATTGATGAAATCAATGCAATGAAAACCATAAATGCGAGATGTATCGCAAGTTTTAGACCTTACGCAAACAGGTGCAACAGTACCGGAAACAGAAACGGCGCCAGCAGCGAGGTGATGATGCCGCAGATCACCAGGGCCAGTGAACCAAATGCCCCTTCCTGATAGTCCATTTCCGCACAGCGTGCCGTGCCGAGCGCATGTGACGCGGTCCCCATAGCCAACCCGCGTGCCGAGCGGGTTGTGATTTTCAATACTTTGAACAGCGTATGCCCGAAAACCGCGCCGAGAATACCGACGAAAATCACGCAAACGGCGCTGATTGCCGGAATGCCGCCGAGCGACTCTGCGACCGCCATGGCGATGGGCGTGGTGACCGATTTTGGCATGATGGAAGCGGCAATTTCCGGCGTAGCCCCCATCCATAAAGCGATGGCGCCGCCGCTGATCATCGCGGTGAGGCTGCCGATAAAGCAGACGGCGATAATGGACTTCCAGCGCGCGCGGATCTGATGCAGCTGTTCATACAGCGGATAAGCCAATGCCACTACGGCCGGTTGCAGCAAGTCATTGAGGATTTTACTGCCCTGAAAATAACGCTCATAAGGAATGCCGGTCAGCAACAGCAGGGGGATGATCACCGCCATCGACACCAGCAGTGGGTTCAGCAACGGCATGTTCAGCCATTGCGCCAGTTTGCGCGCTGCAAAATAGATGGCCAGCGTCAGCGGTAATGACCACCAGATTTCATGGATCATTTTTCGCCCTCCGCGGCATCAGGCTTGCCGATGATGGTGCGTTCCCGGTGGAAATAATGTGAGGTGTAGCCGACCACCACCAACACCATCAGGGTGCTGACGATGCAGGACACCACCAGCGGCCCCAGATGCTCGATAATTTGGTCATAGTATTTCATCACTCCCACGCCGATAGGCACGAACAACAGCACCATATAGCGGATCAGCAGGTGGCAACCGGGTTTGACCCATTTGGCCGGCAGAATTTGGGTGGAGAGCAGGGCGAACAGCAACAGCATGCCGATAATGCTGCCCGGAATGGCGATCGGCAGCAGAGCCGCGATGGCATTGCCGGCGAACAGACAAAGGTAGATAAGGACGAATGCCCTCAGGTATTTCCAGCACAGAGTGAGTAGCTTGGCCATAACTTAATCCCGTTTAACCGATGCATTCATCATACAATTAAACTGTGATCTTCGCCACAAATCACACCATGAATTCTCTCTATGGCTACCATGCCGATGGGGCTGGTTGACAACCGCGATGAAAAGGGACGCAGGTTTATTCTGCACTGGCGAAGTTGGCATTCTGTTGTTGCCTCTGCGCCAGGCGATGCCCGAGAAAAAAGAATAGCAGGCTGAGCAGCGCAGCAGCAATCAACATCAGAAACATCATTTGCGGCGCGGCGTAGCTGAGAATAAAACCGCACAGTACCGGATTGATGGCGCCGCCCAGAGCGCTCAGGTTTTGTACGCCGTAATAGCTGCCTTTCAGGTGCTGTGGCGCGATGAAGTCGATAAACATATATTCCACCGGGATCACTATGATTTCGCCCAGGGTGAATATCGCCATGGCAAGGATCCAGAGCCAGAGCGATTGCCCGGCCAGCCAAAAACCGATCAGCCCGAGAATGAAAAATAGCGTGCCCAGCGTCAGCCAGCGCAGCATATTTTCCTGACGCATGCCGCGGCTGAGCAGATACTGCAGGGCGATGACGATACAGGCGTTGACGATCATCACCGCCCCAATGACCTGATAAGCGAACTCTGCATTAGAAACGGTGATCAGGTATTGCGATAAATAGCCGGAGAACTGGCCGAAAACCACCGCACCCAGCGTACTGCCAAGTGTGAAGTAAATCAGCCGGCGATCGTTACGCAGAATGGTCAGCGTTTGGCGAAAATTAGGGCGCGCGGTGGGCGTTGCATCCAGCGCGACCGGGGCCGTAGCGGGCTGCTTGCCCAGGATGACGTTCAGCGTCGCCACCGTGAATAAAGCCAATCCACCGGAAAGGTAAAACGGCAACAGCGGATCCAGACCTGCCACCAGTACCCCCAACGATGATCCAACCGCCCAGCCGACGTTGACCAGCGTATAGTTTATTGAAAAGGCTTTGATGCGCTGCGCGACCGGCAGCCAGTCGGCAAAGCACGCTTTAATGGTGATGCCCAATACGGAATAGGCGGTATGTAAAATAGCCAAAACCACAACGATACCCCCCGGCCGCGGGATCCACGGGATAGCGAAAAAACTCAGGGCGAACAAAAGAATGGAAATCAGGATCAGCGTGTTTTTGTTGAATTTGTCTACCAGGTAGCCGCCATACAGGCTGGCGAAAATGCCGATCGCCAGGCTGATACCCAGAATGATGCCGACGCTTTTGGGCAGCAGATGAAAATGCCCGGTCAGATAGATAGTAATGAACGGCAGCGTTACGCCGCGGCCAATGGTCAGTACCAGCGAACTGACCAGCAAGGCGTTAATCAGCGGTGGGAATCCCTTCATATCAGACCTGTTTATGCATACAGTGATAAAACCAGTATGGATAACATAGCTCATTTTGGCCGTCTGGGAAGAGGCGATGTAAAAAAAGAGGTTACTTCGGTAAGCTCCTGGAGAGGGATTACTTGCCGGTTTTAGCCTGAAGCCTGGCGTATCACTACTGGACTAAGCGCATAAAAAGGGCCGAGCAAGCTCGACCCTTTAGAGGTTGGAAAACAGGTATTATTTCACCTGCATTCCTGGCTGTGCGCCGCTGTCCGGGCTCAGCAGGAAGATCTCTTTCCCTCCTGGGCCGGCAGCCATCACCATGCCTTCAGAAATCCCGAAGCGCATTTTACGCGGTGCCAGGTTGGCGACCATGATGGTCAGACGGCCTTCAAGCGCTTTCGGATCCGGGTAAGCGGAGCGAATGCCAGAGAAGATCTGACGTGATTCGCCGCCCAGATCCAGCTGCAGCTTCAGCAACTTGTCTGAACCTTCAACAAAGTCGGCGCTCTTGATCAGCGCAATGCGCATATCAACCTTGGCGAAATCGTCAAAGGTGATGGTTTCCTGAATAGGATCGTCCGCCAACGGCCCGCTGACCACTTTCGTTGCCGCCATGTCTTCTTTCGAGGCGCTAACCATTTCATTGACCTTATCCAGGTCGATACGGTTGAACAGCGCCTTGAATGCGTTGACCTGATGCCCCAACAGCGGTTGCTGGATGCTGTCCCAGGTAAGCTCGCAGTTGAGGAAGGCTTCGGTACGTTCGGTCAGTGACGGCAGCACCGGTTTCAGATAGGTCATCAGCACGCGGAACAGGTTGATGCCCATGGAACAGATGGCCTGCAGATCGGCATCGCGGCCTTCTTGCTTCGCCACCACCCAAGGAGCCTGTTCGTCCACATAGCGGTTAGCCAAATCGGCCAGCGCCATGATTTCGCGGATTGCACGGCCCGACTCACGGCTGGCGTAGGCGTCGGCGATGCTTTGCGCTGCGTCAACGAAGGTCTGGTACAGCGCCGGATCGGCCAGCTTGTCGGCCAGTTGGCCACCGAAACGCTTGCTGATAAAGCCGGCGTTGCGCGAAGCCAGGTTGACCACTTTGTTGACGATGTCGGCGTTCACCCGCTGCACGAAATCTTCCAGATTCAGGTCGATATCGTCAATGCGTGAAGACAGCTTGGCGGCGTAGTAATAACGCAGGCAGTCGGCATCCAGGTGTTGCAAGTAGGTGCCGGCCTTGATGAAAGTGCCGCGAGATTTGGACATCTTGGCGCCGTTCACTGTCACATAGCCGTGCACGAACAGATTGGTCGGTTTGCGGAAGTTACTGCCTTCCAGCATCGCCGGCCAGAACAGGCTGTGGAAATAAACGATGTCTTTACCGATAAAGTGATACAGCTCGGTCGTGGAGTCCTTACGCCAGAACTCGTCGAAATCCAGATCGCCGCGCTTGTCGCACAGGTTTTTGAATGAACCCATGTAACCGATAGGCGCATCTAGCCAGACGTAGAAGTATTTGCCCGGCGCGTCCGGGATTTCAAAGCCGAAATACGGCGCATCGCGGGAGATATCCCACTGTTGCAGGCCGGATTCGAACCACTCCTGCATCTTGTTTGCCACCTGTTCTTGCAGCGCGCCGGAACGGGTCCAGGCCTGCAGCATTTCGCTGAACGACGGCAGATCAAAGAAGAAGTGCTCTGAATCACGCAATACCGGTGTTGCCCCGGAAACCACGGATTTCGGCTCGATCAACTCGGTCGGGCTGTAGGTCGCGCCGCAGACTTCGCAGTTGTCGCCGTATTGGTCCGGTGATTTACATTTCGGGCAGGTGCCTTTGACGAAACGGTCGGGCAGGAACATGCCTTTCTCCGGATCGTACAGCTGGGAAATGGTGCGGTTCTTGATAAAGCCGTTTTCTTTCAGGCGGCCGTAAATCAGGCTCGACAGTTCACGGTTTTCATCGCTATGGGTGGAATGATAGTTATCATAGCTGATGCCAAAACCGGCGAAATCCTGTTGGTGTTCCTGGCTCATCTCCGCAATCATTTCTTCCGGCTTGATGCCCAACTGCTGAGCTTTCAGCATGATTGGCGTGCCGTGCGCATCGTCCGCACAGATGAAATGAACCTCGTTGCCGCGCATTCGTTGGTAACGAACCCAGATATCTGCCTGGATATGCTCGAGCATGTGGCCGAGATGGATGGAACCATTTGCGTACGGTAGCGCGCACGTCACCAATAATTTTTTCGCGACTTGAGCCATAGTGAGAACTTGGTTTCTGTAATGAATAAAAAGGGTCTTCGATGTTACCCGATCGCGCCCGCCACGGCTAGGGCGGTTTCTTTGTGCGGACATGCGCCGACCGGCTCTCACTTCTGATATGCTTAGCGGGAAGCTATCCATTCAAAATCAAGGAGCCGGGATGAACGCAAAATCCCCCGAGCAGACCAACCCCGAAGTTCTGCGTGCCCTGGTGACCGGTGTACTGGCCGCCTTTGAACACCCGACGTTAAAAAACAATCTGACTGCGCTGAAGGCAATTCACCACTGCGCGCTGCTGGATAATGTGCTGCATATTGAATTGACCATGCCCTTTGCCTGGCAAAGTGGTTTTGAGGCGCTCAAAGACAGCGTCAGCGCAGAACTGCTGCGCGTGACCGGCGCCGAAGCGATTGACTGGAAACTGAAGCATGATATCACCACGCTGAAACGCGCCAACGATCAGGCTGGCATCAAGGGCGTGCGCAATATTATCGCCATCAGTTCCGGCAAGGGCGGGGTAGGCAAATCCACCACAGCGGTTAACCTGGCGTTAGCGCTGGTGGCAGAAGGCGCCAAGGTCGGTATTTTGGACGCCGACATCTATGGCCCGTCAATTCCGAACATGCTGGGGACCGAAAACGAGCGACCAACCTCGCCGGACGGTCAGCACATGGCGCCGATCGTGGCCCACGGGTTAGCGACCAACTCGATCGGTTATCTGGTGACCGATGACAACGCCATGGTTTGGCGTGGCCCAATGGCCAGCAAGGCGCTGATGCAACTGCTGCAGGACACGCTGTGGCCGGATCTGGACTATTTGGTGCTGGATATGCCGCCGGGCACTGGCGACATCCAGTTGACGCTGTCGCAAAATATTCCGGTCACTGGCGCTCTGGTTGTTACAACACCGCAGGATATTGCGCTGCTCGATGCCGCCAAGGGCATTGTGATGTTTGAAAAAGTGCATGTGCCGGTCTTGGGTATCGTGGAAAACATGAGCGTGCATATTTGCAGCAACTGCGGACATCACGAGCCGATCTTCGGTACCGGCGGGGCGGAGAAGCTGGTGAAGAAATACCACAGCCGCCTGTTGGGGCAACTGCCGCTGCACATTTCTCTGCGCGAGGATTTGGATCGCGGTGCGCCAACGGTGATAAGCCGACCGGACAGTGAGTTTGCCGAACTGTATCGCCAACTTGCCGGCCGGGTGGCCGCGCAAATGTACTGGCAGGGCGAAGCTATCCCAACAGAAATTTCTTTCCGCGCGTTGTAGTTGTAATCGTCGCAGGCAGAAAGATAAAACCCCGGATATTTCCGGGGTTTTGCTTATGGGGGAATAACTTATTTGTGCAAATCAGCCCTGGTGTACGGGCGTTCGATCTGTGCCAATACGGTGGCAATATGCTCCAACAGCCCCTGAGTCGGTGCCGGTTGCCGTACGCCCATGAGCACCATTGGTAGCGCCAGTGCGACGATAATCTGCGGAACGGAAAGCTGGGGGCGTGGTTTACCACGCTGCAACCACAGGAACAGGGTGCTGGCCAGATAACCCAGAATCAGTCCGCTCACCACTTCCGAAGGTGAGTGCACATGGATAGCAAGCCGAGAGAGCCCGATGGTAAGCGGCAAGACCAGACCCACCACCAGCGCCATGCTGCGCACGGCATGAGAAAATCGGCCGGTCAACGTCCAGAGCAGTACTGGCCAGATGCTGGCCGCCAACGCAGAGTGGCCGCTAAAACCGGTAAAATCATAGCTTTTAATGCCAATGCCCCAGCCCATAAAGGCCAGTTTGGATGCACACACCACGCCACCGGCGCAGCCGAAGACCAGCGCCCACTGCCAGCCGGCAGTCCGGGTGGTGCGAGGGGCGACCAATACGGCAAAAAGAATCAGCGAGCAGGGCAACAGCAACATGCTGTCGCCAAAAAATGTCAGAAAATGCCAGTCCAGCACGTCAATCTCCGGTAAAAGATATCATCCCATTAGCAGGATGATGAGCAAGCGTCGGAGTTTACCCTGTGGCGTTCAATTGCCCTAGACGCAATAATCTTAAAACGCTGCCATGCCTATTCTGGCGAAATAACCGCAGATAGCGCCCAACGGCGCCAATATAGTCTGGCGCAATGCCCGCTAACTCCCTATAATTGTCGCGTTTTAGTCCCCCCCTTCACACTACGAAATCAGGTCTTTAATTTTATGACTGACAAGCCGCATCAGTGCGTCATTATTGGTATCGCCGGCGCATCTGCCTCCGGAAAAAGCCTTATCGCCAGTACATTGTATCGTGAGCTTCGCGATCAGGTTGGCGATGAACATATCGGCGTTATTCCTGAAGACAGTTACTACAAAGACCAGACACACCTGACCATGGAAGAACGGGTCAAGACCAACTATGACCACCCGAGTGCCATGGACCACAATCTGCTGTTCCAGCATCTGCAAATGCTGAAATCAGGCAGGGCGATAGAATTACCTTTGTATAGCTACACCGAACACACACGCAAAAAAGAGACTGTTCACCTGGAACCGAAAAAGGTGATTATTTTGGAGGGGATCCTGCTATTAACGGACATCCGTTTGCGTCAGGAAATGAACTTCTCGATCTTTGTCGATACGCCACTGGATATTTGCTTAATGCGCCGTATGAAGCGCGACGTGAATGAGCGTGGTCGGTCAATGGATTCGGTGATGGCGCAATACCAGAAAACCGTTCGTCCGATGTTCCTGCAGTTTATCGAACCTTCCAAACAATATGCTGACATTATCGTTCCTCGCGGGGGTAAAAACCGCATTGCGATCGATATTCTGAAAGCCAAAATCAGCCAATTCTTTGAATAATGCCGTTCAATGGCCGGGAAACCTGTGTTTCCGGCCAGCGGGCAACTATTTACGCTGCAGCGTAGACCTTTCGCTCGTTGTGTGGCAATTTTTGTTTTAGTGACACGCTTTGATGGAGATAAACAAATGAGACTGTGCGACCGTGATATAGAAGCCTGGCTGGATTGCGAAAAACTGGTGATTTCACCGCGTCCGCCGATTGAGCGTATTAACGGGGCCACAGTGGATGTCCGTTTAGGCAATCAGTTCCGCGTGTTTCGCGGCCACACCGCCGCGTTTATCGATCTCAGTGGGCCGAAAGACGAAGTCAGTGCCGCATTGGATCGCGTGATGAGTGATGAAATCGTTCTGCCAGAAGGCGAAGCCTTTTTCCTGCATCCGGGCGAACTGGCACTTGCGGTGACGCTGGAGTCGGTGACGCTGCCAAACGATCTGGTGGGGTGGCTGGACGGTCGTTCCTCTCTGGCGCGTCTGGGTTTAATGGTGCACGTTACCGCACACCGTATCGACCCAGGCTGGCAGGGCCGAATTGTTCTGGAGTTCTATAATTCAGGTAAGCTGCCGCTGGCATTACGCCCGGGCATGCTGATTGGCGCGCTGAGTTTTGAACCGCTTTCAGGGCCGGCGGCACGTCCTTACAACAGCCGGCAGGATGCAAAATACCGCGATCAACAGGGTGCGGTAGCCAGTCGAATCGACAAGGACTAACAGCGCTGGAAGCACTGTCGGTGTGGCGTTGACAAGAGGATGGCATGAGAAGATTACTGACGACTTTGGTGATTTTGCTGGTGGTGCTGGTGGCGGGGATGTCTGCGCTGGTACTGTTGGTTAATCCGAATGATTTTCGTGCCTACATGGTCACGAAGGTTGAACAAAAGAGCGGTTATCATCTGACGTTGGATGGCGATCTGCGTTGGCATATCTGGCCACAGCTCAGCATTCTTGCAGGGCGTATGACGCTGACCGCGCCGGGGGCCACAGCCCCAGTGGTGAGCGCAGAAAACATGCGTCTTGATGTCAAACTGCTGCCGTTGCTGTCGCATCAACTGTTTGTAAAACAGGTGATGCTGAAAAATGCCGTCATCCGCCTTACGCCAGAAAGTGAAGAACAAGATCAACCTGATGCGCCTATTGCTCCCGCCGGCCGTGCTGAAGCGTCGGTAGATACGCCCTGGAAATTTGATATCGATAACCTTCGCGTGGTGGACAGCCTGCTGATTTGGCAGCGCCCCAATAACGAACAGATTAACGTTCGCGATATCAACCTCAGCCTGCAGCAAAATGCCAAACGCCAGGCGCAAATGGAACTGTCCAGCCGGGTGAACCGCAATCAACGCGATCTAAGTTTCAGCATCGCAGCGGATATCGATTTACAGCAATACCCTCGGCGTATTGCGGCCAATGTGAGCCAGTTCAGTTACCAACTGGAAGGTGCAGACATTCTGGCCGGTGGCATCAAGGGTGATGGCACCACTCAGGTGGTATATCAACAAACACCACAGCAAGTCGCGCTGAGCCAACTGAATGTTAGCGCTAATGACAGCCGGTTTACCGGTGCAGCCGATATTAAACTCGGTGAAATCCCGACTTATGTGCTGAACCTGGCATCCACTGCGGTGAATATGGATGCGTATACCGGTTGGCAATCCAACGGTTCGCAAGTCCAGCAAGCGCAGGGCGTGACTTCGGCGCCAGTCATTGCCAGCCAAATTGACGATCCGCAACAAAATCTAGAGGTGTTGCGAGACTTTAACGCGCAACTCAAACTGAACGTGGATCAACTGACCTATCGCGGTATGAGCATTGCCCATTTGGTGCTAGAGGCGGAAAACCGCCAGGGCTTGTTAACATCGCATTCATTCTCAGGTCAGTTGGCCGGTGGTGATTTCGCGTTGCCGGGGACGCTCGACGCCCGGGGCAGCCACCCGGTAATCACTGTACAGCCGGTACTGAAACAGGTTGAACTTGGCACCGTTTTGAAAGCGTTTGAGATGCCACAGGTGTTGACCGGCAAATTCAGCATGCAGGGGGATTTAACCGGCGATCGCTTTACCTCACAGTCATTTGAACGACGCTGGCAGGGCACGGCTCAGATGACGATGCAGGACGCGCAGTTGCACGGCCTGAATATTCAGCAACTGATTCAGCAAGCGGTGGCGCGTAACGACAACAGCGTGCGCGGGCAAGACGATTACCAGCGTTACACCGAAGTGAAGCAATTGTCGGCGAAAGCCAGCCTAAATCACGGCATGATAAAAATCACCGAGCTGGGCGCAGATTCCCCGTTGTTGAACCTCAGTGGTGGCGGCAGCGTAAATATGCCGGGCAAACAGTGCGATATGGCGCTTAATGTGCGGGTAACCGGTGGTTGGCAAGGGCGCAGCGATCTGATCGAACAACTGCAGAAAACGCCGATTCCGTTGCGGGTTTATGGCCCGTGGAATCAGCTCAACTACCAATTGCAGGTCGATCAGGTACTGCGTAAAACGCTGCAGAACCGGGCGAAGGACGCGCTGAACAAATGGGCTGAAAAGAACCAGGATTCACGCGAAGGGCAGGATCTGAAAAAGCTGCTCGATAAACTCTAATCTTAACGATGCGGGTCGGTTCTCGGCCCGCATTTTTGATAAACCCCGTAAAGTGTTTCTCCCCCCAATAATTTCCTCCCGTAACATTGACGAACATCATGATGCATTTGGCTGAGTTTGTGCAGAGTGTGCGCAGTTAAGCGATTTATACGCTTTGGCATGGTCAATAACGATAAAGATAAGTTGAGGGAATATGATAGAGCTTCTGATTGGGGCGGTCGTCGCGGCGGGCGTTGGCCGCTACATCATCAAGGGCTACTCCGCTACCGGGGTGTTGATGGTGGGGGGCTTATTGCTGTTGGCAATCAGCGCCCTGATGGGCAAAAGCCTGTTGCCTGCCAGTGCTGCCACTACCGGGTGGCGTGCGACTGACATCATCGAATACGTCAAAATCTTGCTGATGAGTCGCGGTGGCGATCTTGGCATGATGATTATGATGCTGTGTGGCTTTGCCGCTTATATGACGCACATTGGCGCGAATGATGTGGTGGTGAAGCTGGCTTCTCGTCCGCTGCAGATGATCAACTCTCCCTATCTTTTGATGGTCGCGGCTTATTTTGTCGCTTGTCTGATGTCACTGGCGGTCTCTTCAGCTACGGGCCTGGGCGTGTTGCTGATGGCCACGTTATTCCCGTTGATGGTCAACGTCGGCATCAGCCGAGGGGCGGCGGCAGCTATCTGTGCTTCGCCTGCGGCGATTATCCTGGCGCCAACCTCGGGTGACGTGGTGTTGGCAGCCAAGGCGGCGGAAATGCCACTGGTCGATTTTGCATTTAAAACCACTTTACCGATTTCCATTGCGGCCATTGTCTGCATGGCCATCGCGCATTTCTTCTGGCAACGCTATCTGGACAAAAAGAACAACGAACAGCATCACATTATGGATGTGAGTGAAATCACCACCCACGCACCCGGTTTCTACGCCGTACTGCCTTTCACACCGATACTCGGTGTATTGGTATTTGACGGCAAATGGGGGCCGGAACTGCATATCATCACCGTGTTGGTCGGGTGCATGTTGCTGGCGGCGGTAATTGAATTTCTGCGCAGTTTTAGCGCCAAACAGGTATTCACCGGGTTGGAAGTGGCCTATCGCGGTATGGCGGATGCGTTCGCCAGCGTCGTTATGCTGTTGGTGGCAGCCGGCGTTTTCGCTCAAGGGTTGAGTACCGTCGGGTTTATCAGTGGGCTGATTAGCCTGGCGCAGTCGTTCGGTACCGGTGGCATTATCATGATGTTGGTGTTGGTGGTGATTACCATGCTGGCAGCCATGACGACCGGTTCGGGTAATGCGCCATTTTATGCTTTCGTTGAACTTATCCCTAAATTGGCGGCACAGATGGGGGTTAATCCGGCGTATCTGGTGATCCCGATGCTACAGGCGTCAAATCTGGGACGCACCCTGTCACCGGTTTCCGGCGTGGTGGTTGCGGTGGCCGGCATGGCTAAGATCTCGCCTTTCGAGGTGGTAAAACGCACTTCGGTGCCGGTGATCGTCGGGTTAATCGTGGTTATCGTGGCGACGGAGTTGCTGGTTCCCCAGCATTTATAAAAGAAGCCGGGCTAGGCCCGGCCTGAGTTTAAACTTCGTAGTCCGGTTCTGGTACTGACAACGGCGTGATTTTCACTTTCAAAATACGGTGGCTGCTGACTTCCAGCGGTTCAAACAGGTAGTCACCGATCCGCAATTGCTCACCTTCCTGAGGGATACGTTGGCTGTGCTCCATCAACAAGCCAGCCAGCGTGTGGTACTCACGCTTATCCTCCAGTGGTAATGGCAGATAAAGTACCAAATCCTCCAGTGGCATATAGCCATTGGCAGTCCAACTGCCATCCTCATTTTGCTGGATGTCATGCCGGGCATCGACTTCTTCACCTGCTTCCGGCAGGTTACCGGCGATGGTTTCCATCACGTCGGTCAGCGTGACAATCCCTTCGACCGAGCCGAACTCATCAACCACAAAGGCAAAATGCGTCTGTGCCTGGCGGAATTGCTCCAGCGCACTCAGCAGGGTTAACTGTTCGGGGAAGATCAGCGGTTGCAGCACCAGAGAGCGTAAATCAAGTGGGGCTTGGTTCAACTGCTGTTTCAACACGTCAATAGTATGGATGACGCCGAGCGGCTCATCACTGGCGCTGTTTTCCACCACAACGATGCGCGTATGCTGGTTTTTTTCCAGCAACTGGGTCAGTTTTTCTTGTGGATCGTTCAACTCAAGGTATTCCACATCATGGCGGGAGGTCATGATGCTGCTAACCGTACGCTGTGCCATGCCCAGCACGCGTTCTATCATGTGACGTTCCTGCTGATTGAAAATCTCGCCGCTTTCACTGTCGCTATCGGCCAGTAGATTAGCGGAGTGGCTGTCCACTTCAGCTTCCTCATGCTTGCCGCTCAGCATGCGCAGCACGGCTTCTGCCGTTCGTTCGCGCAGGGGCCGCACCTTGGAAAGAAAACGGCGGCGATTAAACTGTGACAGCTGGTTCAACGCTTCAATCATTACGGAGAAGCCTATTGCAGCGTACAAATAGCCTTTAGGAATGTGGTAGCCAAAACCTTCGGCGACCAGGCTAAAGCCGATCATCAGCAGGAAGCTCAGGCACAGGATGACGATTGTAGGATGGGCATTGACGAAGCGTGTTAATGGCTTGCTGGCCAACAGCATCAAGCCGATAGCGATACAAACCGCAATCATCATGACGGCGAGATGGTCGACCATGCCGACGGCGGTTATCACCGAGTCGAGCGAGAAGACGGCATCCAACACCACAATTTGCGCCACCACAGGCCAGAAACGGGCGCCTTTGCGCGAACCATGTTGCTCTTCATCTTTACCCTCCAGCCGCTCGTTAAGCTCCATGGTAGCTTTGAACAACAGGAAGATACCCCCGACCAGCATAATAAGGTCGCGTCCGCTAAACGGATGACCGGCGGCAAAAAACAGCGGTTGGGTGAGCGTGGCCAACCACGAGATGGAAGCCAGCAGGGCCAAGCGCATCAGCAGTGCCAGTAACAAGCCAACGATGCGGGCTTTATCTCTTTGATGTTTAGGTAATTTTTCCGCCAGAATGGCGATAAAGATAAGGTTGTCTATACCCAGAACGATTTCCAGCACGACCAGAGTGGCCAGGCCGGCCCAAATTGTTGGATCTGCGATCCATTCCATACGCCCAATTTCACCTGTAAGTTCGACGGCTTATGCCGCCTGTGAATGATGGGTGCTTGACGGGGAAAATTCAACTTTAAAACCGCTG
The DNA here is from genome assembly GCF_000422085.1 of Serratia liquefaciens ATCC 27592. Taxonomy (NCBI): domain Bacteria; kingdom Pseudomonadati; phylum Pseudomonadota; class Gammaproteobacteria; order Enterobacterales; family Yersiniaceae; genus Serratia; species Serratia liquefaciens. The sequence continues at coordinate 1,570,482 of NC_021741.1, forward strand.
TCTGGCATGACAAGCAAGCAAAATGAAGGAAATGGCCAAAATAGTGCATAAAAAATCACCCCCTTAAGTGGAGAACAACACAATACGAAGTGGAAATATGAGGGTTTTTGAGTGAAGAATCTGGTACTGGAGCAGAAGTATGGGAAGTTGTAGATAAAATCAACGGAAATATAAGGTTTTAAAAACATATCGTTAGGGACATTATGGACTGTTAGACTTTGTACAATCTTTCCGTCTTGGTAGTCTTATTCTGAAAAGGGTACTTAACGGGTATCTTAGGCTTGTATCGATAAGGCAATAGTATAAGAATCTTAGCCATATAAACATTTACAAGTATCATCGTTTGGTTATAAGGGTGTATTTATTTTGTCTTTTCTGTGATCTGTCGAACGCTTAACAAAAGAGCAGGATCCTTAACTTACATTAAAATGCGATTAGTCGCCGGACGCCCATACAACGCCGACATAAGAGAACGATGACAGTGCATTGGTAGCTGAAAGCCAGGGGCGGTAGCGTGGCTAAACCACGTTGATCCAGATTTCATAAGCGTCTTGGGATAGGCTGAGTTCAGCTGCGTTATAGTTATTTGATTGTGGATAAAAAAACATGCAAAAGAGACTGAAGGCTGTGATCCCCGTAGCTGGCCTGGGAACCCGTATGTTGCCAGCCACGAAAGCCATTCCTAAAGAAATGCTGCCGGTGGTCGATAAACCACTGATTCAGTACATTGTTAACGAGTGTGTGGCTGCCGGGATCAAAGACATTGTGCTGGTCACCCACTCCTCAAAAAATGCGATTGAAAACCACTTCGATACCTCTTTTGAGCTAGAGGCCGTTTTGGAATCCCGCGTAAAGCGTCAGTTACTGGAAGAAGTGCAGACTATCTGCCCAGCCGACGTGACGGTTATGCAAGTGCGCCAGGGGCAGGCAAAAGGTTTGGGTCACGCGGTGTTATGTGCCAAACCTATGGTAGGTGATGAGCCATTTGTCGTTTTGCTGCCTGACGTATTGTTGGATGATTCCACTGCAGACCTGCGTAAAGAAAACCTGGCCAAGATGATCGAACGTTTTACGGAGACTGGTTTTAGCCAGATCATGGTGGAACCGGTACCGGAGCAAGACGTCTCGAAATACGGGGTTGTCGATTGCGGTGGTGCAACGTTATCTGCAGGTCAGAGTACCCCGATGACGGCGGTTGTTGAAAAGCCAGCGCTTGAAGATGCACCTTCTAACTTGGCGGTAGTGGGGCGTTATGTTCTGTCGGCCGATATCTGGCCGCTACTGGAAAAAACCTTACCGGGCGCCGGTGATGAAATTCAACTGACCGATGCCATTGCGGCATTGATGGAGCAGGAAACCGTAGAGGCTTTCCACATGAGCGGCAAATCACACGACTGTGGTGATAAGCTGGGTTATATGAAGGCATTCGTGCAGTATGGTCTGCGTCACACCTCGGAAGGCGAAGGCTTTACCCAGTGGTTAAAGCAGACGTTGAACAGCAAGTAAGAGTTGCGGCTGAAAAGACGATCATAATATTGAAAGAGGATTACCATGACCAAGTTGAAAGCTGTCATTCCTGTTGCAGGGTTGGGTATGCGTATGCTGCCTGCAACCAAGGCTATTCCCAAGGAAATGTTGCCGATCGTCGATAAGCCATTGATTCAATATATTGTCAATGAGTGTGTTGCGGCAGGAATCAAAGAAATTATTTTGGTGACGCACTCTTCTAAAAATGCGATTGAAAACCATTTCGATACCTCATTCGAACTGGAAGCCATGCTTGAAGCGCGTGTAAAACGTCAGTTGCTGGACGAGGTACAGTCGATTACACCAAAAGGTGTAACACTGATGCATATTCGTCAAGGTCAACCAAAAGGGTTAGGGCATGCGGTACTTTGTGCTAAACCCTTAGTAGGTGATTCGCCTTTTGTCGTTTTACTTCCCGATGTCTTACTTGATGACGCAAAAGCCAATCTGAAAAAAGACAACCTTCCGCATATGATTGCCCGCTTTGAACAGACAGGCCTGAGTCAGGTGCTGGTTCAGGCAGCCGATGAGCATGTGCTGCATGATTACTCCGTTGTTGAATGTGAGACTAACAGCTTACAGCCAGGTGAGAGCTCGCGGATGACTTCTATTATCGAGAAGCCTGGTCGCGAGGTGCAACTGAAGTCCAATTATTCCGCAGTGGGACGCTATGTTTTGTCTGCAGATATTTGGCCACTCCTTGAGAAGACCGAGCCAGGGGCCTGGGGACGGATCCAGCTTACGGATGCCATTGCTGAACTGTTAAAACACAAACCGGTTGAGGCAATGGAGCTGGTGGGCGAATCATTCAACTGTGGCGAAAAAATGGGGTATCTGCGGGCATTTGTCACCTATGGTTTGCGCCATCCTACTCAGGGTAAGGCTTTTCGTGCTTGGGCAGAGCAGCTTTCATTATAATAAAGTTAATTTCCCCGAGAGTCGGGGAGAGTCGATGTTTAGGTGGTTTTAAGTTGCGTTTAACGAGGATGCCTTTAGATAGGCATACCTTTTTTTTTGGTTATTATGCAATAATGCTCTTGACGTAACTTTTATAGTAGCAGGTGCGAATTCAATGCTTGCACAATGAGTGCGAATTTTTCATACCCGCTTGAACAGATGACAAATCATTTTGCTGAGTGCCGATAGCGCTATGGTTGGCCCGGGGCTTGGCACTGCAAACATTCTTACTTTGATAGCGATGATAACTCGATGGCAAAAAAACAATGGAAACTGATACCGCTTTTGGTATCGATCAGTGTGATCAGTGGCTGTACGATCGTCCCCGGTTCTCACCTTTCAACCAGTGGCAAAGATGTAGTCAAGCAACAGGATAGTGATTTTGATATCGATAAGTTGGTGAATATTTATCCAATGACGCCAAGCCTGATTGAAAAATTACGACCAAAGCCAGTCATAGCACAAGCTAATGCATCACTAGAGCGAGAACTACAAAATTATGAATATCGCATTGGCGTTGGCGATGTGCTAATGGTGACCGTATGGGATCATCCAGAATTGACTACGCCGGCGGGCCAGTATCGTAGCGCAAGCGATACGGGTAACTGGGTGAATTCTGATGGGACTATTTTTTACCCGTATATTGGTAAAGTAAAAGTTTCAGGAAAAACAGTTAGTCAGGTCCGTGGCGACATAGCAGGAAGGTTGGCACAGTATATTGAAAGTCCGCAAGTTGATGTCAGTATTGCTGCATTTCGTTCACAAAAAGTTTATGTGACCGGTGAAGTCGAAAAGTCAGGCCAGCAACCTATCACCAATGTTCCATTGACAATTATGGATGCAGTCAACGCGGCGGGTGGTTTAAGTGCTGGCGCGGATTGGCGAAATGTAGTGTTGACACATAATGGAAAAGAGCATCGGATTTCTTTGCAAGCCTTGATGCAAAAAGGTGATTTGACTCAGAACCGCTTGCTGTACCCTGGTGATATCTTATATATCCCGCGTAATGATGATTTGAAAGTTTTTGTGATGGGTGAGGTAAAAAAACAATCCACTTTACGTATGGACAGAAGCGGGATGACTTTGACTGAGGCGCTGGGTAATGCTGAAGGTATGGATCAGGCCATGTCAGACGCAACCGGTGTGTTTGTCATTCGTCCATTACGTGGAAGTGAAGGTCAGAAGATTGCGAATATCTATCAGTTAAATGCTTCAGATGCATCTGCGTTGGTGATGGGAACCGAGTTCCAATTGCAACCTTATGATATCGTTTACGTTACTACTGCACCAATAGTTCGTTGGAATCGTGTTATTTCACAATTGGTACCAACAATTACAGGTGTACATGATATGACTGAAACGGTACGTTTCATCAAACAATGGAATTAACATATGTTTGATTCAATTTTAGTTGTTTGCGTAGGTAACATATGCCGCTCTCCTATAGGGGAGCGTCTTCTTAAACAGAAACTGCCACACAAAAAAATAGCTTCTGCAGGTCTTGGTGCCTTAAAAGGACACTCTGCGGATGATACTGCGATAGAGGTATCTTCAGAGAAGGGCCTTTCTCTGGATGGGCATATTGCTCAGCAGCTTACAGCCACATTATGCAGGCAATATGATCTTATTTTAGTAATGGAAAAGAGACATATTGATGCGGTGAGCAACATTCAACCTGAAGTTCGCGGAAAGACAATGCTTTTCGGCCATTGGGTTGATAAGAAAGAAATTGCAGATCCATATCGGCAAAGCAAAGAAGCATTTGAGCATATATATAAACTCCTCGAAGAGTCCGCTGAACAGTGGGCTCAGGTGCTGAATAAATAATTTATAAGGCCTATAATGTTAGATAAAAGCAAGGGGTCTGCATCCCCAAATGTAGCGAAGAATGAAGATATAGATTTAGGGCGATTGGTCGGAACATTAATTGACCATCGTTGGTTGATTACTGGTGTCACATCTATATTTGCTCTAATAGGTTTGGTATATGTCATATTTGCAACACCAATATATCAAGCAGATGCATTGGTTCAAGTTGAACAAAATATGGGTAGTTCTATACTCAGTGATATATCTAAAGTCCTCCCAGATAGCCAACCGGTTTCAGCAACTGAAATTGAGTTGATTAAGTCCCGGATGGTTATTGGTAAAACGCTGGATGAAATGAATTTAGATACTGAAGTGGAACCTAACTACTTTCCAGTATTTGGCAAAGGCTTTACGCGTCTCACCAAAAGTATTAGTGAAAGACCTCAGGTTGCTCTGAGTAGTTTGCGTGTTCCAAATTATTTGTTAGATGAAAAATTAAAATTGTCCTTTAAGAATAAAAATTCTTACGAGTTATCATACGGTGGCGATAAAATTTTAGATGGTAGCATCGGTAAATTATCAGAAGCCCATGGCGTAAGTATTCTAGTTAGCGACTTCCAGGGGGACGAAGGTACTAGTTTTACTGTAAAAAAACGCCCTAGGCTCGATGCAATTAATGATCTTATCGATAAGATGACTGTAGCAGATAAAGGAAAAGATACCGGAATTTTGGCTCTGAGTTTGACAGGGGATGATCCTACCAAGATAAAGAAAGTTCTTAATAGCATCATCAATAATTATCTGCAGCAAAATGTTGAAAGAAAATCTGAAGAGGCAGGGAAAAGCCTCGAATTTTTGAAAGAGCAATTACCGCAGGTCAGACAGAATCTGGATTTAGCAGAAAATAAGCTTAATCAATTCAGACAGCAAAATGATTCAGTCGATCTGTCGTTAGAGGCAAAATCCGTTCTGGATACAATGGTGGCGGTAGAGTCTCAACTTAACGAGCTAACGTTCAAAGAGGCCGAAATTTCCAAGCTGTATACGAAAGAGCATCCTGCATATAGAGCATTAATTGAGAAAAGGGCAACTTTAGAAAAAGAAAAGGCCAAACTCAATAAACGCGTAAGTAATATGCCGAAAACACAGCAAGAGATTCTAAGTTTAACGCGGGATGTCCAAGCTGGTCAAGAAGTGTACATGCAGTTGCTAAATAAACAGCAAGAGTTAAGTATAAATAAAGCAAGCACCGTAGGTAATGTCCGAATTATTGATTATGCAGATACTCAGCTAAAACCAGTGAAGCCAAAGAAGATTTTCTTTGTATTGTTTGCTGTTATTTTAGGTGCGGTAATCTCAGTGACGCTTGTGTTAATAAAAATGTTGCTGCATAAGGGTATTGACAGTGCGGAGGAGTTGGAAAGTAACGGCATCAGTGTATATGCGAGCATTCCACTATCAGAATGGCAAAGTGCAAAAGATAAAGAGCTAGCCTTACGTGGTAAGAAATTAAATACACGTTCAAATGAGTTGTTAGCGACAGGTAATCCTGCCGACTTAGCTATTGAGGCAATTAGGAGTTTGAGAACTAGTTTGCATTTTGCAATGCTAGATGCAAAGAATAATATTCTAATGATTTCAGGTGCAAGTCCTTCTATTGGTAAAACTTTCGTGAGTGTGAACTTGGCTGCAACCATTGCGCAGTCCGGGCAGAAAGTCTTAGTTATTGATAGTGATATGCGCAAAGGTTATATACACGATATCTTTGGTTTTACCGCGAACAATGGTCTGTCTTCTATATTGGCTGGACAGCTCAGTGCAGAACAAACGGTTATTCGGTCGAATGTCGATAATCTAGATGTAATAGCTAGAGGTAAGGTCCCGCCGAATCCCTCCGAATTATTGATGAATGAACGGTTCGAAAAACTAATGAAGTGGGCAAGTGAGCATTATGATTTTGTGCTTATTGATACGCCACCTATTTTAGCTGTCACTGATGCGGCAATAATAGGGCATCATGTTGGTACTTCGCTAATGGTTGCGCGTTTTGAAATCAACACTACAAAAGAAGTTGAAGTTAGTATTAGGCGCTTTGAACAGAATGGTGTCGAAATTAAAGGTGTGATTCTTAATGCTATGGTACGGAAGTTAGGTTCCTACTACTCGAATTACGGTTACTACCAATATGAATATAAGAGTGACAGTAAAAGTAAGGGAAGCAAATAATAATGAAAGTACTATTACTGACTAATGAGTATAGTCCCTTTAATGGAGGGATTTCCCGTTATACTCAAATGCTTGTTCAGCATAAACCAGCTGGTGTGGAGATCGAGCTTGTAGCACCTAGTTATCATAAAGAAGTTTCCGAGAATAGCGACGCGCTTAAAATTAAAGTGAAGAGATATAAGGGTGGGAAGTTTACATGGAAGGATTTCCCCACGCTTTTAAAAATAGTGGCGAAAATAAATACTCGCGAATATGATAGGATTCATGTGGCTGACTGGCCATTTTGGCTTGCAGTTTGTTTTAGAAACAAATTTATGCCATGGAAGGAAAAAATAAAATTCACTTGTACCATTTATGGCAGTGAGATTCTTAATTTTAAGAATGGCAGAATCTCTCTATTGGTTAAACGACTCTTACCATTTAGAGATGTCACAGCATTATATCCGATAAGTGATTATACCAAGAATATCATGGTAAATACGTTTCCGGAAAGCCGAACACTACCATGTAAAACAGTACTATTGGGTATTGATGAGGCTTGGCGAAAAGAGATTGATGTTAATGATATAAAAAGAAAAGTGGACCAGGATAAAACGGATTTTGTATTGGTTACAGTGGGGAGGCTGGATTCTAGGAAGGGGCATGATCTAATTATCGAGGCGATTAGCCAGTCTGGTTTGGCTGCTAATATTATATATAATGTTATTGGCAGAGGTGATGATGATTATAAACGTGCCCTTAAAGATCTTGGGGAAAAAAATAATGTCAGAGTAAATATATTTGATAATTTAAGTGATGATGAAGTTAAATGCCAATATAGACAGTCTGATCTATTCGTTTTAGCTGCGCGTACAGATGCACGAAAAGTTGAAGGCTTCGGGCTTGTTTTTCTTGAAGCAGCTGCATGCGGTGTGCCTTCATTAGCTACGAACGTTGGGGCTATCCCAGAAGTCGTCAGTTCAGGATTAGGACTTATAGTTGAAGAATCCAGTGACAGTATTGCATCAGGTATTCGTCAGTTGTATTACGACACAGAGCAACTAGCCAGTCTCAAGCAGACATGCGGAAAAAAAGCTGCTTCCTATAATTGGGAAAAAACCGCGCAAGAAACCTTCTCATAAATTCTCACAGGCAGCTACGGGCAGTATATGAAAGGAAGTATAATTAACATAGCATGTCAGTTTTTGAAGCTTGGTTTTCAGTTCCTGTATTTTACAATTGCTGCAAAAATGCTCGGGGCTGATAAATTTGGTCTTTGGGCATCTATATCTGCGTTGTGCAATATTCTTAGCCCACTTATCATTATGGGTATCGGACCTTGTATAATAAAGGTACATGCTTCTGATAAAAACTATAGCTTATTTAGGAGTTATTATTACTTAGGTGCTATTCTACTTCTTCTCGGAACATTGATTTTAACGCCTGTAGCTGGCCTGTTATATAAAACGGATTTCTACACGGTATCATTAGTGTTGCTTGCCGAGCTATTTGTATTTCGGCAGGTAGAGTTGTTATCACAAATGTACTTGGCTAAAGGAAATAAGCTTGCTTTCTCACTTTTCCCTGTCGTATTTATAATATTCAAACTGTCATTTGTTTTTTCGACAGATTGGATTAATATATCAAATGACTTTATTTATATGAATTTCTTAGCATCATTAATATTTATAATTCCAGTTATGTTCTGGGAGGAGCTAAGGAGTATAAAAGGAAACGTGAAGCTGAAGTTTTTATCAGCAATAAACATGATGAGAGAAGCTATCTATTTTTCGTTGGCAACAACGGCAAAGACAGTATATACGGATTCAGACAAGGTTATTTTAGGTACTGTTAATAATTTAAGAGATGTAGCAAACTATAATATTGCCTATAAATTAATTAGTTTAGTTTTCGTACCTGTTTCTGCTGTATTATCCATTCAAGCTCCGACTTTATACTATCTTGGTTCATTAAAGAACAAGTCTGAGCTTAAAAGAAAAATAACACGCCTTATAATATTATGTGTTTCGATGTCGACGATAATTGGTTTGGTAATGGTCACAACTCTTCCATTTATCATAAGCTTCTTTGGTCATGAGTATGCCGCTGCTAAAAACATGGTTTATCTTTTATTGCCAGCTCCGATAATAATGAGTATGCATTATGTTTTTGCTGATGGTATTACCGCTATGGGATTCCAAAAGTTGCGGGCATATATGTCAATTATTACTGCGGTAATAAATGCGGTTTTGGGGTTGATCTTTATACCTATATATGGTGTTGCGGGGGCGGTTGCTGTTACTCTATTTTCCGAAAGTCTTCTGCTGATACTATTTTCATCTGTTTATAGAGCGAAATTAAAGAAAAAATATGATGAATATTAAAATATCATGGTGGGGAATATACGTATTAACAGCGTTTATATTAGGTTGCGTTAAGGTAAACATTGGTAATGGCGATGTTTATTTTATTGATATTTTTAGCGCTCTAACGTTTTTTTATGTTGTTACGAATATTCCCAACTCGATTAGAACAAAGTCATTTATATTTATTATCAGCTATACCTTGATTTGTTGTTTAATTGCTGTAAATTCTTCGATAAGGCACGGAGTACAGCTCCCTACGATCGTAGGTATGGTTAGGTATTTTGAATATTTGATATGGGGTGTGGCCTTTTTCATTAAGTATCAACATAATTATGATACGGGAAAAGTCCCTATAGAAATTAAAATATTATATATATTTTTACTTGCTGTATCAATTCTGCAATTCTTTGGTTTTACAGTTTTTCTTGAATCATGGCAAGAATTCAACTTCAAATATGGCGATGGATTCCGTGCACCTGGTGTTTTTTTACATCCTAATATTAATTCATTCTTTCTTTCGTTTTTCCCGATATTGTATTTTTATGGGCGACGAGAAAATATTCGAATTCAGATGCTGGTTGCATTTATAATTGTTGTCGCTTTAGTGTTAACGAATAGTCGAGGGAATTTTGCAATAGCCAGTATTGCTTTTGTTATGCTTTATGTCCGAGGAATAAAAATTACCCTTCTAGCAGTATTTGCTGTTTTGGGAGTTATTGGGATATCCAGTTATATCGACTATTCTGGCTTGGCTGGTTGGTTACGTTTGGACTCAAGCTATTCATTAACTGACAATACCTCTTTCACTTTACGATTACAGCTTTGGGAAAGTGCATTAAAGATGTTTTATCAGTCTCCAATTTTGGGGCAGGGATTTAAGCAGTTTCCTGTGTTAACAGATGTATTTATTTGGGGAGACTCGGGGAACGGTGTTGAAGAAGTTAAAACACATGCGAATTCATTTATCCTAGGTTCCTTGGCTGAGAATGGGCTGGTATTTACGCTTCTAATTCTTTATAGAATGAAAAAAATTCTAGCTGAGTACGGAACAATGTTTTTCTCGCTATTTGTTTTTATTTTAATGTATGACGATTTGTTCCATGATCCATATTCAATGACATTGCTACTCTTTATGGCAATTTCTTTAACTAGGTATAAATTGGATGAAAAATAACCAAATACTAGGGGTTATCTGCAATAACAGAATGTTGTCTGATACATCAGGTAATTATTGGGTCAGCAAGCAAACATACGGAGATAACTTCTGGAAACGTTATTTAACGATTTTTTCAGTGGTGCGACCAATCTGCAGAGTTACTCTTGTTGACAATATACCTGATGGATGGGTAAGAATAACTTTAGATAATGTAAAACCAATTCCAATTCCTGATTTCCAGGGGGTTGGACAGTTATTGAAAATTTTTAGCAAGTTAAGAAAGGAGTTACTTAGCGCAATAGGGCTGGTTGATAAGATAATTATCAGGGGGCCAACTATTCTATCTTCAGTAATCCAAGATAAATTTTTGGTTCCCAAAACTGCATATGGAATTGAAGTTGTTTCAGATCCCTGGGATGATTTTGCAAAAGGTTCTTACAATCATAAACTAAGGATTTTTCTGCAGCAATTCTTTTATCTGACTTTCAAGATGCTTGTAAAAAATGCATATGTTATATCTTATGTGACATCAAATTATCTTCAGAAAAAGTATCCAGCTAAAAATGCCGAATTTAGTACTAACTACTCATCTATATCGCTAACATCTTCAGACATTATTGATTCTGGCATAACGTGCTTCCCGCGAAGTGACGTATGGCATATTGGGTTGATTGCGCGTTTGGATACACCCCATAAAGGCGGTGATATCCTATTGAAGTCAATTAAGAAATGTCTAGACGTTGGGGCGAATGTTAAATGTACCATTGTGGGAGATGGTATCGAATTAGCCGTTCTAAAAAGATTGACCCAGCAATTAGGGATACAAAAACATGTAATGTTCCCTGGTGCAGTATCAACAAAAGACGAGGTGTTTGCCTATCTTGACTCCTTTGACATATTCGTCCTGCCTACTCGTCAAGAAGGGTTGCCGCGAAGTGTGATTGAAGCAATGGCACGAGGGTTACCTTGCCTTTCAACGCCAATTGGTGGAGTTCCAGAAATTGTTAATGAAAACGAGTTGTTCAAATTAGATGACTTGGATGAGTTGGCGATGAAAATAATGAACCTTATGGATAATCCTGATTACTGTACTCGCCTTTCACAAGAGAATCTGCATAAAAGTAAATGTTTTGAAGAGGCTGAGTTAGAAAGTCGTCGGAATAAACTTTATTCAATCTTGCTTGCAGCTCCTATGTAGGGATTATATGAATAATTCAAATAAACTTACTGCAATTCAAGTTATGCGAGGCATTGCAGTAGTGTTGGTTCTTTTTTTTCACGCTACTGAAAATCTTGTTGCTAAAGGGGTCGGTGGCACCGTGTTAAGCACAGGTCAGTCTGGGGTAGATATATTCTTTATTATTAGTGGATTTATAATATTTTACTCAGCTAAAAACAAAGTTGGCAAATCCGGAATGATTTCTTTCCTCGCAAGCAGAGTAAAGAGAATTGTTCCTAATTACTGGTTTTATACTTTTTTTTTCGCGGCTTTATTGATTGTATTTCCAGATAAGTTCGATCGCTCTATATTTGATATAAACCATCTTGCTCATTCTTTGTTTTTCGTTCCAATGACTGATAATGCACCGCCTTTAATATCACTTGGTTGGACCTTGAACTATGAAGTGTACTTTTATTCTGTTTTCTTAATATCTATATTAATGTCGGTTAAGTACAGGCTCGCTTTCGTTTCATTTGTGATTTTTTTGATATTCATATTTGCAAACAATAGCAACCTTAATCAATTTTATAAAAATGATGTTGTCTTCGAGTTTATCTTGGGTGCAATGCTTTATATATATTACACTAAGTATTATAGGGAATTCACTTATATCCCTGAGACCGTTTTCTATATTGCAATAGCATTGATTATTTACTTGATGAGTCGTATTTCTATAGAGTCAAGATTTTTGAGTTTCGGGATTCCAAGCTTTATTGTTATGGTGCTTTCCCTTCATGTTAGATTCAGTGGTTTAATTGGAGAGTTATTGGAAAGAATAGGAGAGGCTTCTTATTCTATTTATCTTTCCCATGCGCTATCAATGCCGTTTGTTATAAAACTACTTCTCTTCTTTGGGAGTGGTTTCTATCTATCAATGACAATCTCTATAATATTTTGTTTAATGGTTGGTTGGTGTTCATATCAAGTATTAGAACGGAGATTATTTGATTTTTCTTGGTGGAAGTTTAAAGTGGTGATTTAGGTTTTTTTCTGATTTTTTATTAAGGAAATAAAAATGAAAGCGATTGTTACTGGTATTACTGGTCAGGATGGGGCATATTTGGCTGAGTTACTCTTAAATAAAGGGTATACTGTTTATGGTACTTATAGAAGAACCAGTTCCGTTAATTTTTGGCGGATAAAGGAACTTGGTATCAAGGGGCATAAAAATCTTCATCTAGTTGAATATGATTTGACAGATCTCAGTGCTAGTATTCGACTTTTGCAAGAGACTGAAGCAACAGAAGTATATAACCTTGCAGCGCAAAGCTTCGTTGGGGTTTCTTTTCAACAGCCTATTACAACCGCAGAGATTACAGGGATTGGGCCTTTAAATTTACTGGAAGCCATCCGCATAGTAAATCCAAAAATTCGGTTTTACCAAGCTTCGACTTCAGAAATGTTTGGTAAAGTACAGGAAATTCCTCAAGTGGAGTCTACACCGTTCTATCCACGTAGCCCGTATGGTGTTGCAAAACTATATGCGCATTGGATGACGGTCAATTATCGCGAATCTTATGATATATTTGCAACCAGTGGTATTTTATTCAACCATGAGTCGCCGCTTCGTGGCCAAGAGTTCGTTACAAGAAAAATCTCTGATGGGATTGCAAAAATAAAATTAGGCCAGCTCGATAAAATTGAACTTGGCAACCTTGATGCAAAAAGGGATTGGGGGTTTGCTAAAGATTACGTTGAGGGCATGTACTTAATGTTGCAGGCTGAAAAACCTGATACATACGTACTTGCCACTAATCGTACCGAAACCGTTCGTGATTTTGTTTCACTTTGTGCACAAGCTGCGGGAATGGATATCGAGTGGAATGGAAAAAATGAAGATGAGTATGGTGTGGACAAGCTTACAGGTAAGACCATTGTTAGCATCAATCCGAAATTTTATCGCCCGGCAGAGGTAGAGCTCCTAATTGGTAATCCAATTAAAGCCAGCAACGATTTAGGTTGGTCGCCAAAAACCACTTTGGAGGACTTGGCAAAAATGATGGTTGAAGCAGACTTGGGAAGAAATTCAAAAGGTTATTCTTTTTAAAGGTGATCTAAATGAAAGTACTCGTCACTGGAGGTAATGGGTTCACTGGTAAATATGTGGTCTCAGCTTTTGAAGCGGCGGGTTATCAAGTATTAGTAGGGGGGCGTAGCTCCCCTTCATCAAAAAAAGAAGTAATATTTGATATCCTGGATAAAGGTTGTTTGCGTGAAACTTTATCATTACATAAGCCAGATGGAGTCATTCACCTTGCAGGTAGTGCCTTTGTTGGTGAAGGGGACTCTAGCGTTTTCTATCGCAATAATACAATTGGAACTATTAATCTCCTAGAGGCTGTAAAAGAATCTGGAATAGATGTTAATAAAATCATCATTTCCAGTTCTGCTAATATATATGGAAACCCGGCAACCTCAGTAATAAATGAAAATGTAGAGCCTATGCCTGTGAACCACTATTCGTCAAGTAAGTTGGCTATGGAAAACATGGTTAAAGGCTGGTTTTCTGAATTTCCAATTATCATAACCAGACCGTTTAATTACACTGGTGTTGGGCAGAATGTTGAGTTTTTAGTTCCCAAAATAGTATCGCATTTTAAACGTAACTGCGACATTATAGAACTTGGTAATATAGATGTTCAGCGGGATTTTTCTGACGTCTCTGAAATAGCTATTTGTTATTTGAAACTTTTTGATAGCAAGCATTCATCTACTACTGTCAATCTTTGCTCTGGGGTTTCAACTTCATTGGACAAAATAATTAAAGAAATGACAGATATAAGTGGACGAAAAATAGAAGTGAAAGTAAACCCAGATTTTGTGCGAAATAATGAAATTAAAATTCTATGTGGCGACAATTCAAGGCTTAAAAACATGATTAACTTCGCCCCTTCAGGGGAGCTGCGAAGTACATTAGAAAATATGTTTAACTCATCAATGTGAAAATTATGAAAATTGCTATTATTCATGACTGGCTGGTAACTTATGCGGGGGCGGAGCGTGTTCTAGAAAGGATGCTCAAAGTTTATCCAGATGCTGATTTGTTTTCTATGGTTGATTTCTTAGATAAAAGAGACTTTATACAGAATAAACCAGTTACTACAAGTTTTATTCAAAAATTGCCATTTTCCAAAAAAAAATACAGAGGGTATTTACCATTAATGCCGTTTGCCGTTGAGCAACTTGATCTGTCAATGTATGATGTAATCATATCTAGCTCCCATGCAGTCGCAAAAGGTGTTATTACTGGTCCGGATCAGTTACATATTTGTATGTGCTATAGTCCTATTCGCTATGCATGGGATCTGCAACATCAATATTTGAAGGAATCGCAACTTGAGTCTGGTATAAAGTCTTTTTTTGCCAGGTATTTCTTACATAAAATTCGTCTTTGGGATATTAGAAGTAGTTATGGCGTAGATAATTTTATTGCCATTTCAACTTTTATTAAACATAGAATTAATAAATGCTACCGTAGAGATTCCGATGTTATCTATCCCCCCGTATTTGTGGAAGACTTTGAGACGGTTTTTGATAAAGATGATTTCTACATGACATCTTCTAGACAGGTGCCGTATAAAAAAATAGATCTAATTGTTGAAGCATTCAATAAAATGCCAGATAAAAAACTCATCGTTATAGGAGATGGCCCGCAACATAAATTAATAAAATCTATTGCCGGGGATAATGTCTCAATAATGGGGTATCAGAGTTTTGGAGTTCTTAAGGATTATCTTAGTAGAGCCAAAGCATTTGTCTTTGCTGCAGAAGAGGATTTTGGTATTGCTCCCCTTGAGGCGCAGGCCTGCGGCACACCTGTGATTGCTTACGGTAAGGGGGGGGCAAAAGAAACAATTATTATCGACGGAGAAAATAGAACTGGCGTATTCTTTAAAGAACAGACTGTAGATTCTATTATTGGTGCCGTTAGGGACTTTGAGGCGTTGAATATTTCCCCGTCGGCATGTCGAAAAAATTCAGAAAGATTCTCGTCATCTGTTTTTGACAAGAAATTTAAAGATTATATCGAATGTAAAATCAGTGAAAAATTCGATTGATAATTAAAATAATATAAAGATCAATGTGGGCGCGTGATACGGCTAAGGTATACTCCGCAGCGCCCTTTAATTTTACAAGGGGCTTATATGGCCGTTTACTGGATTAGAAATCTCTCTATACATGGGATTTTATATGAAATCATCTAATGGCTTTGCATCTGCCTTTATATCAAAAGTTTTATTAGCATTATCAGATTTATTTCTTTTTAATTTCTCAATTTTAGTTGCATATTTCTTTATATCAAGCGCGTTTGGTAATTTTAGCGAGTTCGTGCCAGAGGGTGAACTTGGTGCACGAGTTCTTGCACACTTTATATTATCCATTTTGTGTGTGCTATGGTTTTGGACAAGGTTAAGACATTATTCTTATAGAAAACCATTTTGGTTTGAATTAAAGGAAATATTTCGCACGTTAATAATATTTGCTGTTTTAGATTTGGCCTTAGTTGCTTTTTCAAAGTGGAATTTCTCTCGATACTTATGGTTTGTAACTTGGATATCTATTCTATTCCTAGTTCCAATTGGTCGAGTTCTTGTTAAGAAGGCCCTTAATTATTTGGGGTTTTGGAAGAAACAGACAATCATAATCGGTTCTGGAAGAAATGCATTCGAAGCTTATGCCGCATTGCAAAGCGAAGAGGTCCTTGGGTTTGATGTTGTTGGTTTTGTTTGTACAGATATCCCTTGTGAGTCACAGTACTTTGGAGTTCCAGTAATTAAAAATGAAGATGAACTTTGGAATTTAGCAGACGTTGATAATACACAATTTATTGTTGCATTGGAGTTTGAACAAAACCTTCTCCGTGACTGGTGGCTTAAAAACTTAGCGAAAAGGAATTGTCGTTCAGTTTCAGTGATTCCTACTTTGCGAGGTGTTCCTCTATACGGAACAGATATGTCGTTTATCTTCAGTCATGAGGTAATGATATTGCGAGTAAGCAATAATTTGGCAAAACGGTCATCCCGGTTAATTAAACGAGTCTTTGATATTGTTGGTTCTTTATTTATTATGTTGCTTTTATCCCCTTTGTTGTTACTGATCGCTTATAAAGTATCTAGGGATGGTGGAAAACCAATATATGGACATGAGCGTGTCGGGCACAATGGTAAAAAATTTAAATGCCTGAAGTTCCGTTCTATGGTGTTAAATTCCCAAGAGGTTTTGCAGAATTTATTGGCTAGCGATCCTGAAGCTCAAGCTGAATGGAATAAGGATTTCAAACTCAAGAACGATCCAAGGATTACTAGCGTTGGTGCTTTTTTGCGTAAAACGAGCCTAGATGAGTTGCCTCAGCTATGGAATGTGTTTATTGGTGAGATGAGTCTTGTAGGGCCGCGGCCTGTAGTAGAGCAAGAACTTGAGCGTTACGCTGGAGATGTTGACTATTATTACATGGCTAAGCCAGGAATGACTGGATTGTGGCAAGTCAGTGGACGTAATGATATTGACTATGATACCAGAGTTTATTTTGACGCTTGGTACGTAAAAAACTGGGCTCTTTGGAATGATATCGTTATCCTTTTCAAGACTATAGCTGTTGTACTTAAGCGAGATGGTGCATATTAAACTTGCTTTATCAATAAATTTTATTTTTAGTTAACTGACCATTCTAGTGCCTTTTCAAGTTGGTGAATGAACGCCGTTTGAAACGCCACACTAGAATGGTTTTTTTATTCTATAAAACCACCTTGGTCACATTAAAGCTGCATATGTAGTTAGACAATGTGTCGGAGGGTAACTATACTTCAATAAGTATCTTTTTAAAGGTGTGGTTATGGATTGTCTTTCAAATATTAAAACAAAAACAAAAACAAAAACAAAAACAAATACCTCAATCATTTCTGCTATGCAAAGGATCTGCGATCTTGTTTCTATTCTTTTAGGATGGTTTTTTGCAAATATATACGATAATGAGATGATTACTCAAGTATCGCTACTAAGTATTATTATTTTATTCCAGTTCATTACCAGTATAAATAATGTATATACAACTTGGCGTGGCGAGAAATTATTAACTACAGTATATAGAGTTGGTATAAATTGTTTCTTATCTTTCTTTGTTTTTTTTGTTGTGAACTTTTCATTTTCAAAATATAGTCTTGATGATCTCCGTGTTTTGGCAATGTGGTTTTTGATTACACTGTTTTTTTTCTCCTTATTTGGTTTTTTTATTAGATGCCTATGTAAGTATATGAGGAAAAAAGGTTTTAGAGTTAAAAAAGTTGCTATTTTTGGTAAGTCAGAAAATGCATATAAACTTTTTAATCACTTTAAGGATTATCCGTGGTTAGGTTTTTATGTATACGGGTTTTATAATAACTCCTCGTTAAAAAATACATCTGAGTATCCTATTTATTATGCTGGAAATGAAAATAATTTAATGTTCGACATCGGTAATGGATTGGTTGACCATGTTTATATTGCCACTGACTATTATAATGAACAAGAAATAAAATCATTGCTCTTTAAACTTTCCAATACTACAAGCAGTGTGCATTATATTCCAAATATGATCTCATATGGTCTGTTGCAATCCGCAAACACTGATATTGAAGGCATTCCCATCCTTCCTATATATGAGACATCGTTTAATGGAATGAATATGTTGTTGAAACGTCTTATCGATATTCTTCTTTCATTTGTACTGATTGTATTGTTTTTACCGATCATGATATTAACATATCTTTCTGTTATGTTAACCTCACCTGGATCCGTTATTTTTAAACAAAAACGTTATGGTCTAGATGGAAAGGAGATTAATGTTTTTAAATTTAGAACAATGCATGATTCAGCCAATGGCAACAATATAAGGCAAGCCACTATTGATGACTCAAGAGTAACTAAGATAGGCCGGATTTTACGCAGAACTTCGCTGGATGAGCTACCTCAATTATTCAATGTTTTTTTAGGAAGCATGTCACTTGTAGGCCCTCGCCCGCATGCTGTCGCTCATAATGAAGAGTTTAGAAAATTAATTCATGGCTATATGTTGCGCCATAAAGTAAAACCTGGGATTACCGGTTGGGCGCAAATTTGTGGTTGGCGAGGTGAGACTGACACATTGGATAAAATGAAAAAAAGAATTGAATATGATTTTTATTATATAAATAATTGGTCTGTAATGTTTGATGTGAAAATTCTTTTCCTAACTATTATCCATGGTTTGTGGAATAAAAACGCATATTGATTTACGTGAGGTGTGAGATGGAAAGACGGTTGTTTTTGAAGAGAATTAGTATCCTGACATCATGGGGAATACTGCTAGGTAAGTGTGATTTTTCTTTTGGCCAGGATAGTCGAAAAAATTCTTTGAATAAAATTTCTTTTAATGATGTAAAAAATAATATTATGCCTAGTGGGGTAGACGATATACTAATTGAACTTGCCGCACATGATTATGATGGCAGTTTTGAGACGACTTTGGTTAGAAATAAATCAGAAGATAATCACCTGATGGCAGGAAAAAATTGGTCTGATGTCGGATTGGTAAATAAAAAGGCATTGGTATTTGATGCAGAGGGAAAAGCATTCTTGTTAACGTCTAAAAATGGTATCTTCTCTATTGAGAGCCTTGGAGGGGGGATCGGTCAGGATGATAGCTCCCTAATGGAGATTGCTCAATACCTTTCTTCCAAGCCTGTTCATTTGGTAAAGAATAAGGTTTATTACTATAGCAAGCCTGTCAGTCACACTGTAGGTTTTGGTTGGATAGGTAATCATGCCACAATTAAATTCTTGCCGAGGATGGATAATGAACCTAGAGTTCCTTTTATAACCTCACCTGCAACAGATAAAAATATAATTAACGATTCTCATAATTCCAGCACTGGTGTGAAAGGTGTATTGTTTAAAGATCTTACTATAGATACTAATTATAATGATTATTCTGGTAAAGTCGGATTTCTTTATGCCGAAAATACGTTGGATAATTGGTCTAGTTGTCAGTTTGAAAATGTTTCATTTATTAATTCAAAATTTGACAACCTTGCATTGCAAAATAATTGCAGAGATATAATTTTCTCTAGGTGCACATTTAATAACTCTGGTGAAGACGGTGTAACTATTAGGAAAAACTGTAATAATATTAAATTTATTGATTCTTGCGTTTTTTCAAATACCGCGAAGGTACAAAGTGGCGGCGATGGAATAGTTGTTAAAGGAAGTCACATTAGCGTTATCGGTTGCCGATTTGAAAATATCGGCATAGGTAAAAAAGGGGCTGCTATTGCGAATAATGCTGAAGACGCTGATAATGCCGAGCAAGCCAGTTATGGTGTTTTTAACCATAATTATTTTTTGAACTGTCATGGTGGGTTAGGTATTGGTACTGTGAAGAGCTCCCTGGCATTTTCGAATGATTGGATATCGAATATTACTGCTTCAAATAATATTTTTGAAAATGTAGGAAAAGTTGCCATTGGTGCACGATATGTTCACAATTTTACCTCTCACCATAACGTTATTAAAAATCAAACCAGTGCGAAGGATTTTGCAGTTGAGCTTCTTCATGTCACTGGAGCAGATTGTGATTTCTCTGTCAGCCAGTCTCAAGGTGGGACCTTACATTTACGAGATTGTTCAGGTGGTGTGAAACTTTCATCTACGAATGTAGCACTGGCAGGTTTCAATAATGCAGTGTTTATAGAGAAATGTGTCGATGTTAAGGTTGAGTTGGATATAAGTAATTCTGGAAGAGGTGGTTGTTATATTGACACTATAAGCTCTAGTACAGTTTCTATAAAAGCGATTGATATTAAGGGAGTTGCTCTTCAAGTAATAAATTCAATTAATACAAACTTCAATTCTACAGTGGTAAACTCTGCTTTTGATGGTGTCATACTCAGAAAGTTTAAAAATATAATTCTTAATGCTGATATAAAAAATATCGGCACTACCGCAAAAGGTAAATATAATTCCGTTGGTGTCTACTCTGGTAATGGCGCAGTGTTAAATATATCATCTGATTCTAACAATGCTAATTATGATTTGTTTGTTGATAAGAGTTCCACTGGTATAAAAATGTCCCCTAAATCAGAAAATCCATCCATATTGAGAACTAATTATAATGAATTTTGATGAGGCAGTTGGTGACTCCTTCCTATCTTTCTTCTTTTTATGTGTTTTTTCACTTTATTATCCCTATCTAATAAATAATGCCATTTAGATTACAAGGAAATGATTCACATCCTAATGTTTTCCTATGGTATTAATTTTTTGTTTTTGTTATTTATTGAAAAATAAAGGGAAAAAATCAAAAATTAATATGTTGTGGCCTTACTTGACAAAGTTTTAGTTAGCTCCTTTATTTAGATTGTAGGGATGTGCGTCTAGTCCCTATACAGCTTAAGATTTCTGATGTTTTCCCTCTTCATTCGTTAGGTCGGATGAGTTAGAGGTTGGTCTTTCTAAAGGGGTAATTTATGGCTTCTCTAGCAAATCAGCAAACCGCTGCTGCGATTTTCTATGCGGTCTTGGGTCGAAATCCCAGTGAGTATTCTTTTAAGAATTTTGGTGAGCAATTAGAAACTGGTCAGTATACTTTGGCTAATTTTGTCAGCACACTGTTGGCGAGTGCCGAAGGGATAACCCTCTTTCAAGGGAAAAGTAACTCGGATATTGTCACGAAGGTTTATACCTTAGTATATGGTTCAACACCGAGTTCGAGTACAGTTTCAGATCTCCTGACTACTGGTAGTTTACCTAATGTGATTGCTTCCTTAGTAGACAATGTTCTGCATTATGAAGGCTTTGACTCATCACTGCTGAGTTCACAACTTGCATTCACCAACAAAATTAACTCGATCCTCTATTCTTCTACGGCCAGTTTGCCTGCACTGAATCTCCAAGAGCAAATTGCGGCGTTATATCTGGGCATTCCAGGAAGAGAAGTTGATTCTAGCGGATTGAAATACTGGAGTACAGATTTACAAAGAGGCACCAGCTATGCTGATGTAATTCGTAAACAACTTCTTACCCCTGAATATCAACAGAAAGTAGGGCAACTTTCTGGTGATGCGTATATTCAGCATGTTTATACCTTAGTTCACGGTGTTGGAGCAACAGCCCAGCAACTTGCGATATATTCTGCATTAGGTTCTGATAAAGCTTTGATTGCTCAGGCAATCATTAATGATTTACGAACATCAACCGCTACTGATACAACTACAGTCACTCAACAACATGGGTTTGAGTTCGATATCGGCACCAGCTTGTTGTATAAAACTGCTGCCTCACTCACGGCAACAGCGGCTGGCGGTAATGCCACCGGCACGGTTAACACCGGTTCTTCACACCAGATCAGTAATGCTGAAACCGCCGTACTGCAAAACGTGTTGTTAAACGCCAACGCGGCCAGTGTAGTTAACCTGAAGTTCGCCGATCATCTGGCGAATCTGACTATTAACGGCTCCAGCGCAGCAACGGTTAACCTGTCAGACAATGGCGTCAACCCGGGTGTGGACATTACTGTGAATAACGGCAACGTTATTCTTAACGCCAGTTCTGGTGCTGATGATGTTCTCGTTACTACCGATGCAAACGTTGGCCTTGCAACTTCGACGGCCAAGTTTAACCTCGGCGAAGGTAATGACAGCCTGAAATGGTTAGGCAATGCCGCGGTTGGTGGTGCTAACACGGTAAGTGCCAACATCCAGGCCAACGGTGGTAATGGGGTTGATACCATTTCGGCCAACTTTATTACCAAAAACGTGGTGATGGGAGGGAACGCTCTGGCTCGTACGGCGACGATTACCACCAACTCCTCACAATTCTCTAACTTTGAGAAAATTGACCTGGCTGGTTATATTGGCAAAGCGACGGTAAGCAGTGGTTCAACGGCTGCCAACCATACCTTTGACTTTGGTGTATTAACTGGGCGCGCCACCTCAGAATCAAGCCTTACTGGGACTCTTAGCACCACGGTCAATCAGGCAGCAACTTCCACTATTGGCTCACAAGGTTTTGTGTTGTCTGGTTTGGCCGAGGCAGTGAAAGTGATTAATGCTGCCGGCGGTAACTCCGCGCAGTTGGAAGTGACCGGTAATGCGACGGCGGCAAGTAGTGTGGAAATTACTTTCCTGCAGAATGCCACGGACCACTTTAACGTCACTTTCGATGCCGTTAGTTCAACCGATGTGAATGCCGGTTCACTGGCTCTGAACAGCAGCAGCAGTCTGTTGTTGCCAACTGTACTGAGCACGCTGAACATTGCGTCTGGCGGTACCGGTAGTTTTGACAATATCTTGTCACTGACTGGCACAAATGCTCAGGTGCAAAACATTGCTGTTACAGGCGATCACTTACTGGATCTGACTGTGGGCAGTGGTTTTAGTAACGTGCGTGATATTAACGCTTCTGCTAATACTGGTGGTTTGGATCTGAACTCAAACCATGCCGGTACCGGTGACGGTATTATCGTTCAATTGCTTAACATCCTGCCGTTGAGTGCCGTGACTACAGGGCTGTTGGCTCCGGTACTTACCGCTTTAGGCCTGAACGGTTATCAACTGACTGTCGAAGGGACCGGCGCGGCTGACAGCTTCAACGTCCTGGGTAACACAACCCTGGCCGGTGGCAACGGTGTGAATACCTATGAACTGAAGTCCAGTACCACTCAGGCCGGTGTTACCATTACCGACTTTGACAGCACCAAAGACAAGATCGTTGATGCAGCCTCTGCTTTGACCATCTCCGGCAATACCAGCGGCACTGCGGTGGCGGATTACGGCACCCGTGCTTCTGATACTCTGGATGCGCTGCTGGGTACTCTGGTTGGCGGCCTGACCAACGGTGTTATTGGCCTGTTGGGCGGTATCCTCGGTCTCGGTAGCAGCAACGCACTGACGGCTAAAGTGGGTGTGGCGTCAGTAGTGTTTGGCGGTACTGGCGATAATGCCAGCTCTTATGTGATTATTGATAACAACAATAACCACACGCTGGATACTAGCGACAGCGTTGTTTACCTGACAGGGCAAAACCATCAGCAACTGCTGGATACTTTGCATTACGCATAAGGTAAGCTCTGCAGGTTAATAGTTTCCATTGAAACTGTTATTAGTTAAATAATACGGGGAGGTCAAACTTCCCGTATTGTTTTATTTTGTGATCGGCGTCATTATCTCTAACTTATTCCATTCCTCATAATTCCCTCATATTTCATCATGTCTTTCATCTTGTTGTTTTCCCTGCGTTTCTAACAAATGTTTCTGCGGTTTTTTTTTACGTATTGCCTTGCTGATATGTGCTTTCTCTACCTATAGTTAAAAAAAGTATCTGCAGTCTCGAGCATGTTTGGGGAGGCTTCTTTAGGATTTTCTTTATTTTTGTTTTTTTAGGAATTTCCTTAGAAGAAATCAATGCGGATTGGGCTGACAGTGCACATGATGTAAGGGCAGAATGTGAATCAATTTATACCGCGCAATGAAATTGCGGATGTTATACGGACACGCAGTAAAGTTTTTTGGACCGTTGGCATATTCACCGCATTTATTAACTTGTTAATGCTTGTTCCTTCAATCTATATGCTCCAGGTTTATGACCGGGTGCTTCCTTCGCGCAATGAAATCACCTTACTGATGCTGACGCTTATTATGCTGGGAATGTTCGGCATGATGGCGCTGCTGGAGTATGTGCGCAGCATGGTGGTGATCCGTATCGGCAGCCAATTGGACATGCGGTTGAATACGCGTGTCTACACGGCAGCCTACGAATCTAACCTTAAGAATGGTTCTTCCGATGCAGGGCAGATGCTGGGCGATTTGACTACCGTACGGCAGTTCCTGACCGGCAGCGCACTGTTTGCTTTCTTCGATGCGCCCTGGTTCCCGATTTACCTACTGGTGATTTTCCTGTTCAACCCGTGGTTGGGTTTGTTTGCTCTGGTTGGCTCATTGCTGCTGGTTGCGTTGGCGGTGGTCAACGAAATGGTGTCCAAGCAACCCTTGGGCGAAGCGAGCAAGTTATCGATCATGTCCAGCAGCCTGGCAAGTACCAATTTGCGCAATGCTGAAGTGATCGAAGCATTGGGCATGCTGCCTAATCTAAAACGACGTTGGTTTGGATTGCATCAGAGATTTCTCAATAGCCAGCGTGTTGCCAGCGAGCGCGCGACCACCGTCAGTTCCATCACCAAATTTGTTCGTCTCTCTCTGCAGTCATTGGTCCTGGGGCTAGGGGGATGGTTGGCGATTGATGGGCATATCACCCCCGGCATGATGATCGCGGGCTCTATTTTGATGGGGCGTACTCTGGCGCCCATCGAGCAGGTGATTAACGTCTGGAAAAGCTGGAGCTCAGCCAAACTGTCCTATCAGCGTTTGGTCAAACTGCTTGATAAGCATCCACCGCGCGGAATGGGGATGTCGCTTCCCCGTCCAGAAGGGATCATCTCGGTCGAAGGCGTCACCGCCACCCCTCCGGGATCAAAAGCCGATGCGGTGTTGCACAATGTCAGCTTTGCTATTCAACCGGGCGACGTGCTGGGGATTATCGGGCCAAGCGCTTCCGGTAAGTCTACGCTGGCGCGTTTACTGGTCGGTATCTGGCCAGTCAGTGAAGGCATTGTGCGTCTTGATAATGCTGATATCTACCAGTGGAATAAAGATGAGCTGGGGCCTTACATTGGCTACCTGCCGCAGGATATCGAACTCTTTGCCGGCACCATCGCTGAAAACATCGCTCGCTTTAACGATATCGACTCCGAGAAAGTTATTGAAGCCGCCAAGCTGGCCGGGGTGCATGAACTGATCCTGCGCTTCCCTAATGGTTACGACTCGATCATCGGTAACGGCGGGGCAGGGTTATCCGGCGGACAGAAGCAGCGAATTGGCCTGGCGCGTGCGCTGTATGGCGATCCATCTCTGATCGTGTTGGACGAGCCTAACTCCAATTTGGATGACGCCGGTGAGAAGGCACTGAATCAGGCCATTTTGTTCCTCAAGCAGCGTAATAAAACGGTGATTCTGATTACTCATCGCACCAACCTGCTGTCGATGACCACCAAGCTGCTGCTGTTGGTCAACGGTAGCGTCAATGCGTTTGGCCCAACGCAGCAGGTTCTGCAAGCCCTGGCCAATGCGCAAAAAGCGCAGACTCCACAGCAAGCCGTGCGTGCGGTCAATTCCGAGCCGGACGAAGGCAATATCCCAAAAACTCAAATTAATTAAGCCGTGAACTTGCCGGGCGGGGCCACAGCGCCGCCTGCAGTCGAAGGAGTTGGTATGTCTACGCACATTGGCGAGCCGCAAGACTCGTATTCAGAAGAGATCCCACAGGACGAGCGGCGTTTTACCCGCATGGGATGGTTGGTGGTGGGGCTTGGCCTGTTTGGTTTTTTCGCCTGGGCTGCATTTGCACCTTTGGATAAAGGGGTTGCTTCGCCAGGCTCGGTGATTGTTTCCGGCAACCGCAAGACCGTGCAGGCGCCAGCCAGCGGCATCATTAAAAGCATCACCGTAAAAGAAGGCGACAGGGTTAAAGCCGGTGAAGTATTGGTGCAACTGAGTCAGGTACAGGCGCAGGCGCAGGTTGATTCTCTGCGCGATCAATACTACACCACTCTGGCCACCGAAGGCCGCTTGCTTGCTGAACGTGATGGTTTAAGCAAAGTGACTTTCTCGCCGGTCTTCGAACAACTTCAGGCTCAGCCGCGGGTTGCCGAGATCATCGCGCTGCAAACCCAGCTCTTCTCCTCGCGCCGTCAGGGGCTGCAAAGCGAAGTCGACGGTTATAAACAGTCGATGGACGGTATGCGCTTCCAACTAAAAGGCCTGCAGGATTCCAGGGTCAACAAGCAGATCCAGCTTTCCAGCCTGCGTGAGCAGATGAACAGCATGAAACAACTGGCTGCCGACGGCTATTTACCGCGTAACCGCTATCTTGAAGTACAGCGTCAGTTTGCGGAAGTTAACAGCAGCATCGATGAAACCGTCGGGCGGATCGGCCAAGTACAAAAACAGCTGCAGGAATCTCAGCAGCGGATCGATCAGCGTTTTGCCGACTACCAGCGCGAGGTCAGAACCCAACTGGCGCAAACGCAGATGGACGCCAGTGAATTCCGAAACAAACTGGAAATGGCGAATTTTGATCTCGGCAACACCGCTATCACCTCGCCGGTGGATGGCACCGTAGTCGGATTAAATATCTTTACTCAGGGGGGCGTCGTGGGAGCGGGTGACCACCTGATGGACGTTGTACCCAGTCAGGCTACGCTGGTGGTGGATTCCCGCCTGAAGGTAGAGTTGATTGACAAGGTGTACAACGGGTTGCCGGTGGATTTGATGTTTACCGCTTTCAACCAGAACAAAACCCCGAAAATCCCGGGGACGGTGACATTGGTTTCTGCCGACCGTTTGGTTGACAAGGCCAATGGCGAACCCTACTACCAAATGCAGGTCACGGTATCTCCAGAAGGCATGAAAATGCTGGGTGGGGAGGATGTTAAGCCGGGTATGCCTGTTGAGGTGTTCGTGAAGACAGGGTCACGCTCACTGCTGAGCTATTTGTTTAAACCTATTTTGGATCGCGCTCATACTTCATTAACCGAGGAATAATTTTGATTCAATTTAAACGACAGGTTGCTGGCCTTGCTATCAGTACCCTCTTGTTTGCGATATCTGCGCCGGTTCATTCGATAGGGATTCTAGACGCATATTCGCTGGCACTTGAAAAAGATCCGACCTTTCGGGCGGCTATAAAAGAAAAAGAAGCGGGGGATGAAAACGAAAACATCGGCAGGGCGGGGTTGCTGCCGAAGGTGTCGGCCAATTACCAGAATTCGCCACGTAACTGGCAGACACAAAAGTCTCAGCAGCGCGAAAGTTTTTTTAGCGACGCTCTTACTGAGGTTACCAAGCGGCAACAGTACCGCAGCTATTCCAGTTCGATAACGCTGACACAGCCGTTGTTCGATTATGAAGCCTATGCGCGTTATAAGGCCGGCGTGGCGCAAACGCTGATGTCAGATGAGCGTTACCGCAGTAAGTATCTTGATCTGGCCGTGCGGGTAATTTCCGCCTATGTTGAAGTGGCTTACTCCAAAGACCAGATTGCGCTGGCCTCAGCGCAAAAGGCGGCTTACAAAGAGCAATTGGCGCTAAACGATCGCTTAATGAGCGCGGGTGAAGGCACCATTACCGACGTTTCAGAGACCCAGGCGCGCTACAGTCTGGCAGAGGCGCAGGAAATTGAGGCACGTGATGCTCTGGATGCGGCACAACGCGAGCTGGAGGTGATTATTGGCGTACCGCTCGATCAACTGGATGAGCTACAGGTACTGCGCCCCGGTAAATTCCAGGTGGCGCCGTTAATCCCTTCCAAATTTGAAGAGTGGCAAAAAATTGCCCTGGAGAATAACCCGATGTTGGCTGCCTCGCGCCATGGCGTTGATGCCGCCAAGTATGAAGTGGAGAGAAACCGCGCGGGCTTTATGCCGCAGGTTCAGCTCTATGCTTCGCATTCGGAAAATGACTCCAGCAGTGATAACACGGTTAACCAAAAATACCGCACCGACAGTATCGGCGTGCAGGTGAGTGTGCCGATCTATGCCGGCGGTGGGGTATCAGCATCGACTCGCCAGGCGGCATCACGCTATGGGCAGGCGATGTATGAAATGGATGCACAAGTCGGTACCACGCTTAACGATCTGCGTAAGCAGTTCAATCTTTGCATCAGTAGTCGCGCAAAATTAGCGGCGTATGAACTGGCGGTAAAATCTGCGACAACGCAGGTAACGGCCACCCGCCAGAGCGTGTTGGCAGGGCAGCGCGTCAACGTCGATGTGCTGAATGCCGAGCAACAACTTTACAGCGCGCAGCGAGACCTGGCTTCGGCTAAGTACACCTACATAAAGTCCTGGATCACCCTGTTGAGCGACTCTGGAACGCTTGACGAAAAGGACGTAAAACGAGTGGCGCAGTATTTCTCTATGAATCGTTGACCGGGTAGGGATAAATGGTTCAAATACTCACCATGAGTATTTGTCTGAAAGAGCAGCCTCAAGCTGCTCTTTTTTGTCTCAATACGTTATGTTATCGGCCAGTAGCGCTCTTGCCCTGACTCAGAATGGTCCAGTTTTCGGAAAATGTAGCCGCGTCTTTCATTATGGGTGCTCAGAGGCTTAGGGTGGGGTATGATTTTAATATATACATAATTGTATGACTTTTATAATTGTGGGTTGATGGGCACTACGTCGTGCTCTCATTTTTAAGACCGACGACTGGGTAAAGGGTTAATAATGTCAAAACTAATTCCTGTGGTTATGGCCGGTGGCACTGGAAGCCGGCTGTGGCCGCTGTCGCGCGAATCATTTCCAAAACAATTCCTCTCTATAGATGACAGTGGGTTCAGTTTGCTGCAGCAAACTTTGCAGCGTTTGTCTGGGTTGGATGGGGTTAAAGTGGCTGCACCTTTGGTTATCTGCAATGAAAACCATCGTTTTCTGGTTGCGGAACAACTACGCGAAATTGATCAACTTGCCACTAATATTATTTTAGAGCCTGTTGGGCGCAACACCGCTCCAGCGGTGGCTTTGGCTGCTCATCTGGCTGCAGAAGAAGACGAAGACAGCATATTGCTGGTTTTGGCTGCCGACCATTTGATTAAAAAGGTGGATAATTTCCACTCGGCAATAAAAACGGCCATTCAGCATGCCAGCGAAGATCATTTGGTGACTTTCGGCATTATTCCAGAGCACCCGGAAACGGGTTATGGCTATATCAAGCGCGGTAGTGCGCTCTCTGACGAATGCTTCAAAGTCGATGCATTTGTCGAGAAACCTAGTTTGGACAAGGCCGTTGAATACCTGGCAAGCGGTGAGTTTAGCTGGAACAGCGGCATGTTCATGTTCAAAACTGATAAATTCCTGCAAGAGCTGCAACAGTTCAGTCCGGAAATTTTTAGTACCACGCAACAGTCCGTCGCGGATAGTCAGCGCGATATGAACTTTATCCGTGTCGATCAGGAAATATTCAAGCACTGCCCAAGTGACTCGATAGATTACGCGGTGATGGAAAAAACAGGTGATGCAGTGGTTATTCCTATCGATGCTGGTTGGAGTGACGTAGGCTCCTGGTCATCACTGTGGGATGTTTCAGAAAAAGATCACTTGGGGAACGTAAATGTTGGCGAAATTATATCCATAGATTCAACTGACAACTATATTTCTTCGGAGTCTGCACTGGTAGCTACTATTGGGCTTGATAATCTGATTGTGGTCAATACTAACGATGCATTGCTGATTGCTAGTAAAGATAGGGTGCAAGATGTGAAGAAAGTGGTGGATGAGCTTAAGAAACGCAAGCTTCACCACTTCCGTAAACACTCTTCTTCATACCAGCCTTGGGGAAAGATTAGCGAGATTGACAACGGTAATTATTACCAAGTAAAAAAAATTGTTGTGCGTCCGTCGGAGGGATTGTCTGTTCAACGTCATCACCATCGTTCCGAGTACTGGGTAGTAGTTAGCGGTACAGCTAAAGTTCAGGTAGATGATAAAGAGTTTTACCTAACAGAAAATCAATCTACTTTTATCCCCGCAGGTAGTGTTCATACCCTTGAGAATAGAGGGAAAATTGACTTGGAGATGATTGAGGTCAGATCCGGGCAATATCTTGGCGACGATGACATTGAGCGATTGCATGACCGGTATGGGAGAAAATAAAATGGAAAAGTTAGCATGTTTTAAGGCTTATGACGTTCGCGGTAAGTTGGGTGAGGAACTGAATGATGATATCGCCTACCGTATTGGGCGCGCTTATGGCGAGTTCTTAAAGCCAAAGACTATTGTCCTTGGAAGCGATGTACGGCTGACCAGTGAAAGCTTGAAGTTGTCTTTGGCAAAGGGGCTGCAAGACGCTGGTACCGACGTGATCGACATTGGTATGACCGGCACCGAAGAGGTCTATTTTGCCACCACTCATCTGAAAGCGGGTGGTGGTGTGGAAGTGACCGCTAGCCATAATCCGATCGACTACAACGGGATGAAACTGGTTCGTGAGGGCTCACGCCCTATCAGCGGTGATACCGGCTTGCGCGCTATCCAGGAATTGGCGGAGAAAAACCAATTTCCTGCACCGGCCGTAACTCGTGGCAGCTATGTTCGTCAGGATGTGCTGGCCGATTATGTTCAACATGTGCTGTCCTATGTGAACGTCGCAAACTTTAAGCCACTGAAATTGGTTATCAACTCTGGTAACGGCGCAGCCGGACATGTGGTAGACGCCATTGAAGCTTCCCTCAAAGCTTTGAACGTCCCTCTGGAGTTTATCAAGGTTCATCACCAGCCGGACGGTACCTTCCCGAATGGTATCCCTAACCCGTTATTACCCGAATGTCGTGCGGACACCGCCAATGCAGTGCGCGAACATGGCGCAGATATGGGAATTGCCTTCGACGGCGATTTTGACCGCTGCTTCCTGTTTGACGAAAAAGGCGACTTTATTGAGGGATATTATATTGTCGGCCTGCTGGCGGAAGCCTTCTTGCAAAAACAGCCTGGTGCAAAAATCATTCATGACCCGCGTCTGAGCTGGAACACCATCGATGTGGTGAGTGAAGCGGGGGAGTGCCGGTAATGTCGAAAACCGGGCATGCCTTTATCAAGGAACGCATGCGTGCGGAAGACGCCATTTATGGCGGAGAAATGAGCGCGCACCATTATTTCCGTGATTTCGCCTACTGTGATAGCGGCATGATCCCGTGGTTGCTGGTGGCTGAATTGGTGTGTGTTAAGGGGCAAACCCTGGGGCAATTGGTACAGGACCGCATTGCGGCTTATCCTTCCTCAGGGGAAATCAATATCAAACTGACCCAGCCGGCGGCT
Source organism: Serratia liquefaciens ATCC 27592 (assembly GCF_000422085.1). Taxonomy (NCBI): domain Bacteria; kingdom Pseudomonadati; phylum Pseudomonadota; class Gammaproteobacteria; order Enterobacterales; family Yersiniaceae; genus Serratia; species Serratia liquefaciens. The sequence continues at coordinate 1,601,600 of NC_021741.1, forward strand.
TCAATTGAAAGCGTCAAGCAATATTACTTGGCGCAGGCAGGCGAGGTTGACTACACCGATGGCATCAGCATGGCGTTTGGTAACTGGCGCTTTAACTTGCGCTCATCCAACACCGAGCCGGTCGTTCGCCTAAACGTGGAGTCGCGTGCTGACGTGGCGTTGATGCAAGAGAAGACCGACGAAATTTTAGCAATGTTATCACGTTAAGAAATATCAACGATGGTGATCTGAATACACAGAGCTGCTGAGGCAGCTCTTTTTCATAATGCTGGTATATACACTCTGAATCTTGATGATTAGGTATGGTTCAATACGATACTTGGGTTAAGACCCTTGTGTAAAAATTCCCAGGCTTGATGAAAAAGTTTTTATTTCAGATACATGGATGCGAATAAGGATTTTTATGGCCATTTTAGTTACAGGTGGTGCCGGTTATATCGGTTCTCATACCGTTCTGAGCCTGCTGGAGCGTGGTGACGATGTCATTGTATTGGATAATTTGTCGAATTCATCAAAAGAGTCGTTGCATCGCGTCGAAAAGTTAACGGGTAAAGCTGCCGTGTTTTATCAGGGAGATATCCAAGACGCTGAGTACCTACATCGCATCTTTGATGCCCATGATATTACCGCTGTAATTCATTTCGCTGGCCTGAAAGCCGTAGGAGAGTCGACTCGTAAGCCTCTGGAGTACTATCAGAATAACGTTGCTGGTACGCTGGTTCTGTTGGATGAAATGCGTCGTGCCGGTGTGACCAGGTTTATTTTCAGTTCCTCTGCAACGGTTTATGGTGCGAACTCACCGGTTCCTTATGTCGAAACAACACCCATTGGCGGAACTACCAGTCCTTATGGCACTTCAAAGTTGATGGTTGAGCAAATTCTGCAGGATTTCACTAAGGCGGAGCCGCAATTTTCCATTATCGCCCTGCGCTACTTCAATCCGGTAGGTGCTCACGAATCGGGTGTGATAGGTGAGGACCCAAATGGCATTCCAAATAATTTGCTGCCTTATATCTCCCAGGTAGCTATTGGCAAGCTAGACAAGTTGGGTATCTTTGGTGGGGATTATCCTACGGAAGATGGTACCGGAGAGCGTGATTACATTCACGTGATGGATCTGGCTGAGGGGCATCTGATGGCTATGGATCACTTGAAGAGGGGTGATGGCTTCAAAGCATACAATTTAGGGGCAGGGGTAGGGCACTCGGTGTTGTCCATGGTGCAGGCTTTTGAAAAAGCATCGGGCGTGGAAATACCGTATCAAATACTACCTCGTCGTGATGGCGACCTACCTGCATTTTGGGCCGATGCGAATCTTGCTCGACAGGAACTGGGTTGGGAAGTTCGGCGTGGCATCGATGAGATGATGCATGACACCTGGAACTGGCAAAAGAATAATCCCCAAGGTTACTGCAAATAACTCACTTCTCACGCGATAGTGCGGTCATTTCTCCATCTCATGATTGCAGCTTGTAGTTTACGGCTGCAATCATATGTCTAAGATATATCCTTAATTCTCGCACACACTAAAATAATTACCTTGCTAACTATTTGATTTGTATTGTAGATGCAGGGTAAGTATTTTTCTGCGTGCTTAATGAGCATTCATTTTCAGATAAGCCTGAAAGAAGGGATAATGTACAGGTGTTTTGATGGGTAAGGTGATAGCATACGCAACAAAAATATTGCGCTGTTGTCCTATTTAACCTACGAAGATGGCAAAAATGTGACTCATTGCGTTATGACTGGATTTTAGCGGCGTGACGTAATGTGAGAATATATAAAAAATCATTTCAATATCAGTCTATTGGTAGCTGTTGAGCCAAGGGCGGTAGCGTGCACTTTTTTAGTGGCAGGACCTGGAAAAGGTCAAGTTAACCCCTTGAACTCGCTTCATTCACAGACTACGAGACTGTAGCCTTTGTGATGAGTCCTACATCGTTATATCTCTAACAGTAAGATGCAATACGTAGTAAGTGCAGCTCCTTAATGTGATGCATTTTCTCGTTCTTTTCGATTTTATGGTTCTATATAGCTAAGTGTTATAAGGATAAAAAATGTTACTACCGGTAATTATGGCAGGTGGCACGGGTAGCCGTTTATGGCCGATGTCCCGCGAACTTCATCCAAAACAGTTTTTACGTTTGCATAGCTTGCATTCAATGCTGCAGGAAACGTTAAAACGTCTTGATGGAGTTGAGGTTAGCGAACCTGTCGTAATCTGTAACGAAGATCACCGCTTTATGGTAGCTGAGCAACTGCGTCAAATTGACATGTTGTCTCATAACATCATTCTTGAACCTATTGGCCGCAATACGGCGCCGGCGATCGCTTTGGCTGCCTTGAATGCTGTCGCCCAGGGGCATGACCCTATCATGTTGGTGTTGGCTGCAGACCATATCATTAAAGACGTTGCAACTTTTCATAACGCTATTGAAGCCGCAATACCATATGCCGCCAGTCAGAGTCTTGTGACCTTTGGTATTGTGCCTAGCGGACCGGAAACAGGATATGGCTATATCCAACGAGGCGAAAGCTCTGGTGAAAATGCTGTAGCATCTAGCGTAAAGCGTTTTGTTGAAAAACCCGATCTCGCTACAGCACAGACCTATGTGGATTCCGGAGAGTACTTCTGGAATAGCGGTATGTTTATGTTCCGTGCCAAGCGATATCTGGAAGAGTTAGAGAAGTTTCGCCCAGACATTATTGACGCATGCCGTCGTTCTTTAACCGACACTGAGTGCGATAAAAACTTTATTAATGTCAATTATGATGCATTCTCCAGTTGCCCCGACGAATCGGTTGATTATGCGGTAATGGAGAAGACCCATGATGCTGTCATGATCCCGCTGGATGCCGGTTGGAGTGATGTTGGTTCATGGTCGGCATTGTGGGAGGTCAGTCAAAAGGATGATGCCGGCAATGCGCTGACTGGCGATACCTTCCTGCATAATACCCGAGACTGCTATATCAATACTGATGAAAAGTTGGTTGCCGCTGTAGGTGTAGACAACTTAGTGATAGTGAATACCAAGGATGCTGTGCTGGTTGTCGACAAATCCAAGGTTCAGGATGTCAAAAAAGTCGTAGAACATCTGAAAAAGCATAAACGTAGTGAATATAGAAGACACCGTGAAGTTTATCGCCCATGGGGCATTTGCGATCTTCTTGTGGATGAAAAACGTTTTAATGTAAATCGCATTACTGTCAACCCAGGTGAAGCTTTTTCTTTGCAAATGCACCACCATCGCACTGAACATTGGGTGGTACTTGCGGGTACGGCAAAAGTAACAACTGGAGATAAAACCTTTTTGCTAACTGAAAATCAGTCCACATTTATTCCTATTGGCGTTGTTCACCGTTTAGAAAACCCAGGGAATATTCCGTTGGAATTGATTGAGATACAAGCTGGTTCTTATTTAGGTGATGATGACATTATTCGCATTAAAGATCATTACGGTCGTTGCTAAATTTCTGAGGTTTTAATGAGTAGCTTAACCTGTTTTAAAGCATATGATATTCGCGGCCGGCTCGGTGATGAGTTAAACGAAGATATTGCCTACCGCATTGGTCGAGCTTATGGTGAATATCTGAAACCGCAGCGAGTTATTGTCGGTGGAGACGTGCGGTTGACCAGTGAATCACTCAAACTGGCCTTGGCTAACGGATTGCGAGATGCTGGTGTTGATGTGTATGACATTGGTATGAGTGGCACCGAAGAAGTGTACTTCGCGACTTTCCATCTGGGTATGGACGGTGGTATCGAAGTTACGGCTAGTCATAATCCAATGGATTACAACGGCATGAAACTGGTTCGTGCGAATGCACAACCGATAAGTGGTGATACCGGTCTGTTGGCAATTAAACAACTGGCCGAAAAAAATTCGTTCCCTTCTGTTGTGGAAAACGAACGCGGGAGCTATCAGGAAATATCAGTCCTGAAGGAATATGTTGATCACCTGCTAAGCTATATTGATACTTCGACATTGAAACCGATGAAGCTGGTGATTAACTCCGGAAATGGTGCTGCAGGACATGTTGTCGATGAAATAGAGCGTCGATTTAAACAAAATAATGTCCCTGTGTCTTTTGTCAAAGTTAACCATCTGCCGGATGGTAATTTCCCTAATGGAATACCTAATCCATTATTGCCGGAATGTCGTGCTGACACAGCGAAAGCTGTACTTGAGAATCAGGCTGATATGGGGATTGCTTTCGACGGTGATTTTGACCGTTGCTTCCTGTTTGATGAGAAAGCCAACTTTATCGAAGGTTACTACATAGTTGGTCTTCTGGCCGAAGCTTTCTTGCAAAAAAATCCAGGCTCCAAGATTATTCATGACCCCCGCTTGTCATGGAATACCATCGATATTGTTAATCAAGCCGGTGGTATTCCTGTCATGTCCAAAACGGGGCATGCTTTTATCAAAGAACGCATGCGAAAAGAAGATGCCATCTATGGCGGTGAAATGAGTGCGCATCATTATTTCCGGGATTTTGCCTATTGTGATAGTGGCATGATCCCGTGGTTGTTGGTGTCTTCCTTGTTTTCTATTAAAGGGATGCCGCTAAGTCAGTTGGTAAAGGACAGAATTCAGGCTTATCCAGCATCTGGTGAGATAAATCGAAAGTTAAGTTATGCTTCTCAGAAAATAAAAAGCATAAGGGATATTTATGAAAGAGACGCATTGCGAGTTGATTTAACTGATGGTATCAGCATTGAATATTCCGACTGGCGCTTTAATCTACGGACATCGAATACTGAACCCGTTGTACGACTGAATGTAGAATCTAAGGGAGACATCGGTCTGATGAATGAAAAAACGGGTGAGATCTTGACGCTCCTTGGTGGGGAATAATTTTGAAAGAGTTACTGTTGACTATTTATCGTTATCGAGGATTTATTCTTGGTAGCGTAAAAAGAGAGTTTCAAATTCGTTATAAAATGAGCATGCTAGGTGCGACCTGGCTCATTCTTCAGCCTTTGTCAATGATTTTGGTTTACACATTAATTTTCTCTCAAGTAATGAAAACGCGACTTCCTGGAACGGGAGGTGCATACTCTTACAGTATTTATCTATGTGTAGGGATAATTACATGGGGTTTGTTTGCTGAGATTATTAGTAGAAGCCAAAATATCTTCATAGAAAGTGCAGGATTATTGAAGAAATTAAATTTCCCCCGAATATGCTTGCCAATTATTGTGGTTATATCAGCGATAATAAATTTTTCCATCATTTTTTCTCTGTTTATTATATTTTTGATTATTACCGGAAATTTCCATTTTCTCTCTATTGTGGAAATAATTCCGCTACTAATGATTGAAGTCGTATTTGCATTAGGTTTGGGCGTGGTACTGGGGGTTGTCAATGTTTTCTTCCGTGATGTTGGACAGTTTGTCACTGTGTTGCTGCAGTTCTGGTTTTGGTTTACCCCGATCGTCTATGTATTAGCTACATTGCCAGTATGGGCTCAGGGTATACTAAAATACAATCCGATGGCAGTTTTGGTTGATAATTATCAGCGCGTTGTTATTCATCAACAGCCGATCGAATGGGGTAGTATCTGGCCAGTAATGGTGGTGGCTATTGCTCTATGTATTTTAGGCATGCACCTTTTTAGAAAGCATGCAGCAGATATGGTGGATGAATTATAATGGGACAAATTTCAGTTGATAGTGTTGGCAAAGCCTATAAAAAATATTCATCGCGCTTTGGTCGTTTAATTGAGTGGATTTCACCTTATAATGTTGTTAAGCATTCGAAAGTTTGGGTTTTAAATGATATTACCTTTAAGGTACGTCCTGGCGAAGCTGTCGGTATCATTGGTATAAATGGTGCAGGAAAAAGTACACTCTTAAAGTTAATCACAGGTACTATCCAACCGACTGTTGGTAAAATACAACTAACAGGTCGAGTTGCAGCGTTGCTCGAATTGGGTATGGGCTTCCATCCTGATTTTACAGGTAGACAAAATGTCTATATGTCTGGTCAATTATTAGGATTGAATAACAGCGATATAGATAGGTTAATGCCTGAAATTGAGGCGTTTGCGGAAATTGGCGAATACATAGACCAACCTGTTAGGGTTTACTCTAGTGGTATGCAAATGCGTTTGGCATTTAGTGTTGCCACTGCCGTGAGACCCGATATATTAATTGTAGATGAAGCCTTATCAGTAGGTGATGCTTACTTCCAACATAAAAGCTTTGATCGTATACGTAGGTTCCGAAGTGAGGGGACCACGTTGTTAATCGTCTCTCATGACAAAATCGCAATACAGTCTATCTGCGACAGAGCAATTTTGCTTAATGCAGGAAGAATAGAAAAAGAAGGTGAACCTGAAGCAATTATGGACTACTACAATGCCATGCTTGCGGAAAAATCGGGAACAACACGAACGGTCAAACAAGAACTCACAGAATCTGGGCAGCTTCAAACAATTTCTGGCTCCGGAGATGCTAAAATAAAGGATATTGGTTTGTTTTCACTTGATAATAAGCCTGTTGAAATTATCAGTGTTGGTGATCGTGTTAATTTAAAAATAACCGTAAAAGTCGAAAGTAATATCCCTGAACTTGTTCTTGGCTATATGATAAAAGACCGGCTGGGACAACCTATTTTCGGAACCAATACATATCATCTTGGTAAGATGTTAAGTGATCTAAATGCAGGGCAAGAAATAGAATTTTATTTCAAGTTCGATATGAATTTAGGTGAGGGTAACTACTCAATTGCAGTTGCTCTTCACGATCGCGATACTCATATTAACAAAAATTATGAATGGCGAGATTTAGCATTTGTATTTAATGTGATAAATGTTAATAAAGACACATTTGTAGGAGTATCTTGGTTACCTGCGGAGGTGGACATTAATGAAAGATAGTTTTTACAGTTCCTTCGAGAATAAACATCGTGGGAGTCGTGAATCAATAAAAGAACGACTGAGTGTTTATATGCCATTCGTTTTGCCATTCAGAAATTTATATCCTGGTGAAACTATTATTGACCTGGGATGTGGCCGAGGGGAATGGCTAGAAATTATGAAGTCCCTTGAGTTTGATGGAAAGGGAATTGATCTAGACGATGGGATGCTTTCATACTGTTACGATCTTGGTCTAAATGTTGAAAAAGGGGATGTGATTTCATTTTTAGAAAATATTCCCGATGATTCAGTTGCCATTATATCATCTTTCCATTTGATTGAGCATATTGGGTTTGATAACGTCAAACGATTGGTTGAAGAGTCTTTCAGGGTGCTAAAACCAGGTGGTCTACTGATTATGGAAACGCCTAACCCTGAAAATATTATTGTATCAACCAATAATTTCTATCTTGATCCAACACATATAGTCCCTATTCCAAGTTTATTATTAGGTTTTCTTACAGAGCATCAAGGATTTGAGCGTACTAAAATATTACGCCTCCAAGAGGATAAGAGCCTAAATACTAAACAAAATATTCAAATTATCGATGTTCTTGGTGGTGTTAGTCCTGATTATAGCGTTGTCGCTCAAAAAAGAGGTGAGTTAGCCTCATTAAGCCTGCTAGATGCCGCCTTTGATGCCAACTACGGAATTGGATTACAAGAGTTATCAAATAAGTTTAATCAATATTTAGAAAACTCATTCAAAACTAGGGATGAGAAAATTTCAAGTTTAGATGATGCTGTGAGTAAGCTGAACCTCTTGGAATATGACAAAAAAATAAAAAGAATTAATCAACTTGAGAGTGAGATTGAGCAGGTGCGACAAGAGATAAATCAAACACCGCAGTCCGGGGAGTTTGAAAAACTATCTGAGCTTTTCCTATCACACTTAAGAGAAGAAAATTCCGATTTAAAAGTGAAGCTATCCGAGTTAAATAATCAGCTGAGTGTAGAGTCTCAGCGTCATGCTGATAGCCGGAATATGATTAATTTGATTTACTCAAGTACATCATGGAAATTAACATCTCCGGTTCGTGCCGTTTCTAGAGTATTACGTTGTTGTATTAATGCATTAAAAATAAATAGCTTTAAGAGTCTTATCCAAAGAGGCAAATCTTATCTGAAAAGAAAATTAGTCGGCTTTTTTAGAGTTGGAATTCGTATTTTAAATAGGAAACCTAAACTAAAAGGAATTCTATTGAGAATTGTAAATAAGATGGGTTTTTATGACTTTGCCAAGAAAATATACTATAAATCTTATGGGCAGTCGATTTTATCTAATCCACAAAATTGTAGTTCAAGCGAAGAGTCTGATTTGTCTCCCAAAGCTAGAGAAATTTACAAAGCTCTAAAGAAAAAAAGTTCCAGCGATATCATGAGGAACCGTTAATGCGTATAGTAATAGATATGCAAGGACTGCAAGCGAGCAACGCCAAAAGGGGCATCGGGCGTTATACCTCAGACTTAATTGAAAATATGCTTGCATTGAACATAAAGCATGAAGTTATCCTTTTGTTAAACGGTATGTTGCCTAACAGTATTGATAATATCCGCCGGAATTTTAGTCGCTATTTGCCGACCGAAAATATTATTGTGTGGAGTGGGGTGGGGCCAGTAAATGCTTTAGATGAAAGTAATGTTCAACGGCGAAAAATTTCGGAGAAAATTAGAGAGGATTTTATAAAAAAAATATCTCCAGATGTGCTGTTGATTACTTCATTGTTTGAAGGGTTGTCCGATGATGCTGTAACAAGTATTGGAAGTGTTATAACTAGTGTTCCTACCGCAGTGATTCTTTATGATCTTATTCCATTAATACATAAAGAAGTATATTTAGAAAATAGTATGGTCGAAAATTGGTATTTGAATAAAATTGATCAATTACGGCGAGCTGACATGCTATTGTCAATTTCAAACTCCTCAGGAGGTGAAGCCGTTCGTTACCTAGGTTTCGATAAGAAAGATGTCATCAATATCTCAACCGCCTGTGATAAAGAATTTAAAAGAATAAATTTATCCGAAATTGAGCGTTTGGCTCTTTCTGATAAATACAAATTATATACCCCATTCATTATGTATACTGGTGGGATTGATCACAGAAAAAATATTGAAGGATTGCTCAAGGCCTTCTCGTTGTTGCCTGAAAAACTGAGAGCTGATCATCAGTTGGCTATTGTCTGCTCTATCCAGGAAACGGATCGAATTCGATTAACTCAATTGTGTAAAATATATGGGTTGAATGAACAGGATGTCATCTTTACCGGTTATATTCCTGAGTCGGATTTAATTTCCCTATATAATGCCTGTGAATTTTTTGTTTTCCCGTCTTGGCATGAAGGTTTTGGTTTACCTGTATTAGAAGCAATGTGTTGCGGAAAGGCTGTTATTGGGGGAAATAGATCAAGCATCCCTGAGGTAATTGGTAATGAAGAGGCTTTGTTTGATCCATATGATAGCCAAGAGATAGCAGACAAGATAGCGAAGGTTTTAACAGACAAAGATTTTAAAGCATCGTTGGAAAAACATGCTGAATCACAGTCTCAAAATTTCTCGTGGGGTATTTCTGCGAAGAGTGCATGGGAAGCACTGGAGAAATTTCAAGAGGAAAATACAGCTAATAAATCATCTTGCAAACTTTCCCCCTCCAATAATCGGAAACGATTGGCTTATATATCGCCATTGCCACCGGCTAAAAGCGGCATTGCAGACTACAGTGCTGAGTTGATATCTGAACTTAGTCGGCACTATGTCATTGATGTAATCATTGCGCAGAATGAAAAAGTAATAGAACCCTACGTTACTTCTAACTGCAGTATAAGAGACATCAAATACTTCGAAGAAAATGCTGCTCAATATGAGCGTATATTATACCACTTCGGTAATTCTGCTTTTCATGGACATATGTTCAAACTATTGAATGATTATCCAGGAGTTGTAGTTCTCCATGATTTTTTCATCTCCGGGGTTGTTGCTCATGTCGACGTTACTACCGCACAAATTCCGGGGTTTTGGAGTAAAGAGTTACATAAATCAGGAGGGTGGCCTGCTGTATTTATGAGATATAAAGCAGCAGACACCGCGGATGTTGTATATAAATACCCTTGTAATATATCGGTATTGCAAAGCTCTGTAGGAGTTATTGTTCATTCTGATTTTTCTAGAAGATTAGCCTCATCATTATATGGGCATACCATCACTTCTGACTGGGCATTAATTCCTCACTTGAGAGTCCCAGTTTATGATGTGCCGCGTAAAAAAGCACGAGAAACACTCGGGATTGACGAAAATGCGTTTGTAGTTTGCAGTTTTGGTTTGTTAGGCCCGACAAAACTAAATCATAAACTACTTACTGCTTGGTTAAATTCTCCATTGTCAGATAATGAACGGTGTCATCTTGTGTTTGTTGGCGAAAACCATAACGGCAAATATGGTGAAGATTTACTGAGGCTAATTAAGAAAAGCAAAAATGGAAAGAGAATAAAAATCACCGGTTGGGCCGAAGCTGATGATTATAAAATGTGGCTCGCTGCCGCTGATGTTGGGGTCCAGCTTCGGACGCTTTCTCGTGGGGAAACTTCAGGCACTGTGCTAGATTGTATGAATTATGGTTTAGCAACGATAGTTAATGCTAATGGTTCTATGGCGGACCTTGATGATTCCTGCGTTGCGAAGCTAGTCGATGATTTTTCTGAGATTGATCTTATTGATATTCTTAAATTACTTTATAATGATATTGGTTATAGAGAACGTTTAAAATCTGCCGCTATAAATAAAATCAGAATATTACATAAGCCAAGAGCTTGCGCTGAAGAATATAAGATGGCTATTGAGAAGTTTTTTAATAATTCGCATCACAGCGCTCAAAAACTGGTTGATAGCATTATTAATGAGGCGGAGGATGATATATCCGGAGAGTATTTGAAGCTGGCTACAGCCATTACCAATAACTACGAACCTGAACCTAGGAAAAAACAATTATTAGTTGATGTCTCTGAACTTGTCCAAAGAGATGCTAAAAGCGGTATTCAGCGTGTTGTTAGAGCTATTCTTAACCAGTTACTGCAAAACCCGCCAGAAGGGTGGGTTGTTGAACCAGTATATGCAACTGAATCCTCCCACGGTTATCGATATGCCCGTAGTTTTACGTGTGCTTTCTTAGGAATACCGTCAGGTTGGACTGAAGATGCGCCAATCGAAGCCTGGGCGGGAGATATTTTTCTGGGGCTCGATCTTCAGCCAAATATTGTACAGTCTAAGCAGAGTTTCTTACACGATATACATCGTCGTGGTATCGGCGTACATTTCGTTGTGTATGATTTATTGCCAATATTAGCACCTGAGTCATTTTTCCCCGGTGCAAAAGATACTTATGAAATGTGGCTTAATTGTATCACCACGTTTGATGGGGCAATTTGTATTTCTCAAACCGTCGCCAATGAGTTATCTAATTGGGTTTGCGTTCAGTATCCAGATAGGAAATATTCATTTGATATTCAATGGTTCCATTTAGGGGCGGATTTAGTCAGTTCAGTACCTTCAAATGGTAAACTCGCGGATTCTGAGTATGTGCTTGAAAAAATGTCTAAACGGACAACTTTTTTGATGGTTAGCACGGTCGAACCCCGCAAGCAGCATGCTCAAGTTTTAGCCGCTTTTGAATTACTCTGGAATAATGGCGAAGATATTAATCTTGTAATTGTAGGCAAGCAAGGGTGGATGGTTGAACAACTAATCAACCGAATTTCTCATCATAATGAGTTGAATCATAAACTTTTCTGGTTGTCTGATGTTAGTGATGAATATCTTGAAAGCATTTATGGTGCTGCAGATTGTTTGATTGCGGCGAGCACTGGTGAAGGTTTTGGTCTGCCATTAATTGAAGCAGCTCAATATGGAAAACCTATAATTGCACGAGATATTCCAGTGTTCAGAGAGGTTGCTGGTGATAGTGCATTCTATTTTGATGGTTTATCTCCGAACGATCTTTCTGACGCGGTGAATGAATGGCTTAGATTGAAGAGTATCGCTGGAGTCCCCGATGTAACCGGTTTAAAATGGTCAACTTGGGAACAAAGTGCAATGCAATTATTGAATGCTATTTTAAAAAAGAATTGATTTTTACACGGTGTGTATAACTTGTGATGGATAATAAAATGACTCAAAAAGTAGCCGTAATTACTGGTATCACTGGCCAAGACGGTGCTTATCTTGCAGAACTTCTGTTAGAGAAGGGCTATGCGGTTCATGGTACCTATCGACGTACCAGTTCTGTCAATTTCTGGCGGATCGAAGAATTGGGTATTGATAAGCACCCAAATCTGAATTTGGTTGAATATGATCTGACCGATCTTTCCGCCAGCATTCGTCTGCTCCAACAAACCGGAGCAACAGAGGTATATAACTTGGCAGCGCAGAGTTTTGTGGGTGTTTCATTCGAGCAACCAATTACCACTGCTGAAATCACAGGCATCGGCCCGGTAAATTTGCTGGAAGCGATCCGTATCGTTAATCCGAAGATTCGCTTCTACCAAGCCTCAACGTCTGAAATGTTCGGCTTGGTGCAAGCTGTACCACAAAAAGAAGATACCCCATTCTATCCGCGTAGTCCTTATGGCGTTGCGAAGTTGTATGCTCACTGGATGACCATTAACTATCGCGAAAGCTACGGTATTTTCGCTTCCAGCGGCATTTTGTTCAACCATGAGTCACCTCTGCGTGGTCGTGAATTTGTTACACGAAAAATCACCGATTCGGTTGCCAAAATCAAACTGGGCCAACTGGATGTGCTAGAACTGGGTAACATGGACGCGAAGCGTGACTGGGGTTTTGCCAAGGAATATGTGGAAGGAATGTGGCGGATGCTTCAAGCCGAGCAACCTGATACTTTCGTGCTGGCCACCAACCGTACCGAAACCGTTCGTGACTTCGTCTCCATGGCCTTTAAGGCTGCGGGCTTTACTCTGCGCTTTGAAGGTAAAGATGAGCAGGAAGCGGGCATCGATGTTGCGACGGGTAAAACATTGGTTCGCGTTAATCCTAAATTCTATCGCCCTTCCGAGGTTGAGCTGTTGATAGGTAACCCTGAACGCGCTAAAGAAATTTTAGGTTGGGAACCAAAAACCACGCTAGAACAGTTATGCCAGATGATGGTTGAACAAGACATTCGTCGTAATCAGAATGGGTTCTCATTCTGATGTTTGGCGCCGGCAAACGTGCCTTAATCACGGGCATTAATGGGTTTACCGGCCGCTATGTGGCAGCGGAATTATCCGCTGCCGGATATCGGGTGTTTGGGTTGGGGTCATTATCCTCAACCCAAGAGGATTACTTGCAGGTCAACCTATTAAATGCGGATGAACTGACTGATGCTATTGCACAGGTTAAACCTGATGTCGTGGTCCATTTGGCCGCGATTGCCTTTGTTGGCCACGGCGATACCAGTGCATTTTATAGCGTAAACGTACTAGGAACCCGTAATTTATTGCAGGCGCTTTATGATTGTGGCAAATCCTTGGATGCTATCCTGATTGCGAGCAGTGCCAATGTTTATGGCAATAGCATCGAGGGTAAACTGGACGAATCCACGCCAGCAAATCCGGCAAATGATTATGCGGTAAGTAAGTTGGCTATGGAATATATGGCCAAGTTATGGGTAGATAAGTTACCGATATTTATTACCAGGCCCTTTAATTATACCGGCGTTGGCCAAGCAGATAACTTCTTGTTACCGAAGATTGTTAAGCACTATAAAGAGAAGGCTGCAATCATCGAATTGGGTAACATCGATGTCTGGCGTGATTTCACCGATGTTCGTGCTTTAAGTAAAGCCTATGTGGCATTACTCCAAGCTGGCCCTGTTGGGGAAATTATCAACGTTTGCTCTGGTAGAACGTACTCATTACGTGAAGCTGTTGCGCTGAGTGAACAGATCTCTGGCCACTCTTTGGAGATTCGTGTGAATCCTTCCTTTGTTCGCCCGAACGAAGTCAAAAGCCTGTGTGGGGATGCATCTAAATTGCGAACCATTATCGGTCAGTGGGATACACCTCCTCTGGAGGATACGTTGCGCTGGATGTTGGAAAACTAAGAATGAAAGTTATACTGGGTACTGACCCGATTAAATACCCTTTAACCGGTATTGGTCGATATACCTATGAGTTAGCCAACTGCTTGCAAGAGAGTTCAGAGATATCTGAGCTTTTATTTCTTCAAGGGCGCCATTTAAGCCAACAGGTTCCTATTGTCAAGGGTGCTAGCTCATCGACTCAAGGTTTACGTCGCCGGTTACAAAAAAGTCACATAGCGGCAGAACTATACCGTTTAACTGCTCCGTGGTTAAAGACACATGCGTTAAGAAAGCACCCTGATGCCATATACCATGGACCAAATTTTTATTTACCACCCAACGTTGATCGCTGTGTAGTCACATTTCATGATAATTCGGTCTTTACCTTGCCACAATGTCATCCGGCAGAGCGAGTCCGTTTTATGCAGAAAGAGTTGTTGTTGACTATTAAGCGTGCCAGTATTCTTATCACGGACTCCGAATTCACTCGCCGTGAGTTGGCTGCGTACTTTAATTTGCCTTTAAATAAGGTATATGCAGCACAATTAGCTAGCAGCGGGGAGTTCTATCCACGTGAGCCCGAAGAGATTTCGCGTGTTTTGTCACCCCTCAGTTTAAAAATAAATCAGTACTGTTTATTTACCGGTTCTATCGAACCGCGCAAAAATATTGAAACGCTTCTGGATGCCTACAAGCGTTTACCACTGGCTCTGCGCCTGGATGTTCCTTTGGTTATCAGCGGATTTAAAGGATGGAGCAGTGAAAGGTTGCATCAACGTTTTGAACGCGGCCAGAGAGAGGGGTGGCTGCGTTATCTCGGCTACACTAAATCAGCAGATCTACCTTTTCTGTTTGCTGGTGCTCGTAGTTTTCTGTTTCCGTCGTTGTATGAAGGCTTTGGACTGCCGGTGCTGGAAGCCATGGCATCTGGAGTGCCGGTTGTTTGCTCAGACAGCGCCTCACTACCCGAAGTGGTCGGCGATTGTGCCTTGATGTGCGCAGCAATGGATATTGAAACACTCTCTGAGCTGATTCAAAAGAGTATTGAAGATGAAGTCTGGCGCGAAAAAGCCAGGACAAAGGGTATAAATCGGGCAAAACATTTTTCTTGGCAACGTTGTGCGCAAGAAACCATTCTCGCATACCAGCAGGTTTGATATTTTTCATGTTGAAAGTTCTGCATTTTTATAAAACATATTATCCGGATTCTTTTGGCGGCATAGAGCAGGTTATTTTTCAATTAAGTGAAGCTGGCGTATGTCACCAGATTGAGTCGACGACACTTTCTTTGAGTACCCGTGGTGACATTGACAATGCGCGCGTAGGAGTTCACCCGGCTTACTACGCGGCGACTAACTTCGAAGTGGCATCCACTCCGTTCTCGACAGGCGCCATATGGAAATTTAAAAAATTGGCGGCCGAAGCGGATATTATCCACTATCATTTCCCATATCCATTTATGGATTTGGTGCACTTTATTGCCGATGTTAAAAAGCCTACGGTAGTCAGTTACCACTCAGATATTGTTAAGCAAAAGTTGGCGCTGAAAATGTATACGCCGCTGATGAACAAGTTTTTGAGTTCGGTAGATTGCATCGTCGCGGCTTCGCCAAACTATGTGAAAACCAGTCCGGTGCTGCAAAAATATCTGCCAAAGGTGAGAGTGATACCTTATGGCCTGGATAAAAAGTCTTATCCGGTTGCTGATGAGGCTCATCTTGAGCGCTGGTGCCAGCAGGTTGGCGATCGCTTCTTCCTGTTTGTCGGGGCATTTCGATACTATAAAGGCCTGCATATTTTGCTTGAGGCTGTTCAGGGTACTGATTTTCCGTTGGTCATTATTGGTGCCGGTCCAATCGAAGCTGAGCTTAAGCAGCAGGCGCAGGAGCTGGGATTAAAAAATATCCATTTTCTCGGCGCGTTGCCAGATGAAGATAAGGCCGCGTTGCTGCAGCTATGTTATAGCGTCGTATTCCCTTCACATTTACGTTCTGAAGCTTTCGGCATAACCTTGCTTGAAGGCGCGATGTATGGAAAATCGCTGATTTCAAGCGAAATTGGTACAGGAACGACTTATATCAACATTGATCAGGAAACTGGCCTTGTTGTACCGCCATCCGATCCGCAAGCATTGCGTGCGGCAATGACAACACTATGGGAAGATCCTGAGCTGGCACAGCGATATGGTGAGAATGCAGCTAAACGTTTTCAGGCGCTGTTTACTTCGGAGCGTATGGCGGAAAGTTACATTGAACTTTATCAGCGGCTGATAAATAAGTGATTGGTAAATAACAATATTATTGTTATATGGCGTTAGGTGATGTGCAAAAGTATGACCTATCGCACCAATCACTACCCACGCAGCAGCTTCCTGAGTTAACATGTGTGCCACATCACAAAACCTGTTGGCCACAGTTGTTAACAGGGTCATCCTCAGACAGGAGTTCTTCAATGTCCAAGCAACAAATCGGCGTTGTCGGCATGGCGGTAATGGGCCGCAATCTGGCACTGAACATCGAAAGCCGTGGTTACACCGTTTCGATCTTTAACCGTTCAGGCGATAAAACTGATGAAGTTATTGCCGAGAATCCAGGTAAAAACCTGGTGCCGCACTACACCGTCGAAGAGTTCGTTGAATCGCTGGAAAAACCACGCCGCATCTTGCTGATGGTGAAAGCGGGTGAAGCGACTGACAAGACCATTGCTTCCCTGACTCCGCACCTGGATAAAGGTGACATTCTGATCGACGGTGGCAACACCTACTATCAGGACACCATCCGTCGTAACCGCGAACTGTCTGATCAAGGCTTCAACTTCATCGGTACCGGTGTTTCCGGTGGTGAAGAGGGCGCGCTGAAAGGGCCTTCAATCATGCCTGGCGGCCAGAAAGAAGCTTACGAGCTGGTGGCGCCAATCCTGGAGAAAATCGCTGCGGTAGCGGAAGGCGAACCTTGCGTGACCTACATCGGTGCTGATGGCGCCGGTCACTATGTGAAGATGGTGCACAACGGCATCGAATACGGCGACATGCAGCTGATTGCAGAAGCCTATTCCCTGTTGAAGCAGGCGCTGAACCTGAGCAATGAAGAACTGGCTGACACCTTTGCCGAGTGGAACAAAGGCGAACTGAACAGCTACCTGATCGACATCACCAAAGATATCTTCACCAAGAAAGATGAAGAAGGTAAATACCTGGTTGATGTGATCCTGGACGAAGCTGCCAACAAAGGCACCGGCAAATGGACCAGCCAGAGCTCTCTGGATCTGGGCGAGCCGCTGTCGCTGATCACCGAGTCGGTATTCGCACGTTACCTGTCTTCACTGAAAGACCAGCGCGTTGCCGCATCTAAAGTGTTGACCGGTCCTAAAGTGACGCCAGTCAGCGGTGACAAAGCCGAATTCGTCGAGAAAGTGCGCCGCGCGCTGTACCTGGGCAAAATCGTTTCCTATGCGCAGGGCTTCTCTCAGCTGAAAGCGGCTTCCAAAGAAAACAACTGGGATCTGCACTACGGCGACATTGCCAAGATCTTCCGCGCCGGCTGCATCATCCGTGCACAGTTCCTGCAGAAAATCACCGACGCTTATGCACAGGACGCGGATATCGCTAACCTGTTGCTGGCACCTTACTTCAAGCAGATTGCTGACGAATATCAGCAGGCGCTGCGTGACGTGGTGTCCTACGCGGTGCAGAACGGCATCCCTACGCCGACCTTCTCTGCGGCAATCTCCTACTACGACAGCTACCGTTCAGCGGTTCTGCCTGCCAACCTGATCCAGGCGCAGCGTGACTACTTCGGTGCTCACACCTACAAACGTATCGACAAAGAAGGCGTGTTCCATACCGAATGGATGGAATAATCCCAACGTTTGAAGCATAAAAAAAGCCGCCGAGGTTAACGCCCGGCGGCTTTTTTATTACCTGCAAAGCAAGACTATTTCTGGTGGCGTTCGCGCAGCCGGCCAATCACCTTGCTCAAATCCAGATCCTGATCCTGCAATAGCACCAGCAGGTGATAAATCAGATCGGAGGCCTCGTTGGTCAGCTCTTCGCGATCGTTCACCGTCGCGGCCAATGCGGTTTCCACGCCTTCTTCACCGACTTTCTGCGCGATACGCTTGGTGCCGCTGGCGTACAGGCTGGCGGTGTAAGAGCTGTCGGGGCTGGCGTTTTTACGCTCCGCTAGCAGTTGCTCCAACTGATACAGAAAACCCCAATCGCTGGCGGCCGGGTGGAAGCAGCTGGTATTGCCCAGATGGCAGGTCGGGCCAATCGGATTGACCAAAATCAACAGCGTGTCGTTATCACAGTCTGGGGTGATGCTCACTACGTTGAGGAAGTTGCCAGAGCTTTCGCCCTTGGTCCACAGGCGTTGCTTGGTGCGAGAGAAGAAGGTGACCTTGCCGCTTTGTTCGGTAGCGGTCAGCGCTTCCTGGTTCATGTAGCCGAGCATCAGCACTTCGCCGGAAACGGCATGCTGCACAATCGCCGGCAGCAGGTGGTCAGTTTTTTCCCAGTCGAGCTGGTTTCTTTGTTGTTCTGTTAACACAGGCGGATCTCCACACCTTGGGCGGCCAGGAACTTTTTCAGTTCGCCGATATTAATGATTTGCTTGTGGAACACCGACGCGGCCAGGGCGCCGTCAACGTCCGCATCACGGAACGCTTCCAGAAAGTGTTCCATGGTGCCCGCGCCGCCGGAGGCAATCAGGGGCACCTTGCATACCTCACGGACCTTCCTCAGCTGTTTCAGATCGTAACCGTTGCGTACGCCATCCTGGTTCATCATGTTCAACACAATCTCGCCGGCACCGCGTTTTTGCACTTCTTTAACCCAATCCAAGGTTTCCCATTGAGTGACGCGGGTGCGGCTTTCGTCGCCGGTGTATTGGTTAACGTGATACTTGCCGGTTGAGGCTTCGAACCAGGTATCAATACCCACCACGATGCACTGTACGCCAAAGCGATCTGCCAGACGGCTAATTAGATCGGGGTCGGCCAGCGCCGGAGAGTTGATGGAAATCTTGTCGGCGCCGAAAGAGAGGATCTGGCTGGCATCTTCCGGGCTTTTGATCCCACCGGCGACGCAGAAGGGGATATCAATCACTTCCGCCACCCGTGACACCCAGCTTTTGTCCACTACACGACCATCGCTTGAGGCGGTGATATCGTAGAACACCAGTTCGTCCGCACCTTCCTGCGCATAGCGTTG
The DNA here is from genome assembly GCF_000422085.1 of Serratia liquefaciens ATCC 27592. Classification (NCBI taxonomy): domain Bacteria; kingdom Pseudomonadati; phylum Pseudomonadota; class Gammaproteobacteria; order Enterobacterales; family Yersiniaceae; genus Serratia; species Serratia liquefaciens. The sequence goes on from NC_021741.1 coordinate 1,620,802, forward strand.
CGCCAGCGGCACGATGTCACCGATGATTTCATGGTTGCGGAACTGCACGCCTTTCACTACTTGCCCGTCTTTGACATCCAGGCACGGGATTATCCGTTTTGCCAGCATGCGATTGCCTCCTCAACGCTAAACTTACCTTCCAACAGGGCACGCCCCACAATCACACCTTTAACGCCACTGCCACGCAGTTGGGCGATATCGTCCAGGTTGCCGATGCCGCCGGACGCCTGGAAGTCAATCTGCGGATAGCGTTGGCTGATTTCCTGGTACAGCGCCACGTTGGAGCCAGCCAGCGTGCCATCGCGGGAAATATCGGTGCACAGCACGTGCTTGAGGCCGTAGGGCAGGAACTGCTCCACCACCTGTTCCAAAGTGGCGTCTGAGTTTTCTTGCCAGCCGCTGATCGCCACGCGCTTGGTGCCGTCGGCGTCGATACGCACGTCCAGCGCCAGCACCATGGCCTCTGCGCCATAGCGCTCAAACCAGCCCTGCACCAACTGCGGTTGTTTCACTGCGGTGGAGCCGATGACCACGCGGGTCGCACCGGCTTCCAGCAGTGCCGAAACGTCCTGCTCATTGCGAATGCCGCCGCCAACCTGTACCGGCACGTTAACCCCGGCGAGCAGTTGGCGCAGCAGCGGGATCTGGCGTGCAGCAGGATCTTTGGCCCCGGTCAAATCGACCAGATGCAATACCTGTGCACCCTGTTGTTGATAGTCCTGCAGGCGTGAGCGCGGATCGTTACCGTAGTCGCGCTGTTGGCCGTAATCACCCTGATGCAAACGCACCACGTTGCCGTCGATCAAATCCAAAGCTGGAATAATCATGCTGCCTACATCTCCAGAAAGTTTTTCAACAGTTGCGCACCGGCTGTTCCAGAACGTTCTGGATGAAACTGCACGCCGAAGAAGTTGTCCTTTTGCACGGCGGCGGTGAAGGGCTCGCCGTAGTTCGCCTGGGCGATGGTGCTTGGGCATATCGGCATCGCATAGCTGTGAACGAAGTAGAAGTAGGCACCGTCTTCAATGCCGCGGAACAGATGGTGGCCGGCTTGTGCCGACACCTGGTTCCAGCCCATGTGCGGCAGCGGCAGACCGAAGTCGGTCATCTGGGTGACCGGCGTCTCGATAATGCCCAGCGTGTCGATACCGCCATTCTCTTCGCTGCTTTTTGCCAGCAACTGCATACCGAGGCAAATACCCAGCACCGGCTGAGTGCAGGCTTTGATCAAATCGATCAACTCGCGTTGCTTCAACTGATCCATGGCCGCCTGCGCTGTGCCGACGCCCGGCAGGAAAAGCTTATCGGCGCGCAACACGATCTCCGGGTCACGGCTTACCTGAGGCTGATAACCCAGTCGCTGCACCGCGTAGGTGACAGAAGACAGGTTGGCGCAGCCGGTGTCTAAAATCACCACGTTCATCACAGCACTCCTTTCGAGCTCGGGAGGGTATTGCCCTCAACGCGGATCGCCTGGCGTAGCGTACGGCCAAACACTTTGAACAGGCTTTCGACGCGGTGATGGTCGTTTTTGCCTTTGGTTTTCAGGTGAAGCGTGCAACCCATGGTGTAAGACAGCGAGCGGAAGAAGTGTTCGACCATTTCGGTGCTCAGATCGCCGACGCGTTGATAGTTAAATTCAGCCTTGTATTCCAGGTGCGGACGGCCGGAGATATCCAGCGCGCAGCGCGCCAGGCACTCGTCCATTGGCAGCACAAAGCCGAAACGTGCGATGCCGCGTTTGTCGCCCAATGCCTTGTTCAGGGCTTCGCCCAGCGCCAGACCGGTGTCTTCTACCGTGTGGTGATCGTCGATATACAGATCGCCCTTAACATTGATGTCCATGCGGAAGCCGCCGTGGGTGGCGATCTGATCCAACATGTGATCGAAGAAACCCACGCCGGTTTTGATCTTGCTGCCGCCTTCGCGATCCAGCCAGACGTTGACGTCGATCTGGGTTTCTTTGGTGGCGCGGTTAACCTGCGCATGACGATCGCGCTGGGTCAGTTGGCGGGTGATCTCTTTCCAGCCCAGGGTATCGCGCTGATAGCGCAAGCCCTGAATGCCCATGTTTTCCGCCAGTTGAACGTCGGTGGGGCGATCGCCGATCACGTAGCTGTGAGCGGTATCCATCACGCCGGGCTCCAGATAGCCTTTGACCAGCGCGGTTTTGGGTTTGCGGCAATCGCAGTTGTCCGCCGGCAGATGTGGGCAGATCAGGATATCTTCAAAGTGAATACCCTGGGAGCTGAGGATCTGCATCATCAGGCTGTGCGGCGGATCGAAGGTTTCCTGCGGAAAAATGGCGGTACCCAGGCCATCCTGATTGGTGATCATCACCAGTTGGTAACCTGCCTGCTGCAATTCAAGCAGGCAAGGAATGACGTCCGGCTCCAGCGCCAGCTTGTCCAGGCGATCAACCTGGAAGTCTTCTGGGGGTTCAGCAATCAGCGTGCCGTCACGGTCAATAAAGAGGAATTTCTGGCTCACATTGGCTCCTGGCGAGTCTCGGTTGCACCGGGCAGGGCAGACAGCGCGTCAACCACGCGCTGGCATTCGTCACGGGTGCCGATGGTGATGCGCAGGCAGCCGGACAACCCAGGTTGTTTATTTTGGTCTCTTAAGATAATGCCCTGATCCCATAAGGTTTTAAACACATTACTGGAAGCAGTGAAACGAGCCAGCAGGTAATTGCTGTCGCTGGCGAAAACCTGCTCAACGCAAGCGCAGTTTTGCAGCGCCTGCTGCAGCCAACTGCGGTTGGCGGCAATCTCGGTAACGCGCTGACGCATCACGCGGATCCCCTCGGTGCTGAGCGCCTGTGCAGCGATATCGGCGACCGGAGTAGACAGCGGATAAGGTGCGATCACCTTCAGCAGCAGGGCGATCAAGTCCTCGTTGGCCAGAGTAAAACCACAGCGCAGGCCAGCCAGCGCGAAGGCTTTTGACAGAGTGCGCAGAACAGCCAGGTGCGGATAGTCGCTCAACCAGGCGGCCACGCTGGCCTGCGGGCAGAATTCGATATAGGCCTCATCCACCGCGACGATTGCCTTGCCTTTGGCCATTTCCAGCAGGCTGCGCAGATCGTTGGGATCGATCAGATTACCGGTTGGGTTGTTTGGGCTGCAGACGTAAATCAGTTTCACGTTATCCAGGCTGTCGGCAATGGCAGCTAAATCCAATTGCCAGTCCTTTTTGGTCGCCACGGTGCGACGCTCCACGCCAAAGGTTTCAGCGCTGACGGCGTACATGCCGTAAGTCGGCGGGCAGAACAGGATGGCGTCTTTGCCCGGCTCGCAGAAGGCGCGGATCAGCAGTTCAATGCCTTCGTCCGCCCCACGACTGACCAGCACCTGTTCCTTTTTAACCCCGGCGTAATCGGCGTAGCGCTCGATCACCCGTACCGGCTGGCACTCCGGATAGCGGTTAAAGGTTTGAGCGGTCAGTTGGAATTCCGGGGCGATCGGGTATTCGTTGGCGTTCAGCCACACATCGCCATTGCCCCCCAGGCGGCGAGCCGATTGATACGGGGTCAGCTCGCGAACGTTGGCGCGCGCCAGGTTTTCAATGCTCATGCTTGCTCCTTCAGTGCGGCAACGCGCAGGGTGACGGCGTTTTTGTGGGCAATCAACTGCTCGGCGGCGGCCAGGGTTTCAATGGTGGCGGCCAGGTTCATAAAGCCTTGCGGCGTCAGTTCCTGCACCGTCATGCGTTTTTGGAAATCCGCCAGGCCCAGGCTGGAACAGGTCGCGGTATACCCGTAGGTCGGCAATACGTGGTTGGTGCCGGACGCATAGTCACCGGCGGACTCTGGCGACCAGTCACCGAGAAATACCGAACCGGCGCTGGTGATGCTGTCGACCAGGGCGCGGGCATCGCGGGTCTGAATGATCAGGTGTTCCGGGCCATACTGATTGCTGATCGCCACGCACTCGGCCAGATCTTTGGCGACGATCAGTCGGCTGCTGGCCAGCGCCTGACGAGCGGTTTCGGCGCGAGGCAGTTGCGCCAGTTGCTGTTCGACCGCTTCGGCTACCGCCTGTGCCATAACGGCGTCCGGCGTCAGCAGGATCACCTGCGAGTCTGGGCCGTGCTCCGCCTGCGACAACAAATCAGAGGCGACAAACGCCGGCGTCGCACCGGCATCGGCAATCACCAACACCTCGGAAGGACCGGCCGGCATATCGATCGCTGCGCCGTCCAACCGTTGGCTGATTTGGCGCTTGGCTTCGGTGACAAAGGCATTGCCCGGCCCGAAGATCTTCGCCACGCGCGGTACGGAGTCGGTGCTGAATGCCATAGCGGCAATCGCCTGCGCGCCACCAACCTGAAACACTTCCTTTACCCCGCACAGCTGCGCGGCATAGAGAATTTCATCGGCAATCGGTGGCGGTGAGCACAACACCACGCGGCGGCAACCGGCGATACGTGCCGGCGTCGCCAGCATCAGTACGGTAGAAAACAGCGGCGCGGAGCCACCGGGAATATACAGCCCGACCGAGTCGATCGGGCGGGTGACCTGTTGACAACGCACGCCCGGCTGGGTTTCCACATCCACCGGCGGCAGCTTTTGCGCATTGTGGAAGGTTTCGACGTTAGCGACCGCGACTGCCATCGCCTGCTTTATATCATCACCCAGACGAGCGCTGGCGGCGGCGATCTGGTCGGCGGTGACGCGCAGCGCGCCAACCTCGGTTTTATCAAATTTGGCGCTGTAATCGCGCAGCGCCTGGTCACCGTTAGCCTTCACGTTGTCGAGGATCTCGCTCACCGTGCGGGTGATGCTGTCCGAGGCGGAGATCGCCGGGCGCATCAACAGTGCCGCGCGCTGTTCGGCGCTGCAGTCTGCCCAATTGACCGGAGTATTGAAAGTCGACATGGCGTTACTCCATCATCTTCTCAATTGGCAACACCAGAATCGAACTGGCACCGAGCGCTTTCAGCTTTTCCATGGTTTCCCAGAACAGGGTTTCACTGCTGACCATGTGCATTGCCACGCGATTTTGCGCACCGGCCAGTGGCAGAATGGTTGGGCGTTCCGCGCCCGGCAGCAGCGCAACGATTTCATCGAGGCGCTCGCTCGGCGCGTGCAGCATGATGTACTTGGATTCTCGTGCCTGGATCACGCCCTGAATACGGGTCATCAGGCGGTCGATCAATTGCTGTTTGGCTTCCGGCATTTCGCCGTCACGTTGGATCAGGCAGGCTTTCGAGCGGTAAATCACTTCCACTTCGCGCAGACCGTTGGCTTCCAGCGTGGCACCGGTGGAGACCAGATCACAGATGGCGTCGGCCAGACCGGCACGCGGTGCCACTTCCACCGAGCCGTTCAACAGGCAGGATTTGAAGCGCACGCCTTGTTTATCGAGATATTGTTTCAGCAGGTGCGGATAAGAGGTGGCGATGCGGGCGTCTTGCAGGCTTTGCGGGCCGGTGTATTCCGTGTCGAGCGAGGTAGCCAGCGACAGACGGCAACCGCCGAAGTCCAGGCGGCGCAGGGTGAAGTAACGGGGATCTTCGCCCTGAGCGCGGCGGGTGAGCAGCTCTTCTTCCAGCACGTTCTCACCGATAATCCCCAGATCGACCACGCCGTCCATCACCAGCCCTGGGATATCATCATCACGGACGCGCAGGATATCAATCGGCATATTCTCCGCGAAGGCAATCAGGCGCTGTTGCTGCAGGTTGATTTTAATGCCGCAGCGCGCCAGTAACTCCTGGGATTCATCACTCAGGCGGCCTGACTTCTGCATTGCTATCCGTAAACGTGTTTTGTCCAGCATGGTAACCTCTGTTTAATCTGTAATTTTATACCCGTCATACTTCAAGTGGCTTGGGTGTTGGCTGCCTTCATTCACTCCAGTCACTAACTTGAGTAAGCTCCTGGGGATTCACTCAGTTGCCGCCTACAAGCAACTCGAATTATTTGGGGTATTTGAATTTATTTTAAAAATTATTTTTTCTGTCTGTCCGGAGCCAAAAAAAAACCCTCGGAAGAAATCTTCCGAGGGCTCTCTCTTGCATTCTGCGCGCCACTGGAAGATTAAAAAACCGTCTTCCAGCACTCATCGCCTGAAAGACTAGTCAGGATGATGGTGATGATGGTGGCTGAACTGAATGCGTGTCATGGTGTTTTCTCTGTATAAAGTCGCTACAAACTCAATTGCTAATTAACCTAAACTATCCGCCGTCTGTCACGCAACCCTTTTTTACGGTCATAAATTTAATTTATTGAAACAGGTTGAGTTATTAGCTGGACGCGACTTTACCTAAGCTTAAACTGGGTGGATTGTATCACTTCACGCAGTGGCGTAGCCTTAATGGGTAAAGCGCTGCGATCTTCAGGAGAGGAAGGTGATGAAAAAGGTAGCCATTATTGGTCTGGGCTGGCTGGGCATGCCGTTGGCCCTGTCGCTGATGAGCCGTGGGTTTGACGTCGTTGGCAGTAAAACGACGCCGGATGGCGTTGAGGCCGCGCGGATGAGCGGCATTGAATGTTATCAGTTGGAAATGACGCCGGAGCTGATTTGCGAACCGGAGGATCTGGAGTCTTTGCTGCGCGTTGATGCGCTGGTGGTGACATTGCCTGCGCGCCGCACTGTCGAGGGCAGCGAGAACTACTTCAATGCGGTACGCATGCTGGTGGACAGCGCGATGGCTTTTGGCGTACCGCGTATTCTGTTTACCAGTTCGACTTCGGTATACGGTGAAACTACCGGCACGGTACGCGAGGATTCGCCGCTGCAGCCGGTTTCGCCGTCGGGGCGAGTGCTGGTGGAACTGGAGCGTTGGCTGCATGAACTGCCGAACACGTCGGTGGATATCTTGCGGTTGGCGGGACTGGTGGGTGTGGATCGTCACCCCGGTCGTTTCCTGGCCGGCAAAGTCGACGTCAAAGGCGGTTCGCAAGGGGTGAATCTGGTGCATCAGGACGATGTGATCGCCGCGATTCAACTGTTGCTGAAACTGCCGAAAGGCGGTCACGTTTATAACCTTTGCGCCCCGGCCCATCCCACCAAGCGTGAATTTTACCCGGCGCTGGCCGAACAGCTGCATCTGGCCCCGCCGCAGTTCGCCATTGAGGCAGAGCAGGGTGGGCGCCTGGTGGACGGTAGCCGCATCTGCAATGAGCTGGGATTCGAATATCAGTATCCGGATCCGGCGCGCATGCCGGTCAATTAATATCAGTATCTGACCCCGCGCCTGCGGGGTTTTTTGTCTGTGGCGCTCGCGCCAATCCGCTCAAATCCTCTATCAGCGCCAACAAAGCCTCCTTTGGCGCTCCGGGCCGGGTCACCAGGCTCAGGGTTGCCTGGTAGGAGAGCGCCTGCCCGCCTAACTGCCGCAGTGCTCCCTGTTCAACCCAGCGCGCGGCATAATGGGTCGGTAGGTACCCGAGATATTCACCGCTGAGCACCAGATGGGCGACCCCCTCCATATGGTGGGCGACGGCACCAAGGTTTAACGGCGCCAACGGGCAGAGCTGCTGTGCCAACAGATAACCGCGCTTGACCCAACGCGCATTCTCAATTTGTTCGCGACCCGGTTGCTCTGCGGTAAACAGCGGATGATCGCTGCTGCAGTAGACCGCCTGCGTTTCGCTTATCCAGGGTTGATACTGCAATGCTTCCAACTGCTGGCCGAAATAACCGATGCCCAAATCGAGCTGCTGATTCAGCAGCCCCTGTTCAATTTCGCCGGGGGCGCAAATTCGGCACTGCAACTGCACGTCCTGATGGCGGCGTTGAAACTGTTTGATAGCACGGCTGAAGGGGTTGCCCGGCAGCGACACCAGATTATCCACCAGCCCGATTTGCAGATCGCCGGTCAGCAGTCCGTTCAGCGACTGGCTGACCCGGGTGAAGTCGCGTGCGGCGTTAAACAGCGTGCGGCAGGCGATCAATATGCGCTCCCCTTTGGGCGTCAGCATAAAGCCGGATCGCCCTCGCTGGCACAGACGAAACCCCAGCCGGGTTTCCAGCGTCGCAAGATGGGTGCTGATAGTCGACTGATTCATCAACAGCGGCTCCTGGGCGGCGCTGACGCCATGGGCTTCTGCGACGGCGACGAACACCCGCAGCAGCCGCAGATCGATGTCGCTTAGATTAGTGAGCATCTTTTCCTCCGCAAAAACTTTCCTTGTTAACCGATCGGTAACATTTGTGGCATCGCTCTGATGGGCCTACACCACTCTTTTTATGTCACAGATTACAAATAAAACCAACAGTTCAACGCGTTACAAAACATCGGTGTTTTCAATGCTTACATCACAAAGATGGAATGGTAGCCCTGTCGGCCATCGGGGTAGCCTGTATTTGTTATCTAAATGTTGAAATTAAATCATGCCAGAACGAGGAAAACACATGCTTAATCAACCCCAGAGTGGCAACGACATGCCGCGGTTTGCCGGTATCCCTACCATGATGCGCCTGCCCGTTGCCGAAGATGCACGCGGTCTGGATGCGGCCTTCGTTGGCATTCCTCTTGATATTGGCACTTCAAACCGCAGCGGCACGCGCTATGGGCCTCGGCAGATCCGTCAGGAGTCGGTGATGATCCGCCCGTACAACATGGGTAGCGGCGCTGCCCCTTTTGAACGGTTGCAGGTTGCCGATCTGGGGGATGTCGCCATCAATCCCTACAGTCTGGCGGACAGCGTTCGGCGTATCGAACTGGCCTATAGCGACATTCTGGCCCATGGCTGCATCCCGCTGACGCTGGGAGGCGATCACACGCTGACGTTGCCGATCCTGCGTGCCGCCGCCGGCCGTCATGGCCCGGTCGGTTTAATTCACGTGGATGCGCATTCAGACACCAATGAGGAGATGTTTGGCGAGCAACTGGCGCACGGCACCACTTTCCGTCGCGCCTTTGAAGAGGGGCTGTTGGCACCCCAGCGGGTTGTGCAGATTGGGCTGCGGGGCAGCGGCTATGAAGCTGCCGATTTCGACTGGTCGTGCCGGCAGGGGTTTCGCGTGGTGCAGGCGGAAGAGTGTTGGTATCGCTCTTTAGCGCCGCTGATGGCCGAAGTGCGCGAGCAGATGGGCAGTGGGCCGGTTTATCTGAGCTTCGATATCGATGGGCTGGATCCGGCGTTTGCTCCGGGTACCGGCACGCCGGAAGTTGGCGGGCTGTCGGTGTGGCAGGGCCTGGAAATTGTCCGAGGATGCCGGGGGCTGAATCTGATCGGCGCCGACGTGGTGGAGGTCTCACCGCCTTACGATCGTTCCGGTAATACCGCGCTGCTGGCGGCCAACCTGCTGTTTGAAATGCTGTGCGTGCTGCCTGGGCGATAAGACGTCGCCACACCTGACCGGCGGAGCCGTTGCGCCTGGATCCAATAACAATAATAAACATGCGGAGTGACTCATGAATCTCGATCTGCTGGTAGTGGTGTTTTACTTTTTGGTGATAGGAGCGGTGGGTTGGTTAGGCGTTCGCCGGGCGACGACCAAAGAGGATTATCTGGTTGCCGGACGTAATCTGGGGCCCTGTTTGTATCTGGGCACCCTGTCTGCGGTGGTGCTGGGCGGGGCGTCAACCATCGGCAGCGTCAAACTGGGTTATACCTACGGCATCTCTGGCGTGTGGCTGTGCGGTGCGCTGGGGGCGGGCATCGTGGTGCTGAGCATGGTGTTGGCAAAGCCGCTGCTTAAGCTAAAGCTCTACACCGTCAGCCAGGTGCTGTCGCGCCGTTATCACCCAGCGGCCAGAGTCACCAGCGGCGCCATTATGTTGGCCTACGATCTGATGGTGGCGGTGACGTCGATCATTGCCATCGGCAGCGTGATGCAGGTGATGTTCGATCTGTCGTTTATCACGTCGATTTTGCTCGGTGGCGGTTTGGTAGTGCTGTATTCAACGTTGGGCGGCATGTGGTCACTGACGCTGACCGACATTATCCAGTTTATCATCATGACCGTTGGCATGATGTTGGTGCTGATGCCGATGAGCATCGTCAAAGCCGGGGGTTGGACGGCGTTCAGTAGCCAACTGCCGGATAGCTACTACCGGCTATCATCCATCGGGCTGGATACTATCGCGGTATTCTTCCTGATCTACTTCTTCGGCATTTTGATTGGTCAGGATATCTGGCAGCGGGTATTTACCGCCCGCAGCAACACTATTGCTCGTTATGCCGGATTAGGGGCCGGCGTGTATTGCGTGCTGTATGGCGTAGCCGGTGCGTTGATCGGCATGGCCGGCAAGCTGGTGTTGCCGCAGTTGGCTAATACCGACGGGGCTTTTGCCGCCATTGCGCAGGCGGTACTGCCGCCGGGCGTCAGCGGATTGGTGGCCGCCGCCGCACTGGCTGCGCTGATGTCGACCGCCAGCGCCTGCCTGCTGGCGTCATCGACCATCGCGCTGGAAGACGTATTGCCGGCGATTCGCAAGCGCCCCTCGGGCGGACTGGCCGCCGGGCGATTTACTACGCTGATCATGGGCTGCATCATGCTGGGGTTGGCGTTTGTGGTGCGGGACGTGATGGCGGCGCTGACGCTGGCTTATAACCTGCTGGTGGGCGGCATGCTGATCCCGCTGATTGGCGCGATTTTCTGGCAGCGGGCCACCAGCACCGGCGCTATCGCCAGCATGCTGACCGGCAGCCTGAGCGTTTTGGGGCTGATGTATTATCAGGGTATTGAAGCCAACAGCCCTATCTACGGCGGCTTGCTGGCGGGCGGCGCGGCCTTCGTGATGGGCAGCTTACTGACCCGGCCAAGCCCACAGCCGCAGGTACAGCCCGAGTAACCGGTAATCAGGGGCTGCCATGCGCAGCCCCATCCTCGTTTAAAGCCAGCCGGAGCGCTTCAGCTTCTGGTAGAGGAAGAAGCAGCCGACGACGGTGACCCCCAGCGTGGCGTGGTAGGCCCATGGAAATGTCAGCTCTGGCATGTCGGCGAAGTTCATGCCGTACAGGCTGAATATCACCGTAGGGATCGCCAGGATCGCCCCCCAACCGGCCAGGCGTTTCACCACTTCGTTCTGTTTTACGGTGACCAGCGCCAGATTGACGTGCATCGCGTTGGTCAGCATTTCGCGCATATCGTCGATATTGCTGACCACCTGATGCGCATGGTCTTGCACGTCGCGTACGTAGGCGCGCAGCTCTTTCGGGATCACTTCTTCATGCAGGCGGATCAACTGATTGCAGATTTCGTCCATCGGCATCGCGGCATTGCGCAGCGCCAGCAGGTGCCGCCGCAGGGTGTAGACGTTCTCGATGGCGGCCTGATCAAATTCCGATTTGAACATGTTGGCTTCAATGCCTTCAATGGTTGCCTCGAACTTCGCCACCACGCTACGGTAGTTATCTACTACAAAGTCCAACACCGAATACAAGGCAAAGCCCGGGCCGCGGCACATTTGCTTATGGTTCTCTTCGGCCTTGGCGCGGATTGGGGCGTAGCTGGGCGATGCACCGTGTCGTACCGTGATCAGGAAGTTCTTGCCCACGAAGAAGTGTGTTTCGCCGTACTCAATTTCGTCATTGCCCCATTGCGCGGTTTTGACCACGATAAACAGCGAGTCACCGTAGGCTTCAAGCTTCGGTCGCTGGTGGGCGCACAGCGCATCTTCAATCGCCAGATCGTGCAGCCCGAACTCCTCCTGCACTTTGCGCATAAAGGCGTCTTCCGGCTGCCACAGCCCGAGCCAGACGAAGGTATCCGGCTGTTTGACCACCTCGCTGATATCATCAATGGTCACTTCGCCCAGCCGTTCACCGGCCTTGTATGCCACGCAATTCACAACCATGGTTGCGGTTTCCATCAGGTCACCTGCTATTCAATTAGGGTTTTGGTGAGAAAGTAACATTCATGTTCCACCGGGTAATTCTGCAGCGTCATCTGCAGTTGATAACCGAGTTTTTCGTAGAACGGCCGCGCCTGAAAACTAAAGGTATCCAAACGAACATAGCGGCAGCCGCGTGCTTTCGCCTCCCGTTCCGCCGCCAGCAATACTTTACGCCCCAGGCCGCTGCCGCGTTGCGAGTCCGCTACCCATAGCCATTCAACGCTCAGCCAGTTGCCCCAGGTCTCGCCGGTCAGGCCGGCGACCACCTGGCCGGCGGCACCCTGGGCGTAAATGCCAAGCGGCTTACGCAGGCTGGGATCCACATAGGGGCTGTTATGGGCTCGTAACCCCTGACGAATAACGTCGAGGGTGTCTTCATTGAGCGTCTCGGTTACGGTGATGTTCATTTTTCCTCCTTGGTGAACTCTTAACTTAAGCGCAGTCTGACTAAAAGGCAACATATTGAAATTTAAAACAAACGTTAAGAATAGTCTGCTGAACTACACTGAATAGGTCAGTTTTTGTCCAGGAGGACGCTATGCACCGATTAATTATGATGACCGCTTTGCTGTTGTTCAGCGGCTTGCTGCTCGCCGCGCCGACGGTAACGCAATTGCAGGACAAGTTGGAACACCCGTGGTCGCTGGCATTTCTGCCCGGCGAACAGGGAATGTTAATCACCGAACGGCCGGGACGTTTACGGCTCTGGCAGCCGGGCCAGGGGCTTTCGGCGCCTATCGCCGGTGTGCCGCAGGTATATGCCGAAGGCCAGGGCGGTTTGCTGGAAGTGTTGCTGGCGCCAGATTTTTCCACCAGCCGACGAGTTTACCTCAGCTTCGCCGAAGCGGGTGATGAGGGTAAAGCGGGGACGGCGGTAGGCTACGGGCAACTTAGCACCGACAACCGACGGCTGGAGAATTTCAAGGTGATTTTCCGCCAGCAACCCAAGCTGTCGGTCGGCAATCATTTTGGGGGCAAGCTGGCGTTTGATCGTCAGGGGAATCTGTTTATCGCGCTCGGGGAGAATAATCAGCGGCCGACGGCACAGGATCTGGACAAGTTACAGGGCAAAATGGTGCGCTTAACCGCCGACGGCGCGGTACCGCCGGAAAATCCTTTTGTCGGCCAGGCCGGCAAGCGGCCGGAAATTTGGTCATACGGTCACCGCAATCCTCAGGGGCTGGCGTTGAATCCGTGGAGCGGGGTGATGTGGGAGAACGAACACGGTCCACGCGGTGGCGATGAGGTTAATATTCCGCAGGCAGGGAAAAACTACGGCTGGCCGATAGCCACCTATGGCATCAATTACTCCGGGCTGGCGATCCCGGAGGCGAAAGGGCAGAAGGTCGCGGGCACCGAACAACCCCTGCATTATTGGCCGGTGTCGCCGGGCATCAGCGGCATGGCATTCTATGATTCGCCGCGTTTCCCTGCCTGGAAGCATTCGCTGTTTATTGGTGCGCTGGCCCAGGAAGCGCTGATCCGCCTGACGCTGCAGGGAGACAACGTGGTTTCTGAAGAAAGGCTGCTGGAGGATCGCAGTGAACGCATTCGCGAAGTGCGGGTCGGGCCTGACGGCTATCTTTACCTGTTAACCGATGCAAGCAACGGCAAGCTGCTGCGGGTAGGGCTCTAGGAGAGAATTGCGCCCCAGCGGATGCGGGGCGCAGGAAACTCAGGTTAACTCACTCATCACACCGCGCTGATAGGCTGGCCGCTCGGTCAGTTGCTTATACCAGCGCTCCATGTTCGGGCGAGCTTGGCGCTTGATCGGCATGGAGAACCAGGCGTAGGCGAAACTGCCCAGCGGGATATCGCCGATGCCGAAGTCTTCACCGGACAGGTAAGGCTGACGACCCAGGGTGTCTTCCACAATGTCGAAATGCTTTTCCAGTGTGGCAATCGCCGCTTCGATCTTCGCCATGTCACGCAGTTCCGGCTTGGTACGCACCAAACCCCAGAACACCACGCTAAAGTGACTGACAATGGTGGCCGTGGTCCAGTCCATCCATTTTTCGGCGCTGGCACGCGCCTGCAGATCCTGCGGGTAGAAAGGTTCGCTACCAAACTTCGCAGCCAGATAGCGCACTATGGTGTTGGACTCCCACAGCACAAAGTCATCGTCTTGCAGCAGCGGCACCAGTCCATTCGGGTTCAATGAACGGTAGAGTTCGTCGTTCACCTTGCCGAAAGCGCCTCCGGCGTTGATATGGCTGTAACTCAGCTCCAGCTCTGCGGCGCACCACAGCACTTTCCTGACGTTGTTCGAATTTTCACGACCCCAAATGGTCAGCATAGAACGCCTCTTTTACGTGGGTTAATCAACCTAACTAATTATTCCTACTCCACAATTCAGCGCTTGTCACACTGGAAGGCATTTTTTGCAGACGTGGGCGACACATTCAGCGTTCCCAGCGGCAAATCTCCCAACCATTCTCCAGCGCCAACGCGTTGAGTTCGCTGTCGGGGTTGATTACCGTGGCGCTGTCGACGTATTCCAGCATCGCCTTGTCGTTGAGGGAGTCGCTGTAGCCGTGGCTGTGCTCGAAGCTCAGTTCCGGATGTTCAGCCAACCACTTTTTCAGGCGGATAACCTTGCCCTGTTGGTAGGTCATGGTGCCGTAGGTGTTGCCGGTGAAGCGGCCGTCTTGCACTTCGACGCCGATGGCCAGCGCGCCGTCGGCGCCAAGCTGGGCGGCAATGGGGGCCACCAGGTGCTCGCCCGTGGCGGAAATCACCAGAATGCAATCACCACGCTCGCGGTGCCACAGCAGCCGCTCGCGGGCGGCAGGGTAGACTCGCGGCAGGATATCGCGGCGAATATAGCGCTGCACCCAGCCGGCCACCGTTTCGGTACTCAGGCCGGCCAGCGGCGCCAGCGTGGCCTGCATGTAGTCCTCCATGGACAGCTTGCCCTGATAATAGTGCTGCATCAGTTGCTGTTCCTGCTGTTCCAGTTCCGCCGGTGCAAACCCTTCAGTGACCAACCAACGCATCCATAGGCTGGCGCTGTCTTCATCAATCAGGGTTTCATCCAGGTCGAATAAGGCTAAATCCATCAGTATTTCTCCGGCAGGCAGGGAGGGGGAATGGGGCTGTTTATAGAATAGCGGATAGCGTTAGTCGCCAGCCAGTGGCGACAACGAAATTGCGCAGAGCATAAGTCGCATTGATGACAGTTTTGCGACGCTTTGTTGAAGGTTTGCATAACTTAGAACGCAACAATATTGGCTGACGCTTGAGCCGCGGTGGTAACTATAGGGGTAATACGCTGGCTATCCAGGAGTTGAAGATGCTGATAATTCGCCTTTATACCGGCCCGATTTTTGTCGGGGATGAAGAGGAACAGGATGATGACACCCCCACTGACGCTGAAGAAGCTGCCGCTGCTGGATCTTTCGCAGCTTGATGGCGACGCCGGGCAGCGGCAGGCGTTTCTTGACGGTTTGCGTATTGCGGCGCGTGACGTCGGCTTTTTCTATTTGCGTGGCCACGGCGTTGATAGTGCCCTGAATGCACAGCTGCAACGGTTGGCGAGGCAGTTTTTCGCCCTGCCGGAAGCCGACAAACTGGCGGTGCAGATGGTGCATTCGCCGCATTTTCGCGGCTATAACCGTGCGGCGGCTGAATTGACCCGCGGCCAGCCGGACTGGCGCGAACAGTTTGATATCGGTGCAGAGCGAGCGGCGCTACCGTTGGCTGAAGCAACCCCACGCTGGGCGCGTTTGCAAGGGCCGAACCAATGGCCGGGGGCACTGCCCGAACTGAAACCGCTGTTATTGCAATGGCAGCAGGCGATGACCGCCATGTCGCTGCGGCTGTTGCGCGCCTTTGCCCTGTCGCTTTCACTGCCGGAACAAGCATTTGATTCGCTCTACGGCGACAAACCCAATGAACATATCAAACTGATCCGTTATCCAGGGCGTGAAGCGACCGCGAGCGGGCAGGGGGTTGGCGCCCATAAAGACTCCGGTTTTCTCAGCTTCCTGCTGCAGGACCGGCAGAAAGGTCTGCAGGTTGAAGTGGATGAAGGGCGCTGGGTTGACGCCGAACCGCTTGAGGATACCTTTGTGGTCAACATTGGCGAATTGCTGGAGCTGGCAACCAACGGCTACCTGCGCGCCACGGTACATCGGGTGGAGACGCCGCCGGCGGGGAGCGATCGACTGTCGATTGCTTTCTTCCTCGGGGCGCGACTGGACGCAGTGGTGCCTGTGTATCAGCTGCCTGAACATCTGGCCGCGGAAGCCCATGGCCCAGCCAGCGATCCGCATAATCCGCTGTTGCGCGACGTAGGCTTTAACTACCTGAAAGGACGCATCCGTTCCCATCCGGATGTGGCGCAGCGTTATTACCAGGATGTGGTTGCTTAAGGGAGGAGGCCGCATACCGCGCCCAACCGGGTGAGTCGGGTCGAACATGTTCGACCCGATTGTTTTGAATTACTCTGCCAGTGCCTGCTGCAGATCGGCGATCAAATCTTCCGCATCCTCAATCCCTACCGACAGGCGCAGCAATTGCGGCGTAATACCGGTTTTCATCCGCTGTTCCAGCGGGATAGAAGCGTGAGTCATGCTGAACGGCTGACTGATCAGGCTTTCCACGCCGCCGAGGCTCTCTGCCAGGGTAAACAGCTGTGAACGTTTGATCACCCGGCGCGCATAGGCATCGTCGCCTTTCAGCCGTACGGAAATCATGCCGCCAAAGCTGCTCATCTGCTTGGCCGCCAACGCGTGCTGCGGGTGGCTCGGCAGGCCAGGATAGTAGACTTCTTCTACCTGAGGTTGGCCTTCCAGCCATTGGGCAATACGCAAGGCGCTATTGCTGTGACGCTCCATACGCAATGCCAGCGTGCGGATGCCGCGCAGCGTCAGGAAGCTGCTGAACGGATCGAGAATGCCGCCCACCGCGTTTTGCAGGAAGCCGAGCTGCTCGGCCAACTCTGGGTTATTCCCCACCGCAGCGACACCGGCGACCACGTCGGAATGGCCGTTGAGGTATTTGGTGGCGGAATGCACCACCACATCAAAGCCGAGTTCCAGCGGACGCTGGATATAAGGCGAGGCAAAGGTGTTGTCCGCTACGCTGATCAAACCGTGTTTTTTAGCGATGGTGGCGATGGCGCTCAGATCAGCCAATTTCAGCAATGGGTTGGTCGGCGTTTCAACCCAGATCATTTTGGTATCCGGTTCGATTGCCTGTTCCAGCCCGGCAAGGTCCGCCGGGGAAACATAGGTGACGCGCAGGCCTGCGGTGCGGCTGCGGACCTTCTCCAGCAGGCGATAGGTGCCGCCGTACAGATCGTCGACCGCCACCAGATGGCTACCCTGATCGAGCAGCTCCAGCACCGTTGAACAGGCGGCCAGGCCAGAGGCAAAGGCATACCCATGGCTGCCGCCTTCCAGTTCGGCAATGGCGCTCTCCAATGAGGTGCGCGTTGGGTTGGCGCTGCGTGAATATTCATAACCGGTATGCTCCCCCGGCGCCGGTTGGGCGTAGGTGGAGGTCGCATAAATGGCCGGCATTACCGCACCGGTGGCATCCGGCGTGTAACCGGCATGAACGGTCAACGTATCAAACTTGGCCATACAATCATTCCTTATTAACGTAATTTTTGGCGCCAGGCGTTAAGCACGTCTGTGCGGGTAATCAAACCGAGGAAACGCTCACCGTCGAGGACGACCGCTACGTGGCCGTGATTGAAGGTGGCCAGTAAATCCTGATAGCTGGCTTCTTTTTGCAGCGTATTGACCGAATGGGTCATGGCGCGGGCGGCCGGCAGACTGAAGTGGCTGGCGTCCGCCTGCACGGCATTGAGCAGATCCCACTCGTCGATCAGGCCGACAACCCGATCGCCTTCCAGCACCGGCAGCTGCGAGATGTCATACAGCCGCATGCGGGCATGAACGATAGCCAGCGTGTCTTCCGGTGCGACCGAAACGGCGGCCCCTTCGTCATGACGGTAGGCGATCAAATCGCGTAAATCCTGATGCTGCGGCTTGCTCAGCAGGCCTTGTTCCAGCATCCAGTGGTCGTTATACATTTTAGACAGGTATTTGTTGCCGCTGTCGCAGACGAAGGTGACCACGCGTTTCGGCTCTGTTTGTGCCTGGCAATAGCGCAGCGCTGCCGCCAACAGGGTGCCGGTGGATGAGCCTGCCAACACGCCTTCTTTGCGCAGCAGATCGCGCGCGGTGGTGAAGGCTTCGGCATCGCCGATACGATAGGCATTGCGCACCTGGTTAAAGTCGCTCAGCGGCGGAATGAAATCTTCGCCGATCCCTTCCACCAGCCAACTGCCGGCCTCGCCGATCTGGCCGTTATCAAGATAGTCCGCCAGGATCGAGCCAGCCGGATCCGCCAACACGAACTCGGTTTGCGGCGAGACTTCGGCAAAATAGTGGCTCAGGCCGCCGAGTGTGCCGCCGGAACCGACGCCAACCACGATGGCATCGACCTGATGCTCCATCTGCTGCCACAGTTCCGGCGCGGTGGTGCGGGTATGGGCCGCCGGGTTGGCGGGGTTGTTAAACTGATCGATATAAAACGCACCGGGGATTTCGTCGGCCAGCCGTTTGGCGTAATCCTGATAGTAAGCCGGGTGCCCCTTGCCCACGTCGGAGCGGGTCAGCACCACTTCTACCCCCAGGGCGCGCAGATGGAAAATCTTCTCGCGGCTCATCTTGTCCGGTACCACCAACAACAGCTTATACCCCTTCAGGGCCGCCACCAGCGCCAGGCCCAAGCCGGTGTTGCCGGCGGTGGCTTCAATGATGGTGCCGCCGGGCTGCAGGTTGCCGTCGCGTTCCGCTTGCTCGATCATCGACAGCGCTACGCGGTCTTTGATGGAGCCGCCGGGGTTTTGATTCTCAAGCTTGACGAACAGGCGGCAGGGGCCGGTATCAAACTGAGTCAGTTCCAGCATCGGGGTGTTACCGATCATATCGATGACGGAATGCGGTATTGCCATGAGGATCTCCAGAATAATTCGGTTTAAAGCCGTTATCTGGATGATAGCGCTGTCAATAAGCCCATTAAAAAGAACAAATAACCACTCAATATGCTTTTTTGGAATATATTAATTCAATTTGGACGTATGGAGGCATGGATGTTCAGCGGTGCAGATGTTCAGCCGTATGGCCGTGGGCCGTTTAAAAAAACGACGCACCGTCGGCTTTTCATCCAATTTACGCGTAACAGCGTACAGTTATGTAAAAATGCTGAAAATTCGCGCTAAACCCTGCAAAAATAAGATGAATCTAATAAACTCACAGCAAGGGCATTTTCGGTACGCCGCTCAACCCGTCATGGGGCCGCAGGGAGTTTGCGGTTGGAAAACGCGTATCGGGCCACTCTCGCTGGTTGGCTGAAAACGTGAATATGTTTGAAAGTTAACGCTATTTCAATGATTTGAATGGATACTCTGGCGACGTCATGATGAAAAAAAACTTTTCCACTACCCTGAAAAAATTAACCTTTAGCGTCAGCATCCTGTTGTTGGCTGCGCCTGTCGTACAGGCGGCGGAAGCGCCGGCTGCCCCGCAGGTCGATGCCAAAGCTTTTGTGCTGATGGATTACAACAGCGGCAAAATTCTGACGGAGGGCAATGCCGATACCCGGCTCGATCCCGCCAGCCTGACCAAGATCATGTCCAGCTACGTGATTGGCCAGGCGATCAAGGCCGGCAAGATCAAGCCGGAAGACATGGTCACCGTAGGTAAAGATGCCTGGGCAACCGGTAACCCGGCGTTGCGTGGCTCCTCGCTGATGTTTATCAAGCCGGGCGACCAGGTGCCGGTGATGGAGCTCAACAAAGGCATCGTCATTCAGTCGGGCAACGACGCCAGCATCGCGCTGGCCGATTATGTCGCGGGTAGCCAGGATTCGTTTGTCGGCCTGATGAACAACTACGCCAAATCGTTAGGCCTGCAGAATACCCACTTCCTGACGGTGCACGGGCTGGATGCGGAAGGGCAGTACAGTACCGCACGTGATATGGCGCTGCTGAGTCAGGCACTGATCCGCGACGTGCCGGATGAATATGCGCTGCATAAAGAAAAAGAATTCACCTTCAACAAGATCCGCCAGGTTAACCGCAACCGTCTGTTGTGGAGCTCCAACCTGAACGTTGACGGCATTAAAACCGGTTACACCGGTGGCGCCGGTCATAACCTGGTGGCCTCGGCCACCGACGGCCCGATGCGTTTGATCTCGGTAGTGCTGGGTGCGCCGAGCGATCGCGTCCGCTTTAGCGAAAGTGAAAAGCTGCTGACCTGGGGCTTCCGCTTCTACGAAACCGCCACCCCTATCAAAACCGACAAGCCGTTTGTTACCCAGAAAGTGTGGTTTGGCGACGTTGGCGAGGTGCCGTTGGGCGTAGCGAAAGATGCGGCGGTCACTATCCCGAAAGGGCAGATGAAAAACCTGAAGGCCAGTTACAAGCTGAACCAGCCGACGCTGGAAGCGCCATTGGCAAAAAATCAGGTGGTTGGCACCATCGATTTCCAACTTGACGGCAAAACCATCGAGCAATATCCGCTGGTGGCGATGCAAGAGGTGAAAGAAGGGAACTTCTTCAGCCGTATCTGGGACATGGTGATGATGAAACTGACCCAGTGGTTCGGCAGCGTGTTCGGCTAGTTATCACGAGGGTTCAAAGACCACGTTGTTATCAAACAGAGGGCGCATGATGGCGCCCTCTGCTTTTATCAGTTACAGGCGACCACCTTGATCGCCAGACCGCCCTGCGACGTCTCACGGTATTTGGCGTTCATGTCCTTGCCCGTCTCATACATGGTTTCAATCACCTTATCCAGGCACACCCGCGGCTCGCTGGTACGACGCAGCGCCATACGTGCTGCATTGACCGCTTTCACCGCGGAAATCGCGTTACGTTCGATACAGGGCACCTGAACCTGGCCAGCCAATGGATCGCAGGTCAGCCCCAGATGGTGCTCCATGGCGATCTCCGCCGCGATGCAAACCTGAGCTGGGCTGCCGCCCATCAATTCCGCCAGACCGGCCGCCGCCATGGAGCAGGCGACGCCCACTTCCCCCTGACAGCCCACTTCTGCGCCCGAAATAGAGGCGTTCATCTTGTACAGCGCGCCAATGACGCCGGAGGTCAGGAAGTAACGGCTATAGGAATTAGGGTTCACCGGACGAATAAACTGGTCGTAATAGGCCAGTACCGCCGGGATGATGCCGCAGGCACCGTTGGTTGGGGCGGTCACCACGCGGCCACCGGCGGCGTTTTCTTCATTCACGGCGAAGGCGAACATATTGATCCAATCAACGACGTTCATCGGATCGATGTTGTTCTTGTCGCCGGTCACCAGAATACGGCGCAGAGCAGCAGCGCGGCGCTGAACCTTCATTGGGCCGGGCAGCAGGCCTTCGGTATTCATGCCGCGTTCAATACCGGCACGCATCACTTGCCAGACTTCGGCGAAGTGCGCGTCGATCTCGGCCTTGCTGTGCAACGCCAGCTCGTTTTGCATCACCAGACCGGACAGCGAAAGGCCGGCGTCCTTGCAGTGCTGTTGTAAGTCACGCGCCGAATTGAACGGGAAGGGCACCTGAACCGGATTCGCCTCCGACAGGCCAAAATGTTCCTCATCGACGATAAAACCGCCGCCGGTAGAGTAATAGGTTTTGCTGTGCAGCAGACGTTCGTCGGCGAAGGCGCTAATGCGCATGCCGTTTTCATGCAGCGGCAGATTATTGCTGTGGAAGTTCATGCTGGTTTGCAGCGGAAAATCCACTTCGTGATGACCCTTGGCCATCAGCAGGCGACCGCGTTGCTCAACGTCACGGATAAAACCGGCGATACCGTCGATATCCACGTCGTGCGGCAGGTTACCCGCCAGGCCCATAATAATGGCGATATCGGTGTGGTGTCCTTTGCCGGTCAGAGACAGCGAGCCGTAGACGTCCACCACGACGCGGGTGGTATCCATCAACTGCTGGCTGGCGATCAACTCATCGGCGAACAGCTTGCCGGCTTTCATCGGACCGACGGTGTGGGAGCTGGATGGGCCAATACCAATTTTAAAAATATCGAAAACGCTGACCATGGTTTCGCCTCCTTCTTCAGGTGTTAGGCGTTAATGCAGGAAAGGGGGCCGTGCAGAGAAGCCGGCGCACAGGGCGCCGGCCGGGCTGGATTAGAGGCTGTACAGGATTGCGGAGATGGCGATCAGGCCCATCACTACCACGAACACGTTACTGATGTGGCCGCTGTACTTGCGCATGGCAGGCACTTTACGGATAGCGTACATCGGCATCAGGAACAGCAGCATGGCGATGATTGGACCACCCAGGTTCTCGATCATGCCGAGGATGCTTGGGTTCAGGGTCGCAACAATCCAGGTAGTCACCAGCATGAAGATGGCGGTGATGCGGTTCAGCTTGTTGGTGCTGATGGTTTTACCGCGGCTCTTCATCGATTTGGCGATCAGACCGTTAAAACCTTCACGTGCGCCCAGGTAGTGGCCCAGGAACGATTTGGTGATGGCGATAAAGGCGATAACCGGCGCGATGTAGGCGATCATCGGGTTGTTAAAGTGGTTGGCCAGGTAGGACAGAATGGAGATGTTCTGTGCCTTGGCTTCAGCCAGGTTTTCCGGCGACAGGCTCAGCACGCAGCTGAACACGAAGAACATAACGGTCAACACCATCATGATGTGAGCGAAGCCCAGAATGCGAGAACATTTCTTCTCGGCTTCTTCCTGGCCGTATTCTTCACGTTTGGCTACCGCAAAGGCGGAGATGATCGGCGAATGGTTGAAGGAGAACACCATGACCGGGATCGCCAGCCACAGGGTGATGATCAGGCCGTGGCCCATACCGGTACCGGCGCCAGACAGGGAAACGTTGTCGAAGATGGCGGTGGACCAGTTAGGGATCAAGTACAGGGCCAGCAGCATCAGCACGCCAACAAACGGGAACACCAGGATGCTCATGGTCTTCACGATAGCCTGCTCACCGAAACGAACGATGGTCATCAGGCCCACGATCAGGATCAGCGACAGAATGGCGCGCGGTGGCGACGTCATACCCAACTGGTGAGTAATGAAGCTGTCGACGGTGTTGGTGATCGCCACGCTGTAAACCAGCAGGATTGGGTAGATGGCGAAGAAGTAGAGCAGGGTGATCAGCTTACCGGCGCCGATACCAAAGTGTTCTTCAACTACTTCGGTGATGTCTTCACCGGCATTTTTACCGGAGAGCACGAAACGGCACAGGCCACGGTGGGCGAAGAAGGTCATCGGGAAAGCGATGATGGCCATGATGATCAGGGGAATCAAACCACCGATACCGGCGTTGATTGGCAGGAACAAAACGCCTGCGCCGATCGCGGTGCCGTACAGGCCCAACATCCACATGGTGTCGGTTTTACGCCAGGTACTGGTAGAGCCAGAAGCCGCAGAGGCAATGGTGCCGGTCTGTGTAGTGTCCATAAATATCTCCGAAGTGAACACGTTAATTTAAAATTAAAGGCAAAACTTAAGGTTAAAACCGAATGTCGCAAGAGCAGATGGCGGCATCGGTAAGAATCAGGTGTTGCTTGCGGGGATAATTGGCGTCCCCCTGGTTGTTTATTTTGCTAATTACCGTTGGCCAGTGTGGCGGATAATTAATCAAATGATATTCCGCTCCCGAAGGGCCTCACATCGATACTGCTGCCGGAAGGTCATGGCCTGCCGATTTTCGTTGGCGGCAAGATAACGATTTACAGTAGAAACAACCGTGATCATGCTCTCAAATGCGTAATATGTGCGGTTAATTGCTTTTTTATTGGCTTTTCATGCATATGTTGCGCGCTTGTGTAAGATTTCATGCTGAAAACGCTCTCATGGATGTTTCAGGATTTATCCGGTGTGGACGATCTGTAACCAGATAAAACGCTGCCGTTGTCAGCAAGCCGAGCAATATATTTTAAGCGTGGGTTTGGATCTAGCTAAAAACCCGGAATAAGCGGTTTTAGTGACGTAGATCACATTGTGATTTTAAGTGAATTAACTTTTAATTAATTGTTTTATATGGTTTTATTTAAAATATCCCGCTAATAACGAAGGTAAACTACTTAACTGGATAGCGGATAAAAATGCTTAACCATTCATCATATAAATAAACCAAATTGGTTATATTTAAACCGGATTGGTTGCGTAATTGTTGATATTTATCTTGTAGATGTTATTGCGATTTATCATATAAAACCCCGCAGATACCGGGCGTGAAAGTAATATTGTGTGGGATTTATCCGTGCTAAAGGAATAAGCAGGAAGAACTGTTGCAATTTATTAACCTGAGATTGGCTGTGGATAAAGAGATTTGCGCATCAATCGAAGATTATTCGTTCAATTTTTGCAGAGAGAAGGGAGCCAGGGAAGGGCACCGTCGGCTGGAACCGACGGTAAAATTCAGCTTAAAAACGAATGGCGATCGCGTTTTCACTGAAAAAGTCCGCAAACTGCGGCTCTGGCTGACGATCGGTTATCACCCGGTCGAACTGCGTCAGTGGACCAATGCAGGCGGGCTTGGTTTTGCCGAACTTGCTGTGATCGGCCACCAGGATTTTTTGCTGTGCCATGGCCATTGCCCGGTGTTTCATTTCCAGCTCGTCAAAATTAAAGCAGGTGGCGCCATGCTGCAGGCTCAGACCGGCGGCGGAGATAAAGGCGATATTCGGGCAGATATGATCCAGCTCGTTGTGCTGGCCGACGGCGGTGAAAATGTAGTTGTTCGGCTTGAATTCACCGCCGCACAGGATCACTTGGCAGTTCGGTTTGTCCTGGAGCGCCAGAAAGGTATTTAGCGAGTGGCATACTGCGGTGAACACCAGATCGTCGGCAATGGCATCGATGATCGCCGGGGTGGTAGTGCCGCAGTCGAAAAATACGGTGTCGTTTTCGTTGATCAACGCTGCGGCCAGCAGGCCGATACGACGCTTTTCCGTGACCTGTTTGGCCTTTTGATCGGAGACAAAATAGTTGGTGACGCCATTGCTGCGGGGATCGGCGACCACATAGCCGCCCAACAGCACCACGGCGGCCGGCTCCGCGCTGAGATCGCGGCGGATGGTCATTTCTGAAACGCCCAACAGCACGGCGGCTTCTTTTAAATGGATCTTGTCAGAGCGCTTTAACGCCTGGACTAACCGATTGATTCGTTCTTCGCGCCGAGTTTCCATCTGTCTTCCCACAGGGTTAAGAGCCATTCTCCAGGGCCGAACACACAAATGCGGGGTAATAGTTGACCAGCCTAAGGCTGGACACATTACCCCGCATCAGATTATCACGGCGCGCGCCCGGTACTGAGGCGCCTCAGTTTATCAGTAGCTGCCGGCGGCAGCCTGATCACCGGAAACGATTGCTACGCCAGAGCTGGTGCCGATACGAGTAGCGCCTGCTTTGATCATCTTCTCGGCGGTTGCGCGATCGCGCACGGCGCCGGATGCTTTAACCCCCATCTCACTGCCTACCGTCGCACGCATCAGCTTGACGTGTTCTTCACGAGCACCGCCGGTGCTGAAGCCGGTAGAGGTTTTAACGAAGGCCACATCGAGTTCGCGACACATTTCACAAACCTGAACGATCTGCGCATCGCTGAGCAGACAGGTTTCCAATATTACCTTCAACGGGATCGCCGCGCAAACCTCGCGCACGGCGGCGATGTCGGCTTTGACTTCATCCAGCAGGCCGCTTTTCAGCCAGCCTACGTTGATCACCATGTCAATTTCCTGCGCGCCGGCTGCAATCGCCGCTTTGGCTTCGAAAGCTTTGGCTACGGTCAGGCCGGCACCCAGAGGGAAGCCGATCACCGAACAGATTTTCACTTCGCTTTCCTGCAGCAGATGCGCAGCCAGCGGCACATAGCCGGAGTTAACGCAAACGGCGTAGAAGTTGTGCTGCTGCGCTTCTTCACAGAGTTTGGCGATTTGTTCTTCGGTGGCATCCATCGCCAGCAGGGTGTGGTCGACATAGCGGGCGTAATCAATGTTTTCAGTCGTCATTTCGATTCCTTGTTGAGGTTTGATCAAAGCACAATGTGAGTAATGTTAGAATAATAACATTCATCTGACGGTTAGGATAGCGTGATTTTAAAAATGAAGCACAGATCATCGTTTTTAGGCTGTGTGGTGTATAACATTGGCAGTGATGATATGTTATTTAAATAACATTTTGGTGCTGGATGCAGGTTTGACCTGCGAGAACACCCAGGGGAAAAACTATGGATATGCTAATAAATCTGGTGCCACAGCGGTTTGGGGCACAACCAGATGAAGTTTTCCGCAATGCGGATTTTGTGGTTACCGCTGTTGATTGTGCTCAGGCAGGGCCGATGCTGACGTTGGAAAATAGCCGCGGCTCGCTGCGGGTATTGCCCTACAGTGGGATGACGATTTGGGATGCCGATTTTGATGGCTACTCGCTGAAGTCGGGCCGGCGTAGCGTCAAGGCGGCCCGTTGCCATCCTCATAGCGGCGTTGCTTTCCATTCACCCTGGCCGTATGAGGATGGTTCATCATCAGAATTAAACATGCAGCGTGTAGCGTTGCAGCTAGAGGGGAATACCCTGACGCTGTACGGCAGTGGCGAACTTGCCGATCGGCAGTGCAGGTTGCGCCCGGCGGTGAGCTTGACGGCGGACAGCGCACAATTTTCCATTGATATGCAAATCACTAATCTCGCCGAAGCGCCTTTACCGCTGAATTATGTCTGCCAATTAAATTATGGCTGCATCCCAGCAGCCATTTTCCGGCAGAATTTACCGGCACCGGCCTTGATGCCAACGGGGAGCATCGCCGATCGGGGCGTGCTGTGTTCGGACGATTTGTCGTTGTATGTCGATCAGGCCGAGTTTTTTATGTTGGCCTCAAAGGGCAGACGATACGTCACGCGTTTTTCCACCGCACAATTTAACTATGGTCTGCGCCCCGTCACACAACAGGGCAGCCAGCGTTTGTTCAGGTTTATCCAACCGGCCACCGGTAAGGGCGACAAACTGCCTGCAATGGTGATAGAGGCGGGGAAAATGAGAGCCTTCAGTGTCACCACCGGGGTGGTGTGAAACAGGAGCGGAGCCGCCCCTGTCTGAAGAGAGATTACTCTTTAACCCACCCTTTACGGATCGGGAAGGCGAACAGGAAACGGTACAGGCGCGTCAGTTTGGCGGCAATGATGTCGCCGAACAGGTTCCACACCAGTTGGGCAAACAGGCAGCCTACCAGACCGAGCAGGAAGCCACCCACCATGTCCAACGGCCAGTGCACACCCAGATAGACACGGGACCAGGCGATGCCAGCCGCCACGATTAACAATAAAATCCCCGACCAGACACGGTGCCAGAACAGGAAAGCCAGTGCGAAAGTAAAGATGGCGGTACCGTGATCGCTGGGGAATGAACTGTCCGGCGCATGCGCCAGGAAGGTATACCCCACACCGGCGACGAATGGCCGTTCATGTGGCAGCAACATGCCGATAGTGGCGGCAGAAAGCATGGCAAACAGCAGAGCAATTGTCGTCTTGGCCACCACTTCACGTTGCGACACCAATTGGTTCTGCGGCCCCCACAGCCATAGTCCGATAATCAGCATCGGCACGATAGCGATCAGATCGCGAGCCAGAAAAGTGGCGACATCGATCGATCCTTCGGGGGACGCCGGGGTCGCGTTGATCCAGGCGAAAAGAAGATAATTCAACTGCTCTATCATAGTTACCTCGTCTTGCGGCGGATAAACCCGCTCGCCATGCAATAAACAGCCAGTTGGCTGAGCCAGACCCACCAACCCGCCCACAGGTTATGGGTAAGAAAATGTGCGCCGCGCATGACCTGACCAAAACCCATCAGCATGCCGAGCACAATGCCGCCGAACCAACACCAGTAAGCCAGGCGTGGGCGTTGCGGATAAAACAGGAAAAACAGCGCCATCACGGCAAAGCCGCTGGAGGCATGACCGCCAGGGAAGCAGCGCCCCGGTCCAGGTACCGCCGGTATTGCGCCGAACAGAGGATAGGACATCGCCTTACCGCCGTATTCGATTAAATCCCAAGGGCAGGAATGTGCGCTGGTGGCTTTCAGAATCCCGACCACCAAGGGACCAATGCCGATCAGCAGCATGGTGACAATCATGCGCGGGTTACGGCGATAAATGCCCCAGAACAGCGCCAGCACCGCACCGGTAATCACGCCGATTTTCAGCAGGCGGTGGTTAATCAAGTCCAGCCAGTGATTGTTCTGCCACGGAAAATGCCCGCTGGCGGCGTCGAACCAGTAATTGCTGATGGCCCAGTCCAGCTGTTCATTGCGCGACAGCCAAAGGAACAGCAACCCACTGGCTATCAACCCAAAAACCTGCCAACGGTAAAAGGATGCCGGCAGCGAGTAAAGGGCGTTAGTCTGAATTTGGGGTGTTGTTGAGGATTGATTTAGTGAAGGTTTTGGATTCACGCAGGGCTCAGATTCAATCAGAGTGATAGAGAGCCCCACTGTAATAATTCTGTCTTAAGAAAACCTTAATGCAAGGGCAAGCCTGCTGTGAGAAAGGAATAGGCGGGCTATCGGCTTTCAGTTAAGGTAATCGTTTGCTTTTTATTGGGAAGATGTGGCGATGACAAAAAAATTGAATCTTGTGCTGTTGGCGGTCTGTGGCGCGCTGTTTTCTCCTCTGACGGTGGCGCAGCAGGGCGTTGTCCCCGGGCCGATTGTGGTTCAGGGCGCAATGCCGGTGGAGGCGGAACGTTTCGCCCAACGTCTGGACAACCCGCGTGAAGAACAAATTGGCGGCTGGCGCTTCTGGCGCGGCACCGTGGACGGTTATCCGGTCGTGGTGTCGGAAACGCTGAAAGGCATGTCTAACGCGGCGGCGGCTACGGCGATCGCCGCGACCCAGTTCCGTCCGGTGGCGATCATCAATCAGGGCACTGCCGGCGGCCACGATCCTGCGCTGAAAGTGTATGACATCGTGCTGGGAAAATATTCGGTTAGCCTGGGCGCGTTTAAAACGCCGAAAAAAGAACAGGGCGAAGGCAGTGATTCACGGCAGTGGCAACCTATGGATTTGCTGGCTTCGAAAGGCAGCGCCGGTGAGGATAAAAATCCCCATACGATCCGTCAATTCCCGGCAGACGCTAAACTGTTGGCGATAGCGGAGAGCGTTAAGGGCAGCTACGCGCAGGGCAAGGTCGTTGAAGGAGTGATTGGCTCCGCCGACGTCTGGAACAGCGAACTGGATCGCATTCGTGACTTCCGCGAAAAATATCATACCTCGGTAGAAGAGATGGAAACGGCTTCGGCCGCTCAGATAGCCGCGGCTTTCAATATTCCTTTTGTCGGCATTCGCGTCCTGTCCAACAATATTACCAACCAGGGTAAATACGATCCGCAGACCGGGCTGGCGTGTCAGGATTATGTCTACCAGGTGGTGAAGGCTTATATCGCTGAAAACGCATCTCGCTGATTGCTTATCCTGATTTGTGGTCGGCATTCTGGTTGTTGTTGCTGACCATTGTCCATTGTAAAGAAGATTAAACTGCTGGCGAGCTTGTCAGTAGTGTATTAGCTTATGGGCGAAGCATTTAATCATTGTAGGGATAAAACATGAACAAGGCATCCGTCGTATTTTCCGGCCTGCTGATGGCCGTTTCCGCCAGCGCCATTGCTGCCACCTCTGCCGAAGACACCGATATCAGCAAACAGCCGCTGGAAAAGGTCGCGCCATACCCTAAAGCGGAAAAAGGCATGAGCCGTCAGGTGATTTACCTGCCTAAACAGGAACACGAAGAGAACTTCAAGGTGGAACTGCTGATCGGCAAAACGCTGGAAGTGGACTGCAACCACCACATGATCGGCGGCACGCTGGAAAGCAAAACCCTTTCCGGCTGGGGCTATGACTATCTGGTGTTGGAAAAACTGTCCGATCCGGCCTCCACCTTGATGGGGTGCCCAGACAATAGCAAACAGCAGAAATTTATCGCTGCCAATTTGGGTGACGCGTCCATGCAGCGTTACAACAGCCGCTTGCCGATTGTGGTCTACGTGCCGAAAGACGTGGAAGTGAAATACCGCGTGTGGAAAGCCGAAGAGACGGTGAGCAAGGCCGAGCAGAAATAATATCGATGCGTGCTAACCATTAGCACGGCTAAGTCATTACCGAATAAAAGCCCGTTTGGGGGAGTGCATTGCGCCGTTGGCCATAGCCCCCCAAACGGGCTTTTTTTTGTGTGTCGCACAATGGGGTGTAGCAATAGAAAACGGCAGTAAAAGTATGTAGTTTGGTGTCGATACACAGCAACGCAATCTACCTAACTGGGCCAACATGACAAAATTAATTGAATTTAACGCCATCATTGAAGCAGCAGAGCGTTTATCTGAGAAAGTGATTCGCACGCCGGCCATTCCCGGTTCGAAACTGGCTGAAAAGATCCAGCGGCCCGTCTTCCTGAAGCTGGAAAACACCCAGCTTGGCGGCTCTTTTAAAGCCCGAGGGGTGCTTAACAAATTTTTGAAACTGGCGGATGATCTCAAAGATAACCGGTTTGTTGCGGTGAGCGGCGGTAATTTTGGTATTGCGATCGCCGAGGCTGCGAAAATCTTTGGCGCTGACGTCACCATTATTATGCCACCCAGCGCACCCTCCACCGCTATCGACCGGGTCCGACAGTTGGGCAGTAGCGTCATGATAGAAACGGATGTTCATGCGGCGTTTGAGCGAGCGAAGGCCTTGGCAGCCGAAGGTTATGTGGTTATCGATGACTGTAACGATTCGCTGATAGCCGAAGGGCATGGCACCCTGGCACTTGAGTTTATCGCCGATTGTCCTGATTTAACTGATGTTTTTGTTGCTGTAGGTGGCGGTGGCATGCTGGCCGGTGTGGCGACGGCGCTGAAAACCATCAAGCCGGAGATCAGAATTTGGGGTGTTGAAACTGCGGGCGCCAATTCAATGCATCAGGCGCTTGGCGCCGGGAAACCTGTCGAGATTGAGGTCACGTCCATTATTTCCACGCTGGGGGTGCCCGTCATTGATGAAATGATGCTTGCGCATGCTCAAGCTTATGTCGAAGACATAGTGGTTGTTTCAGATAAGGCTGCCATCGAAGGGATGATCGCTTTTGGCGAAGAGGCTAAGCAGTGGGTCGAATTGGCTTCCGGAACGCTCATTCCCGCTGTGCTGGCTATTGCACCCAAGCTGCCCGCCAATGCGGTGATCGGGATGGTGGTGTGCGGTGGGAATATATCCCATCAAGACATGGCGAAATGGGTGAGTTATTCGCGCAATCTTTGAGTTCATCGCAATTTTCGGATGAGTGACGCCTGCCTATAAGTCACGTCTGAGCATCAATGAATTTAATGGTTTTGTTGGGCCGAACCACCGGCTCACTTTATTTGGGCAACAAAAAACCCGATAGTCTTGAACCTAAAAAGGCGGGACTAACGGGCTCCACAAAATGGGGACATCAAAGAAAAGCAGTGGCACTAATTCAGACTACCCCCGGCAAGGAAAGTTCTCACCAGGGATAAAAATTTCAAAATATTTTTGCCACTGATTCATCTTCATTGCTTATCGTTTAGCCGAGGATCCCCGGCCACAACACTACAATCAGCGAACCGGCCAGGGTTAACAATACGTTAGCGATAGCATAGGTACCGGCATAGCCCAGGGCAGGGATATTGCTGCGTGCGGTGTCGCTGATAATCTCCATCGCCGGCGCACAGGTGCGGGCCCCCATAATGGCGCCAAACAGCAGGGCACGGTTCATGCGCAGCACGTAAGCGCCGAACAGGAAGCAGATCACCACCGGCACCAGGCTGACGATCAGTCCGGCGATCAGCATCTGGCCGCCAACGGCACCCAGGCTGTGGCCAATACCCGCACCGGCGCTCAGGCCAACACCGGCCATAAACACCATCAGACCGAACTCTTTCACCATATTCAACGCGCCCTGCGGAATGTAGCCAAAGGTCGGGTGGTTGGCACGCAGGAAGCCGAGCATGATGCCGGACATCAGCAAGCCGGCGGCGTTACCGATGCCGAACGAGAAGTTACTGAACTGGATGGTGATCTGGCCAATCAACAGCCCGATGATAAAGAAGGCGCAGAATGCCAACAGGTCGGTGACCTGACTGTGGATCGAGATAAAGCCAATCTTCTCCGCCACGCTTTTCACCCGGCGAGCGTCGCCGCTGACCTGCAGTACATCGCCTTTGTTGAGCACGATACTGTCGTCGATAGGCATTTCAATCTGGCTACGGATCACCCGGTTGAGGAAGCAGCCATGATCGGTCAGCTTCAGCTGGCTCAGGCGCTTGTTCACCGCATTGCTGTTCTTGACCACAATCTCTTCGGTGACGATGCGCATGTCCAGCAGATCGCGGTCGAAGACCTCTTTGCCGTTGCGGAAGCTGGGATCCAGCCGTGCATGGGCATCGGGGTAGCCAACCAGCGAGATTTCATCGCCTACCTGTAGCACCGCGTCACCGTCCGGGTTTGCCAAAATACCGTTACGACGAATGCGTTCGATATAGCAGCCGGTCTGGCGATAGATGCCCAGTTCGCGCAGGTTTTTGCCATCGGCCCAGGCCACCAGCTCCGGTCCCACGCGATAAGCGCGGATAACCGGCAAATAAACCTTGCGTTGGCTGTCCGTGTCCAGGCCACGTTCGCGGGCAATTTGCTGAGCGGAGGTGGAAAGGTCCTGGTGTTGCAGCTTAGGCAGGTAACGTGCGCCGAAAATCAGACTCACCAGGCCAATCAGGTAGGTCAGGGCATAGCCGAGGCTCAGATGATCCTGTGCCGCCAGCAGCGCCGGGCCGTTGGTGATGGTATTGCGCAGCGTATCGCCGGCGCCTACCAGGACTGGGGTAGAGGTCATGGATCCGGCGAGCATGCCGGCGGTCAGGCCAATATCCCAATGGAAAAGTTTGCCGAGACCGATAGCGATCACCATCGCGGAACCGACCATTACCAGCGCCAGCATCAGGTAATTTTTTCCGTCGCGGAAAAATATCGAGAAAAAGTTGGGCCCGGCTTCCACACCAACGCAGAAAATAAACAGCATAAAGCCGAGATTTAGCGCTTCGGTGTTAATGGCGAAATGTTGTTGGCCAAGCAGCAGCGAAACCACCAAAACGCCAATGGAATTACCGAGTTGAACGGAGCCCAGACGGACTTTACCGAGGCACAGCCCCAGTGCGAGTACCACGAACAGTAACAGGATGTAGTTACCGTTTAACAAACTAGCGACGTTTATGTTCACGGAGGATAACTTATTGTTTACCAGTAAGTGCTTGATATAGATAACTATAAGATATAAATTCAGTCAAAAATCGACGTCATAAATAACTAACCAGCGGAAGGCGATTCGAACCATCGATCGGCGGCGTTTATTCTAGTCGCTATGGCGCATGACAGCCAGCATAAAGCTGAGTTCCTGCGCCGCCGAACGCATTTTTACTCGTTGTATTTCAAGCCGCAACGCCGTCGTCTGCAGCCAGAGACGTGCTCTGCCCAACGGCATAGCCGCCGGGGCCGAGGATACGCAGCCTGAAATTTAGCGGGGTAGCTCTCTTTTAGTAGCCAAGGAAAAAGTTCAGTTCAGCGTTGCCGTTCTTCGGCAAGGCGTCACCGGCTTTGTGACACGGCTGATTTCTACGGTGTGGTAACAGATTAAGGGGGAGTAGGGTATGGCGAGCGAACGGTATTGGTGGAGTATTTTGAGCTGTTTCCTACTGTTCAGCCTGGTGTATCTTGGCCAGCAGAGCGGAGTCTTTGGCAGTACCGATCATGAGCATCGGGGGGAGACCGGCCTGTTGCTGTTCGTGATACCCGGCGTGGTTGCCAGTTATCTGTCGAGTAAAAAACGCATTCTCTGCCCGTTACTGGGCGCGCTCTATGCACTGCCGCTGTGCCTGATCATCCGCCACTTTTGGTTAACACCCTCTTATTCGTTCTGGCAGGAATTGGCTTACGCCACCAGCGCGGTATTCTGGTGCATGTTTGGCGCGCTGCTGGCGCTGTTTATCGGCGGCTTGTTGCAGGCTTATCTGCAATGTCACCGCCGTGAACGGCAATAAAAAAAGGCGCTCTGAGCGCCTTTTTGTCGTTGTTGCCTGAAACTTACTGGAACAGGTTCAGGTTTTCTTTGGCATAAGCTTCGAAATCGGTGCAGCCGCCGATGTGTTTCTCATCGAGGAAGATCTGCGGAACGGTTTCTACCGGTTTGCCAACGGTTTTTTCCAGATCGGCTTTGGTGATGCCTTCAGCGTGGATATCAACATAACGGAAGTTGAAATCGTCACGTTCTTCAGTCAGTTTTTCCGCCAACTCTTTCGCACGGACACAATAAGGACAGCCTGGGCGCCCGAAGATAACTGCAAACATGCAACACTCCTTAGATTGATATTCAATAATTTAATCGCAACTGCAATGACATTCTGTCAGTCAAAAAAGACTTAAGGTTGAGCATTACCCGCATTGATGGCGCCTACTATGCCCGTTGGGTCAGCGAAAAAAAAGCAGGAATTACCTGTTAATCTGATTCATCTAACCGATTAAGCCGCCGGGGCTGTCGCCATCGGGGGGAATTCACTACACTGGAGGCAGAGCTTCTGGAGAAGAAAAATATGCGTTCATTCGGTGACTTACCCCGTACGGTGTTGGTTTTGGAAGGCCTGGGCATGCTGTCATTAGTGCTGGCTTATCTGAGCATTCACGGTCACGTTCAATTGCCGGGCTGGTTGGCTTCCCAGCAGGCAGCGGTGGGCATGATTTTCCTCGGCGTGGCGCTGATGGTCCCGGCGGCGGCTTTTTTGGTTTGGCGCGTGGTGCAAGGATTTGGCCCGCTAATGCGCGGCGGTCAGCCGCCGCAGAACGATCGGCATAAGCCTCATTCGCCGGTCGATAAAAACGACAGTGAGCCGCGCGCCTGAGTGACGGCCGTCGGTGCAGGCCTGCCTGGCAGGTGATTGCCTTTTTGGGGTGACGAGTGAAAATTGCCATTCTTTCGCGCGATGGAACGCTGTACTCATGCAAGCGTTTGGTGGAGGCGGCAGAGCAGCGCGGCCACAGCGTGGATATTATCGATCCGCTTTCTTGCTATATGAACATTAACCCGGCCGCGCCGACCATTCACTATCGCGGCCGTCAGTTGGAACGCTACGATGCGGTGATCCCGCGCATCGGCTCCGCCATCACCTTTTATGGTACCGCCGTACTGCGCCAGTTTGAGCTGCTGGGCAGTTACCCGCTGAATGAGTCGGTGGCGATCACCCGTGCACGCGACAAACTGCGTTCGCTGCAGTTGCTGGCACGCCAGGGGATCGATCTGCCAATCACCGGTTTCGCCCATTCGCCGGACGATACCGGTGATTTGATTGAGCTGGTCGGCGGTGCGCCACTGGTGGTGAAACTGGTGGAGGGGACGCAGGGTATCGGCGTGGTGTTGGCGGAAACCCGCCAGGCGGCGGAAAGCGTGATTGACGCCTTTCGCGGCCTTAACGCCCATATCCTGGTGCAGGAATATATTCGCG
This sequence comes from Serratia liquefaciens ATCC 27592, assembly GCF_000422085.1. Classification (NCBI taxonomy): domain Bacteria; kingdom Pseudomonadati; phylum Pseudomonadota; class Gammaproteobacteria; order Enterobacterales; family Yersiniaceae; genus Serratia; species Serratia liquefaciens. The sequence goes on from NC_021741.1 coordinate 1,656,133, forward strand.
AGGCACAGGGCAGTGACGTGCGTTGTCTGGTGGTCGGCGGCAAGGTAGTGGCCGCGATTGAGCGTCAGGCCAAGCCCGGGGAGTTCCGGTCCAATCTGCACCGTGGCGGTACCGCCCGCAAAGTGAGCATCACCGCCAAAGAGCGAGCTATTGCGGTTAAGGCGGCCACCACGCTGGGACTGGACGTCGCCGGGGTAGATATTTTGCGAGCGACTCGCGGCCCGCTGGTGATGGAAGTGAACGCCTCACCGGGGCTTGAAGGGGTGGAAACCACCACGGGATTGGATATTGCCGGCATGATGATCGAGTATATCGAGCCGCGCGCCAGAGCGGGATTTCGTCTCAAGTCGGGCGGCTGATGTCGCCGACCAAAATCGGCTTTGCAATCGCCAGCTTTGCGGTTTTTTCCCGGCGATATTTGCCCAAATAGCGAATTAAGCCGCATTGATCGTGGCATCGCGGGGGAATATTCCGTAAGCTATGCGCCTTTTCGCGTTTTGAATATTGTGAGGCTGGTATTATGGATTCACTCATTGTCCCTGATTTGGCGTTGTTGCGACGCTGGCTGGATCAATCGGGCATTTCATTCTTTGAGTGCGATTCCTGTCAGGCGCTGCACCTGCCGCACATGCAAAACTTCGACGGCGTATTTGACGCCAAACTCGATCTGGTGGACAACGTTATTCTGTTTTCCGCCCTGGCAGAGGTGAAGCCGACCGCGCTGATCCCTCTGGTGGCCGATCTCAGCCAGATTAACGCCAGTTCGCTGACCATCAAAGCCTTTGTCGATATCCAGGACGATAACCTGCCGAAGCTGATCGTCTGTCAGTCGCTAAGTATCGCCGTGGGCGTCACGCTGGAACAGTTCACGCACTTTATGCAGCAGGGCGAAGAGCAGATCTCCATGGTGATCCTCGAGGCGCGGGCGAACGATCTGCTGTTTATGGGTGACGAAGAAGAGAACCCGGCTAGCGCCGAACGCCTGCCAATGTTGCACTGATCCCCGCTGTAGATTATGCATGTCGCCTTTCTGGCGGCATGCTGCCGTTATTCCCTTCCACGATAATATATTCTGCGTTTTACCCTATTTTGCCCGATATTTCTCGCCGTTTATGCCATTAATGGCGTATCACATAGAGAGAAACTGCATAAAAAATCGATAAAAGCCGTTTTTGCCCCCGGAGGCTGGTGCGTTTTGGCAACAGCGGTTATGCTGCTGATTCTGCTAAGGGCTTGCGATTCCCCAGGTGACCATGCGGGCTGGGCAGTTGAAAAAGGTGTCTGCAATCAACTGCATAGCTATTCAATCCGCGGTTGCAACGATTGCGCTCGATCAGGAAAGGTTTTGTATCAGTTTGCGATACAAGTTCAATTCTATGATTCACCCCTGTTTTGGAGGAAGTTACGGATGGTCACCCAACGTAAAAAGTGGTTATCGGGTGTTGTTGCCGGCCTGCTGATGGCCGCGTCCGTCACGGCGTCAGCCGAGGAAAAAACGCTGCACGTCTATAACTGGTCCGACTATATTGCGCCGGACACCTTAGCCAAATTCCAGAAAGAAACCGGCATTAAAGTGGTGTACGACGTCTTTGACTCCAATGAAGTGTTGGAAGGCAAACTGATGGCGGGCAGCACCGGTTATGATCTGGTAGTGCCTTCATCCAACTTCCTTGAGCGCCAGTCGAAGGCCGGTATTTTCGAGCCCCTCGACAAGAGCAAGATGCCGAACTACAAAAACCTTGATCCCGAAATGCTGCAGTTGGTGGCACACAATGACAAGGACAACAAGTACGGTATCCCTTACCTGATGGTGACCACCGGCATCGGCTATAACGTCGACAAGGTGAAGGCGGTACTGGGCAAAGATGCGCCGGTCGACAGCTGGGATCTGATCCTCAAGCCAGAGAACCTCGAGAAGCTTAAAAGCTGTGGTGTTTCCTTCCTGGATGCGCCGAGCGAGGTTTACGCTACCGTACTGCACTACCTGGGCAAGGATCCCAACAGCACCAACGCAGCGGATTACACCGGTGCGGCCAACGATCTGCTGCTTAAGCTGCGGCCGAACATCCGTTACTTCCACTCTTCCCAATACATCAATGACCTGGCGAACGGCGATATCTGCGTAGCGATAGGCTGGTCCGGTGATGTGATGCAGGCGGCCAACCGCGCCAAAGAGGCGAAGAACGGCGTGAACGTGGCCTATGCCATTCCTAAAGAAGGGGCGCTGACCTATTTTGACATGTTTGCCATGCCGGCAGATGCCAAAAACAAGGACGCCGCCTACCAGTTCCTGAACTTCCTGATGAAGCCTGATGTGATGGCCGGCATCAGCAACTACGTCTATTACGCCAACGCGGTGAAGGACTCCACTCCGCTGGTGAAAGCGGAAGTGCGTGATAATCCGAACGTCTACCCGCCGGCCGATCTGCGTGCCAAGCTGTTCACGCTGAACGTGCAATCGCCGAAGTTGGATCGTGTGATTACCCGCGCCTGGACTAAAGTTAAAAGCGGACGCTAGTACTCAGGGCCCAAAATGCCGGGCCCGGCTTTCAGTGTTGTCTTGACCAGCAGGCGGGGCTACCCGCCTGCATTGCCATTTTGGGCCATGGCAATCGCCGTGGTTTTTTGTACTGTTTGCACCGGAGAGCACCCCGATTGAACGACGCTATCCCTCGTCCTCAAGCCAAGTCGCAGAAGGTCTTCACCCCTCTGCTGGAAATCCGTAACCTCACCAAAACCTTTGACGGCCAAAATGCGGTCGAAGACGTTAGCCTGACCATCTACAAAGGCGAAATATTTGCCCTGCTGGGCCCCTCCGGCTGCGGCAAGTCGACGCTGTTGCGCATGCTGGCCGGTTTTGAACAGCCGACGGAAGGGCAAATCGTACTCGATGGGCAAGACATGTCGCACGTGCCGCCATACCAGCGGCCGATTAACATGATGTTCCAGTCCTACGCCCTGTTCCCGCACATGACGGTGGAGCAAAACATCGCCTTCGGCCTGAAACAGGACAAGATGCCGCGTGGGGAAATCACCGAGCGGGTAGCGGAAATGCTGTCGCTGGTCCATATGCAGGAGTTTGCCAAACGCAAGCCGCACCAGCTTTCTGGCGGCCAACGCCAGCGTGTGGCGCTGGCGCGCAGCCTTGCCAAGCGGCCAAAGCTGCTGCTGCTGGATGAACCGATGGGTGCGCTGGATAAAAAACTGCGTGACCGTATGCAACTGGAAGTGACGGACATTCTTGAGCGCGTCGGCGTGACCTGCGTGATGGTCACCCACGATCAGGAAGAGGCGATGACCATGGCAGGCCGTATCGCCATCATGAATCGCGGCAAGTTTGTGCAGATCGGCGAGCCGGAAGAGATCTACGAACACCCGAACAGCCGTTTCAGCGCCGAGTTTATCGGTTCGGTCAACGTATTTGACTGCGTGCTGCAAGAGCGTCAGGACGATGCTCTGATCCTGCAAAGCCCCGGTTTGCGTCATGCGATCAAGGTAGACTCCGACGCCTCGGTGGTGGACGGGGTGCCGATCCAGGTTGCGTTGCGACCGGAAAAAATCATGCTGTGCGAAGAGATCCCGGAAGATGGCTGCAACTTTGCCGTGGGGGAGGTGGTGCACATTGCCTATCTCGGCGATTTGTCGATCTACCACGTGAAGCTGCTCAGCGGCCAGATGCTCAGCGCCCAATTGCAAAACGGTCACCGTTTCCGCAAAGGGATGCCGACCTGGGGCGACGAAGTGCGGCTGTGTTGGGAAGCCGACAGCTGTGTCGTGTTAACGGTGTGAATGGCGAAGGTGAGGAATAATCATTATGACAATGCTTGCTGAACGCACGCCGCCGGAACCGCCGGCCAACGGGCCCGGCCCGCTGAAAGCCTTTTTCCAGCGCCTGCAAATGGCCCACGGCCGCAAACTGGTGATTGCGGTGCCGCTGCTGTGGCTGACGTTGCTGTTCCTGCTACCGTTCCTGATTGTGTTCAAGATCAGCCTGGCGGAGCTGGCGCTGGCGGTCCCGCCCTACACTGACCTGATGAGTTGGGCTGACGGCAAGTTGGACATCGCGCTCAACTTTGCCAATTACCTGCAACTGACCGACGATCCGCTGTATCTGGACGCCTATCTGCAGTCGCTGCAGGTGGCGGCGGTGTCAACGGTGTGTTGCCTGATCATTGGTTATCCGTTGGCCTGGGCAGTGGCGCACAGCAAAGCATCAACCCGCAATATTTTGCTGCTGTTGGTGATCCTGCCGTCGTGGACCTCATTTTTGATCCGCGTTTATGCCTGGATGGGCATATTGAAAAACAACGGCATCCTTAACAATTTCCTGCTGTGGCTTGGGGTTATCGATCAGCCGCTGGTGATCCTGCATACCAATCTGGCGGTCTATATCGGCGTGGTTTACTCCTACCTGCCGTTTATGGTGCTGCCGATTTATACCGCCTTGACGCGGCTGGATTATTCGCTGGTGGAGGCCTCGCTGGATCTGGGCGCCAAACCGCTGAAAACCTTCTTCAGCGTGATTGTGCCGCTGACCCGTGGCGGTATCATTGCCGGCTCGATGCTGGTGTTTATCCCGGCGGTCGGCGAGTTCGTGATCCCGGAACTGCTGGGCGGGCCTGACAGTATTATGATTGGCCGGGTACTGTGGCAGGAATTCTTCAATAACCGCGATTGGCCGGTAGCTTCGGCGGTTGCCACAGTGATGCTGCTGCTGTTGATTTTGCCGATTATCTGGTTCCACAAGCACCAGAACAAGGAAATGGGGGGGCAGGGATGAACAACTTGCCGGTAGTGCGCTCACCGTGGCGTATCGCTATTTTGGTGCTTGGTTTCACCTTCCTGTATGCGCCGATGCTGATGCTGGTGATTTACTCGTTCAACAGTTCAAAACTGGTGACGGTGTGGGCGGGTTGGTCGACGCGTTGGTATACCGCGTTATTCCATGATTCGGCGATGATCAGCGCCGTCGGGCTCAGCCTGACCATTGCTGCCGCTTCAGCGACCGCCGCCGTAGTGCTTGGTGCGATTGCTGCGGTGGTGATGGTGCGTTTTGGCCGTTTTCGTGGTTCAACCGGCTTTGCCTTTATGCTGACTGCACCGCTGGTTATGCCGGATGTGATTACCGGTCTATCGCTGTTGCTGCTGTTTGTGGCGATGGGGCATACGTTGGGTTGGCCGTCGGAACGCGGCATGTTCACCATCTGGCTGGCGCACGTCACCTTCTGTACTGCCTACGTTTCAGTGGTGATCAGTTCGCGCCTGCGTGAATTGGATCGCTCGATCGAAGAGGCCGCGATGGATTTGGGCGCGACGCCGTTGAAGGTGTTTTTCGTGATCACGTTGCCAATGATTGCACCGGCGCTGGTTGCCGGCTGGATGTTGGCATTCACACTGTCGCTGGATGACCTGGTGATTGCCAGCTTCGTCGCCGGGCCGGGCGCGACCACCTTGCCGATGCTGGTGTTCTCCAGCGTGCGTATGGGGGTTAATCCGGAAATCAACGCCCTGGCCAGTTTGATCCTGCTGGTGGTGGGGATTATCGGTCTGATCGCCTGGTGGTTTATGGCTCGCTCGGAAAAACAGCGATCGCGCGAATTACAAAAGGCCGCCCGTAGCTGAGTCTGATTAAACCTGCTATTTTTGCAATTATTGGTATTGCAATTGATTACCTGACTTTATATATCTCGTTTGAATATACCCTACAGCTTTAGAGTTACAGCCAGGCGGCCAGCTCGCTCTTCACCAAGCACTTAAGTAAGTAACTGGGGTGCGAGCGCAGGTAACAACGCTGCGACTTGAAAGATGAGGGTATAGACGGCGTTTTCGTTGCGGAACATGGACATGGCAGACATGCTGAACAGCAGGCAGGGAATGAGAACGACTTCAGATGCGCCAGTACCGGTGATGGTGGCCGGTACGGCGATGGTGGCTATCAAATGCATCAGCGTGCTGTTGCTGTTGGGTGAACTGGGCGTTGATGGCGCTCAGGAGTTTGTCAGCACCAGCGCCCAGGCCTGGGATTCCACCCTGATATTTTTGGCTGGTCTGGTGCTGCTGTGCCTGCAAATCAGCTGCGGTTTTGCGGTAATGCGCGGTCGCAATTGGGGGCGTTGGATCTATGTGGCCTGTCAGTGTGCGGTGGTCGGTTATTTGCTGTTGGCGACCATCGGCAGCTTTTTGCCCGAAGTCTTTACCGTGGAGGGCGAGACCAGCGGCCAAATTCTGCACGTGTTAATCCTGCAGAAAATCCCCGATGTCGTCATCCTGGCCTTATTGTTCGTTCCTGCCACTAGCCGCCGCTATTTCGCCGCGCGCAATTGAGATTTTAAGGGCGTAGAGTGATAAACTCTGCGCCCTTAATTATTCACCCCGAACTCAGAGTCAACTTAATGCATTGCGCCTTGTATACGGCGGGCACCTGCCGTTCTTGTCAGTGGCTGGAAAAACCTTACCCGCAGCAGCTGACAGACAAACAGCATCACCTGCAATCCCTGCTGGCCGAACGCGACGTCGCGCATTGGCTGGCGCCGATTGCCGGCGAGCAGAGCGCATTTCGCAATAAGGCCAAAATGGTGGTCAGCGGCAGCGTAGAGCGCCCGTTGCTCGGCATGCTGCACCGCGATGGCACGCCGGTTGATCTGAGTGGCTGTCCACTGTATCCCGCCAGTTTTGCGCCCATGTTCGCGGTGTTGAAAAGTTTTATCGCCCGCGCCGGTTTGACGCCCTATAACGTGGCGCGTAAGCGCGGGGAACTGAAGTATCTGCTGTTGACCGAAAGCACCTACAGCGGCGGCGTGATGCTGCGCTTTGTACTGCGCTCGGAGAGTAAATTGGCACAGCTGCGGGCGGCGTTGCCGTGGTTACAGCAGCAATTGCCACAACTCAGGGTGATCTCCGCCAATATTCAGCCGGTGCATATGGCGATTATGGAAGGAGAGCTGGAGATCCCACTGACCGAACAGCAGGCGCTGGAAGAGCAATTTAATCAGGTGCCGTTGTATATCCGCCCACAAAGTTTTTTCCAGACCAACCCAAAGGTGGCGGCGGAACTGTACGCTACCGCTCGTGACTGGGTTCGTGCATTGGGTATTGAAAGCATGTGGGACCTGTTCTGCGGTGTGGGGGGATTTGGCCTGCACTGTGCGCAGACGGATACCCGCCTGACCGGTATTGAGATCAGCGCCGAGGCGATTGCCTGTGCGCGTCAGTCAGCGAAAACGCTCGGTCTGCAACAGGTTAACTTCCAGGCGCTGGATTCCACGAAATTTGCCACCGCTGAGGGTAGCGTCCCCCAATTAGTGCTGGTTAATCCGCCACGGCGCGGCATCGGCAAGGATTTGTGCGACTATCTGAATCAGATGGCGCCCGGCTATATTCTCTATTCGAGTTGTAACGCCGAGACGATGGCGAAAGACATTGGGATGTTGCCGGATTACCGCATTGAACGCGTGCAACTGTTTGATATGTTCCCTCATACCGCCCATTACGAAGTGCTGACTCTGCTGGTACGCCACTAAAGGCGTTTTGGGCAATAAGCATACAGTTTGAAATAGGGCGTGCATAACCACGCCCTGGAGAGACTTACTGCGGGAACCACTTGTCGTTGATGGCTTTGTAGGTGCCGTTAGCCTTGATGGCGTCCAGAGCGGCATTCAGCTTGGCCAGCAGCGCCTGGTTGTCCGGACGCACAGCAATGCCCAGGCCAGTACCGAAGTATTGAGCATCGGTAACGTGCTCGCCGACCGGCGCCAATTGCGGGTTATTCTTCAGCCACTCGTTGACCACCGCGGTATCACCGAACACGCCGTCAATACGGCCATTTTTCAGTTCGAGAATGGCGTTCTGGTAGCTGTCGTAAGAGACGGTATTAATCTCCGGGTGCTTATCCTGCATGTATTTTTGATGGGTGGTGCCGTTCTCCATGCCGATCTTTTTGCCTTTCAGATCCGCCAGCGAGCTGAATTTGCCTTTCTGCGCGATGACGATTGCCGAGTTGGCGTAGTAAGGCTGGGTAAAGGAAACCTGCTTGCTGCGCTCTGGCGTGATGTCCATACCGGAAATCACCGCGTCGTATTTTTTGAATTTCAGGGCGGCGATCAGGCTGTCGAACGCCTGGTTGGTAAAGGTGCATTCGGCTTTCATTTGCTTGCACAGCGCGGTAGCCAGATCGATATCAAACCCGACAATCTTGTTGCTGGCATCCAGCGATTCGAAGGGTGGATAGGTGGCGGAAGAGGCGAAGCGAATGGTCTCAGCTGCACTGGCGTTGAAGGCGATGCCCGCCAATACCGTAGCGGCAAGTAATAGTTTTTTCATGCGTAAAGCTCCTGTCTGCAAGTCTGCGTGTTTTTATCTCTTCACCGCTTGATTTTACTGACAATAACCCAAAGGTTTAGGCGGCTGTTTATCGACGTTTACCCTGACATTTAATGCATTAATATGCAATATAAATGATTAAAAAATTACGGCGAAAATAAAAAAGCCCTGCACGATGGCAGGGCTCCGAGACCTGAGGGGGCGGGCTCAGTTGCGGCGCTCGAATGCCAGCGCCCGACGCTCGACCACGCGCATCAACAACGTCAGCAGGCCGTTGACGCACAGATAGACCAACCCGGCAGCACCAAACACCATCACGTCGTAGGTACGGCCATACATCAGCTGGCTGTATCCCATCACTTCCATCAGGGTAATGGTGTAGGCCAGCGAGGTGCTCTTGAACACCAACACCACTTCGTTGGAGTAAGACGACAGTGCACGCTTGAAGGCAAAGGGCAGCAGGATACGCAACGACTGGGCACGCGACATGCCAAGCGCTTCGCAAGATTGCCACTGACCGGCGGGGATCGCCCGCACCGCACCGTAAAACAGCTGGGTAGTGTAGGCCGCGCTGTTCAGCGCCAATGCGATCATCGCACACAGCCACGGCTGCGACAGCAGATCCCACAACCACGGATATTCGCGGATCGCCGGGAACTGGCCGGGGCCGTAGTAGATCAGGAAGATCTGCACCAGCAGCGGCGTACCGGTGAACAGGGTGATATAGATTTTCACCAGCGGCGTCAGGATCGGCGTTTTCAGCGTCAGGATCACCGTCAGCACCAATGACAGCAGCAGTGCCACGATCAGCGCGGTAACGGTCAGCGTCAGACTGGTGTGCAGCCCTTTGATAATTTCCGGCAAGAACTCAAACATCAGGCTGGCCCCCGCTCAAAACGCGTGGTGCGCAGTTCAATGCGTTTGATGATGTACTGGCTGAACAGGGTCACCACCAAATAGATGGCCGCCGCGATCACATACCAGGTAAAAGGCTCCTGGGTGCGAGTGGCGATGCTCTTGGTCTGCAGCATCAGATCGTTAACGCTGATCAGCGACACCAGCGCGGTATCCTTCAGTAAAACCAGCCACTGGTTGCCCAGCCCTGGTAGGGCGTGGCGCCACATCTGCGGCATGATCAGGCGAAAGAAAATCGCTGCGGTACTCATCCCCAGTGCCTGGCCGGATTCCCATTGCCCCTGTGGCACCGCTTTGAGTGCCCCGCGCAATGTTTGTGACGCATAGGCGGAATAGAGCAGGGCGAGGGCAATTACGCCACACAGGAACGGGCTGACTTCAAAATTATCAATCGCCAGCTGGACGGGCAGTTGGAACAGGCCAAAGTTCAGGGTGAAGCCGTCGGACAGCATCAACAGCAGCTGCGATGAGCCGAAATAGATGAACAGCACCACCAGAATTTCCGGCAGGCCGCGCAACAGCGTAACCCAGGCGGTGCCGAGCCAGCTGACCACTTTCCAGCGCGATGACTCCCAGACGGCAAACAGCATCGCCAGGATCAACCCGAGGATAAGGGCACAAACGGCAAGGCCGACGGTCATCCCGGCGGCGCTTGCTAGAGGTTGAATTTCATTCATGGGGATAGATTACTGCTGGAACCATTTTTTGTAGATGGTTTCGTAAGTCCCATCCTGTTTGATCTTGTCGAGGGCGGCATTGAACTTGCCCTGCAGATCGGTGTTTTTCTGGCGAACGGCAATGCCCAGTCCGGTACCGAAGTAGTCTTTGTCGGTCACCTTATCGCCTACCGCGGCCAGAGCGGCATTCTGTTTCAGCCATTCGTTGACCACTGCGGTGTCACCAAATACCGCGTCAACGCGGCCATTCTTCAGATCCAAAATGGCGTTCTGATAGCTGTCGTAAGGCACGGTGGTGATTTCAGGGTGCTTATCGGTCAGGTATTTCTGGTGTGTCGTACCGTTCTGCACGCCCACTTTTTTGCCTTTCAGCGCCGCTACGTCGGCAACTTTGCCCTTCTGGGCGACAAACAGCGCGGAGTTGTCGTAATACGGTTTGGTAAACAGCACCTGTTTTTCACGTTCAGGCGTGATGTCCATACCGGCCATGACCGCGTCAAAGCGCTTGAACTTCAGGCTCGGGATCAGGCTGTCAAAAGCCTGATTGGTGAAGCTGCACTCGGCCTGCATCTCTTTACACAGGGCATTGGCCAGATCGACGTCAAACCCCTGGATCTTGTTGCCGGCGTCAATAAATTCAAACGGAGGATAAGAAGCTTCGGTAGCGAAACGGATCGTTTCGGCTGCAGAGGCGGAAACGCTGATGCCAGCCAGAACGGCGGCGATTATTAGTTTTTTCATCGCAAACTCCCCAAATTACAGCAAGTAAAATTGTTAGTGTGATAAGTAATTGGCAAACTCGGTGGTCTGCGGCTGCGCAAAGTGGCTGGCATCGCCTTGTTCCACTACGTGGCCGTTTTCCATGTAGACCACGCGGCTGGCGGTTTTGCGCGCCACTTCCACTTCGTGGGTGACGATCACCTGGGTGATCCCAGTGCCAGCCAGCTCGCGAATTATACTGACGATTTGGGCGGTGATTTCAGGATCCAGCGCGGCGGTTGGTTCGTCGAACAGCAGCACCTGCGGCTCCATCATCAGCGCACGGGCAATGGCCACGCGTTGCTGCTGGCCGCCGGAAAGGTGCAGCGGGAAACGGTCGGCAAAATCGGTCAGGCGCAAACGCTTCAGCAACTTGTCGGCACGCTCCATCGCCTGAGCCTTGGTCAGGCCAAGCACACGACACGGCGCTTCGATCAGGTTTTGCACCACGGTAAGGTGAGGCCAGAGATTATATTGTTGGAATACCATGCCGACGTTCTGACGCAGCTCACGAATGGCTTTCTCGCCAGGGGCCTGCTTGAAGTCGAATTGATTGCCGGCGATCTGCAACTGACCCGAGCGCGGCATTTCCAGCAGGTTCAACACCCGCAGCAATGAACTTTTCCCCGCGCCGCTTGGACCCAGCAGCACTAAAGTTTCCCCTGCTGGGCAATCCAGCGTGATGTCAAACAGCGCCTGATGTGCGCCGTAATAGCAGTTGATACCGTTAAGTTGAATGCTCATGCGCCAGAATTGAATAGATATTGATGCCGCGAATGTTAACTTCCACAGAATACTTATGCAATCTTTGTGCGTTAAAATTTATTACTGCGCGGCAGGATAGTAAAAGAATAGCACAAGATACCGCGAGTCAGGTTCGAAGGGGGGATTTGTCGTGCACGCTGTGAGGTATGTAGCGAAAATTCTCAAAGTGAACGAATGTTGAGCGGAATCAAGGCATTTTTTTACCCACCGACATCAAGCAGATGACGGTGGGGCGTGTGAGCTTACTGGTTTTCCAATACCTGACGCAGCGTCCCGCTGGCGGCATGCGGCGGCACGTTCAGATAGCGGATATCATCCACCACCCAACAGGTGCCTTCACGTACCATCAGCACCTCATCCTGCCAGTTGACCGCGCTGCCGCCGTCCTTCTGGTAGCTGAGCTGTACGCGCAATGGAATATTTTTTGCGTCGGTATTCGGGATGGTAGAAGCGCTGGCGACGGTGGCGCTGGTCGGTCCCTGCGCGTTGCCGGTAAACAGATCGCCAGTGACCTGATGTTTGCCCGGGTTCTGGTTGGCGGTCACCAGATCCTGATACAGCACTTTACTCAGGTAAGGTTGCAACTGCGCCAGACGGTTGCTGTCGGGCAGGGTGGTAGCGGCGCCCTGTTGCAGGCGCAGATCGTAAAATTTCTGTGCGACCGTATCCGGGCCGCCTTCCACACAACCGCCGGTACGGGAGCCGATATCCTTGAATGCCGGTTCGACGGTGGTGCAGGCACTCAGTAACAGCGCTAAGGGCAAAACAGCCGCAATCGTTTTTGTTTTCATCTCATTACCTTATGTGAAAGTCTCTACCATGAAGACCATTAGCCTACAGTATAAATGCGATTTCTGGCCTTGCATTCGTACTGCGTGCCATTTCAATACAGAACATAATGCCAAATCAATGGTCAGATAAGTGCGATGAATCAATCAAGCAAGGAGTTTTCATGCAGCTTTCCACTACCCCGACCCTGGAAGGGTTTACTATTACCGAGTACTGCGGCGTTGTCACCGGCGAGGCCATTTTGGGCGCGAATATTTTCCGCGATTTTTTTGCCGGCGTGCGCGACATCGTGGGCGGCCGTTCGGGCGCTTATGAGAAAGAGCTGCGTAAAGCGCGCCTGATTGCCTTCCGGGAGTTGGAAGAGCAGGCAAAAGAATTGGGCGCCAATGCGGTGGTCGGCATTGATATCGATTACGAAACCGTGGGTAAAGACAGCAGCATGTTAATGGTGACCGTCAGCGGTACCGCGGTGAAAGTCAGCCGCTAATCCTTTCTTTGCCCCCGGCCAAGGCCGGGGGCATTCGTTTATCCTACTTTGTGTTCTTCCACTTTTAGCGGGCGATGTTCCTGCGGTTTGGCCGCTGGAGCAGGGTGATGCTGTGCCTGTTGAATCTGTGGCTGATGGAACGGCGTTGGTGCGCTATGTGACATCATGGCATTTGGCCGTGGTTGAACCGGCTGTGGGCGAATAACGTTAGCCTTGGGCGCGACGTGTTCGACAGGTTTAACGGCCGGCAACTGCGCCCTTTGCTGTACGCTGACAGGTGTCGGTAGATGTTGTTCAGGCGTACGAGCCGGTCGCATCTCGGCCTGATGAACGGGGGCCGTGACTGTCGCTGGGTGCGGGCGCACGGCTGCCGGTGTTGAATGAGCGAAACTCGGCAGGGTCATTGGCTGCTGAACATGGGCGACCGGTGTCATCGCATGGGGCGCTGGCGTAGCTGCATGGGCAAAGTTCGGCGCCGTCATCGGCTGGCGTTCATTGGCTGCGACGGGTGGCGTAAAATGTGGCTGTTGCAGGTTGGCAACCTTAGGGGCTGCATAAGGCGTTGGTGCGGCAAAATGCGGCACCTGATTGACTGGCGCATTGTGATAGTTATTCACCGTGGTGCTGCGATTCACATTATTGTATTGGTTGATATTGGTGACACGGTTAATCACCGTGGTGGAGTGCGAGATATAAGGCGCATTGTTATAGACCACCGGTTGACGCCGATCATTCCAGCGCACGTCCCAGCTATGCCAGTTGTCATGATGCTGATTGATCAATGCCCCGACCGCGACACCCACGCCAAAACTGATCACGCCTGCCGCCAGCATATCGCCACTGCTATAGCCTGAGGCACTCTGATAGTGATAGCTCGGGTAGGCCGGGACAGGTTCGCCATAGGCCACCCAGGGATCGTAACGCGGCACGTAAACCACATCCGGTTGGCTGGGCTCGATGACAATGGTTTGCGCCGGCGCAACCACGACGCTTTGCGGATAGGGTTGCGGTTCAACGTAACGGGTTGCAGGCGTGATGACCACCCTTTGCTGCGGCGACGTTTTCAGCGTGCCTTTGGCGGCGGCACGTTGGCGCATGACCTGAATGGCGTTCATCACGTCGGTAGGGTCGTTGAGATAAGCGCTGCCCAGCGCGGTGGTCCAGGGAATATTTTTAGCCATCTGATCCAGCACGTCAGGAAATTGTACCAAACCGCGTACGCTGGGGTCCCAGGGTTGAGCGCCAGCGGCTGCGGTGAGCGCGGCCGGTTGCACCCCCCGGTTTTGCGCCAGCCAGTTATCCGCCGCGCTGATTTGATCGGGGTAACCCGCACCGGCCAGCACCTGCGCCAACAGTTTGTCAGGAAAAAGCGCCACCGGGCTGACCAGTTGATACAATTGATCGGCACTCAGTGGCGTATAGGTTGATGTTGCCGCGGGCGTGGCCACAGCAGGCGCGGTTCCCCCCATGGTATTGGCCACCGTTTTTTGGTCACAGCCGCTGAGCGGCAGCATGGCGATGCAGATCAGCCAGGCGACAGGGTTGAGCTTGAACATGAGCGACTCACTTTTATCAGCGCAGGTAATACTATGAAGCTATCATCTGCCATGGAGTCCGCCAGCGCGGCGCAACACTCACTTGCACATCTGGCCTCTCTGTCATCATTTATTGATTAACTTGATTATTGGATACAGATTAATCAATTTGAGTTACAAATTTGAGCCGCTCGACGGCAGGAGGGATTCGTGAAAATTTGGCCAGGGATATTTGCTGCCGCATTGCTTACCGGCTGCCAAAGCGCACCGCAAAGCACCACCATAGACCGGGGCGACTATCAGTTGGAAACCCTGCATCAGGCGCAGGGAGCAGACCAGCGCATTCGTTTTCTGGTGATGCATTACACCGCAGAAGATTTCCATTCCTCGCTTAAAACCCTGACGGATGAACACGTCAGCGCGCACTATCTGCTGCCCGCGCACCCGCCATTGGTACAGGGCAAACCGGTGGCGTTTCAACTGGTGCCTGAAGCCCTGCGCGCATGGCATGCCGGGGCAAGCACCTGGCGCGGCAGAACCAACCTGAACGATACCTCGATAGGGATTGAAATAGTCAATCGCGGGTTCAACCGCACCCTGCTGTTTACCCATTGGCAGCCCTATACGCCACAGCAAATAGCCCTGTTGATCCCGCTGAGCCGCGATATCATCCAACGCTATGGCATTCAGCCGACGGACGTAGTGGGGCACAGCGACATAGCGCCCCAACGCAAGCAGGACCCGGGGCCGTTATTCCCCTGGCGGCAACTGGCGCAGGCCGGTATTGGCGCCTGGCCGGACGAGCAGCAGGTGCAGAAGCTACTGGCCGGCCGCGACAAGCAGGCGGCCGTGCCCCTGGCCCCCTTGATCGAAAAGCTGGCGCGTTACGGTTATGGTATTGACGCTCGGTGGGATGTCAGGCAGCAGAAGAACGTGCTGGCGGCGTTTCAGATGCATTTCCGGCCCAGCGATTATCGCGGTGAGCCGGATGCGGAGACGGGGGCGATCGTTGATGCCTTGCTGTTGAAGTACGGGGCAGCTCGCTAATTAAAGGCCGTGCAGTTTACCGTGTTCTTTTAGCCAGCGAGCGGTGCGGGAAATGCCTTCATCGAGCGAAACTATCGGCCGGTAATCCAACTCCTGCTGGGCACGAGTGGTGTCCAGCGTCAGATCAAAATTGAGCTTGGCGACCCCATAGTGGGTCAGTACCGGCTCTTTCTCGCTTTTGCTCCCGAGTTTCTCCATGCCGCGCGCCATCATATCGAGCATGGGATAGGGCACAGAGCGGATCCGGCACTTCATCCCCAACTCGTCAATTAACTGCTGCACCACGCTGTGCAACTGACGTGGCTGCTGATTGGTGATGTTATAAGCGCGGCCGGATGGGGTATTTTCTTTCTGAGTGGCCAGCCACATGGCGTGCACCGCGTTTTCCAGATAGGTCATGTCCACCAGTGCCGCGCCGCCGCGTGGCAGCAGCAGGTTGCCGTAGCGTTTGATCATCTGCAACAGGCGCGGCAACATCACTTTGTCATGTGGCCCGAACAACCCCTGAGGACGCAGGATGGTGAAGTGGGTTTGCGGGTTGGACATCGCCAACTGCTGGATCACCTGTTCACCGGCGGCTTTGCTGCGCGCAAACTCGTTGGCATAGCGCGCGGGGCGGAAGTCTTCGGTAATGTTGCGATGGTGATGATAATCGAAGTAGATCGCCGGCGAAGAGATATGGATAAACTGCGAAACGCCGTAGGCCGCTGCCCATTCGCCCAAGCGACGGGTAGCGCGCACGTTGGCCAGTTCGAAGGCTTCTTCGGTGCCCCATGGCGAGGTGAAGCTGGAACAGTGCCACAGCACGTCCACGTCGGCCAGCATGGCTTTGGCCTGCGATGAGATCAGGTTGGTGAGATCGGCATGAATGAATTCCGCGCCCATTTTTTCCAGCAGACTGCCCATGGCCTGGTTGCGGCCGGTGGCACGCACTTTAATGCCCTGGCGGCGGAGATATTCAACGGCGTTACGGCCTAACCCACTGGTTGCACCGGTGACCAATACCTTCATAACGAACTCTATTCTCACCAAAAATCAGAATGCTGACGGCCTTCAGCGGCGTTCCAGCAAATAAGATGCCATTCTTCCGTTATTTCGTGCGCTATGCAATCGGAAAGGCCCTAACCGCAGCAGTAAACTGTGCGGTTGATCGACAAATAAGCGATGGTCAGGACATATTGCGCGGGTTCTCTTCGGCCAGCCTGGCGATACGGCGCGCCATACCGCGAAAAATGAACAGGTGAGCGGGCATCATGGCGAACCAATACAGTAGTCCGCTGAAACCGGCAGGGTGCCACCAGGCACGCACATCCAGGGTGCGGTGGTCGCCATGATCTTTGATGGTGAAAACCAGCCGGCCCAGCCCCGGCGCTTTCATGCCGAACAGCAACGCCAACTGCCGCAGCGGTTTAATGGTGATGACCTTCCAGCCATCGACCAGGTCGCCAATGGCCAACGTCTCACGCTGGGGGCGGCCATAAACCACGCGATTGCCAATCATATCGTCCATGCGGGCACGGATTTTCCACAGGATATTGGCGTAAAAATAGCCCTCTTTCCCGCCCAGTTGCTGCACCGTATGCCACAGCGCCTGGCTGGATGCCTGGGTTTCCAGCGAACAGCCCGCCTGTTTCGGGTAGAAGCCATAGCCTGGTCGCCAGCGGGCTCGCGCTTCCGGATCGTAGCCCCAGTCGGCGGAGTCGACCACTTCTTCCTCGCGCCGCAGGGTAGCCGTCACCGCCTGATCGAAGGTTTGCAGCGTCTGCGGAATCAGAGCCTGTAGCGGTTTACCGTCGGCGGGAAGATCGTGGTTCAACCCCTGGATCAACGCATTGGCGATCGAGGTGGGCACCGAGGTGATCATGCTGATGAACCATACCGAGATAAACCGGGTGGGCAAGGGGATGGGGATCAGCCAACGTTTTTTTCCGCTGATGGCAATGAAGCGTTCAAACATTGTTTGATAACTGATGTACTCCGGGCCGGCGACGTCAAAAATGCGGTTTTCTTCCGCCGGGTGCGCCAGCAGATCGGCCAGATACACCAGCAGATTTTCCAACGCGACCGGCGAAGATTTGGAACGCACCCAGCGCGGCGGGGTTAGCACCGGCAGGTTGTAGACCATATCGCGCATAATTTCGAAGGCCGCCGAACCGGGGCCGACAATGATGCTGGCGCGCAGTTCGGTGACCGGTACGCCGCTCTGGCGCAAGATCTCCCCGGTCAGCTTGCGTGCCACCAGGTGCGGTGAACTCTCGCCTTCCGGTTGCAGTGCACCGAGAAAAATGACCTGTTTTACGCTGGCGTTGCGTAGCGCATCGCGCAGGTTTTCCGCCGCCTGGCGTTCTTTTTCGATAAAGTCATCACCGTCGCCCATACCGTGGATCAGATAATAAACGGCGTCGATCTCCCACAGCGCGGCGGTCAGGGTTTCTGGTTGGTAGACATCCACGTACTGGCAGTTGACCTGCGGCCAATGCTGCTCCTGAAGCCATTCAAGGCGGCGCGCGGCGGCGGTAATGCTGTGTCCCTGTTCGATCAGGTGGGGGATCAGGTTCTGGCCAATATAGCCGCTGGCTCCAAGAACCAATACGCGTTGAGGTGTCATTAGCGCTGCCTTATGCAGTGGAAGTCGATGACAGCATGCCAAACTCAGGGTTTAAATGCACTTTTTGTGTGGTTATGCGGGCATTGCATCCACCTTAAGGCAGCGTCACACTACGCACCGTTTGTTTGTGCTAAGCCGAAAAAATATGAAACTCAATGCCGTTTGTTATGCCCTGTTAGGTCTGGCGCTGATCGCCAGTTTATTTTTCCTGCATCCGATTTGGATGTGGTGGCTGTTGGCTAACCTGCTGACGTTATTGGTGTACGGTGTCGATAAACTGGCCGCGTGCAAGGGTTGGCGTCGGGTGCCTGAAATCACGCTATGGGTGTTCGGGCTGGTGGGTGGCTGGATTGGGGCGATCGTTGCGCAGCAATTGTTCCGTCACAAAACCCAGAAACAGCCGTTCAAAAGTTGGTTTATCTTCAGCGTGGTGTTGAACGTCGTGGCGACGTTGGCGATCTGGTACTGGGTTTACGGCCGTTGGATCCTCTAAAACACGGGGCGTGTTAGCGCCCCGTTGAGGCATGCATCAAGCGTGCTGCTTGAGGAACTGTTGCCACAAATCGACCACGTGCTGTAAATCCTGACGGCTGACGTCGAGGTGGGTCAAAATGCGCGTCAGCGGCCCGCTGCTGATCAGTACGCCGCGCTCGCGCATCCAGGGGCCCAGTTTTGCCGCTAATTCAGGGGACTGACGCAGGTACAGCACGTTGGTTTGCGCGCCCGGCTCGGCGATCTCCACGCCAATGTTTTGCAACTGCTGTTCCAGCCACTTGGCGTTATCGTGATCTTCCCGCAACCGTTCGACATTATGCTCCAGCGCATAGAGTCCCGCGGCGGCCAGAATACCGGCCTGACGCAGGCCGCCGCCGGTCATTTTGCGCCAGCGTATCGCCTGCTGAATAAAGGCCTCGCTGCCGCACAGCAACGAGCCTACCGGCGCGCCCAGCCCTTTCGACAGGCAAATGGTGAAGGTGTCGCAATACTGCACGATCTCTTTCAGCGGCACATTCAGCGCGACTGCGGCGTTGAAGATGCGTGCCCCGTCGATATGCAGTGCCAGCTTGTGTTCACGGCTGAATTGCCAGGCCTGTTGCAGGTACGCCAGCGGTAACACGCGGCCGCTGATGGTGTTTTCCAGGCTCAGCAGACGGGTTCTGGCAAAGTGAATATCATCGGGTTTAATTGCCGCCGCAACCTTGTCCAGCGGCAGGGTACCGTCCGGGTTGGCTTCAATCGGTTGCGGTTGGATGCTACCCAGTACCGCGGCACCGCCGGCTTCGTATTTATAGTTATGCGCCTGCTGGCCGACGATGTATTCGTCACCGCGCTGGCAATGGCTCAGCAGCGCTACCAGGTTTGCCTGGGTGCCGCTTGGCAAGAACAGCGCCGCCTCTTTACCGGACAGGCGAACCGCTTCCGCTTCCAGTGCGTTGACCGTGGGGTCATCGCCATAAACGTCGTCACCGACTTCGGCCTGGGCCATGGCTTCACGCATAGCGGCGCTGGGGCGGGTTACTGTGTCGCTGCGTAGATCAATAAGCATAAAAATTCCTTATCCCCTTGATCTTTCAAGCCGCAGCGTTGTTGGCTGCAACTTAAAATCTATTGGGGATAGCTAATGTGAAAGAGAATGCGGTTTTCATCATAGCCAGATTTTCTGATGACAAAAGAGAAAAAATACCGGGAACAGTGATCGTTGTTCCCGGGGTGGGTCATTAACGCAACCAGTTGGTTTTTGCCAGTTCGACCACTTCGTCGCCGCGGCCGTTGATGATCGCCCGCAGCATATACAGGCTAAAGCCTTTGGCCTGCTCGAATTTGATCTGCGGCGGCATCGCCAGTTCCTGCTTGGCGGTGACGACATCGAGCAATGCCGGGCCGGGGTGCGCCAGCATTTCCTGCAGTGCGCCGTCCAGATCCGACGCTTTCTCCACGCGAATGCCCTTGATGCCGGCGGCATTGGCTATCGCCGCAAAGTCAGGGTTATGCAGGTCAGTGCCGTCGGTCAGGTAGCCCCCGGCCTTCATTTCCATGGCCACGAAGCCCAAAACGCTGTTGTTGAAGATCACAATCTTGACCGGCAGTTTTAGCTGGGCCAACGACAGGAAGTCGCCCATCAGCATAGTGAAACCGCCGTCGCCGCACATGGCGATCACCTGCTTGTTCGGTTCGGTTGCCTGTGCGCCAATCGCCTGCGGCATGGCGTTGGCCATCGAACCGTGGTTGAACGAACCGAGCAGGCGGCGCTTGCCGTTCATTTTCAGATAGCGGGCCGCCCATACCGTCGGCGTGCCGACGTCACAGGTGAAGATGGCGTCGTCGCTGGCGTACTGGCTGAGCTGTTGCGCCAGATACTGCGGGTGAATAGGCTGATCGTCATTGGCGGTGGCCAGGCCGTCCAGATCTTTGCGCGCGTTGCGGTAGTGCTCCAGGGCCTTGTCGAGAAAGGCACTGTCGCTCTTGGGTTCCAACTGCGGCAGCAGGGCGGTCAGGGTGGTGTTGATGTCGCCCACCAGCGCCATATTGACCGGGCAGTGCGCCCCGATACTGCCTGGGTTGATGTCGATCTGAATGATATTGGCGTTGGTAGGATAGAAGGCGCGGTACGGGAACTGGGTGCCGAGCAGCACCAGGGTATCGGCGTTCATCATGGCGTGATAGCCAGAAGAGAAACCGATCAGACCGGTCATGCCGACGCTATAGGGGTTGTCCCACTCGATATGCTCTTTACCGCGCAAAGCATGCACCACCGGTGCCTGCAACAGTTCGGCCAGCTTGACCACTTCATCATGAGAACCTGCACAGCCGCTGCCGCACATCAGCGTAATATTTTTTGCCTTGTTAAGGGTTGCGGCCAGCTTGTTCAACTCGCTCATGGGCGGCTGCACCAGCGGCAATGCCGGAGTGTGCCACACCATGCTGGCGTCTTCCGGTGCCATGCGCAGCGCCACGTCCCCCGGCAGCACAATCACCGACACCCCGCGATTGAGGATCGCTTTGCGCATGGCAATCTCCAGCACTCGCGGCAGCTGTTCCGGGTTGGAAACCAGCTCGCAGTAGTGGCTGCATTCGCGGAACAGTTCTTGTGGGTGAGTTTCCTGGAAATAACCGCTGCCAATCTCGCTGGAGGGAATATGGGCGGCAATGGCCAGTACCGGTACGTGGTTGCGGTGACAGTCGAACAGACCGTTGATCAGATGCAGGTTACCTGGCCCACAAGATCCGGCGCAGACCGCCAGTTGGCCGGTAAGCTGGGCTTCTGCACCGGCGGCAAAGGCAGCGACTTCTTCGTGGCGCGTGCCCAGCCATTCGATGGTGCCCATACGGTGCAGGCTGTCGCTGAGGCCGTTAAGTGAATCGCCGGTGACGCCCCAAATGCGTTTCACACCGGCCTGTTCCAGAGTTTTGGCGATCAGCGTGGCTACGGTTTGCTTCATACTTCCCCCAAACATGATAGAAATACCCTTGATTTTCAATCGTCTGAATTCCTCGGGTATGGCTTATTGATTATTGAGCAGATGAACGTAATAAAAGCGCGCAACCGGGAAAGTGTAGAAGGGGAGTGCCAAGCCTGCTTGCCGATAAATGCCCCATCATTGGCGATGGGGCGGCAAGCGTCAGGCGAGGGTAACGTCGCCCTGCAGTTGGCAACTGCAGGCCAGCACATAGCCCTGGGCGATTTCAGCCGGTGTGAGCGTCATGCTGCTGGTGGTGGTGTAGTCGCCTTCGAGAATGCGCGTTTTGCACGAGCCGCATACCCCGGCGCGACAGGCCGCGTTGACCGGCAATGCGTTGGCTTCCATCGCTGCCAGCAGCGTGCTGCCTACCGGGACGCGGTATTCACCCAACGGCCGGGCGGAGCGCAGCATTAAAGTTGCACCTTGCCCGCTATCGGTTTCCGCCGGGGTATGAAACTGTTCTTTATGGAAGCGGGAAGCCGGCACACCAAGCTGCAGGCACAGTTGCTCCGCCTGGGTCATATAAGGCGCAGGGCCGCAGGTCATCACCCTGCGTTCGGTGATATCCGGCGCGACCTGGCGCAGCACTTCGGCACTGATCCGCCCGCTGAGATACCCTGGCTGGATATCTTGTTCGGCCATCAGCGTCAGCCGCAGTTGCGGATGAGCGGCACAAAGCTCGCGCCACTGCTCGGCGAAAATGGTATCGGCAGGGGTACGTACGTTAAAGATTACGGCGACATCACAGGCCGGACGATTGGCCACCAGCCAGCGACACATGGAGATGATTGGCGTGACGCCACAACCGGCAGCCAACATCAGGTAGCTGTCGGCCGGGTGTTGTTCACAGCTGAACTCGCCTTGGGCGTCAGACAGCCACAGGGTGTTGCCGGGTTTAACCTCACGCGTCAGCCAACGGGAGCCGATGCCGTCCGGCAGGCAACGTACGCTGATGCTGAGAAAACGGCTTTGGCCGGGGGAAGAAGACAGGGTATAGGCGCGCAGCGTCTCTTCGCTATTGCGAATGCTGACCAGCGCAAACTGGCCGGCTTGATAAGGGTAAAAAACGTCGCAGATCAGGTTTAACGTCCAGACGTCGGCGGTTTCCTGTCGGATCGAATGGACCTGCATACGGTTAGGGCAAAGTGGGCTGGGTTGGGTCATAGGGCACCTCAAAAGCAAAGGGGCCGGCATCTGCGGCCCCAAAAAACGGGATCAACCAAGCAGGGCGTGCAGGTCCTGCTCAACGGTAGTAATCGGACGCATGCCGAACTTGTCGTTGAGGATCGCCATCAGGTTATCGGTCAGGAAACCCGGTGCCGTCGGGCCGGTGACAATATTTTTCACCCCTAACGACAGCAGCGTCAGCAGGATGACGATCGCTTTCTGCTCAAACCAAGACAGGACCAGGCTGAGTGGCAGTTCGTTGACGGTACAACCGAGCGTATCGGCGAGTTTGACCGCCAGCATGATGGCAGAATAGGCGTCGTTGCACTGGCCGACATCCAGCAGGCGCGGCAAGCCTTCCAGGGTGCCGAAATCCAGTTTGTTGAAGCGGTATTTGCCGCAGGCCAACGTCATGATCAGGCAGTCTTGCGGGACGCTGCGGGCAAAATCGGTGAAATAGCTGCGTTCATCGCGGCTGCCGTCACAGCCTCCCACCAGGAAGACGTGACGCAGTTTCTTTTGCGCCACCAAATCGATCACCGTATCGGCAGCGTTGAGCAGCGTCTGACGGCCAAAGCCGACGGTGATCATATGTTCGATTTCGGTATACGGGAACCCCTTCATGCCTTGTGCCTGGGCGATCACCTGGGTGAAGTCATCCCCTTCCAGATGGTTGACGCCCGGCCAGCCGACGATGCTGCGCGTCCAGATGCGATCGCCGTAGTTGCCGACGTTAGGATCGATAATGCAGTTGGAGGTCATCACGATAGGACCGGGGAATTTGGCAAACTCGGTCTGCTGGTTCTGCCAGCCGCTGCCGTAGTTCCCCACCAGATGTTTGAATTTTTTCAGCTCCGGGTAGCCGTGTGCCGGCAACATTTCGCCGTGGGTATAGACATTCACGTCCTGCCCTTCGGTTTGCTCGAGCAGCATGCGGAGATCTTTCAGATCGTGACCGGAGATCAAAATGGCTTTACCCGCCACCGGACGGACGTTAACCGCGCTGGGCAGCGGATCGCCATAGGCCTGTGTCTCGCCGTGATCGAGAATGGCCATCACGTTGAAGTTCATCTTGCCGATGCCCATCGCGTTGTTGAGCAGGGTATCCACATCACGCGGATGGGTGCCGAGCCAGGCCATAAAGGCGTGATAGTCGGCGTAAATCTGGTCGTCATATTGACCCAATACGTGGGCGTGCTCCATATAGGCCGCCGCGCCTTTCAGGCCGTACAGGCAGAGCATGCGCAGGCCGTGCACGTCGTCGCCGACCTCGGCTTTATCGGTATTCAGAGCGAACTGAGCCGCCTGTTGCAGCAGAGTAGGCATATCGTCACCGGCCAACTGCAACGTGGCTAGTGGATGATCGACGCTTACGCCGGCATCCAGCAGGCGGCAACGTGCCGCCAGTGATTCGCGCAGGGTGATAGTTTCGCGTGCATAACCGATGATGCGGTCAGAATCGAAGTTGACGTTGGTCAGGGTGGAGAAGAAGGCGCGCGGGGCAAAACTGTCGATATCATGATCGACGATCCCGAGAGCCCGTGCCTGCAGCGCCCAGGCTGACAGCCCTTGTAATGACGCTACCAGCAGATCCTGCAGGTCCGAAGTTTCCGCCGTTTTACCACACATGCCCTGGGCATAAGAGCAGCCGTTGCCGGCCGGGGTACGAATGGTTTGTTCACATTGCACACAGAACATAATCGCTTCCTTTTTTAAAGTTGCATTTTAAATGCTTGTTTAAGAGCATAGATCGGCAACCGAGGCTTAAAAAGGTTTTTATGGCGTAACCAAAGGGAAGTTTGATTTAGCGCAATTTCGCTGTGCGGATGGGAATTATTACGCTTTCCGGGGGCGGTGCCCCCGGAAAAGAGGTCAGGAGAACAGGGCGATCAGTACCGGTGCCAGCAGGCTTAGCAGGAAGCCATGCACAATCGCCGGTGGCACCATTTCCAACCCGCCGCTGCGCTGCAACACCGGCAGGGTAAAGTCCATGGAGGTGGCACCGCACAGGCCCAGCGCAGAGGAGCGGCTGCGTCGTACCAGGCTTGGGATCAGCATAATTGCCACCAGCTCGCGTGCCAGATCGTTAAAGAAGGCTGCGCTGCCCAATACCGGACCGTAGGCATCGGTGATCAGAATGCCGGAAAGCGAATACCAGCCAAAACCGGAGGCCATGGCCAGCCCGGCTTTGATCGGCAACCCCAGCAGTTGCGCTGCCAGCGCACCGCCGGCCAGCGCACTGACCGTCACGACCATGGCCACCATCATGCCGCGTCGGTTAAGTACGATTTGGCGCAGGGTCATGCCGCTGTTGCGCAATTGGATGCCGACCAGCAACAGCAGGAAAATTAACGCGTATTCGCTGCCTTTATTGGCAAACTGCAACCATTGCCACTGGGTCAGGCCGAGCAGGAAGCCGCCGAGTACCACACCGCAGAGTTTGAGCGATTCCAGCGCCATATGCAGGCGCGAGGGCAGCTTTTCCTGTTTATGGCTGTTCCGCCACGGCATTTTATGTTCCAGCAGCGCCAGCATCAGCAGGCTGGCAGCGAGAATGCACAGGAAGAACACCGAGGCATACTGGAAAATCAGCACCAGATTACTGCTCAGATCTTCCAAAAACGCCAGGCTGATACCCATGAAAAACAGGATCACGTAAACCATCCAGCTCAGCAGACGGTTAATGGTTTGCAGTAACGTTCTGCTGCGTAATGGAACCAGGTAACCGGCAATCAGCGGTAAGAGAATAATCAGCAGTCCTGAATACATGGTGAAGCTTATGTCCTTTGTTCGGCAGATGGCGCCAGGATGACGGCGAGGCCCCACACGCTAACCAAAACGGCGACCGGAGTAAAGCGGCAGATTTGACGTCGTCCTCTTGACCTGCAAGGGGTTTTTTGACCATGCTCAGAGAAGGTCACCCCATTAAGGACGGTGGCAGCGCGCACGGGAGGCGACAGATGTTCTTAGAGCGTATCGAGATTGCAGGTTTTCGCGGCATTAACCGGCTGTCGCTGATGTTGGACGACAACACGCTGCTGCTGGGTGAAAACGCCTGGGGTAAATCCAGCTTGTTGGACGCCTTGACCCTGCTGCTGGCGCCGGAGCAAAAGCTGTACCGTTTTGAAGGGCATGACTTTCATTTCCCCCCTGGTGAGGAAGAGGCCAAAGAACGGCATTTACAGGTGGTCTTTACCTTCTGTGAGAAAGACATCGGCCATGCTCATCTCCCCCGTTACCGCCACCTTTCGCCGCTGTGGGTCAAAGGCGAGGATAACCTCAACCGAATTTATTACCGCTGCGAAGGTGAACTGGCCGATGACGGCACGGTTTGTACCTGGCGCGGCTTCCTGGATGCCGACGGTAACGCGATGCAGTTGCATCATATTGAGCAACTGGCACATGCCATTATTCGCATCCATCCTGTATTGCGCCTGCGCGATGCGCGTTTCATCCGCCGTCTGCGGCCCAGCACGCTGAACGATGAAAACCCGGCTGATAATAAGGCCCTGTCCCAGCAGTTGGATCAGTTGACGCGAGAATTGGTGCGTAACCCGCAAAAGCTGACTAACGCCGAGCTGCGGCAGGGGTTGGCAGCAATGCAGCAACTGCTGGAGCATTACTTTGCCGAGCAGGGTTCGCAGGTCTCCCGGCCGCGTCGGCAACGGTTGGATCAAGATCAGGATCAGCAGGCATGGCGCTCCCTGGACAGCATCAACCGTATGGTGGCAGAACCTAACAGCCGTAGCATGCGGCTTATCTTGCTGGGAATGTTTTCTACGCTGCTGCAGGCCAAGGGCAGCATCAAGCTGGATCCGCACGCCCGGCCGCTGCTGCTGGTGGAGGACCCGGAAACCCGTCTGCATCCGATTATGCTGTCGGTGGCCTGGGGGCTGCTTAACCAGTTGCCGTTGCAACGGATCACCACCACCAATTCCAGTGAACTGGTGTCGCTGGTGCCCGTAGAGCATGTTTGTCGGTTGGTGCGTGAGTCCGGGCGCGTCGCCACTTACCGCCTGGGACCGCGTGGGCTGAGCCCGGAGGATGGGCGCCGCATTGCTTTTCATATTCGTTTTAATCGGCCATCTTCGCTGTTTGCCCGCTGCTGGTTGCTGGTGGAAGGCGAGACCGAGGTCTGGCTGTTGAGCGAGCTGGCGCGCCAGTGCGGATATCACTTTGAGGCAGAGGGCGTACGCGTGATCGAGTTCGCCCAATGCGGATTAAAACCTTTGCTGAAGTTCGCCCGTCGCATGGGCATTGAATGGCATGCTTTGGTGGACGGTGATGAAGCGGGGAAAAAGTACGCCAATACTGTACGCAGCATGTTGGATAACCACGACGATAACGAGCGTGACCGACTGACCGCGTTACCGGCACCGGATATGGAGCATTTTATGTTCCGCGAAGGCTTCAGCCCGGTCTACTACCGGGTGGCCTCGGTGCCGAAGAATACGCAGATGCCGGTGCGTAAGGTGATCCTCAAGGCGGTGCATCACTCCTCGAAACCCGATTTGGCGATCGAAGTAGCGATGCAAGCCGGCCAGTGGGGCACGGACTCGGTGCCGCCACTGCTGAAGAAAATGTTTTCGCGTGTGACCTGGCTGGCGCGTGGCCGCGCCGATTAGACCGAAGTAAAACGGGGCTGGGCACGAAAGTGCTCTGCCATTCCCAGTTCCAACTCGTCCAGCAGTTGATAGCGACGGCGGTATTCAGCGCGTTTCTTGCTGGCCACTTCTTCGATCGGTTTGCGGGTGATGTTCTTCGGCAATAAAAAATAGCCGCTTTCAAGCATCTGGCCGCCCATGGATACCCAAAACTGATCGTAATCGGCATGCAGCTTGTCTTTCTTTTTACTGTGATAACGCCAGTTCTGGTAGATATGGGTGGCGTTGCCGACCGCCACGATTTGCTGAATGCCCAAATGGTGGGCCAGAGCGCAAATCCCTTCCAGTGCCAGGCGTTTCGGGAACAATCCGTGACACTCCTTGGTGGCCTGCTGGATTTCAGCATGCGGTACCTGATGATTAGCTCCCTGTAACCCGCCGATAAACAGCGTCGGTTTCTGCTGATAGTGCATCAGCGAAAAGGTGATTTCCGCCAACATAATGCCGTTGGCGTTACGCAGCAGCAGGGTGGCTTCGCCTTCCTTGTTCAGGTTGTCGATGGCCGCCAGTTCGAGTGACACTGCGGCGCCACTCTTGCCTTCGGCGCTGGCGAGCACAAAAGGCTTTTTCAGATGACCGAGCAGCATTTTCATTGGCATGCGTTGGGTGCTGAGATCGTAGTGGTCGCGCAGGGCAAATAAGCACTCGATTTTACTCATGTTGGCTGCCAGATACGGACGATGCAGTTTGCACGGCAGATTGGGTTGCGCGTTCAGGATCTCATCCAGCAGGGGATTGGACGCCAGCGTGCTGAGCAGGCCGCTGGTGGTGCGCCAGCAAAATAACGAACGGCCGATAAACTTCAAGCGGAATGACGTTTTTTTCCAGGCTTTACTCGGCGTCTTTTCGCCATTGATCAGCGCCGTCATCAGTTGCCAGCTGTTAAGCGGACGTGCAGATACGAGTGGGTAGCTGAGCTGTGACATGATGAAATCCTTGACTGTATTGAATGGTGCTATTTCATCAAGGCTTCACTAAACGAGAGGTCAATGCCCAACTGTAACCAAGCGTGTCTCCACATTGTGTTGAGCTAAGGTTTAGTTATTCCGCACCGTGCGTGATAATTTAGCCCCGCTGCCGCTATTGGCAGTATGAATTGCAACAGGCAGGAACCTATTTTGACGTGGTTTAAAGGACACAAACGACGCTGGATAATGGCGCTGATCGTAGCGGCGGTTATCGCTGTGCCGGCGGTCTGGCACTTTGGGCACCCGACGCCAACCCAGTTTAAAACGGTGAAGGTCACCCAGGGCAGTCTGCAGCAAAACGTACTGGCGACCGGTCAGCTCGACGCGGTTCGCAAGGTGGACGTGGGTGCGCAGGTCAGCGGGCAGTTGGAAAGCCTGTACGTCGAAATTGGCGACCGGGTGAAGAAAGGCCAGTTGCTCGGCGTGATTGATCCGCAGCAGGCGAAAAACAGCATCCGCGAGGGCGAGGCGACGCTGCGCGAGCTGCATGCCCAGTTACAGCAGGCGCAAGCGGAACAACAGCTGGCGGCGGTTACGCTGCAGCGCAATCAAGCCTTGGCCAAACTGCAAGCCGTCTCGCGTCAGGATCTGGATCAGGCCGCCACACAACTGGCAGTGAAGAAGGCGCAGGTAGGCACCATTCATGCGCAAATCGCCAAAAACCAGGCCAGCCTGGACACGGCAAAAATCAATCTGGCGTTTACCCGCATTGAAGCGCCGATGGATGGCGACGTGGTGCAAATCACCACGCTTCAAGGCCAGACGGTGATCGCGGCGCAACAGGCGCCGAATATTTTGACGCTGGCAGATCTCAGCACCATGTTGGTAAAAGCCCAGGTGTCGGAAGCGGACGTCATCAGCCTGAAGCCGGGGCAAAAAGCTTGGTTTACCGTACTGGGCGATCCTAATCGACGCTTTGATGGCGTGCTGAAAGATATCCAACCAACGCCGGAAAAGGTCAATAACGCTATCTTCTACTACGCGCGCTTTGAAGTGCCGAACCCCGAGGGGTTACTGCGTTTGCAAATGACGGCGCAGGTGCATATTCAACTGGCGGGGGTCAATCAGGCGCAAATTATCCCTTTGGCGGCCCTGGGCGATCAAATTGCGGATAACCGCTATCAAGTTTCGATCCTCAAGCAGGGCAAGGAGGAAAAGCGCGAAGTGGCGATTGGCCTGCGTAATAATATTGACGTGCAAATCCTCAGCGGACTGAATATCGGCGACGAAGTGATCGTCAGCCGCGGCGGCGCGGAGCCTCTCTGATGGCCGCATTGTTGGAACTGAGCGGCATCAGCCGTAGCTATCAGTCGGGCGATCAGACGGTGGCGGTGCTGAAGAACGTGAGCCTGAGCATCGAGGCCGGCGAAATGGTGGCCATTATGGGCGCCTCCGGCTCCGGTAAATCGACGCTGATGAATATTCTCGGCTGCCTGGATAAGCCCAGCGCCGGCGTGTATCGGGTGGCAGGGCAGGACGTGGCGACGCTCGATAGCGACGCGTTGGCTCGGCTTCGGCGTGAACATTTCGGTTTTATTTTCCAGCGGTATCATTTGTTGCCGCATTTGAGCGCGGCGCATAACGTCGAAGTGCCTGCGGTATATGCCGGGTTGGGCAAGGCGGCACGACGTGAGCGTGCGGTGGCGCTGTTACAGCGCCTGGGGCTAAGCGAGCGCGTCAGTTACCGACCTAGCCAGCTTTCCGGCGGTCAGCAGCAGCGGGTCAGTATCGCTCGTGCGCTGATGAATGGCGGTCAGGTGATCCTGGCGGATGAACCGACAGGTGCCCTCGACAGCCATTCCGGTGAAGAGGTGATGACCATCCTCAAGCAGCTGCGCGAGCAGGGGCATACGGTGATTATCGTGACCCACGATCCGGCCGTGGCCCAGCAGGCTGAGCGGATCATTGAAATCCGCGACGGCGAAATCATTGCCGATTCACGCCCTGATGGGCAGAGCAACCCGAACGCCAAACCGTTGGAGATGGTTACGCCGGCGCCGTCCTGGCAGCAAACTATCAGTCGTTTCCGCGAAGCCTTGGTGATGGCCTGGCGGGCAATGGCGGCAAGTAAAATGCGCACTGCGCTGACCATGCTCGGTATTATTATCGGCATCGCCTCGGTGGTTTCGATCCTGGTGATCGGCGACGCAGCCAAACAGATGGTGCTGGCAGATATCAAATCCATCGGCACCAATACGGTAGATATCTATCCCGGCAAGGACTTTGGTGACGACGATCCGACTTTCCGCCAGGCATTGAAGTACGACGATCTTGCCGCGTTGCGCGAGCAGCCTTACGTCAGCGCATTGTCGCCTAGCATCGCCAGCAGTATGCGGCTGCGGCTGGGTAACGTTGATGTTGCAGCCAACGTTAACGGCGTCAGCGAACAGTTTTTCCGCGTGTACGGCATGACCTTTACTGAGGGCGTCGGCATTGATCAACTGCAGGTGCAATCACAGTCGCAGACGGTGGTGATCGACGCCAATACCCAGCGCCGCCTGTTCCCGAATCAGAAAGAGGTGGTAGGCCGGGTGATCCTGGTGGGCAATATGCCAGCGACGGTAGTGGGGGTAGCGAAGGAAAAGCAATCTATGTTCGGCAGCAGCAAGACGCTGAACGTCTGGGTGCCCTACAGCACCATGGCCAATCGGCTGATGGGGAACGCCTATTTTGATTCGATTACCGTGCGCATCCGTGATGGTTACAACAGCCAGGAGGCGGAGCAACAGCTGACGCGCTTGCTGACGCTGCTCCACGGCAAGAAAGACGTCTTCACCTATAACATGGACAGCCTGGTGCAGACCGCAGAGAAAACCACGCGTACGCTGCAGCTGTTTTTGACGCTGGTGGCGGTGATTTCACTGGTGGTCGGCGGTATCGGCGTGATGAACATCATGCTGGTGTCGGTGACGGAGCGCACGCGTGAGATCGGCATCCGCATGGCGGTGGGGGCACGTTCCGGCGACGTACTACAGCAGTTTTTGATTGAAGCGGTGCTGGTGTGTCTGGTCGGCGGTGCTTTGGGGATTACGCTGTCCTTTGCCATCGGCCTGTTGGTGCAGTTGGTGTTGCCGGGTTGGCAAATCAGCTTCCCTCCGGCGGCCTTGTTGAGTGCGTTTGTCTGTTCCACCGCTATCGGCGTGGTGTTCGGTTATCTTCCGGCCCGCAGCGCGGCGCGGCTTAACCCGATTGACGCGCTGGCACGCGAATAATCAGCGAATAAAAAATGCCAGTCACACGGCGGCTGGCATTTTTTAGCGGGGTGTTTCAAACTGACTCTGTGGAAGCGCGTTAGGCCAGGGCCTCGCTTTCCAGTGGCACAATAAGACTCGCATGGTTCCCTTTTGGCCCTTGGTGCACATCAAAACTGACCTGCTGGCCGGCTTTGAGTGTCCGGTACCCATCCATCTTAATCGTAGAATAATGGGCGAATATGTCTTCGCCGCCGCCTTCAGGACAGATAAACCCAAACCCTTTGGCGTTGTTGAACCATTTAACAGTACCCGTCTCCATGCTTTTACATCCCTCGCAACGCTATTTTTAGGTGAGATGAATAACTGAATTCGCACCCGCCAGAAGCAGGTAGCAGATGAGCCTGAAAGTGGTTAAAACACCACCAGCTCACGAATTTACACTCTAGAGCAAATGATCATCACGTCAAGGGATCGGCTTTTGTCGGCAGGGAGCAGTTCATCAAAGTTTGAAGCAGGTAACGATCTTGACATTGTTTGGTAACAATTCGTCAGAGATTTTTGCGCACGTTCCAGTGCGGCGGGATGATGGCGAAGATGATAAAATAGTAATGATACCCCACTTTGAATAACCGGAACCTGTCCCCATATTAAAGGACAGAGCAGAGAAGATGAGCAGCGATGGGCAATAACAACGGTTGGCTAAATTTCGAACATTTGGCCGAGGAAAAACAAATCGATGCGGTAAAACCGCCGTCTATGTATAAAGTTATACTTAACAACGACGATTACACACCGATGGAATTTGTGATTGACGTTCTGCAAAAGTTCTTTTCTTATGATATTGAACGCGCAACGCAACTGATGCTCACGGTCCACTATCAAGGCAAGGCGATCTGCGGTGTCTTTACCGCCGAGGTGGCGGAAACCAAGGTCGTCCATGTGAACCGTTATGCGAGGGAGAACGAGCATCCGTTGCTTTGTACGCTAGAAAAAGCCTAGATTTAGGCAACTATTGGGGAGGTGCTTATGCTCAATCAAGAACTGGAACTCAGTCTCAACATGGCTTTCGCCAGAGCGCGTGAGCACAGACACGAGTTTATGACCGTGGAGCACCTGTTGCTGGCGTTACTCAGCAACCCTGCCGCGCGAGAAGCGCTAGAGGCATGTACGGTGGATCTGGCCGCGTTACGCCAGGAGCTGGAAGCCTTTATTGAACAAACCACGCCGACGCTGCCCGCCAGCGAAGAAGAGCGCGACACTCAGCCGACGCTCAGCTTCCAGCGCGTACTGCAGCGTGCGGTATTCCATGTGCAATCTTCCGGCCGCAGCGAAGTCAGCGGCGCCAACGTGCTGGTAGCGATTTTCAGCGAGCAGGAGTCGCAGGCGGCTTACCTGCTGCGCAAACACGACGTCAGCCGTCTCGACGTAGTGAACTTCATTTCACATGGCACACGTAAAGACGAGCCGGGCCAAGCGCCGAATGCGGAAAACCCGGTGAATGAAGAGCAGTCCGGAGGGGAAGACCGTATGGAAAACTTCACCACCAACCTCAACCAGTTGGCACGGGTAGGCGGCATCGATCCTTTGATTGGCCGTGACCCTGAGCTTGAGCGTGCTATTCAGGTA
This sequence comes from Serratia liquefaciens ATCC 27592, assembly GCF_000422085.1. Lineage (NCBI taxonomy): Bacteria > Pseudomonadati > Pseudomonadota > Gammaproteobacteria > Enterobacterales > Yersiniaceae > Serratia > Serratia liquefaciens. The sequence goes on from NC_021741.1 coordinate 1,689,114, forward strand.
CTGTGCCGTCGTCGCAAAAACAACCCGCTGCTGGTGGGGGAATCCGGCGTCGGTAAAACGGCGATTGCCGAAGGCCTGGCCTGGCGCATTGTGCAGGGCGACGTTCCGGAAGTGATGGCGGACTGCACGCTGTATTCATTGGATATCGGGTCATTGCTGGCCGGTACCAAATACCGTGGCGACTTCGAAAAACGGTTTAAAGCGCTGCTGAAACAGTTGGAACAGGATAAGAACAGCATTCTGTTTATCGATGAGATCCACACCATCATCGGCGCCGGTGCAGCTTCCGGTGGGCAGGTAGACGCCGCCAACCTGATTAAACCGCTGCTCTCCAGCGGCAAGATCCGGGTTATCGGTTCCACTACTTACCAGGAATTCAGCAACATTTTTGAAAAAGACCGTGCGCTGGCTCGTCGCTTCCAGAAAATCGACATTACCGAGCCGACGCCGGAAGAGACCATTCAGATCATCAACGGCCTGAAGACCAAGTACGAAGCGCACCACGACGTGCGTTATACCGCCAAAGCGGTGCGTGCGGCGGTTGAGCTGTCGGTGAAATACATCAACGACCGTCATTTGCCGGACAAGGCTATCGACGTGATTGACGAGGCGGGCGCCCGCAGCCGGTTAATGCCGGTAAGCAAACGCAAGAAAACCGTCAACGTGGCCGACATCGAATCTGTGGTGGCGCGTATTGCGCGTATCCCGGAGAAAACCGTGTCGGCGAGCGATCGCGACGTACTGAGAAGTCTGGGCGATCGTCTGAAAATGCTGGTATTCGGGCAGGATCAGGCGATTGAAGCGCTGACTGAAGCGATCAAGATGAGCCGTGCTGGTTTGGGGCACGATCGCAAGCCGGTCGGTTCCTTCCTGTTTGCCGGGCCAACCGGCGTCGGGAAAACCGAGGTGACGGTGCAGCTGGCGAAGGCGATGGATATTCAGCTGCTGCGTTTTGATATGTCCGAGTATATGGAACGTCATACCGTCAGCCGTCTGATTGGCGCGCCTCCGGGCTACGTCGGTTACGATCAGGGCGGTCTGCTGACCGACGCGGTGCTCAAGCATCCGCACTCGGTGGTGCTGCTGGATGAAATCGAGAAGGCGCATCCGGACGTGTTCAACCTGTTATTGCAGGTTATGGACAACGGTACCCTGACCGATAACAACGGCCGCAAAGCGGACTTCCGCAACGTGATCCTGGTGATGACTACTAACGCCGGGGTACGTGAAACCGAACGTAAATCGATTGGTCTGGTGCAGCAGGACAACAGCACCGATGCGATGGAAGAGATCAAGAAAGTGTTCACGCCGGAATTCCGTAACCGTCTGGACAACATTCTTTGGTTCAACCATCTGTCGACCGAGGTGATCCAGCAGGTTGTCGATAAGTTTATCGTCGAACTGCAGGCGCAGCTGGATGCGAAGGGCGTGTCGTTGGAAGTGAGCGATGAAGCGCGTGACTGGCTGTCGGTGAAAGGCTATGACCGTGCAATGGGCGCTCGTCCGATGGCGCGTGTGATGCAGGAAAACCTGAAGAAACCGCTGGCCAATGAATTGCTGTTTGGTTCACTGGTGGACGGCGGCTCGGTGAAAGTCGAGCTGGACAAGGACAATCAGAAACTGACTTACCACTTCCTCAGCGCGTCGATGCGTAAAGCGGATGAAGGTGCGGTGCACTAAGGCCGGGTCAGATAAAGAAAAAGCGATGCTTCGGCATCGCTTTTTTTATGGGTGAATTTCACCACAACAGAAATGATTGAGCCCTCTCAGTTTACCTGCGCTCTCGCAACTCGATGTTGAACGTTGCTACGGGGGTAAACGGAAAGGGCTCCGGAGGCATTACATCCTCGGTGCCGCCATCGGCTGGCGACGAGTGAGCCGATTAACGGCTACGGAAGACAATGCGGCCTTTGCTCAGGTCGTACGGGGTCAGCTCTACAGTGACTTTGTCGCCCGTCAGGATGCGGATGTAGTTCTTACGCATTTTACCGGAGATATGTGCGGTTACCACGTGCCCGTTTTCCAATTCAACGCGGAACATGGTGTTCGGCAGCGTATCAAGAACGGTGCCCTGCATTTCAATATTGTCTTCTTTGGCCATCGAATCCTCTAGGTCTAACTACCTTAGTTTTTAACCGGCAAGATAATGCCGAAAAACCCACATTATGTAAAGAAGTGTCGGCGAACATTGCACCGTTTCCGCAAAATTAGTTTGTTGGGGAGGGTGGTTCAACCTGCTGTGGGGGTAACACTTGCGGTGCCCAACACTCTGGCGCTAATGGCTTGCGTTGAAGTTGGCTGAGCTGCTGCAAAAATTGTCTTCGGGGGATCTCTTTCGCTCCCAGCGTGGCAGTGTGAGCGTTAAGCACCTGACAGTCAATCAATTCTCCGCCATAAGCGGCAAAATGACGGCAAAAAGCCATCAAAGCGCATTTGGACGCGTTGGGGGTACGGCTAAACATCGATTCGCCGCAGAACAGGGCGCCCTGAGCCACGCCGTACATGCCCCCCACCAGCTTGTCATCCTGCCACACCTCTATCGAATGGGCGAAACCGAGGCGGTGCAGGTGCAGATAAGCGCGCTGCACCTCCGGGCCAATCCAGGTGCCTTCGTCCGGCCGATCGGCGCAGGCGGCGATCACCGCCGCAAAGTCGTGATTCAGCGTGATGCGAAAGGGGTTACTGCGCAAAAAGCGTTTCAGACTGCGGCTGATATGGCGTTCGGCAGGGAACAGCACTGCCCGTGGGTCGGGCGACCACCACAAAATGGCTTCCCCGGGGGAAAACCAGGGAAAAATGCCCCGTTCATAGGCGGCAAGCAGGCGAGGTGCCGTCAGGTCACCGCCGATAGCCAGCAAACCGTTAGGATCGCGCAGTGCGCCCTCAGGAGAGGGGAACACCAGCGACTGCGATGACAGCTTAACAATGCGCATATAAGGTCTCAGCGTCCTCTACAGGCCCTTTTACAGCGGTATACCGCTGATACGTTGACGGAACTGGGCATAACGCCCCTGCTGACGCATCAGGTTGAGGTGATCGCCTTGCTCAACGATGCGTCCACCGTCCATCACGCAAATTCGGTCAAGGTGTTCCAACCCATACAGACGGTGGGTCACCAGGATCAGCGTTTTTCCCTGGCAATGTCGGCGCAGCAGCGCCAGGATCTGCTGTTCAGTTTCGGCGTCCAGACCTTCGGTCGGCTCATCGAGCAACAACAGCGGCGCCTGATGCAGCAATGCGCGAGCAATGCCCAGACGGCGCTGCTCGCCGCCGGAAAGCTGTCGGCCGCCGTCTCCCAGCCAGGCGTTGAGCCCCTCGTTTTCCAGCAGCTTGTCCAAACCGACCTGCTGCAACACTTCGCGCAATTGTTCATCGGCCGCCGTTGGGGCGGCGATGCGCAAGTTTTCGCGCAGCGTATCGCTAAAGATGTGCACTCGCTGACTGACGACGGTGGTCATCTGACGCAGCGTGGTTTCATCGTAAGCAGCCAAGGGATGGCCGTTGAGCAGCATCTGCCCGCTGTCGGCGTTCCAGGCGCGGGTGAGCAACTGCAGCAGGGTCGATTTACCGCACCCGGTGCGGCCGAGCAATGCAATATGTTCACCGGCGGTAATCTCCAGCGTGACGTCCTGCAACACCGGCTGCGGCTGGCCGGGATAGGTAAAGGTGACCTGTTGCAGACTTAGCATGGCACCGTTTTCGGCAGTTGGGCCATCGGCAGGGAAGGTCACTTCCGGTTGTCGATCGATGACCTGCTTCACCCGCGTGGCGGAAGCTATCACCTGTCCCAGATGCTGGAAGGCGCCGGCTACCGGCATCAAGGCTTCAAACGAAGCCAGGGCGGCAAACACGAACAACGCAATCAGCGCGCCGGGTTGGCTGTCGCCACCGATACCGGCAGCGGTGAGCCACAACATCAACGTCACGGTCAGGCCGCTGGCCAGGATCATCAAAGCCTGTGCCATGCCGCCCAACGAAGCTTGCTGCCACTGACGGCGCTGCCACTGTTTTTCAGTGGCATCCAGAGCCGCGCGGAAGTGATCCACGGCACCGAATACCACCAGCTCAGCCTGGCCTTGAAGCCAGGCGGTCAGATCGGTACGGTACTGGCCGCGCAGGGCGGTCAACTGGCCGCCAATCGGCTTGCCGGCACCATAAAATACCGGCGGCACCAGCAGCAACAGCAACAGCAGGATACCGCCCAGCGTCAGGGCCAGTGAAACGTCTAGCCAGCTCAGGCCGTAAGTCACCACGACAATTACCACGGCGGCGCTGACCAGCGGTGAAATTACCCGCAGATACAGATGATCCAGCGTATCGACATCCGCCACCAGTCGATTCAGCAGATCGGCCTGTCGGAAGCGGGCAATGCCTCCCGGCGACAGCGGCAGGATCTTTTTAAAGGTGAAGACCCGCAGATGAGACAGCACGCGGAAGGTGGCGTCGTGGCTGACGACCCGTTCGGCATAGCGCCCGGCGGTGCGGAAAATGGCGGCACCACGCACGCCGGCCGCCGGCAGCATGTAGTTGAAGGTAAACAGGCCCGCCAGCCCGGCCAGGGCGGAGGCGGCGAGGAACCAACCGGACAGAGCCAGCAGGCCGATACTGGCCAGTAGCGTAATGATGGCCAGCAGAATGCCCAGACAAATCAGCAGGCTGTGACGACGGTACAGCGCCAGGAACGGCAGCAAAACGCGCATGATTATAGATCCCCGCGGCGGTGAGCGATCAGGTTGGCAAACAGGCCCGGTTGGGCGCTCAGCGTGGCGTAATCACCTTGCTGGACGATGTGTCCGCCTTCCATTACCCAAATCTGGTCGTAATCTTCGGTATCTTCCAACTGGTGAGTCACCAGCAGCGTGGTTTGTTGATGCGAAGCCGCATTCAGCGCCTGCATGACTTGCCGCTCGCTGTGGGCGTCGAGACTTGCGGCCGGTTCATCCAACAGCAACAAACGGCGCGGGCTGATTAACGCTCGAGCGACTGCCACACGTTGCGCTTGCCCGACGGACAGGCGCGCGGCGTTATCGCCGACTTCGGTATCCAGACCCAGCGGCAGATACGGCAGGATCTCGCCGACATAGGCGTCCTCCACAGCCTGTTGCAGTTGGGCTTCGCTGGCCTGCGGATTGCCCAACAGTATGTTGGCACGCAGCGTTTGCGCCGGTAGATGCGGATTTTGTCCTACCCAGCCGAGTTGCTGGCGCCAGCCTTCGGCGGCCAGTTCGCGCAGTTCGATACCATTAATCCGCAGCGAACCGCGATAGGGTAAAAACCCGAGCAGCAGGTTCAGCAACGAACTTTTCCCGGCACCACTTAACCCGACCAAGGCAATGCGCTGGTTGGCGGGCAGAGTGAAGCTCAGCGGCCCGGCCAGCAGCACGCCATTGGGCGACAGGATCTCCAGATCCTGCGCTTGCAGCTCCAGCGGTGCATCGGCATCCAGGATTTGTGTGCCATTGCCCATTTGTTCGCCCTCGGCGCTGAGAAAGGTTTCCAGCGCTTCGGCGGCACCCACGGCTTGCGCCTTGGCGTGGTAGAAAGTCCCCAGGTCGCGCAACGGCTGGAAGAACTCCGGTGACAGGATCAGCACCAGGAAGCCGGCAAACAGCGTGACGCCGGTGCCATAACTGCCGAAATTAAGTTCGCCAAGGAACGAGAAGCCAAAATAGACCGCCACCACGGCGATAGAAATGGAGGCAAAGAACTCCAGCACCGCCGATGACAGGAAAGCCAGACGGAGTACCTCCATGGTGCGGCTACGGAAGTCTTCAGACGATTTGGCAATCTGCTCGGTTTCCGCCTGCGCCCGATTGAATAAGCGCAGCGTGTCTAACCCCCGCAGGCGGTCGAGGAAGTTACCACTCAGCCGTGCCAGCGCCACGAAGTTGCGTCGGTTGGCATCGGCGGCACCCATGCCGACCAGCGCCATAAACATGGGGATCAGCGGCGCGGTGGTCAACAGAATCAGACCGGCGGCCCAGTTGATCGGGAATACGGTGATCAGGATCAGCAGCGGGATAAACACCGCCAGATACATCTGCGGTAAATAACGGGAATAGTAGTCCTGCATATCCTCGATCTGTTCGACGATGATGCTGGCCCAAGTGCCGGCCGGTTTTCCCTGGATCCAGGCGGGGCCGAGTTGTTGCAGTTTATCCAGCACCTGCTGACGCATGCGCTGGCGGATCACTTGTCCGCAGATAAAGCCGACGCGTTCACGCAGCCAACTCAGCACGGCCCGCAGTGCGAAGGTGGCAGCCAACCAGATAAACGACGGAATCAACTGTTCACGTGGCGCCTGTTCGATAATCAGGGCGTGGAGCAGGGCGGCCAACAGCCATGCCTGAGCGACAATAAGCATGCCGCTGATTAGCCCCAACAACATGGAAAGGCGCAACCAACGCTGCGCCAAGGTGCTCTGAGTTTTGAGCCAACGGGTTAATTGCTGCTGTCTGGTTTTTTTCATCAGATATGAGTCTGCGTCGCCGGTGCCTATTGTTACAGGCAAGGTTAACGTACTGTTAAAAAAAGTGTTTGCCCCAACCTGAAGCGAACAAGTGAAGGCCAATGTTACCTCTTCACCCGGCAGACTGAAAATAATAAAGCGGTCAAATATCGCTATAACAGACCGCGACAGCAGGATTAGGGCACCGCTTGACTGGCTGCTTCCGCCGCCAGGGCGGTTTGCACGGATCTGCGCTGGCTAATCAGCGACATATAACGGGTTATCGATGGCCAGCATTTTAGGTCGATGGAAAACTGATCCATCCAGCGCAGTACGGTAAACAGATAGGCATCCGCGACGCTGAAAGTTTCTCCCAATAGAAACGCCGGTTCGTCCAGCGTCTGAGCAACAAAATCGAGGCGGCGTCGCAGCTTGTCGCGAAACAGCATTTTGACCTCTTCCGCCAGGGTTGAGTTGAACAGCGGGCTGGATCCCGCGTGGATCTCGCAGGTAATGAAGTTCAGCCACTCCTGCAAGCGCACCCGTTCGAAGGTCGAGTTTGGTGGGGCCAGCCCGGCCTCAGGGCGCATATCCGCCAGATACTGCACGATGGCAGTGCCTTCGGTGATCACCTGTCCGTCGTCCAGCATCAGCGCGGCGACGTAACCTTTGGGATTAACCCGATAAAAGTCTCCGCCGTCGGCGCTGCGCTTGGTGCGGTTATTGACGCGGATCAGTTCGAACGGCAAATCCAATTCCCGCAGCACGATATGTGGCGAGAGGGAGCAGGTATCGGGCGCAAAATAGAGTTTCATCGACATATTCCTGAGGCAAAAAGCGACATCGCTTGGCCGTCAGAATGCCGTCGGCGCCGCCGACAGAAAAATTAGAATCTCAGAAACCCGGTATCAGCTCAGCTACTGATGGGCAACGGCAAATGATCCTGTAGAAAGTGCAACAGAGTTTGTACTGGCGCGGAGCTTGCACCGGCGAATGAACAAACCAGGCCAAAATGGCGATAAAGTGGCGCGCTCAGCGGCAGGGCGCAAATGCCTGGCGTATCGGCCGGTATCACCGATGCGGGCACCAGCGATACGCCGATCCCTTCACGTACCAGCGTCAGCGCGGTGTTCCAGTCACTGACGGTGACGCGGACATCCGTCAGCGCCAAACCTGCCTGCTGCGCCAGCAACTGAGCATTGAGCTGGCAACCTCCGGTAGCCAAGACAAACGGCTGTTTGACCAGTTCATTGAAATCTATCGGCTGGCGGTTTCTGGCAAGCTTATGATCAGTGGCCGTCACGGTAAGCCATAGGTCTTTTCCCAGCGGGTGGCTTTGCCGTTCCGGTTTCGGATTCAACACTATGCCCACGTCGGCAGCTTCCAATGCCAGCCAGTTTTCGACCTCCAGATCGGTACCTTCCAACTGCACCAGTTCAATGGCGGGAAAGCGGCGGTGAAATTTGCGTAGCAACGGGGGTAACAACAGCGCAAATGCTGAAGGGAAACTGGCAAGGCGTATTTTGCCGGCGTGCGAGCTTTGCGCCTGCTGCGCGCAGTGTTGGATTGCATTGAGTTCGGCCAGCATGGTGCGGGCATGGCTGACAATCTGTTCACCACTTTGCGTTAGCGCAACGCTGTGCGGCAGCCGAACCAACAACGGAGTGTTCAACGCCTCTTCCAACTGAGCGATAGCCTGACTGGCGCCAGACTGTGTCATGCCGCATTGACTTGCCGCCAGGGTGATCTTGCCGCTGTCGGCTACGGCAACCAACAGACGCCAGTGGAGAAGATTCTGCATCGAAGACCCGCCTGATGGTGTTTGAGATACAAAAAAAAGCGGCTAATAAATAGCCGCTTTTCAGGATGACAGTCTGTGCCGTTACAGAACTTCTGCGTCGGCAATACCGTCCAGATAACGCTCTGCGTCCAGCGCAGCCATACAACCGGTTCCGGCGGAAGTGATCGCCTGGCGGTAGATGTGGTCCATCACGTCGCCAGCGGCGAATACGCCCGGAATGGTGGTTTGGGTGGCATTGCCGTGAATGCCGGACTGCACCTTGATATAGCCGTTTTCCAGCTCCAACTGGCCACCGAAAATGCTGGTGTTCGGGCTGTGGCCGATGGCGATAAACACGCCGGCCAGCGCCAGTTCACGCGTTTCATTTTCCGCTTTAGTGCTGCGAATGCGTACGCCGGTAACGCCCATTTCGTCACCCAGCACTTCGTCCAGAGTGTGGTCGGTGTGCAGCACGATATTGCCGTTTTTCACTTTCTCCATCAGCCGGTTGATCAGGATCTTCTCTGAACGGAAGCTGTCGCGACGGTGGATCAGGTGAACTTCGGCCGCGATATTGGACAGATACAGCGCTTCTTCTACCGCCGTATTGCCACCGCCTACAACGGCGACTTTCTGATTACGGTAGAAGAAACCGTCGCAGGTAGCGCAGGCGGAAACGCCTTTGCCTTTGAAGGCTTCTTCTGTCGGCAGGCCAAGATAGCGGGCTGATGCGCCGGTGGCGATAATCAGCGCGTCACAGGTGTATTCGCCACTGTCGCCAAACAGGCGGAATGGACGGTTCTGCAGATCAACGCTGGTGATATGGTCAAACACGATCTCGGTCTGGAATTTTTCTGCATGCTCACGCATACGCTCCATCAGCGCCGGACCGGTCAGGTCTTCGGCATCACCCGGCCAGTTTTCCACTTCGGTGGTGGTGGTCAGCTGACCCCCTTGTTCCATACCGGTAATCAGCACCGGGCTCAGGTTGGCGCGCGCTGCGTAAACCGCGGCGGTGTAGCCAGCCGGGCCGGAGCCCAGAATCAATAATTTGCTGTGTTTAGCCGTGCCCATGAATAACCTCTTTTCCCACAATGGCGGACAATGGATTCGATTGTAGGGAAAATGCGGCATTAAAAAAAGCGTCAGGGGATGTTGTTAACGATTTGTTTGATAGTCATTGCCTATTAATTATTGTTTTGCTGCTTAAGCGAGCGCAAAACGCAGCAATTTAACTTATGGAAGCCGCTTGCGGGCGTTTGGCACTCAAACGGCCGGAAACAGCACATTAAGCGGGTTTAAGTGCCTTGCCCACGGCGTTTTTAAGCCAGCGATTCATAACTAAAAACGGGGTGCTAACTTTTCATGACGGTACGTTCTTCTGATTTTGCTTCTTTTACTTTGACAATCCGCTGCGCATTTGCGAAAACATCATAGGAAGAAGAAATTATCCTCCCACCTGCAGTAAATCGTACGTATTTGCGGCGTTGGCGCAGGATTTTGCGCCGTTGCCGGATCTGCGTGCGGCAGGGGAGGAACATCGCGCAAGCGGATGGCACCTTTCTTCTTGCTTAAAACACCTTGTGCAGAGTTTGACAGACAGGCTGCACAGCGGTGAATGATGGTAGTGAAGCATATGACAGGCATCGGGTCTTCGCTTGGAACGAGCCCTTACACATTGACGTTGGCTAGGGTGTGGCAAGTGCAGGGAAGAAAATAAGAGAGACAATAATAATGGCAGACAATAAGAAACGCCCGGGTAAAGATCTCGATCGTATCGACCGCAACATCCTCAACGAACTGCAAAAGGATGGGCGTATTTCGAACGTTGAACTTTCGAAGCGCGTGGGGTTATCCCCAACCCCATGTTTAGAACGCGTGCGCCGCCTCGAGCGCCAGGGTTTTATTCATGGTTATACCGCGTTGCTCAACCCGCATTATCTGGATGCGTCCCTGTTGGTCTTCGTGGAAATCACGCTGAACCGCGGTGCGCCGGATGTGTTTGAGCAATTCAACTCAGCAGTTCAGAAGCTTGAAGAAATTCAGGAGTGTCATCTGGTGTCCGGTGATTTCGACTATCTGTTGAAAACCCGCGTGCCGGATATGTCCGCTTACCGTAAGTTGCTTGGTGAAACCTTGCTGCGTCTGCCGGGGGTTAACGACACCCGTACGTACGTGGTAATGGAAGAAGTGAAACAGAGCAACCGTCTGGTTATCAAAACACGGTAGGGTGCAGGTGCAAAACCTGATTAAATTGGTTACACTCCTGTTTATCCATACAGTTTCAGCGCCGGGGAAGCTTCTCGGCGCTGTTGCTATGTCAGCTAACAGGAACCTGGAGAGCCTTTCTTGAGCCAGGAATATACAGAAGATAAAGAAGTTACCTTGAGAAAACTCAGCAGCGGTCGCCGTTTGCTCGAAGCTGTGTTGATTGTGGTAGCCATATTTGCCATTTACCTCATGGCTGCCTTGGTCAGTTTCAATCCCTCTGACCCAAGCTGGTCGCAGACCGCGTGGCATGAGCCTATTCATAATCTGGGCGGTGGCGTCGGGGCCTGGTTGGCCGACACGCTGTTCTTCACCTTCGGGGTACTCGCCTATGCGATACCGCCGATCATGCTGGTGTTGTGCTGGGCGGCTTATCGTCAGCGCGGCAGCGGCGAATACATCGATTATTTTGCGCTTTCACTGCGCCTGATCGGCACATTGGCGCTGGTGCTCACTTCGTGTGGCCTGGCGGCTCTGAACGTCGACGATCTCTATTACTTTGCCTCCGGCGGCGTTATCGGCAGTTTGCTGAGCAACGCCATGCTCCCCTGGTTCAACGGCATTGGCGCAACCTTGGCGCTGCTTTGCGTTTGGGCGGCGGGCCTTACGCTGTTTACCGGCTGGTCATGGCTGGTGATTGCCGAGAGGATCGGCGGCGTGGTGCTGGGGACGGCCACCTTTATGACCAACCGTTCGCGCCGTGACGATCGTTATCACGATGATGACGACCGTTACGTCGAAGATCAGCCAGAATCGGCAGAGAAAGGGGCAGCGCTTGCTGCGGCCTCGACGGCGGCTGCGGCCAACGCGGCGGAAGACGACGTCTTGTTCTCAGCGCCTTCGGTGACGGAAACCGCCAAAATTGCGGCGGAAGAGGCTGAGGATCCATTGCTCAGCGGCCTGCGGGCGAATGACGACGAAGATGCCGATGTCGCGCCTGTCGCGCCAGCGGTGGCTCGTGAACCTGTTACCGCAGCCCCGGTTGTGGCACAGGCGCCGTCGGTTACGGTAGCTCCAACGGCTCCGGCCTCGGTGAACCAGAGTCCGATGAGTACGCCAGCGGAAAACAGTGCTCCACCGCTGTATTCATTTGAAATTCCTGAAGAGACGCCGACGCCGAAGGTAACGCGTCCGGCCGATCCTTACCAGGATGATGACGAACCGCGTATGGGGAACTGGGACGCACCGGCAGCATCACCGTCGCACGATCGTTCTCCGTTTGATTTCTCCGCCGCTCAACGCGATAGCGCTGACGTCAGTGCTCCGGCCGGTTTCAGTGCCGGTGAGCCTGCAGTGCCCTCGTTCGGCAGCGTGAAACCTCAGGCGCAGGCTGCAGCAACGGCAGCTGCCGGCGCTGTTGCCGCCAATACCTTTATGCCGGCCTTTACGGCCACCAGCGACGCTAACTCGCAGGTCAAACAAGGCCTGGGGCCTGAGTTGCCGCGTCCGAATCCGGTGCGCATCCCAACCCGGCGTGAACTGGCTTCTTACGGCATCAAGCTGCCTTCGCAGCGAATGGCCGAACAGGAACAGCGTAACCGTGGGGACGACGAGCCATTGCCGAATGCCAATGCTCTTCCGTCAGATCAAGACGATGAAGCTTTGCAGGAAGCGGCGCTGCGTCAGGCGTTTGCCGAGCAGCAAAACCAACGTTATGGCGAGGAGTACGCGCAGGATAACCAGGATGATGAGGCTGCTCTGCAAGAGGCCGAACTGCGTCAGGCGTTTGCCGAACAGCAGAATCAGCGCTATGGGCAGCAAGAGGCTGCGCCTTCGGTACAGCCAACTACGCCAGTAGATACTCGTAATGCGTTCGGCTTCTCGCCGATGGATGATTTGGTTGACGATGGCCCGGTTGAGCCACTGTTCACCCTGTCGCCACAGCTTGAAGATCGCATTGAGCAACAAAGCGAACGCGAGGATGATGTGCCTTTCGGCCAGTTTGAGCCAGCCGCGCCGGCTTATGCGCCGCCAACGCAACCTCAGACTCCGCCGGCGCAAGCTTATCAGCCCGCTCAACCTGCTTATCAGCAACCGGCAGCGCAACAGCAACCACCGGCCTATCAGCAGCCTGTAGCGCAACCGGCGCCGACGGCCCCGCAGCAGCCGGCAATGGACAGCCTGATCCACCCGTTCCTGATGCGCAACGATATGCCGTTGCAAAAACCGACCACGCCTCTACCGACGCTTGATCTGCTGACCGAAGCGCCGAAAGAGGTTGAGCCGGTGGATTCCTTCGCGTTGGAACAGAAGGCGCGTTTGGTCGAAGCCAGCCTGGCCGATTATCGGGTAAAAGCCGACGTGGTAGACATTTTACCAGGCCCGGTCATTACCCGTTTTGAACTGGATCTGGCGCCGGGCGTTAAAGCAGCGCGTATTTCCAACCTGTCGCGTGACCTGGCGCGTTCACTGTCAACTTCCGCGGTGCGTGTGGTTGAAGTGATCCCCGGCAAGCCCTACGTCGGCCTGGAGTTGCCTAACGTTAAACGTCAGACGGTCTATCTGCGAGAAGTGCTGGATTGCCCGGCATTTCGCGATAATCCATCGCCGTTGGCGATCGTTCTGGGTAAAGACATCTCCGGCGAACCGGTGGTGGCCGACTTGGCTAAAATGCCGCACCTGCTGGTGGCGGGGACCACCGGCTCCGGTAAATCGGTTGGGGTCAATGCCATGATCCTGAGCATTCTGTATAAGGCCACGCCGAAAGAAGTGCGCTTTATCATGATTGACCCGAAAATGCTGGAGCTGTCGGTCTATGAAGGTATTCCGCACCTGCTGACGGACGTGGTTACCGACATGAAAGACGCCGCCAATGCCTTGCGTTGGTGCGTCGCCGAGATGGAGCGTCGCTACAAGCTGATGTCTGCGCTCGGCGTGCGTAACCTGGCAGGTTACAACGAACGTGTCGATCAGGCCGAGGCGATGGGACGTCCAATCCCGGATCCGTTCTGGAAACCGACCGACAGCATGGACATCACGCCGCCGGTTCTGGAGAAAGAGCCTTACATCGTAGTGATGGTCGACGAGTTCGCTGACCTGATCATGACGGTTGGTAAAAAGGTTGAGGAGCTGATTGCTCGTCTGGCGCAGAAAGCGCGTGCGGCGGGTATCCACCTGGTGCTGGCAACACAGCGTCCTTCGGTGGATGTGATCACCGGCCTGATCAAGGCCAACATCCCGACCCGTATCGCCTTTACCGTGTCGAGCAAGATTGACTCGCGCACTATCCTCGATCAGGGCGGTGCTGAATCGCTGCTGGGGATGGGCGACATGTTGTATCTGGCCCCTAACTCCTCCATTCCGGTCCGTGTACATGGTGCATTTGTGCGCGATCAGGAAGTGCATGCGGTAGTTAAGGATTGGAAAGCGCGTGAGCGACCTCAATATAAAGAGGGTATCCTCAACGGCGGTGACGACGGTGAGGGTGGTGCTGGCGGCGGTCTGGAAGGTGATGAAGAGCTGGATCCGCTGTTTGACCAGGCGGTGGAGTTTGTGGTGGATAAACGCCGCGCCTCCATTTCCGGCGTACAGCGTCAGTTCCGTATCGGCTATAACCGCGCCGCGCGCATCATCGAACAGATGGAAGCGCAGGGCATCGTCAGCGAGCAGGGGCACAACGGCAACCGCGAGGTGCTGGCACCGCCACGGCATGACTGACGAAGCTTTAGTCGTTGTTATTTAATAATAAAGGGCCGCTTAGCGGCCCTTGTGCAAAGAAGCGTAAACCCTCGGCTTCTCAGAACATTGACCTATCTGCCTGCGGATAGCTTCGGGTAGAGTAAGGGTGTTAAGGGTTAATTTGACCCGCACGGCACCGCCTTGCGGTAAACGCATTTCATAAGGTATCTGGAATAATGAAAAAACTGTTAGTTGCCTGTTGTCTGCTTTCGGGATTCGCTTCCACCTCTGTGCTGGCCGACGCTGCGCAGGATTTGCAAAGTCGCCTGGCGAAAGTGAACAGTTTCCACGCCAGCTTCGCCCAGACCGTGACCAGCAGCGATGGTGCTGCGGTACAGCAGGGGGAAGGTGAACTCTGGGTGAAACGTCCGAACCTGTTTAATTGGCATATGACCTCGCCGGACGAGAGCGTGCTGGTGTCGGATGGCCAAACCTTATGGTTCTACAATCCTTTTGTTGAGCAAGTCACCGCGACCTGGTTGAAAAATGCGACCGGCAATACGCCATTTATGCTGATTACCCGCAATAACGCCAACGACTGGAAACAGTACAACGTTAAACAGAAAGGTGATGATTTTGAGCTGACGCCAAAATCCAGCAGCGGCAACCTGAAGCAGTTCGCCATTACCGTGACCAACAGCGGCACCATCCGCAGTTTTGCTGCGGTTGAGCAGGATGGTCAGCGCAGTTCTTACGCGCTGAAAAGTCAGCAGAACGTTGCTGCTGATGCCAGCAAATTCAAATTTACCCCGCCGAAGGGGGTGACGCTGGACGACCAGCGCCAGTGAGGTCCGCGTGAGTAACATGTCGCTCGATTTTTCCCAGAATGAGTTCCAGCCATTGGCCGCGCGGATGCGGCCAACCACGCTGGCGCAATACATCGGCCAGCAACACCTGCTGGCTGCCGGTAAGCCTTTGCCGCGCGCCATCGAGGCGGGGCAACTGCATTCGATGATTCTGTGGGGGCCGCCCGGCACCGGGAAAACGACGCTGGCGGAGCTGATCGGCCGCTACGGCCAGGCGGACGTCGAGCGAATTTCCGCCGTGACATCGGGCATCAAAGAAATCCGTGAGGCGATTGAGCGGGCACGACAGAATCGTGACGCCGGTCGTCGCACCATTTTGTTTGTCGATGAAGTACACCGTTTCAACAAAAGCCAGCAGGATGCCTTTCTGCCGCATATTGAAGACGGCACCATTACCTTTATCGGCGCGACAACCGAAAACCCGTCCTTTGAGCTTAACTCGGCGCTGTTGTCCCGCGCCCGCGTGTATTTGCTGAAAGCGTTGACGGCAGAAGATATCAGCCAGGTGCTTGATCAGGCGATGCAGGACAACAGCCGGGGGTTTGGCGGCCAGAATATCGAGCTGCCGGAAGAGACTCGCCGCATGCTGTCGGAACTGGTGGGCGGCGATGCGCGCCGGGCGTTGAACAGCCTGGAGATGATGGCGGACATGGCGGAGATCGACGCTAAAGGCATTCGCGTGCTGACGCCGGAATTACTGAAAGAAGTCTCCGGCGAACGCAGCGCGCGCTTCGACAATAAAGGCGATCGTTTTTACGATCTTATTTCGGCGCTGCATAAATCGGTGCGAGGTTCCGCCCCGGATGCTGCGCTGTACTGGTATGCGCGCATTATTACCGCCGGAGGCGATCCGCTGTATGTGGCGCGCCGGCTGCTGGCCATTGCTTCGGAAGATGTCGGCAATGCCGATCCGCGCGGTATGCAGGTGGCGATAGCCGCCTGGGACTGCTTTACACGCGTTGGTCCGGCCGAAGGTGAACGTGCGATTGCTCAAGCGATCGTTTACCTGGCCTGCGCGCCAAAAAGTAATGCCGTTTATACCGCCTTCAAAGCGGCGATGCGCGATGCTAAAGAGCGGGCGGATTATGATGTGCCCGAACATCTGCGCAATGCGCCAACCAAGCTGATGAAGGAAATGGGGCTGGGTGCAGAGTACCGTTACGCTCATGACGAACCCAATGCCTATGCCGCCGGTGAGGACTATTTCCCGGCCGAAATGGCCAGGACGCGTTACTATCATCCAACCTCACGCGGGCTGGAAGGTAAAATCGGCGAAAAGCTGGCATGGCTGGCTGAGCAGGATCAAAATAGCCAGACAAAACGCTACCGCTAGCGTTGCCGTTGCGGTAAGGTTAGCGGGTACCACTCTTCCTTTATGCGGCTTTTAAACAGCCGCATAAAACAACAAATTTTCTTTCAATAACAATAAGCACAGGATTAGCATGCTCGATCCCAATCTGCTGCGTAATGAGCTAGACGCAGTCGCCGTCAAACTGGCTCGCCGAGGCTTTAAACTCGATCTGGATCTGCTGCGTTCTCAAGAAGAGCGTCGCAAAGTTCTGCAGGTAGAAACTGAAATGCTGCAGGCAGAACGTAACTCCCGATCGAAATCCATCGGCGCGGCTAAAGCGCGCGGGGAAGACATTGAGCCGCTGCGTCGCGAAGTCAACGAGCTGGGTGACAAGCTGGATATTGCCAAGGCCGCTCTGGATCAGCTGCAGACTGAAATCCGCGATTATGCGTTGGCGATCCCGAACCTGCCGGATGATGCAGTGCCGGATGGCAAAGACGACAGCGATAACCAGGAAGTCAGCCGCTGGGGTGAGCCGCGCCAGTATGATTTCCAGGTACGCGACCATGTGGATCTGGGCGAAATGGCCGGTGGTCTGGACTTCGCCGCCGCCGTAAAACTGACCGGTTCACGCTTTGTGGTGATGAAAGGGCAAATCGCCCGCATGCACCGTGCGTTATCCCAGTTCATGCTGGATCTGCATACCGAACAGCACGGCTACCAGGAAACCTACGTGCCTTACCTGGTTAACCACGCCACGTTGTACGGTACCGGCCAGTTGCCGAAGTTTGGTGAAGATCTGTTCCACACCAAACCGCTGGAAGAGGAATCCGACAGCAGCAACTACGCGCTGATCCCAACTGCAGAAGTGCCGTTGACCAACCTGGTACGCGACGAGATCCTGGAAGAAGAATCACTGCCGCTGAAGATGACCGCGCATACGCCATGTTTCCGTGCCGAAGCCGGTTCTTATGGTCGCGATACCCGCGGTTTGATCCGCATGCACCAGTTCGACAAGGTCGAGATGGTGCAAATCGTCCGTCCGGAAGACTCTATGGCTACGCTGGAAGAGCTGACCGGTCATGCGGAGAAAGTGCTGCAGCTGCTGAACCTGCCGTACCGTAAAATGTTGCTGTGTACCGGCGACATGGGGGCAGGCTCATGCAAGACCTACGATCTGGAAGTGTGGCTGCCGGCGCAGAACACTTACCGTGAAATCTCATCTTGTTCCAACATGTGGGATTACCAGGCACGCCGCATGCAGGCTCGCTGCCGTAGCAAAACCGAGAAGAAGCCGCGCCTGGTGCATACGCTGAACGGTTCTGGTCTGGCAGTCGGTCGTACACTGGTTGCCGTGCTGGAAAACTACCAGCTGGCCGATGGCCGTGTTCAGGTGCCGGAAGTATTACGTCCGTATATGGGCGGCCTGGAATATATCGGCTAACGTATTGCCAGTTCTATGAAAAGCGCCTGCGGGCGCTTTTTTTATAAGAAAATTATTATCCTTTTGTTCGAAAGGACTTTTTCTTTCATCTCCTTCCCCCGCTTTATTGATAGCAGACAAAGTTCACTACCCACTTCTGAGTAATATCCCTTTATAGAGGAGGGTTTTTACTCAAGCTCATCAGCAGACATCAGTTCTGTCTCCTCTGCTCGCCGCCTTGAGTCAAAGGCATGACGTTTATCAATACCAGGGTAAAACGTGGAGTGAGTTATGTCGGAAAACAAAGAAAACAGCCAAGTGTCTGCAGGCGTCAGCCGTCGCGCCTTGGTAAAGTCCGGTGGTATCGTCGGGCTGGCTATGGCCGTGGGGGGTATAGCCCTACCGTTTAGTCGCCGCGCATTGGCGGATTCAATCAGCGAAGGTGTGCAAAAAACCGCGCAGGATAAAGTGGTTTGGGGGGCTTGCTCGGTCAACTGCGGCAGCCGCTGCGCCTTGCGTTTGCACGTGCGTGATAACGAAGTCTATTGGGTCGAAACCGATAACACCGGGCTGGACGCATATGGCGACCACCAGGTTCGGGCCTGTTTGCGTGGCCGTTCTATTCGCCGCCGCATGAATCATCCCGATCGTCTGAATTACCCGATGAAACGCGTTGGCAAGCGGGGTGAAGGCAAGTTCAAGCGCATCAGTTGGGAAGAAGCTTTTGATAGCATTGCCGACAACCTAAAACGCATCGTCGAACAGTACGGTAACGAAGCAGTATATATCAATTACACCTCGGGCATCGTCGGCGGCAATATTACCCGTTCGTCACCGAATGCGTCGCTGGTCGCTCGGCTGATGAACTGCTATGGCGGTTACCTCAGCCAGTATGGCACCTACAGCACAGCGCAAATCGCCTGCGCCATGCCCTATACCTATGGCAGCAACGAAGGCAACAGCACGTCTGACATCGAAAACAGCAAGCTGGTGGTGATGTTCGGTAACAACCCGGCGGAAACGCGGATGAGCGGCGGCGGCATTACCTATTATCTGGAGCAGGCGCGTGAACGTTCTCATGCGCGCATGATCGTTATCGATCCGCGTTATACCGATACGGCCGCCGGACGTGAGGACGAATGGATCCCTATTCGTCCCGGCACGGATGCGGCATTGGTTGCCGGGCTGGCGCATGTATTGATCAGTGAACAGTTGGTCGACCAACCGTTTCTGGATCGGTATTGCATCGGCTATGACGAAAAAACCTTGCCAGCCGATGCGCCGGTAAATGGGCATTATAAGGCTTACATTCTTGGGCAAGGTGAAGACGGCGTTGAAAAAACGCCGCAGTGGGCAGCGAAAATTACCGGCATTCCGGCCGAACGTATTATCAAACTGGCGCGGGAAATAGGCACGGCGAAACCAGCCTACATCTGCCAGGGCTGGGGGCCACAGCGACAGGCCAATGGCGAACTGACCTCGCGTGCAATCGCCATGCTGCCTATCCTGACCGGCAATGTTGGCATCAATGGCGGCAACAGCGGGGCGCGTGAATCAACCTACACCATTACCATTGAGCGGATGCCGGTATTGGCAAACCCGGTCAAAGCGCAAATCTCCTGTTTTAGCTGGACCGATGCCATAGTGCGCGGCCCGGAAATGACCGCCAAACGCGACGGGGTACGTGGGCAGGACAAACTGAATGTGCCGATCAAGTTCATCTGGAACTATGCCGGCAACACCATCACCAACCAGCATTCCGACATCAACAAAACCCACGATATTTTGCAGGATGAATCCCAGTGCGAAATGATCGTGGTGCTCGAAAACTTTATGACCTCGTCGGCCAAATATGCCGACATTTTACTGCCGGATCTGATGACCGTCGAACAGGAAGACATTATTCCCAACGACTATGCCGGCAACATGGGGTACCTGATCTTTATCCAGCCTGCAACCCCCGCCAAATTTGAACGCAAGGGCATCTATGAGGTGCTGAGTGAAGTGGCGCGTCGGCTGGGGCCTGAGGTGCATCAGAAGTTCACCGAAGGGCGCACTCAGGCACAGTGGTTGCAACATTTGTACGTCAAAATGCAAGACAGGGATCCGCTGCTGCCGGGTTATGAAGAGTTGCGCAGTATGGGGATTTATAAGCGTAAAGATCCCAATGGGCATTTTGTCGCCTACAAAAAATTTCGCCAGGATCCCGAAGCGAATCCATTAAAAACGCCGTCCGGCAAGATAGAAATCTATTCCTCCAGGCTGGCTGAGATCGCCGACAGCTGGCAGTTGGAAAAAGATGAAACCATCAGCCCGTTGCCAATTTACGCCTCTACTTTTGAAGGTTGGGACGATCCTCTGCGCAACACCTACCCATTGCAAATGTTTGGCTTCCATTGCAAGGCCCGTACCCACTCGACCTACGGCAACATCGATGTGTTGCAGGCGGCCTGTCGTCAGGAGGTGTGGATCAACCCACTGGACGCCCAGTCGCGCGGCATTATCGGCGGCGACAAGGTGCGGGTATTTAATGGGCGTGGCGAAGTGCGTGTCGAAGCCAAAGTGACGCCGCGGATCATGCCTGGCGTTGTCGCGATGGGGCAGGGAGCCTGGCATCAGGCCGATATGCGCGGTGACCGTGTCGACCATGGTGCCTGTATGAATACCCTGACCACCCACCGGCCTTCGCCGTTGGCCAAGGGTAATCCGCAGCATACCAACCTGATTCAAATCGAAAAGGTATAACCCTGCGTACTTGAAGCCGCATCTTTGTTGGCCGCCTGCGCTTACCCCAGTCACGTACTACCTGTACGCATCCTGGGGATGCGCTTAGTTGCCGCCGCGATGCAACTCCAACTACCTCGGGTGTAAGGGAGGACCAAATGACTCAGCAATATGGATTCTTTATCGATTCAAGTCGTTGCACTGGCTGCAAAACCTGCGAACTGGCTTGCAAAGACTATAAAAATTTGACGCCGGACGTCAGTTTCCGCCGCATCTATGAATATGCCGGAGGAGATTGGTTCCAGGATGGCGACGGCTGGCAACAAAACGTGTTCGCCTATTATCTGTCGATTGCCTGCAACCACTGTGAAGATCCCGCCTGCACCAAAGTGTGTCCGACCGGCGCGATGCACAAGCGGGAAGACGGCTTTGTAGTGGTGAATGAAAAGGTGTGTATCGGCTGTCGCTACTGCCATATGGCCTGCCCATACGGCGCACCTCAGTACAATTCAACCAAGGGCCACATGACCAAGTGCGATGGCTGTTATAAGCGGGTAGCCGAAGGCCATAAACCTATCTGCGTGGAATCTTGTCCACTGCGGGCCCTGGATTTTGGCCCGATTGAGCAACTGCGGCAGCAGCATGGTTCTCTGGCGCAGGTGGCCCCCCTTGCCGGCGGCGCATTTTACCCGACCGTGCCTGGTGGTAAAACCCAATGCCAACAGCCGCCCAAGTGGCGACACCACTGGCTATTTGGCCAATCCAAAGGAGGTTTGATATGGGCATGGGATGGCAAGAATGGCCGCTGATGTTGTTTACCGTATTGGGACAATGTGTGGTAGGGGGGGTTATCGTCATGGGGCTCGCCATAATTGGCGGTAACCTGAACGAGCAGCAGCGCAGGGCAGTTCATCGCGCGATGTTCTTCCTGTGGTTGTTGATGGGCATCGCTTTCATTGCTTCCACGCTGCACCTCGGTTCGCCGTGGCGGGCGTTTAACTCGTTGAACCGCATTGGCGCTTCGGCATTGAGTAACGAAATAGCCGCTGGCGCCTTGTTCTTCGCCGTCGGCGGTTGTTATTGGCTGTTGGCGGTATTGGGCAAAATACCGCCGTTATTGGGTCGGGTGTGGTTGTGGGTGACCATGGCACTGGGCCTGGTCTTTGTTTACATGATGACGCGGGTATATCAAATCGATACGGTGCCAACCTGGCATAACGGTTACACTACGCTGAGCTTTTTCCTGACGGTACCGATCGGGGGGCCGATGCTGGGCGTTTTGTTGCTGCGTTTTGCGGGGCTGGACGTTACAACCCGGCATTCACTGGCTACCCTGAGCGTGGTGGCGCTGCTGGTCAGTCTGGGGAGCGTTATGATGCAAGGCTACGAACTGGCCAGCATCAGCAGTTCGGTACAGCAGGCATCAGCGCTGATCCCACAGTACGGCCAATTAATGGTTGGGCGTTTGGTGCTGGTGGTGCTGGGGTTGGGCTGCTGGATCTGCCCGCTACTGCGCCGTGGTAACGCTAGCGTGATGGGAATGGCTTTAGGTTTGATTCTGGTTATCGCCGGTGAGCTGGTTGGGCGGGGCGTGTTCTACGGCCTGCATATGACCGTCGGCATGGCGGTGGCCGGTTAATATTGTAGTGAGGCGCAGTGATAAACTGCGCCCTTAAAAGGATCCTTGATTTATGACGCTTGAAAATATCGCTTTAACGGGGCGGGTACTGGGTGTGTTGCTGTACGCGCCGCCAGAAAGTGAAGACGGCCAACAGCTCTTGGCAACCCTGTCTGAATCTGAGTGGGTCAAAGAGTGGCCGTACGGCGATGCTGATCGGTTACAGAAGGCGGCTGCGCTGATTGCGACCGGTATTGAAGATCAACAGGATGAATCCCTGGCGGAAGCTTACCAACGTCTGTTTGTGGGGCCTGATACCTTACCGGCGCCATTATGGGGTTCGGTGTATCTGGACAAAGAGAACGTGCTGTTTGGTCATTCGACCCTGCGGTTGCGCAAGTGGTTACGGGCCAACGGCATAGAAGCTCAGCACGATCGCAATGAGCCGGAAGATCATATTGGCACTTTGCTGATGATGGTGGCGTGGCTGGCCGAAGAACGTCAGGGCGGGTTGGTCGAGCAACTGCTGACGAAACATTTGTTGCCATGGGCACCACGCTATCTGGAACTGCTGGAAGCCAATGCGCAGCATCCTTTCTATCAGGGACTGGCCCAATTAGCGCAAATCACCCTGGGTGCCTGGGGTGCGGAATGCACGGCTGAAGTTGAATCTTTAGAACTGTATTTCTGATAAAAAATGAATGGCCGTCAGGTGCCTAACATCGCAGGCG
The DNA here is from genome assembly GCF_000422085.1 of Serratia liquefaciens ATCC 27592. Classification (NCBI taxonomy): domain Bacteria; kingdom Pseudomonadati; phylum Pseudomonadota; class Gammaproteobacteria; order Enterobacterales; family Yersiniaceae; genus Serratia; species Serratia liquefaciens. Next base: position 1,711,881 of record NC_021741.1, read on the forward strand.
CCGGCGGCCACTCCGCCGTTAAATAGACCGCGTAATACAAATTGTGCGGTATACATATAAGAGCTGATTGACTTTTTTATCGCCAGTGGCATGATGCGCGCACTCTCATTGCGCGTTCGGTTTCAATCTCACTATGTCCGCATACTCCCGCCCAGTGCTCCTGCTGCTCTGTGGCTTGTTGCTGCTCACGGTCTCTATCGCCGTATTGAATACGCTAGTCCCTCTTTGGTTGACTCATGCTCAGTTGTCAACCTGGCAGGTAGGAATGGTAAGTTCCTCTTACTTTACCGGCAATCTGGTCGGCACGCTGATTGCGGGCAAACTCATCCAGCGCATTGGTTTTACCCGCAGCTATCATCTTGCCTGTGTGGTATTCGCCGTGGCGACTGCCGGTATGGCATTGTCGCTCGATTTTTGGAGTTGGATGGGCTGGCGTTTCTTTGCCGGCATCGGCTGCGCCTGGATCTGGGTGATCGTCGAAAGCGCCTTGCTGCGGAGCGGTAATCTGTCTAACCGTGGGCAATTGCTGGCGGCTTATATGATGGTTTATTACCTGGGTACGGTTGTCGGCCAACTGCTGTTAAGTATGGTATCGACCGAACTGTTGAATGTGGTGCCATGGGTCACGGCCATTGTGCTCAGTGCCACGCTGCCGATGCTGTTTGCCCGGGTTAACAGTCGGCACGACGAACCCCAACAGGCTGCGGTTTGGCCAATGTTGAAGCGCCGTAGCGCGCGGTTGGGGATTAATGGCTGTATCATTTCCGGCATTGTACTCGGCTCGCTATACGGCCTGATGCCGCTGTACCTGTCCCATCAGGGCATGAGTGACGCCAACGTGGGTTACTGGATGGCATTGCTGGTCAGCTCAGGCATTGTCGGGCAATGGCCGGTCGGGCGTCTGGCAGACCGCTATGGTCGTTTGCTGGTGCTGCGCATTCAGGTGTTTGTGGTGATCCTTGCCAGCATCGCCATGCTTGGTAACTATGCGATGGCACCGGCGTTGTTTATTCTCGGTTGTGCCGGGTTCACCTTATATCCGGTGGCGATGTCCTGGGCTTGTGAAAAGGCGTTGCCGCATGAGCTGGTGGCGATGAACCAGGCATTGTTGATGAGCTATACCATTGGCAGTCTGCTTGGCCCGTCGATGACGGCGCTGCTGATGCAAAATTATTCCGACCGCCTGTTGTTTGTGATGATTGCCGCCGTTGCCCTGGTCTATCTGATGATGCTGCTGAGAAAGCCGGATCGTCACCACACTCCGTTGGCTGCCGCCTGAGCATAAAAAACCCGGCCATCGTGTGCCGGGTTTTTTTGTTGTAGCTAACGGGCTCAGTAAATGACTTTGTGGCCGTAGCTTTCCAGAATGCTTTTCACGCGATCCATGGTTTCCGCTTTCGGCGGATGGACGCCGTCCAGCTTGTACTCTTCACCCATCGCCACCCATTTGTGCTTACCCAGTTCGTGATAGGGCAGCAGTTCGATTTTCTCGATGTTGGTCATGTCTTTAGTGAACTCACCCAGCATATGCGTTGACTTGTCATCATCGGACCAGCCCGGCACTACCACATAACGGATCCAGGTGCGTTGATTACGTTTCGCCAGATAGCGGGCGAAATCCAGCGTGCGGTGGTTGGAAACGCCGACCAGATTCTGATGAATGTCGTCGTTCATCTGTTTGAGATCCAGCATCACCAAATCGGTGGCATCCAGCAGCTCATCGATCACCGGATCGTAGCGGCGTACAAAGCCGTTGGTGTCCAGACAGGTATTGATCCCTTCTTCATGGCAGGCGCGGAACCAATCGCGGACGAATTCTGCCTGCAGTATGGCTTCACCACCGGAGGCCGTTACGCCACCGCCGGAGGCATTCATAAAGTGACGATAAGAGACGGCATCTTTCATCAATTCTTCAACGGTCACTTCTTTCCCGCCGTGGGTATCCCAGGTGTCACGGTTATGGCAATACAGGCAGCGCATCAGGCAGCCCTGGAAGAAGACGATAAAACGGATCCCCGGACCGTCTACGGTGCCACAGGATTCGAAGGAGTGGATGCGACCTTTCACTGACATTGCGGGGTTTTCTCCAATATTGACTGTCAAACGCAGTCTAAAAGTAGGCTCATAACCGCCAGCCAGGGATCAGCGATGCAGCAACCGGGCAAGGCCCGACGACTGGGGTGAAACGATGCCTGTTGGCCGGTTATTACGCCGGATAACTGTTTTGCCGGATATCCACCAATTCCATTCAGTATAGCTATCTGGCAAAACAGACTCTGAGTGAGTCAGGGTAGTGCATTTGCTAAAAAGGCCGGAAAGATCCGGCCCCGAATTTCAGCTTGACTACCGGGCGGGAAACCCCGCCCGGATGGGGCAATTACATCGACTGAGTGAAAGTACGAGTAATGACGTCTTGCTGTTGTTCTTTGGTCAGCGAGTTGAAGCGAACAGCATAACCAGATACGCGGATGGTCAGCTGAGGGTATTTCTCAGGGTTTTCCATCGCGTCCAGCAGCATTTCACGGTTCATCACGTTAACGTTCAGGTGTTGACCACCTTCGATAGACGCTTCGTGGTGGAAGTAACCGTCCATCAGACCCGCCAGGTTGGCTTTACGCACGTCGTCGTCTTTACCCAGCGCGTTTGGCACGATGGAGAAGGTGTAGGAGATCCCGTCTTTCGCGTAAGCAAACGGCAGTTTGGCTACGGAGGTCAGGGAGGCTACAGCACCTTTCTGGTCGCGACCGTGCATTGGGTTAGCACCTGGACCGAATGGCGCGCCAGCGCGGCGACCGTCTGGAGTGTTACCGGTTTTCTTGCCGTAGACCACGTTAGAAGTGATGGTCAGTACGGACTGAGTCGGTACCGCATTACGGTAGGTACGCAGTTTCTGAATTTTCTTCATGAAACGTTCTACCAGGTCACAGGCGATGTCATCAACGCGAGCATCGTTGTTACCGAACTGCGGATATTCACCTTCGATTTTGAAGTCGATAGCCAGACCGTCTTCGTCACGGATGGTGGAGACTTTAGCGTACTTGATGGCGGACAGGGAGTCAGCCGCAACCGACAGACCGGCGATGCCGCAGGCCATGGTGCGATAAACGTCACGGTCGTGCAGTGCCATCAGCGCAGCTTCATAGCTGTACTTGTCGTGCATGTAGTGAATGATGTTCAGCGCGGTCACGTACTGTTTGGCCAGCCAATCCATAAAGTGGTCCATGCGTTCCATGACTTTGTCATAGTCCAGCACGGTGTCCATCATTGGCGCTTCTTTCGGGCCTACCTGCATTTTCAGTTTTTCATCAACGCCGCCGTTGATAGCGTACAACATGGTTTTCGCCAGGTTGGCACGGGCACCGAAGAACTGCATTTGTTTACCGACAATCATCGGGCTGACGCAACAGGCGATGGCATAGTCATCGTTGTTGAAGTCTGGGCGCATCAGGTCGTCATTTTCATACTGTACGGAAGAGGTGTCGATAGACACTTTCGCCGCGTATTTTTTGAAGTTCAGAGGCAGTTTTTCAGACCACAGGATGGTCATGTTCGGTTCCGGAGACGGCCCCATGGTGTACAGGGTGTTCAGGAAGCGGAAGCTGTTTTTGGTTACCAGAGTACGGCCGTCAACGCCCATACCTGCCAGGGACTCGGTCGCCCAGATTGGGTCACCGGAGAACAGCTCATCATACTCAGGTGTACGCAGGAAGCGCACCATACGCAGTTTCATTACCAGGTGGTCAATCAGTTCCTGCGCTTGTTCTTCAGTCAGTTTGCCTGCATCGATGTCGCGTTGAATGAACACGTCAAGGAAGGTAGACACGCGGCCGAAGGACATTGCTGCGCCGTTCTGAGATTTCACCGCGGCCAGGTAGCCGAAGTAAGTCCACTGTACAGCTTCTTGTGCGGTGGTAGCAGGACCGGAGATATCGCAGCCGTATTTGGCAGCCATTTCTTTGATCTGACCCAGAGCGCGATGCTGTTCAGCAATTTCTTCACGCAGTTGGATGGTCATTTCCAGATCTTCGCCGTTTTCCAGCTTGGTCTGCAGTGACTTGAACTGGTTCAGTTTGTCGGCCATCAGGAAATCGATGCCGTACAGCGCTACGCGGCGGTAGTCACCGATGATACGACCACGGCCGTATGCATCTGGCAGACCGGTCAGCACGCCGGATTTACGGCAGTTCAGGATGTCTTTGGTGTAAACATCGAATACGCCCTGGTTGTGGGTTTTGCGGTATTCGGTGAACACTTTTTTCAGCTGTGGATCCAGTTCGCGGCCATAAACCTTACAAGAACCTTCGACCATTTTGATGCCGCCGAATGGGATCAGCGCGCGTTTCAGAGGGGCGTCAGTCTGCAGACCTACGATGGTTTCCAGCTCTTTAGCGATGTAGCCAGCGTCATGGGAAGTGATGGTCGCGGCAACGTTGGTGTCGAAATCAACTGGCGCATGGGTGCGGTTTTCCAGTTTGATCCCTTCCATAACCTTTTCCCACAGGGTGGAGGTGGCCTGAGTTGCGCCAGCCAGGAAGGATTCATCACCCTCGTAAGGAGTGTAGTTTTTCTGGATGAAGTCACGAACGTTGACTTCGTTCTGCCAGTCACCTTTGCTGAAACCTTCCCAAGCTTTGGCTAACTTCTCGTTAAGTTCGGTCATTATACACCTACCTTTAATTGTGGAGTTCTAACTCGGCGCGCGATAACTAACAGCTTAGTGCTGTTGTTCACCACCGCGCAGATAAATTACCCAGTAAGTCAACCCAACCAGTAAACCGCCGCCAATGATGTTGCCAATGGTGACTGGGATCAGATTGTCGATGATAAAGTTGCTTACGGTCAGATGAGCAAACTGCTCGGGTGCTGCCCCTATGGCTTGCCAGAATTCCGGCGTGGCGAAGTTTTTAACCACGATACCCATAGGGATCATAAACATGTTGGCGATGCTGTGTTCGAAACCGCTGGCGACGAACATGCCGACCGGCAGGATCATGGCGAACATTTTGTCCATCAGGCTGCGGCCTGAGTAACTCATCCACACGGCCAGGCAAACCATCAGGTTAGCCAGGATGCCGAGGCAGACGGCCTCAACAAAGGTGTGATGCAGCTTGTGGTCAGCGGTTTGCAGGACGTTCAGTCCCCATTGGCCGTTGGCCACCATGTGTTCGCCGGAGAACCAGATGAGCGCGACGAAGAACAGGGCGCCGATCAGGTTGCCGATATAGACATTTAGCCAGTTGGCAGCCAACTGGTACCAGCTGATGCGGCCGCTGGCTTTGGCGATGACAATCAGCACGGTGGAAGTGAACAGGTCGGCGCCTGAAACCACGACCAGCATTAACCCCAGAGAGAAGCAGATGCCGCCGACCAGTTTTGCCAGGCCGAAAGGCACACCGGCAGTGCCGGTAGTCGCAGTGATATAAAATACGAATGCGATTGAAATAAAGACGCCGGCAGTGATCGCCAAATAAAACGTTTTCAGCGGGTGCTTGGTGGCTTTATACACACCTGCATCTTCAGCGATTTTCGCCGTTGCTGCAGGTAATATCAGATCGAAGGGGTTGTCAGCTTTCACACTAACTCTCGCTTTTAAGGGTTAAAACAACGCAATGAGATACTAGCAAAGCAGTATAGGGTAAAAATTGATTTGGATCATAAGGCGGGAAACTAAAACGGCCAAAAACCAGATAAATCGCAAGGTTTATTTGGTTAATTTATTGATTTTTAAATAAAAACATTTTTTTAATGTTTGCAAATAATTTTGAATTTGCGACCGCGCCAACCTTGAATAGGTTAAATTTTAGCGCATTTTGTCACTTTCAGAGCGGCAAGGTTTAATTATCGGTTAATTATTATTTTACCGGTCCGTAACAACTGCTGTTTTATTTATCTTGTTTACCGTTAAGTGCGTAATTAGGCGAAAAAATAAAACAAAAAAACGTCTATTTAACCGTCAAATAATTCTTTGTTATTTTTCTATCTTGGTGTTGCGCCGGCAGAAGGCCGCCGGCGCACAGATACTGAGATTATGCCTGCGCCCAATGGCGACGTTTGGCGGTCTGCAGTTTTTCATAGGCCGCTAGCAGCGCCTGATGTGCCGGTAAGGCTTTCAGATCGCTATCGACAGCGAACAGGCCGTTAAAGCGTTCTTCACCGCTGATGGCCGCAGAGGCGGCATCCACCGTTTCCTGGCCGTACATTTTCACGAAGGCGGAATAGTATTGCGCCGGATCGCGTTCAGGCTCCTGCGTCAGCAGCAACAGGGTTTGCAAACAACGGTAGTAGTTGCTGCGCGCCGGGCTCAACACGGAAGAGTTGAAGTCCTGCGTCCATTCGGCCCAGATCAGCGCCTGATCCAGATCGCCGCCGGCCAGGGCCAGCATTGACTTCAACTCGCCGATACGCAGGGTAGACCAGGCGTTGTCTTTGCCGGAAGCAATTCCCAGCAGCTCGCGCACGCGGGTGAAGTCGTCCAGGCCTTCGTCGTCCAGGCGCTCTAACAGCGCCAGATACTCTTGCGGTTCCCACTCGCTGCCCGGCAGTGCCAGCAGCGTATCGCGCAGGTGCGCCCCCATGCTGTTGTTGGCCAGCAGCAGGTCTTCCGCCGGGTAGATGTCGGACATGCCCGGTACGATGATGCGGCAGGCGTAGACATCCAAATGTTCATAGTCGGCGATATACACTTCAGCGCCTTCTTTGTCGAAGATGCTCATCAGCGTCGCGAATTCTTCCTGCGTGTTGCCGCTGAAGCTCCAGTCGACAAACGGGTAATCCGCGTCCTGCTTGAACATATCCCAGGAGATCAAACCGCTGGAGTCGATAAAGTGGGTTTCCAGGTTAGTGTGCTCCGCCACTTCTTCGTCGTCGAAGGTCGGTGCGGTGAACACGTCCAGATCTTTCAGGCTACGGCCCTGCAGCAGCTCAGTGACGGTACGCTCAAGCGCCACGCCAAAATCAGGATGGGCACCGAACGAGGCAAAACAGGTGCCGTTAGCCGGGTTAAACAGCACCACGCAGATCACCGGGTAATTACCGCCCAGCGACGCGTCGTAAGACAGGATCGGGAAGCCTTCTTCTTCAAGCTTGGCAATGGCTTCTACCACGCCAGGATAGCGGTTCAGCACCTCGGCCGGGATCTCTGGCAGGCTGATGGATTCGGCGATGATGCGATTTTTCACATAACGCTCAAACACTTCGGACAGGCCTTGTACGCGCGCTTCGTTGGCGGTATTACCAGCGGACATGCCGTTGGACACGTACAGGTTACCGATGATGTTCATCGGAATGTAAACGGTCTGCTGGTCAGACTGGCGAGAGAACGGCAGGGCGCAAATGCCGCGATCGCCATTACCGGACTGCAGATCGATCAGATCGCTTGCGTTGACTTCCTGATCCGGATTGTAGAAAGCATGCAGACGCTCATCGAGAATACCGGCCGGCAACGAGTCATCGGCTGGGATCGGGAACCACTTCTCGTTCGGGTAATGCACGAAGTCACCTTCGGCAATCTGTTTCCCCAGATAGAAGTCGGCAAAGAAGTAGTTGGTGGAAAGGCGTTCGAAGTATTCGCCCAAAGCGGAGGCCAGGGCAGCTTTTTTGCTGGCGCCTTTGCCGTTGGTGAAGCACAGCGGGCAATCGCGATCGCGGATATGAACCGACCATACATGAGGTACCGGATTCAGCCAGGAGGCCTCTTCGATATTAAAACCCAGGTCGCTTAATTTCTGTTGGAAACGGGCGATAGAGTCTTCCAGCGCGGCGTCTTTGCCAGGGATAAAAGTTTGCGTCATTGTCTTCACTTTTTGAGCGTACTAAAAACGCGCAATGATACGGGGTTTTACGCTCCAGCTCCATGTATTCCTAAAGCGGTGGCAAAGTCACAGTTTTTTTAGGGATAAGGGCCATAATTCAGCGGGTTATCTATCATGGAGAAACTCAATGAAATCAGTGAAACTCAGCGCCGTGGCGCTACTGTTGGCGGGGGCGAGCGGTTCGGCGTTGGCTTTGCCTACCATTACTTTGTTGGCGACCGGCGGCACCATTGCTGGCGGTGGCGAATCGGCGACGAAATCCAACTATACGGCGGGGAAACTGGGCGTTGACGCTTTAGTGAGTGCCGTGCCTGAGCTAAAAAACCTCGCCAACGTGCAGGGCGAGCAGGTGGTGAACATCGGGTCGCAGGACATGAACGATGAGGTGTGGCTGAAGCTGGCGAAGAAAATCAACGCCGACTGCGCCAAAACGGATGGCTTTGTCGTTACCCACGGCACAGATACGCTGGAAGAGACCGCCTATTTTCTGGATCTCACGGTCAAATGTGACAAACCGGTGGTGATCGTCGGGGCAATGCGCCCGGCAACGGCGATGAGCGCTGACGGTCCGTTCAATCTGTATAACGCAGTGGTGACGGCGGCAGATCCGCAATCGGCGAAACGCGGGGTGTTGGTGGCGATGAACGACAGCGTGTTGGATGCACGCGATGTGACAAAAACCAATACTACGTCGGTGCAGACTTTCCAGTCGCCTAACTTCGGCCCGCTTGGTTACATCCACAACGGCAAGGTTGATTACCAGCGTGCGCCGCAGCGCAAGCACACCACCGAGACCCCGTTTGACGTGTCTAACCTGACAGCGTTGCCGAAGGTGGGCATTATCTACAATTACGCCAATGCTTCCGATGCCCCTGCGAAGGCTTTGATCGCCGAAGGGTATCAAGGCATCGTCAGTGCCGGGGTCGGTAACGGCAACCTGTATAAAACGGTGTTCGATACGCTGGCGACGGCCGCACATAACGGTGTCGCCGTGGTGCGTTCTTCCAGAGTGCCCACTGGCTCCACCACCGAAGACGCTGAAGTGGATGACGCGAAGTTCGGCTTTGTCGCCTCCGGCACGCTGAACCCACAGAAGGCGCGGATCCTGCTTCAACTGGCGTTGACGCAGACCAAGGACGCCAAACAGATCCAGCAGATGTTCAATCAATACTGAGTGCATTTTCCTCATTCGGGGGCCCTGGAGCCCCCTAGCTATGTTGGCTGAATACAGCATAAAAAACCGCGTTAACCCACTGAATTGGCCACCTTCACAGCGTTTTATTGCAGAAAATACCGGTGATTTGGCAGAGCCTGTTATCGTCACGTCCAAGGCTTTCCCGGCATCGGGTGAATAACCATTGCAGGCGGGGGCGTGAGTGATAAAACCGATGGGTTACTTCGGGCGTATTTCGGTAGGCCAGTATCATTGGCGAATAGTGAATGTGGTGAGGGGAAATGACTCAGGTTTATAATTTTAGCTCTGGCCCGGCAATGCTGCCGGTTGAAGTGTTGCGTCGTGCAGAACAGGAGCTGTGCAACTGGCACGGCCTCGGTACCTCGGTGATGGAAATTAGCCATCGCAGTAAAGAGTTTATCGAAGTTGCCCAGCAGTCCGAGCAGGATCTGCGCGATCTGCTGAAGATCCCCTCCAATTATAAAGTGCTGTTCTGCCACGGTGGCGCTCGTGCACAGTTTGCTGCGTTGCCGTTGAACCTGCTGGGTGACAAAACCACCGCGGACTATATCGACGGCGGTTACTGGGCGCACAGCGCCATCACCGAAGCGCAAAAATACTGCTCGCCAAACACCATTGACGTGAAAACCAACGTCGACGGCCTGCTCGGCATCAAACCGATGAAAGAGTGGCAGTTAAGCGATGACGCTGCCTATGTGCACTATTGCCCGAATGAAACCATCGACGGCGTAGCTATCGATGAGTTACCTGACTTTGGCGATAAAGTGGTGATTGGCGATTACTCCTCCACCATTCTGTCGGGTCCGCTGGACGTCAGCCGTTTCGGCGTAATTTACGCCGGTGCGCAGAAAAACATTGGGCCGGCCGGCCTGACCTTGGTGATCGTGCGTGAAGATCTGCTGGGCAAAGCCCGTCGCGAAGTCCCGTCCATCCTCGATTACACCGTGCTGGCCGAAAACGATTCCATGTTCAACACGCCGCCGACCTTTGCCTGGTACCTGTCCGGCCTGGTGTTCAAATGGCTGAAAGAGCAGGGCGGCCTGGTAGAGATGCACAAACGCAATCAGGCCAAGGCCGAATTGCTGTACGCGACCATCGACAGCTCTGACTTCTACCGTAGCCGGGTGGCGCATGCCAACCGCTCCTGGATGAACGTGCCGTTCCAACTGGCGGATTCTGCGCTGGATAAAGTCTTCCTCAGCGAAGCAGAAGCCATTGGCCTGCAGGCGTTAAAAGGTCACCGGGTGGTTGGCGGCATGCGTGCTTCTATTTACAATGCAATGCCGTTGGCCGGGGTGAAGACCTTAACCGACTTTATGGTCGACTTCGAACGTCGTCACGGTTAAGTCCGGCGCCTGCCGTGAGCAGGTAGCCTTCGCTGTTGTCCTTTTGCGTTAAAGCGGCTCCGGCATTATCCCCGGGGCCGTTTCGTTTATCAGATTTTGGAGATTTTTATTCACATGGTGGATTCCCTGACGTTACAACCGGTTGCCTTGGTCAATGGCACCGTCAACTTACCTGGCTCCAAGAGCGTGTCCAACCGTGCTCTGCTGCTGGCTGCGCTGGCGGAGGGGACGACGACGCTGACCAATCTGCTGGACAGCGATGACGTGCGCCATATGCTGAATGCGCTACAGGCATTAGGGGTGAGTTACCAACTGTCAGACGATCGTACCACCTGTACAGTCGAAGGTGTTGCCGGCCCGCTGGTGGCTAATCAACCGCTTGAGCTGTTCCTCGGCAATGCCGGCACCGCGATGCGCCCTTTGGCGGCTGCGCTGTGCCTGGGCAGCAATGATGTGGTGTTGACCGGCGAACCACGGATGAAAGAGCGCCCAATCGGTCATCTGGTGGATGCCCTGCGTCAGGGTGGCGCGCAGATTGATTATCTGGAGCAGACCGATTACCCGCCATTGCGCCTGCGCGGTGGCTTCCAGGGCGGCGATGTGACGGTGGACGGCAGCGTATCCAGTCAGTTTCTGACCGCATTGCTGATGACGGCACCGCTGGCCAAACAGGACACCCATATCCATATCAAGGGCGAGCTGGTTTCCAAGCCGTACATTGATATCACCCTGCATCTGATGCGCACCTTCGGCGTTGAAGTCAGCCACGACAACTATCGCGTGTTCCACATTAGCGGTAGCCAAACCTATCGCTCACCGGGTGATTATCTGGTGGAAGGGGATGCCTCTTCCGCGTCTTATTTCCTGGCGGCGGCGGCGATTAAAGGCGGTACTGTCCGCGTTACCGGCATTGGTAAAAAAAGCGTTCAGGGCGACACCAAGTTTGCCGACGTGCTGGAAAAAATGGGCGCACGTATTACCTGGGGCGATGACTATATTGAATGCAGCCGTGGTGAACTGCGCGGTATCGACATGGACATGAACCATATTCCTGATGCGGCAATGACCATCGCAACCGCAGCCCTGTTTGCCGAAGGCCCGACCACCATCCGCAATATCTACAACTGGCGAGTTAAAGAGACCGATCGCCTGGCGGCGATGGCGACGGAGCTGCGTAAAGTGGGGGCTGAGGTGGATGAAGGGGAAGACTACATTCACGTGGTGCCACCGGCCAAGCTGAAATTTGCCGATATCGGCACCTATAATGATCACCGTATGGCGATGTGCTTCTCGCTGGTGGCGTTATCGGACACCCCAGTGACCATTCTCGATCCGAAATGTACCGCGAAAACCTTCCCGGATTACTTCGAACAGCTGGCGCGCATCAGTCAATTGGCATAATTCCACAGTCAGATGCTTTTTTTTAAGGCCCTTAATTGGGCCTTTATCGTTTTTAACGCCCGCAGGCTACGGGCGTCCACTATACTTTTGCGCGGACGTACGCTTATTTTCAACAACCAGACAGTTCCAGGGTAACAGTTAGTCGTTTGGCAGCGTATAATGCGCCACCGTGACTGCCCCGACTGGGCAGGCGGCAGGGACGCTTTTAATTATGCTTTCGCATTGTGCTGACGGCAGGTTATGTCCCTGTGAGGTTTTCTACCTGAAGGAGAGAGAAATGACGGCTACAGCTCCGGTGATAACCGTTGATGGACCAAGTGGCGCAGGCAAAGGTACTTTGTGTAAGGCGCTGGCCGAATCCCTTGGTTGGCGTTTGCTGGATTCCGGTGCGATCTATCGCGTACTGGCACTGGCGGCACTGCATCATCAGGTTGATATCACTTCTGAGGAGGCGCTGGTTCCCCTGGCCGCACATCTCGATGTTCGCTTTGTTGCCGAAGGTGGCAAACTGCAGGTGATTTTGGAAGGTGAGGATGTCAGCAATGAGATCCGCACTGAAACCGTCGGCAATACCGCTTCGCAGGCAGCGGCTTTTCCGCGCGTGCGTGAAGCCTTGTTGCGGCGCCAGCGTGCATTCCGCGAGGCCCCGGGCCTGATTGCCGATGGACGCGACATGGGCACCGTGGTATTCCCCGATGCGCCGGTAAAAATTTTCCTGGATGCCAGTTCTGAAGAGCGTGCGCACCGCCGCATGCTACAGTTGCAGGAAAAGGGCTTTAATGTTAACTTTGAACGTCTTTTAGCCGAGATAAAGGAACGGGACGACCGTGACCGTAATCGGCCTATTGCGCCACTGGTGCCGGCCTCCGACGCCCTCGTGCTGGATTCAACCAGCATGTCGATCGACGAAGTCATCCAGCGTGCGCTGACATATGCACATGAAGTTTTAGCGTTGCCGCAGCAGTAAGCGCGGCGGCGTTATTGGCTTTTTGTCATATTTGTCATGGCAGTATCGAACTATATCGGGTAAAATTTTACCCCTGTAACCTAAACCCTGTCGGCATGGAGCCAATGGCGGGGTATGTGAAACAACCCCATTCGGCGGGATGCTAAATGGACGTTAAACTATAGAACCCTGAAGATTAAACATGACTGAATCTTTCGCTCAACTCTTTGAAGAATCCCTGAAAACAATCGAAACCCGTCCGGGTTCCATCGTTCGTGGCGTTGTAGTTGCTATCGACAAAGACGTAGTACTGGTTGACGCCGGTCTGAAATCTGAGTCTGCCATCCCGGCTGAGCAATTCAAAAACGCACAGGGCGAGCTGGAAATCCAGGTAGGCGACGAAGTTGATGTTGCGCTGGACGCTGTTGAAGATGGCTTCGGTGAAACTCTGCTGTCCCGTGAGAAAGCTAAGCGTCACGAAGCTTGGATCACGCTGGAAAAAGCTTACGAAGAAGCTGAAACTGTCGTCGGTGTTATCAACGGCAAAGTTAAGGGTGGCTTCACTGTAGAGCTGAACGGTATTCGTGCGTTCCTGCCAGGTTCCCTGGTTGACGTGCGTCCAGTACGTGACACTCTGCACCTGGAAGGCAAAGAGCTTGAGTTCAAAGTCATCAAGCTGGACCAGAAACGCAACAACGTTGTAGTTTCTCGCCGTGCGGTTATCGAATCAGAGAACAGCGCAGAACGTGATCAACTGCTGGAAAACCTGCAGGAAGGCATGGAAGTTAAAGGTATCGTTAAGAACCTCACTGACTACGGTGCATTCGTTGATCTGGGCGGCGTAGACGGCCTGCTGCACATCACTGATATGGCTTGGAAACGCGTTAAGCATCCGAGCGAAATCGTCAACGTTGGCGACGAAATCACTGTTAAAGTGCTGAAGTTCGACCGCGAGCGTACTCGTGTTTCCCTGGGCCTGAAGCAACTGGGCGAAGATCCATGGGTCGCTATCGCGAAACGTTACCCAGAAGGCACCAAGCTGACTGGTCGTGTAACCAACCTGACTGATTACGGCTGCTTCGTAGAAATCGAAGAAGGCGTTGAAGGCCTGGTACACGTTTCTGAAATGGATTGGACCAACAAAAACATCCATCCGTCCAAAGTTGTTAACGTGGGCGATGTAGTGGAAGTTATGGTTCTGGACATCGATGAAGAGCGTCGTCGTATCTCCCTGGGTCTGAAGCAGTGCAAAAACAACCCATGGCAGCAGTTTGCAGAAACCCACAACAAGGGCGACCGCGTTGAAGGTAAAATCAAGTCTATCACTGACTTCGGTATCTTCATCGGCCTGGACGGCGGCATCGACGGCCTGGTTCACCTGTCTGACATCTCCTGGAACGTTGCAGGCGAAGAAGCAGTTCGTGAATACAAGAAAGGCGACGAAATCGCAGCGGTTGTTCTGCAAGTTGACGCAGAGCGCGAGCGTATCTCCCTGGGCGTGAAGCAACTGGCTGAAGACCCGTTCAATAACTACCTGTCTATGAACAAGAAAGGTACTATTGTTACTGGTAAAGTCACTGCAGTTGACGCCAAAGGTGCTACAGTTGAATTAGCAGGCGGCGTAGAAGGTTACCTGCGTGCATCTGAAGCCTCTCGCGACCGCATTGAAGATGCAACTCTGGTTCTGAATGTGGGTGACGACGTTGAAGCTAAATTCACCGGCGTTGACCGTAAGAACCGCGTAGTAAGCCTGTCCGTACGTGCTAAGGACGAAGCTGACGAGAAAGACGCAATCGCTACTGTTAACAACAAACAGGAAGAGAGCAACTTCTCTAACGCTATGGCTGAAGCTTTCAAAGCGGCTAAAGGCGAGTAATGACGGGGGGCGGTTTTTTAATCGCCCCGATACGGTAGTTTAGCTGCAAAGCTTGGAGGAACTATGACCAAGTCTGAACTTATTGAAAGACTTGCTGGCCAGCAATCTCATGTACCGGCGAAAGCCGTTGAGGATGCAGTGAAAGAGATGCTAGAACATATGGCTGCTACGTTAGCCGATGGTGAACGCATTGAGATCCGCGGATTCGGCAGTTTTTCTCTTCACTACCGTGCTCCGCGTGTGGGTCGCAACCCGAAAACTGGTGATAAAGTTGAGTTGGATGGCAAGTACGTCCCTCACTTCAAGCCAGGCAAAGAGCTGCGTGACCGCGCCAATATCTATGGCTAGTCACTGACTTCCATAGAGTTGTTGCTTGTACTGAAATATAAAACGGCGCCCCCAGGGCGCCGTTTTTTTTGACCTGAACGCTGAGATTGACCGGTTGATTCTGCACTTTTCTGCTTACCACGTCGCAACATGTTGCCCCTGAAGGTAACGGTCATCGTTATTGTGCGGCGCCTCGCGCACGTCGTTAGATTATGGCTGGTGGAACCTGGTCTTGATGTGAACAATCCCGTGATGTTGGCGGCTTGAATAGCTGCCCCAAACCGGGAGAAACCCTATCAAGACCTCGCTGGATTTGGCGATTATCGCGATTATCTGCGGCACTCTGCCCCTGCTTTTCATGCCGCATCTGCCTGACGCACGAATAATGCTATGCGTCACTCTGCCCATCTGTTGTTACCTGTGGCGCAGGGGCTCCCTTTACCGATTTATGGCATGGGGGGCTTTGGGTTTTCTGTGGGCGATATTCACTGCCGGAAACCTGGTCGACCAAATCAACCGCCTGAGCCAGGGGCCTGTAGTACATGCCGTGGTCGAAGTTAGCAGCATTGCGCTTGCGGCTACGGCACGCAAGCAGACGGTAATGCATATAGAACAGATTAATGGCAGGTGGTTGGTGCCATCCATTGCCTTTTCCACACTGTGGCAACCCAAAGAGCAACCTTTGTGCGCCGGACAGCGCTGGCAGATGCAACTGCGCCTGCGGCCTGTACACGGCAATTTAAATGAAGGGGGCTTCGACAGCCAACGTTGGGCTATCTCGCAGCGTCAACCATTAACGGCACAGGTAAAGAGCGCCACACTTTTGGATCCCGCCTGTAGCTGGCGACAACGTATTATCCGCCATGCCGAAAACAATATTGGTACGGTTCGTTATCAGGCCGTTTTACTGGCTTTGGCATTTGGTGAACGCGGGGCACTAGAGCCTTCACTGCGTTCGCTGATGTTAAAAACTGGTATTGCTCACCTGATGGCCATTTCAGGGTTACATGTGGCGATGGTGGCCATTTTGATTTGGTCTTTGCTGCGGGTAATCCAGTTTTGGTTACCTGCCCACCGAATCGGCTACCGTTTCCCTCTGGTGATCAGTTGGCTCGGTGCATTGGGTTATATCTGGTTGGCTGGCGCACACCCACCGGCGGTAAGAACCGGCCTGGCGTTGACCCTCTGGATGCTGCTACGCATACGGGGCATTCATTGTTCCTCTTGGCAAGTTTGGTTGTGGTGTATCGGCTTGATACTGATTTGCGATCCGCTGGCAGTGTTGTCCGACAGCTTTTGGCTCTCGGGGACGGCGGTGTTGTGCCTGATATTTTGGTTTGAATGGGTCCCCCTCAGTCCCCGTTTTCGCGTGGGATGGTATTGGGCACCGCTGCGTTGGCTGCATATTCAGTGTGGTATCACTTTGTTGCTGGTGCCGATGCAAGCAGGCTTATTTCTTGGCCTCAGTATGACCTCAATACCGGCCAATCTTTGGGCCGTACCCTTGGTTTCCCTGGTGACGGTTCCGCTGATCCTTCTCGCCGTGGTACTGGGGATTTTCCCTCCGTTGAGTACCGGATTGTGGTGGGCAGCAGACCTCACGCTGGCGTGGGTTTTCACCCCATTACACTACCTGCAGAACGGGTGGCTTGACCTTGGCGCAGCATCGCTGGTAGTCAGCATTATGGGCTGGTTGATGGTGATTTTCTGGCGCTTTCATTGGTGGCTGCGCTATGTCTCGGTGCTGGTAACGCTGGCAGTGTGCTGCCTGCTGTGGCGGGAGAAAGCCCCGTCATATCGCTGGCGCGTAGATATGCTCGATATTGGTCATGGCTTGGCCATGGTGGTTGAAAAGAATGGCCGGGCGATATTGTACGATACTGGACCCCGTTGGGAGACGGGCAGTGCGGCCACGCGCAATATCGTCCCCTTTCTTAAATGGCGTGGGCTGCCGGTGGATCAAATCGTCATTAGCCACGATCATTTGGACCATATCGGTGGTCTTGAGGAATTGCAGCAGGCATTCCCGCTGGCGACGGTGAGAAGTCCGCGGCTTGGCGCTGGCCACTTACCCTGCGTCGCGGGGGAAAGTTGGCAATGGCAATCGCTTCAATTCCAGGTGCTGTGGCCACCGAAAGCAGTAAAGACCGCGGGAAATGACGATTCTTGCGTTATCCGTATCGATGATGGCAAATACAGCCTGCTGCTGACCGGTGATGCGGAAAAAAGGTCAGAGACTCAGCTGGTACGATATCAGCGAAATATGTTGCGAGCGACAATATTGCAAGTTCCTCACCATGGCAGTAAAACGTCATCCACTCCGCCATTTTTACGTGCTGTAGCGCCGGAGGCGGCAATAGCTTCCGCATCGCGTTACAATAAATGGCGATTACCTGCGGTTAAAGTCGTCGCCAGATATCGGGAAAATGGCATCATATGGCGCGATACATCGCGCTCCGGTCAGTTATCCGTACTTTTTTTCGACAACGATTGGCAAATTAAAGGCTTTCGTGAGCAAATAATGCCCCGTTGGTACCATCAGCGGTTTGGCGTAGAGGGTGATAATGAGTAAAATGGGCCGCTATTTCTTCCGATGCTGGTATTTGCATGATGAATGATAAAGATCTCTCCACCTGGCAGACTTTCCGTCGCCTCTGGCCGATGATCACACCTTTTAAGACCGGGCTGATCGTGGCCGCCATTGCGTTGGTAATGAACGCAGCCAGCGACGCCTTTATGCTGTCTTTGCTTAAACCTTTATTGGATGACGGTTTTGGGAAAACGGAAAGCAGTATCCTGCTGTGGATGCCATTGGCCGTTATTGGCCTCATGGTGGTGCGCGGGGCGACGGGCTTTGTTTCCAGCTATTGCATTTCATGGGTTTCCGGCATGGTGGTGATGCACATGCGTCGTCGTCTGTTTGGCCACATGATGAGAATGCCGGTGTCCTTCTTCGACCAGCAATCTACCGGTACATTACTGTCTCGCATCACTTATGATTCCGAGCAGGTCGCTTCATCCTCGTCCAGTGCACTGGTGACAGTGGTGCGTGAAGGGGCGTCGATCATCGCGCTGTTCACCATGATGTTCTATTACAGCTGGCAGCTTTCGGTGATCCTGATCGTCCTGGCCCCGATTGTCTCTATTGCGATCCGCATCGTTTCCAAGCGCTTCCGTAATATCAGTAAAAACATGCAGAACACCATGGGGCAGGTGACGACCAGCGCCGAGCAGATGCTGAAGGGCCACAAGGAAGTTCTGATTTTTGGCGGCCAGCAGGTTGAAACCGATCGCTTCAATTCGGTCAGCAACCGCATGCGTCAACAGGGTATGAAGTTAGTTTCCGCTTCCTCAATCTCTGACCCTATCATTCAGCTTATCGCTTCACTGGCTCTGGCCTTTGTTCTGTACGCGGCCAGCTTCCCAAGCGTGATGGAAACCCTGACTGCCGGTACCATCACCGTGGTGTTCTCTTCGATGATCGCTCTGATGCGTCCGCTGAAGTCACTGACTAACGTCAACGCGCAGTTCCAGCGTGGGATGGCCGCGTGCCAGACCCTGTTCTCGATTCTGGACATGGAGCAGGAAAAAGATACCGGTACCCGCGAAGTAACGCGTGCGAAAGGCGACATCGAATTCCGCAATGTTACTTTCTACTATCCAGGCAAAGAAACCCCAGCGCTGCGTGATATCAATCTGAGCATTTCAGAAGGTAAAACGGTGGCGTTGGTGGGCCGTTCAGGATCGGGCAAGTCGACCATCGCCAATTTGCTGACCCGGTTCTATGACGTTCAGGAAGGCGAGATCCTGATGGATGGTCACGATCTGCGCGAATACACGCTTGCGTCGTTGCGCGATCAGGTAGCTCTGGTTTCGCAAAATGTGCATTTATTCAATGACACCATCGCCAACAACATCGCTTACGCGCGTGAGGAACGCTACAGCCGCGAAGAGATAGAGAAGGCCGCGCGCATGGCTTACGCCATGGATTTCATTGAGAAAATGGACAATGGTCTGGATACGGTAATTGGCGAGAATGGCGTAATGCTTTCCGGCGGTCAGCGCCAGCGTATCGCTATCGCCCGTGCCTTGCTGCGTGATTGCCCGATTCTGATCCTCGATGAAGCCACCTCGGCACTGGACACCGAATCAGAGCGTGCTATTCAGGCCGCACTGGATGAATTGCAGAAAAACCGCACTTCGCTGGTGATTGCGCACCGTCTGTCGACGATTGAGAAAGCCGATGAAATCCTGGTGGTAGAGGATGGCCGTATCGTCGAGCGTGGCGAGCATGCCGTATTGATCGAAAAGCAGGGCGCCTATGCCCAGCTGCATCGTATGCAGTTTGGTCAATAATGATCGAACGCATCTGGTCAGGCAGTTCGCTGGTTTATTTGCTGTTGTTACCGCTGTCCTGGCTGTATGGCCTGGTCAGCGGACTGATTCGGCTCAGCTACCGTTGCGGCCTGCGTAAAAGCTGGCGTGCGCCGGTACCGGTAGTGGTGGTGGGAAATCTCACCGCCGGCGGCAATGGCAAAACCCCGGTGGTGATCTGGCTGGTTGAGCAGTTGCAGCAGCGTGGCTACCGGGTGGGTGTCGTTTCGCGCGGTTATGGCGGTAAAGCAGAGGCGTATCCGCTGTTACTCAATGCAAGTACTACTACCCGGCAGGCAGGGGATGAGCCGGTCCTGATATATCAACGTACCGCCGCACCGGTTGCCATCTCGCCGAACCGTGCGGAAGCGGTTCAGGCGCTGCTTAAGCAGCACCGACTTGATGTCGTGATTACCGATGACGGTTTGCAGCATTACGCCTTACAGCGCGATTTTGAATTGGTCGTGATCGATGGTGTACGCCGCTTCGGGAACGGTTGGTGGTTGCCTGCGGGCCCAATGCGCGAACGCGTTTCGCGTTTGAACAGCGTTGATGCATTGATTACCAACGGTGGCGTGGCGCAACCGGGTGAAATTGCCATGCGATTGCAGGCGCGCGAAGCGGTGAATGTTGCCACTGGCGAACGCCGGCCTGCGGTTGAATTGCCGCATGTGGTGGCGATGGCCGGCATTGGCCATCCGCCGCGCTTCTTCGCCACGCTGGAAAAGCTGGGTGTGGATGTTGAAAGAGAAGTGGCGTTTGCCGATCATCAGGAATACCAACATGACCCGCTGGCGGCGCTGGTAACCCCTGGACAAACGCTGCTGATGACTGAAAAAGATGCGGTCAAATGCCGGGCCTTTGCCCAGCCTAACTGGTGGTATTTACCGGTTGATGCGGTACTTCCCCCCGATCAGGCTGAGCAACTGCTGCAAAACATCGAAGCCCTGCTGAAGCAATAATTCAAACCGCTAGCGCGTGCAGCCCCAAGGCTTGCGCGCAGGCGTCTATCGAGCGCTGCTGTGTTTGCTGATACAGCGATAGCTCATCGATCACCTCGGCTCCCAAAGCCAGTTCAAACGCCGCTTTGCTTGACGTTGCGTTGTATTGCGCATGGCTGGTATCGCCGAGATTCGACTGGAAAATACCCGCGGCACTGACCGGCAAGAAATCTTCATACACCAATGGCTGGAAGCGGATATATTCCTTGGCAATCAACTGTTCCAGCGTGCTGTGCTGATCCAATGAGTCTTTGGCTGCCAGCCCGCATTCGGTCGGGAAATAGCGGAACCAGGCCAACTGCTGCTCGCGCAGGGTGGCATAATCATCCGGAAACGCCTGAAAATTTTGCGCCAGCAGTTGATTGTAGCGATCTGCGTTTTTCTCGTTGGGCGGTGCCTGCAGTGCATCGTTGGTAGCCTGCAGCAGACGATCGTAGAGTGCGCGGCCTTTCGTCGTCAACGCAACGCCGCGCTGTTCTATTTCACCGAAGCGGGCAGTATGGTGCCCGTGAACGGCGCTGCCGTCATGCTCAACGAAATCGACGTTTTCCTCCAGCGCTTTAAAGCTGGTTTGGCGCAGCAGGATAGGGCGGCGACGCGGCGGTGGCCCTTCAATCACCGCTTTGGGAGTGATGCCCCGGCCAGGCATTGCCTGTTGAACCAGGTCGATATTAAGGGTGCGCGGCGTCAGGTGGTTAATGTGCGGGCCTTTGAACGCGACCACGTCAGCAATCAAACGGTGTTGGTCGTGCAACTGCTGATATTCGGCTGCGCTGACCGTCGCCCGGCTGTGCCAACGGAAGGTTTCCAGCGCTTGCTCGACAAATTCGTCGGCCTGGTTCTCGTCCAACCCTCCCTGGGCTTCTTGTAAGGCGATCAGCTCTAGTGCGCGCTCGGTAAATATTCTACGACGCGCCAACAGTTGTTGCGCCAGTTGACGTAGTTCCGGATTATCAATCAGCTCTAGTCGCAAGAGCGAAGTGAACACGCGAAAGGGGCTGATTTGCAGCGCGTCTTCATGCACCGCACGAAATGCGGTGGAGTGGACCGGAACGCCTGCCACGGCCAGATCGTAATAACCGACCGGGGACATGCCCATAACGTTAAACAGCCGCCGCAGGGTCGCCAGTTCTTGCTCAGTTCCCACCCGGATAGCGCCGTGACGCTCCATGGCCAGTCGTTCGATTTCGCCAGTAATTTGTAATTGATGAGCCAATGCGGCATCTTCGCGCAGGACCTGTCTGTTAGTTTCCGCCACCAGTTCGAGCAAATCGCCGTACAGAGGTACCTCTTTTTGGTACATCTCTGACATGGCGTGGGAGAATCTGGCGCGGATTTCATTCGGTGAGACGAACTGCTGGGCGGTCATGCGCATAGCTCCTTGATTCAGTATAATCTGAAAAATTATATTTTTGACGGCATAAGTGCTGGCTGAAAGGCCATCTGCCTTGTTTTCACCTCAAGTTTAGCCATGTCGATTGGGTTTTGTTATAGCTTGGGCAAGCATATTAGATTTTTATGCGTTAGCTCTCATTTGAACAGCACAGGGCGGTAACATTGGCCGTCCAGAAGGCAATAACGCCAAGATTTTTACATAAAAAAAGATAAATTAACTCATGTACAATCATAGACATAAAAACAAATTCGAAGTAATGATAAAAATAAGGCAATAAACCTCTTGTGCAAAGAATAGATTTATGAGTAAATGCAAGTCGGCCTGTGATACAGACCTATTTATGTTCGAGTATAGAGTTAAGCAGTTCCTCCAAAAACGTTATCATCTGATTCCGCTTCAAAGACGAACCTTCTAAGTACCTCCCATAAGTAATGTTTCTAAAAACGGCCTAAATTGCCTTATGGCAGGTTTTGTATATATATTTAAAAGGTAAATGTGTAATGTCTAAGAAGACTGGTCAGGTGAAGTGGTTCAACGAAAGCAAAGGTTTTGGTTTTATTGAACAGAACGACGGTGGAAAAGATGTATTCGTACATTTCTCTGCAATCGCGACCGACGGTTTCAAAACTCTGGCTGAAGGCCAGCGTGTTGAGTATACCATCCAGGACAGCCCGCGCGGGCCGGCTGCCGCCAACGTTGTTGCTCTGTAATAAAACAGGGAATAGCGTAAAACGATCTTAATACAACCATGATGATGCGTTATTGCTGATTCATTGCGGAAGATATTAAGTTCAACAAGCCCGCCGTAGTGCGGGTTTTTTATTTTTTGCTCACGAGAGGTTTGTTACGAAAAACTTTAGGATGGGCTGGTAGCGTCCAACAATAATAAAAATGACGTTGTTAAGGATGCTCAAGTAAAAGGATATAAGTTATGTTTAAAAATACTGTGTTACAAATGGGCCGTGTGAAATGGTTTGATCAGGCCGCAGGCTATGGCTTTATTTCACCGGTAGACGGTAGCGACGAAATCTATGTAAGCCGTCGTTCTATTGCCAATACTAAAAATAAATCATTGAACGAAGGTCAGAACGTCGAGTTCTCGATCTATCGCAGCTCTCATGGGCTGTCAGCGGCAGACGTTATCGCGTTCTGACCCACCCCTTCCTCGCCAGTGCCGGTGCCGCCACCCCAAGCACTGGCGAAGATAAATTCCCCGATATCCACTATTATCAAGCGATTGCTCAATCACTTCGGATATCAGGATGAACACCCCCGTTATTTCTCTTACTGCCGCCCGTGCGCTCCACCTTGCCGCACAGGGGTTGTTAACCCCGATAAAACGTAAAGCCAAGCCCGACGATGTGGTTGCCGCCATTCAGCGTATGGGCCTCCTGCAAATAGACACCATCAGCGTTGTCGCTCGCAGCCCCTATTTGGTGCTGTTCAGCCGCTTGGGTGATTATCAGTCCGAATGGCTGGAACAGGCGCTGGCCGGTAGACAGTTGTTCGAGTACTGGGCACATGAAGCCTGCTTTTTACCCATTGAAGATTTTGGCCTGCTGCGACATCGTATGCTGCAGCCGCAGGGTATGGGCTGGAAGTATTCCGAAGAGTGGATGCAGGACCATCGCACCGCAATTGATGCACTGCTGCAACATATTGAAGCCACTGGCCCCGTACGTTCGGCGGATTTTAGCGCCGAGAAGAAAGGGAACAGCGGTTGGTGGGATTGGAAGCCGGAAAAGCGGCATCTTGAGATCCTGTTTACCGCCGGCAAACTTATGGTGGCTGAGCGACGCAACTTCCACCGCGTTTATGATCTTACGGAAAGGCTAATGCCCTATTGGGATGATAACAGGCACGTATTGGCGGCCGATCATGCGCGGCATGAGATGCTGACGCGTACCTGTCGCTTCCTGGGGATATTCAAGGCTGAATGGTTGGCAGATTACTACCGACTGAAGCGAGTGGCGCCGAAGGCACTCTTGGCCGGGTTGCAGCAGCAGGGAGAAGTGCTGCCGGTGTTGATCGACGGATTGGACGGGGAGTTTTACGTACACCATTCGCTGGCCGAAGAACTGCACCTGGCGGAGCAAGGTAAGCTGAAATCAAGCGTAACCACTCTGCTTTCTCCCTTCGATCCAGTGGTTTGGGATCGCCGCCGCGCCCTGGAGTTGTTCGATTTCGATTACCGGTTGGAGTGTTACACGCCAAAAGAAAAACGGCAGTATGGCTATTTCACCCTTCCCGTGTTGCAACGTGGAGAACTGATTGGTCGCATTGATGCAAAAATGCATCGTCGGCAGGGTATATTTGAAATCATCAGTTTCCATCCGCAGACCAAGGTTCGCTTTGGTATACAGCGTATGCAGGACATTCGGCAAGCTATCACCCGTAGTGCAAAATGGCACGGTGCAAATCAGGTTATTTTGGGTGATATTCCGGCGCCGCTGGCGACCGAATGGCGCGAGGGTTGGGAAGTAGAATAACGAACGGCGTTGTCGGCGTGGGTAAAACGAATTCCAGCGCCGCTCGTTACAAGGGGGTGGCCTCAGTTGCTGAAGTTGGCAAACAGGGCGATGATCTTATGAATACGTTTGATCATGAGAAATATCTTTTTGTGATCTGAATCACAAAATTCTACGCCTGCGCCATTGCCAGTTCAATCCCTGCAGCAGATTAAAACGCAACAGCAAGGCAGCCGGTGATTAACCTGGCGCATAGCGTTGTGCTATCCTCATCCACTTTCCTTACGTAAGATCTCCACCCTGGAGGATGCATGGACCACCGTTTACTCGAAATCGTTGCCTGTCCGGTCTGCAACGGTAAGCTCTATTTCAACAAAGAAAACCAGGAACTGGTGTGTAAAGTGGATGGCCTGGCCTACCCGCTGCGTGATGGCATTCCGGTTCTGCTGGAAAATGAGGCGCGGGCGCTTTCATTGGATGAGAAACACGCATGAGTTTCATCGCTATTATTCCAGCTCGTTATGCTTCAACCCGTTTGCCTGGGAAACCACTGGCCGATATTCACGGTAAGCCGATGGTGGTGCACGTCATGGAACGTGCGCGCGAGTCCGGTGCCAGCCGCGTCATTGTGGCGACCGACCACCCAGCCGTCGCCGAAGCGGTGAAAGCGGCCGGTGGTGAAGTTTGCATGACCCGGGCCGATCACAATTCGGGCACCGAACGTTTGGCTGAAGTGATCGAGCATTATGGCTTTAATGATGACGAAATCATCGTTAACGTTCAGGGTGACGAACCTCTTATCCCTCCGGTCATAGTACGGCAGGTGGCTGAAAACCTGGCGGGCAGCCAGGCTGGTATGGCTACCTTGGCAGTGCCGATCGACAGTGCGGAAGAAGCCTTCAACCCCAATGCAGTTAAGGTGGTTATGGATGCGCAGGGCTATGCGCTCTACTTTTCGCGCGCCACCATTCCGTGGGATCGTGAACGTTTCGCCCAATCCAAAGAGAGCATCGGCGACAGCCTGTTGCGGCATATCGGCATTTACGCCTATCGCGCCGGCTTTGTACGCCGTTATGTCACCTGGGCGCCAAGCCAACTGGAACAAATTGAGTTGCTGGAGCAGTTGCGGGTGCTGTGGTACGGCGAAAAAATCCACGTGGCGGTTGCCAAGGCAATGCCGAGCGTGGGTGTTGATACGCCGGAAGACTTGCAGCGTGTCCGTGACAGCATGAAAAGCTGATCATTGAACGCCGGTGCGCCACACGGCACGCCGGCGGTATTATCATTTCCCTTCTTATATCCCCATTTTGTTGATCTGCGTTGAAGAATTTATCTGCTTAGCGTTCGATGATAGCTGCGTCTCTTCCTATCTCTTGAGGCTATTTCCTTATGGAGCAGTTACGCGCTGAACTGAGTATTGTGCTGGGTGAGTCTATCAGCCGACTGGAACGCGTCAGCGAGCAGCCTTATGCACACATGTATTCACTGTACGACCAACAGGGGCACGCTATTCCGCTGATGGCGAAAAGCTTTGTCTGCCAAGGGATTGCCCAGCAGGAGGCCTATAAGCTGTCGATGCTGGCGCGCGAAGGCGATATTCGTTTGCCGACGGTGTATGGCGTGGTCTATACCCAGCAATCACCCTATAAAGAGATCTTGCTGATAGAACGTTTGCGGGGCGTATCCGCAGAAGCGCCGACGCGCACACCGGATCGCTGGAATTCGTTGATGGAACAGGTGGTCGACGGCGTATTAGCCTGGCACCGTATCGACAGCCACGGCTGCGTCGGCACGGTCGACAGCACTCAGGAAAACGACTGGTTCTGTTGGTATCAACAGCGGGTGGAAGTGCTGTGGTCAACGGTCAGCAACCTTAATTCGCCGCAGCTGACGATGGCAGACCGTCGCTTGCTGTATCGCACACGTGAAGCATTGACCCATTTTTTTGTCGGATTTGACGATCCCTGCGTGCTGGTGCACGGCAACTTGTCGCTACGCAGTATGTTAAAAGACCCCAAAAGCGATCAATTACTGGCGATGTTGAACCCTGGAATGATGCTGTGGGCGCCACGGGAATATGAGCTTTTCAGGCTGTGTGAGGCAGGAATGCCCAGTCAGTTGCTGTTTTATTATTTGCAACGTGCGCCGGTGGCGGAATCTTTCCTGGTGCGGCGCTGGTTGTATGTGGTGTGGGAGGCGGTGGGGCGGTTGATTCATACCGGCAAGCTGGATCGGCAACCGTTTGATTATGCTTCCAAACAGCTGCTGCCCTGGCTTGCCGGTTAAGCTGGTTTAGTCGACAGAAACCTCATCGGCCCCTTTAAGCCATTGCCAAAGGCTGCCGAGCGTTTCATACCAGGCGCGTTCGCTGTGGCCAAGGAACATAGCCGATGGCACCACGCGATCCCAGATATTCAAACGTGAGCTGATGGCCAATTGGTTGGCTGGTGCCGGAATAGGGTGCAGCCCCTTGGCTTCAAAGAAGCGCATCGCCCGTGGCAAATGGTTAGCCGAGGTCACCAGAATAAAGGGCTGCTGCCCGACCAGCTTCGACACCTGCAATGCCTCTTGCTCGGTATCCATCGGGCGATCCAACAGCACCATGTCGCTGCCTGGCACTCCCAGGCTTTCCGCTACCTTCGCCGCCGTCGCCGCGTTACTCAGAGTATTGGGGCCTCCGGCTCCGGTAAACACCATTTTTGCGCCGGGATGCGCGAGATACAGGCGCACGCCTTCCGTGACGCGTGGCAGGCTGTTACCGATCAGGTTGGAACTGGGGGCCCAATCGGGATTAAAGGTATAGCCGCCCCCCAGCACCACGATATACTTTACCGGGTCAGTGCCGCGATAGGTGACATACTCCGATTCGATTGGGCGTAGCAGCCTGTCGGCCACCGGCTGCAGGCTGAAAAGCAGCAAAAACAGCCAGCTCACCGTCAAAATGACCCTGCCGCTTTTTTGCCAACGGGTGAACCATAGCAGCAACAGCGCCAGTCCCATCAACAGCAGCAGCGCAGGTAACGGCATTAAAATGGCGCCAATGAACTTTTTCAGGTTAAACAGCATCAAAAATCAGGTCCTTTTGGGCGAAAAAACGACATCCGGGCACATTCAGGCCGCAAGAAGATTCATTCTAAGCCAGTCTGTGCCAAAATAGCAGGTTTGAATGGGCTGGCGCTTTGCCCCCAACAGAATAAGATCAGCGGAGCCGTTGTCCATGCAGGATCGCAATTTTGACGATATTGCTGAAAAGTTTGCGCGTAATATTTACGGCACCACCAAAGGGAAAATCCGTCAGGCGGTAGTCTGGCAGGATCTGACCACGCTGTTGGCCCAGTTGCCGCAGCGGCCGCTGCGCATTCTGGATGCCGGCGGCGGCGAAGGCCATATGGCTTGCCAATTGGCAGAATTAGGACATCAGGTGTTGTTGTGCGATCTTTCTGGTGAGATGATCCAACGCGCCGCATTACTGGCTGAGCAGAAAGGTGTGAGCCAGAACATGCAATTCATACAAAGTTCAGCACAGGATATTGGCCAACATTTGGAACAGCCGGTTGATCTGGTATTGTTTCATGCTGTGCTTGAATGGATTGCCGAACCTGAAGCGGCACTGCGGGCGTTGTTCGACTGCCTGCTGCCAGGTGGCGCACTGTCATTGATGTTCTTTAATGCCAATGGCCTCTTGATGCGTAACGTGGTGTTGGGTAATTTCCAACTGGTGAACCCCGAGGTCAGAAGGCGCAGAAAGCGTTCGTTGTCACCGCAATATCCACATAGTCCGCCGCAGGTATACGGCTGGCTGGAACAATTGGGCATGCGCATCAGCGGGAAAACCGGCGTGCGGGTGTTCCACGATTACCTGCAAAGCAGGCAGTTACAGACGCAAAAATTTGAAGAGTTACTGGCGCTTGAACAGCACTATTGCCGGCAGGAGCCGTACGTGAGTTTGGGGCGCTATATTCACGTCATGGCGCATAAACCAAACCTGAAGGACGAACTATGAGTGAATTTTCCCAGACAGTACCCGAACTGGTCGCCTGGGCACGGAAAAATGATTTCTCTATTTCGCTCCCTACGGAGCGTCTCGCGTTTTTGCTTGCTATCGCCACATTGAACGGCGAGCGGCTGGACGGCGAGATGAGCGAAGGTGAGCTGGTTGATGCATTTCGCCATGTCAGCAAGGGTTTCGAACAGACGCATGAAACGGTGGCGGTCCGCGCCAACAATGCGATTAACGACATGGTGCGCCAGCGCCTGTTAAACCGCTTCACCAGCGAACTGGCGGACGGTAACGCAATTTACCGTTTGACGCCGCTGGGGATCGGCATTACCGATTACTATATTCGTCAGCGCGAATTCTCCACGCTGCGTCTGTCGATGCAGCTGTCGATCGTGGCGCAGGAGCTGAAACGCGCCGCCGACGCCGCCGAAGAGGGCGGTGACGATTTCCACTGGCACCGCAACGTATTTGCCCCGCTGAAATATTCGGTAGCGGAAATCTTCGACAGCATCGACATGACCCAACGGGTGATGGATGAACAGCAGCAGGGCGTAAAAGATGATATCGCCGCGCTGCTGAACCAGGACTGGCGGGCAGCCATTTCCAGCTGTGAGATGCTGCTGTCCGAAACCTCAGGCACCCTGCGTGAACTGCAGGATACTCTGGAGGCGGCAGGCGACAAGCTGCAGGCCAACCTGCTGCGCATTCAGGATGCTACACTGGGTGGCGCGGAGCTGGGCTTCGTCGATAAGCTGGTGTTCGACTTGCAAAGCAAGCTCGACCGCATCATCAGTTGGGGCCAGCAGGCGATCGACCTGTGGATTGGCTACGACCGCCACGTGCACAAATTTATCCGTACCGCGATCGACATGGACAAGAACCGGGTGTTCGCTCAGCGTTTGCGCCAGTCGGTGCAGAACTATTTCGACAATCCATGGACACTGACCCATGCCAACGCCGATCGCCTGCTGGATATGCGTGACGAAGAGCTGGCCTTGCGCAGCGAGGAAGTGACCGGGGAATTGCCGCCGGATCTGGAATTCGAGGAGTTCAGCGAAATTCGCGAGCAGCTGGCGGCCATGATCGAACAGGCGTTGAAGATTTATCAGGAACAACAGATGCCGCTCAATTTAGGGGCGGTGATGCGCGATTATCTGGCGCAATATCCGCGTGCCCGTCATTTCGATGTGGCACGTATAGTGGTCGACCAGGCAGTGCGCCTTGGTGTGGCTGAAGCAGATTTTTCAGGGTTGCCGGCACAATGGCAGGCAATCAATGATTACGGAGCCAAGGTCCAGGCCCATGTCATCGACAAATATTGAACAAGTAATGCCAGTCAAGCTGGCCAAGGCATTGTCTAACGCGCTGTTCCCTGCGCTGGACAGCCATCTGCGCGCAGGTCGTCACATCGGTATCGATGAGCTGGACAACCACGCCTTCTTAATGGATTTCCAGGATGAACTGGAAGAGTTTTACGCCCGCTACAGCGTGGAGTTGATCCGCGCGCCGGAAGGGTTCTTCTATCTGCGTCCGCGGTCCACTACCCTGATCCCGCGTTCGGTTTTATCCGAACTGGACATGATGGTGGGGAAAATCCTGTGCTATCTCTATCTCAGCCCGGAGCGTCTGGCGCATGAGGGGATTTTCAGCCACCAGGAGCTGTACGACGAGTTGCTGAGCCTGGCGGACGAAACCAAATTGCTGAAGTTCGTTAATCAGCGCTCTACCGGTTCGGATCTCGATCGCCAGAAGCTGCACGAAAAAGTGCGCACTTCACTGAACCGCCTGCGTCGTCTGGGCATGATCTACTTCATGGGCAATGACAGCAGCAAGTTCCGCATCACCGAAGCGGTGTTCCGCTTTGGCGCCGATGTGCGCAGCGGTGACGATCCGCGTGAAGCACAGTTACGTATGATCCGTGACGGCGAAGCGATGCCGGTTGAAAACAGCCTGTCGCTGACTGATGAAAGCGATGCTGAAGATTCGCAGCTTGATACCACACCGGACAGTGCAGAGGATGAACAGGAATGATTGAACGCGGTAAATTTCGCTCGCTGACGCTGGTCAACTGGAACGGCTTCTTCGCCCGCACCTTTGATCTCGATGAGTTGGTGACCACGCTGTCCGGCGGTAACGGGGCAGGGAAATCCACCACCATGGCGGCTTTCGTCACTGCGCTTATCCCCGACTTGACGCTGTTGCACTTTCGTAACACCACCGAAGCCGGCGCCACCAGCGGCTCGCGCGACAAGGGTCTGCACGGTAAGCTGCGTGCCGGGGTGTGTTATTCCACTCTCGACGTGATCAACTCACGCCACCAGCGTGTCGTGGTGGGCGTGCGCCTGCAACAGGTGGCCGGCCGTGACCGTAAAGTGGACATCAAGCCATTCACCATCCAGGGCCTGCCAACGGCAGTACAGCCGACCGAACTTTTGACCCAAACGGTGGGCGAGCGCCAGGCGCGCGTGCTGACACTGCAGGAGTTGAAAGAGCGCGTTGAAGAGATGGAAGGCGTGCAGTTCAAGCAATTCAACTCCATCACCGACTACCACTCATTAATGTTCGATCTGGGCGTGATCCCGAAACGCTTGCGTTCATCGTCCGATCGCAGCAAGTTCTATCGCCTGATCGAAGCTTCACTGTACGGCGGTATTTCCAGCGCCATCACCCGCTCATTGCGCGACTATCTGTTGCCGGAAAACAGCGGCGTGCGCAAGGCCTTCCAGGACATGGAAGCGGCGCTGCGTGAAAACCGCATGACGCTGGAAGCGATCCGCGTGACCCAAAGCGATCGCGATCTGTTCAAGCACCTGATTTCAGAAGCCACCTCCTACGTGGCGGCGGACTATATGCGCCATGCCAATGAGCGACGTATTCATCTGGACGGCGCGCTGGCATTACGCAGCGATCTGTTGGGCAGCCGCAAACAGCTGGCTGCTGAGCAGTATCGCCATGTGGAAATGGCGCGCGAACTGGCGGAGCAGAGTGGCGCAGAATCCGATCTGGAAACGGATTATCAGGCCGCCAGCGATCACCTTAACCTGGTGCAGACGGCGATGCGTCAGCAGGAAAAGATCGAGCGCTATGAAGGCGATCTGGAAGAGCTGACTTACCGTCTGGAAGAACAGAACGAAGTGGTGGCGGAGGCCAGCGAACAGCAGGCCGAAAACGAAGCGCGCGCCGAGGCGGCCGAACTGGAAGTGGATGAGCTGAAAAGCCAACTCGCCGACTACCAGCAGGCGCTGGACGTGCAGCAGACCCGCGCCATTCAATATCAGCAAGCGTTGCAGGCGTTGGAACGTGCGCGAGCACTGTGCCAATTGCCGGAGCTGACCGCCGAAAATGCCGAACAGTGGCTGGATACCTTCCAGGCGCGCGAGCAAGAGGCGACGGAAGCCTTGCTGATGCTCGAGCAGAAACTGAGCGTGGCCGATGCCGCGCACGGTCAGTTTGAACAGGCTTATCAGCTGGTGGGGAAAATCGCCGGTCAGGTCAGCCGCAGCGAAGCCTGGCAGTGCGCGCGCGAATTGCTGCGCGACTGGCCATCGCAACAACACCTTGCCGAACGCGTACAGCCATTGCGCATGCGCCTGAGCGAGCTGGAACAACGTCTGCGCTCCCAGCAGGATGCCGAACGCCTGCTGCAGGAATTCTGCAAGCGCCATGGTCAGCAGTATCAGCCGGATGAACTCGATGCTCTGCAACAAGAGCTGGAAGAGCGTCTGGAGTCGCTGTCGCAAAGCGTCAGCGAGGCCGGCGAACGTCGGATGGAAATGCGCCAGGAACTGGAGCAAATTCAGCAACGCATTCGTGAGCTCACCACCCGCGCCCCTGTCTGGTTAGCGGCGCAGGATGCTCTGAGCCAGCTCAGCGAGCAGAGCGGCGAACCGCTGGAAAGCAGCCAGCAGGTGACTGAGTACATGCAGCAACTGCTGGAGCGCGAACGTGAAACCACCGTTGAGCGTGACGAAGTGGCTGCCAGCAAGCGT
Source organism: Serratia liquefaciens ATCC 27592 (assembly GCF_000422085.1). Lineage (NCBI taxonomy): Bacteria > Pseudomonadati > Pseudomonadota > Gammaproteobacteria > Enterobacterales > Yersiniaceae > Serratia > Serratia liquefaciens. Next base: position 1,744,011 of record NC_021741.1, read on the forward strand.
GCGGTTGAAGCGCAGATCGAACGTCTCAGCCAGCCGGGCGGGGCCGAAGACCAACGCCTGGTTACGCTGGCCGAACGTTTTGGCGGCGTGCTGCTCTCCGAAATTTACGACGATGTCACTATCGACGATGCGCCTTACTTCTCCGCATTGTATGGCCCGTCGCGTCACGCGATCGTGGTGCCGGATCTGTCGCTGGTCCGCGAAATGCTGGAAGGGTTGGAAGATTGCCCGGAAGATCTCTATCTGATCGAAGGGGATCCGCAGTCATTCGATGACAGCGTGTTCGCCGTTGAAGAGCAAGACCGAGCGGTGTTGGTGAAAACCGCCGATCGCCAATGGCGTTACTCCCGTTATCCGGAAGTGCCGCTGTTTGGTCGCGCCGCCCGCGAAAACCGCCTGGAAGTGCTGCACGCCGAGCGTGAAACGCTGGCCGAGCGTTACGCCACGCTGTCATTCGACGTGCAAAAGACCCAGCGTTCGCATCAGGCCTTCAGCCGCTTCATTGGCTCTCATCTGGCGGTGGCGTTTGACGCCGATCCGGAAGCGGAAATCCGCAGCCTCACTTCCCGTCGCGGTGAAGTAGAGCGCGCGCTGAACAACCATGAAGCGCAGAACCAGCAGCAACGCCAGCAATATGAGCAGGCGAAAGAAGGCATCTCCGCGCTGAACCGCCTGATGCCGTTGGTCTCATTGTTAAACGATGAAACCTTGCAGGATCGCGTAGAAGAAATCCGTGAAGAGCTGGAAGAGGCGCAGGATGCCGCGCGTCATATTCAGCAGCACGGCGTTTCCCTGACCAAGCTGGAGCCGTTGCTGTCGGTGCTGCAAAGCGATCCGCAGCAACATGAACAGCTGCAGCAGGATTACATCCAGGCGCAAAGCGTACAGCGTCAGGCTAAACAGCAGGCGTTTGCCTTGATCGAAGTGGTACAGCGCCGCGCGCACTTCGGTTATACCGACTCTGCCGGTATGCAAAACGCCAACAACGATTTGAACGACAAGCTGCGCCAACGTCTTGAACACGCGGAAGCGGAACGTACCCGCGCCCGCGAGCAGTTACGTCAGTACCAGACCCAGTTTACTCAGTACAGCCAGGTGTTGGCGTCGCTGAAAAGCTCGTATGACGCCAAGCGCGACATGCTGAAAGAACTGAGCCAGGAGCTGGTCGACATTGGCGTACAGGCGGATGCCAATGCTGAAGCCCGTGCCCGCGCACGTCGTGATGAACTGCACGCTGGCCTGAGCAACAACCGCGCGCGCCGTAACCAGTTGGAAAAACAGCTGACCTTCTGCGAGGCGGAAATGGACGGCTTGCAGAAGAAACTGCGTAAGCTTGAGCGTGATTACCATCAGTTGCGTGAGCAGGTGGTGACCGCCAAGGCGGGCTGGTGCGCTGTGATGCGCATGGTGAAAGACAATGGAGTTGAGCGTCGTCTGCACCGTCGCGAACTGGCTTATATGGACGGCGACGAACTGCGCTCGATGTCGGATAAGGCGCTCGGTGCGCTGCGTCTGGCAGTATCGGATAACGAACACCTGCGTGACGTGCTGCGTCTGTCGGAAGATCCTAAGCGTCCTGAACGCAAGATCCAGTTCTATATCGCGGTGTACCAGCATCTGCGCGAGCGTATTCGTCAGGACATCATTCGTACTGATGACCCGGTCGAGGCTATCGAGCAGATGGAAATCGAGCTGGGCCGTCTGACCGAAGAACTGACCGCCCGTGAGCAGAAGCTGGCGATCAGTTCCAAGAGCGTGGCGAACATCATTCGCAAAACCATCCAGCGCGAACAGAACCGTATCCGCATGCTCAACCAGGGCTTGCAGGCGGTTTCCTTCGGTCAGGTGAAAAGCGTGCGATTGAACGTCAACGTGCGTGAAGCGCATGCGACCCTATTGGACGTGCTCTCTGAGCAGCAGGAACAGCATCAGGATCTGTTTAACAGCAACCGCCTGACCTTCTCAGAAGCGCTGGCCAAGCTGTACCAGCGCCTGAATCCGCAGATTGATATGGGCCAGCGCACGCCGCAGACCATCGGTGAAGAGCTGCTGGATTACCGTAACTACCTCGAGCTGGAAGTGGAAGTGTTCCGCGGCTCCGACGGCTGGTTGCGTGCCGAGAGCGGCGCGTTGTCTACCGGTGAAGCGATCGGTACCGGGATGTCGATTCTGGTGATGGTGGTACAGAGTTGGGAAGAAGAATCTCGCCGCCTGCGCGGTAAAGATATCTCCCCATGCCGTCTGCTGTTCCTCGATGAAGCGGCACGACTGGATGCCAAATCTATCGCGACCCTGTTCGAGCTGTGCGATCGCCTGGAAATGCAGCTGATTATTGCCGCACCGGAAAACATCAGCCCGGAAAAAGGGACCACGTATAAGCTGGTGCGTAAGGTGTTCCAGAACCATGAACACGTACACGTTGTGGGGCTGCGCGGTTTCGCTAACGAACCGCCTGCGGCACTGGGTGTCACCGCGGCTGAAACGCCGTAAGCGCAAAAAAGCCCGCTAATAATCTGAAAATAGCCGCCCTGGGGTGGCTATTTTTTTGTACACATGGATGATAGTCCTGCTTTTTTATCCGCTTTTAAACGGGTAGCTTAATGAATTACAGTTATTCATTAGTGCCAAAGGGCAAAATGGCTTTTCTGTTCGTATACTGAAACTAATAAGCTGTCTTAGTTGTATTTTTTGTGAGCATACAGGGGGCAATGGATGTTGCTTAGAAATGGAAACAAGGTACGACGTTTGGCGTTGAGTTGCGCAATGGCATGTGGTCTTGCGTCGTCGCTACCCGTATGGGCAACCGTTCCTGCATTCCCGGTGGCGTCTTCCGGCATGTCAGTTGCGCAAAGTCGTTCGGAATTGCTTGCGGCATTGCCTAAAGGTATCACACCGCATTATCTTTCAACGCTTGCTCCTTTGTACGCAGCGAACCGGATGCAACTGATGTGGCAGGATCGCGAAGCGGTACAGCAATTTCAGCAGCAGTTGGCCGAGTTGGCGATGTCTGGCGTTCAGCCGCAGTTCACCCAATGGGTGAAATTGCTGACCAATCCAGCCATTACCGGTGTGGCCCGCGATATCGTACTGTCTGATGCGATGTTGGGCTATTTGCAGTTCGTTTCATCGATCGGCGCCAATGGCAACAGCTGGCTGTACAGCAACATTCCCTACAAGCTCGGTTTACCACCGAATACGGTGATTAACCAGTGGCAGTTGGCGGTGCGTCAGGGTAAAACGGTGCCGTATGTCAACTCGCTGGCACCGCAGCACCCGCAATACGCCAAGATGCATCAGGCATTACGCGACATGCTGGCTGATGGACGCCCATGGCCGCAGATGGCCAATGGCCCGAGTTTGCGCCCCGATCAACTGAGCGATGATATTCCTGCCTTGCGCGAGATCCTGGCGCGCAACGGTATGCTGACCACTTCTGCCGCGCCGGCAGAGGCGCAGGAGCCGCCTGCGGTATTGACCGGTTCGCGCAATGAGCCAGACGATGGTGGCTTATCGGTAGATGAAGAGAAAAATCGCGAGGCCCAGAGTGCGGTAGTCAGCCCGGCCGCCGCGCCGGTAAAAGACTTGGCGCCGTCACCGCAATCGCCGTTCAGTCAGCAGCAGGAGAGTCCGGTCACGGTCACGGACAATCGCTATACTGCCGATTTGGTTGAGGGCGTTAAACGCTTCCAGAAATGGCAAGGGTTGAGCGCTGATGGCGTGATTGGCGTACGCACCCGCGAATGGCTTAACGTGACGCCGCAAATGCGAGCTTCGCTGTTAGCCTTGAACATCCAGCGTTTACGCATTCTTCCCGGTCGTGTTGACACCGGAATTATGGTCAACATTCCTAACTACTCGTTGACCTATTACCTGAACGGCAATGAGGTGCTTTCGTCACGGGTGATCGTAGGGCGGCCCAGCCGCAAGACGCCGTTGATGAACAGTGCGCTGAACAATGTGGTAGTTAACCCGCCGTGGAACGTGCCGACTACGCTGGTGCGCGAAGACATTGTGCCGAAGGCGATGCGTGACGGCAGCTACTTCCAAAAACACGGTTATACCGTGCTTTCCGGCTGGAGCAACGATGCTGAGGTGATCAACCCGGCAATGATCGACTGGAATATGGTGTCGGCCCGCAACTTCCCGTACCGGATCCGCCAGGCTCCGGGAGCGACCAACTCGCTGGGGCGTTTTAAATTCAACATGCCGAGTTCGGACGCCATCTATTTGCACGACACGCCGAACCATAACCTGTTCCAGAAAGACATTCGTGCCCTGAGCTCTGGTTGCGTGCGGGTCAACAAGGCTTCGGATTTGGCGAATATGCTGTTGCAGGATGCGGGCTGGAACAATACCCGTGTTTCCTCCACCCTAAAACAGGGAAATACCACCTACGTAAATATCCGCCAGCATATTCCGGTTAAATTGTATTATTTAACCGCCTGGGTCTCTGATGATGGAAAGCCACAATTCCGTACAGATATTTACAATTACGATGATACGGTGAGATCGGGTGCACAAATTTTGGCTCAGGCCGAAAAATTAATGCAATAAATGCAGTAATTATAAATAAATAACGGTCAGAATATCGGGCCATGGTGCAGGCACTCATTCCGTGAGTGCCTGCAAACCGCGGGATATCACGGGTTGACTCAATCAGTGTGGGCGGTTATGGTTCAGGCAGTGCGCTGTTTTGTGCATATATTTTGATATTCTTGCCGGGTTTAACAGAAACATGGACAAAATTGATCATCATCGCCGTAAGTGGCTGGCGTTAGGTAGCGCCGCTGTGGGCATAGCGCTGCTCCCTGGGCAAGCCTTTGCCAGTCTTTCTACTTCGCGCCCGCGTATTCTTGTCGTTAATAATATGCATACGGGCGAATCCTTGAAAGCCGAATTCTTCGACGGCAAGGGATATAATAAAGACGAATTAGTTCGTCTTAATCATCTCTTCCGTGATTATCGAGCCAATAAAGTCAAGTCGATCGATCCTCGTCTATTTGATCACCTCTATCGCCTGCAGGGTCTGTTGGGCACCAACAAACCGGTACAGCTGGTTTCAGGTTATCGTTCCCTGGATACCAACAATGAGCTGCGTGAGCGCAGCCGCGGTGTGGCCAAGCACAGCTATCATACCAAGGGCCAGGCGATGGACTTCCATATCGAAGGCATCCAGTTGAGCAATATCCGCAAAGCGGCGTTAAAAATGAGCGCCGGTGGTGTAGGATATTACCCACGTAGCAACTTTGTACACATCGATACCGGCCCGGTGCGGACCTGGTAATCGCTGTGCACCATAAGTGAGTAGCGCCAGCCCATCAGGGTATGGCGCTGTTGTCGTTGGAGCCTTATGAAATACCAAATTATTCCCGTTACCGCTTTTAGTCAGAATTGCAGCCTGATCTGGTGTGAGAGTACTCAACAGGCGGCGTTGGTCGATCCCGGCGGCGAAGCGGAAAAATTAAAGACCGAAATTGCCAGGCAGGGCGTGACGGTCACGCAGATCCTGTTGACGCACGGCCATCTCGATCACGTAGGGGCAGCGGCTGAGCTGGCGGAACACTATCAGGTACCGATCTACGGTCCGGACAAGGAAGACGCTTTCTGGTTGGATGGTCTGCCTGCACAGAGCCGGATGTTTGGTCTGGAAGAGTGTGCGCCTCTGACGCCAACTCGCTGGCTGGAAGAAGGGGACAGCGTGCAGGTGGGTGAAATGACGCTCAAGGTGCTGCATTGCCCGGGTCATACTCCTGGTCATATTGTGTTTATTAATGAGCAGGCGCGGTTGGCGCTGGTGGGTGACGTATTGTTTAACGGTGGCGTGGGTCGCAGCGACTTCCCACGCGGCGATCACCAGGCATTAATCAACTCGATCCGCACCAAGCTCCTGCCACAGGGGGATGACATGGCGTTTATCCCGGGGCACGGACCGATATCTACCTTCGGTCAGGAGCGTGAAACCAATCCGTTCCTGCGAGAAGAACCGGCCATCTGGTAAGGTTATTTCCCGGCAGAAATAACTAAGGGGCGCATTTAGCGCCCCTTTTGCTTATTTGAAACCGTAACCTTTACAGCACGGCGACGATGGCTTCACACAGAGGCGCCATATTGTCTGGCGTCATGCCGGCGACGTTAACCCGGCCGGAGTTAACGGCGTAAACGCCAAATTCGTCACGCAGGCGCAGCACCTGTTCTTTGGTCAATCCGCTGAACGAGAACATGCCGTTCTGATTAATGATAAAGCTGAAGTCCTGCTCTGCGCCTTTCTCCTGCAGAGTATTCACGAACAGCTGACGCATGCGGTGAATACGTTGACGCATATCGGTCAGCTCCTGCTCCCACAGGGCGCGCAGCGCATCATCACCCAGGATGGTCGCAACCACCGCAGCACCGTGGGACGGCGGGTTGGAGTAGTTGGCGCGAATGGCGGCTTTCACCTGGCTGAAGGCGCGGTCAGCGGTATCCGCATCTGCAGCCACCAGAGTACAGGCGCCGACGCGTTCGTTGTATAGGCCGAAATTCTTCGAGTACGAGCTGGCTACGATCAGTTCCTGATGCTTGGCGGCGAAAATACGCAGGCCCTGCGCATCTTCTTCCAGACCTTTCGCGAAGCCCTGATAAGCAAAGTCGAACAGCGGCAGCCAGCCGTTAGCCACAGACAGCTCGGCTAACTGAGCCCACTGCTCAGGCGTAGGGTCAATGCCGGTTGGGTTATGGCAGCAACCATGGAACAGGACCACATCGCCTACCTGAGCCTGTTTCAGGCTGTTCAGCAGGCCATCGAAGTCCAGCGCATGATTGGCCGCATCGTAGTAGGCATATTCCAGCACTTCCAGGCCGACGGCGCCAAACACATTTTTATGGTTCGGCCAGCTTGGGTTGCTGATCCAGATGCGTTTAGCGCTGGTCTGGTTGGCGATGAAGTCAGCTGCCACACGCAGGCCGCCGGTGCCACCAGGCGTTTGCGCGGTGCGCGCACGCTTGTCGGCAATGATTGGGCTTTGTTTGCCGAACAGCAGCTCTTGCGTGCAGTTGGCGAAAGCGGGGATGCCCTCAATGCCGAGATAGTTTTTGGTGGCTTCATTTTCCAGCAGATACTGCTCAGCTTTTTTCACGCTGGTCAGCACCGGCGTTTTGCCGGTTTCGTCTTTGTAGACGCCAATGCCCAAATTGATTTTGTTCGGGCGCGCGTCGGCGCGGAAAATGTCGGTCAGACCCAGAATCGGATCGGCAGGTGCAGCAGTGATTTTTTCAAACATGTCAGGTGCTTCCATGGCTCGGAGTTAAGCAGACAGAAGCATCAGGGTAGCGCCAGTTATGCGCTTTGCCAACCGTTTGCGAGAAAAACACAGCGATCTTGTGAAGGGCGCAGATTCAGCATAAAAAATGAGGAAGAAGGGGACATTGGCAGGATAAAAATTTACGCGTAGCGCAAAAACAAAAACAGGGCCGAAGCCCTGTTTTTTAACTTAGCCGACGGTGAACCGCCGTTAAGTGAGACAACTTAGAACTGGTAAACCAGACCAACACCTACGATATCATCGGTAGCGGTGCCAGTGGCTTTAGTGAACTCGTTGTCGTCCAGCAGGTTGATTTTGTAATCAACGTAGGTAGACATGTTTTTGTTGAAGTAGTAAGTGGTACCAACAGAAACATATTTAACCAGATCCTGGTCAGTACCTGCGCCAGGGACGTTCAGGTTCTTACCTTTAGACTGCAGGTAAGACACTTCTGGACGCAGACCGAAGTCGAACTGGTACTGTGCAGTCACTTCGAAGTTCTGAGTTTTGCTGGCGAAGCCGCCGCAATCGGTAGAAGCATTACAGGTTGAGCTGAAGTTGCCGCCGCCGAATGGAGTCATGTTACGAGTTTCTGCGTACATAGCTGCCAGGTAAACGTTGTTAGCGTCGTATTTCGCGCCAACGGTCCATGCATCAGCTTTGTCGCCACGTTCGTTAGAACGCAGTTTTTGATCATCGGTACGGTTGGAAGAAGCGTATGCTGCACCTACGCTGATGCCTTCGCCGATGTCATAAGTAGAAGACAGGCCCCAGCCGTCGCCGTTTTGTTTCTTGATGTCACGGTCATCGTTCTGGTTTTTACCTTGGTACTGAACAGCGAAGTTCAGACCGTCAACCAGACCGAAGAAGTTGTTGTTACGGTAAGTAGCAACGCCGTTGGTACGGCCAGTCATGTAGTTGTCGGTAATGGTGTAAGTATCGCCACCGAACTCTGGCAGCATATCTGTCCAGCCTTCTACGTCGTACAGTACGCCGTAGTTACGGCCGTAGTCGAATGAACCGTAGTCAGCAAATTTCAGACCAGCGAAGCCCAGACGAGTCTTGGTGCCTTCGGTGCCTTGAGATTCAGAGTGGTTAGCCTGAACGTTGTATTCCCACTGGCCGTAACCGGTCAGTTGGTCAGTAATCTGGGTTTCACCTTTGAAGCCGAAACGAACATAGGACTGATCGCCATCATTGCCTTTGTCGTCTGAGAAGTAGTGCAGACCGTCAACTTTACCGTACAGATCCAGTTTGTTGCCGTCTTTGTTGTAGATTTCAGCAGCGTTAGCTGCACCAGCGGCTAACAGAGCTGGGATTACCACTGCAAGAATATTGCGCTTCATCATTATATTACCCTCATTGGTGTTATTCGGACACCTTTGCCACTGCCGCCAATAATTCTTTTGGAACTATTGTTGATAGATTGGTGTCGTCCTGTGTCTGCACGCAGTGTTCCATTCACGGGCGGGTTAATCTAGAACGAAAATGCTACCAATGTCCCAATGAGGTTTCAAAAAGAAAGTATTTGTAACAAAATGTAATTTTGAGGGAACTTTGTGACGCAGGTCAATATTAAAAAATGCGAAAGGCCAGCTAAGCTGGCCTTGGTTTTGTAACTAAATTAATTAGAAAATGTATTATCTGATTAATTAAAAGGTTGCATTACGTGGTGTGCGAGGGAACGGAATTACGTCGCGCACGTTTTGCACACCGGTGACATAGGCGATTAAACGCTCAAAACCTAAACCGAAGCCGGCGTGTGGCACGGTGCCGTAACGACGCAGGTCACGATACCACCAATAATCTTCTTTATTCAGGCCCATGGCATCCAGACGCTGATCCAGCACGTCCAGACGTTCTTCACGCTGAGCACCGCCGATGATCTCGCCGATGCCCGGAGCCAACACGTCCATCGCCGCAACGGTTTTGCCGTCGTCGTTCATACGCATATAGAAAGCTTTGATGTCTTTCGGGTAGTTTTTCACCACCACCGGCGCTTTGAAGTGTTTCTCGGCCAGATAACGCTCATGCTCGGAAGACAGATCGATACCCCAGGAAACCGGGTTCTCGAAAGTCTGGCCAGAGGCGATCAGAATTTCCACCGCTTCGGTGTAATCAACCTGAGCGAAGTCGGAAGAAACAAAACGCTTCAGGCGGTCAATCGCATCTTTGTCTACGCGTTCTGCGAAGAACTGCATGTCATCCATACGCTCGTTCAAGACGGCCTGGAACACATACTTCAGCATTTTCTCTGCCAGTTCCGCGATATCCTCGAGGTCAGCAAAGGCGACTTCCGGTTCGATCATCCAAAACTCGGCCAGGTGACGGCTGGTGTTGGAGTTTTCGGCGCGGAAAGTCGGGCCGAAGGTGTAAATTTTCGACAACGCACAGGCATAGGTTTCGCCGTTCAACTGGCCGGAAACGGTCAGGAACGCTTCTTTACCGAAAAAGTCCTGACTGAAATCGACAGCGCCTTTATCGGTGCGCGGCAGGTTTTCCAGATCCAGCGTGGAAACGCGGAACATTTCGCCAGCGCCTTCGGTATCGGAAGCGGTGATCAGCGGGGTGGAAACCCAGAAGAAACCATTCTCGTGATAGAAGCGGTGAATAGCCTGCGCCAGGGTATGGCGAACACGGGCAACGGCACCGATCAGGTTGGTACGTGGGCGCAGGTGCGCCACTTCGCGCAGGTATTCGATGCTGTGGCGTTTGGCCGCCATCGGGTACGTGTCCGGATCGTCAACCCAACCGACCACTTTAATCTCAGTCGCCTGCAGTTCGAAACTCTGACCTTCGCCTGGAGAGGCGACCACTTTGCCGGTCACTTCAATCGAACAGCCGGTGGTCAGATGCAACACTTCATCCTGATAATTCGGCAGAGAATTATTAACGACGGCCTGTAACGGATCAAAGCAGGAACCGTCATAGACGGCCAGGAAGGAGATACCAGCTTTAGAATCTCTCCGGGTACGCACCCAACCGCGCACGGTGACTTCACTGTCAACCGCAGCACGGCCTTGCAGTACGTCGACTACAGGCACTACGCTCATAGATTTCTCTCTTAATAATTTGGTTTAGAAATAGCTTACAACCCAAGAATATGGGGATGTTGCTATGTTACTTGCCGCGGTGCAGAGCACAAGCAGAAATCGCCGGATTGGTGCAACATTTCTTGGCTCTGGGCGAAAAGGGAGCACGGCGAAGTCTCTTATAAAGAAGAAAAAAGCCGGCGTGAGGTCTTCAGCCGGCTTTTTCGCGTTGGCAGGGCGGTGTGGCTTAGCTGGCTTTCTTCACCAGCGGTAAATCGAAGGCCTTGCGTAACGCTTTCACAAAGGCCTGATCCTGGCAGATGGTCTTGCCCGGGCTGTCGGACAGTTTAGCCACCGGCTTGCCTTTGCATTCGACCAGCTTGATCACGATGTTCAGCGGTTTAACCCCCGGGATATCGCAGGTCAGACGCGTACCTATGCCGAACACCAGATTGACGCGTTGGTAGAAACGGCGATACAGCGCCATCGCCTTGTCCAGATCCAGATTGTCGGAGAACACCAGCGTTTTGCTCATCGGGTCGATGCCCAGCTTCTGATAATGCGCAATGGCTTTCTCGCCCCATTCGAACGGATCCCCCGAATCATGGCGCAGGCCCTGATAACGCTGGGCGAACTGCGGACCGAAATCACGCAGGAAGGCGTCCATGGTGATGCAGTCGGTCAGCGCGATGCCGAGCTGGTCCGGATATTCATCCAGCCAGGCTTGCAAAGCTGCACGTTGACTGTTGGCCAACACCGGGCTGATTTGCTGGTGCGCCTGGAACCATTCATGAGCCTGAGTACCCACGGGCGCCAGAGCAAGCTGGTGGGCCAGATCGTAGTTGCTGGTGCCGACCAGATAAGGAAATTCGTCTTTCAAGGTGCTGACAATCGCCTGCTGCACACTCTGCGAGAAACGACGGCGGGTGCCGAAGTCCATCAGTTTGAAGCGAGAAATGTCCACGTCAGCGCTCATGGCTTTAAAATGCTCGAGTTTGCTGCGCAGATGAGCGACGGCCATCTCAGGCGTGACTTCCGGGGAGCGGTGACGGTGCACCACCTCACTGATCACTGCCAGCAGTGGGACTTCCCACATGATCACTTCACGCCAGGGACCGGCAATGCGGATGTGCAACTTGCCCGCATGATCTTCGATCTGAACCTGTTGCGGATCGTAGCGAAACTCGCGCAGCCAGTTCAGGTAATCCTCGCGGAAGAAAGGCAACCCGGAGAGATAGTTGAACTCAGCGTCTGTTAGCGCCAGTTGGCTCATCAGTGCGATCTGGGCACGGATCTCGTCGGCATATTCGCCAAGCAGCTCGTCACCGCGGCAGCGGAATTCCGCCGCCACGCTGATAGCAGGATAGCGATGGAACACTGCTTGCTGCATATGAAGCTTATAAGCATCAGTATCAAGCAGTGATGTCAAAATCGGGGAGGCGTATTGAGTCATATCGCGTTACTGCATCCTCGTCAGGCGCGTGTCCAAATCCGGATAATCATAAAAAAGTGGGGGGAGTATACCCGGATTATCCTGTTATTGAAGCTGCATCACACCACAATTCATCGGAGCCGGTCGAGGATTAAACGTGCCTTTATCTCTGCTTGCCATCAGGATGCCGACAGAAAAGTCAGATAAGTCTGTAAGGTGAATGACTTAGCCTAATTAGTCATAAAAATTATAATGTTAATTATTTTAAACAACAATTCAGATAAAACCGTTCTGGGTATGAATGCCTATCTGGTCTTTGCCGTTTTTCTTGCAAAAATAAAGCGCTTCATCTGCCTGTTTGATTGCTGCCGGCAACAAGCGGATATCGCGGACCTGGGCAATGCCACAACTGGTGGTGAAGCGGACGTTTTGCCCATCGGTTAGTGTCAGGCTGAACTGGTGCGTACGCTCGCGTAGCTTGGACATCACTTCCTGCGCATTTTCCAGCGTACAGTTACCGAGGATCACAGCAAATTCTTCACCACCGTAGCGACAGAAAATGTCGCTGGAGCGGAAGGTGCTTTGCAGCAGCTTGCCAAATGCCACCAGCACCAGGTCGCCTACGTGATGGCCGTAGGTATCATTGAGGCTTTTGAAATTATCAATGTCGATCAGACAAAAAGCGAGTGGGTAGCTGCCGGCAGCCAGCGATTCGCACTCCAGGAAGAATTTGCGCCGGTTATAGATATTGGTGAGAGGATCGAGATAGGAGGAGGCTTCCAGCTCTTTAATCAGCAGGTGTTTCTCATTTTCCAGCGTTACCTTTTCCAACTGGTACTGTTTAAGCTGTTTGATAGCGTCGCTGATGGCTATCAACTCCTGGCCGTAGAACACTTCGTTGCGAGCGATATTCATATCGCCGTGGGACAAGCGCAAAATATTATTATGCGTTTTCGTCAGCCAGCGGCTGATATTTGAACAGTAAACCAGCGTAGGCAGGAAGATAAATAGCGCAATCAGACCCGCCAGCGAAATCATGCCGTCAATGGCGGTTTGGCTGTCATAAATCTTGCTCTGCGAGGCGGCGGTCTCCATTTCGAAACTGCGCTGATAGAGCCGTTGTGAGAGCTCACTCAGGTTTTTAACATAGGGATAAATAGCGTCTGTAGGGTAGGCGGTATGCGTGTTTACGGCGGTATATAATCCTTCGGTAATGATCTTGATCTGCTGAGCTGACAGCTGCCCCAGGATCTCATTCACCAGTGCAGTAGTTTTCACGTCGTTATAGGTAAGTTTCATAAAAATCAGCCGAGTACTCAACGCATTCAATACGCCGGTGAGCTGAATTGCTTTCAGATAAGCGTCTTTGCGCGCCAGTCGATTGGTATTGACGTCAATAATCTGATCGATGAGTTCGGTCACCGACATGTTCAGCCGGTTATTTAATCGCACTGCCTCAAGAAACATAAATGAATCGGCATCGACCATGCGGTTATCGTAGCTATAGCGGTAGTAACTTTTACTGGCCTGGGAAATATAGTAAGCGCTATTGATATTGAACAGATTGGCATTGGCTTCGGTCACCTGGGAAAGCTGCAGGTTGTCATTATTGAGCAATTGTTCCATCAGACTGAGCATGGAAAGCGCGGCAATTTTTTGCCTGATGCCGAGCCGTTGCGAGATTTCGCTGTCGATGTGCGGTCGGAAGTGGGCGATTTTCTCCCGTGCTACGCGATCCGCGTCTTGCCACTGATGTGGGGTGATTCGTGGGTCGATCAGGCTCAAACGTTTAAGGCGATGTGCCAATAGTGTGGCCTGAAAAGCCTCTGAAATCTCTTTGGCTCGGGTAATTTTGTATAGATTGAGTTGGTTGTCGCGATACTCGGTGTCGGCTTCCGACAACTCATCGGAAATAAACAGGGCAAATGAGGACATCAGGGCAAAGGTAAAAAAATAGATCAGATATTTTACTTTCATATGCACTACGCGTCCTTGAGCCCGATCCGCTAATTATATCACTGAGTCTCCCGGCCTGTCTTGGCTATACCCAATAGGGGAAGATTGCCTGCAAAGTGCCGTTGAGCAGGGAAGGCTGCCCCGTGAGATAGGGTAAGTTCGCACTTTTGACGCCGATGTTCTCATCTGGAAAACGTGCAGCCTCGCAGGGTATCTTTAGCATTTAATGCTGATTTTGATGCCGCATCAGGTGAAGGAGCCTGATGGCGTGGGCAATTCTTCGACAGGATTACGATCCACCTCCGATTTCTCCGCTCCTGTGGCCTGGTCTCTCTGGGTTTTTTTTGTAGCTGTGATACAGTTTATTTACAATCAGGCTCATCGAAATTTCTGCTCTTTTCCGACGGCGAAATAGGCGAATGATGAAAGCCTGGAACCTGTAACTCACTGAGACGTCAAAGGGTTTTTATGACACAACAGCCACAGGCGAAGTATCGCCACGATTATCGCGCGCCAGATTACACCATCACTGATATTGACCTGAATTTTGAGTTGGATGCAGAGAGCACTCGCGTCACTGCCGTCAGCAAAATCAAACGCCAGGGCACTGCCGATGCGGCGCTGGTGCTGAACGGTGAAGACCTGACGCTGGTGAGTATTGAGATCGACGGTCAGCCGTGGACAGCCTATCAGTTGCAGGATAACAAACTGGTTATCGAGCAATTGCCAGCACAATTTACCATGACTATTGTCAATGATATCCACCCGGCCAAAAACACCGCGCTGGAAGGGCTGTATCTGTCTGGCGAAGCGCTGTGTACCCAATGTGAAGCTGAAGGCTTCCGCCACATTACTTATTATCTCGACCGCCCGGATGTGCTGGCGCGGTTTACCACTCGCATCGTGGCCGACAAGGCGCGTTACCCGTTCCTGCTGTCAAACGGCAACCGCGTGGGGCAGGGCGAACTGGAAGATGGGCGTCACTGGGTGCAGTGGCAAGATCCTTTCCCAAAACCCTGTTATCTGTTTGCGCTGGTGGCCGGTGATTTCGACGTGCTGCGCGACAGCTTTACCACTCGTTCCGGTCGCGAAGTGGCGCTGGAGCTGTTCGTTGACCGCGGCAACCTGGATCGCGCCGATTGGGCAATGACCTCCCTGAAGAACTCGATGAAATGGGACGAAACCCGTTTTGGCCTGGAGTACGATCTCGACATTTATATGATCGTCGCGGTCGACTTCTTCAACATGGGCGCGATGGAGAACAAAGGGTTAAATATTTTTAACTCCAAATACGTGCTGGCGAAAGCCGAAACCGCCACCGACAAGGATTACCTGAATATCGAGGCGGTGATCGGCCACGAATATTTCCACAACTGGACCGGCAACCGCGTGACCTGTCGTGACTGGTTCCAGCTCAGCCTGAAGGAAGGGCTGACGGTATTCCGCGATCAGGAGTTCAGCTCCGATTTGGGCTCGCGTCCGGTCAACCGTATCGATAACGTGCGCGTTATGCGCGGTGCGCAGTTCGCCGAAGATGCCAGCCCAATGGCGCATGCTATTCGTCCGGACAAAGTGATCGAAATGAACAACTTCTACACCCTGACGGTGTACGAGAAAGGTTCTGAAGTGATCCGCATGATGCATACGCTGCTGGGAGAAGAACAGTTCCAGAAGGGGATTCAGCTGTATTTCGAGCGTCATGATGGCAGTGCGGCGACCTGTGACGATTTCGTTCAGGCGATGGAAGATGCGTCCAACGTTGACCTGTCGCTGTTCCGCCGCTGGTACAGCCAGTCTGGTACGCCGTTACTGACGGTTCGTGACGAATACGACGCCGAGCACCACCAGTACCGTCTGCACGTCAGCCAGAAAACCGCGCCGACCGCCGATCAGCCGGAAAAACTGCCGCTGCACATCCCGCTGGATATTGAACTGTACGATGCACAAGGTAACGTGATTGCCCTGCAGAGAAACGGCTCGCCGATCAATAACGTGCTTAACGTCACCGAAGCGGAACAGACCTTCGTGTTTGATGGCGTGTCGCACAAGCCGGTACCGTCCCTGCTACGTGAGTTCTCTGCACCGGTTAAACTGGATTATCCGTACAGCGATCAGCAACTGACCTTCCTGATGCAGCATGCTCGCAATGAGTTTGCCCGTTGGGATGCGGCACAGAGCCTGCTGGCGACCTACATCAAACTGAACGTGGCCAAACATCAGCAGCAGCAGCCGTTGTCGCTGCCGCTGCACGTTGTTGATGCGTTCCGCGCCGTATTGTTGGACGAGAAGTTGGATCCGGCGTTGGCTGCACAGATCCTGACGTTGCCTTCAGAAAGTGAAATTGCCGAGCTGTTTGCCACTATCGATCCTGAAGCGATAGCCGTGGTGCACGAAGCGATCGTCCGCTGTCTGGCGAAGGAAATGGCCGATGAGTGGCTGGCGGTTTATCACGCTAACAAGACCGACGGCTACCGGGTTGAACATGCTGACATCGCGAAACGTGCGCTGCGCAACGTGTGCCTGGGTTACCTGGCCTTTGGCGATGAAGCGCTGGCCGACCGATTGGTGACGGAGCAGTATCGCCAGGCGGATAATATGACCGATTCGCTGGCGGCTCTGGCCGCTGCGGTGGCGGCGCAATTGCCTTGCCGCGACGCGCTGTTGGCGGCCTTTGACGAACGCTGGCACCAGGATGGTCTGGTGATGGACAAGTGGTTTGTGCTGCAGGCGACCAGCCCGGCGGCGGACGTGCTGACCAAAGTGCGTGGGTTGCTGAAACACCGTTCATTCAGCCTGAGCAATCCAAACCGCACACGCTCATTGATTGGGGGCTTTGCTTCTGCCAACCCGGCGGCGTTCCATGCGGCGGACGGCAGTGGCTATCAGTTCCTGGTGGAAATCCTCAGCGATTTGAACCAACGCAACCCGCAGATTGCTGCTCGCCTGATCGAACCTTTGATCCGCTTGAAACGCTACGATGCTTCACGTCAGGCATTAATGCGCAAAGCGCTTGAACAGTTGAAAGGACTGGAGAATTTGTCCGGCGACCTGTTCGAGAAAATCACCAAGGCGCTCGACGCGTAAGTCTAAGAAGGGACGGCATGCCGTCCCTTTTTTAATTTGCTGCGCGGCGTGTGGCCTGGCTTAAGGGGGAGGGCGGAGACAATACTCTGTCCAGCACTTCGGCTTCCAGCTCTGCCAGTTTGACCGACCCTTTGCGCCGTGGTCGCGGCAGGTCGACGGTCAGATCCAGGCCGATACGGCCTTCCTCAATCAAAATGACGCGATCCGCCAACGCAATGGCTTCACTGACGTCATGCGTCACCAGCAATACGGTGAAACCGTGCTGTTGCCACAACCCTTCAATCAATCCCTGCATTTCAATCCGCGTCAAGGCGTCGAGCGCCCCCAAAGGTTCGTCCAACAGCAACAGGCGTGGACGGTGGATCAGCGCACGTGCCAGAGCCACTCGCTGTTTTTGTCCTCCGGACAAGGCCGCCGGCCACTCGTTGGCGCGGTCGGCCAGCCCGACGGCTTCCAGTGCTTGCAACGCATCGGCACGCCAGTTACCGCGCAGGCCAAGGCCCACATTGTCGATCACCTTTTTCCACGGAAGCAGGCGGGCGTCCTGAAACATTAAGCGGGTATCGTCTCTGGCGCTGGCAAGGGGCGCATTCCCGCTCAGCAAGGCGCCGCTGGTGGCTTTTTCCAGTCCTGCCATCAGACGCAGCAGCGTGCTTTTACCGCAGCCACTGCGGCCGACCACGGCGACAAACTGACCCGCGCTGATGCGCAATTGAATATTGTCCAGCACGGTGCGGTTACCGTAGCGCTTGGCAATGGACTCCAGCGTGACCGGCGTCCCTTGGGGAATTCGAGCGGGAGTCGTCATAGCGCTTCTCCTTGTTTCAGTTGATAGGCCGGGTGCCAGCGCAACCAGACGCGTTCCAGCAACTGTGCGCTGACGTCCGCCAGCTTGCCGAGCAGGGCATAAAGCACAATCGCCACCACCACCACGTCGGTCTGCAAGAATTCACGTGCGTTCATCGCCAGATAACCGATACCCGAATTGGCGGAAATGGTTTCGGCCACGATCAGCGTCAGCCACATAAAACCCAACGCGAAACGCACGCCGACCATAATCGACGGCAGAGCGCCCGGCAAAACCACCTGAGCAAAGAGCTGGAAACCGCTCAGACCGTAGCTGCGTGCCATTTCAAGCAGGCCGTGATCGATATTCTTGATACCGTGATAGGTATTCAAATAAATGGGGAACAGCGTGCCTAACGCCACCAGAAAAATCTTGGCGGACTCATCGATACCGAACCACAGGATCACCAGCGGGATCAGCGCCAGATGCGGCACGTTGCGGATCATCTGCACGGAGCTGTCCAACAGGCGCTCGCCCCAACGTGACAAACCGGTGATAAAGCCCAGCACCAGCCCAATGCTGCCGCCGATGCTAAAACCGATCAGTGCGCGCCAACTGCTGATCGTCAGGTGTTGCCACAACTCGCCGCTTTTGGTTAGCGTCCAGAAGGCGGTGACGACCGCGCTCGGCGCCGGCAGAATACGGTTCGACAGCCAACCCGCCTCGACGGAGATTTGCCAGATAACCACCAGCGCTACCGGCAATGCCCAGGGGGCCAGCCGGTGCAATATGCGTTGTGTACCCTTCGCCATAAGGGGGCTCCTCAGCTTTGCGACGCTTTTTGCGGAATATAGATATTGGCCACCACTTCTCCCTGGGCCTTGACCGGTTTGCGCTGCGTGGGGATTTGGTTTTCCACCAGGTCAAGATGGGGGAACAGCAGTTCGCCGACGCGATAGGCCTCTTCCAGATGCGGGTAGCCGGACAGGATAAAGGTATCGATGCCCAGATCGGCATATTCCTGCATGCGCGCCGCCACCGTCGGGCCGTCGCCGACCAGGGCAGTACCGGCCCCGCCACGGACCAAGCCCACCCCGGCCCACAGATTGGGGCTGATCTCCAGATTGTCTTTTTTGCCGCCGTGCAGCGCTGCCATGCGTCGTTGCCCTACAGAGTCAAAGCGGGCAAATGCCTTTTGTGCATCGGCGATGGTTTTTTCATCCAGATTGGCAATCAGTCGGTCTGCTGCACGCCAGGCTTCTTCGGTAGTTTCACGCACGATCACGTGCAGGCGAATACCGAAGCGCACCTTGCGACCTTTAGCCGCCGCTTTGGCGCGGACCTCGGCAATTTTTTCTTTCACCTGCGCCGGGGGTTCTCCCCATGTGAGGTACATTTCAACCTGTTCGGCGGCCAGATCCTGCGCAGCGGCAGAGGATCCGCCGAAATACAGCGGCGGACGCGGTTGTTGCACCGGCGGGTACAGCAGCTTTGCCCCCTTCACCTGAATATGCTTACCATCGAAATCGACGGTTTCCCCTTCCAGCACCTTTCGCCAAACGTGGGTGAACTCTGCCGAAGCCTCGTAACGTTCTTCGTGATTCAGATGCAGCCCTTCCGCCGCCAGCTCCTCGGGATCGCCGCCGGTAACCAGGTTGAACAACGCTCGACCATTGGAAAGACGATCCAGCGTCGCCGCCTGGCGAGCCGCCAGGGTGGGCGAAATTATCCCGGGGCGCAAAGCCACCAGGAACTTCAGCCGCTGAGTAACAGGAATTAACGATGCGGCCACGAGCCAGGAGTCTTCACAAGAACGGCCGGTGGGGATCAACACGCCGCCGAACCCTAGCCGATCGGCCGCTTGGGCAATTTGCTGCAAATAGCCGTAATCGACGCTACGCGCGCCTTCAGTGCTGCCGAGATAGTGGCCGTCGCCATGGGTTGGTAAAAACCAGAATACGTTCAGGCTCATCGTCTATTCTCCAAAATTATTGTGCGCTCGGGCGCCAGATGCGTTGCGAGATATCAACCTTCACGGGCACCAGACGGTTGGCGTAAAACAGATCGGCGGTTTGCTGCTGGGCGGCAATGGTGCGTGCGTCCAGCGGTTTGATGGCGGTCGGTGGACGGTGATCCAAATAAGACGAGATCACTTTTTCCGGCAGCCCCATGGCGTTCGCCAGCAGCGTGACGCTTTGCGCCCGGTCGCTTTGAGTCAGCGCATCCGCTTTGGTCAACTCATCGAGCACCTGCTGAATAAACGGCCCGTTAGCTTCGGTATAAGTGCGCACCGCCAGATAGAAGGAGCCGGTTTGATTCAAATCGGTGCCGTCACCCAGCACCCGCACGCCGCCCTGCAACAAGGCTGCGGAATAGTACGGGTCCCAGATGGTCCAGGCATCGACGTTGCCCTGCTGGAATGCAGCGCGGGCATCTGCTGGCGTCAGGTAAACCGGTTGGATATCGGTGAATTTCAGTCCGGCTTTTTGCAGCGAACGCAGCAGCAGGTTGTGGGAACTGGAGCCTTTCTGGAAGGCGACCTTGTGGCCTTTCAAATCAGCGACGGTTTTGATCGGGCTATTTTCCGGCACCAGGATCACTTCCGCCTTGGGTTTAGGTGGCTCTACGCCGACATACAGCAGATCCGCCCCGGCGGCCTGGGCAAAGATCGGCGGAATATCGCCGGTGCTGCCCAGATCGATACTGCCGACGTTCAACGCCTCAAGCATCTGCGGGCCGGCGGGGAATTCGATCCAACTGATTTTGGTAGTGGGGAAACGCTGTTCCAGCAGGCGGTGGGATTTTGCCAATACCAGACTGACCGATCCTTTTTGATAACCAATACGAAACTGCGCCGGATCCTGTGCGCTGGCGGAATTGATCCACGCCAGTGAGATGATGCCGGCCAAAGCGCCAGTGCCAAGCCAACGGCCAAGTGATGAAAGTCGCGTCATTCTCTTTCCTTATATAGAGCGTGCTGTCAGGCGGTTTGACGTGCAAACAGAGACGGGGAGAGTTTTGCCTGGGGCGGTTTACGGCGACCGAGTGCCAGGTAGAAGCTTTCCAGGGCTTCTTCCAACCGCGATGCCAGCCCGTCGGACAGCGTGATATCTTCACCGCTCAACACCACCTGGCTGTCGTCGGCGAACACCCCATGCAGCACTTCCTGAGCTTTCAATGCCGCCAACACCGGCTTAAGGGCATAGTCCACTGCCAACATATGACCAATAGAACCGCCGGTGGCCAGGGGTAACACCACCTTATGGTCAAGCGCTCGCTCCGGCAGCAGATCCAGCAGGGTTTTCAGCGCACCGGAAAACGAGGCCTTATACACCGGCGTAGAGACCAACAGGCCGTCGGCCAAAGCCAGTTGCTCGGTAAAGGCTTTTATCGCCGGGCTATTGAAATTGGCGTACAGCAAGTCTTCTGCATCAAAGTCGTGCAGGGTGTAGGAGATCACTTCTACACCTTGCTGCTGCAACCAATTTTTACTCAAGGAAAGCAGGGCCGCTGAACGTGATGGGATGCGAGGGCTGCCGGACAGTGATATAACGCGCATTACCACTCCTTATAACTAAAAGTTAGGTTTAATTAAAAAATCGTCGAGAAGTGTTTTAAACCTATCAGCAAAGGGGCGGGTTACTTAAATCTCATTTTTTGATTTTGATATGCGTAAATGCGGATTGGCGGGGCATTGGCTCCCCGTAAGGGGAAACGATTGCGTTAAAAACGCTTTTTTTGCTTTTAATCAATTCCAATTGGCCAAGGGATACCGGATAATACGCCCCCGGTTTGCAACCGGGAAATCAGGAGAGTACATGTACTACCCCCTCATCAGAAAAGCGTTGTTCCAGCTCGATCCCGAGCGTGCGCATGAATTGACTTTTCATCAGCTCCGCCGCGTCACCGGCACCCCGTTAGAATTTGTTATTCGCCAGTCTGTGCCGACCAAGCCAGTAAGCTGCATGGGGCTCTCTTTTAAAAATCCTTTGGGTTTGGCCGCCGGCCTGGATAAAGACGGCGAGTGCATCGACGCATTCGGTGCCATGGGCTTTGGCTTTGTCGAAGTTGGCACCGTGACGCCACGCCCGCAGTCGGGCAATGATAAACCGCGTCTGTTCCGCATCGTGGAAGCGGAAGGCCTGATCAACCGAATGGGCTTTAATAACCAGGGCGTGGATAATCTGGTTGAAAACGTTAAGAAATCCCATTTCGGCGGTATTCTGGGGATTAATATCGGTAAGAATAAAGATACCCCGGTCGAGCAAGGAAAAGACGATTATCTGATCTGTATGGATAAAGTTTATCCGTATGCCGGTTATATCGCGATTAACATTTCGTCACCCAATACACCGGGGTTACGATCCTTACAGTACGGCGAAGCGTTAGACGATCTTTTGGCCGCCATTAAAAATAAGCAGCAGGAATTGCATGCGCGCCATCACAAATATGTGCCGGTGGCGGTAAAGATCGCGCCGGATCTTTCAGAAGAAGAATTGATCCAAATAGCCGATAGTTTGGTGCGCCATAATATTGATGGCGTGATCGCGACCAATACCACGCTGGATCGTAAATTGATCCAGGGGCTGAATTATTGCGAGCAAATGGGGGGCCTGAGTGGTCGTCCGCTGCAGGCGAGCAGCACCGAAGTGATCCGTCGTTTGTCGCTAGAGCTGCAAGGGCGTTTACCGATTATCGGCGTTGGCGGAATTGATTCCCTGATGGCCGCACGGGAAAAAATGGCGGCCGGTGCTTCGCTGGTACAAATTTATTCCGGATTTATCTTCAAAGGTCCGCGCCTGATTAAAGATATCGTTAACTACATCTAATATTTTTCCTTTCATTTTCAGCCGGGGGTTTATTTCTTCCCCGGCTCGTCTATATTTTGTCCACTAGCATAAATATCGTTCGCGGAATTATCCGATGTTTAAGCGACTTGAGTGGTGATAAAATCACCTTTTAGGGTAAATACGGCGTGGCATGGGCAGCGAGAAGGATAAGACATGAAGATAAAACCTGACGATAATTGGCGTTGGTATTTTGACGCCGAACACGATCGGCTAATGCTGGATTTAGCCAATGGGATGATCTTCCGCTCGCGTTTTCCTGCCAAAATGTTAACGCCGGATGCCTTTGATGAGTGTTCTTTCTGTGTGGATGACGCGGCGCTTTATTTTAATTATGAAGAGCAGTGCAAACAGATAAAGCTCAGCCATGAACAACGCGCCGAACTGGTATTAAATGCCCTGGTGGCCTATCGCTTCCTGAAACCGCTGATGCCGAAAAGCTGGCATTTCTCGCAGCAGCATTACCCGTTGCAGCCGAAAAATGGCGAATTAGCGGCGGTGAAGGTGATGGAGAGCGGCGTTGAAGCGCGTCTGCTGGTGGTGGAAGCCGGTGATAACGCCAGCCTGTGCCTGCTGGCGCAAAACCAACTCTCCGTCGCTGGCCGCACTATGGTTCTGGGTGACGCCATCAAAGTGATGCACGATCGCCTTAAACCCTGCGCGCAAGATGAAACCTCCGCCCCGGCTTACGACAGGGCGGTATAACGGCGATTACGCCAGCGTCAAATCGCTTTTTGGAATACAGCTGCAGCAAAGGATGGTGCCATTGTTGGCTACCGCACTTTTCTTCAGCGGCGCCACTTCGCCACTGACCAAAGTGATGCGACAACTTCCGCAAATTCCCGCACGGCATGAATAAGGCACGCGGAGCCCTTGCTGTTCCAACTGCTCCAGTAAGATCTGCTGATTATTGCCGGTAAACACCGTTCCCGCGTATTCGATAGTGACGCTATGTTCACTGTCCTGCGGTGCCTGCACGCTCTCAACCACTTTTCCAGCGCCATACGGGCGTGGCGGCTTGGTGGATAACACTTCTACTCTATCGCCGACGCGGATAATACCGCTGCTGCGCGCCACCATATTCTGGCCAAAATCGATATCACCGTTATCAGCCGTGCGGAATTTCTGCAGAGTGCTCAGGGGTTCGCCGCTTGGGTGCTTGCGCCCACGTTCGGTGCTGACGGTGGTCAACACGCAGCGGCTACAGGGTTTGACCAGATCAAACATCACGTCACCGACGCGGATCACCTGCCAACCATCCTCGGCCCAGGCATTCGCGCCGGTGACCACCAGATTGGGGCGGAACTGCTCAAGCTTGATGCTGCCGGGGCAACGCTGCTGCAAATCGTTGAATGAGGCTTCGTTGATCAGCAAATAAGGATAGCCGTCGGCGAAAGAAAGGGGGATTTCCGGGTGTTTTTTCACGCGGCGGGTCAGCTCGGGGCCAAGCCAACGCAGCTGCACTTCACGCTGGAAATAACCGCTCAGCCAGCTGTTAATCGCTGCCGGCGCAATCAGGGCGGTGAAATGATTGCCCCAAACTTCGGTCGGTTGCGCCTCAGGGGCGAAATCGCTGAAGCGGATGGCGGCGCTTTCTCCGTCCGGCGCGGTCAGGAATAGCCCATCGGGCAGCAGAGCCGGGGTGAACATCACCATTTGCGGATATTGGCGCGCGGTAATAAAGGTGCCATCCGGTTCGGTGATCATAAAGGTACGGTCGAAAGCCAATCCACTGCTGGAAGCCTGCGCGTGCGAAAGCTGCAAACCACGAAGCGATTTCACCGGATGAACGTAAATTTTCGAAAGCGTAATCACCCTTATCCCCGTGCGATTATTAAATAGAAGGGAGCAACTTTATGACAAGCGGTCTGGATTAGCTATAATGCGCAACAATTTTCTTTTTGGTGATAAGTACGATATGAACTCTCTGTTTGCCAGCACGGCGCGTGGACTGGAAGAACTGTTAAAAAGCGAACTGGAAGCGCTGGGCGCTCACGCCTGTAAAGTAGTGCAGGGTGGGGTACATTTTCAGGGTGACGATCGTCTTCTGTACCAAAGCTTGCTGTGGAGCCGTCTGGCCTCACGTATTTTGCTGCCGCTGAATGAATTCCGCGTGCACAGCGATCTGGATCTGTATCTGGGTGTGCAGGCGATCGACTGGACCAACATTTTCGGCGTGGATAAAACCTTCGCCGTGCATTTCAGTGGCGTGAACGAAGAGATCCGCAACAGCCAATATGGTGCGTTGAAGGTTAAGGACGCCATCGTCGACAGCTTTACTCGCAAACTCGACCAGCGTCCGACGGTTGCGAAGCAGCAGCCGGATATTCGCGTCAATGTGTTCCTGCAGCGCGATATGGCCAGCGTAGCGCTCGATCTGAGCGGTGAAGGCCTGCATCAACGTGGCTACCGTGATTTGACCGGCCAGGCACCGCTTAAAGAGAGCCTGGCGGCGGCGATTGTGCAACGTTCCGGCTGGCAGCCGGGGACTCCGATGCTCGATCCTATGTGTGGCTCGGGGACGCTATTGATCGAGGCGGCGATGATAGCTTCCGATCGCGCTCCGGGTCTGCACCGTCAACATTGGGGCTTTACCGCCTGGAATGGCCATAACGTCGATCTGTGGCGCGAAGTGATCACCGAAGCACAGGTGCGTGCACGCCGTGGCTTGCAAGAAACCACCTCACGTTTCTTCGGTTCTGATATCGATCGTCGGGTGATTGAAATGGCGCGCGGCAATGCCCGTCGTGCAGGCGTTGCCGAACTGATTACCTTTAACGTCAACGACGTAGCCAAACTGACCAATCCACTGCCGGAAGGCCCGACGGGCACCGTAGTGTGCAACCCGCCGTACGGCGAGCGTCTGGAAAGTGAACCGGCGCTGATCGCCTTGCACAATATGCTGGGCCGCATCATGAAGAGCGCATTCGGCGGCTGGCAGTTGTCATTGTTCAGCGCATCGCCGGAACTGCTGAGCTGCCTGCAGCTGCGTGCCGAACGCCAGTTCAAGGCCAAAAATGGCCCGCTGGACTGCGTGCAGAAAAATTACCAACTGGCGGAAAACCCACAGGGCTCCGGCGGTATTCAGGTCGCGGAAGATTTTGCCAACCGCCTGCGCAAGAACCTGAAGAAGCTCGACAAGTGGGCCAAACAGCAGGGCATTGAATGCTATCGCCTGTATGATGCTGACCTGCCGGAATACAACGTGGCGGTAGACCGCTACGGCAGCAAGGTGGTGGTACAAGAGTATGCGCCGCCGAAAACCATCGATGCGCAGAAAGCGCGTCAACGTCTGTTCGATGTGATCAATGCCACGCTGGCGGTGCTGGAATTGCCGTCCAATCAGCTGATCCTGAAAACCCGTGAGCGTCAGAAAGGCAAAAACCAGTATGAAAAACTGGCGCAGAAGGGCGAGTTCCTGCTGGTGGAAGAGTTTAACGCCAAGCTGTGGGTGAACCTGACTGACTATCTCGATACCGGCCTGTTCCTCGACCACCGCATTGCTCGCCGCATGCTGGGTGAGATGAGCAAGGGCAAAGACTTCCTCAACCTGTTCGCCTATACCGGCACCGCCAGCGTACACGCCGGATTGGGTGGTGCGCGCAGTACCACCACGGTGGATATGTCGCGTACCTATCTCGAATGGGCTGAGAAAAACCTGCGCGTTAACGGCCTGACCGGCAAACAGCACAGATTGATCCATGCGGATTGCCTGTCATGGCTGCAAAATGCCGACGAACAATTCGACGTGATCTTTATCGATCCGCCGACCTTCTCCAACTCCAAGCGGATGGAGAACACTTTTGACGTTCAGCGCGATCACCTGGTGCTGATGCAAGATTTGAAACGGTTGCTGCGTCGTAACGGGACCATCATGTTCTCGAACAACAAGCGCGGTTTCCAGATGGATATGGCCGGTCTGAGCGCCCTGGGTCTGGAGGCGAAAGAAATTACCGCCCAGACGCAGTCGCAGGACTTTGCCCGTAACCGTCAAATTCATAACTGCTGGCTGGTTACCCACGCCGGCGAAGGAAAATAATTACTATGTCGTTAATCAGCATGTCCGGTGCCTGGCTGTCCTTCAGCGATGCGCCGCTTTTAGATAACACCGAAATTCATATTGAAGACAACGAACGCGTTTGTCTGGTTGGGCGTAATGGCGCCGGTAAATCCACGCTGTTGAAGATCCTCGGTAAAGAAATTCCGCTGGACGATGGCCGGGTGATTTACGAGCAAGATCTGATCGTTGCGCGTCTGCAACAGGATCCCCCGCGCAATATCGGCGGGACAGTATTCGATTTCGTGGCCGAAGGCGTGGCCGAACAGGCGGAACACCTGAAGGCCTATCACGCGATTTCGCACCTGGTGGAAACCGATCCGAGCGAAAAAAACCTGACGCGTATGGCGCAGATTATGGAGATCCTCGATCACCAGGGGCTTTGGCAGCTCGACAGCCGCATCAGCGAAGTGCTGTTGCAGCTGGGCCTGAACGGGGACGCGGAGCTTTCCTCGCTTTCCGGCGGTTGGCTGCGTAAAGCGGCGCTGGGGCGCGCGCTGGTCAGCTCTCCACGCGTATTGCTGCTGGACGAACCGACCAACCACCTGGACATTACCACCATCGACTGGCTGGAAGGCTTCCTGAAAGAGTTCCAGGGCAGCATCGTGTTCATTTCCCACGACCGTTCCTTTATCCGCAACATGGCTACGCGCATTGTCGATCTCGACCGTGGCAAGCTGGTGTCCTGGCCGGGCAATTATGATCTGTATCTGCTGAGCAAAGAAGAAGCGCTGCGGGTAGAAGAGCTGCAAAACGCCGAATTCGACCGCAAGCTGGCGCAGGAAGAAGTGTGGATCCGTCAGGGCATCAAGGCGCGTCGTACCCGTAACGAAGGCCGCGTACGTGCGCTGAAGGCGTTACGTAACGAGCGTTCAGAACGTCGTGAAGTGATGGGCACCGCCAAAATGCAGGTTGAAGAAGCGGTACGCTCCGGCAAGATCGTGTTCGAGATGGAAGACGTCAACTATCAGGTCGGCGGCAAAGTGCTGGTGCGCAATTTCTCCGCTCAGGTACAGCGCGGCGACAAGATTGCCCTGGTCGGTCCGAACGGCTGCGGCAAGACGACCTTGCTGAAGCTGATGCTTGGCCAGTTGAAGGCCGACAGCGGTCGCGTACACTGCGGCACCAAGCTTGAAGTGGCCTACTTCGACCAGCACCGCGCCGAACTGGATCCGGAACGTACGGTGATGGACAACCTGGCAGAAGGCAAGCAGGAGGTGATGGTCAATGGCCGTTCCCGCCACGTACTGGGTTATCTGCAGGACTTCCTGTTCCACCCGAAACGCGCCATGACGCCGGTGAAAGCATTGTCAGGCGGCGAGCGTAACCGTCTGTTGCTGGCCAAGCTGTTCCTGAAGCCAAGCAACTTATTGATTCTCGATGAACCAACCAACGATCTTGACGTCGAAACGCTGGAGCTGCTGGAAGAGTTGATCGATGGCTATCAGGGCACCGTGCTGCTGGTGAGCCACGATCGTCAATTCGTCGACAACTCCGTGACCGAGTGCTGGATCTTTGAAGGCAACGGCGAGATCAGCACCTTTGTCGGCGGTTATTACGATGCACACCATCAGCGCGCAACGGCAAAACCTATTCGTCAGGTCGCGGCTGAACAGAATAAACCGGCGGCGGAGAAAAAGGCTGAACAGCCCAAGAAACCGGCGGTTAAACTGAGCTATAACTTGTTACGCGAACTGGAACAGTTGCCGCAACGCCTTGAACAGCTGGAAGCGGAAATTGAAGCACTGCAGGCGCAAATGAGCGATGCTGATTTCTTCACGCGCCCTCACAGCGAAACACAACAGGTGTTGACGGCGCTGGCCGCCGCCGAAGGGGCGTTGGAAGAAGCCTTCGCCCGTTGGGAAGAGTTGGAAGCGATGAAAAACGGCTAACCGTTGAGAATACCGTCCGCGCGCTGCTGCGGACGGTATTGCCGTACCGGTGAGCGACGTTGTTAAGGAGGATTATGGTGTGTTCCCACGAGAATCACGAGCAGCACAGTCACGCAACACACGCAAAACAGCAACAGGACAATCTGATGCTGTGTCCACAATGCGACATGTTGGTGGCGTTGCCGCCGCTGGCATATGGTTCAAAAGCGGTATGCCCGCGTTGTAAAACGACCCTCAGCTCCCGCTGGCAGGAACCGCGCAAGCGGCCAATTGGCTATGCCCTCAGCGCATTGTTCATGCTGCTGCTGGCGAATATTTTCCCGTTTATCAATATGCGCGTTGCCGGCCTCGGTAACGAAATCAAACTGATCCAGATCCCGCAGGTGATGGTGGCGGAAGACTACGCCAGCATGGCCACGTTGTTTATGGTGTTCGTACAGTTGATCCCTGCATTCTGCATGGTGGCGATCATTGTGCTGTGTGCCCGAGTGCGTATCCCCCTTGGCCTGAAAGAGTGGATGGCCAAGATGCTGTTCCAGTTTAAAACCTGGTGCATGGTGGAGATTTTCCTCGCAGGGGTGTTGGTCAGCTTCGTCAAGCTGATGGCCTATGGCGATATCGGCATCGGCAGCAGCTTTGTGCCTTATTGCCTGTTCTGCCTGCTGCAGGTGCGTGCCTTCCAATGTGTCGATCGCCGCTGGTTATGGAATGACATTGAACCTGCACCGCGGCTGGATCGTCCAATGCAGGTTGGGCACATCGGGTTGCGCCAGGGCCTGCGCTCTTGCCAATGCTGTACGGCGATTCTGCCGGCCGAGATGACCCGTTGCCCGCGTTGCCACACCAAAGGTTATGTCCGTCGTCGCCACAGTTTGCAATGGACATTGGCACTGCTTGTCACCTCTATCATGCTGTATATTCCGGCTAATCTGCTGCCTATTATGGTTACCGAAGCCCTGGGCAACAAAATCACCTCTACCATCATGGCCGGGGTGATCCTGCTGTGGGGCGAGGGATCTTATCCGGTGGCGATGGTGATCTTCATCGCCAGCATCATGGTGCCGTCGTTGAAAATGTTGGCGATTGGCTGGTTGTGCTGGGATGCTAACGGCAGGCATAAACCCCGGGCTGATAGCGAACGGATGCACCTGATTTATGAAGTGGTTGAATTCGTTGGCCGCTGGTCAATGATCGACGTGTTTGTGATTGCCGTGCTTTCGGCATTGGTACGGATGGGACAATTGATGAGTATTTATCCTGCTACTGGCGCACTGCTGTTCGCCATGGTGGTGATCCTCACTATGTTTGCTGCCATGACGTTTGACCCCCGGCTGACCTGGGATCGCGTAAATGAAACAATAAAAAAGGAGCCGCAAGGTGACGGAAAATAATCATAGCGTCGCGGACGTTGAAAAGATCAAGCGCTGGTCGCCGGTGTGGATTATCCCCATCGTCACTGCGCTGATCGGCGCCTGGATCCTGTTTTACCATTTTAGCCACCAGGGGCCTCAGGTGACGCTGGTCACCACAACCGCTGAAGGGCTGGAGGCGGGTAAAACCAAAATCACCAGCCGTAGCGTTGACGTCGGTGTAGTGGAAACCGTGACCCTGAGCGATGACCTGAGCAAGGTGGTGGTGCAGGCTCGGTTAAACTCCGGCATGGAGAAATTGCTGCGCGAGGATACCGCCTTCTGGGTGGTGAAACCGCAGATTGGCCGTGAAGGCATTTCCGGTCTGGGTACGTTGCTGTCTGGGGCTTACATCGAGCTGCAGCCGGGCAAAAAAGGTAAAGAGAAAAACGATTACCAACTGCTGGATGCACCACCGTTGGCTTCTCCGGACGCCAAAGGTTTGCGCATCATACTGGACAGTGAGAAATCGGGTCAGTTGAATGCCGGCGATCCGGTATTGTTCCGTGGCTACCGCGTTGGCTCGGTAGAGACCAGCTATTTTGATCCGAAAATGCGCGCCATGCGCTATCAGCTGTTCGTCTCCGCTCCTTACGACCAACTGGTGACCAGCAACGTTCGCTTCTGGAAAGACAGCGGCGTGGCCTTCGACATGTCCGCGCAGGGGATGCGGGTAGAAATGGGATCCCTGGCTACGCTGTTCAGCGGTGGCGTCAGCTTTGACGTGCCGGACGGTTGGGATCGCGGTGAGCAGGTAAAAGAGAAAACCGAATATCAGCTGTTCGATAACCAACGCAGCATCCAGGATTCGTTGTACACCGTACACAAAGATTACCTGATGTTCTTCTCCGACTCGATCCGTGGCCTGCAGCCGGGTGCGCCAGTTGAGTTCCGCGGTATCCGTTTGGGGACCGTGGCGCAAGTACCATTCTATAAAGAAGGTATGATGCAGCGTCTGGATAACGACTACCGGATCCCGGTGCTGATCCGCATCGAACCCGATCGTTTCCAAAAACAGTTGGGCGGCAATTTCGATATTGAAGGCCATCTGAAAGATGCTGAATCTCGCGGTATGCGTGCTGCGCTGAAATCTGCCAACCTGTTAACCGGTTCACTGTATATCGATCTGGATTTCTATCCGCAGGAGAAACCGTGGAAAGGGCCGCGTGAGCTGTTTGGTTATCCGTTGATGCCGACCACCAGCGGCGGTTTGGCGCAGATCCAACAGAAACTGATGCAGACCTTGGATAAGATCAACGCGATGCCATTGAATCCGATGATCAACGAAGCGACCAAGACCCTGGCGGAAAGTCAGAAAACCATGAAGTCGACGCAACAGACCATGAAATCGTTGAACGACATCATCGCCAGTAAAGAGATGAAGGCACTGCCGCAGGATATGCAAAAAACGCTGCAGGAGCTGAATCGCAGCATGAAAGGCTTCCAGCCAGGTTCACCGGCCTACAACAAGATGGTCGGCGATATGCAACGTCTCGATCAGGTGCTGCGTGAGTTGCAGCCAGTGCTGCGCACCCTGAATGAAAAGAGCAACGCGCTGGTATTTGAAGCCGCGGGCAGTAACGATCCTCAGCCGAAGAAGGCCAATAAATGATGAAATGGATTCCTGTAGCCCTGGCGCTGGTACTCAGCGCCTGTAGCAGCACACCACAGAAAACCTACTACCAACTGCCGGCGCTGGGTGTGCCGACACAGGTGAGCGGCGGTGAGACTTCTCGCCAACTGTGGTTGGAACACGTCACCGTGGCGGATTATCTGGCGCAGAACGGCGTGGTTTATCAAACCAATGATGTGCAGTACGTTATTGCTCAGAATAACCTGTGGGCCAGCCCGCTCGACCAGCAGCTGCAGCAAACGCTGGTCACTAACCTGAGCAGCGCATTGCCGGGCTGGGTGGTCTCCTCCCAGCCGATGAGCAGCGATCAGGATGTGTTGAACGTGACGGTCAGCGGTTTCCATGGTCGTTTTGATGGCAAGGCGATTATTCGTGGCGAATGGGTGCTGAGTCATCAAGGCAAGCTGACCAAACGGCCATTCAGCCTGGAGCTGAAACAGGGCGAGGATGGTTACGATGCGTTAGTCCGTACCCTGGCGCAAGGCTGGCAGCAAGAGGCGCAGTCCATCGCCTCGCAGGCCGGTCGTTTTTAGTCATAATTTGGACTAAAAAGGTCTAATCCCTTCCGATGAAAAATATTAAAACTTTTCGTCGGGAGGGATTTTTATTTTATTTCAATCAGTTAACCTCTTCCTCGGCATATCAGCCACTTAGCCAATTCTGCGTGTGTAGCTCACAAATATGACATTGGCGTGAATTTTGCGCATTGATCTTCCCTTCATTTAGCGCTATTGCTTATACGTGGCTGCACAAAAAGCAGCCATTGTTTTCTTTCCACCAGACCAAATATGAGGGAAACGAGGCATGAAGAGACAGAAACGCGATCGTCTGGAAAGGGCGCATTCACGAGGTTATCAGGCAGGTATCTTAGGGCGTTCTAGGGAATATTGTCCCTACCAATCATCTGTGGACGCCCGGTCTCAATGGCTGGGAGGTTGGCGAGAAGCCATGGAAGACAGGGCTGTGACCGCTTAAGCGGCTCTCTGTCAAAAAAAAGGAATAACCTCCGCTCCGGGCGGAGGTTTTTGTTTAAACAGTCTTATTCCTGCCAGCGTTTCAGCAAGATACTCGCATTCACGCCGCCAAAGCCAAAGCCGTTCGACAGCGCGTAGTTGATGGTCATTGGTTGCGCTTTATTGGCCACCAAATGCAACCCCTCGGCCGCCGGATCCGGATTATCCAGATTCAGCGTGGCTGGTGCGATCTGATCGCGCAATGCCAGCGCCGTAAATATGGTTTCCAGCCCGCCAGCAGCCCCGAGTAAATGTCCCGTAGCGGATTTGGTCGAAGTGATGGCTACGCTGCCCCCAGTACCGAACAGGTGTTTAATGGCGTTGATCTCACCCAAATCACCGACGGGTGTTGAGGTCGCGTGGGCATTCAGGTGCTGAATTTGCTCCGGTGCGACACCGGCCTGTTTCAGCGCAATTTTCATTGCGCGATAGGCGCCGTCACCGTCTTCAGCACCGGAGGTCATGTGGTAGGCATCGGCACTGGTACCGTAGCCGACAATTTCTGCCAGTGGTGTGGCACCACGCGCCAGCGCATGTTCCAGCGTTTCAATAACCAACATGCCGGCACCTTCCCCCATGACAAAACCGTTGCGGGCACTGTCGAATGGCCGGGAGGCTTTTTCTGCCTCTTCAGGTGACGTCGTGGACATGGCGCGCGCTGCGGCAAAGCCCCCGAGGCTGACGGTGTCGATTGCGGCTTCTGTACCGCCACACAGCGCGATATCGGCCTCATCGTTACGAATCATGCGTACCGCATCACCAATAGCCTGGACGCCTGCTGCACAAGCGGTAACGGGGGCGCCGATCGGGCCCTTGAACTGGTGCTTAATCGACACATGACCGGCCGCCAGATTGACCAGGAACGAAGGAATGGTAAATGGCGAAAGGCGTTTGGCTCCCCGGCTGTCGGTGGTGCGCACTGCGTGAGCAATCGCCGGAAAGCCACCGATACCGGAGGCAATCACGGTTGCGGTGCGCTCCTGCTTATCTTCCGTATCCGCTGTCCAGCCTGCCTGACGAATGGCCTCATCGGCCGCCGCCATCGCCAGCAGAATAAAGCGGTCCATTTTCTTTTGGTCTTTTGGCGGTACGGAGCTGTCGGGGTCAAAACCTGCCTCGGCGTCCTGCTCCAGTGAAGGCACCTGCCCGCCGATTTTAACCTGCAGGTCGGCAACGATCTCTTCCGGGAGCGGACGAATACCGGACTGGCCATTCAGCAGACGCTGCCAGATAGCCTCTACGCCGCATCCCAGTGGCGAAACGGCGCCCATGCCGGTAATGACTATACGACGACTGTTCATAGTGACTCCTTGGATGATTCGGGGGGAATGCAGAAAGGTTCTGCTGCATCAGGGCCGCGCGTTGGCGCATACCGTCGGTCGCTGCCGGCCCTGGCGCTAAGGTAATATTATGCAGCGCGATAGGCTGCCGGGTAATGCTGTCGATCAGTTCTACGCGTATTGGCTGCCCGGTACGGCGGTCGACCAGTTCCGCGCTAATGCCGTCATCAGCCAGATGGGTATTTCCCCAATGGAACAGGGCCGCGAGCACTGGGAAGAAATCCTTGCCGCGTTCGGTGAGCAGATACTCATACCGTATCGGCCGGGTTTGATATCGCTGCTTATGCAGGATACCGCTTTCCACCAGGTATCTCAGGCGTCGGGTCAATATGGTGGGCGAAAGCCCCAGGCTTTGCTGGAATTCATCAAACCGCGATAGGCCATGGAACGCATCGCGAAGAATCAGGATACTCCACCATTCTCCCACGCGGTCCAGTGAGCGGGCTACTGGGCATGGCATGTTGTCAAAACGGGTTTTCTGCATGGATTACCTCCAAGTAACTACAATAATTGTAGTTACTATTTAGCCGCCATGAACCTGGGGTTTAAAAGCACAGGGCACGATAATGGCGGGGAAATAAAACGGCGACCGGGAAGGGCCGCCGTGACTGCGATTAGAACGCAGCAGTGTCCTTGAACAGGCCCACTTTAAGATCGCTGGCGGTGTAAATCACCTGGCCGTCGACCAGAACTTCACCATCAGCCACACCCATAATCAGCTTACGGATGATCACGCGTTTGAAGTTGATGCGGTAGGTGACTTTCTTCGCAGTCGGCAATACCTGGCCGGTGAATTTAACTTCACCCACGCCCAGCGCACGACCTTTGCCTTCGCCACCCAGCCAGCCGAGGTAGAAGCCTACCAACTGCCACATGGCATCCAGACCCAGGCAGCCTGGCATCACTGGATCGCCGATAAAGTGGCAACCGAAGAACCACAGGTCAGGATTGATATCCAGTTCCGCTTCCACATAGCCTTTGTTGTGGGTACCACCGTCTTCGGTCATCTTGACCACGCGGTCCATCATCAACATGTTACCTGCCGGCAACGGCGGGCCGCCGGCGCCAAACAGCTCGCCACGGCCGGATGCTTCGAGGTCTTCTTTCGTATAGGAGTCGCGTTTTTCTACCATGTTCTCAGTAAACCTTATTTTAATGAAGGGCGCAGATTAGCTTACACGTGTACGCTGAACAAGTCCGATCAGCCGTGGTTGAACCAGTTGAGCCAACGAAGTGGCCACGGCCAGCGCCGGCGTTCCTGCGGATTCACCTGTGCAATCCGTTCCTGAATCGCAGCCAACAGATTAGGTTGCTGTTCATCAGAGTAAGGATAACCGGTGAGTAATGGCAAGGCCTCTGCGGCGCTGTCGACGGCCCACAGATGGAATTGCCCCTCGCGCACCGCATCGACTACGTCCTGGCGTAGACACAGGTGGCGCACGTTGGTAGCGGGCATGATGATGCCCTGTTTGCCTGTCAAACCGCGACGTTGGCAAACTTCGAAAAAGCCTTCGATCTTCTCGTTGACGCCGCCAATAGGCTGTACATTGCCGAATTGGTCGACGGAGCCGGTTACCGCAATTTGCTGGGTAATTGGCTGCGACGAGAGTGCACTGATAAGCGCACATAACTCGGCCAGTGAGGCGCTGTCGCCATCCACTTCGCCGTAAGATTGCTCAAACACGATTGAAGCCGAGAAGGGCAGCGGCTGGTCCAGTTCCAGTTCGGAAATCAGGAACGCCTGCATAATCATCATGCCTTTGGCATGCAGATTACCGCCAAGTTCGGCTTTGCGCTCGACGTCGGTAAATTCGCCATCGCCAAGATGCACCACACAGCTGATGCGAGATGGTTCGCCAAAGCTGCGTGGGTGGCCAGGATATTCCAACACCGACAGGCCGTTGATCTGGCCGACGACTTCACCTTCGGTTTCAATCAGGATTTGGCCTAGCTCAATTTCATCCTGCATCCGCTCTGCGAGGTAGCTTTCACGCCACTCGCGGGCATTCAGTGCGGCTTCGAATGCTTTGGCGGTGATGCTCTCTTCCTCGGCATACAGCGCCGCTTCAGAAAGTTGTTGGCTGATCCACAGAGGGGAGAGCGGCAGATTGCCCTGATCGCCGCTGTGACGCACGGCTTGAACCATTAACGGATACCAGGCATCGGCGGCCAGCGGTGGTAACTGCTTCTCGTCGATAAGGGCATTGACGTAGCCACACCATTGCACCATGTCATCGATTTCGGTGAGTTGCAGATCTTCTTCGTATTCGCCGTAGACCGCCTGCTCGCTCAGCTCCGGCTCGATATCATGGAAATCGGCCAGACCGTGGCGATCGCCCACAACGATTAGCCGTAATTCCAACGGCATCGGGGGAATGGCAATCGGCAGCGGTCGCGTTTCATCCGGGGAAACCCAATGGAATTGGCGCTGGGTGATCATTTGCTTCAACCGCAGCCACAGTAACGGCTGAGCCAGCAGGGAACGTGCCGACAGGATCAGCACGCCACCGTTGGCTTTATGCACCAGGCCAGGTTGCAAGCTGATTTCATTGTTGTGGATCCTGACGCAGCCAAACAGCTGCTCCGGCTCAATCCACTCCTGAAACACACAGGCGCCACCGGCCGCAAAGGCTTCATCACCCTGGCTTGCGGGTTCAACGCTGACTTTGCTGCCCTGGATCACATAGTGACTGCCCTTAAACGCGGTATTCTGCGGTTGCAGTTGCTCAACTGCCTGGGCTATCAATGCCAGATACTCACGCGTTTCCTGCGCTTTCAACAGCATGAAACGCGGTGGCGACTGTGGATGGCAAAACAGCGTCAGTGCATTTTCCAGCCGAGGCTGAATGGAAGCAAAGGACACGGGCGCCAACTGCGCGGCGGTATCAAATATCGCTTGATAAGGCGTAACGTCCGGCAACAGTGATTGCCATTCAAGTCGGTTATTGGTCAAAGTGTTAGATGCAATCGTCAAAAAGGGAAAGGGCGATTATACAAGAATAATGACAGCTTGATACATGCAGAGTCGTAGTTGGTGTCAGGGAGTTTGACATCGCGCGATGACTGTGCAAAAAACAGTCTAAAAGCGGGGGAATTGCCGGGGAAATTCGGCGCAAAGCTGTTATGCTTAATTAAAGTTACGCGGTCACTGAAGAGCTCATGATGAAATATCAGCAACTGGAAAATCTGGAGAGCGGTTGGAAATGGAAGTACCTGGTGAAGAAGCACCGGGAAGGGGAAGCTATTACCCGCCACATTGAAAACAGCGTTGCCCAGGAAGCCATTGAAGAGCTGCTGAAGCTGGAAAATGAGCCGGTAAAAGTGCTGACGTGGATTAGCCACCATATGAATCCGGAACTGGATAACCGGATGAAGCAGACGATCCGCGCACGGCGTAAACGTCATTTTAACGCAGAACACCAACATACGCGTAAAAAATCTATCGATCTGGAGTTTTTGGTTTGGCAGCGTTTGGCTGGCCTGGCTCGTCGCCGTGGCGTGACTTTGTCAGAAACCGTGGTTCAGTTGATTGAAGATGCGGAACGTAAAGAGAAGTATGCCAGTCAGATGTCATCGCTGAAACAGGATTTAAAAGCCATTCTCGGTAAAGACGAACAGTAAGTCCCCGCTCCGTGATTCCTTGAAAGGGGGCACGTAGCCAGTTACGCTGATTTTGAGCGAAAAAAAACCCCGCATAGCGGGGTTTTTTACTAAGAGTGGTAGCTTAGCCTTGTGGCTGAGTTACAACGTCTTTGATACCTTTAACTTCGATCTCTACGCGACGATCTGGTGCCAGGCAATCGATCTGTGCTTTGGTAGCACGGCCAGCTTTGTAGCCACAGGTGTTACCAGTGACGGAATCAGCTTCGCCCATACCACGTGCAGAGATTTTGTCTGAAGGAATACCTTTAGATACCAGGTAGTCAACAACGCTTTGAGCGCGTTTTTCAGACAGTTTCTGGTTGTACTGGTCAGAACCAACGGCGTCGGTGTAACCCAGAACTACAACAGAACCATCTTTAGGATCCATGGAGCTCAGCTGAGTGTACAGCTGATCCAGAGCCTGTTGGCCTTCTGCTTTCAGAGTGGATTTGTTGAAGTTGAACAGCACGTCAGACTTCAGAGTGAAACGCTTGGTTTCAACAACTGGGGCTGGAGCCGGAGCTGGTGCTGGAGCAACAACATCATCCTGACCGAAACGGTAAGAAACACCCAGGCTCAGCATGGTGTTGTCTGGACGTGCGCCGACAGTACCTGCATCACCGATGTTGCTAACGAATTGGTAGTCCAGGCGAGTAGCCCAGTTTTTGGTCAGTGCGTACTCAACACCCACTGCAGCCAGCGGAGAAACGCCAGTGTCGTGGTCGCTCAGACGAGTGCCATTGCCGTAGTTAGCTTTGGAATCTGCACGCCATACCATACCACCCAGACGAGTGTAGATGTCCAGATCGTCGATGATTGGGTAGCTCAGTTTAGCTGCCAGTTGAACGCCCTGTGCTTTGAAAGCACCGTTGTTCACGCTGCCTTTGTAAGGCATA
This sequence comes from Serratia liquefaciens ATCC 27592, assembly GCF_000422085.1. Taxonomy (NCBI): domain Bacteria; kingdom Pseudomonadati; phylum Pseudomonadota; class Gammaproteobacteria; order Enterobacterales; family Yersiniaceae; genus Serratia; species Serratia liquefaciens. Next base: position 1,782,311 of record NC_021741.1, read on the forward strand.
CGGCCAAGCCAGTCATAGCCCAGCTCGAAGCCCAGGTATTGGTTCGCCTGGTAACCCAGGAACGCGCCAGCACCCAGTTGATCTTTATGGGTCGGACCATTGCCGATACCATTCTGGTAACCGTTGCCGTAGAAACCAGTGTCATGGTACTGGGACCAGCCCAGTTTAGCACCGGTGTACCAGGTATTATCTTTTGGGGCGGCTTGCGCTACGGTAGCGAAACCAGCCAGTGCCACTGCTAATGCGATAGCTGTCTTTTTCATTTTGCGCCTCGTTATCATCCAAATAGGCAATGAGCTTTAAAGCTGTTTTAAGCCCTTGGTTAAATTCCTTCGCCAAGGTTTGAGCCCTCGTTTGTTACTCGGCCAGTTTATCTGGCGTTATAGAGCAACCTTGGCGATGTAAAGTCTACAACGTGGCGCGAAAGTTACAAGTGTGATGTGATAAAGCTCTAAAAAAAAACGCGGAATCGTACATATTTACTAACATTAACCGGCAAAAAAACGAGCATTTTGACGTTCGTTTTGGGCCGCGGAACCGCAGCCGCACTCGCTTTGCCCCTGATCCCATAAAGGTTCCCTTGAGGAACGATGAAAATGATGGGAAAAATCCTAAATTTACTTAATGATACAAAGAAGAGTGAATTTTTAGGGTGGAACACTGTCCGTGAACCGGGTTTATGTCACGTTGAGGACGCATAATGAACCCATAAGCGTTACCTAATTCTGCCGCACGTCTTAATTTTAGACGATCTTCTTCCGTAAGATCGGGTAACCAGCCGAGTACGACACTGTAATTTCCCGTCAGTAACGCTTTTTCCATCGCTTCGACCGTGTCCAGCGGACTGATTTGGCTCAGCTGCACCACTTTTCCAACCGGCAGGCCGGACTGCTGTAGCCACCGTTTGCTCAGCTTTTGCTGTGGAGTCAGCCATAACAACCAGCGAGATTGCATACCCAACTGTTGCAGCAAAGGCAGCAACAGTTGCGCCACTGCGGGCTGATGCTCGTTGTAAACAAGTTCACTGATAAGGCCATTCTTGTTGCCGGCATCTGTGTTTTCTGCAGCATTGTTCACCGCAAAAGAGGTGTGGCTGAAATGGGTTTTGTAGAGTGATTGAGTACGCATAAAGTATCCCGCCCGTAGTGTCACTGTATGTTTATACAGTACATCCAGTTGCCATTAAGATCAACCCAAATCTTCGTGGCACCTCGCATAATCGCGATCATTTTTTATACGATCAACTTTTATGATTGGCATGACCACGGATAGTGCGTATTTTTCTAATTACTTGTTCGCGTTAGTTTTATTTCATTGATACGGGAAATGATAGAACGGTAACCTACACCAGGAGAACGTTATGAAAGGGACATCAACGGGAAGGATCGCACAGGCCAAAGCCTGTTTTTACGCATTGGGCGGTATCACCACACGCTCACAGTTCGGAGGCTATGGCATACTGGCTGACGGCATCATGTTTGCCGTGATCGCCGAAGGAGAGCTTTATCTCCGCGCTACGGAAGGGCTGGAATCTGTCTTCCGTTCGCGCGGCATGGTCAATATGGTCTACTCCAAACGCGGGGTGCCAATTACCATGCGCTATTACTGGGTGGATGAAGCCATGTGGCGAGACAGGGAGGAGCTGATAGGATTGGCCTGGCAAGCCATCCGGGAGGCTCGGCGGGAGCTTGAGGTTAAAGCTGACAATCAGAGTCGATTAAAAACCTTACCGAATATCGACATCAATATGGAGCGCCTGCTGTGGCGAGCCGGTATTCGTAATGTTTATGATTTACGACTCAATGGGGCTAAGCGCAGCTATCTGAGGCTGTTGCAACAGCAAAAGAATTTAGGGCTACGGGTGCTGCTATCATTGGGTGGGGCCATTGCCGGTTACCATCATGCGGCCTTGCCTTCGCAATTGCGCAGTGAACTGACGCAATGGTTCGAGCGTACCATGATGTTGCTGAGCCACGGTCACAATCCAAAAATAAGGGGCCTGATAAATAGCCCCGAATGATTATACCGATTCACCTATTTGCGCATTAAGCATCGTCAGTTCCGGCAAGAGTTCAATCACCAACCCAATCTGCTGCAGTACCAATTGATCTTTACTTTCCGGCTCCGGCGTTGCGTGTTGAATACGTTCTGCCAAGCTTTCTAATGCCTGAGTGATGCGCCGGTTGTCCTGCTCCTCCTGGTGCAGGGCGCCATCGACATAACAGACAGCATCATTCAGCAGATCCAAGGTTGCAGGGTTATTCAGGCGTTCACGGTGTGCCCCCAACGCCGAGATATAACTTAACAAGGTGTGGTTCAAACACAGCAGACGGAAGGCCGCATCCTGAACGTCTTTATTGGCTTTGGGATCGGCAGACATATTGGAAATCACCGATGCCAGCTCTGCATCACTGTTGTGCGCATCCCGACGAGCAATACGATACGCAAGGCCGTTGTCTTTTCCCTGATGGTATTGCACCAAAATGGCATCCAGATAACGGCAGTTGGCGTTCAGCGTCTTACTGACCACCGTGGGTAATTGCCGGAACTTCCAGTCAGGCCAGATAAAGCTGACTGCGGCCCAAGCGATGGCGCAACCCAGCAGCGTGTCGTAAACGCGCGGTGCGGCGACTTCGAAACCTTCGCCCAGTAGGTTAAAGCACAGCAATACCAGCAGGGTGATAAACATGGTGGCATGTGCGTACTGCACGGTGCGAAAAGCAAAAAACAAAACGCCGCTAATCACAATCAGCACCAGTTGGCCTTCCACCGAGGGCACAAAATAGAGGATTGGCAGCCCGACAAGAATACCGGCCAGTGTGCCGATTATCCTCAAGGCCAGCCTGCGGCGAGTGGCGTTGTAGTTGGGTTGGCAGACAAACAGGCTGGTTAACAGGATCCAATAACCATGCTGCATCCCAGTAAATTGAATAAAGGCATAACCAATACACAGCACCACAGACATGCGAATGGCATGGCGGAACAAGGCCGATTGCGGCGTCAGATGGCGGCTGATGCGCAAGCGAATATCGCTCCAGCCGGTGAGCCGGTCATCCGACAGGCTGTTCTCTTCCACCTGGCCGTTGGCCAATGCCTGTTCGGATTCAATATTTGCCAGCTGTGCGTCAATCGCTCGCAAATTTTTCAACAGGTGCGAAAGCGCCTTGGTCAACTCGCGATTTTCCGGGGTCAGGGTAACGCGAGCCAAAGCTTCATCAATGCGAGCAAAGGCAGGTTCGAAGCGAATGTTATGCTGATACTTTTGCCGCATCAAAATTGACTGGGCCAACTGCTGGCAGGCGCGAGCCTGCATGCTGAGCAAGCGCTGAAAGCGGAACAGGATATCGCTATGACGGAATTGTCGGCTTAGCGCCTGGTATTGAACGTGCGCGGAGCTGGCGCGTTCATGGATGTCCTGCGCAACGAAGTAATAATGCAGTGTCCGGCGGGTGCCTCGTTGGCCGCGATCGCCTTTTAACCGCGTCAGCAATGAAGCTTTGGTTTGGTTGAGGATAGTCACCAGCGTGCTGTTGGCCATGGCAACGTCCATCCAGGGCAGGTCTGCATCCTGTTCGGCGTCGGGATCAAACAGATTGGCTTTGGCGTCCAGATAATTCGCCAACTGGTCGTAACAACGCGCCAGATTTTCCTGTAGAGGACGGATAGGGAAGATCAGATGACCTATCAGCGTCAACAGGTTGTACCACAGGGCACCAATGATCAGCAGCATAGGCTGTTGATACCAGGCGTCATACATCGAAGTGCCGAGCATGGTGTAAACCGCGATCAGCAAGGCACCAAATGCAATGGTGGCGTAACGTTGTCCCAGAGCACCTAGCAGAATAAAGCCACAGGTGGAGGTCGTCAGGCCAAGCGCGAACAGCCAGGGGTAGGGAAACAGCAGTTCAATGGAGGCGGAGGCAACAAAAAAACACACCAGCGTAATCAGCAAGTTGCGTAGTCTGCCGGTCAGGCGATCATCCAAATCGGTCAACGCCGCCGCCACCACCCCCAGAGTCAGGGGAATGGTGAGTTTCGGTATACCGAGCCACCAGGGGACGGCGGCTGCGCCGGCCAGCGCAATAAAAATACGCAGGTCATAAAGCAGGTTGCTGTTGTAGGCATAACGGCGTATTGCTGGTGCAAAAGAGAGCACAAAAAACTCCTCGGGCGGAGAAAAAATTAACGCTGCTGATACTGACGACGGGCATTTTCAGTTCTGGCCTGTTGCGCCATTTCTACTGAGACCACGCGACGCCCAACCGGCCACAGGGCAATGGCGGCGATTTTGAAATTGGCAATGCCCACCGGAATGCCAATAATAGTTACGCACTGCACAATACCGGCGGCGATATGCGACAGGCAGAGCCACCAGCCGAACAGGATCAGCCAGACAATATTCAGCAGCGAGCCGCTGGCGGAAAGCAGCGCATTACTTTTTTCCGGATAAAGCTCATTAACGTGAATAGCTTCATTACCGAACGGCAGTAACGACAGCTTGGTGATCTCCCAGCAGGAGCGAGTCAGTGGCAGGGTGATGATCAACAGCACGCTAAATACCGTGGCGATCAGCCAGCCCAGGGTAGTGACAAAACCGCCCAACACAAAATTAAGAATATTCAGTACAGTACGCATAGTCGTCATTCTGCTCTAATGATGGCCAAACCGCGATGCGGTTGCGTTTGCTATCAAAACGCAAAATCTATTCTACCCTTTTTTTAGCGCTAGAGTGCCACTGCTTATCGCAGGTAAACTGGCAGATATCCGTTATTTAATCTCAACATAGTCATGGCGCGAAGATATGGAACTTAAAGCGACATCGCTGGGGAAACACCTGGCTCAGCATCCTTATAACCGCGTGCGGTTGCTGCACGCCGGGGTCGAGGTGAGCGGTGAAAAGCATGAATACCTTATTCCTTTCAATCAGTTGATTCAGGTCAGATGCAAGCGCGGCATCGTCTGGGGCGAGCTGGAGTTTGAGCTGCCGGATGAAAAAGTGGTACGCCTGCACGGGACTGAATGGCAGGAAACTCAGCGTTTCTATCATTACCTCCAGCAGGCCTGGCAGCAATGGAGCGCTGAGATGAGCGAGGTCAGCGCCGGCGTTTTGCAGCAACAGGTCGAACATATTCAGCGAATTGAGCAACAGGATAAGTGGTTCAAGAAATCCGAACTGGGCAAGTTGCAGCAACAGATTCGCCAGTCTTTCGGTGCTTTGCCCATGCCGGTTGCACGGCTGGAGGAATTTGACAACTGTCGGGAAGATTATCAACTCTGCCGCCAATGGCTGCAGCACGGGTTGCACAGCGTGGAGCAGCGTAACCGGCAGTGGACCGAACGGATGCTGGAGACGCATCATGATTTCTTCCAGAACATCGAAAGCTCACCGCTGAACGACTCGCAAAGTCGCGCCGTAGTTAACGGTGAAGACTCGGTATTGGTATTGGCCGGAGCAGGCAGCGGAAAAACCTCGGTATTGGTAGCGCGCGCGGGTTGGCTATTGCGTCGTCAGGAGGCCGAACCCGGGCAAATACTGCTGCTGGCATTCGGTCGCCAGGCGGCGGAAGAGATGAACGAACGCATTCAGGAACGGCTGGGCGGCGTGGCTATCCAGGCCAAAACCTTCCATGCACTGGCACTACAGATTATCCAACAGGGCAACCGCAAGGTGCCGGCGATCAGTAAGCTGGAAACCGACAGCAAGGCTCGCCGGGCTTTGCTGATTACCCATTGGCAGCAGCAGTGCGCAGAGAAAAAAGCCCAGGCTAAAGGCTGGCGCCAATGGTTGATTGAAGAGTTGGAATGGGAAGTGCCCGAAGGCGATTTTTGGCAGGACAAGCGCCTGGCGGAGCGGTTGGCCGGCAGACTCGAACGCTGGTTGGGCCTGATGCGCATGCACGGCGGTAGCCAGGCAGAAATGATCGAACAGGCGGATGAAGAAATTCGTGACCTGTTCTCAAAACGCATTCGCTTAATGGCTCCTTTGCTCAAGGCCTGGAAAGGGGCGTTGAAAGAGGAAGGGGCGGTGGACTTCTCAGGCCTGATCCACCAGGCGGTCAATATCTTGGAGAAAGGTCGGTTCGTCAGCCCGTGGAAACACATCCTGGTGGACGAGTTTCAGGACATTTCACCCCAGCGTGCGCAATTACTGGCGGCGTTGCGTAAACAAAATAAACAAACCTGCCTGTTTGCGGTAGGTGACGACTGGCAGGCCATTTACCGCTTCAGCGGGGCCGAGCTGACGTTGACCACCGCCTTTGCCGAGAACTTTGGCGAAGGTGCCCAGTGTGCGCTTGATACCACTTACCGTTTCAATGATCGTATCGGCGAGATCGCGAACCGTTTTGTGCAACAGAACCCGCATCAGCTGAAAAAACCGTTGAACAGCCTGAGCAAGGGTAATAAGAAATCGGTGATTTTATTACCGAATGAGCAGCTTGAAAATCTGTTGGACAAGCTGAGCGGTTATGCCAAGCCGGATGAGCGAATTCTGGTGCTGGCACGCTATCACCATTTGAAACCGCAGGCGCTGGCAAAAGCGGCGACCCGTTGGCCAAAACTGACCCTCGAGTTTATGACCATTCACGCCAGTAAAGGGCAGCAGGCGGAGTACGTGATCATCGCCGGTTTGCACCAAGGCAGCGACGGTTTTCCGGCGGTCGCGCGTGAGTCGGTATTGGAGGATGTTTTGTTGCCGCAGCCGGAAGATTTCCCGGATGCCGAAGAGCGGCGACTGCTGTATGTAGCGCTGACTCGCGCCAAGCATCAGGTCTGGTTACTGCAGGATCGTGAACGTCCGTCGGTCTTCGTTGAACAACTGCAGGATCTCGGCGTTCCTGCTCAGAAGAAGCCTTAAAATTAAGGCCTGGCGGAAACCAGGCCGCGAGCGTTACTTCAGGCGATCCTGCAAATAGCGCTGATAATCAGGAATGGCAATTTCCACTTCACGTTTGAAGAGCGAAGAATCGATCAGGAAATCCGCCGTTGAGCGGTTGGTGGCGACGGGAATGTTCCATACCGTCGCCAGACGCAGCAGGGCTTTCACATCCGGATCGTGGGGAACCGCATTGAGGGGATCCCAGAAGAAGATCAGCATATCTATTTTGCCCTCGGCAATCAGTGCGCCGACCTGCTGATCGCCTCCCATCGGGCCGCTTAACATGCTCTGCACCGGAATGCCGCTGGCACGCTGGATCAGGTTACCGGTAGTGCCGGTGGCGTACAGTTGATGATGCTCAAGGACGGATTTGTTTTCTTCAACCCAGGCAAGCAGGGCTTGTTTGCGGTGATCGTGTGCCACCAGCGCAATGTGTTTACGCGCGGCGATAGTGCGGGTAGTAAATTCCATCTCGATGTCCTTCGCTAATCAGGGGATGTGCGACAGATTACTGAAACTGTTTTTCACTGCCTAGCGTTTACACCTGAAAATGCGAAGAAAGCGCGCCTTTAAATAAAGGCGCCGGTAATCTTAACGCACGGGCTGTTTATTCGCCCAATGGAGGAAACGCTTTTGCGTTTCTTTGTCCGCCTGCTGGAACCAGTATTGCAGCATCTGTTCGGAAACGTTCTCACCCTTCAAAGTGACCGTGGGGGAGTTCAGCGCGGCACTGGCGAGCGGAGAGGAAGGCGTGGCCGCGCGCACCTGGGTGAAAGCCGGTACCGAGGCCGGGCGGTTTTGACTGTTGTAGTCCGCCATGACTTTTTCCAAATCGACGCTGAGCGTGGCGCCATCGGCATGCAGCACGTCGTGTTTCATCGCCAGCGCGTTACCGTTCTTATCAATCACTTGATAGTTGAGCGTTTTATCGAATCTTTGGCCATCACGTACATTTTCAATGCGTGGCAGCTCAATGGCAACGGAGCTGACATTCTGCGTACTGAAGGTCGCGATCAGCGGAGGGGAGGTATAGGCAGTTTGCTCGTGCTGCCCTGAACGTACAGACTTGGCCACTTTAAACAGCAACTGATGTTGCCCGCCATCCAGCTCCAGGCTGTCGGCACCTTTTAACAACGCTCCTGTCATTTTCTTGCCGTCGACCACCAGCAGATCGATGTCCGGGGAGAGTTTCAGGGTCGTAGCCACGGCAGGCATGCTGATACTGATGCTGAGCAGCCCCGCAACCATCAGACCAAATTTCATGGTTATCTCCTTATAAGTGGCATCGCTATTAGTGTTGAACACGCCATAGATTGTGTCAAAGTTTTTCAGCATTACGGTTTTATTTACAAATGTACACACTTATTTTCATTTGGACATTTATTTGAGCCGGATATGCTGGCAGTGACAGCATCAGACCGCAAAAGTGGCCGGGAGTTTCCGCATGGTTGCGTTTAGCCGATTTAAAGCCGATAGGGTACACTCGAAATAGGGAAATCGCCCGTTGATGATTGGAGCTGAAGATGCAAGACCACGAGATTGCCGACCTGCTCAAGCAGGTGAAAACCATTGCGCTGGTGGGTGCCAGTGATAATCCGTCCCGGCCCAGCTTTGGTGTCATGGCTTATCTGCTGTCACAGGGATATCAGGTAACGCCGGTCAGCCCCAAGCTGTCAGGGCAAACGTTGCTTGGCCAGCAGGCCTATGCCACGCTGAAAGATATTCCGCACCCGGTGGACATGGTTGATGTGTTCCGTAATTCAGAGGCGGCGTATAGCGTAGCGCAAGAGGCGATTGCGATTGGTGCCAAAGCGTTATGGCTGCAAATTGGCGTTATTAATGAACAGGCCGAGGCGTTGGCACGTGAGGCAGGATTGAAGGTGGTAATGGACCGTTGCCCTAAAATCGAGCTTCCTCGCCTGGGTCTGGAGCGCTGAAAGCCGGTAAAAGAAAAGGCCTGGCAAATGCCAGGCCCTTATTGGGTGTTTCTCAGGCCTGGCTAATCAGTTGCGCAGGCGAGGGGCTTGGAGCTGGTGACGGATAGATTCCGCCAACTCGTCCAGTGAAGGTTGTTCAGGATGGGCATCCTGGGCTTCGCCGTCCAGCTGTGCTTCCGCCAGATAGGTATGCACCGGTTGGCCTTCTTCGTCCTCCATCACCACGTGGTACCAAGGGGCGAAACGTAGATCGGTATTCGCCGCTATTTCATCAGCTTTAGGCTGTTCCATGGAGTATTCAGGGTCGATATCAATTACCACCCCCAAGTACCCCAGCAGCTTATGCCGAACCTGTTGTCCGATACCGAATTTGCTGGCAATCATGATGACCTCCTGAGAAACAGTGCCTTGCTCTCTATATGAGGGCAAAACAGCGTATTTCAAGTTACATCACCCGACACGCAAACCCTTTCAAATACAGCCCTTCAGGGTAAGTCGCAATTACCGGGTGATCGGCAGCCTGACGATACTGCTCTATAAATTGTACATCACGCCCGGCATCTACAGCGGCATCGGCCAAAATTTTCTGGAACAAATCGGTAGGCATCAGACCGGAGCAGGAGAAGCTCAGCAAAATACCGCCTGGATTCAGCAACTGAAGCGCTAACATGTTGATATCTTTATAGCCACGGCAGGCACTGGCCAGCTGGTTTTTATTCTCGACGAACTTCGGCGGATCCATAATGATCAGATCGAATTTTTCACCCTGCGTGCGGTAGTTGCGCAGCAGTTGGAACACGTCATCGCGCACAAACTCGGCCTTGCTCAGATCCAACCGGTTCAGTTCAACGTTCTGCTTGGCGATATCCAACGCCGCTTGCGACGTATCTACGCTGATCACCTGTGAGCAACCGCCCATCAATGCAGATACCGCGAATGCGCCGGTATAAGAGAAGCAGTTAAGCACGCGGCGGCCGGCGGAATAGTTACGGGCAGCCAGGCGGCTGTCGCGCTGGTCGAGGTAAAAACCGGTCTTATGACCCTGCTGAATGTCCACCAGCAGCTTCATGCCATGCTCGGTGATCGGCAACAGAGCAGGGGGCAGGCCACCCAATACCGGGCCTTGCGCCAACGGCAGGCCTTCTTTCTTACGCACCGCGACGTCTGAGCGATCGTAAATGGCGCATTCCGGGTAGCAATGCTGCAAGGCGGTAATTAGCGCAGCACGCTGATACTCGGCGCCGGCAGACAGCAATTGCAACACCAGGAAATTCTGGAAGCGATCGATGGTGATGCCCGGCATGCCGTCGGATTCACCGGCGATCAGACGGTATCCGTCCAACCCGTCGCGCTTCGCAACCCAATCACGCCAACTTTGTGCCTGCTGTAAACGGCGGATGAAGAATTCGATGTTAACGTCTTCATCCTGCTGGAAAGTCCAGACACGGGCACGGATTTGCGATTCAGGCGAGTAGGCGCCGCGCGCCAGCCATTTTCCCTGCGCGTCGTGAATATCGATGGTTTCGCCGGACAGGGCTTTACCTTCAATACGTTGAACGGCACCGGAGAAGACCCATGGGTGGCGACGGAGTAAGGACTTTTCACGTCCTTTGGCGAGAAACAGGCGTACGGTCATAATTAAGAATGCTGCCAGCTAGGTAAAAAGAGTGACATTGCCGTGCGTACGCACAGAAAATGCCATAAACGAAATTCGATAAGGGGCCGATTATGACACAAGTTTGTATTGCTGCGTATGTCTATGGCGTGGTGCAAGGGGTAGGGTTTCGCTACAACACCCAGCACCAGGCGACGGCGTTGGGGTTAAGCGGATATGCGCGCAATCTTGATGACGGCAGCGTCGAGGTGGTGGCCTGCGGCGAGCAACCGCAGGTGGATAAACTGGTGGAATGGCTGAAAAGCGGCGGTCCGCGTAGCGCACGTGTCGATCGCGTGCTGGTGGAACCGCGCGGTACGGCAGATTATCAAGGCTTCAGCATTCGCTATTAGCGTCTCAGATGCATTTTACCGGCTTCGGCAAACCGGCGATTTTTGTTGCCTGTTTGGCCGGGCCTTTGGGGAACAGGCGATAGAGGTAGCGGCTGTTGCCTTTCTCCTCTCCGTACTTCTGCGCCATAGCTTTGACCAGCATGCGGATCGCCGGTGAGGTATTAAATTCCAGGTAAAAGCCGCGTACGAAACGCACCACTTCCCAATGCGCCTCGGTTAGCGTGATTTCTTCCTGCTCGGCCAGCAGCGGCGCCAGGGCCTCGTGCCAGTCGGCGCTGTTTTTCAGGTAACCCTGTGCGTCAGTTTCAATAACCTGACCTTGATACTCCAACATACTGCCTCGGTAACGGGTAATTCAGAACGGCCGCCAGTTTAGCAAACTTTTACCGCCGCAAAAAATAAAGCCCCGCCGGAGCGGGGCTTTAGGTATGACTCAGACGCCGAATCAGTTGCTGCGCGCGAAGCCCAGAATGCTCAACAGGCTGATGAACATGTTGTACAACGATACGTACAGGCTGACGGTGGCGCGAATGTAGTTAGTCTCGCCGCCGTGAATAATGTTGCTGGTTTCCCACAGGATGGCGCCGGCGGAGAACAGGATAAACAGTGCGCTAATCGCCAGGTGCAGGGCCGGGATCTGCAGGAACAGATTGGCGATCACCGCCACCAGCAGTACTACAAAACCGGCCATCATCATTCCGGACAGGAACGACATATCCTTGCGGGTGGTCAGCACGTAGGCTGAACAGCAGAAGAACACCACTGCGGTGCCTCCCAGCGCCAGCATGATCAGATCGCCGGCTCCGGTATTAATAAATGAACTGAGGATGGGGCCCAGGGCATAACCCATAAAACCGGTCAGGGCGAATGCCGCCAGGATGCCTGCAGGGCTGTTAGCCAGCTTGTGGGTCAGGAACATCAGCCCGTAGAAGCCGACCAGCATCAGCAGCAGGCCCGGTGCCGGCAGCCCCAGCATGGTGCTGGCGGTTGCGGTGAGCGCCGAGAAGGCCAGCGTCAGTGAAAGCAGAAAATAGGTGTTACGCAGAACCTTATGCGTACTCAGCAAAGAGTCGCGCGAGGAGGATGAGACGACAATACGGTCCATAATGATCTCTCTTAGTCAGGTCATCACAAAATTAGTGACGATGATAGGCAGCGCAAGCGTTTGATTAAAGTTTGTTTACCAATCTTTACCCTTAGTTATCATTGCTGCAACCTTGAGCCGGAGTTGGCGGTTTCTTCAACGCTCAAGCGTGAGGTGCTGGTTTTTCGTTCGGTTGAACGGCCTTGGGCTTTACAAGCGGATCAGCTCTGTTTATAGTTCGCCTCGTTGCGGAGGGGTGGCCGAGTGGCTGAAGGCAACGGTCTTGAAAACCGTCGACGGGAAACCGTTCCAGAGTTCGAATCTCTGCTCCTCCGCCATAAATTATGACCCCGTGCTCTCTGAGCGCGGGGTTTTTTATTGGGTTTGAAAAACGGCAATCGCCGCCGTGGACCCATAAAAAAACCGCCCCGGCTGGGACGGTTTGTCTGGCAAAGCAACCGCTAACGCACCAAATGCAGGAAGTGCAGGTGCTTCTCGTACTGGTCGAGAATATCGTGAATGATCTGTTCTTGCGTCCAGCCCATCACATCGTAATCCTGGCCCCCTTCCTTCAGATGAACCTCACCGCGATAGTATTTATGTTCCTCGTCGCGTTCCTCATCTTTCAACCCCGCCAGAGCAAAGGCCGGTTGAATGTAAGCGCGCAGGCGCACTTCATAGACAAAGTTCAGATCTTCCCCTAAATCGACTTCGAAACGGATGCGATCGTCTTGAGAATCGTCAATCGAGGAGGTGGTATTTTGCTTGGCCAGTTCGGCTTCCACCAGCGCCATCGCCGGTTGAACCACTTCACCGACAAAGCGTTTTACCTGAGAACGTTTCGGGAAATAGGCAATATTACGCAAACGCCGCTGCCATGAGATCGGGTTGCGCGCGGCGGTCGGCGCAATCGTGGTCATCATCTGGCTGTCGCGTTTGTAGGCGTCGATACGTAAGGCTTTTAACAACCCGTAGATTGAGACCAGCAGGATCATCGAAAACGGCAGGGCGCTGGCAATAGTCACGGTTTGCAATGCGCTTAAACCGCCGGCAATCAACAACGCAATCGCCACCAGACCCATCAGGGAAGCCCAAAAGATCCGCTGCCATATAGGGGTTTGATCCGAACCGCCCGAAGCCAGCGTATCAACCACCATCGCCCCAGAGTCTGCCGACGTGACGAAGAACACCACGACCATCGCCATGGCGATAAACGACAGAATATTAGAGAACGGGAAGTGCTCCAGGAAGTTGAACAACGCCAGGGCTACGTCGTTTTGCACCGTATTGGCCAGATCGCGCGCCCCTTCGTTCATGATCAAATTAATGGCGCTGTTGCCGAAAACGGTCATCCACAGCAGCGTAAAGCCCGCCGGAACGAACAACACGCCGGTAACGAATTCACGGATGGTACGTCCGCGTGAAACGCGGGCGATAAACATGCCGACGAACGGTGACCAGGATAGCCACCAGCCCCAATACAGCAGAGTCCAGCCCCCCAGCCAGTTGCTGGATTTCGGCTCGTAAGCGTAAAGGTTAAAGGTTTTATTGACGATATCGGAAAGATAGCCGCCGGTATTTTCAACAAAGGATTTCAGCAACAGCACGGTCGGGCCGAGTGTACCCACCAGGACCAGCAGCAGCACCGCCAGGCCGAGGTTCAGTTCGGACAGAATACGGATGCCCTTATCCAACCCGGAAACCACCGACAACGTTGCCAGCCCGGTGATCACCACGATCAGCACCACCTGCACCGTTGCATTGATCGGCAAGCCGAACAGGTGATTAAGCCCGGCGTTAACCTGCAACACGCCGTAGCCCAGGGAGGTCGCGACGCCGAATACGGTACCTATTACCGCAAAAATATCGACTGCGTGGCCAATTGGCCCGTATATGCGATCGCCGATGATGGGATAAAGCGCGGAACGCAGCGTCAAGGGCAGGCCATGACGGTAGCTGAAGAACGCCAGGATCAGCGCCACGATGGCATAAATCGCCCAGGCATGCAGGCCCCAGTGGAAGAAGGTTAGGCGCATGGCCTGTTTAGCCGCTTCCACTGTTTCCGGTGTCCCGGTCGGGGGAGAAAGGTAGTGCATCACCGGTTCGGCGACGCCAAAGAACATCAGACCAATGCCCATACCGGCGGAAAACAGCATGGCAAACCAGGAAACATAGCTGAAGTCTGGCTGGGCGTGATCCGGCCCGAGCTTGATATTGCCGTAACGCGATAAACCCAGATAGGTCACGCTCAGCAGGATCAGGGCGACCGCCAGAATGTAAAACCAGCTGGCGTTAGTGAAAATACCCTGTTGCAGCGCCTTGAACTTACGATCGGCTAACTCAGGATAGAAGGCGGCAAAGGCCACCAGGACGATGATTAAAGCGGCAGATATAAAAAATACCGGAGGATTGATATGGCTACGACGTGCCACAATTTCAGTGTCGTTTTGGCTCATAGAATACCTTCTTGCTAGTCCGTTAGGGAATGGGATAGTCCGTTAAAACAACTCCATAAAAAGAGGGGCAAACAGGCTGCCCAAGAAATTAAACTCCGCGAGTATATAGAAAAATCGGGGCAATTTACATTTTTATGGTCAAAAAGGCTGTTTTAAGTGGTTTGGTTAGACGTTTTAGCTATATAAAAACATTGTGATGAGAAAGGGTAATTCACTCTTTTTGCAGGGAAAAACCGGTGCAGAGGATCTTGCATGGCTTTCACTATGACAAAATGCGGGCAAAAACAGGATCAGGCTGCGGGCAGGGTTTGTGAGGCAGTTCAAGGGGGTTTTAGCGGCAGGTAGAGCAGATCATGATAGAAATCCCTATAACAGTGGCCTGAACCCGGAGGGATCTGCCGTTTACTATTGATCCGATCAAGCCAAGGGTTAAAATAGATCCATTCGCTCGCGTTTAACGTTTTCATGGAGATAAAGATGAGCTGGTATCAAATAGCGTTATGGACCATGATCTTTCTGAAGTCCGGTGCCTTTCTGGTGTTCGTTTGGTGGTGGATGTTCAAACGCGCAACCAAGCCTTATGTCCGCCCGCAGGATGTTGTGATTGACGAAACGCCGGATGATGACAATCTGACCATGGAAGAAGTGATGAAGAAACACGGTATTACCCGTGTGGAAAATCAAACGCAATAACCCCCGTTCTTTTCAGATTCGGTCTGCGAACTATCCCTGTTGAAATGCGGCAATGCCTGCAAGCCGGGGATAGCTCCCCAGCCTGCAGTCATCAATTCAGCGCCGTTTTCTCCCCAACAGCCATGCCATAAAGATCAACGCCACCACCGCAATGCCGATTGCCGGGGCCATATAAGGCTGCAGCATCGCCAGCAGTGGCACCGGGCCACCCAGGCGCAATACGCTCACGTCCGCAGCGCTGACCTTCACTGCGGGATTGCCGTACTGCTGCAGCACATAATTGCTGATAGCGGCGATCTGCTGGTCGTTCAACGGATTGACGTACGACAGCGGGCCAAAGTTCGGCATCAGCACGTGCTGATCGCCCACCTTTCGCTCGACCCCGAACAGTATGGCCGAGATCAGGTTGGCCGGATTGCTTGAACCGGTGGCGGTATTATTGAACAGCGAAGGATAAGCCTGGTTTTTGCTGCCGCTGCCGTCCGGTTGGTGGCAACTGGCGCAGTTGCCGCTGAATAACGCTGCGCCGTCGGTAACGGTGTTGTTGGCATTGGCAGGCTGCAACCCGCGCAGCTGAGGCTCAACGTTCAACGGTTTGCCGTAACTGTCGGCCGGCTGGCTATCCTTGGCATCTCTGACAGGCGTGGTGCTTTTCAGGTAAACGGCAATAGCCGCCAGATCGTCATCGGAAAAATATTGCAGGCTGTTTTCGATGGCTTCCGCCATGCCACCGGCGGCCTGGTTTTTGCCGACCACCCGACCAGTTTTCAGGTACTGCACCAGTTGCTGGTTGCTCCAGCCGCCGATACCGCTGATCGGGTCTGACGTGATATTGGGAGCGTACCAGCTGCCGACCATGCCACCCGCAAGAGCCTGACTGCTGTCTTCAGCCATCAGCAGGTTGCGCGGGGTATGGCAGGTGTCGCAGTGCCCAGGCCCGTTAACCAGATAAGCCCCCCGGTTCCATTGCTCGCTTTTGGCCGCATCGGGTGCAAATCGGCCGTCTTTGAGAAACAGCAGATTCCAGGCGGCCATGCTAAAGCGCAGGTTGAATGGGAAGGGCAGGTCGGTCAGCGTATTTTTCTGATCGACCGGCTTCACGCCGTGCATAAAGTAGGCATACAGCGCCTTGATGTCCGCATCGCTCAACCTGGTATAAGAGGTATAGGGCATGGCGGGATAGAGGTGGGTGCCATCGGCACGGATCCCGTCCCTGACGGCACGAGCAAACTGCTCTTCGCTATAACTGCCAATGCCCTCCGCGTTTGATGGGGTGATGTTGGTTGCGTAAATCACGCCCATAGGGGAACTGATACCATAGCCGCCGGCAAAGGGGGTACCGCCTTCGGGTTTGGTATGGCAGGCCTGGCAGTCCGAGGAGATAGCAATCTGTTCGCCTTTTTTAATCAACGCCGCACCGCTTAACTCTCCGTTATCCGCCGCCTGCACGGCGCTGCCGCCGAGCAACAGCAGGGATAATAGCGTCAGTTTCGCCTGTTTTTTCATGGTTTCACCGCCAGTACCCGCGCAATGTCATCGGCGGCCTTGATGCCCAGAGCTGCCATGGTCAAGGTGCTGTTCACCACGCTGGCGGAAGGAATTGCGCCGCCGCCCGGCAACCAAAGGTTGGCATGGTCATGGGTGCGGCAGTTGCCATCGACCACCGAGTCTGCTGGGTTATCGCCCATGATGGTGCCGCCCATGATGTGGTTATTGGCATTCAGGCTGGTGGTGATGTTGAACTCTTCGGCGTCGAACAGTTGGCCGATATGTTCCAATTGCTTATGTGCGGCCTCTGCGCCTTTACGCACGTAATCGCCGACATCGTAGTGGATGTCCGGGCAAGGCAAACCGTGGGCATCTTTGCGGGTTTTACTCAGCGTCAGGCGGTTATTTGGGTCTGGTAACGGTTCCAGGCTGATGGATAAATCGACGCCGTAAGCGGCGCGACGGCGTATTTCGGCATCCAATTCTTTACCGACCAAGCCTTGTTCCAGCGCCTTCTGGGTGGCAGGCACGACCCGGTTGATGTTGTTGAGGATCATCTTATTGGCCGAGTAGTCTTTGCGGAACTCACCGTCACGTGGGCCGACCAGGCAGCTGCTCTGCGCCGGGCCACGCCCGAGCCACAGCGGCTCTTTCGCCAGGAAAGTACAGTGAAAACCGGAGTGATCCATCATGTTACGACCGACCTGATCGGAAGCGTTGGCGATGCCGTTCGGGTTGCGATCGTTGGCCGCCATCAACAGCAGGCGCGGCGTTTCTATGCCGTTACAGGCCAACGCGAAAGCCTTGGCCGTGGCCTGGTGAGACTGCTTTTTGTTGTCAAGCCAATGCACCGCAGTGACCCGATTTTGCTCATCGGTATCTATTTTGTAGACCACCGCTTCCGCCAGCACCACCGCACCTTTCATTTCAGCACGTTCAACATGATGAATGCCGTTGTACATGGCGCCGATGGGGCAAATGGGCTGGCAGTTATTGTTGCCGCAGCAGGTTGGACGGCCCTTCCACGGGTGGGTACTGCGCCCCTGTGGGATCGGAACTGAACGGTAGCCGTGCGGGTTAACCACTTCGGCAAAACGAATATCGCCATGCGCCCAGGGCACCATATCCATCGGGTAGGGTTTGCTGCGTTCAACCGGCGACTGCTGCTGCGGATCGTTAGGGCCCGCCACGCCAATTTCCTCTTCGGCCCGGCAATAGTACGGCTCAAGTTCATCATAGGAAATCGGCCAGTCGCGGCCAACGCCGTACAGGGTTTTCATTTGGAAATCGCTGGGCAGGTGGCGCCAGCAGGACGCGGCCCAGTGCCAGGTGGTGCCGCCGACGGTACGTAGATACCCTTGCTTGAAGCTGCCTGAGCTCGGGCCGCTCAGGGCGACATAGTTGTTTTCAGGAAAATAGAGCGGAGCAGTGGCGAACTCGGATTGCGGGTACAACCCTTGATAATCGGAGCCGGCGCGGTTATCAAAAGGCATATTGCGCCAGTTTTCTACGGCCTGGGCGCGTTCAATACGCAGGCCTGCTTCCAGCACCAGCACAGAATAGCCCTGGCTGACTAATTGATCGGCCATCATGCCGCCCACAATGCCGGAGCCCACGATCACGATATCGGCCGAGGCGTTGCCATCGGCAGTAAATTCAGGTTTTTTCATTAGAAGACTCTCAGATCACAGGGAAGCGTTGACCGCTGGAGGGGGAGCGGTCCACCACAACGGGCCATTGCCGCAGTAGGTGGGAACGATCAGCGCGTCGCTGGCGGGGCGGTACATCAACGCGTCTTTATAGGCAATCAGCTCAGCCGTTTGGCCGTGGCCGACGGTGCCGGTATACCAGGCGGTGATAATGGCGGTCACCAGGGTCTGCAAGCCGGCCTGAATGGCCAGTTGTTGCAGCTGTTTTGCGCTTTGACCCGACTGTAACAGCCCACCAAGCTGCTCAACCTGCGTGGCGAACTGATCATTCTGATTATGTAAGGCCGTAAAAATACGCGCCGACATTCCCTGATCGATGTCCTCATGTTCGCTCAATGTCTGGGATATTTTGAAGAAACGAGCAAACTGCAGCGGGTTGGCCGCCGCGGTATGTTGTTCTGCCAGGCTGAGGAACGGGTAACTGAGCAATGACGTTGCCAGCAGGGTTGAGGCCAGCCCCAGCAGCACTTCCCGCCGACTGAAACCGGTTCCATTTTTGGTCGGTAACTCACCATCGTCTGATAACAAATTTTCCATGTGTTTTTCTCACAAAACAGGTGTTATTGCCAAAGCAGGCAAAGGAGAAGGGGTAAAGAGAGATAAAAAATAATCAACAATGGGATAAATGCATTGTTTACGGTTCGGTATCTAATAATTTGGCGGGATATTAACTTGCCGATAACTTTTCGGCAATAAACTTGCTCAAACGCCCTGATAAAAAAGCACAGAAAGAATAAAAAAGACCGGAGGTGTGGCCGCTTGGCGGGAGAGTGAACGGTGCCGTAGCGGGTATTTAAAGATAATTAATGACGGTAAATAACATTATTTCCGCTATTAGGACGGGTTTAAAACGGGGTATTAATAAGTAATGTTTATATTTAAATCACAGGTGCCGTCATTATATTGACCAATAAAAACCCGCCGTAGCGGGTTATTGGTCATTATTTTAGCTCTTGCAACCCATCAGTTCTGGCAGCACGCCCGGTTTGGCTTTCAGCGAAGCCTGTACGTCGTCGGGCAGACCAGCCCAAATAATCAGCCCGGTGCGTTTCTCGATTTCATTCACCGTGACGCGATATTGGCAGAAATCGGCATTTTTCGGGGTGTTTTGGTCAAACAGAAACGCCGCATAGTGGTTCACTTCCGGGCTGTTATTGATAAAGATGACCTTCCAGTAAGCGCTGGGAATGGTGTGCGCTTTCTGGGTGCCCGGCAATTTTCCCATATTGCGTTCGTACAGTGGGCCGGTCACGGTATACACCGAACTGATATCCGCCCGGTCAATCAGCTTGCGTTCCTGATCTTCCAGCCGTGCCCAGGAGCCCTGGTTAAGATCGGCCATCTGCGGGGTGATATTGGAAAGGTAGTTCAGTGATTCCCAGTCAGAGACGCCCGCCAGTGAGGCCAGCGGCGCCTGATGCCCGCGGTCAACTTTCAGTGCCGCGTTGGCACCGGTGTAATCTGCCGGTACCAATGTATCTGCCGGGTTCAGTGCCGGATCGGTCTTCCAGTTACGGGTTTTCCCGCTGGCCGGCGTGTCTTTGGTGATGTGATAAGCCACCCAGTTGGCGAACTTGGTGGTGCTGTTGTTGTTCAGCGTATAAGCATGGCGGACGATGGACACGTTACTGCTGCCACCGGTGGGGCAACCGACCGCGCAGTTGTCGATAGATTCCAATGCCTCGGCGGAAGCCTGGGCGGTAAACAGGACGGTTACCAGAGCTAACATCTTGTTAAAACGCATATTCATATCCTCAATAAGTTATAATAATACTGTATGTATTTACAGTGTTTGTAACTTATCGCAGTGAAACGAATACAACAATGCAACACATTCACGTTACGAATGTGTCAGCATTGGTACAGCAAGGTGGATTAAAACAGCCTGTAAATGGCGGGCTACAAAGCCTTAAAAACGCCAAAAGGCACGCGAGCACAATATCAGCATGGGGTAGATCTCAAGGCGGCCGAGCAGCATCGCCGCGCACATCAACCATTTCGCCGCATCGCTAAGCGTACCAAACCCCGCGGCAGTTTCGCCGAAGCCCAACCCCATGTTATTGATGCAGGCGGCCACGGTGGCGAAAGAGGTCACCAGATCATAGCCCATCAGGTTCAGCAGCCAGATGAAGAAGCAGCTGAAAAAAACGTACAGAAAGAAAAAGCTCCAGACCGACCGTAACACCCGATCGTGAATCGGCGCGTTGCCGACCTTGATGGTGTAAACGGCATTGGGATGCACCAACTGGTTGATCTCATGCCGGCTTTGTTTGTACATGATCAGAAAACGCAGCGCCTTGATGCCGCCGCAGGTGGAGCCCACGCAGCCACCGAAAAAGCTCGCCGCCAATAACAACATAATGGTGTGAGAGGGCATTTTGGCATAGTCGGCGGTGGCCAAACCGTTATCGGTCATCATCGAACTGGTGAGAAAGAAGCCATGCACGAAGGAGTCCTTGGCGCCGTACATGCCGGAACGGTAAAGCTCGAGGCAAACAATCGCCACGATAATCGACAGCACCAGCAGGAAGAAGCGCAGCTCCGGGTTTTTATACAACGGTTTCAGGCTGCGGCGGCCTACGGCGACGAAATACAGGGTGAAGTTCACCGCCGCCAGAATGGAGAAAATACCGCCGACCATTTCGACCGCCGAGCTGTCGTAATAGCCCAGACTCTCGTTGCGGGTGGAAAATCCCCCGAGCGATACGGTGGAAATCCCATGGCAGAGGGCATCGAACCACGGCATGCCGGCAATGCGGAAAGCCACCGTACAGGCCAGCCCCAGGCCGAGATAGATCAGCCACAGGTTTTTCGAGGTATCGGCCAGCCGTGGCGTCAGTCGTTCTTCTTTGAATGGTCCGGGCATTTCCGACTGATAAAGCTTGGCGCCACCGATACCCAGCAGCGGCAGCACGGCCACGGCTAACACAATGACGCCGAGACCGCCGATAAAGTTGAGCTGGGAACGGTAGTAGAGAAAGGATTTAGGTATGCCCGAGACATCGTTAAGTACCGAAGCGCCGGTGGTGGTGATGCCGGACACGCCTTCGAACATCGCGTCCGTCAGGCTGACGTTCAGCGTGTCATCGAGCCACAGCGGCAGGGCGCTGATCATCGAAAACAGCAGCCAGAACATGACGATAATCAGAAAACCGTCCTGGGTACGCAATTGTACTTTGGCCTGACGGGTGCTGAACCAGCCTAACCCACCGAGCGATCCGGCAATCACCAGGGTATAGAAAAAGGAGAAAACGCTTTTTTCTTTATAGAGCAGCGCCACCAGCAGAGGTGGAATCATTGACAGGCTGTAAAGGAAAACTAAAAAACTGCAAAGATGAATAACGACCAATATCTGCTTATTCTTGACCATAATACTTGCGCCCGAGTTGCCTGACGGCAATGAGTCAATTTATTCTTTAAGCCTGAAAGAATAAGGCAGGCGATATAAAAATAACGTAAAAATTCATATCGCCTGAAAGGGTTGGCACGTTTTTTAATCGCAATGGCGATTATTCCAACAGGGTGTTTACGGTGCGACGCACGTATTGCGTCATTTGCGCCAGATCCTCGGGGGACACCGGCCCACCGCCGGCACGTACCACTTGCTGTTCTATTTGAGCAATTTCCTGCTCGACCTTATTGGCAATCTGTACCTTGACGATCTTATCCACCGACGAGAGCAGCACCTTCAACACCACTTTCAGCGCCACATTCTCGCAGAACGAATCGTAGTGATGAACCGCAGGCGGTGCTGCGGGGGGCTCGGGTGCGCGCGGGGCCATAGCCTTGAAACTGTCTACATTTTCAATAATAAGATCCATGTCTCTTATTAGTTCATCAAAATCTTTAGACACTGACTTATTTCCCTTCGCTATGCGCAAAAACAGAACGCCCGTCATCAGGGCAAAGGCCGGTGATTGGCGGGCAGAACGAATTTCGACCGTGACGTTCAGGTAGTGAATGGCAGGCTGAGCGGCATTTTAACCTTGCCGGGGGTTGGCAACAAGATGGGGCCGCAGGAATCCGCGGCCCCATCGGGCAGGTGATAGCTTAACTATTCAGCTTGGCGGTGATTTTCGCTACGTGTTCACCCTGGAAGCGGGCAATGGCCAGCTCTTCCGCACTGGGCTGGCGCGAACCGTCGCCACCGGCAATGGTGGTTGCTCCGTAAGGGGTGCCGCCGCGGGTTTGTGATACGTCAAACAGCTCGGGTGCTCCGTAACCGATAGGCACAATAATGAAACCGTGGTGCGCCAGCGTGGTCCAGGTTGAGCTGATTGTGTGCTCCTGACCACCGCCGGTACCGGTGGAAGAGAATACGCTGCCTACCTTGCCGTACAGGGCGCCGGAAGCCCAGAGCCCGCCGGTTTGATCGAGGAAGGTCCGCATTTGGCCCGCCATGTTGCCAAAGCGGGTTGGGGTACCGAAGATGATGCCGTCGTAATCGGCCAGTTCCTGCGGGCTGGCGACAGGGGCCTGTTGATCTTGCTTGCCGCCGGCTTTGGCAAAGACTTCTGCCGGCATGGTTTCCGGCACGCGTTTTAGGGTGACTTCTACGCCACTGACCTTGCGTGCGCCTTCCGCTACCGCGTTCGCCAGGGTTTCAATATGTCCGTACATTGAGTAATACAGTACCAAAATTTTCGCCATGTTCCGTTCTCCGCTGTGGTGGATGAAAGAGATGCTTCCTAAGCATAGGAGTGAATGCGGAACTTGGCCTTGTGGCCTTATCTCATCCCGGCTATCGCCAGCAGCGCACCGAAGGTAATCAGCAGGCCACCAAATACCCTGTCTATGCCTTTACGCAGGCGCAGCAGTCGCGCATTGATGCCCGGCGCGGAAAACAGCAGCGCAACGGCGCTGAACCACAGGATATGGGCCAGGGCGATAAACAAGCCGTAGCCGATTTGCACCGCCAACGACGTCTGTGGATTAACCACCTGCATAAACAGGCTGACGACAAAAATGGTGGTTTTCGGGTTCAGCGCATTGGTTAAGAAGCCGGTTTTCAGCGCGGCGAAATCGCTGGCGGCGGTGGGGGTCGCACCGGCAGAAACCGTGGCAGCACCGGCATTACGCAGCATGCTGACACCCAGGTAAATCAGGTAGGCAGCGCCAATCATCTTCAACAGGGTGAATAGCCACAGCGATTGCTGGATCAGCACGCCGACGCCGATCAGGGTGTAGCTCACGTGGATCAACACCCCGGCACCAATGCCGCAAGCGGTCACCACGCCGGCACGACGGGAAAGCAACAGGCTGTTGCGCGACACCATGGCGAAATCAGGCCCTGGGCTAATGACGGCAAGTAAAGTGATGGTGACGACAGCGATGAGTTCGGTCATAGTAATCCTGTAGATGAATCAGAAGAGAGTGGCTGATTTATAAAGGGAATGGCCGACGGTGACAAACGATGAAAACTGACGATTTCGGTGAGAAAAATTCACGCAAAATAAACCGACCACTGTCATTGGGCGGATTGCGATGCTTTGAAGCAGCGGCCAGGCTGGAAAGTTTCACCCAGGCGGCGAACAGTTTAAACCTGACGCACGGGGCGGTGAGTCGTGCGGTCAGGGCGCTGGAGGATGAGCTGGGTATTGCGTTGTTTGAACGTCGTCATCGGCGGGTGTATCTGACGGCCGCCGGGCGGACGTTGTTTCAGGCGTCGCAGCAGGCATTCGGCATTCTGGAGCTGACTGCGCAACAACTGCGGCAGCAGGCACAGGACGCACCGCTGGTATTGTCCTGTGAACCGACGCTATTGATGCGTTGGCTGATACCCCGCCTGCCTGCGTTTCAGTTGGCGCACCCGGACATCCATCTGCAGTTGGTCGCGGGCGGCGGGCCATTTTCGTTTCACGACGGCATCAGCGCCGCCCTACGGCGCAACGATTTTGACTGGGGTGATAAGCTGCACAGCCAGTGGCTGTTCAACGAGCAAGTCGGGCCGGTATGCAAGCCTGAAATGCTGCCGCGTTTTATCTCCCTCCACGCCGGTCAGCCGCAGTTGAGCCGCGATGTGGTGCTGTTACATTCGGCCACCCGGCCTGATGCCTGGCGGCATTGGGCTCAGCAGCAGAGTGTGTCGTTGGAAGGCTGTCCAGAGCAGCGTTTCGATCACTTTTACTTCAGCTTGCAGGCGGCGGTGGCGGGGATAGGCGTCGCTATTGGCCCTTGGCAGCAGGTGCGGGATGATGTGGCCGGTGGGCTACTGAGCGCCCCCTTTGGTTTTACGCTGGACGGTAGCGGTTATTGTCTGCTGACGCCGCAAGAAATCAGGCCGGGCAGCGCGCTGGCCCGGCTGGCGGACTGGCTGAAACTCAGTGCAGACGCTTGAGCTTTTGCTCCAGGCGCTGGCGTTGCCAACGGCTGAAGAAGTCGCGTAACAGCAGGGTGCGCGTCGCGCGCATAATCACCGCGATACTCATGCCGGCCATGGCCCAAAGCGACCACAGATATTGCGGATGAGTAAACCAGTTAATGGCGAACAACAGCACTGCGATAAATGCGAACCTCACTATCATGCGCAGCAGCCTGCCTTCTTCCTCCACCTGTCGGCGAATCGCCTGCTCGGCCTGGCTGCTGTCGCTGTTTTCCTGTTGCGGCGGCTGGTTGAGATCGCCAATCTGTAACTCCAGCGCCGCGGCTATCGCGGTCAGGGTTTCCAGGCTGGCCTGCTCGCCATTTTCAAGGCGCTGAACGGTACGGGTGCTAAGCCCGGCAATGCTGGCCAATTGTTCCTGAGACCAGCCTTTTTCCAGCCGTAATTGCCGGATGCGGTAAGTTTGCATTGCACGCTCCAAAAATGAACCTTCATTGAGGCCAAGTGTAGGAGTTGAGGCCGTTGACCGCCACGACAGGCGCATGACATCTGTACGACAGCCAGGTGACAACCCGCTGAGTATGCGGGTTAGAAGGTGACGTTACGGATAAAGCGCAGCGGAAAATCGGTGCGGTTGGCGTAGGCATAGTGCTGATCGCTGTTGAACACCTGAGTTTGGCCGGCGTCCAGCGTCAGGGTTTGCTGTTCCAGCACCAGCGTCAGGCTGCCGGTAATCACGTAGATTATTTCACTCCAGCCTTCGGCATCCGGCACAGAATCGTAGTGCTCGCCGGGCATCAGCGTCCATTCCCAAAGCTCAACCCGCTGACGAGCAGGCACGCTGGCGGCAAACAGAGCCTGACTTGCCGGCTGTACGCCTTGCCATGCCAATTCGCCGACCAAATGGCTGCCGCGCGCTTCGGGAGCCTGGATCAGATCGGTGAAGGCGATATTTAATGCTTCGGCCAATTTGTCCAACACCGCCAGGCTGACGTTGCGGTCACCGGCCTCGATGCCGGCCAGCATGCGGCGGCTGACGCCGGATTTTTCCGCCAGCATCACCTGGCTTAGCCCCGCCTGCTGGCGATAGCCACGCAGGTTGCTGCTCAGGTATTGCAACACCTTGGGCGCTTCATGTTTACCGCTGTTCACCGTATTGCTCATCCCAGGGCTTTACCTCATACTGGCAGGATCTGTGCATTATATTGCACCCAGCAGGAAGGGCAAGCCGGTGTCTGCAGTAAAAAAATCCTCTATTTTCACTTTCATTCCCACGATAAAGCGGCAGGAAGCGGTGCTGATTTTCATCACCATGATCTGGGGCGGAACCTTTCTGGCGGTCCATCTTGCGATGCAGGTCAGCGGGCCGTTCTTCTTCGTGGGTTTGCGCTTCGCTGCGGCTACGCTGGTGCTGACATTGTTCTCTCTGCGCAGCTTACGCGGATTGACCTGGTATGAGCTGAAAGCGGGCGTGTTTATCGGTATCGCCATCATGTTCGGTTACGGCCTGCAAACCGTGGGGCTGCAAACCATCAGCAGCAGTCAGTCGGCGTTCATCACCGCCATGTATGTGCCGATGGTGCCGTTATTGCAGTGGTTGGTGCTCGGGCGTTTCCCCGGCGTTATGGCCTGGGTCGGCGTGTTATTGGCCTTCAGTGGCCTGATGCTCTTGGCCGCGCCAAGCAGTACCGATATGGCGCTTAGCATCGGTGAGATCCTGACGTTGATTGGCACGCTGGGCATGGCTGCCGAGATCATTTTGATTGGTGCCTATGCGGGCAAGGTTAACGTTAAGCGGGTGACGGTGGTGCAATTGGCAACGGCCTCGCTGGCGGCGTTTCTGATGATGGTACCGACCGGCGAGTCGGTACCGCCTTACAGCAATTACCTGCTCTACAGCGCAGTCGGCCTGTGGCTGGCCAGCGCCATCATTCAAGTGACGATGAACTGGGCGCAACGAAGCGTTTCGCCGACGCGTGCCACGGTCATTTATGCCGGCGAGCCGGTGTGGGCCGGGCTGGTGGGGCGCATTGCAGGCGAGCGTTTGCCGGGCGTAGCGCTATTGGGCTGTGCGCTGATCGTATTGGGCGTGCTGGTCAGCGAAATGCGTATTCGACGTAAAGCAAAGGCGGCGTTGGTTGAATAAGGCCCGGCAAGCCGGGCCGCGGTGCTAACGGGTAGCGCTGTCTGCCAGTGGCAAGATTTTACGGTTGCGCAATAGCGCATTGAGGATAATGGCACCGAAAGTGGCGGTGCCAATGCCCCCCATGGTGAAGTTGCCGAGGGTCAGGGCAAATTCCCCTGCACCCAACACCAGCGTTACCGCCACCATAATCAGGTTGCCGTTATCCCCCAGATCAACCTTGTTTTGCACCCAGATGCGCGCGCCGGCGACGGCAATCAAGCCGAACACCACGATCGAAGCACCACCCAGCACCGGCCCGGGAATAGTGTGGATCAATGCACCGAACTTGGGTGAAAACCCCAGCACAATCGCTACCGCTGCGGCGGCGACAAACACTAGCGTGGAGTAGATTTTGGTGACCGCCATCACCCCGATATTTTCGGCATAGGTCGTCACTCCGGTGCCCCCGACCGAGCCGGATAGCATTGTCGACAACCCGTCGCCGACGAAGGCGCGACCGATATAAGGGTCAAGATCCCGGCCGGTCATACCCGCCACCGCTTTCACATGCCCGAGGTTTTCCGCCACCAAAATGATCGCTACCGGGGCAATCAGCAGCATGGCATGCAGGTTAAATACCGGTGCGGTGAATTGCGGCAGACCGAACCAAGGGGCTAGGCTCAGTGCGCTGTAATCTACCGGTTTGCCGAGGCCGAAACCGTTGGTCGCCACGACGTAAATCAAATAGGCGGCGATCAGGCCAACCAGGATCAGCAACCGCTGCATCAGCCCGCGGGTAAAAACCGCCACCGAACCGATACACAAGATAGTGACCACCGCCATCCAACTGTCAAAATGGGAGGCTGAAACGCTGCGCACCGCAATGGGCGCCAGGTTGAGGCCGATAGCCATGACCACCGCCCCTGTCACTACCGGCGGCATCAGCCGCTCTATCCAACGGGTGCCAACGCTCATCACCACGAAACCGATCAGCAGATACACCAGCCCGCAGGCGATGATGCCACCGAGGGCAAGGGCAATATTGGGGTTGGCGCCCTGGCCGCTGTAACCGGTCAGGGTGATGACCAGCCCGACAAATGCCGCGCTCGAGCCGAGATAGCTCGGTACCCGACCGCCGACCACCAGAAAAAACAGCAGCGTGCCGATACCGGACATCAGAATGGCCAGATTGGCGTCAAAGCCCATCAGCAAAGGCATCAGCACCGTAGCACCAAACATCGCCACCGCATGCTGCAAACCCATCACCAACGTCTGGGTCACTGGCAGCCGTTCATCGGGCGCAACAACCGCACCGTCCAGATTGCCTTGCTTCAGCCGCCATTGGGGAAACCAGGTATTCGCCATCGTCATCTCCAAAATATTGAGGTGCAGGTTAGGGTTACAGATGCGAGCGTTGCGGCTACGCGCCGATCATTGTTTCAACAGCGAGTGATAACGCCGGTCAAAATAGGCCAGGCCGTGGCTGTGGTCATTGCGGGCCAACGCCACCGCCTGACAGAACAGAATGTCGTGGGTGCCGACGCTGACAATCTGGCTGATTTGGCAATCGAAAGAAGCCAGCGCGCCGTGCAAAATCGGGGCGCCGGTCACCAGCGTAGACCAGCGAGCGGCGGAGAATCGCATGTCCATCGGCGTTTTGCCGCCGAACAGATTCGACAGCGATTCGTGCTCTGCCGCCAGCGTATTGACGCACAGCGTTTGGTTTTGCTTGAACACCGCATACACCGACGCCGAGCGGTTCAGGCACACCAGCAACGTGGGGGGCGTGTCGGTGACGCTGCATACCGCAGAGGCGGTAAAACCGGCGCGGCCTGCGGGGCCATCGGTGGTAATGATATTCACCGCCGATCCCAGGCGGGCCATGGCATCGCGGAAGTCTTGTTTTTCTACGTACGCTGGTTGCAGCGGTGCATCGGCAAACCCTGTTTGGCTTTGCATAAGGTGTCTCCGGGCTAGAGGGCGAGGCTGCTGCTGGCGTTCGGCGTTTTCAATAGCCAGTCCAGCAGGGTGCGGTTGAAAGTTTCGCTGTCGGTCACGCTCATCGCGTGGCCGCCGTAGGTCATCTGCGCCAGCTCGCCGTTGGGCAGGCTTTCTGCCAGCTGATGCGAACAGAGATAGGGCACCAGCAGATCGTCGCGAGCGCACAAGGCCAGGGTTGGTGTGGTGATGTCCGCCAGGTGAGGGCGGAAATCGGTATTGATCAATGCATTCAGGCGGCGCAGCAGGTTTTCTGTGCCCTGAAAATGCGCAGTTTGGTGCGGCAACTCTTCACCTAGCAAGGCTTCGTGCTGCGATAGCCAGTCTGCGGGGAACAGAAACAGCGGCTGGGCGCGCACATAGGCTTCAACGCCGCTGTTAAGCAGCAGATCCTGTCGGACGTGGAAGCAGCGCCGGGTCTGGCTGTCCAGCGCCGGCCAGCCGTTGACCACCACCAGTTTTTCCAGCAACTGCGGCTGGGTGAGCGCCAGTTGCAGGCCAATCATGCCGCCCAGCGCGTGGCCGACGAAATAACAGCGTTCGATACTGAACGAACGCAGCAGTTGCGCTACTTCATCCGCCATATCGGCCATGCTATAGCCGTCCGGTACCACGCCTTTGCTGCGGCCGGTGCCATAGTGATCGTAAATGACCACCCGGAAATGCCGGGTTAGCGCATCAATCTGCGGTTGCCAGAAGCTACCCGAGCCACCGAGGCCTGCGGACAGCACCAGCGTCGGCGCCAGTGGCGTATCTTTTCCCAAAATCTCAAAGTACATGCTCGATCCTCAATGGCTCAGCGGCCGATATGGGCCACTGTGGCGATTTCAATCAATGCGTCCGGCTTCACCAGCCCGCACTGAATGCAGTAGCGGGCCGGTTTATCGCCAGGAAAATACTCGGCATACACCTGATTGATGGCGGCATAGTTTTGCCAGTCGGTGAGGAAGATCGAGTTAAAGGTCACGTCGTCCATGCTTCCACCGGCGGTTTCGATCACCCTTTTGATGGTCTCCAGCACGTGGCGTGTTTGTGCCGCGGCGTCACCGACGTGAACGACGTTATTGTCTTTATCGAAGGCCAGCGTACCCGAGACATACACCACGCCGTCGGCCAGGGTGCCCGGAACAAAGGGAGCCAGCGGTTTGCCGCTGCCCGGTGGAGTGATCACTGTTTTTGGCATTGTCGCGCTCCTGGTGAAGGTTTTTTTGGGTTTAAACAGGCAACATTCATGCCGTCTGGCTAAGCGGAGCGGCGAGAACGTCACAGAAACTGTCGACGTCCGACACCCAGCCGAAAAAGGTTTCGATGTTGTACAGCGCCGCCTGCTGGGCGAACGCCGGGCCGGCCTGGTGGGTGGCGTCGGCCAGCACAATGCCGAAATACTCGAGGAAAAAGCCGTCGCGCAGCGTGGATTCCACACAAACGTTGGTGGCGATGCCGGTAAACACCAGATGGTGAATGCCGTAAGAGCGTAGCAGGCTGTCGAGCTGGGTGTTGAAAAAGCCGCTGTAGCGCGGTTTCGGCAGCACGATATCGCCAGGCTGTGGTTGCAGTTCATCCACCAGGTCGTAGTCCCAATCGCCTTTGGCCAGCAGCTTGCCCATCAGTTCCGGGCGCTGGCGCATGGTTTTCAGCGCGTTGGACTTGTGCCAGTTAGGCGAGCCTTCACCGCCGGCTTCGACGTACTGATTGTCCCAGCCGTTCTGGAAAAAAATCACCTTAATGCCCGCGGCGCGCGCGGCAGTGATGGCACGCTTGATGTTGGCGATCACCGGCGCGGTGGTCGAAACGTCGAACCCGGCCAAATCCAAATATCCCCCCTGCGAAGCGTAGGCATTTTGCATATCGACCACGATTAATGCGGTTTCCTGCGGCGCAAAGGCGATGGCCTCAGGACGGGCGGGCAGGGTGACCGTCGCTCCGCCTTGCGGTGACTGGCGGCGTACCACCGGTTGGGTTTCAACAATTTTCATCATGCCACCTCACGGCTTGCTGCAGTTTGTGGGCAAACGTCTGTCCGGCTTTTCATCAGGGGTTGAATGCGTTCGCCGAAGTCTTCTGTGCCTTGCACGAAGTCGTCGAAAGTCAGCAGCACGCCTTCGGTGCCGGGCACGGTGGCGATTTCATCCATCATGCGCGCCACGTTGGCGTAGGAGCCGACCAGCGTGCCCATGTTGATGTTGACGGCGGAAGTGGGGTCGGCCATTTGGCGCACATTGGTGTCGGCGCCGGATTTAGTGTCTTTGCCGCTCTGCTCGGTGAGCCAGGCCAGGGCTTCGGTATCGGCCCCGGCTTTATAGCTTTCCCATTTGGCGCGGGCAGCCTCGTCGGTTTCATCCGCAATGATCATAAACAGCACGTAGCAGGCCACGCTGCGTCCTTCGGCATCGGCGGCAGTTTTCAACCGGGCAGCCGTCGGGGCGAAAGCGGTGGGGGTGTTGACGCCTTTGCCGAAGCAGAAGTTGTAGTCGGCGTATTTGGCAGAGAAAGCCATGCCCGCATCGCTTTGACCAGCGCAAATCACCTTGATGTCCGCCTGGGGTTGCGGGCTGACGCGACAGTCATCCATCTGGAAAAACTCGCCCTTGAAATCGGATTTTCCGGTGCCCCACAGATCGCGCAGCACCCTGACGTATTCCGCCAGATAGTCGTAGCGACGACCAAAGTACTCGTCACCCGGCCACATGCCCATCTGTTCGTATTCCGGTTTCTGCCAGCCGGTCACCACGTTCAGGCCAAAGCGCCCACCGGAAATAGAATCAATGGTGGAAGCCATACGCGCGACGATGGCCGGCGGCATGGTAAGGGTGGCGGCGGTGGCGTAGATCTTGATGCGTGAGGTTACGGCAGCCAGCCCGGCCATCAGGGTGAAGGACTCCAGGTTATGATCCCAGAATTCGGTTTTGCCGCCGAAGCCGCGCAGTTTGATCATCGACAGGGCGAAATCAAAGTTGTAGTGCTCGGCCTTCTGCACGATGGTTTTATTGAGTTCAAACGTTGGTTTGTACTGTGGGGCATTGCTGGAAATCAGCCAGCCGTTGTTGCCGATCGGAATAAATACGCCAATTTTCATTTGAATACCTCGGGTCAGTGAAGGGGACAATCACAGGCTGCTTGCCTGAACCAAAGCAAACCCGATGCCATGTTTTAAAGTTGTTTATTTATCAATTTGTTATGGTTTATTTGGTGACCGGTTATTGAGTGAATGGTCCAAAACAGACCATTTGGTCAAAATTATCTGCACAAAAAACAGGCGCACCTGCTCATTAAAGGTGCAAAAGATCCCCCGGAAGGGGTAGGTAAAAGCGTGGGTTTCATACCAGGGCTTTGCTATGCTGGCCGGAGTCAGATTGTGCCAAGGAGCCGCAGTGAAGCCACAAGCCGTTAAACCGCCCACGCGCCGCTCGCGTGCGGTAGCTGCAAAACGCAGTACCATCATGGATGCGGCGCTGGAGTTCTTCTCGCTGTACGGTATTCACGGCACCAGTCTGGATCAGGTGGCGGAGCGCGCCGATGTTTCCAAAACCAACCTGTTGTACTACTTCCCCTCCAAAGAAGAACTCTACGTAGCGGTGCTGAAAGGCATTCTCGATGTCTGGCTGGCGCCGCTGAAAGCGCTGCGCGCCGATCAGGAGCCGTTGCAGGCCATTCGTGAATATATACGGCTGAAGCTTGAGGTTTCGCGCCATCAT
Source organism: Serratia liquefaciens ATCC 27592 (assembly GCF_000422085.1). NCBI lineage: Bacteria > Pseudomonadati > Pseudomonadota > Gammaproteobacteria > Enterobacterales > Yersiniaceae > Serratia > Serratia liquefaciens. The sequence goes on from NC_021741.1 coordinate 1,814,702, forward strand.
CCGCAGGCTTCACGGCTGTTTTGCCTGGAGATGATCCAGGGAGCGCCGTTACTGAAACAGGAATTGCAGGGTGGGTTGAAGATGCTGGTGGACGAGAAGTCCGCCATGATCGAGCGTTGGATTGCCGAAGGTCATATCGCGCCGATAGAGCCGCATCACCTGATTTTTATGCTGTGGGCGACCACTCAGCACTACGCCGATTTTTGGGTCCAGATAGAAGCGGTAACCGGTAAAACGTTAGAAGATGAGGCGTTTTTTCAGCAGACGGTAGAGAACGTGCAGAGGGTGATTATCGACGGAATACGGCCGCGCTAGGCGCCAGGAGAGGGGTTATTCAGGGGGATAGCGAACTATCCCCCTGTGGGGTTAGGCAGCTTTCTTCTTACGCAGGAATACGTAAGACAGACCCAGGATCACAAACCACAACGGCGTGACGATCAGCGCCTGGCGGGTGTCATCGCGCAGCGTCAGCAGCACCAACACAAACACGAAGAACGCCATACAGACCCAGCACATCAGTTTGCCGGCCGGCATCTTGTAAATCGATTTCTGGTGCAGCGCCGGACGCTTCTTGCGATAAACCAGGTATGAACACAGGATAATGGTCCAGACAAACATGAACAGGATCGCCGAGACGGTGGTCACCAGCGTGAACACGGTCATGACGTTCGGGATCAGGTAAATCAGCACCACACCGCCGAGCAGGCAGATACAGGAGAAGGTCAGCCCGTTAGCCGGCACTGCCCGCTTGGACAGATTGGCGAACGACTTGGGCGCATCGCCTTCCTGCGCCAGACCGAACAGCATGCGGCTGGTGGAAAACACCCCGCTGTTTGCGGAAGAGGCGGCGGAGGTCAGCACCACAAAGTTAATCACGCTGGCTGCCGCCGGCAGGCCAATCAGCACGAACAGTTCCACGAACGGGCTCTTGTCGGCAACCACAGAACTCCATGGCGTGACCGACATGATAACGATCAGGGCGAACACGTAGAACATGATGATGCGGATCGGAATGGAGTTGATGGCGCGTGGCAGCACTTTTTCCGGATCTTTGGTTTCAGCCGCGGTGGTACCAACCAGTTCGATACCGACAAAGGCGAACACCGCAATCTGGAAACCGGCGAAGAAACCGCTGATGCCTTTCGGGAACATGCCACCGTCATTCCACAGGTGTGAGAACGACGCGACGGTACCGGTAGGCGACTGGAACTGCATGGCGATCATGACCAGCCCGGCGACGATCAGCCCGACAATGGCAACGATTTTGATCATCGCAAACCAGAACTCCATTTCGCCAAACATCTTCACCGTCGCCAGGTTAAGGCCCAGCAACAACAAGACGCACAGCAACGAGGCGATCCATTGCGACAATCCCGGGAACCAGAACTGGGCATAGGCGGTGATCGCTACCACGTCGGCAATACCTGTGACCACCCAGCAAAACCAGTAGGTCCAGCCAGTAAAGAAACCGGCCCAGGGGCCGAGCAGGTCGGCAGCGAAATCGCTGAAAGATTTGTATTCCAGATTGGAGAGCAGCAGCTCGCCCATCGCGCGCATCACGAAGAACAGCATAAAGCCGATGATCATGTACACGAAGATGATGGAGGGGCCGGCCAGACTGATGGTTTTGCCGGACCCCATAAACAGACCCGTACCGATGGCGCCACCGATGGCGATCAGTTGAATATGTCGGTTAGTTAGGTTTCGCCGTAGATGATCTTCTGACGCAGGCGCGGCGTCTGTGGCTATTTTAGAGTGATCTACCATCTGATGATGTCCTGTTTTACCTGTCATGAGTGAAATAGCGAGCTCTGAAGTGGCTCTTTTTTATACGATTATCCGGTTGGCCCGGCTTTAGTAAGGTAGTGCAATAACGCCACCTTTGTGCAACATGTTTACAACATTTATGCGAGGGATAAAAGTCGATTGTTCTTTACACCGAGGAGGCAAATCGGACGTCTTGGGGGCGGAAGATTACTCCTCGTCGTAGCAGATTAACAGCCCTGATCTGACTTATCTTATTGATATAACAAGGCCTTGGAAATATCGCATGAGAAAAACTAATGGGTGTAAGCGTTTGACGTCGAGGGGGCTGAAGAGAATAGTTTACGTCGTTGGGTGGTGAGCTCCGTCGGTAGAGCAGTTGACTCTCAAGCAACGGGGCACAGGTTCGAACCCTGTACGACCCACTAACAAATCAGATGGTTAGCGATGATTTTTATCTTCTGACTTTTCCGGTGAGAGCAGATTTGGGACGCGCTTCGCAGAAATCACATCAATTCAGCCTGAATGTTCAGTTGAGTGATCTGGCGCAAGTTAGGCCTGACTCTATCTATTTATCGAGACACTACGGCGCTTATTCCCTGCAAAATTGATAATGGAACTTTTAAAGGGATAAATCTGCTTACGCAGGGGTCAGGGCGTATCAATTAAGTGAATGTGCTCACGGCTTTCATGGAATAACCGCCGACAAAGAATACGGTAACAGTCTCGGTCGAACTCATCGGCCGGGAAACTGAGTTTTTCGGCGGCAGACAGCGTCGGTGCCGTACCGAGGTAGAACCAGTTGCTGATGACATGAAAAGCTTTAAGTGGCCCTTGTCGTTCCTCGATCGCGATCCTTCCGGGGAATGGCCAGTGCCGCACCTGGGCCTGCTCCAGGGCGCTAAGCAGCCTGCTCTGGTGCGCTTGTGGGGTCTCTTTACCGCAGCATACTCCCGCGCATTTGCCTAATTGATGGCGAAAGCAGGGTTGTCCGGGGCGTCCTTTTTCAATATCCAGGTACGTCAGGCAGAGCTGCTCTCGATCGGCAATGTCGATCAGAAAATCGACGGCCGCCGCACGCCGCAGAAACAGGCCGTACAAGTTAGGCGTCCGGGAAAAGTCTAGCGCATCGCTGTATACGATTCGCGTTTGGGAGCCCTGTACCTGCAGCGCGCATAGCCGGCGGATTTTACGCAGCCGCTTGTTGTAGAGCGGGCTTTGCTGTTTCACCAGGGAGGATTCAAGCAGCAGCGCACCAATCTCCCCCACGGTTTCGATGCAGGTTATGCGGCGGGTGGCGGCAAGCAACCGAGCTTCGCGCGGATTGCGTAGATGAGACTGAACGCGGCGGCGAATGTTGACGCTCTTGCCTATGTAGAGGGGATGGGCGCCGTTGTCGCCGTGAAAGAAATAAACCCCGCAGCTCTGCGGCAGGTTGGCGACCTCACCGGTCAGATGTTCAGGGTATTGATACATGGATTATCAGAAACTCACTGCTTATAGGGAAGTGGGGTATCACGCCAATGATAATATTTTCTTATTATAATTCACAGCCGGCTTTCAGCTAACGCTAAGAGTTGAGATTTGTTATCATTTGCGAAAATTTTTTCTATAGGGAGATAGAGATGCGTAAAGCGTTAATAATGGCTCTGGGTGTGATGGTACTGTCAGGCTGTGCGGGGCAACAGGACGACTACGAGTCGCGTAACAAGGCCTCTGCAGACCAGGCCGGTGGCAAAGAGTGGAAGGCATTCGTTGCGCCTTTATCCGTCAAAACACAATCGCCGGGCGAGCGAGAAATGAAGCGCGCAACCCGGCAGAACTGATTTACGATAAAGCCCACTTGCGTGGGCTTTTTGCATTCTGAACAGGCACCCGTCAACAGCGGATAGGGCGGTTCTAAAAGGAAGGGAATCATGAGAAAAGTTAATTCAGGATCGGAAACTCGCCTGTCGGCAGTATTGCTCGTTATCGCAACGCTGTTGTTAGCAGGCTGCTCGGGGACGGACACTGCGGCTAAACCTGAGGTATCTGGAGGCGAAGTCGATGACCTTTTCGCAGGATTGCAAGGTAAAACGGCGCCAGCACCTGGGCAAGAGATCAACCGATATATCGCGCAGATCGCAGCGGCTATTCAACGTCATTTTCAATATGACAGCGTCTACGCCGGCAAGGAATGCTCATTACGACTCAAGTTGGCTCCGGATGGCATGCTGTTAGATGTCCGGGCTGAAGGCGGTGATCCCGCACTTTGCCGTGCGGCTGTAGTGGCAACCGCAAATGCCAGCTTTCCCAAACCCCCGACACCGGCGGTTTACGCTGTGGTTAAGAATGCCGCGTTGGAATTCCGTCCTCAATAATCGAGAGCGACCATTAAAACAGCTGACCGACGGACATCAGAGCCACGGCCCACACCCCGGCAGACAGCGCACTGGCGCAATAGACCTGCTTGCGCGGCAGGGCAATCATGCCGGCAACCAATGGCACGGTATAGCGCATTACGGCCAGAAAGCGCGATATAAACAGCAGCGGGATCCCGTTGTTCTGTAATGCGGATTGCGCCTTGTTCACTGCGCCACGGTATCTGACCGGCAGCCAATTCCCACTTTGGCGCTTTTGAAGCCATGCGCCGCAATGGAAAGACAAAACGGAGCCGAACAGGGCACCCAGGGTTATCGCCGCCCAGACATGTGCATCGGCCAACACCGGCTTGCCGGCGACAATGCCTAACATCAACGTCACCGATGCGGGCGGCAGAACCGAAGAAATGAAAATGACCGACTTGCCCAATGCAAACAGAAAAATAAGCAGCAACAGGAGACCGGGCTCCGGGCCGTATTTGGCGATAATAGCGGTTAATGTCTCCATGGATGACCCCCAGAAAATGTAGGGTCAGTGTCTCATTCACCGCTTCAATATAAGCTAAATCGAATGGGCTTCAGCCCAGGCTTACCCACTCACCTGAGCCTGACGCTCGGCGCTCTGCGTAGCCCACCCTTTGAGTGCAAAAATCAGCGCGGCGCACAGCAAAGAGAAAATTGCCAGTACGATCAGGCCGGCATGCGGGCTATCGAAGCGCAGTTCTGCCTCGGTGCGGATTAGCGGTGCCAGGAAACTGAACAGTGCACCCAGCGTGGTGCAAAAACCGATGCCGGCCGCCAGTGCCGGGCCTGAAAGTATCTGCGCCGGTAAGGTCCAGAATATCGGCTGCACCGCCAGGAAGCTGACGGCGCAAAAGCACAACGCAATAATGGCAACAGTCGGTCCGGCATAGGACGAAACAACCAATCCCAGTGCGGCAATCACCATGCAGCCGATGGCGATGGGCAAGCGGCGGGAGGTTTTGCGGTCGGCATAACGCGGGATGTAATAGACCCCAAATGCAGAAACGGCCCAGGGAATTGCCGCTACCAGCGATGCCTTAAACCCGATATTGGTGCCCATCAGCGAGGCCACCTGCGAGGGCAGGAAAAACAACAGGCCATACACGCCGACCTGAATGGTGCCGTAAATAAAAGCCAGGTGCCAAACCTTGGAATTTTTCAACGCCTCTTTCACGCTGCTGGCCTCGGTATTTGTTTGCTCCAGGGCCAACTGTGCCACCAACGCCTGCTTCTCTTCCGGGTTAAGAAATCGCGCCTTGCCCGGGCTGTCGTCAAGATAGAAATAGGCGAAGATCCCCAACACGACGGCCGGTAAACCTTCCAGAACAAACATCCAGAACCAACCTGGCTGCCCCAGCACGCCGTGCATTTCGAGCAACGCGCCAGAAATGGGCGAGCCCAGGGTCAAGGCCGCAGGAACCCCGAGGACAAAGATACCTATCACTGAGGCTCGAACCTTATTGGGAAAATAAAGGGAAGCCAGCAACAGGATACCCGGGTAGAAGCCAGCCTCGGCCAACCCCAACAGGAAGCGCAAGGCGATAAATTGATATTCGTTGCTGACGAAACCGGTGCAGGCGGACAAGGCCCCCCACACTGCCGTGGTGGCGCTAAGCCAGACTTTTGCCCCTAGTTTGTTCATCATCAGGTTGGCTGGAATGCCGAAGATGGCGTAAGCCGCGAAGAAAATCCCTGCACCCAATGCGAAGGCGGATTGCGACAGGCCAATATTCACCGACATTGCCTCCTTGGCAAAGCCTACGTTTACCCGATCGATAAAGGCGACGAAATACAGAGAGAACATCAGGGGGATTAATCTGCGCCACGTTTTTTTAATCGCTGAATTGAGCGCGGAACTGGTGTTGGTCGTATTACTCACGGGGCTACCCTCTCAAACAGGTTAAACAACTGGGGCCGGCGGCGTAACGCCGGCAGCTTGCCTGCACCTATTGCCACTGCGGAACATTCACCGTCGGTTTTCAGTTTTCACCCAAAGGTCTAAAGGACTAATGGTCAGGCCTTTGTGGGCAAAAAAAAGCAGCAATGCAGGCTATCCTGGCCTGTGCAGCCACGGAAAATCTGTTGGTAGAAACCAAAAATTGACAATTGGTTAACCTGAAATTCACACATGGCCGGTCGTGATTCAAGCCTGCTGATGAATATCTGTGCGCGTAATCACTGAATGACAAGCTTTGAATTATCACCGCGATTAATGAAGGCAAAGTCTGGTCTTCGAGGGTAGAGTGGCCACCCATGACAGATAAATTGAAAGAGAAAAGACGCCATGCTAAAGGTGATTGCTGAAGATTTTATCAAGCACGACCGTATTGAAACGGTGTTGCCGCTGTATCGCGAATTGGTAGAGAAAACCCGTCAGGAGGCGCTGTGCCTCTCCTATGAGTTGTTGATTGACCATCAGGATCCGGGGCATTTTATTTTCGTTGAGGAGTGGCCCGATCGGGCAGCGTTGGACACGCATTGCCAAACCGAGCATTTCAAGCGCCTGGTGCCTTTAATCAATCAGCACCAGAGCAAGCCTTGTACCTTTTTGTTTATGCAGACTTTTCCCTCAGACGAAGGTTAACCAGGCAAAAAAATCCCCGCAGAGCGGGGTCAATGGCTTCTCAATTGCGGTCTTGTAGTGATTAAAAATTAGACTGCGAATGATTGCCATTCCCTCAGAATGCTCTTAAAAGACTTTTGCTGCCAACCGCACCTGATCTACCCAGCTTTGTTGGTAATCAAAGCTGGGGGCCTCATGTTGCGTCATCCCATGACGAACGATGGCTTTTACCGCCTGGGTAGCCAGTGGGTTCTTCTGGGCGATTTGCACGGCGATCAACCGTGCCTCTTCCAGAGCGCTTCCCTCGCTGATCCGCGAAATAACACCGTGCCGCCAGGCTTCCTCCACGCCTATGACGCGGCCGGTCAGTAACCAGTCGAGGGCGATATAGGGGGAGATGCGCACCGGCAGGCGCGAACATCCGCCTTGTGCCGCAATCAGCCCCAGCCCGGTCTCCGGGAAACTGAATTGCGCATCCCGCCCGGCGACGATCAGGTCACAGGCCAGCGCTATCTCGAACCCTCCGCCGAAGGCGATACCGTCCACGGCGGCGATAATCACCTTGGTGAGTCGGGCATGCACCAGGCCGGCAAAGCCATTCGGATCGACCACCGGAAGTTCGCCCTGCTGAAAGGCTTTGACGTCCATCCTGGCCGAGAACACCTGTGGCTGACCGGTCAACAGGATCACCCGAACCTTTTCATCCTGCTCGGCCTGTTGCAGGTAGCGTTGGATCAGGCGAGCCATCGCCAAATTGATGGCGTTCTTTTTTTCCGGCCGGTTCAGGGTAATCACGGCGATGCCGTCCTGTTGTTCATACAGCACCGGTGGCGGCAGGTCAGTCATGGCTTTTTTCTCCCTGGAAGAACACCAGCGTCAGCAGCAGGGCGATGGCGCCCAACGGCAACGAAAACAGCGGCAGGTAATAAGCGGGCAAGGTATACAGCGTCAGGCCGCCGAGCATGCCCCCCGCCGCAATGCCGGCATACAGTACCGAGCTGTTCAGCGACACGGTCAGCGCGCCAAAACGTTTGGACAGCGACAGCAAGTGGTGCTGAATAGGCACCAGATACATCCAGCCGGTAATCCCCCATACCAGAAATATTGCCAGCACCCACCAGGGTGAGGTGACGTAAAAGGCCAGCAGGAACAATGAAAGGGTTTGAATCGACACGGAAAACAGCAGGACAAATTTACTGCCGAAGGTATCGGTTAATAAACCGGAAACGAAATTGCCGATGACGGCCCCGATGCCGAACACCAGTAACGCGAGGGGCAAAATCGCCTCCGGGCCCAACTGAGTATTCTTCAGTAATACGCTCACATAGCTGTAAACAATGTGTTCGGAGCAGACGGCGAAGAAGGTGATCAGCAGCGTGGTCAGCACTGCCTTTTGTCGCAGTGGGGCCAACCGTTCTTTCAGCGAATGTTTCCCCGGCGCGGCGATAGCGTTCAGCGCCAGCGAAAGCCCCAGCAGCGCAACGGCACCTAACAGGGCGATCAGCAGGAAGATCTCCCGCCAGCCGATCAGCTTGGCCAGGAAGGTGCCAAAGGGAATGCCCAGCGCGATAGCCAGCGTCATGCCGCCATACACAATCGATATCGCCAGCCCGCGGCGTTTTTCCGCCACCAGCCCGACTGCGGCGGCGGCGGCCTGCGGCGTGTAGCAAGCCGCCCCCAGCGCCGCCAGTACGCGCCCCGCGGAGATTTGCAAAAAGCTGTCGGCATAGGCGCAAACCAGGTTACCGGCGATAAACAACACCAGTGCCAACTGCAAGATATGTTTGCGGTTGAGGTTGCCCAGCAGCCAGGCGGTCAGCGGAGCGAACACCATATAGGCCAGGGCGAAGACCGAGATTAACTGCCCCGCTTGCGCAGGGCTGACGGCAAAGGTGCCGGAAATCTCGTCAAGTATGCCGGCGACGATAAACGCATCGGTACCGATGGCAAAGGTGCCGGTCGCCATCAGACACAGCGTAAGAAAATGGCCGTTGTAGTCCGTCAACTTCATCCCGCTCTCCGTAACGCATTGGCGGCCCAGATTTTGCTTAGCGCCGCCAGGAAATATTCCACGTCCTCATGAGTATGGGCCGAGGTCGGCGTAACCCGCAAACGTTCGCTGCCGGCCGGCACCGTCGGGGCATTGACCGGTTGCACGTAAATATCGTACTCATCGAGCAGTTGTTTGCTGATGTGCTTGTTGCGGTGTGGATCGCCGACCAGCACCGGCAGAATATGGCTGTCCTCCGAGACCAGAGGAATACCGGCGGCACGCAGGCCGGATTTCAGGTGATCGATTATCGCCAGCAGATGTTTGCGTTGGTTGTCATGCTCAAGGTTGTATTTGAAGCTGGCCAGCGCCGCCGCCACCACCGGCGCGGGGGAGGAGGTGCTGAAGACGAACGCCGGTGCCCAACTGCGTACGGCTTCTACCACCGCGCGCGGTGCGGCGATATAGCCACCGGCAGCGCCGTAGGACTTACCAAAGCCCCCCTGAATAATGGTGATCTTGTCCAGCAGGCCCAGTTGCTCGGCATAACCCAAGCCCCGCTGGCCGTAAACGCCGGCGGAGTGGATTTCGTCCAGATAGGTCAGCGCCTGATGTTTCTCCGCCAGCGCGACAATCTGTGCCAGCGGGGCAAAATCGCCGTCCATCGAATAGAGCGACTCGAAGGCGATCAGCTTGGGACGCTGCGGATCGGCTTCTTGCAGCAGCTCGGCCAGGTGTGCAACGTCATTGTGGCGAAAGATTTTCTTCTCCGCCTTGCTGTAGCGAATGCCGTAAATCATCGAAGCATGGTTCAGCTCATCAGAAAAGACGATCAGATTGGGAATGGCGTCGCACAGCGTCGAGAGCGTGGCGTCATTGGCTCCAAAGCCGGTGGTGAACAACAGCGCGGACTCCTTGCCGTAGGCTTTGGCCAGCAAGCTTTCCAACTCGCTGTGGTAGATCGAAGTGCCGGAAATACTGCGTGCCCCGCAGGTACCCAGCCCGACACGGTTTACCGCCTCGGTGGTTGCCAGAATCACCTTGGGGTGATGGCTCATCGCCAGATAGTCATTGGAGCACCAGACGTTCAGACGGCGCTCACCCTGTTGCCCGTGGCTGGTGGCCCAGGGTTTATCCAGCACGCTGCGTTCCAGGTTGAGGAACTCGCGGAACCGGCCCTGTTTTTTGGTTTCGGCCAGTTTTTCTTCAAGAATGTTCAATACGCTCATACGGAATTCCTTACATTAGAGGGCTTTAATCACCAATGAAACACCCTGGCCGACACCGACACACATCGTCACCAGCGCATTGCTTAATTGCCGGGTATGCAGCTCCAGCGCGCTGGAAAGCACCAGACGCGCGCCGGACATGCCCAGCGGATGCCCGAGGGCGATGGCACCACCGTTCGGATTGACTCGCGTATCGTCGAAGTCGATGCGCCAACTTTGCAGCGTCGCCAACACCTGCGCGGCAAATGCCTCATTAATTTCAATGACGTCGAAATCATTCAGCGTAAAACCGGTACGTGCTAACAGACGCTCGGTCGCGGCGATCGGCCCAATGCCCATCAACGCGGGGGCAACGCCGGCGCTGGCGCTGTCGCCAATTTCCGCCAGCGGCTGGAGTGACTTGCGCTTGACATAGCGACCGCTGGCCAGCAACAGCACGGCGGCACCGTCATTGATACCGGAGGCATTCCCGGCGGTGACCGAGCCTTCGGGGGTGAAGGCCGGCTTCAGCGCCTGCAGTTTTTGCAGCGTGGTCTGGCGCGGGAACTCATCCTGCGCGAAGGATTGGCGGGTTTTGCGATCGACCTGAACATCCAGCGCGGTGATCTCCCTGGCCAACCGGCCATTTTCGATAGCCCGCCAGGCCTTTTGCTGCGACGCCAGGGCAAAATTATCCTGATCCTCGCGGGATATGCAGTATTGCTGCGCGACGTTTTCGGCCGTGATACCCAACGGATCGCTGCCATAGCGTTGCGCCAGCTGCGGGTTGACAAAGCGCCAGCCCAGCGTGGTGTCGAACAGTTTGATCCCCTTATCGAATGGCGTTTCGCCTTTGCTCATCACATAGGGCGCGCGGCTCATGCTTTCGACACCGCCGGCCAACACCAGATCGCTAAGGCCGCTTTTGATTTTTGCGCCGGCATAAATCACGGCGTCCAGCCCGGAGGCGCACAGCCGGTTAAGGGTAATCGCCGGTACTCCCTGATCCAGACCGGACAACAACGCCGCCATGCGCGCAACGTTACGGTTGTCTTCACCGGCCTGATTGGCACAGCCCAGCACCACCTCATCAACATCCGCCTCGCTTTCTGGGTGTCGTTGCAGCAAGGCCCGAATAATCGAGGCCGCCATATCGTCCGGGCGGGTTAATGCCAGACTACCGCCGTAGGCGCCGATCGCCGTGCGCGTACCGTCAATCAGATAGACCCCATCGTCTTTAATCGTCATCATTTTTCCTTAGGGCGCGACGGCCAGCTCGGGCCTTGTGGTGTGCAGCAACGAGTAATGCGGGTAATAGCGGGCGGAATGCAGCAGTTGCGCCATATTATCCAGCGTCGATTTCACGTTTTTCTGCCCGAGCTGAGCCAGCCAGGCAAAAATGCCGTCGGCATAGTTGACGCCGGCCACGGCGGCGATATCGATGTCTTCTCGGCTACAAACCCCGCTCTCCACCATGATCACCGACTCATTGATCAGGCTGCTCAGAACTCGCGCGACGATCAGGCCTGGGGAATCTTTAACAAACTCCACCTGCGGGATCACCGCTTGCAGCAGCGTGAGGAACAGCGCTTTATTCGTCTCGGTAGCCTGTTGGCTGTGGGCCGCCACCAGAAAAGCGGTGTTGGCGTAGTTCAGTGCAACGTCGATCACGAAGGTATCGAGGCCCGCTAAGTCGGCAAGCTGATTGGCCGTTCGCCCATCGGTGATTTTGACTGCCAGACTGTCATTCACCTGGATAAACCGTCCCAGAACCGGGTGTTCCGGCTGACGTGTTATTGGGAGGGGCGCCCAGGTCGCGAGGGCATGCTGTTGCAGCAGATCGAACAGCGGATGTTCGCCAAAAAAATGCAGCGAGCTCAGCGTACCGCCGCCGGCAGCCGGTGGGGGGGCTGTGTCAGCCGAGGGAGAAAAAAAGGAGCGGCCGTTTTTCTTCCCCAACAGCCCGGCATCCACCAGCGAACGTTGCAAATGGCCGGGGGTGTAGCGGGGGTCATACTGCATGTCCTGCCAAATCTGGCTGCTGACCTGATAATTAATGTCCTGACCGATAAAATCAGTCAGTTCCAAAGGCCCCATGCGAAAGTGGCCTCCGGCCTTGAGCGCACGGTCGATTTGCGGTGCCAGCGCCACGTTTTCTTCCAGCAGGCGAAAACCTTCCAGATAAAAAGGCCGCGCCATGCGATTGACGATAAAACCCGGCGTGGCTTTGCAGACCACAAACTGTTTGCCTATCGCCGTGACCAACTGCTGGCAGCGTAAGGTTGTGACCCGGGCGGTAAAATAGGACGGGATAATTTCGATCAGCTTCATCAGCGGTGCCGGGTTGAAAAAATGCAGGCCGATAAAGCGCGAGTTATTTTCTATGCCCGCGGCCAGTTTATTCAGCGACAGCGAAGAGGTATTGGTGGCGATAATCGCCTCTTTTTTTACCGTGGCGGCAATGGCCGCGAGGATCTCATGCTTGGTGGGTTCATGTTCCGCAATGGTTTCAATCACCAGGTCACTGTCGGCGATAGCGTCGAAAACAGGCGAGAAAACCAGGTTGGCCAAGATCTCGCCTTTTTTCTGTTGGCTTATTTTTCCGTTATCGATTTTTTTATTCAGGTCACCGACAATATAATCACGTGCCTGATTCAAAGAATGAGCGCTGCGATTATAAAGCAGGGTTCGTATGCCGTTCAGTGCCAATAGATAGGCAATGCCTCTGCCCATGGTTCCGGCGCCAATCACGGCGACCGAATTTATTGCCGTATTATTCTCTGCCATAAAAATCCCCGTGAGTATTCTTCTGCTTTGCAAAATTCGCAAATGCTTATATTTTATTTGAATTTAAAAAGCACCAGGTGCCTATGGCGAAGGTAATTGGCGGCGGAGTGACTGTCTAACGGTAGAAGTGACAGGTTTACAATAAATAGGCTTTATGTTATTCGCGAAATTCTTAGCGCCGGTGCAATATAAAGTCGTTATTTATTAATAATGGCAGGGGAATAGCTGTTTTTGTTATAGCCATGGTATTTTTTATTATATGAAACGGCTGTTGTCGCCCTGAGCCCTCCACTATAGTTAACCTCACTTAATGATTGCGGCGCTGTGCTCTGGAGAACCCGTGTTATGGACACTCACTTTCAGCCTTTGATGGATGATCTGCTTGGCAGCCTGTCTGACCGCGACCTTTTTTTAAACCGTCTGGCACCTTGCGCTCAGGCGCTGGGTTTCGAGTACTTCTCTTATACGGTCTTTTCCTGCTACCCGGCCAGCCGGCCCAAGATGCTGATAGAGGGTAATTATCCTGCGCAATATCTTGAGGACTATCGCAAATTGCGGATCTACCTGCAGGATCCGATGATCGAGCAGGCCCACCACTCTACGCTGCAATTCTATTGGGACGAGCCGTTCTACCGGGATAAACCGGAGCTGTGGTGGCGCATGGCGCAGTACGGCATTCGTGAAGGCTGGTCGCAGTCCGTCAAGGATTGCTACGGCCGGTTGGGCATCCTCACTTTTGCCGGTAAGAGTATCCCCACTCAGTCCCCGCAGGCCGGGGCACGTAACGAAACTTTCTTCCTGTGGCTGGCACAGACCGCCCACAAGACGCTGCGCGAAGCATTAATATCGGTAAACGACGAGGCAATAAAGGATGTGCTGACTCTGCGTGAGAAAGATATTTTACGCTGGTGCAGCGAAGGCAAAACCTCGGAAGAAACGGCGCTGTTAATGGGCTTGAGTGAGCGCACCGTAAATTTCCACATCGGTAACTCGATTAAAAAACTGTCGGTGGCCAATAAAACCGCCGCTACCGCAAAAGCGGTGTATTTACAGCTGATTTAGCCGCCTTTGAAATAATTATTCGGCTAGCCGTTAGACGGGTTGTGTTTATATTTTGTTAAATAAGGAAATATCCCACCTAGTATTTACCGCCGATCACAAAAGCGCGACAAAGCGGTTCACCCTTATCCTCCCCGGCAGTACCCTGTGGGCACCACGGTTACATAGAAGGGATGTGATATGTATAAGACCATATTAGTGCCGATAGATATTGAAGAAGATCTGTTGACCGAGCATGCGCTGGAGCATGTGGTGTACCTGGCGAAAATGTCCGGTGCCAAAGTGCACTTTTTCCATGCGCTGCCGGACGCCTCGGCATTCGTTACCGCTTACTCGTTCGGCATCAAAGAGTTTGAGAACAAGGCGGAAGTGAAGGCGGTGGATAAGCTTAAGCAGATCATGGCGGAAATCGACCTTCCGCTGGAGCGGCTGGATTACACCGTCAGCTTCGGTTCGCCGCGCGATCAGGTACTGGAACTGGCGGAGGAAATCGAAGCCGATCTGATCATCATCGGCTCGCGCCGACCGAGCGTGAAAACCTACCTGCTGGGTTCCAATGCGGCGGCCATTGTTCGCCATGCCAATATTTCGGTGATGGTTGTCCGGTAATCCTTTCAAATCAGGCCCGCAGCTTAACGCTGTGGGCCTGCCTCATTATTAAACGTTAGCGACAGAGAGCCGCAATCTCCTCATACAACGCCTGCGGGATGGTGACGCCGTGCTGTTCGCTGTATTGCCGTTGTTGAAAGCGCCGTTCTCCCGGAATGCGCGCCCCTTGTTCGCTCATATCAGCAAACAAGGCTTCCGCCCTGGCCAAATGCGCCACTTTATCCGGCCCCAGAAAACGATCGGGATCCATGGCGATGATCAGCTCGCCGCCGTAAGGGGAGGAGCCGGTCTGCCGATCGTAGGCCAGCGATTCCTTACTGGTCATATCGCCAATCAACGGCCCGGCAAGCAGTTCAACCATCGCCGCCAGCGCCGAGCCTTTATGGCCGCCAAAGGTCAGCATCGCACCTTGCAACACGCTTTGGGCATCGGTGGAGGGTTTCCCCTGTTGATCTATGCCCCAGCCTGGCGGCAATGGGGTACCGGCACGACGATGCAGTTCAATCTCGCCGCGTGCGGCGGCGCTGGTGGCCATATCAAAAATAAAGGGGGGCCGCTGTGGCCGCGGCCAGCCGAAGGCGATAGGGTTGGTACCGAACAACGGTCGGCTTCCCCCTGCTGGCGTAACCCAGGCATGGCTGGGCGTGCAGGCCAACGCCACCAGACCTTGATCGGTTAAAGGTTCGATATCGGCCCATAATGCCGAGTAATGCACACAGTGGTTAATGGCCAGCGCGGCAATGCCGTTGGTACGTACCTTTTCGACAAAAGCCGGCAGCGCCGTGCGATAGGCCAGCAGCGAAAAAGCATCGTGGGCGTCGACCCGCAAGATCGCCGGGGCCTGATCAAGCAGCGTCGGACGGGCATCGGCGGAAACTTTGCCCGCCAATAGCGAACGCACGCAGCCAAGCACTCGGTACAAACCGTGCGAAGCGCAGCCGTCGCGTTCACCGGCCGTCACATTTTGGGCGACGGCATCGGCGTGTTCAGCGCTGAATCCGTTACTGCGCAATGCCTTCAGCGCCAGCTCATAGGCTTGCTCCAACGTCAGCCTCTGGGTTTGCGTCATCAGATATCTCCTCTGGATTTACTCTTCTTCATCACCGGCAAAATTCGCCCGAGGTAAACAGGTATAGGCGCCCCAGTAGTAGATCGCCAGCGCAATGACTGCGACGGTGATGGTATCCCATGGGTGAACGATAGCGTTGATGCCGCCAAAACTGCCGAGATAAGAAGCGATGATGATCAGCGCATAGAAGGCGATCAGCCACAGTGAGGACCAAATCTGCTGCTTGAGGCTGACGGCGTGGGTCGGCACCTTATTTTTGAACAGGATATAGACCACAAACATCAGGATTTGCAGGCCGAGCAGCCAGGAGACGGTATTCCAACCGGACCAGTAGACGATCAGCGCCGAGATGATAAATGACACCGGACCGAGCACGCAGAAGCCGCGCACGAAAAATGGTCGCGGCAGCTCAGGGGCATTGCGGCGCAGGCCGGCGGCGGTGACGGGCGCAATCGCGTAACTCAGGACCAGCGCGGCGGAAACCACGCCGATCAGCTTCTCCCATGAAGGGAAGGGCAGCGTCCAGAAAATCGACAAGGCGAAAGTCAGCCAGAGAGCAGGACGCGGAATGCCGGACTCGCCGTCGACGCGAGTGAATATTTTAAAGAAGGTGCCGGCGCGCGCCCAACCGTATACCACGCGTGGTGTGGCGTTCATATAAATGTTACCGGTGCCGCTCGGCGAGATAATCGCATCGCTCACCACCAGAAAAGCCAGCCAGCCCATGCCCAGGGTGATGGCGATATCACGGTAGGGCAGCGAAAATTGCTGGCTGATCCCGGCCCAGCCGCCGCTCAGCATCTCGCTGGGAATACTGCCGAGGAAAGCCACCTGCAGCAGCACGTAAATGAGCGTGGACAACACCACCGACAGGATCAGCGCGATAGGAATGGTGCGCTGCGGGTTTTGCACCTCGCTGGCAACCGAGATAATCGGCGTTAGGCCCAGGTAGGCGAAAATAATCCCCCCGGCGGATATGGCGGCTTCGACGCCGGCGGAGCCAAAGGGGGCAAACCCCTGGCTGTGCAGGTTTTCGGGTTTGAAGAAACTGAACAACACGACGATCACCAACAGCGGCACCACAAATTTAATCACGCTGATCAGGTTGTTGGATTTGGCAAAGGTTTTGACGCTGTAGTAGTTAAGCGCGAAGAAAAAACACAGCAGCAACAGTTGGACCACCCAGCCGATTAGCGTCGGATCGCCGGAGCCCGGTTGGCTCAAAAAAGGAAACCAGGCGGCGGCGTACTGACGGGCGGCCACGATCTCAATGGATATCAGGCTGGAGAACGCGATCAGGGTAATAAAGCCCAGCAGATAGCCCATCAGTTCACCGTGGGAAAACACCGGATAGCGGATAATACCGCCGGCGCGCGGCAGCGCTGCGCCCAGCTCACAATAGACAATGCCGAGCAGCAACACCGCCAGGCCGCCGATCAGCCAGGAGTAAATACCGGCCGGGCCGGCAATGGAAGAGACGTGGCTGGCGGCGAACAGCCAGCCGGAACCAAAGATTGCGCCCAGGCCGATAAACGTCAGATCGGTGAGCGTAAGCTGCTTCTTGAATTTGCCTTGGGTTGTCATGGAATGACCCTTTTGTTATTAGGTGGCAGACAGATGCGATTTGGTTAGTCGTTGGCTGGTGAGCGGAGAGGTTCACGGGTGTAAATCCCGTTAACCAGCCGCAGCAGGCCCAGTGGATTGCTGTCTTGCAGCTGCGGGGGCAGCAACGCTGGGGGGTAATTCTGCAGGCAGACCGGGCGCAGAAAACGTTCAATAGCCAGCGTACCCACCGAAGTACCGCGTGCGTCGCTGGTGGCCGGATAAGGCCCGCCGTGCACCATGGCATCGCAGACTTCTACCCCGGTCGGATAACCGTTAAACAACACCCGCCCCGCTTTTTGGGCCAGCCGTTGAGCCAGCGGTTCTGCGTCGGCCAGATCTTCGTTTTCTGTCAGCAGCGTGGCGGTCAGTTGCCCCTGCAGGCTGTCCAGTGCGGCAGTCAGCTGTCGACGATCTTCCACTTCCACCAGAATGGCTGCCGGGCCAAACACTTCCTCTTGCAGCAGCGGGTTTCCGCTGAGCAGCAAATCGAAATCGGCCTGATAGAGCTGTGCCGTTGCTAAATGCGGGCGCTCTTCGCGATGACCAGCCAGGTGACGGATGCCGTTTTGCTCATCAAGAGCAGCCAATCCGCGGCGGTAATTGGCCAGCGTGCCGGCATTGAGCATGGCTTGCGCAGGCGCGGCGTTGACCTGTGCGGACAGTTCGCGCACAAATTCGCTGAATGCTTCGCCGCGTTGCCCGATGATCAGCCCAGGCTTGGTGCAGAACTGGCCGCAGCCGAGGGTGAAGGATGCGACCAGCTCGCGGGCGATCTGCTGCCCACGGCGGGCTAAAGCCTGCGGCATAACGATCAGCGGGTTGATGCTCGACATCTCGGCAAATACCGGGATCGGTTGGGCGCGCCGCTGGGCCAAATCGAACAAGGCCCGGCCGCCCCGAAGCGATCCGGTGAAACCCACCGCCTGAATGGCCGGATGCTGCACCAGTTCCGCGCCAATGTGGTCCCCATAAATCATGTTGAAAACCCCAGCAGGGATCTGCTGTTGTTCTCTTGCCCGTTCGATGGCCAGTGCGGTCAGTTCTGCGGTGATCATATGGCCGCTGTGCGCCTTGAACACCACCGGACAGCCTGCGGCTAACGCGGCCGCGGTGTCTCCGCCTGCGGTGGAGAATGCCAATGGGAAATTGCTGGCACCAAACACCGCCACTGGCCCGAGGGCGGTGCGATACTGCCGCAGATCCAGGCGGGGCACCGGCGTTCGTTGAGGCAATGCGCTGTCTATGCGCACGCCATGCACATCCCCACGGCGCAGCAGGGTGGCAAACAGTCGCATTTGGCCGCTGGTTCTGGCCCGTTCGCCGCTCAGTCGGGCTAATGGCAGGGCGGTTTCCTGCATGGCGAAGCCGAAGAAATCCTCATCCAGAGCGTCTAATTGGTCGGCAATGGCCTCAAGAAAGTCGGCTCGACGCTCGGCGCTGAGCTGAGAATAGGCCGTGAATGCTTGTGCGGCGGCATCGGCGGCGGCGGCGGCTTCTTCGTGACTGGCCGAGAAAAAAACGTGGCCGGTCGGCAGACCGTTGTCGGCGCGCAGGCTGACAAGCTGGGCCTCGCCGCTGGCACGGCGTTGACCGCCGATAAACTGTTGGCCGCTGATGGTATGGGCGTTGGACATGGGTTCCCCCGTTGGGTCAGTGACAGAGCCCGGCAGGCCGCCGGGCGTGAGTGGCGATCAGAGGCCGACATCCGGCAGCGCAGGGCGGTTTGCCAGCGCTTTTTTGACCACTGCGGTGACCTCGGCCAGGGTATCGCCCTGCAATGCCAGACGTGGTGGACGGGTAATGGCGCTGCCGCGACCCACCAACTCTTCACACAGCTTGATGCACTGCACCAGATCGGGACGCGCATCCAAATGCAGCAGCGGCATAAACCAGCTGTACAGCGCCAGCGCCTCCTCGAAGCGTTTTTGCTTCGCCAGACGGAACAAGGTTTCGCCTTCACGCGGGAAGGCGTTAGACATGCCGGAGATCCAGCCTTCGGCGCCGACGGCGATGCTTTCCAGCACCACGTCATCCAACCCGGCGAACAGCACAAAGCGATCGCCCACTTCGTTGCGCAGATCGATAAAGCGACGGGTGTCGCCAGAGGAATCCTTGAAGCAGACGATATTTTCGCAATCGACCAGTGACGTCAGGATGTCCGGCGTCACGTCATTTTTATAAATCGGCGGGTTGTTGTAGACCATGATCGGCAGATCGGTGGCGGTAGCGACGCTGCGAAAATGCGTTGCGGTTTCATGGGGTTTGGCTGAATAGACTAACGCCGGCATTACCATAATGCCGTCGACGCCGACCTTCTGGGCTTCGCGCGCCATATTGCGCGCAAAGGCGGTGGTGAACTCGGCGATACCGGCAATCACCGGGACCTGACCCTGAGCTGCGTCGCGTGCCACTTCAATCACCGACAGTTTTTCCTGAACGGTCAGCGAGGTGTTCTCACCCACGGTGCCACACACCACCAGGCCCGAAACGCCGTCTTTGACCAGGTTTTTGATCACCGTGTGGGTGGCGTCGAGATCCAGAGAAAAATCGCTGCGGAACTGGGTGCTGACCGCCGGGAATACGCCGCTCCAGCTAATGGCTTTATGGCTCATAGTGTTTTTCCTGTCGTCCAAGTTTGTTAATCAATGGTGAATTATTGGTAAAATCCAATCACAGATTGACCTGTATTGTTCGTAGGGGCTTGACGGTTTTCGCCGAATGCCATGACGAAATTGGCACAGTGAGGCGGGGATTCAGACGAGAAGGAACCTGATGCACAAGGCACCATAGCGATTTTTTTACTAATATAAATCAGTGTATTAAAGGGTTATGGTGGTGCGGAAGTCGCGCGGCGTTGAACCGGTCATGGCTTTGAATTGACGGCTGAATGCGCTGTGATCGGTGTAGCCGCACTGCAAGGCGATGTCGGTAATCGGCATATCGCCGGCCAGCAGTTCGGTGGCTTTTTCCAGCCGCACCTTGTGGATCATCTGGCGCGGCGTGAGATGAAAAATGCGTTTGCAGTAACGTTCAATCTGCGCCACGGAAAGTGCAGTGAGCGTCGTCAGTTCCTCAAGTGCGATCGGCCGGGCGTAATGCTGGCGAATGTAGACATCGATGGCCGCCAGCCGCTGATAGGCTGGGTGATTGGCCTTGGCTTCCTGCAGATCGTGCGAAATGCCAGCCATGCCGATGATTTTGCCCTGCGCGTCGTACAGCGCCAGCTTTTGCGTCAGGCACCAACCGGTCTCACGTCCGTTATACAAGTGCATTTCCAGCTGATCCTGGATCAGCTCCCCGTGACGCAGCACGCGGAGATCCTGCTCGGTATACCCCGATCCGAGCTGGGCGGGGAAAACGTCCGCCGAGGTTTTGCCCAGCAGCGGCGCGACGGTTTTAAACCCACAGCGTTTGGCCAGCGTCAGATTGGCGAACAGATAACGGGCTTGCACGTCTTTGATGAAGAACACCACGTTGGGCATGGCATTGAACAGCGGGGCGATCAACGCCAGGGAATTAAGCAGGTCGCGCAGAGTATTCGGCCGTTGCTGTGCCAGGCCATCGCACCAGCGGGACAGTTGCTCAACGGCGAAAACGTCATCTTCCTGTTCATCGAAAGCGGGCCTGGTGTCAGTGATAACCTGGTGGCGTTGAGTTAATCGCATGGCAATACCTTTTCCCGCTGGATGGCACAGAATCTGGAGTGGCCGGGCCGGCCATTTTGACGCGCCTCATCAATATTAACTTTCTTGTAACTTTTCAAGCGCAGCCGTCAATTATGCGGATCACCGCAAACTTTTTCCCTCCGTGACACATTCCACGCAGAAAAAAATCGCCTCTTTTGCACAAGTCTGGAAATAACATAAAAGTAACGATTTGATAAATAACTCATTCTTATGGCTCATCGCTTACCTCTGTTCGGCGTTAACCGGATATCTAATTAAGGATTGTGCTGATTTCTGCATGCGCCGAGCCGAAATGTATCAAGCCGCCGCTGACATATTCGGTCAGTCTAACGCCAACGGTAACATTTCATTAACTCAGGAGGCTCCG
This sequence comes from Serratia liquefaciens ATCC 27592, assembly GCF_000422085.1. NCBI lineage: Bacteria > Pseudomonadati > Pseudomonadota > Gammaproteobacteria > Enterobacterales > Yersiniaceae > Serratia > Serratia liquefaciens. The sequence continues at coordinate 1,835,793 of NC_021741.1, forward strand.
ATGGCACTTTCTTCGCATTTCACCGCGCTGCGGGCGATCGATTCCCATACTGCCGGTGAACCTACCCGGTTGATCATCGAAGGGTTTCCCGATTTGGGTAGCGGCAGTATGGCGGAGCGCAAAGCCCGATTTGCCCAAGATTATGATGATTGGCGCAGCGCCATCATTCTGGAGCCGCGCGGCAATGATGTCCTGGTCGGGGCTTTGCTCTGCCAGCCCTGTTCGCCGCAGGCCGCTGCCGGGGTGATTTTCTTCAACAACGCCGGCTATTTGGGCATGTGCGGCCACGGCACCATTGGTCTGGTGGCCTCATTGGCCTATTTGGGGCGAATTGGCGTGGGAGATCACCTGATTGAAACGCCTGTCGGCACGGTAAATGCCAGGCTACATGAGGATGGCAGCGTGACGGTGGAAAACGTACCGGCCTATCGCTATCGCCGCCAGGTAAGAGTGGAGGTGAGCGGCTATGGCCCGGTGGTGGGTGACATTGCCTGGGGCGGGAATTGGTTTTTCCTTATCGGTGAACATCACCTGGCGATCGATACGCAAAACCTGGACGCGCTTACCGCTTTTTGTTGGGCGGTGCGGGTGTCACTGGAGTCTGCGGGGATTTATAGCGAAGACGGCGGGGTTATCGATCATATCGAACTGTTTGCCGCCGATCCGCAGGCGGACAGCCGTAACTTCGTGCTTTGCCCGGGCAAAGCCTATGACCGCTCACCCTGCGGGACCGGCACCAGCGCCAAACTGGCCTGTCTGGCGGCCGACGGCAAACTGCAACCGGGTGAGATCTGGCGCCAGGCGAGCGTGATCGGCAGCCAGTTCAGCGGGTATTACCAACGTAACGGCGATCGCGTAACGCCGTTTATCCGTGGGCAAGCCTATGTGTGCGCTGACAGCCAACTGCTGTTGGATGAGCGCGATCCTTTCGTTTGGGGTATCCGCTGATGGCTGCCGACAGGCGTGCTGAAGCGATCGTGGTGGGGGCCGGCATTATTGGTGCCGCCTGCGCCTGGCGCCTGGCGCAACAAGGGCTGCAGGTGCTGCTGGTGGATAATCAGCGCGCCGGTGCGACCGCCGCAGGTATGGGGCACCTGGTGTGTATGGACGACAACCCTGCCGAGCTGGCCTTAAGCGCCTACTCACTGCAGCTGTGGCGCAGCCTGGTGGAACGACTGCCGGAAAACTGCGCCTGGCGTGGCTGCGGTACGCTGTGGCTGGCAGAGCGGGACGATGAAATGGCGATTGCCGAAGCCAAGTGCCAACGTATGGCGGAGTATGGTGTGGCCAGCGAAATACAAAGTGCCGCACAGGTGGCAGGCCTGGAACCTATGCTACGCCCCGGTTTGGCGGGCGGGCTGCGAGTGCCGGGCGATGGCATTGTTTATGCACCTAACGTGGCCCGCTGGCTCGTGAACGACGCCGGGTCGGCAATCAGAGTCATTACCGGAGAGGCTTGCGCGTTGGAAGAACGGGCCATCGTGCTGGCGAGTGGTGAGCGTCTGACGGCACCGGTAGTGGTGCTGGCCTGCGGTCTGCAGGCCAACAGGCTGCTGGAACAGCCCATGCTGCGGGCCAAAAAAGGGCAGTTGGCGATTACCGATCGCTATCCGCACAGGATCCATCATCAGTTGGTTGAATTGGGGTATGGTGCCAGCGCCCATGCCAGCGACGGGACTTCGGTGGCGTTTAACGTTCAGGCGCGCCCAACGGGCCAGTTGTTGATCGGCTCATCGCGCCAGTTTGACGCCCCAGGCAGTGACATCGATTTGCCGTTGCTGGCCGCAATGTTGGCGCGCGCCAACGCTTTTTTGCCCACGCTGGCACAGATGAACGTCATTCGCTGTTGGACCGGCCAGCGTGCCGCCTCCGCCGACGGTTTGCCGCTGTTGGGCCCGCATCCGCAACACCGTGGGCTGTGGCTGGCGCTGGGGCACGAAGGGTTAGGCGTCACCACCGCGTTGGGCAGTGCTGAGCTGATTTCCGCCCAGATCCATCATCATCGCCCGGCGATTGACGACACGCCTTATCTGGCTGCGCGCATGTTCAGTACGGAGGTGTTAGCGATATGAGTCAAAAACAGAATCAACTGAATGTGACCCTTAACGGTGAAAGCCTCTGGGTTCCGGAAGGGTTTAGCGTGGCGGCGGCGCTCAGTCTGAGTGGCGAGGACAGCTGTCGCGTTTCGGTCAGCGGGCAAGCGCGCACGCCGTTTTGTGGCATGGGGGTTTGCCAGGAGTGCCGCGTGACCGTAAATGGCCTGCGGCGGCTGGCGTGTCAGACCCTCTGCCAGCCGGGAATGCAGATTGAGAGGACGGAGAATGAGTGACCTCGTGTGCGATGTGTTGGTTATCGGGGCGGGCCCGGCCGGGCTTGCGGCGGCCCGGGCGGCGGCAGAAAGTGGCCAGTCGGTGCTGGTGCTTGATGATAACCTGCGCCTGGGCGGGCAGATCTGGCGTGACGGACCCAACGTGGCGCTACCGGCGCTGGCGCAGCAGTATCGGCGGGCGGTGGAAGCGCTGAGCAACGTGACCCTGCTGAACGGGGTGAAAATCATCGCTTGTTGTGGGCCGCAGAAAATCCTCTACGAAGCTGCGACTGGCAGCGGAGTGGTGGACTATCAAACATTGATCTTGTGCTGTGGCGCACGTGAGTTGCTATTGCCGTTTCCCGGTTGGATGTTGCCTGGCGTCACCGGTGCCGGTGGGTTGCAGGCGCAGATTAAACAGGGATTGCCGATCAAAGGGGAGCGGGTGGCGATTGCCGGCAGTGGCCCGTTACTGATGGCGGTGGCCGACAGCGTGATCAAAGCAGGGGGAAAAGTGGTGAGGGTGGCAGAACAGGCGTCAGCTATGCACCTGGCGGCGTTTGCTGGCGGGTTGTGGCGTTGGCCAGCCAAATTACGCCAGTCATTTACCCTGCTCAACCGTCATTATCGTCCTGACAGCTTTGTGCTGGAGGCAATAGGTGATCAACGGCTGACGGCGATACGGCTACAGACGGGCACTCGCGTGACGACGCTGGCCTGCGAACGCTTGGCCTGCGGTTTTGGCCTGGTGGCGAACGTCGAACTGGCGATGCTGCTGGGCTGCCGCCTTCGTGATGACGCCGTTGCCGTGGACGAGAACCAGCAAACCAGCCAGCCGAAAATTTATGCCGCCGGTGAATGCACCGGAATAGGGGGCAGCGAACTGGCGCTGACGGAAGGAGCCATTGCTGGGTATGTCGCCACCGGCAATCAACAACGGGCGAAGGGATTGATGCGGGAACGTGATAAATGGAGGCGATTCGCCGATGCTGTGGCACAGGCTTTTGCCTTGAATCCCGCGCTGAAAGCGTTGGCAGAACCGCAAACTTTGGTGTGCCGTTGTGAAGATGTTTCCTTAGGCCAGCTAAACGGCTTTCCTGACTGGACGGCGGCCAAGCTGAGCAGCCGCTGTGGCATGGGGGCTTGTCAGGGGAAGATTTGCGCGACGGCGGCGCGTCATTTGCTTGGCTGGCCGCTACCGGCACCGCGGATACCATTGACGCCGGTAAGGGTCGAAACCTTGGCCCGATTGAACGACATCGAGACTGACGAATAAGCCTGCTACACTCAGGCAAGATGACCGGACAAATCGGGCGGATAACGGATGACGAATGCACTGATTACGCTGGGGCTGTGCCTGCTGTTAATACCGCTATTGTTGTGGTTGATTGGCCGGGCGCTATCGGCCGCAAAAGATAAAAAGCCGCAAGAGGGTAAACCTAAACCCAGGACCGGCATGCCGCATGGCGATGATGAGTGATCCTTACGGGCGCGTGGGGCAGTGCGCCGACCGCGCCGTTGGTATTACCTTCACTGTGGCCAGTAATAGGTTTTCTCATGCCAGCCTTTACCATACATGCAGGCTTCTATGGTCGCTGAGCGAGCATCTTCGTTACGATCGTTCTGCACTGTCTTGAACGAGGGCTGTTTTTCGTAGCGGTAACCTGCCGGGCAGTCTTTTTTGTCTTTTTTACAGCTTTGGTATTGGTTTTCGTAGCTAAACTCAAAATCTCTCACCACATCGGGAGGGAAACGTTCGTAACCGCGAGCTTTGCATTCAGCATATTCCATGTCGCGGGTGGCATTGCCGGCACCGGGTTTCTCCCACTGGGTGCAGGCGGTTAATGTCATTAATGGCAAAATAATCAAAAAGCTAAACGTCTTCATGGTATCCCTAACTCTTCCTTTCTTCCTGTATTCACACGCTAAGAATCTTCCTAAGCGAGATAGGGCATGAGTGTAATAAACTGATGTTAAAATTGGAAATGATAATAGTTATTGTTTAGGCGAGGTTGATGTAATACCGACGGTGCAGGGCTAAGAACGTTATTCCCAATCATGAAATAGTCCCGCTTGTTATAATGTACCTGCTAACTTTCATTGGATATATATGGGAAGTGATTTTTTAAGATATTTACCTAAAGATTAATTCTTATTATTGGTTACACAAAGGTATTTGAAGAACCGTGAATTAGAATAGGGACTTTTTTATTGCTTTTTATAAATTATCGAAATTAAAACTATTATTAAATTTGCCGGTAATACGATTGCAATTCATGCGCAAATTTTTTAGATTCAGGATAGAGAAGTGATTGTCATGATGATGAAGACGTTAAAGGGAGTTTTATTTTGGCGAATAAATCGGAAGTACCTAAAGACAGTGCTGATTTACCTTCATTATCAGAAGATTGTGACAGGTTAAGAAACCTTTCCGATGTTGGGGATTCATTGGGTTACGGTCGTACTCGTTTTTATCAATGGTGCCGGGGACGCGGTTTTCTCACGCTGATGAATGCGCCTTCAGCAGAGATGATAAGCGCGGGTTACATGGTGACGACGTTATCAGATAATGGTTACTCACGCGTTTATGTGACTGAGGATGGTTTTAATTTTGTGGGTGACGCCTTTCGCGAAGACATTCAAAAACGTATGGTCAAGCTTTAAGGAAATTATAAAAATCTTATTCATTTCAATATACTAACTACGGAATTTTCTTATGCTATCGACCGCGTTGTCTAACAAACATCGCGGTTGGCGAGGACCAATCCGTTGTGCTCCCGATGTTCTTCAGATCACTGGAAATTATCTTATTTTTGTATTGATGTTATCCCAGCGCTACAGCCGCAGCCTATTCTGTTGCTACTATAAAGACTGGTTTTTCCCAGGAGCTCAGGATGAAGCATTACGCCGCGTTATTTGTTACTACCTTGCTGTTGTCTGGCTGCGCTACGCAGTCCGTTCCGCTGCAGCAGGCCGAATTACCGCCTCCTAGCCGACTGTTGCTTTATCAAAATATGCCGCAGACGCCTTATGCGACCCTGGTGGTAGTACGTGACAGCGGAATGTTGGCAGGCAGTTGCCGAACCGGGGTTTATATCAACGGGGAGTTTGCTGCGTCGCTGGCGGCGCAAGAAAAGGCTGAGTTCCGGGTTCCGGTGGGAAACAACGAAATCAGCATTGGGCAGGATATGATCGAAAACAGTCTGTGTATCTGGCGCGATACCAGCGGCCGGCTACCGATGACGTTGCGTGCCGGTGAAAGCCGCTATTTCCGCGTGGCAGGAGATATGCAACGCGGATTTGTTCTGCAGGCCGGCAGGCCGTAATTCTGGCGGGGCGGTCAACGCCCCTGCCACCATCCCCACAGGGTAATCAAAAGCCAGGCCGCTGCGATCCAACATATTACCGCAGCGGCCAGCGCCCAAGACAATCTCATGCTGTTGATAAAGAAATACAGCGAGATCAGATACACCAGATAGGGTAAAACGGCCCACATGCCAAAAATCAGCGTGGTTCTCAACGCTTCGATTGAGCGTTCGCTGCCGACGATGTAATGGGCAATCAGTGCAAAGGTAGGGAACAACGGCACCAAACCGGCAATATAGTAGCTGCGACTTTTGGCAAGCAGGCCAATGAGTACCACCACCAGTGCGCCAATCAGCGCTTTTACCACGATGCCCATATGTTTCTCTGACGTAAATAAAAACACATTGCCTGAAAGTGTCAGGGGGATCAATCACAGGGGCTGAGGGAAAACGGGCCCGCGGTTATGGCAGGCCGGAAGTGCGGCAGCTTATTGGCGGTAGGCGTGCTTAATTTGTTGGATACTGTTTTTAAAGATTTCGGCCTGGGTTGGATCTTCAATCTGCGCGATAAAGCGCTCCATGTTGATAATGACTTTCCCGGCATCGGCCTGACCGATCGATTTCAGGATCAGTGTCAGCGTAGCTTTAAGACAGGCGACTTCTGTCGCCAGCGTTTCCGGGTTTGCAGACGTAGTAAAGTCAACGTTGCTCATTTTCTCTCCTGATTTTTGAGGCCGAAGCCTGAAACAATGTGCTTTTTGACGCACACCCACACCGATTGAACTTACTCAGACATGCAGATGCGTATTTAACTGGGCGCGGAGTATAGCATAGCATGCAGATATCCATCTGCATTGATAGCGTGAATCGGCCTGAACTGCAGTTATCCGCATGCTGGACGAGAATTAAACGGTCTTAAGATTATAGTGCATACGCACTACTGATTAATAAAGCGATTGACTTCTCATGACATCCCGTTGCCAGAAGAATAATGTTTAAGTTATTTTGGACAAGTTAATAAGTCGTTGTCCACGAGCTTATTGTTTACGGGCTGATATTATTTAAATGTTTAACGCTGCCATCTTGCTCGATGTAACCCAAACGTGAAGTGAATAATTTTTTTCGTAATAGATTTTGTACTGATGGATAATGCCATTTTTACTATTTTGTTTTATTTCAATGCATTACAGTTTTGTTGTGTTCGTGTTAATATAATCTGTGCTGTGATTGTTTACACAGATTTTACCTGCGGTGTAGGATTGACGCAGTATCATAAACTTGGGCATAGTGGGTAATATTGGTGTCGCCTGCTTTTCATCGGCGGACAACCACTTTATCGGGCTACGCTGAGTGACTAAAATTCAAAAATCAGGCCCACAGCGCAAAGTTAATCGGGAGTAAGTATTAATCTGTGTTCATTCTTGGCTGAAAAACAAGTAATATCTCGGGCTATAACAGAGGCTGATTGCGTTACTCCCTTCTTTTTGGAGATTTTTCCTTGATTAGCGTTCTTCTTGTTGATGACCACGAACTGGTGCGCGCAGGGATTCGACGCATTCTTGAAGATATCAAAGGTATAAAAGTTGTCGGGGAGGCCCAGTGCGGTGAGGACGCCGTGAAATGGTGCCGTGGCAATGCTGTAGATATCGTTCTTATGGATATGAATATGCCGGGCATTGGCGGGCTGGAAGCCACGCGTAAAATTGTACGCTATGCGCCGGACGTAAAAGTCATCATGCTGACTATTCACACTGAAAATCCATTGCCTGCAAAGGTGATGCAAGCCGGTGCCGCGGGGTATCTCAGTAAAGGCGCTGCGCCGCAGGATGTGGTGAATGCCATTCGTACTGTGCAAGCTGGGCAGCGTTACATTGCGTCCGATATTGCTCAGCAAATGGCTTTGAGCCAACTGGAGCCGCAAACGGAAACCCCGTTTAGCTGCCTGTCTGAGCGTGAGCTACAGATTATGCTGATGATCACCAAAGGCAAAAAAGTTAACGAGATCTCAGAACAGCTGAGTCTCAGCCCTAAAACGGTGAACAGTTACCGTTACCGCATGTTCAGCAAGCTGAATATCAGTGGTGATGTTGAATTGACACACCTGGCTATTCGACACGGATTGTTCAATGCGGAGACGTTGTTAAGCAGTGAGTGACCGTTTTGATGCCAAAGCATTTCTCAGTACCGTAACCAGCCAGCCTGGCGTCTACCGTATGTACGACGCTACTGGCACGGTTATCTATGTCGGTAAAGCCAAAGACCTGAAAAAGCGCCTCGCCAGTTACTTTCGCCAACAGGTGAGTAGCCGAAAGACTGAGACGTTGGTTAAAAATATCGCCCAAATAGACGTAACTGTTACTCATACCGAAACAGAAGCGCTATTACTGGAACATAACTACATAAAGTTATACCAACCGCGATATAATGTTCTTTTGCGAGACGATAAATCTTATCCGTTGATCTTCCTCAGCGCGGACAGCCACCCACGCCTGGCGGTTCATCGCGGCGCTAAACACGCCAAAGGGGAATATTTCGGGCCGTTCCCCAATTCTTATGCCGTGCGTGAAACGCTGGCGCTGCTGCAGAAATTGTTCCCGATACGCCAGTGCGAGAACAGCGTGTATCGCAACCGTTCGCGTCCCTGCCTGCAATATCAGATTGGGCGTTGCCTGGGGCCTTGCGTCGCCGGATTGGTGAGTGAGGAAGAGTACCGGCAGCAGGTGGATTACGTGCGCCTGTTCCTGTCCGGTAAAGATCAGCAGGTATTACACCAGTTGATCGAAAGGATGGAAAACGCCAGCAAGACACTGAACTTTGAAGAAGCGGCACGCATTCGCGATCAGATCCAGGCGGTGCGAAGGGTGACCGAACGTCAGTTCGTTTCCGGCAATAGCGACGATCTGGACGTCATCGGCGTGGCCTTCGATGCCGGTATGGCTTGCCTGCACGTGCTGTTTATCCGTCAGGGTAAAGTGTTGGGCAGCCGCAGTTACTTCCCGAAAGTGCCGGGCGGTACCGACATGAGCGAAGTGGTGCAAACCTTTGTCGGCCAGTTTTATTTGCAGGGCAGCCAGATGCGCACCTTGCCGGCGGAAATTCTATTGGACTTTACTCTTCCGGAGAAAGACCTGCTGGCTGAGTCGCTTTCAGAACTTGCCGGCCGGAAAATTCAGATTCAGAGCAAACCGCGAGGGGATCGCGCACGCTACCTTAAATTGGCTCGTACCAACGCGGCGACGGCGCTAACCACCAAGCTTTCACAGCAGTCGACTATCCATCAGAGGTTGGCCGAATTGGCGAAGGTGCTCAACCTTGCCGAAATTAACCGCATGGAATGTTTCGACATCAGCCACACCATGGGTGAGCAAACTGTGGCTTCCTGTGTGGTATTTGACTCGAATGGTCCGCTACGTTCGGAATATCGGCGCTATAATATCACCGGCATAACGCCAGGGGATGATTATGCCGCGATGGCGCAGGTGTTGAAGCGCCGTTACGGTAAGGCTCTCGAAGAGAAAAAAATCCCCGACGTTATCTTTATCGACGGCGGCAAGGGGCAACTCGGTATGGCGATTGATGTATTTAACTCGCTGAACGTGACCTGGGATAAAAACAAACCCTTGCTGATTGGCATCGCCAAAGGAGCCGACCGCAAAGCCGGGTTGGAAACACTGTTTTTTGTGCCGGAAGGCGAGGGTATTGCCTTACCGTCGGATTCGCCAGCGCTGCATGTTATCCAGCATATCCGCGATGATTCGCATAACCACGCGATAACCGGGCATCGGCAGAGAAGGGCAAAAGTAAGAAACACCAGCGCGTTGGAACTGATCGACGGCGTTGGGCCAAAACGGCGACAGGTGCTGTTGAAGTATATGGGCGGACTTCAACCATTATTGAACGCCAGCGTTGAGGAAATTGCAAAAGTGCCGGGTATTTCACAAGCATTGGCAGAAAAGATCTACAATGCATTGAAACACTGAGGGCAATGTAGCAACATACTCTTAATTCCCACTCCAGCCAGATAGTTACCGTAGCATTATGCAATTGAATATACCGACTTGGCTTACTCTGTTTCGCGTAGTTCTGATCCCATTCTTTGTTCTGGCATTTTACCTGCCGTTCACTTGGGCTCCGATGGTTTGCGCCGTCATTTTTGTGTTTGCTGCCATAACCGACTGGTTTGACGGCTTCCTGGCCCGTCGCTGGAAGCAAACGACCCGTTTCGGGGCGTTCCTTGACCCGGTGGCGGACAAAGTGATGGTGGCGGTAGCGCTGGTGCTGGTGGCAGAACACTATCACACTTGGTGGATTACCCTGCCTGCGGCGACCATGATTGCCCGTGAAATTATCATCTCGTCGCTGCGTGAGTGGATGGCGGAGATCGGCAAGCGCAGCAGCGTGGCGGTGTCCTGGATTGGCAAAGTCAAAACCATGGCGCAAATGATGTCGCTGGTCGGGTTGCTGTGGCGTCCCGATCGCACCGTCGAGTATGTGTCTTTTGGTTTGCTGTACATCGCGGCGGTGCTGACTTTCTGGTCAATGTTCCAATATTTGAACGCTGCGCGGAAAGATTTGCTGGAACCCTGATCAAAGCGATGCAAAAATCGGCAAACGAACGTAATGAGACAACAATTTTATTGACTCATTACGTCAGGTAAGTAGAATGCATCGCATCAGACGGCAGCGGTGATTTGCCGAAAGATAGCAAAAAAATCAGTAAGTTCTGATTAATGCGGGAATAGCTCAGTTGGTAGAGCACGACCTTGCCAAGGTCGGGGTCGCGAGTTCGAGTCTCGTTTCCCGCTCCAAATTTGATGAAGCTGGTGTTTCACGAGCTTTAGCCTGATAAAGGCAAACAAGAATTTAGGCGCGTTAACAAAGCGGTTATGTAGCGGATTGCAAATCCGTCTAGTCCGGTTCGACTCCGGAACGCGCCTCCAATTTTCCCGAGCCCGGGTGGTGAAATCGGTAGACACAAGGGATTTAAAATCCCTCGGCTTATGGCTGTGCGGGTTCAAGTCCCGCCCCGGGTACCAGGAAAATAAATTCCAGAATAATCAAAGCAATAAGTAGTAATGTCGTGACCGCCGGAAGGCGGTTTTTTTGTGCCTGAAATTCCCCTTTCCACGATTTTTCTCTTCCAGTTTTATTCTGTTCTCGTGCCTTGAACAATTTACTGTTGCCTACAATAGGGACTATCATCCGGCTGTCAGTTTTAAACATGGATGCATGGCCGTTTTTTAAAGACGGTTGGCGATAAGTGAACTATAACCAGATAGTGCAATAGATAAGGAGTGTTGGATGAGAGGGGGGTTATTTTTATTGGCGATTGTCATGCTATCTGGGTGTTCGGGGTCTTTTGGATCGATCCTGGGTGTGATCCCGCAAAGCTCCGATGTTTGCCCTCAAGGGAAAAATGCCATCACCGGTGAATGCCGTTAGGCAACATCGTCGATTTATTGCCGGGCCGAACCCTTTGGCCAGTGTGAATCTCTTTCGATAACCCAATCAAGCCATATCCGGCTGTTTGATCGCTGTGCCGATCGCCGGATACTGCCTGTTCCAGGCCTTAGAACCTAACCTCCGCTACCCAGGAACGGGAGACTATTCGCACTGCAGTTTGCCACCCACATCACGGCCACGACGACGGCGATGGAAATGATCGCGCACAGATCCGATTTGCGCATGCTTCTCCTTAGCGAGCGTTGATCCCAATAACCTCGATTGCCGCTCTGTGCAGTTTCTGACAGTACTCGTCGGGTTGCCTTTCAATTTCAGCGATGAGATAGGCGAGAATGTTTTGCTTGCTGATGGGTTTGTTCGCGGAAAGCACCTGAATAACGCCTTTGCCGAGCAGGCTGTATATTTGTTCACGGTATGTCTCGATATCTCTATCGTGGAGACCGTAAAGGGAGTAATCGATCATAGAATTTTACCGCTGGTGAAATTTAAAGTGCCAGCCGAAGCTGGCAGAGAAGCCATTAAAAAAATAAAGTCGTGCAAATTTCACTTAGGCTGATATCTAAGTGGAATGTTAACGATAACGTAGTAAGAATATTCCCATCAATAGGCAGTTGTGAGCCAAACCGCTAATTAGGAAAAACCTCAGGCTAGCGCCGCAGCGGTGATATTTACCGTTGAAGGCCCGGCAAACGGCGCGGTGGCAGAGTCTCAATCTTCTGTCTGTGACCCCAGGCTTTCGGGCAATAACTGCGCTAGCAGCAGGTCGAGAGTCAGCATCAGTCCATAGCGTGCTGTACTGCCGCCGCTGAGCGGCAACACCTTATCCGCCAGCCCGGCCAGCGTAGTGCCCGCAGGGGTTAGGGCGATGCGATAAGCACCGGTCGCGCCGGCCAGTTTGGCCGCGTTCAGCAAATCACTGTTTTCCCCACTCATAGACAGCAGGATCACGCACTGTTGCGTGCTGAGCGTGGAGGCCGTCATGCGCATCAGCGCCGCGTCCTGGCAGATAAATGCAGGGTAACCCAAGCCCACCAGGCGCTGTTGCAGCTCATTGGCATAAAGCGCCATGCTGTTTACGCCAAAAATATGTACGCTCTTGGATTGGCTCAGTTGCTGGCAAGCATCGATCAGCGCTGCATGTTCTACTTGCTGCAGCTGTTGATGCAAGGTGGTTTCCACGTCGTTGACGCGCTGTAGCCACAGCCGCGGTGGGCCATTAGGCGTGGCTTGGGCGGTCAAATAGCGTGAGCCGCTCACGCTGGCCTGAGCCAGTTTCATGCGCAGATCGCGAATATCGTCGCAGCCAATGGTTTTGGCAAATCGGGTAATGGTGGCCGGGCTGACCCCCGCTTGGTTGGCCAGCAATTCGATGGTGGCGGAGGAGGCGAAGGCAATATCGTCCAAAATGGTCTGTGCGACTTTGGCCTCCTGCTGACTGAACTGATTTTGTCGTGCGCGGATCTGATAGACGATGTCGCCAATATCTTCACAACCGATGGATTTAGCAAAACGGCTGAGGGTTGTGGAGCTGACGCCAGGCAGTTTGCCGATGCCGGCCGCGGAGGCAAAGGCGATATCCATGCCGCCGAGCACGGGTTGGGCTACCTCAGTAGGAGGAGGTGTTGCCGTCGACGGGGAGCGCATTAGCGCGATAAAGTCGTTAAGATCCTGACAGCCAAGGGATTGGGCAAAATGAGCGACGATCTCAGTGCTGACACCTGCTCGCTCTGCCAATTGCGCAATGGTTGCTGTTGATGTAAACCCCGGGTTGTCCAGTATGGCCCGGGCAACTTTTGCTTCCTGGCGGCTGAACGGATCCTGGCGAAACTGAATGTGGTAAACGAGATCCATGACTGCAGTGTCCCTTCTGTAATGCCAACCGGCGATCTGTGCTTCAAATTAGCCTGTTTTTCACACGGCATAAAGCGATAACCAGAAGAATAAGCTAATGAAAATAATTTTCAATCAGGACAGATTTGAAACGAGATGCTCTTCGCATTGTTTATCAGGTAGTGATTTATAACTTTGTTTTTAAACGTTAAAGACAGGTTTTAAATTTTGTGGTTATGAAAAATTAGATCGCCGATCACAGTGTTGAAAAAAATTTTCACAACGAAAATTCTTTAATGCATTGTTTTTAAACGATTAGCCAAAAGTCATAATCAAATCGTATGGAATCAAGGTATTTACAAGAGTGTTACGGAACTGTTTTATATTTGCATCGCCAAGTGGCTAACAACCGGGATACTAAAAATGCAAACCATCGTCTTATGCTGCGCAGCAGGCATGTCGACCAGCATGCTGGTACAAAAAATGAAAGCTGAGGCGCAAAAACGGGCGCTGGATATCGTGATTGAAGCCGTGCCGGTGGCGGATTTCGAGCGCATCGTCGAGCGTGCGGACATTGTACTGCTTGGGCCGCAGGTGAAATATGAACACGCACGCCTTTCCGAACTTGCTGCGCCCTTGGGTAAAACTGTCGCGGTGATCGACATGATGGATTACGGCACCATGCGTGGAGACAAGGTGCTGGATAAGGCGCTGGGCTTGTTAGCCTGATAACACCCTGAGGGGCTTGGCCCCTTTTATCCTTTATTTTATTCATCGACCGCGGGTTATTTCATGACTCTCGGCGGGATCGCTGCGCCTGAAATAAGGCCGGGGAGGTGATGGTGGATTTGGAAACTAGCGTTATGGAGTTGCTGGTTCATGCTGGCAGCGCTCGCAGTTCGCTGCTTTCGGCGCTGCAGCTGGCACGTCGCGGTCAGTTCGCAGCCGCAGAGATTAAGTTGGAAGAGGCGAAGGCCGGCATCGGGAGGGCGCACGGCATGCAGACGGAGCTGATTGGCATGGATGAAGGGGTTGGGAAAATACCGGTCAGTCTGATTCTGGTGCATGCGCAGGATCATTTGATGAACGCCATGCTGATTCAAGATCTGGCCACCGACATGATCGAGCTTTATCGCCGTTTACCGCAGGGGCAAAGCAATGACTAAGATAACCGTAATTGGCGGGGGCAGCAGCTACACGCCGGAGTTGGTCGAGGGGCTGATCGCCCACTATCAGGACGTCCCGTTAACCGAACTGGCGTTGGTAGATGTAGAGTCCGGTCGCGAGAAAGTGGGCATCATTGCCGAACTGACCAAAAGAATGCTCAAGCGCAACGGGCTGGAGCAGGTGGTGGTGTCGGTACATTTCGAGCTGGAACCGGCCATTCGCGGTGCCAGCTTTGTACTGACTCAACTGCGGGTCGGGCAACTGGCCGCCCGTGCTGCCGACGAGCGTCTGGGTTTGAAATACCAGCGCCTGGGGCAAGAGACCACCGGTGTCGGCGGCTTCGCCAAGGCATTGCGCACCATTCCTGTCATGCTGGAAGTGGCGCGTACCGTAGAGGCGGTAGCGCCGGACGCCTGGATCATCAATTTTACCAATCCGGCCGGTATTGTCACCGAAGCGGTCTCCCGTTACAGCAAAGCGAAGATTATCGGCTTGTGCAACGTACCGATCACCATGCACCACATGATCGCCGACATGCTGAAGGCACCTCATGATCAGGTCGATCTCCGTTTTGCTGGACTGAACCATATGGTGTGGGTACATCAGGTAACGCAAAGCGGCAGGGATGTGACCGCCCAGGTGTTGGAGATGCTGAGCAATGGCGAAACGATGTCGATGAACAACATCAAGGATCTGCCTTGGCCGCCGGCGTTCTTGCAGGCGCTAGGGGCTATCCCTTGCCCATATCATCGCTATTTCTATCAAACCGCCGGCATGCTGGAAGAAGAGCTTGAAGCCGCTGCGGCTCAGGGAACCCGTGCTGAACAGGTGATGAAGGTAGAGGCAGAGCTATTTGCACTGTACGCCGACCCAACGCTGGATAAAAAACCGGAGCAGTTGAGCTTCCGTGGTGGTGCTTTCTATTCAGAAGTGGCGGTCGAGCTGATCCGTGCCATTCACAATAACAGCGGCAAGGTGCTGGTGGTGAACACCCGCAATAATGGTGCGATTCAGGGCCTGCCGGATGACGCAGTAATTGAAACCAACTGCGTGATCGACGCACAGGGCGCTCACCCGCTGAGCTTCGGGCCGCTGCCGCTGGCCATGAACGGGCTGACTCAGCAGGTGAAAGATTTCGAGCGTTTGACCATTGAGGCTGCGGTGCATGGCGATCGTCAGAGTGCGCTGTTGGCGCTGGTGGTGAATCCGCTGATTGGCGGCGTCGGTATCGCAGAACCTTTGCTGGATGAGGTGCTGAACCTGAACCAAGCCTATTTGCCGCAGTTCAACTAAGTCGATATTCCATAATAATAATCACGATGCCGGCTTGGCCGGGCAGGGGGAATGATGGCGGGTTTAAATAGCATTCTGGAACGTTACGTATTGCCGGCGGCGTTAAAAATCGCCGGGCAAAAACACATTTTATCGGTACGAGACGGCATAATTCTCAATATGCCGTTTATGTTGATCGGGTCATTTTTCCTGATCTTCGCCTACTTGCCGATCCCGAGCTATGCCAACCTGATGGGGGAGGTATTCGGTGCGGCCTGGCGCGACAAGCTGTTGTATCCGGTCAAAGCGACCTACGACATCATGGCGATTATCTCCAGCTTTGGTATTGCCTACCGGCTGGCGGAAAAATACCGTGGTATGGACCCGCTCAGTACCGGTGCGGTTTCGTTAGTGGCGTTTATCATGACCATTCCTCAACACACCCTTTTTGCCCCGGTGAAAGGTGCCGCGGAGCAGATTGTCAAAGGCGTGCTGCCGATGAACTTTATCGGCAGCCAGGGATTGTTCGTGGCAATTGTGGTGGCGCTGTTGTCGACGGAAATCTACCGGTTCGTGCATAACCGCAATCTGGTGATCAATATGCCTGAAGGGGTGCCGCCAGCGGTGGCGAAATCCTTCCTGGCGTTGATTCCGGGATTTTGCGTACTGGCAGTGATCCTTCTGCTGCGCCTGATCGTCGAAGCCACGCCGTTTGGCGATATCAACACCATGATCGCTACGGTGATCGGTATCCCGATGCACCACGTGGGCGGAACGCTGCCGGGAATGATTTTCTCAGTGATCCTGATTGGCCTGTTATGGACGTTGGGGCTGCACGGTGATGCCATCGTATTGGTGTTCATTCAGCCGGTGTGGTTGGCGAATATGTCGGAAAACCTGGTGGCGTTTCAGAACAACCAGCCTATCCCGCACATTATTACCCAGCAATTTTACGATTTATGGATAGCACCCGGCGGAACCGGTGCCCTGTTGGGGTTGGTGATCTTCATGCTGGTGCGCAGCCGTAGCGCGCAGATGAAGCAGTTGGGGAAAATCGCCGCGCCGGGTTGCCTGTTTAATATCAGTGAGCCCATGGTGTTTGGCATCCCGTTGGTGATGAACCCCTACTTCTTCCTGCCGTTTATCCTGACACCAGTGGTGCTGGTGATCGTGACCTACACCGCGATGGCAACCGGTTTGGTGACGCCGCCGGTTGGTATAGCCTTACCGTTTACCACGCCGATTTTCATTAGCGGCTATCTGGCAACCGGAGGCCATATTTCAGGAACGGTGATCCAGGTGGTCAATCTGCTGATTTCAATGGCAATTTACTACCCGTTCTTCCGTGCCTGGGATAAGCAGAAGTATCGCGAAGAAAATCAGGCCGCGGCATCGGTACCCAGCGCTGCGGTTGGTGAACAATCCCTGACGCCATAGCGGGATAAACCATCTTCCTGCGGCAGCGCACCTAACCGCTACCGCAGGAAGGATAAAAGCCGTTTTGCACACGAATTGTTACATCATAACAACGTTATTTTTCTCCGCGCTGGCAACGCCCGCCTAAATTACCTGTCAGATAACCACCCAGTAGCAGGGGAAGAGAAACTCTCACAACAACCTGTATCTGGCAGATGGCTATGAACTCACATTGGCAGGAATGGTATCAATAATGCAGAAGTTCCGACGTTGGACCCAGTTGCAGGTCTCCTTTTTTATCGCTTTCTATCTCGGTGTATTACTCAATATCCCTATTTTTTATCGTCGTTATCAACAGCTTCATAACGATAACCTGTTGTCGATTGGCATTGAAATTGTCGCGGCCTTTTGCCTCGTATGCTTTATCACGCTGCTTATCTCCTTTTTGGGGCGCCGGTTGTTTCGTGTTTTGGCCACGCTGCTGGTCCTGAGCTCGGTTGCTGCCAGCTATTACATGGTGTTGTTCCACGTCGATATCGGCTACGGCATTCTGGCGGCGGTGATGACCACCGACGTTGATTTATCCAAAGAGTCGGTAGGCTGGCATTTTGGCGTATGGATGGTGCTGGTGAGCCTGTTGCCGCTGCTGTTGATTTGGCTGGCCCCGATGCACGAAGCCGCATTCAAACGCGGCAATCAGCTGGCATTGGTCAAAAAAGGCGGGATTATGCTGGCCGCTGGCCTGTTCTGCTGGCTACCGCTTCAGTTGATGGGCCAGGTTCAGGATCAACACGACCGTGAAAATAATCAGATGATGGCGAGTTATGGCGGGGTCGTTGCCGGCAGCTATTCACCGTCTAACTGGCTTTCGGCCCTTGGGCTGCTGACTTACAGTTCCTACAGCCAGGCAGAGGACAGCCGGAATCTGTTTGATCCGGCGGCGCATTTCACCTACCAGCCGCCAAAAGACGTGAATGATCTTTATGTGGTATTCGTGATTGGTGAAAGTGCCAGACGCGATCATATGGGTGTTTACGGTTACCAGCGCGACAATACGCCGAATCTGGATAAGGAAGCCAACCTGGCGGTGCTGCAAGGCTATTCTTGCGACACATCGACCAAGCTCTCTCTGCGTTGCATGTTCGTCAGAGAAGGCGGGGCATCGGAAGAGCCGCAGCGCACGCTAAAGGAAATGAACGTTTTCTCGGTGCTGAAGAAGCAGGGGTTTTCCTCCGAGCTATTCTCTATGCAAAGCGAAGCCTGGTTTTATAATAAGACTCAGGCGGACAGCTATGCTCTTCGAGAAAGCATTCAGGCGGAAAAACGCAATGCCGGTAAACCCGTTGATGATATTGCGTTGATCGATGAACTGCAGGATTCGCTGGACCGCCATCCTCAGGGCAAACATTTGGTGATTTTGCATACCAAAGGCTCACACTATATGTACACCGAACGCTATCCGCGGGCTTTTGCTCGCTATCAGCCGGAATGCCAGGGTATTGACGATACGTGTTCAACGGAATCGATGATCAACTCTTACGACAACAGCCTGTTGTACACCGACTATGTTCTTGAGCAGGTGTTCAATCAGTTGCGCAACCGTAACGCTATCGTGTTTTACGCTTCCGATCACGGTGAGTCGATCTCGGAAAATATGCATTTTCACGGCACGCCGCGCGATCACGCGCCGAAAGAACAGCGTACCGTGCCAATTATGGTCTGGGCATCCGACAAGTTTCTCAGTCAGCCCGATCACCAGGCGGCATTTAATCAGTTAAAGGCGCTGCAAAAGGCAAAAACGCCGGTGTTTCATGAAAAGCTGTTCGACAGCGTGCTGGGTTGTATCGGCTATACCTCGCCGGACGGCGGGATTGTGAAGCAGCGTAACTGGTGCCAGGTCAACTGAGTTGCCAGCCGTATGACTAACCGCCGAAAGGCGGTTTTTTTATGCATTAAGCTGGCGGAAAGCCCCCTTAACGAAGACTCTCAATCCAGTGGAAGATCCGCGCCAGGGCGTGCGTGATATCGCCAATGTTAAATAACGCGCCTATCCATATCGCAATCATGATGGCTACGGCAATAACGATCGGCATATCCATTCTACTCATTGGCTATCTTCTTCAATGGGGTAACTTGATTTCAAGGCTAGCATCAAACCTCGCCAGGATAAAATATCAGGCTAATAGTGCCAAAATTCGGTTTGCCGAAATCGCACTGTGGCCGCTTATACCCCGATGATTACTGCCGGTGAAAAACGGCGGTCGCGCATGGGGCGCAGAAGGAAGTTTGTGCAAATTTACGTTTGGACGTTGACCGGATTACGGCAATAAAAAAGCCACCCGAAGGTGGCTTGTCGTTAGAACGCTGTTTAGTCCAGTTTTGGATGCTGGTCGATCAACGTCTGTTTTTTCTTTTCCAACTCGGCAATCTGCTCGTTGATGTCTTCGACTTTCTGTTCGATGTTGTCGTAGTTTTCTTGCAGCAGCTCTTTGGCTTCTGAACGATCCGAAGCCGCCGGGGTGGCACCGCGCAGCGGTTTATTGGCGGTTTCTTTCATGTACAGGCCGGTGATCAGACCGATGACGGCGACGACCATCAGATAATAAGCCGGCATATACAGGTTCCCGGTCGCTTCGACCAGCCAGGCGGCTACCGTCGGCGTCGCACCGGCAACCAGTACCGAGATGTTGAATGAAATCGCCAACGCGCTGTAACGAATATGCGTCGGGAACATCGCCGGCAGGGTGGAGGCCATCACACCGGTGAAGGAGTTCAGCAGCACCGCCAGCACCAACAGACCGACGAAGATCAGACCAATCACGTTACTGTTGATCAGAATAAAGCAGGGGATAGACAGAGCCAACAGACCGACGCTGCCGCCGATAATAAACGGCTTACGGCCGATGCGGTCACTGGCCAGGCCTATGACCGGCTGCACGAACAACATACCGATCATGATGGCGATAATGATCAGTACACCGTGATCTTCCGAGTAGTGCAGGTTATGCGACAGGTAGCTCGGCATGTAAGTCAGCAACATGTAATAGGTCACGTTGGTTGAAATCACGATACCGACGCAGACCAGCAGGCTTCTCCAGTGCTTGGCCGCGATCTCTTTGAAAGAGGTCTTCGGCGGGTTTTCGATGGCGTTGCGGTCGTCTTTCTCCATCTTTTCCACGTGCTGCTGGAAGGCCGGTGTTTCTTCCAGCGCATGGCGCAGGTACAAACCGATCAGACCCAAAGGCGCTGCGATAAAGAACGGAATACGCCAGCCCCAGTCGAGGAAGTTGGTTTCACCGACGATGCTGGAGATCAGCACCACCACGCCAGCACCCAGCACGAAACCGGCAATGGAGCCGAAATCAAGCCAGCTGCCCATAAAGCCGCGTTTTCTGTCCGGTGAGTATTCGGCTACGAAGATAGCCGCGCCGGAGTATTCGCCACCTACCGAGAAGCCCTGTGCCAATTTGGCCAGCAACAGCAGAACCGGTGCCCAGATGCCGATAGAGGCATAGGAGGGGATCAGGCCGATACAGAAGGTACTGACCGCCATGATAATAATGGTGATGGAGAGTACTTTCTGGCGACCGAATTTATCGCCCATCGCGCCAAAGAAGATACCGCCTAATGGACGTACCAGGAAGGGAACGGAAAAGGTCGCCAGTGCGGCAATCATCTGAACGCCAGGGGTGGCGCCAGGGAAAAAGACTTGCCCAAGGGCGTAGGCCACAAAGCCATATACACCGAAGTCGAACCATTCCATTGCGTTACCTAATGCGGCCGCGGTAATGGCTTTTTTCAGCTTGCTGTCATCGATGATGGTGATGTCATTAATATGCATCGGTTTATGTCGTTTTTTTCTTAACTTCATATAATCATCCCTTAATCAATTTTAGTCGTACGTGAATTCGCAATCCTCGTTCACTTCTTCTGCCCAGTTATCAGCGTGGCTAATCTTATTGCGATGTTGCCAGATTCGCCACTGCCTTTTTTGTGTGATGCGAGTCACGTAATAAGTCAATTTTCACCGGGAATATGTCATTTAGGTGACTAATTATTTTGCATCTATAGCTTAGCGTTATATCTTGCGGCGATCAAATTTAGCAGTTTATCTTATCAATTTGCACCGATTTAGCGCATAAATAGATTAATTATTGTTCATAATGGTGGTTTTTTGTCTGGGAAGGGATGAAACAAGTATAGAAAGAACTGCAGTAAAAACGGGCAAAATTAATGCATTCCAGATGAAAAAGCCTGGCGCGATCGCCAGGCTCAGCCTTACTGCGCAGATCCACCAAACTCCAGATAGAGTTGCGCCAGGTTTTGGTATTGAGCGAACCGGTTTTCATCCACGGCCAGCTCCGCCAACCGACGGCGGTTTTGCGCATCCAGCCAGAAATTGATCGGCACCGAGCCTTGCCGGTAGCGGCTTTCATTCAACCGTTCAGATTTACGCGCCAGCGCCAATGCCGCCTGCAGGTGTTTCTCCTGTGCCATCAGTTGCGTACGTAACGACAGGGCATCATCAATATCGGCCATGGCTTTATACAACGCCTGCTTGAATTCCAGCACCTGCAGTTCATAGTCGCTGCGGGCGATTTTGATATCGACGTCCATTTGCCGCCATTCGAGGAACGGCAGCGACAGTCCGGCACCTACCGTTGCCAGCGGATTACGCAAAAACTCCAGCAATGCGGTGCTGCTGGCACCTAATGAGCCCGTCAGGCTGAAGGCCGGGTAGTACTGGGTGCGTTTGATGTCCACGTTAGCCAGAGTTTCACGCAGTCGCCACTCTTTGGCACTGATATCCGGCCGATGGCTTAGCACGCTGGCCGGGATGCCGGCATTGATTTGCGGCAATGGACCGGTCGGCAGGCTCTCGGGCTCAACCAACGTGTTTCCCGGCGGCGCACCCAGCAGTACCGTCTGTTCGTTCAGCGCCTGTTGACGCTCACGCAGCAGTGCCAGATGGCTGCTTTGCTGATTAATCAGGTTCTGTTCGGCATCCACCACGTCCAATGAAGAGACGCTGCCCGCGCGGTAGCGTGCCTTGACCAGCCCCAGGGTTTGTTGGGAATAGTCGATGCTTTGCTGACTGACGCGGATTCGCTGATTGATAAAGCCGATACGCCAGTAATTCTTGCTGGCGCTGGCGAGCAAAGCCAGACGCGCACTTTGCAAATCCTGTTGCGTGGCCTGGCTGGCCCATTCCGCGGCGTCACGTTGCCGCGCCAGTTTGCCCCACAGATCGACCTCATAGCTGACGCCGAGATTTGCGCTGCTGCTTTTGTTCCAAGGCGAGGAGTCGGAAAGGGCGGTATTGGCTCCGCTGCTGAGCGTTGCGTTCACACTTGGCGCGGTGCCGATATCAGCCCGCTGCGCCGCCAGTTGGGCACGGTAGACGCGCAGTGCGGCGGCGGCCAAATCGTTATTGGCCGCCATCACCTGCTGCAGCCATCGGTCCAACTGGGGATCACGGAAATCACGCCAGTTGAATGGTTCTGACGTGTCGGCTTCGGCGTTTTGCTGCCAGTCGGCCGGATACTGCACCTTTGGAGACTGATACTCGCTTTTCAGCGCATTGCCGCAGCCGGTACTGAGCAAGGCCGCGAGGCATAATGCGAGAGGGGATAAGGTTTTCATAAGTTACTCGCTGGCCAGAGAAATGACCGGATCCATCCGCGCCGCTTTGCGGGCAGGGAGATAACCGAAGATCATGCCAATCAGGGTGGAGCAGCAGAAGGCCACGGCAGCAGCCTGCCAGGAATAGATGGCGGTGAGCATGCCCCCCGCCAACAGGGTAAACAGCGAGCCGGCAGCGAACGAAAGTAAAATGCCCAATGCGCCACCGATCAGGCAAACCAGTACGGCCTCGATCATAAACTGCTGCATGATATCGCTGCGACGTGCGCCAACGGCCATGCGCACGCCGATTTCGTGCGTGCGTTCGGTCACTGACACCAGCATGATATTCATCACGCCCAGGCTGCCAATAATCAGGGAGATCGAGGCGACCATCAGGATCAGCAAGGTCAGCGTCATCGAGGTGTGTTCAATCGATTTTCGGTATTTGTCGAGATTGAACAGCATAAAATCCTTCACGCCATGACGTTGAGTCAGCAACTGTTTAATCGCGGCGACGGCGGCTTCGTTGGATACGTCCTCTTTCAACCGGACATTAATGCTGCTCAGCGTCGATTTGCCCACCATGCGATACATCACGGTGGAGTAGGGCATCCATACTCTGATGCGGTTGGGGGCCGAATCCTGGTTACTTTGGACTATGCCGACCACCCGGGCCGGTACCGCACCGAGGAACACGATCTGACCCAGAGGCTCAACGCCGAAATCGCCGAACAAAGCCTGCCGCGCGTTTTCGTCAATGATCACTTCCTGCAGCGCATTGCGGTCATCGAGGAAGTTTCGACCCTGTATCAGCTTGAGGCCGCTAACGCGCAGGTTATCGCGGCCCACGCCGCTGATCGACGCGTTGGCCGATTTGCTGCGAAAGCGAATGTTCTCTGAGGCGCTGACTTCAGGGCTGACGCTGTCGACAAAGCTCTGGCTGGCCAGCGCGTCGGCGTCCGCCGGTACCAGGGTGCGGATGCTGTCGATGCTGTCGTCAAAGAAATCACGCCCGGGATAAATGCTGACGACGTTAGTGCCCAGATCTTTAATGCTCTCCAGCGTGCGCTGTTTTGCGCCTTCGCCCAGGGCGACCACCGTAACCACGGCGGCGATGCCGAAAATGATGCCGGTCATAGTCAGCGCTGTGCGCAAGCGGTGGGCGTTCATCGCTTTCAGCGCCATCTGCAGTGACTCCCGGGTGCGGTCGAGCAAGCTTTGCCAATAACCTTGTGCAACTGGCGGGCTCTTTTTCATCACCGGGGGAGGCACCGGCGATTGACAGCCGCTGTCGGCGACGATCTCGCCATCCTGCAGTTCGATAATACGCTGTGCGTGCTGGGCGACTTTCATGTCGTGGGTGACGATCACCACCGTGTGACCACGCTGGTTCAGTTCGCTGAGGATCGCCAATACTTCCTGACCGGATTTAGAGTCCAACGCGCCGGTCGGTTCGTCCGCCAGGATGATTTCACCGCCGTTGATTAACGAACGAGCAATGCTGACGCGTTGCTGTTGGCCGCCGGACAGTTGACCGGGCTTATGGTGCTCACGGCCCTCCAACCCCAGGCGCGCCAACAATTGTGCCGCGCGCAGGCGACGTTGGTCGCGTTTACTGTTGGCGTAAATCGCCGGGATTTCGACGTTGCCCAATGCGCTGATGTCCGGCATCAGGTGATAGCGCTGGAAGATAAAACCAATGTGTTCCCGACGAAGCCTGGCCAATTCGTCCGGCGACAGGTGTGCGGCATTATGGCCGCTGATGAAATAGTCCCCCTGATCCGGCACGTCCAGACAACCGATGATGTTCATCAGCGTTGATTTGCCCGAGCCTGAGGCACCGATAATGGCAACCAACTCACCGGCGGCGATCTTGAGGTTGATGTTTTTCAGTACGGTGAGCGGCTCGCTGCTGTTGGTATAGGTGCGGCCAATCCCTTTCAGTTCAATAATGGTGTTCACAGTAACAGGCCTTCTTCGCCCGGCTTGGCGCTTTCTTGCACCAGCACTACGTGTTCACCCGCCTTTAATCCGGAGAGGATTTGTATATCGACGTTATTGGTAATACCGGTTGTCACCTCACGTAATTCCACCCGGTTATCCCCGGTCAGCACTTGTACCTGCTGTTTTTTGTCCGCGTTTTTATGCACTGCCTGAATCGGAACCAACAGCGTGTTTTTTGCCTCACCCAGTAGCAATGAAACCTGAGCCGTCATGGCAATACGCAGCCGGTTTTCCGGATTGGGCACGTCGAGCAACGCGTTGTAATACACGGAAGCATTGGAGGTGCCGGAGCCTGAGGCGGTACTGCCGCCGGAAAGTGAATCGTCTTTCATAACGGACTCAGGTGCCAGTTCTACAGTGCGCAGCGTGGCGTCGTACCTTTTGTCCGGCTCGGAGAAAATGGTGAAGTAGGCTTTTTGCCCTTGGGTAACGCGGGTAATGTCAGCCTCGGAAATCTGCGCTTTGATGGTCATCACGTCCAGCTGCGCCAATTTAACAATGGTAGGGGCGCTCTGATTGGCGTTTACCGTTTGACCTTGCTGGGTAATGACGGCAATGACAATGCCGTCCATCGGGGCCAGGATGCGGGTGTAACTCAGATCGACCTTTTTCTTGTCTACTTCGATCTGCGCCTGAACGATACGTGCATTCAGCGCGATCAGTTCTGCACGGGTAGCGGCAAGCGTGGCCTCTGCCGTTTCAAAATCTTCGCGTGAGCCGGCTTCATCGTTCAACATGCGTTTTTGGCGCTTAAAGCGAGACTCGGCCTGTTTTAACAGCGCCTGTTTGGCTTGCAAATCCGCTTTCGCCACGTTCAGCGCCGCCTCAGCGTTGCGTAAATCATTGCGTTGCGGCAGATCATCAATGTCGGCGATCGGTTGGCCTTTGGTGACCCGGTCGCCAAGTTTGACCTTCAGGGATTTCACCTGGCCAGAAACCTGCGCACCGACGTTGACCCGTTCGAATGCGTCCAATTTACCTGTAGCCAACACGGCATTTTCTATATCGCCAAGGCGAACCTGTGCGGTGACATAGGCGTCCTGAGAAGGGGATTGCAAAGAGAACGCCGCCATGAAGGCAATAATCACCAGCAGGGCGCCAGCCAGTATAAACGCCCAACGGCGCGGAGTAACTTTCATAGTGTTGTCCATAACGGAGAGAACGACTTTCCCAGAAAGCACTTATAGTGGCATTCAGTGCTTTAACTAACAATAAACATGCAGCAGACGCTGCAATAAAGGTTTCATTGGTTAACTATCGCGCAATGAAAACAATCGCCACTCTGGACGCTTAATAGTCATAAATGCAGGATTTCTCTTAAAATTCAGGTATTCATAGTGCTTTTTGTTGAATCCTTAGTATCAATATGGATAATAAAGTCCCGAAGCGAAGGAATGCGCTATTAACTCAGTTGGCAGAGTGATTGGTTTTAAAATGCTTATTTTGGCTACAAAATTGATAGACGCGGGTTCGAGTCCTGCATAGCGCGCCAAACTTTCTTCCTTTAACGTCCTTCCTCGTCCGCGAGAACCCTGTAAATCCCGCCATTACTGATAGTCATTGTCCGCATGGGTTCGGCTTTCTCCGTTGCAATCCGCGTTAAAAACGGGTACATATCCGGGTACAAAAAATCGTAAACGGGTACCTGATGAAACTGAACGCACGGCAAGTTGATACAGCAAAGCCAAAAGATAAAGATTACAAGATGCCTGATGGAAACGGGCTGTTTCTGCTGGTTAAAACCTCCGGTGCTAAATATTGGCGATTCAGGTATACGTTCGCCGGCAGGGAGAAGATGCTCGCGATAGGTGTTTACCCTGCGGTTTCTCTATCTGTTGCGCGCGATAAGCGCGACGAGGCCAGACGCAGTGTAGCTGCAGGGGAGGACCCTGTAATTGTAAAAAACCGAGGTGCGGCGACAAAGGCGACCACGTTCAAAGAGATCGCCAATGAATGGCATGAGTTTAAAAAGCCTGGTTGGTCCGCCGTCTACGCTGAGGATATTCTTGAAGCATTTGAGAAAGATATCTACCCGGCTGTCGGTAGGTTACCTGTTTCCGAAATAGAACCGGTTCAGATGTTGACAGCTTTGCGAGTTATTGAAAATCGTGGGGCTACCGAGAAAGCCTCAAAAACTCGTCGGTGGTGTGGAGAGGTGTTCGGCTATGCAGTTGCAACCGGCAGGGCGAAGTATAACCCGGTGAGTGAGCTGAGAAAGGCAATGAAAGGACATAAAGGGGTATCGTTCCCTTTCCTGGAAGCCGAAGAACTGCCCGAATTTTTGAGCGCAGTAGATGGCTATCTTGGTTCTCCGCTTCCCAAGCTAGGCATTAAAATAATGATGCTTGCAGGCATGAGAACCCGTGAGTTGAGATATTCCAGATGGGACTGGGTGGATTTTGATAACGCACTGTGGGAGATCCCCGCAGAGTTTATGAAGATGGGCCGTCCGCATCTTATCCCGCTTTCCAAGCAGTTAATTACTTTGCTGAAAGAGTTATATGCGCTGACCGGTAGGTTTGAGAATATGTTCCCCGGGCGCGTTAACCCAACGCGGGTAATGTGCGAGAACACGATAAACAAAATGATCCATGCTATTGGGTATAAAGGAAGGGTAGTAGGGCATGGTTTCCGGCACACGTTCAGCACAATACTGAACGATCAGGGTTTTAACCCTGATTGGGTTGAGATACAAATAGCCCATGTCGATAAAAATAAAATACGCGGAGTTTATAACCATGCCCTGTATTTGGAAGGGCGTAGAGAAATGGTGCAGTGGTATTCGGACTACGTTGATCAGTTGAAGGGAGTTTAAATAAATTGTTTCTTCCAAGCCTCGATCTCGCCGCGTAACCATCGTGAGGTTCTTGTGCCTAATTTCTTTGGCGCTGGAAATTCGCCTTTACTGATACGGTCGTAGATAAACGTTTTTTTATGCCCGACGGCGCGTTCAACTTCTTTAAGTGTAATCATATCCGTGTCGGAAATAGCTGGTGTCATGATAGCCCCCTCTTTTTCATGGCTTCGAGCAGGATGTCCTGCACTTCACGTTTTGAATTGCGCCGTTCCATCACCATTTCGTCGGTGGTGTCGGCGGCGATAATGTGGTGTATCCATACCGGGCGGTTGTGGCCGGCTTGCGCCTGGCGCGTTGGCCCGATGCGTTCAATAATTTGCTGGTACTGCTCCAGGTCCCACCAGTGGGAGAAGAACACCAGAATGTTGCCGCCGTCTTGCAGGTTAAGACCGTGGCCGGCGCTGGCAGGGTGCGCGAATAGCACCGGTATTTTTCCGGTGTTCCAGTCGCGGATCGTCTGCGGGTCTGCATCGAGCTGGCGGCCCTTAGGGAAAGCTTTTTGCAGCCGCTGCAGGTCGTGTTTCCAGTGGTAGGCGACCAATACCGGCATACCGCCTGCTTCGGCCAGGATGCTGTCCAGCGCCTGCAGCTTGCCGTCGTGTACCTCTGCCCAGTTGCCTGCGTCGTCGGTGTAAATAGCACCGCTGGCTATCTGCAAACACTTCACTGTTTTGGCGGCCGCATTCAGCGCCTCGATGTCACTGCCGTTCAGCTCGAGGAACATTTCCTTTTCCATGTCCTGGTATTGCTGGCGCGCTTTCGGCGGTAATTCCACGCGGATTACGTTATGGATGGGCTCGTCGATGTCGAACCAATCGGCGGCGTCCAGGGAGATCGTCACGTCGGCGAGTGCAGCCTGCATCTGCTCCTGCGCATGCGGCCACGGTTCCAGCTTTGACCACTGTTGCCCAGGGAACTGAATGCTGTTGAACCAACGTGAGGTAAACGCACCGAAGGTGCGGCCCAGCCGATCACCGCGGTCAACGAACCACGCCTGCCCCCACAAGTCTATTAACCCGTTCGGCGCTGGCGTACCGGTGAGATTCACCCAGCGGTGCACGTGCTTGTGCGCCACCTTGGCCAGCGCCGCGGCGCGCTTCCCACCTTGCCGCAGGCGGAACGATTTCAGCCGGGTGCTTTCGTCGGCTATCACCGTGCCGAATGGCCAACGGCCGCCGAACTGCTCAACCAGCCACACCAGATTGTCGTAGTTGGTGGTGAACACGCTGGCGTTGCTGTTCAGCAGTGCTGCGGCGCGTTCTTTGGCGGTGCCGACGATTGGTTGCATTTCTATGTTGCGCAGGTGGTCCCATTTAGCGACCTCATCCGGCCAAGTGCTGGCCGCCACGCGCAGCGGCGCCAGAACCAGCGTTGGCTGCGTCTCTTCACCGGAGCAGTAAAGTGCCTCTAGGCTGCTGAGCGTGCCAACTGTTTTGCCCATACCCATCCCGGCCCAGACGTTAGAGCGGGGCACCTGAAGCGCGTGATCGATAATGAGGTTTTGGTAAGGGCGGGGGATGAATATCTTGGACATCGGCACCTCAGGCTGTAGGGCGCTTCGCCCCTTTTTTGGTTCGTTGGTTTATTGCACTGCGTAGCATTGTTTGTACGTAAAGGGCTGGTGCCAGCGCCTTCGGCGCATCTGCGTAGCCTGCCCTTACGTAAGATGCTTTAGTTATATGGGGGGCAAGTTTTAAATTGTCGATTTGGTTATTGTCATCATCGTTATCAAGATGAATAACCGTGTACCCTGGTGGCAGGGGACCATTTACACATTCCCAAATATAAACGTCTAAACGCACTGATTTTTTGTCTATTAGAATTCGGCGGTTCTTGGTTGGAGGTGTGCCGAATTTACCCCACCCCCGAACCTTCATTGCGGTTCTTATTGCGGCAATGTTTTTATCTTCTGAAAAAACCTCATTAAATCTTTCGGTAATTTCAGGGTAGGTTCGATGTTTGTTTGCATAAAGGAAACTTAATTGTTCTTCAGTATAACGCCGCTCTAATACCATAGTGTTGCCTAAGCCTAGCGCTTTAATCTTGTGTAGCACTGCTACTGTTTCAAAATTGCAGCCGAATTTATAATTTAGTGCTTCAGTTATTTCTTTGTATGTATGCCCGCTGCAATTTTCTTTCAACCATAATATTTGAATGTCGGTAAAGGCTTTCATTTCTCAATCCCCATAACTTTAGGAACGCTGCCTGCATAACCCTCATATACAGCTTTCTGAGCATCCAGTGCTATGCGATAGGTATTCACCATCGTGCCGCAGATCTCGACGACGGCTTTAGCGCGAGCCAACTCTTCCTGCAAAACTTCGCCTTTAATGTTTGGGTCGGTAACGGTTTCCAGCATGGCAAACTGGTGATTCATGAGGTCTTGAATAGTGTTTTTCATAGGTGTAGTCCTATCAAAATAAGCCCCCCCGAATTGGCGGGGCCTCGGTATTAAGCCGCTTGCTGGGTCAGAAGTTGAGATAGTTTGGCTAACCCTTTAGGAGTGACTAACACCTGCTCTACGGTCTTCTCCGAACCATCCCCCCGGGTGACTACTGTGACTTTGTGCTCGAGCAGACCGGATTGGATTTTACTCTGGTATGCAAGCCAGCTCTTCCCACCGGCGCGGCGGTAAATCCATCCGTTGGCACTTAGGTACGCAAAGAGGTCTTTCGGGCGGATTTGCAGATCTTTGGCCGCGGTGCTAATACACGTGCCGCCATCAGATTTTGCAATGCGATGCAGGGCATCAACATCCGGTTTCATGCCCTGCACCTGGTTTTCCAGCGTGAGCACCTTCTCGGTATATCCGAGCAGCAGGCCACGCATAGTTGCCGGGTCGTTGAGCGCGGTCATTGGGTCAATGGTCGGCGCTGCCAGCCTACCGGTGCGGTAATCAATGAACTTTTGGTTCACCTGCAACTGAAACGGTGGGCTGATCCAACCTGCATAGGACACAGCCAGCAGCTCGTGGGCGAAAGTGCCTTGAGACAAACCGCCTTTGCTGCTCTGGAGAGGCGATGTGCAGATTTGCATATCGGTTAGTTCTTGTACTAAATCCTGTGCTGCCTGCGTACGCAGCCACTGTGCAGGGGCTTTGTTTGTGCCTAAGCCGCTGGCCTTGTGCAGGGCGTTAAGATTAAAGCGCCCTTCGCTGTCAGTTGCGATCTCAACACCGGCGATGACAGGTGCATGATAGTTTGCTAAAGTATTCATTGTTAAATTTCCTTTGGCGGGAATATTTATCGACGCATTGGTAGTTGACGCTACCGATGCGTTTTTCATTTCAAAACTACTCGTCTGCATGTGCTGCCTCCTGTGCGGCTTTCTGTGCAAATTCAATAAGCTCAAATGCAAGCTGGTTACCTGTTTCTAGCGAGCTAAGAAGCCTCGCTGTCTCCAGCATATTTGCTATATATCCAAATATATCAAGGTGATGTAGCTGCGTAATCTTGATCGCCATAGCATTTTCCCCGACAAAATAAACCACCGTGGTTTACTCTTCGAGGCAAGTAAACCACGGTGGTTTATTGATGTCAACACCACGGTGGTGCATACTTACGTGAAATACCCGAGAGGCATACGTAGCGTTATGAGTCGAACAGATCACCAAATGAAGATCAGAGTTTCAGAAGAGTTGAAGGAAATGTTAGAAAACTCTGCTACTGAAAACAAAAGGTCAATGAATGCCGAGATTACACATCGGCTTCAACAAAGTTTTCAGGGCGATATGTACGATGCGGTTATCGACCTGAAGAACAAATACCCTAATTTATGGAAAACTAGAGTTGTTGAGGGGAAGGATACTTTATTACCTAACACGGAGCTCGGGGCCCTCATCAACATAATAGACCTGAATCGCAGAGAAATGGCGACTAAAAATAAGGCACTTCAAGAGGCTATGGTCAAGTTTATTAACGGTTTGTTAACCGCGGATGAACTTGAGGCACAGAAATTAAAACACAATAATGAAGATGACGAAAACTAGTTAGATGTTTCCGTAAGTCTAAACAGTATTTCTGCGTTGATTGTGCGCATATTTTTTTCAGCTGCCCGTTTCAACTCCTCCGCAAGGTTGCGGGGGAGGCGTAGCTTAAACTGCAAGTGTTCATCCGATTTTTTCACAAAATGTCCTCCAAATTTTTATTGTCCAAAACCACCACGTCGAAACCAAGTGTTCGCAGCCGGTTGTGCTCGCGCACTTGATCGGGCCGCGGCTGTTCGCCAGGTGCTTTGCATTCAACGAATACAGCCCGGCCGCCGGGTAATAACACCAGGCGATCAGGCACGCCCCGGCGGCCGGGAGAGGTGAATTTATATGCGGTCCCGCCGGCGGCTTTAACCTTTGCCACCAAGTGTCGTTCGATTGTCGATTCTCGGACATATGTCATCGTGTTAATCCTTCCTGTAGTGGTAGGCTTCGAACCCGCCTGCGTTTAACGGTAGGTCTGGCGCCCATGTGGGGTTGGTGGCGAGCAACCGGCTTAGCTGATCGTGGAAGTAGAAATCCTCGTCCGGTGCCTCGGTGATCACCTCATCGTGCACGGTCAGCACGATCTCGTAGCCTCGCGCTTCGACTGCTGGCATGTTGCCGGCCAGTACATCACGGGCACCGGCCTGGGTAACGTTTTCCACCAGTTTCCCGCCGTAGGTTTTGAGGCGCTGCCATTTGCGCGAATACGGGTTCACACCCATGTAGGTGATTTCGCCTTTGACGATTGCGGCCCCTGGGTAGCAGACGACACGGCCGGACGGTAGGGCGATGCGCAGCCACGAGCCATCTTTGCGAACCTTCAGCCGCCGACAGTTGAACTGTGTACCCGGCTGCGCAATCGCGCGGCGCACCGCATTCTCCAGTTCGGACCACAGACTGACTGTTTCGGGGTGCGCATTGCGCCATAAGCGTTTCAGAGAGTCGCAGGTGATAAACACTCGTTCGGACAGGCCATAGGTTTTTTTCTGCTTAACCGACGCCTGCCACCAACTGCTCGCTTCTCGCTGAATAGCAATCGGGATGCTCGGCAGCGCAGCGTCGGCCAGGTCTTCCAAATCAAGCCCGTAGACCAGCGCGAACGTCACGAACGCCGCCACACCGCCGCCAAAACCCAGCCCCAGTTCCATCACCTTGCCGATCTGGCGCATGGCCTTGTCGACTTCCTCGGGCGTCATGTTGAAGGCACGTGCGTAGGCCAGCTTATACAAGTCGTGGCCTGCGCGAATCGGTTCGCCGTTCTCGTCGGTGCCGATGATGTTGTCGTAATCTCGGAACGCCTGCAGCTTCCACTCTTCACCGGCCAGCCATGCCAGGAACCGGCCCTCAATGTTCGATAGATCACTGACAACCAGCTTTTTGCTTGGTGGCGCCATGATGCAGCCACGCAGCGCGGAGCTGGTCAATTCCATGATGTTTTCAAACACCAGATCGGCGACACCCAGTTTCAGCGCCTCGATGCCCTGATCGATTTGTTCCTGCTTCATCGTCGGGCGAGGGAGGTTTTGCGGCTGGAAGAGACGACCGGCCCAGCGCCCGGTTCGGCTGGCACCACAGAATTGAAGCGTTCCGCGCAGCCGGCCGTCACTGCTGACACCCTTCATCAGCGCTTTATATTTGCTGGTGCTGGTCGTACAGGCCGCCAGGCGTATGGTCAGCAGTTCGCGCAACGGCGCGGGTAGGTCGGGGTCGTTGATGCGACGCTCGAGCGTGCTTTTCTGCATGTCTGGCAGTTCAACGCCGAAAGCCTCAAGGATGTGTTTCAGCATGGCGTCGCGCTGCGTTGCCGCCTGCACTTCGCCGTCGGTCATTTCCTGTGTGCGCTTAGCCAGCAACAACTGTTCATCGCCCACGGCGGTGATGGCGGCTTCCGCCAGCTCTACATCCATGCACACACCGCGGTCGTTAATCTGCTGATCGCGATGCCACAGAGCCAGCTCGGCGCCCTGATAGTTCCAGTTCGGCAGTTTGGCGTCGACGGCGCGCATGGCGTGGATATCGAGACCGGCGTACTCAACGAAGCGCTGCCATTCCGCTGGATGTGATTTTGGCGTTGCGCGGCGCAGTTTGCTGTTCTTCGGCCGTGGTTTGCAAAACAGCTGGATCAGCTGCTTACCCGCTTTATCCTTCGCCTTGTCGGTGTCTACGTTGAGCACTTCGCACAATGCACCCAGCGCGCCTGGAAGGCCGTGCGCCAGCGCCTTCACCATTGTGTCGCGCCAGCGCTCTACGTCACCCGCCACGATGCCAGGTAGCAGTCGTCGCAGCGCATGGCGCAGCATGGTACGGTCGAAATGACTGTTGTGTGCGTAGATCAGCACGTTCTCATTGCCGAGGGCAGCGAGCAGTTGCGCCGGTAGGCGCAGGTCTTCGGTGAAGTCGTGCACACTAACGGGGCCGTCGTCGATTGCCCAGGCGAACAGCATGATCTCGACGCCTTCAGCGTAGGCGTGGGTGCCGTTTTTTATCGGGGTTTCGCAGAAGGTTTCGAGGTCGAGCCAGAGTCTTTGCATTTTATATTCCTGTCAAAGCATTTTAAAAATTGGCAATTGGTTGAGTTATTTCTCGAGCGGTGTTAGAACCTTTTGCAAATTTTTAAAAGGAGTTGTTTCTTATGGGCGCTAAAAAATTTAAAAATGGCGATATCGTTCGCGCAAAAGGCATCGGTCCTAGGTTACGGGTGCTTCGCTACAGGGAAACGCAGCTGCCATTCGGTCCTTTTTACGATGTCATTTGCGAGTTTATTGAGGGGCCTGTAGGTGATTCCCGCGCTTTCCCTGAAGCCTCACTTTATAAAGACGATGAAAACACCCGGCGGGAGACCGGGCGGTAGGTTATTTGACTTGAACGAATGGGGTGCTGGCACCGCTGGTCATGTATTGCGGCAGGGTGCCGTTCCACTTGCCGATAGCTTCCAATTGCAGAACTTCGGGGTTTTTGCGCAGCGCTTCCGCGCGCAGGGCAATCGCGTCGGCTTCCGCCTTGGCCTTCACGGTGATCGCTTCCGCTTCTGCTTTGGCACGCAGGACGTTGGAATCCGCCTCGCCGCGCGCTGCCTCAATGGCTTTCTGCGCTTCGGCTTTGGTCTGGGCGATCTCGTTCTCGCGCAGTAGCGTTTTCTGCGTGGCTTCGATCTTGGCGTTAATGGAGTCGGTGACCTGTTGCGGATACTTCAGGTCGTCGGTCCAGCTCAGCTTCACAATGACGATGCCGATCGGATCCAGCTTGGCTTTGACGGCCTTGGTCACGTTGTCCAACAACATGGTTCGGCCTTCACCTGCCAGTGTGCTGATGTCCATCGTGCCGGAGTCTTTGATCAATGCGTCGGCGATGTTCTGCCTGATGTTGACGCTGGTGATCTCTTCAACCCCTTTGCGGTAGGTCTGGAACACCTTCGAGACCTTGGTCTGGTCGACGTAATACTCGACGCCGACCTTGGCCGACACGCTCATCGAGTCCTTGGTCTGGAAATTAAACGGCTGCTCGTAGACGTGCAGCTGGTTGAAGGTCGGAAACTGGTAAATTTCTTCGTTCCAGGTCAGCCAGTATTTGCCGACGCCAACTTCCTGCTGCTGTACGCCTTTGGTGTCGCCATACAGGTCAACCTTTACGCCGACATAGCCGGCCGGGACGGTGGCGCGCTCGCAACCAGTTAAGGCCATAGCGGACAGCGCCAGCACAGCCGCCATAATGATTTTCTTCATCGCTTAAATTTCCTTGTGATGGGGAGGTATAAAAGTCGGTAGGTCAGAAATGCAACCACGACAGGGAATAGGGCGCCGAGCGCAAAACCGAGCAGCACAGCAAAGGAGAAACGCGCTGATATCAGCGACGGGACCGCGAAGCCATAGACGGCCACGGTCATTGCCGCGATCAGCAATACTGATAAGTAAAATCGCATTCGGGAGAACTCCGCCCCCGGCGGGCAGCCGGGAGAGTGTGGGGTTAAACGAATTCGCCTGCGTCGGTGCCTTCTTCGATGCTGTCGAAGTCGTCTTCACTGGCCACGCCGCCACCCGCGAAGGCGTCGCCGTCTCGCAGGAACTGCACGCCGCCCAGCGAGGCGTTGATGCGCTTACCGAAGTTGTTGTCCTGTGCCCAGATGTCCAGCACGGCGTTAACGTAGCAACCGGCGTAAGGGCGACCGTCGGCCTGCACCAGGATAGAGTTATCGCGGTCAACTACGCGCGGGCGAGCCTTATTGGATGCGGACACAAATTTGTTACCCGGATAGCCTTCGTATTCGGCTTTTTCGTCGCCGTCGTGCAGGCAGACTTTCAGGGTAGAGCGCAGCGTTTTCAGCACGCCGTCGGCCTTGGCACCCCATTTTTCCTTCGCCACTGTTTCGATGGCTTTCTCGATCTCGGCAACTGCGGGGTGTTTAGGGTCGAAGATGAACGCAGCGGAGAAGCGCGGATCACCTTCACCGTTAACAGCTTTTGGTTCGAACAGTGCAGGGAAGGCCAGGCGGACGTTATTCAGTTTTACTTTCATAGGGTGTTCTCCTCAGATAAATTCCGCGGCTGCCTCGACGGCTTCCACGTTTTCAAAATCGTTTTCGTGATTGATGACCAGCGCAGGGCGCGGATCAGATTCGGGAGCGACAGAAGGTTTTCCTTCAGCGCGGGTGATCAGGGCTTCAACCTTAGGCCAGCGGCGAGGACTGGCTTTCTTGATAAGCTTCTCGGCCTTGGTCGGGCTAATCAGCTTGAAGTCGAACACCTCCTCGTTTTTGTAGCGGAAGGTGTCTTTTAACAGCGCGCGTGCGGTCTCTTCGTCACCCCATGCGCGGTTGCCTTGCTTGCCTTCCACCAGTTTGAAGCCCGGCACGGTATGCCCAGCGGTCAATTCGCTGTTAACCCGACCGCGCACGCCTTTGCAGAAGCCCTCGATCGCATCCACCTGCTGGTAGAGCGCTGCCAGTTCTTCCGGTGTTAGCACTGCGACGCGCTGCCCGGCGGTGGCCAACTGCGGCGCCAGAGGTTTAGTCATGTCGACGAAATCGCCCGCCATTGAATCGAGGTGATGCTGAGCCTCAGCTTTGCATCGCCCCCCGGCTGCTTTGCACCACCGGCATTGTTTTTCACCCGGGTTGAAGACGTCAGCCGGTAGAGTGTCGATGCCTTCGCACTCGGCAATGTTCGCCGTGACGATGGCCACGGCCGCCGCCTCGCGCGCCAGTTCGCCGAATGCGCGCAGCTCATCGACGCTTACCGCCCATTCCGATTCGTTGCCGATCCGTGGTTGGTGAATGAACATCCGGACGGTTTCGAAGTCCTGCAGCATGCCGAACTGCTCCAGTGCACCGAGCGCATATAGCTGCAGCTGCTTGTTATTCTCCGCATCCACCTTCACGCCACGGCCGAACTTCAGGTCATGCACCTGCAGCTCAGTGGGGGTGATAATGACGGCGTCGGCAGTGCCGAACTGGCCCGGTACGCCGACCACGTCGGAGAAGTCGACACGCTGCTCAACCAGCAGGCTGTTGCCGTCGGCCAGCGCCCAGACCGTATCGATGTAGCGCTGTACGAAGTCGGCCATGTCGTCGGTGACCTGCGGCCCGGCGTCGCTTTCACCTTTCGCCAGTGGATAGGTGCCAATGTAGTCAGCCGCCATCTGGCCGCCATTGAGTTCGATACCCGCAAGCGTAGGATCGAGGCGATTGCGCAGGACACACTCAGCCAGCGCGTGCGCTGCGGTGCCTTCCAGCGCAAACTCTGAACCTTCATCAACGAGCCCGGCCTCCATCGCCAGACTACCGGCGCAGTTCATCCATTTTTCAGCCCCTGATGGGCTGAGTCGTGCATGTTGCTCGGGCATGGATCACGCCTCCAGGGATTCGGCCAATTGCTCCAGCGCCACCACAACGTCTGGCAGTTTTTCTGCAGGGCAATCGGTGAGTTTTTTCAGGCCGAACAAGTCCAGCGTTTTGCGCAGGTCTGCCGGGGCTTTTGGTGCGATTTTCTGGATGATCAACTGCTTGCCCTGTTCCAGCAGTGCCGCTGCATCTGGGACTGAGTCGTCGGAAGTGGTGACTGTCTCGGTAGCCGTCGCTTTACCTTTGCCTGTCGCTTTAGGCTTGGCTGGCTTCACATCGGCGCGCTTCTCTTTCGGAGTGTCGAGCAGCAGCTCGGCATAGGCGCGTCGCTCAGTGATGCCTGGCAGCGCGTCCCAATGCTCGGCAAGTTGAAGCGCGAGGTCGAACACACCCGAACCGTGCAGCTTCTTGGCACGGTCAACACCTTTTAGCGCCATCGTCAGCGCGTCGATCTGCGCGTCGCGTTCTTTGCCGTCTTCTGTTTCGGTGATGTTGACGGCATGCTCCATCATTTCGGGTGTCAGCGAAATGGCAGGCTTAGCGCCGTAGATCACTGCCAACGCTACGGCAACCGGAAGGGGTTGCTCTTCCAGGGTAATGGGTTTGATTACCGTTTTAGCGCTGTGCTCTTTCAACTGCAGGAATTCGACCTTGGTGATTTCTGTGATGCCATCGTAAGGGGAGTCGGCGTTCGCCTTCTCGAAGTCGTCCCACGTGTCAGCCATAAAGGCGATTTCGGTGCCGTTGTGCTTGGCGTAGAAGGGGCCTTTGCGTGCTTCTTTACCCGCGGTTCCCGTCTTGCTTTCGGCTTTCGGTTGGTGCGGAGTGTCAGCGGTAAAGGTTTTGCCGCCAGCCATTGCCGCCAGTAGTTGGGTCAGCAGGTCGTTCTGTTGCGCGACCAGTTGGTTGTTTAACTCGAGATTCGATTCCAGGCTCATGGGTTACCTCGCTACAAGGAGAATGAAAGTTGTCAGTAAAAGCAGCGCTGCCGGATACAGCAGGCCGCCAGTTTTCGGGGTGTGGAAATCCGCACCAGTCACACGGTGACGGTGTTGCATACGTATTAAGGAATTCATGGGGTAGGCTCCTTTTGCTATCTGGGAACGCACCCGCCGCCAGAGGTAACGTAGCGGTTAGTCGGATGCGCTTTCAGATAGGAAAAAGCCCGCACGAAGCGGGCAAAGACTACACACAGCAATAGATGATTCAGGGGGTTATAGGTAGTTCTCTTCACCGCAGTCTAAACAGCGGATAATGTTTCGGGGGTTCCCTTCCCAATCAACAAGCATCACCGAATTATCGTGGAGGCATTCCTGGGGTTCGTGGCCCGTGCAGTAGTCGCTATTGTGTGTGGCGGTATTTCCGCACCCGCATTTACATTTTTGATGACTGTGCGATCGTAAGCGCCGTTCTTCTTTCGTGAACATTGCGTAACCTCAAGAGTGGATTGTTTTCGGCAGCAGGCCGGCTTTCGCCAGCTCGGCCATGATCTTTTTGCGTAGGCCGTCTTTGGCGGCCGACAGGTGGAAACCGGCGCCGGCGTAGCGCACGAACACGGTGGCGCCAGACACTTCAGCGCAGCCGCTAACACCTGAATGGTTGAAATGTAGGGATTTCATTGGGTGATCCTGTTGGTTTAGAGATCAGAAATTGTTGTTATAAAAATGCTCGAGTGCTGCAGCCAGTTTCTCTTCACTTACTGACATAGCATCCCCGGCAGATTCAGACTCCATCCACAGAACCCCATCACTAAACGGTGAAATAGTGATGTCGCCGATCGTAACGCTTTGGGATTTCCCGCTATCAACGGAGGGGTTGGTATTAGTCTTTCCAAATTTCATCGTGTTTCTCCTCAGTGGTCTTAATGAAGCGCCCAGCAGGACGCTTTATAAGTTCACTTTGCCCCGCATTGCCGGCTCCTTGCCCCGCCGCGGTTCCGACGCATGGTTTAAAGTCGCGCCGTTCGACTATGTGGTTAACGCCATGTTTATGCGTTTACGTATTTATATACATTAACGGATGACCTTGCAATCCGTTTTTGTATTTATTTGCAAACAAAAAAGCCACCTTAAAGGTGGCGAACTATACGGTATTGATTTTTATAGGTTTGAATATGGCGGTCAGTCTTGCGTCCAGAGCGCCGATTTCGCTACGCCAGCAACGTAGTGAATTTTTGCAATTTTAGGAACTTCCAGCTTTATAGGGGGATGGGCTTCATTAATTGAAGAAAGGTGCACGTATCCGTCCCGGGTATAGAGGAAGGTTTTAACCATAGCTTCCTCCTTATCCGTGACCAGTAAAACTTCATCGCCCGGACTGTAACCGTGGCTTGGTTCAACTACTACAAATTCACCTTCTTTTATGCGAGGGGTCATTGAATCGCCCGCACAACGTAATGCATACGCGTTCGGATCTTTGGTGGGCCAGCGGAGAAAACCATCGCCTTGACCAACTGGATATTGTAAGTCCGCCCACACAACACCTTCTCCTAACTGCGCTCCGCCTACCACGGGTACTCTTGCGAACGCCAGGTCTATGGTGTCAGCGGTGGAATATTCGCAACCCGAGGCCATGTCGGTTTCTGCTAGGTCCTTCACCTCGATCTTAAAGAAGTCAGCTATCTGCTTTAGTACCCCATATTTAGGGTCTTTCACTTCACCTGACAGCAGTCTGTGAAGG
The DNA here is from genome assembly GCF_000422085.1 of Serratia liquefaciens ATCC 27592. Classification (NCBI taxonomy): domain Bacteria; kingdom Pseudomonadati; phylum Pseudomonadota; class Gammaproteobacteria; order Enterobacterales; family Yersiniaceae; genus Serratia; species Serratia liquefaciens. Next base: position 1,875,528 of record NC_021741.1, read on the forward strand.
GTGGGCTGATTCATCCGCAAACGTCTGGAAAGCTCGGTGGTGTTAGAAATTCCTGCCTTGTTCATTAAGTGCTTGATGTTTCTTTCTAAAATATCGGTTTCGTTATTCATTGGTATCGCGCCTTATGTTTAAAAATCGCGCCAACTATACGCTAACGGATATTTTATCAGATCCATTTTTCCTATTTCGTATTGCTTTATTTATACGGTTTCGTATAGTTAGGCAATCAAAGAGGAGCCTCACATGGCACACAAAACACCCCAAGAAATAGTTAAAGCGCTGATCGACGCGGGTTTCACCCAAATGCAGATCCAAGAACATACAGGCGTGCGACAAAGCATTCTGTCTCGTTTGTTATCTGGAATCCACAAGGACCCGAGAATGTCTACCATTCGGGCTCTTGAGGATTTCCACGCGAAACAAGTAGATAACGATAAGGCGTAGCCCATGCCAAAACAACAAAATTGGGGCGCCGAGCCTGACGACTGGTTTCACTTTTCGTTTGTGCTGGACCTGACCCCTGATCTGCTGCCGGTGGTGTCGCGCCCTGATGCGCAGATCTCGCCTACCAGTAAGTTGAAGACCACCGGCAAAACGCCGAGCCATTATAACGGGCAGGGCATGGTTGCCGGCCTGAAAGACTGGACCGCGCGCACCAGCACCGACGACGATGTCGGCCGTTGGGCGAAACAGCCCGATTACGGCATCCTGTTGCAGACACGCACCGTTCGCGCGCTGGATGTGGACGTGTCCGACCCGGTTGTCGCTGAGGCTGTCCTCAACGCAGTCACCAGCATGATTGGCCCGTTGCCGAAGCGCATGCGCGACAACAGCCCGAAATTCCTGCTGGCGTTCCAGCTCGAAGGACAGATGTCGAAACGCATCTTGCGCACCGAGGCCGGCAACATTGAGTTCCTGGCCACCGGGCAGCAGTTCGTGGCGCTGGGTACGCACCCGAGCGGATCCCGCTACGAGTGGGAAGGCGGTCTGCCGGATGATATCCCGGTGCTGAGCGCTGACGATTTCGAGGCCGTGTGGTGCATGCTCGAAACCGTATTCGGTGTTGGTGAGACCGTCATCGAGAAAGAAGGGCGGGCGCGTGACCGCAGTGGGCGCGATGCTGCCGCCACAGACGAGACGGCTGATTACCTCGACGCCAACGACTGGACGCTGGAGTGGGGAACCGCTGGCGAACGGTACATCCGCTGTCCGTTCGAAGATGGCCACAGCAGTGTGAGTAACGACAACACCGCAACGGCTTATTTCCCCGCGGGTACCGGCGGGTTTGAGCAGGGGCATTTCCGCTGCCTGCACGCCAGCTGCGCGCACCGCAACGACGGCGACTACCTCAACGCGATAGGCATCCGCGATAACGATTTCGACGTGGTTCCAGTCGCGCCGACAGAGAAGCCACCGTTGCCGGCATTTATCCGCAACGAAAAGACAGGGCAGATAAAGGCCACCATCGACAACGCCGCCAAGGCGGTGATGCGGCCAGACTTCTGCGGCCTGCAGATCCGCTTTGACCAGTTCCGCGACGAAATCATGTTCGCACCCGAGAGCAGCGACCAGTGGCAGTCATTCGCCGACGCTGACTATTCGCGCCTGCGCATCACCCTGGAGCGCCGCAGCTTCGAGGCGGTGGGTAAGGAGCTGATCCGCGATGTGGTGATGCTGGCAGCCGACGAGCAGCCGTTCGACAGCGCAATGACCTGGCTCGAGTCACTGAAGTGGGACGGCGTGCCGCGCATCGATACCTTCTTCCAGCATTACTTCGGCGTTGAGCCGTCCGCCTATTGCCGCGCGGTATCCCTTTACACTTGGACGGCGCTGGCCGGCAGGGTGCTGTCGCCAGGCTGCAAGGCAGACATGGTGCCTATCCTCGTCGGGCCGCAGGGCTGCGGTAAATCCACCGGTGTGGCGGCGCTGTCCCCGGACCCGTCGTTCTTCACCGAGATATCGTTCGCGGAGAAAGATGACGACCTGGCACGCAAGATGCGCGGGCGTCTCGTGGCCGAAATAGGGGAGTTGCGCGGCCTGCACTCCAAAGAGCTGGAATCCATCAAGGCCTTCATCACCCGCACGCACGAGAACTGGATCCCTAAATATCGCGAGTTCGCCACGCAGTTCCCGCGCCGCTTGGTGTTCATTGGTACCACCAACCAGGACGAGTTCCTCGCGGACGATACCGGTAACCGCCGGTGGCTGCCGCTGCGCGTCGGTAAAGTGGCGGTCGATCAGCTTAAAAAGGATGTCCTGCAGCTGTGGGCGGAGGGGAGAGAGGTGTTTAAACGCCTTGGCGGCGTCCAATTCCACGATGCGGAGACACTGGCGGCAGGTGAGCACGAGCAGCACACCATTAAGGATGCGTGGCTCGAAATCGTTGAGAACTGGCTCGATGCTCCTGACAGCCTCACCGAAGAGGTGCCGCGAACACGCGATTTTTTACGTGCAGCTGACGTTTTGCGGGATGCCATCGGGCTGGACCCGCGCAATATCGGAAAGCGCGAAGAAATGCGAATAAGTAATGTTTTGCAAAATTGCGGCTACAAACGAGTTTATCGACGCGTGGACGGCAAAGGGTGCAAGGTCTGGGCGCTTTAGCAACCACCTGCAACCACCGTAAAGTGGAGGTGGTTGCAGCTTATAGCTCAAGGCTGACGGGCTTCGCAACCACTGCAACCACTGCAACCACCTTTCTACTAAAAACCCCATTTATATATATAAGGGCTTTCAGGGAAAAGGATCGAAAAGGGTGGTTGCAGGTGGTTTCAGGTGGTTGCAGCAGTGAACTTGTAATTTTTCGCAAGTTACAACGGACAAATAGCAGTTCGCGGCGCGTTGCCATACCAACCGGCACAGTGCGGCGGGCGAGATTGCAAAAAAGATTAAGTTTGATGAGGTCACGACGAATGCGCAGAAATATGCAAGAAGTTTTAGAGCGATGGGGCCGCTGGGCGGTCAGTGAAGAAAAATGCACGTCGGTGGACTGGCCCGCAATGTCTGTAACCCCAGGGCAGGCTGTACTCGGCGGTGGCAAGACGTGCAGTGATGACGACGGGCTGATGATCGACGGCTGTGTTAGTCGCTTCAAAAAGCTGCGCGACAGGGAAGACGTGCTGGTGCTTGGGCTGCGCTACATCGGCGGTCTACCGCTGCGCCAGATTGCAGTCGCACTGAGCATGGACCTCAACGCGGTGCGGCGCTCGCTGTATTCGACTGAGGCATTTCTGGAAGGGGGGCTGGCAATGCTCTGCATTCCGTTGGATATGGACCCGGAAGTGTGCGAATAAGATTTTCTTTGTGTACACGGAAACCTATGCTATACCTGTAGCGTGCAAGAGTTGTATACGCACACCGGCCTCGTGAAACATGGCCCCGCTTCGGCGGGGCTTTGTCATTTCTGGCGTCCGATAAGGGAAAACTGCCAGAAACAACCGTTTCAGCCATAAAAAGGGCTATGCAAAATGCACCCTGTTTTATGCACGGTTTATGCAGTCCGATTTGCGCCACATCGGCGAGAAGATTGCAGGAAACACCGCATTAGGGTGACATTTCAACTCGGGGCGATCGGCGCGGTGCGCGAAACGGTCATTATGTTAAAAAGTCCTCAAAAACGACAATTTTCAATGCAAAGCGCCATCCGATAAATCACTGGTTCCCTAAACACCGTAGGGGGTGGATGTCGGTTCCCTTGGTGGATGGCGCTCCGCATTGAGAATACCTACTCGCAGCCCTGGCTAACCGCCGGGGCTTTTTCGTTTCTGGAACCCCTACATGAAAACTTACATCGCAGGGCCGATGACGGGCCTACCTGGATTCAACCGCCCGGCTTTCTTTGCGGCGGCGAAAGATATCGCGGCTGCGGGGCACGTAGCGTTAAACCCTGCGGTGCTGCCTGATGGGCTTTCTGAGGTGGACTATATGTGCGTGTGCATCGCCATGCTGCAGCGCGCTGACGCGATTTACTTGCTGGATGGTTGGCGTAGCAGTGAGGGCGCCCGCGCTGAATTCGCCCTGGCGGAGAAGCTGGGCATAGAGATCCTGTTTCAGGACATGACGCCGTTCCAGTGCCTCTACACCCAACGCCGACACAGCCGGCAGGGGAAAGGATATGAAGATGCCAAGCAATCCACATAACTGGCCCGACTGGATCGAGCTGCTGCAATCCTGGTGGCGTGGAGAAACGCCTATCGGGGGTGTGCTTATGTCGATCATGATTACCATTCTGCGCGTTGCCTACACTGGCGGCGGCTGGCGTCAAATGCTGCTCGAGGGCGCGCTATGCGGTGCGCTGACCCTGACCGCAGCATCATGCATGGGGCTCATTGGCTTACCGCCGGCGGCGACCATAGCACTGGGTGGCGCTATCGGCTTCATCGGTGTTGAGAAGGTGCGCGGCGTTCTGATCCGCGTGCTGAACCAGCGCTTCGGCGTCAGCGACGACAACAGCAAACCGCAGGCGTAATCACCATGACACAAGACCAATTCCAACAGGCGGCTGATATCAGCGCCGAACTGGCTGCGCGCTGGTTCAAGCCCATCATTGCCGCTATGACCGAGTTCGGCATCACAACACCGGTACAACAGGCGATGTTCATCGCGCAGACAGGCCACGAGTCGCTCGGCTTCAAGCGCCTGGCGGAGTCCTTCGACTATACGCCAGCAGCGCTGCGGGCAACCTTCGGCAGCCGCATCAGCCGTGACCAGGCTTCAATGCTCGGTCGCACTGCGGACCACCCGGCGCGACAGGAGGCGATCGCTAACCTCGTCTACCAGGGGCGCTACGGCAACAAGCTACCCGGTGACGGCTGGAAGTTCCGCGGCCACGGCCTGATCCAGATCACCTTCCTCGACAACCACAAAGCATGCGGTAAAGCGCTGGGCCTAGACCTGGTAGCCAGTCCTGAATTGCTGATGGCTGACGTCAACGCAGCGCGTTCTGCGGGGTGGTATTGGCGTTCCCGCAATATTAATCAGGTCGCAAGCGATGTCCGCGAGGCAACCCGGCACATCAACCCGGCGCTGCACGCACTGGACCAACGCGAAACGCGCTACAAACGCGCTATTGCGGTGCTCGCATGACATGGCCGCTACCACATTGGCAGGTAGCTGTTGTGGCGCTGGTGCTCGGCCTGCTGGCGTATTTCGCTATCTGCAATCAGGCGCTGCGCCACGAGCGGGACAAACTGCAAACGGCCAACAGTCAACTGACTGGCCAACTCGACTGGCAGAACAGCACACAACGTGCAGTGGCCGACATCGATGAGCACCGGACCAAGGAACTGAACGATGCCAAGAATCAGATTGCTGATCTGCAGCGCCTTGTTGCCGCTGGCGCTCGCAAGCTGCAGCTATCCGCCACATGCCCAACCACCGGCACCACCGGCGTGGCTGATGCAACCGGCCCCCGACTTACTGACGCCGCTGAGCGGGATTATTTCCGTCTCAGAGAGCGAATCGAAACAGCCCGCAGTCAAATAACTGGCCTGCAGGATTACATCCGCAACGTATGCCTAACCCCTACGAGGACTAACCCATGACCGAACAGGCCATTGAACAAGCAATCCAGGCTGCGGGTAAAACCGCGCCGCGCGTCACCCCCGCACGAATCGAAAGCATCATCGTTGGTGAACATTACTTCACCGCCGCAGACGGTGTGCAGGGCGATTACGCCAAGAAGACAGAGCGTTACAGCCCAATTCCGGTGGCCGAGTCCCTCTGCTTGTTGACGTTTTGCGTGCTGGAACTGGCCAACGGATTCACCGTAACCGGTGAATCTGCCTGCGCCTCCCCGGAGAACTTCGACCCAGAGATCGGCCGCAAGATCGCCCGAGAGAATGCGCGCAATAAAATTTGGCAGTTGGAAGGTTACCTGCTCAAACAGCAGTTGCACGACGCCTAACGCGCATTACAGAAGCTCTTCACTGAGGGGCTTCGATAATGACAACCCGCCAATCACGAGGACTCACCAATGGCAGAACTTACCGACCAGCAAAAACTGCGCCTCAGCATCCTGTCGCTGGTACAGAACGACACTGCTGCGGCGCAGGAGGCGATCGACTACATCGCCGATGACTCCCTAAAACTGGAGTTGTTTAACCGCCAGTATGCGCTGGCACAGGCTGAGCAAACTCCGTTGACCCGTACGATTAAGGCGATCCAAGGCGTGAAAGACGCGTTGCCGCTTTTCCAGTGAGGTGATGCATGAGCAACAAATGGCCGATTTTTACAGGTAATAACACCCAGGTTAACGCTGTGAAAATCAGCGCTATCCGTCAGCAGGACAACGGCTACGGCGCTATCACGCCAGAGGGCGGATACCCAGCGGTAACCGTGACCGACAGCTTTATGCGCGACTGGAAACCTGCTGTCGGCGGCTATTTGGTGCAGGACGCAACCGGCCAACTGGTATTCATGTCTGCAGCCACCTTCGAAGCGCAGTTCACTCCGGGCGGCGGTGGCGATGTTACCTCGGCGGATATCACCGACGCGACAACCGTCGGCCGACAGGTGCTGACCGCAGCCAACCAAACGGCAGCGCGTACCGCTATCGGCGCCGGTACTTCGAGCCTGGCGCTGGGCACCACTGCCAGCACCGCGTTGGCGGGCAACGGTACAGCGGCCGCAGCTACCAAACTGGCGACGGCGCGCACGATCACCCTGACGGGCGCTGTCACCGGTTCCGCGACTTTCGACGGCACCGGCAACATCTCCATCGCAACTACCGCGGGCGCGTAATTTTTCGCGCCGAGCGAGACAGGAATAAATCATGGCAGGAAAACTCAGGGACAAAAAAGAGCTTTTTTGCCGCGAATACATCATCGATCTGAAGGCAGCACCGGCGGCTGAGCGGGCAGGATATAGCGCCCGTTCGGCCTGCAACATCGGCCCGCGCATGCTGAAAGAACCAGAAGTCCTGGCACGTATCGATGAGCTTAAGCGCGAACGCATTTCGCAGCTGGGCATCGATGCTAATTACGTGCTGCTGCGCCTGGTGGAGATCGACCAGATGGACGCGGCAGACATCTTTAACAGCGATGGCAGTATCAAGCCGATCACCGACTGGCCAGCGGCGTGGCGTCGCTATTTGAGCGGCTTTGACCTGGCCGAAATGTTTGAAGGTCGCGGAGAAGACCGCGAAATGGTCGGCTTGCTTAAAAAAATAAAATGGCCTGACAAGGTTCGAAACCTTGAGCTGATCGGTAAACACATCAGCGTGCAGGCTTTCAAAGACAAGCTCGAGACTGAGGATGTCACCCCGCCGGCTAATCGCGAGGTGCGGCAGTCGCGCATTAAGGAGTTGCTCAACCGTGGTAAACGCAGCGATTGACCTTGACGACCTGACCGACGAGGAGCAGGCCGAACTGCTCGCATTGTTGGAAGAGGAAGACGAGTTTCGCCGCACGCACCTGCTCTATGAATACCGCCCCTATACCAAGCAGCGCGAGTTTTTGGACGCTGGCGGCGATTACACCGAGCGCTGTTTCATGGCTGGTAACCAGTTGGGCAAATCCTACACCGGCGGCGCCGAGGTTACTTTCCACCTCACTGGGCGCTATCCGGGCGGTGCAGGCTATCCCGATGACGGCGCCTACGATGGTGACTGGCAAGGCCGCCGGTTCAACGAGCCGGTGGTGTTCTGGGTCGGTGGCGAGACTAACGAGACCGTCACCAAAACCACCCAGCGTATTCTTTGCGGTCGTATCGAAGAGAACGACGAGCCGGGCTACGGCTTGATCCCGAAAGAAGACATTATCAGCTGGAAGAAATCGCCGTTCTACCCGAACCTGGTCGATCACCTGCTGGTGCGCCACCACGCGCCAAATGGCGTTGAAGATGGTATGTCTATCTGCTACTTCAAACCGTACTCGCAAGGGCGCCAGCGCTGGCAGGGGGACACGGTGCACGGCGTCTGGTTCGACGAGGAGCCGCCGTACGCGATCTACTCTGAAGGCCTGACCCGTACCAACAAATACGGCCAGTTCTCCCTGCTGACATTTACCCCATTGATGGGAATGTCAGCAGTCGTCACCAAGTTTGTTAAAAATCCGAGCAAAGCGCAAAAGGTCATAACCATGACCATTCATGACGCCGAGCACTATTCGGATGAAGAGCGCGAAAGGATCATCGCGTCGTACCCAGAGCACGAGCGCGACGCTCGTTCGAAAGGTATCCCAACTATGGGCAGCGGCCGCATCTTCCAGATCCCTGAAGAGGTCATCAAATGCCAACCGTTCGAATGTCCTGATCACTTCTATGTTATCAACGGGCAGGACTTTGGCTGGAACCACCCGCAGGCACATGTGCAGTTGTGGTGGGATAAGGACGAGGACGTGTTCTATCTTGCTCGGGTCTGGAAGAAGAGTGAAAAGACTGCGATCGAAGCATGGAGCGCAGTTAAACCCTGGGCGAACAACATTCCTGTGGCATGGCCACACGATGGCCTGCAGCACGAGAAGGGCGGCGGTGAGCAACTGAAAGTCCAATACAGTGACGCGGGCTTCAGAATGCTGAAGGACCACGCCACTTGGCCGGACGGCGGTAACGCGGTCGAGCCTGGGCTTGTTGAACTGCGCGATCTGATGCTGGAAGGCAAATTCCGCGTGTTCAATACCTGCGAACCGTTTTTCGACGAGTTTCGGCTATATCACCGCGACGATAACGGCAAAATAGTGAAGCTGAACGATGACGTTATGTCTGCCGTTCGCTATGCCTACATGATGCGCCGCTTCTCGCGGATGATGCGCGACATCAGGAAGCCTAAAGAGAAAAAAATCCCAGCGCCAATACGGCCGATCCCACGTCCCACGAGGTAGATGATGGCTGACAACGACAAGCAGCAGGACAGGCTGCAAACCATCCTGACGATCTTCGATCGGGATTGGATGTCTAGCGACGAAGCCAGAACCGAAGCGACTAACGACCTGTATTTTTCTCGGGTGTCGCAGTGGGATGACTGGCTCAACCAATACACAACGCTGCAGTACCGCGGGCAGTTCGACGTTGTCCGTCCGGTGGTGCGTAAGCTGGTCGCAGAGATGCGCCAGAACCCGATCGATGTGCTGTACCGCCCGAAAGACAACGCGGACCCCGACGCAGCCGATACGCTGATGGGCATGTACCGCACTGACATGCGTCACAATACGGCAAAAATAGCCGTCAACGTGGCGGTGCGCGAACAGATCGAGGCGGGCGTCGGTGCCTGGCGTCTGGTCACCGATTATGAAGACCAGGACCCAACCAGCAACAACCAGATTATCCGCCGGCTGCCGATCCATGAGGCATCATCGCATGTTGTCTGGGACAGCAACGCCAAGCAGATGGATAAATCAGACGCCAAGCACGTGACAGTAATCAACGCCATGAGCTTGGGCGGCTGGGAGGCATACGCCGAGGAACAAGGTTTCGACCCCGACGATATTCCCGACTTCCAAAATCCAGACATGACCTGGCTGTTTCCTTGGCTGACAAAGGATGTTGTCTACGTTGGCGAGTATTACGAAGTTGAAGAGAAGAAAGAGACCGTATTCATCTATCAGGACCCACTGACAGGCGAGCCGGTGAGCTACTTCAAGCGCGATATGGCCGACGTGATCGACGAGTTAGCAGAGCGCGGCATGCAGAAAATTGCAGAGCGCAAGGTTAAGCGTCGCCGTGTTTATAAATCGGTCATTACCTCGTCGTGCATCCTGAAAAATCGTGAGTTGATTGCGGGTGAACACCTACCAATCATCCCGGTTTACGGGGAGTGGGGTTTTGCCGGTGATAAAGAGGTCTACGAGGGCGTCGTCCGGCTGACGAAAGACGGCCAGCGCCTGCGCAACATGATCATGTCGTTCAATGCCGACATCGTCGCCCGTACACCGAAGAAAAAGCCTTTCTTCTGGCCTGAACAGATCTCCGGCTACGAATACATGTACAGCGGACAGGATGACTTTCCGTATTACCTGTTGAACCGTACCGACGAAAACGGCGGCGACATTCCGCCGCAACCACTCGGCTACATGGACAACCCAGAGGTGCCGCAGGCCAACGCATACATGCTCGAGGCTGCGACCAATGCAGTGAAAGAGGTCGCCACACTTGGCGTGGACAGCGAAGCCGCTGGCAGCAATGTAGCGTTCGACACCGTCAACCAGTTGAACATGCGTGCTGATCTGGAAACGTACGTGTTCCAGGACAACCTGGCGACCGCTATGCGCCGCGACGGTGAGGTTTACGCCTCAATGGTTAACGACATCTACGACGTACCACGAAATGTCCTGGTTACGCTGCCTGACGGCAGTGAGAAGGACGTGCAGCTGCTGACGCAGGTTGTCGATTACCAGACAGGCGAGGTCGTTACGCTGAACGACATCCGCGGCCGGTATGAAACCTATACCGATGTAGGGCCGTCGTTCCAAAGCATGAAAGCGCAAAATCGGGCGGAGATCCTCGAGTTGCTGAGCAAGGTTCCACAGGGTACCCCTGAGTTCCAAATGCTCATGCTGCAATACTTCACGCTGCTTGATGGTAAGGGTGTGGAAATCATGCGCGAGTACGCCAATAAACAGCTCGTTACCATGGGCCTCAAGAAACCTGAGACCCCTGAAGAGATTCAGATGGTTCAACAGGCGCAACAGCAGCAAGGGCAGCCAAGTGCAGAGGATAAGCTCGCACAAGGGGCATTGCTGACCGGGCAGGCTGATCTGATGAAGGCGCAGAACGACCAGGCCAAAATTCAGGTCGATGCGTTCAAAGCCCAAACGGATTACCAGGTGGCCGCTGCAAAAGTGGTGCAGCTTCTCGCCTCGGCAGATAGCACCAAGAAACAAGATGTTCTCGCTGCGCTTAAATTGCTCGGCGATTTCCAGAATAAGCAGGGCGATAGCGCCCGAGCTGACGCTGAGCTTGTCCTCAAAGGGCAAGGACAAATTCACTCACGCCGCATGGACCTAACAGGCCTCATGCAGCAAGCAAATCAACCCTCCGGCGGAGCAGCCGAGATTCCTCAATAGCGAGAGATTAAATCATGACCGATACCACCGAAATTCAGGCAACTGAAGAACAAACCCTGCCCGTCACCCAGCAGGCGGCACCTGCGAGTGATCAGCTGGTTGATAATGTCAACGCCAGCGAAGGCCAGGAAGACGGCTTCGATATTGTCCTGAACGACGATGAGGCAAAACCTAAGCAGGATCCAGCTACCAACGCCAAATTCGCGGCTAAACGCCTCGAGCGCAAACGCCAGCGGGAGCTTGAGCAACAAGCCGAAGCGGTCCAGCGCGGCGAACTGCCGGATACCCTGCGAGTGGCTCCTGAGCTGCCAGCACAGCCGGATATCAACGCATATCTGTCTGATGATGGCCTTGCCCAATACGACTACGACCAAACGCGCGCACTTGCCGCTTTCAATGCAGCCAACACCGAATGGCTGATGAAGGCGCAGGATGCTCGCAGCAACGCCGTGGCCGCCCAGGGCAAGAAAACCCAGGAGTTCGCTCAGCAGTCAGCCGTTTATGTGGAAGCTGCCCGTAAGCACTATGACGCCGCCGAAAAACTCAATATCCCTGATTATCAGGATAAAGAGGACGTGTTCATGCAGTTGGTACCGCCGCAAGTTGGTGCTGACATCATGTCACTTTTCCCAGAGAAGTCCGCCGCGATCATCTACCACCTGGGCGCAAACCCAGAGAAAGTTCGTCAATTACAGGCAATGAGCGGGCAGCAAGCGCTGATTGAACTCACTCGGCTATCAGAACGTTTAACTCTCAAACCACGCGGTAAGCAAATCTCCGGCGCGCCGGCGGTGGATGAGCCTGTGCAAGGTCAGGCCGCTGCAGCGAACCGAGACTCGCTCCAGAAACAAATGGAAGCCGCCGCCAACAAAGGCGACACCGCGACTTACCGCATGCTCAAACAAAAGCTTAAGGAACTCAAATAATGGCTCTTAACGAAGGTCAAATGATCACCTACGCGGTGGACGAAATTGTCGAAACCGTGGAAAACCTGACGCCAATGGCTCAGAAAACTAACAAATATTCCCCTGCGGCACCATCGATGCAGCGTTCTGGCAACACCTTCTGGCTGCCGGTTGAGCAGGAAGCACCGACCCAAAGCGGCTGGGATCTGACCGACAAAGCTACTGGCGTGTTGGAATTGTCCGTGAAGTGCAACATGGGCGACCCGGACAACGACTTCTTCCAACTGCGTGCTGACGATCTGCGCGATGAGCGCTCTTATCGCCGCCGCATCCAGGCGTCCGCTAAAAAACTGGCGAACAACGTCGAAAAGGCGATTGCGCAGCAGGCGGTTGATATGGGTTCGCTGGTTGTCACCAACCCGCAGCCAATTGGCACCGCAACTGGCAGTGGCTGGGACTTCGTCGCAGATGCAGAAGAGATCATGTTTGCCCGCGAACTGAACCGCGACGCAGGCCTATCCTACTTCTTTAACCCGGGGGACTATAAGCGTGCGGGCCACGACCTGATCAACCGCGACATCTTCGGCCGCATCCCTGAAGAGGCCTATAAAAACGGCAGCATTCAGCGGCAGGTGGCTGGTTTTGATGACGTACTGCGTTCTCCTAAACTGCCAACTCTGGCGGCATCTACTGCCACCGGATTGACCGTAGCCGGTGCGCAGAAATTCAAACCTGAAGCGTGGCGCCTTGATGCCGACGGCAACAAGGAAAACGTCGATAACCGCGTGGCCACCGTTACCCTGAGCGCCGGCACCGGCTTGAAGCGTGGCGACAAGATCAGCTTTGCTGGCGTGAAGTATCTGTCGCAGATGGCTAAAAACGTGCTGACACACGACGCCACCTTCACTGTGGTTGCTGTGAACGGCGCCAGTGTGACTATCGCGCCTAAGCCTGTCGCGCTGGATGACACCGCTCTGACCGCTGAAGAACGTGCGTATGCGAACGTCAATACCTCGCTGGCAAACACAATGGCGGTGAACATCCTGAACGTGAAAACCGCAGAAACGAACGTGTTCTGGGCTGATGACTCCATCCGCCTGGTATCTCAGCCGATCCCGGCTAACCACGAACTGTTCGCAGGCATGAAAACCCAATCGTTCGCCATCCCTGGCGTTGGCCTGAACGGTATCTTCGCGACGCAGGGCGATATCTCTACCCTGGCGGGTAAATGTCGTATTGCGCTGTGGTATGCCGCATGCGCGGTGCGCCCGGAAGCGATCGGCGTCGGCCTGGCTAACCAGACCGCTTAACCAACTGAAAAGGGGCTTCGGCCTCTTTTTCTTTGTTGAGGATTAACCATGTCCCAGATGATTTACAAACACGGCGGCGACACGCTGGTGTGGGGGCTGAAAGCCCGCGTGAAGGTGATCGAAGCCGACGAGCTGGACGAGCATCTCGCCGATGGTTGGCTTGACCACCCATCACAGCTTTTTGATGCTGCTGAGCCTGAGCCTGAGCCTGAGCCTGAGCCTGAGCCTGAGCCTGAGCCTGAGCCTGAGCCTGAGCCTGAGCCTGAGCCGGCGAAGAAGCAACGCAAAGGCAAATCCTCGGCTTCAGATAGCGCCGAAGAGTTCGTTTAACCACGGTAGGCGGTGACCATGAATCTCACGACCAAAGGCGATCTGGTGCTCGCCGCGCTGCGCAAAATTGGCATCGCCTCCAACGCCACACTGACCGATGTCGAACCCCAATCTGTTGAAGACGGCGTGAACGACCTCGAAATGATGATGGCGGAATGGCGAGAGGATCCTGCGGTCGGCATCGACATTGGTTATCAGTTTGCCGCTGAAGGCGAACCGGCGATGGATGGCGACGACCACGGTCTGAAAACGGCGCATCTCAGTGCGGTGTACCACAACCTGGCCATGCGTATTGCACCGGATTACGAGATCGAGCCATTGCAGAAGGTGGTGACCACCGCACGCTACGGCAAGGAACTGCTGGTCAAGTCCTCCGCGCTGAAGCGCGCGAAAACAGTGTATCGCGACGCTGGCTACCCGAACCGGATGCCAATCGGATCTGGCAACCGAATTCCGACCTACAACGGCCACCACTATTTCCATCGTAAGGGTGATGACGATGCCGACTCTTCCACTGGCTAAAGGCCTCGGTAAAGACTACCGCAATGCAGATTATGTCGACCTCCTGCCAGTTAATATGCTGGCCACTCCGAAAGAAGTGCTGAATGCCGCCGGCTATCTGCGTTCTTTTCCTGGGCTGGCCAAGAAGGCAGATGTGGCCGGAACATCTCGCGGAGCTGAGTTCAACACCGTGCAGAACCTGGTTTACCGCGTTGCTGGCGGTAAGTTGTACAAGGGTGTCGAAGAGCGGGGGGACGTCTCTGGTTTATTGCGGGTCAGCATGGCCCATAGTGCTACCAGCCAGGCAGTTGCTGCCAACGGCGCGCTGACGATGTACCGCTATGACGGAACGATAAAAACGCTGCAGAACTGGCCTGAAACGGTCGGGGACGTTACGTATGCCCAATACGATATCGGCAATGTTCGCGACGTATGCCGGGCTCGTGGACGCTATGTATGGGTGAAGGACGGGACTCAAACCTTCGGGGTTACCGACCTTGAGGACGAATCGCACCCGGACCGCTTCCGGCCGTTTTACAGCGCGGAGAGCCAGCCTGACGGTATTCTCGGCTGCGGAATATGGCGCGATTTCGTGGTGATGTTTGGCTCAAGCACTATCGAATATTTCTCCCTCACCGGTGCGGCAGATAGCACATCGGCGATTTATGTATCTCAACCATCGCTGATGGTGCAGAAGGGGATCGCCGGCACTTACTGCAAAACCGAATTCGCGGACGCCTTTGCGTTTATCAGCCATCAATCCACTGGTGCGCCATCCATCTATCTTATCAATAGCGGGCAGGCCATAACGATCGCTACGTCAACAGTTGAGAAGGTGCTACGCGGTTACACGGCGGAAGAATTGGCAACTGGCATACTGGAAACAGTTAGGTTCGATAGTCACGAATTGCTGCTTGTTCATCTACCGCGGCACGTTCTGTGCTACGACGCTGCTGCGGGGCAAAACGGCCCTCAATGGTGCATTCTTAAAACAGGGCTGTTCGAGGATGTGCACCGGGCGGTCGATTACATGTTTGAGGGGAACCAGATCACCGCCGGTGACAAGCTCGAGCCGATAACTGGTGCTTTACGTTTTGACTCGTCCGCGCAATATGAAAAGCAGGCGGAACACCTGCTTTTTACGCCGATGTTCAAAGCCAACAACGCACGGGTATACGATTTCGAGCTGGAAGCAGCCACTGGCGTTTCACAGTATGCAGAACGCTTATTTATCTCTGCAACGGCAGACGGGTCGAACTACGGTCGCGAGCAGATGATCGACGCCAATGCGCCTTTTGCCTACGACAAGCGAGTGCTGTGGCGTCGTCTCGGCCGGGTGCGCAAAAACATTGGCTTCAAAGTCCGAGTGATTACTCGTTCGCCAGTGACGCTGAGCGATTGCTCGGTAAGGATTGAGTAATGGCTGACGATAATCTCCCAAAACCCGTCACAGTACAGATGACGCGAATTGATGCAACGCTGCTACCGCCCATCTTCTCACAGCCTTATCGGTTGTATGTCGTACAGCAAGGTACGGACCTGGGTAATGTTGCTGGTAAGGCCAACGAGGCGGGCCAGGGCGCGTGGGATGCTCAGGTAAAAAACGACGAGCAGGATCTGGTACTCGCAAACCACGAAAGCCGAATCACTTCAGCTGAAGCTAAATTGGTGAACCACGAAATCCGCATATCGGCAGCGGAGGCAACACTGGTTAACCACGAGGAGCGAATTACGTCGGCTGAAGCGGCGCTGGTAAATCATGAGGGGCGGATCACAACTCTTGAAGGCGATGTTGATTATTTACTCGACGAAGTCGCGAGCCAAGGTACCCGGCTAACAACTGCTGAAGGTGATATCGATATCCTGGAAACCAACTCGGTATCGAAAGCTGTCTCTACCAGTCAATCCGTCCAGGCAACTGGCGGGTCGTTCCTCGTCGGGAACGTGCCAGCACCTACTACTGACAAGCTACAGATTGGCGGCAGCACCAACGTCAGCGCTTCGTACAAGGTTGGGGGGCTACAGGTCGTTGGTACGCGGCAGACTGGGTGGACGGCGGCAACTGGTACGGCAAACAAATCAGTATTTAACGCTGATCTGGCGTTCACTGTCGGCGTCGCATATTCACAAACCGAGATACAGGCTTTGGCTAATGCGTTGATAGATGCACGGCAGCGCATCAAAGCACTGGAAGATGCAATGCGAACCCACGGACAGATTAACTGATGGGCTCGTTAGCTGTAATTTCATCGACCGAAGGCTCACAACTAATGCGTGACTGGGGCGTTAGGGACTGGGTTGACCCCGGTGCTGAATATGCAGTCTACGAAAACTGCTGTGTTTTTGCTCTGGTTCAGCAGGATGGTTTTTTCGATATCCACATGGCAATGGACATGGCTCACAGGCGCGACTGCCGCGCCGCAGGTAGAGCGATACTTGATGTTGTTGGTAGTCATCGACTTCGCGCTGTAATACTCGGTGATAGACCGCACGTTTGCAATTACGCCGCTCGGATGGGTTTCTCTGAGCGAACAGAAGAGACAGTCAAATTAATCGATGGGAGCATTGCTCCCGTTTTTATTATGTGGCGTAAGCCGGAGGTTAAAGATGGGTGGGGCAATTAGCGGCATTGGCGGCGCGGTTAGTGGTGTGCTTGGCGGTATTGGTGCAAACAAAGCAGCAAAACAGCAACAGAAAGCGCAAGACGAGGCAATGAATCAGCAGCGCGAAGGTTATCAAAGTGCAACAAGCTGGATGACCCCTTATCAGACAGCCGGACAGTCAGGTCTAGAGGGGCTGCAAGGCTTAGCTGGGCAGCCAATAGATCGCAACGCGCTGCTAGCCCAATACTTCAAAGGCCCTGAATATGCACAAATGGCGAACCAAGCTAGATACCAACAGCTGGCAGGAGCGGAGGCCACGGGTGGGCTTGGGTCATCACCAACCAGCAACAGCCTTGCCTCCATCGCTCCAATGTTAGGGCAAAACTATCTTGCAGACATGACCAATCAGCAGCAAACGATGTACAGCCAATTGATGGGGCTATCTGGCCTTGGGGCGCAGTCTGCGAACGCATTGGGTAACTGGGCTATGAATCAGGGCAATACCATGGCTGGCATGGAGCAGCAGAAAGGGCAGATATTGGCAGGCAAAGCGGCCCTACCATGGCAGACGGCGGCAAGCGCCAACAGCAGTCTTGCAAATGGTGCAGCGCAGGACGCTAACTCGTTTACCAACATGTTTGGCGGAATGATGGGCGGAGGTAAGTTCTAATGGCATTCAGCGGAATCCAGGGGCTCGGCGCTCCGATTAATTATTATGAGTCAATGGTCCCTGACTTTCGTCGTGAAGCATTGATGGAAACGCAAAACCGGCTTTCTCAACAGCAAGTTTCCGGGATGCAAATGCAGAACCAGCAGGCGCAGCAGGCATTTCAATCACAGCAACAAAATAAATTACTCGGCAGTGCTGCAATGGACTTGCAGATAGCGGCAATGCAGGGGCCGGAGGCAGTACAGGCTGCACTTCAACGTCACGCCCAGTCGATAAACTCATTGGGGGTTACCCCTGAGTCAGGTATGCAGGCCTACACACAAAACCCTCAGCAGTTTTATCAAATGGCTGGGATGGTCGGTTTAAAATCGCTCGGCCCTGAGGCTTATTTTTCCGCCCAGCAGAGCCAAGCAGCAATGCAGCAGAAAGGGCAAATTGCGCAGGCTGATCTCGGATATAAATATAATGCCTTGCAGCAGCAGGGGCGGTATCAGCAGGGCCAGCTAGACCAGGGGCAGCAGAGGTTGGCGCAGGGGCAGCAGCAACTCAATCTTACCGCCCAAAAGAATCAGGCAGATAACGCCAATAAACAGCTGGAATTGAGCATGAAAGCGGGCGAGAACAGCGCCAAATCGCAAGCCACGCAACAGGCTGCTGTGCAAAAAATGCAGGACTATGTCGGAGCGCATGAAAGCAACGCCAACAACGTGGCCAGCATGTACGACACGGTTAACCAGGTAAAGAGTATCCCGCCTGAGGTGTTCGACCGCGTCTTTGGCTTTGGCGGTACGGTTAACTCTCGGATCCCTGGTACCGAATCGGCGGACGCATGGTCCAAAATCGAGCAGATGCAGGGGCAGGCACGCCTGATGGGGGTTATCGGAATGAAGGGCACCGGCCCGGTGTCAGATTCTGAGGGCCAAGCGGCCGCGCGCGCCTTCCTGGCGATTAACCAGAATATGTCCCCAAAAGCAGCACGTGCCGCCGTAGACAACTGGCAGAAGGTGCTGCAGCGTCAAACTAATTACCTGCAGAAGCAACAGCCGACCATCGATACCTATCAGCAGAAAATCAGCGCGTTTAATGCTGGACGGGGGGGCACGGCCGCACCGCGAACAGGGCAAAGCGAAGGTGGTTACACCTTCATTGGTGGCGACCCAAGCAATCCTAACAGTTGGAGAAAGAACTAATGGCAGGCCCTTGGGAGAAATATCAAAGCACACCGGCGGAAACACCAACTTCTGACGGGCCGTGGAGCAAATACCAATCACCGCAAGCCGAACAATCGCCACCTCAGCAGGGTGGCGATATTGTTTCTGCTGCTGAGCAACGCTTCGGGATTCCTGCGGGGCTGCTCAGCGCGGTGATCAACAAAGAGAGCGATGGAAACTCAGGGGCAATTAGCCCGAAGGGTGCTATTGGTCTGGCACAGGTAATGCCGAACACCGCGCGCGGCATGGGCTACGACCCAGAGGAGCTGAAACGTAACCCGGCGCTGCAGGTTGAGGCCGGCGCCCGGTATTTGAAACAGATGCTTGATGCGCATGGCAACGTAACTGACGCACTGGCCGCCTATAACTGGGGGCCAGGGAACGTGCAAAAGTTTATGCGCGGTGAGAAAACCCAGATCCCGACGGAAACCGTCAACTACGTAACCGACCCACGTTTCGCACAGTGGACGCAACCCACTGCACAGCCAGGAAGTGAAGGTGAATTGGCGCAGCTTTCCCAGCAGGCGGCGCAACCTTGGGCACAGGCAGCACCGGAGCCGACTTTAGCGGAGAACCTTGGGCAAGCGGGGCGTGGCCTGGCACAAAGTGCTGTTAACGTCGCGAATATCCCCGGACAAGTTGTAAACACCGCTCTTGGCGCTGCTGGCGTGCCAGCGGAAGACCAGGTGATGCAATTGCGCCTACCTGAAAGCATGCGGCCTACAGATCCGTATGCGCAGCTGGGGGCGGAGATCGGCCCGTACCTGATCCCTGGCCTCGGTGCTGAACGCACAGCGGCGGCACTGGCCTCTACTGCGGGCGCGGGTCGCGCCGAACGTATCGCAACGCAGGGCGCTGACATGCTGGCGGAAAACCTCCCCGGTGCGATTGCTCAGTCCACCCAGAATAATGACCTGTCGGGTAATCTTGCTGCAGGCCTGGCCGGAAGTGTGATCGGTCGTGGACTGCTGGCTGCCGGCGGGCGCGCTGCTGGGGCTATTCGTGGCGCCGCACAACGTGAAGGACAGGCAACCGCAGCAGTGGCTGAACAAGCTGCACCAGTATCGCCAACTGCACCAGGGGCAAAGGCTACCGCCGCAGTGCCACCTGAACAAGGAGTGCAGGACGTGGCGGCGCGTGTTGGCGCTGCCGCTGACCGAGAAACTGCACCTCGTATGGCGGACGCCGCGCGCGATGTTGCACCGCGACAGGATGTTATCGCCGCCGCCAAGCAATTAGGATTGAGCGAAGACGATTTGCTGTTGTCGCACGTATCAGGCAATCAGGCCTATCGCGATTTTGAACAGGCGTTGAAATCCGTACCTGGTTCGCAGTTGGCGGCGCAGGAGAACCAGGCGCTAACCAAGATCGCTAAACAGGCCACAGATATGACGGACGCCGCCGGCGCACTACCGGACAAAGCTGCGATGAATGACAAGTTTCTGTCTTCTTTCCAGCGCGGTATTGCCACTGTGCAGAATAAATCGGACCAGCTTTATAACCAGATCTCCGCTGCAATCCCCAAGGGGCAAACTGTCGAAGCCAACAATATCATTCGATATCTGGACAGCAAAGCGGACGAACTGGGCGGAGCGGAGCATCTATCAACGATGGAGAGGCGGGTCTATAACTCCGTTGCGCCCGTTGGTGATGATGCGACAGCCCCGACATATGCGCGATTGGACAACATCCGCAAGCAGATCGGGCAGGCTATCGGTAAAAACTCTGGACCGTTCCGCGATGAAGAGACTGGGGCGCTGAAACAGCTTTACGCTAATCTGACTGCAGACCAGGAACAGGCGGTTGTCGCCGCCGGTATGGGCGATAAATGGCAGGCCGCCAAGAAGCTGATCCGGGTCCGCAGCACGATGGAAGACGCGCTAACCGGCCTGCTGGGCAAAGACTTGCGCGGCGACATCGGCACAAAAGCCAGTCTGGCTATCCGTAACCTGGCCAAGGGTGATGCGAAAGGATTTCGTGCGCTGCAGCAAGATATCCCCTCGCCACGGATCCGGCGGGAAGTTGTGGCCACATCGCTGCGCGATGCATTCAGCCAGGGCAGCCGCAAAGAGAATGAGTTCCACCTGCCGGGTTTTGTGGACTGGTATCAGGGGGTGAAGTCATCCGGCACCTTGCCGATGGTTGAGCGAGAACTGGGTGACAGGACGGCTAACAACCTGCAGAATCTGTTTACCGTGTCGCAGGCAGTACGCCAGGCTCGCGAGAGCAGCATCCAAACCGGTCGGTTGAACGCGTTTATCAAGCAATTCGATGCAGAAGGCGGCATGTTGGACAAAGTATATCGTCACGGCAAAGGGGCGTTAGCGACGACGGTTTTAGGACATATCCCTGTTGTCGGCCCGACGTTGAGCTATGGCGCTGTGGCCGGTATGGCTGCCAAAGAAGCCGCCCGCCCGGCGCGCAGTGTTGCGGCAGATCGTCTGTTGGCGTCGTCTGAATTCAGGTCGGTTGTGAAGCAAGCAAAAGGTTCCAGGCTACCGGAAAAGGGGCAGCAGGTAATCAACCGGAAAATGGAAGCGCGCATCGCTAATTCTCCAGCGTGGAAATCGCTTTACCGCACGCTGACGCGGGAGGAGAAGCAGGCGATCTCGAGAGTGGGGATTATTGGCTGGCTTTCAGGTGATGCCGACGGTAGGGAATATTGACCAATGGCAAAGGATGGCGGAAACGGTTAACCAGATATATCATCTATGCCATAAATCAAAAGGGGTATATCAATGAAGAAATTAACTCTGGTTATTGCTGCAATAGGATTGCTTGCTGGGTGCGCTAATTCGTCGAAGACCTTCGCTCCTGATGGGCGTGAAGCATATTCAATCGATTGTTCCGGTACTGCCAGAACGTGGGGGATGTGTTTAGAGAAAGCCGGTGACCTATGCGGTGCTAAAGGTTATGACACCTTTATTTCTGCGGGGGATAAAGGCTGGATTGCTACAGCTCAGCCTGACTTCGCCATGGCGGGAAGCACTATTTCCAGAAACTTGTTAATAGCTTGCAAAAAATGAGTAGACAATAGCCCCTTTCGGGGCTATTTGCATTCTACAACCATTTCTTTGCGATTAAATCCAGCGGATTTACTGAGGTCTGAGTACCCAGAAGGGCAAACTTTATTCGCCTCTTCATAACAGATACTCCAGGCGGTGCTGGCCCCGCATTCAACCAGAAATTGTTTTGTACCATCGCCTCTATTTAGCTGCGTTGATTTTGAGCAGCTAACAAGTAGCAGCAAGGTAAAAATTAAAAGGGTGAACCGCACAGTAAACCTCCCATGTTTAGCTAAGCATAGCATGGGGTTATTGGTCTTTTCGATACATCGCTGTCAGCGTTTCGACCACAACCTTCTTGAACTGCTCGGCGTGTTCGTGCGCCAGGCGTTCGGCATCGTCACGAAAGCCGGCTATTTTTGGCGGCTGCGCCAACGCCTCTTCGATTATCAGCGTGATCTCAGCATTCAGCGAACGGCCATTCATTTTGGCGCGCTGCTTAATTTTGCCGTGTATTTCTTTCGGCAGCCGTAAATGAAACTGCGTCTCTAACTCTTCCATGGTCGTGCCTCACCGGTGGGTGGATCGGCATGATATGGCGAACTGTATAAATCAACAATAGTACCATTTTGGTACTTAAAAGCCCTAAACACTACCGCAAGCCTTGCCTTGTGGGGATTTCGCACGCCTGGAGAAAAATAAATGGCTGACACCATTACCCCGAACGTTGTTGTTTCAATGCCGTCACAACTGTTTACGCTCGCACGTGCATTCAAGGCGGCGGCAAACGGAAAAATTTACATCGGTAAAATCGACACCGATCCGACAATTCCTGAGAACCAAATCCAGGTATACCTCGAGAATGAGGACGACACGCACGTACCGATTGCTCAGCCGATCATTATTAATTCCGGTGGCTACCCCGTGTATGGCGGCCAGATTGCCAAGTTCGTGACGGTTCAGGGTCACAGCATGGCGGTCTACGACGCATACAATGCGCAGCAGTTCTATTTCCCTAACGTGCTGAAATATGACCCTGACCAGTTCGCTAATCGGCTTAAAGATCCGTATGGTGCCGGATATATTAGCAACGTATACAATCACTACGACACCACGTCAGAGATTAAATCTATCGAGGTTTCTTCCCTAACTAATGCAATCCACACACGCAAATATCAGGCATCATCTACAGCGCTGAGTGAAAACGTATTGTTGAGAGACGCTGCAGAGGATAGCGCAGCCAAAGCAGGAACAGACTGGAAAACAAACGGCGTAATTAACGGAAAGGCTCTGGTGTTTGATAATAAAGGCAAAGCTTTTCGGTTAATGCCGACATATGGTTATGTGACGATTGAAGGGCTTGGCGGCGGAGAGGGCACAGACGATGCATTCTTGATGGATATTGCTCAGCAGGTTTCCTCAGCCCCTGTGCGCGTCATTCCCAATAAAACGTACAGATTCAGCAGGCCTGTTAAGCACTCAGCTGGGTGCGGTTGGATAGGTAGGAATACGACGTTTATTGGACCATCCACTGGTAACAGGGTGCCTTTCATATCGTCAATTAAGACATCAACCGGCGCAAACAACGACACGGTAAACGGTACATCCGGGGTTAACAACGTCAGGTTTGAAGGGATCGTAATTGACACCAATTACCTTGATGCAACAGGTGCACTAGGGTTTAGCTTCGCAGAAAATACCCTGGACAACTGGACTGATTGCATTTTTGATAATGTTACTTTCAAAAACAGCAAATTCGATAACCTTGCTCTGCAGAATAACTGCGCCCGCGTTTACTTCCATCGATGCATCTTTGATCACGCGGGTGAAGACGCAGTAACACTGAGAAAAACATGTGAAAACATCGGATTCTTTGAATCAGTTGTCAGCAATACGGCTCAAGTTGCTAAAAGCGGCGTTTCCTTCGGCGATGGAATTGTTGTAAAGGCTAAATTTGTAATAATCGATGGGTGCCGATTCATTAACGTTGGCAACCACATTAAGGGCGCTGGCATAGCAAACAATGCCGAGGATGTGGATAACGTATTCCAAGCAAGTTATGGGACATTCGTAAACAATAGATTTGAAAGCTGTTATGGTGGCGCTGGCATCGGCACAATGAATATTGACTTCATTAACGCCGGTCAGCTGATTGAGGGGATAACACTCGACAACAATACATACATCAACACTGATGCTAACGCTGTTGGAATCCGCTATGTCAGAGATTTCAATCACGGTAAATGCAAAATAATCGGTCAGAACCTGGCTGGATACTATGCCGTAGAGTTGATTAACGTTATCAACCTTAATGGAGAGTTCGACGTTAGGACGGCCCTCGGCGGTGCAGCACTGATAAATAACTGCAATGGTCGAGCGGCGATTACGGCATTTGATGTGAGCAAAGGAGAAAACTTAAACTCTCTGACAATTACTACATGTGACAAACTTCGCGTTGACGCGAAGATAGACACTTCCGCACGAAATGGACTTGCGGTAACTACGTTCTCGAACGGCAGAATTGATTTTTCTGCGAACAATATTTTGCTTCAGGGAGCATCATTTACCGGGCTGTCACGTTCGCGTGTTAAATGCGAGGTAACACAGTGCGGAAATAATGGCGTAACCGTTGTATCTGCAAACGACTGCCCCGAAATCGACTTGGGGGCATATGACTGCGGTACCGCAACGAACGACACCTATTCATCGCTTCGATTTATAGCTGGCAGCAGAAACCGTATTCGCCTGGTATCTTCTTCTGGGCAAACCAATAAGCCGAAATATGACTTGATTGTCGAGGGTGGCGTTGCGGGGACTTCTCTTTACTACATCGTAAGCGCTGGTGTGACTGCTAAAACACTCATCTCTCCGAGTGCATCAGTGACTAAGATTGAAGCGATTGAATAGACAAGGATGGGGTAAGGCTGTGACATGGATGTTTTCACATCTGTTGATATGGATTTTATAACTCATTCAGCATGGGGCATGTATGGGGCAAAAAATTATCGCAAAACGATGCAACTACGTGGGTTGTAGCGGCTCGGTTTGCGGTAATGCTCTGTTTCTGCTCTAATTAGACCTGTAGCTTGCGATTAAAGCACGGACGCAGCAGAACTCATGGGTACCTATCCGGGTACATTTTGAAGTGTCGTTTTTAAATTTAATTAATTACAATGAGTTATGTTATTAATCTTGCTCCTGCATAGCGCGCCAGCTTCCTTTTCGGGAACAGTTACCGTAAAGCGCATCCGGGTTGATTTGCACTATCGGCTCCTTGTTGGGATTTTCGGGTGCGCTTTACCGTAACGGGTTCTCTCCTTTTCTTAATCTTCTTCTGTTGTAATCGATCTTTGCTAGACTCTAATCAGGCAGGTTCGCTGCCCGGCAACAGGAGATCGCCATGTCTGAGTCCGATCAACTGCAGGAGTTATTGCAACGTGTGGCGGCGCTCGAAGCCAGAGAGAAGTCGCTTACCGCCGCCTCCAACGCCTATCAGGCAATTATCACCACCATGCTAGGCAACCTGGCTCAACAGGAGCGTGACAAGATTATTGCGATGATCGATCAGGCGCATGAACTGGCTTATGCGCGTGCTATTCAGCGCTGCAACGAGCCGCAAAAGCAAAAAATCAAACAGGCCGATGATATCGCCCAGCGGATGTTTATGTTTGCGCAAGGCAAAAACTCGCTGCAACGCTAGCCGCAGCAGGTATAACAGTTACCGATATTAAATTGCATAACTGATCTACCTGGGCAAACTGTACCTGTGTTAGTTTGAGGAATGATTATTGATAGCAATAATGTCCCCCCAAGGCATAAGGTTGTAGCTATGGACGCGATTAAAAGCATCTTGGTAAAAGAAATCGAACGGATCAATCGACAGGAAGGACGTGACGGCAAGTTGCGCTTCAATAGCGAGTTTGCCCGCGATCACCGTTATCTGTGTCTCGCCATGTTTGCCGGTTATTTTGCCGTGATCGCCGTGATGTATCAGGTTCCTTACATGGGCTTCATCGCGTTTTTGGCTTTCACCGCCTTCGTTCTGTTCATGTTCGCCATGCTGCTGATTGAAATCAAACCGGTCTATCGCTTTGAAGATATTGGCGTGCTGGATCTGCGCGTTTGTTATAACGGCGAGTGGTATTTCACCCGGGCGCTGTCGCCGCAGTCGGTGAAGGCATTGCTGGATGAACCGACAATCGGTGCCGCGACGAAAAATCGCATGCAGGAAATCATCGCTAATAAAGGCGAGATTGATTTCTATGACGTCTACGATCTGGCGTACTCAAAGAAGCCGCAGGATGAGCAGCCGCAGGTGGCCGTGCTTAACTGAGGGTTTCCGCTCGCGCGGTTGTCGATTATACTCACGCATTGAAGTCAGATAAGCCTGAGGAATTTACGATGAGTGATGATATTTTCGATTTTGATATCGATGCCGAATTGGCGCAAGCAGAAGAAAAAGCGGCGCAGAAAGTGAAAGAACTCCCCGAGATCCTTGAGGACGAGGCGGACTGCGAAGGCTGTAAAATCTGATCGCCATCGCCTTTAAAGAACCGCTTCGGCGGTTTTTTTATGCTCCAAATTTGGGGTTGCGGGCAAAAAAAAGCCCGTTTCAGGCGGGCCAACACTTAAGTCGTATGAGGGATTATTTTTATAACCATCTGCGTCTAGCTTACGCGCAATGGCCGGTAAGTGATTTCGGTGTTTTGTAACAAAACGGTAGTTGTAGTGTTGCTATGTTACTGCGCCTGGCTGGGGATTAATCCAGTACAAATCCCCATATCAGCAATACCGCCACAATAATCACGCAGAGTGCGGAGACGGTAACCAGTATCTTTCCCAGAATGTCTTTTTCTTGCTGCTGTGCCACGTTAACGTTATCCAATTAAGAGTCTATGGACCAAATCGGCGACGCCCAGGTCCAGCACTATCACAGTCAGTGCGAGCCCCAACATGGCCGATAGAAATCGAATTTTACTGTTCAAATCGATACCCATCACCGCGATGCGATGTTCCCAGAGTAAAGGTTAAAACGCCGGAGCTGAATGCCCGGTTTGGGTTATTCCAGAGGTTAAGAACCTTCCCAGGCTTATAAGTTCCGTCTGTTTGAAAGGTCCGCTGCGGGCATGGCCGCGCAGCAGACCGGTTATGCGGAGGAATCAGTCAGTAACAATTCTTACGCCGACCTTACTGATCGCATTGCCATCCATTTCGGCGATGGTCCAGGTCAGGCCATCCCATTCGATCTGATCGCCTACTACCGGTTCGCCGCCAATCAGTTGAATGACGAATTGGCCGAGGGTTTGCTGTTCATCCACGCCTTCGTGCAGATTCAGACCATAAACCTGTGAAATATCGCTCAGGCGCGCGTCCGACTGCAGGATAAAATCACCGAAGAAGCGTTCATCCAACGTAACCACCGGCGCCTGGCTAAATAACTTACCCAGCACCGGCAGGTCGTGCTCGTGACCGATAACGCACAGAATGTCATCTTCGCGTAGTCGTGTGCTGCCGCTGGGGTGCAACAGTTCTTTGCCTCGGAACAATGCGGCAATGCGCGTACCCGGTGGCATTTTCAGCTCACGCAGCGCGGCACCGACGCACCAGTTTTCGGACGACAGCTGATAAACAAACTGCTCCCACTGGTTTTCAGGATGAACATCCAGCCCAACCCGTGAAATCGGCGCCAGCGCTGGTGGGACGATCACCTTGGCTTTCTTCGCGGCGAACGACAGGGTGGTGCCCTGCAGCAACAGGGAAACCAGCACCACAAAGAAGGCGACATTAAAGAACAGCTGAGCATTGGGCAGGCCGGCCATCATCGGGAAGACGGCCAGAATCACCGGTACGGCCCCGCGCAGGCCGACCCAGGAAATAAAGCTGCGCTCGCGCAGGGTAAAACTGCGGAACGGCAACAGCCCGATAAATACCGACAGCGGTCGGGCAAATAAGATCATCCACAGCGAAAGCAGCAGGGCAGGGATGGCGATCGGCAGCAGCTCATGCGGGTTCAGCAATAATCCCAGCACCAGGAACATGCCGATCTGGCTCAGCCATGCCAGGCCGTCAAAAGTTTGCACGATGCCGTGCCGGTTGCGGATCGGGCGATTACCCAGCATCAGGCCGCACAGGTATACCGCCAGAATGCCGCTGCCGTCCAGTGCGGTGGTCAGGGCAAAAATCAGAATGCCGCCGCTGACGGCCAGCAGCGGATACAGGCCTTCTGCCAGTTTAATGTGGTTGATTAACGTCAGCAGTAGCCAACCGCCGCCAAGACCAAAGACAATCCCCATGCCGAACTGCTGCAACAGATGGAGAGGGAACATCCAGCTCAGCGTGGTTTCGCCTGCGGCGATCATCGCAATCAGCGTAATGGTAAGGAACACCGCCATGGGATCGTTGCTGCCGGATTCGATTTCCAGCGTGGCGCTGACACGTTCGTTCAGTCCTTTACCACCTAATAGCGAGAAGACTGCCGCGGCGTCGGTGGAGCCGATAATGGCGCCAATCAGCATGCCCTGCAGCAGATCGAGGTTGAACAGCCAGGCGGCGGCCAGCCCGGTCAGCCCGGCGGTGATCACCACGCCGATAGTTGCCAGCGAAAGTGCCGGCCACAGCGCGACGCGGAATGAGCTGACTCGGGTACGCATCCCGCCGTCCAGCAGGATCACCGCCAGCGCCAGGTTACTGACCAGATAGGCCACCGGATAGTTGCTGAAAACGATACCGCCCGGACCATCGACCCCCGCCAACATGCCAATGGCCAGGAAGATCACCAGAATAGGAATACCCAGGCGTGACGAAAATGAACTGAGAAGAATACTTGCTCCCACCAACACGGCACCGATGATGAACAAACTGTTAATGGTGCTGGCATCCAAAATGACGTTCTCCTGCAGGCTGGGGGGAAGGGCGTTGCGCGCTAGCGCAGATACCCCCTGATGATAGCCTGTTTTTCAGGTAAAACGCCAAGGCTGATTCATAAAACAGTTTGACCTTTATTGTCATTTAAGCGGAGAACCATATGGAAGTGGGGAGAAACCGGTGAACTTCTTTCTTTTATCTATATTTATCAGCTTGCTGTGATTGCGCTTAGGCAATAAATGGTGGGCGTTGCCGTGCCCGGAGAAGGAAAAACCATTAAACCCCCTCCAGGAGGCTTAATGGTTTGCAGGCGAGGCGTTATAAATGGTCGAGTGACTGCAGGGCCCGTCTGATCAGCTCGGCAGCCAGTTTTCTTTCTGACTCTGAAATACCGTCAAGGTTAAGGCTGGAAAGTTCGGCGACCAGAATGCTGCGATCCTTGCCGCTGATCGACGAATCCAGTGCGGAAAGCAACCGGCCAAGAATTTTCAGTAGGGTGGCGTTCTCTGGTACGGCTTCCTGAGCCGAAGTGTCTTTATCAGTCATTAAAAATCCTCTCTGTCGTGACGGAAGGGAGATGCTGCAAGCCTTGTCGCGATGGTGACAAGGCCGTCCCTTAGGGTTCATTGAGCCCAATCGCTACCGTAAGGCAGGGATGTGGATTTCCACTTATGCATTGCCGTTATAACAACTCGCGGCAATATGCTCCAGCATAACTTTGCCTTAACTTTCGCCATAGGGGTGAGCAATCTGTGCTCAGTGCTTGAATCACCAGGCGCGTTGCCGGTGCGAAGGTAAATGATAAAGGTACTGGTAGACGAAGCGATGACAGTGAGCTACCCGGCAAGCCGAAACGGCTGCCGGGCAGTAGGATTATTGCGGTTTACCAGAGAACAGAAAACGGAACAGCGGGATACGCTTGTGCAGTTCATATAACAGGAAGGCGCAAGAGAAGACAAACACCAATCCGGCCAGAAAACCCAGCAGGTTATTGTTGATATGTGGCGTCACAAAAGCGCCATATATCAGGGTTAGCGGATGGTGCACCAGATATATAAACAGCGATGCATTCACCAGATAAGTGATACGCGGTGAGTGATAGTTCAGCAGATTATGTCCGAATGAGAAAATCACGTTGGCCATCAGGATCCCCAACAGGGTTTTGATCAGCACTTCCAGCTCAAACATATAGCTGCTGTGAGCCAGAAACTTCTGATTTAACATATAGGCAATGAACAGCAACAGCGAACCCAGCAGCGCGCCGAGGGACGGTTTGAGGAAAATCTCTTTCAGCCACACGTACTTAAAGGCATAGGCGCCCAGGATGAAGAACGGCAGGTAGAACATCGTCTCCATCACCACAAAATTGAACAGACCATTGGAGAGTAAAGCTGGCGCAAAAATTAAAATAATACGGTGCGCGGCCGAATAGCATAAAGCATAAATAAGAAAGAGCAGTGAGATGTTTCCTAATCCGGTCATTTTATTTATCGGGTAGGGAACGGTATTATTTTTAAGTGCCTTGATTTTTTTGAACAGATAAAAACATAGGGTGGTCAGCAATGACAGGGTTAATAAAAACCACAGGTGAGAAACCAGCTCCCAAACTGTTACATTTATTTTCTGATAGAGCGAAAAATTTTCCCAACCGTTTAATTTGTCCGTGAAGTATTTCAGCATGAAAAACTGCGGCACCGTTATTAACGGAATCGAACTCAGCAGGGGGATCGCCACTCGCTCAAGCCTGACCTTCAGCCACTGGTGGCGCTCGTAGCGCTCATAGAGCATATAAGAGAAGTAGCCGGAAATCACGAAGAACACCTGCATGCGGAAAGCATGGATGAAGTCGTTCAGCACCGTCAGCGAGAAGGAGGGGCTGGCGCTGTTCACCGCCCAGGTATGGCTGGAATAAATCAGAGAAAGATGAAAAGGGATGCCGAGCAACATCAAATAAGCCCGGATCGAATCGAGGAAAAACTCGCGTTGGTTGCTGCCTTTAGTCATAGGTTACCGCTGGTGATTTTATCGAGTGGTCATTAACACGCTTAATAAGTCGGCAATGGTTAAATCGAATCACAAACCCTACTATACCGTTTCACATTTTTCCATAGCGTCTTGATGCGCGGCTTGCTACGCTGGTGTTTAGTCAGCTGCTTAAACTATGAGCCATAAACATGAACCATCCATTTATCATGTTGTCGGAAAGCTGAATAATCCATTAATATGGATTTAAATGATTTGAGCACACGAATAGGGGGGGATGTGCTAGTTAATATATTATCCAAAAAACCACGCGCCGCGAGCGTACGTTGGTTAGGTGCGACCGTATTGTTCACGCTGTTTACTTCGCCGGCATGGGCTTTTTCTATAGATGATGTGGCCAAGCAGGCGCAGGATCTGGCAGGAAAAGGCTTCGAAGCCCCGAAGAGCAACCTTCCTTCTCAATTCCGTGAGATGAAATTCGCGGATTACCAACAGATTCAGTTCAATCACGATAAAGCCTATTGGAGCAAACTGAAAACCCCTTTCAAGCTTGAGTTTTATCATCAGGGGATGTACTTCGATACGCCGGTGAAAATCAATGAAGTCACCGCGACCAGCGTAAAACAGATCAAGTACAGCCCGGACTACTTTAACTTCGGTTCGGTAAAACACGATCCGGAGTCGGTAAAAAACCTCGGTTTTGCCGGTTTCAAGGTGATTTATCCGATCAACAGTGCGGATAAGAACGACGAAATTATGAGCCTGCTGGGCGCGAGCTACTTCCGCGTGGTAGGTAAAGGGCAGGTTTACGGGCTTTCTGCACGTGGCCTGGCGATTGATACTGCGTTGCCGTCCGGCGAAGAATTCCCGCGTTTCCGCGAATTCTGGGTTGAACGTCCGAAGCAGGGCGACAAGCATCTGGTAATTTACGCGCTGCTGGATTCACCGCGTGCTACCGGGGCTTACCGTTTTGTGGTTTATCCGGGCCGCGACACCACCGTGGACGTTGAGTCCAAAGTGTTCCTGCGCGACAAAGTCGGCAAACTGGGCATGGCACCGCTGACCAGCATGTACCTGTTCGGGCCGAGTCAGCCATCGCCAACCCTGAACTACCGTCCGGCGCTGCATGACTCCAACGGTCTGTCTATCCATGCCGGTAACGGCGAGTGGATCTGGCGTCCGTTGAATAATCCGAAGCATCTGTCCGTCAGCACTTACCAGGTCGAAAACCCGAAAGGTTTCGGTCTGCTGCAGCGCGGTCGTAACTTCAAGGATTACGAAGATCTGGACGATCGCTACGATCTGCGCCCAAGCGCCTGGATCGAGCCACGCGGCGACTGGGGCAAGGGCAAGGTTGAGCTGGTGGAGATCCCGACAGCGGATGAAACCAATGACAACATCGTTGCTTTCTGGACGCCAGACGTTCTGCCGGACGCCAAAACTCCGCTGGCACTGAGCTATCGCCTGCATTTCACCCGTGACGAAGACAAACTGCATTCGCAGGACATTGCCTACGTCAGCCAGACCATGCGTTCAACCGGTGACGTGAAGCAGTCCAACCTGATCCGCGAGCCAGACGGCAGCGTGGCATTCCTGGTTGACTTCGTTGGCCCGGTACTGAAAGGCTTGGACGGCGCTACGCCGGTTGCCTCTCAGGTGAGCATCGGCGACAACGGTGAAATGGTAGAAAACAATGTCCGCTATAATCCAGTGACCAAAGGCTGGCGCCTGACGCTGCGTCTGAAAGTGAAAGACGACAAGAAGCCGGTAGAAATGCGCGCAGCGCTGGTCAATGGTGATAAGACCCTGTCGGAAACCTGGAGCTATCAGCTACCTGCCAATGAATAAGCCTACTCAACTTGCCCAGGATTATCTTGCGGCAATGCCTCTGACCGCTGAGCGGTCAGAGGCGCTTAAACCACAGCCGGGGGCGGATGACGCCCAGGCTTTTGAGGCGCTGCATCGCAAGATGGGCGCTGACGATGCCAACGTCAATACGCTGTCTGCCGATGACGTCACGCTGGCCTCGGTCAAAACACGAATCGAAGACGCCTGGCCGGATGCGGTTAGCGACAAAGATTTCGATACCGACGTGGAAGGGCGCAGCATTCTCAAGGCTACGCCGCCAATCAAACGCACCAGCATGTTCCCGGAAGCCTGGCGTACCAACCCGGTGGCGCGCTTCTGGGATTCTCTGCTGGGGCGCACGACGCACAATCGTCACGCCTCCAAAGAGGAAGCCGCGGCGGAAAACCGCTGGCGCGTGGTCGGCTCGATGCGTCGTTATGTGCTGTTGGTGCTGATGCTGGTGCAGACCGGCATCGCCACCTGGTACATGAAAACGATTCTGCCGTATCAGGGCTGGGCGCTGATCGACCCGATGGCCATGTGGGATCAGGATCTGATGCAGTCGGTGCTGCAACTGCTGCCTTATGTGTTGCAAACCGGCATTTTAATCCTGTTCGCGATCCTGTTCTGTTGGGTCTCGGCCGGTTTCTGGACTGCGCTGATGGGCTTCCTGCAGTTACTGATCGGCAAAGACAAATACAGTATTTCTTCCACCATCAAAGGCGATGAGCCGATCGACCCGACGCATCGCACCGCGTTGATCATGCCAATCTGTAACGAAGACGTCGAACGCGTGTTCGCCGGCCTGCGCGCGACCTATGAGTCCGTCGCGGCCACCGGCCAGCTCGAGCATTTCGATATCTACGTGCTGAGCGACAGCTACGACCCGGATATCTGCATGGCGGAACAGAAAGCCTGGATGGAACTGTGCCGCGACGTAGATGGCCATGGCCGTATCTTCTATCGCCGTCGCCGTCGCCGCGTGAAACGCAAAAGCGGCAACATCGACGACTTCTGCCGTCGCTGGGGTGGCGAATACAGCTACATGGTGATCCTGGATGCCGACAGCGTGATGAGCGGTGAGTGTCTCACCGGTCTGGTGCGCCTGATGGAAGCCAACCCGAACGCCGGTATTATTCAGTCTGCGCCGAAAGCATCAGGCATGGATACGCTGTATGCCCGCGTGCAGCAGTTTGCCACCCGGGTTTACGGGCCGCTGTTTACTGCCGGTCTGCATTTCTGGCAGTTGGGTGAATCGCACTATTGGGGCCATAACGCCATTATCCGCGTGAAGCCGTTTATCGAACACTGTGCGCTGGCACCACTGCCTGGCGAAGGCTCTTTTGCCGGCTCCATCTTGTCGCATGACTTTGTGGAAGCCGCGTTGATGCGCCGTGCCGGTTGGGGCGTGTGGATTGCTTACGATCTGCCGGGCAGCTATGAAGAACTGCCGCCGAACCTGCTGGATGAGTTGAAGCGTGACCGTCGCTGGTGCCACGGTAACCTGATGAACTTCCGCCTGTTCCTGGTCAAGGGCATGCACCCGGTACACCGTGCGGTGTTCCTGACCGGTGTGATGTCCTACCTGTCGGCACCGCTGTGGTTTATGTTCCTGGCGCTGTCTACCGCGCTGCAGGTGGTGCATACCCTGATGGAGCCGCAGTACTTCCTGCAACCGCGCCAGCTGTTCCCGGTGTGGCCGCAGTGGCGTCCTGAACTGGCGATAGCGCTGTTCTCTACCACGCTGGTGCTGCTGTTCTTGCCTAAACTGTTGAGCATTGTGCTGATCTGGGCGAAGGGTGCCAAGGAGTACGGCGGCGGTATACGCCTGTTCCTGTCGATGCTGATGGAAATGCTGTTCTCGGTGCTGCTGGCGCCGGTGCGCATGCTGTTCCACACGGTGTTCGTGGTCAGTGCCTTCCTGGGTTGGGAAGTGGTATGGAACTCGCCACAGCGTGACGATGATGACACCCCTTGGGGCGAAGCCTTTAAACGCCACGGTTCACAGATGCTGCTCGGTCTGGTCTGGGCTGGCGGTATGGCCTGGCTGGATCTGCGCTTCCTGTGGTGGCTGTCGCCAATCGTCTTCTCGCTGATCCTGTCGCCGTTCGTTTCGGTCTTGTCGAGCCGTGCGACGTTAGGTATCAAGAGCAAGCGCGCCAAGCTGTTCCTGATCCCGGAAGAGTATTCGCCGCCGCGCGAACTGGTGGCAACGGAAGAATATCTGCAGCTTAACCGTGAACGCGCACTGAGCAATGGCTTTATGCACGCTGTGGTTAACCCGTCCTTCAACGCATTGGCGACGGCGCTGGCTACTGCGCGTCACCATCTGCGTGGTGCCATCGAGCGTAATCGTGAAGAGCGAGTGAACGAGGCGTTGGAGCTGGGGCCGGAGAAGCTGGTGAAAGGCAAACGTCTTGAGCTGCTGAGCGATCCTGTCGCGCTGTCGCGTTTGCATCAGCGGGTTTGGCTACTGCCGCAGGGTGCCGCCTGGCGCGAGTTTTATCAGCAACTGCCGCACAATGAGCGGGCTCATCCGGTGGGTCAGCGTTAAAGGCTGATCGGGTGACCTGAACGGGGAATACGCATAGCGTGTTCCCCGTTTTTTTTGGTATTTGGCTTACGCAACGCCGACAAACTCACGTGAAAAACTGTGTTAAAATTCGCGCCGGGCGTTGTGGCCCCACAAAACAAACCCGGGGCAAAAATCATTTTGGTGAATCTCTCTTCTCTTCTTCGTCTGGTATTGCTGGTGGCAGGAGTCACGGCGTTAACCGGCTGCGGCAGTATTATCAGTCGCACAGTGCCGGGGGCCGGGCACGGCCATCAATATTATCCGGGCGTTCAGTGGGATCTGCGCGATAGCCCCTGGCGGTATATCACGGTCATTGATGTGCCGCTGTCGATGGTGGTAGATACCTTTATGCTGCCGTTTGACGCCCAACACGGCCCCTACGAATAAGCTAATCCCCGGTGGCAAATACCACCAGTTGGTAACCCTGATCACCACAGCGGAACGGAGCCAGCGCCGTCATCTGCAAGCCCTGTACATGGGCCGCCAACGAATGCGGGTTACTGTCGTCAATAAAAAGCGCGCCAACGTCGAACTCCTTGCGGGTACGCGCCTTGACGGCGGCGTAGAGCTGCTTCAGCACGCCTTTGCCACGCCAGGCGCTGTCAAGGCACACCGGACCATACAGAAACACCCGCTGCTCACTCAGTGGCCGTCCCTTGAATGATTGGCCGGCCAGCGTGTCCAGCATCGCATCCACCACCGGCGGGTGCGGTTGCGCATTCGTCGGCATCAGGCAGACAAACCCGGCCAGGGCTCCACCTTCGACCGCCACCAGAATGCCCAGCCCCTGGTTAATGCTTGTGAGCTGCGCTTCATTCATGCGCGAGACGATAAATCCCTGGCGCTTTTGGCTGTCGCTCAAGTTTGCCGGGGTGTTTTGTTTTTGCAGTTGCAAAATCGCGGGGAAATCTTCGGGACGCGCCTGGCGGATAATCATGCAGCCTCTCAGAAAATCATAGGGTGAAGGGCGGGGGATTGTCTGCTCCCGCCCGTGATCATTCAACGCTCATCCCACTCGTCGGCGGCTGTTTGGCCCTCTTCGGTATCCAACGGCGGATCGAGCTGGAAGTCTCCTTCTTCCCACTCGTGCAGCGTATTTTCCTCAATCCATTCGGCGCTGATTTCGACTTCGTCATAATCCCCGTCGAAAATAGCCTGAGCGGCAGCGCCGCTGCGTAACGTCAGGCATTCGACCGATTCGCCTTCTTGTTCAAAGAATTCGGCCTGCCACATGATATCACCATCCAGCATCACGTATTTTTGCAGATTGAACTGTTGCGGCACCGGCGGTTCGTCGTCGTTACCGCCTTCGGCAGACTCGATAAACTCCTCGCGCGCCGCTTCAACGGCTTCTTCCAGGGTTGCATACAGGCTCATATTTTTCTCCAGTCAGGGTAAGCATTGCTCAGGGCTGGGTGCGCCGAAGCGCCATGACAAACGTCAGAAGTAATTGTTGCCGCACTGGCGCAGGATGCAAATTTTTTTGTTGTCCGTTTCGCGACGATGGTTGTCTGCTAAGCGGGAGCAGGAGGGATCACGGCAGGAAATAATAGGGCATTGCTTATTACCGCCAGGAGAGTGCCATGTTAACCGACCCTTCAATCAAATACCGTCCGTTCCCGCCCGTGACCTTGCCGGATCGCCAGTGGCCGTGCCGCACTTTGCAGCAGGCACCGCGCTGGTGCTCCAGCGATTTGCGTGACGGCAATCAGGCGCTGGCGGAACCTATGGATAACGCCCGCAAACACCAGTTCTACCAGATGCTCCTGGCGTGCGGGTTCAAAGAGATTGAGGTGGCGTTTCCTTCTGCCTCGCAAACGGACTTCGATTTTGTCCGCTCGCTGATTGATGAGCAGTTGATCCCGGACGACGTCAGTATTCAGGTGCTAACCCAATCGCGAGACGATTTGATCGATCGTACCTTCGACGCGTTGCGTGGCGCACCACGCGCCATCGTGCACCTGTATAACGCTACCGCACCGATGTTTCGTGAAATCGTCTTCAAACAGGACAAAGCGGCAACGGTAGCGCTGGCGGTTAACGGCGCGCTGCGTATTCGACAGCAGTGCGAGCAGCAGCCGGAAACGACATGGACCTTCGAATATTCACCGGAGACTTTCTGCTTTACCGAGTTGGAGTTTGCGCTGGAGATCTGTGAAGCCGTTGCCGATGTCTGGCAGCCTGGGCCGGGGCGGCCGATGATCATCAACCTGCCGGCCACGGTGGAGGTCAGTACGCCGAACGTCTATGCCGACCAGATTGAGTGGTTCTGCCGGCGTTTCAGTCAGCGCAACCGGGTGACCATCAGCGTGCATCCGCATAACGATCGTGGCACAGGAGTGGCCTGCGCCGAGCTGGCAATGCTGGCCGGTGCCGATCGGGTCGAAGGTTGTCTGTTCGGCAACGGTGAACGCACCGGCAATGTCGATCTGGTGACGCTGGCGCTCAACCTGTATACCCAGGGCGTTGCGCCGGGGCTGGATTTCAGCCAACTGAAGCAGGTGGTGGAGGTAGTTGAGCAGTGTAACCAACTGCCGGTTCATCCGCGTCATCCTTACGCCGGTGAGTTGGTGTTCACCGCCTTTTCCGGCTCTCATCAGGATGCGATTAAAAAAGGCTTTGCCGCCCAACAGCAGAGGCAGGACGGTCTGTGGCAGGTGCCTTATTTACCGCTCGATCCGGCGGACGTCGGCTGCAGCTATGAGGCGGTGATCCGGGTTAACAGCCAGTCGGGCAAAAGCGGCGCTGCCTGGCTACTGGAACAGAACCATGGGCTGTCGTTGCCGCGTGGGCTGCAAATTGATTTCAGCAAGGTGGTGCAGCAGGCGACCGACGGCAGCGGCAAAGAGATGACCACCGCTGAGCTGTGGCGGCTGTTTAGAATCAGCTATGGTTTGGTGGAACAACCGCGGCTGCAGTTGCTGAGCTATCAGACCGAAAGCCACAGCATCGAGGCTTATAGTTTCAGTGCCAGGGTGTTGTTCGAAGGGCAACAGCAACGGCTGCTGGGGGTAGGGAACGGTTTGTTGTCCAGCGCGGTGGATGCGCTGCGCCAGCGCTTTGGCTTGAATTTGGCGATAGAGGATTATCACGAACACACGCTGGGGCATCAGAGCCAAAGCCGTGCCGTGGCCTATATTCGCTGTACGCTGGCGCACGGTGAGGCGGCTTATGGGGTCGGCATCGACGTCGATTCTGCCAGCGCTTCCCTGCAGGCGTTGTTCAACGTGGCTGCGCGTTATTTAGCGAAATAAGTGCTGGGCGCAACGCCCAGCTGGCGGCGGAACATGGCGCTGAAAGCACTGGGGCTGTCATAGCCCAAGTCCAGCGCCACTTCCAGCACCGAATGCCCGGCGGCCAGGGCATTCAATGCCGCCAGCAAACGGGCGCGGCGCACCCAGTCGCCAAAACGCAGCCCGGTTTCTCGTTGAAAACGTCGTGACAGCGTGCGGCCGCTGACGTTGATGTAGCTGGCGGCCTGTTCTAACTCCCAGGGGTGTGCCAGCGATTGCTGAATATGCCGGCACAACCTTAATAGGGCATCGCTGCGCGGTTCGGGCAAATTCAGCGGCAGGATTGGCAGCACACGCAATTCATCCAGGATCAGCTCCATAATTCGCTCTTCACGACCTCCCGTCGGATAATCCGCCGTAATGTCCATCGCACAGATAATCAGCTCACGCAGCAACGGGGATATCTGCACCACTTCGCAGCTTGCCGGCAGGTCGGCTCGTGCCAGCGGATCGACTAACAGCGCTCTTGCCGCCACTTTACCGGTGATTTGCAGACTGTGTTCTACGCGCGCAGGCAGCCAAACGCCACGCCCTGGGGGGACCACCCAACTGCCCAGACGAGTATTCACTTGCACTACGCCGCTCAGGCTATGAATCAACTGTGCACAGTCGTGGTAATGGAGCGGTTCGAACTCGCCGTGCTGATAATCTTTGGCGACCGGCACAATCGAGCGGTTCGCGGGCACAGCGTCATGAAAAAGCAGCATTTCTTGGGGCATCCCCGGTCCACGGAAAATCATAATGGCAGCATGCCACGCCGATACCTTTCATACCAGCCTCTGGTACGGTGAGGCGTTATAGTCTATAAATAAACAATATATAATTTAGTAAATTGTTTGGAGGGAAGATGGATATCGACAGTATGCGGCAGGCGGCAACGCAGGCCGGGGCATTGCTGCGGGCGCTGGGCAATGAAGATCGTTTACTGCTGCTGTGCCAACTCAGCCAGGGCGAGATGTCGGTGGGGGAGTTGTCACAGGCGCTGGAGATCCGCCAGCCGACGCTTTCGCAACAGCTTGGGGTATTGCGTCAGGAAGGGCTGGTATCAACGCGGCGCGACGGTAAACAAATCTACTATGCCGTTTGCGATCCGAAGGCGCTGACGCTGCTTAATACTTTATATCAACTCTTTTGCCCGGCACGGGAGGAGAGGCCATGACCGTCGACTGGTTGCATTTTACCCCGCTGTCCGCGCTGGTCGGCGGGGGATAATCGGCAGTGCGGTGGCGCTGTTGTTGCTGTTTAACGGCCGCGTCGCCGGCATCAGTGGCATTACCGGTGGCTTGCTGACGCCGCAGGGTAAAGAGAAAGGCTGGCGGGCCGCATTTCTTGTCGGGTTGCTGATTTCGCCCTGGCTGTATCGTATCGCCAGACCTTTACCGGACATGCCGGTTAACGGCAGCAGTTTATGGCTGATCGCCGCCGGGATATTGGTCGGGCTGGGTACTCGCCTGGGCGGCGGCTGTACCAGCGGTCACGGTGTTTGCGGCGTGGCGAGATTGTCTCCGCGTTCATTACTGGCCACGGCGGTATTTATGCTGTTGGGGTTTATTACGGTATGGGCCGTTCGCCAGTGGGGGGGAGTTTAACGTGATGTACCGATCCGTGTTTGCCTTACTGAGTGGCGCCATCTTTGGCCTTGGTCTGATCGTCGCCGGAATGGCCAATCCCGCCAAGGTGCTGGCTTTTCTCGATGTCACCGGCCACTGGGATCCGTCACTGGCCCTGGTAATGGTGGGAGCGATTGCGGTGGCGGCACCGGCGTTCTTTTGGGTTCGCCGCCGACCACGTACCTTGTTGGGTGAAACAGTACAACTCCCATCTTCCCGCCGCATCGACCGCCGCTTATTGGCAGGCAGCGCGCTGTTTGGCATCGGGTGGGGAATGGCGGGCATCTGTCCCGGCCCGGCCTGGGTGCTGGCCGGAGCGGGCTCGTCAGCCGGCTGGCAGTTCGTTGCGGCAATGCTGGCAGGAATGGCGTTGTATGAAGTTATTCTGTTTTGGAGAAAATAATGCCGATAGCTAACGCGGTGTTGCGCATTGCCCGCCCGACCGACAGGTTACAGGAGATTGCGACCCTGTACTGCCAGGGCTTGGGCTTCGAACGGCTGGGTGAGTTCCGCGATCATCAGGGTTTTGATGGCGTAATGGTCGGGCACCCACAACGGGGTTATCACCTTGAGTTTACTCATCATCGGGGAGTGGCGGTGGGGCAGGCGCCGACGCAGGATCATCTGCTGGTGTTTTATCTGCCGGATGAACAGGAGTGGGTTACAGGATGCCAACGCATGCTGACCGCCGGTTTTCGGCGCGTTGCGGCCTACAATCCCTACTGGGATGCCCATGGGCAGACATTTGAAGATCCGGACGGTTACCGGGTGGTGTTGCAACAGCAGGCGTGGGGGCAATAAAAAAGCCAGCGCACCGGGCGCTGGCTGAAAGGGTCAAGCGAAAAGGCTATCAGGCGTTGGTTGCCGGTTTCTGCGCGCTTTTACCCTGAGTATTTTCCATCATGCGACGGATAGGGACGATCAACAGGGTCAATACCGCGGCACAAATCAGCAGCGCAATTGAGCAGCGTGCGAACAGGTTAGGCAGCATTTCCAGTTGGTCGGCCTTAACATGGCCA
Source organism: Serratia liquefaciens ATCC 27592 (assembly GCF_000422085.1). NCBI lineage: Bacteria > Pseudomonadati > Pseudomonadota > Gammaproteobacteria > Enterobacterales > Yersiniaceae > Serratia > Serratia liquefaciens. The sequence continues at coordinate 1,916,255 of NC_021741.1, forward strand.
CCGATCAGGCCGGCAGCCAGGTTACCCAGCGCGCTGGCACAGAACCACAGCCCCATCATCTGGCCGCGCATTCTTTCCGGTGCCAGCAGGGTCATGGTCGCCAACCCGATTGGGCTAAGGCAGAGTTCGCCTAGCGTCAGCATCAGGATACTGCCCACCAGCCACATCGGCGACACACCGGCACCGCCGTTGCTCAGCACGTTCTGCGCGGCCAGCATCATCAGGCCAAAGCCTGCTGCGGCGAACAGAATGCCGATAACGAACTTGGTGATGCTGCTCAGGCGTACCTTGTTACGTGCCAGCGCAGGCCATGCCCAGCTAAATACCGGTGCCAGCAGGATAATAAACAGGGCGTTGATTGACTGGAACCACACCGCCGGGATCTCGAAATCGCCGATCATACGGTTGGTGTAGTCGTTAGCGAACAGGTTGAACGAGGTCGGTTTCTGTTCGAATGCGGACCAGAAGAAGGCGGCTGACACCAGCAGGATAAAGCAGACCAGCAGGCGGGCACGCTCTTTGCGGCTCAGGCCGGCAAACACGAACAGATAAATAAAGTACAGGGTCACCGAGGCGGCAATCACGTAAACCAGCATGCTGGCTACCGCTACCGGGTTAATCACGATGATGCCTTGGGCAATCAGGGTGATAACCACCGCCACGCCGACGGCTAACGCCAGCAGCCAGCGACCGACGCCGTTTTTCTTGGCGACCGGGCTGTTCCAGGTGGAGTCCAGGCCGACTTCGCTGTCATAGCGTTTCATCGCCGGTACCGCAAAGACGCGGAAGATCACCAGTGCCACCAACATACCGATCCCGCCGATGCCGAAGCCCCAGTGCCAACCGTGGGAACGGATCAACCAACCGGAGATCAGCGGGGCGATGAATGAGCCCATGTTGATGCCCATATAAAACAGCGAGAAGCCACCGTCGCGGCGGTTGTCGCCTTTCTTATACAGAGTGCCGACCATCACCGAGATACAGGTCTTGAACAGACCAGACCCCAGCACGATAAACATCAGGCCGATGAAGAACAGGTTATTGCCCATGACGGCAGACAGGGCGATCGACAGGTGGCCCAGCGCGATCAGAATCGAGCCGTACCACACAGCTTTTTGCTGGCCAAGCCAGTTATCCGCCAACCAGCCGCCCGGCAGGGCAGCCAGGTACATGCTGCCGGCGAAAATGCCGACAATCGCCGAGGCGTTTTCACGTGCCAACCCCATACCGCCGTCGTAAACGGTGGCGGCCATGAACAGGATCAGTAATGGGCGAATGCCGTAAAACGAGAACCGCTCCCACATTTCGGTAAAGAACAGGGATCCGAGCGGATAAGGATGGCCGAAGAAGGTCCGGCTTTCTTGTTTATTAACAGAGGATTGCATAACGTCTTCCCAATAAAATGCGCCGCATTGATGCAGCTTATACTGTGGTATGTATGTGTATTTAAGGAAGGTGATCCGCCCAATGCGGATTACCCGACAAAACCGTAGCTGCAGCGCCTGTGAACCGTGGAAAGCGCGTTAGCCTTTTTTCACTTGGCCAATGATTTACAACTGGCGTGATATTATTTAACCATTTGATAACTGGATGATGGTTTTGTCTAGTCCCTGTATCCCATTTTTTAGATGAAAAGTCGACAAACATCTCCTTTCCTGGTTTTTATGTTGGTTAAGGCGGGATTGTTATTGACAGCTGGTTTATTGCGCTAAAAGTTAATTATCTGTTTAAAAACATGGAATTACATTGAGATTATTCTTATGGGAATAGGGTGAAGAGGCGCAGAGGGTATCAATACTAAAAGTAAGGTAAACAGGGACTCGGCTCTGTTTGAGCGCAGAACTGGTGATAAATACGGCTATTGTTCTTCCTGCAGAGTGTCTTCTCTCATTCGCGCCGGGCGGCGTTGCAAACACCACCAGGAATAAATTGCATTGAACAGCACCACCATTGCGGTCACGCAGAACACCGCCCGGAAGCCGTAACTGGCAGAAACCGCTGCGCCCATCAGCGGGCCGCTGACGTTGCCTATATCCCGGAATGACTGGTTATAGCTAAAGATCCGGCCGGCCACCTGATTGGTGCAGTTATAAATCAACAGTGTTTGTACGGCCGGCAGCAGTGCGCCATCGGCGGCGCCAAGCAGGAAGCGCAGCACGCCGAGCTGCCATGGGGTTTGCACGAAGGCCATTGGGATCAGCAACAGTACCGACACGATCAGCATAAACACCAGAATGCGCTCCGGGCCAATCCGGTCACCCAGTTTGCCCAGCCGTGGTGCACTCATCAGTGCGGCTACGCCGGGGACAGAAGCGATCAGGCCGCTGACAAAGGCCAGGTTATGGATATTGCCCGCCAAATCGCGCACGTACAGCGTCAGAATCGGCGCAATGGATCCTGTGGCAATCTGAATAATCATGGTGGTCACAAACAGGCTAAGGATCAGTTTGGGACTTTTCAGCGCTGCGAAAACTTGGCGAGCATGCAGCATGTCTTTCTTCTGTACCGGGGTGAATTGTTCTTTAACGTACAGCAGCGTTAAAACAAAGCAGGCCAACAGCACGCCGGCAGTGATGTAGAACACCGGTCGCAGGCCGTACTGGTCGGCCAGTAAACCGCCGATCAACGGACCAATCAATGCCCCGCTGACGCCGCCGGTGGACAGGGTGCCCAGCGCCCAGCCGCTGCGATTGCGCGGTACCTGGGTGGCAATCAGCGCGTTGGCGTTGGGAATAAAGCCACCGAGCAGGCCCAACACCGCGCGCAACGCCAAGAACTGCCAGATATTCTGCGCCATACCCATTAAAAGCATCACAATCGACATGCCCAGCGCCGATCGCAACAGCATCAACTTACGCCCGCGGCGGTCGGCCAGCCCGCCCCAGAATGGGGAAGCAATTGCTGAAAACAGGAAGGTGATGCTGAATACCAGACCGGACCACATGTTCAAGGCTTCGTGACCGGTAACACCGAGGGTTTCTACATAGAGTGGCAGGAAGGGCATGATCAGGCTGAACGCGGCACCGGTCAGGAAGCACCCCAGCCAGGTGACGAAAAGGTTGCGTTTCCAGTTGATGGGTTCTGGTGCCGAAGCCATAAATTCCTGCTGCAAAAGGAGGAGCGCTTTGCGCGTGTGCACAGGCAATGGGGCAAAGCAAAAAAGTTAGCCTGGTAAGTATGCGCTTAATTATAGGCGGCATCAATCGATGTGGCAGGGGATATTCTGAAAATGAAATAAAGTTTTAAAAATTGAATATAGACAGTATTCCGCGCTGTGCGCGCGGAAAAAAGCTTACTTAAAGCCCGGCGAGCAGTTCAAAACCGCTGGAGGTTGTCGAGAGGGCTACGTCGGTTATCTCATAGTGAGCCACGGCATTGAAGGGATCTTGCGCCACGATGGTATCCAGCTGTGAACGATCTATCCCTTTCACCAGGATCACACCGCCGGTGCGCGGGTTTTTGCGACCGGAGGCGATAAAGGTGCCGTCCTGGAAGTATTTTTTCAACCAGGCGATGTGCCCCTCTAGGTGGCTGTCGACTTCTTCTATCGGGCGATGGTAGGTCAGGCTAACGATGTACATAACGGCTTCAGGATGAACGACGAAGGCTTTACCATCCCACCGTTGCCGTCGTTTCTCAAGATCTGCGGCATAAAAAACTAACCCGCCAAACGGCGGGCCAGATGTCAGTAGAGTGAAGGCTCGCCTTCTGGGCGGGTCTTGAAGCGACGGTGTAGCCACATGTATTGATCCGGTGCCATCAGGATCTCTTTTTCGACCACTTTATTCATAAACGCAGCGGCCTCGAGCTCATTATCCAGCGGGAAGTTTTCCACCGCCGGCTGCATAATCAGCTCATACCCTTTAGCATCCGGCAAGCGGCGTGGGGTAAAGGGAATAATGGCCGGTTTACCCATTCGTACCAGCACGTAGCTGCCGGTGGTGGTGGCGGCTTTTTCAACGGCGAACAACGGGGCGAACACGCTGCTGCGCGGGCCGTAGTCGTGGTCCGGAGCGTACCAGATAATATCACCCTGTTTCAGGGCCCGGATCATGCCTTTCACGTCTTTGCGGTCCAGCATGGATTTGTTGGAGCGCATGCGGCCCCAGGTTTGCAGCCAGTCCATCAGCTTGTTGTCGTGCGGCCGATAAACGCCGATGCCCGGGTTGTGAATGCCAAAGATGCGGGCGCCCAGTTCCAGCGTCAGAAAGTGCAGACCGATCAACAAAACGCCCTGATGGTTGTCGCGCGCTTTTTGGATATGCTCCAGTCCGCTGACTTTGAACCAACGCTCGATACGCCAGTTCGGCCAAAACCACGCCATGCCGGTTTCAAATAGCCCCATGCCGACGGATTCAAAGTTCTGCACGACCAGCGCATCGCGCTCGGCTTGCGGCATGTCCGGGAAGCATAACACCAGGTTACGTTGTGCAATGGCCACACGGCGCTTGAGAAAGCGCATGGAAAAACGGCCCAGCCAGGTGCCCAGACGATAAATAATCGGGTAAGGCAGCAAGACCAATAAGTAGAGCAAACCGATGCCGAACCAGGTAAGCCAGTAACGTGGATGCAGTAAAGAGCGATTAAAAGAGGGAACTTGAGTCATGTGTTCTCAGCTTAGAAGCAGTCATTTAATGATAATAACAGAGTCATAGTATGGCCTACATCCGCAGGAGGTTTGGCCATGTATCAACTTTCTGCCGTTTATAACCGAGTATTGTGGCACTTTTATCGCGCAACGTGAAAAAACACCGCATTAAAACATAATTTTTAGTGATGAATGGACATGATTTGGCGATTAATTGGGCTGATGCGCTCAAAAGGATAAAGTTGGCAGACGTGGGCGGCGTATAATTTTGCCCAAATTTTTAGGGGGATGTATGTTGGCTTCATGGTTAAGTGCGGGTTTATTAGTCTCAGGAGCACTGTTGGGCAGCGTTGGCGCACACCTGCAGTTTAATCCGTTACTGCTGGTGGCAGGTGTCGCATTGCTGGCAGGTATCGTGATTTCCGGTTTTACCGAATGCCGGGGCAGAGGCTGAGCATCTACCCCAGAATCATCAGTCGTTTTTGAACAACCCTTTCAATACGTGCGGTTCAGAACGCCAATATTGCGGTGGCGCGCTGACCTTCTCGCCCAATTTGGCGGCGGCGTGCCATGGCCAACGTGGGTTGTAAAGGATACCGCGCGCCAGCGCCACCATATCCGCCTGCCCGGTGGCGACAATCGCTTCCGCCTGTTCCGGCTCGGTGATTAATCCCACGGCAATGGTCGGCAGCCCGCTTTCCCGCTTGATGGTCTCGGCGAACGGTACCTGGTAATTCGGCCCCACCGGGATTTTCTGCAGTGGCGAAAGGCCACCGCTGGAAACATGGATGTAGTCGCACCCCAGCTCCTTCAGCGCTTTTGCCAAGGCTACCGACTGCTGTTCATCCCAGCCGCCCTCGACCCAGTCGCTAGCGGAAATACGCACGCCAAGCGCTTTTTGTGCCGGGAATACGGCACGCACTTCATTGTAAATCTCCAGCAGCAGACGCATGCGGTTTTGCAATGAACCGCCGTACTGGTCGTTACGTTGGTTAGACAGCGGTGACAGGAACTGGTGTAACAGATAACCGTGTGCGCCATGCAGTTCAATCAGTTCAAAACCTAGCCGATCCGCGCGTTTCGCCGCAGTAACGAACTGCGCTTTCAATTGTTCAATTTGTTCCAGGCTCATTGCTGCCGGAGAGGCATCATGCTGGGCGAAGGGGATATCCGAGGCGGACAGCGTCTGCCAGCCGCCGTCTGCCCTGTTCAGTTGGCCCCCACCGGCCCAGGGAACGGCACAGGAGGCTTTGCGCCCGGCGTGGCCGAGCTGAATGCCCAGTGGCAAAGTGGCGTGTTTTCTTACCGCTTGTACCACTTCTGCAAGCGCCTGTTCCGTCGCGTCGTCCCACAGGCCGAGATCGTTGGGGGTGATGCGTCCTTCGGGGGCGACCGATGTGGCCTCGACAATCAACAGGCCTGCGCCGGACAACGCCAGATGACCGAGATGCATCGTGTGCCATTCGGTGGCCTTGCCGTTATCGGCGGAGTATTGGCACATCGGTGCGATAACTATACGGTTGGGCAAACTCAGTTTCCCCAGCGTAATCGGGGTAAATAGCTGACTCATGACGTCCTCCAGGTCCGTGGTAAAAATGGGATAAGCTCCCTTAAGGCTTATCGAGATTTGTGAGCGACGTCAAGCTTCCAGCCTTTGTTATCACCGGTGCGTTAATGCTGTTTTGAGCTACATTTTCGGGTATTATGTGCGCCGCGCGTGGGCCGGCGGCCGGCGCGCATCAAAATCAGTCACCTCCGAAAGACAGGAAAGTACACCATGCCAGTGTTACATAACCGAATTTCTAACGAGGAACTGAAGGCGCGCATGCTGGCGGAAACCGAGCCGCGCACCACAGTTTCTTTTTATAAATACTTCACCCTCGACGATCCCAAAGCGTTTCGCGACAGCCTCTACGTTCAGTTCGACAAGCTGAAGGTGTTTGGCCGCATTTATGTGGCGAAAGAGGGCATCAACGCGCAAATCAGCGTACCGCAGAACAAGTTCGAGGCGTTTAAAGCCGCGTTGTTTGCCTCGCATCCGGCGTTGGATCAGGTGCGTCTGAATATCGCACTGGAAGACGACGGCAAATCCTTCTGGGTGCTGCGCCTGAAGGTGCGCGATCGCATCGTCGCCGATGGCATCGATGATGAAAGCTTCAACCCAGCGAATGTCGGTGAGTATTTACAGGCCGATCGCGTAAACCAGATGATTGACGATCCGGATACGCTGTTTGTCGATATGCGTAACCACTACGAATATGAAGTCGGCCACTTCGAGAACGCCATCGAAGTGCCTTCAGATACTTTCCGCGACCAGTTGCCGATGGCGGTCGAGATGCTGCAGGACAATAAAGACAAAAATATTGTCATGTATTGCACCGGCGGTATTCGCTGTGAAAAAGCCAGTGCGTATATGCTGCATAACGGCTTCAAAAACGTCTATCACGTGGAAGGCGGCATTATTGAGTACGCGCGCAAGGCGAAAGAGCAGGGGCTGCCGCTGAAGTTCGTCGGCAAAAACTTTGTGTTCGACGAGCGCATGGGCGAGCGGATTTCTGACGATGTGATCGCCAATTGCCACCAGTGCGGCGCACCTTGCGATACCCATACCAACTGCAAGAATGACGGCTGTCACCTGCTGTTTATTCAGTGCCCGAGCTGTGCCGCCAAGTTTGAAGGTTGCTGCAGCGAGATCTGCCGCGAAGAGCTGAAGCTGCCGCGTGAAGAGCAGCGTGCGCGCCGCGCTGGCCGTGAGAATGGCATCAAGATTTTCAATAAGTCGAAAGGGTTATTGCAGACCACGATGCATATTCCGGCACCGGAAGAAGATAAAGGCTCAGCCAACTGAGCCTGAAAGAAGCGCGGCGTTCTTGCCGCGCTTTTGCATTACTTCGCGCGAACGCCTTCCACGGAAATAATCAGCTCTACGTCCTGAGACGCCGGGCCGAGATCGGTAGTGATGCCGAAGTCTTTAAGCTTGATTTTACCGTTGGCTTCAAAGCCGGCACGGTAACCGCCCCAAGGGTCATTGCCTTGACCGATCAGTTTAGCGTCCAGCGTTACCGGTTTGGTCACGCCGTTCAGCGTCAGGTTACCGACAACCGCATAACCTTCGCCGTTCTTTTTCACTTCGGTGGATTCAAACTTGGCCTGCTTGTTTTTCTCCACATTCAGGAATTCTGCGCTGCGCAGGTGTTTGTCGCGCTCAGCGTGGTTGGTGTCGACGCTGGCGGTGTTGATGGTGACGCTAACCTTGTCCTTGGACGGATCTTTTTCGTCGAAGGTGAAGCCGCCGTCAAAGTCTTTAAAGGTGCCGTACAGCCAGCTGTAGCCCAGGTGCTGGATGCGGAATTCGATAAAGGCGTGCTGGCCCTGTTTGTCAATTTTGTAGTCGGCAGCCAGCGCGGAACCGGCGCTCAGCAGCAGGGCACCTGCGGTCAAGCCCAGTACGGTTTTCTTCAACATAGCAATCTCCATAAGTCCAAAGGTTAATCGGCGCTGCTACCCAGCATCCGTTTCAAAGTAACATCACGATCAACGAAGTGATGTTTAAGCGCAGCCAGACCGTGCAGTACTGACAGCACCACGACGGCCCAAGCCAGGTAAAGATGAATGGTACCGGCGGTATCGGCCTGCTCCGCCATGCCTGTGGCGGTCGCAGGGATATCGAACCAGCCGAATACGCTGATTGGTTGACCGTCGGCGGTCGAAATCAGGTAGCCGCTAATCAGGATACTGAACAGCACCACATACAGCGCCAGATGGGCCAGAATCGCACTGATGCGCGTAAAACGACCGTAGCTGGCCAGCGGTTTGGGCGGCGGCGAAACAAAACGCCAGATCACCCGGACCACCATCACGATGAACAGCAGCGTGCCGATACTTTTATGAATTTCCGGTGCCTGGTGGTACCAGACATCGTAATAGCCCAACGTGACCATCCATAGGCCCAGGGCGAACATGCCGTACACCGTCAGCGCAACCAACCAGTGGATCAACACTGAAATATGACCAAAGCGGTTGGCGGTATTTTTCCAAAGCATGGTGTTTCCCTACTTTCAACATTTTCTGGCTGCAATAATTAAACTTTAAGAAACATAAAATCAATAATAAATTTAACTATGTTACTTCTTTAAAATATTAATCAGTGAATTTGGCTGAGATAGCGTCAGGTTAATCAGTGAAATCGTTGAAGGTAATAATTGTGATTGTGTATTGTTGGATTGTTATTGATTGAAAAATAATGGTTTTATTTATTATTGTCAGCTTTTGTCATTTTACGTAAATAGCGTGGATTGTTCTGGCGAATAAATCGCTAGTCAAGTTTGTCGATTATTTCCAGTCAATGTTCTGCAAAAGTGGGACGTTTATTCATACAGCAATACCTCTGCGGCAGGACAACAGAGTTTGCTAACATAAGACACATCGGATGGCCCGCAGGGTCACACCATTAACACAAAGGAAATGTCATGGGTCGAACCCTGTTGACCGATCGCAGCCTGCGCCTGGCTATCTTGCTGGCAATGTTGGTCATTATTCTCGCCGGCGTCAAAGCGGCTGCGGATATCGTGGTGCCATTCTTACTGGCGGTGTTTCTCGCTATGGTACTGAATCCGCTGGTAACGCAGCTAGAACGCTGGCGTATACCGCGCGTGCTCGGTGTGACTTTACTGGTGGTGCTGGTCGTGGTGGCGTTGATGTTGTTCATCGGCATATTGGGCGCATCGCTGAACGAATTTGCCCGTTCGCTCCCCCAGTACCGCGGCATGATGATGGAAAAACTGAGTGAGCTGCAGCATTACGCCGATCGCCTCAATATCACCATATCCCCCGAAGCGATGCTGCAGTATGTTGACCCCAGCTCGGCGATGAATTTGATCACCCGCCTGTTAAGCCGTTTCTCGGGGGCCATGACCAATATTTTCCTGCTGCTGATGACCGTGGTATTTATGCTGTTTGAAGTGCAGCTGTTGCCTTACAAACTGCAGCAGGCGCTGGATAAACCTAGCGAAGGCATCGCCAATATTCGGCGTGCGTTAGACGGCGTCACGCGTTATCTGGTGATCAAAACGGCGATCAGTCTGGCAACCGGCGTCATCGTCTGGGGATTTTTGGCTGCGGTCGATGTGCGCTTTGCCTTTATTTGGGGGCTGCTGGCGTTTTTGCTGAATTATATTCCCAACATCGGCTCGGTGATCGCCGCGGTTCCGCCACTGATCCAGGCGTTGCTGTTTAACGGCTTTGGTGATGCGCTGGTGGTAGCCGCAGGTTTTATCGCGATCAATCTGGTGATTGGCAATATGCTGGAGCCGCGCGTCATGGGGCGAGGACTTGGGTTATCGACGCTGGTGGTTTTCCTGTCGTTGATCTTCTGGGGCTGGCTAATGGGGCCGGTAGGGATGTTACTGTCGGTGCCGCTGACCATTATTACCCGCATTGCCCTGGAGACCACCGAAGGGGGACATAAATTGGCGGTTATTCTCGGCGATGGTCAGCCAGGCAAACCGGTTACTCCGGAGTAAAGAAGACTTTCCCCTGGGTTTTGCTGTCGGCGGCGTGTTGCAGTGCCAGTTTATAATGCCGCAACGGATAAATAGCCGCCGGACTTTGCAACACCAATTGGCCGCGTCTCACCAGATTGAACAGCTGTTGGAATGACGCATGCCACTGAACTACCGTTGCCTGTGCGTTCCATTTGCGCAGGTGAAACAGGGAAGTGCGAAGCCGGAGTTGGCGAGAAATATACTGCCAGTCCACCTGCCGGTTGCCGAGCAACCCCAGGGCGACAAAATCGCCGTTCACGCTGACCGAAAGTGCCAGATGCAAGCCATCTTCACCGCCGACGCAGTCGATCGCGGCACGCGCCGCATGGCCCGTGAGCTGTTGCAAACGATATTGCTGCAGTAATTGTCCTTCTACAACCCGCCAGGCACCGGCATTCAGCAGCGCCTGGCGATGGGTGGGATTACGCACCACAACCACCAATCTGATACCGCGCAAAGCCGCCAACTGACAAAACAGCAGGCCGATCGCCGAACCGCCGCCGTTAATCATCAGGATGTCCCCCGCGTTTAGCTGCAACCATTGTGTCAGCAATACCCAGCAGGTCAGTGGATTAATGTAGATTTGTGCCGCAGTGGCGTCGTCGATGTCGTCCGGTACCCAAATGGCTTTGGCGCTATCGATCGTGACAAAGCTTTGCCAACTGCCATTGCCCATGACGGTGAGCGCGCGTCTGTCGGTAGGTTGACCGCGAGGATCAACCGCGACCCCAACCCCTTCGTAGCCAGGAACCTGAGGCAGGAGAGTACGGTGTGCATACTGACCATAGATGGGAATCAAATCCGATGGATTTATCGGTGCGTAGCGCATCTGCAGTAGCAGTTGATTGGGCTGCAGTGCAGGAATGACGGCATCTTCAAGGGCAATCACCTGTTCCGGTGAACCGAATCGGCTAAAGCGCAAACGGGGAAAAGTCTGCGGCATGGGGTTAAGGCATAAAGAAGAAATAGACATCCAGCGCCAACAGCACCAGCCACAGGCAGATATACAGCACCAGATGTTCGCGGACGTTGTTGACGATCGCCGACAGTATTTTGTTTAGCATTCTCAGCAGCCAAAAGATAAGGACGGGCTGATTATAGTATTTTTGCAGCCAGCGTTAATACTGCCGAGAAGGCAAAGTCGGGTATCGGGGGAATCTTCGTGTGAAAACAGCCTGCTTTGCAGCAGGCTTCGGTTATACCGCCATCAACGAAGGTGACATAGCGCTGACGGGAACGCTCGGCGGATAAAAATAGCGCAGCACGTTATACAGCGAATAAAATTCTAGCCGATTACGGGCGTTGATTTTCTCTGTGATGTGGCGTTTGTGCACATAAACGGTGTGCGAGCTGATTTGCAGCTTTTTTGCGATGCGGTAATTGGGCATTTCCGCCATCCAGTGTTTCATCACCGTCAGCTCCTGCGGGCTGAACAGAGAGTGTTCCACGCTGCAATCCATCAGTGATACCGGCTTTTCCCGCATCATGCGCAGGGTTACGGGTAATGTGGCTTTGTTGAACAGGAAAGCGTGGTCAGCGATGCGCATCGGTGTTTCGCTGTATGGGTACGGCGTGTCCAGATAAATAAACAACAGCGCGGATGGGGTGGCCTCGATAAAAGCCTGCAATTGAGCATCATCCTCACTGTAACGACAGTGTTTGGTAAGGTTGACCAGGATATGGCTTGGGCGGTAGTGATCCAGCAGCGGAGTTGCTTGTTCCAGGCTGTGGCAACATTTTACCTGGCTGAAAACATTGTCCGTAAAATAGTTATCGATACCGACCCGGGTGAAGCAGCATTCGTCCACGACAAGCAGTTTCATGGTGACGTCCTTGTTGAGCGAGAAATTACCAGGGGCATATCAGCTGTAAAATAGAACTTACACCACGGGGGATCAATTCGGAAATCCGGATACTTGCGCCAGAAATTTCCGTTGAAATATTATTCCCACTATATTTCAAATTGATACGCTAAATTCAGTGTGTAACTGCGGGGCATAACCGCCTCCGAACGTGTTGACGGGGGCGGTTGTGTCCATTGAGGAGGGTTATTTAAAGCGTTTGAGCGTAAAGGCAGAGATATCTATCGGTAAGGTTTTGTCCTCGGCAAACAGGGCGGCAATCTCGCCTAGCACGCTGGCAAATTTGAAGCCGTGGCCGCTCAGGCCGCTGATAACCATCAAGCGATCGCAGTCCGGCAGGGTATCAATAATGAAATCTTCATCCGGACTCATATCATAGCTGCATGCTTCGCCGTGTAAACATACCCCTACACCCGGCAAGAATTGACGAAGGAAGTGGAAAACCTCGGTTCCGTCACTGGTGAAACTGCCAAAGGGCTTGCGCTGATCCGGCGTTTCCATCGGTTGCCCGCCATCGTGCTTGCCGATTTTCAGCCCGTCGTTATCGGCAGGGAAGCCGTAATAATGGCTGCCGTCTTGCGCTTCGACGGTGAACGCCGGGAAACGGTTGTTTATGCTGTAGCGGCCGTCGGCCTGATGCCAGGAAAATACTTTGCGCAGCGGCGAAATCGGCAATTGCGGCAGCAAAGCCTTGACCCAGGTACCGGTGGTGACCACGGCCTTACGGCCCTGAAAGCGACCTTCGGAGGTGACCACTTCGACACCGCCCTCGACAGGTTGCACCCCCGTGACCGGACAATTGAACAGCTGGCTGCAACCGGCTTCTTTGGCAAGCTTGATCAGGCTGGCAACCGCCTTTTCAGAACGCAGGAACCCGGCATCAGGTTCAAACACGCCGACGTAACCTTCCGGTGCATTGAATTCCGGCCAGCGTTGGTTAATCTGTTCTGCGCTCAGAAATTGTGTGTTAAGGCGGAATTTCTTCGCGCTGTTTTGCGCATTGTGGATGAATTCAGACGGCTCCGGACCCATATTCAGCACGCCGCAGTCCTGAAACAGTTCTTCGCCGGTTTGTTTTATCAACGCATTCCATAAGGCCTGGGCGCGGAGAATGAGCGGGACATATTTTTCGCCTTCGCCATAGGCATGGCGGATGATGCGGGTGTCACCGTGGTGGCTGCCGTTACGGTGTGGAGGCATGGCGCTGTCTATCATTAACACTTTCAAGCCGGCTCGAGTCGCATAGTAGCCTGCCGCCGCACCTACCGAACCGCTGCCCACAACAATTAAGTCATATTCCACGTGCCGTAACCTCTCTGTTATACGTTTCTTATTTCGTTATGATAAAAGGTTGAGCGCCGCAATGCACCCGTTGCGCTGCCTGTCGGCAAAGAAAAAGGCGCCAGAGAAAATCGCTGGCGCCTTAGGTTTTTTGGTGCGGTGAATTAGTGTTTTCTACGATCAAGGTCCTGGTAATCCGTTGCTTCAATCTTGGCGATGCCGGCTTCTAAGATATTGATTAATTGACGTGCGACATCTGTGGTGAGCCAAAGCGTTCTGTCTACTTGGGCGTCTTCGGGCGTCTGGTCTAGTGAAGACAGGTAATGAAGGCGTATCATCATGGCGTCATAAACGTCGACAGTACTGATATCCCAACCAACAAGCGGGTGCGTCTGAATTACTTCATCATTTCTGTCCATAAAGACCCCTTATTGAGTAGTAACTACCGTGAGTGACTAACGAGGATCAATGCGGCCCATCATCATGTGGGCCTTTACAGTATACGCATCTGATTTCGCGGGTGGAGCTTTTCCCTGCTTATTTTGTAAAATAAATATTTATTTGAGTGATTATTCTGCAGCACGCCATGAGAATACATACAGCATGGGGACGTCGCCGTCATTCAACAGCAGGAGGGGGCGGGGCGGCATGTAACCGTTTTTCCAGTTCTGCGGCCAGATGGGCAAAGTGATTCTGCGTTTCCGCATCACGATTTTGATTCTGCGATTCCAGCTTCAGGCTGTGAATCAATAGTTGATTGGCTTTGTCATCCAAACCAAAGGCCAGGTAGGAAAATGCCACTTCAAGTACGCTCAGCCGGCGTTTTTGATCGGCAATCAGCGCCAGCAGTTCGCCAAAGGTCATCGTTTCTTCGGTTTTAACCTTGTCCGGGGCCATGTCAAAGATCTCCTGTTAAAGCATTCAGTACAGACCAGATAAGGCTTTTCTTCCAGCAGAAATTTAACCGCGCGTTGCCGGGCTTCAAATACAAAAAAGCCGGAGAGCGACCCCCGGCAAAAAACTACCTTGCAGTATTATTCTGCGCTAAACCAATCGTCGGCACTTTCCCAGGTTTCCTGGAGAATTTCCTCGATCAGGTCTTTATCTGTTTTCAGGCCGCCCAGTACTGAGAGCCCGTTGGAACCGGCATAACGCACCTGAACCACGGCATCTGGAAATTGGCGGTTTACCCGTTTGCCCAGCTCGCCGGTCAGCGCTTCAATGGCGCCTGCCGGTAGCGGTTTGGTTTTATCTATAGTGACTTCAACACGCATAATTGCCCCCGAAGCGATTTACTGGATATTTATACAGTTAACCGCGCGTGGGGGCAATAGGCTACGTTAAAAAAAGAAGATTATGCTTTCACTGACCACTTCAGCGTCTCTCCGGCCAGGAAGGGCACCACCGTTTCGCTGCCCATGGCGATCTCTTCTGCTTGAGTGGTTGGCACGCGCTGTAGTTCGATGAAGTCGGCATTGACCGGCAGACCATAGAAGCTTGGCCCGTTCAGGGAACAGAAAGCTTCCAGGTGCTCTAATGCGCCCAGTTCTTCGAACACGCTGGCATAGGCCGGAATAGCGTTAGGCGCGTTGAATACGCCTGCACAACCGCAGCTCGATTCCTTACGGTGTTTGGCATGAGGGGCGGAGTCGGTACCGAGGAAGAAACGATCCGAACCGCTGGCAACGGCTTTGCGCAGCGCATCCTGGTGAATATTACGCTTGAGGATCGGCAGGCAGAACAGGTGCGGACGAATGCCACCCACCAGCATGTGGTTACGGTTAAACATCAGATGCTGCGGGGTGATAGTCGCGCCAAGGAATCGATTGCCTTCTTGCACGTACTGCGCCGCTTCTTTAGTAGTGATGTGCTCGAAGACTATTTTCAACTCTGGGAACTGGCGGCGAATCGGCTCCATAACCTGGTCAATAAAGCGAGCCTCGCGATCGAAAATATCGACGGCGGCATCGGTCACTTCACCGTGAATCAGCAGCGGCATGCCGATTTTTTGCATTTGCTCAAACAGCGGGTAGATGGCCTTCACATCGCTGACGCCATGGCTGGAGTTGGTCGTGGCATTGGCAGGGTAGAGCTTAGCCGCAGTGAAAACGCCTTGCTCAAACCCATTAACCAGTTCTGCAGCGGCCAGTGAATTGGTCAGGTAGCAGGTCATCAGCGGGGTAAAGTTGTGCCCCTGAGGGACGGCTGCCAGAATGCGATCGCGATACGCTCGGGCGGCTTCTACGGTAGTAATTGGCGGAGCCAGGTTGGGCATCACAATCGCCCGGCCAAATACCTGACTGGTATAGGGCAAAACCGTTTTCAGCATATCGTCGTCACGCAAATGGATATGCCAGTCGTCAGGGCGGCGGATTTTCAGGGCTTGAGGCTGTGCGGTCATGTTACAAGGCTCCGGCGGTTAGATTCGGGTCTAAGTAAAAGCGAATAATGGGGCTTATTCACGCCGGGGCATAAGGATAAGCGGAAAGTGCCTGCGATGCATCTCTTTGTTCACGGCAAGTTGAAATCAATTGGTTATCGGGTGCATAGTGACAAGGATTCTAATGATCCCCGAGTCAAAACTCTCGGGTTATCAACATTAATCACATTGGAATGGGAGAATAAAATGGAAGTGCGAGTTATTGCCACCCTGCAGGCTAAACCCGAGTTTGTTTCGGCCGTCAGCGATGCGGTGCATGAGATTATCGATCCAAGCCGTCAGGAATTGGGCAACCTGCAATATGACCTGCACCGCGATCTCGAGAAGCCAGGAACTTTCGTGTTCTTTGAACGCTGGGCAAGCGCGGAGGCGCTGGAGAAACACAACGCCACCGAGCATTTTAAGCGGTTTGTCGCCAGCATTGACGGCAAGCTGGATTTGCTGGATATCAAACAATTGAAAAAAATTGCCTGAGCTTATTTCGGCAATAAAAAACCCGCCATCAGGCGGGTTTTTTTATCGAAGCAGATTACCTTATTCGTTAACCGGCTGCGGTTTGGTTGCCGGTGCGGTAGCTTGATTTACCGCCGCATGGCCACCGGCTGAGCCTTTACCTTCGAAGGCGAAGGAAGGACGCTGCCAATCGCTGTGTTGCTGCTGCTCAGGCACATAGTCCGGAGCAGGGGCCTTGGTCATTGGCGCCGTAGCGATATGCTTGTACAGCGTACCAGCCTGTACCGGTGCGGGTTGCTGTTGCTCTGCCGGCGCTTGTTTTTCAACAACGGCCGGAGCTACAGTTTCCTGAACCGGGGCAGTTTCAACGACAGGTGCAGCCGGCTCGGTGACGGCTTCTGCCACGGTTGCCGTTTCTTCCACCACCAATACCGGTGTTGATTCTGCCACTGGGGTTTCTTCAACCTCAGGAGCAGTTTCAACCGCTGGTGCCGCTTCAACGGCTGGGGTTTCTTCGGCCACAACGGCTGCTTCAACCACTGCAGTTTCTTCAACTGCTGGTGTTTCAGCTGCTACCGGAGTGTCTTCAGCCTGAGCAGCGATGATTGGCTCGGCGGTTTCAACAACCGGTTGGGCTTCTTCAACAACTGCTTCAACCGCATCTGCCACAGCTTCCTGCTGGTTAACCGGGGCGATTTCCTGCTCTGCGACCACGGCAACCACCGGAGCGGCCACGCTGACGGCTTCTGGCGCCATGACGTTGTCGGCAGCGATTTGGCTAGCTTCAGCCTGAACTTCAGCCTCTTCAACCACTTGCGCAGCTTGTGTGACAGGGTAACTCACCCAGACCTTGCCTGACGCCATTTCTGGTGAGGCAAAAGCCCCCGCCAGTGGCATTGGTGACTGAGTTGGGTAACGCTCGTCACGGTAACGACGACGACGCTGACCGCTAACGCGCAGGTGGCGCGGTGAACGACGTGAGCGGCGTGGCATGCCGTTTTCGCCATTAGCGCGGTTGTCACCCTGTGCATCGTCTTCGGCCTGCGCTTCAACGGTTTCCGGCAGCAGTTTAACGCTGTCTTCGGCCTGAGCAGGTTTCGCGTCCTGAGCTTTCGCTACCGGCGTTTTAGGTGCCAGCAGCTCTTCCGCTGCGCGATGCAGCTCTTCTTCCGCGGACAGCACACGAACCTTCTGCGACAGAGGACGACGTTGACGACGCTGCATGTTCTGCATCTGACGTTCTTCGTGATCTTCATCGCTGGCGGTGTTGGCTGTGGCAGCTTCTGTGCTTTCCAGTGCGGCCACTTCTTGCTGAGCCTGACGCTTTTCTTCCTGACGACGGCGTTGACGCTCGGCACGCTGCTCACGGCGCTGTTGCTGCTCTTCGCGCTGTGCCTTGGCGGCTTCTTCAGACTGCGGCTCATCGGTAACCGTGGCAGTGGTTTGCTGCGCATTGCGACGGTTGCGGCGCTGCTCGTCACGCACTTCACGTGTTTCACGGCCTTCGCGGTTATCGCGCGGTTCGCGATTTTCACGCGGCTCACGATTATCACGATCGCGGTTATCACGGCCTTCACCGCGCTCTTTGCGTTCACCGCGTTCTGGACGATCGCTACGTTCACCGCGCTCACCACGGTCTTTACGACCGGTACCCTGACGACGTTGACCACGACGATCCTGGCGACGGTTTTCACCGTTGCTTTCGGTCTTAGGCGCTTCAACCACAGGTTTGGCTTCGACAACCGGCTGTTCTTCACCGGCAAACAGCGCTTTCAGACCACCAAACAGACGGCCCAACAGACCAGATTTGGCAGCGGCTGGTGCAGCTTGTTTGGTTGCTGTTGCCGCAACGGCGGGCTGAGTAGCAACGGCTTCTTCAGCCGGTGGTGGTGCATCGGCGGCCAGAGAGAACGAGGCCAGAGCCGGCTGTTCCGGGCGTTTGCGCTCCATAGGCGCATCTTCCAACGGCTGAGCCATCTCTTCTTCGTGCAGTTTCGGCAACAGGTAGCTCAGGGTTGGTGTTTCTTCACCCTTACGTACGCGCAGCACAGAGTAGTGTGGGGTTTGCATCTGATCGTTCGGCACGATGATCGCTTTCACGCCACCCTGACGTTTCTCGATCGCGCTCACCGATTCACGTTTTTCGTTCAGCAGGTAAGAAGCCACCTGAACTGGCACGATAGCGTGAACTTCTTTGGTGTTTTCTTTCAGCGCTTCTTCTTCGATCAACCGAAGAATGGACAGCGCCAGAGATTCGTTATCACGGATGGTGCCGGTGCCGTTACAGCGCGGGCAAACGTGATGGCTGGATTCACCCAGTGACGGGCTGAGGCGCTGACGCGACATCTCAAGCAGACCGAAACGGGAAATGCGACCGATCTGGATACGTGCACGGTCTTGACGCACGGCATCGCGCAGGCGGTTTTCAACTTCACGTTGGTGGCGAACCGGGGTCATATCGATAAAGTCGATAACGATCAGACCGCCGAGGTCACGCAGGCGCAGCTGGCGAGCGATCTCGTCTGCCGCTTCCAGGTTGGTGTTGAACGCGGTTTCTTCGATATCGCCGCCGCGGGTTGCACGCGCGGAGTTGATGTCGATAGCGGTCAGCGCTTCGGTAGAGTCGATAACGATCGAACCGCCGGAAGGCAGGCGAACTTCACGCTGGAAGGCGGATTCGATTTGAGATTCGATTTGGTAGTGGCTGAACAGAGGGATTTCACCGCTGTACAGTTTGATTTTGCTGCTGAAATCCGGACGGCCCAGGGCAGCGATGTGCTCTTTGGCCAGATCGAGAACTTTTGGATTGTCGATCAGGATTTCGCCGATGTCCGGGCGCAGATAGTCGCGGAATGCACGTACGATGACGTTGCTTTCCTGATGGATCAGGAAGGGCGCAGCGCGGCCTTCAGCGGCTTTTTTAATCGCTTCCCAGTGCTTCAGGCGGAAAGAGAGATCCCACTGCAATGCATCGGCCGATTTGCCAACGCCTGCGGTACGAACAATCAGGCCCATGCCATCCGGGAGTTGCAGAGAAGAAAGCGCTTCTTTCAATTCAGTGCGGTCATCACCTTCGATGCGGCGTGAAATACCACCGGCACGTGGGTTGTTCGGCATCAGAACCAAATAACTGCCGGCCAGGCTGATGAAGGTGGTCAAGGCGGCGCCTTTGTTGCCACGTTCTTCTTTATCAACCTGAACGATCACTTCCTGGCCTTCGCGCAGCACATCTTTGATGTTCGGGCGACCATGGGAGGAGTAGTTACTTGGGAAGTATTCGCGAGCGATTTCTTTAAGAGGGAGGAAACCATGTCGTTCGGCGCCGTAATCTACGAACGCTGCTTCAAGACTTGGTTCTATACGAGTGATTTTGCCTTTGTAAATATTCGCTTTTTTCTGTTCATGACCCGGACTTTCAATATCCAAATCATACAGCCGCTGTCCATCTACGAGGGCAACACGCAACTCTTCCTGCTGAGTTGCGTTAATCAACATTCTTTTCATCTTAACTTACTCGTTATTTTTACATTATCGACAAAGCTGCGGGCAAAATAACCTCATGGCCGGATTAAAACCGAAAACCCCGTGTCTTCTCGCAAAGCCGTCAACCTCACGGTTGTCGCCTGCATAGGGGCGCATTATCTCGGTAAGCCTGTATTTCTTTGTGAAAAACAGCACTTTTACTAGGGGAATAGCCTCTGATTTACGTCGACAGATCTGATTCCATTTGCCGGCCAAGCTGCAACCCGCAGCCCGCTAATTGTTTGATTTCACATTACGTCTTACGCCATTGCTGCGTTTTTGTGCTATCAGACAAATTTTATAATTCCACCGTTTTCCCTGTTTAACGAGAATCAACGTGGAAAGTAAACGCATTATTCCACTGCTGATACTGTTATAGCAAGGTGACTTTTCCTTAACTGCGGAAGAAATCGCAAACGTTCAAACCGGCTTGCTGCCTTATTGTCCGTCAGGGTTTCTCCTGCAGTCAGAGAGACAGTTAAGCACAGAAAAAGAAGTGGCGCTATTTACGCGCTCTATTTAGAATCCCGCTCCATGAAAACGAACATTCCTGCAGTACAATTAATCACGATTTCTGACGACGAAGCCGGTCAACGAATCGACAACTTTCTGCTTGCTCGCCTGAAAGGCGTGCCGAAGAGCATGATTTACCGCATCGTACGCAAAGGCGAGGTACGGGTTAATAAAGGACGCATCAAGGCTGAATACAAGCTGGCGGCTGGTGACGTGGTGCGAGTACCGCCGGTCCGCGTTGCCGAACGTGAAGACGCGCCGGTTTCCGCCAAGCTGGACAAAGTGGCGGCACTGGCCGATTGCATTTTGTATGAAGACGATCATTTGCTGCTGCTGAACAAGCCTTCAGGCACCGCGGTGCACGGTGGCAGCGGCCTGAGCTTTGGCGTGATTGAGGGCCTGCGCGCGCTGCGCCCGGAAGCCCGTTTCCTGGAGCTGGTGCACCGGCTGGATCGCGATACTTCCGGCGTGTTGCTGGTGGCGAAAAAACGTTCTGCACTGCGTTCGCTGCATGAGCAATTGCGGCTGAAAGGCATGCAGAAGGATTATCTGGCGCTGGTGCGCGGCCAATGGCAGTCGCATTGTAAAGCCGTACAGGCACCGTTGCTGAAAAACATTCTGCAAAGCGGCGAACGTATCGTGCGCGTCAATAGCGAAGGCAAACCGTCGGAAACCCGCTTCAAGGTAGAGGAACGTTTTGAGCATGCCACGCTGGTCAAGGCGAGCCCGATTACCGGGCGCACCCACCAGATCCGCGTTCACACCTTGCACGCAGGGCACCCGATAGCCTTCGATGACCGCTATGGCGATCGTGAATTCGATCGCCAGTTGGCAGGTACCGGGCTCAAACGCCTGTTCTTGCATGCCGCGGCACTGCGGTTCGAACATCCGGGCACTGGCGAAACCATGCGTATCGAAGCGCCGATGGACCAGGAGTTGCGCCACTGCCTGCAGGTATTGCGCAAGCAGGCCAAAGGCCAGTAAGTAAAAGTATTTTATACCAGCGGGTTGATGCCTTCAGCCCGCAGCATCTCCAGCAGGGCTATCAACGGCAGACCGATCAACCCATTCGGATCTCGCCCCTCCAGTTTATCGAACAACGCAATACCCAGACCTTCACTTTTAAAACTGCCCGCACAGTTGAGCGGCTGTTCAAGGCGCACATAAGCGCTGATTTCTGCGTCGCTCAGCACACGGAAATGCACATGGAAGGGCTCGCAAAGCGCCTGCAGGTGATGGCTGCGGCTGTTGTACAGCGCCAGACCGGTATAAAACGTCACCCTTTGGCCGCTGGCCTGGCGCAATTGCGCGCAGGCGTTCTCTTCGGTATGCGGTTTCCCGGTTATTTTACCGTCGATCACGCAGACCTGGTCGGAACCGATAATCAAATGGTCAGGATAGGCGATGGCCAATGCCTGGGCTTTCGCCGTCGCCAGCCGTAAGACCAGCGCTTCGGCGGTTTCCCCGGCCAGCGGGGTTTCATCGACCTGCGGCGCGTCACAGGTAAAAGGCAGATGCAGTTTTTCCAACAGCATCTTGCGGTAGGTCGAGGTGGAGGCGAGGAGTAGTCTTTGCATAATTTTTTTCGTAAACCATAGCGTAAATGGAGAGGTCATTTTAAACTGTCCGCCGCTGAGGAAGCGAATATTGGTGAAAGGTGCCGTTTTACGGCCTTTTTCTTTGACTCTAAGTCGTTACAAAGTTAATATGCGCGCCCTATGCAAAAGGTAAAATTACCCTTGACCATTGATGCGGTACGTACCGCTCAGAAACGCCTGGACTATGTTGGTTCCTATGCGCCTGAGCAGGTTACACGTGTTGCTGCCTCTGTGGTCAGTGTGGACAGTGATGTTGAGGTCTCGTTATCTTTCGATATTGATAACCAGCGCCTCGCGGTGATAACAGGGCATGCGGACGTCCAGGTAATGCTGATGTGCCAACGCTGCGGAGTCCCGTTCGAACACCATGTTCACACAACATATTGTTTTAGCCCGGTCGTCAATGATGAGCAGGCTGAGGCATTACCGGGGGCGTACGAGCCGATCGAAGTCGATGAGTTTGGCGAAGTTGATCTGCTGGCAATGATTGAAGACGAAATTATTCTTTCACTGCCTGTCGTCCCGGTACATGAATCTGAACACTGTGAAGTGTCCGAAGCGGACATGGTCTTTGGCAAACTGCCTCCAGAGGCGGAGAAACCAAACCCATTTGCCGTATTAGCCAGTTTAAAGCGTAAGTAATTAAGGAGTAAGGTCCATGGCCGTACAACAAAATAAACCAACCCGTTCCAAACGTGGCATGCGTCGTTCACACGATGCTCTGACCACCACCACTTTGTCTGTTGATGCGACTTCTGGTGAAACTCATCGTCGTCACCACATCACTGCCGACGGTTTCTACCGCGGTCGCAAGGTTATCGGCTAAGTAGCGGTACCTTGACTCGTCTAACCCTGGCGTTAGATGCAATGGGCGGGGACTTCGGTCCCTGCGTCACAGTGCCTGCTTCATTGCAGGCACTGGCCTCTAATTTACAGCTTCATCTTCTGCTGGTCGGCAATCCCGACACCCTCTCTCCTTTACTTGCCAAAGCCGATCCGGTTCTTCTGGAACGTTTGCAAGTCGTGCCCGCTGAATCTGTGATTGCCGGCGACGCCAAACCCTCACAAGCGATTCGTGCCAGCCGTGGCACTTCCATGCGCATTGCGCTGGAACTGACCAAAAACGGTGATGCACAGGGCTGTGTCAGCGCGGGTAATACCGGTGCGCTGATGGGGTTGGCGAAGATGCTGATTAAGCCGTTGGACGGTATTGAACGTCCGGCGCTGATGACGGTGATCCCGAATCAGCTGGGCGGTAAAACCGTGGTGCTGGATCTGGGCGCCAACGTCGAATGCGACAGCACCATGCTGGTGCAGTTTGCGGTGATGGGCGCGGTGATGGCCGAAGAGGTGGTGGGGATTGCGCAACCACGCGTGGCGCTGCTGAATATTGGTGAAGAAGAAACCAAAGGTCTGGATAATATCCGCGAAGCGGCCGCCGTGCTAAAAAATACTCCGGCAATCAACTATATTGGTTACCTGGAAGGCAACGATCTTCTCACCGGGAAAACCGATGTGATGGTCTGCGACGGCTTTGTGGGTAACGTCACCCTGAAAACCA
Source organism: Serratia liquefaciens ATCC 27592 (assembly GCF_000422085.1). Taxonomy (NCBI): domain Bacteria; kingdom Pseudomonadati; phylum Pseudomonadota; class Gammaproteobacteria; order Enterobacterales; family Yersiniaceae; genus Serratia; species Serratia liquefaciens. Next base: position 1,939,616 of record NC_021741.1, read on the forward strand.
TGGAAGGGGTGGTAAGAGTATTTTTATCGCTGCTGAAATCATCCGGAGACGCTGGCAAGCAGGCGTGGTGGTTAAAATTGTTGGGCCGTTGGTTGCAAAAACGGGTGGTAAAGCGGTTCGGCCACCTGAACCCCGACCAGTATAATGGCGCATGTCTGTTAGGATTGCGCAGCACCGTAATCAAGAGCCACGGCGCTGCGAACCCGCACGCGTTTGCAGTTGCAATCGAACAGGCTGTGCAGGCGGTGCAGCGGCAAGTCCCTGACAGGATTGCTGCGCGCCTTGAAGCTGTATTACCTAAGAGTGACTGATCGTACATGTATACAAAGATTCTCGGTACGGGGAGTTATTTACCCGTACAAGTGCGCACCAACGCTGACCTTGAAAAAATGGTGGATACCTCTGACGAGTGGATCGTCACTCGCACCGGTATCCGTGAACGCCGCATTGCCGCCGCTGATGAAACCGTGGCGACGATGGGCTTCCATGCTGCTGAAAAAGCGCTGGAAATGGCAGGTGTGGCTAAAGAAGATATCGGGCTGATCGTTGTGGCGACCACCACTTCGAGCCACGCATTCCCAAGTTCTGCCTGCCAGGTGCAGCAGATGCTCGGGATTAAAGATTGTGCGGCTTTCGATCTGGCTGCAGCCTGCGCCGGTTTCACCTACGCGTTGAGCGTTGCCGATCAGTACGTTAAGAACGGTGCGGTGAAGCGTGCACTGGTGATTGGTGCAGACGTGCTTTCTCGCACGCTGGATCCTGACGATCGCGGTACCATCATCCTGTTTGGTGATGGCGCTGGCGCGGTGGTGCTGGGCGCTTCTGAAGAGCCGGGCATTCTGTCGACTCACCTGCATGCGGACGGCACCTACGGTGGCCTGCTGACGTTGCCATTCAAGGATCGTCAGGATCAGGAAAAGCCGGCCTATGTCACCATGGCAGGCAATGAAGTCTTCAAGGTTGCGGTTACCGAACTGGCTCACATCGTTGACGAAACGCTGCAGGCCAATGATCTGGACCGCAGCCAGCTGGATTGGCTGGTGCCGCACCAGGCCAACCTGCGCATTATCAGCGCAACGGCAAAAAAACTGGGTATGGGGATGGATAAAGTGGTGGTGACGCTTGATCGTCACGGTAACACCTCTGCCGCCTCGGTCCCCGCAGCGCTCGATGAAGCGGTGCGCGATGGGCGGATCCAGCGCGGCCAACTGGTGCTGCTGGAAGCCTTCGGCGGCGGCTTTACCTGGGGCTCGGCGCTGGTTCGTTTCTGATTAACAGGAAGAAAAAATGACGCAATTTGCTTTTGTTTTCCCAGGCCAGGGCTCACAGTCCCTGGGCATGCTGGCCGATTTGGCCGCTCAATATCCGATCGTTGAAGCGACTTTCAGCGAAGCCTCTTCCGTTCTGGGTTACGACCTGTGGCAACTGGTGCAGCAAGGGCCGGCGGAAGAACTGAACAAAACCTGGCAAACGCAGCCGGCATTGCTGGCCGCCTCAGTGGCGATTTTCCGCGTTTGGCAGCAGCAGGGCGGCAAAATGCCTGCCATCATGGCCGGCCACAGCTTGGGCGAGTACTCGGCGCTGGTTTGTGCGGGCGTGCTGGATTTCCAGGCGGCAATCCGCCTAGTTGAGCTGCGCGGCAAACTGATGCAGGAAGCGGTGCCGGAAGGCACTGGCGCGATGTCCGCCATCATTGGTCTGGACAACGCGGCTATCGCCAAGGCTTGTGAAGAGTCTGCCCAAGGGCAGGTTGTTTCCCCGGTGAACTTCAATTCCCCGGGCCAGGTGGTGATCGCCGGCAATAAAGAAGCGGTTGAACGTGCAGGCGCAGCCTGTAAAGCGGCTGGCGCCAAGCGTGCGCTGCCGTTACCGGTGAGCGTGCCTTCGCACTGTGCACTGATGAAGCCGGCTGCAGACAAACTGGCCGTGGCGTTGCAGGACATCACCTTCAGCGCACCGCAGGTGCCGGTGGTAAATAACGTCGACGTGCGTGCTGAAAGCGATCCAGAAGCGATCCGCAGCGCGCTGGTGCGTCAGTTGTACAGCCCGGTACGTTGGACCGAGAGCGTTGAGTTTATGGCAGCACAGGGCGTTACGTCGCTGCTAGAGGTTGGTCCGGGCAAGGTTCTGACCGGTCTGACTAAACGTATTGTTGATACCCTGACGGCGGCGGCGGTGAATGACGCTGCCAGCCTGACAGCGGCGCTTGAACAATAAAGAGGAAAACAATGAGCTTCGAAGGTAAAGTTGTTCTGGTCACCGGCGCGAGCCGGGGTATTGGCCGGGCTATTGCAGAAACGTTTGTGGCACGCGGCGCTAAAGTGATCGGCACCGCCACCAGTGAAAGCGGCGCTGAGGCTATCAGCAGCTACCTGGGCGCGAACGGCAAAGGGTTTGCATTGAATGTGGTCGATGCTCAATCTATCGACAGCGTTCTGGCATCTATTCGTGCTGAATTTGGCGAAATCGACATTTTAGTGAATAATGCCGGCATTACGCGTGATAACCTCCTGATGCGTATGAAGGACGACGAGTGGCAGGATATCCTGAACACCAATCTGACTTCCGTATTCCGTCTGTCAAAAGCGGTAATGCGAGCTATGATGAAAAAGCGGTTTGGCCGGATCATCACCATCGGTTCCGTTGTCGGTACCATGGGGAACGCAGGGCAGGCTAATTACGCGGCGGCTAAAGCCGGTCTGATTGGCTTTAGTAAGTCTTTGGCACGTGAAGTTGCTTCGCGTGGCATTACGGTCAACGTCGTGGCACCTGGCTTTATTGAGACGGACATGACACGGGCGTTGACAGATGATCAACGCGCAGGCATTTTGTCATCAGTTCCAGCCAATCGGCTGGGGGATGCTAAAGAAATCGCCAGCGCTGTTGCATTCTTAGCCTCTGATGAGGCTGGCTACATCACCGGTGAAACGTTACATGTCAATGGCGGCATGTACATGATTTAAAAAATGCGAAAACTATTTGCGTTATTTGGGGTAAAAACCGCAAAATAGCGTAAAATCGTGGTTTGACCAGCCGGGATTTAGTTGCATCTTTTTCAACATTTTATACACTACGAAAACCATCGCGAAAGCGAGTTTTGATAGGAAATTTAAGAGTATGAGCACTATCGAAGAACGCGTTAAGAAAATCATTGTTGAGCAGTTGGGTGTTAAACAGGAAGAAGTTTTAAATAACGCTTCTTTCGTTGAAGATCTGGGTGCTGATTCTCTTGACACCGTTGAGCTGGTAATGGCTCTGGAAGAAGAGTTCGACACCGAGATTCCAGACGAAGAAGCTGAGAAAATCACTACTGTTCAGGCAGCTATTGATTTCATCAACGCCAGCCAGCAGTAAGAGAACATATCTAGGCGGTCACTCGACCGCCTAAGTTTTTTCTATCCCTAGTGTCATATTTTTCCCTCCTTGGAGGACAAACGTGTCTAAGCGTCGAGTAGTTGTGACCGGACTGGGCATGTTGTCTCCTGTCGGCAATACGGTAGAGTCCACATGGAACGCTCTTCTTGCCGGTCAGAGTGGCATCAGCCTGATCGACCATTTCGATACCTCTGCCTATGCGACCAAGTTTGCAGGCCTGGTAAAGAATTTTAATTCAGAAGATTTCATCTCCCGCAAAGATGCGCGCAAGATGGACGCCTTCATCCAGTACGGTATCGCAGCCGGCATGCAAGCCATGCAGGACGCACAACTGGATATCACCGAGGCTAACGCCAGCCGCATTGGTGCCGCTATCGGCTCCGGTATTGGCGGCCTGGGTTTGATTGAAGAGAACCACAGTTCGCTGGTTAACGGTGGCCCACGGAAAATCAGTCCGTTCTTTGTGCCGTCAACCATTGTAAACATGATTGCAGGCCACCTGACTATCATGTACGGCATGCGTGGCCCGAGCATTTCGATCGCCACCGCCTGTACCTCAGGTGTGCACAACATCGGCCACGCCGCGCGTATCATTGCTTACAATGATGCTGACGTCATGCTGGCCGGTGGGGCAGAAAAAGCCAGTACCCCGTTGGGCGTCGGCGGCTTTGGCGCAGCACGCGCGTTGTCGACCCGCAACGAAGATCCGCAGGCAGCCAGCCGCCCTTGGGACAAGGACCGTGATGGTTTTGTTCTGGGTGACGGTGCCGGCATGATGGTGCTGGAAGAGTACGAGCACGCCAAAAAACGCGGCGCCAAGATTTATGCTGAAGTTGTCGGCTTTGGGATGAGCAGCGATGCTTATCACATGACGTCACCACCTGAAAACGGTGCGGGCGCTGCGCTGGCGATGGAAAATGCGTTGCTAGATGCCGGTGTGACCACGTCACAAATCGGCTATATCAATGCGCACGGCACCTCAACGCCGGCCGGCGACAAAGCCGAAACGCAGGCGGTGAAGTCGGTATTTGGCAGCGATGCGCAGCGCGTGATGGTCAGCTCGACCAAATCGATGACCGGCCACCTGTTGGGTGCGGCGGGTGCGATTGAGTCGATCTTCACCGTACTGGCATTGCGTGACCAGGCTGTTCCGCCAACCATCAACCTGGATAACCCGGATGAAGGCTGCGATCTGGACTTCGTTCCGCACGAAGCACGCCAGGTAAGCGATATGCAGTACACGCTGTGTAACTCCTTCGGTTTCGGCGGCACCAACGGTTCTCTGATCTTCCGCAAGGTGTAATAACCTCTGCTGAAGGACGGTAAAAAGCCCGGTTTTTTAAACCGGGCTTTTTTTATGGCGCTGACCCGCCGGGGCCCGGCTAGGCGATGCTTTTGTCGAACGGCCAACTGCTGCTAATGGCGTCGGCGCCTGTTATTCTGTAGTGGAAACCAAAGCGGTCAGGGGAAGTCTATGTACTGGATAAACGGGCAGCAACACGATGCGCTGGCGCCAAGCGATCGCGGCTTGCAGTTTGGCGACGGCTGTTTCACTACCGCACGAGTGGTTGAGGGCAAGATTGATCTGCTGCCCTGGCATATCGAACGTCTGCAGCAGTCGGCACAGCGGCTGATGCTGCCTGCCTGTGACTGGGATGCGTTGGAATATGAAATGGTGCGCGCGGCAGAATCTATCCCGCAGGGCGTGGTCAAAGCGATACTGACGCGCGGCAGCGGTGGGCGAGGTTACAGTCCAAAAGGATGTGAGCATCCCACGCGGATTGTTTCTCGCAGCGCCTACCCGATGCACTATTTGCAATGGCGCGAGCAGGGCATCAGCCTGGCGCTTAGCCCGGTAACGCTGGCTCGTCATCCGCTGCTGGCGGGGTTGAAACACCTGAATCGTTTGGAGCAGGTGTTGATCCGCGCGCATCTTGACCAGACGGCCGCCGATGAGGCGCTGGTGCTTGACACTGCCGGTATGCTGGTGGAATGCTGTGCGGCTAATTTGTTCTGGCGAAAGGGAAAAGCGGTTTTCACGCCGGATCTGAGCCAGGCGGGCGTGGCAGGACTGATGCGGCGCCGGGTGATTGAGCTGCTCGCGGGCAGCCGGTACTCATTACATTACGTCAGTGAGCCACTGGAGACGCTGGCCGACGCCGAAGAAGTGCTGGTGAGCAATGCGCTAATGCCATTGCTGCCGGTGAACATCGCGCAATCCTGGCATTACTCTTCGCGCCAACTCTATGATTTTTTGCGCCCACACTGTTAACGATGGCTGATTGATGAAGAAAAGAAAGCTGAAGTTCGTTTCTATTATTGTTGTTCTGGTATTGGGCCTGCTGTTGTGGGGATATCAGAAGGTTGAACGCTTCGCGGATACGCCTCTGGCGATCCAGCAGGAAGCCATTTTTAAACTGCCGGCGGGTACCGGGCGGGTAGCGCTGGAAGGGCTGCTGGTTCGTGACAAGCTGATCCGCAACGGCATGTGGTTCCCGTGGCTGTTGCGTGTGGAGCCGCAGCTGGCTGAGTTTAAGGCCGGTACCTATCGCTTTACGCCTGGCATGACGGTGCGCGAGATGCTCAAACTGCTGGCCAGCGGCAAAGAAGCCCAGTTCAGCGCGCGCTTTATCGAAGGCTCTCGCCTGCGTGACTGGCTGGCGGTGCTGCAACAGTCCAAATACCTCAAACATACGCTGGCGGGCAAAAGCGAAACGGAAATTGCCGTGGCGTTGGGCTTGCCGGAGGGGACTAATCCTGAAGGACGTCTGTACCCCGATACCTACCTGTACACGGCGGGCATGAGCGACATTGCGTTGTTAAAGCGAGCTCATTTGCGAATGACCAAGGCGCTGGAAGATGCCTGGCAAGGTCGCGACACCAGCCTGCCGTACAAAACGCCCGAAGAGCTGCTGACCATGGCCTCGATCATTGAGAAAGAGACCGCCGTGCCGGAAGAACGCACCAAGGTGGCTTCCGTCTTTATTAACCGCCTGCGCATTGGCATGCGTTTGCAGACAGACCCAACGGTGATTTACGGCATGGGCGATAGCTATAATGGCGATATCACTCGCAAAGATTTGGAAACGCCGACGGCGTACAACACCTATGTGATCAACGGCCTGCCGCCAACGCCGATTGCCATGCCTGGCAAGGCTTCGCTGGCCGCCGCCGCCAATCCGGCGAAAACCCCTTATCTGTACTTTGTTGCCGACGGCAAAGGCGGGCATCAATTTACCACTAACCTGGCCAGCCATAATCAGGCGGTGCGCGCCTATCGCCAGGCGTTGAAGGAAAAGAATGAAAAGTAAATTTGTGGTTATCGAAGGGCTCGAGGGCGCGGGCAAAACTACCGCTCGCGATACCGTGGTTGACGTACTGCGCCAGCACGGCATCAACGATATTGTCTTTACCCGTGAACCTGGTGGTACGCCGTTGGCAGAAAAGCTGCGCGACCTGTTCAAGCGCGGCGTGGACGGTGAGCTGCCGACCATCAAAGCCGAGGTGCTGATGCTGTACGCAGCCCGCGTGCAATTGGTGGAAACGGTGATCAAACCGGCGTTGGCGCGTGGTGCCTGGGTGGTTGGCGATCGTCACGATTTGTCTTCGCAGGCCTATCAGGGCGGCGGTCGCGGTGTCGATCAGCAACTGATGGCCTCGCTGCGTGACACCGTGCTGGGCGATTTTCACCCGGACCTGACGCTGTATCTGGATTTGCCGCCGTTAGTGGGGTTGCAACGTGCCCGCGCACGCGGCGAATTGGATCGCATCGAACAAGAGGCGCTGCCGTTCTTTGAACGCACCCGCGCGCGCTATCTGGAACTGGCGGCGCAGGACGAGTCCATTGTCACCGTTGACGCGGCCCAATCGCTGGAGCAGGTGACGGCAGCGATTCGTCACAGCGTCAGCCAATGGCTGCAGCAGGAAGGCGCGTAATGAACTGGTACCCGTGGCTGAATACCCCTTACCGGCAGTTGGTCGGGCAATATGCTGCCGATCGCGGTCATCATGCCTTGCTGCTGCACGCGGCGGCGGGCAATGGCGAAGAAGCGCTGGCCTACGGGCTGAGCCGTTGGCTGATTTGCCAGCGCCGTAACGGAGAGAAAAGCTGCGGTGAATGTCATAGCTGCCGGTTAATGCTGGCGGGCAATCACCCGGATTATCATGTGCTGACGCCGGAAAAGGGCAAAAGCAGTCTGGGCGTGGAGCCCATTCGTCAGGTGATTGAGATCCTTTACTCCCATGCCCAGCAGGGCGGAGCCAAGGTGATCTGGTTGCCGCAGGCGGAGCTGCTGACCGAGGCGGCCGCCAATGCGTTGTTGAAAACATTGGAAGAGCCGCCGGAAAAAACCTATTTCCTGCTGAGCTGCCGTGAGCCTTCACGCCTGTTGGCGACGTTGCGCAGCCGCTGTTTGTACTGGCACCTCGCCAGCCCGGACGAACAGCTCGGCCTGCAGTGGTTAAACCGACAGACGTCGGGTAATCAGGTCGATCTGCTGACCGCATTGCGTCTGCATGATGGCGCTCCTCTTGCCGCCGAGCAGTTGTTGCAGCCGGAACGTTGGCAGCAGCGTAGCGCGCTGTGTGCCGCCCTGAGCGCTGCTTTGCCGCAGCATGACATGCTGTCCTTGCTGCCGGTGTTGAATCACGAAGACGTCGCCGAGCGGCTACACTGGTTATGCGCATTGCTGGTCGACGCGATGAAATGGCAGCAGGGGGCGGCGAGTTTTGCCCTCAACCAGGATCAGCAACCCTTGGTGCACCAACTGGCCAGCCGTTTGAGCAGCAACTCGCTGCAGCAAGTGGTGCAACAATGGCTTAATTGCCGCCACCAGTTGCTCAGCGTGGTCGGCGTTAACCGTGAACTGCTGCTGACAGAACAGTTACTTGGCTGGGAGCAGATGCTCGGCGCTACCGGCTATTCTCACCCTCATTCGCTGTAAAAGAGTTAAATATTATGTTGTTAGTAGATTCTCATTGCCACCTCGATGGCCTGGATTACCAAACCCTGCATCAAAACGTGGATGACGCACTGGCCAAAGCCAAGGCGCGCGATGTCGGTTACGTGCTGGCGGTCGCTACCACCTTGCCGGGCTATCAGGCTATGACGCAGTTGATTGGCCAACGCGACGATGTGGCTTTCTCCTGCGGTGTGCATCCGCTCAATCTGGAAGGCGGCTACGACTATGCCGAACTGCGCCGTTTAGCGGCGGCAGAGCAGGTGGTGGCACTGGGGGAAACCGGTCTTGATTATTTCTATCAAAAAGACAATCTTGAACTGCAGCAAGCCTCGTTTCGTGAGCATATCCGCATCGGTCGCGATCTGAACAAACCGGTGATCGTGCATACCCGTGATGCGCGTGAAGACACGCTGGCGATCCTGCGGGAAGAAAATGCCCAGGACTGTGGCGGCGTACTGCATTGCTTCACCGAAGATCGCGCCACGGCCGAAGCCCTGTTGGACTTGGGGTTCTACATTTCCTTTTCCGGCATCCTGACCTTCCGCAACGCCGAGCAGCTGCGTGATGTGGCGCGTTATGTGCCGCTGGACCGCATTCTGGTGGAAACCGACTCGCCGTATCTGGCTCCGGTGCCGCACCGCGGCAAAGAAAACCAACCTGCCTACGTGCGCGATGTGGCTGAATACATGGCAGTATTGAAGGGCGTGAGCCTGGAAACGCTGGCCGAAGCCACCACCGCCAACTTTTCACGCTTATTTCACATCGAACTCTGATCTTTGGCCTAGGCTATAGCTGTAGTCATCGATTCTGGAATTTTTTTTAAGCTCGTAATTAATCGCCGAAACGGGTAATGTTCCCACCCGTTTTAGGGCGAGGTGCGGGCGTTTTTTCCTCTTTTTTGACAAAAAATAGGCAATTTAAGAAAAATACCCGGTTTTGTTCATTGAAACGTGACTGCCATCAAACATTGCGCAGCCTATTTATTTTACTCTGCGTAAAAATTCAAGGGGTGCTCAGACACCCTGAATTGCAGGGGTTTTTTCTCCCCCCCTTGCAACGCGAAGAATCGCGGAAAGTAGCAAAGCACTATTACTCAGGAGCACACTCAACTATGTTCAAGAACGCATTTGCAAACCTGCAAAAAGTAGGTAAGTCGCTAATGCTGCCGGTGTCCGTATTGCCTATCGCAGGTATCCTGCTGGGCGTCGGTTCCGCCAACTTTAGCTGGCTACCTGCGGTAGTCTCCCACGTGATGGCGGAAGCCGGCGGTTCCGTTTTCGCCAACATGCCGCTGATCTTCGCCATCGGTGTTGCCCTGGGCTTCACCAATAACGACGGTGTCTCCGCGTTAGCCGCAGTAGTGGCTTACGGCATCATGGTGAAAACCATGGCGGTAGTAGCGCCTTTGGTGCTGCACCTGCCGGCTGAAGAGATCGCGGCCAAACACCTGGCGGATACCGGTGTGCTCGGGGGGATTATCTCCGGCTCCATCGCGGCCTATATGTTTAACCGCTTCTTCCGCATTCAATTGCCGGAATACCTGGGCTTCTTTGCCGGTAAGCGCTTTGTGCCGATTATTTCCGGCCTGGCGGCAATCGTTCTGGGCGTAGTGCTGTCCTTCATCTGGCCTCCTATCGGTACGGCTATCCAGACCTTCTCCCAGTGGGCTGCATATCAGAACCCGGTAGTGGCATTTGGTATCTACGGCGTGGTTGAACGTGCGCTGGTGCCGTTTGGTCTGCACCACATCTGGAACGTACCTTTCCAGATGCAGATTGGTGAATACACCAACGCGGCGGGCCAGGTATTCCACGGCGACATCCCACGTTATATGGCAGGTGACCCGACTGCGGGTAAACTGTCCGGTGGCTTCCTGTTCAAAATGTACGGTCTGCCTGCTGCTGCGATTGCCATCTGGCACTCGGCCAAGCCGGAAAACCGCGCAAAAGTCGGCGGTATCATGATCTCCGCTGCGCTGACCTCGTTCCTGACCGGTATCACCGAACCGATCGAGTTCTCCTTCATGTTCGTTGCGCCGATCCTGTACGCAATCCACGCCATTCTGGCTGGCCTGGCGTTCCCGATCTGTATCCTGTTGGGGATGCGTGACGGCACCAGCTTCTCGCACGGCCTGATCGACTTTATCGTACTGAGCGGTAACAGCAGCAAAATCTGGCTGTTCCCAGTGGTCGGTATCATCTACGGTCTGGTGTACTACACCATCTTCCGCGTGCTGATTGCCAAACTGGATCTGAAAACACCAGGTCGCGAAGACACGGCTTCTGAGCAGGTTGCCCAGGGCGGTTCTGAAATGTCTGCAGCACTGGTTCAGGCTTTCGGTGGTAAAGAGAACATCACCAACCTGGATGCCTGTATCACTCGACTACGCGTTAGCGTGGCGGACGTGAGCAAGGTTGACCAGGCTGGCTTGAAAAAACTGGGTGCTGCTGGCGTTGTCGTCGCAGGCTCGGGTGTTCAGGCTATCTTTGGCACCAAATCTGACAACCTGAAAACGGATATGGACGAGTACATCCGTAACCATTAATTCAGGTCAGGCAGGGGAGTTTTAAGGGAGGCGAAAGCCTCCCTTTTTTATTGGTTTTTTGTCGGCTTTTAAATAAATCTCTGAAGGCCACTTTCTACTAACGTGGTGCAACCCGTCGGGATGATTGCATGTGGCAGTGCCAACAAAGATAATGGTTTTACTTCAATGAGTAGGTGATCTGCCAGAAGGATTTTGGAGCGTGAAAAAGTATTCTTATCCTTTTCTCTTTTCTGCGACCATCGCTTTTTTAGGGTTGGTGTATGGAGTGATGTGGTGGCATAGAGAGGTTTACCGCATTACTTTTCTCAGTGTCTCGACAACGCGCTATATGATTGTTGCAGCGATGATACTGGCTTTGTTTATTTCAATTTACGCTATTGGCCGTGGCGCCGTAAAAAGCAATAAGCACATTGATTATCTCAAGTTTTATGGCGGGGCCTGCATTGTTTTGTTCTTTGTCTTTGCTATGGCATTAATCACCATGACCTACCTGCTGCCAGGGCCGGTCGTGACCTACACGGCGGCTTACTCTTATGCTGAAGGCAGCAGGAAAAGTTGTTCTGGCGCCGATGTTGACGATCCGGACCTGGGGACGAACATAAGAATATGTCATCCCGCGGGTAACTATGCGTTCGATAACGAGATCTTTGTAGAGAAGAGAAACAATGCCCTTGGTTCGGTAGTCATGTATGCAATGACTTCCCCTTAGCACTGCTGCTCAAATGTAGATGTTGAGTATTCCAGCCTCTGTATTTCACCCAGCGGTTCCTCACTGGGTGAAAGACCTATTGTGTCTCAAGCCGCCGGCGCAGCCAGGGTTCTTTAAGCCTGAAGAGGCAGCAACAACCGGGAGGCGCTATTTTTCCGCGTGTTTTTGCAGGAACTGTTCAAACACCGCCAGGGTGTCGCTGGAAATATGGTGCTCGATCCCTTCGCTGTCCAACTCCGCCGTTTCGTTCGGTACCCCAAGGCACACCAGCAGGTCGACGACTATCCGATGACGACGGCGTACCTTCTGCGCCAGTTGTTCACCTTCCTCCGTCAGGAAAACCCCTCGATAAGGCCGTGACTCCACCAGACCTGCACTCTTCAGCCGGGCAATGTTCTTGATCGCGGTCGGGTGCGACACACCGAAACGTTTGGCGATATCGGTGGTCCTTGCTTCGCGGGTGGTGACCAGCAAGTCGGCTATCAGCTCGACATAATCTTCAATCAGCGCATTGGACTGCGCCTCACGAGCGCGGGTGAAGCGCAGGGCATGTTCAGCCTCGTCTGGCATTTCGGCCACGACGGGGCGGTCGGCGTCATCTGGTGCGCTTGTTGCCATATTCTGAGACGTCCTTTAAACGTAAATCCAGTGAGTTGCAGATTAATACAGTTCCGCCATACGTTAGTCCAAAGGCGACGCATTATCAATTCGCCAGACGCATTGGGTGGAAATTAGAAATATTTGTACACAAAGGTAGAGTATCTTCCATTTTGCATAAAGTGTAGCCGATGCTACATTGCTGAGAGTGTTGGGTGAAAAATAACCAGAAAAAGATTGAGGGTAAACCATGCGTGATGCGGCAACCACCACATCGTTAACCGAACGAACCAATACGGCAATAGGTAACGCGCTTGCCGGGCGCAAGCGTGGCGCATTCACGCCGCTGCTGTTCGCCGGGCCTGCGGTGATTGCCTCCATTGCTTATATGGACCCCGGTAACTTCGCCACCAATATTCAGGCCGGCTCGAAATACGGCTATAGCTTGCTATGGGTGGTGGTGATGGCCAACCTGATCGCCATGCTGTTCCAGGCGCTGTCGGCCAAGTTGGGTATCGTCACTCAACGCAATCTGGCAGAGATGTGCCGCGATCAATTTTCGCGCCCAGTGGTGATCGGCATGTGGCTGCTCAGTGAAGTGGCGGCGATGGCAACCGATCTGGCGGAGTTCCTCGGCGGGGCTATAGCGCTTGCCTTGCTGTTCCATATGCCGCTGTTGCCGGGAATGGGGGTGACCGCGGTCATTACCTACGCTTTGCTGATGGTAGAGAAAAAGGGGTTCCGCCCGGTAGAGCTGATGATCGGCGGCCTGGTCGCGATTATTGCCCTGTGTTATCTGGTCGAGATGTTCATTGTACCGGTGGACTGGGCTGCAGCGGGTATGGGCATGGTTACGCCGCAGTTGCCGGATGCACAGGCGTTGACCATCGCGGTGGGGATTATCGGCGCCACGGTGATGCCGCACGCCATCTTCCTGCACTCAGGGCTGACTCAGCACCGTGCGCCGGCCAGTGACAGTGGTGAAAGGCGTAAACTGCTGCGCTTTTCCAATATTGAGGTGGTGATTGCCTTATCTGTCGCCGGGCTGGTGAATATTGCCATGGTGATTATGGCCTCCAGCGCCTTCCATGCCGGTAACAGCGACGTGGCGGAGATTGGCACCGCCTACCATACGCTGACGCCGCTGTTTGGCGCTGCGGCGGCGGGTATCTTCCTGATGTCGCTGATTGCTTCCGGCATTTCCAGCTCGGTAGTGGGTACGATGGCAGGCCAGATGATCATGCAGGGCTTTGTCGGTTTCCGTATCCCGGTATGGGTACGCCGCATGGTCACCATGGTGCCGGCGTTCATCGTGGTAGCTCTAGGGGTTAATGCCACCGACGCACTGGTTTACAGCCAGGTCGTATTGAGCCTGGCGCTGCCGGCGCCGATGATTGCCCTGGTGATGTTCACGCGTCGCCGCGACATCATGGGCGAGTTCGTGAATAGTCGCCTGACCAGCCTGGTGTCGATCATCGGTACGGTGATTATTATTCTGCTCAACATGGTGCTGCTGCTGCAAACCTTCGGTGTCGCCATTCCCGGTCTGGGCTGATACCAAGCCGTGCAACCCAGTGTCACGGCCTGGCAACGGCGAGCTCCCGTTAAGGCGTCGTTTTTGGCGCTGGGTTTTGTCCCTGGGTCAGAGCCTTCTCATCGTCGGAGATGCTGCCGGTATTTGCCGCCCAGGGAATGGTTTGATCGTTGGCCCGCGCGAGCCCGCTTAACAACAGAGGCAGGATGACCAGTGTGGCATGAGTAACGACTTTCATTTTCATGATCTCAATGTCCTTTAATGCGTATGGCATACGGTGGTTTGGCCATAGCGTTATCAGTGATAAACAATTGAGGGGGGAGGGATAGCCTTAAGTCAGTCTACTAACGGCTGGCGGTTTGGGATCCGCAATACGCCCTGTTCATACAGTCTAGGCCTGGCTTCCAGCGGCTGCGGTGGCAGTGATGTAAACGGAATCATTCATTTCTAAGCGGACATGTAAAACTGTTTCATGAGAAATAATTCGCATGTTTATAATGTTCAAGATCCAGCAAGCGGTTTTATGGCCTAACCTTTCATTTAAGGTAGAAAAGGCAGGGTTGGTGTAGTTATCCGTCTCATCTCATTGAGTTTTTCACCTCAGATTACGCCGCTCCCTTTTCTTGCTTCCCGGAAAAAAGCGTGCTGATAAAGTCGACGAATACGCGTATTTTATGGCTGCGGTCGCGCAACCGTGGGTAAAGGATATTGACGGGGGCGCCAACGGGGGCCCATTCCTGTAATACCGGCTCCAGTGACCCCGCCAGCAGGTAACTTTCTAACGTGCAATCCAGCAAATAGACCAGTCCGAGATGGTTTTTGGCCACTTCACATAAAGACTGCGAATGATTAAAACTCAGCAGTGGGCTGGGGGGCAGTTGATAGACTTGCTCGTTACGAATAAATTGCCACGGATCTGCCATTGCTTCACCTGAGCGGATAAAACCAAGCCGCACATGTTGTTGCAACTGTTGTGGGTGTTCCGGCCGGCCATAACGGTCAAAATAGACACTTGAACCGCAACACAGGTAGTGCGGTTGGAATAGTTTGCGGCTGACCATATCCGGGACATCGTTGGCGCCGATTCGAATAAACACGTCTGCACGATCCTCTACCGGATTGACCAGCCGATCGCTTACCGACACGCTGAGCTGTATTTCCGGATACTGTGCCAGAAATGACGGCAGTACAGGGGCGATATGCATACTGCTGAGCATCGAGGCAATCTCAACGCGCAAGGGGCCGCGGGGTTGTTCAAATTCATCCGACATATCGTTCTTCAGTCGATCAAACTGCTGCAATATCTCTTGCGCCGAACGATAGCAGCGCTCACCGGCTGCAGTCAGCGAAAAACGACGGGTTGAGCGTTTAAAAAGCGGCTGTTGAAACTGCTTCTCGAGCTGGTTAATGCTGTAAGTGATGCTGGCGGGTGATAAACCCAGTTTAGTTGCAGCCTGGCTGAACCCTTCCATTTCCACTACCTGACAGAAAACGCGCAGGGCGTGTAATTCATTCATTTTGGCTACGTCCATTATTTAAATTTTTAAAAGAATATTTTTAAATTTGCCCACTGTCAATCAGGGGCGAAGTTGATTAAATTATTTTCATCATCTGTCGTTTAATGATGACGTAATTTACCGCATGGTTAAATATAATGTGTTAAGGATATTCAATGAAAAAAATAATCGCTGCTTTATTGCTGGTGGGGCCAGGTTTGTTCACTCAAGCCTACGCGGCTGAAAATAATCTGGCGCATCAAAGTTATAAGGTTTCCGCTGATGCTGGTATAGCGGCGGAACAAAAAGCCGTTTACGATACGATAAATCGCTACCAGACTGCGCTTAATGCGGGTGATACCAACACTATTTTATCGTTGTTCGCGAGTGAGAGTTACTCACAATGGAATGAAAAGCCAACCGCGGACACTAGCGAAAAACGTCGCCAGCAATATGACGACTTATTTAAGAAAGAGAAGTTTGAAACAGAATTCGCCTATGACAGCGTTCGGGTTAATGGCAATATGGCTTATGTGCGTACTCACCATCACCGTGGGGCGACGGTTAGTCGAATTAGCGATGGCGCAACGCTAATTGATTTAAATCGGGAAGTCTTTATTTTAGAAAAACAGCAGGGGCATTGGAAAATTGTAGTTTATACATTTAACACCAACCCTATTCAGGGAGTGGGCTGAGTAATTATTAAATAAAGACCGCGAGAGCGGTCTTTATTTTCAGATTATCAACACGACTAAAGATTTCCTACGCCACCGTCGATCGGCAACTCACTGCCCACCATAAAGGCGGACTCATCCGATGCCAGGAAGACTGCCGCCTTTGCCAGCTCCCATGCCGTACCCATGCGGCCGATAGGCACCAGAGCGCGGATCTCGTCGCGCAGGGCCTGTTCATCGGCATCATTTAGCCCCAGCTTGCCCAGCGCCGGGGTTTCTGTCGGGCCGGGGCTGAGGCCGTTAACCCGGATGCCGCGCGGATGCAGTTCGCCGGAAAGCGTTCGGGCCAGCGACAACAGCCCGGCCTTGCTGGCGGCGTAAACGTTGCTTAATGGCAGCCCGATATGTGCACTGACCGAGCCGCACAAAATAATCGACGCCGGATTAGCCAGCTGTGGCAGCAGCGCCTGGATCAGGAAGAACGGCCCCTTCAGGTTGATGTCCATCAGTCGCTGATAACTTTGTTCATCCCACTCCTGCAAAGGATGGTGTGTGACGTCACCGGCGTTGATATACAGCACGTCGAGGCGCGGCCAGTGGTTGGCCAACTGCTGCGCCAATGTACGTTGTTCAGCGATATCTCCGGCGTCGCTGCGTAACAGCAACACGTCACCCAGTTCTTTTCCCGCTGCCTCGAGGCCGCTTTGGCTGCGGCCGGTGATCGCCACGGTGGCCCCCTCGGCGATAAACTGACGCGCCGTTTCCAAACCAATGCCGCTGGTGCCGCCGGTGATCAACGCGTATTTGCCTTGTAGTCGTGACATAGCCCACTCCTGTTTATTGTCGATACGGCCATTATTTGCGCTATAGTACCCTTTGCATAGTAGGCACCTTTTGGATACTAACGAGCGAAGAGGGATGAAATGAGCAAAGCTGGGCTTTCTGCTACGGAAAAAAATTTAGCCGGGTTGCCGACAGCGGGCGAACCTTGTCCGATGGTGGACTTCGTGAATCTGGTTGCAGGGAAGTGGGCGGTTCCCATCCTTTACCGATTGATTTTGATCGACAGCCCGGTGCGTTTCAGTGAACTGCAGCGTGCGGTAGCGCCGATTGCTCAGAAAGAGTTGACGCGCCAACTGCGACAGTTTGAGCAGCGCGGTCTGGTCACGCGGCAGGTGTTTCCGGAGGTCCCGCCGCGTGTTGAATATCAAATTACGTCGCTGGGCAAAACGCTGCGCCCGACGCTCGACTCTTTGGCTAACTGGATGTGGACACACGCACCCCAGTTAATTGAGGATTAGTCGCCGATACCCGGCGGATTGATGGCTGAGCGCGGGACCTTTTCATCGTGCTCACCCCAGCGATCCAGCACCTGGGCGTATTCGCCGCTGACGATCACCCCATTGATGGCGGCGTTGATGGCCGCCACCAGGCCATTGTCTTTTTTAGTGGTGACCGCCACATAGGCCACGTTAGGGCCGATGCCAACCATTTTGGTTTTGCCGGTCAGCGCCGCCTTGTAGGCTCCGGTGGAATGGGGGCCGAAGTAGGCGTCGACGCGCCCGGACTGAATGCTCAGGTTGGCGGCAGCGTCGTCGGTGACATAAATCGGTTGCACCGGCGGCAGGCCGTTGGCGCGGTTCTGCTTGTCCCAGCCGAGCAGAATATTTTCCTGATTGGTGCCGGAACCGACAATGATTCGCAGCCCGGCAACGTCTGCGGGTTGATTGATTGAATTGATTTTACTGGTGGATTTTACGTAAAAGCCCAGCGTATCCACCCGATAGGTAGCGAAATCAAACTTGGTTTTGCGCAGTTTGGTCACGGCAATATTGAAAATTGCGGCGTCATACTTGCCGGAACTGATCCCGAGTGGCCAATCCTCCCAGGAAGTGGGCACCAGATTTAATTCCAGCCCCAAGCTGTCTGCCACCAGTTGTGCAATATCCGGGTCGCTGCCAATCAGCGTTTTATTGTCTTCGGCAAACAGCGCCAGCGGCGGGGAATTTTCAGACGCCACTGCGACGGTTAACTTGCCCGGCACGGCAAAAGGGTAATTGGCTGGGATCAAGGCGATGGCAGCCGGGTTCTTCGCCGCTCGCACATGTTGTTGGTTGGCTTGCAGATCGATAATGCTTTGGGGTTCAGCCACGGCATGGCCGCACAGCAACAGCGCCCCCAGCGCCAGTGTTTTGAATTGCATGTTATTTCTATCCGTTGCTAATCATAGGGTTACTATTGGCGGCGGCCGCGGGCAAGTAAAGCAACAATAGTGAATAACCAAAGTGAAAAAATCGGATATGCGCTGCCCGGAACGGCGTAATTATTCTGGCTGGTTGCCTGATTCTGCATCACTCAACGCGGAAAGTGCGCAATCAGGTTGAAAGCAGTAGAATTTGTCACTCATACTGCGTACAGCTTTTTTCCCTCTACAAGGAACGCCAGATGGCCGAAGAAACGATTTTCAGTAAAATTATCCGCCGCGAAATCCCTGCTGATGTGGTCTACCAGGATGAACTGGTCACCGCTTTTCGCGACATTTCACCTCAGGCTCCGACCCATATTTTGATCGTCCCGAATGTGCTGATCCCTACGATTAACGACGTGACTGTCGAGCACGAAGCGGCTCTCGGCCGCATGATCACCGCCGCGGCAAAAATTGCCGAGCAGGAAGGCATTGCCGAAGATGGCTACCGTCTGATAGTCAATTGCAATCGCCATGCCGGCCAAGAGGTCTATCATATTCATATGCATCTGGTCGGTGGCCGTTCATTGGGGCCGCTGCTGTCACGCTAACCGAGGTCAATCATGCGCTATAGCAAATCCCTGCGTTGTCTGATGGCGCTGGCGTTACCCGCCGTTATTTTAATGGGCTGCAGCAGCCCGAAAGGCATCGCGGTCAACGACCGACAGACGGTAGTGATGGATTCGCCGGTGCTGACCGCGGGCATTCTGGCCGATAATCCGTCGATTTCGGACGCTTCCGGGCGCGTGATGGCTACCTCGGAACTCAGTAACAGCCAATCCACACCGGTAACGGTACACTATCGTTTTTACTGGTATGACGATCAGGGGCTGGATATCCGGCCTTTTGAGGCGCCGCGCACCATCACTATTGCGCCAAATTCAGACGCCACTATTTACTCGCTTAACGGCAACCTCGATGCCAAACGCGTGCGTCTGTACCTATTCTTGTAAACTCTTGGTTCAGTGGGAGAGGGATTAATGAAAAAGTATCTATTTGTGGCGCTGGCCGCGTTGACGTTAACCGGCTGTTTATCGCGTCCGCCGGAACCGGAGCAACCGCAGCCGCCGGTGACGGTTGAGCCGGTAACGCCGCCGATCGAGCAGCCACAACCGCCGGTTAGCGAGCCGGTACCGCAACCGCCGAAAATTCAGCAGCTCGATTGGCTTGGCAGCGTACAGCCGCTGGTGAACCAGATGCTGAAAGCCGATGGCGTCAATCCAGGCAGCGTGCTGTTGCTCGACAGCGTGAAGAACAACACCAACGGTGCATTGCAGACGGCGAAAGCGACCTCGGCACTGCACAAGGCGTTGGCATCCAATCAAACCTTCTCCATCGTGCCGGAAGCGCAGTTGGTCAGTGCCAAACAGACGCTGGGTCTGTCGGCGGATGACAGCCTGGGTTCACGCAGCAAAGCCATTGGTCTGGCGCGGATCGTCAGTGCACAGTACGTGTTGTACAGCGACGTCAGTGGCGACGTGAAGTCCCCAACGTTGGATATGCAACTGATGCTGGTGCAAACCGGTGAAATCGTCTGGTCAGGCAATGGCACCGTCAAACACTGAAGCCACGTTGCTAGCACTGATTGAGAACGAACTGCCGGCGGTGAAAACCGCCGGTTGTCGTTTCAGCCCGGTGCAGGGCCTGACCGGTGAAAGTTGGCGTATTGAAGGCGAAGGTGTACATCTGTTGGCGCGTCAGCAAAGCCCAGAGAAAAGTGCGCTGGGCGTCAGCCGTCGGCGCGAGGCGCGGATGCTGCATCGCCGTGGGAAGGACATTGGGCCACAGGTTTTAGTGCAAAATAATCAGTGGATTATCCTGCAGTGGCTTGATGGTGACGTTGTCACAGGTGCGGATTTTTCTCGCCTCAATGAGCAGGGCGATTTGGCGGCGTTGCTGGCCGGTTTGCATCGGCAACCTCCCAGCGGCTACCCGTTGAACCTGCCTCGGCAATTTGCCCGTTATTGGCAGCAATTGGATGGTCGGCGTTTGACGCCGGCCTGGCTGCGGTTGCATCAACACTTTCAGCACCGCCGCACACCAACGCCGTTGAAACTGGCGCCACTGCATATGGATGTTCATCCGGGTAATCTGATCGTTCAGGGCGAAAATCTGCGGCTGATTGACTGGGAGTATGCGGCAGACGGCGATATTGCGTTAGACATCGCCGCGCTGTTTTGCAGTAACGCCTGGTCACCCGCGCGCCGACAGCAATTTTTGCAGCATTATGCTCGCATCGGTTACCTTGATTTGCCCTTGCTGCGCAGGCAGGTTCAGCGCTGGCTCCCGTGGGTGGATTACCTGATGCTGCTCTGGTTTGAAGTGCGCTGGCAACAGACCGGCGATCCTGAATTTTTGCGCTGGGGCGCAGTGTTGCACCGGCGTTTTTGTTTAACATCCCATGTTCTATACCTAAAATAATTGGAGTTGCATTGAGGCGGCCAGTCTGTAAGTCCCCAGGAGCATAGATAACTATGTGACTGGGGCGTGCAGGCGCAGCCAACAAAGAGGCAGCTTCAAGTAGACAGGTATAAATGAATAATGAAGTGAGGTGGCCGTGGGCCCAGTAATGTTAGATGTCGCCAGCTATGAGCTGGACGCAGAAGAACGTGAGATCTTAAAACACCCGCTGGTGGGCGGCCTGATCCTCTTCACCCGCAATTTCCACGATGCACAGCAGCTGCGTGAGCTGGTGCGGCAGATCCGCGAGGCTTCCCACGATCGGCTGGTGGTGGCGGTGGATCAGGAAGGCGGCCGCGTTCAGCGTTTCCGCGAAGGTTTTACCCGCCTGCCGGCGGCACAGTCATTTGCCGCCCTGAATTCTGCCCATGAGGGCAAGCGTCTGGCGCAGGAGGCCGGTTGGCTGATGGCAGCGGAAATGATCGCGCAGGATATCGACATCAGCTTCGCGCCGGTGCTGGATATTGGCCATGTCAGCGCCGCGATTGGTGAACGCTCGTTCCACAGCGATCCAACGCAGGCGTTGGTGATGGCTGAGCAGTTCATTTTGGGCATGCACAGTGCCGGTATGAAAACCACCGGCAAGCATTTCCCGGGGCACGGTGCCGTCAGCGCTGATTCGCACAAAGAAACGCCGCGCGATCCACGTCCACTGGCGCAGATCCGCGAACATGATATGGCGATCTTCCGCGAATTGATTCACCGTCAACGGCTGGACGCCGTAATGCCGGCGCACGTCATCTATACTGAAGCAGACCCGCGTCCGGCCAGCGGCTCCCCTTATTGGTTAAAGCAGATCCTGCGTCAGGAGTTGGGCTTTGAGGGCGTCATTTTCTCGGACGACCTGTCAATGGAAGGGGCGGCGATCATGGGCAGTTATGCCGAACGTGGCCAGGCGGCGCTGGATGCCGGCTGTGACATGATCCTGGTGTGCAATAACCGCGCAGGGGCGGTCAGCGTGCTGGATAACCTGTCCCCGGTCAAAGCAGACAGGGTGAAGCAGTTATATCATCGCGGTCAGTTCACCCGCCAGGCGCTGCGTGATTCTGCGCGCTGGCAGCAGGCGCATAAGGAACTGAATGCGCTCAGCGAACGCTGGGAGGAGCACAAACAGCGTAATGCGGGGTGAACCCAGGGCGTCGTAATGCGGCGTAAACGATGAGGGCTGCGGCGCAGCCCTCAGCTTGTTGCGAGGATCCACATGATTATCTATCTACATGGCTTCGATTCAACCAGTCCCGGCAATCATGAAAAGGTGTTACAGCTCCAGTTTATCGATCCGGACGTGCGCTTTATCAGCTACAGCACCTTGCATCCACGCCATGACATGCAGCATTTGTTGAAAGAGGTGGACAAGGCGGTTCAGCAGGAAGGGGATAAACATCCGCTGATCTGTGGGGTGGGTTTGGGGGGCTTTTGGGCCGAACGTATCGGCTTTCTGTGCGGCATCCGACAGGTGATCTTCAACCCCAATCTGTATCCTGAAGAGCATATGCAGGGCAAAATCGACCGGCCGGAAGAGTACCGTGACATCGCCACCAAGTGTGTCGAAGACTTCCGCGAGAAAAATCGCGATCGCTGCCTGGCGGTGCTTTCCCGCCACGACGAGGTGTTGGACAGCCAGCGCAGTGCGGAACTGCTGCACAAATACTATGAAATCGTCTGGGATGAACAGCAGACGCACAAGTTCAAAAATATCTCGCCTCACCTGCAACGTATCAAGGCGTTCAAGACCCTGCTTTAACAGTTTTATAACGCGCGATGTCGCCGCAATGCTTGCTTTTTACAGGCAGACATTGCGGTATTTTGCGGTCAAAAAGCACCGTTTGGCCCGTTGGACGGTAAAATTTGAAACTGTGACCCAGTGCTAACTATTTGAATCACAATCCTCAAAATTTCCCTTCGTCCAGCCTTTAACCAAAAAAGTTTGATGTACATCAATTTTGGTATTACCAAATAACCCCCCATGCTATTCTGGCTTTAGATAGCAGGTTTAATTTACGCGAACCCTATGTATTCTAAGGATATTATTTCTTTACCCTTGGGCAACAATTGGTTCACATTTAGGGGGTTATTTTGACAACGCCAAAGAAAAAAATCGTCATCGTGGGTGGTGGCGCCGGTGGTCTGGAACTGGCGACCAGCCTGGGCCATAAACTCGGTCGTAAGCATAAAGCTGAAATCACGCTGGTGGACCGTAACCACAGCCATCTGTGGAAACCTTTGCTGCATGAAGTCGCAACCGGTTCCCTTGATGATGGCGTTGACGCGCTGAGCTACCTGGCGCATGCGCGCAATCACTCTTTCAGCTTCCAACTGGGTTCGCTGACCAACATCAATCGTGAAACCAAAACGCTGCACCTGGCGCAAATCTGCGACGAGCAGGGTGGCGAATTGGTGCCTGAGCGCGAGTTGTCTTACGATATTCTGGTGATGGCGCTGGGCAGTACCTCGAACGACTTTGGCACTCCTGGCGTAAAAGATCACTGTATCTTCCTGGATAACCCGCACCAGGCTCGACGTTTCCACAACGAGATGCTGAACCTGTTCCTCAAGTTCTCGGCGCAGCCGGGGCAAAAAGAGCGGGTGAATATCGCTATCGTTGGGGGCGGTGCCACTGGCGTTGAGCTGTCCGCCGAGCTGCATAATGCGGTGAAACAGCTGCACAGCTATGGTTTTGAAGGCCTGGACAACAGTGCACTGAACGTGACGCTGGTCGAAGCGGGCGAGCGTATTCTGCCTGCGCTGCCGCCGCGTATTTCGGCTGCTGCACATCAGGAACTGAACAAATTGGGCGTGCGCGTGCTGACCAACACCATGGTCACCAGCGCGGATGCCAACGGCCTGAATACCAAAGGCGGCGAATTTATCGATGCCGATCTGATGGTGTGGGCGGCCGGTATCAAGGCGCCGGACTTTATGAAGGACATCGGCGGGCTGGAAACCAACCGCATCAACCAGCTGGTGGTAGAGCCAACGTTGCAAACCACGCGCGATCCGAACATTTTCGCCATCGGCGACTGCGCTTCCTGCCCGAAAGAGGGCGGTGGTTTTGTACCGCCGCGCGCCCAGTCGGCGCACCAGATGGCATCACGCTGCTTTACCAACATTCTGGCGCTGATGAACGGCCAGACGCTGAAGCCGTACGTGTATAAAGACCACGGTTCGTTGGTGTCTCTGTCCCGCTTCAGCACCGTGGGCAGCCTGATGGGCAACCTGATGCGCGGCTCGATGATGGTGGAAGGCCGCATTGCGCGCTTTGTTTACATCTCGCTGTACCGTATGCACCAGGTCGCTTTGCACGGCTACATCAAAACCGGCCTGATGATGCTGGTTGGCGGCATTAACCGGGTGATCCGCCCGCGTTTGAAAATGCACTAACCGCCCCGTTATCGACCACCCACGCCGGTTCGCCCGCGTGGGTTTTTTTATGCCTACAGCCGCAAGATCGGGGAGGCAGCAGCTGATTATTCAGCACAATGTCCCGTCGTTATGGGTAAAAGTCTTAAGAATCCTCCTAAACACTGGGGGTAAGTGGGATTTCCGGCATTTTTGGTCACATTGTCTTATTGCGAGGTTCTGGAACATTGTGCAGACTTTCTCTCGTTTACAGACGGCGCGTCGCGCACGCCGTAAACCGGAATACCACGTGCCGCCAATGCGCAAAATAATAAGCGCGGTGCAATGTCGGTAAAGTCCCCGGTACAAATGCGTGGTAACACTTTCAGGAGGATTTCCTGTGAACAAGTCAATGTTAGCCGGTGTGGGTATTGGTATTGCAGCCGCTCTGGGTATTGCTGCGGTTGCCAGTCTTGACGTTTTCTCTTCCGGTCCGCAATACGCGCAGGTACTCGCTGCCACGCCGATTAAAGAAACCATCAAGACCCCGCGTCAGGAATGTCGCAATGTGACCGTCACTCACCGTGCGCCAGTACAGGACGAGAATCGTCTTGCCGGCTCTGTGCTGGGTGCGGTCGCCGGCGGCGTCATCGGTCATCAGTTCGGTGGGGGTCGTGGACGTGACGTCGCGACGGTCGTCGGCGCATTGGGCGGCGGCTATGCCGGTAACCAGGTGCAGGGGGCGATGCAGAATAACGACACCACCACCAGCACGCAGCAGCGTTGTAAAACGGTCTACGACAAATCACAGAAAATGCTGGGTTACGACGTGACCTACAAGATTGGCAATCAGCAGGGCAAGATCCGCATGGATCACGATCCCGGCACCCAGATCCCGCTGGATAAAAGCGGCCAGCTGGTGCTGAACAAAGCCTGATCGCCCGATAAGAATTAAACCCGCGAACAGTGTTAGTTCTGATCGTTTAACTCAGTTAAGCGAGCGGCATTAATATTGGCGCGGGTTTCTGTCTATTTACTCCCCGCCGTTTTGCCGTCAGGCCAGTACTGACGCTATTTCCCGCACTAATGTATCCGTGCGATTTATCCGGGCATAACTTCAATAGTGCAACAGTGTTTGTTATATTATTGTGCAATTGAGCGGGTGTTGTGGCGTGATGCCACCCCGGCCAAACCTGAGAATTGGGTCTCCCGGAGACAGAGATAAAAACATGTTAGATTTTCGCTTTCCGACAGCGTTGCAAATGGTACTTAGCGTAGCCGTGGCTGAAAAGCTGGGCGTGCGTTCGACCAGCGCGGTCCTTGCCGCCGGTCTGGAAGCCAATCCCAGTTTTATCCGCAAGCTGATGGTGCCCTTGACCAAAAATGGCATCATCGTTTCTACCCTCGGCCGTAATGGTTCGATTCACCTGGGGCGCCCGGTGGAGCAGATCACCCTGCGAGATATTTACCTGTCCGTGATTGACGATAAGCGCATCTGGGCCGCCCGCCCGGAAGTACCGGCCCGCTGCCTGGTCAGCGCCAATGCCTGTTGGTATTTCAAGTCGGTGGTAAACGAAGCGGAAGAAGCGTCGCTGGAAGTATTGGCGCGCCATACGGTAGCCGACGCGTTAGCTGAGCTGGAGCGGGGCGATAAGCGTGCCTGTGCGGAATATATGGCGCGTGCCGGTCAGGATGCAGAGACAGCGGAAAAATAAATCACGCTAAACGCTAAAACAAAGAAAAAGCCCGGTGTTTAAACCGGGCTTTTTTATGGCTGACAAAGTCCTTTGCCGTTAAAAAATCTGATCTTGGGACGAATAAAAACAAAGAATTATGTCTTCTGATCTACCCCAAACATCCGAAAATCCCATTTTTCGGGTGTTTGTCATCAGACTAAGCCCGGTGTTTAAACCGGGCTTTTTTATGGCTGATACAAACGGAAGATTAGGCCGTTTGCTGACGTGCCTTACGTGTGACCATACGACGCAGGGTTACGTAGAACACCGGGGTCAGGAACAACCCGAACAGCGTGACACCCAGCATGCCGGCAAACACCGTAATACCGGTGACGCCGCGCACTTCGGCCCCGGCACCGTGCCCCAGGATCAGGGGAATGGTTCCGGCGATAAAGGCGATAGAGGTCATCACGATCGGCCGCAGTCGCAGACGGCAGGCTTCCAGCGCCGCTTCCATGATGCTTCTGCCCTGCAGCTCAAGTTCGCGGGCGAACTCGACAATCAAAATGGCGTTTTTACAGGCCAGCCCCATCAATACCACTAACCCTACCTGGACGAACACGTTGTTGTCGCCGCCGGTCAGCCAGACGCCGAACAGTGCCGACAGCATGGTCATCGGCACGATCAGGATCACCGCCAGCGGCAGCGTCCAGCTTTCGTACAGCGCCGCCAATGCCAGGAAGGCCAGCAGTACCGCCACCGGGAACACAATAATCGCCGCATTGCCCTGGGTTGACTGTTGGTAGCTCAGGTCGGTCCATTGGATGTTCATACCGTTCGGTAACAGCTTATTGGCCATGCTGGTCAGTTCACTCATTGCCTGTGACGATGACAACACCCGAGGATCGGCATCGCCAATCAGGTCCGCCGCCGGGAAACCGTTGTAGCGGATCACCGGGTCCGGGCCGTAGGTGGTGCTGATGCTGACCATGCTGCCAATCGGCACCATTTCACCCTTATCGTTACGTGTGCGCAGGTTGGCGATATCCTCCACGCTGTCGCGGAACTGACCATCAGCTTGGGCCATTACTTTCCAGGTGCGACCGTAGCGGTTGAAGTCATTGATGTATGACGAACCAAGGTAGGTCTGCAGCGTGCTGAACAATCCGTTAAGCGGTACGCCTTGCGCCTTGGCCTTGTCGCGGTCAATTTTTGCGTCCAACTGCGGCACGTTGGCCTGATAAGACGAAATAGGGAAGCCCATGCCCGGCGTTTGCATGATGGCACCCGACATCGTATTGATCGCAGTCTGCAGCGCGCCATACCCCAGACCGCCACGATCCTGAATATACAGTGAATACCCGGAGCCCTGACCGATGCCGAGAATGGGCGGTGGCATGATCGAGAAGGCGAAGCCTTCCTGGATCTGTGAAATCTTGGCGTTAATTTCGGCGTTAATCTGCGCCGCACTGCGGGTGCGGGTGCTTAACGATTCAAGCGCAAAGAACACGGTGCCGGTGTTGGGCGTATTGGTGAACTGCAACGCATTCAAACCGGGGAAGGAGACTGCATCGGTTACGCCGTCGACGCTCAGGCCGATAGCGCTCATCTTGCGGATCACCGCATCGGTACGCTCCAGTGACGAACCTTCCGGCATTTTCACCCCGCCAATCAGGTAAAGTTTGTCCTGAGTCGGGATAAATCCGCCCGGAACGGTTTTAAACATCACCCCGGCGGCACACAGCAACAGCACGTACACCACAAATACCGCGCCACGCTTGCCTAACGCACGTGAAACCCCACGCTGATAACGTTGCGAACTGTTGGCAAAGAAGCGGTTGAACGGGCGGAACAGCCAACCGAATAACCGATCGATCAGGCGTGACGGCATGTCCTTCGGCGCACCGTGCGGTTTGAGCAACAGCGCTGCCAATGCGGGTGACAGGGTCAGCGAGTTGATGGCGGAAATCACGGTCGAAATGGCGATAGTGACGGCAAACTGCTTATAAAACTGGCCGGTAACGCCGGAAAGAAACGCCATCGGGACGAACACGGCGCACAGCACCACGGCGATGGCAATAATCGGGCCGGAGACTTCGCGCATTGCCTGATGCGCTGCCGCCAGCGGCGACAGACCTTCTTCAATATTACGCTCGACGTTTTCCACCACCACGATGGCGTCGTCGACCACGATACCGATGGCCAGCACCAGCCCGAACAAACTCAACGTATTGAGCGAGAACCCCAACAGATAGAGCGCAGCAAAGGTGCCGACAATGGAGATCGGAACCGCCAGCAGCGGGATGATCGACGCGCGCCAGGTCTGCAGGAACAGAATGACCACCAGAACTACCAGCAGCACCGCTTCAAGCAGGGTATCTATTACCGAGCGGATAGAATCGCGCACGAACACCGTAGGGTCGTACGGCGATTCCCAGCTCATGCCGTCCGGAAAGCGGGTCGACAGCTCGGCCATTTTGGCCCGCACCGCATTGGACAGTTCGATGGCATTGGCACCCGGTGCCTGGAAGATACCAATCCCGACCGCGTCTTTATTATTGAGCTGGGCACGCAACGCATAGCTGCCGGAACCCATTTCAATACGCGCCACGTCACGCAGGCGGACGATCTCGCCGTTGTCGCCGCTTTTGAGAATGATATTACCGAACTCTTCCTCAGTCTGCAGGCGGCCCTGCGCGTTGATCGACAGCAGGTAATCGCTGCGGGTCGGCATAGGTTCCGCCCCCAACTGGCCGGCGGAAACCTGCACGTTTTGCTCCTGCATGGCGGTAACCACGTCAGAGGCCGTCAGCCCGCGTGAAGCGACCTTGTTCGGATCCAACCAGATGCGCATCGCATATTCGCCCGCACCGAAGATCTGTACCTGACCGATCCCCGGCAAACGGGCCAGTTCATCCTTGACCTTCAGGGTGGCGTAGTTGCGCAGGTAAAGTGAATCGTATTTGCCGGAAGGGGAGACCAAATGCACCACCAGCGTCAGGGCCGGCGATTGCTTCTGGGTGGTTACCCCCTGGCGACGCACATCCTCCGGCAGGCGCGCTTCGGCCTGCGCCACGCGGTTTTGTACCTGCACCTGTGCCTGGTCAGGATCGGTTCCCGGGCGGAAGGTGACGGTGGTTACCAGGACACCGTCGGAACCGGCTACCGATTTCATGTACATCATATTTTCGACGCCGTTGATCGCTTCTTCCAGCGGCGTTGCTACCGTTTCGGCAATCTCTTTCGGGTTGGCGCCCGGGTATTCTGCGCGCACCTGCACGCTGGGCGGCACGACGTCAGGGTACTCGCTGATCGGCAACAGCGGGATGGCAATCACGCCGCCGACAAAAATCAGGATCGACAGCACCGCGGCAAAAATCGGTCGGTCGATGAAAAAACGGGAAAAGTCCATGGCTCAGAATTCCTGCTGGGGCTTAGTTAAGCGCGGAAGCATCGGCGTTGATCGCCACGGTTTTTGCTGCAACCGGCATGCCCGGCATAAACACTTTTTGCATACCGTCGACGATCACCCGATCGCCCGCAGACAGGCCTTTGCGGACAATGCGCAGTCCGTCAGCCACGCGGCCGACCTCGATGTCTCGGCGCTGCGCCTTGCCGTCTTTATCGACGATATAAACAAACTTGCGGTCCTGATCGGTCATTACCGACTTGTCGTCAATCAGCATGGCGTTGAACACGGCGCTGCCGGGCATCTGCACCCGTGCAAACAGCCCTGGCGTAAAGCGGCGCTCGGCGTTTTCCAGCAGGGCGCGCATACGAATGGTACCGGTGCCGGCGTTCAGTTGGTTATCGGTGAAATCCACCACGCCCTGATGCGGATAGCCGTCTTCGCCCACCAGCCCGACCTTCACCGGCAGTTTTGCCGTGCGTCGACCATCGTTTTGGTACCGCAGGAAGGTGGCTTCATCGACGTCGAAATAGACATACACCTTATCGAGCGAGACCAGCGTGGTGAGCACGCTGGCGCTGTCGCCGGCGGTGACCAGGTTACCGGCAGTGATCATGGCGCGGCTGGCGCGACCGTCGATCGGGGCGATCACTCGGGTAAAGTCGAGATTCAACTGTGCCATGTCGAACTGGGCCTGGGCTGCTAAAACGTTGCTCTGTGCCTGTGCGGCGGAGGAGCGACGTTGTTCCCATACCTCGGTCGAAATCGCCTGGCTGCCAATCAGCTTCTCGGTACGGCTGGATTCGCTGCGCGCCAGCGCGGCCTGGTTGCGTGCCCGCACCAGTTCGGCCTGAGCCTGTTCGCGCGCGGCGCGGTAGGTACGATCGTCTATGGTAAACAGCACCTGACCTTTCTTGACTTCGTCGCCTTCGGTGTAATTCACCTTGTCGATATAGCCGGAAACCCGCGGACGCAACTGCACGCTTTGCACCGCTTCGATTCGGCCATTAAAGGTATCCCATTGGCTGATGGGTTTGATTACCACGTCGGCGGCGCTGACGGCAGGCGGCGGGGGGGCCGCATTCTTGGCGGCGCTGTTATCACACCCGGCCAGCAACGTGACCAGCAGCGCAATCGCCGAGAGGCGTGCGCCGAAACCGATGGCGTTATGACGGCCTGGAGAGGGGAACAATGAGTTTGGCTGGCTTGGCATTCTTTTTATTTCCAGTGGGTAAGCACGATCAGGCCATACACCCGGCCCTGTTATCCGGGTAACGACTCTGGCCTGGGGCCGACGGCAGTGCGGTTGCACCGTCATCGGCGCAACGGTTAGGTTTTGAAACACATTGTTGTCACATTAATGTATCAATATCGGTTACATTAATTGTGTGGATTATAGAAGTGCCCCTCCGTTAAATGCAATAATAAAAATTGCATTTAGTGCGAAACTGCTGCAACGTAATGACATCGGGCAGCGGATTTACCTGCCAACGTCATGGGAGCGTCAGCATGAATAGCACGGGCTTTATTACTGATTTGATTGAGTGGATTGACAACAATCTGGAAGAGAAGCTGGATATCAACACCGTGGCGGGGCGCGCGGGGTATTCCAAATGGCACCTGCAGCGTATGTTCAAACGCCAGACCGGCTACGCGCTGGGGGAGTATATCCGTATGCAGAAGCTGAGGCTTTCAGCCGAGCGCCTGGCCAACAGCGGCGAGCCGATCGTCAGCGTGGCGATCTCACTCGGTTTCGATTCGCAACAGTCCTTCAATCGCAGTTTTAAACGCCATTACGGCCAAACCCCGGGTGACTGGCGCCGAGGTGGAATGCAGCCGCACATGATGGCCAACCGACCGCACTGAGGCGGGTTGCAGACAGCAAAAAAGCCTGAACTCGCGTTCAGGCTTTCTCGTCAAATAGGGCGGTGAGGGGGGATTCGCGCGCTGCGCTCATCCTCCCGGTCGGTATGACATGCAAAAAAAAGTCTGGAGGTTAATCCAGACTTTCTCTTTAAAATATGGCGGTGAGGGAGGGGTTCGAACCCTCGATACACTTTCGCGTATACACACTTTCCAGGCGTGCTCCTTCAGCCACTCAGACACCTCACCGTATTTTGTTGTTGCGTACTCACTGGTGCAACGGGGCGCTACTATAGGGAGAGAGGGCGATCCGGTCAAGCAGAATTTCTTGGTTTCGACGCGTCCGGTTAACCTGTGTTCGCTTTGCCGAAAACTACGGCGAACCGCACGCACAGGCAGTTTCGCCAGGGCGTTTCCTGCGCCGCAGGCAACAAAAAAGCCTGAACTTGCGTTCAGGCTTTCTCTTTAAAATATGGCGGTGAGAGAGGGGTTGATTCGCTGCGCTCACCCTGCGGGCCGCCTTTGGCGGTCCAAAACACGTAGCGTTTTGTCAAACCCTGTCGAGGGTTCTTACCCTCTCGGATCCTGCTTTATAAAAGCAAAAAAGCCTGGACGCGAATCCAGGCTTTCTCTTTAAAATATGGCGGTGAGAGAGGGGTTCGAACCCTCGATACACTTTCGCGTATACACACTTTCCAGGCGTGCTCCTTCAGCCACTCAGACACCTCACCGTTTTACTTCATCGCCAACGCGTTGCGCTGTCGACGGGCGCTAATGTAGGAGAATCTGATCCCAGCGTCAACCCTCTTGTGACATAACCATGACTGTTTAGCTAAACTTGCAGCAATTTGCTGATTTCCCGAGCAATCGACCACCGCGCTACACACATCCGCTGGACCCTCATGGGGCTAAATTGCCTCGCAGGTTAATATTTGTACATTTTGATGTTGGTTAGCTCAATATATCAGCAGTGGGATTATCCATGGTGCAGTTATATGCATTAATACTGGATTATTAGTCATATGTGTCGCTAAATAGATTGGTGCAGGCACGGCGGTTTTGGCAAGGAATATCACACCGCCGCGCAGGTTGCCGGGCAAGACGCCGGCGATAACGTAGACAGGGACTGACCTATTAAATAATAATGCAGTAGAGGTTCATTTTGACTCCATCGGACTCCACAACGGCAGCGCCGCAGCGCCATGCCATCCCCCCGGGCACCGGGGCACTGTTCTTTATCCAAATCTTTGCCACCCTGGGTTTTGCCGTGCTGTATTCCACGCTGGTGCTGTACGCCACCAAGCGCCTGGGCTTCAGCGAAGGCAGCGCCAACGCCATGATGGGCGTATTTGGTGCGTTCAACTACGGTTTGCATATGTTTGGTGGTTACCTGGGCGGGCGCTTCCTCAGCAACCGCAACCTGTTCGTGCTGGGCATGGTGCTGCAGGTGATCGGTTGTGCATTGATCGCCGTGGCGGGCGTTTGGGGGCTTTATTGGGGGCTGGCGATGTTCCTGACCGGCAGCGGGCTGAACGTCACCTGCATTAATATGATGCTGACCCAACGCTTTAAACCGGATGACGATCGGCGCGAATCGGCCTTTTTGTGGAACTACGCCGGGATGAACCTGGGGTTCTTTGTCGGATTCACCGTGGCCGGCTATTTCCAACTGACCGAAAACTACCGCGCTCTGTTCCTGTTCGCCACGTTGGGCAATGCCGCGGCGATCATCGTCGCCGTCAGCCGCTGGCGCATTCTGGCCGATCTCAACACCCCGCTGCACGATGCCAGCCGTTCGCAATACCGCTGGCGCATGCTGGTCGGGCTGGCGGTATTGGTGGCACTGGTGCCCATTATCCGCGTGATGCTGACCCATGCCGAATTCAGCGGCCACTTCGTGATTGGCCTCGGAGTACTGATTTTCCTGATGTTATGCGTGGTGACGTTGCGCCACCACCCGCGTGACGAACGTCGCCGGATGACGGCTTACCTGATCCTGGCATTAGGCTCTCTGGTGTTTTGGGCGCTGTATCAGCTGGCCCCAATGGGGCTGATGCTGTTCTCCGAGCACAATATCAATCTGAACGTTTATGGCATTCAGGTGGCGCCGCAGTGGATCCAGAACATTAATACGCTGGTGATCGTGGTGGGTGGCCCGCTGATGGCCTGGTGGTTCAATCGCCTGCGCGCTCGCGGCTGCAATATCGATATTCCGATGCAGTTCTCCGGTTCGCTGTTTTGCATCGGGCTGGGCATGCTGGTGTTGCCGTTGGGCATTAGCCTGGCCGGCGGCGACGGGCTGGTGGCATTCAAATGGATCGCGATCAGTTACGTGTTGCAGAGCATCGGTGAACTGATGATTTCCCCTATCGGTTACGCGATGATCGGCAAACTGGCGCCACCGCGTTATCAGGGCGTCATGATGGGCTGCTGGATGATGGTCACCGGCGTTGCTTCGGTGCTGGCAGGCTATGTCTCCGGCCTGATGCCGGAAAACAGCGGCAGTACCCCGTTGCAAACTAACCCTGGCTACAGTGAGGTGTTCAGCGTACTGGGCTGGGGCGCTGCGTGCGTTGGCGTGGTGATGCTGATTTTGATCCCGCTGTTGCGCAGGCTTATCCGGCATGACGCTCCTGCCGCAGCCTGAGATCCCACGGTCTAAAAACAGCCCCACTGGTCGGGGCTGTTTTCATTTTGAGCTTTAGCGCTTGCATCTGTTGGCGAATCGCGGAAGTCTGGATGCAAATGCATAAAAACAGACGGGAGCCGCACAGATGAACATCATTTTTTATCACCCTTTCTTTAACGCCCAGGACTGGCTGACAGGCCTGTCGCAGCGTCTGCCACAGGCGACGGTACGTGCCTGGCAACCTGGCGACGATCGCCCGGCGGATTATGCGCTGGTGTGGCGGCCGCCCTATGAGATGCTGGCGAATCGCGGCAAATTAAAAGGGGTTTTTGCCCTCGGTGCGGGCGTTGACGCCATCCTGGAACAAGAGCGCCAGCATCCCGGCACTCTTCCGGCAGGCGTTCCGCTGGTGCGCCTCGAGGACACCGGCATGGCGCAACAGATGCAGGAATATGCGCTTAGCTATGTGCTGCGTTATTTCCGCCGTTTTGATGAATATCAGTTACTGCAACAGCAGCAGAAGTGGCAACCGCTCGATCCCCATCAGCAGGAGAATTTCACCATTGGCATTTTGGGGGCGGGGGTGTTGGGGAAAAGCGTGGCGCTGAAACTGGCGGAGTTTGGTTTCAACGTGCGTTGCTGGAGCCGCAGCCCTAAACAGATTGCTGGCGTGCAGAGTTTTGCCGGTGCAGAGCAACGCGCCGCATTTCTCGATGGCGTGCAATTGCTGATCAACCTGCTGCCCAATACGCCGGAAACCGCAGGTATCCTCAATCAGCAACTGTTTGCGCACCTGGCGCCTGGCGCTTACCTGATCAATCTGGCGCGTGGCGCGCATCTGGTTGAGGACGATTTACTGCAGGCGCTGGAGCAGGGGCAAATCGCCGCCGCTACGCTGGATGTGTTCGTTGAGGAACCGCTGCCACAGGCGCATCCGTTCTGGCGTCATCCGCGTGTCACCATTACCCCGCATATTGCTGCCATCACCTTGCCGGAAGCGGCGATGGATCAGATAGCTGCAAACATTCGTGCGCTTGAATCCGGCCAAACACCGGCCGGCGTGGTGGATGTGCAACTGGGTTACTGATCTTTCGGTGATGCACCTGCTAAGCTAATTGAATAATAAACCGCGCCTGCCGCCGTATTTACGGCAGGCCGCCAAGAAGGAGAAGCAATGTACCCCGTTGATTTACATATGCACACCGTCGCCAGCACCCACGCCTACAGTACGCTGCATGACTACATCGTCGAAGCCCAGCAAAAGGGCATCAAACTGTTCGCCATCACCGACCATGGCCCGGATATGGCCGATGCGCCGCATTATTGGCACTTTATGAACATGCACGTGTGGCCACGTCTGGTGGACGGCGTGGGCATATTGCGCGGCATCGAGGCCAACATCAAAAACCTGCAGGGCGATATCGACTGCACCGGCCCGATGCTGGATAAAATTGACGTGATTATTGCCGGTTTCCACGAGCCGGTATTTGCACCGCAGGATAAAGCGGCCAATACCGAAGCGATGATCGCCGCGATGGCGCAAGGTGACGTGCACATAATCAGCCACCCTGGCAACCCAAGATATCCGATCGATATTGCGGCGGTTGCTGCCGCCGCGGCCAAATACGACGTGGCATTGGAACTGAACAATTCGTCGTTCACCCATTCGCGCAAGGGCAGCGAGGATAACTGCCGGGCCATCGCCGCCGCGGTTCGTGATGCCGGTGGTTGGTTAGCGCTGGGCTCGGATTCACACATTGCTTTCTCGCTCGGCGGTTTCGAGCACTGCGAACGCATCATTGCCGAGGTGGAGTTCCCGCAGGAGCGTATTCTCAACGTGAGCCCACGACGCCTGCTCGATTTTCTCGAGCGTCGCGGCAAGCCGGCGATTGCGGAATTGGCCGATTTGTGACATCGTCCCGGCAAATTTTTCCGTATTGTATAAGGCATTATCATGAATGAGTTTTCCGTTGTTTGCCGCGTGCTGGGTACGCTTTTTTATCGCCAGCCGCAGGATCCGTTGCTGGTGCCGCTGTTTACGCTGATCAAAGAAGGCAAGCTGCAACAGCACTGGCCGCTGGAACAGGATGAACTCTTGGTACGCCTGCAGCAGGGTTGTGATGTGAACCTGCTGTCCAGCGACTTCAACGCCATGTTCGTCGGCAGCGAATGCAGCGTGTCACCTTTCCGTTCGGCCTATGTTGAAGGGGCAACCGAAGCGGAAGTGCGTACTTTCCTGCAGCAGCGCGGCATGCCGCTCGGAGAAGCGCCGGCCGATCATTTCGGTTCTTTGTTGCTGGCGGCCTCCTGGCTGGAAGACCAGTCTCAGGAAGACGAAGCACAGGCGCAAATCACGCTGTTTGACGACTATCTGCTGCCATGGTGCGGCCGTTTCCTCGGCAAAGTAGAAGCTCACGCCACTACCGGTTTTTACCGCACTTTGGCGCTGTTGGCTCGCGAGTCGATTCAGGCAATGCGTGACGAACTGGCGGAATACGAACAGGAAGAAGACCAGCCGGGCGAAGAGGGCGAACAGCCTTAATCCGCGAGTGGCCGGCTGGCGCCTGATGGCGAAGTCGGCCTTTTCCCGCCATCAATGTTCCCCGCTACACAGGTTTTCATCCCCCATACGTAAACTGACAAAAAATCCCCTAATCTGACGCTTTACCGGCGGCTTGGCCTTTTTGTGCCTGCACGCCTTGTTTCCTCACGCAAAGGGTAAAGCATGAAAAATAACTGGATGCAGCAGATCCAATCGATGATTGGGCAAAAGGCCGGTTCAATCGGCGGTTCGGAAGGTATCGGCAAGCTGCTGGCCCCGACTGCGCTGGGTGGCCTGGTGGGCGTTTTGCTGGCGAATAAGTCTTCGCGCAAGCTGGTCGGCAAATTCGGTAAGAATGCGTTGATTATCGGCGGCAGCGCAGCGGTTGGTGCAGTGCTGTGGAATAAGTACAAACAACGGGTGAAAGAAACCCACCAGAACGAACCGCAGTTTGGCCTGCAGACCACGCCGGTGGACTTGCGTGCCAAACGTCTGGTGCAGGCGCTGGTGTTTGCCGCCAAAAGCGACGGGCATATCGATGCGGAAGAAAAGCTCGCCATCGACCACAGCCTGGAACAGCTGCAGGTGGGTGAAGAAGCGCAAAAATGGGTGCAAGAGGCGATCGACCAGCCGCTTAACCCGGATTTGATCGCCCAGAGCGTCAAGAATGAAGACGAAGCGCTGGAGGTATATTACCTGAGCTGCATGGTGATCGACGTGGATCACTTTATGGAGCGTGGCTATCTTGATGCCCTGGCGCAGTCGTTGAAGATCCCGGCGGACGTCAAGCAGGGCATAGAAAACGACGTGAACGAGAAAAAACGCGAGCTGGCATAGCGCCGCTTGGCAAGCCGGGGGGAATCGTGTCACTCTTGCCTTAATCAAGGTAAGCGGATGATTTAACAATGATGACCCCCCCTAAGGCAGAAAAACGTCCTTATCCCATTACGGTTCACGGCGACACGCGTGTGGACGACTACTATTGGCTGCGCGACGACGATCGCGCAGACCCGCAGGTGTTGGACTACCTGCAGGCGGAAAACGCCTTCACCGATGCGGCGCTGAAACCACAGCAGGCCCTGCGCGAAACGCTGTATGAAGAAATGGTGGCGCGCATTCCTCAGCAGGAACATTCAGTCCCCTATGTCAGAAACGGCTACCGCTATCAGACGCGCTTCGAACCGGGCAATGAGTACGCGATTTATGTGCGTCAGCCGCAGGCGGAAAGCGAACATTGGGACACCCTGATCGACGGCAACCAGCGCGCCGAGCAGCGAGAGTTTTATACCCTTGGCGGGCTGGAAGTCAGCCCCGACAACCAAAAGCTGGCGGTTGCGGAGGATTTCCTCTCCCGCCGCCAATACGACATTCGTTTCAAAAACCTCAGCGACGACAGCTGGACCGACGAAGTGCTGGAAAACACCTCCGGCAACTTCGAGTGGTCCAATGATTCAGCCACCGTGTATTACGTGCGTAAACACGCTAAAACGCTGTTACCGTATCAGGTCTATCGCCATGTGGTAGGTACCGATCCGCAGCTTGATGAATTGATCTACGAAGAGCTGGATGACACCTTCTACGTCGGGTTGGAAAAAACCACCTCCGAACGTTTCATTCTGATCCACCTGAGCAGCACCACCACCTCGGAAATTCTGCTGCTGGACGCCGATCGCGCCGACAGCACGCCGCAGATGTTTGTGCCGCGCCGCAAGGATCATGAATACGGTATCGATCACTATCACCAACATTTCTACATTCGGTCCAACAAGGACGGCAAAAATTTCGGCCTGTACCAGAGCGAGCAGGCGGACGAAGCGCAGTGGCAGACGTTGATTGCTCCCCGCGTGGAAGTGATGCTGGAAGGCTTTAGCCTGTTCCGCGACTGGCTGGTGGTAGAGGAACGCAGCGAGGGGTTGACCCAACTGCGACAAATTCACTGGCAGAGCGGTGAAGTGAAGCGCATTGCCTTTGACGATCCGACCTACACCACCTGGCTGGCATACAATCCGGAGCCGGAAAGCGAGCTGCTGCGCTATGGTTACTCCTCGATGACCACGCCAACTACGCTGTATGAGTTGAATCTCGACAGCGGCGAACGTGTGATGCTTAAACAGCAGGAAGTGAAAAACTTTACCCCGGAAAATTACCGCAGCGAGCGAGTCTGGGTGAAGGCGCGCGACGGTGTCGAGGTGCCGGTTTCGCTGGTTTATCGCCCGGATAGCTTCGTGCACGGCAGCAACCCGCTGATGGTGTATGGCTACGGCTCTTACGGCAGCAGCATGGATCCGGCTTTTAGCGCCAGCCGCTTGAGCCTGCTGGATCGCGGTTTTGTCTTTGCCCTGGCGCACATTCGCGGCGGCGGCGAATTGGGGCAGCTGTGGTACGAAGACGGCAAGCTGTTCAACAAGCAAAATACCTTCAACGACTTTATCGACGTGACGGAAACCTTGATTGCTCAAGGCTACGGCGATGCCAAACGGGTATTCGCCATGGGTGGCAGCGCCGGCGGCTTGCTGATGGGCGCGGTGATTAACCAGGCACCACAGCTGTTCAACGGCATCGTGGCGCAAGTGCCGTTTGTCGACGTGGTCACCACCATGCTTGACGAGTCTATTCCACTGACCACCGGTGAGTATGACGAGTGGGGCAACCCGAACGAACGAGCTTATTACGACTACATTTTGCAGTACAGCCCGTACGATCAGGTCAAGGCGCAGGATTACCCGCATATGCTGGTCACCACCGGCCTGCACGACTCGCAGGTACAGTATTGGGAACCGGCCAAGTGGGTAGCAAAATTGCGTGAGTTGAAAACTGACGACCGCCAACTGCTGCTGTATACCGATATGGATTCCGGCCACGGCGGCAAGTCCGGGCGTTTCAAGGCCTACGAGGATATCGCGCTGGAGTACGCCTTTATTTTGGCGCTGGCGGAGTAACCTTCTGGCGGGCGGCTGGCGCTGCCCGCTTTCTTCAGCCGATCAGATAGTATTTCAGCGTGTGTTTCATGTCCGGGCTGAGATCTTCAATGGATTTCAGCATCCAGCGCAAATAGCCGGGATCTTCCTGCGCAATGCGATCAATTTCCTGCCCACGGTATTTTCCGAACTTAAACTTCTTCAACAGCACCGGCTGCTCGGTGATTTGCGCCATTTGCTCCGGCGTCCAGCCTGAATCCTTGATGATGCGTTGCAGCAGCGCGGCGGTCACGTAGCAGTCATACAATGCGCGGTGCGGATACAGCGTCGTGTCCTGCGGCAATTGCACATCCAGATTGAGCGCGTAGCGCAGATATTGGTTGCCGTATTTGATGTCCGGGTACAGGTTACGGGCCAGCTTCATGGTGCAGATCCAGGCGCCGTTCATTTCAGGCAGTACGCCGCGATCGAAAGCCGCATTGTGAGCGACATAGTAGGGGCTGCCGAGATAACGCCCGATCGCCACCGCGATCCGCGGTTTCCCTTCGACCATCTGCTCGGTAATGTGGTGAATAGCCATGGCTTCAATGCCAATTGGCCTGTCAGGGCTGATCAAATCGCTCATGGGATTGGTGATTTGCCCGTCAATCAGATCGACAGAGGCCACTTCGACTACGCCGCCTTCCAGCCCGCAGGTTTCAGTGTCTATTACGCGTAAATTCATGGTTTCCTCAGGATGGCTGCACAGGTTTAGCTTAACGGGCCGTTACGCCAATGCCAACCGTTGAAAGCGGGGAGGTTATTTCAGGCAACAAAAAACCCGCCTTGGCGGGTTTAACTCTACGGTTAGAAGTTCGCTTACTCGCCGGACGTTTGCCCTTTCTTGGCGCGTTTGCCTGCGCGTTTTTCAGCAGGGGTTTTCAACGGCTTCTTCTTCGCATTTTTTTTGCTATCCATTCCCTTACTCATGATGGCCTCTCAGTTACCTATGGTTGGGTGGGTTGCTCAGCCATTAACCCCCTTACGCCTGTCGGATGCAAGCATGAAAGCAGGTGTTTTAGTTAATCGATTGTTTATAGGTTGAATTTTGTTTTTCAGGAAAGGCTGCTGAAAATATTTGATATGTTATAATATAACAATTAATTCCTAACCGGAGAGCGCCATGACAGTCGTTTCCATGTTAAACCAGCAACAGCTCCTGGCCATGCCGGAGTCTGACTACATGAACCCGGCGCAGCGGGCCTTTTTTCGCCAGCGCTTGCTGGAAGAGCAGCAAAAACTGCTGCAGCACATCGATGCGTTGAAGCGGGATATCGACAGCGGTGAAGTTTCAGGTGACGAAGCGGACAAGGCCGCGCGTGAAGAAGACTTGCGGTTGCTGTTTCGCCAGTTGGATCGCGAAAGCCGTTTGCTGCCGAAAATCAGCGCGGCGCTGACGCGTTTGTATAACGGCGACTATGGTTATTGCCGTGAAAGCGGAGAGCCTATTGGCCTGGCGCGCTTGCTGTTGCGGCCAACGGCGGAACTGAGCATTGAGGCCAAAACCGCGCAGGAAATGCGCGAACCGCATCTGCGTAAGCGGGGTTGATTCTACGGCTGGCTCCCAACGGCCAGCCGGTATTTTGCCGGCAAGTCGTATTCATTTTAAGCAAACGAACCTTAACTTGTTGGGGAGCGTAGGAGTTTTCAGGATTTACCGTTGACCAAATGAGTGGCTTCGGCTTTGATGAGGGTATGACCCACAGAGAGACGGAAGCGCCATGGAACAATTACGAGGTTTGTACCCGCCGTTAGCAGCATATGACAGCGGTTGGCTGGACACCGGGGATGGCCACCGGATCTACTGGGAACTGAGCGGTAACCCGAACGGTAAACCGGCAGTCTTTATTCACGGTGGACCGGGGGGCGGCATTTCTCCTTATCACCGCCAACTGTTCGATCCGCAGCGCTACAAGGTATTGCTGTTCGATCAGCGTGGCTGTGGCCGTTCCAAGCCGCATGCCAGCCTGGACAACAACACCACCTGGCACCTGGTGCAGGACATCGAACGGCTGCGCGAAATGGCCGGTGTCGATCAGTGGCTGGTGTTTGGCGGCTCCTGGGGCTCAACGTTGGCGTTGGCCTACGCACAGACTCATCCGCAGCGCGTCAGTGAAATGGTGCTGCGCGGCATCTTTACCCTGCGCAAGCAGGAGCTGCATTGGTACTATCAGGACGGCGCTTCGCGCTTCTTCCCGGAGAAGTGGGAACGTGTGTTGTCGATTCTTTCAGAGGAAGAACGCAAGGACGTGATTGCTTCTTACCGCCAGCGCCTGACCTCAACGGATCCGCAGGTGCAGCTGGAAGCGGCCAAACTGTGGAGCGTGTGGGAAGGGGAGACGGTGACCTTGCTGCCCAGCAGCGAGTCGGCTTCTTTTGGCGAGGACGATTTCGCGCTGGCGTTCGCCCGTATCGAAAACCACTACTTTACTCATCTGGGCTTCCTGGACAGCGACGATCAACTGCTGCGCAACGTTCCGCTGATCCGTCATATTCCGGCGGTGATCATCCATGGCCGTTACGATATGGCTTGCCAGGTACAAAACGCCTGGGATCTGGCGAAGGCTTGGCCGGAGGCGGAGCTGCATATTGTCGAGGGGGCCGGACACTCATTCGATGAGCCCGGCATCCTGCACCAGTTAATGCTGGCGACCGACAAATTTGCCGGCAAATGACACCGAGCCCGCCACTACGGCGGGCTTTTATTATTTGGATTTCGGTTCGTACGGCAGGCGCGAATACTTGTGCGATTCGGCACGGTAGTGCGCCACGCGTTCGCGGAAATAATCACGCAGGTGTTCGGGCTGTTCACGCTCAACCATTTCGGGGATCACCGGCATGTTGTAGCGCTCTTTGAACGCCACGCCGGAAGCTGCGAGATCAACGTTCACTTTGTCCATCTCTTCTTTGGAAAGCTCTGCCAAATTGTAACCCACCGTATTCTCCTTACTGTTACCGCATTGGATCAGCGCAGAAGGTAATCCACCCGGCGGCGCTTGGCAAGCCTGAAGCGCGCAGGGGGAGATGGTCACCAATAACCGGTAACGGAAAAGGTTATTTATTATTCGTTCAGCAATGCAATTCATTTATTATTTTAAATAAGAATGATTCGCTTTTTGATTAAATTTACAGATGGAAATAGTTATCATAATTATTTAAATGAATAATTGGTGTTTTTCATAACTAGTTGATTTTATTTTAATTTAAAATTAAATCATCGATGATGTAAATCAGGTGTGTTTATTTTGTTTTCGTCAGGGCATAATGCGGAAAAATTAAGTTGATACCTGCAAAATAAAGGAATGATTATGCTGACGCCTGAAATGACCAAAAAGCTGAATGAGCAACTGAACCTGGAGTTCTACTCTGCCAACCTGTATCTGCAAATGAGTGCCTGGTGCAGCGATAAAGGCTTTGAAGGTGCCGCGGCATTCCTTAAAGAACACTCTCAGGAAGAGATGCAGCACATGCAGCGCCTGTTCGAATACCTCAGTGATACCGGTGCACTGCCGCTGTTGGGCACCATCGCCGCGCCGCCGGTTGAGTTTGGTTCCCTGGCAGAGGTGTTCCAACAGACGTACGAACATGAGCAACTGATCACCCGCCAGATTAATGAACTGGCGCACGCGGCAATGACCGCTCATGACTATTCAACCTTCAACTTCCTGCAGTGGTATGTTGCCGAGCAGCACGAAGAAGAGAAGCTGTTCAAGTCCGTACTGGATAAACTGGCGCTGGTGGGCAACAGCGGCAATGCCCTGTTCTTCATTGATAAAGATCTGAAGAAAATGGGTGCGGCCGGCGAAAACGGTAACGGCCAGGCCTAATCCTTTTGTAGAAAACCGCGTGTCGGCGTTGGCCGGTGCGCGGTTTTTTTATGCCCTGCATTTATCGCGGTTTTACAGCGATATGTGCTACTGGATCGCAAAATGCCAGCGTTCTGCTCGACTTGCATAATGACACTCGTTATCATTTGACGCGATACGCTACAGGGAAGGTTGAGAGTCAAAACAGGGGGTTACTCCCATAATTCTGTTTACCCGTGGCGCAATCATCTGCGGTGGGTTGGGCTGCTGATACATCGCCCTGGCGGTTAGCCTGGCTCCTTATCACCCTCGATTATTGCTTTAAGGGATATCACTGTGATCGGTAAAATTCGGACTTCTTATCGCCTGCTTTCCACCATTTTCGTGCTGTTTGTCGGGCTGTCCTCACAGCAGGCACTGGCGCATGCCCATTTAAAAGTTGAAACGCCGGCGGCAGATGCCAGCGTGAGTCCGGCACCCAAGGTGCTGACGCTCAATTTCTCCGAGGGTATTGAGCCCAACTTCAGCGGCATTAAAATCACCGGCCCAGACAACGCCGAAGTGAAAACCGGCAAGCTGCAGCTCGATGCGAACAACAATACCCAGGTCAATCTGCCTATCGAAGGCGATCTGGCGGCAGGCAAATATAACGTCAGCTGGCATGTGGTGTCGGTCGACGGTCATAAAACCAAGGGCCAATACAGCTTCACCGTAAACTGACCCATGAGTCTGGCGACCCTGTTTGTCCTGTGTCGCTTTGTGCACTTTGCGGCGGTGATGCTGATGTTTGGCTCCAGCTTATTCACCGCCTTATTGTCGCCGCAGCGCCTTTCTACGTATCTCACCCGTGATGTGCGTCCTTTGTTGGTCTCTTGCACCTGGCTTGCCGGGCTTTCCGCTATTGCGTTGCTGGCTATTCAGGCCGGGCAGATGGGGGACGGCTGGGCAGATACCTGGCGGCTGGACGTGTGGTGGGCGGTACTGGGCACCACCTTTGGCGAGGTTTGGCGCTGGCACCTGGGCATTTCAATGCTGGCATTGCTGAGCCTGTGGCTCGCCGAGCCACGTCGTACACAACTGCTGGCGCTGCTTTCCACATTGCTGTTGGTCAGCATGGCGTTTATCGGCCATGCGGCGATGCATGGTGGGGGGCTTGGCGCACTGCATCGTTTCAATCATGCGCTGCACCTGCTGGCGGCCGGGTACTGGTTTGGCAGCCTGTTGCCGCTGCTGGTCTGTTTGCGCTATCTGGTCCAACCGCAGTGGCGCAGCG
Organism: Serratia liquefaciens ATCC 27592; assembly: GCF_000422085.1. NCBI lineage: Bacteria > Pseudomonadati > Pseudomonadota > Gammaproteobacteria > Enterobacterales > Yersiniaceae > Serratia > Serratia liquefaciens. The sequence goes on from NC_021741.1 coordinate 1,983,706, forward strand.
ACGCGGTGACCACATTGATACGCTTCTCGCGCTGGGGACACCTGGCTGTGGCGCTGGTGCTGCTGACCGGCGTAATCAACAGTTTGATCATTCTCGGCAGTTGGCCGTTGGACGTAGATTCTCCGTACCAACGCCTGCTGCTGTTTAAAACCGCGCTGGTGGCGCTGATGGTTATGGTGGCATTAGCCAACCGCTACGCCGTCGTCCCGGCGATGAGCAGCATGCCAAGGCTGGCGCAGCGCGGGCTGGTGCTTGCCTGCTGGGCGGAGTTGGGGTTAGGGGCGGTAGTGCTGCTGTTGGTCAGTTTATTTGCAACCTATGCGCCGGTATAACATTCCGGCTTGCCGGATGCCCCCAAACTGCGGGAAAATTGAATCAAATAGCAACCCTAAGGCCATAACATGAAATCGGTATTACTTGGCATGACGCTGCTGGCAACCGCGACCGGTGCTTTGGCAGCAGACCAACTGGTGAACATCACCAAGCTGGAATACGGCAAGCAGTGGGCGTTCACCAAAGAAGAAGTGACGCTGCAGTGCCGCAGCGGCGGTGCGTTGTTCGTGCTCAACAACAGCACGCTAATGCAGTACCCGCTTAACGCGGCCGCAGAAGCGCAGGTGAAAGCAGGGCAGCAACGCGCTCAACCGCTGGACGTGATCCTGCTCGATGACGCCGCCAATCCGGGCCATAAGATGAGTGTTGAGCCGTACCGCGAACGCGCCGAGAAGCTCTGCGCGAACTAATCGCTTATCCCCCAATGGCTTAGTACGAGGTTAACCGGTGATGAATAATTGCACGAAATTAATTCCGTAATGAAACTATCACCGGCCGTGCGGCTGGCTGGCAAAAATAGCGCGGTAAGCTACTCTTAAAGTGCACGGCTGAACAAGCCTTGCACAAAATGCCAACTTTTAGCGCACGGCTCTCTCCCAAGAGCCATTTCCCTAGACCGAATATAGGAATCGTATTCGGTCTTTTTTTGTGTTTGATTTTAAAGAGATTATTTACTTTTGTCCGAAATGTGTTCGAATTTTGATATTCGGTCTTTTTCAGAATCACGTGCTCTTTTACCATCGTATTGAGGTATTTCAGCGTCTTCATCTCTGAAGTATGCCCCATACTTTATGCGCAAAATCCCTTCCTCATTCCTTTTCATACAACCGCCCAGCCAGGCTCCTGACCTCGTGGAACGTCGGCGGGTTATCCTCAAACTCGAGTGCTGAGGCTTTTCGCGTAGCAACAAACTTTTTTGTTAACCCATAGGGTGTAAGGATCCGTTAGGGCCATTTTTCTGATGCCGGCGCTTAGTAGAAAATTTCTCGTGCTAGGCCCTTCGGCAGAGATCGATCACTGCTCCCAACTGCAGGCCATGCATTTCAGTTTTAGGTCGAGGGTGGGGAGATTAGGTCGTCAGTTTTGCCCTGTTTTACCTGCAGATGGTCGTCTACGACATGGTCAAAGCGCATCCGTGTCAAATCTTCACGCCGTTGCCCGGTGTTCAGTGCCAGATCTATCGCTAAATTGAACCACGCTGGCACCGCGGTTGCGTATACTGCTTCTCGTGTGGGGAAGTGTTGCGCCAATTCCAGCCGAGTGCGCGTTACCACGACTTTTGCCTCGCGGAGAATACTGATGAGCTGTTGGTCGGAAAAACGCTTCTTCATGGGGATGTCCTCATGTGACTTATTAAGACATTACTAACATCGGGGTGTACTAATCAACGGGGAGCAGGACACTTATACGAGAAATAAATTTATACTGAATGCGGGTTACATAATGAAGCAGCCTTATTATTGCTGCTCCATACTATCAAGTATCTATAAGCGTTAAGTTAGTGTGAATATGTTTTTTTTCGAATACGAAACAACACCTGATATTGTTTCTACATTTCGCTTCCAGTCATTTCCCGAGTATCCTTCCATAGTAAGTGAGCCAGATATCCTTGGGTTTGCTAACGATGGGCCAGATATCGTTACATTGCCCCATTGAAGGTTCATAGAGCCAGTGCCATTTACGATAATTGGTGGTTTTATTCCTTGCTTGTTTACAATGGATATACGGTCTAGCTTTGGTGAAATATCATTTGCAACAGTAATAGCTGTGCCAAACACCCTTTCAATGTATATATTTTGCACTCTAGCTGGTGCTAAAAAAATTAAAATGTTGTTAGTCACGGCTGATGAGGTAGATATAAGAGAAATGTTATTAATTGTCGCAGGTTTTGCAATTGTTACTGAGTCACCCCCATCTTGGTTGTTCATTTGAGATATGTAAATTGAATCAATGGTAACCCCGGCAGTATTTATATAAACATCATTGTTTATTGCGCTTTCACCAAATAGATTTATATTTCCAATATAACCACGTGTTATTTTTTTATCTGCAGAATCACCGATTGAGAAAAATGGGTGTTTGCTAACGTTATACTTACTTCTGGCAGAGAATGAACTTATATAAAAATCAGAACACCCCGGGTTTATGCCGAGTCCAGTGAAGATATTCTCGCATTTTATATCGCCAATAGCAGCATTAGTCACATTAAGCCATATGGCCGCTGAACTGAGTTCTGCTTTGAAATTATCTTTGTAGTAACTGCCCAAATTTATTCCGCCAGAAATTGTCACATTTGAAGCGTTTATGTTTAACGAGCCGGCACCATAAAACTCCCCGGCGATATTGTTAATCACGATAGACGAAGCTGGCACTCCATCCGCACCTGCGGAAATAGCGACCCCACGCGCGGCATTACTTCCATCTGCGTTATTGGCTGTAATGCACCCAGCATATTTATAATAGAATCCATCAACATGGATGTCATTTCCTTTAAGGATGAGACCATCTCCTGAACACCAGTTCACAGACGCATTGAATAACTTGTTATTTCCTCTTGATACATCTTTAGGGTACGGGTAGCAAGAGTATAGAGCGTTACGCAATTCATCACCATATAAATGTTTAGTGAGTGTTTCGCCATATGCTCTTATAACATTACACAACCCAAACCCGTTAATGTTATAAGCTTTTCCGAAACCATATGATATGCCATGCGCACCATTTACGGCATCATAAGATGAGTCTTTATTGGCAAAACCTTCAATTGTAAGATCGAAAAAATTCCATCCGTAGACAACCGCGCTTAAAGAAGGATTGGTACCACCTGTATATTGGTTAAAAGGGCTATATGCACCTGTTGTTTTTAATTTTGCACTATTTCCGTAAATAGATCTACGCTCTCCATTCTCATAGTTTTTAATAAAAGGTAGAGTGCAAGGTGATGTTAACAGATAAGTTTTACCTGGAGTTAAATACAAATTCTTACCGGTATTCGCGGCCTGGTTGAATGCAATGCTATCATCATCCTGGCCATTTCCTCTCGCACCATACCATTCAGGCATAACGATATTAATGCTTTGTTGAACATTTCCGCCCTGTTCTAAGGCAACTAACGATGCCCCCTTACCAGAAACGGTAGAGGACAAATCGTTACGGAGGTTATCGTCAGTACTTAAAGATGCCATAAATCATTCTCCTTTGTTGTTTTGCATTATTAGTTATACTGTATATTTAAACAGTGTCAAGGTGAGTGGATCATGCTTAGACAATCAGAAATATAGAGTGCATTTATGGACTCCATTACCTTCAGCTTGAAAGGTTACTCATACCTGCATACACGTGACTCCGCCATCGAGCAGTTCGGTGTTGTTAGCTGGGCAGTGAACGATATGCGATCGTGCTAGCGGGATAATTTCCGACTATTTGATGACCAATCATTAGCACTGCAATCATGGCCGAAATTTTCCCGAACCGATCCGAGAGTTTTGGTAACTGATTGAATTAAAAAAAGGAAATGGAAGGTATAGCAAGTGGGTGCGAAGGTTTTTTATTATAACTTAATGTTTTGTGGAGATATTTTTAATTTTTTGCACATATGCGCATATAAGAATCGTATTCGTTTTTTTATATTTGATTTATAAGCGTATTTTAGAAATTAGAAAAAATAAGCTGCAACCCCTGCTTTCCTCAGACTCAAATTCCGGTAACAAAACGCGCTACAGAGGAAGATCGTTTTTCTGCATGATTGCTACGAGGGGGACGAGAGGTGTGGGGGGGATAACGTGGTGATCTGTCAGCTTATAAGTGCAACAGATACATCAAGCCCTATTGGCTGAAATAGGGCTTGCGCGGGTGGCTAAACTTTCCTGTTAATGGCTCAAAACCATCAGCGGTTTGCAGCTCCCGCCCGGAAGGGATAAGCGGCAAACAGCGCGGCTACCGCTTGTTGAAGCTGCGCCTGGCTGGCAGGTTGCGCGTCTGAGTTGAGCGTGTCGCTGGCGGTTCCGCGCCAGACCAGCTGTTTCTTCTTGCTGTCCACCAGATCCACCGTCAGGGTGCCTTCGGTGTAGGTCCACAGTGTTTGATTGTATCCGCCCCAGCTGGCATAGCCCCAGCGGCCAATCGGCGCGGGGGAGTCATTCACCTGCACTTTGTTTTGTTTCATTGCGCTGCTGTAAACCAACAGGTCTGGGGATGCGCTCAGCTTATAGCCGCGCTGCTCCATCTGTTGCGCTATGGCGCTATGAATATATTTACCCGTCAGCGTTAAGTACTGCCCCTCGGCCTCTGTAGCAAAGCCGTAGGTATGGTATTGGCTAAAATTGGTGCTGTGGTCATAGTCGCTGGTCACCTGCGGCTGGTTAGCGCAGCCCGACAATAAAGCCAAGGAACTTGCGAGCAAAAGGCAAGAAAGCGAACGCATAGAAAACCCCTGTAGGATTATTAGTTTCATAAACTTAGCCCCAGAAGGTGAGCTTGGCAAATCTGGTTGGCAGGAACGGGTTAGGTGGACCGAGGGAACGAAAAACCGTAACGATCTCGCCAGAAAGAGCAGGGTGTGTGTTCCGTAGGGGGCATCAGGCGATTCAGGTCGCGGAGACCCAAACCTGTAGTGACTCGCCGGAGTTTCGGCTCGTTCACTGAAAATTAAGAACATGCTGCTGGCCGCGGTGGCAGTGGCTTTGTTACTATCGGCTCACCTAAAGTCTCAATGGTGCATTACGTTGAAAATCAAAGCGTTGTTATTTATCGCCTTAGTCGGCCTCGCCGGCTGCAGCCAGGAGGGAGCGAAAGTGAGCCAACCCGTGAATAAAGACGGAGATCATACGGAAGTGTTGCTGGTTAACAGCGCGCTGGTAGATTGCATGGGCGTTGCCCCAATGAAATGCATGCAGGTTCGCCACTCTGTACAGGGGCAGTGGGAAATGTTTTACAGCCAGATCGAAGGTTTTACCTTCGAGCCCGGCTACCGCTACCGCCTGAAGGTTAAAGTGACCGAACTGGAAAACGTCCCGGCTGACGCTTCTTCACTGCGCTATACGCTGGTTGAGCAGTTGGAAAAGAACAAGGTCTGATAGCCGTATGCAGGTCAGGGCCGAATGTCCTGACCTGATAACCTCAAAGCGATAACCCAACGTCCGCCGCTACCTGCTCAATCTGATAGCGTGAAGTCCGCGCAAGCGCAGGCTCTTTTTCAACGTAATACGCATACGCAATCACGCCAATCGACAATGCCCAGGCCCGGCCACGCAGCCAGGTGGCTTTATCAGTATCCACGGCGCGTTTAAAATCCTCGCGGTTGTCCTGACTCAATAAATTCCACGCGACAATCAAATCCACCGCCGGATCGCCAATCGCCATACCGCCCCAGTCGATCACCGCCGCTAACTTACCTTCGTTGACCAGCAGGTTGCCCGGCTGGATATCGGTGTGGATCCAGCATGGGGTAGCGCTGTGCTCCTGTATCTGGCTAACGGTTTCCCATACGTGCAGCAGAATGTCCGTATCGAGATAGTCACCACATTGCGCTATCGCGTTGCGGGTGAGGGCGTCTCTGGCGCCAAGCGGGCCGCCACGATAGGAGGTCAGGCTCTTTTGCAGCTCAGGCTCGGTAACAGGGATGGTATGCAGTGCGTGGACAAATTCCCCCAGCTGTTGCGCCAGCCCATGGCTGCCTTCGCCGCAAACCGGCATTTGCCCCTGGATCCAACGGCCTACGCACCAGTTGAAAGGGTAGTCTGCTTGCGGCTGACCTTGCGCCAGCGGAATGGGAACCGGGACCGGCAGATAACGGGCTAGCAACGCCGGGTAACGGTTTTCCCGCTCAAGCGCCGCCGCTGCAGACGGCGTGCGCGGCAGACGAATATAGAGCTCGTCGCCCAGCCGCAGCATCACGTTATCGGTACCGGCAATAGCGACCGGCGCTATCGCCAGCGCCGCCCACTGTGGAAACTGGTCGGTGAGCATGGAAGTCACCAGGTTGAGATCAATATCCACTTCGTCGGCGTGTAATTTGGCGATAAAACTCACGTGCGCACTTCCTTTAAGGCTGAGATTTAACGAGTGAGACTGGTCTGCTCACTGGGCTTGTTGCAAATCTGCCATGCACCCAGCTTAAGTATATTGATAAAATCAGGTATATTGTCCTTCGGTTTTTAGCTACCAAGAAAAAATTACTATGATTATCAAACCTAAAATTCGTGGTTTTATCTGCACTACCGCTCACCCGGCAGGTTGTGAAGCCAATGTCCGTGAGCAAATCGCCTACGTTAAATCACGTGGCGAACTGAAAAACGGGCCGAAAAAAGTGCTGGTGATCGGTGCTTCCACCGGTTACGGCCTGGCGTCACGTATCAATGCCGCCTTCGGCAGCGGTGCGGCCACTATCGGCGTATTTTTTGAAAAGCCGGGCAGCGAAGGCAAAACCGGTTCTGCCGGTTGGTATAACTCTGCCGGTTTTGACAAGGCAGCTAAAGAAGAAGGCCTGTACGCGAAAAGCGTTAACGGCGATGCGTTCTCCAACGAATGCCGCCAAACGGTCATTGACCTGATCAAACAGGATCTGGGCCAGATCGACATGGTGGTTTACTCACTGGCTTCGCCGGTGCGTAAAATGCCGGAAACCGGTGAAGTGGTGCGCTCTGCGCTGAAACCTATCGGCGAACCGTACAAATCCGTGGCGCTCGACACCAATAAAGACGTGCTGGTTGAAGCCGTGGTTGAACCGGCCAACGAGCAGGAAATTGCCGATACCGTCAAAGTGATGGGCGGCCAGGACTGGCAGCTGTGGATGGATGCACTGGAAGAAGCCGGCGTGCTGGCGGACAACGTGCAGGCAGTCGCTTACTCCTACATCGGTACCGATCTGACCTGGCCAATCTACTGGCACGGTACGCTGGGCAAAGCCAAAGAAGACCTGGATCGTGCGGCGCAGGCCATCGATCAGAAACTGAAGGCCAAAGGCGGCGCGGCTTACGTTGCCGTACTGAAGTCGGTAGTGACTCAGGCTTCCTCCGCTATCCCGGTCATGCCACTGTATATCTCTATCGTTTTCAAAATCATGAAAGCGCAGGGGATCCACGAAGGCTGTATCGAGCAGATCCAACGTCTGTTCGCCACCAAGCTGTACAGCGGCACCGCACCGGATACCGATGAGAAGCACCGTCTGCGTCTGGACGACTGGGAACTGCGCGACGACGTGCAGAACACCTGTCGTGAAATCTGGGCACAAATCGACGACAGCAACATCAACGAACTGACCGATTACCTGGGCTACAAGGCCGAGTTCCTGCGTCTGTTCGGTTTTGGTCTGCAAGGCGTTGATTACGAAGCCGATCTCAGCGGTGAAGTTAAGTTTGATGTGATTGAGCTGGTCTAAATCCATCGAGCATTGAGAAAAGGCCGGGTTTCCGGCCTTTTTTACGCCTGTCACCCAGCCGCTCATCAGTCCATTTGATCGTTGACAGCAATAAATTATCGTTTTACGATAACTTATTGCTGTTTTTAAGGATGAAATCGCTATGGGCGCTGCGCCACGGATCCACCTTCCGCTTTATGTACGTTGCTTGTGTTTGTTGATCATGACGATGCTGATTGTCAGCACCGGCGTGGAGATGTTTATGATTGTCCAGGGTTGGGTGCAGGGCGAGGCGTTCAACAGTATCGTGGCGTCCTACCGTGACTATTACCCAGAACTGAACGCCTATGCCGTTCCGCAGCAACGCTGGGCTTTAGTGGCCACCCTGTTGTTGGACATGTTCGCCTACGTGCCTTATTACAGCGCATTACTGTGCGGCGCCGGGCTGTTTTACCAGTTCTATCGCGGCAACGTTTGGCACCGCAACAATATGCTGCTGTTACAGATCATCGGTATCCTGCTGATTGTCGATGTGCTTTTCCCCTCGCTGGCCGGGATGTTGCAGGTGATGATACAGACGGCCAATGAAAAAATGCTGCTAATAATTTATTATGGTATCAACAGCGAATCGGTACGCTCGCTGATCGTAGGCTGCGCAATCCTGGTGTTTAGCCGGGTGTTCCTGGAAGCGTTGCGGCTGAATGAAGAACAGCTTTCTTTCGTGTGAGAATAGAGTGGCGATAATAGTAAGTCTTGATGTCATGTTGGCCAAAAGGAAGATGCGTTCGAAGGAACTGGCGGAACAGGTGGGGATCACCGAACAAAACCTGTCCCTGCTGAAGAACGGCAAGGTGAAGGGCGTGAGGCTGGAGACGTTAGACAAAATCTGCCGGATCCTCGACTGCCAGCCTGGCGATCTCCTGGCCTGGCAACCGGATAACCAAGACTAGCGCGGTGGCGTGCTTTGCGCGCCATATCGTCAATATATTGATTAATTATTATCGTCGGTACTGTAAGCCTTTTTATTGTCAATTAAATCATTAGTCACCTTATTTAAAATTAATAAGGTCGTTTTGACGTTGCTCGCGTTTGAAGGGGGTTATTAAACTAAAAAAAGTCATTTTTTATTTACCGTTGCTAACGATAGCGTTTATTTTAAAGGAGGATATATGAAATTTTGCCAAGGGATCCCGGTATTGTTAATCATGCTAAGCGGTTGCAGCAATATTCAACCCGGCTTTTCGTCTTCAAGCCCTGGCTGGGAACAGCCAAAGCCGGCGACACGTGAGCAACGGCAGCGTATCAGCGCGGGAGAGTCAGCCTCTGCGGTACTTAACGAGAGAGGGCCGAGTATCGGTGGAACCATCGATTGGTCAACTTTGTGGGATCGCTAATTCACTAAATATATTTATCCTGCGAATTATAAACCCAATGGCACTCATTTAATTAAGGTTTACGGTTTGCCGGGTAATATGTTGTTCTTCTCGCGTTGTTTATTTTAACAGCAATAAGTGCTTTTCATTATTTAATGGGAATGAGCGCCATTATGGGCTTTATTACAGGAGTTTATTGTGGAAAAAGGCATCCCCGTTATTTTCATATGTCTATTGTTGCCCTGGTGCCAGCAGGCTGCCGCCGCGCGTTATGAGCGGGAGCATGAAGGCGTCTCTTCGGTGCTGTTTCGCAAGAAACTCAAAGAGGTGGCTCATGACTTCTGGGACGAGATGGGCAATGAGAAACAGCGACCTCTGATATCGACGCAAAGTGAAGACAATACGCTGGCTCAGCGTAAAGCCTGCAAAGGGCAGAGGGGCAAGGCTGCCGCCGCGAGTGAACCGCATCCATCGGCATTGCCGCGCGAAGAACGACCGCTGCTTATCAACGGTTGCTAGCCTCATGCACTAATGGAGTTTTTGCTTTTGAAATTGACCTCTTTAATGGCAGCGGCACTCGCCCTGTTGGCGTCTTCTTGTTGCTATTCGTTTGTTGACAAGCACGCTCAGCGCGCCGGTTTCGAGACGGGGGAAAGCCGCGTGGATTACCGATTACGGTTTAACGGGCTGTTGCAACATCTGTGGTACGTAGAGCAATTACGTTCGGAACAGGCGCGCCTTGCCGTGATACGCCTTGAGCGCAAAACGCTGGAGTCCGCGATGTTACCGCGTGTATGTCGGGCAACACCTGTGCCGCTGTTTTTAGTCGGTAAGAGCGCCATAGCCAGAAGATAGTTTTGTGAGTCAACAGGTGAATTTAATATCAGGAGTCTATCAGTGAAACGGATTTTTCTTGCCTGCGTGGCGCAGTGGTCTTGCTTCTCATTGCAGGCGTCGGTTGACTGGCAATACCATGCCGCACAGCCGCTGGATAACAAAATCTCTGAGGAGTACCAGCAAAAGCGCAGCGGGTTAAAACATAAAGTATGGAGTGCCGAGGGCGTGGCATTGGCCAATGAGAAGGCGCTTGAATTGGAACGGCAACGCGCCGCCGCCGAGCAGGCCAACCGGCAGCAGCTTAAAACGCTGTATGGCGAGTACCACTACCCTTGTGGCAAGCGGAAACAAGAATACCGCAAACTGTGCAACCTGCCGCGCGGGATGACGGATTTTCCCGGGCACAAACGCCACCTTTAGTTCCCTGGCAACTGGCTTGGCATCTGCGCCAGCAGGATGTCGATCGCCGCCCGCGTTTTGGCCGGTAAATAACGGCTGTAAGGCCAGACGGCGTGGATTTCACTGGGCAGCAGGCGAATTTGGCTGAGTACAGGCACCAGTTCCCGCTGCGCAGGTAACGGGCCGACAGCCAGTTGGGGAGCCACACCAGGCCGGTCACGGCGCTGTCGCATAGTGAGTTGCTGGCCCGTACCGTCCCGGCAGCCGAATTGCTGGTGTTGCCGGTGGTGCATCTGTCCAACGTGGAGCGCCAAGAGGATTTTGTCGCCGCGCTGCGCACCTTTCTGCAAAGGTAGTGAGATAAAAAGAGTGGCCCCTGGACGCAATGATGCGCGATGAGCCCCCAGGGGCATCGTCTAGCGGCAATACTCTTTCAGCATGGCGACCGCGTCCGGCTTTAACTGGTAAAGATAGACCGGTCTGCCGGTGGTGCCGTACAGGATGCGGGTACCCAGAATGCCACTTTCCGCCAGATAGATAAGGTATTTACGGCAGGATACGCGCGAAATGCCGATAGCGTTGGCCAGGTTGTCGGTCGAAAACTCCCCATCGTGCTGCTGTTCGATCCATTCGCATACCGTACTTAGCGTAATGCTGGTTAACCCTTTCGGCAGTTTCTTGCCTTCGCTGCTGTTGGGCTGACGCCGCAGCAGGCTGTCGACATCGGCCTGTGAGAATTCGCGCTGTGCCAGGATCTGCGACTGCTGCTGGTAGTTACTCAGCGCCTCTTTGAAACGGCCGAACTGGAAGGGTTTAATCAGATAATCCACCACGCCGTAGTGCAAGGCGCGTTGCACCGTGTCCACGTCGCTGGCGGAGGAAATGATAATGACGTCAGTTTTTTCACCCAGTTCGCGCAGGCCAGGCAGCAGATCCAGGCCATTCTCCTGTTGCATATAGATATCCAGCAGGACCAGATCGATACTGAGATCGGTATCGGCCAGCAACTCGCGTGCCTGCGCCAGCGTAGCGACGGTGGCCTGACAGTGAAAGCCGCTTACCTGGCTGAGGTAGTATTTGTTCAACTCCGCTACCATCGGGTCGTCATCAATAATCAATACGTTAATCATGGTCAGCCCTTGGCCTGATAGGGAATATGGACAAAGAACTGGGTCAGTACACCCGGTTCAGATTCAAAATCAATGCTGCCGCCCAGTTTTTCCAGGCTGCTGCGGATCAACGCCAGGCCGATACCGCGTCCCGGCCCTTTGGTGGACACACCCTGCTCAAAGATACGGGCGCCGAGAGCCGGATCGATGCCGGGGCCGTCGTCGCTGATTATACAGTGTAAGTGATTCTCATTGTGATGAAAGCTCAGGTTGATCTCGTGTCCCTCAACGCCGTCGATGGCGTCAATGGCGTTTTCAATCAGGTTGCCCAGCACGCTGATCAGCACATGGGTGGTTTCCGCGTCGTCGGTTTCCGGCAGCAGGCTGGTCTCATCGATGGTCAGCTCAATGCCGGCCTCATGCGCGCGGCTGATTTTGCCGATAAAGAAGCCGGCGACCTCTGGCGACTGTATTTTTCGTAGCAGCGCGCCGATCTCTTCCTGGTAGTTACTGGCAGTGTTGATGATGTAGTTTTCCAACTGCTGGTAAGCCTTCATATGCAGCATGCCGAGGATCACGTGCAGTTTGTTCATAAACTCGTGCGACTGTACGCGCAATGCGTCGGCGTAGTGGGCCATACCGCTCAGGCGCTGCACCAACTGGCTGATTTCGGTTTTATCGCGGAAGGTGGCGATGGCGCCAATCACCTGGCCCTTGACGATCACCGGCACGGTATTGGTCAAAAGCTCGCTGCCGTTAAAACTGATCTGCTGGTCGCGTAACGGTTTGCCGCTGGCCAAAACTTCCGCCAGATGCAGTTGGGCCGGCCAGTACTTACTGGCGGACTCCAGCAGCAGATTTTCGAAGGGGCCACTTTGGCGCAGCAGGCGTTTCGCCTCGTCGTTAACAATGGTGATACGTGACTGGTTATCGACCGCGATGACGCCTTCTTTAATCGACTGCAGCATGGCGTTGCGCTGTTCAAACAGGTTAGAGATTTCGTAGGGTTCAAAACCGAGCATGATGCGCTTAAGCGCTTTCACCAGGAAGAAGATACCCAGCGTGCCGACCAGCGCGGCGAACGCGAGGGTTAAATAGATAATCCAGCGGCTTTCTGCCACCACCCGGTGGACGGTATCGAGAGCGATGCCCAGCGCCACTACCCCTATCTGTCGGCGCTCGCTGTCGTAGACCGGTGCAAAGACGCGCAGTGAAGGCGCCAACGCGCCACGGTTGATGGCGCTGTTGGTTTTCCCGTGCAGGGCCGGTTCTAAATCGTCGCCGATAAAATGCTTGCCGATCAGCCAGGGTTTAGGGTGCGAGTAGCGGATGCCTTTCATGTCCACCACGGTGACGAACAGCAGCTCGTTTTGATATCGCACCTGCTCGGCGAAGCGCTGGATCGCGCCACTGTGATCTTCCCGCTGCAGGCCGTCAACGACGTTACCGGAAAGCGCCACCGTTTCGGCAATTGCCATCGCCTTTTGGCGCTGCTGATCTTGCCCCTCGTGACTCATCTGCACAAAAAACAGCGCGTACACCACCAGCAGCACCGAAGCAATAATGGCAGACACCATCAGCGTAAGGGTGGTGCTGAGTTTCAGCGGTATCCGTTGTTTGGGCATGGCGGTTCTCCGAATGGGCGTATCAGGATTTTAGCGGGGAATGGGGCGCGGGGCAGCGACCGGCAGCAGGTTATAACATGCTGCCGCCGGGGGAGGGATTATTTTAATTACAAAAGCCGGGATCAGGGTTGATGATAGATTTCCAGCCCTTGTTGGCCGCTGGCCCCCTGATGGATGATCGCCATCAGCGCGCGCACCACTTTTGACGGATTATCGTGTTGATACACATTGCGGCCGTACACCATGCCGGACGCACCCTGTGCCATCAGCGCCGCAGATTTCTCCAGCACCGCGCCCAGTTCACCTTTACCGCCGCCGCGGACCAGCGTTGGGCAACGCGCCGCTTCAACAATGCGGTGGAAATCTTCCACCCGTTCGGTAGGGTCGGCTTTGATGATGTCGGCGCCCAGCTCACGCGCCAAGCGCACCAGCGGCACCATTTTTTCGACGTCGCCCAATGAGCCGTAAGCCGACCCTTGACCGGCCGGCGCCATAACCAGCGGTTCGACCATCAGCGGCATGCCATAGCGATCGCAGGCATGGCGCAGGCGGCCGATGTTTTCCACGCACTGGCGGAAAATGCCCGGTTCATCGGGGATCAGGTACAGATTCACCACCACGGCCGCGGCATCCATCTGCAGCGCGGCGAGGATCGGCGCTTCCGGATTATGCAACACCGCCCACATTTCACGGTGACGCGCAGCGTTATAAGCGTTGCCGACGTCAGTACGCATCACCAGGGCCGGTTTATCGCGTTGCGTCGAGCATTGCAGCAAATCCGCCTGGCCGTAGTTCACCTGAATGGCGTCGGGGCGGGCGACGATCAGGCTATTCATGACCCGTTCAATATCTTCCAGACCGATTAAAAAATCCGGTTCATTGGCAATGCCGTGATCAATCGCCACGTCGAGGCACTTGCCGTTATTGAATAGCCGGTTCATCCGTACCTTACTGCTGAGCTGCATGTCAGATCCTCCTGAAAACACATGTCCATTCAGTATTGTCGAGTAAACCGCGGGATGAAACCGTGGATCCACAAACTGCGCGCTCGCTCGCATATTTACTGAGAGAACTCCTCGCGTTTTTTCATCGCGGCAGATCGTTTCTCGTCGCTGAACGCACTAAAGGAACGCGTACGCTGATGGCTTTTGCGCCATTTGTTAGATCCGTGTCATGTTTTTGTTACTTGGTTATTCCAAAACGCATGTTTCGCTTGTTTGGGTTAAAAAGTTTCAATAATCTCAATTTTGAAATAAACATTTGAAAGTTACGATATGACGTAACGAGTTAGGCAAGGGTTTTATTTCAATTGATTGTTTTTAATCTATTTTGAGACATTGATCAAAATTTCACACACTGCCAGAAGACGGAAGAAAAGCGGTAAATCTGCCGTATCAAAGGGATATCACCGACCGGATTGTTGTTTGAATGTAAAAAATATTTTTCATTAGCTGTCAAATCAACAGGCCTCTTCACTCTAACGATTAAAGGGTACAGAACATGAAGCTGAAGAAACTGATCGTTACCTCGGTATTGATGTGCATGCTGCCGGCCAGCGTATTGGCAAAAGACATCAAAATCGGCGTTTCAATGGCTTATTTCGATGACAATTTCCTCACCATCCTACGCCAGTCCATGCAGAGCAAAATGAAACAGGACGGCAACGTCAGCGGTCAATTTGAAGATGCCAAAGGGGACATCGCCCAGCAGATCCAACAGATTGAGAACTTCGTCAGCCAGGGCGTCGACGCCATTATCCTCAACCCGGTCGATACCCAGGGCGTGAAGCCGATGATCAAACTGGCGGAAAGCGCCAAGATCCCGCTGGTGTTCGTTAACCGCCGTCCGGAAGTGACGCTGCCTGCGGGCATGGCCTACGTAGGCTCAGATTCCAAACTGGCCGGTAAGCTGCAGATGGAAGAGTTGGCCAAGCTGATGAACGGCAAGGGCAACGTGATGATCCTGATGGGCGAACTGTCCAATGAAGCGACCCGCGACCGCACCCGCGGCGTGGAAGAGGTGGCGGCCAAGTATCCCGGCATCAAAATTCTCGACAAGCAAACCGCCAAGTGGGGCCGTAAAGAAGCCGTCGACATTACCACCGACTGGGTGCTGACCGGTCAGCAGATTGATGCCATCGCCTCCAACAATGACGAAATGGCCATTGGTGCGATCCTGGCGCTGAAACAGGCGAAGAAGAGCGGCGTGCTGGTAGCTGGCGTGGATGGGACTCCGGACGCGCTGGAATTCATCAAGAAGGGCGATCTGGCATTGAGCGTATTCCAGGATGCTAAAGGCCAGGGCGAAGGCGCGGTGCAAACTGCCATTCAGCTGGTTAAAGGCGAGAAGGTGGAAAGCAACGTCCTGATCCCTTATCAGCTGATCACCAAGGCCAATTATCAGGAATTTGCCGACAAGAACAGAAAATAAGCGTTAAAGCAGCGCGGTTATATCCATTGCCGTATTTATCCGACACTCGACGGTAAATACGGCAGGGATGCATTGACGAACGGCGGAGGTTATCAGTATGTATCCTTATGTTCTTGAGGCTGAAGGCATCAGTAAGCAGTTTCCCGGCGTGAAGGCGCTGGATAAGGTCTCAATTAAAATCAAACCAGGCAGCGTGCACGCTTTAATGGGCGAAAACGGCGCGGGAAAATCCACGCTGATGAAATGTTTAATCGGTATTTATCACCCCGATGAAGGCACCATTAAAATAAAAGGCCAACCGGTGACCTTCAGCGACACGTTGCAGGCGCTGCATTCGGGCATTTCCATGATTCACCAGGAACTCAACCTGGTGCCTTATATGACGGTGGCGGAAAATATCTGGCTGGGGCGTGAGCCGGCGAAGCTGGGCTTCGTAAACCATGACCAACTGAACAAGAAAACCCGCGAGCTGCTGGCGCGGCTGAACATCAAACTCAAGCCGGAAACGCTGGTGGGTGAGCTGAGCATCGCCAGCCAACAAATGGTGGAGATCGCCAAGGCGGTGTCCTACAACGCGGACGTCCTGATCATGGACGAACCCACCTCGGCCCTGACCGAAGGCGAGGTGGTGCATCTGTTTGCCATCATTCGTGAGCTGCGTGAGCAGGGCAAAGGCATTATCTACATCAGCCACAAGATGGACGAGATTTTTGCCATCACCGACGAGGTGAGCATCTTCCGCGACGGCACCTTTATTGCCAGCGATAAAACCGAAAACCTGACCAAACAGTCGCTGATCACCATGATGGTAGGGCGCGAACTGACCCAGATGTTCCCTAAATTCAACAACAATATCGGCGAGGAAGTGCTGCGGGTGGAAGGACTGCGGCGTTCGGACTGGTTCCACGATGTCTCGTTCAGCGTGAAACGGGGCGAGATCCTCGGCGTCGCCGGGCTGGTGGGGGCCGGTCGCAGCGAAGTAATGGAAAGCCTGTTCGGCATGCACCCGGCGGACGGTGGCAGCATTTTTATCGAGGGCAAAGCGGCAAAGGTCGATTCGCCCTCAAAAGCTATTGAACTCGGCCTGGCGTTCCTCACCGAAGATCGCAAAAAATCCGGGCTGTTTTTGGTGCTGTCGGTGGTTGAGAACATGAGCATCGTCAACCTGTCGGAGTACATCGGCAAGAACGGGTTTGTCAGCCATGTGCAAATGGCCAAAGACTGCATGGAGCAGATCAAAAAGCTCAACATCAAAACCCCGACCATGGACCAAATCATCAATAACCTCAGCGGCGGTAATCAGCAGAAGGTGCTTATTGCCCGCTGGCTGCTGGCCCAGCCCAAAATATTGATCCTCGATGAGCCAACGCGTGGCATCGACGTCGGAGCCAAGGCGGAGATATATCGCCTGATCAGCGAGCTGGCGAACCGCGGCGTCGCCATTATTTTGGTGTCATCGGAATTACCGGAAATTCTCGGCATGAGCGACCGGGTGATGGTGATGCACGGCGGCCGTATTACCGGCATTTTGGATAAAGAAGAAGCGGATCAGGAAAAAATCCTGGCGCTGGCCTCTGAATAACGCAAAGGTGAACCACCATGAGTAATGTAAAAATTGAGAAGCCGCTTGCGGGTAAAGCGCCCCTGTTCTCTGGCCTGAGCGGCAAAATGCCGAAAGATACCGGCATCTTTATCGTGATGATCGGCATCGCGCTGGTCTTTGAAATCCTCGGCTGGTACATCCGCGATCAGTCATTCCTGATGAACCCTAACCGGCTGCTGCTGATCGTGTTGCAGGTAGCGATTATCGGCATCATCGCGGTGGGCGTGACCCAGGTCATTATCACCACCGGTATCGATCTCTCTTCCGGCTCGCTGATTGCGTTGACGGCGGTGGTGGCGGCCAGCCTGGCGCAAACCTCAGACAGCATTTCGCCGATGTACCCGGCGCTCCTCGACCTGCCGGCGGCGATCCCGATCGGCGCGGGGATCGGGGTAGGTATTGTTTGTGGGTTTATCAACGGCTTCCTGATCACCCGTACCGGCATTCCACCGTTTATCGCCACTCTGGGCATGATGGTGTCGGCACGTGGTCTGGCGCAGTATTACACCCAGGGCAACCCGGTCAGCTTCTTGTCCGACGGCTTCACTTCAATCGGCCAGGGCGCGATGCCGGTGATCATCTTCCTGGTGATTGCGGTGATCTTCCACATCGCGTTGAAGCATACCCGCTACGGCAAATACATCTATGCCATCGGCGGCAACATGACCTCCGCCAGAGTTTCCGGTATCAACGTCAATAAATACCTGGTGACGGTCTATACCATCGCCGGCGGTCTGGCCGGACTGGCGGGCGTGGTCCTGGCGGCGCGCGTCAGCAGCGGTCAGTCGAGCATGGGGATGTCCTACGAGCTGGATGCGATTGCTGCCGCGGTCATCGGCGGCAGCAGCCTGATGGGCGGCGTTGGGCGCATTACCGGCACGCTGATCGGTGCGGTGATCCTCGGGCTGATTAAAAGCGGATTCACCTTTATCGGCGTGGACTCCTATATTCAGGACATTATCAAAGGCGTGATTATCGTCGCCGCGGTGTCTATCGACATGCACCGTAACCGCAAAAAACACTGATTGCCGTAAATCTCCGCCGGTGCGGCTTGCCCGGCGGTTTTTTTTTACCTCAGGGGAATCACCATGAAATACCTAAAAAGAATCGTGCTGGTGGCGGCGCTTAGCTGTTCCACCTCGGTACTGGCGGAAACTATCGGCGTTTCGATGGCCTATTTTGACCAGAATTTCCTCACCATCATCCGCCATTCGATCGACAAAGAGGCCAAGGCGCGCGGTATTACCGTGCAGTTCGAAGATGCCCGTGGTGACGTTGGTCGCCAGACCGATCAGGTGCAGAGCTTTATCAGCGCCGGGGTGGACGCGATTATCGTCGACCCGGTCAACTCGGCGGGCACGCCTGCGATCACCAAGTTGGTGACCAGGGCGGGTATTCCGCTGGTGTATGTGAATCGTACGCCGGGCGACAGCACGCTGCCTTCCGGCGTGGTGTTTGTCGGCTCCGACGAGAAGCAGTCCGGCACCTTGCAGATGGAAGAGCTGGCGCGCCTGGCGAATTATCAGGGCAACGTGGCCATCATGATCGGTAACCTGACCGATGCCGGTGCACTGCAACGCACCAAAGACGTGGAGCAGGTGGTGGCGAAGTACCCGAAAATGAAAGTGGTGCAGAAGCAAAGTGCCAACTACTCACGCAGCGAGGGTATGGATCTGATGCTGAACTGGGTAACCAACGGCGAGTCCATTGATATCGTCGCGGCCAACAACGACGAGATGGCGATTGGCGCGATCATGGCATTGCAACAGGCCGGTAAAAAGGACAACAAAGTGCTGATCGGCGGAATCGACGCCACCCCGGACGGCCTGAAAGCATTATCTTCCGGCAAGATGCAGGTCACGGTCTTCCAGGACGCCGTCGGCCAGGGCAAGGCCTCGGTCGACGTGGCTCAGCGGATGATCAAGGGCGAAAAGCTGGAACCCTATTATTGGATCCCGTTTGAACTGGTCACGCCGGCCAATATGCAAAAATACGCGGCAAAGTAAGCAGAAAAGGCCCGCGGCAGCGGGCTTTAACATCAAAGCGCAGCAAGATGTTGTCGCACGATCTCGCGGCCGATCTCCAGTGAGGCGGTCGCCGCCGGGGAGGGCGCATTGCAGACGTGCAGCGAGCGGCGGCCCTTCACAAAATGAAAATCATCCACCAGTTTGCCATCGGCGGTCAGCGCCTGGGCACGAACCCCGGCCGGGCCGGGCCGGATATCTTCCGGTTGCAGCTCGGGGATAAGCTGGCGTGCGTTCTCGGTAAATAGTTTGCGTGACAGGGAGCGTCGAACTTCTGCCAGCCCCTCGCCAAGATAATTGCCGGCGATTTTCCAGAATCCTCGATAGCCGAGCACCTCGCTCAGATCCCGCAGGCTGAAATCGCATTTGCGGTAACCTTCACGTTTGAATGCCAGCACCGCATTGGGGCCAACGTCGCGCTTGCCGTTGTACATACGGGTAAAATGCACGCCGAGGAAAGGGAAGTCCGGGTTCGGTACCGGGTAAATCAGGTGGTTCACCAGATAGTTTTTTTCGTCGTTCAGCACAAAGTATTCACCCCGGAACGGCACGATCTTCATCCCGGTCTGATAGCCGGCCAGGGCGGCGATGCGGTCACTGAACAGGCCGGCGCAGTTAACCAGCCACTTGCCCTGATATTCTGCGCGAGGGGTGTGCACGCTGACGCCGTCACTGCTTTCAACGATGCCCTCAACCTGTTGTCCATAGTGGATCTCGCCGCCGCGTTGCTGGATCACTTCCGCCAGCTTTGCCGCCACCTCGCTGTAGTTGACGATACCGGCATCGGGCACCAGCAGTGCCTCAATACCGTTGACGTGCGGCTCACGCTCCTTTAACTGTGCCTGCGACAATCGGCTGACCGCCAGCCCGTTCTGTCGCCCGCGCTGGTAGATATTCTCCAGTAAAGCCAGCTCCTTCAATTGGGTGGCCACAATCACTTTGCCACATTGATCCTGATAGAGGTCATGCTCGCGGCAGAAGGCGAACATGCTTTGGTTGCCCAGTTTTGCCAGCCGTGCCTTCAGGCTGCCGGGTGTGTAGTAAATGCCGGAATGCACTACGTTACTGTTATGGCCACTTTGGTGGGCCGCCGGACCATTTTCTTTTTCCAGGATCAGGATACGCAGCAGGGGGTTCGTTTCCTGCAGCGCGTTGGCGACGCCCAACCCCACCAGACCTGCGCCGATAATGATCACGTCATGCATGGTTATCCTAACTCCTCATGGTCCAGGCGGCGCAATTTGCCGCGTACGTTGCTGAGATGGTTTTGCATAGCGGCAGTGGCTGCCGCCGGATCGCGAGCCTTGATTGCCATAAATACCCGTTGGTGCTCGTCGATCACCCGTTGGCGCTCGTCCTGACGGCCCAGGTTCTTGCTGAGTGAATACACCAGCACGCCGAGATACAATTCGTGCATGTTATCCAGGATCTGCACGAAAAACGGGTTGTGCGAGGCCTGCATAATGGCGCGGTGGAACAGATAATCCTCTCGATGACCAATCAAACCTTCGTCGAGGGTGCAGCGTTTGAAGTCGTTAAGGGCCAATTCAATCGCCCGCAGTTCCTGTTCGGTATGGCGCTCGGCGGCCATACACGCCGCCTGTTGCTCAATCACCTCACGCATTTCGAGCAGCGCTTCCACTTCATCCGGATCGGCTATTTCCAACACCAGCGGCTGGTATTTGCTCAGCAGGGAATGTTGTTCTACCCGATGGCCGCCCCCCTGCCGCGAGGAGATGATGCCGCTGACCTCCAGAATGCCGAGCGCCTCACGCACGGGCACCCGGCTGACGCCAAAGGCCTCCGCCAGCAGGTTCTCTGACGGCAGTTTTTCCCCGACGGGGAAGGTGCCGTTACTGATGCCTTCCTTCAACTGCGCCAGGACCTGATGAGAAGCTTTCTGGCGCGTAACCTTATTGATCATTTACAGCCCTCTGCGGATGACTCCGCCTGAAACGCAACAGATGCACGGACGCCGCAGTAACAATCAGCGCCGCGCCGCCCAAGTCGGTCAGCAGCCCCGGTTTAATCAGCAGGATAGCCGCAAAGGTAAACAATACCCGCTCCAGCCAGTGGGTTTTCATCATCCAGAAATTGGCGCTGGCGATCGACAGCGCATAAATCCCCACCAATGCGCTGATCACCATATGGATCACCGACAGCGCATTAAGGTCGTCGCCCTGCATCAGCAGCATCGGGTTATAGACCAGAATGAATGGGATGATAAAGCCCGGTAACGCCAGGCGCACGGCATCCCACGAGGTCTGCATCGGGTCGGCGCGAGCGATGCTGGCGGCGGTGTAACTGGCCAGCGCCACTGGCGGCGTGATGTTGGACAAGGCGCCAAACCAGAACACAAAGAAGTGCGCCGCCAGCGGCATCACGCCGGCTTTGATCAGGATCGGCGAAACGGTAACCGCCACCACGATATATAGCGCGGTAGAGGGCAGGCCCATACTCAGTACGATACACACCAGCATCACCACCAGCAGGATCATCCACAGGGTATTGTTGGTCATCGCGACGATATTAAACGCCAGCGTGGAGCCGATACCGGTCATGGTGACTACGCAGATGATTACCCCGATGGCGGCGCAGGCTATCGTCACCTGAATAGAACCGCGAGCCGCTTCGTTCAGCGCCTCGGCGATTTTTTTCGGCGTCATGCGTACGGTGGTATCGGGGGTGATCCAACTGGCGACGATGATCGAAATAATGCCGAGGAACCCGGCATAGATCGGCGTT
This sequence comes from Serratia liquefaciens ATCC 27592, assembly GCF_000422085.1. Lineage (NCBI taxonomy): Bacteria > Pseudomonadati > Pseudomonadota > Gammaproteobacteria > Enterobacterales > Yersiniaceae > Serratia > Serratia liquefaciens. The sequence goes on from NC_021741.1 coordinate 2,005,541, forward strand.
TTGCCCAACAACAGGGTGCCGATAACGATGATCAACGGCAGCAACAGCAGGCCGCGCGCCTTCAGCACCGCTTTCACTTTGGGAATATTTTCTTTGCTGATGCCCTTCAGACCCTGCTTTTTAGCCTCCAGATCGATGGCAATAATCAGCGCCGCGTAATAGAGCAATGCGGGAATAATGGCGGCGATCACGATGGTGGTATACGAAATGCCGAGGAAGCCGGCCATGATAAAGGCGGCGGCACCCATGATCGGCGGCATGATCATTCCACCGGTGGAGGCGGTGGCTTCAACCGCACCGGCAAAGCGGGACGACAGGCCGATGCTTTTCATCAGCGGGATGGTGAAGGTGCCGGTGGTGGCGACGTTAGCCACCGCGCTGCCGCTCAGGGAGCCGGTCAGCGCCGAGGAGATCACCGCGACCTGCGCCGGGCCGCCGCGACGCCGACCGGCCATCGCCAGCGCCAAATCGTTGAACAATGCCGTGGCCCCGCTGACGCTGAGGAACGCGCCAAACAGGATAAATACCACGATTGCGGTGGAGGCGGTGGACAGGGTGATGCCGAAGATCCCTTCGCTGGTCATAAACAGCCGGTACAGCAGGCGTTCGAACGAGAAGCCGCCGTGGCCGAAAATGCCCATAAAGTACTGGCCGAACAGTGCATAAACGATAGCGAAGGTCGCCAGCCCGGGAATGAAATAGCCCGTGGTGCGGCGTGCGGCTTCAAACAGCACGCCGATGCCGATCACCGCCATCACGTAGTCGGTGGTATTGGGAATGCTTTTGCGCACCACGTGCAAGTCCAGATAGCTGGCGTAGAAATAGCCGTAGCTGACCAGCGTCAGGATAATGAACAGGTAGTCCCAGCGGTTGAATTTGCTGGTGGCGTGGCGGCGTGATACCGGAAACAGTATGAAGCCCAGGATTAAGATACCGCTGAGAAACGTGGTATTGCGATAAAACTCTTGGGTATTCGACAGCGCATTGGCATAAATGGCGTAAGCGGAAATCGCAATGGCCAGCACCGTGGCCAACTGCAAATAGATACCGCTCAGCGGGCGACTGCCGGCCCCGGCTTCTTTGTCCAGATCGACGGCATTTTGCGGCGACAGGTTGTTAGTGCTCATACGACCTCCTTATCGATTGACGGCAAGCGCTGCCGCTTCCGGTGGGATCAGATAGTCGGGCACGCTGACCCCGGCCTCGAGATAATATTTATAAGCACCGATATGCAGCGGCACAGAAACGCCTTTCAGCGCATTCTCCAGCGAAATGTATTTGGCCGCGCTGTGCACCTGATGCACTTCCGGCAGGTTTTCAAACAGGGTTTTGGTCAGGTCATACACCAGCTTTTCATCAAGGCCATTGAGCGCCACCAAAATATTGGGCTGGGCGATGGTGGAAACCGCCTGACTCTGCCGTGGGTAGGTATCGGCTTTAATATCAAAACGGAACCAGGAATTGGCGATGGCGTTGATGTTGGCCAACTGTTCATCGGTGACGTTGAGGATGCGTGAGGGCACGCCGCTGGCGAACATGTCGGTTACCGCTGCCGCCGGTACCCCGGCAGGCAGGGCGCCGCCGTCGAGTCGCCCGTCGCGCATGGCTGAAACGGTGTCGCCATAGCCCAGATATTCCGGCGTCAGCGATTTCTTGCTCAGGTTAACCCCTTGCAAAATGATCAGCGTGGACTGCTCGGTGCCGCTGGCCTGTGGGCCAACTGAGAAACGGCTGCCGGCGATGTCATTCAAGGTGCCGTCCTTGACTTTGTTTTCCAGCATCACAAAGTGTTCTACGTTCGGCCACAGCATCGAGATGGAACGCAGATGGCTGTAGGCGCGGCCTTCAAAGTTGCGTACGCCCTGGTAGGCTTCGACGGCGATCAGGCTTTGCAGGATCGCCAGCTGCGCCTCGTTTTTCTGCAGCAGATCGATATTCTCTATCGATCCCGCAGAGGATTGCCCGCTGACCTGGATGCCGTTCTGCTTCAGGCGGTTGCTCCAGACATTGGCCAGCCCGACGCCCATCGGGTAATAGGTGCCGCCGGTGGAGGCGGTGGCTACGGAAAGAAAGGTCTTGTCGGCATTCTCCACCTTGCCGGCGACCGCCAGCGCCGCGACGGCAGCCAGAGCACCCGCAGCCAGCAACAGCTTGATTTTTCTATTTTTCATTATTTTCACCCGAGGCTTTTGAAACAAATAGAAAACATTTACGCAAACTTGTATACAACATTGCAGCATTTATCACCTAACACGCATTGTTTGATTTGTGATCAAGGTGGGTGAAAAGCGTTCAAAAAATGGCGGGAAATGTGAGGGAGGATGGGATAACCCCGTGACGGTTGCCACGGGGGAAATGCAGATTACCAACCTTTAACGGCATCGCCCTTGTAGATTTCGGCGGCGCTGGCGGCAACTTCATCGGTCTGATAGGCCTTGATCAGATTCTTCACGTTTTCGTTGTTTTGGTTATCCACCCGAGTGGCGAAAACATTGACGTAAGGCGAATCTTTGTCTTCGACAAACAGCCCGTTCTTGGCGGGCGACAGACCAATTTGGCTGGAGTAGTTGGTGTTGATGATCGCCAAGGCGATCTGTTTGTCGTCTAACGCACGCGGCAACTGAGGCGCTTCAATCTCGACGATTTTCAATTTCTTCGGATTACTGACGATATCCAATGAGGTAGGCAGCAGCCCGACGCCCTCCTTCAGCACAATCAGCCCCTGTTTTTGCAACAGCAGCAGCGAACGGCCGAGGTTGGTCGGGTCATTGGGTACCGCAACCTGGGCACCGTCAGGCAGTTGGCTGAGCGACGTGATTTTTTTGGAATAACCGGCGATGGGATAAACGAAAGTATTGCCTACCGCCACCAGTTTGTAGCCGCGCTCCTGGATCTGTTTTTCCAGATAAGGCTTGTGCTGGAAGGAGTTGATGTCGAGATCGCCATTATTCAGTGCTTCGTTGGGCAACACGTAATCATTGAAGGTCACCACTTCCACATCCAGATCGTATTTCTGTTTGGCGATTTTCTGTACGGTTGCCCACATAGCCTGATCGATGCCGGAGCTGATGCCGACTTTGATGTGGTGGTTGTCTTGTTCTGTCGGTCCACAGGCAGTCAGCAGCAGGCTGCTTGTTACCGCCAGCGCCGCGGCGAGTTTTTTCAGCGTAAATGTCATTTCCCAGAGTCCTTGTCAAAATAGCCTGCTGGTTATTGCAGGCTGAAGAGTGGCACTGACTCTAGATAATCGGCTGGCTAAAATAAAATACTGATTATCTATGATTAATAGCGATTTGCTATGAGGGATTTCAGGCTCCGCGGCTGCGCCAAAATAGCGCAAACAGTTCGGACTGCGTGTTGATGCCCAGTTTCGAGTACAGGTGCTTTTTATGCGCTCGTACCGTCTCGATAGAAATCTGCAGGCGGCGGGCGATCTCCTTGGTAGAACAGCCCGCCAGCATCAGTTGGCTGACCTGGTTTTCCCGTTCCGTCAATTGCGCGCCGCCGGGCAACGACGACAGTGAGAAGTTGCTGTCGCCATCATCGCTGGCGTTTTCGAAACGCATCCGCTGACGCATCAATGGCAGTAGCCAACTTTCGACCAGAGCCAGAATGCCGAGGTGACGATCGCTGTAGCGCCGCGAGGCGCCCAACGACAGGCAAAGCATGCGCTGCGGCTCCACCAGCAGGTTGAAATGCACCTCATCGCCACCGACGTTATGGTTGAAATAGTGTTGGTAGTATTCCGTCGCCGCAAAATTGGCGGGTGCGACGTCATCCAGGCGCAACAGCCCGATGCGTTGGCGCGCCCAGGCGTCCAGGTAGAAAGGATCGAGCAGATAGAGGCCTTTCTGGTAATCGTGAAACAGCGCTTCGTCACTGCCGTCGCTTTCGTCGCTGGCAGCCAGGATCTGTGGAGGATGCTGGGGAGAAAACAGCAGCGCCACCCAGTTTTCGAACGGGATATGCCCCTTCAATAGGCGCGCACAGCTCAGCCAGAAATCCGCCCCGTCGAGGTTATCGACCAGTTGGCCGAATGCCCGATGCCAGGCCAGCGTCTCGGGAGAAATAAGGCTGCTGTTACCCACTGATGTTACCCCTGTCATGGAATAGCCAGAACGGCTGTTTCGGGCATACTACCATTATTATTACTGTGTTCCGCGTGGAGGATAAAATGGAAATAACCCTGGCCCAATTGCCCTGTCGTGAAGGTTGCGTTGCCGACAACCTGGCGCAGGCCCTGGCATTCATTGAGCGTTACGCCAAGGGCGGCAACCTTATTCTGTTCCCGGAAACCCAGCTCACCGGTTTCGCTGCGGCGCAGGGTGACACCGATTATGCCCTGCAAAGAGACGGCGCGGAGTTGCTGCAACTGGTTCAGGCCAGCCGCCAATACGATGTCGCGCTGGTGATTGGCTTTCTTGAACGCACCGATAAGGGGGTGTTCAACAGTACGGTGCTGATCACGCCGGAGCAGGGGATTTATTTGCACTATCGCAAGACCCATTTGTGGCCGGATGAGCGTAATACCGTTCTTCGCGGCGATACGTTGGTATGCGGCGTTTGGCGTGGAACGCGTATCGGGCTGCTGATTTGCTACGATCTTGAGTTCGCGGAAAATGCCCGGGCGTTAGCCGTTATGGGCTGCCAATTGCTGCTGGTGACGAATGGCAATATGGATCCCTATGGCCCGGTGCACCGCAATGCCGCGCTGGCCCGCGCGCAGGATAACCAGATGTTTGTCGCCATGACCAACCGTTGCGGTGAGGGTGATGGATTGCAGTTTTCCGGCGAAAGCCTGATTGTCGATCCGCTGGGACGCGAAGTCGCCGGATTGGGCCGCGAAGCAGGGGCGCTGTCAGCCACATTGGATTTTACCCTGCTAGAGCAGGCTCGCCGTCACTACCGTTATCTGGACGATCGGCGCTTACCGTTAGCGGGAGAAACGCAGTGGATTGAAGGGGAAGAGGGGCGCCGGGGGTGGCCACTGGGGTAATCGGTCTGGCGTATCCTGTTTGTGCCCTGGTATACAGTTTGTTTTGACGGGGGATCCGCCAGCTTATTATGATGACGGAAAGCCCAACCGGGGCGCGAATAGCCAAAGGAAAAGACAATGCGATTTAACATGTGGCGCAAGGCGTTGCTGCCATTGGTGGTTTTGACTTGCGTATCAGCGGCTCAGGTTCAGGCGGCGGAGAGCGTGGCGGAACCGATCCCGAAAACGTTATTGGGCAACTGGCATATCAGCAAGATCCTGCCGACCCAAACCGTGGGTTGCTGGGATGAACAGCAGGCGAAAGGCCTGATCGGCGGCAAGATCGCTTATAAAGCAGGGAGTTTCACCTGGAACGGTACCGAGTTGAAAAGCGAGGGGGCGACCCTCAGCACGGTGGAAGCACAGGAGTTTGTTGAGGACAACTCCGGCAGCAGTTCTTATATCGACTTCCCGATGCTGGGCATCAGCACGCCGGCGGTTGAGCGGGTGATGATCCAGCATGCCGATACCACAATCAAAGGCATTACCGATCAGGGTACCGACGGCGTACCGGGGGATAACGTGCTGGTAAAAGATGCCAACACGCTGATCCTGTCGGTGTGCAACGTGTGGTTCGAAGCCCAGCGCGTGCGGTGACCCCTGCCATCGGCTTATCTTGTCCTGCCCTCATTGCGTCAGCGCGATGCGACCGAAGAGGGCATGACTCCCTTGCGGGGTAATGGCCGAAAGCTGATCCAGGCGGCAAACCCGTTGATTATCGAAATAAATAAACTCTCCCTCATTCTCCAGCGTCTGGGTGGTTAACGCCGTTGCCTGGAAACACTGCCCGTTAACCAATTCAACGTTCAGCCGGTAACCGTAGAGGCAGGCAATTTCCAAATAATCATGCAATTCGCAGTCTATCGGCCGGTAAGCTGTCATGACATCCCCTGGCAACCCTGCATTTTAAAAATGTAATAGCCCGTTTGGCCAATAGCCTGCTCCACCTCAGGGCTGGAGGACTCGCTGTGGCAGAATGCACAGCTGCTTTGGCTGATATTGTCCTCCTCAATATTGTTCTGTTTGAGGAACTGTTGCGCATAGTGTCTTGCCTGAGCCAGATCGTTGCTGTCGGTGAACACGTCGAAATGCAGATAGCGACCATCCCTGGTATGTACATGAGTGTCAAAAACATTGATATACATAGTTATTTATCCTTTTGCTTGTTTATCTGAATGTGATTATGGTATCGATTCGACACCATAATCCTCGCATTTGATGAAAATCCTGTCAACGGCGCTTTTAGCCAAAATGACCGGTTGAGAGCAGAGCACAAGGGAAGGGCCATAAACCCTAAAGAAGCGTTTCAATATGAAAATGAGCGGGTAGAGCCGGTGATTTATTTCTGTCGTCACGTTTACCGAATTAATTTTTTATAAAATCAAAGCACTATCCGGGTTTGGAAAATAAAGGGGCGTTTGAAATCTTGGGGATATTTCAATGCCGGGATGCTTCAAGAAAATAGCCGCCGATTTTATATCGGCACGCTGATAGGCAAACACTATTACAGCTATAGGCGCAGGCTGGGTTATTCATTGATTGTTATCAATTATGCAGCGCATCTTCCTCTCTACTATTACCGGGCGACTGTCTATTGGATGGGCAATACCTTATAAGGATTGAAAATGAAAAAGGTCACCCGTATTGCGGCGATGTCCCTTACCGGCATTGTCTTATGTTATCTGGGGCTTTCGGGCTATGTTTGGTATCACGATACTCAGCGTACGGTGTACAGTCAGGTACCGCGATCTGCGCTGGAGAAGAATAACCAGGTTCTCGGATTGCTGAGAGAAAAGGGCTGCGATTATTGCCATACACCTTCTGCCGATCTCCCCTTCTATGCCTCCTTTCCCATTGCCAAACAGCTGATGGAATACGATATCCGCCTCGGGTATCAGTCTTTTAACCTGGAACCTGTACGTGCCAGCCTGATCGAAGATAAAGCGGTATCACAAAGCGATCTGAACAAGATTGAATGGGTAATGCAGCATAAGACCATGCCGCCGACACGGTATGTCGCCTTGCACTGGGCGGGGCAGGTGGATGAGCAAGAGCGCGAGACCTTGCTTGGCTGGATAGCGCAGCAGCGCGCGCGTTACTACGCCAGTAACGAGGCTGCCGCGGAACACCGTAATGAGCCGATTCAGCCGATCCCCAAGGCATTGCCTGTCGACGCACAGAAAGTGGCGCTGGGTTTTCGACTGTATCACGACCCACGCCTTTCCGGAGACAGCACTCTCTCTTGTGCCCACTGCCATTCGCTCAATACCGGAGGCGTAGACGGCAGAAAAACGTCGATTGGCGTTGGCGGCGCGGTAGGGCCGATAAATGCGCCAACGGTATTCAACTCCGTGTTCAACAGCGAGCAGTTCTGGGATGGCCGTGCGCCAACGCTGCAGGTACAGGCCGGTGGACCGCCGCTCAACCCTATAGAAATGGCTTCCAAATCCTGGGAGGAGATCATCGGCAAACTGGACAAGGATCCGGTACTAACCCGTGATTTTGTCGCCGCCTACCCGCAGGGCCTCAGCGGCGAGACCATTACGGATGCCATCGCCGAATTTGAAAAAACCTTAATCACGCCGGACTCACCTTTCGATAACTGGCTGCGCGGCGATGACAAAGCCATGACGATGCAGCAGAAACACGGTTATCAACTGTTTAAGGACAACAAATGCGCCACTTGCCACGGAGGAACCATTCTCGGTGGGCGTTCCTTCGAGCCTTTGGGGCTGAAACGCGACTTCAATTTTGGGGAAATTACCGCCGCGGATATCGGGCGGATGAACGTCACCAGCGAAGCGCGCGACAGGCTACGGCAGAAGGTGCCCGGCCTGCGCAATGTGGCACTGACGGCGCCTTACTTCCATCGCGGGGATGTCGCCACGCTGGATGAAGCGGTCAAACTGATGCTGCGCTATCAGGTGGGTACCGAACTGCCGCAGCAGGATGTCGATGATATTGTTGCCTTCCTCGAGAGCCTGACGGGCGTATATACCCCTTACACCCAAAGCCAGAAATAACGGGCTGACGGCCCGCGTCATCATGGTATCTCCAGCCCCGGTAACGGGGCTGTTCCAACGGCAAGATGCCCGTTCGTCCCTCCGGTTTCTGAACTAAAATTATCCATAACGGGACAACAGAAATGTTGCCGTGCAAACCGGGGTCTCTATGAATCAATGACAGGAGGCGCTATGTGCTATCAACATATTATGATTGCCACCGACCTGAGTGATGACGGAAAACGGCTGGTGGAAAAAAGCGCGAGATTGGCCGCGTCACTGCAGGCCAGGCTCTCTCTGATCTACGTGGATATCCACTACGATACCTACCATGCGGCGATTGGTTTTTCTGAGCGAAGCTACGACGGCGTACCTTTTGAAGAGAAAATCAAGAAAGAGCTGGAGCCGCTGACCCAGAATGTGAATTACCCGATCAACGAGGTGATCATCGGACACGGTGATTTTATCGAAGAGTTGAAGAATGCCGTGGTGGATAAAAGTGTCGATCTGGTGGTTTTTGGCCATCACCACGATCTGTGGAACAAGCTGTTTTCCTCAACCCAGCATGCCATCAACCAATTGAATGTCGACGTACTGGTCATCCCAATCAAACAGTAGCCAGTTGATTAACCCTGCCAGTATTCACTCTGGCAGGGTGACGGACAGATTAGCGGGTGAAAAAGTCGTTATACAACATGTAGAGGTGCGCCGCGCTCCAGGAGAAATTTGGCGCGCCCTGTTGCATGCCGGTCAGCGGGATGCGGATGATACTGCACCCTCGGCGTGTCGCTGAGGGCACGTAAAACGAGGCAGAGATTTCGGGCCGCTGCTTTATTTAAAGTCCAAATGTGAAAGCCATCTCTTTTCGATGAGAACACCGGCTGCCCCAACCCTCGAAAAAAGCGCAAGATGCGACTAACCAAACATAAGTTAGGTTATACGCATGGAAATCCTATCCGGTTGTTTTATTAAGATTATTATAAGAATAAAATGCTATGTCTCGGCTAATGATTATTTTTGACTCTTTTTGAAGGATAAAACCGACTTTATTATTTGATGGGCATCACAGAATTAACGCTGAAACCCGGTTCATTCAACTTACGATCCTCTTCCCAAATCTTCGCTAAAGCCTTTAATCCCACTTTACTGTTTTTCATGCCCGATATAAAACAAACGTATGTTTAAAAACAAACAAGTGTCCAATATGACCAGCAGAGAAAAACAGATATTGCATCTTCTGAGACGTGATCCTTTGATCCCACAGCAGGAAATTGCCGATGTTTTAGGTATTAGCCGCTCTGGTGTCGCCGGGCACATTATGAATTTAATGAATAAAGGATATATAAAGGGTAAGGGTTATATATTGTCGGAGCACAGCTATGTGGTAACCGTAGGTTCTACCAATATGGATGTCTGCGGTTATGCTTCCTCTAAATTAGTGTATGAAGATTCCAACCCGGGAAAAATAAAATGCACGCCAGGTGGGGTGGGCAGAAATATTGCGCAGAATGTCGCCTTATTAGGCCGGGAGTGTCACCTTATTTCCGTCGTCGGTGACGACTTCTACGGCGAAACCTTATTCGAACAGGCAAAGCTGGCGGGGGTACATGTCGACAGCTTCCATAAATTGCACGGTGAAAATACTTCGACCTATGTCTCCTTACTCGATAACAACGGCGAAATGCTGGTGGCAATTAACGACATGCGCATTCTCGAGAAACTCACACCGGCGTTATTGGCCACGTCTAAAGAGTTGATCCTGCATGCGGGCGTGCTGGTGGTTGACTGCAACCTGACCGAGGACGCACTGGCCTGGCTATTCGGGCACTCCGGCAGCGTGCCGGTGTTTGTTGACACCGTATCGGCATTTAAAGCGCCCAAAATCCGCCGTTGGCTCTCGCATATCCATACTCTCAAGCCCAATCGCCTCGAAGCCGAGATCCTCAGCGGCATGGCGATCCACGGGCCGCAGGATGCGCCAGCGGTGGCCCGCTGGTTCCATCAACAAGGGGTACAACGCCTGGCGCTCAGCATGGGGCCAGCCGGGGTTTATTACAGCGAAATTGATGGGCAAAACGGCTGGTCGCAGCCACTGGTCGTCGACATCGTCAATGTGACTGGGGCCGGCGACGCCATGATGGCGGGCCTGGCCCATTGCTGGCTGGAAGATATGACGCTGGCGGACAGCATTCGTTTTGCGCAGGGTTGCTCGGCATTGACGCTGGCATCCGAATTTACCAATAACCCGAACCTGTCGAATGGCAGCGTACAAAAACTGTTGGAGCTACAAGCATGAAAAATAAAATGATTTCCCATGACTATCTGGACATTTCGCCGGAGGTGGCCGAGGCTTTGGCCCACAAACGCCCGGTTGTGGCTCTGGAATCCACCATCATTTCTCACGGTATGCCGTACCCGCAGAACGCGCAGACGGCGCTGGAAGTGGAACAAAAGATCCGCGATCACGGCGCGGTGCCCGCGACCATCGCCATCATTAACGGCCGCATGAAGGCGGGATTAAGCCGTGAGGAAATAGAGCTGCTGGGTAAAGAGGGCCATAAGGTGGCGAAAGTGAGCCGTCGCGATCTGCCGTTCATCGTCGCCGCCGGTAAACACGGGGCGACCACCGTGGCCTCAACCATGATTATTGCCGAGATGGCGGGCATTCACGTCTTTGCCACCGGTGGCATCGGCGGCGTGCACCGCGGCGCAGAACACACGTTTGATATCTCGGCGGATCTGCAGGAGCTGGCACGCACCAATGTCGCGGTGATCTGTGCCGGTGCCAAGTCTATTTTGGATTTGGGGCTGACCACCGAATACCTCGAAACCCACGGTGTACCGCTGATCGGCTACCAGACCCAAACGCTGCCGGCATTCTTTTGCCGTACCAGCCCCTTCAGGGTCAGCATTCAGTTGGATGCCCCGGCGGAGATCGCCCGCGCCATGGCCACCAAGTGGCAGACCGGGCTGGAGGGCGGCATGGTGATTGCCAACCCGATCCCGGCGCAGTATGCGGTGCCGGAGGAAAAAATTAATGCCGCCATTGAGCGTGCCGTGCGGGAATCGGTTGAACAAGGCGTTCAGGGCAAGGACAGCACGCCATTTTTGCTGGCCAGAGTGGCTGAATTGACCGGGGGCGACAGCCTGACCGCCAATATTCAATTGGTGTTCAACAACGCCAAGCTGGCCGCGCAAATTGCCTGTTGTTATCAGGAGGCCGCCGCCTAAGACGACGCGTTATTCCTTAAGTTTTACCCTATAAACAACATTAAATAAAAACGCCAGCCTGAAAGGTGGAGGGGAGTGCTTTGCCCTTTTCACCTTTCAGGACAGGTACATTTACATACCCAATGACTTTTCCGCTACGGCTGAAATACGACGGGTATTAAGGGACGGATTTATGGACTTACTACGCAGCCTGTCAGGTATCTGTATTCTTCTCCTTATTGCTTTTATTTTTTCCAACAACCGTAAACGAATCAGCATGAGAACCGTTTTCAGCGCATTAATACTGCAAGTGCTGTTGGGCGCAATTATGTTATATGTGCCCGCCGGTAAGTGGGTGGTTAATGCCATTGCCGGTGGCGTCAATAAAGTCATTTCGTACAGCGATGCCGGTAGCTCATTTATTTTTGGCGGACTGGTCGGCCCTAAAATGAATGTCTTGTTTGACGGCGCAGGTTTTGTTTTCGCTTTTCATGTTCTGCCGGCCATTATTTTTATTACCGCACTGATTTCGATTCTCTATTACCTCGGCGTGATGGGATGGGTGATTAATCTGTTGGGCTACGTATTCCAAAAGATGCTGAGCATCAGCAAGGTTGAGGCTTTTGCCGCGGTGACCACCATCTTTTTAGGGCAAAACGAGCTGCCTGCGGTGCTTAAGCCTTTTATTAACAAGATGAGCCGCAATGAGCTGTTTACCGTCATTTGCAGCGGAATGGCGTCGATCGCCGGCTCAATGTTGGTGGGGTATGCCGGCCTTGGCGTACCGATTGAATATCTGCTGGCGGCATCGTTGATGGCGATCCCCGGCGGCATTCTGTTCGCACGTATGCTGAGCCCGGCAACCGAGGCGTCGCAGGTCGAGTTCAGCCAGATGGCGTTCAGTGAAAAACGCCCGGCGAGCATTATCGAAGCCGCGGCCAGTGGAGCGATGCTCGGGCTGAAAATAGCCGTGGGCGTCGCTACCGTGGTAATGGCCTTTGTAGCGTTAATTGCGCTGATTAATGGCCTGATTGGCGGCGTCGGCAGCCTGTTTGGCTGGCAACAGCTCAGCCTGGAAAGGTTGTTCGGATATGTGTTCTCGCCTTTGGCTTATATCATGGGGGTTAGCTGGGATAACGCTGGGGTAGTAGGTGGGCTGATTGGCCAGAAGCTGGCGATAAACGAATTTGTCGCATACGTGAATTTTTCAGCCTATCTCAAAGACAGCGTCGCGGTGCTCGATCCTAAAACCATCGCCGTCATCTCTTTCGCACTGTGCGGGTTCGCCAACTTCGGCTCGATAGCCGTGGTGGTGGGGGCGTTCAGCGCGGTAGCACCGGAACGCGCTTCGGATATTGCCAGCCTGGGCTTGCGCGCGCTGCTGGCCGCTACCTTGTCTAATCTGATGAGCGCCACCATCGCCGGGCTGTTTATCGGTCTCGGTGCTTTGAGCGTGGCATTATGATCACGCCCTTTCTTTGGCGTGAGCGTGATTATTTTCCGCGCTAAACTTGCGCATTAGATAAGTGACTACTAATGTATAGTCATGAATGAAAATGACCTCTTCAAAGCGCTGGCGGATCCCACCCGGCGCAGCATCTTCGAAAAACTGGCCACTGGCGGCATGAATGCCAGCGCACTGCGTGAAGGCATGACGATCAGCCAATCTGCGATGTCTCAACACCTGGCCGTGTTGCGGCAGGCGGGGCTGGTGTGCGAGGCGCGCCAGGGGCGTTTCGTCAATTATCAGGTTGACCCACAAGGGTTGGCGGTCATCGCGCAATGGCTGGACAAATACCGTGCCTTCTGGCCGGCACGCATCGACAGGCTGAACGTTTTGCTAAAGGACATGGATCAATGACCCCAACCGACGCCACGCAGCCGCCGCTGGTGCTGGAGTATCAACTCGATGCGCCGCCAGAGAAAGTCTGGCGGGCTATCGGGATCCCGGCATTGCGCGAACAATGGTTACCGAATGCCGAACTGGCCGATACCGAACCGGTAGTGATAACACCGGGCGAAGCAATCAGCTACCGGATGCGTGATGATCGACCGCCGTACCTCGAAAGTACCGTGACCTTGCAAATTCTGCCCGCCGCTGACGGCGGAAGCCTGTTACGCGTCATTCACCAACTCGACGACGCCAGGTTGACGGCAGCGAACGACGGTGGATTGCAGCTGATGCGCGCTGCCTGACGCTCAACTCATTATTCCAATCTGAAAACAGGAGTTCACCGATGCGTGAATCGATGCTGCTCGTCCCGACGGTGGTAGAACAGACCAGCCAGGGAGAACGTTCGTTCGATATTTATTCGCGGCTGCTGCGCGACCGCATCGTTTTCCTGAACGGCGAGGTTAACGATCAGGTGGCAGAAATGCTCTGTGCTCAACTGCTGTTTCTCGAAGCTGAGAACCCGGAGAAACCCATAAATTTATATATCAATTCACCGGGCGGGGTGATCACCAGTGGCTTCGCCATCTACGACACTATGCAGTACATCAACGCACCGGTGCATACGCTGTGTATGGGCACCGCTCGCTCGATGGGGTCATTCCTGCTGATGGCGGGTGAGGCAGGCCACCGGATGGCGCTGCCCAATGCCAGCCTGCACGTGCACCAACCACTGGGCGGTTTTCAGGGGCAAGCGTCAGATATCCTTATCCACGCCGAAGAGATGAAACGCACCAAGCACACCGTGATCCGCCTGTACGCCGAACACTGCGGTCGTAGCTACGAAGAGGTTGAGCGCGCGCTCGATCGCGACCGCTTTATGAGCGCCGAGCAAGCGGTAGAGTGGGGGCTGGTGGATAAGGTGCTACGGGCGCGCGGACACGCTGTTCAGCAGACGATCGAGGGCCTGTAGATAGTGACGTTAATAGAGAAATGGCTTGCCGGTCAACGCCTGAAATAACGGCAACGGGCCAGTTGCCAGTCACAGACAGAACGGTACAAACCCGATAGTCACGAGCACATCGCCATAACCCATTTTCCCTTCTTTATGAACGTCCCGATTTTCTGAAATTTCGTGAATTCCCTCTCAAATCTGATCATAAATCCATCCGGATATCTTGCGGCTTTTTTCAGTGGATGATAGTAATGCACCACTTCACAAAATAAAGTGAAGAAGGAAAGTACATTACATTATCAGTTCACAAAGGACACCCCATGTCAGAACTTAAATTTGCCACACGCCTGAACTCGTTTGCCTCGGGGGCTCATCTTTACTGGCCGGAACAAAAAGGAAAACCTACCGTTCCGCAAATGATCGAACGTGCAGCTACGGTTAAAGGATTGACACATCTGGATCTGAATTATCCACAACATATGACCGGCGACATCAAAGTGATGCGTCAGAAAATAGAGGACGTCGGGCTAGCGGTAAACGGCATGCAGATGCGCTGGGATGCTCCGGAATTCAAAATCGGTGCATTTACTCACCCGGATCCGAAAATTCGCCGTCAGGCGATCGAATTAACCAAGCGCGGCATCGACGCCGGGCGTGAATTCGGTGCCGGCATTATGACGCTTTGGATGGGGCAGGATGGTTTCGATTACTGCTTCCAGGCCGACTATAAAAAAATATGGGAAGACGCGGTCAGCGCGGTTCGTGAAGTGGCGGAATATGCACCGGATATCGACATCAGCATTGAGTACAAACCGAACGAACCACGTGCTTATAGTATTTTTCCGAATGCCACCACGTGCCTGCTAGCGGTGGAAGAAGCGGGATGCAAAAACCTTGGCATCACGTTGGATTTCGCACATGTGTTGTTTGCGAATGAAGTCCCGGCGTTTGCAGCTGCTATGGTGGCTCGCCGGTCCCGATTACTGGGGCTGGATCTCAATGACGGCTGGGGAAAACGCGACGACGGTCTGATGGTCGGATCCGTGAACCCGCGTGCCACACTGGAATTCCTCTTGCAGATGAAACGCGATGGCTACAAAGGGGCGTATTACTTCGATACCTTCCCTGACGCCAGCGGGTTGGACCCGGTGCGTGAAGCGGAAACCAACATTGCGACAGTTCTGCGTTTACTCACACTGTGTGAAAAACTCGAAAACAACCCGGCGCTGGCTGAAGCCATTAGCAGGCAGGACGCAGTTGCCTCGCAGCAAATCGTCAATAACGTGATGCTGGCACAATAAAAGCGGACCGGACAGCGTATGTCGCTGTAGCAATCATAAAAACAACAATCGAAGGCCAGATGATGAAAAAACTCTTACTGTCTGTACTCACTACTGCACTGTTTTGCACCAGGGTTTATGCCGCAGATTTGCCAACATTACAGTCTGATACAGAGCCTGATCGTACCGACTGGACGCAACTCTCCGCCAAATATGGTCCGTTACCGGCGATTGATAAATCGCTGAAGATCGGTGGAGTGTCTAAAACGCTCACTAATGAATACTGGCGCTCGCTTGGCCAGGGCTATAAAGCATTCGGTAATAAACAGGGTATTACCGTCGAATATCAGGCTGCAGCCAATGAAGATGATCAGCTCGGTCAGCTTTCTATCGCAGAAACGCTGATTTCTCAGGGCTTCAACGGCTTACTGGTTTCTCCGCAAACGGATGCCAACCTGCAACCGGCGTATGAGTCAGCCAAAAGCAAAGGCATCGCCGTGGTGAACGTCAATGATGCCGTAATGCCGAATGCCGCACATTACGTCGGTAACGTGCAGAAAGATAACGGCGTGCGTGTCGCTAACTGGTTCATCAAACAACACTCTGAAGGTGGGAAAGTAGCGGTAATCGAAGGTCAACCAGGCGTTTATGCGGCATCTCAACGAACCAAAGGCTTTAAAGAGACCATACAGACCAGCGGAAAATTCACCGTCGTTGCTAGCGTTCCGGCTAACTGGAGCCGTGAAAACGCCTACAACGCGGCTGCCACTATCTTGCAGCAACATCCTGATCTGATTGGCTTCTATGCCAATAACGACGGAATGGCGCTCGGAGTGGTAGAAGCCGTGGCCGCCGCCGGGAAAGCCAAACAGGTGGCGGTATTTGGCACCGACGGTATTTCCGATGCTTACGCCTCTATTAAACGCGGTGAGCTAACCGGCACTGTGGACAGCTTCCCAGTGCTGACGGGTGAAGTGGCAATGGAAGTGGTGGTGCGTCTGATTAACGGCCAGAAAATTTCCCGCGTGGTGTCTACCCCACAGGCGCTGATCACTAAAGAAAATGCTGATGCGTTCTCCACCAAGGATAACGCGAAACTGCGCCAGTTACTGTCTCTGCAGCAGTAAGTCTGGTGTCAGAGAACAGGGTGAGGAGAGTTTATGGAACAGTACAGTTTGATGATGCGTGGCATCAGCAAAAGCTACAGCGGTGTAGCGGCGGTCCAGGGTGTCGATTTTTCGGTGAGGCCGGGTGAAGTTCATGCGCTGATCGGTGAAAACGGGGCGGGGAAATCAACGTTGCTGAATATTTTGTCCGGTGTTCGTGCCGCCGATGCCGGTGACATTCTGGTAGAAGGGCTGGTTATCCAGATGAAGAACCCGCTTTCAGCACGTCATGCCGGCATTGCGATGATCCATCAGGAACTACAGCACGTTCCTGAACTCTCTGTCGCCCAGAACATGTTTCTTGGCCGGCCATTAACCAAACTGAAAGGGTTATTTGTCGATAAGAAAGCACAATACAAACGGGCCGTGGCGATCCTGCGCCGTCTGGATCCGACGATCGATCCCGATGAGCCGATCAAGAACCTGAAAGTGTCTCAACAACAAATCGTTGAAATTGCACGCGCACTGCTGGATGAGGCAAAGATCATTGCGATGGATGAACCGACATCCAGCCTGACGCCGACAGAATTCGAGCGACTGGCGGAGCTGATTTCAGATCTGAAATCGATGAATGTGTCGCTGATTTATGTCTCGCACAAAATGAATGAAATTTTCAAAGTCTGTGACAGGGCGACGATTTTACGCGATGGCAAACAGGTCGGCGTGGTGAATATTTGCGATGAAACGGAAGAAAGCATCGTCACCAAAATGGTCGGGCGCAAAATCGAAAAAGTACACCATCACTCGTATGCCACGGCAAGAGATGTATTGCGCATCGAGAAATTGAGTCGCGGCAAAGCTGTGCAATCGGCGACGTTCTGCGTCAGGGCAGGCGAAGTACTGGGGATTGCCGGGTTGGTCGGTTCCGGACGTACTGAATTGCTCAAGTTGATCGCCGGTATTGATGCCAAAACCAGCGGCAGCATTGAGGTCGAAGGGGTGGCGGTGAAGAACCATAACGTCAGTTCTGCCATCCGTGCCGGCATTGGCCTGGTGCCGGAAGATCGTAAAAAAGAGGGTATCATCAAAGAGCGTTCCGTTAAAATGAACATGGCATTGCCGTCGATGGGACGGTTTACACGCTACGGTCTGTTGAACAAAAATCGACTGAATAAAACCGCGCTGGAGGTGATGACCGAACTGCGATTGCGCCCGCTTAATATTGAAAAACCGATCGGGACATTAAGCGGCGGCAATCAGCAAAAAGTCATTATTGGCCGCTGGGTATCAGCAGATAATAAGGTTTTTCTGTTCGATGAACCGACCCGGGGAATTGATATTGGTGCAAAGTCTGAGATTTACAATTTAATAGAAAAACTGGCGCAACAAGAGAAGGCTATTGTGGTGGTCTCTTCCGAAATGCCGGAAATAATGCGTATCTCAGACAGAGTACTGGTGATGCGTGAAGGAAAAATCATCAAAGAACTTATTGGTGATGAGATTACTGAAGAAAATATTGCCCGTTATGCCATTAATGATATGCAGTAAGCGGTCTGGAAACTACTTCCTTCAATACCTAAAAAGATAAAAGGCCATGATTATGACGACGCAAAGTAATGTTCAGCCAAAGGCTGTGCCTTCGGCATTATTCAAATTTAACGTTCGCGATGCCGGTACGCTGATCGGTTTGGTGATTATTTTGATTACTTTCTCATTTTTATCGCCGGTGTTTTTTACCGTTCCTAACTTGCTTAATATATTACAGCAGTCATCCATCAACGGGATTATCGCTCTGGGGATGACGCTGGTCATTATTTCCGGTGGTATCGACTTGTCCGTTGGGCCGACGGCGGCGCTTTCGGCCGTGCTGGGTGCCACGCTGATGGTGTCCGGCGTGCCGGTCCCGCTGGCAATTATGGCGACTTTGGGTATCGGTGCATTGTGCGGTGTTTTCAGCGGGATGCTGGTGGCTTATGCGGGTTTACAGCCGTTTATCGTCACTCTCGGCGGGCTTTCTTTGTTCCGTGCACTGGCGCTGATTTTCACAAACGGCAACCCGATTTTCGGCATTCCTCTGGAGTTTCGCACCGTCATCAATAGCACCATATTTGGGGTCCCTGCACCGATCGTAATTGTTATCGCCATAGCCGCCATTTTGTGGACGGTGATGAACAAAACGCCGCTGGGCGAATATATTCTGGCGGTCGGCGGTAACGAAGAAGCTGCGCGTGTGGCAGGTGTTCCGGTCAAAAGAACCAAAGTTACGGTTTTTGTGATTTCCGGCGTGCTGGCTTCATTGGCTTCGCTGATTTTGATTGGCCGTTTGGGGGCTGCCGAACCGACAATGGGGAATTTATGGGAGCTGGATGCCATTGCCGCAGCAGCGATTGGCGGGGCTTCCCTAATGGGCGGGAAGGGAAGTGTGATCGGTACCCTGATTGGCGCTGTTATTTTGGGTTCACTACGTAATGGCCTTACACTTCTTAATATTCAGGCATTTTATCAATTGCTTGCTACTGGCCTTATTATTATCATAGCGATGTTGATTGACAGAGCGACACGAGGCAAGTAATGAATCAGGATCCGCGAGCCATAGGCGCTCAAATTCGTATGAAATTGCCACACTTGACGCCACTAGAAAGAAAAGTCGTCGAGGCGATCACCTCTAAAAATGATTTCTCCGAGCAAACTTCACTAAAAGAAATTGCGCTGGAGAATAATGTTTCCGAGGCCATGATTGTTAAATTAACGAAAAAATTAAACTTTTCAGGGTTTAGAGATTTCAGAAGCAGTTTGATCTATTACAACTATTCTGAAGTGGCAAATTTACATGCGGAAATTGAACCGGGAGACTCGTCGGAAAAATTGCTTGAAAAAGTATTTCGGACGTCAATTCAGGCAATAGAAGAAACCTTATCTATTGTCGATGTTTCGGCATTTAACCGGGCTGCTGACATTTTGTTTAAAGCTAGGCACATCGATTTATATGCTGTCGGTGGCTCTGCTGCCGTCGCAAGAGATCTTTCGCACAAATTGCTGAAAATAGGCATTAAAACGACGGTCTACGATGATGCACATATCATGCTGATGTCAGCGGCAGTCTTGTCTGACGATGATGCGGTGGTGGCAATCAGCCATTCCGGTGCCACCCGCGCGGTGAATGAACCGATTAAACTGGCAGTCCGCAACGGAGCCAAAGTTATCGCCATCACCAATTACGCCGAGTCGCCCATTGCGCGTAATGCGCACGTGGTGCTCAATTCAACCTCTCAGGGATCGCACTTGCTCGGGGAAAACGCTGCCTCACGTATCGCCCAGTTAAATATTCTGGATGCCTTGTTCGTGGCGATTGCGCAGAAGGACCTAAAGACAGCGGAGAAGAATCTGATGAAAACCCAGCAGGCGGTTCAGGACCTTCGGGAATACTAGAATGGGTAAAATTTTAGTCACGGGTAGCCTTCATTACGACATCGTGATCCATGCGCATCACCGGCCGGAAAAGGGCGAAACAGTCATCGGAAGCGGGTGTTCGTATAAATTCGGCGGTAAGGGCGGCAATCAGGCCGTTGCTGCGGCGAAAGCGGGCGCGCAGGTGGGCTTTGTCGGTGCCGTGGGCGCAGATACGCAGGGGGAATTCCTGCGCGCTGTGCTTGATGAAAACGGCATCGATAATCGCTTTGTGACGGTGAATGAGAGCGTAGCCTCCGGTATGAGTGTGGCACTGATGGACGCTGAGGGAGATTACGGCGCAGTGGTAGTCTCCAACGCGAATAATCACATTGATGTCGCACAGTTTAATGATGACCTGTTGTGGCAACAGGTTGAGATGTTGCTGTTGCAAAATGAGGTATCTGAAGCAGTTAATCTGTCGGCCGCGAAACAGGCAAAACAGCGTGGGATCCGCGTTTGTCTGAATGCCGCACCGGCGCGAGCATTGTGTGCCGAGATGCAGTATGCGGTTGATCTGCTGGTGGTGAATGGCGTTGAAGCTCGTGATCTGAGTGGTATTCCGGTCAATAATTTATCCGATGCATGCATGGCGGCTGAATTGCTCAGCCAGCATTATCCGGCTGTGATTGTGACGGCAGGTGAACATGGCGTGGCCTGGTGTGAGGCTGGAGACCGTAGCCAGTCGATGCCTGCCGAAAAAGTAGAACTTGTGAGCACTCACGGTGCCGGTGACTGTTTTATGGGCACCTTATGCACTTCAATTCTTCAACACGAATCGCTTGGGAGTTCTGTAGCAAAAGCCAATCGAGCTGCGGCCGCCCATGTTTCACGTAAGTCGACAGCTATAAACTAACTTTGCCAGCGCAATCGAGAAGGTAGCCATACGACTCAGGCCGACCGGCTGCGCGGGCTGCAGAGCAACTGAGCGGGGGGGGGCTTTTGGTTTGCTCAAGTGCAAGAATGTGAAAGCCTGGCAGTTCGCAGGGATGTCCGCAGGCACGCTCAAGAATCTCCAGGCGCATCTGCGCTGGTGGGCTGAGAAGGAGGATAAGGCCGGAGTCATTCCAGCGAACAACACTCGTCTGGGTATTCCTGAGCGGCTGCATGCGACCAATGCTGACAAATCAAAGACGCGGGGTGATGCCCATGCGCAGATGAGTCTGCAATTGCAGCAGGCCTTCGGGCTGCAGTGGGAAGAGTCCATCAAGTTCCAACCTGGCTATGCGGCGGTCCGAGGCGACCATATAGCACTCAAAAGGTGGATCCTCGGGGCAGTCGCTGACGCAGGCACCGCCCTCCTAAACTGAGGCGATTAGGTTAGTGATATAAAAATAGGAGCGGACTTCCGAGGCATGCTTTTACTTGATCAATAGGTACGCACTGCGACCCCATTTTATCTAAGTACTTACTCGTTAATCGAGCAAGGCAAGATGCGTTGACCATGGCTTGTTTGTATATTTTTGACTCTTTGGTCTTTGTTAGATTCAGCTCCTCCACTAAGCCAAAGCCCGTTTGAAATGAAGATTCCAAATCTCTATTTACGTCCATCGCAAACTGATATTTGTCCCAGCATGACATATATTCAAGCGGAGCATGCGGAGAATCGCTATGGAGTGACAGTATCGTTCTTAGATTTAAGTCGCCGATTATGAAAAAATACTCCGGCCTTGGAATATAGCCTATCGCATTGAGATAGCCGAGAAAGTAGGCTTGTTCGTACCGGCCTTCGAGGAAGTAGCTCTTTCCTCTGTTCTCCGCTTCGGCCGCTTGCTCAATATTGCCTCTCACGTTAATTGTCTTCTTGTAGATTTCTAATGTTTTTCTAAAATCCATCCAATTAATAACAACATCTCCATTCCAATCTTCCTCAAAAGCATGAGCGCTGAATAACGCAGCGAAAAACAAGAGTGGATAAGCCAAATACACCAATTTTTTGATCATTACTTATTCCTTTCCGCCTTGCCTTTGACAATCAGTGTATCCACGCTGTTCCCATTAGCGCTACGATGACTGACAAGCAGATAGTTTAATCTACTCCAAAGAGATGAAGCGCATCAAGTATCCCGTACCTACCTGTACGCCGAACGCGGATGTCGTAGCTACGTGTGTTCTCGACTGCGGCCGCGTTCTGAGTGACGACCAAGCCGTAGAGTGGGGGCTGGTGGATAAGGTGCTACTGGCGCGCTGACACGCTGTCCAGCAGACGATCGAGGGCCTGTAGATACTGTTCTTGCAGGCTCTGCGCCCGTAGAGAGTCTCCCCGTACCGCGACAAGGGCCAAACCGCTGCCATGGGCATGATCAATCAAAATATCGCGCCACTGTAGGGGCTCTGTCGTCATCTCAGCCAGCAAGGCCGTAAGGCGATCGGTAATCTGACGGGTAACCCCGGCAAAGGCCTCTGGCGTGGCAAAGATTGCCAGCGTGAGCTGGGGATGATAGCCGACTGCGCGATGATAGCGCGTGAGCAATGTTCGAATTTCTGTCCGCGGATCAGCCAATCCGCTCAACCCCTCCATGGCTTCGGCATAGACGCGATCGGATAAAGCACGCAATAGCCCGGCCAGATCACCAATATGGTGATACAGGCTCATCGGCGTGACGCCCAGCCGAGTGGCGAGGGTACGCATCGTCAGCCCTTGTCCACCACTTTCATCCAGCAGGCCAAGAGCGGAATCCAGAATGTCATCCCGCGTTACTCCTTTTCCGTTGGTTGGGCGCCCGCGTGGACGAGTCATTGGGGCAATACCTGATAGTGGGATTGCACCAGGCCCGAAGGAAAGCTCCGGTTCGACAGTAATTTTAAATCAATGTCCTGTTGCAGTGAGCCGAACAGAGGCCTGCCCGAGCCAAGCAGTACGGGAACCTTGGTGATCACCATATCGCTAATCAACCCCTCGCGCAGAAAGGACTGTATTAATTGCCCACCATCCACATAGACGCGGTGCACATTCTGCGCGGCCAACTGCTCAAGCGCATACTTTGGCGTGAGGTTGGTGAACCGGACTTTACCTGTCAGGGCTGGAGGGACCGGCTCATTGGCCAGTTGTTTGGACAGTACGAGTACCGGGAGGTCATAAGGCCAGCTATCGAAGGTGAGTACCTTTTCATAAGTCCCTCTCCCCATCAGGATCATGTCTTTGTCAGCGATAAAGGTATCGAAGCCATGATCTTCGGCCGAGGTGTCGCGTTGCAATAACCAGTCGATGTCGCCATCTTGCCGAGCGATAAAACCGTCCAGGCTGGTGGCGATGAAAACGTGTGTAGTGACCATTGAATGCTCCATATTTATACGCTGTATATTATTGCGTTGGTATGGCCCAAAATCAACGTCACCGGTTAAACAAAAAATCCACGCCGGGGCGTGGATTTTGGAGTTTGCTGCAGAGGCGGGAGTTAGACGTTGAACCGTGATTTTATTGTTATTGTATTTATATTTAACGTTTTTATTTTTATTAATTAATCTTATACTCATATTCGTACTCACTTTAGCTGATGCTACCAGCTGAGGCCAGTTATCACAGCTACAGCCAATTCTTGTTCACCCGGATTGTGTGGTACGACTTTTCTTTATCAATGAATTGTTTTGATGGGATTGTCGAGTATTCAATAAGTGGAAGTGTAGTTGTAAGCACTTTCACAGGAATATATCTTATTTGACAGAGAGATTTTTGCTGGTAACGGGCATTTCGAACGCGATTGATACGTCAATCGATGGAGAGCCCGGCCAGAGTCCTTTCAATGACCAGCAGGCAAAGATTTCTGATAATTTTAGCCAAAGAAGGGTAATGTAATGTCAGATATTAATCCACAGGATGCTGCACATATTTTCCCCCAAGATCGGGAAGCGCTGTATCACTTGGTCTGGCGTGAGCCTGCGGAGCGTATAGCTGCCCTGTATGGCATTAGTACGGATTTACTGGCGAAACAATGCAGTGAAATGCGTATACCCAGGCCGCTTGCGGGTTACTGGAAAGCGCTGGCGAAAGGGATTGCACCTGCAATCCCCGAGCTACCAGCTCTGAAAAAGGATAAGGTGGTGAAGGCGCTTGAGAATAGCAACTCACCAGTGCAACCTTCCACCACTGCGTTACCAAAACCAGTACTTTCCGTAACCCGAAAGCAAGCTCCTGTTACAGGGAATGGCTATGGGTTAATAAATGATCTCAAAACATATCTGCCGGTCTCCTCGGTTACAGAAGATGGCTATTACAAGCCTACGAAAAAGAAATTATTGGATCTCAACGTTTCTGATACGGGATTTGATAGTGCGATAGAGTTCCTGAGTAGATTCTTTGATGCCCTGGGAAATAAGGGATACCGGGTTACGTTGGATGCACCGGGAGAAAGGCTACATCGTGCGGATATTGATATTAAGGAAGATTCGAAAGAGGGTGGGTATCGCTGGGGCAATCTATGGCGGCCTTATACGCCAAGTATTATTTGTATTGGGGATATGTACTTTGCGTTTAGTCTTGCTGAAATGACGGAGTATGTTCCAGCGAAAAAAGTCAAGAATCGCTATGTACGTGACGAACAGATGGGGAGATGGATACGGGGAAGAAATAGTGAACCTTTTCTTCACGTATCGAAACATACCTTGCCTACTGGGCGATTTCTGTTGCAGCTTTACTCACCTTATACTTCCGCAAAATGGTTACTTCAGTTCCGGCAGACAAAACAATGTGGATTAATTAGTCAGATCCCTAAGATGATTTCGGCAATGCTACAGGCTGTTCCGTTAATTTCAAAGCAACTAGAACAGGCCAGAATTGAAGCTGAGGAGTGGCGCATTCAGCGTGAGCGGGAACAAGCCATATACTTGGAAAAGAAGCGGATAGAGCAGGCGGAGGAAGCGCGCAGTGCCAGTCGTACTGAGCTGAAATCCATTATTGCCCAGTGGGCAGAAGACAAACGGCTGGAGCAGTTTTTTTACGAAGCAGAGATGGATGCAGCAATGCTTGATAACCAGCAGAAGATACAGGTCATGGAACGCCTGCAACTTGCCCGTCAGTTCCTGTCTGACGATACGGCAATTGAGCGGTTGTTGAAGTGGAAAACACCAGGAGAGTGGTTAAACAAAGGATGAGTCTATTTCCTCGTCACGGTGTTAAATTAATGTGGATTGAACCTGATAACCCAAAACCGACATTTGGCCCGGATCGGCCAACTTAGCTCTGAGATACTTCGAATATTCTACAGAACTTTTTCTTACTAGAAATCAGCTTGGGTCAAATCCGAGTTCGTGGGCAAGTTTATTTGAGTCAGTTATGAAGGCAAATACTGGCCAAGCCTTAGGATTTTCATTAACAGCATGATTGTATTCAGCTTCACTTGCAGGAATGCGATTGTCGATCAGAAAATAACCGATTAGCGGTTTGCGAAGCGCGAACCGTTTGGTGATTCCATCCTGATCCAACTCATAATCGATCACGATTAATGCCTGCTGATCTTGGCTGAGGTGTGGATTAGGCCTCAGCTCAAGTTCGATCATCTGCTCCCACTCAGTATCAGGATTAGATGGGACACCTCTACAACGTTCAAAGGCAGGTGCATTATCGCCCCAGTTCTGCGTGTTTTTCGAGGGTTTAACTATTTTTGGGGTGCTTTTGAAACGACCAATGAGAAAATCGCGATACGCCATATTATCCCAACAAAAAGCGCGTACGTGGTAACGGTTATTAACGAACGCGATAGCCGTGGGTGTTAGCCGTCGGCTACGTCCTTTAGGTGAATTCATTGTTGCTACTACAGCTTCAATAGACTGCTGGTGCTCAATGGCCGAGAGTAATCGGGCCAGAACACGCAAATTATGATGGCGTAACAGCATGGGCATTTCAGTGGTGTGTGCAGTTATGGGCGGCGCGAACTCTTCAATGGCCTGCCACTGCAAATCTGCCTTGGATAATAACACCGGCTCAAACCCTTCAGTAGGTTGATAGTAGGGAATACCTAACTGATATGGCTTTAGCGCCTTAGGCGAGAGTTGCTGGTAAAGCTTTATATCTTTCTGAGCCTGAGGGCGTGAGATACCAAAGGTTTCCATCAGCATGGTCGTTGTTAGCCGACGCTCCCAGAGCAACTGACGCTCAATGTAACACAAACGCAGCCACTGAGGGTGCGAGTATGCCCCAGTCTCTAGCCGCTTACTGGCTAAATCCATTACGGAGACTGTTTGCGTGTCTGATGCGATCGCGGGTTTCATGTACTGTGAGTACTGCATATAGTGGCCCTTCTAATATCTTAAATGTGCAGACATCCGAAAGTATAAGTTGGCACTGTATAAATATCTACTACCATTATTTAATAATGGGGTGTATAAAATATACATATGGCTAAGTTGTACTTTCAGGTGAACTCAAAAAGTAACGAAAGAGCGTAGGACGATTCCGTGAGCTTTAACACACTCAATACCAATCTGTTTAAACCGATCTCGGGCGAGAATGGACGCTCGATGCTTGCGTTATTAGTCGATCTCGATACTTTCTTGGATCCGACACAACTGGTAGATGAACCTACGCCGCAACAGGTACGGGTCTTTCTACGAGACTACATCGCCAATAAGAATTTGTGCCTTGAGATAGCGTCGGTTGAGGCAACGATAGGAAACCCCGCTCTGGAACATTATGTCTATAACCGGCTGCGTGATACGGGGTGGATTCGAGAAGAGCAGGAGAGCGGGTATCGATACGTTGTTTGGATGGCGCAAGATGCGCGCAGGCTGTTGAACTTCCTTGGCAATATGAGTGCTGAGCATCCCTCGTTAGGTGTGGTGTGTCTGGCGGTACGCTCGAACCTTTCTGAAGTGGTTAAAGACCCAACCAACGGATCGTTAGTGCGCAAAGCGGCTGATGACATGGAGGATTTCTTAAATCGACTCAGAGCTCTCGTGGGCAATATCCGCGAAATCCACCATGCGATTAGCGGTGGTTCCGTCCAAGGTAGTGGCCATTTCACTTTTTACTTTGAAGAATACTTGGCCGAACTCTTTCTACCCAATATTGAGAAACTCTCCCTGAAAGGAAACCCCAACCTTCATGCCAGTAAAATTCGTAAGCTAGTTAGCGATATCCGTTTCAGCTCAGAGCGCCTAGAAGCATGCGCTAGAGCCTATAAGCGTGATGATATTTCTAATCCTTCGGTTCAGCTTGTGGAAGCAGATCTAGATCGATTGAGCAAAGCGTTTGACGGAATTGCTCCACTGTTCAAGAAAACGCAGGACTATGCTCGTCGTATAACCCGGCGGATGTATGAGAAGATCAAGTATACCGTGCATACCCCAAGTAATATGGGGCAACAGGTTCAGGCGCTGCTTGAGCGCATCGGGAGTGAAGCCTTGTTAGTCTCATTACCTAGCCCGTTGATCGGTGAAGAACTCCTTGCTGATTGCCGGTTGGCCACACCCAAGGCAAAGTCAATACTGCCTGTTCCGACGGTGCGCAGACAGCCAAAACCGTTGTGGGAAAAACGGGCATACAACCAGCTCAAACAAGAACATATCAGTTTCCAGAAATGCGACCCTACACGTGTTGCCAACTTCATTGAATCGAATCTTGGAGAGCGAGTACAGATGACCACGGATGATCTTAGGATCGATACCGCTGATGAAATGATGGCAGCGCTTCATTTGCGCCTTTTGGCACAAGGTATACCGAAAACTCATCCACTTTTT
Source organism: Serratia liquefaciens ATCC 27592 (assembly GCF_000422085.1). NCBI lineage: Bacteria > Pseudomonadati > Pseudomonadota > Gammaproteobacteria > Enterobacterales > Yersiniaceae > Serratia > Serratia liquefaciens. The sequence continues at coordinate 2,033,141 of NC_021741.1, forward strand.
TCTCTGCAGTCCATGTACTGCGTTGAGTTTGATGAAGGGGAGTGGACGGACCTTAAACAGATGGCCGGTCGTCGCCTGAGAATCCGTCGAATCGTCGCTATGGAGAAACGCACACATGACGAGTGAGATTGCGCTCAGAGAACTGAAAGATATCGAGGCAAAAACATCTGCTGACTACGCCGATAGCTTACGGAACACGGCGGCATACCTACTGCAGAAGCAATGGGTATGGAAGGGAAAACGCGGCCAAAAAGAGCACTTCAAGTTGTGTGAGGATAATCTGGCTTATTTTAACAAGCTTTTTGATGGGTTGGATATGGGGTGGTACTACGATCGTAACTTCGGCTATGCGGGGATTTTACCGCGTGGTTCCGGTAAGCAACTGGATATCACCTCTACGCTGTTCCTGCTCATTCTACGGAAAATGTATGACGCTGAAGCGTCGATGGGACGTACGGAGCTTGGGTGTGTAACACCGCCAACGGTCGAGCTTCTTAATCAGTACGAACACGTCAGGGGGGAGATGCCCCCCATAACAGAAACCAATAATGCCCTGGAGAACCTAAGGAAGAAGGGAATTATTGAGCTCGGAATTAAAGACCCCGATACCAAACTCCACGAGTTGACCGTTCTCCCTAATATTACCCGTGTGGTCGATCAAACCTACGTGGGCATGCTTAACCGCTTTATGGATAGTTACACACCTGAATCTGCGTCTGGCGAAGCGGTTTACGAAGGAACTGATGATCTTGAGACACTGGAGGTCTACGATGACAGTGCAGAATAACCCCATACAAGCACATATTCTTCATAATGTGGTGTTGGCGCAGTGGTATCTGTTTGAACTGGAGACGATCCATCTCAATGCTCCAGCCACGCTAGTATCAGGCGAAAACGGAGCGGGAAAAACAACGATTTTTGATGCGATCCAGTTTGTTCTGATGGGGGGGGATCAACGTAAAACCCGCTACAACTCTGCCTCTGAAACCAAAACCTCTGGGCGTTCTGCGCGTAGTTATGCGCTGGGCGAGTTCAAAGAAAACGATGCAAAGAGTTGCCAACGTGAGAATGCCAATACTTACATTTTCTTAAACTGGTACGATAATCATCAATGTCCTTACGCTTTTGGACTGTCTGTTTATGCCAACAGTCAGTCACCAAACATTGAGACCCGCGGGCATATCATTAAAGGCCGCCACATTACTGAAGCTGATTTACTGTCCGGGGATGACGCCTTTCTACCATGGCGTGACTTTGTTGACCGCATGAAACAGGATGCCAAAGAGCGTCATGGTGCGATGAGCTATGAGTTGCTTGACAGTGCGCGGACGATACGTGAAAAAATGGCTGAGGCGATGTCGGTTAATCAGACGCGCAGCGCCAAAATTGAACCTGATTTATTGGTTAAGACATTATCAAATGCGTTACAACTGAAAATGGACAGCCCGATTGATCCATTTATCAGGGACTTCATTCTTCCTCCCGACCTCATTGAAACCTATCAATTGCGCGAAGATCTTCTTGAGCACCAGCGTATTGAGGCGGAAATCGCACGTGCCGAGAGCCACAAAAATGCGCGCGAGTTACTGATTGCCGAAGCGAAGAAGCTTACCCGGCATTACGCCAATGCCCACCATGCTCTTTGGGTTTCGCAAGAGGCCGATACTGTTCGGCTCAATGAAGAACTTGGCCGCACAGAAGATGCTCAAATAGCTGCGCAAGAGCGCCAGACAGCAGCTAAACGCACCATTGACAGAGAAGAGCCACGACTGCCGGAGCTGAAACAATGTCGTGATGATGCCCTGATCGCGTGGCAAAATTCTGATGCTGCAAGTCTGAGTAGAGCCGTTGATGCTGCAAAAAGCGCCGTTTCTAAATCCACAAACAGTCTTACCAACCGAATATTTTCACTGCAAAATGCTGTGCGTGAAGTTATCCGTCAACGATTTCCTGACACGCTGGGTATCCAGAGTTTCGAGCTATTAGCCCGGCACTGGGCGACATCCGTGGACATTCTCAATCGGGCAGGCATTGAGAGCCTCTCAGCATCGGAACATGAGAATACGCTTAAGGTAACCGATAAACTTAAAAGCGCAAAAACATTACTGGACGAGATAGCTGAACGTATAGAAGTGGCTGATAAAAATGTGAGCCACGACTTAACACAAACCATGCATGAATGTAAGGCCTTGCAGGTGCGTATTGAACGGCTGAGAAAGGGACTTTCGGACATCAATCCGGCGACGGCTAAGGTCATCGAATTACTCAAACAAGAGAGAATAGAATCCATGCCCGTCTGTGACCTCTGTGAGATCGCTGATAGAGACTGGCAAGAAGCAGTGGAGTCGTACTTGGGTCCGAATCGCGAAGCACTGGTGGTGAGTGTACGTGATTTTGACCATGCATTGGAAGTGTACGAAGTTGCACAGAAGCGAGAGCCGCAACTCAAACGAGTACGCATGATTAACCCTGATCATGCTTTAGCCGCCAACAAAGCGCCCACTGAAAGAATGGTTTCAAAGCTGATCGAAACCAGCGATCCGATCGCTCGTGGTTTTATGAACGTCATTCTGGATAGAACTAAGATGGCGGCAACGCGCGATGAACTACGAAGAGAGCGCAAAGCGCTAATGGCATCAGGCCTTGCGACCGGTAGTGGAACGGTGGGCGGTACCGCTCATATTCGCGGGTTATTGATGGGGAAACAGGCTAAAGCTGAGCAGCTTAAGCTCCTGGAGCATGAACGGGATGTGCTCGCACAACGGCTCTCTGGCGTTGAGAGATCAGCACAAACGCTGAGCAGGCTTAACCGCAACTGGGCTGGGCTATCTACATCTATTGTGGAGGGCTCATCGTCCGTACGGGAAAATAGTATCCGCCTGATGCAAGATAAAAAAGCATTGTCTGCCGCTCAGGAACAGTTGAAACCGCTGACATCGAAAGATGAACAGCTCAAAGCCGCAAAGGCGCAGGCTGACGACAATTATGAAGCATGTAATACGGCGATCATCAATGCCACGGCCGAACAAAAGAACGCTATTGCAACGTTAAATAGCTTGAACACCGAGATTGAAAGCCTCTCAAAAAATAGGGACGAGGCAGAACGAATCCGCAGTGAAACAGAAAAATCTCCTATACACAATACCGCCAAAGCAGATGAACGCTGGCAAACTTATGAGCAGAAGTTTGGGGGCGAAGAAGGATGCTATTCCCTGATTCGAAACAAAGCCCAGAATGAGGCTCAGGTTGAACGGGAGAAGGCGCTCAATACACGTGGAGATCTGTATTACAAGGTCGTTAGATTCACGACAGACTTTGCAGAGGATATAGCGAATCGTCAGGCGCTTCTTGAAGCCGCAAAAACTGATAACGTGAATACAGAGGCGTACCACTTTATTGAGGCAGATTGTACGGAATGGGTTGAGCGTATCCTGGCAGCACAGCTTTTAGTGCATCGCCAGGCGGCCCGGGAAGCTGCTGAACAGATGGAAAAAAACTTTCGAGGTATCATAGTAGGGGAGCTTCAAAGCCGCTTTGAGCAGATGAGATATACCTTCAATCAACTCAATAACTTGCTCAAGAAAGTCCCATTTCACGACCACATCTACAGCTTCCACTTCAAGGTTCGCGAGATAGAGAGCTTGCGCACCGTCTACGAATACATTACGACTGCAGATAGAGAAGAGACCGAGTTAGTTGGGACAATGTTTGAAACAGCATCAGAACATCCTGCTATAGACCTGTTGAAAGAGGCATTGCTCAGTGGTGACGATCTAATTAATGAGATCAGTGATTATCGCAGTTTCTTCACCTATGACATGAAGATGCGTAACCCTGACACCGGGACTGAGCGCAGCGTGGCAGATATGCAAAGCACAGGTTCAGGCGGAGAGCAACAAACACCAGCGTATATTGCGCTGGCTGCGAGTTTTATGAACGTTTACAAGATTAGTGGTCATTCAGATCGAGGGGCGTCTTTGGTACTCCTTGATGAAGCGTTCAATAACATGGATGGTGGCAATGCGAGCGCAGCAGTGGCCTTTCTCAAAGAAATCGGGTTGCAATTACTGATTGCTGCCCCGCCAGAAGTGACCCTGAAAATTGGTAAAGAGATGGATCAAATTTATACCATTTGCCGTGAGGACAGAGATGTGGTGATTGACCACACGCAGATTTTCGAGGCAGGGCAGGAGCTTATAGACCAACGTAATCCAGTTTACCATCCAGAGCTTGTGGCTGAACGCGCTGCTGAATTGAAAGCTAAAGCCGAGATGGTTGAATGATATGAACTCTTATGTTGAGAAGTTCATCAATCAATTGATCAAGAAGATAGATAAACCAGAAGGTGTGGAACTTGAGTGCAGGATACGTATCACAGATCACGCCTATCGTTGGTACTTCGCCCTCAATAATAGTACCAAAACGGCGCTGCATAAGACGTTGGAATCCATTGCATACTTGAATATCCACTATCAGCGTAAAGTCGCGCTGGGAGCGTTTAAACATATTGAGTATATCCAGATCGTTGATGGCTACAGATTAATGGATAGTCAGGGAGTTATACCACAGGCTGATGAAATCAAAGTTTCATTTCGGCATTTAGAGACAACGGTGTTCAATGTACCTTGGTGGGATAATACGAAGCTGGAGATTGCCAAGGAATGGTCGAGCAACAAGACGTTTTGTGGTGTGAATCGCAACCAGGCAGACCGACTTTTTGATGCAATGAAAGTTATTGAGTGGATCGTTCAACTGCCTGTCTCTGAGAATGTTCCCGATATTCGGACCCTCAGTGCCATGTTGTATGGCAACTCCAAGAAGTTAGAATGTAAGAGTTTTTCCGGTCTTATTCGAAAGTTGATGTTGCCGCATATTGACGATGATGTTGTGGATTTGCTTGACGATGGGGTTAAGCTGCTGGAGTATTTTGGGATTAGTAAATACCCAATACCAATGCGTTTCAAAGCCAATGGGTTGTTGCATTGCAGGGGGATTATCGATTTATCTGCACTCCACTACGGAATCGGTGTTTCCCCGGATGAAGTCAAAGGCATTGTGTGGGGACAACGGCCACCCTATGTGCTTTTCATTGAAAATCGTGCTAGTTTCGAGCGGTATGTGCGCGAAATTGATGATTTTGGTGTGATTATTTACACCGCCGGCTTCCCGCCGCGCTCTTGGGTACATGTAATAGAGATCATTATCGCTGAACTGCGTATGGAGATACCGATTTACCATTGGGGTGATCGAGATGCCGGTGGCTATCGTATTCTTGCATTTTTGGCGAAGCGACTTGATATTGATATTCAGCCATATCTGATGGGGGTGGAGGCTGAAGCATTGACTCAGGCTGATGATGAGCTCGTTGATAAACCTGTAGTCGAATTAATGCAGGCGCTGGAGTCAGCAAAGCACTATCCAGCTATTTTAGCGCTTTATAGAGATCTAGCGAAACTCCAAATTAAGAATCTACCTTGGATCGAGCAGGAGCAGATAGCCCCTGTTAGCCCTCGGAAATATTGAAAGTTCTCCCTATTCGCTGATATTTCATGTCCTTATGTCGGGATCTCAAAATTGCGTGGAACTAAAAGGGGTGTGCTTACAATAGCACTTCAAAAGGATATGCCTACCTCCAATACTCATTTGCAAATGATGATGTGTGTCAGGCGGAGATTGAGGGAGTGAAAAAGAGCTCCCTGTAACTAATTGTGCTGACCTGCCCCAGTATTAAATACAACCGTTAGTTAGTAATGTCGGTTTGTTTATCTTCACATTTTCCATTCCGCCACCGTGCTGCAAACTCTGATGGCGTCTGATAATTCAGTGCTGAATGTGGACGACACTCGTTATAATCCTGCCGCCAGTTATTAATGATTTTCCTTGCATGAACGATATCGCTGAACCAGTGCTCATTCAGACATTCATCGCGAAATCGTCCGTTAAAGCTCTCAATAAATCCGTTCTGCGTTGGCTTGCCCGGCTGGATTAAGCGCAACTCAACACCATGCTCAAAAGCCCATTGATCCAGTGCGCGGCAAGTGAACTCCGGCCCCTGGTCAGTTCTTATCGTCGCCGGATAGCCCCGGAACAGTGCAATGCTGTCCAGAATTCGCGTGACCTGAACGCCTGAAATGCCGAATGCGATGGTAATTGTCAGACACTCCTTCGTGAAGTCGTCCACACAGGTCAGGCACTTGATCCTGCGACCGGTGGCCAGTGCGTCCATGACAAAATCCATCGACCAGGTCAGGTTGGGCGCCGCTGGGCGGAGCAGAGGCAGACGTTCTGTTGCCAGCCCTTTACGACGTCGCCTGCGTTTTACGCCCAGCCCGCTCAGATGATAAAGGCGGTACACGCGCTTATGATTAACATGAAGGCCTTCACGGCGCAGTAACTGCCAGATGCGGCGGTAGCCAAAACGCCTGCGCTCCAGTGCCAGCTCAGTGATGCGCCCTGATAAATGCGCATCAGCCGCCGGACGCTGAGCCTCATAGCGGCAGGTCGACAGGGACAAACCTGTAAGCTTGCAGGCACGACGTTGCGACAGACCGATCGCATCACACATAAACTCAACGGCTTCCCGCTTCTGGTCTGTCGTCAGTACTTTCGCCCCAGTGCCACCTGAAGTGCCTCCTTATCCAGCATGGCTTCGGCAAGCAGCTTCTTGAGTCTGGCGTTCTCTTCCTCAAGCAACTTCAGGCGCTTAACCTCGGGTACTTCCATGCCGCCATACTTCTTGCGCCAGGTATAAAAGGTGGCGTCGGAAATGGCGTGCTTGCGGCAGAGCTCACGGGCAGAAACCCCGGCTTCAGCCTCGCGGAGAATACTGATGATCTGTTCGTCGGAAAAACGCTTCTTCATGGGGGTGTCCTCATGTGGCTTATGAAGACATTACTAACATCGCGGTGTATTAATCAACGGGGAGCAGGTCAGTTATTATCGCTTCATTGCAAACAGCACGGCACGTTAAGTTAAAACAAAAGGAAAAAATAATTTTTGCAGCCAGGTTCAATCTATGTCCGCTTCTGGCACAAAGTGGACCCTGAGGAATGAGTTCTATTCTCGTGGTTCACTAAGTGCAGCAAGTTCTACTCGAATCCTGCTACCCATTTGTCCAACATATCAGCCCACTCCTGCATCATCACTTTACGCTCATCAAGATAAGTCGCATGGTTGTATGTGCGACGAACATTGTTGGTGTCAGCATGAGCAAGTTGGGACTCAATAGCATCAGGTCGATAGCCCATCTCGTTTAAGCGGGTACTTCCTGTGGTTCTGGTTGCATGTGGGCTATAAGTACCGCTCCAGCCGAGGCTTTTAAGTAGTTGACGCAGAGAGTGTGATGTCATTGGACCTAGCGGATTATCCCTGCCTGGAAAAAGGTGCTGTCGATGCCAGGTTAATCCCTGTAGCGTTCTGAGCATGTTGACGGCTTGGGAGGGGAGGGGAATAACATGTTCTCTGCGGGCTTTCATCCGCGCTGCCGGAATGGTCCACAGGGCGTTATCAAGATCGAATTCTGTCCATTCAGCTTCGGTGGCTTCTGCAGGACGCGCTAATGTCCACCACATGAGCCACATGCAATAGTTAACCTGGTATGAGCCACGACTGTTATCAAAACAGCTTAATAGCTTCCCGATTTGTTGTGGGTTTAATGCCTGTTTGTGCTGTGTCTTATTCGCCGGAATCGCCTTACGCACTGGCCAGACAGGATCGCTATCTGCCCTGAGCGTCGCCACCGCCAGTTCAAAAACGGATGAAATGGTGCGGCGGGCTTCAGCGGCAACGGTCGGAGCGCCGCGCTTAGCCGTTTCCTGAAGAATTTTAAGAATGTGATGTGGAGTGATCTCTCTGACTGGGAGCTTACCGATTGCAGGGAAAACCACTCGTTCGAGCATATCCAGTCGCCGCGTTTTGGTAATTTCGGCCCAGTCTTTCATCTGCAACCACTCTTTAGCGATCAGCTCAAAGGTGTTGGATGCGTCGTTGACCTTGCGGATCTTATCTAACTGGCGAGTCTGTGTCGGGCTAACTCCATCCGCGACTTGTTTACGCGCTTGCTCACATTTCTCCCGAGCTTCGGCAAGTTTGACCGTCGGGTACTCACCCAACGCGAACATGCTGGATTTGCCGTTGAGTTTAAACCGATAGCGCCATGCCTTTTTACCGTTGGGTTTTACTTCGAGGTAGAGACCATTGAAGTCATTGAGTCGATAGAGTTTTTCTTTCGGCTTAGCAGTGCGGCATTGCGTATCAGTGAGCATAGCGAGTCCTCGTCTATTTCTTATACCGCTATTGTACTCACCTAAAATGAAGATGAAAACTGATTGTACTCATGTCTGTACTCATTTTTGACTGTGCTGTTATGAGATGAGTTGAGACATTATGAAAAGAAAAATCCACGCAATTGCGTGGATTTTATAGACTTTTTCGATTTTCATGAGATTCGATGAAACCTCACGAGACAACAAATTTTATTTAGACGTTGAACAAGAAGTTCATCACGTCACCGTCTTTAACGATGTAGTCTTTACCTTCTGAACGCATCTTGCCGGCTTCTTTGGCACCTTGCTCACCCTTGTAGGTGATGAAGTCTTCAAAAGCGATGGTCTGGGCGCGGATAAAGCCTTTTTCGAAATCGGTGTGGATCTTGCCGGCTGCCTGCGGGGCGGTAGCGCCAACCGGGATGGTCCAGGCGCGGACTTCTTTCACACCGGCGGTGAAGTAGGTCTGCAGGTTCAGCAACTCGTAACCGGCGCGGATCACGCGGTTCAGACCCGGCTCTTCCAGGCCCAGTTCCGCCATGAATTCTTCGCGGTCTTCGTCTTCCAGCTCGGCGATATCGGATTCTACTGCGGCGCACACGGCAACCACAACCGAGCCTTCGCCCGCAGCGATTTCACGCACTTTGTCCAGGTACGGGTTGTTTTCGAAACCGTCTTCGTTGACGTTGGCGATGTACATGGTTGGTTTCAGCGTCAGGAAGCTCAGGTAGCGGATTGCCGCTTTGTCTTCTTCGGACAGATCCAGCGCACGCAGCATGCCGGCGTTTTCCAGCTGTGGCAGGCATTTTTCCAGAGCTGCCAGTTCCGCTTTCGCGTCTTTGTCGCCGCCTTTGGCTTTCTTCTGTACGCGGTGGATCGCGCGTTCGCAGGTGTCGAGATCCGACAGCGCCAGTTCGGTATTGATGACGTCGATGTCATCAGCCGGGTCAACTTTGTTGTTAACGTGGATGATGTTGTCGTTTTCGAAGCAGCGAACCACGTGGCCAATCGCTTCGGTTTCGCGGATGTTGGTCAGGAACTGGTTACCCAGACCTTCACCTTTGGACGCGCCCTTGACCAGGCCGGCGATGTCGACGAATTCCATGGTGGTCGGCAGGATACGCTGTGGCTTGACGATCTCGGCCAGCTGGTCCAGACGCGGATCGGGCATCGGCACCACACCGGTGTTAGGTTCAATGGTGCAGAACGGGAAGTTGGCTGCTTCGATACCCGCTTTGGTCAACGCGTTGAACAGGGTGGATTTGCCTACGTTAGGCAGGCCGACGATACCGCATTTGAATCCCATGTTGTTATCACCTTAAATATCTTAACTATCAGCCGGTTAGGTTTAACCCACTGCATAAAGGACGAAATAATGGCGCCATTATACACGTAATGGCCGTTTTTCTCGATCTGGCTGTGTGTGATGGGTAAATGCCGAGGCAGTGCCGGTTTTTGATTGAGATTTGGATCACATTTACACATACTGACACTTCTGATTAACCTACAGGAAACGTGCCGGATGTCCTTCTTGCCCAGTCCACCCTAAGCTCTTTCCCTCCTGAGGTTTGCCGCGCCCTGCGGCCTTGGTTCCCGTGCTGCGGGAATGTGTTTTATCTGTCAGAAGTGAATAATCCATGTTTAACCTGAACAATTTCAGGCTGTCGGCCGTCAAGAACGAGGTGCTGGCGGGCTTTGTGGTGGCGGTTTCAATGATCCCGGAAGCGGTCGGCTTTTCGCTGGTTGCCGGGCTTTCTCCGATCGTCGGGTTGCACACCGCCTTTATTATCGGGCTGGTCACCGCGCTGTTTGGCGGCAAGCCGGGCATGGTGTCGGGTGCGGCCGGGTCGATAGTGGTGGTGCTGATGAGCCTGGCGGCGCAGTACGGCATGGGGTACGTACTGTGGGCGACGATTTTTGCCGGGGTTATCCAAATCCTGATCGGCATTTTCCGCCTGGGTAAGTTTATCCGGCTGGTGCCGCTGCCCGCGGTTCACGGCTTCGTGAACGGGCTGGCGATTGTCATTATGCTGGCGCAACTGCATATGATTGCCGGGCAGGGGCCGCTGATGTATGGGCTGGTGGCTCTGGCGATCCTGGTGGTGGTGTTCTTCCCACGGTTAACGCGCATCATCCCCGCGTCACTGGCGGCGCTTATCGTGGTGTCTGCTCTGGCAATCGGGTTTAACCTGCAAACGCTGCGGGTCGGCGATTTGGCGGACATTTCCGGTGCATTACCGCACTTCAGCCTGCCGATGGCGCCTTTTACCCTCGAGATGCTGAAAGTGGTGTTGCCGTACGCAGTGGTAATCGCGCTGGTGGGGCTGATCGAATCGCTGCTTACCATGACGGTGCTGGATGAAATGGGCGGCAAGAAAGGCAACGGCAACCGCGAGAGCATCGCCCAGGGGGCAGGCAACGCGGTTTGTGGCCTGTTTGGTTGTTTCGCCGGTTGCGCAATGATTGGCCAGTCGATCATCAACTTCACTTCAGGCGGGCGTGGGCGCATCTCCGGCGTGGTTGGCGCGATACTGCTGATTCTGTTTGTGGTCAGCCTGTCGGGCTATATCGGCCTGTTGCCGGTGGCGGCGCTGGCCGGGGTGATGCTGGTCGTGTGTTACAACACCTTTGAGTGGAGCTCGCTGCGCCGTCTGCGCCGGATGCCGAAGGCAGATGCGCTGGTGATGCTGCTGGTGACCCTGATTACCATCGTTACCGATCTGGCGATGGCGGTGATCAGCGGGGTGATCATTTCGGCGCTGGTATTTGCCTGGCAGCAGGCACGTATTCGCGTGCGTCAGCATCGGGTGGAAGGTGAGGTGGCGGTATATCAGTTGGACGGGCCGCTGTTCTTCGGGTCCACCACGGCCTTTGCCGAACTGTTCGAACCGAAAAACGATCCGCAAAATGTGGTGCTGGATTTTGCCGGTACCCGGGTGATGGATTCCAGCGGTGTGGAGGCGATTGATAAGCTGACGGCACGCTATCTGGCGGCGGGGAAAACCATTCGGCTACGTCATCTGAGCGGTGACTGTGTACGCCTATTGAAACAGGCCGGCCCGTTTTGCAGCCATGAACTGGACGATCCGCAATATTACGTGGCGGAAGAGGGCTACCAAACCGATGACGCTAACGTCGGCGAAGAAACCTTTAAACTGCGCACCTAAGGCAGATTGCAGCGGGCGCGATGCCCGCTGCAACGATGATCAGGCCTGCGCCTTGAAGCTGTGCAGGCGACGAACGGTTTTTTCCAACCCGTCAGTCAGCAGCACTTCCGTACAGCGTGCGGCTTCATCGATCGCTTCATCAATCATTTTTTGCTCGCTGGCCGGCGGCTTGCCGAGCACGAAACCTACCACTTTGTTTTTATCGCCCGGGTGGCCGATGCCGATGCGCAAGCGATAGAAATTCGGGTTATTGCCAAATTTGTTCTGAATATCCTTCAGCCCGTTGTGGCCACCGTTGCCGCCGCCCAGTTTGATCTTGGCAACGCCGGGGGGAATATCCAGCTCGTCATGCGCCACCAGGATTTCGTCCGGCTCGATGCGGTAGAAATTGGCCATTGCCAATACCGCTTTGCCGCTGAGATTCATAAAGGTGGTAGGCACCAACAGCCGCACATCGTTGCCGGCCAGGTTCAGCCGGGCGGTGTAGCCGAAGAACTTGCTCTCTTCTTTGAGCTGCTGGTTATGGCGCTGGGCCAGTAAATCGACGTACCAGGCGCCGGCGTTGTGCCGCGTCTGCGCGTATTCAGCGCCCGGATTCGCCAGGCCGACTATCAATTTAATACTGCTCACTGGGAGATTCGCTATGATCGATATAATGGAAAGGGCAATAGTCTACCTGCCGACGCCACGAATGACAAAATCCTGATATGTCCGGTCGCGTATTGACGGAACTATAGTCAGAAAAGAGAATAATTCATTAGCGGAATCATTCAATTTGATCGCTAATAGACTCATTCTGGTAAAGTTTTGTCATGTTTTCTTTACCATTTGTGATCCTCTCCGCAATCACCTTGTCCAACCAGGGTCTATACTTAACTTATCAAAGTGGGTTAACCAGTTAGAGAGTTATCCCGGTTGGCACATAGCACTATGGAGGTGGCATATGAAACGTAGAAACGCGGACAGAATGGGCAACTTTTTTATGGGGCTGGGCCTGGTCGTGATGATCGGCGGTGTCGGATACTCCATTGTTGCTGAAGTTTCGCAGTTCAACCTGCCGCAGTTTTTCGCCCATGGCGCAATCATGAGTATCTTCGTGGGTGCGTTGTTGTGGCTGGTAGGTGCGCGTATTGGCGGTCGTGAGCAGGTAGCGGATCGTTACTGGTGGGTAAAACACTTTGATAAACGTTGCCGCAACGATCATCATCGTTCGTCACATTGATTAGAAAGAGAGAAGGGAACAGGCGTTACGGCAAAGGAAATCTGCCGCGCATTAAGGCTTAAGGTCATGTTTGACTACCCGTAGAAAACCCGTTGCTGCTATGCACCAACGGGTTTTTCTTTTTCTGCTTTCGGGCCATCAATCCCTTCGGTACGGCAGGGCGCCGCACCGAAAAGAGAACTGATTAATGCTCGAACATCGCAGAAATTGACTCTTCGTTGCTGATACGGCGGATGGCTTCAGCCAGCATGCCAGACAGCGTCAGAGTGCGTACGTTTTTCAGGGCCTTGATTTCTGGAGACAGCGGAATGGTGTCGCAGACAATCACTTCATCAATTACCGAGTTGCGGATGTTTTCCACGGCGTTACCGGAGAAGATCGGGTGCGTCGCGTAGGCAAATACGCGCTTGGCACCGCGTTCTTTCAACGCTTCAGCCGCTTTACATAAGGTACCGCCGGTATCGATCATATCGTCAACCAGTACACAGTCACGGCCTGCTACGTCACCAATGATGTGCATCACCTGAGAAACGTTCGCGCGCGGGCGGCGTTTATCGATGATAGCCATATCGGTGTCATTCAGCAGTTTGGCGATTGCGCGGGCGCGCACTACGCCGCCGATGTCTGGGGAAACCACGATTGGGTTCTCCAGATTCTGTTGCAGCATGTCTTCCAGCAGGATCGGGCTACCGAACACGTTATCTACCGGAACATCGAAGAAGCCTTGGATCTGTTCAGCGTGCAGATCCACCGTCAAAACGCGGTCAACCCCTACACTGGAGAGGAAATCGGCTACAACTTTGGCCGTGATTGGCACACGAGCAGAACGCACGCGGCGATCCTGGCGGGCATAACCGAAGTAAGGGATAACAGCAGTAATACGACCTGCGGAGGCGCGACGCAGGGCATCTACCATAACGACCAGTTCCATCAGGTTGTCGTTGGTAGGGGCACAGGTGGACTGGATGATGAAAATATCACCGCCGCGTACATTTTCGTTGATTTGCACGCTCACTTCGCCGTCGCTAAAACGACCTACTGCGGCGTCACCAAGGCTGGTGTACAAACGGTTGGCAATACGTTGTGCTAGTTCCGGGGTGGCGTTACCAGCAAAAAGCTTCATATCAGGCACGAGAAGAACCTCAGGCATGCGTCCAGAGAAGATATTGTCATTCGGCCTTCGCTAAGGGGCAGTTAGCGACGCCGGCGCAATATCATACGGGTGTGTAAAAAAACAACGTGAAACCGAAGCGGCGCAGGGATTACAGGGCCAGGTGTGAATGACCCTGCGCAGCGAAACGAGAACTACGGTTTCATCTGCCCGGAACGGATGCGATGTAGTGGAGAGACGTTAACGCCACGCGCTACAAAACCACGTATCCACTCCGGGGCTTGATTTAACACCTGACGGGCGGCGGTTTCTGTGTCGAATTCAGCAAACACACAAGCACCTGTGCCAGTCAGGCGTGACGGCGCGTATTCTAACAGCCAAGAAACAAGCTGTTCAACCTCGCGAAAACGTTTTCTTGCTATAGGTTCGCAATCATTTGCGTAAGTTGCCTGTAACAGCACACTTAACGGACGAACCGGGGTGTCTCTTTTTAATTCCGCATCGCCAAAAATTGCCGGGGTAGGGATGCTGACCCCCGGATGCGCCACCAGATACCATTTTTCCTGTGGGTTGGCCGGCTGCAAACGCTCACCGATGCCTTCGGCGAACGCTGCATGGCCACGCACGAAAACAGGGACGTCGGCACCGAGCGCCAGCCCCAGTTCTGCAAGCTGGTCGTCGCTCAAACCGCAGCGCCACAGTTCATTCAGCGCAACCAGCACCGTAGCGGCGTTGGAGGAGCCACCCCCCAGCCCGCCGCCCATCGGCAGCCGCTTTTCGATGCTGATGTCGGCACCCCGTGGCGCGGTATTCAGTCCATGGCGATCGCAATACTGTTGCAGCAGACGTGCGGCGCGGACAATCAGGTTTTCTTCATCCGGCACGCCCGCCACCGGGGTCAGCAGGTGAATACGGTCATCCTGTCGCACATCGATGGTCAGCGTGTCGCCGTAATCCAGAAACTGAAACAGCGTCTGCAACAGGTGATAGCCATCTTCACGTTGGCCGGTAATGTATAAAAACAAATTAAGTTTAGCTGGCGATGGCCACTGACGGATCATTTGAGCGTCCAATTATCCATTTTCAGTTTGATGCGCTGGTCACCCTGTTTCAGCTCAAGTCGGCTTGGCAACTGCGGTTGCAGGCTGTTGTTGTAGTCCTGGTAGTCAACGGTCCAGGTCTGTCCGCCTTGCTGGTAGGTCAGCGAGTTCAGGCGATACTGGTCATCCAGCTTGAAGTCGTTGGCTTCACCCGGCAGGCCGAGCATCCATTGGCGCAGGTTATCCAGCGGGATTGCCATACCGGTCAGTTTGCGGATCATCTCTTCGGCATTGTCGCTGACATAGCGCTTGCCCTGATTGTCGGTCAACTGCACCACATTTTTCTGCACGTTGAGATCAAGCTCGGTGCTGCCAAGTGGGTTGGTCAGCAGCAGGCGGTAACGATCAGACGAATACTGCTGCCAGAAGAAGCGCGCGTAGACTTTTTTCTGATCGGACAGGTAGGCGAAAGAGCCCCGGGTCTGATACTGCTCAAGCTGTTGCACCGCTTGCTCATGGGCGCGCCATTGCGGTGATGTCGGGCTGGTGGCCGGGCCGCTGGGTTTGGTGGTGGTACAGGCAGCCAGCACCAGGCTGGCCAGCGGGATCAGGCGTAGCAAACTAACTTTGCGGATTGGCATAACTTTCTCTTGTCCTTTTGTCCTTACGGGCACGCACAGCGAGACCTTGGTATTAGCGTTTACGCTAGCGGGGCAGCGCCGGCGCGTCAATTTTTTGCTGCATCGCTTTGAATCTGCCCGGCTTTGTCACCGCTGTTAGCCTCGGGGGTATGCGCTGCGTTTGCACATAAGATTAACACAATCACCCAACCCTGCCGCTGTGGGTACAAGAATATCTCTCTGGTCGGGCGGAGGCCGTTGGCGTTTAGTTGAGGTTGCTAGCGGTATGCTGCAATAGTTCATCGCCGGAGGAGAATACAAGGTCATGAAGCTGTCAGTACGCATTGTTATTTCGCTGTTATGCTTCGCGGGTGCGGCATTTTTTTATCTTCAGGCAAAGCATGTTTTTTGTCAGCAGGTCTCTTTTCTTTTGGATCCCACCTTTCGTTGCGGCACTTTAGGTTGGTAAACGCCGGATATTTGATCACCGCCTGGCGGCTTAGGGGCTATCGTTATTGCTGAATACTGTGCGGAATATCGCATACTGCACTAAAATTCAGTATGTTATGTCGTCGAATTAATAGTCATCCCGCTGTATTTATTAGCGATTTATCGATTGCTGCTGACTATTTCAGCGATTGAACGGAAGATGCGGTTGTTACTTTTATTGAGCCCGCGCATCAAGTAGAATGCCGTTCAACGAGAACCCGTACCAAAAGAAGTATTACTCGAAGCAATGACCCTGCTGGCGTTAGGTATAAATCACAAAACCGCTCCGGTTTCTCTGCGTGAAAGGGTGACCTTCTCCCCAGAGTCGATCGAACAGGCGCTAACCAGCTTGCTCCAACAACCGTTGGTGCAGGGCGGTGTCGTGTTGTCTACCTGTAACCGCACCGAACTTTATCTTAGCGTGGAACAACAGGAACATATTCATGAACAGCTGGTTGCCTGGCTGTGTGAATACCACCATCTGCGCCCGGAAGAAGTGAGCAAAAGCCTGTATTGGCACCACGGCAACGACGCCGTCAGCCATCTGATGCGCGTAGCCAGCGGGCTGGATTCGCTGGTGTTGGGTGAACCGCAGATCCTCGGCCAAGTGAAAAAAGCCTTTGCCGAATCGCAACGCGGCCAGTCGCTTTCCGGTGAGCTTGAGCGGCTGTTCCAAAAATCCTTCTCTGTCGCCAAACGCGTACGTACCGAAACCGAAATCGGTGCCAGCGCGGTCTCTGTGGCCTTTGCAGCCTGTACGTTGGCGCGCCAAATCTTCGAATCACTTGCCGAATTGAACGTGCTGCTAGTGGGCGCCGGTGAAACCATTGAACTGGTGGCGCGCCATCTGCGCGAGCACAAAGTTCGGCATATGATTATTGCCAACCGTACCCGCGAACGTGCGCAATTGCTGGCGGACGAAGTTGGCGCGGAAGTGATCACATTACCGGAAATCGACGAACGCCTGGCGGACGCCGATATCATCATCAGTTCTACCGCCAGCCCGCTGCCGATCATCGGTAAAGGGATGGTGGAGCGCGCGCGCTGAAAGCGCGTCGCAACCAGCCGATGCTGCTGGTGGATATCGCCGTACCGCGTGATATCGAACCGGAAGTAGGCAAGCTGGCCAACGCCTATCTGTACAGCGTGGACGATCTGCACGCCATCATTCAAAGCAACCTGGCGCAGCGCAAAGCCGCGGCGGTGCAGGCGGAATCGATCGTTCAGCAGGAAAGCACCAACTTTATGGCCTGGCTGCGCTCACAGGGCGCAGTGGAAACCATCCGCGACTACCGCTCGCAGGCCGATCAGATCCGTGCGGAAATGGAAGCCAAAGCCCTGGCCGCGATTGCGCAGGGCGCCGACGTGGAGCAGGTTATCCACGAGCTGGCCCATCGGCTAACCAATCGTCTTATTCATGCCCCTACCAAATCCCTCCAGCAGGCCGCCGGCGATGGCGACGTGGAGCGGTTGCAATTATTACGCGACAGCCTCGGGCTGGATCAGCATTAGTTTTCTCTTTTAACAGGGTTTAATACCACGCATGAAGCCTTCTATTGTTGCCAAACTGGAAGCGTTACAAGAGCGCCATGAAGAAGTGCAGGCGCTGCTCGGCGATGCCGGCGTTATTGCCGAGCAGGATCGGTTCCGTGCGCTGTCGCGCGAATATGCACAGTTGACCGATGTCAGCCGCTGTTTCCTGGAATGGCGTCAGGTGCAGGACGATCTGGCTACGGCGGAAATGATGCTGGACGATCCGGAAATGCGTGAAATGGCGCAGGAAGAGTTGAAACAGGCCAAGGCCGCGACGGAAGAGCTGGAACAGCAGCTGCAACTGCTGCTGTTGCCGAAAGATCCGGATGACGAGCGCGGTTGTTTCCTGGAAGTGCGCGCCGGGACCGGCGGCGACGAAGCGGCGATTTTCGCCGGCGACCTGTTCCGCATGTACAGCCGCTATGCCGAAATGCGCCGCTGGCGCGTCGAGATCATGAGCGCCAACGAAGGCGAGCATGGCGGTTATAAAGAAGTGATTGCCAAGGTTTCTGGCGACGGTGTTTACGGCCAGCTCAAATTTGAATCCGGCGGTCATCGCGTACAGCGCGTGCCGGAAACCGAGTCGCAGGGGCGTATTCATACCTCCGCGTGCACCGTGGCAGTGATGCCGGAAATACCGGAGGCTGAACTGCCGGAGATCAACGCGGGCGATCTGAAAATCGACACCTTCCGTTCCTCAGGCGCAGGTGGTCAGCACGTTAACACCACCGACTCGGCGATCCGTATTACCCACTTGCCGACCGGCATTGTGGTGGAGTGTCAGGACGAGCGCTCACAGCACAAGAACAAAGCCAAAGCGATGGCGGTGTTGGGGGCGCGTATCCGTGCTGCAGAAATGGCCAAGCGCCAGCAGGCGGAGGCTTCAACCCGTCGTAACCTGCTGGGCAGTGGCGATCGTTCAGACCGCAACCGCACCTATAACTTCCCGCAGGGGCGTGTCACTGACCACCGTATCAACCTGACGCTGTACCGTCTGGACGAGGTGATGGAAGGCAAGCTCGACATGCTGATCCAGCCGATTGTGCAGGAATACCAGGCTGACCAGCTCGCTGCGCTGTCCGCCGAGCAGGAGTAATGGACTATCAATCCTGGCTGAAGGCGGCGGTTGCCCGCCTGACGCAGAGTGAAAGCGCCCGACGCGATGCGGAAATCCTGCTGGGGTTCGTGACCGGCCGGGCCAGAACTTTCCTGATGGCGTTTGGCGAAACCGTGCTGACGCCGCAAGAGCAAGAGCAGTTGGAGAGATTGTTGGCGCGCCGCGAACGCGGTGAGCCGGTAGCTTATCTGATTGGCGAGCGCGAATTTTGGTCGTTGCCGCTGTCGGTATCGCCCGCCACCCTGATCCCGCGTCCGGACACCGAATGCCTGGTGGAGTTGGCGCTGGAGCTTTTGCCCTCATCCCCTTGCGCCATTCTCGATCTCGGTACCGGTACCGGCGCCATCGCCCTGGCGTTAGCCAGCGAACGCCCAGACTGCGAAGTGACCGGCGTGGATTTACAGCCGGAAGCGGTGGCGTTGGCCCAGCACAATGCGCAGAAGCTGTCGATCGGCAACGCGCAGTTCCTTCAGGGCAGTTGGTATGCCCCACTGGTCGGAGAAACTTTTGCTCTGATCGCCAGCAACCCTCCTTATATCGACGCCGCCGACCCGCATTTGGCACAGGGCGACGTACGTTTTGAGCCAAGTAGCGCGCTGGTGGCGCCACAGCAGGGGCTGGCGGATTTGTCCGCTATCGTGCAGCAGGCGCCGTACCACCTGCAATCACAGGGCTGGCTGCTGCTTGAACATGGCTGGCAGCAGGGAGAAAGCGTACGCGCGCTGCTGCAGGCCGCCGGTTTTATTTCGATCGATACCCGACGCGATTATGGCGGTAACGATCGCGTCACCTTTGGCCAATGGCCGCAGCAATCACTGAAAACCAACAATAACGAAGCACACAGCGATTAAATAAGGAAGCGATATGGCAGTCTACTCGGCGTTAAAACATCTGCATTTGTTGACGGTCACCATCAGTATTGTCTTGTTTGTATTGCGTTTCTTCTGGAAATGGCGCAATTCGGCTATGATGAACAAACGTTGGGTGAAGATAACCCCGCATATAAATGATACGGTGTTGTTCGTCAGCGGCATCGCACTGGTGGTGATGTTCAAGTTATATCCGCTGTTGGGTATGGACTCGTGGCTGACCGAGAAGCTGTTTGGCGTTATTATCTATATCCTGCTTGGCTACGTCGCATTGGGCAAGAAGACCAAAAACCAGAACCTGCGCATTCTGGCGTTTGTGCTGGCATTGGGCTGTTTGTACCTGATAATTAAACTTGCCACGACGAAAATACCCTTTCTGATGGGATACTTATGAGTAGTATTGCTGATTTTGAATTTAACACCTCGCTGCTGAGCGAGGGCGTGATCCTGGTATCGCAGTCCGTGCGGCGTGATTTCCCCGCCGCTGAGGTCGAACGCAAGCTGCAACAGCTGGTCGACGAAGCGCGTGCGGCCGTGCCGCAGGATCTCAGCCAGGAACAGCAACTGGACGCACTCATTGAATTGTTCTTCAAAACCTGGGGTTTTGGCGGCGCCAGCGGCGTGTATCGCCTGTCCGACGCTATTTGGCTCGACAAGGTGCTGGAAGGTCGTCAGGGCACGCCGGTTTCGCTCGGCACCATTTTCCTTCATATCGCCGCTCATCTGGATTTACCGTTGCTGCCGGTTATTTTCCCCACTCAACTGATCCTGCGGGCAGACTGGCTGGATGAAGAGATGTGGTTGATCAATCCATTGAACGGCGAGACGCTGAACGAACACCAGTTGGAAGTGTGGATCAAGGGCAACCTGGGTCTGGGCGCCGAACTGGAAGACGACGATCTCGATGAGTCAGAAAACGTCATGGTGGTGCGTAAGATGTTGGATACGCTCAAAGCCGCCCTGATGGAAGAAAAACAGATGGAAATGGCGTTGCGCGCCAGCGAAACGGTGTTGTGCTTCGATCCGGAAGACCCTTACGAAATCCGTGACCGCGGGCTGATTTACGCCCAGTTGGAATGCAACCATATCGCGATTTCCGATCTTAACTATTTTGTCGAACAGTGTCCTGAAGACCCAGTCAGCGAAGTGATCAAGGTACAGATCCACTCGATTGAACCGAAACAGGTCACGCTGCATTAATTCATTTACTATGCCCTGAACGCGACAGGCCAAGGCTTGCGGCAGGACGGGTAACTTCAATAAAGGCGAAAGCATGAAACAGAAAGTGGTTAGCATTGGTGACATCGACGTAGCGAACGACCTGCCGTTTGTGCTGTTTGGCGGTATGAACGTGCTGGAATCGCGCGATCTGGCGATGCGCATCTGTGAACACTACGTCACCGTGACGCAAAAACTGGGCATCCCTTACGTTTTCAAAGCCTCCTTTGACAAAGCCAACCGTTCTTCTATCCACTCCTACCGGGGGCCGGGTCTGGAAGAGGGGATGAAGATCTTCGAAGAAATCAAAAAAACCTTCGGCGTGAAAATCATTACCGACGTTCACGAAGCGTCACAGGCTCAGCCGGTGTCCGAAGTGGTTGACGTGATCCAACTGCCGGCATTCCTGGCGCGTCAGACCGATCTGGTGGAAGCGATGGCGAAAACCGGTGCGGTGATCAACGTCAAGAAGCCACAGTTCGTCAGCCCGGGCCAAATGGGCAATATCGTCGACAAATTCAAGGAAGGCGGTAACGATCAGGTGATCCTGTGCGATCGCGGCAGTAACTTTGGTTACGATAACCTGGTGGTCGACATGCTTGGCATCAACGTTATGAAAAACGTGACGGGCGGCCATCCGGTGATCTTTGACGTGACCCATGCTCTGCAGACTCGCGATCCCTTCGGCGCAGCTTCTGGCGGCCGTCGGGCGCAGGTTGCCGAACTGGCGCGTGCCGGTATGGCGGTTGGCCTGGCAGGTCTGTTCATCGAAGCGCACCCAGAGCCAAACAGCGCCAAATGCGACGGCCCGTCCGCGCTGCCGCTGGACAAGCTCGAGCCGTTCCTGGTGCAGATGAAAGCCATCGACGACCTGGTGAAGAGCTTCCCAGAGCTGGACACCAGCAACTAAACATTTTCACAGCTGTTATTTGTAGGGGCGCAGCATACTGCGCCCGCTATGGTTTAAAGCCCGATTCGTCGGGCTTTTTGTTTTTCAGGCATCGAGCGCTGCAAGCGCTTCAGGCAGCGTCGCGTAGAAATGCAGTTTCCCCTCAATCGGCTGTATTCGTGCCCTTGCCAGCGTTTTCAACGGCTGGAAAGGCATGTCGGTGATTGCCAATTGTTTGCCGGCCGGCAGGGCTTCGATAAAGCGTTGCAAGGCATCCAGTCCCCCGGCATCCAATACCGGCACCGCATCCCACTGCAAGACGATCACGTCATAATTTTCGCTGCGCACCAGTAGCTCGTTAAAAATACGCTCGGCGGCGGCGAAGAACAGCGGGCCATTCACCCGCAGCACCAATCGGCCGTTGTCGGCACTCAGTTCGCTCAGGCGCGTCATGCGCGCAATGCGGCGCATAAACAGCAGCGAGGCCAGCACAATGCCTACGGTAATGGCGATCACCATATCGAACAGCACCGTCAGCGACATGCACAGCAGCATCACCAGAATGTCGTCTTTCGGCGCTCGCCGCAGCAGATAAACCACCTTGTGCGCCTCGCTCATATTCCAGGCCACCATCAGCAACAGCGACGCCATTGCAGCCAGCGGCAGCCAGGACAACCACGGTGCCAGCACCAGCAACGCCAGCAGTACCAACAACGCATGGATGATGGCGGAGACCGGGGAGGTGGCACCGGCGCGTACGTTGGCGGCAGAGCGCGCAATGGCCGCGGTGGCGGTAATGCCGCCGAAGAAAGGCGCAATGATGTTGCCCGCACCCTGGCCGATAAGTTCGGTATTGGAGTTGTGCTTCTTGCCAGTCATCCCGTCCAGCACCACCGCGCACAGCAGGGATTCTATGGCCCCGAGCATCGCCATGGAGAAGGCGGCTGGCAGCAGGGCGGAGAGTGTTTGCCAGCTCAGCGCCATAGGCTTGCCGTCACCGGCCGGTAAATCCCACGGCAGCATCAGCTGCGGCAGAATGGGCGGTATGCCCTGGCCGTGGGTGCCGTCGGCCAGCAGATAGCTGAAGCGCGAGCCGATGGTCGCAACCGGGTGGTCAAACAGCGCCAGAATACCCATAACCGCGGTACCCGCCAGCAGTGCGGGTAAATGGCCCGGTACCCGCAGGCCGAGCTTGGGCCAGAAGATAAGGATCAATAGGGTCACTGCGCCGATCAGGGTGTCGCCGAAGTCCAGCGTCGGCAGCGCCTGCAGCAGGGCGTAAACCTTGCCCACATAGTGTTCTGGCACCACCGCCATTTGCAGGCCAAAGAAATCCTTCACCTGCATGGTAGCAATGGTGATGGCGATACCAGAGGTAAAGCCTAACGTCACCGACAGGGGAATGTACTCAATCAGGCGGCCGAAACGCGCCAGTCCCATGATGACCAGAAACAGTCCGGAAAGCAGGGTGGCGATCAGCAGGCCTGAGAGGCCGAACTGCTGCGACACCGGATAGAGGATCACCACAAACGCGGCGGTAGGCCCGGAGACGCTGTAGCGCGAGCCGCCGCTGATGGCAATGACAATCCCGGCAACCGCCGACGTATAGAGTCCATATTGGGGGGGAACGCCGCTGGCAATTGCCAGTGCCATTGCCAACGGGATGGCGATAATACCGACGGTGACGCCGGCGATGGCATCTTTTAGCAGGCGTTGCAGGGAATAGGGATCTCGCCAACAGGCATCAATCAGCGCGCTGAACGGCCTAATGCCGTTAATTTCATGCGTTTTCATCTAAGGTGTAAACCAAGTCTATAAAAGAGAACGGAATGGCGGGCCGGATGCGGTCCGTCTCGAATAGCTGATAGACACCATACGCCAGTTGTGACGGCGATTCCTAGATATACATCAATGCACTTCGGAAAATCAGACTTATACTCTTTCAGGAACGGGATAAATGACAAGTTACAGACAGGCCGCGGTTTAGGCGGCCTGCGCAGAAAGAATAGGCCAGGTTATACCGCTTAGTGGACCGCCGGTAGGGATAATCCGAGAAAATGCGCCAGGGTGCCGACCAACAGATTGTGATCTTCCAACTGGGGTGAGCCAGAAATGCTGATGGTGCCAATGCAGCCCACGCCACCAAGATTGATCGGGAAGGCGCCACCGTGTGCCGAGTAATCGCTGACGCTCAGGCCATAGCGTTCTTCCAGAGTCGATTGTCGTTGCTGCAGGCGCAGGCCAATCGCGTAAGAGCTCTTGTGGAAGTGCTTCACCACATTGCGTTTGCGCCGTACCCAATCGGCGATATCGGGGGTAGTGCCGGGCATGGCGTAATAAAACAGCGTTTGCCCCGCGAGCTGGATCTCAATAGCGATCGACAGGCGGCGCTGTTCGGCCGCTGATTTCAATGCAGAGCCCAGCTCCCAGGCGGTGTTATGGTCAAAATGGCTGAAGGTCAACGCGGTTTCTTGTTCGCTAAGCGCGTGCAAATCATCATCGATATTCATGGTCGCCCCCTTTATTGGTTGCCAACAGATTATCCTGAACAGAATTTATGGGATAGATACCTTGGAAATAACATAGAACTGCTAATCTATTATTAACCTGAGTAATAATATGTACGATGCCGAAATGGATGAGACAGGGAATGCTCAAAATTCGTCGCTAAATCCCCCTGTCGATTCCGTGGAGCCTATCGAATATTTATGACTTACGTCGCGTCAATTCCCACCCTGTATAGTGACGCCTGCATTACCTATGCCACGCTGTCCGTCAGCTATTTTGCCCTCAGTAAAAATGCGCCTTTTTCTTATCAGTCCGAAGGATGGAAGCGTATAGTCTTTGGCCTGCTTGCCGGGCTGGCGGTGCTGTTTCTCAATCAGGACCGGCTGGAGTTGAGCGGTAACCTGCATTTCAGCTTTGCCATGATCCCGATGATACTGGTGACCTTTTATGGCGGGACGGTCAGTGGACTGGTCTGCTACCTGATGTCGCTGGCATTTACGGGAGGCTTGACCGTCGATAATCTGTTTATCGGCTCGATCATCATTCCATTGCTGTTGTCGCGTGTGTGGTTGAGAAAGTCGAATCGGGTGTTTTATCTCACCATTGGCATCATTGCGCTGTACCGTATCGGAGTGGTCTGGTTATTGGCAGATATACGCGCGCTATGGGGAGATGTGTTGTTGTATCAGGCGGTCTCGGCCCTGTGTCTGGCAATATGCTTCCACGGGCTGAATTTCAAAGAGCGCCATATCCACGCTTATTTCTCTATGCGTGATAAAGCCACCACCGACAGCCTCACCCATATCAATAATCGCGCTAGTGTAGACTATCGACTCATCCAGCAGCAGGCGGAGCGCAGCCCCTGCGGGTTGATGATCCTCGATCTGGATAATTTCAAACGAATCAACGACACCTACGGCCATTTGGCCGGCGACCTGCTGCTGGCTCGCGTCGGACAACTGTTGCAAAGCAGCGTGCGCAGTGAGGATTTCGTCGGTCGTTATGGCGGTGAGGAATTTATCGTGATCACCGCCAGTTATGATCCGACGGTGATTGGCGGTGTGGCGGAGCGCATACGACGCAGCGTGGAAACGACGTTATTTTTGCTGGATGAAGACGTCGAGGCACGTATCACGGTTTCTATCGGTGCGTCGTTATACCTGCCCGGCATGGCGTTGGACAAGGCAATAGAGGTCACGGATGAGGCGCTGTATGACGCCAAGCGGCAGGGGAAAAATCGGGTGGTCTGCAGCAGGCTGATGCAGCTTGCCCCGCTGGGTGCCGGTTTTCGGCAGGAATAACCCCTCCTGAAGGTTCAGGAGGGGGATAGGTCAGGCCGCCAGAGTATGTTCGCGGAATGCGGTCAGCAGTTCCTCGGTAAACTTAAGGCGTTTCTGGCGGTCGGTCAGGTCCAGCATAAACTTCAGCTTGGTCGGCCCATCCAGGCGATAGATCTGCGGGTTGCTTTGCAACAGGCCAATCAAATAGCCCGGATCGACCCGATTCTTCTCACCAAACTCGATAAAACCACCGCGCTCATTACCTTCGATGCGCTTGATTCCCAGCTTCTGTGCATGTTGACGCAGCGCCGCACTTTGCAGCAGGTTGCGCGCCGCATCAGGCAGCAGGCCGAAACGGTCGATCAGCTCCACTTTCAACTCTTCCAGCTCGGCGTCGTTTTTCGCGCTGGCGATGCGTTTGTAGAACGACAGGCGCGTGTTGACGTCTGGGATATAGTCATCTGGCAGCAGGGCCGGCATGCGCAGCTCCACCTCGGTCTGGTTGCTGGTAAGATCTTCCAGCGAAGGTTCGCGCCCGTGTTTGAGTGCATCCACCGCGCTTTCCAACAGTTCCATGTACAGCGAAAAGCCGACGGTGGTCATCTGGCCGCTCTGGTCTTCGCCCAGCAGTTCGCCTGCGCCACGGATCTCCAGATCGTGGGTAGCCAGAGCAAAGCCGGCGCCCAGGTCTTCCAGTGACGCGATGGCCTCCAGCCGCTTATGCGCGTCGGTGCTCATGGCTTTCGGATTTGGCGTCAGCAAATAAGCATAGGCCTGATGGTGAGAACGTCCGACGCGACCGCGTAACTGATGCAATTGCGCCAGCCCGAAACGATCGGCGCGTTCGATGATAATGGTATTGGCGCTGGGAATATCGATACCGGTTTCGATAATGGTGGTACAGACCAGTACGTTAAAGCGCTGGTGGTGGAAATCGTTCATCACCCGTTCCAAATCACGTTCGCGCATCTGGCCGTGGCCAATGGCGATACGCGCTTCTGGCACCAGCTCAGCCAGTTTTTCCGCCGCCTTCTCAATATTTTCCACGTCGTTATACAGATAATAAACCTGACCGCCGCGCAGCACTTCACGCAGGATAGCCTCGCGCACCACCAGGCTGTCGTATTCGCGCACGAAGGTTTTCACCGCCAAACGACGCGCCGGTGGGGTAGCGATAATCGACAGGTCACGCATGCCGCTCATCGCCATATTCAACGTACGCGGGATTGGCGTCGCGGTGAGCGTCAGAATATCCACATCGGCACGCATCGCCTTGATGCGCTCTTTGTGGCGAACGCCGAAGCGGTGTTCTTCATCGACGATCAGCAGCCCCAAATCTTTCCAGCGCAGATCGCTCTGCAGCAGTTTGTGGGTACCGATGATGATGTCTACCTTACCGTCGACGGCATCGTCCATCACCTGTTGCTGCTCTTTGGCGCTACGGAAACGCGACATCATCTCGATGCGGATCGGCCAGGTGGCGAAGCGGTCGCGGAAGTTGTCAAAATGCTGCTGCGCCAGCAGGGTGGTTGGCACCAACACCGCCACCTGCTTGCCGTTTTCTACCGCCAGGAAGGCGGCACGCATCGCCACTTCGGTTTTGCCGAAGCCGACGTCGCCACAGACCAGACGATCCATGGCCAGGGGTTGGCACATGTCGCTCAGCACGGCGTTGATTGCCTGCTCCTGATCTGGGGTGGTTTCAAACGGGAAACTTTGGCAGAACAGCTGATACTGCTCACGGTTATGTTTAAAGGCGAAGCCGGTTTTGGCCGCGCGCTGTGCGTAAATATCCAGCAGTTCCGCCGCAACGTCCCGCACCCGTTCGGCGGCTTTTTGCCGTGCGCGCGTCCAGGCGTCTCCACCCAACTTGTGCAGCGGGGCGTTTTCGTCCGCACCGCCGGCGTAGCGGCTGATCAGATGCAATGAAGAGACCGGCACGTAGAGTTTGTCTTCGCCGGCGTAGGCCAGGATCAGGTATTCGGCCTTGATGCCGCCGGCTTCCAGCGTGGTCAGGCCAACGTAACGCCCGACGCCGTGCTCCAGGTGCACCACAGGCTGGCCAGGGTGCAACTCCGCCAGGTTGCGGATCAGCACATCGGTATTAATGGTGCGACGGTTGTCCTGGCGACGGCGGCTAACGCGCTCGCCGAGCAGATCGCTTTCGCAGATCAGCGCCCGGTTGCGCATGCCGTCGAGGAAGCCGCGTTCGGAGGCGCCGACCATCATGTAGCGACCCGCCGGCTCGGCCTGATCGAGATGCTGGATCAAGGCGGTGCCGAGCTTGATGCGGCCGAGCAAATCCTGCAGCGTTTCACGGCGGCCTTCGCTTTCCACCGAGAAAATGATGCTGCCGTCGAAGCTTTCAGTAAAACGACGCAGGTTGTCCAGCGGCGCTTTCTGTTGGGCTTGCACCGCCAGATCAGGCAGGGTGCGATAATCCAGATTGGTGTTGCCGGCTTTGGCTGGCAGCTCTTCGGTTTTCAGCGCCATACGTGGCCAGGCTTTCAATTCGCTAAACAGCTCGTCAACCCGCAGCCACAGGCTTGGCGGCGCCAGCAGTGGGCGCATAGGATCGACCCGGCGGCTCTCGTAGCGTTGGTTAACGTCCAGCCAGAAACGATCGGCTGCGTTCTCCAGATTGCCGGTGTTGACGATCAGCGTGTTCTCCGGCAGGTAGCTGAACAGTGACGGCAGCGGTTGGCTGAAGAACAGCGGTTGCCAGTATTCGATACCGGCTGGCCAGGTGCCTTTGCTGACCTGCTGATAAATATGTTCGGCGTCGCGGCGCACCTCAAACTGCTCGCGCCACTGGCTGCGGAACAGTTCGATGGCGTTTTTGTCGGTAGGGAATTCATGGGCCGGCAGCAGATTGATGGCCTCGACTTCGTTCACCGTACGCTGGTTGTCGACATCAAAGGTGCGCAGGCTGTCGATTTCATCGTCGAAGAAATCGATGCGGTAAGGTTCTTCGCTGCCCATGGGGAACAGGTCGAGCAGCGCGCCGCGGGTGGCGAACTCACCGTGTTCCATTACCTGATCGACGCTACGGTAGCCGGCCTGTTCCAGTTGGGCGCGCAGTTTGTCGCGTGACAGGCGCTGGCCTTTTTTCATCACCAGCGCGTGGCCGTGCAGAAACTCGTGCGGACAAACGCGCTGCATTAAGGTATTGACCGGCAGAATAATTACGCCACGGGCCATGGTCGGCAGATGGTACAGGCTCGACAGGCGGGCAGAGATGATTTCCTGATGCGGCGAGAAGCTGTCGTAAGGCAGGGTTTCCCAGTCGGACAGGGTGGTTACCATCTGGTCGGTAAACTGCTGAATTTCGTCGCGCAACCGCAGGGCATTTTGCATGTCCGGGGCGATCAGCATCACCGGCCCGTTATGACGTTCGACGATCTCGGCGCACTCCACGGCGCAGGCCGAGCCGGTCAGCTGCCCCAACTGGCGCAAATCGCCCGCGCGTTCAGGCAGGGAATAACGGGAGGATGACGATGAAGAACGGTTAGGGTTATCGGAGGTGCTCATTAAGGTATCTTTAATCAATGTGTTAAATTTCGCCCGGCACAGATTACAACGCGCCTTTACCCGGTAATACTAGCCCACTGAGCCATAAACTGACATAGGTAAAAGCGCGAAACCCGTCGCCTTTCAAGCGGCGACTTTCAAATGTACTGCAGGCAGATTAGTCGCTCCAGTAACGTTAGCGGGCGAATAAATTCGCCCCGATGACTCAGCCACAGGCCAGAGATTGAAGGTTGTGGTGCCCGTAATGCGGCGTTATTCCTGCGCGCCCATGGCAAGATAGTCGGCGATTTTATCAACGTCGACGTTGCCGCCGCTGACGATCACCCCGACTTTTTTACCCCGCAGGTCGAGCAGTGAATTCATCGCCGCCGCCGCGGCCAGGCAGCCTGTGGGCTCGACCACCATTTTCATCCGTTCCATAAAGAAACGCATCTGTCGGCACAGCTGCTGGTCGCTGACCGTTAAAATATCTTCTACATACTGTTGAATGATCGGGAACGTCAGCGTGCCCACCTGCTGCGTTTGCGCACCGTCGGCGATGGTTTTTGGCACTGGGATCTGTACCGGCTGGCCGCTACGGAACGCCAGCTGAACGTCGTTACCTGCCTGTGGTTCAACGCCGAAAACGCGGCACCCGGGCGACCAGTGGTGTGCCGCCACCGCGCTGCCCGCCAGCAAACCACCGCCGCCGGTGCACACCAACAAGACGTCCAGCGGCCCGACTTCCTCAATCAACTCTTTGGCGGCGGTGCCTTGGCCGGCGATCACCTGCGGGTAATCATAAGGCGGCACTATCGTCAGGCCCTGTTCGGCTGCCAACCGCTGGGTTATGGCAGCACGGTCTTCGCTGTGCCGCTGATAAATCACGACGTTGGCGCCGTAGCCGCGCGTTGCTGCCAGCTTGGTTGCCGGTGCGTCGTGCGGCATCACTATGGTCACCTTGACCCCCAGTTCCCGTGCCGCCAATGCCATTGCCTGCGCATGGTTGCCGGAGGAGAAGGCAATTACACCAGCCTGGCGCTGCGCCGGGCTCAATTGAGCAATAGAATTGTACGCGCCACGAAACTTGAAGGCGCCTACACGCTGGAAGTTTTCGCACTTGAAGAACAGCTGCGCCCCGGCGATGTTGTCGGCCTGCTGCGAGGTCATGACCGGTGTGCGCAGGGCATGTCCTGCCAGGATTTCGGCGGCGGTAGAGATATCGGCGGCGGTGATGCAGTGGGGCGTTGAACTCATGGCGACCTCGTCTGGTGAAAGGTTGATTGATTACCCGATCATTTTAATTTACTCTTTGTAAAGTTATTGTCAAACGGTTAAGTTTATGAGCGATCTCAGGCAGGAAAATGCGCTGCTGTTGCGCGAAGCGGAAAAAATTGTTCAGGCACTGGGCGCGATGTTTGCGCCCAGCTGTGAAGTGGTGTTGCACGATCTGACGCAACCGAATCATGCCATCGTCAGCATCGCCAATAACCTGTCGAACCGCAGTATCGGCGATGCCGCCAGCGAAATGGGGCTTGAGCGTATTGCCTCGCCGGATTTTCCGGACGTGGTGCAAAACTATGCCAATGCGTTCCCGGATGGGCGTCCGGCCAAGAGCACCTCCATTGGTCTGCGCAACAGCCAGGGGGTCTTCGTGGCGGCGATCTGCCTTAACCTGGACGTTTCAATCTTCAACAGCGTCAACGCCATCCTGCAACAACTGACCGCGGTGGTGCAGAGCACGCCGCAGGCGGCGGATGAAGGGGCTCGCTCACTGTCCGACATTGCTTCAGTGATCAATAACTTTGCCGCTTCGCATGCCACTGCACCGCGCGCGCTCACGTCTGAGCAGCGTGTTCAGGTGATCCAGCAACTAAAGCAGCAGGGCTATCTGCAACTGCGCGGGGCAGCCACCATGGCGGCGGAGGCGCTGGGGATTTCCCGGGTGTCGGTTTACAACCTGTTAAAGCGCGATGCCGGGTGACGTGCTGCCGCTGGCGCGATCGACGGAATAAAAGGCGTCAGGGTGGTTCCCTAAACGGGGTATAGCCTTTATTATCCTTGATCACTTTGCTTAAGCTACGGCAACAAAACGGATTTCATGTATCAACCTGTCGCGTTATTCATTGGCCTGCGCTACATGCGCGGGCGGGCATCAGACCGCTTCGGACGGTTTGTTTCCTGGCTTTCCACCATCGGCATTACGCTGGGGGTGATGGCGTTGGTCACCGTCTTGTCGGTGATGAACGGTTTTGAAAAGGATCTGGAAAACAACATACTCGGTCTGATGCCGCAGGCGTTGATCACCAGCCCACAGGGCTCGATCAACCCTCAGCAGATCCCGGCATCGGCGGTACAAAGCCTGCAGGGCGTTAGCCGCGTAGCGCCACTGACCACTGGTGACGTAGTGCTGCAAAGCGCTCGCAGCGTGGCGGTCGGCGTGATGTTGGGGGTCAATCCGGATGAAGCCGATCCTTTGACGCCGTTCCTGGTCAACGTCAAGCAGCAGCTGTTGCAGCCGGGCCAGTACAACATCATTATCGGCGAGCAGTTGGCCGGACAACTCGGCGTTAAACGCGGCGATCCGCTGCGGGTGATGGTGCCCAGCGCCAGCCAGTTCACGCCGATGGGCCGCATCCCTATTCAACGCCTGTTTACCGTGGTCGGCACTTTCCATGCCAACAGCGAAGTGGACGGCACCCAGATGCTGGTCAATCAGCAGGATGCCTCACGTCTGTTACGCTACCCGGCGGGCAATATCACCGGATGGCGCCTGTTCCTGCAGCAGCCGCTGATGGTCGATACTCTCAGCCAACAGAAATTGCCGCAGGGCACCGAGTGGAAAGACTGGCGCGAGCGCAAGGGCGAGCTGTTCCAGGCAGTGCGTATGGAGAAAAACATGATGGGGCTGTTGCTTAGCCTGATCGTGGCCGTCGCGGCCTTTAACATCATTACTTCACTCGGCCTGCTGGTGATGGAGAAGCAGGGCGAAGTTGCCATTCTGCAGACCCAGGGCCTGACGCGTCGACAGATCATGTCGGTATTTATGGTGCAAGGCGCCAGCGCCGGCATTATCGGCTCGCTGCTCGGTACGCTGCTGGGCGTGTTGCTGGCCAGCAACCTGAATAACCTGATGCCGATCCTCGGCGCTTTGATTGACGGCGCATCGCTGCCGGTGGCGGTGGATCCGCTGCAGGTGACGATTATCGCCGTAGCGGCGATGGCGGTGTCTCTGTTGTCCACGCTTTACCCTTCATGGCGCGCTGCCGCCGTACAACCCGCTGAGGCTTTACGTTATGAGTAACCATCTTTTGTTGCAGTGCGACAACCTGTGCAAGACCTATCAGGAAGGCAACCTGCATACCGACGTACTGCGCAATGTCAGCTTTGCCATGCAGCCGGGCGAGATGATGGCGATTGTCGGCAGCTCGGGTTCCGGTAAAAGTACCTTGCTGCATCTGCTGGGTGGGCTGGACTCACCAACCTCCGGCGAGGTGATTTACAAAGGGCAGTCTCTGAATACCCTGTCATCGGCCGCCAAGGCGGAGCTGCGTAACCGCCAGTTGGGCTTTATCTACCAGTTCCATCATCTGTTGCCTGACTTTACCGCGCTGGAAAACGCCGCGATGCCTTTGCTGATCGGCGGGATGAAACCGGCGCAGGCGCAGGAAAAGGCGCTGGAAATGCTGACGGCGGTCGGGCTGGCAAAACGCAGCAAGCACCGGCCGTCAGAACTCTCCGGCGGTGAGCGTCAGCGCGTGGCGATTGCCCGTGCGCTGGTCAATAACCCGTCGCTGGTATTGGCGGACGAACCTACCGGTAACCTCGATAAACGCACTGCCGACAGCATTTTCGATCTGCTCGGCGAATTGAACGTGCGCCAGGGCACTGCGTTTCTGGTGGTCACTCATGACTTGCAGTTGGCCAAGCGCCTCAGCCGCCAGCTGGAAATGGCCGATGGCCATCTGCAGGCCCAGTTGACGCTGTTGGGGGCTGAGTAATGGCGGGAGCGTCACTTTCGTTTCTGACGGCCCTGCGCTTCAGCCGTGGGCGCAAGCGCGGCGGCATGGTGTCGCTGATCTCGGTGATTTCCACCATAGGTATCGCGCTGGGCGTGGCGGTGCTGATCGTCGGCCTGAGCGCCATGAACGGTTTTGAGCGCGAGCTGAAAAATCGTATTTTGGCGGTGGTGCCGCACGGTGAAATAGAGCCGGTGAAGCAGCCGTTCAAAGACTGGTCGTCAATTTTGCAACGGGTGGAGAAAGTACCCGGCATTTTAGCTGCCGCTCCCTATATCAATTTTACCGGCCTGATGGAAAACGGCGCACAGCTGCGGGCGGTCGGGGTGAAAGGGGTGGATCCTCAGCAGGAAAACCAGCTTAGCGCGCTGCCGAAATATGTGCAGGGCGACGCCTGGGCCAATTTCAAAAGCGGTGAGCAACAGGTGATCCTCGGCAAGGGCGTCGCCGACGCTTTGGGCGTCCAGCAGGGCAGCTATGTGACGGTGATGATCCCCAACAGCGACCCGCAGATGAAGCTGTTGCAACCGAAGCGCATTCGTTTACACGTCACCGGGATTTTGCAGCTCAGCGGTCAGCTCGATCACAGTCTGGCTATGGTGCCACTGGCCGATGCCCAACAGTATCTGGACATGGGTGACAGCGTCACAGGTATTGCCATCAAGGTTAACGACGTGTTTGCCGCCAACAAGCTGGTGCGCGACGCCGGTGAAGTCACCAATTCCTACGTGTATATCAAGAGTTGGATCGGCACCTACGGCTATATGTACCGCGATATCCAGATGATCCGCGCGATTATGTATTTGGCGATGGTGCTGGTGATCGGCGTGGCCTGTTTTAACATTGTCTCCACGCTGGTGATGGCGGTGAAGGATAAAAGTGGTGATATCGCCGTACTGCGCACCTTGGGGGCCAAAGACGGTTTTATCCGCGCCATATTCATCTGGTACGGCCTGCTGGCCGGGCTGGTGGGTAGCCTCAGCGGCGTGGTGGTCGGGGTTATCGCCTCACTGCAGCTGACCAACATCATCAAAGGATTGGAAAAGCTGATGGGGCATTCGTTCCTGTCGGGAGATATCTACTTCATCGACTTCCTGCCTTCCGAGCTACACTGGCTGGACGTGGTGATTGTACTGGTGACCGCGCTGGTGCTCAGCCTGTTGGCCAGCTGGTATCCGGCCAGGCGCGCCAGCCGTATCGATCCGGCGCGAGTGTTGAGCGGACAATAATGAAAATCAGGGGAGGCAGAGATGCCGCCCCTTTTTTTAGCCTGAGGGTGGGTTATGTACTACGGTTTCGATATGGGCGGCACCAAGATTGAGCTGGGCGTGTTCGATGCAGATCTGCAGCGTATCTGGCAAAAAAGGGTGCCGACGCCACGTGAGGATTATCGACAACTGCTGACGACGCTGCGCGATCTGACCTTTGAAGCGGATGCGTTTTGTGGCCAGAAAGGCATGGTAGGTATCGGTATTCCCGGCCTGCCCAACGACGATGACGGTACGGTTTTCACCGCCAACGTCCCGGCGGCGATGGGCCAGCGCTTGCCGCATGACCTGGCCGAGTTGATTGGCCGTGACGTACGCATCGATAACGACGCCAACTGCTTTGCGCTGTCGGAGGCCTGGGACGAGGAGTTTCGTCGCTATCCGACGGTGCTGGGCATTATCCTCGGTACCGGGGTAGGCGGCGGGCTAATCGTCGACGGTAAGGTGCTCTCCGGGCGTAACTATATCGCCGGTGAATTTGGTCATTTCCGTCTGCCGGTGGATGCGCTGGAGGTGTTGGGACGTGATATACCTCGCGTTCCTTGCGGGTGCGGTCATCAGGGTTGCATCGAAAATTACATTTCTGGCCGCGGTTTTGAGTGGATGTACGGCCACTTTTACCAGCAGCACTTGCCTGCGCAGCAGATCATTGCGCATTATCAGGCAGGTGAGCCGCAGGCGGTGGCTCATGTCGAACGTTTCATGGACGTCCTGGCGATATGCCTGGGCAATCTGCTGACTATCATCGATCCGCATCTGGTGGTGATTGGCGGTGGCTTGTCGAATTTTGACGCTATTTACCAGGCGTTACCGCAGCGTTTGCCGGCGCATGTGTTGCGCGTGGCCAAGCTGCCACGAATTGAAAAAGCCCGTTACGGGGACGCCGGTGGCGTACGCGGGGCGGCGTTCCTCAATTTGGTTAACAGGGAAAAGTAAGGAGAGAGTTAATGCACACTCGTCATCGGCTGTGTCAGTTTCGCAAGAGTAAGCATGTGCTGCATCAGCGCTTTCGTTCGCGGATTTTTCATCGCGATACCATGGCGGCGGCCGAGCTGAAAAAGCCGTTTGTCGTGGTGTTGACCGGCGCCGGGATCTCGGCTGAGTCGGGTATTCGTACCTTCCGGGCGGCGGACGGGTTGTGGGAAGAGCATCGCGTGGAGGATGTCGCTACGCCGGAAGGTTATCAGCGCGATCCACAGCTGGTACAGGCGTTTTACAATGAACGCCGTCGTCAGCTGCAATCGCCGGACATTGCACCTAACGCTGCGCATCGTGCCCTGGCGGATCTGGAAGCCTGGTTGGGAGATAACTTCCTGCTGGTAACGCAAAATATCGATAACCTGCATGAGCGCGCAGGCAGCTCGCGGGTGTTGCATATGCACGGTGAACTGTTGAAAGTACGCTGCACCAGCTCCGGGCAGGTCTTTGACTGGCCCGAAGACCTTAGTGTGGACGACCGCTGCCATTGTTGCCAGTTCCCGGCCCCGTTGCGCCCACACGTGGTGTGGTTCGGCGAAATGCCGCTGGGCATGGATGAAATTTATCAGGCACTGGCCAAGGCCGACTTTTTCGTCGCCATTGGCACCTCGGGCCACGTTTATCCGGCGGCGGGCTTTGTGCATGAAGCGCGGCTGGGTGGGGCGCATACCATGGAGCTCAACCTGGAGCCCAGCCAGGTGGAAAGTCAGTTTGATGAAAAACACTACGGCCAGGCCAGCGCGGTGGTACCACGTTTTGTGCACAAATTCCTGGTAGGGAAAGTTGAAAGGGCTGATAGGCCTTAACCCCAGGTCAATGCGCTGTCTGACTCGGGTAACTGGCCGGCCTTTTGACGCCGGCCTTTCTTTGGTTAAATGAGCAGGGGCGACGGTGAATTTCAAGCAGGTATTCAGCCAGGCGGATCTGAGCAAAACGGATCTCACCATCCTCAACGCTATCTTCGACAACCCGGACGCCTGCATTGACGAGGGTATCCGTGCGGTTTCCGTTCGTTGCCACAGTTCACCCTCGACCCTGGTGCGGTTGGCGAAAAAGCTGGGCTTTCGCGGCTATCTGGAACTGGTGTATTTCATCAAGTTCAACCTGGTGATGGCACCGGCTTTTCAGGAGCAGCCGCAGCCGACGGCACCGGCCAGCTTAAAACAACAGACCCAATTCCTTGATCTGCTCGACAGCGGCAAAATCCTTATCCACGGCAGCGGTTTCTCGCAGCTGGTGGCGCAGTACATGTACAACAAATTTATGACGCTGGGCATCGACAGCTACCTGTCGCTGTGGCCGGATTTCGAGATCCTCGATCGAGAGATGCGTTTCCGGTTTGATATGGTGATTGTGATTTCAAAATCGGGCAACAGCAGCTCGGCGCTGAGTTGGAGCGACGCGGTGAAACGCAATAATACCCGGCTGGCGGCGTTTTGTGGCGACGGAAACAGCCCGCTGGCGCAGCAGGCCGATATGTCCTTTATTTACGAGGATCGGCAAAAGTACGACCACGATATTTACTATCCCAACCCGTTTTTCGGCCACTGCCTGCTGGGGTTTGAGAACCTGATCAAAGCCTGGTTTGAACGGCGCAGCCGTTGAGGCCTGCGCCGTTTCAGCCCTGCTTAATGCCAATGCTTGGCATACTGGTGATGAGCCTGCAGGTACTCTTCAACCAGCGTTTTTGCCAGTGAGTAAGAGTTGACCAGCGGGTGCACCATCAGTGCCTTGATGGCCTTCTGACGGTCCCCTTCCAGAATGGCGGCAACCGCCAGGCGTTCGTACTCTTTGACCTGGGAGATCAGGTTTTTCTGGGTGTCGGGAATATCATTCATTTTTACCGGGTGAATGCCCGCGTTGCTGAGTTCGCAGCTGATTTCAATCACGTCTTCCGGGTGCAGGAAGTCGAGCGTCCTGTTGTTCTGCATCGACACCACCACGCGTTTTTGCTGGCCGTTATTTACCGCCTCCAAAATGTCTATCGCCACCCCGGCATAACCGCCGCTGTCAGGCTGTTCGATAAACTGCTGCAGCGTCAGCATCTCACGCTCTTTGACTTTACCCTGGCTGGATTCTCGCTGCATGTAGGAGTTTTCCCGCGTCAGATAGTGAGCGAAATAGACGCTGAAAGCCTGATCCAGCTGCGTGGCGATATCCAGCCTGGCAAGGTCGGCCAGCATTTGCTGGTTTATCAGCGCAATCTGTTCGCCACGGGTTTCTCCGGCATCGACGATGGCGGCGATCGCCTGTTCCCGGTAATAGTAGTAATACAGATACTCATTGAGCATCAGGTTATCGGACAGCGCGACCAGCTCTGGCGAGAAATATTTCATGCAGGTATCACGGTACAGGCGTGGGTCGGCCAGCAGTTGCTCGCTCACCTCCTGGCCATTGACCCGCACATTGCGGAACCATGACAGGTGATTTAGCCCAAAGCAGTCGACGCTAAGCTCGGACTCACGACAGCCCAGCAGTTCCGCCAGCTCACGGATAAACTCGCTGGGCGCGTCGCATATGCCGTACACCTTGCGTTTGAAGCCGGATTTGATGATGGCTTCGGTCACCATGCCGGAGGGGTTGGTAAAGTTGAACAGTACCGCGTCCGGTGATGATACCTGCTCTATGAGCCGACAATATTCCACTATGGCCGGAATAGAACGCATCGCCATGGCAAAGCCGCCGGCACCGGTGGTTTCTTGCCCCAGAACCTGATGATTGAGTGCGATACGTTCGTCATGAATGCGGCCTTCTTCACCGCCGATACGCAGGGTGGTGATGATATAATCGGCTCCGCTCAGCGCCTGATGGGCGTCGCTGCTCAGGCTGAACCTGATGTCGCTGCGGATACGCTCGAAGACACCCTGTGCGATGGCACCGTAGACCGCCAATTTCTCCCGATCGGTATCCATAAACACCACTTCGGTGACGCCGATGCGGTGGGCGTTATAGGCAATGGATTTGGCCAGGAACGGTGAGCGTACGCCACCGCCGCCCAGAACGGTTAATTTCATGAATTTTCTCCCAATAAATAAAGTTATAATGCTGCTAAATATTTTTCGACCTGACTCTTCACTTTTCCGACGGTGACACCATAAATCACCTGGACTTCACGCCGGCTTTTCACCACGCCTTTTGCTCCGGTACTTTTTAATGCGGCCTCATCAATTAATTGCATGTCTTTTAGTTCGACGCGCAATCGGGTGAAGCAGTTGTCGACGGAAATAATGTTTTCTTTGCCACCCAGGGCACGAATAATAACCCCGCTTAACTCATTGGGTGTATTTTTGCTGTTCTGATACTCCTGTTTGGAATAGAGCTTGACCCCGTCGTCATCCTCACGGCCCGGCGTTTTTAAATTAAGCTTCAGCACCAGGGTTTTGAATACCAGGTAATACACCGCGAACTGCACCAGACCAATCACCACGTACAGCGGCCAGCGGGTGAGGGCGACCGGTAACGGCAGGTTGTAAACCAGGAATTCGATCAGGCCGCTGGCCCCCCAGGGTCGAACGTCGAACAGGTTACACGCAACTTGCGAAAGTGCGGTGAGCACGGCGTGTATCACCCACAGTAACGGTGAGATAAACAGGAAGGTGAACTCTATCGGTTCGGTTATGCCTACCAGAATGGAAGTGGTGATGGCCGGGATCAATATCGCCTTGGCCAGCACTTTTTTCTCCGGTTTGGCGGTGTGATAGAACGCCAACGCAGCGCCTGACAGACCGAAAATGGTCACCATGCCCTGTTGTGAAAAGCGCAGTGCCTCGTTCATCAGCGGGGAGATGCTCGGGTCGCGCATATAAGCGAGGAAAATGGCCTGCGAGCCCGACACCGTATGGCCGTCTTGTACAATTGAACCGCCGATGCTGGTCAACTGAAATGGCGACCAGATAAAATGATGCAGACCGGTGGGGATCAGGAATTTTTCGAAAAAGCCATAGACGAAAACCCCGAGCGAACCTGAGCTTTTCATAAAGCCGGTCAGGGAAATCAGCCCGTGTGAAATGGCTGGCCAAAGGTAGCTGAAACCGACGGCATACAGCATGATCACCGGCGTCATGGCGATTAGTACCAGCTTGGAACCGCCATAGACGGAAAGTACACCGTTCAGCTCCACGTTACACAATCTGTTGTGCACCCAGGCGATAGTGACACCGAGGATCAGGCCGAGGAAAATGCCCATATCCACCACGGTAAAGCCCAGCAGTTCGGTTTGTCCGGTGCCGTAATATTCCCCATTGATTTTCTGCGCTATGTGACCGCTTAATTGCAGATAGGATGAGTTTGCACCCAGGAACATAATAAAGCACATCACGGCAACCAGCGCCGCTTCGCTTTTTTTATCCTTCGCCAGGCCGTAGGTAATACCGATGCAAAAAATCAGCCCGAGATTACCAAACAGCGGCCAAAAGGTATCACCGATCATTTTGCCGATATGAAATACGCCGGAGTTTTCATTCACCAGCGTGGCATTGGTGAGAATAGAACTTAATGCCAGAATCAGACCAATTACCGGCAGAAAGAATATTGGCCCCATCATGGCTTTGGAGAAAATCTGCAGCTTGCTTAAGATATTATCAATAATATCTTTCATGGCAGTTCCTTTTTTATATTTTAGTGGATAACGACGTTGCTGGTAATACTCCCTGGTATGGCGAAATAAAAATGATTTTGAATGCGGCAACCCCTGCCTTAAACCAGTTATAGGTGGAATGATTTAGCGATGCAATCAGCCGCCGGAAAAAGGTACCGGTGGTCAATGACTGGCAACCGGTACCAGGCGTGAAGAGGATCACATAAGGGGGGGAGTGAAAGGTAAGATGGACGGATACCAAGGGAGGAGGCGAAATATCAAACACCACAAGAATTAATGATTTCCGTTAAATCTGGTTAAAAATGACCTGTCTCAATATTTGATCTCGATCGGTTCCGCATAATGAAACGCGAAATTCTGAGGGCGGATACCATGGATAAACTACTTGATCGCTTTTTTAACTACGTCTCATTCGACACGCAATCTAAAGCGAACGTCAAACATGTGCCGAGCACCGACGGGCAATTGAAGCTGGCGCGTGCGTTGCAGCAGGAAATGATTGAACTGGGGTTTGAACGGGTGTCGCTCAGTGAGCATGGCTGCGTGATGGGCACCTTGCCGGGGAACGTTACCTGGCCCGTGCCGGCGATAGGCTTTATTGCCCACCTGGATACTTCACCGGATTTTACCGGTAAGCACGTCAACCCGCAGATCGTCGAAAATTACCGCGGCGGCGATATTGCCTTGGGCATTGGTGATGAAGTGCTGTCGCCAGTGATGTTCCCGATCCTACACCAAATGTTGGGGCAGACGCTGATCACCACCGACGGTAAAACGCTGCTCGGTGCCGATGACAAGGCGGGCATCGCCGAAATCCTGACCGCCATGGTGCGACTGCAGCAGCGCAACATTCCACACGGCGATATCCGCGTAGCCTTTACACCGGATGAAGAGGTGGGGAAAGGGGCGCGGTTGTTTGACGTGGCGCAGTTCGATGCCGAATGGGCCTATACCGTGGACGGTGGCGGCGTGGGTGAGTTGGAGTGCGAAAACTTCAACGCAGCATCGGTGACGGTGAAAATTGTCGGTAACAATGTCCACCCGGGCAGCGCCAAAGGAGTGATGGTGAATGCCTTATCGTTGGCGACGCGTATTCAGCAGGCGTTACCGGTGGATGAAACCCCGGAAACCACCAGCGGCTATCAGGGGTTCTACCACCTCAGCAGCTTTAAGGGGAGCGTTGAGCGCGCCGAGATGCAGTACATCCTGCGTGATTTTGAGCGTGAGGGTTTTGAGGCACGTAAACGCCGGATGATAGAGGTCGCTCAACAGGTGGGCAAAGGTCTGCCGCGCGATTGTTATATTGAAGTCACGATTGAAGACAGCTATTACAACATGCGGGAACAGGTGGCAGAGCATCCACATGTGATTGCATTGGCACAGCAGGCAATGCGTGATTGTGATATCGAACCGATCATGAAACCGATTCGCGGCGGTACCGACGGCGCTCAGCTGTCGTTTCGCGGCTTGCCTTGCCCAAATCTGTTCACCGGGGGTTATAACTACCACTGCAAGCATGAGTTTGTGTCGCTGGAAGGGATGGAACAGGCGGTTTCGGTTATTATGCGCATCGCCGCGCTGACCGCCGAACGCGCCAAATAACCTCGATGAGATTGAGTATAATTGCTTGCCGTAACAATGATTTGCTCCTAGTGTAGGATATATTTCCAGCACAAGGAGCCGTATCATGAGCAGTACCGAGCACCGTATCGATCGCCAGTGTCTTGAGCAGTTTGTGCAGGCTATTTGGCGCCACGCCGGCAGTACCGAGCAGGAGGCCGCGCGGGTGGCGGATCATCTGGTTCAGGCGAATCTGGCCGGGCACGATTCCCACGGCGTAGGCATGATCCCCAGCTATATGTCGTCATTGGCTCAGGGGCATTTGCAGCTTAACGTTCATGCCAAAGTGGTACGCGATGCCGGAGCGGTGCTGACGGTGGACGGCGGACAGGGTTTTGGCCAGGTCGTCGCCTGTGAGGCGATGGAAAAAGGCATAGAGCGCGCCCGGCAGTTGGGGCTGGCTGCGGTGGCGTTGCACAACTCACATCACATTGGCCGCATTGGCCACTGGGCCGAGCAGTGTGCGCGAGCCGGTTTTATCTCTATTCATTTCGTCAATGTGGTGGGCGATCCTATGGTGGCACCGTTCGGCGGCAGTGACCGTCGTTTCGGCACCAACCCCTTCTGCGTTATTTTTCCCCGTAAAGATAAAAAACCGTTACTGCTGGATTTTGCTACCAGCGGCATCGCGTTTGGTAAAACCCGCGTGGCCTACAACAAAGGTTTGAGCGTCGCGCCGGGTTATCTGATTGACCAACACGGCCAGCCAACGACGGAACCCAAGGTGATGCACGAACAGCCGTTTGGCTCGTTGCTGCCTTTCGGTGCCCATAAAGGCTATGCGTTAGCCACGTTATGCGAAATCCTCGGCGGTGCGCTGTCCGGTGGCCGCACTACTCATGCGGCGACGGTGAAATCCAACAGCGATGCTATTTTCAACTGCATGACCACCATCATCCTCAATCCGGAAGCCTTCGACGCGCCAGAGATGCAAACCGAGGCCGAGGCCTTTATCGATTGGGTGAAGGCTTCACCGCCAAGTGACGGCCAACCGATTGAAGTGCCGGGTGAGTGGGAAGACGCCAACCGTGAAGCGCGGTTGCGGCAGGGGATCCCGATAGACGACAACACCTGGCGGCAGATCTGTGCTGCGGCAACCCAGGCGGGCATGCCGGACGCCGAATTGGACGGTTATCAGACCAGGGCGTTGCGGGCATAAAAAAAGCCACCCGCCGAAACGCGGGTGGCTCTGGTCGCTAAAGGCCATGCCTCAGTCTTTGAAGTACCAGTAACCGCTGTTGACCAACGAGGTCAGCAGTGCCAGGAACGAAGGATCTTCGATTGCGTCGCCCAGCATGGCGGCATCCACGCTGAAATTCTGGCACATCGCATCGGCAGCCTGCTGATGCTCGGTATCCATCAGTTCACCGTTAGCAAAGCACTGGTCGCCAATGCGCAGTACGCGCAGGCCACCCAGGCGCTGCAAAGGCTCGCCCTGTTGCAGCAGTTCGTAGATTTCACCGGCCTGATAAGGCGGCTCTGGCGGCGCAGCATCCAGCTCATGACGGGTCTGGGAGATAAACTCGCCGAACCACTGCTGGAAGTGTTCAGGTTGCTGAACCAAATCCACCATCATCTGGCGCAGCGCATCGACTTCCTGCGGCAACACTTCCGCTGGATGCTCACGCAACTGAATATCCGGGTCGCTGTAGCGCTTACTGCCCAGTTCGCGGGCCAGCACGTAGTCGGCAAAGCCACTGACCAACTCGCGGCCGTTCGGGGCGCGGAAACCTACCGAGTAATTCAGCGCATTTTCCAGCGCGTAGCCTTCATGCGGGAAGCCCGGTGGGATATACAGAATATCGCCCGGTTCCATTTCTTCATCGATGATGGCGTCGAAAGGCTCAACCTGCAGCAGGTCCGGGTGCGGGCAGTGCTGTTTCATCGGCACTTTTTCACCCACGCGCCAGCGACGGCGGCCGGTACCCTGAATGATAAAGACGTCATACTGATCGAGGTGCGGGCCAACGCCGCCACCGGGGACCGAGAACGAGATCATCAGATCGTCCATCCGCCAGTCCGGCAGCTTACGGAACGGGAGCATCAGCGCACTGGAAGGTTCATGCCAGTGATCCACAGCCTGCACCAGCAGCGACCAGTTGTTTTCGCTCAGGTGATCAAAGCTCTCGAAAGGGCCGTGCGCAACCTGCCAGCGACCGTCCTGGTGGCTGACCAGACGGCTGTCCACTTCGTTCTCCATCGCCAGTCCGGCCAGCTCATCCGGGGAGATCGGATCGATAAAGTTTTTGAAGCCGCGCTTCAGAATAACCGGACGCTTTTGCCAATAGCGCTGCAAAAAGTCGTTCCAGTCCAGATCTAATTGATAATCCATGTTCTATTCCAGGATAGAGGAGTGAGCCTGAGTGCGATTATAACGGAAGTTTGGCCCCGTGGATCGGGGCCAGAGCGACAGAATTTACTCGTGATGATGGGAATCGTGCTGACGGGCGAAAGTGACCTGCATGCGAGCGCCGCCAAGCGGGCTGTCGCTGATGGTAATGGAACCGTCGTACTGTTCGATAATCTCCGCCGCCACCGACAATCCCAATCCTTGACC
Organism: Serratia liquefaciens ATCC 27592; assembly: GCF_000422085.1. NCBI lineage: Bacteria > Pseudomonadati > Pseudomonadota > Gammaproteobacteria > Enterobacterales > Yersiniaceae > Serratia > Serratia liquefaciens. Next base: position 2,077,017 of record NC_021741.1, read on the forward strand.
AGGACGCAGCGTATCTACTCGCTGGCCGCGTTGGAAGATCAGTTCACGCTTGCTTTCCGGAATGCCTGGCCCGTCGTCATCGATGACGATAGTAAGGTATTTGTCGGAGTGCAGGGAGGTGATTTCAACGAACTCCAGGCAGTATTTACAGGCATTTTCCAGTACGTTGCCCATCACTTCCATAAAGTCGTTTTTCTCCCCCATAAAGGTCACTTCCGGCGAAATATCCAGCGTGATCACCACACCTTTGCGCTGATACACCTTGTTCAGTGCTACGTTCAGGCTGTCGAGCAGCGCCGGGACCGAGTGGATCTCGCGCGTCAGCACCGTTTGCCCCGAATTGATGCTGGCTCGGTGCAGGTAGTAACCGATTTGCTGAGAAATACGGCTGATCTGGTCCAACATGATCGGCTCGACTTCCTCGATGGTGGTCTGCTTACCGGTACGTAATGAACGCAGCGTCGTTTGCAACACCGCCAACGGCGTTTTCAGGCTGTGGGTCAGATCGGAAAGCGTGGTGCGGTATTTGGTGTAACGCTGGCGCTCGTTGCGCACCAGAATATTCAGGTTACGTACCAGCCCACGCAGCTCGCTGGGGGGATTTTCGTCGAGTTGTTCTCGCTCGCCGTTTTCCAACTCACCAACCTGATTCACCAGCGCCTTGATGGGGCGCAAGCTCCAGTAGGCCGCCAGCCACAGCAAGGGGACCACCAACAGCAGGTTGGCCAGTAACACGTAGCTGAACCATTCCCATACCACGTCGGATCGCTGTAATTCCTGCGGAATGGTATCGACCACCACGATGCTCAAAGCCGGCAGCCGCGCGGTGGCCGCGTAGGTGTTGACCGCCACTGAGTGGGTCAGGGCGTTTTGGTCGTTGTCGTCATAGTCTTTAAGCTGATCCTGCGCCTTGGGGTTGTTGCCCAACACTTCACTACTGATACGGGTATCGGTATCGATTTCGTAGAAGCCGGACTCTTCCAGCCACTCTTTATTGATGCGTTTTTCCAGCTCAGGTACTTGGCGCTGGCTCCACAGCAGATTGCCTTTATCGTCGTAAATAAACACCAGGGTTGGGAAGTTGAGATCGATATCGGGCGGAATGGCAATGGTGAGTTTGTTATCTTTCCATTGGGCCAGGCTGAAAAACAGATTACTTTCACCGCGCAGTAGGCGGAAGGCAGTTTTGTCGAAGCTGACAATGTAACCGACTACCGCCACCAGACCATAGGACAGCGAGAGCGCTAGGATCACCCCAGCGGTGGCCATCAAAAAGCGGGCGCGCAGTGAGAAAGGTTTTTTACCCTTGTTGAACATGGCGATCATTTCGCATCAAAACGATAGCCCTGACCACGAACCGTGGTGATCACTTCCTGAGGGTATTCGGCCTGCAATTTTTTGCGTAAACGGCCCATCAGTACGTCGATGGTATGGCTTTCGCGCAGTTCGGCATCCGGGTAAAGCTGCAGCATCAGCGAGTCTTTGCTGACCACCTTGCCGGCGTTGCGGATTAAGGTTTCGATGATGGTGTATTCGAACGCAGTCAATTTTATCTGCTGTTCGTTGACGCTCAGTTCGCGACGCGAAAGGTCGATTTGGAACGGAGGCAATACGATCACCTGAGAGGCCAAACCGCTGTTACGGCGCATCAGCGCCTGCATACGGGCAATCACTTCTTCCAGATGGAACGGCTTGGTTACATAGTCGTCGGCACCGGCTTCCAGCACTGCCACTTTGTCCTGCCAGCTTTCACGCGCGGTGAGCACCAGGATTGGCAGCTTCATTTGGTGGGCGCGCCAGCGGCGGATCAGGCTCAGGCCGTCTTCACCCGGCAGGCCGAGATCGACAATGGCGATGTCAGGCGCATGCTCTTGCAGGAAATAATCGGCTTCTTTGGCATCCTCTGCCGCATCAACCTGATGGCCCATTTCACGCATCTGTACGGAGAGGTGGTGGCGTAATAAACCGTTATCTTCAACAACCAGTACTCGCATGGCGAACTCCTGTGGATCGGCGGGTGAACATCCTGTCACCCACGCAGTAAAGGTAACACGCTCAGCAGCGTGTGAGGGATAGCGTGCGACAACCTAAGCCATCCGATCGTGATCTTGACGTTATGGTAGGTATAACCGGCTCTTACCGCAAGGGACGCAGAACCTTGGCAGGAAATAAGCGCTATCGATATTTAGTTCGCTGTCATTATCGACAAGGTCAAATAAACGTTGGATAAACAATGGCGAGGGAAAGTTAAACCAAACTTAAACGGAAGAGGCTGCGATGAGAGAACCGGACCCGGATGCCGGGCCCGCAAATGTTAAGGATGGGTCGGTTTGCTGACGCTGTTTTTACGGATCTCCTGCACTTCGGCGGCGGTAACTGGCGGCGCATGGTTGCCCCAACTGCTGCGTACAAAGGTCGCGAGTTCGGCAATTTGCTGGTCGTTCAACCGCCAACCAAAGTCCGGCATGGTCAACCCTGTAGGGGCACCAACGGTTATGGGGGTACGGGAACCATTGATAACAATGCTGATCAGTGAGGAAGGATCATCGCTTAACAGCGCCGGATTGTGTGCCAACTGCGGGAAGGTATCACGGTAGCCCTTACCGTCGCTGCGGTGGCAGGCGGCGCAATTATCCAGATAGGCTTGAGCGCCTGGGCGACTGACATCCCCTTTTGCCAGCAGAGCAGCCGTGCTGCCGTCTTGCGGCAATGGCTTCTCCTGATTATCTGCCTGTAATGATTGCAGATAGCTGGCGATAGCGCGTAAGTCCTCATCACTCAGGTATTGCGTGCTGTCCTGAACCACGTCAACCATCGAGCCAAAAGCGGCAAATCGGTTGTTGTGGCCGGTTTTCAGAAAGCGGGTGATATCTTCCGCGTTCCAACCGCCCAAACCGCTTACCGCATCCGCCCGCAGGTTGGCGGCATGCCAGCCTTCAAGCGTACCGCCGCTCAGATAGGCGCTGTCGCTTTGGTTGAGCGCTTTCTCCTGGAAGCCAATACCGCGTGGCGTATGACAACTTCCGCAGTGGCCCAGCCCCTGCACCAGATAGGCTCCACGATTCCATTCGGCGCTTTGGGTGGCATCCGGCTGATAAGTTCCGTCCTCTCGGAACACCAGATCCCACATTGCCAGCGGCCAGCGCATATTCAGTGGCCAGGAAATATCGCTGTCTTTATTCTGTTGCGCCACGGGGTGAACCTGATGGGTGAAATACAGGTACAGATCGCGCACATCCTCATCGCTGATTTTGGCAAAAGAGGGATAGGGCATCGCCGGGTAGAGTCGGGTGCCGTCGCGGGTGACACCTTTGCGCAATGCGTCGCTGAACTCCTGCAGGCTGTATTCGCCAATACCAGTCTGTTTGTCCGGGGTGATGTTAGTGGAGTAGATGGCCCCCACCGGCGTGGTCATTTTCAGGCCACCGGCAAAGGGTGCACCGCCAGGGGCAGTATGGCAGGCGGCGCAGTCACCGGCACGCGCCAGATATTCGCCGTGCAGGAGCCGGGCGGCCAATTGCGGGTCATCGGCCGCCTGTACCGTCGCGGTGCCCAGCATCAACAGCGCCAGCAGCGAGGGAGTAAATCCTTTCATATGAAGCTCCTTATGCTTTCAGGCCTGAACCAGCGGACCGGGGTTTTTTAAATACTGCGTGCGGATCGCCTCGGCCGAATAATAGGCCAGCGCCCCGACGATGCCGGTGGGGTTGTAGGCCAGATTCTGCGGAAAGGCGCAGGCGCCGGTGACGAACACATTAGGTACATCCCAACACTGCAGGTATTTATTCACCACGCTGGTGGCAGGGTTGTCACCGGTAATGGCTCCGCCGGTGGTGTGAGTCGACTGGTAGGGGCGCACATCGTAATGATCGCCGGTTTTTTTCACCGAAACCGCTATCTGTTTGGGCTTCATGGCATTGGCGATATTCACCATTTTGCTGGTGATGTGCTGTGTCATTTTGATTTCATTGTCTTTCCAGTCAAACGTCATGCGTAACAGCGGCAGGCCGTAGCCGTCCTTATAGGTTGGGTCGAGATCCAGATAGCAGTCGCGGTACGGCATCACCGAGCCTTCGGAGCCGATGCTCATTGAGTGCGGGTAGTTATCCTTGATGCCCTGTTTCCAGCCGCCGCCCCAGGCAGGCGTACCCGGCGGCAGCATCATTTGCTGGATAGGTCGGCCACCGGTGCGGGTGGCAGAGATGTAGGCACCGCCGATAAAACCCAAATCGGCATGATCGAAGTTCTCGCCGTTCAGATCGTCGATCACTGTGCCGGCCGCGCCTGCGCCGATAAACGGATTGAAGTGGGTATTCTGGTCGTAAAACAGCGATATACCGCTGTTCATCTGATAGGCGTAGTTCTTGCCGACCACGCCTTCACCGGTCACCGGATCGTAAGGTTTGCCAATGCCGGACAACAGCAGCAGGCGAACGTTATGCAGTTGGAAAGCACTGAGGATCACCAGATCGGCCGGTTGTTCCACCTCTTGCCCTTGCGCGTTGATGTAGGTGACGCCGGTGGCTTTCTTGCCGGTGCTGTCCAGATTCACTTTGATCACCTGCGACTGGGTGCGCAGCTCAAAGTTTTTGCGCTGGGTCAGTACCGGCAAAATGGTGGTTTGCGGCGAAGCCTTGGAGTACATAAAGCAGCCGAAGCGCTCGCAGTAGCCGCAAAAATTACAGGGACCCAGCTGCACGCCGTAAGGATTGGTATAGGGTTCGGAGCAGTTGGCGGCGGGGATGGCGAACGGGTGATAGCCCAGCGATTCCGCGGCCTTGCCGAACAGCGAGCCGGAATAGAGCTGTTTCAGCGCCGGCGTCGGGTATTCGCTGGCTCGTGGCCCTTCAAACGGATTGCCTCCCTTGATGATATTTCCCTGCAGATTGCCGGCTCGGCCGGAAGTGCCGCACACTTTTTCGAACTTGTCGAAGTAAGGCTCCAGTTCCTGATAACTCAGCGGATAATCCTGTAGCGTCATGCCCTCCGGGATCCATTTGGCCCCGTACTTTTCATTGAGGGTGGTGTGCAGCTTTAAGTCGGATGGCAAGGCACGCCAGTGCATGCCGTTCCAGTGCACGCCTGCACCGCCGACGCCGTTACCGGGCAGAAAAGACCCGAGCTGGCGGTAGGGCACGGCAAAATCTGCCGGGGTGTGGCGCACCGTGACCGTCTCATGCGCCATTTCCTGTGCCAGTTTCAGGCGAATGCCGTAGGTCAGTTCGTCGGCAATGCGCGGATAGGCAAAATCCGGGTAGGTTTCACGCTGCTCACCGCGTTCCAGCGCCAGTACGCTCAGGCCGCTTTCGGTCAATTCCATCCCCATTATGGCGCCGGTCCAGCCAAACCCGACGATAACCACGTCTACCGGTGGTTTTTTAATTGTGCTCATTTAGGCATTCCTTTTGCTTGAAATACTGACCGGGCCGAGGGGGTAAGGCTGATTGGGGCGATTGACCCAATCGGTGTAATCCGCGCGCGCGCCGGGGAAACCAATCAGTTTCCAGGACGCTAACGTCTGGTTACCGCCATGCAGCGGATCGGCCAGATAGCCTTCTTTGGTATTGGTCAGCAACTGGTCGAAAAACGCCTTACCGGACAGGGCTTCCGAGTCCAATTGGCCATGTTCCAGCGCCGTCAGCAGCTGTTCCTGCTCAGCGTGGCCCAGTTCGGCAAACACCTTTTGAAACTGCCGACGGCAGTGCGCATTCACTTCACGGATACCGATACGGTAAGTCTCGCGCGGCGTCAGCTTGGACTGATAGCCCAGTTCCGGCGGAGAGGGAACGAAGGGCGGATGCATGTACCACAGTCCGCCGTGGCCGTAAGGCGTTTCCATTTGTCGGTCGATAAATACCGGTACGCCCTGATCCACCGCGCCGGGGCCGTTAGCGTCCGTCGGGATCAGCCGGTCGCAGGCGGCCAGCAGAAAACGCCATTCGTCACCGTTGAAATAGACCGGGACATAGTGGCTCGATACGCCGGGGGCGGGTGCCGCCTTGGCTTCCAGTGCCATAATGCTGCTGCCTGCGGCGGCGAGCGGGATTAACGCCAGTGTCTTTTTTAGAAAGTTACGCCTGGGCGGCGTAGCGTCGTGCTGTTGTGACATAATTCCACCTTGAACATGCTTCACAATTAATGCCTGCGCAGGCAATAGCGGCCTACGCCGCGGCTCTCCAGCAGCGGTAAACAGGCGGGGATGGGTAAACGGATAGTAAACAACCATATAAATAGCAAGCTACTGGTATGGTTGTTTTAGTGTAGGACTGGCGAACTGAATGAAACAATCGATGATCTGTTTCAAAACATTTTGTTCACAACTAAGTTGATGTAGATCAACTTATCAACATACATACCGCAGGTTTGTCTTCGGCAGACCTTCGACCCGGAGCAGCATGAAGCACAGTAGTGACAGCCGGCCGGATATCATCCAGGCCACCTTTAGTCGGCATCTACGCCAAGGCATGACGCGCAAAGCCGCGCTGCATCTGACCATCAAGCAACTGGTGACGGCGGGGGAGCTGGACTATCTGGCAAAACTGCCGCCCAGCCGCGTACTGGCTGCCCGGCTGGTGGTTTCGCGCGATACGGTTGAACTGACTTATGCCCAACTGGAGGCCGAAGGCTATATTGCCCGCGCGGTGGGGCGCGGCAGTTTTGTCAGCTACCAGCAAAATACCCTGATTGGCCGCGAGCTGCTGACTGACAACTCTGCCGAAAGCGCTCAACTGGCGGAGTCGGAACTGAGTGTGCATGGCCGCTCCTTGCTGCTGGCAGCCCACACTCCGCACACCAGTCGAAGCGACTCGCTGACCCCTTCCGTGCCCGATTTGCGGCTGTTTCCCATCGATAGCTGGTTGCAGCTGGAAAGGCAGGCGGTGCGACAGGGAGCCGAGCGCCTGCTGGGGTATGCCGATCCTCAGGGGCTGGTGGAACTGCGGGAGGAGATCATTGACTATTTGCGGCGCGAAAGGGGCGTTAAGGCCAGCGCGGAGCAGGTGATCGTGGTAACCAGTTCACAGCAGGCGCTATCGCTGTGTACGCAGGTGTTGTTTAATCCTGGCGACCGGGTGTTCGTGGAAGAGCCGGGCTACCAGGGGGCCAAAAAATTGGTTCAGTCGGCAGGGATACTCGCCCAACCGATTGGGGTAGATCAATCCGGTTTGGATATCGATGCATTGATACGGGCAGAAGGGGGCGGGCGGGGCGTTTACATCACGCCCTCACATCATTATCCGTTGGGGCATTCGCTCAGCATCGACCGGAGGTTAAAGCTGTTGGCCTGGGCGCAACGTGAAAAAGCCTGGATTATTGAAGACGATTACGATTCCGAGTTCAATTACGACGGCCTGACCAGGGCATCGCTGCAGGGGCTGGATCAGTATCAGCGAACCTTGTATATCGGCACCTTTAGCAAGACGTTATTCCCGGGGTTGCGCATCGGTTTTATTATCGTTCCGCCTCAGCTGATTAAACCCATGGTCGCCGCCAAGCAATTCCAGGATGGTTATACTTCCGCATTGCCGCAAATGACGTTGTTCAAATTTATCCATGAAGATTTCCATACCGAACATTTGAGGAACATGCGCAAAACCTATCAGGCCAGGCTGGAGATTTTGCATGCAGCGGTTCATCAGCATCTTGGCGCCTGGACTCAGCCACGTTTGCCGCAGGGCGGGTTGCAATTGGTTTGTCCGTTGGCGGACGCGGCAACTGAGCGGCGCCTGATTCAGGCCGCCGCCGCGCAGGGGATAAAGGTCTATGGCCTGATAGATTTTTATACCGGGCAGCCCACGGAGGGGGCGCTGGTATTGGGTTTTGCCGCTTATTCCCCAGACGAGATTGTAAGATTCATCAAAAAGTTAGCTGCTATTTTCAGCGAGCTGCCGGCTGAGATCTGACTGCGGTTGCACATCAAAATTGGTCTGTTCACTGTTATTAATTGGTCTGTATTCAGTTCGCAATGGCGCAGGTATCCTACTGGTATTACGTTATTTTTTCTCAGAAAAGCCCCGATGACGCTTTGATCACCATCACCCTTAGGGTGGCTTAAAGGTTGCGGGATCACTTACTTAATACCAGAGAGGCACCATGCTCCCAATAACTCATGAAGCAGCAGTACGTAAAATACAAAACGCCGATAAGCCGCAGTGGTTGGAACTGTGGCAGGGGTACCTCCATTTTTACCGTGCGGACGTCTCGGCGCAGGTTACCGATCATACCTTCGAGCGTTTATGCGAAGATCAGCAGGTCTATGGCCTGGTGGCGGAAGATAGAAACGGCAACCTGCTGGGGTTCATGCATCTCATTTTCCATCCTTCAACCTGGAGCTCGGCCGGCTATTGTTATATTGAAGATCTTTACGTTTCACCGGCGGGACGCGGCAAGAAAGTGTCCGAAAAACTCTTCGAACAGGCCTATCAGTTGGCGGATGAGAAGGGCAGCGACAGAGTTTATTGGATGACGCAGGAATATAACGCCCCGGCGCGGTCGCTGTACGACAAGATAGGCAAGAGAAGTTCGTTTATCGTCTATACCCGTTAACGACAGGCCGCGAGGAAGTGTATGGTGATCAATCAGTTTGGGCAGCCGGTGGGCGAGCCATTATCCGATTGGCGGGCGGCGAAGCGCCCTGCGGGCGAGACGCTTAACGGACGTTTTTGCTGTCTGAAGCAACTCGATCCGCAGCGGGATTATGCGGCGTTGTTCAGCGCTTTCCAGCAGGCGGCAGATGGCCGGGACTGGACTTATTTATCGATAGAACGACCGGAGAGTCCTGCGGCGATGTTGCAACACCTGACCACCTTGCAAGCGAACGCTACGCTGGTGAATCTGACGGTGTTCGACGGTGCCAGCCAGGCACCGGTCGGGACGGTAGCTTATATGCGCATCGACGAAGGTAATGGCGTGGCTGAGATTGGACATGTCAGCTGGTCACCGGCGATGAAACAGCGCTCAAGCGCCACCGAGGCAATTTATTTGATGCTGCGGCACCTGTTTGAGGATTTGGGCTATCGCCGTTGCGAATGGAAGTGCGACAGTCACAACGCGCCCTCCAAACAGGCGGCGGCGAGATTTGGTTTTCTGCATGAGGGCACTTTCCGCTATGCGGTGGTCACCAAGGGCCGCACTCGGGATACCGACTGGTTTGCCATAACCGCTGACCGTTGGCCGGCAATCAAGGCGGGATTCGAGCAGTGGTTGAGTCCCGATAATTTCAATGCGCAAGGGCAGCAGATAAAACGCCTGCAGGATTTTATGCCACAGAAATAAAAGAGGCGGCCAAAAGGCCGCCTCTTTGCTATCGGAACAAAACGCTTACTTCAGCTCATCGACCATGGTCGCCGCGCGGCCAATATAGTTTGCCGGGGTCATGGCTTTCAGGCGGGTTTTTTCTTCTTCCGGCAGCGCCAGACCATCGATAAATGCCTGCATACCGGCGGCATCCACGCGTTTGCCGCGGGTCAGCTCTTTCAGCTTTTCATACGGCTTTTCGATGCCGTAACGACGCATCACGGTCTGGATCGGCTCGGCCAATACTTCCCAGTTGTGATCCAGCTCGTCCAGCAGATGTGCCTGATTGACTTCCAGCTTGCTGATGCCTTTCATTGTCGCCTGATAGGCGATCAACGCATAGCCCAGACCCACGCCCAGGTTACGCAGTACGGTGGAGTCGGTCAGATCGCGCTGCCAGCGAGATACCGGCAGTTTGCTGGCCAGGTGGCCCAGCACCGCGTTAGACAGGCCCAGGTTGCCTTCGGAGTTCTCGAAGTCGATCGGGTTGACCTTGTGCGGCATGGTGGAAGAGCCGATCTCACCGGCGATGGTCTTCTGCTTAAAGTGATTCAGGGCGATATAACCCCAGATATCACGGTCGAAGTCGATCAGAATGGTGTTGAAACGCGCCACGCAGTCAAACAGTTCGGCAATGTAGTCGTGCGGTTCGATTTGAGTGGTGTACGGGTTCCAGGTAATGCCCAGTGAAGTCACGAAGTCTTCGCTGAACGCATGCCAGTCCACTTCCGGGTAAGCCACGATGTGGGCGTTATAGTTGCCGACCGCACCGTTGATTTTACCCATGATCTCCACGCGCTCCAGCTGACGGAACTGACGTTCCATACGGTAGGCCACGTTGGCGAATTCTTTACCGACGGTTGACGGGGTTGCCGGCTGACCGTGGGTACGCGACAGCAGCGGAATATCGCGGTATTCCAGCGCCAGGCCCTTGATTGAATCGATGATTTTGCGCCAGTACGGCAGCACCACGTCCTGACGCGCAGTTTGCAGCATCAGCGCATGTGACAGGTTGTTGATGTCTTCTGAGGTACAGGCAAAGTGGATAAACTCGGACACCGCCTGCAGCGCAGGGATCGCGTCCACTTTTTCTTTCAGGAAATACTCAACCGCTTTGACGTCGTGGTTGGTGGTGCGTTCGATGGTCTTGATACGCTGTGCGTCTTCTTCGCTGAATTCCGCGACGATCTTGTCGAGGAAAGCGTTTGCGTCGGCGTCAAAAGCCGGAACTTCTTTGATTTCTGCACAGGTGGCCAGTTTTTGCAGCCAACGTACTTCAACCTGCACGCGGAATTTCAGCAGACCGTATTCGCTGAAAATGGCGCGCAGTGCGCTGACTTTATCACCGTAGCGTCCATCAACGGGTGAGACGGCGGTCAGTGAGGATAATTCCATCGGTAGCAACTCCTGGGATCGATTAACAATGAGCAACGATATTTTGCGCCTGTTTAAACAGACGATTACGGGAAAACATTAACTGCAGGCGGCTGCCGCCAACCTGTTGCCACAGTACGGCGGCACGGATGCCGGCCAGTAGCGTGGCACGAACCTTGGCCTGCACCTGCGGATTCTGCAGAATGGCCGGCGAGCCGGTCACCTGGATGCGCGGCCCGAGCGGGCTGACCACGTCGACATAAATGCCGGCCAGCGCGCTGATAATGGTGTCTGACTCCAGATCAAAATGCGCCAGTTGGCGCTCAAGCTGGCCGAGACGTTCGCCAAGCTGGTTCATCGCCTGCTTATTGGCGTTGAGCTTGCGCTCCAGCACCATCAGGCTGATGGTGTAGCGGGTCAGTTCGGCACCCAACCCTTTATTGTTGGCGTTGAGCACGCTCATCAGCGTCTCGAGGCCGACTTTCAAATTGCGCTCTTCCCCGCCGAACACCGCCAGCGTGGAAGAGGGGTCCATCTGCAGCAGGCTGTTCAGCGAAGTATGGAAAGCTTCACGATCGCATTGGCCTTCGTGCGCCAACTGCTGAACCATAAGCGCCGCCTGGCTGATTCCAGCCATGGCCAGCGTAATGTCATAATAATTCTTCGCCACGATTACTCCTGTAAACGCTGTTCGATAATGCCGCCACCGAGGCAGATTTCATCCTGATAGAACACGGCAGACTGGCCTGGTGTCACTGCAGCGACCGGCTCGTCGAAACGCACTTCAATACGCTCTTCGTCAAGCGGGGTAACGGTGCACGGAATGTCCTGCTGGCGATAACGGGTTTTTACCGTACAGCGGAAGGGGCCGCTCAGCGGCAGGCGATCGACCCAATGCAGCTGCTGCGCTACCAGACCGACGGACATCAGGCGCGGATGCTCATGCCCCTGGGCAACCACCAGCACGTTGTTGGCGACGTCTTTGTCCACCACGTACCACGGATCTTCACTGCTGTCCTTCATACCACCAATGCCGAGCCCTTTACGCTGGCCCAGGGTGTGGTACATCAGGCCCTGATGTTCACCGACGGTCTGGCCGTCAACGCTGACAATCGGGCCCGGCTGTGCAGGCAGGTAGCGGCCAAGGAAGTCGCGGAACTTGCGTTCGCCGATAAAGCAGATGCCAGTGGAGTCTTTTTTCTTGGCGGTGACCAGATCCAGCTGTTCGGCGATGCGGCGCACCTCCGGTTTTTCCAGCTCACCGACCGGGAACAGGCTTTGCGCAACCTGCTCGTGGCTCAGGGTGTAGAGGAAATAGCTTTGGTCTTTATTGCCGTCGACACCGCGCAGCAGGCGGCTTTTGCCGTCAACGTCCTGGCGGCGCACGTAGTGGCCGGTGGCGATAAAATCGGCCCCCAGATCTTCGGCGGCAAATTCCAGGAAGGCTTTGAATTTGATTTCTTTATTGCACAGGATGTCCGGGTTCGGCGTGCGGCCGGCCTTGTACTCTTCCAGGAACAGTTCAAAGACGTTGTCCCAGTACTCTGCCGCGAAGTTCACCGTGTGCAGTTCGATGCCGAGTTTGTCGCATACCGCCTGTGCATCGGCCAAATCGGTCGCTGCGGAGCAGTACTCTTCATCATCGTCTTCTTCCCAGTTCTTCATAAACAGCCCAGCGACCTGATAGCCCTGTTGCTGTAACAGATAGGCAGTAACGGAAGAGTCGACGCCGCCGGACATACCGACGATTACTTTTTTCTGGCTGTTGTCTGACATGGGGATCTCACGAACTTGAACACGAACCGTGCTGATAAAAAACAAGCGCAGGATTTTACCACGTTGCCTGCGCCGGCGCACGGCACTTATTCATCTCAGAACGGCCAGTTATAGCTGCTGACCAGCGATAGCGGGTAACGTTCCGGCTGTTGGTAACAACGAAGGCTTTCCGCGACCAGTGCGGATCGCAGGTTACGGGCCTGCAAAATCTCGTCGGCGCTCAGCCACAGACAGCGGTCGATATCGCTGTCGTGCGGTTCGGTCGGCAACTGCTGTTCGAGCTCGATGACAAAGCAGAAGCGCAGAAACGGCGTATTGTCCGGTGCGATCCACTGGTGCAGCTTGAGGAATGACTGTGGCGTGGCGCGAATGCCGGTTTCTTCCCACAGCTCGCGCTCGGCGGCCTGCACCAGCGTTTCGTCGGCTTCAAGGTGCCCTGCCGGCTGATTCCAAAGCGCCTTGTTATTAATCGTCTCTTCGACGATCAAAAACTTGCCGGCGGCGTGAACCACGCAGGCAACGGTGACGTGCGGTTTAAACATAAAGGTCCCTTACAGCGGCTTATTGATATGCTGATAGATGTCATCCAGTTCGGTAATACGGGCCTGATAGCTGCCTGAAAGACAACTGACGTCGCTCCCGCACAGTTTCCGCTGTGCCAGCCAGCGCTGTTGCTGATCTTGCATCTCACCGCGCACTCCCATGGCGAACAGACCATGTAAAAACTGGTACTTGGTCGCCATTTCCACGTCTTTGTCACTCAGCGTACGGCTGGCGCAGATGGCCTTTTCGTCGGCACTGACGGCTTTGGCGCAGTCAAAACTGGCGGCCTGAACGGCAGGAACCGAAAGCAGGGCGGTGAACAGTAGCGCGGTTAATGTTTTCATCGTTGCTGCTCCTCGGGCTGGTTACAGTGAGTCCAGGGTTTTCCATTCACCGGGCTGCAATTCGCCCAATGAAAGATTACCCATACTGTAGCGAATCAGCCGCAGGGTAGGAAAGCCGATGTGTGCAGTCATGCGACGCACCTGGCGGTTTCGGCCTTCATAAAGGGTGACTTTCAGCCAGGCGGTGGGGATTGATTTGCGTTCGCGAATGGGCGGATTGCGCGGCCACAGCCATTGCGGTTCTGCGACCAACTCAATGCCTGCCGGTAACGTCGGGCCGTCTTTGAGCGTGACGCCATTGCGCAAGGGGGCCAGATCGCTCTCCTGCGGGGCGCCTTCGACCTGCACGTAATAGACTTTTCCGGTACGTTTGCCCGGCTGGGTGAGTTGCGCCTGCAGCTTGCCGTCATTGGTTAGCACCAATAAACCTTCGCTGTCACGATCCAAACGTCCGGCGGCGTAAACATCGGGAAATGGAATGAATTCTTTCAGGGTGGTGCGGCCGGCTTCATCGGTAAATTGCGGCAGCACATCGAACGGCTTATTGAATAACACCACGCGACGCGGCCCCTGTGCGACTGCGGGTTTGGCGGGGTCAGGCTTGCTGAATCGTTTAACTTTGTGATTTTTAACAGAGAATTTTTTCATAACAGTTGAGATTACGGATGATAGGCGCATTATAACCGAATCCGTTTCGGATTGGCGCGGACTGAAAATTCCAGTAGTATCTACACGCATCTTACAAAGCATTAACAAAAATTGCGCTTGAAGGAGAGGTTGATGGAAAGCAAAGTAGTTGTTCCGGCAGAAGGTAAAAAGATTACGGTCGATGCCCAGGGTAAACTGGTTGTTCCGAATAACCCGATCATTCCGTTTATCGAAGGCGACGGCATTGGCGTTGACGTTACCCCTGCTATGATTCACGTGGTTGATGCAGCAGTGAAAAAGGCCTACCACGGCGAACGTAAAATCTCCTGGATGGAAATCTACACCGGCGAAAAATCCACTCACGTTTACGGGAAAGACGTGTGGCTGCCGGAAGAAACCCTGGATCTGATCCGTGACTACCGCGTTGCCATCAAAGGCCCGCTGACTACCCCAGTCGGTGGCGGTATTCGCTCCCTGAACGTGGCCCTGCGCCAGCAACTGGACCTGTACGTGTGTCTGCGTCCGGTGCGTTACTACCAGGGCACTCCAAGCCCGGTTAAACAGCCAGAGCTGACCGACATGGTGATCTTCCGCGAAAACGCCGAAGACATCTACGCAGGTATCGAGTGGAAAGCCGGTTCTGCAGAAGCAGACAAAGTGATCAAGTTCCTGCGCGACGAAATGGGCGTGAAAAAAATCCGCTTCCCAGAGCAATGTGGTATCGGCGTGAAGCCATGTTCTGAAGAAGGGACTAAACGTCTGGTACGTGCGGCGATCGAATACGCGATCACCAACGACCGCGACTCTGTGACCCTGGTTCACAAAGGCAACATCATGAAGTTCACCGAAGGTGCCTTCAAGGATTGGGGCTACGAACTGGCGCGCGAAGAGTTCGGTGGCGAACTGATCGACGGCGGCCCATGGCTGAAAATCAAGAACCCGAACACCGGTAAAGAGATCGTGGTAAAAGACGTGATCGCCGATGCCTTCCTGCAGCAAATCCTGCTGCGTCCGGCTGAATACGACGTGATCGCCTGTATGAACCTTAACGGTGACTACATCTCCGACGCCCTGGCCGCGCAGGTTGGCGGTATCGGTATCGCACCTGGCGCCAACATCGGTTCCGATTGCGCGCTGTTCGAAGCCACCCACGGTACTGCACCTAAGTATGCCGGCCAGGATAAAGTGAACCCAGGTTCCATCATCCTGTCTGCAGAAATGATGCTGCGTCACATGGGCTGGTTCGAAGCGGCTGACCTGATTGTTAAGGGCATGGAAGGCGCAATCGCTGCCAAGACCGTGACCTATGACTTCGAACGCCTGATGGAAGGCGCTAAGCTGCTGAAATGTTCAGAGTTTGGCGACGCTATCGTTAAGCACATGTAAGAGTGTTTAAGCGTTAAATGATAACGGGAGCCTGATGGTTCCCGTTTTTTATTATGCAAACTGCAATCCTTATCATCCCCCCACAAAACTCTCCTATTTACATGGCAATAACGACCCAATCCAGCCCTGCCTATATATTATCGCGAGTGTTTTCGTAAAAAATTTAGCCATATTACCAGCCTCATTTAGATGTTTTGGTTGTGAGCCTGTATTTCTCGGGCCTGGCCTGCGTCAAGAGAATCCGGGCATTCAAAGATAAGCCAATGTTTACTGATAGGCCAAACAACGGCATTCAGTACGTTATGTTCTATAGATTACATAAACTGACTGTGTCGGTACCGGCAATGGTTCGGGTTTGTAGCCTGATAATTAAAATAGGAAGTCAGAGAGAGATTAATAATGGACAATCAAAAAGTTGAGTTTGGATTCGATACTATTGCAATGGAAGATGATGCGGGAGCATCTCTGAGCGAATTACAAAGTCATTATAAAGTTGATGGCGTGGAAGTTTGGAAAAATTATGTTGAACTATATAAATTCAACGAGGGGGAATCGTTTGGTAACTATAGCGTGAGCATGTTGGAAATTCCCATCGATGCAGCGGGCAAGCCATTACCAACCGATATTTATATGCAGTCTCATGGGTTAAATGAACGAACCTTGCTCAGTGCAACCATCTGCGTTCATGGTGAGTGTGTCGGGTTCCAGAATATCGTTGGTGGTTCTGTGCGGCAACGTGATGGTGTATGGGGGCCAACGGTTCAGGCAAATTATACACGGCTGATTACACCGGTATGATGCCATCGTAAAATACCCCGCAGTATGCGGGGTATTTTTTACATTAAGTCGTAATGCCCTATCAAAAAATGAATTT
The DNA here is from genome assembly GCF_000422085.1 of Serratia liquefaciens ATCC 27592. Lineage (NCBI taxonomy): Bacteria > Pseudomonadati > Pseudomonadota > Gammaproteobacteria > Enterobacterales > Yersiniaceae > Serratia > Serratia liquefaciens. Next base: position 2,093,256 of record NC_021741.1, read on the forward strand.
TTATTATTCACTCCGCCTTGGTGGCGTCAGGGTGATTCTTGCCTTCCTCGATAAAATCTTCGTCGATCTCATCGGTGGTTTCTGCACTGTCGCGGCCGGAAAGAATATTCCAGCAGGCGATGAACAGGGCGGCGATCAATGGGCCGATAACGAAGCCGTTAATACCGTAAATCTCCATGCCACCCAAGGTGGAAATCAGGATCAGGTAGTCCGGCATTTTGGTGTCTTTGCCGACCAACAGCGGGCGAAGAATATTGTCGACCAACCCGATGATCACCACGAAGAAACCGACCAGGAACAGGCCCTTCCACAGCATGCCGGTGGCGAAGAAATAGATGGCTGCCGGTACCCAGATAATGGCGGAACCCACCGCAGGGATGATGGACAGGAATGCCATCAACGCGCCCCACAGCAGACTGCCGTCGATCCCGGTGAAGTAAAATGCCAGACCGCCAAGCGCACCTTGCACCACGGCCACGACCACCGTGCCTTTCACCGTCGCGCGCGACACGGCAGCGAATTTCACAAACAAATGGTGTTTAACGTGCTGGGATAACGGCAGGGCTTCGAGCGTCAGATTGACCAGATAAGGGCCGTCTTTGAGCAGGAAGAACAGCAGATACAGCATGACGCCAAAACCCACGGCGAAGTTGAAGGTGCCTTTACCAATCAAAAAGACGCTGCCGGCCAGGTATTGGCCGCCCTTGAGTGCCACTTCGGAAAGCTGTTTCTGTATTTCCGCGGCGCTGTCCAGATTATGTTCCGCCAGAAAATGCCGTGCCCATCCGGGGAGCAATTTCAGGGTGTCGGCAACAATAACCGGGAACTGCGTGTTATTGGTCTGCAGCTTGGTGTAAACGACGTTCAGTTCAATCGCCAATGAGGAAGCGATGATCGCCAAAGGCGTAAAGACGATCAAACAGATCACCGCGAGCGTTATCAATGAAACCAGGCCGTTTCGGTCGCCCAGATACTGTTTAAGTTTTTGTTTCACAGGGTGGAAAATCACCGCCAGGATGATAGCCCACAGCACAGATGAGTAGTAGGGACCCAAGACGTCCATAAAAGCAGCGGTAACGATAAAAAGGATCAGAAGAAAGAATCCCTTTGAAATACCTTTAGACATCATACCCGTCCCTCAGATGATAGATTTTGCCGGTGGATCTCGGTATTCACCGGCATTGACACTTCTTGAAGAATAAACCCTATCATCACAAACGGTTAACAGGTAGCGGATTTTATCGGTGAACAGTTAATAGAATTTACTAATAGTGCCTCATGTTATGAGGACATGAAGCTGATGAAACGGTGGCAGGGCATGCATTGCCTAGGCTCAGGTTTTCGATGCGAGCGCCAGTGCCAGGATACTGCCCAACAGCGCGGCGGCCAGCACCATACCCGCGGGCGCAGACCAACCGGCATAGGCAACAAGCGCACTCAGTACGATGGGGCCGATCACCTGACCGAGATAAATGCCTTGCATCACCAGCCCCAGGCTCAACGGGATCAAACCCGGCTCTGGCGCCGCCGCCGGAGTGGCGGCCAGAATGGTGGCGGGCATCATGCCGCCAATGGCGCTAAATACTAAGCACAGCGGGATCAGTAAAGCGTTTGGTGTAACGGACAGGAAAACGCCGGTACCGGCAAGCCCCATCAGCAGGCTGACAACAGCGAGCAGAGTTCGAGCCCGCAGACCGCGTGAAAGCAGTACCCCAGCTGCAAGATTGCCGAGGATATTTACGGCTATCACCGCCGCGCTGATCCCACCGGCGGTAGCCAGCGTCAGCCCGATGCGCTGCATCAGGAAAATCGGCAGAAAGGCCATCACGGCGAAGAACTGCAGGTTATAGGTAGTAAATATCAAGGCCAGCAGCAGGGGCTGCCGTGCGCGCAGGATGCTGACCAACGCCTGACGCAGTTTAAAGGCAACAGTGGAAGACGTGGTGACAGCGGCTCGCGGAGTGGTGAATGGCAGCAGTAGCGCGGCCAGCAGGGTGAGGATACCGCCGGCGATCCAGCTTTGTTGCCAGTTGCTAAAATGCGGGCCGAAAAACAGCGAAATGGCCATGCCCGCCGGCATAAAGGTGCTCCAAATACTGAAGACCAGATTACGTTTTTGCGCTGAAACCACGCGTGTGAGCACGGTTGGCGCTGAGACCACGACGATAACGAAACCTATCCCTTCAATCGCGCGGGTGACGATCAAACCGATGAAGTTGTGTTGAGCCGCGCCAACGAAGCTGGCGGCGCTGACGATCACCAATCCCAGCCCCAACAAACGCCGGTCGCCCCAGCGGCGCACCAGCAGGCCGGCGGCGATGCCACCGAACACGCCGATAAAAGGAAAGGCCGAAATGATCCAGCTCAGCGACTCCAGCGAACGGCCGAATTCGCGTTGCAGCTCCGGTAAGGCAATAGTCGCTTTACCCACGTGCAGGGCAACGGCAATACCGGCGAGCACCACATTGGCGATAGCCGGCCAGTGAGTGGTCGGGGTATCGAGGGTTGTGTTCAGCGTTTCAGGTTTGATGGCGGACATGGCGGTCTCCAGCGACGACAAAGACCAGACTATGCGCCTGGGCGCGACTAGCGGCAGTTCAATTATTGCTCTGTTTTTTGGCGCAACCGCATATTTCGAGCTTAATTGCGCAATCGCACTGGAAACGTTGGTACACCATCGCAGAGCCGCTGTTTATCGGGGCACGTCTTTAAGCCGGGGAATGGCCTTGGCTTAGGTACTGCGTATAAGAAGATGCCGATAGTATTTCCGCATCAGATGGATTGATATCTGGCTCCATATAAAGACGGGGATCGTGACCGTGACCAGGATCTGCAGCAAACGCCCCATTTCGCCCTCGCTATGTGGGTAAATAAAATGGGATAGGTGAATAAATAGCCAAATCAACGCGATGTAGATCATCAAACCAGCCCAGCCCTCCCAATGGCGAAAAGTTCTAAAATAGGCATCGCGGTAATTACGATTTCGTATCCTGCGGGGTAGTGTCTGCAGCTCTGGGATTTGGCGTCGCGACCAATATATTTTCATGGCAACCTCCTGTTGCTAAGATGCATATGATATTCATTCGCAACAATGTCTGCAATCTGCCTGGCTACGACTTGGCCGCTCGGGAAGTAGCTTGCCAATGATCAATATCATTGAAGGCGATTGCGCGTCTGAATAACACTGGAGCCCCTATTCAAGGAGAAAAAGATGTACAGCGACAACGAGAAAAAGTTCTATATCATTCTGAACCGCAACCACGAACCGGCCACCTTATTTAACGCTTCCTGCCATTTAACCGCCGGCATTACCGATCTGATCGAACAGCGTGAATTCGACCATTATCCCAGCGCTATCGAAGGCGTAAGCGCCAATATGAGTCATTATCCGATCGTGATCCTGCAGGCGAAAAACAGCAGCCAGCTCAGCAATCTGATGCTCAAATGCAAGGAGGAAGGGGTGTTAGCCAACTTCTTTACCACCACCATGCTGTCACACTCCGCTGAACAGCAAATTGCCGATACCGCCAATACCGAGTATGACAAGCTGGAGTTCGTTGGGGTGGCGCTGTACGGGGATAGCGAACAACTTAAGCCGCTGACGAAGAAATTCTCCGTTTACCGTTGAGGCTTCTACCGTTGAGGCTTCCCTCCGCGCTGGGTGATTAACGCGCCCGATCACACAAATCCCGCATCGGCTTTCTTTTAACCTGCCTGCCATGATAGTTTCTATCAAAACAGTGATGGGAATGATTATGGCGGGCAAAAAAACGACGCTGGCAGCTATCGCCAGAGAGGCGCACGTCGGTGTCGCGACGGTCGATCGAGTGATCAACCAACGCGCGCCGGTGCGGCCGGAAACCGAGCGTAAAGTCATAGCCGCGGCACAAAAGCTGGGGTTTGCGCTGGAGAAATCCCACCGGCTGTTTGAAGCCGCCAGACAGCCTGCCGTGCGCCTCAAAATGGGTTTTATCCTGCTGAAAAAGGAGCATTCATTCTACTCGCAGCTGGCGGAAAGCTTGCTGGAGCAGGCTATGCCTTATCACGATCGCGAGAGTCCGCCGCAGTTTATTTTTCATGATATTAGCGCGGTCAGCGACACCGCCGCCGCCATTACGCAGTTAAGCCAGAGCGTGGATGTTATCGGGGTGTTGGCGCTGGATAATCCGATGATCCGCTATGCGGTTGAAGAAGCCACTCGCCAGGGCGTGAAGGTGTTCACGCTGCTGTCCGATCTGTCGGTACACTGCCGCGCCGGTTATATCGGGTTGGACAATCAACAGGCCGGCCGTACGGCCGCCTGGGCAGTGGAGCGTCTGTGCCGGCGGCACGGCGAAGTGGGGGTGATCATCGGTGACAACCGCTTTCAGTGTCAGGAAACCTGTGAAAGCAGCTTCCGTTCTTATCTGCGTGAGCATTTAAGTACGCAGCGGGTGCTTGAGCCGGTCCGCAGTCATGAACAGGCCGAAAGTGCCAGGCAAGTAACTCGTACTCTGCTGGAGCAGCATCCGAACCTGGTCGCTCTGTATGCACCCTGCGGCGGCGTGGAGGGAATCATTGCCGCATTGCGCGAGAGCGGCAGGCAGCATGAGGTCATGCTGATTTGCCATGGCCCGGTTGAGGGGGGCGAGATGGCGTTGATTGACGGCACTTTGGATCTGATGTTGAGGCACAGGATCCAGGAATTCGCCGCCTCGATCGTCAACACCTTTATTTCTGCCGCCAGCGGCGACGCTTCCGGGTTTACCCACTGCATCAACCGTTTTGATCTGATCACCAAAGAAAATATCTGATTACCGGCTCCCGCCCCGGGAGCCAATTCCCTCGCTAAAAATACCGCACTCCCGTGAAGTCACGGCCTGTCTATATTTGATAGAAAAACATCATTTTATCTATCAAAAATAACGCGATCGCCATCAAAAAATGAAAATTCCATCATTGTTGGTTTCGAAATTTTCGTTTGATACTGGCGCTACACAACACCAAGAGACGGACTGAAAAATGACTTTGCCTATTGCCAACGCTCCCTGCAGCTGGGGAGTGGATGATCCTAAAAATCCTGACCTACCGCCTTATAGCAAAGTGCTGCAGGAAGCGAGCGCAGCAGGTTATCACAGCATTGAACTGGGGCCCTGGAGCTATCTGCCCACTGATGCCGCAACTCTGACCGCAGAGTTGCAACGCTATTCGTTGTCGCTGGTGGGGGGCACCATTTTTGATGATTTGGTCAGCGAGCATAACTTCGAGCACATACTGGCACTGACCCACAACATATGCCGCAACCTCTCGCAGGCGCCCCAGGCGCAACCCATTTGCGAGGGCCATTTTTCACCGCCGTATCTGGTGATTATCGACTTCGGCAATCCGCAACGGGCCAGGTTTGCCGGGCAATCAATGCAGGCACCGCGACTGGATACAGCCGATTGGAACAGGATGATCGGCCATATTATTGCCGTTAGCGAGATTGCCTGGCAGGAATATGGGGTACGACCGGTGGTACACCCGCACGCCGGAGGTTGTATTGAGTTCGCTGATGAAATCGAACTGCTGGCCGCGCAGATCCCGCACCACACTGCGGGGTTGTGTCTGGATACCGGACATCTGTACTACTCCGGCATGGATCCGCTCACCTGGCTCGAGCGCTACTTCTCCCGGATTGATTATCTGCATTTCAAAGACGTTAACCCGCAGGTGTTCCGCAATGTGTTGGAGCGTGGTTTGGATTTCTTTACCGCCTGCGCGCAAGGGGTTATGTGCCCGCTGGGGAAGGGAGCGATTGATTACCCTGCCGTGCGCGACTTATTGGCTGCGCGCGGCTATCAGGGGTGGATCACCATTGAGCAGGAACGGGATCCGCGTCAGGCGCAAGGCAGCCTGCGCGACGTAACGGATAGCCTTACTTATTTACGCAGCGTCGGTTTTTAATCAGGAGCAACGAGATGATTAACGGTATTAAACCTCTGGAAAGATCTCTGCGGTGGGGCATGGTGGGCGGCGGGGGTACCAGTCAGATCGGTTATATCCATCGTTCTGCGGCATTGCGCGACGGCACTTTCACCTTACTGGCCGGCGCGTTTGACATTGACGCATCGCGCGGGCGCAGCTTTGGGCAAAGCCTGGGCGTGGCAGCGGAGCGCTGTTATCCGGATTACGCCACGTTATTCCGTGAAGAAGCCGCCAGGGCGGACGGCATAGAGGCGGTTTCCATCGCTACGCCAAACAATACCCATTTCGCTATTTGCCAGGCGGCGCTGGAAGCCGGCCTGCACGTGGTGTGCGAAAAACCCCTGTGTTTCACGGCGCAGGAGGCGCAAGCACTGGTGGAACTGAGCCAAAGGCAGCATAAAATTATCGGTGTTACCTACGGCTATGCCGGGCATCAACTGATCCTTCAGGCGCGTCAGATGATTGCCGATGGCCAACTGGGTGAGATCCGTATCATCAACATGCAGTTCTCTCACGGGTTCCATGCCGCGCCGGTGGAACTGGACAATCCCAGCACGCGTTGGCGGGTGGACCCGCGTTTTGTCGGCCCCAGCTATGTATTGGGTGATTTGGCCACCCATCCGTTATTCCTGGCGGAAACCATGGTGCCGCAGTTGAAGATCAAACGGTTGATGTGCAGCCGCCAGAGCTTTGTCAAAACTCGTGCGCCGCTGGAAGACAATGCCTATGTACTGATGGAGTACGATAATGGCGCTGTCGGTTCAATGTGGTGTTCGGCAGTTAACAGCGGTTCTATGCATGGCCAAAAGGTGCGTATTGTGGGGGAAAAGGCCAGCCTGGAATGGTGGGACGAACAGCCTAACCAACTGCGCTTTGAAGTGCAGGGCGAGCCGGTGCGTATTCTGGAGCGTGGTATGTCCTACCTCGATCCTATGGCATTGGCGGAGGATCGCATCGGCGGCGGTCATTCCGAAGGGCTGTTCGAGGCCTGGTCGAATCTTTACCGGCGCTTTGCGTTGGCGATGGACGCCACCGACCGGCGAGACGAGGCGTTTCTGGCTGGTTTTTGGTACCCCGACGTGCATGCCGGCGCGATGGGGGTACGCTGGGTGGAAAACTGCGTGCGCTCCGCCGATGCCGATGCCAGTTGGGTGGCGTTCCGCTAATCATTTCGACTGATGTATTTTCTGCCATATCGATGTACCGGCAACTTATCCTCAGCGGTAATGGGGGGTTCTGTGGTTCGCTTCATTAGATAAAACTTTAAATTCTGTTAAGTTACTTATTAGCGTAATCACAAGGAGAGAACGATGTTAGAGCAATATTACCCGGCCACCATGAGTTCCAAACCTATCACGGACGAACAGCATAAAAGGCTGGTGGCAGTGCAAGCGGCACTGGAGTTGATCAAGGCGACGCTGTCTGACACCAATGACGGCAACGGCGTAGACTTCCAGCTTAAGGCCGCTGAAAAGCACGTTGGCCCGTTGGCCGATGCCATTCAGGAAGCGCTGAAGTAAATCTTCATGCTTATCATCAACCGCCCAAGGGCGGTTTTTTTATGTCGCTTAAACGCAAAAAATCAGATTATTTGCCTGGTGATGCAGGGGGAAAGGGGGCAAAATTCAGCTCAGGATTGACTTAAGCAATAGCGAAGGAGAAGCATTGATGAAGGATGTGCATATCGCACTGTCGGGTGGCTGCGTGCGGTTGGCCTACCCGGGAGAAAACGTACTGGATTTTGCCGATAGCCTATCGTTTGGGCCGCTGTATGGGCTGGATGATGATCAGGCCCTGCAAGCCCGATGCCGCTGGTTGCGCGATCTGCACCAATCTGTTCATGCTCCCGAGTGGGATACCTCTGAAGCTTTGCCGCTGGCGATGACCACGTTAAAAATGCAACTCGCTGCTGTAACCGGGCAGGTGACGTTGTGGGCTGGTGCCAATCCCGACGAGCAACTGATGCTGCGCGCACTGTTGCCGTTGCTGGGGGAACGTCGCGTTTTCGTGGTTAACGTAACCGAACACACCGGGCGGGTTGCCACCAACTGGTGCCCGGCAGAAATGCTGGAACCACTGTGGATCTTGCGGCGCGAGCTTTCTGAGGAAGAGAAAGCCAGGCTGATTGCCGATTGGCATCGCCTGTTGGCGGAAAACTCACTGGTACGGATTTTTGCGGAAAACCGCGTGCAGGGGCAGGCGCTCGATTTCCATGACCGTCCGTTGTTAGATGCTTGCCCGAATGACTATACCCAGGGCTCACGGGTGGTCGGTGATGCGATGGTAAATTCACCGTATCCGGTGGGGGATACCTTTTTGAATTTCCGATTGTATGCCCTGATTGAACAAGGAGTGGTGCAGGCGCAGAACGCCAGCTTGAATATGAACCGGATCCAGGTCAAACAGGCTTAAAACTCACCTATCCCACGGGTTATTTTTTTGTGCTCAGAGGCAGATAAACCCCGTTAAAGCGGTTTAATCTGTCATGTAAATAGGATTATACTGCGCCATTGACTGTACAAATAAACAGGTGAATGGAATGGTGCTGGCTCTGAAGGGTGAAAAGATTGCTCGTAACCGGTTTACCGGTGAGAAAGTCGAAAATGGCAGCTTTATTAACTGCGATTTCTCGGGCGCCGACCTGACCGGCACCGAATTTATCGACTGCCAGTTTTACGACCGCGAGAGCCAGCAGGGCGGTAACTTCAGCCGCGCCGTGCTCAAGGACGCCAGCTTCAAGAATTGCGATCTGTCGATGGCAGATTTTAGAAATGCCAACGCTTTAGGCATCGAAATTCGTGAGTGCCGGGCTCAGGGCGCAGACTTCCGCGGTGCCAGCTTTATGAACATGATTACCTCGCGCACCTGGTTTTGCAGTGCCTACATCACCAAAAGCAACCTGAGTTACGCCAACTTTTCCAAAGTGGTGCTGGAAAAGTGTGAGCTGTGGGAAAATCGCTGGAACAGCGCGCAAATCCTCGGTGCGACCTTTAGCGGCTCAGATCTGTCCGGCGGCGAGTTTTCCTCCTTCGACTGGCGTGCTGCCAACTTTACCCATTGTGATCTGACCAACTCTGAACTGGGTGAGTTGGATCTGCGCGGAACCGATCTGCAGGGCGTGAAGTTGGACAGTTACCAGGTGTTCCAGCTAATGGAACGCCTGGGCATTGCCATTATCGGCTAAGGCGACGATCCCGCAAAGGGCAATCAGGCCTTGCTGGGCGGGGGTGGGGCTGCAGAATCTGGGAAATAATAAGCAGGGCGTATAAATATAATGTTAAATATTCCTTGCTTAAATAATCTAGCTATGTGTAAATAGCGTCATCGGTTTGTAGTACAGACCTTATGAAAGCAGTTTTAGTAAAGCAGTTCTCAGTATTAGTGATATCCCATAGATAGCTCTTCTCCCGCGAATTTCCTTCTCTAGTGCCCAATAAGTTTCCAATAAAAACAGACCTCTATCGCCATATGGCGTCTCAAAAATATAAAGGAAATATCTATGTCTAATAAAATGACTGGTTTGGTAAAATGGTTTGATGCAGGTAAAGGTTTTGGTTTTATCTCTCCGGAAGATGGCAGCAAAGACGTGTTCGTACACTTCTCCGCTATCCAAAGCAATGATTTCAAAACGCTTGATGAAGGTCAGCGCGTTGAGTTCACTGTCGAAAACGGTATGAAAGGCCCGTCTGCAGGCAACGTAGTCGTTTTATAATTTCAAGGTAGTGCTTTATTTCTTGCGATAGCGATGATGGTTTAAGCCGGAGCAGATGAGAAATAAAATAATTGCCTGAATAAACTCCGGGATTACCCGGAGTTTATCTAAAATAATTAGCTTCACCATTTTCAATAACTGAAGTTATTGGCAACAGAAAAGAAGATTGGCCCATAAAGTTATAAGTCCGATCCAGTCTATTTTTCTGTTGTGAAAAAGTTGTGCTTAGGCTGCGTAAGGTTGGAGTGTTCGATGGACGCTTACGCCATAACATGACGGTCGGGAAAGTAACCGACAAACATTGATGACCCTGGCCGAAAGCCGGGGTTTTTTATGCCTGCTGCTCCGGTAAACAGGCTGGACCAGAATGAAGCAGGCCAGCCTGGCGTGACCGTTAGCCGCGCTGGGAATCCAGCACTTCGTTATTCTTCACCACGTCCTGAGCTTTAACATAGCTTTCAATCAGCAACTGATATGCCGGGAAGATTTTGGTGTAAACCTCAGCCCATTGCTGTGCATCCTCGCGGTTCCAACTGCCCTGCAGTTCAGAGGCCACGCCGGCGGTATCGATCGGTACCACTCCGGCCTGCACCACTCGCGCCATAGTAATCTCCTGCGCCATTTTAGAGTAGGTGCCGGAGGCGTCGATAACGGCAAAGACCTTATAACCCTCTGCCACGGCGCTGATCGACGGGAAGGCCATGCAAACGCTGGTGATGGTTCCGGCGATAATCAGGGTTTTACGCCCGGTTGCTTTTACGGCTGCAACAAAATCTGGATTATCCCAGGCGTTGATTTCGCCTTTGCGCGCCACATATTGCGCATGCGGTGCATTTTGGTGGATTTCGGGGATCAAGGGGCCGTTAGGACCCTGTGGAACGGAAGCCGTGGTAATGACCGGCAATTTGCTTAGCGTAGCGATACTGGCCAGTGCGCCAGCGCGAGCGCGCAGTTCAGTCATCGGCATATCGCCGACGGTTTGGAACAGGCCGCTCTGGTGGTCAATCAACAACATCACCGCGTCATTGGCATCAATAACAGGACGCTGGCCATTAAAGTTTGCTGGAGAGCTCATCTTTCTTTCCTCTGTGATCGGGACGTAGACAACAATTAACTTTGTTTAACCAAGGGTTAATCTCAGTGCTTGTTAACAGTGTAGGGCCAGAGGAAAATTCCACTAGAGGGCTAACTCAGGATGCATCGTTCTATAAAAAGAACAATAAGGCCAGGGGCAGGCGATTATTTAAGCGCTGAACTAAACTTAAACAGCATAACAAACATGCGGAAAGGCCCTGGCAGGGAGCGCCACTTTGTTCACCAGCGCAATGCGGAGGGCTGTAATCATGGCTTATCATCATATCGTTGTGGCAACCGATCTCAGCGAAGACGCTGAATTTTTGCTCGGCAAAGGCGCCAAGTTAGCAAGCGCACTGAATGCCAGGCTATCGCTGATTTATATCGATATCCACCGTGGCGGCTATTACGCTGAGCTGGGCGTGGGTGAATACAACTACACCGACCGAACTTTTTCGGAGCGTGTCAAAAACATGCTGAATGCGATCAAGGATCAGTCGTCTTACCCGGTTGAAGAGGTGATTATCAGCCGCGGCGAACTGACGGAAGAATTGAACCGGGCGGCGAAAGAGAAAGGCATTGATCTGATTATCTTTGGCCATCATCACGATATCTGGAGCAGATGGATATCTTCGGCCCGGCAGGCGATCAATAACCTTAACGTTGACCTGTTGGTGATCCCCATTGCGAAGTAATGAACCTCGCCAACTGCACTAACGCGACGGTACGGGACTTATTGATAGGTGATAATGCGCGTTGGCAATAGTCACTGATATGAATTTTATTAACCCTATCAAATGCTTGGCTTAATTCCGATAATGCCTGACCTAGCGCATTGAATTCGCACTGAATACCTCTTTGTGATTAATAAACCGCACATTTTGACTGTCACTCGTCGTCCATGAGTTTTATCCTCGAACCATTAGGATTTGTATGATTTATAGAAATACATTCACATGGAGGAGGTCTCATGCGTTTTGACAATAAAGTGGTAGTGATCACCGGTGCAGGCAATGGGATGGGAGAGGCGGCAGCGCGTCGTTTTTCTGCCGAAGGGGCTACCGTGGTATTGGCTGACTGGGCGAAAGAGGCGGTGGACAAAGTTGCCGCTTCGCTGCCAAAAGGCAAGGCACTGGCGGTACATATTGACGTTTCCGACCACGTTGCGGTTGAAAAAATGATGAATGAGGTGGCCGAAAAATTAGGCCGCATCGACGTGCTGCTCAATAACGCAGGCGTGCACGTGGCCGGCAGCGTATTGGAAACCAGCGTTGCCGACTGGCGACGCATTGCCGGGGTGGATATCGATGGCGTGGTATTCTGTTCCAAATTTGCCATGCCGTATCTGCTGAAAACCAAAGGCTGCATCGTTAACACCGCGTCGGTTTCCGGGCTAGGTGGTGACTGGGGCGCGGCGTACTACTGCGCGGCGAAAGGGGCGGTGGTTAACCTGACGCGTGCCATGGCGCTGGATCATGGCGGTGACGGTGTGCGGGTCAACTCGGTATGTCCGAGCCTGGTGAAAACCAATATGACCAACGGCTGGCCGCAGGAGATCCGCGACAAGTTTAACGAGCGTATTGCGTTAGGCCGAGCGGCGGAGCCGGAAGAGGTGGCGGCAGTAATGGCATTTCTGGCCAGTGACGACGCCAGTTTTATCAATGGTGCCAACATCCCGGTAGACGGCGGGGCGACCGCCTCTGACGGCCAGCCGAAGATTGTTTAAGCGGTAATTTCGGGCCCGGTGGTATACCGGGCCCGATAGCGTTACACCCCAATCCGATCCCGCAGCTGGTAGTAAGCTGCACCAATCGCGGTGAAAGGAATTTGCAGGTTGCGACCGCCGAAGAACGGCAGGTGCGGCAGCTTGGCAAACGCATCGAACCTTTCCGCATCGCCGCGCATCAGCTCGGCAATCAGTTTGCCCGCCAAATGAGTACAGGTCACCCCGTGGCCGCTGTAGCCCTGCATGTAATACACGTTATTTTCCAGCCGACCAAACTGCGGCATGCGCGACAGCGTCAGCAGGAAATTACCGGTCCAGCGATAGTCGAGACGCACGCCTTTGAGCTGCGGGAAAGTTTTCAGCAGCTTTGGCCGGATCAGATTGTCGATATCGTCCGGATCGCGGGCGCCATACACTACGCCGCCGCCGTACAACAGGCGGTTATCGCCGGTGATACGGTAATAATCGAGCAGGTAGTTACAGTCTTCGACGCAGTAATTTTGTGGGATCAGCGATCGCGCCACTTCCGGCGCCAGCGGTTCGGTAGCCACCACCTGGGTGCCGCATGGCATGCTACGTTTCGCCAGCCGCGGTTCCAGCTTATCGCCCAGATAAGCGTTGCCGGCGACAATCACATAACGTGCTGTCACCTGGCCGTTGGCGGTGCTGACGATTGCCGGTTCGCCATGACGGATGTGGGTGACCGCAGACTGTTCGAAGATCCGTCCACCCTGCAGGCGAATGGCTTCGGCTTCACCGAGCGCCAGATTCAGTGGGTGAATATGGCCGCCGCTGTGATCCAGCAGCGCGCCGACGTAGCGCTCGCTATCGACCTCCTGGCGGATACGCTCGGCGTCCAGCAATTCAAGCTGGGTATTGCCGTAGCGCTCCCAGTGCTGTTTTTGTTCGATCAACGCATGATATTGCCGGTTGTTCAGCGCGGCGAAGATGCCGCCAGGGCGATAGTCACATTCGATGGCGTACCGTTGGATACGGCTGCGAATGATCTCTGCGCCTTCAAACATCATGCTGCCGAGCAGGCGGGCGCTTTCGGCGCCATAACGCTGTTCAATGACGTCGATATCGCGGCTGTAGGAGTTCACCAATTGCCCGCCGTTACGTCCGCTGGCACCGAAACCGATGCGGGCAGACTCCAGCACCACCACGTTGTACCCCGCCTCTACCAGAAACAGCGCCGATGACAAACCGGTGTAGCCGCCGCCGACGATACAGACGTCGCATTCAATGGATTCATTCAGCTGCGGGTAGGGCGCGTGGTTGTTGGCCGAAGCCGCATAATAGCTTTTTACGTGTTCAGTCATGATCTCTGCCCTTATTCCAATGAAATCCAGGTGGTTTTCAGCTCGGTGAATTTGTCCAGTGCGTGCAGTGACTTGTCGCGGCCGTTACCGCTTTGTTTGTAACCACCGAAAGGAACGGTCATGTCCCCGTCGTTGTAGTTATTGACGAACACCGTGCCGGCTTTTAGCTGACGCGCCAAACGATGGGCACGGGACAGGTCGCGGGTCCAGATTGCAGCCCCCAGGCCGTAGTCGCTGTCGTTAGCCAACTGCATGGCCTGCTGCTCGCCGCTAAACGAAGTGACCGCCAATACCGGGCCGAAGATTTCGTCGCGCGCCACGCTCATGGCGTTGTCTACCTGGGTGAGAATAGTTGGGCCGAGATAACCGACGTGTTCGCCTTGCGGATGATCGCGACCGTCGAGGAACAGCGCAGCGCCCTGAGTCAAACCCTGTTCGATATAGTCGGCCACTTTCTCGCAGTGGCCCTGATCAATCAGCGTGCCCATCACCGTCGCCGGATCGAGCGGATTGCCTGGTGCAAAGGCTGCTGCATGGCGGCGCAACGCCTGTAAAAATTCTTGCTGTATGCTCTCTTCCACCAACAGCCGAGTACCGGCGATGCACACTTGCCCCTGGTTATAAAAAATCCCGGCGGCAGCGCTTTGCGCGGCCTTATCCAGATCCGGGCAGTCGGCAAAGATGATATTGGCGCTTTTGCCACCGGCTTCCAGCCAGACGCGTTTCATATTGGATTGGCCGGCATAGATCATCAGTTGTTTGGCCACTTGCGTTGAACCGGTGAAGGTCAGCGCGTCGACGTCGTTATGCAGCGCCAGCGCTTTACCGGCATCGTGACCATAACCGGGAACGATATTCAGCACGCCGTCCGGCAGCCCGGCCTGCTGCGCCAGTTGCCCCAGATAGATCGCGCTCAGTGGCGATTTCTCTGAAGGTTTGAGGATCACGCTGTTGCCGGTGGCCAGCGCCGGACCGAGCTTCCAGCAGGCGAGCAATAACGGGAAATTCCACGGCACGATGGCGCCGACCACGCCAATGGGTTCGCGTTCGATTAACGCCAGCGCATCGCTGCCGGTAGGGGCGATTTCGCCATAAACCTTATCGATCGCTTCGGCATACCAACGCAGGCAACGAATAGCACCGGGCACATCATCACGCAGGCTGTGACGAATCGGTTTGCCGGTGTCCAGCGTTTCCAGCAGCGCCAGCTCTTCGTGGTGTTGTTCCATCAATGTCGCCAGCTTGAGCAGCGTCGCCTTGCGTTGCGACGGGGCCGCGCGCGACCAGTCGCCACGCTCAAACACCTCGCGGGCGGCGCTGACCGCCAGGTCAATATCTACGCTGCTTCCTCGGGCCACCTGAGTCAGCTCTCGCTGACCGGCAGGATCCTCCACGGCAAAGGTTTCGCCTTCGGCCGCCTGCTGATAGCGGCCATTGATAAACAGTCGGTTCTCAATATTCAGGGCTTGCGCCCGGTGTTGCCAATACTGCAGGTGGTGGAAGTCCATACCTTGCTCCGTTGATCAGAATGTCGTCGGCGTATGGGCGCTGATAATCCGGCAAATCCGCGCCGACGTGTTGCTGAAACTGTGGGGAATGCCGGTGTTGATGGCGTAGCTCTGGCCGGCCAGCAGGGGATAAGCCTGCCCGTTGACCTGCAGTACGACTTCGCCTTCCAGCAGGGTGCCGATCTCTTCCCCCTGATGCTTGATGCGTTCACCGGTGGTGGTACCCGGCTCATAGGTTTCGATCATCATCGCCAGGGTGCGATTAGGATCGCCGTTGTGGATCAGTTTCATAGAAACCCCCTGGCTGCCAATCTCGATCAGATCCTGGTAGTCGATAACAATCCGTGGCTCGGCCGGCTTCTCCGGTTCGGCGAAAAATGCCGACAGGGACAGCCCGTACACCGTCAGCAGCTTTTGTAAGGTGCTGATGGCCGGACTGACCTTGTCCTGTTCGATGGTGCTGATGGCGCTGTGAGTTAACCCAGACAGTTCGGCCGCGCGGCGCTGCGATAATCCCAATTGCTGGCGGATTTGCGACAGACGTTTGCCCGGTGCCAAGCTGACATCGCTCATGGGCGTTTTTCCTTTTGATAGTTCCGGCAGGCGCTAATGAAACCTTCAAACAGCAGGCGTGACAGGGCATATTCCTCGCTGTTCCATTCCGGGTGCCATTGCACGCCCAGCGCAAAGGGCTGATCGCGCAGGCTGATGGCTTCTACCAACCCGTCGGCGGCGTGAGCTTCGATACGTACGCTGGATCCCAGCGTCTTCGCGCCCTGGCCATGCAGTGAGTTCACCCAGAATCTGTTGCAATCCGGTATCAGTTGCGAGAGTAAGCCCCCTTCCTGAACGATGACTTCGTGGGCAGGGGCATATTGCTGTTCGAGCGGCAGGTCGTGATCTTCACGGTGTTCCAGCAGTTCGGGCAGTTCATACAGCCGGCGGTGCAGGGTACCCTGGGTGGCGACCACCATTTCCTGCATGCCACGGCAAATGGCGAAAAGGGGAATGCGCCTGTCGAGCGAGTGGCGGATCAGCGCCAGGCTCAATTCGTCTCGCCCGGGGTCGGCGTCAGGCTCATCGCCGTTTTCACCATAAAGGTGCGGCTGCACATTACTGGGGCTGCCTGGCAACAGAATGCCATCGAGTTGTGGCAGTAACTCTTCGAGCAGTTTCGGTTCTGCCAGCGCGTGTGGCAGGGCTATCGGCAACCCGCCCGCAGCGATAACGGCATTTAGGTACTTTTCTTGCAAGGTCTGAGTGAGGTGCCCGTTTAACCTATACCTGCACATCACTACGCCGACCACTGGTCTGTTAAATATATTGCCCATGCTGTCCCCTTGGTATGTTCGAAATTATGAACGATAAGCTTCTCCACTGCCGTTTCCGTTCAATATTTTATAAATCTAGCAGTGAGATGGGCAATATTCAAACTAAAAGTAACACTTGCAAAACAATTTTGTTGCATCTATGTTTCATTGGTGGACATTATATTGAGCAAGATGGTCAAAAAACATCGACGGCAATAAGTGTGAGAACCACAGACAAAAACATACATGGCGGGTGAATCATGCAGACCAACATAGTAGAAGTGGAAAACTTTGTTCAGCACCACGAAGAAAAGCGAAGTAGCGCGTTCCAACGTGAAGTGAAGAAGTATCTGGAACGTTATCCATTAACTCAGCACGTTGACGTTCTGTTGACCGACCTTAACGGCAGCTTCCGCGGCAAACGGATACCGGTTGGCGGGCTGAGCAAACTGGAGAAGGGCTGTTACTTCCCGGCGTCGGTGTTTGCGATGGATATTCTTGGCAACGTGGTTGAAGAGGCCGGATTGGGGCAAGAGCTCGGTGAGCCGGACCACATCTGTGTACCGGTGTTGGGCACGCTGACGCCGTCGGCGGCGGATCCACAATATATCGGCCAGGTACTGCTCACCATGCTGGATGAAGATGGTACTCCCTTTGACGTTGAACCGCGCAATGTGCTGAACCGAGTGTGGCAGCGTTTGCGTCAGCGCGGGCTATCCCCCGTAGTAGCGGTAGAGTTGGAGTTCTATCTCATCGATCGTCAGCGTGATTCGGAAGGGTATCTGCAGCCGCCGTGTGCGCCGGGTACGCAGGAGCGTAACACCCAAAGCCAGGTCTATTCGGTAGACAACCTTAACAACTTTGCCGACGTGTTAAGTGAGATAGACGAACTGGCACGCCTGCAGGGACTGCCGGCAGACGGTGCGGTGGCCGAAGCCTCGCCCGGTCAGTTTGAAGTCAATCTGCACCATACCGACAACGTGCTGCAGGCCTGCGACCATGCGCTGGCGTTGAAACGCCTGATCCGCATGGTGGCAGAAAAACACAACATGCAGGCCACCTTCATGGCCAAGCCGTATGAAGAGCACGCCGGCAGTGGCATGCACGTGCATATCAGCATGCTGGACCGCCAGGGCAACAATGTCCTCGCCGATGATGACGGCGAAGACTCTGCATTGTTGAAACAGGCTCTGGCGGGAATGATCGCCCTGATGCCTTCTTCTATTGCGCTGTTGGCGCCGAACGTTAACGCCTACCGCCGCTTCCAGCCGGGCATGTACGTGCCGACTCAGGCATCCTGGGGCCATAACAACCGCACAGTGGCACTGCGTATCCCTTGCGGCGATCGCGATAGCCACCGGGTGGAGTACCGCGTGGCCGGTGCCGATGCCAACCCTTATCTGGTGATGGCGACCATCCTGGCGGGCATCGTCTACGGGCTGGAAACACCGCTGCCGCTGCAAGAGCCGGTAACCGGCAACGGGCTGGAGCAGGACGGACTGCCATTCCCTATCCGCCAGAGCGATGCACTGTATGAATTCGAGCATCAGCCGGTGTTGAATGCGCTGCTGGGTGAAAGGTTCAGCCATGTTTATCTGGCCTGTAAAACGGATGAGCTGGTGCAGTTTGAGCGCCTGATCACCGATACCGAAATCGAGTGGATGCTGAAAAACGCCTGAACCCGCTCATCCTCGATGATACCGCGCGCGTCTGGCGCATTCCGCCGGCTATCCTGTGGCCTGCGAAGCTGCGCGCAGCGGTAAAGCATTTCTTCTACTTGGCGTACAGGACGCCGGCGAGGAAAGAACCATGACAGCCATAACTGTTCCATCAACCTGCGCGGGCGTTTGCCTGTGCCGCAGTAAATATGGGCCTTCCGCTGGCCGCGTTTTTTTGTCTTTGCATCGTCCCTTCCGCCGCCTGAGCAGCAGTTTCCCCGCGGCCTCTCTGAATGACGTTAAACGGTTACCAGCAGAGGACAAAGGGGGGAAACGCCATGGCGATTAATGCGATCGAGGTTAATGAGGCGGCCAAGCCGCAACTGCGTAAAAGCCTGAAGCTGTGGCAAGTGGTGATGATGGGGTTGGCTTACCTGACGCCCATGACGGTGTTTGACACCTTCGGCATTGTCTCCGGCCTGACCGACGGCCACGTCCCGGCCGCTTATCTGTTGGCGCTGGCCGGCGTGTTGTTTACCGCCATCAGCTACGGCAAGTTGGTTCGCAAGTTTCCGACCGCCGGTTCCGCCTATACCTATGCGCAAAAGGCCATTAACCCGCACGTCGGTTTTTTGGTGGGGTGGTCCTCGCTGCTCGACTACCTGTTCCTGCCGATGATCAACACCCTGTTGGCAAAGATTTATCTGACCGCGCTGTTCCCCGAGGTGCCGCCGTGGGTGTGGGTGGTAGGCTTTGTGATCATCATTACCGCCATCAACCTGAAAAGCGTCAATTTGGTGGCTAACTTTAACACCCTGTTTGTTTTGGCCCAGATAGCGATCATCGTGGTGTTTATCTTCCTGGTCGTGCGCGGCTTGCATAACGGTGAAGGACTGGGGACGGTGTGGAGTCTGCAACCCTTCATCAATGAGAATGCGCATTTGCTGCCGATTATCACCGGCGCCACTATTTTGTGCTTTTCGTTTCTCGGCTTCGACGCGGTCACCACCCTGTGTGAGGAAACGCCCGACGCCGCCAAGGTGATCCCGAAGGCCATCTTCCTGACTGCGCTGTACGGTGGGGTGATCTTCATCAGCGTTTCCTTCTTTATTCAGCTGTTCTTCCCATCTATTCAGCGCTTCCATCAACCGGACGCGGCGCTGCCGGAAATCGCGCTGTACGTGGGCGGCAAGCTGTTCCAGTCAATTTTCCTCTGTATTACCTTTATCAATACCCTGGCATCGGGGCTGGCCTCGCACGCCAGCGTTTCGCGACTGCTGTATGTGATGGGGCGGGATAACGTGTTTCCGGAAAAGTATTTCGGCTATATCCACCCGAAATGGCGCACCCCCTCATTGAACGTGTTGCTGGTTGGGCTGGTGGCGCTGTCGGCGCTATCTTTCGATCTGGTCACCGCGACCGCGCTGATCAACTTCGGTGCGCTGGTGGCCTTCACCTTCGTTAACCTGTCGGTGATCAGCCATTTCTACATTCGCGAGGGGCGCAACAAAAGCTGGAAGGACCGATTTAACTACCTGTTCCTGCCGTTGGTGGGGGCGTTAACGGTTGGCGTGCTGTGGCTGAACCTGGAAAAAAGCTCGCTGACCATGGGGCTGATCTGGGCCGGGCTGGGTTTTGCCTACCTGGTATACCTCACCCGGCGTTTCCGTCAGCCGCCGCCGCAGTTTGAACGGCAGCCGCAGCAATAAGGCCAAGGCGGTTGATGAACCCATCCAGGGGTAAATCGGTGGGGGGCGGCCATCTTCGCCCCGATTCAACTCATTGATTATGCAATAGGGCGCAGCATGCAGCGCCCCCACCAGGAAACGATAGGCACTCCGAGGCGGGCTTTCCCGCCTTTCTTTTTTTATCACCGGGCAGTAGAGTGAAAATCCTGATAAAAAATAACTGATTGGAACGCTTTCATGTCTTCTCTGCCCGCCCAATATAAAGCCACCTTGCTCGGTCTGTTGGCGATCCTGCTGTGGAGCAGCGTGGTTGGCCTGATACGCAGCGTCAGCGAAGGGCTGGGGCCGATTGGCGGGGCAGCAATGATCTACAGCGTCAGCGCGGTATTTTTGCTGTTGGCGCTGCGCATGCCGAATTTACGCCTGTTCCCACGCCCCTACCTGCTCCTCGGCAGCCTGCTGTTTGTCAGCTATGAAATCTGCCTGTCGTTGTCTTTGGGCTATGCCAATACCCGTCTGCAAGCGATTGAAGTGGGAATGATCAACTACCTGTGGCCCTGTTTCACCGTGCTGATGGCCCTGGTGTTTAATGGGCAAAAAGCCAAGTGGTGGCTGCTGCCGGGGCTGTTGCTGTCCTTGTTCGGTATTGGCTGGATCATGAGCGGCGAGGGCGGCTGGTCGCCGGCGCAAATGCTGGAAAACGTGCGCAGCAATCCGCTGAGTTATTCGTTGGCTTTTGGCGGCGCGGTTATTTGGGCGCTGTATTGCAATCTGACCAAGAAAATTGCCCAGGGCCATAACGGCGTGGTGTTGTTCATTACGCTGACCGCCGTGGCACTGTGGTTGAAATATGCATTCAGCAGCGAAAGCGGTATGCAATTCACGTTGCCGGTAACCCTGACGTTGCTGTGCGCGGGCATGGCAATGGGAGCAGGCTATGCGGCGTGGAACGTGGGTATATTGCGCGGCAATATGACGCTGTTGGCGACGGCGTCTTACTTTACGCCGGTGCTGTCGGCGGTGTTTGCTGCGCTGGTGCTGAATACTGCACTGACCGCCAATTTTTGGCAGGGGGTGGTGATGGTCACGGCAGGTTCGTTGATTTGTTGGCGGGCAACCCGAGGAAATTAACGGAAATTATCTGCCTGTCGCCCAATGTTGAACTAGAATTTAACTAGCGATTCTGCCTGAAGGAACATAAAAAATGAGAGACGATATTCAATTCATTCAGCAGCCAGTGATTGACGACGAACGTTTTATGCGCGGTGATACCGTGCGCCTGACCACCGCCAATTTACGTCACGAATACCAGCTTGATGTCAGTATTTTACGCCGGGAAGGCAAACTGATTTTTGGCTCGGTCATCGCCGCTGCACCGAAAGTGGATATCCCGCCCAAAGAGTGGGAGATAGCTCCGGGGCAGGAGGTGGTTTTCCGCCAGGAAAATATTGCCAAAGCACTGCCTTCGGTGAGCTGAGCTTCCCCCATGTGAGGTGTTTTCACGTCCATTGACCGCAGTAGATTTCCAAGAAATGCCGGCGTCTTTTAGCGCCGGCATTTTCATTTCAGCGACAGAGACGGTTACTTTATTTATTGATTACAATTGGCACAAAAAATGCTTTAAAAATCACCGTGCATGACAAAAATCACAGCGATCGTGAATTTGCATGAAACATAATTTGACAAATGTGAACGCAATCGATTACCTATTCGCGAAATGCATAACTGGATCACAGATTCTTACACCCAGTGATTTCTATAATGCGCGCGTCGCCCGAGAGTTTGTAAGCAGAGGCAACGCCAGGTGTCGTCAGACTCATTGTCATCTTTTCTAACGGGCAGGAAATGGCCCTTTAAGCATGTGGTAATAAAATGAAAAAAATAGCTCTCGCAGCAGGTGTACTGCTCGCAGCGTCTTACAGTGCATCTTCAATGGCTGATAGCAAAGACAGCCAATACGTCTCGGATTGGTGGCACCAAAGCGTTAACGTGGTGGGCAGTTACCACACCCGTTTCGGACCTCAGTTGAACAACGATCTGTACCTGGAATATGAAGCCTTCGCCAAAAAAGATTGGTTCGACTTCTATGGCTACATCGACGTGCCTAAATTCTTCGGCGTGGGCAACACCCCTGACCGTGGTATCTGGGACAAAGGTTCTCCGATGTTTATGGAAATCGAGCCTCGCTTCTCCATCGACAAACTGACCGGCACCGATCTGAGCTTTGGCCCGTTCAAAGAGTGGTACTTCGCCAACAACTACATCTATGACCTGGGCCACAACGCCGACGGCCGTCAGAACACCTGGTATATGGGTCTGGGTACCGACATCGACACCGGCTTGCCAATGAGCCTGTCGATGAACATCTATGCCAAATACCAGTGGGAAAACTACCAGGCTGCCAACGAAAACAGCTGGGACGGTTACCGCTTCAAAGTGAAATACTTTGTGCCGTTGACCCAGGTGTGGGGCGGCAATCTGAGCTACATCGGTTTCACCAACTTTGACTTTGGTTCCGATCTGGGCAAAGACGACTTCACCGTGAACGGTCGTCAGGCGCGTACCAGCAACTCTATCGCTTCCAGCCATATTCTGGCGTTGAACTACGATCACTGGCACTACTCGTTCGTAGCCCGTTACTTCCATAACGGCGGCCAGTGGCAGGACGGCGTGGATATCGGCACTCCTCAGGGGCCAATCAAATCTACTGGCTGGGGTTACTACATCGTGGCCGGTTATAACTTCTGATTTTCCGTGGTATCAGAAACAGAAAACCCCGCTTTGGCGGGGTTTTTTTTCGTCATCACTGCGCTTGTTCACCGGGCAGATGCCGCACCGGCATAAATAATCGTCCTTTGATTACGTGGCATTCATTATCGATCCAATTGATGATTTGTTCACGGCTAACGCCTTCGGATTGCGCGTAGCGGTGAAGATCGCCATTAAAGTGCTGCGTGATGTATTCCATGAGGGTCATTTGCATGTCTTTTGCTCCTGAACGCCCACCCGTTGCCAACTGGCCACCGTGGGAGGTAAAGGTTTCTCAGACGCCGAATTTAAAGTATTGGCAACCAAATCTCAACAAAAAGCACTGTCGTGGTGCATGCAATGTCGATTCAGCTGCAAAAAAGAATCCCGCACGGAGAGGCGGGAAGGGTTAAGTATTATCACTTTGGGTGATAAAAAGATGATTTGAGGTGCGACGAAAAAGAGCGGGCTAACTCTTTTTGTGACTTAGCCAAACTACTGCATGGCTTATTTCGCTGCAAGAAAAATCTTAGGCCGAAATTCGGTTTTTTCGAATAGTTTTGCGCTGGGATAATATTTTGTCATTTGGCCTGATGCCGAT
Source organism: Serratia liquefaciens ATCC 27592 (assembly GCF_000422085.1). Lineage (NCBI taxonomy): Bacteria > Pseudomonadati > Pseudomonadota > Gammaproteobacteria > Enterobacterales > Yersiniaceae > Serratia > Serratia liquefaciens. The sequence goes on from NC_021741.1 coordinate 2,116,549, forward strand.
CTCTGTATGGCATCTAACTCTCAGAATTTTCCTCATACTTTGTGCGGAGAATTGCGCCTATAGTGAAGGTAATAACCCATGCAGGAAGTAACAAAATGAGCAAACGTCGTACTACTTTCACCGTATTGGCGCTGATTGTTTCTCTGGGGTTGTCATCCGCACCGGCGCTGGCCGATAAAGGCGGCAACGGTAACGGCGGGGGTAACGGCCATGGTAACAGCGGCAATCACGGTAATAACGGCAACAATGGCAAGCATGGCAATAAAGCCAAAGATAACGATGGAGACCGCGGCTTGGTTTCCGTCAGTATTTCTCATGAGCGTGCACGTTCTCTGGCCTTGAACTACGGTCTGACCGGCTACCGTTCTTTGCCGCCGGGGATCGCCAAAAATCTGGCGCGTGGCAAGCCTCTCCCTCCGGGCATCGCCAAAAAAATGGTGCCATCCTCTATGCTGCACGATCTGCCTTATTACCCAGGCTATGAGTGGCGCATTGCCGGTAACGATCTGGTGCTGGTGGCGTTGAGTACCGCACTGGTTGCCTCGGTGATCAACGGCGTGTTTGATTGATTCCCGCTGACTCTGCTTTAAGGCCCCGCTTCGGTGGGGCTTTTTATTTGCCTGCAACGGGGGATCGTGGTGAACTCTTTTCCTGTAATTTTGGTGCATAAGGAAATTGTGATGTTCAGGATGTTATTGATTGCCTGCTGCCTGGTCAGTTTTTCCGCTTTGGCCAGCGGAGGGACGGCACTGGGTGAACTGGTCAATCAGCGTCTGGGTTATATGAAAGACGTTGCCGGCTACAAGGCACAGCAGCATTTGCCGATCGAGGATTTGGTGCAGGAGGCGAAGGTACTCGCAAGCACGCAGGCAGAGGCGGGGCGCTTAGGGCTGGATCCGCTTTCGGTTCGACCGTTTATCATCGCGCAAATGGACGCCGCGAAGGCGATTCAATACCGTTACCGCGCGGACTGGCTGGCGCAGCCGGAAAGCGGCTGGCAGCCACGCCCGCTGGAACAGGTGCGGCCGCAAATTGCCGAGCTCAGCAGTCGCATTTTGCAGCGACTGGCTCAGGAATTAAAAGCCGGAGCGCTGACGGAGAGTGCGCGCAGTCATTTTATTCAGGCTATTGATCAGAACAACCTCAGTGAGGCCGACAAGCAGCGGCTGTTTACCGCCTTATTGGCCGTCAGGGCCGCCAAGGCGGGATGATCCCGGCGTCCGCTAATCGCGGTCGACGCTGCTGCGCTGGAAGGTCAGCACCCGGCTGCGATTGGCAATCAAATCTACGCTGTAGCCGCGGAAATAGAGGCAAAAGCGTTTCAACCACGGGCCGTCGCTGCTTTCTACCAGCATGCGGCCCTGGCCCAGCGAACTGATCTTCCCGGTTTGCGATGCCGGGCCCACGCCAATGTGCACCCGATCGCCGCAGATCTCGAAGGCGGTGCGGTACTGCGGGTGGTACCACAAGCCCTGCACGTGCTTCAGACAATCGCGGTTTGGCGTGACGGGCAGAAAGCTGCGCGGCACGTGGCACACTTCACCTTCTACCGCTTCACCGGTCCATTTCAGCCGCATCGGCATATGAGCGGAAAGCGACACCGCATAGCCGTCATCGGCCTGATACAGCGCCTCTTCACTGCCCAGATAAGCGACGTTGCCGTCTTTCACTTCCAGCCAGTAAGGATCTGCCACCGTGGTGTAAATGCCATCAGGAATGGCGGTGCTGCGTTTCGGCAGGGCTTCACCCAGCAAGGCGGCCATCACCTGCAGTGCCATGTTGAAACTGTCGCAATCCTCCCGGTTAGCCACCACAACGACACCGGATTGCCGGTCGGGTGACAGCAGGAAATAAGTTTTGTAGCCGGCATGCGAACCGCCGTGGCCCAGCAGACGGTGTTCGCCGAGCGGCGTTTGCGCCAGCCCCAGCCCGTAAGCGCTGACCTGCCCTTGGTTGAGATGGCGTGGGGCACTCAGTTGCGCCAGTACGCCACGGCCAGGGCCTTGATTGGCCAGCAGCGTTTGCAGCCAGCGAGTGAGGGCATTGGCACTGCCGGTCAGGCTGCCGGAGGCGGAAAGGTGCAGGCCGGCGCTGGCCAACTGCCAGCCCTGCTCGGAACGCCAGTAACCGGGGGCAAGCCCAGGCACCACGTCATACCAGCTTTCCGGTGCCCGCAGTTGCACCTGCAGCGGCTGTGCAATGTGCTGCTGAACCAGTTGGTCGAAGTCATAGCCTTTGGCCTGTAGGGCCGCTTCAACCAACCGGTAGCCAGTATTGGTATAGGTGATTTCGCTGCCTGCCGGGTAGTTCAGCCCCTCTAGCCCCTGCAGAAACTGCATGACCGGTTGCGCTTCGCTGCGGGTATGCACCGAAATACCCAGCAGCCCCAGTGTTTCACGTACGTCAGGCAGCCCGCTGGTCATATCCAGCGCCTGGCCGACGGTCACATTTGACAGCGGCTTTCGCAGCTCAGGCAGCAAGTCACCCAGGCGGTCATTCAGGCTCAGGGCCTGATCCGTAGCGTTGAGCGCCAGTGTGGCGAAAATATGTTTGGTGACGGAAGCGTAGCGCACCACGGTATCTGCGTTAAAAGGGGTATTTTGCGCCATATCGGCTCGCCCGGCATAGGCAGTTGCGCGTACTTGTGCGGCATCGAACAGGGTAATAGCGCCACCGGGTTGGTTGTCGGACTGCCAATCAGCCAGCAGTCTATTGGCGACGGCCTGCGCGGCACGCCAGTTCAGCGGGATTTCGGACATAGAGGGCCTCCAGAGTATTTTTTATTTATTTGTGCCTTGATGGGCTTTTCGCCAGATTGTGGCGTACCGCGCAAACGGCGGGCCGCTGTTTTGTGCGCTGTTCCGACCAGATTCACTGATTTTCAGTCAAAATTGCGATGTAGTACGCAAATTGAAACGGAAGCAACAAGGAGGCAAATTGTGTGCCGCAACGTCAGGGCGTTAAAGCGGGGGAGTGCTTGCTTGAAGGCTTGATTGTCGCAGGGCAATTAGCGTTGCCCTGCGACAGGAGGAGAAAAGGATTAACGCAGTTGACCGCCACCGGACAGCAGGCTGTCGATCATCTGTTTTAGCAGGCGTTGCAGAGAGGCGGCACGCTCGGGCTCAAACGCATAGGGATACTGTTCGGACATGTAGTTCACCTGCGCCAGCTCCAGTTGAATGGCATGCTGCTGCTCTTGCGGACGGCCATAAGCCCGAGTGATATAACCGCCTTTGAAACGGCCGTTAAGCACATGCGTGAACTGTTGTTGCTGTTCGCAGCAGGCGACCAGACGATCGCTCAGCGCCGGGGCGCAGCTTTCGCCCCCGTTGGTGCCCAGGTTGAGGTCTGGCAGCTTACCGTCGAACAGACGTGGGATAACGGAGGCAATGGAATGGGCGTCGAACAGCAGCGCGTAACCGTGCTTGGCTTTCAGGCGCGTCAGTTCGTCTTGCAACTGTTGGTGGTAAGGTTGCCAGATCTGTTCCAGATAGCCGGTGCGCTCCTGGTCAGAGGGGGCTTTACCCGGTAGGAAGCTCGGTCGGCCGTCAAACAATACGTCAGGATACAGACCGGTGGTGGCGGTAGTATAAAGCGGTTTGTCGTCGGCTGGACGGTTCAAGTCGATAACAAAGCGCGAATAATTGCCGACCAATATGCTGGCACCCATGGCACGAGCGAAATCGTACAGCTGTGGGATATGCCAGTCAGTGTCGGGCAGTGGCCGTGCATCGTCGGTCAAGCCGGCTTCGACGGCCGGTGTCAATCGGGTACCGGCATGGGGAATACTGATCAGCAGCGGCAGGCTGCCGGGGTGGAAATCTAAAGCATCGCGAATGGTCATTGACGTACTTCTCCTCGGAAAATCACCGTACAGGGCAGTTGACCGCCCAACCAGTAAGCCAGTTCAGCCGGACGGGACAGCGGCCAGTGCACAAAATCCGCCAGCTTGCCGGCTTCCAGCGTCCCCTGGCTTGCCTGCAGGCCCAGCGCCTTGGCCGCATGTACCGTGACGCCCGCCAACGCCTCTTCCGGCGTCAAGCGGAACAGCGTGCAGGCCATGTTGATCATCAAACGCAAGGACAACGCCGGTGAGGTGCCCGGGTTCGCATCGCTGGCGATCGCCATGGCTACGCCGTGTTTGCGGAACAGCTCTACCGGTGGGCATTGGGTTTCACGCAGCAGGTAATAAGCGCCCGGCAGCAGTACCGCAACGGTGCCTGCATCGCCCATTGCGCGCGCATCCTGTTCGGTAGCATATTCAAGATGATCGGCGGAAAGGGCATGGTGCTGCGCTGCCAATTCACTCCCGCCCAGGGCCGAAAGTTGTTCCGCATGCAGCTTAACGGGAAGACCGGCTTTTTCCGCTGCGGCGAACACGCGCGCCACCTGCGCCGGTGAGAACGCTAGATGCTCGCAGAAGGCGTCAACCGCATCGGCCAATCCGGCAGCGGCAGCCTGAGGAATAATGGTGTTGCACACCAGATCGATATAGTCGTCGGCGCGATGGGCATATTCCGGTGGCAGCGCGTGCGCCGCCAGGCAGGTGGTTTTCACTTCAACCGGCAACAGTTCGCCCAGCTTGCGCGCCACGCGCAGCATTTTCAGCTCGCTCTCCGGCGTCAGCCCGTAGCCGGATTTGATCTCCACGCAGGTCACGCCTTCCGCCAGCAGCGGTCGCAGCCGGAACAGCGCCTGCTCCAGCAGCAGTTCTTCGTCGGCGTCACGGGTAGCCTTGACGGTGGAAATGATGCCACCGCCCTGGGCGGCGATATCGGCGTAGCTTACGCCATTCAGGCGCTGCTCGAATTCGCCGCTGCGGTTGCCACCGAACACCAGATGGGTATGGCAGTCGACAAAGCCCGGCGTGATGATACCGCCGTCGAATTTCACGGTTTCATCCGCTATCAAGTTTGCCGGTAACGCCGTATGTTCACCCAGCCAGACAATCTTGCCGTCACGCACGGCGATCGTGCCGTTGGTGATGGTGTGATATTTACCGTCGCGCATGGTGACGACGTCGGCCCCGTGCCACAGGCTGTCGCAGTGAATCTCAGAGGTCATGGCTTTTCTCCGCCGGAGCCGTGGCTCCCACATGGTTGTATATACAATTAAAAACAACCTAGCGCATTCATCGGGTTGTCACAAGGGGCGGGATAAAAATTTGTTATCGGGATGTGATCGTTGTGGAAGAGCGGGTACCAAAACGGCACCCGCAGGGGATCAGACTTCGCTGGTGAAACGGCCGAACAGTTGATAACGGCTGCCCGGGTACAGCAGGCGTGCCGACGTGACCACGGTTTTACCGGACCAGGTGCGGCGGTGGATCAGTAATCCGGGTTCGTGGTCTTCCAACTGCAGCAGTTCGCGCTCCTGGCGGGTCGGCACTACCGCTTCGACGATGTGTTCGCCTGCGGTCAGCGGCGCGGCCTGCGTTAAATAGATATAGGGCGTAACGCGGTCGAAATCCTGTTTCATGTAGTCGGGGGCGATCAGCGGATTCACACAGCGGTCTTCCACCTGTACCGGCAGATCGTTTTCGTAATGCACAATCTGCGAATAGAAAAGCTGCTGGCCTGGTTGAATGCCCAGCGCCAACGCTTCTTCCTCGCTGGCCGGTCGCGCTTTCAACTGCAGGATTTTGCTGCTGTGGCGATGACCCCGGGCGGCGATTTCGTCAGCGATGTTATGCACTTCCAGCAGCGCGGTGTGCGCTTTAGCTTCTGCGACGAAGGTGCCGACACCCTGCATGCGGATTAAATAACCTTCGGTGGTCAGTTCGCGCAAGGCGCGATTAATGGTCATCCGGCTGACGCCCAATTCGGCGACCAGCTCACTTTCCGAGGGGACGCGTTGGTGCGGCAACCAATGACCTGCACGAATTTGGTTCACGATCGCCTGCTTGACCCGTTGATATATTGGGGCGGGGGTATCGCTCATTGCAGCAGCCAGTTGCAGCACGGTCTGTTGATCAACCACGACGTTAACCTCGTCAAATAAAAAAATAATAACATCAGTTTACTGTTGATGTCGGCGTATGTATATGTATATACAACTAAGGGCCGGTCCGCCACAGCAATGCGCTGGGCCCGTATATTTTCGGATGCGCGATTATCGCGCGTTATTAGCCGTTACACTAACAGTGGAATACTGCCATGCCTGCATATTTTGCCTCACGCGCTCTGCTTCCTGAAGGTTGGGCGCATAACGTCCGGTTGGACGTGGATGCGCAAGGTTACCTGACTCAGGTGACTGCCGACGCTGATCCCGAAGGTTGCACCCGTCTGCACGGCGATGCGGTGCCGGGCATGCCAAACCTTCACTCCCACGCCTTCCAGCGTGCGATGGCCGGGCTGGCGGAGGTGGCGGGCAATCCGCAGGACAGTTTCTGGACCTGGCGCGATCTGATGTACCGCCTGGTGCAGCGCTTAACGCCGGAGCAGGTGGAGGTGATCGCCCGTCAACTCTATATCGAAATGCTGAAAGGGGGCTATACCCAGGTCGCCGAGTTCCACTATCTGCATCACGGCGCCGACGGTCTCCCTTATGCCGATCGCGGCGAAATGACCGGCCGACTCAGTCAGGCGGCGGCCCAGGCGGGGATCGGCATGACCCTGCTGCCGGTGCTGTATAGCTATGCGGGATTTGGCGGCCAGCCCGCTCAGCCGGGGCAAAAGCGTTTTATTCAGAATGCGGACAGCTATCTGGAGCAACAGCAGACGATCGCGCGTCAGTTGGCTGAGCAACCGTTGCAGAATCAGGGCCTGTGCTTCCACTCGCTGCGTGCGGTGGAATTGGGCCAAATGCAGCAGATCCTGGCGGCATCGGACAGTTCGCTGCCGGTACATATTCATATTGCCGAGCAGCAGAAAGAGGTCAACGACTGTCTGGCCTGGAGCGGACGTCGCCCGGTCGCCTGGCTGTACGAGCATCTGCCGGTGGATCAGCGTTGGTGTCTGGTACACGCCACTCACCTCGATCGTGACGAGCTAGATCAGCTGGCGCGCAGCCAAGCGGTAGCCGGCCTGTGCCTGACTACCGAGGCTAACCTGGGCGACGGCATCTTCCCCGGCGACGCCTATCTGCAACATCAGGGGCGTTGGGGCATTGGTTCTGACAGCCACGTATCGCTCAATGTGGTGGAGGAACTGCGCTGGTTCGAATACGGTCAACGCCTGCGCGATCAGCGCCGTAACCGGCTGACCACGCCGGAGCAACCTGCCGTGGCCGACGTCCTCTACCAACAGGCCTTGCAGGGTGGGGCACAGGCCTGCGGTGCACCGATCGGTCGGCTGCAAAGCGGCTACCGTGCCGACTGGCTGGTGCTGGACGGCGACGATCCTTACCTGGCAGCGGCGCCGGACGCCTCCATCCTCAACCGCTGGCTGTTCGCCGGGGGTAAAGAGCAGATCCGCGATGTGTTCGTCGGTGGGCGACAGGTGATCGAGCAAGGGCGTCATGCACTGCAGCAACGCAGCAGTGCCGAGTTCTTGCAGGTGTTGAAAACCTTCCAGCAGGAGGCGTGATGAACCTGACGCGTTTTGATTTTGCTTCACTGCCGGTTACGCCGTGGCGCAACGGTGGTGGGGAAACCCGGGAGATCGCCAGTTGGCCTGTGGGCACCCAGGATTTTGACTGGCGTGCCAGTATCGCCACCATCGCGCAAGACGGCCCGTTCTCGGCCTTCAACGGCATAGATCGTTCGATAACGCTGTTGGAAGGCGATGGCGTGCATTTGTTCAGCGCCGGGCACGTTGATCATCATTTATCGCAGGTTGGTGAACCGTTCGCCTTCTCCGGCGATGTGGCGTTGGGCGCGACCTTGTTGGGCGGCAGTAGCCAGGACTTCAATATCATGACCCGTCGCGGCCGCTGGGCAGCCGACGTGCAGCGAGTGACGAAGGCAATCGAGCTGCCGGTACCGCATGCCGGTGTGCTGTACGTGCTGCAGGGACGCTGGTTGCTGGCGGATGGTATTACCCTGACTGCACGCCAGGGCGGTTGGTGGCCGGCGGGCGAGTTTAGCGGGACGCTGGCCCCTCTTGAGGAAGATAGCGTCATTCTGTGGGCCGACATCACAGCCTGCTAAACCGGGCTAGAGTCCAGCGCTAAGTTGTGGGATGATCTGCACTTCTATCCCACACTTATCCCAGATTGAGAAGGGCGCATGGCCTCGCTGAAAGACGTTGCAAAACTTGCCGGGGTATCCTTGATGACGGTATCCCGCGCCATCAACGAGCCCGATAAGCTGCGGCCGGAAACCTACCAACGCGTCAAACTGGCGATCGACCAACTGGAATACGTGCCCGATCTTGCGGCGCGACGCATTCGCGGCGACAGCAGTCGGGTTCAGACCCTCGGCGTGCTGGCGCTGGATACCGCGACAACCCCCTTCTCGGTAGAGATGATTCTGTCGATTGAAAAAACGGCGCGTGAACACGGTTGGAACAGCTTCGTGGTCAACCTGTTTGCCGACGACAGCGCGGAACATACCGTAGATTTGCTGCTGGCACACCGGCCGGACGGGGTGATTTTCACTACCATGGGGCTACGCCAGGTAGATATACCGGCCAAGTTACTGGATAAAAAACTGGTGCTGGCCAACTGTATCAGCCAGGAACACCCGGTAGCCAGTTACATTCCCGATGATGAGCAGGGCCAGTATGACGCCATGCGTGCTTTGATCGCCAAAGGCTATCGCGCACCGCTGTGTATTCACCTGCCGGAAACGACCCTGGCGGCCGGGTTGCGCCGTCGCGGGCTGGAACGTGCCTGGCGTGAAGCGGGCGGAGACGTCGATCAATTACGGCAATATCATCTCGATCTGACCGAAGGCGACGAGCATTACCGCGACAGCGTGGCATTGCTGGAACGGCACTTCTCGCCGGGGCGGCGCGACTGCGATGTGGTGGTGTGTGGCAACGATCGGGTGGCGTTTTTGGTGTATCAGGTGTTGCTGGCGCAGGGCTGGGAAATCCCGCAACAGGTCGGGGTGCTGGGCTACGACAATATGGTTGGTATTGGCCAGCTGTTCCTTCCGCCGCTGACCACGGTGCAGTTACCGCATTATGAGCTGGGCCGACAGGCGGCACTGCATCTGATTAATCAATTGGATCACAGCGACAGGGTGAAGGTGGCCTGCCCGTTATTACTGCGTGGGTCGCTGTAACCCAACAGGGCGCAGTTCATTCACCGCCGCGCCCTGCACATTGAGTTGGTCTCAGATCACTCCCAGATGCTTTCCAGTTCCCAGGCCTGTGCCGCGCCAAACTGCGCCAGTCCGCCTTCGGCGAACAGGGTGACGCTGCGTTGCCCGTCGGTTGGGTAGATACGGCTGGTCAGGCAGGCCTCGCCATGATTAACGAACACTTCCAGCGATGAGCGGTCGATAAAGACGCGCAGCGACAAAATGTCCGCCTCAGGCAACGGCACGCTGCGGCAGCCGCACAGGCCCGGATCTTCACTGAAACGTTCCAATACCAGTCGATGCGTTTGATTATCGACGTACAGCCGTGCGGCGGTGCCTATAACGATGCCGTAGCGCTCTGCATCGCTGGCGGCGACGTTTAGCGTCAATGCCAGTTCTTGCACCCCGTCAGTCAACACCTGCCGCTGGTTACGTACAGACACGGCGTCAAATGACTGTTGCTCGCCGCGCAACGCTGTCAGCTCGCGCGTCGGATTCATCAGTACGTTGCCTTCACATGACAGCGTCAATTCACGGGGTAGGGTGAGTGCACCGGCCCAACCGTGGGGTTTGCTCGGCATAGGCGATTCCCACATGTCCATCCAGGCGAACAGCATGCGGCGACCGTCGGCGGCGGTGAAGGTTTGCGGTGCGTAGAAATCGTGCCCGCCATCCAGCTCACAGAATGACTGGGTGACGCTGAAATCCTCATCGGGCCGCCAGTGGCCGAGCAGATAGCCGCTCTGGAAGCGGTTACGATTGCGATAACCCTGCGCTGTCAGTCCCTGCGGCGAGAACAGCAGAACCTGCTTTTCACCGAGCGGGAAGAAATCCGGACATTCCCACATATAGCCCTGGTGCGGCGATTGTGCCCCCGCCAGGACGCGATCGAACTGCCAGTCGCGCAGGTCATTCGAACGGTAAAGTCGAGCCTGGCCTAACCCGTTTTCTTTGGCGCCGACCACCATCCACCAGCGGTCAGCTGCACGCCAGACTTTCGGATCGCGAAAGTGCTGAATGCCTTCCGGCGGCAGCAACACCGGCCCGTGTTTGACGAAATTTACGCCATCTTCGCTGGTGGCCAGGCACTGCACTTCGCGTACCTGGTCGTCATCGCCTTCTTTGCCCAGCCAGACGTGGCCGGTGTAGAGCAGCGTCAATACGCCGTTGTCATCCACCGCACAGCCGGAAAAACAGCCGTCTTTGTCGTAGCTTTCGCCGGGAGCCAGGGCGATCGGCTGATGCTGCCAATGCGCCAGATCCCGGCTGGTGGCGTGGCCCCAATGCATGGGGCCCCAGTTTTGGTCATAGGGATGATGTTGATAGAACGCATGATAGACGCCGTTGATGTACACCAGACCGTTGGGGTCGTTGATCCAACCGGCGGCCGCCGCCAGATGAAATTGCGGATAGTAATCGTCCTGACGTTGCGCGCGCAGCGCTTCGACCGCGTGATCGGCTTGAGCTAAAGCATTTTTCATTGGGTTGGCTCACTTGATTTTATCGTTGATTGAAATTGGGGCGTGCGGGCGACGGTTTCGCCGCGCAGCAGGAAGCAGGAAATCAGCGTGGTACCGGCTACTGCGCAGCCCATCAGCAAATAGGTGTCGGCAAAGCCGATACGGTCGTAGCCGTAACCGGCGAGCGGCGCCAGGATGCCGGCGACGATCTGGCTGATAAACTGGAAGCCCACCAGATACAGCGTCGAGGACAGGCGGCTGTCAAAGCGGGTGGTGATGTATTTGAACATTGCCACCAGCAGGATAGGCAACTCCACGGCGTGCAGCAGTTTCATGGCGGAAATCATCAATGCGCCGCTGGCCAAGCCGGAACCGAACATGCGCAGTGCCATCACGCTGCTGGCCAGCAGCAAGCTCTGTTTGATGCCGATGCGATTGACCAGCAGGGGGGCCAGGAACATGCCGCCAGCCTCCAGAAACACCTGCAGCGAATTGAGGAAACCGTACATGCGGTTGCCTTCTTCGTGCGTTGCGAACTGCGAGGCAAAATACACCGGGAATTGCTGGTCAAATACGCCGTAGATGCTGGTACCGAGTACGAACACCACCAGTGCCCAGAAACCTGGCAGGCGCAGCAGCGCCAGCGCGTCCTGCAGCTTCAGATTTTCCGGTTTGCCGTATTCCAGACCGGCCATGGCGTTGGGCTTCAGTTCGCGCACCTGCCACAGCAACAGAAGAAATATCGCCGCCGAGGCCGAGGCGATCCAGAAGTTAATATTCGGATTGATGTTGTAGATGAAGCCGGCGAAGAAGGTCGCGCTGGCCCAGCCCAGTGAACCCCACATGCGGGCCCGGCCAAATTCAAAACCGACGATCCGGCTGACCCTTTCGGTATAGGACTCCAGCGCGCCAATGCCGGCATTGAACGCCAGGCTGACGAACACGCCGCCCACCAGCGCACCGGCCACCAGGTTGGTTTGCAGCAGCGGGGCGTAGACGTAGATAAAGAACGGGCCGGTCAGCAGCAGCAGCACGCCGACAAACAGCAGCAGATGCTTACGCAGCCCGAGCTTGTCCTGAATAAAACCGTACAAGGGCTGTGCGCACAGCGCCATGATTGACATCGCCGAGAAGATCAGGCCGGTTTCCGTGCCTTTCAGGCCGATCTTTTGGTTCAGCCAGATGGAGATCAGAGAAAAACTGGATGACCAGGTGAAGAAGAAGAAAAACAACAGGCCGCTGAGAAGCACATAATATTTTTTTGTTTCGCGGTTCATGGGGAATGCCCTGATGGATGAAATTGGCTCTATTGTTAACGTTAACTTTAAATCAAATAAAGCCACCCTAGCCAGGGATTGCGATGTTAATCACAAAAGTTAACGTTAACATTTTGCTGGTGTGATCCAAATCACCTGTCAATAAAACAGGGGCGCAGTGCGCCCCGCAGGGTTAACGTTCGTTGAGTGAACGGAGATGGTCGTCGCGCCGCAGGGTCATCAGCGCGAACAGGCTGACTACCGAGGTGGCGACCACGTAGTAAGCCGGGATATCGAGGTTGCCGGTCTGTTTGATCAGGCCGGTGATGATTAGCCCGGCAGAGCCGGAAAACACCGCGTTGGAAAGCGAATAGGCCAGTCCCAGGCCGGTATAACGCACCTGCGTCGGGAACATCTCCGCCAACATTGCGGGACCGGGGCCGGCCAGCAAACCGACGACAGCACCGGCGATCATCACCGCGATGCCTTTGGCCAGCAGCGAACTTTGAGGATCCTGCAGCAGGTGCAGCAGCGGGAAGGTGAACAGGATCACCGCCACTACCGCCGTCAGCATCACCGTTTTACGCCCCAGCTTATCGCTGAGGATGCCGGCGGGCAGAATGGTCAGGGCGAAACCGACGTTAGCCAGTACCGTCGCCACCAGCGCCTGCTGGAAGGTGGCGTGCAGCGAGGTTTGCAGGTAGGACGGCATCACCACCAGAAAGGTGTAACCGGCAGCGGACCAGCCCATCATGCGCCCAATGCCAATCGCGATAGTTTTCATCACGCCGCTTAACTTCAGCTCGGGGGCTTGCACCTTGGTGCCGAGGTTGTGTTGCGCCTGGGTAAAGGTCGGCGTCTCTTGCAGTTTTAAGCGTAGCCACAGTGCTACCGCGCCCATTGGCAACGCCAGCAGGAAGGGGATGCGCCAGCCCCAGTCATGCAACTGCTCAGGGGTCAAAAGCGCAGCCAACAGCGCCACCAGTCCGGCCCCGGCCAACAGCCCGAAGGCCACGGTCAGCGACTGCCAGGCCCCGAACAGGCCACGTTTTCCCTTCGGTGCGAACTCGGTCATCAGCGAAACCGCACCGCCGAATTCGCCGCCGGCGAACAGCCCCTGGAACATGCGCAACAGGGTCAGCAACAGCGGGGCGGCAACGCCGATGGAGGCATAGGTCGGCATCACGCCGATCAGGGCGGTGGCCACCGTCATCAGCAACAAGACTGCGATCAGCGTCGGTCGGCGTCCAATGCGATCGCCGATGCGGCCGAAAATCACGGCGCCTATCGGGCGACAGAAAAAGGCCAGCGCGAAGGCGGCATAGGTGAGGATCAGGCTGGTAATTTCACTTTCACCCTGCAGGGTGAAAAAATTGGCGGCGATCACGGTAGCGAGAAAACCGTAAACGCCAAATTCGTACCATTCGATAAAGTTGCCGACCGATCCGGCCAGCAAGGCCTGACGCGACTGGCGTGCGTCGATAACCGTGGTTTGTGTGTCCATCCCCATTCCCGTGCGTTTGAATTATTGTCATTCAGTTCTAAATTCTTATGACAAAACAATCAATTATTTTAAGCGGGAAGTGTGAAGGCCTCAGACGATGTCGTCGATTTTCCACCAGTCGGGGCAGCCATCGGAAAAGGAATGCGCAGTGGGGCGCAGCGCCGCTAGCTCACCGCGATCAAAACTGCCGGTGACCAGCGCGACGGTCGGTTCGTCATCGACAGCGCCCAGAGTACTGCCGCAACGTGGGCAAAAAGCGCGGCTGGAATAGTCGGAAGAACGGTACAGGGCAGGCATGCCGCCGGTACCGATCCAACTGACGGCTTCACGCGGAAACTCAACCCAGCACAACGTTGGTGCGCCGGAGTGGCGCTGACAGAACTCGCATGAGCAACTGTGAGGATTACCGGGCTGGCCAACGGCCTGAAAACGGATATGCCCGCAAAGACAGCCACCTGAATACCGCAGTTTTTCCATCGCTTCACCTGTCGTTTATCGTTGTAGCCTGTAGGTTGAGCTTACTATAAAGGCCCCGGCGAAAAATAAAACGCCGGGGTGAATGATTACCAGGGTAAGGGGGCAGCCTCATGGCCGTTTTCGGCGTAGTACAGCGAAGGCAGGAATTGCGCCAGATAGCTGAATTCATTGTAGCAATGGCGCATCAGATTAAAGCCAACCTCGTCCGGCAGTTCTTCATGTGCGTTGACACAGGATTTCCCCAACAGAAAACGGCTGCGTAGCACGCAACCATAGGAGGTGTCGCGTGCCAGATGCAGCATTTCACCGTCCAGCGGATCGCCGTTATCGTCCAGCGCCACCTGCTCGCCAAAGCCGATCCGTGCGCATACGGCGGCGGATAACGCCTGACCGTCCCGCGCCTGTTGCAAAGGTTGTGGGGCAAAAAAGTCTTCTGCCGCGTGGAATTTGAGGCGGGCCGGAACCGGTGGCAATTCGGCTAACCATTCCACCGCGTTGATGCTGGCACCCACGTAGCTTTGGCCTTTTCTCCAGTGCTGGTCCCAGCCGCGATGTTCGACGTGATCGTGCGGATGCCACCAACGGATGTGCTGGGTGGTTTCGAAAAAGGTAAACCACCAATCCAGCATGCGGCCCTTGCAGCCGTGCAGATCGGTACGGATTGCCACGGTCAACCACCCGTCGCTATTGCGCGTCAGCCCCATCTCCAGCCGCAGCGGTTCAGGTTTGAGCAACTCGTTGATATCATTTATGCCCCAGGGCAGCATCAGTGATTGATGTGTCATCACGCTCATCCTTTTTTATTTGGAAACGATATTTGTTTCCTAAATAAGGCTATGCCGCTATGCTGACTCTGTCAACGATTTCGAGGAACTGTGATGGTAAATAAAGTGGAAGCCGAACCGCGTTCGCGTGGAAGGCCCTCGGCTCCGGAAGGGGAGTTACGCGCCGCGGCAGTGGAGGCCACTCTGGCGCTGTTGCTGACGCAGGGCTATGCCGCCACCACCGTGGATGCGGTGGCGAAGCGGGCGGGTATGGCGAAGAAAACCCTGTATCGCTTTGCCGAGAACCGCGATGCGCTGGTGACGCAGGCGATCGCTAGCTGGACCGACGCTTTTGCGCCGGTGTTTGAACAGGACGCC
Organism: Serratia liquefaciens ATCC 27592; assembly: GCF_000422085.1. Taxonomy (NCBI): domain Bacteria; kingdom Pseudomonadati; phylum Pseudomonadota; class Gammaproteobacteria; order Enterobacterales; family Yersiniaceae; genus Serratia; species Serratia liquefaciens. Next base: position 2,131,575 of record NC_021741.1, read on the forward strand.
CAGCGGGCGACAGAGTTGCCGACGCTGTTGTCGCAGGGCTTGCAGGCCATTGCGCGACAGGTGCTGAGCGAGCAGGCGGTGGGGATGTTTCGCCTGCTGCAGAGTGAATTTCCGGGGCGTGAAGATTTGCTGGCGGCTTATCAGCGCAACGGCATTGAACGGGGCAGGACGATTGTGGCTGACTGGCTGCAGCGCCAGCAACGGCGTGGTTGGCTGCGTGAACTGGATTGCGTGCAAACCAGCGATCTGCTGCTGGCGATGGTGATAGCAGAACCTTTGCGCCAGATGGCGCTTGGTCTGTTGCCGCCGGGCAGCGATATCGACACTCGCATAGCGGCGGCGTTGGCACTGGTGTTGCCGGGGTTGATCAGGGCGCCGTCGTCTGCGCCCTGAGGCTGATCGTGGTCAAGTCACTCTTTACCGTACTGGCGCAGCACCTGTTCTGCCGCGGCGAAGTCTGGCGCCAGCGGGCGGTCAACCTCGATAAACGGCACCTGCTTGCGCACCGCCGTATAGAGTGCTGCGGTGGGGGCGGATAGCGTAAAGCCGTTGTGTCGCTGCTGGCGCAAATCCACTGCCTGAGCGTCGTGCACCAACAAGATCCCCAGCAATTGATAGCTGTTGTCCACCTGCTGCTGAACGCGAGCCACCACCGATGGTGCATTGGTGGCGATGTCTTCAATATCGCCGGCGACCGGGAAATAATCGAGCGACACCGGCATGGCGAGTTCTTTGCTCCGCATCGCCAGCATCATGACCGGCTTTTCCATTGCGCCAAAGGCATGCACGGTGTGGTCGGTGCCGAGAAAACGACTCAGACCGGTAAACGCCGGGTTATTCAGTTTGACCACCTGTTGAGCGCTGGCCAGCGAATTATGCGCCAGCGCCAATCCCAATTGCTCAAAGGCCAGTACCCAGGGCAGCGGCTCAAAGTTGGCGCTAGGCAGTACGGCACCTTGCAGGCTGCCTTTGCTGACGTAGCCTACCGCCTCCTGCGGCCGCTGCGACGGTGCCGTAACGTCGAGTGCCACTCCAGGGTTGTCGTCGGAGCTGTTTAACTGCACCAGCAACTGGTCGTAAGCCTGCTGATAGCTGCGCTGGAGCTCCGCCAGCAGATAGACGCCGGAGCGAAAACTCAGCGGATCCTGCAAGGGACGGCTGTCATCGTGCTGCCACAGGCTGGAGCCGATCAGCAACTCGCGCAGGTTTTTCCCCATGGCGGCCACTTCCGGGTAAGGGCGTAGCGCCAGGGTATTGGCGAGAAACGGAGAGAGGTTACCGTTTAGCGCCTGCAGGCTGAGCGCATAGGTCAAGGTATTAACCTGCATCAGGTGGGCCAGCGAATCCAGTGCCAGAGCACCGCTGGCGGCGGAATAGGCATTGGAACTGAGGATCGCCAGCGCGTCTTTGGCATAAGGGGCAATGGCCGGTGTCTGACTGCTTTGCAGCACCGCTTTGGCCGCCACTTTTTTACCTTGATAATAAACTTCACCTTCGCCGAGCATCGCCAGCCCAATGTGGCTGATCACCGTGATATCCCCTTCGCCCACCGAACCGTCCGCCGGGATCACCGGGGTGATGCCTTTGTTGAGAAAAGCGACATAGGCGTCGACAATCGCCGGTTGGACACCGCCGCCACCGCTCAACAGGGCATTGAGCCGAGTGACCATGGTGGCCCGCGCGACGCGGACGCTCATGGCTTTGCCAATGCCGCCAGAGTGGGCATGCAGCAGGCCGACGTTGAATTTTTTCGATGCGTCGATCACCTCCTGCGTCAGTTTTCCGTGGACGTCGACCATCGGTCGGTCCTTGTTTAATCCGACGCCCACCGTCAGCCCATAGATTTTCAGCCCGCTCTGCGCAGCTTCGATCAGCACCTGATGTGACCGTGTCACGCGCTCCATGGCGACGGGCGTGACGCTCACCGTTTCACCGTCGGCGACCTGAGCAATCAGGTGCGGGGTAATAGAGTGTCCATCAAGCGTGACGGTGGCCAAGCCAAACGGGTTGTAACCGAGCGTCAGCGCGGCCAACAGCGATAAAGCGAATTTTCCTGGCATGATAAGTAAACCCTTATTATTGATTTTTATGTTGTTGTAACGTTATTCGTTTCAGGGCTGCTGCGCCGGACGGCGGGCGATAAAATACAGGGTAATCAACGCCAGTAAGCTGGCGAACATCACGTACCAGGCTGGCGCAAAACGGGTGCCGGTATTCTGGGTCAACCAGGTCAGGATCGCCGGCGCAAAGCCGCCGAACACCGTCACCGCTAGGTTATAGGACACCGACATTCCGCTGGCCCGTATCTGGGTGGGAAACAGATCGGACAGTGCCGCAGGGGCCACGCCGACGAACAGCGACACCAGCATGCAAAACAGTGTCTGTACCAGGATCAGCATTGCGGTGGTGTGGTAAGCGTCAAGCAGCAATAACAAGGGGTAGCTGGCAACCAGCAACAAGGCGGCACCGGCCTGCAGGATTTTCAGGGTACCGATGCGATCGGACCAGGTACCTGCCGCTACGCAGCAAACCACCATAAAGCAGTTACCGATTAGTGCCGCCAAAAACGCCTGATGGCTCTCGAAATGCAGCACACGCTGAACGTAAATCGGCATATAGATAATCAGCGCGTAAACGCTCACTGCCCACAGAATAGACAACCCGGTGCCCAGCAGCACGGCCTGAGGATGGGTACGGAACAGCTGTCTCAGTGGCTTTTCCGGAGCGCATTGTTCCCGCTGACGCCGGGCCTGCTCTTCGGCAAACAGCGGCGTTTCTTCCAGGGTTTTACGCATCCACAGGCCAATCGGTGCGATCGACAAGCCGATGATGAACGGAATACGCCATCCCCAGTCACCTACCTGTTCGTGACTGAGCGTCAGGGTGACCGCGGTGGCGACCAATGCGCCCAGGATATTGGAGATCCCCATGCTGGCCTGCAGCCAGGAGGCGTATTGGCCTTTCTGGTGCGCGGGGGCGTGCTCGATTAAAAATGCGGCCGCGCCGCCCACCTCTCCCCCGGCGGAAAATCCTTGCAGCACCCGGCCACACAGGATCAATAAAGGTGCGCCTATGCCAATAGCGCTGTACGGCGGTGCAAAGGCAATGATTGCCGTGCCTACGGCCATGGTCATGATAGTCAGCGTCAGGGCGGCCTTGCGGCCAACCCTATCACCATAAGCGCCGATCACCAGGGCGCCGAGTGGGCGAATGACGAAACCGAGACCGAAGGCCAGAAAGGCCTCAAACAGTTGGGTGCCGGGATCGTTGGGGTGGAAGAAGTTCTGCGCGATGTACACCGCGAAGAAGGCGTACACCGAGAAGTCATACCATTCCAGTGCGTTGCCGATGGAAGCGGCGGCAATCGCTTTACGCCCACGGCTTTTGCGCGGCGTAACGGCGGCGTCGGCAGCCAGCAGGGAGGAGATGGGCGGAACCGTGCTTTTATTCATCGTTGTTCTCCGCGAGGCAGTGAGATATAGGGCAGGGATTTTTCGGCAATCTCGTCGAGCGACTCCTGATAACCGGCGTCGGCGTATCGCATCACGCCGGTACTGGTGTCGTTGGTCATCGACAATTGCAGGCGTTGCTCCGCAGCGGCGCTGCCATCGGCGATGGTGGTGACGCCTGAGCTGGTCATATAACCGCTGTAACCGCCACCGCCGGAGTGGATTGCCACCAAATCCGCCATGGAGGCGCAGTTGACCAACGCATTGAGCAGCGGCCAGTCGGCGATGGCATCGGAGCCGTCCTTCATCTTTTCGGTCATGATATTCGGGTGAGCCATCGCCCCGGCGTCGAGATGATCGCGGGTGAAGGCGATAGGACCGGAAAGACGGCCGTCCGCTACCATGCGGTTCACTTCCAGCGCCAGCTCGGTGCGTTCCCCGTGACCGAGCCAGGCGATGCGCGCCGGCAGGCCTTCAAACGGCACATGTTGGCGCGCCAGGGTGATCCAGTTGCTGACGATGCGGTTATCGGCAAAGCGCTGCAGCAGGTAGTCGTCGATTACCCGAATATCGTTGCTGTCGTTGGACAGCGCAATCCAGCGGAATGGACCGATGGCGCGACAAAACAGCGGCCGCAGGAAGGCCTCGGTGAATATGGGGATCTCGAATGCGCGTGCAACGCCGCCCTGGTGGGCGTGGGTGCGGATAAGATTCCCGTTATCGAACACCACTGCGCCGCGATCCATAAAGCCGATCATGGCTTCTACGTGTTGCACAATAGAGCGGCGGCTGGCGTCCATCAGCGCATTGATATCCGCTTCGCGTTGCGCTGCCACCTGCTCAAGGCTGTAACCGGCGGGGACATAACCGTACACCAGGTCGTGCGCCGCCGTTTGGTCGGTAACGATGTCCGGAACTACGCCGCGGGACAAAATCGCCGGGTAGACTTCGGCGGCATTGCCCAGCAGCGCAACTGACAAGGCCTCTTTGCGTTGCTGAGCAGCGGCGATCATCGCCAGTGCCTGATCGAGATCTTTCGCCTGGTGCTGTAAAAAGCCGTTTTTGAGCCGTTTGTCGATACTGGCCTGATTGACCTCGACGGTCAGAATCGCAGCGTTGGCCAGGGTGCCCGCCAGCGGTTGCGCACCGCCCATGCCGCCCAGTCCGGCGGTGAGGATAAAGCGGCCGCGTAGATCGTTAGCGAAATGCCGTTCGGCGATACGCGAGAAGATTTCATAAGTCCCCTGGATCACCCCCTGCGAACCGATATATTGCCAGTCGCCGGCGGTCAGTCCGCCCCAGCAGATCAGGTTTTCTTTTTCCCAGCGGTAGAAGTTCTCCGCCTTCGCCCATTGGCCGACCATATTGCAGTTGGCCATGATCACCAGGGGGGCATTAGCGTGGGTCTGCAGCACGCCGATTGGCTTGCCGGATTGCACCAGCAGGGTTTGGTCTTCACGCATGGTTTTTAACGCATGAACAATGGCATCGTGTGACGGCCAGTCGCGCGCCGCACGTCCCAATGCCGCATATACCACCAGTTCGTCGGGATTTTCGCCAACGGCCAGCACATTTTCCAATAGACGCAACAGCGCTTCTTGCCGCCAGCCCAGGCAGCGCAGCTCGGTGCCCGAGGTCACTTTAAAGGCTCTTTTCATGCGGCATCTCCCGTCGGCAGGTAGCTGCGTAAGTCAATCCCGAGGGTTTTCTCTACCGGCGGATAAACCGCCGGATCGGTGACCGACGAGGAAAGCGGGAACTGAGAATGATGCATATGGAAAATCACCACTTCCATGCCTGGTTTTAACTGCCCGGCGCTTACCGGGTTGCCGGCCTTGTCGAGGGTAGTGATCACGTCTGGATAACTGGCGAGACGCTCACCGTGGGCGTCTTCCACCGCCATATGTTCATTCATGATATGGATACGGCGCAGGTCCGTGCCCTGGCCGACAGTCACGATGCCGACGTCGAACGCCTCTTCGGTATAACGCAGGCTGTTGGCGGCAACCTTGCCGCTGCCGATAATATTGCCGCCGGTGTGGCGACAGATGGTCTCGACGATGCCGTTGCCGTTTGCCGCCAGAATGCTTTCGCCCAAGGCGATCGCCTGGCTGATGCCCCCCAGCGCAGCGTGTTGGCGCACGTAGCCGGCTGGTATCGGGTTGCGGCAGCTGGCGATAAAGCCGCCGGACATGTCTGCCGCTTTGCGCAGCACCGGCGACACCTTGGCCGTGGCGCCTTTCACCACCAGTTCGATATAGGCGTTATTGGCCCGATTGCCGCCGACGGCAGCCTGGATCATCGGTTCAGGGCTGGAGGCCAGGCCGATGGAGCCCATGTCGCCAGTCGGGTGGGCACGCAGATCGCCGACCGCATCGACGACCTTGCAACCGAGGATCGCGGCAGGCAACCAGCCGTTGAGGGTGCTGGACATGCCGTTCTGCCCAACCATCAATCCAGCGATAGGGGCGCCCAGTTCCTGCTGCACCAACTGCACGGCCTTAACGTAGTCGACGCCGAGCATTTGCCAGTCGGTCAGGCCGCCGGGGGCGCCAATCGCTGCCGCGGTAGCAATCCAGTCGTTATCGTTCAATTCCTCAAGGCTGACCAGTTCCGGTCGGCCAATAGTCACCGCCAGTCGCCCAAGCTCCAGGCCGTGGGCAACCCAACCGCCACCGCCGCAGGCAAATACCGAACCGCCTTTTACCGCGGCCTCCACATCGTTAAGTGTTAAAACACGCCCCATGGTCTGTGCTCCTGAAAGTATCGGTGAGATTGCGCTTGAGTGAATAATCTGTGAATAGTTGCGCTACCGGAATTCGATACTAGGGGGCGGTTAACCAAAATGTCGCATTACTTTTTATCACCTGCGTATAACACAATGTTAACCCATGCTTCAGGCGCAATAATGAGCCGCCATCACCCAGGGGAGTGGTGATGAAATGCGTTAGCGCGACCAGTGGATCTGCACTGATTCGAGGGTGGCAATAAACGCCTGAGCCAGTCGTGAAAGGGGCTCGTACATGCCGTGTACGATGCTGATGGGGGTTTTGGCAGTGGGTTCGATGGGCCGAAAAACCACCTTGGTCCACACCGGGCCATTGGCGGTAATTTCATCGATCAGCGCAATGCCAACCCCGGCTTGCACCAGTGCGCAGGCGACGTGGATCTGCTGCACTTCGACGGTAGGGCGCAGAATGATATCGGCATCACTTAACAGTTTGCGCACCAGTTGGCCGATCGGGATCTCGGCGCCATAGCCAATAAAAGGCTGGTCGATCAGATCCTCGATACCTATCACATTTTTGGCGGTTAATGGGTGTGAGGCAGGTAACGCCACCACCAGCCGGTTTTCATACAGCTGGCGCGAATACACGTTGGGATGGCCTTCGTGCAGAAAAGCGACCCCCAGTTCAACCTGTTGCGTCAGCACCGCCTGCAACAGCACGTCCGGGATCATGGTGTGCAGTATCACCCGCGCTTCGGGCAATTGCGCGTGGAATTTTGCGATGGCGCTGGGGATCAGCCCTTGCCCCAGACTTGGGCTGCAGGCGATACGCAGGTGGCCCATACGGTTTTGGATCAGGTCCTCAGCCACTTCGTTAACCCGCTGAACGCCCTGATAGACCGAATTGACCTCGACAAACAGGTGACGAGCTTCCGGGGTCGGATACAGTCGCCCCTTGATGCGTTCAAACAGCGTCAGACCCAACCGCTGTTCGGTGTAGCCGATCAGGCGTGAGACCGCTGGTTGTGAAACGTGCAGCAGCTTGGCGGCACTGCTGATCGAACCGGTCAGCATGATGGCGCGGAACACTTCGATTTGCTTGAGATTTAAACGCACAGCCCCTCCACAATGGTTAACATTTTGTTATGCATGAGTGATAAACAAGCATAAGACAGAATAGGCAACCTCACCCTACACTGGCCTGACTATCGGCACAATCGACCGATTGATAACCTGAGGTATATGCATTTTTATGCATTATTCTATGCAATGGAATTAGGGGAGAGGCGCTATGAATCTGAGTCAACGGCCAGAGCTGGTGGTCAAGGGCAATCTGGTGGATGCCGAGCGGGTGACTCCGGACGGCTGGCTGGCCATCGCAGGCGGTAAAATCATCGGCAGCGGCAGCGGTCAGGCACCGGAGGCCCCACAGGTGATCGACGCCGGCGGCAAGTGGATCCTGCCGGGGGTGATTGACGGTCAGGTGCATTCCGGCAGTCAGGCGAATCAGGAAGGATTGGGCTGGGCGTCGCGGGCGGCGGCGGCGGGGGGGATCACCGTGATGGTCGATATGCCTTATGACGATCCGCAGCCGGTGGCGTGCCGCGCTCTGCTGGAAGCAAAAATTGCCGAGGTGGAGCGTGACTGCCATGTCGACGTGGCGCTGTTTGGCACCCTGAACGCAACCTATGGGTTCGATGCCGCTGCCGGACTGATCGAAGGTGGGGTATGTGCCTTTAAGTTTTCCACCTTTGAAGCTACGCCGGGCCGGTTTCCTCGGGTGGACGAAGACGACCTGATGCATGCTTTTGAGCTTATTGCGCCGACCGGGCTGGCCTGTGCGGTACACAACCAGATGCAGGAGCTGACGCGTAAAAATATCCAGCGAATGGTCGAGGCCGGCGACACTGGCTGGGATGCATTTATGCGTGCTCACACGCCGCTGATAGAAAATCTGGCAACGGCGCTAATTTATGAAATGGGGGCGGAAAGCGGGGCTCGCGCCCATGCGGTGCATGTTTCCACTTCACGCGGTTTCGAACTTTATCGGATGTATCGGCAGGCTGGCTACCCGGTCAGCATTGAAACCTGCGTACAGTATTTGATGCTCAACCATGAACAACATACGCGCCAGTTTGGTGCCAAGACCAAACACTACCCGCCGATCCGTCCTAAAGCGGAAACCGAACTGTTGTGGAGCCATATTGCGCAGGGCGACTGCACCTTCGTTTCTTCCGATCACGTCAGTTGGGGTCTGGAGCGTAAAGGGGACGACAACGTGTTCAAAAACGCCTCCGGTGGCCCCGGGCTGGAGACGCTGTTACCGGCGTTGTGGAGCGGCTGCGAGCAGCACGGCATTGCGCCGACCACCGTCGCGCAGCTGCTGTGTCGCAATCCCGCACGGCATTTTCTGCTCGACGATCGCAAAGGGGGGTTTGACACAGGTATGGACGCCGACTTTGTGGTATTGCGGCCCGAGCGCTACCGATTCGATCCCGCGAACAGTTTGTCGGCGGTGAAATGGAGCACCTTCGAAGGCATGGAGTTCAGCGTACGGGTGGAAGCCACCTATTGTCGCGGCCAAGCAGTCTTTGCCGAGGGCCGTATTCTTAATTCGCCGGGGTCGGGACAGTTTCTGCGCCCGCGCGTTGCCAACGGAGCAGGCCAATGATCGAGTTAATCAACAGTGAACGTTTGTGGGCGCGGGTCAATCATCTGGCACAAATGACGTTGCCGGATGTGCCCTGGACACGACGGGCATTTACGCCATTGTTCAGCGAGGCAAGAGCCTGGCTGGCGGAACAAATGAAGCGGGCTGGGCTAACGGTAACGCTGGACGAAGGCGGTAATCTGATCGGTCGGCGCGCCGGGGTGCGCAACGATCTGCCGCCGATAGTGACCGGTTCGCATTGCGATACCGTGGTGGGCGGCGGCCGCTATGACGGGATTATCGGCGTGCTGGCGGGGATTGAAATCGCCCATTGTCTGCATCAACAGGGGATAGTTTTGCAGCATCCGTTTGAGGTTATCGACTTTCTGTCCGAAGAACCCAGCGATTACGGTATCTCCTGCGTGGGCAGCCGGGCGATGAGCGGTGAATTGGACGGCGGTATGCTGGCTTCCCGGAACGCGCAAGGCGAAACGCTGGCGGAGGCGATGGCGCGTATTGGCGCTCTGCCGGAAAAACTGAACCGGCCGCTGCGCCTGCCGGGCGGTACCGCCGCTTACGTTGAGCTGCACATTGAACAGGGGCCAGTGCTGGAGCGCCAGCACCTGCCGATTGGCGTGGTGACGCACATCGTCGGCATCCGCCGGGTGTTGGTGACGGTGCTTGGGCAGCCGGATCACTCCGGTACCACGCCGATGGATATTCGTCGCGATGCTTTGGTCGGAGCAGCGCATGTGATTGAGCAGGCGCACGCGATGGCGTTACAGCAAAGCGGCAATCCACATTATGTGGTGGCGACCGTAGGGCGCATCGCCATGACGCCAAATGTCCCCAATGCGGTGCCAGGGCAGGTAGAACTGATGCTGGAGGTGCGCAGTGACAGTCAGGCGCTGTTGGAGACTTTCCCGGAAGCGCTGTTGGAAAACTGTCGGCCACGTTTGCAGAGTCTGGATTTACAGACGCAATTGCAGCATGTCAGCCGTGCACGACCCACCGCCTGCGCGGAAACGGTGATGCAGGCGATCGAGGGGGCAGCTCATTCGCTGGGGTTGGCCGGCCGCCGGCTGCCGAGCGGTGCCGGACATGATGCGGTTTATATGGCGTCGACCGGGCCGGTGGGGATGGTGTTTATTCCCTGTCTGAATGGGCGTAGCCATTGCCCCGAGGAGTCGATTACCGAACAACAGTTGGCCGACGGGGCCAGGGTGCTGGCGCAGGCGTTGATCAATCTGGATAAGCAATTGGCATAAAAAAGGGGCCAGAAGGCCCCTGTAAGGATGATAAAGCGCGCTGTGGCTTAAAGTTTAGGCCCGGCGCTCATCAGTTTTTCCCCTGCGGGGGTGACGGTGTATTTGGCAAAGTTATCGATAAAGCGCTGGGCCAGATCCTGGGCTTTTTCCTGCCACAGCGATTCGTCGGCGTAGGTTTTACGCGGATCGAGGATCGAAGGATCTACCCCCGGCAATGCCTTCGGTACCGCCAAGCCAAAGATTGGCAGGTTGAAGGTGTCGGCGTGCTCGATCTCCCCGTTTAAAATGGCGTCGATGATGCCGCGGGTGTCCTTAATGGAAATACGCTTGCCGCTGCCGTTCCAGCCGGTATTCACCAGATAGGCCTGTGCACCGGCCGCTTCCATGCGTTTGACCAGCACTTCTGCGTACTGCGTCGGGTGCAGCGTCAGGAACGCCGCGCCGAAACAAGCGGAGAAGGTCGGGGTTGGGGTGGTAATGCCGCGCTCGGTGCCGGCCAGCTTGGCAGTGAAGCCGGACAGGAAGTGATATTGGGTTTGTTCCGGTGTCAGGCGTGATACCGGCGGCAATACGCCGAAGGCATCCGCCGTCAGGAAGATTATTTTCTTGGCATGTCCCGCCTTGGACACGGGTTTGACGATGTTTTCGATGTGGTTGATCGGGTAAGAGACTCGGGTATTTTCGGTCTTGCCGGCGTCATCGAAATCGATGCTGCCATCGGCCAGCACCTGCACGTTTTCCAACAGCGCGTCCCGGCGGATAGCCTGATAAATCTCTGGCTCAGCCTGAGGAGACAACTTGATGGTCTTGGCGTAACAGCCGCCTTCGAAGTTGAATACGCCGTCGTCGTCCCAGCCGTGCTCGTCATCGCCGATCAGCTGGCGTTTAGGATCGGTGGAGAGGGTAGTTTTGCCGGTGCCGGACAGGCCGAAGAAGACCGCCACGTCACCCTGTTCGCCCACGTTGGCTGAGCAGTGCATCGAGGCAATACCCTGCAGCGGCAGCAGGTAGTTCATGATCGAGAACAGGCCCTTTTTCATTTCGCCGCCGTACCAGGTCCCGCCGATCAACTGTATGCGTTCGGTCAGGTTAAAGGCGACGAAGTTTTCCGAATGCAGCCCCTGCTGTTTCCAGTCAGGGTTGGTGCATTTGGCTCCGTTCATCACCACAAAGTCCGGCTCGAAATTCTGCAGCTCTTCATCCGACGGGCGGATAAACATGTTTTTGACAAAGTGCGCCTGCCAGGCCACCTCGGTGATGAAACGCACTTTCAGGCGGGTGTCTGCGTTAGCGCCACAGAAGGCATCCACCACAAACAGACGCTTGCCGGAAAGTTGGTTACCCACCAGCGTTTTCAGATGTTGCCACACTTCCGGCGACAGCGGCTGGTTGTCGTTTTTGCCTGTACCGCTATCGGACCACCAAACGGTATCGCGCGTGGTGTCGTCACGCACGATGTATTTGTCTTTCGGAGAACGGCCAGTGAATTCGCCGGTATCGACGTTGACCGCGCCCAACGTCGTTAACGTACCGCGCTCCAGCGCCGGCAGGTCGGCGCGGGTTTCTTCGATAAACAGTTGTTCATAGCTGGGATTATGGACGAGCTCGGTAGCCTGATGGATACCGTAGCGGGCCAGCGTTTGTGGGGTAATCGCGATTGAAGACATATCCTACTTCCTTATTAGTTCTATGCCCTTCGCCTTTCTGACCACGGCCTTTGAAAGCGATAGGGCATATATTATGTGCCTGCTTTCCGCACGGTGCCGCGTGCAGAGCAAGGCTCGGGTACAAGCTGACCGGATTCAGCTATTTACCGCTCCGGTTCTCATTAATAAACGCACGGATTTTTACTTCCATCTATAGCATAGCAGTGAATTAGCGCCTGATTAATTTAATTACAAAACGCTGACGATAATTAATTAAAACCAACATTGGTGGGGGCTCACAATATTGAATTAATAAAAGGTAATTTGGTTTTGTATTTTTATTTTTTATCATATTGTCAGTGCTGTCCACTATTTTATTTATTATAAATACGCCCATTCCGAAACGTACCTTTTAAAGCTTATAAATTATTTTATATGCCATTAGTCGATCCGCTCCACACTGAACGCTTGTCAGCAGGGTGAATAATGAAACAGATAAATGCAGAAATGACCTGTGAGAAAGAGATACCGCAACCTGATTCATCAGGATTGATTAACCACCTGCGGAAAATGGATATCGGTGCCGTGCCGGTTGCGCTGTTTATCACCATTTGCGCGATTGTCGCCGTATCGGCCTACGCCAACTTCCTGCCAAAGAATATGATCGGCGGCCTGGCGGTGATCATGACGCTGGGCTTTGCGCTGGCGCATTTAGGTAAAAGCATTCCGGTACTGCGTGATATTGGCGGCCCGGCCATTCTGTGCTTGATGGTACCTTCGGTGCTGGTGTACTTTAATTTTTTCCAGCCGAACGTGATGGGTACCGTCCATCTGCTGATGAAAGACGCCAATCTGCTGTACTTTGTGATCGCCAGCCTGGTGGTCGGCAGTATTCTTGGCATGAACCGGGTAATTCTGATCCAGGGCATGATCCGTATGTTCGTCCCGCTGGTGGTGGGCACGGTAACGGCGGTGGCAACCGGATTGCTGGTGGGTAAGCTGTTTGGTTTTACCTTCTATCACACCTTTTTCTTTATCATCGTGCCGATCATCGGTGGCGGTATCGGCGAGGGCATTTTGCCGCTGTCGCTGGCGTATTCCGCCATTCTGGGTTCGACACCCGACGTGTACGTTGCACAACTGGCGCCGGCGGCGGTGCTGGGCAATATCTTTGCCATTGTCGCGGCCGGAGTGCTGGCGCGACTGGGCATGAAACGCAAGGCGTTGAGCGGTGACGGCATGCTGATCCGTTCGGCGGAGGAAAACGCGGTATTCGATATCAAGGAAACCAGCGGCAACGTCGATTTCCAGCTGATGGGCGGTGGACTGCTGGTGATTTGTGCCTTCTTTATCGTCGGTGGCCTGTTCGAACATATCGTGCATATTCCCGGTCCGGTACTGATGATTCTGTTTGCGGTACTGTGCAAATATTGCCGGGTGATCCCAACCTCAATGGAAACCGGTGCGCACAGTTTTTATAAGTTCGTCTCCACCGCGCTGGTGTGGCCGCTGATGATTGGCCTCGGTATGCTGTATGTTCCGCTGGAAAGCGTCGTGGCGGTGTTCTCGGTCGGTTATGTGGTGGTATGCGGTTCGGTGGTGTTGTCGATGGGGCTGGTGAGTTTCCTGATTGCGCCTTACCTGAAAATGTTCCCGGTTGAAGCGGCGATTGTTACCTGCTGCCACAGTGGCTTAGGCGGTACCGGCGATGTCGCCATTCTCTCCGCATCCAACCGGATGGGCCTGATGCCATTTGCACAAATCGCCACGCGCATCGGCGGTGCTTCCACCGTTATCGGCGCCACGCTGTTATTGGGTTGGTTAATTTGAATCCGGGCTAAATTAAGGATTGCCGGGGTGGATTGCCCCGGTTTTTTTATTTTCGCCTGCCGCTAATAATAAGCAATCAAACGGAGTCAGAGTTGAAGGTAATATTTTAATCAGATAGTTCTGTATTTTAATGAAAAGTGTCTATCCTGTTATTTAAGGGATTATCGTTCTCATTAAGAGTGCTCATGGAGGGTGCCAACCGCATTAGCGAGATCCCCGTATTTATTCAGCACCGGAACACGGCCATTAAGGCCATCCGACAGTGATCGTAGCGACTCACTGAAATGACGAATATGGAGATACTCTAATGTCATCAAGCAATCAACGCGTTAACCCATCGGCAGAAGCTACAAGCGTATTGGCCCTTCAAGGAGCCTATAAGGCTGATAGCGATCTTAAATTGAACGTCATTCACCCTTCGAAAAGTTTTGAAGATGCCGGGTTGGAATTGATCCGCGGCGACCGCAGTTGGCACGACAAAGGTGTGACCGATACCGCGGTTAACCTGAGTTACAGCTTCTGGGAACAGGCGCCAGGCAACATGTCTAGCATGGGGATCGGCGGCTTCAGCAGTTTCAATGAACAGCAGCGCGAACAGGCGAAACTTTCGCTGCAATCCTGGTCGGATGTGGCCAATATCACGTTTACCGAAACCAGCGATACCCAAAGTGCCAATATCAAATTTGGCCTGTTCGATGTCAGTTCACGCGGCTCCTATGCCTTCGCCTATAACCCCGACACCTCCCCATCGGTGGCTGGGCAAACCTGGTACAACGCCACAAGCAATGTGTTCGCCAATAACCTGATCCATGAAAACGAATATGGCCGTCAGACGTTGACGCATGAAATTGGCCATGCGCTGGGGCTGCAGCACCCAGGGGATTACAACGCTGCCCCGGGTGTGAGCATCACTTACAACAATGACGCGACCTATTTTGAAGACAGCCGCGCCCACAGTGTGATGAGCTACTTTGGTGAAAGCAGCACCGGCCAAGATTTCAAAGGCGCTTACTCTTCGGCTCCGCTGTTAAATGACATTACGGCGATCCAGCAGTTCTATGGCGCCAATATGTCTACGCGCAGCGGCGACACGGTTTACGGCTTTAATTCCAATACCGATCGTGATTTTCTCACCGCCACCCACGCGCAGGATAAAATCGTGTTCAGCGCCTGGGATGCAGGCGGTACGGACACCTTTGATTTCTCAGGCTTTAGCCAGAATCAACGTATTAACCTCAACGAGAAGTCCTTCTCTGACGTGGGCGGCCTGGAAGGGAACGTGTCAATTGCCGCCGGTGTGACCATCGAAAATGCGTTTGGGGGATCCGGCAACGATGTGATCATCGGCAACGCCACCAATAACATTTTAATCGGCGGCGCGGGGGACGACATTCTGTACGGCGGCGGTGAATCGGATCATCTGTTTGGTAATGAGGGTAAGGACACCTTCGTTTATTTCGCCGCCAACGAATCACGTGCTGATGCGCCGGATTGGATCGTGGATTTTGTCAGCGGTGAAGACAAAATCGATCTGACGCTGTTCAACACCGGCAGCAGCAATGGCATCGAGTTCGTTAGTCAGTTCAGCGGTAAGGCCGGTGAAGCCTTGTTAACTTACGATGAGCTCAATCACGTCAACGATGTGGCAATCAATCTGGGAGGTGGGTTCGACAGCAGTGACTTCCTGGTGAAAGTGATTGGCCAGCCGCTGGTGGAGAGCGATTTCGTGCTGGTTTGACGGTTGCAGACAACAAAAATAGTGCTTTATTGGGAAAAACACGATAATTCCTATTAATTTCGTCATGTTAGCCTGACATAGTAGCGCACAGAAGGCCGGGCTTGCATACCTCGGGCTTCTGCCGAATCGCCAACCAATCCGGTTGGCGATTCATTTTCCATCTTTCAGCATATTGATCGCCGCGCTTATCAGGATCCGGCGTTCAATGTCGTTGCTTTCGGCCAGTTGCTGCGCCAGGTGTTTTGCCAGCGTTTCGACCGATAAAACCTCGCCGCGATGACGCAACTGCATCACGCTGTCGCCGATCAAACGCGCCACTTCATCCCACACGGTTTTTATCTCCTGCTCCGAGAACATCATGGGTTACCTCGGCTGGGTGATTTTTGGTCAATGTAGCAGTTGAGGTCAGGGGGCGCCACCGTACCGATCGCACAATGCCAAAACCGGATGCATAAAAAACAAGCCATCAGTATTTCTTCTGGTTTTTTCGTCCAATACTAACAGTGTCGAATATCTGGAGGGTGAATGATGAGACTGGTCGATAAACTGGCTGAGTACCATCGCCGGAGCCGGCGGGCTGAAGCGCAACATTGGCTGTACCGTTTATGGCTGCCGCAAGGGGAGGCGAGAATTACCTATTTACGCGAGTTGTTGGAGCCTGAGGCTAAGCAACCCGCGAAGCGGGAACACTGAAAGAAGGCGTGTCAGTATCCGGCCGGACTGGCGTTACTCGAGAATATCTTCGATCTCTTCAAGCACCTGGTGACCTAGCTCGGTGGTGATCATCAAAATACCGCAGACCAAAATAACCAGCGCCAGCAGCAGTAAGGCGATTTGTACGCCGTTGCCATTTCGTTTTGCCATGGGGCCTGTTCCTTGCCGTTAGCCGAAAACTATTGCCGCCCAGCGCAATAACAGTAGGGCGAGACAGATCAGCAATAATATTAAAAACATCTTCCAGTGCTTGCTGCGCATGCGTTTGGTGGCCAATGTGACCTCCTGTTTTAGTGATCAGCTGAAATACCAGCCGCCGATAGCAAAGATTACAATCATCACCACCGCCAGAACTTTTAACAGGTCGCTGAAGGTGTCATCGGGGTCTTTGTCGTCATTCTTCATTTTACCGCCTGGCCGTTAGCCATTGAGTGAATTGCGTTCACAGTATGCCTGTTGTCCCGGCATAGGCACAGGGGTTTACCCCAAACAGCCGTTAAAAGAGCCCAATAAGGCGGCTGCGGGCTGAATTCGGCAGTGCAGGCAGCGCCGGATACGTTGTACTATTCTGTCTGCACAATGATTTATTTAAAAAGGTATGGCAATGGCGAGCGAAATTCCGAAGAAATATGAAAACACCGAGCGTTGGGCGTTCGGCAAGACCGAGCAGCAGGCCGACGACGTGGCCAAGCTGATCCTGGACGGCACCAAGACGGCAACCTGCTCCAATCTGGACGGCGAAGGCATCCCGCTGGCTGGTGACGTATTTGTAGTGGTGGATGGTAAAGGTCAGCCGGTTTGCGCGGTGGAACTGACGTCGGTAGAGATGAAAACCTACGATCAGGTTGATGAGGCCCATGCTTTTGCCGAAGGGGAAGGTGACCGTTCGTTGGCCTATTGGCGTAAAGAGCTGCAGAGCTTCTTTGAAGAATATGAGCTGTTCTCACCGGACATGACGCTGGTGCTGATGAATTTCAAAGTCACAGAGACTTTCTGATTTGACGGCCCCCGTTCCTTACGTCTGCCAATGGGCGACGCCTGAGCTGGCGGCCGACCTGATTGCCGGGCGCGTGACGCTGGCGGATGACGCTAACTGGGCGCTCAGCGGCGCGCACGACCGGGCTGAATATATCGAATGGGCGAATCACGTTTGCGGTATGGCCTGCCTGAAAATGGTGTTGAGCCACCGCGACGGCGATGCGCCGCCGCTGTTGGAGCTGGCGCGCCGCAGTTTGCCTTATGGGGCTTACGTGCGTGAGGGGGATCGCATCAAGGGGCTGATTTATGCGCCCTTTGTCGACTTTGTGCGTGAGCAGTTCGCCCTGGAGGCGGAGGTTCAGGTGGGTATTGAGGCGCAAGCGCTGCCACAGCTGTTGGCGCAGCGACGCTATTTTATGGCCTCGGTGCACCCTGGCATCCGCTGGCCCGAGCAGACACCGCCACAGCGGGGCGGACATCTGGTGTTGATTACCGCCGCTGAGGCACAGAGCGTGACATTCCACAATCCGTCTGGCGATCGGCCGCAATCGCGCCAACAGGTCACTTTACCGTTGGGCAGCTTTGCCCGCTTTTTCGCCGGGCGCGGTATCGCAATAGCATAAAAAAACGCGCGTTGTTCCCAGCGAAACAGCGCGCGTTCTTAGATATTCCATCATTCAATCCAACCGCATTACCCAGGCATCGGTCTGGCGATCGTAATGCTGCTTATACAGCAGCGATTGCTTGCCATCGAGTATTGCCGGGATGCTGGTGTGCTCATCCCAACCGTCTAACTGCATGCACAAATCGGGATCCGACTTGCAAGGGATCGCCAGTGTACTGACCTGCTCGGCCGAGGAGGACAAATGTGCGTCATCAACCTCGAAACTGCCTATTTTCACCACGGTTTTGCCCATTGGAACTCCTTGCTTGCTGTGCTGGTATGAGGTGTGACCAGTTGAGTCATCTTAATCAGCATAGCTAAATGAGCAAAAAATGCCACATAAAAAATACAAACTGGCAACATGAGCATTCAGCGGCTAGCGCAGGGGCTTAATACTCCACGACAAAACTCAGGTTGTCCTGGTAGGTGCCCACCGGCACTTCGGTTTGCGCCTGGTTGATTTGCGCCAGGTAGGGAATGCTTTGCGCCAGCCCTGTGCCAGAGCCTGCTTGCTTGTTAGCGCTGTTCCACACCGTGGTGGTGTTGGGCAGGTAAATTTGATACTGCAGATAGTTGCTGGTGCCACTTTTCATTCGCCGCCATCCGGTGACGGGGTTATTACCATCGGTAAAGTAGGTATTGTACCCCTCGGTTTTAGTGCAGGTGAGGGTGATGCTTTGGTTCACCGGATTAAACTGACCGACCAATGCCATGCTGCCGAAATTGACGTTTTGCGCGGTACCCAGCAAACAATCTTTAGTGATCGTCAGGCTGATGTTAACGGTGCTGGGCTTATTGGTGCCGTCCCACCAGATGCAAAGCCCAATCAGACCCAGGCCGCAGATATGGTAATTCCACACCAGGTTGACGGTATCGGTATAGGTACCTGCGCGCACGTTAGCCCCGGCGGTAGTTTTGATATACAGCGGGAAATTGACGTTGGGCGAGATCAGGATCAGCGTTAACAGGTTCAATGAACTGTAATCAATGGTTTGTCCGACGCTGTAGGGATATTGGTAATTCGCATCGGGGTAAATCAAATAAGGAATCTGATCGCCGGAACCGTCGGTATTAGCCAGCGCCATATTGTGGGTGGTCGAGTTGATTTTAACCGTCACGGTGTTTTGCGTCAGCAGCGACAGGCCAAGGCCGCTGCAGTTGAGCCCGGCGGTACCTTGAGCGCTGAGCGAACCGTTGTAGACGGCAAAAGAGCTGCTGCCGGGCAGCGTCACGGCACCGTTGGTGGTGGTACAGTCGGCGAGCGCCTGGCGGGCTGTGAGCAAGAGCAGCGCCAGCAATAACGCCTTGGTTCCACGGATCATATTTGTCTCCATAATGAGTTACTGGCAAACGATCGGCCCGATACTTTGGATACCCTGGGTTTTGGTCAGGTTGAATTGCGCCTGGCAAGGGGCACTGCCGTCTGCCGGGATAACGCTCAGCCGGTTTTGCAATTGCACCGGATCCACATACACCATGCCATCCCAACCGACGTAGCTTTGCTGTTTGCTGCCGATAACGGCCACTTCACTGCCGTTAGCCAGTGGTTTGCCCTGGGCGTCGACCAGCTTGACGTCGGCGGCGGAAATGTGCTGGATGGGAAAATCGACCAGAAAACCGCTGTGATCGCGGATTGCCACGGTCTTCTCTACCGTGGGAACCGCCACGTCTGCAGGCAGGTTGAGCGGATCGATTTGGAATTTGGCGTGGTAGTAGGAAGTGACGGTTGGCACCAGCAAATAGCCCTTGGCGTTGGTCACCCCGATTAACTGATTTTCATAGCGGACCGGGATGTCCGGGTAGCCCTCGGTAGAGATCAGGGCGAAGGCGTCATTGATGGTGTTAGTGGCATACAGGTCGCCTTTCATCGCCACCAGCGAGCCGCTCACTTCGCCCCAGCGGGTATAATCATTGCTGTTGCCGTACATCCCGCCGCGGGCTTCGAGCAGGCGGGTACGCCAGGTGATATCGGCCTGGCTATAGCTGTCGCTGCTCTGTCCGTCCGCATAGGCCAGGTTCCAGCCCAAACCACCGTCGGTCGGCGCGGCACGGCTGTAGCTGACGCGTTGGTTCCAGCGATTGTTGTTGTCACGAGAGGCGCTGACGCTGGCGGTACCCCAACTGTCGAAGGGAATGGACAGTTGCAGTTGGGCGCTGTAGCCGCTGCTGCCGATTTCACGGTTCACTGACGCATACAGACTGGTATTGCGCCACAGCGAGATGCTGTAGGAGAAGTTGACCAGACGAGTGCGTTGGCCAATGGCGTCACGGACATCGAAATAGCCGGCGCCAATGCTACCGAATTGGTTCAGACCGATACTGCCGGTCAGTTGATCGGTACGGCGGCTCAGACGATAGTCACTTTTATACACCGAAATATCACCGAAGCCGGCACTGCGCAGGATGCGCTGAGCATTCAGACTGTAATAGCGGTTGCTGTAGGTGTAGCCGATGCTGCTTTGATCGCCATGATTGGAGCTGTATTGATAGACCGGCTGCGGATCGGGCTGCGGGATAGGTTGACCGGTCAGGGGATCGTAGTAGTTGGGTTGTTCCGAAGGTTGATAATCGTTAAAGGCATTATCGCTGGCCTGGCTGTAGCTGTACGAGGCATTGAAAACGCCCCATTGACCAAGGCGAATATTCGCACCTGCGCCACCCACCGCCAATTCCGCTGCGCCTTCGGCGCGGCCTTCCAGAGTCAACCAGTCAGTGACGCCGTAACGTCCACTGCCGCTGGTCACCCACTGGCCATAATCGGCAGAGCTCATGCCATAATTGCGTCGCAGGGCACCGGCGGACAGGCTGAAATCGCTCATGCCGGTCTGCAACAGGTTACTGGCGACATAAAACGGCACCACGGTACTGACTTGTCGGCCCAGTGCATCGGTGGTGACCACGGTGGCTTGGCCCGCGCCGTTAATGTAGGGCACGGTATCCAGGGTGAAAGGACCGGGGTTAACGCTGGTGCTGCTGTTTTTATAACTGTTGATATACAGATCGACGCTGCTGGGCAGAGCCGCCTGGCCCGAGAACTGCGGTAGCGGATAGGTGATCAGGTCTGGCCGGGAAGCAAAATTACGCGCCAGCTGGACGCCGCCGATACGCACCGAACTGCTCCAGGTCAGGGCGCCGGTGGTGAGATCGCCGGCGGTATAGCTAAGCAGGCGGTCATCATCATTGTAGCGCCACTGACTGTCGTAGCGGATATAACGGTTGTCCTGTTCACTGTTGGCGGAGGTGTTAAAGCTGCCGCGGAAAATACCGGTGTTCGACACCACGCCAAAGCCATCGAACAGCCGTTGTTCTGTCCAGGCAGAAAGAGAGCCCGGCTGGCCGTTGGCGCTGCTTTGGCTGGCATACAAATCGTAATTGAACAGCAGGCCGAGGCTGCTCTGCGCCGGCAGGCGATCCAGTGGGTTCTGAGTGTTGAATTTTTGATTGGGTAGCCAGTCGTTGGGGACGTTGATCATCAACTGTTGGGTTTCACCGCTGTAGGTGACGTCCACTTTCTCTAATTGGTCGACGGCGATTTCTTTCGCCTGTTTATCCGCTACCGGCAGGCCGGCGTCGAGCAACTGCTGTGGTGTGAGGTAATAGTGGCCGCCGCGATAGGTCACTGGCACCACTTTCCCGGTCTGACGACCATTGACCACCGGCTCCAGATACAGGGTGGTATCCGGCATGCTGATGGCGCTGGGCGGCGGCGGCAAATCGTCGGCGCAAGCGTACGGTAGCCACGGCGTGGCCACTGCGCACAGTACGGCGAATGCTAACGGCTTCAGCCCGAACCCGTTACGCCTGGGGGACGGTATCCTGGTTAACGGCACATCAAGCTCAATAAGCGGTTAAGGTTATCGGCTGTTTGTTATCGTTGACCGTGGCTTGCAACTGACCGCTGCTGAAACTGCCCGATGCCGGCAGGGCAAAGCGCATCTGCGAACCGGGCAACACATACCCCATCAGACCGGCATTAAGCGTTTTTCCCTGCATCGTCACTTTGGAGATACGCGCATGCACGATGCCCTGGTTGCGCACCTCCAGCCAACGTTGGCTACTCTGTTGCAACAGACGGTAGCTGAGCTGCGGCTGGTTGGCGGTGGCGTAATCGCGCGGTTTTTCTGAGTCTTGCTTGGTCCAGACCCCTTTACCGCTGACAAACAACGGGACTGAATAGCGCATCTGGAATTTCAGCCCCATCTGCGCCCCTTCTGGCGCGGATTGACTGCCTGAATCTTTTACCGGGACTTCATCAATCAGAATACGGTAGGCGCGCTCCTGCCCGGCAGGCGGCGGGGTTTGTTTAACCAGCCGGATCAGTTGGCGTTTTCCTGGTGCAATTGAGGCAACCGGCGGGCTGGCGATCACTTCGCTTTGGTTGCTGTAGTCGTCTTTACCGGCGGTCTGTTTCCAGCCGAGCACCCGCACTTGCATATAGACCGGCTTGCTGTCCCGATTTTCCAACCATAGCGCCGTCGCGGGTTGTTGATCTTCAATCACTGGATCGATGGGCCAAATCAGGATTGACGCGGCGGCGAGAGCCTGTTGTTGGCCGACAATCAGCAGCGCTGCCGTCAGTGGCAGTCGGAAGGGTATGCGCATGGCTAAATCCTTATTCAAAATACTAATAAGTGACCGTCAGTAAGACCGTATCGCTGTATGTGCCACTGGTGGGCAGGGTACTGGTCGAGAACAAACGGGCATAAACTTTTATTTCCTGGGTGCTACCGGTCGCGGCGACGACCTCTGTGGTGCCGCCGTTACTGCCATCGCCCCAAATGGTGGAATAATTACTGTCCTGGTAAAGCTGATAAATCAGGGTCTCGGGGGTCAGGGTATTTTTCAATTTGCGTCCGGCGGAGATAGAACCGGTGACATTGTTGCCGATGCCAAGCGCCAGCGTGACGCTCAGACCTGGGTTGCAGCGAAACAGCACGGAACCGGCCCCCGAACTGGAAACTATGCTGATATTGCTGGCTAACGAGGAGATCTGTCCAAAGTTGAGGTTGCCGAAGGTGGTGACATCGCTGCTGCCGCTGCCCAAAATACAGCCTTTCACTACCGTCGCGTTGACGGTAAGCGCCTGGGTTTTTTGCTGATCGTTGACACCCGTGTCGCCCAGTACCGGCGGCGTTATCATCCAGAGCAGTAAACCACCGCTTAAAATACGCATTACCCTTACCAATTGATGGTGACCTGCACGGTGTCGGTG
This sequence comes from Serratia liquefaciens ATCC 27592, assembly GCF_000422085.1. Lineage (NCBI taxonomy): Bacteria > Pseudomonadati > Pseudomonadota > Gammaproteobacteria > Enterobacterales > Yersiniaceae > Serratia > Serratia liquefaciens. The sequence goes on from NC_021741.1 coordinate 2,154,452, forward strand.
TAGCTGCCGATCGGAGGAGTGGATTGCACCGGGATCATGCCATACACCGGTAACCAGTTATCCTGACCGTTGGCGGTTTGCGATACTCCGGTCAGATTATCCCAAATGGTGCTGTGGGCGCTGGTGGTATACAGGTTGTAGTTCACCTGTTGGCCAGCGGCACTTTTCAGGTAACGGGCCGCGGTGTTACCGCTTTGCCCGCCGCCCAGCAGGACGTTGTAACTGGTGCCGTTGTTGCATTTGACACGAATGGCGCCCGCGTTTTGTTGCCCGGCAATACTGACGTTGGTAGTGAGGAAATAGACCGTACCAAAGTCCAGCGAACCAAAGCTGACATTGCCGCCCGAGTTGCTGCCTGCTTCACAGGCCTTCAACAAGGTGGCACTGACGCCAATGGTGGCGGTTTTGCTATCCGCGTTCACCGCCAGGCTCAGCGTCAGCAACCCAAAAACAAAAAGGGCTTGCCGCACTGTTACCAGGTTACCGTCATCGTCACGGTATCGTTGTAGGTATCAGGATCTGGCGTAGTGGCCGCCGCCGGGACACGACCATAGACAATTAATGGAACCGCTGCGCCGGTACCGGTGCCGGTCAGGGCATTGGCGCCGCTGGACCAGGCGGTAGCGCGGGCCGAATCCTGATAGAGGTTGTACTTGATCAATGCGCCGGCCGTACTGGCCATTTGGCGTTGGTTACCGGCACCCACGTGCAGACCGTTATTCAACGCCACGGTATAGGCGGTGCCTGTGGTACAGGTCAGCGACAGGGTACCTGCACCGCCGGAACCGGTTGCGCTGGCGTCAATAATGTTGGACAGGGAAGAGTAAGTCCCGAAGCTAATGGCGCCAAAGTCGTTGGCGCTACCCGCGCTGTTTCCACCGCCGACCACGCAACCCGCGCCGATGGTTAAGGTTACGCCCAGGTTGCCCTGAATAGTGCCTGCTGCGTTAGCTGCGCCGTTTGCGCACAGCAGGGTGGCTACCGAGGTCAATGCCATCAGAGTTTTTTTCATATTAGTTTCCTTGCTGTGTAAGGGAGAACCCCACAAAAGCGCCGCCCGGAACCGGGTTAAACGCATTAATTTATTTACAGTTTAATTAATAGAATAAGAATGCTGAATTGTCTTGGTCAGGAGCCAAAAATTATCTTTATTTTTGAAAGGTGTCGGTATATTTGGCAAGTCGGGAGGATAATGCCGAAAAGGGTAAATGATTAGAATAATAATATTCCCCTATCGGAATATTATTAGCGTCATTAACTGGCCGGCATTTCCCGGCCAGTTTCAGCGTAGCTACTGATGAAAATCCAACGCGCCGTCGCGAACCAGTTCGCGGGGCAGATTGTTTTTTATCCGGCTGCCGATGCGTTTGGCGATCCCCAGCGGCTGTTGCTGATAGGTCACGATGCATTCATCGGTCAGCGGCGGTGAGTCCGGGTACAGGTCGCGGCCGTGATACCACTCCTGCGCCAGTGTGGCATCCAGCTCAAAGCGCTGCTTACCGTCAGCTGCCGCCAGCGCGATCACCGCTTCGTGCTGCCAGCGATAGCCTTTGGTGAAGCGTTCGGCCAGTTTCAGCCCAATGCGGGAAAAACGTACTTTGTTGACGAACGTTTCCAGCTCGGCGGGGAACAGCCAAATCTCTTTATCGCGCGTCCACAGACGGCTGGTTTCATCCCAGACCAACCCGGAAGCAGCGGCGGCCTGGGCTATTTCAGCAGAGTCCTTAGCGGAAAGCGGCGCGAACGGGAATTTGCCCAGCTTATAGCTTGGTTTCGCCAACGCGGGCACGGAGTGATGTTTGCGCAGGCGGGCCACGAAAAAGCCTTCGCTGTCGTAAATCTGTGGGAACACGTGCAGGAAGCCTTCGGCGGTCAGGGCCTGTTTGGCGCCTGGGAACAGTTCGCCCAATGGCTCGACGCTGACCGCGTCGCCATAGGTCGCCAGCAACCCGTTGACGATCTGCTGGTTTTCCTGCGCGTTGAGCGTACAGGTGGAGTAGACCATGACGCCACCCGGAGCCAGGGCATGGAAGGCGCTGTCGATCAATTCGCGCTGAGTCTCGGCGATGGAGGCAACGCTCTCCGGCGACCAGTTGCTCATGGCGTCCGGATCTTTGCGTACTACGCCTTCACCGGAGCAGGGTGCATCCAGCAGAATGGCGTCGAAGCTTTCCGGTAGTGCGGCGCCGAATACCCGCCCGTCAAAGTGGGTGAGCGCCGTGTTTTTAACCCCGCAGCGGCTGATGTTGGCATGCAGCACCTTGACCCGGCTGGCGGAATATTCGTTCGCCACAATGCCACCCTGGTTGTTCATCAAGGCCGCAATCTGAGTGGTTTTGGAACCCGGCGCGGCGGCGACGTCCAGCACCCGACGTGGCGTTTCCCCTGCGGCGAACAGTGCGCTGACCGGCAGCATCGAGCTGGCTTCCTGAATGTAAAACAGGCCGCTCAAGTGTTCCGCCGCGCTACCCAGCCGCAGTTCCTCGTCTTTGCGTTCGATCCAAAAGCCTTCCGTACACCAGGGGATTGGCTCCAACTGCCAGTCGTAATCCTGCACAAGCGTCAAAAAGTCGGCAACGCTGATTTTCAGCGTATTCACTCGCAGGCTGCGGCGCAGCGGGCGTTGGCAGGCGGCAATAAAATCGTCCATCGACAGGTCGGCGGGCATGATGGCACGCGTCGCGTCGAGAAAGGCGGGCGGCAAATAAACGGAGGCAGGTTTGGCCACGGGGTGAGCTCTCTGGCAGCTGTCAAAATAAGGGCGGAAGTTTACCACAAAGCTGGAAACAGTAGGGGCCCAGCATTGCTGAGCCCCTGAGAAGGTGACTTATTTACTCTTTAGGGATGGCGGTGCCCCAGTCTCTCCAGTCCTTAGGTTCCTCCGCATTCAGCATAAAGTGCTTGTGCGGCGTGGCCTTAGGCGCCAGCGGAATACTCGGCGGGGTGGCGAAAGCAATGCCGCCGCGAATGAACTGCTGGAAGGTGCCGCTCTTGATCACGCCGCCGGTCAGGCCAAACTGCAGGTTATAGCCGGAGGCTTGCCAGAACACGCTGTTGTTGCGAACCAGATATTGGTATTTCTTGCTGATGCGCAGCGCCACGTGGATGCGATCGGACATGGCCCCCAGATAGAAACCGGTGACGGTGCCCACTTCCACGCCGCGGAACAGCACCGGAGTACCAATCTGCAGCGAGCCGGTTTCGGCCGCGTCAAGGATCACGCTCAGACCGTCCAGATAGCGCGAGTCGGTGATGCTGGCTTCCTGCAGCTCAAAGCTGCGCAGCTCGCGCCCGCGACCCGGTTCCACGTTGATATAAGGTTGCAGCAGAGTATCGAGGTTGCTGACTCCGGCGGCGGAAATCTCCGGCGAGACAATCGAGAATCGGCTGCCCAGGCGCGCGAAGGTCTGGACGTATTCCGGATACAGCACCGCCTTGGCCAACACTTCATTTCGCTCTGGTGCCAGCTTCAACGAATCCACCTGGCCGATATCGATGCCAAGATAGCGCAGCGGCATACCCGGCGACAGTTTGCTGGCGTCGTAGGTTTTCAGGATGATCTGGCTACCCACCGCGCGGGCGGCGGTTTCCGTGGCGTACAGTACGCGTTTGGCGCCTTTGTCCAGCGTCACGCCCTGCAGGTTGTCGAAACTTATGGCGCCTTTCAACGCGCGGTTAAGCGGGGATGCCTGTACCGTCAGACCGTTGCCGTTCAACTGCACCTTGGCGCCACCTTCGGCCCAGAAGATACTTTCACTGGTCAACAGCTTGCGGTATTCCGGGCTGATATAAACATCGACTTCAAACTCGTTGGCTTTGGGGCGCACGTTAACAATTTCGCCCACCTGAAATTTGCGGTACAGCACCACCGAACCGGCCTGAACGTCAGGCAGGCTCACGGCGTTCAGCGTCAGGGTCGGCGTTGGGCTGTTACCGACGATGCCGGCTTCGGCCTTTTCGCTGTTGCCGTACAGTGGATACTGGCCGACTGGATCGCCTTTGCTGCCGGGGATGATGCGCACGCCGCCGTCCAGCCATTCCTGCGCGCTGGCACCCAGCACTTCCATGCCATCGAGCCCCAGCTTGACGTCGACGCGGCTGTTGACCACGAACTTGCTGTCTTTATGCAGCAGGCGGCGATATTGGGCTTCCACGGCGGCGGTGAACACCACGCCGCTGTCGGTCAATGCGCGGCTCATTATCTGCCCGACCTTAACACCATGAACCACTAGCGGCTGGCCAACGTCGATGCCGTAACTTTGCGGCGCGTTAAGCGTTACGGTCAGCACGCCCGGCTGTTGCAGTAGGGTTTCGCTGCTGTCCAGCACGTTGAAGTGCTGCTGCGGCTCGCCTTCGCCCGGCACCAGCTCTAGCGTATTGCCGGTCAGCAGCTGGCTGAGTTTAGCGTCGTTAAGGCTCAAGCGCGGGCTGCGCATGACGATCCGCGTACCGCTGCGCATTAAATCCACCACCGACGGATCGATGGTCAGTTCGCCGGTGACCTTACTGTCTTGTTCCAGCGTCAGTTTGGTCAAAGTACCTACCTGCAGCCCCTGATAAATCAGCGGCGTGTGATTTTCACTCAGGCTGTTACCGCTGGGCAAATCAAGCGTAATGTTAACGCCACGCTGGCTGTGCGCCAGATCCGGATAGAGGGTGTAACTTTGATCGGCCTTGGCCTGTTGACCGTCGAGCGGTGAATCAAAAGCGATGGCGCCGTTAACCAGCGCGGCCAGGCTTTCCATCTGCACCGAGGCGCCCGACAGGCTGAAATCGCCCTTAAAGCCGGAAACGTTCCAAAAACGGCTGTTGCCCTTCACCAGATTGGCAAAGCGGCGATCGATCAGCACATCGATAGTGACGCCTTTATTCCCTTCGGAGATGGTGTAGTCATACACCTTGCCGACCGGAATTTTGCGGTAATAGACCAGCGAACCGGTATTGAGCGACCCCAGATCGTCGGCATGCAGGTGAATCATCAGCTCGCCGGTGTTCAGCCGGTATTTGGGCTGAGTATCGAGGGCGGTGAAGTGGGTTTGCGGCTGCCCGCTGCCCGGCATCATGCCAATGTAGTTGCCGCCGACCAGCGCATCCAGGCCTGACACACCCGCCAATGAGGCTTTTGGCGTAACCAGCCAAAATTGGGTGCCGTCGCGCAACGAGTCTTCCAGATCGCTCTTGATGCTGGCTTCGACCACGATGCTGCGCAGATCCTTGCTTAGGCTGATGCTCTGTACGGTGCCGACTTCTACCCCTTGATAGCGCACCGGGGTACGGCCAGCGACGATGCCTGCCGCAGACTGAAAATCAATGGTCACCGTGGTGCCGCGTTCCTGGAAATTGCTATAGACCAGCCACCCCGCAATCAGCAGGGCAATAAACGGCAGTAACCAGAATGGCGAAATGCGGCGCTTGTTTTTGACCCGCGCTTCAGTCGGTGTATTCGGCGTTTCCTGTTGCATGTGCATCCCAAATCAATCGGCTATCCAGCCACTCTACGGCAAGAATAGTTAAAATAACCGCAGACCCAAAGTAAAAGGCTGCCGGTCCCATAGTAAAAGATAACAACTGGTCGCGGTTCACCAGCGACATCATCAGTGCAATAACGAATAAATCGAGCATTGACCAGCGGCCGATCCAGGTCACCAGCCGCAGCAAGCGAATGCGCGTTTTCAGGCTGTGCGAGGTTTTGAAATGAATACTGAACAATATCGTGATCAGCACAATGACCTTGGTAAAGGGCACCAGCACGCTGGCGATGAAGACGATGGCGGCGATCGGCACATTGCCGGAGCTTGCCAGTGACACCACCCCGGAGAATATAGTGTCTTCCATCCGGGCGCCATTGGCGTAAATGATCGATATCGGCAACAGGTTGGCCGGGATCAGTAAAATCATTGCCGCAATCAGCGCCGCCCAGGTTTTTTGCAGGCTGTAGGGCTGACGGTGACACATGGGCACATGGCAGCGCGGGCAGCGTCCGCGCTCATCGGGATAACCGGTGAAATGGCACGACAGACAAATATGCAGTGCCGTCGGCGGGCCCTCTGGTTGCTCTTGCGGGTAGTAGCGTTCCCACAACTGCTCCAGATTGACGTGGATTAGGGTCAGGATGCTGAGCAGGGTGAGTGACAGGTAGGCGATCAGGGCGCTGCCTGCCTGGATATCGGCATACTCTTTGACTTTGATGGTTGCCACGGCCATGCCAATCAAATAAATATCGAGCATCACCCACTCTTTTAACCGTTCCAGCATCAGCAGCACCGGGCGCAGGTTCATGCCCAGCGTATGGCCGAAACGCAGGTACAGAAGCGACAGCGCCAACGTCAGTGGAGCACCTATGGTGCAGAACGCCACCATGCTGGCAGTGATAGGATCACCTTGCCGACTCATCTGCCAGATGCCTTCCAGCAGGCTGGCGTCAATACGTACGCCCAGCAAGCGGATGCTGATCAGCGGTTCGCTGAAGGCGAAGGGCATCAGCAGCAACATGGTGACCGCCATGGCGGTCAGTCGAGTCATCGACCAGTCGCGTCCGCTGACCACCTTCGCATCACAACGCGGGCAGTAGGCTGCCTGTTTACCGCTGAGCGGCGGCAACACAAACAGCAGGTCGCATTCGCAACAGCGCTGGTGGCGTGCTTTGGAAAGTGGGCCGGTGATAGCGTGTATTTTCATCATGAGAAAAGCTGCCCTATAGCTCGCCGCAACAGTTAGCGTAGCTGAAAAATAAATCTGTCCGTGCTCATCGGTTCAAGCGCCGGGCGGCAAAACAGGGTTTCAGACCGGCAAACATACCTTGCCCGGTAGGGTTTTGTGAAGCAACAGATGATTAACCTTGTGGCTATAGGCATTTAATGCTTATTTTATAGGGCTTAAGACTTGGGCTTCTGGCCATCTTCACGGTATTAATGGTTAACACATGACAAAAGAACAATTCTACGCGGAATTAAAACGTGATTTGTGCGCACTGCTTGACGGGGAAACCAACTTTATCGCCGCGTTGTCCAACGCCAGTGCGTTGATCAACGAGCGCCTTGATGACGTCAATTGGGCCGGTTTTTATCTGATGGACGGTGCGCAATTGGTGCTCGGTCCGTTCCAGGGGAAGATCGCCTGCGTACGTATTCCGGTAGGCAAGGGCGTGTGCGGGACTGCCGTGGCGGAAAACCGCGTGCAACGTGTTGGTGATGTCCATGCGTTCCCAGGCCATATCGCCTGTGACGCAGCCAGTAATGCAGAAATTGTGCTGCCGCTGAATGTTAGCGGTCAGATTATCGGCGTTCTCGATATCGACAGCACAGTTTATCAACGTTTCGACGAACAGGACGAAAGGGGCCTGGAAGCAGTGGTGGCGGGGCTTTGTGCGCAGCTGGAACAGTGTGATAGTGCGAAATATGTCACTGTGGCAGCAAGTTGATCTACGGTTAACGTGGCATTTACCGATGGCGTCATTATAATGACGCCTGTTCATGCCTGCGCTGGTTGGCAAACCCGTTGTAATCAGGAAATTTCATGGAAAATCAACCTAAGTTGAACTCTAGTAAAGAAGTCATTGCTTTTCTTGCCGAGCGTTTTCCGCTCTGCTTTAGCGCCGAGGGCGAAGCTCGCCCGTTGAAAATCGGTATTTTTCAGGATCTGGTCGAGCGTGTTCAAGGGGAAGAGAACCTCAGCAAAACGCAATTGCGTTCTGCCCTGCGCCTGTACACCTCTAGCTGGCGTTACCTGTACGGCGTCAAAGTTGGCGCGCAGCGCGTCGATTTAGACGGCAATCCGTGCGGTGAACTCGAACAGCAGCATGTCGATCATGCCCGCCAACAGCTTGAAGAAGCGAAAGCGCGCGTTCAGGCACAGCGTGCCGAACAAAACGCCAAAAAACGTGAAGCTGCCGGCGAATCAGCCGATGCGCAACCGCGTCGTCCACGTCCAGCCGGTAAAAAACCTGCTGCACGTCGCGAAGGCGGAGCCGCACCGGAGAACCGCAAGCCACGCCCACAAACTCGCCCACAGCCCGCTCGTCAACCTCGTGAAGTCAAAGAGGAAAGCCAGCAGCGCCATGTGCCAGTCACGGATATCTCTAAACTGCAAATTGGCCAAGAAATCAAAGTCAGAGCAGGCAAGAGCGCGATGGATGCTACCGTACTCGAAATCGCTAAAGATGGCGTACGTGTGCAGCTCTCTTCCGGTCTGGCGATGATTGTGCGCGCAGAACACTTGCAGTTCTGATACGGAGGCCAACCAAGGCATGAACAAATTTGTCAGATTAACAGCAGTCGCGGGTCTGTTGTGGGCGGGCGTCAGTTACGGAGCGGACACAGCCAACATCCGCATCGATCAACTGCCCCAGCTTAAGCAGGAACCGCAACATGCAACGGTGAGTGAGCGCGTAACTTCGCGCTTCACTCGCTCTCATTACCGCCAGTTTGCCCTCGATGCGGACTTTTCAGGCAAGATCTTCGATCGTTACCTGAATATGCTGGACTACAACCATAACGTGTTGCTGGCCTCCGACGTGGCGCAATTCGCCGACAAGCGCAACCAGCTTGGCGAAGAGCTGAAAAGCGGTAAGCTGGATACGCCATACGCGCTGTACAATCTGGCCCAAAAACGCCGTTTTGAGCGTTACACCTATGCCTTGTCGCTGCTGGAAAAGCCAATGAGCTTCACCGGCAACGACACTATCGATCTCGACCGCAGCAAAGCGCCGTGGCCGAAAGACAAGGCCGAACTGGACAGCCTGTGGGATGCCAAAGTCAAATATGACGAGCTGAACCTCAAACTGACCGGCAAGACCGACAAGGAAATTCGCGAAACGCTGACCAAACGCTATCAGTTCGCTATTAAGCGCCTGACGCAAAGCAACAGCGAAGACGTATTCCAACTGGCGATGAATGCCTTCGCGCATGAAATCGACCCGCATACCAATTATCTGTCCCCGCGCAATACCGAGCAGTTCAACACCGAAATGAGCCTGTCATTGGAAGGCATCGGTGCCGTGCTGCAGATGGATGACGACTACACCCTGATCAATTCCATGGTACCGGGTGGCCCAGCGGCGAAGAGCAAAGCGATCACCGTGGGTGACCGTATTGTCGGCGTTGGCCAGGCGGGTAAACCTATGGTCGATGTTATCGGCTGGCGTCTGGACGATGTGGTTTCGCTGATCAAAGGGCCGAAGGGCAGCAAAGTGCGCCTGGATATCCTGCCTGCGGGCAAAGGCACCAAAACCCGTGTGGTCACACTGACCCGTGAGCGTATTCGTCTGGAAGATCGCGCGGTGAAGATGACCATCAAGACCGTCGGCAAAGAGAAAGTCGCGGTGATGGACATCCCAGGCTTCTACGTTGGCCTGACCGATGATGTGAAAGTTCAGTTGCAGAAGATGGCCAAGCAGAACGTCAAGAGCCTGATCATCGATCTGCGCACCAACGGCGGCGGCGCGCTGACCGAAGCGGTATCACTGTCCGGTCTGTTCATTCCGAGCGGTCCGGTGGTGCAGGTGCGTGACAACAACGGTAAGGTGCGTGAAGACGCGGACACCGACGGCGTGACCTACTACAAAGGGCCGCTGGTGGTACTGGTTGACCGCTTCAGTGCCTCTGCTTCCGAGATCTTTGCTGCGGCGATGCAGGACTATGGCCGCGCGCTGATCGTCGGTGAACCGACCTTCGGTAAAGGCACCGTCCAGCAGTACCGTTCGCTGAACCGCATTTACGACCAGATGCTGCGTCCGGAATGGCCTGCGTTGGGCTCGGTGCAATACACCATTCAGAAGTTCTACCGCGTGAATGGCGGCAGTACCCAGCGTAAAGGCGTAACCCCGGATATCCTGATGCCGAGCGGCATTGATCCGGCGGAAACCGGTGAAGCCTTTGAAGACAATGCGATGCCGTGGGACAGTATTAATGCGGCGACCTACACCAAAACCGGCGATCTGAAGCCTTTCGATCCTGAATTGCTGAAAGATCACGAGCAGCGTATCGCCAAGGATCCTGAGTTCCAGTACATCGCGCAGGATATCGCCCATTACAAGGCGCTGAAGGACAAGCGCAACATCGTTTCACTCAATCTTGCCCAGCGTGAGAAAGAGAACCACGATGATGACGCTACCCGTTTGCAGCGCATTAATGACCGCCTGCAGCGCGCCGGTAAAAAGCCGTTGAAGAAGCTGGAGGATCTGCCGAAGGATTACCAGGAGCCCGACCCATACCTGGATGAAACCGTGCATATCGCTCTGGATCTGGCGCACCTTGAACAGGCGCAGCCAGCGGCAGCGAAGTAACGCAGCCAAGCACCAAAAAGAAAAACGCACCTTCGGGTGCGTTTTTTAATGGGCGCGGTCAGGGCCCCGAGTCGAAATTAAACGTTTTGTGAGGTCACGATGAGCGACTTAAGCCCGTCAATGCGCGCTGTACTCCGTTTTGAAGCCGTGCTGGTGTTGATACTGTCCGTGGTGATATACCACGGACAACACTACAGTTGGGGATTGTTTGCCGCCTGTTTCCTGATCCCCGACATCTCTTTTCTGGCCTATGTATTGGGTAAAAAAGCGGGGGCCATCGGCTATAACCTTGCCCACTCTTATATTGGACCGGCGTTGTGCGGCCTGGTATTTGCGGGAACCCAACAGCCACACTGGTTGATGGCGGCGTTGATTTGGGGCGCGCATATCGGTTTTGATCGAGCCTTGGGTTATGGGCTGAAATACGCTAGCGGCTTTGCAGATACCCATCTTGGCGGGCTGGGACGTAAACCACAGCGTTAAAATACCGCCCCCTCGAAGTGCGAGGCCGGTGTACAGCCCGCTTTCTTGCGATTACGTAAGCCCAGTTGCCGCCGGCGAGGAAATAGATCAGGGAGCGACGGTAAGGGTAGCGCTTTGTGACGTAAATCTTACCGGCTGGGGCTGGCGGACACTTTGCTTCCTGTGCAGGGGACGGAATTTTGTTCGGTTGTTCCGATTGGCTCGCAGATAAAATTCCCATAAAAACTCGCCGCTTTACGCAACAATCGTTTACAATTTGGGGAGTATTGCTGAAGCGCCGTTTTTGTAAAGTTTCGTATTTTTAGTAGGTTAATGGCGTGCAACTCTTGAAACTGTGATGAATGCCCATACGATCTAGGGTATCCAAGGCAGCGTTTTGTTAACATTTATGAGGAAGTAAACATTTTATGATGCGTATAGCTCTGTTCCTGCTCACCAACCTGGCGGTGATGTTGGTTTTCGGGCTGGTGCTCAGCCTGACAGGAATCCAATCCAGTAGCGTTCAGGGCCTGATGATCATGGCCGGTCTGTTCGGCTTCGGCGGTTCTTTTGTCTCACTGCTGATGTCCAAATGGATGGCGCTGCGCTCCGTTGGCGGGGAAGTGATTGAACAGCCGCGTAACGAAACCGAAAACTGGCTGCTGGAAACGGTACGTCGTCAGTCGCAGCAGGCGGGCATTGCCATGCCGCAGGTCGCTATTTATCACGCACCGGACATTAACGCCTTCGCCACCGGCGCGCGTCGCAACGCTTCGTTGGTCGCCGTCAGTACCGGTCTGCTGCAGAGCATGAGCCGTGACGAAGCGGAGGCGGTTATCGCCCATGAAATCAGTCACGTCGCTAACGGTGACATGGTCACCATGACGCTGATTCAGGGTATCGTGAACACCTTCGTGATCTTTATCTCGCGCCTGATTGCGCAGGTGGCCGCCGGCTTCCTGGGTAACCGTGACGGTGAAGGGGAAGGTAACGGCAATCCGATGATCTATTTTGCCGTGTCGATGGTGTTGGAACTGGTGTTCGGTATCCTGGCCAGCATCATCACCATGTGGTTCTCGCGTCACCGTGAGTTCTACGCCGACGCAGGCTCAGCCAAACTGGTGGGCCGCGAGAAGATGATCGCGGCGCTGCAACGGCTGAAAACCAGCTATGAACCGCAGGAAGCAGGCAGCATGATGGCGTTTTGCATTAACGGCAAATCCAAGTCGTTCAGCGAACTCTTCATGTCTCACCCGCCGCTCGATAAACGTATCGAAGCGCTGCGTTCAGGCCAGTACCTGAAGTAACCTAAAGAACGTAAAAAACCCCGGCTTGCCGGGGTTTTTTTTATGCCCGCTATTTGGCTTGCTCACGGTTTTCTACCGCTTGCGTACGCGGTTGGGTAATGCGCAGGCTGCTGACTGCCGCCGCCAGCGTGGCAAAGGTACCGGCCAGAATCAACGAAGCGTGGGTACCGGAAGTGGGGAACAAATTGAACATCAGTGCCACCAGTGCGGCACCGGAAGTCTGCCCCAATAAGCGGGCGGTACCCAACATGCCGCTGGCGCCGCCGCTGCGGTTGCGCGGGGCGGCGGAAATAATGGTGTGGTTATTGGGCGATTGAAACAGCCCGAAGCCGGCGCCGCACAGCACCATGCGCCAAATGATATCCAGATCGGAAGGGTTATGCGGCAGCAATGCCAGCAAGAATAACCCCAATGCAAACACCGCCAGGCCGATACAACCCAATAATCCGGCGTGGATCCGCTCCACCAGCCGCCCGGCCAATGGCGCCATGACGATAATCGCCAGCGGCCAGGGGGTCAGCAACAGCCCGGTGGCGACCTCATCGCGGCCCAGCGTCCCTTGCAGAAAGAAAGGTAACGAAACCATTGCCAGCATTTGTGCGGTAAAGGAACAAATTGATGTGCCCATCGACAGGGCGAAAATCGGGATACGCAGCAGGTCTACCGGCAGCAGCGGAAATTCCTGGCGCAGCTGGCGGCGGACAAAGAAGAAGCCAATGACCAGCAGCGCGGCGATTTCACTGAAAATCAACGTCAGGCTCTGGCCCTGAGCAAAACCGCTGATGGCGGTGATCAGCAGCCCGAAAGTCAGGGCGTTCATCACCGCACTGGTTGGGTCGAAACGCTGATTGGTGCTCTTTTGACTATTGGCGGGAAGATATTTCATCCCCAGCAGCAACGCCACAATGCCGATCGGCAAGTTGATGGCAAACAGCCATTGCCACGAGGCCACCGAGAGGATTGCCGCCGCCACCGTGGGCCCGGCAGCCGAAGAAAAGGCGACAATCAGCGAGTTGATGCCCATGCCGCGTCCGAGAAAACGTTGCGGATAGATAATGCGGATCAGTGCGGTGTTGACGCTCATGATGGCGGCGGCGCCAAACCCCTGAAGCACGCGAGCAATAGTCAGTGTCGTCAGCGAGTCGGACAGTGCGCAAAACAGTGAGGTCACGCTGAAGACCAGCAAACCGGCCTGATAGATGCGGCGATAGCCAATCAGATCGCCGAGCGAGGCCAGCGACAACAGGGAAATGGTGATGGCTAACTGATAGGCGTTCACCACCCAGATGGAGCTGGCCGGGCTGGCGTTCAGATCGCGAGCGATAGTCGGCAGGGCCACGTTGGCGATTGCGCCGTCGAGCACGGAAACGGTAATGCCGAGGGCAATGGCGAGGATTGCCCCATAGCGCTGCGGGACGGGGAGGCCGTCGGTACAAGAACGCATGTTGATCTCGAAGGTATTAATCCGGGGGAGTATTACCATGCTAATCATGTTCGTCTGCGATTGCATCCACAGTTTTCCGTTCAATTGTAATAACCGATGAGATCCCAGCGTGCATTCAGCCCAGCCCGATTGCGTGGCTTCTGCGGTACCGCGTATACTGAAACCCTTGTTCAAATTTCTTAAAACACAAAAGCTGGGTAGGATTTTGACTATGGTGAACGCAGATCCAGATAAACAACCGGATGCGGTTTCCTCCGTGCTGAAGGTATTCGGTATCTTGCAGGCGCTGGGCGAAGAGCGTGAGATTGGCATTACTGAGCTTTCCCAGCGGGTGATGATGTCCAAAAGTACCGTATACCGTTTTCTTCAGACCATGAAGTCGTTGGGCTATGTGTCGCAGGAAGGGGAAACGGAAAAATATGCCCTGACGCTCAAGCTGTTTGAACTGGGTGCCAAGTCGTTGCAGAACGTCGATCTGATCCGTATTGCAGATGTTCAAATGCGTGAACTGTCGAATCATACCCGGGAAGCTATTCACCTTGGGGCGCTGGACGAAGACAGCATTGTCTATATCCATAAAATCGACGCGCAATATAACCTGCGCATGTATTCACGCATCGGTCGGCGTAACCCGTTGCACAGTACCGCGATCGGTAAAGTGTTGTTGGCGTGGCGCGATAGGGCGGAAGTGGCGCAAATTCTGTCGCAGATTGAATTTACCCGCAGCACGCCGAACACCCTGACCGATGCCGGGGCGCTGCTGTCGCTGTTGGATCAAGTGCGTGAACAGGGTGTGGGTGAGGACATCGAAGAGCAAGAAGAAGGGCTGCGCTGTATTGCGGTGCCGGTATTTGACCGCTTTGGCGTAGTGACCGCCGGCCTGAGCATTTCGTTCCCGTCGATTCGTTACTCTGAAGATGCCAGGGCAGATTACGTCAAACGTCTGCACACCGCCGCGCGCAACATTTCTGAGCAAATGGGCTATCACGACTACCCGTACTGATCCCGTCAGTTGACCAAATCAAGGGCGCAGCCATTCACCGGCGGCGCCCTTTTTTGTTTGGCACAGTGCAGAGATCACAGCGTATCGACCTCAATGCGCAGGCTGTCATGTCGCCAGTATTCGATATCAAAATCGAGAATTCGCCCGTGCTGGTCGTAGTTTAACCGGCGTAGCAGCAGTGCGGGCAGGCCAACCATCGCGCCCAACGCAGTGGCGGCGGCGTATGGCAGGGCGGTAGGGTAAAACGACAGGTGCATCCGGTGGTAAATCAAATTGTACCGTTGCTGATAAATCTCGGTGAGGCTGCCGTTAAGATCCTGGTTGAGCAATTCAGGCACCCGCTGCGGCAGGCAGTGGTTCTCGCAATAGCAAATAGCCCGGCCGTCGGCATAGCGTACGCGGCGCAGCAGATAAATTGGGTCACTCGGCTCCAGCGCTAATGGTCGCATGACGTCGAGAGGCACCGCGGTTTTTTCGGCGGACAACAGCTCAGTGCGCGGCGTGCGCCCCTGCTCCTGGCATAACCGGTGGAAGTTGGTGTTCTGCGTCGGATCCAACCACAACCTTTCCGGCGTAACAAACCAACCCCTGCGGTCTGCGCGGTAGATGGCACCGGTGGCTTCCAACTGCGCCAGGCTTTCCCGTACGGTGACACGAGTAGTAGAGAAAATGGTGCACAGTTCACGCTCGGAAGGCAGCTTATCGCCCGCCTGCAGCGCGCCGCGAGTGATACGCGCCTGTAGCTGTTCCTTGATTTGCAGGTAGTGGGGCAACTCACCCAGATGTTCTTTCATTTCATCTCGCTATCGCATTTCGGCACGCGCTCATTATACATGCCCAGATGAATTTTTTGTTTCACCTGCGGTTGGCGTTTGACCCGAAGGCCGGGTTGCGGTCAGTATAATACTCATCTGGTATAGACCAATTGGGTGAATGAGATGTCTGAGCACGATTATTTGCTGTTAACCCCTGGCCCGTTGACCACCTCAAAAACGGTGAAGGAAGCGATGCTGTTCGATAGCTGTACCTGGGATGAAGATTACAACCTGGGCGTGGTGCAGAGCATTCGTCAGAAGCTCGAGGCGCTGGCGACTCGGTCAACGGGCTACACCTCAGTGCTGTTGCAAGGCAGCGGCAGTTTTGCGGTCGAAGCGGTATTGGGCACGGTAATGGGGCCGCAGGACAAATTGCTGATCGTCAATAACGGCGCTTATGGTGCGCGGATGATCGAAATGGCCCGATTGATGGACATCAATCACCATGCGTTCAACTGTGGTGAAGTGAATGAGCCGGATGTTGAGGCGATGGAGGCGGTATTGAAAGGCGATGCTGGCATCAGCCATATCGCCATGGTGCATTGTGAAACCACCACGGGAATGCTGAATCCGCTGGAGCGCGTCTCAGGCCTGGCGGCGCGAAATGGCAAAACCCTGATCGTGGATGCGATGAGCAGTTTCGGCGGTATTCCGCTGGATGTCGATGCGCTCGGCATTGATTATCTGATCAGCTCGGCCAATAAATGCATTCAGGGCGTGCCGGGTTTCGCCTTTGTTATTGCCCGCCGCAATGAACTGAATAAGTGCGCGGGGCGCTCGCGCTCGCTGTCGTTGGATCTGTATGCCCAGTGGCGCTGTATGGAAGATAATGCCGGCAAATGGCGCTTTACCTCGCCGACGCATACGGTGCTGGCGTTTGCTCAGGCGCTGCGCGAGCTGGAGCAAGAAGGGGGGATCGATGCCCGCCACGCTCGTTACCGGGCAAACCAGCAGCGGCTGGTGGCTGGGATGCGCGCGCTGGGGTTCGAAACCCTGTTGGAGGATGATTTGCACTCGCCGATCATCACCGCGTTTTATTCACCGAAGGCCGACACTTACCGTTTTACCGAGTTCTATCAGCGCCTGAAACAGCAGGGCTTTGTCATCTATCCGGGCAAGGTATCGCAGAGCGACTGCTTCCGCATTGGCAATATCGGCGAAGTTTACCCGCAGGATATCGAACGTTTGCTGGCCGCGGTCGGGCAGGCAATGTACTGGGAGCAATGAGGATGAGCATGAGTCAGATTAACGCAGTAATACTCGACTGGGCCGGCACCACGGTAGATTTCGGCTCCTTTGCGCCAACGCAGATTTTTGTTGAAGCCTTTAAGCAGACCTTTGATATCGACATCAGCCTGGCGGAGGCGCGCATTCCGATGGGGTTGGGCAAATGGCAGCACATTGAGGCTTTGGGCAAATTGCCCGAGGTGGATGCACGTTGGCGGCAGCAGTTGGGCCGCTCCATGAGTCATCAGGACATTGACGCGCTGTATCAGGCTTTTATGCCGTTGCAAATCGCCAAGGTGGTCGACTTTGCCGATCCGATTGAGGGTGTGCCACAGGTGATTGCTGCATTGCGTGAGCAGGGCATCAAGATAGGTTCCTGTTCGGGTTATCCGCGGGCGGTGATGGAAGTGCTGGCGCCGGCAGCAGCGCTGCGAGGTTACGCGCCGGATCACTGGGTTGCGACTGACGATTTGGCCGCTGGTGGGCGTCCAGGCCCGTGGATGGCGCTGCAAAACGTGATTACGCTGGGTATCGATTCGGTGGCGCACTGTGTGAAAGTGGATGATGCAGTGCCGGGTATCAGCGAAGGATTGAATGCAGGCATGTGGAGCATCGGGCTGGCGCTGTCGGGTAACGAGTTTGGTGCTACCTGGCAGGAATACCAACAAATGAGTGAGTCGGAAGTTAACAAGCGGCGCGCTTTGGCAACCGATAAACTGTATTCCGCCGGTGCGCACTACGTGATTGATACATTGGCACAACTGCCGGATGTGATTGCTGAAATCAATCAGCGACTGGCGGCGGGCGAACGGCCCTGAGTGGATTGCAGATATAAAAAAACCGGGGCTGCGAACAAGCCCCGGTTTTTTATTGCCGACGAGATTTACTGGTGAGCCAGTTCCACTTCGTCTTCACTGTCCATAATGGACTTGTCTGTTTGCTTCATCAGTTGGCTGGTGATGGTACCTGCCGCCATAGAGCCGTTGACGTTCAGTGCGGTACGGCCCATGTCGATCAGCGGTTCAACGGAGATCAGCAGGGCAACCAGCGTCACTGGCAGACCCATTGCCGGCAGTACGATCAGCGCAGCGAAAGTCGCGCCGCCACCCACGCCGGCTACACCGGCGGAGCTGATGGTGACGATACCGACCAGGGTCGCGATCCACACCGGGTCCAGCGGGTTAATCCCGACAGTTGGGGCCACCATCACCGCCAGCATCGCTGGGTACAAGCCTGCACAACCGTTCTGGCCAATGGTGGCGCCGAACGAGGCCGAGAAGCTGGCAATGGATTCCGGTACGCCCAGACGACGGGTTTGCGCTTCCACGTTCAGCGGAATGCTGGCGGCGCTGGAGCGGCTGGTAAAGGCGAAAGTGATGACCGGCCATACCTTGCGGAAGAACTTCAGCGGATTAACGCCGGTGAAGGCCAGCAGGGCAGCGTGCACCGCAAACATGATCGCCAGACCCAGATATGAAGCCACGACGAAGCTACCCAGTTTGATGATGTCGTGAACGTTAGAGCCTGCAACCACTTTGGTCATCAGCGCCAGAACGCCATACGGAGTCAGTTTCATCACCAGACGCACCAGCTTCATCACCCAGGCCTGCAGGGTGTCGATAGCGACCAGCACGCGCTCACCTTTTGGCTTGTCGTCTTTCAGCAGCTGCAGCGACGCCACACCCAGGAAGGTCGCGAAGATTACCACGCTGATGATTGAGGTAGGGCTGGCACCGGTCAAATCGGCGAACGGGTTTTTAGGAATGAAGGACAGCACCATCTGCGGTACGGTCAGGTCGGCCAGTTTGCCCACATAGTTGCTTTGGATTGCGGACAGACGCGCACTTTCCTGCGCCCCTTGCACCAAGCCTTCAGCGGTCAGACCGAACAGGTTAGTTACCAGCACGCCCACCAGCGCCGAAATCAGCGTGGTGAACAACAGGGTGCCGATAGTCAGGAAGCTGATTTTCCCCAGGGAAGAGGCGTTATGCAGCTTGGCGACCGCGCTCAGAATCGAGGCGAAGACCAGCGGCATGACAATCATTTGCAGCAGTTGCACATAGCCGTTACCGACGATGTTGAACCAGCTGATGGATTCTTTCAGTACCGGATTGTCCGAACCGTACACCAGCTGCAGTGCCAAACCGAACACCACACCCATGACCAGGCCGACCAGTACCTTTTTCGCCAGGCTCCATTGCTTATGGCGGCTTTGCGCCAACAGCAAAAGGAGGGCGACAAAAATCACCACGTTAATAACCAGCGGAAAATTCATCCCCAATGTCTCCAAAATTTTTTCTTATATGAAAATGGCTATGCACCATGGCGTAGCGATACTAAATATCGTAACAGTTTGCTTAACGGCTCACTTATATCCAAATGGAATTTGATATAACTCATTGCGTAAATTTGTTTAATTTATGCACTCTGCGGTTATTAAGTGTCCGTTTTTATGTGATCACAGTCTGATATTTTTTATTTGTTCAAAATAAGACTGCACTGGGATGGTGCATCCGCCCTGCCAATAGATAGCGAAAGCCACCAGGCACAGGCACAGGGCGCGCTCAAGCTGATTGCCTTTCTGAGAATTTAGCAGCGGCAGACGAAAACGCCAGCGGCATGGCCAGAGTAAGGGGACGCCGGCGGGAGTGAGCATATCCGCCAGCAGATGGCTGAAGTAACCGATGATCATGGCATGCAAGACGTCGGCCGGAATCGGCCAACTGCGCGGCACGTCAAGCTGGAACAACGCCATGCCGCCGGCGATCGCCAGCAGGCTATGGGTAAAACCGCGGTGGCCGAAGGCGCGCGATATCGGAATGGCAATCCAGCGCAACCGTTGGCCCAATACCGACTTGGGGTGATCGATATCGGGCAGCAGTGAGGTCAACAGCGCGGCAGGGATGATGTGCCACCAGTCGCCCGTTGCCAGCTCTGGGGTCACCTCGGCCTTCTTGGCGAAAATCGCGCAAGCGACAGAAAAAATAAGATGTCCTTCCGCGGTCATACTGCTGTTCCGGCTGATAAACTGTTAATTTATCCAGTATATGGGAAAATTCCCAGTAGTGGAAGCAGTTACCCTGTAACCAATTGTTTATTTTTCCCGGTTTTACAACGGCTTGTTACTTAAATGGCCAAGTGCTGTACGCTTTTTCTGCGGTAAGGGGATGGGCGTAGGAGAAAGCGCCGGACGAGAGCGTAAGGCTGCGTGGCAGTGACAGCCTGTGCCTAACGTCCGGCGACTTTCTTGAACTGCAGCATAATGAGGCCGCTACAGTAACTCAATAAAAATGAAATAATGTTTTATTTATTTTATGACGTGCAGCCAGATTTTGAACTTAAGCAACGAAAAGGCGGGAGAAGTCAGGTTAGCGGCACCGGCAGTAAGCCGATGCCGTGAAAATCAGGCCAGATGATCGGAGGTCAGTTGCTCAAGGGAATCGAGCTTGTGGTCGGCCAGCGCCCAACGGCCATCATGGCGATACTCGTGCGCAGGGATCACGATAGAACGCATCCTCGCGGCCTTGGTGGCAATCATGCCGTTGAACGAGTCTTCCAGCGTTATACAGCGCAGGGGATCGCTGCCCAGGCGCTCGGCGGCGATCAGGTACACTTCCGGGTGCGGCTTGCTGTAAGGCAAGTATTCGGCGGAGACAAGTTGATCAAAGTAGCCTTCGAGGTCAAACATCTGCAGCACCTGTTGTTGCATGTGCAGCGGTGAGGCGGAGGCCAGGCCAATATTCAGATCCAGGCTGCGGCACAGCTCCAGCGCCTGTTGTACGCCAGGCAGCAGGGGGCGTTTTTCACGCACCAGCTCGATGGCGCGCTCGATAATACGCGCAGAGACTTCTTCTTGCGACACCCCTTGCCACGGCATGGCCTGGTACCACATCTTCACCACCAGATCGATGCGCAGACCCAGGGTATCCGGCAGTTTGTGGCGGTCTGACAAATCCAGCCCCAGTGCGCCAAAGATATCCAGTTCTGCCTGTAGCCACAGCGGTTCTGAATCGATCAATAAACCGTCCATATCAAAAATAGCGGTTTCAATGCGTTGCGAATAGGCCATTATCGGTTAACTCCTGCCGGTGAATGTGCCCGACACTTTATCATCGCCGGCGTTGAGACTAAAATTTTTGCCTGCGTGGCTGAGCTTTGCCGAAACGCAGGATGCGCCACATCTCCTGCACTTTTAGCCACCAGCGCTGATGCTGGCGTTCGGTAACCTGTTGCAGCATGCGGGCATAATCCAGCACCAACCCCGGTGTCCAGGTCATGCTTTCGCCACGGCTGCGCAGCACCGCCAACATCCACAGGTTGGGATCGAGTATCAGCAACAGGAAACGCCGCCACAGATGTTTATCGCCCAGTACACCTTCCAGCGCGCTATCGAGCGCCTGAATAACCGTGGTGGAGCAGTTGCGACGAGTCAGATTGTAAGTGGCATCCTGACGATAACGCTGCCAGAAGGCGCGTAATGCCGTCGAGTTGTAACGGCGAAACTGTATTCTTTTGTCCGGGGGGCACCAGGCTGCCACTTCCTGTTGCAAATCGGGCAGAAAGCGTCCGTCGACGTTGTTTTGTTCGCCGGAGTGCAATAGCCGGCGGAAATCTTGTGCAGACTGGCTGATTTCGTTAAGCGGATAGTGGCTGATATACACGTCCGGTGCCAACGCCAGGGCGGCATGGCCAGTGGATATATTGCCGCTGCCGTCCACCGCCGCGATATAGCGATCGACGATGTAACGCCTGCGGGCATCTTTTGCCGATCCTGTCGGTGTCCAGACATACACCCTGAGCGGATTAGCGTCATTGGTTTGCGGCTGAGTGGCTAACTGCGGGTTCTGATTTAGCGAGAAGCTTTCCAGCCTGCGGGCAATGCGTAGCAGTGCCCAGCCGGAAAGCAGGATCATCACGCCGATACAAAAAGGAACCGTCATCCGATGCGGCACCGGCCAGCCAATAAAAATCATCAGCGAAAGCAAGATTTCGCCGCTGCCCGCCAGCGCGACCGGTTTCCAGCGGCTGTGCTGGATCACCGTAGAAGAAGCAATGCGAACCGCACCGTCAAGCAGTAGCGCACTGCCAAACACCAGCGTGGCGACGATGTTGTCGTCGGCGGGCACGTCCCAAACTAAAAAGGCCAGAAACAAAAAGCCCAATCCCTTCAGCATCACTGGGCGACTGGCGGATGAGCCGATCACAAGTGCGGCGGAAATCGCCACTAATCCCTCCAGCGCCAGCAGTACCGCCAGCGCATCCAACGCCAGCACCGAACGCCCGTCCTGAAGTACATCGAACAGCATCAGCGCGCCTACGGCGATCCACGCCCAGCCGAACAGCATTAGCAGGCGGCGTTGCCCCCGCAGCGCTTGCGCACCCAGCAATAAGATAATCAGCCGAATCATGAAGGCCCCTGTTTAAACGGTTTGATTTAACTATATAACTATTTACCGGCAACGCGCGCTCGCCGTTAAGCTGTTGATTTCGGATAATCCCGGCTACGCTTGTAGCACAGCAGTGCTGAAGAAAACGGTGGGCGAGTTTCAATAACTACAGGTAGACTTAGCCCATTACGGTTACGTCGCTTACAAGGGGAACACATGACGTATCAACAGGCTGGGCGCATTGCCATTTTAAAACGTATTCTTGGCTGGGTGGTTTTCATCCCTGCGTTACTGTCAACGCTGATCTCGCTGCTGATGTTTGTGTATCAACACAGCGAAAAGACCAAAGGCATCAACGCAGTAATGCTGGATTTCGTTCACGTAATGGTAGATATGGTGCGCTTTAACACCCCGTTCCTGAATATCTTCTGGTATAACTCGCCGGTACCGGACGTAGAAAAAAGCCTGTTCAGCGGCGCGAACCTGATGTTTATCATCATTTATATTCTGATTTTTGTCGGGCTGGCGCTGCAGGCCTCTGGCGCACGTATGTCACGTCAGGTGAAGTTTATCCGCGAAGGCCTGGAAGACCAGATGATCCTCGAACAGGCTAAAGGCAGCGAAGGGCATACGCGTGCGCAGTTGGAAGAGCGCATTACGCTGCCGCACCACACCATCTTGCTGCAATACTTCCCGCTGTACATTTTGCCGGTGGTGATTGCGGTGATTGGCTGGTTTGTGATCAAGCTGCTCGGCCAACTGGCCGGGGCGGCCTGATAACGGCTGCTCATTAAAAAGGCGCTGATTTCAGCGCCTTTATTTTATCGGGACTCGGGATGCAGCAACGCTTCCACCGCGCGTTGGGCCCGAACCAGATGCTGCCCGCCGAACAGGTTACTGCGGTTGAGCAGGTAATACAGTTGATAAAGCGGCTGACGTTCGATAAAGCCGCTCTCTAACGGCCAGACGCTCTGGTAGCCGTCGTAAATTTGCGGCGGCAGTTCCGGATACAGCGGCAGCATGGCCAAATCACACTCTCTGTCGCCCCAATAGCAGGCCGGATCGAACAGCAGTGGGCCGTCGGCGGTCATTGCGCAGTTGGCCGGCCACAAATCCCCGTGCAGAAGAGAAGGTTGCGGCTGATGATGCTGCAAACGCAGATACACGATGTCGACAATCTCATCGATATCCCCAAAGGTCATGCCTTTCTCTGCCGCCATCTGCAGTTGCCAGCCAATGCGCTGTTCGGCAAAAAACTCTGACCAGCGGCGCTGCCAGGCGTTAGGCTGCGGGGTGGTGGACAGGTCGTTGTCGAAGTCGAGGCCAAACTGCGGCTGTTCGCTCCACTTGTGTAAATGGGCCAGCTGTTGTCCGAGACAGTGAGCGCCATGGGCGTCTAAAGGTTTCAGGGTTTGGTATTCCAGCAGCAAGAAGCTGTAATCGCGATCGCTGCCTACGCCGTACACCTGCGGAACCCGCACGGTTTTACTGCGCGCCAGCAAGGCCAGCTGGTCGGCTTCGGCGGTGAAGATGGGCAACAGTTCGCGAGCGTCGCATTTGACAAACACCTGATTGTCACCGTAACTCACGCGCCACGCCGGATGGATTTCTCCCCCGGGCAGTTCGGTCCTTTCGCGGATTTCTGCGCTGCCAAGATGTTCACTTAACAGACGGCTAACGGCTTGCCACATGGTACACCCCCTCTGTGTTGCCTGCGAATTCATTAGGTTAGCGTCTTTAGCCCTGTGAAAACACGACCTGGCGCACAGCTGGCACCAACAACCGGCGATTTTATCGCCATCGCATTTGCTCAAAGTATATACGCTATTGATTAATTTAAGTACGACGTCTGTTGCAACTTGGCGGCGTGAGAGCGATGTTTATAAGGTCGTCAGCTATTACGGCAAGGGCAGGATTCAGATAACTATCATTATCAATGAGATGAACAACAATGGAGCAAAACCGGCAGTGGCAGCGAGGGGAATACCGGATCAACTGCGATACAAGTGAATTGAACCTCTCCTTTACTCACGCATTTTTGACCACTTCAAGCTGGGCGAGCGGCATTTCGTTGCCGACGGTGCAGTTGTCTATCGACAATAGCCTGTGTTTTGGCCTGTACCATCAACACCAGCAGATTGGTTTTGCGCGTCTGGTGACGGATTACGTCACTTTTGGCTATCTGTGCGATGTGTTTGTCTCCCCGGACTACCAGGGACAAGGGTTAGCGCGTTGGTTGATGGACTGCACGCTGGAGCACCCGGTGTTGCAGCGGCTGCGACGGATTATGCTGGTGACCGGTACTGCGCCGTGGTTGTATCAAAAGGTGGGTTATGAAGCGGTAAACCGCGAGGATTTTGTCTGGCATATTGTCCGACCGGATATCTATCAGCAGCCGTAATGAGCAGCGGCGGCGCCATTAGGCACCGCCGCCTGTTTCAAGGTTTTGCGTCGAGCATTCCATTTTCGTGACGTTGTAACGGTTTAAATTTACTGTAGAGCAGGGCGAACACAAACAGAATGGCCTGGACTATCACAATGCAGGGGCCGGTGGCACCGTCAATGTGGAAGCTGATCAAGGTGCCGAGTACGCAGGAGAACACAGACACCACCGTGGCGACTATCAGCATGCGGTCGAAGCTGCGGCACAGCATGAAGGCAATGATGCCTGGAGCAATCAACATCGCAATCACCAGAATGACCCCGACGGCCTGCAATGAGGCGACAATCGTCAGCGCCAGCAGGCACAGCAGCCCGTAGTGCAACAGTTTCACCGGCAGGCCAATCACCCTGGCATGGTTGGGATCAAAACAGTAGAGCATCAAATCTTTGCGTTTCAGCAACACCACCAGCAGCGTAATGCCAGCCATCAGCAACGTCTGTTTCAGCTCTGCGTCGGTAATGCCCAGCATATTGCCGAACAGAATGTGGCTGAGGTGCTGATCGGTATCGATACGGGAAAACAGCACCAGGCCAAAGGCAAACATGCCGGAGAAAACGATCCCCATCACCGTGTCCTCTTTCACCCGGCTGTTTTCTTTCAGGTAACCGGTAGCTACCGCACAGAAAATACCGGAGAAGAAGGCACCTATCACCACTGGGATGCC
This sequence comes from Serratia liquefaciens ATCC 27592, assembly GCF_000422085.1. Lineage (NCBI taxonomy): Bacteria > Pseudomonadati > Pseudomonadota > Gammaproteobacteria > Enterobacterales > Yersiniaceae > Serratia > Serratia liquefaciens. The sequence continues at coordinate 2,179,486 of NC_021741.1, forward strand.
GAGCACGAACGCCACCACGATACCGGGCAGCACCGCATGCGAGATGGCGTCACCCATCAGCGACCAGCCTTTGAGCACCAGATAGCAAGAGAGCACTGCACACACCACGCCGGTCACGATGGCGGCCAGGATTGCCCGCTGCATAAAGGGATAGGCGAAGGGCTCGCTGAGCAGTTGATACAGGGTTTCCATCAGTGGCCTCCGGTCTGTTCACGTGCCACGCGGCGTTTGGACGCCAGTAGCCCATGTTTGGGGGCGAAGAAAAAGGCGGCCAGGAATACCAGCGTTTGCAGAGTCACGATCACCCCGCCGGTAGCCCCGTCGAGGAAGAAGCTGAGGTAAGCGCCCAGGCCGCTGGTCAGTGCGCCAATCACGATGGCGATAATCACCAACCGGCTGAAGCGGTCTGTCAGCAGGTAGGCGGTAGCCCCCGGCGTGATCACCATGGCGATCACCAAAATGGCGCCAACGGTTTGCAATGCCGCTACGGTGCAGGCGCTGAGCAGGGTGAAGAACAGGATCTTTAACCGCAGCGGCGACAGGCCGATAGACACGGCGTGGTTTTCGTCAAAAAACACTGCCAGTAAGTCTTTCCACACCAGACACAAGATCAGTAGAGAAACGCTGATGATAATCTCGACCTGCAATACGTCTTCATCGGCGATACCGAGGATATTGCCGAAGATAATCGACTGGACGTTAACCGACGTCGGGTTTAGCGACACAATCAACAGGCCTACGGCGAAGAAGGTGGAAAAGATAAAGCCGATAATGGCGTCTTCGCGCAGGCGAGTCACGTGGCGCACCAGCGTCATTGCCAGCGCGGCCAGCATGCCGGTGAAGAAGGCTCCGGCGGCGTAGGGCAGGCCTAGCGCATAGGCCCCGGCAACGCCGGGTACCACCGAGTGCGACAGTGCGTCCCCCATCAGCGACCAGCCCTTTAGCATCAGGTAGGCCGAAAGGAACGCGCAGGCGGCGCCGACGATGGCGCTGACCCAAATGGCTTTGACCATGTAGTTGTAACTGAAGGGTTGCAGCAGAAGTTCCAGCATCAGGGTTGTTTCTCCTTCGGCTGGCTTTGCGCCGGCGGATCGCTCTTGGTATGGCCGTAGAACACCGCTGGCCGCTCGTCATCGGTCAATACCGTGACCGTGCGTGGATCGTTGTCGTCGTGCAGATCCGGGCCTGACAGATTGATATGGCGCAGTACGCCGCCAAACGCCTGTTCCAGGTTGCTTTGGGTAAAGGTGGTTTCTGTTGGGCCGGCAGCCAGCACCGTGCGGTTAATCAGGATCACCCGATCGCAAAATTCCGGCACGCTCCCCAAGTTATGGGTTGAAACCAGGATCAGGTGGCCTTCATCACGCAGTGCGCGCAGCAGATCGATAATGGCGTTCTCGGTTTTGACGTCGACCCCGGTGAAAGGCTCGTCCAGCAGCAGAACGCTACCTTGTTGCGCCAGCGCCCGCGCCAGAAAGACGCGTTTTTTCTGCCCGCCGGAAAGCTCGCCGATCTGGCGGGTGCGTAACTCACTCAGCCCAACGCGCTCCAGCGCCTTGTCCACTCGCAGCCGGTCCTCTTTTGAAGGAATACGCAGGAAGTTCATCTTGCCGTAACGGCCCATCATGACGACATCTTCCACCAGCACTGGGAAATTCCAGTCAACGTCCTCGGTTTGCGGCACGTAAGCAATAACGTTTTTCTTCAATGCCTGCGCGACTGGCTGCTCGTTGAGCTGTACGCGGCCCGTGGTGGGCCGCACCAGGCCCATAATGCTTTTGAACAAGGTCGATTTACCGCTGCCGTTGACGCCAACCAGCGCGCAGATGGCACCGCCGCTCAGGGTAAAGCTGGCGTTGTGGATCGCGGTATGGCCGTTGTTGTAGGTCACGGTAACGTCGTCCACGCTCAACTCAGGGCGGACAAAAACCTCACTTGTCATTGATCAAATCCTTTGGCAATGGTTTGTACGGTGACGTTGAGCAGGTCGATATAGGTCGGTACCGGGCCATCCTGGGTGGACAGAGAGTCGACATAGAGCACGCCGCCGTATTTTGCGCCGGTTTCTTTCGCGACCTGCTTGGCCGGTTTGTCTGAAATAGTGCTTTCGCTGAACACCACCGGGATGTGGTTGGCACGCACGGCGTCAATCACCCGGCGAACCTGCTGCGGTGAACCTTGTTCATCGGCGTTGATCGGCCACAGATAAACTTCTTTCAACTGATAGTCTTTGGCCAGATAGCTGAAGGCGCCCTCGCTGGTCACCAGCCAACGCTGGGCTTCCGGAATGCGAGACAGGCGTTCGCGCAGCGGGGCATCCAGCGCGGCAATTTTGGCAGCGTAGGTTTTAGCATTGCGATTGTAAGTTTCTGCATTGGCCGGGTCGTACTGCACCAGCGCTTTGCGGATATTTTCGATGTACACCTGCGCATTGCTGGCAGACATCCAGGCATGTGGATTCGGGTTGCCGTTATAAGGCCCTTCGCGGATCGGCAGCGGGGTGATGCCCTCGGTGACCACGGCCGCAGGCACCTGTTTAATGTTCTCGAAGAAGCGTTGGAACCAGCGTTCCAGATTCATGCCGTTCCACAGGATCAGGTCGGCGTGCTGCGCTTTGACGATGTCGCGTGGTGTAGGCTGGTAATCATGGATCTCTGCACCCGGTTTGGTGATCGACTCCACTACGGCGGCGTCACCGGCTACGTTCTGGGCAATGTCCTGAATAATGGTGAAAGTGGTCACCACGCGCAGCTTCTTTTCCGCCAACGCGGCATGGCTGGCAAGGCTGGCGGTCAACAACAGACACAGCAGGGTGAAAGGGCGGAAGTAGGCCCTGTTCTTAACGAGGGATAGGCGGGGAAAAGCGCGTTGTTTCAAAAACATGGTGACATCTCCTGGCTCAAATGAAAATGATTATCAATATCAATTAGAGCAAAGTCAAGCGTCACCTGCAGGCAAACTGCCGGTTATTTCCACAGCGAAGCGAAATAATACCCAGCAGTGAGTTATAGCATTTTATGTATCAGTATGTAACCGCTTTACGTAGTCCTCATAGGTGACGATGTCGACCTCCGGCGCCTTGCCCAAGGCCACCTGACCAAGCTTCTGGGCCAATTGCCGTACATCCTCTTGATCCAGTGGGGTTATTAACGCAAAACTGTTGCTGCCCAGCTCGTGCGGAACGCCATTTTCGTCGGCCACTGACGTGACAAATCCCTGCAGGGTTAATTGTCCTGTCAGCTTGGCTAAATCAGCTAATCCTTCTTCCTGATAGCGAAAAGTGACCACAAAACACGTCGTTGCAGATTGACTCATAAATCACCTCTTGGTATACGAGTAGCTTGAGAATAGACCAAAAAACCGTACAGGCGTCCTTACAAGTTGTATATGCTACGCAACTCATTGAAAGGAGTGAGGGATTCTGTGAAAACAAAAATAGGTTGCCTGACGGCAATTTTGCTTTTGTCGGGGTGCGCCAAAGACCCGCAAACAGCAACTAATAATTCAGGCAGTGGCACATCGCGTGGTGGTTGGCTAAAAACCCCCCCGCAGGCACCGGTTAACCGCACGGGGACACCGATAGCCTATAACGATTACATTCGTCAGGCAGCCAGCAGCTATGGCGTTGACGAAACGCTGATTAAAGCGATTATTCAGGTGGAGTCCGGGTTTAACCCGAACGCAGTCAGCACCTCGAACGCAGTGGGATTAATGCAGCTGAAGCCTTCAACCGCCGGGCGTGATGCCTATCGTTTAAAAGGAAGAAGCGGGCAACCAAGCTCGCGTGAGTTGAAGGATCCGGCGGTCAATATTGATCTGGGAACGGCCTATATCAATATTCTTCAAAGCCAGCAGCTAGCCGGGATCAACAACCCACAGACGTTGCGTTACGCCACCATCGTTTCCTACGTGAATGGGGCGGGCGCTATGCTTCGCACTTTCTCATCGGACAAGCGTGTGGCGGTGAACCGCATCAACCAAATGAGCCCGGATGAGTTTTATCAACACATCCAGAAAAAGCATCCTGCCCCGCAGGCGCCACGCTATCTCTGGAAAGTGACCACCGCCTACCAGGCGATGTCACCCTAGCCAAGATTTTTTCGTAAAACCGGCCGCGTCAGCAGCCGGTTTTTTATTGGCTAGCGCTAAATTCGCGACATATCTCTCATTTTTCGTTATTTCCCATCCTGTTACCTAAAAAACCGCACGAATCGTTAACTTTACATTACCCATCAAATCTTTACGTTTATTCAATAAGTTACCGGTAACATTTTGGCTTTTGTTCACATTTTGGTCTTCAATAAATATACAAATAAGTAACAATTTGTGTTTAAAACCCGCATCGACCGCAAGGTTGAGGTTAAATAGTTGTGATTATCTTTGGATGGAATGTGATATGTCGGACGATAAAACTAACAATTCACGGCGCGATTTCCTGTTGAAATCGATGACTTTAATTCCCGCAGCAGTGATTGGCGGCAGTGGCGTGAGTGCGCTGACAGCTCCAATCCCGGCGGTTGCGGCAACAGACACCTCAAAACAGCCAGATTACCAACCGACTTTCTTTACGCCGGAAGAGTGGGCCTTCGTTAAAGCCGCTGCGGCGCGACTGATCCCGGCGGATGAACGCGGCCCCGGTGCGCTGGAGGCCGGCGTGCCGGAGTTTATCGATCGTCAAATGAATACCCCGTACGCCACCGGTTCTATTTGGTACATGCAGGGACCGTTTAACCCGGATGCACCGAAAGAAATGGGTTATCAACTGCCATTGGTGCCAAAACAGATCTATAACCTTGGCATCGCAGATGCTGATGCCTACTGCAAGAAAACCGCCGGTAAACCCTTTGCTGAACTTGACGCTGCACAGCAGGATGCGCTGTTGCAGAAGTTTGAGTCCGGAGAGGCGGAATTCTCGCAGTTGCCGGCAAAATTGTTCTTCTCCTACCTGTTGCAAAACACCCGCGAAGGTTTCTTCAGCGACCCGATCCATGGCGGCAATAAAGACATGGTTGGCTGGAAGCTGATTAATTTTCCGGGCGCGCGCGCCGACTTTATGGACTGGGTTGAGCGAGGGGAACGTTATCCCTTACCTCCGGTCTCGATTCGTGGGGAGAGGGGGTAACAATGGCAACGGTAATGAAAAAAGTAGACGCGGTGATCGTCGGTTTCGGTTGGGTGGGCGCGATTATGGCCAAAGAGCTGACCGAAGCGGGCCTGAACGTGGTGGCGCTGGAGCGTGGCCCGATGCGCGATACCTATCCGGACGGTTCCTATCCGCAGGTGATCGACGAACTGACCTATAACATCCGCCGCAAGCTGTTCCAGGATCTGTCGAAAAGCACCGTGACCATTCGTCACAATACCAGCCAGACTGCGGTGCCTTACCGCCAGTTGGCGGCGTTCCTGCCGGGTACCGGCGTGGGCGGCGCGGGCCTGCACTGGTCCGGCGTCCATTTCCGGGTCGATCCTATTGAATTGCGTATGCGCAGCCATTACGAAGAGCGCTACGGCAAGAGCTTTATCCCGAAAGACATGACCATCCAGGATTTCGGCGTGAGCTACGCCGAGCTGGAGCCATTCTTCGACAAGGCCGAAAAAGTATTCGGTACTTCCGGTACCGCCTGGACCATCAAAGGCCAGAAAGTGGGTCAAAAGGGCGGCAACCCGTTCGCGGGTGACCGTTCGGACGACTTCCCGCTGCCGGCGCAGAAAAATACCTTCTCTGCCCAGCTGTTCGAGAAGGCAGCGCTGGAAGTAGGTTATCACCCGTATAACCTGCCTTCCGCCAACACCTCCGATTCCTATACCAACCCGTACGGTGCGCAGATGGGGCCGTGCAACTTCTGCGGTTTCTGCAGCGGTTATGCCTGCTACATGTATTCCAAGGCTTCGCCGAACGTCAACATTCTGCCGGCGCTGCGCATGGAAAAACGCTTTGAGCTGCGCACCAACGCTAACGTGTTGAAAGTGAATCTGACCGCTGATAAATCCCGTGCGACCGGGGTGAATTACATTGACGCGCAGGGTCGTGAAGTCGAGCAGCCGGCGGAGTTGGTGATCCTGGGGGCATTCCAGTTCCACAACGTGCACCTGATGCTGCTGTCCGGCATCGGTAAACCTTACGATCCGGTGACCGGCGAGGGTGTGGTAGGGCGTAACTTCGCCTATCAGAACATGACCACCATCAAGGCGTTCTTCGACAAGGACGTATACACCAACCCGTTCATCGGGGCCGGCGGTAACGGTGTCGGCGTTGACGACTTCAACGCCGATAACTTTGATCATGCCAAAGAAGGCTTCGTCGGCGGTTCGCCGTTCTGGGTCAACCAGGCGGGGACCAAGCCTATTTCCGGCTTGCCAACGCCGCCAGGAACGCCAGCCTGGGGTAGCAAGTGGAAAGCGGCAGTGGCCGATGCTTATACCCACCATGTATCGATGGATGCGCACGGTGCGCATCAGTCGTACCGCAGCAACTATCTGGACCTCGATCCCAACTACAAGAACGTCTTCGGCCAGCCCTTGCTGCGCATGACGTTCGACTGGCAGGAAAATGACGTCAAGATGTCGCAGTTCATGTACGACAAAATGGCACCTATCGCCAAGGCCATGAACCCTAAACTGATCGCCGGCAGCCCGAAAAACGCCAATAGCCACTTTGATACCACCAGCTACCAGACCACCCATATGAACGGCGGGGCGGTGATGGGGGAAGATCCGAAAACCAGCGCGGTGAACCGCTATCTGCAAAGCTGGGACGTGCATAACGTATTCTCGATCGGCGCGTCGGCCTTCCCTCAGGGGCTGGGTTACAACCCGACCGGCACCGTGGCCGCGTTGGCTTACTGGTCTGCCCGTGCCATTCGCGAGCAGTATCTGAAAAACCCAGGCCCTTTGGTGCAGGCATAAGGACGGCGACTGATGAAAGCATTTGTTCCCGCACTGGTTCTCAGTGCACTGAGTTTTTCCGTATGGGCGCAGGACGCCACGGTCAGCAGCGAGCTGATCAAACGCGGCGAGTATTTGGCGCGCGCCGGTGACTGCGTGGCCTGCCACACCAACGGCAAAAGCGGTAAAGAGTTTGCAGGCGGTCTGGCGATGGAAACGCCGATCGGCACCATCTACTCCACCAATATTTCGCCGGACAAGAAAACCGGTATCGGTGATTACAGCTTCGAAGACTTCGACAATGCGGTACGCAAAGGCGTCGCCAAAAACGGCAGCACCCTGTACCCGGCGATGCCGTATCCGTCGTTTGCCCTGGTGAAAGAGGATGACATGCGCGCCATGTACGCCTATTTCATGCACGGTGTGCAACCGGTGGAGCAGGCCAACAAGGATTCCGACATCCCTTGGCCACTGTCGATGCGTTGGCCGTTGAGCATCTGGCGCGGCATGTTTGCGCCTTCGCCTGCCGACTTTGTGGCTGACAGCAAGGCGGATCCGGTGATTGAACGCGGTCGCTATCTGGTGGAAGGGCTGGGTCACTGTGGCGCCTGCCATACGCCACGTAGCCTTACCATGCAGGAAAAAGCGCTGAGCAATAACGACGGCGATACCTATCTGTCCGGCAGCAATGCGCCGATCGACGGTTGGGTGGCTTCCAGCCTGCGCGGTGACAACAAGGATGGGTTGGGGACCTGGAGCGAAGCCGAACTGACGGAGTTCCTGAAAACCGGACGCAACGACAAATCTATCGTGTTTGGTGGCATGAGCGACGTGGTGGAGCACAGCCTGCAGTATCTCAGCGATGAGGATCTGACGGCGATCTCGCGCTATCTGAAAACGCTGCCGCCGAAAGACGGCAAGCAGCAGGCGGCACCGGTCGAAGACAGCGTCGCCAAGGATCTGTGGCGTGGTAACGACAGCAAGCCCGGAGCGGCGCTGTACGTCGATAACTGCGCGGCCTGCCACCGCACCGATGGCGTCGGCTATAAACGCGCCTTCCCGGCGCTGAAGGGCAATCCGGTGGTACAGACCGAAGACGCGACTTCGCTGATTCATATCGTGCTGACAGGTAACACCACGCCGGCGGTGAAAGGGGCGGTTTCCAACATCACCATGCCGCCGTTCGGCTGGCGTCTGAACGACCAGCAGGTAGCGGATGTGGTCAACTTCATCCGTTCAAGCTGGGGCAACAGCGCCAAGCAAATCGACGCCTCAGACGTGGCCAGCGTGCGTAAAGACCGCTCGATGATCCGCGATGAGAAGGAGATGGGCAGCGCCGCCGTGCCGGAACATCCGGACGCCAACAAGTAAATCTGAAAGGGCCTCGTTCGAGGCCCTTTTCTTTTGGCCGGGCGTGCTGATTTTGGCAGCATTTTCTGCTCGTAAATCACTCTGTCAGCCGATAAAACATAGACCCGAGCCGCATTTTTCATTATCCTTTGCCGTCCTTTTAGCAGGAATAAGAGTGAAATACTGCGTTAATCCACTGATTAATATTAAAAATTCGCGGAGAAGGATATCCCGTTGAGCGCAATCGTTGTCGCTGAAGAGTAAGGTAAGCTTTCTTATGAGTACTATTTCTCCCGATTCAGGCACGCTGGCAACCGCCCAGGCTGCCAAATGGAATAAAACCGATACCGTGTGGATGTTTGGGCTCTATGCCACCGCTGTCGGCGCAGGAACCCTGTTCCTGCCGATCAATGCAGGTCTGAATGGCCCGCTGGTCCTGTTGTTGATGGCGTTGTTCGCTTTCCCGCTGACTTATTTACCGCACCGCGCATTGAGCCGCTTTGTGCTGTCCGGCTCCAGCCGTGACGGCAATATCCATGATGTGGTGGTGGAGCACTTTGGCGTGCTGGCCGGCAAAATCATCATGGTGCTGTACCTGATGGCGTTCTTCCCGATCGTGCTGGTGTACAGCATCTCGATCACCAATGCGCTTGACAGCTTCCTGATCCATCAGTTTCACCTGGCGCCGCTACCGCGTGTCTGGCTGAGCCTGGCGGTGGTGGTGGTTCTGAACCTGGTGTTGCTGCGCGGCAAAGACGCTATCGTTTCGGCGATGGGCATGTTGGTGTTCCCGCTGCTGGTGTTTTTGATGGGTATCTCGCTGTATCTGGTACCCACCTGGCAAACGGCAAACTTTGTCAGCGGCCTGGCCAACACCCAGTTCAGCAGCCCGGACCTGTGGCATTCACTGTGGCTGGCGGTGCCGGTGATGGTGTTTTCTTTCAGCCATGCGCCGATTATTTCGTCCTTCGCCTCCACGCAAAAGAGCCTGTACGGTGAGAAGGCCGAACGCCGCTGCGCGCGTATCATGCGCTACAGTTATGTGCTGATCTGCGTCACCGTCTTGTTCTTTGTCTTTAGCTGCGTACTGAGCCTGTCACATGAGGATATGCAGCAGGCGAAAGATCAAAACATCACCGTGCTGACCACGCTGGCGAACAAATTCTCCAACCCGCTGATCGCCTACCTTGGCCCAATGATGGCGATGCTGGCGATGGCCAAGTCTTATCTCGGCACTTCCCTGGGCGTAACCGAAGGGGCAACCAGCCTGATCGACGGCCTGACGCGAGCGGTTGGCAAACCCTTGAGCTCGCGTATTACGCACCGGATTTCTGCGATATCGCTGTTCCTGCTGACCTGGGCGGCGACGGTGTGGAACCCAAGTGCGCTGCACATTATCGAAACCATCAGCGGTCCGCTGATTGCAGCGATCCTGTTTATTCTGCCGATGTACGCTGTGCGTGCAGTGCCCGCGATGCGCCGCTATCGTGCGCTGAGTAACGTCTTTGTCCTGGTGATGGGCCTGATAGCGCTGTCGGCGCTGATTTACGGCCTGATTTGACCTCAGTAGCGCATCGGATCCGGTGCGCTGCTTTTTCCCTGTTCACATCCCTTTTCAATTAAGCGAAAACGCACCCGGGGTTCTCTTTGATAATGGGAGCGGTTCTCATTATTATTTCCGCACTGATTTCCTACGCTAAGGAGTTTTACGTGCACCGTCGAATCACCCTGTTGGCTTTGGCCTGCGCCTGCGGTTTGTCCGCTCAGGCGATGGCGACCACTTATCCGTTAACCCTGACAGATACCTCTGGCCAGAGCCTGACCATCAAGCAAGAGCCTAAACGCATTGTGGTGCAGGACGGGCGCGATATTCTGACGCTGGCCTTGCTCGACCGCGCCGATCCTTTCGCCCGGCTGGTAGCCTGGAATAACCTGCTCAAGAAAAGCGACGGTGAAACCTGGAAGATCCTGCGTAACAAGTGGCCGGAAGCCAACGGCATTATCGATATGGGCTTTAGTGATAAGGGCGAGGTCAACCTGGAAAGCGTGATCGCCAAACAGCCTGATCTGATGGTGGCTCAACTGCGTTCCAAGCCTTCACTGAGCCAGACTGGCGTGTTGGATAAGCTGAAAGCGCTCAACATTCCGGTGCTGTTTATCGACACCATGCTCAAGCCGGTGGAAAACACCCCGAAAAGCATCATGCTGCTGGGTGAGACCCTCAACCGCGAAAGCGAAGCGAAACAGTACACCGACTTCTATCAGCAGCATTATCAGAACATCCTGGATAAAACCAAAGCCGTCGAGCCAAAGCCGTTGGTATTTATCGAGGCAAAAGCCGGTCTTAACGGGCTTGAGTCCTGTTGTTTCACTCATTCTCACGTCGGTTGGGGTGGGATGATCGAGGCGGTAGGCGCACGTAACCTGGGCTCCGCATTGTTGCCTGGCGCAACCGGCGATGTCTCCCTGGAAAAAGTGATCAGCATGAAACCTGACGCCTATATCGTGTCCGGCTCTCAATGGGCGACCAAAACCAATGCCGCAGTGCCCTTTGGTTACGGTGTGACGCAGCAGCAGGTTGATGACGCCTTTAATCGGATGAAGCAACGCCCGGGTTTCGCTCAGGTTACGGCGGTGAAGGAGGGGCGCTTCTACGGCATTTACCATAACTTCTATAACCACCCGTACAACATCGTCGGGCTGGAATATCTGGCGAAGTTTATCTATCCGAATCAGTTCAAGGAATTGGATCCGGCGAAAACCCACAGCGAAATCCTCAGCCGCTTTACCGAAGTGCCGGAAGGTAAGGGGATATTGGGTGCGCAGGCACCGGCAGGAAAGTAAACATCGTGAAGGGCGCGGCTGATACCGCGCCCTTATTGTCAGGCCGCAGGCACGTAGGTGGAGATGATTTCCAGCACGCCGTTGATAATAAACTGCACGCCCATACACACCAGCAAGAACCCCATCAGACGCGAAATGGCTTCGATGCCGCTTTTGCCCACCAGGCGCATAATAGCGCCGGAACTGCGCAGGCAGACCCACAGGATAAAGGCAACCGAGAAGAAAATCGCCACCGGGGCCACCAGCAGCACCCAATGGGCGAAACCCAGCGTATTTTCGTGAATGCTCGATGCGGAGCTGATGATCATGGCGATAGTTCCGGGGCCAGCGGTGCTTGGCATTGCCAGGGGGACAAAGGCGATATTGGCCGAGGTTTTCTTACGCAGTTCGTTTGACTTGGTTTCCACTTCTGGCGCGTCTTCTGCGCTTTGCTGCGGGAACAACATGCGGAAACCGATAAATGCCACAATCAACCCACCGGCAATACGCAGACCGGGAATGGAAATGCCGAAGGTGTTCATCACCACTTGGCCGGCGTAGAACGCCACCGTCATGATAAAGAACACATAAATGGATGCCATCAGCGACTGCTGATTGCGTTCTTCGCGCGTCATATTGCCCGACAGGCCAAGCAACAGCGCGACGGTAGTCAGCGGGTTGGCCAGTGGCAACAGCAGCACCAAACCCAGTCCGATGGCCTGGAATAACTGCAGAATACTTGTCATAAAGCGAACTCCCTGTTTTCAGTTAAAACACGACAGCGCAACCTGATCGCCTGCCATGAAATGCGAATTGCTTCCGCAATAAGTTACTTAAAATACAATGAATTAATAAAATGTTCTCACGCCGTTAACCTGGGCTGCCAGGGGGGAGCAGTTCAAGAACGGCGTCGGTATTAGCGTCATCGTCGTTCACGCAATCATTGGCAATCTCCGGTGTATCCTCACATTCCATCGGCGGCTCATTCACCGCGATGGCCCGTGGATGACGGTCTGCTCCCAGATGGAGCAGGACAAAAAGAGCCGTCAGCACCAGGCAGGCGCCAACGAGTAATTTCAATAACCGGTTCATGATGCGGGGTGCTTCTCAACTCTGCCGTTAATGGCATCAGGATAGCGGGAGCCAGAGATGTTCGCCATCGCTGATTTGCGCAATGTGCAGGGAGCAAAACGTCGGCTAAACACGGACAAAGAGTACATGTATCATTAGTTAATTTTATATTTTTGATCATTAAGCCACCCCTTTTTTTATTGGATTCTATACTGATAGGGCTTTCGGGCAGTTTTACTTAATCGAAAAGCTTAAAAGGAGTTTTACTATGCAAGTGGCAAACGAATTGGCAACGGTTAAAAAAATATCGTGGGGCAGCGTAATTGGCGGGGTTATCACCGTTTTGGCGGTGTCGCTGCTGCTGTCTACTCTGGGGACCAGTCTGGGGTTTTCCATCGTCGATCCGACCTCTGACGATCCGGTCAACGGGGCCGGCACTACTGTGGTGGTTTGGTCTGCAATTTCGATCATCCTGAGCCTGGCTGCCGGTGCCTTTATTGCCGGTCGTCTGGCAGCGAATGATGGGTTAATCCACGGTTTCCTGGTTTGGGCCACCTCGCTGATTGTAGCGGCGGTGTTGGGCGCTTTGTTGGTGGGTTCTGCAGTCAAAGCCACCGGGAACGCGCTGGGGGCTATTGCCTCAACTTCCGGTAGCCTGCTTTCCGGTGCCGGGTCAGCCATTGGTAAAGGCGCTTCGGGTCTCGCGGATGCCGGCGGCAAAGTGTTTGATAAGTTGGGTATCGACACCAAGTTGGAACCCGAAAAGTTACAAGACAATGTCGTGGCGGCACTGAAAAAAAGCGATATCCCTTCATTGCAGCCGGAGTTTATGCAGCAACAGTTGGACGCGGCCAAGAGTGAAGTGGGGGACGCGGTAAAAGCGTTGGCGCTGCAGCCTGAGAATAGCGATGCAATTATTCAGGATCTGGTTGCCAAATTGAAAAAACACGGTGAGGCCATTTCGCAGGACGTCGATGAGGATTCGCTCAAGAAAGCGCTGTCGGAGAATACCGATATGACACCGCAGGAAGTTGACCAGACCGTCAAAAATCTGGTGGATGCGAAAAACAAAACGGCGCAGCTGGTGAATCAGCGCTTGAATGACGTGGAAGTAAAAATTAATCAGGCTAAGCAGGAATATACAGAGCTGAAGCAAAAAGCACGCGAGCAGGCAGCGGAAGCGGCTAAGGCCTTGTCTCATGCGGCCCTGTGGTCATTCTTCGCATTGCTGATTGGCGCAGTCATCAGCGCGTTGGCCGGCCTGTGGGGCGTTAAGACCAACAGCCGTATCGTGGTGGTGAGAGAATAACGGCGACAAGGAGTAAGCCGGGTCTTACTTGCGCGTCTCAGTATCGGGATGAGAGGCCCGGATCTTCACGACGGTGAAGTGACAGCCAGGAAAGACTGGCATCCTCCCTGGCAATTTGCCGGGGATTTTTGTTTTTTATGGCCCTTTAGTGGCAAATCAGACACGAAGTAAGCCTATTCCGCATCAATTGCTACGATCCCCTTGCGCAGGTGAATACCATAGTCGCGCTTTAAATAATAACGAGTATGACTATGAAACATGATCTGCAAATTTTACTGGGAAAAATAGGCTCCTTTCTGCTTTACAGCGCATTTTTGGCTGCGCTGATGGGCTTAATGTTCATTGATGTGCACTGGCTGCATAATTTTGTCTACGAAACCTCCTTAACCGAATCGGCGCAGGAAGTGATGCTGGCCGCCATCTCCGGCTTGTTCTTTGTGGCTGCACGCCGGCAAGTTGCCTATCGGCCCGCGTGGGTGTTGGCGGGGGGGTTCTTCCTTTGCATGCTGATCCGCGAGATGGATTTTGCCTTCGATATGCTGTGGCACGGTTCCTGGCTGTGGTTCGCTTTGGCGGTGACGCTTGGATGCCTGTGGTATGCGTCACGCCACATTGAGGCCACGGTGCAGGGATTGGCGCATTTCGTGACGCATCCGAGCTACGGCATGATGTGCGCAGGCCTGCTGTGCATTCTGGTATTTTCACGCTTGTTTGGCATGAATTCTCTGTGGCAAATGCTGATGCTGGATGGTTACAACCGAGTGGTGAAGAACATGGTGGAAGAGGGCTGCGAGCTGTTGGGTTACGCCTTCTGCCTGATTGCCGCGTTGGGTTACCTGAAGGACCGCCCAGCTTCCCGCTAAATCCGGGCCTGTGCCGCAGTTTATTTATCCGGAACAATTTTAGTGATACTATCCGCTTAGCCAATATGGCTGTGAAGGTATGCTTTCCATTCTGTGTACCAAGTTAGGTTTCAATCTGGCAATTGTGGGCGAGATCTGAAATCTGGCTGACTAAACTTCTTAGAAGAGGGTGAAGTCGTCGTCAAACTTTTCTGCGTTTCGCTCGACTGACCTTGAGGCTAGGATGAATTGGATGCCTTCAAATAGCGACGTTGGTCGCTCAAGCCCGAATATGAACGCATCGTTGTATGTGCGCCCGAGCCAGTAGCCGCCGTACTCCTTCAGGCGTTGGAAGAACACTCAGCCACCCTCTACGAAGTGAGGGAGGGTTTCGCCGCGATAGACGACTTGATAGCCGAGTTCTTTTGAAGCCATAACTCACACCACAAAATACTGTTTATTTGCTCAGTATAATTGAGAGAGCGGGTTAGTCAATCAAGCAGCTCTCCACCACATCCTTTCGGTTATCTGCAATGGTGTAGCCCATACCGAAAGTTTTATAGAACTTAACTGCCGATCCCGTTCCATTTGGGGTGATATCGGCGAACATAGTGTCTTTCCATGTAAAGACCGTGATTTTATTACTCGACTGCTCAACATGTGTCGTGTTGTCTCGCTCAAGCATGACACGGGTATTGGTCCATCGTTCATAGATGCATTCACTGAGAACTTCAGGGGATTTGGTGCTTTCTCTGCTCAGAAGTGGTGCTTCGTTTCTTGCCTCATTAGGCGTTGATAGGCATCCAGACAGAAGTGCTGATGATGCCAAAATAAGTATTATTCCTTTTCTCACGATTTTTCCTTTCGCTTGTTCTACATTTTATAATGTGAGTATAGCTTCAATCTGCTGTGTTTTCAGCGACCTGGTTCTCCGGTTTTGCCTGCATAGCGAGGTGGCATGCATTTCAGCCTTAATACCATTGAAAGCTCAGTACTTAACTGATGTCCTGCAATCCCTGCAGCCGTCTCCACTGGCCCTGGCATTAAAGTCTAGAAATACGCTGAAAGTGTCTCATTACGTCTTCTCGACGGAGTAGGCTAAAAAGAAGCCCGGCGTTTAACCGGGCTGAAAGAGTGATAAATTATGGGGTCATGCTTTCCTGAAACCTGGCTTGCCGTTTTTAGATCGCCATTCTTTGATGACTTTAACTACAGCTTCAGCGCCTTGATTGCCTTTTTCAGGGTAATACAACAAATCCGATCCTGACGGATGCTCAGACAACCTCTCAAACTCCATAACAGCATCAATATGCGCTTCTTCGGATGGATAGGTGTCGTTATAAATACCCTTTACGAATTCGAGGAATTCTTTTTCCGTATAATCAGATATCGTCTTATTAGCCATGTTACTTCCCTCCCTTTCTTGAATGAATTTCAACATGTCGTTTCGGGGTTACGACACCAAGATTATCAACATCAAAGACACGCCCGCCATCTTTTATCATGTCTAAATGATGTAATTCAGCTTTAACCCTTTTCCCTGCTCGTTCGGCCTTTCGAACATACGGGGCTCTCCCCTTTTTCATGGTGGCTAAACTACCTGGATCAAATTGCTTGCTTAATTCAGGGTCTTTACTAACTTCCCGCCAGAATGCATTACGAAAAGCATCAAAGTTCGCGAATTCTCGACCACGCAGCTTGTCAGCAATCTGACTGGGGACTGGGGCACCGAGTTCCTGGCCCGCTTTTTTTAGCCAGCCTTCACCTACTTTCTGTCCCTTGCCGCTCACTTTCCCTGGCATATCTCGTGGGCTTCTGAACACCACATAAATCGGCTCGACGCCGGTACCTTTGGCGTCAGGCTGCCAGTAGATAAAATCTTGTAGCCCATTGTTATCTGCGGCGCGTGAAGTAGTCACCACAATATTTTCCACCGGTTTTACATCGGTGCCAGTATGCAACGGTATTGCCGGTACAGACGGGGTCTGATTACCTGTATTCGAAGGTGCAGGCGGTGTTGCCGCTGGATTGATCAAAACCGTACGCGAAGGGGCACTAGTTGTCGCTGGCACCATGATGCGATCCAAGCCGGTTTTTTTATCACGTACAGCTGTCAACACCTGAACGGCTTTCGACAAACCATCACCGGTTTTCAGCAGTTTCAGTGCCAATTGGCCGTTTGACATGACCAGTTGACCCCGGACGGGCAAATCGACCGTGGATGTCCCCGGTTTCAATCCCTGTTCTTTGGGCAACATGACGTTGGCAGGATAGCTAAACAGTGCAGGAACATCACGCCCCGGGACTTTGTCACTGCCTATCCCTACTTTGGGTGAATGGAAAATGGCTGCAATGACAAAGCCGCCTGCCAGTGGACTGGCCGCCCCGGTTGTCAGTGCTGAAATGCCTCTGCCAATGGAGGGACTGAGCACTTTCCCTCCCACATTCATCACACCTCTTCCCGCAATGGCCAACTGGGCTGTGCCAGGCCAACGCCCCAATGCCAGCACGCCGGCGCCACCCAGGGTTGCATTTGCCGCCTTCACCATATCCGGAGTGTACTCCGGTGCAGGTTTAACTCCGGCCTTTGCCAGCTCAGCAGCTACCTTCGCCAGTTCTGCCGCTATCTTCGCTTTGGTTTCCGCGGCCGCTTTCGCCTCTGCGTCTGCACGTGCTTTGGCCTCCGCTTCCGCTCTGGCTTTCGCCTCAGCTTTTGCCCGAGCGGCGGCTTCGGCTGCGGCTTTCACTTTGGCCTCTGCTTCAGCTTTGGCGCGTGCATCGGCTTCAGCCTGTGCACGTGCATCGGCTTCGGCTTTACGCGCGGCCTCTAGGGTGACATCTGCCAGCCCTTTATCGACGTTAGCCTGATGCAGCGTTTGTTGAGCGGCGTTTAGTTCTGCTGTTGCTGCATCGACCTGTTGTTGAAGATTATTTAATTTGGCTTCTTCTTCGTCCAACTGACCCAGATAAGTGGGGTCAAGGTTAAACATGTCGGTGAGCATCGAAACCAGCGTTTTTTTCTCGTCACGAGCGGGAATAGTTGAGGCCAGATGTTCATTTTTTTGACGTATCTGTTCCGCAGCCTGATTAATGCGCTCTTGGGCTTCCCGCACTTTATTTTCCGCCGCCGACACACCAATTTTCGCGCCTTCGGAAATTGCATTGGCTTTGGCTTCTGCCTCCGCCCGAGCTCTGAATTCTGCTTCAGCTTGTGCGCGGGCCTTTTCCTCTGAGTTTTTCCTCGCGGCTTCCTGTGCTTTTTGCTTTGCTTCTTCGGCTTCTTTTTGTTGTTTTATCTTCTCCTGTTGTTCATACCACTCTTTTTGAAGGGCATCGAGCACGTCCCAGGAATCACCGCCAAGAATACCTGCCCATGGCGTCTTTGTTGGATTATCAGAGAAGCCCAGGCCTGGGAATGCCAGGTGATTTCCGTTACCTGTCGTACCTTGATCATTAGGGCTTATCGTTAACGTATCTCCGTCCCATTGCCCTGTTGTTGGCCATCCCCATGACCCCGGGACACCGCCACCACCGGGTTCCCATACTAGCCCAGCTTGGGGCGGCACGCCGTTGTTATAGTTGCCGGGGTCGTAGTTGATATCACCCATAAGAACTCCTTTTTCTTAAACACAAAGTTGAATTAACTGTATGCCCATACAGTGATTTGAACTGTATATAAAAAGTTCCCACACGTCAATGTAATGATAATCATTATCATTTGTGCCATAAATGATACAACGCATGCTTGGAATAATGAGATGACAATGTGGGGTATTTTCTTAGGGGCTTTCAGATTAAAGTTATTGATCGAGCGTTAAAGACCTCGGAGCACTGTTGTTCTAACACTTAGCGATGCCGGGCCTGTCCCATATAACGAATCATTTCCGCCCCAATCCAAGCGCCCACCGGAATGCTCACCCCATTGCCAATCTGCTTGTAAGCTGCGGTATCTGACACGGGAAAAATGAACCAGTCAGGTACACCCTGCAGGCGAGCATATTCACGCACTGAATACGGGCGAACTCCGTCAGGGAAGCGTTTATCGACAACAAGTCGAGTGCTCTTATCCTTCGCGTAATGGGCCACACAGGTTGGGGCGATATCTCCGCGTGCTGGGTCACTGATAATCGGTAAATCCCTGTAAGAGCCACTGAGTCTCGCGTTGATGGCCTTAGGTAAAGTTACCTGTGGGTCTTCTTCCAATACCGCACTCAAGGGCAGCGGTTTGAATTTCTCGGGAGGCCTGATGGAAAACGCACGCCGGGTACCGATGATGATTAGGCGGTTACGGTGTTGTGGAAGCCATGTTTCGGATTGGATAGGGCAAAACACCTGAATGAAGTAATCAGGCATGCGGGTCATTGCTTCCATCACGACAGGGAAGGCTCGCATACCTGGGACGTTTTCGATCACATAAAACTCTGGTCGTGCAAGTGCGAAGTGACGCAAAGCATGCAGGAACAAGTCATCACCGGTATGCACTCCATGGATATCGCCGATAGTGCTGTATTTCGTACATGGGTAGGTGAACACCATCCCATCACTGGCACCCTGTTCAAATACCAGTTCTTGGCTGATATCGCATTGCTTTACGTGATCGCCGATGTTGTGCCGGTAAGTCTTGCAAGCGTCAGAATCAAGTTCGAAAGCTTGGTTAACCGTGATGCCTGCGCTCAGTAGGCCGACATCCATCATGCCAGCGCCGCAGAAAAATGAATTAACGGTTACGGTCATTTGGCCTCCTGTTGTTCAGCATCGAATGTCTGCGGGTGCTGTTGTCTGTACTCGTTGAGGATTTTGTTTATTTCCTCTCTGGTTCCTGGCGTCAGCAGCAGAACATCGCCCTCTTCACAGAGCATAGGGGCAGCGTCATAAAGCAGTTCGCATAATCTGCGTGCGCGGGTGGCGCTGAATAGGGGGGTGATAAAGGACTTGGTGACCTTCTTCTTGCCT
This sequence comes from Serratia liquefaciens ATCC 27592, assembly GCF_000422085.1. Lineage (NCBI taxonomy): Bacteria > Pseudomonadati > Pseudomonadota > Gammaproteobacteria > Enterobacterales > Yersiniaceae > Serratia > Serratia liquefaciens. The sequence continues at coordinate 2,198,719 of NC_021741.1, forward strand.
GCCTTCTTGGCCTTTTCGACGTCACCGGCAAGCACTTTTCCTGCCGCTTCGCCGTGCTCTTTTACGCGGTCTACAGCGGCGTCAACGGCAACAGCACCCTCTCTAACGAGCGTCTGAACGTCGTGGTTTGCCTGGCTGAATGCCAGCAGCTTATCGACCGTTGCGCGGCTCTTACCGACCAACGCGGCGATTTCATCAGGGGAAAGATTGAACCCGGCCAGCTCTTTTACAACGAGCGACTGCTCGTAAGGGGATAGGGGGAGCTGGGTGTTACTGTTCATGATGCGAGCGATACGCTCTACATCATTTCCAGTAAACGGAATTATCTGTATGCGCTCTACAGGTTTACCTGCGTCACGACAGCGGCTATAAGCACGGCGACGGCGGTGGCCTTCAACAACCCAAACACCGCCTTCATCACGAACTCTTACCTCGATCGGTGGCACCGGCTTGCCTTTCATCAGGTGCTGAAAGAGCTTTTCATCCTCTGCCTGAGTGTGTTCATTCTCCACGCGCTTGTTAAAGCCTTCCTGAACGTGGATATCGTCCAGGTTCATAGTCATGCGCCCATCAGGACGTTTTATCGTGCCGTCCTTTGCCATCTGCTTAAATGAGTTAGCCATCTGTTATTCAACCTCTCCGTGGATTGTGCTTTCGCTGTGGTGCTGTAGGCGACTGCTTGAAGGGTGGGTAATGGCATACGTCAGGACATATGCCGAACCGTCTTTAAAACCCGTCCAACGTGCGCATGCGCTGACTATCTGGCCCTGAACATCCTTACCCCGGTGATCTGAGTAATTCACGATGGTCCCAATGTGGTAACGCGGTTCGCACAGGCTCGGCGGGAGAGGTTTCTTTTCCATGATTAACTCCAAACAGCGCCAGCAGTGAGCAGGCACAAGGTAAAAATAAGCAGATAGAAGAGGTGTTTGCCGTGGTGGCGTTTAGGGGCAAAATCGCCCCCGGTAAGGTCGTACTTATGCTGGATGCGAGCGTTGAGCGTTACCATGCTGGCCTCCGCTGCATTGTGTGCAGGCGGCGCTGCAGGGTTTTAATGCTGTTGCGTGTGACGTAGAAGCTGGAGCAGGTGTCGGCGCAGACGAGGATTCTCACGGTCTTATATCTGCCGTCTTCGTAGCGCTGAATGCTTACGCCCTTTTTCTCTACGCCGCGCGTCTTACCGCAGTGCTCACAGTATTTTGTGGTGGTTTGCATAACATGTCCTCTCAATGAAAATTACATGGATAAAGGCACTGCCTGAGTTGATGCGCGCGCTCGGTTTCCCTACGGTTCCAGCACACTGGAGCGGGGCAGAGCCTTTATTGATGTAAAAAAGAGCCCCGACTAGCGGGGCAAAGGATGACAAGGGAGGTGTTACGGAACAGGCTTGTGATGACTCACGCACCTGGTGGCGCATCGAACCGGGGATTTATACTGTGTAGGTTAAAATTAGAACCGGAATGATGCGCCACCAGATAAGTGAGACGCCGGTATTACCCGGCGATGTATACGCAGCCAGAAATAGTTGCCACCCAAAGGGTTAAGCCGATGAGCACGCTATAGGTCATTGCCTTCCATCCGTTTAAACTCATGATTGCCTCAGTGCGCCCCGTAGGGCGCGGTGGGTATTAGCTGGCCAGCCACTCGTCATAAGTTTTCAACGGCTTGCCGGTCATGAATTCGTTGCCTTTGCCGTCATCAGCGCAGGCCAGGTAAATCTGATATTCGCTGTCGTTGTCGCCGCGAGCTTTGGTCTGCCAATTGGCGTTCTGTTCGAGTCGCATCGTGTAACCCTCTGCTGTGTTAGTTGGCGCACTGGTGCTTTTTGCTGAAGATGCGCTGAGCCTGCATTGCTTTACCCGTGCTTGGAGTGCGGTAGAAAACTTCACGGCATTTGCTGCAAAACAAAACCTTCATGTCGTGACCATCAATGCCCCAGCCAACATGTTCGTTTATTGCTTTCATCGCGTTACTCCTCAGTGGTCTTAATGAAGCGCCCCACAGGACGCTTTATAAGTTCACTTCACCCAGTGCTGTCCGCCGCATGCCAGCTGTGCCATACCCCCGTAAGGGCTGGGGACTTCCAGGTACTGAGTTATGCAGATCTCTCTGCTCAACGCTGGGTGACTAAACCTGATTGTTAAAGAGCGACCCGGTGGTTTGGGGTGACGTTGTTGCTGTCGATGGATTGAGTTTAATTAATAATAAACTTAATCGTCAAGTAAACACTAAACATAAGGTCGATGTTTATCGTTAACTAATTGAGAGTTTAGAGAATTTAGTTTTGTAAATTACTTGATAGGACTGGATTGGTAGCTTATGGGGGTATTTTGAGAGGGGATTTAACGGTGGAGACTATGGCGGACCCAGATTCAGATCTGGTTTATGACGAGGCATGCAGGATAATGGGACAGTCTTGTTTGCTGCTGGCATAGAATAGCGATGAGATAGGTCGTGTAGATGGCCTACCAGCTTAAGCGAATTCACTGACAGAAATGAACGAAAAACCGAGGATTGAATATTTAGAGGAGGTCCATAAAAACCCGGAGAAAAAACCGGGTTTCATCTCAGGAGGACCAGACTGTTTGTGGTGGTAAAGTTCCTGTCTCTTTCCAGTCTAAAATCACTCTTCTTGCCGCTCTGGCAAAGTGTGTTTTTCTTGAGTCATTAGGCATTGGTTTGGTCAAGGCTAACTCACCTGTTTTACAGTTGATTGAAAAGTATCCATTCCTTCCATTTTCATCTGAAAACAAGTATGTCACCTTACTCCCTTCACGGCTAACGATCCTAGCAGTTACTAATATCGCCATTATATGCCTCTTCAGGGTTCCATGTGTATCCACATGCTATGGTAGTTCTATGTGCTTCTGTTTGTGATACATCCTTCCGCATCACAATTATAGACTCAAGTTGTTCGTGGCGGAAGAGTTTTTCATCCTCATCGACGTGGTCGCCCTCTGTCATCCTACTCCAAGAATTTACAATTTCAGGGTCTGCATCTAACCTTCTATATTCGTCGATGTCATTAATTACAATTCTATGTTTTTTATAGAAAATATGCTCTTTTACTCTCGATACTACAGATTCTGGTTTCTGAATATTTTCTGCAATTTTTGCAACATCACTTGTATCCTGCCTTATAGCTTCGTAAAGTTCAACGGCTTTATCCCAGTTTTCTAGTTTATTTGGGTCAAGAACTACGCGTAATATTGTTGATGCATTCTCAAGATCACTTGAAATGATTTCATCAAGGAAGTCAAGAGCATCCTGAGCAGCATCATTAAAATCAAAGTCGCTGAGGATAGCTTGATTATTCATTTTACAAACTCTTGGATGCCGGACTTAGCCAAGGCAAAACCAAGAAGATTTAAGTTATATTTAACAAATACTTTAAAACCTTCAAAGCCCATGCCATATGGTTTTATTAGACTAAAATGAAAAGCAAAATCTTTTTTTTCAATAGAGAAGCAGCCAGAAATTGCATTGCTATTCATTTCATTGATTTTTCTCAACAATTCAAGTTCATTTGCATCATCTTTGATTCTGAAGAGTACGCGGAAAATTAAATTATTGCTTGGTAAAAGCTGAACGATAAATGTTGTAGCCTCGGTAGAAACGACTAGTAATTTCCCTTCTTGTTTTACATTAAAATCTAGTTGCTGAAGCCAGCCGATGTAGCCTTCCAGCGTGGTTTCTTTGGTTATTCTTTCCATGTCAGTTAACCTTAAATAATAATTTAAAGATGAAGTATAATCACTTAACGCATGTTTTTTTGTTTAAAAACGAATTATTAAAATTCATTTTATTTTGAGACCATTCATTAAGTGATACCAAAATTTTCAATATATGCCAGTTTATCCGTGGCGCTTAAATGCTTGTGACTGACTCAATAGTACCTTACCAATCACTTTCAGTTTATGCTCGTTATCTTCAGTAATAACCCAATCTGAGTATTGCGAATTGTCAGAATGAACTAGCAGGTGATCTGGCAACATCTGAAGTCTTTTCACATGCAAATGGTTTTTGTACAGGAACACGTAGATGCCATCACCACTGAAGTAGTCTTTGCTCACATCAACAAAAATTGCATCCCCGAGTTCGATAGTCCCAGCCATGCTGTCACCATCTACGGTGATCGTCTTTACCTGTGATGCTTGCTTGCCGCCGAACATCATTGACGCGTGATCATCGGTATACTCAATCGAACGAATTGTCTGAACCACTTCGCTATTAATCACTCCTGGCCCAGCGCTCGCCTGTACGTCAAGGACTTCGATCCTGTAATTTGAGCTTTCCTGCTGTTCTAATCGGGCGTCGCTGACATCATCTAGAAATCCCGTAGGCATGCCATACGTTGATTCAAGGCGTCTTGCAGCCCTTTCACCAAAAGAAGCTTTACCTGTCATCAACTGTGATAGGTAGCTTTTTTCATTGGCTGGTAACGTTTTATCTGCGAACCAAGCCTTCAGGCGCTCACGCCGATTCTCTGTCGTATTCATATTTCCATTCTGCGTAGTAGTTACTAAACAAGCAAATACTTGACGCTTGGTTTAGTATTCAATAAACTTCATTTAACTTATGAGGTGACCTATGCAACTAAAGCAATACATCGACGAACTAGAACGGGGAGAGGCAAAGAAGCTTGCTGAGCGTTTATTCGTTTCCAGTTCCTATTTATCTCAGATGGCTTCTGGCCGGTGCTCAATTTCGCCTGCACGTTGCGTTGAGATCGAAACAGCAACAAACAGCAAGGTTACTCGGCGGGATCTTCGTCCAGACGATTGGCAAAAGATTTGGCCGGAGCTAACTGCTGCTTAACAAGGACAACTATCAATGGAAAACAATGCAATAGCACGAAAGTTAGAACCGCCAATTATCAACGCAGTTGAGATTGAAGGCGTATTGCTCAACCGGCTTGCATCGGTAGGGCAAAAGGCTTACGCGGAGCACTTAGGGATTAGTGAGTCGACTGCAAGTCGCCGTAAAGGAGAGGGGCATTTTGCAGCGATGGCCAAGGAGCTGGCATTCCTGGGAATTCAGGCTGCACCTCCTGAAGCGGTTTTGGTTTCTCGGGATTATTTGGCGTCGGTCGAAACATTGGCTGATATCGGATTGAAAGCTGAGCGCAGCCGACCAGGGCCGCTGGGATGGGACTAAATGGCCTGGGACACTTTTGTTTACGACAACATCAAGCGGCAGCTGGTGGCTGAAGGATTCAGCGAGGCAGTCGCTCAGGGGGGGGGGCAAATTATGGGGCTGATCACTATCGCCGTATGTCGCAGGCAAGCCGGAAGGGGATGGCATTCGACGACTGTCTCACCCGTGCCAGGCAGTTTGCGCTTGCGAGTTGTACGAAGGAAGAAAAGCCAGAGAAGGCGGGTAGGAAAGCAAAAAGCCGTGCAGTTACAGCTGCGCGGCCTTCACTAATCTGATTTGGAGTTCTGCTATGAACAACCTGATTGTGATTGAAAAGACCGCCATTCGTCAAGATGTCGTAGGGCGTTACTGCCTGAATGACTTGCATCGTGCTGCTGGTGGCGAGGAAAGACACAAGCCGAAATATTGGTATGCGACGCAGCAAACGCAGGAGTTGGTGCGTCTTTTGACCGAGCGGGGAATTCCTCCCTCGCTCGAAAATCAGCCAATTAACGTTATTCGTGGTGGGTTAGAGCAGGGCAGCTATGCCTGCAAAGAGCTCGTTTATTCATACGCCATGTGGATCAGTGCAACCTTCAACCTGAAAGTGATCCGCACGTTTGACGCAGTGCAGGCCCCATCGACTCTATCTGAAATGGAAATGATAGCCGCCATGGCTACGAACGCTGCGCAACAGCAACGCCAGATGCAGGCGCTGCAGCAACAGGTTAATGGCGTAACTCAGCAGATAGAGGAAATTTCAAACGGCGCTATACCACCTGGCTGGCAGACGGTTCGTAACTTGGTGGCTTTGTCTGGGCTGTCTGACAACAAAGTTAGAACCCTGATCTGCTCGTTTCATGTTACCAGCAAGAAAATCCCCTTTAACGCTCCAGGCGGCATCCTGACGAACGCGACGGTAGCCAAAGAGGATGACTTTCTTACTGCACTCAGTGAGGTGCGGAAGACGTCCACGCGGGCCTGCAGAAGCAAATACTGGTATCACCCGCGCCTCGGTCGTTTCGAGATGAAAGAACTCCATGGCAACTAATCACTCTGTGCCATTAAACCGGAAATACCTTGATGACCACGGTAAACGCGTGACCGTCATTCGGTGGGATCGGGCTGAGCAACAGGTGATTTTTATGCGAGAGGGCTACCCGTATGAATGCATGCAGCCACTTGAGCGATTTAAAGAGAAATTTAAGCGAGTCGAAGTATGAGCATGAACCTGATGGCGCAGGCTATGAGCATCAAAGTGGGTAACCCACTGCGCAAGCTGGTGCTGATCAAGATAGCCGACAACGCTAACGACAAGGGCGAGTGCTGGCCTTCCTATCAGCATGTCGCTGACCACTGCGAGTGCAGCAAAAGCGCCGTGAGGGCGCACATTGAGTCGTTGATTAAGATGGGATTAATCACCAAAGAGAACCGTTTGGGTGTTAACAACGGCAAAGGTAACACCTCTAACCTGTATTACCTGACGCTGGACACCCCTGTGGCGTCAGAAAGCATAGCCCCCTGTGCCGTCAAAAAGCATAGCCCTATGCCGTCAAAAAGCACAGGGCTATGTCAGCAGGTGGCACCCCCTGTGCCGTCAGAAAGCACACCCCCTATGTCACCTGATGGCACCAGAACCAGTCACTCTTTTGAACCAGTCATTGAACCAAAAGGAACCCCCCCCATAGCCCCCCAGACTGAACAACCAGCGGCGGACACATCGGGCATGGCTGGGGAAGTGCTGGATTTCTTGAATCTGAAAATCAACGGCAGAACGCCAAAGCGCGCCGATACCCTGAGAGAAATTTGTGAGCGACTGTCGGAAGGTAACAGCGTTGATGAACTGAAGCTGGTGGCAGAGCACCGCGCAAGCCTGTTACTGAGCGACCCGACGAAAGGGCATCTACTCAGCACCAAGATGATTTTTGACCCGGTACGTTTCAGCGGCTACCTGGCTGCGGCCAACACCTGGAATGTACAGCGCACTCGCAAAGCAGCTATGGCCGATGCAGTAGAACAACAACGCCAGGATCCCCCGGCTGGCGATACTCCAGAAATAGATTTTGATGAGTCCTTTGACCGCTTAATCCGAGATGCCACGATGCCAGCTAACGCTGCAGAAAAACGAGCTCAGCAGCAGGTACGCAAAAACGGCTTTGGCAATGTTGACGAAAGTAAGGCCCGCCAGATGTGGCGTCCAATTTTAACCCGAGCATACGCAATGGCAGGAGCGCAGGTATGAGAGCAATAGTGAAATCTAACGTACAGCGCGATCTGGGCATCGCGATGATCAAGGCTGGTGGCGAGTTGCTCTCACACCTGACAGGCCGCGTGCTGGTATCGACTCTGCCGGACGAAATGAAAGACCTCCCAGACGGAATTTTACCGAAGGTAGAGCATGAGATAGCGAACGATCCGCGCCTGCAGCCATTCTTTCAACATGAACGGGTTATCAACGCTGCTGGTGGTATCAACTCGATGGAAGCCTGGGCAACGCGTTTCACCCAATGCCAATACGCCAGCGATAGCCACTCGTCCAACCTGACCACGCGTCGTTATGGTCATGCTGCCATGCGTATCTGCTGGAGCTGTGACAACAGGACTGACGGGCATACAACGCCAAAGCTTGATGCAATAGCGAACGTGAACATGGCGCGCTGGGTTGTTGAGACGGCGAAGTGGCGGCTTAAGTCTGAAGGGCAACTGACTATCCCTGAGCTTGTTCTGTGGGCTGCCATTTCCGGCGTTGTAGACCTGGTCCCTAATGAAGTCTCAGCAGAATTACTTAGCTTGCCGAAACCTATTTTCGTATCAGGGCCAAAAAAAGAAGCAGACATGGTTGTTGGGTCTGCACCTACCGAAATCCTGAAGAAAACGGCGATTAAAGTTTTCACTGTTGACCCAGAACCGCCGAAGGCTTTCATGCTGCGTCCAAAACTGACCCGCGTTGAAGACAGCAAGTGGACACGCTGGGTTAAAACACAAATGTGTTGTTGTGGTTGTGGTTGTGGTCGCCGAGCTGATGACCCACACCACATTATCGGGCACGGTCTGGGTGGAATGGGGACGAAGCCAAGCGACTACCTAACAATCCCATTAGCTCGTGACTGCCATCGCAAGCTCCACGACAACCCCGACGCATGGGAGGCTGAGCACGGCAGTCAGGCCGTATTGCTGGCCCAGTTCATGGAGTATTCCTACGGCGTGGGAGCGCTGGGATGAAGAGTTACAACATAGTCCCTATCCCCAAGCCACGTCAGACGCAAAAAGACCGGTGGGCCAAGCGCCCGCCAGTTCTTCGCTATCGGGCATTCTGCGATGAAGTGAGGCTGCACCGCATATCGCTGCCTGAGAGCGGCTATCACGTGACGTTTGTATTACCCATGCCAGATAGCTGGAGCAAGAAGAAGCGCGCTGGGATGGCCGGTAAACCACATCAGCAGAAGCCTGATAAAGACAATCTGGAAAAGGCACTGTTGGATGCCATTTTTGAGGACGACTGCCGGATCTGGGACGGTCGAGTAACAAAGGTTTGGGGCGAAGTAGGCCAAATAATTATCGGAGAAATAGCATGAGAATAGAGCACGCACTTTTAGCCAGCAGCCCAAAATCTCCTTCAATCATGAGCACCGCGCCTGATATTAAGCCTCAATCCAAGCTACTGATTGGACAGGATGGCATCCAGCAGGAACGGCGTGTGGTTCGCGCATCACAATGCCAAGGTGGCGGGCAAGGAGGCTATACCGATGTCATGGTTGCATTGGGGATCACTCAATCCAGAGAGGCGCAGGGGCTCAGTCTGCTGTATGCGAAATTCAATAAGGACATGGCAGAGAGAGAAAAGGCGATCGAGCAACTTGCTCAGCATGCCTTTAAGCAAGCCCCAAAGCTGGTGGGGAAGGCTGCTGGTAGACAAATGGCACGATGCATGGTGCTGCTTTCAAAGCTGGCAGTTGATGACTTCTGCAGAACGGCAGACATAGAGCGGGCACGCTGTAGATGCGGCGGTAGTGGGAAAACCTACGATTTCGCAGCCACAAAGGCTGAAGGGCAAGTGATTGAGAAGATCTGCATCAGATGTAATGGGACGGGCTTAAAGCCTACCACGACTGCGCCAGCTCACAAGGTAGTGAAAGGCCTTATACCTACCTTGAGCCAGCCTACATGGAGTAGGAACTGGCATCGTTTTTATCAGATGCTGATCAGTAAGTGTTATCAGGATGCAGAAGCCGCAGAGAGAGTGCTTAGTAGAGTGACATCAAACTAACTTGATTGAGACATATGTCGACAAATTTATAAATTTTATCAACCAAGTCTTGCATTATTGAATAATTTTGGCTAGATTTGCTCTTAATGATGGGATTTCAATGCCTACGGGCTGACAAATCACCACTGCCACATTAAAAGAACCCGCCTCCTTGCGGGTTTTTTTATGAAATTCTGCTATGCAAAATTATGGCTTCAAAGGCACTATAGCATCCGAAGCAGAAGAAGATTAAAGAAGCTAATCCGGCTAATACAGCTAAAATGTTAAATATGTTTCCAGTAATCTCCCATTTGCATTTTTTATCACTGTCATCATCAAAATCGATGCTTGAATAACAATATTGGGCAATATAGGTAATCCCAGTGCAAAGTGCAGCAAAGCCAACGCCAATGCAAAAAAATAGAATACCGTAAGCAATCTCTGTCACTGTTCCTGCGCTCGGGCTTTTATTCCAGATATTACCTACGAATGCGAGCAGCGCTACAGCTGCGCCGCCATTGATGAGCATACAAGATTTAGACGCATTAGCTCCGGCTGCAACAACGCTACGGAAAGACTCTAAATTAACAGCAGACACTTGCTTATATCGTTCTATATGTAACTGGTTTGTTGCTTTCAATCTCTCGAGAATTTCTTCGTGAGATTGCTGTTCGTTGTCTTTTAAAGCACTCAGGTAATCTATTAGCTTATCTGTACCTATAAACTCGACCCCATCATCCTTTATAGACTGAACATCCTCAATGACTCTACCTATAGGGTTATTCATTTCGAAACGCCATTTAGTGTGTAATTCCCAAATTCTATAACAAACACCCACCTCTGACCTAGAGGACTATCTATCACCCGGAGATCGGGCTAAGCCCCGACAGGGGGGGGACATGAAAATGCCATTTAACCCGCACAACTTCCCTGACGTTGGGGACATTTTACAAGCATGGTGGAGGGGGGAGACGCCGATCGGTGCGGTTCTGCTTGCCATTGTTACTGCGGTTCTTCGTGCTGCGTACACGGGCGGTGGCTGGAAAAAGACGTTACTGGAAGGCCTCCTATGTGGCGCTTTGACGCTGGCTATCGTCTCAGCACTGGAGTATTTCGATCTTCCACGGTCGCTTTCAATCGCTGTGGGCGGGGGTGTCGGCTTTGTTGGCGTTGAGCAATTCCGAGTGTTCTTCCTGAACTTCATCGGCAACAGATTCGGGGGAGGCAATCAGAATGCAGATAAGCAATAAAGGCATTGAGCTGATTAAGCGCTTCGAAGGGTTAGAGCTGAAAGCCTACCAGGACTCTGTAGGCGTCTGGACTATCGGCTATGGCTGGACTCAGCCGGTAGACGGCAAGAAGATTGGCCCCGGCATGGTGATTGATCAGGCTACAGCAGATCGGTTGCTGAAGTGCGGCGTGGTTCAGTATGAACAAGGTGTTAATCAGCTAGTGAAGGTAAAAATCACACAGGGCCAGTTTGATGCATTGGTGAGCTTTGCTTATAACCTCGGATTGCGCTCATTGAGCACTTCAACGCTACTTAGAAAACTGAATACAGGTGACAAACAGGGCGCTGCTAATGAGTTCGGTAAGTGGGTAAACGCTGGTGGTGTGAAGCTGGCTGGCCTTGTAAAACGCCGTTCGGCAGAGCGTGAGTTTTTTCTGTCATGAGTGGCTGGCTGGGTAAATTATCAAGGGCGGGAATGTTGCTCTTGCTGGTGGTATCAATCTGCCTGGGTGGTTACAGCTCGTTGTTGTCGCACCGGCTGGAATTGGCCAGAAAACAGGTGGGCGAGCAGGAAAAGACGCTGGCGCAGCAGTCAGGACTAATCTCAACGCTGCAAGAACAAGACCGGCAAAACAGAGTGTTAGCGGCTGAGCAGCAGAGAAGAGAGCAGCAACTACGCCAGCAGGGGGAAACGTATCAGAGGAAGTTACGCGATGCACTTAAAAGCGATAAATGTGGCAATAGTCCTATGCCTACCGCTGTTATTGACCTCCTGCAGCAAAACGCCGGTAACTCCCCAACAGGTAGTGTTGTTACCCCCTGAGTCAGTATTCAAGCGATGCGAGCAGCCAACGCTGCAGGGTGATACCTGGGGTGATGCTGCGAGTTACACGCTGGCGCTGCAAACCGCTTTATCAGTCTGCACTGGCCAGGTCGTCACACTAAACCAATGGCGTGAAGCAGCCGGGAGAAAACGATGAATGAAGCAAAACCGCAAGTTGGCAGCATGTGATGCCTGTATCGACCCCGACTCAGACATGCAAGTAGACATCGAAATAGCCCAATATCTTAGGCAGCTAAGGTTAGATAAATACCACTGGTAGGCCTATTATCAAGCAGTAAATTCGAATAAAAGTTTATAAACTCCAAGAATGATGTAAAATATCCACTTCGAATAACAAAAACTGGGTGGGTTATGGACTTAACAAATATGATGGAACAAATTGAAGATAAGATGAGAATTGAAGAGCGACTGGGGTTATTGAAGAAATATTGTAGCTATCTATCTGATAGGAATAAAATCTCTGATGTTTTCAATGGAGATATCCTTCCTTCGTCATTACATTATTTCTATCAAAAGATGGGGGAGGGTGATAAAGCCCAAGAGGCTATCGAATGGTGGTGTAAATTACCGCAGGCTGAAAAAGAAAGATACGATAGATAACAGCACAACTGAAGTAATAGTAAAAGCCACACTAAAGTGCTTTTTTATTATAATAAGCAGCCGATTCATCATTAACAGAAAAAATCAGCGTTAGTTCATCTAATGCTACATATGTACCCGCCCCCCTAACCAAGAGGTATATGCTATGAGGGTCGCTGGTTGTAGTCGCATGACGGGATTGCTCCCCCCCTTAGTCCGAATCTTAACGATCGCCGGGCGAGTGAGTTATCTCTAAGGTTGAGAGAAAATGATGAATAAATTCATGGTGTTATATACTGGTCACTTTAAAGGAGAGTAAATGTACGAGTTAGAAAATTTGGTGGGTGCTTTAGATAAAGTACTAAGCAATCAACAAGAACACTACCTAGATGTTAGTGTGTTTACTTGTGATGATCATAAAAATATTAGTATTGAAACTCGTAAGGCCAATCTTATTCAAGAACGAGGACGAAAAATCTCCTTATCTTACCCTTTAAAAAAGGCATACTGCGACTGGGATGTGGAGTTAATAGTTACCAAACTTGTCGAAAAATAACCACCTGCAGGCGGTTATTTTATAACTCAACACAGAGCATCCGGATGGACGTTGCGTAATGAGTGGTAACCAAGCTACATCTTGGAATCAATGGGTTGGTGGTATTCCAAGATTTAGGGATAGCGAAAAAGTACCAGCGTTCAACGAACTGATCTCCTATTCGGATTTAGAGGCGCACGGAATCCTACAGTTCGCCTAACGAAGTTGCAGGTGGCATTCATTGAGTGCCACCGATGATACACACATCACTCTTCAAACTAACTTGATTTTTTAATAACAAGAAGAGTCTAATACGGTGAAGTTTTCTCTAATTAAGCTTAATAACCCCTCATCGAGAACTTCTTCTTTAAAGGTAAATGTAATTAGTATTTCATCTTTTTTTTCATCATACCCGTCCGTGATTTCACAGCTAACATCGCCTTTCTCAGCATTATGAAAGGTAGGGGCTGAATTAATGTAAAAGTGTTTGTCAGGTTCTGGTCGCTTAAATTTATAATAGGGGTGACCAATAAGCCAAACGTGAAATTCATTTTTTTCATCTTTAGGAATTACAAACCAATATTCGCTCATCTGACTCTTCCTTAGAGTATGGGGTATTTTAATGGCGCTCACCGACAAGCAAGAAATGTTTTGTCGCGAGTACCTCATCGATTTAAACGCCACACAAGCGGCTATTCGGGCGGGGTACAGCGCTAAAACAGCTAACCGCACTGCATCCGAAAACCTGTCAAAACCTGACATTCAGTTAAGGATCTCTAAACTGAAGGCTCAACGCAATGATCTGGTTGGTATAAATCAACGGGGAGCAGGTCAACGGAGTTGAAACAATGAAAAAACTGCTAGCACTTGTCACCAACCAATACTTCCTGGCATGTGTCGCTGCAACCATAATGTATGTAGCAACGGGAGAACAAAACTACTTTAAGAACAGCATCGACTACGGCCTACAGGCTGTCTTCGAATCCAAAAGTAGGTAGCCTCCAAACCCGCTTAGCTGCGGGTTTTTTCGTTGCCACCGCCGCGACCTCTGCTAAGATCGGGTCATCTTTGATTGATGGGCAAGGAAGAATGAAAAAGACATTAGCAGTAGTACTCGCCGTTATGGCTTTGACGGCATGCAAGCCTGGTGAGGAAAAAGCATTAGAACTTGCACAGAAGGAAATTTCTGCAGACTTGAAAGACCCTGATAGTGCAAAGTTTAGATATTTGCGAGTGGCAAAAACTCAAGAAAACGAGGATGGAACAGTTCTCGTCTTAGTGTGCGGGCAAGTTAATGCCAAGAATGGATTTGGTGCTTATGCTGGATTTCATTCTTTCATGATAGATATGAGCATGAAAGAAAAGGGATATTTCAGTAAAGCAGTGACCTATAAGGTTGGAAGTAAGAAGGTATCAACAGAAGATGATGCGCGCGACATGTATGGCTATACGGCTATGTGTGGTGAAGACGCTTAGAAAATGTTAATAAAGAACAACCTCGCTTCGGCGGGGTTTTTTTATGCCTGGAGATTGCTAAATGTCAGAGCAAGATGGTGGAAGCCTGGTCTATCAGGTTGATATTGAAACAGCCAAAATGATCACTGGCAGCCGAAAAGCTTCTGTTGTTCTAGAAGAAATGCAGCGCCAGACGGGGAAAGCCTCGAAGTCTGTCGATGCATTATCATCCTCTGCGGATAAAGCTGGCAATTCAATGGGTGGCTTAAAAACCATTCTGACTGGGGTGGCAAGTGCAATCTCAGTTTCTTTAATAATCGACTATGGCAAAGCTTTTTTAACCGTAGCCGATAACATCACTCAACTACAGGCGCGTATAGCGCGTTTAACAAGCGACACATCAACAGCTAAAAGCACCTTCATGGGGTTAGCGGCCATAGCTTCAAATACAGGTGCCAGCCTGAAGGATACAGCTAAGCTCTGGGAAACTATGACTGCATCTCTAAAAGAGACTGGAGCCACAAACTCACAGATACTGGCGCTTACCGACACATTGCAGAAAATTGGCCGAGTTGGCGGTAGTTCTTCCGAAGAGATGGCAAATGCTTTGAGGCAATTTGGTCAGTCTATTGCCTCCGGTACGGTGAGGGCAGAAGAGTTTAACTCTATTGTGGAGCAGATGCCGGAGCTTGCTCGTCAAATTGCGGCTGGTCTTGGCATGACTGGTGGTCAGCTAATGCAAGCGATGTTGGAAGGTAAATTAAGCGCTGAAGATGCTATCAACGCGATAATGAAGCAATCCGACTCTCTGAATGAAGAGTTTAAAAAGCTTCCTAGGACGATGGATCAGGCAAGCGATACCCTGACGATTTCATTGCAGATGCTGATAGGCAAAATGAATGAAACCGTAGGGGCGAGCCAAACAATGGTCACGATCATTGACTCCATCAGTTCTGCGATTGATAGGCTCAGCGGAAAGACAGAGACGGCGGCTCAACGTATATCAGACTTAACATCTACTGCAGAGATGTATGAGCGTAGAGCCAGAACGTGGTCATGGCTTGGATTGGATGGTTGGTCTGAGCAGAACAAAGCGCTGGCTGTATTAAGTAATAGAGCCGCTACTTTGGTTGGTGATCTTGATTCAGTAGCTCAGGCGTCCGCGAGAGCTGCGGCTGGTCAAATCAAATTCAATAAAGCAGGCACCGCAACCCCTAAGCAAGATGCCTTGGTGAAACGCTCTCAGCGCCGTATAGAACTATCGAAACTAGAGGGGGAAGCTAGAGCTAGGTTGCAGGCGGTATATGACGCTGAAGATGCTGGCCTATCTAAGAATGATCCACGAGTGAAGATGCTCCAAGATCAGTATGCAGAGATTGAGCGGAATACTAAAGCCCAGAAAGAAAACAATGCGGAAGGTAAGAAATCTGCCAGCCAAGCCGAAAGTGCCGCCCAGAAGCTGGCTAACCTTAAGCAGCAGGCTGATCTTGCCGCAGATTCGACCAGCGAACTAAGCAGAGCACAAGCCATCCTCAACGCTCAACTGTCTCTTGGTAAGGGCGCAACGCAATCGCAGATCGCCGCGGCTGGAGAATTTGCGGCTAAAAAGTGGGACACAGCTAATGCCATTAAGGCGCAGGCCGCCGCCGAGAAACTACTGCCGGAGGCGCGAGAAAACGCCAGCTATACGCAGGACGTTAAGGACTTAAACACGGCGTTAGCGGCCAAGAAAATCAGCCAGGAGCAGTACAACACCACGGCTGAGCAACTGGAGCAACAGCATCAGGTTAACTTGGCAAAAATCCGGTCTGAAGCCGTGGTAAGTCCTCAGCAGCAAGCTGCCGGTATGGTTGACCCAGTGCAGCAGCTTGCCAACGAGAACGCGCAGAAGTTGGCGCTGATACAGCAATTTACCCAACAGAGAGTAATCACTGAGCAGCAAGGTCTGCTCCTCATGAATGCGGCCAATCAACAATATGAGCAGCAGAGAACAGCGGCGCAATGGGAGATACTAAGCCAACAAAGCCTTGGTTACGACATGCTGACGAGTGCCGTAGACGCCTTTGCTGGCAATGCTTCCAACGCGATAACAGGGTTAATTACTGGCTCGATGAGCGCAGAAGAAGCGCTGAAATCACTTGGCAGCACGATGCTAAACAGCGTCGTAAATAGCTTGGTTCAGGTCGGTGTTGAGATGTTGAAAAATTTCATCATCCAGCAAGTCATGGGGGGAGCAGCTACTACGGCCGGAGTTGCACAGGCAGGCATCCTTGCTTCAGCTTGGGCGGCTCCAGCGGCATTAGCATCCCTTGCTTCATTTGGTGGTAACTCAGTCCCTGCAATGGCAGGTATGACTGCTACAGTAGGCCTCGCTAAAGGTTTGGCTGTGGCGGGCGCTCGCAAGAATGGCGGCCCCGTTTCTGCTGGAGGAATGTATCAGGTAGGAGAGGGGGGCAAGCCTGAGATATTGCAGCAGGGTAACCATAACTACCTTCTGAATGGTGACCGTACAGGTAAGGTGATCAGCAACAAAGAGTTGCAAGGAAGCGGGGTGGGTGGAGGGGTGGTTATTAACATCCAGAACTACACCACTGGCACCGTAGATGCGCAGGCTACCAATACCGGTAATGGAATCACCGTCGATGTAATTGTGGCTGACCTGGATAACGGTGGCCCTATAAGCCAAGGTATTTCGAGAAACCATCAAGCCCCTCGCAGGGCGACAAACTAACAACCCGCTTCGGCGGGTTTTTTATTACCGGGAGAAAACCGTGGCAATACCTTATCCCGACTGGCTATCCCTTCCTCAGAAGACCAACAAGAGCCGAACGATTGATGCCGGGTTTCGTACCGATCAACCTGCAGTAGGCGCGCCCATCTTCCAGCGGCTGACCGATGACCTTAAAACCACCTGGTCACTGAACTGGATTTTCACGCTGCAGGAAGACCGAGCATTTGAGCAGTGGTATCGCAGCCCGCGTTATCTCGATAACGGCAACCAGTGGTTCACCATGCTGTGTAATCTGGGGGGCTCAGGTCTGCAGATGCAGGAACTGCATTTTGTGGCCCCTCCGGTACAGACAAGCATCAACGGCAATACGACGACATGGACGGGGAACGTCATCACCCGGAAGGTTTACAACCCGGATGATGAATTCTCAGACGTCATTGTTGAGCTGCCGCCGAACCAGTGGGGGATCATTGATGAGGTGGTTAACCGAGATTTACCGGAGTTTTAAATGCCAACTTTACGCGAATTTCAGTCTCAGCGTCCCAACCGCATTCTCTACGATACCATGACGTTTTATCACTCGACATTCGGCTATATCCGCCTGGTTAATCGCCAGATTTACCCAAAGACGTTTGCGGGGCAGGTTTACACCCCATGCCGGATGGAGGTGTCAGAGAGCCAGCAGAGCAATACGCCGGTAATCAATTCATCGGCGAAATTTGGGCGTTTGGCGCAGGACTTTAAGCAGCAGTTGAAGTTGTGGCGCACGTATTCGCGGATAACGCCGATATCGGCCACGTACCAGCGCTTTGATGCCGCCGACATGAATACACCGCTTAAGCCGTGGACGCTTTACGTGAAAGACGTGTCGATGGACGAGAGCGACGTTACATGCTCGCTGACTCTTCAGAACCCGCTGAACAACAACATCGCCTTCCTCTACAACACAACCGACTTCCCAGGGCTTGCCAATGCATAAATCTGACTTTGTGAACGCCATGGAGGGCAAACCGTGGCGCGATAGAGCGTGCTCGTTTGAGGCGGCGGATTGTTGGGTGCTCGTCGTTCTGTACTACCGGCATGTGCTCGGCATTGAGATACACCAAACGCCGGACTACGAAGCCGGTAGCGACTTCCTGACGTGCTTTGCGGGTGATGTCGTGTTCTGGCAGCAGGTAGAGAAGGCCGCCGACAGTAGCATATTTATCGCGTATTACGGCGCGGAGCCAAAGCATGTTGGTTTGGTGGTGAATGGCCAAGCATTCCATAGCCGTGGCGAGTCTGGACAGGTGCGTTTCGACAAGCTTCGGACGTTAGAAAAAGTGTTCACCAAAGTGGAGTTTTACGACTATGCCGTTGATCGAAGTTCAGCGCGTGCCGGGGATACCGAAAGAGCGACATAACCTCGCAGCCGGCAGCATGTTTTACCCCTGGCTGAAAACGGCCAACCTGCATTGTGATGTTGAGATACTGAGGAACGGAGTAAAGCTTAAACCTGATGACGAGCTGAATTTCCCGCTGAACCATGGCGACATCATCAGCGTGTTTGACCAGCCAAAGAGTGGCGCACTCGGCACAATCTTGAACCCGCTTGAACACTTCAACCCGATAAAGTTTACCCAGAAAATCCTTTCGTCACTCATCAAGCAGCCAAGCGCTAACGCAGCCACAAACAATTCCAAAACCTCACCGAATAATAGCCTGAAAGGGCAAACCAACATTGCCCGTAACAGTGAGGCAAAGCCTGATAACTACGGTCAGGTGAGGGCGTTTCCAGACCTGATCCAGGAGTCTCTATTCGAGTACACCAATAACATCAAAAAGGTGACCGAGTGGATGAACTTTGGCCTGGGCAAGTATGACGTGACGTCTGTTCGCTACTCAGAGTCGAATCTTGGTGCTCTAGCGGGTGCCTCATACCAGATCTTCCAGCCAGGCCAAAACATACCGGTCATCAACGAAGGGTTCGCATTCGATGATATCGACGGTCAGGAATTGCCAGGGCCAAACGAGAGCGAAGACTTCCCTGCTGAAACGGCTACGACTACCACGGATATGGTTTCTGGTGAATTCGTTGCCGGTCAGGCTCAGGTGAAGATTAAGCAAAATAGTGACTTCGACTACTTCTATGATCTGCCGAAACCGCACTCAGTTTCATTCGTGGTTAGCGTCACCTACAACACGGTATCTGGCCCAGTAACGCGGGATATCACCGTGTTTGCTGAACTAACCAATGCCACGACCACGGATGACGGTGCGCCTGTTGATCCTCAGTATTTCTATGAATTCACGTTTGCAAACCTCAGCGGGAACGACATCGGTCAAATACCGGGTGATGCTGTAATCAATACCACTATATTCACGCTGAATGATAACGAGCCGCTGGTTATCGGGCCTTCGTTTTCACCCGTAGAAGGAACACAGCTCTGGATTCACCTGCAGGCTCAGCTTGGCCATGGGGATTACGCCAGAACAAACGTTACTTTCTACAAAGTTGATGACGACAACAACCAGATCCCCGGCACGCTTGAGAGCTACAACGTTGGGTTAAATAACGACGATGAAAACACCGATACCAAATACGAAACTTTTAAGTTCACACCCGCTGCAGGTAATGGCCGGTATGCTATTTCGTTCATTCGGTCGAATAACAGCAACGATCATTCGGTACTGAAGGTTGAGGCCGTCCACATTGTCAGGACGCGCAGTAATGTCGCGTACCCGAATGACACACTCGTTACCGTCACTGTAACGGCCACCGAAAGGGCTACGAGCGCAAGGGAAAGGAAATATAACGCGCTCATTACCCGTCATGTCATCAGTTACAACCTGAGCACTCAAACCGTCGATTACACCGAAAGGCCGTCACGCTCGTTTGCTGATGCCGTGCTTCATACGTGGATAAAAATGGGCGGGCAGGCCGAGTCCAGCATCGACATCTATGAGCTGTATTCGATAGCCGCGTCATTACCGGATCAGCGGCTGGGTTACTTCGACTACACGTTTGACGACGAAGATATCTCTCTCGGTGCCAGGGTGCAGACCATTTGCGATGCAGCCACAGTAACGGCGTTCTGGGATGACGGCGTGTTGTCGTTTACGCGTGACGAGCGTAAGCCAAACGCGGTGACCGTATTCAACCGCGCCAACACCAAGGCGGAGGATTACAGCCTCTCATACGACATGACCCTCCCTGGTGGATTTGACGGTGTGCAGGTCACTTACAAGAACCCCACGACAAACAAACAGGCATTCATTCGCTATCGGATCACCGGCCCAACCATTGAAGAGGGAGAGCCAGTCAAGGCGAAGAAGTTCGACATGCTTTATGTCAGGAACTCATATCAGGCACGAGATAGGGCTTTGAAAGAGGTTAGGCGGTTGCTTTATTCCCGGCAAACGATGTCGATAAGGGCCTTGTCAGATGGAGAGTGGGTAAACGTCGGTCAGATGGTGCAGGTGCCTGATATCTACGACGCCAATCAGCAGGACGGGTATATCGTTGCCAGGAATGGAAACGATTTTGACACAAGTGAACGCATTGAATGGCAAGGAGACATGTATGTCATCGTCACCGATGCTAATGGCACGCCAACCGCGAGAATCCAGGCATTTCCTCGTAGCGACACGATATTTGGATTCTCCGCAACAGTACCAGCAATAACCCTCAATATTTTTGACGGCTACAACGTGCAATCACCCTCCCGATATGTCATCGCCACGCAAGTGGAGATGGATGCCACCAAGTGGACGATCACAGAAAAGAAACCTAATGGCGACGGGACTACCTCGTTAACCATGTCTGAATATAACGATGAAATGTATAATTATGAGGTAACTGAATAAATGGCTACCACACCAACAAATAAACAAATCCCTAGCGAAGATGTAAGGGGTTTAAAATTTAATGCCGGGAAAATTGACGAGGTAGTTAACTCAGGAAATCCAACATATAAAGACAGGTTCGGAATAGACCGCTATACAATTGAAGGCATAAGGAGGACACTAGCTCCTCTTGGGAAAAGTTATACTCTTACAGAGGCTAACGACGCCATTTCATCTGGTGAGATAATTAACGGTGCCTTTTTCTTCATTGTTTCTGACGACAGTTTTACTATCGCGGACGAATATAAAAATGTTAATGGTGTCGCAACACCAACTGGGAAGGTATTTCGTGATTTAGTTCGCGTAGATGAAGGTAGCGCGATTTCTCATTTAGATGCTAATGGGTATCCTGCAGCTTATATTCAAAACGGAAATATCTTCGCTGGAGATTTGGAGATTTGGAGATTTCATTAATATCAGGTGATGGAATTTACCTGATAGATAAAAATGGTTATGCGGTGGAACTGCAAGTTTCTTCAGCAGATACCGAAGAGGACTCCTGGCTTTCTGAACAGACAGAGAAAAGCGAAGTGTTAGCTCGCCAGAGCCGCGAGGCTATCGCTTCCCGTGGGAACAATGCGGTCCGTCCGTTAGCGCAAATTATTCACAATATCTATTACGGTCAGTCGCTGCAAAACGGCACCGAAGGGTGGCCGCGCCTGAGCACGACACAACCGCTGGATAATTTGATGTTTGGTGACTCATCAATGCCTGCATCACCAACAGCAGCCGTCTTCACTCCGCGTGGTAGTGCGACGCTAAAACCTTTGATCGCTACTTGCTGCGATGCCAACGGCAATGCATTAACTGATTCGCAGGTGTCCGCTCTGGCGCCAGGAACGATCGCATATGGTGAGTCACCTGTAGAAGGAAGCCTGAATTCATGGCGTCGTCATCACCTCGACCGAGTAGGCCTATCCTCTGAACCCAACCGTGTGTTCGTTGGTTCTGCTACAGGGGTCGGTGGGCGAAACCTTGCGCAGCTAAGCAAAGGTGCCAGCCCAGATCTATATAACCGATTCTACACTGCAATGACCGGTGTTAAAGCTATCGCCGATGCCGCAGGCAAGTCATACCAGGTGGGCTGCATCGTTCACATGCATGGTCAGCAAGACTATCCGAACGCAAGTAAGGAGTATTTCAAAAGCGGGACACTACAGCTGCGCAACGACATGTATGCAGACATTACTGCCGTAACTGGCCAGTCTCGGATGCCTGCATTTATCATCGACCAGGCAGGAGCATCATTTACGCGTGACGAGCATGACATGGCTGTTGGCATGGCCCAGATCGAACTTGCAGAAGAGAATGAAAACATATTTCTGGCGGGCCCGACTTATCCGTACACCGACAAAAACGGGCATCTGGATTCAAACGGTTACCGCTGGTTTGCAGAGAAACTGGGCGAAATCGCCTTTAAGATATGTGAGCTTGGCCAAGACTGGAAGCCGTTACAGCCAATCACCGCTGTTTACCGTGGTGTTGACGTGCTGTTATCGATGCATACGCCAGCTCCACCTTTACGCTTCTCTCCGCCGTATGTAGTGAACGCTGCTCAGGAATACGCTGACAAAGGGTTTACCGCCATTGATCGATTCAACGGTGCCGACACTCCGATCAGCGTACTGGACGTAGAGGTCCGTGGGCTTTCAACAATTCACATTACTTTAGTGCGTGAGCCGCTTGGCGAGCTGTTGATACGTTATGCCGACAAGGCTAATCACAATGGCAACGGCATGGTTTGTGATTCAAGCAATGGACTTAGCGAAAGTAAATATGAGTATTTGCCAGATAGTGGCATGTATCCGTCTGCAAACATACCGGAACTCGTTAATAACTATTATGACCTTCGTAATTGGAGCGTCGCATATCAGATTACAGCAGAAGAGGCATAAATAATGGGCATTGCGTTATATGACAACAGCACAGACCTGAGCGGAAAAACAAGTTTCATTATGCCTCCTGTTCAGGAGGGATTGCTGGGATGGGGGCATCTCGGGCGGCAGTATTGAAAAGTCACTGAGAAACCTTGCACGTTATCAACCAGCGTTTACTGTCGTTGGAAATCCAGAGGTTCACGGAAACTATTTACGATTTAAGGGTGGGCAAGACTTTTTAAGGACGTCAATATTCCAGCGACGAAATCATACGCTGTTTTGTATTGCTCGCTCTAATGATACATTCGCAACTGATGAACATAAGCCAATGTTCATGGGTACGTTTAGTGGTCAGAACGTCGAAGCGCCGGGATTTGTTTCACATGGCTTATCGCTATTCGTAAACAATAATGACCCTGGAGCGCCAATGGGGAAACTTACTGCTCAAGCCGGTGTTTTCAATCCGGCAGCGCCTTCTACATCAACACCGCTTTCGGTGAATGTGGTTAAGGATATGTCCAAATTTTCGATCATGTCGGTCACCTGCAGTAATACAACGATCACGGTGAAGGATTGGATCACTGGCATCATGGCAACAAACCCTTTCCCAGCAGGTACCATTCCGGCGCTGTCAAACCGTGCATTTGCGGTGGGTGGTCCTGCGAATGAAACACAATCACTGAAGGGTTATAACGACGTGGCTGCTTTTGTTATTTACGAAGGGGTGTTGAGTGAGGTTCAGCAAAGCCTGACCACTGCTCGTCTTCACTCATACTGTAACAATATGGGCATTCCTCTTTCGTAAGTTAATGTCGGAATGGACCAAGGCTATTTGATTTGGGATTTTGATGCCGCCATTGTGTCACTCCGGGGATGGTCATGGAGTAATGGTCGCTGGGATGTGTCTAGAAGTTCACCTGTTCATAGTGTTACACTCTCTTTTCCGTTATGGCGTAACAACATAGTACATTTTAAATTGTGTACATATGAGTGTACATATCTGGCAGGGTAAAGCTGGATAGCGTCGATAACCTCATGTAGTTAAACGTTATTGTATTTCTTCATGTGATCTGTCGTGTGGGTCACCACTGTAGATAAGGAATTATTAATGCCTGTTATTACTCTTCCTGACGGAAGTCAGCGTCATTTCGATCACCCTGTTTCCCCTTTGGATGTTGCCCGCGATATCGGCCCTGGCCTGGCGAAAGCCTGTATTGCCGGCCGTGTGAACGGTGAACTGGTTGATGCCGGCGATCTGATCGAATCAGACGCGCAGTTGGCTATCATCACCATCAAGGATGCCGAAGGCCTGGAAATCATGCGCCACTCCTGTGCGCACCTGTTGGGTCATGCCATCAAGCAGCTGTGGCCAGACACCAAAATGGCTATCGGCCCAGTGATCGACAACGGTTTCTATTATGACGTTGATATCGACCGTACCCTGACGCAGGAAGACCTGGATCTGCTGGAAAAGCGGATGCATGAGTTGGCCGACAAAGATTATGACGTCATCAAGAAGAAGGTTAGCTGGCAAGAAGCCCGTGACACCTTTGCCGCGCGTGGTGAAAACTACAAAGTGGCGATTCTGGATGAGAACATCAGCCATGACGACCGTCCTGGCCTGTATCACCACGAAGAATATGTCGACATGTGCCGCGGTCCGCACGTGCCGAACATGCGTTTCTGCCATCACTTCAAACTGCAGAAAACGTCTGGCGCCTACTGGCGTGGCGACAGCAAAAATAAAATGCTGCAGCGTATCTACGGCACCGCATGGGCAGACAAGAAACAGCTGAATGCCTATCTGCAGCGTCTGGAAGAAGCCGCCAAGCGTGACCACCGCAAGATCGGCAAGCAGCTCGACCTGTACCATATGCAGGAAGAAGCGCCGGGTATGGTGTTCTGGCACAACGATGGCTGGACAATTTTCCGCGAGCTGGAAGCCTTTGTGCGCATGAAGCTCAAAGAGTACCAGTACCAGGAAGTGAAAGGGCCATTTATGATGGACCGTGTGCTGTGGGAAAAAACCGGCCACTGGGAAAACTATAAAGACGCCATGTTCACCACCTCGTCGGAAAACCGCGAGTATTGCATCAAGCCGATGAACTGCCCGGGTCACGTGCAGATCTTCAACCAGGGCCTGAAATCCTACCGTGATTTGCCGCTGCGTATGGGTGAGTTCGGCAGCTGCCATCGTAACGAGCCTTCGGGTTCTCTGCATGGCCTGATGCGCGTACGCGGGTTCACCCAGGATGACGCCCATATCTTCTGTACTGAAGAGCAGGTGCGTGCCGAGGTGAACGAATGTATCCGTATGGTCTATGATGTCTACGGTACCTTTGGCTTCGACAAGATTGCGGTAAAACTTTCTACTCGCCCTGAAAAGCGTATCGGGACTGACGATATGTGGACCCGTGCGGAAGAGGATCTGGCTGCGGCGCTGACTGAAAACGGGATTCCGTTTGAATATCAGCCGGGTGAGGGTGCCTTCTACGGACCAAAAATTGAATTTACTCTGCATGATTGTTTGGATCGTGCATGGCAATGTGGTACCGTGCAGCTCGATTTCTTCTTACCTGGCCGTTTAGGCGCATCGTATGTTGGCGAAAACAACGATCGCGTGGTCCCGGTAATGATTCACCGCGCTATTTTGGGCTCCATGGAGCGTTTCATCGGTATTCTTACCGAAGAGTACGCAGGGTTCTACCCAACCTGGATTGCTCCGGTGCAGGTGGTGGTGATGAATATCACCGACAGCCAGTCTGATTATGTCCAGCAATTGACCAAAAAACTGCAGGACGCAGGGATTCGCGTTAAAGCGGACTTGAGAAATGAGAAGATTGGCTTTAAAATTCGCGAACATACTTTACGACGGGTTCCTTACATGTTGGTCTGCGGTGATAAAGAGGTCGAATCAGGCAAAGTTGCCGTTCGTACCCGCCGTGGCAAAGACCTGGGAAGCCTGGACGTAAACGAAGTCGTAGACAAGCTGCAAAAAGAGATTCGCAGCCGTAGTCTTCATCAACTGGAGGAATAAAGTATTAAAGGCGGAAAACGAGTTCAACCGGCGCGTCCTAATCGCATTAACAGAGAAATTCGCGCGCAAGAAGTTCGCCTAACCGGCGTCGATGGCGAGCAGATTGGTATTGTCAGTCTGAATGAAGCTCTTGAAAAAGCTGAGGAAGCGGGCGTTGATTTAGTAGAAATCAGCCCAAATGCCGAACCGCCAGTTTGCCGAATCATGGATTACGGCAAATTCCTCTACGAGAAGAGCAAGTCGACAAAAGAACAGAAGAAGAAGCAAAAAGTTATTCAGGTCAAGGAAATCAAATTCCGTCCTGGTACCGATGATGGCGACTATCAGGTCAAACTACGCAACCTGATTCGCTTTCTGGAAGATGGCGATAAAGCCAAAATCACCCTGCGTTTCCGTGGGCGTGAGATGGCGCACCAACAGATCGGTATGGAAGTGCTTAACCGCGTCCGTAAAGACCTGTGTGAAGATTCTGATTTGGCCATTGTCGAATCCTTCCCTACGAGGATCGAAGGACGTCAGATGATCATGGTGCTCGCACCGAAGAAGAGACAGTAAGGCTTCCAAGTAATCGAACCCACGCAGCGCTTGCGTTGTGTGGGTTTTATTCGCCTCACTGATTCGTTGTTTAACAATGCGAAGTGGATTTAATTAAAATGCCAAAGATTAAAACTGTACGTGGTGCAGCCAAACGCTTCAAAAAAACCGGCAGCGGTGGTTTTAAGCGTAAACATGCTAACCTGCGTCATATTCTGACCAAAAAAGCAACCAAGCGTAAACGTCACCTGCGTCCGAAAGGCATGGTGTCTAAAAACGATCTGGTCCTGGTTACCGCGTGCCTGCCGTACGCTTAAGCCATTTTTTTTGAATCTAGAATAAGACTTTAGGAGAGAGCATATGGCTCGCGTAAAACGTGGTGTAATTGCACGCGCACGTCACAAGAAAATTTTAAAACAAGCGAAAGGTTACTACGGTGCCCGTTCGCGCGTTTATCGTGTTGCCTTCCAGGCAGTAATCAAAGCAGGTCAGTACGCTTACCGTGACCGTCGTCAACGTAAGCGTCAGTTCCGTCAGCTGTGGATTGCACGTATCAACGCAGCTGCACGTCAGAACGACATGTCTTACAGCAAATTCATTAACGGCTTGAAAAAAGCTTCTATTGAAATTGACCGTAAGATCTTGGCTGACATCGCAGTCTTCGACAAAGTGGCATTCTCTGCACTGGTTGAGAAAGCGAAAGCAGCACTGGCGTAAGTCAGTTGAAGAGGGAGCTTGCTCCCTCTTTTAATCTTTAGCTTTCAGAGACAATATTGACTTTTTTGCCCGCCGCTTTATCACTGGTGGACAATCATCGACAAGGTAACGTAATCATGCACGCTGCTATTTTTCGTTTCTTCTTTTACTTTAGCGCCTGATCTCAGGAGGCTTTGCGCGTAAGAAAAGAAACGAAAAGTAGCGCCTAAGCCTCCCCTGTGGAGGCTTTTTTGTTTTTGGCCGTCTTCTGAGCCGGGTTAAAGCGTTAAATGCTTTGAAGATGTGCTAAAGGCGTGTTCGAATAATAGATAACAATTACTTAGAGCCATATCGGCCAGAGGAAGAGGAAAGCAATGCCACATCTCGCAGAGCTGGTTGCCAATGCCAAGGCAGCCGTAGAAGATGCCCAGGATGTTGCCGCGTTGGATTTGGTGCGCGTCGAATATTTAGGCAAGAAAGGCCATTTTACCTTGCAGATGCAATCGCTGCGTGACGTGCCGGCAGAAGATCGCCCGGCAGCAGGCGCGGTAATCAACCAGGCAAAACAGGCAGTGCAGGATGCGCTGAACGCGCGTAAAAATACGCTGGAATCGGCTGCGCTGAACGAGCGACTGGCAGCAGAAACCATCGACGTTTCCCTGCCGGGCCGTCGTATGGAAAACGGTGGGCTGCATCCGGTCACCCGTACCATCGACCGTATCGAAGCTTTCTTCGGCGAACTGGGTTTCTCCGTTGAGACCGGGCCTGAGATTGAAGACGACTATCATAACTTCGACGCGTTGAACATTCCGGGTCACCACCCGGCGCGTGCCGATCACGATACCTTCTGGTTCGACGCAACGCGCTTGCTGCGCACCCAGACTTCCGGCGTGCAAATCCGCACCATGAAGAACCAGCAGCCGCCAATCCGCATTATTGCGCCGGGCCGCGTTTATCGTAATGACTACGACCAAACGCACACCCCGATGTTCCATCAGATGGAAGGGCTGATTGTCGATAAAGACATCAGCTTCACCAATCTGAAGGGCACACTGCATGATTTCCTGAACAACTTCTTTGAAGAAGATTTGCAGGTTCGTTTCCGTCCGTCTTACTTCCCGTTTACCGAACCTTCCGCTGAGGTGGATGTGATGGGTAAAAACGGCAAGTGGCTGGAAGTTCTGGGTTGCGGCATGGTGCACCCGAACGTTCTGCGCAATGTGGGCATCGATCCGGAAATCTATTCCGGCTTCGCTTTCGGTATGGGTATGGAGCGTCTGACGATGCTGCGTTACGGCGTCACCGACCTGCGTGCGTTCTTCGAAAACGATCTGCGTTTCCTCAAACAGTTTAAGTAAGGCGGGAATATCACATGAAATTCAGTGAACTCTGGTTGCGCGAGTGGGTAAACCCGGCCATCAGCAGCGAAGCATTATCCGATCAAATTACCATGGCCGGTCTGGAAGTAGACGGCGTGGAGCCGGTTGCCGGCGTCTTTAACGGCGTGGTAGTAGGCCATGTGGTTGAGTGCGGTCAGCACCCTAACGCAGACAAATTGCGTGTGACCAAGGTCAACGTGGGTGGCGATCGCCTGCTGGACATCGTCTGTGGCGCACCAAATTGCCGTACCGGCCTGAAGGTGGCGGTTGCCACCGTAGGTGCAGTACTGCCGGGTGACTTCAAGATCAAAGCCGCCAAACTGCGCGGCGAGCCTTCCGAAGGCATGCTGTGTTCGTTCTCCGAGCTGGGCATTACCGACGATCACGACGGTATCATTGAGCTGCCGGAAGACGCGCCGATTGGCACCGATATCCGTGAATACCTCTCGCTTGACGACAACACCATCGAAATCAGCGTAACGCCAAACCGTGCCGACTGCCTGGGCATTATCGGTGTAGCGCGTGACGTTGGGGTGCTGAACCAGGTCGTGCTGACCGAGCCGGATATGAGCCCGGTAGCCGCCACTATTGCGGATACGCTGCCAATTCGCGTTGACGCGCCGCAGGCGTGCCCGCGTTACCTGGGCCGCGTAGTAAAAGGCATCAATGTCAAAGCGGCAAGCCCACTGTGGATGCGCGAGAAGCTGCGTCGTTGCGGCATCCGCTCTATTGACGCAGTGGTTGACGTGACCAACTACGTACTGTTGGAACTGGGTCAGCCAATGCACGCTTTCGATCTGAGCCGTATTGAAGGCGGTATCGTGGTGCGTATGGCGAGCGAAGGCGAAACCCTGACGCTGCTGGACGGCAACGAAGCCAAACTGAATGCTGATACCTTAGTGATCGCCGATCACCAGAAAGCGCTGGCCATGGGCGGCATCTTCGGTGGTGAACACTCCGGCGTGAATGAAACTACTCAGGACGTGCTGCTGGAATGCGCGTTCTTCAGCCCGCTGTCCATTACCGGTCGCGCGCGCCGTAATGGTTTGCACACTGACGCTTCACATCGCTACGAGCGTGGCGTTGATCCTGCATTGCAGTACAAAGCGATGGAACGTGCGACCCGCCTGCTAATTGATATCTGTGGCGGCCAGGCTGGCCCGGTCATCGATGTGACAGCTGAAGCCGAATTGCCGAAGCGTGCCACCATCACCCTGCGTCGCGAAAAGCTGGACCGTCTGATCGGCCACGTGGTACCGAGCGAGCAGGTGAGCGATATTCTGCGTCGTTTAGGTTGCCAGGTGACCGAGCAAGGCGACAACTGGCTGGCGGTCGCGCCGAGCTGGCGTTTCGATATGGAAATCGAAGAGGACCTGGTAGAAGAAGTCGCACGGGTTTACGGCTACAACAATATTCCTGACGTGCCGGTACGTGCTGACCTGATCATGACCAAGCATCGCGAAGCGGATCTGACGCTCAAGCGTGTGAAAACCATGCTGGTCGATCACGGCTTCCAGGAAGCGATCACTTACAGCTTCGTCGATCCTAAGGTTCAGGCCTTACTGCACCCGGGCGAAGAAATGCTGATCCTGCCAAGCCCAATCTCGGTAGAGATGTCCGCTATGCGCCTGTCGCTGTGGACCGGCTTGCTGTCTGCGGTGGTATATAACCAGAATCGTCAGCAGACTCGTCTGCGCCTGTTTGAAAGCGGCCTGCGCTTTGTGCCTGATACTGCGGCAAATCTGGGTATCCGTCAGGATGTCATGCTGGCAGGGGTGATTGCCGGTCATACGCACGAAGAACATTGGGATCTGGCGCGTAAGCCGGTCGACTTCTATGATTTGAAAGGGGATCTGGAGTCTGTCCTGGAGCTGACCGGTAAATTATCCGAAATTCAGTTCAAGGCAGAGACCAATCCAGCCCTGCATCCAGGGCAAAGCGCCGCTATTTATTTCCAGGGCGAACGTGTCGGTTTCATCGGTGTGGTTCATCCGGAACTTGAACGTAAACTGGATCTTAACGGCCGTACCGTGGTGTTTGAACTGGAGTGGAACAAGGTCGCAAGCCGCGCCGTGCCTCAGGCGCGGGAGATTTCTCGCTTCCCGGCAAACCGTCGAGATATCGCCGTTGTGGTGGCTGAAAACGTCCCCGCAGAAGATATTTTGGCAGAGTGTAAGAAAGTTGGCGCAAATCAGGTAGTTGGCGTAAACTTGTTTGATGTGTACCGTGGCAAGGGCGTGGCAGAGGGTTATAAGAGCCTGGCTATCAGTCTGGTATTGCAGGATACCGCTCGTACACTGGAAGAAGAGGAGATAGCCGTTACCGTTGCAAAATGTGTAGAGGCTCTAAAACAGCGATTCCAAGCATCCTTGAGGGATTGAACCTATGGCGCTTACTAAAGCTGAAATGTCAGAACACCTGTTTGAAAAGCTTGGGCTTAGCAAACGGGATGCCAAAGACCTGGTAGAACTGTTTTTCGAAGAGGTACGTCGTGCTCTTGAGAACGGTGAGCAGGTGAAACTGTCAGGTTTTGGCAATTTTGATTTGCGTGACAAGAACCAACGTCCGGGGCGTAACCCGAAGACCGGCGAGGACATTCCGATTACGGCGCGCCGCGTGGTCACTTTCCGTCCAGGGCAAAAACTGAAAAGTCGGGTAGAGAACGCAAGCCCGAAAGAGTAAGTTGCGTGAAACCAAAAAAGGCCGCTTTTGCGGCCTTTTTCTTTTTTTGAAGAAAAATTCGGGTTATTCCTAAATTATGGCCGTAAGAACCTATGCGATTAAATAAAGTAGGTTGGTGTTTAATATTAAGATATAAATTTTTTGCGGATTTTTCTTATGGATATTAATTTCCTTGCTTTACCTAAAATAAAACCAGGAGCCTCGGCTCCTGGTTTTTAATAATGGTTGTAATAGTGGCCCGGGCCACCACCGCCACGATGACCGCCACCGTGGGGGCCGAAGCAGCAGGCGCTGAGCGCGGTGGTCAGCACGGCGACCGTGAACAACATTCCAATGCGTTTAATCATAATAATATCTCTTTGATAAGTGTCAGCGTCATTATAAATAGCGGCATGGCATCCGGTATGTCAGCTATTCGTTAAACGTTGTTAGCAGCTGTTTTATTTAATCTGAAAAATGAGAGTGTATGGATTATGTAAGCGAGGTGAAAACGATCTGAAAATAGGCATTGAGGCGATAGGCGTAAAATAAACGCGCTGATATAACCAGCTCAGCAAAAAATAAAGTGAGAGTGCCAAAATGAAAAAGATCCTGTTGCTGGTGTGTTTACCGCTGCTGCTGCCGCTCGTGGCCCAGGCAGATGTCTCCATTGATATCAACGTGCCGGGCGTCTCGGTCCATCTGGGGGATCAGGATCGGCGAGGTTACTACTGGGACGGCTATGACTGGCGTCCGCCACAGTGGTGGCATGCCCATCAGGGACGCGGCGTGGGTGAGCGTAACAGCCGTGGTCTGTACTGGGACGGTGGTCGCTGGCAACCCTCACCGCCGCGCGGCAACGATCACCGGAGTCCAGAGCGGGGCGGCAATCCGTTCCACGGTGAACGCGATAACCGTAACGATGGCAACCGTCATGATAATGACCACGGTAAGGGCCGCGGCAACGACAATGACCACGGTAAACCCTACCCACAAAACGGAAATGATCCGCGACGCTAATTGAGTGTACGACGTCTGGTGTTGCCCCTCAGTGGAGGGGGCAGCATCAGCCGTTGTTTTCCTGCCATAATCCTTAAGCAAGGCTTTCCCTTCTGGCGCTAACCCCCTAATATTTGACCCAGACGTCAATTATTCGACCGCCGCTCGCGGCCCGCAGGGAATCGCCACACCTATGCCAACCAGCCAGACCTTTACTTTATTACTGCACAAACAGCGTCATCGCGATAAACGCCATTTATGGCTGTTGGCGCTGGGCGTTGCCGTGGCTTTTGTTTTTAGCCTCAGCGCGGGTGATGTCTGGCTTTGGCCCTCACAGTGGTCAAGTGATGCGGCACAGCTGTTTGTCTGGCAATTACGCCTGCCGCGTGCGCTAGCGGTGATGTTGGTCGGAGCCAGCCTGGCCATTGCCGGTGCGGTAATGCAGGCCTTGTTTGAGAATCCGTTGGCTGAGCCTGGCTTATTGGGAGTGGCTAATGGTGCCGGGGTTGCACTGGTGCTAATGGTATTACTGGGCAACGGCCTGCTGCCGGTAGCGTTGATGAGTCTGAGCGCCATTGCGGGTGCGTTAATCATGACCTTTATGCTGCTGAGCTTTGCTCGTCGCAAGCGTCTGACCAACGCGCGATTATTGTTGGTCGGCGTTGCCTTGGGCATTGTGTGCAGCGCAGTGATGACCTGGGCAGTGTACTTCAGTTCCAGCCTGGATCTGCGCCAGCTAATGTACTGGATGATGGGCGGCTTTGGCGGCGTAGACTGGCGCCAAAAATGGCTGGTGCTGGCCCTGGTGCCGGTGGTGCTGTGGCTGTGTTGCCAGGGCAAGGCGCTGAACTTCATGGCGCTGGGTGAGGTACAGGCCCGCCAGCTCGGGCTTTCACTGCATTTGTGGCGTAATCTGCTGGTGCTGGCAATCGGCTGGCTGGTAGGCGTTAGTGTGGCGTTGGCGGGGGTGATCGGATTTGTCGGGCTGGTGATACCGCATATGCTGCGCCTTAGCGGTTTGACCAATCAGCGTTATTTACTGCCGGGTTGCGCACTGGCCGGTGCCGGCGTCTTGCTGGCGGCCGACGTGGTGGCGCGTATTACGCTGCTGTCGGCTGAATTGCCCATCGGGGTGGTGACAGCCACCCTGGGGGCACCTCTGTTTATCTGGTTGCTCACTCGGGTAAAAAGCGTAAGGTAGTTTCTCTGTTCACCTGCAAGTAAAACAAGAGGATAAGCTCCATGACTCAAGCTATTTATGACATTCCGCTGAACACCATCGAGAATCAATCTACCACGCTGGCACAATATAAAGGCCGCGTGTTGCTGGTGGTGAATGTGGCGTCGGAATGCGGCCTGACCAAGCAATATGAAGGGCTGGAAGCCCTGTACGAAACCTACCGGGATCAAGGTTTTGAGGTGCTGGGATTCCCCTCCAACGAATTTCTGGGGCAGGAGCCAGGCAGCAACGAAGAGATCCTGGCGTTTTGCCGGGGTACCTTTGGCGTTCAGTTCCCTATGTTTGCCAAACTGGAAGTGAACGGCGAAAACCGCCATCCATTGTATCAGGCGTTGACCGCCGCCAAACCGCACGCCGTTGCGCCGCAGGGCAGTGAGTTCCTTGCGCGTATGAGCAGCAAGGGGCGGGCACCAAAGCAAACTGGCGATATCCTGTGGAACTTCGAGAAATTCCTGATTGGCCGCGATGGCAAGGTCATCGAGCGCTTTTCCCCGGATACGACGCCGGAAGATCCTGCATTGCTGGCCGCCGTCAAACAGGCGCTGGCCGACTAAATAAGGAGCGGTAATACATCATGCTGCAACTCAGGCAGGTTGGGGTAGAAGGGCGCTTGGCCCCGTTTTCAGCACAGGTTGATGCTGGGTTGCAGTTTCACCTTATTGGCCCGAACGGCGCCGGTAAAAGCACGCTGTTGGCCTGCCTGGCGGGTATCTTGCCCGGTATCGGGGAGATCCTGCTGGACGGTCATCCGCTGAAAAGTTTTCAGGGCAATGAGCTGGCACTGCGTCGTGGTTATTTAAGCCAACAGCAGCCCCCGGTGGCGTTGATGCCGGTATTCCAGTATCTGGCATTGCATCAACCGGCGGGAGCTTCGGAAGAGGCGCTGGAAAGCGCCATTCTTTATCTGTGTCAGCGTTTAAAGCTGATGGACAAGCTGCCGCGTATGCTGACTCAGCTATCCGGCGGGGAATGGCAGCGAGTACGTCTGGCCGCGGTGCTGCTGCAGGTCTGGCCGACGGTTAACCCGTACAGCCAACTGCTGTTGTTGGATGAACCGACCAACAGCCTGGACGTGGCGCAGAAGGTGGCATTGGACCGACTATTAAGAGAGTTTTGCCAGAGTGGGCGCAGTGCCTTGGTTTGCGCGCACGATCTCAACCACACCTTACAGCAGGCCGATCGGGTCTGGCTGCTGCATGCAGGGCGCTTAGTTGCTCAGGGCAGCACGCGGGAGGTGATGGAGCCGGTTCTGCTGTCACAAATTTATGACGTCGATTTTCATTTGCAGGCGGTGGGCGATCAACGCTGGATTATGACCAAAACCGCCTAGTGCGTTAGCGTATTGAAAATGCGGCCTAAACGAAAATTAAACGGACTCGATATAAATAGCCGAGTAAGCATCGGCTTTATTTCACTCTTCGCTAAAAATCACCTCATAAATCTTGAAAACCGTCGCTGACGTGCTACGCTGATTTAGTTCGAATAAAATAAGTAAATAATTATTAATAACTATAACTAATTGATTTTTAAATCAATATAAAATGATGATGATGGCCCTCGCAAATCAGATAGTCCGCTGATAATTAATCTCGCCTTAAGGTTTAGTTAAGCTTGCGGCCGTACATTGGCAGTTAATCCACCGGGAACGATTCTCTCTGGCGTTTAATATTCGTTAAATAAAAGAGATCTACAGTGTCATTAAAAGAAATTTGATACGTTTGGGGTTAACTATGGATCAATTTTTACCTTTCTCACGCCCGGCGATCGGCGATGAAGAAATCGCGGCGGTAGAAAAGGTATTGCGCTCAGGGTGGATCACCACCGGACCGCAAAATCAGCAGTTGGAAAGTGAGTTTTGCGCCACCTTCGGCTGCAAACATGCGATTGCCGTTTGTTCCGCTACTGCAGGCATGCATATCACCCTGATGGCTCTGGGCATTGGTCCCGGCGATGAAGTCATCACTCCCTCACAAACTTGGGTTTCAACCCTCAACATGATTGAGTTGCTCGGCGCCACGCCGGTAATGATCGACGTTGACCGCGATACGTTGATGGTCAATGCCAGAGATGTTGAAGCCGCCATTACGACCAAAACCAAAGCTATTGTCCCGGTGCATTACGCTGGTGCGCCATTGCAAATGGATGCATTGCGAGACGTGGCCAAACGCCATAATCTGCCGCTGATTGAAGACGCTGCTCATGCGGTGGGTTCCCGTTACAACGGTGAATGGGTTGGCGCACAAGGAACGGCTATCTTCTCGTTCCACGCGATTAAAAACCTGACCTGTGCCGAAGGTGGCCTGATTGCCACCGACGACGATGTGCTGGCGGATCGTCTGCGCTGTCTGAAGTTTCACGGTCTGGCCGTTGACGCTTTCGACCGTCAGCAACTGGGGCGCAAGCCGCAGGCCGAAGTGGTGGAGCCGGGCTACAAATACAACCTTTCGGATATCCACGCGGCCATCGCCGTCGTACAGCTGGCGCGCCTGCCGCAGTTGAACGCTCGCCGTAAAGAGCTGGCACAGCGTTATCTCACCGCGCTGGAAGGTTCACCTTTCCTGCCTCTGGGGTTGCCTGATTATCCGCATGACCACGCCTGGCACCTGTTTATGGTGCGCGTTGACGCCGAGCGTTGCGGTATCGATCGCGACCAACTGATGGAACGCCTTAAAGACGTGGGCATTGGTACCGGTCTGCATTTCCGTGCCGCGCATACCCAGAAGTTTTACCGCGACCGCTATCCGCAATTGTCCTTACCCAATACCGAATGGAACTCGGCGCGTTTGTGCACCTTGCCGCTATTCCCTGATATGACCGACGCTGATGTTGATCGCGTGGTCAAAGCCTTATCTTCTGTTGTGGAGTCGTTACGTGTCTCGCGTTGAACCGATTAAAAAAGTTTCGGTGGTGATCCCGGTGTACAACGAGCAGGAAAGTCTACCTGCCTTGCTTGAACGTACCACCGCCGCCTGTAAACAGCTGGCCCAGCCCTATGAAATTATCCTGGTCGATGACGGCAGCAGCGACAATTCTGCCGATATGCTGACCGCTGCCGCCGAACAGCCCGGCAGTTGCGTCATTGCCGTATTGCTGAACCGCAACTATGGGCAGCACTCGGCAATCATGGCCGGTTTCAATCAGGTGAGCGGCGATCTGGTGATCACGCTGGATGCTGACCTGCAAAACCCGCCGGAAGAGATCCCGCGGTTGGTGCGGGTGGCGGAAGAGGGTTACGACGTGGTCGGCACTGTGCGCGCCAACCGTCAGGACTCCTGGTTCCGTAAAAGCGCCTCCCGCATCATCAATATGATGATCCAGCGCGCTACCGGTAAATCGATGGGCGACTATGGCTGCATGTTACGCGCCTATCGCCGCCACATTATCGAAGCGATGCTGAACTGCCACGAGCGCAGCACCTTTATCCCGATCCTGGCGAATACCTTCGCCCGTCGTACTACTGAAATTGACGTGCTGCACGCTGAACGCGAGTTTGGCGACTCTAAATACAGCCTGATGAAGCTGATTAATCTGATGTACGACCTGATCACCTGTTTGACCACCACGCCGCTGCGTTTGCTGAGCGTAGTGGGCAGCGTGATTGCGCTTTCGGGTTTCGTGCTGGCGGTATTGCTGATCGCCCTGCGTTTGATCATGGGCCCTGAATGGGCGGGCGGCGGGGTGTTCACCCTGTTTGCCGTGCTGTTTTCCTTTATTGGCGCCCAATTTGTCGGCATGGGTCTGTTGGGAGAGTACATCGGTCGTATTTATACCGACGTGCGTGCTCGTCCTCGTTATTTTGTTCAGAAAGTGGTCGGTGAACAGCCGAACCACAATACTCAGGAAGAAGAATGATGAAAGCTATTGTATTTGCTTACCATGATATTGGCTGCGCAGGTCTGAAAGCGCTGACTGACGCAGGCTATGACGTTCAAGCAGTATTCACGCATACCGACGATCCTGGTGAGAACAACTTCTTCTCCTCCGTTGCCCGTGTGGGTGCAGAATTGGAGTTACCGGTCTATGCGCCGGAGGACGTTAACCACCCGCTGTGGATCGAGCGCATTCGCCAGATGCAGCCGGACATTATTTTCTCCTTCTATTACCGTAATCTGCTGAGCGACGAGCTGCTGTCGCTGGCGCCGCTTGGCGGTTTCAACCTCCATGGTTCACTGCTGCCTCGCTACCGTGGCCGCGCACCGGTGAACTGGGCGCTGGTGAACGGCGAAACAGAAACCGGCGCTACGCTGCATAAAATGGTCAAGCGTCCGGATGCCGGCGATATCGTTGGCCAGCGCAAAGTGGCAATCACCGCTGACGACACGGCGCTGACGCTGCACAAAAAAGTGCTGGAAGCCGCACAGTCATTGCTGAAGGACGAACTGCCGAAGCTGAAAAACGGCACGGCGACATTCAGTGCGCAAAACGAAGCCGAAGCCAGCTACTTTGGCCGCCGGACTGCGGCAGACGGTGAGATCCTGTGGCATAAATCGGCGCAGGAAATCAACAACCTGATCCGCGCAGTGACCGAACCTTATCCTGGCGCCTTCAGCTATCTCGGTCAGCGTAAATTGATTGTCTGGCGTGCTCGCGTGCTGGATGCGCAGCATGACAAGCAGCCTGGCACCGTGCTCAGTACTTCTCCGCTGGTCATTGCCTGCGGCGAAGGCGCACTGGAAATCGTTGCCGGTCAAAACGATGCCGGCCTGTACGTACAGGGTAGCCGTCTGGCGCAGGAAATGGGCATCGTCACCGACGTACGTCTGGCTGCCAAGCCCAACGCAGTGATGAAGCGCAGAACCCGCGTACTGATCCTCGGCGTTAACGGCTTTATCGGTAACCACCTGACCGAACGTCTGCTGCGTGACGATCGTTACGACATTTACGGTTTGGATATCGGTTCTGATGCCATCAGCCGTTTCCTGGATAACCCGCGCTTCCACTTTGTGGAAGGGGATATCAGCATCCATTCCGAGTGGATCGAGTATCACATCAAGAAATGTGATGTCGTTCTGCCGCTGGTGGCCATCGCCACGCCGATCGAGTACACCCGCAATCCACTGCGCGTGTTCGAGTTGGATTTTGAAGAAAACCTGAAAATCGTTCGTGACTGCGTGAAATACAACAAGCGCATCATCTTCCCGTCCACCTCCGAAGTGTACGGTATGTGCGACGACAAAGAGTTCGACGAAGATCATTCCCGCCTGATCGTCGGGCCAATCAACAAACAACGCTGGATTTACTCGGTGTCCAAGCAGCTGCTGGACCGAGTCATCTGGGCCTATGGTGCCAAAGAAGGGCTGAAGTTTACGCTGTTCCGTCCGTTTAACTGGATGGGGCCGCGCCTGGATAACCTGGATGCAGCGCGTATCGGTTCTTCCCGTGCCATCACCCAGTTGATCCTCAATCTGGTGGAAGGTTCGCCGATCAAACTGATGGACGGCGGGGCGCAAAAACGCTGCTTTACCGATATCAACGACGGTATTGAAGCGCTGTTCCGCATCATCGAAAACCGCGACGGGCTGTGCGATGGACAAATCGTCAACATTGGTAATCCGACCAACGAGGCCAGCATCCGCGAACTGGCGGAAATGCTGCTCGAAAGCTTCAATAATCACCCGTTGCGCGACCGCTTCCCGCCGTTTGCCGGCTTTAAGGATGTCGAAAGCAGCAGCTATTACGGCAAGGGTTATCAGGACGTTGAGCACCGTACGCCAAGCATCAAAAATGCCCGTCGCCTGCTGGATTGGCAGCCGACCATCGCGATGCAGCAAACCGTTGCCGATACCTTGGACTACTTCTTGCGCACCACCGTTCAGGAAGGTGACGGTGCATGAAGAAAGTCGGTCTGCGAGTTGATGTAGATACCTTCAGCGGTACCCGTGAAGGGGTACCGCAGTTGCTGGAGTTGTTCGACAAGTACAACATTCAGGCCAGTTTCTTCTTCAGCGTAGGGCCGGACAATATGGGGCGCCATCTGTGGCGCCTTTTACGTCCGAAATTCCTGTGGAAAATGCTGCGCTCGAACGCCGCGTCGCTGTACGGCTGGGATATTCTGCTGGCCGGCACCGCCTGGCCGGGGCGTAATATCGCCCGTGCCTTGGGGCCATTGATGAAACTCACCGCCCAGGCCGGGCATGAAGTGGGCTTGCACGCCTGGGATCATCAGGGCTGGCAGGCCAAGGTCGGCCGTTGGTCTGAGGCGCAGTTGACGCAACAGGTGCAGCTGGGTGTTGATGCGCTGACTGCCAGTACCGGGCTGCCGGTCAAATGCTCGGCCGTTGCCGGTTGGCGCGCGGACACACGGGTGCTGGAAGTGAAGCAGCGCTTCGGTTTTCACTACAACAGCGATTGTCGTGGTACCCATCCGTTCCGTCCGCTGTTAAGCGATGGCCGTGTGGGAACCGTGCAGATCCCTGTGACGTTACCGACCTTTGATGAGGTGATTGGCAGTGAAGTCAGTATGGCTGACTTCAACGATTACATTTTACGGGCGATTGAAAACGATCGCGGCGTGCCGGTTTATACCATTCATACCGAAGTTGAGGGTATGTCTCAGGCCGCAATGTTTGAGCAGTTACTGCAACGGGCGCAACGGCAGGGCATAGAATTCTGCCCGTTAAGCACCTTGTTGCCGCAAGATTTGGCGTCATTGCCATTGGGCCGCGTCGAGCGTGCTCCTTTCCCTGGCCGCGAAGGTTGGCTGGGTTGTCAAACCGATGTGAAGGACGATTCATGAAGGCGCTAAAAGGATCCTGGGCCATTGTGTTGGCCATTTTTTTTGCTCTGGTTTACCTGATCCCCCTCAATGGTCGCCTGCTGTGGCAACCGGATGAAACTCGTTACGCCGAGATCAGCCGTGAAATGCTGCAACGCGGCGACTGGGTAGTGCCGCATCTGCTTGGGCTGCGTTATTTTGAAAAGCCGGTTGCCGGATATTGGTTCAACAACATCAGCCAGTGGCTGTTTGGCGATACCAACTTCGCGGTGCGTTTTGGCTCGGTATTCAGCACCGGCATGACCGCCGTGCTGGTATTCGCGCTGGCTATGCTGATGTGGCGCAACGCGCGCCGCGCCAGCCTGGCGACGTTGATTTTCCTGTCGATGGTTCTGGTGTTCAGCATCGGCACGTACAGCGTGCTGGATCCGATGATTTCCCTGTGGCTGGTGGCGGCCATGGTCAGTTATTACCTGACGCTGAAAGCCACCACGGTCAAGGGTAAAGTCGGCGGTTACGTGCTGCTGGGGCTGGCCTGCGGCATGGGCTTTATGACCAAGGGGTTCCTGGCGCTGGCGGTGCCGGTGATTGCGGTGATCCCGATAGTCATTCAGCAGCGACGGATCAAGGATCTCTTGATCTACGGCCCGTTGGCGATCCTGACCGCGGTATTGCTTAGCCTGCCTTGGGCGCTGGCTATTGCTCAACGTGAGCCGGACTTCTGGAACTACTTCTTCTGGGTGGAGCATATTCAGCGTTTTGCCGAGGATAACGCCCAGCACAAAGCGCCGTTCTGGTATTACATCCCGATTTTGATGGCGGCGGTATTGCCGTGGTTGGCGTTGTTGCCGGGATCTTTGCTTAAGGGTTGGCGTGAACGCGTCCAACGGCCGGAGCTGTTCTTCCTGCTGAGTTGGGTGATGATGCCGCTGATCTTTTTCAGCATCGCCAAAGGCAAACTGCCGACCTATATTTTGCCGTGCATGGCGCCGTTGGCGCTGTTGATGGCCGCTTACGCTGAGGATTATGCGGCAACCTTGCGCAGCAAAACTTTCAAGATCAACGCATTGCTGAACGGCTTATTTGGTCTGATTTGCGTGGTGGCGCTGCTGGTGCTGGGTTCAGGATTGCTGCCGAAGGTGAAGCTGTTTGGGGCACAAGAGTGGCCGAAGATCGTCATCGGCATTATTATGTTCGGCGGTTGGCTGTTATTTGCCATAGTGTCGGCGCGTAATAATGCGCAACGCTGGCGCTGGGCGGCGGCTTGTCCGCTACTGCTGTGCTTGCTGGTGGGTTACGCCATTCCGCAGCAGGTCACTGACTCCAAGCTGCCGCAAAACTTTATCAGCGTAAATATGGCGCAGTTGGGCCATAGCCGTTACGTATTGACCGACAGCGCAGGGGTAGCGGCAGGGCTGGCCTGGGAGTTGAAGCGCAGCGATGTGCTGATGTTCAGCGAGAAAGGTGAGGTGGCTTATGGCCTGGCCTACCCGGATTCCCGCAGCCATTTCATCAGCGATGCCGACTTCCCGCAGTGGTTAGCTCAAGCGCGTAAACAGGGTGACGTCTCATTGGTATTGCAACTGTCGAGAGGGGATCACGTGCCGCAAACCTTACCGGCAGCGGATAAAGTGGTTGAGATGAACCGCTTAGCGCTGCTTTGGTATCAACAGCAGCCATGATAGTCGGCTACTTGCTGGTGCTGGTGGTCAGCCTGCTCACCTGCGGTGGGCAGCTGTGCCAGAAACAAGCGGCCCAGAGTTGGCAATTGCCCCCCGACGTCAGACGGGGGGTGACGCTGCGCTGGCTGCTTCTGGCGGTGTTTTTGCTGGGGTTGGGCATGGCGGTTTGGCTCAACGTGCTGCAGCGTTTGCCGCTCAGCCTGGCTTATCCGACGCTCAGCCTGAATTTTGTGTTGGTGACACTGGCCGCCCGGTGGCTGTTTAACGAACCCACCACCGCACGCCATTGGTACGGCGTGGCGTCGATCATGCTGGGGATCCTGCTGATGAGTATCAATCCATGAGGGGCTACGCCTGGGGCGCTGCCAGCGTACTCTTGGTCACGCTGGCGCAACTGTTGATGAAGTGGGGTATGGCGCAGATCCCATTGATGTCGTTTGCCGACGTTACGTTAAGCCTGTTTGCCCAGTATTGGGTGCCGCTACTGGCGGTCAGCGGTGGTATCTTCGGTTATGCGTTGTCCATGCTATGCTGGTTCTTCGCGCTGCACCATCTGCCACTAAACCGCGCTTACCCACTGCTGAGCGTGAGCTATGCGCTGGTGTACCTGGCCGCGGTGATCCTGCCGTGGTTTAACGAATCCGCCACCCTGTTGAAAACGTTGGGAACGCTGTTTATCCTGTTTGGCGTGTGGCTGATTAACAGCCAGGCCAAGGTAAAAACGCCTCAATAGCGCAAAAAGTGGCGCCAATGCGATTATCTCCTTCACCGTGCTTGCCTTTTTCCCCTGCAGGGGGATAAATTAGCCCCAAATAGCGCTTTCCTTACGTGGTGCCGGCTTTGCCTCGCAGGCGGTATGCTTTTACCGGACGGCATGATGCGGCAACGTGTTCAATGAAGGGATATTATGCGGATGCGTATTTGGTTTTTATTAGCCAGTTTAATTCTTGCCGGTTGTAGCAGTCATGCACCGCCGCCCAGCGGTCGGCTGGCGGACTCTATCGTGGTGGTGGCTCAGTTGAATGAGCAACTGCGTCAATGGTACGGCGCACCTTATCGTTACGGTGGGGTCGATCGCGGCGGCGTTGACTGTTCCGGTTTCGTTTATCGCACCTTCCGCGACCGTTTCGATATGCAACTACCTCGTTCGACTGTGGAACAAACCTCGCTGGGAACCAAGGTCTCGCGTGATGAGCTGATGCCGGGCGATCTGGTGTTTTTCAAAACCGGCGGCGGTGAGAACGGTTTGCACGTTGGCATTTATGATACCAACGATCAGTTTATTCATGCCTCCACCAGCCGTGGCGTAATGCGATCCTCGCTGGACAATGTATATTGGAAAAAAGCCTACTGGCAGGCGCGGCGCATTTAATCTTAAGCTGTTGATTTGGTGTATCATGGCGGCATCACGTGCTTAGCGGGGACCGCCATGAATAACTTACGCTTACTGATTTCCGATTCTTATGACCCCTGGTTCAATCTGGCCGTGGAAGAGTGCATCTTCCGCGAAATGACCACGCAGAAAATCCTGTTCTTATGGCGCAATGCCGAAACGGTGGTTATAGGCCAGTCACAAAACCCATGGAAAGAGTGCAACACCCGGCGAATGGAGCAGGACGGTATTCGCCTGGCGCGTCGTAGCAGCGGCGGTGGGGCGGTATTTCACGATCTGGGCAATACCTGTTTTACCTTTATGGCGGGCAAACCGGGTTACGACAAAACTCTTTCAACCGGCATCATTCTGCAGGCGTTGGCGCAGTTGGGTATTTCTGCCACGGCGTCGGGTCGCAATGATCTGGTGATCGAAACGCCGGAAGGTGTGCGTAAAATCTCCGGCTCGGCCTATCGGGAAACCCAGGATCGCGGATTCCACCATGGCACCTTGCTACTGAATGCCGATCTTAACCGTCTGGCGGATTATCTTAATCCGGATCCCAAAAAGCTGCAGGCCAAGGGCATCACCTCGGTACGCTCCCGGGTGGCCAACCTGGTGGAATTTAAACCTGACATCAGCCACCAGCAGGTCTGCGATGCGGTGACTCAGGCATTCTTTGACTACTATGGCGAGACCGCTACGGCGGAAATCATCTCACCGGATGTCTATCCCGATCTGCCGGATTTCGCCGCGCAGTTTGCCAAACAGAGCAGTTGGGAATGGAATTTCGGCAAGGCGCCGGCATTTAGCCATTTGCTGAATGAACGCTTTGTTTGGGGCGGGGTGGATATCTTCTTTGACGTAGAAAAGGGGTTGATCTGCCGGGCGCAGATTTTCACCGACAGCCTGAGTCCGGCACCGCTGCAGCGTTTGGCAGAGATGCTGGTGGGTTGCGCCTACCGCAGTGAAGCCTTGGCTGAGTGCTGCGACAAGCTGATTGCTCAGTTCCCGGAGCAGGCTACCGAGTTAGCCGAGCTGCGGCAATGGCTGGTAGAAACGATCAAATAGTAATCAAATTTTGAATATCAAAGGATGACAGTGTTCATCCTTTTTTTACATCTCAAGTTGGCTGCGCTTTATTGTTGTTATCCATTCTTAGGGGCTGGAATCCACCTAAATCCCAGGTAGCATGAATTTCCTAAAAATCAAGGTGGGCATTTTTTCGCATTTTCAATGCAAAGAATAACGTACGGAATTGATGTGTTATTAAATTTAATCAGTTGGCGATAGGCTTGCGCTTGTGCAGGTTTCATGCTTAATTGATATTTAGATGTGTTTAAGAATTTCTTTAATGAAAACAATGACAATAAGTTAAATTTTTAGAGTGAATATACCACTTAACCTAAATACACCTTAAATTCAGCGAAGTGATGGCAATTTTGCCATAAGCCAAATTGGTTCTGACTCTGCGCCAAGTGGACGCAACATAGCTTTAATCTATCAATTAAATGATAAGTTATCACTAATTGCATTGATATTTCCGATTAATCTCAGAGGGATTGATCGATAAAATATATTGATATACGATGAGATGCTCGCCATTCAGCCTGTGGCATTGAAATGAAAATACAATTCGAAGCTGACTTTATTAGTAGCTATGTTTTTCAA
The DNA here is from genome assembly GCF_000422085.1 of Serratia liquefaciens ATCC 27592. Lineage (NCBI taxonomy): Bacteria > Pseudomonadati > Pseudomonadota > Gammaproteobacteria > Enterobacterales > Yersiniaceae > Serratia > Serratia liquefaciens. The sequence continues at coordinate 2,243,224 of NC_021741.1, forward strand.
CCTGTTTACTCAATGGAGGGCAGGCTGTTAGCGGTGGAAATTCTGAACCGCTTTAATAGTCTGGACGGTGATTTGGCTATGCCGGCTGACATTGGGATTAATTTACTGACCGCTGAGCAAAAGATTGAGTTATTTAATGAGCAATTGAAATTGGCAGAACAGAATGCATCCTGGTTTGTCGAAAACGACGTTTTGTTGACGTTAAATATTGAAGAAACCCTGGTCGATTTGATACTCGCTGACGGTCAACTCTGTGATCGTATCAGGCAGTGGTCATTTATTGCCTTTGAAATCAGTGAGGGTTTTCCGAATCTTTCGGCCGGCAAAAACAATGAGAAAATCCTCCGGCTTAGCGAGTTGTTTTCGCTGTGGTTGGATGATTTCGGTTCCGGTCAGGCGACCCTGACCGCCTTGTATGATGGGTTATTCGACTACGTGAAGATCGACAAACGTTTTTACTGGCAGTTGTTTACCCATCAGGGATATGACGTGGTCATTGACTCGTTATTAAAGAATATCAATCTACTGTGTAAGGGGGTAATCGTCGGAGGAATTGAGAAGAGGGAATATTTTAATAAGCTCAGACACGCCGGGGTTTTTGGCCTACAAGGTTTTTTATGGCCTAGCGTTGGTGTGGATAATCTGACAGCGTTACGGGTAACACCCGATGAGTTCAATAACAATAATTGAGAGTACTACACACAACGGAGCCAATAATGGACTGGATGATGTTTACCGTGATTCCTGTGCTGTTATTCATTATGATTTTTTCGCTGAACGCGTATTTTTCCTCTCAGCGTAAAAAGGTCTTAAAGCCGTATCGGCATAAACGCTGATCCCCGCATCTGCCCAGGTATCAGGCAGATGCGTTCTCCCTGCATTTCCTCTGTGTTAATCGCCCCGTTCAAGCTCTACACTAGGTGCAACGGAGGGCCTATGCCGCAGTTTGAAAACGCTTACCAACATCAGTTAGCCGGTTTTTATACCGAATTGAAACCCACTCCGCTGAAAGGCGCTCGTTTGCTGTATCACAGTGAACCGCTGGCACGCGAACTGGGGCTGGACGAAAGCTGGTTTACCCAGGACAAAACCCCGATTTGGGCGGGTGAGAAACTGCTGCCGGGCATGCGACCGTTGGCGCAGGTTTACAGTGGCCATCAGTTCGGCGTTTGGGCTGGGCAGTTGGGGGATGGCCGGGGCATTTTGCTGGGTGAACAACGCCTGGCGGACGGCCGTAGCATGGACTGGCACCTGAAAGGGGCGGGGTTGACGCCTTATTCACGCATGGGCGACGGCCGTGCGGTACTGCGTTCGGCGATCCGTGAGTTCCTCGCCTCCGAGGCACTGCACCATCTGGGCATTCCAACCACCCGTGCGCTGACCATTGTGACCAGTGAAGAGCCGGTTTACCGTGAGCAACCTGAGCGTGGAGCGATGTTGCTACGCGTAGCGGAAAGCCACGTGCGTTTCGGCCACTTTGAGCATTTTTATTACCGTAAGCAGCCGGAACAGGTGCAGCAATTGGCCGATTTTGTCATTGCCCGTCACTGGCCGCAGTTGCAAGATCAGGCGGAGGGCTACTTACTGTGGTTTACCGACGTTGTCGAACGCACTGCACGGCTCATCGCCCATTGGCAGACCGTCGGTTTCGCTCACGGCGTAATGAACACCGATAACATGTCGATTCTGGGGCTTACCATCGACTATGGCCCTTATGGCTTCCTCGACGACTACAAGCCCGACTATATTTGCAACCACTCTGATCATCAGGGGCGCTATGCCTTCGATAATCAACCGGCGGTGGCGCTGTGGAACCTCCATCGGCTGGCACAGACCCTGTCCGGGCTGATGAGTACCGAACAGCTGCAGCAGGCGCTGGCGGCCTATGAACCGGCCCTGATGCGCGCTTACGGGGAACAGATGCGTGCCAAGCTCGGCTTCTTCACCCAATCGCAACAGGATAACGATTTGCTCACCGGGTTGCTGAGCCTGATGGCGCAAGAAGGCCGGGACTATAGCCGAACTTTCCGCTTGTTAAGTCATACCGAACAGCAACAGGCGCAGTCGCCGCTGCGTGATGAATTTATCGATCGCGCTGCGTTCGACGGTTGGTACCAACAATACCGCCAGCGCTTGCAGCAAGAACAGGTGAGCGACGCTGAGCGTCAACAGGCGATGAAGGCGGTGAACCCGAAGCTGATCCTGCGCAACTATCTGGCGCAGCAGGCGATTGAAAGTGCCGAACGGGATGATGTCAGCAAACTGGCGCGCCTGCATCAGGCTTTGTTGACGCCGTTTGCTGACGCGCCGGAATATGACGATCTCGCCGCATTGCCGCCGGATTGGGGCAAGCATCTGGAGATATCCTGCTCGAGTTAGAGGCACTGAAATGAAAGGATGACGGGCGCGGCGGGTACCGCGCCCGGTACTGCCGCTACTGGCGCAAATACACCTGCGGTAACGCCACTTCCGGGTGATGTACTACCCCCAAATCTGCCTGATACCAGCGGGTGAGTATTTCCGCCTGCAACACCTCCTGCGGCGTACCCGAGGCGACCAATTGCCCCTGATGCAGCAATAAAATGCGGTCGGCATACAGCGCGGCCAGGTTGAGGTCATGCAGCACGCAGCACACCGCGATCGGCTGTTGGCGCGTAAGCGTGCGCAGCAACCTCAGCGTATGTTGCTGGTGGTAGAGATCCAGTGCCGAAGTCGGTTCGTCAAGGAACAGCCAGGACGGGGTGGGCTGTGGCTGCCAAAGTTGCGCCAGCACGCGGGCCAGCTGTACCCGTTGCTGCTCGCCGCCGGAAAGCTGGCGATAATCGCGTTGGGCCAGTTCAAGGCAGTCGGTTTGCGCCATCACCTGTTGCACCGCATGCCGTGCATCGCGTTTGCCGTGCGGTGCCCGTCCCATGCTGACCACTTCCTCCACGGTAAAAGGAAAGGCCAAATCACTGTGTTGACGCATCACCGCGCGTACCTTCGCCAATTGCTGCGGTTGCCACTGCTCTAACGGTCGTCCCAGCAGCTGACATTCGCCGCAACCCGGAGCCAGATAGCCAGTTAACAAACGCAACAACGTAGACTTACCTGCGCCGTTTGGCCCGATTATTGCCACCATTTCGCCGCTGGCGATACTGAGCGAAACGTCGTTTATCAGCCGACGTGAACCCAGGCTGTAACGCAATTGCTGCGCCGTCAGGCTTGAGGAGTTATCCACCCACACGCTCCCGCTGGCGCATCACCAGCCATAAGAAGTAAGGCCCGCCGATCAGGCTGGTCATCAACCCGACCGGCATTTCCGCCGGTGCTACCAGGGTGCGTGCCAGCGTATCGCTGACCAACAGCAGGCAGGCACCGCCCAACGCGGAGCAGGGCAACAGCCAGCGGTGGTCGCCGCCGAGGCGCATGCGTACCAGGTGCGGCACCACCAGACCGATAAAGCCAATCACGCCGCTCATCGCCACCGAAGCGCCAATCAACAAGGCGCTAAGCAACAGCAGTTGCAGCTTGGTGCGCTGGACGTTGACCCCGAGGTAATGTGCTTCTTCGTCCCCCAGTTGCAACAGATTCAGGCGACGCGCCTGTAACAGGGTCAGTAAGGTGGTCGGCAGGATCAGCGAAGCGCATACCACCAGCGTCGGCCATTGCGACTGGCTAAGGCTGCCCATCATCCACAGCGAGAACTGACGCAACTGTTGGTCGTTGCTGAGGTAAGACAGCACGCCAATCGCCGCCATGCACAGGGCGTTGATGGCAATCCCCGCCAGCAGCAGGCGCGACAGGCTGCCGTGGCCACTGCGGCTGATACCGTAGATCAACAGCGACACCAGCATGCTGCCGAGGAATGCCGCCAGCATATGGCCATACAGGGCAATCACCGGAGGCAACGCCAGAGGCATCACGATAATCAGCGCAACAAACAGCGCGCCGCCGCTGCTGATGCCCAGCAGGCTCGGGTCAGCCAACGGGTTGCGAAACAACCCTTGCATCACGGCACCAGATACCGCTAATGCACAGCCGATCACCACCGCCAGCAGTACGCGCGGCAGACGGATGTTTAGCCAGATATGCCAGGCAGTGTCGCTGAACGGCTGTTGCCACAGAGTGCGAAACGACAGGGTCAATGCCCCCATATTGGCGGCACCCAGCGCCAGCAGCGCCAGTAACACCAGCAGGCCGGCAATCGCCACGCGTGGGGAAGTGCGACTGCGCATTACTTTTGCTCCGCCGCGTGGCGTAGTTTGGCCAACGCCGCCGGCGTTTCCAGCCCAAAGCCCAGCAGCGCCATATCGTCAACCACCAGCACGCGGTGGTTTTTCCCCGCTGGCGTGAGCGCGACGCCCGGCAAGTTCCACAATTGTTGTTGGCCACCGAGCGTTTTTATGCCGTCAGTGGTGACCAACAGCAAATCGGGCGCGCTGGCGATCACGCCTTCTTGTGACAGGGGACGATAGCGACTGAATCCCTGCATCGCATTCTTCAAACCGGCTGCCGTGATGACCGCGTCGGCGGCGGTGTGTTGCCCGGCGGCCATCGGCGTAATCCCCCCGTGGCTCATGACGAACAGGACCTTGACCGGCAGAGCATCGGTTTTCACCGCCGCCAGCTGTTGCTGATACCGTTCGCTCAGCTTTTTGCCTTGCTCGGTACGCTGCAACGCATTGGCGATCACCTCGATTTTCTCCGGCACGCTTTGCAACGTGGTATCGCCCGGAATGCGTACGACCTTAACGCCGCTTTCTTCCAGCTGTTTGAGCACCAGCGCCGGTTCGGCCAGTTCGGTCGTCAGCACCAGCGAAGGTTTCAACGCCAGAATACCTTCGGCATTAAGCTGACGCATGTAGCCGACATCCGGCAGCTTTTTGACGGCTTCTGGTTGCAGACTGGTACTGTCGCGCGCAATCACTTCATCGCCCGCGCCGAGTGCGAAGGCAATTTCGGTGACGTCACCGCCTATCGAGACAATACGTTCCGCCGCCGCAGCGGAGAAGGGTAACGCCAGCGCAATGCACAACGCCAGGCGACGGGTCAATGAGGGTTTCATGCGGCAATGTCCTTGGGTTCAAGCGCGGCAACCTGCTCACGCCACTGGGTTTGTTCCGGCTGGCCTTCGGTACGCTGGCCGTAAAGCTGGGCGATTTGCGTGCCGTCCGCGGCAAACAGCTCCAGGCTGGTGACAAAGCCGTCTTTGGTTGGCTTGCGGGTGATCCAGCTTTCGGCAATTGCGTCTTCGATCAGGTGCAGGGTGAAACGACGGTTAAACACGTTAATCCAGCCTTCCTGCGGCATCAGACGCTCGATCTGACCGGTGAAGATCTGCACGCAGCCACGGTTGCCGACAAAAATCATGATTTCGTTTTGCAGACCCAACGCTGCGTTGAGCAATTGGGACAGGGCGCTGTTATCCACCCGGTAAGCCAAATCGTTGCCGACGGCCTTGAAGGCCTGCTGACGCGTCAGCTTATTGCGGCTTAACAACTGGAAGAACTGGTGAACATCGGTCATTTCACGCCATTCGCGGTCGATCTTTTCGTTGTCCGGTGCGGCGTTACTGACGGTGGCGTCCGGGGCTTTCAGTGCCAACGCCGGGTTTTCTGCACTCAGGTGGCGTTCCACCAGCGCCATCCAGGCTGCCAGGTCGGTTTCGTCGGTGGTGTACACCTTATGCAACGCATCACCCTGATGATCGAAGAACTGAATGCTGTGACGCACACCGCGCTTGTTGGTTTCGCTCATGGCGAAGGCGCTGGCCCACTGGTTGAGGAACAGCCGCAAATCCAATTCGCGTGGGTTGAGGATCAGCCCCGCGTGGCCGTTCAGATGCTGGTTGAGGTAGCGCCCCATCTGCTCGTGCACCGCGTAGCTGTTACGGGTGATGGATTTGGTGACGCCAACCTGCTCCAGCTCGGTCAGCAGAGTGCGGGCATCGGCCTGCAGACGACGAGTATCCTGACCGACGCGAGCATGGGTCAGTTCCGCTTCGCTAACGCCAAGCAGCTCGGCCAGATCGCGCGCGTATTTGCCTGGGTTATCAATTTTTGCCTGCTGGTAGCGTTGGTAGAGGGTATTGCTCATTGATAGTTCTCCTGTGAGAGGTGCAATCGGCGGGCATTCGGGTTGCCCGCCGGATTCAAAACGTTACCACTGGTAGCTGACCAACAGTTTGGCGTTGCGGCCATCCTGCGGAATGCCCTGCGGCGAGTAGTATTCTTTGTCGAAGGCGTTGCCCAGCACCACGGTGGTGGTAACGCCCTGCAGACGATCGCGGCCTTTATAGCTCAGGTAGAAATCATTGACGCCGTAGCCGCCTTGCTCGGCGGTGCCGGTTTTCACATGTGTGGAGCGCTCGGCGAAGGTAGCGACCCAGCCGGTAGACAGGCCGGTTTCACCCAGCGGAACGTCCAACGAACTGGTGACGGTATCCGGGTTGATATCGCTCAGCCATTCACCGCTGTTGCCGTTCAATTCCCCGCTGCGCGACTTATCCTTGCCGCGCGTGCGGTTGTAAGCCAAATCCCAATTAAACCACTGGGTTTGATAACCCAGTGACGTATCCCAGCCCCAAATTTTAGCGCGTGAGATATTTTGCGACGAAGTCTGGGTCCGTGTGACGTACAGGCTAATGTAGTCCTTGGCGTCGGTATCGAAGTAGCTGGCTTTAAACTGCAGGTTATCGCCGGCCATCAACAGATCGTCAAAGCGCAGGCCGAAACCGTACTCGGCGGTGCTGGTGGTTTCCGGTCTTAGATTCGGGTTGGGTACCCAATAGTTGCCGGGGAAGTGGCGAGAATCATTGTACATTTCACCCATGGTCGGCGCACGAAATGCCTGCGAGTAAGAACCGAACAGCATCAGCCAGTCGGTTGGTGAATAAGTCAGTGCACCACGAGATGACCACTTGTCGGCATCGACGTCGTTGTGGCCCTGGCTGCTACCTTTGTAGTTGTCGTAGCGAGTGCCGGCCAGTAGGGTGACAGGAATATCACGCAGCGTGATTTCGTCCTGCATCCAGCCGGAAGCGAAGTTGATTTTCGCCTGTGGGAAGCTGGTGGTAGCGCCGCCAGGATGTTGTTTTTGCTGATAGCTTTCCGAGCCGTAGGTCAACAGATGCGAAGCAAAGCTGTCGGCAAACAGGCGGGTGCGGTTTTCCAGCTTGGCACCGTGAGTGGTTTGTTTGCGGAATTCGTCCGTGGAAGCCGCATTGTGAGCGTTGATTTTGACCTCAGAGGTATACAGCTTGACGTCGGCGTCCAGCCACTCCTGATCCAGGGGTTTTAATTTATAGCTCAATACCGCATCGCGCTGGATGGTGGAGCGGTTGGTCATCGGATTTCTGCTGGAGTAATCAGGATCCTGGGGATTTTTCGGTTCACGGGCGCTGTTATTGTAATAGCGCAAATCGCCGCTCAACGACTGGGCATCATCAATCTTCCAGGTGCCTTTGGCCAGCACATTGCTGATGGTCTCGTCGTTGGGCGCGTCAAAACCGTTGCCCTGACGCAAATCGCCAACGTCGCGGGTGCCGAATGACAGCAGGCCGTCGAGGTTGTCGGTCTTGCCATAGGCGCTGGCGCCCATACCCAGGCTGTGATCGCCACTGCCCGCTGTGCCGTAAACCCGGAACCCGGTGTCATGACCTGGCAGCAGCAGATCGGCGGCATCCACGGTTTCATAAGCAATTACGCCGCCCAGTGCGCCACTGCCGTAAAGCAGGGCCGAAGGGCCGCGTACCACTTCAATGCGTTTTACCAGTGCCGGATCCAGGAAGGTGGCGCCAAGATGACCGGTATCGGTGCCTTGACGGATACCGTCTACCAGTGTCAGTACGCCGTTTTTACCGTAGCCGCGCATGAAAACATCTTGGCCATTGGTACGGCCGGTGCCATTGACGGTTATGCCCGGCACGCGGCGCAGCATGTCGGCGGCGCTGGTGGCGGTCTGGCTTTCAGGACTATTGCCTTCGATCACGGTGACCATCATTGGCGCTTCAAAACTGCTGCGTGCATTGCCGGTGGCGGCAACGGTCAGGGTTTCGTCGTTAGCTTTGTCCGTTTTAGCCGACACATCGCTGGAAGAAGAAGCCGTGTGGTTGGTTTGTGCAAAAGTCACCGTCGGCAGAGCGCAGGCAATCGCCAGACTCAATGCGGATAAACGCAGCCGGGTGTAAGGGATCAGAGGCATGTCGCAACTCTCCGTATGTTTTTAACATATCAATAGATTTGCTGGCTGCCTGGATCAATATCGATCGGGGTGGCTGGCGTTGAGGGATGGGTGTTATTTGGTCAGGATCAATTTCCCGGCTTTGGTCTGCCGCAGCTGGTAGCGCTGGCCCTGATGGATGATGATTGCCACGCCGTCTGCATCAAGCAGCTGAGCGCTGTCGTAGCAGGGAGGCGAGGTCAGGCCACTCACCGCGGGGCTTACGGTTTTGGCAGGTAAGTCGTGATTGTGATTATCCATCGTCATGTGTTTATAAAACAGACCGTTAAATAGTAATTAATATCAAAGTGAGAATCATTATCATGTGAACGAAAGGTTACATCAAGGAAAATTTTCTTACCGATGGAACCTTTTTGTAGGAAGGGAAGGTGACAGGGGCTGAAGGGGCTCAGCCCGTCTAAAACAAGGTTATTTCAGCAGGGTTTCAATGCGGTCGAACAGGCGCTCGGGTTTGGTGATCGGTGCGAAGCGTTTCACCCGTTGACCGTCGGCGGTCAGCAGGAATTTGGTGAAGTTCCATTTGATTCGCTGGCTGCCCAATACGCCCGGAGCAAGGCGTTTCAATTCATTGAACAGTGGATGCGCCCCAGGGCCATTGACCTCAACCTTGCTGAACAGCGGGAAGCTGACGCCGTAGTTCAGAGTGCAGAAGTTGGCGATCTCCAGGGGATTACCGGGCTCTTGCGAACCGAACTGATTGCAGGGAAAGCCCAGCACCATCAGCCCCCGTTCGCGGTAATACTGCCACAGGTTTTCCAGCCCACGGTATTGCGGCGTAAAACCGCATTTACTGGCGGTGTTAACCACCAGATAGGCTCGGGCGGGGAAATCCCCCAGCGTTTTGTGTTCCCCTTGCAGGGTGACGCAGGGGATGGATAACAGTGAGTGGATCATGTCGAGGTTCCAAATCCTTTCCAGGGAGACTGCGAGAATTGCTAACAGTATAGATGAGCGGATGACAGGGGAAAAAGCCGGGACGGGCGCCCCGGCTTTGGCATCAGAAGCGGGTATCTACCGAATCGGCCAGCATGGCCAGCAGCTGTTCGCTGTCGGCCCAGCTCAGGCAAGGATCGGTAATTGACTGACCGTAGGTGAGCGGTTGACCGGCCACGATTTTCTGGGTGCCTTCCACCAGGAAGCTTTCCGCCATCACGCCGGTCACGGCAGCAGAACCGGCACGGATTTGCTGGCAAACATTTTCTGCTACTTCCAACTGGCGGCGATGCAGTTTCTGGCAGTTGCCGTGGCTGAAGTCGATCACCAGGTGTTCCGGCAGGTCGAATTCACGCAGGCTGTCGCAAGCGGCAACGATATCGGTAGCATGGTAGTTCGGGGTTTTGCCACCGCGCATGATGATATGACCGTAAGGATTGCCGCTGGTCTGATAGATAGTCATCTGGCCGTGTTTGTCCGGGGACAGGAACATGTGTCCGGCGCGCGCCGCACGAATGGCGTCAATGGCGATGCGGGTATTGCCGTCGGTACCGTTTTTGAAGCCCACCGGGCAGGAGAGCGCCGAGGCCATCTCACGGTGGATCTGGCTTTCGGTGGTCCGTGCGCCAATCGCGCCCCAACTGATCAGGTCGGCGATGTATTGACCGACCACCATATCGAGGAATTCGGTAGCGGTAGGCAGGCCGAGCTGGTTCACTTCCAGCAGCAGCCGACGCGCCATTTCGATCCCACGATTCACCTGGAAGCTGCCATCCAGCGCCGGATCGGAGATCAGGCCTTTCCAGCCCACCACGGTACGCGGTTTTTCAAAATAGGTGCGCATCACGATTTCCAGGCGATCCTGGTAACGTATGCGCAGTTGGTTCAGGCGGCCAGCATAGTCTACGGCTGCGTCGAGATCGTGTATCGAGCATGGGCCGATAACCACCAGCAGGCGGCGATCTTCACCGGTCAGGATTTTTTCAATGCGTTGCCGGGAGGCCGTCACGTTATCCGCGATTTCCGCCGAGATCGGCAACTTCTCCGCCAGTTCTTGCGGCGTGACAAGGCTGTCGATGCGCGCGGTCCGCAGTTCATCTGTTTTGTGCATGATTTTCTCTAAAGACTTTTCTTCGCTGCGGCAGGAGTGCCGGGAAGTGATGGCGATCACAATAACGTAAAAACCGATGAATTCAACCGGAGAAACTGTGTTCTGTTGATCAGAATCGCTAAAAAAAGCACAAAAAACGTCGCCAATGAAGAAATAAGCAGCACGCGGCAGGTGACCGGCCCACCGCGTGAAAACTAGAACATGCGGCGGCTCATGCCCAGAATGTCCAGAATTTTGGTCGAGATCTCCTCTACCGAATAATTGGTGGTATTGAGATAACGGATCTGGTTTTTACGGAACAGCGCTTCCACCTCGGCAAGCTCCATTCGACACTGGCGAATAGAGGCATAACGGCTGTTTTCGCGTCGTTCTTCACGGATGGCGGCCAAACGCTCCGGATCGATAGTCAGGCCGAAAAGCTTGTGCTGAAACGGCTTCAGCGCGGCGGGAAGGTGTAAATTGTCCATATCATCGGCGGTAAACGGGTAGTTGGCGGCGCGGATGCCGAACTGCATCGCCAGGTACAGGCTAGTGGGGGTTTTGCCACAGCGTGAAACCCCGAGCAAAATCACCTGGGCCTGGTCGAGATTGCGCAGCGAAATGCCGTCATCATGGGCTAACGTGTAGTCAATAGCCGCGATACGCGCATCATATTTACCGAGGTTGCTGGCCGTCAGGCCGTGGGTACGATTAGGGACCGGGGTGGGCTCCACCTCTAACTCGCCCTGCAGCGGGCCGACCAGTGCTTGCACAATATCCTGACAAAACCCTTCGCTCTGGGTGATGACTTTGCGCACTTCCGGCGAAATGATCGAGTAAAACACCAGGGGCCGCACGCCGGTATCTCGATAGATATCGTTAATCTGCTGGCAGACTCCACGGGCGCGCGCCTCGGTTTCGACAAAGGGCAGCGTAAAGGTTGTGGCCTTCACCGGAAATTGAGACAGCACGGCGTGGCCCAAAACCTCGGCGGTGATCGCCGTGCCATCCGAAATATAAAAAACGCTTCTTTCCACCCGAGGCTCCTTACCTGAAACGGTGATGCAGTTATCGCATCTGCTTGCTCTTATCATGGGCTTGAGATGATCGAGCGGTAAAGGGGCGGGCAAAAAAAATGTGATAGTGAGGGCAGAGTCGTCGATTAATTTCGCCAGAAGGGAATAAGCTTTCGTCGAAGCGTTATTGATTGAAACGCTATTTTAAATTTTATGAAAAGCAGGGATTTCTTTTTCTTGAGGAATGGTTCTACAGAACGATGTTATTTTCACCAAAGTCATTATTGATAATATGGTTTTTAAAAATCAAGTTTAAAAATTATTTAATTTGTTGAGATTTAAGCTATTAGTGCGACAGGGAACGATTCCATCCTCATTTTTCATTTCAGGAAGTTTTCCTAAAATCCATTTTCTTCGCCGGGTTGATCGATTCACCTTTCCATTTCCTATGGATCATTGTGCTAGTCTGATTCGGCACCGTTTTAGCGGCGCTGAGAAAGCAAGCGAATTAAATCCGTCTATACCCTACTGATAGCAATAAGGATTGTCTCGATGTCCAACAATGGCCCAGACTTGCGTAATGTGCTTTGGTACAACCAGCTCGGCATGCACGACGTTGACCGTGTCGGCGGCAAAAATGCCTCCCTCGGTGAAATGATCACCAATCTTTCCGATTTGGGCGTAGCCGTGCCAAACGGTTTTGCCACCACCGCGCAGGCGTTTAACGATTTCCTCGAGCAAAGCGGTGTTAACCAGCGCATCTATCAGTTACTGGATCAAACTGACGTTGACGACATTGCCCAACTGACCAAGGCCGGCGCGCAAATCCGTCAATGGATCATCGACACGCCGTTCCACGCAGAGTTCGAGCGCGAAATAAACCTGGCTTACCAGCAACTGGCCGACGGCGAGCCGGAAGCCTCTTTTGCCGTGCGTTCTTCCGCCACCGCAGAAGACATGCCGGACGCTTCCTTTGCCGGGCAGCAGGAAACCTTCCTCAACGTGCAGGGCATCGACGCCGTAATGGTGGCGATCAAGCACGTATATGCCTCATTGTTTAACGACCGTGCCATCTCTTACCGCGTGCATCAGGGTTACGATCACCGCGGCGTGGCTTTGTCGGCCGGCGTGCAGCGCATGGTACGTTCTGACCTGGCGTCTTCCGGCGTGATGTTCACCATCGATACCGAATCCGGTTTTGACCAGGTGGTGTTTATCACTTCCGCCTTCGGCCTGGGTGAAATGGTGGTGCAGGGCGCGGTAAACCCTGACGAGTTCTACGTGCATAAACCGACGCTGCTGAAAGGCAAGCCGGCTATCGTGCGTCGTAACCTCGGGTCGAAGAAAATCCGCATGGTGTACGCACCTTCGCAGGATCACGGCAAGCAGGTACAAATTGAAGACGTGCCAGAGCAGCAACGCAATCGTTTCTCTCTGACCGACGAAGAAGTACAGGGCCTGGCGCATCAGGCACTGCTGATCGAAAAACACTACGGCCGTCCGATGGATATCGAATGGGCCAAAGACGGTCATACCGGCAAGCTGCTGATTGTTCAGGCCCGTCCGGAAACCGTGCGTTCCAACGAACAGACGATGGAGCGTTACCAGCTTAACGGCAGCAGCCCGGTGCTGGTGGAAGGGCGCGCCATCGGCCACCGCATTGGCGCAGGCCCGGTAAAAGTCATCCACAACATCAGCGAAATGGACCTGATCGAGCCAGGCGACGTGCTGGTAACGGACATGACCGATCCGGACTGGGAACCGATCATGAAAAAGGCCGCGGCAATCGTCACCAACCGTGGCGGCCGTACCTGCCACGCGGCGATCATCGCGCGCGAGCTCGGCATTCCTGCCGTGGTCGGTTGCGGTAACGCTACCGATCTGCTGAAGGCAGGCCAGAAGGTCACCGTCTCTTGTGCGGAAGGTGATACCGGCTTTGTGTACAGCGATATGCTCGACTTCAGCGTGCAGAGTTCCGAAGTGACCGAGCTGCCGTCACTGCCGCTGAAAATCATGATGAACGTCGGTAACCCCGACCGCGCCTTTGACTTTGCGCGCTTGCCGAACGAAGGCGTGGGCCTGGCCCGGCTGGAATTTATCATCAACCGCATGATTGGCGTACACCCGAGGGCGTTGCTGGAGTTTGATCAACAGACTCCAGAACTGCAGCAGGAAATCAAGGCGCTGATGCAAGGCTACGACCATCCGGTCGAGTTCTATGTGGGCCGCCTGACGGAAGGGATTGCCACGCTGGGGGCGGCATTCTGGCCGAAGCGAGTGATTGTGCGCCTGTCTGACTTCAAATCCAATGAATATGCCAACCTGGTGGGCGGTGAGAAATACGAGCCGCATGAAGAGAACCCGATGTTGGGCTTCCGTGGCGCTGGCCGTTACGTCGCCGACAGCTTCCGCGATTGCTTCGCGATGGAATGCGACGCGGTAAAACGCGTGCGTAATGAAATGGGCCTGACCAACGTCGAAATCATGGTGCCTTTCGTGCGTACCGTAGCGCAGGCGGAAGCGGTGGTCGCCGAATTGGCGCGCCAGGGTCTGAAGCGTGGCGAAAACGGCTTGAAAGTGATCATGATGTGCGAAATTCCGTCCAATGCCCTGTTGGCCGATCAGTTCCTGGAACACTTCGATGGCTTCTCCATCGGCTCCAACGACATGACCCAGCTGACGCTGGGGCTGGATCGCGATTCGGGCGTGGTGTCTGAACTGTTTGACGAGCGTAACGAGGCGGTTAAAGCGCTGCTGTCGATGGCGATTCAAGCGGCTAAACGCCATGGCAAATACGTCGGTATTTGCGGGCAGGGCCCTTCCGATCATGAGGACTTCGCCGAGTGGTTGATGGAGCAGGGCATTGACAGCCTGTCGCTCAACCCGGATACCGTGGTGCAAACCTGGGTCAATCTGTCGAAGAAAAAGTAATTCTTCGACATAAGATTCCGCATTAACTCTAAAGCCGTAGCTCAGGTTACGGCTTTATTATTTCTGAATGTAAATAGAATGGATTTCGCCATTAATCTTGGCCAAAAAAAGAATAAAAAAAAGCCCATCATAGGAGACGGGCAAAGACTACACACAGCAATTCACATGTATGGCATTACATTGTTTGGAAATCTTGCTTTAAATCAGATGTTTGAAGCAATAGATGGCAATAATACTAGATATTTAAACGAAATTAGTCATTAAGAATCATCCTAATCAAGATCCAGGTTCCCATTTATTTTAAACCTTGCTCAATTCTATCTTCAGGCTAAAAAGATGTATTCATGCGGTATGTTTAATTAATGCCCGTTAGCCCGGCATTCAGAGGGACTTTATTAATTATCGCCGCGACGGATTGAAGTAAATGAGAATGGATATGGATAAAGAAAGGATTCTGCCCGGGGAGCCGGGCAGAGATCCGGATTACATCTGTTCCAGGTCTTTGGCGACTTCTTCCAGATCGGTCGTCGGTTCCGGCGCTTCGTTCATCCAGGCGGTGAGCAAGCGATAAGACACCGCCAGCACCACAGGGCCGATAAACAGGCCAATCATGCCGAAAGCCAATAGGCCGCCGATAACACCGGACAAGATCAGCAGCATCGGCAGATCGGCACCCATGCGGATCAGCACCGGCCTCAATACGTTATCCAGCGTAGCCACCACGCAGCTCCAGACCAGCAGCACGGTGCCCCAGGTGGTATCACCGCTCCAGTACAGCCAGATAATGGCTGGCACCAGCACCAACAGCGGCCCCAGTTGCGCGACACAGCAGATAAAGATCAGCACCGTCAGCAGGGTGGCGGCAGGAATGCCAGTCACCGCCAGGCCAATACCGCCCAATACCGATTGTACCAGCGCCGTCACCACCACGCCCAAAGCTACCGCACGGATTGCCTGACCACCCAGCACGACGGCAGCATCGCCTCGTTCGGCGCCCAGACGCGTTGCGAAGTGGCGAATGCCCAGGGCAACCTGTTCACCACGGGCATAGAGCAATACGCTAAACAAAAGCATCAGCGTGCAATGTAACAACAGGCGACCAATATGCGCCGCCTGCGCCACAAACCAGGTGGCGGTTTGGCCGAAGTAGGGTTGCACTTTCGCCACCAGGGCGGTGCCGCCGGCACTCACCAGCGTATGGTAGCTGTTATAAATCTTATCGCCGATCATCGGGATCGATTGCAGCCACGCCAGATCGGGAATATGCAGCTTGCCGGGGGTACTGGCCCAGGCAACCACGGGCGCGCTGTTGTCTACCACGCTGCTGACCAGCAGAGAAATCGGCAGGATGAACAGCAGGATCAACAGTAACGTCATGACCAACACGGCCAGCGAGCGGCGGCCCCAAAGTATTTTTTGCAGCTTGATCAGCAGCGGCCAGGTGGCGATAACCACCATGCCGGCCCAGGCGAAGCCGAGAATGAACGGTTGAATGACCCAAAAACAGGCGACGATCATAATGGCGATAAACAGCACGCCAAAAATAATCCGTGGCAAATCGTATCGGGACTGGGGGATTGTCATGAATGGGTTCTCATCCTGGTAAGTTAATTCCTTTGTTTAGATTAAGCATGGTGCATTTTCGTCACTTTTCATCATGCGCCGCACCTTTTATTGCGCGTCGTCTGACGACCTAATAATGTGCATGCCTTCACTAAACGAGTATGTTAGTTTTTATGCCTAATAAAAAGTAGGGTGGGTCTGAATAAAGGCCTGATTCAGCGTGCATAAGCGCATAAAAAATAGACAGACAGGGTCAAAAAGCGAATGATCCCACAGATTTCTCAGGCACCCGGCCTCGTTCAACGGGTGCTCGACTTTTTGGAAGCCTTAAAGCAAAACGGATTCAATGGCGATATCGCCACCAGCTACGCCGACCGGCTGACGATGGCGACCGACAACAGTATCTATCAGTTGCTGCCCGACGCGGTAGTGTTTCCCCGCTCCACCGCAGACGTGGCGCTGATTGCACGCCTGGCGGCTGAAGAACGTTTCAGCGCGCTGACCTTCAGCCCCCGCGGCGGCGGAACCGGCACCAACGGACAGTCGCTTAACAGCGGCATCGTGGTGGACATGTCGCGCCACATGAACCGTATTCTGGACATCAACGTCGAGCAGGGGTGGGTCAAGGTGGAGGCTGGGGTGATCAAAGACCAGCTTAACCAGTACCTGCGGCCCTTGGGTTATTTTTTCTCGCCGGAGCTTTCCACCAGTAACCGCGCCACGCTGGGCGGCATGATCAATACCGACGCTTCCGGCCAGGGGTCGCTGGTGTACGGTAAAACCTCCGATCACGTACTGGGCCTGCGGGCGGTTTTGCTGGGCGGCGATATGATCGACACTCGCGCCATGCCGACGCCACTGGCGGAAACGATTGCCTGTGAGGAAACCCTTGAGGGGCAGATTTACCGAACGGTACTCAACAGTTGCCGTGACCAACGCGCGCTGATCCTGGAAAAATTCCCCAAGCTAAACCGCTTCCTGACCGGCTACGATCTGCGGCACGTGTTTAGTGACGATCTGCAAACCTTCGATTTGACGCGTATTCTGACCGGTGCCGAAGGAACTCTGGCCTTTATTACCGAAGCGCGGTTGGACATTACGCCGCTGCCGAAGGTGCGCCGCCTGGTGAACGTTAAATACGACTCCTTTGATTCCGCGCTGCGTAATGCGCCCTTTATGGTTGAAGCCAAGGCGTTGTCGGTAGAAACCATCGATTCCAAGGTGTTGAACCTGGCGCGTGAGGATATCGTCTGGCATTCGGTGAGCGAACTGATCACCAACGTGCCGGATAAAGAGATGCTGGGCCTGAACATCGTCGAATTTGCCGGTGACGACGAGGTCCTGATCGACCAGCAGATGGAGAGTCTGTGCCTGCGATTAGATGAACTGATCTCCGAGAGGCAGGGCGGCGTGATTGGCTATCAGATCTGTGGTGATTTGGTGGGCATCGAGCGCATTTATAACATGCGCAAAAAGGCGGTCGGGTTATTGGGTAACGCCAAAGGGCGGGCCAAACCGATTCCCTTTGCCGAAGACACCTGCGTGCCGCCTCAGCATCTGGCCGATTACATCGTCGAATTCCGTCAGTTGCTGGACAGCCACAACCTCAGCTACGGCATGTTCGGTCACGTCGATGCCGGCGTGCTGCATGTGCGTCCCGCGCTGGACATGTGCGATCCCCAGCAGGAAGTGCTGATGAAACAGCTCTCCGATCAGGTGGTGGCACTAACCGCCAAATACGGCGGCTTGCTGTGGGGTGAACACGGTAAAGGTTTCCGCGCCGAATACAGCCCGGAGTTTTTCGGCGAGCAGCTGTATCTGGAACTGCGTCGCATCAAAGCCGCATTCGATCCGAACAACCGCCTCAACCCCGGCAAAATTTGCTCGCCGTTGGGCGTCGATGCGCCAATGATGAAAGTGGACGCCGTCAAGCGCGGTACCCTCGATCGCCGCATTCCTGTCGAGGTACGTACTTCATTCCGGGGGGCGATGGAATGTAACGGCAACGGTCTGTGCTTCAACTTTGACGTGCGTAGCCCGATGTGCCCGTCGATGAAAATCACCGGCAATCGTATCCATTCGCCAAAAGGCCGGGCCGCGCTGGTGCGTGAATGGCTGCGTCTGCTGTCCGAGCAGGGCGTCGATCCCGTGGCGTTGGAAAAACAGCTGCCACAGCAGCGGCTCAGTTTCCGAACGCTGATCGAGAAAACCCGTAACAGCTGGTACGCCGGCAAAGGCGAATATGATTTCTCGCACGAGGTGAAAGAGGCGATGTCCGGCTGTCTGGCCTGCAAAGCCTGTTCTACCCAATGCCCGATCAAGATTGACGTGCCGGGCTTCCGTTCGCGTTTCCTGCAGCTTTACCACACGCGTTATCTGCGGCCGGCGCGTGACTATATGGTTGCCGGAGTAGAGAGCTATACGCCGCTGATGGCGAAAGCGCCCAAGGTGTTCAACTTCTTCTTCCGTCAGCCCTGGGTACGTGAGCTAAGCCGCAATACTGTCGGCATGATTGATTTGCCGATGCTCTCCAGCCCGACGCTGCGTCAACAGCTTTCCGGCCATGGTGCTACGACCATGACGTTGGAACAGCTTGAAGCGCTGAATGCTGAACAACGCGAGCAGCACGTTTTGATCGTGCAGGATCCCTTCACCAGCTATTACGATGCCAAAGTGGTGGCGGACTTTGTACGGCTGGTGGAAAAGCTCGGCTACCGGCCGGTGCTGCTGCCGTTTTCTCCGAATGGCAAGGCGCAACATATCAAAGGATTCCTGACGCGCTTTGCTCGTACTGCGCGCAAAACCGCCGACTTCCTCAATCGGGTGGCAAAACTTGGCATGCCGCTGGTGGGGGTCGATCCGGCGCTGGTGCTGTGTTATCGCGATGAATATAACGAGATCCTGGGGGAAACCCGCGGGGACTTCCAGGTGCAACTGGTGCACGAATGGTTGCAGCAACTGCTGGCCGAGCGGGCTGAACAGCCTGCTACCGGTGAGGCCTGGTATCTGTTCGGTCACTGTACTGAAACCACCGCCTTACCGGCCAGCGGTCAGCACTGGACGTCGATCTTTGCTCGCTTCGGCGCCAGGCTGGAAAATGTCAGCGTAGGCTGCTGCGGCATGGCGGGTACTTACGGGCATGAAGTGAAGAACCTGCAGAATTCGCTCGGCATTTATGAGCTATCATGGCACCAGGCATTGCAACGTTTGCCGCGGCAACGTTGTCTGGCGACCGGTTACTCCTGTCGCAGCCAGGTCAAACGCATTGAGGGTAACGGTGTACGGCACCCATTACAGGCACTTCTGGAGATGATTGAGTGAAACTGTGGAAACGAGAAACGACGCTGGAACAATTAAACCAGGCTGGTGAAGGCTGTATGGTCAGCCATGTGGGGATCCAGTTTACTCGAATGGAAGAGGATTACCTTGAGGCTACCATGCCTGTGGACCACCGTACGCGGCAGCCGTTTGGTTTGTTGCACGGTGGGGCCTCGGTGGTGCTGGCGGAGTCGATGGGATCGATGGCTGGTTACCTGTGCAGCGAGGGCGATCAGAAAGTAGTAGGGCTGGAGATCAATGCCAACCACCTGCGAGCGGTGTTTGAAGGCCAGGTACGCGGAGTTTGTCGCGCACTGCATGTTGGTCGTCGGCATCAGGTGTGGCAGATTGAAATCTTCGATTCGCGCGACCGCCTTTGCTGCACTTCGCGTTTAACCACCGCAGTGATCGATTAAGTTTCCTTCCCCCGCAGGCATTCCGGCCTGCGGGTTTCTTGTCAGTCGGCGGGGTTACAGCTGAAACGGCACCCGCTTGACGAAGTCCTTCTGGAAGGCGTTCGCTTTCTCCCAGGTGCCTTCCATCGCGTATTTCTGGCAGATCAGGGTCAGGGTATGGCGGGCAAAATGGTAGCTCTGAACCCGAAACAGCTGGCAGCGCTGCGGATTGTTGATTTCCACGATCAGCCGATTATGCAGCTTGCTCAACGCGTGCAGATAGCTTTCATCATCGCCGTTTTCCAGGCACAGATTGGCCATGTTGAGGCTGACGTTGTTGTAGCGTTTCAGGTGGTTGATATTGCACTCCGGCCGCTTGAGCGACGCTTCTGCCATGTAGAAATCTACCGTGGCGTCACGCACGCTGAACTTATAGTCATCAATTTTGCCCAGCAGCCACGCATTCATCGAGATATTCATTTGCCCGCGCTCAATTTGTAATTGAATGATAATCATTATCATATTTACTGGCGCGTTTACGATCAATCATTCTGTTGAAATTTTTATCGCGGCAGGGGGATGCATTGAGCGCACGGCGACCCAATATGGTCAGTAACGACTAAACTTTAGTCATAGAGCGTGCGAATTGTCTGCCTGCAGTGAAGCGCGAAAGAGTGGGAAAAGTCCCTTATTGTCGATAAACGCATTTTTAAGACAGACAAAATTCAGAAATAGGTATTTTCTATGAATGTTTAAAGCAAAATAAAAATCCGGATCTGTAAAGCGTTCGAGCCAATAGGCAAGCACGAAGGTAGTACAGGATGTGCTGTAAATTCATAGGGATAAATTGATCCCCTTGCCGACCTGCAGCGATTGTGTCGCTGACTGTCCCGCGCGCTTGCCGCATGCCGAAACGAAAATCCGGGTTTTTGGCGGATACCCCCGCAAAACAAACGGTTGAAGTGATAATTGTTATCACTAACATAGTAGCAACCCAGATTGGCTGTGGAAAAACACGAGTGTGAGGTAGGCCATATGCAAACGGAAAATGTCGGCACCTTTTCTCTGGACGAAAATGTCTGGCAAGGCATTTTGCTCAGTGATAATGCCGTACAACAAATTACTAAATTAATGCAGCAGGATCCGCAGGTGAAGGGGCTGCAGCTCGGGGTGAAGCAGTCAGGCTGCGCCGGGTTTGCCTATGTGCTGGATCTCACCCGTGAACCCGCTGACGACGACCTGCTGTTTGAGCGCGATGGCGCCAAACTGTATGTGCCGTTAAAAGCCATGCCGTTTATCGATGGCACCACGGTGGATTTTGTCCGTGAAGGGCTGAATCAGATATTCAAATTTAATAACCCTAAAGCTCAGCATGCCTGCGGGTGCGGCGAGAGTTTTGGCGTTTGAGCGATGCAATCAACATGACACGAAGCAATGTAGAAATGCCTAATGAAGTGCAGGCTTGGGTCAGCGAAGGTCGCTATAAAGAAGGCTTTTTTACCCAACTGGCTACCGACGAGTTAGCGAAAGGCATCAACGAAGACGTGGTGCGCGCTATCTCGGCCAAGCGTAACGAACCTGAGTGGATGCTGGAGTTCCGCCTGGAGGCTTACCGTGCCTGGCTGCAAATGGAAGAGCCACACTGGCTGAAAGCCAACTACGACCGGCTGAATTACCAGGACTACAGCTATTATTCGGCGCCGTCCTGCGGCAGTTGTGATGACGCCTGCGGCTCGCAGCCCGGCGCAGAACAGCAACCCGGCGCGGTCACGGACAACAATTACCTGACCAGCGAGGTTGAACTGGCGTTTAACCAGCTCGGCGTGCCGGTGCGAGAAGGCAGTGAAGTGGCGGTGGACGCGATCTTTGACTCCGTCTCGGTCTCCACCACCTATCGCGAGAAGTTGGCCGAGAGCGGGGTGATTTTCTGTTCTTTCGGCGAGGCGATCCACGAATACCCGGATCTGGTACGCAAATACCTCGGCCGCGTCGTACCCTCAAACGACAACTTCTTCGCCGCGCTGAACGCCGCGGTGGCCTCTGACGGGACCTTCGTCTATGTGCCGAAGGGCGTACGCTGCCCCATGGAACTGTCGACCTATTTCCGTATTAACGCCGCCAAAACCGGGCAGTTCGAACGCACCATCCTGATCGCCGACGAAGGCAGCTATGTCAGCTACATCGAAGGCTGCTCGGCTCCGGTACGCGACAGCTATCAGCTGCATGCGGCGGTGGTGGAAGTGATCCTGCACAAAGACGCCGAAGTGAAATACTCGACCGTACAGAACTGGTTCTCCGGCGGTGACAGCAAGGGCGGGATCCTGAACTTTGTCACCAAGCGCGCACTGTGCGAAGGCGCCGGGTCGAAAATGTCCTGGACCCAGTCGGAAACCGGCTCGGCCATCACCTGGAAATACCCGAGCGTGATCCTGCAGGGCGACAACTCTATCGGTGAATTCTTCTCTGTGGCGCTGACCAGCGGCCATCAGCAGGCGGACACCGGCACCAAGATGATCCACATCGGCAAGAACACCCGTTCAACCATCATCGCCAAAGGCATCTCTGCCGGGCACAGCGAGAACACCTATCGCGGCCTGGTGAAGATCCTGCCGGGGGCGGAAAACGCCCGTAACTTTACCCAGTGCGACTCGATGCTGATCGGGCCGGACAGTGGCGCCCATACGTTCCCTTATGTTGAGGCGCGTAACAACAGCGCGCAGCTGGAGCATGAAGCCACCACCTCAAAAATTGGCGATGACCAACTGTTCTACTGCCTGCAACGTGGCATCAGTGAAGACAATGCCATTTCGATGATCGTCAACGGATTCTGTAAGGACGTGTTCTCTGAGCTGCCGCTGGAGTTCGCCGTCGAGGCGCAGAAGTTATTGGCCATCAGCCTGGAACACAGCGTGGGCTAATCGCCGGATTTACAGCGCGAAAGCGCGACCTAAGGACACTGCATGTTAAGTATCAAGAATTTAAAAGTCAGCGCGGAAGGCAACGAGATCCTCAAGGGTCTGGACCTGGAGATCAAACCCGGTGAAGTGCATGCCATCATGGGGCCGAACGGCTCGGGCAAAAGCACGCTTTCGGCGACCCTCGCAGGACGCGAAGAGTATGAAGTCACTGAGGGCGAAGTGACCTTTAAAGGTAAGGACCTGCTCGAGTTGGATCCGGAAGACCGTGCCGGCGAAGGCGTGTTTCTGGCGTTCCAGTATCCGGTGGAAATTCCCGGCGTCAGCAACCATTTTTTCCTGCAGACGTCCGTGAATGCGGTGCGAAAATACCGCCAGCAGGAGGCGCTCGATCGCTTCGATTTCGCTGATTTTATCGAAGAGAAGATTGAACTGCTGAACATGCCGCCCGATCTGCTGACCCGTTCGGTCAACGTCGGTTTCTCCGGTGGGGAGAAAAAGCGTAATGATATTCTGCAGATGGCGGCGTTGGAGCCGGATCTGTGCATTCTGGATGAAACCGACTCCGGTTTGGATATCGATGCGCTGAAGATCGTCGCCAACGGCGTTAACTCGCTGCGCGACGGCAAGCGCTCGTTCATTATCGTCACGCACTACCAGCGTATTCTGGATTACATCAAACCGGATTACGTTCATGTTCTTTCCCAGGGGCGTATCGTCAAATCTGGCGACTTCTCCCTGGTGAAACAGTTGGAGGAGCAGGGCTATGGCTGGCTTACCGACGAACAATAACTCACGCGCGCTGCAGCAGCTTTACAGCCTGTTCGAAGAGCGCGGCGGCGAGCATTCCGCGCATGCGCTGGCGCACTGGCAGCAGGCTTTACGCCTGGGCTGGCCGACCCGCAAGCATGAGAACTGGAAATACACGCCGCTGGAAGGCCTGCTGGAGCAGCAGTTCCTGGAGCCGGCTATAGAGCAGGTGACCACGGCGCAGGTGGATGCACTGGCGTTGGCTATCGATGCATATCGGTTAGTGTTTATCGACGGCCGTTTCAGTGCGGCGCTGAGCGATGGCGAACTGGGCGATTATCAGTTTGACGTTGCCTCCTACGGCACGCCACAGGCGCTGCCTGAGCCCATTCAGCCTGAAATTTTTCTGCACCTGACCGAAAGCCTGGCGCAGGAAACCAGCATTATCCGCGTAGCGGCCGGTAAAAGCGCGTCACGCCCTTTGTACCTGTTGCATATCAGCAGCGGACGCGGTGCTGCAGGCGAAGTGAATACGGTACATCACCGCCATCATCTTGAGATTGGGCGCAGCGCCCAGGCCGAAGTGATTGAGCATTACGTCAGTTTGAATGATGCCGCGCATTTCACCGGCGCACGCCTGACCGCCAATGTGGCTGACAATGCCCAACTGCATCACTGCAAACTGGCGTTTGAAAGCCAGCCAAGTTACCACTTTGCCCATAACGATTTGGTGATTGGCCGCGACGCGCAGGTGAAGAGTGACAGCTTCCTGCTCGGTGCGGGCCTGACGCGCCACAACACCAGCGCGCAGCTTAACGGTGAAGGATCTAATTTGGCGATCAACAGCCTGGTGCTGCCGGTCGGCAAAGAGGTGTGCGATACCCGAACTTACCTGGAACACAACAAGGGTTACTGCGAAAGCCGCCAATTGCACAAAGTGGTGGTTAGCGACCGCGCCAAGGCCGTGTTCAATGGCATGATCAAAGTGGCCAAGCACGCGATAAAAACCGATGGGCAGATGACCAACCACAATCTGCTGTTGGGCAAAGTGGCTGAGGTCGATACCAAACCGCAGCTGGAAATCTATGCCGATGACGTGAAGTGTAGCCATGGCGCCACCGTCGGGCGTATCGATGAAGAGCAGCTGTTCTATCTGCAATCACGGGGCATCGACAAGCACGCTGCGCAGCAGATGATTATTTTTGCCTTTGCCGCTGAGCTGACTGAGGGGATCGGTAACGAAACCATTCGTGAATCGGTGCTGGCGCGCATTGCACGGCGCTTGCCGGAGCCGGGGGAGGCCGCATGAGTTTTCCCATCGAACGGGTACGCGGCGATTTCCCGATCCTGTCGCGTGAGGTCAACGGCCAGCCTCTGGCTTACCTCGACAGCGCGGCCAGTGCGCAAAAGCCGCAGGCGGTAATCGATCGCGAGCTGGATTTTTATCGTCACGGTTATGCGGCGGTGCATCGCGGCATCCACACCATGAGCGCCGAGGCGACTCAGGAAATGGAAGCGGTGCGTGAAAAGGTGGCGGCGTTTATCAATGCCGGCTCGGCGGAAGAGATCGTATTCGTTAAAGGCACTACCGAAGGCATCAATCTGGTGGCCAACAGCTTTGGTCGCCACTTCCTGCAGCCCGGTGACAGCATCATCATCACCGAGATGGAGCACCATGCCAACATCGTGCCCTGGCAGATGCTGGCGCAAGAGCGTGGGCTGAACCTGCGCGTCTGGCCGCTACAGCAAGATGGTACGTTGGATGTGGCGCAGCTGCCTGGATTGATCGATGCCACCACCAAACTGCTGGCGTTGACTCAGGTTTCCAACGTGTTGGGCACGGTCAATCCGGTGCAGGAAATTACGGCGCAGGCCAAAGCTGCCGGTCTGAAGGTGCTGATTGACGGTGCGCAGGCGGTCATGCACCAACGGGTTGATGTGCAAGCGCTGGATTGTGATTTCTACGTGTTTTCCGGTCACAAGCTGTATGGGCCTTCCGGTATTGGCGTTCTCTACGGTCGTCAGGCGCTGTTGCAGCAAATGCCACCGTGGGAAGGCGGCGGCTCAATGATTCAGCAGGTGAGCCTGACTCTAGGCACCACCTATGCCGAGCCACCGTGGCGTTTTGAAGCCGGTTCCCCCAATACTGCAGGCATGATGGGACTGGGGGCGGCGATTGACTACGTGAACGCGCTGGGGCTGGAGGCGATTGCTGATTATGAGCATTCGCTGATGCATTATGCGCTCGAAGCGCTGCAGCAGGTACCGACGCTGAAGATCTATGGTCCGGCGGATCGCGCTGGGGTGATCGCCTTTAATCTGGGCGAACACCATGCCTATGACGTCGGCAGCTTCCTGGATCAGTACGGCATCGCTATTCGCACCGGGCATCATTGCGCGATGCCGCTGATGGCGTTCTATAATGTGCCGAGCATGTGCCGCGCCTCGTTGGCGTTGTACAACACCCGCGAAGAAGTTGACCGGCTGGTGGCCGGGTTGCAGCGAATTCAAAAACTGCTGGGATAGGGTAGACTGTCGGGCTTGGCGCTATTGGCTGAGCGCCGGTGGCCAGTGACATGGGGTCGGCATGCCGGCCCCTGAATTATTGAAAGGAACCTCATGGCGAACTTGCCGGATAAAGAAAAGTTGGTGCGTAATTTTTCCCGTTGCCTGAACTGGGAAGACAAGTACCTGTATGTCATCGAACTGGGCGCGAAGCTGCCGGCGCTTGACGATAGCGAACGTCAGGCGGGCAATCTGATTTCCGGTTGTCAGAGCCAGGTGTGGATTGTGATGCGGCTCGATGAACAAGGACAGGTCGAGTTTCACGGGGATAGCGACGCGGCTATCGTCAAAGGGCTGCTGGCGGTGGTGTTTATTCTTTATCACCAAATGACGCCGCAGCAGATTGTCGAGCTGGACGTGCGGCCGTTTTTCGCCGAACTGGCGTTGAGTCAGCACCTGACGCCTTCCCGTTCTCAGGGGCTGGAAGCCATGATCCGCGCAATCCGCAGTCAGGCCGCCAAACTCTGATATTCCTAAGGCTCATTGATAAGGCGTTTATATTTGCTATGTCAATGAGTCTTTACAAAACCCGCCCAACCCTGCCATTCACCCCGCAAATCAGTGACATATCAGCAGCTTATCCCTTGACGTTATACTGACAAATGGAGAAAGCGATTACGTTATAACATGTTGATTTTTAGAGGACTTATTGCCTTTGACGTCAGCATTGCTAGTATTAATCAGGTCTTGTCTGATTTACCGGTCACCAAGTGCCAGATAGCCTTGTGGCCGAACCGTAATAAGCATATAGGGATGATAATGAAACGTGCGTTGAGTTTAATGGGCATGCTATTTGCCACCGTACTGACCGGCACACAAGCCGCCAGCGCGAGCGAATACCCGCTGCCGCCGCCGGACAGCCGTCTGATTGGCGAGAACACCACCTATACCGTACCGAACGATGGGCGTCCGCTGGAGGCGATTGCTGCCGACTATAAAATTGGTCTGCTGGGCATGCTTGAGGCCAACCCGGGTACCGATCCCTTCCTGCCCAAGCCGGGTTCGGTGTTGACCATCCCGACCCAAATGCTGTTGCCGGACACCAAGCGTGAGGGGATTGTCGTCAACCTGGCCGAACTGCGTCTGTATTACTACCCGAAAGGCGAGAACAAGGTCATCGTTTATCCTATCGGTATCGGCCAGACCGGGATGCACACTCCGCTGCAGGTGACCTCCGTAAGCCAAAAAATCCCGAACCCGACCTGGACGCCGACCGCCAATATCCGCAAGCGCTATCTGGAGAAAGGCGTGAAGCTGCCGGGCGTGGTGCCGGCCGGTCCTGAAAACCCAATGGGCTTGTTCGCTATGCGTCTGGCTATGGGGCACGGTGAGTATCTGATCCACGGCACCAACGCCAACTTCGGTATCGGCATGCGCGTCAGCTCTGGCTGTATCCGTCTGCGCCCAACCGATATCGAGGCGTTGTTCAACATGGTACCGCGCGGTACCCGTGTTCAGGTCATTAACGATCCGGTGAAAATCTCGGTTGAACCGGACGGCAAACGTTACGTAGAAGTGCATCAGCCGCTGTCGAGAGTTGAAAGCGACGATCCGCAGACCATGCCGATTACGTTGTCCAAAGCCGAGAAGGCTTTTGTCGGCGATGCACAGACCGATAAGGCCGTGTTCGATAGCGCGGTTGTACGCCGCTCTGGCATGCCGGTGCTGGTTAACGTGGGGCAGAACCCCTCTGACGTCAGTTTAACGCCTGTAGCCTCGCAGGAAGCGAATAAGGGCCCGTTCAAGGGTGCACCTATCAGTTCGGTGAATTAAAAAGTAGCCGTAGCGGTCAATACCGATGGGTTCAGCGTGCTGAGCCCTTTTTTTTCGCCTAAAGACGGAAGGGAGGAAATGCGGAAATGACAGGCAAAAAAACGGCGCACAATGTGCGCCGTTTTCAATAACCGAAGCTATCTTACTTTTTGTAAGCGTGAGCTTGGTTGTCCAGGCGCTGGTTAGCACGTGCTGCGTCGTCTTTAGCTGCTTGAACGTCAGAACGGATTGCGTTCACGTCGTTGCTCAGCTGGTCAACTTTAGCGTTCAGAGTCTGAACGTCAGAAGACAGTTGATCGATTTTAGCATTGCTAGAGCAGCCTGCCAGCAGAGTGGAACCCAGGATTACCGCGCCCAGTACCAGTTTAGTACGATTCATTATAACACCCTCTAGATTGAGTTAATCTCCATGTAGCGTTACAAGTATTACACAAACTTTTTTCGAAAGAGAATAATTTTTTTGTATTGGAGTGCTTTATTTTGATCGTTCGCTCAAACTTACAGCTTCTTTTGAAAAATAGTTAAAAAATGTAGGGAAAACAGCTGGATTCCATGGGACAACTCCGATTTATAATTAGCTAAATAATGAGCAATCCACGGTTGCGTTTTTGAGAAAACAGTTTACCAGTGCTAAAAAAAACGCCGCTAAGCGGCGTTTTCATCAAAATAATTATGTCACGTTTTATATTAAAGCACGTGAACCGAGGCAGTATTGGTTGTGCCGCTCGGAACCAGAGCACCGGAAACCATCACCACAACGTCGCCTTTTTGTGCCAGGCCACTGGCCAGCGCCGCTTCTTTACCGATGCGATAGAAGTCGTCGGTAGAGGCAATTTCCTTGACCATCTGTGGGATCACGCCTTTGCTCAGAATCAGCTGATGCGCGGTGACTTCATTGGTGGTCAGCGCCAGGATCACGGCGTTAGGGAAATATTTACGCACGGATTTGGCTGATTTGCCGCCGCTGGTGGCAACCACGATCAGTGGCGCATCCAGTTTCTCTGCGGTTTCAACGGCGCCGCGGCATACGGCTTCGGTGATGCGGAGCTTGCGGTTGTCATTCAGGCTGTCGATACGGCTTGGCATCACGCGGTCAGTGCGCTCACAGATGGTCGCCATGATGGTAACGGCTTCAAGCGGGTACTTACCCTTGGCGCTTTCGCCTGACAGCATCACTGCGTCGGTACCGTCCAGAATGGCGTTGGCAACGTCGCCGGCTTCTGCGCGGGTAGGGCGTGGGTTCTTGATCATGGAATCGAGCATTTGGGTGGCGGTGATCACCACTTTACGTGCGCGGTTACATTTTTCGATCATCATCTTCTGCGCGAAGATCACTTCTTCTACCGGGATTTCTACGCCCAGATCGCCACGAGCGACCATGATGCCGTCAGAAGCTTCGAGGATTTCGTCGAAGTTGTTCAGGCCTTCCTGGTTTTCGATTTTGGAGATGATCTGGATCTGCTCGCCGCCGTGGGCTTTCAGGTGCTCACGAATTTCCAGCACGTCGGAACGCTTACGGATAAAGGAAGCGGCAACAAAGTCCACACCCTGTTCGCAGCCGAAGATCAGGTCGCGTTTGTCTTTTTCAGCCAATGCCGGCAACTGGATGGAAACGCCCGGCAGGTTAACGCCTTTGTTTTCGCCCAGGTCACCGCTGTTAAGCACCTTACAAACCACTTCGTTTTCGGTCACGTTGGTGACTTCCATGCCGATCAGGCCGTCGTCCACCAGTACGGTGTTGCCGATTTTCAGATCTGCGCTAAAGCCGGCGTAGGTTACTGCAACGCGTTCGTTGTTGCCGATAACGCTCTGATCGGTGGTGAAAGTAAAGGTCTGGCCGGCAACCAGAGAGGCATCTTTGCCGCCTTCCAGTTTCATGGTGCGGATTTCCGGGCCTTTGGTATCCAACAGGATACCGGCGTTCTGACCGGTTTTCGCCATCACGGCGCGCATGTTCTTGATGCGGTTGCCGTGCTCTTCGTAATCGCCGTGGGAGAAGTTAAGGCGCATTACGTTCATGCCAGCGTTCAGCAGGTTGGTCAGCATTTCTTCCGATTCGGTTTTTGGACCGATGGTACAAACAATTTTGGTCTTTTTCATGACGGAGTTTTCTACAAGTTGTGATGGATAATAAAACGAATAAAACCAGCGGTCAGGCCACTGATAAGGGATTTGAGTCGTGCCTGGTGGTGCAAAACATAGTTAAGGATAGGTGACCGGAGTCGAAATGGGGCGGAAAAATTCAGCCCGCGCCGGGATGCGGGGATGCTGCGCAACGTGATGAGATGAAAATGTGTTGTTATTGCGTTTTCGCAGATCAAGGGCTGAAACCATTCAACTGAAAGACGTTGCGCATTATAAAGGCTAAGCGGCGGGAAACAAAATAAAAAACCGGTGCTAACGCTCGGATCCGGCAAATCAGCAGCAAATGTGGCGCAAATGCAAACTGACAGCTGCAGTTTGTTGCGCAAATAACCTTAGTGTAAACATGTCATTGGCCGATTTTAGCCGGATACGATAATTTCCAGCAGCGTACCGGCCGACAGGCAGAAGCAGCCGCTGGCAATGTTAGCGGGGATGGCGATAGTTTCACCGGCCACGATCACCTGGGTATCATTGCCGACGGTGAATTCAAACTCACCGGAAACCACCCGCGTCTGCAGAGCGTAAGCCCGCTTTTGCAGTTGACCGAAGGTTCCTGCGTCGAACTTTACTTCCGTGGCGCTGGTGCCGTCGCTCATTACCCCTTGCCTGCGGGTAAGACCGGTGTCCAGTTTTTCAAACGCAGTCTCTGCGGTAAATTTCAGCATGGGATCTGTCCTGATAGGGTATTGGCCTTGATGATACCTGATGTGGTTTGCGGTAGCAGGAGCAAAGTTTTAAAGCTTGAGGAACTGTCGGGTCGAAAGGGGGGAGCTGCGGATATTATGATTTGGTGCGTCCGAGTGGACTCGAACCACCGACCCCCACCATGTCAAGGTGGTGCTCTAACCAACTGAGCTACGGACGCACTGCACTGCTTTAGAATTTTGGTGCGTCCGAGTGGACTCGAACCACCGACCCCCACCATGTCAAGGTGGTGCTCTAACCAACTGAGCTACGGACGCACTGTACTGCTTTAGGAATTTGGTGCGTCCGAGTGGACTCGAACCACCGACCCCCACCATGTCAAGGTGGTGCTCTAACCAACTGAGCTACGGACGCATCTTTTCCTGTCTGTCATGGCTGACAGCGGGGACGAATATTAACGAGCTACCCGCGCGCTGGCAAGGAGAAAAACGTAATTTTATCCGGTATTTCACGCGATTGCTGCGCTTGTGTGCAGTGCGGCGGTTTTTTCTGCAATCCATGCTGCTGAAGCCACCGGTCGGCGTAACCGACCGGTGGTGATAGTTAGCGGGTAGAGCGCTGCAGGATCAGTGCCGCAGGCTGTTTTTGCAGCCAACGCATACGCAAGGCCATCATGATGGCGGCGAAGGTCAGCCCGATAATAAACCCAATCCAGAAGCCGCTAGGCCCCATCGCCGGGACGACAATGTCGGTCAACGCCAGCAGATACCCGCTCGGCAGACCCAGCATCCAATAGGCGATAAAGGTGATGAAGAAGATCGAGCGGGTATCTTTATAGCCGCGCAGCACACCGCTGCCAATTACCTGAATAGAATCGGAAATCTGGTAAATAGCTGCCAACAGCATCAGCTGTGATGCCATGGCCACTACCGCCGGGCTGTCGTTGTACAGCAGGGCGATTTGCTCGCGGAAGGTGGCGGTAAACAGCGCGGTGCAGCAGGCCATCAGAATACCGACGCCGATAGCCGAATAAGCGGCAATCCGCGCGCCTTCGACCGATCCTTCACCCAATCGATAGCCAACGCGAATAGTCGCGCTGACGCCCAACGACATAGGCAACACAAACATCAGCGCGCTAAAGTTCAGGGCAATCTGATGCCCGGCCACCGAAACGATGCCCAATGGAGAGACCAGCAGAGCGACGACGGCGAACAGCGTGACCTCGAAGAACAGCGCCAGCGCGACCGGCAGACCGATGCCGAACAGGCGTTTTATTGCTGGCCAGTCGGGCCGCGGGCTGCTGCCTTCGTGCGGCAAAATATCGCGCTGCGACGGGGCGCGCTTCACGTACCAACGCATCGCCAGGAACATAAACCAGTAAACGCTGCCGGTTGCCACGCCGCAACCTACGCCACCCAATTCCGGCATGCCGAATTTACCGTAGATAAAGATGTAGTTGATCGGGATATTCACCAGCAGGCCGAGAAAGCCAATCACCATGCCCGGCTTGGTTTTCGACAGCCCTTCGCATTGGCCGCGCAGTACCTGGAAGAACAGATAGCCCGGCGCGCCCCACATGATGGCGTGCAGATAGCCCACGGCTTTATCCGCCAATTGCGGGTCGATATTGTGCATCAAGTCGATGACGAACTTGCTGTTATACAGCACGATAATCACCAGCAACGAGACCGCCCCCGCCAGCCAGAACCCCTGACGCACCTGATGAGCAATACGATCTCGTCGGCCCGCGCCGTTGAGCTGGGCGATGACCGGTGTCAGCGCCAACAACAGGCCGTGCCCGAACAAAATGGCAGGCAGCCAAATAGAGGTACCGACGGCAACCGCCGCCATATCTGTGGCGCTGTACGCACCGGCCATAATGGTGTCTACCACACCCATTGCGGTTTGTGATATTTGCGCGATGATTACCGGGATTGCGAGGGCCAATAAACTACGCGCTTCAATGAAGTACTTCTGCACGCATACACCTTTTCTATTTATTTATGATGGAGGGGAGGGTCGTCGCGAAAGGACAACAATTAAAAATAGCGGAATTTTGTCAAAAAGATTGTACCCGCTCGGCGAGGTTAAGCAAATGCTGTGATGAAATAGTTATTAAATGCGCAGGCACAGACTTTTTGTCGCCACGGGTTTGGTTTTCCTCGCCAACTGGGGCAAACTGCCCCAAGCGCTTTAAACATTTTCAGAAAGAAGAGGCTCACATGTTCACCGGTATCGTACAAGGCACCGCGCCGCTGGTCGCCATTGATGAAAAATCCAACTTCCGTACCCACGTCATAGAAATGCCTACCGAGCTGCTGCCTGGATTGGAGCTCGGTGCGTCTGTGGCGCATAACGGCTGCTGCCTGACCGTCACGGCGGTAGAAGGTAACCGCGTCAGTTTTGATTTGATCAAAGAAACGCTGCGCCTGACCAACCTTGGTGAACTGGCGCTGGGCGATGTGGTTAACATCGAAAGGGCGGCCAAGTTTAATGATGAGATTGGCGGTCACCTGATGTCCGGCCATATTATCTGCACGGCGGAAGTTGCCAAGATTTATACCTCCGAGAATAATCGTCAGGTATGGTTACGTATGCCGAATGCGGAACTGATGAAATATGTTCTGCACAAAGGTTTTATTGGTATTGACGGAATTAGCCTGACCATCGGTGAAGTGGTGAATAACCGTTTTTGCGTGCATCTGATCCCGGAAACGCTGGAACGTACCACGCTGGGCAAAAAACGCCTGGGTGATAAGGTGAATATTGAGATCGACCCGCAAACGCAGGCGGTGGTAGACACCGTTGAACGGGTGTTGGCAAGCCGCGAAGCGGCAATGGCGGCGGCGAGTGCGCTGGCGCAGAAGATCTGACAAACGACCCACCAGAGAGGAGCAATCGCGTGAAGTTTTATGGGAAAACGTTGATGTTAACGGCGCTGCTGGCGCTGAGTGCTTGTAGCAGTTCGCCGGACCAGGGCGCAGCCAACCCGACAGTGGATGCCGATAGCGACACCTGTGGTGCGGCGCAATACCAGAATTATGTCGGTAAACCGATGTCTTCGCTGGAAGGCGTACGAATTGAGTCGCAGGTACGTGCGATTCCGTATAACTCAGCGGTCACGATGGACTTCAACCTGCGCCGCCTGAATTTCCTGGGCGACAGCGAGGATAAAATCATCCGTGTTTATTGCGGCTGATGCTTTTGCAGGTCATGTATAAGAATAACCCCGGTTAATTGGCCGGGGTTTTTTATTGTGCGTATTTAGCGCGTCACGCGGATACCGCCTTCTACGCCTTTCGGGCTGAAGACGACCTGCCAGAGTTGAATGTCACGGGCGCGAAATGCTCCAGCGCAGGCGTTCAGGTAATAACTGAACATGCGTTCGAAACGATCCGAATAACGTTGGGCCAACTGCGGCCATGCCTGTTTGAATTTTTCGTACCACGCCATCAAGGTGCGATCGTAGTCAGCGCCAATATTGTGCCAATCTTCCATCACAAAATGCCCTTCGCTGGCCTGGGCAATATGGGTAACCGACGGCAGGCAGCCATTCGGGAAGATATATTTGTTGATCCACGGGTCAACATTCATATCTGTCCGATTCGAACCAATGGTATGCAGCAGGAATAGGCCGTCCGGTTTTAAATTACGTTCCACCACGTTGAAGTAGGTGCGGTAATTTTTCGGACCGACGTGCTCAAACATACCGACGGAAACAATACGGTCAAATTGCAGATGCAAATCACGGTAATCCTGCAGCAGGATCTCGACATCCAGCCCGGCACAGCGCTCCTGTGCCAGCTTTTGCTGCTCGGCAGAAATGGTCACGCCCACCACCGAAACGCCATAGTTTTTCGCCGCATAGGCAGAAAGCCCGCCCCAGCCACAGCCGATATCCAGCAAATTCATACCCGGCTGCAGCTGCAGCTTTTCGCAAATCATCCGTAATTTGGCTTCCTGCGCTTCTTCCAGCGTGGTCGCCTCTTTCCAGTAGGCGCAGGAATACTGCATATAAGGATCCAGCATCAGGGTAAAGAGATCGTTCCCCAGATCGTAATGTTCTTTGCCGACTATCCAGGCGCGTTTCTTAGATTGCAGATTGGTTAATCGCGCGGCGGCAATTCGCAGGGTATCTTTGAGGTGGCGGGGCAATTTCTTTTCCAGACCGGCGCGGACCACGTGATGAAAGAATATATCCAGCCGTTCGCATTCCCACCAGCCGTCCATATAGCTTTCGCCCAGGCCGAGAGAACCCTCCTGCAGCACACGTTTAAAAAAATTAGGATTTTTAACCTGAATATCGAAAGGGCGCGAGCCGTTTATTTCAATACCGGCCATGCTGAGCATTTCATGAGCGATACGGTACCATTGGTTGTCCTGGATGCTCACATCTTCTATACACGATGAACTCATAGCTTCTCCATCACCTTCTTCTGACTTATGACCCGTCAAAAAATAGCTTAGACAAATTCTGCGGGTGCATACGTTTACCTACGGTAAGAATCCCGTGGCGTCTGATATCCGACTATGAACAGAGGAAAATTTTAAGAAGGTTCCAGCGCAAGAAACGCGGGAAAGACAATCCTTAAAAAACTGTGACGCCATACGCGTACACAACAGTTGCTAGTGATAAAGAAATTATAAAAGTGTTATTTTTAAAGGTCGTTTTTGAGTATAGGCTTGCCGAGGCGCTTACTCAACTGTAAATCGCACTCGGCAAAAATATTCTTTAAGTAATTATTAATACTGGCAATTATGACGCGGAGTTAGCATGTTCCTGACGCGTCGCCTGTCGATCGTCCATTACCTTTCTCCGTTGCATCAGATAGCCCAACGCGGCCAATACCACCGTCGACACCATTACCGTGACCGTTGCCAACAGAGGCTGGGCGATAAAGGCCGAAACCAGCATGCTGGCGACAAAACACAGGCCTAATTGCAGGGTGTTTTGCAAGGCGGCAGCTTTACCGGTTCCCTCCGGGAACGGGGTCAACGCATTGGCTACCACGATAGGGTAAATGGCTCCGTTGACCAACGCCATCACGCAGAACGGAATTAACAACGTAGTGAGCGTGGGCTGAGTCAGGGTGGCAACCAGATATAATGCAACCATACTGACACCATAAACTACCAACAGCCAAGGCAACAAGGTGTTGCCATTCATGCGGTTCAATGCGGTACGACAGCCATAGCCCCCTAATAAGAACGCCAGCGTCTGCGGCACATAGCTCAGACCGATGTCGTTCGGGCTATACCCCATATCACCAAGAATAAACGGTGAACCGGTCAGCCAGGCGAAGAAGCCGGCAGAACAGGCGGCAAAAATCATAACGTTGCCACTGAAGATGCGTGACTTTAATAGTTGGAAGAAACTGAGCGCGCTTTTCTTATTGTCGTCGGAAGGCACGGTTTTGGCGCTTTCTTTCAGCAGCAGCGTCGGCAATAGCAGAAGCACGGTAATGCCCAGCAACACGGCGAAAATGGCGCGCCAGCCCATGTGGTTCAGCAACCAGGCACCCACCAACGGAGCCAGCGCCGGTGAAAGGGCTACCAGCGGCATAATGGTCGCGAACACGCGGTTAGCCTTGCCTTCGCGATAGCGGTCAATCACCAAGGCCTGCCAGGTAACGGCAGCGGAGCAAACCCCAATCGCCTGGATAAAGCGCAGCGACCAAAGTTGCACGGCATTTTGCACCCACAGCATGCCGAGGCAGCCGAGGGCAAACAGCGCCAGACCGATCAGCAACACCGGTTTACGGCCGAGGCGATCGGAAAGCGGGCCCCACAGCAGTTGTGCAAAGGCAAACCCGGCCAGGAAGATGCTCAGGCTGGCGCTGATTGCCCCGGCGGAAATCTGCAGATCTTGCTGCATCATGCCGAAGGCGGGCAGATACATATCGGTGGCCAGGTATCCCAGCATGCTCAGGCCGGCAAGGTAGAACATAAAACCAAAGGAATTTCGCATGGTATTTCTCGTTAATATTTTATTGTCGCAGGTTTTTAGCGCCGGCAAGTGTATCCGGCTGGATCTCTGCTTGTGAAACGGTAATATTTGCGAGGTGCTGTTAAAAAAATTGAAGGCAAAGCTATGTGGTCTGAATATTCCCTGGATGTCGTCGATGCGGTGGCCCGCACCGGCAGTTTCAGCGCCGCGGCGCACGAGCTGCATCGGGTACCGTCGGCGGTAAGTTATACGGTGAGGCAGTTGGAGCAATGGCTGGCGGTACCGCTGTTTGAGCGCCGTCATCGCGACGTGGAACTGACACCGGCTGGCGTGCTGTTTATTCAGGAAGCGCGTGGTGTCATCAAAAAAATGCTCGACACGCGCCGACAGTGCCAACAGGTCGCTAACGGCTGGCGGGGCCAATTGAAAATAGCGGTGGATATCATCGTTAAACCCCAACGCAGTCGCCAATTGGTGCTGGATTTTTACCGCCATTTCCCCGACGTCGAATTGCTGGTTCAGCCGGAGGTGTTTAATGGCGTATGGGATGCGCTGGTGGACGGTCGTGCCGATATGGCGATCGGCGCCACAAGGGCGGTGCCGGTGGGCGGCGGTTTCGCCTTTCGCGATATGGGAGATATGCGTTGGTTGTGCGTGGCCAGTCCGCATCACCCGCTGGCCGCGATAGAGGGGCTGTTGAACGACGATCAACTTCGGCCCTTTCCGTCGCTGTGCCTGGAAGATACCTCGCGCAACCTGCCCAAGCGCGTGACCTGGACGTTGGACAACCAGCGCCGCCTGGTGGTGCCGGACTGGGCTTCTGCGGTGGACTGCCTGTGTGCCGGGTTGTGCGTTGGCATGATGCCCGCGCATCAGGTATTGCCTTTGGTGCAGCGCGGGGAACTGGTGGCGCTACAGTTGCAACAGCCATTTCCCGCCAGTCCTTGTTGCCTGACCTGGCAGCAAAATACGCCGTCACCGGCTATGGCCTGGTTGCTGGATTATCTGGGAGACAGTGAAACCTTGAATCAGGAGTGGCTAAGCGAAGAATGACGCCGGAAACCGTGAGAGTTTCCGGCGCAGATAATTAGCGGCGGTAATCGATGAACGGGCCGTCAGCGACCGAACGGCGCTCAACCAGCTTGGGATGAACCTCAATCACCTGCGACTCTTCACGCTTGCTGATGATGCGATCCAGCAGCATGGTGAAGGCCATCTCGCCCAAACGCTCTTTGGGCTGATGAATGGTGGTCAGTGCCGGGGTGAAGTAGCGGGCGTTTCGTACGTTATCGTAGCCAATCACCGATATGTCTTGTGGTACGCGCAGGCCAAGTTCATCGGCGGCGCAGATCGCACCCATGGCCATGATATCGCCACCGCAGAAGACTGCGGTAGGACGTTGTTTCTGCGACAGTATCTGATGCATGGCCTTGTAACCAGATTCCGGCTCAAAGTCGCCCTGAACAATCCACTCTTCACGCACGTCGATATTGGCTTCTTCCATGGCTTTTAAAAAGCCCTGATGGCGGCCGCCGCCGGTATTACGCGCCAGTTGGCCCGGAATGGCCCCGATATCGCGGTGGCCGCGTTCAATCAGGTAGCGCCCGGCCAGATAGCCGCCTTCGAAGGCGTTATCGATAATGGTGTCGGTAAAGTCACCGCGTGCGGCGCCCCAATCCATGACGACCATCGGGATATTGCGATAATCTTCCAGCATGCCCAGCAGTTGGTCCGGGTATTCCGAACACATGACTAACAGGCCATCGACGCGCTTTTGCGCCAACATCGCCAGATAGGCGCGTTGTTTGTCCAGATTGTTATGTGAGTTGCACAGGATCAGCGTATAGCCTTTGCTGTAGCAGCTGTTTTCCACCGCCTCGATCACTTCGGCAAAGTAGGGTGCTTCGCTCGATGTGGCCAGCAGACCAATAGATTTGGTGTGATTGACCTTGAGGCTGCGCGCCACGGCGCTGGGTGAATAGTGCAGCTCTTTGATCGCGGCGCCAACGGCCGCTTTTGTTTCTTCGGCGACGAAACGAGTCTTATTGATGACGTGCGAAACGGTGGTGGTGGAAACGCCAGCGCGTTTGGCCACATCTTTAATCGTTGCCATGTAAAGAATGACTCCTGAACTCACATGTTGCAGTATGTAAGTGTGATGTTAATCGTTTGCCTGCGTAGATCCTTCTCCAAAGAAGCGAAAACTGAGTTTTTAGTGTGTTGAAGTCGTCAGCGCTTGGTCAGGAGGGGCATTTTGCCGGTACACAGTTGTGAACTGCGAATTTTGTCCCATATTGAGCAAAAGGGGAAGAGGTAATCGGTATTATAAACTGGGAAATGATAACAAGATTTTATCGGCCAACTGTGGGAAAATGGTTTAACACATTAATTGTGTGCCTTTTACCCTTGGGAAACCCAATCTGAAAAGGAGTTGTAATGGATACCGATTTGAAAATGTCACTGTTCACCACCCTGGGTGCGCTGGCTGTGATTATCGCTTTTAGCTTCACCGCAGCATTGAACTGATACTCTTCAGTCAACCAGGCGCAGTTCGCTACGCCTGGTTGTATTTTCCCCGCGTTACGCCAGATTTTCCTCCACAAATGCCCAGTTAACCAGCGCCCAGAAGTTTTCCAGGTAGGCCGGTCGTGCGTTGCGATAATCGATGTAGTAGGCGTGTTCCCAAACGTCGACGGTCAGCAACGGTTTGTCTTCACCAGTCAACGGCGTGGCCGCATTCGACGTATTAACAATCGCCAGCGAGCCATCCGGCTTTTTCACTAACCAGGTCCAGCCTGCGCCAAAGTTTTTCACCGCGGCGTCGCTGAATTGTTCCCGGAAGGCGGTAAAAGAACCAAAAGCCTGGTTGATCGCGGCAGCCAATTTGCCCTGAGGTTCCCCACCGCCCTGAGGTGACAGGCAGTGCCAATAGAAGGTGTGATTCCATACCTGAGCTGCATTGTTGAAGATGCCGCCGCTGGAAGCCTTGATGATTGCTTCAAGGGATAATCCTTCAAACTCGCTGCCTTTCAGCAAATTGTTCAGGTTGACCACATAGGCGTTGTGATGCTTGCCATAGTGGTATTCCAGGGTTTCTGCCGAAATGTGCGGTTCGAGGGCATTTTTTTCATAAGGTAGTGCGGGCAGTTCAAACGACATTGCTTCCTCCTTGTACAGTGTCAACTCGCCGCTAAAGCAACGGACCTTAAATTGACCTGTTTTTATTGTGGGTATTTAGCTTAGCAATTTTCGCGATGAAATACAGTGGGGGCTGGCTAAAGGATTGGGTGCTTTAGGGACAGTAGGAAAATCAGTCAGGGGAGAGCGGCTGGGCAAGCCAGCCGCCAAAGAAATTATCGAATGGTTTTCGGTGTTACTACACGGCGGGCGCCGATGTAATGGTTTTGCCAGTAGTCATTGTCGAGTTGGCTGATCCGAATTTCTTCACCGGTACGCGGTGACTGAATAAATTTGCCGTTGCCCAGATAAACGCCAACATGGTCTGCCACGCCGCGGTTATTAATGCGGAAGAACACCAGGTCACCGCTTTCCAGTTCGCTTCTCTTGATCGGCGCGGCGTCTCGCAGGTGATACATTTCGTTGGCGGTGCGCGGCATTTTTATTTTCACCACGTCTTTATACGCGTAGTAAATCAGGCCGCTGCAGTCGAAACCGGTTCTTGGTGAAGTACCGCCCCAGCGGTAAGGCTTGCCCATTTGGTCCATCAGTTTGGCCATCGCGGTTTGCTTGGCGTGCTGATAGCGTTTTTTGTGCGCTGGAGTCAGCTTCAACGGTTTATCATCACGCACCAGTTTTGCGGTGGCCATCCCGGCTTCGCGGTGGCGACCATAGCCTTTTTTGTAACCCTTTTTCGGCGGGGTAACTTTGATTTTGGCTATTTTCTGAGTTTTGCCTTTCGATTTGGCGCTGACGATCTTTTTAGCGGTTTTTTCCGTTTTGGCTTTGGAAACCTTGGCGGTTTTCTGCGGGGTGGTGGTTTTTGCTTTTTTGCTGGCTTTTACCGCTTTCTTTTTCTTGCGGTCATCTGGCCGGGCTTCGTTGACATGGCTTTTGCGTTGCTCGGCGGCAATACGCGCCTGTGGCGCAGCATGCGCCAGATTGAAGAATAGCTGTGTAAACAACAGCACAAAAAGCGTAAGAATTAAACGCATGTCGACGTTACCAACCTTGGCCCCGGAACAGATATCGAAAGAAGGACAGTATTCCCGAATTTCGCCATATAAAACAGCGAAGAACTCATAAATGATAATCCATATTGTGAGAAAACGTTAATGGCATTTTTTTTGCTGAAAAATCAATCCGTTGATGTATAAAAAAGCGACAATCACCGTCGGCGGGATTATTTAACGGCGCATTTTGATGGCAAAATATATTAGTGAAATGGCCAGATTAAAAATGTTATTCTGCGCATATGTTTTGACCGGAAAGGCTTTGCCGGTAAGACGCGACTGACTACGGGGAAATGCCCTTGCAAAAGATGGCGTTTTCTTGCGACTGTTCCAGCCGCTACAATGGCCGGTGTGATGCATGTTGTAGCCATAAGACTTGGCTTGAGGAAGCAATACAATGACGACGACGATTGAAAAAATTCAGCACCAGATCGCTGAGAACCCGATTCTGCTGTACATGAAAGGTTCACCGAAATTGCCAAACTGCGGTTTCTCTGCGCAAGCCGTGCAGGCGCTGTCTGCCTGTGGCGAACGCTTTGCCTACGTTGATATTCTGCAGAACCCGGACATCCGTGCCGAGTTGCCGAAATACGCCAACTGGCCGACCTTCCCACAGCTGTGGGTCGACGGTGAGCTGGTAGGCGGCTGCGATATCATCATCGAAATGTATCAGCGCGGCGAACTGCAGCAGCTGATCAAAGAAACGGCAGAGAAGTACAAACAGCAGGAAGACCAGCAGCCATAATCGGCTCGGTTTTATTGTTGGGATCCATCGGGCGGCACCAGTGAAGACTGGGCCGCCCGATTTTTTTGTCTTAGTCGGTGTTTTCGACCGCCAGTGGCCAGCCACCCAAGCGTTTCCAACGGTTGACCAGTTCACAGAACAGCAACGCGGTTTGCTCGGTGTCATACAGGGCAGAGTGTGCCTGGGAACTGTCGAACGGGATATTGGCGGCGATGCAGGCTTTGGCCAACACCGTCTGCCCCAGTACCAGCCCACTCAACGCCGCAGTATCAAAGGTGGCGAATGGATGGAAGGGGTTACGTTTCAGGCTGGCGCGCTCTGCGGCGGCCATCAGGAAGCTGTGATCAAAATTGGCATTGTGCGCCACAATGATTGCCCGGTTGCAGCCACGATCCTTAATGCCCTTGCGCACGGCTTTAAAAATAGCGTGCAACGCATCGTGCTCACTGACCGCACCGCGCAATGGGTTACTTGGGTCTATGCCGTTAAAGGCCAGCGCTTCCGGCTGCAGGTTGGCACCTTCAAAAGGCTCCACGTGGAAGTGCAGGGTCTCGTCCTGCTGCAACCAGCCGTTTTCATCCATTTTTAACGTAACGGCGGCAATTTCCAGCAGTGCGTCGGTTTTGGCATTAAATCCGGCAGTTTCTATGTCTATGACTACGGGGTAAAACCCACGAAAACGGCCACTCAGGGCGTTAAGATCACTTTTTTCGGCCATCAGTTTCTTATCTTCATCGAATGCAGCGCGCATTATGGCAAATTTTGCGCCCGGTTGCAGGCGGTTATCACGCAGATAAAAATAAGGGCGCAGGAAGCGCCCTTAATCGACCTCAGTGGCCCAGACCATGCCCAGCATGTTTGTTCTCGATCAGTTCGATCTTGTAACCGTCCGGGTCTTCAACGAAGGCAATCACCGTGGTGCCACCTTTAACCGGGCCGGCTTCGCGAGTAACCTTGCCGCCGGCGTTACGGATGCTGTCACAGGTTGCAGCGACATCGTCGACGCCCAGCGCCAAATGGCCAAACGCGCTGCCCATTTCGTAGCTGTCGGTGCCCCAGTTATAGGTCAGTTCAATCACCGCACCTTCGCTTTCATCGGTATAGCCTACAAACGCCAGCGAGTATTTGTATTCCGGGTTTTCGCTGGTACGCAGCAAGCGCATGCCTAATACCTTGGTATAAAAGTCGATGGAACGTTGCAGGTCACCGACGCGGATCATGGTATGGAGTAAGCGCATAATTCCTCTGATTGGATGTGCCGTTGCCAATGGCGGATGGATTGAAGCGAAATTCAGTATAGCGTTGCCGCATAAGGGATTTCAATGTATGCCGGGGCGGGAGCGGCAGAGTTTCTGTGACATTGTCACCTTATCAATAGCAATCGCACAGTATGTGCCCTATGGTTGATGGAAATAGGTACTATACCCCTCGCAAGGAACAGCAGGGTCGGATAGCGATCCAGACTCAGGGTGAATGGCCTCAATTTATACATTTGGATCTGGTTAATATGCTTTTTTGTTTTTACCCGTGTGGAATGATGGCTACTGCCGAAGGAGATCATTAATGGACGAAATGCTGATTCTGGTGGACGCCGAAGATAATTCCGTGGGGTCGCAAACCAAAACGCTGGTGCACCAGCAGGGATTACTGCACCGGGCGTTTTCAATTTTTATATTTAATAGCCAGGGCAGACTGCTGCTGCAACAACGGGCTTACGGTAAATACCATTCTGCCGGGTTGTGGACCAACACGTGCTGTGGTCACCCGCGCTGGGGAGAGGCGACGCAGGCAGCCGCACAGCGGCGGTTGCAGGAAGAGATGGGCTTTTGCACTGAGCTACTGCAGGTATCGAGTTTTACCTACCGCGCGGAAGTGCCAGGCGATTTAATTGAGCACGAATTCGATCATATTTACGTGGGCTTGTTTGACGGTGAACCGCAAGAGGATCCCGAAGAGGCCCACAGCTGGTTGTGGGTCGATATTCGGCAATTAGCCCAGGAGATAAAAAACGATCCTGATAAATTTACCGTTTGGTTCCGCACCATAATGAACAATATCGACGCCGCTGAGATCGAACGTTGGGGAAAGTTGGTTCCCCGTTAAATTGCCCCTGAATCGAAAAACGACAAAAGCCCGCCGGCATTCGCATACCGGCGGGCTTTCTTATCTGGTATTCCGCGTTATTACAGCGTCGGGTAGTCAGTATAACCCTCTGCACCGCCGCCATAGAAGGTGGCAGGCTGCGGCTCGTTCAACGCAGCATTCTGCTTGAAGCGCTCTACCAGATCCGGGTTGGCGATATAGCTGCGGCCG
This sequence comes from Serratia liquefaciens ATCC 27592, assembly GCF_000422085.1. NCBI lineage: Bacteria > Pseudomonadati > Pseudomonadota > Gammaproteobacteria > Enterobacterales > Yersiniaceae > Serratia > Serratia liquefaciens. Next base: position 2,286,681 of record NC_021741.1, read on the forward strand.
AAGGCCACCGCATCGATAAAGCCTTTATTGATCAGCTCTTCTGCTTTCTCGGCGGTATAAGCGCCGGCACCGACGATGACGCCTTTAAAGTGGGCGCGTACCGAGTCACGGAAGGCGTCGGAATAAGGCTTGCCGCCGGCCCAGTCGGGTTCGGAAATGTGCAGATAAGCGATATTGCGCTTGTTCAGCTCTTCCACCAGATACAGCGCCGCTTCTTCCTGATCTTCCCCGTTATCCAGGCCGTTGAACGGACCCAGCGGTGAAATACGGATGCCAATGTGTTCTGAACCCCATTCGGCGATGCTCGCGTCAACCACTTCCAACGTCAGGCGAGTGCGGTTTTCGATGCTGCCGCCGTATTGGTCGGTACGTTGGTTAGACGCAGGCGACATAAACTGGTGCAGCAAATAGCCGTGCGCAGCGTGCAGCTCAATAAAATCAAAGCCGGCTTCACGCGCGTTGGCGGTGGCCTGACGGAAATCGTTGATGATCCCCGGGATCTCGTCGGTTTCCAGCGCTCGTGGGGTAGAGGTCGGCACTCGTACCCAGGCTCCGGTTTCGTCACGCACGGTGGTGCGGGTGTCGGCATTGATCGCAGAAGGGGCCACCGGTGCCTGCTGGCCCGGTTGCAGGCTGTTGTGGGAAATACGGCCCACGTGCCACAGTTGAACGGCGATATGGCCATTCTTATCGTGTACAGCCTGGGTGATTTTTTTCCACGCGGCGATCTGCTCTGGAGTGTGCAGCCCCGGAGCGCCGGCATAGCCTTTCGCCTGGAAAGAAATCTGAGTGGCTTCAGTGACGATCAGGCCGGCACTGGCGCGCTGAGCATAATATTCGCCCATTAACGGAGTAGGGATATCGCCGGGCTCAATGCTGCGCAGCCGCGTCAGTGGGGCCATAAACACGCGGTTTGGCAGGGTGATAGCGCCAACCTTCAACGGGGAGAACAACTTTTCAATCTTCATAGTGCATCCTATATTAATAGACCGGTCGACTAGTAATGTAATAAAACTGCCCCACAGGGCAAGTTTCGATAAAACCAGGGTGTTTCGTTTAAGGTTGCGGCGGACGCAACAGCAATTCAATACTTTCCAGCGCGCTGGTCAACGGCGCGACCGAGCGGCGGATTTTGGCACGCAGCGAAGCGCCAAGCCACAGTGAATACAGCGTTTCTGCCGTTGCTGCCGGGCTCATGGCAATCGACAAGGCGCCTTCGCGGATACCGCGTTCAATCGCGTCCTGCAGGTGAGCAATCACCCGGGCGGTTCCCGTTTCCAATGCATGACGCATCGGTTCTGACAGATCACTCACCTCGGCGGAAAGCTTCACCGCCAGACAGGCATTGTGGCATTCGCTGCGGCAGTGATAGCTGATTGCCTGGGCGTAATAGCTCAGCAACTGGTGGCGCGCATCGCTTTTATCGTCGGCAAACAGCTGTTTCATTTGCCCATCATAATGCTCGAAATAACGTTGCAGCATCGCTTCACCAAAGGCTTCTTTCGAACGGAAGTAGTGGTAGAACGAGCCTTTCGGCACCCCGGCCGTATTCAGCAGTTCACTCAGCCCCATGCCGGTAAAACCAAGGCGCAGGCTTAGCGTCTCGCCGGTAGCGAGCAAATGTTCACGGGTGTCTGTCGGGCAATGCGCATGTTTAGTCATAATGGCTGTCAGCATAATAGACCAATCGGTCTAGGTCAATAGCAATAAAAAAACCGGCGTAAGAACGCCGGTTGCGATGAGCGGTATTTTGCCCGAGCGGAATGAAGATGTTAAGCGGTTATGAACCGCTGCGGCAGCGTTGCAGAATATCCAACTGCGATTGATACTCGCGAGTTTGCACGTTCATCATACCGAGCAGGGTATGGAACAGGTTGTCTTGCGAGACTTCGTCCTTTTCCGCCATATTGTTCAGACACTGGCGATCGATCTTGAAGTTGCGCTCATAGTCCGCAGACATCCACATCAGGAAGGGAACGTGGGTCTGCTGGCTTGGTGCGAAGACATAGGGCGTACCGTGCAGATACATACCGTTTTCACCCAATGATTCACCGTGGTCGGAAAGGTACACCAGCGCCGTATTGAATTTCCCGCTGTACTGCTGCAGCAGTTTGATGGTGTCGTCCAGCATGGCATCAGTATAAAGCAGCGAATTGTCATAGGTATTGACCAACTGCTCGTGGGTGCAATCCTGGATCTGATTGCTGTCGCAGGTCGGCAAGAACTTCTGGAACTCTGGCGTACTGCGGCGGTAATAGGCCGGCCCGTGGCTGCCCATCTGATGCAGTACGATCACACCGTCGTCTTTCAGGCTGTTGATGTAGTCGTTCAGCTTGTACAGCAATACCTTATCCATGCACACATCGCCGTCACAATCCTGCGGCAGTTTCAACTTGGTCATGTCTACGTGCGGTACGCGATCGCATGCACCTTTGCAGCCGCCGTCATTTTCACGCCACAGCACGTTAACACCGGCATGAGCCAGTACGTCTAGTACACCTTCCTGATGCGTAGCCAGAGTCGCATCGTAATCCTTGCGCGGCATGTTGGAGAACATGCAGGGGACGGATATGGCGGTTTCAGTGCCACACGAGCTGGCGTTTTTAAAATAGGTCACATTGTCTTGTTTCAGGCGCGGGTTGGTTTCGCGGCCGTAGCCCCCGAGCGAGAAATTCTCGGCGCGCGCCGTTTCGCCCACCACCAGGATCACCAGGGTTTTCTTTTGCTGTGAGGCTATCAGCGGCCCTTTGCGAGCATCTTCACCAATTTTCACCAGCGGCAGGTTACGGGTGAAGTAGCGTTGCTGGGTAAACTTGATGGTGCCGGCGACGAAGTTGGAGGGCGTCAGCATTTTCACTACGCTTTTGTTATTGCGGATCAGCGAAGCGTAGTCCTTATAAAACAGCGCGGCGATAATCAGGATCACCACCACGGAAAGCATCACGTTGGCGGCTCGCAGCCCGGCCATGTACCACCAGGGGCGAGTTTTTCGGATATCGGTAAAGCAGACCGCCACCGCCGGAAGAATACCGAGCAACACCAGCCACAGCCCCATGCGGGGTGTCAGCAGGGCCGTGGCCTCCTGCGGGTTGGTCTCGAAGGCGTTCTGCATCATATTGCCGTCGATGACCACGCCATAGCTGAACATAAAGTAGTTGGCGGCCGCGCTGCCGAGCAGGAAGAAAATCATCAGCGGTTTACGCAGGAAGGGCACGGTCAGCACGCTGAAGATGATATTCAACGCGCAAAAAATCACTACCGGCATGGTGGCGGCGAAAATAACGCTGTGGACGTTATCGAAGCTGATATACGACCAGGCCTTATGAAGGAATAACGCATTCTGGAACAGAGTGAAGAACAAGGCGCTGGCGAGGATAAAACCCAGGCTGTTGCACTGTAAGCGTTGACGTAACCACATTGCCAAATCTAAGTCCTGCTATTAAGTAATGCGCTGAAATTTACAGGATGAAACTTAAGAAAACCTTAGAGATTCAGAATGGTGGCGAAGTCGTTTAGTTTTGGTTTAGAAAAAAGGTCGCCAGACCGGGGGACGGTCTGGCGATGCGATCAGTAAGCGGCGGTAAATTGCGCTTTGATAAACTGCGGTTTTTCAATTTCGTCGATGATGGCGACCGACAGATCTTCCACCGAGATACCGGCTGGCGCCTGGCCATTCATCAACAGTTTGGTGGTGCCAAGGCGGAACTGGCCGGTGCGCTTGCCAGGTTCCAACAGGGCAGCTGGCGACAAATAGGTCCAGTCGAGCGAAGTCTCGTTACGCAGTTTGTTGCGTAAATCGCGTACCGCTTGTGCGCCTGGACGGATATTTTCCGGGAATTCCGGCGTGTCCACCAATTCAACGCCCGGCGCGACTTCCAGACTGCCGGCACCGCCCACCACCAGCAGGCGTTTAACGCCGGCTTTTTTAACCGCGTCCAGGATCTGCTGTGCGCCGCGGCTGGTTTTTTCGTAAAGGTTGTCTTCCGCCCAGCCTGGGTTATAGGCGCTGATCACCGCATCCTGACCGGCCAGCTGTTTCGCCAGCCATTCGGTGTCGGCGACGTCGCCCAGCGCTATGCTCAGGTTGGCGTTTTCCGGCAGGTCTTTTTGCTGACGGGCAATCGCCGTGACTTGCAGTCCACGTGCCAGAGCTTCATCCAGCACGCGGCGGCCTACAAAACCTGTTGCTCCAATAATGGCTACTTTCATCTTTATGCTCCTGTCAGTAAAGGGGTCAGTATTAACTTTCTGCTCAGATTGACCCGAGCGGGTATAGATAATGTAGTACTTAACAATGATGTTGATTAGTGCCATATTCATGCTTTCTTGATTAAGTAAAACTTCATAATCATGGATAAACTGAATCGAATGGCGGTATTCGCCACCGTGGTGGCCGAAGGATCGCTAGCCGGAGCCGCCCGGCGACTGGGAATGACGCCGTCAGCGGTCAGCCAGCACCTGCGCTCACTGGAAAAAACGCTTGGCGTGCCCTTGTTACACCGTTCTACACGCCGCCTGGCGCTCACCGAAGCGGGGGCGGCGTTCTATCCCGGTTGTGAGGCGATGTTGTTTCAGGCGCAGCAGGCCGAACAGCGTCTGGCGGAACTGCGCGATACCCTGGTGGGAGAATTGCGCATCGCGACGACCATCGGTATCGGTGGTCGCCCGTTAGCGGAGGCGATGGCGCCATTGTTGCAGGCGCATCCCAAGCTGACGCTGAAGGTGCTGGCTGACGACCGGATTGTCGATATGATTGATCAACGTATCGATATTGCGCTGCGGGTTAATCGTCAATTGGCGGACGCCAATATGATTGCCCACCCGCTGGCCGAATGGCCGATGGTGCTGTGTGCCGCTCCTCGCTATCTCAGCCAGCATGGCGTGCCGGAGACGCCACAAGACCTGGTGCAACACCGATGGATCACCGGGGCTTTCAGCGGTGCGCATCTCGATTTGCATCACCAGAGCGGCCAACAGCTTAAATTGCGTCTGGCGGAAGGGCAGATTGTCAGCGACAGCATGACCGTCATGCGCGCCTTCACCCGCAATGGTTTGGGGATCTCGATTCAACCCCTGTATGAAATAGAAGATGAGCTGCAACGCGGTGAGTTAATCCAACTGATGCCTGAATGGCGGCCGACACCGTTACGGCTGCATGCGATGACGCTCGAGCGGGCGATGCCGGAGAAAAATCGCCAGGCGCTGCGTTACTTGCGCGACTATTTTCGCCGCCACACCGAAAAGTCACTTGCCAGCGGCGCCGATGGCGTCTTCAATTAGCAAGAGATAACAGGAGGACGCGTGCCGCAGCAGCTTGAGTTTTTTGACATCCCCAGCCCGTGCCGAGGTATCTGCCAGGCCGATGACCGAGGCTTTTGCCGTGGCTGCCTGCGCAGCCGCGAAGAACGCTTTGGCTGGATGCAAATGAGCGATGCGCAAAAAAGGGATGTGCTGCGCCTGTGTCACCAACGCTTCCTGCGCCTTCAGCGAGCCAATAAACAGCCCGATGAGCCGCAACCCGAACAGCCGTCGCTATTTTGACCGGTACCCGATCCGCCGCACGTTAGCGCGGCTTTCCCCTTTCCACGTCGTTACCCGCTTGTGTATGCTGGCATCAAACACTGTCATGAGGTTTCAATAATGGAAAACCGTATTCAACTCGCGCCGCAGGGGCCTGAATTTTCCCGCATGATTTGCGGATACTGGCGTTTGATGGAGTGGGGCATGTCGCCGCAACAGCTGTTGGCGTTCATTGAACAGCATATCGAGCTGGGCGTGACCACTGCCGATCACGCGGATATTTACGGCGGTTATGCCTGCGAACAGGCTTTTGGCGAAGCGATGCGGCTGAAGCCGTCATTGCGCCAGTCGATGGAGTTGGTGTCCAAATGCGGTATCGCCACTACAGCCAAACCGGGCAACGCCATCGGCCATTACATCACCGACCGCGAGCATATCGTTTATAGCGCGGAACGTTCGTTGGCGCATCTGCATACCGACTATCTTGACCTGTTGCTGATCCACCGTCCGGATCCGCTGATGGATGCCGATGAGGTCGCCGAGGCCTTTGTGTCTCTGCACCAAAGTGGCAAAGTGCGTCACTTCGGCGTTTCCAACTTCACACCGGCGCAATTTACGTTGCTGCAATCGCGGCTGCCATTCTCGCTGGTGACCAATCAACTGGAGATTTCACCGATTCATCAGCCGAGTATCCTGGATGGATCGCTGGATCAGTGCCAGCAATTACGCATCAAGCCGATGGCCTGGTCTTGTCTGGGGGGCGGCCGCCTGTTCAGCGACGCCGAGTTCCAGCCGCTGCGTGATGAGTTGCAGGCGGTGGCGCAGGAAATAGGGGCCGAGACTATCGAGCAGGTGGTGTACGCCTGGGTGATGCGTCTGCCGTCGGCACCGTTGCCGATTATCGGCTCAGGCAAGATTGAACGCGTGCGTTCTGCATTGAAGGCGCAGCAATTGACGCTGGATCGTCAACAGTGGTTCCGCATCCGCAAAGCGGCGCTGGGTTACGACGTACCTTAAGCGGCACAATAAAACGGGCAGCCTCGGCCGCCCGTTTTTAACGTTAATGTCCCGGTGTTCAGGCCAGTACCACCTGGCCGTCCGACAGGCTATCGAACCCGACCCCGACTAAAGTGACCGTATTGCCGCCAAAATTAAACACCAGATTGTCGTTCACCTCGGAAGCAAAATCACGGAAATTACCGCCCGTACTGCTGCCGTCGGTACCGATAAATACCAGCTTGTCTCGGGCCTGATAGCCGTAAATCAGATCCTGACCGAAGTCGCCGCTGAACAGGAAGGTATTGTTGCCGCCCTGGCTGTGCATAACGTCGTTACCCGCGCCTCCGACGAACACGTCATTGCCTTTGCCGCCAAACAGCTGGTCATTTCCCTCCAGACCGAATAGCCAGGAGCCGGAATCCTTGGCGGTCAGAACGTCATCGGTCGCGGTACCGTTCGCCGAACTGGCGTAGGCGGTCAACCCCTTGGTGGAAAGTAATCCGTTGTCGGTCACCTGATGATCAACCTCTTTGGTGAAAATCAGCAGTGACGACTCTTTGCTTTTCAGCGTGCCAATCGAGTTAGCCAGAGTGATGCCACCGTCAGCATCGCGCAAATAGAGCGTATTGCCGTCGTACGCGACATCGGTATTTTTCAATGCATGTTGCAAATCCAGGGTGTTATGGCCTTCACCGCCGGAAATAATATTAAAACCCCCATCGTCACGGAAGGTGTCATTGCCGGCGCGGCCCTCGAGATAATCATTTCCCGCGCCGCCCTTGATAAGGTCATTGCCGTCACTGCCGACAATAAAGGTTGGGCCGCTGTGTTGCTCGGCGTTACGGTTGAGGTCTTCCACCCAGGTATTGCCGCGGGTAACGTCAGAAAGATTGGAGACAATCACCGTCGAATCTTTGCTGGTCAGCGAGTAGAACTCTGAATTCAATACGCGCATCAATCCGTCCTGATAAAAGAACGGCAGGTGAGATAACCAGGTTGGCACATTGAGGATAGAGAAGGGCAGAATATTCCAGGCGGTGGAGGCATAGTGGTCGTTGAAATTAACGATGTTATTGGTAGCGGACTCTTGTGGTGCGTCATGCACGCCCAGCGTTGCCGAAGTGCGCGTCGTGCCATCCAACGCGCGGAATACCGGATCGTTTTCGTAGCCGATATTAATGACTTTATCGCCGGTTTCGTATTGGGTAGGAGAAGCGAAGGCGATATAGTTGGACTGCGCATAGAAGCCACCCCAATTGCCGTCGCTGAGCGCCGCCATGCTGTTTACCGCCAAGCCGCCGAGGCTGTGACCACTGATGGTAATGTCATCCCCACTCAGCCCGTGAGACTGGGCGAACTTGGCCACATCCCCCAGCAGGGTGCCGAAGGCTTTCAGGCTGTAATTATCGGCATAACCACTGGGGCCGAAACCGGCCAGCAGGTCATTGACCAGATCGCCGATGGTATCGGTGATTAACGATTCACGCGGGCCGCTGGTGCCGCGAAAAGCAATGCCGATGCCGGTGAGATTACCCTCGCTGTCGTATTTTCCCAGTACTTCGGCCTGTGCAGTGGTATAGCCCAGAGTTTCACCGTAATAGGTGCCACGAGCGTCCGTTTTGCCCTGATAGCCTAATTGATCTGCGCTAATCAATGACCAGCCGGCGTTATTTACCGCCGCCAGCGCCGCCTTTTCCGAGTCAGGGTTCCAGGGAATACCGGGTAATCCCCCCTGTGATTGAGTACTGCCTATCAACGCGGTGACCAGGGTTAAGGGCAGGCCCAGCCCGAAGCCGGTATTATGATAGCCTTCATCAAAACCATTATCGATATTGTGATAGGCGTAGGTAGAAATTGCCATGGCATCGGTAAATAACGCTTTGGACTTCGCCTCATCGAGGCCTTGATAATTAAAGATTCCCATATCAGTTCCTTATGAATTAGCTGCGTTGCCGGGTTAATCTTTGAATAGCTATTGCAGCGAGTCGCAATGAAATGAGTATGCCGCACGGCGTCTGGTCGGAGGACCGACATCGGTAGAATTATTATTAGTAGTAATTATTAAGAATGCGAATTTGATCGCCAAAATTGTGCGTGTTTTGTGCGGTGACGCGGCAGCTTCCCCTATACTGAACACTCACAGAGACTTCAAGGAGATTGATTGATGAAACACTATTGGTATGCGGCCTTTGGTTTGATGGCCTGCGGCGTTGCTCAGGCGGCGACGGTGGATGTTGACATGAATCTGGTGACCGGACAGGGAATTGGTCAGGATATTGGCAAGGTGACGATCAGCGAAACGCCTTATGGTTTGTTGTTTACGCCACAGCTCAAAGCCTTGCCGGCCGGCGTGCACGGTTTTCACGTTCATGAGAAGGGCAGTTGCGAACCGGGAATGAAGGACGGCAAGGCCGTCGCGGCGTTGGCGGCCGGCGGACATCTTGATCCACAAAAAACCGGTAAGCACCTTGGGCCATACGCCGACGGTCATTTGGGGGACTTGCCGGCCATTTACGTGACCGACGACGGCATGGCCAGCTACCCGGTGCTGGCGCCTCGGCTGAAAAAAATCAGCGAAATCAGCGGCAAGGCACTGATGGTGCACGCTGGTGGTGATAATCACTCCGATCATCCCAAACCGCTGGGTGGCGGAGGCGAACGCTTCGCCTGCGGCGTGATTAAGTCATAACAACGGTTAGCGGGCGGTGGATGTCGTCGCTGCGCTATCAACAGGGACAATCGCCTGCTGTAGCTGCTGCAACGAACAATAAAGCCGCCAAATTAAGCCTGCCAGATCGCGCGCCGCCTGTTCCGGGTGGTGCGCCAGCGCAGTACTCATGCGCTGCAGTTCTTGCAAGCTGGCGTCCAGCGAACTGTGCTGCACGCCTTTCTCCGTCATGATTCCCCGCAGGCAATGAATACAGACGTCGCGAACCGCCGAGAGCGGATCGGAACGGGTTTGCCAGTCACGCAGTTGCCAGACGATATGGCTGCAGTTGAGCAGCACCACGCCCCAGCGCAATAACCAACTGCGCGCTTCTTGATCCTGACTTTGATTCAGTTGGCTGATGCGATGATAGATTCGCGATTCAAACTGGCTCTCGCTTTGCTGCGGTTTTTTGCTTAACTGATCGATAAAGTCCCGCCGCAGGGCGCGGATAATGCGCCGACTTTTGCGTTTGTCCGAGCTGGGTCGCAATATTTGGAAGGCTAAACCGGCCAGCAATACCCCGACAATCTTCCCGATGCTGTCATTGATAAACGACTGATAGTCGTAGCTTGGTGGATTGGTGACGGAAAGAAAAGAACCCATGAATACGATCAGTTGGCCCCAGAGTGCGGCGTAGGAGGGGTGCTGCAGCTTGATCATCTGCATCGTTACCAGCACCGGGAACAGAAAGGCACAGAACAGCCAAAAATCATCAATCTGAATCATCAGGCCAAATTTCACCACAAAGCAGGCAATCGACAGCAGCAGCACCGCCTTTAGCAGGGTGGTGATGCTGTTGATGGGGGACGGCGTGGAAGAGTAGAGCACGCAACTGATGGCAATCAGCGTCAGGGCCGAGCTGCCTGCGTCCCATTGGGTGTTAATCCAGTAAGCGCAACCGATGACAATGCACAAAAAGGTGCGCAGGCCGTTATACGCCGCTTCGTAGCTGTCGGTGTGACGAGCCAAAGAGGTGACACGCGGTGGCTGAATATCGCTGACCGGCGTGGCGCTCTCCAGACGCTGCAACCAGCGGCTGGCGCCCAGATACAGCCAGCAGAAATGGCGCAGACGCAGCCAGAAGGCGCGATGACGATAGTCGGCGGGATCTTGCGGTGCAATCTGTTGCAGTATGCGGGCCAAACGGTACTTGTCAGTCTCGGGGTTACGCAGCTCGGTCAGCAGTTGCTCCAGCACGCTGGCCAGGTTGGCCGGGCGATCCGGCCAGTTCAGCAGCATGCGGCGCAGGCTGGAGATCACGCTGGTAATACGTAACTGCTGGTGCAGCATATAGTTGAGCAGATTATTCTGTCGGCGTAGCCGGTAGTGGCTCCAGAAAGCCTGAATACGCAGCAAGTTCATGGTCAGGATTTGGCCGATAACCCCTTCGTGCGAGGTACGCATCTGCACGGTGATTTCCGGCTGCCACAGCATCGCGGCATGTTCCAATAATCGCAGATGCATGCGCCGCAACGAGGTTAACAAGGCTTCGCCGTCAGAGGTGCTGGGCAGGATCATCATCATCAGACCGCCGCACAGAATACCGGTGATAACCTCACAAACGCGCGCTTGGGCAATATCAAAGATCTGCTGAGTGTCCGTCACGTTGACGGTGCTGAAGGCGATGATGGCAGCGGTGTAGCCCGCCAGCGCGAAGGCGTAGGAAACGTTGTTCTGATAGTGGTTTGAAATGTAAGTGCACAGGCCGATCCAGGCGGCGATAAACAGCGTGAACAGCCAGGGGTCATTCAGGCAATGGCCGGCGATGGCCACCGATGCCGCAGCGCCGACCAGGCTGCCGAAAACCCGGCCGATGCTTTTACTGATCACACCGCCGACGGTGGGGAAGCTGACTACCGCGGCCGATGTGAGCGCCCAGTAAGGTTCGTCAAGATTGAGAACAAAAGCGACCCACAGTGACAGGCACATCGCCAGTGAATTGCGCAGTGCATAACGCCATTGTCCGCCGGTGGCTTTTCCCCAAGGGGTACGGTTCCATTCCAAAAAAGGCAGGTTCACACGTTAGCCTTACTGATGAATCGAGATGGTGCAGGTGGTGCCGGCTACCAGGGGCAAATCAGTCGGGACATTCAGCAATTTTATCCGGACTGGCACACGCTGAGCCAAGCGCACCCAAGGTACATTGGGTTTAACATCCATTAATAAATCTGCGCTGCTTTCGACGCTTTGATCGTAAATGGCGCGGCCAATACTCTCCACCTGCCCCTGGAGCGGAATGTTGCCATTATATAAAACGATGTCGGCTTTATTGCCCTCTTTTATATGTTTTAACTTGGTTTCTTCAAAATAACCGAGCACATAAAACGAGTGCATGTCGACCAGCGCAACCAGAGGAGAACCGGCGCTGGCGTAGTTACCCACGCGGGTTTGTAAATTGGTGATATAGCCATCGGTAGGGGCATAAATTTTAGTTTTACTTAAATTCCATTTTGCCTGTTCCAGATTAGCCTGTGCGGCTTTATACGCGGCTTTCATTGCCTGCGCCGCTAAATTTGACTCATCCATATCTTCCGCTGAAATAACATTTTTCGGCAGGCCGCGGCGGCGAGCCGCCTCATGATCGGCCTTAGCCAAATCAGACTGCGCTTTTGCCAGCGCGGCCTCAGCATTGTCCAGCGCAATCTGGTAAGGCACGGGGTCGATCGTAAAAATCAGACTTCCCGCAGGTATGAACTGATTGTCATGAACGGTTATTTTCTCTAATCTTCCAGAAACTTCTGGTGTGATATTGACGAGTTCGGCGCGCACCTTTCCATCGCGGGTCCAGGGGGATTGCATATAGTAATTCCATAACCACCAACCGGCACAGATGGCAATGGCACAGACGATTACCGTAGAAAAATATTTTAATGTTTTATACGTCATGAGTTACCAACTCGCTAAAAGCCACAGGGAGCCGCTGACGGCGATGACGAAAATAGACAAATCCATCAGCATAGGGTGCCAAATTTCGCCGGAATAAATCCAGTCTCGCAACAGGTGGTGTACCAGTAGCCATAAAATCAGGCCTAGCAAAACAGCCTTAAATAGGGGCGGAAAATAAAGCGAGGCGCCCAGCACCAAATCGGGTAGCGGGGACGAGGCATGAAGCCATGAAGTATTCACATTAACAATCCCAGTGAGTGAATATGTTGAGCGGTTGCATAGAGAATAAACAATAACTGATCAAAATGGTGGCTATTTCCACAATATACATTATATACATTTGTGTTTTTAATGTGAGTTACTCAAAATAGTCTAAGCTCTGGGAGGGTATGTTAGCATGCTAATTATAAGGAGGGGTAAGTGGAGTCAACATTAGGTTCAGATTTAGCACGATTAGTTCGTGTATGGCGCGCGCTCATCGATCATCGGCTCAAGCCGCTGGCGCTCACGCAAACGCATTGGGTTACTTTGCACAGTATCAATCGTTTGCCGCCGGAGCAGTCACAGATCCAGCTGGCTAAAGCGATCGGCATTGAGCAACCGTCATTGGTTCGTACTCTGGACCAACTGGAAGAGAAGGGGTTGATTACTCGCCACACCTGCGCCAACGATCGGCGTGCAAAGCGTATCAAACTGACTGAAGCGGCCGATCCCATCATCCGGGAAGTGGACAGCGTCATCAGCTCTACGCGGGGCGAGATTCTGAGCGGCATTACTACTGATGAAGTACAACTGTTGGTTGGTTTAATTGGCAAGCTTGAGCAAAACATCACTGAACTACAAAATAAACAATAAGAATTTCTTTTTATTCGATTAGATTTCACAGCATCGGAAATGAAACCGGAGGCCTAAAGCCTCCGGTTTTACCCATCTGTATCGCTTACAGCGGAGATACGGTAATGGTGTCGCCAGTACGAGCCATACGAACACGCTGGCCTGGGCTGAACTTGGTCGCGCCCGCCTTCTGAACCACCACGATGTTCTCTTTCTGGTCAGTTTTGATTTCCAGCTCGTAGCCTGAGGTACGGCCTGCGGCTTCGCCGATGCTGTTACCCGCTACGCCACCGGCGACTGCGCCGGCTGCGGTTGCCAGGCTGCGACCGGTACCGCCGCCAACGGTGTTACCGAGGAAGCCACCCAATACGGCACCACCGATTGCGCCAATGGTATTCGACGTTTCACCACCCTGGATCTTGACTGGGCGCACCGAAACCAGCGTGCCATAAGTCACGGTTTGAACCTGTTTGGCCTGCGAAGCGGAATAAACGTCGCCGGACATGGATTCATTGGCGCACCCTGCCAGCGTAACTGCGGCGATAGCAACGACGAGAAGACGCTTGATCATATAAAACTCCTGTTGGTAGTAGTCCATAACCTGGGGAACCTTTCCAGGCCAGATTCAATGAAAATGATAGACAAAGTATGGCTCAAACGCACGCACATCACCATGACCCGCTACTGCATGCAGCTTAACGTTGCGCTGTTCAACCAATAATAAACGGTGGTTTAGCTTTATAACAGCGCCGCAGGAAATTCCGTTGCGCGTTGAGCCATCGTTTAGCGCTGGTTATCAACCGGGGAAGTGAGCAGAAAAACAGGCGCATTGCTCACAGAGGTGAAAAAAGACAACAGAATTCATGGCGTTAATGTTTCAATTCTGGTTTATTTGTTGGGTCAAAAATTTGCTTCCCCGCGCAGGGTAAAGGATGTTGCTATGAAGTCAGGCCGCTATATAGGTGTTATGTCCGGCACCAGTCTGGATGGCATCGACGTGGTGCTTGCCGCGATAGACGGACGAATGGTGGCGCAGCAGGCCAGTTACAGCCATCCGATGCCGATTCAGCTCAAGCAGGATATTCTCGGTATGTGCCAGGGGCAACAGACCACGCTTGCTGCAGTGGGGCGACTGGATGCGCAGCTCGGCACCTTGTTTGGTGAGGCGGTGCTTGGCCTGCTAAAGCAAACCGGCGTGTCGGCTCAGGACATCACCGCCATCGGTTGCCATGGTCAGACGGTATGGCACGAGCCAGAAGGCGACGCCCGTTTTTCTATGCAATTGGGCGATAACAATCGCATTGCAGCGCTGACCAACATCACCACCGTGGGGGATTTCCGTCGGCGCGATATGGCCTATGGGGGCCAGGGCGCGCCACTTGTGCCGGCCTTCCATCAGGCGTTGTTGGCGCATCCGGTGGAACGCCGCATGGTGCTGAACATCGGCGGCATTGCCAATCTTTCGATGTTGTTGCCGGGGGCGCCGGTGCGAGGTTTCGATACCGGGCCGGGCAATATGCTGATGGACGCTTGGGTATGGCGCCATCGCTCGCAGCCTTACGATAAAGACGGCGCCTGGGCGATGGAAGGCCGTGTCTGCCTGCCTCTGTTGCAGCAGATGCTGGCCGATCCTTACTTTGCGCTGCCGGCACCGAAAAGTACCGGCCGTGAGTATTTCAATGCGGCCTGGCTGGAACGTCAGCTTACGGGACTGCCGGCGGTCAAGCCGGTTGACGTACAAACTACGTTGACGGAACTGACGGCGATCACTATCTGCGAGCAGGTCCAGTTGGCTGGCGGGTGCGAACGCCTATTGGTCTGCGGTGGTGGGGCGCGTAACCCATTGCTGATGGCGCGGATGTCGGCGCTACTGCCCGGCACCGAAGTGTGCCTGACTGACGATTTCGGCATCAGCGGCGATGATATGGAAGCGCTGGCCTTCGCCTGGCTGGCGTTTCGTACCTTGTCTGGCCAGCCCGGCAATCTGCCTTCGGTTACCGGTGCCAGCCGTGAAACCCTGCTGGGTGGGATTTATCCGGTTTTGCCTTTAGGGGGCCGTTAGCTCTGTTAGGATAGAAATCGACAGATTTCCCTAAGGAGCAACAGCATGAAAAAAATCATTATTGCCGCCGGTGTACTGGCGTTGGCCGGTTGCAGCTACGTTCTGCCGCAAAGCAGCCAGACTCTGCATTATCAGTGTGGCACCACGCCACTGACGGTGGCGCTGGACGGCAAGGAGAGCACCGTCAGCATGTTGATGGATGGCGAGCAACTGACGCTGAAGCAGGTGCTGGCCATGACCGGGGCAAAATACAGCGACGGTAAATACACCTTCTGGTCCAAAGGCCAAAACGCCTACCTTGAGCGTAATGGCAAAGTGATCATGAGCGACTGCACGCTGGCGAATTGATCCGGCGGTTGCGGCGTCAGATCGATTGAGATCCTGACGCCGCTGGCGCAGAATAGAATCACGATTTTTCAGTTGGTTGATAACCCAATGATTGAAAATAATGAATTTGATGTTGCGGACCTGCGCCGTGAATACACCCGGGGTGGCCTGCGTCGCAACGATCTGACCGCCAATCCGCTGGAGCTGTTCGAAAAGTGGCTTAAACAGGCCTGCGACGCTCGTTTGGCCGATCCGACAGCCATGTGTGTGGCAACCGTGGATGAAAATGGTCAACCCTATCAGCGTATTGTTTTGCTTAAGCATGTGGATGAAAAAGGGTTGGTGTTCTACACCAACCTGGGCAGCCGCAAAGCACAGCAATTGGCGAATAACCCGCATATCAGCCTGCTGTTCCCGTGGCACATGCTTGACCGCCAGGTGATTTTCCTCGGTAAGGCGGAACGGCTTTCCACTTTAGAAGTAATGAAGTACTTCGCCAGTCGCCCGAAAGACAGCCAGATCGGCGCTTGGGTGTCGCAGCAGTCATCGCGCATTTCCGCGCGCGGGGTGCTAGAAAGCAAATTCCTCGAGCTGAAGCAAAAATTCCAACAGGGTGAAGTCCCGCTGCCGAGTTTCTGGGGCGGATTCCGGGTCAAGTTCGACTCCGTCGAGTTCTGGCAGGGCGGTGCCAACCGCCTGCACGACCGTTTCCTGTACCAACGGGACGGGAATGACTGGAAAATTGACCGACTGGCGCCCTGAAGACCGAAAATCCCCCTTAAGCGCTGGCACTGATGTCGCCGGCGCTTTATTCTATGCGGTATTCTGAATTTTATATTTCGCCAGTGGGCGAAAGGTCGTGTACCGACAAAGGTGCATTCGTTTATACATGGAGTCATTGATGGCAAGCAGCAACTTGATTAAACAACTGCAAGAGCGGGGCCTCGTTGCCCAGGTTACGGATGAGGAAGCGTTAGCAGAGCGACTGGCGCAAGGGCCAATTGCACTGTATTGCGGTTTCGATCCGACCGCTGACAGCTTGCATTTGGGCCATCTGGTTCCTCTGTTGTGCCTGAAGCGTTTCCAGCTTGCCGGCCACAAACCGGTCGCGCTGGTGGGGGGCGCCACGGGGCTTATCGGCGATCCGAGCTTCAAAGCGGCTGAACGTAAGCTGAACACCACCGATACCGTGAACGAGTGGGTAGAAAAAATCCGCAAACAGGTTTCTCCGTTCCTGGATTTCGACTGTGGCAACAACAGCGCGGTAGCAGCCAACAACTACGACTGGTTCGGCGGCATGAACGTGCTGACCTTCCTGCGTGATATCGGCAAACACTTCTCCGTCAACCAGATGATCAACAAGGAAGCGGTGAAGCAGCGTTTGAACCGTGACGATTCCGGTATCTCGTTCACCGAGTTCTCCTACAATCTGCTGCAGGGCTTCGACTTCGCCGAGCTCTACAACCGTCACCAGGTTGAGCTGCAGATCGGCGGCTCCGACCAGTGGGGCAACATCACCTCAGGTATCGATCTGACCCGCCGCATGCATCAGCAGCAGGTGTTCGGCCTGACCGTGCCTTTGATCACCAAAGCCGACGGCACCAAATTCGGCAAGACCGAAGGTGGCGCAGTCTGGTTGGCACCTGAAAAAACCAGCCCGTACAAGTTCTACCAATTCTGGATCAACACCGCCGACGCCGACGTGTACCGCTTCCTGAAGTTCTTCACCTTTATGGATCTGGCCGAAATCAACGCGCTGGAAGAAGAAGACAAGAACAGCGGCAAGGCACCGCGTGCCCAGTATGTGTTGGCAGAAGAAGTGACCGGCATGGTGCATGGTGCGGAAGGCTTGGCTGCGGCCAAACGTATCACCCAGAGCCTGTTCTCCGGTGCACTGCACGACATGACTGAAGCTGACTTCGCTCAGTTGGCGCAGGACGGTATGCCGACCATCAAGCTCGATGGCGACGCCGATCTGCAACAGGCGCTGGTGAATGCCGAGCTGGTACCTTCACGCGGCCAGGCTCGCACCATGATTGGCTCCAATGCAGTGACCATCAACGGTGAGAAGCAGTCTAACGCCGAATACACCTTCAGCGACGCCGATCGCCTGTTCGGTCGTTATACGCTGCTGCGTCGCGGCAAAAAACATTACTGCCTGGTAGATTGGCAGTAAACGAAATTGCAGCAAAGGGGCCCTCAGCGGCCCCTTTATTTTTAAGGCATCAGAGCAAATTTTTGATGAAAAACATTCTTTCTATTCAGTCTCATGTGGTGTTTGGCCACGCGGGCAACAGTGCGGCAGAATTTCCGATGCGCCGCATGGGCGTTAACGTCTGGTCGTTGAACACCGTCCAGTTCTCCAATCACACCCAGTATGGCAAGTGGACCGGTTGCGTGATGCCGGCCAGCCACCTGACGGAAATTGCCCAGGGTATTGCGGATATCGATCAACTCAAGCATTGCGATGCCGTGCTGAGCGGTTATATCGGTTCGCCGGAGCAGGGTAGCCATATTCTTGAGATCGTGCGTCAGGTCAAACAGGCCAATCCGCACGCCTGGTATTTTTGCGATCCGGTCATGGGTCACCCTGAAAAAGGCTGCATCGTGGCACCGGGTGTGGCGGAGTTTCATTGTCAGCAGGCATTGCCGTGCAGCGACATGATTGCGCCAAACCTGCTGGAGCTGGAGTTGTTGAGTCAGCGCACCGTCGCGAATGTTGATCAAGCGGTAAGCGCTGCGCGTGAGCTAATTGCCAAGGGGCCGAAAGTGGTGCTGGTCAAGCACCTGAGCCGCGCCGGTTACCATCCGGACTGTTTCGAAATGCTGTTGGTTACGGCGGATGAAGCCTGGCACATCAGTCGTCCGCTGGTGGATTTTGGCAGCCGCCAACCGGTAGGCGTGGGCGATCTGACCAGCGGCCTGTTGCTGGTTAATCTGCTTAAGGGTAAGGCGCTTGATAAGGCGCTGGAGCACGTGACGGCGGCGGTTTATGAAGTGATGCTGACAACTCAGGCAATGGGACAGTACGAACTACAGGTGGTGGCGGCTCAGGATCGTATCGTGCAGCCAGACTGTGATTTTAAAGCGGTAAAGCTGTAATTAAGCTGACGCTGTGCCCCGGCGGATTATCGCGCCGGGGCCAGGAAATTATTTCAATCCTTCCGCGTTCAAGGTGGCATCTACTGCCGGCCGTGCGGCCACGCGATCAAAATAGGCCGATAGGTTGGCGTGCTTTTTGAGATCAAACTGCATGGCGATAGCCCAGCGCAGAACGGTAAACAAATAGGCATCTGCCACGCTAAACCGGTTCCCCAGCAAGAAATGCTGCTTCGCCAGCACCGAATCCAGATAGCTGAACTGCTTCTCCAGTTTTTCCCGCGTGAAGGCTTTGTATTCTTCAGGCGTTTTCGGGTTAAACAGCGGGCTGAAACCCTTGTGCAGTTCGGTGGCAATATAGTTAAGCCACTCAATCGCATGGTAGCGCGATAGCGTGCCCGCTGCGGGGATCAGAGCGCGATCCGGCACGCGATCGGCCAGGTATTGCACAATCGCGACGCCTTCGGTCAGCAGACTGCCGTCATCTAACAGCAGCGCAGGCACTTGTCCTTTCGGGTTGATGGTCAGATAGTCGGCACCGCTTTCCGTTTTCTTCAGCGCCAGATCGACCTTTTCCGCCGTGAAATCCAGGCCCGCCTCACGAAGTACAATGTGTGGAGACAGAGAACAGGCACCGGCTTTATAGAACAGTTTCATCGAAAGCTCCTTGATAATGATGAGTGACAGGCATGCTTAACTTCTGATCCTAGCTCTATAACGCCAAAATTACAGCGGGTTAAACGACAAATTTAACTTATCAACGCGGCTTCGGGCTGCAACTGCGCCAGGGTGACGGCAATTTGATATTGCAATGCCTGCGGCGCGATTTGCATGGGCGAACGCAGCTCGTTACGGATCAGACCCTGCTGCGCCAATGCAGCTTTGACCGGGGCTGGGTTCGGGAAGCTGAACATTTGCTGGATCATCGGCAGCAGGCCATAGAAGTTAGCGCGGGCGGCAACCAAATCGCCGTCGGCGACCTGCTGCACCAATTGCACAAAACGCTGCGGCTGAATATGCGCGGAAGCAGAAATCGCCCCGGTGCCGCCCAGGCACAGCGTCGTCAGGATCAGGTTATCTTCCCCGGTCAGTACGTCGATTTCACCGTCGTTAATCAGCGCCATGGTGGTGTCCGGATTACCGCCGCAGTCCTTGATGGCTTTCACCTGCGGATGGCGTGCAATCTGGCGCAGGGTTGTCAGCTCCATCACCACGCCGGTGCGTTGCGGAATGTTGTACAGGATCACCGGCACGCTTGAGGCGTCGGCCAACTGGGTGAAATAGTCCACCAGACCGCATTGCGACGGGCGAATGTAGTAGGGCGCGGGGATCAGCACGCCGGCGACGTCGCGCAGCTGGATCGCCTGTTGCATTTGCAATGTGTCGATCAGGTTATTGCCGGCCAGCCCCATCACCACCTGATGGGCAGGCGTCACGGCCAACACGGCATCGAGCACCGCCAGCTGTTCTTCCTTGCTTAACGCGGCAGCCTCACCGGTGGTACCGCAAACCACCAACCCATCAACGCCAGAGGCGATCAGGTGTTGGGCCAGCCGTTGGGTGGCGGGCAGGTCAACGGCGTTGTGATTAAATGGGGTCACCAGCGCAACCCAGATACCGGAAAATGAGGCCATAGTAATTTCCTTCAATGCGAACAATAAGAAGCCAGATGAGATAACAAGAGGGGAAACGAGTCGTACACCGCCCAGTCAGCTCATCTGACGGGACAGTGCGCCCCGATCAAATGAGCGTCTGTTTCTTCGAGTAAACTGCCACCAAACCTTCAAGCGGCAATGCCGATATTTGCGCAGCGTCATTGTGGTTGAGGTGAGTCATGGCGGTCTCTTGAAAAGGGGTAATGCGATGATAATGAATATTCTGCATGATGCTGTCAATTTGCAACAGGTTGATAACACGGTTATTCATGATGAAACCGCGCTGATGAGTTTGGCTAATAAGCCGGGAAAAGGAAAACCCCGCCTTGGCGGGGCGAAATTGATTAGCGGGGACGGCGTGCGCCGTTGATCGAAGCCGACCAACTGAACGTTTCCCCGGTGGGTTGAACGCGATTGGCTTTGCGTTCGGCCCGAGTGGCTTTTTCAATTTTCTCGCGGGCGGCAGTGATGCGGGCCACCACCTCATCCTTGATCTTGTTATTCTCGCCATTGGTCAAGGCGCGCCCGAGGCTTTTACGTGCCTTGTCCAACTCGGTTTTTACTTCACGTTGCTCGCTTTCCGTCATGTCTTTCAGCGTCAGTTTTTTCATTTTTGCAGCCTGGTCAGTGAAGTTGGCATCCAGTGTACAGCAATTAGCGGTGTGAAGATGCTGCTGCCGTAACGGAAATGCCAGTTTGCAGGGCGCTGGCGCGTTACATCTCTTCCAGCAGTTCGCTGAGGAAACGCCGCATGCGTTCGGTACGTTCCAGCGCCATTTTCTTGCCGGTGGCGGTTTGGAAACCTTCCTGCAGTTTGAATAACTTGGTTTCGAAGTGATCCAGGGAAAAACGCTTGTCGTCATACTGGCGCTGTTCCGCCAGCGGATCGGCGGCATCGTACAGCGCGCTGCGCATGCGTCCACCAATATAGAAACACCGCGCTACGCCAATCATGCCGATAGCGTCCAGACGGTCTGCGTCCTGAATGATTTTTGCCTCCAGGCTCTCCGGGGTAATGGCTGCGGAGAAGCTATGGGCCTCGATGGCATGGGCGGTTTCGGCAATGTCCTGCGGCTCCCAGCCCAGGTGTTTGAGCATCAGGGCGCCTTTCTCGGCCGCCATGCGCGAAGCCAGATGGCGCTGTGGCGAGTTTTTTTCCACTGCCACACAGTCATGCAACAGCACGGCCGCACACAGGATGCGACGGTTGCCACCTTCTTGTTGACTGATTTTGCGGGTGTTTTTCCACACGCGATGCAGATGTGCCACGTCATGAGAGCCATCATCGGAATCGAGCGTCAGCGGCAACAACGCCTGAGCCAGTTCCTGATGGGGGGCGAAAGGCTGTAGTAAGGCTTGCGTCAGTGGTGAAGAATGCACGTGTTTTGTTCCTTGTGGGCGGAAAACCTCAATCATAACCCCCTTTGATGCGGCGGTGATGACAGCGCAATGTTCTAATTGTTTACTACAATGCAACAGACTATTGCCGCAATCGCGGTTTTTATACCGGAATAAGCAACTTAGAATGACGCCATTCCGGTCATCTCCGCTTGGTGTAAACCTGTGTCTGCGGGGTATGGCCGGAATATCCTGCAGACGCCACCGGAGAAAGATCATGCCTACGAATCTTGAAATTGTACGCGCCACCTATGAGGGCGGCAGTGCCGAAGAGAATGGCCGCAACCTGCTGGCAGCGCTGGCGCCAGATGCCGAGTGGACCGAAGCGGCGGGGTTTCCTTATGCCGGCACCTATACCGGCCCGCAGGCGATATTCAAAAATGTTCACCAGCGTTTGGGGACGGAATGGCAGGGCTATCGCGCCGATGTCGACCACTTCTATGATGCCGGTGAAACCGTGATTGCGCAGGGGTTCTACCATGGCACCTACGCGGCCACCGGAAAGTCCTTCACCGCATCCTTTGCGCATATTTACCAGCTGCGTGCGGGAAAAATCGTTAAGTTCGTGCAAATCGTCGACAGCGCAAAAGTGCTGGAAGCAATGCAGGACTAAAGGCCGCTGTGCTTGCCAAATTTGCGATCGTACTCCCGCCGATAACCGCGCGCTTTGTTGCGATCGCGGATCCACAAATATCCGCACACCAGCGCAACGGTGCCTGAAAAGGTAATGTTGCGCATATCCCGGTCATAAAAAAATACCAGTATGGCGTCCAGCGCCGCGATAAAGGCAATCCACTTATACATATGGGATTGCCGACGCGTGGCGGCGTTGAGGCGCTTTAACTGTCTGGCTTCGTGCATAACCGGTTTTTGCTGCATTAACGTCTCGGCGGTAATAAAGTTCCTAGCTGTAAATTAGCAGAATAGTCCCAATGGCGGCAAAGGGTAACGCACGCGATGCCTACGGGCACCTTACGTTCACAGCGCCAGAACGGCTTCGATCTCAACGCTGACCTGTGGCGAGAACAAGGCGCTGACCGCGACCAGTGAGCAGGCCGGAAGTGCGCCGTCGCAATAGTCAAACAGCACCGGCCGGATGGCCGGCAAATCGCCGATATCGGTTAGAAACACGGTTATTTTAATCAGCGCTTTGAGGTTCGTGCCCTCTGTGGCGGCGATGGTTGCCAGTTGCTCCAGAACCGCCTGTGTCTGTTGCTGGGTCGTTTGCCCCTGAGCCTCGGTGGCAAATGCCGTCAGGCCGGAAACATACAGCGTATCCCCGTGGCGTACGGCATGAACATAGGGCCCCCCCGGCGTAGGCAGAAGCGGATAATTAATGCGCTTTAATGATGTCATGGTAAAAACCCCGAGAGATAAATTAAAAAAGTAAACAAACTTGGTTAGGATAGTGCGATGAACATCGGAAGTACGCTGCGATATATTGATTTTAAATAATATCACTACCATTCATTTATAACTGTGAAGGACGTTTCAGGGTAATGAATTCGGCCTTAATTCCTTACATGCAACGCTGGCAGTTACAGCCCGACGGCCAGGCGTTTGAAACTCACAGCAGCCTGCTGATGCCCGTTCGCTATCAGGGGGCCGCCGCCATGTTGAAAATAGCCCGCGAACAGGAAGAAAAGTTCGGCGGTTTATTGATGTGCTGGTGGCAGGGCGAAGGTGCTGCGCGGGTGCTGGCCTGGCATGAGGATGGGATCTTGCTGGAGCGTGCGCAAGGCAGTCGCTCGTTGCCGCAAATGGTGCGCGATGGCGACGATCGTCAGGCGACGGAAATTCTTTGCCAGGTTGTTGCCCGCCTGCATGCACCACGTGCCGAACCCTTACCGGAACTCATTCCTTTGCACCAATGGTTTAACTCACTGTGGCCGGCGGCGCAGGCACACGGTGGCATGCTGCGCCTCAGCGCCAGGGTGGCCGCAGAATTGCTGACCAGCCCGCGTGAACAGACCGTGTTGCACGGAGATATACACCATGACAACGTGCTGGATTTCGGTGAGCGTGGCTGGCTGGTGATCGACCCTAAACGCCTTTATGGCGAACGCGCCTTCGACTACGCCAACATCTTCTGTAACCCCAACTACGGTATTGCTACTGACCCAGACATTTTTCAGCGGCGAGTCGTGCAGATCTGTCAACTGGCCGGGCTGGAGCGCCAGCGTCTGCTGCAGTGGATCCTTGCATGGGCAGGGCTGTCCGCCGCCTGGTTCATGGAGGACGGCGAAGCGGCGGATATCGATTTCCGTGTCGCCGAGCAGGCGGCGCTCGCACTGGGCCTGTCGTTACCGGAAGGGGATTCAGGGTTCATCCTGCCAATAATCGAGCGACGCTGAAGGCCGCTGTAAATAGCGTACCGTTTCACCATTTTGGTCCACGGCCATCGCCTGAAATTTGCCTGAGTCAGGATATTCCACCAGTTCGGGCTGCTCGCGGGTGCTGACAGACAGATATTTTAGCGGCGCATCCGACGTATTGATGATCTGATGCGGGTATTCCGGGCCCGGCGGAATGAAAATAACGTCCCCGCTTTTGATCGGCAGCTGCTCCCCGGCAACCCGTAAGGTGCCGGTCCCCTCCAGCACGATGAACATCTCCTCCTGCGCATAGTGGAAGTGATAAGGGCATGAACGCATGCCCGGGGCTACCACGTCGATAGAAGCCCCCAGTTTTTTGGCTGCGGTACCGGTGCCCAAACGGGCGCCAATGCTGTCATACAGCGGTGGACGGCTGTCGTGTGATTTCTCAACCTGGTCGAAATTACGGATCAGACGCTGGGCTAACAGCGTGGCATGCTCATTCATAAACATCCTCGTGACAATGTCACTTAGTGATTGGCGATGGCAGTAGAAAAACCGTCCATGGTTCCCCATCAGTTAAGCAGAAGATCGCTAAAGGGGGAACATTGACGGAGGGACTAAAGCACCTTTCAACCTGCGGACTTAATTCTCGCTGCGGTTCGCGCGGTGTGGCAGTGAAAGGATGATATGAGCGATAGCCCCCCCAATAATCCCCCAAAATGCCGAGCCGACGCCGAGCAGCGTCACGCCGGACGCGGTGATCAGGAAAGCGATCAGCGCGGCATCACGTTGCTTTTCATCTTGCAATGCGCGTTGCAGACTCCCGGCAATGGTGCCCAGCAGCGCCAGCCCGGCAATGGTGTGGATCAAGGCGGCGGGCAATGCGCTGAACAACATGCCGATAACGCCGCCGAAGGCACCGGCCAGCAGGTAAAATACCCCGGCGGCAGCGGCGGCCATATAGCGGCGCTGCGGATGCGGATGCACGTCAGGCCCCATGCAGATCGCGGCGGTAATAGCGGCGATACAAACCGAAAACCCGCCGAACGGCGCCAGCAAAAGTGCGGTCAGCGCCGTCCAGCTAATCAACGGCGAGGTGGGGACGCTGTAGCCGGCGGCCTTGAGGGTGGCGATGCCGGGGGCATTTTGTGACGCCATAGTGACCACGAAGAAAGGCACACCAATCCCTAACAGCGTAGACGCACTAAAGTGTGGCGCAATAAACTCCGGCATGGCGAACGCCAACGGTTGCTGCGCAAGATGGATGTTACCCTGCAGCGCCGCAATCGCCAGGCCGGTCAACAAGGTCAGGACAATCGCGTAGCGGGCCAGATAACGGCGAGTTATCAAGTACACCAGCCCCATTCCCGCGCTCAGCACGAAATTCACCTGTAGCGAAGCGAAGGCATCCAGGCCAAAGCGCAGCAGGATCCCCGCCAGCATCGCCGCCGAAATTGCCTGAGGGATGTAATCCATCAACCGGGCAAACAGCCCGGTCACGCCGCACAGCAGGATCAGCCCGGAGGCAAAGATGAAAACGCCAATCGCTTCGTTGAGTGGGGTTCCTGGCAGACTGGTGACCAGCAGCGCGGCGCCGGGCGTCGACCAGGCGGTCAGGATCGGCGTGCGGTAATACAGGGATAGTCCGAGGGAGGTGATGCCCATCCCCAGCCCCAACATGGTCAGCCAGCCGCCAATCTGCATTGGCGTCGCACCGGCGGCCGCGGCCGCCTGAAAGATAATGGCGGCAGAACTGGTGTAACCGACCAATACCGCAACGAACCCGGCCATCACGGCGGGCAGGGACAGATGACGCAAAGAGAGGGCTGGGCGCATGGCTGACTCCGGCAACGGTCGTGCGTTATAACGCACAGTGAAGCGGCAGCATAGCACCGTGCGTTATAGCGCACAAGTGGCTATAATCAGCCGAAAAGCAAGGGAGAAAAATATGCAGGAATTGTCCGGTCATCTGGCACAAACGCTTCGTTCTTTACGCGTGCAGCGCGGTTGGAGCCTGAATCAGGCGGCGGAAAATACCGGCGTCAGCAAGGCCATGCTGGGACAGATCGAACGCGGAGAATCCAGCCCAACGGTGGCAACGCTGTGGAAAATTGCGACCGGGTTTAACGTGGCGTTCTCTGCGTTTCTCGAGATCTCACCGCTGCAACAGCAGGCCACGCTGCACCGCTATGGCGATGCGCCAGTGTTTAATCAATACAACGCCGATATGCGTGTCGTCCCGTTGTTTCCCTTCGATCGCCAACTGGGGTTCGACATGTTTGTCATCGATCTGGCTCCAGGGGCGCTCAGCGAGTCTTCTGCACATGAGCCGGGAGTGATCGAGCATGTGATTGTCATCAGCGGCGAGCTGGAGCTGGCCGTCGACGGGCAGTGGTATCACCTGAGCAGCGGCGAGGCGATGCGCTTTCAGGCCGATCGGCCACATGCTTACCGCAATGCCAGCCAACAGACGGTACGCATTCACGATCTGATCCATTACCCTAAATTTTGATTCAACGGCGTGGGCGCAGGCTTTGACTCTGCGCCGCCAAACGCCTACCTTGTTGAAAATGAGTCTTATTAACTTTCAAAGGGAGATTGAACTTGCCAGTCACCAACCGACGCCAGTTTATTAAACTCAGCGCACAAACCGCAGGAGCCGTATTCGCGATGACTTCATTACCCAACAGTATCCGCCTGGCGATGGCGGCAGACGGGGGCACCAGCGCCGCCGACCAATTCTTGTGGCTGGAAGAGCTGCAGGGCAAAGCCGCACAGGCATGGATCAAGCAGGAAAACCAACGTACCACCGCGCGTTTTGCCCAGGGCGAAGGTTTTCGTCAGGTGGAAAAGCAGGTGCTGGCCATTCTGAATAAAGAGAGCCAAATTCCGTGGGTCACCAAGCGGGGTGAGTACTATTACAACTTTTGGCAGGATCAAGCCAATCCACGCGGCCTGTGGCGACGGACCACCTTGCAGGAATATCGCAAGGATCAACCGAACTGGGAAACGGTGCTGGATATTGACGCGTTGGGCAAGGCCGAAGGCAAAGATTGGGTGTTCCATGGCTCGCAGTCGCTGGCTCCCGAATACCGCTATTGCCTGCTGGAGCTGTCGCCGGACGGCGGTGACGCCACCGAAATCCGTGAGTTCGATCTGGTGACCAAGCAGTTTGTTAAAGACGGCTTTGTGCTGCCGGTGGCGAAAAGTCAGGCCTCGTGGATTGATAAGGATACGCTGTTTGTCGCCACGGATTTTGGCGCGGGATCCATGACTCAATCAGGTTATGCGCGCATTGCCAAACGCTGGCGGCGCGGCACGCCGTTGAGCGCGGCTCAAACGCTGTATGAAGCGCAACCGCAGGATATGGTGGTGTATGCCTATCATGACCATACGCCAGGCTTTGAGCGAAACTACGTGGGCCGCAGCCTGGATTTCTATCGCCGCGAAACCTATCTGCTGACCGCACAAGATCAGAAAATCAAAATTGATATTCCCGCCGACGCCGAGTTCAGCACCCACCGCGGGTGGCTATTGGTTAAGCCGAGCAGCGACTGGCAGGTGGGGGAGACGCGCTATCCTTCCGGTGCATTATTGGCGACCCATTTTGACGATTATCTGGCCGGCAAGCGTGAATTTACGGTGTTATTCACCCCGACCGCGCAGGTGGCGTTAAGTGGCTACAGCGCCACGCGCGATCACCTGATCCTCAGCATCATGGACAACGTGGTAAACCGGTTGGAAGTGCTGACGCCGCAAGAGAATGGCTGGCAGCGCAAGCCGCTGGGCAAACCGGGGGCAATCAGCACCCTGTCCGCCGGCGGCATTGATGAAGAGACCAACGATTACTTCCTGACTCTCAGCGGCTTCCTGCAGCCGACCTCTTTGTACATGGGCAATCTGGACGGCGGGGAGCCGGAACTGCTTAAGCAAGGGCCGCAGGATTTTGACGCCAGTGGTTATCAGGTCAGCCAGCATTTCGCTACGTCAAAAGACGGTACGCGGGTGCCGTATTTCCAAATATCGGCCAAGGACATCAAACTGGACGGCAGCAACCCTACGCTGCTGTACGGTTATGGCGGGTTTGAGGTGTCGCTCACGCCGGGTTACATGGGAGCCAAGGCGCCGGCCTGGCTGGAGCGTGGCGGGGTGTACGTCGTGGCCAATATTCGCGGCGGTGGTGAGTATGGTCCAGCCTGGCATCAGGCGGCGCTTAAGCAAAACCGTCATCGTGCCTATGAGGACTTTGCCGCAGTGGCGGAGGATCTGATTGTGCGAAAAGTGACATCGTCACAACATCTGGGAGCCCGCGGCGGCAGTAACGGCGGCTTACTGGTAGGCAACATGCTGACGCTGTACCCGCAGCTGTTCGGTTGCATCGTCTGTGAAGTGCCGTTGCTGGATATGCAACGTTATACCCAGCTTTCCGCCGGGGCTTCATGGATTGCCGAATACGGCGACCCGAGCAAAGCGGAAGAGTGGGCATACATCAAGACGTTCTCGCCGTATCACAACATCAAAGCCGATGTACCTTATCCGCCGGTGCTGTTTTACACCGCCACCAGTGATGACCGGGTCAACCCGTCGCACGCGCGTAAAATGGCGGCGCGGATGCAGCAGATGGGCTACCAGCAGGCCTATTTCTATGAGAATACCGAGGGTGGGCACAGTGCGGCGGCAGACAAGCAACAGGCCGCTTTCCACGGTGCGTTGGTCAGCGAGTTCATGTGGACTAACCTGAGCGCTAAACCGAAGGTCTGAATCTCGCAGGACGAGAGATAAAAAAAGCCGGGGCAAATGATTGCCCCGGCTTTTTATTGCGATGAAAACCTCGCCGGCGATCAGTTGGCCGCAGCGGCCGCCTGTGCTTTCTTGTTGGTATCTTCAGCGGTGTCCGGTGTCCAGCGTCATGCGGTACAGCTTCGGCGCGGTCAGCATCATCAGGATGGCGATCACGGCAGTAGCGATACCGATTTGCATAAACACGTGGCTGTAGATAGCCAGCGAAGCGTGCGCGTCGTTAACATTGCTAGGCACGGCGGTCAGACCGGCGACCTTACCGGCAATCAGCGCGGCAGCGGCGGTGGTCAGGAACCAGGAACCCATGATAAAGCCCATCAGGCGTTGTGGTACCAGTTGCGCCACCATAGCCAGGCCCAGACCGGAGATCATCAGCTCGCCGATACTCTGCAGCGCGTAGCTCAGGATTAGCCAGTTAACCGAAACGATACCCTGTTCGTTGGCAAAGCTGGCGCCCCACGGCAGCACCAGGAAGGCACCGGAACACAGGATCATACCGAAAGCGAACTTGTGCGGCATCGGCAGACGGTCACCCATCTTGTTATACAGCGCCGCCAGAATAGGGCTGGCCAGCATGATCCAGAACGGGTTCAGCGCCTGATATTGCTCGGGTTCGAAACCAATACCGAGGATGCTGTGTTCCACGTTGTGGATAGCGAAGAAGTTCAGCGAGGTCGGCATCTGGCTGTAGAGCACAAAGAAGACGACCGCTTCCAGCATCAACAGGAAGGCGACGATCATCTTGCGGCGCGCAGCACCGTGCAGCGCAAAGGTTTCTTTGGCGAACACAATCACGATACCGATGGAGATAATCGCCAGTGCCCAGCGGGCAATCACCTGGTTGTGCAGCAACCAGCTGGAAATGGCTACCAGAGCGACTACGCCCACCAGGACCATCAGCAGCTTTTTCACCTGCAGGGGTTTGAAGTCAGGCTTGGAACCGTGCTGTTTAACCCACTTGTGGCACACCATAAAGTTGACCAGGGTGATCAGCATGCCCACCACGCTCAGTGAGAACGCGACGCTCCAACCGTATTTCGCCGCCAGCCACGGTGTGGCCAACATGGAAAGGAAAGAACCGATATTGACGGACATATAGTACATGGTGAATGCACCGTCCAAACGCGGATCGTCTTTCTCATAGCAGGTTGACAGCAGGGAAGATGGGTTAGCCTTGAACAGGCCGCTACCCACGGCGATGGTCGCCATACCCAGGTACACCCAGAAGATTTCATGGCCGGAGTAGGCCACCATGGCGTATCCGACGGCCAGCACCAGCGCGCCCAGCACGATCACGCGCTTGGAGCCCAGTACTTTATCTCCGAGCCAGCCACCGATGGCGACAAAGCCGTACACCAGTGCGCTGAAGGAAGAGAACAGGGTAATCGAGTCGGCTTCGCTCAGGCCAAGCATTTTGACCAGATAAACCGCCATGATGCCTTGCAGGCCGTAATAGCCAAAACGTTCCCACAGCTCGATAGAGAAGATCAGGTAAAACGCCTTGGGTTGTTTGAAGGCGTTAAGACTCACGCTTTCAGGTTGTTCGCTGTTGTTGTTTGCTGTTGACACTGGTACCTCTGATTTTTCACTGCCCCGTCCCAGAGAGACGAGAAATTGCAAAAGGTGATGCAGGACTGCATCCTTCTGCGTTGTTATAGGATGGGATGACGGCGGTTAATGTTCACTATCTTTGTCAACGAGGCAAGGCGTTTGTCATATCCTGTTACATATAACGCTCGCGGAGTGAAACAACCATGTTGCAAATGTTATGCAGCATTAACGTTCGTCTTTATTTGCTTTGCCGAGTTTTTGTTTTGATTAAAAGCTATACGGAATTTAAACAGTGATATATTCTGCTGAATGGAGTTTTATTAGTCCATATCAATAGGTGGGGTGATTAATCTATTGGATTGTTGTGCATATGACGCATTTTGTAAAATTATAGAAATTTAAGAAAACGGGACTGGCGCTTGTGACGTTAATGTGATCTTTAAAACGTGAGGTTTACCGCAATTTTTAACTAATTTTTCGCTTGAAAATAAGCGGGAATTGGGTTTTCTACTGAAATCCGCGAGAACACCAAGGTTACTGCTGCTTGATATCACATTTCCGATAAAAAATAGCTCAATGGGATATGAGGAAGAGACGGGCGCGCGTTGCGCCCGGTGGCAGCGATCAGGCGTCGGGATAAACCTTCTCGTTAAACTCGCAAAGATCTTCAATGATGCAGGAACCGCAGCGCGGTTTACGTGCGATGCAGGTATAACGGCCGTGCAGGATAAACCAGTGGTGGCAATCGACCTTGAACTCGGCCGGCACCACCTTGAGCAGCTTCTCTTCAACCAGATCGACATTTTTGCCCGGAGCGAAACGGGTGCGATTGCACACGCGGAAGATGTGGGTATCTACGGCAATGGTCGGCCAGCCAAAGGCGGTATTGAGCACCACGTTGGCGGTCTTGCGACCGACGCCAGGCAGGGCCTCCAGCGCGGCACGATCTTCCGGTACCTCGCCGCCGTGCAGTTCTAACAGCATGCGACAGGTTTTGATCACGTTCTCGGCTTTGCTGTTAAACAGACCGATAGTCTTGATGTAGTCTTTGACGCCGTCGACGCCCAGGGCCAGCAGGGCGGCCGGGGTGTTGGCCACCGGATAAAGCTTGGCGGTGGCCTTATTGACGCTGACGTCGGTCGCCTGCGCGGAGAGCAGTACGGAGATCAGCAGTTCAAACGGCGTGCTGTACACCAGTTCCGTGGTCGGCTGCGGGTTGTTGTCGCGCAGCCGGGTAAGAATTTCCAGCCGTTTTTGCTTATTCATCAGGCTTTCTCTGTCTGTCCTTGTCCCAGCGTCGGTTCAGCCAGCAAGGCTTTGGCCGTACGCGCTTTCATCCGTTCATCAATCAGGTATTTCAACGCCAACAGCAGGCCCAGGCCGATAAAGGCCCCCGGTGGCAGCATGGCCAGCAGGAACGGGCTGTCAAAGTGAACCACTTCGATGCGCAATACTTTGGCCCAGCTGCCCAGCAGCATATCGGCGCCGTCGAACAGGGTGCCGTTGCCCAGCAACTCACGCATCGCGCCAAGCGTCACCATTACGCCGGTAGCGCCCAGGCCGATTGCCAGGCCGTCCAGCGCTGACAAACCGATGGGTTTTTTAGAGGCTACCGCTTCGGCGCGGCCCACCACGATACAGTTGGTGACGATCAGGGGAATAAAGATCCCCAGCGATTGATACAGGCCAAAGGCATAGGCATTGATCAACATCTGCACGATGCTGACTGCCGCCGCGATGATCATGACGTAAATGGGAATACGCACTTCATTCGGCACCCAGCGGCGCACCGCGGAAATGGAGCCGTTGGTCAGCGTCAATACCAGGGTGGTCGCCAGCCCAAGCCCGAGAGCGTTGGTCACGGTGGACGTCACTGCCAGCAGCGGGCACATCCCCAGCAGCTGTACCAGTGCGGAGTTGTTCTTCCACAACCCCTGGACAATCAGATCTTTGGCTTCACTCATTCGCTGGCTCCACACACAGGTAAGCTATCAAGTTTAGGCGGCAGCGTTTCCATATACAATGCCGTGCGCCGAACGGCGTTGACCACCGCGCGCGGTGTGATGGTGGCGCCGGTGAATTGATCGAACATACCGCCGTCTTTCTTCACCGCCCAGCGTTTATCGTCCGGGCCTTCAATTTTCTTGCCGCTGAAGAACGAAATCCAGTTCGAGATACGCAGCTCAATTTTATCGCCCAATCCAGGCGTTTCATGGTGTTCGACCACGCGGGTACCCAGCACGGTGCCGCTGAAATCAGCGCCGACCAGCAGCTGAATGGCGCCGGAATAGCCGTCCGGTGCGGTGGTTTCTACCGCGGCTGCCGTAGGTTGACCGTTTTTACGCGCCAGATACAGGCGGTGAGGGGCACCGTTGCCCAGCGCCGGATCGCTTACCAGGAAGCACTCGGTCTGCATGTCGTTGTCGTAGTGTTCCGGGGGCACCACTTGATCAAGCAGGGCTTTTTGCTGCAATGCCGCCTGGTGGGCGATGGTTTTTTGCGTCAGGCTATGCACCACCGCGGTCAGACCGGTAGTCACTGCGGCAAACACCGCCAGCGTGGTGCCATGCTTTCTCATTGAATTCAGCATCATGGCTCCTTAGCGATGGCCGTACACGCGTGGCTGCGTGTAGTGGTCGATGAGCGGTACGGTAATGTTGGCCAGCAGAACGGCGAAGGCAACGCCGTCAGGGTAGCCGCCATAAACACGGATAAGCCACACCAGCACGCCAATCAATGCGCCATAAATCAGGCGGCCTTTTGGCGTGGTGGAAGCGCTGACCGGGTCGGTAGCAATAAAGAACGCCCCCAACATGCTGGCCCCGGAGAACAGGTGGATCAGCGGCGATGCCTGCTGCAGCGGGTCAAGCCACCAGGCCAGTCCGGAGCACACGGCGATAGCTGCCAGCATGCTGAACGGGATCTGCCAGTGGATCAGGCGGCGAGCCAGCATAAACAGCCCACCGGCCAGGAAACCGAGGTTGACCCATTGCCAACCGATACCGGCCAGAGCGCCACCAAACAGCGGCTGTTGCAACACTTGTTCGACGCTATGGCCACTGCGCAACCCGGTTTTGAAACCGTCCAGCGGGGTGGCCTGGCTGATACCGTCAATCCCCATCTGCAATTCGTGAATGGTGGCGCCCTGCGCGGTATGGCCGCTGAAGATCGCCAGCAGGGTATCCTGGAATGAAAGCGCGGTGGCTCGCAGTTCATCCGGCGGCAGCCAACTGGTCATTTGTACCGGGAAGGCGATCAGCAGCACCACATAGCCGACCATCGCCGGGTTGAACGGGTTTTGCCCGAGGCCGCCGTACAGCTGCTTGGCGATGACGATGGCAAAGAAAGTGCCGATGACAATCATCCACCAGGGGGCCAGTGGCGGCAGGCTGATGCCCAACAGCAAGGCGGTCAGCAGGGCAGAATTATCTGCCAGACGCGTGCGAACCGGCAGCTTGCGCAAGGCGAGGATAGCGCCTTCCGCCAGCAGGGCGACCAGCATCGCCAGGGCGGTTTGAATCAGAGTACCGTAGCCAAAGAACCACACCTGCGCCGCGACACCGGGAATACAAGCCAGCATGACCCACAGCATAATACGGCTGGTGCTTTGCTGGTTATGGGTGAAAGGAGAACTGGCGATGTGCAAGCCTTTGGCGGCTGTTTGTTGTACCGGCCTGAACTTCATAGAATAACTACACCTATCTTTGCCGTGCATCGGCAGGTTCAACGCGCCTCTCAGAGGAGCCGCAGGAAAAATTATAGCGCTGCATTCTACCTGAATCACTGCGAGGGTAATACGTCTTAATTGTGCGGGTATTCGGCTTTTAGCACGGGGTGTACGCGAGGGGGAAATTTCTAATGGCGCGATTAGATTTTTTTTGCCGAGAAAAGCGGGGTAGTTTGGTCAGTCAAAACAAAAATCGTCGGCATCACTGGCCGACAACAGGCGATAACCACTGGATTTGCAGGGTATTTTAGGGCCTTTTTTTCGCACAAAATAACAACTTTTGCATAATCTATGTGGGTTATTATCCCGTGTATTATTAAGTTAGTGAATGTACATTAATGACAAATGAAGATGTATTTTTTATTGAAGAACTGATTGAGTGGGTTGAGATACATCTGGAGAAACGGCCTAATCTGGACGAAGTCGCGCGTATTTCCGGCTATTCCAAGTGGCATCTGCAACGCAAGTTTAAACGCATCACCGGCATTCAGCTCGCCACCTATATCCGCTCACGTATTCTGACGCGTGCAGCGGTGGCGTTACGTATCACCCACCGTTCTATCATCGATATTTCAGACGAACTGGGCTTTGATTCCCAACAAACCTTTACCCGCATGTTCAAACAGCGTTTCGACACCACGCCCAATCGTTATCGTTCGATGGACACCTGGGATGTGAAAAACCTGATGCCGCGCTTTAGTTTCGATGCCAATTTCGCAGCTGATTATTACCCAGAAGTGAAACGCCTGACGTTGCCGGATATGCAGCTGGTGGGTTTTTCGCGCCAGTTGGATTTTGCCTCGGAAGCGGAGATCGAACATTCGTCTTGTATGGCGATGAAGGACGAAATCTTCACCGATTTCTTCCGTGGGCTGAGTGTGGATTGTCATCGGGTTTACAGCATTCATTCCGTGCGAAATCGAGATGATGACGCGTATTCGGCCACCCACATCATGGCAGTGGATCCTGAGAACAAACAGGATATTTTGTCGGGCTACCAGATCGACACTATCCCGATCGCCGGGCGTGAATATATTTCTATTAACCATCTGGGCTCTGCGAAAGAGTGTTCGCAGTTCTTTGCCTATCTGATCACCCACGTGATGCCGGGGCTGCGTAATGAAGTGAAAGGGAGCGTGGAGATGGAAATAATTCAAACCAAGGAGCGGAATCAGGATTCGAAGATGCGCCAGATTGACGTTGATTATACCTATCTGATTTCTATTGATTAGGGCGTGACTCCAAGGGCTGGGACCATTGGAACGCGCCCTGTATTACGAACCGCCTGTTTGGTCCACCAACCCTCACATCTCACGCCTTGCTGCCTGCTCAAGTGGTCGCCAGCGGCGCTCACGCATTATTGAGTGAAACAGCCAGGGCCGCCTTGCGTTTTGCAAGGCGCCGCTTCCGCTACTCTTTATTGTTTTCCGCCGTCGCCAGGTTTTGCTCGGCCTTTTTAGCTTTGACGCGTGCAATAGCCGCCGCAACCGCCGCCTTGCGCGGATCTTCTTCCTGTACGGCAGCTACCGGTTCTGCCGGCGATTCAACAGTTTCGGCCTGCTGCGCGGCTTTCTTGGCTTTAGCACGTGCAATAGCCGCCGCAACCGCCGCCTTGCGTGGATCTTCTTCCTGCACGGCAGCTGCTGGTTCCGTCGGCGATTCAACAGTTTCGGCCTGCTGCGCGGCTTTCTTGGCTTTAGCGCGAGCGATGGCCGCAGCAACCGCCGCCTTGCGCGGATCTTCTTCCTGCACGGTAGCTGCTGGTTCCGTCGGCGATTCAACCGTTTCGGCCTGCTGCGCAGCTTTCTTGGCTTTGACCCGTGCCAATGCAGCAGCCACGGCAGCCTTGCGCGGATCTTCTTCCTGCACGGCAGTGGCTGGCTCCGTCGGCGACTCAACGCTATCGGCCTGCTGCGCAGCTTTCTTGGCTTTGACCCGTGCCAATGCAGCAGCCACGGCGGTCTTGCGCGGATCTTCTTCTTGTGCCACAGCTACCAGCTCAGCAGGCGTTCCAACTGCGTCGGCTTGCTGAGCTTCTTTCTTGGCTTTAACCCGGGCTAACGCAGCAGCAACTGCAGCCTTACGCGGATCTTCGCCCTCGACAGCAGGAGACGTCGCTGGGGTGGCAGCCGCATCTTGCTGAGCACGACGTTCACGCGCCTGCGCTTTGCGGGCTTCGCGGGCGGCGATCATCTCGCTATTGTCCGGTGCCTCGCCGCTGATGGTTCCGGTTGCCGGCGCGGCATTTTTACTGCGCACGCGGGCCAGGGCGGCTTGTACCGCATCCTGATCGCCGTCGGTCATTTTGACGGCCGCTTTCTTGTGACGTTCTTCGCGCGCCAGTTTTTCACGTTCCAGACGGGCCAATTTGGCTTCGTAACGGGCCTTGGCTTCGGCGGTGCGCGCGGCTTCCTGATCGATGGCTTTGATTTCGGCCTTTTCCTGGCGGTAGTACTGCACCAGCGGAATATTGCTGGGGCATACAAAGGCGCAGGCACCGCACTCAATGCAGTCGAACAGGTTATGCTTGCGGGCTTTTTCGTGTTCTTCGCCACGGCTGAACCAGTAAAGCTGCTGTGGCAACAGGCCCGCCGGGCAGGCATCAACGCATAAACCGCAGCGAATACAGGACTGTTCAGGTTCTTGCGGCGCCATTTCACTGACGGAAGGGGCCAGAATACAGTTGCTGATCTTAACGATCGGCACGTTCAGCGCGGGCAGAGTGAAGCCCATCAGCGGGCCGCCCATGACCACCATTTGTTGGGCCTGCGGCTGAAAACCGGCAAAGTTCAGCAGGTGCTGCACCGGGGTGCCGATGCGCGCCCACAGATTACCCGGTTGGCTAAGGGCTTCACCGGTAAGGGTGACCACGCGTTCGATCAAGGGTTCGCCGTCGACAATGGCGCGCTTAATGGCAAAGGCAGTCCCGACGTTTTGCATCAGCACGCCGATAGCGGAGGAGTGTTTGCCGTGCGGCACTTCCTTGCCGATCAGGATCTTGGTGAGCTGCTTAGCACCGCCGGAAGGATATTTGGTTGGGATCACCCGCAGCGAGATGCCCGGTTGATCGCGCAACGCCAGTTTTAACGCTTCGATCGCTTCGGGCTTATTGTCCTCGATGCCGATCAGCGTCACTTTCGGCTGCAGCAGGTGGCGCAGGATCTGCGTGCCTTCGATCACTTGGTCGGCATGCTCCTGCATCAAACGGTCATCGGCGGTGATATAAGGCTCGCATTCCGCGGCATTGAGGATCAGGGTTTCTACCCCGTTCATGCCACCCTGCAGCTTGCTGGCGGTAGGGAAACCTGCGCCACCCAACCCGGCGATGCCGGCCTGATGAATCCGCTGGATCAGTTCGCCGGTAGGCAGTTGACGGTAATCCGCCACCGGTGCGCGTTCGCACCAACGGTCTTCGCCATCCGGCTGAATAATTACGCACAGCTCTGCCAGCCCTGAAGGGTGAGCGGTGATATGCGGTTTGATGGCGCTGATGGTGCCGGAGGTCGGCGCATGTACCGGTACGGTACGGCCACGGCCGACGGTCAGCGGCTGGCCTTTCAGCACGTGCTCGCCGACGTTGACGCACAATTCGCCTTCCGGTCCCAAATGCTGTTGCAAGGGGATGACAAAGGTGTCGGGCAGCGGGGCGGTACGCAGCGGTACGCCGCTGGACTGGGTTTTCATTTCCGGGGGATGGATCCCGCCGTCGAAATCCCAAATCCGGTCTTTTTTGAAGGCGGCGAACAAATTAAGCATGTTGCTCCACGTGGATCACTTGCACCGGGATCGTCTTCATATCCCACTTCCAGTTGGCGGTAGTGGTGGCGACCGGTTTCATTTCAATACAATCGGTAGGGCACGGCGCGACGCACAGGTCGCAGCCGGTACAAAGATCGGTAATCACGGTGTGCATGGCGCGCGTGGCACCCACTATTGCGTCCACCGGACAGGCCTGAATGCACTTGGTGCAGCCGATGCAGTTGGCTTCATCGATATAAGCGACCTGACGCACCGGCTCGGCGGCGGCTTCGCTGCCCAGCGGCTGCGGCTCGACGTTGAGCAGTTCGGCCAATTTCAGCATCACTTGCTCGCCGCCGGGGGCACATTTGTTGATCATCTCACCGTTGGCCACCGCCTCGGCGTAAGGGCGGCAACCGGGGTAACCGCACTGGCCGCATTGGCTCTGCGGCAGGATCTCGTCGACCTGCTCGGCCACCGGATCTTCTTCCACTTCAAAGCGGCGCGCGGCGAAGCCCAGCACCAGCCCGAACAACAGGCCGAGGGCGCTGAGCGCAGCAATCGCAATCCATAACGCGGTCATTAGAATTTCACCAGCCCGGTAAAGCCCATAAAGGCCAGAGACATCAACCCGGCAGTGATCAACGCGATGGAAGAACCACGAAATGGCGCAGGCACGTCGGCAACCGCCAGACGCTCACGGATCGCGGCGAACAGCACCATCACCAGCGAGAAGCCGGCGGCGGCGCTGAAGCCATAAACCGCAGACTGCAGGAAGTTGTAGCCGAGGTTAACGTTAAGCAACGCAACGCCAAGCACCGCGCAGTTGGTGGTGATCAGCGGCAGGAAGATGCCCAGCAAGCGATACAGTGCCGGGCTGGTTTTGCGTACCACCATCTCGGTAAATTGCACCACGACGGCGATCACCAAAATAAATGACAGGGTGCGCAGATACACCAGATCCAACGGAACCAGGATAAAGGTGTTGATCACCCAGGCGCTGACGGAGGCCAGCGTCATGACAAAGGTAGTAGCCATGCCCATGCCGATGGCGCTTTCCAGTTTCTTGGAAACGCCGAGGAACGGGCACAGGCCGAGGAACTTCACCAGGACGAAGTTGTTCACCAGTACGGTGCCGACAAACAGGAGCAGGTATTCGGTCATTGCGATGCCTAAAAAAATAAAAGCCGCCTATTATCGGGAATTGGCGGCCTGACCACAACACAGTGATAGCAAGGTTATTGCTATTTTCGCCCTTTTTTGGCGAAAATTTACACAATCATACGCACAAAACGTGCCACAACGCGCCTAGCGTTCGGTAAAGGTCCCTTTGACCCGCTTGGAACGCTTCATATAAGGCACCAACAATGCGGCCATCAGCAGGGGCCAACCCAGACTGCGTACGGCCAACTCATCCGGCACCGGCGCAAAGGCAAAGGCTTTGACCGCCAGCAACACGGTAATCAGCAACCACAGCAGGAAAAACTTGGGGAAGCGTTGCGAACGATGGCAGAACAGCCACAGCAGCCACAGCGTAAAGCACCACATTGCCATCGTGGTCAGCACTGAAAAATACCACTGTAGGCTAAACGCCTGAGCGTTGGTCAGCAGGTATTCGCGCGATTCCGGCATGAAAATCGCCATGGCATACAGAAGCAGCATCAGGCTGGCGCTAAGCAGGGTGACGATCAGATAGGACATCGGGGCCAGCAACCAACCGCCAATACGGTTGTAATCAGCTTGAGACATAAACGGCTTCCTGGGTAAGACATGATTCAATGTGACAGCCGCATAGCTTAGCGGGTAATGCGGGCTTCGTCATCAATATCAAGCGGATGGTCGGCGCCAGGAGGCCGGTGCAGCACGTTTGGCTACCGACGGCATGATAAGCCGCCGGTAGCAGGCCGATTAACGGCGATTAAGCTGATAGTAGGCTTCGTTCCAGCGCAGCTCATTTTTGAACGCCGGCAGGCTGGTGTTGTGGTCGATCGTCACAAACTCGATGTTATGCATCTCGGCGTAAAGTCGCAGCAGGTCGGCATCCAACGCCTGTGAGAACACGGTATGGTGTGCACCACCCGCCAGGATCCAGGCTTCGGCAGCGGTGGCAAGCGTTGGCTGAGCCCGCCAGATGGCACGCGCCACCGGCAGCTTGGGCAACGGATGCGGTTGTTCCACGGTATCCACCTGATTGACCAGCAGGCGGAATCGGTCGCCCAGGTCGATCAGGCTGGCATTGATCGCCGCACCGGCCGGGGTGGAGAAAATCAGCCGTGCCGGATCCGCCTTGCCGCCGATACCCAGCGGTTGTATATCCAACAGCGGTTTTTGTTCTTTGGCGATCGATGGGCAAACCTCCAGCATGTGCGAACCGACCACCAAATCGTTGCCCGATTGGAAATGGTAGGTGTAATCCTCCATGAATGAGGTACCGCCTTCCAGTCCCTGCGCCATCACTTTCAGGATGCGCAACAGCGCGGCGGTTTTCCAGTCGCCTTCGCCGCCGAAGCCGTAACCCTGCTGCATCAGGCGTTGTACCGCCAGCCCCGGTAACTGCTTCATGCCGTGCAAGTCTTCAAAATTGGTGGTGAAGGCCTGGAAGTTACCCTGTTCGAGGAAGCGCTTCATGCCTAATTCGATTCGCGCCGCGTCGAGCAGGTTTTCACGCTTTTCCCCGTTGATTTGCGCCGCATCGCTCAAGACGTAGTGGGTTTCGTATTCTTCAATCAGCGTATCCACATCGCCACGGCTGACCTCATTGATCACGCTGACCAAATCACCGATGCCATAGGCATTCACCGAATAGCCGAATTGGATCTGCGCCCCGACTTTGTCACCTTCGGTCACGGCGACCTCACGCATGTTGTCGCCGAAGCGGGCCACCTTCAACTGCTGGCTGGCCTGTTTGGCGTTGGCTGCACGCATCCACTGAGCAATGCGCCGGTGCGCTTCCGGGTCTTGCCAATGGCCGGCTATCACGCTGTGCTGCTGGCGCATACGGGCGCCAATAAAGCCAAATTCGCGGCCACCGTGTGCGGTCTGATTGAGGTTCATAAAGTCCATGTCCATGCTGTCCCACGGGATCTGAGCGTTGAACTGGGTATGGAATTGCAACAGCGGCTTGTGGAGGATCGACAGTCCGGCGATCCACATTTTGGCCGGCGAAAAGGTGTGCAGCCAGGCCATGATGCCGATGCACTGTGGCTGATAGTTGGCGTCGCGGCACAGGGCGGTGATTTCATCCGGCGTGGTCACCAGCGGTTTCAGCACCAGTTTTACCGGCAATCCGGCCTCACGGTTGAGATTTTCCACCACCTGCTCGGCGTGTGCCTTGACCTGTTGCAGGGTGTGCGGGCCGTACAGGTGCTGGCTGCCGATGGCGAACCAGACTTCGCGCTGCTTAAATGCGTCCATGGAGACTCCTGAATTGTCATGTCGAAATGGGGGTTCAGCAGGCTGAACCGGCGTTAGGGGCATAGCGCGGCTCGGCGGCCTGGCACCATTGCTGATAGCGTTGATAAAGCTGTTGGTAGCGGGCGACGCGCTGCGGATCCGGCTGGAGAGTGCGTTCGATGCCGCAGGCCATGTGGCGTTGCGCTTCGGGCACGCTGCGGAAATGACCGGCCGCCACCGCGGCGAAGATAGCCGCCCCCAGCGCGCAACATTGGTCTGAAGCCACGATCTGCAGCGGTCGGTTCATCACGTCGGCGCAGACCTGCATGATCGCCGGTGATTTACGCGCAATCCCCCCCAACGCCAGTACGTTGTCCACCGGAATAGACTGCTGCTCAAAACACTCCATAATGGCGCGGGCACCGAAGGCGGTAGCGGCGATAAAGCCACCGAACAGCGTCGGCGCATCGGTGCCGAGGTTCAGATCGGCGATCACGCCTTTCAGACGTTGATTGGCATAGGGCGTGCGGCGGCCGTTAAACCAGTCCAGCACCACCGGCAGATGATCCAGTGACGGTTTATCGGCCCAGGCCTCGGTCAGCGCGGCCAGCATGCCGGCTTCTATCTGTTGCAATTGCGGCTGCAGCTGCGGTTGGCTTTTTGCCGCTTCGCGCAGCGGCCAGCTCAGCAGGCGGCCGAACCAGGCGTACATATCGCCAAAGGCGGACTGTCCTGCTTCCATACCGATTAACCCCGGCACCACGCTGCCGTCAACCTGGCCGCAAATGCCCTCGATGGCGCGCCCGTCCACCCGCTGGCGATCGGCGATCAGGATGTCGCAGGTAGAGGTGCCAATCACCTTCACCAGGGTATAAGGCTGGGCTCCGGCCCCCACTGCGCCCATATGGCAGTCGAAGGCGCCGCCTGACAGCACCACCGTGGTTGGCAATCCGAGGCGTGCGGCCCATTCGGCACTCAGTGTGCCGACCGGCAGCTCGGCGGTGTGGCAGTCGTCAAACAGCGGGTAGGGCAAATGCTCAACCAGTAAGGGATCGAGTGCGGCAAAAAAAGGTTTTGGCGGCAGGCCGCCCCAGTCGGGGTGCCACAAGGTTTTGTGGCCTACGCTACAACGCCCGC
This sequence comes from Serratia liquefaciens ATCC 27592, assembly GCF_000422085.1. NCBI lineage: Bacteria > Pseudomonadati > Pseudomonadota > Gammaproteobacteria > Enterobacterales > Yersiniaceae > Serratia > Serratia liquefaciens. Next base: position 2,328,835 of record NC_021741.1, read on the forward strand.
GTTTCAACTGCTGTGGGGCGGTGGTCCCGGACAGTAACGCCGGCACCCAATCGCACAGCTCTATCCAGGAAGCCGCCGCCTGACGTACCTCGGCATCCCGTCGCGTGACGTGCAGAATTTTGGCCCAGAACCATTCGGAGGAGTAAACGCCGCCGATGTAGCGGGAATAATCGGGGAATTCGCCGCTGCGGCAGAGCCGATTGATGGCATCCGCTTCTTCAAGAGCCGTGTGATCTTTCCACAGCACAAACATGGCGTTCGGGTTGTCGGCAAATTCTGGCCGCAGCGCCAACACCTGGCCCTGCTGGTCGATCGGCGCAGGGGTGGAGCCGGTTGAGTCGACGCCGATACCCACGACCTGCAGCCGTTGCGTCGGGGTCATGCGCTGCACCAGACTGACCATCGCCTGTTCCATGGCTTCAATATAGTCGAGCGGATGATGACGAAAGCGATTCTCCGACGCATTGCAAAACTCACCGTGCTGCCAGCGAGGGTAATAAACCACTTCGGTATCCAGCTCCGCACCGTTTTGGCAGTCGACCGCCAACGCCCGCACCGAGTCGCTGCCGAAGTCCAATCCCATGGCAATAGCACCTGCCGTCATGATGTTGACTCCTGATGTGTTAATACGCTGTGACAACCATAGGAGCCGAAGCGCTGGGCAGGTGAGGAGCCATTGGCTGGAAGTATGCACTTTTCTGCTTCCCACAGTGGTTTTGTGACGGCTGTCATAAGTTAACGCTTGGCGAAATTCGCTAAATATATGCACATATCTGCTGTATTCCACGGATGTGATAGCGCTCTACATTTCAGCAACAAATACCCGCTAAAACTTAAGCCGTCTTACCCCGGCTGTAAGGCAATGCCGCGAGATAAGCGCTACACCTACAGCCATTACTCTAATGATAACGTTTTCACCGCGAGCGGGTTTCGTCGCCACAGAGAACAAAATAGCGGAGAGCATCATGCATAAATTCACTAAGGCGCTGGCGACACTGGGGCTGGCGGCCGTTATGTCACATTCGGCTATCGCCGAGACCATGAAGCTGGGTTTTTTGGTCAAGCAGCCGGAAGAACCCTGGTTCCAGACCGAATGGAAATTTGCCGATAAGGCCGGTAAGGATCTCGGTTTTGAGGTGATTAAAATCGCGGTGCCGGACGGCGAGAAGACCCTGAACGCCATCGACAGCCTGGCGGCCAGCGGAGCCAAAGGGTTTGTCATCTGCACGCCGGATCCGAAATTGGGCTCGGCGATCGTCGCCAAGGCGCGCAGTTACAATCTGAAAGTGATCGCGGTGGACGACCAGTTCGTTACCGCCAAAGGCAAGCCTATGGACAGCGTGCCGCTGGTGATGATGGCCGCCACCAAAATCGGCGAACGCCAGGGGGAAGAGCTGTGGAAAGAGCTGAACAAGCGCGGCTGGAAGCTGCCGGATACCGCGGTGATGGCCATTACCGCCGATGAACTGGACACGGCCCGTCGCCGCACCGGCGGTTCTATTGCCGCGTTGAAAGCCGCCGGTTTCCCGGAAAAGCAGATTTACCGGGTACCGACCAAATCCAACGATATCCCAGGAGCGTTCGACGCCGCCAACTCAATGCTGGTGCAGCATCCTGAAGTGAAAAACTGGCTGATTGTCGGCATGAACGACAACACCGTGCTCGGCGGCGTGCGCGCTACCGAAGGCCAGGGGTTTAAGGCGCCGAACGTGATTGGCATCGGGATCAACGGGGTGGATGCGGTCAGTGAGCTGTCCAAGGCGCAGGCCACCGGCTTCTACGGTTCGCTGCTGCCGAGCCCGGACATTCACGGTTACAAGAGCATCCAGATGTTGCATGACTGGGTCGAAAAAGGGGTAGAACCGCAAAAATTCACCGAAGTGACCGACGTGGTGCTGATCACGCGCGACAACTTTAAAACCGAACTGCAGAAGAAAGGCCTGATGTAATTACCGCGCCGCCCACAGCATGCTGTCGGGCGGCATTTTTAACTGCAGGAGGAAAACACTATGACTACCGCGCTGCCGTATCTGGCGTTTAAAGGCATAGGTAAAACTTTCCCAGGGGTGAAGGCGCTGGATGACATCAGTTTCAGCTGTCAGGCCGGGCAGATCCACGCGCTGATGGGGGAAAACGGCGCCGGGAAATCCACGCTGCTGAAAATCCTCAGCGGCAACTATTCGCCTACTCAGGGAGAAATTCAGCTGCAGGGGCGTTCGGTCACCTTCGCCAACACTACCGACGCGCTGGATGCCGGGGTGGCAATCATCTACCAGGAGCTGCATCTGGTGCCGGAAATGACCGTGGCGGAGAACATTTATCTCGGTCAACTGCCGACCAGGCGCGGGCTGGTGGATCGCAAACTGCTGCGTTACGAGTCCCGGCTTCAACTGGAGCATCTCGGGCTGGATATCGATCCGGATACGCCATTGAAATACCTGTCGATCGGCCAGTGGCAAATGGTGGAAATCGCCAAAGCGCTGGCGCGCAACGCCAAGGTAATCGCGTTTGACGAGCCCACCAGTTCGCTGTCCGCCCGGGAGATCGAACAGCTGTTCCGGGTGATCCGCGAATTGCGCGCTGAAGGGCGTGTGATCCTGTATGTCTCACACCGCATGGAGGAGATTTTTGCCCTCAGCGACGCCATCACGGTGTTCAAAGATGGCCGCTATGTGCGCACCTTTGACGATATGCGTCAGGTTGATAATGCCCAGTTGGTGCAGGCGATGGTGGGGCGCGATCTCGGTGACGTCTACGGCTATCAACCGCGTGAACTGGGGCCGGTGCGTTTAGCGCTCCAGGGGTTGCAAGCGCCCGGCGTGAAAACGCCGATCGATCTGAGCGTGCGTGCCGGGGAGATCGTCGGGTTGTTCGGCCTGGTCGGCGCCGGCCGCAGCGAGCTGATGAAGGGGATCTTTGGCGCCACGCGGGTCAGTGCCGGGCAACTGATGCTGGATGGGCAGGCGCTCGCCATTCGCTCGCCAATAGACGCTATTCGTGCCGGCATCATGCTGTGTCCGGAAGACCGCAAGGCGGACGGTATCATCCCGGTGCATTCGGTACGCGACAATATCAACATCAGCGCGCGGCGGAACAGTGTCCGCGCGGGTTGTCTGATCGACAACGGTTGGGAGGCCAGCAACGCCGAGCATCATATACGTGCGTTGAATATCAAAACCCCAAGCGCCGAGCAGCTAATTATGAATCTGTCCGGCGGCAACCAGCAGAAGGCGATTCTGGGGCGTTGGCTGTCGGAAGACATGAAGGTGATCCTGCTGGATGAACCGACACGCGGCATTGACGTTGGCGCTAAGCACGAGATTTATAACGTCATTTACCAACTGGCGCAGCGCGGCATCGCGGTGCTGTTCGCTTCCAGCGATCTGCCCGAAGTCCTGGGGCTGGCGGACCGTATCCTGGTGATGCGGGAAGGGGCCCTGTCCGGTGAGTTACTCCATGATGACGCCAGCGAGGAAAAAGCCCTCAGCCTGGCGATGCTGCGCACCCCCGAGATTGCCCTCGATACCGCTGCGGCGGTGGCCTGAAAGTGAAGGAGAAAGAGATGTCGACCATAACGACCGATTCTGTGAAAAACCGCAGCGGCCAGGGGCTGGCGCGGATTTGGGACAGCTACGGCATGCTGGTGGTGTTCGCGGTACTGTTTATCGCCTGCGTGCTGTTTGTGCCTAATTTCGGCTCATTTATCAATATGAAAGGGCTGGGGTTGGCGATATCCATGTCCGGCATGGTGGCCTGCGGCATGCTGTTTTGTCTGGCCTCCGGCGACTTTGATCTGTCAGTCGCGTCGGTGATCGCCTGCGCCGGGGTCACTACCGCGGTGGTGATCAATATGACCGAAAGCCTGTGGATCGGCGTGGGCGCCGGTTTGCTGCTGGGAATGGTCTCCGGGTTGATCAACGGTTTTGTTATCGCCCGGCTGAAAATCAACGCGCTGATCACCACCCTGGCCACCATGCAGATATTCCGCGGGTTGGCGTACATCATTTCCGACGGGAAAGCGGTAGGCATTGAAGACGAGCGCTTCTTTACGTTGGGTTATGCCAACTGGCTGGGGTTGCCCGCGCCCATTTGGATCACCGTAGCCTGTCTGATCCTGTTCGGCTTCCTGCTCAATAAAACCACCTTTGGCCGCAATACGCTGGCGATTGGCGGTAACGAGGAGGCGGCCAGACTGGCCGGGGTGCCGGTGGTACGCACCAAGATTGTGATCTTTATGCTGTCCGGGCTGGTTTCAGCCGCTGCCGGCATCATTCTGGCTTCGCGTATGACCAGCGGCCAGCCAATGACCTCGATCGGCTATGAGCTGATCGTGATCTCCGCCTGCGTACTGGGTGGGGTTTCGTTGAAAGGTGGTATCGGTAAAATCTCCTACGTCATCGCCGGCATCTTGATCCTCGGCACGGTGGAAAACGCCATGAACCTGCTGAACATCTCACCGTTCTCGCAGTATGTGGTGCGCGGCGTGATCTTGCTGGCGGCGGTGATTTTTGACCGTTACAAGCAGCAGGCCAAACGTCGGATTTAGAAAATCGGCAACCGTGTTCACAGTTCTGTTATCGGCTCAGGCAGTTCTCTGCCGGGCCGATACACTTGTTCAGGATAGTTCTATCAGCCGTTCCGGGAGGACAGATGTACCATCGCATGGCACAGGAACCGCAGCCGAACCCGCTGTTGCCGGGTTACACCTTTAACGCCTATCTGGTGGCGGGGTTAACGCCCATCATGGCGGACGGCCCGCTGGATTTCTTTATCGATCGCCCCGGCGGCATGAAGGGCTATATTCTCAACCTGACCATCAAGGGCCAGGGCAAGGTGTTCGACGGCGAAGACACCCTTTACTGCAATCCTGGCGATCTGCTGCTGTTTCCCCCCAAGGCGGCGCATTACTATGGGCGTTCGCCGGACAGCGACTGCTGGTATCACCGCTGGGTGTATTTCCGGCCGCGAGCCTACTGGGCCGACTGGCTGGAATGGCACAGCAAAACCCATGAGGTCGGGCGTTTAACTTTACCGAACAATAATTTACTGCTGGAGTTCGACCGGCTGTTCGCCAATATCGAGCAAACGCAGCGTTCCGGCCGGCGTTTCGCCGAAGAGTTGGGGATGAACCTGCTGGAGCGCTTGCTGCTGCGCGCGATGGAAGAAGATCCGCTCAGCCCACAGAAAATCATGGATCCCCGGGTGATAGAGGCCTGCCAGTTTATTACCGGTAATCTGGCCGGTGAGTTGCGCATCGACGAAGTGGCGCGCCATGTCTGCCTGTCGCCTTCGCGGCTGGCGCATCTGTTCCGTGAGCAGGTGGGTATCAATATTCTGCGCTGGCGCGAAGATCAGCGGGTGATCCGCGCCAAGCTGCTGCTGCAGACCACCCAGGAGTCGATTGCCACCATCGGCCGGGTGGTGGGTTATGACGATCAGCTCTATTTTTCCCGCGTATTCCGCAAACGGGTCGGGGTCAGCCCGAGCGATTTTCGCCGCCGTAGTCTGGAGATAAACTATCCGGCCAGGAATCAGCGTGAGACGCCTTATGCTGTGGCTACAAATTAACATTACATTTACTTCTTGTTCCCGCCAGCGTCATGGTGTCAAATCTGACTGGTCTATTGCGAGCCAGTAAGAGGAAACACCATGGCAGAAAAAATTCGGGTTGGGCTGGTCGGTTACGGCTATGCCAGTAAAACCTTTCATGCGCCGCTGATTGTCGGCACCCCAGGCGTAGAGCTGGCTGCGGTTTCCAGCAGCGATGCCGGCAAAGTGCATGCAGACTGGCCATCGATGACGGTAGTCAGCGATCCGCAAGCGCTGTTTAACGACCCCTCTATCGATCTGATCGTCATTCCTACACCCAACGATACCCATTTCCCTCTGGCGCAGCAGGCAATGGCGGCCGGCAAGCACGTGGTGGTGGACAAGCCTTTCACCGTGACGTTGTCACAGGCGCAGCAGCTGGAGCAGCAAGCGCAGCAGAGCGGCAAGCTGCTGTCGGTGTTCCACAATCGCCGCTGGGACAGCGATTTTCTGACGCTCAAGGCATTGTTGAAAGAAGGCGCGCTTGGTGAGGTGGTTTATTTCGAGTCTCATTTCGATCGTTTCCGCCCGGAAGTGCGTCAGCGCTGGCGCGAACTGGGCGGTGCCGGTAGCGGCATCTGGTACGATTTGGGGCCGCATCTGATCGATCAGGCACTGCAACTGTTCGGCAAACCGGAAACGCTGTTTGTCGATCTGGGTGAACTGCGTCCGGGCGCACAATCGGTGGACTATTTCCACGCGATATTGAACTACGGCAAACGCCGGGTCGTTCTGCATGGTACCGTGCTGGCCGCGGCGGAAACCGCACGTTATATCGTGCACGGGACTCAGGGTAGCTTTATCAAGTTTGGGCTGGATCCGCAGGAAGACCGCCTCAAAGCGGGCGAGCGTCTGCCGCAGGCCGACTGGGGTTACGACATGCGTGATGGTGTAGTGACATTGTCACGTGATGGGGTGCTGGCTGAAAAACCTTTGCTCAGCATTCCAGGCAATTACCCAGCCTATTACGCGGCTGTCCGCGATGCGATTAACGGTGAGGGTGAAAACCCGGTCACGGCTGCTGACGCCATCCAGGTGATGGAAATGATCGAGCTGGGGATTGAATCTGCGAAACAACAAAAGGCGTTGCCGGTAGTCTGACCGCGGCGTTTTATTCTCAGGGTTCGGCGTGCCGAACCCGTCTTACTCCTCGAGGGATCCTGACCCATGTCCTGGTTGCAGCGTCTGCGTATTGATAAATTTTTGCTGGTATTGATTCTGGTGGTGATTGTCGCTTCGGTTTTCCCCTGCGAAGGCAGATGGGCAACCTTTTTTGAGCATCTGACCACCGCGGCTATCGCGCTGTTGTTCTTTATGCACGGTGCCAAGCTGTCTCGTGAGGCGATCATCGCCGGCATGGGGCACTGGAAGCTGCATTTGGTGGTGTTTCTCAGCACCTTTGCGCTGTTCCCGCTGCTGGGGCTGGCGATGAACCTGATGGTGCCGGGTTTGATGACACCGACGGTTTATCTGGGCTTCCTGTACCTGTGCGCACTGCCGGCCACCGTTCAGTCGGCGATTGCCTTTACTTCGGCGGCGGGCGGTAACGTGGCGGCCGCGGTGTGCAGTGCTTCGGCATCCAGCATTCTCGGTGTTTTCCTCTCTCCGTTGCTGGTCGGGGCGCTGATGCATACTCAGGGCGGTAATACCGATGTGTTGCACGCCATAGGTTCGATCATTTTGAAACTGATGGTGCCCTTTGTGGTTGGGCATTTGGCTCGGCCGTTAATCGGCAAATGGGCCGATCGTCATCGCAAGCTGATCAATCTCACTGACCGTTCATCGATTCTGCTGGTGGTGTATACCGCTTTTAGCGCTGCGGTGGTGGAAGGGATTTGGCACAAGATTGACGGCTGGTCGCTATTGACCATTTTAGTGATGTCGCTGGTGTTGCTGACGGTGGTGCTGATTATCAACACCTATGCCGCGCGCTGGCTGGGGTTCAATACTGCCGACGAGATCACCATCGTGTTCTGTGGTTCGAAAAAGAGCCTGGCGAACGGCATCCCGATGGCCAACGTGCTGTTCCCGGCGGCGGCGGTGGGTGCCATGGTGCTGCCGCTGATGATTTTCCATCAGGTACAGTTAATGGTGTGTGCCGTACTGGCGCAGCGTTACGCGCGTAAAACGGCCAAGCAGCGCGCAGAAGCAGGCGCGTTGACCGCGAAATGAAATAAATAAAAAGGGCGCTTGGCGCGCCCATTTTCACTTAGCCCTGCACTTTATCGCGCAGCGCCTGTTTTTCCTGTTCGCTGAGGAACGCCATTTTCAGGCCGTTTTCCTGGGCGGTGCGGATTTCAGCTGGCGTCAGGCCGGCTTGCGGTGCCGCTACGCGGTATTCGTGTTCAATTTCAATGCCCTGTACGGCCGGGTCATCGGTATTGATCGACGCCATAACGCCGTGGCGCAGGAACTTCGCCAGCGGATGCTGCGCCAGAGAAGGCACGGTGCTGGTCTGAATGTTGGACGTCAGACAAGATTCGATACCGATGCCATGCTCGGCCAGGAAGTCCATCAGTGCCGGATCCTCAATCGCTTTCACGCCATGGCCAATACGTTCGGCACCCAGTTCGCGGATCGCCTGCCAGATGCTTTCCGGACCCGCGGCTTCACCTGCGTGTACGGTGATGCGCAGGCCGGCGTCGCGGGCGCGGTTGAAGTGGCTGAGGAACAGGCTGCCAGGGAAGCCGAGTTCGTCGCCGGCCAGATCCAGTGCGGTAATACCGTCGCGGTGCGCCAGCAGGCCTTCCAACTCTTGTAAACAGGCCGCTTCGCCGAAGGTACGGCTCATGATGCCGATCAGGCGTACGTCGATACCCAAATCGCGCGAACCGGAACGAACGCCGTCAATCACGGCTTCCACCACCCCAGCCACCGGCAACTGATGTTTCATCGCCATGTAATACGGCGAGAAGCGCAGTTCAGCATAGTGCAGACCGGCATTGGCCGCATCCTCGACGTTTTCGTAGGCGACCCGGCGGCAGGCGTCCAGATCGCCCAGCACCGCTACGCCCCAGTCCAGCTTCTGCAGAAAGCTGACCAGATCCGGTTCGGTGTGAGTGATTTGCACGTGCGGACGCAGCGCCTCCAGTTCGTTGGCGGGCAGGGCAAGGTTAAACTGACGGCCAAGGTCAAGAATGGTTTGCGCACGGATATTGCCGTCAAGATGACGGTGGATGTCGGTCAAGGGGAGGCGTGGGTCAATCATGATGTGCACTCGTTATTTTGTTGTAGGTAAAGTGCAGATCAGTATAAAAACAAAATGATGAAAATTGCCATCGTGTTGCATAAAAAAGTGACGAGAGTCACATTAATGTTGCTGATTGCCGCATTTATGCGCTAAGGCGGGAGCGCGCCACTCCCGCATTGATGTCGGTAACAGAGCCTATCCGACCCTCAGTTTTGCGATGTTTTTTTCCTGGTTATCGCCGACGCCGTGCTGCGCCAGCCAGTGGTTAACCCTGTCGATGTCCAGCGGTTGTGCCTGCTCAATACGCAGCACCGGGCCCAGGGCCATCGGCATGACGCGATCGGCCAGCGCCCGCAGTTCGGGTAAGTACTCCGCACCGGGGTGGCCTTTGGGACGCTGGCCGGTACGGGCGGCGTAGCGTTCTGCGGCCAGTTCACCGGATATTTGGTTCCACACCTCCAAAGCTTGCGTCACGCCCGCTTCGCGCAGGTACTGGCGTAGCTGTTCTCTGGACTGAAAGCCAAACCAGGCGTCGATGACATAGATGCAACGCAGGGGCGCCTGCGCCACCATTGACCAGATAGCCTGGTACGCGGCATAACCCAACTGACGGTTCAGTTCGCGGTCTATGTTATCCAGGCGTGCCATAAAAGGTTCTTTGATACCGTCGAGGGAGAGATAAGGCAGATCAAAATGGTGCGCCAGCGCGCGGGCAACGGTGCTTTTACCGGAAGCCGGAACGCCATTGACCAAAATAACGGTTTTACCGTCGCTATCTGTCGAAGTCATAATATTTCCACCACCTCTTGCCAGAGTTTTGCGGCGCGTAACCGCTCGAGCCGCGGCTTGTTATCCAGCAAATCCACAATCGCGCGGATGCCTTCCTCAATGTGGCTGTTACTGTCGGTTGCGCCGAACAGGATCACGATGTCGGCCTCTTCACTGTCTTCGAAGGCGATCGGCTGCTCCAGCAGCACCATGCTGAAACAGTTTTTGATCACGCCGCATTCCGGGCGCGCATGGGGAATGGCAATGCCTTCGTCGAAGACGTAATAAGCCCCATGGGCCAGCGTATTGCTGATCACCGCCTGATAATAGGATGCGTGAATATAACCGTTTTCGACCAGGGGCCGGGCTGCCAGCTCAATCACCTTCTTCCAGTCGGTTTCCTGCACGCCGACCTGTATCGCACCGGCTTCTATCAGCAGTTGTTTAATCGTCATCATATTCCCTCAAAGAGACTTCCTGATAATATTGCGCAGCTCATCCATTTTAATAAAAATTCCATCGATCTGCTGGCGATAGCTTTTATTTTTGGCATAAATCTTTAATGCGCGATTATAAGCCAGCATTAAAGCCTTATGAATTTCGCTATCCGCCGGCGCTGTGGCCAACTGCTGTTCTAATACACTAATTTCGGCTGATATTTCATTGGCTTCGGCATTCTGTAGGCCGTGATCAAGTTCTTTGTTTCGCGGGCTTTTCATAAAATTAAACATGACCTTCTCCACAAATTAAGCGTGAACTTTCCAGCCCCGACGGGCGCCGGGGCACCAGGGTTGTGGGTTTTATAAAAAAGAAAATAGGGCAGTGATTATTTAAACAGGCCGATCTTTTCCGTTAATACCTGGGTAACGGCATTGTTGGCGGGGATCAGGAATTTGCGCACGCTGTCATTGACCTTGCCCTTTTCAAAGGTTTGTTTGCATCGGTCTACCCATTGCACGTTCATCTCGGTGCCCACGTTCACTTTTTCGATGCCACCGGCTACCGCGAGCCGCATATCTTCATCGCTGACGCCGGTACCGCCATGCAGCACCAGCGGGGTACCTGTGGCGGCGGTGATTTCGGCCAGACGCTGGTGCTGGATATGCGCCTTGCCGGTATAGAGCCCGTGGACGGTGCCTACCGAGACCGCCAGCATATCGACCCCGGTTTCATCGACAAAGCGTTTGGCATCTTCCACCGTGGTAAAGCAGATATCCTCTTCCGCCACCGCCTTACCGTCTTCGGAGCCGCCGATGGCACCCAATTCGGCTTCTACCGACACGTTATGTTGACGAGCAATGTCGATCACTCGACGGGTATTGACGATGTTCTCATCCATTTCCAGGTGCGAACCGTCATACATTACCGAACTGAAGCCTGCGTCAATCGCCGTCTCGATGGAGGCAATGTCAGAGCAGTGATCCAAATGCAGGCAGGTGGGAACATCCTCGCTTTGGGCCAGAGAACGTACCGAATCAACCAGCAGCCTGTAACCCAAATATTCGGCAGTACCGGTCGAAATCTGGATCATCAACGGGCTGTGCATACTTTTGGCCGCTTTGAAAAAGGCCGGTAACATTTCCAGACAGTGGAGATTGAATGAACCTATCGCCTTGAAATCTCGGGCTTTGGCCACTGACAACAGCTCGTTGAAATTATAGAGTTTCATGGACTTTTTCCTCATGGTGCTTGGTTGATTTACCGTTAACAAACCACGCAATCAGCGTGACGAAGGCGATGAACAGGGCGATGAATAGCCAGTTGCCCTGGAAAGCATGTCCCATCACCAGCCCACTGCTGATGACGTCGGAGTCGCTGAAGGTCACCCCGACAAAGCCGTAACTTTCCAGCATCGGTACCAGAATGGCCGGCAGGAAGGTGATAAACAGGCCATGAACCACCCCGCCAATCATGGCGCCGCGACGGCCACCCAGCGCATTACCGAAGATGCCTGCGGTGCCGCCGGCGAAGAAGTTGGTCAGCAGACCGGGCAGGATCATCGCCAGACCGAACATTGGGAAAACGATCATGCCGATGATTGAGCCAAGGGTGGTGGCGAGGAAGCCGACGATCACCGCGTTGGGGGCGTAAGGGAACAGCACCGGACAATCCAGCGCCGGTTTGGCATCAGGCACGACGCGCAGGGCGATACCGCGGAAGGCGGGTACCAGCTCATTGAGCAGCAGGCGTACGCCGCTGTAGAGGATAAATACGCCAGCGACAAACTGGATGGCCTGCATAAAGGAATACATCAGGTAATTCATGCCGCCGGCATACTGGGCGATGTACTGCGGACCGGCAGCCAGCGCTGGGATCAGATACATCGGGATCATCACCACCGCCATCGACAGGTAGGTGTCCTGCAGGAACTTGAAGTTATCGGGCAACTCCAGGTCTTCGGTAGAGCGGGAGCCCTTACCGACTACCTTGGCGACGGCAGCCTGTACCAGATAGCCGATGGTGCAGAAGTGCCCCAGGGCCACATCGTCCGAACCGGTAATTTTGCGCACCACCGGCTGGGCCAGTGCAGGCATCAAGACCGCCATCACGCCGCCGAATATGCCGCCGGTCAGAATCAGCGGCATGCCGGTCAGCCCGGCCTTATAGCCGATCACCGCCCCTATGGTGGCCATCCACAGCAATGCCTGGCCGGTCAGGAAGATGTATTTGAACGGAGTAATGCGCGCAATGATGATATTCACCGCGAAAATTACCATCAGGGTCAGCGCCACTTCTGAACCCAACTCGCGGTTGGCCAAGCCGGCGATGGCGGCGACGTCGGTGATATAACCGGTCATGCCGAACCCTTGGGTGAATATACTGTTCAGATAGGTCAAGGCACCGACAATAATGTTGATGCCCGCCATCATGATCAGGAAACCCAGCAGGGTTTTGAAGGTGCCTTCGGCCACTTTGCCGATGGATTTCTTCTGCAGCAATAGCCCCAGCATGGCGATAAAAGCGACCAGAATGGAAGCCTGGCCCAACAGATCTTTGACGATAAAGTCAATCAGGCTATTCATGGCGGGTTTCCTTCATGTCACGTTCTTTCAGGAAGGCCACGATCTTTTGCTCAATTTCCACTTTATCGGTAAGCCGATGCAGAATAATGACCCGCTTCTTTTCCTCTTCGCTGGCGTCGGCATTTAAAATATCGGCGAAGGTTTTCTGGGTAAGAATAATATCTGATTTAAAGGCGCTGGCCTCAGAGATAGTAGTGTGATCAATATCTGCCTCAATCTCTAATTTCTTCAGCACCGCTCTTGCGCTCATTTCAATGGCAAAGCTGGAGCCGAGGCCACAGCCACATACGCACAGTATTTTAAGCATGGGTATCTCCTCAGATTATATTTAATTGCCTGGCGAGTTTGTAATGGTGTCCTTCGGTATCAACCAAACGTTTCTGCATGCTGATTAAATCGATGGGAATAGGTTGGTTGCCGGCATTAATAATGATTGCCTTGTTCTTCATTCCTGAATGAATACAGCGAACCACTTCGCTGGCCATAATGGTCCCCTGATAAATCTCTTCGCCGGTCGGTTCACCATTGCGCAGACCGTAGCCCATAATCGTTTTACGAATACGCACGCCAATTTTTGGCTCCAATTGTTTTATCATGGTGTCGATAGCGCCTTGAAAACCGGGCGAGTATTCTTTGGTATAACCCTCTGAGCACAAAATAATCACGCTATTTTGCTGCTCAAGTCGTCGAGTTATTTTCTCTGCCAGCTGATTCAAGGCATATTGGCATTCCGGGATCAGGGCAAAATCCGCATTGGATTTGATGGCCGATTGCAGCGTCAACTCCCCGCAGTAACCGCCCAGCAGCTCAATCATGAACACGCGTCCGGGCAGGGCGCGCCCGGTGTTTCTCAGTTTTGAAACTTCATTTATCACCTGTTCGCAGGCGGTGGAAAAGCCAATGCTGTAATGACTGCCGAAAACGTCATTGTCGATAGTCATCCCCACGCCAAAACAGTTAATACCGAATTCACTGAGCGTATTTAAAAACTGCAGCGACCCGTCACCACCGGCCATAATAAGCACGTCTATGTGCAAGGCCTTAAGCTGTTTGCTGATGGTTTCATATTCTCCAGCCGTCAATTTCTTGGCCGTGCGGCCGGAAGAGATTATCGGCATTGATGAAATGGAGAAATCAACCAAATCGCGTTGGGCAATAGGATGGTGCTGATTAGCCAATAATCCGGGGATGCCGCCGTTAAACAGAATGATATCTGCCTGCGCCAACCTGGCGACCTGGAAAATAAAGTTATTGATCCCGGTGACATCGCCGCCGCTTATTACTACGCCAATCTTCATATACCTGTCTCCAGCCAATTCCGTGGAGATCATTGTCATTTTTGGCATCGGTAAAATTTGCAGGCGACATCACAAAACAATCACAAATATTTTTATGGATGGCCTTGACAGGCTTGCCGGCAGGATTAATTTTGCGAAGGATATCTCATTTTATTTTTGGCGGCTTCGAGATTTTTAGATGATGATTATTAATAATCAAAGAGTTGCGTTCACGTCGCGTTAAGGCCGGCTTTACCGCCATCAATGGCGAGGAGCAAAGAAATAAGTTTAATGAAGTGTGATAACTCTCGCATTTTTATTCGATACGCTGAGTGTGACGTTAATAAATACGCGGATAAAAGAAATAACCACGTATTTATTAAGTTATTTAATGATTGAGGTTATTCAGGCTCTAACCACGGTCAAACCGGCCTGTTCCAGCGGGCCCGTCAGTGCAACATCGGTGGAGCGCTCGACGATAATACTCTGCGCCATGGAAATATCGCCAATGGCATATTGCGAGGCGGCATTGAGCTTGGCGGCCGAGGCCAATACCACGGTTTCTGCCGCCCGTGCGGCCAGTGCCCGCTTGATGTAAGCCTCTTCGAGATCGCCGGTGCTCAGGCCGGCGGTAGGGTGCACGCCAGTCACGCCCATAAAATAAATATCGGCGCGAATATGAGACATGGCTTCCACTGCGGCTGCGCCAACGCTGACGATCGAATGTTTATATAAACGCCCGCCGATCAGGATCACTTCGACCTTCGGGTGGTCTACCAGACCGACGGCCACGCTGGGGCTGTGGGTGACGACGGTGGCTTCCAGCGTGGGCGGGAGCTGCCTGACCAATTCGGCAGAAGTCGTGCCGCCATCCAGAATCACCACTTGCCCAGGGGTAATCATTGCCGCCGCGGCTTTGGCAATCGCACGTTTGGCGGCGGATTCCTGCCCGTTTCTTTCGGCAAAGGTGGCAATGGCCGGGGAGACCGGCAGCGCTCCGCCGTGCACTCGTTGCAATAGGCCTTCACTGTCCAATTCGCGCAGATCGCGCCGCAGGGTATCTTCGGACAACCCGAACATCTCGCTGAGCTGTTTGGCCAGAACCTGTCCGTCCTGAGCCAGTTTTTCCAGAATGATTTTTTTACGTTGGCTGGTGAGCATGGCGTTTTCCCGTTAAATTTGCGCTGCACGAAATATCTTGATCATACACGAAAATGCACGATAGTATCAATTTCCTTTCCTGCTTGTGGAGTTGAGCACCATGATCGCTACCCAAGATCGGGTTCGCATTGTCGAAACCCGGGTACTGTCTGATGACTGGTATTTGCTGAAAAAAACCACCTTTGATTTTTTGCGTCGCGATGGCGTATGGCAGCGACAAAGCCGTGAAACCTACGACCGCGGCGATGGAGCCACCATTTTGCTGTTTAACCGGCAAAGGCAAAAGGTAGTGCTGACGCGTCAGTTCCGCTTCCCGGCGTTCGTCAATGGGCACGACGGCATGCTGATAGAGGCTGCCGCCGGGTTGCTGGACAATGCGTCGCCAGAAGAGCGCATCCGGGCTGAAGCGGAAGAAGAAACCGGCTATATCGTGCAAAACGTGCAAAAGGTGTTTGAAGCATACATGAGCCCCGGTTCGGTGACGGAGAAACTGCACTTTTTTGTCGGCGAATACCAGGCTGATGAGCGGGTCAGCGATGGCGGCGGGGTGGAGGCGGAAGGCGAAGATCTCGAAGTGATCGAACTGCCGTTGGCAGACGCACTGCGCGCTGTCAGCCAGGGCACCATTGTCGATGCCAAAACTATCATGCTGCTGCAGTTTGTTGCCCTAAACCACACTCTGGAGAAGCGTTTATGAGCGCCCAATTGATCCTGATTGCCGGCCCGTACCGTAGCGGCACCGATGGCGATGCACAACGCATTGCCGACAACTTGCACCGGTTGGAGCAGGCCGCGCTGGCGGTCTATCAGCGTGGGCATGTGCCGGTGATCGGCGAATGGTTGGCGCTGCCCCTGGCGACGGCGGCCGGTTCCACCCAGTTGGGGGATGCGGTGAGTGAAGCGTTTCTCTATCCGGTGGCCCACCGACTGATAGCCCAGTGCCAGGCTATTTATCGCATCGAAGGGGCGTCGGCCGGCGCGGATAACGACGTGCGCCTGGCTAATGAGTGGGGAATGCAGGTGTATTATCGTCTGGATGATATCCCGCAGTTGACACCGTAAGAATGAAAAAAGGCAGGCTTTCGCCTGCCTCAGACTGCGGACATACCCGCGAAAGGCTAAGCCGGTAGGGGTCGAACATGTTCGACCCGATTTAACTCATTGATTATGCTAATGGGCGCAGCATACAGCGCCCCTACAGTAAAACAACAGAGCACTTCGTCAACGGTTTCAGGCAGGCTTTCGCCTGCCTTCCAGCCCATCAGTTCAAACCTCGTCCAACACAAACTTCAACCCATTTATCAGCTTGTCCATGCCCGCCTCGAGCTTGCTGCGCGGGCAACCTACGTTCAGCCGCAGGAAGCCACGGCCTTCTTCGCCGTAGGTGAAACCGGGCATAATCGCTACCTTTTCGCGTTCGATCAGTACCTGCTGTAGCTGGCGATCGTCTATGCCCAGTGGACGCAGATCGATCCAGGCCAGATAGGTAGACTGCGGCGGCTGCCAGGCCAGGGCAGGAAAGGCCTGATTCAGCCGCTCGGCGACGTACGTCAGGTTGTCCTGCAGGTAATCACGCAGCGCATCCAACCAGGGTTCGCCGTGGCGATAAGCGGCAATATGCGCCGCCACTGCCAGCACCGCCGGGGAAGATAAGCCGTCGCGCGCTTTCAACTGCTGGAAATAAGCCTCGCGGCTGGCATCGTCACTGATAAAACCGTAGGCGCCGGTCAACGCCGGGATATTGAAGGTTTTCGAACCTGAAGTCAGCAGTGCCCAGGGCGTGGTGGCGACCTGACTCCACGGCGTGTGGCGGTTTTCCCCCCAGACCATATCCATGTGGATCTCATCGCTGATCACCCGTACGTCGTGGCGTTCGCACAGCTCAGCCATCTGCTGTAATTCTTCTGCGCGCCATACCTTGCCGGTCGGGTTCTGCGGGCTGCACAGCAGCAGAATTTTGGTCTGTGGCCGTGCCAGCAAGGCTTCCAGGTGCGCCATATCGCACAGCCAGTCGTTACCCTGCTGATGCAGCGGGCAGGCCAACAGTTGGCGCTGATTACCGAGGATCACCTTATAAAAGGCGTCATAGGCCGGGGTATGGGTGACCACGTATTCACCCGGTGCCGACCACTGGCGAATCAGTTGCGCCACCATATAAATTACCGACGGGCCATACACGGCCATGTTGGTGTCGACGGGGCTCGCAAAGCGCTGTTGATACCAGTGGCGTACCGCACCGAGAAAATCTTCATGCTGCCAGCGGCTGTAACCCAGTACGCCATGCTGCAGGCGCTGTTGCAGCGCCTCGATAATGCAGGGGGCGGTGGCGAAATCCATATCGGAGATGGTAAAAGGCAATAAATCGTCATGGCCAAAGCGATCGGCAATGTAATCCCACTGCGTGCACCAGGTACCGTGCCGATCGACCGGGGTAGAAAAATCAAACATGAGACGCTCCCTGCAGGGCCGCAGCAGGTTGCGCGGCGGCTATCAGTGAGTCTAATTCATCTTTCACCGATTGCACCTGCGGGCCGATCACCACCTGCAGGTTATGCTCGTTAAGGTGCACCACGCCAATCGCGCGGTTGGCTTTAAGCGCGGCATCGTCCACTTTGCTCATATCATCAACGGACAAGCGTAAACGGGTGATGCAGTTATCCAAAGAGACGATGTTCTCGCTACCGCCCAGCGCCGCCAGGATTGCCGGCACGTTATAACCGGATTTGCCTACCACACCGACAGGGGCGCTTTGGCTGCCGGCAGTCTCGCTTTCACGGCCCGGCGTTTTGATATTAAAGCGCTGAATGGAGAAGCGGAAAATAGCGTAGTAGGCCGCGAACCAGATGGCGGCAACGATCGGCACCAGATACCACTTGGTGGCGGTACCGTGCAGGATGCCGAACACCACGAAGTCGATGATGTTGCCGTCGGTGTTGCCGATGGTTACACCCAGCAGCGCCATCACGGTGAAGCCCAGCCCGGTCAGGATGGCGTGAATAAAGTACAGGAAAGGCGCGACGAACAGGAACAGGAACTCGATCGGTTCGGTAGTCCCGCCGACCACGCAGGCCACGACGCCGGAGATCAGCAGGCCCTTAATCTTGTGGCGGTTTTCCGGTTTGGCGCAGTGATACATTGCCAACGCCGCTCCCGGCAGACCGCCGAGGAATGCCGGCATTTTACCCTGTGACAGGAAGCGGGTGGCGCTTTCGGCAAAGCCGGTGGTGGTCGGGCAGGAGAGTTGAGCCTGGAAGATGGTCAGTGCGCCGCTGACGCTATGGCCGCATACGTCCAGCGTGCCGCCCGCCTCGGTAAAGCGAATTAGCGCCACCAGAATATGGTGCAGGCCGAACGGCAACAGCAGGCGTTCGCCGGTACCGAAAATCATCGGCCCAAAGGCACCGGCACCATTAATCACCCAGCCCAGGCCGTTGATGCCGGCGGCAAACCACGGCCAGATCAGAGGAATCACCAGACCACACAGGCCCAGTACCAGGGTAGTGACGATCGGCACGAAGCGGGTGCCGCCAAAGAACGCCAGCGCATCCGGCAGTCGAATGGTATTAAAACGCTCATGCAGCAGGTAAACGATAATGCCGACGATCACCGCCCCCAGAATGCCGGTATCGATCGACTGAATGCCGAGGATGTTCTGGATGTTATTGGCTTTCAGCACCAGCGGATCGGTGGTGGGCAAAATGCCAGCGGTGGTCAGATAGAAGTTGGTGGCCAGGTTCAGCACCGCAAAACCGACAAAGCCCGAGAACGCGGCGACACCCTTGTTTTCACGCGCCATACCCAGCGGAATGGCGATGGCAAACATCACCGGCAGGAAGCTGAAGGCGAATGAGCCAATCTTGCTCATCCAGGTGAACAACAACTGGAAGGCAGGGTGGCCGATAAACGGCATCAGGGTGATGACGTCGCGGCTGCTTAGCGAACTGCCGATCCCCAGCATGATGCCGCAGAACGACAGCAGGGCGACGGGCAGCATGAATGTTTTGCCCAGGCTCTGGAAAAACTCCCAGAGCGTAATTTTTTGTTTTTTAGGTGCTGGCATAACCGGCGGCTCCTGGCGAAAAAGCGTGCAAAAGTGGTGTGTACCCCTGTTAGGTAAAAATAAGATAAAACGTTTTACCTAGCAAAAATGCGCCGCTAATCACAATTTCAAAGCCTGCTTTGCGGTGAGAATGGATGAGCCAGTAAAACGTTTTACTGATCAAACAGATTCGGTATACCATTTGCTCCAAGAGACATCCCCCTGGCTTGCTACCCTTGAGTGGCCAGGGGACAGAATGCCCAGGATCGGGCTCGCCGAGGTCATGACCATCAAAAAGATCACCATCACTGATGTTGCGCAGCAGGCCGGCGTCTCCGTCACCACGGTTTCGCTGGTGCTGAGTGGCAAAGGGCGCATTTCATCGACCACCGTAACGCGGGTGAATCAGGCGATTGAAAGCCTGGGCTACGTGCGTAACCGTCAGGCGGCGACGCTGCGTGGCGGAGAGTCGGGCGTGATTGGGCTGATCCTGCGTGATATTTGCGAGCCGTTTTATGCGGAAATGACCGCCGGGCTGAGTGAAGTGCTGGAGGAACACGGCAAAGTGCTGTTCCTGACCCAAAGCGGTCGCGATGGCAAAGGGCTGATGCGTTGTTTTGATACCCTGCTGGAGCACGGCGTTGACGGCATGGTGCTGGCGGGCGGCGTGCGTATGGCCGGGGGGCTGAAGGAAAAAGCCGCAGAGCAGGGGGTTCCGTTAGTCTGTGCGGCACGTTCCAACGGTTTGGACGGGGTAGACGTGGTGCGGCCGGACAATATGCAGGCCGCCAAACTGGCCACTGAATTTCTGATCAAACGCGGTCACAGCCAAATCGCCTATCTCGGCGGGCAAAGCAGCTCGTTGACCCGCGCCGAGCGCCTGGGGGGCTTTTGCGCCACGTTGGTACAGTACGGCCTGCCTTTTCGCACCGAATGGATTGTCGAGTGCGATTGTCAGCAACGGGCGGCGGCGGAAGCGGCAGAAAATCTGCTGCGCCAGTATCCGAACATCAGCGCACTGGTCTGCCACAAGGCGTCGGTGGCGCTGGGGGCTTATTTTGGCATCGTGCGTAGCGGACGCAGTATTGGCTCGGAAGGTGTGGATACCTATTACGGTCAGCAGGTGGCCCTGATCGGTTTTGGCGACGTTCCGGAAGCCGAACTGACCGAGCCGCCCTTGACGCTGGTTTCCAGTTCTGCGCGTGAAGTGGGCCGCAGCGCGGCCTCACGCTTGCTACAGCGGATTGCTGATACCGGGTTGCCGCCGCAAAACGTTATCCTGCCACCGATGTTGATTAAACGCGGTTCTGCCTGAATTTACGCCGACTCTTCATTGGCCTGTTGCTGTATCCAACCGACAAACACCTTCATCGCGGGTGTCATATCGCGTGATTTCAGGTGGGTGAGCCAGTAAGCACCAAGATTGGCTTCGGCGGCAAAGGGGCGCTGCAATACCCCCTCGCGTAATTCGCGAGCAAACATGCGGGCCGGTGCCAGGGCGACGCCGCCGCTGTGAATGGCACCTTCCACCATCAGCCGAGAAGAGTCGAATACCGGGCCGTTTATCCGCCATGGCGTGACCTGTGCCGCGGTGAACCAACGCTCCCATTCGTCTTTGCGATAGCTGCGCATCAGAAGTTCGTGTTGCAGATCCTGCGGCGTACGCAGGCGTTGGGCGATTTCCGGCGGGCACAGCACCGTCAGCGGGGCGTCAAACAATTTAAGGTTGTGGGTAGCGGGCCAGCGTCCTTCGCCGAAACGGATAGCAAAATCCATTCCGTCGGCGGACAGGTTAACCAGGTTATTGTTGGTCAAGACACGCAGATCGATAAACGGATGCGATGCTCTGAAAGCCGCCAGACGTGGCATTAGCCACCCAACGGCAAAGGTACCGACCACCGCCACCGTCAGCACCTCATGGAAATGCCCGCCTTCGAACTGCTGCAGCACCGATTCAATGCGGTCGAAGGCGTCGGTCAATATCGGCAGCAACGCCTGTCCTTCTTCGGTCAGATCCAGACCACGCGGCAGCCGCCGGAACAGTTGAATACCCAACTGTTGTTCGAGCGTTCGCACCTGTTGGCTGACGGCGGCCTGGGTAACGCTCAGTTCCAATCCGGCGCGGGTAAAATTCAGGTGGCGGGCGGAGGATTCAAACGCCCGCAGAGCATTCAGAGGAAGTCGATTGCGCATAAGCTAAGCCATAAGTTTTTCTTTATGCTGGCTGAAATTATTATCGCTTGTCAATCTATGTCTAAACCCCGATATTTTGCGCAGCTGGTGCGGATATCACGCAGTCAGAAAAGGAATACCTTCATCAACCAGGGATGTCTTTGTGTCGAATGACAACAAAATCTTTTAGCCTCGGCCGATACCCTAAAACTCAAGAGCTTCATTATGACGAAAATAAATCGCTTGGCGGCCGCGTTGTTCGCCGCACTGATCCTGCCGGCAGGCCATGCCGCCGATAAGGCCGACATTGACGCCATTATTCAGCCGCTGATGCAGAAATATGCCGTTCCAGGCATGGCAATTGCGGTATCGGTAGAGGGGAAACAGCAGTTTTATCACTATGGCGTGGCGTCCAGGCAGACCGGCAAACCAATCACCAGCCAGACGCTGTTTGAAATTGGTTCATTGAGCAAAACCTTCACTGCGACCTTGGCCACCTACGCGGTCAGTGAAGGCAAAATGTCGTTTGCCGATCCGGCCAGTCGTTATTTGCCGGCGTTGCGCGGCAGCGCCTTTGACCATGTCACCTTGTTGAATTTGGCGACCCACACCTCCGGTCTGCCGCTGTTTGTCCCGGACGACGTGACCAACGACGCGCAGTTGATGGCCTATTACCGACAATGGCAGCCGCCGCATGCGGTGGGCAGCTACCGCGTTTATTCCAACCTGGGCATCGGTATGCTGGGGATGATTACCGCCAAGAGCCTGAACCAGTCCTTTACTCAGGCGATGGAAAAACAGCTGCTGCCGGCTCTGGGGATGAATCACACTTATATTAAGGTGCCGGCCGAAGAAATGGCGAATTACGCCCAGGGTTACAATAAAAAAGACCAACCGGTGCGCGTCACGCCGGGGCCATTGGATGCCGAAGCCTACGGCATCAAATCCAACGCCCAGGATCTGATCCGCTACCTCGACGCCAACATGCAGGTGGTCAAGGTCGGGGATCCGTGGCGCAAGGCGCTGGCGGCCACCCATACCGGTTATTACCGTACCGGGGTGTTTACTCAGGATCTGATGTGGGAAAGCTATGCGTATCCAGAGAAGTTGGCGACGCTGACGGAAGGCAACAATGCCGGGATGATCATGAACGGGGCGCCGGCCACGGCGATAACGCCGCCGAAGCAGGATCAGGGCGCGGCCTGGTACAACAAAACCGGTTCGACCGGCGGCTTCTCCACTTATGCGGTATTTATCCCATCGCAAAAAATTGCGGTGGTGATGCTGGCCAATAAATGGTTCCCGAACGATGACCGGGTTGCAGCCACTTACCGTATTGTTCAGGCGCTGGACAAACGCTGATACCAATAGGGGCGCTGCGGCGCCCCTGACTTCACTCGTTATAAATTAACGCCAGCCCTGCTGACCGCGACGCAAATAGGGTGAAATTGACAACAGAGCCAATACTGCCAATGCCATCCCGATCCACAACGCCGAACGCAAGCCATAACCGGAGGCGATCGCCATTCCCCCCAAATAAGAACCGCCACCTAAACCAATATTAATCACTGAGGTATGAACCGCATTAACCATAGGCCCTGGATGAGCCACGCTAACAATTCTCGCCATCATGGCAGGGTTCATTGGCACACCGGATAGGCCAATCAGTATTACCGCGCAAATGGCGATTAACGGGTATTCGGCAAATAACGCCATGCCGAACAACGACAGGCTGAGAATAGACAACCCCACCACCATAATCGCCAGACTGTGGCGATAGGCCAAGCGCCCGGTGATCATGTTACCGACAATATTGGCCAGGCCGTAAAGCATCAAAATAAAGGGCACGGTCTGCATGGTAAAGCCGCTGACGTCGACCAAAACGGGAACGAAATAGCTGAAGGCCGCGAAGCTGGCACCCAGAATTAAGCAGCTGGTGGTGCAGGCTTTCCAATAGGCCTTGTTTTTAAACGCCTTGATTTCCTCTGCCATTTTGAGCGTCCTGCCTGCGGCGATAGCGGGTAACAGGCGCACCAGCGCAAGCAAACAGATAAAGACCAACACGGCGACCAGACCGAAGGTGATGCGCCAGCCCCAGTGTTGATCGATGATAGTGGCAAGAGGGACGCCGAATACGTTAGAGACCATGAAACCGCCGATGACTATTGAAGCGGCGCGCGGGCGGTGTTGTATCGGAACCAGCGCCATGCTGGTCGCCAGCGAAAGGCTCAAACACCCAGCGCACAAAATGCCTGTCACAATTCGGATAGCAACCAGAATAGAATAATCGGAAATAAAGGCACTCAAGCCTTGTATCACGACATACAGAGCTAATAGCCACAATAAGGTGGTTCGGTAGGGGGCTTTAAATTTCAAGAAAAAATAGGTTAATACCGGACCACCCAACATCACGCCAAAGGCATAATAAGAAATTAAATGGCCAACTTCCCCGACGGTGATGCTAAAGGCTTCGGACAAAGTAGACATCATGCCTGCCACCATTAATTCTGCTGTGCCAATTGAAAAAATGGCCAACCCCAATATATACACTGCTAACGGCATAGCTTTACTGCTCTCCTGGATTTTGAATGATCGTTACAAAAATATTTAATACTCTGCGTGAGATTTTTTCTTTGTTTTATAAGTTGATTAACAGACCTGCGACGACGTCTTCGAGGGTGTTTCTATCTGAAATGTTTTTATTCAGCACGCGCAAACCGTAATAACCGGCTAAAAAGCCTCTGGCCATTTCAATCGCGGATGCTTTGCTACCGAGTTCTCCTGTTTGTTGGCCTTCGGTAAACACCGCGACCAGGGTTTGTTCTAAACGTTGCCGATATTCCTGATTCAGACTGGCTACCGCCTGGTCTTTGCTGCCTCGCTCCAGTGCCGAGAACAAGACCATGGCGTCATGTTGCTCGGGTTGCGAGAGATCTTCGGCAATTCCCCACAGCAGCAGGGTACGTAGTCGTTCCTTCACCAGGCCAGGCTGTGTGAGAATGGCTAATTGCGCCGACATGGTGTGTTCATGGCTGCGCAACAACGCTTGCTCGTACAGAGCTTGCTTGCTACCAAAGGCATTATATAGGCTTCCTCTCCCCAACCCGGTACCGTTGCATAAATCTTGCGCAGAGGTGCCTGCATAGCCATTGACGCTAAAAACGGCCACGGCGGCATCAATGACATCCTCATCTTCGAACTGTCTCGGACGACCTGGATAGATAGGTTTTTCAGCACTCATGGCGGATTGGGGGGCTTTAAATGAGTTGAGGCCGTATAGTATTGATTGTGGAACGATCAGTCAAATATTTTCCCCTCGGTTATTTATCGAATGGCCTAATAAAATATATTTATATTTATCAGTTAATTACGATATTTCCGGTCACGGTGAAGCCAAAAAAGACTCAGGGCGCGCTAAGGCTGTTTTCGAAAGGAGACTGTTGCGCTCGTTTTTCGCGCATAAAATCAATAAACACGCGCAGCTTGAGCGGCATATGCCGACTGGCGGGAAAATAGAGGAAAAATCCGGGAGCATCGCTGCCGTAATCGGCCAGAACTTCCACCAGTTGCCCACTGCTCAGTTCACGGTGTACCGTGCCGCTAAACCGCTGGGTGATGCCCAATCCCGCCAGCGCGGCATCTTTAATCAATCTGTCTTCGTTAAATATCAGGCTGCCGCCGACCTCCAGCGTCAGCTGCGCGCCATCCTGCTTGAAGTACCAGGGTTCGAATTTACCGCTGCCGGGAAAACGGTAGCGCAGACAGTCGTGATCGTTCAGCGCTTGCGGTGTTTGCGGCGTGCCGTGCTGCGCCAAATAGCCGGGGGCGGCGATCACCACCCGTTTCTGACCGTTGTCGATGGGAACCGCAATCATGTCTTTTTGCAGCATGGCGTGCATACGGATACCGGCATCAAAGCTGTCCAGCACCAGATCGGAGAAATGGTCGTCAGTAAACAGTTCAAGTTGGATCTCGGGGTAACGCGCCTGAAACTCGGCCAAATGCGGGATAACCAGCAGCGAAGCCGCCAGCTGTGGCAGAGTGATGCGTAACAGCCCGGAAGGGCGGCCGCGCAAAGTTCGCAGATCTTCGGCCGCCACGTCAATCTGACCCATAGCCGGAGCCACCCGTTGATAAAACAAGCGGCCTTCATCGCTTAACCGCACGGAGCGGCTGGTGCGGTTGAACAGCCGTACGCCCAGGCGGGTTTCCAACGCCTGAATGTTTTGCGAGACAGCCGGAGGCGTGACGCCCAATTGATTGGCTGCCTGAGTAAAACTGCCCAATCGGGCGACGGCCTCGAAAAACGGCAGCAACTGCAACAGTGAGCTCATCTATCAGTAATTCCTGCTTAATGATCCGTTAAGAAATGCGGCATTTAATTTTATAATAATCGCTTTAGACTGATTTCATCATCCTCAGAGAGCAACAAAACATGTCGATAGCGGATCAGTCATTAGCAAAAAGAGTGCAGGGCGTTAGCCAACAGGCGATTGATGAAGGGCGTATCGTTGGCAGCGTGGTGCTGGTCGCTCGGCACGGTCGCGTGGTTTACGCCAATGCCAGCGGCTATGCCGATCGTGAACAGAAGAAGCCTATGAGGCGTGAGACCCAATTTCGGCTGTCGTCGGTGTCCAAGCCTTACATTACGCTGGCGGCCATGCGCATGATCGAACAGCAAAAGCTGGGGCTGGATGATACCGTCAGCCGTTGGTTGCCGTGGTTTACCCCGGTGCTGGCCGATGGGGTTCGCCCGCAAATTAAAATCCGTCATTTGCTGAGCCATACTGCCGGCCTGGATTATCGTTTGAGCCAACCTGCGGAAGGATCGTATCATCGACTCGGCATTAAAGACGGTATGGAACTGTCGTCGTTAACGCTGGAGCAGAATCTGCGCCTGTTGGCGCAGGCCGATCTGTTGGCCGAGCCGGGCAGCGAGTTTCGCTATTCACTGGCAATCGATGTGCTGGGGGCGGTGCTGGAACAGGTGGCGGGCGAGCCCTTGCCGCAGGTGTTCAACCACTGGGTTGCCCAACCTTTGGGGTTGCGTAATACCGGTTTTTACACCGCCGATGCCGATAATCTGGCAACGGCGTATCACGACACTGCCGCGCAGCCGGAACCTATACGAGATGGCATGTTGCTGACCCTGCCGGAAGGGTTCGGCTTCGAGATTGAAATGGCACCCTCGCGTGCGCTGGACGCTCAGGCCTATCCTTCTGGCGGCGCTGGCATGGTCGGCGATGCAGACGATGTGTTGCAGTTGGTGGAAACCTTGCGCACTGGCAAGGAAGGCATTTTACAGCCGACCACTGCAGCGCTGATGCGTCAAGCGCATGTCGGGTCGCACGCCGAGACTCAGGGGCCCGGCTGGGGGTTTGGTTTCGGCGGTGCGGTACTGGAGGACGCGCAGTTGGCGGCAACGCCTCAGCATAACGGCACTTTGCAGTGGGGCGGTGTCTATGGCCACAGCTGGTTTTACGATCCGCAAGCGGCGATCAGCGTGGTAGCCTTGACCAATACGGCCTTTGAAGGCATGAGTGGACGTTATCCACTGCAAATCCGCGATGCTGTTTACGGGTAGGCGAGCTTCTTTGCTGAGCGGATGCATCTGCCAAAGGCGAACCAACAAAGGGGATCGGCAAGCCGAACCCCTGGGTAGATTATTGTTTATTGTATTTGCCAGCTATCACTTCTGAGAACTCATGGAGCTCAGTATTTTATCAAACGCTTGCAGGGACATTTTTTTTCCGTTGAACTCGATTTGGTTGTCAGCGTAGTTAATATGGACGCCGATCACTTCGTCCTTCAGGGTGGTTAGTTTTAACATATCCCGCGATGCCAATAGCTCTTGCATCTGTCGCTGCGCTATTTTCTGCGCATTTTTGACGTCGCCGCCTGGCTGCCACGAGGTTTGTAAAACTGTTTCAGTCGCCATTGCCACCGGAATGCTTATGTTTAAGTCGAGTCTTTTTACCGTTCGGGTAATCAACTGATCCATCGATGTTGCCGGCGAACTGGCCTGCCCCGTAACGTTCAGGTCCAAATTTAGGAGCAGGGTACTTTCACCCTTGCTGTTTTTCCAGCTCAGTGGCGCGATGCTGAGGGACGGATTGCCCTTCAACAGCAGCGGCAGAAGACCCTCAGTCTGCTGTTGACTGGCGGCTGTCTCTGCAATTTGAGCCTGCCCCTGTACTAACATGGCCATTACCTGTTGGTTGCAACGGTCGGCGAACGCTTTCAGTGATTTGGTATCCAATTTGTCGATGTTGAACAACAGCTTACCGGAGCCGAAGTCGATGTTTTGGATCTTCAGCGCATTAATGGCGAAGTCGACCCGGCCATTAAGGTTACTTTCTTTTTCATCTAACAGGGTCGCCAGCTTGATGCCTTCCAATAACAGGGGGTCTTTACCGTCAACGGCAACCTTAATCTGTTTCAACACCAGGTTCTGATTACCCAGTTGGAGATCGAACTGGCCGGCATGGGTCTGGCTTTTGAACGAGATGCCCAGCAACTGGACCTGCTCGGTCTGACCGAACTGATTGGGGCCGCTGATCACGGCGCTGTCGCTGCTGGCTTCAAGGGTAATGGTTTTCATGTCGCGGGAGACATCGGCATTGATGGTTGCGCCGCCGAATTTCAGCGCCGACTTGTCTTTTTGGTAATCCAGCGGGATCACGTCAATGGTGGAGGTGGTGTCGCCACCATAAGAGATGCGTGATTCTGCGGTAAACAGCGACTTGCCCTTGGTGATATCAAACAGGCCTTTGGTCGCTGCGGTGTTTTCGAGCTCGGTGTGCACCGATGCCATGCTTGGCAGCAGGTTGAATTTCTTCAACTGGGCAAACGGGAACGGGCCATGGTCGATGATTTCCTGGAACGCCACTTCGTCACCCGGCTTCAGCGGAGCATCGTCGGTAGTGACGCTGCCGTCGGCGCGCAGCACATAGCGAATTTTACTGCTGAAAATACCGCGCTGGTAATTTTCATAACCGAGTTTAACGCGGAATTTAGGCAGATGAGATTTTAATAAGCTGTTGGCATTATCAACCAATGCACTCATCCGCTGTTCGATTAGTTTGCCGGTGTACCAGGAGGCTCCGGTCCATGCTGCGCCAAGAACCACAATAATACTTAACGCAACAAGTGATTTTTTCATGGTTTATTCATCCTTAAATTAAATTGAGCCATCTGTTCCAAACAGATTAATAGGCAAGTTGGGGCCAACAAATAATGCCCGCAACCGTTTAATTGTGTGCTTAGTCCACTTTTTCAGCAATCAATTTTCGTGGGGCTAGTGAGGGGAAACATCAACAGATGATAAACAACCGCGATTTAATAAGTGCGGCTTAACCGTCAATACGTGTGTTAATTGCTGAACAGCATGCACTGAAGGTTGCAATTGCCCGCGGTAGTATATTTGGCGAGTGCAGCGCGAAAAATAAAAGTAATGAATCGAGGTAAGTATGGGGAAATAAAAAGGGGCTCGGCAAGCCGAACCCTTGGGTGTAAATTTGCGTTTATTGTGCCGGTGCGCTGTCTTCCGCCGGTGCGCCCAACTGGCCGAACATGCCGATGAATTCTTGCAGCGACATTTTACTGCCGTTCAAATCAACCTGGTTTTCGGCGTAGTGGAAGCGACTGCCGATTACACCCTCTTTCAGGGTGGTCAGTTTAAATATTTGGCCGATTTCCGCCAGTCCATTTATCTGTAGTTCCGCCACTTTCTGCGACTCTTCGGCACTGTAGCCTTGCAGTAATGTCAACCGCGCCGCGGTTTCCGTCGCCATTGCCAGCGGAATGCTTAGGTTCAAGTCGAAGCTTTTTACCGTGCGGGTAATCAACTTCTCCCTCGATATTGCCGGCGAGCTGGCCTGCGCCGGATCGGTTAGATCCAGATTCAGACTCAGCGTAAAGGTGCTTTCACCCTTGCTGTTTTTCCAGCTAAACGGTGCAATGCTGATGGACGGATTGCCCTTCCGCAGCAGCGGCAGGTTTTGCAGCAGGATATCGGTTTTCTGTTGTTGATAAGCAATCGGATCCATGGTTTGCACCTGTTGCGACATGGCCACCGCCTGCTGGTTGTAATGGTCGGCGAACTCTCTCAATGATTTGGCATCCAGTTTATCGATGTTCAACGACAGCTTGCCGGAACCGAAGTCGACGCTTTGGATCTTCAGCGCATTAATGGCGAAATCGACCCGGCCATTAAGATTACTATCTTTTTCATCTAACAGGGTGGCCAGCTTGATGCCTTCCAGCAACAGGGTGTCTTTACCGTCAACAGCAACCTTAATCTGTTTCAACATCAGGTTTAGGTTGCCCAAGCTGAGATCGAACTGACCGGCATATTTCTGGCTCTTCAGGGATACACCCAGTAACTGAATCTCTTTGGTCTGCCCAAGTTTGTTCGGGATACGGAGTAATATGTTGCTACTGTTGATGTCCAGGGTAATGGCTTTCATGTCGCGGGATACGTCGGCCTTAATGGCCGCTCCGCCGAATTTCAGCGCCGACTTGTCTTTTTGGTAATCCAGCGGGATCACGTCAATGGTGGAGAAGGTATCGCCACTGTAAGAAATACGGGATTCTGCGGTGAACAGCGACTTGCCTTTGGTGATATCAAACAGATCATTGGTCGCCGGGGTGTTTTCGAGCTCGGTGTGCACCGATGCCATGCTTGGCAGCAGGTTGAATTTCTTCAACTGGGCAAACGGGAAGGGACCATGGTCGATGGTTTCCTGGAATACCACTTCGTCACCCGCTTTCGGCGCTGCGTCGTCGGGTCGGAGTACATAACGAATTTTACTGCTGAAAATACCGCGCTGGTAATTTTCATAATCCAGTTTAATACTGGCTTTCGGTAGATGCGATTTTAATAATCTGTTGGCATTATCAACCACTGCAACCATCTGCTGTTCGATCAGTTTGCCGGTGTACCAGGAGGCTCCGGTCCATGCCGCGCCAATAACCACAACAGTACTTAACGCGACTAACGATTTTTTCATGGTTTTATTCATCCTTAAATTAAATTGAGCCATCTGTTCCAAACAGATAAATAGGCAAGTTGAGGCCAACAACGAATGCCTGCAACCGTTTAATTATGTGTGTAACTCTCTCTTTTAGCAATCAATATACACATGCTTTGTGAGGGAAATTTCAAAAGAAGAAAAATAACCGTATTTAACCAGTACTGCTTAACTGACAATGAATTAATTGCTGAACAGCATGCACCGAAGGTTGCTATTGCCAACGGTGGTGATATTTGACGAGTGAAGCGCGACAGATAAAAGTAATGAATCGAGGTAATTATGGGGGAAATAAAAAGGGGCTCGGCAAGCCGAACCCCTGGGTGTAAATTTGCGTTTATTGTGCGGGTGCGCTGTCTTCCGCCGGGGCGCCCAACAGGCCAAACATGCCGATGAATTCCTGCAGCGACATTTTGTTGCCGTTCAGATCAACCTGGTTATCAGCGTAATGGAAGCTACTGCCGATCACACCCTCTTTCAGGGTGGTCAGTTTGAACATCTGGCCCATGGCTGCTAACCCTTGCACCTGTTGTTCCGCCAGTTTTTGCGACTCTTCGGCACTGTAGCCTTGCAGTAAGGCCGTTTGCGAAGTGGTTTCCGTCGCCATCGCCACCGGAATACTCAGGTTGGCGTCGATCTTTTTAACCGAGCGAGCAATCAACTGGTCCGGAGATTCTGCCGGGGAGCCGGCCTGCGCTGGATCGGTCAGATCCAGATTCAACGTAAAGGTGCTTTCACCCTTGCTGTTTTTCCAGCTCAGTGGCGCGATGCTGATGGACGGATTACCCTTCAACAGCAGCGGCAGGTTCTGCAGCAAGATGTCGGTGGTCTGCTGTTGGTAAGCCACCGGATCCATAGTTTGCGCCTGTTGCAGCATGGCCATCGCCTGCTGGTTGTAACGGTCGGCGAACTCTTTCAGTGATTTGGCATCCAGTTTGTCGATTTTCAGCAACAGCTTGCCGGAGCCGAAGTCGCTGTTCTGCACCTTCAGCGAATCGATGGTGTAATCAATTTGACCGTTCAGGTTACTGTCTTTTTCGCCAAATTGGCTCGCCAGCTTAAAGCCGTCCAACAACAGGGTGTCTTTACCGTCAACGGCAACCTTAATCTGTTTCAACACCAGGTTCTGATTACCCAGGCTGAGATCGAACTGCCCGGCATGGGTCTGGCTCTTCAGTGATACACCCAGCAACTGAACCTGTTCGGTCTGACCAAACTGATTCGGGCCGCTGATCACCGCGCTGTCGCTGTTGGCGTCCAGGGTGATTGCTTTCATGTCGCGTGACACATCGGCATTAATGGTCGCACCGCCGAATTTCAGCGCCGACTTGTCTTTTTGATAATCCAGCGGGATCACGTCAATGGCGGAGGAGGTGTCGCCACTGTAGGAAATACGCGACTCCGCCGTAAACAGCGACTTGCCCTTGGTGATATCAAACAGGCCTTTGGTCGCTGCGGTGTTTTCCAGTTCGGTATGCACCGATGCCATGCTTGGCAGCAGGTTGAATTTTTTCAATTGAGCAAACGGGAACGGACCATGGTCGATGGTTTCCTGGAACGCCACTTCGTCACCCGGCTTCAGCGGAGCGTCGTCGGTAGTGATGCTGCCGTCGGCGCGCAGCACATAGCGAATTTTACTGCTGAAAATACCGCGTTGGTAATTCTCATAACCCAGTTTAACGCCGGCTTTCGGCAGGTAGGCTTTCAGCTGGCTGTTGGCGTTCTCAACCACTTCACCCATCCGTTGTTCGATCAGTTTGCCGGTGTACCAGGAAGCCCCGGTCCATGCCGCGCCAAGAACCACAATGACGCTAACAGCGACTAACGATTTTTTCATAGTTCTGTTCATCCTTATTAAGCCATCTGTCTCTCGCAGATGGATGGGCAAATTTGGGCCAACAAAAAAACGCCCGCAGGCGTTTAATTGTGAAGGTAAGCTACTCTTTCAGCAACTAATTTGCGGAAATTTACCGAGTGTTTACGCCAACAGATTATAAACACGCGCGATTCGACCGGTGCCGCTAATGCTGACCGGCGATTCGAAAGCGCCGATAAAGCAGGATTCACCGGGCTTAAGCACCAGTTGCTGATCCTGTTTACTCAGTACCGCTTCACCCTCAACGCAGAAAACAATTGCCGCGCTATCTTGCGCCAATGCCTGTGGAGCGGCGGAAAGATCGTGCAGCGAGAAGGCGAAATCCTCTACCGGGATCGGGAAGAACAGTTCGTCACCACGTTTTTGCGGCTGGGTCAGCAGCCCTGAGGCTGGTTGCGGGCGGAACTGCAGGTTGGCCAGCAGTTCCGGGACATCGATGAATTTTGGCGTCAGGCCGGCGCGCAGCACGTTGTCCGAGTTGGCCATCACTTCCAGCGCCACGCCTTTCAGGTAAGCGTGTGGCGTTTCGGCATACAGGAACATCGCTTCGCCAGGTTGCAACTGCACCACGTTCAGCAGCAGCGGCGAGAACAGGCCGCTGTCATCCGGATAGAAACCGGCAATGAAGCGCACTGTGTCCCAGGTTTCCCCCTGTTGGTTATTCAACGCGGCTTTCAACACCCCCAGCGCCAGCGATTTCTGCTCGCCGCTCATCGCCAGCAGGCTGGCAAACAGAGCGGACAGATGGCTGACATCCGGTTGCTGCAGGAAGGCAGCGATATCGTGGTGTGCACCGGCGATCGGCTGCAGCAGGGAAACAATGTCGGACAGTTCGCGGAAGCCATTCATCGCCAGGAAAGGCGTCAGGGCAAATACAAGTTCCGGCTTATGATTGGGATCCTTGTAATTCCGTTCGGCAGCATCCAACGGAATGCCGGCCGCGTTCTCTTTGGCGAAGCCCGCTACGGCGGCGGATTTGCTTGGATGCACCTGAATCGACAACGGCTGATCGGCGCACAGCACTTTGAACAAGAACGGCAGCTCGCCGAAACGACGTGCGACTTCGGCACCCAGCTGCTTAGGCTGATCTTCATCAATAACATCGCGCAGCGAGCGCAAATTACCGTCGGTACCGGCTACGCGAGAGCTGCTCTTCGGGTGAGCCCCCATCCACAGTTCCGCCATCGGCAGTCCTTGTGGGTTGGCAATGCCATACAGCTGGGTTAACGCGTCGTGGCTGCCCCATGCAT
Organism: Serratia liquefaciens ATCC 27592; assembly: GCF_000422085.1. Lineage (NCBI taxonomy): Bacteria > Pseudomonadati > Pseudomonadota > Gammaproteobacteria > Enterobacterales > Yersiniaceae > Serratia > Serratia liquefaciens. The sequence goes on from NC_021741.1 coordinate 2,362,212, forward strand.
AGTTTTGCACTGCGTTGGTCATTTTTTGCATTTTGATAAACATCCTTTGCATTCGCCGCCAGGTGACGGTAAGTAGCTGACTGTAAAACAAACAAATTTGGTGCGTCTTATCCTACACCCGAAGGAGGGCGAAAAAGTGGTGCGCGATCAAACAAGTGGCGTCGTCGTGGGGGTGAAAAGGCGTTACGCCGAGCCGCAGTTCAAGGTGGGTAAAGTATAACGAGATAACAATCTCTGTCACCCTCCATATGTCGTTGAATACCGGTAATGGTCGCTCAAAAAAACGCCACGTTCGCTTGCGAGAGAGCACATAGCGGAAATATTAAATTCAAAACTGTCATAAGTTCAAAAATAAATCCAATTTGGGTTCCTTTTATTCGTTATATTTCAATCTGTGTTTTTTGACGTAAATTATTACCTGCTGAATATCTCTATCATCATAATTATTCCGTTTTTATCGCCAACCACACAAATGGCTTAAATTAGGCAATAGTGCCGCTATACAGTGCAGGCCAATAAAATGATTCTCCGATTATTCCTAACGTTGAGACGCTAATGAAAAAAATCTTGCTGGTTCTGATGATGTGTACTTTCGGTGCACATGCGGCTGTAGTGGTCACTCATGCATATGGATACGGTGTCCATCCGGTGGTAATCGCACCACGCCCGGTGGTAGTCGTACCGCGCCCAGTGGTTGTTGCGCCGGCTCCGGTGGTAGTGACCGCTGCGCCCGTAGTAACTTCAGCACCGGTCGCCCACCCGGTTGCCGCCGCGGTCGGTGCGGTGGGGGTGGGTGTTTACCGCCATAATGAACGCCAGGATGCCTACGATGAAATCAACCATCTGCAGGACCAAAGAATTAATGCTTATAATCAACATCACCATTAATTCCCTCGTGAGAAATTAATAAAGAGAGCGCCAGACGGCGCTTTTTCTATTGTTAATATTCAATTTGTCGATGAAAAAGGCAAGGACGTGCTGCCAGAAAATTAAACCCGCACAATAACCATGACAATGGAGGAAAAATGCTGTGAGGCAACTCTCTTAATGCGAATAGTTATTATGTCACTATACTGGATGGGTGTGCCGGCGGCCTCGCACGCGCTGGCGTAATCGTACATTTTTAGGAATTGTACTAAGGAGATAGTGATGGCAGCCGTTCGTATTGAAAAAGACTCTATGGGACCCATCGAAGTGCCGGCCGACCGGCTATGGGGAGCACAAACGCAGCGTTCCCTGGAGCACTTCCGCATTTCTTCCGAAAAGATGCCGACCGCGTTGATTCATGCGCTGGCATTGACCAAACGCGCCGCTGCCAGCGTGAACATGGACCTGGGGCTGCTGCCTGCGGAGCGGGCCAACGCCATTATCAGCGCCGCCGATGAAGTGCTGGCGGACCAGCATACGAACGAGTTCCCGCTGTCTATCTGGCAAACCGGCTCCGGCACCCAGACCAACATGAATATGAATGAAGTGCTGGCCAACCGCGCCAGCGAGCTATTGGGCGGCGTGCGTGGGGAAGAGCGGCGAGTCCATCCGAACGACGACGTTAACAAGAGCCAAAGCTCCAACGACGTGTTTCCGACGGCGATGCACGTAGCGGCGGTGATCGCCGTGCGCGAACACCTGATTCCCGAACTGAAAGTGCTGCATAAAACGCTGAGCGACAAAGCGGAAGCCTATCGCGATATCGTCAAAATTGGCCGCACCCATTTACAGGATGCCACGCCGCTGACCCTGGGGCAGGAGATTTCCGGCTGGGCGGCGATGTTGGCGCACAACCTGCAGCATATTGAAGCCAGCATTCCACATATTTGCGAACTGGCGCTGGGCGGCACCGCTGTGGGCACCGGCTTGAATACTCATCCGGAATACGCGGTTCGCGTAGCCAAGGCCCTGGCTGATCTGACCCGGCAGCCGTTTGTCACCGCCCCTAACAAATTTGAAGCGCTGGCTACCTGCGATGCACTGGTGCACGGCCACGGCGCGTTGAAAGGGTTGGCGGCTTCGCTGATGAAAATTGCCAATGACGTGCGCTGGCTATCTTCCGGCCCACGTTGCGGCATTGGCGAGATCTCGATCCCCGAAAACGAGCCGGGCAGTTCCATTATGCCGGGCAAGGTCAACCCAACCCAGTGTGAAGCGATGACCATGCTGTGTGCTCAGGTGCTGGGTAATGATGTGGCGGTCAATATTGGCGGCGCCTCCGGTAACTTTGAGCTAAACGTGTTCCGGCCTATGGTGATCCACAACTATCTGCAGTCGATCCGCCTGCTGGCTGACGGCATGCAGGGCTTTAATGAGCATTGTGCTGTGGGCATTGAACCTAATCGCGATCGCATCAGCCAGTTGCTGAATGAGTCGCTGATGCTGGTTACCGCGCTGAACACGCATATCGGCTATGATAAGGCGGCCGAAATTGCCAAGAAAGCGCATAAGGAAGGCCTGACGCTGAAAGCCTCCGCGCTGAAGCTGGGCTACCTGACCGAAGAGCAGTTCGACCTGTGGGTACGTCCGGAAGACATGGTTGGCAGTATGAAGAAGTAATTGATTGCTCGGCTTGTAAAAGGCTTACTGAGGTAAGCCTTTTTTATGGAGAAAATGCATGTCACGCACCGAGCGTCTACTCGAGCTGATGCAAATCTTGCGACGGCATCGCTACCCGGTTGCCGGCCACGCATTGGCGCAGGAAATGAATATCAGCATGCGCACGCTGTATCGCGATATTGCCACCTTGCAGCAGCAGGGTGCCGAGATTGTTGGGGAGGCGGGCGTGGGATATGTACTGCGGCCGGGGTTTATGCTGCCGCCGATGATGTTCTCACAGCAGGAAATTGAAGCACTGGTGTTGGGCATGCGCTGGGTAGGCCGCCGGGGCGACAGTCAGTTAGCCGAAGCGGCCAAGAATGCCCTGGTAAAAATTGCCGACGTGCTGCCTGCAGCATTACGCGACGAGCTAGAGGCCAGCACGTTGTTGATTGGCCCCTTGGATTTGATCAAGGTGGCGGACGAAACCCTGGTGTTGATCCGCGAAGTCATTCGCCAGGAACGCAAGCTCGAGGTGCATTACTGCGATAACGACGGCAATGAAAGCGAGCGTATCCTCTGGCCTTTTGCCCTCGGTTATTTTGAGCAGGCGAGGATGCTGGTGGCCTGGTGCGAACTGCGTCAGTCATTCCGCCATTTTCGTCTCGATCGTATCCGGTTGGCTACGCCGCTGGCGCAACGCTATCCACGAGGACGCCGCCTGCTGATGAAAGAGTGGCATCAATCGCAGGGCATCCCTACACAGTAATCCCACACTGCTGCCAAAAACTGTCAGTAGGGGCGCTTAGTCTTAAGGTCTCGGGAGCCAGCCGGTTCCCTCACCCTAAGGTTAATGCGATGACAACCCCAAATATGACCCTTCTCTATGTCGATAACCCAGAAAAAAGCGCCATCTTCTACCGTCATTTACTGGGGCAGGAGCCGGTGGAGCTTTCGCCCACTTTTGCGCTGTTTGTGTTGAGTAACGGCCTCAAATTGGCCATGTGGTCGAAGCATACCGTGCAGCCTGGCGCGACGGTGACCGGTGGCGGTGGTGAACTCGGTTTTCTGTGCGAATTGCCGCAGCAGGTGGATGCGCTTTATCAGCAGTGGCGCGATCGGGGGCTAAATATCATTCAGCCGCCGGTGACGCTGGACTTCGGTCATAGCTTCGTCGCCAGCGATCCTGACGGCCACCGTCTGCGGGTTTACAGCCTCAGCGAGTAGGGGCGTCGGTATACAGGTGGAGCCGTTTGATCAGCAACCTCAACGGCTTGGCGTCCGGCTTATATTTATGTTTGACCGTCGCCGCGTCGTAATTGAACAACTCGCCAATCTTCGGCACCTGGGCGCCATGTTCCACCTGGCATAGTGCAATCAGCGGCAACGGGCAGGGGTGCTGCACCTGTTTTTGCTGCGGCTGATACCATACCCGCGCAATGGGTTGTACTTTCACTGGCCGCTTGATTTTCAGCGCCGCCTGCTGGGGCAGGCGACTGACATCATCGATTTCACGGCTGACCAGTTCTGCCCACTGTTCACGGTTATGTGGCGGTACCGCTCGGCCGGCTTTCAGGCTTTTTTCCAGTTGCGCCAGAATATCGTCGCGCTTTACGTTCTTGATAATATGCTTGTTGGCCCAACCGAAACGCACCGAGTCCGGATCCGTCACAACGGTCAAACTACGGTAGGCGCTAAGAGTAATCAGGCCGTGCAGATGAGTATGAACGAAGTCAAAGCGTTGCTCCGGCGCCAGGCCGGAATCGACGGTAATAATCTGTTCCAGCTCGGCTTTCAGCCGGTTTATCAGACCAATTTGCGTCTGGATCTGCAGATATTCCGGCGGCTCTACCGCCAGGCAAATAACGCCGGGCAGGCGTACCGCCGCCTTGCTGCTGACGTTGTGTTTATTGTGATGGATAAATAACCGCTGATAATGCTCCAGCGCCAGGTCGCGTGCGGCCTGGCCGACATGCTGCTCGACGGCAATCTGTTCTACCGTCGCATGCTCTTTGCCTTTCTCGATTTCCGGCAGGCTGAACACCCTGCCGGCTAACAAACGTAACGGTAAAACCTGCTGGTGGAGGGCTGTCAGCGCCTGTTCCAGTTGGTTAAAACAACCATTCATCCTGCCAATTAAATCGTATTTATCCATCTGGCACCTCTCATTTTAGTTACAACATACATTAAGGAGGCGAAAAACGGAAGGGCAGCATCGGCTAAGGTGAGGAATGAGACACCGAGTGGTCCAGGCTAACCAGAGGGGTTAAGGCCCCCCGCACCCGTGGGTACAGGGGGGGGTTAAACGCGAGCTGCTTCCGGCAGTTTTTTCAGGTAATGCACGACTAGCAGGGCGAGTAGCAACATCACGCTGATAAATGCCACGACGCCATTCCAACCGAAGCTGTGCCAGAAAACACCGCCGAGGGTCCCGGCGACGCTGGAGCCAACGTAATAGCAGAATAAATACAGCGAGGATGCCTGCCCCTTGGCACGGCGGGCGCGACGTCCGATCCAACTGCTGGCAACCGAATGGGCGGCAAAGAAACCGGCGGTGAACAGCATCATGCCGATAAAAATCACCGCGACCGGGGCCAGGGCAGTAATCAGTATCCCGATCAGCATAATCAGGGTCGAAGCCAATAACACTGGCCCGCGGCCGAAGCGGGACGTCATGGCACCGGCCTTCGGCGAACTGTATGAACCTGTCAGATAGACCACCGACAACAGGCCGACAATCGCCTGGCTCAGGTGGTAAGGATCAGCCAGCAGGCGGTAACCAATATAGTTGAACATGGTGACAAAGCTGCCCATCAGCAGAAAGCCTTCGGCAAACAGCAGCGGCAGGCCTTTATCGTGCCAGTGCAGACGGAAGTTGATCAGCAGGGTACGTGGGCGCAACGAACTGGCGCGAAAATGTTTTGAAGCGGGCAAAATACGCCAGAACATGCAGGCGGCGGCCAGAGCGAATAGCCCGATCACCGCCAGTGACACGCGCCAGGAGAAGAAGTCGGTCAGCACCCCGGTGACCAATCGGCCGCTCATGCCGCCGATGGAATTCCCGCTGATATACAGCCCCATGGAAAAAGCGACAAAACTGGGGTGGATCTCTTCGCTCAAATAGGTCATGCCAACGGCGGCGACTCCGCTCAGGGAAAGCCCGATCAGCGCACGCATTAGCAGAATGCCTTGCCAACTGGTCATAAAGGCGCAAATCAGGGTACAAATTGCCGCCAGCAGCAGCGCCACAACCATCACCGGTTTACGGCCGATAGCGTCAGACAGCGGGCCGGTAAACATCAGGCCCAGGGCCAGCAATCCGGTAGACACCGACAGCGACAGGCTGCTTTCCGCTGGGGAGATGCCAAAGTCTTGCGACAAAACCGGCAGAATCGGTTGCACGCAATACAGCAAGGCGAAGGTAGCCAGTCCGGCGGAAAACAGCGCCAGGGTCACGCGCATAAACTGCGGCGTACCGCGCTCGATGTAGGGAAGTTTGTTAAGAGTGGAACGTTGGGTTTTTGGCGCAGCAGCCGCGTCGTCGTTAGCGGCCAGCGTCGACGGCATACCGGCCGCAGAACGCACAGGGGTTGTCACAGTCTTTCCTTACACAGCACTTGATGAGTTAACAAAATGATAGGGAGAGGGCAGTTTTTTGTCTAATATATTAATAATTAAAATTAAGACGTTTAAAGTATGAATATTGAGTTGAGGCATCTGCGTTATTTTATCGCCGTGGCGGAAGAGTTGCATTTTGGCCGTGCAGCGGAGCGGCTGCGTATTTCACAACCGCCGCTCAGCCAACAAATCCAGGCGCTGGAGGAAATGGTCGGCGCTCGCCTTTTGGCGCGGAATAACCGGAATGTCAGCCTGACTCAGGCGGGAGAGATGTTTCTGAAAGAAGCCTATCAGGTGCTCGATCAGGTCAGTCGTGCGGCGGAAAAGGCAGCGCGATTGGAACGCGGCGAACTTGGCGAACTGACCATTGGTTTCACCTCTTCGGCACCCTTTATCAGCGTAGTGTCGCGCAGCCTGCGGGCTTTCCGTCAGCAACACCCGCAGGTGCACATCAAGATGCGAGAAGTGAATACCAAGCAGCAGATCGAACCTTTGCTCAATGGCGAGCTCGATTTGGGCGTGATGCGTAACACCCGCTTGCCGGACGTGTTGAAACATCAGCTTTTGCTGTGTGAGCCCCTGGTGGCGGTGGTGCCGGAAGGGCATCCGCTAACCCAGGTGGCTTCCGGTACCTTGCGTTTCCAACATTTGGCGGAAGAACCCTTTGTGTTTTTCTCGCGTGAGGTGGGAACCGCGTTGCATGACGAAATTTTGTCGCTGCTGGCCAAGGCGGGGATCACGCCCTATATCACTCAGGAAGTTGGCGAGGCGATGACCATCATTGGCCTGGTGTCTTCTGGCCTGGGTATCTCTATACTTCCGGCGTCTTTCGCCCGGGTTAGAATCGACGGAGTACAATATTTGCCGCTGGCGGAGCCGGAGGCGATGACTGAAGTGTGGCTGGTGCACCATCGTCAACGGCCGTTGACGGCGGCAGCAAAATCCTTGATGGCGTTACTGTTGCCCTGACGGAGCAACTGGGTAAATAAAACACAATCCGTAGCGAAAGCAGGGTGAATTTGTGCAGCAAATCACATAACGAATCAAATAGTTGACGCTGTATTCCAAAAGCCCCACCATAGCCGATAGTCTTTATTTAGAAGCGCGAAAAATAGTAGGAGCAGGTTTGTGATTGCTGTTGGGCAGCCTGGGCATATTGATCAAATCAAGCAAACAAATGCAGGGGCAGTTTATCGGTTAATCGATCAACTGGGCCCAATTTCGCGCATCGAACTGTCAAAGCGAGCACAGCTGGCGCCCGCCAGCATCACCAAAATCGTGCGGGAGCTGTTGGAAGCCCATCTGGTTAAAGAAACCGAATATCAGGAAGTGGGCAGCCGCGGCCGCCCGGCGGTGGGCCTGGTGCTGGACACCGAAGCCTGGCATTACCTTTCCGCCCGCATCAGCCGTGGCACCATCACGCTGGCGCTGCGTGATATCAGCAGCAAGCTGGTAGTTGAGGAAATCCTCCCCCTGGCCGCCGAACACCCCGATCCGCTGCTGAAACGCATTCTGACCGAAGTCGATCAGTTCTTTATCCGCCATCAAAGCAAACTGGAGCGGTTGACGGCCATTGCCATTACCTTACCGGGGATGGTGGATGCGATTTCCGGCGTGGTGCATCGCATGCCGTTTTACGACGTGGAAGATATGCCCTTGGGGCCGGCGTTGGAAACGCGCACCGGTCTGCCGGTGTATCTGCAGCACGACATCAGCGCCTGGACCATGGCCGAAGCCTTATACGGCGCTTCACGCGGCAGCCAAAACGTCATTCAGGTGGTGATCGATCATAACGTCGGCGCCGGCGTCATCACCGGTGGTCGGGTGCTGCATGCCGGTAGCCGCAGCGTGGTAGAGATTGGTCATACCCAGGTCGACCCTTACGGCAAACGCTGTTACTGCGGCAACCACGGCTGCCTGGAAACCGTAGCCAGTATCGAGAATATGTTGGAAATCGCCCGCACGCGGCTCGGGACCTCGATGAGCTCCAGCCTGCACGGCATGCCGCTGACGGTCGAATCGCTGTGTGATGCGGCGCTGGCAGGCGACCAACTGGCCAAAGATATCATCCTTGGCGTGGGCCACAGCGTAGGCCGTATCCTGGCTATCATGGTCAACCTGTTCAATCCGGAAAAAATCCTGGTCGGCTCCCCGCTAAACCGCGCGGCGGAAATTCTGCACCCGGCCATTGCCTCCTGCATTCGTCAGCAATCTCTGCCAGCTTACAGCGAGCATATTAAGGTAGAGTCCACCCAGTTCTTCAACAAAGGCACCATGCCTGGTGCGGCTTTGGTGAAAGAAGCGTTATACAACGGTTCACTATTGGTTCAGTTGCTGCAAGGCTAACACCAATCAGTAATACTTATCGTTTAACGCCAAAATGTTGCGCTACCTCAAGCTCGTGCCTGTCGGCATCCTCTAGACTTTTCCCCGTTCGACTCTTTCGCCGTAAACCCGGCGATATTTTGGTTAACGGTGTATCTCGGGGCAATTAAGTCATGTTAACGCGTTTATTTGTAACAGGAACGGATACCGATGTCGGTAAAACCGTGGTTTCTCGCGCTTTGTTGCAGGCCTTTGCCGCACAGGGCCGCTCAGTGGCCGGCTACAAGCCGGTTGCCGCACGCTGTCAGGAAACCAGTGAAGGCCTTCGCAATAAAGACGCTTTGGTTCTGCAGGCTTCTTCAACTCTGCCGCTGTCATATCAGGAAATTAATCCCATCACCTGTCTGGAAGAAGTGTTTCACGCGCAACCTACCGACGATATCAACTATGGTGTGATGAGCAGCGGACTGCAGCATCTATCCGCCAAGGCCGATACCGTGGTGGTCGAGGGCAGTGGCGGCTGGCGCGTGCTGATGAACGACATGCGGCCTTATGCCGAATGGGTGGTGCAGGAGCAACTGCCGGTAGTTTTAGTGGTGGGGATTAAATTGGGCTGTGTCAGCCATGCGTTGTTAACGGCTCAGTCGATCATTAATGACGGCTTACCTTTGCTGGGCTGGGTGGCTAACCGCATTAACCCGGGGCTGGCGCACTATGCCGAAACCATCGACGCGTTGCAGCAGCGCATTCCTGCGCCGTTGCTGGGTGAAATTCCTTATCTGCCGCGGGCTGAGCAGCGTGAATTGGCGCATTACCTGGATATCTCACCGCTGCTGAACCGCTAGGCGTTGTGATAGACCGACACCGAGCGCAAACCCCGTGAAACGGTAGTGGCGATCACGCAGGCCAGCAAAATGCCCGGCAGCAGGGTGTATTCACCGGTCATTTCGAACACCATCAACGCAGCCATGATCGGCGCGTGGGTGGTTGCGGCCAGCAGCGTGGCCATACCGGTCAGCGCCATCAGCAGCGGCACCGCGCTGCCCAGTTCCGGCCAGGTGGCGCACAGTTGCCCAACCACCGAACCCAGGGCGGCCCCGACAAACAGCGTTGGCGTGAATACGCCGCCGGGCGCTCCGGAACCGCTGCTGGCGAGCACCGCCAACAGTTTACAAATCAGAATGGCGCCAACCAGCAATACGCCGGGCGGCGCACTGAGCAGTGACTGCACCACGCTGTAGCCATTGCCCCACACCTCAGGAAACAGCAGCGAAAGCAACCCCACGATCAACCCGCCGAGCGCCAATTGCAAAGGGGGCTTCAGGCGCAGCGAACGGAAAGCATGGCCGCTGGCCTGCATCGCCCATAAAAATAGCGGGCCGCAAATGCCGGCCAATACGCCCAGTAGCGCCATCAGCAAATATTGCACTGGCCAGGGGGCGGGCAGAGGCTCAACCAGGTACAGCGGCGCCTGGCCACCGTTAAGCAAGTTGGTCATCAGCAGTGCGCAAACGGCGGCAATCACCACCGGGCCCAGCGAGGCCAGCATCAGCGTGCCAAACAGGATTTCCGCAATAAACAGGCTGCCTGCCAACGGGGCGTGGTAGGCACTGGCCATCCCGGCAGCCGCGGCGCAGGCGACCCACAGTTTCCATTCTTTCTCGTGGGTGAAGCGTTGAGCAAACACGGAACCTACCAGCGCGGCCAGCAGGATCATCGCACCTTCGCGACCGATGGCGCTGCCGCTGGAGACCACCAGCAGCGAAGCAAGGCATTTCACCAGACTGGCACTGACGTCCAGCCGCCCGTCGCCGGTTTCGATCGCTTCCATATAATCGGTTGGCGCTATCTGTCGTTGATGTTGATAGCGCTGGTAAACCCACAGCAGCGTGCCCGCCGCCAGGCCGCCTAACGCTGGGGTCAGCGCCCTTCGCCAGGCCGGTAACGCGGAGGCGGCAGCGACAAGACTGCCGCTCTCATGGTCGAGCAACAGCCATTCCAGGCCCAGCATCGCACGGTGAAACAGCCAAACCACCAACGCGGCGGCGATACCAAGAAAGATGGCAATAAACAGGCGGCGCAGCAGGGCGCGATAGTGGTGCAGGTGGACCCATCGTTTCATGCGTCAGTAAAATCAGGAGAAAAATGAAAGGTTCAGCGGAGTATTGTGCTTGGCGTGTCAGCCGAAGGCCAGTGAATCTTTGCAGAATTGGCAGAGGGTTCATGGTTTAGCGGGATGGCAGGGATTCACCCTGATTTTTGTGACGATGTCACTTGAAGTTCAAATGGTGCGTTTTTCGCCAGTGAAAACAGCTAACTAGACAGCGGTAACGGCAGCGACTCGTCGGGCTGATATAATGGGATGAAAATGAGAATCCAAGGTTTGTAATCACGCTATGACAAATAACGAAGCCCCAGCGCCACTCCCTCATCGTCCGTTGATCCTGATTGCCTGCATGTTGGCGATGTTTATGTCAGCCATTGAGGCGACGATTGTCGCCACGGCGATGCCCACAATTATCGGCGACCTGGGCGGGTTTTCTCTGCTGGGCTGGGTGTTTGCAGTGTATTTATTGGCGCAGGCCATTACCATTCCGATTTATGGCCGGCTGGCGGACTTCCTCGGGCGCAAACGGGTATTTTTCTTTGGCGCCACGCTGTTTTTGCTGGGTTCGGTACTGTGCGGCTTCTCACCCAATATGTACTGGCTGATCGGTTTTCGGCTGCTGCAGGGCCTGGGTGCCGGGGCGATTATGCCGATAGCCACCACCATCATCGGCGATGTTTACAGCGCCACCGAACGGCCGAAGGTAATGGGCTATCTGTCCAGCGTCTGGGGTGTTTCGGCGATCGTTGGCCCGCTGCTGGGCGCGTTTATCGTCCAACATCTGCCTTGGGCGTTGGTGTTCTGGGTTAATTTACCCATTGGCCTGTTGGCGATGTTTTTCCTTGGCCGTTATTTGCCTTCTCACCAACAGCTACATAAGCATGCGTTGGATCTGGCGGGTACTGCCTGGCTGACGCTGTTTGTTTCGGCGCTGTTGTTATCGCTGCTACAGGCCGAAAACCTCGGGTGGTGGGTGCTGCCGCTGTTAGGGGGGGCGGCCGTTGCGCTGATGTTGTTGGTTCGACAGGAGCGCCGTGCGCCGGAGCCATTGTTCCCACTGGCGCTGTGGCAAAGCCGGGTGATTGTGGCCGGCAATATTGGCGGTCTGGTTATTGGTGCGGCGATGATGGGGATCAGCGCTTTCCTGCCGACCTTTATTCAGGGCGTGATGGGCGGGACACCGCTGGAAGCCGGTACCACGCTGGCGCTGATGTCGATTGGTTGGCCGCTGGCCAGCACCTTCAGCGGGCGGCTGATGCTGATGACGTCCTACCGTACGACGGCGCTGCTGGGCGCGCTGTTGCTGGTGGCCGGCGGGCTGATCTTATTGCTGATGCAACCGAGCGGCGGTTTGCTGTGGGGCAGAGTGGCCGCCTTTATGATCGGCGCCGGTATGGGGCTGTGCAACACCACGTTTTTGGTTTCGGTGCAGAACGCCGCGCACCACAGCATCCGTGGCATCGCCACTGCTTGCACGGTGTTTACCCGCATGATGGGCTCGGCGATCGGTACCGCGATCTTGGGGGCCACGCTGAACATTAACCTTCAGGTTCGCTTGCCGCAAACGACCGATCCGGTCCAACAGTTGATGGAGCCGGCTACGCGTGGCGCAATGGGGTCGGAAATGCTGGCAGAGATGACGCAGCAGGTTGCCGCCTCACTGCATTGGGTATTTTTGGTCTCCGCTATCATTTCACTGTTGGCATTGGCGGCTGCGATGTTGATCCCCGCCCGGCATCGGCCGCAGGGTGAGGGAGAAGAGGCGGAACAAGCCTAAAGGAAAGGGCGCTGATAGCGCCCTGGATCAGAATTACTGTGCGGTTTTGGTATCTTGACTGGTGCCGGTCTGGGCCGCATCACCGCTGTCGTCGCCGTTGCTCAGGCGAGTATATACAATCTTTTGGGTGTCGTTCTCGCAGTGGCCAACCACCAGCCCGCCGGCCTGTTGGGCCTGATCGTTAGGCACGATGTCCAACTTGAAGCCGGATTCCGGCACGCCGTTGTTGATAATTTTCTGCGAAATGTCCGCCTTCACGCTCTCGCACGAGGCCAGGGCGGCCAGGGGGGCTGCGGCCATCAGCACTGCACCCAAGATAAGCGCTTTTTTCATCAATTCGTCCTTTTTGAGAATGGGCTTCCTTAGTCAGAATAGCAGCAACGGCGGCGGAGAGTAACGGCCGCCGCGTGCTGCCGCAAGATTAAGGATTAATCTGACGACCGGTCTGACGATCCAGACACTTGCGAGTATTGGGTTCCCAATATGCATTAACGTTCAGGCTGTCGTTGCAGCGGTCTTCGTTATCAATCGCCTTGTCTACCTTGTCGAACTCTTTCTCCACGCGGGTGTTGACCTTATGGCGCAGAGATTTGGTGTCGTTGAACTGTTCTTTGCTCTGACGAGCCGCTTCGGTACTCATGGCGCCGCTGTTACTGCCGTCGACGGTCACGCAGGTGCTGCCCTGAGTGCAACTGGCGGCCAGTGCCGGTGCCTGCCAGGCGCCCATCAGCATCAGCATGGCGACCGGCAGCATCCCGCGCAGCAGTCGTTGAGTAGAAAGTGTTTTCATCGTTTCATCCTTATGAGTTAGTGTTGCCTGATAGCGGCAGCACTGGCTTTAACGCGCCCTCGGGCGTGCTGATAAATATACCATCCTGCTCTTGGAGTGCACCAATTAAGCGCCGCATCGTTTACTTTACAGAGAGAAAGCTTTCCCCATGTTAAAGACCACCCTGTTATTTTTCGCCACTGCTCTGGCTGAGATCGTCGGCTGTTTCTTACCTTATTTGTGGTTGAAAAAGGGCGCCAGCGCCTGGCTGCTGCTGCCGGCGGCGGCCAGCCTGATGCTGTTTGTTTGGTTATTGACGCTGCATCCTGCAGCCAGCGGGCGCGTATATGCGGCGTATGGCGGAGTCTACGTTGCGACGGCACTGTTGTGGCTGCGGGTGGTTGACGGGGTGAAACTGTCGGCGTTGGACTGGCTGGGCGCCGGGGTGGCGCTGGCGGGGATGCTGATTATTGTTTCGGGCTGGCGAGCGGCCTGACAAGCGGCGGCAGGGGCTGGCCCTGCCGCATAAAATCACGCTTCGCGGTGGATATTCAATCCGGCAAAGGATTGGCTGACCGGCATGATCTCCAGCGAGTTGATGTTAACGTGGGCCGGCAGAGTCGCCACCCAGAACACCGACTCGGCAATATCTTCCGGCGTCAACGCATTGGCGCCGTCGTAGACCTTATCCACCTTGCCGTCATCGCCTTTGAAGCGCACGTTAGAGAATTCCGTTCCGCCCACCAGGCCTGGCTCAATGTCGGTTACGCGGATGCGGGTGCCGTGCAGGTCGGCGCGCAGGCCGAGGCTGAATTGCTTGACGAAGGCCTTGGTCGCGCCGTAGACGTTACCGCCGGGATAGGGCCAGTTGGCAGCAACGGAGCCGATATTGATCACATGGCCGACGTTGCGTTCAACCATTGCCGGCAGCAGGGCGCGGGTCATGTTCACCAGGCCTTTGGCATTGGTGTCGATCATGGTTTCCCAATCATCGGCGTTGGCCTTGTGCGCAGGCTCCAAACCTAACGCCAGACCGGCGTTGTTCACCAGCACGTCAATCTGGCGCAGTGCCGCAGGCAGCTCATCAATCACCTGCTGAATTGCCGCGCGATTACGTACGTCCAGACGGACGATATGCAGCGCCTCGCCCAATTCGTCTTTCAACTCTTCCAGACGCTCAATACGGCGGCCGGAGGCGATTACCTGATGGCCTTCGCGGATAAAACGTCGTGTGATGGACTCACCAAACCCTGAGGTGGCGCCCGTGACAAAAATGATCATGCTACTGTTCCTCAACTGTTTTTAACCACATGCTAATAGCATTAGCATAATCCCGGTTTAAGTGGCAGTGGTTATCGGCGTCGACATAAAAAAACCGCCATCGCTGCTGCCAGACGGGCGGTTTTTTGGTCAGAGGGTTATACACGCCGGGCAGAAAGTGCCCGTTCTGCAATGCAGCTACAGCTGAGGCGGTACGTGGTACACCACGCAGTCATATTTGGTATTTTCGCGTCGGCCTGCCACTACGCCGCCCAGAGATTCGGCGATGCGTCGGCTGGGGGTGTTTTGTTCTGCCACCGGATAGATAAAGTGACGTGGCCGGTAGCGCTCGCTGGCCCACACCGCCATGGCATGAACGATTTCGCGACCGTAGCCATTACCGTGCAGGCTCTCTTTTACCCAGATACCCAGCTCCGGGGTGGTGTTGTGCAAGTCATGCAGGCCGCCCATGCCGACAAACTCTTTGCTGTCGCGCAGGCGAGCGACGAAAATCAGCTCCTCACCTTCACGGATCAGCGGCAGCCAGGTTTGCCAAACGTTGGCGAAGGCCTCCGGCGACTCTTCAGGCTCAAAATTCATAAAGCGCGTCAGTGTAGGGGTAATCGCCTGGTAAACATCGTCGGCATCTGCTGCGGTAAAAGGGGCAATCAACAACCGGTCGGTGTTCACGCGGCACTGAGAAAGGTCACTGTGGATCATTATTATTACCTCGCTTTTCAGGCCAAAACGGCAAAAAATCCGCACCGGTGAAACGGGGCGGATCATCGATATTACGTTGATTGGCGACAGATGCGACTTATTTCTGCAATCGCTGAGGCGAGAGCGGCAAAGGTTCGGCCGCCGGTTTTCGCTGGCGTACCTCACTGCCGGCGTTCGGATCCAGGGTAAAGCTGTCAATCACCGCCAGCAGCGCGATAACGCCGATGACCACAAACGCCAGTTGGAAATCGACCAATGGAATGCGCGCTGTGGACTGCGGCATCAGCATTTCCGCCAGGCGCAGTGCCAACGCGCCGATGGCGATACCCAGCCCGCTGCCCATTTGCTGCGATACATTAAACAACGTATTGGCGCCGTTCATTTGCGGCTGCGGCACTTCGGAAAATGCTAACGTGTTGAGCGCAGTGAACTGCATAGAGCGCGTCAGTCCACTGACGAACAGTAGCCCCAAAATCAGCCAGGTCGGCGTCTGCGGCGTCAACAACGCGCAGGCGAAAATGGTAGCGGCATTGAGCAAACCGTTCACCACCAGCGTAGTACGGAAGCGAAAACGGTACAGCACCGCCGAGGTAAAGGGCTTCATCACCAGATTGCCAGCGAACACCGCCAGCACCAACAACCCGGCATCGAAGGCGTTAAGGCCAAACCCAATCTGGAACAATAGCGGCAGCAAGAAGGGCACGGCGCCGATGGCGATACGGAACAGCGTACCGCCCCAAATTGTGACGGCGTAACTTTTTATCCGCATCGCCCACAGGTTGATTAAAGGATGTGCCGTACGCTTGGCATGGCGAACCGCCAGTGCACCCAGTGCCAGGCTGCCAAAAATGCACAACGCGGGTACCAGCCAGGACAATTGCGGATGGTTGATCAGATCCAAACCGAACATCAGGCCGAAACAGGCAATGCCGGTCAGCACGAAGCCGAGTGCGTCAAAGGGAACGCCTTTCTGCGGCGCTTCCTGAGGGATCAGTCGCCAGGCCAGCCACAGTGCGGCGATGCCCAGCGGCACGTTCAGAATAAAAATCCAGTGCCACGAGGCGTAAGTGGTAATAAATCCCCCGACCGGCGGGCCGAGGATCGGGGCCACCAGGCCCGGCCAGGTAATGGTGGCGATGGCTTTGATTAAATCGGGTTTGGCGGTATTGCGCAGCACCACCAGGCGCCCGACCGGCACCATCAACGCTCCGCCGAAGCCCTGCAGAATTCGGGCAGCAGTAAACGTCGGCAGGTTAACGCTGGCGGCACAGAGCACCGATGCCAGGGTAAAAATCAGCACTGCCGCCGCGAAGATATTGCGCGCGCCAAAGCGGTTGGCAATCCAGCCGCTGGCAGGAATAAATACCGTCAGCGTCAGAATATAGGCCGAAATACCGATGTTCATGTCCACCGGTCGCACGCCGAAAGCCGCCGCCATCTGCGGCATGGCGGTGACGATCACTGTCCCGTCGAGGTTTTCCATAAAAAAGGCACCCGCCACCAGCAGTGGCAGCGCAGTGGCGCGTGAAAAGAAACTCATGGCAAAGCACGCCGGACGAAGCGCGGACAGGATGCGGACATGACAGAAACCCCGTTTCAAAAATGTTAACGCCGGAAGAGTTTTTGAGGATAACGCATTGCGCCGAGGTTAAAAAGAGGTTGAGCGGGTGATAATTAGCGGGCGCAGCGCTTGCGCCCGCACAGGGAAATCAGAACTTCACTGAACCTTGCAAATACAGAGTTCGTGGCTGACCGATGTATAGCCCCTTGTTGTTATCGTCGTAAGCGCGGGTGAAATATTCATGGTTAAACAGGTTTTTAACCCCGACGCCCAGATTCAGTCCGGCCATTTCCGGTCCAAAATCATAGGCGGCGCGCAGGCCCCACAGCATATAGCCAGGAATGCGGCCGGTACTGCCGTCGGCACTTTCCGCCACGGTGTTGGCATTGTCGGCGAACTGGCTGGACTGGAATTCACTGTTGAGGTTGAACGTCCAACTGCCCGGCGTGTAATCCAGCCCCAGCGTACCTTTATGCTTCGGTGAGAACGGCACCTGGTTGCCTTTGTAGGCGCCTTCCTCACGGATGGTGGCGTTGACATAGGCATAGCTGGCGTAAACCGTCACGTCGTCCAGTTTGGGAGTCAACTGCGACAGATCGTAACGCAGGTTGCCCTCCAGCCCGGCGTGTCGAGTTTTGCCACGTGCGGTGACGCTGTCGGTGACCTGGTTCGAATCGTACTGATTATTGAAGTTTATCAGGAACAGGCCAATCTCACCTTGCAGCGCATCGCCTTCATAGCGGGTGCCCAGTTCCCAGGTTCGCGCTTTTTCCGGTTCGATATTGCCGCTGTCGACCGCTTTACCCATCTGGCTGTATTGCACCGTGCCGAACGAGCCTTCGGTATTGGCGTACAGGTTCCAATATTCGTTCAGATGATACATGACATTCAGCGCCGGCAGCGGGGCGTTGTAGCTGACGTCGAGGCGATTATTCTTGATGTAATTATTCTGATAGGAAGAGATATGCTCATAGCGCATGCCCGGCGTGATGGTCCAATCGCCGATATCTATGCGGTCATCAATGTAAAAGGCGTGGGCGTCAGTGCCGGACTGAGTATCGCGATCGTAAGGGCTGCTGGTTGAAGGTAATACGCCGCTGCTGGCCTTGCTGTAGTAGCGTAGCTCATGGGTCGATTCGCTGACGTAGCGATAACCTACGCCGACTTCATGCGCCGACTGGCCCCAACGGAAGCTTTGGCTGTAGCGTGGCTCCACGCCGCGTACCCAATATTCGCGCGGCGAAAGCGTCAGGTTCTTGCCCTGATCGAGATAGCCGCTGCGCAGGGTATAGGTATAGAAACTCTGCACGTCGAATTTGTGTTGCTGATTCGGCTGATATTGATAGCCGAAGTTGGCCAACTGGCGACGGCCCCAGAATTTGTCATAAGGACGCGTAGACTGGAATGGATTGGCGTTGTAATCCGCCCGGCTTAATCCACCCGGCATATCGGCCTGGCCTTCGTAATATTGCAATAAGCTATTAAAGGTGTGCACCTCGTTTGGCGCATAGCGGCTTTTCAACATCACGTCGTCGATTTTGGTCGAACTGTGTTCGCGCCAGTCGCTGCCGCGGGTGCCGGAATAAAGCAACGCGCTGCCAAAGCCGTTGTCGGCGGTACCACCGATCATCAGGTTGCCGGTGCCTTTGGGGTGATCCTGACGGGAGGTCGGGCTAAGTTGGCCCTGCATGCCGGCTTCCATGCCGAAGGTTTTCGGGATGGCCTTGGTGACAAAGTTCACTACGCCACCGACGCTTTGCGGCCCGTAACGTACGGCACCGCCGCCGCGGACCACGTCTACCGCATCCATATTGCCGAGGGATACCGGCGCCAGCGACAGCTGCGGCTGGCCATAAGGGGCAAAGGGCACCGGAATGCCGTCCATCAGCACGGTCGAACGGCTGGCCAGGCGTGGGTTTAAACCACGAATGCCGAAATTGAGTGCCATATCGTGGCTGCCGGTGCCGTTATTTTCCGGAGCAACCACGCCCGGCACGCGATTCAGCGCTTCTCGCAAGGTGGTGGCGCCGGTTTTGGCAAACTCTTCTCGGCGCACCACGTCACGCGCGCCGGCGTGTTCGAATACGTCAATCTGACGGCCTTCAGCCAGCCAGTCACCGACCACGGTGATGTCTTGTTCTTGCTGCACTGTCGGCTGTTTGACCAGCGTAAAGCCATTAGCTCCCAACGCCTTGGCCTGTAAGCCGCTGCCCGCCAGCAGTGCGTTCAGCCCCTGATTAACGTCGTAGTTGCCTTTCAGCCCTGGTGAACGCTTGCCGGCGGTCAAACTTCCGTCAACGGACAGCGCAATGCCGGCATGGGCGGCAAAGGCATTTAACGCGCCATCCAGATCGCCTGCGGGGATCTGATAAGCGGTAGCGGCAACCGGTGCTGTCTGCGCTGCCAGCAAGGGTGAAGCGAATGCCAGACCCACGGCGACCGCCAGTGGTTGAAGCGGTTTTCCCCAAAAATTGTTCATACCTTCTCCTGATTATTCTATTTTTTGCTGCAGTGTTTTAACTGGAGTCGGATGAAAACGAAAAAGGGACAATCAAGAATGCGATTTTTTATCATTTTCATTTAAATAAATCAGGCGGGGACCACTTTTAACCAATAACGGGTAAAGCTTTGCAGCCGGATCGGCAGAGTTTGGCTGAGCAGCAGGAGTGCGCGATCGGGCTCCCTCAGGGGGAAACTGCCGCTCACGCGTAGGCCGGCAATGGCAGGATCGCAATCCAAACGGCCGTGGCGGTAACGCGCCAGTTCGGCAAGCACCTGATCCAGCCGCCATTGACTGACGCTCAGCACGCCGCGGGTCCAGCTGTCGCCGTTGCCGGCTGCCTGTTGTTGGCCGAATGCCACAGCGCTGAAGCTGATTTGTTCCCCGGCGTCAATCCGTCGTTTTTCCTGTGGGAACTGTGCCAGTTGGGCTTCTACGGCGTGTTCAAGCACCGTCAGTTTCGTTTGA
Organism: Serratia liquefaciens ATCC 27592; assembly: GCF_000422085.1. Classification (NCBI taxonomy): domain Bacteria; kingdom Pseudomonadati; phylum Pseudomonadota; class Gammaproteobacteria; order Enterobacterales; family Yersiniaceae; genus Serratia; species Serratia liquefaciens. The sequence goes on from NC_021741.1 coordinate 2,381,843, forward strand.
TCGTCGTTTTCTCGCACCAGGAAATGGGTGCCGAGTGCGCGCATGGCACCTTGCCGGCTTTCGACCCAAAACGGCCGGTCGTCGCGGCCGGTAATCAAACTGATTTCTCCGCTGTGCAACAGGATCAGCCGTTTTTCAGCGCTGTAGCGAACATCGACAGCGCTGGCGGTATTGAGTACCAACTGGCTGCCGTCGCTGAGGACGATGGGTTTAATTTCACCGGTAACGGTACGGTAGTCGGCGCGCAGCTCGCGGCCCAGCGGGGACTGAAAGCCCAACCAACTGCCACCGACGCCCAGCAACAGCAACAGACTTTTCAGCAGGGTGCGGCGATCCAGCGTGGACTGACGGCCGGCCTGATCGAGCGTGCGATAGCTGAATTTTCCAGGTACGCCCTGCAACTGACTTTGCAGTGCTTCAACGCGTTGCCAGGCCCAGCGGTGATCTTCGTTTTGTTGGTGCCAGGCCTGCCACTGTTGCCGTTGGTGCTCGGTGACGTTTTCGTCGCATAACAGGGCAAACCATTGGGCGGCCATTTTCAGCGCCTGGCGCTGCTCGGGGGTGAGGGTGTGGCTCATTACGGGTATTCTGTTTCCAGGCTGAACAGCAGGCAGTGCTCGGCGGCTTTGGCCATGTATTTTTTTACTGAACTGACCGAAACGCCGAGGCGTTGTGCAATCTCGGCATAGCCCAGTCCTTCGAGCTGCGACAGCAAAAAGGCCTGTTTGATCTTCGGCCCCAGCCCGTCGAGCATGCTGTCGATGTGTTGCAGACTTTCAAGCAGGCTGTGACGCTGTTCGGGTGAGGGCGCCAGCGCCTCCGGCATCAGCGCCAGCATATCCAGATAAGCGCGCTCCAGCGTTTTGCGGCGGAAGAAATCGACCATCACCCGCTTGGCGAGGGTGACCAAAAAATCTTTGGGTTCGCGAATAGCGGCGGCGGAGTCGTTTTTCAGGACCCGCATGAAGGTGTCCTGTGCCAGGTCGTCGGCGTCAAAAGCGCAACCGAGTCGACGTTGCAGCCAGCCCCGCAGCCAACCGTGATGGGTTGCGTAGAGGCGTGTAAGCGCATCTGAGGAAGTAGGGGCTGTGGCTGACATGGGTTCCGCGCTGCCGGTCAAAAAAGATGCGCGGATGATAATTGAGAATGGTTATCGTTTCAAGTTTGACGCCATCCCTGGCCACGCGAACTTTCAACTTTCACTCAAGCGCAGTCCCGTCGCGGCATCGAACAGGTGGATCGCGTCACGGTTGGGCGCTAACCACAGCGGCTGGTCGTTTTGTGCGTTAATTCGTCCGTTGAACTGTACGTGCAGCCGATAACCGCCCCAGTTGATATGCAGCAGGCTGACATCGCCGGTGATCTCCATCAGTCGCAGTTGGGCGGCAGGTTGCTCGCTGGTGTCGACCAGGTGGAAGTCATGGGGACGCAGCCCGAGGATCACCTTGCTGCCTGCCACAACATGCCGCCATTTCGCGGGCAATGGCAGCCAGAGTTCGCCACAGGCGATGCCAGGCCGGTCGTCGCGCGGCATGACGACGCCGTCCAACAGGTTCATTGGCGGTGAGCCGATAAAGCGCGCCACAAAGGTATCGGCGGGGGCGTCGTAGATCTCCAACGGTTTGCCTTGCTGCACGATATTGCCATCTTTCATCACCACGATTTGGTCCGCCAGCGTCATGGCTTCAATCTGATCGTGGGTGACATACACCGTGGTGGTTTTGAACTGCTGATGCAGGGCCTTGATCTCGGCACGCAGCTCCATGCGCAGTTGGGCATCGAGATTGGACAGCGGTTCGTCGAATAAAAATACCTTGGGATTACGCACCATGGCGCGGCCCATCGCTACCCGCTGCCGTTGGCCGCCGGAGAGTTCTTTTGGATAGCGCTGTAAAAGATGATCGATCGCCAAAATGCGCGCTGCTTGCTGAACCTTGGCCTGCTGCTCAGCCTTGGTTACCTTCATCACCCGCATGTGAAAAGCCATGTTTTCCGCCACCGTCAGGTGCGGATAGAGCGCATAGCTCTGGAACACCATGGCGATGTCGCGGTCGGCAGGATCCAGATCGTTGATCTTCTTTTTATCCAGCAGGATCGTGCCTTCCGTCAGGCTGTCCAGCCCGGCCAACAGGCGCAGCAGCGTGGACTTGCCGCAGCCTGACGGGCCGACCAGCACGGTAAAACTGCCGTCGGGGATCACCAGATCCAGGGGGTTCAATACCCGCTGTTTGCCATAGTATTTGGCCACTTTTACCAGTTCTACACTTGCCATCAGACCATTTCTCCGGCGCAGGTTTTCAGGGTATTCCAGTCCAGGTATTGGCGCGGCGAGCTGCTGATAGCGTGGCTGGCAGCACGAATACCCCAGCGCAGCGCCACTGCTGACGAGTGGCCATGCAGGCAGGCGGTCAGGAAACCGGCATTGAAACTGTCGCCGGCACCAATGGTGTCGACCACCTTGATCGGATGTGCCGCCGCCTGCAATAAGCGTTCGCCGCACCACATGCGCGCACCGTCCGGCCCACATTTCACCACGCAGGCGGCGTCGGCAGGCTGTTGACGATTCAGGGTACGAGCGGCGGTGTACAGATCTTCACTGCCCGCCATGCCACAGGTTTCCACTTCATTGAGCAGCAAAACATCACAGAACGGCAGCCAGTCGGCGATTTGCGTGCGTAACGATTCGCTCCAGCCCTGTGGGGGCCAACCGGTATCAACCGCAATGCGATAGCCGCGCTGGCGCAGGGTCTTCAGCAACGCCGGGTAGTCCGCCAACAAGGTGGTGCACAGGAAGGTGCCGCACAACAAAACGGTGTCGCCGCTGCCGGCCAACACCGGGATCTGATGCAGCACATCGTCCTGGCTGAGGCGGGTAATATGCCCCTGATTGCTAAAAAACGTGCGTTCATTGTCGGGGTGGGTGACGCCGAAAGTCAGCGAAGTTTCGCAGCTGTAGATCGGCCAATACGGCGAGCTGTCCGGAAACAGCTGCGCCAGCCAGGGGCTGAAATAGTCATTGCCCTGATTGGCCACCAGCCGGTAAGGGGTTTCCAGCGCCGCCAGCGCCAGTGCGCAGTTGCCTGCTGAACCGCCGGGGCGCAGTTCACTGTGTTCGAGCATCGCTTCAGTTCCTTTCTGCGGCCATTGCTGCAAGGTGCTCATGATCACATCGACGTTGATATTGCCCACCACGTACAGCGTGGGTTTGGTGTTGGTCTTCATCATGTCTATTTTCCCTGAATAAATTAGCCCTTGCTGCCGCCGCTGGTTAAGCCGCTAACCAGGTTTTTTTGCAGCCAGAGGGCAATGAACAGCGGTGGAATGGCAGCCAGAATGCCGACGGCGGCGATCAGCCCGTCATCGGTGGCCCGCCCGGCGGTGAAACCGGCTATGGTCACCGGCAAGGTCTGCGCCTGAATATTGCTGGTAAACAGCAGCGCGTAGAAAAATTCGTCCCAGGCCAGCAACCAGCCGAACAGCGCCGAGGCACCCAATGCCGGTTTGGCCAGCGGCAGGGTAATGCGCAACAGCACTTGCCACTGGCGTAACCCGTCCAGCCGGGCGGCCTGCTCGATGTCGATCGGCAGGGCATCAAACTGGTTTTTCAGCATCCAGGTGAGAAACGGCAGGATCAGCGAGCAGTAGACCAGCACCAGACCGATATGGGTGTTCAACAGCGCCAACTGTTGCAGGATAAAGTACAGCGGCAGCACGAAAGCCACCGGCGGCACCATGTAGATCGCCAGGCTGGCAAACAGCCAGCCGTCGCGGCCGGGGTAGCGGGAAAAGCTGAACGCCGCAGGAATGGCCAGCAATAACGAAATCAGCGTCGCGCCGCAGGCAACCAGCAGGCTGTTGAACAACGCATGCAGAAACAACGCACCGGGTTGGCCGGGTTGCAACGACAGCAGGCTGACGTAACGCGAAAAATCCCAGTGACGCGGCAGCCATTCCAGCGGCACGCGGGTCAGATCGGCCGAAGAGCTGACGCTCATCAGAAACAGCCATAGCATCGGTGCGAGGATCGACACTGCCAGCAGCAGCGCGGCGCCGTAGCGCAAGAGCAGGCGGAGTTTAGGCTTCATCGGCGAGGCTCCTTCTGCGCTGGCGGAACAGCATCAGCATGTACAGCGCAATCAGCACGCCGCACAGCAAGGTCATCAGCACGGCGTAGGCGGCACCGCTGCCGGCGCGCAGATAGCTGAACGATTCCTGATAGACAAAGAAACTCAGGGTTTTGGTGCTGTCCATTGGCCCGCCGCGCGTCATCACGTAAATGATGTCGAACACTTTGAACGCGTCGATGGTACGCAGCACCAACGCCACGGCCAGCGGCGCCAGAATGGCGGGCAGGGTGATGGCGCGGAATCGTCGCCAGGCAGAGGCGCCGTCCAGCCGAGCCGCCTCGTACAAATCGTCCGGGATGGTTTGCAATGCCGCCAGCGTCAGCAGGGTGATCAGCGGATAGTTCTTCCAAATGTCCGCGAGCATTACCGCGTTGAGTGCCGAAGCCGGGTCTCCCAGCCAACTGCGATAGTGGTCGATCACGCCGAGTTGAGTCAGCAGCGCGTTGATGCTGCCGTAATCCGGGTTGAAATTCAGTCGCCACATCGTGGCGTTGACGATGGTCGGTAGCGCCCAGGGTAAAATCACCAACACCCGCAGCAGATTGCGACCGTGGAATTTTTGATTGAGCAACAGCGCCACCAGCACGCCAATCACCCCTTCAAACGCCACCGAAACCAGGGTGAAATACAGCGTACGCCCCAGAGCAGCCTGAAAGTCCGGGTCGGTCAGGGCATAAAGAAAGTTATCCGCACCGACCCAGGCCGGCGCAACGCCGTCGCCGACCAGCGCCGCATCGGTAAAACTCAGCCACAGGGTACGACCCAGCGGCCAGGCGGTAAGCAGCAGCATCATCAGCAGCATGGGTGCCAGCAGCACCCATGCCTGACGACGCTCACGTTGGGGCAGAGTGAGCATCGTCATCGCTTAACGCAACCGTGCCGCGCTTTGGGTCGCGGCATCCAGCCCGGCCTGCGGCGTGACTTTACCCTGCAGGATTTGCTGCAGGTCCTGCTGCAATCCGTTGGACAGCCGTGAGTAATCCGCGGTTTCGGGGCGCGAAAGCATCACGTTCAACGACTGTTTGGCGGCGGCGATCAGCGGTTCCTGACCTTTCTGCACCGCGGGATCCTCATAGGAGGATTTCCAGATCGGCAGACTAAGCTTGGCGTACTTGTCCTGCACCGGCTGCGAGGTCATGTAACTGATGTACTGCCAGGCCTGATCGGGGTGGGCGCTGGCCTTGGCAATGCCGAGACCCATGGAGCCATTCACCGCAGAAACCTGACCGGCCTCGGAGCCCGGTGCAGGCACGATACCGACGTCGCCGGCCACCTTGCTTTGCTTCGGATCGTTGGCCATGTTGTACATATAGGTCCAGTTCAGTGCGAAGGCTGCATCCCCGTTGGAGAAGGCCTTGCGCACGTCCTCCTCAAGATACTCGCGAGAATTCGGGTTGGTGAGCCCCTTATCCAGTGACGCTTTCATGTAGCTGGCGGCCTGCAGCGAACCCGGGCTGGAGAAGGTGATTTTGCCCTGCTGGATGAACTGGCCCTTGAAGGCCGACACCAGCGTGGTGTAGTCGCAAACCAGCGCTTCGGCCTGTGACCAGCTCCACACCAGCGGGTACTTGACCACGTTTTTCTGCTTCAGAATTTCCGCCTGCTGTTCCAGCTCCTGCCAGGTTTTCGGCGGGGCGGCAATACCGGCCTTGGCCAGCATGGCCTTGTTGTAATACAGGTATTTGGTATCGAGGATCCACGGCATGCCCCAGCGCTTGTCTTTGTAGGTGACGGTGGTCATGGCGCCGGCAAAGATTTTGGCGCTGTCGTCGGCGCTGATGCGCGCGGTGACGTCTTGCAGCAGGCCGAACTTGGTGAATTCCGCCGGCCAGATGGCGTCGAACAGCACCACGTCGTAGCCATTGCTGCCGGCACCACGTGCCGCGACGATTTTATCGTGCAGCGCCTCGTAAGGGACAAACTCCAGATTAACGGTGATATCCGGGTGTTGTTTGCTGAAGTCCGCGGTCATGGCGCGGATATCGTTTTCACTGTAGGCCGCCTGGGTCATAAACAACGCGCTAATTTGCGTGGGGGCGGCATAGGCGGATGAGAGACTGAGCGCCAGGGCAGACAAAGTACAGACTGCCGTAGCGGCAAGGGTATGGCTTTTCATTGTGCGTTCTCCGGTGTTAAAAAGATTTTTAAATCAATTTGATTGCTTTATTGGAGGGCACCATACTGCAAAGACGATTTCCCTTTCTGCATAGGCAGTTATGACGACTTCCGGCACTAACCTTGAACATGCTCGCGCACACAACCGGCGCGTAGTGATAGAGGCTATCCGTCTGCACGGAGAACTGACCCGTGCCGAAATTGCCCGGCTGACCTCACTGACGCCGCAAACCGTTTCAAACATCGCAACCGAGCTGGAACAGGCCGGCATTCTCTCCTCGCACCTGCCGCGTCGTGCCGGCGGGCGAGGTCAGCCGGCCACGCCGTTGACTCTTAACCCAGACAGTGCGTATTCCATCGGCATCCATCTGGATCACCAGTCCCTGCTGATGATCGTGGTTGATCTGTCAGGTAGCGTACGTTTCCACCGGCTGATTATGGTGCAAAAGCCGCAACCTGCTGCGACCTTGAAACTGATTTGTGATGTACTGCAAGAAATGCGCCAGCAGCCGGATCTGGCCTGGGGGAAAATGCTGGGGATCGGCGTGGTAATGCCGGGGCCGTTTGGCGTGGAAGGGATTTCATCGGTGGGGCCGACCACGCTCAACGGTTGGGAAAATATCGATGTGGTGGCTGAACTTAACGCGCAAAGCGGCCTGCCGGTGACGCTGGAGAACGATGCCACCGTCGCCGCCATCGGCGAGCGTTTGCACGGCGTAGCCAGACAGCTGAATTCGTTTATTTATTTGTATCTCGGTACCGGGCTTGGCGCGGGGATTTTCACCGATGGCCGAATTTATACCGGCCATGCGCACAATGCTGGTGAAGTCGGCCACATGATTGTGCAACCGGGCGGGCGCGCCTGCTACTGCGGTAACCAGGGCTGCCTGGAACGTTATGTCTCGCTGCAGGCGGCCTACGAGAGCTGCGGGCTGGATCCGATGAGCGCCAGACCACAAGACTTGCTGGCATTGCCGCAGTCGCAGATTGACACCTGGCTGGATTCGGCGGTGCCTGCGTTACGTCAGGCGATCAACATCGTCGAATGCATGTTTGACGCTGAAGCCGTGATTATCGGCGGCCTGATGCCGGAAAGCCTCGTGGCGCAACTGATCAAACGGTTGGTGCCGCTGCATCGCTCGGTGCGCAGCAAATACCTCGACGGCCTGCGGGTGCGGCTGGGCACCACCGGTGCGGATACCGCCGCATTGGGGGCGGCGGCACTGCCGCTGTTCGATGAATTCAATCCCCGTTATGAAGTGTTATTGAAGTCATAAAACCCATCCTCCGATTTATATTCTTGCCCAATAATGGTGCAGGCTAATCATTAATCCAATATAAGCAAACGGTTGCTATTTAAGGGCAACCGTTTGCTTATATTCTGCTTATTTTTCGTTGGCTCGGAATATTGTTCGGTGAATTTTATCCTTCTGTTTTTAAACATAAATAGTCAATAAAAAACCGACTGGCACGCGGCTTGCTATTCTTAAATCAACATCTGCGATCGATAAAAAGACCGCCATCGCTCTCCAGGCTGAATTGACTCAGCCGGGTGCTGTGCGCTGGTCGGTAGAGAAGGAAAGCAAAATGAACATGCCATTCACCACGGCGATCCGTGGCAATTTTTTCGACATCGCGGCCTGCGTGGATCATCCGCAGCAATTAGGTCAGCAACTGCGACATATTCCTGACGGGTTAATGCTGCTCCATGAAGGTGCGATTGCCTGGTTCGGCAGCTGGCAGCAGGGCGAATCGCTGTTGCCGCCGGGGTTTGAGGTCGCTCATTATCCGGACAAACTGATCGTGCCGGGTTTTATCGACACCCATATTCACTACCCGCAAACCGAAATGATCGGCGCCTATGGCGAGCAACTGCTGACCTGGCTGAAAAACTATACCTTCCCGACAGAAAGCCAATTTTGCTGCGAACAGCACTCTGACAAAATGTCGGCATTCTTTCTGCAGCAGCTGTTAAGCAACGGCACCACTACGGCGCTGGTATTTGGCACCGTGCATCCTCAGTCGGTTGAAGCGCTGTTCCGCCAGGCGGCGGCGCTGAACATGCGCTTGATTGCCGGTAAGGTGATGATGGATCGCCATGCGCCGGAAGCCTTGCTGGAAAGCCCGGAACAGAGCTACCGCCAAACGCGAGCGCTGATTGAGCGCTGGCACGGCAAACAGCGGCTAAGTTACGCCATTACGCCACGCTTTGCGCCCACCAGCACCCCGGCACTGCTTGAGCAGGTGCAGCGGCTGCGCCAGGAATTTCCGGACGCCTACCTGCACACCCATCTGAGCGAAAATCTTGATGAAGTGGCCTGGGTGAAAGAGTTGTTCCCCGACAGCCGCAGCTATCTGGACGTGTACCACCAGTACGGGCTGACCGGAGAGAAAAGCGTGTTCGCCCACTGTTTGCATCTGGAAGAACAAGAGTGGGATTGCCTGTGCCAAACCCGTTCGGCGATCGCCTTTTGCCCAACCTCGAATCTGTTTCTGGGCAGCGGTTTGTTCAACCTGCAAAAGGCCTGGCAGAAGCAGGTCAGGCTGGGTATCGGCACCGACGTCGGGGCCGGGACCACCTTTAACATGCTGGAAACGCTGGGTGAGGCTTACAAGGTCGCTCAGCTGCAGCGCTATCAGCTTTCCGCCTGTGAAGCCTTCTACCACGCGACGCTGGGCGGAGCTCGAGCCCTGTCGCTCGACGACAAAATCGGCAACTTCGACGTGGGCAAAGAGGCGGATTTTGTGGTGCTGGATCCGGCCGTGTCACCGCTGCAAAAGTTGCGACATGAAAACAGCCGCGAACTGGCGGAGCAACTGTTTGTGTTGATGACCCTGGGTGACGATCGCAATGTTTATCGTACTTACGTCGACGGCAAAGTGGTGTACCGAACGGCCAAGTGCCAGGAGGCGGCATGATCCAGTTTCTGCTTAATCAAACCCTGAAAACAGAAACCGCACTCGATCCCAACACCACGGTGCTGAACTATCTGCGGCGTGACCTTGGCCGCTGCGGCACCAAAGAGGGCTGTGCCTCCGGCGATTGCGGCGCTTGTACCGTGGTGTTGGCCGAGCCGGAAGGCGATCGGCTGCGTTATCGCAGCGTTAATGCCTGTCTGACCTTCGTCAGCGCGTTGCACGGCAAACAGTTGATCACCGTAGAGGATCTGAAACAGCAGGGGGAATTGCACGGCGTGCAGCAGGCTATGGTCGACTGCCACGGCTCACAGTGCGGTTTTTGTACACCGGGTTTCGTGATGTCGATGTTCTGCCTGCAAAAAAACACAGCGTCCTATCAACGCGAACAGGCGCAGCAGGCACTGGCCGGCAACCTGTGCCGCTGTACCGGCTATCGCCCGATTTTGGCGGCGGCGCAGCAGGCGTGCGATAACCCTCAGCCAGACAGCTTCGACCACCACCAGCCACAAACGCTGCAACGGCTGCAGGCCATCCGTGCCGCAACGCCGCTGGAGGCTGAGGGCAAGCGCTGTTTGCTGCCGCAGAGCCTCGATGAGCTGGCGCGGCTCTATCAACAGCACCCGCAGGCCAAACTGCTGGCCGGCGGGACCGATCTGGCGCTGGAAATCACCCAGCGGCATCAGGATATCCCGCTGATCATCGCTATTGGCCAAATCGAGGCGCTCAGGCAGGTAAGCTGGCAGGGCGATCGTCTGGTGATTGGCGCCGGCGCCGCGTTGAGCGATTTGTATCCGATGTTGGCCAACTATCATCCGGCCTTTGGTGAACTGCTGGCGCGTTTTGCTTCTCAGCAGATCCGCAATCAGGGCACGTTGGGGGGCAATATTGCCAATGCTTCACCGATTGGTGACGGTGCGCCCTTATTGCTGGCGCTGGACGCGCTGCTGATCCTGCGCTGTGGCGCTACCCAGCGTGAACTGCCGTTGAACGACTTCTTCCTTGGCTACCGCCAAACCGCACTGCAGCCGGGGGAACTTATTGAAAGTATCGTACTGCCTGCCAGCGCACCGGCGGACTTTCGTGCCTGGAAAGTCTCCAAACGCCTGGAAGACGACATTTCGGCCGTGTGCGGCGCTTTCAATTTGACCTTTGATCAAGGCGTTATCTGCAGCGCCCGCGTGGCGTTCGGCGGCATGGCGGCGACCCCGAAACGCGCCGAACTCTGTGAGCAGCAACTGGTTGGGCAGCCCTGGCGGCGAGAAACCCTTGAGCAAGCGGCACAGGCGTTGGCGCAGGACTTTACGCCGCTGAGCGATTTCCGCGCCAGCAGCGCTTACCGTTTGCTGGTGGCGCAAAACCTGCTGCGCCGCTACTTCATTGCGCTGACAGCGCCGCAGCTGGCAATAGAGGTGACCGCTCATGAGTAATCGCAAAGGGACCGAACACACCCAGGAACACCTGGCAGAACGTTTCCGCCAGTCGTTAACCAGCGGCGTAGGCCGCAGCCGCAAGCACGAGAGTGCCGACAAGCACGTCAGCGGTGAAGCGCAATACATCGACGACAGGCTTGAGTTTCCGAACCAATTGCATCTGGCGGCCAGGCTGAGCGAACGGGCTCATGCGCAGATCGAAAAGCTGGACCTGTCGGCTTGTTACGACTTTCCCGGCGTGGTAAGGGTGATCACCTGGCAGGACGTACCGGGCGAACTGGATATCGCCCCTTTAACGCACGGCGATCCGCTGATGGCGAAAGATAAGGTGGAATACGTCGGACAGGTCATTGCGGTTGTGGCGGCGGAAGATCCGGAAATTGCCTGGCGTGCCGCTCAGGCGATTAAAGTGACCTATCGGGATTTACCGGCACGGTTGGACGTCACTCAATCTTTACGGGAAGGTTTCCTGGTGCAGGAGGCGCATCGTCATCAACGGGGCGACGCCGACCGCGCGTTGGCGCAGGCGAAACACCGCATTCAGGGGGAGCTGCATGTCGGCGGTCAGGAACACTTTTATCTGGAAACCCAGATTGCATCGGTGATGCCGGCCGAGGACGGCGGCATGCTGGTGTATTCCTCGACTCAGAACCCGACCGAGATCCAAAAGCTGGTGGCCTCGGTGCTCAACCTGCCAATGCACAGAGTGACAATCGATACGCGGCGCATGGGCGGTGGTTTTGGCGGTAAGGAAACGCAGGCTGCCGGTCCTGCGTGTTTGTGCGCCGTGATGGCGCATCTCACCGGGCGACCGGTCAAAATGCGCCTTAACCGCCGCGATGACATGTTGATCACCGGCAAGCGCCACCCGTTTTATATTCAATATGACGTAGGTTTCGACGACAGCGGGCTGCTGCACGGGGTGAAAATCAGCCTGGCAGGCAACTGTGGTTATTCGCTCGACCTTTCGGGTTCTATCGTCGATCGCGCCATGTTCCACGCTGATAATGCCTATTTTCTGGAAGATGTGCTGATTACCGGCCACCGCTGTAAGACGCATACCGCTTCCAATACTGCTTACCGGGGCTTTGGCGGGCCGCAGGGCATGATGGCGATTGAGCAGGTTATGGATCATATTGCACGCTATCTGGCGTTCGATCCGCTGGCGGTGCGAAAAACCAACTATTACGGCAAGGATCAACGCAACGTTACGCATTATCACCAGCCGGTGGAGCAGAACCTGCTGCAGGAAATCACCGCAGAGCTGGAGCAAAGTGCCGATTATCAGGCCCGCCGTCAGGCGATCCGGCAGTTCAACGTGCAAAATCCAATCCTGAAAAAAGGGCTGGCGCTGACGCCGGTGAAGTTTGGTATTTCCTTCACCGCCGGCTTCCTTAACCAGGCAGGAGCGTTGGTGCTGGTGTACACCGACGGCAGCATTCAACTTAACCACGGCGGCACCGAAATGGGCCAGGGGCTAAACACCAAGGTGGCGCAGATTGTCGCCGAAGTGTTCCAGGTGGACATCGAACGTATTCAAATCACCGCTACCGATACCGGCAAGGTGCCGAATACCTCGCCGACGGCGGCGTCATCCGGCACGGATCTCAACGGCAAGGCGGCGGAGAATGCCGCGCTAATCATTAAACAGCGGCTGATCGAGATGCTGAGCAAACAGCATCAGGTCAGTGCGGAGCAGATTATTTTCAATAACGGCCAGGTCAAAGTGGCCGAGCGTTATTTCAGCTTCGAGCAGGTGGTCGAGCAGGCGTATTTCAATCAGGTTTCGCTCGCCAGCACCGGCTATTACCGCACGCCGAAAATTTTCTACGATCGCGACCAGGCCCGCGGTCACCCGTTCTATTACTTCGCCTACGGCGCGGCCTGCGCGGAAGTGGTGATCGACACCCTGACCGGCGAGTACAAACTGCTGCGCGCCGACATCCTGCACGACGTGGGCGACTCGCTGAACCCGGCAATCGACGTCGGTCAGGTCGAGGGGGGCTTTGTGCAGGGCATGGGCTGGCTGACCAGCGAAGAGCTGGTGTGGGACGAACAAGGGAAGTTGCTGACGAACGGGCCAGCCAGCTACAAAATCCCGGCTATCGGCGATGTGCCTGCCGATTTGCGTGTCAGGCTGCTGGAAAACCGCAAAAACCCGGAAGATACGGTGTTTCATTCCAAAGCGGTGGGCGAGCCGCCGTTTATGCTGGGGATTTCGGTTTGGTGCGCGATCAAGGATGCGGTCGCCAGCCTGGCGGATTACCGCCTGCAACCCAACATTGACGCACCGGCCACGCCGGAACGGGTGCTGTGGGGCGTGCAACAGATGCTGGCAAGTGACATTGTCACTGAATTGACGCGGGAGAACGGCGATGGACGAATGGATTGAGGCGCTGGCAGAGGCACGCAGGCGCGGCGAGCCCTGCGTGCTGGTGACGCTGGTGGACGAACTGGGCTCCACGCCGCGCAACCGGGGTACCAAAATGCTGGTAACCGTTGAACGTGCGGTGAATACCATCGGCGGCGGCCATCTGGAGTTTCAGGCATTGGCGATTGCCCGCGAAATGCTGCAACAGGCTACGCCCCAGTTACGGCTGGAGCGTTTTCCGCTGGCGGCGCGACTGGGCCAGTGCTGCGGCGGCACCACCAGCGTGCTGTTTGAGCCGATGATATCGCCGCGCCCGCAGATCGCTCTGTTTGGTGCCGGCCACGTCGGGCGCGCGCTGGTGAATATCCTCGCCACGCTGCCGTGCCGGGTGCGCTGGGTGGACGGCCGCGCGGCGGAATTCCCGCGGGTTATTCCCGCCGGGGTGCAGCAAGAAATCAGCGATGAGCCACTGGAGATCGTCGACGCCATGCCGCCGGGCAGTTATTTTATCGTGATGACCCACGATCACGCGCTGGACCTGGCACTGGCGGAGCGAATTTTACGTCGCGGCGACGCAGGGTACTTCGGCCTGATCGGATCGCTGACCAAACGCAAACGCTTCGAATACAAGCTCGGCCAACGCGGCATCAGCGAAACGGCGATCGCCGCCATGCGCTGCCCCCTGGGCCTGCCGGACGTGAAGGGCAAACTGCCGGCGGAGATCGCGGTGGCGGTGGCCGGAGAGGTTATTGCCTGCTACGGACAAGGTTTACGCTGAAAAGGTTTTCATTAAACCGAAGGCCAAAAAGCCTGATGCTTAGGCCAACTCAACATTCTAATCACTTGTTTTTGCTCAAACTGCCAACTGCGCCTAAGCTAGGATGTGGCCTGGGAACTGGGGTTCCCGCGCAATTTATTCTGTGAACATGGAGGAGTTTCGATTTGATGCGTTTATCTACATTGGTGTTGGCGATCGGCATGGCGCTGAGCTCGCAGGCACAGGCAGCAGAAACTAACCCGCACGCTGACCACACCGCGTTGCCGAGTGGTCAGGCGAAGGAGGCTAACGTGACCGGTGAAGCCAACCAGCACAACAATAAAAAGAACCAGAACCCGTTCTTCTACCAAAGTCGCCTGCCGTTCCAGGCGCCGCCGTTCAATTTGATTAAAGAGAGCGACTACGCCCCGGCAATTGATGCCGGTATCAAGCAAAAGCTGGAGGAAGTGGAGAAGATTGCCAACAACCCGGCCAAGCCTGATTTTAAAAATACCTTCGTGGCGCTGGAACAGTCTGGGGCGTTGCTGTCACGCGTGATGAACGTGTTTGGTGCCATGACCTCGGCCAACACCAGCGACGCGCTGCAAAAGTTGGATGAAGAAAGCTCACCGAAGCTGGCGGCGCTGGACGACGCCATCATGCTCAACAGCAAACTGTTCGCGCGTATCAAGACGATTTATCAGCAGCGTGATGCGCTGAAGCTGGATGCCGAATCTCGCCGCCTGGTGGAAGTGACTTACAAAAATTTCGAGCTGGCGGGGGCCAATCTCTCCGACGCCGATAAAACCAAGCTGAAGGCGCTGAACCAGGAAGCGGCGACGCTGAGTACCCAGTTCTCCAACAAGCTGCTGGCGGCGACCAAAGATGGTGCGCTGGCTATCGCCGACAAGGGTAAGTTGGACGGATTGTCTGAAAGCGAACTGGCCGCTGCCGCTCAGGCCGCCGGTGAGCGTAAGCTGGACAAGCAGTGGTTACTGGTATTGCAAAACACCACCCAGCAGCCGGATTTGCAAAGCCTGAAAAATCGAGACACCCGCAAGGCGCTGTTTGACGCTTCGTGGAACCGGGCAGAAAAGGGTGACGGCAACGACACTCGCCAGACGATTGCCCGCCTGGCCAAAGTCCGCGCCGAGCAGGCCAAGCTGCTGGGCTTCCCGAACTATGCGGCCTGGAAGCTGCAAAACCAGATGGCCAAAACGCCGGATGCGGCGCTGAGCTTCATGCGTAATATCGTCCCGGCAGCCACTGCGCGTGCCGAACGTGAAGCCAAAGACATTCAGGCGGTGATCGACCAGCAGAAAGGCGATTTCAAGGTTGCCGCCTGGGATTGGCAGTTCTATGCCGAACAGGTGCGCAAGGCGAAGTACGATCTGGATGAATCGCAGATCAAACCTTACTTCGAATTGGATAACGTGCTGAACAATGGCGTGTTCTATGCCGCCAACCTGCTGTACGGCATCAGCTTCAAAGAACGTAAGGATATCCCGGTTTACCAGCCGGACGTGCGCGTGTATGAGGTGTTCGATAAAGACGGCAAATCGATGGCGCTGTTCTATACCGACTTCTTTAAACGCGACAACAAAGGCGGCGGCGCCTGGATGAGCAACTTCGTCGAACAGTCGAAGTTGAAAGGCACCAAACCGGTGATTTACAACGTTGCCAACTTTACCAAACCGGCAGCAGGTCAGCCTGCGCTGCTGTCTTACGACGACGTGATCACCATGTTCCACGAGTTTGGTCATGCGTTGCACGGTATGTTCGCCGATCAGGAATACCCAAGCCTTTCAGGTACCAATACCGCACGTGATTTTGTCGAATTCCCCTCGCAGTTCAACGAGCACTGGGCCAGCGATCCTAAAGTCTTTGCGCATTACGCCAAACACTACAAAACCGGTGAAGCCATGCCGCAGGAACTGGTCGATAAAATCAAAAAAGCCGACAAGTTCAACAAGGGCTACGACATGACCGAGCTGCTGTCTGCGGCACTGTTGGATATGCACTGGCATATGCTGAGCGCCGATCAGCCGCAGCAGGACGTGGATAAATTCGAAGCCGAATCGCTGATGAAAGACAAGATCGATCTCAGCTACGTGCCGCCACGCTATCGCTCAAGCTACTTCAAACACATCTGGGGTAACGGCTACGCCGCCGGTTATTACGCCTATCTGTGGACTGAAATGCTGGCGGATGACGCCTTCCAGTGGTTCAGCGAGCACGGTGGGCTGACGGCGGAGAACGGCCAGCGTTTCCGCGATATGGTGCTGTCGCGCGGCAACAGCCAGGATCTGGAGAAGTTGTACGTCGAGTGGCGCGGTAAAGAACCGAGCATCGAGCCGATGTTGATCAACCGCGGTCTTAAAGACGAATAACAGTTCGCGGCATAACCCAAAACTCCCAGAAGGGCGCAAGTTTCTTGCGTCCTTTTTTTCGTCGGGACATAGCTGAAACGAGGATTTGTCATGCGCCGGATATTTTTGGCCCGTGAGCAATCAAGGACAAAGATGGCAGACCGATCCTGTGGTTGCCAATAAGTCAGGCCCCGCGAGCGGGGCCCAACGTCCTCAGCGGTTAACCACCTTGGCAGGCAATGCAACTACCAGCAATGAACTGATCAGCAGACACCCGGCGAATGCCCACAGAGCGCCGCCGCTTTTACCGGTCAGGTCCAATGCCAGCCCCATCAGCGAGTTACTCACTAACCCGGCAATGTTTGCCAGCGAACAGGCCAGCGCGAAGCCGGTTGCCGCTGCTGTGCCGCGCAAAAAGGTGGCTGGCAGGCTGAAAAACACCGGTACCGCACCGATGATTGCGGCCTGCGCAACAGAGAACAGCAACACCGTGGCGATCACGTTATGGGTGAAGAACGTGCTGCCGGCCATCGCCATCGCGCCGACAATAAAGGGCACAATGATGTGCCAGCGACGCTCACGCATGCGGTCGGAACTGGTACCGATCAGCAACATGCCCAGCAGGGCAGCAACGCTCGGTAACGCAGTCAGCAGGCCGATGGTAGTGATGTTGGTCACGCCGGCAGTCTTGATAAAGGTTGGCATCCAAAAGCCCATGGCATAGGCGCTAAGCAGGATCGAGAAGTCAATGCCACCCAACATCCACACTTTGAGGTTAAAGAAACCGTCGCGAAAACTGTGCTTGCTGTGGCTGGCTTCGGCGTCGTCCTGGGCCAGATCTTCTGCAATGCGTTGTTTTTCGTCATCGGACAGCCATTTGGCCTGTCGATAGTTGTTCGGCAGCACCCAGAACGTGAGTACGCCCAACAATACGCTGGGAATGCCTTCCAGCAGAAACAGCCATTGCCACCCGTGCAGCCCGTGTCGCATATCAAAATGTCCCATGATCCAGCCAGACAGCGGGCCGCCAAGCACGCTAGACAGGGGCAGGCCGATCATGAACAGCGCAATGATGCGGCCGCGACGGTAAGTCGGGAACCACAGCGTCAGATAATACAGTACTCCTGGCAGGAAGCCGGCTTCCGCTACGCCAAGTAAAAAGCGGATGATGTAAAACTGGTTGGGGGTAGTGACAAACATCGTACAGGCGGAAAGCAGGCCCCAGGTGATCATGATGCGGGCAATCCACACCTTGGCGCCGACGCGCTGCAGGATCAGGTTACTCGGCACTTCAAACAGGATATAGCCGACAAAGAACAGCCCGGCGCCCAGCCCGAAGGCGGCCTCGCTCAGTTGCAATTGGTCGGCCATCTGCAACTTGGCCAAACCGACGTTGATGCGGTCGAGATAGGCGGCCAGATAGCACAAACAGAGGAACGGGATCAGCTTCCAGGTGATTTTGCGGTACAGAAGCGATTCTGCTCCCGCTTTCCCGGTTAACGGGGTTTCAACAATGGCCATGATGATGTCTCCAGGTGGTGCATGGTGGCCTCCGGAGGAGGAGCGTTGTGTGTTTGCTTTTGAGGCGCTTTCCGCGCCTTCTTTATTGTTCAGCTCTCCGTGCAGGTGAAGCTCTGGGTTACAGCCGGTTCAGATAATCGAGGGCCTCCTTTTTAGTCACGACATCACCGTATTTACTGTCGATGTCGAACAGATTGGCCTCATGCGGCCCGGGGTGACGATCGCCTACGCATTCCCGCACGACGATGGTGCGGAACCCGTGCTGTACCGCGTCCACTGCGCTGGCACGGATACAGCCGCTAGTGGAGCAACCGGCCAACAGCAGGGTATCGACGCCCAGCGCCACCAACATCGGGGCCAAAGAGGTGCCGAAAAAGGCGCTGGCATACTGTTTGGTTAATACCACTTCTGCGGCCAGAGGAGTTACCTGCGAGCAAAAAGCCGCCAGCGGGTTGCCTTCCACCATGTCCTTCATAACCGGAGCTTTTTTCACCCAAATGCCGCCATCGGCAAAATGCCTTGCATGATAGCGGATATTGGTGTGAATCACCGGAATTCCCGTTTGGCGAGCGGTGGCCAACAGCGCCACGCTCTCTTCGACCGCGCTGACCACGCCGGGAGCGAACAGTGGTGCATCCTCGGTTGTGTAGCCCTGCATAAAGTCGATCATCAGCAGGGCCGGATGTCGGCCGAAGCCGATGCGGTTGCCCCAGACGCCGCTGTAATTATCGGTGAGTGAGTTATCGGCTGCGGATGCCATAGTTGCTCCTTAATAGGCGCCGGACAGCAGGGCACCTGCGCCGGGAACGATCGGCTCCAGCTCCAGTGCGGTCAGCATGGCGTAAGTGGTTGCGATGGCGGCGGTCAATACCGGTTTGCCGGTTTGTGCTTCAACGGTAGCCACCGCCGGTAAGGACGGCATTTGCACGCAGGCGGACAGCACGATGGCGTCAACGTCGCTCAGATCCATCTCGGCGACAATGCCCGGCAGTTTGGCCGGGTCATGACGTCCCACGGCCAGATTGTCGGCAATCTCCAGTGCCCGCCATACCTTGACCTCAATACCCTCGTGCTCGATATAGTCCACCACCATTTGGGTCAGGGGTTTCATGTAGGGGGCGACTAACGCAATGCGTTTGGCCCCCAGCACTTTCAGACCGTTGACCAGCGCTCCGGCGCTGCTGATGACCGGAGCGCCGGCGTTATTATCTTGTGTCACCTGTGCCAGTCGAGCCTGTGACTCACGATGATAGCCCAGCCCCATCGACATGATTGCCACCAGGCAGGCATAACCGAGCACGTCGACTTGTGCGTCGGAAAGTTCCAGAGCACAACGGTCGGATTCGGCGTCCATCGCCGCCAATTCCGCCTTGCTGACGTGTTTCATGCGCATGCGGCTGGAGTGAAAGGTGAAACGCTCCGGGCGGATCAGTTGGCGAGCGTTCAGCATCGCCGGAATTTCGGTTTCCATCGTGGTGTTGGAGCTGGGGACGATTTGGCCGATACGGTAATTTTTAGTCATGACACCACTCCTTAATTAATCCAGAAAATTGCCCAGAGCACGGAAGAAACCGTCAAAGTCGTCCCACGGGATCATATGTCCGGCATTTTCAACGTGCGCGAGAGTTATCTCTGGCTGCAATGCGCGGATCTCCGCCTCGTCTTCCTGCTGGATCACGCCGCCAAGGCCCGCGACCATCAGTAATGTCGGCATGCTCAACGCGGGATAATCGCGATGACTATCGACCTGATGGAAATCTTCATAGGCGCGTTGGATGGCCGGTTCATAGCAGGTGTGCAGCCATTCGGCACGCAGTTGGCGCTGCGATTCGCTCCAGCTGGGGCAGTAAGTGCGCATCTGTTCGGCGTTCATGCCCAACAGTGACTGACGGATCGAATCGACATACCAGGGCCACTTGCCCGGATATTCACGACGACCGGGGCCGGAAACTGGCGGGTCGATCAGCACCAGCCGTCGTACCCCTGCCGGATGGAGCGCGGCAGCGCGTAAGGCAAAGCGCGCCCCCATTGAATGACCGAGCAGGGCGTAGTTTTCCAATTGCAAAGCGCAAGCGAAAGAGGTTATGTCCTGGGCACAGGTTTCGGCGTCATAAGCCAGGTCCGGCCCGCTGGCGGATAGTCCGCGCCCGCGCACGTCCAGCACGTAGGTGTCGTACTTTTCAGCCAGTCGTTCGGCGACGAAGCCCCAGGTGATCGCCGGGCTGGTGATGCCGGGGATCAGGATCACCACCGGGCCTTGCCCGCCGTAGCGCAGATAGTGCTGGCGAATGCCGTTGGCCTGCACGTTGGCGCCATACAGAAAGTGGCTCATGCGGCGTTCTCCGATTTCAGCGCTTGCGCGTACAGGTCATAGCCGTAAACCCAGGCGGGATCTTCCTGCGTGCGCAGGAATGTATTGGCATTGGATACCGCCTGCACGCGAGAAGCCCGCTCTTTGCGGTTGGCTTCATACAGTTGGAAAGCGGTGCGGTAGTCGGTCAGCCCGGTTTCCTGCAGACAACGCGCCAGCATGGCGGCGTCTTCGATCGCCATGGCTGCGCCCTGAGCCATGTGCGGCTTCATCGGGTGGCAGGCATCGCCGAGCAGTACCATGCGGCCTTCGCTCCACAACGGCAGCGGTTTACGGTTCAGCAACGGCCATTTGGTGACCTGTTCGCTGGACTCGATCAATGCCTGCACAATCGGGTGATAACCGGCGAAGGTTTCGTACATTTCCTCGCGGCTGCTGTCGATAAAGCTGCCCTGGAAATCCCATGCCGGGTGCGGCACGCCGCTGACGTAGTAGTATTCGTCGCGCTTTTGGGTGGTGTAATAGACCATCAAGTGACGATCCGCCGACCACCATTTAACGCAGTCTTCAAAACTCAGGTTGTATTTGGCCAGTTTGTCGCCGCGGATCAACGCCCGGTGCGCCACCCAACCACTGTAGGTTGGGGCTTCAGTGCCCAGCAGGTGTTCGCGAATGCGGGAATTGATGCCGTCGGCGCCAATCACGATGTCTGCACTGGCCTGAGTACCGTCGGCAAAATTCAGCACCACATGGTTTTCGCGCTCTTCAATCTTGCTCAGGTGCTTGCCAAAATGCACGCTGCCCGGTTGCAGTGCCGCCATCTGCAAGGCCTGCAGATCGCCGCGGTGTACCGTCACGTAAGCGGCACCGTATTCTTTGCGGGCAAATGCCCCCAGTTCGATGCGAGATAGATAATCACCCGTTTCGGCGTCGCGGCTGAACCAGAAGTCCGGGTGAGACGCCATTTGCTCCAAGGGCTGTTCAATGCCGAGACGGCGGAAAATCTTCAATACGTTTGGCCCCATATGGATACCGGCACCCAATCGTGAAAACACCGGACTCTGTTCGTACAGGTCGACGGTAAAGCCCGCTTTTTGCAGCAGACCGGCGGCGGCGGCGCCACCCAAACCGGCGCCGACTACGGCAATGCGTTGTTGTTTGCTCATCATTTTTCCCCTGACTGTTGGTTTTTTTACCTGCTATCCGCTGCGATAACGGATAATCGATTTATAGTGTATACGCTAAATAACGCAAAGTTGCACAAGTGTTAATTTTGACTTGGCTCACGCTAATTGGTTGCCAGTTTCTGTTAACCTTATGTTAATCACAGGATGGTAAGGGCTTAAAATAGGATTTGCTTATAGGTGTCTCGGGCTTCTTGCTTCCGGTGGGTTTTTAGTCTTAGATAATTAAAAGAGTGTATTCACTGTAATTTGTGCAAAATAACCTCGTTGACGCCGGGCGCGTCGACCCCTTTAGGCAAAACAGGAGATACCGCATGGCGGTCAATGATAGTCAGTTGGTTCAGCTGTTCGAGCAGGTGCTTACGCTGTCAAAGGTTGATGCTTCGCAAAGCGTGGCGATCCTGAAAAGTCACTATTCCGATGCGCGCACGGTACGCGCAGCTACCGATGCTGCACTGCGATTGGGCGCTAAGGTTTATACGGTGGAGTTGCCCTCGTTTAACCATCCGCGCGCCATGGGCAACGACATGACTGCTTATTGCGGTGATACGGCATTGACCGGCAACCATGCGGCTCAGCGCGCGCTGGAGGCCGCCGATCTGGTGGTCGACACCATGATGTTGCTGCACTCGCCGGAGCAGGAGCAAATCCTTAAGACCGGCACGCGTATTTTGCTGGCGGTCGAGCCGCCGGAGGTGTTGGCACGGATGTTGCCTAATGCGGAAGACAAAGCGCGAGTGTTGGCGGCGGCTGCCGTGCTGGAACAGGCAAAATTAATGCAGGTGAAATCTGTCGCCGGCAGCGATTTTCGCGCCCCGCTGGGGCAATACCCCACGGTAACCGAATACGGTTACGCCGACGAACCGGGACGTTGGGATCACTGGCCAAGCGGCTTCCTGTTCACCTGGCCGAATGAGGAACAGGCCGAAGGGGTACTGGTGCTGGATGTGGGCGATATCCTGCTGCCGTTCAAGAGCTATGCGCGGGAACGGATCACGCTGGAGATAGACAAGGGCTTTGTGACGCGTATTCACGGGGGGTTTGAGGCGGAATATCTTCGGGAGTACATGAAATATTTCAACGATCCGGAAGTGTACGGCATCTCGCACATCGGCTGGGGCTTACAGCCACGTGCACAGTGGACGGCGATGGGGCTGCACGACAAAAACGACGGGATGTGTATGGATGCACGTGCCTTCTATGGCAACTTCCTTTTTTCCACCGGGCCGAATACCGAAGTCGGTGGTACGCGTAAAACGCCGTGCCACATGGATATCGCGCTGCGCCATTGCGACATTAGCCTGGACGGCACGACGGTAGTGGCGGATGGCGAAGTGGTGGCTCCTGCGGCGTCCCGAGTAAGCCAGGGCTAACCTTGCTGCTAAACGCGGGGGTTTGTACTATTCTCGGTGGTTTCCATAGATGGTGAGAGTAACGCAATGACGCCCCCCGAATACCCGGCTGTAGAAAACGGCAAGACCGAAAATTATCATTTTACTGAACAAGTCGGGCACCTGCTTCGTAAGGTTTACCAGCGCCATGTGGCCATCTTTCAGCAGAACGTTGGCGATTCGCAGCTGACCGCGGTGCAGTTTATTACCCTGTGCGCGGTGCGTGACATGGGCCCGAGTTCGCTAACTGAGCTGGTGCAGGTGACGGCGGTCGATCAGGCCACCATTCGCGGCATTGTCGAGCGCCTCAAAGCGCGTGAACTGATCACCGTTATGCCGGATCCTGTCGACCGGCGCAAAGTGGTGGTCGGGCTGACTGATACCGGTGCCGATCTGTTGAGGGAAACGGTGCCGCATGCGGCGAAGATCACAGAATTAACCTTCGGCACGCTCAATCCGGCCGAACGTATAGCACTGATGTTCCTGCTCAATAAAATGCTGGAAGACCAGCCACCCGGCTGATTCGCCCCGCGCAACTGCTGTTGTCTGGTGAGTGCGGTGGCGGCGAGGTCACGGCCCACAATTCATACCCTATAGCTTTCAAGTTGCAGCCAGGCTGGCAGCTTGCTCACTCTCAAGTCAGTAACTGGGCTGGGCAAGTGCGGCAACGACGCAGCGGCGTGAAAGATGACGGGTATCACCAGAGCGCAGGCGGAGACGCGAGAATGGCGATATCTGAAGTGCAATCGCCCAGGGAAGGCGCGGTAAAAACGCTGACGGAGCATCCATTGATGCTGTCGGTAAATGGCGAAAATATTCATACCTGGGTGATGGCGGATACGCCTCTGTTATTGGTGTTACGCAACGATTTGGCGCTCAATGGCCCAAAGTACGGCTGCGGCCTCGGAGAGTGCGGCGCATGCACCGTATTGGTTGACGGCATTGCCGCACGCTCCTGCGTGATCCCGGCTCTGGGTGTGACCGGCCGTGAGGTCACCACGCTGGAAGGGCTGGGCGATCGCCAACATCTGCATCCGGTCCAGCGCGCTTTTATTGAGGAACAGGCGGCGCAGTGCGGTTATTGCCTGAACGGCATGATCATGACCACCAAAGCCCTGTTGGATCGAAATCCCTCGCCCAGTGACACAGAAATCCGTCAGGCACTGTCCGGCAATCTGTGTCGTTGCGGCACCCATATCGAAATCCTGCGTGCGGTTCAGCGCGCTATCACTCTGTATCGCAACGAGGAAACCTCGTCCCATGACTGATACCCACTCCTCATTGCCGAGTCAGGCGGAGCTAATGCAGCGCCAGGGCACATTGCTGATTGTCGATCAGATCCAACCGCCGCCAGGGCTGGTACCGAAAGGTCAGATGCCGAGCCTGAAACCCAAAGAACAAGGGTTGTTCATTGCCATTTGCGACAGCGGTGAGGTTTATGCCTTCAACGGCCATGTCGATCTGGGCACTGGCGTGCGCACCGCATTAGGTCAGATTGTCGCCGAAGAGCTTTACCTGCGCATGGATCAGGTGCGCATGGTGCTGGGCGACACTGAAAGCACGCCGAATCAGGGGGCGACTATCGCCAGTGCCACCCTGCAGATTTCGGCGGTGCCCCTGCGTAATGCCGCCGCCGAAGCGCGCCGCTGGTTGCTGCAGCAGGCGGCACAACGTTTTGACTTCAGAGTAGAGCAACTGACGCTGGACGACGGCATCGTTGTTAGCCCTGACGGGCAAAGGCTGAGCTATGGCGAACTGGTGGCTGGTGTACATATTGCATTAACGATAAGCGGTGATGCACCGCTTAAGCCGCAGGCCGAGTACCGTTTGGTGGGTACCAGCACCTCACGTGTCGATATCCCGGCCAAGGCCACAGGCGAATCCACCTATGTGCACGATATGCGGCTGCCGAACATGTTACACGGGCGGGTGGTGCGACCGCCCTATGCGGGCTACGACAGCGGTGAGTTTGTCGGCACCAGCCTGCTGGCAGTGGACGAACGATCGATTGCCCATATTCCCGGCATCGTCAAGCTGGTGGTGATAGAAGACTTTATCGGCATTGTTGCCGAGCGCGAGGAGCAGGCGATCAAGGCGGCACAGGCGCTGCAGGTGAGCTGGAAAGACTGGCGGCGTAACCTGCCGCAGATGACCGATGTGGCTCAGGCGCTGCGCGATAATCCCCATTCGACGCGGGTGGTGCATGATACCGGCAACGTGGATACAGCATTGGCTGCCGCCGACCGACGCTTTACCCGCAGTTATCTTTGGCCATATCAACTGCATGCGTCGATTGGCCCGTCCTGCGCATTGGCAGATTACCAACCACAGCAACTGCGGGTGTGGTCGGGCAGCCAGAACCCGCACTTGTTGCGCGCCGATCTTGCCTGGCTGCTGGAGTACCCGGAAAATCAGATTGAAATCATCCGCATGGAGGCAGCCGGCTGTTATGGTCGTAACTGCGCCGATGATGTCTGTGCGGATGCGGCGCTGCTGTCGCGAGCGGTAGGCCGTCCGGTACGGGTGCAGCTAACCCGTGAGCAGGAACATCTGTGGGAACCGAAGGGCACTGCGCAACTGATGGAGGTTGACGGTGGGTTGGACGCCGCCGGTGATCCGGTCGCCTATGATTTTCGCACCTATTATCCTTCCAACGGTGCGCCCACCCTGGCGCTGTTGCTGACCGGAAGGGTGGAGCCGGTGCCGGTGGCTTATGAGATGGGGGATCGCACTTCGGTACCGCCCTATGAATATCCGGCGTTGCGCGTCAGCATTGAGGATATGGCACCGATTGTCCGCGCTTCCTGGATGCGGGGCGTATCGGCACTGCCGAATACCTTCGCGCACGAGTCCTATATTGACGAACTGGCTATCGCCGCCGGCGTCGATCCGCTTGAATATCGACTGCGTTATATCAAGGATCAACGTGCCACCGAACTGATGCGCAGTACCGCCGAACGTGCCGGCTGGACGCCGCATACCGAACCTATGCAAACCCCGGCGGAAGACGGCGTACTGCGTGGACGAGGCTTTGCCTATGCGCGTTATATTCACAGTAAGTTTCCCGGTTTCGGTGCCGCGTGGGCCGCCTGGGTCGCCGACGTTGCTATCGACAAAGTCAGCGGCGAAGTGGCGGTCACGCGGATTGTGGTCGGGCACGACGCCGGCATGATGGTCAATCCGGACGGCGTACGTCACCAGATCCACGGCAACGTTATCCAGTCGACCAGTCGGGTACTAAAAGAGCGAGTGACCTTCGAAGAATCCACGATCTCCAGCAAAGAGTGGGGTGCTTACCCGATCCTGACTTTCCCGGAGGTGCCGGAGGTGGATGTCGTGATGATGCCACGCCCTTACGATCCGCCATTGGGGGCCGGTGAGTCTGCCTCGGTGCCCAGCGCGGCAGCCATCGCCAATGCGGTGTTTGACGCCACCGGTATTCGGTTTCGCGAGTTGCCGATTACCTCTGATCGACTGCGCGAGGCGTTGAACGGTCCGGATAGTCAGCGGCAGCCGTCAACGCAGCCAGTCAAAACCAAACGCAGTAAATGGTGGTTTGGTGGCGTGGCTGGGATTTTAGGGGCCGCGCTGGGTGTCGTGACGACGGCACTGCCATGGCGTGCCGAAATTGCGCCGGTGGCTACCCCTGGCTCAGGTACCTGGTCTGCCGCGACCCTGGAAAGGGGGCGTCAGTTGGCCGCTGCCGGGGATTGCGCGGTATGCCATACCGCCTCAGAAGGGCTAACCAATGCCGGGGGGCGGGCGATGGAAACTCCGTTTGGAACCCTGTACAGCACCAATATCACCCCAGATGTGGAAACCGGTATCGGCAACTGGTCGTTTACCGCGTTCGACCGGGCGATGCGTCAGGGCATCAGCCGCGATGGCAGGCATTTGTATCCGGCATTTCCCTATACGGCGTTCAGTAAGATGACCGAGGGTGACATGCAAGCGCTGTATGCCTATATGATGTCGCAACCGGCGGTGGTGCAAAGTACCCCGGCTAATCAGATGCGTTTCCCGTTCAATGTGCGCCCGTTAATGGCCGGCTGGAATGCGCTGTTTCTCCGCCAGGGCGAATTTCAGTCAAATCCCGCGCAAAGCGCGCAGTGGAACCGTGGCGCTTATCTGGTTAACGGGTTGGGCCATTGTGCCGCCTGCCATTCCCCGCGCAATCTAATGGGCGCTGAAAAGGGCGGCCGCAGCTTTTTGGCGGGGGCGATGGTGGATGGCTGGGAAGCGCCGGCATTAAACCAATTGGTCAATGCGGACAAATCCTGGACCGAAGAGCAGCTATTCCAGTATTTGCGTAGCGGTCATTCTGCCGAGCACGGCGTCGCGGCCGGCCCGATGGGGCCGGTGGTCGGCGAACTGGCCACACTGCCGGAAACCGACGTTCGAGCGATGGCCAATTACCTGATTTCATTGAGCAACCCGACCGGATTGAACCTGGAACCGCAGGCCAAACCGGCTGCCACTCTTTCGACCGCCGTAGGGCAATTGGGTGGAGAACGTCTGTTTCAGGGCGCTTGCCAAGCCTGTCACAGCGCCGCCAGCGGCGGGCCGCAGCTGTTTGGCGTCAGCCCGGACTTGGCGAACAACACCAATATATTCAGCGAGCGGCCGGATAACCTGATTAACGTGATTTTGCAGGGAATTTCCAAACCGGCTACCGCTGATTTGGGCTTTATGCCTGGATTCAAAGACAGTTTTTCCGATCGTCAAGTGGCTGATCTGGTGAATTATCTACGGCAGCATTATGCCGGGGACAAACCGGCATGGCGCGATGTCGAAACGCAGGTTGCCAGGCTACGTGCCAATCCGGGCAGCCATTAACTGTCGTTAAAAAACGGCGCTATTGCGGTTGCAGGAAAGCGATAAGCCGCTGCGCCGGTAGCGGTAACTGGGCCAACTGACGCACTACGATAGACAGCTGGCGTGTGGCCCAGGTATCGTCCAGCGCAAGAATTCTGACTTGCATGCCCGGCCATTGCCGGGCGATCTCCTCCGGTACCACGGCGATACCGGCACCACGCGTCACCATCCGACACACCACTTCAAAGCTTCCTGCACGGGCGCGTAAACGCATTGGGCCGCCGTTGCGTAGGGCGTGTTGCGCCAAATGTTGCTGCAGCGCGCTGTCGTCGCTTAAGCCAATAAAGTCATATGCCAGCGTTTCGCTAAAACTGACGCTGGCGCGGCCGGCTAACGGATGATCGACCGGTAGCGCCAGCACCAGGCGATCCTGGCGGAACGGGTAGCTTTCCAGCCCGCGCAGGTCGGCGTGGTTGGCGACAATGCCGATATCCGCAGTTTGATCGAGGATCGACTGGCTGATCGCCGTGCTGGGCAACTCTTCCAACACAATGTCCGTCTGTGGGTTAAGCAGCAGATAGTCTGCCAGCAACTCCGGAAGAAAAGCGCTGGCGGCGACGGTATTGGCCAGAATACGCAAATGTCAGGCGTTGCCCGGGGAAAACTCTGCCATATCCCCCCGTAGCCGTTCGCTTTGCTGTAACAACAGACGAGCATGGCCCAACAGGCGTTCACCGGCCTGAGTGGTTTGTACTCCCCGCGCGCCGCGGGCCAAAAGCTGAATACCAGCCTGTTGCTCCAATCCGCGAATGCGGGCACTGGCCGATGCCAGCGACAGGCAGGCACGATCGGCCCCGGCGGTGATGCTGCCCGCCTCAGCCACGGCGATAAACAGCCGCAGGTCGGTAAAATCGAAATGCATCGGCTTCTCCTACGTATTTGCCTCAGGCTGGCTCAGTGATTGCCGCATTGTGCGGCAGGCAAGGGCTGCGGACAATCCATGCACCAAGGGATAATGAGGAAGGATAGACCTATGACGTTGACGCTACC
Source organism: Serratia liquefaciens ATCC 27592 (assembly GCF_000422085.1). Lineage (NCBI taxonomy): Bacteria > Pseudomonadati > Pseudomonadota > Gammaproteobacteria > Enterobacterales > Yersiniaceae > Serratia > Serratia liquefaciens. The sequence continues at coordinate 2,410,203 of NC_021741.1, forward strand.
TGAAATTTTAGCCCTGCTGGGCATCTTTATGCTGGCGGGCACGGTAAAGGGAGTGATTGGCCTGGGGCTGCCGACGGTGTCTATGGGGTTACTCAGCCTGCTGATGTCTCCGGCACAGGCTGCGGCGCTGTTGCTGGTGCCGTCGCTGGTGACCAACTTCTGGCAGCTGTTCACCGGGCCGGACGTCCGTGCACTTTGCCGCAGGTTGTGGCCGATGATGCTCTGTGTCGCCATGGGCACAATGCTGACCACGGGCACCTTGACCACCGGTCAAAACCGGTTGGCACCGATAGCGTTGGGGGTCTGTTTGGTCGTTTACGCGCTGTTGGGTTTTAGCCGTTTTCAGTGGCGGCTTTCATCCACGGCTGAGCGTAGGTTGGGCCCTCTATGCGGTGTACTTACCGGGCTGATTACCGGTGCTACCGGGGTATTCGTGATCCCGGTGGTTCCTTATTTAAATGCATTGGGATTGGCGCGTGACGATCTGGTGCAGGCGTTGGGGCTGTCATTCACCGTTTCGACGTTGGCATTAGCCGCCGGCCTGGCATGGCAACATGCATTGCCGGGCGCGTTGCTAGGCACCTCATTATTGGCATTGCTTCCTGCGCTGGTGGGGATGTGGTTGGGGAGTGTGCTGCGCCGGCATTGTCGCCCTGCGGTATTTCGTCGCTGTTTTTTTATCGGCCTGTTAGTTTTAGGAATTGAAATAGTGTGGAATGGCATTAATTAAATGCGAGTAAATAATATTTCACGCAGTTGCGAAGTAATTGGTTTGTATTAGAGGTTGAATTAAGTATTCCGCATAATTCATTCTATTTAGTTAACTTGACTCTATCGGCGGAAATGGTTTTATATATTGACATGGCGGCGACGTGTATTTATATCTATATCTTCCTTGCGTTCTTCAAAGAGGGAGGGCGAAAACAATTTCGACAGCTTTTATCATTGTACTCTTTGTCATTGCGCTATCCCATAATCTGTTTTTATTGTGGGGCTTATCCAATATGTCGGCCTGATGAGGAACAGTAACCCTGATGCAATGGCTAAATGGATGATTTGTTTTTCATTGTCGCCAGAGATAATTATATTGATGAAAAAATTATATAATTCAGCGCGAGGATGAGTCCGCAAATGGAAGCGTCGCGGTCAGTAAGATAATTATCTTTCCAAGATCCCGATAAAGGTGTAACCCCCATGTCAGAACGTTCTCCCCAGATTTATCGTGAGGGTTATTTCGCTGCGCAGGTCAATAAAGCGGAGGGTGAGGTAATTATTCCTGCCAGCCTCAGTCTGACCGCCTACGCCTGGGCCAGCATCTTGCTGGTGTTGGCTATCGGGCTATTTCTGATCCTGGGTGAATATACCCGTAAAGCGCGTTTGGACGGTGTGGTGATGCCATCCAGCGGCTTGATCAAGGTAGTTGCCCGCAGCGCCGGACAGGTTACAGAACGTTTAGTGACGGAGGGGGCGACCGTCAAAGCCGGCCAGGCACTTTATCGGCTCAGCGGCGAATATTTCAATGGTCAGGGTATCGCGACGCTGGCGTCGGTTTCCGACTCGTTAAAACGGCAATATCACATGCTGGAGCGCCAACGCGCACAAGAACTGGCCACTCGAATTTTACAGCAAACCGGTGTGCGCCAGCGCATGACGCAACTTCAGGATGAACTGGCCAGCGCAGAGGCGGCAATGGTGGAGGTAAAGCAACAGGCGGAATTATCGCATTCGCTGATGGCGCGCTACCGCAAGCTGATCGGCAAAGGTTACGTTTCCGAACTTGAGTTTCAGCAGCAGAAAATGACGTTGTCGACGGCGCGGGAAAAAGTAGAAATGCAGCGTCAGGCGCAGTTGCGGTTAAAGCGTGAGCTTGCCGCGGCGGCCTCGGAACTGCGGACGCTGGCGCAACATCAACAAGGGCGTGACGCCGAACTTGAACGCCAGTTGCAGGGCATCAGGCAACAGGAAATAGAACTGGTTGCCCAGCGTGACCACACGCTCACTGCGCCGGTAGACGGGCATGTCGTAGTAGTGCTGGCCCGGGCGGGGCAGACGGTCAAGCAAAACGATCCTTTGCTGATGATGGTCGCTGACGGTGCCGAGCTGCAGGTTGAACTCTTTGCGCCCAGCAAAGCGGTGGGCTTTATCAAACCTCACCAACGGGTCGGGTTGCGCTTTGCCTCCTTCCCCTATGAAAAGTTTGGCGTGCAGTATGGCGCCACCCGCGCCATCACCGATGCCAGCCTGAGCGCCAATGACGTCATGCAGCAAAACCCGATGACCTGGAAGGAAAACGAAGGGCATTACCGCGTTATCGTTGCGCTGGAGAAAACCACCATTACCGCCTATGGTCGCCAGGAACCATTGCGCGTCGGGATGACCGTGTCCGCAGACGTGGAGTTGGATCGCCGCCGCCTGTACGAGTGGCTGCTGGAGCCGTTATGGAGTCTGCAAGGAAGGATATAAACATGGACGTTACAGAAGGGCTCAACTGGGGCTGGCGAAAGCGCCTGCCGTTGATACGCCAAACGGAGTCCGCAGAATGCGGCGTGGCGTGCCTGGCGATGATTGCCGGTTGGTATGGGCATCGCATAGATCTGCCTACGCTGCGTGCGCAGTTTAAAGTTTCTCAGCTCGGCATGACCTTCTCGCAGCTGATTGCCTGCGCCGAACGGCTGCACCTGAGCGGCCGAGCGGTGCAGCTGGAGCTTGAAGAGCTACACCTGTTGTCGCTGCCCTGCATTTTGTACTGGGACATGAATCATTTTACCGTGCTCAAGCGGGTGCGAGGGCAAACTCTGGAGTTGCATGATCCTGCGCGGGGCCTGGTTAAAATGAGTCTGCAGGAGGCAAATCGTCACTTTACCGGCGTGGCGATGGAGTTGACGCCAACCCATCAGTTTGTCGTCAAAGATCAGATAAAAAAGATCCGCCTGCGGGAGCTGATCGGTAAGACCCAGGGGCTGAAGGCGGCCTTGGCCCGGATCTTCTGTTTCGCGTTGGCGCTGGAAGTGTTTGCGTTGATCGGCCCATTAATCAACCAACTGGTGATTGATGAGGTGCTGGTGGCGTTGGACGCCAGCTTATTGACGTTGATCGTCATTGCCATGCTGCTGATGGCCGCCACCCAGACGCTGCTGGAGCTGGCCCGCCAGTGGGCGACGCTCACCATGGCGGTCAACTTCAATATGCAGTGGACGGCGAATGTTTTTCACCACCTGTTGCGGCTGCCTATCAACTGGTTTGAATCGCGCAACATGGGCGATATCAGCGCGAAATTTGATGCCGTCGACACCATTCAGGACACCCTCACCACCACGCTGCTTGAAGCCTTTTTGGATGTGCTTTTGGTCCTTGGTACCTTGACCATGATGTTTTTCTACAGCGTGAAGTTAACCCTGGTCGCTTTGGCCGCCGCGATGGTGTATGGGCTGCTGCGCCTGTTTTGGTTCAGTACGTTGCGTAAAGCGGCGGATGACTCCTGGGTTGCCGGCACCCAGGAATCCAGTCATTTTCTTGAAAGCCTGCGCGGCGTGCTGAGCCTGCGGGTCAACGGGGCGCTTACGCCGCGGGAAACGGTTTGGCGTAACCTCAATGTCGCACGGCGCAATGCTGAACTGCGCGAAAGCAAGCTGATGATGGTTTACGGCATTATGCAAACCGTCATTGGCAGCCTGGTTGGGGCGGCGGTGCTGTGGCTGGGGGCAGGGGCGGTGTTGGCCGGGCAGTTTTCAGTCGGCATGCTGGTGGCCTACATGTCTTTTCAGGGCCGGTTTTCCGCCAGTATCAGCGGCCTGATCGACAAGGCCGTTGCCTACAAAATGCTGGATGTTTACAACCAACGGCTGGCGGATATCGTGCTGACGGCGAGTGAAGACGCAGCGGCGCAGGCGGCGGGCAACGCAACGCTGTTATTGTCCGCCAGCGCCTGGCCCCAAGATCGGCCGGCGCTGAGTTTGGAACAGGTCAGTTTTCACTATGCCGGCACCGAATCTGAAATCCTGTCGCAGGTCTCGCTGGACATTATGTCCGGTGAGGTAGTGGCACTGGTAGGGGCGTCCGGCAGCGGCAAAACCACATTGGCCAAACTGGTGTTGGGGCTGTATTCGCCCACGGCCGGCGTGATACGTACGCTGGGCATTGAGCATCGACAGGGGGATTATTCGCAGGTACGTCAGCATATCGGCGTAGTCTTGCAGGAGGATCAGCTGTTTCGCGGTTCTATCGCCGAGAACCTGTCATTTTTCACGCCACGGGTTGATCAGGAAAAGCTCGTTGAATGCGCGCGGCTGGCGCAGCTGGATCAGGATATCGATAACCTGCCGATGGGTTACCAGACGTTAATCGGTGAAATGGGAGGCACCCTGTCTGCCGGGCAAAAACAGCGCTTGTTGTTGGCGCGGGCGCTTTACAAAAAACCACGGCTGTTGATCCTGGATGAGGCGACCAGCCATTTGGACGTGAATAATGAAATGTTGATTAGCCATACCCTGCGCCAGCTTGGCCTGCCGATTTTACTGATTGCCCATCGCCCGGAAACCATCGCCTCGGCGGATCGGGTCGTCGAACTGGCGGCCGGGCGTCTTCACCGGCGCAAAGGGTGAATCAACCCTCTTCGACTCGAAGAGGGGGCGGATCAGGCCAGCGGCCCACCCAGAATCGTTTCTTTCATGCCTGAAAGAATGCGTTCACCGGTTTCGGTTTTCAGCTCCTCGTACCAACTGCGGGTGACGTCCATCTCTTTGCCGTGTGTGACATCACAGCGCTTACGTGCCTTCAGCACCAAATCTTTCACCCGATAGCTGCGTTTTTCCTGATAGCGCAGCAACGCATCTTCAATACCCAGTGAATTGGTCTGCAAAGCGATCGCCAGCACCACCGCGTCCTCCATTGCCGCGCAGCCGCCCTGACCGATGTCCGGAGTGGTGCTGTGCCCGGCATCGCCCAGTAAGGCTACGCGGCCCCGCACCAATTGTTCGAAAGGTTCGATATCGTGGATCTCAATGCGGTTGACGCTTTCCGCATCAATTGCGGCAATCAGTTTCTGTACCGGTTCGGCCCAGCCGGTAAAGTAACGTTGCAGGTCGGCTCGCGCGGTGCTGCGGTCTTCCGTCAGCCCGGTCGGCAAGGGAACGTCGAAGAAAAAGTAGAAGCGGTTGCCGGAGACCGGCATCAGCGACACGCGCTTACCTTCGCCGACAAAGGTGGTCCACTGGTCGGCCGGCGCGATGGACTCATCAATGGTGACCAGCCCGTTCCAGTTGACGTATCCGGCATAGCGCCGATCCACGCCATGGCCCAGCACATAAGGGCGAATAGCAGAATGGGTGCCGTCGGCGGCGATCAGAAAATCTCCGCTGGCCTGGCTGCCGTCTTCAAACCAGGCGGTAACGCCCTGTGGGGTTTCTTCAATACCGCTAACCCGTTTGCCGAAGCGTACCTGGTCGCGGCCGTAGGTGTCCAGCAACATGGCCTGCAGCTCGGCGCGCGCTACCGGGTAAGGGCGTTCGCCGACGCTGGTGATTAACGGATCCAGACTAAAACGCGTCAGCGTTTGTCCGTGCAGGTATTCCTGATAGGCCATGAAATGCATCGGCCCCCCGAGCGCCCGCAGTTGTTCTTTCATCCCCAGATAGTTGAGGCATTTGACGCCGTTAGGCCAGATCGAGATTGCTGCGCCAACCGGTTTGATCGCTTTGACCGCTTCAAAAACCTCGGTCTCGATACCGCAACGCTGCAATGCGATGGCGCTACACAGCCCACCGATACCACCGCCAATGATGATTGCTTTCATGTTTTTCTCCTCCATAGCCACGATGGGGAGAAGCAATTTCCGTACCAGTCAACCAATACCGCTGCCGTCAACGTGGCCGTAGCACCTCAGGGGCGTTTCTGATGCAATTTGGTGCAATCCATGAGCGATAACGGAGCAGGGTTTCGAGGACCATTGAGATCTCGCAGAGCACGAATCAGCAACGGAAAACGGCGACTGAATGTTAAACAGACAAAATAATAGACTACGCTAACTATTAGCCCGTCGCGTCAGTGCAGGCAGACGGCGCAGATAAAAAGAACGATGTCGCCGCATTGATTAAGGTTGATCGGCATTTTGGAGCGATGAGCAATGAAACTACCTCAAGTCCCGCTTACCCGGCGGCGGTTTATCGTTGGCGCCAGTGCGCTGGTGATCGGCGCCTATCTGCCGTCAACCGGCGCACTGGCGCGTACAACGACGACCACGGCGCCAGAAAACACCGCTTATGAAGCCAATGCTTTCGTGCAGATCGACGAAAATGGCATTGTCACCGTCCTCAGTAAACACACCGAAGTGGGCCAGGGCGTTTATACCGGCATGGCAACGCTGGTCGCTGAAGAGCTGGATGCCGACTGGTCGCAGGTGCGGGTGGTTGCCGCACCGGTGGATACCAACGTCTATAAGAATCTGGCGTTCGGTTTTCAGGGCACCGGCGGCTCCAGCTCGGTGGCCAACGCCTACGAGCAGATGCGTCGCATGGGCGCGATGGCGCGCGCCATGCTGGTTCAGGCCGCTGCCCAAAGTTGGAAAACCTCAGCGGAAGAAATCACCGTGCAGGCGGGCAAGATCCGCCATGCCGCAAGCGGTCGCGAAGCAGGGTTCGGTGAGTTTGCGGCGCTGGCCAGCCAGCTGCCGCCGCCTGACCCCGCCAGCCTGACCCTGAAGGATCCGAGCCATTTCACCCTGATCGGTAAGGTCAGTGGCTTGCACCGCGTAGACTCGTTGGCGAAGACCAACGGCTCGGCGCAGTTCACTCAGGATATTCATGAGCCGGATATGCTGACCGTTACCATTAAAAAACCGCCGCGTTTTGGCGGCAAGGTGGCCGCGTTCGACGCCAGCCGGGCGCTGAAGGTGCCGGGCGTGGTGGATGTGAAACAGACCGATACCGGCGTGGCGGTATATGCCAAAAATACCTGGGCGGCGATCCAGGGCCGTGAAAAATTACAGGTGGAGTGGGACGACTCGCAGGCAGAGCGGCGAGACACCGAGCAGATATTTGCCGAATTCCGTCAGGTGGCGCAAAAGCCCGGCGTAGTGGCGAAAAGCCAGGGCAAGCCGGGCGAGATTTTCGATCAGGCGGATAAGGTGATCGAAGCGGAATACACCTTCCCCTATGTGGCCCATGCGCCGATGGAGCCGCTGGATGGCTATCTGTTTTGGGATGGCGAGAGCGTCAAGGCACGCTACGGCTGCCAAATCCAAACCCTCGACCATAAACAGCTGTGCGATCTGTTCCAGCTACCGCCGGAAAAAGTGCAAATCGACACCATTTTGGCCGGCGGCAGCTTTGGCCGCCGCATCGATCTGGGCAACCCGAAGCTCGGGCCCGATCTGGCGGCGGACATGGCCGCGGCGGCCAAAGCCATTGGTCCTGGTCACGGGGTCAAAGTGGTGTGGACGCGAGAGGATGATATTCGCAACGGCTGGTATCGTCCGATGATCCTCCACCGGATGAGAGGGGCGATCCGCGACGGTAAAGTCGTGGGCTGGAGCGATACCGTCGTTGGTCATTCCTGGACGCTTAACAGCGCGATGACGGCGCTGGTGGTTAACGGTCTCGACCAGATGATGGTCGAAGGTGCCAGCGAAGTGCCGTACACCTTCGAAAACTTCCTCTGCGACGCGCATATCGTCGCGGGTAAAGTGCCGACCACCTCATTAAGATCGGTCGCCAGTACTCATACCGGTCACGCCGTCGAAAGTTTTATTGACCAGTTGTTGCAGGAGACCGGGCAGGATCCGGTCGAGGGGCGTCTGGCATTGATGGGTGATGCGCCGCGTGAGGCCGGCGTGCTGCGGGCGGTGGCCAAAGCCGCCAACTGGCAGGGCGCGAAGGTGGTGGATGGACGAGCACGCGGCGTAGGCGTCGCCAAGGCGTTTAATACTCGGGTGGCGCAGATAGCCGAGGTGTCAATCGGCGAAGGTGGCATTCCGCGCGTGCACAAGGTGTGGTGCGCGGTGGATTGTGGTGTGGCGGTCAATCCGGATGTGATCCGCGCGCAGATTGAGGGCGGCATAGGTTATGGCCTGAGTATTGCGCTGTACGGCAACATTACGCTGAAAGACGGGGTGGTTGAGCAGTCCAACTTCAATAATTTCCGTCCGCTGCGCATCGACGAAATGCCGGAGATAGAGGTGATTATCGTACCTTCAAGCGAAGCGCCTACCGGCGTTGGCGAGTTGGGGGTGCCAACCATCGCTCCGGCAGTCGGCAATGCACTGGCACTGCTCGGGAGACCTCGCAGTTCACTTAGCCTGCCTTTACACCGTCCCAACCGTGACGCCAGCGTCTGAGCAAGGAGAACAGCATGATAACTTTAACTGTAAACGACCAACCGCTGACGTTTGATGGCGATCCCCATATGCCGCTGCTGTGGTTCTTGCGTGATGAGGCCGGATTGACCGGCACCAAATTCGGCTGCGGCATCGCGATGTGCGGGGCCTGTACCGTCCACCTGGATGGGGTGCCGGTGCGTTCTTGCATGACGCCGGTCTCTGCCGCCGAAGGCAAGAAAATCACCACCATTGAAGCGATCGGCGAAACGCCGGCGGGCAAAGCGGTGCAGGCGGCCTGGGTTAATCTGGACGTAGTGCAATGCGGCTACTGCCAGTCCGGTCAGATCATGAGTGCCAGCGCACTGCTGGCCCAGAGTAAAAATCCGAGCGATGCGGATATCGATGCGGCAATGAGCGGCAACGTCTGTCGCTGCGCCACCTATGTGCGCATTCGCGCTGCCATCCACCAGGCCGCCAAGGCGTTGGATTAAGGGAGAAACTCATGAGCAACGCCCTGAGATGGCTATTTTGGTTGATCGTGGCAATCGTGGTGCTGGCCGGCGGTTATGCGATCTATACGCTGCTGCGGCCGGTTGGCCCGGAACCCGCTGCGCCGATCGCCGGTGCCCCTGCCGGGATCAGCGATAAATTGGCGCGTGGCGAATATCTGGCGCGGGCTGCGGACTGCGTGGCCTGCCACACTGCGCCCGGCGGTAAACCTTTCGCCGGCGGTTTTGCCTTTAAACTGCCTTTCGGCACCATTTACGGCACCAATATAACCGCCGATCCCGACACCGGTATCGGTAATTGGAGTGACGATCAGTTTGTGAGTGCGGTGCGTGAAGGCGTTGGGCCGCAGGGTAATCTTTACCCGGCAATGCCGTACACCTCATACACGGCCATGAGCCGTGACGACGTGTTGGCGATCAAAGAGTATCTGTTCAGCCTGCCGCCGGTGAAGCAGGCCAATCCGGAAAATGGGCTGTCGTTCCCGTTTAACCAGCGCTGGGGCATGAAGTTTTGGAACCTGGCGTTCTTCAACGAAAAACGCTTCGAGCCGAACCTGAATCAGGATGAGCAATGGAACCGAGGCGCATATCTGGCCACCGCACTGGGACACTGCAGCGAATGCCACACGCCGCGCAATTTGGGCTTTGGCATTAATCAGAGTAAAAACCTCAGCGGTGAGGTGATCCAGGGGTGGTTTGCGGCCAACATTACTCCCGATCCGCAGACCGGTATCGGTGCCTGGAGCGAACAACAGCTGTCGCAGTATCTGGCGACCGGCCACGCGGAAGGACGCAGCAGCGCAGCCGGTCCGATGGCAGAGGCGGTGGAAAACAGCCTGCAGTATCTGACGCCGGAGGATAATCAGGCGCTGGTGAAATACCTGCGCAATATCGAGCCTATCGCCACGGACAGTGCCAGCGCGGTCAATCTGCAGCCGAAGGGGGCAACGTCGTCCAGCGCGATATTGCCGGGTGGGCAGGAAGACTCGTTGGGACGCCGACTGTTCGCCGGAGACTGCAGCGGTTGCCACCAGTGGAACGGAACGGGACGCCAGAGCAAATATGCTTCCTTGGTCGGCAGCACGGCGGTTAACGATCCGCAGGGCCGCAGCGTGGTGCAGGCGATCCTGAAGGGGACGCGCATCAGCATCGGCGAACAGCATGAATTCATGCCGGACTTCGGTGCTCAATACTCGGACGAGGAAGTGGCGGCGGTTGCCAATTATGTTGTCGGCCAATTTGGCGAAAAACAGGGCCAGGTAACGGCCAAACAAGTCGCTGAACAACGCAAACAGTAAGAGGCGGCGAGGGGGGCTGCCCCCTCGCTACCTGTCATTTTCTGCGCCGGGACATTACCAGTTTGTCTTTGGGGCGATCCAGCCAATCGGCAACCTCGTTATTGAAGTTATCCGCTAACAGGTAGGCAGGAGTTTTCGCCAACCAGTCAGACAGCGAAATGTCCTGATAGATGCCATTATCCAGCACGATTAATACCTTAAGATCGTCATCCCCCATGTTTTCGATATAGTGCCCAAAACCCTGTGGAACATAGCCAACGTCGGTAGGAGAATATTCTTCAGTCTGCGCATGGCCGTGCGAACTGAACACCGTCATGCGCCCCTTGCCGGAAATATAGTATTGCCACTCATTGGCATTGGGATGCCAGTGTAATTCCCGCACCGCCCCAGGCTTAACGATTTCTATAATGCCGGTCATGGTAGTGGAAATAGGGAATTCTTTTGAAGAGACCAAGTGCACGCTGCCGGCATCATTTTCGAAGAAAGGCTTTTGTTTCATTAATTCATAGCGATGAGCCAAAGGTGCATTATTTAAACCGCCATCGTGGGCTGGTAAGGGCAGTGCGGGCGGAATGGCACCGCCGACAATATAAGCCTCACCTTGTTTTGCCTTGGAAAATACCGCCGCCGGCATATTCACGCTTTTTTCCAACACTTCTTTGGGCATGTGGGCTACCCAGTCGGTAATGCTGAAGGTGCCGAACTCGGAAAAGTGACCATTATCAAAGGTCAGAACAAAATGTGCGCCGTCTGCCAGCGCCTGAATCGAGTGGCCGTAACCCTTGGGGAAGTACCAGACGTCGCCGGGGCCGAAATCTGCCACCTCACATTTTCCTTCAGGATCAATGATGGTGATGCGGGCATGCCCCTCCAGCATAAATGCCCATTCGGCAGCGATGGCGTGCCAGTGCAGTTCACGTACGCCACCCGGCTCCAGCGTCATATCCACCCCGGCAACCCCCTCGGAAATCGGGAATTGTTCGACGGTAGCCTCCCTGGCCCAGCCGTTGGGTAAACTGCGTTTCTTACTGTGGCTAAAGACGTATTTATACAGATTTTTCACATCGGCAGCGGGTTGGAAATTGCTGGGGGGAACTATATTTCGATGTTCATCGGCGCTGGCGGATTTAATCATGCCGCCCATAACACCGGCGGCTGCTGCGCTGACTGCGGAAACTTTCAATATATCTCGACGCGATAACATAGGACTTTCTCCAAATAAAAGTGGCCCACAGCGAATACGGCTGACTGGGTTTATTCTTTGGTTTTATTGTGTGCAGGTGGCTTATTGCTGAAATGGAAGCATTCGGCAACGGTTAAAGCATAGTGGGTTAAAAACAGGATGCCGCGAATAATATATTAATTTATGTTACTAATTGAGTGTGGCTGTAATTTTTAAATCCGCTTTAAAATAGTTATCTACCGGTATCAAATAAATGCATTTCATTATTAAATAAAGGATAAACAAAGTGAGTTTAATTAAAGTGGATAATGTGTTTCAGGTGCTATTTTATGCGGTTGAGTAAATGGGCATCAGTAAAAAAGGCATGGCAGGGTACGGCGGGCAACGTTGAAGTGCGTTTTCGGTAAAGAGTGATGTGAATCACAAAGCGTAACTAAGACTATTGCCGAAAAATGGCAACTATGACGATACTTTCGCCGCGATCTTAGCGATCGCCAGACATTTTTATTACGGCGTGTTACTGCTCAGGCAGGCAAGACCAAAATAGGAATGCACCTCTCCTTGTGATGAGGCGCATTTTGATTTTGGTCTTTTTTTTTGCTTTTTTACCGGGGATATTCGATGGATTACAAACAGTTGGGCCTGGAAATTTTGCTGCAGGTCGGGGGCAAGGACAACGTCAGCAAACTGACGCACTGTGCCACCCGTCTGCGGATGGAGTTTAACGATGACAGCAAGGTACAAGCGAAAGCGATCGAGTCCTTGCCTGGGGTGATCAGCGTGGTGGAGCGTGGTGGCCAGTTTCAGATCGTGGTCGGCAACAACGTGCAGCAAACCTTCCGCGCGATGCAAAAAGAAATCGGCGATCTCAGTGGCCGTCAGAGTGAGAAAAACTCCCAGGCGCGGGGCGGGGTGATTTCACAGATTATCAGCGTTATTTCAACCACTTTCACACCGGTGATCCCGGCTATCACCGGTGCGGGGATGATTAAGGCGCTGCTGGCGATCCTCAAACTGACCGGGGTGATAGATGCCGCCAGCCCGACCTACCATCTGCTGGACACCATCGCCGATGCGGCCTTTTTCTTCCTGCCGGTGCTGCTGGCCTACGGCGCGGCAATCAAATTCGAATGTAACCCGATCCTGGCAATGACCATTGCCGGCGCGTTGCTGCACCCCAATTTGGCGCAGATGCTGGCGGCGGGCACGGTGATTGATTTCGTCGGCATACCGGTGCGCCTGGCGGATTACGCCGGCTCGGTGTTGCCGATCATTTTCACCGTCTGGTTAATGTCCTATATCGAACGGTTTGCCGAGAAAGTGTCGCCGACGATGATCAAGTTCTTCACCAAGCCTATGATTATCCTGTTGGTGACCGCCCCGTTGGCGTTGGTGGTGGTAGGGCCGTTCGGTATTTTCCTCAACGATCTGGTGGCCGCCGGTGCCGCTATCGTCGACGGTAAAGCCAGTTGGCTGATCCCGATGCTGATGGGCGGCCTCCAGCCGTTTCTGGTGATCACCGGTACGGCCTGGGCAATGACGCCGATTGCTACCGGTCAACTGAGTAAAAATGGTTTCGAAATGATTAACGGCCCAGGCATGTTGGCTTCCAACATTGCACAGGGGGCTGCGACGCTGTGCGTGGCCTTTCGCACCAAAAACAAAAATCTGCGCCAGCTGGCGTCCTCTGCGGGTTTCACCGCGCTGCTGGGTATCACCGAGCCTTCGTTGTACGGCGTGACGCTCAAACTGCGCAAACCGCTGATTGCAGCAATGATCGGCGGCGGCTGTGCCGGTATTTACGCCGGGCTGAGTGGGCTGGTGCGCTATGCCTTCGTTTCTCCCGGATTAGCGGCGCTGCCGGCGTTTATCGGCGAAAACCCAATGAACATTGTCCATGCGCTGATCACCTGCGCCATTGCCATTGTGGTGACTTTTGCACTGACCTGGATGCTGGGGTTCGACGATCCGGTTGAAGAAACGGGATCTGGGGGCTCGGAGGCCGTCAGTGGCGCCGAACAGCAAATTTTCAGTCCGCTCAACGGTCAACTGGTGGCATTGGCGCAGGTTAACGACGACGTGTTCTCGCAGGGGCTATTGGGTCAGGGTGTCGCAATACGGCCGCAGGAAGGCGTGTTGCGCGCGCCGCTGACGGGGGAAGTAGTGACGTTCCTGCCATCCATGCATGCGGTCGGTATCAAAGGTGACAACGGCGTCGAGCTGCTGGTGCATATCGGCATTGATACGGTCAATCTGGCGGGACAGCATTTCACTTCCGAGCTTAAAGTTGGCGACCGCGTCCAGGTAGGAGATGAACTGGTGCGCTTTGATCTGGCGGCGATCGTCGGGCTGGGTTACGACATCACCACACCGGTGCTGGTGGTTAACAGCGAAGCTTTTCCTGAGTTGAATTGCCGCCAACCGGGGGCAGTGGATTTTGGGCAGCCCATCATCACCCTTAATAATGCGCAGCAGGAGCAGGCATGATTTACCAACGACTGAACGATTTCCCCGCAGATTTTCTGTGGGGGGCTTCCACCTCTGCCTATCAGGTGGAGGGGGCCTGGAACGAAGACGGCAAAAGTCCATCGATTGTGGATATGCTTGATCACCCGGCAGAAACCGCTGATTTTAAGGTCGCCAGCGATCACTATCACCGCTTCCGTGAGGATGTGCAGCTGTTTGCCGAGCTGGGATTAAAGGCCTACCGTTTCTCGATTGCCTGGACGCGAGTGCTGCCGCAGGGGACCGGTGAGGTCAACGCCGCAGGGCTGAATTTTTATCGCCAGTTGATTGATGAACTGCTGAGCCATGGCATAGAGCCTGTGGTAACGCTCTATCACTTCGATCTGCCTTATGTACTTGAGCAACAGGGCGGTTGGTCGAATCGCGCCACCATCGATGCCTTTGTCGATTATGCCGAAGTGTTGTTTAACGCATTCGGTGACCGGGTAAAGTATTGGCTGACCATCAACGAGCAGAACACCATGATCCTGCATCCGGGCGCCATTGGCACGCCGAAGGGTGGTGAACTGCCATCCAGGCGAGTGCTGTATCAGCAAAGCCACCATATGTTGCTGGCTCAGGCCAGGGTGATGGCGTTGTATCATCAGCGCTGCCCGGCCGGGAAGATCGGCCCGGCGATAAATACCACCTCGATGTATCAGGAAACCTGCAATCCGCTGGATGCCATCGCCGCCCATAACTGGGAAACGCTGCGTTGCTGGAGCTTCCTCGACGTGGCCGTGCAGGGTCGTTATAACCCGCTGGCCTGGCGTTACCTACTGGATCGTCAATTGGCGCCACGGATGGAACCCGGTGATGCGGCGCTGTTGCTGCAGGGCAAACCGGACTTCGTGGCGATAAATTATTACTCGACCGCCACCATTGCCGCCAGCCGAGGCGATGCGTCGGACATCAGCGCGCGAGCCGGCGATCAGCAAATCATGCTGGGGGAGCCGGGCGTGTATCGTGCTGCGGAAAACCCGTTCGTCGGTAAAACCCGTTACGGCTGGGTGATCGATCCTGTCGGATTGCGGCTGACGCTACGTAAAACCGCGGAGCGTTACCATTTACCGATATTAATTACTGAAAACGGCATTGGCGCCCCGGACCAGCTACAGGCCGATGATACAATCAACGACGATTACCGCATCGAGTTTATGCGACAACACGTCGAACAGATGCAGTTGGCCATCAACGACGGCGTCGAACTGATCGGCTATTGCCCCTGGGCGGCAATAGACGTGGTCAGCACCCATCAGGGCTATGCCAAGCGCTACGGGTTTATCTATGTAAACCGGGGTGAGCAGGATCTGAAGGATCTGCGGCGGATCAAAAAGCGCAGTTTTGACTGGTACCAGCGGCTGATTGTCTCCAATGGCCGGCAACGATAATAAAAACAGAGGGTGTGGCCGCGACGATGAAAGTCATTAAGGTACTCAATAATAGCCTGGTGCTATCGGCGGATGACGATAACAATGAAGCTATCGTGATGGGCAAGGGTATTGGCTTTAACAGCAAAGTGGGTGACGTTCTCGACCCGGCCGCGATAGAGAAAGTGTATGTGGTGCAGAACAGTCAAAAGGGCCGCGATTACCTGCGGCTGATTGAAACCACGCCGGAAGAGCACATCGAGATTGTGCAGATGATCCTGGCGGAGGCTAACCGGCAGCTTAACGGGCGGATTAACGAGCAGATTTTCTTCACCCTGGCGGACCACATCAGTTTCGCCATTGAGCGCTATCACAAGGGTATCGCAATCCAAAATCGCCTGTTGTTCGAGGTGAAGCGCTTTTACCCGCAGGAGTTCGCAGTGGCGAGCCAGGCACTGGCACACATCAACCGGCGGTTGAACATTGCGCTGCCGGAAGAAGAGGCGGGCAATATCGCTTTTCATCTGGTTAATGGTCAAACCGACGTGCAGAACATGGAGCACACACTGCTGTCGGTGAAGATGCTAAAAGACATTTTCAATATCATCAAATACCATTTTCGCATCACGATCGACACTGACTCGCTCAACTACTCGCGTTTTTTGGTGCATATGCAGTTTTTCATACAGCGAATGGTCGAGGGGCAGCAAATGGCGTCGAAAGACGACTTTATCTTCGCGCAGGTGACCAGGGAGTATCCGCATGCCTATCGCGGCGCACTGCTGATCCGCGACTACGTGAAGAATCTGCTGCAGATGGAGATGTCGAACGATGAACTGCTGTATCTGGTGATCCATCTGACGCGTATCGCCGACCGGTCTGATTAGCCGGGCGACTGCTCGCTGACGGCTTCGGCCACCAGATCGCGAAAGCGTTGGATGATGGCCGACGTCCGGTTGCTGCGCAGCGCCAGATAAAGCGGCGCGCTGAGCTGGGCCTGTTCGGCAATGGTTCGGTAAACGATGCCGTCCCCGCCCAACCGCCGCATGGAGGCCGGTACGATCGACAACCCCAGACCGGCACCTACCAGGCTAAGGGTTGCGGGCAGGCGCGGGGCTTCCTGAATAACGCGCGGGCTGAACCCGGCACCGTGGCAGGCCGCCAGAATCGCATCATACAAGCCCTGGCCCGCCGGGCGACGATAAAGAATAAAGGCCTCCCGGGTTAACGCAGTCAGCGGTAGCGGCTGGTCATCATGGGTGGCCAGCGGGTGACCGATGGGCAGGGCGATCAGCATCGGTTCGCGCAGCACCGGCTCAATTGTCAAACCGGGAATACCGCCCACCGGCGAGCGGACAAAGGCCACGTCGAGCCGCTCATCCACCAAGGCATCCAACAGTTCGCCGCTGCCTGCCTCTTCCAACTGAGTGGTAATGCCAGGCAGGATCTCACGGTAGCGGCGCAGCAGATTGGGCACGAAGGGATGCAATGCGGCGGAGCTGGTGAAGCCGATAGCGATATGCCCTTGTTCACCCCGCGCGGCGCGGTGTACTGCTTCGGTCAGATGCTCTGCCCGCGTCAGTAGCGCCCGCGCTTCATTGAACAACACGCTGCCGGCTTCGGTAACGCGTACGCCACGGGGCAGGCGTTGCAGCAGTTTTACCCCCAATTCCTCTTCCAGCCCCTGTAACAGGCGGGTCAACGGCGGTTGTTGTATAAACAGTCGTTCGGCGGCGCGGGTGATGTTGCCTTCTTCCACCACGGTAACGAAAGCCCGCAGGCGGCGAAGTTCGATCATTGACATACTTTGAAGGTATCCTTGTTGCTTGTGAAATGCATTAGACATCATGGCATGGCGACGCGCATCATACCAGCCATCAAAATAAGCGATGTGGAACGGACAATGTCGGAATCTGATGCGGTAAAAAATGACCCGCAGGCAGCACCGCCGGGCAACGGCGAGTTGTTTTTGGGCTTTCTGATGCTCGGGCTGATTGGCTTTGGCGGCGTACTGCCGTTGGCGCGCAATATGCTGGTGGAAGATCGCCGCTGGCTCAGTGGTCAGCAGTTTACCGAGCTGCTGGGGCTGTGCCAGTTTTTGCCGGGTGGCAACGTGATTAACCTTTCGGTAGCGGTTGGCATGGAGTTTCGCGGCCTGCGCGGGGCTTTTTGCGCCCTGCTGGGGCTGATCAGCGCACCGACGGCCATCGTAGTCGGTTTGGGTATGGTTTATGCCCGCTTCCAAAATGACGCGCATGTACAACACGTGTTTGCCGGTCTGGCTGCCGCGGCGGCCGGTTTGTTGCTGTCTACCGGGGTGAAAATGCTGCTGCCGCTGCGCGGTAAATGGCTGGCACTGGGCATTGTGGCGCTGTGTCTGATCGCCATCGCCTGGCTGCGTTTGCCCTTACTGCCGACCATGCTGACATTGGCGCCGCTGAGCATCCTGCTGATGTGGTGGAGGGATCGCTCATGATGGCGGTATTGATCTCACTGGCGATCATATTCACCGAGCTGTCACTGCTGGCATTTGGCGGCGGTATGACCATTCTGCCGGAAATGCAGCGTCAGGTGGTGGAGGTTCACCAATGGATGAGCGCGCAGGAGTTCAGTGCGCTGTTCGCCATGGCGCAGGCCGCGCCGGGGCCGAATATGATGATTGTGCCGCTGGTGGGGTGGCACGTGGCCGGGTGGGCCGGGCTGTTGGTGTCCTCCATCGCCAAGTTCGGCCCGTCGTCGATTGTTACCCTGCTGGTGATGGGCGTCTGGCGGCGTTTCAAGGACAAGCCCTGGCGGCGTCGGGTGCAAAGTGGATTGGTGCCGGTGACCGTTGGTTTGGTGGCGGCCAGTGGCGTGCTGATTGCCGAAGCTTCCGCACCGAATTGGCCGTTGGCGATGATTATCCTGCTGGCAACGGTGCTGAGCATGAGCAAACGTATTCACCCATTATGGGTGTTGGCGGGCGGGGCGATACTGGGGCTGTTGGTGGCGTAATCGATATTGGCGGCAGGGGCTGCTGCCGCCAGAGTAAGTTACTGGCGCGGCGTCAGCGAAAAGCGGGGCTTGCCGTTATGGTTCATCACTTCATAGCGTTTGGGGGCCGTCAACGCCAGAAACGCTACCATGCTGCCATCGGCATTGGTCAGCGTCATGCCGTCCGGCGTCGGACGCCAGGCCACCGGCAGTTCGGTGAGCGACAAGGGTTGCAGACACTGCTCTTCAGCGGTGAAACGGTAGGCGTTAGTTCCTTCGATCAGTTCATCGCTTAATTCAACGTTGCAGGCTGGGGCTTTGCCTTCGGCATCGTTCAACTGCCAGTGCCCCTTCAGCGCAGAGGGGGCCAGCAGGGGCAGTGAACTGGCAAAGGTAGTGCTGCTTAACATAAGGCTCATAACAACTCCTGTCAGGGCAACGCGCCTGAGTGCGCGCAAAGAGAGAAATCTCGACATCGGCCACTCCTTACTGAAATCCGTTAATACCATAGCACGATCCTTGTTGCTGGGTGATCCAAGGATAAGTGATTTTAATACTCGTTTATTCTGAATCAATGAATAACCCGCAGTATAAATGACGAGCAATTAAAGCCAGTAGTCTTCTTGTTATTGTGGTCTATATTTTTCAATTATTTGTTTTTAATTGCTTTAATGATTTTATTTGATTTGAAATGCCTGCTTATTATTCCACTGTTGTATGGTTGCGCCGTCAGACTAATTCCCTATGCTGGATTGCGGAACTGGAATGTTCCCATTAGTTATTTTGATTGAATGCCTCACCAATTGAGTGAATTCCTATTGTGTAAAGGAGAATGCGATGAACCGCAATCACAATGAAATTTTGCAAGATGACGAAGCGTTTACCGGCCTGGCGGCCACATCCCCCCACGATCCCAACTATCAATTCTACTATCACCAAACCGGCAGCATCTACAATGGACTGGGCTATGGCGCTTATCTGACGTTGGATAATGCCAATCTCTACAGCAACCAGCGAGGTACCGGCCCGCTGACTACCTGGGGTAAGACCCGCGAAAACTACAGCTCCGAGCGCGCTGCCGATCAGCTGACTCGCAGCGGGTATACGCACAACGGCGACAACGTTTTCCATCAGCCGGCAGATCTGACCTTTTCCTTCCTGACCCAGGAAGCGCTGGATGTTATCGGCAGAACCGGAACGGGTAACAACGCCAATAAAGGGCTGGAGCCGTTGACCGAAGCGGCTAAAAGTCAGGCGTTAAAATCGATGCAGGCCTGGGCAGACGTGGCAAATGTCACCTTTACCGAAGCGCAGTCCACGGATCTGAACCACCGGGCAGACATCACCTTCGCTTATTACACCCAGAAAGCCGATGGCAGCGCTGCGGATGACAATGCCTTTGGTTACTATCCCGCCACCTCTGATCCTGCGGATGATAACAGCTACGCCGGTACGGTCTGGTTTAATAAAGGTTTTCTTACTCATCAAGCGCCGGTGCCGGGGGATTTCAGCAGCCAGACCTTCACCCATGAAATTGGCCATGCATTGGGCTTGATGCACCCTGGCGATTATGATGCTTCCGACGACAAGGACCCCACTTATTTCGATGACGCCGTGTATTATCAGGATTCGGTACAATATTCGATAATGAGCTACTTCAGCGGCAATAACACCGGCTCCGATACCAAAGGGGTCAACGGTTATGGCCCGATGATTGACGACATCGCCGCGATGCAGAAACTGTACGGTGCCAATATGGAAACGCGCACCGGGGATTCGGTGTACGGGTTTAATTCCAATACCGGGCGTGACTTCCTGACCGCAACGGCGGATAACGGCAAGCCGGTGAACTTTGCGGTGTGGGACGCGGGCGGCAACGACACGCTGGATTTTTCCGGCTACAGCCAGCAGCAACTGATTAATCTCAATGACGGCGCCTTTTCCAGCGTCGGCGGCGGCACGCAGAACGTATCGATCGCCAATAATGCGGTGATCGAGAACGCCATTGGTGGCAGTGGTCGTGATGTGCTCATCGGCAACGAACAGGACAATTTACTGGCCGGCAATGCCGGTTCGGACATGTTGTATGGCGGGTTGGGGGCGGATCATCTGTGGGGCGGCAAAGACGCCAACAACTTCGCCGATTATTTCGTTTACCTCAATGCTAATGAGTCCACCACGACGGCATTCGATGTGATCGAGGATTTCGAGCACGGCGTCGACAAAATCGACCTTTCCGGGCTGCGTTTCAACAACAGCCTGAGTGAACTGCGGTTGATCGACAGTGCCGACAGCTTCAGCGGACAGAAAGGCGAGTTCAAACTTAACTTCGATACCTTTAACGGCACGACCGATTTATTGCTGAATACCCATAACGACAGCTATGCGGCGGATTTCAAAATCCAGGTCGTAGGCCAGGTGGAGCAAAGCGATATTCTGTTTGCCTGAGTGCCGTGCTTGATAAGGGCCCGAGGGCCCTTTTTCTCAAGCTGCCATCTCCGGTCTTTAAGGGCGCAGAGCCCTGATCAGCGCCTGATTGAACCGTTCGGGCTCTTCCATTTGCGGCGCATGCCCCAGGCCCGGGAATTCGATCAGGTTGGCGTGCGGGATCATTTTCGCCACCTGTTTCCCCAGCAGATTATAGTGCCCGAGCTGAGCCTTGACGGCGGGGGGAGCGATATCGCTGCCGATGGCGGTGGTGTCGGCGGTGCCAATCATCAAGGTGGTCGGCGTTTGCAGATCCTTGAACTCGTAGAACACCGGCTGGGTGAAAATCATGTCGTAAATCAGCGCCGAGTTCCAGGCCACCAGGCGATGACCAGGCCCATTATTCAGCCCGGCCAGCATATCGACCCAGCGGTCATATTCCGGCTTCCAGCGGCCAACATAATAGGTCTGCAGTTCGTACTGTCGAATACCGGCAGCGGAGGTTTTCAATTCACGCTCGAACCACCGATCGACGCTGCGCCACGGCACGCCTTTGGCTTTCCAGTCTTCCAGCCCAATCGGATTGACCATCACCAGCCGTTCCACCGCCTGCGGGTACATCAGGCTATAGCGGGTTGCCAGCATGCCACCGGTAGAATGGCCGACGATCACCGCTTTAGCGATTTTAAGGTTATTCATTAGCGCGTGGGTATTGTTCGCCAACTGCTGAAAGCTGTATTGGTAGTGCTGCGGTTTGGTGGAGCTGCAAAAGCCGATTTGATCGGGCGCGATCACCCGATAACCGGCCTTGCTTAGTGCTTTGATGGTGTCTTGCCAGGTGGCGGCACAGAAGTTTTTGCCGTGCATCAGCACCACAGTATGGCCGTTGGCATCGCCCTCTGGCGGCACGTCCATATAGCCCATGCTTAACTGCTGCCCCTGAGAGCTGAAGCTGAATTGTTGCAGCGGGTAAGGGTAGTGAAAGCCCTGTAGCTCCTGACCGTATTTGGGGGGGTCGGCAGCCACGCTGGCAGAAAAGGCGGCCAGAGCAGCGGCTAGCGCGACTCGACGGGTCAATCTCAGCATCCTGATGTCCTTATGAAAATCGGCAAGAGTCTGAGTATAGCCGTAAAGACCATGCCTCCCTGATGAAAAGGAGGCATGAAACGCTAGGCGCTGCGCAACTGTTGTTGGCGCTCAAGCTGCTGGTTGAAATGCGCGGGGGCCCAATCCGCCTGCAGCGCCTGCATCAGCAACTGCTGCTGGGTCTGCGGAGCCAGTCCGGCCAGCGGCGGATCGCTGTCCAGATTGGTGGGGAAAGAGTAGCCGTCTGCCGCCGCCGCGACGGTCGCCGCCAACTCCGCACCCAGCAGTTCTCCAGCTTGATAGCGCCGCAGCAACGCCGGATAGATCTGCTGCAGCAGGCGCAAGCGGTTCACGGTTTCCATCGGCTTGCCGAATGCCGATGAGACCTGCAACAGATTGGCGATGCGCACATGGTCGTGGGTGACATTGTTGCCCGCAGCATGGAACAGCGCCGGGTTAAAGAACAGCGTGTCTCCCAGCTCCAGCGGCAGCTGTACGGCATGTTGCTGGAAATAGTCGATAAACTCCGGACGTCGCCAGGCCAGGTAGCCGCCGGGATACTGGTGTGAGAACGGCAGTAATTGAGTTGGGCCGGACTCCAGCGGCATCGCGGAATGCGCCACCGCACCTTGCAACGTCAGATACTGGGACAGCAGTTGCAGCGGCAACGGAAAACGTTGTACGTCCTGATTTTCCTGAAAGCCCAGATGGTAGTCACGGTGCGGTTGCTGTGCTTTGCCCCCAGGGCGCACTACGTTGACCTGCGCCGTCATTTGATACCAGGGGCCGAGCCAGGCTTCGCTGACCAACGCCAGCACAGGGTTGGCGTAGTAATCAATAAAAGCATCGGGATCGTGCTGGGCGGCCTTTTGCAGAGAATTCCAGATGCGGCCGTTATTGCCGGCGGCAGAGAAGTGATCGCCCGCGTTCCCTCTGGCGGCTTCTTCCTGGAAAATGGCCTCGAAAACCCGGTTGTGGCGCTCTATGATGCTCTTGTCGGGATAGGTGTTTTTAATCACCAGCACGCCTGGGCCGGTGGAAAGCGCCCGGTGCAGCTCACTCAATACCGAGGTTTTATCGGTTTGCGCACACTCAATCAGCGTGGCAGCGTGATAAATCAGTACGTTTTTTTGCGCGTCGGCCGCCAGTGGATAGTCACTCAATGTGAGCGACTGCTCACATGTCTGGCCAAAGTCATCAACCGAAAGCCGGTCAGGCTGTAAAAAAAGAGTTTCAGTCATGATGTGCTCCCGAGTTCAGGCTCAGCGGGTGGTCCGGTTTTGGTGAGCCGCCATCGCCGCAGCCAATCACCCCCTGATCGAAGTCGACAACCGCGCCGGTCATCATTCCGGACTCCTCAGACAGCAAGAACGCCACCGCACGCGCCACTTCCCGTGGTTTCAACAAGCGCCCAAACGGCTGTTGCCGTTCCGCCTGCGCTAACCAATTCTCATCGGCGTCGTGATACTGGCGCTGAATTTCATGCTCATGTGGCGTGTCCATCCAGCCGATATTCAGGCCGTTTACCCGGATGCGGTTGCGCATGGCGCTGAAGGCGACGTTTTTGGTCAGGGTGATCAGTGCGCCTTTTGACGCGGCATAAGGCGCGAGAAACGACTGACCCCCGTGCGCAGTAATGGTAATGATGTTAACGATGGAACCCGCAACCTGATGCTTGATCATCACTTTGATGGCTTCCTGCATCAAGAAGAAGGGTGCGCGAATATTGACGGCGAAAATGGCGTCGAACAGCTCTGGCGTGGTGTCGATTATGGTACCGCGGTCGGACATGCCGGCGCAGTTAACCAACCCATGCAGGGTACCGAAAGCCTTTTCCGCTTCGGCAATGACGTTGCGGCAGGCTGCCGGATCGGCAATGTCAGCGGTGACGAATCGGGCATCGCAACCGGTAGCGCGTAACTTCTCTGCCTGGGCGGCCCCCGCTTTCTGATTGCGGCCGCAAAGCATCAGCCCTGCGGCTCCGCGCTCGGCCAGCAGTTGTGCCACCGCAGCGCCCAGCCCCTGGGTTGCCCCCGTCACCACGTAATAGTTTCCTGAAAACATAGTGTTTACATTCTCGTGCATTGCGTCAGCCTCAGATAATTTTTGATATTGAAAATCAATCGGTTGTTTTTATCTTCATCTTGCTATTGCTAACACTAGCATCTACATTTTGTTAACAAAACCTCACTGAAACCTCAAAAAGACCTCAATTTGGTGACGTCATGAAATTCTCTATCAAGCAAATTGCCGGGCAGGCGGGCGTCAGCAAGGCAACGGTCGATCGCGCGCTGCATCAGCGGGGCAAGGTGCATCAACAAACCTTGCGGCGTATTGAGCAGGCGCTGCAGGATTTGGAAAATCAGCAGCGCAGCGGGCTCGCCAGCGGCCGTACGCTGCCGATTGACGTGGTGATGCACACGCCGCAGCGTTTCAGTCAGTTGGTTACGGATGCACTGTGTAGCCAGTTGAGTGCTTTTGTGCCGTTTCGCATTACGCTGCGCTTTCATATTTTCGAACAGATCGGTACCGCTGAACTGCAGCAGGTGCTCGAGCGCTGCCGTAGCCAGGGCTCCTACGGGGTGATCCTGAAGGTGAGCGATGAGCAATTGCTCAATGACAGCGTCGGTTTGTTGCAGCAGCAGGGCATACCGGTGGTGACCATAGTGACCGATCTGCCACAAAGTCGGCGCATCAGCTATATCGGCATGGATAACCGAGCCGCCGGTCGTACAGCGGCTTATCTGATGGCACGCTGGTTACCGCCCCAGCCGCAGCGGGTGGCAGTGGTGATCAGCAGCCAGGGTTTTCGCGGCGAAGAAGAAAGAGAGAGTGGATTCCGTCAATGGCTGCGGGAAAGGGCACCGCATCTGAGCGTGGTGGACATTAGCGGTGGCCTGGGGGTGTATGCACCGACTCTGGCACGAGTGACGGAAACGTTGCGCTGTCATCCGGATATTCACGCGGTTTACAGCGTCGGTGGAGGGAACTCCGCGATTGTTGAGGCGTTCAGCCGGCAACAGCGGCCGCTGGCGGCGTTTATCGGCCACGATTTGGATCAGGAGAATCGCCAACTGCTGGCACAAGAGCGGATTGATGCGGTGATCGACCACGATTTACAACGGGACGCGCGCAATGCCTTCCAGGCCATTTTGCAACACCACGGCTTTGTTCCCGGCAATATCATCACGCATGCCTTTTCAAGGGTTAGCGTGGTGACGCCGTTTAATCTTTCAATGGTCGACGAACCCTCTGCCGGTGTTTAACGCCGAAGGTTTTTACCACCGGCGAACCGGTGGCGAAGGGGGGAATCAGCCTGGTGACGGGCTCTTTTTAACAGCAATAGGTTATTAAATCTCTTTATTGATGATATCGGCAACGCGCAGGGCAATGGCATAGCCGGTTAAGGTTGGATTCACCACGGTAGAGCTGGGGTGGACGCTGGTGCTGGTGATAAAGAGATTGGCATGATCGAAGGAGCGGCATTCGTGGTTGACCACCGAGTCCCGTGGATCACTGCCCATAATAGTGGTGCCCATGATATGGGAACTGGGTACCCATGCCTGGATGTCATTTAGCACTTCAGTTGCGCCAAATAACGCCTTGAACTGCTCATAGTCTTGATAAAGTTGGCCCATGGCGTTCAGGGTGTATTCATGCGCGATGTCGTAATTGATACGGGGCGTCGGCAAATTAAGCGCATCGCGCTTATTGCTCAAAGTGACGCGGTTCGCGGGATCGGGTAATACCTCGACGTAGGACGCAATTTTCAGGTAGCGTGCGCTATTGTGACGAATAAGACGATCCAGCTCAGGGCCGACGATACCCTGGTCCAGCAAACGCTTGGTGATCAACTCGTTAGGGACGGTATTATCGAGAAAGTGGCGGATTGCCGCATGCTGGTGTCGCAGCGGCGTGTCGCGCCAGGTGTTGATGCTTCCCTGCTGCGTCGGACCACGACCTGCCCAAACGGGATCTTTCGCCAGCATGGCGATAGCCCGCCCAGTATGCCCCATCATGTTACGTCCGACCTGATCCGACGAGTTGCCTATGTCCGACATCAGCATCAATTTCGGTGTTTCTACCCCATGGGCAGCCAGCACGAAATAGCGAGCCGTGAGGCGCGTACTTTCCCCCTGCGGATTCTTATAGTGCACGGCGACGATTTTGTTGTCCGGGCCTTTTTCGATACGGTAAACCACCGCATTCACCCGCAGCTTTGCGCCCCGATGCTCTGCCCAAACGACCGGCTTATCGCCAGAGAACTGCGCACCGATCGGGCAGATAGGGGCACAGTTGTTGTTACCCGCGCATATTGGTCGCCCTTGATAGGGGCGGGTCGCACGTGCATTGGGTTCATCGACGAAGTGGTGATGGGCACTGGAGACTTTTTCCGCTACCTGCTGGGTCAGATAGGTCCAGGGTTGCATCGCCATGGGATAAGGTTTGGAACGTGGGGGATAGGGTTCTTCACCATGGCCACGCTGGTCATCGGTATCGGAGCCGCTCACGCCAATTTCTTCTTCGGCCAATTGGTACCAGGGTTCCAGCGTGTCGTAGTCAATAGGCCAGTCACGACCGTGCCCATAGAGTGTTTTTAATTTGAAGTCGGCAGGCAGATTACGCCAGGTTGCCCCGCCCCAGTGCCAGGTAGTTCCCCCAACCAGACGCAAGAAAGAAGGCTTTTGGGTAATATTGCCCACGCTCTCAATATAGTCGTCAGAATACTTGCCGGTCGCCGACTTGGGCGCCCAGGGCAGGTCTGGGTAAGGGCCGTTATAATCTGATTTATTCCCATATTGGCGAAATGCTTCAAGGATTTCCGCACGCTTAACGCGGGGGCCCGCTTCTAAAATGATGACGGATCTTCCTTGCCTGACAAGGCTGTTCGCAATAGCACCGCCTAAAATACCGGCACCCACGACGATAATGTCGCAATCATATTCAATGGCCATATTTGCTCACTAATGATCTTCAATTTTCCAAATTTGGCGTGGCTATCCAGTAATTGGGTCGCGCGCGAATATAGGTAGGGATCACGGTCACATCACTCGTTGCTTGGAACATCAAGGCTTTCTCGTAATTCACTACTACGGCCTGGCGGCCACGCCCTACATTACCGGTATAAAAGCTCTCTATAATTAGCAGTGCTAATTTCCGATTTTCATCCTCTGCGGGCAGGGCAGAAATAAAGGATTGCACATCGGGGGCACCACTATCGCTTATCCTTTTTTCCAACATGGCGAGCCTGTCGCCAAACTTCTCGGTATGGGACGCCATGGTTGAATACATGGCTGCGGTAAATGCCGGATCGAGGTTCTGTCGGAGGGTCAGCCACTGAGCCAACTGATTAAAAAGCACCTCTGTGTGTTTGTCATCGAGCCGTTTTAGCGGGGTTGATACGGCATTGACCGACAGAAAGGCAGCTCCCGCGATGAGGGTGCTTTTCAACAGATGGCGACGAGAAAAGCCGTAGCTCGCTTTACTTTTGCTCTCTTTTTTCATTGCACGACGTCCTCATTGCTGGAACCACGCAGTTTTTCAACCTGATCGGGGGTGACGTTGAGTGCATGTCCGCCGAAGCTTTCCACCAGATATTCAGCCAGTTGAGCGATTTGTTGATTGCTCAACTGATCTGAGAACGCGGGCATAAAGTAGTGGTCCTTACCGTTGTTCACGTTGGCGCCGTGTAGAATGACCTGAATCAGGTTGTTGGCGTCGTTCGCGCCGATCACGCTGTTGCCGAGCATTGAAGGGTAATAACCGTCCGTTGTGCCGGCACCTTCTCTGCCATGGCAGCTTGCACAATTGTTCAGATAAATGTTGGCGCCCGGCATTTCGTCGTTGCGCCTCGGCTGTACCTGAGATGAGCGCGGTCGGGTCTGTTCATCACCTACGGCCTGTATGTCTTTCAAATACCCTGCAATGGCGTTCAGGTCCGCATCATTCATTTTGCTGAAGCTGTGGGTAATGGCTTCCGCCATGGAACCGGCTGCCTGAGCTTTAAAGGGGACATTGCCTGTTTTCAGATATTGAACGATCTCTTGCTGTGTCCAGCTACCGATACCAGATGCTTTGTCGCTGGTGATGTTAAACGCCTCCCAGCCGCCAATCTTGGCGCCGGCCAGGAAACCTTTCTGACTTTCGTCATAGGCTTTTTCTTGCATGCCCAATCCGCGGGGGGTGTGGCAAGAGCCGCAGTGTGCGGCGCCTTGCACCAAATAAGCGCCACGGTTCCACTCTGGGCTGCGGTCTGATTTGTATTGATAAGCCCCTTTCTCCAGAAATAGAGTATTCCAGGCCATCAGCGGCCAGCGCAGGGTAAGGGGCCAAGAGAAGTCAGGCTTTTTATTCGGTTGGTTAACAGGCTCAACGCCATGCATAAAATAGGCATACAGGTTGGCAATGTCTTCGTCCGTTAACTTGGTGTAAGAGGGGAATGGCATTGCCGGATAAAGATTTGAACCATCACGTCTAATCCCTTCCCGTAATACCTTCTTAAAATCTTCCAATGTATATTCGCCAATACCGTAGGTTTTATCTGGCGTGATGTTGGTGGAGTAAATATTGCCCATGGGCAATGGCATAGCCAACCCCCCGCTAAAAGGCTTGCCACCCGACGCGGTATGGCAGGCCACACAGTCTGAAGCAATGGCTAAATAACGGCCTTTGTGCTGTGCAAAATCACTCTCTGCGTCAGCAGGTTGCGCGTAACTCAATGAAGAATATAAAGGCATCGCGACGACCAGGAAACGGGTCAGCCTCTTTATACTCCAATGAGTTTTTTTATTACTCATCTTTGTTTTCCAAACCAAAATGGTGATATATGCGTTAAGATACAAAAATACTGTAACGGTTTAGTATTCAATGTATTGATCTGCAGCCGCTAATGTCAACGGTTATGTCTGTCGTTCAGCATTAATTGTTAATTTTTAGTGGGATTTAAATGGCGGAGTCAGGTTGGGGAGTTTTTGGATAAAGCGCCTTGGGATCAGGCGCTTTTGACGTATGTTTATGCCACCGGGCGCCGCCATAACCCAGCAAACCGGCCCGGTTTGGCAAACATCACCAGATTGCCAAGCAGGATCAGGCACAGGCCTATCACCGCATTGGTGTGCCACTGATAGCCTTCATACAGGGTTGAAATGGTCAGTGCCACCAGAGGAAACAGCAGGGTGCTGTAGGCAGCCGCCCCGGCGCCGATCCGCCCCAGCAGGCTGAAATAGGCCGCAAAGGCAATCACCGAGCCGAAAATCGCCAGATACAGCAACGAGCCGATGTAACGGGTGCTGAACTCAATCTGGAATGAGGCACCCTGGGCCAACGCAATCAGCGCCATCAGGATTGCGCCGTAACTCATGGCATAGGTATTAGTGGAAAGAATGTCCAACCCATGCCGCTGGTGGCGGGAGCTGATCATATTCCCCAAAGAGAAGCCGTAGGTGCCAAGAGCGCTCAGCCCGATGCCTTTCAACAGGTCCGGCGCCATTTGCGTTGCCACCAGATCTTGCCAGAACAGGGCGACGATCCCGGTCAGGCCCAGCACTGCTGCCGGTAACAGATTGGGGCTAGGGCGCTGGCGAAAGAAAATAATGCCGTTAACGGCATTGAACAGCACTGCCATCGAGAAAATCACCGATTCCAGCCCGCTGCTGATGTAGGCTGCGGCATGGTAAAAACAGTAGAAGTTAAAACCGAAAACGCAGCAGCCTTGCAGGACGCAAAACAGATGGTCGCGCAGGGCGATACGGCGCAAACGTCGTGCCAATAAAAGAATGACGAGCATCACTACTGCGGAAACCACAAAGCGGTAACTGATGGAAACGGGAATGGCCACCGGGCCTTCCTGCTGCAGAGTTATGGCAATCCAGGTGGTGCCCCAAATCAGCACCACGGCAAGGTACAACAGCACGTTCATAATTAACTCCGGCAAAATGGATAGGCTGAGTATCCGCCGCTGCACGGCGCCGCGCTTTCAGCGCTTTGCGAGCAATTGCATATTCTTGCGCTTTTTTTGGCAAAAGCGCGTGCTGATGGCTGGTATGGCACCGCGCCACTCTCTAAACTGGAAAGATTGAGCAAAGCGGGGTCGGTAATGTCCAGATACAAGGCGTTTGAAACGCTGCGGGAACATAAAGCGCAGTTGCACGACAGTGTGCGATTAAGCTGCGGCGTGGAGCTGGCCGCCTGGTCCAACTGTGACGATCGCATTACCCAGGAAAGCGCGGAGCACCATACTCTGAGCCTGTACGTCGCCGACGGTTACGAGTGCTATCAAAAAGTGCCAGGAGGGTGGAGAAACGGCGGCGGACCTGACCGTTTCTGCATTATGCCGCGCCAGTATGAATCCACCTGGGACGTGCGCAGCGATTTGTCTTTCGTCCACCTTTACTGTACCGATAAGCACCTGCGTCAGGTGGCGGAACAAATCTGGGATCGCAGCCCTGCGTCGATAAATCTGGTGCCCAACGCGTTTGCCGAAGACCCGCAAATCACCTTGCTGTATCGCCAGTTTCTACTCAGTTGCAACTGGCAGGAACGGGCCAATCAGCTGTCCCTCAGCAGTGCCACAACGCTGCTGATGACCTGTCTGGTTCAGCGCTACAGTGAACTGCAATGGACGCTGCCGCAGGTCCGTGGCGGTCTGGCCCCGGCCGTTGCCAAACGGGTGAAAGAGTATATCGAGCAGCATCTCGATCTGCCGCTGGTATTGGCCGATTTGGCCGCGCAGGCGGGGCTGAGCGAGTTCCACTTCGCCCGTATGTTCAAACATGACACCGGTCTGGCGCCGCATCAGTTTGTCATGCGCGCACGGCTACAGCAGGCAGAGCAGTTGCTTTGCCACAGTCAGTTGCCGCTGACGCAGATAGCGCTGGAGTGCGGTTTCAGCTCCGCCAGTCATTTCAGCAATCGCTTCAAAGTGGCCTATGGATGTTCCCCAACGCAGCGGCGTCAGGGGCGTTAACCTCAACAGGAGAGAACATGGAACAGCAGTTCGCAGGACTGGGCGTGTTGTTTGTCGCCGGATTTGGGCCTATTACCCAACAAACAGAGCACAGCAAGGCATTTTACGTCGATGCCCTGGGGCTGCCGTTGAAGCCGATGGAAGGCAATGCCGATTATCTGCTGAGCGAGCACGGCGCGCTGGAAGGCGTGAAGCACTTTGCTCTCTGGCCGCTGGCGCAGGCCGCGCAGTCGTGTTTTGGCAGCGATCAATGGCCGACGGACCTGCCGGTGCCGCAAGCCTGGATGGAATTTGACGTCGCTGATATGGCGCTGGCAACTCAGGGGTTGATTGACCGTGGCTACCGTCTGCTGGTTGCCAATCGCGAAGAGCCTTGGGGCCAGAGTGTCACACGGTTGCTTAGCCCTGAAGGGCTATTGATTGGCGTTACCTTTACCCCTTGGTTGCGTGATTGATTTTCACTGGTCTAATTCCCTCGCCGCTGGTGGGGGATATATCGTTTTTTAGAAAAATTGATTATTAGCTTATTCAAAACCCCAACTGATAAACCTATTGTTCTCGAGCTCTTCATGTGATTGGTGATAGTTATTCCTGTCAGTTAGATAAAAACATCATCCATAGATCGTTATTTCCTTTATTTAGAAGCAAAAATAAAATTAGGGTGCTCATAATTACACACTAAGGAAAATTAAATAGAGATAATTCTTATATTCCACACCCATCGCTAAAATAATAATGATTCTCGTTTTCAACCAAGGAAAGGAAGAGGGAACTATGGGCAAATTAGCAAGGGTAGGGATGACAACATTAATATCCCTGGGAATGACGATGATATTACCTACGGCAATGGCGGAGAATATCAATATGCCAAATAAGGATGTTACGGCCCAGCAAACGCAGCCGTCGTTTATCGCGGCCGGAAAAGTTGTGCAGGTCACTTTCGGTGACTTTGCCTTCAAACTGGATTTCACCGACGACAAAACCATGACCTTTACGGGGGTTGGCGCGGCCTCTCAGGGCGTAACCGACACCGTTCAGTATACGGCGGTTGAGATACGTCCCAAGGTCTACATGGTTTACTGGAGCGAACCCAAGTCCGGCGATAATGTCACTCATGTCGAGGATTTTCAGCGGGGTGAGGTCTACACCAATATCGCCAGTAAGGATGGGACTTTCACCCATCTGAAAGGGCAATTGAAAATCATAGGTCACTCAGGAAAATAAAGGAGCTACAATGAAAAAGGTATTTATCCCTTTGGTTATCGTCGGCAGTATGCTGGCCAATTACCCTGCATTGGCGGTTAAAAATAGCGAGCCTCATAAAGTCGCTGGAAATAAAAACATTCAGGATCAAAAGAAATTAAAGGTAGTGGAAGATCTGTACGCCGGTTTCTTTAATAAGCATGATATCAGCGTGGCGCAGCGGCTGATTGTGGAAAACTACAAGCAACATAATCCGTTTGTTGGCGATGGCATTAAACCGTTCCTGGATTTCTTCAGCCAGAATTTTAAAGATAATCCACAGTTCAGCGCGAAAATATACCGCAGTGCAGTGAGCGGCGACCTGGTGTATGTCCACGTATTGTATAAAAACAATCCACAAGACCGCGGTACCGCCAGCGTGGATATTTATCGGGTGAACAATCAGGGAAAAATCACCGAACACTGGGACGTCAATCAGGAAGTGCCGGAGAAATCGGCCAACGACAACACCATGTTCTAACGCTACAGGGCCGCTCCGGCGGCCCTGTTACTCATCTGCGCCCATTCTCGACCTGTTTGAACTGCCTGCGTACCTGTAAGCAATTGAGCAGCACCAATACCGCCGTGACGGCAAACACCCAGCGGAACCCCATCAGCGCCGAAACCCCAGAACCAATCAACGGACCGACCACGTTGCCAAGATACATAAACGACTGGTTGTAGCCGAAGATACGGCCGGTGACCTGATCGGAAGAGTACTTCAACAACAGCGTCTGTACCGCAGGCATCAGGGCACCGTCGGCAAAGCCCAGCAGAAAACGCAGGATCCCCAACTGGAGCGGTGTTTCCACCCAGGCCATGATGGCGAACAGCAGGGTGGTTAGCCCCAGCGCCGCCAGCAGAATGCGTGCGGTGCCAATACGATCGCCCAGCCGGCCGAGGCGTGGTGCGGAAATTAACGCCGCCACCCCAGGCACGGCGGCAATCATGCCGCTAATAAAGGCGATATTACCGCTATCACCTGACAACTCTTTTATAAACAGCGTCAGTATCGGGCTGATGGAGGAGTTGGCAAGTTGAATCATCAGGGTGCTGATAAACAGCGTTACAATCAGCGCAGGATAGGGCAGCGACTGGAAAACGGCCTTGCCGCTCAATCGGTCGGCTTTTTTTACCTCGACACGCCGCTCTTTTATCAGGAACAAGGTAATCAAAAAGCTGACGAACATCAGCCCAGCGGTAACGAAAAACACCACGCGCAACCCCAAGTGGTCCGCCATCAGCCCGCCGAGCAGCGGGCCGGCGATCACTCCGGAAATTTGACCGGTGGACAAGGTGCCCAGTGCCCAACCGCTTTTATCACGCGGCACCTGCGAGGCAACCAGCGCCATTGCATTGGGGATATAGCCGGAGGTCAGGCCCATCAACGCACGCAGCGCAAACAGCTGATAAACGTTAGTGACCATGCCCTGCAGTGCAATGACAATAGCCATGCCCAGCGAGGCGCGCAACAGCATCAGCTTGCGGCCTTTGCGGTCCGCCAGGCTGCCCCACAGCGGCGACACCAGTGCAGACACCAAAAAAGTGCCGCTGAACACCAGGCCCGACCAAATGCTGAGCGACTGGTGACCGCTGACGCCGAGCTGTTCGACGTACAGCGGCAGAAAAGGGAGGATTTGGCTCATTGCCAGCCCGGTGAAGAAACAGCCGAGCCAGACCGAAATCAGATTGAGTTTCCACGCTTCCATCAGCTTGTCGTACCACTTTGAATTAGGAGGGAATTATTGAGCAAGATAATAATAACACCGGTTACCAGGGCATGCCGGATGAAATAAGTGAACAAAAGTAAAACCTGCCGGTTGGCGGATGGCTCTGTAACGGCAATATCCCGCGCTATGGCGCCGTAATGCTACTGTAAAATGATCACCGGTAACGCAAGATTGCCGGTTGCCATCGGCGATGCAGTCATGGTGCTATAGCAAGGAATCAGCATTGTTCAGGAGACGCGGGAAATGACGTTTACGCTGCGAGAGATGGGGGCGGCCGATGTTGCGCCCGCACATCTACTGTCGCAAAAAATACAGTGGCCGCATCGGCTGGAAGATTGGCAGCAAGCGTGGTCATTGGGTGGCGGGGTGATCGCTGAAGTCGAGGGAGACGTGGTTGGCTGCGCCCTGCGCTGGCTATGGGGCGACCAACGGGCCACGCTAGGGTTGGTGATAGTTGCAGAGCAATGCCGTGGGCAAGGTATCGCCAGAGCCATGTTACAGCAGATGATAGCGCCTTTGCCCGACTATCAGTTTCATCTGGTAGCGACCGATCACGGCAAACCGCTGTACCAAAAATTGGGGTTTATCGATCAGGGATTACTGGCGCAGCACCAATGCCGGGAGATGCCGGCAGGCCATACCGCACCTTTGCCCAAGGGGGCAAGTTTACGGCCGGCCTTGCCGCAGGATCTTGCCACCCTGGTTGAGCTGGATTTGGCCGCCAGCGGCCTCAGCCGCCACCCCCTGTTGGCCGCAATGTTGGCAAGCGCCGAACAGGCTTTGGTGCTGGAGCAGCAGGGGATTGCCGTCGGATTTGCCTTCCGCCGTCGTTTTGGTCACGGCAACATGATCGGCCCGGTGGTCGCGCCTGGTCTAACGGGGGCCATTGCCATGGTTGACGCCTTATGCCTGCCTTGTCAGGGCGAGTTTGTGCGGGTGGATACTCCCCTGGCCAGCGGCCTCAGCCCTTGGCTGGCCGAGCGCGGTTTACCCTGCGTCGATACGCCGACCATTATGGTGCGTGGCGTGCCCCATAGACCGGATTGCGACGTTGCACTGACATTTTCACTGGTTTCGCAAGCCTGGTCATAAAATTGAAATTAAGGGTTCAGGGTGGTGCATCGCCCGATGCATTGCCCAAATGTTGTGCAATAGTTATCAACTGATGACTATGTTGTAACCGCAGGTTTTTGTCGTTCCTGCGCCGCCGTACGCCGTCGCGCGTGAAATTTCCCCTGCAATCCGCAATTGGCACAGGCCATGCATTGTCATCATCTCGCTTTGTTATCTGAGTAACAAAGTGGGGTTTGGTGACAACTCAACAACAGCGGGCGAACTATGGCAGAGCATCCAGATGTGATGGCACAAATAGAAGCGTCATTTGCGGTGCAAACCCCCACCGGGAAACGCATTGCCGGATATCTGCTGGCCAATTTGCCGCAGGTGCCGTTTGAGACCGCCGACAGCATTGCTCGTAGCACCGCCACCAGCGGTATTTCGGTCGGGCGCTACCTGCGCAGCCTGGGTTACCGCAACCTTGAGGACTTAAAGCGCACCTTGCGCGAGCAGGGTACGGCTTTGCATCAACCCTGGGGCGTGACCGATCGCCTGGGGGCTTATCGCCGTCGGCGCGAACAGCCGCAACCCCAAAAATTACGTCAGTCATTAACGCTGGAGCTGGAAGCGATCGAACACGTTTACCAATTGGCCGGCGGCGAAGCCTTTGCGCAGGTCAGCCGTCAGTTGGCGCAGGCGGAAGCGGTGTTTGTCGTGGGCATTCAGTCTACGCGCGGCATTGCCAATGCCTTTTACAGCCATCTGGAATATCTGCGGCCCAAGGTCTATTACGCGGACGGGTTATCCGGCACCTATGTGGAGTCGCTAAATTCGGAATTCAGTGCGCCATATCTGGTGCTGACGGACACGCGCGCGTATTCGACCATCGCACAAAAATACTGCCAGGCGGCCTGTGCGCGTGGGCTGCGGCTGGCGCTGATTACCGATATTTACTGCCCCTGGGCTCGGGATTACCCGATCGACCTGCTGCAGGTAAAAACCGACACCGGTCAGTTTTGGGATTCGCTGGCCCCGCTCAGTTGCCTGTTCAACCTGCTGCTGTCTTCGGTGCTGGAACAGGGCGGTACAGCGGTCGAGCAACGGCTGGCAAGCAACCGAATGCTGCAAAAAGAGCTGGGGCAATTTGAATCTTAACCGTATGGGAAAACGCAATGAGTGACAATGTAACATTAACCGATCTGGCCGAGGCCTTTCCTGGTCTGCCGATTGAGTTGAAATATGCCGGCGCCGACAACCTGACGGGCCGGGCGATTTATCGCGAGAGCCGCTGCCTGCTGCATCCTGATGCGGTGCAGGGGCTGACGCGTTGCCTGCTGGCGGCACGGCTGGCCGGTTTTTCCCTGCTGGTATTTGACGCTTATCGACCGCAGCAGGCGCAGGCGTTGCTGTGGCAAGCCTGTCCGGATCCGCAGTATGTCACCAGCACCTTGACCGGATCGCATCATAGCCGGGGTGTCGCGATCGACGTGACGCTGTTGGACGCCGAGGGTATCGCTCTGGATATGGGCACCGGCTTTGATGAAATGAGCGAAAAATCACACCCGTTTTATCCTGATTTCCCTCCGGAGGTGCAGCGCAACCGGCTGCTGCTGAATGCGGTGATGGCCGCCGGAGGTTTTCGCGGGATCGCCAGCGAATGGTGGCACTTCGAGCTGCCCAACGCCGGGGATTATCCGCTGCTGGTCGATCGCTTCGGCTGTTTTTCTTACGACTAAAACAACACACATTCAACGCATCAGGAGCTTTGTTTATGAATCAGATCAAATACGCCGCTCTGGCGGCTGCAGTGACGTTGGGCATGACGGTAGCCGGGCCGGTACAGGCGGCGGTACCAAAGGACATGTTGGTGATTGGCAAAGCGGCCGATCCGCAAACGCTGGATCCGGCGGTGACTATCGATAATAACGACTGGACGGTGACCTACCCGGCCTATCAGCGGCTGGTGCAGTACAAGACCGAAGGCGGAAAAGGTTCGACCCAGGTGGAGGGTGAGCTGGCCGACAGCTGGACCAGTTCAGACGACCAACTGGTCTGGACCTTTAAGCTAAAACCCGGCAACAAGTTTGATGACGGTTCGGACGTGAACGCCGATGCGGTCAAATGGTCGTTCGAGCGTCTGATGAAGATTGGTCAGGGACCGTCAGAGGCCTTCCCGAAAGACCTGCAGGTCACGGTGGTGGATCCGCTGACGGTACGTTTCACTCTGAAAACGCCGTTTGCGCCGTTCCTGTACACCCTGGCCAATGACGGTGCCGGCATCGTTAACCCGGCGATTGCCAAGGCGAATCCGGCGGACGAGGGCAAGGCCTGGCTGGCGAACCATAGTGCCGGCTCTGGGGCGTACAAACTGGATCGCTGGCAAAAGGGCCAGCAGTTGGTGCTGGTGCCTAACCCGCATTACAGCGGTGCCAAACCGGCGTTTAAACGCGTCACGGTGAAAATCATCGGCGAAAGCGCCACCCGCCGTCTGCAACTGACCCGAGGCGACCTGGATATTGCCGAATCGCTGCCGATTGACCAGCTCACGGCGCTGAAAAGTGAAAACAAGGTTGCGGTGAACGAGTACCCGTCGCTACGGGTGACCTATTTGTACCTTAACAACGGCAAAGCGCCGCTTAACCAGGTGGATCTGCGTCGCGCCATCTCTTACGCCGTGGATTATCAGGGCATGGTGAAGGGCATTCTCGGGGGCAACGGCAAACAGATGCGCGGCCCGATCCCGGAGGGCATGTGGGGCTATGACGCCAATGCCCAGCAGTACAGTCAGGATGCGGACAAGGCCAAGGCAGCACTGGCGGCGGTGAAAGACAAACCCGCTTCGCTGAACTTCCTCTATTCGATCAGTGACCCTAACTGGGAGGCGATTGCGCTGTCGGTACAGGCCAGCCTGGCGACGGTCGGCCTCAACGTCAAACTGGAGAAGCTGGCCAACGCTACCATGCGGGATCGCATCGGTCAGGGTAATTACGATATCGCCATCGGCAACTGGAGCCCGGATTTCGCCGACCCCTATATGTTCATGAACTACTGGTTTGAATCCGACAAGAAAGGGCTGCCGGGCAACCGGTCGTTCTACAGCGATCCGCAGGTGGATGCCCTGTTGAAGAAAGCGGTATCGGTGTCCGATCAGCAGGTTCGCACCGCGGATTACCAGGCGGCGCAGAAGATCGTCATCGACCAGGCGGCCTACGTCTATCTGTTCCAGAAAAACTATCAGGTGGCGATGAACAAAGAGGTGAAGGGCTTTGTGTATAACCCGATGCTGGAGCAGGTGTTCAACGTTGGGCAGATGAGCAAGTAATTTTTTTCGGGCAGCCGTTTGGCTGCCCCTGCACCATGGGAAACCGCTATGAACGTTTGGAGCCTTATCCGTCAGCGCTGCTGGGGGTTGGTGCTGGTGATGTTCGGGGTGTGCGTGATCACCTTTACCATCTCGCACCTGATCCCCGGCGATCCGGCGCGCTTGCTGGCCGGTGACCGCGCCAGCGAGGAAATCGTCCAGCATATTCGCCAACAGCTGGGGCTGGACCAGCCGCTGTATGTGCAATTTGGCCGCTACGTGCTGGATTTGCTGCATGGCGATTTGGGGACTTCCATTCGCACCGGACGGCCGGTGCTGGACGATCTGCGCGCCTTCTTTCCCGCCACGCTGGAGCTGGCTTTTTGCGCTTTACTGTTGGCGATCGCGTTTGGCGTCCCGCTTGGGGTGGTGTCGGCAGTGTATCGTAATAAATGGCCCGATCATCTGGTGCGGCTGTTGTCGGTGACCGGCATCTCCACCCCGGCGTTCTGGCTGGGGTTGGGGGTGATTATCCTGTTCTACGGGCAACTGAATCTATTGCCCGGCGGCGGCAGACTGGACGACTGGCTGGATCCTCCCACCCACATCACCGGGTTTTACCTGCTGGACTCCTTGCTGACCGGCAACGGCGAGGCGTTCTGGAACAGCCTGCAACACCTGATCCTGCCGGCGCTGACGTTAGCCTTTGTTCATCTTGGGGTAGTGGCGCGCCAAATCCGCTCGGCGATGCTGGAACAATTGGGGGAAGACTATATCCGCACGGCCCGTGCCAACGGCCTTTCGCACTGGCGAGTGGTGCTTGGGCATGCGTTGCCCAACGCGTTGATCCCCTCGGTGACGGTGTTGGGGCTGGCTTTGGGGGACTTACTCTATGGCGCGGTGCTGACCGAAACGGTCTTCGCCTGGCCGGGCATGGGCGCTTACGTGGTGGATTCCATTCAGGCGCTGGACTTTCCGGCGGTGATGGGGTTTGCCGTGGTGGTCTCTTTTGCCTACGTGATGGTTAATTTGATCGTCGATCTGCTCTACCTGTGGATCGACCCAAGAATGGGGCGCGAGGGATAATGACAATGACTCAAATCGAACAACCACCGATCGCGGAACCCGTATTGCGCTATCTCAGCCTGCGCCGCGCCTGGTACCGGGTTCGGCGGAGTCCGCTGACGCTGCTGGGTGCTGCCATCATGATAGCCGTGCTGTTCCTGATGCTGTTCTCGCCGTGGCTGGTGCCGCATAACCCGGACGCCATTGACCTAACCGCGCGCTTACTGCCGCCTTCGCCCGAGCACTGGTTCGGTACCGACGAAGTGGGCAGGGACCTGTTCAGCCGAGTCCTGGTTGGCAGCCGTCAATCGGTGGCCGCCGGGCTGGCGGTGGTGGTATTGGCGGGGAGCATTGGCTCGCTGCTCGGCTGTTTCTCCGGCGTGATGGGCGGTACGGTTGATGCGTTAATTATGCGCTGCATGGATATCATGCTGTCGGTGCCGTCGCTGGTGTTGACCATGGCGCTGGCGGCGGCGTTGGGCCCCAGTTTGTTCAACGCCATGTTGGCGATTGCCGTGGTGCGCATTCCTTTCTACGTGCGGCTGGCGCGCGGCCAAACGTTAACGCTGCGTCATCAGGCGTATATGCAAGCGGCGCGCACCTTTGGCGCTTCGCGCTGGCATCTGATTGGCTGGCACGTGCTGCGCAATGTGATGCCGCCGTTGGTGGTGCAGGCGTCGCTGGATATCGGTACCGCGATCCTGATGGCGGCTACGCTGGGCTTCATCGGCCTGGGTGCCCAGCAACCGACCGCCGAATGGGGCGCTATGGTGGCCAATGGACGCAACTATGTGCTCGACCAATGGTGGTATTCGGCCTTTCCCGGCACGGCGATCCTGATCACCGCCACCGGTTTCAACCTGTTCGGCGACGGTCTGCGCGACCTGCTGGATCCTAAAACCCGGGGGCGCTGATGAGTGAAACCACCGTTTTATCAATCGATGAATTGCAGCTGGAGTTTCCGATTTACGGCGGCAGCGTCAAGGCGCTCAATCGCGTCTCGTTGCAGGTCAAGGCGGGCGAAATCGTCGGCGTGGTGGGCGAGTCCGGCTCCGGCAAGTCGGTCACTGCGATGATGACGTTACGGCTGCTGGCGGAAGAGGGTTACCGCGTGACCGGCGGTTCGCTGGAGATGCTGGGCACCGACGTGCTTAACGCCAGCGAGCGGCAAATGCGCCAGTTGCGCGGTGCGCGGGTGTCGATGATTTTTCAGGAGCCCATGAGCGCGCTCAATCCAACGCGCAAGATCGGCCGCCAGATGTGCGAGGTGATCCGCCTGCACCAGCGACTTTCCGCCTCGGCGGCTCGCGACAAGGCGATTCAGCTGTTACAGGAAATGCAGATTGCCGATGCACCGCGGGTGATGGAGCGATATCCGTTTGAGTTGTCCGGCGGTATGCGCCAACGGGTGCTGATTGCCATGGCGTTTTCCTGCGAACCGGAACTGATCATCGCTGACGAACCCACCACTGCGCTGGACGTCACGGTCCAGCGTCAGGTGTTGCGTTTGCTACAGCAGAAGGCGCGAGCCAGCGGCACGGCGGTGCTATTTATCACTCACGATATGGCCGTGGTGTCGCAACTTTGCGACCGGGTGTATGTGATGTACGCAGGACACGTGATTGAGAGTGGCGCCACCGCCAATGTGATTGAGCATCCCAGTCATCCGTACTCCATTGGGCTATTGCTGGCGGCGCCGGAGCGTGCCGAACCGCGCAGCCTGCTGCAGGCTATCCCCGGTACGGTGCCCAACCTGAGTGCGTTACCGCCAGGCTGCGCTTTTAGCAACCGTTGCCGCCATGCTGACGCTCAGTGTCGGCTTACGCCGAGGCTTACGCCATTGGTGGCAGAGCCGAGCCAAAGGGTAGCCTGTTGGCATCCGCAGTCTGTCGATTTGGAGGTGCAAAATGAACGTTGAGGCACTGCTGGAACTGCGCGACGTGCGATTACGTTTCCCCGCCAGCTATAACTGGCGCGGCAAGCCGCGAGAGTATGTTCATGCGCTCAATGGGTTGGATCTGAACATTATGCGCGGCGAAACCTTGGGCATCGTTGGCGAGTCCGGCTGCGGCAAAAGCACCCTGGCGCAGTTGCTGATGGGGTTGTTGAAGCCCAGCAGCGGCGAGCTGCTGCGGGCGCGCAATGCCGGCTCCTGGTTTGGCAGCGGCATGCAAATGGTGTTTCAAGATCCGCAGTCATCGCTCGATCCGCGCCTGCCGGTATGGCGAATTATCACCGAGCCGGTGTACGTGCAGCAACACAACAGCGTGGCGGAACGACGGGCGCAGGCGGCGGAGTTGGCTCAGCAGGTGGGACTGCGGCCGGAGGCGATTGACCGGTTGCCGCACGAGTTTTCCGGCGGACAGCGACAGCGTATCTCCATCGCCCGCGCACTGTCGTCACAGCCGGACATCATCGTGCTGGACGAACCTACTTCGGCGCTGGATATTTCGGTGCAGGCGCAGATCCTCAATTTACTGGTGGAACTGCAACGCCAGCGCAACCTGACTTATGTGCTGATCTCGCATAACGTTTCGGTGATCCAGCACATGAGCGATCGGGTAGCGGTGATGTATCTGGGGCAGATTGTCGAATTGGGGCCGACCGCGCAGGTGTTGCGCCAGCCTCAGCACCCTTACACCCGGTTGCTGTTGGATTCGGTGCCCCGTACCGGCCGTTCACTGAGCGACAGCGCAATTGAAGACCGCAAAGGGGAATTACCGGGCAACCGTCAGTTGCCGCAGGGCTGCTTTTTTCGCGAACGTTGCCCTTACGCCGGCGAGGGGTGCCAGCGACCGCAAAGTTTGAGAGTCAATTTGGGCGGCACGGCGGTGCGTTGCCATAAGGTAGGATGACGGCGATACGCTCAGCGGATAATGCCGCGCGTCGAGCGTGTGAAGAAGTCGAGGAACAGGCGTAGCAATGGGTATTCCACGCTCAGGTGGATAACCTCTTGCCGTACATCCTCCAACGCCATCGACCGGTGATACAGCATGTCGTAGAGAGCGTGAATAACTCGCTGTTGTTGCGGATCGGCGGCCAGAAAAGCCGGCGCTGCCAGATGCAGGCCGTCAGGTTTGGCGCGATGGCCGCCGGCCTGAACAAAGGGCGGCAGATCCTGCACCAGCAGGGCACCGTCGGCAACTTTTGCATGGGCACCGATAATGCAAAATTGGTGTACCGCGCACCGGGCGCCGACCCATGCAGCATCGCCCATCTCAACATGCCCGGCCAGGCCGCTGTGCTCGCCGACGTAAGCACCGTTTCCGATGACGCAGTCGTGGGCAACATGCACATTATCCCGCAGGTGATTGTCGTTACCGATGACGGTGCGCTGGCGCCCCTGTACCGTACCGCGATGTAGGGTGGCGTAATGGCCTATACGGTTACGATCGCCAATGATTAACGAGGTCGGTTCATCGGCATACTTCAAATCCTGGCTGGCTTCGCCGATCGAAGAAAACGAGCCGAAAACGTTGTCGCGGCCGATACGGGTCAGGCCGTTAATTACCGAGTGCGAGGCAACAGTGGTGCCTTCGCCTATCTCAACCCCGGCGGAGATGACGCAAAAAGGCCCGATACGCACGTGCGCACCGATCATCGCGCCGGGCGCGATCAGGCTGTTGTCTGCAATAAGGGCAGAGGGAGAAATCATCACGTTTCCTGATGGCGGCGCGTGGCTATCCATCAGCCAGGCCAGTCATCGGTTAATTATTAAGCCGGATTCTGGATTAATTGGGGGAAACAGGAACGCGTGGGCAGGAAGTTTGCCTTCCGGTCGGTGTGACAAGGTTTGTCTGCGGCCAGCATAAGCCGGTATTTGCCTCAGACTGCTACCTTATATTTTATTTATTTTGTGAACCTTTGGGTAATAACGGGATGTTACCACCGGCGATTTCAACTCTTTGCTCTGCAGGGCTGAAAATGGTC
Source organism: Serratia liquefaciens ATCC 27592 (assembly GCF_000422085.1). NCBI lineage: Bacteria > Pseudomonadati > Pseudomonadota > Gammaproteobacteria > Enterobacterales > Yersiniaceae > Serratia > Serratia liquefaciens. The sequence continues at coordinate 2,453,154 of NC_021741.1, forward strand.
AGGCTGACAACGGTCAATTCCGTCGCCAGCGAATGCCATAACTCAGGGCAGTGGCCAATCGGTAGGGGTGTTACTGACGACCTCGACATACATGTCCCAGGCGTGGGACCAGAATTGCGTAAAGCCTTCCTGACTGAAGCTAATACCCATCAGGCCCATCACGAACCAGCAGGTGGTGAACAACCCGAGGCTGCTGAACATAAATGCCATGCCGTTGCGGCTGGTCTTACGGCAAACGACGTTTAGCTGGCTGGCCATAAACATCATAACGGCGCTAAGCAACTCCCAGCGCATCATAATAAAACCTGTGGCAATGGCACTCATCGAACGGGATCCTTGGTGATAAAGCTGCTCCCGGCGAGCGGCCGGAAGGTCAGGGCAACGGGTGAAATAGTGTGATCTGTGTCACATTGTAGCACTGGGATAAATCGCTGCTCAATCCCTGAGCGGGAGAAAAATCGGCATTTGGTAACATTCCAACATGCTGAAACATTTATGCCATTTCATTAGCAACCTTTTAATGGGGAGCGCAAACCAATAACGCTATGCTTGCCGACTTTTCACTGCCCTGATTTATCTTGGGAAAATGTGACGTCTGACAGGTAACTCGCCACGTATGGCCCTATTAAAAGATAAAATTCGCGACCATTCCGCCGAAGAAATGTTGTTTATACGCCGCGCCGGCGTGGCAATGGTGTTGGTTGTCGCCTGTTTTGGCGTGTTGATCCTCAACCTGTACCGCCTGCAGGTAAAACAGCATGCGTTCTACCAGACGCGATCCAATCAAAACGACATCAAGATGGTGCCGATTGCCCCCAGTCGCGGGCTGATTTTCGACCGCAACGGCATTGCGCTGGTGCGTAACATTACGCTGTATCAGATCCAGATTATCCCCAGCAAAATCGACAATATGACTGCGCTGCTGCAGGCGCTGACGCCGATTGTCGATCTGACCCCCGAAGACATCGCCGCTTTTCGCGATGACATGCACCACAATGGCCGCTACAAGCCGGTTACCTTGAAAAGCGGGCTGACGGAAACCGAGGTGGCGCGCTTCGCGGTCAATCAATACCGTTTTGACGGGGTGACGATTGACACCTATCAGCAGCGGGAATATCCCTACGGTGCCGAACTGGCCCACGTGGTGGGTTACGTGTCTAAAATCAACGATGGCGATTTGAAGCGGCTGGACAAGGCGGGCCTCAGCGAGAACTATGCCGCCGACCACAATATCGGCAAGCAGGGCATCGAGGCTTATTATGAGTCAGAGTTGCATGGCACCACCGGTTATCAGGAAGTCGAAGTGGATAACCACGGTCGCGTGATACGCCTGCTGAAAGAACAACCGCCACAGGCGGGCAAAAACATTTACCTGACGCTCGATCTGCCGCTGCAGCAATATATCGAATCGGTGCTTAAAGGGCAGCGGGCAGCAGTGGTGGTGGAAGACCCGCGCGACGGTGGCATTTTGGCCATGGTCTCCAGCCCCAGTTACGATCCCAACCCTTTTGTGAAGGGCATCAGCTATCCCGCGTATAAAGCTCTGCTGAGCAACCCCGATCTGCCGCTGATTAACCGCGTCACGCAAGGGCTTTACCCACCGGCATCCACGGTGAAGCCTTACATGGCCACTTCCGCGCTGTTTGCTGGAGTGATCACCCCCAACACCACCTTCTTTGGCGCTCCGACCTGGACCTTACCGGGTACCCAGCGCCGTTATCGTGACTGGCTTAAAACCGGGCATGGCATGCTGAACGTGACCAAGGCGATAGAGGAGTCCGCCGATACCTTCTTTTATCAGGTGGCGTTTGAAATGGGCATTGACCGTATTCACAGCTGGCTAAGCCAGTTTGGTTACGGTCAGGCGACCGGGATTGACCTTAACGAAGAGTATCGCGGCGTGCTGCCAAGCCGCGAATGGAAACAGCGGGTGCATAAAAAAGCCTGGTATCAGGGGGACACCATCTCGGTAGGCATCGGCCAAGGATATTGGGTGGCTACGCCGATCCAGATGGTGAAGGCGTTAACGACGCTGATCAACAACGGCAAGGTGAAAACGCCCCATTTGTTGTACTCCATGCGGCAGGGCAACCTGGTGAGCCGCTACCAGCCACCGGTAGAGAGTGCACAGATTGGTGATGCCAAATCGCCGTACTGGGGCATCGTTCGCAATGGCATGTACGGCATGGCCAATCTGCCAAACGGCACCGGTTATAAGCTGTTCCATACTGCGCCGTATCAGATTGCCGCCAAGTCCGGGACTTCACAGGTGTTTGGTCTGAAAGAGAATCAGACTTATAACGCCAAAATGATCCCGGTACGGCTGCGCGACCATATTTTCTATACGTTGTTCGCGCCTTATAAAAATCCGCGGGTGGCGATGGCATTAATTCTGGAAAACGGCGGTGGTGACGGTGTGGTCGCGGGGCCGACGGCCCGGGCGATCCTCGACCATATTTTTGACCCGGCCAACGCCCCGCAGCCTGAGGTTAACCAGAAAGTTAAACCGGAGTTAAACGATAGCGCGGATGTGCAACAGTAAACGCGTTTGTTTTTACTTTCTTACAAACTGCAATCTTCTAACTATTTCTGTCAGGGTAGACTGAAATAATCACATAACTTTAATAAAAACGCAGGGTTAACAGTGGCGCCATTAACAAAAAAAAGCGGTAAAAATTATTCGACCCTTCGCTTTGGTTGGATTTGCGGCGGGATCCTGGTTTGCTTTTTCCTGCTGGCCTTTCGGGTCGGCTATTTGCAGTTGCTGGAGCATCAGCAGTTGGCGGATCAGGCCGATCAGCGTTCGATTCGCACCCAGGTGCTGCCCACCAACCGGGGGATGATCACCGACCGTAACGGCGAGGCCTTGGCCGTCAGCGTGTCATCGAAAGATATTGTGTTGGATCCCAAGCATATTCTCGACACCCATACCGATATCGGCAATGAACGCTGGCAGAGCCTGGCCAACGTGCTGAAAATGCCGCTACCCGAGGTGCAAAGGCTGATCCAGGCTAATGCCCACAAGCGTTTTGTCTATCTGGCGCGCAAAGTCGAAGATGATAATGCCGATTACATCAGCAAGCTGCGTTTAACCGGCGTCAGTACCCTGCAGGACTTCAGCCGTTTCTACCCGATGAGCCAGGATGCCGCCGGGCTGATCGGCATTGTCGGGCAGGACAATCAGGGTCTTGAAGGTATCGAGCTGGGCTTTAACCACCTGCTGCAAGGCAAGAACGGCCTGCGGGTTTACCAGAAGGACGGCAGCGGGGCGGTGATTGGCGTGATCAAGAACGTCGATCCTGTGCCGCCGCCGAATGTCACGCTGAGTATTGATAAATTCATCCAGTACGTGCTGTACGCGCAAATTCGCGACGGCGTGGTGGCAAACCAGGCCGATTCCGGCTGTGCGGTGCTGGTAAAAGTGAATACCGGTGAAGTGCTGGGGATGGCCAGCTACCCGTCATTCAACCCGAACAACTACGCCAATACCCCGGCCAAAGATATCCGCAACGTGTGCAGCAGCGACAGTTTCGAACCGGGTTCTACCGTGAAGCCGGTGGTGGTGATGGTCGGGCTGGAACACCGGTTGATTAAACCGGATACCGTACTGGACACCACGCCTTACCGGGTCAATGGTCATTTGATCAAGGACGTAGGCCACTGGTCGAAATTGACCATTACCGGCGTGCTGCAAAAATCCAGCGACATCGCAGTTTCACATATTGCGCTGGCGCTGCCCGCTACCGTACTGCCTGCGGTTTACAAGAGCTTTGGCTTGGGTAGACCGACCGACCTGGGCATCGGCAACGAAAGCAGCGGTTATTTGCCGCAGCACCGCGAACGCTGGGCTGATATCGAACGCGCAACCTTCTCGTTTGGTTATGGTTTGCGTGTGACCCCGTTACAGATGGCGCGTGAATACGCGGCTATCGGTTCCTATGGCGTTTATCGGCCATTGTCGATCACCCGAGTGACGCCACCGGTGATGGGGCAGCGCATTCTGCCAGAAGATACGGTAAAAACCGTGGTGCATATGATGGAAAGCGATGCCTTACCGGGGGGCAGCGGGGTCAGCGCTGCGGTACCGGGTTACCGTTTGGCGATTAAAACCGGTACCGCAGAGAAAATGGGCACCAACGGCAAATACGACGGCGGTTACATTAACTACACCGCCGGCGTGGCGCCGGCCAGCGATCCGCAGGTGGCGCTGGTGGTGATGGTCAACAACCCGAAAGCAGGCAAGCACTTCGGTGGTTCGGTGGCTGGCCCGGTGTTCGGCAAGATCATGGCGCAGGTATTGGAACATATGAATATCTTGCCTGATGCCCAGCCGTTGAACGTCGTTTCGCAGGTTAAAGGCTAACCTGATGTTCCCCCTCTGCGGAGGGGGAACCAGTCACTTTTTCAACGTCGCAAGGTGGGTCTGTACCCATTCGACATCACGAGTGAAGTTAAGATAAATCTGGCGGTTTTATTAAAAAGGGGAATATTTTTTAAGCGTCGATACTTTGTCTGGGCGGGAATATTTATAGATAAGACAATCTGATTAATTCGATAAAATAAAAAGAATCTGACGCACCAATGCGTGGCGAATAAAATAAATTCGGCCGGGTATTTTCAATTGAAAACAACCCGGCCTAAAAATATTAACGGCTGGTTTGGTGGCCGATGATACCGCCCAGCGCTGCGCCACCCAAGGTACCCAGCGTACTGCCGTCGGTCAATACTGCGCCACCCAGCGCGCCAACGCCGGCACCGATAGCGGTGTTGCGATCGCGGTGAGACATATTCCCACATGCGGTGACAGAAAGTGTTGCCATGATGATAACCATCACGCCTGCGGCACGTTTAAGGTTCATAAGAGTTTCCTGATAAATTGCCTAATTAACAGACAAAGAAAGCACTGATTAATCGGCCGGTAGAAGTTGAGATGAATGTATTCTGCCGAAAGAAAATAGAACAGGTAAATATTCTTAATTTTGTGCCATCGGATTTTATTTAATCGCCATTTTACTTTGGGGTGATGATTAAATCGCCAGCCTGTTATCTCTTGGGGCAGGTTGGATAATCCTTAAAACGCGTTAAAAATCCTAAGGCCCAGGGTTATGGGCTATGACGCGTTCCGGCCTGCATTGGCGTACGGATACCGCTGGGTGTTGGCGCCACTGCTTCTGGTGCGGGTTGTCCCTGACAGAGAGCATTTTTTTGCATTGCGGTAATGCAACTGTGTAAGTTACATTAGCGATATTGAGTTGTGATCTGCATCACAGATTGAAATCAAGCAAAAATAACCTTAAGAAATTCCAGGGAAATTTTCCTTTCTGGGCAGGCTTTTTGCTGCTTAAAAACCAGGAGACAACGATGTTAGAAATACTAGAGAGTTTGGCCACCGTGGTGATCATGGTGCCGGTAATGATTGCCTTGTTGCTTGGCTCGATTTATGGCTTGGGTGAGCTGTTTAATCTGTTTTCTGCCGTGGGCGGGAAAAAGAGCTGACGCTGAAATAATGTTCGAGGGGCGCAATGCCCCCCGATGCAGGTTTAAAGTACCGTTGCCAGGAAATCACGCGTTCTTTGATGTACCGGTTCATCCAGCACCTGTTTTGCCGTCCCCGTTTCTACCACTTTCCCTTGATCCATAAAGATGATTTGGTCCGCCACTTCGCGGGCAAAACCGATCTCATGCGTCACCACCACCATAGTCATGCCAGAGTGCGCCAGGCCTTTCATCACCTGCAGCACTTCGCCAACCAATTCGGGATCGAGCGCAGAAGTGGGCTCATCGAACAGTAGTACCTCTGGCGTCATCGCCAGGGCGCGGGCGATCGCCACTCGCTGTTGCTGTCCACCAGAAAGCTCGCGTGGCCAGGCGTGAATGCGATGTTCCAGCCCGACGCGGGCCAGCAGCGCTTTTGCCCGTTCCACCACCAGGCTTTTCTTTTCCTTTTTGACCAGCAGCGGGGCTTCAGTAACGTTCTCCAGCACTGTGCGGTGCGGGAATAAATTGAACTGTTGGAACACCATACCGATGCTTTTACGCTGTTCGGCCACTTCGCGTTCCTTCAGTTCATACAGCTGGTTGCCTTTTTGGCGGTACCCGATGAGTTGCTCGCCCACCCGAATGGTTCCGCCGTCGAGTTTTTCCAGGTGATTGATGCAGCGCAGCAAGGTCGACTTCCCCGAACCGGAAGGGCCGAGGATCACCGTTACCGAGCCTGCCGGGATCTGCAGGCTGATATTTTTCAACACTTCGGTGCCGGAAAATGACTTGCGCACCTGGTTGATCTGAATGGCGGCGCTCATGATTGTGCCTCCTGTGACGGACTGGATGCGGCTTTGCGGGGACGGAACAGCCAGTTGCTGCGCACCGCCTGGCTACCTCGACCAAAATAGCGCTCAACATAGTACTGGCCGATCGACAAAATCGAGGTCATCACCAGATACCACAACGTGGCAACCAACAGCAGCGGGATCACCTCATAGGTGCGCTGATAGATGATCTGCGCCGAATAGAGCACGTCCTGCAGGGCAATCACCGACACCACCGCAGTGGTTTTAAGCTGCCCGATCACCTCATTGCCGGCAGGGGGCAAAATGGTGCGCATGGCCTGCGGTAAAACTACGCGCCACAGGATTTGTCCACGGCGATACCCCAAGGCCTTGGCGGCTTCCAGCTGGCCACTGCCGACGCTTTGGATACCGGCGCGTACAATCTCCGCCGCATAAGCCGACTGATGCATCACCAGGGCGATCACCGCCGCGCTGAAGGTACTGATGATGGTGTTGGTCGGAGCGCTGGCCACTTCACCCAGGAAGGGGATCCACAGACTGATGCGCGGGTAGAGTGCGGCGATGTTGTACCACAGGAAAAGCTGCACCAGCATCGGCACCGCGCGGAAGAACCAGGTATAAAACCAGCTCACCGCCACCAGCACCGGGTTGGCCGACAGACGCATCAACGCCAGCAGCACGCCCCCGGCGAAGCCGAAGATCACAGAAATCACGGTGAGCTTCAGCGTCATGATCACGCCATTGATAATCGACGCTTCGGTAAAGTTTTCCGCCACCACCGCCCATTCGAAGCGCGGGTTATGCAGCATCGAATTGGCGATAATGCCGACGATCAGCAGCACCAACAGGGCGCTGAACCAGCGCCCATAATGCCGATGACCGACGATGCGCAGTTCGGCATCACCGGTCGCTTGTGGCCCATTCATTTTGCAATCTCTTCATTGATGCCGGCGGTTTTCACCGCACCGAAGCCGATATCCCAACCGTCGAGGATTTTCTGGTAGCTGCCGTCGGCAATCAGCGAGTTAAGCGCCGCCTGCACCGGTTTCACCAGGTCGGAACCTTTCGGCAAGGCGATGGCGACCGTGGTGCCTTCAATGTTGATGTCGCCTGCCAGCGCCAGCGGTTTAACATGGGTAGCCTGATAACGCAGGCCTTCATACGGACCAAAGAACATCGGCACGCGTCCGCTGATTACGGCCTGAACACCGGCTGGACGATCGGGGAAAATCGGAATGGTGATCGCCGGTTTTCCGCCGCTGACGCAGCTGTCGCTGGCCTGCTGCAAGCGGGTAATTTGTGAAGTGCCGGCCCCGGCGCCGACGGTTTGTCCACAAAGCTGCGCCAGCTCGGTGTAAGGGCCGAGGGCGGCATCTTTACGGGCGATCAGCGCCAGCTTGGACGCGTTGTAATAGCCGACAAAATCGACCTGTTGGAAGCGCTTCTTGTTTGCGTCGATATTGGCCAGGGCAACGTCATAACGGCCGGATTTAAGGCCGGGGATGATATTGTCGAAGCCGCCGGTATCCTTCCAGTGGATTGCCACGCCGAGGCGATCGGCGATGGCGCTCATCACGTCGATTTCACGCCCGGCCAGCGTTTTGTTGTCCGCTTCATAGAAGGTGGTCGGGGGCGTATTGGGATTGGTGCCCGCCACGATGTAACCGGCTTTTTTTATTGCTTCCGGCAGGCTGTCGTGCAGTGCGGGATCGGCGTTGGCTTTTACCGCGGCGCGGAAGGGCACATCGCCTTCAGCGGCATAACCGACGGCCAGCGGAGCCAAGGTAGCGCCAGCCAGCAGCAGGGAGAGTACGGTGCGTTTGAGGTTGGTTTTCATCATGTTCCCCTGCGAATTAAGCCGATTTTACGTTAGCGAAGTTGATTGCCGGTTGCGGCAGGCCCAGGTTTTCACGCAGGGTTGAATACTGATATTCCTCGCGGAACAGGCCGCGACGGCGTAGCTCCGGGATCACCAGTTCGACGAACAGTTCCAACTGATTCGGCAATACCGCAGGCATGATGTTAAAGCCATCGGCACCTTGCTGTTCCAGCCACTGCTGGAAGTCATCGGCGATCTCTTCGGCGGTTCCCACCACCACGCGATGCCCGCGCGAACCGGCAGCAACCGCCGCCAGTTCACGCAGCGTCAGGTTTTCGCGTGCCGCCAGATCGGTCAGCAGCTTCACCCGGCTTTGGCCGCCTTCGGTCGCGCCGACGTCCGGTACCGGGCCATCGAGCGGGAAGCCGCTAAGATCGAAGCCGAAGCGGGCGGAAAGCTGTTCGATGCCGTTATCGATATCCACCAGTTGATTGAGCTGATACCAGGTTTCCTGCGCCTCGGCTTTGGTGCGGCCCACGATCGGCATCACGCCCGGCAGGATCAGCAGGTGATCCGGGTTGCGGCCGGCATCGGCGACAAATTTCTTCTGGCTGCGATAGAAGGCCTGGCCTTCCTCCAGCGTGGCGGCGGCGGTAAACACCACCTCGGCGGTTTCTGCGGCCAGCTGTTGTCCGGCCGGCGAAGAACCGGCTTCGATGATCACCGGGCGCCCCTGTGGCGAACGGGCAATGTTCAGCGGGCCTTGCACCGAGAAGTGCTTGCCTTGGTGGTTGGCCGCGTGGATTTTCTCGTCAATGGCATACACGCCACTTTGCTTGTCACGTACGATAGCCCCTTCCTCCCAGCCGTCCCACAGCTTGTAGCTGGCTTCGAGAAACTCTCGTGCCACTTCATAACGCTCGGCGTGCGAAGGCAGATCGTCACGGCTGAAGTTACGTGCCGCATCACTGGAGAATGACGTCACCACGTTCCAGGCGGCGCGGCCGTGGCTGATGTGATCGATAGAGGCCATGGCGCGCGCCAGGTGGAAAGGCTGGTCGAAGGTGGTGGAGGCGGTGGCCGCCAGGCCGATGTGTCGAGTTCTGACCGCCAGTGCCGCCAGCAGCGTCAGCGGCTCCAGGCGGGACAGGGTGGAAGGCAGACGGTGCACGCTGGTCGCCAGCGCATCGCCGACGAAGAACATATCAAAGGTGCCTTCTTCGGCCTTTTGGGCGATCCAGGTGAACCAGTCAATGTCCGTAGGCGAGCCGCTGGCCCCTTCGGCACGCCAGCCGCCGACGTGATGGCCCAGAGCCTGAACAAACAGGCCGAGACGTAATTGACGCGATGGTGTTGAAGGTGAAGTACTCATAATTATTCCTATATTTATTATTGGTTTAATAATTGGATTAAACGGCTCAGCGCGGCGGGCTGCGTTAGCGCGCAGTCCTCGATCACGCGGTCACCGTTCAAATGCGGCAGCAATAGCAGGATGCTGCGCAGTTTCGCACCGACGTCGGTCTGTCGGGCGGCGGTTTGCTTTCTTGTGACGATGTCACTTAACTGGCGGCCGTCGTGCAGCGTTAGCGTAACGCGGTGGAAACGTAACTCCGCATCCAGCTCGTCTGGCGGTGCCGTCAGGTCGGCATGGCGTTCAACCCGTGCCGCCAGGGCTGAAATATTTGGGTCAACGGGGGCCTCACCGTAGTGCATTAGCGGCACGCTGCCGCTGTACAACGCATCGGCGATGACGTATTCCAGGCTAAAACGCGCCTCAACGCCGTTTGACGGGCGGCGAATATAGGGAGCGGTATCGGCACCCGGTGGAAAACTGACCTGGATCTTGGCGATGGCAGCGGAAATATCCTCGACGGCAATGCCTTGTTCGAGCAGGCGTTCGCGCAGGATAAATGCGGCCTCCGCAGCGCTGTGGGTACCGCCGCAGGTGGGATAGCGTTTAAATTCCAGCCCCGGTTGCAGGATACGCCACGGTGCCCCCCAATCGGCCGTCAACAGCTCGGGCCGCTGCCGTCCGTCGCCATGCGAGCTCAACAGGCTGTCTATCACGCCTTCCGGCTGCCCGGCAAAACCCAGCTGCGCCAGCAGCACGGCATTGACTGCCGCCCGAGCGGCGATCCCTGCGTGCAACGGCTTGGCGGCTGACCCGAACTGACTGCGCAGCCCAGCGGCCTGGGTGGCCGCCAGCCCAAGGGCGATCTGCGTTTGGTGCAGCGTGAGGTGTAAATAGCGTGCCGCCGCCGCAGTGGCGGCAACGGCACCAAGGGTGGCAGTGCTGTGAAATCCCAACTGATAGTGCTGAGTACCGGCAGCCAGCCCCAGTCGCCCGGCTGCCTCTACGCCAATGACATAGGCGGTCAGTAGCGCGTCAACGTCGGGGTTATCGTCGGTCAACGCCAACAGTGCAGAGAGCACCACCGTGCTGGGGTGCCCGCGCAGCGCGGGGTGATAATCGTCAAAATCCAGCGAATGGCTGATATAGCCGTAATAGAGCGCACGGTTCTCGGTACTGGCGGGCGGGAACACTTTTTTTACCGCTGCCAGGCCACTGTCGGTGAGTACGCCCTGGGCGATCGGCAACGCGCAGGCAAAATAATCTATCAGCCCAAGGCGGGCGGCCGACAGGGCTGATGCTTCGGGCCGGCTATCCAGCACCAAATGGGCAAATTGAGCGGTTATGAGCGATGACAAGATATAAAACCTGATTTTTTATGCGGTTATGCGCCGGCCTGCGATTCAGATTTCATTGTGTGGCGATTTCATTAGCCCCGAAAGAACGAACGGAAATTTCATATTTCAAAATGGAATATGGTAGATGCCGATCCCGGCAATAAAGCTGGCTCAATACCGCGGGGCATCTGGCTTAGTCATTTTAAGGCAAAGCAAAGTCGCCATTTGGCTTAAGAAAAAAGGGCGCTAAAGCGGGAACAGTTGTTCACTCAGCAGATCGATAAACACCCGCAGTCGGGGCGTCAGGTGCTTGCTGGAGGGCCAGAGAATTTAACGTTGCCGAATTCCGCAAGCACCTGTTGGGAGCGTTGCTCTGCCACTAACAGGTGGAAGTAACCTTGGCCGACGGCGTCACTCAATCATTGCCATAACGCGTTGGAACAGGATGCTGTCGGGGTTGGCCAACTCGTTAACCAGCGTGAAATGGTTGTTGTGCCGATCTTCCAGCAGCGCCACATTCAGCCCTTTTTCTCGGCAGGCGGCGAAGTAAGCCAGCGTCTGGTTTCTGAACCCCTGGGTTTCTTTGGCGCCGACGTCGAGCAGGATCTGCGGCGCATGTGCCTTTTCCGGCAGCATAAACAGCGGACTGAGGGTTACCGCCTGCTCAGGCGACAGGCGCATCCAGTCATTGATGTAGATATCGCACAGCGGTCGTATGTCGTACAGGCCGCTCAGCGCCAGCGCCCCTTTGATCACGTTGACGGGCACCTGATACAGGTGCTGCCAGTCATCGGCAATCAGCATGCCGCACAGGTGGCCGCCGGCCGAGCTGCCGCTGACGAAGATGCGTTCTGGATCGATGCCGTACTGGCCGGCGTGGTGGTAAAGCCAGGCTATTGCGCTACGAACCTCGCGGACGATTTCTGCCAGCGTGGCTTCAGGTTGCAAGGTGTATTCCAACGTAGCGACCGCTACGCCATGCTGGGTGAAATTTGCCGCCATCGAACAGGCTTCTTCCTTACGCTGGGAGTGCCAATAACCGCCGTGAATAAACACCAACAGCGGTGACGGTTGTCTGGCGGCAGGGAACAAGTCCAGGCGCTCGGCGACGCCCATCCCGTAGTGGATATCGTAAATCCCCGGCGTCTGCGCTTTGGCCTGCGCGGCCAGTTGTTCATAGTGCGCCATACAGGCGTCAAAATCCTCTACCGAGGCACGGGCGTTGTACTGCACGGCGCGCATCGACAGATCGTCAAACAGCAGGTCGATTTTCATTATCTATCTCTCCTTGAGGGGGTGCCCTCATCATCTACCTGAAGCCGTTTTGGCGTTTGCTTCTTAATGCGGGTACAGGTCCGCCGTGACATGGCGCCTGGTGCACTAATAAACTGCATTTGCTGCGCCTTCCGCCTGCTCTCTGGACGGCATAGGCTACTGACAGGTTCTTTCAGGAGTCAGCAACATGAAGTCAATAACCCAACACGCCAGCCCGCCGGTCAATTTGCGTGGGATCCTTGCCAGCCTTTGTTTGTCGATGCTGGTTTCCTCACTGGGCGCCAGCATTGCCAACGTGGGCTTGCCGACGCTGGCGCAGGCGTTCAACAGCTCTTTTCAGGCGGTACAATGGGTAGTTATCGTCTACCTGCTGGCCGTTACCACGTCGATTATTGCCATGGGCCGCTTGGGGGACAGGATGGGGCGCCGCCGCCTGTTGCTGACGGGGATTGCTCTGTTCACCCTGGCGTCAGGATTGTGTGCTATTGCGCCGGGCATCTGGCTATTGTTGGCGGCGCGCGTTGCTCAAGGTTTGGGAGCGGCCGTCATGATGGCAATGACCATGGCGCTGGTTGGTGAGGCGGTGGGTAAAGAAAATACCGGCCGTGCCATGGGATTGCTGGGCAGCATGTCGGCCATTGGCACGGCGCTTGGCCCTTCGCTGGGGGGCGCACTGATATTGGGTTTCGGCTGGCGGGCGATGTTTCTGGTCAACATACCGGTGGGCGTAGTGGCTTTTCTGCTGGTTTATTGCTCCCTGCCGCAGGATGAACGGCAACGGCAAAAAGAACGCGGTCGGTTTGACTGGGCAGGGACCTTACTGCTTGGGGTAACGCTGGCCTGCTATGCGCTGTCGATGACGTTGGGGCGCGGTGACTTTGGCGTCGTCAACCTGACGTTGTTGCTGGGCGCGGCGCTGGGGATGGGGTTATTTGTCCGGTTGCAAAAGCGCACGGCGCTTCCCCTGATCCAGTTGGCACTGTTCCGCCAACCGGGGCTGAGCGTCGGGTTGGCGATGAGTGCGCTGGTCATGACCATCATGATGACGACGCTGGTGGTAGGGCCATTTTATCTGACGCATGGGCTGGGTTTGGCGGTTGGGCAAGCGGGACTGGCGATGTCGGCGGGGCCGATAGTGGCCGCGTTGCTCGGGGTACCGGCCGGTCGGTGGGTGGATCGCTTAGGAGCGCAAAGGATCACTTTGATGGGGCTGACGACCATGGCTGTCGGGGCAGGCATCATGTCGATGATGTCGCTGAATCAGGGCGTGTTCGGCTACGTGGCACCGCTGTGCCTGATGACGCTGGGTTATGCGCTCTTTCAGGTCGCCAACAATACGGCCTTGATGAAGCATGCCGCCCCCGAGCAGCGTGGGGTGATCTCGGGCATGATCAACCTCTCGCGCAACCTTGGGTTGATCACCGGCGCTTCGGCCATGGGGGCGTTATTTATGCTGGCAACCCACACCGGCGATATCAAGTTGGCTTCGTCGCACGCCGTTGCAAATGGCATGCAGATAACCTACCTGGTCGCCGGTGCGCTGGCGGCGTTTGCGCTGGTGATGGCTGCCAGAAACGGTGGCGTCCGCCCGCACGAGGATGATTACAGCAGGTCGCCCCGGTAGGCGATATGAATTTTGTTGCCGTCCGGATCGCGGAGATAAGCGCCAAAATATCCCTTGCCGTAATGGGTCCGCTCGCCGGCTTCACCTTCCGATGTGCCGCCCGCCGCCAGCCCGGCGGCATAGGCTTGCCGAACCTGTTGTTCATTCTGGGCGGTGAACGCCACCATACTGCCGTTGCCGGCACTGGCCGGCTGTCGGTTATAAGGTTGGTAGGCGTAAAAACGCGGCAATGTCCGGTCAGGCAATACCCAGCAACGAGCCCCGGGGCCGCCATCGGGCGTGACCGGGCGTTGCTTGAGTCCCAGTGGCAGCAAAATCGCATCGTAAAATGCAGCGGCTTTGTCCAGATCGCTGACGCCTACGGTGATATGACTAAACATAGTTTCCCTTATTTGACCTTGCTTACACGTTCCTTCAGCTTAGGCTTAATAGCCCCAAAAGGAACGACGCGGCGCTGAATTTTCAGCCCAGATATTCAATGATCGACAAACCGCCGTTGTAATCCGTGCTGTAAATGATCCCCTGAGCGTCGACAAATACGTCGCACGACTGAATAACCTGCGGACGATCGGGGCGTGTGTCCATCATCCTCTGCGGCGCAGCGGGAACCAAAGCGCCGGTTTCCTTCGGTTGATAAGGGTTGCTGATGTCGTAAGCGCGAACGCCGGCATTTTGGTAAGTGGCGAAAATCAGCGTCGAACTGATAAAGCTGCCAGGACGGTTCTCATGCAGATTATGGGGGCCGAAGTGTGCGCCTTTGCTGACGTAATCGCGTTCATCCGGCTGTGGGAAGGTCGCGATGCTCACCGGGTTGGTCGGTTGGCGAATATCAAACAGCCAGATCAACTTTTCGCCGTCCTGCTGGTTGTCGAGCACCGCCTCATCCAATACTACCAGCAGGTCCCGATCCGGTAGCGGTAGTGCGGTGTGGGTGCCGCCGCCAAACGGCGGGCTCCAGTTGCGATGGGCAATTAACTGCGGTTGACTGCGGTCCTTGATATCCAACAGGGTTAGCCCCCCGTCGCGCCAACTGGCATAGGCGGTATCGCCGCTGATGATCGCATGGTGCAAAGCGTAGCGCTTGCCCTCCGGCCAGTTGGGCGTTTCACCCCCGGCGCTGTGCATACCCGGTAGCCACCAACGCCCGGCGATTTGCGGATGACAAGGGTCGGCCAGATCGACGGTCAAAAAAATGTAGTCGCTGTAGCCGTCGATCAGCGCCGAAACGTAAGCCCAGCGCCCGCCCACGTACCAGATGCGGTGTACGCCGATCCCTTCCAGCGCCAGAAAACCAATCTCCCGTGGCCGGTCCGGGGCGGAAATATCGAAAATACGCATCCCGGCGCTCCAGCCGCGGAGATCGCTGCTCGATACCGTCTGGCTGATGGCGCGGGTGTAATAGACTTTTTCATCGGCAAAGCGGACGTCGGCAAATAAATCCCGGGCGTTAATCACCAGCAGCAAATCGTCATGCGCCTGTAAATGCACATTCCAGGTGCCGGGTGGCGCAGGGACAAAGCCGGCGGGTTTCGGATCCTTCGCATCGCGTACGTCGACGATGGAAAAGCCCTGCGAAACCATATGGCCGATATAGGCATAGCCCCGATGAACCATCACCTGTACGCCGTCCGGCCTGCCGCCCTGATCGCTGTGACCGATCAGCCGCATATTGCGGCTGTATTCGGGCTGCACAAGGGGTTGCGTTGCCATCATCGCTCCTTATTTCTTAGCCTGTTGCGCTTCAAGCGTGGCGAACCAGGGGGCGATGAAATCGTCTGATTTACCCCAGTTCGGGATCACTTTCGCCAGCGAGGCGACGTTGGTGGCCGCCGGATGGCTGAGCAGCAGGGCCTGCGGGATTGCCGCAGCTTTAAATTCATAGGTTGCAGGGGTTTTCTCGCCGCCAATTTTATTGGCCACCAGGCGCAGGTTAACGGCGCCGATCAGCTTGGGATCCACCGCCACGCTGAGCTTCCAGGCGCTGTCTTTAGCGCGCATCAGCGCCAGATCCTGGTTGGAGATATCGATACTGTAGAGTTTGATTTCGGTACGGCCATTCTCCTGCAAGGCCTTGTAGGCCCCCTGGCTAAACGCATCCCAGGTACCCCAAATGGCATCGATTTTGCCTTTTGGGTATTTGGCCAGGATCGCGCCAATTTTGTTGGCCGTATCGCCCTGAACGTCGGAGGACACCGCACCGATGGATTCCAGCTCTTTGATGCCGGGCTGTTGTTTAAGCAGTTTCTGGTACTGCGCCTGACGTCGCTCCATGGGCGGGAACCCCGCGACCCATAGCTTGATGATATTCGCCTGACCGTTGAAATCTTTTACCAGTTGGCCAAACGAAAGATCGGTCAACGAAGCGTCGTCCTGCTGGGTAATGGTCACGCCCGGAATTTCGCCCTGCACGGCGGTATCAAAGGCGGCCACCGCGATGCCGCTGTCGGCGATGCGTTTGAGCAGGGCGGTTGAGTAAGGATCGCGCCCCTGAGACAGAATAATGCCGTCGTACTTTTGGCTGATGGCCTGATTGACGAAGTCCTGGAATTTGGCGTCGTCACCGTTGGTCAGGAAGGTATTGACCTGAAAGCCGAGTTTGCGGCCTTCCTGCACCGCCCCGGATACGAACTGCGTGGTATTGTCGTCAGAACCCAAATTGCGGATCACCGCAATGCGGATCGGCCCTTGATGATTCGCTATCGCTGCCGGGATTGGGGCGGCAGTGGGGGCGGATAGTGCCGGAAACACGGCGAACAGGCTGAGCGCCAGAAGTGAGGTGTTGAACAATTTCATTGAGTTTTACCCTGCATGGTTAAGCATCATTAAAAAGCGAGAGGACAATTCATCGTCACCATTGGGATGGCTTTTTATTGAAAGGATGAATTGAGGCAGCCAGTTTCCATGGCCGACCGGCGGATGACAATGAACGAAAAAACATAAGCTAATGCAAAAGAGTATTAGTGATTGGCGTCCTCACCCCTATGATGGCAATAGCTGATAAAATAAGGACTTGAGCATGAGTGATAACTCCATCCGCGTGGTCGTCGGCCCCGCCAACTATTTTGCATTCCCCGGAGCCATTGACCAACTGGCGCAGTTTTATTCCCCGCAACAGCTGAGCAAGGCGCTCTGGGTGTACGGTGAGCGCGCATTGGCGGCGGCAAAACCCTGGTTACCGGCGGTATTCGACGACGCCGATGCTCGTCGGGTGCTGTTTAACAGCCACTGCAGCGAGAGCACCGTGCAGGATATCGTGCGCCAGGCCGGCGCGGATCGGCAGGTGGTGATCGGCGTTGGCGGCGGTGCGGTGTTGGACACGGCCAAAGTGGTGGCCCGTCGCTTAGGGCTGCCGCTGGTGGCGATCCCGACCATTGCCGCTACCTGTGCCGCCTGGACGCCGCTCTCGGTGTGGTACAACGACCAGGGGCAAGCATTGCGCTATGAGATTTTCCATGATGCCAACCATCTGGTGTTGGTCGAGCCGGAAATTATCCTGCGTGCTCCAAAGGAGTACTTGCTGGCTGGGATCGGCGACACCCTGGCGAAATGGTATGAAGCGGTGGTGCTGAGTCCGCAGCCGGAACGTTTGCCGTTAACCGTGCAACTGGGCCTCAATACCGCACTGACGCTGCGCGACGTATTGCTCAACCAAAGCGAGGCGGCGTTGCAGGCACAGGCGCAAGGACAATTGAGTCAGGACTTCCTTAATGTGCTGGAGGCGATTATCGCCGGTGGTGGTTTGGTGGGGGGACTGGGCGATCGCTATACCCGCATCGCCGCCGCGCATTCGGTGCATAACGGGTTGACCGCGCTACCGCAAACCGATGCCTTCTTGCATGGCACCAAAGTGGCGTACGGCATTCTGGTGCAGAGCGCACTGTTGGGGCAACCGGAAACCGTGGCGCAACTGATTGCGCTTTACCGGCGACTGGATTTACCGGTCAGCCTGGCAGCGCTGCAGGTGGATATCCACGATGAAGCGCAAATTAAACGGCTGATCGAACGCACCCTGCAGCAGGGCGAGTCGATTCACCTGCTGCCGATCACGATCGACGATTCCAGCTTGCGCGCTGCGCTTAGCTTTGTGGAGTCACACCATCGTTGAGGGGTACGGATGGCGCTGGGTGTGCGTCATCTGACGTCAGGCGTTGTCCACCCGAGGATTGGAGTGGGTCGGCTGGCTGGGATACTCCACCTGGTGTTTGTGCAGATAGTCACGTATCAACTGACGGATCACCTGAGAGGGGGTCACGTCCTGTTGCAGACAGAGTTCTTCCAGGGCTTTTTTCTTGTCTGGGTCGATGAGGACGGTCAGACGCGCCGTTTTCTTTTCCATGGTGATTGCTCCAGAGGATGATAATCAAATGATAATAGCAGGGCGGCAATACTGCCTTAGCTAAAGTGCAGCCGTTCAATTTTGCGTGACAGGTAGCGAAGATCGCAGCTAAAGCTTGGCCCGACCTCAGCGGAAAGGCGGCGCAGCAGGCTGAGTGGCGTTTCGGTATTGGCAAGCGCAGCGTAGATAATCACGTTGCCGCTGGGTGCCACGCAGTACAGAACCGTGTTAAACACCCGGTGTAAGCTGTGATACAGCAGTGAGCCCTCATCCGGCACTTCATGGTAGTTCAGTACTAACCAGCCTGGATCCGAAAGCCGCTCGGCGCACTGCGCCAAAAAGGCCTGTGTGCCCTGTTGCGGATCCATGGTAAAGGCGCTGTAGAGGTCGGAAAAAATCAGGTCATAGCGCCGCTGGGCGGGGGCTTGCAAGAAATCCGCGGCATCGGCGATGTGCATCGTGATGTTATGAACGGCAGGCAAAGTGAAGTATCGGCGGGCGACGGATACCACCGCCTGGCGCAATTCCACCACTTCCAACAGCATATTGGCATCATAGGCGTGCAGCGCCCGCACCAGGCCACCGCCGCCCAGCCCCAGGATCAGTGCCGAGGCGGGGGGCTGCCAGGCGACCGCCATCAGCATGGTTTTGATGTAGTTATGAACTGGCACCTGCGGCGCGCTGATGCACATTTTGCTCTGTTCGCAGATACCGTCAAAACGCAGGGTGCGGTAACCCTTGTGATCGGAGACGATAATTTCGCCGCAGTGATCCAACTCCCGTGCAATCACCTGACCACGAGGGGAGAAATCCAGGCTATTTAGCAGCTTATCAACCAATGACATAGTAGTTTCGTCGAGCCTCCATCCTAAAAAGGCAGCCTTACTTACGGGCGCACATAAATTCTGCGGTACAGATCCTGCGGCCATTGACCGACGCACGGCCAGAGAATCGGGCAATGCCGGAGCGCTGTCGGACAAATGTCACTTCCATACAGAGTTGGTCACCGGGCCGTGCCGAACGATAGAAACGGGCGCGATGGATGGCCGCAAAATAGTAATGCTCGCCTGGCAGCAACGGGCTGAGAAAATAATGTGCCAACAGACCGGTGGTTTGCGCCAACGCTTCCACCATCAATACGCCGGGAAACACCGTCATCTGATGATGGCCGGTCCAGAATGTCGGTTCGTTGGCGGTGATATTTTTGATGGCGCTAAGGCGGCCTTCGGCAATGCAAGTGCCGGCAGGCAGGATGCGGTCAACCAGCAGACAGGGAAAACGGTGTGGCAGGATAGATTGAACATCCTGGTACTGCAGTGGATTACCATTTAGCGGCATGTGTGTTTCGGATCCTGTCAGCGGGCAAAGCTCAGCTTGCGTGGGCCTCTGTGCCGGTCGAAGTGTAATGACATTATAATGTTATTATCATCAGATGCACCAAATGAAAGCCTTCTGGGTTGAAAAACAGCGAATAACGTCAGCCGATTCAAACGCCAGTAATTACAACTTGTTGAAGATATTGCGTGTTTCGAGGGGGAGGAAGTTAGCCGCCAGCAGGAGAGCGGCGGCTAAGGGGGATCAGTTTTTGTAGCGCGTCAGCTTATCGAGGTAGCCCATCACAAAAGCCGAAAGGACAAAGGTCAGGTGGATGATCACATACCACATCAGCTTGTTGTCCGGCACGTTTTTGGCGTCCATAAACACCCGCAGCAGGTGAATGGAGGAAATGGCGACAATTGAAGCGGCCACCTTGTTCTTTAGAGAGGTGGCATCCATCTTGCCCAGCCAGCTCAGTTTCTCTTTGTTTTCGCTGATATCCAGCTGCGAAACAAAATTTTCATAGCCCGAGAACATCACCATCACCAGCAGGCCGCCAACCAGCGCCATATCGACCAGCGAGAGCAGCGTCAGAACCAGATCCGCTTCGGCTATGGAGAAAATGTTCGGCAGAACATGGAATATCTCCTGGAAAAATTTAATCGACAGCGCCAGCAAGGCCAGGGACAGGCCGAAGTAAACCGGGGCAAGTAGCCAACGGGAGGCATACATGGCATTTTCTAGAAAGCGTTCCATAGTCATCTGAGTTCGTTACAAAAAGTGGGATACAGTATAACGCAAGAGGCCCGTCAAAAGGCAAGAGAGCCCGCGAGGATTGAAAGGGGATTTCGCCGGGATGAGGGAATGCCATACGAAAGAAATAAGCCCCTTTAATCACTGCGTGTTTTTAAGCTATTTACTCCGCAAAAAAATATTTTATCAATATATATTGAGCTATCCGAAAATCAGACTAGCCTTTAAATGCTGCATAATGACATTGCAGTGGGTTTTTATATCGCGAGCGAATTATATATAACGGAAATGAATTAACCTAATGGAGATGGATATGGATAATTCCCTAAATGGAAAAAACAACGGTTGGGATAGTGTTAATGATTTGCTGAATTACCATAATAGAGGCAATGGTTTAACCATTAATAATAAGCCTTCTTTTGATATAGCAGCGGCAGGCAAGCAAATAGCGCGCAGTGAACAAACCTGGAATGGAACTCACGTCCTCGGCCAAGGCGCCACCGTCACTTACTCCTTCCCGGATTGGGATTATAATCAGAGCAATTTAAATGGTCGCTTTGCCAGCCAAGACACCGGCCTAAGTGCCTTTACCGCCGATCAAAAAGCGCAGGCCAAGCTTTCCCTGCAGTCTTGGGCCGATGTGGCGAACCTTAATTTCGTCGAGGTAGCCCCAGGGCAAAAGTCCAACATTACCTTTGGTAATTATGAGGGCGACGGTCAGGCTTATGCGATTAAACCTTTTACCGGCGCAGGTACGGATTATCGCGGGCATAATACCGACGGTCAAAGCTGGTTCAATATTAATTACGACTATGCAGATCCCCGTGATGGTGTTTATGCCAATTTACATCCTGAATTGGGCAACTATGGCCGCCTGAGCATCACCCATGAATTGGGGCACACTTTGGGGTTGGATCACCCAGGGGTTTACAATGCCGGACAAAGCCCGAGTTATGCCAAGGCTACCTACGCCGAAGATACTCGCCAGTTCAGCGTGATGAGCTATTGGGATGAATCTGTCACCGGCGGCGATCACGGCGGTTATTATTCCGCGGCTCCGCTGGTCGATGATATTGCTGCCATTCAGTATTTATATGGTGCCAATACCACCACGCGCACCGGTGACACGGTATATGGATTCAACTCAAATTCCGGCAGAGATTTCTACACCGCGACGGACAGCAGCCAGAAACTGATTTTCTCCGTCTGGGACGCGGGCGGTAACGACACCCTTGATTTCTCAGGGTACTCGCAAGACCAGCGTATTAATCTGACCGAAGGCTCGTTCTCTGACGTTGGCGGATTGAAGGGCAATATTTCCATCGCCGTAGGCGCTGTCATCGAAAACGCCATTGGCGGTTCGGGGAATGATGTCATTGTCGGCAATGACGCCGCCAATATTCTTCAGGGCGGCGCGGGGAACGACGTTATTTACGGTGGCGGTGGGCAGGATCAGTTATCCGGTGGCAGCGGCAGTGATATTTTTGTTTTCTCCGCCGTGAGCGATTCACCGTTCAAATCGCCGGATAAGATCCTCGACTTTGAAACCGGTATCGACAAGATTGACCTGTCTTTCTTTAATCAGGGCGATAACGGTACCGACTTTATTCATTTCGTTGACAGCTTCAGCGGTCAGGCAGGTGAGGCCACGTTGACGTATAATTCACAAAGTGATTTTAGTGAATTGGCATTGAATATAAGTGGTCATGCGACACCGGACTTCCTGGTGAATATCGTAGGCCAGGCAAATACCGCCACTGATTTTATTGTTTAATTCTGTCACGGTGGGTTATGCCCACCGTTTTATTACGGTTTTATTCCCCTGCGTCCCACAATGTCTCTTCGCCACGTCGGCTACCGACGCCGCTTTGTAAGGATTTCGTAAACGGTTTGGAAGTATCTCATCAATGTATTTAATAAGGTTATAACGACGTTGCTTATGGTAAGCATTGTCATTATTATCAATTTACTGAGTCTGCGAAGAAAGACCTTTATTTTAGCATTATTAATTTCTTTTAATCCCTTTTAACTCGGTTAAACCCGAGTGGCGAAGCAACTGCGAGCGAATACTAATAATTAATGCAGGGCTAACACATGTGCAGAACTTTTAATTGCCGGGGAATTATCGGGCATTCCGCCTTATGGGGCGCATTAATCGCCAGTGCCTTTAACGCCAATGCGGAAGTTAAGAAAACCTCATTAGAAAAGACCACGCAAAGTGAAGAAGAAATAACGGTAGTGGCGCCGGTTATTGAAAATAAATCGGGGACAATCACCACTATTACCGCGCAAGACATGCAGAACAAAGGGGGCAATGATTTCGGCTCGATTATGCGCTATGAACCCTTGATCAGTGCCACCGGTGTCAGCGGGGGCTCATCATCGGGGAAAAGTGGTTTCGATCGCAGCGGGTATACCGGTTATAACATCCGTGGCCTGGAGAGCAATCGCGTCGGATTGGACGTCGACGGCATTCCACAGCCTGATGCCACCGGACGCAGCTACGTCAGCCGCGCCGGGCTCAATACCTTTGGCATCGGCAGGGACTATATCGACCCTTACATGTACGGCCAGGTGGAGATCGAATCGGGCGCAACCTCGATTGAACGCAGTAATACCTCTATTGGCGGTGCCGTTTCGTTTTTACCGAAATCAGCCGATCAGTACCTTTCCCCCACCAAACAGACCTACTTTGGTTACCAGAGCGATTATGATTCGTCCAATCGCAGCTGGCACAATGGCATTACCGCCGCTGCGGGCGATGAACAACTGCGCGGGGTGTTTGTTTACAGTCGCCGTGACGGCCAGGAAACGCGCAATAACAGCGGCACCCACCAGGCCTATCCGGCCAACTGGCACACCAATGCGCTGATGGCCTCCGGTATCTGGCAACCGAACGACGAACACAAACTCACGGGCACGGTGGATTACTATGACAAAACCAACCACACCCATTACGACAGTTGGAACTCGGCCGGCAGCGCCATTCTGGGGACCGCCCAACAGCAAAGCAATACGCGCCGTTGGGGAGTGAGCCTGAAAGATGAATGGACGCCGTACAACGATTTTGTCGATACCCTGACCTCAAAAGTCTATTACCAACAGACTCAGGCGCATGACAACACCTATATGCCCACCAGCACTGGCAGCATGGAACGGGTTTACTCCGACTACAACGTCAACACCTATGGTCTTGAAAGCCAGATAGCCAAAACATGGGGACGGCACACGCTGAGCGGGGGACTCAATGTAAGGTTGACCGATACCGAGCGACCGTTCCGTGAAGAGCCTGCACCCAGTGCATTTACCGCCATCATGCAGCCGGAGTCCGACAGTCGCAGCTATGTGCTGGGCGGTTATGTGCAGGACAGGATCCAGTTTGATCTCGACGGGCACGGCTTTGCCGTGGTGCCGGGCGTGCGCGTGGCTCACCAAAGCACCAAGCCGCAGAACCTGAGCAGTCTGACTACCGGCAGCACGGTGCTGACGGAGTCCGAGTTGGAAACGCTGTACGGCAAAAGCAACACCGATACCCAGGTCCTGCCGTCACTCAGCTTCCAGTACAATCTGACGCCGACGTTGATGACTTATCTCCAGTACAAACGCGGTGCGCAGTTCCCGAACGCCAGCCAACTTTATGGCTCATGGAACCTCGGCTCCAGCTACGCAGGCACCGCGCAGTATGCGTTGATCGGCAACGCCGATCTGAATACCGAGACCAGCAACAACCTGGAATGGGGCGTGAAGGGAGAG
The DNA here is from genome assembly GCF_000422085.1 of Serratia liquefaciens ATCC 27592. Taxonomy (NCBI): domain Bacteria; kingdom Pseudomonadati; phylum Pseudomonadota; class Gammaproteobacteria; order Enterobacterales; family Yersiniaceae; genus Serratia; species Serratia liquefaciens. Next base: position 2,477,009 of record NC_021741.1, read on the forward strand.
GTTGTCGAAGGCGTGACCCTGCGCACCTCGCTGTTCTACAACACCTATAAAAACTTCATTGCCTATACCCGCTACCAGCGCGCCAGCAGTCCGGACAAGTTTGCTAACGTGCCGTCCAATATCTACACCATTTATCAGGCAGAAAACCGCGACAAGGCCTACATCTACGGGGGTGAAATCAGCACCCGGCTGAATTTTGGCACCTGGTTTGAGCAGGTTAACGGCCTGAGCGCCAACTTTGCCCTGGGGTATAACCAGGGCAAGTCCAAGTCCAGTTACTCCGGCGATAAATATGTCGATATCGACAGCGTTGCGCCAATGAAGGCCATTGTCGGCGTGGCGTGGGACGATCCGGCGAAACGCTACGGCGCTGCGGTGACGGCGACCTTCGTTAAAGGCAAGCAGGCAACGGCCACCAACCGTGAAAGCTACAACAACGCCAGCGGCAGTACGCTCACCGACGCAACCACGGAATATCTGCGCGTGCCGGGTTATGGCCTGGTGGATATGTCCGCGTACTGGCAGGTGGCCCGCAATGTGAAGCTGAGTGGCGGTGTGTATAACATCACCGACAGAAAATACCGTGACTACCTGAGCAGCCGCGAACTCACGGACTCGACTCAACAGGATGCTTACGATAATGCGTTGGCCGTTATGCCGGGAAGAACTTTCCAGTTAGGCGTAAACGTGGATTTCTAAGCTCATCCGGTGGATGAAACCTTAACGTTCCTTATGCCGCCCTTCGCCAGTGAAAGGCGGCTTGGTCATCCATCTCCCGTTGAAGGAGACACCCCATGAAACTTTGGATTATCGGCTTGCTGGCACTGCCGTTTTCGCTCTTCGCCACCGAACGCGTGATCTCGATTGGCGGAGACGTCACGGAGATTGTTTATGCGCTTGGCGCCCAGCAAGCGTTGGTCGCACGCGACAGCACCAGCCTGCAACCGCCGCAAGCCACGGCGCTGCCCAATGTCGGTTATATGCGACAGCTCAATGCCGAAGGGATGCTGGCGATGAAACCCACGCTGGTGATCGCCAGCATGCTGTCACAACCCTCGATGGCGTTGCAGCAGGTCGAACAGGCCGGAGTAAAAGTCGTCACCGTGACAGGCAAACCTGAACTGAATGCGATCGACGAAAAAATAACCGCGATCGCCGCTATCCTGGGCCGCGAAAAAGAGGGGAAAGCCCTGCAGGCAGCGTTGGATCGCCAGCTCGCCGCGGTGCCGACGAACCCTCTGCCGGTCAGGGTGCTGTTTATCATGGCGCACACCGGGATCACGGCCATGGGGGCCGGCAGCGGTACCGCCGCCGATGGCGCCATTCGCAGCGCCGGGCTGCAAAATGCCATGGGCGGCGTAGCACGTTATCAATCGTTAACCCAGGAGGGTCTGGTGGCCGCTGCGCCCCAGCTGCTGGTGATAGGCAAAGGCAGTTTGCGACGGATGGGCGGTGAGGCGAATATCTGGGCGCTGCCGGGATTGGCTTTTACCCCGGCGGGTCAACAACGGCGCCTGTTGGTGATTGATGATAATGCGCTGCTGAGTTTTGGCCTGGCCATGCCGGCGGCCATTGGCCAACTGCGTCAGGCGGCTCAAGCCGTCACCCCTTAAACTTTCGTGCCTTTATTGTCTACGTGCCCTAATGAGCGCTCGGGGAAACAACGATCGCGCAAGCGCTGTTTCAATGCCGCCGCATCCGGAAAGCCGCCCTCGATTTTACGATCCCAAAGTACCACGCCGTCGACGGTGATTTCATAAATGCCGCCGGTACCGGGTACCAGGGTGACGGCGGCTAAATCGGTGCTGAAGGTGTGGAGCAACTCTTGCGCCATCCACGCCGCACGCAGCAGCCAGTTGCATTGCGAACAATAGTGAATGGTGACGGCAGGGGATGTTTTCATGGGCAGAACCATAGCGGCGAGAGAGAGCCTGCATCATCGAACGCCGCCGTAGTGCTGTCAAGCCGACTTCCTCAGGGACGCAGCAAGGTCAAATCAATCTGCCACCTGTTGATTTTATTGTACAAGGTGGTGCGCGAAAGCCCGAGCAGACGAGCCGCCTGTCGCAGATTACCGTTACTGGATTCAATGATTTGAATGATATGGGCGCGTTCATTGTCCTCCAGACGGCTTGAGGGGACGGCTTCCTGTTCAGGAAAAGCCTGGGCGATCTCCCTGGGCAAATCATCCACGTCGATCAGCAACCCTTCGCACAGGTTCACCATCCGCTCCACCAGGTTTTCCAATTCGCGCACGTTGCCGGGCCAGTGCCAGGCGTTAAGGCAAACCATGGCCTGCGGTGAGACCTGCGGCGGGATCTTCTTCATCCGCGTACTCAGCTTGTGAATAAAGCCGTTGACCAGTCCGGCGATATCTTCCCGACGTTCACGCAGGGGCGGAACGGGGAGGGAAAGGACGTTCAGGCGGTAATAAAGGTCACGACGAAACGCGCCGTTCTCCACGGCCTGCAGCAAATCGCAATGGGTAGCCGCAATAATTCGCACATTCACTTTGACCGGATGCGCCGCGCCAATCCGCAACACTTCGCCTTCTTGCAATACGCGCAGCAGGCTGGTTTGTGCATCCAACGGCATTTCACCGATTTCGTCGAGCAACAGCGTACCGCCGTCCGCCAGTTCGAATTTGCCCGCCGAACCGCCGCGACGCGATCCGGTAAAGGCGCCATCGACGTAGCCAAACAGCTCGCTTTGCACCAGATCGCGCGGCAGGGCGCCGCAGTTGACCGCGACAAAGGGTTCGTTGCAGCGCTCACCGCCGTTGTGGATTGCCTGAGCGAACAGCTCCTTGCCGGTGCCGCTTTCCCCCGTCAGCAAGACCGTGCTGTCACTGCGGCTGCAGGTGCGCGCCTGCATGATCGACTCCCGCATACGGCTGGAATGACCGAAAATCATCTCGAAGGTGTAGCTGGCGCTCACGCCCATGACTCGTCGGGTGATGGCCCGGATGCGCTGATTTTCGCGCAGGGAGAGCACCCGGCCATTATCCGGCGCAGGCATCAGCGAAATCACGCAGGAGAGGGCCGGCTTGCCGACGGGCATAAACACCATTTCACGATCGTTGCAAAACGGCATGGTTAACAACGATCCGGATTGAGGACGCAACAGCTCATCGATCGGCGTATCACCGGGTTCCAGCCCGCCAAAAATTTGGCGAGCATAGCGGTTGACCGTTTTCAGCCGGCCGTGCCCATCGCAGACCATCACGCCTTCATTCAGGGTTTCCAAAATGGACTGCTGCTCGGCCAACAGCCGGTGCAGCTTGAGCTGTTGACCGATGGCCTCCGCGGCCGCCTGCACGGTACCCAGAGTGTGGGCATTGAAATTGTCCGGCGTGGCGGTGAGCGTCAGCACGCCAATCATGACGCCTTCGGCGTTGCGCACCGGCGCGGCGGCGCATTGGCGATGCCGTTGCCGCAGGCCCATCTTCCAGTTTTCACCGCTGAGCACATACACCAGCCGCTGTTCAAGCAGGCAGCGTGCGGTGCAGTTGGTGCCCTGAACCTCTTCACGCAAGATGCTGCCGATCGGCGTCATGTCCGCGCCACAGTAGTGAAGGGTGACGCCATGGGCATCGGTCAGGTTGATGTGACCGTCGGGATTATAGGCCAGCAAATTTTCCATGATGCTGCGCGCCACGGCAATCAGCTCGGCATTGTGCGCCAGAATCGCCAGCAGTTGGTCAGCCGGTGGCGCGTGATAAACAAACTCATCGGGATCGATGCCGTATTCTCGCGAGCGTCGCCAGGATTGCAGGATCGACTTGCGTATCCAGCCGGGCTGGCCGCCTTCATTAAACGCCTGCCACCCTTGCCAAAACAGGCTGTCCCATTCACCGGATTCCGCCCCTTCAGGCAGGCTGAAGATCGGATCGCTCTCGTCTTTGATCGGCATCAGGCCGGCGGCTGTCTGCATGGTGCGCTCCGCTGTTTGGAATGTAATGTTCATTTTATTGACATGTGAAATTGACATGTCAATTTAGTTGTCACTTTGTTATGCCTATCTGTGCAACGTCTCACAAATTCCGCGTGTTTTGAGCTGGCATCCCCTTTGCAATACCCAGGGTGAACTCCGTTGCCCAATAGGGCGTTACCTCACATAAGGAATCACTATGAGTCATTCATCCCAACCTCTGCGTGTTGGTCTGATCGGTGCTGGCAGAATGGGCACTTTCCATGCGGAGTCGTTGGCACGGCGCGTGCCGGGTGCGGTGCTGGCGGCGGTGGCCGATCCTCTGCCGGGGGCGGCGCAACGGCTGGCGGAACGTTTGGGCGTTGAAGCCTACAGCGATTTGCAGGCGATGCTGGACAACCCGGCTATTGATGCGGTGGTAATAGCATCTCCGGCCCGCACCCATGCGGAGTGGGTGATTGCAGCGGCACAGGCCGGTAAGCATGTGTTCTGCGAAAAGCCGATGGCCATCACGCTGGATGAGGCAGACAGCGCCATTGCCGCCGCAAAACGGGCGGGCGTGGTTCTGCAGGTCGGATTTAATCGCCGTTTTGTCAGCGGATTTGCCGCCGCCATCGCCGCCGTAAAGGCGGGTGAGAATGGCACTACGCAGTTATCCCGTTCGGTGACGCGCGATCCCTTGCTACGGGATCCGGCGCCTATCCCGGCGTGGACCATCTTTCTTGAAACCTTGATTCATGATTTCGACACCTTGCTGCATTTCAACCCTGGCGCCAGGCCGGTAGAGGTGTATGCGTTGGCGGACGCCCTGGTGCGGCCGGACTTCAAAGACAAAGGGCTGCTGGACACCGCCGTGGTCACCATTCGCTTTGACAACGGGGCAATCGCCACCGCCGAAGCCAATTTCCAGGCGGTATACGGTTACGACGTACGCGGCGAGGTGTTTGGCAGCAAAGGCATGTTGCAGGCGGGCAATATCAACCTGAACAACTGCGTGCGTTATCACGCCGGAGGCATCGCCATAGAAACCTCGCGGCAGGACACCGATCTGCTGCGTGACGCTTACGTGGCGGAGTTGACCGAATTCGCCCAGAGCATCCGGCAGGGTTGCAGCCCGCGTGCTACCGGACAAGATGCGCGCAATGCGCTGGCGATAGCCTTAGCCTGTATCGAGTCGGTGCAGCAGGGCAAACCGGTCAAATTAGGGGGGCAATAATGGCCAGTTATCAGCTCTCTGTATGCGCAGAAATGGTATTTCTCGATCTGCCGTTTATCGAACGCGTGGCGCGTATCGATGCGCTGGGTTTTGGCGTTGAAATGTGGAACTGGGCCAATAAGGACCTTGATGCTTTAGCCGCCAGCGGGGCGCGCTTTACATCAATGACCGGCTATCTGACCGGCAACCTGACCGACGACGAAGACATTGCCCAACTGTTGCACAGCGCAGAGCAGTCATTGGCCGTTGCCCAACGCTTGAACTGCCCGAGCCTGAATCTTCACGGTACCGGGCTGGATCCTCAGGGATTACCGGTGAAACCGGTGGCGGTGGTAACCGGTGCGATGTGGCTCAAGGCGGCCGATACGCTAAGCCGGCTGGCGCACATGGCGGAGCAGACCGGGAAAGTCTTCACGCTGGAAAACCTCAATTTGCCACGCGACCACCCTGGCACACCCTTCGCCAAAGCCTGCGACACCCTGGCTCTGGTGGAGGCGGTAAACCGCCCGGGCCTGAAGATGAATCTCGATCTTTACCATGCGCAGATTGGCGAAGGGGATCTTATCGAACTGATCCGTCGCTGTGGCCCGGCAATAGGGGAAATCCAGGTGGCGGACGTGCCGGGGCGGCAACAGCCTGGTACCGGTGAAATCAATTACCGCGCCATCGCACGCACGTTAGAAGACATCGATTATCAGGGCGTGGTGGCGATGGAAGGGTGGGCATCCGGTGACAGCACCGAGGCGCTGTTACAGTTCCGCGACCATTTTACCCGATAGCCTGAACACATCCGGGCAGGGCCGCTGCCCGGCATTCAAAATGATGCGTTGATTTTAATAATAAATAAACCTCAACCTACAGGATGTCATCATGAAAACCAAAACCTTGCTACTGATACTGCTGAGCATCGTCATGAGCTTCAGCGCCCAGGCGAAAACCTACAAGGTCGGCGTGGCGCTGGCCAATTTCGACCTTAACTTTGTCTCTATTTTGCGTTCACAGATGGTGAGCGAACTTAAGCAGTTGGGGATGGACGGCCAGTTTGTCGATGCCAAAGGGGACGTGGCGCTGCAGGTGCAGCAGGTGGACGATTTTATCAACCTCGGGGTGGACGCCATTATCCTCAACCCGGTTGACACTCAGGGGGTGAAACCGATGATGGACGCCGCCGAACGGGCCAATATTCCGTTGATTTTCGTCAACCGCAAACCGGAGGTGAAACTGGGCAAGGACATGGCCTACGTAGGCTCTGACTCTGCGGTGGGCGGTGAAATGCAGATGGAAGCCTTGGCGAAAAAGATGAACTACCGTGGGAACGTGGCGATCCTGATGGGGGCGTTGTCCAATGAAGAAGCACGCGAGCGCACCCGCGCCGTGGAAGCGGTGATCGCCAAATACAAAGACATGAAGGTGCTGGAGAAGCAGACCGCCAAATGGCAGCGCAACGAGGCGGTGGACGTGGTGTCCGGTTGGCTGCTGAACGGCCGGCCGATTGACGCGATTGCCGCTAACAACGATGAAATGGCGATTGGTGCCATCATGGCGCTGAATCAGGCCAAAAACAAAACCATTCTGGTGGCGGGCATCGACGGCACGCCGGACGGTCAGCAGTTCATTAAAAACGGCGGCATGACGTTGACCATTTTCCAGGATGCCAAAGGGCAGGCCATCGGGGCGGTGCAGGTAACCAAGGCGCTGTTGGAAAAACAAAAGGTCGAGCCTTATAACTGGATACCTTACAAAACCATCACACAGCAGAATTTGGCAGAATTCCAGGCGGTTAATCAGAAGTAGATATAGTGCCCTTGGTGGCCGTGAGGCGATGGCATCTTAGCCGCAGTGACTGCGGCTATCGGTGATGTACTTTTCAGGCCGCCACGCGCGGGGCGGTTTTGGCGAACAACCTCATTGCCAGACCGCCAGCCGCCGTCAGCGTGGCCAACGTCACTACGCCAGGCCAGCCGGCAGCTTCCAGGATCTTGCTGCCCAGAGCAGCCCCGCCTGCCATGCCGATAAACACCAGCGTAAACATGATGGCGTTAAGGCGGCTGCGGGCGGCCGGATTGATAGCGTAAATAATGGTTTGATGGGCGACCAGCGTGGCCTGAATGCCGAGATCAAAACCTACCGCGCTCAGGGCAATCAACGCCAGTTGGGCGGGGAGCGACAGCAACGGCAGCAGGAACATCAGGGCAAAAGAAACCACCACCATGGCAGCGCCAATCTTAGTGACATAGTCCGGCCCGTGACGATCGGCCAGCATGCCTGCCAAGGGGGCAGCCAATGCACCTGCCGCACCGGCCAAACCAAAAGCCCCGGCGACGGCGCTACCCAACTGATACCGTTCCGCCAACATCACTGCCAGCGTAGACCAGAAAGCGCTGAACGCGATCGACAGCAAGCCTTGCGCCAGCGCTGCACGCCGCAACTCCGGGTAATCGGCCCACAATTGGCCCAATGAACGCAACAACGCCGGGTAGCTGAGGGCAGTATTGGGTTTTAAACGGGGCAATACGGCCCCGATGGCAAAACTGATCGCCAACACCGCCACGGCCGCCAGCAGGTAAACGCTGCGCCAGCCGAAATATTCCGCCACCACGCCGCTGAACACCCGTGAAAGCAAAATCCCCGCCAGCAGCCCGGTCATCACGGTTCCCACCGTTTTGCCCCGATTGGCGTCGGTTGCCAGCGTTGCGGCCGCCGGGATAATGTCCTGCGCCACCGTAGCGGCCAGGCCGATCGCCAGGCTGCTGAGCAGCAACAGCGGGAATGAGGATGAAAAACCACAGAACAGCAGGGTAACAGCCAGCAGCAAGCCTTTTATACGGATGATCTGGCGACGATCGTGACGATCGCCCAGCGGGGCCAACAGCAGGATCCCGAGCGCGTAGCCTGCCTGGGTGAGCGTAGGGACCCAGCCGGCGTCACTTACTCCGGCATGGAACGCATCCCCCATAATCCCCAGCATCGGCTGGCTATAGTAAATGGACGCCACGCTAAGACCGGCGCCGGTCGCCAGCAGAAAGACAACTTTGGCGGAAAGCGCATGGGCCGGTGTGGTGCCGGTATGATTGGCTGGTGAAATCAGGGTCATGGTGATTATCCCGTAGAGGTAAAGTGCGCTTATTTTTGCCAGTATTTGCCGCAAACTGTAGCCCCCGAACGGGTAGAACTGTTATACGTAATACGTATGAATAAAAACTCATTTCCCAATGGCGATCGCATAGCCATGATGCAAACGCTGGTGCGCATCGTAGACAGCGGCAGTCTTTCTGCCGCTGCGGCGCAAATGCAGACCTCACAACCCACCGTTAGCCGGCGCCTGCAGGTGCTGGAACAACTGCTGGGCGTTAAATTAATCCAGCGTACCACCCACAGTATGAAGCTGACGGATGACGGAGAGCGCTGTTATCAGCATGCGCGCAAGCTGATAGAGCAGTGGCAAATCATGGAGGATGAGCTGCGCGGCGTGCGCGATGAGCCGGTCGGCGTATTACGGGTACGAGCGCCGCATGCCTTCGGTCAGGATCAGCTAATCGGGCCTCTGGGTGACTATTTGCAACGCTATCGCCAGACCAGCGTGGAATGGACGCTTAACGACCACTCTCCGGATTTTATCCCCGAAGGCGTGGACTGCGCGATCCACGTGGGGGCCGTAACCGATCCTTCGGTGGTGGCGGTATTGCTGGCGGAAGTGCCGCGCATTGTGGTGGCAGCACCGAGCTTATTAGCAGGTCATGATCCTCTGAAGCAGATCGGTGATTTAGCGCAGTTGCCCTGGCTGGCGTTGAATAGCTTTTACCGTAACGAAGTCACCCTGACTCACAGGGATAGCGGTGAAGCCTATCGTTTTGACATTGCTCCCAGATTAAGCACCGACAGTCTTTATGCGGTGCGTAAAGCCGCGTTGAACGGCGTGGGGGTGGCGATGTTGTCCTCCTGGGTGGTCAAACAGGATTTGGAGCAGGGCGCTCTGATTCCTTTAATGCCAACCTGGCGTGCCGCGCCCTTGCCGATTTATCTGCTTTATCCGTACGCCAGCTATTATCCCGCCCGGCTGCGTAAATTCCTCGAGCTGATGAAAGAGGTGATGCCGCGTATCACCGGCGCAAATGCGCCAACGACCTAAAAACGCGTACAGCGGAATTTGTCGTTAGCGGAGCGATATACAGCGCAAATCTAGAGTGTCTGCGCGCGGATTCAACCTGATTGGCGGCGGTATCTGTTTGATAATCTAAGCAACAGTGACCGTCCCTTTCAATCGAGAGAATCGCCATGCACTTTACTCAAGCCATTGCCAGACTCCCTGCCGACAGCTGCGGCAGCGGACAAACTACCGCCCAATTGGGCGCGCCGGATATCGCGGCCACCGGCCGTCAGTTTTTGGCCTATGTGGACACCTTGCTCCGTCTGGGGCTAAAAGTGACCGTGTTACCGGCAGCACCCGCATTTCCGGATGCACACTTTGTTGAAGACACGGCGGTGGTGATGCCTGAGCTGGCGGTGATCAGCCATCCGGGCGCACCCAGCCGTCAGGGCGAGGTGGCCACCATTGCGCCCTTGTTTGAAGGCGAACGGCCAGTGGTGCGTATGAGCGAGCGCGGTCATCTGGACGGGGGGGATGTGCTGCTGGTCGATCGCCAGTTTTTCGTCGGCCTGACGGCCCGTACCGATGAGGCTGGTATTGGCGAGTTCGCTGCGGCGGTGGAGCCCTATGGCTATCGGGTGACGGCGATTGAAGTCAGCGCCGGTCTACACCTGAAGTCCATTGTTAATTACGTTGGCCGCAATACCTTGTTGCTGACCGAAGACTATCAGCACCATCCTGCCTTTAGCGGTTTCAGTTCGATCGTCATTCCCGAAGCGGAGTCCTATGCCGGCAATACGCTGTGGATCAACGATACGCTGATTACGCCGCAGGGTTATCCGTACACGCTTGCGCAAATCGAAAAGCTGGGCATGCCCATCGTTCAGCTCGACACCAGTGAATTTAAAAAAATGGACGGCGGCCTGACCTGCCTGTCACTTCGTTTCTAATCTTTTCTTTTACCGGGGATCTCAGCGATGAAAAAAACATTAGCGGTTTTACTGACCAGCCTGGCGTTGGGCGGTCCTGCGGCGGCTCAGGCCTTCGACACCATCAGTTTTGGCGTTGACGGTGGCTATCCGCCGTTTGACGTGCTCGCGCCCAACGGTGAGATCACCGGTTTTGATATCGATATCGCCAATGCGCTGTGTACGCAGCTGCATGCCAAATGCGTGTTCGTCAAACAACCCTTCGAAAGCATGATTGCCGCGCTCAATGCCCATAAGTTCGATGCCATTATCGCTTCGCTGACCATCACCGATGAGCGCAAAAAGGAAGTGGATTTCACCGATCGCTATTACCGCAGTTCCGCCCAGTTGGTGGCGCGTAAAGGCAGCGCTTTACTGCCTGACGTTGCCAGCCTGAAAGGCAAAACCGTCGGCGTGCAGACCGGTTCGATACATGAAGCCTACGCGAAACAACATTGGGGCGGAAAAGGGGTGAAAATTGTTTCTTACGCCAACCAGGATAATGTCTATCTGGATCTGATGTCCGGCCGCATTAATGCGTCGTTGCAGGACAATACTCAGGCCGCCAGCAGCTTTATCGATACCCCGCGCGGACAGAAATTTGCCTTTGCCGGCCCGGTGATTGAAGACAGCAGCATTTCCTCCGACGTCGGCATCGCGGTAGGCAAAGACAACCCGGCGCTGCGCGATGCGCTAAACGGTGCGATCAAGGCCATTCGTGCCGACGGCACTTACGAAGCCATCCAGAAAAAATATTTCAGCTTCGATATTTACGGTAACTAAACCGGCGCGCTAATGCCGGCTGGCCCGGCAATCTGTCAAGTATGGGAGGCCGGGTATGGTCACAGAGTATTTACCGTTGCTGGCGCAGGGGGCGGCGCTGTCGCTGTGCGTCATGCTGGTGTCACTGGCGGTGGCGCTGGCGCTTGGACTGGTCAATGCGCTGATCAAACTCTTTGGTCCGCGCTGGCTGCGCTGGGTTTCAACCGGCTACACCACGCTGGTGCGCGGTATCCCCGAACTGGTGATTATGCTGCTGTTGTTCTTTGGCGGTGAGATGCTGGTTAACGGAGCCTTGGGGCTGCTGGGGCTGGGGCCGCTGCGGTTCAACACCTTTATCTCTGGGGTGTTGGCGATTGGCTTCGTGTTTGGCGCTTACTATACCGAAACCTTCCGTGGCGCGTTTCTTACCGTGGAGCGTGGCCAACTGGAGGCCGCGATGGCCTATGGGATGAGCCCTGGCCAGGTATTTCGCCGTGTTCTGTTACCCCAGATGCTGAGCTTTGCCATCCCCGGCATCAACAACAACTGGCTTGGGCTGATGAAGGCCTCGGCGCTGGTGTCGATCCTCGGGCTGGAGGATATGGTCTGGCTGGCCGAGCAGGCCGGGCGGGCAACCCAAAAGCCATTCCTGTTTTATTTCCTGGTGGCGTTGATCTATATGGCGATCACGGCGATTTCCAGTTGGGGCTTTAGCCGGTTGTCGCGGCGGTACGCCTTGGCTTCCTCAAATGCAGGAGCCCGCTGATGAACCTGCAAAATATGCTGGAAGCCGCACCGAGTTTTCTGTGGAGTGACGGGTCCGACGTCACCGGGCTAGCGATGACTGCCAAACTCTTCTTGCTGTCGGTCGTCCCCGGTTTAGTGCTGGCGATGCTGATGGCGATCGGTCAGGTTTACGGCCCGCGTCCGCTATCTTATCTGATCCGCAGCGTGACCTACTTTTTCCGCAGTACGCCACTGTACCTGCAATTGATGCTGATTTATTACGGCCTGTCGCAGTTTGACGTGGTGCAGTTGGGTTGGCAGAACAACCAACCTTTCTGGCTGCTGTTTCGCGACGCGACCTTCTGCGCCACGCTGGCGCTGGTACTCAATACCAGTGCCTACGTCGCGCAGCTGCTGGCCGGCATGATGGAGACCTTCCCGCGCCAGGAGTGGATTGCCGGTGAAGCCTATGGCATGAGCCAGCGGCAGATCATTCGCCGGCTGGTGCTGCCGGCCACGCTACGACGCGGCATTCCAGCACTCAACAACGAAATGGTGTTTTTGCTGCATGCCACTTCGCTGGCCAGCACGGTAACGCTATTGGATATCACCGGCGTGGCACGGGCACTTTATGCCGCCACCTATTCGCCATTTATCCCGTTTTTGATGGCTGCGGCGCTCTACCTGCTGTGCACCTTCCTGCTGATATTCCTGTTTTCGCGGGCAGAGCGACGCTGGTTGGGCTTTATACGTCGTGATTGAGACCGTTCAGGAACGTTTGATGGATTGCAGTTCGGTCAGGGTGACGATTTTATCCACCCGGAATTTCTTGCTGGTCAGCCAGCTGTCGGCCAGCAACCGGTAGTTTTCCATGCTGCGACAGCCAATGCGCACCAGAAAATCGAAGTTGCCGCTGACCAGCCAGCAATCCAGCACCTCCGGGGTATTACGCATCTCCTGCTCAAACGCCGGTTGGGAATGACCGTGGTCGGCCAGCGCGATCTGAGCCTGGATCACGAACGCGTGCTCCGGTTCCGGCAGCTCGATGATGGCACTGTAGCCGCGGATGATGCCGTCGCGCTCCAGCCCACGCACCCGTTCCAGACAGGGGCGAGCGGTCAGATTGACCTGCTCGGACAGCTTTTGATAGGAAATGCGGCCATCCCGGCACAGTATTTCAAGGATTTTTTTGTCGATGCGATCAAGCCGGGCTTTCTTTTCCACAGATAGGGCGTCCAATGAAAAGTAAACATCATAAGTTACCTGAACATGCCCTGGGGGGGCAGCGCCAATTCACCAGTTTTCATTTCGGCCAGCCGGGCAAAGGCGAAAAAATTTACCTGCAGGCCGGTCTGCATGCCGACGAACTGCCCGGCATGCTGGTGCTGCATTATCTTAAAAGATTACTCAGCCAGGCGGAACGGCGTGGTGAGCTGCAAAGCGAAATAATTCTGGTGCCGCTGGCCAATCCTCCAGGGCTGGCGCAGGTACTGCTCAACGGCGGCGTAGGGCGCTTCGACCTGGTTAGCGGTCGCAACTTCAACCGCGATTTTCCCGACCTGGCGCGTCTGCTGCAAAACCACGATTTTACCGCCTCGGCACCTCTTCAGCCGCAAGTCCGGGCCGCCATGCGTACCGTTTTGCAAGCCATGACCGAGGGCAGTGAAGTCACGGCACTGCGGCGGCAATTGCTGCTACTGGCCTGTGATGCCGATGTGGTGCTGGATCTGCACTGTGACGATCGGGCGATCTTGCATATGTACGCCGATCCGGCCTGGGAACGGCAGGCCGAAATTCTGGCGCGCTTTATGAACATAGCGGCGGTACTGCTTTCGCAAGACAGCGGTGCCGGTTCATTTGATGAAGCCTGCGGTTTGCCCTGGCTTCGGCTGGCGCAACAGCATCCTGATCTAAGCCAGCTCAAACCGGGCTGCATGGCGGTTACGCTGGAGTTACGCGGACAGCGAGATATCAGCCATGAATTGGCCAGCGGTGACGCAGAACGCTTGTACAGTTATTTACAGCACCGAGGCGCCGTTGCCGGACCCTCTCCGGCGATACCGCAACGCGAAGTGGCGATGCTGCCGTTCGCCGCCGGGGAGATCGTTACCGCATCCGCCAGCGGTATTCTGCTGTTGTTGCGCCAGCCGGGGGAATGGGTGGAAGCCGACGAGGCGGTGGCCGAAATTATCGACCCGATCACCGATACGGTAAAAGCGGTGCGTGCCAAGGCAGGCGGGCTGATTTATGCCTGTCGGCAAGCGCCTTTTGTCACCCTGGGAGCCGAAGTGATGAAGATTGCCGGTAAAACTGCCTACGCGGGCGGTGGTGAGTTGGCATTCTGAGGGCTGTGTGGCCATCGCTCCAGGGTATGACTGATTTCTGGCCCGAAACCGGTAACCGAAAGGCTGTCGCCATCCAGTTCTACCACGACGAACGGTAGCATTTCATTGCCCTCTGCTGAGGATTTATCTGGTATCAATAATTGATGACAGTTGAGTGTCGACGGAGCTCCTTCCAGAAGAGGAAAGATGGCTCACTGTTAAGAAATGTTAATTATTTTGAAACCTTAATGTCATTTTAATAGATTAAAAAAACAACTATAAATACCGCGCTAAACTTAGGGAATGTGTGATGAATAACTATTTGTTACAAGGGAATGTGATTAAGCTAATGCCGCTGAACTACCCCCGTCATGAAGATATTGAGATCGGATCATGGGATATTATAAATAGCAGTACGTTGATTTTGCAGAACGGCATGCGCTCAGGGATAAATTATGAAACATTTATGATGAATGTAGAGGGTGCTTTAAAAACAAACAGAACTTCAATTTTGAAACATCGCTTGAGTGCCTATGTTGATAACATAATGTTTGCTAACGAAAACAAGAGCAGCAGAAAGGATTTCTTGGCTTTTTCATCTTCAGATAAGATACTCGTTGATATTTTAAGGAGTGATGATGATTTCATTGATTTCATTATTTTTATGGGGCTAAAATTCAGCACTGAAAATGGCATAAGAACAGTGAGTGTTAGGACTGTCCCTGAATTTGATGGAGGTTATACGGAGTTTTTGGATGTTCAGCATTTGTCAACAGAGCTAAGAAAGTTAAGGCGGTTTATTTTAAATAATCATACAGACAACAAGCTTTTTTGTTCAATTATTGCAGCGGTTTTCTTTATGCATATTCATCCCCTGCATGATGGGAATGGCCGTGTATCCAGAGTGTTATTCAATTTGATATTAGGCAGGGATATAAATAACTATATTCCAATGACAGAACTTTGTCACGTGGCCAGGAGTGGGTACGTTTTAAGCTTAAGGGAAGTATTTTTATTTTCAGAGTGGGGTTCAATTATTATTTTTTATTGTAAGTGCATAAGTATTATTCATGAAAATATAGATGAGTAACATGTCTAGCATGTGAATAAATGATCGCATGCTATACATCTTACTTTAATTTATAAAAGGAGCTTACATGCTGAGTGAAAGAGATCTTTTACTGATTAAAACAACAACCATGACTGATACTCAGGTTGACAAAATTGACCCAACACTGGGTTACAGAAGATTTATTAAGCGCTAAAACTAAAAGCATAGTGGGGATTCCCGCTATGCTTTGTGGTATGTGAAAAGGATGCTGGATGAATAAATTTTTATTTATAATCAGATACTTTAAAGGTACATCCAATTTATCAGCTAAGGGAAATTTTTTTGTCATTATAACCATTTCGCTTCTGTCTACGGTTTTAATATCAGTACAGCCGGTTATCATGGCAAAGTTAATCAGTGGAATTGAAAGTGAATCCGTTGATTTTAAGTTCATAATATATGCATTGGCGCTCAGTTACATTGTCGTAATGAGCTTAAGGAAACTCGCATCAGCTTTGAATTTTATTCTCATCACCTCTTTAAGAAGTAACTTGGTCATCAGCATGACAAATGACTATTTCAAAAGCTTGTTTTATAATGCTGATGCTATAAAAATCCATGAAAACACCGGCGACATCACTCAGCGGTTGAATCAGGCTATAGATGAACTCACCGTTTTGTTAAGAAATATCTCTCATAATTTTATACCACCACTGTTGCAGTTAGTTCTTAGCGTGGCTTTTATTGTCATTTCTGGTGATTACATTGTTGCGATGCTGTTCACGCTATATTTTTTGCTGTATTTCATCATTAAAGGGGTTTTTAATCCAAAGATTGTTGGTTTATACAATGATTTTTACAACACTTCAGTAAAAAAATACAGCCTAATCACTGACAGTGTCAAGAATATGGGGGCCGCTAAAGTCTGTAACTCTTATGACTATCTGTTTGGTCGCTATGAGGCTTTGCTTCATAAAATAGAAACAAAACATGAGAAATTGCTAAAGGCAGATATGCATTTTCTGCTGGTCGAGTCCGCCTGCAATATCATTTTTTTTGGTTTGTCTTTCCTCTATTCTTTGTATCAGGTTATGAGTGGAAATATCAGTATCGGCCATTTCGTGATGATTTCATCTTATATATTGTTGCTGTCTTCACCTTTGGAAAGCATGGGGTCCATGTATACTGCACTGCAGAAATCCACAGTGTCTCTTTACGGTTTTATTAGTGCCATGCCAATGATTGTGGCGAGACAGGTTGATTCAGAACAGATCAAGCCTGTCGATTCAATGACAATGAGAGACCTGAGTTTCTCGTATCAAGGTGAGGGGGGAGCTATCATCAAAGACCTTAATCTTGAGATCGATAAAGGACATTTCATCACCTTAACCGGACGTAGCGGTTCGGGAAAAAGTACGGTGGCTAAACTGTTAGCGGGAGAGCTTAAGCCAGAGCAGGGTGAGATCCTTATTAACAATATGAATATTAATGAATTATCTTCGGTTCAGCGGGCTGAGTTGGTTTTCCATGTTTCACAAAATGACTATATTTTTATGGATACGTTGAGATTCAACCTAAAGATAGCCTGTCCGGAAGCTACGGATGAACAATTAGCCGTAGCACTCAGGTTATCCAGGCTCGATGATCTGGTTAATGATGGGAACGCTGATTTGCTGGATATGAGAATCGGTGACAATGGGGTAACGCTTTCTGGCGGCCAACGTCAGCGGTTGTCTCTGGCTCGGCTTTTTTTACGGACGCCCAGTATCATCATTCTTGATGAGGTGACATCAGCATTGGATGTGATCAATGAGAGAGGGATCATGCACAATATTAAAATTTGCTTTCCCAATGCCTTGATATTGAACATCAGCCATCGGAGTTCCACCTTCGATTTCTCGGATGAAATCCTGGTTATGGACAGCGGCCGTATCGTCGCCAGCGGTGACTTTGTGACGTTAAAAAACAATAATGCCTATATTCAATCGATTCTGCGGCAAGAGGCGTTAAAGCAAGCCAGCTGAGGCAGAGCACGAGCAAGTCCGTAGCCGCCGGTCTCAGGCAGTGAGCATGCTGGCGGGAAAGATGGCTTGCGGACCGCGGTCCATGTTAAATTTGTGCCAGGTAACTCTGTATCCCTGATGACAAAGAGAATTTAACATGAAGATCGGCCATTTTTATCCCATCACGAAGGATGTTGCCCCCAAGGCCTGTAACGTGGCTCTGCGACTGCGGGCCATTGAATATCAGCGATAACCGATCCGCCCCGAAGAAGTCAGACGCTATGCGCACCACCAAACCACGCCGCCCGCATGGCCGATGGGTCTACTACATTCTGCATGAAGATATTCTGTGGCCCTGCCCGGTAAAATGGGAGTGGGAGAGCAGTTACCATGCCTGGTTGCCTTTTTACTATTCGCCAACGCTGGAGTTCGTTGCCGGTAACCCTGCCAAAGCGACAAAAATCACTAAAACCAAGCGTTAATCATTATTTTCGTTTCACGACCGCAATCGTGCTGTTGATATTAAATATTTGTTTTTAAACAAAACCCCACATTTCTTGCCCTCGGGGTTATGAGTAACTACATTAACAACTGTACTTCAACTCACCTGAGGAGAGAAATCCTATGAAAGCAGCCGTAGTGACTAAAGACCACAGTGTCGATATTCAGGATAAACAGCTTCGTCCACTGAAACACGGTGAGGCCGCGCTGAAAATGGAGTGTTGCGGCGTTTGCCATACCGATCTTCACGTCAAAAATGGCGATTTTGGCGAAGTGCCCGGCATCACCCTAGGGCACGAAGGGATTGGGGTAGTCACCGCCGTAGGTGAAGGTGTCACCTCGTTGAAAGTCGGAGATCGCACCAGCGTCGCCTGGTTTTATCAGGGATGTGGTCATTGCGAATATTGCGTTAATGGTAACGAAACGCTGTGCCGCTCGGTGAAAAATGCCGGTTACAGCGTCGACGGCGGTATGGCGGAAGAGTGCATCGTAGTGGCGGACTATGCGGTCAAGGTGCCGGATGGCCTGGACTCCTTTGCAGCCAGCAGCATTACCTGTGCCGGTGTCACTACCTATAAGGCGGTGAAAATTTCCGACATCAAACCGGGGCAGTGGATCGCGATTTACGGCCTGGGCGGCTTGGGCAACCTGGCATTGCAGTATGCCAAGAACGTGTTCAACGCCAAAGTGATCGCCATTGACGTCAACCAGGGGCAGTTGGATTTCGCCAAAGAAATCGGCGCCGATCTGGTCATCAACTCCAAAACTGAAAACGCCGAAGAAATCATTCAGCAAAAAGTCGGTGGCGCGCATGCTGCCGTAGTCACCGCGGTGGCGCGTTCAGCCTTTAATTCTGCGGTCAATGCGGTTCGCGCAGGGGGCAAAGTGGTCGCTGTGGGGCTACCGCCAGAGAGTATGGATCTGAGCATTCCACGCTTGGTATTGGACGGTATTCAGGTTGTGGGCTCGTTGGTGGGAACCCGTGAAGACCTTAAGGAAGCTTTCCAGTTTGCCGCCGAAGGCAAAGTGACGCCGAAAGTGACCAAGCGTCCATTGGGCGACATCAACGCGATCTTCGAAGAGATGAAGTCGGGCACTATCCGTGGCCGCATGGTTATCGATCTCTCCGCATCATAATCCCGCGCAAATAACTAAGGCCACCGAGGTGGCCTTAGTTTGCAGTAACGCTAAAAATCAAAACAGCCCGAGCGGCTTACTGTCGTAACTGACCAACAGGTTTTTGACCTGCTGGTAATGCGACAGCGCTACCTTGTGGGTCTCGCGGCCGACGCCGGAGTTTTTGTAACCGCCGAAGGCAGCATGCGCCGGATACAGGTGATAACAGTTGGTCCACACGCGTCCGGCCTTGATGGCGCGCCCCATGCGATAGGCGCGATTTACGTCGCGGGTCCACAAACCGGCACCCAGCCCGAACTCACTGTCGTTGGCCAATGCCAGTGCTTCGGCTTCGTCTTTGAAGGTGGTCACGCCGATCACCGGTCCGAAGATCTCTTCACGGAAGAAACGCATGCTGTTATTGCCGGTGATTAAGGTGGGCTGCAGATAAAAACCGCTTTGCAAAGTTTGCTCATGGCTGGCGCGCTCGCCGCCGGCAATGATTTTTCCGCCTTCGTTTTTAGCGATCTCGATGTAAGACAGGATCTTGTCGAACTGCTGCTGAGACGCCTGAGCACCGATCATGGTGTCGGTGTCAAAGGGGTCACCCTGGCGAATGGTGGTGATGCGCGCCAGCACTTTTTCCATAAATTGCGGGTAAATCGATTCCTGAATCAGGGCGCGCGAAGGGCAGGTACAGACTTCACCCTGGTTGAAGAAGCCAAGAATCAGCCCCTCAACCGCCTTGTCGATGAATTCGGGTTCCGCCTGCATGATGTCTTCAAAGAAGATGTTAGGCGATTTACCGCCCAGCTCCACGGTGCTGGGAATGATATTTTCCGCCGCGCAGGCCAGAATATGGCGGCCTACCGGGGTTGAACCGGTAAAGGCGATTTTGTCGATACGCTTGCTGGTTGCCAATGCCTCACCGGCTTCTTTACCGAAACCGTGAACCACATTGAGCACGCCCGGCGGCAGCAAGTCACCAATCATTTCCAGCAGCACGCAGATGCTGAGCGGGGTTTGCTCCGCCGGTTTAAGCACCACGCAGTTGCCGGCGGCCAGCGCCGGGGCTAGTTTCCATGCGGCCATCAACAGCGGGAAGTTCCAGGGAATAATCTGCCCAACCACGCCCAGAGGCTCATAGATATGGTAGGCCACGGTGTTTTGATCGATCTCAGCGGCGGTGCCTTCCTGTGCACGCAAACAGCCGGCGAAATAGCGGAAGTGGTCGATCGCCAGCGGAATGTCCGCGTTCAGCGTTTCGCGGATCGGTTTGCCGTTGTCCCAGCTTTCGGTCAGTGCCAGCAATTCGAGCTTTGACTCCATACGATCGGCGATCGCCAGCAGCACATTAGACCTTTCCTGAACGCTGGCTTTCCCCCAGGTTTCGGCTGCGGCATGCGCCGCATCCAGCGCTTGTTCGATATCTTTCGCGTCGGAGCGCGGGAATTCGGCGACAGTCTGACCTGTCATCGGGGAGGTGTCGGTGAAGTAGTTGCCTGAAACGGGTTCGACAAATTTGCCGCCAATGTAGTTGCCGTAGCGCTGTTTGAAAGAGACCAACGAACCAGGCAAACCAGGATGAACGTATTTCATGTAACACCTCTCATGGGAACGGAGACTGTAAGGGTGGTGCCTGATAGCCGGCACTCTACAGACACTTAAGCATTGCCCATGCCACATTGATGGAAAGCTGTGCCACATAAATAAATAATATAAAAATATCAACTAACTAAAACAGAATAATAGCTACCAATGCCAATAAAGCCCCTGGCTTACTATTCATTTCTATTGTTTTTTGTGTTCCATGTCGCAACGCATGAGACACATTCATGATACAAAAATGCAACACTTTAATTGGCGGGAGTTGGGTATGCTGCATAAAGACCAGACCACCCAGACCGGGTGTATCTCTGACGACGATCGCCTGTCACTCTCCGGCCCACTTTCCGAATCCTGGTTACGCAGCCGGCACTATGGCCTCAATCGAAGCGACGACCATGTTCCTTTTATCCGGCCGACCCTGTTGAAAGAAGTGCGGGGGCAAAACGGTTGGGTTGCGCAGCTCGCGCGGCCGCTGATCGAGCGCTTGGGTCGTGAGATCAACCGCCAACCCTCCATTGTGGTGGTGTCCGACGCCGGTGGACTGGTGCTGGAAACCTGTGGCAACACGCACTTTTTGCGTAAGGCATCGCGGGTTTCTCTGGCTCCGGGCAATCTGTGGGGCGAGCAGGAGCGTGGCACCAATGCCATCGGTACCGCTTTGGCAATGGGGGCGCTGTGCGAAGTCAATGGCGACGAGCACTTTCTCAATCAGAATGCCGGGCTTTACTGCTCCGCAGCGCCGATTTATCGCCCCGACGGCCTGATCGCCGGCGTATTGGATATCTCGACGCCGGCCCAACATCCTTACAGCGAAGCAGGTTCGTTGATTCTGCAGGCTGTCCGGCACATTGAACATCAATGGGTGAAAAGCTGTGTCACCGACCGACATTGGACACTGCGCCTGCACAGCGATGCGCGGGTTCTCGGCAGCGCCCATGAGATGATATTGGTGTTTCGCGATGAGATCCTCACCGCGGCCAACCGATTAGCGATGCAAGAATTCAATCTCAACGTGGCGGCCTTTGGGTCGATGGACTTTGCCACGCTGTTTCCGGAAATGTCCCTTCAGACACTGAATGCGCCGCGACAGACTCTGGCGGTGAATAATCGTCACTATTATTCACTGTTGCAGATGCCGGAACGCCCATCGCAGTGCGTCAGGCAGCAGTTGCAGCCTTATGATCGTGACGGAGCCGACAGACAGAAGGCCCTGCGTATTCTTAATGCCGGGCTGGCGCTATGCATTAGCGGGGAAACCGGCTGCGGGAAAGAGTATTTCAGCCAGCGTTTGTTCGAGGAAAGCCACCGGCGACAGGGCAATTTTGTGGCTATCAACTGTGCAGCCCTGCCGGAAAGTCTGATCGAGTCCGAACTTTTTGGCTATGCGCCAGGGGCGTTTACCGGCGCCAGCACCAAAGGGTACGTCGGCAAGATCAGAGAGGCCGACGGCGGGGTGCTGTTCCTTGATGAGATTGGCGATATGCCATTGAGTTTGCAGACCCGTTTATTGCGGGTGCTGCAGGAAAAGACGGTCACGCCGCTCGGCAGCCGCGTCAGCTATGCGGTCGATTTCTCGCTTATCTGTGCCACCCATCAGGATCTGGAACAGCGGGTCGCGGCAGGGGCATTCCGCGAAGATTTGCTGTATCGCATTCAGGAATTCAGCCTGCGCATCTTGCCGCTGCGGCAGCGCGCACACGTTGATCGTTTTATCCTCAATCTCTGGAGCGAATTGGGGGGTGATGCGCGGGGCATCAGACTGGCACCGGACGCTATCACCGCCTTGGCCGGTTATTCCTGGCCCGGTAATGTGCGGCAGTTGTTGAGCACCTTGAAAGTGCTGCTGGCTTTGGCCGATGACGGTAACCTGATCAGGCTTGAGGATCTGCCGGAGCAGTTTCATCTGCTTGCTCGCCCCGTAGCGCCGCAGAGCGTATCGGTAGACATGTTGACGGCTATTCGAAACGCCAAGGGCAATATCAGCCTGGCGGCAAAACGATTAGGGATCTCGCGCAGCACGCTTTACCGCAAGATGGAGAAACATCGCGCCGAGAGCTGACAAAGCGGGGGCCCATTCAGGGCCCCGCGTGGTTATTATTTATCGCCCAATCCCTGTGGGTTGATTTCGGATCGTTCGATTTTCTCGTCGCTTTCCGCCCAGCGATCCAACACTTTCAGATAACTGCCGTTGGCAATAGCGCTATTGAGCGACGCCTGCACCGCTTCCACCAAGCCATTGCCTTTCTTCAGCGTAACGGCAATGTTGGCGCTGCGCGGCCAGCCGCCCGGCACGATGCCGACCAACCGGGTTTTACCGGTCAATTTTGCCTGATAAGCGCCGGACACGTTCGGCCCGAAGGTCGCATCCGCACGGCCGGACTGGATGGCCAGCGTCGACGCCGCCTTGTCGGTGACGTAAATCGGCTGAAGGGCC
The DNA here is from genome assembly GCF_000422085.1 of Serratia liquefaciens ATCC 27592. Lineage (NCBI taxonomy): Bacteria > Pseudomonadati > Pseudomonadota > Gammaproteobacteria > Enterobacterales > Yersiniaceae > Serratia > Serratia liquefaciens. Next base: position 2,499,735 of record NC_021741.1, read on the forward strand.
GGTAACCCCTTGGCCTGGTTCTCTTTATCCCAGGCCAGCAGCACAGCTTCCTGATTGGTGCCGGAGTCTACAATGATCTTTTTGCCGGCAATGTCCGGCGCCGATTTGATCGAGGTGATCTTACTGTCAGATTTCACGTAGAAGCCCAACGTATCCTGGCGATAGGTGGCGAAGTCGAATTTGGTTTTACGTTCCTGAGTGACGGTAATGTTGTAAACCGCGGCGTCGTATTTACCCGAGGTGACGCCTAACGGCCAGTCTTCCCATGAGGTCGGAACCAGTTTCAGTTTCAACCCCAGGCCGTCGGCAACCAGCCTGGCAATATCCGACTCGCTGCCAATCACCGTTTTATTGTCGCGCGCGTACAGACCGAACGGTGGGCCGCTGCCCAAGATCGCGACGGCTACAGTCAGCGTCCCCGGTTCAACAAATTTGAACCCGGCGGGGATTTTGGCCGCAGCCTCGGGATCCTTCTGGGTATGAATAGGGGTTTCGTTGGCGATCAGGTCCAGCCCCGGTGCGGCATGGGCCAGGGCGGAAAGGCTCAGGAGAGCCGCCGCTGCGGTGAGTTTTGCGCTATATATCATTATTATTACCTGCATTATTATGTTGTTGAGGCGGTCAACTCACTATCCTTCAAGCCGCTAGATCTGTGAACGAACAAAATTGGCTAACTAATTTTACAAACGGTCAGGTTGCAAAGAAGGGGGAGCGCTCGGTGAGCGTGAGGGGCTTAAACGTCGAGATTTTTACGCATGAAAGCATTTTGCAGCACGATGCCGCGCAGGACCGGACTTTTCCGCTCAACGACCTGAAATCCCTGGCGCATAAAGAAGGGTTCTGCGGTTTTACTGACGTCTGAGGTCAGCTCTTTAAGCCCTAACAGTCTGGCCTCTTTATGGATTCGATTCATCAATAAGGTCCCAATGCCTTGTCGGGGACAGGTGCCGGATACATAGAAATGGTCGATATAGCCGTCAGGCTGGAGATCGGCATAGCCGACAATCTGTTTATCAATCTCCACGACAAAGGGATGCAAATCTCTCATGCGAGCCGCCCAAAGCTGGGGATCAGTATCGGCGGGAGCCCAGGCATTGACCTGCTCAGTGGTGTAGTCGCGTGATGCGACCTCATGCACCGCAGAGAAAAAAACGCGAAACAGCGCAATTTCATCGCCTTTGATGAACTGTCGAATCATCATGCCTTTCCTTAAGAAGTCCCGGAAAGTATTGTACCGGTTCAGGTGTTTGAAGGGACGTTTTCTCGTAGCATATTGATGACTTGGGTCGCTTCGACGGCCTGGCTGAACAGAAACCCTTGCCCCAGGTGATAGCCGGAATCACGCAGCGTTTGCCGCTGCAGCTCGGTTTCAATGCCTTCCGCAATAATATCAATGGATAATTTCTGCCCCAAAATTCCCATACTTTCCACGATGCCCAAAATCGCCGGTTCGTTATTCATGCGGCGGATGAAATCCCGATCCAACTTGATGCAGTCCAGAGGGTAGTCCATCAGGTGCGTAAAGGAGGAGTGGCCGGTGCCAAAGTCATCAAGCGCGATCCTGATCCCCATTTCCTTAAGCATTTGCAAGGCTCGCAGCACATACTTCGACCCATGTTTGTTGAAGGCATGTTCAGTGACCTCCAGCTCGATAAGATGGTGGGGGATGCGAAACATTTGCAGACGCCGCAGGAAAGTTTCGGCGTAGTTATCACGTAAAAATTCGATAGGTGCGGCGTTCAAAGACACCGGCAACACCTCCACGCCAGACGCGATCCAAGTGGCGATATCGGCAAAAACCTTCATCTGCATGGTTTCGCTGATCTTGGTTGCCAGTTCGTAATCGTTGAATGCTTCGACGACGGTATCTGGCATCTTCATACCATGATGCGGACAATACCAGCGCAGCAGCGCCTCAAAGCCCACAATGGCACCGGTTGCCAGGCTGACCTTGGGTTGGTAGCTGGGGCGGATTTGATTATCGCGAACTATCTGCCGTGCGTGATTAAGCTGCGCCGCACGCTCTTTGGCCTTATCCATCATCTGTGGATTAAACATGTACACGCCGCCCCGGCCGCCGTCCTTGAGTTCGTATAACGCGGTATCGGCGCATTTCATCAATTCCGAGGCGTCGCGGGCATCCTGAGGATAGAGGGCGCAGCCGATACTCATGCCGCAATGCAACGCCTTGCCGCCATGGGTAATGGGTGACTCAAGCTGCAACAGAAAGGTATTGGCGATTTTGTAAATATCCTGCTCGTTTTCGACGTCGCCGATCACAATCGCAAACTCATCGCCGCCCAGGCGGGAAACGAACGAGTTCGGATTTAAATAAGCCGTCAGCCGGCGGGACAACACGCGCAGCAGATGATCGCCGGCGGCGTGCCCTAGGGTGTCGTTAACCAGCTTAAAATGGTCCAGGTCCAGCAAAATCAACCCGAGCGATTTATTGCTGCTCAGGGCTCGCTTCATTTCCTGCTTTAATCTTTTCTTGAATAAGCGTCTGTTGGGCAAACCGGTCAGTTCGTCATACTGACTGGCGATCAGCAAACGTTTTTCAGCTATTCGCTGAGAGCTAACGTCGCGCGAGACGCACAATATATTTTCTATTCGATCCTCGTTATCGAAGACCGGACTGAGAATATTGTCCCAGTGCTGCAGCTTGCCGTCAGGCGTGGCGCTAAGGCCGGCGAAGCGGGCGTTTTTACCGGTTAGCACTTTACGCAGCGCTTTTTTGCCGCGCGAGCGCACTTCGGGTTGCAGCAGATTCAGCCAGGGCATGCCAAATTGCGGTTGGTTCTCATCGATGCCCAGCGCGACGCTGCCGGCTCTGTTGATGTGCAGCAGCGTCCCGTCATTATTGATGACCTTGATGCAGTCGACGCTGGCATCAAGCATGTTTTTCTGCGCGGCCAGCGTGGTGGTAATTCGCTGTTTTTCCAATACGGAATCATGGATATCGGTGCCGCTCAGATACCAATCTGTTTCCTCGCTATCAGGCTTTTTCTTCGCGCCGAAAGACAGTAAAAACCAGCGGTACTCGCCGTTGTACTGTCGCAGGCGAACTTCATTAACGAAAGAGGTCGCCGTGGCAATCGCCTGCTGCCATAGCGATTCGATAAGAGGATATTCGGCAGGGTGCAGGGCTTTCAACCAGCAAGCGCCTGGGTTATCAAATGAGGAGAGGCCGGTATATTCACACCAAAGCTTATTGAAATGTCCCCCGAGACTATTACCCATGCCAATGAGATTAGGTAAACCATTAAAAATTTCATTAGCCATATCCACAGGCGGTTTTTCATCACTGCGCTCGGGTAGAACACTCATTCGTCATTTCCTCTGAAAACCACCTGTCTTTTATGCTAGCCAATAAAAAGCCTGCGGGTGGAAATATTCAATAGCCGTTTCTGCGCAATAAAAAGCCGCCAGAGAGAATGAGATATAAAGTCGGTTAACACATTAGGAATACTCTCGTATTTCCGCCTTTTAATGGGCCAGTTTAATGAGATCTAGGCTATTAAACACGTGCCCGGGAATATAAAAAAGCCCCCGCGGTGAGGCGGGGGCTGCGATCATAACCTGTGGTTAGATTTATTTATCAAGTGCATAGGCAATGACGTAATCGCCACGGTCCGGCGACTGACGAGCGCCACCGGCGGAAATCACGATGTACTGCTTGCCGGTTGTCGGTGAAACATAACTCATTGGCGTGCCGCCGCTGCCGACAGGCAAGCGCGCTTTCCACACTTCTTTACCGGTGGAGGAGTCAAAGGCCCGCAGGTAGTAATCCTGAGTGCCGGCAATGAATACCAGGCCGCCCTGAGTCGCCAGAGTGCCGCCGAGCGTCGGCATGCCCACCGGCATTGGTGCACGCATTTTGATACCGAAAGGCCCGGTATCCTGAACCGTACCGGCCGGCACTTGCCACACCACTTTCTGCGTTTTCAGATCGATCGCCGACAGGGTACCAAACGGTGGTTTCTGGCAAGGAATGCCCAGAGGTGACATGAAACGATTTTTGTTCACGCCGTAAGGCGTGCCTTTTAACGGCACCGCACCCATACCGGCATTGACCGATTCACCGCCATTGCTGGCCGGGGTATTGGCATCGGTTTTTTGCGGGATCATCTGTACCCACAGGCCCAAACGCATGTCGTTGGCGAAGATGTAATGATTATTCGGATCGGTCGACAAGCCACCCCAGTTCATGCCGCCCAGAGAGCCTGGGAAGCTGAGTGAAATATCGGTGTCCGGTGCGGTAAACAGGCCGTCATAGCGCATGGATTTAAAGCTGATGCGACACATCAGCTGATCAAACGGCGTAGCGCCCCACATGTCGGACTCAGTCAGTTTTTCAGCGCCAATTTGTGGCATGCCGACAGAGAAAGGTTGAGTGGCGGAGTATTGCTCACCGGGAATGGTGCGGGTTTTCACCGGCAGCTCTTTCACTTCGGTCAAAGGCTTCCCGGTATGGCGATCCAACACGAAGATCTGACCGGTTTTGGCACCAATGACCAGGGCCGGTTTGGTGGTACCGTCCTTCATTGGGAAGTCGATCAGGCTAGGCTGCATCGGCAGGTCGAAATCCCACAGGTCGTTATGAACGGTCTGATAAACCCATTTCTCTTTACCGGTGGTGGCGTCCAACGCCAGGATGGAAGCGCCGTATTTGTGATCCAACGCGTTACGGTTAGCGCCCCACAGATCCACCGAGGAGCTGCCCATTGGCAGGAACACGGTGTTCATCGCCGGGTCATAGGACATCGGTGCCCAGGAATTTGGGGTGCTGCGTACAAAGGTCTGGCCGGGTTTTAAGGCCGAGTTTGGATCCTGATTACCCGGGTCGAACGCCCATCGCATCGCGCCGGTGATCACGTCGAAACCACGCAGCACGCCGCCAGGCATATCCGTTTGTACGTTATCGGCTACGCGGCCGCCGACGACAACGGTGGTGCCCGCCAGCGTGGGTGCGGAAGTCAGCTGATATTTTGGATCGGCCGCATCGCCCAGACCGACTTTCAGATCAACCACGCCCTGGTTGCCAAAGTTCTGACAGAATTCACCGTTATCGGCGTTGATTGCCACCAGGCGCGCATCGATGGTATTCATCAGAATACGGCGCTGGCAACTGTCGCCCGCAGCCAGGGTGACCGGTGTAGCGGGCGTAGAGCCGGGTACGGTCGGTTGTTGCAGGGGCTTGGCAACATCAAAGTAGGCCAGGCCGCGGCAACGGTTCCAGACTTGGGATTTCGCGTTGATTTCACGTTTCCAGATCTCTTTACCGCTGTCGGCATCGACGGCAATCACGTTGTTATGCGGCGTACACAGGAAGATACGGTTGCCGATTTGCAACGGCGTTTGCTGATCTTCAGCGCCGTTGCCATCCGGACTCAACGGAGTATCGCCGGTGTGGAAGGTCCAGGCGACCTTCAGGTCTTTCACGTTGTCGCGAGTGATTTGGTCCAGCGCCACGAAGCGGCTGCCACCCGGGGTATTGCCGTAGTTATCCCAATCTTTTTGTTGTTTGCTTTTGTCCACCGGGATCAGCGGCAACGGCTCACCGCTGAAAGCCACGGTAGGGTGTGGCTGGAACATCTGCACAAAGGTGCCGACCATGCCAACGGCCAATACCGCACTTAGCAGGTAAGACAATTTTGCCAACGGCGTTTTGCCTTCTGGCTTACGCAGTGCCGGCCAGCTCAGGAAGGCCAACAGCATCAAACCGGCAGGGACCATCAGCCGCGAAACCAATGGCCAGAAATCGAAACCGGCATCAACCACCGACCAAACCAGCGTGCCGACAAACACCAGCAGGAATAGCGGCACGGCCGAAGATTTGCGACGGAAGAATTGCACGGCGGAAAGCAGAGTTACGATACCGGCAATCAGAAAGTAGCTGCTGCCCCCCAGCGAAACCAGCTTACCGCCAGCAATGGCGAAGAATAAGCCGACAACGGTAAGGATTATCCCTAATAAACAACACCATAGTTTAAGTTTTATACCCGGACGGGCATTTGATTCAGGCATGTCTGAAAGACTCCAAGATAATGTTTTTCTTCATGTTTACCTCGAATGATCGCGTCCATGCCGTTCCCTGGTGGAGTGAAAGCAGAGCGTAAATCAAACGATGGAATGTCGATATTGTACCATTTGATTCATTATAAAGTTAAGGATATGTTGCCTGCTAACTAAATTCTTAGCCCGAATTGCAACAACTGCAGGGCAGCGTGCTCCATTCTGGAGAGAACGCGGCTTAGGCGTCCAGCAACTCCCCAAGCCCGCAAGGTACCCCCGCGCAAAATTTGTGATGCCTGGTTATTTAAAGGAAGGTAGCAGCCACATACGCCAGCCGTATCTGCTGAACTGCCGCAGTTATTATTTATTGCGTGAAGACAGGATGAGGCACCGCCTTACACAGAAGCAATGGCGAAAGCCTTTAATAGCCCCTGCATCATTGTTGAATGGGATGGGGCATACGCTCGCGTTTTCTGGATTAAAGCTGTGCGTTAATAATGCGGTTATTGACTAATTTATAAACCCTGAGGCGTTTGCTGGAAGTAAAAAGGACGAGTGTTATACAGAGAGAATATAACCCAGTCGCTTTTATATTTTTGCTCTGGCAACGAGGAAGGATTTTCAGGTTACTTTTCAGTTTCTTTAGTTACATAAGGTTATAGAAATTAATTCATTACGTTAACATTAGTATTCCACTATGCAGTGCTTCGATTGATTGGGCGTCATCGTTTTACTGTACTGCATAGTGGGCACTATTAAAGCATTATTAATCTTAAAGCGGAAAATCCCAAAAAACGCCGTCCTCTGCTAAATTTCCCGCTATCAATCACCTGTGAATTTTATCGTCCCACCTCGCCGTTATCTGGCTTATTCAACATTCGCACTAAGGTAGGTTGTCAGCTGTTCCTGACAGAAATCGAGATACGCCCGCACCAGTCGCGAGGGATGTCGTTGTGATGGATAGAGCAAGCTAAGCGTTTGTTCTGGCAACGGGTGAGAGGGTAATACTGCGCACAAACGGCCGGCGGCGATCTCCTTGTTCGCCATAAAGGGCGGTAACTCAGTGACCGCCTGACCCGCGACGGCTCTGCTGCGTAAAAGTGCGTAATCGTTCGCCACCAGTACCGCCTTCGGCTCAAACACCTGATGGCCCAGCCGCCAGAGACCACGGGCGCTGGAGTCCGCCGCCCAGCTCGCACAAGGGTAACGATGCAAATCCTCCACGCTGGCAGGTTGGCCAAACTGCGTCAGTAATGACGGCGCAGCGACCAGCAGATGCCGATACTTCAGCATTTGCCGTGCCACCATAGACTCATGCACGATGGTGCCGACGCGGAGCGAAACGTCAATGCCATCCTGTACCAGATCGATCCGCCGTTCCGTTGAAAATACGCTAACGCTGATTTCGGGAAACCGTTGTTGGAAAGCCCCCAGCAAGTCCCACCAGGGCTCAAAGTTGGGGGGCATCGACAGACGCAGGCGGCCTTTAAGCCGGGTTTCATCATTCATCACGGCCTGCTGAGCTTCATTCAGGGCTTCCACCCCGCGGCTGGCATGTTCATATAAACGGCTGCCGGCTTCAGTCAGCTTGATACCGCGCGGTGAACGCTCCAGCAACTGCACGTCAAGTTCGCGCTCCAGCTCACGTATGCGCCGGCTCAGGGTAGGGAGCGGCACATGGGTCTTGTCGGCGGCGGCCGAAAGACTGCCTGCTTGTACGACTGAGACAAACATTTTGGTTGCGTTGAAGTCCATACGACACTCCTCTCATTTATGAGATTGACGTTACCATTTTCGTGTATTCCCCATCAATATTGGAATCTATACAGTTCAACCTATCGGCGAGATAGTTCGTTGATTAACTCACTGTTGAACTGGAGAACGGTTATGAAAGCTTATGTGATTGAACAAGTTGGCGGCCCGGACGTTTTGCAACTGCGCGATATTCCTTCTGTCGCGCCAAAGGCGGATGAAGTTCGCATTCGGGTACGGGCGTTTGGTCTTAACCGCGCCGAAATTTACCGCCGTGCCGGTAAAATGGGCCCGATCGCCGGACAGGTTGTGCCTGGGATTGAAGCCGTAGGCGAAGTGATTGAGGATGCTTCAGGACTGTTTCGCCCCGGGCAGCATGTGGCCACCGCCATGGGGGGATTGCAGTTCACCCGCAACGGCAGCTACGCCGAGGAGGTCACGGTGTTACGCAGCAACGTCATCGATTTGGACGGCATCAGCCTTTCATGGGAAGAACTTGCCGCGCTGCCGGAGAGCTATCTTACCGTATGGGGGGCTCTGGGCCGCTTAATTGACAACGTACCGGGGCAGACGGTGCTGGTGCGCGGCGCGACCTCTTCGGTGGGTCAGGCTGCCGTGGCCTATGCCAAGGCGCGTGGACAGCGGGTTATCGCCACCACCCGATCGGCCAGTAACGCAGCCCGGCTGACCGCTATTGGCGCTGATGCGGTGGTGATTGATACCGGTGAAATTGCAGAACAAATACGGGGTGTAGCGCCGGAAGGCGTAGATGTAGCCCTTGAGGTGGTTGGCGCCGGCACGGTGCGCGATAGCCTCAATGCGCTCAAACCTTTTGGTACCGCAGTGGTAATAGGCCTGCTGGGCGGGGCACCGGTGTTGGATAATCTGCATCTGATGAACGATCTTCCCAATGCAACACGCTTGACCTTCTTTGGCAGTGGGTTGCTTGGCACCCCAGCGCTGCCTTTGGCCGACTCGCCGCTGAAGTGGATTGCTCAACAGGTAGCGGACCAGACCATGCCGTCGCTGCGGGTGAAAACCTTCGACTTTGACGATGTCGCCAACGCTCACCGCATGATCGAGAATGACCGTGCTCAGGGCAAACTGGTGGTTCGCGTCTGAGGCCAGCAAGGACCATGATGGGTAAAAAACAGTGAGGAAGCCTGTGACTGGCTTCCTCATTTGCCTTACTGTTCTGAAAGCTCAAGCTCGGCAATAACCGGCAGGTGATCGCTTGCCGTTGACCAGGTAAATTCAGGCGAATTATGTGGGATATCCAGATTCTTCACGTTCCACTTTTGCCCCTTAAATGTGAAGATATGGTCTATATCAATAGCGGGATTAACCGCTGGCCAACTGCGAGTATCGGCTCCATCTTTCGCAACTTCATTGAAAAAATAGCGTATTTCTTTCAATGGCTGTTCATCTTGAGTCGAGTTGAAATCGCCGGCGAGGATCTTAATCGAGGAAGCCATATCTTTGAAATCAGATGCGGCATCGCCAATACTCAAATCCAACAGGTAGCGTGCTTGTTCAGTGCGTATTGCCGGATCTTTTTGCCAGTCGAGATGGGTGACCATGATGATTGGCGCTGAATCAAATCCGGGAACCTCAACCTGCGCCAGTAATGTGACGCGCTGTTCGGCATCACCCGAGGGTAATTTCACCACCTGTGAATGTAGAATTTTATATTTGGAAAGCAGTCCTACCCCATACTCGCCGTCATCGAAATCAAGCGCTTTGCCAAAGGCATAATGCATTTTATTGGCATCAGCGATTTTTTTAAGCTGATCGAGTTTTTGACTGCGCTGGGTCTTATTGTCCACTTCCTGGATGGCGATGATATCCGCATCTATTCTTTTAATGGCCGAATTAAGTGCGGTGAAATCGGAGACGGCAGAGGAGGCTTCATTTTTACCGATGTTATAGGTGGCTATCTTCAAATGCGGTTTATCCTGCGTGTAAACCTTGTCTGGCACGCCGCCTTTTTGAACGGCAAGTATTTCATTACCAGCTAGTTTGTCGCTCGCCTGCGCGTTGGCGATAAGGCTGCCCAGCGCCATCATGGTGAATATAACTGTTTTTTTCATGTCACCTAATCTCCCGATAAAATAGATTCCTTATCAAAGAATACAGAAGAAAGGGGGCGGTTATTGTGATACCTGACTCATACTTCCGACGCGATGAAAATTAAGGCGCGAATATCTGCCGGCACAGTGCTTTCAGGTATTTAGCGTGGCAAAGCGTTGTTGAACCACCTTCAACACCCATTGCCGCAGCCAACGATGAGCAGCATCGGCCTCCAAACGCGGGTGCCACATCTGCGAAACGGTGATGCTTTGGGTTTTTACCGGCAGTTCAAACATATAAAGCGCAGTGCCCAGCGGTTGATTGATCAGGAAAGAAGCAGGGACCAATGCCACCAGATCGGACGCCTGAGCCACCGCCAGCGCGGCGGGAAAACTCGGCACCACGGCGGCTATTTTTCGTTCCAACCCCAATTCAGCCAATCCCTGATCTACCGGGCCGGTGACCAGCCCACGGCGTGATGCGACCACATGGCCACAGTCAGCATAGGCTCGCGCGGTGATGTCGGCTTTCTGCTCCAACGGATGGCCCTTTCTGACCACCGCGACAAATCGGTCGCGGAACAGCGCCTGCAAGCGAATTTCCGGCCCCATATCCCCCAAAACGCCGATCTCCAAATCAACCCGTCCCTCACGCAAATGCCGGGAGCTTTTTTCCGGTTTGGGCGCAAAACAGAGTCTCACCAACGGGGCTGCCGTTGCCACGGCGGAGATCAGTGCGGCGCCGAATGCTTCGACAAATCCCTCGTTGGCGCGCAGGGTAAATGTTCGTTCCAACGTTGATAAACTCAGTTCTGATACCGAAGGGCGCAGTATCGAACGTGCCTCAAATACGGTGTTTTGCGTACGCTCACGAATCTCTTCGGCATAGGGAGTGAGCACCATATTGCGGCCGGCCCTTACCAGTAAAGGATCTCCGGTGACTGCCCGCAGGCGGCCAAGCGTGCGGCTCATGGCCGAAGCGCTGAGGTTTAGGCGGCGTGCAGCTTCGGCCACGCTGCCGAGCGTAAGCAACGCATCGAGCGCAATCAGTAAATTGAGATCGGGTTCTGACATGTCGGGGATCCTGGTTTATTGATAGGAGCGGCGTCCGATGCAGGTGATTAGTACAAATGCTGCGTCTTCCGCAATCTATTCAGCATAGTTATATTTTTTACCGCACATGACAACGGAAACACAGAGGAATACTTTCATGCATGCAAACACCGCCAATACAGCAACAGACCATGCTGCTCATTGGCGCATACCGGGGGTTGGGTGTTGCGATGACTCACACATCTTGCCGGTAATTGGCTGGATATTTCGCGCTAAAATGATTGCGTAGATCGCGCGTTATCATTAGTTTTATCTGCCATTACTCAATGCGTTAAGGAAATGCCTCATGCTGAAAGAAAACTTCAATGAGCTGCAAATTTTCCTGGTGGTTGCCAGAGAGAAAAGCTTTACCAAAGCGGCGGCTAAGCTGGGGGTTTCTCAATCTGCATTGAGTCATGCGGTGAAGGCATTAGAACAACGTTTAAATACGCGTCTTCTGACCCGAACCACCCGCAGCGTCGCCCCAACGGAGGTTGGGGAGAAGTTAATCGCCTGTCTCGAGCCACGGCTTGCCGAGCTTGAGCATGAACTTGTAATCCTGCTCCAACCAAATGGCACCGCTTCGGGCAATATCAGACTTTCCGCCGGGGAGCATGCCGCGCGGTGCCTGCTGTGGCCGAAGCTAAAACCTTTTCTCCGGGAATACCCTGAAATCAATATCGAACTGGTGGTGGATAATGGCTTCGTTGACATCGTGGAAGGGCGTTTCGATGCAGGTATTCGCCTTGGGGAAAGCGTAGATAAGGACATGATTGCCGTAAAAATCGGACCGGACATGCGAATGGTGGTTGTGGGGGCGCCGAGTTACTTTGCCGAGCACGGGATCCCGCAGACGCCCCACGAGTTGCAGCAACATCGTTGCATCAACATGCGGCTTCCTACCGCCGGCGGTTTATACCACTGGGAGTTTGAGAAAGACGGTAAGCCGCTGCGTGTGAAAGTGGAAGGGCAACTGACATTTAATCTGTTGGCAGAGAGGATCGACGCGGCATCGTCAGGGTTTGGTATCGCCTGCGTACCTGAAGATATGATCCAAAACGCAGTCAAATCAGGGGGGCTTATCCAGATCCTGGATGAATGGTGTCCGACATTTCCCGGTTACTACCTCTATTATCCCAGCCGGAGGCAACATCCCCCGGCGTTTGCCTTGTTGATCGATGCGCTGCGCCATTAACGGGGTTTGGCCGGACACTGCTCGTGTTGCGTCGGTGACAGATTGCTGAAGGTGCTTTTCCTGCGGACGATGGTGACGATGGTAATGCTACTTCTGCCCAACAAAAAAGCCGATAACAAGCTAATGTTATCGGCTTTTGGCTGCCGGTTAGGGCAGAGCGGGCGGATTAGGCGGCAGGCAACTGCTGCGCGGTTTCTTCCACCAGCGCCAGCAGGACTTTGATATCGTCCAGGCTGACCGTAGGGTTCAACAACGTCATTTTCAGGCAGGTCACGCCGTTAAACTCGGTGACCCCGACGTTGGCGCGGCCAGATTCCAGCAACGCATCGCCGATCCGTTGGTTCAGCAATGCCACGGCGGCATCGCCGGCGGCGGCTAACTGCTGCGGACGATAGCGGAACAGCACGCTGGCCAGCTGCGGCTGCATGACCAGTTCCAGCGCCGGCCGATCGCCGATGTAGTGAGCCACCTGTTGCGCCAGCGTTACGCCATGATCGATGATCGCCGCATATTGCTCCTGCCCCAAAGCTTCCAGGCCCATCCACAGTTTCAACGCATCAAAACGGCGGGTGGTCTGCAAGGATTTGGACACCAGGTTAGGCACGCCCTGAGCTTCGTCGAACTCGGAGTTCAGGTAGGCCGCCTGATAACGCATCAGTTCATAGTGACGGGCTTCTTTCAGCAAGAAAGCACCGCAGCTGATGGTCTGGAAGAATTGTTTGTGGAAGTCCAGGGTGACGGAGTCCACCAATTCAATGCCATCCAGATAGTCGCGGTACTTCTCGGAAAGCAGCAAAGCGCCGCCCCAGGCCGCATCGACATGCACCCAGATCTGATGTTCCGCCGCCAATTGCGCAATGCCGCGCAGCGGGTCGATAGCCCCGGCATCCGTGGTACCTGCGGTGGCGACGATCGCCAGGATCTGCTCGCCATTGGCCTTGGCCTGCGCCAGTTTTTCGGCCAAATCGTTCAGATCCATACGTGCGAATTGATCGGTTTTCACCAGCGTCACGGATTGGTAACCCAGGCCGAGTAAAGCCATGTTCTTTTGCACCGAGAAGTGGGCATTTTCAGAACATAACACTTTAATCTTTCTCAGATTACCAACCAGGCCATCCTGCTGCACAGAGTGGCCCTGTTTGGCGAAGAAGGCGTCGCGCGCCAACATCAGCCCCATCAGGTTGCTCTGGGTACCGCCACTGGTGAACACCCCAGCGTCGCCAGGTTGGTAACCTACCTGGGTACGCAACCATTCAATCAGCTTCATCTCGATGAGGGTCGCTGACGGGCTTTGATCCCAAGAGTCCATGCTCTGGTTAGTGGCGTTGATCAACACTTCGGCAGCCTGGCTGATCACCAGGCTAGGGCAATGCAAATGCGCGACGCACTGCGGATGATGCACCGACAGGCTGTCTTTTAAAAAATACTCAATGGCGCGTTCGATAGCGACCTGGTTGCCCAGGCCCTGAGGGGTAAAATCAAGCTTGATGCGTTCACGCAGCTCGGCAACGGTTTTCCCCTGATACATCTCGGGTTGTTGCAGCCACTGCACCACGGCCTGACTGCTCTGTTCGATCGCTTGCTGGTACGCCTCTGTGCTTTGCGCAGAAGCGGCCAGAATCGGGTTTAACCGGGACATCGACTTCACTCCACATCCACCGGCTTGATGCCGGCAGCTAACAGGGCCTGTTCAAATTTATCCAGGAAGATAGCCAGTTCGTCGTTAGTGATCAGCAGGGAAGGCAGCAGACGCAGCACGCAGCCGTTACGGCCGCCGCGCTCCAGGATCAGGCCGGCTTCGAAGCATTTCTTCTGCAACAGGGCAGAGAGCTGGCCGTCAGCCGGGTAGCAACCCATGTGATCCTGCGCTTCGTTCGGTTTCACAATTTCCAAACCGATCATCAGACCCAGACCACGCACGTGACCAATCACCGGATAACGTTTTTGCAGCTCGGCCAGCTTGGCTTTCAGCCATTCGCCTTGCGCAGCAACCTTTTCGGCCACCTGATTATCTTTGAGGTGTTGCAGGGTGGTCAGGCCGGTAGCCATCGCCAGTTGGTTGCCGCGGAAAGTACCGGTATGGTGGCCAGGCTCCCAGGCGTCGAACTGTTTCTTGATACCCAATACTGCCAGAGGCAAACCGCCGCCAACCGCTTTGGACATCACGATGATGTCCGGCTCAATACCGGCGTGTTCGAAGGCGAACAGTTTGCCGGTACGGGCAAAACCAGCCTGAACTTCGTCGATGATCAGCAAAATGCCGTGTTCCTGCGTGACTTTGCGAATACGCTGCAGCCACTCGACCGGGGCCGGGTTAACGCCGCCTTCGCCCTGAACGGCTTCCAGAATGACCGCCGCAGGTTTGCGCACGCCGCTTTCGACGTCATTGATCAGGTTTTCGAAATAGTAAGTCAGCGCTTTGACCCCGGCTTCGCCACCGATGCCGAGCGGGCAGCGGTATTCGTGCGGGTAAGGCATAAACTGGACTTCCGGCATCATGCCGTTAATGGCTTCTTTTGGCGACAGGTTGCCCGTGACCGCCAGTGCGCCATGGGTCATGCCGTGGTAACCGCCGGAGAAGCTGATCACGCCGGTACGGCCGGTATGCTTTTTCGCCAGTTTCAGTGCGGCTTCTACCGCATCTGCGCCCGAAGGGCCACAGAACTGCAGGCAGTATTCCTGGCCTTGACCTGGTAATAAAGAGAGTAAATAGGCAGAAAACTCATCTTTCAACGGTGTTGTAAGATCGAGGGTATGTAACGGCAAGCCGCTGGTAATGACATTTTGGATGCTTTGGAGGACGTCAGGATGGTTATGACCCAGAGCCAGCGTACCCGCACCAGCCAGGCAATCAAGATATTGATTATTCTCAACATCAGTGATCCAAACGCCTTGGGCTTTCGCAATTGCCAACGGCAATTTACGGGGGTAACTCCTGACATTCGATTCAAATTCAGCTTGTCGCGCCAAATATGTTTCGTTATTTACATTTTCTAAATTCACACCGAAATTATCAATACGGACTTTATCCGTCATCATATCTCTCCTACAACTGGGGGTAACAATGACGCCCTAGTTGAATTATTGAATTGAACAATTAACTACCGTGAGAAAAACGGGCCCAATATATGGCTTTTTACCCCCCGGCTCAATAGTTATTTGGCCGGGGGGAATTTATGGTTTTTTTAATAAAAATCAATAAATTGCTTGTTTTGTGGCCAATAATGGCACGATTTAAGGGCGATTGCGGGCTTGACACGGCACAAAAAACCTCCTCAAGAAAAGTAAGGGTACCGGCCCAATACGTTTATTTTGAAGGTAATTTTCAAACAAAGGTCAGGAACATGCGGAAGGAATTTTGAAACAATGTCTTAATATAAATAAGGCATTGCTTAGACATTAACGGACTTTAGCGGAAAAGGGTGCCATTGGCGCATTACCAGGGAATTTCGCCATGACGATCAAAAAATCCTCCCGTTGGGCCATCGTTTGCGATTGAGGCCAGGGCCACGATCGCATCAGTACCCTCGGTTATCGTCTGGCAACCCAGAGGGTTGAGATCGGTTTGGGTAAAGCCCGGGTTAACGGCGTTAATCTTGATTTTCGGCAACGCCTTGGCGTATTGCGTTACCAGCATGTTGAGCGCCGCTTTTGAAGAGGGATAGGCCAGTTGCAATATTCTGGACTCGAAGGTGCCGCTTTTGCCGGTCATGGTATGAAACGAGCCCAGCGAGCTGGACACCATCACCACTCTGGGGTTGGCGGCGGCTTGCAGCAGGGGGAGAAAGGCCTGCATCATGCGAACTACGCCAAAAACCTGGGTTTGGTAGATTTCCGTCAGGGCTACGGCGCAGGTTTCCCTTGGGTGTCCCCAGGGGCCAGAAACGCCGGCGTTATTGATCAGAACATCTAGGCGATCGTGCACCTTGCTGAAATCCGCCGCCGCCTGACGCACTGACTCCTCGGAAATCACATCGATGATCAGCAATTCTGCATGCAGGCCCTGCTGCGCCAGCTCTTGAATGGCCTGTTCGCCGCGCAGGGGATCCCGCGCGCCGAGGACTACGTGCCACCCGCACCCGGCAAGACGCCGGGCGGTTTCATGACCCAGGCCCCTGTTGGCACCCGTAATCAATACGGTGGTTGTCATGGTTATGCCTTACTCGACAAAATCATGTCTGCGGCTTTTTCACCGATCATAATGCTGGGAGCATTGGTGTTGCCGGTAGGAATGACCGGCATCACCGAGGCGTCGATCACGCGCAGACCAGACAGACCGTGCACGCGCAATTGCGGATCAACCACTGCCATGTTGTCGGTCCCCATGCGCGCCGTACCGACCTGATGGTGGTAGGAAGCCGTCATTCGGCGAATGTAATCGCGCATTTTATCGCGGTTATTCACACCCTCCATGCCCATCTCTTTGCCGCGCCACGGTGCCAATGCGGTTTGCTTCATCACTTCGCGCAACAGCAGGGCCTTGTCGGTCATGACCTCAAGATCTTCGTTTTCAGAATAGACTCGCGGATCCATCAGTGGGGCTTGCAGCGGGTCACGTGAGTTGAGCCAGAGACGGCCACGACTTTTCGGTGCGACCAGACCGGGAGTGACAGTGTAACCCTGAGCGACGCCCGGCATGAACGGCATGGTGAACAGCAGGGACTGGGTGTCCGGCGCGGAAAGCTCCGGGGCTGACTTATGGAAAATCTGCGCTTCAATGCCGGAGGCCAGACCGACAGCCACCGGCTGCGGCGAAGACCAAACCATAGGACACACCAGATGATCGTGCAGGTTTTCACCCACGCCTGGCAGGTTGACCAGGGTCTTAATGCCCATTTTCTCCAGCTGCTCGGCCGGGCCGATACCGGAGTGCAGCAGAATGGAAGGGCTCATCAGTGAACCTGCGCACAGCAGCACCTCATGACGGGCCTCGATGCGATAATCGGTGCCACGATGTACAAAGTGCACGCCGGTAATGTGATCGCCCTGGTTAAGCAGCTTCAATACCCGAGCTTCGGTGATCACCGACAGGTTATCCGCTCCGCGAATGGCATCGCCGTAACAGACCCAGGCGCTGGCCCGTTTGCCGTCTGGCGTCATGGTGTACTGCGGGAAACTGACGCCGGTGGAATCCTGGCCGTTGTTGTAATCCTGCACCAGCCGCAATCCGGCCTGTTGTCCGGCCTCAACAAAGGCGTGGGCCAATGGCGTCATGGCGGGACGAGATACCTGCAGCAGCCCTCCGGTAGCATGCAGGTTAGACAAGCCATCGATATTGCAGTTTTCCGCTTTGCGGAAATAAGGCAGCACGTCCTTCCAGCTCCAGCCGGTGGCCCCCATCGCCGCCCAGTTGTCGTAATCGGAGGGCAGACCACGAACGTACATCATGCCGTTAATAGCGCTGGAACCGCCCAGGGTCTTGCCGCGCGGCCAGTAAATATCCTGTTTGCCGGCGTAAATCTGCGGTTGAGTCGAAAAACCCCAGTCAACGGCGGAATGCCACAGCGCCATGGCTTCCGGCGGGTTATGAATGGCCGGCATATCGTCGCGTGGCCCGGCTTCCAGCAGCAGGACCTTTAATCCGGCATCAACCAGCCGACGGGTCACCACCGAGCCGGCCGAACCGGCGCCGATTATAATGTAGTCGTATTTTTTGTCGTCGCTTCCGGTCCCGGTGCTGCGAGGGGCCGGCTGGCGGGCATAGCCGGAGAAAGGCAGTGCGGCTGCAGCGCTCATTGCCAGACTGGCGGCAATGAACCGACGGCGGCCGGCGTCGGTCTGTAGTTTATCTTGTTTCATGACGATCCCTTTTTATTGGTTTGGACGCAGGAGCTTAGTGAGCGTCGACGTCTTTCAGAGCAATCCAGGTGGCTTTCATTTCGCCGTATTGCCGCATCGCATGTAACGACAGGTCGCGGCCGATGCCTGACTGTTTGAAACCGCCGAAAGGCGAGAGAATATCGCGGGTCAGGAAGTGATTGACCCAGACGGTTCCTGCCTCCAGTTGGCGGGCAACGCGGTGAACTTTGGCGATATCCGGCGTCCAGAAGCCGGCGGTTAAGCCGTATTCGCTGTCATTTGCCAACCGGATGGCGTCTGCTTCGTCTTCAAACGCGATGACCGAAGCGACCGGGCCGAAGATTTCGTTTTGCGAGGCGGTCATGGTCGGGGTGGCGTTGTCGATAACCGTTGGCCAGAAGAAATGCCCGCCCTGGACGACGCTGTCGTCCGCATGGCCACCACAGACGATGCTGGCGCCTTCATCACGCGCGGAGTCGACATAACGCAGGACATTGGCCTGATGCCTGGCATCAATCATTGGCCCCATCATGGTTGCGGGATCGAGTGGATGCCCTGGCTGCCAGCGGTTCACTTCTTCAATCAGCAGCGCGACAAACTGCTCCTTGATGGATGACTGCACCAGCAGGCGGGTCCCTGAGGCGCAGACCGCCCCCTGATTGGCGCAAAAGCCCAAGGCGGCAAAACGTGCTGCACGTGCCAAATCTGGCGTATCGGCAAAAATGATATGCGCGTTCTTACCGCCGCCTTCGAGGTAGGTGCGTTTCATGTTGGACTGGCCGGCATAAATCAGCAGCTGTTTGGCCACCTGGGTGGAGCCGGTAAAGGCCATCACCCGCACGGTGGGGTGCAGCGCCAGTGCCTGTCCGACCTGAGCCCCGCCGGTCACCACGTTGAATACGCCATCGGGGATACCGGCCTGTTGCGCCAGCTGCGCCAGGCGGATGCCGGTTAACGGTGCTTTTTCAGAAGGTTTGAACACCACCGAGTTACCCATCGCCAGCGCCGGCGCAATCTTCCAGCAGGCAATCATCAGCGGGTTGTTCCACGGCGTCATCACCGCTACCACACCCAAGGCCTGGTAGGTGATCATGCCGTGGAAGCTGTCGCTGGTAGGGGCGATTTCGCCGGCAATCTTGTCGATCGCCTCGGCGTAATAACGCAGTGCGATCTGCACGTCCTGCATATCCATATCCAGCGACTCATGGATGGTTTTGCCGGTGTCCAGGCTTTCCAGCAGCGCCAGTTCCTCTTGATGCTGACCGACCAAATCGGCCAGGCGCAGCAGGGCGTTTTTGCGCTGTACCGGCGATTGGTCGCGCCAAATTCCAGATGCAAATGTTCGGGCCGCCGCCGCAACGGCTCGATCTACGGTGGCGGCGTCGCAGTCGGCAACCGCCGCTAGCAGCCGACCGTCGATCGGGCTGATATCGGCAAAAGTGGCACCGTCGGCAGAGTCCTGATACTGACCGTCGATATAGGCACGCCCTTCGATCTGCAGTGCGTTTGCCTGCTGCTGCCATTGTTCAAAGGTTTTCGTCTGGCTACTCATAGGGAGTCCTTGTTTCAGTCTGTGGGGATCCTCTTTCGAGGGATAAAGCTAAACTAGCTGTGGTCAGGCTGAACAACCAGAGGGCTTGCCGTATCACACTGGTGCCGAACAGGCACCAATGGATGACGTATATTGTGCTAATGACGAGCGTGCTGAAGGGACGTGAATGTGGACATGATGAATGCATTACGCATATTCAATGCGGTGGTAAAAGGCGGCAATTTTACGGCGGCTTCAGAGGCGCTTGACCTTTCCCGACCGCGAGTGAGCAAGAGTATTGCCGAGTTGGAACAGCATTTTGGCGTGCGCTTGCTGCACCGTACCACGCGGTCGATGACGCTGACGGAGGCCGGGCGGGAATGTTACGAATACAGCCAGCGCATTGCCGGCGAATGCCAGGCGTTGGAAGCCTATATGGGCAACCAGGGGCAGCCCGCAGGCACCTTGCGTATCAGTGCGCCACACCCCTATTGTCGGGCTGAACTGGCAACCATAGTGGCCGGTTATCAGCGTCGTTATCCGCGGGTGTCGGTGGAGTTCTGCCTCAGCGACCAGTTGATCAACCTGATCGATCAGGGGATTGATGTGGCGATCCGCGTGGCCAATCTGTCGGATTCGTCTCTGGTGGCGCGCAAGCTGTGTGAAATACCCCGAATACTTTGTGCGTCTCCCGATTATTTAAAGCACCACGGGACCCCAGACAACCCACAGGCACTGCGGGAGCACAATTGTCTGGTCTACTCACTGTTGCCCCGTGCGGAACAATGGGAATATCTGGATGAGGAGGGGCGTCTGATCGAGGTGCCGGTATGCGGATCGCTGCGAGCCAACAGTGGCGATGCCTTGTTGGCCAGCGCGCTGGAGGGCAGAGGCATTATTCTTGAGCCGGAGTTCGTGGTGAGAGAGGCGTTGGCCAGCGGCGCGTTGATCAGGTTAATGAGGGATTACACCTGGAGCCATCGATCGCTGTACGTGGTCTATGTTAACCGGCGCTATCTGCCGGTTAACATTCGCAGTTTTGTCGATTTTGTCGCGGAGTACTATCGGCAATCCAGATTACCGCCGGGGCAGAAACTCACGGACACCCCGCCGGCGGCCTGAACGCAGGGCTACTCTGCGTCGAACTTAAAGCGCGCGGCTTCTGCTATCAACTCCCGCGCCAGCGTTTCATTCGCCAACGCGTCCAGCAACAGCAGGTTAAGGCGAGTCAAAAATAGCGCCAGAGGTTCGCCGGTAAACGGCTCGGCGGCCAGATAGAACTGGCTGTACAGCTCATCGAGCTGCTGTTCGGTCAATTTAGCCTGCATCTTTTGCTCCTTGGTTATCGTTCTGCCAGCCGCTGGCCCGCAAGATGGCCTGTTCGATGACGGCAAAGTCCACATCATCACTCTGCGTCCAGCGCCAGCAGACGTGCCCGTCCGGTCGAATCAGATAGAGCGCGCCGGCGGGCCCGCTGTAGGCCGCGTGCACCTGCCCATCAGGATCTTCCACCCATCCGGCAGCGCCAGCCTGCGGTTGTCCAGGCCGCCCCAGAGTGACCACGCGCAGCAACGGATGGTCGCTGATTTCCACAGCGCTGGTAGCGTGCTGCGCCGGGAAGCGCAGCAGGGTGAAGAGTCGCGCATCCAGCAATCGGGTCAGGTGGGTTGGCTCACCATTCAGTAACAGGGGGAACTCCGGCAATACCGCGCCGAGTTTGGGCCCTACAGCCACGGGGGCCGTCACCGTCGGGGTATTCAAGGGCGAATCCCCGTAACAAATGCTGTGGGTCTGACGGGGATTGATCAGCGCGGAAAACTGCGGGTGACGAGCCGCCAGCGACAGCACCGCATTACGCAGCGTGCTGCCGGCCGGGGTCGCCGGGCACATAAACTCGGCGCTGCGGCTGGCTTGTCCGGCATTTTCACGCCAGGCCTTCTGACGTTCGCTGGAATAACTGGCCAATAGCGACGGTGGCGCCAACCCTTTCAGCACGTAGGCCAGCTTCCAGCCGAGGTTATAGGCATCGTCCAGCCCGCCGTTAAGCCCACGTACGCCGAAAATTGGCACTACGTGCGCCGCATCGCCGACGAACAGCACCCGGTCGTGATGATAGTTGTCCAGCGACAGCGCTTTGGCGTTGTACATGCTGATCCAAATCGGGCGCCATTTCCCTTTTTCACCGACCATATCGAGAAAACTCTCGACGACCGGCAGCACGTTTTCCGGCTTCAGTCCTTCTTCGTCGCTGACGCCGTCTTCCAGCAGGTAATCAATGCGCCAGATGTTGTCCGGTTGGCGATGCATCCACATTGGGCCAGGGCGCAGGGCGGTTTCGAACCACACGCGCCGTTCTGCCGGGGTCTCGCTTTCCAATTCAATATCTATGATGGCGAAGCGTCCATGATGCACATCCCCCTGCAGATGCAGACCCATTTGTTCCCGCACCCGGCTGCGGCCACCGTCGCAGGCAATCACCCAGTCGGCTTCTAACTGGTAATCGACCCCGACAGCATTCAGTGACAATGTCACACCTTCGTCATGATGCACCAGGCTCTGGAGCTCGGTACCCCAACGCAGTTCGATCAAATCCTCATGGCGCAGCACCTCGTCCAGCAAAAATTGCTCGATATAATACTGCTGCAGGTTGATCATCGCCGGAAACTGCTGGTTATCATCCACCAGCATGTCGAACTGCATCACCATCTCGCCCTGATAAAAGCTGCGTCCACGGGTCCAGGCGAGACCCTTGCCGACAAAGGTGTCTGCCAGCCCCAGTTTGTCGAGGATCTCCAGGCTGCGGCGGGAGATGCACGCCGCCCGGCTGCCGGTGCATACCTGGGTATCATTCTCCACTATCAACGAAGCGATGCCTTGTTTCGCCAATGCCAGCGCCAGCGATAAGCCCACCGGTCCACCGCCGACAATCACCACCCGATGCCGACGCTGTTCGCGGTTATCGTGCAGCGACGGTAGCTTGACCGCATATTGTTGATAACGGAATTCACCAATCACGTTTTCTTGTTGCATAAAGATTCTCCTTGCCGTTGCCGGTTACTCCGCCACAGGGGCGATCAACTCAGAAAAGGGATGCCGGATCTGGCCCGCCTGCATCGGCATTACCCAATCGGGAAGTTGCTGCGTGATTTCCACGTCCATCAACACCGCTTTTTCAATAAAATGCGCCAGATGCTCCATCGCTTCGGGCCGGGCATCGTGCAACACCATCACCGTCCAGGGCTGATTGGCGATATCTTCCAGCGCACGCGCCACCCAGGCGTCGGTTGGCAATTCCCAATCCCGCGGTACCGAGTTCCACAACACCAGACTGAACCCTTGCTGTTGCAGCACCTCAACCGCCTCTTGATTCAACACGTGCGGTCCGAGGATCCCTTTACCGGCATAGGGGCGAAACAGCGGCGGCGACTCGGCGTATTGACCCAGTCGGGCCTGGCCTTCGGTAATTTCGTGACGGGCAAAACCCGGAGCCCCCAGCCCCAGAGGCAGAGAGTGGGTCAGGGTATGAATGCCGACCCGGTGACCGGCGTCTTTCACCGATTTAACCAGAGCTTCACCGCCAGGCGCGGAGATCTTCTCGCCGATAGGGAAGAAGTTGGCCAGAATGCGGAACTCCTGCAGCGTCTTCAGCACCAGCGGGGTTCCCTGGGGATGGGGACCGTTATCAAAGGTCAAAGTGAGTTTTTTATGCATGTTCCTGCTCCTGAGAAGTGGCCAGCATCAAATCAACTGCGCGCTCTGCCACCATGATAGTCGGTGCATTGGTATTGCCTGCCGGGATGCGCGGGAAAATCGACGCATCAGCGATACGCACTCCCGCCAGGCCACGCAGGCGAAGTTCCAGATCCACCACGGAAGTCGCGGGATCTGCCCCCATGCGGCAGGTACCGGTAGGGTGATACTCCGTTTTGCCATGCTCACGCACGAACGACGCCAACTGTTCATCGCTGTTCAAATTCGGCGCGGGCAACAAAACCCGATCAATCAGTGACGCCAACGCCGGGACCTGGAACAGCTGCAAGCCCAGACGTACCGCTCTGACCTGCGCCGCGACATCTTCCGGCGTCCCCATATAATTGAGGCTGATGCACGGTAACGAACGTGGATTACCGTCGCGCAACCGGACTTCACCCCTGGCCTGTGGCCGCAGGTGCGCCAACTTGAGGGATAGGGCATGTTGGTTTTGCGCCTGTTTTCCCTTGTCGTCGACGTTATCCGACGCCGCCAGCCCCATCAGCTGCACATCTGGCCGATCGTCGTCGCCGGTGGCGAAAAAACCGCCGCACTCCAGCAGGTTGGAGGCGCAGATACCGCGTTTGAACAGCAGCCATTCCAGACCGTTCGCCAACGCCTTCAGGCCTTTGTCTTGCCCGAGCAGGCTAATCGGCTTTCGCAGGCTGGCAATCAGCGAAAAATGCAGATGATCCTGCAGGCGTTGGCCGACCAGAGGGCTGTCAACCTGGAGTTTGATGCCGACTTCGCGCAGATGCTCTGCTGGACCGATGCCGGACAGCATCAACAGTTTTGGGGTCCCGATGGCGCCGGCGCATAACACCACTTCCCGGCTGGCCAGCGCCTGTTGGCGTTTCCCCTCGGCGTCGGTAAATACCACGCCGGTGGCACGATCCTGCTCCAGCAACAGGCGCTCAACCAGCACGCCGGTCATCACCTGGAGATTCGCGTGTTGGCGCACCGGTGCCAGATAGGCTACTGAGGTGCTGCAACGGTGCCCCTGATAGGTGGTAGTTTGATAGAAGCCTATGCCTTGCTGGCTGGCGCCGTTAAAGTCATTGAGATAGGGATAACCCAGCTCCTGACCGGCTTTGACGATGGCGTAGCTGAGCGGATGGCGATAACCGGAGTCGCTGACTTTCAGGTGGCCGCTATCGCCATGATAGTCGTCGTGCAGGCTCTGGTTGCATTCCGACCGGATAAAATAGGGCAGCACATCGCGATAGCCCCAGCCGGTACAGCCGTCCTGGGTTTCCCAATCGTCATAATCCCTGGCATTGCCACGCACGTAGAGCTGTCCATTCACCGAGCTGCCACCGCCCAGAACACGGCCCTGCGGTACGCTCATCGACCGATTGTCCATATGGGGTTCGGCATCGCTTTGATAGGGCCAGACCAGCTTGCCGACAATTTCCGGAAATCCGGCCGGCATGCGGATGAAGATCCCTTTGTCTTCTGGCCCGGCCTCCAGCAGCAAAATGCGCGCCGAGGTTCTTTCCGCCAACAAACCGGCAACCACGCAACCGGCAGAACCACCGCCGACCACAATGTAGTCGTACCTTTCATTCTCTTTCATGCTCTCTCCGTGCAGATGAGGGTGGAAAATTTGCGATGGAAGAAAAAATATATTTTTTAATATAAAGAATATTTTTTGTTGATGTCACTATTTTTTGTCGATAGCATGACATTTATGCAACATCGCACGGCTCAGTCATGAGCTGCCTCGCTAGAAGGAGAGAACGGTTATGGATGTGAGACTGGCTGATAAACGCGCCCTGGTATGCGCTTCCAGCAGTGGTTTGGGTTATGCCTGTGCTGCAGCCCTGCTTAGAGAAGGGGTCAGCGTCTGGATTAATGGCCGCGACGAAGAGCGCCTGCTGGCCGCGCAGCAGCGGCTTAAGGCTGAGACCGGCGGGCGCGTTTTTACTGTCGCCGGTGACATAACCACCCTGCAAGGGCGCGAAGCCTTACTGGCTGCCTGCCCGGATGCCGATATTCTGGTCAATAATAACGCCGGGCCACCGCCGGGGAATTTCTTTGAGTTTGACGAGCAGACCTGGCTGTCGGCGCTGCAAGGGAATTTGCTGGCACCGCTGATGTTGATCCGCGCCTTGATACCGGGGATGCGCGAGCGGAAATTTGGCCGCATCATCAATATCACCTCGGCGATGGTCAGTACGCCGCGTGCGCACATGACGCTTTCCGCTGCGTCGCGCGCCGGTCTGACGGCCGCCTGCAAAGGGTTGTCCCGCGAATGCATTGTCGATAACGTCACCATTAACAATTTGCTGCCGGAACGTTTTGATACGCCTCGCCAGCAGCAGATGGCGCAGGTGGCGATGAAACAGAGCGGCATTACCTTCGAACAGGCGCGCCAACGACAGATTGACTCGATCCCCGCCGGTCGCATGGGCCAGCCTGCCGAATTCGGCGCGGCCTGTGTTTACCTGTGCAGCGACCTGAGCGGATTTATTACCGGGCAAAACATGCACCTGGACGGCGGCGCCTATCCAGCGTTGTTATAACCGTACAGCGAGATAAAACAGCGAATGAACAGCAAACAAACAGAAAACCTGCAATTGCAGAACGGGACTTTCAAAAGCCTGAGCGGCGCCGCCGTGGCGCTGATCCGCCGTCGGATTATCAACGGTGAATACTCGCCGGGCAGCAAACTGGTGATCGGCAATATCGCCGGTGAATTGGACATCAGCCCAGGACTGGTGCGTGAGGCGCTGTCGCGGTTGGTGACGGAAGGGCTGGTGACCGCCCACGAGCAACGCGGTTTTCGTGCCAGTGAGGTATCACTTAGCGAACTGAAAGACATTACCGCCAATCGACAACTGATCGAAACCCATGCTTTGCGGTTAGCGATTGCCAACGGTGATGCTGAATGGGAAGCGGGGATTATCGCCGCCTTTCACCGACTGACGCGCTGCCCGCGCATGGATGACGAAGATCACTCGGCAAACTGGAGCCAGCTCCATTACAGCTTTCATCGCAGCCTGCTGATGGCCTGCAATTCACCGTGGATGCTGCGCTTTTCCGACTTGCTGTTCGATCAGTCGGAGCGCTATCGCCGCCTGCGGTTCGGTTATGAGCTGGAAGGGATGGATGCGCCACGCGATGTCGACGGTGAACATCAGGCCATCATGGATGCGGTGCTGGCGCGCGATGCCGACCGCGCCGTCGAGCTGCTTAGCCAGCATTATCAAAGCACCGTGCAGCGAATTATCAACCAGGCCGACAGCACCATATTCAACGGCGCGGCTGCGTCCCCGGAGGCCAAATGAAGATCGTCAGTTTTATTAGCCAGGGGCGTGCAGGTTATGGCCTGCTGCGCGGAGACGACGAGATTGTCGACTGCAGCCAGTCATTGCCCTATCCGGACGTGCGCAGCGCGTTAGCCGCCGGCAGTTTTAACGTGTTCCTGCCGTTTGTGAATGCGCCTGCCACCCTGAAAGCCAGCGAGGTCAGTTGGTTGCCGCCGGTGCCCAACCCGGACAAAATTATTTGCGTGGGGCTGAATTACCGCCCGCACCTGCTGGAAACCGGCCGTGCTGAGCCCGATCGGCCAACGCTGTTTTTGCGGCTGCCTTCTTCACAGGTCGGACATCAGCAGCCGCTGCTGGCACCGCCGGAGTCGTCTCAATTTGACTATGAAGGCGAGCTGGCCGTGGTGATTGGTAAAGGGGGGCGCCGCATTGCCCAGCGCGATGCCATGCAGCATATCGCCGGTTACGCCTGCTACAACGACGGCAGCGTGCGCGACTGGCAGCGGCACAGCTCGCAATTCACACCCGGTAAAAACTTCCGCCACACCGCGGCCTTTGGTCCCTGGCTGGTCAGTGCCGACGACATTCCCGACCCGCGTGCGCTAACGCTGGAAACCCGTCTGAACGGACAGGTGATGCAACAGGCCTCTGTCGATGACCTGATTTTCTCGATCCCGGCGCTGATCGAATATTGCTCGGCATTTACCGATCTGCTGCCCGGCGATGTGCTGGTGACCGGTACGCCCGGTGGCGTTGGCGCATTCCGACAGCCACCGGTCTGGATGAAAGCGGGGGATCGGGTGGAGGTCGAGATTGCCGGTATCGGCACCCTGAGTAACCCAGTGATTGACGACGCCTGAGGGCGTTAAAGGACTCTTTTCCGACAAACGAGGTGGATTACGATGGCTGATATCAAAGTGCTTCCACAGGTTTCCGCCTTTCTGGCGCAGGAACATGGGCAGTTTATCGATGGACAACTGATCCCGGCGGCGGGCGGACAACGCTTGCCGGTAGTCAATCCGGCCAATGGCCAGACGATCGCCAGCGTGGCTGGTGCCACGGCCGACGAAGTGGAGCAGGCGATGCAATCGGCTGACCGGGCGCTGAAGGGCGAATGGGGAAAAAGCCTGCCGGCCCAGCGTCAGCAGATACTGTTACGCTTTGCCGATCTGCTGGAGGCCCACAGAGAGGAGATTGCCCAGCTAGAAACCCTGACCAACGGTAAGCTGATCGGTTCCTCCAGGCTGTTCGAGGTTGACCATACCTGCGTTTTCATCCGGTATTACGCCGGTTGGGCCACCAAACTGCATGGTGAAACCCTTGCGCCGTCAATCCCTTCGTTTAACGGCGAGCGATATACCGCGATGACTTACCGCGAGCCGGTGGGCGTGGTGGCGGCCATTATTCCCTGGAATTTCCCGGTGATGATCGCCATTTGGAAAATTGCAGCCGCCTTGTGCACCGGGTGTTGCATCGTGGTCAAACCCAGTGAGTTTGCACCTTTGACCCTGCTGCGTCTGGCGCAGTTGGCCCATCAGGCCGGGGTGCCTGCGGGCGTGTTCAACGTGGTCAATGGCGAACGCCAGGTGGGGCAGTGGCTGATCGAGCATCCACGGGTCAATAAAGTCAGTTTCACCGGTTCGGTTCCGGCCGGTATCGCGATCGGCCAGGCGGCGATAAAAGCCGATTTGACCCGCATCACCCTGGAGTTGGGTGGAAAAAACCCGGCGGCGTTTCTTGCCGACGTCGATACCCAGCGGGCGGTGGACGGCATTATGCTCGCCGGACTGGTGCATCAGGGGCAGGTCTGTTCCTCTGCCGAGCGGTTTTATATTCATGCGTCGCGCTTCGACGAGATTGTCGAGCAGGTTATCGCCCGGGTCGAGGCGCTGCAAATAGGTTCGCCGATGGACGAAGCCACGCAGTACGGTCCGTTGGCTAACCAGGCGCATTTTAACCGCATCAAGGCGATGTTTGATCAGGCGCACAGCCATGACCAGGTACTGAGTGGCGGTACGGTGCTGGACGGAGAGGGGTTCTATGTGACCCCGACGGTGATCCGTGCCACCGGTCAGGACGATCCGCTGATGCGTGAAGAAGCCTTCGCCGGGGTGCTGAGCTTTATGCCGTTTGAGGATGAAGAGCAACTCTTGCATTTGATGAATGATTCGTCCTATGGCCTGTCCGCCAGTATCTGGACCAATGACTTCAGCAAGGCGATGGATTTGATGCGGCGGATTGAGGCCGGAATGGTATGGGTAAATTCGCACACCATTATGGATCCGGCGGTGCCGTTCGGCGGGATGAAAGCCTCCGGTATTGGCCGCGAGTTCGGCAGCGCGTTTATCGAGTCCTATACCGAACTTAAATCCGTCATCATGTGCTACTGAATCCCACGGAAACGGGGCCACGGCCCCGGTAAGGAATCACAATGACCACATTGCCCCTCACCGAATACGATCCGCCATTTTCCATTACCCGCGCCAGCCATCTGGTGCTGACCTCGCGTGACCTGGCCGCCAGTGAGCTGTTTTACACCCAGGTGATCGGCATGGTGCTGACCCATCGGGAAGAGGACAGGCTCTATTTGCGCGGGCTGGAAGAGGCTTGCCACCACAGTCTGGTTATCAAGCTCAGTAAGGCGGAGCCCCACTGCGAACGCGTTGGCCTGCGTGTTTTTCGTGAAAAAGATCTGGAGTTGGCCAAGCTGTTTTTGGACCGGCAAGGGTTGGAGAATTGTTGGGCGGAGGTGCCGTTTCAGGGGCGTACTCTGCATTTCACCGATCCGACAGGTACGCTGATCGAACTGTGCGCCTCAATGCCCGTGGTGCCGCGTTTGCACCATCAGGTGCATCTGTACCGTGGCGGCAGCGCCCAGCGGCTGGATCACTTCCAGTTGCACACTCCCCACGTGCAGCGGGCAGCCGAATTTTACATGACGAAGCTGGGATTCCGGGCCACAGACATCTATTTCAATGAGGGTGGAATGGGGGCCGCATTCTTACAACGCAAAGGCAATACGCAGGATCTGGTGTACTTGCATGGCCCCGGCCCGCGTCTGCATCACTTCGGTTATACCATCCCCGATTCGCAAGAGATCCTGCGCGCCTGCGACACTGCCGGCAATCTGGGCTTTGGCAGCAGCATTGAACGCGGGCCGGGCAGGCACGGTATGGGCCATGTCCTCTATGTTTATCTGCGGGATCCGGACGGGCATCGTATCGAGCTGCACAACACCCCTTATCAGATAATCGACATTGAGCTGGAAACCAATATTCTTGCACCCGATCAACGCCAGCAGTTGCTGCCCTGGGGGCTGCCGCCGCAGCGCAAATGGGTCACCGAAGCCAGTGCCTTTGCCAACACGCCGGTAGAACCGACCACCGAGGGCTATCCGCTGGTGCTGGAAGAGTACTTATCCCGCCAATAGGGCTTGATGCCCGAACCATGCCAGGGCAACCCTTGGATAACCTTGTGCCCGGAAACTCTCCGGGCAATAACATCGGCCTTTACTTCCGTTTTTTTTCAACCAATATGGTCCGGCTGAAATGACAGTCGGAGCCGCCATGGCTCCGTTTATCCACAACGTCGTGGTTGTGGCACAAGGCATCGATACGGATATCCCGCCACGATGCCGAATGACGAACTGGAGAGGTTATGGCTAATCCCTATCGCGAACTTCTGACCACGCCCGGCGTCGGGGGGTTAGTGATTGCGAGCTCGGTTGCCCGTTTACCGCAGGCGATGATCGGCATCGGTATTATCACCATGTTGGTACAGCAGAGCGGTCACTATTGGTTGGCTGGTGCGGTAGCCGGTATATTTACGCTGGCGAACGCGCTCATGGGTCCGCAGGTATCGAAGCTGGTTGATCGGCGAGGCCAGAACAGGGTGCTTCCATGGGTCACCGCGTTTAGCATTACCATGCTGCTGGCGTTGATAACCGCTGCGCATATGCGTGCCCCAGTCCCGTTGCTGTGTATTCTCGCCATGCTGGCCGGCACTATGCCAAGCATGCCGGCAATGATAAGAGCGAGATGGACACAGCTTTTCCGGGGCAAGCCGCAACTCCACACCGCCTTCTCGCTGGATACGGTGCTGACAGAGCTGACCTTCGTTATTGGCCCCCCTTTATCTATTGGCTTGAGCACCGGTATCGCCGCCGAAGCCGGGCCCCTCGCCGCGATAGTGTTGCTGGTGATTGGCGTCACGGCTTTTCTTCTGCAACGACAGACGGCGCCCAAAGTCATCAAAAACACGACTGAACACCGCGGCTCGACCCTGCGTATCCCGGGCCTCGGCACCATCGTGCTGGCACTTTTAGCCATGGGGGTGATTGGCGGATCTATCGATGTGGCGGTAGTCGCTTTCGCCAACGCACAAGGGTGGCCGACGGCCGCCAGTTTGATTCTTGCTGCCTACGCGCTCGGTTCCATGGTTGCCGGTCTGGCTTTTGGCGCGATCAGGGTTAGCTTGCCGATAGAGCGTCAGTTCTTTATTGGGGTGCTGTTAACGGCGGCAACGTCGGTGTTGCCGCTCCTGTCTGCAGACGTTTACATTCTGATGGCGACCATTTTCGTGGCCGGTATGTCCTTTGCACCCACCATGGTTGTCGTGATGAACCTTGGCACTATCCTGGTACCGCCGTCCAGGCTCACCGAAGGGCTGACATGGATGACCACCGGCATCAGCATTGGCGTGGCGCTGGGTGCTGCGCTGGCGGGGCTGGTCATCGACGCTTATGGCGCACGCGCCGGCTTCGGCATCGCCATTGCTGCAGGCGTTGTGATGACGATTATCGTGCTTCTCGGTCGACGTACGCTCCACGCTGCCTCGATGCCCCAGGGGGGAGCAACCTGCTCTTAATGCAGCGGCAGCCAGGGATGACCGGGCTGCCGTAAGCGGACTAGACGCTTAACGAGTCATAATTTTTGCGGCGGTAATTGAGCGCGGACAAGATCCACAGCACCACAAACAGCACGATAGCGGCGTAACCGACGCTGCCCAGGTTGTCATTGAGCACCTCAACACCCCGCCACAGCCCGCCCTGTAGCCCCAGCTTATCGGCCAGTAGCCCCAGGCCTTCCAGCCCGCCGATCACCACAGCGATAACCACGCTGGTGGCGGTGATGGTCATGTTGTAATACAGCTTGCGGATCGGTTTATTGAACGCCCAACCGTAAGCGCCAACCATCACAAAATTATCCAGTGAGTCAATCAAGGCCATGCCGCTGGCAAACAGCAGCGGGAACACCATGATTGACCAGACCGACATGCCGGATGTAGCACCGGTAGCGGAGATCCCGAGCAGGCCCACTTCGGTAGCCGTATCAAAGCCCAAGCCAAATAAAAAGCCGACTAAATACATATGCCAGCTTTTATTCACCAGATTAAAAGCAAAGCGGTACAGCCGCGTCATTACGCCGCCGCTGCCGCTCACCAGCAGGGCTACGTCCTGTTCGACCAGGGTTTCTCCGCGCTTCACCCGACGGAAAATGCGGTAAACGTCGCGGAAGATCAGCCAGTTCAACAATGCCATCCCCAGTAAGAACAGCGAGGAGATCAGCGTGCCCAAAGTGGCGCCATACTGATGCAACCAGCCGATGCGATCGCCAAATGCCAATGAGGTGGCGGCAATCGCGATGCAGGCCAGTACCACAATGCTGGAATGCCCCAGAGAGAAGAAGGCCCCGACGGAAACCGGACGTTGGCCTTGTTGCATCAATTTGCGGGTGACGTTATCGATGGCGGCGATGTGGTCGGCATCCACCGCATGGCGCAGTCCGTAACCGTAAGCCAGCAGCGCGGCGGCAATCAGGGCCGGGTGATGGTGAAAAGCAGCAAAGGCCGCACCCCATGCCAGCAGGTTTAGCGCCACTAACGTCAACAACAGCCAAAAGGCGCGGGTATGGGTATGGAAAAACTCGCGGTTTAACATGTTACATCCTGTTGTGTTTTAAAGGGGAGGCGCGCCATGGGGATATGCTGCGCGCAGGCGACCAATGCCTGACCGAATGCCAACCCTCCATCGCCCGCCGGCAGCCGTTGTGGCAGCAGCACGTGCAGCGGGGCCAGATGATGCTGCAGCCGTTGGCGTAACAGGCGGTTGTGCAGTACGCCACCGCTTAACGCCACGTGCCGGAGGTTATGCTCTGCGGCAAAATGTTTGGCCAGGCCGGCAAATCCCTGCGCCAGGGCATCATGAAACGCCCAGGCCCGTTGAGCGGCCGGCGCTTGCCAGGCCAGCCACTGCCGCCACAACACGCCCAAATCGAGCTGTGCTGCGCAACGTGGCAACGTCACCGGGTGAGAGCAAGGGCCACTTTGGTGGGCCAGCGCCTCAAAAATACTGGCGGCTTCGCCTTCCCAACTTTGCCGTTCGGGCGCACATCCCAGCGTGGCGGCGGCCGCGTCAAACAAACGGCCACAGGAGGAGGCGAGCGGCGCATTGATGCCGGCGTTGATGGCTTGGAGCAGGGGGCGCCAGGCGCGTGTCAATAGCCGTTCGGCCTGTGGGCTGCTTTGCCAGTCAGGCACGAAGCGTGCAAAATGCGCCAACTGATTGCGCCAGGGTTGTTGCGCGGCCAGATCGCCGCCGGGCAGTGCCACCGCAGGCAATCCCCCCAGATGACGACAGCGGCGGTAATCGACCCACAGGCATTCGCCGCCCCACAGCGCGCCGTCCTGCCCGTACCCCAGCCCATCCAGCGCCAGGCCGATAACCGCTCCGCCTTCCAGTGGCCAATGGTGTTCGGCCAGGCACGCGGCCAAATGCGCATGATGGTGCAGCACCGGGGTCACCGGCAGCCTCTGTCGGGCGGCCCATTGGTGGCTGACGTAACCCGGATGAGCGTCGCTGGCTAAGCGCTGTGGCTGGCAATGGTACAACGCCATAAAATGCGCCATGGCCTGCTGCCACTGTTGCTGAATGTCTTCCTGTTGCAGGTCGCCAAAATGTGAACTGAGTACGGCATTATTTCCCTGCAGCAGGCAAAAGGTATTTTTGCGATCCCCGCCCACGGCCAATAGCGGAAGCTGTGAAGGGAAGCCCGGAGGCAATGGCAGGGCATCCGGAACAAATCCGCGCGCCCGACGTAACATTTCATGGCCTTCAGGCAGCAGACGCACCAGCGAATCATCGGCGCGCTGCAAGATTTCGCGATCGTGCAGCAACCACAGGTCGGCAATACCGGCCAAATCAGCCAAAGCCTGGCTATTGGTTAATGCCGGAGCTCGGCCGGTGGCATTGCCGGAGGTCATCACCAGGGGCCGTTGTATCCCCTGCATCAGTAAATGGTGAAGGGGATTGGCGGGTAACATCAGGCCCACTTCGTTCAACTGCGGGGCGATAGCCTCAGACAGCGGCGAATGGGGCGAGTGGGACACCAGCACGATAGGCGCGGCAGCGGACGCCAGCAAAACCTGTGTGCGCGCCAGATCAATGCCACGGGTGCAGCGCGTCAGCCAGTCGATATTCGGCAGCATCACCGCCAGAGGTTTGCCGGGACGCCGTTTGCGAAGCCGCAGACGTTCTACGGCCTCCGTCTGGGTAGCATCGCAAGCCAGGTGAAAACCGCCCAGCCCTTTGATGGCCACAATCTGCCCGGCAGCTAATGCGGCTACCGCCTGCTGCAGGGCTTCTTCCCCCTGATGCTGAGGTTGTCCCTCAACGGTGAAACTGAACAACTGAGGGCCGCAGTCGCTACAGGCGACCGGTTGGGCATGAAAGCGCCGGTCGTGCGCCGAACGGTACTCTTGGGCGCAGGGCGAACAGAGCGGAAACGGTGCCATGCTGGTTGCCGGGCGATCGTAAGGCATGGCACGAATAATGGTGAAGCGTGGGCCGCAGTGAGTGCAATTGATAAAAGGGTAGCGGTAACGCCGATCCTGCGGATCGTTCATTTCCTGCAGGCAGTTTGGGCAGGTCGCGGCATCGGGAACAATCTGGGTCGTCATAGCACCGCGTTGGCTGGCGCGGATGCGAAAATCATCGGGCTTTTTCAGCCAGGTAAAGGGCCGTTGCTGAATGTTGTCGATCTGCGCCAACGGTGGCGCCTGCTGGCACAACAGATGCAGCAACAGCTCAAGGTCGACGGGGTTCACCAGCCGAATCTCCACCCCGGCGCTGTCGTTCCAGACTTCGCCACGTAGATTGAGCTGGTTGGCCAGTTGCCAGACAAAAGGCCGAAAGCCGACGCCCTGTACTTTGCCGCTGATACGCAGCAGCAGCCCCGGATAGGACATGGTTTATTACCCTCTTTGGGTTTTTATAAATTATCAGGAGGCACAACCCTGCGTAGCCTCCTGTCAATTTATTCCCTGGTATTCCCTAAATAATTGGAGTTGCATCAAGGCGGCAAGAGCGGGGATCCCCAGGAGCTTACTTAAGTAAGTGACTGGGGTGAGCGCTTGCAGCCAACACAGATGCAGCTTCAAGTATGACGGGATTACATCACGTCTTCTGCGGCGCGGCGCAGGCGAGCTTTCATATCGCTGTAGCTTTGCTGCGCATAGTTCTCCGCCCAGTGCTGGTCGGTAATCGCCGCCAGTTTTACCGCACAGTATTTGGTTTCCGGCGTTTTGGAGATCGGATCCAGGTTTTCCTGCGTCAGTTCGTTACAGGCGCCAATCCACCACTGGTAGGTCATATACACCGCACCCAGGTTAATTCGCTCGTTATAGTTGGCTCGGCTGATCACTTTGCCGCGACGAGAGGCAACCCACACCAGTTGCTGGTCGGCAATGCCCAACGAGGCGGCATCCTGAGGGTTGATCTGCACGAAGCCGGGCTCATCCGCCAGCGTTTGCAAGGCGGCACAGTTACCGGTCATCGAACGACAGGAGTAATGCCCAACCTCACGCACGGTACAGAGCACCAGTGGGTAATCTGCATCCGGGATCTCGGCCGGCGCACGCCAGGTGGTGGCGAACAGTTGCCCTTTACCGGACGGCGTTGTGAACTGGTTACCCTGATACAGGTACGGCGTCCCTTGGCTTTCCAGCGAAGTGCAAGGCCATTGCACGTGACCGAGCTCGCCCATTTTTTCGTAAGTGGCGCCGTAAAACAGCGGGCAGAGTTCGCGCATTTCGTCCCAGATCTGCTGGTTATCCTCATAGTGCATCGGATAGCCCATTTCGCTGGCCAACAGGCTGATGATTTCCCAGTCGCGCTTGACGTTGTACTGCGGCTCAATGGCTTTTTCGAAACGCTGGAACCCGCGATCGGCGCAGGAGAAGACGCCGCCATGTTCGCCCCAGGAGGTGGCAGGCAAGATCACATCCGCCTGTTCGGCGGTTTTGGTCATAAAGATGTCTTGCACCACCACAAATTCCAGCGCTTCGAACGCGCTGCGCACCAGGCTCAGATCGGCCTCGGTCTGCAAGGGATCTTCCCCCATGATGTAGTAGGCCTTCACTTTGCCTTCATGCACCAGGTGCGGGATTTCGGTGATGCGATAGCCGACGTTGGGATCCATTTTTGTGGCGTCGATTCCCCAGGCTGCGGCGAATTTGGCGCGCACGGCCGCATCGGTAACCGCTTGATATCCAGGGAATTCATTGGGCAGCACGCCCATATCGCAGGCACCCTGTACGTTGTTCTGCCCACGTACCGGGCCGACACCCACGTTGGCGCGGCCCAAATTGCCGGTGAGCAGCGCCAAACTGGCGAGGCCTTTGACCACGTCAACCGCCTGGCCGAATTGGGTCACGCCCATGCCCCACATGATGGTGGCCGAAGGGGCGCTGGCATAGGTGCGCATGGCCTGGCGGATCTGCTGTGCGGTCACGCCGGTCAGGTGTTCCACCGCTTCTGGCGCATAATCCGCCAGTTGCTGCCGGTAGGCCTCGAATCCCTCGGTGTATTTGGCCACGTAATCGCGGTCATAAAGATTCTCTTCAATCAGCACGTAGGCGAACGCATTCACCAGCGCCATGTTGCAGCCGTTCTTGATCTGCAGATGCTGGTCGGCAATACGTGCAGTTTCTATCCGGCGCGGGTCGCACACGACGATCTGTGCGCCTTTCTCTTTAGCCTTCAGCACCCGGCGCGCCACGATGGGGTGCGAGTCGGCACAGTTGTAACCGATGATCAGCAGACACTTGGAGTTTTCGATATCGCCAATCGAGTTACTCATGGCACCGTTACCGAGCGTGGCCTGCAAACCCGCGACCGAAGGCCCGTGGCAGACGCGGGCACAGCAGTCGACGTTATTGGTGCCGATCACCGCGCGGGCGAACTTCTGCATCACATAGTTGGTTTCATTGCCGGTCCCGCGAGAGGAACCGGTGTGCATGATGGCGCTGGCACCGTGCTGGTCTTTAATCTGCTGCAGCCGCTGTGCGGTATAGCTGATCGCTTCATCCCAACTGACGGCCTCAAACTTGCCGCCTTTCTGCCGCCGAATCAGCGGCTGGCTCAGACGCGGGGTCAACAGTTTGGTGTCGTTCAGGAAGTCCCAGCCGTAATAGCCTTTCAGACACAGTTCACCCTGATTGGTCACGCCGTCAGCCGCCTCGGCGCGAATGATTTTGCCGTTATCGACCACCAGTTTCATTTTGCAGCCTGCACCGCAGTAAGGGCAGACGGTTGTGATTTTTTTCATCGGTTCAGTTCCTAAAACAGTGACGACATTGTGTCGAGCGCGGCGCGGCGGCGCTTCTCGGCGTTCATTTCCTGCAGCATGTTGCGATCGACGCAGTGCAACGCATTGGTTGGGCAGGTTTCCATGCAGGCCGGGCCGCTGTCGCGACCGATGCACAGGTCACATTTATGGGCTTCGGCTTTCTCGGAGGTGGCGCTCATCATGGCGCCGTTCTGGCGGACCACCGGACGGGTGATCACTTCCATGGCGCCGTAGGGACAGGCCACGACGCAGGTTTTGCAGCCGATGCAGCGTTCCTGCATCACCAGGACCATGCCGTTGGTGCGGCTGATGGCACCGTTAGGACAGACGTTGGCGCAGGGGGCGTCCTCGCACTGGCGGCAAAGCACGGCGGTGCTGACGTTGACGCCTTTAATCACATGCAGGCGCGGGGCAAAGCTGGTGGCGTTCAACGCCGAAATATCCTGGCTTTCGCTGTGCGCCATCACGCAGGCAATTTCACAGGTACGGCAGCCGATGCATTTTTTGGGATCGGCGATGATAAACCGGTTCATCAATAACTCCTGGGTTACCCTTCATCCGGGTATGGCAAAAGAGAGGTCGTGGCTCTGGTTAAGCATAAAACATGCCAATATTGAAAATACTTAAAAAGCAGAGGGTTATCTTTTTATGGCGCCGGGGTCGACAGCAGGTCGACAGAAATG
Source organism: Serratia liquefaciens ATCC 27592 (assembly GCF_000422085.1). Taxonomy (NCBI): domain Bacteria; kingdom Pseudomonadati; phylum Pseudomonadota; class Gammaproteobacteria; order Enterobacterales; family Yersiniaceae; genus Serratia; species Serratia liquefaciens. The sequence goes on from NC_021741.1 coordinate 2,537,518, forward strand.
ACGATGCCGCGTCAGACATTCGTCACCTCCAGCTGCGGATAACCGCCATTGTCTGCCCAGTGAAACAAGCGTTGATGGAGCACCGTCACCGCCTGTTTCACCGCCGCGCTGATCGGGTAATAAAACGCCACCACTTCGGGCTGAATGCCGATAAAGGTAATTTCCGCTATGTCTTCGCGCAGTTGGTCGATCAGAAAGTTAAGCGGCAGGTTATGCGTCGTCATGATGAACATGGCGGCAATGTCTTTTTCGTCGATCACCCGTGTTTCACCCGGCGCGAGCCCCATGTCGGTGGCGTCGACGATCACCAGGCGATCAGGGCGCAGCGCGCGGATATGCCCGATGTCATTTTCCGGTGCCGCGCCGCCGTCAATCACCTGCCAACCCGCGGGGGGATGACCGGCACAGAGTTCAGCCAGCAGCGGCCCGGCACCGTCATCTCCCATCATGCAGTTGCCCACACACAATAAAACGTCAGTCATCATGCCTCCGGACCATCAGGTAAATGGCGGGTTCGTTTTCAATCGATTGAAGCAGGGCGATCAGCTGTTGGCTCCAGCTTTGCTGTTCAGTGTTCATACGCGGCGCCGCGTGGCTCAACGCCGTGGCCAACAGGTGGGTATGGCTGTTGTCGATACAGATTTCGCCAAACCGATCGACCCCTTCCAGTTTGCGCCGTGCGGTGCTGCCCGCAGGCAACTGCGCTATCCAGGCACGAAACCCCGCCAGCGGGCAGCTGAGTTTGGCTTCCAGGCAGTCGATCACCCCCAGATGATGGCCGATCGCCAGGCTGTAATAGATCACCTCCTGGGCCTTCGGCGGGGCCTTTTTCTCCTGCACAAACTTGCGGCTAAGGGAGTAAAACACCACCTGCCCTTGGGAATCGGTCATAGCCGCAGCTCCCCACGCAGCACCCGTTGATAAATGCCCTGCAGGTTGCCGACAATTTCATTCAGGCGCAGGTCATCTTGCTGGTGCAGATAAGCGGCGATGCGCTGTTCGACCGGTTCTGGTGTCTCTGCTGCCAGCAGTTGCATGAACTGGTCGGCGATTTGGCGACCATAGCGGTAACCGGCCATACGCCGGGCTTCGCGATCCAGCAGCACTCGCAGCGGCTGGGGCAGTTGCGGGTGCAACAGGCGCGTAGCTTCACCGTCGGTTTCATCATGCTGGTGGCCTTTGATTTTCTGATCCAGCAGGCCCAGCGCCATGGCGAAACCGTAAATGGTCGCCGCCGGCGTCGGCGGGCAGCCGGGAATATAGACATCGACCGGAACGATGCGATCGGTACCGCCCCACACGCAGTAAAGATCGTGGAAGATACCGCCGCTGTTGCCACAGGCACCGTAGGAGATGCTGATTTTAGGATCGGGTGAGGCCTGCCAGGCGCGGATCGCCGGAATGCGCATGGCGCGGGTCACTGCACCGGTGAACAACAGAATATCGGCATGTCTGGGGGAAGGAACCACTTTGATGCCGAAACGTTCCGCGTCGAACAGCGGTGAAATGGCAGCGAAAATCTCAATTTCGCAGCCATTACAGCCGCCGCAGTCCACCCGATAGACATAGGCCGAGCGGCGGATATCCTGCAGCAGGGTGGTTTTCAGCTTGGCGATGCTGTCATCGAGGGTGATTGGCACCGGCAGGCCATTTTCATCACGTGGTCCAATCAATGGCGAATTCATGAGATGACCTCCCGGGTCAAATGGCGGCCGATATCAATACGATCGGCCTGGGTCAGATTCTGCTGCTGTTTGCAGGCCGGGCAGGTTTCAAACTGCGCACGGCGGGTTGCCGCCTCCGAGCTGCTCAACCCGAGCAACGCCATCGCATAATCAATTTCCTTTTGCGCCGCATAGGGTTTGCCGCACTGTCGGCAATGACAAATGGCGAAGTCGGCTTGTTCGTACAGATCCTCTTTACGCCACACTGCCAGTTCGAACTGCTGCGAAAGCCGAATGGCGGCGGTTGGGCACACTTCCTCGCAGCGGGCGCAAAAGATGCAGCGCCCAAGAAACAGCTGCCAGCGCAAGGTGCCGCTGTTGAGATCGGGGGTCATGCTCAACGCGTTGGACGGACAGGCGTTGGCACAGGCACCACAGGCTATGCACTGCTGTGGGCTGTATTCGGGCTTGCCGCGAAAGTTCGGATCAATGGCCAACGGCTGGGCCGGATAGGCGACAGTGGCCGGGCCGGTCTTCAGCACTTTTTTAATCAGTTTCAGCATGATGGGCTCCGGTTAGAACGGCTTGTTTTTCCGCTCGATGCCGTAACGTTCGATCTCTTTGTACGGCACGATGATGGACTGGCGCTTGCGTACGTCGACGATGGTCATGCGATCGGTGCAGGAGTAGCAGGGATCGAGACTGCCGATAATCAGCGGGGCGTCGGATACCGTATTGCCGCGCAACATGTAACGCAGGGTGGGCCAATTGGCATAGGTGGCGGCACGGCAGCGCCAACGGAACAGTTTCTGGTTGTCGCCGGTCATGCTCCAGTGGATATCATCGCCGCGCGGCGCTTCGGCAAAGCCCAGGGCGAAGCGGTGCGGTATATAGGTGAAGCCGTCCACCGCCAGCGGTCCGCCCGGCAAGCTTTGCAAACCGAACTCGATGATGCCGAGCGAGTTGAACACTTCGTGAATGCGCACCTTGAGGCGGGAATAGACGTCGCAGCCGCTTTCCACGCATAACTCCACCGGCAGTTTGGCGTAGCCGGCAAACGGATGGTCGATGCGGGTATCGCGACGGTGGCCGCTGCCGCGGATCATCGGCCCCACGTTGCTGTAATCGCGGGCCACCTGGGGATCGAGACGCCCAACCCCGACGCTGCGTTGTTCGGTGTTGGGCGTACTGAGCAAGATATCGACCAAATCCACCAGTTCGCTGCGCATTTGCGCGGCCAGCTTCAGGGTTTGCAGCATGTCCTCTTTCAAAATATCTCGGCGGATACCGCCAATCAGGTTCAAACCATAGGTTTTGCGCGCGCCGGTCAGTATTTCTGCCATCTTCATCGACTGCTCGCGTACGCGGAAGAACTGCATAAAACCGGAATCGAAGCCGACGAAATGGCAGGCCAGACCAAGATTCAACAGGTGGCTGTGCAGGCGTTCCACCTCCAGCAGGATCGAGCGGATCATCTGGGCGCGTTCCGGCACCTGAATGCCCATCGCATTTTCGACCGAGCTGGTGTAGGCCACGCTGTGGGTAAAGCCGCAAATGCCGCACACCCGGTCCGACAGAAAGGTGACTTCGTTATAGCCCATACGGGTTTCGGCCAGTTTTTCCATCCCGCGGTGCACGTAGAACAAGCGGTAGTCGGCGTCGATGATGTCTTCTCCATCGACAAACAGGCGAAAGTGCCCGGGTTCGTCCGAGGTGATGTGCAACGGGCCAATCGGCACCACATTGGCTTTGGCTCCGGCCAGGCTCTCGAACGGATAGGTTTCCACATCGGTGGTGGGTGCGGGGCGTTGACGATAGTCCATCGCGTCTTTGCGTAGCGGGTAAAGATCGTCCGGCCAGTCGTCAGGCAGCACCAGCCGCCGCTCATCCGGCAATCCCACTGGGCGCAGACCGTACATGTCACGCACTTCGCGTTCGCCCCAAACGGCGGCGGGCACGCGCGGCGTGACGGAAGGGAACTCCAGCGTTTGGGCATCCACTTCGGCGCGCACCGTGATCCAGCATTTGGTGCCTTGCTCCATCGACAGAACGTAATACAGCGCGTAATGGCCGCACAGCGTGCGCTCGTCGTTGCCAAACAGCACCGACAACCAACCGCCTTGCTGGTAATACAGCCATTCCACCACGTCCGGCAGCGCGTTGAGCTTAACGGTGACCGTCAGCTGATCGGCAGTTTGCCATTCGGCTGCCAGCATGGCCGCAGGGAATTGTTGCTGCAACGCCGCCAGATAGTGCTGGCCTTGATGTTCGTTAGTCATTATTGATTGCCTTTGTCATTATTCAGCCGACGACCAGCCAGGAAACCAGCGCCAGAAAAGCCAGTCCAAAACCGGCCCAGGTGGTACGGGCCGTTTTCAGGAAGCGCAAACGTGCCACGCTATTTTCGATAATCGCGATCAGCGTCAGCGCGCACAGCAGCTTGAGCAGCGCCAGGACCAGCGCCGCCGACAGGTGAAGGACGGTGAATTGTGCCGCTTGCCCCCAGGGCAGAAACACGCCGAGGAACAGCTGCAGCACCACCAATTGTTTGAGGCTGATGCCCCATTTCAAAATGCCGAGCTCGGCACCGGAATATTCCGTCAGTGGCCCTTCCTGCAGCTCTTGCTCGGCCTCCGCCAGGTCAAAAGGCAGTTTGCCCATCTCGATATAGGTGGCGAACGCACAGGCCAGGGCGGCCAACAGCAGCGGCAACCAAGCGGGGTGTGGCAACGTCAGCAGGCTCTGCACCATGGCGCTCAACTGAGTCGAACCGGCCACCAGGGCGGTCACCCACAGCCCCAACAGCAGGATGGGTTCGACCAGAATGCCCAACACCGCTTCGCGGCTGGCGCCGATGGCGGTAAAGGGACTGCCGGTGTCCAGACCGGCAATGGCGAAAACAAAGCGCACCACGGCGAACAGATAGATCAGGGTGATCACATCACCGATGGCAGGCAGCGGCGAGGCGACAGTCAACATGGGTAACGCACAGGCGATGGCCAGCAGGGTGCCGGTCAGCAAGTACGGCATGGCATGAAAGGCCAGACCGGAAGCCGCCGGTGCTACGTTCTGACGCTTCAACAATTTGGCGATATCGCGGTATTCCTGCAGCACTCCGGGGCCGCGACGGTTATGCATTCGCGCGCGCAGCACGCGGCTGATACCGGCAAACAGTGGGGCGACGGCCAGTAACAGCAAGGCCTGCGCCAGACCGAGTAACACATTGGGATAGGTCATTGTCATCTCCTCAGGCAAAAGCCACCACCAACAGCACCGCAAACTCCACTGCGGCCAGGCCGCGGCAGAAGGCAACGAAGGCGTTACAATGTAACGGGTTGATCAAAGATTCCGGCAGCCAGCGGCGCAGTTGATAGAGCGGGGCGAACATCACCCGAAGCGGTTGGGCAAAACCGGTGGCGGTGATCACCATCGCCTCCTCATGACCATATCCGCAGGTCCAGGCGCTACCCTGTACCCGGCGAGGTTGACGACGGGTCTGATAACGTGCAGCAATCAATAGCGGCAGCAGCGGCATTGCCAGCAACAAAATGGCGATCAACGGGGTAGAAACCAAAGTGTCGGACACGGAGAGGGATTGTTCGGACGTCATGCCGATCAGCCGGGCAAACAGCGGGATGATCCAGGGCGCACCCAGGCCGCAAACCAGACACAGCAACGCGGGCAGCGCATGGCTCAGCGTCAGGAAGAGGTTAGCCTGCACGGCCTGGGCTGCCGCAGCGCAGCGCGGGGCTCCCAGACAGGCGACGCCAAACACCTTGCTGACGCACATCACTGCCAGCGCACCGGTCAGGGCCAGCGCCACCGCCAGCAACGGCCCGAACAGATGGCCAATAAAGCCAGAGGCCGCACTGAAATGGAACAGTCCCTGATAGATCAGCCATTCACTGGCGAAACCGTTCAATGGCGGCAGTGCGGCCATGGCCACCAGGCCGATCAGCAGAGAAATGGCGGTCCAGGGCATCAGCCGTGCCAGCCCGCCCATTTTCTCCATGTCCTTCAGCCCGGTTTGTTGTTCAATGGTACCCGCCGCCAACAGCAATGCGCTTTTGAACAGGCTGTGATTCAACAAATGGAACAGGCCGCCGATCAGGGCGAACGCCGTCAGTAATGGTTGTTGCAGCGCCATACCGACCATGGCACCGCCAATGCCCAGCAGGATGATGCCGATATTCTCCAGCGTGTGGTAAGCCAGCAAGCGCCGCAGATCGTGCTCCATCAGCGCATACAACCCGCCAAAAAATGCGGTGCCGGCGGCCAGCAGCAGGACCAGCAATCCCCACCACAGCGGGGGCGTACCCAGCAGATCCAGTCCTATCTTCAGGATCCCCAGCAGGCCGACCTTCATCAGTGCGCCGGAAAACAACGTGGCGGCCGAGGCCGGCGCGCTGCTGTGGGACTGAGGCACCCAGGCATGCAGCGGCATCACCCCGGCAAAAATGCCAAACCCGGCCAACGCCAGCAGGAAGACGCCGTTACGCAGTGCATCCGGTAATGGCGTCGCGCGGATCACGCTGAATTGCAGGCTATGGCTGTGGGTATAAATCAGTGCGAAAGCGATAACCAACAGCAGGGTGCCCAGGCGCATCAGCAAAAACTGGCTGTGCCCGGCCCGCAGACCTTTCGCGTTCGGGGCGTGGACAATCAAGAAATAGCCGCACAGCGCCGCCAGTTCTAACAGCAACAGCAAGGCCAGTGCATTATCGGCGATCGCGGCGGCGCTGAGCGCTGCCAGCATCAGATTGATCAGCCCGCCCAACCGGCCACCTGCACTGGCGTTCAGCTTCGCGACGCTTCCGATGTGATACAGCGCGGCGCAGATCCCACACAAAGCCATCACCAGCAATAACAACGCATTAATGCCGCTGATTTCCACCGCATAACTCAACCAGGGCAAACGGGCGCTGTGCAGCGGTGCGAACAGCAGTTGTCCCGCGGCCAACAAGGTGGCGATGGCACACAGCAAGGTGCCAACACCCAGCAAGGCATTGACACGCGGCCAGGGGGCCAGCAGCCAGCTCAGCAACGCGAACAGGAGATACCCGACGAATGCCAGAGTCAGCAACGACAATGGGTCGGGCGCAATGGGGTAAAACATCAATTCGGCTCCTTGCGGGATTCTGGGGCGGTAGCGAACGGCAGCTCGGCGCTGAGCGCCTGCATGGCGTTGCGCCTTTTCTGTTCGCTGGCGTTACGCACGTCGTGGTCGCTGACCAAGCGAATGGCCTGGGTAGGACAGGTACGGATACAGGCCGGGCCTAAGGGGGTGAAAGCGCAAAGGTCGCACTTGACCGCCACGGCGCGGACACCGGGCACACAATCCAGGAAGGCGCCGATCGGCCGCGGCGCTTTGGCGGCAGGCAGGGCCAGCGGTGTGTTGCAGTCTGAGGGGATCGCTAACGGGGTACTGCCGCCGAAGCCTATGGCGCCGAACGGGCAAGCAATACCGCAGAGTTTGCAACTGACGCACAGGCTCTCGTTCAGGACGATGGCATCATCCTGATGGCGAATGGCGTTTACCGGACAGACCTGCGCGCAGGGCGCATCCTCACATTGATGGCACATCACCGGTGCCGAATCGCGGGCGTTACGAATCACCTGCAAGCGGGGTAATGCCTGCAAACCCCGTTGCCGATGTTCCGCAGAACAACTGGCCATGCAGGTATTGCAGCCAATACACAATTTGGGGTCCGCAATAATAAAGCGGTTCATGCACACTCCTTGCTTCGTCATTTATGACGAAATCGTCAGTAAAAAATGACGTTTCGACAGTTTTCTGTCAGTGAGTAACGCCGACAGTCAGACGGACAGGGTTATTTTTTTCAGTGCGTCATGAATGGCGTGCCCGTCATGCAGCGAATCAAACAGGCATTGGTAAATAACGGCGATCTTATCCAGATAATGTTCAAATACCGCCGGCATATCGCGATTGTTTATTACACCGTCAATATTACCGTCTTCATCCAGCGAGGCATGGGCGAAGGGGGCGAAATTCTCGGCTTCATGCGGCGATGCCAAATTAATGCGATAGCAGATATCACGGCTGTAAAACCCCTCACTTAATTGAATGCTCACCGTGAAGTGGTTGAACAGTACAAAACGCAGATCGTCGTCCTGACCGTAAGTAAACTGATGATTAATCTTCTTTTTAGTGGTGGTAACCGCTTTGATTAAGGTGCTGTGGTAGGTTTGCCACTGCGCCATCAGGCGGTTGCTTTTGTTGGCGATATAATCGGCCTGGCTGGTTACTTCACTGATAGTACTCATTGTCGTCACTCAAAATTGATGGTCATTGTCGAATCGCTTCGGGTGAACGGCTTAAAGCATAAAGCGTGCCAGTCTCTGGTGATTTTCATTATTTCCTTTTAATTCAATCATCAGGGTTGGAATTAATCTTTAAATTGGATTGGGGGCTGCCAGCTAATTACTGTCGACGTCATGACACTCGACAAATATGCCGAATGGGTTTTGGCACCATATTTGCAACGCAGGGTGACGAAACGTTTTATCACCCTGAGTGGAGGCCGGATGCACGAAATAACCTTGTGCCAACATGCGATGGAAATAATGCAGCAACAGGCTCGTCAACATCGTGCGAAACGTATTACCGCGGTGTGGTTCGAAATTGGCGCATTTTCCTGCGTGGAGGCGGAATCGCTGCGGTTCTGTTTTGACATGGTATGTCGCGACACCCTGGCCGAAGGCTGTGAGCTGCATCTGACTGAACAACGCGCCTTGTCCTGGTGTTATGACTGCCAGGATGACGTCGAGCTGTTGATCCCGCAGGTTTTGGTCTGCCCGCACTGCGCCGGAAGAAACCTGCGGGTGCAGGCCGATGATGGGTTGCAAATAAAACGTCTGGAAATTGAATAACTGAAAGGAGAAAGAACATGTGCAGCACTTGCGGTTGTGCCCATGGGGAAATGACGATTGAAGGGCAAGCAAAGGTACCGTTTCGCCCGCAGCGGCCTCTGCAGGGGGACCTGCATTATGGACTGGGATTGGCGGGCACCCATGCGCCGGGCATCAGCCAGCGGCGAATGCTGGAAATAGAAACCCGGGTGTTGGATAAAAACGATCGTCTGGCCGAACGTAATCGCCAGTATTTTGCCGAGCAACACATCCTGGCGTTGAATCTGGTTTCCAGCCCCGGTTCTGGCAAAACCACCTTGCTGACCGAAACCCTGCTGCGGCTGCGCGGGATGCGTGAGTGCGCGGTGGTGGAAGGAGACCAGCAAACCACCAACGATGCCGAACGTATCCGCGCCACCGGCGTGCCGGCGATCCAGGTCAATACCGGCAAAGGCTGTCATCTGGATGCGCAAATGGTTCACGAAGCCGCCCAGCGTCTGGAGCTCAAAACCAGCAGCCTGCTGTTTATCGAAAATGTCGGCAACCTGGTTTGCCCAGCCAGCTTCGATCTGGGGGAGCGGCACAAGGTGGCGGTGCTGTCGGTCACCGAAGGGGAAGACAAGCCCCTCAAGTACCCGCATATGTTCGCCGCCGCACGTCTGATGCTGCTGAACAAGGTCGATCTGCTGCCGTACTTGAAGTTTGATCTGGCCGCCTGTATCGCCAATGCCCGTCAGGTTAATCCCGACATCGAGATAATTACCCTTTCTGCGACTCAGGGGGAAGGGATGGATCAGTGGTTGGCCTGGCTGGAGCGACAGCTATGTGCATAGGGATCCCCGGGCAGATCGTGGCGTTGGATCAACACCAGCCTCAGCACGCCTGGGCCGACGTCTGCGGCGTGCAGCGCGAAGTGAATATCGCATTGGTTTGCCGGGAGGGTGAACCCAAAGAAGCGATGCTGGGGTGTTGGGTATTGATTCACGTGGGCTTTGCGATGAGCCGCCTCGATCAACAAGAGGCCGAGGATATGCTGGCAGCACTGCAGGCGATGGGGGAAGTGGAACAGGACGTGGCGCTGTTTTTGGCGGGGGAGGATAACCATGGATTACGTAGATGAATTTCGCGATCCGCAGCGGGTAAAGAAACTGCTGCAACATATCTGGCACCGCGCCGCACAGTTGCCGTTTACCGCCGAACGACCGCTGCAAATCATGGAGGTGTGTGGTGGCCATACCCATGCGATATTCCGCTTTGGCCTGGACAAGCTGCTGCCGGCGCAAATCGAATTCATTCATGGCCCCGGCTGCCCGGTTTGCGTTTTACCTATGGGGCGCATCGACGCCTGCTGCGAAATCGCCGAGCACCCCGAAGTGATTTTTTGCACCTTCGGCGATGCGCTGCGGGTGCCAGGACAGCAGGGGTCTTTACTGCAGGCGCGCGAGCGCGGGGCCGACGTGCGCGTGGTCTACTCACCGCTGGATGCCCTGATGCTGGCGCGGCTAAATCCGCAACGGCAGGTGGTGTTCTTCGCGCTGGGTTTTGAAACCACCATGCCGGTCACGGCGATCACCCTGCAACAGGCGCGGCAGGAAGGCCTGGACAACTTCAGCGTATTTTGTCAGCACATCAGCCTGATCCCCACCTTGCGCAGCCTGCTGCAACAGCCGGATATACGCATTGACGGTTTTCTGGCACCCGGCCACGTCAGCATGGTGATAGGCACCGAGCCCTATCATTTTATCAGCAGGCAATACCACAAACCCCTGGTAGTGACCGGCTTTGAGCCACTGGATATCTTGCAAGGGGTGCTGATGCTGGTCGAGCAGTTTCTTGGCCGACAAAGCCAAACCGAAAACCAATACCGGCGGGTGGTACCGGAACAGGGCAACCGGCTGGCACAGCAGGCGATGAGCGAAGTTTTTGTCCTGGGAGGCGGCAGCGAATGGCGCGGGCTGGGCACCATTGCCGACTCAGGCATTGCCCTCACGCCAGGCTACCAGGCTTTTGATGCCGAACGTCGTTTTCGTCCGCAGCGGCGGCAAGTGGCTGACGATCCGCGATCCCGCTGCGGAGACGTGCTCACCGGGCGATGCAAACCGCGCGACTGTCCGCTGTTTGGTCGCGGTTGTACGCCACAAAACGCGTTTGGCGCGCTGATGGTCTCGTCCGAAGGAGCCTGCGCCGCCTGGTACCAATATCGCCGTGAAACAGAGGAGACGCCGGCATGAATAACGTGATTACTATGGCTCATGGCAGCGGTGGTGCTGCCATGCAGCAATTGCTGGATGATCTTTTCCTGCCGGCCTTTGCCAACCCGCAGTTGGATCAGCGAGAAGATCAGGCCCGGTTGGATTTGGCCGAGTTAACGCAGCAGGGCGATCGGCTGGCGTTTACCACCGACAGTTACGTGATTGACCCGATTTTCTTTCCGGGCGGTGACATAGGCAAGCTGGCCATCTGCGGTACGGCCAACGATCTGGCGGTAAGCGGCGCGTTGCCGCGCTATCTTTCCTGCGGCTTTATTCTCGAAGAAGGCTTGCCGCTGCCCGAGTTACAACGCGTGGTCGCCTCGATGGCCGCCACCGCGCAGCAGGCCGGTATTCGCATTGCCACCGGGGATACCAAGGTAGTGCAGCGTGGCGCAGCCGACAAAGTATTTATCAATACCGCCGGTATCGGGGTGATCCCGTCCGGTCTGAACTGGGCGGCGCAAAATATCCGCGTCGGCGATGCCGTGATTGTCAGCGGCACCCTCGGGGATCACGGGGCAACTATTCTCAACCTGCGCGAAAAGTTGGGTATGTCTCTGGGCGTGATCAGCGACTGCGCGGTGTTAACGCCGTTAATTGAGCCATTACGTGCCATTGACGGTGTGCGGGCGATGCGTGATGCGACCCGTGGCGGGGTGAATGCCATTTTGCATGAGTTCTCACGTGCGGCCGGCGTGGGTGTCGAGGTGCAAGAAAGCCTGTTGCCGATCGCCCCGGCAGTGCGTGGCATTTGTGAATTGCTGGGGTTGGACGCCATTAATTTTGCCAACGAGGGAAAACTGGTGGTCGTGGCCGCACCGCAAGCCGCACAGAACGTGCTCAGTGCCTTGCGTGCTCACCCATTGGGCGCGGATGCGGCGCTGATTGGTACAGTGACGGAGGGGCGACAGGTAAGGCTGCAGGGTGCTTATGGCATCAGCCGCCTGTTGGATTTGCCGCATGCCGAGCCTTTGCCGCGGATTTGTTGATCCCGTCGGGGGAGAACGTCGCGGCCCAGCGTTACACTTTGCGATGTGACTCACAAATCTTCATCGCGACTCAGGCAAGTGATAAACAATGTCGAATGCACAATTAGAAAAACAAGAACTACTGGAAATTACCCGCACGCTGCTGAGCCAGCGCAGTTTCACCGATCTGTTGCTGCAACTGCGTCAGATACTGCAACGCCTGCAATTGGCAGATCAGGTCACGCTGGTGCTGTTTGACCCTGACAGCGAACGGGTCAGCTTTTATGGCCTGGATGCGCATCGACAGCCGGTGAGCTATCAGGATGAGACCCTGCTGGCAAATGGCCCGGTAAGTCGGCTGCGACAAAGCCCGCTGCCACAGCGCTGGCAGAGCGATGATCTGCACGCGCGATATCCGCAAATCGGGGCTCTGGCGCTGTATTTACCCTTTAATCAGTATTGCCTGATGCCGCTGCATGCAGGCGGTACCCTGATAGGCGGCTGTGAAGTGTTACGTTGTCACCCAGCGCCGTTCGCCGACGCCAGCCTGGTGCAGTTGCAGACACTGATGGAGTTGGTGGCATTGGCGGCAGAGCAGCTCCAGCTGCGGGAGGAGGCGGAACTCCGTCAACGGCAATTGCGCCATGAACGAGATGATTACCGCATTTTGGTCGACGTGACCAACGCGGTGCTGTCGAAACTCGATTTGGATGATTTGATCGGTGAGATCTCAAAGGAAATTCACCGTTTCTTCAAAATCGACGCGATCAGCATTGTGCTTTGCGTCGATAAAACCGAACAAGTCACCATTTATTCCACCCACTATTTGCAAGAGGACGTGGTTGAGCGTCAGCAGTACAGCGTAGCGCTGGCGGGCACCTTGTCGGAACAGGTAATGCAAAGCGGTGAAATGCTGCTGTTGAATCTGAAGCATTCCGACCGGCTGGCGGCCTATGAGCGCCAGCTGTTCGATCTCTGGCATGAGCAAATTCAAACGCTGTGCGTACTGCCGTTAGTTTTCGGCAACAAAACCCTGGGCGTACTCAAGCTGGCGCAATGTCAGCCGGACAACTTCAACGCTGCCAACCTGCGGGTGTTGCAGCAGATCGCCGAGCGTATCGCGATTGCGGTGGATAACGCGCTGGCCTATCAGGAAATTAACCGGCTCAAAGAGAGCCTGGTGCATGAGAACCTGTATCTGACCGAGCAGATTAATGGTAATAACCCGGACTTCGGCGAGATTGTCGGCCGCAGCGTGGTGATGTCCGCCGTGCTCAAACAGGTGGAAATGGTAGCGAAAAGCGACTGTTCGGTGCTGATCCTCGGCGAAACCGGCACCGGTAAAGAGCTGATAGCCCGTGCCATCCACAACCTCAGCGAACGACGCGATCAGCGCATGGTGAAAATGAACTGCGCAGTCATGCCGGCCGGGTTGCTGGAAAGCGATCTCTTTGGCCATGAAAAAGGGGCATTTACCGGGGCGACCAATCAACGAATGGGGCGTTTTGAACTGGCGGACAAGGGAACGCTGTTTCTGGATGAGGTAGGCGAAATTCCCGTAGAGCTGCAACCGAAATTGCTGCGGGTACTGCAGGAGAGGGAGTTCGAGCGCGTTGGCGGTAACAAGGTGATTTCGGTGGACGTGCGCCTGATTGCCGCGACCAACCGGGATCTGCAACAGATGGTGGCCGACCGCGAGTTTCGCAGCGATCTCTTCTATCGGCTTAACGTCTTCCCGATCGTTATTCCGCCATTGCGTGAGAGGCCGGAAGACATCCCGCAGTTAGTGAAGTTTCTGACCTATAAAATTGCGCGCCGCATGAAACGTACCATCGACAGTATCCCAGCGGAAACCTTGCGCCTGCTGAGCCAAATGCCCTGGCCGGGAAACGTGCGCGAGCTTGAGAACGTCATCGAACGTGCGGTACTGCTGACGCGTGGTACGGTGCTGAACCTGCAACTGCCTGAGTTGCAATACCCGGTCCCTTCGATGGCGCTCCCGGTTCCCAAAGCGGAGCCCAGTCAGCCAGGGGAAGATGAGCGACAGCAGATTATCAGGGTGCTGAAGGAAACCAACGGCGTGGTTGCCGGCCCACGCGGGGCCGCTCAGCGCCTGGGACTGAAACGCACCACGTTGCTTTCACGCATGAAGAAATGGGGCATTTTGGTTAAGTGAAGCGCCGCGTGGGTTAGGGGCAGCTAATGAGGAATATCCCTCATTGCGGCTTTAGGCTGAGTTACCTAAGCTAAAGCTGCAATGCAAATCGCACATAAGGAGATCATCATGACTAACTTACCATCCGAAGATCGTAATCCTGCCCCTGATGCCGCTGAAGAAAATGCGTTCTTTCCGTCACCTTACTCTTTGAGTAAATACACGTCGGCAAAGACGGATTTTGACGGCGCCCACTATCCTGCGCCTTATAAAGGCGGCAAGTGGAAGGTGTTGATGATTGCGTCTCAGGAACGCTATCTGATGATGCAAAACGGAAAGTTTTTCTCTACCGGGAACCATCCTGTGGAGATGTTATTGCCCATGCACCATATGGATCTTGCCGGGTTCGAAATCGACATTGCAACGCCATCCGGCGACCCGGTAAAGCTTGAGATGTGGGCATTCCCTGGTGAGGATGCGGCGGTCAAGGCCACCTATGAGAAATATCGCCGTCAGCTCAAGCAACCGAAAAAGCTGACTGAGGTAGTGAAGGATTTGGATGCGGGTAATTATATCGGTGTCTTTATCCCGGGCGGTCATGGGGTACTAAACGACATTCCCTTCAGCGAAGACGTGAAAAAAGCGCTGTTCTGGGCCCATGACAACGACCGTTACGTGATTTCACTGTGCCACGGGCCTGCCGGATTGTTGGCGGCGGGTTTGGGTGAGGACAAGGAAAACTTCTTGTATCGCGGTTACGAGATCTGTGTGTTCCCGGACTCGCTAGATACCGGCGCCAATATCGATATCGGTTATATTCCGGGCCCAATGCCCTGGCTGGTCGGTGAACGCCTTCGCGAACTGGGCGTCACGATCCTCAACAGCGACATCACCGGGAAAGTCCACAAAGACCGTCGTTTGTTGACCGGCGACAGCCCGTTGGCCTCCAACAATCTGGGTAAGTTGGCCGCAGAGACATTGCTTGCCGACGTTGCGGCTCGATGAACGGCGTCAGTGACGCGACATAGGTTTAAGAACGGCGTTCTGTTTTGCCCTGGCATCTGCAAGGGTGAAATAAATCTGACGACGAAAAAACGATATTATTCAGAGGGGGAGTGATTAAGGCTCAACCCACGCCAGCAGGCGCGGGTTGAGCGGATTCAACAAGATTTATGACGTTGCGTCACCGATATCCATCGGCTTTTGTTTACGAAGCAGGTGCAGCAGCAATGATACGCGGCGCTCTGTCCGTTCCGGCGTGTCCGGTGGCAAGTTATAGCGCAGAGTGTAACGCTCGTTTTTTTCATTGAAGAAATCGATGACCAGTACGGGGACCGAAGCACCCACCACTTTTCGATAGTTCAATGAGATACCTGACAACCTTCTATTCATTGAAACATCCATTATTCATCACCCTACAGCCAGGGGACGACGGGTTGACATGGCGATGCGGCCGATGCCAAAACTGAGCGCCGCGCCCAACAGCAGGATCAGCAATGAACCCCATGCCGCGCGTGATACCTGTTTGGCCGCCACTTCTGCCGCTTCGCGGGCTTTTTGCTCGGCCTGCGCCTTCAGCTGGTCGACCTTTTGTACCGCCTGCTGATAAGCTTGGGCATAGTTGTCTACGATCTGGGTCGCTTCTGCACGGCTCTTGCCTGTACGGGCTGCGACGATATTCACCAGCGCATCCTTATCTGCCGCATTCAGGGTAGGCTCACCGGATTGCTTGACGCGCTCAAACCATTGCTTGAGCTCTGCAGCCGCCTGGGTTGGGTCAGTGGCTGCATCAGTAGCGGTTTGCTTACCATCCGCAGCGACGCTATCGCTCTTTTGTTCCAACTTGGACGGGTCCAGCTCAGCCTTGCCGCTTTGCTTGAGGGTGGTGGTTAACTGGTTTTCCAAACTGCTCCAGTCCAGGCTGATGCCATTTTTGTCTAACTGCTGTTTGACGTTTTCGCCAATGCCCGGCGCTGCGGCGGCAATACCGTTGCCGGCCAAAGAGAGCCCCTTGCCGACGGCGCTACCGGCCAGGCCGACCACGCCGCTCGCCACAGAAATCACCAGCCAGGTCGTCAGTAATGTGGTCACTGCCCAGCTCAGCAGACCGTGCAAACCGCCACGGTTTGGCGAAGTTCTGCCGGCGACAAATGCACCAGCCGCCAGCGAGACCAGGGTAGTGACAAACAACCAGATCCCGGTGCCCGTGCCAAAGCCACTCAGAGGGTTGCCCTCATGCAACGGATCCACGGCCGAAGCGCCGATGGCCGTGCCCAGCACGCTCAGTATCAGATAGGTCACCAACGCCATGGCACTCCCGGCCAATACCGAACCCCATGAAACGTGAAACGCAAAGCGATTGGATTCATAGACAGTGGTCATTGTTATTCCTTATATTGACTAAACAAGTGGTTGTACGCACAGCACAGGGCCGCGCCGACAGAATCAGTCTGCCGCTTGGCACCACTGACCGTCCCGGTTCATTTGCACCGACAAAGCTAGTGCATTCACACCCCGCGAATGCACCTGTTACGCACTATGCTGTTGGGAACAGCGCCACTATCAGGCACTTCGATCGCCGTCAGGCGGCCAAGCCACTTCGTCTTTTGGAGAAAACATGAGTCAGTCCATCCTTGCCAACGAAACTAACCGTAGCCAGCTACAGCAGATCATCTCAGGGTTGTCGGAAGGGGTGATCCTGGCCGAGGTCGACCAGACCATTCTGTGGGCTAACGAGGCAGCGCTGAGCATGCATGGGTTGAGCAAGTTGAGTGAGCTGGGTGCCAATGGCGGTGAATATGCTGAGCGCTTTGCCTTGCGTTATCGCAACAATCACCCTTTGACGCCGGAACAGTATCCGATTACCCGGGCCGCCAACGGCGAGACCTTCAGCGACGTACTGGTCGAAGTTCGGCCCGCCAGCGAATCGGAGTACCTGTGGGTTCACCGTTTACGCAGCCTGGTGATTACCGACAGTAAAGGGCAAGCCGAATTGCTGGTTTTGATCCTGAGTGATGCCACCGAGTGGGCCAGTGCCGAGCAGCGTTTTGAAAAGACGTTCAACGCCAACCCGGCACCGGCAGTGATCTGCAGCCTGAGCGACCTGCGCTACATAAAGGTCAACCAGGGGTTCCTCGATATGACGGGCTATACACGCGATCAGGTGATGGGCACTTCGGTGTATGCGCTGGACGTGCTGGAACAGGCGGAACGCAAGGAACAAGCGGTGCAATTGCTGAGTGAAGGGGCGACCATTCCACAGATGCAGGCCGAACTGAAGCTGCCGGCCGGCGGAACCAAGCTGGTGATCGTCGCCGGCCAGCCGCTGGACATCAATGAAGAAGATTGCATGCTGTTTACTTTTACCGACCTCGAACCCCGTCGCAAGGCGGAGTCGGCGCTGCGCGAGAGTGAAGAGCGGTTTGCCAAGTCCTTTCGTTTAAGTCCGGTGCCCACGCTGGTGTGCACCGCGGACAAGCAGCGGGTGCTGGACATCAATGAGGCCTTTATAAAAACCACCGGATACGCCGCCGAGGAGTTAATCGGCAAGACGGTCGAAGAGATCAATGTTATCGATGGGCAGGGGGAATGCCGTCGGTTATTTGCCACGTTGGAAAAAAGCGGTAACGTCGAGAATCAAGACCTTAAAATACGCAAAAAGAGCAATGAAACCATCGACTGCGTGGCTTCAGCGGATGCCGTGAGCATTCAGGATGCCCGTTGTTATCTCCTGGTACTGATGGACATTACCGAACGCAAACGCTCTGAGCTTGATCTGGTGGCTGCCATCGAGGAAGTCATGCAAGACGCTTCCTGGTTTAGCCAGACATTGCTCGAAAAACTGGCCAATGTGAAAAGTATCAATAAGCCTAACCTGGCGGGGTTTTCCTTCACCGATCTTACCGCACGTGAACGCGACGTATTGGGGTTAATTTGCGAGGGGCTGCCGGACAAAAAGATCGCCGCACGCCTTAATCTTGCCCCGAATACGGTGCGTAATCATGTGGCGACGGTCTATTCCAAACTCGACGTCCATAGCCGCGCCGAAGCCATCGTCTGGGCCAGAGAGCGGGGGCTGTTTGCCGGTGAACGGTCATCTAAAAATGGAAAGTAGGGTGCAAATGCACTGGCCAATCCCCTGCAAATTGACCTTATGAGCGGTTCATCAACGGCTTACTATCGTGAGACAAGGCAGGCATTTGCACTATGCAAGCGTCGAAACAAACCTCACTCAGGAGTGCAGAATGAACAGCGATAAAATCAACGGCGTGATGGATAAAGTGGTAGGCAAGGCGCAGGAAGTGGCCGGTGATGTTACCGGCGATGAGCGTTTGCAGGCTGAGGGATCTACCCGCTACGTTGCCGGCGCACTACAAGAAAAATATGGCGATGCTGTTAGCTGCGTCAGCGATCTGGTCAAGAAGAAACCTCTCACTACGGTAGCGATTTTTGCCGGCGTGAGCCTGTTGGCAGGCCTGCTGCTACGTCGCCGCTGAGGCTGTGGATTGACTGATTACCGCAAATAAACCCCAGCCTGACTCGCCCGCATCCTGCGGGCGAATGCTTTCCCCGCGCCACTGCACATTGTATTTTGTGACAAAAAAGCCTCTTTTACTCCCCTTCGTTTTTTGCGTCTGAGCCATAGGTTCTATATATTTATTAACAGGCTCTGAATAAAGATGCGAATATCAGCCCGCATTGTGCATCAGTGGCCAGTATAATCAGTTTGCAAAGATGTTGACGGAACATGTGCTTTCGGGAGCAGAGTAAAGGTCAGTGAGGAACCTATTGCCTCTTGATGTTGCAACCGAGCAGACAACGACTCACAGGTTACGAGGAACTATCATGCATAAAAGAACACTGGCGTCATTGCACTACGATAAAATGCCTTACGATGGGGTGTATTACCATATTTTGAAACGCGAGGCACATGGGCACACGGCGCTGTTGAAACTTGATGCTGGCAGTCACCAGTCAGCCCGCCTGCATCCGGGCTGGGTCAAACTGATGGTCCTGTCCGGTGAGCTTAAGATCGGCGACCAAACCTTGCAGTCCCATGAAATGTTTATGATCCCGGCCAATACCGCCTATACCGTGGATGCTCTCACAGAGGTTTACTGTCTCGCGATTTCCGAACTGGATGGCGTGGAGTTGGCGCGCTAATTCTTGTTCTGCCAGCCTGCCGAACACTGAGCGCAGGCGATAATCCCACTCTATTTTTCAGACCTGTCTATCACGGGCCAACCTTGTTGGCCTGTCAGGCAGTGCCAATAAGGAGGGCGCTTTGAGCCATTCCACAGCGTTGTTAACCAAAATCCAGTCTCTGGAAACGATGTTGCATCAGCCACTGCTGCGAAACGACTCGGTTACGGTGGAAAAACTGCTGCATGATGATTTTGAAGAGATCGGCCGTTCGGGACAGCGCTACAACAAGGGGCATACCATTGCGGCATTGCAGGAAGAAACTGGCCAGGTGCCTATTTATGCCGAAAATTTCAAGCTGTCCACTATTGCCGAAGGAGTGGTGTTACTAACCTACAGAAGTTTTCAGCGCGGCGCCGACGGCAACGTGACCCGCAGTACTTTCCGCTCTTCAATCTGGCTGCGATCGTCGAGCGAGAACGATGACCATTGGCAGATGCGATTCCATCAGGGAACGCCAACGACAGGGTGAATCCATGTAGTTACGGATCCTCCATCAGGCCTATCAACCGTTGCATATTGTCCCCACAGGAAATACCCTCCGGCCGATTTTTGAGGTTGGCGATCATAGCTAATACTGCTTTTTTGCTCTCCTTAAGTTGTTGTTGTAATTGTTCAATCTCGGCTACGCGGGTATTGAGGGAATGGATCAGCCCTTCGTGATCCCAACCCGCTTGATTGTGCGGCAGGAACTGACGTATTTGTTCAAGCGAAAAGCCTGCCTGCTGGGCGTTATCGATGATCTTCAGTACACCTGCAACTTCGGGTGAGTAGTTTCGGTAGCCATTGCCTTGACGTGGAGGAGGGCTGATTAAGCCTTCTGCCTCGTAGAAACGAATCCGGGAAGGAGAGAGCCCCGTTGCCTTTGCCAAATCCCCAATCTTCATACCGTTCGAAAAACCCCTATTGACCTTAAAGCTAACTTTAAACCTATACTCTCTAAACGGTCAACGCAGGACCGAAGGCAAATCCGCTTTCGGGTACAAGGTCCGGAACCGGCCTTTCCTGCGCGTGGCCGAGAAAAGCATCACCCTTTGACTAATTGCTGAATGGGAGAATTGATATGGGTTACGTAACCACTAGCGATGGCGTTGACATTTTCTACAAGGACTGGGGACCAAAAGATGGAAAAGTCATCTTTTTCCATCATGGCTGGCCGCTGTCTAGCGATGATTGGGATGCCCAGATGCTGTTCTTCGTAAACCAAGGATTCCGCGTTGTTGCGCACGATCGGCGTGGCCATGGTCGTTCCAGTCAAGTATCGGAAGGGCATGATATGGATCACTATGCGGATGACGTTGCTGCGGTAGTGAAACATTTGAGCGTGCAAGGTGCCATGCATGTGGGTCACTCAACGGGCGGGGGCGAGGTGGTGCGTTACATCACGCGTCATGGTGAGGATAAGGTATCGAAAGCCGTACTGATCAGTGCTGTGCCGCCGTTGATGGTGAAAACCGACAGTAATCCGCAGGGAACACCCAAATCGGTATTTGATGATTTCCAGGCGCAACTGGCCGCCAATCGGGCGCAGTTCTATTACGATGTTCCCGCGGGACCTTTCTACGGCTACAACCGGCCCGGCGCCAAGCCGTTGGATGCGGTCATCTGGAATTGGTGGCGGCAAGGCATGATGGGCGGCGCCAAGGCTCATTATGACGGCGTCGTCGCGTTCTCACAGACGGATTTCACCGACGATCTCAAACGTATTTCCATCCCGGTGTTGGTGATCCACGGCGATGACGATCAAGTGGTTCCATACCAAGATTCAGGCGTGCTCTCGGCCAAGTTGGTCAAAAACGGCAAGCTTATTACCTACAAAGGTGCGCCGCACGGCATACCTACGACCCATGCCGATCGGGTCAATAGCGATCTACTGGCCTTTGTAAATAGCTGATGCGGGAAACACGGTTCTCGTGAAAAAAACAGGCTCCTTCTGGAGGGGCCTGTCGCCCGGCCCCTTTGGCAGCGCCTATCTGAGTGCGTAAATAGCGCCATACTGCAAAGATGAGAAATTGAAATGCAAACGATTCTGGGGGCCAATGGCCAGATCGCCCAAGAGCTTGCGCGAGAGCTGAAGCGTTCATACACCGATGATCTGCGGTTGGTCAGTCGTAATCCGCGGAAGGTCAATCAAAGCGATGTGCTTATCGCGGCAGACTTGCTGGATGCACAACAGACTCTTGAAGCCGCAAAAGGCAGCGACACGCTTTACTTCGTTGCAGGATTACCACCGGATTCAGCACTGTGGGAGAAACAGTTTCCAACGATGTTAAAAAATGCGTTGGACGCGAGCCGCTCGGTAGGAGCTCATTTTGTTTACTTTGATAACACCTATATGTATCCGCAGAACAGCGATCTGCAAACGGAAGAAACTCCATTCGCGCCTAAGGGGCGAAAAGGGCAAGTGCGAGCATTGATGGCGAATATGGTGCTAAAGGAAATGGAGCAAAAAAATATTCCCGTCACTCTTGGACGTGCCCCCGAGTTCTACGGGCCGGGGAAAACGCAGAGCTTCACCAATGCGTTAATCATCGACAAACTCAAGGCGGATGAAAAACCGCGTGTCCCTGTACGTGACGATACACTACGTACCCTTATCTGGACACCTGACGCCAGCCGTGCGCTGGCTGTTCTTGGCAATACACCCGATACTTCCGGTCAAACGTGGCACTTGCCGTGCTGCGATGATCGACTGACTTACGCTCAATTCGTTTCTTTGGCCTGTGAGGTATTCGGGAAAAATATCTCTTACTCCGTCATCAACAAATGGGTCCTAAGTGTTGCGGGCCTGTTTTCAAAAGGAGCCCGTGAGATTCGGGAGCTGTTACCGCGATATCAGCAGGACAATTTGTTCGACTCGACAAAATTCAAACGCCGCTTCCCAAACTTTAACGTAACGACGTATCGCGAGGGGCTGGAGGAAATCAGGCGTGAGTGGCAGGGCAAAAAGGTTGGTTGAGCAGAAGCAGTTTCAGTGACAATGTCACAATATCGCGTTATGTTAAATAGAGCTTTAGGTGTCTGAGTTCAAATGACAGTGATAACTACATGTAAAACATGATGTTATTTGCTTTTTGTTAGAATTACGACTTACCGGATACTGAACTGAGTCGAAAATTGCTCCTGAATTTTTAGCGACACCTTAGAAACATGGACAGCGCAGCGACAAATTATCCTGGTAAACAGTTCACCGGTGAGCGGATATCCGCGGGTTTTACTCATGGCATAATCGCTCATCATCAACGAGGAAAGAGGATCTGTTTTACGTCAGGGCTACTGATTTGTGCTTTAATGCTGACCAACTCAGGGTGAATATGCAGATATATTGGTCGTTTTAATGCCAGTTAAACAGTGCATTTTGGCGAAATCTGCAAGGGAAATGCTGCCAAGCTTTCACAGATTTCGCGTAGCGCGATCAAAATAAAACAGGGAAAAAGGATGATGTTTAAGAAAGGCAGGCCGAAAATGCTTTTTCGCAGGGAGAACACCACTGCAAGGGGAGCAATCCGCCATGGTGGTGAGTACCGCTGGCAGCGCCATAAGAAACGCGCGATTGATGAGAACTCACCGATGCGGGAAGGCATGCACGGCAGAATGCAACAAGGTATTGATTACACGCCGTTGTTCAAATTTCTGCTGCGTAACGTTGGGCAACCGTGGGTTGATGTGCATCGTGAAGCAATAAGTCGACTGGATAAGGAAGAGCCGATTTTTTATTTGGTTGCATTACAGCGTAAAAATTTGAGCAGCTATGTACGTTATGGCGAATCGAGTTACTACAGCGGGCTTTGCATCGATGAGCAAGGATTGTTGCAGAAGGTTAATCCTGAATTCACTGCAGAAGACGTCCCGGTTCGATGCCGTTGTTGTACGTATACCTTCAATGGTGAACGAGTGCCTGTAACTGAAAAGAACTGGCTAAAACCTTACGAAAAGGAAAACTGGGAATGATGATGAAAGAACAGGTTCTACAGAAAGAAAACCCTTGGGGGCGGGTAGTCAGGTTAAGGACTCAGTTATCTCAACATGCAATTTAACATAATATACATTATGCGCACCTATGTGGCTCTACGTAGAATCTGAGCTTTTGGGCTTTACCATGGCCTTTTATTCATATCCCGTTATGCCGATGCTTTACGCTTAATGCCATGCTGATTCAAACACTCAATGTTTCATCCGGAATCTCTCCGCCATGAAAAGCAAATTCACACTGAGTTTCTTCTCACCGGTTTTGCACTGTGCACTAAAAAGCATTCTCCCTTGTGCCGATGTTTTCCAGAACAGATAACCTTCTTCACGCACAGGATTATGGCAGTTCTCATCTTGGTGATCGTGCATCGTAAATTGTGGCCTGGTGTTTTGGGATGAAATGACATCCATGGCCGGTGCACTAATATGAAACAGGATCAGCGTTTGAACTCATACTGCGTATACAGCAATTCTGGGATAGAAACATCAACTCGCACCTCACTCACCGTGACATTGTCACCTTAACCAAACTGCTTTTATCTGGGCATATGCCCTGTAACCCCGATTCATTCAGCTTGCGCTTGGTGTCCTGCAGCGTTTCCCGCTGATTACTCAGCGTCGCCATCATGCGATCAATCTCCTCAAGCCGCGCATCAAGCTTCTGCATAAGGCTGTCCTGGTACGCCATTCCTTCCAGCGACAGCACGCCGCGGATCGTATCCAGTGCAAAACCCAGATTTTGTCCGATCTGGATAAGATGCAAACGCTCCAGCGAGGTCTCGCTATAAACACGATACCCGTTGGCGCTGCGCGATGCCTTAGGCAGTAATCCCTGTTGCTCATAGTAACGTATTGCCGATGCGGCGAGACCCGAACGCTCTGCCAATTCCCCTATTTTCATTTCGCTTGACCTTAAAGTTAACTTTAATCTTAGGCACGCCAGAACGGTGCGCAGGTTTGGATGCAGATTAACCATCCTGGCCGCCAGGTCATGGCAAGTATGGGGGGCGAAGCCTGGGCACCGTCGGCCGTTCCCGTGGAAATGGGTAAGCACAGCAAGTTATTCGCACAACCGACGGCCATGAGCCAGGCGCAGATCGATGAGGTGATCGAACGTTTTGCTACCACCGCTTATGCTGCCGAACACGCTGGATTTACTGGCGTACAAATCCACGCAGCACACGGCTATCTGCTCTCGCAATTTTTGTCTCCCTTGACCAATAGACGTCACGATCAATGGGGTGGCAGCCTCGCTAATCGTGCTCGCTTACTGTTAGAGGTCGTGGGAGCCGTGCGTGAACGTGTCTCGCCAAGCTTTTGCGTTTCGATCAAGCTAAACTCGGCTGATTTTCAGCGCGGTGGCTTCTCTGAAGAAGATGCGCAACAAGTGATTTTGTTGCTGAATGAATTGCCAGTCGACCTGATTGAACTGTCAGGAGGCAGCTACGAAAGCCCAGCGATGCAGGGTAACGCCGCGGATGGACGCACATTGGCGCGCGAAGCCTATTTTTTGGAGTTTGCCCGCGATCTTGCCGCCGTCGCCCACATGCCGGTGATGACAACGGGAGGTATCGCCCGTAAGTCCGTGGCGCAGCAGGTGTTGGATAGCGGTGTCGCCGTGGCGGGTATAGCAACAGCCATGGCACAGGTTCCTGACCTGCCGCTCCAGTGGAAAGCCGGTAATGAACCTTATGCACTGCCAAAACCGGTAACATGGGAAAATAAAACCATGGCAGGCTTGGCACGAATGGCTTTGGTCACTCGCCGCTTACGCGCACTGGGCGAAGGGCGTACTCGCGCCAGCCGTTATTCCCCCCTGTTTACATTAATCATCAACCAGTTACGTAC
Source organism: Serratia liquefaciens ATCC 27592 (assembly GCF_000422085.1). Lineage (NCBI taxonomy): Bacteria > Pseudomonadati > Pseudomonadota > Gammaproteobacteria > Enterobacterales > Yersiniaceae > Serratia > Serratia liquefaciens. The sequence goes on from NC_021741.1 coordinate 2,562,446, forward strand.
CAAGCGCATCACCCGTCGTTATCGTCAATGGCGCCAGCAGCGGGCCTAAGCCATCTCGTTACGTGCGCCCTGTCAGCAAAAATAAACTGCATAACATTCGATCGCTTCGCCCTGCTTATCGGGTGAAGCGTAGAGTTACCCTCTCTGTGAGGCGGCAATGGCAATCGTAAGCCATGGAAAGTACTCGCTCACGATTGCCGCAAAAGGATTGGCTTAGATTTAGATAATGTATGAAAGTAAAAAAGTCATCCCCAAAGCCAGCACCGAAGCGATAAAGGTTGCCGTGGTGTAGTACTTGAACGTTTCATTGAGCGTTGCGCCGCAATACTGTTTCACCAGCCAGAACAATGAATCGGTCACTATGGTGCAACCGATAGCGCCAGAGCCTATGGCAATGGTCACGATCTCCGGGCTGACGTCAGGATAGAGCGCTAACATTGGTGCGACAATGGCCGTTGCTCCCATCATGGCAACGGTGGCGGAACCCACAGCCGCATGAAGAATAAGCGCGACTAACCATGCCAACAAGATCGGATGCATATGCAGGTTGGAAAGCATTAACGCCAGGGTGTCCGCTAAGCCGCTGGTCTTCAATATGCTGTTGAAGGCCCCGCCCGCGCCGATGATCAACAAGATATTGGCTATAGAAGCAAAACCCGTTTCCGTGTGGCGCAACAGCGTACTCATCCCCATATGACGGCGGATGCCCAGAACGTAATAGGCCACAAACACGGCAATGAACATGGCGATAATCGGGTTGCCGATAAACTCCATCAGGCCAAACAGACGCCCTTCTTTAGCCAGGTTCAACTCCGCTACCGTCTTCACCAACATCAGCACAATCGGCAATAGCACCGTAAACAACGTTGCCCGCAGCGAAGGCAGCTCATGTTCTTCTCGTACGGTCAGATTGGAAAATTCGGGCGGTACCGGCTTAAACGGCAAGCGTTTCCCCAGCATTTTCAAGAACAACGGCCCACCGACCAGAGACGCTGTTAAACCGACGAGAAGACCGTAAACAATCACCGTTCCTACGTCTGCACCCAGTTTATTGGTCACAAACAGCGCCGCAGGATGTGGAGGAACGACGCAATGCACTGCCATCAATGCAGTACAAAGCGGTATGGCCAGTTTAAGCAGCGAGGTGCCGGTTTTTCTGGCGATGGAAAAAGCCAATGGAATCAATAACACCACGCCCACTTCGACAAACAGTGTGATGCCGCAAACCAAGCCTACCAATACCATAATGACATCGACGGAAAGCCAACGGCAGCGCTGCAGCGCGATACCAATGCGTTCTGCCGCACCGGAAACCTCCATCATCTTGCCAAGAATGGTGCCCAGCCCAATCACCGCGGCCAGGAATCCTAGCGTGCTGCCAATGCCATTTTCTATGGCATTGACCATATCAATTGGGCCCATCCCCATCATGCCACCGACAAAAAAGCTCGCTAACAACAACGCTAAAAAAGGATGAAACTTGAACTTTACGATGGTCAAAATGATGAGTGCAATACTGGCGATCAGCGTGCCGGCAACCCAAATGTGTGAATCCATGGCCCATATCCCCTGTCATTGAATTGTCTTTATTGGACAGGAAAACGACGATCGGTGACAAACGATATAAATCTCACCTCACATGAGCAATACAGAATCAAACGAGTGACTTGCGCCAAGAAATGGTGCAATTTAGCGACATGCATCAACTTTACTCACCAAACTGATGCGTAGAATGCAGGTTTTTATACTTTCAGGGGGAAATATGTCGGGGAACCATCTGCTAACGGGCCAGCACCGATCGCTTAATGGCTGGCAGCTATCACGGCTGTTTACATTTGAAGTGGCGGCTCGACACGAGTCTTTCGCCATGGCGGCGGATGAACTGTCGGTGAGCCCCAGTGCGGTAAGCCATACTATTAATCAACTGGAAGCAAATCTCGGCTTAAAGTTGTTTATTCGTTCTCATCGGAAAGTTGAACTCACCGCTGAAGGTGAACGGGTTTTTTGGGCGTTAAAAACATCATTGGGTACCCTGAACCAGGAAATATTGGATATCAAGAACCAGGCGTTGTCAGGCTCCCTGACGGTTTACTCCCGGCCGTCGATCGCCCAGTGTTGGATCGTGCCGGCCCTGGCCGATTTTTCTCGCCGTTATCCCGCCATCAACCTGACTATTCTGACTGGCAATGAAAACGTCAATTTCCAGCGGGCAGGCATTGATCTGGCCGTTTATTTTGATGCGACTCCCTCATCACAGCTTCATTACCAATACCTGATGGATGAGGCAATTATTCCCGTATGCAGCCCGGAATATGCAGCCAAATTTGAGCTGGTCAATTTTCCTGGCAACCTCTCACACTGCACCCTGCTCCACGATCGTCAGGCCTGGAGCTATGATTCTGGTACGGATGAATGGCATAGCTGGGCTCAACATTTCGGTGTCAATCTGGATACCTCGCCGGGAATAGGATTCGATCGCTCCGATCTGGCCGTCACTGCGGCAGTGAACCACGTTGGCGTTGCCATGGGCCGTAAGCGACTTATCCGCAAGCAACTCAGTACCGGCGAGCTGGTTGCGCCATTGCCCAAAATGGAGCTGAAATGCGATCAGCACTATTATGTATCAACGCTTTCCGACCGCCAGTGGCCAAAAATTGATGCCTTCATCGTTTGGTTAAAAGAGTTGGTAGACAAATCTGAATAGGTTTCACCACGCCAAAAAAATCAGTATCCCGATTGCCGATAATTGCCGTTATCGCATCGGGACTGCCTGGTAACAAGCGGCGTTATAATTATATCATCATCAAGTTAATACTATAATATTGCCAAACCAAATACCGTTTACTGTTTGGATCAGCGTACCTCTCAGAAAATTCGAACTCATTAATATAAATAGCACGTTTTCCAAAGTTGATAACTGTTATGTGTGCTGCCAGATTCTGCATCGCCAATGACGGTCATAATAAAGCACTATAATCCAACAAGTAATAACTTAGGTCACTATAATTAATGTCATTATGGTTATATATGACAACACCCTATCTTTACATCCATTTAATTTAACACCATAAATAAGGGAAATAATGGAACTACATACACGTAACAAAAGGCGAATTCTAACCCTGGCCGCTTTAGCAGGATTGAGTATCACCGCAATGTCTGCTAATGCTTTTGCGCAGGAGCTTTCACCTGTAGTTCAAATGAGCAAGGGGACTATCGAAGGCGTCAAAAATGACGGGTACCTTCAATTCAAAGGTATTCCTTATGCGAAGGCTCCTGTAGGCAGTTTGCGTTGGATGCCGCCGGTTGAAGAAGAAAAATGGTCGGGCACGTTAAAAGCGAACCATTTTGCCAATACATGTGCCACCAAGCTCACTTTGGGTGGGTTTGGGCCAGTAAGCGCTGCTGAAGATTGCCTCTACCTTAATGTTTATACCCCAGCGGTTTTGCCAGAAAACAACAGTAAACTGCCGGTCATGGTGTGGATACCCGGTGGTGGATTAGGTTCTGGTTCGGGTAATGAATACGATGCCAGCAAACTTGTCAGTAAGAATGTTATTGTCGTCACCATGAATTACCGCTTGGGTATGTTTGGGTACTTTTCACATCCGGCATTGAACCACGAGGGGCATAAGGCAATTAATTACGGCACCTTAGATCAGCAAGCTGCCCTAAAGTGGGTAAATAAGAACATCCAATCATTTGGTGGCGATAATCATAATGTCACGTTATTTGGTGAGTCTGCCGGCGGACATAGCGTATTGGCACAAATGGCTTCGCCCGGTGCCAAGGGGTTATTTAACCGCGCTATTGTTTCCAGTGGTTCATTTTCCCTAAAGCAGCCAACAGTGGCTGAAGCAACTAAAATCGGTGAACTGGTTGCCAAGAATGTCGGCTGTTCGGAAGGTACGGAAGAAAAAATGGCAGAATGTTTACGGGCAGTACCCACCGAAACCATTCTGGATAAAGGCGTTAACTATATGACCACCGCACAGGTTGTGACCGATGGTGAGGTGATGCCTGAATCATTGGAGGCCGCTTTTAGCTCCGGCCGCTACAACGTTGTTCCGATTATTAATGGATTTAACACCAACGAGGGCACCTTCTTTGCTGCCATGATGGAGCTGGATTCAGGTAAACCAATAGACAACATCGGTTTTTACGAGGGTCTGAAAGCTTTCTTTGGCGAGAGTGACGCAAACACGCTAATAAAGCGAGCTGCAATCCCTGCCAAGCAGGTCAATCTTGGCCAAGACTACGCAGATTTCTTTGGCCGAGCCAAATTTATCTGTCGCACGCCGATGATGAATAACCTTTTGGCTAAAAACACGCCGGTCTACAGCTATGAGTTTGCGGATAAAACGGCTCCTCAGTTTGCCAAACCTGTGTCGTTCCCGTACGCAGCCGCGCATACCAGTGATTTACAGTATATCTTCCGTGATTTCCATGGCACTACCGGCGAGTTGCATAAACTCAATCCTGCACAAGAGAAACTTTCAATCTTGATGGTGGATTACTGGACCAACTTTGCCAAAACCGGCAATCCAAATGCTAAAGGCCTGCCGGTATGGGGTGTCTACCACCCACAAACCGAATCGACCCTTTATCTACACACCCAAAACACCAAAATGATCGAGGGAATTTCAAAAACCTTCAATTGTGATGAGTTCGCAGGGGTACTCTGAGTCATCTTTAAGGGCCAGTGATAGAAGCATAAAGACCGCACCATGAATCCTCGGTGCGGTCTTTTTTTAAGGCGATTTTCACTGTTCACATTCCCCTATTCCTCACCACTGAGCAACAATAGTTTGAGTGTCTATCTCCGTAGCAGGATATATCATCACGCTTAGTGTCTGTATTATTTTTCGACAGGACTGCGATATATCCAAACAGTTAAAATGGTTGATAACGTGAACCAAACGGCAATTTCTTTTATCAATAACTCAACCATGTAGAAAATGTTTTAACATTTGCAGCATAAAACAGTACAATTCCGTCCGTTAATTTTGCACTGTTTTAGGATATATGTGTCGTTAATTCGGACTGCCACATCGCGAAGCCATCTCCCGGCCTGTCTGGGGATTTTTGCGATCCTGATGTTGTTCATCGCCCCGGTGATCTCTCGATCGCTGGAGCATGCGCGCGTGGGGCAATCTGAAACGGTCGCAATGACAGACTGCGGCATGGATATGTCTGCACATGGCCATCATCCGCCGCCAGAGCCTGGCGCACAAAGCATGACGATGACCATGCAGACCGGCAGCCATAATATGGCGATGATGATGGATGACAGCGCCTGCGGTTACTGTGTATTGCTGATCCATGTCCCCTTGTTAGACTTGGCCAGTTCACCGCTATTCTGGTCTGGTTCGCTGTTGTCGCGCGCCCCTCCGCTGCATTATATCTTCCCGCTATTCGCCCATGTGATCCACTCCGAGTCCCAACCTCGCGCTCCACCAGCATCGCTTCCGATGATTTAAAAATAAATAGACTGCAGCCAAATTATTCCTGTTGAGACTATTCAACCGGGCGGGTTATTTACGCCTGTCGGAATTCCCCACTGCACTCAATAAACATCGCAACCCTGTTGGCATTATTCTCACGCCAAAACCGGGCCAAAGCTTATTAACGGCGGCATGATGCTCCGGGTTTCACTGCGCCTAAATAACCGGCTATTGCGATGTAAAAGTATTTTTAGCGTCAAAATTGACATTAAGGAACGATGATGTTCGGAAAAACCAACAATTATAAGAAGCGCCCTCTCTCCCTGCATATTACTGCGGCTATGCCGCTGTTTGTCCTGGCGGGCTTCAATGCTCATGCTGCACAACAGCACCAGCATGAAGTAGCGGTAAAGGCCAATGATGGCGACGTGATCACCGTCACCGCACCGCTCTATTCGCCGATGACGATAGTGACCTCACCGAAAACCCCTCGCCAGCCAGTGCCTGCCAGCGACGGTTCGGATTATCTGAAAACTATCCCAGGTTTCTCACAGATCCGGAATGGCGGCACCAATGGCGACCCGGTGTTTCGCGGCATGTTTGGATCCAGGCTGAAAATTTTGACCGACGGTGGCGAAATGTTGGGTGCCTGTCCTTCACGAATGGACGCGCCGACTTCCTATATTTCACCAGAAAGTTATGACCTGTTGACGATTACCAAGGGGCCGCAAACGGTGCTTTGGGGAGCAGGATCCTCTGCCGGTACGGTGCGCTTTGAACGAGAACGCCCGCAGTTTGATAAACCAGGCATCAAAGGCAACGCCAGCATGCTGGCCGGTTCCAACGGCCGTTGGGATGAAAACATTGATGCCAGCCTGGGCGGTGAACAAGGTTATCTGCGCCTGATGGGCAATAAATCACGCTCTCATGATTACCAGGACGGCAATGGCGATCGCGTGCCCTCTCGCTGGGACAAATGGAATGGCGATCTGGCACTGGGCTGGACTCCGGACACCGATACCCTGCTGGAAGTGACCATGGGTCGGGGTAATGGTGAAGCGCGCTATGCCGGGCGTAGTATGGATGGTTCGCAGTTCAAGCGCGAAAGCCTGGGCATGCGGGTAGAAAAATCCAATATTGGCGAGGTGTTCGACAAGCTGGAAGCCCAGGTGTATTACAACTACGCCAACCATATTATGGATAACACCACCCTGCGTTCACCCGGCCAAGGCGGCATGGCGATGGGACACATGGGCATGGGGATGCCTATGCACGCAGGCATGACCATGCAGTTGGATCGTCGCACCGTCGGCGGTCGAGTGATGGGAACCTGGCTGTGGCAAGATTTTAAGTTGGAAAGTGGTATCGATACGCAAACCAACACGCATCGCAACAAACGGGGTAACGCCTGGCAAGAGGATGCGCAGTTCCATAACTACGGTGCCTTTGGTGAACTGACCTGGAGCGCGACCGAACAGAGTAAGATCATTAGCGGTGCTCGCCTCGATCGCACCCTGGTGGATAACTACAAAACCGGCAACGACACTGAGCGTTCCGATACGCTGCCGAGCGGTTTTAGCCGTATTGAGCACACATTGGCCGGCATGCCGTTGATGCTGTACGCAGGGATCGGCTATACCGAGCGTTTCCCCGACTATTGGGAGCTGTTCTCCCCGACATTTGGGCCTGGCGGCAACAAGAGTGCGTTTGACAGCGTGAAGAGTGAAAAAACCACGCAGATCGATATCGGTGCTCAATATACCGATAAGCGGTTTAACAGCTGGATATCGGCTTATGTTGGCCATGTGAATGACTTTATCTTGTTCAAATACGATCCGCATCACGCCCGTATCAGCCAGGCCGATAACGTTAATGCCACCATCATGGGCGGTGAAATGGGTATGGGTTACCAGTTGACCGAACACTGGAAGACCGATGCCAGCCTGGCTTATGCCTGGGGGAAAAACACCAGCGACAACCAGCCGTTGCCGCAAATTCCACCGTTGGAGGCTCGCTTTGGTTTAACCTACGAACGAGGCGACTGGAGCAGTACCGGCCTGTGGCGGGTGGTCAGCAGTCAGCACCGCGTAGCCATCAATCAGGGCAACGTGGTCGGTAAAGACTTTGCCGACAGCCCGGGTTTTGGCGTGCTGTCCGCCAATGTGGCTTATAAGGTGAACTCACACGTCAAGCTCAGCACCGGCCTGGATAACATTCTCAATAAAACCTACAGCGAACACCTGAATCTGGCTGGTAACAGTACCTTCGGCTATTCATCGAATACGTCGGTCAATGAACCGGGCCGCACCCTGTGGGCCAAGGTGAATGTCACCTTCTAACCAGGTGCTATGGGGCGGTGTATGCATGCCACCGCCCCATGTTTGTTATTGCTCCGCGCGCTGATTTTGTTATTCACGGGCAATTTGCTGAAATACAGCCGCTCACATGCCTGAAACCGTGCAGATATCTTATGCAACCGACGAGACAATATGCTCTCGCAGCCATTGATGCGCCGGATCGCGATGGGCACGCTCATGCCATAGCATGGTCATCTCGAAGCCCGGCAGCTCGACGGGCGGCTCCACCACCTGCAACGCGCTATTATTGCGTACCAGACGTGACGGCAGCATGGCCACCAGCTCTGAGGTTGCCAGCACCGACATCACAAACAGAAAATGCGGTACGGAAAGCACCACTCGCCGGGTCAAACCGGCTTCCGCCAACACTTTGTCGGTGATGCCGAAAAAGCCCCCGCCGTCCGGCGAAACCATCACATGTTCCAGCTCACAAAACTCAGCCAGTGAAGGTGGTTTTTGCAAGCCTGGGTGTCCGGCTCGTCCCACCAGCACGTAGCGTTCGCTAAACAAAATTCGTTGTCGCAAATGGGCTGGAGCCCCTTCACGGGTATGAAAGGCCAAATCTATCTCACCCTGCTCCGCCTGCCTGGCGATGCGTGAAGGCACTGTCTCGATCACTGCCAGTCTGCTGTTCGGTGCCGCAGCCCGCAGGCCCATCAACGCCGGCTGAACAATGGTTGACTCGCCATAGTCAAAAGCCGCTACGTGCCAGGTATTTTCAGCCACTTTGGGATCAAAGGGCGCTGAAGGTGACACCGCCTGTTCCAGTGCTTCAAGTGCCTGCCGCAGCGGTTCGCGTAACTCGTCGCCGCGTGCGGTGGGCCGCATTCCTCGTGGCCCCGGCAACAGCAGCGGATCGTTAAAGATGTCTCTGAGTTTGGCGAGATGCACACTGACCGCCGGTTGTGAGAAGTTTAAACGTTGTGCCGCCCGGGTAACGTTGTGCTCTGAAAGCAAGGCGTCCAGCGTGACCAGCAGGTTAAGATCCAGACGTCTGATATTATTCATGCTAATACCTGTAATATTAGAAATTCATTTCTAATATACCTTGCAGCAGCCTAACCTGCCTCCATCAATCAATGGAGGTTCCACAATGAATGTTTTAATCGTCTACGCCCACCCTGAACCGCAGTCATTAAATGGTTCACTCAAGGATTTTTCAGTACAGCGGCTCGAAGCTGCCGGCCATGCGGTGCAAGTTTCCGATCTGTATGCCATGCGATGGAAAGCGACGCTCGACGCCAATGACAGTACGGCCCAACCCGGTGATCGTTTCAATCCGTCGCTCGATTCCCAGCAGGCTTTTGCTCAGGGTTTACAGAGCAAAGACATTGAACTGGAACAGGAAAAGCTGCTGTGGGCCGATACGGTGATCTTGCAGTTCCCGCTGTGGTGGTTTTCGATGCCGGCGATCCTTAAAGGCTGGGTTGAACGCGTCTATGCCTACGGATTTGCCTATGGCGTCGGCGAGCACTCTGACGTCCGTTGGGGGGATCGTTATGGTGAAGGCACCCTCGCCGGTAAACGCGCGATGCTGATTGTCACTACCGGCGGATGGGAATCGCACTATGCGCAACGCGGCATCAATGGCCCGATCGATGACATTCTGTTCCCTATCCAACATGGCATCCTGCATTATCCGGGTTTCGAAGTGCTGCCGCCCTTTGTTCTTTATCGTACCGGCCGGGTTGATGAAGCGCGCTTTGCCGAGGCTTGTAACGCACTGGGGCAACGTCTCGATGAATTGGAGCAAACCTCGCCTATTCCCTTCCGTAGGCAGAATGCGGGCGAGTACGAGATCCCGGCATTGACGCTGAAACCCGATATTGCTCCCGGGCGTAAGGGCTTTAGCGCGCATATTGAATAATTAATGGAACCTTCTTCCAACCCACGGTATTGGCCGACGCTAATGAACAGATGCGGTTGGCGCATGAAGAAACTTTCGGGCCGCTGGCAGCCTGCTTCCGTTTCCATACCGAAGAGGAAGTGATTCGCCGGGCTAACGACACGCCTTTCGGATTGGCCGCCTACCTCTACACTCGCGATCTGGCGCGTGCATTCCGTGTCACGCGCCAGTTGGAAAGCGGTATGGTGGGCATCAATGAGGGCATTATCTCGACCGAAGTGGCGCCCTTTGGCGGCGTCAAAGAGTCTGGCCTGGGCCGTGAGGGCGCGGATGTGGGGCTCGAGGAGTATCTTGAGACCCAGTATGTCAATTTGGGGCAACTGGGCGGCGAATAAATAGCTGTTCGGTCATCAATTGCCCCCACTGTGTGCCCGGCTGCTCTTCTGCAAGCACGAAACCGACGCTTTCATAAAGATGCCGGGCCGCATCCAGCCCTTTGAAGGTCCACAGATGGGTTTCGTCAAAGGCATGCTCATCGCAAAAACTGACCGCCCGGTTCAGCAACTGGCGGCCAATACCGCTGCCACGCAGGCTGTCATCGATAATAAATGCGCGCAAGTGAGCACGGTTGTCTCCCAAGCTTTCGCCATCAATCGAAACAGAGCCGACAATGCGATCACCCTTCAGCGCGGACCAGGTCTGGTTTAATGGATTCGACAAACGCCCGGCCAGATCGGCCAATGCCGCGCCCACCGTAGCTTCGAAGAAGGCGCCGAAACCCACGGTGCGGGAATAGTATTGCATGTGCATTTCCAGCGTTCTGGCGGTGAACCCCGGCAGATAGCCGCTGACAATCTCGATGGGTGCTGCAGGAACCGGCGTTTCTCCCAGGCGATGTGCTCGCAACGCTGTGGCATAGCTCTGCAGTCCATTGGCAATGCTGACGCTGGCGTCTGCCGGTAACTGCTCCAGCGCGGTAAGCACTTGACGATCGGCAAAACGATTGATGCCCGCCAGGGTTTCGCGTCCTTGCACCGTCAGCCGCAGGATCTTCTCTCTGGCATCTCGCGCGCTGGCCTGCGTTTCCAACTCCCCGGCTTTGATCAGCTTGTTCAACATGCGGCTGACGCTGGATTTCTCCAGGTTAAGTACGTTGCAAAGCTCGGCGGCGGTATCAACCTGGCGATCGCCTATTTCAATCAACGCATGCACCGCCGATGGCGGCAGTTCGGTTCCTGCCAGGGTATTGCCCATAAAGCCGAGCTCACGCACCAAATGGCGCGACGCATCCCTGATCGGGTGTAAATACGGACTTGGTTGGGTGATTGACATGATCGGCACTCTGATATGGTTGTATAGTGCAACCATATCAGAGTTATTCAGCAGTGCAAAGGGGCATATGTCTTACAGGACAGCGGCCCGTCAACAGGCACGCTCAGGTTTTTTAGGCGCTCTCGCCCTTTTTTAACTCTTTCAGGTACTTGTAAACCGTGGCGCGGCCGAGGGATAACACGTTGGCGATATAGTCGGCGGCGCTTTTGGCTTTAAACGCCCCTTCGTTATACAGGTCAATCACCAACTGCTTTTTCTGTTCACGGCTCAATGAACCCAATGAAGCGTTTTGCTGGCGGATCCACTCGTGCAGGAAGGTATTGATCTTCTCCTGCCAGTCGTCTTTGAATAACTGCTGTGGCTGAGGCTGCAAACGGGTGACCGACAGGAACATATCCAGCGCATTTCTGGCATCTTCAAATGTCGCGGTGCTCAAATTAATGCACAGCAGGTAGCGGGGAACGCCCTGTTCGTCTTTCGCGGCAATGCTCACCGAACGCATTTTCTTGCCGTCCCAGTTGAGTTTTTCGTACGGCCCGGTCACCTGACCTTCGCTGTCGATGTCAAAATCCTCCAAACCGGCATCGTCACCCGGTTTGCGTTTCGACAGATTATTGGCGAGGTACGCCACCTTATTGGTAGAGAGATCGTGTATCACCACTTCCACATTGGGAAAAAACAGTGCAGCAATGCCGTCGGCAACCGACTGCAATAATTCTAATTGGGACGTGGTTTTCAGCACTCTGCTGTTACTCCATAGCGATAAGGCATGATGATATTGGCGAGTTTTCATCATTGGGTCAGCCGCTTAGCATACCTCAGTTGCCCCGCAATGCCGAGCGGGAGAACGGCTAACCGCCCTCCCGAGACTGGCTTATTCCGCCTCGCGATGGCTTTGGTAAAACACATAACCTTCCTGAGCCACGCTGTCTTTGATTCTAAAGCGCCAAACGATCGCCAGGGTGATAAACCACAGCGGCATGCTGCACAACGCTATCAGGGTATCGCGATCAAAGATCATCAGCACCAGCGTGAAGGCAAAGAATGCCAATGTCAGCCAGGTCATTATCACCCCGCCCGGCATTTTGAACAGCGAACGTGCATGCAGGTCGGGCCGCTGTTTGCGGTAAACCAGATAGGCCGCCAGGATCATGCCCCAGCTGTAAACCACCAGTATCGCCGCCACGGTAGACACGATAGTAAATAGCGTCATGACGTTCGGCATCAGGATCAGCAACATCGTCCCCACTACCATGCAAAAGCACGAGAACATCAGGCTGCGGATCGGAATGGCGGTAGTGCGCGAAAGTATCTTGAACTGCCCATGGGCATGCTTCTCCATCGACAAGCCATACAGCATGCGGGTACTGGAATAGACGCCACTGTTGGCTGAGGACATCGCCGAAGTCAGCGCCACAAAGTTGATGACCGCGGCGGCGGCAGGTAATCCCGCCTGATCGAACAGCATCACAAACGGACTGCTGTCCGGTGAAATATGGCTCCATGAGGTTACGGCGATGATCGCCAGCATGGAGAACACATAAAAGATGATGATCCGCACCGGGATAACGTTAATCGCCTTCGGCAGTACCTTGTGTGGATCCTTGGTTTCAGCCGACATGGTGCCCAACAGCTCAATACCGGTGCAGGAAAAGATGGCGATCTGAAAGCCGGCAAAGAAACCAAGAATGCCGTGCGGCATGAAAATAGCAGGATCGGTGATGTTGTTCACCGAGGCTTTAACCCCGTCTGGCGAAGTCCAGCCAATAAACACCATCCAGGCCCCGGTGACGATCAACGCGATAATGGCGATCACCTTGATGATGGCAAACCAAAACTCCGCTTCGCCAAACATCTTCACCGACAGCATATTGAACAGGCACAACAGGCCTAAGGTCAGTAAAGCCGGTAGCCAGGGTGAAACCTCGGGGTACCAGTACTGTATGTAGCCGCCGCAGACCACCACGTCGGCAATGCACGTCACCACCCAGCTCAGCCAATAGGACCACCCCAGAAAGAAGCTGGCTTTCGGCCCCAGGTATTCGGAAACGAAATCGGCAAATGAGCGGTAGTCGAGCTTGGTCAGCAACAGCTCCCCCATCGCTCGCATCACCATAAACATAAAGAAGCCGACAATCACATAGGTCAACACAATAGAGGTGCCGGAAAGCGCGATGGTTTTGCCCGATCCCATAAATAAGCCAGTCCCAATGGCGCCGCCGATGGAAATCAGTTGAATATGGCGCTCGCTGAGTCCGCGTTGCAATGTTTGGGCGCAGTCAGGCCCCTCGGTTGAAGAAGCCTTCAACCGATGTTGCTTACTTTTTGTCATGGTGTTACCTGTCCGTCATTAAGGCGATTAAGCAGCGGACAGCCGCTGCTGCAGGAGTGAAACGCATTGCGCGTTGTACCGGCAAAAAAATTCAGGCAAAACGATACCGTCCCTTTGTTAAAGGGAAGTTAAAAAATGTACGCATCAGAAAACGGCTGTTCGAGCTGCGCGCTAGCCCACATTTAGCATGCGAAGCATGAGCGTGGAGGGTGATTCATTTATTATCAGTCGGTTATGATTATTTTTGTTCAAGAATAAAACGCTGACAACGTCGATTTAACATGAATTTAACTCTGGCGTCAGGAAACGGCATTGTCAACACGACACTTAAATAAAATGAAACTTTTTGATCACATTCAAGCTTCTGAAAAATAGATAAAAACGGGTTTTATGCATTTTTTATGCATAAACCATGAGTAGCTGCCGCAACCACCGTACAAAAGTAATTAACTATTCATTTTTACGCCGTCAAACCGGCTTGAAAGCGGCCTGTGGCCCGATGAGTGGGGGCTAACAAGCCGCGTTTTTAATGGTAAATTTAGCGTCGCAAAAGTGTTATGCACTTAGTAATCCACGGTTAAACAAAATAAATACCTATATATAAAAAGGTTGGTTATGGAAAAGCTATCCTACGCTTCAGAAAGCAGCACAACGGCCTGGGCCACCTATCTGCAACAAATCGACCGCGTTGCACCTTATCTCGGTGAGCTGTCGCGTTGGGTTGATACCCTGCGTCACCCTAAGCGTGCGCTGATCGTTGATATTCCTCTGCAGATGGACGACGGTTCAATCCGCCACTTCGAAGGTTTCCGCGTTCAGCACAACCTGTCGCGCGGCCCGGGTAAAGGCGGCATCCGTTACCACCCAGATGTTGATCTCGATGAGGTTATGGCGCTGTCAGCCTGGATGACCATCAAATGTGCGGCAGTTAACCTGCCTTACGGTGGCGCCAAGGGGGGGATCCGCGTCGATCCTTTCAAACTGTCTGAAGGCGAGCTGGAAAGATTGACCCGCCGCTACACCAGCGAAATCGGCTTTATCATCGGGCCACAGAAAGATATTCCCGCACCGGACGTCGGCACCAACTCCAAAGTGATGGCCTGGATGATGGATACCTACTCCATGAACCACGGCACTACCATCACCGGCGTTGTCACCGGTAAGCCTATCCACCTGGGCGGCTCTCTGGGCCGTGAAAAAGCGACTGGCCGTGGCGTGTTCGTGACCGGTTGTGAAGTGGCCAAACGTTTGGGCGTACAGCTTGAAGGTGCCAAAGTGGCGGTACAGGGCTTTGGTAACGTGGGCAGCGAAGCGGCTCGTCTGTTCGTCGGCATCGGCGCACGCGTAGTCGTGATCCAGGACCACTCAGCGACCCTGTCCAACCCGGATGGCATCGACCTGAACGCATTGACCGAATGGCAAGCCAAGAACAAGCAGATCGCTGGCTTCCCTGGCGCTAAAGAAATCGAAAGCGAAGCTTTCTGGTCCGTCGACATGGACATCCTGATCCCAGCCGCCCTGGAAGGTCAGATCACCCGTCAACGTGCAGAAATCCTCAGCGCCAAGCTGGTACTGGAAGGGGCAAACGGCCCAACCTACCCAGATGCGGACGACGTTCTGCGTTCACGCAACATCACCGTAGTGCCTGACGTTATCTGTAACGCCGGCGGCGTGACCGTCAGTTACTTCGAGTGGGTACAGGACATGGCCAGCTACTTCTGGAGCGAAAGCGAAATCAACGAGCGTATGGACAAGATCATGACCGACGCTATGGTTCACGTTTGGAACAAGTCCGAAGAGAAGAAATGCAGCCTGCGCACCGCGGCCTATATCGTCGCCTGTGAGCGTATCCTGACCGCACGTAAAGAGCGTGGCATTTACCCAGGTTAATGCGTTATCCATCCCGGCTTGCACTGCAGGCCGGGATCATTTCAAAATATCCCCTTCTAACGCAGCAACCTTTTCAACACCTTTCCGGTGCTGGTCATCGGTAACCGCTCGACAAACTCCACGATACGCGGATATTTAAACGCCGCCAGTCGCTCTTTGGTCCAGGTAATCAAGGCTTCTTCCGTTACCGCCTCGTCCAGATCTTTCAACACCACCACCGCTTTAATTTCCTCTCCCAGCGATGGATGTGGCACCCCGATCACCGCCACAAACGAAACCGCCGGGTGGCGAATCATCAGTTCTTCCACTTCTCGCGGATAAACGTTAAAGCCGCCCCGGATAATCACGTCTTTCGACCTGTCGACGATAAAATAAAACCCATCGGCGTCGCGCCGTGCCAGATCGCCGGTTCTAAACCAGCCGTTTTCCAGAACCTCTGCCGTGGCCTCCGGGCGATTAAGATAACCTTTCATCACGTTGTGACCGCGCACCGCTAACTCACCGACCTGATCGATCTCCGTTATCGTTTTGCCGGTGACATCAACCAGCCGGACTTCAACGCCCCAGATCGGTTGGCCGATAGACCCCACTTTGTTGACGCGTCCTGGGTGATTGAAGGTAGCTACCGGGCTGGTTTCCGACAGCCCGTACCCCTCCAGAATGTTAACGCCGAAACGACGGGCAAAATCTTCAATGATTTGCACCGGCAAACTGGCCCCGCCGGAGACCGCCATGCGTAAATTTTTGCGCAACAGCGCCAGATCTACACTGTCGTCCAACGCGTTCAGCAGTGCCCAATACATGGTAGGTACGCCGGCGAAAAAAGTGATGGCGTGCTTTTGCATCAGCGAGATAGCCAGCTTTGCATCAAAACGGGGCACCAGCACCAGCGTTGCTCCCAAGGCGAAGCCGGCATTCATCTGGACGGTTGAGCCGAAAGTATGGAACAGCGGCAGCGTTACCAAATGGCGATCGGGGCGTTCAACCGAGCTATTGAATAACTGCACCGAACCCAGCGCATTCAACACCAGGTTGGAATGGGTCAACTCCGCTCCTTTGGCACGGCCGGTGGTTCCGCTGGTGTAAAGGATCACTGCGGTGTCGGACTCCAGGGTGCTGGCGCTGTCAAAATCGGTAGGTTGCTGGCGAATGGCCTGGCTGAAGCGGTCACCGCTCAGCGGCAGGCTGTCACCGATAATAATAAAGTCGCGGCACGGTTGCGTAGCATCGAACGCGATTTTTGCCTCTTGCCCCAAGGTTAATCCATGGCCCCCTTCAAAACAAAAGAAGGCCACCGCCTGCGAATCCTGCAGGTAGTATTCAAACTCCCCCGCCTTCAGCAAGGTATTTAACGGCACCACCACCGCACCCGCTTTGAGAATGCCGAAGTAAATCGCCGGAAACTCCCAACGGTTTGGGCAGGCCAACGCCACCCGCTCCCCCGGTTTCACGCCCCGAACCCTCAGCAGATGGGCAACCTGATTGGCGAGCTGATCGAGTTCGCCATAGCTAAGCTGGAATTCGTCCTGAACCAGCGCCAGACGATCGGGGAAAGTACGCGCACTCTCTTCAAGCAATGTGGCCAAATTAAGCATATGGGGGTCTCATGAGCAGAAACCGGGAAGCCCGGTCAGTCGATAATTGAGATACTGCGCCACCTCATTGAGGTTGATCTCCCTGAACCGCCTCCGGCGGTAAAATCAGTATAGATGCACCTACGCCAGAAGCAGGTTCGCGTTCCACACACCGGTAGGCTATATGTTAGGGATTATTCCTCCCGGAGATCCCCGTATGAGCAAGAAAAAGATCCTGATGCTGGTTGGTGATTACGCTGAAGATTATGAAACCATGGTGCCCTTTCAGGCATTGCAGATGATTGGCCATCAGGTGGACGCCGTCTGCCCGGACAAGGCCAAGGGTGATTACATCATGACGGCAATCCATGATTTCGACGGCGCGCAGACCTACAGTGAAAAACCTGGCCACCGTTTCACTCTGAATGCCGACTTTGCCGCGGCAAAAGAAGAAGACTACGACGCGCTGTTGATCCCCGGCGGCAGAGCGCCCGAGTATCTGCGCCTGAACCCGCAGGTGATCAAGCTGGTACAGGCTTTTGACGCCGCACGCAAACCCATCGCCGCGGTGTGTCACGGCCCGCAGCTGTTGGCCGCCGCCGGGGTGTTGAAAGGCAGAACCTGCAGCGCCTATCCGGCCTGCGCCCCGGAAGTGCAGCTGGCCGGTGGCCACTTTGCGGATATCGGTATCGATCAGGCCCATGTTGACGGCAATCTGGTGACCGCCCCTGCCTGGCCGGCGCATCCACAATGGCTGGCGAAATTTGCCGAGCTACTGGCACAGTAACTCCGTTAAAAGGCCCGCAATTTCTTTGCGGGCCTGAAACTGTATTCGGCGCGATGAGTTAACTCATCCAATATTGGGAATATCGCGATATCATTTTAATTGTTCAATCAGAAAGTGGATGTCGTAAAGCCAGCGTTTGGCCCGTGCGGATCGCACCAGCATATAAACATACAATGGCCGGATCCTTTCCATTTCAAGATCCCAGTGATTCGCGCGACGATTTGATGAGGAGAACAATAACGCCGACTTTGACTCCTGACGAAAATACAGCTCATGATTGTAATTGCTGCTGTCGATGAGAAAGGCGTCGAAATAGCCACGCATCAGCGTTTCCGACATTGGCAAGGAGAGGTGCAGCTCTTTGTTTATTTCCGTATTGAGAGTAACGGCAACTCCCTTTTTAAGCAGGCTGGGTGAATTATAGCGATCAATCACTGAAATGACCTGTTGCTGAATATCACTTTCCATTTCAACCTCAATATATTTGGCCGCGGGGATGATGCGATATTATTCAGACCCTGCTGATTGTGGCGAGTTCTCCATCGTCTGGTCATTTTCCCTTTCTTTACACTTCCACCACAGAATGAATATAAAAAAACGCAGCGCGCTATCACCACACTGCGTAATTTAATTATTGCCTGGGCTAAATCTTATTGGTTTAAAGATCTATTGTTGGCAACCACGCCATCGCCCTGCTTTTCTGCCGCGATACCCCCGCCCAGCACTTTATACAGAGTAATCAGGTTCTGATATTCGGTTTGGCGAGCAGCAATCAGCGACTGCTGGGCGGTATATAGCGTTCGCTGCGCGTCCAACATCACCAGATAGGTATCCACCCCATGGCGGTAACGCAGCTCCGCCAGGCGATAATATTCCTGCGAGGCCGCCACATAGCCGGTTTGCGCCGCTAACTGTTCCTGAATTGTGCCCTTGCGTGCCAACGCATCGGCCGTTTCCTGGAATGCCGTCTGCACCGCTTTTTCATAGGTGGCGACGTAGAGGTCTTTCTGCGCCTTGGTGTAATTCAACTGCGCCGTATTATAGCCACCGGTAAAGATCGGCAGGCTGATGCTCGGTGCGAACGACCAAACGCCCGCCCCCTGACTAAACAGGGATGAAAGTTCTCCACTGCCCACTCCGCCGCTGGCGGTCAGGCTGATAGACGGGAAGAACGCCGCTCTGGCAGAACCGATATTGGCATTGGCAGCCTTCAGGTTATGCTCGGCCTCCAGCACGTCCGGGCGGTTCAGCAGCACCTGCGACGACACATTGGCCGGTATATCTTTCATGATGCCAGACAACGCTTCGATCCCATCAGGCAACAGGCTCTCCGGCACGCTTTGCCCGACCACCAGATCCAGCGCATTTTTCGCCTGCGCCGCGCTGGTGGAGTAGCTGGCCACGTCCGAACGCGCCTGCTGATAGACCGTCTCCGCCGACGCCACGTCAACCATCGACAAAATACCGTTTTGCTGATTCTTGCGCGTTACCGCCAACGACTGTTTGGCACTTTCCATGGTGCCTTTGGCGGCGGCCAGATTGCTGCGTGCGGCCGCCACATTTACCCAGTCGGTCACGGTGTCGGCAATCAGCGCCAAACGGGTACTTTTCGCCGCTTCGGACTCCGCCAAATAGCTCTCGAATTTAGCGCGAGTCAGGCTGCGATTTTTGCCAAACAGATCCAGCTCGAAAGAACTGGTGCTTGCCGTCGCTTCGTAACTTTGGCTGATCGCCGTGGCATTGCCATTACCGGTCAATGCCCGGCCACGACTGCCGTCCACTCCGGCATTGATGGTAGGAAACAGATCGGCACGTTGCTCACCGTAGAGCGCCCGGGCAGATTCGATGTTGGCAATGGCCTCGCGCAAATCGCGACTGCTGCTCAGCCCCATCTCAACCACCTGCCGTAACCGGCTATCGACCACATAGTCACGCCATGGGATGTCCGGATAGCTTAATGACAATTTACCCGAGGGCGCAGTATAAGCGGCCCCTTGCGGCAGCGTTGAGGGCACCGGCGCCTGCGGGCGTTG
Organism: Serratia liquefaciens ATCC 27592; assembly: GCF_000422085.1. Lineage (NCBI taxonomy): Bacteria > Pseudomonadati > Pseudomonadota > Gammaproteobacteria > Enterobacterales > Yersiniaceae > Serratia > Serratia liquefaciens. Next base: position 2,582,041 of record NC_021741.1, read on the forward strand.
ATAGTCCGGATCCAGCGAGATACACCCCGCCAGCACCAGCGGAAAGGTCAAAGTGATTAAACGTTGCAGCACGTTATTCTCCTGCCTGCGGCGCAGTGTTTTCTGTTGGTTTGGCGGAGGTTGTTTTGCGTGAAAACATCCGGCGTACCAATACGTAGAACAAAGGAACGAAGAAGATTGCCAGTAATGTCGCCGTAATGGTGCCGCCGATGATCCCGGTACCTATGGCGATCCGGCTGTTGGCCCCGGCGCCGCTGGAAACCGCCAAGGGCAATACGCCGGCGCTGAATGCCAGAGAGGTCATCAGAATAGGACGCAGGCGCATACGGGAAGCCTCAACGGCGGCGGCGATCAAGGCTTCGCCGCGCTGGTAATTTTCTTCGGCGAATTCAACGATCAGAATGGCGTTCTTGGCTGACAGGCCGATGATGGTTAATAGCGCCACCTGGAAATAAATGTCGTTTTCCAGCCCGCGCAGCGTGATGGCCAGCAGGGATCCCACCACGCCCATCGGCACCACCATCATCACGGCAAACGGGATTGACCAGCTCTCATACAGCGCCGCCAGGCACAGGAACACCACTACCAACGAAATGGCATACAACGATGCCGCCTGCCCGCTGGTCAGGCGTTCCTGATATGACAACCCGCTCCAGGAGAAGCTGCTGGCGGAAGAGAACTGTGATGCCAGTTTTTCCATCTCGTCCATTGCCGTGCCTGAACTGGTACCGGGCGCGCCCTCGCCGGTGATTTCAAACGAGGACAGTCCGTTATAACGCGACAGGTTTTCCGGCCCGTAAATCCAATGTGAAGAGGCAAAGGCAGAGAACGGCGTCATGCTGGTCGTGCTGCTGGAGGTGCCGCGAACAAACCACTTATCGAGATCCTCCGGCTTTGACCGATACTCGACGTCACCCTGCATATAGACCTTTTTCACCCGGTTACGGTCGATAAAGTCGTTGATGTAGGTGCTGCCGAACGCGCTGGTGAGCGTGCTGCTGACGTCGCCGGCGCTCAGGCCCAGCGCCTGCAGTTTGTCGTTGTCGATGTCTACCTGCAGCTGTGGCGTATCCGGCAGGGTGTTGGCGCGCACCGCGCTCAGACTCGGGTTTTTCCCGGCGGCGGCGATGATCTGGTCACGCATCACTTGCAACTCCGCACGGGTGGTAGCCCCTTTAGCCTGCAGTTCGAAGGTGAAACCGTCGGACTGGCCGAAACCGTCGATCGCCGGTGGGCTCATCGAGAACACTTGGGCATCGCGAATAGTGGCAAAGTGCGCCATTGCGCGTTTGGCAATGGCATCGGCGGTGTTGGCACTGCCGGGCCGCTGGCTCCAGTCCTTGAGACTGACGAAGGCCATACCGGCGTTTTGCCCGCTGCCGCTGAAACCAAAACCATTGATGGTGAAAATGGTGCTGACGTTGGCCTTCTCGTCGGTGAGGAAGTAATCTTTTACCGCGTCGCTGACCGCCGATGTCCTGGCATCGGTCGCGCCAGCAGGCAAGGTGTATTGCACCATCACCACGCCCTGATCTTCATTGGGCAAGAAGCCGGTCGGCAGCCGCATATACATCACGGCGGCGGCAATCAGCAACAGACCATACAGCAGCAGATAGCGCATTGGGCTGTGTATCACCCGGGCGACCTTATCGGCGTATTTCTCCTGCAGACGGTTATAGCCACGGTTAAATTTACCCAGCAGGCCCTTATCGGTCAGATCGTCATGAGCTGGTTTGAGCAAAGTGGCACACAATGCCGGTGCCAGCGTCAGCGCCAGGATCACCGACAGCACCATCGACGCCACGATGGTAACGGAGAACTGACGGTAGATAACCCCGGTGGAGCCGCCAAAGAACGCCATCGGCAGGAACACCGCCGACAGCACCATGGCGATACCGACCAGAGCCCCGGTGATCTCCTTCATCGATTTTTCCGTCGCCTCACGCGGCGGCAGCTTCTCTTCCCGCATCACGCGCTCGACGTTTTCCACCACCACAATGGCATCATCCACCAATAGACCGATCGCCAGCACCATGCCAAACAGCGTCAGGGTATTGATCGAATAGCCGAAGGCGGCAAGCACGCCAAAGGTGCCCAACAGCACCACCGGCACGGTAATGGTCGGGATCAGCGTAGTACGCAGGTTTTGCAGGAACACAAACATCACGATCACCACCAACACCACCGCCTCTATCAGCGTTTTCACCACCTCTTCGATCGAGATATTAATAAAATCGGTGCTGTCTTTCGGGTAGGCCACCTTGTAACCGTTCGGCATTGAAGTCTGATATTCCGCCACTTTGGCTTTGACCAGCTTGGCGGTGTTGAGCGCATTGGCACCGGCGGCCAGCTTGACCGCAATCCCGGAGGCTGGATGGCCATTCAACCGGGCGCTGGAAGAGTAATCCTCGTTGCCCAACTCTACCCGCGCAACGTCGCCTAGGCGCACCAGTGCGCCGCTGCTGTCACTCTTGAGAATGATGTTGCGGAACTGCTCCGGCGTTTGCAGGCGCGACTGCGCTTTTACCGTGGCGGTCAGCTGCTGATCGGCACCGGACGGTAAATCGCCGACCTTACCGGCGGAAACCTGGGTATTTTGCGCTTCTATCGCCGTTGATACGTCGGAAGGCATCAGTGAAAAGGACGCTAGCTTGGTCGGGTCAAGCCAGATGCGCATGGCGTATTCCGATCCGAATACCTGCACATCGCCAACCCCTTCGATGCGCGACAGCGGATCCTGAATGTTGCTCACCAGATAGTCGGAAATGTCCGCCATGCTGGCCTTGTCGGTTTCGTCATACAGACCGACGATCAGCAAGAAGCTGCTCTGAGATTTTTTGACCGTAACCCCTTGCGCGGTGACCTCGGTAGGCAAACGGCTTTCCGCCTGCTGCACCTTGTTTTGCACCTGCACCTGCGCGATATCCGGATCGGTGCCCTGGTCGAAGGTGACATTAATGCTCACAGAACCGTCGGAGCTGCTGGTGGCTGAAAAGTAAAGCAGCCCGTCCAGCCCGGTAAGCTGCTGTTCGATGACCTGAGTAACGCTGTTTTCCAGCGTCTCGGCATCGGCACCCGGATAGGTGGCGGAGATGGAAATCTGCGGTGGGGAGACGTCCGGATATTGCGAAATGGGCAGCGAGTTGATCGACATCAGCCCACACAGCATGATGATGATCGCAATCACCCAGGCGAAAACTGGTCGCCGAATAAAGAACTGCGCCATGGTTACTGCTCCCCGCCGTTAGCCGTCGGTTGTTTCACATCAACCGCTTTGACCTCAACGCCCGCAGCCACCTTATTGGTGCCTTCAACGATCAGACGGTCACCGGCATTCAGGCCCTTGCTGACCAGCCAGTTGCTGCCGATAACCTGTTCGGTAATGACCGTGCGTTGCTCCACTTTGTTTTGCGCGTTAACAACCAGCGCCGTGGCTTCGCCCTTGGCGTTACGGGTGATCCCCTGCTGAGGCGCCAAAATCCCCTTGGGATCGACGCCGTTGTCTACCGTGGCGTGAACATACATGCCGGGCAGCAATTCGTGCTCGGGATTAGGGAACACCGCACGCAAGGTGACGGAGCCGGTCGACTCGTCTACCGCCACTTCCGTCAGCTCCAGTTTACCGGGGTGGGTATATGGCGTGCCGTCCTCGAGTTTGATGGCTACCGGCGTGACATCGTCACGTTGCAGCGATGCCTGCTGTTTACGCAGTTTGAGCAATTGACTACTGGACTGAGTGAGATCGACATAAATCGGATCGAGCGCGCGAATGGTCGCCAGGGCGTCGGTCTGACTGGCGGTCACCAAAGCGCCCGGTGTCACAGAGGAAATGCCGATACGGCCGGAGATAGGCGCGCGCACCTGAGTGTACGCGAGATTGATTTTGGCCGACTCCAAAGAGGCCTGATACTGTGCGACGGCGGCAACCGCCTCCAGATAGGTCGCCATGGCATCATCCGCATCCTGTTTGGAAACGCCATTCTCTTTTACCAGTGCGGCGTAACGCTGCGCCTTCAGGCGGCTGGACTTCACGGTGGCCTCAGCGCTTTTCAACTGAGCGGCAGCCTGATCGTAGCTGGCCTGATAGGTTGCGGGGTCGATCTGATACAACACCTGCCCGGCCTTGACCTCGGCACCTTCGGTAAACAGGCGCTTTTTGATAATGCCGTCCACCTGAGGACGAACGTCCGAGGTCATGGTGGCGTTCACGCGGCCGGTCAAATCGCTGCTCAGCGTTACCGGTTGAGCCTGCAGCGTCGCGACACCCACTTCTTGCACGCCACCGGCGCCGGCGGGTGCTCCACCGCTCTGGCCATCACAAGCGGCCAGCAATAACGACAGGCTGACAAGTAAAACCTTTTTCCTTTGCATCGACTATCTATCCTATTGAGAACGTTTATTCTCAATATATAGAAAGCGCCGTTTTTAGTCTGACAGGGTTGCGTAAGGATTGCGTAAAATTGCATCGCAGAGCATGAGGAGAACCGGTGCGCGCCTGCTTTACGCACCGGTTTTGGCGGTTTTACTTATGGCGAAGCGGCACGTCTTTCAGCAACCAGGTCAATGCAAAGGCCAGCGCCATGACCCCGGCGGCAATCTGATACACCGAGTGAATGGCCCCGCCAAAGGCTTGCAAATAGTCGTTCTGCAACGTCAACGGCAGATGGTGCACCGCCGCCGCGCCCAAGGAACGCGGTAACGCCGTCCCTTCAGGCAGCAAACTGGCCAACCGACTGTGCAGCACATTGGTAAAAATCGCGCCAAACACGGCTACCCCGATGGATCCGCCGATAGAGCGAAACAGCGTAGCGCTCGAAGTGGCAACGCCCATGTGTTTTGGCTCGACGCTGTTTTGCGCCGCCAGGATCATCACCTGCATCACCATACCCAATCCCAACCCCAGCAGGCTGATGTAGAGATACAGCAGATGTACCGGCGTCGAGTTTTTCAACGTCCCCAGCAGAATCATCCCTACCAGGGCACAGCAGGTGCCTATAATCGGGAAAATACGGTATTTACCACGCTTGCTGATTAACCGACCGCTAACGATGGAGCTGATCATGATCCCGCCCATCAGCGGCAGTAGCTGCATCCCGGCCTGGGTCGGCGTGGAATTCTTGACCACCTGCAAATACAGCGGCAGGAAAGTCACCGAACCAAACAGCGACATACCGACGATAAAGCCGACCAAGGCGCACAGCAAAAAGGTCCTGTTGCGGAATAAATCGAGCGGAATGATAGGCTCTCTCGCCAGGCGTTCTTCGTAGATAAAACCGCCTAATGACACCAAACCAAAGGCCAAAATGCACCACAGCTGCCCGTCAGACCAGGCCATGACCGTGCCGCCCTGACTGGTAAACAAAATAATGCAGGTCAGCGCGGCAGCCAGATAGCTGGCCCCCAGGAAATCGATTTCATGCTTGACCCGATTGACCCTGGATTGGAACACCGCGCCAATCACCAACAGCGCGAAAATCCCCAGCGGCAGGTTGATATAGAAAATCCAGCGCCATGAGAAATGCTGCACCAGCACCCCACCAATCAACGGGCCTACCACCGTCGCCAGGCCGAATACGCCGCCAAACAGGCCCTGATAGCGTCCGCGTTCGGCCGGCGGGATCACATCGCCCACCACCGCCATGGTGACGACCAGCAAACCGCCACCGCCCAGCCCCTGCAGGGCACGCATCAGGATAAGCTGGGTCATGTTTTGCGCCAATCCGCACAGCACCGAGCCGAGCAGGAAGACCACAATGGCAATCTGCAGCACGATTTTACGGCCGAACAGATCGCCGAACTTGCCATACAGCGGCACCACTATCGTCGATGCCAGCAAATAGGCGGTGACTACCCACGACAGATTTTCCAGGCCACCGAACTCGCCAACAATGGTCGGTAATGCAGTAGAGACAATGGTTTGATCGAGCGCCGCCAGCAACATGACCAGCAGCAATGCGGAGAACAACAGCCGGATCGAGGGCGCCTGCCCAGACGCCCTGCCGCTGTCTTCGCTGCCTGCCAGATGACTGATCCCCATTTAGATGAGCTCACTTGTAATTAATTAATCGAGTAATTAATATATGAGTGATTCTTTTCTCCGGTCAATGGATCTCACCGCGATGACAGCACAAAACGTTCAAGCCCCGCGCCGCCCTGGTCGGCCGAGCGGCGGCACCAAGGGCACAGAAAAACGCGAGCACCTGCTGGACACGGCGCTTAATTTGTTTGCCCGCCAAGGCATTGCCGATACTTCGCTCAATGCCATTGCACGTGAAGCCGGCGTCACCCCCGCCATGCTCCACTACTATTTTCACAACCGCGAACAGTTGCTGGACGTGCTGATCGAAGAGCGTTTCCTGCCGGTACGGCTGGCCGCCGGCAGCGTTTTCGACGCCAATGCGGACGATCCTATTGCTGCCTTCACCCAACTGGCCCAAAGGTTTATCGATATCTCCACCGCGCATCCCTGGTTCGCCCCGCTGTGGTTGCGAGAAGTGATGAGTGATAACGGCGTACTGAAGCAACGGATGGATGAGCGTTTTGGTGATGCACAGCGCAAAGCGGCCCTGAAGTCGATTATGCGCTGGCAGGCAGAAGGCAAGCTGAGTGCCGATCTGGAACCCTCTTTGCTGTTTATCACCCTGTTTGGCATGACGCTGCTGCCGCTGGCCACCGCGCCGAAATGGCACCGTGACAACAACAGCAGCAACGGCCCGCAGAGCGCTGAAGTCATCGCGCGGCACGCCATTGCATTATTAAGCTACGGGCTGGGACCGCAGCGCTAGAACGAGATCCATTTTGGTGCGACTCGCTCCTCCAACGAGCGTCATTTCGCATCGGTATAGATCTTTGTCCTCTGCTACCGCTAACTGTCTAACTGGCACCCTTTTTGCTTTGGCTAATCCTGCTAATTTGGCTTGTTAATCAGGGGTAGCTTATGTTTCAAACAATTAGAGTGGCATTGATCTGCTTCACCTTCAGCTTTGCCGGCGTGGCAAGCGCCGCCGGGGACTTACCGCACATCGTGATTTTAGCCACCGGCGGCACCATCGCCGGCTCTGCGGCCAGTAATACACAAACCACCGGTTATAAGGCTGGGGCACTGGGAGTGGAAACGCTGATTGCAGCGGTGCCGGAAATGCAGAAAGTCGCCCGCGTAGACGGCGAACAGATTGCCAATATCGGCAGCGAAAACATGACCAGCGATATCCTGCTCAAGCTGTCCAAGCGGGTCAATGAGCTGCTTTCACGCAGTGATGTGGATGGCGTGGTGATCACGCACGGTACCGATACGCTGGACGAATCGCCGTACTTTCTTAATCTGACGGTCAAGAGCAACAAACCGGTGGTATTTACCGCCGCGATGCGCCCTGCGACGGCCATCAGCGCCGACGGCCCAATGAACCTGCTGGATGCGGTCACCGTTGCCGCCGACAAGCAGTCCGTGGGGCGTGGCGTTATGGTCGTTCTGAACGATCGCATTGGCTCGGCCCGTTTCAGCACCAAAACCAACGCCACCACGCTGGACACCTTCAAAGCACCGGAAGAAGGCTATCTGGGCGTAATTGTCGGTGGAAAACCCTACTTTGAAACCCGAGTCGACAAGATCCACACCACTCGCTCGGTATTTGACGTGCGTGATGTCAAGGTGCTGCCAAAAGTCGACATTATTTATGGTTATCAGGACGATCCTGAATACATGTACGATGCGGCCATTCAGCATAAAGTGGATGGCATTGTTTACGCTGGCACCGGTGCCGGCTCGGTTTCAGTGCGCAGCTCTGCCGGGATCAAAAAAGCGGAGAAAGCCGGTGTGCTGGTGGTTCGCGCCAGCCGCACCGGCAGCGGTATTGTCCCGGAGGACAGCGGGCAACCTGGCCTGGTGTCCGATTCGCTCAACCCGGCCAAGGCGCGTATTCTGCTGATGCTGTCGCTGACCAAAACCCATAATCCTCGCGTCATTCAGGATTACTTCCACACGTATTGATCCACGTTATCTCGACAGGGCCAAGGCTGGCCCTGTTGTAACAAGGCTTAAACGGCCGGCAGCTGACTGGTCACGCAGTGGATGCCCCCACCACCGGCGGCGATAGCGTCGATATTCAACTGCACCACTTCACGCTGCGGGTAAAGCGCCGTCAATAATGCCAAAGCTGCGGCATCCGCCTCGGCATCGCCAAACTCCGGGGCGATAATCGCGCCGTTGATGACAAAGTAATTGATGTAACCGGCGGCAAAATCCGCATTGCCCTTGCTGAAGCGGCTACGGCGTGGACCCAGCGGTGGCGACACCGTATGCACCTGTATCTTGCGGCCATCGGCATCCGTGGCCTGTTTGAGGATCGCCAAATGATCCAGCGTGACCTGATGGTCGTAGGACTCAGGATCGCTATCCAGATTGGCGATCACCACGCCTGGGCTGACGAAACGGGCGTAAAAATCGACGTGAGCGTCGGTAATGTCTTTGCCTTTAATCCCCGGCAGCCAGATGATTTTTCGCAGGCCCAGCATCGCTTTGAGCTCTTGCTCTACCCGATCACGGCTCCAGCCAGGGTTGCGGTTGCGATTGATCCAACTGCTCTCGGTCATGATGCCGGTGCCATGACCATCCACCTCGATGCCCCCGCCTTCTCCTGTCAAGGCGCTGCGGCGCAGTGGGTTAACGCCGAAATGTCTTGCCTGGAAAGCGGCCAACTGAGCATCTTTGCCGTGCCGTTGTTTATTGCCCCAGCCGTTAAAGTTGAAGTCCACCGCCGCCAATTCACCCGCGTTGTTGGTAACGAAATTGGCAGCGATATCGCGCATCCAAATATCATCGAGCTCGGTAATGACAAAGGTCACATTGTGGCTACCGCATTTTCTCTCCGCTAACTCTCGTTCACGTTCGCGACAAAATACCGTCAGCGGCTGGTAAACCGCGATAGCACGGGCAATGCGCCCCAGAGCATCTTGCACGTCCGCCGTGAACGCCCCCCAAATCGCCCGCTGTGCGCCAAAGGCGATAAAGGCGCATTGCTGAGGCTCACCCTCATCGGGCATGCGCCAGTTTCCGCCAGCCGTTTTCTGAGCCGCGTGGCTGGACAATGATGCCAGCCCCATCGAGGCCGTCAGGCTAATGCCGGCAATCAGGGAAGCCTGTTTGATAAATTCACGACGTGTTGACATGGTTTGCTCCTGTATTGCCGCCAAAACAATAAGCTAAACTATTCAGCAAAAGACGGCGTGATGTCGATAACAGCTATGTTAATCCCTTTAATCCGGGTAAAACAAAGGATACATTTAGCGGACACCTGATTAGATAGGCTTATCAATAATGTTAAAGCACTGGCCCCCGATGAACGCCCTGCGCGGTTTTGAAGCCGCCGCCCGGCTGGGCAGTTTCCACCAGGCCGCCGATGAGCTGCACCTCACTCAGTCGGCGATCAGCCAACAAATTCGCAGCCTGGAAGCTTTCCTGGAGCAACCGCTGTTTTTCCGTAGCGGCCGCAGCGTCAGCCTGACAGATGCCGGTCAGGATCTCTACAGCACCGCCCAGGTGATGCTGCAACAGTTGGCCGTTGGCATCCGCCGTCTGGAGCAGTACCGCAAACCCAACCAGTTGATCGTCAACACCACGCCGGCGTTCGCCCGTCACTGGCTGGTTCCGCGCCTTAAAAGCTTCCACCGGCAGCACCCGGATATCGACCTTTGGCTGTTCACCACCTTCGACCCGCCGGATATGGCGACCGAAACCGTCGATCTGGCGATCCGTGACGATCTCAGTGCGCAAATTGAATGTAGCCTCAAAATGCTGCATCAGGATCGGCTCTATCCGGCTTGCCATCCTGAGCTGCTGAAACAGGACAAGGCACAACGCACCACCCTGCACGGCGAACGCGAGATGGACTGGAGCCATTGGGCCGTTCAGGGCGGCGCCAACGTTGGGCAAAGCAGCCACGGCCTGAACTTCTCCGATCCCGGCCTGCTGTTGGATGCGGCCTGCGACGGCCTGGGCATCGCTCTGGTCAGCGAAATGCTGGCGCAACAGGCTCAGGCACGTGGGGTATTGCAGCCGATGACGGAGCAAAGCGTGCGTGGCCCTCAGTGGGCCTGGCTTATTCATCGCGATAGCGAGAACAACCCGCTCGCCCGGCATTTTTGTGAGTGGTTACTAACACAATTGCCGGCGGTGATTTAACGTTCTACCTCACGCTTCCAAACGCCGGATAAAGCGCGGCGGATTGAGCGGTGCTACTTTCAATCAAGCGCCAGAAAAAGCTTAAACAATGGTGCTAAGTGGTTGTTGAGATTGAATTCACCTGTCATCGTTCAATTCGAAAAGGAAAGGCTATGCATTCTGGTTTATTGAAAACATTGGCACTCAGCGTGGCGCTGGCCACCCTCAGTCCTTCGGTATTCGCCGCTAATTTGAACGCCGGTGCCGTAGCGGCGCCGGATCAATACGGTGCCAAAGTGGCCGCACAAATTTTGCAGGCCGGCGGTAATGCCGTCGATGCTGCGGTCGCCACCGCCTTTACGCTGGCAGTGACCTACCCGGAGGCCGGCAACATTGGCGGCGGCGGTTTTATGACCCTGTACGTCGACGGCAAGCCCTACTTCCTCGACTACCGGGAAGTCGCCCCCAAAGCGGCCACTAAAACCATGTACCTTAACGAAAAAGGCGAAGTGATCGAGAACCTCAGCCTGGTGGGCACCAAGGCCGCCGGCGTACCCGGCACGGTACTCGGGCTGTGGGAAGCGCATAAACGCTTCGGCAAGTTGCCCTGGGCAGAACTGCTGACCCCGGCTATCGGCTATGCGCAACAAGGCTTTAAGGTGGCCGGTCAGCAATACCAATACCGTGAGGATGCCAATAAGCTGTTCGCCGACAAAACCAACTTCGGCGATTACTTTGGCAGCATGAAACCCGGCGCGGTGTTTAAACAGCCGGAGCTGGCCAAAACGCTGGAACGCATCGCTAACAAAGGTGCTGACGACTTCTATCAGGGGGAAACGGCCAAGCTGCTGATCGCCCAGATGCAACGCGATGGCGGCCTGATCACCCAGGACGATCTGACAGACTACCGGGTGAAATGGCGCGAACCGATGAAAATCGCCTGGCGCGGCAATACCCTTTATACCGCCCCGCTGCCGAGCTCCGGCGGCATCGCGCTGGCGCAGTTGCTGGGCATAAAGGAAGATCGTGCTGCAGATTTCAAAGGCGTCGAGCTGAACTCCGCCCGCTATATTCACTTACTGTCGGAAATCGAAAAGCGCGTCTTTGCCGATCGCGCCGATTACCTCGGCGATCCTGACTTTGCCAAGGTGCCGGTTGCTCAATTGGTCGCCCCGGATTATTTGCAAAAGCGGGCTGCGGAGATCAATCCGACCGCCATTTCACCGACCGAGAAGGTACGGCCTGGGTTGGAACCCCATCAAACCACGCATTTCTCGATTGTTGACGCGCAGGGTAACGCGGTCAGCAATACCTATACGCTAAACTGGGACTTCGGCAGCGGCGTGGTGGTGAAAGGGGCTGGCTTCCTGTTGAATGACGAAATGGACGACTTCAGCGCCAAACCGGGCGTGGCCAATGCCTTTGGCGTGGTCGGAAGCGACGCCAACGCCATTGAACCGGGTAAACGCATGCTTTCGTCCATGAGCCCGACCATTATCACCCGCGACGGCAACGTTAGCCTGGTGATCGGCACCCCTGGCGGTTCTCGCATTTTCACCTCGATTTTCCAGGTGATAAACAATCTCTATGATTACCAGTTACCGCTGCAACAAGCGGTGGCCGCGCAGCGCGTCCATCACCAACTGTTGCCTAAAGACACTATCTTCTACGACGCTTTTGCTCCACTGACCGGCAAAGTGGCTGAACAGTTGAAAGCGATGGGTTACACACTGGAAGATCAGGGCTGGTACATGGGGGACATACAGGCGATCCGCGTCAAGGGTGACACGCCGGAAACCGCCTCCGATCCGCGTGGCCGCGGTATGGGGCTGATAGTGAAAAAATAACGATAAAACACCGGGCGGATCCGTTAGAGGTGCGCCCGGTGTTTTTGTTTCTATTTAGTGACTACAGCAGAATTAACCCCGGCGTTCGCCAGCTCGCCATACACTACCTGGCCACGGAAGCCGCGCCGAACCTGCTGGAACAATGCGCGGAAGGCAGGATAATCCTGTGCCTGACAGAGCGCGTCCTTACCGCGAACGGCATTCAGCTGTAGCCGATGATTGACCACCACCTGTTGCCCTTCGAGCTGCCATTCAACCTGGTATTTGCCGGCCGCATTGCTGAACTGCTGGTTCTTGGGGATGGCGATAATCGGCACGTTGGCGGGCAGGTGCAGGCGATAGGTCTCGTCGTACTGCTGCGCGGTGCAGAAGAACGGCGTTTCGTTAGTCGGGGCGGACGTCGTCGAGTAAAGCGTACGGAAAGACTTGCCGCCGGGCGGCGTCGGTACGGCCATACCACCCACCACGCTGAAATCGACATAATCCTCGGCTTTGAATTTATAACTGTAGGCAAACGGCTTTTTGAGATCGAACGCATCGCCGTGCATCGCGATAACCCCACGGCCATCAATGCCTGAGGACGCCATGATGTTCTCTTCGACTCGCGCCCGGTTCTGCTGATTGATTTGCGAGAAATAGCCTCTCAGGTCGATCTCATCCACCTCACCCAGCTTGCGTTCGGTTTGGCCTCGCATATTGCCCGCTTTATCGAAGTAGAAGTCCACGCTGAGCGACGTATTGTTGCGCTGTTCGTCATTGTCAGGGGTACGCGCCAATTTGGCTTCGCGCGTCAGCAGGACCGGAGCCCCAAGGTCAGCCCCCGGCAGTTGGCCAAAGCGCGCCCAGGGGCTGGTAGAATCCAGATACAGATTGAACTCCGGCACGTAGGTAATCGCGTGGTTAAAACGGCCCAGCAGTGGGACCTTCGGCAATATCGGCCCTTGATCCATGCCGATCAGCACCGGTGAACTGACGATGCCCTTGGCGGCCAGCAACGCCTCGAGCATCACCACATGATCCTTGCAATCGCCATAGTGGTTATCCAGGATGCTCTGCGCCGAATTCGGCTCCAGCCCGCCGTTGCCCAAATAGACCGCCACATAACGAATATTCTGTGCCACCCAGCGATAAATCGCCGCCGTCTGCTCACGACGGTCGCTGATGCCGTCGGTAATTTTATCCGCCAGCGCCTGGATCGCCGGGGTCACCTTGGCCGCCTGATTGGCTTTCTGTTGATAGGCTTTGGCCAGCTGTGGCCATTCGCGGTAGGTACTGGCCATGATGGTTGGGCTGAATGTCCAGCTGTTCGCCGACCAGTTTTGCGCTTCTAGCGGTTCACTGCGCCGGTAATGCCAGCGCCAGTAGGCCTGACCGTCGCGGATCTGCGGCTTATCTGCGCCCTCTACTCCTCGGGTAAAGACATGCATCGGCACATTGGCCGGCGCCTGTAAATTGACCTCGGCGTCATCAAACTGGTCAAAGACGCTGAAGGTCTCCCACAGGCCGAAGTAGTCCGGGAAGTACGGGGTATTTTGCGTGCGCAACACCTGATACACCACGCGAGAACCGGGTGCCAGGTTGGAGAAGACGATCACCTTTACCTTGCGATCGGCATACAGTGGCGCAGAGGCGCTGGAGTAGCTTTCCTGGGTATAAATGCGATCGGGCGCGACATCATGGCGCAGTCCATCGGCCGTCAGCGTATAGGCCGAAACCACCTTCAGCGTTTCCATTTTTTCGCTGTAGCTCAGGCGGATTTGGCTGAACTTCTCGACTGCCGCCTTGGTTTTGAGCAGCACCTCATAACTCTCGGTCTTGGTGTTGCTGGCATTGGCATGGACTTGATAATCCGCGCGGTAACGCACAAAGCTGAAATCATTGCTAACGGCGGCATCCTTGGTGGCGACCGACGGCGCTTCCACGGCCAACAGCGTTGCCGGGTGCGTCGCCGCAAGTCCAGCGGCCAACACGAGAGAAGGGATGACAATTTTCATCTTCGTTCCTTGAAGTTTTTTAAACGATAACAGTGACATTGATAAAGTGCTGACCACTGACGCAAGAGCGGCACACTAATACAACTGAGAATCGTTTTCAATAAAATACCGATTCGGCCGGGTGTGACCGACCTAACCCTGCTCTATCAACATGACAGCCGTAGTATCGTTCTCCAAAGCGTCAAAAATATGCTCGCGGTCGGCGGAATAACTGATGTAATCCCCTGCGTTCAATTCTACCGGTTGGTCCGTCGGCCCGACTAGCGCCCTGCCACTGCTGATAATCACATGCTCAATGGTACCCGGCATATGCGGCCGCGAAATGCGGGCTTCGCCCGGTTGAACCTGTAGACGGTAAATATCGCGCTGTGCCCCTGGCGGGCAGGTCGCCAACAGGGTGGCGGCGTAGTTGGCCTGTTCGGAAACCGTGGTCACCCCTTCATGGGCACGGATCACCTGTACGTGCTGGCGTGGCTGAGAAATCAACCGGCTGACCGGCACATCCAACGCCATCGCCAACGCCCACAAGGTTTCCAGGCTGGGGTTGCCGCTGCCGGTTTCCAGCTGCGAAAGCGTCGATTTTGCAATGCCGGCTCGGCGAGCCAATTCGGTAACCGAGAGGCCCAATCGTTCGCGTTCACGGCGAATGGCGGCCGAAAGCAGCCCGATGGGCGTAGCGTTATTGCTGACAAAGTCGCTCATTGTTCACCATATCGTTCGTTTGTTCGTCTTGACGAACAGTTATCGAGTGTTCATCATAATGTTCAGTTGTTCATTTTAATGATAACCGCCAACGGCGGCAAGCGCACTAACAGGGAGAAGGGAAATGAAGATAAGAACCGGCGGCGTATTACAGATGACCCTCGCCATGGTCATTTCCGGAACCGTGGGCTGGCCGGTAATGCTGCTGGGGCAACCGCCCGCTACGGTGGTTTTCTGGCGCTGCGCGTTTGGCGCGCTAGCGATGCTGATCGCCTGCGCCCTGCTTGGCCTACTTAAAAAAGACATGTTAACCCGACGTCAGGCTGCCATTGCGGTGCTGGGCGGTGTAGCCCTGGTGTTGAACTGGGTAATGTTGTTCGGCGCTTACAGCCATGCCTCTATTGCGGTGGCGACCGTCACCTACCACGTCCAGCCCTTTATGCTGGTTGGGCTCGGGGTGCTGTTTTTCGGCGAAAAAATGACGGCGACCAAGTTTGGCTGGCTGGTACTGGCCTTCGTCGGCATGTTGCTGATCATTAGCGGTAAACAAGATGGCGGCGATACCAGTGCCGATTACTTCACTGGCGTGTTGCTGGCGCTGGGCGCTGCCTTTATGTATGCGGTAGCGGCGGCGATCGTCAAGCGTTTGAAAGGGGTGCCGCCGCACCTGATCGTGCTGATTCAGCTCACTCTGGGCGTCGTACTGCTGGCACCGTTCGCCGGCTGGGCCCAACTGCCGTCGACGGCTAACGGCTGGTTGCTGCTGGCGACCCTGGGTCTGGTGCACACCGGGCTGATGTCTTCCCTGCTGTACAGTGCCATCCAGAAAATCCCCACTGCCCTGGTAGGCGCGTTATCTTTCATCTATCCCGTGGTGGCGATTATCGTCGACTGGGCGGTATTCGGACACCGCCTTAGCCTGATGCAGCTGTCGGGCGCCGCCGCCATCTTGCTTGCGGCAGCGGGCATGAACTTTGGCTGGCGACTGGTGCGGGCGAGAAAACCCGTGCGCGTGGTCGGTGATCAACAACCCTGAGCGCGATTTTTAAAACCGTTCGTTGCCGAATGATAAGCGAAACGCCTATCCCAAAAATATCAAAAGCTCAGCGAATTAACGTATTCGCCCTGGCCGGCAAGAGCTGTTATTTATTTAACCAGACACGGGAGGAGTTAACGATGGCACGCTACGTGTGGAATGACCGACTGAAGCAGAGCATCCGTTTCAGTTACTGGAATGAGCTGTGCGTTATTGACGATAACGGGGCCTTGGTGGCCCCGCTTCTCAAGCTAATGGATCTATTTTTCCGCCGTTTGATCGCGTAAGTGACTGACCTGCGCTTGCAGCTCGGGCCACGGCGCTTTCCCCGCATAGTTTTGCCGCAGATAGTTAAGCAATTCGGCGATCTGCCTGTCGTTCAGGTTATGGCGAAATGCCGGCATATAGCCCAGGTTGCTATTGGCCGGCCGTTGAATGCCGTCCAGCACCACCCGAATGGCATTGTCCGGCTTATCGGCATACAGGTTGGTGTTCAGCGCCAGTGAAGGTCGAACGCCGATCAGCTGAGCCCCCTTTTCCTGAGCATGGCATGCCATACAGGCACCGGAGAAAATACGTGCGCCTTCCGTGGTTAACGGCTCGGTCCGCGACTCGGCCCATTCATTCAAACGTTTGGCTTCTGTCACCTTAGACTCGCTCGGATGATAAGTGCGCAGATAAGTGGCTATGGCCTGCAAGTCTTGCTCCGGCAACCGCGAAAGCCCCTCTTCGATCACCGGTGCCATCGGCCCGGCTGCCACGCCGTGATTTGCCGAATACCCAGTGCGCATAAAGCTGAGCAAATCATCTTGTGTCCACTCCAGCGGTGCCAAAGAGCTGCCGGTTAGCGACGGAGCAGTCCAGTCTTCCGCCACGCCGCCGCTCAGGTGCTCAGCGCCGCCTTTCTCGCCAAACATCAGGTTGCGCGGCGAGTGGCAGGCGCTACAGTGGCCAAGGCCTTCGGTCAGATAGGCCCCGCGATTCCATTCGGCGCTTTGTGTCGGATCGGCCTTCATGGCGCCAGGCTTGAGGAACAGCCAGTTCCAGGTGACGATGCCCTGGCGAATGTTAAACGGAAAACTCAACTCGGTGGCCGGCGGCTGATATTTCACGGCCGGTTGCGACATCAGGTAGGCGTACAAGGCCTGCAGATCTTCATCGCTGGTGCGGGTAAACGCCGTGTAGGGAAAGGCCGGGTAGAGATAGTGCCCTTCGCGATCAACCCCATGACGCATCGCTCGTTCAAAGGCGGCATACGACCATTTCCCAATGCCGGTGTCGTTATCCGGGGTGATATTGGTGCTGTAAATGGTACCGAACGGAATCTCCATCGCCAATCCGCCGGTATTGCGCTCGCCGCCGGGCCGGGTATGGCACACCGCGCAGTCGCCGAGATCGGCCAGCACTTTCCCTTGGGCGATCTGTTGCTGACTAAAAACGTGATGATCCTTTTCCTCCAGCGGCGCTATTTCTGATTGCCAGCTGGCTATCGCCCCAATGACCACGGCGGCAACGACCGTCAGACTGCCCCAACCGGCGATTTTCTTTATGCTGCTCATAGTGACTTATCCCTTTCTGCGCTGCCGGAAGCCTGCTGTTTTAACGCCTTTACCACTCGCTCAGGGGTAAAAGGTACCTCTCGCAGACGCACGCCCAGCGCGTCGAACAACGCATTGGCGATCGCCGCCGCGCTCGGCACCGAGGCAGATTCTCCTGCCCCCATAGAGGGTTCATCCGGATAGTCCAGCAGTTGGATATCAACCTGCGGTAACTCGTCAAACCGCAGGATCGGATAACCGCCCCAATCCAGCGACGTCACGGACGCAGAGTCAAAGGTGACGAACTCTTTCAGCACCCGGCTGGCGGACTGAATGATATTGCCGTGCACCTGGTGACGAACCCCTGCCGGGTTGATGATGCGGCCGCAGTCATGGGCAACGAAGATTTTATCCAGCTTGATCTGACCGCTGTGGCGATTAACGCTGAGATCGCACACCCAGGCCGCCCAGGCGGCACCAAACCCAGGGAATTTACTGTGGAAATAACGCGCATAGGCAAAGCCGCGCCCCGTCACCCATTCAGGATCGCCGGACACCGGGCTGCGGTAGGCCGGGCCATCCTGCCAATTGGCCTGCTTTTTCAACGCTTGAATCAGCGCCACGGCACGCGGGTCTTTCAGATATTGCAGGCGGAATGCGATCGGATCCTGCCCGGCTCGCCACGCCAGTTCATCAATCCAGGATTCGTGGGCGAACACGTTGGGTAACGCCGAGACCCCACGCATCCACGAAGCCCGCACAATTGGCGCCGCGTCCTGGCACACCACCCGCATATTGGGATATTCATATTGGGGAATGGCGGTTCTGTCGCCCATCTGCTGCACGTCTGCCAGATTGGGCACTTTACCGGCCAGTACCAGTGACAACGTCACAGCGTTGTTTGAAGGGTAGCTGGTTTTCAGTTCGTAAGCCGCCACCTGATTGTGCTTATCCAACCCGCCGCGGACTCGCATCAGTTGCCCGGTGCCCTTGGGTTCCCAACCTGCCTCTTGTTCACGCATCAACTGCACCCTGACCGGCTTGCCGGTGGCCTGCGATAACAGCGCAGCGTCAGCGGAGACGTCATCGGCACAGTTGCGACCATAGCAGCCGGAGGCTTCCATGCGATTGATATGGACCTGCTCTGGCCGCCAATCGAGCAAATGAGCGATGTCCTTACGCAAATCGTGAGGATTTTGCGTGCCTGACCAGATTTCTGCGCGATCGCGACCGACGTCGGCCACCGCACAGGACGGGCCGATCGACGCGTGTTGATGGTAAGGCCAGACGTAATCAGCATTGACCTCGGTATGCAACGAGGCCAAAGCGGCATCGACCCCGGCATCATCACGCAGCACGCGATCCGTTTTGGGGTTTTCCACCAGGGCCTTATGCAATCCTGTAAGCGAAAGATCGGGTAAACCGGACCAGGGACGCCAGACGGTTTTCAGTTGCCGCATGGCGGCAATCGCCTGCTCTTCGCGTTCGGCGACGATACCGATGAAATCGTTAATCACCACCAGTTTTACAATGCCAGGCAAATGGGCAATGGAATCATGGTCAACCGACAGCAGGCCGCTGCCCAACGGGGCGCTGCTGTCGGCGCCGATATAAGGCGGGCGCACCACTCTGCCATGCAGCATGCCCGGCAGGCGGAGGTCATGCACATAGGTCAGTTGGCCGGTCACCTTGGCCGGGATATCCACCCGCGGCACCGCCTTGCCCACGTAACGGCTCTCCGCCACGCTCTTCAGCCTGATGGTTTTATCCAGGGCCACCTGTAAATTTTGCCCGCGGGCCAGTTCACCATAGCTCAGACTGACGTTGGGTTTGTCCCTCGCAAATACCCGGCCATTTTCAGCCTGCAGGCGTTCCACCGGTAACGCAAAGGCCTTTGCGGCCAGTGCCAGCAGCAATTGTCGCACCTGTGCGGCTGCCTGGCGCAGCGGTATAGCGGTCACCTGAATCGTGGCGCTGGCGATGGTCGGCCCCTGATCCGGCGTGCGCTGGGTGTCACCCAAAATCACCGTAACGTGCTCGAAAGGTACGCTGATTTCATCGGCAACAATCTGTGCCAATGCGGTGCGAATACCGGTGCCAAGATCCACATGGCCGTTAAATGCGGTGACACGGCCATCGGCGGTCAGGCCGATAAAGCTGTCCACGCGATCGAGCGGCAGATCGCCGCCTACCTCTGGCGTCGTTGCCAGGGCATTAAGCGACACAGGCAACAGGCTGCTGACCATTACCAGGCCACCGGCCTGCAACAGGCGGCGGCGCGTTATTTCCAGGCGGCTCATGCTTGCCCCCTTTCCGCCAACAGCTGACGGGCTTTGGCGGCAGCACGCAGGATCTCAATATGGGTGCCGCAGCGGCACAGGTTATAAGCCAGCTCATTTTTGATTTCTTGTTCATCTGCCTGCGGATTTCGCTCAAACAGAGCAACCAGCGTCATGATCATGCCGTTGGTGCAATAACCGCACTGCGCGGCCTGCTCATCGATAAAGCCTTGTTGAACCGGGTGCAGTTGCCCCGCCTCGCTCAGGCCTTCCAGCGTAGTGATGGATTTATCGATAACGCCACTCAGTGGAATGGAACAGGAACGGGCGGCAACGCCGTCGATCAGTACCGTGCAAGCACCGCACTCCCCGAGGCCACAGCCATATTTGGGGCCATTCAGGCCCAGATCATTGCGTAACACGTAGAGTAGCGGCGTTTCGGGTGAAATGGCGCCCAGTGCGACCATCCGGCCGTTTATTTTTATTTCCATGGTGAATACATATCCTTAACCAAACGGATTGCTCCGTAATATCACTGCGGTGAATAATTCACAGCATGCTAATTATAATCATTAAAAGACTTTCTAATGTTAAGGGTATGTAGTGCCAATTGCTTTAACGAAAAGTGGGTATTTATCATCAATTTCGAGTGGCATTAGAGCAGGACGTAGTGATTGCGCACCAGTCGTTGACGGAAGGATCTACAGCGTACGGTCTGCTGGCGACCAACGAGGAAACCCGTGCCGCGCATGAAACTGAGAGGAAGTAAGTGGCTGATTATTTATCTATTAATTCGACTAACTAAGCCATATTCGGCATTTCACACCCGAAAATATTTTGCTTATCATCATGATCTGTCTCTGAGGTTTGCTTCAGGGCCTGTCTACCGGAATTTTTGTCCTTGTTTTGTTCTTCGTGAACGCTCGGCCGCACTCAGGTGCGGCTTTTCTTTTTGTTGCCTCCCCCCGCTTGTTACGCACCCATGTTACCCATCCGTTAAATGACCGGGATCTGCGCGCTCAGCCTGATTTTCGCTCGCAATACGGCAGTTTTTGCTGCTCTTCCCCGGTGACAGTCACCCTTTTCCTTCCGTCGATCACATTACGGGTAACACAGTTTTTTAACACTCTTCAGCGTGATATCTGTCGCAAAACCGCCTGCCGAAAACCGCTTTTATAGCAATACGAAGTAACGCTAATTATTGACAGGTGAAACCATGACGACCTCTACATCCAATGAAGTGCTGTTGATTGCCCCAGTAATGGATAACCTGCTGGCCCGCCTTGAGGCAGCCTTTGTGGTACATCGGTTGTATGAACAAGAGGGTGCGGCCGCTTTTCTGGCCGAAAAAGGTGCGGCCTTCCGTGCGGTCGTCACTCGGGGGGATATTGGGGTCGAGACGCCAGTGCTTGAACAATTACCCAACCTCGGGCTGATTGCGGTGTTCGGCGTAGGCACTGACGCGATTGATCTGAATTACACCCGTAAACACGGCATTGCCGTCACCATCACCTCCGGCGCCTTGACGGAAGACGTGGCGGATATGGCTCTGGGATTGTTGCTGGCTACCGCTCGTCAGCTGTGCCACAACGATCGTTTTGTGCGTGAAGGTCGCTGGCTGAAAGAAGCGCCGGGCCTGTCGGTGCAGGTCAGCGGCAAACGGCTGGGCATTTTCGGCATGGGTAACATTGGCCGCGCCATCGCCCAACGCGCCGCCGGTTTCAATATGCGTATTCAATACGCCAGCCACACGCAGGACAGTTCGCTGCCCTATCGCTATTTCCCAGATCTGCTGACTTTAGCGCGGGAAAGCGACTTCTTTATCATTGCTATTTCCGGCGGTAAAGACAGCGCCGGCCTGGTGGACAAGGCGGTATTCGACGCCCTGCCGTCGCACGCGCTGGTGATTAACATTGCTCGCGGCAGCATCGTTAATGAACCCGACCTGATTAGCGCCCTGCAAAGTGGCGCCATCGCCGGTGCCGGGCTAGACGTTTATGCCCACGAACCCGAGGTTCCTGCAGAACTGATCGCCATGGAAAACGTGGTGCTGCAACCGCATATCGCCAGCGCCACCCAGGAAACCCGGCAAAAGATGAGCGATATCGTGTTTGCCAACGTTGAAGCCTTTTTCAACCGGGCGCCGCTGCCCCACGCCATCGAGTAACTGACGCGTTTTCTTTTCGATTTTATTACCGCCGAATCACAGAACCTCTTCATTGAGAGGTTCTCCCTGCGCCCTATAAAGAGAGATCGCCATGGATAATAAAATACCCAACACCCGCTGGCTGCGGGTTATTGCCCCGATCCTGATCGCCTGCATCATTTCCTTTATGGACCGGGTTAATATCAGTTTTGCGCTGCCCGGCGGTATGGAGACCGACCTGGGCATTACCAGCCAGATGGCCGGGCTGGCCAGTGGCATCTTTTTTATCGGTTATCTGTTTTTGCAGGTTCCCGGCGGACGCATCGCGGTCAACGGCAGCGGCAAGCGCTTTATTGCCTGGTCCCTGTGTGCCTGGGCGGTGGTGTCAGTTGCGACCGGCTTTGTCACTAACCACTATCAACTGCTGGTATTACGCTTCGTATTGGGCATCTCTGAAGGCGGTATGTTACCGGTAGTGTTAACCATGATCAGCAACTGGTTCCCGGAAAAAGAACTGGGCCGCGCCAACGCCTTTGTCATGATGTTCGCCCCATTGGGTGGCATGCTCACCGCCCCGATCTCTGGCGCCATCATTAACGCATTCGACTGGCGTTGGTTGTTTATCATCGAAGGCCTGTTGTCGCTGGTGGTATTGGCCGTGTGGTGGCTGCTGATCAGCGACCGCCCACAGGAAGCGCGCTGGCTGCCGGCCCGTGAGCGCGACTATCTGATAACCGAACTAACGCGCGAACGGCAAGAACGCAGCAAACTGCAACCGGTCAGCAAAGCACCACTGAGAGATGTCTTCCGTAACAAGGGCTTGATGAAGCTGGTGCTGCTGAACTTTTTCTATCAAACCGGCGACTACGGCTACACCCTGTGGCTGCCCACCATTTTAAAAAACCTGACCGGCGGTAACATGGCCTCGGTCGGCTTCCTGGCAATCTTGCCATTCGTCGCGACGCTGTTGGGGATCTACCTGATTTCAGTGCTTACCGATAAAACCGGCAAACGCCGCCTGTGGGTGATGGTTTCATTGTTCTGCTTTGCTGCGGCGCTACTGGCTTCGGTGGTGCTGCGTCATAACGTGGTGGCGGCCTACATTGCGTTGGTAGTGTGCGGCTTCTTCCTCAAAGCCGCCACCAGCCCGTTCTGGTCCATGCCTGGGCGTATCGCCTCCGCAGAGGTCGCCGGCGGCGCACGCGGCGTGATTAACGGCCTCGGCAACCTGGGCGGCTTCTGCGGGCCTTATCTGGTAGGGGTGATGATCTACCTCTATGGCCAGAACGTGGCGGTATGCGGTCTTGCAGTCTCACTGATCATCGCCGGCATCATCGCCTGGCGTTTGCCGAAGGAATGTGACCTGACCGGCAGTGAACCGACGCACGACAAACTGCTGGACAACGCCAAACGGGCCTGAATAACAACGAAAACCACGAGCGGGCTACGGCAAAATCTGCTATGTTAGCCCGCTGATTAAGGTCTGTTGTTACTCGCTGGATTAGGTCTATGTTTACCCATAAAGCAATCGCCGAACTCAATGCGCTGGAATTGTTGGTTTATAACTACATCACCAAAAACAAGAACCCGGTGATGTATATGACCATCCGCGAACTGGCCGAGGCCGCCGGGGTATCCACCACTACCGTACTGCGCTTTTGCAAGAAAATGGGCTGCGACGGCTACTCCGAATTTCGCATCCGCTTCAAGCTGTATCTTGAGCAGACCGAAGCACCGCCGATGGATTTCGGCACCAGCGAAATCATCAGCTTCTTTAAAAGCATTAATAACGACGAATTTAATCAACTGTTAGATCAGGCGGTGCAGCATATTGCCGCTGCTGAGCGCATTATTTTCGTCGGCGTCAGCACCTCCGGAGCATTGGGGAAATACGGCGCGCGTTTCTTTTCCAACGTTGGAAAATTCAGCACCCATATCGACGACCCTTATTATCCCATCAATAGCGACATGTATAAAAGCGCGGTCGCAATAATACTTTCGGTGTCTGGAGAGACCGAAGAAATTTTGCGCCTCGCCAGCCAGTTCAGCCTGCATCACTGCAAAATCATCAGCATCACCAACAACGAAACCTCCTCGCTGGCACGCATGGCGGACTTTAACCTCTCATACCACGTTCCCCCGCAGTTGATCGCCGGGCAACACAATATCACCACCCAAATCCCGGTCATTTACATTATCGAAACCATCGGCAAGCGGCTTGGGCATATTAATTACGCAAAATAAAACAGCCTGTTTTTTTAATGTGACACGTCACCTGAGTGGTGATTTGTTATATCGTGACATTCCATTTCGGCTTGCTACTATATTCTCATTCCGGCAGTTCAGTGCTTTCTGATAATAATCCGATGAGAAACCTACGATGAAACAACAACAGTTACCGAAAGATTTTCTGTGGGGCGGCGCCGTGGCGGCGCACCAGGTTGAGGGCGGTTGGGATCAGGGCGGCAAAGGTCCAAGCATCGCCGACGTTCTGTCGGGCGGTTCTCACGGTGTGGATCGCGTTATGACCGACGGCGTGCAGGAAGGCTATCGTTACCCTAATCACCAAGCGGTGGACTTTTACGGCCGTTACAAGCAGGACGTGGCGTTATTCGCCGAAATGGGCTTTAAATGCTTCCGCACCTCTATCGCCTGGACGCGTATCTTCCCGAATGGCGATGAACATGAGCCAAACGAAGCCGGTCTGCAGTTTTACGACGATTTGTTTGATGAACTGCTGAAATACAATATCCAGCCGGTGATCACCCTGTCCCACTTTGAAATGCCTTATCACCTGGTGAAGGAATATGGCGGCTGGAAGAACCGGAAGGTGGTCGATTTCTTCGTACGCTTCAGCGAAGTGGTGCTGCGCCGTTATCAGCACAAAGTGAAATACTGGATGACCTTTAATGAGATCAACAACCAGAGCAACTACCAGTATCCGCTGTTTGGCTACTGCTGCTCCGGCGTGGTGTATACCCAGGAAGAGAACCCGGAGCAGACGCTTTATCAGGTCTTGCACCATCAGTTTGTTGCCAGCGCCCTGGTAGTGAAACTCGGTCACCAGATTAACCCGGAATTCCAAATTGGCTGCATGCTGGCCTGCGTCCCCTTCTACCCGTACTCCTGCAAACCGGACGACGTCATGTACAGCGTCGAAGCCATGCACTCGCGCTACCTGTACACCGACGTACAAGTGCGCGGCTACTATCCGTCGTACCTGCTGCGTGACTGGGAGCGCAAAGGCTTCCAGATTGAGATGCAACCGCAGGACGAACAAACCCTGCGCGAAGGTTGCGCGGACTACATCGGTTTCAGCTACTACATGAGCAACGCCCTGCAGGCCGATGCGGTGAGCAGCGACAACGAAATGTTCAGTTTCCCCGGTAACGTCCCGAACCCGCATGTCAAAGCCTCGGACTGGGGCTGGCAAATTGACCCGGTCGGGCTGCGTTACTCGCTGAACGTTTTGTACGAGCGTTACCAGAAACCGCTGTTTATCGTTGAGAACGGCTTCGGTGCATTCGACAAGGTAGAGGCTGACGGCCAGATCAACGATGACTATCGTATCGACTATCTGCGCGCGCACATTGAACAGATGAAAAAAGCGGTCATCGAAGACGGCGTGGACCTGATTGGTTACACCCCGTGGGGCTGCATTGACTGCGTGTCCTTCACCACCGGTGAATACGGCAAGCGTTACGGCTTTATCTACGTCGACAAACACGATGATGGCACCGGCACCCTCGAGCGTTCGCGCAAAAAGAGTTTCGACTGGTACCGCACCGTGATCGCCAGCAACGGCGAACAGCTTTAATCAGGGTGAATTTCTTCAGGGCGGTTTTACCGCCCTTTTTCATGCCCACGATATAACCTCATGCGGTATCGATAAAACATTACCGTCACCGCATGACAGCAGCGTAACCTGCACTTGCAGTTACCGGCTAGGGGGTCATAAACTTCTCATAGTTCTGGGGAGTAACCAGTTGGAAAGGAATAAAGTTCACGTCCTTGATAGCTTCCCCCTTTGCCGCTTGCTCCGCCATATCGACCGCGCCGTAGGCCTGCGATTTGGCATCCTGGAACACTGTGACCGTCAGCATGCCCTTTTTTATCGCCTGCAGGCCATTTGGTCCGCCATCGGTTCCACCAATCAGAATATCTTTACCGACGCTCTTGCCATTACTTTTAATCGCCATAGCTGCGCCAATCGCCATTTCATCAGCATTAGAGGAAAGAATATCGATTTTGTCGCCTGACAATATCCAGTTATTCATCAGATTCATGCCATCTTCACGCATCCACTTGGCCGTGTCTTCCAGAATGACGTGCATGTTGGGATTCTTGGCAATAATCTCTTTCGCCCCTTGGGTTCTAAAACGAGTGGCATCGTTACTCAATAGCCCTTTCATAATGGCGACGTTGACGCTTTTACGATCCTTGACCAGTTCAGCCAGGTATTGCATCTGTAACCTGCCGGCTTCAATCTCGTCGCTGCCGATATAACTGATGCCATTGCCCATGGTGGAGTCCGAGGGCATACGGTTAAGATAAATCAGCGGTATTTTGGCCTTTCTGGCGGCCTCGGTGATATTTTTGGTGCCCTGGGTGTCGACCGGATTAACAATAATCACGTCCACTTTCCCATTGATGAAACTCTGCACCTGACTCAGTTGCTTATCTACCGCCCCCTGGGCATCTTCAAACTGTAATTTTAGATCCGGGTGTGTTTTTGCTCTTTCGATAATGTAGCCACGTAACCTCGAGAGAAAAACATCATCCATTTGGGCAATGCTGACGCCAACCTGCACAGCAAATACCGAAGGGCTGAGCGAGAGCAATGAAAGACAGAGTAAGATAATTTTCTTCATAATCGTTTTCCCATTAATGGTGAATAGCGTGTAATTTCAGTACGAAGGGTTAATTATTTACTGCTATGACATTGCGTTGGCCTGTACGGCATAGCTAACGCAGGTGACGCCGCCCGTACGTCAGAACATCCCAAAAGGAACCTGCCATACGAACGGACTCGTCAGAGTGCGATCCAGTTTCGTTCCGCGGATGAGCGTACCGCAGCGTCCACCAGACGCTGTATTTCAACCGCCTCTTTAAAATCTGGCCCTTGTGAGTCTCCCTGCTGAATTGACTGAATGAACTCAAGCATTTCAATGGTTTTTAGATCGTTGAACCCCAGTTGGTGCCCCGGAGCCGGACAAAAAAGCCCGTAAGGCGCGTGCTCCGGCCCGGCAACCAGCGTTTTAAAGCCGTTCAGGCCGCTAGGGCCGTCATAACGGAAATACTGGATTTCGTTAAAACGTTCCTGATTGAAGCTCAGGGCCCCCTGGGTACCGGTGACTTCAAACCCCAGCTGCATTTTATGGCCCGTGGCGACCCAGTTGGCTTCTATATGACCGCGGCAGCCACGAGCAAATATCAGGGTCAGACGCGCAATGTCGTCAACCTCTACCGGTTTCAGCACCCTCGAACCTGCGCTTTCCGGCCGAGCTTTAATCACCGTATCGAGATCGGCGAACACTTCGCTTACCGGGCCGAGCAAAAATCTGGCCATACCCAAAATATGGCTGCCCAAATCCGCCACCGCGCCGGCCCCTCCGGCCGGATCTAACCGCCACGACCAGGGGATTGCAGGATCCGCCATGAAATCCTCCGCGTGGATCCCCCTAAAGCCGGTAATCTCGCCTAAATCGCCGTTGGCTATCATCTGGCGAGCCAACTTCAGCAACGGGTTTTTAATGTAATTGAACCCCACCTGGGTGAAGACACCGGCTTTCTCTGCCGCAAGGCGCATTCGCTCAGCGGTCTCGCTGTCCGGTGCCAAGGGCTTTTCACAGTGCACATGTTTCCCCGCCGCGATGGCGGCAAGGGCCTGTTCGGCGTGAAACCTGTTTGGTGAGGTTATCGAAATAACATCAATATCCGGATCGTCGATCAGATCTTGCCAGCGTTGGGTCCAGCGCATAAAACCAAACTGCTGCGCGGCGCTTTCAGCCGCAGCGGCGTCAATATCCGCCACGCTGATTAATACCGGCTGAATATCACCGGAAAGCGTGGCAGCGGCACGCCAGGCTCTGGCGTGCGATTTCCCCATAAAGCCGGTGCCAATAAGTCCAATACCGATTTTTTGCATCGCCATTCTCCTCAATCCAGCGCCACAGCCGCATGAGTGTCTGCGGAAAGCTGAGCGGCATCCGCCAACCTCAGGGCCATGCAACCGTCATGCACCGTGATCGGCATAGGTGTGCCCTGCTTAATTGCCGAGATAAAAGCGTCTATTTCCAGCCGGTAGGCATCGCTATAGCGCTCCATGAAGAAGTTAAGCAATGGCCCACGCGCTTCGGTTTCTTGCTTGCTATAACGTCTAACCGGAGTCGCCCGCAGGTTGTCATTCAACAACATCCCCCCGGAACCGAAGACCTCCATACGTTGGTCATAGCCATAGATTGCCTGGCGACTGCAGTTGATCTGACACTGTTTGCCTGAGGCGGTGCGCAATTGCACCATTACAGTGTCATAATCGCCCAACGCCTCCAGTTCAGGGGCGAACAGACGGCTGCCGGTTGCAAACACCTCCACCGGCTCTTCGCCCAGGATCCAGCGGGCAAGGTCAAAATCGTGGATCACCATGTCGCGGAAAATTCCTCCCGAGTTTTTCAAATAGCCCATGGGCGCCAATCCAGGATCTCGACTGGTAATGATCACCTGATGAAGGTCGCCAATATCGCCACTGCGGATACGTTGGTTAATCTCACTAAACCCCAGATCAAACCGGCGATTGAAGCCCAGCATGACCTGACTGGCATGCTCGCCCAGTGCCCTTTGCGCCGCATACGCCTTGTTGATATCCAAATCCACCGGCTTTTCGCACAGTACCGCCTTGCCGGCTTTAGCCGCGGCCAGCATCAGATCAATATGGGTATGCGTGGGTGTGCCTATGATGACGGCATCAATATCAGGGTTTTGAATGGCTTCAAGCGGGTCAGCTAACGCAACGCCCCCCCAGGCCGCGGTCAACGCTTTGGCATTTTCGATAACAGGGTCTGCAACAGCGGTAAGAAAAGCATCGTTATGACGAGCCACATTCGCCGCATGTACCTGACCGATACGCCCGGCACCGAGAATCGCAATTCTGATCATGACAGTCTCCATAAGAAGTCAGTTATTTATGGCCATGAAGCTTCAGGGCCTGCTGATTAACCACCAGTCCGCTCTCGAGCTGACCATTGAAAAAATCGAGGATATTGGAAGCGGCCGACACTGACATTCGCATCGCCGCCTCTGCAGTGAGCCCGGCAGAGTGTGGCGTGAGGATCAGCCGTTCAGTTTGCGCTAACAGTGTCGAGCCCAGGTTTGCCGGCTCCTGTTTCAGCACGTCTAAACCGGCGCCGCCGAGATGTCCGCTTTGCAAGGCTTCCGCGAGCGCCTCTTCATCGACAATTCCCCCTCGTGCGGTGTTGATCAACAGTGCGCCCGGTTTCATCGTCGCCAACTGCTGTCGGCCAATCAGCGGTTTCTCGTCACTGAGTGGAAGGTGAACAGTGACCGCATCGGCGGTCTTCAGCCCTGTGCTGATGTCACCCATTCTTTCAACGCCGAGCTGGGTAAACACCTCGTCTGGAAGATAGGGATCGTAGGCCGTAACGCGCATGCGGAAACTTTTAGCCAACCGGGCCACCTCCCTGCCAATACGGCCGAAACCCAGGATGAAAAGCGTCCTTCCGGCCATTTCCATCGCGGAAAACCCGTTGCGTCTGTTCCATTCACCTTCACGAATACTGCGGTCGAAGTAACAGAGACGTTTAGCCAAAGCCAACAGCAAGGAGAAGGTATGTTCAGCTACCGACAGTGAATTGACATCGCCGATAATGGTCAGTGGGATCTGTCGTTCGGTCAAAGCCGCCACGTCCACCGAGTCATAACCCACGCCATGGCGCGAGACGATCCTGAGTCGCCGAGCCGTCTGGATTTCTTTCGCGCTCAAGGGTTGGGTGCGAATCAACAATGCATCGGCCTCGGCAAGATAAGGCGCGTAACTTTCCACGCTCACTTCCGCCACCAGCTGTACCGTAAAGCCAGGTGCGTTGCGTAAGATGGCCAAACCGGCATCGTGGATTTTTCCGGCCACCAGTACATGCGGCATTTCAGTATCCTCCCCGAACGGCGTGCTCTGCGTCTTTGACTTCGCCATTCAACTGACGAAACTGCGCCACGCTGGCTGAAGCCGCGGACCGCAGCAGTTGTACGTCGTTGGATACCGTCACCAGGTCAAAGCCCCATTCAGCGGCTTGCGCGGCATAGGCGGCAGTGCCGTTATGCAACCCTGCCTTCTTGCCTGCACGATGCGCCGTGGCCAGGATATGCTTTATGGCTTCGATGATTTCGGGCTCGTCTCGATCAAACCCGGTACGGTATTTTCGACCGGTCAAGCCAAGCGTCAGATCCGCCGGGCCGATGTAAACGCCGTCCAGACCTGGCGTAGCCACAATGGATTCGATATTTTCAACGGCCTCGGCCGTCTCGATCATAGCCAGACAGACCACCTGCTCATCGGCAAATTGACCATAGTCCGCTCCGGCAGAAATCACCGCACGGGTGGGGCCGAAACTCCGGCTGCCAGTGGGGGGATAACGCACGCAGGAAACCAGGGTACGGGCCTGTTTGGCAGTGTTTACCATCGGGCAAATAATGCCCCAGGCCCCGGCATCCAGCGCCTTCATGATCATACCCGGTTCGAGCCAGGGCACCCTGACCAGCGGGGCTATACCGCTGGCGCGCATCGCCTGCAGCATATGGGTTGCCTGCTCGTAACCGACAAACCCATGCTGGAGGTCTATCGTGAGCGCATCGTACCCCTGCTCAGCCATAATCTCGGCGGTAAAGGAACTGGCAACGCTCAGCCAGCCGTTCAACACCGTTTGCCCCTCATCCCAACGCTTTTTGACGTTATTGCGTTTCATTGCGGCTCCTTAAACCACGATCTGTGCAAGTTTGGTGTTCATGTAGTCGTGGATACCTTCTGAACCCCCTTCACGTCCCATACCGCTGGCCTTGATCCCCCCGAACGGCACTTCAGCCGCTGCCAGCGCATAGCTGTTGATCCCCACCATGCCGGACTCGAAGCGAGAAACGGCTTCGCGGATCCGAGCCGGATCTCGCGTAAAGGCATAGGCCGAGAGAGCAAAATTGGAATTGTTAACCCTGTCCCATAAGGCTTCGCTGTCGCTAAAAGAAGTGATTGCCGCAATGGGGCCGAAATTCTCCTCAGCCATTGCGAGCGCATCGTCGGGTAAATCGGCAATCACCGTGGGCGCATAAAAATAGCCCCCGCCAAGTTCAAGACGATGCCCGCCAGTCACCACCCTTCCGCCTTTGGCGCGCGCGTCGGTAACGATGTCTTCGATCGCGTGAAGCCGTTTCATGTTGATAAGCGGCCCCATGGTGGTGCCCTCATCGAGCCCATAACCCACATTCAGCTGGCTGGCTCGCCGAGCGAAGCCTTCCACAAAGGCCTGATAGCAGTGTTCATGGACATAAAAACGATCGCCGGTTACACACACCTGACCACTGTTGGCAAATTTCGTGGCAACTGAGAGATCTAGCGCTTTATCGATATCGGCGTCGTTAAAAATGACTACTGGCGCATTGCCGCCCAACTCCATGCTGAGCCGCTTGATGGTTGATGCAGAATCGCGGATCATCTGCCGACCGATTTGCGTGGAGCCAGTCAGGGAAACCTTCCTGACCGTTGGCGATGACATTAAAGGCCCATAGGTGGTTGCAGTCGGCCCCACCACCAGGTTGGCGACGCCGGCCGGCAGCCCAGCCTGACGCAAACATTCGAAGATCAGCATCGCGGAACCCGGTACTTCACTCGAAGGACGTAATACCACCGTACAGCCTGCGGCAAGTGCGGGGGCCAGTTTGCGGGCCACCAATACCACCGGGAAATTCCAGGCGGTGAACGCCGCCACCACGCCGATCGGCTCATGCAGGACTTCGCAGCGGCCTGCGGGAACGCGACTTTCGACAATTCGCCCATAGATGCGCCGCGCCTCTTCCGCATGCCAAATAAACTGATCGACAGACAGCTCCCATTCACGTTTTGCCTGCGCCAAGGGTTTGCCACTTTCTTTCGAAACCATCACTGCAGCTTCTTGCGTTATCGCCACCATGGCACGCGCTACCGCCTGAAGCAGATCCGCTCGTTGCCAGGCCGGTGTGTTTTTCCAGCCGGGAAATGCTCGATCGGCACAGTCCAACGCAACCAGCGTATCCACCGCAGACGCCGCCTTAATCTGACCCAACTCGCAGCCCTTGCCCGGGTCGATCACCGTTATCCTTTCGGTGCCACGGCCGGTACACCACTCACCGTTGATAAACTGTCCAAAATTGTCATACATGATGGGTTGTCCCTCAGCATTTTGCTTCGGCAGAGTGCCGCTAAAGCATCAATATTTGCAATACTAGACACACAGCAATAAAAGTTGCAACAACACCACCTTGGGCAAAAAATCATAATTAAAATCGATTTAAACTCAAATATATCAAGACATTAAAAATTATTTTGGTTTGAAAATTTCAATGCGCACCCGTAATTGAAATAAATATTTTAGAGATGAATCACAAATCTCACGAAGAATTTTTCCCAGCCCAAGGCAAATGAGATAGAAATAATTGCATGTGAGTTTTACTTGCAATTTTTATTGCTGTAGCGTGCTGGAAAATGACTGGCTAATGCCTGGAAAGGAAATTCTGATGGTGAAAAAAACAGACCCAACTCTGGCCACACTTAAACCGCTACCTCATGACAATTACGAGCAGGTCGTCAACGAAATCACCCGACGCTATCCGCAGTTGTCGGAGCGCTATCAGCAGGCGGCACGCTACATAACCCAGAACCCCAATACGGTTGCTCTGGAGTCGATTAACGCCGTGGCGGCCAAATGCGGATTACATCCATCGGTGTTGGTGCGTTTTGCCCAGGCTTTTGGTTATAGCGGTTTTAAACAGATGCAGAGCGTTTTCCAGACGCGGTTGGCTACGGCAGCGCCCGGTTACAACGAGCGGATCACCGCACTGGAAAATGATCTGCGAAAAAATGATGAAAAAGGCAGCTTGGGTTTCCTGCAAAGTCTGGTCATTCGTGATATCGCAACGCTGCAGGAGTTATTGAATAACATCACCGAACAGGATCTCGATGAGACCGCCCATCTGCTGAAGGAAGCTGAAACTGTCTATATTGCCGGCCAGCTGCGCTCGGAACCTGTCGCGTCGTTGATGCGGTATCTTTTAACCATGCTCAATCGTCGCGTGATACTGCTGGATGCTGCCGGAGGACTGGCACCGCAAATGGCCAACAATATGCGGGAAAATGATGTGCTTATTGCCATAGCATTTCGCCATTACGCGAAAGAAGTGATCGCCATTGCGGATGATGCCGGTGCGCGTGGCATCCCTATTGTGGCCATTACTGACAGTCAGCTTTCACCACTGGCGAAAAGTGCAAAAGTGCTGTTTACCATACCGGAAGAAGAATACAGTTTTTCGCGATCTCTGGCGGCGCCGGTGTGTCTGGCGCAGAGCATTGCGATGGCATTGGCTGCGGCATTACAGCCGGAAAAAGCCCAGCCCTGCATTGAAACCATTACCGAGCGTGAAAAACGCAGTGAGGGGAACCGCAAGCGTCATCGCAGTTGAATCACGTTTAAAACAGACTTCTGCCCTGTCGGGATGGGAGTCTTGTCGTTTGAATTTGCAATTTTTATTGCCAATTAAAATAAACAGCAATTTAAAATGCAAAAAAAATAATCATGCTGCTTTCAGGCGTTCAATCCGAATGGGGGAAGATATGGCCAAGATTCGTTGTACAGCGGCTCAGGCAGTCGTTCGTTATCTGAGCAACCAGTTTACGGAAATCGAGGGTGAACGCGTCCCGCTTTTTCCCGGCGTGTATGGGATTTTTGGCCATGGCAACGTCACCTGTCTGGGTGAAGCGCTGGAAGCAGTACAGGATATTTTGCCAACCTGGCGCGGCCAAAATGAACAATCGATGGGTTTTGCGGCTATTGGTTTTGCCAAGGCGATGGTTCGCAGGCAGATCATGGTGGTTACCGCGTCGATCGGGCCGGGTACCGCCAACCTGCTAACCGCTGCCGGCGTCGCGCACACCAGTCGTTTGCCCATGCTGATGATTTGCGGCGACAGCTTTGCGCGGCGGCATCCGGATCCGGTAATGCAACAGATCGAGCATTTCAACGATCCGACACAAACCATCAACGATGCTTTCAAAACGGTAAGCCGCTATTGGGACCGCATCACCTATCCAGAACAAATCATGTCCTCGCTACCGCAGGCTGTGGCCACCATGCTAGATCCGGGCGACTGCGGCCCGGCCTTTATCGGCATGTGTCAGGACGTGCAGGAAATGGCCTGGGATTACCCGGAAGCCTTTTTCGCCCCGCAGTTGCATCTGATGCCTCGTCCACGGCCCGATCGCCTTCAGCTTGCTCACGCAGCACAATGCCTGATGAACGCCAAACGCCCATTGATTATCTCTGGTGGAGGCGTGCGCTACTCACAGGCGGAAGCTGAACTGGAGGCTTTCGCGGTTCGCCATGGCATACCCGTCGTGGAAACCATTGCCGGTAAAGGCGCTTTTACGCATGACCACCCTATCCATATGGGGCCGATTGGTATTCTTGGCTCCACCTCAGCCAATGAGTTGGCTTCCCGAGCCGATGTCGTGGTCGCCATAGGAACCCGGTTGATGGATTTCGTCACCGGCTCATGGACGGTATTCGATCAACAGGCACAGTTCATTTCACTCAATGCTGCGCGCTTTGATGCGCATAAACACCGCGCTATTCCGCTGGTGTGCGATGCCCGTGAAGGGATTATCGAGCTAAACCATGCACTGGGCGAATGGGTGGCCGCGCCCGCCTGGTTGGCTAAGGGACGAGCGGCTTTTGCTGACTGGAACGCACTGATTGCAAAAACCCAAGAACCTGGAGTCACCGCCGATGTCCCCAGCTACGCCCAGGTGATCGGCGTGGTGAATGCAGTGGCGGCGCCGGAAGATTACATCATCAGTGCCGCCGGCGGGCTGCCTGGCGAGTTGGTGAAAGGCTGGCGTGTCAAAGATCCCGGCACCTTCGATTGCGAGTTCGGTTTTTCCTGTATGGGTTATGAGCTCTCTGCAGGCTGGGGAGCCGCCATGGCGGGCAAAAAACAGGATGTCTTCGTCATGATTGGGGACGGCACCTACATGATGATGAACTCAGATATCTATTCGAGCGTACTGTCCGGTCATAAATTTATTTTACTGGTGTGCGACAACGGCGGTTATGCGGTGATCAACCGTTTGCAGAACGCCAAAGGCGGTGCTTCCTTCAATAACCTATTGAAGGATTGCCGCGTGAAAGAGCCTTTCCCGGTGGATTTCGTCGCCAATGCCGAGTCGATGGGGGCTTATGCCCGCAAGGTGACCTCGCTCGAACAGCTTGAAGACGCCCTTAAATGGGCCAAAGGCAACGATCGTACCACGGTAATTTCCATTGCCACCGACGCCCACCACTGGACGCCCGGAGATGCATGGTGGGATGTCGGCGTGCCGGAAGTGAGCGAGCGCGAGAGCGTTAACCAGGCGTATCGCGAACATCTCGAAGGACGCAAAAATCAGCGTATCGGCATTTAAAGAAGGGGCAGAACATGGTTCTTAAAGCAAAGCTTGGCATCGCGCCTATCGCTTGGTCGAATGACGATCTCCCTCAGCTAGGGGGCGAAACCTCGTTGGCAACCTGCCTGTTTGAAAGCCACCTTGCGGGGTTTCAGGGCGTTGAAACGGGCGGCAAATTCCCAAAAACCAGTGAGGAGCTCAAACCTACCCTGAAATACTTCCAGCTTGAACTGGTCTCGGGATGGTATTCGGGCACGCTGCTTGATAACAGCCTGAACGAAGAAATCAGCCGTTCGCTGCCACAAATGCAACTTTTCCGCGACTGCGGTGCCGCCTGCCTGGTTTACGGAGAGACTGCCGGTACCATCCAGAACCGGCAGAACGTCCCCCTGGCTGAACGACGTCGGTTGTCCGACGCAGAAATCAGCGAGTACGGCGACAAACTGTCTCGGTTCGCCGCCTTCTGCAAGGATTTCGGCGTGCCACTCGCCTTCCATCATCATATGGGCACGGCAATTGAAGATGAACAGGATATTGACCGCTTAATGGCGGCAACCAGTAAAGACGTTGGCCTGTTATTTGATACCGGACATTTGGTGTTCGCCGGCGTGGACCCTGTCAGGGTGCTGGAAAAACATGGCGATCGCATCATCCATGTGCATACCAAAGATGTCCGTTTGGACGTGCTAAACGGTATCGACCGCCATAAAGACTCTTTTCTGGATGCCGTATTGAAGGGGGTTTATACCGTACCGGGTGATGGATCCATCGATTTCACCGCCGTCATTAATAAGCTTGCCGCTATAGGTTATCAGGGGTGGTTTGTGGTTGAAGCCGAACAGGATCCGGCCAAAGCGCCGCCCCTTGAGTATGCCCGTCTCGGCTATAACACCCTGTGCAAAGCGCTCAGCGCGGCAGGCTATCGCTATACAGAAGGAGATATATGATGGATCAGTTAGTCGGAAAAGTGGCCGTCATCACCGGTGGCACGCAGGGGCTGGGGGCCGCAATCGCGCGCCATTTTAGCCAGCAAGGGGCCGCCGGGGTGATTATTTGCGGAAGAAACCAGGCAAAAGGCGCAGAAATCGCTGAGAGGTTAAATGCAGAAACTGACACCCCAGTGATTTTTGTACGCGCCGATTTATCTTCCGTGGAAGACTGTCGCCGGGTTATCGCTAAAACAGATGAATTATTTGGCCGCGTCGATGTTCTGGTCAACGCCGGGGGCATGACCGATCGCGGCACCATCATCGATACGGCCCCCGAGCTGTTCGACAAGATGTTTGCCACCAATGTTCGCGGGCCGTTTTATCTGATGCAAGAGTCGATAAAAATTATGCGTCGTGAAAATACGGCGGGCAGCATTGTTAACATCTGTTCCATGTCAGCGTTGGCCGGGCAGCCTTTTATCTCCGCCTACTGTTCGTCGAAAGGCGCATTGGCTACGTTGACACGCAACACCGCCTACGCCCTGTTACGCAACCGGATCCGCGTCAATGGTCTGAACATCGGGTGGATGGCATCCGAAGGGGAAGACCGCATAATGAAGCAATATCATGGTGCCGAGGATAACTGGCTGGAAAAAGCCGCCGCCGAGCAGCCTTTTGGTCGTTTGATTCAGCCAGAAGAAGTGGCACGTACCGTCGCTTTCCTGGCCAGCGATGAATCCGGCCTGATGACCGGTTCTATCGTTAACTTCGATCAGTCAGTCTGGGGGGGTTACGATCAGACGCCCTCTCCCTCCGCCCCGCTCTGATTCCTGCTTGCCACGCACATAAAAAGACACCCTGCACTACTCGCAGGGTGTCGGGTCAAAACTGTATTAGCGACTTCCAAGGCGACAACATTTGCCCAAAAATTCACCAAGCCATTTATTTTCCTTAGGCTGCATTCTATTAATGCAGGGTATTACTTCAGATTAAGCATCTTCCCAAGCAAAATGTCTGTGGGTTCGAGGATATCCGTATCAATCCCTGCAGAGGGGGTGAAGGTCAACTCGCCAAAGATGACTTTGCCATTGGAGATATAGAAATCGACACGAACAAACTCGAAGGGCGCCGACAATTTTCTCGCGTATTCAAAAAGATCGTCGTAACCCTCGGGTTTAACAAAAGCGTCGATCTCTTCTGGGCTAAGGGCCAGGCAGTCTTGGCTGTAGCACAGGAACTTGAAGTCTTTGTCAAAAAAGTAATATTTCGGCATGCCTTTATCCCTACCGACACAGAGTAACGTGCAGTAAGGTACGCCATTGAAACAGTATATTTTATAGTCTTCCGGACCATGGCCACCTGCAGACTCTATATACCTTTCACCTATTATCTTTTTATTTATCTTTTTATAGTTTAATTCTGCATAGACTTTCCAGTAGTCCTCTCGCATCCAGTTATCTATGATTTTAGAGGCTCGCCCAATGTCCAACTTACTTTTGTCCTGGCAAATCAGGTTGTAACCAGAACCATGGTTACCCTTGATCACAAACTTTTCGGGTAACGTATCCCAGGGGATCTCATGTACAGAGTCGCAGGCGAAGTACAGCTCGTTTAGAATTTCTTCACATCCCTGCGCCTTCAAATACTCTCGCACTGCGTATTTATCGGCACACTGCGTAACCAGCGCGTTGTTACTGTAATCGTTAAGTTTTAGATAATTTATTTTCTCGTTCCACGTTACCGGTGGATTGAGATTCAATTTTTTCCCGAATGCCTTTTTGTAGATAAATTTTGTCTTGAAGGTCGGCGTAAATGTCGCCAGTTGATTCATGATAAATTTATTAATATTTCTTCTCATACACCCTGTCTCATCATTTGACGACAAAATTAAAACGGTGACTGAATGGCACCAAAGGAAGCTGAAGCTATAGGTTGTTGCTGCTCACTGCGCCATTGGATCATCGCTGGGGGCGTGCTCAGATCAAATTGGTCATGGCCTAATGCGCGATTGAGGATCCGGGCCGAACGCCAGGCCATCAGACTGAGTTGAGGATCGGCAATACCGTGGTGGTGCATGCTGGCGTTAACGGCAAACAAGCAGTTCTCAGCTTCACCTTCGCGCTCAAAGGTGAAATCAGAGGCAATACGGTATTGCCCATCGGCGGTGGTTGATAGACCATGAGCCAGAGATTCAAGAAACGCCGGGCGCACCTGTTGGTAACCGGTAGCAAAAATCACCACGTCTGCATCAACGATTTCGTAGCCTTGATCAAGGTGATGCTGCGTCTCTAACCGATAGAAATTATCTTTGGCTGTAAGGGCGGTCACTGAACGGCTGGGCAACAGTTTCACCCATCGTTTCTCGCGAAGTACATCGAAGCGGTGATACATGGCACGATAGATAGCTAACAGAGACTCGCTGGTGATGCCATCAGATGTCATCTTTTGCTCATGCAACATGTGTTGCTTGGCTGAGTTGTTTAGCGTGCAGAATTTCTCGACATATTCTGGCGTAAAATACTCGTTGGCAAATGCCGCTTCATCAAGCGCGTTGTAGTTATTGCGGCGGGAAATCCAACTCAGCTGTTCTGGTTGGCCCCATTGCCCCTGAAAAATATTCAGGAACAGATCGGCCCCGCTTTGCCCCCCACCCACGATCGCCACACGTTTTCCGGTCAGGTTAGGCTGGCGTAACATCATTTCGCTGGCGTGGAAGCATTGATCATTTTGCTGAGTCACACAGTCTGGCAGCTTAATTTGTTTGCCGATGCCTACACAAAGGTGTTTGGCGTAAAATACGTCGTTTTGAGTGGTAACGACAAACTGTCGCTGACGGTCATCAAACTCCACCCGCTGAACCTCTTGGTTGAACACCAGTGAGTCCAACCCCGTTGCAGCCCAGTTGAGATAATCGGCAAACTCTTCACGAGAGGCGGTACGCTGTTCGCTGGTCAGAAAACGGTAGAACTTTTTCCGCTTCACCAGATAGTTGAGAAAACTGTAAGGATTGGTGGGTGAAACCGCCGTCACCAGATCCTTCAAAAAGTGGGTCTGCATACTGCTATCTGCCAGGATCATGCCCGGATGCCAAGAAAAGTGCGGTTTGCGCTCGAGGAATTTGCAATTAAACCCTTCGATCTCGCTACCAAGCGCAGCAATACTTAGGTTGGACGGACCGATGCCAATACCGATAAAGTCCAAACGCTGGTTCATTGAGTGTGCTCCTGAGTGAATAAATCTTTTTCCAGAAATATAATATTGGTCTGGTAAAATAACGTAACGAAATTTGATCTCGGCATTGACGTTAAAATAAATCGTGCAGCAGTGGCATCTATGTAATAACGCCAGACTTATTGCCATTGAGCTCTAACATCTCACAATGAATAGCTCTAAGATCAAAAGATTAAAACAACCGCATCAACCGCCATTATTATTCTCATGAAAACCTGAACATATCTCTTTTGGACAGTCGTTCTTCAGTTAAAATAAAACCATATTCTGCAGAGTTATAAAATGACATTGCTTTGAGAGAGATTTTCAAGACAATAACATCCACTGAATTAACAGAGTAATCCATAACATGTCCCTATGTTAACTTGCCTATTAAACATGACATCTTCCTTAATTAGACATTACGTAACAAGAGTAGCTTCAAAGCGGATGACTGGCATGTGAAAAAAAATAATATTAAAACCAAAATCGACGTTGTTAATGTAAAATTAAAAGTGAAATCGTAAAAAATCATAAAATTTCATCTTGGTTTAACCAGGGTTGGAGATCGTGTTTATCAAGTGAAACCCGCCGCCAAGCGGCTCTGAGCCTGATAACTGTCCTTACCCCGTACCTTTCCCCTGCAAATCAACTCTAGTTCTAACCTTAGACAGTCTTTTGGCAATGGAGGCTTTTCAATCTACAGAAAATTCAGATATTTCACCGATTATAGCGTGCTTAACCATGACGACTCAGCCCCGTTTTCCGCTTACGTAGGCACTTTGGCATAAATGGGCACGCTCTTAACATTGAGTCGCGTTAAAACCAACGCTGTTTTCTTTCGGATCTTTTCTTTCTTGATCAATGCCAAGGAAAGTTAATATTGAAATCAGGACATATTGGCAGGAGAAAAGGAAAAAAACATCTGAGCAAATATCATCCTGTTATGGGTAGTTAATGTTCTTAGGCTATCTTAGGATTTTTATGTAAAAGGCCCCTGCTTTCGAAACAATCCGCTCACCATTAACTGCAGAGACGAAAAAAAATCAACACGATTTCATGGCATTCTTTCTCAGCACGTTTATTCCCTTCACCCTATTTTTTGAACTACCGTTTAAGCATTCAAAAACCCTAGTGAATAATTATTGCTCACGCCCCAGTATCGGCCTTTGTGTCATTATTATTACTGAGCATACTGCATCGGCGTTTAGGATGACAATGTTCACAAAGCGCTAACCTGCCAGATTGTATTACCAGCTGACCCCGGTTAATCTTAGCCGGTGTCCTCCAAATTATAAGTGACTGATGTTTTGATGAATGATGAGATACCCGCAACCAAACGCAAAAATGACCCCGTTGGCCTGAAGCAACGTATTTTCGCTGCGGCATTAAGTGAGTTTGCCGAAGCCGGTCTTAAGGGTGGACGCATGGAGAACATTGCCGAGCATGCCGCCACCACCAAACGCATGGTGGTTTATCATTTCAAGAATAAAGAATCGCTCTACATAGAGGTATTGGAACACGTCTATCAGCATATTCGCGCTCATGAGTCGGGCTTGGATTTGCATGCTTTGCCCCCGGTAGAGGCCATGACCCGACTGGTAGAAGAAAGCTTTAACTACCATGCGGAACACCCCGACTTCATACGTGTGATCTGTATGGAAAACATGATGCGCGGCCAATACATCCGTCAGTCGTCACGCATCAAGGCGCTGAATCAAAGCGCCCTGACCTTGCTGGAGGATATTTTACAACGCGGTAAACAAGGGCAGCAATTCACTCCGGACGCCTGCGCCACGGACGTGCATCGCTTGATCAGCAGTTTGTGCTTCCACTATGTTGCCAACAGGTACACCTTTAATACGTTGTTTGAAAGTCAGGAACCGCCGGAAGATCAGGTGATCCGCAACCGTCGGTTGGCCGTCGTGGCAACGCTGCGCTATGTGGCGCTTTAACTAACAACCTGAGAAAGCTGTGATGACCAAAACCTGGCTGAGAAGCGTTTACCACGCCTGATGTTTTACTGTCCGCCCCGTGGTGACCTTTGCCAGGGGGCCTAAAGTTATGGCGTCGCTGGCCATATTGAGCCATTTACCCGGATACGCGTGACGACGCCCTGCAGCGCATTACTCTGATTTCGCTACTGCCCGTTTAAAGCGCTTGTGCCGCTTGAGCCAAATATTTCGCCATCTCAGCTTCCGGCACCATGCCGCCACCGGTTGCCCACACCAGGTGGGTAGCATGGTTCATCTGCTCCTCATTCAACCCCTGGCTCGCCAACCACTCCGCATCGGCCGCTACGCGCCATGGCCCCGGCATGCCGGCTAATGCCGAAGGCTCAAGCTGAATATGTTCATGTCGATCCAACAGGCCTAACAGCGCAAACATCTCAGCATCGCTCAGGGTATAGAACCCCGCAAGCAGACGTTCCATCGCACGGCCGACAAAACCGGAGGCGCGCCCCACCGCCAATCCATCCGCGGCAGTCTGGTTGTCGATACCCAGATCCTGGACCGAGATACCGTCGTGCAGCCCGGTATGCACACCAAGCAGCATGCAAGGCGAATGCGTCGGCTCGGCAAAGATGCAACGTACGTGGTCCCCGAAGGCCAGTTTCAAGCCAAATGCCACTCCGCCAGGACCGCCGCCGACGCCACAGGGCAGATAAACAAACAAAGGATGCTGAGCATCGACCCGAATGCCGCTCTCGGCAAACTGGCGTTTCAGCCGCCCACCGGCCACGGCATAACCCAGAAACAGCGTCTGCGAGTTTTCGTCATCGATGAAGAAGCAGCGTGGATCGCTCGCCGCCTGCAAACGGCCCTGTTCAACAGCGACCCCATAATCTTGTTCATATTCCACCACGTTGACGCCGTTATCGCGCAGCTTTTGCTTTTTCC
Source organism: Serratia liquefaciens ATCC 27592 (assembly GCF_000422085.1). Classification (NCBI taxonomy): domain Bacteria; kingdom Pseudomonadati; phylum Pseudomonadota; class Gammaproteobacteria; order Enterobacterales; family Yersiniaceae; genus Serratia; species Serratia liquefaciens. The sequence goes on from NC_021741.1 coordinate 2,624,471, forward strand.
ATTCGCGGGCATCCGCCGACATGTGCACGCTGACGCTAAAGCCGAGGCGAGCGCTGATAATGCCGATTGACATGCCTAGGTTGCCAGTCGACCCTACGGCAATGCGATAGCCGCCGAAAAACTCGCGGAACTCCGGCGAAAACAGCTTGGCGTAGTCATCCGTCAACTGCAGCAGCCCGGCTTCCAGAGCCAGCTTTTCCGCATGCGCCAGCACCTCGTAAATACCGCCGCGAGCCTTGATCGAACCGGAGATCGGCAGATGGCTGTCTTTTTTAAGCAGTAACCGCCCGCCCAATGTCAGGCCATAGCGTTGATTCAATGCCGTTTGCATCGCAGGCAGAGCGACAACCTCAGACTCGATTACCCCTTTAGTGGCTTGAGTTTCGGGGAAGGCTACGCTCAGGTAAGGCGCAAAACGCGCCAGCCGCTGTTCTGCCTCAGCTACGTCTTCAGCGCCCAGCCCGACGTGGGGCAAGCCGACCTGCAAAGTCGTCGCTTGCGGGTTGAACCAGGTCACCGGCTTAAGGTCGATCAGCTCCTGCACCAGCGGGAATTGCGTCACTAATTGCTGAATCTGTGTCTTTTCCATTGTTTTTCTCTGCGCTGCAAAAAGGTTAGCCCTAGAGTGCAGCGATTCGCCTGAGCTGACAAATGATAAAAAATCAGCTTTAGATGAGCAGTATTGATGCAATAAGGTGATTTACGTCAATTTATAAACTTTTTGTAGGTTTTGAATGACAAGCAATCATCTAAAGCGCCCCGCAGGCGTACCTTCTGAGGGGCATTTGCCAAGGCCATATTACTCACGAGCCGCCGCTTCCAGCCCGGCGATATCCAGCTTGACCATCCGTAGCATCGCTTCGGTGACCCTTTTCACCTTCAGACTATCGGGGTCAGCCATCAGCTCCGTCAGCCGTTTGGGCACAATCTGCCAGCTCAATCCCCAGCGGTCACGCAGCCAACCGCACTGTTCAACGCTGCCACCGTCGCTCAGGGCTTCCCACAGCCGATCCACTTCCGCCTGATCCGCACACTCGACCATGATGGAAAAGCTGTGATTGAACGGATCCAGGGGCCCGGCTTCAATCGCCGCATAGCGCTGGTCGCCGAGAATAAAAGTCGCGAGTTTGACGCTGCCAGCCGGGCCGCTGGGGGTATCGGCGGGCAAGGTAGAATGCCAGGTCAGGGAGGAGCCGGGGATCAAATCTATGTAGCACCGCAGCGCCGCATCCATATCTTTTTCAAACCATAAGTGTTGGGTGATTTTCACGATATCCCCCTTCGCTACTGATCCAGGATCGGTTCGAAACCGCCGAAAATCATGCGTTTGCCGTCAAAGGGTATTTGGTCACCCAAGGCTTTCATGCGCGGATCGGCCATCATCTTCTGGTTGGCATCGTCACGCACCGCCTTGGAGGGGTACTCAATCCAGCTGAACACCACCACTTCATCGGCTTCGGCCTTCACCGCACCACGAAAATCGGTAAGTTTGCCGTCGGGGACATCATTGCCCCAACACTCAACAACGCGTGTGGCACCGAATTCCTTAAACAGAGGAGCTGCCGCAGCAGCCAGTTTTAGATACGCCTCCTTATTGGCGGCCGGCACCGCCACTACAAAGCCATCAACATATTTCATAGAAGATTCCTCTTGTCGATTCGACAGTCGGGGTGGCGCCGGCGGAGTTGCCGGCGCCCTCTACCATTTTAGACCCCATTAGTGGGGTCAACCATTCAGGCTGCTGGTGGCTTCAGAGGTCGGTATAAGCGCGGGAGAGTAATTCTGGCGTGGCGACCCGATTGCGGCCGCTGTTTTTAGCTTTGTAGACTGCCAGATCGGCGATTTTCAGCAGGTTGTCCAGGTTTTGGCCTGACCCACCAATGCAGGTGACCATGCCGATACTGACGGTAATTTGCAACGAGGTTCCGGCGGGCATGGTGATGGATTCGATTTCCACACGACGGCGCAGCCGCTCGGCCAGTGACAGTGCGTCCTGCTGCTGGGCTATCGGCGCAACAATGGCAAACTCTTCCCCACCCATGCGACCAAACAGATCCTGATCGCGTAGATCAGCGGTAATGGCCCGCGTGAAGGACAGCAGCGCCGCGTCACCGCCGGCGTGGCCAAAACGATCGTTGATCGACTTAAAATAGTCGATATCCAGCATCATGATGCAGACGTGTTCCCCTTTCTGGCTGACCAGCTTGGTACCGCGCTGCATAAACGCGCTGCGGGTTAATACGTGGGTCAATGCATCGTGATTCGCCACATGTTCCAGCCTGCGCAACAATGCATTGCGGGCATAGTTCATGCTGGCAACGGCGATCGGGCCCAACGCCAACAAAGCCACGCCAAGCCGCATCGACACCGTATTCTGCAACAGCTTCATGTCGAGATTGGTCGCAATCAGCCCCATGTCGATGGCGAAATGGCACTACAATACATAGGCCAGCACCGCGATCATGGTGCTGAACAAGGAAAAGGTCATTGCCAGCCACAACAGGATCGGCATCGGGAAAATCACCGCACCGGGGCCGCCGATCAGGACGCTGCAAATGCACGCCACCAGCAGCAGGATTAACACCCCCATTTTTCTACAGATGCTGTACCACTGGCTACGGCGGAACACCGCCTGGTTAAGGCTATGCAGGTAGCCTTTCCAGTCGGTGGGGAAAGTCAGGATAAACGGCATCAGGGTAATGTAATGGGTAAACTCCGAAGATAGCCACAGCGCCATGGCGGGCAGGAATTGGCGGTCGAAAAGCAGCACCGAAGCCCCGGCACCGACTAACCCCGTGGCGGTCGCGCTCGTCAGGCAGATGGCGAACAGAAAAATGCTGGACGAGGTGCGTTCCAGCGTTCTGACCTGCGGCGACAAACGCATAAACAGGAAAAACCCGACCGCGACACCGGTAATGTTGGCGCCATTGAGCAATGCGGCTTTCACGACCGTGCTGCCGGTGAACAGATCCGCCGCCATATACCCCAGAATCGCCATCAGCCAACCCCAGGGGCTGGCCAGCGCCGGATAACGCACCAGCAGCGCCAGCAGCACCGCATTGGCCGGCCAAAACGAGGACAGCAGCCCGGTGGGCCGGCTCACAATGCCAAACAGGCACAGGCCGAACACCAGCAGGAATACGATTAATGCGTGCTGTAATTTTGTGGCACCAGGTAACTCAGTGGTGTGCATCTTGCTTCCAGAAGCTTGCAAAAAATACGAAAAATCCTGTCTGCATGACGGCGTCCAACCCGCTGGCCGGCATGCCTGACGTCGCACGCAAAATGTGCTGTCAGACAGATATTATTGCCAGTTTTCACCGGACTGGCATCAGCTAATTGAAAATTTAAAAATATTATTATGTTTCAAGCTGTCACCTCTGCGGCAGCCTGAAGAGCAAGGGAGCGGATATCGCTATCTTGGCGATTAATCTTCAGATAAAAACACCGCCGACCGAATCCAACACGGAACAATGTGGCCAAATTCCCCCACCAGTGCCCGCTTGATAAACATTCACTACACAAATCCTACACATGCAAATTATAATAATAATGATAATCGTTTTTATTTATTAATTTGATATGGAATGGTATGCATCAGGTAGAAAACCCACGTCCGACTAAAACAAAAAAGCATCCGGCGCTTCGTACACTTCCCCTCCTCGTCACCGTTTTACCGGGGCTGGCCATGACCACCGTCTGGGCCGAAGATGACACGCTTACCGTGACCACGCGCTCACTTCCCACTGAGGGTTACAATGCCGACACGGCCTCAACGGGGAGTAAAACAGCCACTCCGCTCAGTGACGTGCCGCAGTCCGTCAGCGTCGTCACGCCTGAGATCATTAACGACTTTCAGGTTAAAAGCGTCAATGATGCGATGAAATTCGTCAGCGGCGTGACTCAAGGTAATACCCTGGGCGGCACAGAGGACGGCTTTGTCAAACGCGGCTTTGGCGTCAACTCTGACGGCTCGGTATTTGTCGACGGTGTTCGCAGCAATCAGGGGTTGAGCATGGATGCCACCACCGATCGCGTTGAGGTGTTGAAAGGCTCTGCCTCTTTGCTGTACGGAATTCTCAATCCCGGCGGCATCATTAATCTAATCAGCAAAAAACCGCAATACGACTGGAATACCCGCATCAGCGGTGCCACCAGCAGCTTTGGTGGCGGCAGTGGTACCCTCGACGTCACCGGCCCTTTAGGAAACGGTTTTGCTTTCCGTTTTATCGCCGAGCGTCAGCATCAGGATTACTGGCGCAATTTTGGCACCAATGAACATACGCTGTTAGCCCCCTCACTCAGTTGGTATGGTGATAAAGCGACCTTCAACATAGCCTACAGTGAGTATAAGTACGATATTCCTTACGATCGCGGCACTGCCTTTATCAATGGCACGCCGGTCGATGTCCCCTATAACCGCAGGCTGGACGACTATGCCAACCACGCCTGGGGCAAAAACAAACGCCTCAATACTCATTATGAGTACGCGCTGGACAGTACCTGGACCACCCGTTTTAACTATGCCTGGATGCAGCGACGCTATGACAGCAACGAAGTGCGCGCCACCGCCATCAACACTACAACCGGTGTGGTTTCACGCCGGGCGGATGCCAACCGCGGCTTCAACCATCAAACCTCTTACTATTCCTGGGACGTAAACGGGTCGCCGGTGGTATTGAGCATGCAGCATGACCTGCTGGTTGGCGTTGACTATGAAAAAAATGAAACGTACAAGGCCTACTCTTACCGCGGCAAGGTGTCGAATACCTTTAATATGCACGATCCGGTCTACGGAGAAACGCCGATAACCAACAGCAGCACTTACAATGATGCGTTAAGTAATCTGCGCAGCCGCTTATATAGCCGCTCGGTCTACGCCAAAGACAGCATTCATTTAACTGACCAGTGGATTGCCGTCCTGGGCGCACGCTACCAGTCGTACTACCAGAACAACAGCAACGGATTCCAAAACCCGCAAAACACACTGAATGACAAAGGCAACAAATTCCTGCCGCAGGCTGGCGTGGTATATAAGTTGACGCCGGGCGTTTCTCTGTACGCCAACTACAGTCAGTCCTTTACCCCCTCGACGGCGGTGGATGACAACGGTAACGTCGCGACGCCTGAAACCGGCACGACCTATGAAATGGGCGGCAAATGGCAAATCACTCCGGCGGTGGATGCCACGCTGGCGCTGTACCGTATAGATGAAGAAAACATGTCGATCTTCATCAACGGCGTGACCCGCAGCATTCCTAAGGCTCGCTCCACCGGCATTGAGCTGGAACTCAACGGTGAAGTGGCCCACGATTGGGATCTTACGGCCAATTACAGTTACGACAAAACCCAGATTGTCGAAGACAACCTCAATCCGGATAACGTCGGTAACCGGTTGGTCAACGCCCCAACCAATATGGGTAGCCTGTACCTCAGCCATCGCATCACTGTGCCGTTAGTGCCTGGTGATGTGCGCCTTGGTGGCGGCGGACGCTATGTCGGACGCCGCGCCGGCGATCCGGAAAACAGTTTTACCATGCCAGCATATACCGTGGCGGATGCGTTTATTGCCTGGGACAGCAAACTGGTGGGTAAACACACCCAGATTAAGCTGAACGTCAAAAACCTGTTCAACCGTGAATATTATGAGTCCAGTGCAGGGAACCTGCGTGTGATCGAGGGCGAACCCCGTAGCCTGAGTTTGCAGGCTACGGTAGATTTCTGATCCTGTCTCCTCGGATGCAGCCAGCTGCATCCGAGGAGAGCGAACACGGCCGGGATTAAATACAGCTGAGATTTTCTTGCCGCTGATAGACTCGAGTTTCATATGGGCGCAGCCTTTGCAGCTCACCGCTGTCCTGATAATTCCCTAATGCCAGCTGCCATTCACCCAGCGCTAATACCTGTGAATTTATCCGTTGCGCCTCGTTGCTCAAATTACAAAGCACCAACCTCTGTTGTGTACCCAGGGTGCGGCCATAAGCGTAAATATGTGGATGTTCCGCCAGTTGTAACTGATAGCGACCTTCGATCCACACTGGATCCTGCTTGCGCAGACGGATTAGCGCCCGATAGAAATTCAGTACCGAATCGGCTTCTTCGCGCTGACACGCCACGTTGATCTGCGGATAGTTGGCATTGACCGCAAACCAGGGCGCGGCTGAGCTGAAACCGGCGTTGGCGCTGTCGTCCCACTGCATTGGCGTGCGCGAGTTATCGCGTCCGCTGCGGCCCAGAAACGCCAGGATCTGCGCCTCGTCCATGCCCTGCTCGCGCAGCTTGGCAAAACGGTTTCTGGCGGCAATATCGTTAAAATCGGCCAGGCTATCGAAGCGGGTATTGGTCATCCCCAACTCCTGCCCCTGATAGATAAACGGTGTTCCCTGCATCAGGAAATACATCGCGGCGATGGCAGTGGCGCTTTCGCGCCAATACTGCTTATCGTCGCCCCATTTCGACACCACGCGCGGAATATCGTGGTTTTCAACATACAGAGCATTCCACCCCTTGCCCTCCAGCAGCGTCTGCCAGCGGGTAAAGATGTCTTTCAGGCCCAGCACGTCTGCTCCGGCATGCGGCGAATGCTGGTGGTTGTTTTCCCACAGCTTGACGTGCTCGAACTGGAAGATCATGTTCAAGCGGCCGTGCTGCTCGCCCACCCAGTCTTCACCCTGCTCCGCCGAAGCCCCGTTCATTTCGCCCACCGTCATGATGTCATAGCGATTAAACACCTGTTCGCACAGGTCATCGACATACTCCAGCAGGCCCTCATAGTTCAGATGCCGCTCGAAAGACGGCACGTAACGCAGCCCAAGCGGATTGGGCATGTCGGTCAGCCCCGGCTGCTTTTTCATATGGCAGATGGCGTCGATGCGGAAACCGTCAATGCCCTTATCCAGCCACCAGCGCATCATGTCGTACAGCGCCGCACGTACCTGCGGGTTTTCCCAGTTCAGATCCGGTTGACGCTCCGAGAACAGATGAAGGAAGTATTGCTCGCTGCCGGGGTCATATTTCCAGGCCGAGCCGTTGAAAATACTCTCCCAGTTGTTGGGTTCCGCGCCATTTTTACCGTCACGCCAGATATACCAATCGCGTTTGGCGCTGGCTTGAGATGATCGGGACTCAATAAACCACGGATGTTCGTCAGACGTGTGGTTAACCACCAGATCGAGTATCAGCCGCATTCCCCGGGCGTGTACTTCGGCCAGCAGGCAGTCAAAGTCGTCCATGGTGCCAAATTCAGTCATTATGGCCTGATAATCACTGATATCGTAGCCATTGTCGTCATTCGGCGAGCGGTACATCGGACAGATCCAAATCACGTCGATACCCAGCCACTGCAAGTAATCCAATTTGGCCGTAATGCCATTCAGGTCACCTATACCGTCACCGTTGGAGTCCATAAAGCTGCGCGGGTAGATTTGATACACCACCGCCTGCTTCCACCACTGTACTGTCTGCCCACCGCTCATGGCTGTGCTTCCTTAATAAATTAATGCGCCTGCGCCGAGGACAAAATGCGCTGAAACGCCCGACCTTGACGGTCAAACAGATAACAACACTCTACCGGCAGCCGCACGCCGACGGTATCGCCGGCCTGGATGCTGGAGCGCTCAGGATTGCGCAGCACCCAGGGTTCACCGGCGTTGCCGTTGTCCAGATAAAGGTAGGTCTCATTCCCCATGTGTTCGACAAACATCACCTCGCCCTGAAACTCGCACTCCGCGCGTTCGCCCCCCCGAATATGCTCCGGGCGAATACCGACATTGACGCTCTGGCCTTCCGCCTCGGGAGGCGTGGCGATCGGCAGTATCAGCGCCTTGCCGTTGTCCAGCTCGACCACGCTTTGCTGCTCACCGGCACGCCGTAGTATCGCCGGGATCAGGTTCATCTTCGGTGAACCGATAAACTGCGCGACAAACTCATTGGCCGGTTGGTCATAGAGTTCCAGTGGTGTGCCGACCTGCTCGACATGACCTTGGTTCAGCACCACGATACGATCCGCCAAGGTCATGGCTTCAACCTGATCGTGGGTAACATAAATGATGGTCGACCCCAGCCGCTTATGCAGCGACGCCACTTCCATACGCATTTGCACCCGCAGTGACGCATCGAGGTTGGACAGTGGTTCGTCGAATAAAAACAGCTTAGGCTCGCGCACGATGGCCCGACCAATCGCCACCCGTTGCCGCTGCCCGCCCGAAAGATCCTTCGGGCGGCGTTCCAATAGCGGCTCGAGCTGCAAAATGCGTGCGCTCTCGCGCACCCGGCTGTCGATTTCAGCCGCGGAATGGCCCGCCAGCTCCAGCGCAAACGCCATGTTTTTATAGACGCTCATATGCGGATAGAGCGCGTAGGACTGGAACACCATGCCAATACCGCGTTCAGCCGGGGTATCGTCGTTAACGTAGTTGCCATCGATATACATGCCGCCGCTGCTGATCTCCTCCAGCCCGGCGATCATCCGCAACAGGGTTGATTTACCGCAGCCGGAAGGTCCGACGATCACCACAAATTCCCCACTGTTGATGTGCAGATCCAGCGATTTAATCACCTCTGCGTTAGCGCCATAGCGTTTTTGCAGTTTTTCAAGCGTAAGTTGCGCCATATTCCCCCCGTTCTCACCCCAGTTGGCAGTCTGCGGGGCGCCAATGTGCGCCCCGCTATCCGGCTTATTTCAGATAATCAAGCCACGGACTCTGGCGTGAGATCATCACGTCGACCAGCTCAGGGATCGCACGGCATTTGTCGTTGACCGAATCCACCAGCAGCGCCTGGATCACCAGATCGCGCGAGCCTTCAATCACCGCATCGGCGGTTAAATCGTGAATGGCGATCTGGTTGCTGAGCAGCCCGCCGATACCGGCCGGCATATCCACTTTAATGCCGTGCACGCCTTTGCGATCGATAATCGCCGGTACCTCCACCGCAATAAAGTCCGGCAGCTGTTTGATAAAGCCCAGATTCGGTATATTGACCGCCGACTCCTCATAGCCGGAATCGGTCAGGATCCCTTCCATGATCGGCACCACGCGCTCTTTCAGCTTCAATTCGATTTTCGGCTGCACGTGCCCCAGGTAATTGCGATAGAAGGTGTAAAAGTCGAGAATGCCGCAATGATCGCTGACCTCGCTGGCCCAGCGGATATACTCGCCAAAGTGGCTGTCGCCGGTGATTGGCAGGTGGTGGAATTTCTCCAGAATCTCCTTGAACAGGGTACGGTCAGCCCAGGGATAAGCGCTGTCTTTGCCGCCCAACGCATCACGCTCAGTGCTGCCTTCGGTCTGCACCAGTTTACCGTGGGTGCGGGTATACGCCAGGATATCGCTGTAGCCCGGCAGGCGGGAGAAATAGTCCGGTGCCTTGGCGCGCACGTCGCCATAGGCATCCTTGCCGCTGTCTTTGTAACTGGCCTCCAACAACACGCTGAAGTGGTTAAGCCCGGCGGCGCGCAGGTTTAGATTCTCGAACGACGTGCCGAGCATTTCCGGTAAATAGCGCTCAAGTGAGGCGATTTCATGACACATGCCGACAAAATTGAGCTGCGGGAAGCGACGATGCACGGTGGTGCAAATGCGGCTCATCGGGTTGGAATAGTTAAATATCCAGGCGTTGGGACAGATGTCGGCAACGTCGGCACAAATGTCGAGGATCGGCGGAATAATCCGCAGCGAGTGGAACAGCCCGCCAGGCCCACCGTTTTCTCCGTATACCTGCTGGATGCCGTATTGCTGCGGGATCTGCCAGTCGAGATCCCACAGTGCGAAACGGTCACCCACTTCGATGGAGATAATCACGAACTCCGCCCCTTTCAGCGCAGTTTTACGATCGGTAGTGGCGCTGACGGTAAACGGCAGATCTTCAGCAGCCAGAAAGTCCCGGGCGGTTTTCTCGGTCACTGCCAGTGCAGACGGATTGATGTCGTGCAGCACAATCTCGCTGCCGTACAGCGTTTTGCTTTGGAAGATATCCCCCAGCGTGCCATAGCCGAATTGCGCACTGCCCGCACCCACTAAAACGATTTTTGTAGCCATTACTTTTCTCCTGCTTCAGGGTTAATCGAAAATCAGCCTTTTACTGCGCCGTTGGTTAATCCGCTGACGATGCGACGCTGGAATATCAGGACCAGTGCGATGATCGGCAGTGTGACAATGACCGAGGCCGCCATGATGGTGCCCCAGGGAAGTTCGAACTGAGAGGCGCCCTGCAGCATGCCGATGGCGACCGGCACGGTGCGCTTGCCGCTGGAAATGACAAACGTCAGGGCGAACATGAATTCATTCCAGGCGCCGATAAAGGCCAGCAGCCCGGTGGTCACCAGTGACGGCCCCATAATTGGCGCGAAGATGCGGGTGATGATGGTCCAGGTGCCGGCACCGTCGACGATCGCCGCCTCTTCCAGCTCCGCCGGGATCGCCTTCATAAAGGTGGTCAGCACCCAGACGGTAAACGGCAGCGAGAAGGTGGTATAGGACAGCACCAGAGCGCCCAGGGAGTCGTACAGCCCCATAAAACGCACCAACTCAAACATGCCGGACAACACCGCCACCTGCGGGAACATCGAGACGCAAAGAATGGTGAACAGCAGATACTTACGGCCGCGAAAACGGATACGCGCCAGAGCAAAAGCGGCGGTGATCGACACCAGCAGGCAAATGCCTACCGTCAGCGTCGCCACAACAATGGAGTTCAGCAGGCTGCGGGCAATGCCATTTTCCATCAATGCGGTCAGATAATTGCCCCAGTGCAGATTGCCCGGCAGATAAGCAACCTGGAACAGATCCTGCCCGGAACGCAACGAGGTGATCAACGCGTAGTAGAACGGAAACAGGCAGATCACACTGGCCAAGGCGGCCGCGGCGAAGATCAGCGTTTTATGGCCGTATTTCTGCTGTTGGCGGCTCAGTTTCATGCTTGTTTCTCCTTGTCGTTCAGGCGGCCCAGCGTAAGGAAGCAAGCGGCGATCCCCGCCACCATCATAAAGACCAGTACCGATGCGGCCGAGCCGGAGCCCATTTCCTGATAGCTGACCATGCGATCCCGAGCGTAACCGGACACCGATACCGTGGCTTCGCTGTTGGAAGTCAGCACGTAAATCAGATCAAACACCCGTAGCGCATCCATCACCCGGAAAATCAGCGCGACGATCATTGCCGGCATAATCAACGGCAAGGTGATACGGCGGAACCGCTGCCAGGCATTGGCACCGTCGACGCGGGCGGCCTCATACAGATCGCCGGGGATCAGTTGCAGCGCCGCCAGCAACATCAAGGCCATAAACGGCGTGGTCTTCCACACGTCGGCAATCACCACCGCCCACATTGACAGACCCGGCTCCGCTACCCAGGCCAAGGGCGTGGCGATAATGCCGGTTTTAAGCAGCAGGTCGTTCACCACGCCGTACTGATCGTGGAACATCCAGCCCCACATTTTGGCGGACACGATGGTCGGAATGGCCCAGGGCACCAAAATGGCGGTGCGCACCAGCCCCTGGCCGCGGAATTTTTGATTCATCAGCAGCGCCAGCAGCATGCCGAACACCAGTTCCAGCGATACCGACAGCAAACTGAAGCGCAGCGTGTTGCCTACCGCCAGCCACCAAAGCGGATCCGCCAACACCCCGTAGTGGTGGCCGCCCTCGGTCAGATCCAGATAGTTGGCGAAGCCGACAAACCGATAATCGTCCGGCGCGTCCAGCATGGCGTCGGTAAAGCTGTAAAACAGGGTGCGCAGCAGCGGCCAGCCGGCTACCACCGCCAGCAGCAACATCGCCGGTGCCACCAGTAACCAGGCGATGCGGCTACGCCGCTGCTGGTGATTAAGCTTGCTGCGCCTGGCCGGCAGCACCTGGGCTGACTCATCAGGGGTAGCCGTCAGGGATAAAGCGTGCGTATCGCGTTTCATGCATCAGACTCCGGCGGTTAATGGGGAGATGATTCAGCGCCATCCTCTGGCTTTGATCCGTTCCAGTCGCTGCTGTAAATCCGCCACGGCGGTGACACCGTCACTGTCACCGCGCAATACGTTAAAGGTGGCGTTGTAGATGGCTCGGGAAACCTGCGCGTATTGCCGTTTGGTTTGAGTGGCCGGGCGCGGCATGGCCTGCGCGAATATGCCCTTGAAATCTGCCAAATAAGGCGCCTGCGCCAATACTTGCGGATCGTCGTACAGCGCGGTGCGCGAAGGAGCCTGACCCAGTAACGCCAGCGCCCTTTTTTGCGATTCGGCATCGCTGACGATTTTCAGCAGCGCGATGGCCGCCTCGGGGTGTTTGGTATAGCCGTTGATCGCCCACTGCCAACCGCCCAACGCGCTGACCGAATGGCCGTCAGCCCCTTTCGGCAACGGCATCACACCCACTTTGCCGCGGATCGCGCTGCTACTGTCCTGCGCTAGCACGTAGGCGTAGGGCCAATTGCGCATAAACAGCGCATCGCCGTTTTGGAATACCGCCCGCGACTCTTCTTCCATGTAGCCAAGCGTGCCTTTCGGCGTGATTTTGCCAATCCAACCGGCGGCCATATTCAGCGCTTGCGCCGCTTGCGGGTTGTTAATGGTGATATTGCCCTGAGCATCAATAAAACTGCCGCCGTTTTGCGACGCTACCCACTCCAGGGCGTTGCAGGTCAGCCCCTCATAAGATTTTCCCTGAAACACCAGCCCCCAAAAGTTTTTGTGGCCGGCGGCACGCTCAGCTTGCTGAATGTGGGTTGCGACGCGGGTCAGATCGGCCCAGGTCTCCGGCGGTTGTTCACCGTATTTCTCCAGCAGATCCTTGCGGTAGTAGAGCGCACCGCTGTCCAGATAGGCTGGCACCGCTTTGACCCGGCCATTAACCACGTTGTTTTGCCAGGCGGCGGGGAAGAAATCCTGTTTGATGTCGCTCACGCTGTCGGTCAGATCCAGCAGGTGTTTGTTCAATACGCCGATCCATACGGTGTCGGCCTGAAACAGATCGATGGCGCTGGCGTCTTTGGCGGCAAACAGTTGCTGGAACAGCGACAGCTTTTCATCGGAGGCAGGAGGCAGATCGATAAATTCCAGGGTATGGCCAGTCTGAGCCTCAAAGCGCTGTTTGATCTCGTTGCAGTATTGGCGCCCTTCTTTGCTTGGCGCGCATTGCATACGCAACGTGTCGGCCAATACTTGCCCGGACATCAACGCCAGTGCGGCGGCAACCATACTCGGTATCAATCTTCTCATTGCATCCTCTCTGGTGGCGGCTGGGAATACCGGCATAGGAGCAAGCTATCGAAGGCAGGTCATTGGCGGAAATCGTTTTTCACCGCTACGATATAGAAACTTTCTATACCACCAGTGGAAAATATGATCGTGGACAAAATTCTGCGGCAGTTTATCGAAGTGGCGATGTTCAAAAATGTGAGTCATGCAGCAAACAAACTTTGCCTGAGCCAGCCGACGCTGACCCACAACATGAAGAAACTGGAAGAGAACCTCGGGGTACAGCTGCTGGAGCGAACCTCAACCGGGGTAAAAACCACCGAGTACGGCGATCTGCTGTTGGAGCAGGCGCAGATGATGCAGCGTATCTACGACAACACGCTGATCAAACTGGCATTTATCAAAGCACGTCAGGAGCAGAGCCTGCGTATGGGCACCGGTCATGCCTGGTGGTATATGTTTGTACGCGACAGCTTCAATGCCTACCGCAAGCTGCATCCGCTGGTGAATATCCATATCGATCTGGGCAACCACCTGCGCCTGATGGACCTGTTATTGGGCGGGGATATCGACTTGTTTATCGGCCATGAAATTCAGGGCCTGAACCCTAAAGCAGGCATCAGCTTTCTGCCGCTGTTTGGCACCACCGACAGTATGTTCGTGCGGCGCGGACACCCGCTGCTGGGACAAACGGTGGGCCCGGATGCGCTACTGGACTACCCCTGCGTTGAGCTGACGCCGGATGAAAGTCGTTATCATCATATGGTGGAAGATATGCAGCCGAAAAAGCTGGCGCGAAACCGTCTGCATCTGGCGGAGCGGGTAATTTGTTCGACCAATTCCATGATGTCGGCTGTAGACATGATCAACGATTCCGATGCGGTACTGCTGAGCTATCCCTCCTGTATGGCGGGTTATTTTGCGGATTACGGCATTGAACCCCTGCAGCTGATCCAGCCGGGACCACGTTGCACCGTCGGTATCTATCTGATGCGCGAAAAGACGGATGCCCCGCATGTGGTGCAGATGCAAACACTAATGCAGCAGCACCTGGAACAGATCCGCCCGCTGTTGTCGTAGTTACTTCTCGCCGGTCAGCGCCACCAGCGCCTGGTACAGCGGTCGGGCATTGCCCGGCCCCACCACCAGCTGATATTCGGTAGTCAGACGTGGAGTGTCGACCTCCAACAGCGCTTTAACACCGTTCAGGTCTTCGATGCCCGGTCGATCCAGCCGCCCGGCATCGCGCAGTTCCACCCTGATACGGCTGGCGCAGTAGCGTATTTTGGTCAGGTTTTCCGCTCCGCCAAAGGCGGCCAGCACCGACGCTGCAAGCTGATGTGTTTCCATTGTGCCTCCAGAAAAAGATTGCCTATGCAACAACAGCATAGAGCCGGCGGCAGGCCGAAGTGAAATTGGTTTCACCCGGTGCAATATAGACCCTATCTATAACGCATCATTCGGCGCCCCCAATCTGTTACAAGGCATATACTTAACGGAGTGTACAGATAGGAGGTAATTGAGATGAAAGCGATAATTCCCCTGTTTTTGATGCTGATGCTTTCCGGCTGCCTTGGCCGGGGCGGCCCACAGGATGTGCCGCCACCGCCGGTGCATAATGATCCACAAACCTGCAATAATTCCTCCGCCAGCGCCAACAGCGACTGCTCTCAGTCCGTGGTACCGGCGATGCACTAACGCAAGCCATGCGGGCCGCGATCAGATCTCTATACGCAGGCCCGCCGCTTTCCAGTCAGGAAATCCGTCTTCCAGCCTGCGGGCCTCGCGACCTTTGGCGCGCAGCGCAGCAACGGCGTTAACCGAAAGCACGCAGTAAGGGCCGCGGCAATAGGCGACCACTTCACGGCCTTCGGGTAACTCGGCCAATCGACGTTCAAGTTCTTCCAACGGAATGTTCAATGCGCCAGGCAAATGCCCCAGCGCATACTCTTCATGCGGGCGTACGTCGAGCAGAATTACGCCGTTTTCCTCTATCCGCGACAGCAGCTCTTCACGCGAAATGGCCTCTAACGCCTCAGGTTGCTGCAGGCTGTCCGTTACCAGCGCGCGGATTTCCGCTCGGTTATGTTCCGCATACTGACGCAGTGCCGCCAACAGGTTGAGCACCGGGCCGTCGCCGAGGCGATATAGCACCTGTTTGCCATCACGACGGCTCTGCACAAACCCGCTGCGTTTCAAGTGTTGCAGGTGCTGCGAAGCATTGGCGATCGTCAGCCCGGCAAGTGCCGCCAGCCGTTCCACCGCTCGCTCACCCTGGGCAATATGCTCCAACAACATCAGCCGATGCGCGTTCCCCAGGCTGCGTGCCAATTCCGCCAACTCGGCAAACAGCTGCGGTTGAGGATCGTTATCCTTGGTTGACATTCCATCCGCCCTCTTTCATCATTCAATAAATCAATTGAATGATAGTGTATCAAAAACCCCATGAATAATCGACCATCCCCAACAATAAGGAGAATGGGCAGTGAATAACGAAATGGAGTTTATCGTGGCATCGTTGACTCTCGGCACCGGAGCCACACTGGTTATGGATCTTTGGGCTGGGTTACTCAAGCGAGTGTTTGGCATCCCCTCGCTAAACTACGCGATGGTGGGCCGCTGGATCGGACATTTTCCACGTGGCCGCTTTAGGCATGAAAACATCGGACAAGCAGCGCAGGTACGCTTCGAAAAGCCGATCGGCTGGGGGGCCCATTACGCCATAGGGATAGTTTTCGCCGCCTTGCTGCTGGTCCTGGGCGGGCAAGACTGGCTGCGTCACCCTACGCTGTTACCGGCGCTAGCGTTTGGTGTGGTCAGCGTCTGCGCCCCGTTTTTACTGATGCAGCCCGGTATGGGTGCCGGTATCGCAGCCAGCAAAACACCTAATCCGCCGGTGGCACGGTTGCGCAGCCTGATGGCCCACGCCGTGTTCGGCGTAGGCCTTTATCTCAGCGCTGTCCTTTGCGCCGGGCTGTGGTAATCCCAGCTACGAAGATTGTTCTTCTTCGTTGGCCAGATTTTTCGCCTGCTGTTTCATAAACACCACTTCCTGCGGGCTCGACATGTTGACACGGTGTGCCCGCAGCAATTTGAGAATATTGAACAACAGTTCGCTCTTGGTTGAACCGACCATACGCGGGCTGGCGACATAACCGGTCACGCTGAGGATAATGCCGTCCGGGCCGAGCTGGCTGAAGCGCACATAGGGCGCCGGGGCATCCAGAATGGCTTCATATTCCTGATAAGCGCTCAGCAGGATGTTGCGAACCTGCTCCGGATCGATATCCGTCGGGAAGGTCAGCGCAATGGTTACCACCCCCTGCGCATTGCCCATGGTGGCATTACGCACGTTTTGAGAGATAAGTTGAGAGTTAGGTACGATCATCGTCGAGCGATCGCTAAGCTGGATCTCGGTGGCGCGCACATTGATACGACGCACGTCCCCCTCTACGCCGCCGATACCAATCATATCGCCGACTTTCACCGGGCGTTCGGTCAACAGAATCAAACCGGAAATAAAGTTCTTCACGATTTCCTGCAAACCAAAACCGATACCCACCGACAAGGCACTGACGATCCAGGCCAGGTTGTTCCACTGAATGCCCAGCGCCGCCAGGGTAATCAGGATCAACAGCACGTAGCCCACGTTGCTGAACAACGTCACCAGCGACGCACGAATACCGATATCTGCAATGGTTTTTGGCAGCAGTTCCTGGCTTAACCAGCGCTGGGTAACTCGCAGAATATAGATGCCAATGGCCAGGCAAATCACCGCATTGATCAGGTTGCCGGGCACAATGTTCAGTTGTTTCAGCCCTTCGCCGCTAAGAATGGCGATGATCTTTTCCAACAGCGAGTTGGGCGTCGTGGTGCCAAACGAGCCGTTAAACAACGAGACAATCATCAACAACAGCAGCGAGCACTTGGCGATGGCGGTGAAGATGATCGCCATCTGCTCCAGGTGGCGATCCTTAAAATTAAGCGACTTCTTCAGCATCTTGCCACTGGCGGTTTGCGGCGAGAAGATTGCCGCGCACAGGTCAGTGGCGAACAGCACCAGGAAATAGAACGTCATTAACACCAGCGCGATCCAAATCACCTGATAGGTCAGGAAACGGGCAAAAGCGATATACCCTATCAGCAGCGAAAGCAAGATCACGCTTGAACACACCAGGGTGCTCATATGCAAAAGCCCACTGATGGTGGAGCGCTTCTCTACGTGTTCGCCCTGCTGTTCCAACTGACGGCGGATACGCTGAGAACGCAGTGGCATCGCCAGCAACACCATGCCAATCAAGCCGGCAACCAGGCCGTTACCGAAAATGGTGGTGCTCAAACTGGCGCTGACGGCATTATTAATAAGTTCTACCGTACCAAATGCCAATGCCAGCCCGGCCAACAGCGGCGAGAAATAGCGCAGACCTGAGGCAACGGCATTATCCAGGGTGCCAAGGCGCCACGAAGGGCGATTAAGTGACAGCGTTGCGCGCCCCAGTCCGGCAATCAGCGCGCAGAAAATCCCTAACTGATAAAAACTCCCGGCGAAATCCTCCAGCATCACCGGTAAGGGTTGTACGCGTGTGAAGGTGAGGAACAGCAGGTTCAACGCAATGCTGGTAGTAACAACCGTGACGGTGACGGTCATGATTGCCATAAAACTGCGGCGCAAACGCCCGTCCGGAAGATAACGGATGCTCACCCACGCCAGGAAACGCTCGGAAAAATAGCGCCCCCACGACCAGATAACCACCGCCAATACCAACAGACCCAGGGTGCCGTAACGTGAATCTTCCTGCCAACTGGCGTCCCAGGTCTGTTTCATTGCGGCGTTGAACTGATCCAGGCGCTGCACGTCGTCATCGGCAGGCTTTATCACCGGCGTCCAAAATTTGGTGCCCAACACGCTACCGGTATTCAACGCCAACTGACTTTTGAACGCGACGCGACGTAAGTCACTGATTTGTTGCCCCAGATCGAGCACGCCAGCTCTCATCGCCTGTGCGCGTTGAACCGCTTCGTCGAGCTGCTTCTTGCTGTTATTCAAGGCATTGCGCTGTTGTACCACTGCCGCGTTTTCCGCCAACGCACCTGCCGCCGGTTGCGGCCCCAACACGTCCAGCTGCGCCTGCAGCTTCTCTTGCGCCGGTTGCAAGTCGGCCGCCAGCTTTTCCAGCTTGGCGGCCAGATCGTCAGTGGTCAATTTCAGCTTACTGAGCTGGGTATCGTTACTGGCTTTGGAAACCTGCTGTTTGATGCTGTCCAACTGCTTCTGGTAGTTTTTCAGGGCGGTCGCAGGGTCCGGCTGGCTTTCGGCTACCGGGCTGTCATCCTGTGCGGCAACGCTGGTCAGCGGCGCCAACTGCAAGCCAAACAGCAGGAACAGGAAAAGAATAATTTGACGGGGCTTTAACATAAATTCGGGGCTCAGCCTTTACATGATAGACAAACGAAACAGGCGGGCCGGTAGTCACCGACCCGCCTGGCTAATCATAAACTGAGATTATGATAACTGCTTAATCTCCGCTTAAATATCAGTATTACTCCCATTCAGCACGATTCTCATGGTGACAACGTCACTAAAAACAATGAAGAATTACCGCTTACCGCACTGATAACGCTGCGAATTTACACTAGCGCAACCTGCCAAAGCCCCCTATACTCAGCTCATTCATTAACCTACGTTATAAAAGGAGGATTACTATGCCGATGTGTGAATTGTTTTTTTACTCACACTTCTATAGTAATTGCCGCTGCTCAAGCATTACCGGTATCGTGCTGCGATAACCCAGGCTTGAGCGAAGCTTACTAACATTTGAGTCCCTTCCCTCCGGCTTACCGGGTTGTCGTCAGCGATGTTTGACGATAGGCATACGCATGCCTGTAACTCTTGAGTAAGCAATGAGCACATTACTTTCTGCATTATCTGTCGGCTACGACAACAATTTCGGCCCTCTGCTGGTTGAGGTTTCCTTTAGCCTGAAAAAAGGCGATCGCATCGGTTTAATCGGCCACAATGGCTGCGGTAAAAGCACTCTGCTTAAAATCCTCAGTGGCGATCTGCCCGCCAGCGCCGGCAGCGTAACCCCTGCCCACCAGTGCCTGATGGCGCGGGTGGAACAGCACCTGCCCGAAGCTCTGCACGACTGCAGCCTGCTGGATGCGGTCATGGCGCGACTACCGGAAAACCAACGCGTCAGTGAAAGCTGGCAAGGCGAAGTGCTGCTAAGCAGCCTGGGCTTTGCGCCAACGTCATGGACACTGACTGCGGGCACACTGAGCGGCGGCCAGCATACGCGCTTGCTGTTGGCGCGCGCGTTGATTCGCCAACCCGACCTGCTGCTGCTGGATGAGCCGAGCAATCACCTGGACCTGCCAACCCTGCTGTGGCTGGAGCAGTTTCTGCAAAACTGGTCCGGCAGCTTCGTGCTGGTATCTCACGATCGGCATTTGCTGGATCAGGTCACCAACTGCACCTGGATCCTGCGCGATAAAACCCTGCAGTTTTTCCGCCTGCCCTGTACCGCCGCACGCAAGGCACTGGAGGAACAGGATGAAGCGGACGCACACCGCCGTCAGGCGGAGCAGAAAGAGATCGACCGGGTGGCGAAAAGTGCCCAGCGGCTGGCCGTGTGGGGTCGGGTTTACGATAACGAAGACCTGGCTCGCAAGGCCAAGCAAATGGAAAAACGCGTTGATCGGCTGAAAGAAGAGCAAACCACGTTGAGCGCAGGCAGCCAATGGCGGCTCAGGTTAAAGGGCGAGGCACTGGATGCCGATCGCCTGCTGGCCTTGCCGCAACTGGATGTGCGCCCGGCGGCGGAGGCTCCGGTTCTGTTCAGGCTTGCATCGTTGCGGGTTAAAAGCGGGGATCGCATCGCCATCGTCGGGCGTAACGGCTGCGGTAAATCTTCGTTGCTACATCATCTGTGGCGCGAATACCAAGACCCAAACCAACGGGAAGCCGTATTCCACCCGCGAGTCCGTATCGGCTATTACGATCAGAGCCTGCAGCAACTGCGTGACGAGGATACGCTGAGCGAGGCGTTGTCGCATTTCGCGCCGCTGACCGAGGAACAGCGGAAAATGGCGCTGATTGGTGCCGGGTTCCCTTACCTGCGTCATCAGCAACGCATCAGCACCCTGAGCGGCGGCGAGCGTTCGCGCCTGCTGTTTGTTGGGCTGACGCTGGCCAACTACTCTCTGTTATTGCTCGACGAGCCGACCAACCACCTGGATATGGAAGGCAAAGAAGAGCTGGCTGAGACCCTGCGGCAGTTTGAAGGCGCAGTGATGCTGGTCACCCACGACCGAATGCTGATCGAAAATAGCTGTAACCGCTTCTGGTTGATTGACCAGCAAAAGCTGGAAGAGTGGCAGGATCTGGAGCCGGTCTACCACCGATTGGCACAAGCGACGGAGGCCGCGCCAATGACCACCTCGTCCCTGCAGCCTGCCAGTCGCGAATTGCAGCATGCAGACGAGGAGCGACTGTTGGCCGCGCTGTTTGAACTGGAAAGCAAACTGCAAGAAGATCTGGCGCGTAAACCCAAGCATCAAAAAGTGCAGCTGCAGCAGCAATGGCGAAGTGAAATCGCGACCATTACCGCACAGTTAAATCTGGACTAACCTGTACAGGCCGCCTGCGGGCGGCCTTTTCCTTAGGGAGCGGATATGAATATTCATCTCAGGTTGGCAACCCGTGAGGAGCAACCCTTGCTGGCGGCGATGCTGCCCAACTATTTGCGGGAGCTGGCTGCGGATACTGACTATCCACACCTGGCTCGCTATTGGCATGAAAACGGCAGGTACCCGTATCTGATAGTAAACCAGGCACAACCGGTGGGATTTGCCTTGGTCAGAACGCTGCTGCCAGCTACCACTATGGAAATGGCGGAGTTTTATGTCGCCAAACCCTGGCGAAAATACGGCATAGGTAAAAGTGCCGTGCAGGCACTGTTTGCCCTGCATCCCGGTCGTTGGCAGCTGTCGGTGCTGGCAGACAATCCGGGCGGCCTCGCCTTTTGGCTGTCGGTGATACCACCGACGGCTTACCGGGCCTGGGTTGAAAAACCAGGGATCCGGCCTCACTGGGCGCTGTCATTTTCCGTCGGCAGCGCCCAGTGATAAGCACCAGAAACTAGATGCCGGGTTTAGGCTTAATCGGCTCCACGTGCCCTACTGCCCGCGATATGCTGGGATAAAGTGCGCGTAACTGGCGTTCGATGCTGTCTACCGCAGCATGCGCGGACACAATAGAGGCCGCCGGGGAAACCCGGCAATGAAAGTTAACGATAATGCCGTTCGCAGTTTTGCGTGCGCGTATGTTATGCACATCCTGCACCATTTCACCGTTCTCTACCGCCACATGCAGGATCTGACGAATGTGCGCCAGCTCTTCCGGTGCAACATCTTCACTGGCTATCCAGTGGTGCGTCTGCGGTTCAAGATGAGTTTCAATTTCAGTCTCCTCGCCAATCGCCTCACGCAGCAAGGTTTCAATCTCACTGGCGATATCGTGAGCCTGTGCCACGCTGGCGCTGGCAGGTACGGCCAGATCCAGACTGATCGACATGCGTTCCGGCAGCTGTTGCAGGGCCAAATTTTGCACCACCGCTCCGTGGTTGGCGGCGATCACCCGGATACGGGTCGCCATGTCTTCGTCGCTGCGGGTTTGCGGGTTGGCAATCACCGTGGCTTCGGCATTGGCATATTGCCGTTCCAGACGTTCGGCAATCGACTTTTTCAGCGCGTTGATACGCTCCAGCGGCAAGGTGCGACACACGGCGACGGTGACCTCAATGAACAACATGGCACCGGCGTTGCGGATGCGAATATTCTCGGTGGCCAGTATTGCGGGGAAACTCTGGAGCAAGGCATCGATTTCTTCCTTGGCACCGGCAGGCGCGGTATCCATCAGCGAATCGAATGAACGTTTCCCCAGTTTCACCGCCGCGACCACAATAAAACAGGCTACGATCAACGCCGCGATGGCGTCTGCACGGTTGAAGCCGAGCATGACGAACACCATGCCCAACAGCACCACGGCGGAAGCCAACATATCTGAGAAGAAATGCAGCGCATCGGCCTCCAACGCCGCACTGTCAGTGGCCTTTGCCACGCGATTCAGCGCCCTGACGCGGAAAAAATCGACCACAATCGAGATCAACAGCACCGCAATGACCACAGGGGCAGCGACAATTTCATGCGCCTCCCCAAGCAGGCTTTTGCCAGCCTCGTAAACAATCCAGCCGGCAGCCCCTAACAGCAACAGTACTTCAAACAGCGCGGCCAGATTTTCGACCTTGCCATGACCAAAATGATGGTCGTCATCAGCGGGTTTGTCGCTGATGCGCACCGCCAGCCAGGTAATACTGGTGGCAATAAAATCGGTGAAAGAGTGGATCCCTTCAGAAATAAGACCAATACTGCCGGTAAAAATGCCGGCAATAAATTTCCCGGTCGCCAATAGCCCGCTGGCTATCATCGAATTTCTGGCAACGGATTGTTTTTCATTTTGCATATTACGGCTCACATTCAAAGGGGCATTCATTTCTTTATTTTAGTCGAGTATTGCCAGGCAAAAGCAACCAGCAGCATACTACCCGAGAATGTCAGCATTAAACTAGACAGAAATTCTGATTTTCCGGTTGAATAAAAATAAATCTCATTCACACCCACGGCAATCATCAAAATGGCATAGAGCAGACCAAGAATAGAAATAATCATTATCGTTATACTCCACAAAGCCGCATCAGGCGGTCAGAGTTTAATCGCATCCTCCCCGTCGTAATAAAACACTTCGGGGAGGATGCATCCAGGCGGATCTTTAGCGTTCATTAATCATCCCATTTAGAGCTCATATAGGCGGCGAACAGGCCCAGTGAGCTGATGATGCTCAGGAATCCTACAAAGAAGATCATGTTTCCCATTATTTCGTCCTCGATTAATTATTGTCGATAAAAGCCTCTTTAATTAAAAAGTGGATAATCTCATTATTCATGAATATTTACGCACCTCCTGTTTGCTGAGAATTAATTTCCGCTCCGGCAACCACACGGAGCGGAAGCCCCTTTATATCCCCAGCACGTGCTGGGCGATTTTGAAGTAGATAATCAGCCCGGTACCATCAATAAAGGTGGCGATAAACGGCGCCGACACTACCGCCGGATCAATGCCCACACGCTTGAGCAGCATCGGGATAATGGATGAAACAATGGCGCTCCAAACGGTAATCGCCACCAGCGACAGGCTGACCACCATAGTAACGTCCATGCCCACGCCCATGATCCAGGCGCGCGCCCAGGCTGCGATGCCGATAGTAGCGGCTATCAGCAGCGAGGTGGACACCTCTTTGCGGATCACCGCGCCCAGGTTACGCAGGCTGACCTCTCCCAGCGCCATGGCACGTACCAACGTAGAAGTGATTTGAGTACCGCTGTTACCGCCGGTACCGATCAGCAACGGAATGAAGAATGCCAGTGCTATCGCCGCTTCCAGCTGTTCTTCAAAGGCCTTTAACACATTGCCGGTATAGGCTTCGGCGACAAACAGCATCAGTAACCACACCGAACGCTTGCGCCACAATGCCCAGGGGCTGGTTTCGAGATAAGGCTTGTCCAGCGGCAGGCTGGCGCCCTGGCGTTGCGCATCCTCGGTATTTTCGTCTTCAATCAGCCGGGCGATTTCTTTTTCGCCCAGCACGCCCACCAGCGTTTTATTCACCACCACCGGTACTACGTCCAGCCCGCCCTTACCCAATAAATGGGCAACGTCATTACGGTCGTCATCGGGAGAGACCTGGAAATAGCTGTGGTTGATCATCACGCCAACGGGTTTATCATCGTCTTCGCACTGCAATAATTTTTTTACCGACAGCGTACCGCGCAGATGATAATCATCAGCAGTGACAAACAGCTGAGCGGGAATTTCATCTGTTTTTAACTGAGAAAGAAAATATTCCTTGGCTTTGTTGACCGTCATATTGCCGGGAACGGTAATAAAATCGGCGTTCATATAGCTCGCAATCGAAGACTCGTCTTGAGTTTCAGCACGGGCCAGCGCCGGGGAGAGGTAATTTTGATGTGACTTCATTATGTTAGTCCCTATTTCTGTTTAAACTTCAACAGCGAATCGCATAGGGGCGTTAACCACAGAGGGAGTGCAGAAAGCCTATCTCCGCGTCCAGGTTTTAGCACTATACAACGTATCTGATGTGTTAATCAGAAGTTACTTTGGGCTGAACCTTAATCCGATAAAGCCTGTCTTAACCTTGGGCATCTCTCGATGTCGTCAGATCAGTAACCTGTGTTTGTATAGGAGCCTCGCCAAACGAGATACTGCATATAAACTACGGGGGGCAGTATAGGCAGGGTTTTTAATCGATGGGCAAAAATCTGACTTGCCGTTGATGAAACATTTAGAAAAAACATTTTCGGTAAAAATAATAAAATGTGGGACGGAACAATCCTAACCCACATTATTTACCGTCAATGCGCGAGGATATACACGTTTTTGTCGTACAACGGCCCCTGGCGGGTAAAGTCGATGCCTTTCACATAGGGTTTGACCAGCGTGGCGTTAGCCTCGTAGTACACCGGGGCCACCGGCGTATCCACCGCCAACACATCTTCTGCCTGCTGGAAGGCCTGCTGCACCTGTTCCGGGCTTTGCGCCGCGGTAGCCTGGTGCAGTAGCCGATCGTAATGCTCATTGGCATATTTGGCCGAGTTCTCGCTGCTGGTAGAGCGGAATACATTCAGGAAAGTGGAAGGATCGTTGTAATCCGCCAACCAACGGCTGAACGCCGCACTGTATTGACCGTTGTTGATATTGTCCAATACCACCTTGCGCTCCTGATTTTGCAAAGTGACCTCTGCTCCCAGGTTCTTTTTCCACATCGCGCTAGCGGCGATCACTATTTTCTTGATGGTGGCGTCGTTGCTGTACAGCAGAGTGAAACGTAACGGATGCTGCGCGTTAAAACCGGCTTCCGCCAGCAGCTTTTTCGCTTGGGCAATGCGTTGCTCTTGCGACCACCCCGCCGCCACGCCAGGCTGTAAGGTAAAGCCACCGGCGCCGGTTGGGGTAAAGGTCCAGGCCGGCTGTTGACCATAGCCCAAGACCTTGCCGGCAATCACCTGTTTATCCAGCGCCAGATTCAGCGCCTGACGCACACGCACGTCGTTAAAGGGCGGCTGCCGGTTATTAAAGGCAAAGTAGCTGGTCGACAGCAGCGGATAAGTCACCAGTTGCTCATCGCCCAGGTTTTTTTTCAACTGTTGATATAACTCTGGCGGTGCGCTGTAACCCAGTTCGATCTCACCGGCGCGAAAACGCGCCACTTCCGGGAACCCTTGCAGCGGCAGGAATGTCACCTTATTGAGCACCGTGTGGGCGTTATCCCAATACTGGGTATTTCGCTCTAGGACCACTTTTTCATTCACCACCCACTGCGCCAGTTTGAAAGCTCCGTTACCGACGAAGTTTTGCGGTTGGGTCCAGTTTTTGCCGTATTGCTCCACCACTTTCCGATTTACCGGCAGCACCGGAAAATGCACCAGCTGTTTAAGCAAATAGGAGTTAGGTTCAGCCAGCGTCACCTGCAGGGTATGGGCATCCAACGCTTTCACGCCCAGTTCGCTCGGCGGTTTGCCACCGGCGTTAATTTCCGCCGCATTCAATACATAGGCCGACGCCAGATAGCTGCCGTAGGGTGAAGCGGTTTTGGGATCGGTCAAGCGCCGCCAGCTAAAGACGAAGTCATCGGCGGTCACCGGATCGCCATTTGACCATTTCGCTTCTGGCCGCAGATGGAAGGTCCAGACAGTCCCCTTAGTTTCCCACTTGGTGGCCAATGCGGGGATCACCTCGCCATTTTTTCCCACCCGCAGCAGCCCTTCAAACAGGTCATTGAAGATATAAAATTCCACGTTGCTTTCCGCCAGGTTCGGATCCAGCGTAGCCGGCTCGTAACCATTGGCCCGCACCAGCTCCTGTTTGGCGGCCAGTTGAACGCCCGCAGGCACCTCGGCGGCCTGCACCGCCACGCCAGCCTGCAAAGACAAGATGATTAGACCAGCCAATCCCTTAAGCTTGAATGAATATGTCACGTCGTTATCCCTTATTGGTGTTTTGTCGACGCCTATATTCATCGAAGCAGTTGAATAAATTAAATCATTAAACGCTATGACTCATAACCAAAATAACTGGAGTGAAACAACATGAATTTCTTTCATTATCAAACTCCTACTCGCCATCCTGATGAGTCTGTTTTTCACCAGGACTGAAGCAATGTTAACGGCTACCCGGCCAACACTTAATGGCGATGGTTGAATGCATTAAACGGCGTCACTCGTGGTTCTGAGGGCAGTTGCACCGACCGCGGAGATGACAGGCCAAACAGCGGGGTTATTGGTTTCATTTCACTGCCAATCGATTAACGCATTATAAATACTGATGAATTAGCGAATAAAAGAATCAATAATACTCAAGCTTAATTTTTCCTTAAGACAAGATAATTAGTGAGCAATTTATAAAAATAAATTAATACGAATCGTTTTCACTATCATTATTAATGTTCTTATATACAATCAGGGCTGCCCGGCATTCGTCAGGCCTTATTCATTCGCTTTTCTTCTCTGCACTCTCTCAATAAAAAGGATGACTGTATGAAGCTGCGTTTCACTTCTCTCGGCCCCATTGCCCTGTTGGCGTCGTCCATGATGCTGGCGTTTTCCGCCAATGCCGCATCTCAGGATGAAGGTATCGTTATTTATAACGCCCAGCATGAAAACCTGGTGAAATCCTGGGTGGACGGTTTTACCAAAGACACCGGCATTAAAGTGACCCTGCGTAATGGCGGCGACAGTGAGTTGGGTAATCAACTGGTGCAAGAAGGGAGTGCATCCCCCGCCGACGTTTTTCTGACGGAAAACTCCCCGGCGATGGTGTTGGTGGATAACGCCAAACTGTTTGCGCCCCTGGACGCCACTACCCTGGCCCAGGTTGAACCGCAGTACCGTCCACAGCATGGCCGTTGGATAGGCATTGCTGCCCGCTCAACGGTATTCGTCTACAACCCGGCTAAGTTGACCGAAGCGCAATTGCCGAAATCACTGCTGGATCTGGCCAAGCCGGAATGGAAAGGCCGCTGGGCAGCCTCACCTTCAGGTGCGGATTTCCAGGCGATCGTCAGCGCCTTGCTGGAGCTAAAAGGCGAGAAAGCCACCCTGGAATGGCTGAAAGCGATGAAAACCAACTTCACCGCTTACAAAGGCAACAGCACCGTGATGAAAGCGGTGAATGCCGGCCAAATCGACAGCGGTGTCATCTATCACTATTATCCCTTTGTCGACGGTGCCAAGACCGGCGAGAACAGTAAAAATATCAAGCTCTACTACTTCAAACACCAGGATCCAGGTGCTTTTGTCAGCATCTCCGGTGGCGGCGTGTTGGCCTCAAGCAAACACCAGCAGCAGGCTCAGGCGTTCGTGAAGTGGATCACCGGTAAAAACGGCCAGGAGATCCTGCGTACCAACAATGCGTTCGAATATGCCGTGGGCGTTAACGCAGCCTCCAACCCGAAACTGGTACCGCTGAAAGAGCTGGACGCGCCTAAAGTTGACGCCTCCGCGCTGAACGGCAAAAAAGTCGTCGAATTGATGACCGAAGCCGGTTTGTTGTAAGCCAGTCTTGTCCGTAAAGAGAGCTTTTAACCCTATGTCGAATATAGGTTTCAACGCTGCCGGTGCAGCGCCACGTTACGCTTCAGCCCGACGCCATCAGCGGCCGGGGTTGTTTATCGTGGCGGTCGCCATTTTACTCTCCCTGCTGGCACTGTTGCCGTTGGGGTTTGTCATTAGCGTGGCGTTTGAAACCGGTTGGCCGACGGTGAAAGCTCTGGTTTTTCGCCCCCGGGTGGCCGAACTGCTGCTTAATACTCTGTTGCTGGTGGTCTTCACACTGCCTATTTGTGCCGTTCTTGGGGTGGCATTGGCCTGGTTGACCGAGCGTACCACCTTGCCCGGACGGCGTATCTGGTCACTGTTAGCAACCGCACCGCTGGCGGTGCCCGCCTTTGTGCAAAGCTACGCCTGGATAAGCCTGGTACCTTCGATGCATGGCTTGGGCGCAGGGGTCTTTATTTCGGTCATTGCCTACTTCCCGTTTATTTACTTGCCGGCGGCCGCAGTACTGCGCCGGCTTGATCCCGGTATTGAAGACGTCGCCACTTCGCTGGGCACCCGCCCGCTGGCGGTGTTTTTCCGCGTGGTATTGCCTCAGCTGAAATTGGCGATTTGGGGCGGTTCACTGTTGATCGCTTTGCATTTGCTGGCGGAATACGGCCTGTATGCGATGATCCGCTTTGATACCTTCACCACCGCCATTTTCGATCAGTTCCAGTCCACTTTTAACGGCCCGGCGGCCAATATGCTGGCCGGGGTACTGGTGCTTTGCTGCCTGGTGCTGTTGCTGCTGGAAGCCGGCAGTCGAGGCCGAGCGCGCTATGCTCGCGTCGGTTCCGGCAGCGCCCGCAGCCAGAACGCTTACCGTCTTGGGCCTGCCGCTACCCTGTTCGGCCTGCTACTGCCCTTGGTGCTCACCGCGCTGGCGCTGGGGGTGCCCTTTATCACGCTGGCCCGCTGGCTGACCTTGGGTGGATTTGAGGTCTGGCGCAATGCCGAACTGCTGCCAGCCCTGCTGCAAACGCTGTCACTGGCGGCCAGCGGAGCGCTGTTGATCACCTTATGCGCCATCCCAATGGCCTGGCTTTCGGTACGCTATCCGGCACGACTGTATCGGATTTTGGAAGGCTGCAATTATGTCACCAGCTCGCTGCCCGGTATCGTCGTGGCGTTGGCGTTGGTCACCATCACCATTCACAGCTTCCGCCCAATTTATCAAACCGAAATTACCCTGCTGCTGGCCTATTTACTGATGTTTATGCCGCGAGCCTTGATCAACCTGCGTGCCGGCATCGCTCAGGCACCGGTAGAGTTGGAAAATGTGGCGCGCAGCCTCGGCCGATCCCCGGCGCAGGCGCTGTGGAGTACCACGCTGCGACTGGCGGCTCCCGGCGCGGCCGCCGGTGCGGCACTGGTGTTTCTGGCCATCTCGAACGAATTGACTGCCACCCTGCTGCTGGCCCCCAACGGCACCCGCACGTTAGCTACCGCTTTCTGGGCGCTGACCAGCGAGATCGACTATGTGGCGGCGGCCCCTTACGCGCTGATTATGGTGGTGTTATCACTGCCACTGACCTGGCTTCTTTATTCTCAATCCAAACGCACGGCGGGATTATGAGCACGCTTGAACTACAAGGCATCGGCAAGTCCTATAACGCGATCAAGGTGCTGGAGCATGTTGATTTGCAGGTGGCCCCAGGCAGCCGCACCGCGATTGTCGGCCCTTCCGGCTCGGGGAAAACCACCCTGCTGCGCATCATCGCCGGCTTCGAAATACCGGACAGCGGTCGGGTGATGTTGCAGGGCCATTCGATGGACAATGGCAGCGGCTGGGTGCCGGCGCACCTGCGGGGCATTGGTTTTGTCCCGCAAGATGGCGCGCTGTTTCCGCACTTCACCGTGGCCGGCAATATCGGTTTTGGCCTGAAGGGCAGCAAGCGCGACAAGCAGCTGCGTATAGATGCGCTGATGGACATGGTGGCGCTGGATCGTCGCCTGGGTGCACTGTGGCCCCACGAACTTTCTGGCGGGCAACAGCAACGCGTGGCGTTGGCCCGGGCACTCTCCCAGCAGCCGAAATTGATGTTGCTGGATGAACCCTTCTCCGCGCTGGATACCGGCTTGCGTGCCGCGACCCGCAAAGCGGTGGCAGAGCTGCTGGCCGAAGCCAAAGTGGCGTCTATTTTGGTGACCCACGATCAGACTGAAGCGTTGTCGTTTGCCGATCAGGTAGCGGTGATGCGCAATGGCCGTCTGGCACAGGTTGGGCCGCCGCAGGATCTTTATCTACGACCGGTCGACGAACCCACCGCCACATTTTTAGGTGAGACGCTGGTGCTCTCCGCCGATCTGGAACAGGGTTGGGCCCAGTGCGCGTTGGGGCGGATTGCCGTGGACGACTGTAGACGCCGTGGGCCTGCCCGCATCATGCTGCGGCCGGAGCAAATCCAAATCAGTCAGTCCGAGTCGCAACACTCCAGCCAGGCGGTAGTGACCCACATCGATTTCGCCGGTTTTGTCTCCACCCTGAATTTGCGTATGGCCAACAACGACGCCACGATTGAACTTAAAACCGTCAGCCGCGAAGGCCTTCGCGCCGGTACCCTGGTCAATCTGAATATCATCGGTCAGGCACATATTTTTGCCGGGTAATGCCTCCCACTCAGTCAAACCGGTGCCTGCAGAACAGGCATCGGTATCCCCCGAACCTGGCCTTCGCGTTGCAGTACTCTGGCGTCTCACTCAACTCGCTCAACGATAAAACCTATCGCAGCCATCGTTGAGTAAAAACCCTTTCATCAACTACGATTAGTTTGTGACCGGTGCAAGCATTCACCCGTCCGGAGATAACCCACAGAGGATTATCATAATTATTCATGCTGCTTAAAGCCGCCCTTCTTTGATGCGGCTAAGAAAGGTTAATTATGTCACGTACTACCCCCCTCGAACGCTACCGCAATATCGGCATCTCGGCGCATATCGATGCCGGCAAAACCACCACCACCGAGCGGATTCTGTTTTACACCGGGGTCAGTCACAAGCTGGGCGAAGTGCACGACGGCGCCGCCACCATGGACTGGATGGCGCAGGAGCAGGAACGCGGCATTACCATTACTTCGGCGGCGACGACCTGTTTCTGGAACGGCATGCAGCATAATTATCCGCAGCACCGCATCAATATTATCGACACCCCCGGGCACGTAGACTTTACCATTGAGGTCGAACGTTCGATGCGCGTGCTCGATGGCGCGGTCATGGTCTACGACTCGGTGGGTGGCGTACAGCCACAGTCGGAAACCGTCTGGCGCCAGGCCAATAAATACAAGGTGCCGCGGCTGGCGTTCGTCAACAAAATGGACCGCGTGGGCGCTGACTTTTTCCGCGTGCGCAAAATGATGATCGAGCGCCTTAAGGCCAATCCGGTACCGATCGTCATACCCATTGGTGCCGAAGACCACTTCACCGGCGTGGTGGACTTGGTGACCATGAAAGCAATCCTGTGGGACGAAGCAACCCAGGGGATGAGTTTCAGCTTTGAAGAGATCCCGGCGGAACTGCGTGAATCGGCACAGGAATGGCGGGATAAAATGGTCGAAGCTGCCGCCGAAGGCTCGGAGGAGCTGATGGACAAGTACCTTAATCAGGTACCGCTAAGCGAAGAAGAGATCGTTCGCGGCCTGCGCCTGCGCACCGTGGCCGGCGAAATTCAGCCGATGCTGTGCGGTTCCGCATTCCGCAACAAAGGGGTGCAACGCATGCTGGACGCGGTGATTGAGCTGATGCCCTCGCCGCTTGACGTTCCACCGATGGAAGGCCACGACGAGCGCGACAATATCGTGATCCGCCGCGCGTCTGACGATGAAAAGTTCTCGGCGCTGGCATTCAAGCTGATGACCGATCCCTTCGTCGGCCAATTGACCTTTGTGCGAGTTTATTCCGGCGTATTGGCCAAAGGCAGCAGCGTATACAACCCGGTGAAGGGGAAGAAAGAACGTATTGGCCGCATCGTGCAAATGCACGCCAACGATCGTAAAGATGTCGAAGAGCTGCACACCGGTGACATCGCCGCCTGCGTGGGGCTAAAAGATGTTACCACCGGCGACACCCTGTGCGATCCCAACGCGATTATCACGCTGGAGAAAATGGTGTTCCCGGAACCGGTCATCGCTCAGGCGATTGAGCCGAAAACCAAAGCCGATCAGGAGAAGATGGGCATCGCGCTGCAACGCCTTTCCTCAGAGGATCCGTCATTTCGCGTGCGTACCGACGAAGAGTCGGGCCAGACCATTATTTACGGCATGGGCGAACTGCATTTGGAAATTATCGTCGACCGCATGCGGCGTGAATTTGGCGTGGCGACCACCACCGGCAAACCGCAGGTGTCCTACCGCGAAACTATCCGCAAGCGCGTGACCGACGTGGAAGGCAAGTTCGTGCGCCAGTCCGGCGGTAAAGGCCAGTACGGCCACGTGGTATTGACGGTGGAACCCAATGAGCCGGGCAAGGGCTTTGAATTTTTCGATGAAATCAAAGGCGGCGTGATCCCGGGCGAATTTATCCCGGCGGTGAGAAAAGGCGTGCTGGAAGCCTTGAATAACGGCGTGCTGGCTGGCTATCAGGTGGTCGATGTCAAAGTGCACCTGACCTTTGGCTCTTACCACGACGTCGACTCCTCGGAGCAGGCGTTCCGTATGGCGGCCATCTTCGGTTTTAAAGAGGCCTGCCGTCAGGCGGATCCGGTGATCCTCGAACCCATTATGTCGGTAGAGGTAGAAACGCCCGAAGATTACGCCGGCAGCGTGATGGGCGATCTGTCGTCACGGCGCGGACTGGTGCAAGGGATGGAAGATATTCCGGGCGGCGGCGGCAAGGAGATTCATGCCAAGGTGCCGCTGTCGGAGATGTTTGGCTATTCCACCACCTTGCGCTCGATGTCGCAGGGGCGCGCCACCTACACCATGGAGTTCAGCCACTACGCCGAAGCCCCGCGCAATGTGGCCGAAGAGATCATTCACCACAGCAAAAAGTAAACTTACCGCCTGCCGCGCTCTGCGGCAGGCATTACTCCTTGGCCCCAATACTGACCACCACCGGCTGTGGCTTAATCCGCATCGCAGACACCACTCCCACGATCAGGCAGGCAATACCGCCCAACGTCAGCAGCGGTGGCCAGGCCTGGCGCAGCATAAAGGTGTAAGCCAACCCCGCCAGAATTTCGAAGACGATCAGCGGCCCGACCAACACCGTCGGCAGGCGCTGACTCGCCTCATTCCAGCACAATGCGCCAATCCACGAACACAACATGCCAATGGCAATCATCAACGGGACAAATACTTCAGGCCTGGGTCCGAAAGGCAATGCAAACTCCGGCTGGGTAAAAGCCAATTGACCGCAAACCACCACGTAACCGATCAGTGCCAGCGGCAGCGTCACCAGCCCCTGAGCCGTTGCCCAGGTCGCGGACCTTTGCCCCGGGTTCTCCCGCAGCCAGCGGGCATTACGCAATGGGAACCAGGTCCAGCACGCCACCGCCAACACCGCCAGACCCAAGCCGCTGGTATAACGCCAGACGTCAACCGGGGCCGTATTGCCCTGCAGTTCGGCAACGTTGACCAATGCCAGACCGCAGGCAATCAGCACCAGCGCCGGTGTCAGTTTACGCCAGGAAAGTCGGCCATCGTGCTGGCTGTAAAACAGGTTGGCGGTCACCGAAATGACCACCGGCAGCGTACCGATAATCATGGTAGAAACCGGCGCGCCAGTACGTTGAATGGCACTCGCCAGGCACAGGTAATACAGCAGGTTGCCAATCGCCGTTAGCTTTAACGCCTCCAGCCAATCGTGACGATGTAACTTTTTCAAACGATGACGATCAAACCACGCCAACGGCAAGGCAATCAGCCCAAAGGCCAGATAACGCCCGGTCGACTGCAACGCCGCCGGGTATTCAGGGATTAACACCGGGCCGACAAAAATCAGCCCCCACATCAGCCCGGCAGACAAGGCAAATAACACGCCGACAAACATAATGACTCCATCAACAACCGGGTACAGCAATGCGAACCCGTGATTAAATACTTAGAGTCAGCCTAACGAGCTCGGGCGGGAAAATATTGTAGCAGGTTGCTGTTTTAGCGGTTGGTGACCTGTTTCTGGTAGCGCACTGGCGTGACACCGTAACGATTGGCAAAGGCGCGCGTCAAATGCGCCTGATCGGTCAACCCCGCCGCTGCCGCCACCTGGGCCGCGGGCATACCGCGCCCCAGCATCAGTTTGGCCTGTGACAGACGGATCGCCATCAGCATCTGTTGGGGGGATACGTGATATTGGGCTTTGAATTTACGCAGGAAATGATATGGGCTGAGCGAAACCAGCGCCGCTAACTGCTCCAGCGTAATGACAGAGGCAAAGTTATCGTGCAGGTAGCTTTTGACGATATCAAAACGGTGCGCCGCCTCTGCCTTCAACGGACGTGCCGCCTGAATGTGTGGGCGGAAAATGGCAATGACCTGCATCAGCAAGTCGTCGATGGTCAAGGGATCTTTGGCTTGCCACAGCGCGGCCAGGGTGGCGGACAATCGCTGCGCCGCCAATGGATCCTCGCGTACCGCTTCGGTAAACCAGAACCCCTGCTCACCCGACAGCAATTCCAGCGTGTCCGGCTCCAGATACAGCATCCGGTAATTCCAGCCGCCGGCGGTTTCCGCCTCGCCGGTGTGCAACTCGTCCGGGTTCATCAATACCAACGAACCCGGCGCCGCCAAATGTTGCGCGCCACGGTAGCGGAAACGTTCAGCGCCAAAATCGACGGTGCCAATGGCGAATGCATTGTGCGTGTGCGGCTCAAAAACATAGCGCTCTATATGGGCGTGATAAAGCTCAACGCCCGACACCTGCGGCAAATGCCGAAACTGCGCGCTGTCTTTTTCAAAGGGAAACTGTTGTGGAACACCCTGCACCTTGCCACCCTGCTTCTATTTCGCTGGTGCCGATATGATAGTCAACGCGGCAGGTTTTGAGTAGTGCGTAACGCGGTTCTCTGGACGCTGGTACTCATTCAGCGTAGGGTATTTTACTCAGCGCCCGGCGTCAGCAAGCCGGCACCGGCGTCTTGATTATCCCGCCGCAGAACGGGAAACCCGTTTTTAACCCCTTGAAAGTAAGAGGCAACAATGTATCCAGATACTCAACTCTATATCGACGGACAATGGCGTAACGCAGTCGCCGGCAAAACCACGCCGGTCACCAACCCCGCGACCGATGAGGTGATTGGCAGCGTGGCGCATGCCGCCGCAGCCGATCTTGATCTGGCACTGGACGCAACCGAACGCGGTTTTAAAGTCTGGCGCGACACCTCCGCCTATCAGCGTGCAAACCTGATGCGCAAGGCCGCAGCATTGTTGCGTGAGCGCGCCGAGAAGATCGCCGCCATCATGAGTCAGGAACAAGGCAAACCAGTGGCGCAGGCCAAGGTTGAAATTCTTAATTCGGCGGATGTGATCGACTGGTTTGCCGGCGAAGCCAGCCGCACCTACGGCCAGATTATCCCGTCCCGCAGTCGCGATGTGCAGCAGCAAACCCTCAAGCTGCCGGTTGGGCCGGTTGCCGCCTTCACCCCGTGGAACTTCCCGATTAATCAGATCGTACGCAAACTGTCCGCCGCGCTGGCAGCAGGCTGTTCGATCATCGTCAAAGGCCCAGAAGAAACTCCGGCCTCACCGGCGGAGCTGATCAGAGCCTTTGCCGACGCAGGCGTGCCGGCTGGCGTTATCGCGCTGGTATACGGGACTCCGGCGGAGATCTCCGAGTACCTGATCCCGCATCCGACCATTCGCAAAATCTCGTTCACCGGCTCCACCCGCGTGGGTAAACATTTGGCGGCACTGGCCGGCCAGCACATGAAAAAAGCCACCATGGAGCTGGGTGGCCACGCGCCGGTGTTGATTTTTGACGATGCCGATCTGGACGCTGCCGCCAAAGAGCTGGCGTTGGCCAAATTCCGCAACGCCGGCCAGGTCTGCATCGCCCCGACCCGTTTCCTGATCCAGCAAGGCGTTTATGAAGCCTTCGTTGAGAAATTCACCGCTGCGGTGCGTGATATCAAGCTGGGCAATGGTCTGGAGGAAGGCGTCACCATGGGCCCGATGGTTCTGCAACGCAGCGTAGAAGCCATTGATGCCTTTGTGAAGGATGCGATTGCCCAGGGTGCTAAAGCCACGACCGGCGGTCACCGGGTGGCGGGCGTCGGCAATTTCTTTGAACCGACGGTATTACGTGACGTGCCGTTGAGTGCGCGCGCGCGATGTCTGAAGAACCTTTTGGTCCGGTAGCCCTGCTGCGTCCGTTCACCACTTATGAGGAAGCCATTGCCGAGGCTAACCGCCTGCCATACGGTCTGGCGGCTTACGCCTACAGCCGCAGCATCGCCACGGTGACGGCGCTGGGACGCGATGTGGAAAGCGGCATGCTCAGCATCAACCATATCGGTTTTGGCCTGCCGGAAACGCCGTTTGGTGGGGTGAAAGACTCCGGCCACGGTACCGAAGGCGGCAGCGAAGCGATCGAATCCTATCTGGAAACCCGCTTCGTCACCGTCGCCGGCCGTTAAGCCATTCAGGCCGGTACATATGCCCCGTATCATTCATACGGGGCATTTTTTATCAGCCAACCTTGTCGAACAACACCCGCGCCGCCGGGGTCAAGCCCAGCATGTGAATGCAGGCATGCACCATGCCCGGCAGCCGCTCGCAACGCACCGCTACGCCCGCCTCCTGTAACCGCTTGGCATAAAGCTCGGCTTCATCACGCAACGGATCGTATTCGCAGCTGAGAATGGTCGCCGGGGGTAACCGCTGTAACCTTGGGGCATGCAGTGGCTCTGCGTAAGGATCCTGCGGCTTGTCCGCTTCGCCCAGATAGGTGTTCCAACAAAACGCCATCACTTCCCGCGTCAAATAATACCCTTGCGCGTACTCCTCATAGCTTGCGGTATCCATAGCACGACTCAATGCCGGATACAGCAACAGCTGATGCTCAATCTGCGGCCCCTTGCGGTCTCGGGCCAATAACGCCACCGCCGCGGCCAGGTTGCCGCCTGCGCTGTCGCCGCCTACCGCCATGCGGGCAACGTCAACGCCCCACTCATCGGCCCTTTCCACCATGCCGCACAGGGCCTGATACACGTCCTCAAGCGGCCGTGGATAGGGATACTCAGGCGCCAACCGGTAATCAACCGACAGGATCACTCGCCCGGTGGCATTGGCCAGTGCCTGACAAGGCCGGTCATACAGCGCCAGCGATCCCAGACACCAGCCGCCACCGTGGGCATACAGCATCGCAGGCAAAGGTTCACCCGGCGTCGCTCCTCCCGGCGTATAGGCACGAATGGCGATAGCCTGCCCGTCGTCAGCTGTCACCCAACCATCACGGACGCCACCACTGGCTTCAGCTTCACCCTGCAGCGCCAACAAGCCGGCCTGGGCGACCTCCCGCATCTCACTGAGCGATGCAGGCGCTGGTGCCTGCGCAGCCTCCGACAGAAAACGAGCGATCTGAGGATCAAGCGGCATGGTTCTGGCTCCCTGACAGGAAGGGGATCACCAACGCGATAAATTCCTCGTGACACTCTTCGGTGATGAAATGGCCACAGCCGGCCACGGTTTCTCCTCGCAGATCCACCGCGTTGTCACGCAGCGTGACGAATGGCGCCTCGCCAGTAGCATGTTCTGCACCAATGGTCATCACCGGCATGGTTAGCCGAGTTTCTGCCCGCCGCTGGTTTTGGCGGATGGTTTCCGGAATGGCGCGGTAGTAGTCAAAACCGGCGCGCAGGCTTCCCGGTGCTGAATAGGCGGCAATATAGGTTTCTGCCGCCACCCGATCCCGACGATAGGACCAGCGGTTAAAGATATAGCTGAGATACTCCCTCTCACGGCCCAGCGTCAACGTCTCCGGCAGATCCGCCAGTTGGTTGAACATGAAGTGCCACAGGAAAATATTTTGATCTGCCGGGACAAAAATCGGTGGTGCCGGTGCCAGGCCGGGAATAACCGCTTCCGTCAGCACCAGCCCCGTCACCGCCTGCGGAAAGTCGCTCGCCATTGCATAGCCAACCCACATGCCGATGTCATGGCCGATCAGTTGGTAACGTTCATGCCCCAGTTGCAGCATGGTCTGGTGCAGCGTCGCGGCAACGCTGCCGGTGTCATACCCCCCGATCGGCTTGTCCGAATCGCCGATGCCCGGCGGGTCTACCGCTATCGCTTTAAAACCGGCCGCCGCCAGCGCTTGCATGACATGACGCCAGGTAAACCAGGTCTGCGGCCAGCCAGGGATAAGCAATACCGGCTGCCCTTCGCCCAGCGTGACGCAGTGGATGCGGTTACCCTTTACCCGCGTATAGACGTGTTCCGGCTCAGGTCCATTGGTCATGGACCCGTTATTTTGCAGTGTCATTGATGTTCTCCGTCGTGGAATTGCGGGCTCAGCGCAGGCCGAGCAAGGTATTGATTTGCTGTTGATCAACCGGCGCACCGGCGAAGTCATCAAACACCTTGTCGGTCACGTTGATGATGTGATCACGAATAAAGGCGGCACCTTCGCGAGCCCCATCCTGTGGATGCTTCAGGCAGCATTCCCACTCCAGCGTGGCCCAACCGTCGTAACCATGCTGCGTCAGCCGGGAGAAGATGCCCTTGAAATCCACCTGACCGTCGCCCAATGAGCGGAAACGTCCGGCGCGCTCGGTCCATGACTGATAACCGCCGTAAATGCCCTGCCGCCCGGTCG
This sequence comes from Serratia liquefaciens ATCC 27592, assembly GCF_000422085.1. Taxonomy (NCBI): domain Bacteria; kingdom Pseudomonadati; phylum Pseudomonadota; class Gammaproteobacteria; order Enterobacterales; family Yersiniaceae; genus Serratia; species Serratia liquefaciens. The sequence continues at coordinate 2,663,131 of NC_021741.1, forward strand.
GATTGAATTCGGCATCCTTGACGTGGAACATGCGAATGAAATCCTTATAAATATCGATGTAATCCAGATAGTTCAGCTGTTGCAGCACGAAGTGGCTCGGATCGAACAGTATTTGGCAGCGCGGGTGTCCGCCAACACGCTGATGGAACATTTCAAAGGTCACGCCGTCGTGCAGGTCTTCACTGGGGTGGATTTCATAACACAGGTTCACCCCCTGTTCATCGCAGGCGTTGAGCACCGGCAGCCAGCGTTTGGCCAACTCATCGAACGCGGTTTCAATAAGCCCCGCCGGGCGCTGCGGGAACGGGAATAGATAAGGCCAGGCCAGCGAACCGGAAAAGGTGCCCATTTCGGTCAGGCCCAGTCGCGCTGAGGCTTTGGCCGCCAGCAGCAGTTGCTGGTGCGCCCACTCGCTGCGCGCCTGCGGGTTGCCATGCAATGCCGGTGGCGCAAAGCTGTCGCACAATGCGTCATAAGCCGGATGCACCGCCATCAGCTGACCGAAAATGTGGGTGGTCAGTTCGCTGACTACCAGTCCCTGCTCCGCAAGCATGCCGATCAGTTCGTCGCAATAAGTCTGGCTTTCCGCCGCGGTGGCCAGATCAAACAGTCGGCTGTCCCAGGCGGGGATCTGCAGGGCTTTAAAACCGGTTTCTGCCGCCCATTGAGCGATAGCCGGCAAGCTGTTGAATGGGGCTGCGTCGTCACTGAATTGGGCGAGATGCAGGCTTGGACCTTTCAGGGTTTTCATCGTAAACTCCTATTGTTTGTCGATTGACAAACAATAGGCTCAAATGAATCTCTCAGCAAGCGAATTTTAAAAACTCGTTGGTATTACAATAGATTTAAGCGATCCTGTTTCGCTGAGGGACAGGCAACCAGGAATTGATTAATGGCAGGCAGACCGCGCGAATTCGACCGTGAGCAGGCGTTACTGAAAGCACGAGATTTATTTTGGCGTCAGGGGTACGAGGGCACCTCGATGTCGGATTTGGTGACCGAACTGGGCATCGCTTCCGCCCGTATCTACAAGGCGTTCGGCTCGAAAGAGTTGCTGTTTCGTGAAGCCATCGAAAGTTACGAAAGTCATGAAGGCGGATTTGCCGATCGCGCATTCAGTGAAGAAAGCAGCGTGCGCCTGGCGATAAAACGCATGCTGGACGATGCAGTGGCGCTCTACAGCCGCGCAGACCTGCCGCAAGGGTGTATGGTGGTTTCCTCTGCCGCCAGCGTCAGCGACGAAAACAGCGGGATCAAAGCCTGGCTGGCGGAACATCGTCGGCTTCGCACCCAAGGCATTATTGATCGTCTGCACGCCGCCGTCGCCAGCGGTGAACTGCCGCCCGGTACCGATGCCGATGCTCTTGGCGACTATTTTGCCGCCTTCCTGCACGGGTTGTCGATTCAGGCGCGCGATGGCGTCAGCCGGGCAAGATTGGAAGCGGCGGTCAAAATTGCGCTCGCCACGTTGGATTGATCACTCCGGCAAATCAAAAATCACCAGGGTGCCCTGGCTGCCCGCCAACACCCGATGCGGCACGCCAGCGGCGGCCTGATACAGTTGCCCGGCGTTAACCGTGATTTCCTCACCCTGCACTTCAAGCCGCAGTTGCCCGGCGATCACCAGCAATCCTTCATGATAATCGTGGACCTCTTCGGCAATCTCACGCTGATCCATCAGCAACACTTTGATATTGGCCGCGCCTACCTTCCCAAGTACGCTGGAACGCCATGCCTGCGGCAAATCGGCGGCCAGCGCGGTAAGATCGAATAATGACATAAGCCCTTCATCAGCAAGCAGCGCCCTTCGCTGCCACGGCAATTTACTCCCTCGCGCTTCGACGGCTAAATAACCTTTGCTTTTAACCTATAGCCAGACGGATCAAACCGGCACCCGACGGCTGATCTCCACCACCTGATCGCTGGGCAAATAATAATAATCCGTCACGTGCATGCCGTTGCGCACCATCAGCGCAAAAATATTGCGCTGCCAGGCCGGTAATCGGTCACGGGTTTCACGGCGCACCACGCTTTCATGACCCAGGTAATAAGTAGCATCGTCAAAGTTCAGCCCGGTTTTCTGCGCCTCCGCATGCTGTAATAAACGCGGAATATTGGGCCGTTCCATAAAGCCATAGCTGGCTACCGCGCACCAGAAACCCGGCGACTGTTGCCGCATCACCAAACGTTCGGCATTTGCCACCCGCGGTTCGTTAACAATCATGATGTGCAGCGCCAGCACATTGGCGTGCAGCGAACCGTTGCGTTTAACCTGCCATCTCATCACCGGCGGCGTACCATTTAACGTTCGGGTCAGAAAAATGGCCGTGCCTGGCACCCTTGGGATGTTACGTTCTTCAAGATGCGCCAGAAAATCCGCCAGCGGCAGGTTCTTTTCCCCCAGCGTGCGAGAGGCCGCCAGCACCCCGCGGTGCCAGATTAACATCACGCCATAGACCAGCGTGGCCATCAGCAATGGGACATAACCGCCCTGCATGACTTTGCTGAGGTTAGCCAACAGGAAGCTGAGATCGACGATAAAAAAGCCGCCGGCAACCAACAGGCTGGCGAGCGTTCCCCAACGCCATACTTCGCGCATGGCCACAAACAAAAGCCCGGTGGTCATGATCATGGTGAGAGAAACCGCAATGCCGTAAGCCGCGGCCAGATTGTCGGAAGACTTGAAAAATACCGTCAGAAAAACCGTCACCGCCATCAGCAACCAGTTGATGGCACCGATATAGATTTGCCCGTAGCTCTCCTCAGTGGTCTGTTTCACCCGCAAACGCGGCAACCAACCCAGTTGGATTGCCTGACGGGTCATGGAAAAGGCGCCGCTGATGATCGCCTGACTGGCGATAATGGTGGCCAAGGTCGCCAGGATCACCAGAGGGATCTGCAGCATCGGCGGGCACAGGCGGAAAAAGATGTTTTGGGTGACATCGGCGCCGGAGAGGATCAACGCGGCCTGGCCGGCGTAGTTCAGCAGCAGGCTGGGGAAGACGATACCAAACCAGGCCAGCCAAATCGGCTTTTTGCCAAAGTGCCCCATGTCGGCATACAGCGCCTCTGCGCCGGTGACGCAGAGAAACACCCCACCCAACACTAAAAAGCTGGTCAGCCCGTTGGAAAACAGAAAGTGGATGCCGTACAGCGGATTCAATGCCATCAGCACCGCCGGATGCTGAACGATGCCCCAAATACCCAGCACCGCGATAGAGAAAAACCACAGCGCCATGATAGGCCCAAAGACTTTACCGATACGCGCGGTCCCTAAGGGCTGAATGGCAAACAAGCTCACCAGGATCAGCACCGCCGCAGGCAAAATATAGGGTTTCGACTCGGGCAGTACGATGTTCAGCCCTTCCAACGCCGACAGCACCGAAATCGCCGGGGTAATGGCCCCGTCGCCGTAGATCAGCGCCGCACCGAACAGGCCGGCAAACAGCACCATCGGCCGGGCCTTTTTCTTGCTGACCAGTAACGACATCAACGCCATAATGCCGCCTTCACCGCGGTTATCGATGCGCATGGCAAACATGGCGTATTTCAGCGAGGTGACGATCACCAGCGTCCAGAAAATCAGCGACAGCAGGCCCAGGATCACCGGCGCCGACGGCGCATCCCCCGAGAGATAGAGCACGGTTTTCAGGGTGTATAACGGGCTGGTGCCGATATCACCAAACACCACCCCCAGTGCGCCGCCGGCCAACAGCGGCATGCTTATTTTCGGCGTCTGTTCCTGTTCATTCCCTGTGCTCATCGAAGTTTCCTGAATAAGCCATTACGATTTATTCAGGATAGTCAATTCAGGCGGTTAGCGCGTGCCGATATTGGGTGAGAACCTTCAGTTCCCCGCCTCTTTCAGCAGCCAGCGCTGCAAGTTCAACCCTTCTGGTGACAGTTCATTGTCTTGCCGCACGCACAGGTAGTAATCGCGCCCATCGTCAATCGCCAGCTCAAACAACTTAACCAGCTCGCCGCTGTTGAGATAGGGTTCGATCAGGGGTTCACGCATCAGCGCGCAGCCCAGGCCCGCCTGCACCGCCGCCAACGTTAGCAGACCGTCTTCAAACATCGGGCCGGTACTGCGCAGCGGTCGTTTGACACCGGCTGACTGAAACCACTGCATCCAGGTAGCGCGCTCTTCGTCGTGCAGCAACGGCAAAGGTACAAGTTGCTCCGGCGTGTCCAACAGCCCGTGCAGCTTGATAAAGCTGCGGCTGCATACCGGCACCATTTTGCCGGACATCAGTTTTTCACTGCGATAGCCGCTCCATTGCCCCGCACCAAAGCGGATCGAGATATCTGCGGCATCGCTGAGGTAATTGCGATGATTGGCATACACCACGTTGATATCTATCTCGGGATTTTCGCGCAGAAAGCCGCGCAGTCGCGGAATGAACCAGCCCATGCCGAACAACGGGATCAGGCTGATGGTGACCTGCCGGGAAGCCGACTGCTCGCGCACCTGCTCGGTTGCCTGACGCAATACGTTAAATGCCGAGCGGATAGAACGGTAATAGTCCCGTCCTTCGCTGCGCAATATTAACCGGCGTCCCTGGCGTTCGGTCAGCGGCATTTGCAGAAAGGCCTCCAGCGTTTTGAGCTGATGGCTCACCGCCGAAGGCGATATTTCCAGTTCAAGCGCCGCGGCGCTGATGCTCCCCAAACGCGCGATAGCCTCAAATGCCCGCACGGCGCGCAGCGGTGGATCATTGGGTAACGACGCATTGTATTGTTCTGTTTTTTTCATATGTTGACTATTTTGCTGAAAAATCGCCGATGATTAAAAATTAATATACAAATAAATCAAACAATTAAAAACACACATTTTCTGTATAAGAAATTATTTTTCCGTATTTTACAATTTTTTTTAATTCTCTACTGTGAGCTTCCTGAATCATTATTTTTCGGGACTCCTTCCTATGGATACGCTGGTACAGCAGACCGTCAACGGACTGATGCTTGGCAGCATTTATGCATTGATTGCCCTGGGTTACACCATGGTGTACGGCATTCTGCGCATCATCAATTTTGCCCACGGCGATGTGCTGATGGTCGGCGCGCTGAGCGCGTTGTCCGCCATCGGTGTGTTACAACATCATTTCCCGACGCTATCACCTTACGTCACGCTGTTGCTGGCGGCGCTGATCGCCATGGCAGTCTGCTCGCTGGTATCGATGAGTATTGAGCGTCTGGCCTATCGCCGTCTGCGCAATGCCCCGCGCCTGGCGCCGCTGATCAGCGGGATTGGCGTTTCTCTGCTGCTGCAAACGCTGGCGATGCTGATCTGGTCACGCAATCCCTTAATGTTCCCGCAACTGTTGCCCATGGAGCCCATCGCCCTGACGTCTGGCAGCGCCAACCACGCGCCGGCAGTGATCACCGGTACCGGTATTGCCACGCTGGCTATCGCGCTGCTGGTGATGGCCGGGCTGCTGCTATTGGTCGAACACTCGCGCTTTGGCCGCGCCATGCGCGCCACGGCGGAAAACCCGCAGGTTGCCGGCCTGATGGGCATAGACCCCAACCGCATCATCGTTCTGACGTTCGCCCTCGGCGGTGCTTTAGCGGCCGTGGCGGGCATCATGATGGCCAGCAACTACGGCAATGCCGGTTTCTCCATGGGGTTCCTGCCGGGCATCAAAGCCTTCACCGCCGCCGTATTGGGCGGTATCGGCAACCTGCGCGGCGCCATGCTCGGCGGCCTGTTGCTGGGGTTGTTCGAGTCGCTGGGCACCGGTTATCTCGGCGAACTGACCGGGGGCACCTTCGGCAGTAATTATCAGGACGTTTTCGCCTTCCTGATATTGATCGCCGTATTGGTATTTCGCCCATCCGGCCTGCTGGGCGAACGCGTCGCCACCCGCGCCTGAGGATACAAGATGACTATTTTGACTCACCTACAGCAAACCGATTCCCCTGGCCGCGCCAGACTCGGCGTGGCGCTGTTTATGCTCGGCCTGCTGCTTGCCCCCTGGGTGGCCGGTGCCGCCGGTGGTAACTACTGGGTGCGGGTGATTGATTTTGCCTTGCTCTACCTGATGCTGGCGTTAGGGTTGAACATCGTGGTTGGCCTAACCGGTTTGCTGGACATGGGGTTTATCGCCTTTTACGCGGTAGGCGCCTACCTGACCGCTCTGCTGTCGTCACCCCACCTGACCGAGCAGTTTCCAATACTGTTGCAGTGGTTCCCCGATGGGCTGCATTTGTCTATTCTGCTGCTGATCCCGCTGGCGGCAATATTGGCAGCGTTGTGCGGCATTCTGCTGGGCGCACCGACGCTGCGACTGCGTGGAGACTATTTGGCGATCGTCACCTTGGGCTTCGGCGAGATCGTCCGCATTTTGATGCGCAATCTGGACCGGCCGCTGAACATCACCAACGGCCCCAAAGGGATCTCCGGCATCGATCCGGTTTCACTGTTTGGCCTGAAGTTTTCGGGCATGCATCAGTGGTTCGGTTTCCGTTTTTCGTCACTGTACCTCTATTACTACCTGTTCGCCGCCCTGCTGCTGCTGATCCTGTTTATCTGTCTTCGCCTGCAACACTCACGGGTGGGTCGGGCCTGGACCGCCATCCGCGAAGATGAAGACGCGGCACGGGCGATGGGCATCAATACGCGTAATTTCAAGCTGTTGGCATTCGCCATCGGCGCCACTTTTGGCGGCATCGCCGGCGCTTTATTCGCAGCATTTCAAGGATTTGTCTCACCGGAGTCCTTTACGCTGCAAGAGTCCATCGCGGTACTGGCGATGGTGGTATTGGGCGGCATGGGCCATATCCCCGGAGTGATCCTCGGCGCCTTGTTGCTGGCCGCCTTGCCTGAACTGCTGCGCAGCACCATGGGGCCGCTGCAACAGGCCCTGTTCGGCCAGGTGTGGATCGATCCGGAGATCATCCGTCAGCTGTTCTACGGGCTGGCGTTGATTCTGGTGATGCTGTATCGCCCGGCAGGCCTGTGGCCTGCACGTCATCCACAGGGGGCCACTTTATGACGCCGCTTCTCACGCTTAGTCACGTCAGTAAACGCTTTGGCGGATTGACCGCGGTGGACAATGTCAGTATCAGCATCCGTCAGGGAGAGATTTACGGCCTGATTGGCCCCAACGGTGCCGGCAAAACCACCTGCTTCAACCTGATCACCGGTCTGTACCGCGCCGACAGCGGCGAATTCCGCCTGCATGATCAACGCTACAAGCCGCAGGCTATCGATAAGGTGGCACAGGCCGGTATCGCCCGCACCTTCCAGAACCTGCGCCTGTTCAATGAGATGAGCGTGCTGGAAAACGTGATGGTCGGCTGCCACTTGCGCACCCGCAACGGCCTGTGGGCAGCGATTTCACGCCATCGGCGCGCCCGACAGGAAGAACAGGCCACGCGGGAAAAATCCCACGCGCTGCTCGACTACGTCGGCATCAGTCAGTTCGCGCATTATCGCGCCGGCGATCTTTCCTATGGCCACCAGCGCCGGCTGGAAATCGCCCGGGCATTGGCGACCGAGCCCAAATTGTTGGCGTTGGATGAACCCGCCGCCGGGATGAACGCGGCCGAAAAAGTGGCACTGCGCGATCTGCTGCTACGCATTCGAGACAGTGGCAAAACGCTGTTGCTGATAGAGCATGACGTCAAGCTGGTGATGGGACTGTGCGACCGCATGACGGTGCTCGACTACGGCAAAGTCATCGCCGAAGGCGAACCGGCACAGGTAAGGCGTGAGCCTGCGGTGATCCGCGCTTATCTGGGAGGCGCTGCCCATGTCTGAGCCCTTACTCAGCGTTAAAAATTTAAAAGTGTCTTACGGCGGCATTCATGCGGTGAAAGGCATCGATTTTACGGTGAACAGCGGCGAACAGGTGACGTTAATCGGCGCCAACGGCGCGGGCAAGACCTCCAGCCTGCGCGCTCTGACCGGCCTGCAGCCGTTTGAAGGAGAAATCCTGTTCGACGGCCTTTCCATTCGTGGCGTACCCCCGCATCGCTTGCTGCAGCAGGGGCTGGTGATGGTGCCGGAAGGCCGCGGGATTTTCGCCCGCATGACGGTATTGGAGAATCTGCAGCTTGGCGCTTATTCACGCTCTGACAAACCGGCGGTTCGACAGGATTTGGAGCAGGTTTGCGCGCTTTTCCCTCGCTTGCGTGAACGGCTGCGTCAACAGGCCGGATTACTTTCCGGTGGTGAGCAGCAGATGGTGGCGATCGGTCGTGCGCTGCTGAGCCGCCCGCGCCTGCTCATACTGGATGAGCCTTCTATGGGCTTGGCGCCTATCGTGGTTGAGGCCATTTTTGAGGTTATCAAACGTCTGTCGCGTGACGGTGTCACGCTACTGTTGGTTGAACAAAACGCCAGGCTGGCGCTGGCGTCGACCGATCGCGCTTATGTGCTGGACAGCGGCAATCTGAACCATAGCGGCCGCTCTGCCGACCTGCTGGACGATGAAAAAATCAAACAAGCCTATTTGGGCGAATAAACGTTTTTACTTTTAACCACACCGGGAGTTTTACATGCACAACATAACTCGCTTCAAGCCGTTGGCGTTGGCCGCCGCAATTCTGGTCAGCCTGGGTGCCGCCTCGTCGGCGCTGGCCGATGAAACCATTCTGATCGGCCTGGCCGGTCCTTTAACCGGCCCTTCCGCCCGTATCGGCAAAGATTTGGAGAACGGCGCTCAGTTGGCGATCGCCGATGCCAACGCCCAGAAACCCACGCTGAACGGTAAAGCGGTCACCTTTAAATTGTTGTCCGAAGACGATCAATCCGATCCGCGCACCGCCGTCGCCGTGGCACAACGTCTGGTCGACGAAGGCGTGGTCGGAGTGGTCGGCCATTGGAACACCGGCACCAGCATTCCTGCGGCGCGTATTTACCACGACGCCGGTATTGCCCAGGTTGCGCCGGTCGCCACCGGCCATGGCTATACTCAACAAGGGTTTGATACCAGCTTCCGCGTCATGGGCCATGACGACGATGGCGGTAATTACGCCGGGATCTATGCCGTCACACAGCTAAAAGCCAAGCGCATTGCGGTGATTGACGACCGCACCGCGTTCGGGCAAGGACTGGCGGATGAATTCATCAAGTCGTTGGCGGCTCAGGGTATCCAGCCGGTGGCGCGTGAATATGTCGACGACAAGACCGTCGACTTCAGCGCGGTGCTGACCACCGTGCGCAGCAAGAACGCCGATTTGATCTTCTTCGGCGGCGTCGACTCACAGGCAGCGCCGCTGGCGCGCCGTATCAAACAGTTGGGCATGAACACCCCGCTGATGGGGGCCGGTGGCTTCGTTAGCCAGACCTTCCTGACGCTGGCACAGAAAGAAGGCGAAGGCGTTGTGGCCCTTGAGCCTGGCTTACCGCTGGAGCAAATGCCCGGCGGCAAAGCCTTTGAGCAGGCCTATCGCGACCGCTATAAAACCCATATCGAACTGCATGCGCCGTTCGCCTACGACGCCACCCGGGTACTGATTGCCGCCATCGAGCAGGCGGGATCCGCCGATCCGGCCGATTATCTGCCGAAGCTGCGAGCCATTCATTATCAAGGCGTCACCGGCACCATCGCATTCGATTCGCAGGGCAACCTGCAACAGCCGAGCTTCACCCTGTACCGGGTGGTTGACGGCAAATGGCAGCCGCAGACCGTATTGGGCGGCGCAAAAAAACAATAAAAATCCGCAAGTAATGAGGAGCAAGGCGATGAGCGATGCAAAAAACGAGTTGGGTATTCTGGCACGGCGCCGCATAGAAGCGGAAATCATCAAACCGATCTACCAGATCCTGGTGCGCGAAATCGGCAAAGAGCGCGCACAGGCAGTGATTGGCGAGGCAATTGAAAATGCCGCCATTGAAGCCGGCAAAAACTTCGCCGCGCAGGAGCCGAATGGCGCGGATTTGCAAAGTTTCGCCGCCTTGCAGTACCTGTGGGAAAAAGACGATGCGCTGCAGGTGAAGGTGATCTACCAGGACGAGCAGCATTTTGACTATGACGTCACCCGCTGTCGCTATGCCGAGATGTACCATCAGATGGGGCTGGGTGAGATCGGCCATCTGCTGTCCTGCGCGCGCGACAGCCAGTTTATCGTCGGCTACGCGCCCGAGGTCGAACTGCAGCGCACCCAGACCATCATGTCCGGCGCGCCCTGCTGCGATTTTCGCTATGCCGCCAAAGCGCAGGGAGAAAAAAAGTGACGCATCGAGTAAACGGAGAACGCCTGTGGCAAAGCCTGCTCGACATGGCGCAGTTCGGGGCTATCCCGAAAGATGGCGTGACCCGGTTGGCCCTGAGCGAAGAAGACCGCATGGCGCGCAACCAGCTGCGCGAGTGGGCCCTGGAGGCCGGCTGCAGCGTACGCATCGACCGCATGGGCAATATGTTCCTGCGCCGTGAAGGCACTCGCCCGGATCTGGCCCCGGTGGTCACCGGTTCCCACGTTGATTCCCAGCCCAACGGCGGCCGTTTCGACGGTATTTACGGCGTGCTGGCCGGGCTGGAGGTGATCCGCACCCTGAACGATCGACAAATCGCAACCGAACGTGCGGTGGAAGTCATTAACTGGACGAATGAAGAAGGCGCACGCTTTGCGCCGGCAATGATCTCTTCTGGGGTATTTGCCGGCGTGTTCGAGCTGGAATACGGCCTGTCGCGCCAGGATGCACAGGGCACCAGCATCGGCGAAGCCTTGCAGCAAATCGGCTACGCCGGCGAGCATCCGGTGGGCAACACGCCGATTCATGCCGCCTTTGAGCTGCACATTGAGCAAGGGCCGATCCTCGAAGCGGAAAACATTGAGATTGGCGTGGTGACCGCCGCACAGGGGCAGCGCTGGTATGAACTGGAGATCACGGGGTTCAGCGCCCATGCGGGTACGACGCCAATGGATAGACGGCGCGACGCCCTGCTCGGCTTCGCCGCCATGGTCAAGGCGGTCAATGATATCGGTAACGACTTTATGCCGGATGCCCGTGCCACGGTAGGTATGGCGCAAATCACACCCAACTCCCGCAACGTGGTGCCGGGCAAGGTGTTTTTCAGCGTCGAGTTCCGCCACCCGCAAGAGGCCGTATTGGCGCAGATGGAGCAACGTTTGCTGGCTGCGGTGGCCGAAGTGGGCGTCGATGGGCTAAATGCCCATGCCGAGCGTATATTCCAATATCAGCCGATACGTTTTGATCCAGCTTGTATCGACAGCGTGCGGCAGGCCGCCAAGACCCTGGGCTATTCGCACCGGGATATGGTTTCCGGTGCCGGTCATGACGCCTGTTACCTGAACCGGGTAGCCCCTACGGCGATGATATTTATCCCCTGCGTGGACGGCATCAGCCACAACGAACTGGAAAACATCTCCCCGGCGTGGTCGACCGCCGGTGCCAACGTGTTGCTCAATGCCATATTGGCGCAAACTCACGCCTGATCCCCTGGCTCCGGCCTGTTTGTCGGAGCCAGAAAAAATATTCAACAAACTGGTTGAATATTAGCCTGCCTGTTCTATATTCAACCATATGGTTAAATTATCTTCCTCACAGCTGGACGCCATTTTCCATGCGCTCTCCGATCCGACACGCCGCGCAATATTGCGGTCGTTGGCCGGTGGCGAGCACAGCATTGGCGAACTGGCCGCGCCGTTGCAGATGTCGTTTGCCGGCGCTTCCAAGCATATCAAAGCACTGGAGCTTGCTGGGCTGGTGCAGCGTACCGTGCAGGGAAGAAACCATATCTGCCGGCTTGAACCCGAGCCTATGGCGCAGGCCATGCAATGGCTGCAAACCTACGAGCATTTCTGGACTGAGCGGCTGGACGCGCTGGAAATAGCGCTGCTGCAACCGGAACCGAATCCTCCCAAGGAGTGAACCATGAACGACTACGGCATGATTATTGAAACCGGCACGCTGCGTATTCAGCGGCTGCTGCCCGGCCCTATCGAACGGGTCTGGGCCTATCTGACGGAATCCGACAAACGCGCCACCTGGCTGGCCGCCGGCGAAATGAAGCTGGAAAACGGCGCCCAGGTAGAGCTGGTGTTTCGCAATTCCGAGCTGACCGGCGAACACGAGCAAACGCCGGCCAAATATAAGCACCTAAGCTGCAGCGTCAGTAACGTCGGCCATATCACCTGCCTTTTCCCACCGCGGCTGCTGAGTTTTACCTGGGCTGAACAGGGGCAAAGCCGCCCTTCCGAGGTGACCTTCGAACTGACCGAACAGGGCAAAGCCGTGCTGCTGACGGTCACCCACCGTCGCCTGGCCAACCGTGATGAAATGCTCAGCGTGGCCGGGGGCTGGCATACCCACCTGGATATCCTGGTCGATCGTCTGCACAATCGTCAGCCGCAGCCGTTCTGGAGCACTCACACTCGCCTGGAAGAAGAGTACCGGGCCAGACTGTGATCAGCCTTCATCCCGGCGTCTGAAAGCCAGATAGCCGGTAACCAGCGTAAAGCCGCCGACCAGCAACACCAGCAAAACAAAGCCGTGGTGGTTGCTGGCCAGCGGGATCCCCCCCACGTTCATGCCAAAGAATCCGGCGACGATATTGATTGGCAGTGCCAACACGGTGATCACCGTCAGGGTGTAGAGCGTGCGGTTGTTCTGTTCCATCTGCTTGGCGCCTATCTCTTCCTGTAACAAGCGAATGCGTTCGGTCAAGCTGGCGAGATCGTTTAGCACCACCGTGAACTCTTCGGTAAATTGCCGCAGATCCTGTACCACGTCCCGGCTCAGCCAGGTCGGTGGCCGGTTCAGCAAACGAAACAGCGCCGCGGGCTCCGGCGCCAGCAGACGCTGAAAACGCAGCAGCATACGGCGCATTCTGCCCAGTTCGGTACGGTTGCGTTTCACATGGTTGCTCAGCAGGCGATCTTCAATGGTATCGACGTACTGGTTGGCCTGCCGCACCACCTGCTCCAGCACCTCTTCCTGCTCTTCCAGCAAATGCGCCAGCAATTCGGTAGAAGACGCCAACTGCAGCGGCCCCAGTCGCCCCAGCAGCCGCTCAATCAAACGCAGCGGTTTGTGCCGCACCGTGACCACCAGGCCGCTACGGCAATACAGCCATAGCGTCGCAATCTCCGGGTTGTTCTCTTTCGGGTGGAAGATTACGTCGTTGAGCACCGCGAACAGATCTTCTCCCTGACGCTCTATGCGCGTGGTATGAGAACCGTGGCGGATCTCGTCAAAGAAAAACTCAGAAATCTCGAAGTGGTTTTTTAGCCATTTTTCCGCCGCGGCATGATTTAGGTTGAGATGCAGCCAGATAAATCCCTCCCCCGGCGACAGCGTCTGATAGGCCTGGCAGGCCTGCTGCGAAGAGACCCGCTGCGGTGGCTCTGACGTACGAAAAACGTGGCCGTAAATCAGCCCGGTGACCTCATCGTCAAAATCAAGTTTGTGTAATTTTTCCGCAACCGTCTGAGCCATAAACCTTTGTCCCGAATAACCGCACGCATGAATTAATCAATCTCAGTCTTTATATCAACCTTTAAATGCCAACGTTAATTATTTTCACTGTTCCCGATGATTAATATTAGCGTCATAAAAAAGTCACATTATTTCCCAATACTTTGATGGCAACACCGTACAGCACCGTCAGTAATCTAATGAAGCCTATCGGGAAGGTCCTTTATGAGCGATAACAGCGCCGTTCAAGCGGGTGCGCCATCTGCGTCAAGCCTGCCAAAAATCTACCAAAAGAACAGTCGACTCACTGTTCTTTTTTTTATTTTATTATTAGTGCTGGGGATAGCTTTTGCTGGCGTAAATCTATTTAACGACGTCAGCGATGCCGGCGCGGTTTATACCAGTTACGTTCCGTTTCTTTTATTGGGAATGGCGTTATTGATCGCGCTCGGCTTTGAATTCGTTAATGGTTTCCACGATACCGCCAATGCGGTAGCCACCGTGATTTATACCCATTCCTTGTCGCCGATGGTGGCCGTGGTTTGGTCGGGGTTCTTTAATTTTCTCGGCGTTTTGCTCTCCAGCGGCGTGGTGGCCTTCGGCATCATTTCGCTGCTGCCGGTTGAACTGATCTTGCAGGCCGGTACCGGCAACGGGTTCGCCATGGTCTACGCCCTGCTGTTCTCGGCGATTATCTGGAACCTCGGCACCTGGTGGCTGGGGCTGCCTGCGTCATCATCGCATACCTTGATAGGCTCGATCATCGGCGTAGGGGTGGCTAACGCCCTGATCCACGGCCGCACTGGCACCAGCGGCGTCGACTGGGGGCAAGCCATTAAAGTGGGGTATGCCCTGCTGCTTTCACCGGTGATCGGCTTCGTATTTGCCGCCTTGCTGCTGCTGGCGCTGAAGGTCTTTGTTAAAAACCGTCAGTTGTATACCGCCCCCAAAAATGACTCGCCGCCGCCGTTGTGGATCCGCAGCCTGCTGATCCTCACCTGTACCGGCGTTTCCTTTGCTCACGGCTCCAATGACGGGCAAAAAGGCATGGGCCTTATCATGCTGATCCTGGTCGGTACCATGCCGATTGCCTATGCGCTGAACCGTTCGATGCCGCCGGAGCAAATCCCCCGCGTAGCGGCATTGGCGGAAGTGACAAAAAACCAACTGCTGCAACAGTTCCCAGCGGTCAGTCAGGTTCCTGCACGTGAAGTCCTCACCGGCTATGTTCGCACCAGCGAGTTGACGCCGGAGGTGGTACCTGCCCTGGCCCAACTGACCGGCGCCATCGGCGATCAAATTCGCCAGTACGGGTCGGTCGACAAAATCCCTGCGCAGGCGGTATCCAACACCCGAAATGATATGTACCTGACGTCGGAGGTCATTAAGCACCTGAAGACGGAAAAACAACTTCAGATCCCCGCTGACTCGCAACGCAATCTGGACGCGCTGAAAGGCGAATTGGACAGCGCCACCCGCTTTATTCCGTTCTGGGTCAAGGTGGTGGTAGCGATAGCGCTTGGGCTGGGCACCATGGTCGGCTGGCGGCGCATCGTGGTCACCGTGGGCGAGAAAATTGGGAAAAGCCACCTTACCTATGCGCAGGGCGCCAGTGCCGAGCTGGTGGCGATGACCACTATCGGGGCGGCGGACGCCTTCGGCCTGCCGGTTTCCACCACCCACGTTCTTTCATCCGGCATTGCCGGGACCATGGCGGCCAACCGCTCCGGCCTGCAAATGTCCACCCTACGCAATCTGCTGATGGCCTGGGTGTTGACGCTGCCAGCCTCGGTGCTGCTTTCCGCCGGGCTCTACTGGATCTTCACCCATTTTTAAAACCGGGCTAACACGGAGAATCAACTATGGCTATGCATGAATTTAATCACGACGACACCTTCAACCAGCGCCTGCTGCAGGAATTCTACGACAGCTATGACGAAGAGCTGGAAATGGAACTGGACGACCTGCGCTTTGACGACACCGAGGTGGACAGCGACCAGAAAAAAGCCTGGCGCAAACAGTATTTTCGCGAATTGCTGCGACTGCAGGGTGAATTGGTCAAACTGCAGGACTGGGTGATGCGTACCGGTCACCGTCTGGTGATCATCTTTGAAGGCCGCGATGCCGCCGGCAAGGGCGGTGTGATCAAACGCATCACCCAACGTTTGAACCCGCGTACCTGCCGTGTGGCCGCGCTGCCCGCCCCCAACGATCGCGAACGTACCCAGTGGTACTTCCAGCGCTATATCGCCCACCTGCCGGCTGCCGGCGAAATGGTGTTGTTCGATCGCAGCTGGTACAACCGTGCCGGAGTGGAAAAAGTGATGGGCTTTTGCAACGACGAAGAATACGAAGAGTTTTTCCGCAGCGTGCCGGAGTTCGAAAAGATGCTGACGCGCAGCGGCATTCAAATCGTCAAGTATTGGTTCTCGATCACCGACGATGAGCAGGAACTGCGTTTCCTCAGTCGCATCCACGATCCGCTCAAGCAGTGGAAGCTCAGCCCAATGGATTTGGAGAGCCGCCGCCGCTGGGAGGACTACACCGAGGCCAAAGAAGTCATGTTAGCACGCACTAACATTCCTGAGGCGCCATGGTGGGTGGTTCAGGGTGTCGACAAGAAAAAGGCCCGGCTGAACTGTATCAGCCATCTGCTTAAGCAAGTGCCCTACGAAGAAGCCGAAGGCAACGTGATCACCTTGCCACCACGCAAACGCAGCCCGGACTACAGTCGCAGCCCGGTGCCGGATAATATGGTCGTGCCAGAAGTGTATTGATGCCCTGCCAGGGAGGCGCATGGCCGCCTCCCTGCCTTCCCCTCACGCCAGAACGTTACCGCCGGGTTTTCAGATCCGGAAGGGTCACCTTATTTTCTCCACATTTGCTGTGCAGACTCTTGCTGATATTTTTTCATCAGTCAGGAACGTAGTCACGGTTGCCATGCATTTATTGAATTCCCTTTTTCGCTTTTCCACCTCAGGCTTCGGCGTCATTTTGATTCTCACGCTGCTGTTGTTTCAGCCCTCTGCGCAGGCTGCTGCACCGCTGGCGCTTCACTCTGCTTCGGTATTGGTGGTCAATCAGCGTACCGGTAAAACGCTGTATCAGAAACAAGCCAACCGCGTGTTGCCGATAGCCTCGCTGAGCAAATTGATGACCGCCATGGTGGTATTGGACAGCAAACGCCCGCTGGGCAACCCGATAAAAGTCACTCCTGCCGACCGCGATCTGCTCAAGAAGACCCATTCGCGCCTGACCCTGGGCTCCATTCTCAGCCGGCGCGATATGCTGCATATCGCCCTGATGTCATCGGAAAATCGTGCGGCGGCCGCGTTGAGCCGCGGCTATCCCGGGGGACGAAAAGCCTTTGTGGCGAAAATGAATCAGAAAGCACGCAGCCTCGGCATGAAACACGCCCGTTTTTACGATCCGACCGGCCTGACGCCGCGCAACGTTGCCAGCGCCAGGGATCTGCTGAAAATGGTGAATCATGCCTACCGTTATCAGACCATTCGCCGTTTCAGCACCGACAAGCAGCAAATCGTCCGTCCTGGTCGGGGCCAGCTGATTTATCGCAGTTCCAATGGGCTGATCAACAATCGGGCCTGGAAAATTCAGCTGCAAAAGACCGGTTTCACCAACGAAGCCGGCCACTGTCTGGTGATGCGAACCCTGATCAAGGGGCAGCCGGTGGTGATCATCCTCCTCGGCTCAAAGCAGCGCTACGGCCACTACAGCGACGCTATTCGCCTGAAGGCCTGGCTGGAGTCCTGATGTGAATCGGGCGCGTCAACCACGCGCCCCTATACCACCTCGTGCATATCTAAATCCGTTTTTTATCAATGGAATATCCTATCTCCAATCAATATTACGCCGGTGGTGTTCTGCATGGTATTTGTCATCAATCATCGATGATAAAGGAACAGGAAAATGGCTTATGCCCTGAGCGTGTTGGAAAAAAGTCCGATTGCCGAAGGAGAAAGCGCCGCCGAGGCGCTCAAACGCACGCTGCATCTGGTACAGCAGGCGGAAGTTTGGGGGTACCGCCGTTTTTGGCTGGCGGAGCATCACAATACCCCGCAGCTGGCTTGCCCTTCCCCTGAAGTGCTGATTGCTTACTTGCTCGGACAAACCTCACGGATCCGTATCGGCTCCGGCGGCGTCATGCTGCAGCATTACAGCGCTTATAAGGTGGCGGAAAACTTCAATCTGCTGGCCACGCTGGCACCGGGCCGGGTTGATTTGGGCGTGGGAAAAGCGCCTGGCGGGCTACCGCTCTCGACTCAGGCGCTGCAGGCCGCGCACGATCAGCAGAATAAGCCTGACTTCCCTAAACAGCTCGCGCAGCTAAATGCCTATCTGAACGATGATGCACAGCCCGGCCTGAGCGCAACGCCACAGCCGGTTCAGCCGGCGCAACGCTTTCTGCTGGGCGCCAGCAATGAAAGCGCCCAACTGGCCGCCGAACACGGCTGGGCCTTCGTGTTTGCCGCTCATCTCAATGGCAACCCGGAGGACATCCGGCGGGCGCTGGCTCATTACAGTGAGCAAAGCGGTGGCCGAAAAGCCCTGTTGGCGGTGGCAGCGATCGTCGCCGACAGCGAAAGCCAGGCCAAGGATCTGGTAGCCGGGATCCAGCAGTATCGTGTCCACGTGACCGGTGGGCAAAGCGTGACCGTCGGCAGTCTGGAGCAGGCGGAAAGCTTTGTACAACAGGCCGGCGCTACCGATTACCGTATCGAACCGCGCGAAAGCCACATACTGCTGGGGACCGCCCGGCAGGTGCGTCAACAGCTGGATCAGTTACACCAACAGTACGGAGTAGAGGAGTTTGTGATTGATACCCCCATCAGCCAGCCTGCCGCCCGCCTCGCCTCTCTGCAATTGCTGGCGCTAGCGGGTGATGCTGTTTGATTCAGTTAACCACGGTGCCGGTGCCGATGGCGACGGCCAGATCCTGAGCCAACGTTTCCAGCTGCGCCGGCTCAAGGTTAGCCAGGCTGATGCGGATCGCCGGGCCGCTTTTCAGGCGGAAGGGCTCGCCGCTCTGCACCAGCCAGCCACGCTGCGCCATCATTTGGCTGGCGGCGGCTTCTGAACGCACCGGCAACCAGATATGCACTCCCTCTCCCGGCGATACCGGCACGCCGGTCAATGCGCGCAGCCGCTCGGACAAATCGTCACGCCGCTGCTGATAAGTTTGCTGCGCCCGTGCAAACAGCCCCTCTTGCTGGGCCTGCGTCCACAATTTAACGGCAATCTGCTGCAGGATATGGCTGACCCAGCGTTCGCGAATGTATTGATCCGCCCGCATGGTCTGCAGCAGCTGCGGCTTGCCGCAGGCCAGCGCAATACGCAGATCCGGGCTGAGGAACTTGCTCAGCGATAACACATACAGGCCATTGTCTGCGGTAAAGGGCAAATGCAGCGGCCGCTGCGACAGCGGTCCCCAGAAGTCATCGACGATCGCCAGACAGCCCGGGTTTTGCGACAGGAATTCCCGCCAACTCGCGGCCCGGCCCGCGCTTAATGACATGCCGGTCGGGTTCTGTGCCCGAGGCGTCAGGATCACCGCGGCTCCCAGAGGTGCGGCCTCTTTTTCCGGCAAGCGGCACCCTTGTTCATCAACCGGTAACGGCAAAGGCTTCAGCCGCAGATGCCGCAACAGCGTCAGTAGCGGTGGCCAGCAGGGATCTTCCACCCACACCGAGGCTCCCGGCGCCGCATGGATACGCAACGCCTTTTCGATAGCGTCCAGCGCGCCGGAAAACACCGCCGGTTCCCCCAACTCTGCGCCCTGCTGGCCCAGCCAGTCGCCGGCAAGCCGACATAACGCCGGTAAATCCCCGCTGACGTCATATCCGGTTTGCTGCGGGAAAACGTCTTCGGCGCCCAGCGACAGGGCCGGCAGCAGCGCGGCATCCAGATTACCACTCGCCAAATCCCCCATCCCCTCAGGCACTTGCCGAACATTGCGCACCGTCATTAAAGGTTGCTCAAGTACCTGAGTACCGGCACGCCCGCGGGTAGCCACCAAACCGGCATCACGCAGCTTGGCATAGGCGCTGGCGACGGTATTGGGGTTGACCCCCAACTCGCCGGCCAATTGACGCACCGGCGGCAGCAGGTCACCCGGCTGCAGATCACCCTGCTTTATCTGCGTGCTGATCTGTTCAGCAATCTGGACAGCGCTGCCGCCTTTTGCATACAATGAGCTCATACATAAAACCTTTTTGTATTAGTTCAAAATAGATTACCTGTTTCGAACGGAAAAGTTAAGGGGTAAAGATGGAAAAACATTACGTACTGGATATTAAACAGGGCGGGAAAGCCTTCGGTCGCTTGCAGATGTTCACGCCCTGGGCTGCCGATCAGCTTCAGCAGGCTCAGGCGCTGTTCCCTGCCGATCAGGGCTACCAGTTGAGTATCAGCCAGGTCAAAGAGCGCCGGATAGTTTATCAAAGCGGCATTGGCGGCATCACCATCCTGGGCGATACGCTGGAACTGGAACCTTACCCTCATAGCCAAGAGGTACCACAACAATGAAAAAAGTTGTCGCGATCCGACATGTGAATTTTGAAAACCTCGGCATTCTGGGCTCACTGCTGTCATTGCGTGGCTATCAGATTGATTATTTCGACGCGGGCCGTGACGACATCCGCACCATCGTTAACGAGGATACCGACCTGCTGGTGGTGCTGGGCGGGCCAATCAGCGCCGCTCAACACTTCGCCGGCCAGCAACACTATGCGTTTCTCAACGATGAGTTAGCACTGGTTACCCAGCGTCTCCAGCAAAAACGGCCTACGATCGGTGTCTGTCTCGGCGCGCAGGTGATTGCCCAAGCGCTGGGCGCCGAGGTCGTTTCACTTGGCGTGAAAGAGATCGGTTACGCTCCCTTAACCTTGACGGATAATGAAGACTCGGTGCTGGCGCCACTGGCGTCCACGCCGGTGCTTCACTGGCACGGTGATATGTTTATGATCCCTGAAGGCACGACCCGCCTGGCGGGTACCGAAATCTGCCCTAATCAGGCATTTGAGTATCAGGATTTCGCCCTTGGGCTACAGTTCCATCTGGAAGCCGATCACCGCGATCTGGAACGGTGGCTGGTGGGACATGCCTGTGAACTTGAGCTGGCCGGCATCGTGCCGCAGCTTTTGCGCCAACAGGCTGCGCGTTACGGCACAGAATTGGAGCAACGCGCCCGCCAGGTATTTACGCGCTGGTTGGATAAAATCGAACCAAGGAAGTGATAGATGCAACAAATTTCTCAATTACAGCCGCCGCAGATTGATGTCATCAGTATTCAATCTCAGGTGGTGTATGGCAGCGTCGGCAACGGGATAGCCTACCGCACGCTGTTGAAAAAGGGGCTGGAAGTGCTGCAGGTGCCCAGCGTGCTGTTCGGTTGCCCCCCTTATTACGGTACGCCCAGCGGCGGCGTAATCTCCGCCGAGTGGTTCGGCGGTTTTCTGGCGGATTTGCTGGCCCGCGGCGTGATGAATCGCACCCGGGCGGTGATTGTCGGTTATCTGGGCAATGTCGACCAATGCCATATTCTGGATACCTGGTTACAGCGCGTGCGCGCGATCAATCCGCAGATAAAGATTTATATCGATCCGGTGATGGGCGATTACGGCGAAGGTGTTTATGTCGATAAGCGCATTGTCGATTGCTACCGCTCCCCCTTCCTGCAATTGGCCAATGGCCTGACCCCTAACGGCTTCGAACTGGAGCAGCTTTGCGGTCACCCTCTGACCACTCAGGAACAGACGCGGCAGGCTGCACAGGCGTTGCTCAATGACACCACCGAGTGGGTGTTGGTGACCAGCGCACCGGGCGTGGCGGAAAACGACGATCAACTGGGGTTACTGCTGGTCAAGCACGACGAAGTGCAAAGCTATACCCACCCCAGAATTCAATCAAAGGTCAAAGGCACCGGGGATATGTTTGCCGCGTTGCTGGTCAGCCATCTGCTGCATGGCAAAAGTCTCGATGAGGCGATCGTGACCGCCGGGGGGGAAGTTTGTGATGTTCTGGCGGAAGCGGAGCATTTCGGCCTGGAGGAAATTGGCAGTCTGCGCGCTTTGAAATAGGCCGGGAGTGACGGGGCAGCCAGCTGCCCCTCGCGTCTTGGTTAGCGTTTTTTCTTTTTGTTGAAGTCCAATTCAAACGCAAACACCGCACTCTGAATTTTTCTTTCCATGGCCAAACCCAGTTTCATAAAGCGGCACGACAGGCGTGAAAAATGCACCATGTTGTCGTCGTCATCCAGCTCATGATCGTCGTTGATCACCACCAGCTCCATATTGACCTTGAAACTGCCGTAGCTGCCAAGATCCAACAACGCTTTTTTGAACTGGAAGCCGGGCTGTAGGTTTGGCGGTAACGGACCGTCAACGCGCAGCCCTACACCACCGGCGGACAGATCGTGGATCCTCAGCTGATATTCACTGCCATCGGCGTATTCACCACTGCACAAAAACTGGCGCCAGTGAGGGGTAGTCACACGGAACTGACGGCGGCGCTGGATGTAAACCAGCTGCTTCGGCAATTGGGTTGAACAGACATTGACGCCCTGCTGCTCGATGAATTCGGCCCGACCTACGGAGAACTCGATCTTCGCATCATGGCTTTCAATCACGATGGTGTATTCGCCATCAACCGTCGCATCCACCTCATCGCCGCTAAACACGATGTTGTCCGGCCCGACGCTCAATAACAAACTCTGAAACTGCTGCTTCTCATTTACGACCCGTAGCGGCGTGCGTTGTTTACAAATCTCACGCAGAATCGCCAGTACTTCAAAGCGCTCCTGCTTGATAAACAATCCGTTATCATTCTGCTCCACTTGACGCTCCTGGCACTTCCCAATGACGTTGACACTTTCCTTACAGTTATCATCACTGGGAATATTCCTAAAGTCAAATTTGCCAGCGATGCCAGGCTTGCGGTAACAGTCTGGCGAAGCGTTCTGCCCAGGCCTGTTGACCTTGTTGATCGGCAAGCAGATCCTGGCGGATCTCGATACCGACATAGGGCAATTGCCGGCGCTCAGCATGCACCGGCAGGGTGTAGTCCGTCGCGTCGGTCATGGCATAGGGCTCGTTGATGCCCACCTGCAAATCCCCTTCTTCACGCAGCAGCTCAGCCAGCAACAACGCGAACTCCGGCTGACGGTTGAACAACAGTCCGACCTGCCACGGGCGCGCGTTGCCTTTAAACACCGGCGTAAAGCTGTGCATGGCAACGATCGCCGTCGGCAAGCCGCTACGCTGGCGCGCATCCAGGCTGTCGGTTATCGCCTGATGGTAAGGCAGAAAAATCTCATGCTCGCGCGCCAGCGCCTGTTCGGCCGCAATGCCCACGTTGCCGGGGATCGGCGTCAACTCGGACAGTTCTGGTATGGAACTGGGGATGCCGGGTGTCCGATTACAGTCAATAACCAAACGCGAATAGCGCTGATGAATCAGCGGCGCGTCCAGCTGGCGACTAAGGTGACGTGAAACGTTCAGTGCGCCGATGTCCCAGCCAATATGACGGTCTATTTCGCCGGGCGGCAGCCCAAGATCGCCCAATTGCTGCGGTATTGCCTGCCCGGCGTGATCGCAAAGCAATAAGAAGGGCGCGAGGCCTTTTGGCGTTTCAATCGCGACGGCGGCGGGATCTTCGGCGGACAACAAAAACGGGGCGAACGGCTGTGGCATGAAAAACTCCGGCGGAGGAACAAAGCCTTATCTTAGGCTATTTTCCCCCGCCGGTGCCAAGCTTCGGATTAGATCAAAAACGCATGAGCGCCACGCCAATTACTCTATGCACGCCTCCTGCGGCTGATGCACTGCGATATAACGTTGGAAACGCGCAGGTTTAAGCCGAGTGAGATCGACCAGCACCAGCCCATCAATACAGTTATTGAAGGCCGGATCGGTGCCAAAATCGATGAACTGCACCCCGCCCGGTTCACACAGCTCGGTATATTGTTTATACAACGTGGGGATCGAACAGC
The DNA here is from genome assembly GCF_000422085.1 of Serratia liquefaciens ATCC 27592. Taxonomy (NCBI): domain Bacteria; kingdom Pseudomonadati; phylum Pseudomonadota; class Gammaproteobacteria; order Enterobacterales; family Yersiniaceae; genus Serratia; species Serratia liquefaciens. The sequence goes on from NC_021741.1 coordinate 2,686,533, forward strand.
CGATATTGCTCAACAGGCTTTTCAGTCGCACCAGATCTTCCTGGTAGTTATCGCCGGCAAACTGCGCCAGCACCTGAGGTAACGAGGCAGGATAAGGCTGCCGCGACTGCGCCAGCGCGCTGTCCGGCGAGAAATACAGCCGGTAGAAGGCGATCAGCAGATCGCGCGCCGTTACCGGCATGCCTCCGGATATAGACACCGGGCCAAAAAGATAGCGGTACTGCGGGTACTTCGCCAGGTAGGCGCCTATGCCCAACCACAGATAATCCAGCCCGCGTTTGCCCCAGTAGGCCGGCTGAATGAAACTGCGGCCCAGCTCAATGCCCTGCGCCAGAATAGGTGCCATATCGCGGTCATAATGGAACAGGCTGTTGCTGTAAATGCCTTCCAGGCCCTTGCGTTCCAACTGCTCGGCGGTTGGGATAAAACGGTAAGCGCCGACAATTTCCAACTCGTCCGCGTCCCACAGCACCAGGTGGTAATAGTCGTCGTCGTAGCTGTCCAGATCGCGGCGGCGACCGGAGCCTTCCCCCACCGCACGGAAAGCGATTTCGCGCAGGCGTCCTAGCTCACGCAGGATAGGCGTACGCGCTTCGTCCTGACGGCGATACAGGAAGATGATTTTGCCGTCCGGGGTAACCCCCAGCCGCTCACAGTTTGCCAGCGCTTTCTTCAGTTCCAGTCGGTCTTCCGGCAAGGCGATCGGAGATTCGCTGGCAAACAATCCTTCTTTACCCTGCCCCAGGCGATAAACGTGACGGCGGAAACGCTCCGCCAGATCTTTCGCGCTGGTATGGCCGTCGTGCCAGTTGGCAAAGGGAATACGGCCACCCACGCGGATTTTAATGCGCCCGCCCTGCTGCTGGAACATTTCGCGCACCAGTAATAGCGTGGACAGAGGTCGATAAACCAGGGAGGTGAAGTAGAATAAATTGCTGTTACGGGCGCTGATGTGGATCGGCACAATCGGTGCGCGCGCCTTGGCCGCCAGACGCAAGAAACCAGTATGCCAATGCCCGTCGCGAATGCCTTTCGGGCTCATGCGCGACACTTCGCCAGCGGGGAACAGGATCAGCGCACCCTGCTTGTCCAATTGCGCCTGCATGCCTTCAATTTGCTTGCGGCTGGTCTTATAGGCGACGTTGTCCACCGGTACGAACAGGCTGCGCAGCGGTTCGATGTAGGTCAGCAGTTGGCTGGCCACCACTTTGACATCCGGCCGCACCGCCGCGACCGCACGCAGCAGCACCAGTCCGTCAAGTGACCCTATCGGGTGATTAGCCACCAGCACCACCGGTCCCTGGCTCGGGATATTTTCCAGATCGCCATCCACCAGTTCACAACTGAGGTTGAAGTAGTCCACCACCTGCTCGATCAGATCCAGGCCTTTCAGATGGGGATAATCGGCGGCAAACTGTTTGAATTCTTTTTCGAAGAGTAAAGTTCTCAGCAGGCTACGCTGCCAGGCAGGGGTATTGCGGTGTGGAAATGCATCATGCAACAGAGAGTCCAAGCTAAACATCGCGTTATCTCCTGGCTTAGTCGCTGCAAAATTAAGCCAGCGCTATGACCCTAACATGTCAGTAACATGACAAAAAAATGAAATCCCTCGACCTATCAGGTATAGCAAATTATTGAAAACTTGGTGGCGACTCTCTGCTTGTCGCCCCCTCGCCGCATTTTATGCCAATTAAATCAGCGCTTCGATCCGCTGATTCACCGCTTCACGCAGCCGCAGCAGCGGTGCTGCCTGATGCGGATAACGTTTAAAAGTGATACGCATCCCCAGTTCCTGTTCAATCAATGCCTCTACCGTGTGGCGATCCGTCAGGCTTTCCAACAGCTGCAGCGCACGCATGTCCTGCAAGCCCTGATGCAGCACCCGTAACCGCAGCGACTCCACCGGCGTCAGGTTTTCGCCGGGGTAAACCACAAAGGCGTCGCCGGAAGGAAACGCATTTCGGCAATCGGTCACCGCGTAGGGGTTAAGTTTTTCTCGCGAATGGCCGCTGTTATAGAAGTTGAACCCCCAGTGCAGAAAACCGCTGATGTTGTACAGGTAAAGCTGGATGCCCAGAATACGATTACGCGCCGAAGGTTGAGCAAAGAAACGGTTGGCCACCTCGGTCTTTTGCACGCAGCAGTAATAGGCCCACAGGCCCGGAACCTGATGCTCAAGGAAAGCGTCTATATGGTCGGTAGCGGCCACTGGCGTTTCCACCAGTCCTTGCCGGTAAAACGCGTAGTCTGACAGCGCGTCAAAAGTGCGGAACCCGGCCAGCAGCGGGCGCAAGGCGGCAACGGCACGCTGATAAACGGCGATGTTCTCCAGCGTTGGCTCATCCGAGATATGGAACCAGACCTGCTGTTGCAACTGGCGATCGCGGAACCATGCGGTCAACGCCGGCAACAGAGCCTGCAAAAACTGTTGATACTCCTGCGCGTGGGCGTCAGTGTGCCAACCGAACAGCGGGCAAAGTGCGCCGTCGATCTCCGCCAGAATTTTTGGCGCATGCGCCGCCCCCCACTGGGTGAACAACGGGGCAATCTCAAAATGTTCAATCCCCTCTTCCTGCGCCATATCCACCCACTGGGCCAGCCGCTGGAAATCAAACCGATAACCCTGCGCGGAACGCTGTACGCCAATCAACTGTACCGTGGTGCGCTCGCCGCCGACGGCGGTATCCAGCGGTGGCGTGAAGATCGGCGTCAGCAGCATGTTGACTCCGCTGTTAACCGCACAGCGAACAAAGTTGCGTACCGCCAGCCAGTATTCGGGACTGAACACCGGCACGCGGTAATAATCCGCCAGACAATCGGTATGCACCCATTCGGTGTGCAACAGGGTTTGCGGCGGCAGTTCAACCGGGACGATATGCAGCGTCAGGGCGGCGCTGGCCAGGGCTTCGCCGCTGATAACATCAAACAAGGTCAGGTTCAGCGGGCAATCCCCGCCTGGCACAGGCGTCGACGGCGGTGTATAGGTCAGCCAAAGGCAGCCGTAATAATTGTTGGCGACAAAGAAACGCTGCTCGGTCAGCGGCATCAGCGGATCGGGAAATAACCCCGGCTCGGTACGCAGATAGTTCTCATCGGTCTGGGCATAACAGGGAAAGTGGCTGGGTACCGATTGCACCTGCCGCACGCTGATATACTCCGCCAGTGATCCCTCAAGACGGTAGCTTAATTCACGCCGAGTTTCGTTATCGGCCCGGTGAAGGCAATAAACCCCCTGCCAGGAAATCATTTCATTGCTCAGGCCACTCAACTTATTTATTTGATCAATCTGTGGTGCATTGTGGCTGTGGAATATCTTTTCCAGACTGTGAGTAAAAGTCAATGAAAGGCGCATAGCAATAATCTCGCTCTAATGGGGAAATACCGATGAGTCATTTTCAGGCTAGCCCCTTTTATCGATTCAAACAATAGTGGTCATTCAAAAAACGGCGTTTACGTCGAGGCAAAGCCTGCCGATACAATTTTTTTGTTTATTTGCATCACAAAAATGAAAGATACCCAGACATGCACAATAAAAATGTTTTTAATCCCCATTATGGTGCAAGGGTTATCACTTATTCCTATGACCCCAGCAGCCAGTCATTGCCCAACGGCAGGGCCAAAACTGCCGCAGAAGGTTAACGAATTGTGAACAACTTACGCTTTCGGTTTACGCCCCAACCCTTTCAATCTTAACAACATCGAAACATTCGCGCCCCATTTTTGGGCAGATCGGGGTGTATTGACACATTGAAAGTTAAGGGATAGAAAGAATTCACGTTACGAAAATATTTATTCGTCGTCCACCGAGGGGAAAGCAATGTCACCGATAAAAAATACCGGCCGTCTTCTGGCGCATTCTGCCATTGCGACGGCATTATTATTGCCGACCATGTTATATGCCGCCGATCAAATAACTTTGCGTTATGCCGTATGGGACAGAAATCAATTACCGGCCGAGCAGGAAATCGCCAAACGCTTTGAAAAAGAAAACCCAAACATTAAAATAGCCATAGAATTAACGCCGTCGGCACAATACTTCGTTAAATTGGATTCCGCCGCAGCTGGCGGCGTAGCGCCAGATATATTCTGGATAAATATGCCTTATTTTGTTCAATATGCCAAAAACGGCATTATGCAACCTTTAACACCTTATATTAGCGGCAGCAGCGTCAAGCTAAATGACGTGGTCGCCAGTTCGGTAAAAGCCTATCAGTATGACGGCCAACAGATGGCCATCCCGCGCGACGTGGACTCTATTGCGGTGTGGTACAACAAAAAGCTGTTCGATCAGGCCGGTGTCAGCTACCCCACCAGCGATTGGAACTGGAATGACCTGAAAACCAAAGCCGCAGCCTTGAAAACCGGCTTGAAAGGCAGTGCCTTCCCGTTGGTGATGGACCTTAGCATCGACGGCCAGGACAGCTACATGAACCTGCTGTTCCAGAACGGCAACCACATCGTCCCGAAAGACGGCCAGCCGACCGACATCGCCAACGACAAGTCCATCTGGGTATATCAGCAGCTGCAGTCAATGATGAAAGACGGGCTGATGCCCAGCGCCCAGCAAATGAGCGAAGTCAAAACCGAGAACATCTTCCAGTCCAACCGCGCGGCCATGGTGTATGCCGGCTCGTGGTTAGCGGCCCCGTTCGCCAACAACCCGCTGATTAACGACCATATCGGCGTGGTAATGATGCCGAAAATCGAACGTCAATCCGGCGTGGCGCACAGCCTGGCGTTCGCCATGTCCGCCAACAGCGCCCATAAACAAGAAGCCTGGAAATACATCGAGTTTATGAGCACCGAAGCTTCGCAAACCGAGTTGGCGAAAGTGGTGATCCCGGCCAATAAAGTGGCGGCGAAAGCCTGGGCGGCGGAGATCAAGAAGGTCGATGTTACGCCTTATATCGACACCCTCAACGTGACCGAGGCCTACCCGACCGCCGGGACCAACACGCCAAAATGGCAGAACATGTGGATAGCCAGTCTGAAGAAAATCTTTATGGGCGCGGATGCCAAACCGGAGATGGATAAGTCGGTCAAGAAGATCGAACGCATCATGGAGCAGTAATCGCCCCGTGCCGGCTGCGCCTGCCCGAAGGCGCGGCCTGCAACGGAACACCGCAAAGCCGTTACTGGTGAGGAATGGCAACATGTCGCTGGCAGATACCTACGGTGCCCTAAAACAACAAAAAAGCATCCCACGTCCTGCGCTCAGCCGCCTGGAGCGCGCCGAGCGTTTTTGGGGTTGGGTGATGATTTTACCGCTGTTGATTGGGTTGACGGTGTTTTACTTCATCCCTTTTTTGCAGAACATCTTTTACAGCTTTACCGACCTCAATCAGTTTATGCGCTGGAGCACCCTCAGCGTCGATAACTACGTCAATCTGTTTGAAGACGACGATTTCTACACCGCCGCCGGCAACACCCTGTTCTATGTGGTGGTGTGTGTACCGGTCAGCCTGAGTCTGTCGCTACTGCTGGCCATTGGCCTCAACCAAAATATCCGAGGCAAGGCGCTGTTGCGCACCCTGCTGTTCCTGCCGGCGGTCACCATGCCCGCCGCGGTGGCGATGGTGTGGCAATGGCTGTTCAACAAGGACTTCGGCCTGATTAACCAGGCGATTGGCCAACTGGGTATTTCACCGGTGGCCTGGCTATCCGATCCGGACGTGGTGCGCATCAGCGTTTCTATCATCATTATCTGGTCGTCGCTGGCGCTGAAAATCATCATTTTACTGGCCGGTTTGCAGAGCATTCCACGCCAGCTGTATGAGGCCGCCGACATCGATGGCATCAGCACCCTGCGTCGCTTCTTCTGTATTACCCTGCCGATGATGGTCCCGACGCTGTTCTTCGTTTCGGTAATGAGTTTTATCGAGATCCTGCAAATCTTTGACGTGGTGTTTTTGATGTTTGACCGCGCGCTGGTGGAAAGCGACGTGATGACCGTCACCAACCTGTTCTACAAATACGCCTTTTACCTGCAGGAGAAAGGTTACGCCTCCGCCATCACCGTGGTGCTGTTCGCCGTCACCCTGCTGATCACCCTGATTCAAATGATGATTGGCAAACGCCTGAAAGTGAGCTGAGGAGCCGCGACGATGAGCATAAGTAAAAGAACGCTGGTGTATCTGTTTATGGTGTTGGCGGCGTTGGCTTCGGTCGTGCCGTTTATCTGGATGCTGGTCACCTCGCTGAAAACTCAGGCCGAGAGTATCCAGATCCCGCTGACGCTGCTGCCGGCCCACCCCAGCCTGCAGGCCTACGGTAAGATCATGCGCGAAATCCCCTTCGCCGATTTTTACCTGAACTCGCTGTTGGCCACTTTTTTCACCGTCACCCTGCAAATGGTGATCGCCACCATGGCCGCCTACGGTTTCTCGCGCCTGCATTTTCGCGGCCGTGATGCGGTGTTTCTGGTGTGTATTTCCATCCTGATGGTGCCCGGGCAAGCCTTTTTGATCCCGCAATTTCTGGTGGTGCAAAAGTTGGGGCTGGTGAACAGCATCACCGGGCTGGTGTTGCCTGGCATCTTCAGTATTTATGCCACTTTCCTGCTGCGCCAGTTCTTCCTCGCGGTACCAAAGGAGATGGAGGAAGCCGCACTGATTGACGGTTACAGCTACTTTGCCATCTTCTGGCGCATCATGCTGCCGCTGATCCGGCCTGGCATTATCGCCTGCATCATCATCAACGGCCTGTGGAGCTGGAACAACCTGATGTGGCCGCTGATCGTCAACACCACCACCGAGAAGCTGACGCTGCCGGTCGGGCTGGCGTCGCTGTCGAGCCGCGCCGGGGTGGAGTATTCGCTACTGATGGCCGGGGCGCTGATGGCGGTGATCCCCATGCTGATGCTGTTCATTCTTTTCCAACGTTACTTCATCCAGGGCATCGCCAGCGCTGGGGTAAAAGGCTAACCGCGAACACAAGGTAAATAACATGGCCGGTATTCAGTTAAACAATGTGAAGAAGGTATACCCCAACGGTTTCAATGCGCTGCACGGGGTCGATCTGGACATTAAAGACGGCGAGTTTATGGTCTTCGTCGGGCCGTCCGGCTGCGCCAAATCTACCCTGCTGCGCATGATCGCCGGGCTGGAGAGCGTCAGCGAAGGCCAGATCCTGATCCACGATCGCTGCGTCAACGACACCATGCCAAAAGATCGCGGCATCGCCATGGTGTTCCAGAACTATGCGCTTTACCCGCACATGACGGTCTACAAGAACATGGCGTTCGGCCTGATCGGCAAGGAAAGCAAAGCCGAAATTGACCGTCGGGTGCGTGATGCCGCCGAAAAGCTGGAGATCACCAACCTGCTGCAGCGCAAACCGGGTCAGCTGTCCGGCGGACAGTGCCAGCGCGTGGCGGTCGGCCGCGCCATCGTGCGCAAACCCAAGGTGTTTCTGTTCGACGAGCCGCTTTCCAATCTGGACGCCAAGCTGCGCGTCTCAATGCGCGTCCAACTGATCGAACTTCATAACCAACTGAAACAGGAAGGCGCCGCCGCCACCATGGTGTACGTCACCCACGATCAGGTGGAGGCGATGACCATGGGCGACCGCATCTGCGTGATGAACCGTGGCACCATTATGCAGGTGGATAAACCCATTAACCTGTACCACCAGCCCGCTAACCGCTTCGTCGCCGAGTTTATCGGCAGCCCGTCGATGAACCTGCACGACATGGCGGTGACTCGTAGCGCACAGGGTATTGGGCTGCGCATCGGCAATGAATATCCGCTCGAACTGCCGCCGGCGCTGCAACAACAGCTGGAAAGTTATCCGCACCCGCGTGTGTGTCTGGGCATCCGTCCGGAGTCTCTGCGGCTGTGTGCGCCCGGCAGCAGCAACTGCTTCCCGGCGAAGATTGTCACCATCGAACGCATGGGCAACGAAGAGTTGCTGCACTGTGAACTGGCTGAACTGCGCTTTGTGCTGCGTATGGCGTCGCAACCAGACTGGGAACCACGTCTGGGAGAACAGATCCATCTGGCTTTCGATCTGACCCGTGCGCACCTGTTTGATGAAATCAGCGGCCAAAACCTCAAATAACAAGATCGGAGAACGAGCAATGTCGTCAGCTAAACAAAATGGTTTTGCCGGTCGCCCGGTTCAGGTTCTGGTGATTGGCGCCGGGGCACGCGGTGAAATTTACTCGCGCTACGCGTTGGCGCATCCGGATTTAATGCAGGTAGTCGCGGTAGCCGAACCGCGTGATGTTTATCGGCAGCAGTTCGTCGAACAGCACGGTATTTCGGCGGATAAGGTGTTCACCGACTGGCAACAGGCCGCCGACGCCGGAAAACTGGCCGATGCGGTGCTGATCTGCACCCAGGACACCCTGCACCTGGAACCGGCGCTGGCCTTTGCCAAGCAGGGTTATGCCATGCTGTTGGAAAAACCGCTTTCGCCGGTAGCCAGCGAGTGTCGCACCATCGTTGAAGAGGTGGTACGTCAAAAGCTGATTTTCTCGGTCGGCCACGTACTGCGCTACACGCGCTACACCCAAAAACTCAAGCAACTGCTGCGCGATAACGTGATTGGCGACATCGTCAGCCTGCAGCATCTGGAACCGGTAGGCTACTGGCATCAGGCACACTCCTTTGTTCGCGGCAACTGGCGCAACGACAATGAAGCCGCCTTTATGCTGCTGCAGAAGTCCTGTCACGACATTGACTGGATCCGTTACATCATGGAACTGCCCTGCGAACAGATCAGTTCGTTCGGCGGTTTACGCCATTTTCGCCAGGAGAACCAGCCTGCCGGTGCGGCTGACAACTGCCTTGACTGCGCCGTGGAAGCCAGCTGTCCTTACTCCGCCAAGCGTATTTACCTTGGCGACGATCACAAGGCCACGCCGGGCTTCCTGCGCGTATTAACGCCCGAGGTCAGCCAATCACACCTGCAGGCGGCGCTGCGCGACGGTCAGTATGGCCGCTGCGTCTACCGCTGCGACAATAACGTGGTCGATCACCAGGTGGTCAATATGCAGTTTGCCGGTGGCCGCACCGCCTCCTTCACCATGACCGCCTTTACCCGACTGGAAGATCGCAAAACCCGTATTTTCGGCAGCCACGGCTGTCTCGAGGGCGACGGTCGCTATATCCGTATCACTTCGTTCGTTGACGACAGTGAAAAAGTGTACGACGTCGAAGAAGCCGACGATCTGCATGCCATGTCCGGCCACGGCGGCGGCGACTACTACCTGATGCAGCATTTCATTGACGCGATCCGCACTAACGATCCGTCGCAGGTGCTGTCCGGACCGGCGGAAACGCTGGAAAGCCATCTGATGGTCTTCGCTGCGGAACGCGCACGCCGAGAATCTGCGGTAATTACCCTGAGTGGAGCCTGAAACGTGGAAATATCACAGATGCGTTACGGTTTCGACATCGGCGGCACCAAGATTGAAATGGCGGCCTACGATCGCCAATTGCGGCAGGTGCTGTGCCAACGGGTGAGCACGCCTACCGGCGATTACCGCGCATTTTTGTCCTGTATCCAGCAATTGGTCGATCATGCCGATCGCGAGCTGCACACCCAGGGCAGCATCGGCATCGGCTTGCCGGGCGTGACCGATCCCCGCAGCCGTAAGCAGTTGGCGGTTAACGTCCCCTGCCTCACCGGGCACTGCCTGGCGGACGATTTGGCCCATGAACTGGCGCGGCCGGTTGAAATTGAAAACGACTGTCGCTGCTTCGCCCTTTCCGAGGCCAGCACGCCGCAAACCGAGCATCTGGCGCTGGTCTTCGGCGCCATTATCGGCACCGGTGCCGGCGGCGGGCTGGTGATGAACAAGCAATTGCACAAGGGCCGTAACGGGCTGGCCGGTGAATGGGGCCATACGCCGATCTCTGCTCAGTTGGCGCAGCGTTACGATTTACCGTTGTTTACCTGCAATTGCGGCCTGACCGGTTGTTTTGAACGCTACGTTTCCGGCAGCGGTCTGCTGGCCCTAAGCCGTCATTTCGGCCATCGCGCCGACAGCGTACCGGCGCTGATCGCCCATTACCGGCACGGAGATCCGCTGGCACAGCGGCTGATAGGGATGTACGTCGATATTCTGGCCAGCGCCCTGGCAGGGCTGCAATTGCTGCTGGACGTTGACGCCTTTGTGCTCGGCGGCGGACTGTCGAACGTCGGGGAGCTGTACGCCCTGCTACCGCCGGCCATGAGCGCCTGGCTGTTGCCGGGTACCGAACCGGCGGCAGTCTATCCGCCAGTGCACGGTGACAGCAGCGGCGTACGAGGGGCCGCATTATTACGCCAAAGCTGGCAATAAAAAACAGTGAAACGCCAGACGGGAATAAATGAATGTCGTGGCTTTCATCCTGCTTTCGACAAATTACCCCAGGCGGTGAGTTGCCGCCTGATAAATAACGAATTACCGCTTTTCACTTTATTTTTCGGCCGCTTTCGGTTGATCACCAATCGAAAGCAAAAACAAATATAACCAGTTGATACATATAGATTTTTATAAATTTATCGGTTGCATTTCATTGTTTCGTTTGCTGTAATTTGCCACGAACAACTGAAAGCACTCCTGTCAGATTAGCTGCGACGCATTGCGCCGCGGCGGGGTATGACTACAGCTAAATCGGGAGTCACGCGTTAATGATAAATACCGTAAAACGACGGGAATTAATTATCGACCAGCTTTGTCGCGAAGGCTCGGTGCGCGTCGAGCAACTCAGCGCCCAGTTTTCTGTTTCCAGCGTCACCATCCGCAGCGATTTGCGCCAGCTGGAAAAAAGCGGCTGTGCGGTGCGCGCTTACGGCGGCGCAATGCTCAATAAACAGTTTGCCTTCGACCGCCCGCTGCAAGACAAGGGCCGCATCAATCGCGACGTGAAATACACCATTGCCTGCGCCGCGGCGGAATTGGTCAACAACGGTGATGCCATCATTCTCGACTCCGGCTCCACCACCAGCCAGATGGCGCAGCAACTGGTCGGCAAGAAAGACCTGGTGGTGATGACCAATGCGCTAAACATCGCGTTCGAACTGGCCAACAACGAACAGGTTGATCTGATGGTGGTGGGCGGCAGCGTACGGCGCAAATCCTGGTCGCTGTATGGCCCGGCGGCGGAGCAGCATATGCGGCAATTTCGTTTCGACAAGCTGTTTCTCGGCGTCGACGGTTTTGACCTGCTCAGCGGCATCACCACGCCAGATCCTGGTGAAGCGCAGCTCAACCGCGCGATGTGCGACGTAGCGCGCGAAGTGATAGCCGTTGCAGACGCCAGCAAATTCGGTCGCACCAGCTTTTGCATGATCCGTGAAATTGGCCAAATCCAGCGTTTGGTCACCGACAGCCGCATCCCGGAAAACTACCTGCATGCGCTGAACCATTTAGGTGTCGACGTGATTATCGCCGACCGTTAACCGAGGCTTTCAAGGAGTTTTCAACATGAACGGTTATTTTGCTTACGATGCGGGCTGGCTGGAACAACGGCATGCGCTGCATACCGCACGTGAGATCTGGCAACAGCCTGATTTATGGGACGCCCTGCACCGACAGCTGCAGGAGCAACAAGCCTTGTGGCAACCTTTTCTGGCACCGCTGTTGGCCAATCCTCGCCTGCAGATTGTGCTGTGCGGTGCGGGCAGCTCGGCCTTCGCCGGCCGCGCGTTAGCCCCCTGGCTGCGTGAAAAAACCGGTCGTGACGTGGTGGCCTATGGCACCACCGATATCGTCGCCAACCCACACCAATATCTGGATCTGACGCGCCCAACGCTGCTGGTTTCTTTTGCCCGTTCCGGCAACAGCCCGGAAAGTGTCGCGACAGTCGAACTGGCCGACCAACTGCTGCCGGAAAGTTATCACCTGATGCTGGTTTGTAACCCGGACAGCCAATTGGCGCACTATGCCCATCAGCGCGAGAACGTCTGTTCGTTAGTGATGCCGCAAGGCTCCAACGATCAAAGCTTCGCCATGACTTCCAGTTTCAGCTGCATGATGCTGTCCGCCGCGCTGTTGCTCGGGCCACACTCCCTTTCCGAGGCCCAACGCCCACTCGCGACCATGGTGGCGCGCTGCCGCGAACTGCGTGAAACGCTGCAACCGCAGGTAAAAGCGTTCGCAGCCAGCGGTTTTCGACGCTACATCACGCTGGGCGGCAGTTGTTTCACCGGGCTGGCGGAAGAGGCTTCGTTGAAAATGCTGGAACTGACCGCCGGGCAGATTGTCACCCGCTACGACTCACCGCTTGGCCTGCGCCATGGGCCCAAATTTATGGTCGATGACCAAACGCTGGTGCTTCTGATGTTCTCCAGCGGTGACTACGCCCGCCAATACGATCGCGATTTGTGGAACGAACTGCATCGCGATGGTCTGGCGATGCAGATGGTCGGCTTGACCGGCAGTGCGCAGCCGGTATCGGACATGATGCTGAACCTGCACCACGCCGAAGACGACGTCTGGCTGCTGTTCCCTTACCTGTTATTCACCCAAATGCTGGCCTTTGAAAGCTCGCTGGCGCTTGGCATGACGCCGGACAACCCATGCCCGACCGGTGAAGTTAACCGGGTGGTTAAAGGCGTCACCATTTACCGTTATCCGTCTTCTGTGGCGTAAGGAATCTCTATGTACCTGATATCCAACCGGGAAATGCTGCAAAAAGCACAACGCCAGGGTTATGCCGTACCGGCGTTCAACGTCCATAATCTGGAAACCGTGCAGGTGGTGGCGGAGACCGCCGCCGAATTGCGCTCGCCGGTGATCATGGCCGGCACGCCCGGCACCTTCAGCTATGCCGGCACCGACTATTTGATCGGTATCTGCCAGGCGGCCGCACGCCGTTACGATCTGCCGTTAGCGCTGCATCTGGACCATCACGAAGAGATGGACGATATCGAATACAAGGTCAAAAGCGGCATTCGTTCGGTGATGATCGACGGCTCACATCTGCCGTTCGAACAGAACATCGCCAAAGTGGCTGAGGCCGTCGCATTGTGCCACCGCTACGGTGCCAGCGTTGAGGCAGAGTTGGGCCGCCTCGGGGGCCAGGAGGATGACCTGATTGTCGACTCCACCGACAGCTTCTTCACCGATCCGGCCGCCGCGCGCGAGTTTGTCACCGCTACCGGCATCGATTCGCTGGCGGTAGCCATCGGATCGGCTCACGGGCTGTACCACGGCGAACCCAAGCTGGACTTCGACCGCCTGGCGCTAATCCGCGAGCAGGTCGACATTCCACTGGTACTGCACGGCGCATCCGGTATTCCAGAAGCCATGGTGAAACGCGCCATTTCTCTAGGGGTGTGCAAGGTCAACGTCGCCACTGAGCTAAAAATCGCTTTTGCCGACGCGGTGAAAAGCTATTTTTCACAACATCCCGATGCCAACGATCCGCGTAAATACATCGTGCCCGGCAAGCTGGCGATGAAAGAAGTGGTGGCAGAGAAAATCCGTATCTGCGGCAGCAGCGGCATGCTGTAACTCAGCATAAATCACCACGCTTGGCCGTAGTTTCAGTTTCAACTGCGGCCACTCCGCATTTTTTAACGTGATGCGCTTCACAGTAAAACCGCCATACTCCCTCGTCATTCATTAAGCCGACTTCACTATGATCTAAATCATGGTTTTGCCAGCCCCCCCTCCCTATTATCAAATCCATCAAGACTAAATATTAAGAATAGTATATAAACCATTCTACAAGGAGGGCGCGACTAATTCGATTTTTGGCGATCATCAATTTGCCTGATTGATTTTTGTTTAATTGGACTGTTTTATTTTCCTGTTTCATTTTTAAAAAGGAATTAATAATGAACCATTCACTCATGGCATTGATGCTATTGGCCCTGCTACCCGCAACCCTGCAGGCGGCTCAACGAACCAGTCACCACGTGGCTTCCGGTACTATACGCTTTATCGGCGAGATCACCTCACCGGCCTGTACTATCCAACATAGAAATGAAGAAATCATTTCTCGCTGTTCAGGTTTGGTATCGGCTCAGGGTCAACGCCCTATCACTACCTCATTGAACAATATGCCACCAGAATTAGTTTCCAACGTGACCACCGAGATAATCAATAATAACGACCGGTTGAAAAATATCACCATCAGCTATAAATAATGGAGGCATTTTATTGTTAACCCTGCTTGGGGTGATAAACATTATTGATATATTATAAATTTATTTTATAAATAAGCCTATTTGAACCCCACTCATTTTTCAGCCGTCAGTATGGGCAACCTGAGGTTGCCCATCTTCATGTCCGGAATCCGCCATCGTCCCGCCTGGTTTCGTGCAATAATCTGCCCATCAAACGAGAGGAGTGATCAAAATGCAGACTTTTTTTATTGATCGTATGGCGACGCCGGTGGGTGAACTGGTGTTGATTGCCGATGAGCAGGACCGCTTGCGCGCTATCGATTGGACGGAACACGAAACCCGCCTGATGAAGCTGCTGAATACCCATTACCGAGCCGATCGTTTTCAACTGGTGGACAAGGCTAACCCCGGTGGCCTGACCGATGCCATGCAGCGCTATTTTTCCGGTGAACTGGATGTGATCAACGATCTGCCGGTCATGACGGCCGGCACTGAGTTCCAGCGCACTGTCTGGCAGCAACTGCGCCAGATCCCGTGCGGCGAGATCATCACCTACGGCGAACTGGCTAAGCGTATTGGACGCCCAACGGCGTCCCGTGCGGTGGGGATGGCCAACGGCTCCAACCCCATCAGCATCGTGGTGCCCTGCCATCGGGTGATTGGCTCACAGGGCGCATTGACCGGCTATGCCGGTGGCGTTCAGCGCAAACAGTGGCTGTTGAAACACGAAGGCTACCTGCAAAACGATCTGCTTTAATTCAACCCACCGGAATAGCGCAGCTCACTATGGGCTATTCCGGTGGCTTATTAATGAGGAACGTAGTCCGGCGGTATAGTTGATGCAGGCTGTACATCCTCAGAGGTGTAACCGTAACAATGTGTATAAAAATTGGTCTCAACCCGCAAAAAGGCGCTCAAAAGGCAGGGTTAAATGCTGCTTACTGAAAAATACGCTGCGCTACCCCGCATTTCTTGCGGATACGGAGAACCAAGCGCGTCGACCGTCCCTTGGCGTAACTAGCAAATAAATCGAAATATTTCAGCCAGCTACAGAACAATCGGCTGCAAGCCTGCTTAATATTCGCACAGAATGCCCCCGTTCTTATTAATGCTACCCTTATCACCTGCCGGAAAAGATGTTAAAATTGACGCATATCAATTATTGAATGAGCGTAATCTATGATCCCGGAAAAACGCGTGATTCGTCGTATCCAGTCTGGTGGTTGTGCGATCCATTGTCAGGATTGCAGTATCAGCCAGCTGTGTATTCCTTTTACTCTTAATGCGCACGAGTTGGACCAGCTCGACAACATTATCGAAAGGAAAAAGCCTATCCAGAAGGGCCAGACCCTGTTCAAGGCCGGCGATGAACTGAAATCGCTGTACGCTATCCGCTCCGGGACCATCAAGAGTTATACCATTACCGAACAGGGTGACGAGCAAATCACCGGCTTCCATCTGGCGGGCGATCTGGTCGGTTTTGATGCTATCGGCGGTCTGAAGCATCCAAGCTTCGCTCAGGCGTTGGAAACCTCGATGGTATGCGAAATCCCATTCGAAACGCTGGATGACCTGTCCGGTAAAATGCCTAATCTGCGCCAACAGATCATGCGTCTGATGAGCGGCGAGATTAAAGGTGACCAGGACATGATCCTGCTGTTGTCGAAAAAGAATGCCGAAGAGCGTCTGGCTGCATTCGTCTACAACCTGTCGCGCCGCTTTGCGGAGCGGGGTTTCTCACCGCGCGAGTTCCGCCTGACCATGACCCGCGGCGATATCGGCAACTATCTCGGCCTGACGGTTGAAACCATCAGTCGCCTGCTGGGCCGCTTCCAGAAAAGCGAAATTCTCAGCGTTAAAGGCAAATACATCACCATCGAAAACGTCGATGCCCTGTCTGTGCTGGCCGGCACGCCACGCATTAACGTCACCGTAAACGCCTGATCCCTATGCTGGGTTAATCATTCGACAGAATTATTGACCCAGCACACCTCTGCCGCTGTTCTGTTTTTCAATGTTGGGTTACTCTGTAAATTGACAGACTGTTGATTTTCAGCTGTAAGGAGGCCCTATGGCGAAGTATCAGAATCTTCTGGTGGCTATTGACCCCAATCAGGACGACCAGCCGGCGCTGCGCCGGGCGGTATACCTGATAAAACGCAATGGCGGGCGCATTAAGGCCTTCCTGCCTATTTATGACTTCTCTTACGAGATGACGACCCTGCTCTCGCCGGACGAAAGAACGGCAATGCGGCAAGGCGTTATCAGTCAACGCGCCGCTTGGATCACCGAGCAATGTCGTTTTTATCTCGACGAAGGCGTGCCCATTGAAATCAAAGTGGTCTGGCATAACCGCCCTTATGAGGCGATTATTCAGGAAGTGATCGCCGGTAAGCACGATCTGCTGCTGAAAATGGCGCACCAACACGACCGTCTTGAATCCGTCATTTTCACCCCAACCGATTGGCATCTGTTACGCAAATGCCCGTGCCCGGTGTGGATGGTCAAAGATCAGCCCTGGCCTGAAGGCAGTAAAGCGGTGGTTGCGGTTAACCTGGCCAGTGAAGAACCCTATCACGATCCCTTGAACATCAAACTGGTGCAGGAGACCGTTGAGTTGGCGCATAACGTCAACCAAACGGAAGTGCATCTGGTCGGCGCTTACCCCGTCACCCCCATCAATATCGCCATTGAACTGCCTGATTTTGACCCCAGCGTTTACAACGATGCCATCCGCGGACAGCATCTGATTGCCATGAAGGCGTTAAGACAGAAATTCGGCATTAACGAAGAATTCACCCATGTCGAAAAAGGCCTGCCGGAAGAGGTAATCCCCGACCTGGCTGAGCACCTGCAGGCGGGCGTCGTGGTATTGGGTACCTTGGGCCGTACCGGCATCTCGGCGGCGTTTATCGGCAATACCGCCGAACATGTGATCGACCATCTGAAATGTGACCTGCTGGTGATTAAGCCAGAAAACTTCAACTGTCCGATCGAAGTTGACGAAGATGATGAGCACGACGACGAAGACTGATGTTTGACGCATAAAAAAACGGGCCCAAGGGCCCGTTTTTATTTGCCTGCGCGTTACGCCTGTAACGCACGCAGAATCGCTTCCACACTCTCTTTGGCATCACCAAACAGCATCTGGGTGTTCTCCTTGAAGAACAGCGGGTTCTGGACGCCGGCGTAACCGGTGTTCATCGAACGCTTGAAGGCGATCACATTCTGCGCCTTCCACACTTCCAGTACCGGCATGCCGGCGATCGGGCTACGCGGATCTTCCAGCGCGGCAGGGTTCACCGTATCGTTAGCGCCAATCACCAGTACGGTGTCGGTATCAGGGAAATCTTCGTTGATTTCATCCATTTCCAACACCACGTCGTAAGGCACCTTGGCTTCAGCCAGCAGTACGTTCATGTGGCCAGGCAAACGCCCGGCAACCGGGTGAATACCGAAACGTACTTTAATGCCACGCGCGCGCAGTTTCTCGGTGATTTCCGCCACCGGATACTGCGCCTGAGCGACCGCCATGCCATAGCCTGGGGTGATGATCACCGAAGTTGAGTTTTTCAACTGCTCGGCAACTTCTTCCGCGGTCGTTTCGCGATACTCACCCATTTCTTCCGCATTACCGGTCGAAGAACCGTCGGTACCGAAGCCGCCGGCGATTACGCTGATAAACGACCGGTTCATCGCCTTACACATAATGTAAGACAGGATGGCACCCGAAGAGCCTACCAGTGCCCCGGTCACGATCAGCAGATCGTTGCTCAGCATGAAGCCCGCCGCTGCCGCTGCCCAGCCCGAATAGGAGTTGAGCATCGACACCACCACCGGCATATCTGCCCCGCCGATGGAAGCCACCAGATGCCAGCCAAACGCCAACGCGATAGCGGTCATCAGCACCAATGCCACTGCCTGCCAGCCCACGCTGTCGGCACGAACGAACACCACCAGCAGCAGGAAGGAGACGACCAGGGCCGCCAGATTCATTTTATGGCGATTTGGCAGCGCCAAAGGTTTGGACGAGATGATACCGCGCAGTTTACCAAAGGCGACAATCGAACCTGTGAAGGTCACCGCACCGATAAAGATACCGAGGAACACTTCGGTCAGATGGATATTTTCCATCACCGGCTCCATCGGCGCACCGTGATCCAGATAGCTGTTTAAGCCCACAAGTACCGCCGCCAGGCCGACAAAGCTGTGCAGTACCGCCACCAGCTCTGGCATTTCGGTCATTTCGACCTTCTTCGCCAGATAGACCCCAATAGAACCGCCGATAATCATCGCGATGATGATCCAGCCCACGTTGCCGGAATCCGGCCCGAGAATGGTGGCGATCAGCGCAATCGCCATCCCTGCGATACCAAATAGATTGCCCCGCTTGGACGTTTCATGGCGCGATAAACCCGCCAGGCTGCAGATAAACAAAATAGCGGCAACAATGTATGCAGCTGTAACTAATCCTCCAGACATGTGCTACCCCTTAGTTCTTGCGGAACATCTTCAGCATGCGCTGAGTGACGGTGAATCCACCAAAAATGTTGATGCTGGCGATCAGCACGGCGATGAAGGAGAGGAAACTCACCCAACCGCCGTGGCCAATCTGCAATAACGCACCGACCACGATAATCCCTGAGATCGCATTGGTGACCGACATCAACGGGGTATGCAATGCATGGCTGACGTTCCACACCACGTAGTAACCCACCACGCAGGCCAGCGCAAACACAGTAAAGTGAGACAGGAACTCTTTCGGCGCGGCGTCGGCCAACCAACCAAACAGAATAATCGCCAACGCCATCAGGCCATATTTCAGCCAAGGTGATACCGGTTTTGCCTCCGGCTTGGCGACCGGGGCCGCCGCCTGCGCCTGTTTCGGTTGGGCAGAAACCTGGATTGGCGGTGCCGGCCAGGTGACTTCGCCACTGCGCACCACGGTCACGCCGCGGATCACGGTGTCGTCGAAGTCGACGTCAATTTCGCCATTTTTCTCTTTCGACAGCAGCTTCAGCAGGTTAACCAGGTTGGTACCGTAAAGCTGCGAGGATTGAGTCGGCAAACGGCTTGGCAGATCGGTATAGCCAATGATTTTCACGCCGTTATCGGTAACGGTCACGCGGTCGGCCACGGTCAGCTCGCAGTTACCCCCGTTTTGTGCGGCCAGATCGACGATCACGCTGCCCGGTTTCATCGAAGCCACCATTTCTTTGGTAATCAGCTTCGGTGCCGGTTTGCCCGGGATCAGCGCCGTGGTGACGATAATGTCAACCTCCGCCGCCTGAGCAGCGAACAGCGCCATCTCAGCTTTGATAAAGGCTTCGGACATCACTTTGGCGTAGCCGTCGCCGCTGCCCGCTTCTTCCTCGAAATCCAACTCGAGGAATTCCGCGCCCATGCTCTGCACCTGCTCTTTAACTTCAGGGCGCGTGTCGAAGGCGCGAACAATGGCTCCCAGGCTGCCGGCAGCACCGATGGCTGCCAAACCCGCGACGCCGGCACCGATGATCATCACCTTGGCCGGTGGAACCTTGCCCGCAGCGGTGATCTGACCGGTAAAGAAACGGCCAAACTCATGCGCGGCTTCAACAATCGCCCGGTAGCCGGCGATATTCGCCATAGAACTCAGCGCGTCCATAGACTGTGCGCGTGAGATGCGCGGCACCGAGTCCATCGCCATCGCGGTGACGTTGCGTTCGGCCAGCTTCGCAATCAGTTCAGGGTTTTGCGCCGGCCAGATAAAGCTGACCAGAGTGCTGCCCTCACGCATTAACGCGATCTCGTCCTCAAGCGGCGCGTTAACTTTCAAAATCAGATCCGACTGCCAGACATCGGCAGTGTCGGCGATCTCAGCCCCAGCGGCTTGATACGCGCCATCGTCAAAACTTGCCAGTTTACCCGCCCCGCTTTCAATCGCGACGGTAAAGCCCAGCTTCAGCAGTTGTTCCACCGTTTTCGGCGTTGCTGCGACCCGGGCTTCATTGGCCAACCGTTCTCTTGGTACACCAATACGCATAATGTTCCCTTCTCACCTGTCTTTGATGATGTTTATTATCGTCCTGCCCATAGCGATGGCGCCGGCTGACAGGCCTTTGCTTACGCTTGTCGGCATCGAATTAAGGCACCATCTATAACCTACTGAAAATATGATCGATGATCCATAATTGCTTACGCATTCAGGTCTGTTTTTACATAAAAACCCAGCTAACGACATGACAAATCGCAATTTAAAGTTAAAAAGCCCGTTGGAATGGCGCTTTAGCGGCCAGATTGCGATAGCACCCGGTGCGCGGATATCTGGCGCGACGCGGCTGGCACGCATAAAAGTTATAAAATTGTGAATAATTAACACTTATGACATCAAAGGCTTTATTATTGAAACTTATGGTGATGCTGCTCAGAATGACGGACATCATTCTTCCGGGAATTTGTCTCATGAGATGACATAAAATGCTGAGACACTGCTCGAGATTACATGTAATAATCGGCGGCTGAATTACACCTAAACAGTTCAGCACGTTATAAACGTTAATGCGCTAGGCGAAAGGATTTTTTATGAAGCTGAAGAACACGATCATCGCGTCAGCCTTGTTATCACTCACTGCGCTGTCCGCTCATGCGGCGCAAGAGTTAACTCCTGAAAAAGCAGCGGCGCTGAAGCCGTTTGATCGCATCACGATTACCGGCCGCTTTAATGCCATCAATGAAGCTGCTGATGCCATTTCCCGCCGTGCAGACAAGCTGGGTGCAGACGCTTTCTACATCCAGGACAGCAACAACAGCAACAACGGCGGCAACTGGCGTGTCACCGCCGATCTTTACCACAAAGATGCGCCGGAAGTGAGCAAACAACCGAAATACCGCGTGATTAACGGCGTTACTGAGCTGCCGAAAGAACAAGCCTTCCTGCTGGAGCCTTACGATACCGTAAGCGTCAGCGGTTTCTACCGCAGCCAGCCGGACATCAACGATGCCATCACCAAAGAAGCGAAAAAGAAAGGCGCAGCCTCCTTCTTTATCGTACGTCAGGTTGATGCCAACCAGGGCGGCAACCAGTTCATTACCGCCTACATCTATAAAGCCGATGCACCTAAACGTACCGTTCAGAACCCGGATGCCATCCCGGCCGACTCTGAAGCCGGTAAGGCCGCTCTGGCTGCCGGTGGCGCTGCTGCTGCCAATGTGGAAATCCCTGGCGTAGCCTCTTCAGGCTCACCAAGCCGTGACGTAGGCCGTTTCTTCGAAACCCAGTCTTCAACCGGTAAGCGTTATACTGTCACGTTGCCTAACGGCACCAAGATTCAAGAAGTAAACAACGTGACCGCCGCGCAGATGGTGCCGTTTGACTCAGTGACCTTTACCGGCCACTTCAACAGCATGACCGACGTTTCTACCGAAGTGGCGAAACGCGCGGCTGAGAAAGGCGCCAAGTACTATCACGTAACCCGTCAGTGGCAGAACAAGAGCGGCGGCAACCTGACCGTCAGCGCTGACCTGTTCAAATAAGTTTCACTTTGCGGTTTACCATCGGGCAGCCATTGAGCTGCCCGTTTTTTTTGCCCCGCCTGTCGCCCGCCAGTTGAATAATTTTTTGCAAAAATCGCATATTCAATCATTGCATCCGCAGAGATCCATCCGTAGAATTTGCGCGAATTTTTAGGGCTATTGTCTATTTGTTCAGTAATTACCATTACGTTGTTACTGCCGAGCAGTTCCCTCCCAGTTGTTTATTCTGTGTTCAGGATCCGTCATTGGAAAAGAAACTAGGTCTTACCGCGTTAACCGCATTGGTGCTCAGCTCAATGCTGGGCGCTGGGGTTTTCAGCCTGCCGCAAAACATGGCGCAAGTCGCCAGTCCGGCCGCCTTGCTATTGGGTTGGGCGATTACCGGTGTCGGCATCCTGTTTCTGGCTTTTGCCATGCTGTTGCTCACACGCCTGAGGCCCGATCTGGACGGCGGTATTTTCACCTACGCGAAAGAAGGCTTCGGCGAACTGGTGGGTTTCTGCTCCGCCTGGGGGTATTGGCTGTGCGCCGTTATCGCCAATGTTTCTTACCTGGTGATCGTGTTTGCCGCGCTAAGTTTGTTCACCGATCGCGGCGGCGATGTCATTTTAGGTGACGGCAATACCTGGCAGGCGCTGCTGGCTGAGTCGCTGCTGCTGTGGATTGTGCATGCGCTGGTACTGCGCGGCGTGCAAACCGCGGCCAGCATTAATTTGGTCGCCACCCTGGCCAAACTGTTGCCGCTAGGGATGTTTGCCGTCTTGGCGGCGGTTGCCTTCAAAATGGACGTATTCACGCTGGATTTCCACGGCGTCGCGCTTGGCAAACCGGTGTGGGAACAGGTTAAAAATACCATGCTGATCACCCTGTGGGTGTTTATCGGTGTGGAAGGCGCAGTGGTGGTTTCGGCCCGTGCACGCCATAAAAAAGATGTGGGCCGCGCCACTATGCTGGCCGTGGTTTCCGCACTGGCGGTTTATCTACTGGTAACGCTGCTCTCATTGGGCGTGGTACCGCGCAGCGAATTGGCGGAGATGCGCAATCCGTCGATGGCAGTGTTGATGGTCGATCTTATTGGGCCATGGGGTGATGTGATTATCGCCGCCGGACTGATCGTCTCGGTCTGCGGCGCTTACCTGAGCTGGACGATCATGGCTGCCGAAGTGCCGCTGCTGGCGGCGCAACACGGCGCGTTTCCCAAAATATTCAGCAAGCAGAACAAGAACCACGCGCCTTCGGCTTCGCTGTGGCTGACCAACCTCGCGGTACAGTTCGCTCTGGTGCTGATCTGGCTGACCGGCAGCAACTACAACTCGTTGCTGACTATCGCTTCGGAAATGATCCTGGTGCCCTATTTCCTGGTCGGCGCCTTCCTGTTTAAGGTGGCGATCCGTCGTCAGGACAAGCGGCTGATGTTTGCTGCGACGGGCGCTTGCCTGTATGGCATTTGGCTGCTCTATGCGTCAGGCTTGATGCATCTGCTGATGTCGGTGCTGCTGTATGCGCCTGGGCTGTTGGTGTTTATCTATGCAAGGCGCGGACATGGTGATGTCAAATTGCTGAATCAGCTGGAGAAAGGCAGTATTTTTCTGTTGCTGGTGGCCACGGTACCGGCCGGCTGGTTTATGTTGCAGTAGTGAAAAACGGCCGGGTGGAAACACCCGGTCAGTTAGATTGGGACAGACCCAGACTGATGCTCATGCGTTCACCCACCTGAGAGATAATCACTCCCTCAACGCACTCTTGTTGGATGGCTGCCAACTGCTGCTTATCGAGCGCATACGGTAGTTTAATGTCGAACACTGCCAGCCCCTGCTGCTGCGCCAGATCGATCAGACGCACAATGTTGGTTTCGTCGCTGACCTGGGTGGAAACCACCTGCAGCGCCAACGCCTTCAACTGCTCTTTCCGCGTTTGTGATGCGGAAGCCTGCGATTTCAATACCATGCCAAAAAACGGCATCACACCATAGATTGCATCTACAAAGCGCCAGTGCTTCTTGCACGATGCGGACAGAAAATCCATGTAATCAAAACAGATTTTCTCACTGCGGGCGACGGGTGCAAGGTGACTACTGTTCATCCCTTCCTCTCATTGCCAGTGTATTACATCCTGAAATGGATAATCGATGCGAAGCTTTAACGAATTTCCGCCGTATAATGGCATAATTCCCCTATTGTTTGCCAGTCTGTCCAGGAGCTTTAATCAATGGAACTTCACAACTCTGCACCGGTCCTGATCACCGGCGGCGCACGTCGGATTGGACTGGCCCTGGCCAGGTCATTCTTACAGCGCGATATCCCGGTGATCATTGCCTATCGCAGCACTTATCCGGCGCTGAGCGAGCTGAAAAGACTGGGCGCTACCTGTATTCAAGGGGATTTTTCCACCCATGAGGGCATTTACAGTTTTGCCGAACAGGTGCGCCAAACAGCCCCAAAACTGCGCGCGGTGATCCACAACGCCAGCGCCTGGCTGGCCGAATCCCCAGAGGTGCCACCGGAGCAGGTGATGGCGGCGATGCTGCAAATTCACGTTTATACCCCCTACCTGCTGAATCAGCTGCTTGAGCCCTGCCTGCTGGGTCAGGGTCAAGCCGGGGCTGATATCATTCACCTGACAGATTATGTGGTGGAAAAAGGCAGCGACAAACACATTGCCTATGCCGCCAGTAAAGCCGCCCTGGACAATATGACCCGCTCGTTTGCCCGCAAGCTGGCACCGGAGGTCAAGGTCAACGCCATCGCGCCTGCGCTGATTATCTTTAACCCGGGCGACGACGAGCATTATCGTCAGCAGGCGTTGGCAAAATCGCTGATGAAAATCGCCCCCGGCGAAAGTGAAGTGGTCAACCTGGTGAACTACTTGCTGGACAGTCGTTACGTCACCGGCCGAACCCATGGCGTGGATGGCGGAAGACCCCTGCGTTAGCGCATGATCTGCATGGCTTATCGCGGTGCCCCGCGCTATGCTGAATTTCGTTATTCTGATAAAACCGCTGAATATGCATAAAATTGTTTTTGTTGAAGACGATCCGGAAGTCGGCAAACTGATTGCCGCCTATCTGGGCAAGCACGATATTGAGGTTCTGATCGAGCCGCGTGGCGACAGCGCACAGGCTCGCATCGAGCTGGAGCAACCGGATCTGGTGCTGCTCGACATTATGTTGCCCGGCAAGGACGGTATGACGCTGTGCCGCGATCTGCGTCCGACCTTCGCAGGCCCGATCGTGCTGCTGACCTCGCTGGACAGCGACATGAACCATATCCTTTCGCTGGAAATGGGTGCCAACGATTACATCCTGAAAACCACGCCCCCGGCGGTGTTGTTGGCGCGGCTACGCCTGCATCTGCGTCAGCATGGCCATCAGCCAAAGGAAGAATCGACCCAACCAATCACCCAGCACAACGCCTTGCACTTTGGCTTGTTGTGCATCGACCCGGTCAACCGCCAGGTCACGCTGGGCGAAGAGATCATCACCCTTTCCACCTCGGATTTCGATCTGCTGTGGGAGCTGGCCACTCATGCCGGTCAAATCATGGATCGTGAAGCCCTACTGCAAAACCTGCGCGGCGTGAGCTATGACGGCCTTGACCGCAGTATCGACGTCGCGATTTCCCGCCTGCGTCGCAAGTTGTACGACAACGCACTGGAGCCTTTTCGCGTCAAAACCGTGCGCAATAAAGGTTACCTGTTCGCCCCGAACGCCTGGGAGTTCGTGCAGCAATGAGAAAGCTCTTTGTGCAGTTTTTCCTGCTGCTTTTCGTTTGCTTCCTGGTGATGGCGATGCTGGTTGGCCTGGTGTACAAAGTCACCGCTGAACGCGCCGGCCGCCAGTCGATGGACGACCTGATGAAAAGTTCGCTGTACCTGATGCGCAGCGAACTGCGGGAAATCCCGCTGAAAGACTGGAACAAGACCATCGCCACGCTGGATTTGAACCTGTCGTTCAAGCTGCACATTGAACCGCTGGGTAAACAGGATCTGAGTGAAGACCTGAAAAAGCGCCTACGCCTTGGCGAAATTATCGCGCTCGACGATCAATACACCTTTATGCA
Organism: Serratia liquefaciens ATCC 27592; assembly: GCF_000422085.1. Lineage (NCBI taxonomy): Bacteria > Pseudomonadati > Pseudomonadota > Gammaproteobacteria > Enterobacterales > Yersiniaceae > Serratia > Serratia liquefaciens. The sequence goes on from NC_021741.1 coordinate 2,712,167, forward strand.
GCGCATTCCCCGTAGCCACTATGTGTTGGTGGTGGGCCCGATCCCTTATCTGTTCTATCTGCATCAAATGCGGCTGCTGGATTTGGCGCTGCTGGTGTTTATCGGCATGTCGCTGGCGCTGCCGGTGTTTCTGTGGATGCGCCCGCACTGGCAGGATTTGCTGAAGTTGGAAAATGCGGCACAGCGCCTGGGGGCCGGGCACCTGGATGAACGTACCCATTTCGATCCTACCTCCAGTCTGAACCGGCTTGGGGTGGCCTTTAACCAGATGGCGGATAACGTCAATACGCTGATCGCCAGCAAGAAGCAGCTCATCGACGGCATCGCCCACGAGCTGCGTACGCCACTGGTACGGCTGCGTTATCGGCTGGCGATGAGCGATAATCTGTCCGATAGCGAGCAACAGGCATTGAATCGCGATATCGGCCAGTTGGAGTCACTTATCGATGAACTGCTTACCTACGCGCGGTTGGATCGTCCCCAGGTGGCGCTCAATATAGAGCCGCTCGACTTGCCCAAATGGTTGGAAGACAAGGCGGATGACCTGCGGCTGATCCACCCGGAACGAGAAATTCAACTGGATATCCCCCACGTCGGCGATTTTGGCGGCGTTGATTTGCGTCTGATGGAGCGGGTGCTGGATAACCTGGTAAACAACGCATTGCGTTACTCCGAACAGCGCCTGCGTATCGGCCTGTGGTTTGACGGCGACAATGCCTGCTTACAGGTAGAAGACGATGGCCCGGGAATTCCGCCGGAAGAGCGTGAACGGGTATTCGAACCCTTTGTCCGCCTTGATCCGAGCCGCGATCGTGCCACCGGCGGTTGCGGCCTGGGCCTGGCCATTGTGCATTCGATTGCCGTGGCCTATCAGGGCCAGGTTTATGTAGACGCCAGTTCGCTCGGCGGTGCCAGCTTCCGTTTCTGTTGGCCAATAAAGCCCACTTTCGATTTAAAAGCAGACCCGGTGTAACCCTGTTCACGCGCAGCATGACTACGCGAAAGAGTGATCCGGATTAAAATAATATGGAGCTAAACGATGACATCTGCACATACCCCATCCTCATACGACGAGCTGCGCGCCCTGTTCACCCGCCTGTCGCGCTTCGGCCACCTTTCCGCTATTGCCGGTTGGGACATGCAAACCATGATGCCGCCGGGCGGCAGCAAAGCACGTTCGGAAGCGCTGGCTGAACTGAGCGTACTGCAACACCAAATTTTGACCGCAGATAAAACCGGCCGTCTGTTTGAACGTGCACAGCAGGAAACCCTGGATGACATTGACCGCGCCAACCTGCTGGAAATGCGTCGCCAATATGACAATGCGGTGCTGGTACCGGAGTCGCTGGTCGAAGCCAAGTCGCTGGCCGGCGCGCGTTGTGAACATGCCTGGCGCGCTCAGCGTCCAGCCAACGACTGGGAAGGTTTCGCGGAGAACCTGCGTGAAGTGGTCAAGCTTAGCCGACAGGAAGCGCAGATCCGTGCCGAAGCGGCAGGCACCAGCCGCTACGATGCGCTGCTGAATCTGTATGAACCGGGCATGCGCAGCAGCGATATCGACCGCATTTTTGGCGATCTGAAAACCTGGTTGCCTGACCTGCTGCAGAAAGTGGTGACCAAACAGGCTCAGGAACCTTGCCTGATCCCACAAGGGCCGTTCAATGTGGAGACCCAGCGTCAACTGAGTTTGAGCGTAATGAAACTGCTCGGTTTTAACTTTGATGGTGGCCGCGTGGACGTCAGTGCACACCCATTCTGCGGTGGCGTACCTGAAGACGTGCGCATCACCACTCGCTATAACGATAAAGAATTCCTGACGGCACTGCTCGGTATCGTGCATGAAACCGGCCATGCCCGCTACGAGCAAAACCTGCCGCGTGACTGGCTGGGCCAACCTGTAGCTCAGGCGCGCTCAACGGCCATCCACGAATCGCAAAGCCTGCTGTTTGAAATGCAGTTGGCGCGCGGCAGCGACTTCCTGAAGATCCTGCGCCCGTTGGTGACCCAGCAATTTGGCGAGCAGCCGGCGCTGGAAGAAGCTAACTTTATCCGTCTGAATCAGCGTGTAAAACCCGGCCTGATCCGCGTAGATGCTGACGAGGTGAGCTACCCGGCGCACGTAATCTTGCGTTATGAGATCGAGAAGGCCCTGGTTGAAGGCGAGATCGAGGTGGAGGACATTCCGGCACTGTGGAATGAGAAAATGAAGGGTTACCTCGGCCTGGACACCGTCGGCAACTACCGTAATGGCTGCATGCAGGACATTCACTGGACTGACGGTGCCTTCGGTTACTTCCCGACTTACACTCTGGGCGCCATGTATGCCGCGCAGCTGTTCCACAGCGCACGTGAAGCAATGCCATCGTTGAGCAGCGACATTGCCGAAGGCAACCTGAATCCGCTGTTCCACTGGCTGAAGCAGAATATCTGGCGCCACGGCAGCCGTTTCCCTACCGATACGCTGATCGCTAACGCGACCGGCGAAGCGCTTAACCCGGCCTATTTCCGCAAGCATTTGGAAAACCGCTACCTGTAATCCTGTCCCCAGGCACAATGTCCCGTGCCTGGGCATTTTCCCCTGCTTTGCCAGCATGATTCCATAGCGCACTTCCCCTTCCTACGACACCTTGGCCGCAGAGAGTGGGTCGGTAACTCTCTATATGTATGTTGTAACTAAAATGGAAAAATTCAGTGCCTATTGGGCATCCGCTCTAACCACGATTATCGCTCGCCGGCGCTTTCATCTCCCTTTTCTGTGGGTTCGTACATTAGGTTACACGCCGAAACCAATCACTCACGGAAAGCATTCTGGCGTTTGCCTACTATCTTTACACCGGCCCCGCAGTGGGCTCGATACATGATGAGTCATTTGAGGAATCTACAATGAAAAAAGTATTAGCTCTGGTTGTTGCCGCTGCAATGGGTCTGTCTTCTGTTGCCTTCGCTGCTGACGCTGCCACCACCACGGCAACCCCTGCTGCGACAGCGACCACCACCACCGCAGCTCCGGCTAAAACCACTCACGTGAAGAAACATCACGCGAAGAAAGCGCCAGTACAAAAAGCGCAGGCGGCTAAAAAGCACCACAAAGCTACTGCCAAAAAAGCGCCGGCTCAGAAAGCCCAGGCCGCCAAGAAACACCACAAAAAAGCCAGCCACAAAAAAGCCACCAGCACGCCAGCGGCATAATCGCAATCTGAAGTGAGGCTCCCCTCACCAGTCCAGGCTTGAGTTGTCCAACACCCGGTTCGCCGGGTGTTTTTTCATCGGGGGTTCTCATCATGCTGCGTCGCTACCTATTTGAAATCATTTTGGCCAGCCTGATCCTTTGCGGGCTCATTGCCGCCTTTTTTTATCTGTAGCCGCTCAGCCCCTCGGGATAAGAAATTATTGAAAAATCAATCACTGCCCATCCACACTGCGACTAAATCAGTCTATAGTTACCACTCAGTGTGTTTATGGATGACCCGTCATTTCCAGGCAAGAAACCTATGCGCATAACCGTTTTGCTGTTGCTGTGCTCATTCCCGCTCGCACTTTCCCTCTCAGCAAGGGCCGATAGCCCTTCCGATGCATCGATCGCTGAGCAAACACGCCTGTTTTTTGGCAAAGATGAACGCATCAAGGTCACCGAAACCGACGGCTGGCCGTGGCAGGCGATTGGCCAGGTAGAAACCGCCAGCGGTAATTTGTGCACCGCCACGCTGATCTCTCCTCATCTGGCACTCACCGCCGGTCACTGCGTGCTGGCACCGCCGGGCCAATTGGACAAGGCGATCGCACTGCGCTTTGTGGCCGGCAACAAGAGTTGGCAATACCAGACCGACAATATCGAGACGCTGGTTGACCGTAAGCTGGGCAAAAAGCTCAAGGCCGACGGCGACGGCTGGATCGTACCGCCCGCAGCCGCGGCGTATGACTTTGCCCTGATCCGCCTGAAGGATAAAAAGCCGCTGCCGATTAAGCCGTTGCTGTTGTGGCAAGGCGACAGCAAGGCTCTGACTCAGGCGCTGAAACAGGCCAAACGGCTGATTACCCAGGCCGGGTATCCGGGAGATCACCTCGACGATCTCTACAGTCACCAAAACTGTAAAGTGACGGGTTGGGCGCAACAAGGCGTACTGTCGCATCAATGCGATACCCTGCCCGGCGACAGTGGCTCGCCGTTATTGCTGAAAACCGCCGCTGGCTGGAAGCTCATCGCCATTCAAAGCTCCGCACCGGCAGCCAAAGATCGCTACCGTGCCGATAACCGCGCACTGGCGGTGACCGGTATCCGCGATGCGCTGGACGCACTGGCCGCGGGGAAATAAGCGGTTATAAGCCGGCGTGGGCTTCTGCGCCGGTTTCCCTTGAGACGTTTCCCGCCATAAAGCCCTTGGGCGTGGTGCCGGTGAACTGCCGGAAGAACGCGATAAAAGCGCTGTCGCTGGAAAAGCCCAAATGCTGTGCCACGGTGCTGACCCTGGGCATTTCCGCCAGCAGTTCAATCGCCCGCATCAACCGCCATTGTTGGCTCCACTGCTGATAGCTCAACCCGCTCTCGCGCTGAAAAATGCGCGTCAGCGTTTTGGCATGCAAATTCAATTCCTGTGCCAGTACGCTCAACCCCGGCAGTTCATCCCGCTTGTCGAGGTTCTCCAGCCAGCGAGCTAAACGGGCATCCCTGGGCAGTATCAGTCCGGTGCTCTCTAGCCGTGCCGCATTCAGTTCGTTGATCAGCACCGGCACCAGATCACGCGCCGCCCGGCATTCGATCGTCTGATTAAACGGCCAATAAGCGATACGTTCAATCACCGCTGCCAGCAAGGGATTGACCGCCAATACCGCGCACTCTTGCAGCCTGGCAGGCGCCAATTCAGGCTCCAGATAGATTGAGCGATAGGCCACCTGGCCGTGCAGCTGTACCCGATGCCGGATCCCACCGGGGATCCACAAACAGCGCGTTGGCGGTAAAATCAACCAACGATCGCTGAGCGTCACCGTCATGCATCCACGGGACGAATAGAGCAACTGAGCACGTCGATGGCAGTGCTCTTTAGAGTCATGATTGGCTAGCTCGGCGGCAATCCCCAGCACCGGTGCAGGCCAGCTATCCGGGTCGAAGGCATCCCGTTGGGCAATCAAGGCCATGAATTGTCCTTTTCTCGTTATTTTTTGTCCTGATGATTGTAATTGAACATTTTGGCTTTCCCTATACTGGCGCGATTATTCATTGTTAAAGGTCAATTCCCATGTCGCGCCTTCCTCTGCCATTGATGGTCGCCAGCATAATGGCGCCACAGGTGCTCGAAACCCTTTATAGCCCAGCGCTCACCGCGATCCGCGCCGATTTCAACGTCAGTGCCGCCCAGGCCAGCCAGACGCTATCGATCTATTTCTTCGCTTTTGCCTTCGGCGTCGCTTTCTGGGGGGTAATGTGCGATAGGTTTGGCCGCAGAGTGGCCATGTTGGCAGGGCTGACACTGTATCTGGGCGGTGCGGTGGTGGCGTTGCTGAGCTCGCATTTCACGCTGTTGTTGACCGCTCGCGCCACCATCGCCTTCGGTGCTGCGGTCGGCTCTATCGTCACGCAAACCATGCTGCGTGACGTGTATCAGGGGCACGCTCTGGGGAAAGTCTTCGCCACCCTCGGCATTGCCCTGTCGATCAGCCCGGTTCTGGGTATGTTGGCGGGGGGAATTTTGGTCAGTTGGGGCGGCAGTATGGCGATATTCATTGCCCAGGGGATGCTGGCATGGGCCCTGCTGGTTTGGTGCTGGTACGCTCTGCCGGAAACGCAGCCACCGGGCGGCGCATTACAAGCCTCTGCGGCAAGCAGTGGCTGGATTATCCTGCGCGACCGGCATATCTGGTGTAGTGCCTTATTGGTGGCAGGCTTTAATATTATGGTGTTCAGCTACTTCAGCCTGGCACCGTTCATGTTTGAACGACTGGGGCTAAGCAGCCGACAGTTTGGCTACTCTGGCATTGCCCTGGCGCTGGGCAGCCTGCTTGGCGCGTTAGTCAATCGCCATTTGTTGGCCAGGGATATCGGCGCAGAGCGTCAAATCCTGCTGGGTAGCCTGCTGGCGTGTGGCGCGGCGCTGGCATTAGGTTACTGGCAGCACAGCATAATGATGTTGCTGCCCTGCATGCTGATCAGCCTGGCCTTCGGCCTGGCGATCCCCAATGTATTGAGTCAGGCCCTGAATCGCTACCGGCAGCAACTGGGCACAGCCGGCGCGATTTTTGGCCTGCTTTACTACCTGCTGATTGGCGCCGGGCTGTCCCTGGCCGCCGTTGGGCAAAACCTGCCCGCAACGCTGCTGGTGTGCAGCCTGCTGTGCCTGGTCTGCACAGGCTGCCTGTTCGCGTTGCTCAGCCCGAAAGCTGCTCGATAGTCTGCAAGATACGCTTGTCAGAGATCGGGTAAGGCGTGCCGAGTTGCTGAGCGAACAGGCTGACGCGCAGTTCTTCGATCATCCAACGCACCTCTTTCACCTCTTCATCCTGCTGCCGCTTCGGCGGCAGTTTGTTCAGCCATTGTTGCCAGGCCTGTTGCACCTGTTCCACCCGCAGCATCTGCGCACGATCGCGATGCGGATCGGTCGCCAGCTTCTCCAGACGGCGCTCAATTGCCTGCAGATAGCGCAACGTATCCGACAGGCGCTTCCAGCCGTTGTTGGTCACAAAACCGCGATAAACCAGGCCGCCGAGCTGGTTTTTGATATCCGACAGCGCCAGCGCCAGGGAGATGTCCACCCGGCCTTTCAGCCGTTTATTGATGTTGAATACCGCAGTCAGGATCTGCTCGACCTGTTTGGCTACTCCTACCACCGTTTCATTCAGCTCGGCGCGCACTTTTTCCTGCAGGCGGGCAAAATCCTCTTCCTGCCAAACCGGCCCGCCGTGCTCGGCAATCAGCTTATCGATGCCGCACGAGATGCAGTCGTCAATCAAATCCAGCACCCTGCCATAAGGGTTAAAGTACAGCCCCAGCTTGGCTTTGTTAGGCAGTTTTTCATGCAGGTACTTGATGGGCGATGGAATGTTCAGCAACAGCAGGCGGCGCGTTCCCTGCCACATCGCCTGTTGCTGTTCCTGCTCGCTGTCGAACAAACGGATCGCCACGCTGTCTTTTTCATCCACCAGCGCCGGATAGGCCTTCATCGAATAGCCACCGCGTTTCTGCTCATAAAACTCCGGCAGTTTGCCGAAGCTCCAGATATGCAGATTGCTTTGCTCCAGCCCATCGTCCGCCACCGCAGACAGGGTTTCCTGCACCTTGTCTTTCAGTTGCAGCTTCAGCGCGGTCAGATTTTTGCCTTCCAGCAGGGTTTTGTGTTTTTCCCCCACCACCCGGAAAGTCATTTTAAGGTGATCGGGCACCTGTTCCCACTGCCAGTCATCTCGTGACACCGTCACACCAGTCATACGACGCAGCTCGCGCTCCAGCGCATCCAACAGCGGTAATTCCAGCGCGGTGACCCGTCCCAGAAAAGCCTCGGCATAGTTCGGTGCCGGTACAAAGTTGCGACGAACCGGCTTGGGCAGCGACTTAATCAGGGCGATCACCAATTCACGGCGAATGCCTGGAATTTGCCACTCAAAACCCTGATCCTCAACCTGATTAAGGATCGGCAGAGGAATATGCACCGTCACGCCGTCGGCGTCGGTACCTGGCTCAAACTGATAGGTCAGGCGCAGCTTAAGGTTGCCCTGATGCCAGGTATTCGGATAGTCCAGCGCACTGACCTTATTGGCGCCGTCCTTGATCAGCATCTCTTTTTCAAAGCTGAGCAAATCCGCGTTCTGTTTTGCGGCGTTTTTCCACCAGTTGTCAAAATGACGCCCGGAGATCACCTCGCCAGGGATGCGCTGATCGTAGAAACTGAACAGGGTTTCATCATCAACCAAAATGTCACGACGGCGCGACTTATGCTCCAGTTCCTCCACTTCCGCACGCAGCTTCAGGTTAGCACTGAAGAATGCATGGCGCGTCTGCCAGTCGCCTTCCACCAGCGCATGGCGGATAAACAGTTCCCGACACAGCAGCGGATCTATGGTGCTGTAATTAACCTGTCGCGCAGCGACGATGGGCAACCCGAACAGCGTCACTTTTTCGGTGGCCATCACCGCACCCTGGGATTTCGACCAATGGGGTTCGCTGTAGCTGTGCTTCACCAGGTGCTGGGCTAACGGCTCAATCCACTCCGGTTCGATACGTGCGGCGATACGCCCCCACAGGCGGCTGGTCTCAACCAGTTCGGCCACCATGGTCCATTTCGGCGGTTTCTTGAACAGACCTGAACCTGGGAAGATAGAAAATCTTGCGTTGCGAGCGCCCGTGTACTCTTGCTTATCAGCATCTTTCTGGCCGATATGCGATAGCAAACCGGTCAATAACGCGGTGTGTACGCTGCGGTAATCGGAAGGTTCGCTGTTGACCGGCAGCCCCAGCTCTTTCACCACCTGACGCAGCTGGGTATAAATATCCTGCCATTCACGCACCCGCAAATAGTTAAGGAAATCATTGCGGCACAGCCGACGGAACTGACTGGATGAGTGCTCTTTCTGCTGCTCTTTCAGCCAGTCCCACAGGTTGACGTAAGCCAGGAAATCCGAATCTTTGTCGGCAAAGCGTCGGTGTTTCTCGTCCGAGGCCTGCTGCTTGTCCATTGGCCGTTCGCGCGGATCCTGTATCGACAGCGCAGCGGTGATGATCATCACTTCACGCACGCTGCCGCTTTTCTGCGCCTCCAGTACCATGCGCGCTAAACGCGGGTCGATCGGCAACTGCGCCAATTGACGCCCCTGAGGCGTGAGCTGGTAGTGGCCATTGTCGGCCGTTTTAATTGCGCCCAGCTCTTCGAGCAGGCGTACGCCATCGAGAATATTGCGCTTGTCCGGCGCCTCAACGAACGGGAAAGCGGCGATATCCCCTAACCCAAGCGACGTCATCTGCAAGATAACCGACGCCAGGTTGGTGCGCAGGATCTCCGGATCGGTAAACTCCGGACGCGACAGGAAGTCCTGTTCCGAGTACAGACGAATGCAAATACCGTCGGAGACGCGCCCGCAGCGGCCCTTGCGCTGATTGGCGGAAGCCTGCGAAACCGGTTCGATCGGCAGGCGCTGCACCTTGGTGCGGAAACTGTAACGACTGATACGCGCGGTACCGGGATCAATCACGTACTTGATGCCGGGTACGGTCAGTGAGGTTTCCGCCACGTTGGTCGCCAGCACGATGCGTCGGCCGTGATGCGACTGGAATACCCGGTTCTGTTCGCTGTTCGACAAACGGGCATACAGCGGCAGGACCTCGGTATGCGGCAAATTAAGACGGTTCAGGGCGTCGGCGGTGTCGCGAATTTCGCGCTCTCCGCTCATGAAGATCAGGATATCCCCCGGCCCTTCGCGGCCCAGCTCATCTACCGCATCGAAAATCGCCTGCAGTTGATCGCGGTCGGTATCGTCGGCATCGTCCACTACCGGACGATAACGCACTTCGACCGGATAAGTACGACCAGAGACTTCGATAATCGGCGCGTTATTGAAATGGCGCGAAAAACGCTGCGGATCGATAGTCGCCGAAGTGATGATGACTTTGAGATCCGGGCGCTTTGGCAGCAGTTCACGCAGGTAACCCAGGATGAAATCAATGTTCAGGCTGCGTTCGTGTGCTTCATCGATAATCAACGTGTCGTACTGCATCAGCAGCCGGTCCTGCTGGATTTCCGCCAACAGGATCCCGTCAGTCATCAGCTTGACCAGGGTGTTTTCGCCGACCTGATCGTTAAAACGCACCTTATAACCTACGCTGCCGCCCAACGGCGTTTCCAGCTCGTCGGCAATGCGGTTGGCTACGGTACGCGCCGCCAGGCGTCGAGGTTGGGTATGGCCGATCAGCCCTTTTACCCCGCGCCCCAGCTCCAGACAGATCTTCGGCAACTGGGTGGTTTTCCCCGAACCGGTTTCACCGGCAACAATCACCACCTGATGGTCGCGGATGGCCTGCAAAATATCCTGTTTTTTCTGACTGACCGGCAGGTTTTCCGGGTAGGTGACTTTCGGACAGGATGCGGCGCGCGACTGCACTTTTTGCAACGCTGCCGTTATGTCACTTTCCAGCTCGGCGGCGACGGCCAGCTGAGCATCGGGATTTTTGATTTTTCGTGCGCCCTGCAGCCGACGTTGCAGACGTTGTTGGTCACGGAGCATCAGCTCGCCCAGTTGGGCAGACAGTGCCGCGAGCGGAGATTTCACGTTCGGTATTCCTTGTTTCATCGCTGCTATATCAAGCTTTAGCAGCGGTTTGGTAATGGGTTAGCGAGTTTTCAGCTTTAAGTGCGCAGAATAACATAAGCCCCTTTTTCCCCATAATCCCGCCGCTTATGTCCCGGCAGCTTATTCAATAAAATCGAACAAAGGTCTCGAAATATTGCGCTATCACTGCTGAAAAAATGTGAATAGAGTGTACTGCATGCAAAGGACGCGTTGTCCTGATGTCACTGTCATAACGTAAGGAATTACCGATGAGCAAAGTATTGGTTCTTAAATCAAGCATCCTGGCGGGCTACTCGCAGTCTAACCAACTGGCAGATTTCTTCGTTGAGCAGTGGGCAAAGGCTCATGGCAACGACACCATCACCGTGCGTGACCTGGCTGCACAGCCAATCCCGGTACTGGACGGTGAACTGGTTGGCGCCCTGCGTCCTTCCGACACGCCGCTGACCCCGCGTCAAACCGAAGCCCTGGCGTTGTCCGACGAGCTGATCGCCGAACTGCAAGCCAATGACACCATCGTTATGGCGGCCCCGATGTATAACTTCAACATTCCGACCCAGTTGAAGAACTATTTCGACCTGATTGCCCGTGCCGGCGTCACCTTCCGCTACACCGAAAACGGTCCGGAAGGCCTGGTGAAAGGTAAGCGTGCCATCATTCTGACCAGCCGCGGTGGCATTCACAAAGGCACCCCGACTGACCTGGTCGAACCTTACCTGCGTCTGTTCCTGGGCTTTATCGGTATCACCGACGTCGAGTTTGTGTTCGCTGAAGGTATCGCCTATGGGCCGGATGTTGCCACCAAAGCACAGGCCGATGCCAAAGCCACGCTGGCACAGGTTGTTGCCGCCTGATGCCCGTTGCAGGGGTGTGATGCCCCTGCAAAGCTTCAACAGAACAAGCTAAATCCTGTCAACCCCGCTCTACCCTCATAAAAATCCAATGTTATATCGCTATTGCGCGCCTCAGGGCGCGCTTTTTTTATTTCTTCAACCATTGGCCGTTTATGCCGCGTACGTATTCCCCCGCGGGGGCACGGGCGACCAGTTTTTGGCCGGCCATGCGCGCCACATCGTCGATGGCGATATGATTGCTGTCCGCCACCTGTTGGTATTTCTCGGTGCGACCGGCATTGATATTTTTCACCAGCGACAGCGTTTCGGCGTCCTGCTTCACCGGCGCAATATAGCCGTTGAGCGTTTCACCGACGCGCCCCTGTTGCTTGGCCTCATCCAGCGTCAATGCCATTGCCATGCTGCTGAACAGCCAGGCGGCGCCAATCAAGCCTAAATAACGTTTTTTCATGTTGGCTCCTAGAACAGACCGCTTTTGTCTTTCAGCAGATTCTCGACGTCTTTATCCACTTTGATGTGAATTTCATGTTCAATCTTGACGTTCATATTGATGGTGATCGGATCTTTAGGCGTGGCGACCTCGATGCGTGGCACGCAGCCGCTCAGCATTGAGGTGCCGAGCACGGCGGCCAGTAATGGCCCGCTGATGATTTTCATGGTTGTTCCCCAGGTTTGGTGAGGGCCTGTTCCAGCCACTCCTGTAAATTGTCGCCAAAGCGCAGGCTGCGCCAAAGCTGAAACACGTTTTCCTGATGGCTATAGTTCAGGATAACCTCTCTTTTAGCGCTTTTTTGCGGGTTAACCCCGTCAATTCGCGCCTTCAGCGTCAGTTCACCGAGGTTGTCGAGATCGACTCTGGCCTTGGAGCGGTTAATCTCCATATAGCGCAGCCAATCTATCGCGGCGCCGGTCGCCATATTATTACTGCCGATGGCATCGGCCATGTCCTTGTCCAGGCGCAGCGTCAACATGCCAGCGTTGGCAATCCAACCGTTGCGCACCAGCCATTTAGGATGATTCAGGAACAGCGGCAATTCACCGTCTACCCGTCCTGACATGGCAAACTGTTTTGGCTTCAACGCGGTAAACAAGGCACTGAGATCCACCTTATCCAGCTTCAATACGGCGGCGTCATGCTGCGGCATGCGCAGCGCAGACAGGCTGATGTGGCCGTTCAAAGCGTCCATACCGACGTTGCTCAGCGTCAGTGGTGCCTGCTCGCTGTAAGGATAAGCGCCCTGAAGATCGGCGGTAATATTCTGCATTTCGAACAGGTTGCGGAAAGACTTGATGCGCAGCATCATCGGTTGCTTGGCGCCGAGCTGCCAAATGTGATTTTTCAGGCGGTAGGACATGACGAAATCCAGCCCGCTCATCTCACCGTCTTTCAGCCACATGCCGCCCTGCTTCACCACCCAATGGCCACCGGCCTCAAAACCCTGCACCCGTGCGGCAGAGAAGGCCGATTGCGCATAGAATTCACCGTCGCGCAGTTTGATATTGAGATCCGGCGAGATGAGCGGTTGGAACACCTTCAGCGACTGCTTCGGCCACCAGCCCTCTCCGCGTAAACGCTCACCGTCCCAGCGGCCACGTAGCGCTATAGGGCCAATCTGTTCCGCCTGCAGTTTGCCCTGCAGCTGGAAATTATCCGGCGTTGTGCCCTTCATCTGAAGCGCCAACACCGGTGCCGGCAGGTAACCGCCGTTAGTAAAGCTGACCTTGCCCGAAACCAGTTGCAGTTCGCCATTAAACGCCGGGGCTTTCTCGTCCCGCTGCCAACGCAGCGGCTGGCTGAGGCTAAGGCGCGGCGCATCCACCGTTACCATGCTGTACTTCAAACGATCAAAACCAGTGGAAAGCCGATCGAGGATCAGCGTGCTGTCCTGCCAACTGCCGCTGCCGGCAACGTCCCAGGCAGCCTGCAACGGCGGTAATTGTCCGTTGCCCCAGTAGCGCCATTGCCAGTTGCCGTGGTCCGGCCAAAAATCTTGCGCCTTGCCGTCCAGATGCAGTTTAAAACGTCCCCAGTAGCTGTCGCTGGCGTTAATAATGGCCTGCAACCGACCGGTGATGCCGGCAGCAGTCACTTTCACCCCGGCCAACGGCAAACGCGCCTCTTCCAATTTCATTTCCGGCGTGGCGTTGCCCCACAGTCGCAGCAGTGAACCGGACTGTAAGACCAGCGTCGGGTTGAGGATGGTACCGCTGACAATACCGGGGATCGAGGCAGTCATTGAAAAGTCGGACAGATTCGCCTGGCCGGTCAGTTGGAAACGCAGATCGCTGTCGGTCAGGCCGACTTTACCCGGCCCCAGCGTCAATACCGCGTTGCCTTTGCCGTTATGGCCGTCGGTGATGACATTCAAACGGGCGCTGATCTGCGTCTCATCAAAACCTTTACTCCAGTCGTGCAGCGCAATGTTCACCCCGCCGTTTAGCGGTTGCTGGCTGTATGGCCAGCGCCATTCGCCCTGTTTAATGCTGACCTGTTGGGCGTTGATCTCCCAGGGTAGCGTCGCCAGGGGTTTGTTTTCACCCTTTTCCGTCAGCGTCAGCACGCCCTGCTGCTGTTGCCAGCGCATATCCAACAGTAAGGGTTTGTCCAGATAGCCGGTCTGCATTTCGCCCTGCAGCGCCCCTTGTGCCGGAATACTGTCCAAATCGAGCGGAATGGCTATTTTGCCGGTCAGGTGCAGCGGTTGTGGGCTGTCTGGCGCAGTGATCGTCAGGCCGTTGAGCGTCAATTGCTGCTGCGGATCCAACAGCGCATCGACCTGAATATTCGGCCCCTGATATTGCAGGCGCTGGCCCTCTGCAGAGGAATGTATCTGTAATTTACCGGCGTAGTACTGCCACGGCACCACCGCGAAATCCTTGATGGTAACGTCCAGCAGCGGCAGTTGTTTTTGCAATTGGTCCAGCGCCAGTGGTGCACTGCTGGCGTCAGCGGCGGGTAATTTTGATAAGCAGGCAGTATCGACATTCAGCTTATCGCTGATGAGCTCCCACCGCCCCTGCTGATAGGCCAATCGGGTCGGTCCGACGGCGGCAAGCAAACAGTCTTGTGCCAGAAAACGCGCGCCATCCAACTGCAATGCCCCCTGACGCCAATGCGGTTTGCCCTGCAAAACCAACTGGCTGCCCTGTGGCAGCCAGTGAGAGATCACACGCGGCAACCAGCGCGGCAGAGTTTGCCACAGCACCAGCAGTAAGATCGCCGTACTGACCACAATCCCTATGAATACTTTCAATCGCTTAGTCATTAAATGATTGCTTCATTCCTGAGTTAGGCCGCTTACCCTGGCCAGAGGGCGTTTTAAGTAAGTCTATGCCTGAATTGGCAATAATGATGGCATGAATTTGACATAGGGTGAAGCCAACGCCGACGAAGATGCCCCGTTTCGGCGCTTTTGCAGCTGTTGATAGGGATACTGTAAATTTTAGTTACATATTCATCACATGAATGCGAACTGTTTCGGACTTTTGTTATTGTCGTTACCTTTGATAATTAATAGTCTTGCAAGCATTCTAACAAAAGTCAGCTGCTAGCTAACTATACTAGAGAAGCCATTCCCCACACCCCCGTGGGGATTTTTTTGCCTGGAACCAACCTCTCTCTCATCTCTCGCGCTTCGCTTTTCAGCCACTCCGCGCCGAATATTCACCCTGTTGTGACGTTGCCAGCTACCCTTAATCAATACCCTTTGCGGCAACGATAACTGCTGCCATTCAACGCGCATCAAACAGGCTAACCAATTGTAGAATTTACTAAAATCTGTTAAATTGATCACAAAATCACGCGGGAGAAACCACGATGAAATTGGCGATATACAGCACCAAACAGTATGACCGTAAATATCTCGAACTGGTGAATCAGCAGTTTGGTTACGAGCTGGAGTTCTTCGACTTCCTGCTCAGTAAAAAAACCGCCAAAAACGCCGCCGGCTGCAAAGCCATCTGCATCTTCGTCAACGACGACGGCAGCCGTGAAGTGCTTGAAGAACTGGCGGCGTTGGGGGTCGAAATTTTGGCTCTGCGTTGCGCCGGGTTCAATAATGTCGATTTGGACGCCGCCAAAGAACTGGGCATCAAGGTGGTGCGCGTTCCGGCCTACTCGCCGGAAGCGGTCGCTGAACATGCCGTGGGCATGATGATGTGCCTGAATCGTCGTATTCACCGTGCCTATCAACGCACCCGCGATGCCAATTTCTCGCTCGAGGGATTGATCGGTTTCAACATGCACAACCGTACCGCCGGGGTGATTGGCACCGGTAAGATTGGCGTCGCCACCATGCGCATCCTGAAAGGCTTCGGCATGAAACTTCTGGCTTATGACCCGTACCCAAGCGAACAGGCATTGGAGCTGGGCGCGGAATATGTCGATCTGCAAACGCTGTACGCGCAATCTGACGTTATTACCCTGCACTGTCCGCTGACGCCGGAAAATCACCACCTGTTGAACACCGACGCTTTTGCGGCGATGAAAAATGGCGTGATGATCATCAACACCAGCCGCGGCGGTCTGATTGACTCATCAGCCGCAATTGATGCCCTGAAGCAACAGAAGATTGGCGCTCTGGGGATGGACGTGTATGAGAATGAACGCGACCTGTTCTTCGAAGATAAATCTAATGACGTGATCCAGGACGATATCTTCCGTCGTCTGTCCGCTTGCCACAACGTGTTGTTCACCGGTCATCAGGCTTTCCTGACCGAAGAGGCGCTGACCAGCATCTCGGAAACTACGTTGCAAAACGTGAGCCAATTGGATCGTGGTGAGCCTTGCCCTAATCAGCTCAACGCATGAAGTACAGCAAGGAGAACCCGATGAAAAAGTTTATGTTGGTGGCGTTAATACCGCTGCTATTAGCCGGGTGTGGAATGAGTCAAAACGGAAAGACGGTAAAGGAAAGCGACCTGTTACATCATAACTTTGTGCTGCAAAGCGTCGACGGTGTAGCGGTGAAAGCGGGCCAGGGCAAGCAGCCCAACATCGAGTTCGGTGAAACCCTGCACGTTTCCGGTGCCATGTGTAACCGTTTCTTTGGCAATGGCCAATTGCAAAATGGCGTGCTGACGGTAAAAGGTCTGGCCTCAACACGCATGCTGTGCGCAGACCCGCAACTCAATCAGTGGGATCGGGTGATCGGCGACGTGCTGGGCAAAGGAGCAAAAGTCACCCTCAGCGCTCAGCAATTAACGCTGAGCGGCGGCGACCATACCCTGGTTTATACACTGCGCGATTGGGTGCAGTGATCCCTGTGCACCAGGCTGCTCTGCGGCCTGGTGTTATTAACCGTTAGCCGGAGCTCGCGCAGGCACCCCGCCCCAGCGTCGACTCTTCGCACTGTTTACCATTCGGCATTTGGCACATTCTGATCGCTTCGCCGTTTAAATTGTGGGTCACGGTCGTGACGCCGCCAACAATGGCACAGTTAGCACTGGTCTGTAAGTTATTGATTCTTGCACTGTTAGCCTGCTGGACTGGTTCTTCGTTGTTGCTGCTGCAGGCGGCCAAAAGCAGTACGGTGCCGGCCAGCAACCCTTTTAATATTGTCATTAATCCACTCCTGAACCCGAAACTGCGCTGTGTAAAATCGCCATTGCCGATAACTCGCATCACTTTATTGCGGACACGTTAGGTTATCTTTGATGCAAACCTGTTTAATCTAGCCTGATATATAAATAATGAAAATATATTCCTGCAATTATTTGCCGTTTATTTGAACAGCGACGAAATTATTATGGTTACTGGATTTTTCCGCTCTGTCCGCGGAGCAAACGTCGAACATCCCTGCCCGACCTGAACAAGGGTCAGTCACAGCAGGGTTAAACAGGCATTTTAGGAGAGGTTAACGCTTTGAGGCGTGGCGGACAGCACGAAAATGCGGTGTCAAAATGGCGCATTTTTGCCGGTAAAAGGAAGATCCAAACTTGGGGGTAATCTATTATTTTCCGTTATTTATTAATAAGGTTTTCTGCCAGCGCCACTGAATGTCGCGCTGGCGATTGTTTCGGTTTAAATAAGGATCAGTGTGCTGCGGTTTTCGACAGTAAATTAATCACCAACACGCCAGCAATAATTAATCCCATCCCCAGTACGGCTGGCCAATCCAGCTTTTGTTGATAAACAAATACCGCGGCAATTGACACCAGAACAATACCCATGCCCGACCAGATGGCGTAAACAATGCCCAGCGGCATGGTTTTCACCACCATCGACAGCCCCCAGAAAGCTACGCCATAGCCGACCACGACCACCAGCGACGGCCACAAGCGAGTGAATCCCTCAGAGGCTTTCAGCATGGTAGTGGCGATCACTTCTGCGACTACCGCCATGGTTAAATACATAAATCCGCTCATCGTTTTTTCTTCTGTAAGTTTACCTATTCACCAGTATGACGCGCCGGAAATAAATTGTCGTTAAACAACGATGACAATTTTTCTTCAGGGCCATTTAAAGTCGTGAAATATCTCCTTGTCGCATTTTTTGTCGATTTATCATCCGCCACACAAACGCGATAAAGGGCCAATATATCCCTCTGCTAGACTTTGTTAATTACTGCGAGAGGTGACTTTCGCAGCTTTTTGAGCAATGAAAGGTAAAGTTGATGATTACTACAGATGGTAATAATGCAGTCGCTTCCGTCGTCTATCGTGCCAGCGAAGTGATTGCCATCTACCCAATCACCCCCAGTTCGACCATGGCGGAACAGGCGGATGCCTGGTCCGGCGACGGCCGTCAAAATATCTGGGGCGACGTGCCGCGAGTGGTGGAAATGCAGTCGGAAGGCGGTGCGATCGCCACGGTACATGGCGCATTGCAAACCGGCGCGCTGTCGACCTCGTTTACCTCATCGCAGGGCCTGCTGCTGATGATCCCGACGTTGTACAAACTGGCCGGTGAACTGACGCCGTTTGTGCTGCATGTTGCTGCGCGCACCATCGCCACCCATGCGCTGTCGATTTTTGGCGACCATTCCGACGTGATGGCGGTACGCCAAACCGGCTGCGCCATGCTGTGCGCCAGCAACGTCCAGGAAGCACAGGATTTTGCGCTGATTTCCCAAACGGCCAGTCTCAACAGCCGCCTGCCGTTTATTCACTTTTTTGATGGTTTCCGCACCTCGCATGAAATCAACAAAATCGTGCCGCTGAGCGACGATACCCTGCGCCAGATGCTGCCTCAGGACGCGATTGACGCGCACCGCAGCCGCGCACTGTCGCCTGATCATCCCGTGGTACGGGGCACCTCCGCCAACCCGGACACCTATTTCCAATCGCGCGAAGCCACCAACCCCTGGTATAACGCGACCTGCCAGCATGTGATTGACGCGATGGACAAATTCGCCGAGATCACTGGCCGGGCGTATCAGCCCTTCGAATATTACGGCCATCCGCAGGCCGAGCGCGTGGTGATCCTGATGGGATCCGCCATCGGCACCTGCGAAGAAGCGATCGACGCCCTGTTGACCCGTGGTGAAAAAGTCGGCGTGCTGAAAGTGCGGCTGTTTCGGCCGTTTTCCGCGCAGCACCTGCTCAGCGTGTTGCCGGAAAGCGCGAAGAAAATCGCCGTACTGGACCGTACCAAGGAGCCCGGCGCGCTGGCGGAGCCCCTGTATCTGGACGTGATGACCGCACTGGCTGAAGCGTTCAGCCGGGGTGAACGCGCCCATATGCCGATGGTGATCGGCGGCCGTTATGGGCTCTCCTCGAAAGAGTTTGGCCCTGACTGCGCGTTAGCCGTGTTTAACGAGCTGGCTCTGGATCGCCCGCGTCCACGCTTTACCGTCGGCATTTTCGACGATGTGACCGGTCTTTCCCTGCCACTCAGTGAAGAAACCCTGCCGCAGCGCGCGTCGCTGGAGGCGCTGTTCTACGGTCTTGGCAGTGACGGCTCCGTTTCCGCGACCAAGAACAACATCAAAATCATCGGCAACAGTACGTCCATGTATGCCCAGGGCTATTTCGTTTATGACTCTAAAAAGGCCGGAGGCCTGACGGTATCCCACCTGCGCGTCAGCGAACAGCCCATCAATTCGGCCTATCTGGTCAGTCGCGCCGACTTTGTCGGCTGCCACCAACTGCAGTTTATCGATACTTACCAGATGGCGGAGCGCCTGAAACCCGGCGGCATTTTCCTGCTCAATACTCCCTATGGTGCCGAAGAGGCCTGGTCGCGGCTGCCGCAGGAAGTGCAAGCCGTCTTGCAGCAACGTCAGGCACGCTTCTATATCATCAACGCGGCGAAACTGGCACGTGAATGCCGGCTCGGTGCACGTATCAACACCGTAATGCAGATGGCGTTTTTCCATCTGACCCAAATTCTGCCGGGCGACGTGGCACTCCAGCAATTGCGGGATGCTATCGAACGCAGCTACAGCAGCAAAGGCCAGGATATTGTTGAGCGCAACTGGCAGGCGCTGGCTGCCACGCTTGACGCGCTGATTGAAATCCCCCTGCAGCCGGTTAACGAAAGCAGCCCAATGCGACCGCCGATTGTCTCGGATGCGGCGCCTGACTTTGTCAAAACCGTGACCGCCGCGATGCTGGCCGGACTGGGGGATGCGTTGCCGGTGTCAGCCTTCCCGCCGGACGGTACCTGGCCGGTGGGGACCACCCAGTGGGAAAAGCGCAATATCGCCGAGGATATCCCCATTTGGCAGCCGGATCTGTGCACCCAGTGCAACCACTGCGTTGCCGCCTGCCCGCACTCCGCCATCCGCGCCAAAGTGGTTCAGCCGGAGGCCATGGAACATGCCCCTGCCTCGCTGCAATCGCTGGATGTGAAAGCGCGCGACATGCGCGGCCAGAAATACGTACTGCAGGTCGCGCCGGAAGACTGTACCGGCTGCAATCTGTGCGTTGAAGTCTGCCCGGCAAAAGATCGCCAGAACCCGGACATCAAGGCCATCAACATGGCATCGCGCCTTGAGCACCTGACAGAAGAAAAAGCGCATTACGACTTCTTCCTGCAGTTGCCGGAAATTGATCCCTCGCAGATCGAGCGGATCGACATCCGTACCTCGCAGTTGATTTCGCCGCTGTTCGAATACTCCGGTGCCTGTTCCGGCTGTGGGGAAACACCGTACATCAAGCTGCTGACCCAGCTTTATGGCGACCGGTTGCTGATTGCCAACGCCACCGGCTGTTCGTCCATTTACGGCGGCAACCTGCCGACTACACCTTATACCACCAATGCCGAAGGCCGCGGTCCCGCCTGGGCCAACTCGTTGTTCGAGGATAATGCGGAGTTCGGTCTGGGCTTCCGCTTAACGGTCGATCAGCACCGCAGCCGCGTACTGCGTTTGCTGAACACCCTGGCGCCGCAGCTGCCGGCACAGTTGGTCAACGCTCTGCAGATGACGGATATCGCACCAGAGCCGCGTCGCCAACAGATTAAGGAACTGCGCGGCTTGCTGGCGCAGATTGAAGGTCACGACGCGAGCCAACTGGCGACCGACGCCGATTATCTGGTGGATAAATCCATCTGGCTGATTGGCGGCGACGGCTGGGCTTACGATATCGGGTTCGGCGGGTTGGATCACGTCCTCAGCCTGACCGAAAACGTCAACGTGCTGGTGTTGGACACTCAGTGTTACTCCAACACTGGCGGCCAGCAATCGAAGGCCACCCCGCTCGGGGCGGTGACCAAGTTCGGCGAACACGGCAAGCGCAAGGCACGTAAGGATCTGGGCGTCAGCATGATGATGTACGGCCATGTTTACGTGGCGCAAATCTCGCTGGGTGCGCAGCTTAATCAGACGGTGAAAGCCATACAGGAAGCCGAAGCTTATCCAGGGCCATCCCTGATCATTGCCTACAGCCCCTGTGAAGAACACGGTTACGATCTGGCACTCAGTCACGACCAGATGAAACAGCTGACCGCGACCGGATTCTGGCCGCTATATCGCTTCGATCCACGTCGCGCCGATGAGGGCAAACCGGCGCTGGCGCTGGATTCCCGGCCGCCAAACAGCAATCTGACCGATACGTTGCTGAAAGAACAGCGCTTCCGCCGCCTGAACTCACAGCAGCCGGAAGTCGCCAGCGCGCTGTATCAGGCCGCAGAAAAAGAGTTGAAGGAGAAGTACGACTTCCTCAGCCTGCTGGCCGGCAAGGGGGAAACCTCCTCCGCCGAGTAAACCCACGGGGCGCGACCGGTTCGCGCCCCGCTTTTCTTTTTGGCCACTGCGTAACGCTCTCCACGCCAGACGCCCTTGCGCAACACAGTATTGAATAGCCTGAATCAGCCCTCAAAAACAGCTTGACCTTCCAAACGTGGTAAGTCCGATAAATGCAATCAGAGCCGCTTCGGCTCAATAAATCCCACTGTCGACTTCAGTCGCGAAAGGTCAAATGATGAAAGCCAAACGTGTCACTCTAATCACTGCGGCGATAAGCGTCGCATTCGCTGTCGCCGGTTGCAAAGAGACGGTGTCCGCAGCTGCCCCCGCCAAGCCTCCGAGCGTACCAGTAGCCGAAGTGGTCGTTCGCCCGGTCACGCCTTTTGTCGAGTTCACCGGTTCGCTAACCGCTGCCAAACAGGTTGAACTGCGCCCAAGAGTCGCCGGATATCTGCAAGATGTCAGCGTGCCGGAAGGTCGCTGGGTTGAGAAAGGCCAACGGCTGTTTCTCATTGACTCTCGGGTGTACGAAGCCGCGCTGAGTGCCGCCAAAGCTCGCTTGCGCGAGGCTGAAGCAGCAGCGCGGCTCGCTCAAACGGAATATGCCCGTGCCACACAGCTGTTTGCTCAAAAGGTTTTTGCGCGTGCTCAGCTCGATACGGCAACCGCTTCATTGAATGCAGGCAAAGCGCAGGTCGATGCCGCGAAAGCCGCCCTGACTGCGGCAGAGTTGGATATGGAGTTCACGCGCGTCACGGCGCCTATCAGCGGGCGCGTCGGCCAGGTGCTGGTCACCGAGGGCAACTACGTTACCAATGGCGTAACGCCGCTCACGACGATTGTCTCGACCAACCCGCTCCAGGTTTATTTCGACGTCGACGAGCGCACCTATTTGCGTTCGCTCGCCGCAGACCGCACTCGTGCCACCCCGCCGGCAACCAAGGTGATGGTCGCGCTGATCACCGACAAAACCTATACCCGAACTGGCCGTGTCGATTTTCTTGCCAACTCCGCCGACCGTGGGACGGGCACCGTGCGTATTCGCGCCGTTGTCGATAATGCCGATGGACAATTGACCCCTGGCCTGTTTGCCAAGGTCAAACTGGAAACCGGTGCACCGCGCGCCCGCGTACTGGTGTCCGATCAATCAATTGGCACCGATCAGGGCCGCCGCTATGTGTTGGTCGTCGGCAAAGGTGATAAAACCGAATATCGGCCAGTCGAGCTGGGCCCGATGGTCGAAGGCATGCGGGTGATCGAACAGGGTCTGCAGCCGGGTGAGCGTATCGTGGTCAAGGGCCTGGTACGCCCCGGTATGCAGATCACGCCGCAAACAACCGCCATTGATGGTGCTCCCATGACGGCACCGACAACCACGGGGGCCGCGTAATGACTTTTCCTCGTTTCTTCATCGCACGCCCGATATTTGCCATCGTCCTGTCAATTTTGATGGTGCTCGCCGGCAGCGTGGCCTTCTTCCAACTGCCGCTTAGCGAGTATCCGGCAGTCACTCCGCCAACGGTGCAAGTGACCGCATCTTACCCCGGAGCCAACCCCAAGGTGATCGCTGAAACGGTAGCGGCTCCGCTCGAACAGGCAATCACCGGGGTTGAGGGCATGTTGTACATGTCGTCGCAGTCGGCAACCGATGGCCGAATGATCCTGACCGTCACTTTCGCCCAGGGCACCAATGCCGATATGGCGCAGGTTCAGGTGCAAAACCGGGTTTCGCGCGCGCTGCCGCGGTTACCTGAAGAGGTTCAACGCCAGGGCGTCGTCACGCAGAAAACCTCGCCGGATATCCTGATGGTCGTTCACCTGCTGTCGCCCGATCAGCGTTACGATCCTCTCTACATTTCAAATTACGCTTACCTCCAGGTACGCGATGAGCTATCCCGCATCCCCGGAGTCAGTGACGTTTTGGTTTGGGGTGCCGGCGAGTACAGCATGCGGCTTTGGCTCGATCCTGATTTGATCGCTGCGCGAGGGTTGACGGCCGGTGACGTTATCGCCGCCGTACGTGAACAGAACGTTCAGGTGGCGGCCGGCTCGGTTGGCCAGACGCCCAACTCCAACGCCGCATTCCAGGTGACGGTCAATACCCTCGGCCGCCTGACCGACGAGGAACAGTTTGGCGATATCATTATTCGCACCGGTAGCGACGGCCAAATCACTCGCCTGCGCGATGTCGCCCGTATCGAAATGGGAGCTGATGCCTACGCGTTGCGCAGCCTGCTCGACGGTGAGCCGGCCGTCGCGCTGCAAATTATTCAAAGCCCGGGAGCTAACGCGCTAGACGTTTCTAAGGCCGTGAGGGCCACCATGCAACGGCTCGAAACTCACTTTCCGGCAGGACTCACTTCGCGCATAGCTTACGACCCAACGGTCTTCGTCAGTGCTTCTCTGGAGTCGGTAGCCACCACCCTGCTGGAGGCGATCCTGTTGGTGGTGATCGTGGTAGTGCTGTTCCTGCACAACTGGCGCGCGTCGTTGATCCCATTGATGGCGGTGCCGGTATCGCTGATCGGGACCTTTGCCGTCATGCATCTGATGGGCTTTTCGCTCAATACCTTGTCGCTGTTTGGCCTGGTGTTGTCGATCGGGATAGTGGTCGACGACGCGATCGTCGTGGTCGAAAATGTCGAACGTCATATCGAAAATGGCGAGGAGCCTCCCCAAGCCGCAAGACGCGCCATGGACGAAGTGACCGGCCCCATCATCGCCATTACCTCGGTGCTTGCCGCCGTATTCATCCCCACTGCCTTCCTGAGCGGCCTGCAGGGGGAGTTTTATCAACAATTTGCGCTCACCATCGCCATTTCAACCATTCTGTCGGCCATCAACTCCCTGACACTCAGCCCGGCGCTGGCCGGCCTTTTGCTGCGTCCGCGCAAGGCTGCGATCGCCCGAGATCCGCGCACCCTGCGCGGTCGAGCCGATCGGTTGTTCCGTGCGTTTGGCCGGCCTTTCCGACACGCGCCTAGCGCTTATGGCAATATGGTCCGCAAAGTGGTCCGGGTTAGCGGTCTGGCGCTTTTGGTCTACGGTGGCTTACTGGCACTGACCTTCTTCGGCTTTAAGGCGGTTCCGCCCGGCTTCGTACCGATGCAGGACAAATACTACCTGGTTGGTATTGCCCAACTGCCCAATTCGGCCTCGCTGGAACGCACCGATGCGGTCGTCAAACAGATGTCAAAAATCGCGCTGGCGGAACCCGGTGTCGAGAGCGTCGTAGCCTTCCCAGGGCTGTCGATCAACGGCTTCGTCAACGTACCGAATGCCGCCGTCATGTTCGTTATGCTTGACCCGTTTGAAGCTCGTACAACAGACGATCTCAGCGCGACCGCGATTGCCGGCCGCCTGCAAGCAAAATTCGCCGGCATTCCCGACGGCTTCCTCGGCGTATTTCCACCGCCGCCGGTACCGGGTCTGGGCGCCACCGGCGGTTTCAAAATGCAAATTGAGGATCGCAGCGGCGCCGGATTGGATGCTCTGGTTCAGCAGACCCAGATCCTGATGACCAAAGCCACCGAGTCGGGACAGGTGGCCGGACTGATGACCAGCTTTGACGTCAATGCCCCACAACTCGACGTTGCCATCGATCGTACCAAAGCCATGAGTCAGGGCGTCCGACTGGCGGATATCTTCGAATCTCTGCAGGTCTATCTCGGTTCTCTCTATGTCAACGATTTCAACCGCTTTGGCCGCACCTACAAAGTGACCGCCCAGGCCGATGCAGACCATCGCATGCAGGCAGAAGCCATCGGTCGCCTGCAAGTACGCAATGCTGTCGGGAAAATGCTGCCTTTATCTTCATTTGTTACCGTCACACCGAGCTCAGGCCCAGACCGAGTGATCCACTACAACGGCTATCCTTCGGCCGACATCTCCGGCGGCGCCATGGCCGGCATCAGTTCGGGTCAGGCGGTAGCCGTGATGGAGCGTCTGGCGAAAGAAGTGCTGCCGGAAGGCATGACTTTTGAATGGACCGACCTTACCTACCAGCAAAAGCTGGCCGGGGATTCGGCGTTGTTCATCTTCCCGCTGTGTGTGCTTCTGGCCTATCTCATCCTTGCTGCTCAGTACAACAGCTGGTTGTTGCCGCTGGCCGTCCTGTTGATTGTGCCGATGTGTCTGCTGAGCGCCATTATTGGCGTCTGGATGACCGGCGGTGACAACAACGTCTTTGTGCAAATCGGGTTGATCGTGCTGGTCGGTTTGGCCGCCAAAAATGCCATTCTTATCGTCGAGTTCGCCCGCACTCTCGAGGCCGAGGGCGCAAGCGCGCTGGATGCGGTTATCGAGGCTTGTCGGCTGCGACTGCGGCCAATCCTGATGACCTCCCTGGCCTTTATCGCCGGTGTGGTTCCTCTGGTTTTTGCCGGCGGTGCCGGGGCGGAGATGCGCCATGCAATGGGTATCGCCGTCTTCGCCGGCATGCTAGGCGTGACGCTGTTCGGTCTGTTCCTGACGCCGGTGTTTTATGTGGTGATGCGTAACCTGGCCGTTCGTATCGAACGCCGCCGGGCAGAATCGAAGCTGCGCAAACAGCGCATTAAGGAGATCACCTCATGAAAAGCCTCTATCAATCGCTGTGGTTCCCCCTGAGTGCGCTTACCCTGTTAACCGGGTGTTCATCTGTAGGGCCAGACTATTCGCCGCCTTCGCTGTCTTCGGCACGGCTTCCCGCCAGCTTTGGTGAAGCTTCGCCAGGCCTTAATTCCGGTACAGTGGAGGTTGAATGGTGGCGAGCCTTCGACGATCCGATATTGAACGGACTGATCCGGCAGGCGCTTTCGGTTAATCATGATATCGGCATTGCCGCCATGCGGCTCGAAGAAGCAAAAGCCCTGCTGCGCGAGAATCGTCAGAGCTTTCTGCCAAGCGGCGGCCCTGCTTTCAGCTATGAAAACCGTCGCAAGAGCGAGATAGAGACGTCGCCTGACCAGTCTCGTCAGCAGGAAACCTATCGCGGTGCCGTAGACAGCGCCTGGGAAATCGATCTGTTCGGTCGCGTGCGCCGTTCGGTTGAGGAAGCCCAGGCGCAGGCAGGTTCGCGTGAAGCCCTGCTGCGCGATGTGCAAGCCGGCGTTGCAGCAGCGGTGGCCGCCACCTGGTTTGAACTGCGCGGTATCGAGGCCGAGCGTGCTGTCGTTGAAGATATCACCCGAAGCCAGCGCGAGAGCCTGGCTCAGGTTGAACGTCTGGCGAATGCCGGTTCAGCCAGTGAGTTCGACCGACTGCGCGCCGAGGCGTTATTACGCAATGTCGAGGTTGTCGCCCCCGAGCTCGAGCGCCGTCGCGCGGTTTCCGTCAATGCGCTGGCGGTATTGCTCGGCGAAACGCCGCAAAGGTTTAGCCCTCCAGTCGCCATACCTGGGCGTGATGAACTGAAGGTTACCTCCCTCGCCGTCGGCAACCCCGAGGCGCTCCTGGCACGACGTGCCGATATTGCGGCGGCGGAACGCACTCTGGCGGCAGCAACAGCGCGGATTGGGGTAGAAACGGCAGGTCTCTACCCCGAGATCCAGGTACAAGGCTCGATCGGATTCGTTGCCGGGAACCTCGATGCAGTGAACGGTGCCGGAGCTTTGTCCGGTTTTATCCTTCCGGTCATTCGCTGGTCTCTGCTCGATAACGGTCGCGTCCGCGCGCGGATTGCCGCCAGTGAAGCTCGCGCCCAAGAAGCCCTGCTCCTCTACGATCAAACCCTATTGCGCGCGCTACAGGAAACCGACGACGCCTTCAAAACCTATAAAACAACAGGCAGCACGCTCGAACTGCGCCTGCTTGAATCAGCAGCCAATCGTGAGGCCGCTCGTCTCGCCCGGTTGCAGTTTTCCCAGGGGCAAGGCCTCTATCTGGAAGTCCTTGACGCAGAGCGTTCCGACTTTAACAGCCGGCGAGCGCTGGCGGTCGCACGCACCGAACAACAACTCGCCGTGGTCAGCATCTATAAGGCATTGGGAGGTGGTTGGCAGGTGTGTACTGTGGAGACGACGCTCTGCGGCGGTGCCAAAACGAGGCCGAACCTGCCCCTGGCAAAACAAATCCCTGACAGGTCTTGACCTTCCCACAGTGGGAAGCTTTAAGCTTTTCGATATCCGAATCAGTAAAGGGGTAGTTCAATGACTTCCGTCTCTGTGCAACAAGGTTCTAATTCAGCCCTGCGCACCACTCGTCTGAGTCTGCCGGTCGAAGGTATGACCTGTGCTTCCTGCGTTGGCCGCGTCGAACGTGCGCTAAAAGCCGTTCCCGGCGTGCAAACAGCAACGGTCAACCTGGCCACCGAGCGCGCCGATATCACTTTCGGCGATCCCGCCGATCCGCAGACAGCCGTTGGTGCCATCGAGAGCGCCGGTTACGCCGTTCGTGAAGAAACCACTGAACTCGGCATCGAAGATATGACCTGCGCGTCCTGTGTCGGTCGGGTTGAGAAAGCGCTCAGGCAAATTCCGGGCGTGATCGAAGCGAATGTCAACCTGGCGACCGAGCGTGCCCGGGTGCGCCATAGTGCCGGGATCGTCACCACGGCCATGCTTGAAGCCGCGGTCGAACAGGCCGGTTATAAGGCCCGCCGCTTGTCTGCCGCCACGGCAAGTTCGGACGATCAAGACAGTGAAAGGCGCGAGAACGAAGCACGTGGACTACGCCGATCTTTACTGATTGCCGCCCTCCTGACCTTGCCAGTATTCGTCCTCGAAATGGGCTCGCACCTGATTCCCGCGATGCATCATTGGGTGTTAGAGGTTCTGGGTGAACAGCGCAATGGGTATCTGCAGTTCGTGCTTACCACGCTGGTGCTGTTTGGGCCCGGCCTGCGCTTCTTCCGCAAGGGGGTGCCGGCATTGCTGCGCGGTGCCCCTGACATGAACTCGCTGGTGTCGGTGGGTACCGCGGCGGCTTATGGCTATTCGGTGGTGGCCACTTTCATTCCGCAAGTGCTGCCGCAAGGTACCGCCAACATCTATTTCGAAGCCGCCGCGGTGATCGTTACGCTGATTTTGCTTGGGCGCACGCTGGAGGCTCGCGCCAAGGGGCGAACCTCTCAGGCGATAAAACGGTTGGTTGGGCTGCAGGCCAAAACGGCGCGCGTCGAGCGTAACGGTGAAACCCTGGAAATCCCGCTCGACCAGGTGACCACCGGTGATGTCGTGTTCGTTCGCCCGGGCGAGAAGATCCCGGTCGACGGTCAGGTCGTCGAAGGTGCCTCTTATGTAGATGAAAGCATGATCACCGGCGAACCGGTGCCGGTGTCCAAGGGGGTCGATGCCGAAGTGGTCGGCGGCACCATCAACAAAACCGGGGCATTCAGCTTCCGCGTCACCAAAGTCGGTGCCAATACGGTACTCGCGCAAATTATCCGCTTGGTTGAGGAAGCCCAGGGTTCCAAGCTGCCGATCCAGGCGTTGGTCGACAAGGTGACCCTGTGGTTCGTCCCAGCGGTGATGGCGGCGGCAGCGCTGACGTTCCTGATCTGGTTAATCTTCGGACCGACGCCGGCACTGACCTTCGCGCTGGTGAATGCGGTGGCCGTGCTGATTATCGCCTGCCCTTGCGCCATGGGGCTGGCCACCCCCACCTCGATAATGGTCGGCACTGGCCGCGCCGCCGAGCTCGGCGTGCTGTTCCGTAAAGGCGAAGCCTTGCAGGCACTACGAGATGTCAGCGTTATCGCGCTGGACAAAACTGGCACCCTAACCAAAGGTCGCCCTGAGTTGACCGACTTGCTACCGGCCGAGGGCTTCGATTACGACGAGGTTCTGGCGTTGGTTGCCGCCGTGGAGACCCGTTCGGAGCACCCTATCGCCGAAGCCATCGTCGCCGCCGCAAAACAGCGCGACCTCAAGATCGCCGCTATTGAAGCCTTCGATGCCACACCGGGCTTCGGTGTATCAGCCAAGGTCAGCGGCCGAACCGTCTCCGTCGGAGCCGACCGCTTCATGACGCAGCTCGGCCTGGACGTGGCCAGTTTCCTGCCGGCCGCCCAGCGTCTCGGAGAGCAAGGCAAGAGCCCGCTTTATGCTGCGATAGACGGTCGTTTGGCGGCGGTGATCGCCGTTGCCGACCCGATTAAAGAGACCACGCCAGAGGCAATCAAGGCGTTGCACGCATTGGGGCTCAAGGTCGCGATGATCACCGGTGATAATGCAGCAACCGCCTCGGCAATCGCCCGACAGCTCGGTATCGATGAGGTCGCGGCTGAGGTTTTACCCGACGGTAAGGTCGCGGCGCTGAAGCAGTTCCGCAGCCATGGTGCACG
Organism: Serratia liquefaciens ATCC 27592; assembly: GCF_000422085.1. Classification (NCBI taxonomy): domain Bacteria; kingdom Pseudomonadati; phylum Pseudomonadota; class Gammaproteobacteria; order Enterobacterales; family Yersiniaceae; genus Serratia; species Serratia liquefaciens. The sequence goes on from NC_021741.1 coordinate 2,741,683, forward strand.
CGTCGCTTTCGTGGGGGACGGCATCAACGACGCCCCGGCGCTGGCCGAAGCAGATGTTGGGTTGGCCATCGGTACGGGAACCGATGTAGCTATCGAAGCGGCAGACGTGGTGTTGATGTCCGGTGACCTGCGTGGTGTGGCAAATGCCATTGCGCTCAGCCAGGCGACGATCCGCAACATCAAGCAGAACCTGTTCTGGGCCTTTGCCTACAACGCAGTGCTGATCCCGGTTGCGGCAGGCATGCTTTACCCGATAAACGGCACCTTGCTTTCGCCGATCTTCGCCGCTGCAGCGATGGCGCTCTCCAGCGTCTTCGTGCTCGGCAACGCGCTCCGTCTAAAGCGTTTCCAGGCACCGATGGGTATCGAATCCCGCCCTGTTGGGCCAGAAAACGTAAAGGTTTAGGCGGCAACACTACAACACGTTTGAGGAGGCCAGCATGGCCGGTGAATTTCATCCTCAGGTCGTCATCTACACCATGCCGACGTGCTCAGACTGCCAAACGTTGAAATCCTGGCTCGAAAATGAAGGGATCGCTTTCGAAGAACGCGATCTCTCCAACCCCGAGATCAGCGAGGAGGCCAAGGCGCGTGGCGGTGTATGTATCGCGCCAACCACTCAGGTGAACGCGAAAGTGTTCTATCGCACCTATCACCTGGATTGGTTGTGGTACTCGATCTGTCCAATCGCGCCAGCGAGTGCCAGCGATAACGCTACCTGTCGATCCATAGCCGATCCCCCGCTTTAGGGGGATTTAATGAATCCCCCAGAAGGAGTGAATAATGAACATCGGTCAAGCAGCCAAGTCCTCTGGCGTTTCGGCAAAGATGATCCGCTATTACGAACAAATTGGCCTGATTCCGAAAGCCCTTCGTTCTGATGCCGGTTACCGGCATTACAGCTCACAGGACGTACACAGTCTGCGATTTATTCGTCGTGCACGCGATCTGGGGTTTTCTGTCGAGCAGATCTCGGCCCTGCTGGTCTTGTGGAACGACCGCGATCGTGCCAGCGCCGACGTTAAAGAGATGGCGCTTTCCCATGTTGCCAGGTTGAAAGCCAAGATCGCCGAACTGCAAGAGATGGCGCAAACTCTCGAATACCTTGCCGATCACTGCCATGGCAACGATCGCCCAGACTGCCCGATCCTGGCGGATTTGGCTGAGCCTGCCACAACCACGGAGCCCAGCCTGCAAACCCCTCGTGAGGCGCCACGCTTTGGCGCTTATACACCGGTATCGTCATTGAATTCAAAGCAAAAATTTTCACTGAAAAGCATTTGACCTTGCCACGTTGTCAACCCGCATAGTGGCCAGACACCCTAAAGAACCAGGAGATTGAGATGCACAGTTTCTACATTCCCAATATGACCTGCGGCGGTTGCGCGAAAACCGTAACCAAGGCACTACACAGTGTCGATCCGCAGGCCCAGATTGAAACCGACCCGGCCGCGCGTCAGGTTCAGGTCGATAGTATTCAGGACGAAAGTGATTTTCTCGCGGTGCTGCGTGAAGCAGGCTATCCGGCGCGAGAAGACCAATAGCCAACCCACATTGGTCTGAAAAGCTCACACTGAGCGAATCAACGTCGTCGCCAGTCTTAATCGATACAGGCCACAGAAAAGGAAATCACAGCATGAAAAACGTCAATCTGGCCCTCGCTGCCCTCGCACTGGCCACCCTGTCGTTCACGACCGTCGCCGCTACCCTGGTTGACTCAGCACCCACCGATCGGCAAAAAGCCGGGATCATTAGCGCCTGCGCAGCAAGCAATAATCTTTCTAGCCTACAGCGGGAACTGGAAGCCAAGGCGGCCGAAGCTGGCGCCGAGGTTTATCGCATCATCGGCGCCTCCGGCAATAACCGTCTGTGTGGCACAGCTGAAATTTATAAATAAAATTGAGTCGGTAAGACATGAGGCCCACATGCGGCCTCATGTGGGTTTGGCACCCATTATTTTCCGTTTTCCATCCCCACCACGCAAAACACGCTGGTATTCGTTCTCACAATCCGTACCATACACGCCACATTGATGCATGTTGGGTGCGTTTATCCCCAGACAACCAGGCATGACAGCACGCCAAGGTTCTTCACGGCCCCGAGAGCGAAATGAATAATGACCCAATCAGCCTGTTGAATGCTAAACTTGCTGCCTAAAACGTCATGCCCATAGTGCCCCCAATTGAGAACGAGCACGATTTAAATGTCAGAAAAACAAACCGTTAGTCAAAAAGAGCAATACAACCTCAACAAATTGCACAAGCGTCTGCGCCGCAACGTGGGCGAAGCGATTGCCGACTTCAACATGATTGAAGAAGGCGACCGCATCATGGTCTGCCTGTCCGGCGGTAAAGACAGCTACACCATGCTGGAAATTCTGCGCAACCTGCAGCAGAGTGCACCGGTCAATTTCTCACTGATTGCCGTTAACCTCGATCAGAAACAGCCTGGCTTCCCTGAGCATATCCTGCCCGCCTATCTGGAAAGTTTAGGGGTGGAATACAAGATCGTTGAGGAGAACACCTACAGTATCGTCAAGGACAAGATCCCCGAGGGCAAAACCACCTGCTCCCTGTGTTCGCGTCTGCGCCGCGGTATTCTTTACCGCACCGCTACCGAGCTGGGTGCCACCAAGATTGCGCTCGGCCACCACCGTGATGACATTCTGCAGACCCTGTTCCTCAATATGTTCTACGGCGGCAAACTGAAAGGCATGCCACCTAAACTAATGAGCGACGACGGTAAGCACGTGGTGATCCGTCCGCTGGCTTACTGCCGTGAAAAAGATATTGAGCGTTTCTCGGTGGCGAAAGCATTCCCGATTATTCCGTGCAACCTGTGCGGTTCGCAGCCTAACCTGCAGCGTCAGGTAATTGGCGACATGCTGCGCGACTGGGATAAACGCTATCCAGGCCGCCTGGAAACCATGTTCAGCGCAATGCAAAACGTGGTGCCTTCGCACCTTAGCGACTTTAACCTGTTTGATTTCAAAGGCATTCACCACGGCAGTGAAGTCGTTGACGGTGGCGATTTGGCCTTCGATCGCGAAGACATTCCGATGCAGCCGGTGGGTTGGCAGCCGGAAGAGACGGATGAACCTGCCCCGGCACGTTTAGACGTGCTCGAAATCAAGTAAGCCGTTGTTCCGCCCGCACACTGCGGGCGGCTCTTTACCCCCCTTCAGTTGGCGATCCCGCTCGCATTTTCAGCAGAATTCACCAGACAGTGCGGTTTTTATCCTATACTGTGTTTTTATACAGTCACCAGGAGATTACCGATGAACATCACGCCTTGCTTGTCTCACGTTTCTCTCGGCAGCAATAATTTTGACGCCGCAGCTGATTTTTACGATCGCACCCTCGCCGCCTTAGGTTGCCGCCGGGTTTTGGAACACCCAGGGGCCATAGGCTATGGCCGTGATTATCCGGAGTTTTGGTTGCAGCTGCCGATCGACGGCAAACCGGCTACCACCGGCAACGGCATTCATGTGGGTTTTTTCGCCACCAGCAAGCAGCAGGTTGATGATTTTTACCGGCAGGCGCTGCTGGCCGGAGCGACGGATGAAGGTGCCCCCGGTTCACGGCCGCACTATGGTGAAGCCTATTACGGCTGCTTTGTACGTGACCTGGACGGGCACAAGATTGAAGCCAGTTTCTGGGATGAGAGTGCGGCCTGAGGGCAAATTGCGGACAAAAAAATGCCGGTGATTAAACCGGCATCGTATGAATCAATGTGCTATGCAGTAATTCTAAATATAAGAAAGTAAGACAATTATGGAGCGCAACGCCCATCGCTTGACGTTGCATTCACCTGCGAGATAGATCATGCCTCATTTCCCCCCGACAAAAGTTGATATCGCTCAATGTTAACCGGGGTTTTACCTCTTTTTGGCTACAACCAACGACGTCGCTTCAGCCACCAGCCCACGCCGAACACCAATCCGGCCAGCATCAGGCAAAATGCCGCAAAGCCGAATGGATTACCGCCCCCAGGGATCCCGCCCAGGTTGACGCCGAACAAACCAGTCAAAAAGGTCGTAGGCAAAAACACCATCGCCAGGAGCGACATGGTGTAGGTGCGGCGGTTCATGGCATCGGCCATTACCGTGGTGATTTCGTCAGAAAGGATCGCGGTACGTGCAATGCTACCGTCCAGGTCATCCAGCCCGCGCCCCAGCCGATCGGCAATATCCTGCATGCGGCGACGATCGTCGTCATTCATCCAGGGCAAACGATCGCTGGCTAAACGCGAGAACACGTCGCGTTGCGGTGCCATATAACGACGCAGCACAATCAACTGTTTGCGGATCAGCGCCAATTGCCCCCGTTCGGGGACCTGCTGCTCCAGTAACGAATCTTCCAAATCGATGATTTTATCGTGCAGATCTTCGATAAACTCGCTGGCGTGGTCGGTCAATGCGTCCGATATCTCCACCAGCCAGTTACCACTGTTGGTTGGCCCACTGCCGCTTTGCAGATCGTTCACCACCTGGTCAATGGAATAGACCTTGCGATGGCGGGTAGAAACGATGAGTTTATCGGTCATGTAAACGCGGATAGTGACCAGCTGATCCGGCCGCGAGTTGGCGTTAAAGTTAATGCTGCGCAGCGTGATCATGGTGCCTTCGCCCACCTTGCTGACGCGCGGCCGGGAACTCTCCCCGGATAAGGCCTCTCTTACCGCATCCGGCAAAAGCGGTGTGGTAGCCAGCCACTCGGCGCTGGCTGGGTGCGCATAATCGAGATGCAGCCAGCAAGGCTCATCGCAGGTGACTTTATCATCGTAATCAATCGATGTTACACCGCCCTTACCATCAAGTTGGTAGGCATAGACTGCGTCAGGAACCTGTAACTCGCGCCCCTCAATGACTTCCATTCCTCATCCTCTTTGCTTTTCAGTTACCTCAGAGTCTAGCGTTAATGCCAGGCGGATCAAAGATGAAGCCGTGCGAATGCTACGCTCGAAATGGCCTTATAGGCTAACATGGAGTAATAATGCGCAAACCCTAAAGCTGGTGCTTAATGACCCCCACTCGAACATTGGTATTGGCCTCAGTAGCGGCGGTTATCGCAACCCCGTTTCATCCACTGTTTGCCGCAGATAGCACACTCGACACCCTTGCCGACGCATACCGGGTGAAACTGGGACCAACAGCAGGAAATTTGCCCTACTTTGTCGCGCAACCCCAGGTGATCACGCCAGATAGCGTCTTAATCGTGCTGCACGGACATCCCAGAGATGCGGGGAAAACCCTGGCCGCCGCGGTAAAAGCGGCTCAACTTGCAGGCAAAACCGGCCAGGCGCTGTTGGTCGCCCCGCTGTTCCCGGTCAGTAATGCTCAGTCCGCACGCTGCCATTCTCCCGGCGTTCCGCAAGCGCAGGCCGGGGACGCGCTGTGGAGTTGCAGTTCCTGGATCGAAGGCGGTTTGGACAACCAGGGAAGAACCAGCTCGTTTGCCGCGCTTGATCGCCTGGTTGCCGAATTGAAAGTAAAATGGCCGCAGATACGCTGGGTCACCGTTGCAGGGTTTTCCGCCGGTGCACAGTTTGTACAGCACTATGTCGGTTTCGCCAATCCGCCGCCCGGCGTAAAACTGCGCTTTGTGATATCCGACCCCGGCAGTTGGCTCTATTTTGACAGTCACCGACCGCGGCCGGTAAACAACGATCACCCTGTCGATTGGCGCGACTGTGATTCAACAGGGGGCTGCATCTTCGATTGGGTTGAGGTTAACAGTGACGCCTGCCCGAGCGTCAATCGTTGGAAATACGGCATTGAGGCTATTCCGAGCTACCTCGACCAACAGACTGAATCAGTACGCCAACGCTATGCCACGGCGAATATCACCTACATGGTTGGCGCAAAGGACAGCGGCGACGCGCCAGGAAGCTTCTACAAAATACTCGACAAATCTTGTGCGGCACAGGCGCAAGGCCCCGATCGTCTACAACGCGGCATCGCCTATGCGGCTTACGATCGACGTTTTATTGCCCCGCGCGCCAAACGTGATTTAGCGATCGTTCCCGACTGTGCACATGACGTGTCCTGCGTATTTCCCTCACCCATTGGGCGTCAGGTATTATTTAACAAAAATGCAGACTAATAATAACGGAGATGAAATAAAACCCGGCCGATAAATGCAGATATCGTGGAATAAAGCGCTGGCTATCGCGCCATTATTATGACTTAACATATTCACAGCAATCTTAATTCATAATGACAATAAAAAATTAACAAAAAGCTGTTCCAGCTCAAATTTGAGAGGCATATACTTCCCTCACTACGAGGAGGTAGTTATGTTACGCGACCATTTAAAATTAAACGACAGCGATACGCTGGAGAAAATCCGCAGCGTTAATTTTCAAAATCAGGGCCAGGAAGAGATCAGCGAGTTTATCGTTAAGAATGCCAGCGGTGCGCAGGTTGGCAAGGTGTCGGTACACGATCACCTCAGCACCCGGCGCTCATACCCAACCAGCTATCGCATTACCCAAACGGACATGAGCGGCCGCATCCTAGTTGATGCCATGCGGGACAGCTTATAAAGCATAAATAACGACCGGTTTTACCCACTATTCATTGCCGAATATAAAGGCCGCTCCGGTTATTTCAACGGACAGCATCGCCCTGGCTGATATAAGCCATTGGGGTTTGTTTTATTATTCGACAAATATTCATAACCAGGCCCCGAATTAACGGAGCCTGGTTAAATGCAGTTATTAATGCTTGATAATATACATCGTCTGGCTGTAGGCCACGTCTTCCGGATTGGTGATCGGGTAACCTTTTACCCAAGGCTTGATCAGACGGCCATTGGTGTATTGGTAAATCGGCGCGATCGGCGCCTGTTCCGCGATGATCTGCTCCAGTTTGTTGTAATCCGCCGTCAGGGCCGCGGCGCTGGTTTCACGGCTGGCCTGCGCCAACAGCTTGTCGTAATCCGCGCTCTTGAATTTGGCGATGTTGCCGCTGTGGGTGGAGCTCAACAACGACAGGAAGGTCGAAGCTTCATTGTAATCGCCCACCCAGGAAGCGCGCACCACGTCGAAATTGCCGGTGTTACGGCTGTCGATATAAGTTTTCCATTCCTGATTCTGCAACTTAACGTCGATCCCAAGGGTTTTCTTCCACATTGAGGCCACGGCGATGGCTATTTTCTGGTGGCTTTCTGAAGTGTTATACAACAGCGTCAGCTTCAAAGGGTTATTAGGGCCATAGCCGGCCGCCTGCATCAGCGCCTTGGCCTGGGCATCCAGTTCGGCCTGCGGCTGCTGTTGCAACAGACTCACTTCCGGTTTAAACCCTGCGGTCACATCCGGCGTAAAGTGATAAGCAGGTTTCTCACCGGTGCCTAACACTTTTTCGGCGATAATTTTGCGATCGATCGCGTAAGACAGCGCCTTGCGCACCCGCACATCGTTGGTCGGCGCCCGTTGGGTGTTGAAAGCATAATAATAGGTGCCGAGTTGGTCCGGGGTATACACCTGATCCGGAATGTCTTTCAGCAGTTTTTGGTACATGTTTTTAGGGAAGGATTCGGTGATATCGATATCGCCGGCCAGGTAGCGTTTAGTGGCGTTAGACTCCTGGTTGATTGGCACAAAGGTCACTTTGGTCAAAACGGTATGCGCATGATCCCAATAGTGTTCGTTGGGCGTCAGCACCAGTTTCTCGTTGACCACCCGCTCCTGTAGCTTATACGCACCGTTGCCCACCAGATTGCCGACTTTTGTCCAGTCATTGCCAAATTTCTCCACCACCGCCTTGTTCGCCGGGAACAGGCTGAAGTTGGCTGTCAGGCTGACAAAATAGGGTACCGGCTTATTCAACTGTACTTTTAAGGTGTAATCATCCAGCGCCGTTACGCCCAGCTTGTCCGCTGGCAATTTACCGGTAATGATCTCATCGGCATTCTGGATACCTGCCAGTTGAGCAAACCAGGCAAAGGGAGACAGACTTTTTGGTTCGACCAGGCGTTGCCAGCTATAGACAAAGTCTTTTGCCGTGACAGGGTCACCGTTAGACCAGCGTGCGTCCTTACGTAGTGTGAAAATATAGGTTTGGTTATCCGTGGTTTGCCAACGGGTGGCAACGCCAGGGATCACTTTGCCGTTGGCATCCTGATTCACCAAACCTTCAAACAGATCGCGCGCCAATTGTGCCTCCGGCAGCCCGACCGCCTTGATGGGATCGAGCGAAGCAGGCTCATCTTTGATATGGCGAACAATTTCCTGCTTTTCCGCCAGAGTGGTACCCGGGGGAACCTGCGCCGCCATTGCGCTGCTCAATCCTGCGCCGATCGCTACCGCACACAGCGCCAAACGAAAACCCTGTTGAATTATTTTTCTCGTCATTCTGATTTATCCCCGTTAACCATCTGAATTTTTTATCTTATAGCACAAGATTAGTCTCACCTAGAGTTCCAGGCGGACAAGATGTAAAAACTGGGGGCCAGGCAATAAAAAATGCCCGTACGACGAAGTCGACACGGGCATTTTGATCTCGACGAAGATTATTCGTAAAGATGGATGCTGTTGATACGGTAGCTGAATTCTTCGCCCTCTTCTTCATCGAAGATAGTGAAGAAGCCTTTCTCCACCAGCGGCTTGGCATGGATATCGGTCTTTTGCATCTGACGTGACTCGGCATCGTCATAGCCATAGTCCAGATAGAAGCTGTTTTTTTGATAGTCGACGTGCAGGGTAAACGGATAGTTGGACTCATCGCCGCGCCCGTCGTCGTTTTTCACCACGCCGAACCATTCACCCTGGCGGATTTGGTTTTCCTCGTCCACGCCGCACAGCAGCGTGATGGTATCTTTTTCATTTTCGCTATAGCTGGCAATAATTCTGGCTACTGGCATGTTAAATCCCCTGTTTGGTTATTGGGTTAGCTTTGCCGATAGTATAACAACAGCGAATTGACCGGCGGGGTTTTATTGTTACCTACGCTAACGCACAGTTCACATAACGCGCGATAGCTGAACAATAGCTCTGGGAAAGTGCAGCTAAAGCGTAATACACTGAATAAAATGATAATCACTCTCGACCTTTAAATCAGGGAACGCATCATGATCCAGCATCGACCGCGCAGTGAACGTGGCCAATTGGCCGTTGCAGGAGAGAATTACGGCAGTTCGCTGCTGGGCGCACCGCTGCTCTATTTCCCGGCGGCCATCAGTAGCCCAGATACCGGGCTGATCATCGCCGGTACGCACGGCGACGAAGGTGCCGCTATTGTCACGCTGTCCTGTGCGCTGCGCAGCATCGCCCCCAATCAGTTGCGTCACCATGTGGTGCTGGCCGTCAACCCGGACGGCTGCCAACTGGGGCTGCGCGCCAATGCCAACGGGGTCGACCTGAACCGCAATTTCCCGGCGGCCAACTGGCGCTCTGGCGACACGGTTTATCGCTGGAACAGCGCGGCGGAGGCTCGGGACGTTAAGCTTTCGACCGGTGGCCGTCCGGGTTCCGAGCCGGAGACCCAGGCGCTGTGCCACCTGATCCATCGGCTGAAACCTCGCTGGGTAGTCTCCTTCCACGAACCCTTGGCCTGTATTGAAGACCCTGCCAGCTCTCAGCTTGGCGTCTGGCTTTCGCACAAATTTGCCCTGCCGCTGGTCACCAGCGTCGGTTACGAGACGCCGGGATCGTTCGGCAGTTGGTGCGCCGATCTGTCGCTGCCCTGCATTACCGCAGAGTTCCCACCAATCTCTGCCGATGCCGCCAGCGAAAGCTACCTCGACGCCATGGTAGAACTACTGACCTACCCGGATTGAGTCGGTTACGGGGCGAGGTTGATCGCCCCACATTCGAAATCCAGACCCGGTTCAACGTCCTTCGCCAGCCAGGTTGGCCCGTCCAAATCGACGAATCGCGCCCCCGGAGCCAAGGGTAACGCCGCGCCGATCGCTCGAGAAGTGCAGAGCATGCAGCCCAGCATGATGGCGAACCCTTGCTCTCGCGCCAATGCCGCCAACGCCAACCCTTCCGTCAGACCGCCGGTCTTGTCCAGCTTGATATTGACCATCTGATAGCGTCCGGCCAACCGCGGTAGATCGCTACGCGTGTGGCAGCTCTCATCGGCGCAAATCGGTAACGGGTGGATAAAGTTTTCCAGCGCGCTGTCGTCCTTCGCCGGCAGCGGTTGCTCCAGCATCGCCACGTCCAGATCCGCCAACAGCTGACAACGTGCCGCCAACCCCTCCGCCTGCCAGGACTCATTGGCGTCGACGATCAAGGTGGCCGTCGGCACTGCCGCACGGATCGCCACCAGTCGTTCACTGATCAGGTGATTATCCAGCTTGATTTTCAACAGACTGGCCCCCTGTTGCTCAAGCTCACGCGCGGCGAACGCCATCGCCTCCGGCGAGCCGATGCTGACGGTTTGCGCCATCACAATGCGTTCCGGCTCTATGACTGCGCTGCGTTGCCACAGGCTCTGGCCGTTCAGGCGACATTCCAGATCCCACAATGCAGAATCCACCGCATTACGCGCTGCGCCTGCCGGCATAAGCCGCTGCAGTTGCTCCCGCGTCACGCCCTGCTCCACAGCCGTTGCCACTTCAGCCAGCTGCGCCATCACCGAGGCTTCACTTTCGCCGTAACGCGCATATGGCGTACATTCGCCGCTGGCACGCACGCCCTGCTGTTCAATTTCGACCACCACGACCTTGGCTTCGGTACGGCTACCGCGAGCTATCACAAAGGCAGTATGCAGCGGCCAGGCTTCTGGGTAAAAACGCATGCTTCTCATAACGGCTCCTGAGGCGAAAATTGCGCATAAACAAGGGCGACCAGAAGGATAAATTCTGGACACAACCTAATATATACAACTATTTAGCAAACTTTATATATCCAACCCGCAATTGTTGACATAAACTGATGCCAGGGTGTGAACCTAATGTTAAGCGCGGCGTAAAGTCCCTTTTCATTAGGCTCATGCCCTTTGTATAAACACCTGTAAAAGGAATCAAGCTAATGACTCAGACAGTACATTTTCAAGGCAACCCGGTTAGCGTTGCAGGCCATCTGCCACAGTCCGGCGAACAAGCCAAAGCCTTCTCTCTGGTTGCCAAAGACCTGTCAGATGTGGCGCTGAGCAGCTTCGCGGGTCAACGCAAAGTTCTGAACATTTTCCCAAGCATCGATACCGGCGTTTGTGCGACTTCAGTGCGTAAATTCAACCAGTTGGCCAGCGGCCTGGATAACACCGTAGTGTTGTGCATTTCATCCGACCTGCCGTTTGCACAGTCACGTTTCTGTGGCGCGGAAGGCCTGAGCAACGTGGTGACCCTGTCCACTCTGCGCGGTGCAGAATTCAAACAAGCCTACGGCGTTGAAATCGCCGAGGGCCCACTGGCCGGTCTGACTGCACGTGCGGTCGTGGTGCTGGATGGCCAGGATAACGTGTTGTACAGCGAGCTGGTGAATGAAATCACCAACGAACCAGACTATGACGCGGCGCTGGCTGCATTGAAGTAATGTCATAAGGCCCGCGAATGCCGGGCTCTGATAGCCAAGTATTAAAATGGGCGCCTAAGGCGCCCATTCTTTTTACTCTTCGCTTTCCCCAGCCGGCTTGCGGCTGCTAAGACCATACTCGCGCAGCTTGTTGGCGATCGCGGTATGTGAAACCCCCAGGCGTTTCGCCAGCTTTCGCGTGCTTGGGTAAGTGCGGTACAGCCGCGTCAACACCGAGCGTTCAAAACGCTTGCTGATGTCGTCAAGCGAGCCGTCCAACACTTCATCGCCCAGTGACATTTCAACTTCAAATTCCGGCAGAACGATATCTTGTGGACGAAGTTCGAAACCTTCCGTTTGCGTCAGCGCGCGATAGATGGCGTTCTTCAACTGCCGCACGTTGCCCGGCCAGCCGTATTTGCTGAGGAAGCTGCCCAGATCGTTGGACAATTTCGGCCGCGCAACGCCCTGCTCATCGGCAAAGCGCGCCACGAACAGTTCGGTCAGCGGCATGATGTCCTGCGGACGTTCGCGCAGCGGCGGAAGGGTAATGGTGAGTACGTTAAGGCGATAATACAAGTCCTCACGGAACTCACCGCGTTGCACCAGTTCGGTCAGATTTTTCTGCGTCGCGCAGATCACTCGTACATCGACATGCACTTCGTGTTCTTCGCCAACCCGGCGGAAAGTGCCGTCGTTAATAAAGCGCAGCAGTTTGGTCTGCATGCGCGGCGACATTTCACCGATTTCATCGAGCAATACCGAACCGCCGTGTGCCTGCTCAAAGAAGCCCTTCTTGCCTTCCAGCGCATTGGGGTAAGCGCCCGGCGCATGGCCGAACAGCTCGCTTTCCGCTACGTCGTCCGGCAAAGCGGCACAGTTTAGCGCCAGGAACGGCTGCTTGCCGCGCGGACTGCGCAGGTGACAGGCCCGGGCCAGAATATCTTTACCGGTACCGGTATCCCCGACAATCAACAGTGGCGCATCCAACATCGCCAGCTTGCGCGCCTGATCCAGCACCTGGCGCATTTTCGGGCTGGCGGCGACGATGTGATCAAATTCGGTATCGTCGTTCACCGACAAGTTCTGTAGCTGACGGCCCATGCGCGCCGTGGACTTCAGCATCACAACCGCGCCGACGGTATCTTTCTGCTGGTTTTCGTCTTCCAGATAGATGGGGGTGATATCCATCAGGAAATCCTGACTGCGGATCACCACCCGCTCAGATTGCGGAGTCGCCTGTTCGCTCTCCAGCCAGCGGCTGAAGTTATAACCGCCAATCAACGCAGTGGCGGTCTGGTTGCGGATTTTGTCTTCGCTGAAACCGAACAGCGCCTGAGCCGCCGGGTTAGCCAGCTCGACCTTGCCCTTCATATCTATCGAGAAGACCGGTTCCGGCATCGACTCCAGCAGCGCCCGCAGGGCGCGGTGCTCACGCTCGGACGGCATGAAATTCACGGTGCGTACGTCGGTCACGCCGGCGATGCGGCGGATCTCTGCCATCAAGGCACGGAAGGTGTCAAAATCCAGCTGGGAAAAATTGAGGTAAATGCGGCCGATGGGATCGATTTCGATGCCACGTAAATCTATGCTGCGCAATACCAAAAGATCGAGTAACTCTCGAGTCAGACCGATTCGGTCTTCGCAAAAAACTTCCAAACGCATCAGTATTGGCCTTATCTCTGCAGGTGCGGGGATGACTGGCAATGATGATACTCTCTCACCCCGAACGGTAGAAGCAATCTGTCAGCAAAAGTTGACAGAACTCTGATTTATCGCTGTTGTTGATGTTTTTAAACGCAAGTGAATAACACCATCGGCGTCATTTTAGCTGATCGGCAGAGAGTTATCACAACCGCCAATAAATTTGCAGATAAATATAATGTATTTGCAGGGGGATCGTCTTTCGTCAAGTGAAGGTTACGTATTGGCTTTGCACGGCGTGACAGAGGCAGAAAGGAAGCACGGCGTCCAAATGGACGCCGTGAGGAGATTATTTGGCTTTGCTGTCGCCTTTCTTCATGGTTTCTTTCAGTTGGCCGACCAATTGGCTGCGGAAATCACCCAGTTTGGGTTTCTCACCTTCCAGCCAAGGCAGTGGACGGCACAGCTCCATCGCCTTGATGCCTAGCCGCGCGGTCAGCAAACCGGCACCGATCCCCTGTGCTGCACGGGCAGACAAACGAGCCGCCAGATCTTGCGACATCCAGTCCATCCCCACTTCGCGCACCAGTTCGGACGCACCGGCAAAGGCAATGTTCAACAACACCAGGCGGAATAGCCGCAGACGACTAAAGTAGCCCAGTTCGATGCCATACAGCGCCGCGATGCGGTTGATAAGACGAATATTGCGCCAGGCGATAAACGCCATATCCACCAGCGCCAGCGGGCTGACGGCAATCATTAACGTAGATTCTGCGGCCGAACGGCTGATTTCACGCCTAGCCTGGTTGTCCAGCACCGGCTGCACCAGTTTGGCGTACAGCGCCACCACTTCACGGTCGTTTTGGGTTTCATGCAGCGAGGCCTGCCAGCGCTGCAACGCCGGATGCCCTTGATCCAGACCGGCCTGGCGTGCCAACTTCTCGCAGAACTCCCGCCCTTTGCCCAAACCGTGGCTGTGCAGTAGTTCTCGAGCCACATCTCGCTCTTCAGCACGCTGGCGCAGACGGTATAACCGGCGCCATTCGGTCACCACCGACCCCACACCGGCAAAGACGATCAAGCCACCCGCTACGCCACCGCCCATGGCAATCCAATCCTGCTGGACCCAGGCGGTATGTACCCACTGTACGCCCTGCGCCACCACGCTGACGCCAAACAGCGCCAGCCCGGCAGTGACCATTTTGCGCCACAGGCTGCGTTTGGGTTTCAGGGCCGCATTGATGATGCCTTCGGCGCGCCCCTCTTCGTCTTCCTGCTGCAGCTCCGGCGCCGCCGGGAAAAAGCTTTCCGCCTGCTGTTCGTCGAAAGCGACGTTAGCACGCAGCACGGGCTCCTGCGGCGGTTGCAGCGGTTGTTCAAAATCGATACGCGGTTTTATTGGCTCGCTCATCGCAATTTATCTCCCAGTAGAAACTCCATCACCGCGTCCAGGCGAATATGTGGCAACGGGCTGTCCACGCTCATCGCGCGTGGACGAAACTCATCGAAATGGAAGCCCTGGTTTTGCCAAAACGCCGGCCCAGGCAGGCGCGCCGGCACTTCGCCGGGGAAAACCGTCAGCGGCGCTCCGTCGTTCAGACGATTGCCTTTTAACGCCGGGATGCGCTGCCCCTGATGATCAACGATACCGCTCTCGGTAGCCTGTACTGAGGCCAGCCCAACGCAGTCCATGCTGATGCCTTCAAATGCGGCGTTCTGCCACGCTTCCTGCACCAACTGCTGCAGCAGCGACACCAGATTGGCGTGCTGATCGGCGGTAATATGGTCGGCTTTGGTGGCGGCGAACATCAGCTTGTCGATGGTCGGCGAAAACAACCGGCGAAACAGCGTGCGCTTGCCATAGTGGAAACTCTGCATCAACTGGGTCAGCGCCAGGCGCATGTCGTTAAACGCCTGCGGGCCGCTATTGAGCGGCTGCAAGCAGTCCACCAACACGATTTGGCGGTCGAAACGGACAAAATGCTCTTTATAAAAGTTTTTGACGATCGACTGGCAGTAATAATTGAAACGCGCACGCAGCATGCCGATATTGCTGTGTTTATCCGCCTGCGCCAGCTTCGACTCACCCTGAGCATCCACATTCGGCCACGGGAAAAACTGCAACGCCGGCGCACCGGCCAGATCCCCCGGCAGGACAAAGCGCCCCGGCTGAATAAAGTGCAGCCCTTCACTTTTGCAACGCAGGAGATAGTCGGTGTAGGCCTGGGCGATAGCCGCCAGTTTGTTTTCATCTGCCGGAGCCAGCGGATCGCAGCTTTTGCACAGCGCCAGCCAAGGCTTGGCCCACTCGGCGCGATCGCCCTGCAGCAGGCCGGCCATTTGCCGCGACCAGGCCAGATAGTCCTGTTCCAGCATCGGCAGGTCCAGCAACCACTCGCCGGGATAATCGACGATTTCCAGGTACAGGGTCGACGTGTCTTTGAAATGACGCAGCAGCGAATCGTTGGAGCGGTAACGCAGCGCCAGGCGAATTTCGCTGACGCCACGCGTCGGGGTCGGCCAGCTCGGCGGTGTGCCATACAGCTGCGCCAACCCTTCATCATAGGTAAAACGTTGAATGCCGAGATCGCGCTGCGGAATGCGCTTCACGCCCAGCAGGCGCTCTTCACGCACCGGCGAGAACAGCGGCATGCGCGCACCGCTGTGAACGTGCAGCAATTGGTTGACGAAAGCGGTGATAAAGGCGGTTTTGCCGCTACGGCTCAGACCGGTCACCGCCAGGCGCAGATGGCGATCCATTCCGCGGTTGACCAGCGACGTTAACTCATTTTGCAGTCGTTTCATTGTTCTCCTTGGCATAACGCCCAAATACCTTGTTCAGGCCTTTGCGGAACAGAGGTTCCAGCACCAGCGCCAATACAAAGCGAATCGGTTGGCGACCCACGGTCCGCAGCAGCCAGCCGGCCGCCCCTGCCGGGCCGTAATTCAGCAACGCTATGATGATGACTTTAGACACTGTCTTCAACATTGCACCTGCTCCTCGTTTAAATCCACCGGTTTTAGCGGCGCTTGCGGCATAGGTTTTGTTCATTATCAATGCCCTCCGGCACAGTTCGGGTCAATAAAGGATGATGACGGGTGCAAAGCCTGACCTGCGCACGGCGCAGGCCATAGCATGCGGGGCGGGTTACAGCTTGCGGAAACGGCTCTGTACGCCGAAAGTGTCCGACGTGACGTAACGCTCAACCTGTCGCAGCTGTTGTTCGCCGCTGCCCAGTTGATATTCAAGTTGGTCGAGCAACTGACGCGGCGTTTTTTGCTGTTCGCCGTCAAAACGGCTGGCCGGCGCTTCATCCAACACGAACACCAGCGCGAAATAAGCAATCAGGGTGAAGAAAAACAGCCCGAAGAACATCGATAACACCACGATCACCCGGATCAGGCGTACCGGCACGTCGAAATAATGGGCCAGACCGGCGCAGACGCCCTTCACCATCCCTTCTTCAGGTACGCGATAAAGCTTTTTACTGCCCAGAGTGTTGTTCATCAAGACTGTCTCCAGTTCGGGTGTTCTGCATCGAGGATCTCTTCCAGCGCCTGAATGCGTTCACGCATACGCTTGGCATCTTCTGCCAGCTGTGCCAGACGCTGCATTTCCTGATGGCTCAGTTGAATGCCGTTTTGTTGCCGATTGCTGTAATGCAGCCAAAGCCAAATCGGTGCGACAAACAACACAAAGATTGTCAACGGAATGGCAAGTAATAGAGCACTCATTTCTTTTCCTTCTTAATGCGTCTTTGGTGGGCGGCCACCCTACCGTGGCCGCCCAGGTTATTGACAAAGGGGGATAAAAGCGTGGTTTTTCCCCCTTTGTGTTATCAGCCGAAAATCAATAAATTGATTTTCCTGATTTATTTTCAAAACCTTTATTGCCTTACTCGGAACGATTCATTTTCGCTTTCAGCGCCGCCAACTGCTCGCTGATGGCGTCGTCGGCTTTCAGCTCGGCAAACTCTTGATCCAGAGACTTCTTTTTACCGATGCTGACGCTTTCCGCTTCGGCTTCCATGTGGTCAATGCGACGTTCGAACTGCTCGAAACGCGCCATTGCCTCATCGAGTTTGCCGCTGTCGAGCTGACGACGCACTTCGCGGGAAGACGACGCCGCCTGATGACGCAATGTCAGTGCTTGTTGGCGTGCGCGTGTTTCGGTCAGTTTGTTTTCCAACTCGCCGATTTCGCTTTTCATGCGGGCCAGGGTTTCTTCTACGGTCGAGACTTCATGAGTCAGCGTAGAGATCAGGTCGGCCACTTTTTGTTTTTCGATCAGCGCCGCACGGGCCAGATCTTCTTTATCTTTACGCAGCGCCAGTTCGGCTTTGTCCTGCCAGTCGCTCAGTTGGTTTTCACCCTGCTCGATACGGCGTAACAGCTGCTTTTTCTCCGCCAGCGCACGCGCTGAGGTAGAACGGACTTCGACCAGCGTGTCTTCCATCTCTTGGATCATCAACCGCACCAGTTTTTGCGGATCTTCTGCCTTATCCAGCAGCGTATTGATGTTGGCGTTCACGATGTCGGCAAAACGAGAAAAAATACCCATAATTCACTTCCTCTTGGTTCTGATGGCGTCTGAAGCGCCGCGTTAAATCATGCAGATTGCCCAAAGACTTAATCAAAACCCGTGCCAACTTTTATTTCGTTGAATAATAACGACTATTTATTTTTGACTCTCTGAACGCATCCTGTAGAGTGATTATTTTCACCAAACATTGGCGAATTTCATCATGAGCGAACAGTTAGAAAACCTGCTGGGCGAAGCAAACGCCTTTGTCGAAGTATTGGAGCAAGTCTCGCAACTGGCAAAGTTGAACAAGCCGGTGTTGGTTATTGGTGAGCGCGGAACCGGTAAGGAGTTGATTGCCCACCGTTTACATTACCTCTCCAACCGTTGGCAAGGGCCATTTATCTCGCTTAACTGCGCGGCCCTGAATGAGAACCTGCTGGATTCGGAACTGTTCGGCCACGAGGCCGGAGCTTTTACCGGTGCGCAGAAGCGCCACCTGGGTCGCTTTGAACGTGCCGACGGCGGCACTTTGTTTCTCGATGAACTGGCGACCGCACCGATGCTGGTACAGGAAAAATTGCTGCGGGTGATTGAATACGGCCATCTGGAACGCGTCGGCGGTAGCCAACCGCTGCAGGTCGATGTCCGGCTGGTGTGTGCCACCAACGACGACTTGCCCGCGCTGGCGGCGGCAGGAAAATTCCGCGCCGACCTGCTGGACCGCCTGGCGTTCGACGTGGTGCAGTTGCCGCCGCTGCGCCGGCGCCAGCAAGACATCATGTTGCTGGCCGAACACTTTGCGATCCAGATGTGTCGTGAGCTGTCGTTGCCGCTGTTTCCTGGCTTTACCGAGCGTGCCAGAGATACCCTGCTCGGCTATCACTGGCCAGGCAACGTACGCGAATTGAAAAACGTGGTGGAGCGTTCGGTCTACCGCCACGGCACCAGCGCGGAAGCGCTGGATAACATCGTCATCAACCCGTTCGCCCAGCGGGAAAGTGTGCCATTGCCTGTAGAGGCCGAAGCGCATGATGGCCTGCCGGTACTGCCGCTGGATTTAAAAGCCTGGCAATTGGCGCAGGAGAAGTCTCTGATCGAAGCGGCACTGCAACAGGGAAGGTTTAACCAACGTAAAGCGGCGGAGTTGCTGGGGCTGACCTATCACCAGCTACGCGGCATGCTGAAAAAACATGCGTTACTGCAAAATGGCGAGGCGGACGACGAATAGCGGGCAAAAAAAAAGCCAGCACCCGAGCTGGCTTAAAAAACACTGGAAGCAATGTGAGCAATGTCGTGCCTTCCACAGCAGAACCACAGGGAGTGGCCTTCCGTGAACTGCCAAGCGATGATAATAGTTATCAGTATCATCTGTAAAGCACTTTGTTGAGAATTTTTCTCATTACCACACTGTCATTGTGCAATTACCACTCAGGGAAGGGGTCGGCCATCTCGTGCCAGTAATCCACCCCGGCGGCCATTTCCTCATCGTTTAGCAGGCAAGCGTCCAGCAAACGCGTTATTTTGGCCTGCTGCAGATGCTGGCCGATGAACACCAATTCCTGGCGCATGTCACCGAAAGGCTCCACCCATTTCTCCATAATCTGCGCCCTCGTATCTTCATCTTCCGGCCATCTATCTTGCGCTATGGCGCGCCAGAAGGTGCCTGCCAACCCATAATGAGCAATCCCTCCCGCCTGGCTCCACTGCCCGGCCTGACGCGGGCGCGTCGCCAGCCAAAAGAACCCTTTGGAACGCAGTAGCTTGCCACCGCCCCAGTCACCGTTGATCACCCGGTAGAATTTGTCCGGCGCAAAGGGACGGCGCGCCTGATAAACAAAGCTGCTGATCCCGTAGTTTTCAGTTTCGGGCAGGTGCTCGCCGCGTAGCTCCTTCAACCAGCCCGGCGCCTGCTGCGCTTTGTCGAAGCTGAAACTGTTGGTGTTCAATACCGCCTCCAGCGGCAATTTGCCTGGCGATACGGGCAGAATACGGGCATCCGGATTCAAACTGGCCAGCAGCGCCATCACTTCTCCCTGCTGTTCTGGCGTCAGCAGGTCGGTTTTGCTTACCAGCATCACGTCACAGAACTCGATTTGTTCGATCAACAGATCCGCAACGCTGCGCAGATCGTCTTCGCCCAAGCTTTGACCGGCCTCCTGCAGCGTCTGCGCCTGCTGGTACTGCTGGATAAAATTAACCCCGTCCACCACGGTGACCAAGGTATCCAGCCGCGCAAATTGCGATAGGCTTTCCCCCTGTTCGTCCTCAAAGGTAAAGGTTTCCGCCACCGGCAAAGGTTCGGAAATGCCGCTGGATTCGATCAGCAGGTAATCGAAGCGCCCGGCCTGCGCCAGTTCGCGTACCGAAATCAGCAGGTCTTCGCGCAGCGTGCAGCAGATGCAGCCATTGCTCATCTCCACCAATTTTTCCTGCTGGCGATCGAGCTGGACTTCGTTCTCGACCAGCGCAGCGTCGATGTTGACTTCGCTCATGTCGTTGACGATAACCGCCACGCGCATGCCCTGACGATTGTTCAAAATATGGTTCAATACCGTCGTTTTACCGGCGCCGAGAAAGCCGGAAAGCACGGTTACGGGTAATGGATTCATGGGATTCCTCACTCAAAACTCATTGCGTAATGCCTGGTAACCGCGCACCAGTTCAACGTTGGTGGCGGCGACTTCTTCAGAAAATTGCAGTGCGCCGCGATCGACCTGCCGGTAAAGCGACAGATCGCTGTCGGCGCCGACGCGCTCGGTTGACGGGATATACAGGTTCTGCGGCAACGTCACGCCATCCACCACCGCGTTGTAGCGCACCACGCAGCCGGAACCGATGTGACAGTTGAACAACACGCTGTTGAAACCGATAAACACCCGGTCCTCGATGCAGCACGGCCCATGGACAATGGCGCGATGGGCGATGGAGCTGAAGCGGCCGACGGTAACCGCCGCGCCGCTTTTCGAGTGGATCACCACGCCATCCTGAATATTGGAATGAGAGCCGATCACGATCGGTTCCATATCTCCGGCCGCATTGAGTTCGTCGGCACGGATCACCGCGTACGGCCCAACGTAGACAAAATCCTCGATAATCACCCGGCCGCAGATTATCGCGGTAGGATCGATATAGGCCTGCGGTGAGACCTGCGGCAGGTGTCCACTGGGGTTTTTACGCAGCATCCTGATCCTCCCGCCAGCTCAACTCCGCCACGGCATTGTGGGCATGCAGGCTTTCCTGATGTTCGACCCGCAGCGAAAAGGCGCGGTGGCTGCACTGGCTGCGCAGCATTCGGTACAGGCGGCGAGCGGCATCTTCGCAGAACATCAGGTTCTGGCCGTTAGCCAGGGCAAACGCCTGCTCGTCACCGCGTTTCACCAGCGTCTGCAACGGCGTGCCGAGCGCGTGCTCAATACGATCTATCAGGTTGACCACCGGCAATGCCGTTTCGCGCTCATTGAGCGTCACCGTCACCCAGGCCCAGCTACGCTGACTGTGAGGCGTCCCCGGCATGCCGTGATCGCCCAGCCAGTCGATGACCTGCTGCTGGTCGACCTTTTGCGCCGAATGTTCGAAATCAAACTGAAACTGCTGCTGCGCCAATTGACGACTGAGCGCCGCCGAACTCGGACAAGTGGACGAATAGGGCACGCCCACCGTCAGCGTCAGGGTGAGTGTGCTTGCCAGCGAGGCACTAATTTCCAGCGGGTAGGCTTTCCAGCCCCGGTGTGGCGAAAGCAGCGCCGGACGCGACAACAGCAGCTCACCGCTGATGTGCAGGCTGGCGCGGTCGCTGTTTTCCGGCTGCGATGCCAAAAAAGCGTGCAGTTGATCGGCAATGCGTTGCGGCGTCAGTTCGCCCTGGGTTAACTCATCCAGCGCCAGATACAGCCGCGACATGTGTATACCCCGCGCACCTTGGCTGCCGGCGCGCAAATTGATCCCGGCGTTGACCCTTGCCATCAACGGCTTTCCAGCCAACTCCAGCGGCAACGCTATCCCTTGCATCCCGACCCAATCGAGCCCGACATCACTCATTGCGCCCTGCCAGGCCTGCGCGTCCGGCAGCGGCTGGCGTGGTGGAAGTGCAACCTTGTTCATACATCCCCTTGCTGTTATCAGTACATTGCCAGGGAACGGTAACATGATTTTGTTATGTTATAACATATCAATTGTAACTTTTTTGTCTGAAGTGCCGAATTGTTCAATCAAGTAGCAGAAAACTCAGCCATTTTGCTCAATGGATTGGGCTGTTCGCCAGAGTGCGATACACTAATGCTATTGCTTATTAACCCATGAAGCCTCTATGCGTGGTTTACCCCTTTGGATATTGTCACTGAGCTGCCTTGCCGGCAGCGCTCTGGCCTCCACACCCCCTGCGCCCACCGCGGCATCGCCATTGCCGGACATCCGCCAAAGCGGCTTTGTCTATTGCGTCAGCGGCATACTGAACACCTTCAACCCGCAGATGGCCAGCAGCGGCCTGACGGTCGATACCCTGGCCGCACAGCTTTATGACCGCTTGCTGGACGTCGATCCGTACACCTACCGGCTGATCCCCGAATTGGCGCAAAGCTGGGAAGTGCTGGATAACGGGGCCACTTACCGGTTTCACCTGCGCAAAGACGTGCCGTTCCAGACTACCGACTGGTTCAAACCGACCCGCAAGCTGAATGCCGACGACGTGGTCTTCAGCTTCGAGCGCGTGTTTAACCAAAAGCACCCCTACCATGACGTCAACGGCGGCGAGTACCCTTATTTCGACAGTTTGCAATTTGGCGACTCTGTGCAAAGCGTGAAGAAGCTGGACGAGTACACGGTGGAGATCCGCCTGCAAGCGCCGGACGCCTCATTCTTGTGGCACATCGCCACCCACTATGCGCCGGTATTGTCGGCAGAATACGCAGACGATCTGACGCGTGAAGGCCGTCAGGAGATGATTGACCGCGAACCGGTCGGTACCGGGCCGTTCATGCTCAATGAATATCGCTCAGGACAATATATCCGCCTGGCGCGCAACGATGTTTACTGGAAAGGTAAACCGCGTATGCCGCAGGTGGTGATCGATCTGGGCGCCGGCGGTACCGGACGGCTATCGAAATTGCTGACCGGCGAGTGCGACGTGCTGGCCTATCCCGCCGCCAGCCAGCTTTCAATTCTGCGCGATGACCCGCGCTTGCGGCTAACGCTGCGCCCTGGCATGAACATCGCCTATCTGGCGTTTAACACCCGCAAACCGCCGCTGAACGATTTGAACGTCCGTCAGGCGATTTCGCTGGCGATCAACAACCAGCGTCTGATGCAGTCGATTTACTATGGCACCGCGGAAACCGCCGCCTCCATATTGCCGCGCGCCTCCTGGGCCTACGACAATGAAGCGCACGTTACCGAATTCAATCCGGCCAAATCGCGCGAAATGCTCAAGCAAGCGGGTATTGAGTCGCTGAACCTGCGCCTGTGGGTACCGACTGCCTCGCAATCCTACAACCCCAGTCCGTTAAAAACCGCCGAGCTGATCCAGGCCGACTTGGCTCAGGTCGGCATTAACGTGACCATAGTGCCGGTCGAAGGCCGTTTCCAGGAGGCGCGGCTGATGGAGATGAATCACGATCTGACCCTCACCGGCTGGGCCACCGACAGTAACGATCCGGACAGCTTCTTCCGGCCGCTGCTGAGCTGCGCGGCCATCCGCTCGCAAACCAACTATGCTCACTGGTGTGACCCGGCGTTTGACGAAGTGCTGCAAAATGCCCTGCTGTCACAACAGCTGGCGCAGCGCATCGAAAACTATCAGAAGGCACAGAAAATTCTTGAGCAGCAGTTGCCGGTGTTGCCGCTGGCGTCTTCATTGCGCCTGCAGGCCTACCGTTACGACATAAAAGGACTGGTACTGAGCCCGTTCGGCAATGCGTCCTTTGCCGGGGTGTACCGTGAGTCTGCGGAGGGGCCGAAAAAGTGATTATCTTTACCTTACGCCGTTTCTTGCTGTTGCTGATCACCTTGTTCTTCCTGACATTGGTCAGCTTTAGCCTCAGCTATTTCACACCGCGGGCACCGCTGAACGGCGCTGCCCTGCTGGATGCCTACCAGTTTTACTTTGTCAGCCTGCTGCACTGGGATTTTGGCGTCTCCAGCATTAATGGTCAGGCAATCAGCGAACAGCTGCGCGAAGTGTTTCCTGCCACTATGGAGCTGTGCCTGCTCGCCTTCACTCTTGCTCTGTTTATCGGCATTCCTCTGGGCATTATTGCCGGCGTGATGCGTGGCAAATGGCAGGACACCGCTATCAGCACCTTTGCGCTGTTGGGCTTTTCGATGCCGGTTTTCTGGCTGGCACTGCTGCTGATGCTGTTTTTCTCGCTGCACCTCGGCTGGCTGCCGGTCTCCGGACGTTTCGATCTGCTGTATCAGGTCAAGCCCATTACCGGCTTTGCCCTGATTGACGCCTGGCTGTCCGATTCACCCTACCGCACGGAAATGATCGGCAGCGCGCTGCGCCATATGATTTTGCCGATTACCGCACTGGCGGTAGCGCCAACCACCGAGGTGGTGCGTTTGATGCGTATCAGCACCGACGACGTGCTCAATCAGAACTACATCAAAGCCGCCGCAACCCGCGGCTTATCCCGTTTCACCATTATCCGCCGCCACGTGCTGCACAATGCGTTGCCGCCTATCGTGCCCAAGCTGGGGTTGCAGTTTTCCACCATGCTGACGCTGGCGATGATCACCGAAATGGTGTTCAGTTGGCCGGGCCTCGGGCGTTGGATGATCAATGCCATTCGCCAGCAGGATTATGCGGCGATCTCCGCGGGCGTTATGGTGGTCGGCACGCTGGTGATCACCATTAACGTCCTGGCCGATATTTTAGGCGCTGCCACCAACCCACTGAAACATAAGGAATGGTATGCCCTTAGATAACGTATACCGCGAAAAGAAAATGCCGAGCCCGCTGCTGTATACCTGGCGGATTTTTTACGGCGATGCGCTGGCGATGATCGGCTTCTACGGCGTGATAGCGCTGCTGCTGCTTTCCGTGTTCGGCAGCCTGCTGGCCCCTTATGCGCTCGATCAACAGTTCCTGGGTTATCAACTGTTGCCGCCTTCCTGGTCACGTTACGGCAACGTTTCCTTCTTCCTGGGCACCGACGATCTTGGCCGCGACATTCTCAGCCGCCTGCTGACCGGCACCGCCGCCACCTTCGGTTCCGCATTGCTGGTTACCGTTGCCGCCGCCTTTGTCGGGGTGATCCTCGGGGTGTTTGCCGGGGTAACCCGCGGCCTGCGCTCGGCGGTGCTCAATCATATTCTCGACACCCTGCTCTCCATCCCTTCGCTGCTGCTGGCGATCGTGGTGGTGGCGTTCCTTGGGCCAAAACTCGAGCACGCCATGCTGGCCGTCTGGCTGGCGCTGTTGCCTCGCATGGTGCGCACTATCTACAGCGCAGTGCATGACGAGTTGGAAAAAGAATATGTGGTGGCGGTGCGTCTCGATGGCGCGTCAACCTTGCAAATACTGTGGTACGCCGTGATGCCCAACATTGTGGCGGTGCTGGTGACGGAGTTCACCCGAGCGCTGTCGATGGCGATCCTGGACATTGCCGCCCTCGGCTTCCTCGATCTTGGCGCACAGCTGCCGTCTCCTGAATGGGGCGCCATGCTCGGCGATTCGCTGGAGCTGGTGTATGTCGCCCCCTGGACGGTGATGCTGCCCGGCGCGGCAATCCTGGTCAGCGTGTTGCTGGTTAACCTGTTGGGCGACGGTATGCGCCGCGCAATCAATACGGGGGTGGAATAATGCCATTACTTGATATCCGCAACCTGACGATTGAATTTATGACCGCCGAAGGCCCGGTAAAGGCAGTCGATCGCGTCAGCATGACCCTGAGTGAGGGGGAAGTCCGCGGCCTGGTGGGCGAGTCCGGTTCCGGTAAAAGCCTGATCGCCAAAGCGATCTGCGGCGTCACCAAAGACAACTGGCGCGTCACCGCCGACCGTTTCCGTTTCGATGATATCGACCTGTTGCAGCTAACACCGCGTGAACGACGCAAGCTGGTCGGGCATAACGTGTCGATGATTTTCCAGGAGCCACAATCCTGTCTGGATCCTTCCGAAAGCATCGGCCGTCAGCTGGTGCAGGCCATTCCGGGTTGGACCTACAAAGGCCGCTGGTGGCAGCGCTTTAACTGGCGCAAACGCCGCGCCATAGAGCTGCTGCACCGCGTGGGCATCAAGGATCACAAAGACATCATGGGCAGCTTTCCTTATGAGCTGACCGACGGTGAGTGCCAGAAAGTGATGATCGCCATCGCCCTGGCCAATCAGCCGCGCCTGCTGATCGCCGATGAACCGACCAACGCCATGGAACCGACCACTCAGGCGCAGATTTTCCGTCTGCTGGCGCGTTTGAACCAAAACAACAACACCACCATTTTGCTGATCAGCCACGATCTGCAAATGATGAGCAAATGGGCCGATCGGGTCAACGTGTTGTACTGCGGGCAGACGGTAGAAAGCGCTCAGTGCGAAGACCTGCTGGCCGCACCGCACCACCCTTACACTCAGGCGCTGATCCGCGCAATGCCGGACTTTGGCCGCGCATTGCCGCATAAAAGCCGCCTCAATACCCTGCCGGGAGCCATTCCGTCGCTGGAGCATTTGCCGATAGGTTGTCGGCTGGGGCCGCGCTGCCCCTATGCGCAGAAGAAATGCATTGAGACACCTCGCCTGCGTCCGGTGAAAAACCACCTGTTCGCCTGTCACTTCCCACTGAACATGGAGGAGCAATAACATGGAAACGCTGTTGGAAGTGCGCAATCTGAGCAAAACCTACCGTTACCGCACCGGGCTGTTTCGCCGCCAGCATGTGGAAGCGGTCAAATCGGTCAGCTTTACCCTGCGTGAACGGCAAACGCTGGCGATCATCGGTGAAAACGGCTCTGGCAAGTCCACCCTGGCCAAGATGCTGTCCGGCATGGTCGAGCCCTCAGCCGGAGAACTGCTGATTGACGACCATCGGCTTAACTATGGCGATTATCGTTACCGCAGCCAGCGTATCCGCATGATATTTCAGGATCCGAGCACTTCGCTCAATCCTCGTCAGCGTATCGGCCAGCTGTTGGACGCCCCGCTGCGGCTCAATACCGAAATGGCAGCCCCTGAACGTGAGCAACAAATCAACCGAACCCTGCGTCAGGTGGGGATGCTGCCGGATCACGCCAATTATTACCCGCATATGCTGGCATCCGGCCAGAAACAGCGGGTGGCTTTAGCCCGCGCCTTGATCCTGCAACCGAAGGTGATCGTAGCCGATGAGGCACTGGCCTCGCTGGATATGTCGATGCGTTCGCAAATCATCAACCTGATGCTGGAACTGCAGGAGAAACACGGTATTTCCTACATTTATGTGACTCAACACCTGGGCATGATGAAACACATCAGCGATCAGGTGATGGTGATGCATGAAGGGGAAATCGTCGAACGCGGCAGTACGGCCGAGGTATTGGCTTCACCGCTGCATGAGCTGACCAAACGCCTGATTGCCAGCCACTTTGGCGAGGCGCTTACCGCAGACGCCTGGCGACGTGACGGCGGCAGATTCTGATCGTCAAATCATAAAGAGAACCCGCCTTAAAGCGGGTTCAGACTGCAGATATCCGTGAAAGGCTGAACCGGTAGGGGTCGAACATGTTCGACCCGATTTAACTCATTGATTATGCCATTGGGCGCAGCTTGCAGCGCCCCTACAGAAAAACAACAGAGCACTTCGTCAACGGTCTCAACCCGCCTTAAAGCGGGTTTTTTATCGCCCCGATTCAGTGAGCGCTTAGCCAAAAACCGCAAATACAAATTACAATCTTGCTATATATCATTATATTTTATTCCATTCAGTTATTGATTAGTCCTTAACATTATTTTATCTCGCCAATCGAATCGGTGAGGATATCCCCTACGTTGAGCTTATTAAACGACAGGATATCGCACTGATGAACAGCCATCGCAATCGCCGACTCTCGCAGTTTCTACTCGCTTTAGCCGCAGGTTTCTCTGTTTATGGCCACGCGCTGTGTTGTGATGACCAAGGCTGATCCTGTCATTCCGTGTCCCTCTGCGGGCATGTTGCCATTTTGTCTTGCCGCCGTTGCCTGCTGCACCGGTGGCTGTTGCTCATGATTAAGGATCATCCCCTATGGAACTACTACGTCGACAACATAATGCCCAGTGGTATCACGAAACCCAAAGCAGCGTGCGCGGTGAGCAGCCGTTGGAGCCGCAGGCGGCCGGGATCCGCGATCGATTTTTGCTGGGGCTGGGCGCTTTTGCCGACGAAGCGCTGAACACCGCGCTGACCGCACGCGCCGGGGTATTTAACGCCTCCCTGGCCGGATATCACGTGCTGTTTCCCGATCGGGTCGAATTGTCACGCACAGTGACATTGTCACCTTATGATCGCCTCAGCACCGCATTAACCGTGGCACAGGTGACCGGCGTTCAGTCTCTTTGTAGCCACTACGCCGCCCGCCTCGCCCCCCTGTACAGCCCCGACGCCTCACGTGAAAGTAATATCCGCCTGGCCCAAATCACCCAGTATGCCCGCCAGCTCGCCAGTCAACCGACGTTGATTTGCAGCAAGGCGTTGCAGCAGTTGAGCGACGTCGGGTTAAGCCCGGCGGATATCGTGACCTTTTCGCAGATTATCGGTTTTGTTAGCTACCAGGCACGCGTGGTCGCCGGCGTGGCTGCCTTGGCCGGGCGACCAACGGGAGTGGTGCCCGGTTTCCCGAACATCGCTGACGCCGAAGGCATTGTGTTCACCGAGGAAGAACTGACATGGCAAGCGCGTCTTCCCGTGGTGGTGCCGGAAGAGGCCCGTGCCGAACAGCTCGACGTGCTGGATCAAAGCCATCCCGACGCTCGCAGCGAATCCTATTATCTGTTGCTGGCCCACGATGCGCCCGCGCTGCGTGAACGTAATGGCGTGTTCAACAGTATCAATGCCGACGGTTATGGCCTGTCGGCGCGGCTGAAAGCGCTGGCGACGCTGGCAGTTTCCCGCATTAACGGCAGCCGCTACTGCGCAGCGACCGTCGCACAGGATATTCAACAAGAAGAACTGGTCGGCGCCCTGTTCAATAGCATTGAGCAGGGGCTGGAGAGTACCAATGACCCGGTTAACCAGGCTGTGATCCGCATAGCAACGGACCTGACCCGCACGCCTGAAAAGTTCACGCCGCGCAGCGTGCAGCCGCTGTTTAACAGTGGGTTGAATCAGGCGCAGGCGCTGGACGTGATCCTCACCGGCGCGCTGTATGCCTGGGAGAACCGCCTGCGTCAAACGCTCGGCGACACCCAACATCTCAGTGAAAACCTGGCGTAATCGCTAGCGCAGCAACCAACCTCGTGCGGCATCAAAGAAATGCTGCGCCAACGGCGATGCGCGTCCCGGCTCGGCGACCACGACCGCAGCATGACGTGACATCGCCGCGATCGCTATCGGTCGGTGTTGCAACTCCGGCATCATTGCCGGTAACAGGTTGCCATGCGGGAAAAGCCCACAGCCCAGACCGACGAAAATGCCCTGCAACAGTTGGAATATTGAGGTGGTTTCCATTCGAACGTGCAGCGTCAGTCCAGCTTCACGGAAGTTTTGATCAAGATAACGGCGGAAGTAACGCGTCGGCTCAGCCAGGCACAGTGGCAGCGTGGCTACATCCTCCAGCGTCAGGGGGGTATCTCCTACCAACTCAGGAAAATGCTGCGGGTGGAAAACCAGCTCGACCCCGGCGTCCGCCAATGGCTGGGACTGAAAGTGCAGCTCTTGCAGCGTGGAAAGCTCGAAGAAACCAATGCCGACATCTACGGTATGTGCCGTCAACGCCTCCAGCAACTGATCGGCACTCAGCACCGCTACCCGATAATCCAGCTGAGGGTAACGCTCACTGACGTCCTTTAACATTTGCGCCAGCGAGATGCTGCATTGCGGTACCACTCCGATGCGCAACGTGCCGTTAAGCCCGTGTTTAAGCGACTCGACCTCCAGCTTCAGCCCCTGATAAACCGACACGATCTCACGCGCCCACGACAGCACCCGCTCGCCTTCGGCAGTAAAACCTTCGAAGTTGTTACCGCGGTTGATTAAGGATACGCCCAGCTCTTTTTCCAAATTTTTCAGCCGCATAGACAATGTCGGCTGACTGACAAAGCTGGCCTCTGCCGCACGGCCGAAGTGGCGCTCGCGTTCGAGATTACACAGGTAGATCAGTTGCTTAATATCCATAAAACGGCTCAATAAGTCATGACTGACCTGAGTATACCATCGCTGTAGGGTTTCGGGCGCAGCTGGCTACGCCCGGAGGGGTCAAATCTTCAGTTTTACGTAGTCCATCAATCGTGAGAACGCGCCGCCTTGCTGGACCGGTTGCAATGCCACCAGCGGCAAGGTTTTGAGCAGCTTGCCGTTATCGCTGATACGGATTTCGCCAATCGTCTGCCCTTGGGTCAACGGGGCATCCAGGCGCGGAACGCTGACCACATACTGCGCCTTCAGTTTGTCGGCTTCACTTTTCGGCAGGCTGAGATATTCCTCTTTTGCACTGCCCACCGCGACCTCATGACGGTCGCCATACCACACTTTTTCCTGCCCCAGATTTTGCCCGGCGCTGAACAGATGCACGGTGGTGAAATCACGCAGGCCCCAGGTCAGCAATTTGCGCGCCTGCTCTTCACGCCCTTTCGAACTTTTACCGCCCATCACCACCGCAATCAGCCGCCGGTCTCCTTCGGTAGCAGAGGCAATAATGTTAAAGCCGGCCGAGGCGGTATGGCCGGTTTTCAACCCGTCGACGTGCAGGTTTTTATCCCACAGCAGCCCATTGCGATTTTGCTGGGTGATGCCGTTCCAGGTCAGCGATTTCTCGCTGTACATGTGATACTCCGCCGGTTCGCTCATGATGATAGCGCGTGAAATCACCGCCAAATCGCCCGCCGTAGTGAATTGCCCCGGCGCATCCAGCCCATGCACGGTTTCGAAATGGGTATTCTGCAGGCCAAGCTGGGCACTCTTTTCATTCATCAACTTAACGAATGCCGCCTGGCTACCTGCCACATAATCCGCCATCGCGACACAGGCATCGTTGCCCGAATCAATGATGATACCGCGGCTGAGATCGCGAACCGTGACCCTGTCACCTGGCTTTAAGAACATCAATGATGATCCCTTAAACACCGGGTTGCCCTGCGCCCAGGCGTCATTGCCCACCGTCACCACGTCATCCAGGCCAATTTTGTGCTGATCGAGCGCGTGATCAATCACCAATCCGGTCATCAGCTTCGTCAGGCTGGCTGGGTTGCGGCGCTGATCTGCGTTCGCCTGCGCCAACACCTGTCCAGTGGTGTAATCCATCAATACGTAAGAGGCGGCGTCTATCGCCGGCGGTGTGTTTTGCGCAATACTGGAGGGAACATCTGCTGCCTGTACCGCCAGCGGCACTAACATGCCGGCGATCATCACCCATACTGAACGCTTCAATCACTGTTCCTCAGGCCCTGTGGGCTAAATAAAATGCCAATATAATCCGTGATATAGACTGCATTAATTATCGGGAAAGCGGAATCGTTACTCTTTTTCAGCAGGTGTCATAATGCAACGATTTGTTTGCCCGGTACCGCTACGCGATAAATCTGCTCTATGCCGCCATTGTCCCATTCGATTAGACGCTCACACCGCCCCAACCTAAACTTGTGACATAAACACTGAAAGCGCTTAAAAAAGCGTTCACTTATTAGCTACATCACCTGCGAAGAACAATATGAAATTTAAACCGTCAATAAAGCCGTATACCGGCGCGGCGGGCGGCTGGGGTTCACTCGAAGCCACTACCCGCTATGTGCTCGACAGTAAACAGACGCTGCAAAACCTGCGTAACCTGATGCGCGTGAACAAGGCTCGCGGCTTCGACTGCCCAGGTTGTGCCTGGGGCGACGACAACCACAGCACCTTCAGTTTCTGCGAAAACGGCGCCAAAGCTGTCAGTTGGGAAGCAACGCGTAACGCGGTCGAGCCGGAGTTTTTCGCGGCTCACAGCGTCAGCACCCTGCTGCAGCAAAGTGATTATTTCCTGGAATACCAGGGCCGTCTCACCCACCCCATGCGCTATAACGCCGAAACCGACCACTACCAGCCGATCAGTTGGCCGGACGCGCTGGCGTTGATCGCCCAGCACATTAACCAGATGGATAACCCGAACCAGATCGAGTTGTATACTTCGGGCCGCGCCAGCAATGAAGCTTCTTATCTGTATCAATTGTTTGGTCGTATGCTCGGCACCAGCAATTTCCCTGACTGCTCCAATATGTGCCACGAAGCCAGCGGCGTGGGCCTGAAACAAAGTATCGGCGTAGGGAAAGGCACCATTCGCATGGACGACTTTGAAAAAGCCGATGCCATCTTCGTGTTTGGTCAGAATCCCGGCACCAACCACCCGCGCATGCTGCATAGCCTGAAAAATGCCGCCAACCGCGGTGCGCGCATCGTCAGTTTTAACACCCTGCGCGAACGTGGCCTCGAGCGTTTTGCCGATCCGCAAAGCCCGATTCAAATGCTGACGCCCAAGTCGTCGCCGATCAGTTCATCCTATTACCAACCCAACCTCGGCGGGGATATGGCGGCCGTGCGCGGCATGGTGAAAGCGCTGCTGGAAAGTCATCGTGAGCGCCTGGCGGCCGGTGAACCCGGCCTGTTCGATCAGGCATTCATCAGTCAACACAGCGTCGGCGTCGAGGCGTATCTGGCGCAGGTCGATGCTACGACCTGGCAACAAATCACCCAGCAGTCCGGCCTCAGCGAGGAACAATTGCGTCAGGCGGCGGCGATTTATCAGGGTGCCGAACGCGTGATCTGCACCTGGGCGATGGGCGTCACCCAGCATAAGCATTCTGTGCCAACGGTACGTGAGATCACCAACCTGCAGCTGCTGTTCGGTCAGTTGGGTAAACCGGGCGCCGGCCTGTGTCCGGTACGCGGCCACAGCAACGTGCAAGGCAACCGTACCATGGGCATTGATGAGAAGTCCCCCAAGGCACTGCTCGACAGCCTGGAGCAGCACTTTAACTTCTCGCCGCGACGCGAACCGGGCCATAACACCGTAGAGGCCATTGAGGCGATGCTGCGCGGTGAGGTTAAGGTCTTGCTGGCGTTGGGCGGCAATCTGGCCGCGGCTGCGCCGGACACCGAACGCACTGCCCGCGCCCTGCGCCGTTGTGATCTGACGGTGCATATCAGCACCAAGCTCAACCGCAGTCATCTGGTCACCGGCAAAGACGCGCTGATCCTGCCGACCCTGGGCCGTACCGAACAGGATATGCAGGCCAGCGGCCCACAGTACATTACGGTGGAAGACTCTTTCAGCATGGTGCACGCGTCGGAAGGCGTCGGTAAACCACTGGCGGAGACCCAGCGTTCTGAAACCGCCATCGTATGCGGCATCGCCGATGCGGTGTTGGGCAACCAGCAGCTCGACTGGCTGGAGCTGGTAGACGATTATTCGTTGATCCGCGACCATATCGCCGCCACCATTCCCGGTTTCGAAGATTTCAACCGGCGCTGCGACCAGCCCGGTGGTTTCTACCTGGGTAATGCCGCCGCAGAACTGCGCTTTGACACCCCAAGCGGCAAGGCCGAGTTTAGCGCAGCGCCTCTGCCAACCAGCCTGTTCCCGCAGTTGGATGGCCGACAGGCGCCCTTCACGCTGCAAACACTGCGTTCGCACGATCAGTACAACACCACTATCTACGGACTGGATGACCGTTACCGCGGCGTCTACGGCCAACGAGAAGTGCTGTTTATACACCCTGAAGATCTGGCGGCGTTGGATATGCAAGACGGTGAGCTGGTAGAGATTGAAACGCTGTGGAATGACGGCATTACACGTAAGGTCAGTGGCTTCAAACTGGTAAGCTACGATATCCCACGCGGTAATCTGGCAGCTTACTACCCAGAGACTAACCCGTTGGTTCCGCTGGCCAGCTTTGGTGACGGCACCGGCACGCCAACGTCGAAGTCGATACCGGTGGAGATCCGCCGTTGTGTGGCGCAACCGACGCTGCGTATTGCCTGAATGGATGCGCCCGGTTCACGCCGGGTGCATTAACAGATCGAGCGCCGTCTGCAACTCGTCAGAGAGCTGATGGCGGCGCCACACGAAGTACAAATTGCTGACCCCTTCAGCCCCCATTTCCACCACTTTTAACGCCTGCTCAGGCAGGATCATCGGCAGCAAAGACCCCGGAACACAGGCGACGCCACAACCCGCTTTTACGCAGGCTGCCATCGCCGTGTACGACTCCATCTCCAGCGTCATCCGCGGCTTTAGCTGGCGTGAGGCCAACCAGCGATCGATTTTCAGGCGGAAAGAGCACTCGCGGCTGAAGGTATAAAACTCTAACTGCGCCAGGGTTGCGGCGTCCAACTGCGGAACCGAGGCCGGCATCAACAGCACCAGGCGCTCATCAAACGCCGCGCGACTGGCCAGCAGCGGGTGCTCTATCGGCCCGTCGGTCAACGCCAGATCGATCTCGCTGTCAATCAGCATCCGTTCCAGCACCAGCGAGTCTCGGCTCAGCACGTTAACCTGCATGTGGGGCTGGCTGCGGCGCAAGTGAGCGATGCGTGACGGCAGGTGGCTGATCAGAGAAAAATCCAGCGCCCCAAGATTCAACAGGCCCTGCGGTTGCCGACCGGCGAACAATTGTTGGCTGCGGTCTGCCAGCATCAGGATGTCGACGGCCTGTTGATAGAACAGTCGGCCTTTCGGCGTGACATACAACCGGTTCTTATCGCGAAAAAACAACTTGCCGCCAAGTGAGTCTTCTAACTCTTTGATGCGCAACGTGACGTTGGAGGGGACACAGTGCAATTCCCGCGCGGCGGCGGCAATGGTTTTATACTCCACCACGGCGCAGAAAAATCTAAGCTGACTCAGCTTCATGGTTTATTCACTTTTAGTTAGTGTTTTGGTTAGAAACAATCACTTTAGATTAGCATTTATTTGCCCTAGAGTCGTATCGACAACCTAAGAGGGATCCCTATGCCACTGAATGATTTACTGAACCTGCCGGGCGTAACCGCGCAGCCGGAAACCGTCACCGACGGCTACGTGTTCAATCACACCATGATCCGCGTGAAGGACTTAACCCAAGCGCTGGACTTTTATACCCGCGTGCTCGGCTTTACCCCGGTGTATCTGGAAACCTTCAATGAAGCCGCGTTTACCATTTGCTACCTGACCCGCAGCCCGCGCGACCAGATCCCACAGGATGACGATGCCCGTAAACGCTGGGTCCTGAGTCAACCGGGTATTTTGGAGCTCACCCATAACCACGGCACCGAGCAGCAGGCCGATTTTCATTACCACAACGGCAACAGTGAGCCGCGTGGCTTTGGCCACCTCTGTGTGACGGTGCCTGACGTGCACGCTGCCTGCGAGCGTTTTGAGCGCCTTGGCGTGAACTTCCAGAAACGTCTGCATGAAGGTCGCATGAATTACGTGGCCTTTATCAAGGATCCCGACGACTACTGGATTGAAATCCTGCAGCCTACGCCGCTACAGAACTGATTTACCCCCCGTTTCCCCCCGGCGTTTCGAGCCGGGGTTTTCTTCCCGCCTTTTGAACGCCCAATATTCCATAAAATCGCGCCCCAACGCGGGAAAACCGTGACGTTTGGCTTGCCCGCAGCGGGTGATTCGCGTAAAACTGTCAGCCGCAAATCTTGCCACTCACAACCCATTCACTGGACGATATGTTTCAAGATAACCCGCTGCTGGCGCAGCTTAAACAGCAACTTCACTCTCAGACCCCGCGCGTTGAAGGCGTAGTAAAAGGGACTGAGAAAGGCTTTGGCTTTCTTGAGGTCGACGGTCAAAAAAGCTATTTCATTCCGCCACCGTACATGAAGAAAGTCATGCACGGGGACCGAGTGACCGCAACCCTGCATACCGAGAAAGAACGTGAAATCGCCGAGCCGGAAACCCTGATCGAGCCCTTCCTGTCGCGCTTTGTCGGCCGTGTGCAAAAGCGTGATGACCGTCTGTCCATCGTACCCGATCATCCGTTGCTGAAAGACGCGATCCCTTGCCGTCCGGTGCGTGAACTGAAACATAACTTCCAGGCCGGTGACTGGGCGGTAGCGGAAATGTGCCGCCACCCGCTGAAAGGCGATCGTGGCTTCAACGCCGACCTGACCCAATTTATTACCGACGGCGAAGATCACCTGGCGCCGTGGTGGGTCACGCTGGCCCGTCACAGCCTGGAAAAAGAAGCGCCTGAGATGATCGCGATCGATGAGCCGGATGCTTCCGTGCCGCGTGAAGATCTGACCGCTCTGAATTTTGTCACCATCGACAGCGCCAGCACCGAAGATATGGACGATGCGCTGTTTGTGCAGGACAACGGCGACGGCTCGCTGCAATTGACCATCGCCATTGCCGATCCGACCGCCTACGTCGCGCAAGGCAGCGCGCTGGATGAAATCGCCCGCAAGCGCGCCTTTACCAACTACCTGCCAGGTTTCAACATCCCTATGTTGCCGCGCGATCTGTCAGACAACCTGTGTTCACTGCGCCCGAACCAACGCCGTCCGGTGCTGGCTTGCCGCGTGACCATCGGTGCAGACGGCGCATTGGGTGACGATATTCGCTTCTTCGGCGCCGAGATCGAATCAAAAGCCAAACTGGTTTATGACGAAGTCTCCGACTGGCTGGAAGGCATTGCCGGCTGGCAGCCGCCGAGCGATGAAATCGCACAGCAAATCACCCTGCTCAAGCGCGTGTGCGATGCACGTAACGCCTGGCGCCACCAGCATGCTCTGGTATTCAAAGATCGCCCAGACTACCGCTTTGTGCTGGGTGAAAAAGGCGAAGTGCTGGAGATCATCACCGAACAGCGCCGCACCGCCAACCGCATCGTCGAAGAGTGCATGATTGCTTCCAACGTCTGCGCCGCCATTGTGCTGCGCGACCGTCTGGGCTTTGGCATTTACAACGTGCACACCGGTTTCGATCCGCTGCTGGTTGAGCAAGCCGTAACCGTACTGCAAGCCAACGGCGTTGAAGCCGAAGCCGAGAAGCTGCTGACGCTGGAAGGTTTCTGCGAACTGCGTCGTCACCTCGATTCGCAACCGACCCAGTTCCTCGACAGCCGTATTCGCCGCTCTCAGACGTATGCCGAAATCAGCACTACGCCGGGGCCGCACTTCGGTCTGGGCCTGGAGGCTTACGCCACCTGGACCTCTCCGATCCGTAAATACGGTGATATGGTCAACCACCGCTTGCTGAAAGCCGTTATCACCGGGCAGTCCGCAGAGAAACCGCTGGACGAAGTGACAATCCAACTGGCCGAACGTCGTCGTCTGAACCGGATGGCGGAACGTGACGTCGGCGATTGGCTCTACGCGCGTTACCTCAAGGATAAAGCAGGCACCGATGAACGCTTCAACGCGGAAATCATCGACGTAACCCGCGGCGGCCTGCGCGTTCGTCTGCTGGACAATGGCGCAGTGGCCTTTATCCCGGCGCCCTTCATTCACGCGGTACGTGATGAAATGGTATGCAGCCAGGATACCGGCACGGTGCAGATCAAAGGCGAAGTCGTTTATCGTCAGGGGGATACCCTGCAGGTATCCATCGCCGAAGTGCGTATGGAAACCCGCAGCGTGATCGCCAGACCGGCGGCTTAACCCGCAACATAAACGTTATGCCAGACAAACACCGGACGGGTCTCCCTCCGGTGTTTTTTTATTCCCAGTAACATCCTCATCACCTTGTTTTTACGCTATTACTCAACCGGCTTCACATTTCTCATCCGACCTGCTTCTCTTCGCCTGCAAAACTCCTACTTTTAATTTGTAGCCATTCTCCCTAAGAACACTTCTTTCTTTTTTTCTGCACACCAAGGAGTTGTTGAACATGAAAAACGTCAAGTCCGGGATCATCTGGCTGGTGGTGGCGTTGGTCGGTGCATTCGCCTTCGCCATGCTGGCGCTAAGCCGCGGTGAACACGTCAATGCGGTTTGGCTGGTGGTAGCGGCGGTCGCCTGTTACAGCATCGCTTACCGCTTCTACAGCCTGTTTATCGCCAAAAACGTCTTTGCGCTCGACGACCGCCGCATGACCCCGGCCGAACGTCGCAACGACGGGTTGGACTATGTCCCCACCAACAAATGGGTGTTGTTTGGCCACCACTTTGCCGCCATCGCCGGGGCCGGGCCGCTGGTTGGCCCTATTCTGGCAGCGCAAATGGGCTTTCTGCCCGGCACTATCTGGATCCTGGTCGGGGTAATGCTGGCCGGCGCCGTGCAGGACTTCCTGATCCTGTTCATCTCTACCCGTCGTGACGGTCGTTCGCTGGGTGAAATGGCCAAGCAGGAACTGGGTGCCTTCGCCGGTGTGATCACCATGCTGGGCGCGCTGGGGGTGATGATTATCATTCTGTCCGCGCTGGCGCTGGTGGTGGTTAAAGCCCTGGCCGACAGCCCCTGGGGCTTGTTCGCCATCGCTGCAACCATCCCAATCGCCCTGTTTATGGGCGTGTATATGCGTTTTATCCGGCCGGGTAAAATCGCTGAAATCTCGGTGATCGGTTTCGCGCTGATGCTGCTGGCGATCATCTACGGCGGCAACGTGGCACAAGACCCCTACTGGGGCCCGTTCTTTACGCTGCACGGCACCACGCTGACCTGGGTGCTGGTGGTTTACGGCTTTGTCGCTTCGGTGTTGCCGGTGTGGCTGCTGTTGGCACCGCGTGACTATTTGTCCACTTTTATGAAGATTGGCGTCATTATCGGGTTGGCTGTAGGTATCGTCTTCGCCATGCCGGAAATGAAAATGCCGGCGGTATCGCGCTTTATCGACGGCAGCGGCCCGGTGTTCGCCGGCTCGCTGTTCCCGTTCCTGTTTATCACCATCGCCTGTGG
This sequence comes from Serratia liquefaciens ATCC 27592, assembly GCF_000422085.1. Taxonomy (NCBI): domain Bacteria; kingdom Pseudomonadati; phylum Pseudomonadota; class Gammaproteobacteria; order Enterobacterales; family Yersiniaceae; genus Serratia; species Serratia liquefaciens. The sequence continues at coordinate 2,780,283 of NC_021741.1, forward strand.
TTCGATTTCCGGTTTCCATGCGCTGGTTTCCAGCGGTACCACGCCGAAACTGGTGGAGCGCGAGAGCCATATTCGCTTTATCGGTTATGGCGCCATGCTGATGGAGTCCTTCGTGGCTATCATGGCGTTGATTTGTGCGTCGGTGATCGACCCAGGCGTTTACTTCGCCATGAACTCGCCGGCGGCGCTGATCGGCACCACGGTGGAAAATGCCTCTCAGGTGATTAACAGCTGGGGCTTTATGATCACCCCGGAAACCCTGACGATGATTGCCAAAGACGTCGGGGAGCACTCCATCCTGTCGCGCGCCGGCGGCGCCCCGACCTTCGCCGTGGGCATGGCACACATCATTACCGAGGTGTTTAACAGCCGCGCAATGATGGCCTTCTGGTACCACTTCGCCATTCTGTTCGAGGCGCTGTTTATTCTGACCGCCGTCGATGCCGGGACCCGTGCCTGTCGCTTTATGGTGCAGGATCTGGTCGGTGTGGCGATCCCAAGGTTAGCTAACAACCGTTCTTGGTTCGGTAATCTGGCGGGAACCACCGTGGCCGTCGCTGGCTGGGGCTTCTTTGTCTATCAGGGGGTGGTCGATCCGCTCGGCGGCATCAATACGCTGTGGCCGCTGTTCGGTATCGGCAACCAGATGCTGGCTTCGATGGCGCTGATCCTCGGTACCGTGGTGCTGTTCAAAATGAAAAAACAGCGCTATGCCTGGGTGACCATTTTGCCGACCGTCTGGTTGTTTATTACCTCAATGACCGCTGGCTGGCAGAAAATATTCCACGAGAAACCGAGCATCGGCTTCCTGGCGCAGGCGAAGAAATTCTCTGCCGGTATTGAACAAGGCACGCTGATCGCACCGGCCAAGACGCTGAAGGATATGGAGACCATCGTTTTCAGTAACCAGATTAACGCCACACTGTGCGCTTTCTTTATGCTGGTGGCGGTAACCATGCTGGTCTCCGCCTTCTTTGTGATCCGTCGCGCGCTGAATGCCAGCCAGCCTACGGCGCAGGAGTCGCCGATCGTCCTGCGTGAAAATGTTTAAATTCAGTTGGTTATAATCAGGGCGCTGCGGCGCCCTCAGACTGCTGACAAACCTGCGTAAAGGCTAAACCGGTAGGGGTCGAACATGTTCGACCCGATTTAACCCATTGATTATGCTATTGGGCACAGCATGCAGCGCCCCTACCATTAAACAACAGAGCACTTTGTCAACGGGCGCCCTTTTCTTTGCTTATGCGGTTCTCAGTTCAGCAGATTAGTGCCGAATGCCCCCTGCCAATCTTGCTCGAATTTCTCTACCGCGGCCTGAACCGCCGGTGCCGCGAGGAACTGCTCAGCCACGTCGACCGGCAGAGTGATGGCCTGACAACCCGCCAGCAAGCATTCCAGCGCCTGACGCGGCGTTTTGAAACTGGCCGCCAGCACACGGGCTCCCGGCGCGTGCAGCGTCAGCAATTGCTGCAGCTCGTGAACCATTTCAATGCCGTCACCGCCCTGCGCGTCCAGGCGGTTCACGTATGGGGCCACATACTCAGCCCCCGCCAGCGCCGCCAGCAGTCCCTGACCCGCACCATAAACCGCCGTCCCCAGCGTAGGAATCGACATCGACTTCAGTTTTTTAATCGCTGCCAGGCCTTCTGCGGTCGCCGGTACCTTAACCACCAGCCCAGGCACTCGCTGATGAAGCAACGCCGCTTCCGCCACCATGCGCTCGGCGTCGTTAGCCATCACCTGAGCAAAGAGTTTGCCGGTGCCCCCCAGCGCATCGCGCAGCGCCGGTAACACTTCCCAAATCGGTTTTCCCTCTTTGGCAACAATGCTCGGATTGGTGGTCACACCATGCAGAGGCAGGATGCGCGCCAGTCGTTTTACTGCGTTCACATCGGCGGTATCGAGATAAAGCTCCATTACGGACTCCTGAATCTTTTGTGGACGAATTCAAACTCTCATCATAGTAGGAACATGCAACGCATTTATATTTGATCGAAATCAAATCAACTTTCATTCGAAACAACTTTAATGACAAAAGAAAAGCAACCGAATGACAGGTGACTCGTGATCTTCAATCTGCAGCGCTATTCCACCCATGATGGTCCAGGCATCCGCAGCGTAGTGTTCCTGAAGGGCTGCTCGTTGGGCTGTCTCTGGTGCCAGAATCCGGAAAGCCGCTCGCGAAAAGCGGACTTGCTGTTCGATCCGCGTTTATGCCTCAGCGGCTGTACCCTGTGCGCCGAAGGCCATCCTCAGGCGATTCAACGAATAGACGACAACCTGCTGATCCAGCGCGAGTTACTCAGCCACGAAGAGTATGCCGCATTAGCCGCCCGTTGCCCAACCGACGCACTCAGCCTGTGCGGCAGCGCAGTAAATATCGACGATATCATGACCGAGGTGCTGCGCGATCGGCCTTTTTATCTGCGCACCGGTGGCGGCCTGACACTCTCCGGCGGTGAACCCTTTATGCAGCCTGCCGTGGCGGCAGAACTGCTGAAGCGCGGCCGTGAGGCCGGCATTCATACCGCGGTAGAGTCTTGCCTGCATACGCCCTGGTCACACATAGCGCCTTCGCTGCCCTGGCTCGATCTGATGCTGGCGGATTTGAAACACGTCGATGAAAAACGTTTCAAGCAGTGGACCGGCGGCTCCGCCAAACGGGTAATGGAAAACTTCCGCCGCCTGGCAGCCCACGGTACACAAATGACCGTGCGCGTCCCGCTGATCCCCGACTTTAACGCCGATCGCCGCTCAATTCGCGCGATTGTCGATTTCGCCGCCGATGAGGCCAGCGTTACAGAGATTCATTTCTTGCCGTACCACACGTTGGGTATCAACAAATATAACCTGCTCGGCGAGCCTTATCACGCGGCCCGCACCCCACTAGATGCCCCTGAACTGCTGGCCTATGCCGAACAGTACGCCGAGGCCAAAGGGCTGACTGCCATTTTGCGAGGATAACACCATGACTAAGCTGGATCTGACCACCCTGTCCGAACGCACCCAGGCTCACAAGAACGCGCTGATCCATATCGTCAAACCGCCGGTTTGCACCGAACGCGCCCAGCACTACACCGAAGCTTATCAGCAGCATCAGGACAAACCCTTGCCGGTTCGTCGGGCACTGGCATTGGCTAACCATTTGGCTAAGCGAACTTTGCGAATCGATAACGACGAGTTGATTATCGGCAACCAGGCCAGCGAATTACGCGCTGCGCCGATTTTCCCCGAATATACCGTCAGTTGGATCGAAGACGAGATTGACCAACTGGCCGACCGTCCGGGCGCCGGTTTCTCGGTCAGCGAAGAGAACAAGGCCATTTTGCATCGGCTATGCCCCTGGTGGCGCGGCCAGACGGTGCAAGATCGTTGCTACGGTATGTTTACCGACGAACAAAAGGCCCTGCTGGCCACCGGTATCATCAAGGCTGAAGGCAATATGACCTCAGGGGATGCCCATCTCGCGGTGAATTTCCCACTACTGTTGGAAAAAGGCCTCGACGGGCTGCGCGAGAAGGTCGATGAACGTCGCAGTCGTATCCGGCTTACCGACTGGGAAGAGTTGCATCAGGAGCAATTTCTGAAGGCAATCGATCTGACCCTGGAAGCGCTGAGCGCGCATATCTTGCGCTTTGCCCAGTTGGCGCGCGACATGGCGCAGACGGAAAACCGTTTGTGGCGGCGTGAAGAGCTGCAGACCATCGCGGAAAACTGTGAGCTGATTGCCCATCGGCCACCACAAACCTTCTGGCAGGCCCTGCAACTGTGCTACTTCATTCAACTGACGCTACAGATTGAATCCAACGGCCATTCGGTGTCTTTTGGCCGCCTCGACCAATATCTCTACCCCTGGTACCGTCGTGACGTAGAGTTGGAACAGACGTTGTCACGCGAGCGTGCGATTGAAATGCTGCACAGTTGTTGGTTGAAGCTGTTGGAGATCAACAAGATCCGTTCCGGCTCACATTCCAAGGCCTCGGCAGGCAGCCCGCTGTATCAGAACGTCACTATTGGCGGACAGCAACTGATCAACGGCAAACCTTGCGATGCGGTTAACCCCTTGTCCTATGCCATTCTGGAGTCCTGCGGGCGCTTACGCTCCACCCAGCCTAATCTCAGCGTGCGTTACCATGCAGGAATGAGTAACGACTTCCTCGACGCCTGCGTGCAGGTGATCCGCTGTGGGTTTGGCATGCCAGCCTTTAACAACGATGAAATCGTTATCCCTGAGTTTATCAAACTGGGCGTGGAGCCGCAGGATGCCTATGACTACGCGGCGATCGGCTGTATCGAAACCGCCGTGGGCGGGAAATGGGGTTACCGCTGCACCGGCATGAGCTTTATCAACTTCGCTCGTGTCATGCTGGCGGCACTGGAACAAGGGCGCGATGCGACCTCCGGCAAAGTTTTCCTGCCACAAGCAGGGGCGCTCTCGAAGGAAAACTTCTCCGACTTTGAGCAGGTGCTGGGTGCCTGGGACAACCAGATCCGCTATTACACGCGCAAGTCGATCGAAATTGAGTGCGTGGTCGATACCGTATTAGAAGAGAACGCTCACGATATCCTCTGCTCAGCGCTGGTGGATGACTGCATCGAACGCGGCAAAAGTATCAAGCAAGGTGGCGCAAAATACGATTGGGTTTCTGGTCTGCAGGTCGGCATAGCCAACCTGGGCAACAGCCTGGCGGCGGTGCGCAAGCTGGTCTTCGAACAAGGGGTTATTGGCCAACGGCAATTGGCGGCAGCGCTGGAAAATGACTTCGACGGATTGAGCGGCGAACAGTTACGCCAGCGTCTGCTCAACGCCGCTCCAAAATACGGTAACGACGAGGATGAGGTCGATCAACTGCTGGTGCGTGCTTATCAGACTTATATCGACGAACTGAAGCAGTACCACAACACCCGCTTTGGTCGTGGCCCGATAGGCGGCACCTACTACGCTGGAACGTCGTCGATTTCAGCTAACGTGCCCTTTGGCGCGGCTACCCTGGCCACGCCAGACGGCCGTAAAGCGCATACGCCGTTGGCGGAAGGAGCCAGCCCGGCCTCCGGTACCGATCATCTGGGACCGACCGCCGTGTTCAATTCGCTGTCCAAACTGCCCACCGCTTCTATCCTCGGCGGCGTGTTGCTGAATCAGAAACTGAACCCGGCGACGTTGGAGGATCCGCGGGACCGAGAAAAACTGATGTTGATGCTGCGCACCTTCTTTGAGGACTACCAGGGTTGGCACGTGCAATACAACATCGTGTCGCGGGAAACGCTGCTGAAAGCGAAGCAACATCCTGACCAATATCGTGATTTAGTGGTCCGCGTTGCTGGATATTCCGCTTTCTTTACCGCATTATCCCCTGACGCGCAGGATGATATTATTGCGCGAACAGAACATACTATTTAAACAATAAATATTAGCGGCCGCACATTGGTGGCCGCACATCAGGTTGATATGAATTCAAGACAACAGACAATACTTCAATTGGTAAACGATCGCCGGCGTATCAGCGTCAGCGATTTGGCCGCGGCCACCGGCGTTTCAGAAGTGACGATCCGCCAGGATTTGAACCTGCTGGAGAAACGCAGCTACCTGAAACGGGTGCACGGTTCCGCGCTGGCATTAGAAAGCGACGACGTCGATGCGCGCATGATGTCCAACTTCACCCTCAAGCAAAAGCTGGCGCAGTATGCCGCCTCGCTGGTTAACGACGATGAGACCATTTTTATCGAAAGCGGCAGCGCCAACGCGCTGCTGGCGCGTTATATCGCCGAGCGTAAACGCATCACGCTGATCACCGTCAGCCACTATATCGCCCATCTGCTAAAAGAGACGGATTGCGAGGTGATCGTGCTGGGCGGCATGTACCAGAAAAAGAGCGAGACCGTGGTCGGGCCATTAACCCGCCAATGCATTCAGCAAGTGCATTTCAGCAAGGCGTTTATTGGCGTCGATGGCTATCATGCGGATACTGGCTTCACCGGCCGCGATATGATGCGCGCCGACGTGGTCAACGCCGTGCTGGCGAAGGGCGTAGAAAATATTGTCCTGACCGACTCGTCAAAATTCGGCCAAATTCAGCCCAATCCGCTGGCCCAGCAGGGCAAGGTTCAGCGGGTAATCACCGATTCGCGGCTGTCGTTGGAGTATCAACACCTGTTGAAGCGCCAGGGAATACAGTTGGATATGGTGAGCGACTAGCCTTCAGACGAAACAACGGGAGAGCCGCCGACAGGCGGACCTCCTGATGCTCACTGGCCGTAGTAGGCGTTTTTACCGTGCTTGCGCAGGTAATGTTTGTCCAGCAGGGTTTGCTGCATATTCGCCAGGCCCGGCGACAACTGGCGCGAAAAAATCCCCATATAGGCAATTTCTTCCAACACCACCGCATTATGAACTGCGGTTTCTGCGTTTTCCCCCCAGGTAAAGGGGCCATGAGAATGCACCAGCACGCCCGGCACCGCCGCCGGATTTAACCGGCGCTGGCCAAAGGTTTCGACAATCACTCTGCCGGTCTCCCATTCATAGCGGCCATTAATTTCCTCATCCTGCATCCGCCGGGTACAGGGAATGTCGCCGTAGAAATAGTCGGCGTGCGTTGTGCCCCAGGCCGGAATATCCAACCCTGCCTGCGCCCAAATGGTGGCATGCCGCGAATGGGTGTGTACTATGCCCCCGGCATCGCCAAATTCCAGGTACAGCACGCGGTGGGTATCGCTGTCTGATGAGGGCTTTTTGTCCCCCTCCACCACCTTGCCGCTTTCCAGTTCCAGCACCACCATATCGTCACGGGTCATCACCCCGTATTCCACCCCCGAGGGTTTGATCACCATCAATCCCTCACGCCGATCGACAGCGCTGACATTCCCCCAGGTGAAGGTCACCAGACGATGGCGTGGCAGCGCCAGATTGGCCTCCAATACCTGCTGCTTGAGATCGTTAAGCATGTTTCTTTCCCGGTTAACCCTGTTGGGAATATTGTCGGCAGACAGGCTTGGGGGCGGTATGGCGTAAATCGCTAAAGACCGCGTAGTCTTCTGCTGGAAACGGCAATTTGCGCGCTGGGGATTAAATAGCGCGCAATGGACTTTAAGACTATTTACCTGTTTATCGTTCAGCAGAAGCTTATAGTGAATATTGGCGGAGGGAGCGCTCTGGGCGTTTCAATTATTCTGCCTTTAACAAAAAATGCCATTTTTTATATCGATACTTACTGGGAGCCACTAGCAGGCCGAAATTCGGGTTCATGCCTATACTTAATAGGCACTCCCAGATAGCCAATGCTAAGGAGAATTCATTATGATGATTATCAATAAACGTTTTGCCACCGCCGCTCTGGCGCTTACTCTGGCGTTTTCACTCAGCGCTTGTTCAAACATGTCCAAACGTGACCGTAACACCGCCATTGGTGCCGGTGCAGGGGCCGTAGGCGGCGCGGTGTTGACCGATGGTAGCGCACTGGGTACGCTCGGCGGGGCTGCGGTGGGGGGCATCATTGGTCATCAGGTAGGTAAATAACCTGTTCGGCCAGTATTCAGATACCTCTGCCGACAGGCTGGCAAAAGCGATATCGCTTTGACGTATTACGCATAATAAAGATTATTTCAGGTCTGTTTTACCTTTCATCGATGGCGGGTTGCCATCAACGGGTTAACGCCCGGCAGCAGTATCCCAGCCATGCCGCAGTATTGCACCGCGGCATGGCCATTCGCTCAGGCGATTCGATTAGCCCCCCGCCAGCTTGACCTTCATCCCTTTGGCTTCCAACAGCTGTTTAAGCAGATCCCGCTTATCGCCCTGGATCTCGATCACGCCCTCTTTCACCGAACCGCCGCAGCCGCATTTTTTCTTGAGCTCTGCCGCCAGCTTGTCCAATGCGGCATCATCCAGATCAACGCCGGTGATCAGGCAAACGCCCTTTCCCTTGCGCCCGCTGGTCTGGCGCTGAATACGCACGATACCGTCGCCCTTTTCACGCGGTGGTTTGACGTCTTCCTGCTTGATACGCCCGCTATCGGTGGAATACACCAGCCGGCTGTTATCGTTGTTCATTGTCGTCTCCTTAAGCCAGAGAAGCGCGGATCGCACTTAACGTAGCAGCGGGATCGGCGGATTGGGTGATCGGGCGCCCAATCACCATATAATCAACGCCAGCCGCTTGCGCCTGTATCGGCGTCATGATGCGTCGCTGATCGCCGGCGTCGCTACCTTCAGGACGGATACCCGGCGTCACCAGTTGGAATTGTTGGCCACAGGCAGCTTTGAGACGCTCGGCTTCGTGCGCTGAACAAACTACGCCATCCAACCCACAATCGCGGGTCAGACGTGCCAAGCGCTCCGCATGCTCGGCCGGAGAAAGCTCGATACCGATACCACGCAGATCTTCTGCTTCCATGCTGGTCAGCACGGTGACGGCGATCAGCAACGGGGCCTGAGCGCCATAGGGCAGCAATGCTTCTTTCGCTGCGGTCATCATGCGTGCACCACCGCTGGCATGCACGTTCACCATCCATACACCCAATTCGGCCGCAGCAGCAACGGCACGGGCGGTGGTGTTGGGAATGTCATGGAATTTCAAATCCAGGAACACGTCGAAACCACGCGAGTGTAAATCGCGCACCAGCTGCGGCCCAAACAGGGTGAACATTTCCTTGCCCACTTTTAACCGGCAGTCCTGCGGATCAATACGATCGGCAAATGCCAGTGCCGCGCCAATATCTGCGTAATCCAGCGCAACGATGATCGGAGATGATTTTAAGTCATTGTTATTGATGTTATTTTCAGACTTCATTTCTTCTACCTTCTGTAAAATGGACATAAATAGGTAATAACCCGCCAAACTGACCGCCGCATTCTACATGCCGGCCGACAGAAATCCCAGCCGCAGCGCGCTCTGCGCTTAAGTAATGTTATCCCCTCGTACGTCATCAAGCGTCAATAACCCCTGACCGCCCTTAACCCAGCCTGCGTAAACCGCCGTAAAGATGCGTAAATTATGAATCAAATAATTTGAACAACATGCTCAGCATTATCAGATTTTAAATCCCTGCGGATGCTTTATTATTCAACACATCGGAAGCATACGCCTTCCAACCTAAACAAACAGACTGGAGTCTCTCATGAAAAGCATCAAATATTTTGCAGCAACAGCCGTTATCGCCATGACCTCTTTCGCTACCTTCGCCGCTGAGCCGGTGGATCAGCAACAGGCCAGCAGCCTGACCGCTTCAGGCGTCGTTTCCGCCGGTCATGCCACTACCCTGAGTGGCCTGGAAGCCAAACTGGCCGCTAAAGCCGACGCCCAAGGCGCCAGCAGCTACCGCATCATTTCTGCCGGTGGTAACAACATGCTGAGTGGTACCGCAGTTATCTACAAATAAGCTATTAGGTATAGGGCCCGGCACGCCGGGCTTTACTTTATTTCCCCCGCCAGATCGTTCGCTATTCCCGCACTGCAATGTTACAAAAATATTAAATTTTTATTACACACTAGACTCTCTCCCCATAGTGGCTTAGCTTGAAGGCAATCCTCCCGCAGAAAGGCTTCAAAATGAGCGAGATATCTACATTAACCATTAAAATTCCTCTGGAACTCAAAGAAAAAATTCGTGCCATTGCTGCCGATAATCAACTCTCTCTGAGTGCCGAGGTTTGCCAGCGTCTAGAAAGCAGCTTCGATCTTCCGACCAAAGCGGAAAAAACCGCTAAAAAAGCAGCCGAGTTGCATCATGGCGAAATCGATAATCAGGGGATTGAGGAAGAAGTTGAGCAACCGCTGAATCAGAAAGAGTTGAAGAAGCTGCGTCAGCTGTTGAAAGGTAGCGCGAAGACCGGCAAGAAAAAATAAGTCGGTTTAGTGATCATAAGAAAACGGGGCCTGATTAGGCCCCGTTTTTTATTATTGTCGTTATTGTCCGTCCAACCCGCGGATCGGCTTAACCGATGACCAGGCCCGACATGACGGGCAATGCCAATACAGCGAGTGAGCGGTAAAACCGCATTTATGACAGCGGTAGCGCGGTTTGGTACGAATTTGCTCACCGACCATATCGCGCAGCAGTAACAGACTCTCTTTGGCACGACCATCTTCCGCATCCGCCAGGTGATAATCCATCAGGCGGTAAAATACTCGCATGGTCGGGTGGCGCTGTAGCTGCCGGTTGATATACACCTGCACCACGTCACGCCCTTCATGCTGCTCAATTATTTCCGCCAGCATCAGTTCTGCAGTAGCGCCGGTATTCTCTTCCACGCAGCGCTTGAGAAAGTCCGCCCAACCCTGCTGCTGTTCCAGATGCTGGTAACACTCTTGCAGCATCGGCAAGGTTTCGCTCACCAGTTCTTTATCCTGATTCAGCACGCGCTGTAGCGACTCAACCGCCTTGGCGTACTCACCCTGGGCCATATAAATACGTCCCACCATGATAGATACACGCGCACACTGATTGTCGGCGGAAGCCGCGCGTTTCAACAATCCCATCGCTTTATCGAGATCGTCGCTGCCCATCGCCTGCAAGGCCAGTTCGCAATAGAAATGTGCGATCTCGACGCGCTGTTTGTCTTTGCCTAATTTGACCAGTTTTTCCGCCACGTCGATGGCTTTCAACCAGTCGCTGGTGGCCTGATGGATAGCCAACAGCTGCTGTAGCGCAGAAAGACGGAAATCCTCTTCGCCAACCAGTTGGCCAAACATGTCTTCGGCACGATCGTACATGCCAGCGGCCATGTAGTCGCGGCCCAGCTGTTGCACGGCCAGCAAACGTTGTTCGAAGGTCAGGGAAGCGCTTTCCATCAGCGCCTGGTGGATGCGGATAGCGCGGTCGACTTCACCACGCGAACGGAACAGGTTACCCAGCGTCAGGTGGGCTTCAACGGTGTTGCTGTCCTCTTTCAACATATCAAGGAACAGATCGACCGCTTTATCCTGCTGGTTGGAGAGCAGGAAGTTAACCCCGGCCACGTACTCGCGCGACAGACGGTTGGCTTCCTGTTGTTTATCCTGTTGAGCACTTCTGCGCCCCATGTACCATCCGTACGCGGCAGCCACGGGCAGCAACAGAAACAGCAGCTCTAACATAGAAGATTATTCCTTGCTGACAACGGACTGAGCTGCCGGCTCAGCAGGTTGTTCAAGCTGCAGTTCCAGCCTTTTGATTTTGCGTTCGGCACGCCCCAGCGCAATGCGGGTACGCAGATAAAACAGGCCGCAAATGACCCAACCGAGAACAAAACCGGCGCCAAACAACGCCGCCAACAGGGTCGATACGCGATAGTCGCCCTGCGCAACCAGATAGTTAAAACTCACCACCTGATCGTTATGCGCGCCCAACGTGACAGAAATCACGAAGATCACCAGAACCAACAAAAAAATCAGCAAATATTTCACATTCTTTCCCGCGATGCCGAGTTAATCGGATGAACTATGCCAATACGTGGCGTCCCTAACTAATAAGTTAGCATTTCCCGTCGTAGCAGGGAAACCCTGCGGCACGATAAAACCATATATGCTGGCATATTCGACAGTAAACGGCACTCCCGAACAAATTAATGAGAAAGCTTCTCAAAATAATGGATTAATAAAGATATGGGGGCGTTAATGCGAATTGCAATGAAGTGCTATGTAAGTGGTTAATACGGCGCCATGCTGACGCCGTAAAAGTGACACAGTCACCTAGTTTTTGTCAGACAGAGTTCTTTCTGCGATTTCCTGTTGCTCTTGCGGTGGTGGCGTCAACGGCCCGAACCAGCGTTGCACCAGCCAACAGGCCAAGGTGACCAGCAACCAGCTAATCAAGGTCGCCACCGCCAGATCACGTGGCCAATGCATCCCCAGCAACAAACGGCTCCCCATCACCCCTACTGCCCAAACCATCAGTATCGCCACGGTCTTGTAGTGCCTACGCGGCCACAGCAACCCCACGCCCAGCAGCGCCCAACTGGCGGCAAACATGGTATGGCCCGAAGGAAACGCAAAACCGGTCTCAAACTGCCAATGTTCGCGCAACCATACGGGCACCAGCGGCTGGTCCTGCAGTTGCTCTTTGACCAACGCCCCCCGCTCTTTGCGCTTGAGTGAGTAGAAGTACTTTTCATCAATCTGATGGGCTGATTCCAGCCACAGCACGAAAGGCCGTGGCTCTTGTACCCGGTCCTTGATAAAGGACTTCACGCCCTGGCCAATCATTATCGACGCGCTGAGCAGCACCAGCAGGCCAATGGCCGGCTTGATGCGAAAGCGCAGGCACCACAGGAACCAGGCGCAGAGAATGATGTTGGTGATAATGCCCCATGGCGAAGTGACCGTTTCGGTCAACCAATACAGGCCTTTCAGAAGGCGTCCGTCGCCCCCCGGTTGCCATTGCCAGCCGGAAAGCCACACCGCCAAAGGCATCAGCAACAGAACTATGGCACCTGCCGCCGTGCGTTTTGCTATCTCAAACATTCCTATCGTCCTTTGCTTAAGCCAATTTGCAGTGTAACAATCTTGTAATATCGATAACACTCTAAAAATTAAACAGATAAAAAACCTATCGCAATAATAGTTGGCTGAAAACGCCGGATGCTGGTTTGCTGAGCACCGCAGGGCAAGAAGTTATGGCAAAATAGCCGATAATTAACGAAATGCCGATCGTCGTTGCGCATTTTAATACTGGTCAGTTCACCGTACCGGAAGTAGGATGCGCAACCATGATTGAATCGGATGTATTTGTGGAGAGCAACATGCAGCTTAAACGGGTGGCAGAGGCCAAATTGCCAACACCTTGGGGCGATTTCCTGATGGTAGGATTCGAAGAACTGGCTACCGGACACGACCATTTGGCGCTGGTGTTCGGTGATATTTCTGGCGCGACGCCGGTACTCTCACGCGTACATTCTGAGTGTCTGACCGGTGATGCATTATTCAGCCTGCGCTGCGACTGCGGTTTTCAATTGGAAGCGGCGCTGGAGCATATCGCAGAAGAAGGTCGCGGTATCCTGCTCTACCATCGTCAGGAAGGTCGCAATATCGGTTTGCTGAATAAAATCCGTGCGTATGCCCTGCAGGACAAAGGCGCGGATACGGTAGAGGCCAATCATCAGTTGGGTTTTGCCGCCGATGAGCGCGACTTCACCCTGTGCGCCGACATGTTCAAGCTATTGGGCGTCGATGCGGTACGCTTGCTGACCAACAACCCGAAAAAGGTTGAGATCCTGACGGAAGCCGGCATCAATATCACCGAGCGCGTGCCGCTGATCGTTGGCCGCAATCCGAAGAACGAACGTTACCTGGCCACCAAGGCAGCTAAAATGGGCCATTTGCTGGACCAGAAATAATTTTCCTGCGGGAAAAAATCAGGGCGCCGAATAAGGCGCCCTTTTTTATTACAGCATTTTCCTGATTACATAGTGCAGGATACCGTCGTTTTCATAGTAAGTGAGCTCGTTGCCAGTATCGATACGACAACGGGTATTCACCACGTCCTTGCGCCCGTCGGCATAGGTGATATGTACCGGCACCGTCTGCCCCGGCTGCAGCGTTTGCAGCCCACTGACGCTGATCTGCTCGTCACCGCTCAACCCCAGCGTTTTGCGCGTCACGCCTGCCGGGAATTCCAGCGGCAGAATGCCCATCCCAATCAGGTTAGAACGGTGAATACGCTCAAAGGACTCGGCAATCACCACCCGAACACCCAGCAACCGCGGCCCCTTCGCCGCCCAGTCACGGCTGGAGCCTGAACCGTATTCTTTACCGGCAATCACCGCCAACGGCACGCCTTCTTGTTGATATTGCATGGCGGCGTCATAGATCGACAGCTGATTCTGCGACGGAATATGGCGCGTGTAGCCCCCCTCAACACCCGGCACCATTTCGTTACGGATACGGATATTGGCAAAGGTGCCACGCATCATCACTTCGTGGTTACCACGGCGAGAGCCGTAGGAGTTAAAGTCCTGCGCCGCAACGCCATGATCGCTCAGATAACGTCCCGCTGGGCTGTCACGCTTGATATTCCCCGCTGGAGAGATATGGTCGGTGGTCACCGAGTCGGCCAGGATCGCCAGAATACGCGCATCTTTGATGTCCCGTACCGGGTCCGGCTTCACCTTCATGGTGCTGAAGAATGGCGGATGACGGATATAGGTGGAATCCGCCTGCCATTGATAAGTGGCCGAGCCGGTAACCTGAATCGACTGCCAGTTGGCGTCACCGTCAAATACCGCGCCGTATTCCTTATGGAACATCTCAGTGCGAACTTCTTCCACCGCCTGGGCGATATCTTTGCTGCTCGGCCAGATATCCTTCAGATAGACCGGCTGCCCGTCGTGACCTTCGCCCAGTGGCTCTTTGGTCAGATCAATCTTCATGCTGCCGGCCAGCGCATAAGCGACCACCAGCGGCGGCGAAGCCAACCAGTTGGTTTTAACCAGCGGATGGATACGACCTTCAAAGTTACGGTTGCCGGATAGCACCGCCCCTACGGTCAAATCACCCTCTTTAATCGCCTGCTCAATCGGATCAGGCAATGGCCCGGAGTTACCGATACAGGTGGTACAGCCGTAACCGACCAGATTAAAACCGAGTTCCTCCAGGTAGGCGGTCAGTTTGGCGCTGTCAAAATAGTCAGTCACCACTTTGGACCCCGGTGCCAACGAGGTTTTCACCCAAGGCTTGGTTCGCAAACCTTTGTTAACCGCGTTCTTCGCCAATAGGCCGGCTGCCATCATTACGCTGGGGTTCGAGGTATTGGTGCAAGAAGTAATGGCCGCGATAACCACCGCGCCGTTATGCAGCTCATGCTGCTGTTGGTTCAAAGTGAAGGTTTTGAATTCGGACTTGCGATGCTGATTGCCGATCTCGAGTTCGGTCGCGGCGTTGAACGCCTTAGGCACGTCCGGCAGCGCCACGCGATCCTGAGGGCGCTTCGGCCCTGCCAGGCTGGCGACCACCGTCGACATATCCAACGCCAGCGTGCTGGTAAAGACCGGTTCATCGCCCGGGTTACGCCACATGCCTTGCGCTTTGGCATAGGCTTCTACCAGTGCGATTTGCTCGTCGCTACGGCCACTGAGTTTCATGTAACCCAGCGTCACTTCGTCCACAGGGAAGAAGCCGCAGGTTGCGCCAAACTCTGGCGACATGTTGGCAATGGTTGCCCGGTCGGCCAACGGCAGGTCTGCCAGGCCGTCACCGTAAAACTCGACAAATTTCCCCACCACGCCGTGTTTGCGCAGCATTTGGGTCACGGTCAACACCAGATCGGTGGCGGTAATGCCTTCGCTCAGCTTACCGGTCAGTTTAAAGCCTACCACGTCAGGGATCAGCATAGACACCGGTTGACCCAACATCGCCGCTTCGGCTTCAATACCGCCCACACCCCAGCCCAGAATGCCCAGACCGTTGATCATGGTGGTGTGAGAATCGGTACCGACCAGGGTATCAGGGTAAGCGATACGCTGCCCGCTCTCGTCCGTGTGCCATACGGTTTGGCCGAGATACTCCAGGTTGACCTGGTGGCAGATACCGGTGCCCGGCGGCACAACGCGGAAGCGGTTAAAGGCTTTTTGCCCCCAACGCAGAAAGGTGTAACGCTCGTGGTTGCGCTCCATTTCAATGCGCACATTTTCTTCAAAAGCATCGTCATCGCCGAACTCATCAACGGTGACCGAGTGGTCAATCACCAAATCGACCGGTGACAGCGGGTTGACCTGGTCAACGTTCCCGCCTAAACGCTGCACCGCTTCACGCATCGCAGCCAAATCCACGACCGCTGGCACACCGGTAAAATCCTGCATCAGCACGCGGGCCGGACGGTAGGCAATCTCACGATCGGCATGGCCCGTTTGCAACCAGCCAACAATAGCTTTCAGATCGTCAACCTGCACGGTGTCGCCATCCACATGGCGCAGCAAGTTTTCCAACAGTACTTTCATTGATTTTGGCAGTCGGTCGATGTTGCCCAACTGTTTTGCCGCCAATGGCAGGCTGTAATAGCCATACTCAGTATTGAGCGCCACCAGCTTATCCATACTCGTTTCACGAAGATCGGACGACATAGCTCCTCCATTTCTTATTATGTCTAAAACAGGGTAATCACTGAGGTCTTATTTAAAGATAACACAAAGACGACGTAACGTTTTGATAACAACACGTTTTGATCATAACGATAGGCAATAACAATCAATGAAGGTAAGTGCTTGTTAGGTCTGCGGATTAGTCTAAGAATGGCAGCTAACTGGTCGGACATGCGTCTATGGCAGTGCAAAAGCAAAGGTTTCATCATCACACTAGTGGGAACATAGCGCGCAATGCCAGTATAGTATCGTTCGACAATGCCCCCGCGTCCCGACCTCCGTTGGCGCGGCGACGGATGGCTAACAACTTGAGCTTAAGGAGCGCGCAGTGGCATTTTTGGGGTTCGTCAGTGAACGGCAGTGTCGTGGCTGGCAAGATGCATCAGTTTACCTTCCCGCGTTCAGTTTTTATGAAAAACACCAGTCAGAACCTATCGACGCTGCCCCCGAAGCCATTATTCAAGCGGTGTTATCACTGGATATGGCGGAAGATCCGATCATCCGCAGGCTGCTGATGCTACGCCAACTGCCGGGCACGGTGCGCCAAAGGCTCTTCAAAACCGAGCTTACTACGCCGCCAGCGGCCTTTGGCTTCGACACCTTTACCCTGCTCCATCAGGACAGCCATGAAGTCTCGCTGGGGCTGGCCGGGCGTTTTTGGCGGCCTATGTTGGGCGTCAATAAACTGGCAACTGCAGAGGATTTTCACCAATTTAACGACCAGAAAGCCGCAAAACTGGTGCTGCGTTTTAAGGTTATCCCGGAGGCTTCCGGGCTCGCTATGCTGCGTACCGAAACCTTTATCTGGTGCCCGACATCGCAGGTTAAAGCGCGGCTTGCCGGCTATTGGGCGATGATCCGTCCTGCCAGCGGGTGGATCCGACGGCGCACCCTGCTTTCAGTACAGCGTAAACTGGCAAAAGGCGGTTAACAGAGGAACTAAAGCCTGAATGAAGGAAGTCAGTAAGAAGGGAAAGCAGGAGAGGAAACGCCTCTCCTGCTGCATAAATCTTTTTGTTAGTCGTTAGATTACCGGCTTATTTTTCCGGCAGCTTGATGTCCTTGAACATCGCTTCGATCTCTTCGTTGGAACGCAATGCAACCGCGTTGTCGACCACGTCACGCGTCAGGTGTGGCGCAAAACGCTGGATAAAATCGTACATATAGCTGCGTAGGAAGGTGCTGCGACGGAAGCCGATTTTGGTGGTGCTGTAGGTGAAGATATCACGAGCATCCACCGTCACCAGATCCGGATCTTGTATCGGGTCCACCGCCATGCTGGCGATCACTCCCACCCCAAGGCCCAGACGCACGTATGTTTTAATCACGTCGGCATCGGTAGCCGTAAATACGATGCGCGGTGTCAGTCCGGCACGGTTGAATGCCGTATCCAACTCAGAGCGGCCGGTGAAGCCGAAGGTATAGGTCACGATAGGATAAGCCGCCAGTTCTTCGATGGTAATGTGGCTTTTACCGGCTAAAGGATGATCGGGCTTCACCACTACCGCGCGGTTCCAGTGATAGCACGGCAGCATGATTAAATCGTCGTAGAGGTGCAGCGCTTCAGTGGCAATGGCGAAATCTGCCGTGCCTTTAGAGACGGCTTCCGCAATTTGCGTCGGCGATCCCTGATGCATGTGCAGAGAGACTCGCGGATAGCGCTCAATAAAGCCTTTAATGACGTTAGGCAGCGCGTAGCGCGCCTGGGTGTGGGTGGTCGCTACGTACAACGAGCCTTTGTCCGGGTAGGTATGCTCGCCGGCGACGGCTTTGATAGCATCCACTTTGGACAAAACTTCACGCGCAATACGGATGATTTCCAATCCTGCCGGCGTGACCTGAGTCAGGTGCTTGCCACTGCGGGCGAAAATCTGGATACCCAGCTCATCTTCCAGCATCCGTACCTGCTTACTGATGCCGGGCTGCGAGGTGTAAAGCCCTTCTGCCGTCGAGGAGACATTCAGGTTGTGGTTAACCACTTCCACGATGTAACGAAGCTGCTGCAATTTCATATCTTATACCATCCTAGGTTAAACACTGCGTTGAGCCGCAGCCAGGTATATCGGTGTCGCCCCGGTATGCTGAAAACGAATAAGCCATGAACACAGTGTTTCACTCAGAGGCTGAAGAAACCGCCGTTGCTAATAAGCTTTAATCATAAAAAAACTTTTTATATAACCACTATATCACGCTACAGCTTCAAGTATAGATCCGCGTCACACTATGGTAACGATTATTTTGCATTGCGATCAACGTGAAACCCGGGGGCCAGGATGGAAAAAGGAGCAAAGAATAGATCTGTTCGCCGGCTTTAGCCAATAAAAAACCAGCCACGGGGGCTGGTTTTTTTATGTTGCATTCAGGCTGCAAATTTACTTTTTGCCTTCAACCCATTTGCCATCGATGTAGAAAGCGGACCAGCCGGTGGCTTTGCCGTCTTTCTCCGAAGAGACATACTGCTGTTTGGTTTTACGGCTGAAACGCACCATGGTTTTGTTGCCTTCCGCATCCGTTACCGGCGCATCTGCCAGATAACGCAGCTTTTCAGGCAGGCGATCCTTGAAGCGAGCCAGTTCTTCCACCAATGGCGCACGGGTTTCGCGCGATTTAGGGAAGGTATTGGCCGCCAGGAACACCCCGGCTGCGCCGTCACGCAGAACAAAGTAAGCATCCGACTTTTCGCACGGCAGTTCCGGCAATGGAACCGGATCTTCCTTCGGCGGTGCAACATCACCGTTACGCAGGATCTTGCGGGTGTTTTTACAGTTCTCGTTGGTGCATCCCATGTACTTGCCGAAGCGCCCCATTTTCAGGTGCATTTCGGAACCACATTTATCGCACTCAACCACCGGGCCGTCATAGCCTTTCAGGCGGAATTCGCCCTCTTCGATCTCGTAGCCGTCACACGCTGGGTTATTACCGCATACGTGCAGCTTGCGCTGGTTATCGATCAGGTAGCTGTCCATCGCCGTGCCGCATTTCTGGCAACGACGGCGGGCACGCAATGCGTTGGTTTCCGCATCATCCCCTTCGAGAACGTTCAGCACTTCCGTTTCCGGCACCAGGTTAATGGTGGTTTTGCAGCGTTCTTTCGGCGTCAGCGCATAGCCGGAACAGCCAAGGAAGACACCGGTGCTGGCGGTACGAATGCCCATCTTGCGACCGCAGGTCGGGCAGTCGATGCTGGTCATCACCATCTGATTCGGGCGCATACCGCCTTCTTCAGGATCTTTTTCCGCCGTTTCCAGCTGTTCGCTGAATTCGGCAAAGAATTCATCCAGCACCGCTTTCCACTCGGCATGGTTGTTCGCTACCTGGTCCAGGCCATCTTCCATGCGGGCGGTGAAGTCATAGTTCATCAGCTCGCGGAAGTTTTCTTCCAGACGGTCAGTAACGATCTCGCCCATTTTTTCGGCGTAGAAACGGCGGCTTTCAACCCGCACATAGCCACGATCCTGAATGGTTGAGATAATCGAAGCGTAGGTAGATGGACGGCCGATACCGCGTTTTTCCAGCTCTTTGACCAACGAGGCTTCACTGTAACGTGCTGGCGGTTTGGTAAAGTGCTGGCTTGGGATCAGCTTTTGCAGTTCCAGCTCGCTGCCCACTTCTACATACGGCAAGGTGCGGTCTTCATCGCCCTTGCGCAGCGCAGGCATCACTTTGGTCCAGCCATCGAAACGCAGCGTACGGCCTTTGGCGCGCAACAGGTAATCAGCGGCTTTAACCGACAGCGTGGTGGAGTCGTACTGCGCCGGCGTCATCTGGCAGGCGACGAACTGGCGCCAAATCAGCTGATACAGTTTCTGCGCATCCGCTTCCATGTCTTTCAACTGTTCGGCCAGCACGTTCACATCCGAAGGTCGGATAGCTTCATGCGCTTCCTGCGAGTTTTCTTTGCTGCTGTACTGATTCGGCGCTTTCGGCAGGTACTTATCACCGAAGTTTTCGCCGATGTAACCACGCACCATGTTGAGCGCATCCTGGCTCAGGTTGGTGGAGTCGGTACGCATATAGGTAATGTGACCGGCTTCATACAGACGCTGGGCCATCATCATAGTTTTCTTCACGCCAAAGCTCAGACGGGTACTGGCTGCCTGCTGCAACGTGGAAGTAATGTAAGGCGCACCCGGTTTGCTGCTGGTCGGTTTGTCTTCGCGATCCAGTACCGTATAGCGGGCTTTTTCCAGCAGTTTAAGCGCGGCGTGAGTCTGCTCGCGGTTAACCGGCTTGAAAGGTTTGTCGTGGGCATGCGTAACTTCCATTTGCAGCGCGGTATCGCCCTTCGCTAACAAATCGGCGTGCAATTCCCAATATTCTTCCGGCACGAAGGCTTTGATATCGCGTTCACGCTCTACCACCAGCCGTACCGCAACGGATTGCACACGCCCAGCCGACAGGCCACGGGCAATTTTCTTCCACAGCAGTGGCGAAACCATGTAACCCACAACGCGGTCCATAAAACGACGCGCCTGCTGTGCGTTAACACGATCAATATTCAGCTCACCCGGCTGTTTGAACGCATTTTGGATCGCGTTCTTGGTAATTTCGTTAAACACCACGCGGCTAAAGCGTTTGTCGTCCCCCCCGATCACTTCCCGCAGGTGCCAGGCAATGGCTTCCCCTTCGCGGTCAAGGTCGGTTGCGAGATAAATGTGGTCAGCGTTTTCCGCTAACGACTTTAACTCGGCGACAACTTTTTCTTTACCCGGCAGAATTTCATATTGCGCTTCCCAGCCATGGTAAGGATCGACGCCCATCCGATTTACCAGCGCCGTCTTCTCATCTTTTTTAACTTTCTTCTTGGCTTTGTTTTCGGTTGAGTCAGCGCTCTTTTTGCTGGCTGAGCCACTGGTCGGCAAATCACGGATATGACCGACGCTGGACTTCACCACGTAGTCATTACCTAAGTATTTATTAATAGTTTTGGCTTTTGCCGGGGACTCAACTATTACGAGAGCTTTACCCATATTTACCTTTACCTAATTTTATTTCTTCTAAAAAGAAGTCTTTTATCTCGCCGTGCCGCAGCGATTCATATCTCTTTTTTATATTGCGGCAGTCTGGCAAGAGATCAACATGTTTTTTTCTGTTGGCTGCTTAACTGCTCAACCTGAACGCAAGTTGTTGATCCTGCCTGCTATTCACCCATGCCCCAGAAGTATGGCTGTGTGAGACTCATTTATGGCGTAAACAAAACCTTCCACCCGACGCCGCAAAATCCCACACTGTACCTGATAAAAAGCGTCACGCAACCTAATTAGCACGGAAAGGCAGATTTCGCCAATCGGCAGATACCGCTAGCCATCCAGACGGCAAATAAACCTTAGTCTGTTTGCGGATAAATGCGAACTGACGTTAGAATATGAGCAGAATTTATGTCTGGAGTGTAATAAATGCGCGCTAATACCTTACCCATTGATCGTGAAACCTTACTGCAAGAAGCAAATAACCTGATTCGCCAGCACGATGATTATCTGCATGGCATGATTGCTACCGATGTTGAACAAAAAGGCAGCGTTTTAGTTTTTCGCGGAGAATTCTTTTTAGATCCGGATGGATTGCCAACGGCAAAAACTACCGCAGTATTTAATATGTTTAAACACTTGGCTCACGTGTTTTCTGAGAAATATCATTTGGTCGATTAAGCATAAAAAAAGGGGGGCCAAGCCCCCCTGCTATTTAATCGCTACGCTTAAAGCAGCGGTTTTTCCCCGCGCTGCCACCAACGTAACAGCAGACGATCGACACTTTCGGCCGCGCTGCCGGTAAAACGGTCCATCAGGCGTTTACGACGTGCATAGCGCACCCCCACCACCTCGTGATTTTCCATTTCAGCAATCAGCAGATCGTCACTGGTGCCAATTGCATCAACCAACCCTTTTTCTTTCGCCTGGGTCCCGAACCAGTGTTCACCGGTCGCCACGCTGTCGATATCCAGCGATGGGCGCTGCTGATGCACAAACTCTTTAAACAGTTCGTGGGTTTCGTTCAGATCTTCACGGAACTTCTCACGCCCCTGCTCGGTGTTTTCGCCAAACAGCGTCAATGTGCGTTTGAACTCGCCGGCGGTGTGCAACTCCACATCAATATCATTCTTTTTCAGCAAGCGGTGGAAGTTCGGGATTTGCGCCACGACGCCGATCGAACCAATGATGGCAAAGGGCGCGGCCACAATGCGATCCGCCACGCAGGCCATCATGTAACCGCCGCTGGCGGCGACTTTGTCTACCGCGACCGTCAGGCGAATGCCGCCGGCACGCAAACGGGCCAACTGCGATGAGGCCAACCCGTAGCCATGAACCACCCCGCCCGGGCTTTCCAACCGCAGCAGAACTTCATCTTGCGGCGTCGCCACGGCCAGCACCGCGGAGACTTCCTCGCGCAGTGAAGTCACTTCATGGGCATCCATGCTGCCTTTGAAATCCAGCACGTAAAGACAAGGTTTGGTAGCTTCCACCGCCCCGGCTTTGGCACGTTGCTTCTTCAGTTTATCGTCGGCTTTGGTCTGCTTTTTAAACTGCTTGCTCCAGGCCTTTTGTTCCGCTTCGCCCATCCGCGCCAAACGCATATCGCGCTGCATGTCCCGGTATTGTTCTCCGAGGTCGGTAAGCTGCAGTTCCCCTTTGTGTCGGGCTTTGCGTTGCCCAAGGCTGACCGCCAGCAACGCCAGCGCGGCGATGGCAATCACAACCGTCGCGACTTTGGCCAGAAACAGGCCGTAAACAGATATAAACTCCACAGATTCCGCCTTTATTAACAGGTTGTTAGTACTATCTCATTCATTCTAGCCAACCGAAGCGGTGGCTGTCGCGACTAAATAAAAATTCCTTGTGCGGCCTCTTTACTATGTGGGCGGGTTTTGGCTTAACCAAGCTGGCCCCCTGCCATTTTTGTTACAAAAGAATGCCGTTTCTGCCGCCTAATCATTGAAAATACGATCCATTTAAGGCATATAACACGGATTATTCATCAAGATGATGATCCAAATTCGCTGCGGGGCCTGCATGCGGTCGAGCCTTTGCTCCTGTCATGGCCCCTCAATCCACCCCCTCCCCGATGCAAGCGGGAGACCAGCCACCAAGGCGCGAGGAATTATTGTGCATTACCAACCCAAGCAGGATCTGTTGCAACAACGTATTATTCTGGTCACCGGCGCCGGTGACGGCATCGGCCGCGAAGCCGCCCTCACTTATGCCAAATTTGGCGCGCAATTGGTGTTGCTGGGCCGTACCGAAAGCAAACTAAAGGCGGTACAGGCCGAAATCGCCAAACTCAGCGACGCCCCCACTTACACCATCACGCTGGACCTGCTGCATACTACGCAAGAGCAGTGCCAACAGGTGGCGAATGAGCTGGCAACCCGCGTCCCGCGTCTCGACGGCGTGTTGCACAATGCCGGCCTGCTGGGTGACATCGCCCCGATGGCCGAGCTGTCAATGACGATGTGGAACGAGGTGATGCAAGTGAACGTCAATGCGACCTTTATGCTCACCCAGGCGCTACTGCCTTTGCTGTTGAAATCCCCCGCCGGATCGCTGGTGTTTACCAGTTCCAGCGTTGGCCGCACCGGGCGTGCCAACTGGGGCGCCTACGCCGTGTCAAAATTCGCCACCGAAGGCATGATGCAGGTGCTGGCCGATGAATACAAAAATCGCAATCTGCGGGTAAATTGTATCAATCCGGGCGGAACTCGCACCCAAATGCGCGCATCTGCGTTTCCTGACGAAGACAAAAGCAAGCTAAAAACCCCGGCTGACATCATGCCGCTTTACCTCTATTTGATGGGGGATGACAGCCGCCGTAAAACCGGTATGAGTTTCGACGCTCAACCTAACCGTAAACCCGGCGCGGCCGAATAAAAGGGGCTTTATCATGGCTGAAGATCGCCACCAACAACGACAACAGCGCCTTAAAGAGCAGGTGGATGCGCGCATTGCTGCTGCTCAGGAAGCGCGGGGGCTGCTGCTGGTATTCACCGGCAACGGTAAAGGTAAAACCACTGCGGCGTTTGGCACCGTGACCCGGGCCGTTGGCCACGGGATGAAAGCTGGCGTCATTCAGTTCATCAAGGGTGAATGGCCGAACGGTGAGAAAAATCTGCTGCACCAGCACGGCGTCGAGTTTCAGGTGATGGCGACCGGCTTTACCTGGGAAACACAGGATAAGGCCAGCGATACCGCCGCCTGTCAGGCCGTATGGCAACACGGCAAACGTATGCTGGCAGACAGCAGCCTGGATCTGGTGCTGCTGGACGAACTGACCTATATGGTCAGCTACGGCTACCTTGAACTGGATGAGCTACTGGAAGCGCTACGACAACGTCCTGCGCGCCAGACGGTGATCATCACCGGGCGTGGCTGCCATCGTGATTTGTTGGAGCTGGCGGATACGGTGACCGAGATGCGGCCGGTGAAGCACGCGTTTGACGCGGGTATCAAGGCACAACAGGGAATTGACTGGTAACGAAAAGAAAAACGCCGCAGCCTGAATGGGCTACGGCGTGATAATCAGCTGCGTTTGCTCGGTTTACCCGGCTTGCTGCCCGCAGCACTGCGGCGACCGCTTCCAGCCACCTGGGTGTGACGCTTAACGGCACGACGGATCTGGTTAGCCTTCACACGGCGACGCTCGCGCTCAACAGGCATCTTGCTGACGGTTTCAGGCTTGAGGTCAACCAGTTCGCGCAGGTAGTTGATCGCCGGCAATTCCAGTTCGGTCCAACCGCCACGAGGAATGCCTTTTGGCAGGTCGATATCGCCGTAACGCACGCGGATCAGGCGGCTAACCTGAACGCCAACGGCTTCCCACAGACGACGAACCTCGCGGTTACGCCCTTCGGTCAGGGTTACGTTGTACCACTGGTTTATGCCTTCGCCACCCTGGAAAGTGATGGTGCGGAAAGCCGCCGGGCCATCTTCCAGTTGAACGCCTTTGCTCAGTTGCTTCACTTTTTCGTCGTCAATCTGGCCAAATACGCGCACGGCATATTCACGCTCAACTTCACGACTTGGGTGCATCAGGCGGTTAGCCAGTTCACCGTCGGTGGTGAACAACAACAGGCCTGAGGTATTGACGTCCAGGCGCCCTACCGCTACCCAGCGCGAACCACGCAGCTTGGGCAAGCGATCGAAGACCGTCGGGCGACCTTCTGGGTCGCTGCGAGTACACAATTCGCCTTCCGGCTTGTAATAAGCCAGCACGCGGCAAACCGCTTCTTCAGATTCTTTAACCGAAACGACGTGACCATCCAGACGGATTTTCATTGAAGGGGTTACTTCAACGCGATCACCCAGTTTGGCAATTTTACCGTCGACGCTGACGCGCCCGGCTTCAATAATGGTTTCGATTTCACGACGCGAGCCATGACCGGCGCGCGCTAAAACTTTCTGTAACTTTTCGCTCATTGAGCAACCTCTAGTGTCGCCTTCACAGACGTCAACGTATACTATACTTTCAATCAGTTACGGCCGCTAACGCCATAACCCTATAATCTTGCAAACATTTTGGAACACAGCATGTCAAACAAGGTGTCACACAAACTGTCACACACGATACAGCGTGGCCGGACATTCTACACAAATTTCCGACTGAATGATTCTAAAAAGTTTGTTCGTTTATCACTCAATACTGACAGTTTGAAACAGGCCCAAGTTACCATGTCCAGAATGACCCCTTACATCCCTTTGGTTCAATCTGGGGCAATGTCTGTAGATGAGTTCAAGGCAAGACTCAACGGTCTAAAAGACCTCACCAAACAAGATTTAGATACATTCCTGTTTCGCCACCTTGAAGGCGATTATGAAGAGGTCGAAAGACTGCCAAAACTCGGTGCACTAACGAAAGAATACTTTGGTGGGAGTATTGACCGTGAAGCGACGAAAAATGACGCTTCTGGCTATGCGAGAGCAACAATAGATAACATTCATTCCGGCTCAGATTTTGGCTTGGCCGCTATCAAACATTCCCTGCGTTACCGGGGGATTAATCCTGAGGGGCTACCGGAGGAAATGAGTGATGTCGTTAGCCAGATCGATATGTCCCTAGCTATGAAGTACCAAGCCTATGAGGCGTTCTATTCGGACGACTTCTTGAAGTATCGCCAAATTTTGGGATCACTTAAGGAACAGGTAAAGATCCTCTCAGATAAAAAGCCTATACAGAACCACACCCCACAGCAGCAACCCTCCGCTTCGGCTATACGGTTGTCAGAGGCTTGGAAAATGTATGTTGCCGACAAGGGGCAGAAATGGCGGCGGTCAGTCGCTAGTGAGAATCAACGCTTCTATGAGGTTTTGCTCTATGTAGTGGGAGATATCTCAGTAGACGGCATCAGTAGGCAGCAGATCAGAGAGGCCCTGAGGGTAGCAGAAAATCTACCAACGAGAACCCGTAAACCTTACTCAAGCATGAGCCTTGCCGAATGTATCGCCTACGATGTCCCTGAGGAGGATTTGATCTCAAGTGAACACGTACACAAACATTTAAAAATTTGGCGTTCATTCTTCAAAACTTACCTTGTGGAGCGTGAGGACCTGCTCACTACCTCACCCACAAAAGGGATCAATTACGAAACCAAACCTAACAGGGGCGGTAACTACAGCGCCAGTGAAATGAATAGTATTAAGCGCCACCTTGAGAATTTACCAGACCACGACTGGCGTAAATACTATTTCCTGACCCTTATCTATACAGGTGCTCGCCGTGGCGAGATTGCCGATATTCGGAAACACCACATCAGACAAGATGATGAAACGAGTCGCTGGTACATTTTCATCGAGGGTGGTAAGACAAACCATGCTAAACGCCAGATCCCAATCCACAAAAACTTAGAGGATGGACTGTTCGGACGTATTGCCCCAATGGCAGTAGATGACCTTGTGTTCGGCGATCTACCGGACTACACGACTATCACGAATAAATGGGTAGAAATAATGAGGGAACTATCCATGCCCGATTACACAGAGTTTGGGTTCAAAAGACGCATTCACAGCTTACGACATACATTTATCAGTAAAGCTCTACGCAGCATAGGCAATAGTACGCTAGTTAAATTTGCAGTTGGTCACAGTCATAAGAAAAATCTAGGAATAACTGACACATACAATCACACCCCTCCCCTCATTGATTTGCTCCCTGTTGTAGATTGTCAGCATGAATAACACGATTTGTTATGAGGGCTTAACCTATGTTCAATGAAATATCCTCTTGCTGGGGCAACTGCCAGCTCCTTTCTTTACTGTTGTCTCAGTTCTGTGACCATCACTGTAGACGCAAACCTTCCCACCTCGAGTTGGATAGGAATCAATCAATGTGAGAGTGTTGACCGAAGCATAACTTTTCGACAGCATTAATAATCCACATAGTGCTAATATCTTCAGTAAATGCATCAATGGTGTCTCGCCAAGAGTTTTAAGGATGTTAAAGCCCTGCCAGTTGTCCTCTACTGGCAGGTTTACTTCTCAATGCATCAATGCTTTGTTATTTTTCATTGTTCAATCATTGACGATCACTATGTACCTACCGCCGCGATCTTTGATTGTGTAGTGATAGATATCATCACAGTAAACCTCTACAGCACCGCCAGACCACTTGGCGTAGGCACCATTTACTACGTTGCATTTATAACCTGCTGACCTTATGACTGAACGTGCTTCGTCTTTTAACTCTTGGCTCCCCGTATCATTTGCAGACACCCCAAAGCTTGCGGCAAGCAAGATGCTACCCAGAAAGAGATTCGATTTCATGTTAATCCTAATTTTGTTATGTTTTACATATGGTTAAGAACAGGATAAAAAATATTCCAAACATTATTGATCTGTAGTAACTATCAATCAATTGATTTCGATCGTTTTTAACGATCAAAATGATTGAGGTGTAGCACGTTGCCAAGGTAACTTATAAGGCTGCTAATAGTTGCCGTGGTGCTGGTTTATTGTTGATTTTTTTAAATGATAACTATTCTCATTTGCTGATTTGTATGGTAAAATATATACATGGCATAATTACAAATGGAGGCTGCTTATTTGAGTTCACATAGCTACACCCCACCTGAGTTCTATAAACCTACCGATATACAACGTAAAGAATTGAGCGGGATCTTAAATGACGTGGGGCAGATACTGACTGTTCAACGCATTAGCATACTGCACTATCTGGCATCCCTGCCGTTTCCGACAGGCGTTGATTTGATTGCTAAGAAGACAGATGTTCCATTATCTACCACATATCGCGTTTTGCAGATATTGGCAGAATGTGGCTTGGCTGACTTTATTGTTGATAAGGCATCTATTCAACGTTGGTTTCTTATCCATGATGGAAGCAATAATGCTTGTTCCTCATGTGGACAGGTCTACCACACCGGTTATTAAAACAGCCGTTAATCTTAAACCTTTTGAAACACCATACCGTACCTGACACGGGTATTTTCCCCTGTGGGGTTTTGCGCGTTTGGCTGTTCGTTAAGTTAATTAATGGAAGGAGAATTATCCATGAGTACAAGAAATAAGGCAGTTATTCCTGAAGAGCTGAAAACATTCTTTGAGGAGATTAAGCAAGCATATCAGCCTGACCCTAATGAGCTGCAACGACGGGTTGACGAAGCCTTAACTCGATACGATGCAACTCAGAAAGTACAGCGGTTTTCTGAAAGACCACCGATGTTAATGACGAAACTGGAGGAACTGATTTTGAGTGGATGGCGCTTTGATATCAGTATTCCAAATCCAGTTCAAGCTAGTCCTACATTCATGAGCGTTGCGCTACGTAAGCCAACGGAACTTATTGAAAAGGAAATAGGTGTAGTTCGACAACAGGAGGTGGAACGGTATCAGGCGGAACTGTCGGTTGCTTTAGAGCATGAAATTGACGCTTTAACGGCGCAAGCGGCAAATGACGCAGAAGTGAAGGCTCAAGAACAGGCAATCATTGAACAGCATGCAATGCGTGAGAGGATCCGTGCTTTCCTAACTAACCCCGCATGAAGGGTAATCCTATGAAGTTGAATAATATTACCGTAAGTGCAAAAGTAGCCGATTGGATAACAGAGGCAAGGGGCGATGTTCCCTTGCCGAACTTTATCCGGCAGGTACTGACTCAGATTGCTTTAACACCTGAATTGCAAACAGCCTTATTAAATTTTATGTCTCCTGTGGAGGGAAAGAATGTCGAAGCAACAAAGCAAACAAGTAGCAACTGAAGATGCAGAAGATCGTGTACTTAATGCGTTTATTGATTATTTGAAAGGCGCTGGTTGGATGCTTAAATCAACTCAAATGGGGATGGAACTGTCTAACTGTCTTGACGGTAGTGTATTAAATTACCACAGTATTTCAGGTCTTTTTGGACAATGGGTAAACAGGAACAATCGCACAATTGATTCAGGAACACAGTACGATCCTTCGTGGTGGTATAAACTGAATGGGCGATTACCGTTCGTTACTCGTGATATATTTAGACCGGCATTTGAGGCGGAAATTTTTGTTCCTCTTGCTTCTGGTACGTTGGCTGTGAATACCTACAAGTGCTATAGAGCGGAAGAACCAGCGAACAACTTTGATCCCCATCCTGCACCGTGGCTTGAGTATCTTGAACGTTTGTTCCCGGCAATTGATGACAGGGAGGTTGTGTCCGATTGGCTTGCTCATATGTTTCAGCGTCCAGATCAGCGTCCCTCTTGGCACTTGCTATTTTCGGGAGATACAGGCACAGGGAAAGGATTCTTGTTCGATAAAATCCTGTCCCCGCTTCTTTGTAAGCAGACCGCTTCAGTGAGTAGTTTTTCGCAAGTGACAGAGAAACATAGCCAGCTGTTTACTAAGAACATGCTTGTACACATGGATGATATGTACACAACCAACAGCAATCAGATGAATAAGCTCAAATCTATTCTCTCCGAAGAGAGTGTTACGATCAGACCTCTGTACGAGGCTGAACGAACAGAGAGAGTTTATGCGAGAGTTATTTTTTCCAGTAATAAGATCTGCCCTCTAAAATTGGAGAGCAACGAAAGGCGATGGTATGCACCTGCTTTTATGGTTCACAAAGTCGATTTGTCCGAAACGCAAACATTCATCCAAGAAGTCCTTGTACCTTGGATTGATAGCGGTGGCTTGAATGTAATCCATGAGTGGCTCTTGGGGCGGGATCTACAGAACTTCAATCATAAGTACATATCTCAATCATCTACGTTGAAACAGATGGTCAATAATTCGGTTTCAGTATTGGATATAGAATTAGACTCTTGGTTAAGTCATACGCCTGTTTTCCAATTTGATGCAATACGGCGAGCATTCCCAGGTACACATCAGGCAGTAGCTGATTCACTCACTGAAAGGGGATATGGAAAGTGTCAGCCATTCCAGAATGTCTCTCATCCAATAACAGGAGAGAGGTCTAAAGCCGTATGGTGGAGACCGAAGGGCTATAGTACTAGTGATGTTCGTAACTGCATTGCGCAAGAATATGCACCTGCTGTCTATGATTCATCGTCACCACCATTCTGAGTAGGGGCTTCGGCCCCCTTCAACCCCAGCCTAGAGCTCAACAACCCCACACCAACCCCACCATCAACCTTGCGGTTAATTTTTCACATCATGCTGAATTATAAGTTAATTTTAATTTAACCTGACAAACCCCACCATGATTTACGCTTTTCCTAGGTATATACCATATACATGTGACGAACGTCGGTAAGTCACATGCTGTAGGCAATGGCTATGGCACAGCAAAGTTCGCCGAGCTGAAAGCATTTGGTGCCACAGTACCTAATGTGAAGGAAGTTAAGCAGAAGGCATGCTTTACCGGATGGCTAAGGCCAGATTAAAATTAATCTGCAATTCTCATTGATTACTCCCCATTGCCTGTGCTGTCTGGTCTGTCCGCGTTGAGCTCATACCGATTTTCTCAACTCAAATGGCAAGTAATCAGGATGAAGAAAGCGTTGACAGTGTAGTCTCAAAACCATCTCCTTTTGATACTGACAAAAGAGCATGTGAAACAGGGTGTTTCCATGTCCCAAAAGGTTGATTTGGCTATTTTGATACAATATAATTATGAGACTTACTTTTAAGACAATGAGTTTCCTATATGTCATCCGTCATCGGTTATGTCCGTGTATCAACTTCTGAGCAGACTATTGAGAATCAGAAGAAACAAATCAAAGAGGCTGGCTATCAGATTGGCAAGTGGTTCAGCGATGAAGCTGTTAGCGGCTCTGTAAAAGCGGTAGAGCGTAAAGGCTTCAGCGACCTGCTGAACTATGTCCGTGAAGGTGACACGCTAATTGTTATCGGTATAGACCGCTTAGGCCGTAACACGATTGATGTCCTCTCAACCGTTGAGATGCTACA
The DNA here is from genome assembly GCF_000422085.1 of Serratia liquefaciens ATCC 27592. Lineage (NCBI taxonomy): Bacteria > Pseudomonadati > Pseudomonadota > Gammaproteobacteria > Enterobacterales > Yersiniaceae > Serratia > Serratia liquefaciens. Next base: position 2,811,681 of record NC_021741.1, read on the forward strand.
GGCGAAAGGCGTGAAGGTTATCAGCCTGAGGGAGGAGTTCGACCTGTCTACGTCCGTTGGTAAGGCCATGCTAACGATGATGGCTGGGTTAGCATCGCTCGAGAAAGATCTAATAGCAGAACGCCGTACAGCAGGTATCAAGCGTGCTCAGAGTGAAGGTGTCCACTGCGGTAGACCGAGCAAGGCCACCAGCGAACAAGTTATGGTACTGCTAGCACAGGGGTTGTCACCTAAGCAGATCATGGCAGAGTTGAACATCAGTAAGGCTACATACTACCGGCTTAAAGTAGCCGCATAACCCCCTATGATATTTCCCAAATATTAGCATCGTTCATGGGGGCGGGTTAAGACTGCTAAGCAACGCTTCTAATGTGCGGGATGATGATTAGATGAAAGTTTCACCGCTTTTTACGCATAACATCGAGGAAGTAGCTGTAGTTACTTTTCTTCCTCCTCAGGGGCAGACTTTAATACAGGCGTTGTTGTTTTCCCTTTACGTATGCCAAGACTTAATCCTGATGGAAGTTTCTCGAGAGCAATCAATGTCCCACTGTCTACAATGATCCTTTTGTCATCCAAAACTGTATAAGTGGGATACCATCGAAGAGACTCTTGATCCCATTCATATGTTAGCTGTCGTGGTGGATTACCTCTAGATCTCAACGTTCCAATTAGCTGTTTTGCTTGTGCAGCGGCTTCTGGGAGGGCGTCATGAGCTGCATAGAGAAGCTTCACATTTTTTCCCCTAAACAGGAAAGAAACCTGACAGCCATCTTGATATGAGCTGATGTCGAGCAATGGATTCTTTCTATCAGCTAACTTTGTGAGTAACTTACGAACCCATTCATGAAGTGCTATATAGGTACGTTTGCCAGCTTCAGAAGCAATTGATGTTGTGAATGGATTCCATACTATCGCCAGAAAACTAATGCCGATTCTGATCAGTTCCTGTGTGACTTCCGCTGTGTTATGTGAAAGCTCTACGTATTTTATTTGTATTGGGGCACTGTTGGTAACCTGTTCTAACCACTTCGAATCAACTTCTCTTGGATCAGTTGCAAATTCAATCCAAGCGTTATCTGGTATCTCTGGAAGTTCCTCAGGGGATCGCTCGAATTTATTAGTATCGATACCTAATTGATTGAATTCTAAAACATCTCCACCAGCATAGAACCCTAAAATAGCAACAACGAATTTTGAGCCATTTTCATGTACGAAGTTTGCACTTTCAATCGTCTGCCCTTTTGGTCTCCCCGGATCATGGTTATGCAAGAGGATGAAGGGATTTCTATTGATTTTTGCCACAAGCTCAGTAGGGTCTGCTGGCACTATGAGTTCACCATCATCACCTCTAGCGTCTGTCCAAAGCACCGCCGGTACAAGTTTTCCATAAATACCTTTTGAGTGGCGCTCAATAGCGCTGTTTACCCAATCACGAGCACTTTCTGTTTCCAACAGATTAGGCATAAGCAATTTCCCCGTACCTTGCATTTTACTTTTCCTTCTAAATGACAGTGATGGCAGTTAGAAAACAAAGCTAACCAATTGATTAAAAATAACATTAACACAAAAACAACCAATAATGGTTAAGCACACGAATTTACATTGAATTATCAGTAATAAAACCTAAAAAACCATCAAAAAGCATAAAGAAAGTCTTAATTTTAAAAAGTGAGGCCGTGTACGCTTTTATTTTTCTGAAAATCAATAAATTATAAGAAAAAATAATCATTAAGGTCAAAAATGACACAGCAAATCCAACAAATCAGAGAGATTGTAGCTCAACGTGAGATCAAACAACTTGTGCATTTTACCCGCATAGAGAACTTAGAAAGTATCATGCAGCATGGCATTGTTCCGATTGCCGATACAGCAGAAAAACAAATCACAGCAGCAATAAATGATCAAGCTAGGTGGGATGGCCGGACCAAGGCATCTTGCCTGTCAATTACCCTTCCTAATTGCCAGATGTTCTTCAAGTATCGCCGAGAAAATCCAGATGTAAATTGGATTGTGTTAGGTGTTGACCCTTCAGTTTTATGGTTAAAAAACTGTGCATTCTGCCGCTACAACGCTGCTGATGCGAGAATCAGTGGTCAGTTACTAGAAGCATTGCAAACTCCGGCGTCTTTATCTGGAATGTTCGATGAAACCGAAGGGCTGGCATCTAGACAAGAACAACGTTTGAAAACCTTCGATACTACAGATGTGCAAGCAGAGGTGTTAGTATTTGACGTTATAGAACCTCAATACATTTTTGCGGCTGCTTTTAACAATCTAGAAACCAAGAATAATTTCGAGAAATTACTTGGGGAGAGACCAGCACAAATCAATCCTGTTGGCGGTGGATTCTTCGCCTCCCGTTCATACGTTCGTTAAGGTTATTCAATGGCACAAAGACCCGTATACATCCCTACTGGTGAAAAATCACTTTATGTCAAAACTGAGCTTATAGACTTCACTTGGTTTCCTGGCATGTCCGTTTCACAGAAGCAAAAGTCGATAGATTCTCTACACGACGCGGCTATCGACTGCTTACCAAACGTGAACAAAGTTCTGGAAATTTCCAGCAAGTCACGTGATAACCTTGGCATTGCTCTAAGCGCTTTCAATCTATCGTTCACCACGTTGAAACAACAACGAACCTTGACTATTGAATGTGCATTTCAAGGAAGTAAGGTTTTTCAACATGGAGGCCCATACACAGACATGTATGATATGCCCCCCCGCGAAGCAAAAAAAGATAAGCGCCTCTTAACTTCCGGACGGCTCAAAAACTTCAAGTTTTTTGGCACCGAATGGGAATTGGAACCACAAACAGCTTTTTATGACTGGCTCTACATTAGTGCATTGAGAAAACAGCCCCAACTTGCAGAGCAAATCATTGAATATGATGCATTTACAGATATCGAGTTTAATCCTGAGCGTTCAATCAATTGTCAGGCCTACTCTGCTGCGCTTTACGTCACACTGTGTAAATTAGGCAAACTAGATGAGGTTGTTTCTTCAAAGGAAAACTTCCTAGACGCTATTAAAAACGTGTCTATTAGTAACACACAACAAGATGAAACTACCCAATCAGGTTTCGGCTTCTAAGACATATGCTCCGACTGAGGCATGTCAGTCTCATTATTCAGTGTGCAAACTTAGCACCCCATGCTACTGAGACATTGAATATTGCTCTTTCGTGTAGGGGTATAAAAGTGGGAACGAGCTAAATCCTTCAACTGAACCCATCATCGTTCCCACACTTTCTGCTCTCTCCTACGAATAAAGATGAGTCTATTCCCGTGATACAAACCACTAATGTGCTCTGTAACACGTGTAGTGTTAAATGCTGGAATAGTTCATGTCATACAGCAAAGAGAATAGACTTGAAAATAGGTTTCAACACTTTGTTTTTTAACGTGAAATTAAAATTCAGTTGCGCCTTCACAGGCGTCGGGGGGATGACCGTCGCGGCGTCAGGCGCCACAGCGGTAACAATACGTTTACTTGGATCGAACCGCGCATTATACAGGCTTTCAATAGGGTTGAAACCCACTTTGTTGTCTGGTCGATTATCGAAAGCTATCGATTGCGTGAGAACTCGCTGAAAAGCGGGTCTGCCCCCGCTTTATAACCTACTCGGAAAACGGATTAATCATCGAGGAAATCGACTACCGCCCGATACACTGCCGCTGGCTGCTCAAGAATACCAAGGTGAGTACGGGCATTCTCCAGCCGCACGACCGAGAAAAATGGATGGTTGGCGGCAAAGCTCTGCTGTTGCCGCAAATAGTCTTCGCCACGATCCAGTGAGTAAATATGCCGGCAAGCAGGCGGTGAGGTCAATTCCCCCAGCCGGTTTAGCGGCGAACCGTATTGTCTGTAGGCTTGCTCAATCGCCACGCCGGCGGCCTGCCAAACGCGATAATCCTCCTGCGCCATTTCAACGGTCAAATGCTGTTTTACCTGTGGGTGTTCAATACCGCCCTGCCAGAATGTGAATAAATCATCACGCGCCGCTAGCCAGTGTTCAGGCCGCTGCATTTGCTGAACGGAATCGAAAAATGCAGGCTCAGGCTGGGTCATGATCCAATCGAGAAACACCATTCCCTGCATCTGCTGCGGCATGTTCTCGGCCAACGCCACCGCTATCCAACTGGCGTGCGCTACCGACAGAGTCACAAACCGCTCCACTTGCAACTCAAGCAGCAATTGCTGGAGATCTGCCAGCAGATCCTGTGCGCCAAGGGAGAGTCCGGCATCGCGATCAGACAGAGCGTGCCCCCGCCAGTCGAGGCTGATCACCCGATACTTTTGCGACGCCAGTGCGGTAAAGGGGGCAAATACGGTTTTTGGTTCACACCAACCGGGCAGCAGGACCAACGTCAGCGGGCCTGAACCGGAATCATGATAATCGAGAGAAAGGGTGCCATGGCGAAACGCTGTCATTTTGTCTCCTAAACGTCATATCCCCCACGATAAGGGGATTTGTGCATTAGCAGTAAAATGACAGCCTTCGTCAGTTTCATCTATTGGAATAGATGCTAAATAAGGGGCTTCGCACCTAATGAAAAAATACGCACTAAAAAAACGCGATTAATGCCGTTCACAGGGATAAGCGGCGGTTAATGCCAGCATAATCACCGAAGGCGCGGAATAGTGAAGCTGTTCCGGGTGTTCATTTAAATACTGCATCACCGCGTCCGCCGCCATCCCCACGCTCATCCCGGCATCCGGACAAATGCTACGATTGCCCTGCATTGAGAAGGTATCGAATACGCCGGCCACATAGCCCATAAACATCCCGCCGTCGAGCGCTTCGGCGACGGTAGCTGCTCCGTTCTTATTTTTCACATAGCCGCTGGTTTCCGACAGCAAGGCGCTGCCGGAATAAAAACCCGCGCTGGCCGCAGAGGAAAACAATATGGCCACCAAAAGAGAAATCCGCTTAATCATTGCTACGCATCCTGCCTATTATCAGTTTTTGATATTGTAGAATAGCGGCTTTACCGGCAAATGACGCCGTTACCGCCACTTTTCAGAAAATGAGCAAAAGCGGCAGCGTAATTATGCATCAACGGAAAGGCGTTGCGTCGCCTGCCCCTTCACGCACCACTTCCGGCGCGGACTCGGTCAGATCAATCACCGTGGTCGGTTGCTGGCCCAGGAAGCCGCCGTGGATCACCAGATCCACCTGCTTGCCCAGATGATCGTTGATCTCTTCCGGATCGGATTCGGCAAAATCATTGCCTGGCAGCATCAACGTGGTCGACATCATCGGCTCATTCAGCACTTCCAGCAGCGCCAACGCAATCGGGTTAGACGGCACGCGCAGACCGATGGTTTTACGCTTGTCGTTCATCAGGCGACGCGGGACTTCTTTGGTCGCTTTCAGAATGAACGTGTAGTTGCCGGGGGTGTTGTTCTTGATCAGTCGAAACGCGGTATTGTCGACATAAGCGTAAGTAGACAGCTCGGACAGATCGCGGCACATCAAGGTAAAATTATGATTGCTGTCCAATTGACGGATACGGCAGATGCGTTCCATAGCCGTCTTGTCTTCCAGTTTGCAACCCAACGCGTAGCCGGAATCGGTAGGATAGACGATCACCCCACCTTTACGCAGCACATCCACCGCTTGGTTGATCAGGCGCGGTTGTGGGTTATCTGGATGGATATAAAAAAGCTGACTCATGACTTGCTCCTAAAAATGATGCACGCGGGCGGCATCGCCCACGTTAAATCAACTGACCTTGCCCTGCTGCGGTTGTGGCCAGTCACGCCACACGGGTTCAACCCCGCCGGGTAACCACAGTTTGCGGCCCAGTTCGATCCACGAGCAGGGCTGATGAAAGTCAGAGCCCTGCGACGCCAATAATTGATATTCCTGCGCATACTTTGCCAGTTGCGAACGCTCATGCGGTGCCTGCTGACACTGGGCAACCTCCATCGCATCCCCCCCTTGTTCGGCAAAGTGCGCCAACAACCGTTTCAGCCATTTGGCCGTCAGGTCGTAACGGCCCGGATGCGCTATCACCGCCTGACCGCCGGATTGATGAATCACATCAATGGCTTGTTTTATTGTACACCACTGTGGCGGAACGTAGCCGGTTTTGCCTTTGGCCAGGTATTTCTTGAACACCTGAGCCATATTGTCTGCGATGCCAATCTGCACCAGATAACGGGCGAAGTGACCACGCGTCACCGCCCCACCGTCCGCCAACTTTTGCGCGCCTTCAAATGCACCGTCAATACGCGCTTTCGCCAGCCGGATGCCAATTTCCTGTGCGCGCAGGTTGCGGCGCTCAGTCTGCTCGGCCAACAATTGCACCATCGCCGGATGTGCAGTTTCAATCCCCAGACCCACGATATGAATCTCATGATTTTCCCACAGCGTGGAGATCTCCACCCCGTTCACCAACTGCAGCGGTAACGACAGCTCGGCAATGGTTGCGGCTGCGGCGGCTAAACCTTCGGTGGTGTCGTGGTCGGTAATCGCCAATACGCCTACCCGCATCTCGACGGCCCGCTGCACCAACTGCGCCGGCGTCAAATAGCCGTCAGAGGCGGTGGTATGGCTGTGGAGATCGTACAGGGTAAAGGCGGAAGGCTGGGGGCTGCTGTCTGTCAAAAGAAATATCCGTCAAAGGTTTGGCCTTCTATCATACCCGCGTTCGCCCGCAGGACGGAAATCTATTCTGGCCGACGGCCTGTTCCTCTCGATGAAAATTATTCACGCTTGCGGCTAAAACATTGTGTGAAAAGAGGGTTGACTTTATTCTCTCGAACCAGTTAACTAGTACACAAGTTCAGGGCGATACCCTGGTTGGATGATAAACAAGAGAGCACAGAAATGAATAAGCAAACTTCTCTTCTTCGTTGGTGGCGTACCTCCCTTTCGCGGGCGGTGTAATCACGCATACCTGTCATCTGACACTGCAGATTCCCTAAGCCCGCTGGTAACGCGGGCTTTTTTATGGACAAATTTTAACTGGAAGACCCAAGATGAAAATCAAACCACAGCTTAAATTACTGAAGGCGGAGGCCAGTTACCGGGGCGATCCGACCACCATTTTCCACCAGTTGTGTGGCGCGCGTCCGGCAACCTTGCTGTTGGAATCCGCTGAAATCAACAGCAAGCAAAACCTGCAAAGCCTGCTGGTGATCGACAGTGCCCTGCGTATCACCGCACTGGGTCGTATCGTCACCCTGCAGGCGCTGACCGCCAACGGTGCGGCAATGCTGCCGCTGCTGGATGAGGCGCTGCCGCCTGAAGTACAGATTCAGGTGCGCCCTAACGGCCGGGAACTGACTTTCCCGCCGATTGACGCTATCCAGGATGAAGACGCTCGCCTGCGGTCGCTGTCGGTATTTGATGCGCTGCGCACCCTGCTAACATTGGTGGATTCTCCCGCCGACGAACGTGAAGCCGTCATGTTTGGTGGCCTGTTTGCTTACGACTTGGTCGCCGGCTTCGAAGACCTGCCGGCACTGCGTCAGGATCAGCGCTGCCCGGACTTCTGCTTCTATTTGGCGGAAACCCTGTTGGTGCTGGATCACCAGCGCGGCGTCGCCCGTCTGCAGGCCAGCGTATTCACGGCCGACCCGACCGAGGAGCAACGCTTGCAACTGCGCCTGGAACAGCTGCAGGTTCAATTGAAACAGACGCCGCAACCCATCCCTCACCAGAAGCTGGAAAACATGCAGCTGAGCTGCAACCAGACCGATGAAGAATACGGTGCCGTGGTCAGCGAGCTGCAACAAGCCATTCGTCAGGGCGAAATTTTCCAGGTGGTGCCGTCGCGTCGTTTCTCGCTGCCCTGCCCGGCCCCGCTGGCCGCGTATCAGACGCTGAAAGACAACAATCCAAGCCCCTATATGTTCTTTATGCAGGATGACGAGTTCACCCTGTTCGGCGCGTCGCCGGAAAGTGCCTTGAAATACGACGCCAACAACCGCCAGATTGAAATCTACCCGATTGCCGGTACCCGCCCACGCGGTCGTCGTGCCGACGGTTCACTGGACCTGGATCTGGACAGCCGTATCGAGCTGGAAATGCGTACTGACCATAAAGAGCTGGCTGAGCACCTGATGCTGGTCGATCTGGCGCGAAACGATCTGGCGCGCATCTGCCAGGCCGGCAGCCGCTACGTAGCCGATCTGACCAAAGTGGACCGCTACTCTTTCGTGATGCACCTGGTTTCCCGTGTGATCGGCACCTTGCGCGCCGACCTTGACGTGCTGCACGCCTATCAGGCCTGTATGAACATGGGCACGTTGAGCGGAGCACCTAAAGTGCGCGCCATGCAGCTGATCGCCGCTTCCGAAGGCACCCGTCGTGGCAGCTACGGCGGCGCAGTGGGTTACTTCACCGCCACCGGTGATTTGGATACCTGTATTGTCATCCGTTCCGCGTATGTTGAAGACGGCATTGCCACCGTGCAAGCCGGTGCCGGCGTAGTGCTGGATTCTGTACCACAGGCGGAAGCCGATGAAACCCGTAATAAGGCACGTGCCGTGCTGCGCGCCATTGCCAGTGCGCACCAGGCCAAGGAGGTGTTCTGATGGCCGATATCTTACTGCTCGATAACGTTGATTCCTTTACCTACAACCTGGTCGATCAGCTGCGCGCCAGCGGCCACCAGGTGGTGATTTATCGCAACCAAATTTCTGCCGAGGTGATTATCGAGCGCCTTCAGCAGCTGGCCCAGCCGGTGCTGATGCTGTCTCCTGGCCCGGGTACACCGGCCGAAGCCGGCTGCATGCCGGAGCTGTTGCAGCGCCTGCGCGGCCAGTTACCCATTATCGGCATCTGTCTCGGCCATCAGGCAATCGTCGAAGCCTATGGCGGGCACGTCGGCCAGGCCGGGGAAATCCTGCATGGCAAGGCGTCGGCCATCAGCCACGATGGCGAAGGGATGTTTGCCGGTATGGTGAACCCACTGCCGGTAGCCCGTTATCATTCCCTGGTCGGCAGCAATATCCCGGCCGAACTCACCGTTAACGCCCACTTCGGCGACATGGTGATGGCAGTTCGTCATGACAAGCATCGCGTATGCGGTTTCCAGTTCCATCCGGAATCTATCCTGACCACTCACGGCGCGCGTTTGCTTGAGCAAACTCTGGCCTGGGCGCTGGCGAAATAACGAGAGGAAACGACGATGCAAACTATTCTTGAAAAACTGTACCGCTCAGAGTCGATGAACCAGCAGGAAAGCCAGCAGTTGTTCAGCGCCATTGTTCGCGGTGAGCTGGAGCCAAGCCAGTTGGCCGCGGCGCTGATCAGCATGAAAATTCGCGGCGAACGTCCGGAAGAGATCGCCGGCGCGGCTAAAGCGCTGCTGGCCGATGCCCTGCCGTTCCCGCGCCCGGACTACCCATTTGCCGATATCGTCGGCACCGGCGGGGACGGCACCAACAGCATTAATATTTCCACCGCCAGCGCCTTTGTGGCGGCCGCGTGCGGCGCCAAAGTGGCAAAACACGGTAACCGCAGCGTTTCCAGTCGGTCAGGATCATCCGATCTGCTGGCGGCGTTCGGCATTCGTCTGGATCTGCCAGCGGAACAGGCGCGCCAAGCGCTGGATGACCTGGGCGTATGCTTCCTGTTTGCGCCGCAGTATCACACCGGTTTCCGCCATGCGATGCCGGTACGTCAGCAGTTGAAAACCCGTACGGTATTCAACGTACTTGGCCCGCTGATCAACCCGGCGCGTCCGCCGCTGGCGCTGATCGGCGTTTATAGCCCAGAATTGGTGCTGCCGATTGCCGAAACCCTGCGCGTGCTGGGTTACCAACGAGCCGCTGTTGTGCACGGCGGTGGCATGGATGAAGTGGCGATCCACACCGCGACCCACGTGGCCGAGCTGAACAACGGCGAAATTGAAAGCTATCAGCTGACGCCAGAATCCTTCGGGCTGCAACGCTACCCGCTGGAGGCCCTGCTGGGCGGTTCGCCGGAAGAAAATCGTGACATTCTGGCAAGGTTGTTACAAGGTAAAGGTGACCCGGCGCACGCCGCTGCGGTGGCCGCTAACGTGGCGCTGCTGCTGAAGTTATTCGGGCATGAAGACCTGCGCCAAAACGCACAGCAGGCACTGGACATGATTCACAGCGGGAAAGCTTACGAGCGCGTAACCGCACTGGCAGCAAGAGGATAAATGATGCAGGAAACCGTGCTCAACAAGATTGTTCGTGATAAAGCGCAATGGGTCGCAGCACGACAGCAACAACAGCCACTGGCCAGTTTTCAAAATGAAATCGTCCCCAGCGAGCGTGGCTTTTATCACGCGCTGCAGGGTGCCAGAACGGCGTTTATTCTTGAATGTAAAAAGGCATCCCCTTCCAAAGGATTAATCCGCGAGAATTTCGATCCCGTGGAAATTGCTTCGGTCTACAAAGATTTCGCCTCGGCGATCTCGGTGTTGACCGATGAAAAATACTTCCAGGGCAGCTTCGACTTCCTGCCGCTGGTCAGCAAGACGGTGACACAGCCGGTGCTGTGCAAAGACTTTATTATCGACCCGTATCAGATCTATCTGGCGCGCTTCTATCAGGCCGACGCCATTCTGCTGATGCTGTCCGTGCTGAACGACGATCAGTACCGTCAATTGGCTGCGGTAGCGCACAGCCTGAACATGGGCGTGCTGACCGAAGTGATCAGCGAAGAAGAGCTGCAACGGGCCATTGCTTTGGAAGCGCGCGTGGTCGGTATCAATAACCGCGATCTGCGTGACCTGAGTATCGATCTGGATCGCACTCGCCAGTTGGCGCCTCGCGTCCCACACGGGGTGACGGTGATCAGCGAGTCCGGCATCAACAATTACGGTCAGATCCGCGAACTGAGCCACTTTGCCAACGGTTTCCTGATTGGCAGCGCATTAATGTCGGAAACCGATCTCCGTGCCGCCGTGCGCCGGGTGATCCTGGGCGACAACAAAGTCTGCGGGCTGACCCGTCCGCAGGATGCCAGCGCGGCCTATCAGGCAGGTGCGGTGTATGGCGGACTGATTTTCGTCGGGCGTTCACCGCGCTATGTTGATATCAACCGCGCCCGTGAAGTTATCTCGGGTGCCCCCCTGAAATATGTCGGCGTATTCTGCGACGCGCAGGTAGAGACCCTGGTTAAAACCGTCGAACGCCTGGGGCTGAAAGCGGTGCAACTGCACGGTTCGGAAGATCAGGCCTATATCAGCGCCCTGCGCGCCGAACTGCCTGCCGAGTGCCAGATTTGGAAAGCCTTGAGCGTAAAAGACCATTTACCGCAGCGCGATTTGCAGCACGTTGACCGTTATCTGCTGGATAACGGCGCGGGTGGCACCGGGCAGCGTTTCGACTGGTCGGTACTGCACGGCGAAAACCTGGAAAACGTGATGCTGGCCGGTGGCCTGAGCGCAGACAACTGCGTTGACGCAGCCAAACTCGGCTGTGCCGGGTTGGACTTTAACTCCGGCGTAGAGAGCCAGCCCGGCATTAAGGATCCTGCCCGCCTGGCGGCGGTGTTCCAGACCCTGCGCGCTTACTAATTATGATTAACGGATAATAACGGGAACTAAAATGACGCTGCTTAACCCCTACTTCGGCGAATTTGGTGGCCAATATGTGCCGCAGATTCTGATGCCGGCCTTAAAACAACTGGAAGAAGCCTTTGTCAGCGCCCAGCGCGATCCGGAATTCCAGGCTGAATTTATCGACCTGTTGAAAAACTACGCCGGTCGCCCGACGGCTTTGACGCTGTGCAAAAACCTCACTGCCGGTACCAAAACCAAGCTGTATCTGAAGCGTGAAGACCTGCTGCACGGTGGCGCGCACAAAACTAACCAGGTATTGGGTCAGGCGCTGTTGGCCAAGCGCATGGGCAAAACCGAAATCATCGCCGAGACCGGTGCCGGTCAACACGGCGTTGCCTCCGCACTGGCCTGTGCCCTGCTCGGCCTGAAGTGCCGCATTTATATGGGCGCCAAAGATATCGAGCGCCAGTCACCCAACGTCTTCCGCATGCGCCTGATGGGAGCGGAAGTGATCCCGGTGCACAGCGGTTCCTCCACGCTGAAAGATGCCTGTAACGAAGCGCTGCGCGACTGGTCCGGCAGCTACAAAACCGCCCACTATATGCTGGGTACCGCTGCAGGTCCGCACCCGTATCCGACGATTGTGCGTGAATTCCAGCGCATGATCGGCGAAGAAACCAAAGCACAAATGCTGGAACGTGAAGGCCGTCTGCCGGATGCCGTACTGGCCTGCGTTGGCGGTGGCTCGAACGCCATCGGTATGTTTGCCGACTTTATCGACGATACCAGCGTTGGGTTGATCGGCGTTGAACCTGCAGGTTTAGGGATTGAAACCGGCCAGCACGGCGCACCGCTCAAACACGGTCACGTGGGCATCTATTTCGGCATGAAGGCGCCGATGATGCAGACTTCCGAAGGCCAGATCGAAGAGTCCTACTCGATTTCCGCCGGCTTGGACTTCCCTTCAGTCGGGCCGCAACACGCCTATCTGAACAGCATCGGTCGGGCTGAATACGTGTCTATTACCGATGACGAAGCGCTGGACGCTTTCAAAGCGCTGTCGCGTAGCGAAGGGATTATCCCGGCGCTGGAGTCTTCCCATGCTCTGGCGCACGCGCTGAAAATGATCCGTGAAACGCCGCAAAAAGAACAGATTCTGGTGGTTAACCTGTCCGGCCGCGGCGACAAAGACATATTTACCGTTCACGACATTCTGAAAGCTCGGGGAGAAATCTGATGGAACGTTACCAACAACTGTTCAACCGTCTGGCAGATAAGAAAGAAGGCGCGTTCGTCCCGTTCGTTACCCTCGGCGATCCGAACCCGGCGCTTTCGTTGCAGATCGTCGATACCCTGGTGGAAGCCGGTGCCGACGCGCTGGAACTGGGCATTCCGTTCTCCGATCCGCTGGCCGATGGCCCAACGATTCAAAGTGCTGCGCTGCGCGCCTTCGCCTCAGGCGTGACGCCAACCCAGTGCTTCGAAATGCTGGCGGCGATCCGCCAGAAACACCCGAGCATTCCTATCGGTCTGCTGATGTACGCCAACCTGGTGTTCCATAAAGGCATCGATGCGTTTTACCAACGCTGTGCCGAAGTCGGCGTTGATTCGGTACTGATTGCCGACGTGCCATATGAAGAGTCTGCGCCATTCCGTGCTGCAGCAACGCGCCATGGCATTGCACCTATCTTTATCTGCCCACCCAATGCAGACGACGATTTACTGCGTGAAATATCCTCACACGGCCGCGGCTACACCTACCTGTTGTCGCGTGCAGGCGTCACCGGCACCGAAAGTCGCGCTGAATTGCCACTTCATCACCTGGTGAATAAATTGCGCGAATACCATGCGGCACCGCCGCTGCAAGGGTTTGGCATTTCCGAACCGGCGCAGGTTCGCGATGCGCTGCAGGCCGGTGCTGCCGGGGCGATATCCGGTTCGGCTATCGTTAAAATTATCGAGCAGAATCAAGCTAATCCGACAGAAATGCTGACGAAACTGGCGAGTTTTACGCGTGAAATGAAAGCGGCTACCCGGGCATAAGGCTTCAACGGCGGGTGCAGAAGATTGCGCCCGCCGATAACATCTTGTTTACCCTCAAAGTTGTGCGATTTTTTTTACATCTAAAGTTTGAACAAACCCAATTCTTGTCTCACACTTAGCGTTGCGCGTCGGGCATTTCTTTATTTTTAGGGGTGCACTACGTCTTCAGGTGAAAACCCGAATGTAGTTTCAACAATAACATTGCATGGAGAGTAATTTATGAAGCTATTTAAAACCCTTTCAGTCTTATGCATGGCTGCCGTTGTGGCATTCGCAGTGAGTGCCTGCGCGCCAACAGCGAAATCTGAAGGGACTGGCGGTTATATTGATGACACGGTAGTGACGACCAAGGTGAAGTCAGCGCTGCTGGCGGATAAAACCATCAAATCTACCGAAATCAGCGTCGAGACCTTTAAAGGTCGTGTGCAATTGAGTGGCTTTGTCACTTCGAGCGCCGATGCCAACCGTGCGGTGCAGGTAACTCGTGGCGTAGCGGGTGTGAAATCCGTCGAGAACGTCATGCAGATCAAGTAAAAATAAAACGGAGGCGCTGTATGCGCCTCCCTGTTCCACCGCTATCAGAAACGATAACCTGCCCCGAACATAAATACCCACGGATCCAAACGCGTATCTATGCTGTGATGATTACCGGCCGCATCGTCAAAGCGTGTTTTGGTTTCGATGTTCATCCACCAGACTGACATGTTCAGCATCCAGTGCTCATCCAGGTTGTAATCCAGGCCCGCCTGCGCGGCCACACCCCAGGAGTCTTTCAAACTCAGGTTGCTCAATCCGGCATCTTTGCCGTTGTCGTTGAATTTTTCATCGAAGAAGGTGGTGTAGTTCACGCCCACGCCCAGATACGGACGCAGTTTGTCCTGCTTGTCGCCAAAGTAATACTGCGCCATCAGGCTCGGCGGCAAGTCGTGCACCGTAGCGATATCACCGTTCACGGCGGAACCGTTCAAGCCCACCTTGTGGCGAAACGGCGTTGCGGCCAGCAGTTCGACACCAATATTGTCCGTAACCATATAGCCGAAGGTCAGGCCAAGCTGGGTGTTATTATTGGCGCTGAATGAGCCCTGCCCAAGTACATCATCCGATCCGGCATTTGGTCGTACGGTCGCAGAACCTGCACGGAAAAGAAAATCGCCTGCCTGATGCGCACTTGCCAACATAGGGGCCATCATCGCCGCCAATACCACCAGAGTTGTCTTTTTCATTATCCATTCCATTTGTGTGGTTATCATCCAAGGGGAATATACCTACTTACGGGTATTTATGATCCCATCGAGATCACATCTTATGTGTAAAAATTTTAATTCCTACTAAAAACAAGGTTACCTAAGAGACTAATAAATCGAGAATTGATCTGAATCAAAAAACGCTTTTTGTTGCAAATTATTTACATGTTCAAATATCAGTTGCTAAAAAAAACGCCGCTGCGTAATTTCATCTTCCGTGTTGGTTTTGGTTGGTGTCGTAAGGAGTCGGCGGGCAATCAAGATGAGCGAAATTCAAAATCCCTGTGTCAGTTGCGGCGCATGCTGCGGCTATTTTCGAGTGTCATTCTATTGGGCCGAAGCGGAAGATGGCGGCGGCGTGGTTCCTTTATCCCTAACAGAGCCGTTAACCCCCTTCCTGCGCTGTATGCAGGGGACCAACAGCAAGTCCCCACGCTGCACCGCACTCGACGGCGAAATCGGCAAAGCGGTTTCCTGTTCTATTTATCTTAATCGCCCCAGCCCCTGCCGTGAGTTCGATCAGTCCGGAGAGAATGGCCTGCGTAACGAAGCGTGCGACCGCGCTCGCGAACGTTATGGCCTGCCGCCATTGCCGGTTCCGTTGCCACTTTCTTTACCGATCGCCAAGATCGACGAAGAAATAGCCGTAGTGCAATTCGCGGGGTGCCACAGCGACGTGGAACAGGGTACAATCGCCCACTGATTTTGATTTATCTCTGTTTCTCGATGCCAAGGAGTCTGCATGCCTATCACGGCCAACACGTTGTACCGTGACAGTTTTAATTTTTTCCGTAACCAACTCGCCAGTATTCTGATACTGGCGCTGTTGACAGCGTTCATCTCTGTGATGCTCAATCAGGTTTTCAGCCCTGACATCGAGCAGTTGAAGATTCTGAGCGCAACGGAAGGTGACTTTGCTGCGTCCGCCGGTATGGGGATCCAGGAAATCATTCAACAAATGACGCCTGAGCAGCAGATGGTGTTATTGAAGGTCTCAGCCGCCGCCACTTTCTCTGCGTTAGTGGGTAACGTGCTGCTGGTAGGCGGGATGTTGACGCTGGTTCGCCTGGTTTCTCAGGGGCAACGCCTGAGCGCCCTGCGCGCTATCGGGGCTTCCGCGCCGGAACTGCCGCGCTTGCTGCTGCTGCTGTTTATTTGCACGCTGCTGATCCAACTGGGGCTGACGCTGTTTGTCGTGCCGGGTGTGATTATGGCGATCGCCTTCTCGCTGGCCCCGGTAATCACCACCGCCGACAAGAAAGGCGTGTTCGCGTCGATCAAACTGAGCTGCAAACTGGCTTTCGCCAATGCGCGCGTGATTGTTCCGGCAATGATGCTGTGGCTGGCAGCCAAGCTGCTGGTGCTGTTTATGGTGAGCCACCTGTCGGTGCTGACCCCGAACGTCGCCAGCGTGGTGCTGACGGCTCTGAGCAACCTGGTTTCCGCTCTGTTGCTGATTTACCTGTTCCGCCTGTATATGCTGCTGCGCAGCTGATCTTGCGACAGGATGCAAAAAAGGCACGCTTCTGCGTGCCTTTTTGTTTATGGGGCCGCGGCTGGTTCCGCCTGCTCCTTGCTTTGAATCAGCTTCAGTGCCAGGTACAAATCCGGTACCAGTATTAATTCCCGATCGCGTCCTACCCGGTTGATGCGGAACCAGCGCGTCAATTCGGTGCGTCGCCCTGCCAACACCAATTTAACGTTACGCTGTAACAAATCACGTTTCAACTCATCAATTGCCGCCAGCACGCTGATATCGGCATGGGTAAAGCTGGCCACGGCGTCCACCACCACCCAACGCGGTTGAAACGGCGTGCTATCCACCAGGTTCAGGATCCGTCGTTTGAAATACGCCACGTTGAAATAGGTCAACGGCGAGTTGAAGCGATACATCATCACCCCAGGCACCGGCTTGATGCCGTTATTGTTGCCCATCGAGTGGATCATGCCTTCGTCATTGACGCCCAACAGCTGCTCCGTCGGGCGGAATACCGTGCGCAAGAACTGCATCAACCCCAGTAATACCGCCAGGCCAATACCGCTGATTACCCCCACCAGCAGTACACAAAGGAAGGTAAACATCGCCAGCCTGAAGGCCTGCGCATTGCGGCGCCGCATGATCCAGATACCGCGAATATCCAACAGCGACCAGGCGGCATACATCAGTACTACCCCCAGTCCTGCCACCGGAATAAACTGCAACGGAGCCATCAGAAACAGCAACACAAAGGCAATCACCCCTGCCGCAATAATCGACACCAGTTGGCTCTTGCCACCGTTGGCGTCATTGACAGCCGTGCGCGAGTCAGCCCCGCTGATGGCGAAACCCTGCGATAACGCCGAGACGATGTTCACCAGCCCCAGTGCGCGAAACTCCGCGTCCGCATTCACCTCATAGCCGTTCTTGGCCGCAAAGCTGCGGGCGGTCAGCATCATGCTGACGAAGCTCACGACCGCCAGGTTAAGCGCCGGGATCACCATATCGCGCAGCAAGCCTGGCTGAAAATCCGGCCACTGCACGATCGGCAATACGTCGCTAAAACCGCCTACCGTCACTACGCCGTGCTGCTGCAGCCCACCGGCCCAGGTAACAAATGCCGCCAAAACGATGGCAAACAGCGGCGCCGGCCAGTTAGGCCGCCATTTTTTGAACCCGATCAGCGTAACCAGGGTCAGCAGCGAAACCGCCATGGTCAATACATCGCTGTGCATCAGATTGCCCGGTAAAGCGTAGATTCGCTCGATCAACTGCGCCGGATGCACGCCGAAACCCAGTACCTTGCCAATCTGATCGACCATGATGGTAATAGCCACCCCGTTGAGCAGCCCGCTGAGTATCGGTCTGGAGAGCAAGTCAGCAAGTGCGCCCAGCTTGAAACGGCTGGCTAACAGACACCAGGCGCCCATCATCGCCGTCATCATGATGGTGAGCTGCCAGTGGCGCTCCATGTTGCCCGCCGCCAGCGGCGTCACCACGGCGGCAATGACCGCACAGGTTGCTGCATCCGGCCCGACAATGAGCTGGCGTGAGGAACCGAAGAAGGCATAGGCAACCATCGGCAAAATACAGGAATAAAGCCCCACCACCGGACTAACCCCGGCCAATTCGGCATAAGCGATCGCCACCGGCAAGGCAACGGCAGCCACGGAAAGGCCGGCACGAATGTCCGGTTTAAGCCAACTGCGTTGATACCCTAATAAATGCGTCAAACCGGGCGTTAGCGCCTGGAGAGATTTCCACTGCATAACCTGTTTTCCGTTATAAATTATCCGGCTATTATTGGGCGTATCATGCGATGCCAATGCCGCGCTGGCAATCCACACGCCGCGAACTCGCGACTTCAATCGTAAGTTTATGCAAATTCCTGCTTTCATGGCGGAAATCCGTTGGCCAAACGCCGATAATCAGCGCTTCCCAGCGGTACACAGAACCCGCCAAATCCGGTATAGTCGGCCGATGAACAGATGATGGATTGATTTATGAAGCAGTTTCTTGATTTCCTCCCGCTAATTGTCTTTTTCGCCTTTTATAAGCTCTACGATATTTACGTGGCCTCTGGCGCGCTGATTGTCGCCACCGCCCTGGCGCTGGTGTTCACGTGGTTCAAGTACCGCAAAATCGAGAAGATGACGCTGATCACCTTCCTGATGGTGCTGGTGTTCGGCACCCTGACGTTGGTGTTCCATAACGATTTGTTTATCAAATGGAAAGTGACCATCATCTACACGCTGTTCGCGCTGGCGCTGCTGATCAGCCAACTGGTGCTCAAGAAGCCGTTGGTGCAGCGCATGCTGGGGAAAGAGCTGACGCTGCCGGATAAAGTCTGGAACAACCTCAATCTGGCCTGGGCGGTGTTCTTCCTGGTCTGCGGCCTGGCGAACATCTACGTCGCTTTCTGGCTGCCTCAAAGCGTTTGGGTCAATTTTAAGGTGTTCGGCCTGACCGCGCTGACGCTGGTATTTACCCTGCTAAGCGGTATTTATATTTATCGGCACATGCCGGAAGAACAGAAAAAATAGTTACAAAATTGTTAATGCCCGTAGCCTTTGCTACGGGCAGTATAGTGAAATCCCTTCTTTGATAAGCAGACAGCTATGACTCAACAACGACCTTTACCCAGTGGCGAAATGGTGCTGCGCACGCTGGCGATGCCGGCTGATACCAACGCCAACGGTGATATTTTTGGCGGCTGGCTGATGTCGCAGATGGACATCGGCGGCGCTATTCAGGCAAAAGAAATTGCCGAGGGACGCGTAGTAACAGTACGCGTCGATGGTATGACCTTCCTGAAACCTGTCGCCGTGGGTGATGTGGTATGTTGCTATGCGCACTGTATCCGTACCGGGCGCAGTTCTATCACCATCAATATCGAAGTGTGGGTCAAGAAAGTGTCCTCCGCCCCGATAGGCCAGCGTTATCGCGCAACCGAGGCAGTATTTACCTATGTCGCGGTGGACGATGAGGGCAATTCACGGGCCCTGCCCGACGGAAAAATGAATTTCCGTGTAGGTTTCGATGAATAAGCCGTAGCGACAAAATTCGTTTTCAATTAGCCCGATGCATCCCATCGGGCTTTTTTATTGCTGCTGATTAATCAACGCGTTTCAATAACGCCTTTTGGCGGTTAAAGGCCTGTATCTTGATTTTGCTTGTGTATAATCAACCGGGTACCCTCACGACGTGGGACGCCAGAGTCGGCCTATCGCTATCTTGGTCAGTGCTCCGCCTATCAATTCATCTTGTGGCATAAAACTGAGGTTATAAGTAGAGAATGGCTACCCTTAAAGACGTTGCACGCCATGCCGGTGTCTCTGTAACAACCGTATCTAACTTTATTAATAATAAAAAAAAGCTAAAAGATGATACCCGGCAGAGCATTCTGGAAGCCATTCAGGCTACCGGCTACCGACACAATGCCTTGGCCGCCTCACTCAAGAAAAACTCTGCCAGTTTAAAAAGCATTGGCATCATTTCGATCGTCGACCAAAACCCCTTTTTCTCCGAGCTGTTTTTCAAGCTTGAAAATGAATGCTTCAAGCAGGACTTTACCGTTATCTCCTGCTTCCGCCATGCCGATAAAGAGGATTTGCATACCTACATTAATTTAATGTCGGGCCGCGTGGACGGCATCATCCTCATATCGTTGAAGCGCGACAAAATTGATACCGTAATCAAACAGATCCATGCGGTGCCGGTGGTGGCTATCGCTTTCGATATCGGTGATGTGATGAGTTTGTGCGGGGGTACAGAGTTCAATTTACATAATGAGACTGGCGGCTATATAGCAGGACGGTTCTTGCTGTCCAAAGGGCACAAAAAAATTGCCTGTGTGACCGGGCCCGAAGCGTTAAAGACCACAACAAACCGTATCGCGGGTCTGAAAAAAGCACTGGGGGAATTTAACCTGCCTGAAGACTCCGTCGACTATATCGAAGGAAACTACACCTATCAGAGCGGCGTTGACGCCATGTATCAACTTTTCTCCTCCGCAGCGTTACCAACGGCCATTATCTGTCATAACGATTTAATGGCCATTGGCGTACAGAATGCGGCGAATGAACTGGGCTTGAAGATCCCCAGGGAGCTTTCAGTCATGGGTTACGATGATATAGAAATGTCCAAATTGTCTTTCCCGTCACTCTCCACGGTTAGAATTCCTTTGGACGACATTGCTTACCAAGCCCTGGAAGGCCTGACCATGAAAATGTCTCATCCAGGGAGTAAAGCCATAATATCAATAACACCTAGTCTGGTCGTCCGGGGATCGGTCAGTGAACCCGTCGATTTCGGAAAATGACGTTCAGAAACTAAACCGTCGCCTTCTCCACCATGGTCGCCATATAGAGGTCAAGCACCCCCTGGTGATCAACCTGAACGCAAACACGTTGCTTCGGTTTCCTGCTCCACTCATCAATCGGGTAACGTTTCCCCCCCTCTTTAAGCAGGGTATGCCCGATGGCCGGCCCTTCAGTAATCACCCGTATAGCGCCGACTTTGACGTCGAACAGCTCAGGGGCAATCGCATAGGCAATGGCCGAAGAGTCGTGCACATAAAACCCTTCCATACCCACTTCCCGTTGATGAAAGTCCGCATAAAAGCGCGTTATGCGATAAATGAACTCACCGTATCGGGCTGAATCCAGACGTAGTCGATCAATATATTCGCCGGTCATTACCGTTTGCTGAGTAACGTCCAGCCCAACGACAGTCACCGGCCAGTCAGCGGTAATGACCCTATCGGCCGCATGCGGGTCGCCGATGATATTGGCTTCCGCGAAGGGAGTCACATTGCCCGTATGGCCGTTATGGCCAAATGCTCCGCCCATCACAATCACCTCTTTGACCTGGCCGGCAATGCTGGGATCCTTTTCAACCGCCAAGGCCAGATTGGTTAACCTGCCGACGGCGATTAAGGTAATCTCGCCCGGATGGGCTTTTACGCTATCGATAATGTAGTCATGAGCCGCTCGCTTATCGATGCCGTGATACTCCCCCGCAGGAATATCTATATCCCCCAATCCATTTAACCCATGGACAAAAGTGGTTGGCTCACCCGCCGCGACGACCAGCGGAGTATCTGCACCCATCGCAACATCCGCAGTCAGACCAAACCGCTGCTTTAGATACAGCGCATTTCTGGTGGCATTCTCGATAGTCGCATTGCCAAAAACGGTGGTAATCCCCATCAGCTCTATCTCTGAACTGGCATGTGCCAGCAGCATCGCCATGCTGTCGTCAATGCCGGGATCCGTATCAAAAATGACTTTTCTCTTCATGAATATATTTCCTTTGTGGATTTGGTGTTTTCAATCTTCTCGAGTATCAGACAGGCAACAATGGCGATACAGACGGCGGTAAAGCCCAAGACGGTCATGACCATCGCGCTGGCCACCCCGAACCGATCAACGATGGCGGCAGACAAAGCCGGAGAAATCGTGCTGCCCACGGTTCCGCACGTCAGTAAAAAGGTAACCAGCACGGCCGGAGAATTTTTCACCTGTTGAGAGCCAACGGAAATGCCTAATTTATAGACGCACGAGGTCAGAAAACCGAAGCCCAGGGTGAGAGTCAGGAATACCCTTGGGTTGTGAGTTATGCTCAAGTAAAAGGTCACCAGGATCGCAATGATAGAGACCGCCACTAACATGACCCGTGCGGGGATTTTATTCACCAGTATGGCTGCGGTGATCAATCCAAACACGGATGGCCCCCAATAGTTGCCCACCGCCGCACCCGATTCCACCGCGGACAAACCAAACGCCTGCTGCAAGTAACTGGGCGACCAGGTCAGGAAAGTGCTCTGAGCAAACAGGTAAACACCGAGCGCAAACCCCATTAAAACCACTCTGGGGGTCATCACCTCTTTCCAGTTAAACCTGGCGCCTGGGGTGTTTGCTTTATCGGCTTCGGCCAAATCCCCTTTCGGATATTTCAATATAAAGGTGCTGATAAACACCAGCGCGGCAATCACACCCGCCAGTCCGTAGGCGGTAGTCCATTGCATATTGGCCGCAATGATCATTGTCGCCATCGAGGGAAAGATAAAACCGGAAGCGCTAAAGGCACAATCAGTGGCGATAAAGGCAGAAGCGCGTTTGTTTTCGTTGAAAACTTTGGAGATAAGCACTGCGCCGCCCGACAAACCGGTACCGCAACAGGTGCCCAAAACAAAAAGATAGAACGAAACAACAAACGGATTTCTGACATCCAGAAACACCAATGCGGCCAGAACAACCAGGAAAATGGCATAGGTGACGCGCAGGATGTGACGGATCTCAAATCGAGAATACACCGCCATCGAGATGAACGTTCCCAAAAGCGTGCCACCGGTCAGGTAAGAAAACATCGCCGCGGCGTCCGTGATGCCCATACCCAGATAAACTGACATCGGTTTAATAACAATGCCTATCTGAGTGAGGAGACCCGCCATCACCATATAGGTCATAAATGAGACAGACAGTAAGCTGGCTTGGTAAGAACTCATGGTTTTCCCCGAAAAGGTTTAACGTTACACCATTTCATTTTGTTTTATGTGCCGAAAAGTTGAAGTGATCGGGTCCACAATTAAGTTAAATGAGCGTTAATGTTGCGTGAAGTGAGAGGGCGATCGGCTTTTGTTCAATAAATCAGGTTGAGGTGCGTGTTTCACTGTCAGGCGCAGTGAGGCAGGTTTTCTCTAGCAGAGACTTATAAAGGTTTATCGTTACACCATTTAGCTTCAATAAGACGTATTGCAGGATTAAGGCAACGCATAGCGAATTTCAGGCAGCAAAAAGGGCCGCCGAAGCGACCCTTGTCTTTAATTAACCCTAACCTGTCGGTCAGTTCATTTCCGTGGTGCCGTTAATTTTAAAGCGAATATTCACGGTACGATCTTTCGCTTCTTTGGCTTCATAACGCCACTTACGCATTGCCTGCTTCACTTCACGCTCGAACATAT
Organism: Serratia liquefaciens ATCC 27592; assembly: GCF_000422085.1. Classification (NCBI taxonomy): domain Bacteria; kingdom Pseudomonadati; phylum Pseudomonadota; class Gammaproteobacteria; order Enterobacterales; family Yersiniaceae; genus Serratia; species Serratia liquefaciens. The sequence goes on from NC_021741.1 coordinate 2,834,907, forward strand.
TGCGCGGTTCCGCAGACAGAATACGCACGTTGCTCACACGGCCGTCGCTGTCGATATCGAACTGTACCCGTACATTGCCTTCAATCTGCAATGCTCTGGCACGCGGCGGATAAATCGGATCGACACGGCTGAGCGCCCTCGGTGCCACATCACGCGAATTACCCGCCACCGGGGCTGACGGTGCCTGCTTAACTGGCGCTTTGTCGATAGGCTTGGCCGGCTGGTTATTTTCAAACGGCGAAGGCTCACGCGGCTCAGTTTTCTGCGGTTCACGCTTGACCGTTTTTTCAACCTTCGGCTTAGGTTTTGGCTTCGGTTTGGGTTTTACCGGCTCAGGTTTCAGTATTGCCTTCGGCGGCGGCTCCGGGATCGGTTCTGGTTCCGGCTCGGGTTCAGGCTCCACCTGCGGTTCTGGCTCCGGCTCGGCCGGCGCAGGAGGTGGCGGCTCCGCCATCGCGGCGGTATTGACCATCATGACGCTGATTGGCGCATCTTCAGGTTTCGGCAACTCCATCACTTCTTTGACAGAAGCATAGAGCAGACCCGCCACCAGGGCGCTATGTAAGCCAACGGACAGGACAATCGGCACGGACAAACGGCGATTAAGGAACATCTTTTTTAGCGGCATAATGATTCTGTTTCCTCTGGTTCGCCAAGTTTAAATGCAAATAGCAATCATATTCAATAACGAATGGCAAACTATCGCTCTAATCGTCGTTATTCATCGCTAAAACCTGCAAACTCATGGGGATATTAACCTTTCATTTGCCTTTTCACCGAGGCTTTTACACGCTTCATTAACCTGATTTACCGCCGCCAAGAAGCAAAAAACCCGCCGTAGCGGGTTATTCGTTATCAATGTGGTGTTATTCTTCATCGCCGTAATACAGCACGCCCAGTTTGATCAACGGCCGGCCCTGTGCTTTGCGGTGCAGGTTGGTGTCACGAAGTGAATAAACGCAACCGCAGTACTCCTGTTGATAGAAGCGCTCACGCTTGCTGATGTCGATCATCCGCGAGGCACCGCCTTTTTTACGCCAGTTGTAATCCCAGTACTCAAGATCCGGGTATTTTTCTGCCGCACGCACGCCGCAGTCGGTGATTTGCTGCATATTCTTCCAGCGGGAGATGCCCAGCGAACTGGAAATGGTATCGTAGCCATTTTCGTGCGCATACAGCGCGGTACGTTCGAAACGCATGTCGAAACACATGGTGCAACGGATGCCGCGCTCGGGTTCATGCTCCATCCCTTTGGCGCGAGCAAACCAGTTATCGGTATCGTAATCGGCGTCAATAATGGGTACACCATGCTGCTCGGCAAAACGGATGTTCTCGTCTTTACGCAGCAGGTATTCCTTTTGCGGATGGATGTTCGGGTTATAGAAGAAAATGGCGTACTCGATGCCGGAGGCTTGAATGGCTTCCATCACCTCACCGGAACAGGGAGCACAGCAGGAGTGCAGCAGCAGTTTGCTTTTGCCCTCGGGCAAGTTGAGTTTCTCTCTAACCAGTTCCGTCATTTCTCTACCTCACAAACCTTGTCCGATGAATCGCGCGGCCGCACTATACGAATAAACACTAGCGGCTTCAAGGCATAAGCGCCAGCCGTGGCTAAATTCCAGCGGGCGGGCATTCCCTTGTATCGTCTTTTGCGCTACTTTAAATTTACCGTTCTATAGCAATGATTTTAAAGGTGAAACATGCTTTATCTGATCTACGCGCAAGACGTCCCCAACTCATTGGAAAACCGCCTGTCGGTACGCCCCGCGCACCTGGCGCGCCTGCAGGCACTGCGTGATGCGGGCCGTTTGGTGGTTGCCGGCCCCAACCCCGCCATCGACAGTAACGATCCGGGCAGCGCCGGTTTCAGCGGCTCCACTGTTATTGCGGAGTTCGCCTCGCTGGCGGACGCACAAGCCTGGGCTGAACAAGATCCCTACGTCGCCGCCGGCGTTTATGGTGACGTAACGGTCAAACCGTTCAAACAGGTGTTCTAGCGCGAAGACAGCCCACTGAACTCCCCCTCAGTGGGTTGTGACCACAAAGCATGGCCGGCTACGCCGACGATTGGCCTTACGTATATATCTCCTTCTTGGTTTAGCCTTGACTGGCACAACGACCTTCACCTTTCACGCTATTGTGCATGATGCGATGCGCTCATAGACTCTGGTTACTGTATATAAATACAGTAATTCCAATTTTCCCTATGAGGATCAAATGATGAACACCTGCCCTGATATTGCCACATTGAGAAGCACCGTACCTACCCTTGCCGGTGAGCTGATCGCAGTAACCGCCTATGATTCAAGCTGGAGCAGCAGTAACGGCCAACCTGCAGGTGGTGGCATCTTTGTCGCTAAAGCACAATCGACACCGGCAGACGACGGTGGCATGTTTATTCGCCCTAACTCGTCGTGGGTTTGGCTGCGTATATTGGAGGTGGCAGGTACAGTTTCACCTTATCTGTACGGTGCTAAAGGCGATGGTCTTGCTGACGATACGGATGCGATCCAAAAAGCGCATGACTATGCCAGTTCGTTGGCCAGTGCCAGTGGCTCCCGCGTGTTGAAAAACGGCAACCTAATTTTTGGCAATGGCCGTTTCAAGTGTACAAAGAAACTGATCTTTGACACCAAAACCGTCGATTATGATTTTTCCGGCGCATTGCTGGATTTCACGGATATGGCTCACGGCAGCCAAGATAAGCGTAATACCGCCATCGGATGGCAAAATGATGCCGGCTATGCTCAAGGCAATCTTAGTGTTAAAAATCTGCGTATGTTGGGTCCTGGGGCTGACACTTTTGTCGATGGGATGACATTTTCCACTTCGCTTTCGAAAAGTTACCCACGTAATTCTCTAACGTTCACCGGTGGTGGTCTTGAGGGGTTCGCCCATGGCCTGACAGGCACCACTAATTTCTATTTCCTACGCATGTATGCTTTTACCTTCAATCATTGCGACATCTGTTACTTCTTCCCAAACAACACTACAGACTCCGGTGAAGAGATGAACTTTCACAGCTGTGTCTTCGCGCAAAGTAACTGCGGCGTGAATCTTCAGGGAGGGTATAGCTATTTCTTCAACTGTTCCTTTGATTATATCTACGGAAAAAATGGGCAGCAGACATCGACGGACAGCCTGGGGAAATATATTCATATTGAAGGCGGACAGCACATTTTCCGCGATTGCCACGTTGAAGGCTATGGCCCACAGAATTACATCGTCAACATTCCGGATAATAAAAGCTGCAAGGTTAACTTTATTGGCGGTCTGTTCACCTTTAAAGCAGGAGGTAGCCCATCTACCTATCCCACCACGAGTAATCCATTTTATTTTGGCAACCTGGCCCGTGTCGTGTTTGAGAAGGTCAATATTGGACAGATGCAGCAAGGTGGGGATGCGAACGTCAGCGGTTGGATTGATGGCGGCGGCTCGGCATCATTACATGATACTCAATTGCCTATTGCCTGGCCCTATTTGCTGACACAGGTTCGTACCGATAGCGGTATTCAGGACAACTGGCTCGACAGCACAACCTATACCAGTGGCACTGGCAATGAGAAATGGACCGAGGAGGTTTGGGTTCTTCCGCCAGGAGGGATTAACAGCGTGCGCAAATCTCGTTACGGCTGGGGAACCGCAAGCAGCACCAATTTTAGCCTCATCCGGCAGGCCGACTTTGTCTCACTGGGGCGTAACGTCTCCGCAGGCAGCGGCGTGTTTCAAGCCGTGTTAGGGACAATAAAGCTAAAAGGCTACGGCAGCGTCATTCATCATCTTCGCGCCAATACTTTCGCTGGTGATGGACAAAGCTGCCAGGTAAAAATTGTATGGGCAAAACTGAACGAATTTGGTGCACAGCAAGATAAAGAGCCCCAAATACTGCTGCAGCAGACAGGTCACTCTTACACCTTTAATTTCAGTGGCGTTGAATCTGAACTGAAAACCGTGACTATACCTGGCCAAATGCAAGGTTACACCACTCAGCCGCCCAACTTTGAACGCGCCCCTGACTGGGCAACTCATGCTTTTCTACTGATTGATGTGTCAAAAATGAAAAGTAACTTCGACTTGCGCATCACCGATGTTTATATGCGCCAGGTATAAAGAATTTAACATTGACTACAGCCGCGGAGGATCGCGGCTTTTCGTTGCGGACAAAAAAAAGCCAGCACGGAGTGGCTGGCTAAAGGGTTCTTCGAGGGAATATCTTGTTCGATAAACATACTCTCTTCCCCATTTCATTCGCCATCTATCGGTGCGATAGGCACCGCCTGTACCGCTTATTTTTACCACTGCATGGAAAACCTACAGCTGCGACCTACACTTAAGCCGTAGTCATGTTCGAACTTATCCATTCGTTCTCTACGTAAAAGGAATAGTGATGAAAGCAACTAAATATCTGTTGGCTGTTCTGGTATTCGCCTCCTTCTCTTCCATGGCCGCCATTGAAATCACCAAGGAAGAAGCCGCAAAACACACCGAAATTGGCCCGGTGACCATCTCACAAGATGGCGATGATACCGTGGGCATCGATCACGCAAGATTGTCTAAAGCGGTCGATGAAAAAGGCGGGAAATACTATGTGATTATCGGTCGCGAAGGGAAAACCTCCTTCGAAACCATCAATGCCGTGGCCTACAAATAACGCCTGAAGACTCAAATGGCGTATTAACGCGGCGGTGACTCGGGCCGCGTTAATCCTGATCCACTAATAATCTTCAGCGACTCTGCACATTTTGCAAAATCAATGTCTGCATATCCGCAAACATGGCATCCCACTCCGCCGGATCAATCTCCATCAAGCCAAAGTAGCGCAGCATAAATGCTCCTTCGGTGGCCAAAAACGCCAACCGCGCACGCTTGCCTTCCTCAGTGGTTAAATCCAGTCCGGCAATCCGGCTGCGGTACCATTCACGCGTACTGTCCAGATGCTCCGGGGTTTGGATCAGGGTCGCCATCAGCCCGGCAGCCTTGGCGCTGGAGGCCTGATCGGAGCTTCGGGTTGCCTGCAGATGCGCTTGCACACTCGTCGTGGCCGAGGGGTTTTCGCCGGCAATCTCATCGAATACTCGTTCATAGGCTTTACCCCAGCGATCGAACATCGCATCGATCATCGCGTCTTTGCTGCCAAAGCAATATTGCACGCCACCTTTTGAAATCCCCATCGCTCTGGCAACAGAATCAATGGTCAGCCCGGCGGCACCCTGCGTGGCGACAATCTCTTCCGCCACGTCCAGAACCTTGTCACGATCGATGCTGCGTTGACGTCCCATTGAGAAACCCTCTTTTCAATACATACGTATGGATATATATTACGCCAGTATACCACCCGGCAATCCTGAGTGGTGACGATCTTATAGCTACGCCCCCGCGTAGCTTGTTTTTTTGGAATAATATTATGCACGTAAACAACCGCTGGTTGATCCTGGCAATGATTTCCAGCGCGCTATTTTTGATTATTATCGACATGACGGTACTTTACACCGCTTTGCCACGGCTGACCCTGGCGCTGGATGCCAGCGCTTCGCAAAAATTATGGATCGTAAATGCCTATCCACTGGTGGTAGCGGGTTTACTGCCTGGTGCAGGCATGTTGAGCGATCGCATTGGTCATAAACGATTGTTTATAGCCGGGTTGCCGGTGTTTGCCGTCGCCTCGCTTTGCGCGGCCTTTTCCCCGTCGGCCGAATGGCTGATCGCCGCCCGGGTATTCCTTGCGGTAGGTGCCGCGATGATGATGCCGGCTACCCTTTCCATTGTCCGTCATGTCTTTACTGATGAGCGTGAACGCGCCTTGGCCATAGGCATCTGGGCAGCGGTGGCCTCTGGCGGCGCGGCTATTGGACCGGTGGTTGGCGGCGTGCTGCTGGAATATTTCTGGTGGGGCTCGGTGTTTTTGATCAACGTCCCTGTGGTGTTGGCAGTACTGCCGTTTGCATGGCGTTTGATTCCACACTGCGGCGGCGAAAACAAAAGCCCTTACGATATCATCGGCTCGGTACAGATCATGGCCGGTCTGGTTGGTTGTATCTATGCGTTAAAGGAACTAAGCAAAGCGGCACCCTCCTTTACCGCGTTGGCGATTGCCGCCGCGATCGGCGTTGTCTCGCTCTGGCTGTTTGTTCGCCGCCAACGGCGGGCACGCTATCCGATGATCGACTTCTCGTTGTTCCAGAATCGGCTGTTTGCCGGTGGCGTCGGGGTAGCGTTAGTGTCGATGATTGCGTTAGTCGGCGTAGAGCTGGTACTGACTCAGCGGCTGCAGCTGGTGCTTGAACTTACCCCATTGCAGGCCGCGCTGTTTATTCTGCCGATCCCGCTGGCGTCAGCGCTGGCAGGCCCGTTAACCGGCTTACTGCTGCCGCGCTTCGGTGAGCGCAGCATGATACTCGGCGGATTTACTCTGACCGGCTTGGGTATCGCAGGCCTGGCTCTGCTTTACCAAAGCAGCCTGGTATTGCAGCTGATTTGCCTGTTCATCGCCGGTTTTGGTCTTGGCGGCGTGATCACCGCAGCCTCCACCGCCATCATGCTTAACGCGCCGGAAGAGAAGTCAGGTATGGCAGCGTCGATCGAAGACGTTTCCTATGAACTGGGCGGGGTTCTGGGCATCACCTTGCTTGGCGGATTGATGACCGCCATCTATAGCCACAGCCTGGCTCTGCCTGATAGCCTGCAGGTAAGTGATATCGCCTACGACAGCATCGATGAGGCGTTGAGGCTGGCCGCCAATCTGGCAGCCGATCAGGCTGAACAGCTTAAACAGCTGGCGCGCCTGGCATTCGACCGCGCATTTATCGTCGTGCTGATTGCAGCCGCTACGCTGATGGCACTGGGCGCCGGCGTGGCAAAAATGGCATTGCGCAAGTAATGGTCGAAAGCTGCTGTTGTTGTTAACGCATTCTGCTTAAACTGATTTGGCAATTTGCTTCGCGGATTTATCGATATTGGTTTTGACGATTGCATTGATGCTTTTGAACGTCTTTAACCCTGCGATAAATCCGGTTACTGTGTTTGTTATGGATATTGTGTAAATCATCGAATCAAATAATCAGGAGAAGATTATTATGGCAACGACGAAGAAAGCAGCAAAAAACCATATCGGCCTGGACAGCAAACAATCGGCAAAACTCTCGGAAGCCTTGAATGCGCTGCTGGCGAATTATCAGGTGCTGTATATGAACGTACGCGGCTACCACTGGAACATTTCAGGCCCGCACTTCTTCGAGCTGCACGTCAAATTTGAAGAAACCTATAACGACCTGCTGACCAAAGTCGATGAATTGGCAGAGCGTATTTTGACCCTGGGTTCACAACCGCGTCATGCTTTTAGCGATTACCTGAAAACTTCCGACATCAAGGAAGACACCAACGTCACCGACGATAAAGGCACGCTAAGCGGTTTGTTGCACGGCTATTCGGTGCTGCTGCAACAGCAGCGTGAACTGCTGACGCTGGCCGCCGATGCCGGTGATGAAGGGACTGCTTCCCTGATGAGCGACTACATCAAAGAGCAGGAAAAACAGGTGTGGATGCTTAACGCCTATCTGGGTAAATAACCCCCAGTCTCCGCTAACAAAACAGTCCCCTCAGGGACTGTTTTCGTTTTACCACTCGTATGACACCACAAACAGCAACGAACGTCGGTGCTGATCGTCCAGGCGACGCCGCACCCGAATGATATGCCGATTGCTGCATGACTGGCGTTCCAACCAGCGATGCCTGCGGCGCTGGCTCTGCCGCAACATCCGCCAGCGGCCCACTTCGTTTCTACTGCGTCTCATCGTTTCGTTACTCATTCGTCAAAAGCCAACGGCGGGCATTATAGCCCTTTCACCGTGCGATCCAAGCCACAGTTTTTCGTATTTTACTCTGGCCCGACAACGCTGCAGTTAGCCCAAAATGTCCTTTTCGTTTACAGCAAGTGCCTTAAGACAATCATATTTTTGCAACATAAGCGCGGAGAAAAGGTTTCCCCTTTACCATTCTGTGCGTACACTCATCGTTGGTGGTTTGCGAACGGGATTTTTCGCCTTTATGACAACATTTTATACCGTAATCAGTTGGCTCATGGTGTTTGGTTACTGGCTGCTTATCGCCGGTGTGACCCTGCGTATTCTGATGAAACGCCGTGCCGTACCGTCAGCGATGGCCTGGCTGCTGGTTATCTACATTCTGCCGCTGTTCGGTATTGTGGCTTATTTATCTTTTGGCGAATTGCATCTGGGCAAACGCCGGGCCGAACGCGCCAAGGCCATGTGGCCCTCTACCGCACGCTGGCTGAGCGAATTAAAAGAGAGCCAGCGGATCTTCGCTACGGAGTACAGCGAGGTTGCCAGACCGCTGTTCCAACTTTGCGATCGCCGTCAGGGCATTGATGGTGTCAAAGGCAACCAACTTCAGCTGCTGACCACGACGGATTCAACGCTGGAAGCGCTTATCCGCGATATTGAGCTGGCTCGCCATAATATAGAGATGGTGTTTTATATCTGGCAGCCGGGCGGATTGGTGGATCAGGTCGCCGAGTCGCTGATGGCCGCTGCGCGCCGGGGCGTACACTGCCGCCTGATGCTGGATTCTGCCGGTAGCCTGCAATTCTTCCGCAGTCCCTATCCCGGCATGATGCGTAATGCCGGTATCGAAGTCGTGGAAGCACTCAAGGTCAACCTGTTCCGTGTGTTCCTTCGTCGAATGGATTTGCGTCAACACCGTAAAGTGGTACTTATCGACAACTATATTGCCTACACCGGCAGCATGAACATGGTGGACCCGCGCTATTTCAAACAGGATGCCGGCGTCGGCCAATGGATCGATTTGATGGCACGCATGGAGGGCCCGGTCGCCAGCACCATGGGGATCGTTTATGCCTGTGATTGGGAGATTGAAACCGGTAAACGCATCCTGCCGCCGCCGCCGGACGTCAATATCATGCCGTTCGAACAGGAAAGCGGCCACACGATCCAGGTTATCGCCTCCGGCCCCGGCTTCCCTGAAGAGATGATCCACCAGGCGCTGCTGACGGCCGTTTACTCTGCGCGCGAACAGCTGATCATGACCACGCCTTACTTTGTGCCAAGCGACGACCTGCTGCATGCTATCTGCACCGCTGCCCTGCGCGGGGTGGAAGTCAGCATTATTGTCCCACGCGACAACGACTCGACGATGGTACGCTGGGCCAGCCGCTCCTTCTTCTCCGAACTGCTGGAAGCGGGCGTGCGGATTTATCAGTTCGAAGGCGGTCTGCTGCATACCAAGAGCGTGTTGGTCGACGGTCAGCTCAGCCTGGTGGGTACGGTGAACCTGGACATGCGCAGCCTGTGGCTGAACTTCGAAATCACGCTGGTGATCGACGATGACGGTTTCGGCAGCGATCTGGCCTGTGTACAGGATGATTATATTGCCCGATCGCAGTTGCTGAACGCACAGGAGTGGCAGAAACGGCCGTTCTGGCATCGGATTGTCGAGCGCCTGTTCTACTTTTTCAGCCCGCTGCTATAAATGCCGTGGCGGGCATGGTTTAATAACGCCAAATCATTTGTGATCAGGATTTAATTATGGATTTGAATAACCGCCTTACTGAAGACGAAACGCTGGAACAGGCTTACGACATCTTTCTGGAACTGGCCGGCGACAATCTGGATCCGGCGGATATTCTGCTGTTCAATCTGCAGTTTGAGGAGCGCGGTGGCGCAGAACTGTATGACCCTGCGGAAGACTGGTCGGAACATGTGGATTTTGACCTGAACCCGGATTTCTTTGCCGAGGTAGTGATTGGTCTGGCAGACAGCGATGGCGAGCCAATCAATGACGTTTTTGCCCGCGTGCTGCTGTGCCGCGAGAAAGACCACAAGCTTTGCCACATCCTGTGGAAAGAGTAACCTTCTGATGTTCATATAACCCTGTCGGTCATCGCGACCGGCAGGGTTGCTTACCCTCCTCAGGCCACAATCACCTGAAGATTCGCCGGGAAAACCAAGTTCTTCAGTTTCTTCTCCGGATCGCTGGTCACCAACCACGAGATATCTTTTAACTCTGCCACCAGCCCTGTCGCATGGTTATTCAACTTGTGCCCATCGGCAAGGACAATGGTTTTGTTGCTGTTTTTGATCATCTGACGGGCAATGGCGGCCTCGTTCAAATCCTGATCCATCACCCCTGCCTTTGGGCTCACCGCCCCGGCACCGATGACCGCGTAATCCGCATAGAAAGCGCTGATCCCCTGCAATGCCACCGGGCCAATGCACTCCATTTTCGACAGGCCAAATTGGCCACCAATCAGGATCAGGTTAATCGTTGAATTGTCATGGAACAGATTGGCGATCACCGGAGAATTGGTGATGACGGTAAGCTGATTAATACCGGCAATCTGCTTGGCAAACTCCAGCGTCGTAGTCCCGAAGTCGATAAACAGCGAGTCCCCGGGCTTGATCAATTCGGCCGCCTTAATGGCAATGGCCTTTTTGTCGTCTTCAGCCAATTTGGCCCGCTGATTAAATTCCAGCTCAAACCCAAACTGAGCGATAACCGCCCCACCATGGATTTTCTTGATGTGTTTCAGCTCTTCAAGCTTATTCAGATCTCTGCGAATGGTTTCCTGAGAAACATTAAAGTCATCAGCCAATTCATTGACGAACACCTGCCCACTATTTTTCAACTTATCGAGAATGATGTTCCTTCGTTCTAATGCGTTTGAGTAATCCATCTTCTGATCCATTATGCTGTTTTTAACATTATAAAAAGTGTGGGTTTGCAGGGCGTTTTATTGCTTGGTCGACAATTGTTTACCAACTCCTCACGTGAAGCAACTGCCCATTTCACTTTTCACAGGGCTAAAACCACAGCATAACCACACTGCCAGAAGCCAAAACCAAGATATTGGTCACAATTAAATCGAAAATTGTGAGTTTGATGTTGATTTAATGTGTAGTGATGATACTAAATAATATAAACGGGCACAATGACAACATATAAACCACAAAATAGACCTGAGGGCTTTATGCTGAACCAACGCTATGCAGCCATTGACCAAGGAACAACAGGAACACGCGTCGTGGTGTTCGGCGAGGACGGAAAACATTTTTCCCCCGCCGCCATCGCGCACAAACAATTAACGCCCAATCCTGGTTGGGTTGAACATGATCCCATGGAGATCCTGCGCAATATTCGCACCTGTCTTAGCCAGTGTGGGGTGGTGGATGCCATTGGCCTGGCGCATCAGGGCGAAAGCGTCGTCGCCTGGGATGCCCAGAGCGGCCTGCCGCTCTATAACGCCATTATTTGGCAAGACCAGCGTACCGAATCCGTTATCCGTCAACTGCGCAATGAAGGTTTTGAAGAGACCATCAGGGCGAAGACCGGCTTGCCACTGGATACGTATTTTTCCGGAAGCAAGCTGGGATGGATCATGCGCAATGTGCCCGGTGCCCGTGAGCTTTCACGCCGCGGCCATTTGCGACTCGGTACGATGGACAGTTTTTTCATGTTCCACCTGTGCGGGACACACATCACCGATTTCAACTCGGCTTCCCGAACCTCGTTATTCAATATTCATACCCTGCAATGGGACGAAGAACTGTGTCGGTTATTTGGCGTTCCAATCGAAGCATTGCCAAACATTCGCGACAATACCGGCCATTTTGGCGACGTGACCTATGCCGGCAATACCACGCCGCTGACAGCCTGCATTGTCGATCAGTTTGCCGGCACTTATGGTCATGGCTGCCTGCAGCCCGGTCAGATGAAAATCACTTTCGGCACCGGCGCGTTTTTGCAATCGATTACCGGTCCCAAGGTTCCCGACGCGCAAGGCTCAGGGCTGCTCCCGACATTATGCTGGAAATTACCGGGCGAGCCTCCGCTCTACGGCCTGGATGGCGGCGTCTATAACGCGGCATCAGCCATTAACTGGGCCAAAAAGATCGGCTTGTACAGCGATATCGAGGAGTTCTCCGATTTCCCGGATGAACCGGCCATCGCTCGCGGCTTGGCTTTTATCCCTGCACTCTCCGGCTTGGGTTGCCCCTATTGGGATCGCTCGGCAGCCGGATTATGGGCTGGGCTGTCGCTGGAAACCGAGCGCAAAGACATGCTGCAGTCCATTCTTGAAGGGATCGCCATGCGCTCGGCCGAGGTGATCTACGCCATGGACAAAGTTCGGCCCATTGGCGACACCATTTCGGTGGACGGTGGCTTATCGGCCAACCTCTACTTTAAGCAGTTCCTCGCCAGCCTGATCCAAAAACGCATCGTTACCCCTGCCAACCGGGAAATTACCGCGCAGGGTGTCGCTTTGCTGGCTCGCAAGGGCTTAGGCAACACCCACCCGATGAATGTCAGAACACAACACGTCACCACTGAGCCTGCAGAACGCGATCTGTCTCCTTATTTTGCAAAATATAAGGACATTATTTCCCGTTCCCGCAACCTGCGCGGCGAATAAATAATAAGAAAACGGAGGCAATTATGTCTGAGATTGGCAACATCATTATCTATATCATTATGGCCGGGACCCTGCTCGGCGCCATGGCTTCGGTGATCAAACCCGAAAGCGGATTGGGCAAAGAATTCGTCAATGGTATTCATTCCATTGGCCCGGTATTTCTGGCCCAGGCCGGTATTATGGCGGCGATCCCGATTCTTTCTTACGCTATTACCTACACCGTCGGCCCTCTGTTCCAATCAATGGGATCGGATGCGTCCATTGCCGCTCTGTCGATTATCGCCGTTGATATGGGCGGCTATCAGTTGGCAGACGCGATCGCGGCTAACCGTGATCAATGGATCACAGCCATGTTGGTTGGCTACACCTCCGGTGCCAGTATCGTTTATTTAATTCCGGTCGGCCTGGTCATGCTGCAACAAAAAGACCACAAATATCTGGCGCTGGGCGCCATGGCGGGGTTAATCAGCATTCCGTTTGGCGTACTGATTTCATTGATGATCATCACGCTTAATAATATTCCGGTACGGGATATCATCTCCACGGCATCCCCCGCCAACCACTATTTAAGCATCGACTTCTTCAATGCCTTGCAACTGCTTTCCCCCCTGTTCGTTTTTTGCATCCTGCTGGCGTTAGGGCTGAAATACCGAACCCTATGGATGGTCAAATGCTTTCTGTTCTTTGGCAAGATTATGGATGCCTTTATCAAAATGGTGCTGGCCGCCTGTATTATTCAGCACTTCACCGGGGTCTTTAGCAAAGTCTTTGGCGGTTGGGTGTTCGATCCTCTTTTCGCCGACGAAAAAGAACTTTACCGGGCGATTGAGATTGCGGGCTATATCGGCATCATGCTGGCGGGCACCTTCCCGATTTGCTACCTGTTCCAGAAGTACTGCCAGCGCCCGATGAAGTTTATCGGCCGACAACTTCGGCTCACGGATGCCGGGGCCATTGGCATGGTCATGGTGCTGGCCAACATCATCGCCGTTTATCACCTGTTCAAAGATATGCGTGCCCGTGACAAAGTGCTGTGCGTGGCCTTTGGTATCTGCGCCCAGGCGACCTTAGGCGACCATTTGGCCTTTACCGCCAACTTCCAGCCCACCCTGGTCCTGCCGATTATGGTCGGTAAATTCCTTGCCGGTGCCATTGCCGTGACCATCGCAATCTTTATTTCCGTCCCGGAGGCGCAACGGATGGAGCAGCGCGACGCACGCGAAGAGGCGGCAGCGCAAAACGATCGGCCAACCGTTCCCCTGGCCGTTTAATTTCCCGCTTAATTCCCCAGCAGTGCCTGGCAGCCAGGCACTGCTTTCTTTATGTAATCCTATGAGGTTCACCATGCGTAAGATATTCCTTGCCTGCCCCTACAGCCATGCCGATGAGAACGTGGTGCAGGAGCGATTTCTCGCCTGCAATAAAGTGGCAGCCAACATCATCGAGGCCGGTCATGCGGTTTTCAGCCAGGTCACCATGTCGCACCCAATTAATTTGCAGTTGCAACACACTGATAAAGCAGAGATTGGCAAAATGTGGGCGCCGGTGGATGCGCTGTTTTTAGCCATGATGGAAGAGTTGATTATTTTGGACCTTCCCGGTTGGGATCAAAGCGCAGGCATTAAACGAGAGATTGAGTTCTATCAATCACGCAATCAACGCGTAAGTCTGTGGTCAGAGGTTGAACACGAATTCAAATAGCTCTCTGGACATCAGAATAAACTAAGCCTGCATATGCAGGCTTTTTCATTGTGCTAAGTGGGGAAAATCGCTATCGGGCGATAACGGTCAAGTGACTGTTCGGTGTGAGACCGGAAATATCGATATTTTTAAGAAGAATGCGACGTTCAGGCAAGCAGCGGTGCTTTCCGCGGTAAAGCTCTTTTTCACCGTCGCGTACGATGATTTCGCCTTTATGGTAACGGTTAACACGGACATTGAGCGTGACGCGATCGGCGGCCGGTGCTGACACGGAAACCCGATTTGGCGCAGCAAGACGGAATACCTCGTCCAGTTGAATAGGAATCTCAAATCGCACAGCGTCATCCTGTTGCAGAGATCGGGCAACTTGCCGACCTACGCGCAACCCTTCCTGGTAACACTGATCGCCCATATCGGCGGGGTGCGTCATATTACCTGCAACATAATAGGCCGGATCGGAACAGCGACCGTGCTGGTCGAACCATGGGCGGCCAGTCTCAGGCTCATAGGCCAAATGGCTGTTACGGATCAGCGTATACTCGCCGGTAAAGCGGCCGGTAAAAATAATGCTGTCGCAGGCCAATTGTTGTGAGCTGCCGTCCGCGGCGGTAAATTCGATACTTTCCACCCGCTCGCCGCCATTGATTTGAGTGATGTGCGCACCCAGATGGAGCTTAACGCCCATAATACGGGCATATAACGCGGCCACGCGGAACGCCGTTGGCCGGGGGTTTTCATCAATCAGAGCCAGCGCCTTGATGCCCGCATTGCGCAGCGTCCAGATAGTGGAAAAGCTGACCAGCTCAGACCCGACGATCACCGGCTTAAAGCCCGGCTTGAGTTTTTTCAGATAGATAAACTGCTGTAACGCCCCTGCGGTCAGAACACCCTGCGGCCTTACGCCGCTGACCAGCCTGGCATGGCGTGGCGTTTCGCGCACGCCCGTGGCAATAATCACGCGTTTGGCACGCAAGGTTTCAAGGCCCCGATCGCCAGAGATGATTACCTCACCGCCGGGCTTGATATCTACCACCGTGGTACCGGTTCTGATTTCACAATTGTTTTGCACCAGATTCAGAATGCGCTCGGCCCAGAGGTGCCCTTTCATCGGCCGGTAGAACGTCTGCATGCCGAACGTAGGATGACGGCAATGGCGCGGTACGCCACCCGCCTGTTTTTCTCTTTCCAACAGCAGAACGCGGTTTACGCCTTCATCCCATAAAGCGCGGGCTGCGGCCAAACCGGCCGGCCCGGCGCCAATAATAATCACGTCATATGACTGACTCATTCCACCCTCCCAACGACCAGCGCGTTGTCCAGACGATCGCCCACGATTTCGGCAACCTGATTACTGCAGAAAAAGCCGTTGCAGCGTCCCATCATGACGCGGGTACGGCGACGCAAACCACCGATACATTCAGGCGGCACCGCCGAGTGGAATGCCGCCTCCAGCTCACGCCGCGTGACCAATTCGCAGTGACACACAATGCCGCCATTGCCCGAACAGGCATAATCACGCGGCTGATAATCAGACAGCATCGGCATCACCGGCCACTGGAGCTCAGCAGGCGGTTGATCGGTAAAGAGCGGATTAAAATGGTCGCGATAAAGTGTTTCTACATGGGCGGCAATCCCCAACGCAGCCGTCAGCCCGGTGGAACGGATCCCGCCCACGCTGATCCAATTTTCCTGCGGATAGTGATAAATTCGGTACTCTTTCTTTTCCGTTGCCGGCCGTAGCCCGGCGTAGGTGGCGGTCACACTGTATTGCGTCAAAGTCGGCAACATCCGGCTGCCTTTTTCAATCAGCCCTTTGAGCACCGATTCATCGACATCGGCCCGGTTACGGTCGGTTTGCTCTTCAGCCGTCGGCCCCAGGATCATATTGCCGAAAATGGTTCGACACAGCAGAACGCCTTTGGTAGTGGGCGTCGGAACCGGCAGGATGATGGCATTGATATCCGCCGCGGCGGCTTTGTCATAGACCAGAAACTGCCCTTTCCTTGGGCGGATTTCATAATCCGGTTTCCGCCACAGGCCATCGATCAAATCACCATGGTTACCCGCACAGTTGATCACCAACTTAGTACGCACGCTGCCCTGGTTAGTCTGCAATAACCAACCTTGCTCATCGCGTGTCGCCTTGGTCACTTCACAGTTAAAACGGTAAGCCCCACCGTGCATCACGGCCTGCGTAACGTAAGCGAGCGGCGCACTCCAGGGATCGATGACATATTCACCGGGGACTAATACCCCACCCAGCACGCCCTCCGCTAATTTTGGCTCTCTCTGGTATACTTCAGCGGCAGAAATTTGCGCCACGTCCGTCACCCCATTTTCATGTGCCTGTTTCACTATGCCAGGCAGCGCCGCGAGCTGTTCTTCGTTCCAGGCCACCACGATGGCCGTGGTCTGCAACAGCGGAAGGTTCATCTTTTCTCTGATCGCCAAATACTCGTCGTAACCCGCCTGCATGCATTGCAGCTCCAGGCTTCCCGTTGGCGCATCAAAACCGGTATGGAGGATCGCGCTGTTGGCCTTGCTGGCGCCGGACAAGATATCGCCGCCACGCTCCAGCAATAGCGTTTTCGCGCCCATCAGGGTGAAACGTCGGAAAACGGCGCATCCCACTACGCCGCCTCCGATAACTACCACATCAACATTTTCATTTAGCTGTGTCATACGCGTTTTCTCACCACGAAACATGTGATAATAAAACCACATAAACCACACCATTACAACATCAAAACCACACTTTAAAATCGCAAAGGGGACAGCGAAAATCATAGAAAAATAGAATTACTCATTGAATTTTATTTATTATTTTAAATAAATACGATGAGCTTCATTTTTAGCCGCGTGAGTTATTTGTGGTTTTTGTTGGTTTTCCCTTGTGGCGGGAATGCCATAAAAAAAGGGTTCATGCAAACATGAACCCTTCAGGCAACAAAATGGAATGAAATGGCCGTTTACAGCGGATCGACCTTCAGACAGGACACGGCATGGCGGAAGCTGCCTTCCAGCAGCGGACGCGTCTTGGCACATTCCGGCCCGGCGATCGGGCAGCGGGTGCGGAACACGCAGCCAGATGGCGGGTTGATCGGCGAAGGCAGTTCCCCTTCCAGTAACTGGATCTGCTTTTCCTTCTCCTTGTCCGGATCTGGGATCGGCACCGCCGACATCAACGCTTTGGTGTAAGGATGCTGTGGATTGTGGTACACCTCATCATACGTACCCAGCTCCACCGCATGGCCCAGATACATCACCAACACACGGTCGGAGATGTGTTTGACCACCGCCAGATCGTGGGCGATAAAGATCAGCGACAGGCCCATTTCACGCTGCAGTTGCTGCAGCAGGTTCACCACCTGCGCCTGAATCGACACGTCTAACGCCGAGACCGGCTCATCACAGATCACCAACTTAGGTTCGAGGATCAAGGCGCGTGCAATCCCGATACGCTGGCACTGACCGCCAGAGAACTCGTGCGGATAGCGGTTGATCAGGTTAGGCAACAGACCAACCTTCAGCATCATCGCCTTTACCTTGTCTTTCACTTCCTGACGCGGCATTTTTGGGTAATAGGTACGCAGCGGTTCCGCGATAATTTCACCGATGGTCATGCGTGGGTTCAGCGAAGCCAGTGGATCCTGGAAGATCATCTGGATATCACTGCGGGTTTTGCGCCAGTCGACGTCACTCATGCCAAGCAGGTCTTTACCCAACCAGGCCACGCGGCCGCTGGTAGCCTTCACCAGGCCGATAATGGCGCGGGCGAACGTCGATTTGCCACAGCCGGACTCGCCCACCACGCCCAGGGTTTCCCCTTCGAACAGGCGCAGCGTCACGCCATCAACGGCCTTGAGCGTTTTTGGCGGCTGCCAGAACCACTGTTTGTCATCATGAATGTCGAAGTGCACTTTCAAATCGGCCACTTCGAGCAGCACTTTCTTGTCGGTTACCGCAGTCATACCAACGCCTCCACCGGTTTAAAGCAGGCGCGCAGGCGCCCTTCACCAAACTGCTCCAATGGCGGAGCGCTCGAACATTGCGCCATCGCGTACGCACAACGCGGTTGGAACGGACAGCCCTTCGGCAGGCGCAGCAGGTTCGGCGGGTTGCCGGGAATGGTCATCAGCGCTTCGCCTTCGGCGTCAAGACGCGGTACCGCATTCAGCAAACCAATAGAATAAGGATGGCTCGGGTGATAGAACACATCCCGTGCGCTACCGTATTCCATGGTACGCCCGGCATACATCACCAAGACCTTATTACAGATACCGGCCACAACGCCCAGGTCGTGGGTGATCATGATGATCGCGGTATTGAACTCGCGCTTCAGCTCGTTCAGCAGCGTCATGATCTGCGCCTGCACCGTCACATCCAATGCGGTGGTCGGCTCATCGGCAATCAGCAGCTTGGGCCGGCACAGCAGTGCCATGGCGATCATCACGCGCTGGCGCATGCCGCCGGAAAACTCATGCGGGTACATGCGCATGCGCTTGCGCGCTTCCGGCATTTTGACCGCATCTAACATGCGAACCGACTCTTCGAAAGCTTCGCTTTTGCTCATGTTTTTATGCAGCATCAGCACTTCCATCAGCTGCTCACCAACGCGCATATAAGGGTTGAGCGAGGTCATCGGGTCCTGGAAAATCATCGAAATTTCTTCTGCCCGCAGCTTGTTGAGCTGTTTTTCCGGCAGGTTGAGGATTTCACGACCGTTAAATTTGGCCGAACCGCCAATGCGGCCATTGCTGGCCAGCAGTCCCATCAACGCGAAGGCGGTCTGGGATTTGCCGGAACCGGATTCGCCCACGATACCCAGCGTTTCACCGGCGCGCAGATCAAAATTCAGATCGTTCACTGCCGTCACGTCACCGTCCGGGGTGCCGAAGGTCACGCGCAGATCTTTTACATCCAGCAACAGCGACGACTTCACGCTGCCGGCGGTTTGCAACTGCGGATTTTCAATGGTGCTCATGATTGCACTCCTTAACGATCTTTCGGGTCGAGGGCGTCACGCAGGCCATCGCCGATAAAGTTGAAACAAAACAGAGTGACAACCAGGAAACCCGCCGGGAACAGCAGCAACCACGGTGAAACTTCCATCGAGTTGGCGCCATCGCTCAGCAATGCACCCCAGCTGCTTAACGGCTCTTGCGTACCCAGCCCCAGGAAGCTGAGGAAAGATTCGAACAAGATCATGCTCGGTACCAGCAGTGAGGCGTAAACCACCACCACACCCAGCACGTTCGGCACGATATGGCGCAGCACGATGTTGCGGCTCGAAACCCCGCACACCAACGCCGCTTCGATAAATTCTTTACGCTTCAGGCTCAGAGTTTGGCCACGCACGATACGCGCCATATCCAGCCACGACACCATGCCGATAGCGACAAAGATCAGCAGGATATTCTGCCCGAAGAAGGTCACCAGCAGGATCACGAAGAACATGAACGGGAAGGAGTTGAGGATCTCCAGCAGACGCATCATCACCGAGTCGATTTTACCGCCCAGGTAACCCGACATTGCGCCATACAGGGTGCCAACAATCACCGCCACCAGCGCAGCCGACACGCCAACCATCAGCGAGATACGCCCGCCAATTGCCACGCGCACCAGCAGATCGCGCCCCGACGAGTCCGTACCGAAGTAGTGCGCCGATTCGAGACTTGGCGCGGCCGACATCATCGCCCAATCGGTATCGTCATAGGCAAACTGCGACAGCCACGGCGCCGCAATCACAAACAGAGTAATCAAAGCCAATACGAACAGGCTGCTGAGCGCCGCCCGGTTGTGCACAAAGCGGCGACGGGCATCCTGCCACAGGCTGCGTCCTTCCACTTCGAGCTTCTCGCTGAAGTTCTCCAGAGCCTCGCTGTTCTTTTTCGTCAACATCATTTGCGTGCTCCAGCTTAATAACGAATTTTTGGATCGATAACGGCGTACAGCACGTCCACGATCGCGTTAAACAGGATAGTCAGAGCGCCAACCAGAATGGTCAGACTCAATACCAAAGAGTAGTCGCGGTTAAGCGCGCCGTTAACAAACAGCTGGCCGATACCCGGCAGGCCGTAAATGGTTTCGATAACCATTGACCCCGTGATGATGCCGACAAACGCCGGGCCCATATAGGAAAGCACGGGCAATAACGCAGGCTTCAACGCATGGCGCAATATAATGCGGCGCATAGGCAAACCCTTGGCGCGCGCGGTACGGATAAAGTTTGAATGCAGCACTTCAATCATCGAGCCACGCGTGATACGGGCGATACTGGCGATATAGGCCAACGACAGCGCCACCATTGGCAGGATGATAAATTTCGGTGCCCCGCCGTTCCAGCCCCCTCCCGGCAGCCATTTCAGCGTGATGGCAAAGATCAGTACCAGTAACGGCGCCACCACGAAACTGGGGATCACCACCCCGGTCATGGCAAAACCCATCACCGTATAGTCCCATTTGGTATTTTGATTCAGCGCAGCCACCACACCGGCGCTAACACCCAGGATCACCGCCAGCAAAAATGCGGCCAGGCCCAGTTTGGCAGAGACCGGGAATGAAGCAGCCACCAGATCGTTGACCGAATAATCTTTATATTTGAATGAAGGGCCAAAATCGCCCTGCGACAGCTGGGCCAGATAATGGCCGTACTGTTTCCAGATAGGATCGTTCAAATGATATTTGGCTTCGATGTTGGCCATCACTTCCGGCGGCAACGCGCGTTCGCCGGTAAATGGACTGCCGGGCGCCAGGCGCATCATAAAGAAGGAGATGGTGATCAGAATAAATAGCGTCGGGATCGCTTCCAATAAGCGACGAAATATAAATTTAAGCATTGCCCTAACCCTGTGTTGCAGCCTGATAACGGCTTATTATTCACAACATGGGCCGGCGGTTAACACCGCCGGCACTTACCGTATCAATGCTTGATGATGTACAGGTTTTTATCGTACACGTTATCAAGCGGGTCTTTACCGGTGTAACCCCCAACATAAGGCTTCACCAGACGGGCATTCACGTAATAATAAACCGGAACGATGGCAGAATCTTTATCCAGCTGAACTTCGGCTTTCTGATACAGCTCGGCACGTTCTTCTTTGGTTTTCGCCGTCAGCACATTGGCCATCAGCTTATCGAATTCGGCGCTCTTATAGTGCGGGGTGTTACTGCTGCTGTCAGACAGCATCATGTTCAGGAACGAGCTAGGTTCGTTGTAGTCTGCACACCAGCCGGCACGCGCAACGTCGTAGGTCCCCTGATGGCGGGTATCCAGGAAGGTTTTCCACTCCTGGTTCACCAACTTCACATCCACACCCAGGTTTTTCTTCCAGATGGAGGCTGCGGCAATCGCCAGCTTCTTATGCAGATCAGAAGTGTTGTACAACAGGGAGAAAGTCAGCGGTTTGCCTGGACCATAGCCTGCATCAGCCAGCAGCTTTTTCGCCACTTCATTGCGTTTTTCTTGCGTCCAGCTGAACCACTCAGGCGGAGTCAGTTTGGCGCCGTCGGTGTATGGCGGTGTGAAGCTGTAAGCCGGCAGATCGCCCTGGTTTTTCACTTTATTGGTGATGATGTCGCGATCCAGACCCAATTTCAGCGCTTCACGCACGCGTGCGTCAGTAAATGGCGCTTTCTGGTTGTTGATTTCGTAGTAGTAGGTACACAGATAAGGATCTACGTGAACCTCTTTCGGGATCTCTTTTTTCAACTTCTGGAACAGTTCGATCGGCATGTTGTTATAGGTCATGTCGATTTCGCCAGTGCGGTAACGGTTAACGTCGGTCACTTCCGAAGAAATTGGCAGGAAGGTCACTTTGTTGATGATGGTTTTCGCGTTATCCCAATATTCCGGGTTACGTTCCAGCACAATACGTTCGTTAACCACCCAATCTTTCAGTTTGTAAGCGCCGTTGCTGACGTAGTTGGCCGGTAAGGTCCACTTCTCGCCAAACTTCTCGACGGCTTCTTTATATACGGGCTTCATCGCATAGTGCGGCGTCATTTCAACCAGGTATGGCACCGGCTCGGTCAGGGTCACCTGGAAGGTGTGGTCATCAATGGCTTTCACGCCCAGGGTAGACTTATCTTTCTTGCCGGCGATGACGTCATCCACGTTTTCTACGTGGGCATATTGCAGGTAGCTGGCATAAGGTGATGCGGTTTTTGGATCCACCACGCGCTGCCAGCTATACACGAAATCTTGCGCCGTGACCGGCTTGCCGTTCGACCATTTTGCGTCTTTACGCAGATGGAAGGTCCAGACTTTAAAATCTTTGTTATCCCAGCTTTCCGCTACGCCCGGGACAATGGAACCATCCAGGCCGTTGTTGGCCAGGCCTTCCATCAGATCGCGCGTTACGTTGTTTTCAGGCACGCCTTCGATTTTATGCGGGTCGAGCGATTGCACTTCCGAACCGTTGTTCTTAACGATCTCTTGTTTGTCCGCCAGTTGCACGCCCGCCGGCACGTCGGCCGCAAAAGCACTTCCGGTTGCTGTGATACCCAGCGCGGCAATAATGCCGGCCGCAAGGATGGTTTTTTTCGTGATGTTGGTCATGTGTATACTCCAGTTTTTATTATCACAGGCTCATCGTGGAGCCTGCGTTGCCCGTGAGCGGACCTTGTTATACCGGCTGTCGCTGAACGAATACGGCAGGCGGCCTTCCCTGTATTACTCCACCGCTGATGGCGTGGCGTAATACCCCTCGTTACTGCTTGATGATGTACAGATTTTTCACATCGGTGTAGTCCAGCGGATCTTTACCGGTAAAGCCCCCCACCGACGGTCTGATCAGGCGGGCGCTGACGCGGTAATACACCGGAATCAACGCCGAATCTTTATCTAACTGAGCTTCTGCCTGCTGATAAAGGGCGGCGCGTGTAGCCTCGTCCGGCGCTTTTAGCGTGCCGGCCATCAGGGCGTCAAACGCCGGGCTCTTGTAAAAAATGGTGTTGATGCTGCTGTTGGAAAGCACCAGATTGAGGAATGCGCTCGGCTCGTTGTAGTCACCGCACCAAGTGGCACGCGCTATGTCGTACTGCCCCTGATGGCGGCTTTCAAGCGAGGTTTTCCATTCTTGATTGCGCAGTGTCACCTCAGCGCCGAGGTTTTTCTTCCACATCGAAGCGGCGGCGATGGCCTGCTGCTTATTTTGGTCGGAGGTGTTGTACAGCAGCGTGAACTTAAGCGGTTTGGCGGCGCTGAAACCGGCTTGCTCCAGCAGCTTCCTGGCCTCGGCATTGCGCTGTTCCTGGCTCCAACTCGCCCACGCCGGCGCGGTGAATTTAGCGCCCTCAGTAAAGGTTGGGGTGAAACTGAACGCCGGGATCTGACCCTGGCCCATGATTTTGTTGGCGATAATGTCGCGGTCCAGCGTAAGTTTCACGGCAGCGCGCACTCGCGGATCGGTAAAGGGCGCACGCTGGTTGTTAATTTCGTAATAAAAGGTGCACAGATAAGGGTTAACGTGCAGTTGTTCAGGGATCTCTTTCTTCATCTTCGCGAATAGGTTCGGCGGGATGGCGCTGTTGGTGATATCAATTTCACCACTGCGGAAGCGGTTAACGTCACTGACCTCGGAGGCGATCGGCAAGAACGTCGCCTTATCGATCACCGTTTTCTTGTTGTTCCAATAGCTCGGGCTGCGTTCAAGCACAATACGCTCATTCACCACCCACTCTTTCAAGCGATAGGCTCCATTGCCGACATAGTTCGCCGGTAGCGTCCATTTCTCGCCAAACTTCTCGATCACCGAACGTTTTACCGGCTTCAGCGAGGTGTGGCTCAGCATGCTAATGAAGTAAGGTACCGGTTCGCTCAGCGTGACCTGCAGCGTTTTATCATCGATGGCTTTAATACCCAGGCTTTGCGGCGTTTTCTTGCCGGTCAGGATGTCGTCGATATTTTCAATTTTGGCGTACTGCAGATAGCTGGCGTAAGGCGAGCCGGTTTTCGGATCGGCCAGGCGCTGCCAGCTATAAACGAAGTCCTGTGCGGTAACCGGGGAACCGTCGCTCCACACCGCGTCCGGACGCAGGTGGAAAGTCCAGGTTTTAAAATCCTGATTTTCCCACTGGGCTGCCGCCGCCGGTACCACATGCCCATTGGCATCGGTGCTGACCAGCCCTTCCAACAGGTTAAGAATAATATTACTTTCCGGTATCCCCTCGACCTTATGCGGATCCAACGAAGCCACTTCCGTGCCGTTGTTAATTACAATGTTCTGCTGCTGAGCCAATTGCACTCCGGCCGGAACGTCGGCCGCCTGAGCAGAATATACGGCGCTGATACTCAGCAAGCCGGCAATGAACATAGCCAATGGAGTACGCTTTCGGGTTTGCTGCATGGTCGAGGCTCCTTTTCACCAACAAGCATTGCTTATCGATATTCGTGAAGTATTTATAAGAATTCTAAATAAACAGACACCAGCAAAAATCATTCCCACTTTGACGACGCAATCGCGTTAATTGCGCGTAGAAAGTTGCTCGGAAATTAGCAGAAGGCAAATTCCATAGCCAATAATTTTTACAGAAATGTTAAGCAATTCTCTTTTATTGCATCAAGCCCGATCTGTACCCCCCGGACGAGGGTGACAGTTACATAACATAACTAATTGATTTTAATCAGATAAAATAAAGAAAGCCTTATCCTGACGGCACGAAGCAAACTGGCAAAACAGACAAAGAAACATTCAGTTAACAAACCGACCGTTCAAAGAACAAACACCTGCTTATGTGCGGTTAATCACTAATAACACCTGGATGAAAGCGAGACAAGCCCTACAGAATGATGTGATTAAATTAACAGCGGATTTGATGTTAGGAGGCAGAAAAAGGGCAAAAACTGGGGAGGATAAGGGGTAAAAACAACGCTTAGCGTTTTTATTGAGCAACAAATTGAGATTTATGCCACATCCTGGTGCAAGTGAATAAAATTCATTCATATTGCGCACTATATTAATGCGAACCAATAATTGATTTTAATTTTTAAAATTAATTTGAGTCGCGAATCACCCTATTCACGACTCCGTCGCCGGATTACAACAGTCCCGGGAATATGGCCTTAATACCGGTAACGATAAATTCGATACCCAAAGCCATCAGCAATAAACCCATGATTCGGGTGATGACGTTAATGCCGGTTTGCCCCAATAAACGCACCAACAAAGGCGCGGCCCGGAACAACAGCCAACAACAAAAGGCAAACAACGCGATAGCGAGAGTAAAGCCCAACAGGTTCTGCCAGCTATGGTAGCGGGAACTCCAAACGATGGTGGAGCTGATCGCACCCGGTCCGGCCATAAGCGGTAATGCCAGCGGCACGACGCCAATGCTTTCGCGGATCGCGCTTTCTGATTTTTCCTGTTTGTTCTGTTTGTCTTCCCCCAGTTTGCCGCTGATCATCGACATCGCAATGGTAACCACCAGGATGCCACCGGCAATGCGGAAGGAATCGATTGAGATGCCGAACATGCGCAAAATCCCCTCCCCCAAAAATAGCGAGGTCCACAGGATAATGGCGACCGACAGATTGGCGGTCAGGTTGGTTTTGTTGCGCCCGGCAGCTGCCTGGTAGCTGGTCATGCTGATAAATACCGGCAAAATGCCCACCGGGTTCACCAGCGCAAACAGGCCGACAAAAAATTTAATGTAGCCGGAAAAATCCAACAGAGATTGGCCCACAAATGACTCCGCTTTAATAGCTTTAAAAGTGACACTGCCTACGCGCGCTAATGTAATGGAATTGCCACGGGTTATCCATTGGTCATCAGCAGGATTTTTATCTATTAATACGTGTATTGATAAAGTAAATCACCATTGTTAACGTAATGTACGGTTTATGATTTTTTATGTTGAAAAAAGTGCCTGACATCGCAGTTATTAAGAATGATTCTCAAAAACCATAGCTGAATGGTGTCAGCATGCGATTTTTTTGATTTAAATCACATAATCACTACCCAAGAGTAGTTAAGCTCTTAGTCGTAGTCAGGGAGTAGAACAGGTTAAGGAAAAAGTGGCATCTCTGTTCGGCCCGCTGTCTTCTCCTGCTGAGGCATCGGGTAAAGCTCTTTAAGCAAATCAGCAACATGCAGCACAAAAAGATGGGAAACCTTTGTTTTTAAAACAGCATTTTCCACCGATCTGTCTATACTAGTTGCTCGCACGGCTGATTTACTGAAAGAGTTTAACATTATCAGGAGAGCATTATGGCTGTAACAAATGTCGCTGAACTGAACGAGCTAGTTGCACGTGTCAAAAAAGCCCAGCGCGAATATGCCAACTTCACTCAAGAGCAAGTTGATAAAATTTTCCGCGCTGCTGCCCTCGCCGCTGCCGATGCCCGTATTCCTCTGGCTAAAATGGCCGTTGAAGAATCCGGTATGGGTATCGTTGAAGATAAAGTGATCAAGAACCACTTCGCATCAGAGTTTATCTATAACGCCTATAAAGATGAAAAAACCTGCGGTATCCTGTCTGAAGACGATACTTTCGGTACCATCACCATCGCCGAACCTATCGGCCTGATTTGCGGTATCGTACCCACCACCAACCCAACTTCCACGGCCATTTTCAAAGCGTTAATCAGCCTGAAAACCCGTAACGGTATCATCTTCTCTCCGCACCCACGTGCGAAAAACGCCACCAACAAAGCGGCTGATATCGTGCTGCAGGCAGCGATTGCCGCCGGTGCGCCAAAAGACATCGTCGGCTGGATCGATCAACCTACCGTTGAACTCTCCAACCAACTGATGCACCACCCTGACATCAACCTGATCCTGGCCACCGGTGGCCCAGGCATGGTGAAAGCAGCCTACAGCTCCGGCAAACCGGCCATCGGCGTGGGTGCGGGTAATACCCCGGTAGTGGTTGACGAAACGGCGGATATCAAACGCGTCGTGGCCTCTATTCTGATGTCTAAAACCTTCGACAGCGGTGTGATTTGCGCCTCTGAGCAATCCGTCATCGTGGTTGACTCCATCTATGACGCAGTGCGCGAACGTTTCGCATCCCATGGCGGCTACATGCTGCAGGGTAAAGAGCTGAAGGCCGTACAGGACATCATCCTGAAAAACGGTGGCCTCAATGCGGCTATCGTCGGTCAGTCAGCACCGAAAATCGCTGAAATGGCAGGCATCAAAGTCCCGGCAAGCACTAAAGTGCTGATCGGTGAAGTGAAGCTGGTCGATGAGTCAGAACCTTTCGCTCACGAAAAACTGTCGCCAACGCTGGCTATGTATCGCGCCAAAGACTTTGAAGACGCCGTCAGCAAAGCGGAAAAACTGGTCGCGATGGGCGGTATCGGTCACACCTCTTGTCTGTACACCGATCAGGATAACCAGCCGGAACGCGTAGCCTTCTTCGGCGACAAGATGAAAACCGCGCGTATCCTGATCAACACCCCTGCTTCTCAGGGTGGGATCGGTGACCTGTACAACTTCAAACTCGCTCCGTCTCTGACGCTGGGCTGCGGTTCCTGGGGCGGTAACTCCATCTCTGAAAACGTCGGTCCAAAACACCTGATCAACAAGAAAACTGTAGCGAAGCGAGCAGAAAACATGTTGTGGCATAAACTTCCGAAATCAATCTACTTCCGCCGTGGCTCACTGCCAATCGCGCTGGAAGAAGTAGCGACCGACGGGGCAAAACGCGCCTTCATTGTGACCGACCGCTACCTGTTCAACAACGGCTATGCAGACCAGATCACCTCCGTTCTGAAATCGCACGGCATTGAAACAGAAGTATTCTTTGAAGTTGAAGCGGATCCAACGCTGTCCATCGTGCGTAAAGGCGCTGAACAGATGAACTCCTTCAAGCCAGACGTGATCATCGCGCTGGGCGGCGGTTCACCGATGGATGCTGCGAAGATCATGTGGGTGCTGTACGAACACCCTGAAACCCACTTCGAAGACCTGGCGCTGCGCTTTATGGATATCCGTAAGCGTATCTACAAGTTCCCGAAAATGGGCGTGAAGGCAAAAATGATTGCCGTCACCACCACTTCAGGCACCGGTTCAGAAGTTACGCCGTTTGCAGTAGTGACCGACGACGTAACCGGCCAGAAATATCCTCTGGCGGATTACGCATTGACACCAGACATGGCGATTGTTGACGCCAACCTGGTCATGAACATGCCGAAATCCCTGTGCGCCTTCGGTGGCCTGGATGCGGTAACTCACGCGCTGGAAGCTTATGTTTCAGTCCTGGCGAACGAATACTCCGACGGTCAGGCGCTGCAAGCGTTGAAACTGCTGAAAGAGTATCTGCCAACCAGCTATAAAGAAGGTGCCAAGAACCCGGTAGCCCGTGAGCGCGTGCACAATGCTGCGACCATCGCCGGTATCGCGTTCGCCAACGCCTTCCTCGGGGTTTGCCACTCAATGGCCCACAAACTGGGCTCCGAGTTCCATATCCCACACGGTTTGGCCAACGCCATGCTGATTTCCAACGTCATTCGCTATAACGCGAACGACAACCCGACCAAGCAAACGGCTTTCAGCCAGTACGACCGCCCACAAGCGCGTCGCCGCTACGCTGAAATCGCTGACCATCTCGGCCTGAGCGCACCGGGTGACCGTACCGCACAGAAAATCGAGAAGCTGCTGACCTGGCTGGACGAGATCAAGGCCGAACTAGGCATCCCTGCTTCAATCCGCGAAGCCGGCGTGCTGGAAGCCGATTTCCTGGCGAAAGTAGACAAGCTGTCTGAAGACGCCTTTGACGACCAATGTACCGGTGCTAACCCACGTTATCCGCTGATTGCTGAACTCAAGCAAATCATGCTGGATACCTTCTACGGACGTAAATTCAGCGAAGCGGTTGATGAAGAGGTTCTGGCCGCACCGGTTGTCGCCAAGACGGTAAAGAAGACCAAAAAATAACGGTTCATTGAATGAGCCAACAAAAAACCGCCGAAAGGCGGTTTTTTTATGCGGCGAAATCATTGGTCAAGCCGCCATGTCTGTTCAATAGCCCCCAAACGCGCCAGAAGGTGCTCTGTTGCGCTCGGGCAATCATTCCAAGGCCTGTATAGCCTCTTTGTAATGCTTACGGCAGACGGAGACGTAGCTTTCGTTCCCGCCAATCACCACCTGTTCGCCAGCATGCATCGCCTGCCCGTTCTCATCGAGCCGCAGCACCATATTCGCCTTACGCCCGCAATGACAAATGGTTTTCAACTCCACCAGTTTGTCCGCCCAAGCCAGCAAATATTGACTGCCAATAAATAGTTCCCCCAGGAAATCAGTACGCAAACCGTAGCACAACACCGGAATATCCAACTGATCGACAACATCGCACAATTGCTCAACCTGCTGTTTGGTCAGGAACTGGCTTTCATCGAGCAGAACGCAATGTACAGGCTGCTGCTGATGTTCCTGGGCAATCATCGCAAATAGCATAGAGTCATTATTGTAGAGCTGTGCCTGGGAAGACAGGCCGATCCGCGAACTCACCTTACCCACGCCAAAACGGTGATCTATTTCGGCGGTAAACACCAGCGTACGCATACCACGTTCTTGATAATTATATGAAGATTGCAACAACGCAGTAGATTTCCCTGCATTCATAGCAGAGTAATAAAAATAAAGTTGAGCCATGGGCCAGCAACTCCAATGGTATAAGAAATATTCAGCGGTTGATTCAGAAGCCAAGTGTAACATAAGGCGCCCGTCGGCTCACACCTTCGGATTAATCAATACCGCGGACAAAGCAATACCAGACTTTCAAATGAAACTTTTCGGTCTGCTCCCGTTAAGCTTTTGCATCTATTTACAAGATGCTTTCTGCCTGCCGTCACATTTAATTACTACTAATGATTAGCGTCCGGCATTAATGGTTATGCCAATGAAGTGAAGCGCCCCACAACAGCGGGCTGACGCAAGATTATATCTATTAACACCACTTGGCCTCCATACCAGAGTATTTAATGACATAAAGCAGCCAAGGGTACAGTTCTTGACGTTACCTTTACTGATATACCCCTATTGTTTACAGTGTTGGCAGACAAATCGCGTGATTTAACCCACAGAATTCGGCGTAATATTGATATAAAACACAATTATAACTTAGCCATGAATGCCATTCTGGCATAGTAAACATACCGCCGCTGTTGAAAATTTGACTTAAAAATGGAGGTTGTAATACTTATCTCCCCCGCCTATATTAACCAGAGAGTTCCGATTAGGTCTTTTAAAGGTAAATTTGAGCGTTCCTTTCAATTTGGCTATTGCAGAAAAGAAAAGAGCACTCTATTATTATCCAGACGCCCCCCACCAATATAATTTGAGACTAGGACAATGAGCGAAGCATTAAAGATTTTGAACAACATCCGTACTCTACGCGCTCAGGCCAGAGAATGCAGCCTGGAAACGCTGGAAGAGATGCTTGAAAAACTGGAAGTTGTTGTGAACGAACGTCGCGAAGAAGACAGCCAGGCTCAAGCAGAAGTTGAAGAACGCACTCGTAAACTGCAACAATATCGTGAAATGCTGATTGCTGACGGTATTGATCCAAATGAACTGCTGCAAACTATGGCTGCAACTAAAGCCGCAGGTAAAGCTAAACGTGCAGCACGTCCGGCTAAATACCAATATAAAGACGAAAACGGCGAACTGAAAACCTGGACTGGCCAGGGCCGTACCCCAGCAGTGATTAAGAAAGCTATCGAAGAGCAAGGTAAATCTCTGGACGATTTCCTGCTGTAATAGCATTCCGTTGCATGTTAAAAAGGCTCCCTTGGGAGCCTTTTTGTTATGCTTATTTTTCAGATTTTTTAGAGCGCCAATCAGCCTTTACGTAATAATCCTAATGGATGACCCGGTTTATCCGTTGGCGAACGACCACGCCCCTCTCTTTTACAAGGCATAAAAAAAGGGGCCGGAGCCCCTTATAGCATTACCGCATCGCTCAATTACTGAGCTTTATAAAACGACTTATACCATTCAACAAAGCGTTTCACACCTTCTTCAACGCTGGTTTCCGGTTTAAATCCAATCACGCGATAAAGCTCGGCAGTATCGGCACTGGTATCCAACACGTCGCCTGGTTGCATAGGCAACATATTTTTACGCGCTTCAATCCCCAACGCCTGTTCCAGTGCACTGATATATTTCATCAGCTTCACCGGGCTGCTATTGCCGATATTATAAACATGGTATGGAGCAGAACTGGTCGCCGGCGATCCCTGCTCTACCGTCCAGTCCGCATTTGGCTGAGGAATAACCGCCTGCAAGCGGACAATAGACTCGGCAATATCGTCGATGTAGGTAAAGTCACGGTGCATCTCACCGTGGTTATATACATCGAT
Source organism: Serratia liquefaciens ATCC 27592 (assembly GCF_000422085.1). Taxonomy (NCBI): domain Bacteria; kingdom Pseudomonadati; phylum Pseudomonadota; class Gammaproteobacteria; order Enterobacterales; family Yersiniaceae; genus Serratia; species Serratia liquefaciens. The sequence continues at coordinate 2,866,361 of NC_021741.1, forward strand.
ACTGTCACCCGCCAATATGGCCTTGGTGAATTTGAACAGCGCCATATCTGGACGCCCCCACGGACCATAGACGGTAAAGAAACGCAGGCCGGTGGTTGGGAGACCATACAGGTGAGAATAGCTGTGCGACATCAACTCATTGGCTTTCTTGGTTGCCGCATACAATGATACAGGGTGATCGACCGAATCTTCAGTCGCAAACGGCAACTTACGATTCAGGCCATATACCGAGCTGGACGAAGCATATAACAGATGTTCGACCTTATTGTGTCGGCAGCCTTCCAGCACGTTTAAATGCCCGATAAGATTTGCGTCCGCATACGCCAGCGGATTTTCCAGCGAATAGCGCACCCCGGCTTGAGCTCCCAGATGAATCACTCGCTGGAACTGGTGCTCAGTGAATAGCTGCGCCATCCCTTCTCGATCTGCCAAGTCCAGCTTAATAAACTGGAATGCGGGTTTATCCGCCAGCAGCTCAAGACGGGCCAATTTCAGCCCCACATCGTAATAATCATTCAGGTTGTCGATACCGACAACCTGATGCCCCGCTGCTAATAGCCGATCAGCAACGTGAAAACCAATAAAACCTGCTGCGCCTGTAACCAGGAATTTCATAGGTATCCCTTAAATAACCGGCTGAATGGACGCACCGCGTCCAATCGCATAATAAGTAAAGCCGCGGCTTTCCAGGCGCTCAGGGTCGAACAGGTTACGACCATCAAAGATCACTGGCTGTTTCAGCGCGTCCTTAATCACATCGAAATCTGGCGCACGGAAGTTCTGCCACTCAGTACAGATAACCAACGCGTCAGCGCCATGCAGCGCCGCTTCTTTGGTCCCTACCAGCTTCAGATCGTCACGTTGACCGTAAATACGTTGCACTTCATTCATCGCTTCAGGATCGTAAGCCTGAACGATAGCGCCCGCTTCCCACAGTTGTTCCATCAGCACCCGGCTGGAGGCTTCGCGCATATCATCGGTATTCGGCTTGAAAGCCAGCCCCCAAAGCGCAAAGGTTTTACCTTTCAGATCTTCACCAAAGTGGTGTTTGATGAACTTGGTTAACTTATATTTCTGCTGGTAGTTAACCTGCTCTACGGCCTGCAACAGTTTTGGCTGGTAGCCAATATGTTCCGCAGTGCGGATCAGCGCCTGAACGTCTTTCGGGAAACAGGAGCCGCCGTAGCCGCAGCCTGGATAGATAAAGTGATAACCGATACGGGAGTCTGAACCGATACCCTGGCGCACTTTCTCAATATCCGCGCCCAGCATTTCGGCCAGGTTGGACATTTCGTTCATAAAGCTGATTTTGGTCGCCAGCATGCAGTTGGCGGCATATTTGGTCAACTCGGCACTGCGAATATCCATCATGATCATGCGATCGTGATTGCGGTTAAACGGCTCGTACAGTTCACGAATAGGCTCGATCACATCTTTGTTATCGGTGCCGATTACGATGCGCTCAGGACGCATGCAGTCTGCTACCGCCGCCCCTTCCTTCAGGAACTCTGGGTTGGAAACCACATCGAAAGGCACTTTGCTGCCACGTTTTTGCAGGGTTTCTTCCATCACCTGACGGACTTTGTCTGCGGTACCGACCGGCACGGTAGACTTGTCGATCACCACTTTGTGTTCAGTCATATGCTCCGCGATGGTGCGCGCAACGGCAGTCACATATTTCAAATCGGCAGAACCGTCTTCGTCCGGCGGCGTTCCAACGGCAATAAACTGAATGGCGCCATGCGCAACCCCAGCTTTAGCATCGGTAGTAAAATGCAGGCGACCGGCTTCATAGTTTTGCTGAACCAATGGCGTTAAGCCTGGCTCAAAAATAGGGATATTCCCTTTCTTCAGGTTTTCGACTTTGCGTTCGTCTATATCAATACACATAACGTCATGGCCGACTTCAGCCAACACCGCAGCCTGCACCAGGCCAACATAGCCAATACCAAAAACTGTTACTTTCATGGGAAAATCCTAGTTTTTCAAATTAAGACGAAAGATAAATAAATTATTTCTTATCAGCGGCGAGTAACTGATTCAACCACTGCGAAAAATCTTTGCCGAGTGCCGGATGGCGCATGCCGTATTCGACAAACGCCTGCATATAGCCCAGCTTGTTGCCGCAGTCATGGCTGATCCCTTTCAGGTGATAAGCTTCAACCGTTTCTTGCTGCATCAGCATTTCGATGCTGTCGGTAAGCTGGATTTCATTGCCGGCGCCCGGAGGAGTTTTCGACAGCAGTGGCCAAATGTCGGCGGAAAGCACATAGCGACCAACGATGGCCAGGTTTGAAGGCGCTTCGTCCGGTGATGGCTTCTCGACGACGCTGACCATCGGAGCACTTTCACCCGGTTGCAGTGCATAGCCTTTGCAGTCGGCTACGCCGTAATTACCGACATCTTTATGCGGTACGGGTTCAACCATGATCTGGCTGATGCCGGTTTGCTCAAACCGCTGCAGCATTTCGTGCAAGTTGTCTTTTTTAAGATCGGAGCTGTACTCATCAAGGATTACGTCAGGCAAAATCACGGCCACCGGCTCGTCGCCCACCAGCGGATAGGCACACATAATGGCGTGCCCAAGCCCTTTGGCAACGCCCTGACGTACCTGCATCACGGTCACGCCCTTCGGACAGATGGACTGCACTTCGTCCAGCAACTGGCGCTTAACGCGCTTTTCCAGCATCGCTTCCAACTCAAAGCTGGTATCGAAATGGTTTTCGATCGAATTCTTGGAGGAATGGGTAACCAGCACAATCTCGTTAATCCCGGCCGCAATACATTCGTTGACCACGTATTGGATCAGGGGTTTGTCGACCAGCGGCAACATTTCTTTTGGAATGGCTTTTGTCGCCGGTAACATCCGTGTTCCCAAGCCTGCAACCGGGATCACAGCCTTTCTGACTTTACGATTTACAGCAGGCATTATTTCCTCTCTTAATAGCGCTCACTTTATGAGCTTTTTCGCCATATAAAAACCTTCGGAGTATACCAGCTTATGACTGTCTGGCATTAACCGCAGCACAAATAGAAAGAATTTAGGACAATTACCCAAGGGATTAACTGAGGTAAAAATAAACATCTCAAATATCTGGATTTCAAATACTATTTTAGCCGTTGGGATTATTCGGCACTGAGCATCAACCGCAGTCGCCCGCCAGACCCCCAAACCTGACACTGCCAGGCAGCACAGTGCTGGCTGATTTGATTCATGTACGTCGCGCCCAGCGTGCCGAGCGGCACGCCGTTGCTCAATTGAATTTGATTGTCGCCGGTATTCACATTGGCATGCAGGCCGGCGGAGACCAGAATCAGGTTTTTATATTCGGCGTGGTAATAACCCACCAGCAGTGGGAATTGCCCTTCCAACTTGCCTTGGCGTAATAATTGATTAACTTGCTTTAACAATGCGCTCATTTGCGGCAGCCTTTGACGCTGATTCGCTAAATGATCTTGCAGTAACCCATTAAATAAAGCTCGCAACAGTAGCGCCGCCAATACGCCATTATCCCCTGCACGCGTCACATCCAGACAATAGAAAGCCAGATCCTTATCCGACAGCGCCGCAATATCCAGTACCAGCCCGGGGTTTTCACCGGTGGTTAATTGCCGATAATTAATCCGGCAATGGGCAACGGTCTGCTGCACTGGAGGCTGCAACTGTTTGAGTAGCTTCACCGCTTCGGAGGGGTTTTTACTCAGCGCGTCCCAGTCCTGTAACAGCTCCACTTCTTCAATCGCCGGGGACGTGAACATATTAGGATACAGGCAACCCAGCACCGCTTCACGCAGACGATTAAGATCGGTCACCGGCTTTAACAACACGTCCTGTACGCCTAACCGCAGCATTTTGGCGATATCGGCCATTTTATCGGTTGCCGATATCACCAACACCGGAATTTGCACACCCTGCAGGCGCAGATGTTCGACAAACTCTATCCCGTCCATTTCCGGCATCGCCAGATCGCACAGGATTAAATCCGGATGAACGTCATCCACCAGACTCAAGGCCAGCAAACCATTGGGCGCCTCACTGGTTTCTGCTCCCAACGATTTCAAATAGCCAACAAGCACCGAACGAAAAACCAGTTCGTCCTCAACCACCAAAATGCGCTTGTGAGTCAATGGTAATGCCATCAGCCGTGCCTCTTCCCTTTCCATAGTGTAATAGTGGCTCAAAAAGGCCATTTATGCTTGCCGGAAATTTTTCCAACGGTGGAGTATTTTCCCGCAAACCGGTAGTTATTTGTTTTTTATCAACGGCAACAGCATATCGATCTGTTTTTCCACCGCCAGTTTTCCAGCGGCAATCGCCTCCTCGGCGCGATGGAAATCCAGCGTCGAAATCTGAGGGCAATAAGGCTGAATCAACACATCTGGCGGGTCGCCGGCCATGCGGTTACGTTTCAGGCGATTTTCCAGAACCTGGATCGACGTCCCCATGATTTCCATCGCAGTTGGGGTGAAATTAGGCTTTCTGGTCGTCATTTTGCTGATTCGTTCTCTTAAACGCCCTCGCCAGTTGCGCGCAGGAAGATCTTGCGGCGCCTCTACATCGTGATTGCGCACCGAGAATAGGTCCTGCTGCATTAAATGAGCATCATGCTGCAAATCGACGGCAATGACGATGTCGGCGCCCAATGCACGGGTCAATGAAATAGGCACAGGATTCACCACTGCGCCATCCACCAGCCAATAGCCATCAAACCAGACCGGTGCCAACAGGCCCGGCATGCTGCACGACGCACGCACCGCCTGATGAATATCGCCTTCCGTCAACCACAGCTCACGCCCGGTACTGAGATTGGTTGCCACAGCGCCGAATTTGAGTGAGCACTCGGCGATATCATCGATCTTCAGCAATTGTCCCACCGCGTTGAACACCCGTTCACCGCGTAGCAGCCCGCCCCGTTGCCAGGATAAGTCCATCAATCGGATCACGTCCCAATAGCTGAACGAACGCACCCAGGTTTCCATGGCGGGTAAACGATGGCTGGCAAAAGCGGCCCCCACCAGGGCACCCACCGAGCAGCCGGCTACTATATCGACCTCAACGCCCAACTTCTTTAGCGCGTTGATCACACCGATATGCGCCCACCCTTTCGCCGAACCCGCGCCCAATGCCAATCCAATCTTTATTTTTCGCATAGTTTCCGCCTTTTGCCCGGTGAATTGTATCAATGACGCTGTCAGCGTAGATTGTCACGATCGAATAATGTTAGGTAACATATGCGCTAAATTTCTTTCGGCATCGGCCCGTTCCTCAGGTTCCGGCCATTTTAGGAGTCACCTTGTCCGAATTATGCCCCTGCGGCGGCGGAGTGGAGTATAGCGCATGCTGCGAGCCCTACATCAACGGTAGCCAAACGCCATCGACCCCCGGACAGTTAATGCGTTCGCGCTTTAGCGCTTACGTAAAACACAACGTGGATTATCTGATTGCTACCTGGCACCCCGACTGCCACGCGGCAGAATGGCGCAATGGCATCGTCGACAGTTTCAAAGACACCGAATGGCTCGGCCTGACGGTGGTGGAAGAAAAACCCGGCCATGAGACCAGTGAAGGTTTTGTCGAATTCATTGCCCGCTTCATCGACGGCAGCACCGGTGAGCAAAGGGCGATGCACGAACGCTCGCGCTTCCTTCAGCTTGGCCAACGCTGGTATTATATTGACGGAACCAAACCTCAGCCTGGCAGAAATGCCATTTGCCCATGCGGCTCAGGAAAAAAATATAAAAAGTGCTGCGGGCGTTAGCCGGCAGTCACCGTGCTCAAGAGATTTCAGGCGATGGCCTGAAAATGAAAGCGATAAAATTCTCGCCTGCACAGACAGGACATACCGTATCAGACAGGATCCTCATCCCCATGCCACACCAAAATGTACAAAGAAAAGTTTTGCGCACCATTTGCCCGGATGCCAAAGGCCTGATCGCCAAGATCACCAATATTTGCTATAAGCATGAGCTCAACATTGTTCAGAACAACGAGTTCGTCGATCACCGTACCGGTCGCTTCTTTATGCGTACCGAGTTGGAAGGCATTTTCAATGACACCACGTTGCTGGCGGATCTCGACAGCGCGCTGCCGGCAGGCTCGGTTCGTGAACTGCATAACTCCGGCCGCCGCCGCATTGTCGTGCTGGTGACCAAAGAAGCACATTGCCTGGGCGACCTGCTGATGAAAAGCGCCTACGGTGGCCTGGACGTGGAGATCGCGGCGGTTATCGGCAACCACGATACGCTGCAAACGCTGGTAGAACGTTTCGACATCCCATTCCATCTGGTCAGCCACGAAGGCCTGACTCGCGATCAGCACGATCAGAAAATGATGGCCCAGATCGACCAATACCAACCAGACTACGTGGTACTGGCCAAATATATGCGCGTATTGACGCCAGCATTCGTACAGCACTACCCGAACCAGGTGATCAATATTCACCACTCCTTCCTGCCGGCCTTTATCGGCGCAAGGCCTTATCATCAGGCTTACGAGCGCGGCGTTAAAATCATCGGCGCCACGGCGCACTACGTTAACGATAATCTGGATGAAGGCCCGATCATCATGCAGGACGTGATCCACGTCGATCACACCTACTCTGCCGAAGATATGATGCGCGCCGGACGTGACGTTGAGAAAAACGCGCTTAGCCGTGCGCTTTATCACGTGTTGGCGCAGCGCGTATTTGTATACGGCAACCGGACGGTTATTCTGTAATTGCTCAATAAAGCGGTGCCTTTCGTTCAGGGATGCACCGCCAAGGGTAAAAAATCGGCAAACGATTCATTTTCTGCATTTCAATACTTTACACGCGCGCTTCATTTGATATGATGCGCCCCGCTTACCGAGACAGACGTTTCGCAAGCAAGGCCAGTGGTGGGGTTCCCGAGCGGCCAAAGGGAGCAGACTGTAAATCTGCCGTCACAGACTTCGAAGGTTCGAATCCTTCCCCCACCACCATCTTCTCTCTGCCAAGAGCGAAGACGCAGTAAGGAAACCGGCCAGGTTTCTTCCGGATAAAACCGGAACTACAATTTGTAAAGCCATGAATACCATGGTGGGGTTCCCGAGCGGCCAAAGGGAGCAGACTGTAAATCTGCCGTCACAGACTTCGAAGGTTCGAATCCTTCCCCCACCACCATCCTTGTATATTCCCCATAATAAAATCAAACCTGTAAATCCCAATATCACTCCTTTGCGGGAAGGATAAGAAGCTTCGACAAGGTTCGAGTCTCACGCAGTGAGACAACGCGCTTTAGCGCGGCCCGCAGGGTGAGTCGCCCAGCGACGAATAATCCTTCCCCCACCACCATCCTTGTATGCTCCCCTGAATCAAATCAATCCTTGGCACTCCGATATCTCATTTATCAATTCCCTTAACCCTTCAGCACATCCTCAACTTGAACTCCGGCCAACAATTCGCTATACCACTGGCTTCTTTAATGCAGTAAGGAAAAAAGTGCATGCGTAACAATATCTGCGTTTTTTGCGGAGCAAGCGAAGGTGTTAACCCTGCATATGCCGAAAATGCACGGCAACTGGGCCAAACTCTCGCGGCCCAGGGTCGACGTTTAATCTACGGTGGCGGTAAAAAAGGGCTAATGGGCATTGTCGCGGATGCCGTGTTAGCCGCCGGTGGCGAAGCCGTTGGCATCATTCCTGAGCGATTGGTCGAAGCAGAAACCGCGCATCGTGGCCTGACCGAGCTGGAAGTGGTCCCTGACATGCATACCCGCAAGGCGCGTATGGCGGCGCTGGCAGACGGTTTTATCGCCCTGCCCGGCGGCATAGGAACGCTGGAAGAACTGTTTGAAATCTGGACCTGGGGCCAGATTGGCTATCACAGCAAACCGGTGGGCCTGCTCGACGTGAACGGTTTCTACCGCCCGCTAAACAATTTCCTGCAGCACGTGGCCGATCAGGGCTTTATGCGCCATGACTACCTCGGCACCATGCACATCAGCGAATCCGCACAAACCTTGCTGCAACAATTCGACGACTATCAGCCCAAAAATTACGACCGCTGGGCGAAATAATCCGGCTTGCCAGCGGCGGCCATTGCCGCTGGCCCGCGTTACATTTCCGGCCAAACTCTGCTACTATCTCAACACATTTTTCTCGCATAAACGGCACCGCTCATGAAGTTTGTCTCTTTTAATATCAATGGACTGCGCGCGCGTCCGCACCAACTGGCCGCAATTATCGAGCAGCACCAACCCGACGTGATCGGTCTGCAAGAAACCAAAGTTCACGATGATATGTTTCCATTGGAAGACGTCAGCCAGTACGGCTATCACGTGTTCTATCACGGGCAAAAAGGCCATTACGGCGTAGCGCTGCTGACCAAAGAAAAGCCGCTGGCCGTGCGTCGCGGTTTCCCTACCGATGAGGAAGACGCACAGCGCCGCATCATCATGGCCGACCTAGCTACGCCGCAGGGCACTTTGACGGTGATCAACGGCTACTTCCCACAGGGTGAAAGCCGTGACCACCCGATCAAATTCCCTGCCAAAACGCGCTTCTATCAGGATCTGCAAAACTACCTGGAGCAGCAGATGTCGGTAGACTCACCGGTACTGGTGATGGGTGACGTCAATATCAGCCCAAGCGATTATGATATCGGTATCGGCGAAGAGAACCGCAAGCGCTGGTTGCGCACCGGTAAATGCTCTTTCCTGCCGGAAGAACGTGAATGGATGGATCGTCTGCTGAATTGGGGCCTGGTGGATACCTATCGCCACGCCAACCCAGAACGCAACGATCAGTTCTCATGGTTCGATTACCGTTCGCGCGGCTTTGATGAAAACCGCGGCCTGCGCATTGATCTGCTGTTAGCCAGCACGCCACTGGCGGCGCGTTGTATCGCCACCGGCATCGATTATGATATCCGCGGGATGGAAAAACCTTCGGATCACGCGCCGGTTTGGGCGGAGTTCTCGCTGTAATTAACCCAACCCCGGCCCCGGCCGGGGTTTCTCTCTGTGGTAAAGATGAAAATTATCGATGTCGTCGCCGCCATTATCGAAAAGAATGGCAAAATTTTACTGGCGCAACGCGATGCCGACAGCGATCAAGCCGGCCTGTGGGAGTTCCCCGGCGGAAAAGTTGAAGCGGGCGAAAGTCAGCCTCAAGCTTTGGCGCGTGAACTGGACGAAGAGTTGGGGATTGTGGCCAGCGTCGGCAATTACGTCGCCAGTAATACGTGGCAGCAAACTGAGCGGGTGATTAGGTTACATGCGTGGCGTGTCGAGGCATTCAGTGGCGAATTACAGAGCCGCTGCCATGCCGACTTTGTTTGGATCACGCCGGAGCAGGCGTTTGACTATCCGCTGGCTCCGGCCGACGTACCGCTGCTGACGGCGTATATTGCCAGTTTAACCTCAAAAGCCTGAGTCGCTGACGTTACCGCGTCACTTCTTCAGACGGATCCAGATCAGCGGATTGGTTCCCACCACGTTGGGATCGCGCACGCACTGCAGCACTTCCCCTTCCACCTTCAGTACCGCCCCTTCAGAATAGTTTTGGTCCTGATAAATACAGCAGCGGCTGCAAGGTTGCACGACAGGTTGAGCCGCCGCGCTTTTCGCCGCACCCCAAATTTCCGGTGACACTGGCACCACCACGTCTACATCGCCACGGTTGGCCATGACTGCCGACGAAAATAGCAGTGCGCCAGTGGTCAGCATCAGTAAGGCGTAATTCATTCGCTCTTCTCCCGCGCCTTGCCGGCGCTTTTCTTGCGTTTTTTTGCCCCGGAGGAAGGTGGCGGCGGCAACCCGCGAAACGCCATACTCGCCCGGCTCTGCTTGGCCTGATAAATCAGCTCCTGCAAAGTCCCCACCAGAGGTTGCATAAAGTCCTGATAGCGACAGGATTTCTCACTGATTTGCGTCAGCGTAGCCTCCCAGTTCGCCGTCATATCCGGACGGGCTGCAATATCCGGCAGCGAATGGATCAACGCCCGACCGGTTTCGCTGGAATGAATATAACGCCCTTTCTTATACAAAAACGCCCGCTTGAACAGCAACTCAATAATGCCTGCGCGCGTGGCCTCGGTCCCTAAACCATCGGTCGCTCGCAGGATTTTCTTTAGCGCTTTATCCTGAACAAAACGTGCAATACCGGTCATGGCGGAAAGCAGACTGGCATCGGTGAACGGACGCGGCGGCTGCGTCTGACGCTCAACCACTTCACCCCGTTCGCACAGCAGTTCGTCATCCTTCGCCACAACCGGTAATGGTGCGCCTTCGTTTTCTTCATCGCGCTCTTTGCTGCCCAAGAGTGTGCGCCACCCTGCTTCAGCCAGGAAGCGTGCCTTGGCGATAAACTTGCCTCCGGCGATATCCAGCTCAATGACGCATTTGCGGAACATCGCATCCGGGCAAAACTGCATCAGGTACTGTCGGGCAACCAGCCCATAAACGTTCAGTTCGTCCTGACTCAGGCTGACTTTGCTGGCACGGGCTGTCGGAATAATAGCGTGGTGGGCATCCACCTTCTTGTCATCCCAGCAACGGTTACGACGATCGCTGTCGATCACCGGCTGCGGATAAAGATCCGGTTGATGAACACTGATGGCGTTCAACACCGAATGACGCCCGGCGAAATGCTCTTCCGGAAGGTAGCGGCAATCAGAACGCGGGTAAGTGATTAACTTATGGGTTTCGTACAGGCGCTGACAGACATCCAGCACCTGCTGGGCACTCAAGTTAAAACGTTTGGAAGCTTCGATTTGCAAGGTCGACAATGAAAACGGCAGCGGAGCGGTATCTGATTCCCGTTTATCATTATAGGAGGTGACTAGCGCCGGTTGGCCCTCGATGCGCTTAAGCACGTGCTCCGCCAAAGGTCGATGCAGCAGACGCCCTTCCTCATCCTGATAGGGTTCGCAGGAGTCGCTGGGTTGCCACAGGGCGACGAATCGCTCCTCTTTCGGCGTCACGATGTGCGCTTTCACTTCGAAAAAGTCTTTCGACACGAAGTTTTCGATATCTTCGTCCCGCCGTACCACCAGCCCCAATACTGGCGTTTGCACCCGTCCAACGGACAACACGCCGTCATAACCGGCATTGCGCCCCAAAATGGTGTAGGCACGGGTCATGTTGATGCCATACAACCAATCAGCGCGGGAACGCGCCAGGGCAGATACACACAAAGGGATAAAATCGCGGTTATCACGCAGCCGCTCTATGGCACGTTCCACCGCCTGCGGGTTGAGATCGTTGATCAGGCAACGGCGTACGCTGTGGCGTTTTTCCGGCGTCAGCGCCAGATAGTCGAGCACTTCGTCCACCAGCAGTTGGCCTTCGCGATCCGGGTCACCTGCATGCACCACCTCATCGGCTTCATGCAACAGTTTTTTGATTGCATTAAGCTGCTTGCTCACCGACGGGCGCGGCTGCAACTGCCACTTCTCTGGGATGATTGGCAAGTCCGCCAGCGACCAGCGCGCATAGCGGCTGTCGTAGGCATCAGGCTGCGCCTGCTCTAATAAGTGGCCCACACACCAGGTCACCACATCATTGTTACCGCAGGCGATAAATCCGTCGCCGCGGCGATGCGGTTTGGGAAGTACGTCGGCAATGGCGCGCGCCAAACTCGGTTTCTCGGCAATAAACAGTCGCATTATTCACCGTTATTCTGGCTGTACGTCATCAGGAATTCTCTTACTTCAGCATAATTCCCGCGGAATACGATCCGCTGGGATTTCTTTTCCAATTGATAGTGATACATCGGATCATAGTAGTGCTGCAACAACGGCACCAGCCACTCCTGATGCGCGTCACTATTACCGCTGGCATATTGGCGCTGTAACGCCGATTCCAGGCTCTTCGTCAGCTGCTGAAAACGCTCCATACCCAAACGACGGCGAATGGCGAACAGCCCATGGTGCAGATACTCATCGTATTTTTGCCAACCCGGCTCCGCCCCCAGAGCCTGTTCAAACTCCAGGCGCATGCGATCGATATATTCATGCTGCAGCCGTGCCAGACGCACCTCGAACGGATCGTCGATAACGGCCACCGGCGCTTGCTGCATGCGATTGAAGATGGGTAACGGCAGATTGTTGCTGCCGATAATGCGCCCTTCATCCTCCAACACCCAGCGGCGGCAGCCACCATGCTGTTTTTTCAGCAATAACACAGCCAGACGATTCTCAAAATCAATCTGGCCGCTTTGTGCCACCAGCGTTCGGCCAAAAGATGAACCGCGATGCCGGGCCGCGCCCTCCAGATCGATACCTTCGGCCAGCTCATTGACCAACACCGTTTTGCCGCTGCCGGTATTGCCGCCGATCAGCACCATCGGCAGTTCGGCACTTTGTTCCAACGTGGTCAGCAAGAACTGACGCAGCGCCTTGTAGCCGCCAATAATGCGCGGATAGGTCACTCCAGCCTCACGTAGCCATTGCTGTACCAGTTGCGAACGCAAACCGCCGCGAAAACAGTAGAGGTAACCTTCTGGCCATTGCGCGCATTGCGCCAGCCACGCCGCCGTGCGCTGCTCGCGCAGTCGGCCGTTAACCAGGCTGTGGCCCAGGGCAATCGCCGCCTGCTGCCCCTGCTGTTTGTAACAGGTGCCAACCGCCTGCCGTTCATCGTCGTTCATCAACGGCAGGTTTACCGCATTGGCAAAAGCGCCCTGCTGAAACTCAACCGGCGCGCGCACGTCAATCAGCGGGATGTCCTGCAAAAAAATACGGCGATAATCCTGGGTATCTACCCGCTCCAGCGTAGTAGACACTACACAACCTCGATCAGCGGCTTGCCCGCAACGGCCGTATGCAGTTCACCGATGGCCTGTAGCTGAATGCCGTGACGTTCGGCAATCGCCTGAACCTGCTGTTCCGCTTCCGGCAACACAGCCAGCAGCAAGCCACCGGAGGTTTGCGGATCGCATAACAATTGCCGCTGCAGGCTGGTCATTTCACCCACCAGATGGCCGTAACTTTCAAAGTTGCGCCCGGTGCCGCCCGGCACGCAGCCTTCGTCAATATAGCGCTCGATGTCCGGCAGTTTTGGCACTTGCTCAAACCAGACCGTCGCCTGCAATCCTGACCCCTGGCAAACCTCACTCAGGTGGCCCAGCAGACCGAAACCGGTCACGTCGGTCATCGCCGTTACGCCTTCGACATCGGCAAAATCCGCGCCCGGTTTGTTCAGTTGGCACATGACCTCGGTCGCCAGACCTTCATGTTCAGGCCGCAGCTTACTTTTCTTCTCAGCGGTGGTCAGCACGCCAATGCCCAGAGGTTTGGTCAGGAATAACCGCGCTCCGGCCTGGGCCGCGCTGTTTTTCTTCACCCGCTCGGTGCTGACGATGCCGGTAACCGCCAGGCCAAAAATCGGTTCAGGCGCATCGATAGAATGGCCGCCTGCCAACGCGATCCCCGCCTGTTGGCAGGCATAGCGCCCACCGTCGATCACCTGTTGCGCGACTTCCGGCGGCAGCTTGGCTATCGGCCAACCCAGAATGGCAATCGCCATGATCGGTTTACCGCCCATGGCATAAACGTCGCTGATGGCATTGGTTGCCGCGATGCGGCCGAAGTCGAACGGGTTGTCAACGATAGGCATAAAGAAATCGGTAGTGCTGATAATGCCAACGCCGTTGCCGATGTCATACACCGCAGCATCGTCACGGGTTTCATTGCCCACCAGCAAACGCGGATCGACAAACTTCTCCCGCTCGCTGTGCAGAATAGTTTCGAGAACTTTCGGTGAGATTTTACAACCGCAGCCTGCGCCATGGCTGTACTGGGTTAAACGGATCGCTGGCGATGTCATATACCACTCCCTTCGGTTAACGGCATTCAAGATATCATAGGGTAGCGCTTGCCGAGGGGAATGGTAAGAGCGGGCTGTCGATAACCGAACAGCCTGCTCAGAAACAACACAGAATGGCGGGATTTAACGCATTTTTGCGGCAACCCTGCGCCGGAGTTTATTAGAAGTAGCTGACGAACGGCGTGCTGTCCGGTGCGACAACTTTGGTTGCGGCTTTCAACTGAGGAGTCCCCAAATACAGGAAGCCAACAATTTCGTCCTGCTCACGGCAGCCAAAGGCTTCGCGAACCAGAGGATGTTCGGTCCAGGCACCGGTACGCCAGATGCCGTTGAAGCCTTGTGCCAGCGCGGCCATCTGCATCGCCTGCACCGCACAACCGGCAGAAACTACCTGCTCCCAGCGCGGCACCTTGGTTTCTTCGGTGCAATGCGCCACTACGGTGATGATCAGCGGTGCGCGGAACGGCGCTTTTGTCGCCTTCTCAATAGCCGCTTCGTCCATTTCATCCTGCTTTGCAGCAGCTTGTAACAATTGGCTGAAGCGCTCCAGGCCCTGGTTTTCAATCATCACGAAACGCCATGGCTGCAATGCGCCATGGTCAGGTGCCCGCAGGCCCGCGTTGATGATATTTTGACGAGCCTCATTAGTGGGCGCAGGCTCGGCGAGGCGTGAGGCCGAACGGCGGTTCAGTAAAAGATCCAGTGCATCCATCGTAAACTCCTGATAACAATTTTCATTACGATCACGTTAACATAGCTAAACGGCGAGTGACAGCGTCGGTAATACCCTCTGTGACACACGATTTAAAGCTGACATTTCCTCGGCCGCTCATTAGGATAGCGGAACATTCTCGACTCTTGCTGGAGAGCACATGCGCACATTGTGGCAAATCATTGCCGGCGTTTTCAGGTGGACATGGCGTCTGCTGAACTTTATCAGGGAACTGATCCTTAATCTGTTCCTGGTGTTGCTGATCCTGGTTGGGGTTGGCATCTATCTTTCATTCCAGAGCGCAACCACCCCTGCCGTGCCTACTCGCGGTGCGTTACTGGTGGACTTGAGCGGCGTGGTCGTTGACCAACCCTCGATGAACAACAAAGTGCGCCAATGGGGCCGTGAACTGCTGGGTGCGTCCAGTAACCGTCTGCAGGAAAACTCCCTGTTTGACGTGGTTGACAGCATCCGCAAAGCCAAGGACGACAAAAACATTACCGGCATGGTATTGCAGTTAAATGATTTTGCCGGCGCCGATCAGCCTTCGCTGCAATACATCGGCAAGGCGCTGCGGGAATTCCGCGACAGCGGGAAACCGATTTTCGCCATTGGCGACAGCTATAACCAGACGCAATACTATCTGGCCAGCTACGCCAACAAAGTTTATCTGTCGCCACAGGGCGCCGTCGATCTGCACGGTTTCGCCACCAACAATCTTTACTACAAATCCCTGTTGGAGAAACTCAAGGTCACCACCAATATCTTCCGCGTGGGCACCTATAAATCTGCGGTAGAACCGCTGATCCGTGACGATATGTCACCGGCCGCCCGTGAGGCCGACAGCCGCTGGATTGGCGGGCTGTGGCAGAACTACCTGGATACGGTAGCCGCCAACCGTCAGATCACCGCGCAGCAACTGTTCCCGGGTGCGGCGGGCGTGTTGACCGGTTTGCAGGCCGCCGGTGGCGATACCGCCAAGTACGCGCTGGACAATAAACTGGTGGATGAACTGGCTTCCCGCACCGTCATTGAGAACCAACTGATCAAGACTTTCGGTTGGGACAAGCAGGCGAACGATTTCAACGCCACCAGCATCTATGACTATCAGCCAAAAGCGGCGCCAGATCAGGGAGGCAAAATTGCCGTGATCTTCGCCAACGGCGCGATCATGGACGGCCCGCAGACGCCAGGCACCGTTGGGGGTGACACCACCGCCGCGGAACTGCGTCAGGCGCGACTGGATCCGGCGATCAAAGCGGTTATCTTCCGGGTTAACAGCCCAGGGGGCAGCGTCAGCGCTTCTGAAGTGATCCGCTCCGAACTGGCCGCAGTACGCGCCGCCGGAAAACCAGTGGTGGTTTCCATGGGTGGTATGGCGGCATCGGGCGGTTATTGGGTCTCTACGCCGGCGGACTACATCATCGCCAGCCCGAGCACCCTCACCGGCTCTATCGGCATCTTCGGGGTGATCAACACCTATGAGCAGACGCTGGACAGCATTGGCGTGCATACCGACGGTGTGGCCACCTCGCCGCTGGCGGATCTGGCGGTGACCAAGGCGCTGCCACCAGAGTTCTCGCAGATGATGCAGTTGAACATCGAGAAAGGTTATCAAAACTTTATCGATCTGGTCGCCAAGGCCCGCAAAATGACGCCGCAGCAGGTTGACCAAATTGCTCAGGGGCACGTGTGGTTGGGCAGCGATGCCAAAACCAACGGTCTGGTCGATCAGTTGGGCGATTTTGACGACGCGGTGAAAAAAGCGGCCGAACTGGCGCAGTTGAAACAATGGCAGCTTAACTGGTTTGTCGATACGCCAAGCCTGACCGACATGGTACTCAGCCAGTTTGGCGTGTCTATTCACGCCATGCTGCCGGCAGCCATTCAGTCAATGCTGCCTGCGCCGCTGGCGTCGGTAGCCATGGCGGTAAAAGAACAGCCGGGTTTGTTCAACAACCTGAACGATCCGCAAAACCGCTATGCCATCTGTTTGACCTGCGGAGAAGTCCGCTAACAAATTAATCCTCAGCCCGGCACCCGCCGGGCTTTTTTTCTGCGCTTATCCCCCTATAATTCAGCCCATCATATTTCTGTTAAAACAATGACCATGCAAAAGAAATCGATTTACGTCGCTTATACCGGCGGTACCATCGGCATGCAACGCTCCGATCACGGCTACATCCCGGTGTCCGGTCACCTGCAACGCCAACTGGCCTTGATGCCTGAGTTTCACCGGCCGGAGATGCCGGACTTCACCATTCATGAATATGCGCCGCTGATCGATTCCTCCGATATGACGCCGGAAGACTGGCAGCATATCGCCGACGACATCAAAAAGAATTACCACCTCTATGATGGCTTCGTGATCCTGCACGGTACCGACACCATGGCCTTCACCGCTTCGGCCCTGTCGTTCATGCTGGAAAACCTGGCCAAGCCGGTGATCGTCACCGGTTCGCAAATCCCTCTGGCTGAACTGCGTTCCGACGGTCAAACCAACCTGCTGAACGCGCTGTACCTGGCCGCCAACCATCCGGTGAATGAAGTCAGTCTGTTCTTCAACAACAAACTGTTCCGCGGCAACCGCACCACCAAGGCGCACGCTGACGGATTCGACGCCTTTGCCTCGCCTAACCTGCCGCCGCTGCTGGAAGCAGGGATCCATATCCGTCGCCAGAACGGTATCGACAGCCCGGTCTGCAACGGTGAGCTGAAAGTGCATGACATTACCCCGCAGCCGATCGGTGTGGTGACGATTTACCCAGGGATCTCCGGCGCGGTAGTCCGCAACTTTTTGCTGCAACCGGTGAAAGCCTTGATCCTGCGCTCTTACGGCGTGGGCAACGCACCGCAAAAAGCGGAGCTGGTTGATGAATTGCGCGACGCTTCCGAACGCGGCATTGTGGTCGTGAACCTGACCCAGTGCATCTCCGGTCGGGTGAATATGGAAGGCTACGCCACCGGTAACGCGCTGGCCCATGCCGGGGTCATCAGCGGTTTCGACATGACGGTGGAAGCCGCCTTGACCAAGCTGCATTATTTGCTGAGCCAACCGCTGACGCCGGAGCAAATCCGCAGCCAGATGCAGCAAGACTTGCGCGGTGAACTAAGCATCAGTGGTTAACCCTAACCCCAAGACGGAGTCGCGATGAAAACAGCCCTGCTGCTAATCGATTTGCAAAACGATTTTTGCCCCGGCGGCGCACTGGCGGTGACAGACGGCGATGCCGTGATCGCCGTAGCCAATCGGGCAATAGAGGCCTGCAACGCGCGGGGCGAGCCTGTGGTCGCCAGCCAGGACTGGCATCCTGCCAATCACCGTAGCTTTGCGGTCAACGCCAACGCGCAGGTGGGTACGCTGGGCGAACTGGAGGGGTTGCCGCAGGTGTGGTGGCCGGTGCACTGCGTACAGGAAAGCCCAGGTGCCGAGCTTCATCCGCAATTAAACCACCGGGATATCGTCGCCGTATTCCGTAAAGGTCAAAATACGGATATCGACAGCTACAGCGCCTTCTTCGACAACGGGCATCGCTCACGCACCGAGTTGGACCGCTGGTTGAAAGCTCATGACGTGAGCCATTTGGCCGTGATGGGGCTGGCAACCGACTACTGCGTCAAATTCAGCGTCCTGGATGCTCTCGCGCTGGGATACCAGACCTCGATAATTACCGACGGCTGTCGCGGCGTTAATTTGCAACCTGGTGACAGTCAGGAAGCCCTTCAGGCCATGCAGCAGGCTGGTGCAAAACTCGTTACCCTGTCACAATTCATCGAACGATAATGCGTCGGGTGCTGATGGCACCCGCCCATTCCCCCACCGACAAATCTCGACATCGCTCACATTCCGACCATTCTCCTGTGATGACATCTTGTTCGCGTGCAGCACATTTGCTGTTATGACCGCTAATGCCTTGGCATCAATCAGTTATACGCATCCGGGCCCATTGAGCCCGGCTTTATGTTACCGCCTGAGGCGGTTTCGGGTCGGCCTTGCCGACCAAAGGAGATAACATGGTTTTCACCCGTAAACTGCTGCCTTTGCTGGTCGCGGTTCAGTTTGGTATGGCTGGTGCCGGCATGGCGCATGCCGCCTCTTACCTCTCCGTCGGTTATTTCAACGGCGGGGGTGACGTTACCGCCGGTCCAGGCGGTGACATCAACAAGCTGGACGTCACGCAAATTACCCACCTCAATTACTCCTTCGGCCTGATCTACAACGATGAGAAAGACGAATCCAATCCTGCGCTAAAAGACCCGGCTCGCCTGCACCAGATTTATCTGTCACCTAAAGTGATGGCCGATCTGAAGCTGCTGCCGGTATTGCGTAAACAGAATCCGGAGTTGAAAGTGCTGCTGTCCGTCGGCGGTTGGGGTGCTCGCGGTTTTTCTGGTGCGGCGGCAACGCCAGAGAGCCGGACTGTATTTATCCGTTCGGTGCTGGACGTCATCAAGCAGTACCAACTGGACGGCATCGATCTCGACTGGGAGTACCCGGTTAACGGCGCCTGGGGGCTGGTCGAAAGCCAACCGGCGGACCGGGCCAACTTCACCGTGCTGCTGAAAGAACTGCATAGCGCCCTGAATAAAAATAAATTGCTGACCATCGCCGTGGGTGCCAACGTCAAAAGTCCGCAGGAATGGGTGGACGTCAAAGGTATTGCACCCTATCTCGATTACATCAACCTGATGACCTATGATATGGCGTACGGCACTCAGTATTTCAACTCCAATCTGTATGATTCCAAACAGTGGCCGACCGTCGCGGCAGCCGATCGCTACAGCGCCAATTTTGTCGTGGATAACTATTTGGCCGCTGGACTTAAACCGGCGCAGTTAAATCTGGGCATCGGTTTTTATGGTCGGGTACCCAAACGCGCCACTGAGCCCGGCATCGACTGGGACAAAGCCGACGCAGAGAAAAAACCTGTCACCCAACCCTATTTCACCGCGCGTGAAACCGCCGTCTTCAAATCACTGGCGTTGGATCTGACCAAGGACAGCTACTTCAAATATAACGATATCGTCAGCAAGCTGTTAAACGATCCACAGCGGCGCTTCAGCGCCCATTGGGACAGCGATGCCCAGGTTCCCTATCTGACGATGAAATCCGCCGAGGGCAAACCTTTATTCGCCATTTCGTACGAGAACCCACGCTCGGTTGAGCTGAAGGCTGATTACATCAAAAGCAAGGGATTAGGGGGCGCGATGTTCTGGGAATATGGCGCAGACGACAATAACCGGCTCGCGCATCAACTGGCGGAATCGCTGGGGATCAACGGCGGGAAAGGCTAAACCCACGGGGCGATGTCACTATCGCCCCGTTATTCGATTTACTGCGGTTTCAGCTTAGCCAAGGGTTCAGCGATAAACTGCTGTTTCAGCTCTTGCTTGCTCTTCATCACAATCTGACCGTCGGTGCCGATACTCATGTGTTGCGGATCGGCATTGTGCAACGACTGCCACAGCATGACCGCCTGCAGGCTGTTTTCTTTCTGTTCCGGAGTCAGGGCTACGCCATCCGGCCACTTGCCCAGCTCAACGGCTAATACCAGCCGTTGATAGATTTCCGGCGTCATGGCGGCAATCAGGTCTTTCACATCCATCAGGGCCTTTCCTTACTCGTGCAAGAATAATTTGCTGAATCGATTTTTCTAACAACGCACTAGCTCTAGCCAGCCGTTTTCTCACCGTTCTCACCGTCGGTAAAACTGAGCGACGCCGAGTTAACGCAAAAACGTTCGCCGGTTGGCTGCGGGCCGTCGGGGAAGACGTGGCCCAAATGCGCGTCACAGTGACCACAGCGGATCTCAACGCGATGCATATTATGTGAATTATCATCAAGATAACGAATAGCATCGTCGGATACCGGCTGATAGAAGCTCGGCCAACCGCAGCCGGAGTCGTACTTGCTGTCTGAGTAGAACAGCGGGTGGTTGCAGCACAGGCAATGGTACACGCCCTCGCGTTTGTTGTGCAGCAATTTGCCGGAATACGGCGCCTCGGTACCACGTTCCTGAGTCACATAACGTTGGATTTCATTCAGTTCCGTGGCCGGATGGTCAGGGGTTGTCTCTTTAGCCATTTGTGCGTTTCTCTGAATGTGGATAATGTCAACGAAAACAATGAGTAATAATAACAAAAAATTAACAACACTGCAGCGCTTTTTGGCCTAAACTGTAGCCCATAAAGGTCACGTCGCGGCAATATGTGATACCGATCACATATCTTATATGGACTGACTTTATACTTGGCGGTTTGACCCCATATTACGGATGAGGCCGAACGCAAACGGAACGTGCAATAAGCGCTCAAACCAGGCTGCGAGGTTTGATTTGCAGCAAGTATTGACACGATTCCGCTTGACGCTTGGTAAGGTTTTTGTAATTTTACAGGCAACCTTTTATTCACTAACAAATAGCTGGTGGAATATATGACTATCAAAGTAGGTATCAACGGTTTTGGCCGTATCGGTCGCATTGTTTTTCGTGCTGCTCAAGAACGTTCTGACATCGAAATCGTTGCAATCAACGACCTGTTAGACGCAGAGTACATGGCTTACATGCTGAAATATGACTCTACTCACGGCCGCTTCAACGGCACTGTAGAAGTTAAAGACGGCCACCTGGTTGTTAACGGCAAAACCATCCGTTGTACCTCAGAAAGAGATCCGGCTAACCTGAAGTGGAACGAAGTCAATGTTGACGTCGTTGCAGAAGCAACTGGCCTGTTCCTGACTGACGAAACTGCACGTAAACACATCGCTGCAGGCGCTAAGAAAGTTGTTCTGACTGGCCCATCCAAAGACGACACCCCAATGTTCGTTATGGGTGTGAACCACAAATCTTACGCTGGTCAGGAAATCGTTTCTAACGCTTCTTGTACCACCAACTGCCTGGCACCACTGGCTAAAGTTATCAACGACAAGTTCGGCATCGTTGAAGCGCTGATGACCACAGTGCATGCAACTACCGCAACTCAGAAAACCGTTGATGGCCCGTCTCACAAAGACTGGCGCGGCGGCCGCGGCGCATCTCAGAACATCATCCCTTCTTCTACCGGTGCTGCTAAAGCAGTAGGTAAAGTTATCCCAGAACTGAACGGCAAACTGACCGGTATGGCGTTCCGCGTTCCTACCCCGAACGTTTCTGTGGTTGACCTGACTGCTCGTCTGGCAAAACCAGCTTCTTACAAAGAAATCTGTGCTGCTATCAAAGCTGCATCTGAAGGCGAGCTGAAAGGCGTGCTGGGCTACACCGAAGACGAAGTGGTTTCTACCGATTTCAACGGCGAAACTCTGACTTCCGTATTCGATGCCAAAGCCGGTATCGCTCTGAGCGACACCTTCGTGAAACTGGTTTCTTGGTACGATAACGAAACTGGTTACTCCAACAAGGTTCTGGATCTGATCGCTCACATCTCCAAATAATGGATTGATGCAAAGCTGATGATGAGGGCGACATTTTTGTCGCCCTTTTTTTGTTTCTACGGCGAACAAAAGGCCAACCGATGAACGAAAAAATTTTCACCCTACCCGTTACTCAGCAAATTTCTCCTTATATCAGCCAACGGCAACTCGACGAACTGCCCGTGGTGGTGGTTTCCCACCCGAAAGTGCGTGCGGCTATCACGCTGCAAGGCGCGCATCTATTGGCCTGGCAACCCAGCGGTGAAAAGCCGGTCATTTGGCTGAGCAACAACACGCCATTTAAAAAAGGCAATGCTATCCGCGGCGGCGTCCCCATTTGCTGGCCCTGGTTTGGTCCGGTGGCAAAACCTTCTCACGGTTTCGCCCGCAATCAGCCCTGGAGTCTGACGGCGCATGATGAAGATGACAACGGCGTCATTCTCACCTTCACGCTGAAAGATAATGAGCAAACCCGTAGCCTGTGGCCACACGCCTTTACGCTGATTGCCCGATTCAAGCTAGGCGAGGAGTGTGAGATAGAGCTGGAGTCCCACGGTGATTATCAGGCCACTGCGGCGCTGCATAGCTACTTCCAGATCGGGGACATTGAACAGGTTAAGGTAGCCGGCCTCGGCGTGCCTTATATCGATAAAGTCGCTGGAGGCGCAGAGGCCAAACAGACCGGTGACGTGACCTTCGTTGGCCAGACCGATCGGGTTTATACCCAGCCGGAGGCCTTTAGCCTGATCAAAGATGCGGCGCTCCAACGCACCATTGAGGTTCATCACCATCACATGAGTGATGTGATTGCCTGGAACCCTGGCGTAGAGCTTTCTTGCAGCATGGCGGACATGCCTAACGACGGGTATAAAACCATGGTTTGCGTGGAAACCGGCCGCGTCAGCAAACCGCTGATCGCCGCAGGGGAACAACCGGCACGGCTGGCAGTGACCTTCCGCACCCGCAAGAACGCGTGATCGCAGCAGGGCGGTGAAAACGCCTGCCCTGCATCATTGCACTACAGACGTGCAAAAGGGGCGCCAGCGCCCCTTTATGATGCTTACATTGCACTTTTTTTGTGCATTCGCTTTTTAGAAGCTGTAGCTCACACCCGTCATTAACACCCCGGTGTAAGATTTATCCACCATCGGGCTGTCTTTCACTTCATCAGACAGTTTGATGTAACGCCCCATAAAGAAGGCATTCCAGTCTTTGTTGATCTTGTAGTTGGCGCTCAGCTCAACGTAAGGTGCCCAGCTGTCGCTTGGCGTGTAGCTGTCCAGACCGCTGCGGCGAGATTCGTTATCGCTAACGCCGTAGTAGTATTTGTTCTGGTTTTTGCTGCTCCACGTCACACCCACACCCGGCACCAAGGTGAAGGCGTCCAGCTCAAACTTGTACAGATAGGCGAAGTCACCAATCATGCCGTTGCTGTAATCCAGGGTATCCCCGGTAAAGGTGGTACGCAGGATGCCCCAATCAGCATTATGCGTATAAGCCAGACCGGCCATCAACGTGCCGCGACGCTTGTCCAACTTCTTCATGCGATCGTCGTCACTGTCGCCCGGACGGTAGCCCAGCGGCGAGTAGTAACCCATCAGACTCAGTTGGTTTTCCTGATCTTTCCACAGGTAATAACCGGCGGTCAGGGTACGGAAGTAGAAGTCATCCCCTTCATAGTTGATGACGGGTACCGGATACACGCGGTCCTGATAGCCACGATACGGATCCGGGCTAACCAGCGCGGAAGCACCGAGTGACCAGGTCCCAGCCTGAGCACTTTGCGCACAAACCATTGCGGAAGCGATAATTGCTAGCGTTTTGAGTTGAAAAATCTTCACTGGTTCTTTTTCCATAAATAACAGAGTTAATAGCTGGCTTAGTTTATGTGAAATTGTCGTTACGCGCCTAATCTTTACAATAGAAAACAACCAAGATCGAATAACTTAGAATAGAAATATGAATTAATCATGGCGGAACAGTGACGTTTTTTGCCGCAGGCCGCGCCAGACAAGGCATTTGGCTATCCCTGTCATAACTGAGTCATTGATATGACTTAAAAAAAGCTTTTTACCACGCAGGAAATTTTCTGGTATGCAAACTAAGCTTAAATCAGAAGGTGAATGAATCCTGAGCCCAGTGGCAATACAGCGCAACTCGCGATAATAAGCGCACCAAGTTGGCATACGGGTTGCTGTACTCAAGGATAACTTCTTCTTTCGGGGGCCAAAACACAATCATCAGCTCCCTTTAACCTGTGCTAATAACGAAAGGACGGGCATCGCCATGAACATATTTGACCACTATCGCCAGCGCTACGAAGCTGCCAAGGACGAAGAGTTCACACTGCAGGAATTTCTTACCATCTGCCGGCAAGATCGCAGTGCATATGCCAATGCGGCAGAACGTCTACTCATGGCTATCGGTGAACCAGTTATGGTGGATACCGCGCTTGAGTCGCGTATGTCTCGCCTGTTCTCCAACCGCGTGATCGCACGCTATCCGGCATTCGAAGAGTTCTACGGTATGGAAGAAGCTATCGAACAGATAGTCTCTTACCTGAAACATGCCGCCCAGGGCCTCGAAGAGAAGAAACAAATTCTTTATCTGTTGGGCCCCGTCGGCGGCGGTAAATCATCGCTGGCAGAACGCCTGAAAGCGCTGATGCAACGCGTGCCCATTTATACCCTGAGCGCCAACGGCGAACGCAGCCCGGTAAACGACCACCCGCTGTGCCTGTTCAATCCGCAGGAAGATGCCACTATTCTGGAAAAAGAATATAACATCCCGAATCGTTACCTCGGCACCATCATGTCCCCTTGGGCGGCAAAACGCCTGCATGAATTTGGCGGCGACATCACCAAATTCAAAGTGGTCAAGGTGCGTCCGTCCATCCTGGAACAGATCGCCATCGCCAAAACGGAACCGGGTGACGAGAACAACCAGGATATCTCCGCGCTGGTCGGCAAGGTCGATATTCGCAAGCTGGAAAACCACGCACAAAACGATCCGGATGCCTATGGTTATTCCGGCGCCCTGTGCCGTGCCAACCAGGGGATTATGGAGTTCGTGGAGATGTTCAAAGCGCCGATCAAGGTGCTGCATCCTCTGCTGACCGCCACCCAGGAAGGTAACTACAACGGTACCGAAGGGATCTCTGCCCTGCCGTTCAGCGGCATTATTCTGGCGCACTCCAACGAATCCGAATGGGTGACCTTCCGTAACAACAAAAACAACGAGGCCTTCCTCGACCGCGTTTACATCGTCAAGGTGCCTTACTGCCTGCGAGTCTCGGAAGAGATCAAAATCTACGACAAACTCCTGGATCACAGCGAACTGACCCATGCGCCGTGCGCCCCTGGCACGCTGGAAACCTTGGCGCGCTTTACCGTGCTCTCACGCATGAAAGAGCCGGAAAACTCCAGCATCTACTCGAAGATGCGCGTCTATGACGGCGAAAGCCTGAAGGATACCGATCCGAAAGCCAAGTCGTACCAGGAATACCGCGACTACGCCGGGGTCGATGAAGGCATGAACGGCCTGTCCACCCGCTTCGCGTTTAAAATACTGTCGCGGGTGTTCAACTTTGATCACGCAGAGGTCGCCGCTAACCCGGTTCACCTGTTCTATGTGTTGGAACAGCAGATCGAACGTGAGCAATTCCCGCAAGATCTGGCAGAGAAATACCTGGAGCACCTGAAAGGCTATCTGATCCCGAAATACGCCGAATTTATCGGCAAAGAGATCCAGACGGCCTATCTGGAATCTTACTCGGAATACGGTCAGAACATTTTTGACCGCTACGTGACCTATGCAGACTTCTGGATCCAGGATCAAGAGTACCGTGATCCGGACACCGGCCAGCTGTTCGATCGCGAGTCCCTGAACGCTGAACTGGAGAAAATCGAGAAACCGGCCGGCATCAGCAACCCGAAAGATTTCCGCAACGAAATAGTCAACTTCGTGCTGCGCGCCCGTGCTAACAATAGTGGCCGTAACCCTAACTGGACCAGCTATGAGAAGCTGCGTACCGTGATCGAGAAGAAAATGTTCTCGAACACCGAAGAGTTACTGCCGGTGATTTCCTTTAACGCAAAAACCTCAACGGATGAGCAGAAAAAACACGACGACTTCGTCGACCGTATGATGGAGAAAGGCTACACCCGCAAACAGGTTCGTCTGCTGTGTGAATGGTATCTGCGGGTCAGAAAGTCTTCGTAACGTCTAATGAGAATTAGCGTCATGGAGATGGCGTATACCCAAAATAATTGGCGTTGCATCAAGGCGGCAAGAGCGCTTATCCCGATGAGCTTACTCTGGTAAGTGATTCGGGTAAGTGAACGCAACCAACACAGAGGCAACGGCAAGTATAACGAGTATAGAAAGTTGGCAACGTCGTTTGGGGGAAGTATGGCCTATTTCATTGACCGACGGCTTAACGGCAAAAACAAGAGCATGGTTAACCGCCAACGCTTCTTGCGCCGCTACAAGTCGCAAATCAAACAGTCGATTGCCGAAGCCATCAACAAGCGTTCGGTCACCGACGTAGACAGTGGGGAGTCCGTCTCGATCCCCGCTGGCGATATCAACGAACCTATGTTTCATCAGGGTCGCGGTGGCACACGCCACCGCGTTCATCCGGGCAATGACCACTTTGTGCAAAATGACCGCGTCGAACGCCCTCAGGGTGGCGGCGGTGGCGGCGGCGGTCAGGGTAACGCCAGCCAGGATGGTGAAGGCGAAGACGAGTTTGTTTTCCAGATATCCAAGGACGAGTATCTCGACCTGCTGTTTGAAGATCTGGCGCTGCCGAACCTGAAAAAGAATCAGTATAAGCAGCTCACCGAGTACAAAACCCATCGGGCCGGTTACACCGCCAACGGCGTACCGGCCAATATCAGCGTGGTGCGTTCGTTGCAAAACTCGCTGGCGCGCCGCACTGCCATGACCGCAGGGAAACGCCGCGCTTTGCATGAGTTGGAAGACGAACTCACCCAGATGGAAAACACAGAGCCGGTGCAACTGCTGGAAGAGGAACGACTGCGCAAGGAAATTGCCGAACTGAGAAAGAAAATCGAAAGCGTGCCATTTATCGACACCTTTGATTTACGCTATAAGAACTATGAGCGCCGACCGGAACCCTCCAGCCAGGCGGTAATGTTCTGCCTGATGGACGTGTCCGGCTCCATGGATCAGGCCACCAAGGACATGGCCAAGCGTTTCTATATTCTGCTCTATCTGTTCCTGAGCCGAACCTATAAAAACGTCGAGGTGGTGTATATACGCCACCATACCCAAGCGAAGGAAGTGGATGAGCAGGAGTTCTTCTACTCGCAGGAGACTGGCGGCACCATTGTGTCCAGCGCGCTAAAACTGATGAATGAAGTGGTTGAGGAACGTTACGATCCGGCGCAATGGAACATCTACGCCGCGCAGGCGTCGGATGGCGACAACTGGGCCGATGACTCACCGTTGTGCCACGAACTGCTGGCGAAAAAGTTGCTGCCGATGGTTCGCTACTACAGCTACATTGAAATCACCCGCCGCGCCCACCAGACGCTGTGGCGCGAATACGAGGACCTGCAGGCAAAATTCGAAAACTTTGCCATGCAGCATATCCGGGAACCGGACGATATTTACCCGGTATTCCGCGAACTTTTCCACAAGCAGACCGTATAATTACACATAAATTCATTTTAAATCAGCCGGTTAACTCTGTTTTCCGGCTGTTTTTTTACCGGTAAAAAGAAAACCACTTCAGGATCCTGCTCATCAAGATTATCAATACGGCCACTCTCAATAAATCCGGCCTTCGACAGTAGCTTTATCATCGGTAAATTCGAGCTATTGGTTGAGGTAAAAAGTTTTGGACGCATGCAGATCGATTTAAAATATTCGATAAATTTTAACCCCACCTTTTTACGCCTCATCAGGTTACCAACCATAAGAATTTCTATAAATCCACTGTCGTAAAAGTGATAGTGCAATACGCCGTAAGCCACGACCATGCCCTCAATTTCGGCTACATGGCAGACACCAGCCTCGCACCACTCGCCGATCTGAGCATAGCGACGTGGGTCCTGTGATGCCAAGGTATCAATGTCAATCAATAGGTTAGCATCCGTTACTGTTGCCAGGCGAAAAATCAATTTCGGCTCCCCGTTATTTTTGTGGTTAGTGAGCATTATCCGCTGAGGTAATTCCTAATTACGTTTTTACCCATTGCGCGAATTAGGAATATTCCTATTTAATGAATAGCCAAATTGCCATCTCAGGTGAATGCTATGGAATTACTTCCCTTCGCAATCATCGTCGTTTTGATCGCAGTTGTCGTATTTTCCTTTGTCATGTATTTGCGACAAAGACGAATAAGTACTTTCAACGCCAAGCGGAAACGACGTTAGGACGCCCTCACACAAGGAAGTGGTTCAACAATCCCCTATTAGCCACAGCCTCACCCTATCCCCTCCGGCTGGCTTTATCATCGAACCGATACCCAGCGTTTTTTCTGAGGATATTCTGATACCTGCATCATTACAGATTTTCTGCTTGTCGCTGAAATTCAGGTGCGTTACTGTCGCCATCTGGAGACACACACCATCACATAACCAGAACAACATCCAGTTTGTCGCTATCATCCCTTAATCCCGCCGCTGCGCGGGATTTTTTTATGCCGTAAAGAACCGCTCAACGATATGAGGCACCGATATCCCTGCTGCCAGAAACTGACAGTGGCTGCCATTACACTCGCCATACCTGCAGGACGAAACCTTCCTGCCCTTTATCTGCCACACAAGGAAATCGCCGCCAATGACGCGCATTGTGACCATTCTTACCGATAATTTCTCTGATTGGGAAACTGCCCTGATCAACTCTACTTGCCGCGGCTATTACGGTTTCGATACTCTCTTTGCCTCCCCCAATGGCGCCCCTGTCATTTCCTCCGGCGGCATGCATGTGACCCCCAATATGGCGCTCGAGGCTATCCAACTGAGCGAGACAGATCTGTTGATCTTATGCGGAGGCACGGTATGGCGAACTGATCAGGCCCCAGATATCGCTGGGATGGTAGCGGAGGCCCATAGCAAAAACATCGTCGTCGCCGGCATTTGCGATGGAACCCGCGTTTTGGCGCAGGCGGGCATACTTGATCATCTTCGCCACACCTCCAATTCGGCTGAGAATTTATCGCAGCTTAACTACGGCGGAGCTGAATATTATCAGGATGTGCCCTACGCCGTAGCCGACCAGCGCGTGGTAACCGCCCCCGGTAGCGCACCGGTCAGTTTTATGGCGGAGATCCTGGATATGTTAGGGGTTAGCGATAACAACCTTAAAGCCTACCTGGCCATGCACGCCGCTGAACACAGCAAACCAATTTAGTCCCGTTGGTTTCAGCCGAGTCAAACACGGCCCCCCGCCCTCACTTTTCAGCATAAAAAAGCCCCGCAAGTTGGACGGGGCTCCATCTAATAGAAATGCCTTATAAGCCGTTAGCAGCTTCATCTATCAAAGCGGCGATTTCTTTCGGATGCGAAGCAAGAGAAGCGTGGCTGGCGTCCAGCGTAATCACCTTTTTGGCCTTCAAACGCGCAGACATTCGCTGCTGGTTTTCGGGGGCTATCATCCGGTCATTGCTGGAGATTTGGTACCAGGAAGGTTTGTGTTTCCACGCCGGCTCAGCGATCGTATTGCCGAAGGTGCTGGCCAACGGCGCCTTTTGCGTTACCGCCATCACCAATGCCTCATCAGCAGGCAGATCCTGACAGAAGCTTTCGTGGAATTTGTCTGTCTTAATCCATAAATAGCCGTCGCTGTCCGGCGCCAGGTTCGCCGCCGCAATTGGCGGATGTTGCTGGGTAATGCCTCCGGGGCTTTCGCCGGCGTCCGGTGCGAAGGCGGCGATATACACCAATCCCACCACGTTGGGTTGATTGCCCATTTCACTGAGCACCGCGCCACCATAAGAATGGCCGACCAACAGCACCGGTCCCTGCTGCTGCGCCACCATCTTGCGCGTACGTTCAGCATCGTCTGCCAGCGACGTCAGCGGCATTTCAACCGCGTGAATCGAGTGATATCCCTTGTGCGATAATTCGGTAATGACTTTGCTCCAGTGCGCTGCACCGCCCCAAAATCCGTGGACCAGGACTACGGTAGGTTTTGCCTTCATTACAAGATTCCTTCTTTCGCGTGGAGACGCTACACCAAACTTGAGCGTCCGCACTGTTCACTTCCAGCACCCTCTGGCTCAAGCCTAAACGCCTTTATATACCCCCTTGTATATAGTTCACATCAAGAGTTTCCAGCAATAGCTACGAATAGTTAATCGAGATCGGAGCTCTTCTGATTCGCCCACCAGCTCACGCCATTCTCCAAATGTCAGTCGCCATAGGAGTAGCGTTCGGCAGTGCAACAAGATTAAAACTAGGATTTATACCTATAACGATCTAAAATCCCATGAAAAAACAAAGAGAAGTATTTTCAACAATATCAATAGGGAATTTTTACGTGAAGGAAATGATCTCCATTCTTTTTATCGTAAGCCTGCTGGCGACGCTTTTTTCGTGGTTATTTGTTTATAGCCTCAATATTCATTAACGCCGTGCGAGAATAAAAAAACCCCGGCATGCGCTGATGCCAGGGTTATCAAAGCCACACTATAGCCGTCCAGGTTTTACAACCACGGTGACTACTGTTTCGTCTGGATCCAGAATGCGTGGATCAGCCCCGGGAAGTAGCCAAACAAGGTGAGGATAATATTGAGGATAAACGCGCCGCCTATACCTTTATCCAGCAGTACGCCCAGCGGTGGCAGGATGATGGTAAATACGATTCTCCAAAAACTCATAATAGCGCCTCATTTTGTTCCATAAGCCACCAACATATTATATCTGCTTAACATTTTCAAATCTCACCCAGCAAATCGGTCTTCAACGTGGCATGAAAAATGCGTATAGCCACAGCAATTGTGTTGATACCTGCCTAAATTGAAGAAACAATTAATAAGCATTGATTATGTGGGGTTAAGCCCTTAAAATTTGTAACTTAACAATACAACTGGGTAAGGTTTCATGTCGTCGCTGTGGGTTGCAACACAATACTTTTATTTGATTGGCTTGGTAGTTTCTATGATTTTCACCTACCTGGTCAGCCGGGATACCATAAAAATTCGTTTTCTCAGTGCCTTAACGATTGGTTTAACCTGGCCCCTGAGCCTACCGGTAGTGTTGATGTTCTCCTTGTTCTGACGCTGCAGAAACCACCCCGTCAAACGCTGACGGGGCGATAGCACCGCCTCTTACATCAAAAATCGTACCCAACCGTCGCCACCACGGAGCGTTCTGCGCCCCAGTAGCAATAGCCGGTCCCATAGCAGGCCGCGACATATTTCCGGTCGGTCAGGTTATTCACATTCAGTTGCACATAGGCACCTTTCAACGACGGATTCACCCTGTCCAAATTCATCCGCACCGAGGCATCCAACAGCGTAACGGAAGGGATCCTCAACGTATTTTCGTTATCGGCCCACTGCTTGCCGATGTAACGCGCCCCAGCACCAAGATCCACACCGTATGAGGTGGCATATTTGCCCCACAGTGAAGCCATTTGGTCCGGTGCGAGATACGGTGTGTTGCCGTCGTTGCCATCAATGGCATCTTTGAATTTCACTTTATTGTAGGTATAGCCTGCGATCAGATCGAAGCGTTCGGTGATCTTGCTTCGGGCCTCCAGCTCAATCCCCTGAGAATGCACCTTGCCGGCCGGCAGGTAATAGCTTTGCTGAACCACGCGGTTAGCCACGTCTTTCTGCGTCAGGTCATACAGCGCCACGCTGTATATCGAGGAACTGCCTGGTGGCTGGTACTTCAGGCCCACCTCATACTGCTCGCTGGTGCTGGGTTTCAGCATATGGCCGTTTTGATCGGGCAATGCCTCCGGGGTGACTGCGGTGCTATAACTGACGTAAGGCGAGAAACCGTTATCGAAGCGGTACAACAGTGAGCCACGGCCGCTGAAATTGTCGTCGGTGCGGGCATCGCTGGTGGCGGTGTTGAGCACCGTATTTTTAGATTCGATACGGTCGAAGCGCCCTGACAGATTCAGATACCAATTCTGTAAGCTGATTTCATCCTGCAGATAAACGCCGGTCTGCTCATAACGACGTCGGGAATCGGTATGCGTCAGGTTGGTTAATGCGTCACCGCCGGACACGCCGGTGTAAGGATTAAGCTGTGAAGCTCCCGCCGACTCATCCCACAAATTATTACGCAGGCGCTGGTAATCCAAACCCAGCATCACCTTATGATCCAGCGGCCCGGTCGCAAAATCGGCTTCCAACTGGTTATCAACGGCGAAGGCATCCAGCGAAGTGGCTGAACCGCTGTAATAGCGATTCAATAGGCTGTGATCGTCATTCCAGCCAATCTGGTACACCTGCTGTAATTCAACATTGGAGTGGGTGTAGCTGGCGTTCTGGCGGAATGACCAAACGTCGTTAAAACTGTGCGAGAAAGCGTAGCTGTAAATCTGTTCCCAACGTTTGAACACATTGCGGCTGCTCTCGCCATCAAAGAAGCCACGCCCCAGCTTGTCACCGGAACTGGAATAGAGGCTGCCATCTGCCGGTACCGCACTGTGATAACCGCCAGAGGGATCTTTTTGCAGATAAGCTTTCAGCAGCAGCGAAGTATTTTCATCCGGCTGCCACAGTAATGACGGTGAAATGGCATAGCGTTCCTCACGTTGATGGTCATACATGGTTTCGCTGCTGCGCGTCATCCCGGTCAGCCGATAAGCCCACTGTTCAGACAGCGCGCCGGTCACATCGAAAGCGCCACCCTGGGTGTTGTTATTGCCTGCCATCAGGTTAACGTGCCCTTCCGTGGCAAACTGGGGGCGCTTGGAGGTCAAAGCGACCAACCCGCCCGGAATGCTTTGCCCGTACATGACCGATGAAGGCCCTTTGATAACGTCGATGCGTTCCAGGAACCAGGGGTCAACCTGCAAGGCATTATAGGTGCCGCCGTCACTCAATAACCGCAGACCATCAAGGAAGGTGTTATTAACGTCGCCACCGTGAAAACCACGTAACGCAATGGTGTCATAGCGCGTTGCACCACCGGCGAAGTTAGTGAAAACACCAGGTGTATATTTCAGGGCATCATTAACCGTTTGAGTATTCTGGTCGGTCATTTGTTGGCGCGTCACCACCGAAACGGACTGTGCAGTCAGAATCAAGGGTTTATCGGTTTTGGTCGCCCCTTGGCTGGTCGTCGCTTGATAGCCGTGGGTCGCTGCTTCCGCCGTATCAGCGGGTTTAGCAGTAACAACCAGAGTATCCTCAGCGAAAGACACCAGCGGCAGAAACATCGCAAACGCACACAAAACCCGCGACCGTTTGACAGGAAAAATCGTCGGCATACCTGTAATCCCCAGTAAAAAACATTAAATGACACCCAAATGTCCTGTCATCAACGCGGTTTAACAACGCTGTGCAGAGGTTATATCGGTGTGTTGTATGTAAATTAAGTGAAATATTAATGATAATTATTATCTTTATCGATAAAAATTTTCAAGCCTCTATGCCTTTTTATAAGCAAGCAAAGCAATCTGCACGGCAAATAAACCCTGGGCTGAATAGGGAATTAGTCGATTGAAAGATAACAATAAAAAAAGCCAGCACTAGGCTGGCAAGTAAACAGGAATAGATGTAAGCAATGTCGTGCCAGTTCGGAAGAGCGCATAAGGAGACAAACCTTTTCCTCTCGACTGGCACTCATAGATGATAACGACTATCATTATCCTTTAGTGCAGAGTTTCAATCCACCTCTTTTTGCTCATCCAGCGGCAACAACGCTCAGCGTGGTCGTTTAATAAACCATTTATGCAAACGGCTCACCACCAGCAGGATAGCGCCAAGCAAAATATTCGCTGACCCCCATAAAATGAGTATGTATATAAAGGTTTGATAAAGGGGTATTCCTCGTTCGGCAGAAAAGGGATTAATATGCCAAAACCGAATGACATTAAAGGGATTGAGATTGAACCACTGACAAAATAAAGCGACCACCATAGGTGGCAGAAAGAAATAAAACCCCAGCGTGGCAATCAGCAGATACATGGTGAAACGTTCGTTTTTATACTCTTTCATATCAATAAGTTGCCATTATTTTTCGATGGGAAAACACCCTAAACCTTATGGTTTCAACAGACCTGACAGGCCCTGATTAGTTCCCGACAGAGGGTAAAATAAAGCCTGTTTAGCGTTTAAATTCCATTTAGTTTTTGAATGTTATAACGCTAGTCAGCTCAGGAGGCTCCAATGATACCGGAATATTGCCCAATCTCGCCAACCCCCAAAAAACTGAAGGTTATCTATGGCTGGTATATATATACCGTGTATGCCCTACTGATCTTTAATATCTACCTGGCGGTATACAACGTCTGCGTCAGACACCCTTTTGAAGCTCCACTGATCTCCGCATGCCACAGCCTATTTATCGGGTTCATGCTTTACCACCTGCTCAAAAAACGCGCTAACTTTGCCTGGAT
This sequence comes from Serratia liquefaciens ATCC 27592, assembly GCF_000422085.1. Classification (NCBI taxonomy): domain Bacteria; kingdom Pseudomonadati; phylum Pseudomonadota; class Gammaproteobacteria; order Enterobacterales; family Yersiniaceae; genus Serratia; species Serratia liquefaciens. Next base: position 2,900,824 of record NC_021741.1, read on the forward strand.
GATGCTGGCCTATTATATTCTGATGCGGATTTATTACGCCAACGTGATGCATAGCGAGTTCAATATCTGGAGCCGAGGGTTGGTTTTTATTCTTCTGACTGTATTGCTCACCGGCCCCATCGTACTGGGTCAACTTGCAACGCCACCTCTTCGTCAAGATTGGTTTGCGCGCTTAGGGTGGCGACAATGGGCTACGTTAGCCGTTCTGTCGGGGGTGCTGACACCGTTAATTACCGCAGATTATTTAGGCTGACGGCCGAGATTTAGCGTGGGATATGGGGTTCCGAGATATCGACAAGACGGCAGACCTTGGTATAGTTTTCTGATTTTTCACATATTTTATCAGTGACAAACACGCCAAGGTAACTCAACACCAGCAGATAACCGGCCATGCACAAAATGAAAATAAGCGTTCTCACCGATAGGACCAACCTGCCAACAAAACCCTGAGTATTATACCTTGGTTAACCCACTTTAGCCTATTTCAAAGTATTTCATTAATCCGCTGGTCATTTCAGAGGCTGAAATGTTATGTTATTACATATCATAATAAACCAGCACAGATGCATTAATGGAAAGCCAAACCCCGCCGTTACTTACCGTAGAACACCTGACGCTCTCACTGAACGCAGAGGTCAAGATCCACGATCTGAGCTTCACTTTGCATGCAGGTGAACGTTTATGCCTGCTGGGCGCATCGGGTTCCGGCAAATCACTGACCGCCGCCGCCATTCTGGGCACGCTGCCGGTCGGCGCAACGGTTAGCGGTTCGATTCGACTGCAAGGGCGAGAAGTTAATGGTCTGCGTTTGCCACGGCGTAAAAACACTGATTTGGCAGCCATTTTTCAGGATCCTTTTACCAGCCTCAATCCTCTGGCCACCGTGGGTCAGCAATTGACCCTGGCGCTACGCAGCCAAAATGCCCTGACGAAATGCCAGGCCCAGCACTGCGCTGCGGAATTACTGACAGCGTTGGGAATATCGGCAGACAACGTCATGCCGCGCTACCCCGGTCAACTGTCCGGGGGCCAATGTCAGCGAATATGCGCAGCACTGGCCTTGCTCGGTGAGAAAAGGCTGCTTATTGCCGATGAACCCACCACCGCTCTGGACATGGTCAGCCAGCATCAGCTGATTGATATCCTGAAAAGCTACACCGAACGCCCCAGCGCGCCGGCGTTACTGTTTATTACTCACGATCTCGCCGTTGCCGCCGGTCTGTGTCAACGTGCCATCGTGCTGGTGAACGGGGAAATAGCCGAACAGGGTTCCTTCGGCCGATTGTTACAGCACCCCCAGCATCCATACACCCAACAACTGGTCGCCAGTGCTCAACGCCCGGCATTTAACCGGCCCCCATCACTGAGCCTGGCAGGGTAACGGCATGAACAATATGCCCATGAGTGGGGAAATGCCCTTCATCAGCCTGCAGCAGGTCTGCCGACAATATTCATCAGAGGCTGGTGGGCTACAACCTACCGATCTGAATCTGTACTCCGCACAACGCGTTGGATTAGTGGGCTGCTCCGGAGCCGGGAAATCAACGCTGCTTAAGCTGTTGCTGGCGCTAGAAGCGGCGGACGCCGGCCATATTCTGTGCCAGGGCGAGGAAATTCGCCCCGCCCCGGTTCATAGATTGCGCTGGTACCGGCGGTTAGTGCAGTACGTACCTCAGGACGCCCATGCTTCGCTCAACCCTCGCCACAGAGTAGTCGAACTAATTACCGCTCCCTTGCGCCAACTTGGTCCACGTCAGGATTGGGGTATCGCTGCCGAACGGGCTTTGCGACAGGTCGAATTGGATGAAAGCCTGCTGTATGTGCGCGCCGGACAACTTTCCGGCGGGCAGGCGCAACGGGTAGCCCTGGCGCGTGCTATTGCGCTGAAACCCCGTTTTTTACTGGCCGATGAACCGGTCAGCGGCCTGGACTTGCCGCTGCGTCAGCAGATCATCGCCCTGCTCGACCAGATTGCCCGTCAGCAAAATATGGGCATGTTGCTTGTTTCCCACGATATTTCACTGGTTGCCGCCTTATGTCAGCGCACGCTGGTGATGGCGTCTGGCGTCATTGTGGAAGACCGCCCCACCCATGAACTGCTTCACGCCCCGAGGCATTCCGCTACCCGCCGTTTGATCGACGCCATTCCGCTGTCGCCGTCCTTTTTCCAGCACTAAAATTTTGAGGAGTTTTGCATGTTCAACCCGCGCTTTATTGGCCCAACCGGCTGCCTGCTCGCCGGCAGTTTGCTGCTCGTCGGCTGCTTTGACCCTGTTGACCCCAAAGAAAGCACCGGCGACGAACGGCGCATTCGACTGGCGATGCTTCAGCCCCCACGCTCTGGGCTCACGCCGTTGAGCGATGACGCGTTTAAACTTTCGCGCTGGAGCACGGCCGAAACGCTGGTGGTGCTGAACGCCGACGGCGACGCTGAACCGGCGCTGGCAACCGAATGGCAACAGCTGGATCAACACCGCTGGCGCTTCGTACTACGATCGGGAGTCAATTTCCATGATGGTAGCGCGATGACCCCGGACAGCGTGGTGCGTTCGCTTTCAGCGGCGATGAACGCGGCCCCCAAACCGCGCATTCTTGACGGCGTCGAATTGGCTATCGTCCCAGAAGGTGATAATGCTGTCGTGATCACAACCGCCGTGCCCGATCCGCTCCTCCCGCAGCGGTTGTCCAGCCCACAATTGGCGATCCTCGCCGAACGGGCCTATGGCGCCAACGGGGTGGTTAATCCCTTGCAGGCCGGAACCGGCGCCTTTGTGCTAACAGAGATCAACGGCACCAGTAGCGCGCGTTTAAACCGCTTCGACGGCTATTGGGGCGAGAAAGCGGCCGCCCCAGGAATCGACGTCAACTTTGTCCCGGATAGCGCCGCCCGTGCTGCCGCCCTGCGCACCGGCAGCGCCGATTTGGTAGAGGCGCTGCCAGTCTCGCAGTTACCGTTAATTACGGCAGAATTGATCCACGAAGTACCCATGCCACGCACCAATACGCTGTATCTGAACACCCGGGTCGGTGCTTTCCGCGATCCGGCCATTCGCGCCGCCGCCGCTGCGGCGATCAAACGTCGCCCGTTGGTGGACAACGTTTACGAAGGCCGCGCCGATATTGCCTCCGGGCTGCTGGGGCCCGCGCTGCCTTGGGCCGCGCCGTTGCGCCAGCCGCAACCGACTCTGCCGCCAACCACGGTTGAAGGCAAAACCATCACCCTGGCCACCTTCAGCGATCGCGCCGAGCTACCCGAAGTGGCGGTGTATCTGGCGCAGCAACTCAGCGCCGCCGGTTTTGTGGTAAAGCAGGAAGTGCGGGAATATGCGCACATTGAAGCCGACGCGCTGGCGGGTAAATTCGACGCCTTTATCTTGTCGCGAGCCACGGTGCTGGACTCTGGCGATCCACTGGCCTACATGTACAGTGACTTCGCCTGCCGAGGTTCCTTCAATATTGCTCAACTGTGCGATCCGCAGGTGGACGAAGCATTGACTCAGGCCGCAGCCATTCCTGCCGGGCCACAACGACGCCAGGCCATCATCGCGGCAGAAAGCCGCATTATGGCAACCCATGCGGCGATACCCTTGCTACATGAACGCGTGATCCAGGGGGAAGCTGCCGTAATGAGGAGCGCAGAGCGCGATCCGCGTGAACGCCTGCTGGTGACGCCTCGCAGCTTCATCGCCCCAGAGCAACCTTGATGGAAAAAGCACTACGACTATTGCCACTCGCCTCACGCCTGTTCTCGCTGCTGGGGATGATCGTATTGATTGGCCTGATGCCTTGGCTGTCCGGGCGCGATCCTGCGCTCAGCTTGCTGCGGGCGCGTTCGGGTGAACAAGAGGCTACCCCGGAAGCCCTGAATGCCATTCGTCAGCAATATGGTCTGGACGACGGGCCCTTGCTGCTGCTTGGCCGCTGGTTTCACGGCGTGCTGCGGGGTGATGCCGGCAACTCGTGGATTTCCGGTCGCCCGGTGCTGGAAGGCATGTTGCAGGCCACAGGGGTTTCTCTGACGCTGATGGGCTACGCGCTTGCCGTCGCAGTAGTGGTGGCGATACTGCTGGCGCTGCCAACCCTGTGGCGCGGCCTGCATGGCGAGAACTACCGTCCCGCAGGCGTGTTGGCGGTGTCCCTGACTGCACTGCCCGAATTTTTGCTGGCGGCGCTGCTGTTGATCGTTGGCGCTGTCTGGCTGCAGTGGTTTCCTCCCTACGGCTGGCAAAGCCTGCAACATGCCATTCTGCCGGCACTGGCTCTGGGCTTACCGGCCAGCGGCCTGCTGGCGCTGTTGCTCAATGACGGCCTGGCCGCAACCTTCTCCGAACGCTGGTTGCTGACCTGGAACCTTGCCGGTATCGCCCGGCGGCATTGCCTGTTGGCCGTTCTGCGCCGCACGCTGCCTGCACTGCTGCCGCAGATCGGTTTAGTGCTGATTGGACTGACCGGCGGCGCGATCGCCGTCGAGAAAGTGTTCGCCATACCGGGACTGGGCCGGGCAACATTGGGGGCCGCCATCGCTCAGGATCTGCCCGCCTTGCAATGCGGGATCCTGATCCTGTTGCTGCTGGCCTTCGGCACCGGTTTCCTGATGCAGGGAGCCCATTACCTGTTGCTGGGCCGAATAGCCGCCGTATTACCCAATTCAACGCCACCACAGCACAGCAGCCGGGCGAGTTATATTTTCGCCGCCGTCGCGGCGCTGTTGCTGTGCCTGTTAGTGCTGAGCGGGATCATCCGCGATCCCTTTTCGTCACTGCATATCCGTCTGCAGCCACCCAGCCTGGATCTGCCCTTTGGTGCAGACGCCACCGGCCGGGACATTCTGGCACGTGTCGCCTACGGTGCACTGAATACCAGCCTGTTGGCGCTGGCAGTCAGCTTCGCTTCGCTGTTCTTGGGGATAGTGTTCGGGTTGATGCCTCGCCTGATGTGCGGGGTTATTGAGTTGGCCAACGCCACACCACCGATAGTCGCAGGGCTGTTGGTCACCGCTGTCACCGGGCCTTCCCCCTTCGGTGGTGCCTACGCGGTAATGCTGGTCAGTTGGGCGCCGCTGTCCGCTCATTGCGCTTCGCTGTTGGCTGAAGCCCGCACTCAGCCCTATATCCGCATGTTGCCAGTGTTGGGGATCGGCCGCTGGCGTACCCTGACGCACTACCTTTTGCCGGCGCTGTGGGTTCCCCTGCTGCGCCACGCCATGCTGCGCCTGCCGGGTATTGCGCTGGCGCTGGCGGCGCTGGGTTTTCTTGGCCTGGGGCCACAGCCACCCAGCGCGGAATGGGGGCTGGTATTGGCCGAGGGCATGCCCTATATCGAACGGGCACCGTGGGGCGTTTTGGCGCCAGCGGTAGCGCTGGTGCTGTTGGCAGTGCTGGCTGTCACGCTGGCAAATACCGCCGGTAATCGCCGACGCTGACGGCGCATCCTGATCCGGTTTGTAGTAACATTATTTGTATCTCTACCAGCCGGGAGTCCCCCATGCACCATCTGATGTTAGACATAGAAACGCTGGACATAAAACCGAGCGCAGTGATCCTGGTGGTGGCCGCCGTGTTTTTCGATCCCCAAACCGGCCAGCTCGGTGCCGAATTTGAAAATGCCGTCAGCAGCCAAAAAGATCAGCCAGGCAGAACCATCAGCCTGGATACCGTCTCCTGGTGGGCCAAGCAGTCGGATGAAGCACGCAAGCTGGCGTTTGGCGGCACGGAGAGCCTCAAGCGCACGCTGACCAATTTGAGTCGCTTTATCCATATGAACAGCACTGACCAGGTTAAAGTCTGGGGCAATGGCAAGGAGTTCGACTGCACTATCCTCGAGCATGCCTTTCAGCAACTGGACATGCCCTGCCCGTGGAAGTTTTGGGACACACAGGACGTGCGTACGGTGATCACTCTGGCCGAATTGCTGGGCTTTAATCCGAAAAAAGAACGGGCATTCGAAGGCACACCGCATCGTGCGCTGGACGACGCCAAACATCAGGCCCGCTACGTGGCGGATACCATCTCCGCACTTTACTATCGCAAAGCCGCGTCGCTATGATTCCAGCAAGTTAGGCATGCCGAAGGTCGGCCGACGTTTTGCCCCTTTCCATTTATCGCCAGAGTCTCTACTCTAGCCCTCTTTGTCACTCGGATGTGCTGTTTTTGTTATGCAAAAATTTCTGTTTCTGCTCCTTAGCCTGGTGCTGCTCGGCCCGCTGGGTATCGATCTTTATCTGCCGACTATCCCGGCCATCGCTCTTGGCCTTAACAGCAGTGAAGCGCTGATTCAGTCCACCATTTCACTGTTCATTTTGGTGCTGGGTCTTGGGCAGATTATCGCCGGGCCGCTGGTGGACAACTACGGCCGCAAACCCGTAGCGCTGGCCGGTATCGTCATCTACATGATTGGTGCCGCCATGGCCGCGCTGGCCACCACACCGACGGTGTTCGTCGCTTCACGTTTGCTGCAGGGCGTAGCGGTCTGCTGTACCGCCGTTGTGGCATTTAGCGGCGTGCGCGATCGGATGAACGGCGACGACGCGGCTCGCGCCTTCGGCTTCCTCAACGGCACGCTTAACATTATTCCCGCACTGGCCCCGCTGCTGGGTGGGTTACTGGCGGAAGCCTTTGGCTGGCGCGCACCTTTCTGGTTCCTGGTGTGTTATGCCCTGGCCGTGCTGGTGTTGATCGCTCTGCGCCTGCCGGAAACCCGCCCGGCAGACACGGTGCGTGTTAAAGGTTTACCGGTACGCCAATATGCTCGCATCCTCAAAGATCGCCGTTTTCTGTCCTTCGCCGTGGTCAACTCCGGCGCGATGGGTATGGCATTGACCTACGTCTCGCTGGCACCCAACGTGCTGATGGGCACCGCCGGCCTCACGCCATTGCAATTCTCTCTGGTGTTTGGTGCCAACGGTTTTTGGATCATGCTGGTGAGTTTCTTCGCCAACCGCATCATTCACAAGGTGGGACGCCCGGTGTGCCTGGCAACCGGGGGAATTCTGATGGGTATCGGGTGCGTAGGCCTGCTGCTCGGGGTTACCTGGCTTTCCGGCTCGGCGCAAACTCATTGGCTGGCCTATATGCTGCCCGTCGCCAGCGCCTGCGCGGGCTTAGCCTTCGTGATGGGCCCGGCGACCAGTTATGCGCTCGAGCCCTACTCCAACGAGGCCGGTGTCGCTTCTGCACTGGTAGGTTTTGTGCAGATGGCCGGCGGCGCAGGCCTGGGTCTGTTGGCGATGGCGCTGCCGTTGCAGCCCAAGCTGTCGCTGGCGCTGGTGATGCTGGTAGGTTGCCTGCTGGCGCTGCACGCACGGCAGCGCAGCAAGCAAATCAAGGGGCAACTGAAGAAAATTGCCTGAGGCTCAGGCCTCGGTAACGATAGGCACTCTGGCGGCCAACGCCGTCAGCAATTCATAGCCCAGCGTGCCTGCCGCAGCAGCGACATCGTCAACCGGCAGGCGCCGCCCCCATAACTCCACTTCAGCACCAATATTGGCATGCGGGCAAGGCGTCAGATCGACCGCCAGCATGTCCATCGACACCGTACCCAGCGTTCGCGTCAGCACGCCATCCACCCAGACCGGCGTGCCCGTTTGCGCATGGCGCGGGTAGCCGTCTGCATAGCCGCAGGCTACCACCCCGATGCGTTGTGCACCTTCGGCGCGATAACGCCAGCCATAGCCAACCTGATCGTTCTGTTTTAGCGTTTGAACACCAATAATTTCGCTGCTCAAGGTCATCGTAGGCTGCAGCCCGCTGTCAGCAATATCCTGCGATTGGCCGCTCGGCGAAGCGCCATAGAGAACTATGCCCGGCCGCACCCAACTGCAATGGGTTTCCGGATGCCACAAGGTGGCGGCAGAGTTGGCCAGACAGCGCGGCGCATTAATGCCCGCCGCCGCTGTCTTAATGGTCGCCATCTGCGCTTCGACGCCCTGTGGACCATCGGCGGTGGCGAAATGGCTCATTAGCGTCAGGCTGGCAATATTGCTTATCTGCTGAGCTTTCAGCCAAACGGCGTGCAACCGCTCAGGGGCAAAGCCCAGACGGTTCATGCCGCTGTTCACTTTCAGGTAAACATCCAGCGGTGCCGATAGTTTGGCTTCGGCTATCGCCGCCAGTTGCCAATCGCTGTGCACCGACGTCGTTAAACGGTAGCGATCCAGCAGGGCCAAATCCTGCGCTTTGAAAAAACCTTCCAACAGCAAGATCGGCCCTTGCCAACCTGACTCGCGCAGCATAATCGCTTCGGCGAGATCCAACAGGGCAAAACCATCCGTTTGCGCCATGCTACGCCAAACATGTTTAATGCCATGACCATAAGCATTGGCCTTGACCACTGACCAGACTTTGGCACTTGGAGCACAACGACGGACCACTTGCAGGTTATTTTCAAAGGCGCCAAGGTGCAGCGTGGCGGTAATCGGGCGAGGCATGGGAACTCCTACGGGCCTGCGAATGCGGTCACGAACCTACGTCCGCGACCGCAACATTGTCTAATTAAGGTTTTTAACGCGCGTGATGCACATCATTCAAGGGCGCAGTGTAAGCGCTGCGAAATCCGGCGCTGTAGCGCGCTACCGCCAGGTCATCTGACGGAATAGCCGGCGTGATGCCGGAAATCAGATCGGAAAGCAGCTGGCCAGAACCACAGGCCATTGTCCACCCCAGCGTGCCATGCCCGGTATTCAGGAACAGGTTTTTCAGCGAAGTCTTACCGACAATCGGCGTACCGTCCGGCGTCATCGGACGCAAACCGGTCCAGAAAGTAGCTTCCTCCACCCGCCCACCGTTAGGGTAAAGATCGCGTACCACCATCTCTAGCGTCTCGCGGCGTTTTTGTTCGAGCTGGGTATTAAAACCGACAATTTCCGCCATGCCACCGACGCGAATACGCTGGTCGAAACGGGTGATGGCGATTTTGTAAGTTTCATCCAAAACGGTCGAGAATGGTGCCGCGGCCTCATCCGTAATGGGAATGGTCAGTGAGTAGCCTTTCAACGGATACACAGGGATCGAGACCAGATCGCGCAGCAGCGCGGTGGAATACGAACCAAAGGCCACCACGTAGCTGTCGGCCTTGAAGATCTCCCCGCCACATTGCACGCCGCTGATTTTATCCCCTTCCACCAGCAGGCGATCGACGCTGCGGTTATACAGGAAAGTCACGCCCGCTTGCTGGGCCAGCTTGGCCAACTGCTGGGTGAAGAGTTGGCAATCGCCGGTTTCATCGTTTGGCAGTTGCAGACCGCCGGTCAGCTTATGCGCCACCTGCGCCAGCGCAGGTTCGACGGTGGCCAGTTGACTAGCTTCCAACAGTTTGTAAGGCACGCCGGCGTCTTCCAGCACCGCGATGTCCTTGGCGGCGCTTTCAAACTGTTGCTGGGTGCGAAACAGCTGCAGCGTGCCGCCCTGACGGCCTTCGTACTGAATGCCGGTTTCCTGGCGCAACGCTTTGATGCAATCGCGGCTGTATTCCGCCAACCGCACCATGCGACCTTTGTTGGTCATGTAGTGTTCGGTGTTGCAGTTTTTCAGCATCTGCCACATCCAGCTCAGCTGGAAACGGCTGCCGTCCAAACGAACCGCCAGCGGCGCATGGCGCTGGAACATCCATTTGATTGCCTTCAACGGTACGCCAGGCGCAGCCCACGGCGCCGCATAGCCCGGTGAGATTTGCCCGGCGTTTGCCGCGCTGGTTTCCATGGCCGGACCAGGCTGACGATCGATTACCGTCACCTCATGCCCCGCCTTCGCCAAATACCAGGCACTGGCAACGCCCACCACCCCACTACCTAAAATTACCACTCGCATCGCTGACTCCAGCTCAAGGCTTCACAAAGCATAATCTTCTGCTCACAGGAAATTAACTCAGTGGAAAAATCCGTCCAACATCTTCATCATCAAACGTGACAACATTCACAATTAATTTATCGTTCATGGCCGGTTCTTTTGCAATAGCTACCTATAAATAGCGATAAGATGTTGTCAAAGGCAGATTTAAGAGCGAAACGGCCCCTATTATGCTGTCATTGACAGCATTGAGAGCACTAAGAAAAGCTACGACGCGCAACAAGGTTTTAACAGAACATAAAAATGAAACAGGCCCACTGAAACAGAATAATAAACCACTAAAAAGCCATTTCATCGAGATAACATTTCATACGCATCCGCAGCCGCTTCAGCAGAAAAAACTCGCCCTAAAATGCCCCAGTCGCTTCCTGAGGCGGGAAGGCGACGTCAGATCGTTGAATTTTTAAGCTTTATATCATTATTACCTCTGCCCAGATTGAGCTACGATTGATCTAGGGTCTGCCGTTCGAGCAAGGTCCGTAATAACGAGGGTGCGCTGATGACTACTTCAACACATGAAAAGGTCAAGGAAGATAAACGTCTGAGCGATGGACCGGACTGGACGTTCGAGCTGCTGCAGGTGTATCTGGAGCACATCGATCGCGTAGCCAAACATTACAAGCTCGATACCTACCCGCATCAGATCGAGGTGATTACCTCAGAACAGATGATGGACGCCTATTCGAGCGTCGGCATGCCGATTAACTATACCCATTGGTCATTCGGTAAAAAATTCATTGAGACCGAGCAGCGCTACAAACATGGGCAGCAGGGGCTGGCCTATGAAATCGTCATCAACTCCAACCCTTGCATCGCCTACCTGATGGAAGAAAATACCATCACCATGCAAGCGCTGGTCATGGCGCACGCCTGCTACGGCCACAACTCGTTTTTCAAAAATAATTACCTGTTCCGCAGTTGGACCGACGCCAGTTCGATCGTCGATTATCTGTTGTTCGCCCGCCACTACATCAGTCAGTGCGAAGAACGCTACGGCGTTGAAGAAGTGGAGAAGCTGCTCGATTCCTGCCACGCGCTGATGAACTACGGCGTGGACCGCTATAAACGTCCGCAGAAGATCTCCCTGGTCGAAGAAAAAGCCCGCCAGAAGAGCCGCGAAGAGTACCTGCAGAGTCAGGTCAATACGCTGTGGAAGACCCTGCCGCGGGTAGAACGCGAAGAGGCGCCTGAACAAGCGCGTCGCTATCCAAGCGAGCCGCAGGAGAACATCCTCTACTTTATGGAGAAAAATGCGCCGCTGCTGGAACCCTGGCAGCGTGAGGTGCTGCGCATCGTGCGCAAAGTGAGCCAGTATTTTTATCCGCAAAAACAAACGCAGGTGATGAACGAAGGCTGGGCGACATTCTGGCACTACACCATCCTCAACCATCTTTACGATGAAGGCCGGGTGACCGAACGCTTTATGCTGGAGTTTTTGCACAGCCACACCAACGTGGTGTACCAGCCGCCTTACAATAGTCCTTATTACAACGGGATTAACCCTTACGCGCTGGGCTTTGCCATGTTCCAGGACATCAAGCGCATCTGTCAGTCGCCGACCGAAGAAGATCGCTACTGGTTCCCGGACATTGCCGGTAAAGACTGGCTGGAAACGCTGCACTTCGCCATGCGTGATTTTAAGGACGAAAGTTTTATCAGCCAGTTCCTGTCCCCGAAAATCATGCGTGACTTCCGGCTGTTCACCGTGCTCGATGATGATCGCAATAACTACCTGGAGATTGCGGCGATCCATAATGAGGCGGGCTATCGGGCGATCCGTCAGGAGCTGTCGGCGCAATATAACCTGAGCGACCACGAGCCGAACATTCAGATCTGGAATGTGGATTTGCGCGGCGATCGCTCATTGACGTTGCGTTATATTCCACAAGACCGGGCGCCGCTGGACAAAAGTCGGCGTGAGGTGATGAAACACCTGCACCGCCTGTGGGGCTTCGACATTATTCTGGAACAGCTCAACGAGGATGGCAGCGTCGAGCTGCTGGAACGTTGTCCGCCGCGGCCGACTCCGCTGTAGGATTAGTGATCATGACAAAGGGGCGCCACTGGCGCCCCTTTTGCGTAATGCGAGATGTGAAACTAACGGCGGGCTTCGGTCAGATCGCTCGGCATGGTGCCTTGCATGCTCTGCCAGATGGCCCCGCTGTCTTTACCGTAGTTACGCACGCAATCCATCACCTGATCGTACGACTTCTCATGGCACAGCGTCGACAGCTTGCTGTAGAAAGTCAGCGCCAGCTTGCGGGACTCCGGATTTGAGAAATAGTAACGACCGACACGGGTGTACAGGCCTTTGAGGCCGTTGAAGATCAGACCGTAAATCGGGTTGCCGGAAGCGAATGCGAGACCGCGGAAAATTTCGTAGTCTAACAGGTTGAAAGCGTCCGCCTGATCTTCCACTTGAGTCGCTTTCGCCAAGACTTCCTGAGCAGCCTCAGGATGATTACGCACCGCTGCGCGAATAAAGATCGCGGCAATATTGGTACGAACCGACAGCAAGTTGTCGATCAACTGTGGAACACTTTTGTGATCGAGGCGTGCCACCGTCTCAAGAATATTGAGGCCGGATGTTTCCCAGAAATTATTTACTTTGGTCGGTTTGCCATGCTGAATGGTCAGCCAGCCATCACGGGCCAGGCGTTGTAAAACTTCGCGTAACGTGGTGCGCGTAACACCAATCAATTCTGAAAGCTCACGCTCCGCGGGCAAAATAGAGCCAGGAGGGAAGCGATTATTCCAGATACTCTCGATAATGTATTCTTCCGCGAAACCGGCAGGACTCTGCGCCTTTATGACCATGTGTTTGACGTTCCGTAGCGACGATAATCAGTAATAGTAGTCGGCTGATCATACCAGATCGCCTTGGCATGACATAGCGTGAGCGAAAAACATTAAACGAAAGTGTGCATAAAGTGGCAAAAAACGTGCAAAAACACCGCGTCAGAGAAATTTCACGTCGTAAAGCAAGCCCGTATTGCTTCTGCCCCTGCGGCATTGTTAGGGTAATATGTGACAACTTATTTTCAGGACGTGTAACGCATAATGGAAACGACTTTACGCAGTGCCCTGGTGAAAAACTTCCTCGGGCAATCACCTGACTGGTACAAACTGGCCATCCTCATCTTCTTGTTGGTCAATCCGCTGGTTTTCTTCCTGGTCGATCCCTTCATCGCGGGTTGGCTACTGGTCATCGAATTTATCTTCACGCTGGCGATGGCGCTGAAGTGCTATCCCCTGCTGCCGGGCGGCCTGCTGGCCATTGAGGCGGTATTGATCGGCATGACCAGCCCCGATCGGGTGGGCGAAGAGATTGCCCATAATCTGGAAGTCCTGCTGTTGCTGATCTTTATGGTGGCCGGCATCTACTTTATGAAGCAGCTACTGCTGTTCGTCTTCACCAAGCTGCTGCTCAATATTCGCTCTAAAATACTGCTGTCTTTAGCCTTCTGTTTTGCGGCAGCATTTTTGTCCGCCTTCCTCGATGCGCTGACGGTGGTTGCGGTAGTCATCAGCGTCGCAACCGGTTTTTATTCGATTTACCACAACGTGGTGTCGAACCCTTCCGGCGGCGCTGCCGACGTCAACGACGACAGCAACCTGGTAAGCGACGATAACAAACAGACGCTGGAGCAGTTCCGCGCCTTTTTGCGCAGTCTGCTGATGCATGCTGGTGTCGGTACCGCGCTGGGCGGTGTGATGACCATGGTGGGCGAACCGCAGAACCTGATTATCGCCAAAAGCGCCGACTGGGGCTTTGTCGACTTCTTCCTGCGCATGGCGCCCGTCACTTTACCGGTATTGATCTGTGGTCTGCTGGTCTGCCTGCTGCTTGAGCGCTTCGGCGTCTTCGGCTACGGAGCAAAACTCCCGGAGCGGGTGCGCGAAGTGCTGACAGAGTTTGACCGCCAGGCGACTGCCGGGCGCAGTAAGCAAGAGCAGGTCAAATTAGTGGTTCAGGCACTTATCGGCGTTTGGCTGATTGTCGCCCTGGCCTTCCATCTGGCGGAGGTTGGCCTGATTGGCCTGTCGGTGATTATCCTCGCCACTTCCCTGTGTGGCGTAACCGATGAGCACGCCATCGGCAAAGCCTTCCAGGAGGCCTTGCCCTTCACCGCCCTGCTGACGGTATTTTTCACCGTGGTGGCGGTGATCATTGAGCAACACCTGTTTACCCCGGTAATTCAATTCGTTTTGCAGGCGGAACCCTCTTCCCAACTTTCGTTGTTTTATCTGTTCAATGGCTTGCTGTCTTCAGTATCCGACAATGTGTTCGTCGGTACGGTTTACATTAATGAAGCGCGCGCCGCATTTGAAAATGGCGCCATTTCCCTGAAGCAGTTTGAAATGTTAGCGGTCGCCATTAATACCGGGACCAATTTGCCGTCGGTCGCCACGCCGAATGGCCAGGCCGCCTTCCTGTTCTTGCTGACCTCCGCACTGGCCCCCCTGGTACGTTTATCCTATGGGCGAATGGTATGGATGGCATTGCCTTATACTGTGGTATTAACCCTGGTTGGTCTGTTGTGCGTACAGTTCACCCTGGCGCCCGTGACCGACCTGCTGACCCAGTGGCATTGGCTGACGCTGCCGTCGCTCGAAGCCGCTGCACACTAACCCTGTAAACCCGCCCCGCTGTCAGCGACTATTTTTGTGCTGAATCCGGCTCAGGTGGCTGGCAGCGGGGTTGAATTGGTTTACACTGCCAGTTCAATTGCTTACTGCATGGAAGAATAAATATATGTTGCAATTCTTTAACCGCTGCTCACAGGGGCGCGGTGCTTGGCTGTTGATGGCCCTGACTGCGCTGGCGCTGGAATTAGTCGCACTCTACTTTCAGCATGTAATGCTGCTGCAACCCTGTGTCATGTGCATTTACGAACGTTGCGCGCTGTTTGGTATTCTCGGTGCCTCGCTGCTGGGTGCCATTGCGCCGAAAACGCCGCTGCGTTATGCCGCTATTCTGCTGTGGATTTACAGTGCCTGGGAAGGCCTGCAGCTGGCGTGGAAACACACCATGATCCAACTGCACCCTTCGCCGTTTAATACCTGCGATTTCTTCGTCAGCTTCCCGTCCTGGCTGCCGCTGGACAAATGGCTGCCTGCGGTGTTCCACGCATCAGGCGACTGTTCGGTACGCCAATGGGAATTTTTGACGCTGGAAATGCCGCAGTGGCTGGTTGGCATCTTTGCAGCTTATTTGTTGATTGCTATCGTTGTGCTGCTGGCACAATTTGTCCGCCCACGCCGCCGCGATCTGTTTGGCCGCTGAGCATGACAGCATGAAAAACGGCGCCTCAGGGCGCCGTTTTTCATCGAGTGACTGATGATCTTCAGAGGTAATGCGAGATTAGGTATGTGTAAGGTAATAAACGAGCACTATTAGTGCTCCAGCTATGGCAAACAGGCGTATCATTTTCATTATTTTACTCTCGAAACTTAGCGTGAGAGCGCTCAAACTACCTAACATCAGGTTTAAAAAGAAGCATCTGGGCAGGATTTGACGCGTAATTTACATAACATTAAGTTAGAAGAGTAAAATGTCTTATCTACGAAAGCCTCGCTTCACTTTTTCGGTCTTACCTCACAAAAATACTGGCGCAACGATTTTCCTCGCCACTCACTTCATACAAAAAAATTCATCATAGCGATGCATTATTGCATCGATATTTTGATGAAGTTTTATCAGAGAATCCCTATAATATCCGCAAGTTAATATTTAACGATTTCCCTGGTGTTGTTGTGTGTCTTGCCCCTCATCTTTGCAGGGGCTTTTTTCCTTATCTCGCCCAGCTCGGTTTGTTCAAGATGTGATCCTGCCAGTCCACCACTTCACTTTCCCGCACCGCAATATGTCGTACCGTAATACGCTCACCGTGCATCGCAGCTTTAGAACCGCTGACCAGCGGGTGCCACGCAAACAGCGGCTTGCCTTCACCAATCAAACGGTATGCGCAGGTCGGCGGCAGCCAATCGAAGGTGGTGAGGTTTTCACGCGTCAGTTTGATGCAGTCCTCTTCCAGCTCAAAGCGGCGCTCATAGTTGCGGCACTGGCACGACTTAATATTCAGCTGGTTACAGGCTACGTTGGTGAAATAAATCTCGTCGGTATCTTCGTCGATCAGCTTATTCAGACAGCATTGCCCACAACCGTCGCACAGCGATTCCCACTCTTGTTCTGACATTTCCGCCAGCGTTTTTTGTTGCCAAAAAGGGGTTTGTGACATGTTCGCGTCCGGTATAGGTAAATGAATAGATAACCTGCAAGCAGGTTTTGAGGGTGCACTATATAGATATCCCAGCCAAATGGAAAGGCTGAAAACACAATATAATCATAGCGATAACAATATGTTCGCTTAAAAAAAACGCTATTTAAAACAACGGCATTCAACATTTTCGGCCAGTATTATCAGGCCGTTACCCTTGATGCTGAAAGGGATAAAACACACCAGGCATATCGTCTAATTATACGTACAAAACTCAGGTCTATCATCCTTTCGTTTCCCCCTCATCCATATCCCTGTTCATCATTATTCACGGGTAAGATTCATCTCATAAAGCACATTTTGCCGCCAAGAAGCGCATATCCCTGCTATGTTTAATGTTCGCCTTTTGAATGAAGATAAGGAACCAAGTATGTTTGGGAAAGCAGAAGACAAAGTAAATGAAGCTGCCGGCGCCGTTGAAGAAGCTTTTGGTAAAGCAACGGACTCACCGGATCATCAAGTCAAAGGCGCAGCCCGCAAATATGCCTCTCAGGCCAGTTACGCGGCTCGAGATGCTGCCGATACGGTGCGGACTCAGGTTGAATCTAACCCACTGGCCGGCGTAGCCATCGCCGCCGCCGTCGGGATTGTTTTCGGTTTCTTGCTGGGCCGTAAATAAGCGTTTTGACCTATCGTCACCGAAAAAAAGGCCCTGAGGGGCCTTTTTTATTGCGCTTTACCCAGGTTTCAAATCACGCGTGTGGTCAGTGATTTACCGTTGAGGGTGACTTTCAGCATGTCGCCAGAGCTCATCGGGCCGACGCCCTGCGGCGTGCCGGTAAGGATAATGTCGCCTGCACGCAACGTGAAAAAGCGGCTCATATAGCTGATCAGCGGCAGGATCGGCGTGATCATGTCGCGAGTATTGCCTTGTTGTCGCACCTGGTCATTGACCGTCAGGGACAGCTCCGCATTTTGCGGATCGCCAAACTCCGCGACCGGTATAAACCCGGATATCGGGCAAGAACCGTCGAAACCCTTGGCTTTTTCCCAAGGCTGCCCCGCCTTCTTGAAGCCCGCCTGCAGTTCCCGCAGCGTCAGATCAAGCGCAACACCGTATCCGGCGATGGCACGCGCCACGCGATCTTCATTAGCCTGCTTTAGCGGCGTACCGATCAGCACAGCCAGCTCCACTTCATGATGTACCGAACCAAACTCTTTGGGGATCACCACCGGCTGGCGAATATCGCACAGCGCCGTTTCAGGCTTGATAAACACTACCGGCTCTGCCGAGGTTGCACTGCCCATTTCCTTGATGTGATCGGCGTAATTACTGCCGACGCAAACCACTTTATTTACCGGAAAATCAAGTAATGAACCCTGCCAGTCTCTATGTTGATACATACCGCCTCTCCCTACAATCATGTAGGGGCTTAGCATGCTAAGCCCGTTATTCCACGCGCTGGTGGAGGCACCGCAGCCTTTTTCTATTGCCCGATACCGTCAGCCATCATACCCACACCGATCGCAAAATAGTAAGAGCGATTCCAGTGCATAATCGTGCGGAAATTATCATAAACCAGGAATGCACGGCCCTGCATGTCATCCGGTGTGATCAGCCAACTGCGCAGGCTGGAATGCGGCAGCGCTGAACCATCCGGACGCCGCACCCCGCGTTTTTGCCATTCATTGACGCTGTGCGCCTGGCTATCCTTTAACCCCACAGCCTCGGTGCTGAACCCGGCAGGCAACCTGACCTCTCTGCCCCAACCCACACCACGCTGCCAGCCTTCGCTCGACAGATAGCGGGCCGTGGAGGCAAAGACATCGTCAACGTTGTTCCAGATATCAATGCGGCCATCACCGTCGCCGTCCGCAGCATAGTTAAGGAACGACGTCGGCATAAATTGGCATTGCCCCATGGCACCGGCCCAGGAGCCTTTCAACTGCTCGCGGCTGACATGACCCTGCTCGAGGATTTGCAGCGCCGCCATCAGCTGTTGACTGAAGAACGCCTCGCGTCGCCCTTCAAAAGCCAAGGTGGCGAGCGCAGATATCACATCTTCACGCCCCTGGATTTTGCCGAAGGCGCTTTCCATGCCCCACAGTGCCACAACATAACGTCCCGGCACGCCGTAGTGCGCGGTGAGCCGCGAAAGCTTAGGATGATACTGCTGATATAGCGCACGGCCTTGTGCGATCTTGGCGGGTGGCAATACGCGTTTGAGGTAGTCGTCCAGCGTGATTTTCTTTTCCGGCTGATTACGGTCAGCCTTGATCACCCGATCGACAAAATGCACGTCGGTGAAAGCACTGTCGACAATCGCCGGGCTGATGCCCTGCGCCAGCGCCTGGCGCTTTAACTGTTCAACGTAGGCCGGGAACTGCGCAGGATCGCGACCCGTTTCAGAGAGTCGGCTCTGAGCCGCAGGAGTAGCTGTGCCCGACGAAGCTTCCGACGCCGATGTGGCCCCTTGCGCCATCGCCTGCTGACTGACTGTGCATCCTAACGTCAACAGCGTCGATAGCAGGGTTATTGCCGACAATCTCATCACGCGGCTCCTTTATCAGTTTTGAGCGCTTCCAGCCTCTCCTACATCTTCGCAGGTTATTTTTTGTCGCCAGACAAATGCTGGTTTAATAAATTTTCCAACGGCGGGGGGACCTGAAGATAAAACCCTTCTTCTTTCAGGGCTTCTTTCACTTTCTCAATATCCGCCGAGGCTAACTTTTCCCGCCCTTCAAGGGAAAGCACCATTGCCAATTGCGGCGTACCGAAACTTTTCATCAGATCTTCCGGCACACGGGAGAAATCGTCTTTTTTTTCGACATAAAGATAAGTTTGATCGCGTTTAGAACTTCTATAGATCACACAAAGCATGTTTTTAACTCTATTTAATTGGGGCAGCGTCTTGCCTGGATATAACTCTGACTATAACATGCTTATAGTACTTCGGAATATCGCACCC
Source organism: Serratia liquefaciens ATCC 27592 (assembly GCF_000422085.1). NCBI lineage: Bacteria > Pseudomonadati > Pseudomonadota > Gammaproteobacteria > Enterobacterales > Yersiniaceae > Serratia > Serratia liquefaciens. The sequence goes on from NC_021741.1 coordinate 2,919,856, forward strand.
CGATTGGTATTCCGGGGATTTAAAGTTGCTGAGACTGAGTCAGGATAGATGTCACAATCGCCAATTGAGCTAAAAGGCAGCAGTTTTACCCTATCGGTTGTTCATTTGCATAATTCGGAACCCGAGGTAATACGTCAGGCGTTACTGGAAAAAGTAGAGCAAGCGCCCGCTTTTTTGAAAAACGCCCCTGTTGTTATCAACGTTGCAACGCTGAACGGCGACGCAAACTGGAAAGAACTTCAACAGGCTGTCACGGCAGCAGGTCTGCGCGTTGTGGGTATCAGCGGTTGCAGAGATGAGCGGCAGAAACGCGCAATAACCCGTGCCGGGCTGCCGTTGCTGAACGAAGGCAAAGGCCAAAAGATGGCCACACCGGAACCGGCGCCTGCGCCAGCCCCGGTGGTGGATCCCAACGCCCCCGCCAAGACGCGCATCATCAGTACCCCTGTCCGTTCCGGCCAACAAATTTATGCCCGCAACAGCGATCTGATAGTGACCAGCAGCGTTAGCGCCGGCGCTGAATTAATTGCCGATGGCAACATTCACGTCTACGGCATGATGCGCGGTCGTGCGCTTGCCGGTGCATCAGGTGATACACAGTGCCAGATTTTTTGCACGCACCTGGGTGCTGAGCTAGTCTCTATCGCAGGGCAGTACTGGTTGAGCGACCAAATCCCGTCCGACTATGTCGGGCAGGCAGTACGACTCAGCCTGTTGGATAACGCTTTAACCATACAACCTTTAAATTAAGCCCTTTTGACAAGGAATCCATTTCATGGCACGCATTATTGTTGTTACATCGGGTAAAGGGGGCGTTGGCAAGACCACTTCAAGCGCGGCCATCGCTACCGGTTTAGCCCAAAAAGGAAAGAAAACCGTAGTGATCGATTTCGATATCGGCCTGCGTAATCTTGACCTGATCATGGGCTGCGAACGCCGGGTTGTTTACGATTTCGTTAACGTGATTCAGGGTGATGCCACACTGAATCAGGCGTTGATCAAAGACAAGCGCACCGAAAATCTGTTTATCCTGCCAGCTTCGCAAACGCGTGACAAAGACGCGTTAACCCGCGAAGGCGTTGAGAAGATCCTCAACGACCTGGGCGAAATGGATTTTGATTTTGTGGTTTGTGACTCTCCGGCGGGCATCGAAACCGGCGCACTGATGGCGCTGTATTTTGCTGATGAAGCCATCATCACCACCAACCCGGAAGTCTCCTCAGTACGTGACTCTGACCGTATTCTGGGCATTTTGTCTTCCAAATCTCGCCGTGCCGAGAGAGGCGAATCGCCAATCAAGGAACACCTGCTGCTGACCCGCTACAACCCAGGTCGCGTCAGCCGTGGCGACATGCTGAGCATGGAAGACGTGCTGGAAATTCTGCGCATTCCATTGGTCGGCGTTATCCCGGAAGACCAATCCGTACTGCGTGCATCCAACCAGGGTGAACCGGTGATCCTCGACGCCGAGTCGGATGCCGGCAAAGCCTATGACGATACCGTTAGCCGCCTGTTAGGGGAAGAACGCCCCTTCCGCTTCATTGAAGAAGAGAAGAAGGGTTTCCTGAAACGCCTTTTTGGGGGATAAACCATGGCATTACTAGACTTCTTTCTGTCCCGCAAAAAGCAGACAGCCAATATAGCCAAGGAACGGCTGCAGATTATCGTCGCAGAGCGTCGTCGCGGGGACAGTGAGCCCCCGTATCTGCCTGATTTGAAACGCGATATTCTGGCGGTAATTTGCAAATATATTCAAATCGACCCTGAAATGCTGCACGTGCAGTTTGAGCAGAAAGGGGATGATATTTCGGTACTTGAACTCAACGTGACATTACCGGAATCGGAAGAAGTAACTAAATGAGTGTGACGCACTAATTACCCCCTGTATATTTTCTTGCAGGGGGTAACTGTATGCATAACCAGTTATTGAGATAAAAAGCGCCTAATAATCGTTTTTAGCCTTTGGGATTAATCTCAATTAATCTTGCGCCACTGTTGTTTAAAGTAAATGCTGTCGGTAAGTGTTGTTATGGTTATTTCTAATAAATAATCGGAGCAGCGTTTCCTTACCCTGCCCCAAGTTTTACCACTCGATTAATAATCCTTCAAAATAGCCTGCAGCGGCGCCGCCAATAAATCACCGCGCCAACCGCTGATTAATTCTGGCAGGCTGTCAGCACCCTTCAATTTCCAATGCCAATTCAGCAGTTGGTTAATCTGTCGGCGCGATGCCAGTAATTCACTGCTCAACCCGCTTTGCTCACTGACAATGACGATCGCCGCCTTGATATCCTTGAACACTTTCTTGTAGCCCGGCTGATCGATCAGGTTCGACAACGGTGCCGGCAGTGCAGCCTCATCCAGCTCATTAGCCTCTGCCACCAGCGCCAACAGCGTTTTACCGTGATAACGAATTTCCGGACCGCTCAGGCCCAGGGAGTCCAATTCCCCCAGCGATGTCGGCATATGTCGCGCCACCTGCCAAAGGTTTTCCTCACGTACCACAAAGTTTACCGCCAGATCGCGCTCACGCGCCTGACGCAGGCGCCATTCAGCCAGCTTCTGCAAGCAGCCCAACTGACGCGGACGCAGTTGCCAGGCATTGGTGATTTCACGGTAGGCCAATTCTGGCGCCAGCGTCTCGCTACGGCGTTGGCATAGCAACAGGCATTCGTTGTTAGCGGCAGCCGTCCAACCGGCCTCTTCCGTCTCCTGAACCAGCCGTTTGGCCATCGGCAGCAGATAGAACACGTCAGCCGCCGCATAAACGCACTGTTTTTCCGTCAGCGGGCGCGCCAGCCAGTCGGTACGGGCTTCGCTTTTATCCAACTCCACCTGCATATACTCCGCCACCAGGGTCGCAAAACCGCAAGACAGCGGTCGACCGGTGAAGGCCGCCAGAATTTGGGTGTCCACCATCGGAGTCGGCAGCGTTTTGAACGCGTTGAGGAACACTTCCAGATCCTCACTGCCGGCGTGCAGGAACTTCACAATCTGAGTATTACTCAGCAGCTCGATAAACGGCTGCCATTGCTTGATTGGCAGGGGGTCAATCAGGGAGAGTTGTTCACCGTCGTATAACTGAATCAGGCCTAACTGCGGATAATAGGTGCGCGTTCTGACAAATTCGGTGTCCAGCGCTATCTGGGCATGCTTTTTCGCCTGCTCGCAGACCTGCTGCAATCCGGCATCGGTAGTGATCAACTGATAGTTCAAAACGTCATTCTCTTGGTCGCTTTCATGATTCAAACACAACAACGCCGGCATTCACCGGCGTTGTTGATCTGTAAGGCGTGGATGATAACCTAGGCGGCATCGGCCGCCGCAGGTTTTTTCTGCTCATCACGCAGTTCTCGCCGCAAAATTTTACCGACGTTAGACTTCGGCAACTCGTCACGGAACTCAACAATTTTAGGCACTTTATACCCGGTAAGCTGCCGACGACAATGGGTCAACAGCTCTTCTTTGGTCAGCGAAGCGTCTTTCTTCACCACGCAAATTTTAACCGTCTCACCGGTTACCTCATTCGGCACGCCAATCGCCGCGCATTCCAACACTTTCGGATGCTGACTGACCACGTCTTCAATCTCGTTCGGGTATACGTTAAACCCGGAAACCAGGATCATGTCCTTCTTCCGGTCGACGACGCGGACAAAGCCCATCTCGTCCACTGTAACGATATCACCGGTCGCGAGCCAGCCATCTTTCAATACTTCATCGGTGGCATCCGGCCGCTGCCAGTAGCCTAACATAACTTGCGGTCCTTTGACCCACAGTTCACCCGGCTCACCAACCGGCACGTCCTGACCGTTATCGTCCACCAGCCGAATATCCGTCGAGGGTACAGGCAAACCGATACTGCCGCTGTAGTGTTTCAGATCGTAAGGGTTACCGGAGACCAGCGGCGCGCACTCCGTCAGGCCGTATCCTTCCAGCAAGTGCTTACCGGTGGTTTTCTCCCACTTGTCCGCCACCGATTTCTGTACTGACATGCCGCCGCCGACGGAAAAACGCAGCGTGGAGAAATCCAGCTTGTGGAAGTCCACGTTGTTCAATAGCGCATTGAACAGGGTGTTCACCCCACTCATGGCGGTGAACGGATATTTGCCCAGCTCTTTCACCAGCCCTGGAATGTCGCGTGGGTTGGTGATCAGCAAATTGCGCCCACCCAAATCGATAAACAGCAGGCAGTTCACCGTCAGCGCGAAAATGTGATACAGCGGCAGCGCCGTTACCACCAACTCCTGCCCTTCACGAAACAGCGGCAAATAGGCAGCTTTAGCCTGCTCCAGGTTGGCCTGCATATTACGGTGTGTCAGCATCGCGCCTTTGGCCACGCCGGTAGTCCCACCGGTATACTGCAGGAACGCCAGATCGGTGTTGATAATATCGGGTTTAACATACTGTTGGCGACGCCCGCGCTGGAGCGCACTGCGAAAAGAAACGGCAGCCGGTAGATGATATTTCGGCACTAGCCGCTTGATGTATTTGACGACGAAGTTAACCAGCGTGCCTTTGGCGGCGGAGAGCTGATCGCCCATACGCGTCAGGATCACATGCTTGACCTGGGTGTTGAACACCACTTTTTCCAGCGTATGAGCAAAGTTGGAGACGATCACAATGGCACTTGCGCCACTGTCGTTCAGTTGATGTTCCAATTCACGTGGCGTATACAGCGGGTTAACGTTCACCACCACCATACCCGCACGTAAGATACCAAACAGCGCGATGGGATACTGCAACAGGTTCGGCATCATCAGAGCAACGCGGTCGCCTTTCTGCAGCCCCAGCTCATTTTGCAGGTAAGCCGCGAAAGCCCGACTACGTTCTTCCAGCTTGCGGTAGGTCATCACCTCACCCATGTTAATGAAAGCCGGTTGATCTGCGTAGCGCTGAACCGCATTTTCAAACATTTCGACCAAAGATGAATAACGATCGGCGTCGATCTCTGCCGGAACATCCGCCGGGTAACGTTTTAACCAGACCTTATCCAAGGTATTACTCCTGAAATTATTATTCATTATCATCATCGCAGCCCCCAAATATGCAGCCAAACCATAACAATATTTTAACTCAGCAGACCAGTTTGAGTTTTAAACAATATTCAGGTTGCGATGTACGTCACTAATTGGCGGTCATTCCCTACGCCAAAAGAATAAGGCGGCCGGAGCCGCCCTATTAAAATTTAACAACAAGCAAGCATTACTCGGTAACGATGGTTTGCACCTGCACTGGGCCAGGGTTGTACCAGCCATACCCCACGCCCCAACCGGGGCCCCAGGTACCGCTACGCCAGCCCCAGGGGCCCATCGGCGCCGGTGGCATCATCACCTGTTGAGACAGATGCCAGCGTTTGTAGCCAGTGGCATTCATGGTAACAAATTTGTACGGTGTCATGCCGATCTTGCCGTCTTTCACGCCGGTGATTGGCCCAACTACCGTCACTAACTGGCCCTTAAAATCAACCGGTTCCAGGAAGCCATTAACCGAGGCTATCAGACGACCCCGTGACGGCTCACCCAATATCGGCCGGGCGCCGGAATCGAGCGGCACGGCCGCAATTTCCAGTAGCGTGCGCCCCTGCTCATTGGCAACGTTCACAACGGTACCGCCAAAGCGAGCTTCAGCCCCGACAAACAGGTTCGGCGCATTCTGTACCGAAGACAGCTGCTGCACCGGCGTTGCCGTGCTGCCTTTAATCGCATCAGGCACGGTTACGCAACCTGACAGCGCCAGCACGCTGCCGGCAATAGCCAGCAGCGACATTTTTTTACAAACAGTGCGGGTTAACATCGTCGCAATCTCCTGAAATGGCTGTAACTTTGACATCAATTCACGGAGCAAGTTGCAGATCATTCCTATCCCTATTGCCGCCAAAGCACAATAGGTTGCGGCTATTCGCGCCCCGGCAATTTTTTCCAGGTGACTTCATTACGCAAATAGGTCGGCTCGGCATTTTCTACCGCCACCGCCAAACCCTGTTGCCAGGCATGCAGCGCCAACGGCAGCATATCTTCCGCCTGCGGTAACAGCATTTGCCCATCGCTCAGGGTTAACGTGGAACCGGCAACCAAATCCGGATAGGTTTGCCAGCCGGTGCCGACATGCGCCCAGTGGCCTTGCAGACCTTGCGCGCGCACCAGCGCCTGCGCCGGGGTAAGTACCGCTTCACCTTCACTTTCAAGCCAGTTACCGTCTTGCTGACGTTCAAACTGACCCCAGTAGACTTCGCCCATACGCGCATCTATCGCCGACAGCACACGGTCAGCCCCGGTGAGTCGCCAGGCGCCCTGCGCCATGGTTTGCAGCGTGGAAACGCCCAGCAAGGGCAAGTCTGCGCCCAGCGCCAACCCCTGAGCAATGCCAATGCCGATACGCACGCCGGTAAAGCTGCCTGGCCCACGGCCAAAAGCCAGCGCATCGAGCTGGCCAAGGGTGACCCCGGATTCCGCCAGCACCTGCTGCACCATAGGTAAAATACGTTGCGTATGCTCACGTGGGCACAGCTCAAACAGGGCGTGGATTTCGCCTTGATTCCAGATAGCAACGGAACAGGCTTCCGTCGCTGTATCGATCGCTAAAATTCGCGTGGACATGCCAACCTCAGGCGGGAAAAAAACAGGGTTTTTCATACAGGGCGCGCATTGTAGCACAGCCCTGGGGTCACGCCTATCCGCTAGCGATCTGCCTGCAGGAAGGCAATCGCCTGGGCGATATCGCGGGTACGCGGCGTCGGCGGCAGGCTATTGAGGAAAACTTCGCCATAGGGGCGCATCACCAACCGATTGTCGCAAATCACCAGCACGCCGCGATCGTCGGTATCGCGGATCAGGCGTCCAACCCCCTGTTTCAGGGTAATGACCGCGTCCGGAAGTTGCACATCGTTAAACGGATCGCCACCACGTAATCGGCAGTCTTCAATCCGGGCTTTCAACAACGGATCATCGGGTGCGGTAAACGGCAGTTTGTCGATAATCACGCACGACAATGCATCGCCGCGTACATCTACCCCCTCCCAGAAGCTGCTGGTCGCCACCAACAGGGCATTGCCGGCCTCGACAAACTGAGCCAGCAACTGGCCCTTACTGGTTTCCCCCTGCAACAGCACCGGCAAGGTCATGGTGGCACGGAACTCTTCCGCCAGTTCCCGCATCATCTGGTGCGAAGTACAAAGGAAGAAGCAGCGGCCGTTATTGGCTTCAATCAGCGGCCGTAGCATGCGTGCCAATTGCCGCGCGCCGCCAGGCTGGTTTGGTGAGGGTAAAAAGCGCGGTACACACAGCAAGGCCTGTTTGGCGTAATCGAATGGGCTGGCCAGCAGCAGCGTTTTGGCCTTATTCAACCCCAGACGCTCTGTAAAGTGGCCCATCTGCTCGTTAACCGACAACGTTGCCGAGGTGAAAATCCAGCTGCCCGGTTTTTCATCCAGCAACTCACGGAAACGATCGGCCACCGTCAGCGGCGTCAACGCCAGTACAAAGTGACGCGAGTTGCACTCATACCAATAGCTGAACCCCGGTTCATTGACCTCTTTCAAACGTTTGAGACGGGCACGATATAACGTAGCGCGTTCAAAAGCCGCGTCCAACAAGGCCGAACGGCCAAGGGAAAGTTTGACCACGTCATAGCACAGCTCCAGCGCATCATCGAGCAGCAGCAAGGCACGTTGTACATTGGGCTGGCTCAGCACCTCGCGCAGGTTGCCGCGAAACCCTGGTTCTCCCAACATCAAACGAAAATCCTGCGTGCTTTGGCTGAGGCGGTCGGCGCTTTTTTGCAGCTGTGCGGCATCGCGCACTTCGGTGCGATAGGCAATGGAAATGTCTTTGGCCAGGTCCAGCAGTTGACGGCTGGTCAGTTGCTTACCGAAATATTGGCTGGCGATATCGGGGATCTGATGCGCTTCATCGAAGATCATCACATCGGCCTCAGGGATCAGTTCGGCAAAGCCGCCCTCCTTCACCACCATATCGGCCAGGAACAGATGGTGGTTCACCACCACCACATCGGCATCCATGGCGCGACGACGCGCTTTGACCACAAAGCAATCTTTATACAACGGGCAATCGCTGCCCAGGCAGTTGTCGTTAGTGCTGGTCACCAGCGGCCAAACGAAGCTGTCTTCCGCCACGTCGCTGCAACTGCTGATGTCGCCCTCTTTGGTCATGGACGACCATTTGCGCAGATGGACCAGATCGATCAGCGTTTGCCCGGCCAACTCGCCGCCAGCCATCGACTGTTGCTCCAGACGTTCCAGACACAGGTAATTGGAGCGCCCTTTCAGCAGCGCCATCTTGCCTTTGTACTTCAGTGCCTTGGCCACGGTGGGCAAATCGCGTGCATAAAGCTGATCCTGCAACGCTTTTGAGCCGGTGGAAATAATCACTTTGCGATCGGCCCGCAGTGCCGGCACCAGATAGGCGTAGGTTTTGCCGGTACCGGTACCCGCTTCGACCACCAGTTCCTGCTTGAAATTAATGGCTTCGGTGACCGCTTCCGCCATCTGCCGCTGTGCTTCACGCGGTTTGAAACCCTTGATTGCCTGCGCCAGGGCGCCGTCTGTTGCGAAATCGTCTGCCACGCTATCTCTCTGCCGATGTAATTCAGCGTTAATTATGCCTATCCTGCCGCACGGCTACCACCGACTTTATCGTCACACATTTCTGCCGATGGCTGTGTTACCCTTAACGCGATGATGATATGGAGATAATTGAATGAATATTGAACGAATTGATCCAGACAAACGTTGGTCCGAAGCCGTCGTTCACAACGACACCGTCTATTACACCAGCGTGCCGGAAAACCTGGATGATGACGCTACTGCCCAGACCGCGAACGCCCTGGCAGCAATTGACGTGATCCTGGCGCGCGTTGGGTCAGATAAAAGCCGGGTGCTGGACGCCACCATTTTTCTGGCCGACGATGCCGATTTTGCTGCCATGAACGCCGCCTGGGATGCCTGGGTAGTTGCGGGTAGCGCGCCGGTACGCTGCACCGTGCAAGCCAAATTGATGAATCCGAAGTACAAGGTCGAAATCAAAATTATTGCTGCGGTATAAACGAAAAAACCGCAGACGATAACGCCTGCGGTTTTATTTTTACCTGCTGCTTAAGCCAGCTTGATGATCACCATACCTGCCAGCAACAACACCAAACCAATCCAGCCTTTGGCATTCAGGCGCTGACCGAACAGGATCCAGCCGGCGGCGATTGTCGCGGCAATACCGAAACCGCCCCACAATGCATAAGCCACCGACAGGTCTATCCCCTTCACCGCCTGTGCCAGAGCACTGAACGCCCCCAGCACCGACAGCAATGACAGCAGGCCTAACCAGATTTTACGGAAACCGTCTGACATCTTCAGGAAGATGTTGGCGACAATTTCCAACACAATCGCCAGTCCCAAGAACCCAATGTGGTACAACTCAAGCTGTTGCATGGTTGTCACCTCGCGGGCTGGCCTGTTTTCGTGGTTTGCGGGTACCGGACTTCACCAACAAGATCCCGGCGATCAACGTCACCAGACCCAGCACCTTCAAGGTCGAGATGGGCTCATCGAACCACAATACGCTGAACAAGGTAATAAACAGGATACCGATCCCTTCCCACAGCGCGTAAGCAACGCCAAGGGCAACGCGTTTAATCGCCAATGACAGCATGACGTATGATGCAGTGATCATCACATACATCACAATGTGACCGGTCATGCCGCCGCTCACGCTGGCGTATTTCATGGACAGGGTACCGATAATTTCGGCCACGATGGCCAAGCCTAAAAAGATCCAATAAATCATAATTTCTCTCCCAAACGGCGAATAACGCACGCTAAGGCATATTTATCCCGATTTATCTCGTCAGACAGGCGCAACGAGGCGCTGACGACGCAGAGATCCCTGGGGATAAACTGACCCAAACGTAATAAAGAAGTTTGCCCGGCTACGCGGAATGACGGAGGACTGAGCCTGTCACCAGCACCGGTTAAGGGAGAAAGACGCTATAGCTCGCTGCACCAGTGATGCTCACTGGCAAGGATGGCAGACAGGAAAAGCTGGCAAGTAGAGGTTCTGAGGGTAATTCCATTAGTTGTCATCATAATTATTCTCTATTCTCAGCCGCACATTATCTTGTTACACGGAGTGCGATTTGCCCAATATCCTCATCAAGTAAAATTTTCAACTGCGATAGTTGTACCATAGCCAAAAAAAGAAAGCAAACCGCCGTTTTCACAAAAACGAATAAAAAAAAGTTTAAAAATAAGAAAGTTAAGTAATTTAAAAATAAAAAAAGGCTCAACAAGTCGTTGAGCCTTCGCTTAGCGTGGTGCGGGCAAATAATCGTCAAACCCAGACGCGGCGCGGGTTAGACCGCAGCGCCGCTGACCGCGGTACGTGCCAGTTCGGTGATGCGAGCGTAGTCGCCCTTTTCCAACGCATCGGCCGGAACCAACCAGGAACCGCCGATACACAACACGCTTTTCAGCGCCAGGTAATCACGGTAGTTGTTTGGCGTGATGCCCCCGGTCGGGCAGAAACGCACCTGCGGGAATGGACCGCCGATCGCCTGTAACGCCTTCACGCCACCGTTGGCTTCCGCCGGGAAGAATTTGAACTCACGCAGCCCGTGATCCATACCCAGCATCAGCTCTGAAACAGTGCTAATACCCGGAATCAATGGAATCGTGCCTGCGGTTGCGGCCTTCAGCAGCGCGTCCGTCAGGCCGGGGCTGATAGCGAATTGCGCACCGGCCTCGGTCACTGCCTGCAACTGCTGCGGGTTAATCACCGTACCGGCACCGATAATTGCCTCCGGCACCTCTGCCGCGATAGCGCGGATTGCCTCCATGGCGCAGTCGGTGCGCAATGTGACTTCCAGCACGCGCACACCACCGGCTACCAGCGCCCTGGCCAGCGGCACCGCATGTTCCAGCTTGTTGATCACTATCACCGGAACCACCGGGCCTGCGGTCAGGATCTGTTCTGCGCTGGTTTTCCAGTTTTTCATCGTTACTTCTCCATTACTTACGGGTTATCAATGGCACGCCCCTGCCACAGGGCCCCACGCATTAAAGCGCAGGCGTCCGGCCGTACCCCAAGTGATGTTGCGCCCCGGTACTGCGGGCAAAAAAATGCCGGCAGATAAGCTGCCGGCAGGGTGATTACTCGAACTCGTTCCAGGAACGGCCGTCACGGGTGATCATCGCCACTGAAGCGACCGGGCCCCAGGTGCCGGATTGGTACGGCTTAGGTGCCTCGTTATCCGCTTTCCACGCGTCCATAATGGAGTCAACCCACTTCCAGGCTTCTTCCACTTCGTCGCGGCGCACGAACAGCGCCTGGATGCCACGCATGGTTTCCAGCAACAGACGCTCATAGGCGTCAGCCACATGCTCCTGGTTGAAGGTTTCGGAGAAACTCAGATCCAGCTTGGTGGTTTGCAGACGGTGCTTGTGATCCAGACCCGGCACCTTGTTCAACACCTGAATTTCGATGCCTTCATCCGGCTGCAGACGAATGGTCAGTTTGTTCTGCGGCAACTGCTGGTAAGAATCGCTGAACAGGTTCAATGGCGGGTTCTTGAAGTAGACGACCACTTCAGAACATTTGGTCGGCAGACGCTTACCGGTACGCAGGTAGAATGGCACACCGGCCCACTGCCAGTTGTCGATATCAACGCGGATTGAGACGAAGGTTTCAGTATTGCTGCTTTTATTCGCCCCTTCCTCTTCCAGATAACCCGGCACCTTTTTGCCCTGCACGAAGCCAGCGGTGTACTGACCACGCACCGTGGTTTCACGTACATTGGTCTGATCGATGCGGCGCAGTGAACGCAGTACCTTCACTTTCTCGTCGCGAATACGGTCAGTCGTCAGGTCCGCCGGTGGCGACATGGCAATCATGGTCAGGATTTGCAACAGGTGGTTCTGGATCATGTCGCGCATCTGACCGGCCTGGTCAAAGTAGCCCCAGCGCCCTTCAATACCCACCTCTTCCGCTACAGTGATCTGTACGGAGTCGATGGTGCGGTTATCCCAGTTGGAGGCGAACAACGAGTTGGCGAAACGCAGCGCCAGCAGGTTCAGTACCGTCTCTTTGCCGAGATAATGGTCGATACGATAAACCTGGCTCTCGTTGAAATATTCCGCGACCTGATCGTTGATCACGCGTGAAGAAGCCAGATCGGTGCCCAGCGGTTTTTCCATTACCACGCGCGCCGGCTCGTGGTTCAACTTGGCTTCGCCCAACCCTTTGCAAATCGCGCCAAAGGTGCTTGGCGGCATGGCAAAGTAGTTAATGGTGGTGCGATGTTTCTGGTCCAGCATTTTACCCAATTTGGTAAAATTCTTGCTGTCGTTCACATCCAGGTTGCAGAAATCCAGGCGCGCACTCAGCGTCGCCCAGAGCTCGTCATCCAGTTTTTCTTTCATAAAGGTGCCAAGCGCTTCCTTGACCACCTTGATATAGGCTTCTTTATCCCACTCGGCACGGCCGACGCCGATGATGCGGGTATCCGGATGGATATGACCGGCTTTCTCTAACTGGTACAGGGAAGGCAACAGCTTACGACGCGCCAAATCGCCTTTCGCGCCGAAAATAACCAGGTCACACGCCTGGGCTGTAGAGGTTACCGCCATGTTCATCTCCTCGTTGCAGGATATTTGTAATTTTCTTACATTACTACTGTACTCTCTTTGACTACGGCCAGTAAACCCGGATCAAAAGTAGAAAAAAAGCCCCAGAAAATGCAGTGTTAAGCGCTACCGGCTCTAAACGTAGGTGCCCGAGCCAAAAACTGTAATTTTCTGTCTTTTTTGATGCTCTTTTACCATTATGAAAGTTAGACACAGGTCATGTTCTGATGAAAAAAGCCTGCATACCCTCTGTCGACACTGCCAACGGTTACCAGCACGTAGTATATTTCCATTAAACCGGCATTGATTTCTCCTTTGATTGAAATCGACATACCCTATGGATTTCAAGTTATAGCAACTGCCATCACCCCGCTGTAGCTTGAAATGCGACGGGTATAAACCATGAGTGACCCTCGTTATATGAATACGCTGGAAAAAATCCAGAGTCATCTGGAGCTGCTGAGCAAATCTGAACGGAAAGTCGCTGAGGTGATCCTGGCCTCCCCGCAGACCGCCATCCACTCCAGTATCGCGACGCTGGCCAGAATGGCAGACGTCAGCGAACCCACCGTCAACCGTTTTTGTCGCCGTCTCGATACCAAAGGCTTCCCCGATTTCAAACTGCATCTTGCCCAAAGCCTGGCCAATGGCACTCCGTACGTAAACCGTAACGTGGAGGAAGATGACAGCGTCGATGCCTATACCGGTAAAATATTCGAATCGGTGATGGCCAGTCTGGATACAGTAAAGGCAAATTTGGATATTGCCGCAATCAATCGTGCGGTTGATCTACTTACCCAGGCAAAAAAAATCTCTTTCTTCGGTTTGGGGGCCTCTGCGGCGGTCGCTCACGACGCGATGAACAAATTTTTTCGCTTTAATATCCCGGTGGTCTACTTCGACGATATCGTCATGCAACGTATGGGCTGCATGAATTCCAGCGAAGGGGACGTAGTGGTGTTAATCTCCCACACTGGTCGTACCAAAAACCTGGTGGAAATGGCGCAGCTGGCGCGTGAAAACGACGCCACGGTTATCGCCATCACCTCACGCGATACCCCTCTGGCGCACGAGGCAACCCTGGCGTTGTTGCTTGATGTTCCCGAAGATACCGACGTTTATATGCCGATGGTGTCACGAATTGCGCAATTAACGCTCATAGACGTGCTCGCCACCGGATTTACCTTGCGCAGAGGGGCCAAATTCAGAGATAACTTGAAGCGGGTCAAGGAAGCGTTGAAAGAATCGCGCTTTGATAAGGGTGTCGTTATCCCCAACAATTTCGACTCGTAACCGATGTGAAAAAACCTGTCGTTCAAGATCATCTGGACGGCGGCATTAGAGGCAGTACCCTGTTAAAACGCTCATGCGGGTAACCCAGGTGAAACATCAGTGTAGTAAAATTACATTTCACTCCAGGTTTCGTTATCCGACGTTATCGCAACACCAATAATTTGCTTCACCAGTCAACGGAGTAATACATGTCCAGACGGCTCAGAAGAACCAAAATTGTTACCACCCTGGGTCCGGCTACTGACCGCGACAATAATCTGGAAAAGATCATTGCCGCAGGCGCAAACGTAGTTCGGCTAAACTTTTCCCACGGCACGGCAGAAGATCATCAGGCTCGCGCCGACAAAGTGCGCGAAATCGCTGCCAAGTTGGGACGTCACGTCGCTATTCTGGGTGACCTGCAAGGGCCGAAAATTCGTGTTTCCACCTTTAAGGAAGGCAAAATCTTCCTTAACATCGGTGATAAATTCCTGCTCGATGCCAACATGGCCAAGGGCGAAGGCGATAAAGAAAAGGTCGGTATCGACTATAAAGGCCTGCCTGCCGACGTGGTGCCGGGCGACGTACTGCTGCTGGACGACGGCCGCGTACAGTTGAAAGTGCTCGAAGTTCAGGGCATGAAAGTCTTTACCGAAGTGACCGTTGGCGGCCCGCTGTCCAACAACAAAGGCATTAACAAACTGGGTGGCGGCCTGTCCGCAGAAGCCCTTACCGAGAAAGACAAGGCCGATATCGTCACCGCGGCAAAAATCGGCGTCGATTATCTGGCGGTTTCCTTCCCGCGCACCGGCGAAGATCTGAACTATGCCCGCCGTCTGGCGCGCGATGCTGGCTGTCACGCCAAGATCGTTTCCAAGGTTGAGCGTGCCGAAGCCGTCTGCAGCGACGAAGCCATGGATGACATCATTCTGGCCTCCGACGTAGTGATGGTTGCCCGTGGCGATCTGGGCGTCGAAATCGGCGATCCTGAACTGGTCGGCATCCAGAAAAAGCTGATCCGCCGTGCTCGCACCCTGAACCGTGCCGTGATCACCGCGACCCAGATGATGGAGTCGATGATCACCAACCCGATGCCGACCCGCGCCGAGGTAATGGACGTGGCGAACGCCGTGCTGGACGGCACCGACGCCGTGATGCTGTCTGCCGAAACCGCCGCGGGTCAATACCCGGCCGAAACCGTAGCCGCAATGGCGCGCGTTTGCCTGGGCGCGGAGAAGATCCCAAGCATCAATGTCTCCAAGCACCGCCTGGACGTACAGTTCGACAACATTGAAGAGGCTATCGCCATGTCTTCAATGTACGCAGCCAACCACCTGAAAGGTGTTACCGCGCTGATTGCCATGACCGAATCCGGCCGTACCGCACTGATGATGTCACGCATCAGCTCCGGCTTGCCTATCTTCGCCATGTCGCGCCATGAACACACGCTGAACCTGACCGCACTCTATCGCGGCGTGACCCCGGTGTACTTCGACAGCCATAACGACGGTGTTATCGCCGCCAATGACGCGGTTAACCGCCTGCGTGATAAAGGCTTCCTGGTCTCGGGTGACCTGGTGATCGTCACCCAGGGTGACGTGATGGAAACCGTTGGCACCACCAACACCAGCCGTATTCTGCGCGTCGAGTAATCTGTCCTGCCGCCGGCCGTTAACGCGGTCGGCATTTTTTCCCGCACCGCCCTTTCCCCCTGTTAAACTCGTCGCCTGTCGCCACCATGGCAAACGGAGAGGCTTCGATGCTTCATCAACACCCACAGCAAAACCGCACGGCACAAAGTCTGGATCTGGACGGTCAGGGGCTGGAAAATCTGGACGATACCTGTCTACAAGGCAACTCACTGCTAAAAATCAGTCTGTATAACAATCGGCTTCGGCAATTCCCACGGCAGATTTTGCAGCATGCCGATCTGCAGGTATTGAACATCTCTTGCAACCAACTCAGCGAACTGCCAACTGAAATAGGCCTGTTGAAACAGCTGGCCATGCTCGATTGCGGCCATAACCAGGCCAACCAGATACCGGCCGGGATCGGTGAGCTGCGTGAACTGACTTATTTATACCTCAGCGATAACGCCTTTCGCGATCTGCCCCTCGAACTGGGGCGGTTACATAAACTGCGGTATTTGAATGCGACAGATAACCAACTGAGCGAATTGCCTACGGCAATCGTGCAACTCGGCGCGCTGCAGGAACTGCGGCTTTACAATAACCAGATTGCCTTGTTGCCTGAGACGTTCGGCCAGTTGACCGCCCTGCGGGAACTGCACCTGATGAATAATCGTCTGGTTGCACTACCAGAGCAAATAGCCCAACTCTCTGCGCTGAGGGTGCTGGATGTGGAAAATAACGCTATCAGCCAGCTGCCAACCACTTTGGGTCGGCTGGCCAACCTGACTCACCTCAACCTCAGAACCAACCGCCTGCAACAGCTACCGACGTCTTTTGGTCAGCTTAAGGCACTAACCACGTTGGATCTGCGCGCTAACCGCCTAAGCGCCCTGCCTGACAGCCTGGCCGAGTTAACCCAGTTACAGCGGTTGGATCTGCGCTGGAACAACTTTGCCGAAATGCCTGCCGTGCTGGAGCCGCTGATTGCCCAAGGTTGCCTGGTGCATATTTGAACCGTCAGAAACAGCAAGGGCCAGTCACCCGCAGATGACTGACCCTTGCCTGACGCCAAAACTGAGCTTAGCGGTATAAATCGTCGCGTGAATAGGGTTCGATTTCCCCTTCTTTGCGCGTTTTCAGCAGCTTGAGGATCCAGGTGTACTGTTCCGGGTTGGGACCTACCAGATTCTCCACTTCTTCATTCATCCGGCGGGCAATGGTGCGATCGTCGGCCGTCGCCAGGTCGTCCATCGGCGGACGTATATGGATATCCAGCATGCTGGTTTTACCGTCATAGACCGGGAACAGCGGCACAATGGCCGCACGACAGACCTTCATCAGACGCCCGACCGCAGGCAGCGTAGCTTTATAGGTCGCAAAGAAATCCACGAATTCGCTGTGTTCTGCTCCGTGATCCTGGTCCGGCAGATAATAGCCCCAATACCCCTGACGCACAGAACTGATAAACGGCTTGATGCCGTCATTGCGCGCGTGCATGCGACCGCCGAACTTGCGACGTACGGTGTTCCACAGATAATCGACCAGTGGGTTGCTTTGGTTATGGAACATCGCCGCCATCGGCTGACCACGAGCTGCCATCAGCATCGCCGGAACATCCACCGCCCACCCGTGTGGTACCAGGAAAATCACGTTACGCCCTTCTTCACGGATTTTATCCAGCACCTCTTCACCGTGCCAGCGAACGCGCTTCAACACTTTCTCAGGTTGGGTACAGGCCAGCTCCGCCATCAAGATCATCGATTGCGGTGCGGTGGCGAACATCTCGTCGATGATATGTTCACGCTCGTTTTCGGGCAGCTCAGGCAGGCAGTACAATAGGTTGATGCGCGCACGACGTCGAGCGCCTTTTGCCACCTTGCCGGCCAATTTACCCACGGCGCCGAGCACAGGATCGCGCAGACGTGCAGGCACCAGTGAAATACCGGCCATTAACCCGGTTCCCAGCCAAACGCCCCAGTAGCGCGGATGGTAAAAGGCTTTCTGAAATTGCGGAATGAACTCTAGGTTCGATTTTTTCTCGTTTTGCATGCACAAGCTCTTAACATAGCGGTTCGGCTAATCATAATTGCAAAGGGTGATTTTGCAATTCACAACGGCGAAGCACCAATATAAAACAACATCGGCCCGTAATCAGGCCGATGGAATCACTGGCGCGGTAACGCGCCGGGGCAAAGGGATCAATCCAGCTGCAGCTGAGGCACCACTTCTTTCACCTGCGCCAGATAATCGCTGCGATCTTTACCGCTTAGCCCTTCTGAACGCGGCAGTTTCGCCGTCAGCGGGTTGACCGCCTGCTGGTTGGTCCACATTTCGAAGTGCAGATGCGGGCCGGTTGAGCGCCCGGTGTTACCGGATAGCGCGATGCGATCACCCCGTTTCACCTTCTGGCCTGGCTTAACCAACAGCTTTTTCAGGTGCATATAACGCGTGGTGTACTGGCGACCATGGCGGATGGCCACGTAGTTGCCCGCGGCACCGCTGCGTTTGGCGATCAACACTTCACCGTCGCCCACTGCCAGCACCGGAGTACCGACCGGCATCGCGAAGTCGACGCCTTTGTGCGGCGCAATGCGCCCGGTGACCGGATTCACACGGCGTGGGTTGAAGTTTGAAGAGATGCGGAACTGCTTCATGGTTGGGAAACGCATAAAGCCGCGCGCCAGGCCCGAGCCCTGACGATCGTAGAATTTACCGTCTTCGGCACGGATGGCGTAATAGTCTTTGCCGCCGGTGCGCATACGCACACCCAGCAGCTGACTTTGTGCGCTCTTACCGTCAAAGTGTTCGCGGGACATCAATACCGAGAACTGATCCCCTTTGCGCAGTTTGCGGAAATCCAACTGCCACTGCAGCGCTTTGATCACCGCATTGATTTCAGCACGGCTCAGACCGGCATCGCCGGCGCTGCTGACGAAACTGCCGTTCAGCCGGCCGCTGATCACATTGTTGCGCCATTCGCCCTGCTGCGACTCCTGGGTTTCTTTGAAGTTGTTACCTACGCGGTCATAGGTGCGGGTTTCACGCCGGGAAACTTCCCAGGTCAAACGCTGCAGATCGCCGGCATCGTTCACCGTCCATGACAGCTGCTGGCCAATTTTCAGATTACGCAGATCGCGGTTTTGCGATGCCAACAGCGTGACATCCGACATATCTATGCCGTATTGGGTCAGAATGCTGCCCAGCGTATCACCGGTAGAAACAACATATTCATGCACGCCATCCTCGCCGGCGACCTTTTGGTCCAGCTCATCCTGTGGGATGTCATCATCGGGGGTGGCTTGGTCGAGATCGATCGGTTCGCTGGCTTCTGGCAGCAAGGATCGTAATTGACTGGATTCTAACTCAATGCTTTTAACGATGGGGTTATGTTCTGGGTGATAAACAAAAGGCCGCCAGACGGCAACGGCCAATGTAACCACTGTCAGCGACCCCAGCATGACGCGGTGGGGCCGTGGCAGATTGTTATACGCCAGAGCGATAGTTCGGACTATCTGCTGCACTCGATTTTATCCTCATAATCTTTACTTCAGGCAGCTCACGTACTGGTTTGACAGCTGAGTCAGGAAGTTCCCGTAGCTGTCTTTCCCCAGTGCGATGCCGGTGCCCAGCGGGTCCAGCGTTCCAGAACGCACTTTGGTCCCTTTGGCAACGGCATTGATTACGGCCGGCCTGAATTGTGGCTCAGCAAAAACGCAGACTGCTTTCTGCTCAACCAACTGTGTTCGAATTTGGTGTAAGCGCTGTGCTCCAGGTTGGATTTCGGGATTCACAGTGAAATGGCCCAGCGGGCTCAAACCGAAATGTTTCTCAAAATAGCCGTAAGCATCATGAAAAACAAAATATCCTTTGCCTTGCACAGGCTTGAGCATGTTACCAACATTTTTGTCAGTTTGCGTCAGTAGATTCTCGAACTGGCGCAGGTTTGCGTCTAATTTGTCCTTATTCTGTGGCATAAGTTCCAATAACCTGTCGTGAATCGCGATCGCGGTCACTTTTGCCACTTCCGGAGACAGCCAAACGTGCATGTTATATTCGCCATGATGGTGCCCATCGCCCTCATCGTGATCGGCATGACTATGCGCATCCGTTGCATGATCATGGTCGTGTTCATGCTCATGATCGTCGTCTTCGCCCTTCATCAACAGCGGTTTTACTCCGCTCAGTTCGCTGATGGCCAATTGACGATTGGCCGACACCGGCGTTAGGGATTTGGTCAGAAAAGCTTCCATATCCGGGCCTACCCACACCACCAGATCGGAGGCACGCAGGCGTTGGATATCGGAAGGTCGCAAGGCGAAATCGTGCGGCGAGGCGCCATCCGGCAGCAGCACCTCGGTCGGCGTTACGCCATCGGCGATAGCGGAGGCGATAAAGCCCAGTGGGCGAATGGATGTCACTACCGCCGCAGAGGCGCTGCTCAGTGGTCCGGCCATCATCAGTGCGCTAGCCAGCAACGTGCGCTGCAGCCATTTATTTTTATGTGCCATTATCAGTAATCCCGTCGTTTTCATCAGCGAGGCGTGATATTATAACATTCGGTTAGTTCTGCAAAATGTAATCATGAGATGTCCACACTGACAACGCTAAAAAATATCTCCGTCTCCTTTGGTAACCGTAAGGTGCTGTCGAATATTTCGCTCAGCCTTCAACCGGGCCGTATTCTGACGCTGCTCGGCCCAAACGGCGCGGGCAAATCCACGCTGGTGCGCGTGGTACTCGGGCTGGTTGCGCCAACGGAAGGTACGCTGGAACGCGAACCGGGTCTGCGTATCGGTTACGTGCCGCAAAAACTGCACCTCGACGCCACCCTGCCACTCACCGTAAGCCGCTTTATGCGCCTGAAACCCGGCGTCAAGAAAGCCGATATTCTGCCCGCGCTGAAACGCGTGCACGCAGCGCACCTGCTCGATCAGCCGATGCAGAAACTCTCAGGTGGCGAGAATCAGCGCGTACTGCTCGCGCGGGCGCTGCTGAACAAACCGCAACTGCTGGTGCTGGATGAGCCAACACAAGGAGTTGACGTCAACGGCCAACTGGCGCTGTACGATCTTATCGACCAACTGCGCAAAGAACTGGGTTGCGCGGTTCTGATGGTGTCCCATGACCTGCATCTGGTGATGGCGAAAACCGATGAAGTGCTGTGCCTCAACCAACACATCTGCTGTTCCGGCGCACCGGAAGTGGTCTCGATGCATCCTGAATTTATCGCCATGTTCGGCAACCGCGGTGCGGAGCAATTGGCGGTCTATCGTCACCACCATAATCACCGTCACGACCTGCAAGGACGAATTGTGTTGAAGAAAACCGGGGGCCGTGAGGCATGATCGAACTGTTATTACCCGGCTGGCTGGCCGGGGTGTTATTGGCCGCCGCTGCCGGTCCATTGGGCTCCTTTGTGGTCTGGCGCCGGATGTCCTATTTTGGCGATACCCTGGCACACGCCTCTTTGCTGGGTGTGGCCTTCGGGCTGCTGCTGGACGTGAATCCTTTCTATGCGGTGATTGCCGTGACGCTGGTGCTGGCGCTGGTGCTGGTGTGGCTGGAGCGTCGTCCGCAACTTTCCGTTGACACCCTGCTCGGTATTATGGCGCACAGTGCGCTGTCGCTGGGGTTGGTGGTGGTGGCGCTGATGTCCAACGTGCGGGTCGATCTGATGGCCTATCTGTTTGGCGATCTGCTGTCGGTTACCTTCACCGATATCTGGATGATTGCCATTGGGGTCAGCGTCGTGCTGTTGATCCTGTGGTGGCAGTGGCGCAACCTGCTGTCGATGACCGTCAGCCCAGAGCTGGCACATGTTGACGGGGTCAATCTGGTCCGTGCTCGTACCGTACTGATGCTGGTTACCGCCCTGACCATTGGTCTGGCGATGAAATTCGTCGGCGCGCTGATCATCACCTCACTGCTGATCATTCCGGCCGCTACCGCACGGCGCTTCGCCCGAACTCCTGAGCAAATGGCCGCCTACGCGGTGCTGGTGGGTGTGCTGGCAGTGACCGGTGGATTGGCCTTCTCGGCATTTTACGATACCCCGGCCGGCCCATCGGTGGTACTGAGTGCGGCGGTGCTGTTCGTCCTGAGCTTGTCCAGGAAGCAGCAAGCCTGATCTCCCTCTCGTAGATAGCAAAAGGGCCGCAATTAGCGGCCCTTTTTAATGCGGATTACGGCGTAATATTTACTCTTCGCGCACCATGCCAAAGTGCTTATAGGCATGATTGGTGGCCATGCGCCCGCGCGGCGTGCGCTGGATGAAACCTTGCTGGATCAGAAACGGCTCGATCACGTCCTCGATAGTTTCCCTTTCCTCGCCGATCGCTGCCGCCAGGTTATCCAGGCCCACAGGGCCGCCGGTGAACTTGTCGATTATCGCCAGCAACAGTTTGCGGTCCATGTAATCGAAGCCTTCGGCGTCAACGTTCAACATATCCAGCGCCTGCATCGCCACCTCGCCATTGATCACGCCATTGGCGCGGACTTCAGCAAAATCGCGTACCCGACGCAGCAAACGGTTGGCGATACGCGGTGTACCGCGCGCACGGCGAGCCACTTCATGTGCGCCCTCGTCCGACAGATCCAGCCCCAGACAGTTAGCGCTGCGTGAAACGATGTGCTGCAGATCGGCAACCTGATAAAACTCCAAACGCTGCACAATGCCGAAGCGATCGCGCAGTGGCGAAGTCAGGGAACCGGCGCGGGTGGTTGCCCCCACCAGCGTGAACGGCGGCAAATCGAGTTTGATCGAGCGTGCGGCCGGGCCTTCACCGATCATGATATCCAGTTGATAATCTTCCATCGCCGGATACAGCACTTCTTCCACTACCGGAGACAGACGGTGGATTTCATCGATAAAAAGAACGTCGTGCGGTTCCAGGTTGGTCAGCATCGCCGCCAGATCGCCCGCCTTTTCCAGCACCGGCCCGGAGGTGGTGCGTAGGTTAACGCCCATTTCATTGGCAACGATGTTGGCCAGCGTGGTTTTCCCCAACCCGGGCGGGCCGAAGATCAGCAAATGGTCCAGAGCGTCGCCACGCTGCTTGGCAGCCTGAATAAAGATTTCCATCTGCTCGCGGACATGCGGCTGACCGACATACTCCGTCAGCAGCTTCGGCCGGATGGCGCGATCAAGAATTTCTTCTTCATTGATCGGCTCGGCAGAAATCAGGCGATCGGCTTCAATCATTCTCTACCCCTTATCGGCGCTTACAGCGCGGCACGCAGCGCGTCGCGGATCAGGGTTTCGCAATCTGCACCCGGCTTGGCGATTTTACTGACCATGCGACTGGCCTCCTGCGGTTTGTAGCCCAGCGCCACCAGCGCAGAGGCCGCTTCGGCTTCCGCATCCAGTTCGGCCGCTTTCGCCGCGGTGGCAGGAAGCGTGATTTCGCTGCTGCTGTTAAACAGATCGCCATTAAGCCCTTTGAAGCGGTCTTTCATTTCGACCACCAGGCGCTCTGCGGTTTTCTTGCCTACGCCCGGCAATTTTATCAGCGACGTGATCTCTTCACGCTCAACCGCGCTGACAAACTGCTGCGCTGACATGCCGGACAGAATGGCCAGCGCCAGCTTAGGGCCAACGCCGTTCACTTTAATCAGTTCGCGAAACAGCGCGCGCTCTTGTTTATCGTTGAAGCCATACAGCAGTTGGGCATCTTCGCGCACCACAAATTGGGTAAACACGATAGCCTCTTGCCCCAGCTCGGGCAGTTCATAAAAGCAGGTCATCGGCATATGCACTTCATAGCCCACGCCGTTTGCCTCCAGTAATACCAGTGGCGGTTGCTTTTCCAGAATATAACCTCTGAGACGACCTATCATTTACCCTCCTGCTAAATTCCTGAGCATGACCTTCTGCCATGCCGTGCTGCTAAAGCTTATAACATAAAAAAGGCTGGATGAATATCCAGCCTCGGAACTGATTAAGCGTTACTTTAAACGTCCACGCGCCAGGTTCAATCGCCCTTCGCTCATCCGCAGCACGTTTTGGCTGAGGTGACAGTGGGTAATGGCGATCGCCAGCGCATCGGCAGCATCGGCCTGGGGATTGGCCGACAGCTTAAGCAGCGAGCGCACCATATGCTGCACCTGTGCTTTTTCGGCCGCGCCGGTACCGACCACCGTTTGTTTCACCTGACGTGCCGCATACTCAAACACTTCCAAATTCTGGTTCACGGCAGCAACAATAGCCACGCCGCGCGCCTGCCCAAGTTTGAGCGCCGAATCCGGGTTTTTCGCCATAAACACCTGTTCAATAGCGAAAAAGTCTGGTTTAAACTGGGTAATGATTTCACTGACGCCCGCGTAAATCAGCTTTAAGCGCGTCGGCATGTCATCCACTACGGTACGAATACAACCGCTGGCAATATAGCTCAACTGGCGGCCCTGCTGACGAATCAGGCCGTAACCGGTGACGCGCGATCCGGGATCGATACCGAGTATGATCGTCATCCCTACACCCACCTTGCGTTAAGCATTAACTTCGCCAGGCGCTGCCACAAGACAGCGCCGTACTTCAACCCCATTACAGCGTCGCAGCAACCTCGTCGGAGATCTCACCGTTGTGGTAAACCTCCTGCACGTCGTCGCAGTCTTCCAGCATGTCGATCAGGCGCAGCAGCTTAGGCGCGGTTTCTTCATCCATATCGGCTTTGGTCGATGGGATCATGGAAACTTCTGCCGACTCGGCGGTGAAACCGGCAGCGGTCAGCGCGTCTTTCACTTCACCCAGGTTTTCCCAAGCGGTGAAGACGTCGATAACGCCATCGTCGTAGCTGACGATATCTTCAGCACCGGCTTCCAGCGCAGCTTCCATCACCACGTCTTCATCCAGGCCCGCTGCGTAAGTGATCACGCCCTTCTTGGTGAACAGGTAAGCCACGGAGCCGTCGGTGCCGAGGTTACCGCCACACTTGGTGAAGGCATGACGCACTTCCGCCACGGTACGGTTACGGTTGTCACTCAGGCACTCGATCATGACGGCAGTGCCGCCCGGACCGTAGCCTTCATAAATGATGGTTTCCATATTGGTATCATCATCACCGCCTACCCCACGCGCGATGGCACGGTTCAGGGTGTCGCGCGTCATGTTGTTGGACAGCGCCTTGTCGATCGCCGCACGCAGACGCGGGTTAGCCCCCGGATCGCCACCGCCCAGTTTCGCGGCAGTCACCAGCTCGCGAATAATTTTGGTGAAAATTTTACCGCGCTTGGAATCCTGCGCTGCTTTACGGTGCTTTGTGTTGGCCCACTTACTATGACCTGCCATAAAAAATCTCCGAAAAAAATTACTGGACTGAATTAATCACAAACTCTTCAATCGCCTGCTGATTGCTCCAGGACTTGGTCAACTTCACGGCTTCCGCCGCCTCAAGCCACTGGTAGGCGTGATGCTCGGTAATCACCGGATCGCGCTCTTCAGGCAAAGCCAGACAGAACCAGTGCTCTTTATTGCGCGTGGTTCCCGGGGCATAGCGATGTCGCAAATGGACAAAGAGTTCAAACTCCACACAGCGCTGGCAATCGAACAACGGCAGTTTCTCTGCTTCGATATCGATGCCGACTTCTTCCATGACCTCACGCCGTGCGGCATGCGGCGGCGACTCATCTTCCTCCAGGCTGCCGGTCACCGACTGCCAGAATTCGGTATCATCGCGCCGCTGTAACATCAGCACCCGACCACTGGATTTGGCATAAATCACTACCAGAATAGACTCGGGACGCTTGTAGTTCATTACTGGTTCTCTACATTTGAATCGTCAGTCGCTTTCTTTACCACGCTGATTGCCAGCTCCTGCAACGAAGCCGGGTTCGCGAAGCTTGGTGCTTCGGTCATCAAGCAGGCCGCAGCGGTGGTTTTCGGGAAGGCGATCACGTCACGAATGTTGTCGGTGCCGGTCAGCAGCATCACCAGACGGTCCAGACCGAAAGCCAAACCGGCGTGCGGCGGCGTACCGTACTTCAACGCGTCCAACAGGAAACCGAATTTTTCGCGTTGCTCGTGTTCGTTAATACCCAGAATGCTGAATACCGTCTGCTGCATTTCGCTACGGTGAATACGCACGGAACCGCCACCCACTTCGTAGCCGTTAATCACCATGTCGTAGGCGTTGGCGATGGCATTGATTGGCGTGTTGGCCAGCTCTTCCGGGCTCATATCGCGCGGTGCGGTGAACGGGTGGTGCATCGCTGCCAGACCACCTTCGCCGTCTTCTTCGAACATCGGGAAGTCCACGACCCACAGCGGTGCCCAGCTGTCCAGCTTGGTCAGTTCCAAATCACGGCCCAGCTTCAGACGCAGCGCGCCCATCGCATCGGTGACAATCTTGAAGCTGTCGGCGCCGAAGAACAGAATGTCGCCGCTCTGCGCGTTGGTACGCGCCAGAATTGCTTCCAGCACTTCTGCGCTGAGGAATTTAGCAATCGGGCTCTGTACGCCTTCCATACCGGCGGCGCGGTCATTGACCTTCAGCCAGGCCAGGCCTTTGGCACCATAGATGTTAACGAAAGCGCCGTACTCATCGATCAGCTTACGGGTCAACTGCGCACCACCAGGTACACAGATCGCGGCAACGCGGCCTTTGGCATCGTTAGCCGGGCCGGAGAACACCTTGAATTCCACGTCCTTCACCAGATCGGCAACGTCCACCAACTCCAGTGGGTTACGCAGGTCCGGCTTGTCCGAGCCATAGCGACGCATGGCTTCTTCGAAGGTCATGACCGGGAAATCACCCAGATCTACGCCCTTCACGTCCAGCCACAGTTCACGCGCCAGTTTCTCCATCACTTCACGCACCTGATCGGCGGTCATGAAAGAGGTTTCCACGTCGATCTGGGTAAATTCAGGCTGACGGTCGGCACGCAGGTCTTCGTCGCGGAAGCATTTGACGATTTGGTAGTAGCGGTCGAAACCGGACATCATCAACAGCTGTTTGAACAGCTGCGGAGATTGCGGCAACGCATAGAACTTGCCTTTATGTACGCGGCTCGGGACCAGATAGTCACGGGCGCCTTCCGGCGTGGCTTTGGTCAGCATCGGGGTTTCGATATCGAGGAAACCGTGGCTGTCCATAAAGCGGCGCACAAAGCTGGTGATTTTGGCACGGGTTTTCAGGCGATCGGCCATTTCCGGGCGACGCAAATCCAGGTAGCGGTATTTCAGGCGCGCTTCTTCGGTGTTGACCTGGTTGGAATCCAGCGGCAGTGGCTCGGAGCGGTTGATGATCTCCAGTGCATGGGCGAACACTTCTACTTCACCGGTAGCCATATCTTTATTGATCTGGCTGTCCGGACGGGCACGCACGGTGCCGACGATCTGGATGCAGAATTCATTGCGCAGGTCGTACGCCTTGTCGAACGCGGCCTTCTGGTCCGGATCGAAGAACACCTGCACGATGCCTTCGCGGTCGCGCATATCAATAAAGATCAGGCCGCCCAGATCGCGACGACGGTTGACCCAACCACACAAAGTGACTTCTTGGCCCACGTGAGACAGATTCAACTGCCCGCAATATTCAGTACGCATACGCTATCCTTTTGGCTTAAGCCGATGCCGCGCGGGCTTTTGGCGCCTGCCACGCGGCTGTTTTCTGATGAACTCAATACCCGTCATCTTTCAAGTTGCAGCGTTGTAATCTGCACTCTCTCACCCCAGTGACTTACTCAAGTAGGCGCCAGGGGTGAGATAGCTGGCTGGCTGCTACTCGAAAGCTATAGGGTATATTTACTTGCCCGGTTTGAAGTCGGTTGCATACCAACCGGTACCCTTTAACTGGAAACCGGTGGAAGAAATCAGCTTGGTTAACGCGGGCTGCCTACACGCCGGACAATCCGTCAGCGGCGCATCGGAAAATTTTTGCAACTTCTCTAACCGGTGGCTGCAAGCACCACATGCATATTCATAAATCGGCATAGGTCGTTGGAGTAAAGTGAGCTGAAAAAAGGCGATCATTATAAAGGAAATTCATGCGCCAGATAAGTGCGAACACAGCTTTGTTGCAGCACTAAATGGTGTGTTTTTGCCCGAAGTAACACATTGATTAACAAATTTCTCATTAACCGGTGATGCTTTTTTCACGTAGCCTGAATCGATGCTTGTTTAGCGCGCTATCTAAGCTGCGCGTATTTCATCCACCTTGTCACGAGATATTTCCATGTTGAAACTTGATGCTCACACCACCGCACTGGTGTTAATTGATTTGCAAAACGGCATCCTGCCCTTCGCCGGTGGCCCACACAGCGCCGAAAGCGTGGTGGCCAATGCCGCGCAGTTGGCGGCACATTTCCGTTCGCTGGGGGCACCGGTGATCCTGGTACGCGTCGGCTGGTCCGACTCTTTCGCCGAAGCGCTGAAACAGCCGGTGGACAAGCCGTCTCCCGCCCCTGCCGGCGGATTGCCTGCCAACTGGTGGGAATTCCCGGCATCCCTGGCGGTGAGCGACCGCGACATTCTGGTGACCAAGCGCCAATGGGGTGCGTTTTACGGCACCGATCTTGACTTGCAACTGCGTCGCCGTGGCATTAAATCGGTGGTGCTGGGCGGTATCTCCACCAATATTGGCGTGGAATCCACGGCTCGCGCGGCCTGGGAACACGGCTACGAGTTAGTGATAGCCGAAGATCTCTGCAGTGCGCAAAATGCTGAAATGCACCAGTTTGCTTTCGATAATATCTTCCCGCGGTTGGCACGTGTTCGCAGCACCCGCGAAATTGTTGCCGCACTCGACCAGTAACGCTAACTTGTAGGGGCGCCGCATGCTGCGCCCACCTTTGACTGGCAGGGAAAATTAAGGAAGATGCAAGCTTGATGTATATCGGACTCCCACAGTGGCAACACCCGGCCTGGAATCGTATCGGGCTGCGCGATCTGGCGGATTACAGTCGCTATTTTAACTGCGTGGAAGGCAATACCACCTTCTACGCGTTACCTAAACTGGAAATAGTCCAGCGCTGGCGCGATATGACCACCGATGATTTTCGCTTCTGTTTCAAGTTCCCCGCCACCGTCAGCCATCAGGCTGCACTGCGTAATTGCGCCGCCGATCTGCAGGCATTTTACCACTGCCTGGGTCCGGTGCATCAGCGCATAGGCCAGCTGTGGCTGCAATTGCCAGCGGCGTTCGGCCCGGCGGAATTACCGGCGATGTGGCAGTTCTTCGACGCTTTGCCGAAAGAGTTTACCTATGGCGTGGAAGTGCGGCATCCGGCGTTTTTCGACAAAGGCGAGGAAGAGCTGCTGCTGAATCAGGGGTTACACCAGCGGGGTATCAACCGGGTGATCCTCGACAGCCGGCCGGTGCATCACGCCCTGCCCAACAGCGCCGCCGTGCGCGATGCCCAGCAGAAAAAGCCCAAGCTGCCGGTGCATGCTCTGGTCACCGCCAACAATCCGCTGGTACGTTTCATCGGCGGCGATGTGCTGCAAGATAACCTGCGCTGGTTCGACGCCTGGCAACAGAAATTGCCCGTTTGGCAGCAACAGCACCAACCTTTTCTGTTTATACATACGCCGGATAATGGTGATTCCCCCCAGCAGGCACAGAAAATCTGGCAGCAGCTGTATCAGGCTATTCCGAATTTACCCCCACCGCCGGACTGGCCGGAGCAGGATGCGCTGTTTTGACCGATTAATCTGACCAATTACATCAGATTTTTCCTCGCGACAGTGATTGCAATGGCGGCTATGATGCTGGCTGCCAGTTTTGGTTAGGGAATGGAGTTAAAAATGGTAAGCGCGCTTTATGTAGTGCTCGGCGCATTGTTGTTGATCAAACTCTCTTATGACGTGGTTAGGTTAAGGATGCAATACCGTGTCGCCTACGGGGACGGCGGTTTTTATGAGCTGCAAACTGCAATCCGCGTTCACGGCAATGCCGTAGAATATATTCCTATCGCCGCAGTGCTGTTGGTGATCATGGAGATGAACGGCGCTGAAATATGGATGATCCATATTTGCGGTCTGATGCTGATGGCCGGCCGTTTGGTGCATTACTACGGTCTGCGTAACCGCGAGGTGCGCTGGCGTCGATCGGGCATGGCGGCCACCTACATTTCGCTGGTGTTAATGGTACTGGCCAATATTTTCTATCTGCCATGGGATCTTATTTTTAGCCTGCATTAATCCCCTGTTCGTCCTCAGGCGGCTACGCCGCCTGCTTCCGCTGCGCTTTTTGTCATTATCTGTTAGAATACGCCCCTTCGAATTCTGAACCGATTTTCCGCTATGCCAAACCGCGATACTCTTTTTTCTGCCCCGATCGCCAAATTGGGCGACTGGACCTTCGACGAACGCGTCGCTGAAGTGTTCCCTGACATGATCCAGCGTTCCGTTCCAGGCTATTCCAATATCATTTCCATGATTGGCATGCTGGCCGAGCGTTTCGTGCAGCCCGACAGTCGGGTTTACGACCTGGGATGTTCGCTGGGTGCAGCCACGCTGTCGATGCGGCGGAATATCAAGGTGGCGGGTTGCAACATCATCGCCGTCGACAACTCTCCGGCCATGGTCGAGCGCTGCCGCCGTCATATTGATGCCTTCCGCGCCGACACCCCGGTAGACGTTATCGAAGCCGATATCCTTGATACCAACATCGAAAACGCCTCGATGGTAGTCCTGAACTTTACCCTGCAATTCCTCGAACCCGCCGACCGCCTGCGCCTGCTGGAACAGGTTTACCGCGGTCTGCGCCCTGGCGGCGCACTGGTACTGTCGGAGAAGTTCAGCTTTGAAGATGCCGATGTCGGCGAATTGCTGTTCAACATGCATCACGATTTCAAACGTGCCAACGGTTACAGCGAGTTGGAAATCAGCCAGAAGCGCAGCATGCTGGAAAACGTCATGCTGACTGACTCCGTAGACGCCCACAAAGCCCGTCTGAAACAGGCCGGTTTTGAGCATGCGGAAGTCTGGTTCCAGTGCTTTAACTTCGGTTCACTGATCGCGTTGAAAGCGGGAGCCGCAGCATGATTGAGTTTGGCGATTTTTATCAACGCATCGCGAAAAGCAACCTCAGCCACTGGCTGGATACCCTGCCGGCACAGCTCAGCGCCTGGCAGCGCGAGTCACTACACGGTAAATTCAAACAGTGGTTTAATTCGGTTGAACATTTACCGGCACTGACCCCCACCCAGCTTGATTTGTTGCACGGCGTCCGTGCCGAGATGGAACCCCCTTTGTCGCCGGGCCAGTTGGAAGGCATTGAAAAGATGCTGCGCACCATGATGCCGTGGCGCAAAGGCCCGTTCTCATTGTATGGCATCGATATCGACACCGAATGGCATTCCGATTGGAAGTGGGATCGCGTATTACCGCACATTTCACCGCTGGCTGGACGCACCATTCTCGACGTCGGCTGCGGCAGCGGTTATCACTTGTGGCGCATGGTTGGCGCGGGTGCGCATCTGGCGGTGGGCATAGATCCGATGCAGCTGTTCCTGTGCCAATTCGAAGCGGTGCGTAAGCTGTTGGGCGGCGATCAACGCGCCCACCTGTTGCCGCTCGGTATTGAGCAACTGCCTGAGCTGGCCGCATTCGACACGGTATTTTCAATGGGCGTGCTGTACCATCGCCGCTCGCCGCTGGACCATTTGTATCAGTTGAAAAACCAGCTGGTTTCCGAAGGCGAACTGGTATTGGAAACGCTGGTGGTAGAAGGCGACCGCCATCAGGTTCTGGTACCCGGTGACCGCTACGCGCAAATGCGTAACGTCTACTTTATTCCGTCAGCCGAAGCATTGAAATGCTGGCTGGAGAAGTGCGGTTTCGTCGACGTTAAAATCGCCGACATGTGCGTCACCAGCACCGAAGAGCAACGCCGAACAGATTGGATGACCAGTGAGTCACTGGCCGAATTCCTTGATCCACAAGACCCGAGCAAAACTGTCGAAGGCTACCCCGCGCCCTTGCGTGCCGTACTGGTAGCCAGGAAGCCCTAGAGTGAAAAACGTCATCACCTCGTCCCTATCGGGGTGATGACGTTACGCCCGTTATTTTCGCCAGGCCTCCAGCAAGTCCTTTTCCAGCACGCCGCTGGATTTGCATTCAAAGGGTTTCACTTTGTCATTGCCATCCGCAGCCGTCAGCCCGGCAACCCCGCTAACCTGCACCATGACATGACTTCCCTCCCCGGCGCTATAAATCTGCACCAGTATTCGATATTCCTCCGTCAGATTTGACGGGGTCGCCTGGTCGGTGCAATCCAGATAAAGTCCCGCCAGTTCGGCCTCGCTCCCGGCAGCCCCGATAACGCCAAGGCGACTGTCGGTCAACGTTGGAGTTATCCCTTTCGCACTTAAAATGGCCAGGGTGCGCGTGAACAGCTCATCCGGTTTTCGGTTACCGATCAGGCTGCCGTCATCGGCTGCGGGAGGAACGGATGCATCACCTGTCGTGCCCTCTGCGGGTTGATTACCGGCTTTTGTCGGCCCATACACCGACACGCAACCTGTCAGCATCAGCAATGCAATAGCGGTTAGTCTTCTCATCGTCATTCACCTGTAATACATAGAGGCGCAGGCACTTAAACAACAAATCAGCGATACAATCATCAGATAACGCATGCCACTCTCCTTAGCGGTAATAAGCTGCGACGCAGCCGGACAATGCAAGACAGGCCATCAACAACAAAATCAAATAACACTTCATGACTCCTCCATAACCGTACAAATCCCTGTGTTTTATGCAGCCATGCGAGCTGGCTGACGACAGAGGTTATTGCACTTGTTATGGCGCCGTCATTGGACGCCATCAGTGCCAGCGCTGACAGGACAAGGTCATCGGGGATCATGGAAATAAAAAAGCCCCGGCAGGAAAACCGGGGCTTGCGGGTTAGCAATGCGTTTTAGGCGCTTTGCGCCAGGGGATCAACCAGAGCCAACGAGTTTTTCATCGCCTCTACCATATCGCCGTCTACGCAATAGTGGCTGAACTCGTCAAACTCGCTGTCTGAACACATGGTGACACCGGCTTTGCGATAGCGCATGGTCGAAGGCACCGCGTGGCCGGAGGAGCTGTGCAGCTCCTGAATACCAATATCGACAAACTTGTGCAGATTGCTGAGCCGCACGCCGGCACCGGCCATAATCACCGGTCCCTGGCTGGCCTGCACCAGATCGCGCAGTAAGGGCAATCCCAATTCCGCATTTTGCTGCTGGCCTGAGGTGAGTATCCGCGCCACGCCCAACTGCGTCAGTTGATCGAGCGCCACCAGCGGATTTTGGCACATGTCGAAAGCGCGGTGGAACGTCACCGCCATATTACCGCTCAAACGCATCACTTCTTGCATGCGCGGCAGATCGATATGCCCTTCTTCATCCAGCATGCCCACCACCACACCGGCAAAGCCCATATCGCGGATCTGGGCAATATCATGCTTGATCACGTCAAAATCCACCGCACCGTAGCAAAAATCCCCACCGCGTGGACGAACAATAGGGTGCACCGGCACACCGATCCTGTCGCGTGCCAGACGTAAAGAGCCATAGCTTGGCGTCAAGCCGCCCTCACTTTGGCTGGCGCATAACTCTATACGATCGGCACCTGCCCGCTCGGCCGTCAGCGCGCAATCGACGCTATAGCAGCAAACTTCCAGTTTAATCATTGTCACCCCCAGATGACGGCTAACTTGCGACGGCCATTGTTAATTTTTCAATTTCTCATTTAGGCTCATAGTAAGCATAAGCCAGCTCAGGGTAGTAACTATGGCATTCAATTTTGATCTATGGGTAGACCGCAGTCACAGTGACAGCGTTAAGTGGGATAAATATCGCGGCCGCGACGTTATTCCGCTCTGGGTTGCCGATACCGACTTCCCGTCACCGCCGGCAATTATTGATGCCTTGCAGCAGCGCGTCGCTCATGCCGTATTCGGCTACGGTCATCCCTCCCCTGAGCTGATTGAGGTTTTTACCCGCCGTATGCTAGAGCGCTACGGCTGGCATATCAATCCTGAATGGCTGGTTTTCCTGCCTGGCCTGGTTTGCGGCCTGAATTTATGCGTGCGGGCTTTTACCACTGAGGGAGAAGGCACTCTGGCCCCCTCGCTAATCTACCCGCCGTTTCGTAAAGCAGCGAAATTTGCCGGCCGCACACAGCTACCGGTGCCGTTGACGCTGCAGGACCGGCGCTGGCTATTGGATTTCAGCGCTGTCGAAGCACAGCTCAGCGGTGCAGAGAGATTATTGATGCTGTGCAACCCGCAAAATCCCGGCGGCACCGTCTACCGCAGACAGGAGCTGTTGCAACAGCATGAGTTTGCCAAAAACCATAATCTGATTGTTTGTTCAGATGAAATTCATTGCGATCTGTTGCTTGAACCGGGTTGTGAACACATCCCCTTCGCCACGTTGAATGATGATGCCGCTCAGCGCAGCGTCACGCTGATGTCGCCGTCGAAAACCTTCAATATCGCCGGTCTTGGTGCCTCAATGGCAATTATTCCCAACCCGGAGCTGCGCAAGAAGCTGGTCCGTGCGCGCAGCGGTATTGTGCCGGAGGTGGATGTGCTCGCATTGGTTGCTGCGCAGGCTGCTTACCAGCATGGGCAAGCGTGGCTGGACGAACTGTTGGTTTATCTACGCGCAAACCGTGATTGGGTGATCGAGCGTATTAATGCCATGCCAGGGCTGGCACTGCAGCCCATCGAAGCCACCTATCTGGCCTGGATAGACTGCAGCCAGCTGCCGGTCGATAACCCGCACGCCTTCTTTGAACAGGCCGGCGTAGGATTAAGCCCGGGTCTGGATTTTGGCAACCGGCATTTTGTTCGTTTGAACTTTGGCTGCCGGCGCGAACTGCTCAGCCAGGCGCTAGACCGCATGCTGCTGGCCACCCGCTCGCTGCAGCCCAATTAACCCTGTTCGCTGGCGACAATGTCCCGGATGGAATAAGGATGGAATTTGATCGTCACGGTGCCGTCGGTGATCGCCAGCGTTGGGTTCGGTAAACGTTCGCCTTCTCCCTTTGGTGAGCTTTGTTTCAGTTTGATGCCCGGAGCCAGCAGCGCTTCATCCGGCAAGTGGGCCAACGCACGCGCATAAAGCGTGGCCGGTTCGCCGCTAAGCACCAGCTCTACGTGTTCCCAACCTTCGTGCGGATAGCGCTTGTCTCCGGGATAAGGCAGCTCCACGCAGTCGATCTGCCAAGGCCCCACCTTAAGTGGCTGCTGAAGATCAAACAGGCAAATAGGACGGCCATTGATCATCGCCTCCGACAGCAGCGAACCACACTGCTCTAACCCCAGTCGCCAGCGTTCAGCGGTAGTGTTTTGATGGCAGCGCAGCGAAACGTGGTCTGCAGTGAACTGGGACAGATCCAGCTGCAGTTTTTCAGCAAACTGGCTCAGCGCCAGCTCAAAACGCGGCAGATCCAGCGCTAAATCGTGAAGTTCGGCAATGGCCGGAAAGCTAGTCATAGGGTCCTCGAAACAACAAAAGCGGTTTTCAGGGGGTAATTTACACGCCTGAGACGTTGCTAGCCACAGGGCCAGTCAGGCAAACTGCCTTTTTTTAGCAGAAGATGCCATCGCTGATTAACTTTTCGCTTTAGAAGACGTGAAAACGCACAAAAAATAACTTACCCTGTTCCTATTACTACACGGGTTAGCATTTCCTGAATTTTAATTTCAGATAATGGCTATGGAATTAGTTTATAGTTTTTTCTTATGAACTGAACCATGAGAGTACTACTAACTTATTAAGCCCAAAAACACATCAAAATTGGCGTTAAAAAATGCTTAATAAATAGTTAATCCTCACGTAGTAAAAACCAATGAAAAACTTAATGGAATGAACATCAAAAATACAATGCACTGTTATTATTAAAATTATTATAATAAAAGCATGAGAATCCTCCTAAACGAGGCATCGACAATTGCTTGAAAATATCAATTGAGCTACTTTAGTGAAAATTGAGCCAGAGATAATCATTCATGTTTCTTTTAATAATCTCCCTGTTGCTGGTCGTTATTGCCGTTTACGCGATCTTTCGCCACTTTAAATCGCGCCGCAATAATACGTTGGACGCTGGCCGCCG
Source organism: Serratia liquefaciens ATCC 27592 (assembly GCF_000422085.1). Lineage (NCBI taxonomy): Bacteria > Pseudomonadati > Pseudomonadota > Gammaproteobacteria > Enterobacterales > Yersiniaceae > Serratia > Serratia liquefaciens. Next base: position 2,955,431 of record NC_021741.1, read on the forward strand.
AAACAAAAAACACTAACCCTGCTATTTTATTTTCCCACAGACATCGTCTTTTTCTCGTTTTTCCCTTCAGCTTTGCCTTCCGCAACATTGGCGCTTTGCGGCGCCAGGCATAATCAAACTGCGACTTTCGCCTTCCCCCGCGCCAACTGCTGACGTCACTCATCAGATCGGTTACAATTGCAGGCTGTTTTGTGGTGGGTCGGCGTGTTGACGCGTGGCCAGTAAAACCACCTTTGAATCCCACAGGGGCATGGCATACGGCCCCTCGTTCGTCATTAAGGTAACCCGGTGAATATTCAGGTTCTTCTTTCAGATAAAGTCAGCCAGGCGCTGATTGCCGCAGGCGCGCCAGCCGATTGCGAAGCGCAGGTCCGTCAGTCCGCCAAAGCGCAGTTCGGCGACTATCAGGCTAATGGCGTGATGTCCGTCGCCAAGAAACTCGGCATGCCGCCGCGCCAATTGGCAGAAAAAGTGGTGCAACTGCTTGATCTCGGCGACGTTGCCAGCAAAGTGGAAATCGCCGGTCCCGGCTTTATCAATATCTTCCTGAACAGCGACTGGGTCGCGCAGCAAACTGATTTGGTGCTTGGCGCGCCAAAACTGGGTATTGCCCCCGTCAAACCGCAAACCATCGTGATTGACTACTCAGCGCCCAACGTGGCGAAAGAAATGCACGTCGGTCACCTGCGCTCCACCATTATCGGTGACGCTGCGGCACGCACTCAGGAATTCCTGGGGCATAAAGTGATCCGCGCCAACCACGTGGGTGACTGGGGTACCCAGTTCGGCATGCTGATTGCCTATCTGGAAAAAATGCAGAACGAAAACGCCAGCGATATGGGCCTGTCCGATCTGGAGCAGTTCTATCGTGAAGCAAAGAAACACTATGATGAAGACGCCGAGTTCGCCGAACGCGCCCGTGCCTACGTGGTAAAACTGCAAGGCGGCGATCAATACTGCCTGAAGATGTGGCGCAAACTGGTCGATATCACCATGGCGCAGAATCAGCTGACCTATAACCGCCTGAACGTCACCCTGACCGAAGACGATGTTATGGGTGAGAGCCTGTACAACGCGATGCTGCCGGGCATCGTGGCCGATCTCAAGGCCAAGGGGCTGGCGGTAGAAAGCGAAGGCGCCACCGTGGTATTCCTCGACGAATACAAGAATAAAGACGGCGAGCCTATGGGCGTCATCATCCAGAAAAAGGATGGCGGCTACCTGTACACCACCACCGACATCGCCTGTGCGAAATACCGCTATGAAACGCTGGGCGCCGACCGCGTGCTCTACTACATCGACTCACGCCAGCATCAACATTTGATGCAGGCCTGGACCATCGTGCGTAAAGCCGGTTATATCCCAGACTCCCTCTCGCTGGAACACCACATGTTCGGCATGATGCTGGGTAAAGACGGCAAGCCGTTCAAAACCCGTTCAGGCGGCACGGTGAAACTGTCCGATCTGCTGGATGAAGCGGTCGATCGTGCAGGTAAACTGATCGCCGAGAAAAACCCGGACATGCCAGCGGAAGAGATGCAAAGCCTGGCCAATGCCGTGGGAATTGGTGCGGTTAAATACGCCGACCTGTCGAAAAGCCGTACCACCGACTATATCTTCGACTGGGACAACATGCTGGCGTTTGAAGGCAATACCGCACCTTACATGCAGTATGCTTACACCCGTGTGGCTTCCGTATTCAAACGTGCCGGTGTCGACGAAAGTAATCTGACCCTGCCGCTGGTGATGACCGAAGAGCGCGAAATTGCGCTGGCGACCCGCCTGCTACAGTTTGAAGAAGTGATCACCACCGTGGCGCGCGAAGGTACCCCGCACGTGATGTGTAGCTACCTGTACGATCTTGCGGGCCTGTTCTCCGGCTTCTACGAACACTGCCAGATCCTGAATGCAGACAGCGAAGAAGCGCGCCAGAGCCGCCTGAAGCTGGCACTGTTAACTGCCAAAACGCTGAAAATCGGTCTGGATACGCTGGGTATCGAAACCGTCGAACGTATGTAAGTCATCACGCTGAATACGAGAAAGGGTCGCCGAGGCGACCCTTTTTATGTTCTGAAAGTGGGAAAGCCCTGTTACGCCACTCGCCGAGCAAAATCGCGCGGACGGAAACCCAAGCCTGCCAATACGCCGAAGTAAGCCACAATACCTGCGACCACAACCACTGCCAGACGCAGCAGGCGTGCCAGCATATTGCCCTGATCCCAGGCAGGCATCAGCCACATCACCCCGACCAGTACTACCGACATCACGATCACCGCAATCACCAGTTTAGTCAGGAACAGAGCCCAACCCGGTTGCGGGTGGAAAATCTTCTGCTTGCGCAACTGCCAATACAACAGCGAAGCGTTAATACAGGCTCCCAGACCAATCGACAGCGAAAGCCCCGCATGCTTTAACGGACCGATAAACATCAGGTTCATCACCTGGGTTAAAATCAACGTGATAATGGCAATCTTAACCGGCGTTTTAATGTCCTGACGCGAATAGAACCCTGGTGCCAACACCTTCACGACGATCAATCCCATCAGTCCCACCGAATAGGCCACCAGCGCACGCTGGGTCATGGCGGCATCGAAGGCGTTGAACTTGCCGTACTGGAACAAAGAGACGGTCAGCGGCTTGGCCAGAATGCCCAGAGCTATGGCGCTCGGCAGCGCCAGCAGGAAGCACAGGCGCAGCCCCCAATCCATCAAACGCGAATATTCATCGTGGTTGCCGCTGGAAAAACTTTTCGCCAGCGACGGCAACAGGATGGTTCCCAGCGCCACGCCCAGCACGCCGGAGGGGAATTCCATCAGACGGTCGGCATAGTACATCCATGACACCGAACCGGAGACCAGGAAGGAGGCGAAAATGGTATTGATGATCAGTGAGATCTGGCTGACCGAGACGCCGAAAATGGCTGGCCCCATCTGACGCATCACTCGCCATACGCCCGCGTCGCCAAGTTTGAGGCGCGGCAGCACCAGCATGCCGATCTTCTTCAGATGCGGGAGCTGGTAGCCCAATTGCAGCACGCCGCCCACGACGACCGCCCAGGCCAGCGCCATCACCGGTGGATTGAAGTAAGGTGCGGCAAACAGCGCGAACCCAATCATGCTGACGTTAAGCAACGTCGGCGCAAACGCCGGGATCGAAAAACGGTTCCAGGTATTAAGGATTGACCCCACCAATGACGCCAGCGAGATCAGCAGAATATACGGAAAGGTCACCCGCAGCAGCGACGAGGTCAATGCGAATTTGTCCGGTGAATCGACAAAGCCCGGCGCGGTAATGTAAATCACCCATGGGGCGGCCAGCATCCCCAACACCGTCACCACGGCCAACACCAGCGTCAGCAGTCCGGAAACGTAAGCGATAAAGGTACGCGTTGCTTCTTCTCCCTGCTGGCTTTTGTATTCGGCCAGGATCGGGACAAAGGCTTGCGAAAAGGCCCCCTCGGCGAAGATGCGCCGCAGCAGGTTAGGCAGTTTGAACGCCACGAAGAAGGCGTCCGTTGCCATACCGGCACCAAATACCCGCGCCACGATGGCGTCACGGGCAAAGCCCAGCACCCGTGAAAACATCGTCATAGAGCTGACGGCTGCCAGTGATTTTAGTAGGTTCATGTGGTTTTTTGATGTGCCCTGTAAATGTCGACGCCTGCATCAGCAGGCGTCAGTAAAACTATCGGCTAAGTTTACCCGTACGTCGCAGAATAGCTACTCTCATATGTTACATGGAGTTATGTTACAAATTGGCGTCTCGCAACAGGCGTTCAATCACCCGCTGGGCAGCGATCGCCTGCTCTCCGGCAGTTTCCGGCAGCGTTTGGTTACTGACGGAGGCCAGGAAATGACGGATCGCGCCGTCAAAACCGCGCTGCGCCAGCGTGGTTTGCCAGCCGGGTGCCGGCTGTTCCAGCACGCCTTGTGAATCTTCCCGCAGCCACTGACGCATATCGTTTACTTGATAGATTGTGCCGTCCGTTACCGCCTGTACGCTTTCGCGCTGGCTGCCGGCCCGACGATGCATACTGGTGGTCACCAGCGTTTCTCCGCATTGAAAATGGTGTTCGGCATAAACCAACTCACCGGCATCGTTAATGCGCAGACTACCGCTAAGCCGTTGCCCAGCGTCGCCGCCCAACCACAGTGCGGTGTCCACCACGTGCAGGTAATCGTCCAGCAGGGTAAAGCGCGCATCGTTGGGTCCGACGCTGTCGGCACGATGTTTATCCATGCGAATCGACGCCGGTTGGTTCATATCCTGCTTCAACTGACGGTACAGCGGTGCAAAGCGACGGTTAAAGCCAACCATCAGCGCCTTGCCCTGTTTTTCAGCCAGGGCCAGTAGCTGTTCGCCCTGTTCCACGGTCTCCGCCAGCGGTTTGTCGACATAAACGTGAACGCCATATCGCAGCAGCTCGCCAATCACCTGAAAATGGCTGGCGGTGCTGCTGTGAACGAACACCGCATCACACTGCTGCGCCAGGCTGTCGAGCCCCGAAAAACAGGCCATGCGATAGCTGTCACAAATGGGCTGTGCCTTTTGCTGATTCGGAGAGAAACCGCCGACTAACGTCCAGTCTGCCGCCTGGCTGAGGATTGGCAGATAAGCCTTTTGAGCAATACCGCCCAACCCCACCACGCCAACGCGTAATTTACTCATGCGATCCCCGCTCCAATAACGCCTGCACTTGCTGTTTAAGCTGCACCACTTCGTTTTCCAGCGTACTCACTCGCTCGTGTAAATCGCTGTCATTGGCCGTTGATGCTTCCGCAGGTGCCTCGTCAATCTGGCCGCTGAACAAATGCATAAACCGGCTTTCACGTTTGCCCGGCTCCCGCGCTAGCCGCACCACAAAGGGGCCATCCTCACGCGCACTCAGCTGTGCCAGCACCTGCTCCACTTCGGTAACATCATTAAATTCATGCATGCGGTTGGTTCGGGTACGCAATTCCCCAGGAGTTTGTGCGCCACGCAGCAGTAAAGTGGCGATCACCGCCAATTCAGCGGCGCTCAGCTTGAGCTGACCAAACTCTGAATTGCAAAAACGCTGTTCATATTTGACCACCCGATTGCCGAAACCGCTCAGGGTGCGCAAAAAGTGTTTCTTTAACAGCAGATCGAGCACCTGCTGAACTTCGTTTTCAGCTAGCTCCATCACCGGTTCACGGTTGGTTTTCTGATTACAGGCCAGGGTGATGGCATTGAGAGAAAGGGGATATTGGTCCGGGGTGGTTACCTGCTTTTCCAGCATGCAGCCAATTACCCTGGCTTCTTTAGCGCTTAATTCATATTTCATTATTTTGCCTCAGCGTGGCGGTAGCCATTCTTTATTGGTTAAAGCTGTCAGTACGTGATCCTGCCACTGCCCGTCGATCAGCAGATAATCCTTGGCATAACCCTCACGTTCGAATCCCAGGCGGGTCAGCAGTGCGCCGCTGCGCTGATTGTGCGGCATATAGTTGGCCATGATGCGGTGCATACGCTGCTGGCGCAGCATATAGCGGATGGAGGACTGCAACGCTTCAAACATCAGCCCCTGGCCCTGCCATTTCTCGGCCAGCGAATACCCGAGGAAACAAGCATGGAATGAGCCGCGCAGCACGTTGCTGAAGTTGGCCACGCCGCGCACTTCATTTTCTTCCGGATCGAGCAGGATAAAATAGTAGGCGCTGCCCTGCTTTTGCATTTCAGTGATCATCCCCAGCCGCGCTTGCCAGCCGGAAGGATAACAGTGGCTTTCATCCCGAACCGGTTCCCAGGGTTTAAGGAAGCTTCGGTTTTCGGCATAGTATTCCGCCAGCCGGTAGGCATCGCGTTCATGCACTAAACGGACAACCAGTCGGTCGGTGGTGAGGCGTACTTTTGGTGATGCAGAGCGGTAGCCAAACATCATTTCCCCCACGGTCAGAACGGTTCGATAAGAAGTATTTATTGGGCGCACGTTTGGACAATAATCCGGCGACGAACCTATTCTGAGCCATTATTTCTCAACCATCGGCGCAGAACCGCACTTACCCTCATTTAATATAACCGCAGCCTGCCCCAGAGGTAAAATCCCGGTAGCTCAGTAAATAAGCGATTAGTCATTTTACGACTATTTTCGTGCCGTTTTGCCGTGCAGGTAACGTATTGACGATAAAAAAATATTATCTATCCCGCCCCTATCGGCAATACGGGATTGGGTACACACTAGAGCGGTTGCACTCCTCTCCCTCTTAATTGCTCGTGGTGAAGCATGTCTCTGGTATCGCAAGCGCGGAGCTTGGGTAAATATTTTCTATTACTCGATAATCTGTTGGTGGTTTTAGGCTTTTTTGTGGTCTTCCCGCTTATTTCGATTCGCTTTGTCGATCAGCTTGGCTGGGCGGCGGTGGTGGTCGGCGCAGCGCTGGGTTTACGCCAGTTGATCCAGCAAGGCCTGGGGATCTTTGGGGGCGCGATAGCCGACCGATTCGGCGCCAAACCGATGATTGTCACCGGCATGCTGATGCGCGCAGCAGGCTTCGCCACCATGGCGATGGCCGACCAACCCTGGATACTGTGGTTCTCCTGTGCCCTATCCGCCCTCGGCGGCACGCTGTTTGATCCGCCGCGTACCGCATTGGTGATTAAGCTTACCCGCCCGCATGAACGCGGCCGTTTTTACTCGCTGCTGATGATGCAAGACAGCGCCGGTGCGGTCATCGGCGCCCTGATCGGCAGTTGGTTGCTGCAGTATGATTTCCACTTTGTCTGCTGGGTCGGCGCGGGCATTTTTGTGCTAGCGGCGGGCTGGAATGCCTGGTTGCTGCCGGCATACCGAATATCCACCATTCGCGCGCCCATGAAGGAAGGCATGATGCGTGTCCTGCGCGATCGCCGCTTCCTGACCTATGTACTGACCCTGACCGGTTACTACATGCTGTCGGTACAGGTGATGTTGATGCTGCCGATCGTCGTCAATGAAATCGCTGGTTCACCGACGGCGGTGAAATGGATGTATGCCATTGAGGCCGCACTGTCGCTGTCACTGCTCTACCCGATAGCGCGCTGGAGCGAAAAACGTTTCCGTCTGGAGCAGCGGCTGATGGCCGGGCTGTTGCTGATGACCCTCAGCCTGATCCCGGTCGGGCTGGCTACCAGTCTTCAGGGTGTATTTACCCTGATTTGCTGTTTCTATCTCGGCTCCATCATCGCCGAACCAGCGCGTGAAACCCTCAGTGCTTCGCTAGCGGATCCGCGCGCACGCGGCAGTTATATGGGATTCAGCCGCCTGGGCCTGGCGTTGGGTGGCGCGCTGGGTTATACCGGCGGCGGCTGGATGTACGACACCGGCCATGCGGTTGGCATGCCGGAACTGCCCTGGATACTGCTGGGCATCGTGGGAATGATTACCCTGCTGGCCCTTTATTGGCAGTTCAATCCACGCAGCATCGCATCGGAAGCGCTGCCCGGCGGCTGAGATTTTTCTCTAAGTTGCCAGAAAATCAGCCGAATTACCCACAGCTGCTATCCTGATAGTAAAAACATAAACGGGAGAAGTTGGCGATGAGTGAAGAAGACAAATTACCGCAGCTGTTGGAACACATGGTACTGAACCTGCGCATGATCTACGCGCGGTCAACATTGGTAGAAAAAGCGCTGGCCCACGTCATCGCTGACAATGCCACTTTAAAGAGCGACATCATCAAACAGCTGCAGATAGTCAACGCCAGCAACGAGCGTGATAAAATCGATTTGGAAGAAGCACGCATGCATTTGATAGAAGTGATTAATTCCGTTCCGACAAAAAAATAATCCCTGCTTTGGCCCGCGCAGTCTGTACGGGCCAAACACCAATTACGCACCTTCCAACAATAACTTTTCGCGACAGCCTCAGTATGCTGTGATAACTATTGCTGTTAAAACCTGACAACCGGAGCAAGCATGAAACTGTTTATCTACGATCATTGCCCATTCTGCGTTAAAGCCCGCATGATTTTCGGCCTGAAAAACCTGCCCGTCCGCCTGGTCACCCTGCTCAACGACGATGAAGCGACGCCTGTCGGCATGATTGGCAAAAAAATGGCGCCGATTTTACAAAAGGATGACGGCAGCTATCTTCCTGAAAGCATGGATATCGTGCATTACGTTGATAACCTCGACGGCAAGCCGCTGCTGACCGGTAAAACCAACCCGGCGATCGCCGACTGGCTGCAACGGGTCAGTGGTTATAGCATCAATCTACTGCTGCCGCGCTTTGCCAATGCCGACTTCGAAGAGTTCGCCACTGACAGTGCACGCCAGTACTTTAGCGACAAAAAGCAGGCCTCGATCGGGGATTTTTCCGAGCACCTTGCTGACAGTGCCGATCTGATTGCCCAACTGGAGGACGACTTGCAAACACTTTCCGGCCTGGTAGTCTCCGCAGACGCGGTGAATGGCACGTTGTCGGAAGATGATATCCACCTGTTCCCCCTGCTGCGTTCGCTGTCGATCGTCGCCGGACTTACGCTGCCGGAAAACGTAGAAACTTATCGCAACCGTATGGCGCAACGCAGTGACGTCCCACTGCTGTTCGATATGGAACAGTAACCCCCGCGATAAGGATATAGCGCGCAAATGTTGAAAATGGTGCTGGTCACTGCCCGCGATCGGGCACGGCTGAAAGAAATCTCCACCGTGCTGATCCGTTATGGATTGCAGGATGTGATTCGTCTGCTGGGTCTGAGCAATCTGTTAAGCGGTGCTGAAGGCAGCAGTGAAAGGCAAGACGGTCAAACATTGCCGCAGCGCCTGCGTGCGGCGCTGGAAGCCTTGGGGCCGACCTTTGTTAAGTTCGGCCAGATCCTGGCTACCCGTTCAGATCTGTTGGACGCAAGCTGGACCGACGAACTTGACCGTCTGCACAGTCAGGCAAGCACCCTTTCGTGGGAGCAACTGGCACCACAGATCCGGGCAGACTTGAAGGGTGACCCGCACAGCCTGTTCGCCGAATTTGACGAAACCCCGCTGGCCGCTGCCTCGATGGCGCAAATTTACCGCGCCCGCCTGCACAGCGGCGAAGCGGTGGTGATTAAGGTGTTACGTCCCGGCCTGGCAAAAACCATTCAAGCCGACTTGCGCCTGCTGACCTATCTTGCGGAAACCGTGGAGCAACAGAGCCCGGCGCTGGCCCGTTATCGTCCGCGGCAGATGGTCAGAGCCCTGGCAACCGCGCTGACGCATGAACTGGACCTGACTCACGAGGGTAACAACTGCGAACGGGTCGCTCAACAGTTTGCCCAGCAGCCCAACGTGGTCATTCCGAAGATTTACTGGCAATGGTCGTCTCAGCGCCTGCTGGTGCAGGAATTTCTACCGGGTATCGCACCGGAAAATCCGCAGCAACTGACGGCGGCAGGATTAGATGGCCCATTACTCGCTCAGCGCGGCGCACAGGCCTTTATGAAAATGGTGCTGGAGCACCGTCTTTATCATGCCGATCCGCATCCGGGTAACGTAATGGCGTTAGCGGATAATCGCGTCGGTTTTATCGATTTCGGTATGGTCGGGCAGCTTTCCGAACGGCGACGTAATCAATTGCTGCTGTTGCTGCAGGCCATCGCCGAACGAGAATCCGCCGGCATCGTCAACACCTTGATCGCCTGGTCGGACAGCGATCCTTTGGATCTGCTGGATCTGGAGTTGGCGGCGCAAAACTTTCTCGATAAACAGGCCTCTGCCACTCTCACACTGGGCAAGGCGCTGACCGATTTGTTGGTGATGGTGCGTGAGCATCAGTTGGCACTGCCGCCAGACCTGGTGTTGCTGTTCAAGGCGTTAATCACGGCCGACGGCGTGCTGCATCGGCTGGATCCCCATTTCGATATCATCGCCACCCTGAAACCTATGCTGCAACAGGTGATGCTGCAGCGTTATACCCCGGAGGCGGTACGTCGGCGCATGCTGGCATTGGGCGGCGAGGCATTGGACGCCAGTGAAGAGTTGCCGCAAACCTTGCGGCTGCTGATGCGCCGTCTCAAAGGCGGGAAAATCAGCGCCGATATCAACGTCAAGAATATTGATCAATTGAGCAAGGCACTGGAGCGAGCCGCCATCACCCTGGCCATTGCTATTGTCACCGCCGCCTTCGCGTTGGGTCTGGCGCCCTATCTGATGCACTCTTCCCTGCGGTTGTGGGGTATTCCACTGTTTCCGGCGCTGGGCGCGCTGGCCTGCCTGGGTGGTGTCTTGCTGCTGGTACTGCGTCTGCGGCGCTGAACAGTTTCAGCGTTATCCGATAGGTAGCCAGGCATTTCACGCGCACTATCACCCTGCTCGCTGACATCAACGGTTTCCTTCGCAGACAGCGAGCGTTTATAATGACAAATCAATAATCTGCAGCATTTTCGTTGGCAGTAGCTATGAGGCACACATGAAAAAGATCCTGATGGGCGCAGCCGCCCTGCTGTTCGCCGGCGCATTGGTCGGCTGCAATCAGCTGACCCAGTACACGCTCAGCGAGCAGGAAGTGAATGATTACCTGCAAAAGCACAACGATTACCAGAAGCAGATCGGCGTGCCAGGGCTCTTGGACGCCAATATCGTGCTGACTCAGCTAAAGAGCCAAATTGGGCGTAGCGAACCGGGCAAGGTTACCCTTTCCGGCGATGCGAAAGTGAATATCACTTCCATTCTGGGCCCGCAGACCGCGGACCTGAAGCTGACGCTGAAGGCGCAGCCGGTGTATGACCGCGAGCAAGGCGCGGTGTTCCTCAAAGACATGGAGTTAACCGACTACAGCGTGCAGCCGGAGAAAATGCAGACGGTGATGAAGGCCCTGACCCCTTATCTGAATCAATCGCTGAAATCCTATTTCGATCAAAAGCCGGCCTATGTGCTGAACCCGGATAACAGTAAAACAGAAGCCATGGCCAAGAAACTGGCTAAAGGGTTGGAAGTGAAGCCGGGTGAACTGGTTATTCCATTTACCGACTGACGCTGACACTAAAAAAACAAAAAGCCCGCTGTTAACGCGGGCTTGATATTTTTCAGACGTTAATACGCCGGAAAACGGTGAGATTATTGCGGTTCGCTGTAGGTGATTTTACCGGCGTTGCAGTCGAGGGTAACATTGTAGGTTTTATCCATTTTGGTGCCCCGTACCGTTAACGGCACCTGCCATACCGCGTCCTTGCCGGTAATCGCCTCCGGACTGATCCAGGCTATCGGGGTAGCGGTACCCAGCAGCTTTTTATCCGACTCCCAGCGCGTAATGCGGTTCTGCAGGTAATCGCGTTTCACCTGAGCGGCGACGTCTGTCGGTTGCAGACCCGCGCATTGTGCCACCTTCGCGCTGCGTTGTTCCTGCGCCTGCACCGTGGTGGTAAAACCTACCGTGGCCAACAGTGCTACGGCCAAACTCAGTCCCGTTGCTTTCATATTCCCTCCAGTTGTGATTTACGCTACCCGCGGGCGCCTGCCCTTGGCTCACAACTGGTCTGGCAAAAGATCAGCGTTTGGCGAAGGTGATGACGAACAGCTCATCGAGCCCCGGATAGATTTCCTTGATCACCTGCTTCAGTTCGCTGAGCGACATGTTTTCTTGCTGGGCGTGCTGCTCGGTTAACGCATCCAAACGCACCGGCGTAACCGACAGCACTTCAATCATGCAGAAGAAAACACCGTCTTCATTGCGGCTAACGCGTAAAACCTCACCGGGTTGAAAGTGAGACTCACTGGCGTCCCGAATGGTAATGGTCTTGCGCCCGGCCAAAATGTCTTGCTCAAAGCGAGTGAAGAAAGTTATTTCACGGCTCATTCTAGATCCTTTTTCATCACATTACCGCAACATAAGTCATTATGCTGCCTGCTTTTCTGACGCAGATCCCTCTTTTGGGGTAGCAGCAGGTTTTTCCGTTTTCACTTTAGCAGCTTTCTTCGGTGCTTCAGTCGGCGTCGCGCCGCGCAAAATCTGCCCCAGCGCATCTTTATTTTCCGCCAGGAAGAAGCTCAGGCCTTCTCGCTGTTCGTCATCCAGCTCAAGCGGAGCCTGCTGCAGCCACTCACCCAGGCTGTCGGCCAGATCCAGCATTTTGTCGTAAGCGTCGGCTTCTTTCTTGGTCGCGAAAGTCATCTTTTCCTCACCGTTTCTCACCACCACATATTTAACTTCAACCGCCATGTGTGCATTCCTCAAAGGTTAGAATACTGTATTTATAACCAGTATAAGGTGATTATACGCAGGGATGCAAGCGCACCCCTGACGCGACTTATTTCAACAACCGCACCTTGCAGTTCTTACCCTTGATTTTGCCTTGCTGCAGCTGCTGCAGCGCCTTACGCGCGCTGGCCTTGCGGATCGCCACGTAGGCATGCACCGGGAATATGTCGATTTTACCCACTTCCGCCGCCGTCAACCCGGCCTCGCCGGTCAGTGCGCCGAGAATATCGCCAGGACGGATCTTGGCTTTACGCCCGCCGTCGATGCACAGGGTGACCATTTCGGCTTCCAGCGTGGTGTTCCCCGCACCGCTTAACTCGGACACCGGGGCCCAGTTAACTCTGATCTGAAGATACTCTTCAATCGCATGCGCACGCGTCATTTCCTGTGGCGTACACAGGCTGATCGCCAGGCCGCTCAAGCCGGCACGGCCGGTACGGCCGATGCGGTGCACGTGCACTTCCGGATCGAACGCCAGCTCGTAGTTGACCACCAACTCCAGCTCTTTAATATCCAGACCGCGCGCAGCAACGTCAGTTGCTACCAGCACACGGCAGCTGCGGTTGGCAAAACGCACCAGCACCTGATCGCGATCGCGCTGTTCCAGATCGCCATGCAGCGCCAGGACATTAATGCCTCGCGCTTCCAGCGCTTCGTACACGCTCTGGCAATCGCGTTTGGTGTTGCAGAACACTACGCAAGAAGAAGGTTGGTAATGACGAATCGCCGACACTAATACCGCCGGGCGTTGATCGCGCGTCGTTTCGTAGAAACGTTGTTCGATGGTGGTTTGCTCTTCACCGTCGTCCACTTCCACATTCAACGGCTCGCGCTGCACGCGAGCGCTGATGCGTTCGATCCCGCTCGGATAGGTTGCGGAGAACAGCAGCGTCTGACGTTGCGGCGGCGTGTAGCTGATCACATCGTCGATATCGTCGGCAAAGCCCATGTCCAGCATGCGGTCGGCTTCGTCCAGCACCAGCACCTTCAGTTCATCCAGCACCAGCGTTTTCTTGCGCAGGTGTTCCTGAATACGCCCCGGCGTGCCCACCACGATATGCGGCGCGTGTACCAGCGAATCGAGCTGCGGCCCCATCGGTTGGCCCCCGCACAGGGTCAGAATTTTGATGTTCTGAGTGAAGCGCGCCAGACGACGCAATTCTTTGCTCACCTGGTCCGCCAGCTCACGCGTCGGGCACAGGATCAGTGCCTGAGCGGCCACTTGGGAAACGTTGATTTTGTCCAGCAGGCCAATGCCGAACGCCGCCGTTTTACCGCTGCCGGTTTTTGCTTTGGCACGTACGTCCTGCCCTTTCAGGATGGCGGGCAATGCGGCAGCCTGCACCGGCGTCATTTCGGCATACCCCAGTTCGTTGAGGTTGGCCAACTGTTCGGCTGGCAGCGGCAGGGAAGAAAAAGAAACTGTGCTCACGGCGATAACTCTTATATGGCAAATGGAATGGCGGCGCGCCCACGGCAGCACCGAATCAACCGCAGATGATAACAGAGATAGTCAGGATTACGGATTTCACGCATAAAAAAAGCCATCAGTCGGGGTTTTACCTCAGAAACCGACAACGCGTGTGCCACCGGCTGCACACGCAAACGTTTTCGTATATACTGCTCGCCCACAATCAGACCGCATTACTCTCCACAGATCCAGGTACGAGACTATGTTAACTATTGGAACCGCCCTGCGCCCCTCCGCCACCCGCGTTATGCTGCTCGGCTCCGGCGAGCTGGGAAAAGAAGTTGCCATCGAATGCCAGCGTTTGGGGCTGGAAGTGATTGCCGTAGATCGTTACGCCAATGCCCCGGCCATGCACGTCGCCCATCGCAGCCACGTTATTAACATGCTGGACGGCAACGCGCTGAAAGCCGTGATTGAACAGGAACGTCCTGACTACATCGTGCCGGAGATCGAAGCTATCGCCACCGGCATGCTGGTTGAACTGGAGCAGCAAGGCCACCGTGTGGTGCCGTGCGCAGAAGCGACTCGCCTGACCATGAACCGCGAAGGCATCCGTCGCCTGGCGGCAGAAACGCTCGGCCTGCCGACCTCCAGCTACCGTTTTGCCGACGGTGAAGAAGCCTTCCGTCAGGCCGTCGACGAAATCGGCTACCCATGCATCATCAAACCTGTCATGAGCTCTTCCGGTAAGGGCCAAAGCCTGATCCGCAGCCCAGAACAGCTGAAAACCGCCTGGGATTACGCCCAACAGGGTGGCCGTGCCGGCGGGGGACGAGTGATTGTCGAAGGCCTGGTGAAGTTCGATTTTGAAATCACTCTGCTGACCATCAGCGCCGTCGATGGCGTACATTTCTGCGCACCGATCGGACACCGTCAGGAAGACGGGGATTACCGTGAGTCCTGGCAGCCGCAGCAGATGAGCGAACTGGCGCTCAGCCGCGCGCAGGCCATTGCGGAAAACGTGGTGAAGGCACTGGGTGGATTTGGACTGTTCGGCGTCGAGCTGTTTGTCTGTCGCGACGAAGTGATTTTCAGCGAGGTTTCACCGCGCCCACACGATACCGGCATGGTGACCCTGATTTCACAAGACCTGTCTGAATTTGCACTGCACGTGCGTGCTTTCCTCGGTTTGCCGATTGGCGCAATCCGTCAGTTCGGCCCTTCTGCCTCGGCGGTGATCCTGCCACAGCTTACCAGTAGCGACCTGCGTTTCAGCGGGCTGGATCGTGCGCTGACCGGCCACAATCAGCTGCGTTTGTTCGGCAAGCCGGAAATTGAAGGTCAACGTCGGATGGGCGTCGCGTTGGCGACAGCTGAAAATATCGAGTTGGCGGTAGAGTCGGCCAAGCAGGCTGCTGCTGCGGTGGTCATTGAAGGTTAAGGCTTTGGGGCCGGCTTGCCGGCCCCTGCAACATCAATAGTTTTCGTCTTCTTCCGAGTCATCATCACCCTGATCGTCCGGGCGTTCCTGATACTCTTCATCGTCATCTTCGTCATCGAACATAACGCTAACCTGGTCACCCTGATGTTTTTCACGGATTTCCTGCGCAACCCGTGCGATGGCTTCACCACTGCTCATGCCTTGTTCCATCAACTGATGGATACGATCCGCAGCTTCCTGCTGCTCTAGATGGCTTAACGACGGCATACCTGCAAGCATGTGTTTCTCTCCGGTAAAATGGAGGGCGAGTATACCCCTTAAACCGGCGGATCCCAACGCCTGTTATTCAGCGGCCGGTTGTGAGCAATGATCGCCGTGTCGCCACTGTTTCAGGCGATGCAACCAGAGCATAACGTGCCAGCCCTGCTTAAGGCCGCGCGCGTTGGTGGACATCGCTCGATCGATACCGCGCTGGTAGAACTCATCGGTGATCCGGCACTGGGCAGCCAGTTCAGGTTCACGGCGAATGCTGTGACAGATCCCCAAGGCTTCACGGGTGATCTGCCAGTGAAAAGCAGGACGGATACTGATTTTCCGCGCATAGCGCTGGTTCAACGCCACCAGCATCTCCACTATTTTCATATAATGGCGTTGATATTCAACGTTGGCCTGGCCTGTCCGCCGACGGTTGCTGATCGATTTATCGTGCACTCGCTGGCGATACAACGTTTTACTGAGATATTTCACCCGCTTCGCATTAAACATCACCTCGGTGGTCCAGGGAATATCCTGGTGGTGTAAACCCGGTTCAAAATACAACCGATGCTGTTTAATAAAATCAAGGCGATATACCGCCAGCCAGACCACATGAATAAATTTTCTCGATTTGAGCGCGCGTTCCAACCATTTCACTCCGCTAATAACGCCGGTGTCGCCCAAGCGGTTTTGCGGAATAATCGGTTGCAGTTCATCTTGGTCGGTGAAATAACGTTCACCGTTGCACTGCATGACATCCAATTGATTTTCTTCAGCCATTTCAATCAGAGTTGCATACATTTCCGGCGCCAGTAAATCATCCGCGTCGGGGAATGCCACATATTTTCCGCGTGCTACAGCCAACCCGGCATTGCGCGCACAGGATACGCCCGCATTGAGCTGGTCAATAACGGTAATATGAGGATGCCGTTGGGCATAGCGGTGGGCGATATCACCAGAGCCATCGGTGGATCCGTCGTTGACGATGATCACCTCCAGGCGCCGCTCCTGTTGGGCTAACAGCGAGGCCAAAAACGGCTCAAACAGTTCACCCACGTTATGTAACGGGACGATGACACTCAGCATTAGGGGCATAGGCAGCTCTTCGCAAAAAGTAACGAATGAATATCTCTATTTTTTAAAAATATCAGGGTGCAATTAAATTAGAACGCAGTGCCCGGCGATAAAACGGGTCTAAATGCGTCTTGTTACTGTTTATAGTTTTATACGAAACGTGCTCTTTTTAGGTATTTATCGTCCAGGAACCGGTATTATCAGGCAATGTCATAAGTTCGCCTGATATTTTTGTGATCTCAATCAAAAGTAATAACGCAATAAAACTAATTACGAGTATTTAATTTATAAAACCCGATTCCAATGGATAAGATATATCCGAGTCATTAATTGATAACGCAGTTTTTAACATATTGGATTATAGTTGAAGTCGCAAAAAATGCTTCATTTGCAAATTTGTTGATTCATTGTTTATGTGAAGTGTGCTTTGTCCACACATGCTAGGACATGCGCCTATCGGCCGAATATGGCAGAATAGCCATCATAAACAGCCGCCCCGTCAGTCAGGTTTATTGAGGCCCATGAGCGCAACCGCACCCAATCTAAAATCTTTGCCCTACACCCCCACCGCCCTGCTGGAGCTGTTTGCTCCTCTTGCTCAACAACCTTGGGCCATGTTGCTGCATTCCGGCTTTGCCGAACATTCGCATAACCGTTTCGATATCCTGGTTGCAGCGCCCACCGTTACCTTGACCACCCGAGGGCAAATCACAGAGCTCTGTCACGGCTCGGAGGTACGGCAATCGAAGGAAGATCCCTTCCAGTTGCTGCAACAGCAGTTGGAACAACAAAACCAACATCCGGCAGCAAATACCGACTTGCCATTCCAGGGCGGCGCTCTGGGGCTATTCGGTTACGATCTGGGCCGCAGAGTGGAAAAACTGCCGCAAATGGCACAGGCGGATATCACCTTGCCGGACATGGCGGTTGGCATTTACGACTGGGCGCTGATTGCCGATCACCACAGGAAGACGCTGACGCTGCTCAGCTATGAGGACGTTGAACAACGCTGGCAGTGGTTATGCAGCCAGCAATCTGAACCTCAGCAAGACTTCACCTTGACCAGCCGCTGGCAAGCCAACATGACACGGCAGCAATATGGTGAAAAATTCCAGCGCATCCAGCAGTATTTGCGTAGCGGCGATTGCTACCAAATCAATCTGGCTCAACGCTTTTCCGCAGATTATCAGGGCGATGAATGGCAAGCCTTTCAGCAACTGAACGCCAGCAATCGAGCCCCCTTCTCTGCCTTTTTACGACTGCCGGACAACGCCGTACTGAGCGTTTCGCCCGAGCGTTTTTTGTGGCTGGAGAACCAGCAGATCCAAACCCGCCCTATCAAGGGCACGCTGCCGCGGCTGGCCGATGCCGAGCAAGATGCGCAGCAGGCGCAACGGTTAGCGAATTCCGCCAAAGATCGCGCGGAAAACCTGATGATTGTCGATCTGCTTCGCAACGATATCGGCCGCGTCGCCGAACCGGGCAGCGTCAAAGTTCCCGAACTGTTCGTGGTAGAGCCTTTCCCGGCGGTACATCATCTGGTCAGCACCATTACCGCCCTCCTGCCCGAACGCACGCCGGCAACTGAGCTGTTGCGCGCCTGCTTCCCGGGCGGATCTATTACCGGCGCACCCAAGGTACGGGCGATGGAAATTATCGAAGAGCTGGAGCCACAGCGGCGTAATGCCTACTGCGGCAGTATCGGCTATATCAGCGCCTGTGGCACCATGGACACCAACATCACCATCCGCACTTTGATCACCGAAAGCGGCCGCATTTACTGTTCGGCCGGTGGCGGCATCGTAGCCGACAGCCAGGAACAGGCGGAATATCAGGAAACCTTCGATAAAGTCGACCGCATCCTACCGCAACTGGGGGAGTTTATCGCTTCGTGAGCCAACCGACTTATCCGACTTCGCTGGCGGCATTTATCAGTCGCTTCCAGCTGCAATTGCCGCAGGCGTCACAGATTTCGCATAACGTTCGCCCTGCGGCGGTGCTGATACCCATTATCTGCCGGCCCGAGCCCACGCTGCTGCTCACCCGCCGTGCCGACTCACTACGAAAACATCCGGGCCAGGTGGCATTTCCCGGCGGTAAAACCGATGCCGAAGACAGCTCAGCGATTATTACCGCCCTGCGTGAGGCCCAGGAGGAAGTGGCAATCCCGCCCCAGGCGGTGACCATCCTTGGCCAACTGGCCCCGCTCGACAGCAGCACCGGTTTCCAGGTCACTCCGGTTGTCGGCCTGATCTCACCCGACGTGCAATTTAGCGCCAATGAAGATGAAGTGGCCGACGTTTTCGAAATACCTTTGCACGAAGCGCTGACCCTCTCACGCTATTACCCGCTGGATATTCAGCGCGCCGGTCATTCGCACCGTATTTATCTCTCCTGGTATCAGAGTCAATTTGTCTGGGGATTGACCGCGGCAATCATTCGCCGCTTGGCGCAACAGGTCAGCATCTAGCCCCAATTCCGTGACGCCGATCACAAGCCAAACGGTTACCTGCACCAGCGGCACGGGTAAAGCGATCGGCATCACTTCATTTGTTTGCTTTTTCAACTACCGTTCTGGCTATCAGAGTTTTAAAAAAACTGTAAACCCTCTCTTCAACCTTACGAAATACCTGTAAAATACCGCCGTCCGGAATAAACCACTATTTCAGCAGGGTTTAAGCCGGCCGCGTTCAGCAGTGGAAGCTGGCGCGATTGCCATTAACCGAGTTTAGGTGGCGGCTGTTCTACGACTGGCCGAGCGCCTGCGGCAATCATAAACAGGACTGACACCAAGGATTATTTTATTTCATGCGAAAAAGGCAACCGAACCCGTACGGCCCTTTTACAATATCGCTGTTCCCTGCACGGTTTTTAACCGATGCAGCCATAACAATATGCCTCTAAGGAGTTTTAGCGTGATTAGCGTTTTCGACATGTTTAAGATCGGCATCGGCCCGTCCAGCTCTCATACGGTTGGACCGATGAAAGCCGGCAAACAGTTTGTCGACGATCTGGTAAATAAAGGCCTGATGCCTTCTATCACGCGTGTTGCCGTAGACGTTTACGGCTCACTCTCATTGACCGGTAAAGGTCACCATACCGATATCGCTATCATCCTCGGCCTGGCAGGCAACATGCCGGATACCGTTGATATCGATAGCATCCCGGGTTTTATTCGCGATGTAGAACAACGTCAAAGACTGATGCTGGCCAGCGGCCTGCATGAGGTAGATTTCCCGCGTGACGGCGGCATGGTGTTCCGCAG
The DNA here is from genome assembly GCF_000422085.1 of Serratia liquefaciens ATCC 27592. Lineage (NCBI taxonomy): Bacteria > Pseudomonadati > Pseudomonadota > Gammaproteobacteria > Enterobacterales > Yersiniaceae > Serratia > Serratia liquefaciens. The sequence continues at coordinate 2,975,049 of NC_021741.1, forward strand.
CGATAACCTGCCGCTGCATGAGAACGGCATGCAAATCCACGCCTTCGCCGGGGATAAACAAGTTTACAGCAAGACTTACTATTCTATCGGCGGTGGTTTTATCGTCGATGAAGAGAATTTCGGCAAAACCGATGCGCATGAATTGAGCGTTCCTTACCCGTTCAATTTTGCGCGTGAAATGCTGGAGCATTGCCGTGAAACCGGACTGTCGCTGTCCGGCATGGTGATGCAGAACGAACTGGCGCTGCACAGCAAGCAGGAGATCGAAACCTACTTCGGCAATATCTGGCAGACCATGCGCGCCTGTATCGACCGTGGCCTTAACACCGAAGGCGTGCTGCCTGGTCCGCTGCGCGTACCGCGTCGTGCTTCCGCATTACGTCGCCTGCTGGTCTCTTCCGACAAATTGTCCAGCGATCCGATGAACGTCATTGACTGGGTCAATATGTTCGCGCTGGCGGTCAACGAAGAGAACGCCGCCGGTGGCCGCGTGGTCACCGCCCCGACCAACGGCGCCTGCGGCATCGTACCGGCCGTGCTGGCTTACTATGACCACTTTATCGAATCCGTCAGCCCGGATATTTACATCCGTTACTTTATGGCAGCGGGCGCGGTCGGTGCTCTGTACAAAATGAACGCGTCTATCTCTGGCGCCGAAGTGGGCTGCCAGGGCGAAGTCGGCGTGGCCTGTTCCATGGCAGCGGCCGGTTTGGCCGAACTGCTGGGCGGCAGCCCAGAGCAGGTTTGCATCGCGGCGGAAATCGGCATGGAGCACAACCTGGGGCTGACCTGTGACCCGGTTGCCGGTCAGGTTCAGGTGCCTTGCATCGAGCGTAATGCCATTGCTTCGGTGAAGGCGATCAACTCGGCGCGCATGGCGCTGCGCCGTACCAGTGAGCCTCGCGTGTCACTGGATAAGGTGATCGAGACCATGTATGAAACCGGTAAAGACATGAACGCTAAATACCGCGAAACCTCGCGTGGCGGTCTGGCAATAAAAGTGCAGTGCGATTAACCCCAAACCCCGCCTTTATGGCGGGGTTTTTCTTGCCAGAATTTGTTGATAATCAAATCGCTAACGCCAATTAAGTGACAATGTCACAGTAAAATATGTCGGCAACGTCACATCGATCCTGCGGTTAACCCACAATTTCCCCCTCTGTTTCGCCAAATTTAAATAATTTACTGGGTTACCATCACTCTTGTATAACGACAGGCTAGAATTAGCCGAGTATCATTTTGGACTGTTTGGCCTGACGGTGATTCTGGGCTGGCTTACCGAACAAGGATTTAGCGATGTTGATGACCCAACTTACCGTGACCAAATACCGCTATTACCGTTGGCTGCTAGCCGGGGCGGTCGGGTTGGCTATTCTGCTGTTGTCGCTTTACACCCGTTATTATCAGGAAATCGGCACCATCGAACACAATCGACAGGTGCTTGCCAATCGCACCGTCGCCAAGATCAACAATCTGCTCCTGCCGGCTGAGCAACAGGCCAAACGCTCCATGCCCCTGCTGACCTCCACTTGTGAAACCGTCATGCCCACACTGCGCTTTCGCGCCGCGCAAAACCAGGCGCTTCGGGCAATGCTGCTGGTCAAGGATGGTGTTATTTACTGTTCTAGCCTGTTTGGTTCCCGCAAGTATGTTTTTAGCGCTATTTTGCCCGCAATAGCAAACGATGGCGCGAAGCTGGCGCTGCGCCCTTCGCTGTCGGTCGCCAAAGGCGTCCCCACCCTGATCATGTGGACGCCAGAGGCGGATAATGATCGCCGTAACGGCGTCTTGCACGTCTTCAATATTGAACTGCTGGCAAACTTTCTGCTCGAGCCTCAGGAACCCTATGCGCAGCGGGTGGTGCTGAACGTCGGAGATTACAGTTTGGAATACGGTCGCCGCGAAATCCTGCGCAGCGATAGCCTGACAACCGATTTGCGCTATACCGCGAAATCTACGCAATACCCTTTCTCTGTCTCGCTGTTCGGTCCTCAGGCCGGCATGCTGGCGCTTGCGGCACTGCCGCGCCATGTTCCGCTGTCGTTGTTGATCAGCCTGCTGGCAGCCTACGTGGTGTACCTGCTCACCGCGAATCGCATGAGCCTTTCGTACCATATAGGACATGCCATTTCTCATCGCGAATTCCGCGTTTACTGTCAGCCGATCATCAACGCTGAAACCGGTCGCTGCGTTGGGGTTGAAACCCTGCTGCGCTGGAAAAACAAACGCCAGGGCTGGATCTCCCCCGACGTGTTCATCCCGTTGGCGGAACAGCATGGGTTAATCATTCCCCTGACCCGTTACCTGATAAGCACCGTAGTGGAAAATCTGCAGTTATTCCCGCCGCGTCCGTCGTTTTATATCAGCATCAACGTCGCCGCCGAGCATTTCAACGCGGTGACCATCATCGATGATATTCGCCGTCTGTGGCTGCCTGCCGAACCGATGCCGTCGCTGATGCTGGAGCTGACCGAACGCACCGCGCTGTCAGAAATTCAGTATGAGCAAATCAAAACGCTGAAGGAGATGGGCATTATGCTGGCGATCGATGACTTTGGCACCGGGCACAGCTCGCTCAGCTACCTGAAAAAGCTCAGCCCGGACGTATTGAAGATCGATCGCGGTTTTACCGCCGCCATCGGCACCGATGCCATTAACGCCACGGTCACCGATACCATTATTACGTTGGCACAGCGTCTGAAATTAAAACTGGTGGCTGAAGGGGTAGAAACCGCCGAACAGGTTGAATATTTGCGCTCGCACGACGTGAATGCCCTGCAAGGCTTCTACTTTGCCAAGCCAATGCCAATCCATGTTTTCCCGCTGTGGCTACAGCAGTACGAATCGCGGTTACGGACGGGGAATCAGCGGGAAGAACAAAAAGCAGGGCTGGAAAAAAAACCGGAGGCATGATGCCTCCGGCTTGTGTGTTACTGATGTTCCTCGTCGTGAGGATCCACTTTGGTGATGCGCACCAGCTCAATGCGGTACTCTGACACCTCAATGACTTCGAAGCGCAGCCGGTTAAGCTCCACCACGTCCCCCACCACCGGCATTTGGCCGTAATGGGCCAGCAGGAACCCAGCCAAGGTGGCGTAATCTGCCGTCGGGCTAACCAGATCTTCGCAGTTTAGCGCCTGCTCCAGCGAGTGCATATCGGCACCGCCTTTTACCAGCCAGCTGTCGGCTTCCACCACGATATCCGGCGTCTCGTCCTCATCGGGGAACTCACCGGCAATGGCTTCCAGCACGTCCAAAGGCGTCACCAGCCCCTGGACGACGCCGAACTCATTGGTGACCACCACCAGTCGCCCCTTGGCGCGACGCAGCACTGCCAACAGATTAATCACGTCCATGGTTTCCGGCACCACGATCGGCGGTGTACGCGCGGCAAACTCGGCGATGTCTTCGCCCCGTTCTACCGCCACCAGCAGATCCTTGGCGCGCACCACGCCGATAATTTCATCCAACGAGTCACGACAAACCGGGAACAGGCTGTGTGGAGTATCCAACAGCTGTTCGCGCACCTCTTCGCGGGAACGATCGCAATCCACCCATGAAATTTCGGTACGCGGCGTCATCACGCTACGCAGTGAACGCGAGGCCAGCGTCAACACGCCGCTGATCATATAGCGTTCTTCTTCCGCAAAAGTTTCATTTACCGGCAACGGTGCCGCTTCATCCGTCTGCTGCGCACGCTGTTGCCCCATCAGACGCATAATCGCCTCGGCGGTGCGTTCACGCATCGGGCGATGGGCCTGGTGCTTGATAAAGTTACGTCGCGCGATTTGGTTAAACAACTCAATCAGGATGGAGAAGCCAATCGCAGCATACAGATAGCCTTTCGGAATATGCATGCCAAAGCCTTCGGCGATCAGGCTCAAGCCGATCATCAACAGGAAGCTCAGACACAGCACCACGATAGTCGGGTGCGCATTCACGAAGTTAGTCAGCGGTTTAGAGGCCACCAACATCACCACCATAGCGATAACCACGGCGGTCATCATCACCGGCAGGTCGTTCACCATCCCCACGGCGGTAATCACCGCGTCGAGCGAGAACACTGCGTCAAGGATCACAATTTGCACCACCACCGCCCAGAACTTGGCGTAACCGCGGTTGGCACCATCCTGATGCGTCTGCCCTTCCAGCCGTTCGTGCAATTCCATGGTGGCCTTGAACAACAGGAAAACACCACCGAACAGCAGGATCAGATCGCGGCCGGAGAAGCTGAAGTCCGCGACGCTAAACAGTGGCGTGGTCAGCGTAACCATCCAGGAAATTACCGACAACAGGCCCAGACGCATAAACAGCGCCAGCGACAATCCGAGGATACGCGCTTTATCACGCTGCTTCGGCGGCAGCTTATCGGCCAAAATGGCGATAAACACCAGGTTGTCGATACCCAGTACAATTTCCAACACGACAAGTGTCAGTAACCCAGCCCAAATTGAGGGGTCCATTAAAAATTCCATATCAGACTCCGAAAAAAAGACAGGATTGCCGAGCTGTGCTCAGGCGTGAGAAAGCCGACGCAGGATTAGCGCTGACAACAACAGCAAGATAACGGGATTGTAGTACCGGGGAATGGCCGAGCGGCCGTGTGATGTTTGCAACGCCAGCAGGTGGCGGGTGGAACCTTGAAAAACAGTAACTTCGGTGACAGTCCATAGGGTGGGCTGAGGCCCTTCACTCCTAAATATGAAAGAGGAAATACTCTAGCAGGAAATTTTTAGCCGGCAAAGAAGCTTTTTTACCTTCTGCATTCTCTTGTAACAGCTCTGTTGTTTAATTCCTCAAACGCTGCGTTAGGACTTATCCGAGCGCTCAATAACAGAGCAACGTCACAAAATTTATTTTTTCACTCACTAAAATAAATGGCGCTAACGTGGAACAACGCGCACAGGCATTTGAAACTGCGCGAGAAATGTTAAGAGCGGGTTTCCAGATTTCTACCATAATGTATCTGAACCGCGGAAGTGACTGCCAGGAAGCAAATGAACTAAAGACCGACACAATCCGTGCACGAAGTTCAATGAGGAGGTAGCGAGTGGCAATAGCTATTATCATCGGCACACACGGGACCGCAGCGGAACAATTGCTGAAAACGACGGAGATGCTATTGGGCGAACAGGACAACGTCGCTTTTATAGATTTCGTCCCCGGAGAAAATGCCGAAACGTTAATCGAGAAATACAACGGGAAAATCAGCGGACTCGACACCAGCGGTGGCGTCCTGTTCCTGGTCGATACCTGGGGCGGCAGCCCGTTCAATGCGGCCAGCCGCATCGCCGTCGATAAAGAAAATTATGAGGTCGTCACCGGGGTTAACATTCCCATGCTGGTGGAAACCTTCATGGCACGAGACGACAACCCCAGCTTCGACGAATTGGTCGCCTTGGCGTTGGAAACCGGCCGTGAGGGCGTGAAAGCGCTGAAAAAACCGGCAGAAGAGAGTGTTAAGCCCGCGGCACCGCAGAATTCTCCCGCCGCCAAACCCGCAGCCCCACAAGCGCCGTTGGGGCCCAATGACCATATGAAAATCGGCCTGGCCCGTATCGATGACCGCCTGATCCACGGCCAGGTAGCGACCCGCTGGACCAAGGAAACCGACGTCAGCCGCATTATCGTGGTCAGCGACGAAGTTGCCGCCGACCACGTTCGCAAAACCTTGCTGACCCAGGTTGCCCCGCCGGGCGTCACCGCACACGTGGTTGACGTAGCGAAAGCCATTCGCGTGTGGAACAACCCGAAATACGCTGGCGATCGCGTCATGTTGCTGTTTACCAATCCGACCGACGTCTGGCGCCTGGTGGAAGCCGGTGTGGATATCAAGTCGGTGAATATCGGTGGCATGGCGTTCCGCCAGGGCAAAACGCAGGTGAACAATGCCGTGTCGGTTGACGAAAAAGATATCGAAGCGTTTAAGAAATTAAACGAGCGCGGTATTGAATTGGAAGTGCGTAAAGTCTCGTCCGACAGCCGGTTAAAAATGATGGACCTGATTAACAAACTCAATTAATGGCGACAGCCAGTAATTATTTTACTCAGAGATCTTTGGTCATAGGAGAAGTGCAATGGAGATTACCACTCTTCAGATTGTACTGATATTTATCGTTGCCTGTATCGCCGGGATGGGTTCCGTTCTCGACGAGTTTCAATTTCACCGTCCGCTGGTCGCCTGTACCCTGATCGGTTTTATCCTCGGTGACATGAAAACCGGTATCATCATCGGCGGTACGCTGGAGATGATCGCCCTGGGCTGGATGAACATCGGTGCGGCGGTTGCGCCAGATGCGGCATTGGCGTCCATCATTTCCACCATTTTGGTTATTGCCGGCGGACAAAGCGTCGGTGCCGGTATCGCCCTGGCCATCCCACTGGCGGCAGCCGGACAAGTTCTGACCATCATCGTGCGTACCCTGACCGTCGCCTTCCAGCACGCAGCGGACAGCGCGGCAGAACGCGGCAGTTTACGCGCCATCACCTGGTTGCATATTTCCGCCCTTCTGTTGCAGGCGATGCGTATCGCTATCCCAGCGGTTATCGTCGCTATCTCGGTCGGCACCTCTGGCGTTCACGCGCTGCTTAACTCTATCCCGGAAGTCGTCACCAGCGGCCTGAATATCGCCGGCGGGATGATCGTGGTGGTCGGTTACGCCATGGTGATCAACATGATGCGTGCCGGTTATCTGATGCCATTCTTCTACCTCGGCTTCGTTACCGCCGCCTTCACCAACTTTAACCTGGTCGCGCTCGGCGTTATCGGCGTGGTGATGGCCGTGCTGTATATCCAGCTCAGCCCGAAATACAACAAGTCACAAGTTGTGCAAGCCGGCCCGGCTAACGCCAACGACCTCGATAACGAACTGGACTAGGAATAGGTGAGAGAAATGGTTGATACAACAGCTCAAAAGAAACTCACGCCAGCCGATATTCGCGGTGTGTTTATGCGTTCGAACCTGTTCCAGGGTTCATGGAACTTCGAACGTATGCAGGCGCTGGGTTTTTGCTTCTCCATGGTGCCGGTGATCCGTCGCCTGTACCCGGAAAATAACGACGATCGCAAACAAGCGATTAAACGCCATCTGGAGTTCTTCAACACCCACCCTTACGTGGCGGCGCCGGTACTTGGCGTGACCATGGCAATGGAAGAGCAACGCGCTAACGGCGCGCCGATCGACGATGCGGCAATCAACGGCATCAAGGTCGGCTTGATGGGGCCTCTGGCCGGCGTAGGCGACCCGATTTTCTGGGGGACCGTTCGTCCGGTATTCGCCGCGCTTGGTGCCGGTATCGCCATGAGCGGCAGCCTGCTGGGTCCGATTTTATTCTTCGTCCTGTTCAACCTGGTGCGCCTGTTGACCCGCTATTACGGCGTGGCCTACGGCTATCGCAAAGGGGTGGATATCGTTAACGACATGGGCGGCGGCTTCCTGCAAAAACTGACGGAAGGAGCGTCGATTCTCGGCCTGTTTGTCATGGGGGCATTGGTTAACAAGTGGACGCACGTGAATATCCCGTTGGTGGTGTCTAAAATCACCGACCAGACCGGGCATACCACGGTGACCACGGTGCAGACTATCCTCGACCAGTTGATGCCGGGCCTGGTGCCGTTACTGCTGACCTTTGGCTGTATGTGGCTGCTGCGCAGGAAAGTGAATGCGCTGTGGATTATCATCGGCTTCTTCGCCATCGGTATCTTTGGTTACTGGGTTGGCCTGCTGGGCCTGTAAGACGATTATCAGCCGGGGGGAAACCCCCGGTTTTTTTATTTGTGGAGTTGAAAGATGTCGCTGACCGATGGCGTATTACTGATTTTCACCGCGCTGATGCTGGTGTATGCGATTTACGACGAATTCGGGATGAACCTGCTGAAGGGCAAAACGCTGCTCAAAGTACAGCTAAAACGACGTAACCGGATTGATTGTCTGATCTTTGTCGGTCTGATTGCCATTCTGATTTATCGTAATGTCACGACACAGGGTGCTGCATTAACCACCTATCTGCTTATTTCTTTAGCACTGATCGCCGTCTACATATCCTATATTCGCTGGCCCAAGATGTTGTTTAAAGCGCAGGGTTTCTTTTATGCCAATGCGTTTATCGAATATAACCGCATTAAGGCCATGAATTTATCCGAGGATGGCATTCTGGTCATCGATCTGGAGCGGCGCAGACTGCTGATTCAGGTCACGCAATTAGACGACCTGGAAAAAATATATCACTTTTTTGTTGAAAATCAGTAACTAAAAATAACCTTAACAGAACCTCTGTTCTCGCCATGCGCTGAATGTGGATAATTAATCACCAGCGCATAAGGCTACCTGATTATTATTTATGCAACATTATTGCACTCGCCTACATTATATTCCGTCTTGCATATTTCATTAATGAAAATAATTATCAATTCCAAATAAATATCCATGGGGAATAAGGGTTGTTGCCAACGGAAATAATATGGTATGGTTGCGCCGTCATTGGGGAGTAGCCGGTTTCTGGACAATTAAACGCCAGAGACGCCCGTATCAACATACTCGTTTTAATCATTAAAACGTGGTGCGGGCAGCCAGGTAAGGTTGGCGAGACCATAGACACGTAACTCCGTCGTATGGTTGGGGGTGGGTTACGTGTATATGGAGCCACCCGGCCGAGGCTATTTTACATGAACTTGTCAGCTACTCTCATTCTCGCTTTTGGCATGTCTATGGATGCGTTTGCCGCATCGATCGGCAAAGGTGCCAGCCTGCATCAGCCCCGTTTTCGTGAAGCGCTACGCACCGGACTCATCTTCGGCGTGGTTGAAGCCATTACGCCGATTATCGGTTGGGGCATCGGCCTGTTCGCCAGTCAATACATCATGGAGTGGGATCACTGGGTCGCCTTCTCGCTGCTGTTTATTCTCGGTATGCGCATGATTGTCGAAGGCGTCAGAAACCGCCCTGAAGAAGAAGAGAAAGTGAAGCGTCACGGATTCTGGCTGCTGGTGGCCACGGCTATCGCCACCAGTCTGGATGCTATGGCTATCGGCGTTGGCCTGGCCTTCCTACAGGTGAACATTGTGCACACCGCCATGGCGATCGGCATGGCCACCATGATTATGGCGACGCTGGGCATGATGATTGGCCGCTTTATTGGGCCATTACTCGGTAAACGTGCCGAGATCCTTGGCGGCGTGGTGCTGATCGCCATCGGCGTCAATATTCTGCTGGAGCATTTGGGCTACCTCGCCTGAACCGACAGCACCCAAAGAAAACCTGCCAACGGCAGGTTTTTTTGTTTCTGCCCCTCTTAGTCGGTACGGTCATCGCCGCCCGCAGCAAAGCTGAACCACTCTGTCGGGCGGTATTAAGCATGCCGGCGGCGATAGAGCGCAATAACGAAATCTGTTTCGCAAGGAAAGGTCTCACTGGCGCTCAGGCGCTGCTGGACCTCCAGAGAGGCCCGCCAGGCAAAAGGCGTCATCTGCAGCAGATTGGCCGCCTGCTCGCCCGGCAGCGTCATCGGGTAGGCCAGCGATTCGACCCGCTCACAGTCAAAGCCTGCGAACTGCTCATTCTGTTCAGCATGCAGTTGCACCTGCTGATAAACCTGCTCTTTTAACTGATACAGATGGCGTGGACCAGGCGATACCGTCACCACGACGCCACCGGGTTTCACCACCCGGGCCAGTTCTTCCGCCTTGCAGGGCGCATAAATACGCAGAATGGCGTCTAAAGAGGCGTCGGCGAACGGCAGACGATGGCTCGACGCTACGCAGAATGACACCGCAGGATAACGCTTGGCCGCATAGCGGATTGCCACCTTGGCGACATCCAGCCCATACAGGGTCATATTGCGTTGTTGCGTCAATTGGGCAGCCACTTCCGCCGTGTAGTACCCCTCGCCGCAGCCGATATCCAGCAGCGCCTGTGCGTCGGGTGCCAGCGCCTCATCCAACAGCTCGGCTACCCGCTGCTGCAAAGGCCGATAAAAACCGCCATCCAGGAACGCGCGCCGCGCCTGCATCATTTCCGTACTGTCGCCGGGTTGCTTCGAACGCTTGTGCTGTACCGGCAGCAGGTTGACGTAGCCCTCTTTGGCGCAGTCAAACTGATGGTTAGCGTCGCAACGCCATTGCGGTGAGGAAAAATGAAGCGGCTGATGGCACAGAGGGCACTGATAAGACATGGCTTGGGTTCCAGAGAGATACGGCGCGGCTAGTCTAAAGAAGGCTTCTGTGTGATGCAAGGCGCATCCCATGGGGGCTAGCCAAGCAGGAAAAAAACTGACTACACTGACGCTAAGTTTTCTGACGCAGGTAAAGACGTTTATGACCGACTATTCCCCGCTTCTCAACCGCGTTCCCGCTATTCGACACGGTTTCGGCAACAAGAGCGCGTTGCTGCCTGGGCATCTGCAGCCCTATCGCGCCACCTTGCCGGAAAAAAAAACAGGTACACGGCACGCGCATTGTCGACGTAACGCAGGCAGCACAGGCGTGTGGTGAGGCCGATGGGTTCTATACCAGCCAACCGGGCATTCTGCTCAGCGTGTTAACGGCAGACTGCCTGCCGGTGATTTTCAGCCGCCATGACGGCTCGGCCATTGCAGCCGTGCATGCCGGCTGGCGTGGGCTGCTGGATGGCGTTCTGGAGCAACTGGCGGCGCGTATCGCACAAGATGACTCAACCACCAACTGGGTCGCATCCATCGGCCCTGCGGCCGGCCCATGCTGTTATGAGGTGAACGAAGAGCTGGTCGAACGGTTCAAACAGCAGTTGCCGCTGCCCGCCAGCTTAATCAGCCCCCACTATCGTCACCTGGATCTGGCCGCAATCGCCGAATCCAAACTTCGCGAGCTGGGGTTCGCCGCCGTTGACCGTGCCGGCAGCTGCACTATCTGCACGCCAAATACCGACCCGCTCCAGCCACAGCGCTTTAAATACACCAGCTATCGGCGCAACAGTCACCGTCGCGAACAGGATCCCACCCACCCGGGCATCACCGGACGCAATCAGTACGCGGCCATTATTATCACCGGCGAATAACAGAAACGAAAAAACCCGCACCAAGGCGGGTTTTTTGTACAGCTGACGCTGATTAGATTGCAGTAACGTTTACTGCAGATGGGCCTTTCTGGCCATCTTGGATTTCGAACTCAACGTTCTGGCCTTCAGCCAGGGTTTTGAAGCCGTTACCCTGGATTGCAGAGAAGTGTACGAACACGTCTTTGCTGCCGTCAGCTGGAGTGATGAAACCGAAACCTTTAGATTCGTTGAACCACTTAACTTGACCTTTGATCTTTGCCATCTTGAGTATTTCCTTTGGATTGTTTAAACCGCCCGTAGGCGTTACATAGACAAACTAGAGTCGTTACTGCTTGAGGCACTAAGATAAGGATCGGCAGAGAAGCGGTATTCAACGCTAACGTTTTTACTCAGAACTTCTTTACTGAAAATGCCACACATATACAGAACTGTACCTCGTTTTACCCAGATGCGTTATCACATACTCTGTATTCGATGGCAAGCCATTTTTAATCACTGATGGAGCTGTCGCACATATTTGAAACGGTCGAGAGCAATATAAGCTTAAATAGGCTAAAAGATGTTGAAGCCTTAGCTATTTTCTGCTTAACACTTACACCGCGCTACACTCCGCATCCTGACTGAATTTTAACAATTCTTTCATCCGATTGACTCATGAATGTTGCAACATATAACCCCAGCCAGACGCTTAGAACGTTAAAAAATTTGAATCTTTATGGAATTTCTTATACGACATTTGAATATCGATGAACGGGCGTATTGGAGACCGTCTGATCCGACCATTGGGTTGCCATCCGGACGGCTCAACGCTGGCATAGCCCACTCTTCGGCAATCCCTCCGCTTGTGACAGCACAATAATACCAGGGTAAGTTATTGCCACGCTCGCCAACTGACCATAATTCATGCAACCCACGCCCTACCATGAAAATCAAATAGCGTGCCACTTTTGGGTGCATAAGCATGCAAAATCAGAATTTACGCACCGTGGTCGTGCATCCACAGAGAAATACATCCTCCGTAACGCCGTTAAATAACGCCAATAACCTTGAGGTCAGTGCGAACCTATAGCGAAATTAAATCTTAAAAACTGAACGGGTATTTATGCGATCAAGAGCAATTGCGAGTTGACGTATTTATTTTATCTTTTGTCACGCGCCTACCCTATTCAAGTCAACCGGTTAGGCCAGGATGTGGATATTGCCGTCTGGCAAGCTGCCCACATCGCTACAACCTGCGGTGGGACTGGCTTGCGGACGGCTACGGGGGCGACGCCAGCCCCGCTTGCCACGAATTAACGCTTAAGAGTTAGGTTCAAGCAGAATGCGCTCACCAATTTTAATTGGACGGAACCGGTGTTGCTCTATCCCGGCCGAACTCAACGCCAGTTTTAATTGCTGCGGCGGCTCATCCAATGACTCATCGGCTAATTCAAAAACCCCCCAATGGATTGGAATGACCTGCGGCGCATTTAATTGCTGATACAGCGTCACCGACTGTTGCGGATCCATATGTTGTTCCTGCATGAACCAACGTGGTGCATAAGCGCCTATCGGCAACGCCGCCACGTCGAAGGGCCCTAAACGCGCGCCAATGTCCGCCAGCCGCTCCGAATAGCCGCTGTCGCCCGAAAAATAGAATCGAAGTGCCGGATGATGAATCACCCAACCGCACCATAAAGAGCGATTGCGGTCCCACAGGGTGCGCATACTCCAGTGGCGCGCCGGCGTACTGTGAAACGTCAGGTCACCCAACTGCAGGCTATCCCACCAGTCCAGTTCCTCGACCCGCTGCAGGCGATAGCGCCGGAACCAACTTTTCAGCCCCAATGGGACGATAAAGGTCGCGTGCGGAAAACGACGCGCCAACTGCCTGATGGTGCGCCGATCGAGATGGTCATAATGGTTATGCGAGATCAATACCACGTCCACCGTCGGTAATTGCTGCACCGTCAGCGGCGTTGGGGTCTTGCGCTTTGGGCCATAAAAACTCAACGGCGATGCTCGCTGCGACAACACCGGGTCAATCAGAATGTAACGCCCTTCAAGACGCAGCAGCATTGAGGCATGCCCCAACCACCAGATACCGTTGTCGCTGCCGCTGAGGTCTGCCTGCTGCCACCAGCGTTGGGTAAACTGTTGGTACCCCATTTGCGGTGGCTTGGGCAGGCCCTGCTGCTTGCGCTCATCCTGCCAGCGCTTCAAATCCCCTTCCCGGCGCAGAGTAGGCTCCGGGTTACGAAACCCTTGCGGCGTATGGTGCGCTTTGCCGGCATCATAGTAACGATTGGTTATCTTCAAGTTGCTCTCCCGACCACTGCGGACACCCTGCACGGGCAGTTTCGATAACATAACAAAATAGACGATTGGTGCGCTTTGTGAACTGTGCTCACCTCAGGGGGGACCTTTTCGCCCATTGTGGTGTCACAATCCCTGTGAGAATGCCAGGGCCGCCTAGAGCCTGTTAAGCATCTCTTAAGATCCTTGTGTTTTACTTATAGGACATTCAGAAAAGGAGAAGTTATGAGCCGTTCTACATCACGCAAATCACGTGTTCGCATGGGCCGTATCCGTAGCGCGATGCTGGCACAGATGCAGTATTGGAAAATGTATGTCGCGATGAAACTGCGCCGCGTACGCGTGCCGGCACCCCTGGTGCTGTTGTTTGGCGCGATGGTGAGTTTTTTCATGCTGGCCGTATTGATGCTTAGCGTGGTCGCTATCGATGTCATCACCACGGTATTCCTGCTGTGCAGGAAGCTGTTGGGGTTGGGCCGCTCCGCACCGGGCAATGCCTTTATGCCACGCGGCTAAATGAAAATGGGAGGCGCAAAACGCGCCTCCGTTAAACCTTAACGCCGAACGTTAGCGCCCTTGCGGCGCGTCAGCCTGAACCCTACCCATAACAGCAAGATCCACACCGGCATCAGCAACACCGAGATACGGATCCCCTCGCTGAAATACATGATGACCAGGATTAGACTGAGGAACACCAGGCACAAATAGTTGCCAAACGGGTACCACAACGCCTTGAAGCTCGGGATCACGCCCTGACGGTTTTTCGCCGCGCGGAAGCGTAAATGCGCCAGGCAAATCATCACCCAGTTGATCACCAGCGTGGACACCACCAGCGCCATCAGCAATTCAAACGCCTTGCCGGGCATCACATAGTTGATCAGTACACCGACAGAGGTCACCAGCGCCGACAGCGCAATCGACAGCACCGGCACGCCGCGCTTGTTCACCCGCGTCAACGCCTTGGGCGCATTGCCCTGCGTAGCCAGGCCGAACAGCATGCGGCTGTTGGCATAGACGCCGCTGTTGTACACCGACAGCGCCGCCGTCAGGACCACCACGTTAAGCAGGGTCGCCACCAGGCTGCTGTCCAACGCATGGAAAATCATCACAAACGGGCTACCGCCTTCCACCACTTTGTCCCACGGATAAAGCGACAGCAGGACCGTTAGCGAACCGATATAAAAAATCAGGATGCGGTACACCACCTGATTGGTGGCCTTGGGGATGCTGCGGCGCGGATCGGCGGCTTCGGCCGCGGTAATACCGACCATCTCCAGGCCGCCGAACGAGAACATGATCACCGCCATCGCCATCACCAGCCCGCTGATGCCGTGCGGCATAAAGCCCCCCTGCTCCCACAGGTTGTTGAGGCTGGCTTGCGGACCGCCGTTGCCGCTGGCCAACAGCCAGGCACCAAACAGGATCATACCGACGATCGCCACCACCTTGATGATGGCAAACCAAAACTCGGTCTCGCCATACAGTCGGACATTAACCAGGTTGATCAAATTAATCAGGACAAAAAATACCGCAGCGGAAACCCAGGTTGGGATGTCCGGCCACCAGTACTGAATATAAATACCGACGGCGGTCAGTTCGGCCATGCCGACCAAAATGAACATCGCCCAGTAGTTCCAGCCGGAAAGAAAACCGGCGAAATCGCCCCAATATTTATATGCGAAGTGGCTGAACGACCCGGCAACCGGCTCCTCGACCACCATCTCCCCCAGTTGGCGCATGATCAGGAAGGCAATAAATCCGCCTATGGCATAGCCCAGCAATACCGATGGGCCGGCCATTTTAATGGTCTGCGCAATGCCGAGAAACAGGCCGGTGCCAATAGCGCCGCCCAGGGCGATAAGTTGTATGTGTCTGTTTTTTAAACCGCGTTTTAGCGGGGTATCCTGCTGCTGACCGCCCATCTTATCCTCATATGGCGTGGGAACCTGGCGCTATTGCACAAGATTTCGCCATTCAATAAATGTATCTGCGGGCGGCTTTTTAACACTTAACCCCGTGAGCATCAAGGAGTAGCACCCCGGCGACGTCGGCCAAGGCGCTATTTTATGCTGGAATTAACGGCAGTAAGGGCAGGTTTTTAGCTGGACAGACCGCAAAGTTTGGTCAGGTTGCGGGCACCAATCATCAGCGTGGCGACGTAGGACTGGCGGCGTGTTACCACCTCTACCGCCACGCGATCGTTTTGATATTTTATCAGGTAGGTTGACGGCCAGCCCTGTCGGCGCTGACCAAAGCTTTCGGCATGACGATCGATTGCCGCATGGGCAATCACCAGATGAGACAAGTTTTTATCACCTTTAATAATGCGCTTCATAAACAGGCTCCGCCAGAGACAGTTCTGTTGTCATAAAAAGGGAAAAATCATCAGTAATTCTGGTGTTTCAACGGACCATTTCGTTGGTTTGCTGACTCAGCAGGAAGCAGATCATTGCCGCACGCAGCGGGCTGCTGCTGTCCGCCTGCCATTCGCCGCGTTGAGTGATCATACGCGCCTGCCACTGCGGGTTGTCGCCCTGGCTGTCGGCATTCAGGCTGATTTTATTGGCACAGATAATCGGCCAGGCATCGGAGGGATTCTTGCAATAGTCTTTACCTTTCACACCGCCGTAGGGATACCATTTGTCCGGATTTTCTCCGGTGATCAGCGCAATGCTGCGGTTCACCTCGGCGTCGCTTTCTTCATACCATTTAATCATCGGCTTTATCCATCTTTCGTAGAGTTGGCGCTACATTACGATGCCAATACGACAGATTTATGACAACGCGAGGGCTTTCCACATTATCTCCACTAATGTTTTTTCGGCTTTATCTTTTCCTGGGCGCTGATTACACTTTTTCCCTGTTTTGTTGCGCAGGAATACCGGCATGTTAACTGGCCTCAACCATCTGACGCTTGCAGTCCGCGACGTCAACCGCAGCTTCGATTTTTATAGCAACCTGTTGGGTTTTGTCCCACATGCTCGCTGGCAAACTGGCGCCTACCTGTCTCTGGGGGAGCTGTGGCTGTGTTTGTCATGGGACGACGCGCGAGCCGTAAATTCAGCGAAGGATTACACCCATTACGCGTTCAGCGTGGCACCGGCAGATTTCGCCAAGGTTGCTTCGCGGCTGCGCCAGGCTGGGGTTGATGAGTGGAAAACTAACCGTAGCGAGGGGGAATCGCTGTACTTTCTTGACCCGGACGGACACCAATTGGAAATTCACGGCGGCGACCTGGCCAGTCGGTTGGCGGCGTGCCGCGCAGCGCCCTATCAGGGAATGGAGTTTTTCTAAGCGATGCGGGTGGCGCAAACTTGGGCACGCCACCCGGCAGAAAGTTTGATTAACGCTCGGGGATAAAACCTTTGAAATCCAGCGCCGGGCTGAGATCGTCATCGTCGATTACGCTATCGCCACGCGCGCTTTGCGCCAGGCTTTTCAATAATGCAGTCTGCTGACGCTGCTGCTCGGCAATTTCCTGCAGCAGACGGACCTGTTCATTGGCACGCACACTGGCACGATTCACCAGGAACCAGACCCATAATCCCACCAACAGCGCCAGCGCCGCGAGGGCCAGCGAAAGCAGGCTATTCGAACCAAAACCTAAATCGTACATGGACAACCCTATCTACTGCTAAAAACAGGCGCACATCTTAACACTCCGGGTGCGGGCACGAACATCTTGATAGTAAATTGTTATGCACCGCTGCGCATCTCACCAGGGAATGAAACGAGTAACGGAACACACCCCCAACGCAAAGGAGCCTCCCTCATCGCAGTAGCTATCCAGCGCCAGCAGGTAAAAAAACAGACAGGCCGCAAGGAACGCCACTATCACGAGGACTTTTTTTCGCAACAAATTTAGCAGCCTCATTGTTATCTTGATAATCTGTTCGTCATGCTACCACAGCTAACTTAAACGAAGTTTAACCTGTCGTTTAGAAACCGTTTTGACGATGACTTTTCAGATTGTTACCGTTGCAGCCTGCGTCGGCGCGTGGCTATATCGCAACGACGATAAATAAACGGGAGTTATAATGAGTAAGCTGATTAAGGGGTTACTGCTACTGGCAGTGGTGTATGGCGTATTTTTGTTTTCGGGATACGGCGTATTGGTCGGCAGCAACAAGAACGTGGCTGGCCTGGGGTTGCAGTGTAAATATATGACCGCACGCAATGTGGTGATTGCTCAGTATCTGCACGGGGACAACGGCGTCATTGGCGTGGCCGACTGTCCGCTGTTCAAAAAAGTCGAAACGGTGGTGGATTGATCACCACCGCCCGAAACCGTCGCCAGGCGGCGGTTTCCCCCATCAGTTGCGGGTAAACTTCATCTCAATCAGCGCAATCGCTTTTTCGATCGCCCTGCGGGTCACGGGATCGGCACCGGCAGGATGAGTGGAGAAATCGATGCTTTTCAGCTGGCTTGCCATCTTGTCACGCACCTCGGTCGGCGCGATAACGTCGATAACATCCAGAATCTGTTTGATCACCAGTTGGCAGGCAACCAGGTCGGAGGCCAATTCCTGATCGTTGCTCAGCATGTCTGACATAATTACTTTCCTTCTTGATTCAGTCGCCGCACAGAATAGCATGTCACCTGGCGCTTTGCCGCCCCCAGGCCGTTTGCCGCTGAATTTCAACGTTATTGCGCATCGGGTGCCAAAATGCCTGGCCGTATTGGCCTATACTTAAGGTTTAAGCGACGCGCTTACAGGCGCATCCTTCAGCCACACCCCAACAGGAGAAAGTTATGGCAAACCACAATGTGAAATCCTGGGCAACCGTACGTGAAACCTCGGTCGAGATCGCGGAGGCAATTTTTGAGCTGGCAAAAAACGATGAGGTTCTGGCACAAAAAATCTGGGAGGAAGGCAGCGACGAAGCGTTGCAAATGGCTTTCGCCAAAACCAGTGCCGACCAGCTGTACTGGGGCGAAGAAACCGTAGAGCGAAAAAACGTCTAATCCACGCAACTCAGCAATAAAAAGCCCGGGTCACTGCTGCGCCCAGGCTTTTTCGGTTTTCGGTCAACCCCGACTTGGGGTCATGTTGTTCCCTGAAATCACGGCTCTTCACCTCCCACACCTTCCGCATTATTCATTCTCATCACCGGCGTCACCATAAAAGCGGCAACGCCCACAATCACAACCAGAGTAATAATCACTGTCATTAACATGCGATCACCCCTTCAACGCTGAATTGTCACGGCTGACTCTGCTTTGGCGGTTATTTTTTGCGACCAGAACCACTGCGATATCAGCGGTAGCGGGCAACCTCAGATTAGCCGGTTTTCCTTCCGCCTGACAAGCTGCCTGACGATGGTTTTTCCGAATAATTTCGCCTGGGTGACGGCGGTCTTTTTGTCCAGGGCGGCAAGTTGTGTATACTTCAGCGCTATGTAGATCTCACACAGACGCACTGATGATACAAGAACACCACCTCTCATTAGTCTGCGCCCTCAGTAAATGGGTCGAAACTCACCTTGGAAGAGTGATCCATCTTGAAGAGCTGGCCGAATATTCCGGCTACTCCCTGTGGCACATGCAGAAGCTGTTCAAAGAAGCGACCGGGATTTCGCTGGGTAAGTATATTCGCGAACGCAGGTTGGCCGGGGCGGTTTACCAGTTGCGCACCAGTGACGCCTCCATCTTCGACATCGCTCTGGATTTCGGTTTTGGCTCGCAGTCGCATTTCACTTATATGTTCAGAAAGCGCTTCAACATCACGCCTTATGATTTCCGTCAGGATTTAAGCGTCGACCTGCATATCGCCCCGCCGCTGCACGTCATTCATCAAAAAACCGCCTGACTCTCTTTCCCGCCGCCGCTAACGGCGGGCTAATGTGCCCACAGCACCACTAAAATAGCGACCAGCGCGGGCAGCGCCTGTACACGGAGAATCTTGCGGCTCACGGTCAGCCCACCAAACACGCCCGCCACCAGCACACACCCAAGAAAGAACAGTTGCACCGCCGGCTCCTCACGCCAGACGCCCCAGGCTAATCCCGCCGCCAGAAAACCGTTGTATAACCCTTGATTGGCCGCCAGCACCCGCGTGGCGGCAGCAAACTCCGCGGTGGTGGCGAACACTCGCCTGCCGGTAGGCTTCTGCCATAGGAACATTTCCAGGATCAGGATATACAAATGGATCGCTGCAATAAGCAACACCACTATATTAGAAAGAATTATCATTGTTATTAGCAAGGTTAATCAGATGTTGGGTTTTATAAGTATAACCTCACTGAGAATATTGCGAATATATCGACATAAAAAAACCCGCCGTAGCGGGTTTATTGCATAATCATTCAGAGTTAGCTCAGAACAACAACCAGCATGGCTGCGATAGAGATCCAGAACGCCGCCGTTGCAATAACAACATGGGATAATCTTGCACGATAGAGTACTTGGCTCATATTAACCTCACAGGCTTCTGACTAGCGGTAGATAACATCACTTCTTGAAAGTTATCTTAATCCACTGCTCCGACCATTTATTTGCGCAAGATCACTATTTACCAGATAAACTATATCGATGCGAAAACATGGAATTTCGATCACATTAATTTAACGTTAATAGAGCGAAATGAATAAAAATATCCCGTTGTTATAGCACGAAGGTATCAATCATCGCTCCAGGGCAGGCGTGGCGCGGTCATGCGCGGACCGCAATAGCCGACGACATCGGGAAAACGTGAATTCCCCTGCTCCCAATCACGCTGCGCACGGCTAATCTCTTGTTTGCTGTGGCCGACAAAATTCCACCAAATGAGAATCTCTTCGGTTAATGGCAAGCCACCGATTAATAATGCACGACTTCCTTTCTTGGCATGTAACTCGATACGGTTAAGATTTATACCTAAATAGGCGAATTCATCAGGTGAAAATTTTTCATCATTAACCTCAAATGCACCAATAAGGGGCAATAAACCTATTTCAAATTCTTTTCGCAGAGGTAATTGCAAATAACCATCAGCCTGCCATTCCAAATCCATGGCGATTAACGGTGAAAAAGTCGACACCGGTGAACGATATTGTTCGAACTCCCCTACCAGCAAAGTATGCTTCACTTCGTCGTGCAGCCAGCACGGCAAGTCGGGATAATGATCGAAGCGCGGCGCCGTATCGGCATGTTCTGCGGGCAAGGCAATCCACAATTGTGCAGCATGCAGACGCCGTTGCTCACCGGTGGACTGTTCGGTATGCGCTATACCGCGTCCTGCGGTCATCAGATTGACCTGTCCGGGCCGTATCACCTGTTCGCTGCCCAGGCTATCCCGGTGCAGAACTTCCCCTTCAATCATCCAGGTAAAGGTTTGCAGACCGATATGCGGATGTGGGCCAACGTCCATCCCCTGCGAGGAACCGCTGAATACCGACGGGCCTGCATGGTCGAGAAAGCACCATGCGCCCAGCGTACGCCGTTCACGGGTGGGCAAGGCACGGCTTATCGGGATACCACCAACTTCGGCGTTACGTACGGCAATACGTTGGATCTGACGGATGCCGTCAACCACAGGACAATCACGGGAAGAGGATGAATAGGTTGGGCGGGAATTGCTCATGATTAACGCCTCCAGAACGACACACGGGTTGAGTGAGTAGCTGGACGCCAGCTTATCATGAGCAAGCGACCAGAACGCAACCCGGGAGGCAGAAGGCTACGACGCCTTTATATAGCAGCCTTTGATGTCGACCTCATCGCGCGCATGCTTGAGATCGGAAAAGTAAGTCACACCAAAAAGAATCGATACCACTAACAACACGGAAACCAGTAAACCGATAACGGCCAACAGCTTGGTTTCATCGTGGAGATTGTGCTCCATTTTATCTCCTGTATTGAACGACATCACGTCAGCCATAGCGTGACTGAAAGCGTAAAAATGATCAGGGAACAGGACGCTATCGCCAGCACAATGACAGCGAATTGCACGTCTCCCAAAGTTTCACGGTAGTTTTTATCTTGTGAGGTATTACGTTGTTGTTTCACAGAATCTATCTTAACTCATCACGCGTTAACGTTTTTGTGAAGGGTGATTGATAAAAGCCCGCCATTGCGGGTTTGTCAGATTCCGCGCCCAATGCCACTCAGACCTCAAGAGTGGCAAGACGCTATCAACTTTCCTCACCAGGGTCAACACTCCCCCAGAACTGAGATGACCAAGATTACGATGCATTCAAAAGTCTTATTAAGACAATAAAATAATTAGGCTAACTTATGCAAGTAAACATAAAAAAAGCCCGATAACAGATCGGGCCAGGCAGTGTCGTGCTGCTGTGGGTGTTACTGCGGAATACGCAGCACCTGCCCCGGATAGATTTTGTCCGGGCTGGACAGCATTGGCTTGTTCGCTTCGAAAATCTTGTTATACAGATTTGCGTTGCCATACACTTCTTTCGAGACCGCACTCAGGGTGTCGCCCTTCTTCACGGTATAGAAACGGCTTTCCGCGGCGGCTTGTTCAACCGCTACTTTGTCTTCCACGCCGCTGATACCTGCCACGTTACCGATGGCCACCAGGATCTTCTCTTTCAGCTCCTGACTGACCGCATCCCCGGTTACTACGGCTTTACCGTCAACCACCTGCACATCAACCTTATCGATACCCGGCAAGCCGGTTTTATTGAGATGGTCCTTCAGTTTGGCGCTTTGATCTTCGGCTGTCGCATTGCCGGTCACTGTGTCCCACAGTTTCTCGCCCGCTTCTTTGACGAAGTTAAACAAACCCATATTCACTCCTTTCGATGGTTAGCATGTTGCATTGACTTAAGACTTATTAAGCTTAGCACCGCAAGAGGGATATTCAATTGGTCCAACAGTATTAAGCGGTTAGAGTAATCCGAAAGTGCCAACTTTCATTGCCAATCTGTCCTTTTGTGCAGCACCTGACATGAAACAATCGCTGAAATTACCTACAATAAGAGCATGGAAGGATTAGGAGGAAGGATATAAGAAGCGATGTACGCCTTGGTGATGTTTGTCTGTTATCTGGACGGCGGCTGCGCCGATATCGTGGTTGACGTGCTGCGTGACGAACGCCAGTGCCTGATCAGTATGAAAGAACAAAACCTGCGCCACGCCGGCTGCTTCCCGTTTGAAGATTTTATCGATGGCTTTTGGCTACCCGCCAACGAATATGCGCCGATGTAAATCGCCAAAAGACTTTTATACTACTTTCCTCTGAGGAATTTCTGAATTCACCGGAAAGCCGGTATGCCGACGATGCTTTATGCCACTATTTTGCTAAATTGCCTCACCCGAACGATATGGAGATGGCGCGATGCCCGTTTCTACCTTCTCAAACGAACACTACGAAGCCCTGTTACGCGACGTCAGCCTGGTGGTCGGCGGCGCGGTCATTCAACTGATCAATCTCAACAAAAAAGTTTCCGGCAATAATATTCTGGCCCATTTGGTTAACGAGATTGAACATGAAACCAATCAGCAACGCTTTGCTACATTGCGTTCCGCCATCGAAGTGATGGGGCAAGCCCCCAAAGGTTAACAACCCAATAAAAAAGGCAGAGCTTTCGCTCTGCCTGATTACCGTTTTATCCCGACACAGGAAGAGCGCATTATTGTAATTATTGTTATATATCAATACTATGAATATTGACTTGCCCCATAAAATCCATTTAGTGGACATGAGGGTGGACGTATTACTCTTTTTACCACTTACATGCCTATCACCCTAAAACAACCTTACCCCAAGTTTGTCCCACCCTATCTACCATTACTTCATGACCATCCCCGGAGTGACATAATGCCCACATCCAAATCCCATAGTTAACTAACCTAGTTCATCTGTAATGATGTATTCTGTTAAATGTTAATTCCAACACTTGAGTAGTACGCTCTTAACCAGGTAATAATCGATGACTTTTCTGTCGATGTTAAGGTTCTGTTGTAAATCGCCCAATATGCAATGTCGCACACGCCAGTATACGATACAGGATTTGCTGGACCACCAATGGCAAACGGTCTAGTTGATCTGGCTGAAGCAGTGCCAGCTGTATACGGGGCCTCTATATTAGCAGTCGCGCCAGTGATGTCGTTGATAGTTATCCCGGTCGTTGATTGATCTAAAATAAACAATCTAAATGATGAAAAATCAACCTGATCTATCTGCTGCGTCTTTGCAGTAGCATTGGCTGGTGTTGCTGTTGGGTAAGCACCTGAAATTGCAGTAAGCTTGCCTTTTGGCGCTGGGAATCCTGAGTTAGCAACATACATCGATAGCCCTTGTGTGGAATACACCGGGTAATCCACGTTCTGCCCGCTAAATGTCGAAATGAACATAGGCTGGTGTGCGGCATCTGCAAAAGTAGATGACGACCTAGCCACACAGATAAGAGTATGCTGTGGTTGCTGCATTAAAGCAGACTGCATATACGCGGTAGTGCCGGTAAATGACACATAATTACTGCTAATTGTCGGACTTCCGACGACAGATAGATCGCCCGCACCTCTCAATCCATTTTTTTTTGATTGAGCTAGTGTTCCTCCAAGGATATTGTGACCCATCAGGCCATTCATCACAGGCGAGATAATAAAGTCACTATCTACGATAGTGGCGTTTTGATCTACTAGCAATAAAGCCATTTTAAGCCTCTGTTGAGTTAATTTGATATGCAACTGACCAATTTCTTAGGTCATATTTTTTGCCAACTAGATCTGGAATATTTGCGCTAGCATACATCCCAGACCCTGGAAGATATTCATAATCATTAAGGCTTAACCCATTGCTGGAGTCACATACCATCCCATTACCATTGTGATATGTTTTATCAGCGTATCTGATAATCAAGTCACCAACAGGCTCCCTTGACAATTCAATGTGCACAGTAGAAAGGCCAACTAACCTAACTGAATTTATGCTAATTACGGTATCTGTCCCTGAAATTCTGTCAATTGCAGTAAATCCATAATCAGAATAATTTGTTGCAGTATTTATAACGTATGGATCAGCTATCCTCAGGGGAGGTTCGGGAACATGCATGGCTATAAGTACATCAGTACCTCTATACACGGAAGTTAACGCCTGGAGTGGTTTGAAATCCTGTCTAAGGAATATTACTCTAAACATTATTTCAGCAATTTTCTCACCTAACCACCTATAACCATTTGAGTCTAAATGTCCATTCTTGTCGGTATATGGGTAATAACCTCCAACTAGGAATACATGGTCCAATTCATTAGCCATTTCAATTTGTGCCATGCCTATTGCCATGTCATGCGTATCGACAGTAAAAGAAGCTCCAGTTTGAACCATGAAAATACCAGACAGGCGGTCATCTCCTGGAATAGTAATTCTATCTGACTGCATATCTTCAAATAGTGACTCGGTACTAGCCTTAAAAACACTCTTAGTATTGAATGGGTAATCGTTTTCTCCCTGAATGTAAATAAATGCCCCCACCTGGTAAGAATTCCCTGCCGAAGATGCTATAGAGCTAACGCCTGACTCAGCATCAATATATCGTTGATATATATTAGGTGATGCACCTTTGCTAAGCTGAGCAACGTTCCTACCACCAACGCCTGCCGCACTAGCAATGAAAATCTTACTTGGATCAGAGCTTTTTATAACGTAATCAAGATACCTCCGGCGCAATGAATTTAAAGCAGACTCCCCAGGAGTTTCACCATAAGCGATAGTACCCGGAGCTAATGATGATACTTGCGATGCTGTTAGCGTTGCCCCTGAAGCATCGCAACACGTTGCAATGAGAGGATTTAAAGTTGAGCCGCCACGCGGGGTAAATGTTGCGGCGGTCGGTGAGGCTGGCATCACAGAATCACCAAACATTTTGTTATCGAATGGTTGCGTAATACTGATTGCTGGCCATCCCTCAGTGCCATTTTGAAGCGATTGCCCATAAAGAATTACGTGAATCAACTCAGCCAAAAAGGAAATTACGTTTACCGATCTAGAGTTAACGAAAGATCTGCTTTGAGCACCAACAACTTCCATTTCTTGTGATGTCGTAGAAATCCAATTTTCCTGACCTGGGTCTGATGGTGTTGATATCTCCTTGCAGCGACCATACTTGTCTGCATAAAAAACACCATCGTCTCCTGGTACGGTTTGAGATTCTATTGCTACTGCTTGCGTAGAAATATTACCATTTTGCAATACTGGCACATCGCTCTTTCTTGCAACCTCAACGCTTCTACCAAATTTATCAGAAACGCTTAGGACACCGTCATCGAGCCGCATGACTCTAAATGCCGAGGTGGTTAACTCGCCATCAGTAATATCTACAGATGGCTGTCCTTTTTCATTAACAACCGCAAAATCAACTTTTGCAGTATTGCTTTTAACCAATCCGGTTACTTGATTAACTGCATCATTTATTGCTTCTGTTGACGGGTAGCTTTTACCAGTGTAAGTGGCAACTCCAGCTTCGTTTTTATACTGGTCTACAAAATCAATGTTTGTAGATCCTGTGACATTGAACAGTGCATCCAGCGGAATTGTACCGGCTGTTATGGCTGCCTGAGCTGCATCAACAGATGGATACACATTAGAGGCAATGCTGGCGTTATGCGCTGATTCTGCTGCACTACTGGCTGATAATCCAGCCGCTAATTCAGAGCTGGCAGCATTTGCTGCTGACTCTACTGAAGCATTCTTATTCTCGTTGGCAGACAAGGCTGATTGTGCAGCTTCTTCAGCACTCGATTTTGCCTGTTCTGAAAAATCCTCGGCTTGCTTTGTATACTCCGCGAAACCCTTGGCTTCTGCGGCAGCAACCTCAGCCATGGAGGCATATTTTTTGGCGCTTGCGGTTTCTGATGCTGACATATTTTGATTTATCCAAAATAAAAAAGGCGCTTTTGCGCCTTGTTGATTATTGTTTTTTTCACCACTCTATGATTACAACACCTGCCTTGCCGCTGCCTCCTGCATATATGGTGTTGGTGAAGGCTGAATCATATGCACCTCCTCCTCCAGCTCCATAAGAACGGGCAGATATACCACCACCCGAGCCTGCGCGACCTCCTCCGCCAAAATAAGATGAGCCACCGTTGCCGGTCAGCCTTGCAGTTGCGTTTTGTCCGTCACTGCCATCACCACCGAATATGTTAATATTCCCTCCGGTTGCGGCCCCTCCACCGCCGCCAGCCGTGTTAACTGAACTGGCAAACCCACCGCCAGAGCCTCCAGTAGCCTGACAGAAAGCCCCAAATGATGATGCCCCCCCGTTCATTCCCACTGTTGGCCCATTAACTCCAGCCCCTCCTGCGCCAATCGTAATGGGTATTACTGAGCCAGGAATAACTGTATACACGCCAATTGCCGTTCCCCCCGCGCCTCCACCTGATCCTGAAAATGTATCTGATGTTGTTGCTGCCTGGCAGCCGACCCCCCCGCCTCCACCTGCAGTGCATGTCACTTTCACTGATGTGACATTTTGAGGTACCAAAAACGATCCTGAAGACGTATAGGTTGCCATTCCGCTGGAGGGCGAATAGCTGCTCATATTCGTGCCATCGCAGTGAATCTGGATCACTGATTTTGGGTAAGAGGGTACGCCGACCGCGCCGACTGCTGTTGTTGTACAGACAACGCTAAATGCGCCAGCAGTCTTGTTATCAATAATCCAGTCTTTCAGCCACGGAGGGAAATACAGATATAAGTTCGAGGTCAGAGTCCCACTGATAACAATTCGGTCTTTCGACGCCTGCAGCGTCGTCAGGGTGGTATTCGCTGAATTCATGGTAATGGATGTATCACCATACCCAGCCAAAGGTACCCAACCCGTTGCAGTTGCTGTAGACACCTCTGGATTATTAATATTAGCTTCCGTGAGGTTTATCCACACACCGCTGTATGTACTATTAGGGATTATTGCACCCTTTGGATATCCAGTAATAGATGTAGAGAATGCGGAGTTATATGGATAACTCATCCCCGCATCCTGCCACTGCTGCTTTTGAGTAATGGCATAAAGAATGCCATTCATATCCTTTCCTTTAGGTGGCTTACCACCTGCACTAATCGGGGTCATAGTTAATGGAGGGAATCCACTATCAAAAGTAGCGTCACCATCGGCTAGCGTAGTTCCTGTGGAATCTACAGGAATGCTATTTTTATTACCATTAACAGAGAATGCCTTTGTCGTGCGAGAAGGGATGTCTGAGGAATTCATTTTATACCTGCTGTTCAATGTTTACGGTGACACCGGCCGGGAATGGCAATGCTCCAGAGCTTTGGACAATTGCCAATTCTACCGTTGAAAGTTGAAACTCAAAAACATAAGTCATCACCATATCTCCGTCATTTCGGACATATGCCTTTCCGCTACTTCCAAACATATACATCAGCATCCTATTCATGCTTGGAATGGTGCAATCAGTAATATTTGCCATTGCCTTGAGCATTATTAACTTTCTGTATGCATCATTTGTCAGGGAAACGGTGGATGTTTGTTGCTCCCCGGTATAAAACGGAGCCTGGTCGAAGGGTTGAGGGTCATCGATTACTGGGGTGATGTTAGTTGCTTCATCATAGCCAAAAAACTTTTCACTAGGGGTTACTGTTAGTAATCTACTGACAACAACGATTTTTCCCCAGACATCCAACCCATATGTATCGGCGGTTTCTATATTCCATATAACATCGTAGAAATCATCTAAAAACTTACCTGTATCCATCGTCGTGTTGAATGTTTCGATTATGCTTCTAAGCTTCGGACTTCCTGCGTATTGAGCAAGGATTGTATCTGCTGGACTATCCATCATGCCACCAACTCAACATCTATATTTGTTGCGTCAATTGTGGGTATTTGGTCAATTCCGAATTCGACGGAAGAAGTGTATGTAGTTCCATCCTTGGATATAGTGATGCCTAGTATGTTTATGTTTGATTGGTCGATAGACTGAACGCCAGAATAGTACCTACCGGCAAATATCTTTGACCCTATCCTGGCCCTAGTACCACCATCATCACCGTTGAATGAGTTGATTATTGCTTGCTGTACTAACGCAGAGATATTTGACGGTAGCGAATCGTTACTTTCTATTTCAACTTTGAAATGTACGCTTACGGCTGTTGGTGTAACCCACTTAATTGTGTATTCGGGGTATGGATAAACATAGTTTTCGTCGTCCTGAACAACAAAGGTGGTTGTTCCATTCATGTTGACGCCAGGAGGGGCGGAGTTGAATATTGCAGTCCCTACTCCGCTAGCCGAACCGCCGTACACCGCTACGTAAATTGAATGGGCTAATACACTGTAGTTTGTTACGCCCTTATTCACTGCAGATCCGGTCTTATTGTCGGTAACGTAAGCATCTGACACGCCATCCACAGCCAGAACAGCGGCATATACTGAAGCCAAGGTATTCCTTGCGTTCTTTGCCACCGACTGTTTGCGGCGATATTCAAAATTAGCCCGCCCCTCCACGTCATTTCCTAACACCCCGGCCGCCAGGTTGGTAATGCTAGACCACCCAATCACGGCTCTGTAGATGGTGTTTAATGCACCGATTGGGCATGCAACGGGACCTTCAGTTTGATTCTGGAAGACAATATCTATCGACCCTGATGCCGGTATCGTTGCAGGCGCTAGTGAGTAGTAGAGGTACCCGTTAGAATCTTGTGCGATGCTGTTGGCCGGTATAATTGCCCCCACCTGTCCCTCACAGGTACCGGTGACAAGTGTTCCAGTTGCAGCAATACGGTCGATAAAATAGATCCGCGCGATACCATCTTGGTAGCGACCGTAGGTGTAATCTGGGTTAATTAGGTTTGTTATCTTTGCCAGCTCATCATTCTTTGCTGCAATGATGGCCGTGTCACTCATCGCAATCTGCCCTTGAGGCGTGGTCAGACTGGTGCTCATGCCGCCGCCCATTGCTGTATCCAGATCGCTCAAGCGGCCATTAAGTATGTCCAGCTCATCGGGAATGGCTAAGCCGGTTTCGGTGATCGTCACCGCAGGTACGGCGGTTGTTACTACTACTGAATCAGCCATGAGTGCCTCAGAGTTGAATGGTGCTTTCTACGTTATTCGTATCGGTGATGACCATGACGCCAGAAGCCTTGCGGTCTGACTGGCCAATAACAATTGAGCAGGTTGCTGATTGGACGTATGGGAGCTTTTTGGCTTCGGTTTGCAGCTTGGTGTTCACGTACTGAGTGCCAGGCCAGTGGCCAAGAATCTTCTCGTAGTACGGTAGTCCGAGTGTAGTGTCATACCAGCATTCACCTGAAAAGGTGCTGCAGGTTGTGGCTACGTCTTGCGCCACCGCGTAGGGGTTTTCTGTCTGCGCAATGTTGCCAAAGTCGTCAAGCTGCAAATCCCAGGTGTCAGTGTTCAGAAGCATCGACTTCGTGATCATGTTTTCTCCGGGCATAAAAAAACCCGCCGAAGCGGGTTGGTTGTGAGGTATAAAATGCAGCGGGACTGATCAAACATCAGGGTTCACAGTGCACCTAATCTGTTGCATCATTTCGTGCCCAAACAAGCGGATTTTCTTTATGGCATCCATAAGCACGGAAGAAAGATTAATCATAGAAAATATGTTCCCCAAAAACACCTGTGCGGAAGACTTCTCAATCATCAATAAAACCATCTTAGAGGCTAAGGGGAAAAGGGGGATTTACCGTGAAGTTGTCAAGCACGGGCCTAACCTGCATGCATTAAAAAGTTTCATTATCGATGCCACTGGACTTAACCAGAAATCTTCAGGAATTCTGGCAAGTATACTGTGGAGTCTTGTTAGGCCAGTTATTGAAAGAGATAGGCAATCAAGTATAGGCATCATTACTGGAACGTGGTTATACGAAAGCTTCCTGTGCAAACATCCAAACCACGCAAATTACACTGGTAAGGTGTTCCACATTAAAAAGGGCATGAAAACTGGCTGGTTCGGAAGAATCCACCCTGGTCAGCTAGTAGGATGTAGTTGCCACACAAAGCCAGTTTTCGCATTTTAAACCAACCAAAGGGTGGATTGTCTCAATTCAATTTTCCTGCACTTTCCAATCTTGAGTATGATGGGATGAACTTTTTCGGATTTATGGTGCAGTCATTTAACATCGCGTCCGGAGTTACTGGGGATGAATAGAACCTTGCGTCATCTTGGTTTTCATAGAAGTACCTAACATACCCAGTTATTTCTTTCTTGCTTAATAGAAGTGCAACACCAAATTTAGACGCATTCTCCACCATCCTGTCATATGCCGAGGTGTCTGTTGTGTATCTCCCTGTCTTAGCCAGAACCTCTTCAGGTGGTATGGATGGGTCTATATACAAAGTTCCGGCACTAGCCGCATACATCAAAAATGCACCCTGGTTGTAGCATGCTGAATACACCTTATCTTGCGGCGGCAGGTGATTTACCTTGCTTTCTTGGGAGTGAGCAAGGATCGGTATAGAGCTAATAATTAACGAAGCAATAAATACACGCGCGTTGTTCATTTCTACTCCGGAGTAGATGTTGTGTCTCCACCTGATTCTACACCACCATGAACATGCGTATCCACGATAACCCCAGTCACTAGCTCCAGACGACCATCTGGATGAATAGTAACGCCATTTAGATTTATACCTGAAGGGGAAATGATGTTGATTTTATCTGCAAATTCAACGTACTGAGTTGGAGTGCCATTGAGAACTCCACCCAAATAAATTGCATCCGCATAACTATGCGCCCGGTTAGAGTTAGGGAGTGCTGGTGATTTTGTGCTTTTCACGGTGCTGATGTCGCGATCGCACATAGCAATTAATCCAATATCACCGATCACAGGCTTCATGATAACAGCACTATTTCCTCGCTGTAGTCTCCATACCGGTGCGCCAAATATGGTTCCCCTCTCAATCTTTTCGCCGCCACCACTAAATCCATGGAGCATCGGCTGAACATCAACAGAACTGCCAGACTCAGAAACTCCTAAAACCAGGCCAAGGCTTATAAATGCATGTTTCATGAGAAACTGTCTCATTATGAAGTCTTGCGAGTTTGCTTCTGTGAGCATGTCCTGAGGGCGGACAGTAAATAGATTTTTCATTATTGTCTCACCGTATCTAACTCTCCCATGGCGGCATGAACTATTGTCATCCAAGGGCCACCTTCAGTCCAAGATGATAGATAATGAACCGCACCAACAACTACATATGAACCGCTAGCATTTGGGATTGAGGTTTTCAGCTTAACCCTGCGGCCTCTAGTTATAAGGTTGCTATAGACGCACTGGAAGGTAACTCCATAATTGTTAAATATAGGGTATCCAATCAATCCATTTTCAGGTGAGACATATGGAACTACAGCATCAACATCTCCATTTTGCGGCCAGATATAGATAATCCCAAGCCTTATATCAATTTCAATACCAGCATCTTGAGCGCATTTGGTTATCTGCTCAATGGCATTCCCGGAGTAAAATGGATTTTCAACAGTATCCATTACCCCTGAATCAACAACCGTATAATCTATTGATTTAGATATTGATTTAATAACATCCGAAACCAGTACCACTCCCTTCACAAAGAAATCCTTGCACCTGACGGACTGATCGAAACCGGTAGCATTGGCACTAATCATGAGTGGAGCATCTGGCATCTGGTTCATGTCTGCATAGCAACTCATGATTGCACCAAAGAAAATAGGCTTATCATCTGCCCATATCTTTACCATGTTTTGTGCGGGGCCATTTATTTGAATCCCCTTGTAGCTTAGGAGGGCCATTTTCTCTTCGCTAAGTCCGTAAACGCGCGCCTCAAGCGTTGTGCCAGAAACTCCACCAAAAGCACCAACTTCAATTTCAGCCTTGATGTTATCTATGGTTAAAATATCATTCCCATTTTCATCAAATTTCCCGCTTTTTAGCGTAAACTGAAATTTTAGGCTCCGCTTTTTGTACGTCATTGTGCAGACTCCATTTCTTCTTTTGTAGCATAAAAGAGCCGGAACCTCGTACCTAGTTCGTCGAATGCCGGATCTGCATCTCCTACTGTGTCAGCAAAGAACAGCTCCCCCTGTAGTCCGAGGTGCGCGTACCTAACTAACTTATTGCAGTTCAAACAGATCACGCCTTGAACAATCCAGAGGCCATTCAAAGCTACGTCTATAAACAAACCTGTGGTTCTCTGCACTAAGCGGATCTGGCAAGACTGCCCCCCAATGGTGGCATTAACCTGCTGGGCCTTTATAGGTTTTAGGGTGATCTCCTGCATTATGATAACCCCTTAACAAGCTCTGCAACCGCATCTGATAGTTTATTAATGGATGATGTGGCAGCACCATTTACAGCCCCAGTGACGCCACTGGTAGCCCCGGCAACAGCTGAACTGACTGATGATGCCACTTTAGTTGCAGCGCTAGATATTGATCCTTTCAATCCAGACAGTGCGCCCTTCACATCCGACAGCGTCACACCAGAAGCAGATGAGTTTCCTACAATAGTTCTGCCATTTGCGCTACGCACATCAAAAATAGGAACTTCTCCTGGGTTATTCCCTGTGGCGCTAGTTAGGACTACTTCGGACTCTTGTAGAATTGCTTGGAATATCGCCTCTACAGTGAGTAGCGTCACAGCCTTTTCTGATGTTTGATAGTTAAACCTGATTAGGTCATAGCTTTCATACGTTGTGTCAGGGGTCTCTATGTCATACAACTGAGCGCTGCTCACCATTTCATCTAGCGCAGCGAGCATGTCAGACCTGCTCGTAAGTGAAAAGTTTGTCAAGTTTGGTAGGCCGCCACTGAACCCAGACCATCCCTCAAGGGTGAAAACCACCCGAATAACTGGCGGCCGCTTTACTTTGTTGTACGAGCTATATGACCCTTTCTCTATGGGTGCGGATACAACAGAAGCATCCGCGCCATACTCGATGCCAATAAATGACGATGGGTTTAGCGCCCGCAATACTCCACCAGAGGTATAAATCCCATACCCTGGAGAAAGAGTGCCATTCAGGATAGAAAGAAGTCCGCCGCCATTGATGGCACTTAATAGGGTTGTTTCATTAAGAGAGAACGACATGATCACCCCTGTCCTGATAAAGATGGTGTCAACCTACTATTTCTGCCGACGCTACGCTGTACATCTTGAGCAAGGGCCTGCTGATTATTTGCCGATGTTACAAACTCTGCCTTTGCAATATGGATATCTGTTTTATTGGCAGGGACGCCGCCATAGCTGCCAGAATTGCGCTGCATGGTGGCCCTAGAACCAACTTGTATCCCTCGCATAATCTCATCATCACTGACATATCCTTTTCCGTTCTCATGGCTAATAATTCCCTTCAACAAGCTGAATATCGTCGACATGTCAGAGCTTGCCAATGACTCATGAGCGCCTTTCCCGGTAGCTTTAACGAGGGAGTTGATGTATGCCATCACATTATTATTGTCGCTGGCGGGAGCGTATTTATTGACAATTTCTGAAATGGTGTCTGTGCCGCGCTGGAAGTAGAGCTGGATCTGTTTATAGAGGGCTGAGACTCCTTCAGTCATGGAGTTGAAAACAGCAAATCTACCATTTGGTCCAGACTCCTTCGTTGCGCCGCTTTGTTTGGCATAGTTGAGGTTGCCAGGGTTATTATTTCTAATGCCTCGAGGTGCGTTTGAAGACTGTGCTCGCTGCTCTACCTCATCATCCTGCCCATAACCATCAGCTCTAGGCAGGTTTATTCCAATTTTTTCCTTCACCCAATCATGAAACATCTTTCCGTAACTATCAGCACCCTCCATTCCAGGAAGGTTATTCAAGGTGTTTGCAACAGGGTTATCGGTAAGCCACGCATATTTCTTCTCAAGAACTTCTGCGTACTTTTGCAGCTCAACCAACCCAGCAATGAGACTGACTCTCGACAGAGCTATCAGCGCACCTTTCACGCCACCAATTGCGGATATCATGCCAAGTAGCCACTTACCGCCAATGAATATCAACAGACCTTCCATGACGTTCTGCCAGCCTCCTGCCGCCTCAGCTACCTTGTTTATGGTGTCAGCTGTATCTCTGAAAAATCTTTCAATTTCTGGTCCATGTGTGGTTATCCACACACCAAAACTTTCTATGAGAGGAATCAGTTTTTCTATGTAAGGAATTAACGCCTCAAACAACACCTGTGCGGCGGCAGAAAAATTCTGCTTCATCTCAACGAGTCTACGGTTGAATTTCGATGCCTTATCAGTAGCTTCTTCACTAGCCTTGGATATTTTTGCAAACCGGTCAGCGTCCGATACTAAGTTGCCATTAGAAAGCGCTAACTGAGTGGAGTTATCGAACCCAAACATGCTTGCATATCTACGCTTTAAGTCATCATTTTTCAATCGCCCCCAGTTCTGGGCAATCTTGCGCATTATGGATTCTGAATTGTCGTTCTTATAATCAAAGCTTGTACCGGTTGCTCCTGAAAAAGCACTCAAGGCTATCATTAGCGGGTTATCTTTCCCCCCGCCAGTTCTAACCTCTGTCAGCATCCCTTGAAACCCTGCCAAGGTTCCCTGCATCTTCTCTGCACTTGAACCTGCAGCCTCTGCAGCTCGGCTCCAACCGTCCAGCGACTTGGCCGACATATCCAGTGCTTTAGAGTTAATGCCAAGCTGCTGCAGGCTATTAGCCGTACTCGTGATAAAGTTTTTAATGCCATTAGCCGAAAGCGTTACGCCAACCAGCGCCAGCAATTCAGTGCGGATTGAACCAAAGAAAGAGGCCGCTCTTTTACCTGCGGCCTCCATATCCTTTGCTGTCTGCTCTGAGTTTTTACGGGTCTTATCGAGGCTCTCTTTGGTCTCTTCCTGCCCTTTTTTAAATCCTGATGCATCCAGGCCAAGAGTGACCACCAAAGCATCAATAATAGTCGCCATTAGCGCTCACTCCGCTTGTTAATGAGGTATTGGTTGTAGTTATGGACTGTGATCACCTCTAGAAATTTCCACAGGTCTTCAAGCCCATAAATCGTGTCCAGCTCATAGAGTTTCGCCAGCCCAAGATCACTGGATATAACCGTGAATATGGTCTTGGGTATGTTCACGCTTTCAACTAGCGTGTCGCCGCCCTCTGGCATTATTGTGGGAAGGTCTAACGGGCGACGTTTTGCAAAAAATCCACATGTAGCTTGAACACTTCCGCCCTTAGCTTAAGTCGAGTCATAACCTCTTCAGTGTCAGTCTCGATAAGTGGCCGCTCCACCTTCTTGTCTGCAGGGTTAGGCACTGACTGCACGCAAGCCATCAGTTCCTCCAACAATGGCTTTGCTTCCTCTGCTGGAATTTTAGCAACCAGACTTAGTCCGGTTGTTGCCATTGCCGCCATGCCCATATCAGAGAAGTTTTCAGGCAACTCTACTCCGTTTCGCGCCATTGCCAATCCTGCACGGATAGCCCACCATTCAGCCTGGGAAGCTGACATTTCAAGGATGTGGTACATCTTCCCTTCATCGCGCCCTTTGGTGCCAGAGACGGTGTAATAGATTTCTTTACGGGCCATGGTAATCCTTAAGAACTAAATGGTTCAGCTGTGACGTTTTCCCAGTCGATCTGGAATGTAATGGCTTGCAGAACACGCTGCGCATCTGGCATCGCCTTACTTCTCACCAACACCCCATTAGATAGTGTGAATTTAGCCTGCATCCCTGGGATGATGATCGTCGCGTTGCACCGAAAAACAGCAATTGCCGTGCGGGATGTCTTCATCCATGTTTGGACCATGTCGTAACTATCACTGTCTGGCATGATGGTTACCGTTTGCAGATATTGCCCAAACACGAAACCAGCTGATAGCTTCCCGTCCGCACCACGAACAGTCTGTGCAAATTCGGTGTCACCCATTGCGAACATGGCGTCAGCAGCATATCCCTGCAAGTTCTGAGCTGTAGGGAACAGGTTTGTTACTGAAAGTGCGAATGTGGAGTCGGCACTTGTAATAGTCTTTGCCATTTTCTATAGCTCCTATTGCACTTCAATTGATGCAAGGGTGAGTTTCTGCAGGCTGCCGCCGTCACAGTAGTAGAAGGTCATGCTCGGTGATTTCCGCGCCGCTCGCTGCTCTGGTGTCGCATCTGCGATAAACAGATACCAACCCTTAGCCTGGAGAGTCGAAGAAATATCCACGCCAACAGCGTTCTGAATTTGCGACTTCTGAGAACCAGATAGAGTGATACCGGTGCGAATACCGCCGAATGCAACGCCCTGCGCGATGGTGTCGGCAAAGGAAGCCTCTACTGCAGCCTTCATGGCGTTGTTGTATGGATATGAACGGTTAGCCTGGAACATCTCGATCGCGTCTTGCATCAGGTTGGCGTTCAGCCAAATCTGGAAGCAGAATGAATCAAGCCACTTGAAATCGCCGGTTATAGTGCCATCAGCCCAGTATTTAGTGCTGTAGTTGTTCGCGCTGTACGCGCCATAGAAGTTGTAACCATTGGCGATTAGTACATCATAGGTGCTTGAGTCACTTACCTGAGCCAGCAATCCATCCAGCGAACGGAATTTAAATGGCACGCGGCCTTCAGCTCTGTCGAAATCAAGCGAGGCTGCGTAGCCCAGCACTGATGCAGCATGGACCTGATAGCCGTAAACCGGCACTGTTTGCCCGTAACTGTAAGTGGTTATCAGCGCATAAGTCAGGTTGTCCGTGCTGTCCTGTACAATCGCATTAGCGCTAAGGTCATGGGCGACATAACCGAAACGATAGTTCTGAGCGCTTGCCCATGCTGCAAAGGCAAGATGCTGTGGCTGATCGCAAGTGAATGTGGTGGTGAAGAGTGCGAAGCTTTGATTAACTGCAAGAATTGCCTGCATTACATCGGAAGCCACCGCAGTATCAGAGCCCTGTGATAATACAGCCCCTGAAGCAGCGGTTAGTCTGAGCCCAGCGGAAAGAGTGCCGGTAGCGTAGGTAATGGTGCTGCTATCACCATCTGTAGCAGATGAGATGATGAAAGCCTTGGTGTTGGTATCCCAAACTACGTTCACGCTAGAGCCAATGCCTGTTTTGATCAGCGTTGCGGCATTGTCGAAACTAGTTGCTGCACTAAGAGAAATACTTGTAGATGTTACCGGGGTTCCGTCTACGGTCAGGATTATTGTGCCGGTCAGCAACTTCAGTTGTGCCAGGGTTACATCGGCCATTGAAGCAGAACGCAGGAAGGCGGAAATGTCTTCCGTGTTGAACTGTGAATACAGCAAATTTCCGGGCTGCTTGGTTGAGCCCTTATAGCCCGCAAAGTAGATGGTCGCCATTGCTGCTTCCTGTGATGCGCTACCAAAATATTTGGCCACGTCTTCATCAGAGGAAAATGATAAAACCGATCCAACCGGTGCATAAGCGCTGTCGGTCAAAATCAGCCCGTTCAAATCAAGCGCCGTGCCGCCTGCTGCAAGCACGCCCGGATTGATACGAACGTCTTTGGTAATAGGAATTGCCATTTATGCATTCTCCGGTGGGAATTTTGTGTCGACCTCTACAAGGCCGATGTCGATGATGTCCATGAATTGCATTGGTGTGGTGATTGCGGCGTTAACCTGAGCT
This sequence comes from Serratia liquefaciens ATCC 27592, assembly GCF_000422085.1. Taxonomy (NCBI): domain Bacteria; kingdom Pseudomonadati; phylum Pseudomonadota; class Gammaproteobacteria; order Enterobacterales; family Yersiniaceae; genus Serratia; species Serratia liquefaciens. The sequence goes on from NC_021741.1 coordinate 3,012,862, forward strand.
GAGAAATCTAACGTCCAGCGCGATTCATATTGCTGTTCTCCGTTGATCATCGTTGTCTGGTGAGGTTCGCCGGAGTAAAGCGGCCTAATGTCATAGCCCATGGTTTTAAATTGCTCTACTGCGAATTCAGAGCGGACCATGGTTGCGACGATAAGCGAGTTTGATTGAGCTGTTTCACCGTAGAAGTCGAGTTGGCAGCGCCACACGTTAGTGCGCGTTGTTTGCTGGGTCCCGCCAGTGACCGTCCCTGGATCGGTGTATGAATATCGGTTGGTCGACAGTCCATTCACTCCCAACGGAGTCATTGTGCAGAAATCACCGCCTGGCATCGGCACTCGGTTTTCTTGCGCCAGCACCACTTCAGTGCTTATTAAGGACAATAAAAAACCGCGCAAGGCGGTTGTGATGTCGTCATCTGAAATGCTGATAGAGGCAGCCATTATGTTTGCCTCTGCAGGTTAACCACGAACTTGCACCAGTCTGGCCACTCTTCAAGCGGTTGGACAATCAGCCACTCTTCGCCGTTGACGATTAGCAGATCGCCGCCCTGCTGTTTAGGCCGGTTGACGCCATTGAAGTTTCCGTTAACGTAGGCGGCCTTTACGACACCCTGAAGGTTTAACCCATCGATATGCATCAGGTCTTTGTAACTGAGAGCCTGCAGCTGCACAGAGACGTCTGTGACTGAATAAGAAGGTTCCCGCTTGCCAGACGGCAATGTGGTGCTTCCAGTGCTGATTTTTATCTGCGCCGGTACGAATGGGTTAACCGTGCCGATTGCTCCGCTCACAATTCCGTGTAGGTTCATTATTTGACCTCGTAATTCACATCTCCGATCATAACCTTGGTGTCTACGAGCGGCTTGGTTGAGTTATTTGGTCTTTCTTTTCTTGTCCGGCGAGATTGAATGGTGGCATCAGAAAGCTTGGGTTCCATCAGTGTTGCGATTGATTCCTGGATATCACCTTTAATCTTTGCACCAACAGCCTCTAGAACTTCCGCTGCAGAAAGACCGGCAGCCAGCCCGCGAGCAATATCCCCCCCCCACTCAGCACTATTATCCGCGATTGCAGTGCGGAAGAACGGCCTTGGTGGTTGGTTATGTCCCGGATCACCATACTCATTCCTTGCGGCTACCATTGCCACTGGGGTGCCATCAGGGTATGTCGATCCCTCAAGAAAACCGGCGCGAACCTCTGTCGCATTCAGCTTTTCTTCCATATTTTTTAGATACGCTTCAAGTCCGCCAGCCATTTAGCACCCCGGATAATAGTTTGCCATTCTGTATACTTTCGTAGCCTGCCAGAAATCCAATCCGTAAGGGCTCTGGGCATACCAGGCAAATCTAAACTCAACCTGACCGACATCGGTAGAAACAGAAACGCTACCTTCTGACGCAGAATTAATGCGCCCCACCAGTCCAGACCCGCCGTTACCTTTGTTATTCCCGAACCTCAGATATGCCAAATGAGCCACAAGCAAGTAGAGCAATCTCTCTCGCTTATCGACGTCATCTACCAATGAGAATTCAGTATTATTCAGATAATCGGTGGCTTGGCTGAAAAGGTAGGGCAATTGAGTATCAGTAACGTTAGAGAACTCGGGGTACATGGCGCGGAACGTTGGTATATCCAAAGTCACTACGCCCATGGTTTATTCCTCTTTGTCTGGCTCCACGCCTGCACTTTTCGGCGACGCCTGCTCAAGTCCGGTCTTCACCGCTGAGCGCTCAAGACTTGCATCCTGAGCTGAGATTTCATCTGAAACAGCAAAAACCACGCCGTTGCGAATGAATTTAGAGTCTTTATGCACGAGGGCAAAGGACTCCCAGGCATCGGCGGGTACGTTTTTGGTTAAACCAAAACCATTAACCAGAGCGGAAGAATTCGCCCCTGCCAGAACGATCTTCATGCCATTGTGAGTGAATGAAAGACCGTTTGGCAGCTTGCAGCCGATTACATATGTTGAAGGCTTAGCCATCGATTAAACCCCTAACATTTGCGCGAACAGGAATGGTTGAGTTAACACTGCACCATAAGTGGTGCCTGAGTGCTTCTGCTTCCAGCTTGAAGTCATGGTGATCACTGGGTGGGCACGCAGTTTCTCGCTGTAGGCGCAATATCCTGCATTCTGACCTTGAGCTGTTTCTACGAACATTTGTACCAGCTCGCCAGCATCAGTGTCGTACTGCGGTGCGACTTCGATGCGAAGATTAGGGAAGGTTTCTTTAACCATCTTCTCAACGGAGTTACCGATCACTTCGTTGGCGCGCTTGAAATAAACAGAACTTGTCGGTGACATCGCAAGGACCAGAGGTGACGCCATGTCAATTCCATCACCAACTGCACCATTGGTACGCGCGATCAGGTCCGCATACAAACCAAGCACAATATCGTTGTAGATATCGACAACCTGCTTGTCTTTCCAGAGCACTTTGCCATCTACCGTGGCTGGGGTGATTGGCGTTGGCAGATCTGGGTCATTCAGAATGCCGTAGTTCAGCAGACCACTCACGCCATAGAAGTAAAACTTATTCTGCGCTTGGTTAAGAGTCCATGCGGCGGCACGCTGTTTTTCCGCAACGTATGGCAGCATTGCCAGGCCGTAGCGCTCTTGCTCCAGTTCTCCATAGGTGACCATCGTCTGGTAGCGATACACCTGCCGGTTTTCCCAGCGTGAAGTTACTTGGTTTGCGCCTTGCTCACTGTAGTCATCATATGCGACGACATCGCCAGATTGTTCAACGCGCTGGATCATCATGGTGTCTTGCGCCCATGATCCCTTCTTCTTCTCGCCGAGAATATCCACCGCCTTTTGTTTGGCGAAGATTGTGCGGACGATTTCCGGATCGATAAAGGTGGATACAATTGCAGGGATGCCGCCGTTAGGTGCCATGGTCGGCTGCACATCAGCATCCATAGCGAACTTTGTTACGGATGATGGCAGGAAAATACCCCGCGATTCAGCTTCCGCTTTAAAGGCAGCGAAATCAGCCTGAGTCAGTTGAGGCATTATGCTTTGCTCCATGTAGAAATAACGAGTACATCACCGATTGCTGCAGGGCTAGCCACAAACCAATCAGTTTCCACTGCGCCTGAAATAGTTGCGCCAGCAGCGCCAGTTTTCAGCGTTCCATCTGCCAGAACGGCAAACACCTTCTGTCCAACGGTCGCAGCAGTCGCAGAAATAGCCCAGAAGTCGCCACCAACAATCGGGGATGCTTCACGGCCTGACGGGATGGTCATGCTGTTACCCTGGAGGTAACCAATGGTGGCGTTAGCGTTGTTTTGTACAAAACCAACGGGTTTGCCAGTGCCGGTGTTATCCAGCAACAATGGGTTGGTTGCATTACGCCACGCGAAACGAGCCATAATCAGACCGCTGGTGCCAGCCTGGAATGCGCCGGGGCCTCCTGCCGCTGCAATAATCGGAGAGTTTGACGCTGGCTGACCTGCTTGGCCAACGCCGGAATAAACACTAACGCTCTTTTGGAATGACATGTTATTTACCCTCGAAGAAGTCTTTCACGGCTGTGCGCGAGGTGTGATTGATGGGCGCTGAGTCATTTGCCATCACCGGACGGGAATAAGCTTTGAATACCGATTGAAGCGCGGCAGATGGTAGCGTTGCGTGGTCAGCGCACCCCATTTGCTTCAGAGCTGTGCGGTAGACTTCATCGGCACTGTCGCATGCCAGATCACCAACAACAGGGCGAACATCACGTTCAGCCTGACGAAGAGCTGCAAAGCGCTGTTCAACACCTTTGATCGCTGAGTCCATGGCTAATTTGCTGTCGTTTGCCATTTTCTCTTTATCGGCCTTGTCAGCTTTATCAGCCTCATCTTTCGCCAGTTTGTCTTTCTCGTCTTTTTCGGATTCGTCTTTGGCTAACTTTTCTTTTTCTTCTTCGGTCATTTCGTCCTTCGCCGTTTTAGGGTCTTTCTCATCGTCTTTGATGAGCTTTTCCACGTCTTCTTCGGCTTTTTTTACAGCCTCTGGATCAGCATCGTTAGCCATCAGGGGCTTTAAGATGCTCATGAGTTGTTTGATTTTTGACATCAGTTTGAGTCCTGTTGGTTTAGAGTCGTATACAAAAACATCCGGGCCAGCCCGGCCACTTGGCACGATTGCCACATGGTTACAAACGATGTCACGCATGACGCCATCGTATGCTTCGCCCCCATACACGCCCGGAGTCATGTCTAGCCGGTAGCGATATGAGGATGAGAGTTCACGCTGCTGCTCGTTTTCAACGCCGATGATCGAATTGACGTCCCAGATAACCAGCGAGTTTTTCAGATAACCATCTTCGAATACGGCATTACTGCCAGTAGCGCCGATGATTGATTCCTTTGGAGGGTCGATTACGGATACAGCGATGTGTGTATTGAGAAGTGGCTGATTGTTGAAGCTGCTGACAGCCTTCTTTAGCTCTTCAGGGTCACGAAGCAGCCTGTAAGCTTTGTCAGGCTCTAACCCTGCATCTTCCCATCCAGGTATCTCTTTCCCGTAATAAACACACACATTGGCTTTGCTGATTGGCGTTAGCTCAACATGAAGCTTCCCATCAGCGTCATAGCGGCGAACGCTTGCCTTATCGAAGGCAAACTTCACATCTTTCATTTGCTTTCCTGTTTTTCAGGCAATAAAAAAGGCCACCAAAGTGACCTGTTTAGAATGGAAGGATTGGCTTCCATGAGCACCCGCATCCGGGCTCTTCGCCTGGCAATACATACTGACCCTTATCGCCAATAGGAAGCCCCTTATCGAGGTCAAACTCGCGTCCATTCGCATGCACATGCTTTGGCCTTGGCTCATTACCACCACCACTGTGTAGCCATATGCCACGCTTTATTCCTGCAGCCTGCTGTCTTGCATTGGATAGGTCACTGGTCGCTTTCCTCACTTGGTCCCGTGCTATGAATTCTGCTCGGCGCCGAGTGATTCCATGGCGCTTACCAAAGTTGGCCTTTATCTCATCAGCCAGCCCTTTTCTATCGCCACCTTTCGCTACAGAACGGAATACCATCGATTCAATATCTGTAAAGTATTTCTCAGGTATCGATCGGATTAGCGCGACGTTCTCTGATATGATCGCCTCCCGCTTTTGCAACATGGCTTCCGTCCACTGCATGTTGATGGTCATGGAGTCCTTGCGAGCAGAGGCCAGTAGAGATCTGTCCACAGCATCTCCGGTCTTGCTGATGATACTTTCTGCAGTAGGTAACGCTTTGGTTATGAACCGGTCTACCCATTTCTTTGCCAGCGCCCTCAGCGCACTGCGAAGCAATTGAACCGGATTAGCGTCCATGGCTAGATGGCTATCCACGAAGATTGGTACAATCTGGCCTTTTGCGTCGTCGCTCATCTCTCTAATGAGAGCCAAAAGCTCATTGCGATACCAGATAATGTTCCCAGCGTTATAATTCACCGCCTTCAGGCTCTTTCTCTTCTTCCGGTTCATAATCGCCACTCAGGTTTTCGAATCCAGCACCCTCAATACTTTTCAGTGCATCACGCGCCTCTTCGGAACTAATCAGCATGCTGTCCGCAGCAATTGCCACCGTCTCAACACGCGTCTTGTTGGTGTTGGCACGGTCATCATCACCCACTTCATCAAGCGGCCTGAACTCGAAGTAAAGTTCTGGCTTTAGAGCACCAAACTCCGAAAGCTGAATAATTTTGAAAATGTTTTCGATTGCACGGCGATAGTCCAGTTCTTGAGAGCCAGATATCGTTTCGTGCCATGTTTCAATCTCAGCATCACCGCTGGCGTTCAAACCGGCCGGAGCGTTGCCGAACATTTTCAGGTTTGTAGTGCGTGACGGGATGCATAGCTGTTCCTGGTAGTTAGAAAGCAGATTTGACAGCTCGCTGAGCGAAGTCTGCATATGAATCAGATCTTCCTCATTATCCAGAGCCCAAATACCCGAGTTGTCCTGGTACTTGGTAAACAGCGCTATTCGCTTATCGAACTGACCTGGCTCTTGCAAACGAGCGTCCATATCGGTCTTCAGCGCACGCATGCGAAGCGACTTAATAACCTTGATTATGTTCTTCTTGGCGTCACGCCAGTCGATTACATAATCCTCCATCAACTGTGTCAGCGATAATCCACCGAAGTTATAAGATGGCTTCAGGATATCTGGCACCGGACGGCTCACGATGTCGATGAAGCGCGACTCATGCACCGTATCGCCCATCACAAACCACGCTTGTGGCTTGTAGAAATCAGCTTTTAGGGGCTTGCTTGTGTTGTACATTGCCGGATAAACCCAGTTCGGGTCTACGCACCGGAATCCCTTGAGTGAGCCTTTGGTGATTTTTCGGTGATCTAGAAAGAGGGGCTTCCCGAGCTCAATGTCGTCAGCACCAACATCGATAAAAATGTGTGCCACGCCGTATTCAGAGTCTTGTCTGACTGCCTCATGGATAAGCCGCTTGATATCGTATTTAGTCAGCGCCAAGTCCATTAGATCAATGTCAGGATCGCCTTCCTTGGTGCTCTTTACCTCTATCCAGTTGCGTGTCATTTCATCAGCCATGATGGTATGCATGTTTGCATATTCAACCTGCTGGGACATCGCGGCTAGGATTGGATATCCTCTAAAGCCAGAATATTCCATCCCAATAGACATGCTGTTAATCACGTCGTATGGAGTGGTATCCATGGCTAGAGCCGCGTTTTTTTGCGCGGATGGAATTACGCCGGGAAGTGGCTCATAGCGCTTAAACTCTGCAAAAGTTTTTTCGTCATTATCTGCCGAAGCACTATCGAGGTGCGCCTGGGTAATTTTTGCCACTTCCCGGCGAGGCGCTTGCGCAGCCTTGGTGCGTCTTGTCATTGCAATATCTCGTCAGGAATGTGGAACAGGATGCCTGATTTACCCTTCATCTCAGTGATGGCGTCCATCATTGGGTCAAGCTGGTCATCGTGTGTGTTGAACTCTGGATTGATAGCTTCCATTTCTACAAGGAAGTCGTTGATGAATGTGCCATCGGCTGGCAATTTAATATACCCAGACTCGATAAACCCTTGCGTATCCATCAGGCGAGTGTATTTATCCTTGTCACGCTGAATTGCTCTCACGGGGCATAAGGCGTCTTTCCTGATGCTTTGTATTAGCCCGGTTCCGGATGCTTTGTCCTCTATTGCCATGTGCCTTAGCGGGCCGTTGCGGAGTAACTTGCACTTACCCCAAAATGCGGTTGCGCGACGCTTTAATTCGTCCGACTCCCACTTACCTCGAATCATGTCGATGAGGTACATATAGCCATCAACCCCCAACCCCCAGTGCTCGAATACCGAAAAGTCGTTAACCTCTTTTGTTTTTTGCGCAGTGTCGCCGTAGACAGCTCTCCACTTAAGTACAGGCAGTTCTTTGTACTCGCCAAACCAGTGCGACTTGATAAGGCCGCCACCTTTAGCTGTTGGTCTTTGTTGGTATAGAGCGTTCCAGACCAGCGAGCCAAGCTGTTTAGCTTTTTCTACGAAGGCGCGCGGCATGCGTTCAGGGAAAAGTATTTCTCCAGGTTTGCGCAGTGCATACCGCTTACCGTTTAGCTCATGAAACTCTTCCTTCTCTGCCTCCATCGGGAAACTGACCACGCGCCATTTTTCACCGCCCTCTTCAGCAAGCTTAAGTAGCTGACCAGCAAGGTCATTCTGATGCCAACGGGTGAGGATGATGATGATTCCGTTTATCTTCGGGTCGACACGTGTAAAGAAAGTAGTGTTGTACCAGTCGATTACTGCCTCTTGGTATGTAGGTGACGAGGCTGTTTTATAATCCTTGGCTGGGTCGTCAATTATTCCGATGTTCATGCCCTGACCGGTGATACCGCCATTAACGCCAGCAGCACGATATGACCCACCATGAAGATGCCCATCATTTGCTAGCGTCTCCCATAGTTCAGCAGTTCGTATGGCCCCGCCAGCTACAGTTCTGATGTTGGTCCCATTGAGGTGGACGTCCGGGAATACTTCTTTGTAACGCTCAGCATCAATGATTCGCTGAGTATCACGCGACATGCGGTTAGCAAGATCTGAAGAATAAGAGCATGCAATTACATTCCAGTTTGGATGCTTGCCTAAAACATAAGCGGGGAATCGACGTGATGCCTTTTCACTTTTACCGGAGCGTGGGGGCGCAAATATCATCAAGCGAGGCATCTTCCCAGCTTCAACTTCAGCAAGGAAATGGTCTAACTCCGCTGATAGCAACTCATTGAACCAACCAGTTTCATAGAGAGGGTTCGTATAGAGCGTGAAACCCATGAGGGAATTTCTGGCCTCTGCGATTGCTCTGCGACGGAACGCCTCAAGAGTCTGCCTGTTTCTCAGAGAGCTGTGATCTGTGTCTGCCATGACCAAGCTCCTTCAAGCGTTCTTCTAATTCTTCTTCGGTTATGTCGGTGTACTGAATCGGGCCGCCGCCTGGGCCTGAATGCTCGGCCTTGATGTTGGTCTTGAAGGCCTGCACAGTGATGTGCTCGCCAACAAGTTTCAGAGCAGCAGCAGCTCCTTTTGCATCGAAGCCGTATATCGTTCTGCCCTGAACATCTTTTACTTCGTCGCCGCGCCTATCAGTAAGAGGCTCGATCTCCTGCATGCATCGCTCATGAAGTTTTACCGCCTGTCGGAGAACGTAATCAGCATCAACTTGAACACGCTCCAGGCGCCCCTGATTCAATTCTGCGATGCGGTGCAAAATGTCATCATTTGCCATCATCCTCGCGCCTTGGTTGCGGGATGACTTCTCGCTGTATCCCGCCCTAATGGCCGCCTGAGTGGCGTTGAGGTCTTTTATGAACTCACGGGCAAACAGCTCTTGTTTGTCGGTGAGCTTTGCCATTTTGGAATAATCCACTTTTCAATCTCGGAGGATTTTTAACCCAGCGAGATATTATTCTTCATTACATCATTCCGGCAGTGCGTGCTTTTGCCAGGAACGCATTGAAGTCAGCCAGCAGTCCAGCGACATCAGTTGCTGTTGAGTCTGCTTGAGCAACCATTTTCTTTACGCCACCATTCGCCGCTGTTGTGGCTGCAGGGAGTGTGTATGGAGCGCCTGCCCCGATCGCAGTTCGAGCGGCTGCTGCATCTGCTGCGGTTAACACAGACTTACCTACAGTGGTTGCGTCTGTAATTTGGCTTGATGTGATGTTTCCGCCGCCTGCAATATCACTCATATCGGCCACTTCAACTGATGCGCCTGATTGCGCAATAACACGTTTTGGCATTGGGTATTCCTCAATGAATTGTTTGGGCAAGGTCTGCCAGAGCATAAAAGGCTTCATTACCAACGTTCCCGCCTATGTAGACTTCTCCACACTCCAGCCATACGTCAGTAACGTGAATTTTTATATCTGCGGAAGCAATCCACATGTCGCGTCCTATCAGTGGATGAGTTTCGAAATATCGGACTCCTTCGTCATATTCATCCATAGGCACCTCTTTGATTGGTTTCGCAGCGTTGCCACGCTTTCCAGAGTTGCTAGGCCACTTGCGGCTTACCCGCCAGCAAGACGTGATCACCTCCTGCAGGGTTACACAGTCTTATTCCTTGTCGGGGGAATTCGTTACCGGGACAGCGTTCACTTTCATGCTGAAGCATTTTTTCGTCAGCCAATCCCATTTGGTTAAATAAGCAATAACCAGCACAGGAGTTGCCCAGCGGCGTATCCTGACCTCACATACCAGATTGCAAATCATTTTGACCTCTCAGCTTCAATCTTGCGGATGGCTGCCTTGTCGCGGTTGCAGTTATCAATCACGTCTAGCAGCTGGTCAGAGTAAGTAACCGCGCCGCCGTAGGTTAATGGCTGCTCTGGTAGCGGAGGAATGCAGTTAGCGGTCAGGTTTGCCGGTATTGGCATTGCCGGGACCGCTACGTACTTTACTGGCGTGGTCGTACAGGCCGTTAGAGATATCGCTATTAACAGGAACGACAGTGCAGGGAGAGCTTGCCATCTTGGTTTTGTACACCAAGCGGATTTTGTCGCCGGTGTCAGTGGTCTGTTGCTTTTCACTTTCGACTCCTGCGGCAATGGTGTTGAACTGTTGGGCTTGCTGTATCTGCTTGGTGGTAATGGCTTGCTGGCTGGTTACCTGAGCTGATAATTCTTTGGCATCCTTTGTGAGCTGCAGTGTTTTGGCGTGGTAGTGACTGGCAAGCCAACATACTGCGAGAAACGTGGACACCAAGACAGCCAGGGAAAACTGCTTCCAGTAGGCGCGAATAAACATGATGGCGCTCATGACAAGAACAACTTACGTTCTGCTTCCCGGCGCTTAACCAATCCATTCAACCGGACACCACCGGCATTTACCCATTTACCGAACTCATCTGCAGCCCCCTGCTTATCGCCAGCATTGAGCTTGCGGAGCAAGGTGGAAGTGCTGAGGGAGCGCAAGCCGAGGTTATAGGCAAAGCTCACTAGTGCGTCGAACTGTCCTTGGGTGATGATCACCTTCACTAGTTGGTTTACTCCCTGCTCGTATTGAACAAGGCCACACTTAAGCAAGCGCTCGGCTCTAGCCTGGTCAATTACCATTCCCGGGCCAATTTTTCTGCCATCAGCAGGTTGAGTCCAACCATAGCCAATCGTCCATACACCAACACTGTCTTGGTAGGCTTTTAGCCTGCAGCCTTCAAACTCTTTGATCAGGGAAATGCCAGCGTTGCTTATTTGCATTTTGTTTACCTATTCACTTCACGATGCGGCACATCTTTGTAGCCAGGGCCGGGCCGCCGATCGCCTCGACGCGCTCAATGGACTTTGCACAGAGAACTCGTAAAGCCCCAATCTGCGCACCCCACTCATCACGCTTCCACCGCTCAACCAGTGTTAATACTTCGTCGTCGGTTTTGGCACTAATTAGCCCATAGGACACAACCGCTGATGGATAGGCATAAGCCGCGTCATCTGCACGCTGCATAATCTGAGCGATCAGCCAGCCTGCGATGAGGATTGCCATCACGTAAGGTGCGGACACAGAACAAGCACCGATTACTCTTTGCTTAATCATTCTTTTCACCATCGATGCCAGTTTTCTTGTTCATGAAGCGCAGGGCATACTCGCGAACCTTTTCGACACCGATGAAGCCAATAGCACCACCGATAAACACGTCTGAGCCTTCAGGTAGGTTTAGTATCGCTGCGCCTTTGTAAACGCAAAAAGCCAGGAGCCCACAGAGAACGCATTCAATCCATTTATTCTTTCTATGCACACCATCGTGAATTAGCCTGGCGTAACATACAGCGCCCGCAATAAGTGATCCCCCTACTGCTGGCCAGATGGCTTTTAAAGCAGCCCAAATGCCTGGCCATAAATCCGGGTTATCTTTCATCTTCATATTCCACCCCCTATTACGGGGATCTATCAGATTAGTTACGTTGATATCTGAACAAATCCCGTTACACTCAATCAGTCTGTGCAGACTTGATGGGCCTTGGTTTTGTTCGTGATTCGAAGCATGAGCAAGATGGCCGGTTGATATTCCACTATCATCCGGCCGCCCATTTTCACGATGAACCCGCCATGTGCGGGTTTCTTGCTTTTAGGGGATAGCCGTCACGCCGTAGTCACTCAACGATAAGAGGGTGTTTGAAGTGATTGACTGTTTTGGCGTGGGGCTAAATGCAAAAAGGCCACGCAGTTAGCGCAGCCCTGAAATAGAAAAGCCCAGGCGGTAATAGCCAGGGCTTATTTGTTTGTTGGCAGTGCTTCAGCTCAAGGCTTATCGGAGCATAGCCCCCATGATAACCAGTGTGCGCTGTTTACTTAAATCCTCGTCACTGCCGCTCTTCGCTTTACGCTCCCGAGCATAGCTGAAAATATATACTCCAATTTCCCGTTTTGCAACTTTATTTTCATTTATGCTGCGATATGGAGAAATTCCTTCTCCATTTCACGCTTAATGGCATAAAACATTTCTTCTTCGAGTATTTCCTCACACCAAATCACTCGCTTTCTCGACGCCTGTATATCAGCGCCAGTTTCTCGTTCAATCATTCTCGCAATGTCTTGCGGGCATTTGCGATCACAATATCGTTTAATGGCTACAGAGCGAATCGGGCTATCTCGTTTAATGGCCTTGCTCATCACAGATTCAACAAAATCGGCATCATCAGATTCTTTGGCGAGAGCGATGATACTGCTTGCGGAAGTCCCAGGAATTACCAGTTCGCGTGACCGCTTAAAGAGCTCTTCCCCACGATATCCTTGTGAGTGCAGAGCTTCGACCACTTCAACAATTCGGTTGGATTGCCCCTCACTCCATTCTGTGCGAATCATCAGCCGGCCAATGACATTTACACAGCCAGCTGGCGAGTCGTCACCGCCGAGATGCCGCCCCCACAACGTGAGCATATAACGGGTCCATACGCGCTGTGCTGGGGTGATCGTTTTCCTTCCTCGACACCAAACGCGGCGCAAATCAGATTGCTTGGCGACAATGGGGAGGAAATAAATCGCGTCCGTTTTTCTCATGCAGCCACCTCGTCAGTGTTAACAGTGCCATGCTTGTCGTACCTGGTCGTGAACATCGGCATTATTCCGCTATAGGCTGGCTTCACTTTCATCACGTTTGTGCATTGAAATACGCCGTAGTCCCGGTGATATTTCTCACGCATAAATCGAGCCTCTTCGATTGCTGATTGGAGATCGGTAAACACAGTTGCCATCATGAGACCCTCGCATCGCCATGGTTGCAAAATTCACCATGTAGTTTCTCTCTAAGCCTCTCGCTTGCGGTAATGGCCTCGTGAATGCTGTCGAAATATCCTGCGCTATAAGGCTTGCGGAAAACCAAAACTAACCCTGTCCATTTCTTTTTTGCCTCAACCCAAAAGACTCCCTTACATCCACTTTTGTTATTAATTTGCCTTTTCCTATTAAAGGCATTCTGCTGTGCCGTTGCCGTTCTTAAGTTACATATTCTGTCATCAGATCTAATTCCATTTACGTGATCGATCTGCATGCTCCCAGCATCTCCGAAATGCATTGCCCAGACAATCCGATGCCGCCTATACCACTTACCGTATATTTTTATCTTCCAGTAACCATCATCGTCTATGCCGCCAGCCTCTTTCCCTGCATACCTTTTGTTAAACCCATATGAATCTGGAATTCTTTTCTTCCAAAACAACCTCCCATCTTTGTACGTAAATCTCTCACACAAATACTCACTAGAAAGTGGAGTTGGTTTTTGTTTCATGCCACTTCCTCCAGTTGTCTCTTGCGGAGTTTCTCGTAATGCTTCGCCCGGCGTGTGAATATGGATTTCACCCGCTTCAGGTAAGCGATATCGAATTTCCGTGGTGTGTTGTCGTGCTCGATTCGTTCAACGCGGAATGCGCTGATTTTCTCGATGAGGTTTATTCGGTAGGGGATCAGGTTTCCTGATAGGTCTCGGTTGCAATGAACGCACCCGGCATGATTATTGAAAACGTTGAAGCGAAGATGCGGCGCTGCTCCCCTAGAACGATAATGACTGGCATCTACTGCCCCTCCACGTACGCCGTAGTTAAGCGGTCTGCCACAGGCGATGCATGGCTTCCCATAGTCGCGCCAAAATACAAAGCGATTTACCGCTGCCTGAGCCTCTCTGTTCCATTCTGATTTTGTCTTTAACCTTTCCCTTCGCTGCCGTAGTTCATCGCGCTGTAGACGCTCCTGCTTGCGTTTTTCACGCATAGCAATCTCTTCATCGCGCTTCTTGTTGAAGGCAATGGCGCATTTGTAGTTATGGCAGACTTTCTGGAGTGAACTTCGGGGAATGTATTCAGTGGCGCAGATTGGACATTTCTTCGGCTTCGGCACTTTGCCTTTAGCCATCGTCATTCTCTCCCGTCACTGATTCGATGAACTTGCGTTGCTCCTGGTCGCAGGAGTCGCAAACATAAATTTCATCTTCCTGCAGTTCCTTTCCGCAATCGGCGCAGATCATCGCACACACCTCATCAGCAGAAACGCGACGACATTGCCGGGCCACGCCAAACTGAGTAACAGGTTTTTTATGGCCGGTACCGGTGGATACCCTTTGCTGTAAAACTCGTAGCACTGACCAGCGACGAAGCAGTAAGCGCAGGCTAATATGGCTATGATAAGCATTTATCCGCCTCCTTTATCATTAGGAAAACAATCATTGCCAGCCTTAAAGGTTGATAAGGATGAGTTTTCCAAGATTCATAATTAACTTCAGATAGGGCTGAGTGCGCTTCCCATGAGATTCCGTCAAAGAAGATGCTGATGTAGTTAGCCTCGATTATTGGCCACGCATCTGATGGTCTGTTGCATGGGTCAAATGATGAAGATATTTTTTCTCCATCGACCATAACCAGCTGCTGACCGTTAACTGGGTCTGCTACTTTTTCTCCTAATGCTATCGCTACCATCTCGTTAATTTGCTGGTCACTCATTGCGCTATAATCGATCATGTCTATTACTCCCATAACTTGCTTAAGAATTTAATCCATCCCAAGAAAGCAATCCCGCCACCTACGAATCCGAACCCGGCGACCGTGCTGCTTATGAAAATTACCATTAGCGCCTCAATAAACTTCTTCATGGCTTTCTCCGTGCGCGACGACGCAGCCACATACTGTCAGCGAGGGTCGCGGTATAATTTAGGGTTTTAACTTCGGTAGGTGCTGGTTGCTTCTTGCGGGGAGTGCGGGTCGTTGATTTGAATATCAGCTTCTCTTCTAGTCTGTCCCAGACTGATTTACGCCTTCGAGTCATTACGCCACCTGTTTCTGTTTGTTTGCCTCACCCCAACGCTGCGCCCACTCTATGCGCTCGCGGGACTCATCACTGAACTTAACGCCCTGCTCAGTACCGAACCAGTAGATTGCCTCGATGACATCAACCATTTGCCCTACCCGCATCTTGCTAGTGCGCTGACCGAACATCACAACGCCGCCGCCAATTCCTGGTGCGGTTCGCTGCTCCTGTTTCTGGGCCTTGGCGACAAGCGCGGTGATCATGTCCTTCCAGTCGTCTTCGTCGTATCGCTCTCCATACCAAACGACTTGCAGCGCAAGGTCATGCAGCAGCGGCCACATCTTGCGGTTCTGTGAAAGCGTTCGTTTAGGTGGGGATACTTCGACTTCGATTGGTTTTGACTGGTCTAGCGGTAGGTTTTTTAGGTGCTCTATCAGGTTCTGGCGTATCTGTGGGCTTCTTAGGTAGAAGACCTGCTTGTCCATAGTTACTCCCCTAAAAGTTGTTTCATCCTTGCATAAGTTTTTGGTGCTCGATTCCCAACGGCCCATTCCTGCTTAACCATTTCGACCAACTCATCCCAGTGATCAAGAATTGGTGCGAACTTCTTGCATCGCTTTCCTATTGTTTGGAAGTGGTCACGGATTTCTGGGATGCATTCGACCAGCTTCATGCAGCGGGTTAAGTCGGCCGGGTCCCATGGAGGGCTGAATTGATCGCCATAGAATGGTTTTTTTAGCCCCAGAGCAATCGAAGCCATTGTTGCGGAGCTGACGCCAACTCGCCCCGATGATTGCCATTTCAATACCTTCATCGCTAAATCACGCATTCAGACTCCCCTTTGATTGATAGTCCGATAGAGCGGAGTACCTTGGCGGACTCTTCGATTCCGTCATCGACACCTGATGCATAATCACCCATGTAGCCAAGATCTAGAGCCTCTCTGGTAGTCAGTCCATTTGGCAACTCAACCACGATGCTTGCTCGGCTGGCCTGCCAATATTTCCACATTTTTTGCACCACAGGATTCTTGTACTCGCCTGTCAATGGCCCGCGCTTGAAAACTTCTAACTCTGATCGATCATTTGCTGCTACTTCTTCAAACTGCTTGCGGCTATCTTCGTGTAGCTTATCCATGGTTAACCTCAGGTAAAATTGGGTTCTCACAAACGCGGGTGTATACGCAGTCGTAGACAAACGGGATGAATACAGCGAAGAACTTACGCCAGCTGTCTTCAGCGTAGCCAGTTGATTTATCTATCATCGCTTCAATTGGATTCCGTGGCTGTCGTGGCATTTCCACCTCGTACAAGCGGCAGAAATTAGTCACTAATTCTTCTGTTGCCAGGCATTCTTTTAGGCATTTATTAAAACGAAGGTCGAACATCAGCGTGATCAGGATTCGCTCCGGCAATTCGCTTTTCCGGCTATCCATGGTTATCTCCTTTGCTCTCATCACCGTTTGCTATGATGTCGACACAAACCACAATGCACTCGTTGCAGATACAGGCAAACTCACCTGCAATTAATTTTTTTACCTGATCCCGTGTTTTAGTACAGAAGTGACAGCGCATAACTGGGTTACCTTTTTTCATCAGAAACCGCCCTTCTGTTTCGATGACCGGCGTTCAGTTTCTGCCATTCTGGCTTTAGCCTGGTCTTGGTTGCAGTCGTAAATCGCACCATGGCGCTGCTCAACGAACACAACGCCAGACTGACCATGCCGATTTAGTCTGAGTAGCAGCTCAGTGTCTTGTTGGTTCGCGTTCTCGTCATAGGCACCTTCTCGGTAAATTCCAAGCCAGTAATCGCAGTCCTGCTCGATTTGCCCGGTATCGCGGGAGTCACTCGGGAGTGGCCGCTTATTGGTTCGCTTCTCAAGGTCGCGATTAAGTTGAGTAAGCAGAACGACGACGCAGTTAAGTTCCTTGGCGAGGTTCTTCAGACCCTTGGTGATCATGCCGTAAGCCAGATCGTTTCGTTCCGCCTTCTCAGCCTTCATGAGCGTCAGGTAGTCAACGAGTATCATCCCTACACAACCGCGCTCACGCTTAATCCTGCGGCTTTCAGCAACGATGTGAGCCAGAGACAGGCCGGGAGTGTCATCGATGTACAGGTTTCCGCTCTGCGCGATTTCCAGCCCTTTCGCTGATGCCAGCGCGAACCGGTTGTCGTCGTAGCCGTCGAGATAGAAATTTGACGAACTGACACCTGATGCTTGAGACAACGAGCGTTCGACGAGTTGCTCCTGTGGCATTTCTAGGCTGAAGGCGATCGCCGGTTTGTTCTCTTCCAATGCGCAGTTCAACGCCATTTTCATGTAGAGCGTGGTCTTGCCCATCTTCGGCCGCGCACCCACTACCAGCAGTGAACCATTGACTAGGCCTTTCGGGGCCAAGATGTCATCAAGCGATGGAATGCCTGTTGAAATCCCGACTGCGGTCGGATCATTACCGAGGCGCTTCTCGACAATTCCCACCCAAGAATCGAAAGCCTCAGCAAATGGCACCGCACCGCGAACCGAGCCTACGCGTGACTTGTCTGCGGTATGCATGGCCAGGGATTGCATGGCTTCAAGTTTTTCAGAAGTGGACAGCGTTGACGGGGTATAGAACACCTCGAGCATCTTGTTTGCCTGCTCGATTGCGAAACGCTCCATGGCGGAATCCTTAACCCGGTTTGCGTAGGCGATCACGTTTGCTGCGCTTGGCGTGTTTTTCGAAAGCTCAGCCAGGTATGCGAATCCACCAACGCCCTCCAGTTCACCTGACGCTTCCATTCGGTCTGCCAAAGTCAGCAGGTCGATAGTTTGGCTTTTGCTGTTCATCTCGCGTACAACGCGGTAAATCACAGCGTGCTGCCGGGTGTAGAACATGTCTGCACTCAGGAAAGAAAAAACGCGCTGAACTCGGTCGCTCTGCGCGTCTAGTAGGATTGAGCCAAGCACTGATTGCTCAGACTCGATGCTGCTCGGCGGCAGCCGGTAATCAGACGTCATCACTGTTCCCCTCTCGAACCTTCAAATAAACCTCATCGCTCAGCAAGTAATCAATATTCTTGCAGCGCCACGTCTTACCAGTCTTGGCATCAGGGCGATCACCCAGCATCCAGCGACAGCTAACCGAGATGTAAGCCAGGTAGTCTTCCCATGCCTTCATGCTGAAAGGCGCGTTGTCCAGCTGACGGGTAATCTTCCCTGCTTTCACCCAGAAGGTTTTGATCAGGTTCTTGCGCTTGTCGCTCAATGCTCGAACGCTAGGGCATTCCGGCAGTATCCGATGGTAGGCATCGATAACGTCTTGGCATGAGTGGGTTGGTTTTTTCTGTTCAGGTTTTACGGCTGCTACGGCACTCTCTTTATCTTTAGATAAAGAGTTATTAGTTATATTATTGTTTATGGACAATCGTTGGACATCCGTTGGACAAACATCGCTGGAAGCCGCATTGTTACTGGTGTTTGCATTGGACAATCGTTGGACATCCGTTGGACAATTTGGGAACTGAAAATCGTCATATTTTAGGATGGTTATCAGGCTAAATTTCCTGCCCATCGCCTCGACTTTTAGCATTCCTTTTGACTCGAAGCTGCGAAGTAAACTCTTCACTTTGTTGTCTGGGATGAATGTCTCAGTTACCAGGGTTGGGCGTCCGGTAATCATCTGCCCACGACCAACCATCATCTCACCCACATCGGTGTTAACGATTGCAGGCGAGTAGTTTGCTTTAAGTATCAGATGGAGCCAGAGGTGTACTGCCTGTGAGTCTTTGTACAGTCTGCTATCCATGAATTGACGGTGTATCAAGGCAAACCCCTTACCGGTTGCCTCCGGTGTCACTACGTGGCGCTCCTGCTGCCTGTAGTCGGATAATTTTCTAACGACGCCCATCTTTCTTCACCCCTGCTTTAGCCAGTCTGAAAACGCCAATCAACCTTTCGGCGAATGGCTTATTGCATGCTGCTGTGTAGACAAGACCGTCAGGTGAATCCGGATGCTGCCGTTCCTCTTCTTGCTTGTAATTTCTGCGTTTTAGCGACATAATTACTCCTGTGAATTGATCCAGTCATTCGCACTTAGGCCTTTGAAGTTGCTGCTTCAGAGGCTTTTTTCTTTTTCAATTTCCATCTTTTCCCCAAAACGATTTTGCTTATAGTTGTTTGGCAAACACCAAATTTCTTACCAAGTGCAGTGCCACCAAATTCTTTGTGCCTAGGGATATAGATAGCTAGAATTTCCTCAATCTGTTCCACGCTCAGCTTCGCTTTCCCGTTGCACTCGCCGCTAGCAGACCTACCTCGAGCAACGCGATCCATTACGTTATCCATGGGGGTTCCGGTTTCTAAATGGGTAGGATTAATGCATGAAGGGTTGTCGCACCTATGCCTTATCACGAGCCCATCGATTTCTTTAAGGGTCAACCCAACAGCAACGCAGTAAGCAAACCGATGGGCTAAAATCATTTCTCCCTTCACGATGATTTTTCCGTACCCAGCCGTGTTTTTTGATCCAGTCCAAACTACGCAGTCACTTCTTTCGGCATTTGGTAATATTTCCAGCATTACGCCTCCATGATGCTTCCCGAGCAGCTCGGGGCTTTTTCATTTGATAGATATCCCGCCAGACGCTTAGCCAATTCAGCCATCTCATCATCTGCAACACCCCACTCCAGAACAGCGAGTAGCATTGCCATGCGAGGGACTAGAGACTCTTTCCAGCGAGTTACTTGTGATGGGTTAACGCCTACTGCAGCGGCGATCGATGACACGCCTTTGAGGGCGATTTTGTTCAACAATGTGCTTTCGATACGACGAGCATCATTGCGTGTTTTTGCAGTTTCCATACGTCATACTTCCTTTGTGGTTTAAATAGTTACGTGCGGCATCCGTGGGGATTGCCACTTGGTTATTGGTGGCCACATTGCGGCAGCCGGTAGTGTTGTTAAAGAGCGGTAAAACTATGCAGCTTGTTCTGGGTGCTTAAACAAGTGAGGTAGGTCTGGGCGGATTTGGTAATCCTGGACTTCCCCACCTGTTGCCAGAACGATGGCCTTAACGTTTTCTGGTGCTACTTTTGCTTTACTGTGTAGCCACTTCTGCACCGCAGACTGGCTAACGCCACATGCTACCGCCAGCTTCTTTTGTGTACCGACGATTGCGATGGCGGTTTTAATTACTTGGTTAATTACTGGTTCCATAAAACCACCTCCGTTGTATTCAAGGTATAATATACAACTATAGTTTTATTTTAGCAATACTGTAGTTGTTTGACCCAGTAAAACCGAGGTTGTATTTTCTTGGTTATGAAAATGACTCTTGCTCAACGCTTAAAAGTCGCGATGGCGGCCAAAAACATGACGCAGTCCGCACTAGCTGAAAAAGTTGGTGTGTCACAGGCTGCAATACAGAAGATCACTTCCGGCAAAGCCAAAACATCCACTAAGATTGTGGAGATGGCCGAGGCATTAGACGTGCGTCCTGAATGGCTAAGCAGTCAAAGTGGGCCAATGAAGGATGGCGAGGATGGTATTTCTTCCTTTCATCACCCCGACTCTACAATCCCGCCTGAAAGCGAGTGGGAGAAGGTTGATTCATGGGATAGCAATACCCCTTTACTAAGGGAAGAAGTAGAGGTGCCTTTTTTGCGAGATATTTCTCTCGCCGCTGGGGACGGAAGTTATAACGAAGAAGACTATAACGGATTCAAATTGAGATTCTCCAAAGCCACATTGCGCCGGGTAGGTGCAAGTACCGATGGCAAAGGAGTGCTCTGCTTCCCTGCTCGTGGGAATAGTATGGAGCCGAACATACCAGACGGTACTACGGTTGCGGTCAATACAGATGATAAGCAGATCGTCGATGGAAAAATCTACGCTATAAGCCAGGATGGCTGGAAACGGATCAAGCTTCTTTATCGTGTCGGCCCCGACAGAATCAGCATCAGGAGTTACAATGCTGCAGAACATGAGCCAGAGGAGAAAGGCATTAACGAAGTAGAAATTATTGGACGCGTTTTCTGGTACTCAGTTTTGCTTTGAGCCACACCTCAAGCTCGGTAACCCCGAGCTTTTACGTTTCTGCCCCTCCTAGCCTGCCCCTATCCAGTTTTAATCTGTATCAAATTGCAAAATAAATAAACTTTAATACAACCAAAAACAACCACTTAAAACAACCACGCCATAATTTACAACTACAGTTGTTGACATAAATACAACTATGGTTTTAAATTAGCCCATCGAAACGAAATATCGATGCGGCAGATGGACCTACCAGCCGCGCCAGACATGAAGTCAGGCTGCTTCTTTAACAATCAGATTTGTATGCCGAGAGGTGTACACCAAAGTGCAGTTGGCTTTGGGATGGTGAATGCGAAGGCTGATTCGCAGGTGCTAGGCAGCGCTTACCGCAAGATGTGGAAATTGCCGCCATATCACAGCAAGCCGGAGATCAGCACCGGCCACCATCACCAAAGCCAATCCACTGGAGATTATCTATGAACGCAAAAGAACGTTGCAAGCTGCGCAGAAAGCTCCGTCGGGCTGCTGAACGCGCAGAGTCAACAAGAGATATCAGATTGAGCAAGAGCGTTGCAACGGCTCTTGTAGGAAGCGAGAGAGTGGCTAAGGCGCTGTCGATGATTGACTACAAAGCCTGCCCTAGACCAGTACGCGAATCATCAGAAGGCGGCGCAATGTGTCTTCCAGAGGTAGCGATGTTCGCTGCAGGGTTCCGCAAGAGCCGCAAAGATGCAACGCACACCGTTAAATAAGTAGTTACATGTGCCTTAATTTTGGTACGTCGATGTACTGAATCGGCGGGACTTTATCCATCCGATATTCATTTTTGCATCGAGGACACTGATGAACAAAAAAGTTATTGGACTTAACCGTTTGAATGCTTGGTTGAAGTATAGATATCTTGTACTCGCCGAAGCAATGTGCACAAAGGTAATGAGAATTAACAACCTCATCGGACGAAGGCTTAGGGCGATATACAATAGAGTTACCTGCCGTCGTGTAAAGCTCATAGTTCTCAGCTTGCATAACAAACATCTTGATTTTGTTATTTTCGTCGCGGAGTTGCACCTCGATATCTCGGGACGATTGATACAAACCAGAGAGCTCCGCATTAAGCATTTGTAGCTCAGTTATTTTTTCTGACAGGTTTCCAGCAGCTTCTTTAACCAGGGCATCGTCTCTGCCATCTTTAATTATTTTCAGTAACTCAAATATCTGCTTACCAAGGGCAACGCCTGCCATTACATCCATTTTCATCACTCTTAAACTGTAGGGGTGATTGAAGTTTATCCGATTTCTCGCTGTAGGGGTACAACGGGAATCCTCGCCGCCTGAGAGGATTAACAAAGCAGGCAACTGATTATATTCATTGCGAATTAACACGGGCGTTATGTCTGGGGAAAGCGCAAACACAAAGCCTCTTCGGAGGCTTTTCTTTTACATCAAGCTGCCACTCGGCGGCTTTTTTATTGAGGTCAATATGAACGCCACTGAGTTACGCAATATTCTTGATGACCATAAGGTCTGGGTGACGTCGTTACGTGAAAGCGGATCCAGAGCCAACCTGCGCGATGCCAACCTGTGCGGTGCCAACCTGCGCGGTGCCAACCTGCGCGGTGCCAACCTGTGCGGTGCCAACCTGTGCGGTGCCGACCTGTGCGGTGCCAACCTGCGCGATGCCAACCTGTGCGGTGCCAACCTGCGCGATGCCGACCTGTGCGGTGCCGACCTGTGCGGTGCCAACCTGCGCGATGCCAACCTGTGCGGTGCCAACCTGCGCGATGCCAACCTGCCTGATCACACATTCGTAATCATGGGTGAACCGTACTTCCTGCAGATATCGAATGGCGAACATGTCCGCGCAGGTTGCCAAAATCACACCGTTGAGCAATGGCGCAATTTCACCAAACGAGAAATCGCAGAAATGGACGGCAAGAAGGCGCTGAAATTCTATCCGAGACTGCTGAAGATTATCGATTTCTACCTAGGCGCCGGTGAGCATCCAGACTGGGTTAACGAACCAGAAACTGATACCGAAGAGGCTGCATAACGCGGCCTTTATTTTTAACTGGAGGGTGCGGCATGACTTACAACGCGAAGGTTTGGTTTGGTGTGTTTGCTATCTGCGCCCTCTTCTGGTGCATAGCGGTTATTATTTTGATTGGGGTAGCAAAATGAGCAAAGAAACAGGCGGGCCTGCGTTCCCTGACCATGGAGGTCAATATGATTACACGGGAGGTATGACATTGCGTGACCACTTCGCCGCAAAGGCCATGCATGCCATCATTCGCAGGTATGACGGGCATAGTTTTGGCGGTGGCCCCGAATCTCCTCAATACAAAGAGTTGTCTGAGGATGCCTACCACATTGCTGACGCCATGCTGAAAGCACGCAATAGCTGACCATCCCAAAGCTCGTTATCTAGCGGGCTTGCTGATGTACCAGTAAGAAGATGTAACCCCTCTTATCATCACTTCGGGCTGCCTTGTGCGGCCCATTTTTTTACCCGGAGAAAAGCATGAGCACCCAATTTGATTTTGGTGATTACGCATTTATCGAGCAACTGAGGTACGGAGCGAACAACGAAATGTTCGTTCACAAGGTGGTAAGCCAGATTCGCTCCAATACGTGGGTTGATGTTCCTGTGAAAGTACCAGCAACGGAAGTTATGCATAGCAACATGGAGGATGTTTGTTTATGCATCTGCTGCGGAGTCGATGAAACCGAAGTTAAAAGGTACCGCGTTTCTGACATGAAAAAGAGCCGCATGTAGCGGCTTTTTTATTCCCATCGCTAAGCCAATTTACGAGTTGGTTCAGCAATGAATACCTATCAATCAGGAGTAACCCTATGCAGCAACTTGCCTATGCTGGGTGCCCGCTAATGGGCGCTCAATCAGAAACACTACTCGAAATTATCACTCGCCGTATGCGCTGCATTGGCCGGTGGTTGAAAGACACTCTCAATCAGCGAGGTGAGCCCTAATGGACCTAACCAGAACAATGCAGCTTCTCGCCCTGCTCGCCAAAGAGAAGAACGACAACATGCTTTTCCAGTTAGCTAATTCACTTTTCTATCGGGGGATGAAATGAGCCTCGCAACCACTATCGAGCAAAGCAAAGCCAACCGGCGCGAGCATATCCTTGATGCCCTGCACTACCGCCGCAAGGGCCTTCGAAAAGCCGTGCAATCATGCCTTAACCGTTCAGCTTGGGAAAAGATGAATCAGCGTTATTTTCTCGGTGAGCAACCATTTTAGGAGGCGATATGAGTAAGGAATTCATTCAGAGACTGGCGAAGATACAGAAGGAACTTAATGCACCTAAGAATCAGCGAAACAGTTTCGGGAATTATAACTATCGAAGCTGCGAAGACATTCTGGAAGGCGTAAAGCCATTGCTTGGCGACCTGTTCTTATCAATCAGCGATGAGATTGTGCAGATCGGCGATCGCTTCTATGTGAAAGCGACGGCCACAATCACCGACGGGGAAACGTCGCACTCTACGTCTGCAATGGCTCGTGAATCGCTAACAAAGAAAGGCATGGATGATGCCCAGGTTACCGGCGCAACAAGCTCATATGCTCGGAAATACTGCTTAAATGGATTGTTTGGTATCGATGATGCAAAGGATGCTGATACCGACGAGCACAACAAGCAGATAGTCGCGCAAGACAAGAAGACCGGCAGTAACAAGCCAAGCTCAACCCAAATTCTTTATGCATTTACTGATGCAGCAAGCAAAAAAGTCTCCGTCCATGAACTTAAAGAGGCATTCGGCAAAGCATGGAAAATGCTGGAAGGGACCGAAGAGCAGAGCAAGGCCAAAGACATCTACGAAATTCGCAAAAATGAACTGGAGTTACCCGCCTAATGCACACCATCACAGTACGACTTAATAAAGCAGCTCGCGAGTTCCAAGCCGGTGAGACCATAGGCTTCAACATACGCGCTGGCGTTCAGTATTACGATCGCCAGAAAAAACAGAAAGAGTGGACAAACTACAGCGCCGTTGTGTTCGCAAAGCCCGGGCCACAAGTAGATTACTATCGCAGCGTATTAACAGAGGGGTCTGTTGTTGAGATTTCTGGCGACAACATAAAAGTTGATGTTTATGACGGACAGAACGGGCAGTCAATTACCCTGGAATTGCTTAACGCAAAATTAGGGTTTGCCCAATCAGGCCAAAGTCAGGGAAAGCCTCAGCAGCAAAATTCAGGGCAGCACTCGAGTCAGCAAAGCCCTCCCGATGACTGGGATATCCCGTTCTAATCCACCCTCCCCGCAGGTAACACCAATGACCAAACAAGAGCTATACACTGCAATCGCGGTGGACGTCCTCGCGGCCATGGACTGTGCCGAACGGGGAGAATCACACTGGCGAGTTAACGGAATGATGGCAAGGACTGCTGCTCATTTCGCAGCCTTCAACCCACCATGCCCCGATCATCTCCTACCACCTGAACGCAGGCCATTCAGTAGGGATAACCCCTACACACCTACAGCAAGTGAACCAACCGGACAAGTACAGACGGTTGTTCGGATTGTTGGTACCTGCTGGGAGTTCCCTGACGGTACGAGAATCCCAAAATTTTGGGCCGCCGACCAGAAAGCCAAGTCACTCGGAATGGTGCTGGAGAAACGCAAAGACTGGCGATTCAGCGTCAACGAATAACTCCACTCCGGAGGTCATCATGAGCACCCACCCTCTTCATGCGAATAACTTTCGCAGAGAAGCCCTTTCTCACGGAAACGTGATGACGTCTCCGGGGAAGGTTATTTCTGCATTCAAGCTGGAGAATCTCAGTCGGGAGTCACCGCTGGCTAAACTAGGCTGGACGCAGTACCTGCCAGTCGATGGACTGCACTCCCCTGACGGCAATTACACCTACGTCTATCAGCTATTCACTGACAGCTACAGGGTGATTCACACGGTCGTCAAAGAGGATGACCTACCCTGCAGCAAGCTGATGCCTGGTGAAGTCCAGTACCTGAACCATCTACTGATTAACGTAGGCAAAGACAAGCCAGATATGGCTGAGCTGCGTTTTAAGGCATCTATCTTTCTGGGAGAAGAACTGGCGTCAATCGTCAATCCATTCTCGTTTAACACAGCCATTAAAAACGCTATCCAGCGCGGATATCGGCTAACGCCAACCCAGATAGAGCAGCAGTTGGTTAGCTTTGACGGCTACTCAGCTGAAGAAATTAAGTTCATCACCGAGCGACTCGGAAAGGTATCCGCTGCAGAAATAGCCAAGGTATGCCAGCGACCCTATCAGTCAATTGTCACATGGGCTAATGAGCACGGTTTCTCCTCGGCATTCCACTATCAAGCGTGGAGCCAGGACGACGAAGACCAACTCGCGACCCTCTATCAGGCAGGTTATTCCATCAGCCAAATAACCGAAATTATGAGCCGTGATTCCAAACGAATCGTCAGTCGCATTGCTGTGCTCATCGCCAGTGGACGGTACCCAGATATGAAGCCAAGGCCACGCGGCCGCATGCCAAAAATCAAACACGAAAATCAAGGGTGAACAATGAACGTATACGAAACAAAACGATATGAACCTGGTTTCAGCTATGAGTCAGGACTCCCCGGCATGTTTGAAACTTCGAAGGGCGGCTACGTGGCACACGGTGACTATGCAACGTTGTTTTCTGAGCTGGAAGGTGTGAAAGCTGAGCGCGATGCGCTGGCTGTGGAGAATGCGGCGTTGAAGGAATCTTCCGCCGATCTCCGTAGGCAGGCATTCAACGGTTGCCGAAACTCTCACAACTGCGGCCCATTCCAATACTCGGATCTGTGCGAGTCGATTATTGAAGCGACCAAGACCGAAACCCCAGCCACTGACGCAGCACTTGCAGCTATCCAGGCGCAGGGGGTGGAGAAGGCCATCGAACGCCTGATGAATATGTTCGCAAGCACTGGGCACATTGGCATCCCTGTCATGGCTCTTGAATGTCTAGCTAAAGAGCTGCGGGAGGCCAAATGAAAATCACCGAAACCAAAGTTCAGAGCCTCGAAATCACAGAAGTCGAACGCCTTGACCCTATCCGCGTTATGGCTGAGAACTACGAGCCAGGCAAAGGCCGCATCACTATCACCTGCTATGGCAAGGCATGGACGTCTGCATGGTTTGCGATGGGTGGCGACACCGTACAGGCGTTTTTCATTCGCGTATCGAATGACTATCTGATCGGCAATTTTGCCCCGCAGCTAAACAGCGAAGTCGATGACGACAACGAAGCGAACCTGGAGTTTGTGAAGCAGGAAATCTGCAAGCTGCGTCGTGATGACGAACTATCGCGTGCTGACGCTCGCAAACTATGGGGTGAATGCGAATACACCGACGACGTAAAGGAATACGTCTGCTCAAGGGGTGTTTCTTCGCCAACGTGTTTATTTGGTGATGACCCTTGGTATGCGCGCTGGCCTACCGTCCCTAATCACGAATACCAGTACCTGGAACGAATTCTGGATGTTGTACGTGAAGCACTGAAGCAAGTGGAGGCCAAATGAAAGAGCGCGACATCGAAAATCTTAATGACCACGAACTTGCCGACCTGAAAAGCGGCGTGGAGCGTGAACTCAAACGCCGCGAAGACGGACCGAAAGTAATCACGTATTACGTGCTTTCCTGCATCACCGAGGTTGAACATTTCGTTGATATGGATTCCGCACTGCGTTGCTTAGCCTTTCGCACAGAAGGCCTACAGAAATGGGTTGCCGAAGGCCAGGAAGGCCGTGATTACGTGAATAAATGCACGGGTATCGTCGGCGTTACGTTCCGAGTTAAAGAAATGAACCTCGACCATTTCAACATGCAAGTAGCTGCGAAATATTTCGATGACATCTGCTATCCGGATCCGGAGGTGCGTGATGCCAGCAAATGAACTGAAGCCCTGCCCGTTCTGCGGTGCGGGTGAAACGTTTATAGCTCCTAATCAGAACTGGACTGGCATGCGCTACGCAATTCACTCGTATGCGTTGCGCCATATCTGCACCGATCGAGCAGTAATAACTATGACCCGCAACACTGAGGTGCTGCTTATTGCTGCATGGAACCAGCGGGCCGAGGCCCAGGAGAAAGCATTATGAGCAAGATAAAAACGATGGGTGCCAGCCCGCTGACCGGGAATATTTATTACGGCACGGTAGACATGGATAAGTCCCGTTACGTAGGAAAGAAAACTGATGTGACAGATATGGCATGTGAGGCTGTTGCTGAACACCTGTTTCACACGCAAAAGAGCAAGGTTTACCGCCTCAAGGATGGTCGTGAATTGGTGATAAGCGTACAGGTTCGGGAGGTCAAAGATGGACAATAAGCTGAGCGAACTGAAAGCGGCAGCCGCGAAATATTCTCTGACGCTCAAGGCTCATCGGGAAAACCCAAGAGATATCGATTCTATTAAGGCTTGGGACGAAGCAGATGCCGAATTATCCCGGCTCACAAGCCACGATGAAACAAACATCATCATCGCCCTGCTGGCAGACAATGAGGCGAAGGATAAGCGCATCGCCGAGCTTGAGCAAGACGAACTAGCAACGCGGGCCTCTAGTCGTGCGGTGCATGAAGCACAGGAAAACCATATCAACCAGCAGCAGGACATAATCGAATCGCTTGAGAAGAAAAACGTCGATTTAGGGCGAGCGTTGGGAGCGGCAGAAAAGCGCATCGCCGTGCTGGAACGTGAACGCGATAATTGGCAGGCGGAAACTTTGGCAATGCGTGATTCCTGGCGTGAAGAACGCGCCGAGCTGGAAGCCAAGCTGGCTACGCCTGTAAGTAGCGGTTACAAATTGCCAGCAGACTGGCGGCTCGATGAATCAACGGGCGCTAAAATTCTCATGTACAAGGACTGCAGCGTTATCGAAGACCAGCAAGCTGAGTATGTCCTATCGCTTATTCAGGCAGCGGCACCGGAGGGCGGCAATTGACTCTCACACCACCGTATTTATACTGTATGTATAAACAGTATTTATTGTGGTGTAAGCATGACAACAAAAAACGGACTCGGCTATCAAGTCGTCTATCGCGGCGAAACTCTTCCCAATTTCGTAGAAGGTGGATGGGTGTTCTTCCAGCGCCTCAAGGAGTACGGCGGCGGCTACTGGCTCGGGCGAACCTATCACGATGTGTTCATTCTGGAGTATGATCGACCAACTTCACTGTACGACGGGATATTGTTCATTTTCGAAATGAAGAGAGTCGAGCGAGGCTACACTGCATTCGACGATGACTTTACCCTTACATAGGATTTGGCTATGTCATACAACCTAGGCGACAAGTCGCCAGAAGAGCGTGAGAAGGTTAACGTAGATTTGGCGGCATCAGGCGTGGCATACAAGGAGCGTATGAATATGCCAGTGATAGCTGATCAGGTTGAGTCTGAGCAGCCTGAAAGCCAGCGTGAGTATTTCCGCGAACGCCTGCAGCACTATCGCGGAGTTAGCGCTAAGCTTCCAGGGCCAAACGATCCGCGCTATCAGCAGATGACTGATGCTAACGGAAAGAAATGACCGCAACAAAAGGAGAGGTAGTAATGGAAGTAGATTATTTGCTCATCGAAGCTGATAAGACTGCCTCGATTCATCGAGCAGAGAGAAATGACAATGTGGTTTATGTACCCCAAGTGAATAATCAGGATATGGAGGATGGAAAGGAACCTATATACAGGAATGGATTCAAGACTTATGGAGTTCATATTCACAAATCCGGGGATGGCAATCGTTATCTTGTTGGGGTTTCCGGAGGACAGATAGATAGCCATGAGATAGATCAGATTTTATTCGCTATAAAGAATAAGCCTGCCCCACTCTAGTTCATAAAAGGTTCGATGCAGCCTCGCATTTGCGGGGTTTTTTATTACCAAAAATCTAGGAGCACATCATGACAGACACTTTTGAAAAGTGGCTGGATGAGCTTATTCAAAATCCAGCAACAGGGTTAACCGAAGCGCGGAGAAGGGTTCTGAGCATCCCCCGCACAGACTTTGCGCGTGAAGTATGGAAAGACTGCCTCAAGGCCAGGAAAGGCAAGGCAGCCAAGTAACCTCTCTCGGAGTATCCCTTATGACAATTCACAACCTACCTACTGAGAAGCGATTCCCAGTAGAGCGTGAGCTTGGCCTGCGTATAGCCGAGCTAATCAGCGAATACCACGGCCAGTTGTCATCGGTGGCCACCGTCGTAATTTTAGAAGTCGTCAAAAACGATTTGTTGAATAAAGGTGGGAAAGAAAATGTGCGATGAATTCGAAGCAGCAAGCGAGTTGGAAACATTTTTGCGTGATGTGGCGCTGGCAAACAGAAAGCCACCGGTGACGTTTACTGGGTTCTGTGCAAGCGAGTGGTGCAGGGAAAAGATAGCTAAAGGGATGTTCTGTGATGAAGGGTGCCGGGAAGATCACCGGCTACAACAGCTGGAGAAGATAAACAAACGGAGGGTGGCAGCATGATTATCAAAAGTTCATGTCTGGATGCTGTGGTTACTGTGGCATTGCTAGTGATTTGCGTGATTGTGCTGGGCTGGGGATTCTATGGATAGGATGCTGCAATGGATACAACGATAGAGAACGCTATCAGGTCTGTAGCCCGACGATGCAGGACTGAAATCATTGCCCAGACCGAAGGCAAGCCGAAGCAACTGCACGACCCTATCACCACCGAAATTCTAAACTCTCACGCCAAGAAAATCACCGCAATTCCTCCAGGTAAATTCAGCGCAAAATTATGGCTGAGTTATTACGTGCATCTCATAGATAAGGAGTCTCATTAATGAAAGCAGAAGAAATGTTAACCAGCGAAGACATCCGGTCTCTGCTGAAAATTTCCAACTCGTCAATGCACAGACTGCGACATAGAGACGTAAATCCATTCCCTGAGCCTGATTTTTACGGCGTCGGTTCAGCTAACAAATGGTTTACTTCAAAAGTCGCAGAATGGCAGCTTGCAGAGAGTCAGCGAGCTAAGATCAAGCCAGCCGAGCACTTACACGAAAAAACTAGGCGGTTTTCTCGTCGCGCTGCTTGAACTCGACAACATCCGGATTAACGATCGCCATCAGCTTAGCGAGCCACCTATCATAAGCAACAGTCATTTCCTTCATGTAGTCATGCCTATCATAGACAGACCACACGCCAGGGAGTTTGTGCCCAAGCATAACCTCAGCAACGTGTGGCTCAGTGATACTAGACCACATCGTCCGCGCTGTACGCCGCAAATCGTGAATAGTGAAGGGCTTAAACTCTGGGTGGTTCTTTCTTATCGCCTTGTTAAGCCCTGCTATCACCGTCACGTGAGCACTTGCCTTTAAAGGTATCTCTTTGGTGGAAAAAACGAACCTACCCGGAGATGCCTTCACCCTTCTTTTTACTATCTCCCCAACAAATTCATTCATTGGCCTAACTATGGGCCGTTTGGTATCCAGTCCAGTTTTGTGATTCTCTGGAGGGACTGTCCATGTCATCTTGTCAAAATCAAAATGGCCCTCCTCTGCCAGCCTGAGCTCTCCAACGCGGCACCCATAAAACAGGCATAGCCTGATAAGGTCTTTGTTGCTTTGCGTTATCCTGCCACCATCTATGGCATGCCAGGCGATAGAAATCTCTTCAGCAGACAGCGAGCGTTCGACAGATTTTGGTTTGATGCCAAAGTCAGAAGCGTTTATCTCCAGCAATGGGTTTTCATCGACTAACTGTCGCTTCTTGGCCCATGAATAGCACCGCTTCGCATTTGATATCAGCTTTACTGCGGTTTCTGCTTGTGACTTCGCAACCCTTTCCAGTGTAGTGATCCAAGTATGGATGGTGATTCTGCTCGCAGGGAGGTCGCCAATAATCGGAAAAATGTGGATTTCAAACGTTCTGAGAATTTGATCTCCGGTTACTGTCGTCGATTTTAGCAACCCATGCCATTCACGATACAGGCTCTCGAAAGACTGCCCCCTCCTCGTCTCATCAATCAGTTTTGAGTGCTTTGGGCTGTCACCGTTAGCCACAAGAGTAGAAAACCTTGCAGCTTCCGCCCTTGCATCTTTCAGCCCAATTGCGGGGTAACTCCCAATCGTCACCTTGTCAGCCTTGCCATTCAGCCGGTACCGATAGAAGAATGTAATAGAGCCCTTGACTGAAATTCGCACCCACAGACCGTCGCGATCAGACTTCTCTTCAATCTTGTCACGCGCCTTACCAAGCTTGGATTTTAAGAATGAGTCAGATAGAGCCATTGTTAGCACCATATTCGCAGAAAGAAAA
Source organism: Serratia liquefaciens ATCC 27592 (assembly GCF_000422085.1). NCBI lineage: Bacteria > Pseudomonadati > Pseudomonadota > Gammaproteobacteria > Enterobacterales > Yersiniaceae > Serratia > Serratia liquefaciens. The sequence continues at coordinate 3,044,868 of NC_021741.1, forward strand.
TTCTAACGAGTATAGGCAATGGACATACGGATGGACACAACCAATGAGGATTATATATAAAATGTGGTGGGATGGGTTGGGATGCCATAAAAAGAAAAGGCCCGCTCCATCTCGTCTCAACACCAATTTTTGGCATGGGTTGATAATGAGTAGAGCGAGCCACCTCGTCCCGACACAGGAAGAAGGTAATGGTGTTGAAACTTAGAAACGATAGGTCAGGTTCACTGCCACGACGTCGTCGGTGCTCAGCTTCAGTTTGTTATCGTCGTTCAACTGGTTGATTTTGTAGTCAACGTAGGTGTACATGTTTTTGTTGAAGTAGTAAGTCGCACCCACTTCCACGTATTTCACCAGATCAACATCGCCAATCCCTTCGATATCCTTGCCTTTAGACTGCACGTAGGCCAGAGAAGGACGCAGACCGTTTTCGAACTGGTACTGGGCCACAACTTCGAAGTTCTGCGTTTTGTTGGCGAAGCCAGATACGCCATTGCCGCTGATTGGCGTCATGTTGCGCGTATCGGCGTACATGGCAGCCAGGTAAACCTGGTTGGCGTCGTATTTAATCGCTGTGGTCCAGGCCGTTGCGCTGTCGCCTTTACCGTAATCAGATTTTTTCTGATCGCTGGTGCGGTTAGAATCCGAGAATGCCGCCGCTACGCCGATACCGGAGCCGCCGATGTCCTGGTAATCCAGGGACATGCCGTAACCGTCGCCGTTCTGTTTGGTCACGCCGCGGCTGTCGCTGTCGTTTTTGCCCTGGTACTGCAACGCCAGGTTCAGGCCTTCCACCAAGCCGAAGAAGTCGCGGTTACGGTAGGTAGCCAGGCCGTTGGAGCGCGCGGTCATAAAGTTGTCGGTGTAGCTGTAGGAGTCGCCGCCGTATTCCGGCAGCATGTCGGTATAGGCTTCTGCGTCGTACACCACGCCGTAGTTACGGCCGTAGTCGAATGAACCGTAGTTGGCGAATTTCAGGCCGGCAAAGCCCAGACGGGTTTTGGTGCCGGCAGTGCCCTGCGCTTCATCGTGGTTGGCCTGGACGTTGTATTCCCACTGGCCGTAACCGGTCAGTTGGTCATTGATTTGCGTTTCGCCTTTAAAACCGAAGCGGACATAAGTCTTGTCGCCATCTTCGGATTTGTCATCGCTGAAAACATGTTTGGCGGCTACGCGACCGTACAGGTCGAGTTTATTGCCATCTTTATTATAAATTTCTGCCGCGTTGGCAAAGGAGGTCATTGCCCCTAAGGCAATAGCTAAGGCTAATACACTGCGTTTCATCATTTATTTTCCTAGATATTATAATTTTAATTTCTGCCCATCACGCCCAATTTATGGTTTGGGCTGTGATCTTTATCATTTAGTGTTTTATGAGCGCCTCTAATTAAGAAGCCATGTGACATTAGCATCATGAATCCAAACTTAAAATAAAAAAGTTCATAAAACACCGTGGATAAAGCATGTTTATTTGTAACTAAATATTACAACAAAGAGGTCAATCAACCCATTGATTCATATTGATATTTATTACATATCTTATAACCAATTTGGTGCAACGCACCATAAAGGTGCAATTTAGTTTCCTTTTGTATGCTTTCCATTCGATTCATAAATACCATGAATCTTAGCATGGTTACTAATAACGTTACTTATTTCACATTTTTATCTGAGTAAAGTCATTGCGGTAATTTAGTGCGTTTCACCACGCTTTAAGCAAGTCTTTTACCGCTTCGAATAATTAAATCGATTCAAACCATCAAAAAATGACGGCAAAAATAAATTCAACATAAAATATAAGTTTCGATAGAGAGACTATAAAGAAGGGGAAGTAACAGGAATTAGCAGCAGGATATACCACCGTTATTTAAGGTTGCAGCCGACATCGCTACAACCCTAAATACTGTAAGTATAAAACCGTATTCGAAACTGGCAGGTTAATACAGCGTGCTGCGCGGCGCTTCAATTAGCACCATACCGGCGCGCAATCCAAGTGCGACCTGGGGATTAGGGAATAAAATCCATTCTCTGGCATGCTGAACCCGGTACTCCTCCCCCGGTTGTTCGCACAGTAACGTCCCCTGCTCCAGCTCGGTAAAGTTGGCGGTATCATCACTGAGATGCAGTTTGAACGCTTCGCTACGTTTGATCAGCGATCGCTCAACGCGGAACACCCGCAGAGCCTCTCCCATTCGCTGCGGCAAGGCTTCGCCACTGACTGCCGCCTGCAGTGCACGGTTAATGGCCGCAAATTGCTGTAAATCATTGCTACCAAACGGCCGCGCCTTGCCCAGTTCCAGCGTACAGCTGGCGGCGCCGGCATGTTCACTGGTGAAATTACTGAAGGTGCCGCCCGGCGCACTGTGGATCACCAACGCATCCAAATCGGCCGCGTCCAGCAATGCCAGCATCTCGGCACTGTAAGGCCCGGTCTGGAAAGGAAGAATCCCGAAGCGCGGTAAGCGTGAATCACGAATCGCCGTATGCAGATCATAATGGAAACGTGTCGCTTGCTCACCGTCGAAAAACGCGGCGACGACCTGCTCCAGCTGCTGCGCCCGCATGGTTTCGTCGCTGTGGCTGAAATCGCGATAGCGGCCGCCAAACATCCGGTTCATGTCGCTGTGCAGGTACCGTTTATTGGCGCGCATTGACGGTGGGTTGCCCAATATCACCAGCAGCCGAACCGCCAAAGTTCGCTCGCCGCCAAGCAGATCCTTGACCAGTTGATTGAGCAGCTCAATCGGCGCCGTTTCATTGCCGTGGATCCCCGCCGACAGCACCACCGCCTGCCGGTATCCCCGGCGCGGTGTGATTTCCAGCAGGCCTTCCGCCAGCCAACGCCAGTGTAAATCCGCATTTTCGCCCCGTTGCTCTTCGGGCGTTTGCCCTTCCAGCGTCAGAGCCAACAAATCAAACATGATGACATCGCCTATTGTTGGAAAGGATAAACCGATCCCAGCCCGAGGATGGTCGTCAGGGTATCCAGCGCATCGCGCCCTTCACGCAGCAATTGCGGATCAGCCAAGTCGTTCTGCGTCAGACGATCTCGGTAATAGCGGTCAACCCAGTCATTGAGCGTAACGAACAGCGTATCGTTCATCATCACGCGCGGATTGACCGCCCGCAATTCCTGCTCGTTCAGCGCCACACGTAATCGCAGGCAGGCAGGCCCACCGCCATTGCGCATACTTTCACGCAGATCGAACACCTTGATTTCATCAATTGGTCCGCCACTGGCCACCATCTCGCTCAGATAGCCCCACACGCCGCGATGCTGGCGCGACTCTTCCGGCACCACAATCATCATCTTGCCGTTAGGCTTGGTCAGAATTTGGCTGTTGAACAGATAGGTCGCTACCGCATCCGCCACGGAAACCCGCTCCGTCGGCACCTCAATCGCCACCAGTTCGCTGTCCAGCGACGCCATTTTGCGACGCACTTCATCCAGCGCCTGCTGCTGCTGATAAAACGCTTGCTGATGGTGGAACAATACATTCTGGTTACTGACGGCGATAACGTCGTTGTGGAATACGCCCTGATCGATCACCGCCGGATTCTGTTGCACAAACACCGTATGTTGCTCATCCAACTGGTGCAGACGGGCAATCGCCTCCCCGGCCTCGCGGGTCTGGCGTGCCGGATAGCGAGTTGGGGCGATTTCTCCGCCAAACTCCTGTCGGCCGTAGACGAACATCTGCACGCTACGCTTGCCATAATCGCCGCCCAGTCGGTTGTGGTTGGCCGCGCCTTCGTCACCAAACAGCGCCACCTGCGGCAAAGCCTCATGGTGGGCGAAATGGCGTGGATCGTTGAAAATCGCCCGCAGCACGCCGGTGGTGGTCTCGGCCTCAATCGCACGATGGAATTTGTTGTTCAGATTGGCCGCGGTGAAATGCACTTTGCCATCCGCGCTGTCCGCCGAAGGTGAAACCGTGGCCGCATTGGCGGTCCACATGCAAGAAGCCGAGCTGAGCGCAGACAGCAGGCGCGGAGACTGCTTCATCGCCTGCGCCAAGACCGTTTCGTCGCTGCCGCTGAAACCCAACTTACGCAGCATCGGCAGGTGCGGTCGTTCCTGCGGCGGCAATACCCCCTGCTGAAAGCCGAGATCCGCCAGCGCCTTCATCTTCAGCAGACCCTGTTTGGCCGCCAGTTTCGGATTCGACACGCTGTTTTGATGCTGGGTCGAGGCCTCATTGCCAAATGACAACCCGGCATAGTGATGCGTCAGGCCCACCAGACCATCGAAATTGACTTCATATCCTGACATGCTTTTCTCCTGGGCCCAGCAAGCTCGGCCCTACTCAAAACATACCCTATGAATTTCAAGTTGCAGCCAGGCGAGCAGCTTGCTCATCCCCAGTTATTGTAGGGGCGCTACATGCTGTGCCCGCGTTAAACGGGGCGAACTTATTCGCCCCGCTGCGGCTTGAAAGGCGACGGGTAAAATTTAATTAAACGACAGCCCCGGCGACAAACTGGCCGGCAGCGTCAGGCTTTCGCTTTCCAATGACGCCATTGGCCAGGCGCAATAATCTGCCGCGTAATAGGCGCTCGGACGGTGGTTGCCGGACGCCCCGACACCGCCGAAAGGTGCCGCACTGGAAGCCCCGGTTAAAGGTTTGTTCCAGTTGACGATACCGGCACGCGCTTCCAGCAGCAGATGATCAAACTGCTCACGCTGCGGCGAGACCAGCCCAACCGACAGGCCATAACGCGTTTGGTTGGCGATACGCAGCGCCTCATCAAAGTCGTTATAGCGAATGATGGTGGTTAGCGGGCCGAAGTACTCGTCGTCCGGTACGTCACGCACCCCGGTCACGTCAATAATGCCTGGGCTGAGCAGCGCGGTGCCGCTTTCCAGACGCTGCATGGTCAGCAGAGCTTTGCCGCCCAGTGCCAACAGGTGATGTTGCGCCGCCAGCATTTTTTCCGCCGCCGCCGAAGAGATCACGCCGCCCATAAACGGCTGCGGTTCAGCGTCCCAACGCCCGACACGCAGCGCACTCGCCACCTGCACCAAACGCTCGATAAAAGCGTCGCCCTCACTGCCGCGTTTCACCAGAATGCGGCGCGAGCAGGTGCAGCGCTGGCCGGCGGAAATAAACGCCGACTGAATCGCCAGGTTAACCGTCGCATCGCGATCCTCGATCTGATCGATAATCAGCGCGTTGTTGCCGCCCATTTCCAACGCCAGGATTTTTTCTGGCTGCCCGGCCAACTGGCGATGCAGGTGGTAACCGGTACCCGCACTGCCAGTGAACAGCAGGCCGTCGATATCCGCACTGGCGGCCAGCGCCTCACCGGTTTCACGCCCGCCCTGCACCAGATTGAGAACCCCATCGGGCAGCCCGGCCTGTTGCCACAGTTTCAGGGTTTCTTCGGCAGTTTGCGGCGTCAGTTCACTCGGCTTGAACACCACGGTGTTGCCCGCCAGCAGCGCCGGCACGATGTGGCCATTCGGCAAATGTCCGGGGAAGTTATAAGGGCCGAACACAGCCAGTACGCCGTGCGGGCGGTGGCGCAGCACCGAAGCACCGTCCGCCATCGCAGTCTGGCTTACGCCGGTACGCGCCTGGTAGGCCTGCAATGAAATCGCCACTTTGCCGATCATCGCCTGCACTTCGGTCAGCGTCTCCCAACGCGGTTTACTGGTTTCACGGCTGATCACCGCCGCCAAAGAAGACTTGTGCTCTTCCAGCAAAGCGGCAAAACGCTTCACCAACTGTTCGCGTTGTTCGAACGGAGTACGTGCCCAGGCCGGAAAAGCGGCGCGGGCAGCTTCACAGGCGGCAGCAACATCGCTGCCGTCGGCGGCGTTGGCCTGCCACAGCGGTTGGTTATCAACCGGATCGGTTTTGCTGAACGCAGCGCCATGGCCTTGCTGCCAGGCACCATTAATAAAGAGTGCAGGATGTGACATTACGCTTTCTCCTGTGCAATAAGGGGGATGACCCGCACCGGGCTGCCTTGTTCAACGCCCAGCGCCTCGGCGGTAGCGGCATTGAGATGTAGACGGTCGTCATACAGATCGGCATTGACCAGCAGTGCGCGGTAATTCTCATAATGATCGTTGGCCACCAAAAGAGCCGGCGCATCGGCGCGCATCGGGGTCTCATCCAGCACCACTTTCACCAGACGGCTTTGTTTGACCGCGCGGATCTGATCGATTTCCGCTTCCAGCGTTGGGCCACCGTCAAAAATATCGACGTAACCCTGATAACGCAGCCCTTCGGACTCCAGTACCCGGCGTGCTGGCACGGTCTGCGGGTGCACTTCGCCAATCACTTTTTGCGCGTCTTCGGCCAGGAAATCGACATACAGCGGGTGTTTCGGCATCAGTTCGGCGATAAACGCTTTCTGGCCGGTGCCGCTCAGGTAGTCCGCCTTGGCGAACTCGATGGAAAAGAAATGGTTCCCGACGCTCTCCCAGAACGGCGAACGGCCCTCTTCATCAGAGAAACCGCGCATTTCGGCAATCAGCCGGGCGGAGAAACGCTCACGGAAAGCGGCGATAAACAGGAAACGCACCTTCGACAACAGCTTGCCGTTTTCGCCGTGACGATAGTCCGGATCGAGGAACAGCGTGCACAGTTCGGAATGGCCGGTGTGATCGTTACTGAGGAACAGCGTCGGCACCGATTTATACACGTTCAACTGTTTGGATGCATGCACCTGCGTGCCGACGCGGAAGCTGTACCAGGGTTCAGTCAGCCCGACGGCCACTTCAATCGCGCAAACCCCTACCGCCTGCTGGCGCTCGCTGTCTTCCAGCACAAACAGATAACACTGGTCACCACGCGGAAGTTCGCCTTGCCAGGTTTTTAACGCCCGCTCAATGCGTGCCGACAAGGTATCTTCATCTTGTGGCAGGGAAGTGAGACCGATGCCGGACTTACCGGCTAGCGTCAGTAAGTCAGCCAAATCGCGACGCTCTATAGGGCGAATAATCATCATAATGCGAACCTCGTCTGAATCAGGCTGCGCCGGTAAGGGCGCAGCCTGTGTGTTAGCTGCAAATCCGCGCCACGGCTCGCGCGAATCGCGCCAGCCCCTCTTTCACATCCTGCTCAGGAATAACCAGTGAAGGGGTGAAACGCACCACGTCCGGACCGGCGATCAGGGCAATCACGCCCTCTTCGTTGGCAAACTGCGTGATCTGCTTCGCCTTGCCGGCGTAGTCCTTGGTCAACTGGCAGCCAATCAACAGGCCGCCGCCGCGGATATCAGAGAAAATCGGATACTGCTGGTTAATCTTGTTCAGGCCGTCAAGGAACCACTGGTGGCGTTGCTTAACCCCCTCCAGCACTTCCGGCGTGTTGATGACGGAGAACACCGCGCCCGCCACCGCCGTTGCCAGCGGGTTACCGCCGTAGGTGGTGCCGTGGGTGCCGACGCTCAGGGTTTTGGCCAGTTCGTCAGTGGTCAGCATAGCGCCGATCGGGAAGCCGCAGCCCAGCGCTTTCGCGGTGGTCAGCACGTCAGGAACCACGCCGTACTGCATGTAGGCGTACAGGTCGCCGGTACGGCCCATGCCGGTTTGCACTTCGTCGAAAATCAGCAGCGCATCGTGGCGATCGCACAGCTCACGCAGGCCTTGCAGGAAAGCAGCATCGGCCGGCAACACGCCACCTTCGCCCTGAATAGGCTCGACGATCACCGCGCAGGTGTGGTCGTTAATCACCTCGGCAGCGGCTGCCAGATCGTTAAATGGCGTGTGGGTGATGCCGCCCGGCAATGGCGCGAAGTCCTTGGAATACTTAGGCTGGCCACCGGCAGACACGGTAAACAGCGTGCGGCCGTGGAAGGCGTTGTTGAATGCCACAATCTCGTTCTTGCTGTGGTTGCCGTTATCCAGTGCGCGTTTACGCGCCAGTTTCAGCGCCGCTTCGTTGGCTTCCGCCCCGGAGTTACAGAAAAACACCTTCTCGGCAAAGGTGGCGTCAATCAGCAGTTTGGCCAACCGCAGCACCGGCTCGTTGGTATAGCCGTTGCCGAGGTGCCAAAGTTTGCCCGCCTGCTCCACCAGCGCTGCGGTCACGACCGGGTGCGCATGGCCCAGCGCGTTAACCGCAATGCCGCCAGCAAAATCGATGTAAGACTTACCCTGCTGATCCCATACCTGCGAGCCTTCTCCCCGTACCAGAATAAAATCAGCGGGGGCATAAACCGGGACCATCCAGTCGTCGAAAGACTGGCGGGTAACTGCGATTGGCTGTTCCATAATGACCTCATAACTTCAGCAAAGACTGAATTTTGACTGTAAGGGCCGCTCCAGCCTGGATGGTCCACAACAAAACATAAAAAACCGCGCCGTTCGATCCGTTTTTTAGCCGGTGATAACTCTGCCTTTCACCGCCTATTCAGAAACAAATCTGTTACATCATTCGCGTTTTTCGCTATTTATGCCGGGTATCAGGTCCTGTAACGGGGAATAAATGTTAACGAGCAGTTAAAATACATGCCGTTTGATAAAGAGTGTAGAGCAGCTATCGTGCCAAAACGGGATTTTTGGCGAAAAACGCGGTTTTTTTCGGTAAAACAACGGCTTATAATGCATACTTATTCAATAAATATGCATTGCTAATGAATAATTGGAAAAATAAGGCGAAAAATCATCATTGGCTGCGAAATCCTATTCAATGACAAAAAACTTCGATATTTCTGATCGCGCTCGCAAAAATAATTTGGCCTGATTTGCTCCCCATCACACTTTTGCCCCATTCAGGTGCAGAAAATGCACCGGATGCGGGCAAACCCGCGTCATTACAGGCTCTGCGTGCCCCTGTATGGGCCAAAATCGGGCGTGAACCTGGGCAACTGCCGCGTCAGATCTCATATTTGTTAACTTGCCGAACAAAATGTTGACAGTCTGCTGACGCGATAATAGGTTAATTTCAATGGAACACGTGTTCCATGATGAAAAAACACACACCACATCGACTGCACAGGATCGGGGTTATCATGGCTCAAGTCTGCTTGCGTAATAATAAAAGAATCACCGGGGTCGCACTGGCCGTGCTGCTGGGCCTGCCTCTTTCCGCCAGTGCCAACACCAGCATTACCTTCGCCAACTATTTGCCCAATGATTACATCAACAAAGTGATTAAAGACTTTGAGGCGGCGCATCCGGACATTCAGGTGCAGTCGATCAAATGCGGCTTCGCCGACTGTCATCAAAAGCTGACCACCGCGTTGGCCGTTGGCCAAGGCGCCGCCGATATCTTCAGCGTCAGCACCATCAAACTCGGCAGCTTCGCCAACTCCGGCGGCCTGAATAACCTGAGCGCCCCGCCGTTCAGCATTGATAGCCAGGGCTGGCAGTTCGATCCTTCGATGATCAGCCTGGCTAAGGGTAATGACGGCAATATCTATGGCGTGCCTTACGACACCGGGCCGGTGATCATGATCTACCGTAACGACATGGTTCAGAAAGCGGGTGTAAAGATTGAGGACATCACCCAAAGCTGGGACAGCTTTATCGCCTTCGGTGAGAAGCTGAAAAAAGAGCAAGGCGCCTATCTGCTGCCGGCGGCCACCAGCCTGATCAATCCGCTGGTGGTAGGCATGAACAGTGAGCCGGGTAAGCCGGTATACACCAAAGACGGCAAGCCCAACCTGGATTCACCGCAAATCAAACAGCTGATGACGGTGATCAAAACGCTGTATGACAAAGGGCTGGCAGCCTCCCTGGACGGCTCCACCAACTCGCAGGAATACATCAAACTGTACCGGCAGGGGAAACTGTTCGCCGATATCGATGGCCCGTGGGACGAAGGCCGCATCGAGCAAGAACTGGATCCGGACGGTGCGAAAGCCGGTCTGTGGCGGGTGACGGGCGTGCCGGGCAATATCAAGGTCAACGCAGGCGGCACCACGCTGGTGATCCCCAAGCAAAGCAAGAATGCCCAGGCGGCCTGGCAGTTCATTCAATACTTTATGCAGCGTGACGTGGTGATCGACGCCGCGAAAACCGCCGGCACCTTGCCTGCACGCCTCGATGTGTATAACGCGCCTTACTTCGATACGCCCAGCAGCATTCTCGGCGGTCAACACTCGATGCGCTATTACGCCAGCCTGGTGCCTGACCTCAAGCCCGTAGCTTCCTCACCGGAAGACAATATCGCCAACGAAATTCTCAACGAAGCGGCGAAGAAGATCCTGGTGCAGCATCAGGACATCGACAGCACTCTGCGCGATGCCAATAAGCTGCTGGAGCGGCGGATGCGCGCCCTGTAATCATCAGCCAACGGCGGCTTACCGGCCGCCTTTTTTCGTTTTCCGTCGGTTCGGGGAGTCTATGCGTAAGCGATTTTTCAAAGGGCTGCTGCACGATCACCGCACCGCCTACCTGCTGCTGCTGCCTTTCATGCTGCTGTTTGCGGTGTTCAACGCCTTCCCGATCTTCTTCTCGGCGTTTCTCTCATTCCAATCCTGGAACCCGGTAAAAGGCCTGAGTTCGATGAAGTTTGTCGGGCTGGATAACTTTTACTATGCCTTCACCGATGACGCCTTCTGGGTGTCGCTGGTCAACACCATTAAAATCACGTTGGTGTCCGGCCTGTGCCAACATCTGTTCGCCATCACCCTGGCTTATTCGCTGCTGCACATCATCGTGCGCGGCAGGCGTTTTTTGAAGGCGGCGATCTTCCTGCCCTACATCACCTCTTCCGTTGCCGTCAGCCTGATCGTGTTCAACCTGTTCTCGCCGGTCGGCATGGTCAACGAGCTGTTAAGCGAATTGGCCGCCAAGCTGCACCTGAGCGCGCTGGCCGCCGCGTTGCCGATCAACTTCTTTGACAGCGACTGGATCCGCTTCACCATCGCCAATCAGGTGACCTGGAAGTTCACCGGTATCAATACGGTGATTTACATGACCGGTCTGGCCTCTATTTCGCCGGACCTGTACGAAGCGATCGAGCTGGACGGTGCTGGCCGCTGGCAAAAATTCCGCTATATCGCACTGCCGCTGCTGGCGCCCTTTATCTTCTTCGCCACGCTGATGACGCTGATCGGCAACATGCAGCTGTTCAATGAGCCCATGATCCTGACGCAGGGCACCGGCGGTGTCGACAACAGCGGCCTGACGGTGTCGATGTACGTCTACAAGACCGGCTGGTCCTATCTGGATATGGGCACCGCTTCGGCCATCTCCTGGATCCTGTTCCTGCTGATTGCGCTGGTGAGTGCGCTGGTGTTTTGGGGTTTCGGCAACCGTGGAGGACTCAAAAATGATCGCTGAGGGCCGCCGTTTCGACACCGGCAAGCTGGTGATTTACCTGTTGGTATCGCTGTTCGCCTCGCTGTCGCTGTTCCCGTTCTATTGGTCGGCGTTGCTGGCGACGCAGGACACCCGCAGCATCATGGGCATGTCGCTGCGCTTCGGCAGCCACCTGCTGGAAAACTACCGGGGGCTGGAGCAACAGGTGCCTTTCACCCGCTCGCTGCTCAACACCCTGTATGTCACCGCCATGGCCACCCTGACCAGCGTGTTGGTTTCCGCCGCGGCGGGCTACGCCTTCAGCGTCTATCAGTTCAAGGGCAAAAAGGTGTTATTCACCACCCTCATGTTGACCATGATGGTGCCCAGCGTGGTCAACCTGGTGCCCTACTTCTTCGTGATTAAAAGCGTTGGCCTGCTCGACCAGTTTGCCGCCGTCTGGCTGCCCGCCGGGGTGAATATCTTCGGGATTTTCCTGGTGCGGCAATACGTCAGTTCCTCACTGCCCAGCGAAATACTCGACAGTGCACGCATGGACGGTCTGAATGAACTGCAGATATTTTTGCGTATCGGCCTGCCGCTGATGCGCCCGGCACTGCTGACGGTAGCGATCGTGGTGGTGGTCGATACCTGGAACAACTTTATGTTGCCGCTGGTGGCATTGCAGTCGCCGGACAAGCAAATTCTCCAACTGGTGCTGCGCAGCCTGAGCGGCGCTACCGCCACGCCATGGAACCTGGTGATGACCGGCAGTTTCCTGGCGATCGTCCCACTGCTGATCGCCTTTATCTTCTCGTCCAAACAAATGATGGAAAGCCTCACCCGTGGGGCGGTCAAAGGGTAACCTTATGCAATTCATTGATATTTACATTGAAAACGACACTGCGGCGCGCCAGCAAATCACCCTGTTTACCGCTGCGGAAGGTTCACTGCCGGTAACGCTGCAAAATGCCAGCCTGCAACAAGCCGCCGTCGGCGTGCTTTATCCGCTGGGTGACGGCCGTTTTGCGCTCAATATCGGCCCTGCCCTGACTCCCGCAGCCCTACAGGATGCCGGTGCCGGTATCGCCGTCGGGCAAAAACACTTCGGGCTGCAGCACCTGCGCCTGACACTGGATGAAGGCTCATCGGCCAGTACAGAAACCTGGCGCTGGCTGCTGTTCGGCCTGCGTCTGGGCGCTTATCGCTATCAGCATCATGCCAGCGCTACGCTGACCGACCCGACCCAGCCGTTAGCCAGTCATGATGCGACAACGCAGGCGCTGTGCGACTGGGCCAATCTGCATGCCGAGGGCGTGATCATCGGACGTGAGCTGATGAATAAGCCGGCCAATATTCTCTATCCGCAAAGCTTCGTGGCGGCCGTCGCGCAATTGCCCTTTACTCATGTGCGCCAGGAGGTGCTGGATGAAGAGCAGATGGCACAGCTTGGCTTCGGTGGCCTGCTGGGCGTTGGTCAAGGCAGCGCCCGCGCATCGCAATTACTGATCCTCGATCACCATCCCGCCAACGCACGCCATACTCTGGCGCTGGTGGGTAAAGGTGTCACCTTCGACAGCGGTGGCATCAGCATCAAAGGTGCGGCACGCATGAGCACCATGAAGTTCGACATGGGCGGTGCGGCTGCGGTGGTGGGCGCCATGCGTATCATCGACGCGCTGCAACTGCCGATCCGCGTGTTTGGCCTGTGCGGCCTGGTAGAAAACATGCCCTCCTCCCGCGCACAGCGCCCCGGCGACGTGGTGACCATGCACAACGGCAAGTCGGTGGAAATCATTTCAACCGACGCCGAAGGCCGCATGGTACTGGCGGACGTCATCAGCTATGCCCAGCAGCGCTTCCAGCCCGACTTTTTACTCGATATCGCCACCCTGACCGGCGGCGCAGGCGTGGCGCTGGGCAAGGAGTATGCGGCCATGATGGGTAACGACGACGACTTTCTGGCGCAGGTCACCCAGGCGGGCAAGGCCAGCGCCGAGCCGGTGTGGCCAATGCCGCACGGCGGCTGGTATCGCGGGGTATTGAAGTCTGAATTTGCCGATTACCGTCACGGCGGTGAAGATCCGCACGGCAGCCCGTGCGTGGCGGCGACCTTTATCGGCGAGTTCGTGCAGCCGGGCCAGCGCTGGGCGCACCTGGATATTGCCGCCATGTCTACCGATATGCCGCACCGCAAGCTGTACGCCAACGGCGCGTCCTCATTCGGCGTGCTGCTGCTGGCGCGATTGAGCGCCCTGCTTGCCCAGACGGAGTGCGAATGATGGCTTACGTAGAACTGGTTGATATCAACAAACGCTATGACAACGGTTACCAGGCCGCCAGCGACGTGAATCTGCAGGTAGAGAAAGGTGAGTTTGTGGTGCTGCTCGGCCCGTCCGGCTGCGGCAAGTCCACCACGCTGCGGATGATAGCCGGGCTGGAAACCCTCTCCTCCGGCGAACTGTTGATCGACGGCGAACGCATGAACGAGGTGCTGCCCAAATACCGTGATATCGCCATGGTTTTCCAGAGCTATGCGCTGTACCCGCATATGACCGTCTATGAAAACATGGCGCTGTCTTTGAAAATCAAAGGAATGGCCAAAGCGGAGATTGCCACGCAGATTGCCGCCGTGGCCGAAATGCTGCACCTGACGGAATTCCTGAAGGTCAAACCCGGCCAGCTTTCCGGTGGTCAGCGTCAGCGCGTGGCGTTGGGCCGGGCGATCGTTCGGCGGCCCAAGGTGTTTCTGTTTGACGAACCGCTCTCCAACCTCGATGCCAAACTGCGCAACCGCATGCGTCAGGAGTTGTCTGCACTGCATAAGGCGATCGGCGCGACCATCATTTACGTCACCCACGATCAGGTGGAAGCCATGACCATGGCGGACAAAGTGGTCATCATGAATCAGGGGAAAGTGCAGCAGATCGGTACGCCGCTGGATCTTTATCATCGCCCGGTTAATCGCTTTGTCGCCGAGTTTATCGGTTCGCCGCAGATGAATCTGTTTGACGTGCAGGTTCTGGTGCAGGGCGAGCAGATCGTATTGCAGGGCGACTCTGGTTTGCTGCTGCCCTTGAGCGCCGCCGAATTCCCGGCGCTGGCAGCAAGAGGAGGCGACTGGCTGACGCTGGGCTGTCGTCCGGAAGCGTGCAGCATCAGCGCGCCACGGGCAGAACCCCACTTGAGTGGAACACTGGTGTACAGTGAAAACCTGGGCGCTGAGAGCAACCTGTTCGTACAGGGTGACAACGGTGCGCAGTACATCGTCAAACAGCACGCCCAACTGCAGTATGCCCAGGGCCAGCCGCTGGCCATTACGCTGGATATCACCGCCCTGCACTTTTTTGATCCGCATAGCGGTCAACGGGTAGCTCAAAGCGGGGAAACAGTGTTGCCGGCCGGCATTCTGTGAGACCATATCGCCGCTGCGTGCCTCTGCCGCAGCGCCCCGTTTTCCGTTGAGTAGCTGCCGTATGCCGATGAAAAAAGTCACCTCTCACGATGTCGCCCGCGTGGCCGGCGTTTCACGCACCGTGGTGTCACGCGCCTTTTCCAATCAGGGCCGGGTCTCGCAAAAGAACCGCGATCTGGTGATGCGCGTCGCCAGTCAGTTAGGCTATGCGCCAGACGCCATCGCCCAGAGCCTGCACAGCGGCAAAACCGGCTTTGTCGCGGTGGTAGTGAACCACTTTCACGATTTGTCTGACCTGGAGTTTTTCGATCGTCTGGTTGAACAACTGCAGAAGAGCAACCGGCAGGCGGTGATGATCCGCCTGGAAGGCATTGACGATCCGGCCAACTACCTGAAGCAAACCATCTCTTACCATGTCGATTCTGCCGTGGTGTTCGCCGACAACATCAGCGCGCGTGCAGCAAAAGATCTGTTTCGCATCGCTACGCCCATTATGCTCAACGGTTTGGCGGGCGACGCCCTGTGCGACGCTCTCAACGCCGATGAGTCACCCAGCCTGCAACAGCTGGCGGCACTGATGGCGCAAAAGGGTCAACGCCGCGTGGCGCTGCTCGGTGGCCGCAGCAGCGCCCACGGTGAACAGCTGCGTCAACAAACCTTTCTGGCTCATGCCGCACAGCAGCAGTTAGAGATTGTCGCGCAGCTGAGCGGCGACTACAGCTACCTGAGCGGCTTTAACCTCGCGCCGCAGCTGCTGGACGCGCTTCCGGCTCCGCAGGCCATTTTCTGCACCGCAGACTCCATGGCGATGGGGGTGATGGACTATATTCGTTTGCACACTTCGCTGCAGATCCCTCAGGACGTCGCGGTTTACGGCTTCGACGATATCCCGATGGCAGCCTGGCCGAGTTACCAACTCACGTCGGTACGCCGCGATATGGACGCAATGATCGCCGCCATCGTTCGGCTGGTCGAACTGCGCAGCGGCAGCCCCCAGGCTGCGCCGCAGCAGATCACCATTCCCACCGAGTTGGTGGTTCGCGCGTCTTGCTAAACCGGTAGGGGTGAGCCTGTTCGGCCCGATTTAACGCATTGATGATGCTATTGGGCGCAGCATGCCGCGCCCCTTCCATAAACCACCGAGCAGCGGGTCACCGGGTGGTTATAATCTCCGCGTCGCGCAATTCCGGCGCTGCCATACCGCTCTGCCACAGCCAATACTGAATTGGGCCCGGGCAGTTAAGGCTGACGACCTTATGGTTTCCGTCCTTATCGATGGCGTGAATAGTCACCCCTTCGGTGTAGCCATCTTTCAGGTAATTCAGATCCTCGATGGCCTCGTACACCGCCTGTTCCAGCGTCATGCCCATCTTCATATACAGCACCACTGCGCGGCTGGTACCGCAGCGAATGGTCATTTCCCCGGTGTGGGTACAGGCACAGGCGCCATAGCGGCTGTCGGCATAGGAGCCGCTGCCGATGATCGGGCTGTCCCCCAGCCGCCCCGGGTATTTCCACGCCCAGCCTGACGTTGACGTCGCCGCGCTGAGCGTGCGCCCACCATCCATGGCTAAAAATACCGTGGTGTCGCGCACCCGTTCTGGATCGGTGGCATTATTCGACAACCCTGCCAGTGGGATATTCGGCCAGTTGCGAAGCTGTTCGGCGTCCATCGCCTGCTCCAGTTTTTCCCACCAGACACGCTTGGAGTCGGCAATCAGGTTGTCACCCGCCAATGCGCCGATCTCAGCGGCGAAACGTGCCGCTCCGGCGCCCACCAGGATTTCATGGTTAAGATCTTCCATTACCCGATAAGCGACTTCCACCGGATGCAGATAGCCTTGTAACGCTCCCACCGCACCGGTGCGCAAGCTGTCGCCGTCCATCACCGAAGCGTCCAGCTCCATCTCACCCAGCACGTTGGGCCAGCCGCCGAAACCCACCGTACGTACGCTCGGGTCCAGCTCCACCAGCTTGATGCCCTCAACGATGGCACGCAGGCCATTCTGCCCCTGTCGTAACCGTTCGGCAGACAGACCGATACCCGGATGTCCTTCAGAGTTTGCAATCACAATCATAGGGTTATGTTTCCCGCACGGCGTTCAGCGCTAAAAGAAAGGCACCGGTGATGACCGGTCATTCGCATCAATGGAACACGTGTTCCATGGTGATTAAAAAATATCGCTGCCCACCTGAAAAGTCAAACCGAAGCGGTGAAAAGCGTGGCGTGACGCGCCTTTTCCAACAGGGCACACACCACTAAGCCCACAGGCACATTGTTCTACTACACTGTGATCTCACCAGAAGATTTCATCCCCCTGTGCCAGAGGAATCAAGATGTCCAAGAAAACTGTTGATCTCACCCAGCCTGCAGCACAGCACGATATCCGTACCTTTCTTGATGCGCTGAACTCCAGTGACGCCAAACCCCTGGAGCAGTTGAGGCCGAAAGAAGCGCGTAAGGTGATGGAGGGCCTGCAAAGCGGTACCGAAGTCCCTCTGCGTGAAGTCGAAATCAGCGAAAAAACCATTCACGTCGATGGCCAGGATATCCTGTTGCACATCGTGCGACCGGCCAAAGCAAAGGAGAAGCTGCCGGTATTCATGTTCTTCCATGGCGGCGGCTGGGTGTTGGGGGACTTCCCGACCCACGAACGGCTGGTGCGCGATCTGGTCCACAGCTCCGGCGCAGCTGCGGTGTTCGTTAACTACACCCGATCGCCGGAAGCCCCTTACCCTGTCGCCATCAATCAGGCCTACGCGGCGACCGAATGGGTGGCCGAGTACGGCGAGAAAATCAACGTTGACGGTTCACGTCTGGCGGTCGTCGGCAACAGCGCCGGCGGCAATATCGCGGCGGTGGTCAGCCTGATGGCGAAAGATAAAGGCACGCCTGCCCTGCGCAGCCAGATCCTGCTGTGGCCAGTGACCCATGCCAATTTCGATACCGAGTCTTACCACCAGTTCGGCGAAGGCTATTTCCTCACCCGCAATATGATGAAATGGTTCTGGGACCACTACACCACCGATAAAGCCCAGCGCAAAGAGATCTACGCCTCGCCGCTTAACGCCACGATGGAACAGTTGAAAGGCCTGCCACCGGCGCTGGTGCAAACCGCCGAGCTGGACGTGCTGCGTGACGAAGGCGAAGCCTACGCCCGCCTGCTCAACGCCGCCGGAGTCGAAGTCACCTCCACCCGTTATAACGGGCTGATCCACGACTATGGCTTGCTCAACGCGATCGCAGAAGTCCCGGCGGTGCACTCGGCCATCCATCAGGCCGGGCGCGCGCTAAAACATTATCTGGCCTAAGCTCAGCCGACATAATGGCAGGCCACCCGATGTCCTGCCGCTACCTGCCGCAATGCCGGGGCCTGTTCCCGGCATTGCGCAGTGGCCTGCGGACAGCGAGTGTGAAAGCGACAGCCTTGCGGCGGTTGGGCAGGGTCAGGTAATTCTCCCCGGGCCATCGCCTGCGGCTGACGGTGCGGGTCCAAACTGGGTACCGCGGCCAACAGTGCCTGAGTGTAAGGGTGCAGCGGCCGACGAAACAGCGCATCGCGATCGGCGCTTTCTACAATCTGCCCGAGGTACATTACCGCTACGTCCTGACACAGATGCTCCACCACCCCAAGATCGTGCGAAATAAACAGGAAAGTCATCCCCTGCTGTTCCTGAAGATCGGAAAACAGGTTGATGATCTGCGCCTGAATAGAGACGTCCAGCGCCGAAATCGGTTCGTCGGCGACGATAAACTCCGGCTGCAGGATCAGCGCGCGGGCTACGCCGATGCGCTGGCGCTGGCCGCCGGAAAACTCGTGCGGGAAGCGCCCGTAATGCTGTGCCGACAACCCGCAGATTTCCAGCGTGTCTATCACCCGGTCTCGCAGCTCGCTCTTTTGCGCCAAACCGTGCTGCAGCAGCGCTTCGCCAATCGCATCGCCTACCCGCATTCTCGGATTCAGAGAGCTGTACGGGTCTTGAAACACCAGTTGCATCTTCGGGCGCATCGCGCGCCGCTCGCGGGCGCTGAGCGCATCTAACGCCTGTCCGTTGAACAGTACCTCACCGGCGGTCTTTTCATGCAGCCCCAGCAGGGTTCGGCCTACGGTGGTTTTACCGCTGCCGGACTCCCCCACCAGGCCAAAAACCGTTCCCCGGCGAATGCTGAAGCTGACATCATCCACCGCCCGCAGTTGCCCGGTGGTCTGACCGAATAGCCCTTCACGCAGCGGGAAATATTTCTTCAGCCCTTTTACCTCCACCAAGGGTTCAGCCAACATGAATACGCCCCCCGGCATTCAGGAAACAGGCGGATTGCCGCCGCCGATCGCCATACAATGGCGGAATACCATCACGGCAGCGGGCGCTCGCTTTGTCACAGCGTTCGGCAAAGGCGCAGTAGTCCGGCAAACTGGCCAGATCGGGCACCTGACCGGGGATCGAATACAACCGCCGCCGTCGCTGCCCCGCCACCGGCCGCGAGGCCATCAATCCCTGAGTGTAAGGGTGTTGCGGGTTGGCCAGCACTTCATGCGTGGCCCCCTGCTCGACAATACGCCCGGCGTACATCACCACCAGCCGATCCGCCATCTGGGCAATCACCCCGAGATCGTGAGTAATCAGCATCATCGCCATATTGTGCTTACGCGCCTGCTCGCGCAGCAGCGCCAGAATTTGCGCCTGCACGGTGACATCCAATGCGGTAGTGGGTTCGTCGGCAATCAGCAACGCCGGCCGGCAACTGATGGCCATGGCGATCATGATGCGCTGCAGCATGCCACCGGAAAGCTGGTGCGGATAGCTGGTCATCAGCTGTTCGGCGCGTGCCAGTCCGACCTCGGTAATCAGCGCCGTGGCCTCCCGCCAGGCCGCTTTGGGCGCAGTCCCCCTATGGCGGATTAGCGGCTCAACCAACTGCTCGCCGATGGTCAGCACCGGGTTCAGCGCACTCATCGGCTCCTGAAAGATCATCGCCAAACGGTTACCGCGTAAATCGGCCATCTGTTGCGGCCGCAGTTTCAGCAAGTCCTGGCCGTCGAAGTGAATTTCACCGCCGTCGATTTGCGCCAGCGGTTGCGGCAACAGCCCCATCAGCGCCATCGCGGTCACGCTTTTACCGCAGCCGGACTCACCGACGACCCCCAGCGTTTGTCCGGCATAAAGGTCAAAACTCACCTGTTGCACCGCCCGCACCCGCCCTTGTTCGCCCTGGAAGGCTACCGACAGTTGATTAAAGGCCACCAGCGGTTGGCTCATCGTCTTACCCCGTTCATTTTTGGATCAAGCGCGTCTCGCAGGCCGTCGCCGAGAATATTAATCGCCACCACGGTGATGAAAATCGCCAACCCCGGCGGCATCCACAGCCAGGGGCGGCGTTGAAAATCGATCAGGCTGTTGGCGGCGTCCATCATGTTGCCCCACGACGGCATTGGCGGCACCACGCCCAACCCCAGATAGCTCAGGGCCGATTCACTGAGAATGGCATTAGCGACGCCCATGGTGGCCACCACCACCAGGATCGGAATGGTATTGGGCAGCAGGTGGCCGAAGATACGCCGCGAGGTGGATAACCCCAGCACCTCAGTGGCCAGCATGAAGTCACGCTCGCGCAACGACAAAATTTGCCCACGCACCAGCCGCGCCAGCGACGGCCAGCCCAGCAGGCTGAGCATGATCATCACCATGTAAATACGGTAGTCCGGCGAAACGTCCAGCTCCGACAGCATCGCTCCCATGATGATCAGCAGCGGCAGGCTGGGAATGGTCATCAACAGATCGGCAAAGCGCATAATCAGCTTATCCACCACGCCGCCAAGATAGCCGGAGAGCGCCCCCAGCAGGTAGCCGAGCGTGACTGACAACAGCATCGACACCAGGCCAATGGTCAGCGAAATACGCCCCGCCAGCAGCAGGCGGGTATAAATATCGCGACCGAGAAAATCGGTGCCCAGCCAGTGTTGCGCGCCGGGTGCCTGATTGATACTCAACGCATCGCCGGCATCGTCCTGCCAGGGCGACAGCATCGGGCCGAACAGGCACAGCACCGCCATCAACACCAACAGCAGCAGTGAAATCATCGCCAGGCGGTGACGCCGCAGCCGCTGCCAGGCCTGGGCGGTCGGCGGTGGCGATAGCTGCGCCAGCGCCGGGAGTTGCGCTTGCCGCCAACGGCGACGACGCCCGAAAAACAAGGATGCCAACATAGTTACCTCAAACGAATGCGCGGGTCGGCATAGGCGTACAAAATGTCCGCCAGCAGATTGCCTAAAATGGTCAATACCGCCAGAAACAGCGTAAAGCCCATCAATACCGGGTAGTCGCGCGCCGCCAGCGAATCGAGATGGATGTGCCCGGCACCCGGCCAGTTGAAGATTTTTTCGGTGATCAGCGCACCGGAAAACAGCGCGGGTAGCTCAAAACCCAACAAGGTGATGATCGGCAACAGCGCATTACGCAGCGCATGCCGCAGGATCACCGTCTTTTCCTTCAGCCCCTTGGCGCGTGCGGTACGGATATAATCCATGCGGATCACATCCAGCATACTGGCGCGGAAATAGCGCGTCAGGGTGCCGGCCTGCAGCATCACCAACGCCAGCACCGGCAGCAACAGGTGCGCCGCCACGTCCAGTGCCCACGCCAATCCGCTGGCTTCGCTACCGGTGCGCAGCATGCCACCCGCAGGCAGCCAGTGCAGATCGACGGCGAACCATTTGATCAGCAACAGACACAGGAAAAAGGTGGGAAACGACATGGCACCGAAAACCGCCACGGTCACCAGATGATCGAACAGCGAATAGGGTTTCATCGCCGAGGCGACACCTACCGCCAGCGCAATGCCCCAGTACAGCACCAGCGCTACCGACGCCAGCAGGAAGGAGTTCCAGATGTACTGGTTCAACAAGGTACTGACCGGGATCTGGTATTGCAGCGAGAAACCGAGATCGCCCTGCAGCAGTTGACCGAGCCAGTGCAGATAACGGCTGAACAACGGCTGATCCAGCCCGTACAGCGCCCGCAGCTCAGCCGCGCGCTGCGGCGTCAGGTTGATGTTGCCGTCGATAAAGTCACCGGGGGTCAGCGCGAAAATAAAGAAAATCAGCAGCGATGCCAGCAGCATCATCGGAAGGGTTTGCAGCAAGCGGCGCAGGATAAAATTTCTCATGGTGTTTTCCGTCACCGCTGCCCAAACCGGCGCAGCGGTGCCTTACCGTTACTGAGCGATCTTGACGTCCGGCAGGCTGCCGGTCAGGCCGTTGTATACGTCCGGTTTAAAGCCGGTGACGCGTGCGCTGCTGGCGCTGAGCACTTTACGGTTCCCCAACAGGATCACCGGCGGATCTTCAGCCAGCACCTGATACAGATGGTGATACAGCGGCTTACGCTGCTCGATGTCCAGCGTGGCGTTAGCCTCGCCAATCAGCTTGTCCACCTGCGGATTGCTATAGCCGGTTTCACTGACCTGACTGATGAAATCGCGTACCCCGTCGTGCGGATCATTCAGCCCGCTGGTACTGAGCGACGCCAGATCGTAATTACCGGCCTTGCGTTGCGCCAGCAGCGCATTGAAATCCAGCACCTGCGGCTTCAACAGCACGCCAATCTGCCGATAGTTATCTTTGGCAATCGGCACCAGCGCGTCGTTAATCAGCTTTTTGGTCACCAACAGCGTCAGCTCCAGCTTTTTACCGTCCTTCTGGCGAATGCCGTCCGCTCCCGGTTTCCAACCGGCCTGATCCAGCAGTTGCTTGGCTTTGTTGACATCGTAAGCATAGGGGTTGATCCCCTTGGGATCATAAGCCCAGGATACGGGTGAGATCGGCTGATTGGCGACCGAACCGTAACCCTGGTAGACCACGGTGATCAGCTTTTGCCGATCCAGCCCGTAAATCAGCGCCTGACGCACACGCGCATCCTGCAGTGCCGGGCGTTTAAAGTTGAAATCCACCCGGCTGTAGTCGCTCGAGCTGTACAAATTGATATTGGCGAAGCCGAGCAGCTTCAGCTGTTCAATATCATCCGGTTTGGAAGTAAAGGCGTCGTAGTCGGTTTCACCGGTCTGGAACAGCTGGAAGTTGGTAGAGGGGTTGGTCACGCGGTAAATAAAACGCGCCACCGCTGGCTTACCGAGATAGAAGTTCGGGTTGGCGTGAAAACGGATCTCCTGACCCGGCACGTATTTGTCGTAAATATAAGGGCCATTGCCTAACGGCTTGCCGTTCAGCGCACGCACGCTGTCCAGCTTACCGCGCTGGTACTCCTTGCCGTAATAGGCTTTCGACAGCACCGGCCCGCCGATCAGCTGTAGCGTAGTCGCCCCCGGCTGGGTGGTGGTGATTTGAAGCGTACGATCGTCGATCACCTTTAGCCCGCTGATGCTGGGGGCAGTTCCGTTCTTGTACTCCGCCCCGCCCTGAATGTGCGCCGGAGTAATGTCGGTCTCTCCGTCATAGGCCGGGTCATGCAGCAGCGTCAGGGTAAAGGCAATATCTTCGGCCTTGATTGGCGAGCCGTCGCTGTTGACCAGATTAGGCCGCAGTTTAATGGTGTAGACCCGGTTGTCCGGGCTGACCTGCCAGGACTCTGCCAGCCGCGCCACCGGCTTGCCCTGGCTGTCCAGACCAATCAGCCGGGTAAAGATCACGTCGGTGACGTTCTCATCCCAGCCATTGCTGAACAGATAGGGATTGAAGTTACCCTGAGGTTCAAGAATACCGGCCACCACGGTGTCTTTACGCAACTTGGCCGCCGCCGGCACCAGGCTGGCATCGCTGGCCGGGGTAATACCTTCCGCCAAGGTTTCCGCCTGCACGCTAAATGCCAGCCCCACGGCACAGACGATCGCCAGCGTAACCAGTCGCTTTTGTAAAGGTTTGATTGCCTTGTTTTTTATTTTTCTCACCCACTGCCCCTCGTTTACCCGTTGATAAATGTGACAAAATTTATCGCAGAGTAATCGCCGGCCGGGAGGCTGTCTAACAACGAAACCGGCATTCTATTGCCGGAAATCGCAATATGAATTTTTCTATTGCGATAGCCGGCCGTTGGGGGGAGTTCAGCCTGCCGGCTCGAGCTGCCGGATAAGTTTGGCTAAGGTCTGGATAGCCGCTTCATGCTTGTCGCTCCAGTCGAAAGAGGCGTTCAATCGGAAGCAGTGGTTGAAATGGTTGCCGGTGGTGAACATCCTGCCCGGCGCGATACTCACCCCCAGCGCCAGCGCGCGCTGATACAGCTCCATCGACGACAACGCCGGATCCAGCTCTACCCACAAAAAGTAACCGCCATCTGGCTGGCTGACCTTTACGGTCGGAGGGAAGTGGTGAGCAATCGCCTGACGCATCATGCTCTGACGCTGAGCCAGCAGCCGACGCAAGCGCCGCAGATGGGTATCGTAGCCACCGTGTAGCAGATAATCAGCGATCGCCAACTGGGTGGGCACGCTGGTGGATACCGTGCTCATCAGTTGCAAACGCTGGATCTGCTGTGCGTAGCGCCCGGCAGCCACCCAGCCCACGCGAAAGCCCGGCGCCAGACATTTGGAAAACGACGAACAGTGCAAAATCTGTCCGCCCTGGTCTGATGCTTTGGCCGGCTGCGGGCGCTCAGCGCTGAAGTACAGTTCGCCGTAAACATCGTCCTCAATCAGCGATATCTGCCGCTCGCGCAACATGCCCACCAGCCGCTGTTTATTCTCTGCCGGCATCGAGGCGCCCAATGGATTCTGGAAGTAGGTCATCAGCCAGCAGGCCTTGATCGGGTACTGTTCCAAGGCATGTTCCAACGCATCCAGATCGATGCCGTCCTGCGGATGGGTCGCGATCGCCACCGCCTTTAACCGCAGCCGCTCCAGCGCCTGCAATGCCCCGTAAAAGGCCGGGGACTCGATCGCCACGTAATCCCCCGGCTGCGTCACCGCTTGCAGGCTAAGGCTCAGCGACTCCATGGCTCCGGCGGTAATCACGATTTCATCCGGGGCGACCTGCATGCCGCTTAAAGCATAACGCTGGGCAATGTTGCGGCGCAGCGCGTCGTTGCCGGGCGGCAGGTTAGCCAGCGAACTGTGCGGGGTAAATTTGCGCGCCACGCTGCTCAGCGCCCGCGCCAGCTTCGGCTGAGCAAACAGCGTAGCATCGGGAAAGGCCGAACCGAAAGGGACAATGCCTGGGTCTTTGCACGCCTGCAGCACGTCGAAGACAAAGGTGTTGATGTCTACCTGCTCGCTCAGCAGCAGTTTCTCCCCGCGTGCCGGCTGCGGCAGCGGCTGCGGACGCGCCGCCACGTAATAACCGGACTGCGGGCGCGCAACGATCCAGCCCTGGCTCTCCAGCAGTTGATACGACTGCACCACCGTCATCAGACTCAAGCCGGCGCGTTTACCGCTTTCCCGCAGCGAAGGCAGCTTGTCCCCCGCCCGCCATACCCGGTTCTGGATCTGTTCACGAATTTGTTGTGCAAGCTGCTCGTATCTGGTCATAGGCCTTAACTGTTATATGAAAAAGTGAAATAACTGTCACTATTATAGTCACTGTACTCCGTGCTTAACTTGACGCCAAGCTTTCCACAAAAAAATTACAGCTATACTGAAGAGGTTATTTTATGTCCAACCCAAGGAGGCGCCATGCTGGGTCTTGATGCACTGGAACTTGCCAGAATACAGTTCGCCTTCACCGTTTCTTTCCATATTATTTTTCCTGCAATCACCATAGGTTTAGCCAGTTATCTGGCGGTGCTGGAAGGGTTATGGCTGAAAACGCGCAATGAAGCCTATCGCGATTTGTACCATTTCTGGTCAAAAATTTTCGCCGTCAACTTCGGCATGGGCGTGGTTTCCGGGCTGGTAATGGCCTATCAGTTCGGTACCAACTGGAGCTTCTTCTCTGAGTTTGCCGGCAGTATTACCGGCCCGTTGCTGACCTATGAAGTGCTGACCGCCTTCTTCCTCGAAGCCGGTTTCCTTGGGGTGATGCTGTTCGGTTGGAACCGCGTCGGGCCAGGGTTGCACTTCTTCGCGACCTGCATGGTGGCGCTGGGCACCCTGATTTCCACCTTTTGGATCCTGGCTTCCAACAGCTGGATGCAAACGCCGCAGGGCCACGAAATCATCAACGGCCAGGTGGTACCGGTCGACTGGCTGAAAGTGATATTCAACCCGTCATTCCCCTACCGTCTGTTGCACATGTCGACCGCCGCCTTCCTGTCTTCGGCCTTCTTCGTGGGCGCTTCCGCCGCCTGGCACCTGTTGCGCGGGCGTGATACGCCGGCAATGCGCAAAATGCTGTCGATGGCGATGTGGATGGCGCTGATCGTCGCGCCGGTACAAGCCCTGATTGGTGATGCGCACGGCCTGAATACGCTGAAGTACCAACCGGCGAAGATTGCCGCCATTGAAGGCCACTGGGAAAACCCGCCGGGAGAGGCCACGCCGCTGATCCTGTTCGGTTGGCCGGACATGGAGCGTGAAGAGACTCGCTTCAAGCTGGAAGTGCCCTATCTTGGCAGCCTGATCCTGACTCACAGCCTGACCGAACAGGTCCCGGCGCTGAAATCCTTCCCGCCGGAAGATCGCCCCAACTCCACCGTGGTGTTCTGGTCGTTCCGCATCATGGTGGCGCTCGGCATGCTGATGATCCTCGCTGGGGTGTGGAGCCTGTGGCTGCGCTGGCGCGGCGGGCTGTACCAGTCGCGTCCCTTCCTGTACTTCATCCTGTGGATGGGGCCATCGGGGCTGCTGGCGCTGCTGGCGGGTTGGTTCACCACCGAAATCGGCCGACAGCCGTGGGTGGTCTATGGCCTGCTGCGTACCAAAGATGCGGTCTCTGCGCACGGTGATTTGCACATGAGCATCAGCCTGCTGGCGTTTATCATCGTTTACTGTTCGGTGTTCGGCGTGGGCTACTCCTACATGATGCGTCTGATCCGTAAGGGACCGCAGCAGCATGAAAGCCATGAAGACGACACGGACGGCAGACCGGCTCGCCCGCTGTCTGCGGTAAAAGAAACTCTGGATGACAGGAGCTGAGCATGGGCATTGATCTTCCGTTGATTTGGTTTGTGATCATCGTGTTCAGCACCATGATGTACGTGGTAATGGACGGCTTTGATTTGGGTATCGGTATCCTGTTCCCCTGGGTCAAGGACAGCGGTGACCGCGATGTGATGATGAACACCGTCGCACCGGTGTGGGACGGCAACGAAACCTGGCTGGTACTGGGCGGTGCGGCGCTGTTTGGCGCCTTCCCGTTGGCCTACGCGGTGATCCTCGATGCGCTGGCCATCCCGCTCACCCTGATGCTGTTCGGGTTGATTTTCCGCGGCGTGGCCTTTGAATTTCGCTTCAAGGCCAAGGAAGAAAAGCGGCATATCTGGGATAAGGCGTTTATCTGGGGCTCTCTCTTCGCCACCTTCAGTCAGGGGGTGGTGGTGGGTGCCATCATCAACGGCTTCCCGGTCAACGGCCGTAGCTATGCCGGTGGTGCTCTAGACTGGCTGACGCCGTTCGCGCTGTTTTGCGGGTTGGGGCTGGTGGTGACCTATGCACTGCTGGGCTGTACCTGGCTGGTGATGAAGACCGCCGGGGATCTGCAGGCACGCATGTATCGGTTGGCAACGCCGCTGCTGATCACTCTGCTGCTGGTGTTGGCGGTGGTCAGTATCTGGACGCCGATTGCCCATCCCGAGATCGCCAGCCGCTGGTTTACGTTGCCAAACCTGTTCTGGCTGCTGCCGGTGCCGGTATTGGTGTTGCTCAGCGCCTGGGGTATCCAGCGCGGCGTGAAAAACGCGGCGCACTATTCGCCGTTCTTGCTGACCCTGCTGCTGGTGTTCCTCGGCCTGAGCGGCTTGGGCATCAGCATCTGGCCGCTGTTGATCCCACCGTCCATCACCCTGTGGGACGCCGCAGCCCCACCGCAAAGCCTGGGCTTTATGCTGGTCGGCGCGCTGTTTATCATCCCGATTATCTTGGTCTACACCTTCTGGAGCTACTACGTGTTCCGCGGCAAGGTCAGCCATGAACAGGGTTACCACTGATGAGGGAAGACATTATGCAAAATAAAACCGCATCCGCTCCGGCCCCCTGGTGGAAGCGCGTTGGCTGGCTGGTGATTATCTGGAGCGCCAGCGTACTGGGGCTGTTCCTGGTCGCCTCGATGTTCCGCCTGCTGATGACCGCCGCGGGCATGAAATCGGAATAAGTTGAGCGCTATCTGGCCGAAGTATTGGGGAAGTAGAAGGAAATAACCAGCGTTACCAAGGGTAGTGCACCAATTTTCAACAGCTCGAACACTTGCCTGATAGGCTCGCTTTGATCCCAATAAGCGTGGGCGGTAAAAACGCCCACG
Organism: Serratia liquefaciens ATCC 27592; assembly: GCF_000422085.1. NCBI lineage: Bacteria > Pseudomonadati > Pseudomonadota > Gammaproteobacteria > Enterobacterales > Yersiniaceae > Serratia > Serratia liquefaciens. The sequence continues at coordinate 3,072,823 of NC_021741.1, forward strand.
CTTATCACGAAGATCCCGCACAGCACCTGACGCGCCAAGCGCAAACGTTCCATTTCATCGAAGACCAATATCTCCTTCAGGTACCCCTTTGCGGCCTCATCGTGCAGGTTTACGTTTTCGGTGCTCATGGGAAGATCCCCACGACTCGCCCCACGGCCTCCAGCTCTTTGCCATTCTCCCGCACGATGCCAAGGGACGTTCCGTTCTGTTTCATCCAGTGCTTATCGGCTATGGCTATCAACGCAAAGGCCATCTTGATCACCTCGGTTTTCTCCATCCCATGGCGCCGGGCTATATCATTCAGATCGTCATCAATCTTATTGGATAAACGGATCGGCAAACTGCGCATACTCCACCTCCTGTGGCTGACTGTCAGTGAGATAGAGTTTACGTGAGCCGCACGGCCTGTTCAATTAGTGAACTGCGTAACGTCTCGCAAATTCAATATGTTGCAAGACTTGCGTTTAGCCACGATCAGCTGGGCTTACGCCCCATAGCGCTGAGAAAACGTTGCTGTAACCGCAGCAGCTCCCTCAGTTCAAGGACCCGATAATCAATGCCAAAACGCGGGGCAACCTCTTCAATGATGCGACTCAATGCCGGGTAGTGCCGGTGATTCCAATGGGGAAACAGGTGGTGCGTCAGGTGCAGGTTAGCCCCGCCAAGCCAATACCCCAGCCACGCCGGTGAAGCTTGCCAGTCAAAGGTGGTGGCAAAAACGTGCTGATACCAACCGTGCGCCAACCTTCCCTGTTCGGGGGCCTGATAAAAGTTGGCTTTGGCCCAGTGGGTGCCGACAATCAGCATCACAAACACCAGCGACGACAGCATCTGGCTGAGCAGATAGGTCAGTAACACCGTGCCGACACCGATCGTCGGCGGCGTGAGCCACAGCGGAACGGCCAGCGCCAGGGTAAAATGCGCCAGCTTGCCCAACAGGAAAATCCCCCATCCCTTCCGGCCATGGAACATCATCTTTGGCGTCATGCGGGTTTTACCGGCGCGATCCAACCAGTCGAACAACCAGATGTAATAAGGGAAAGTCAGCGCCGCGACGATCGGCCAATAGTAAGGCTGAAGGCGCATAAACGCCTTGCGGTGCTGGAACGGCGTTTGGCGCAACACCCCGTTGGGTTCAATGTCCGGATCGTAACCTTCGATGTTGTTATAGGCGTGGTGGAAAATGACATGCCGCACTCGCCAGCAGTCGGCATCCAGCCCCAGGGGCATACTGACAAAGAAGTTAAGCCAGTGATTTAACCGTGCGCGTTTGAAAACGGCATTATGCGAGGCGTCGTGTACTACATTCACCGTTAGCATCATGGCGGAAAAAATAAAGCCGACGTAACAGCCGAAATAGCCCCAGAAATGTTGCTGCTGCAGGCTCAGCGCGTAAAAACCGGCGCACAGCAGTATTAGCGCCAACAGCTTGGCGAACATTCTGCCGTCGGCAAAACGGTGATCGCCGCGCGTCGCCAGGTAGGCCTGGCTAGCCCGCATCAGCTCCTGATGGATCTCACTCGCCTCTCGCTGGAACGCCAAAGGCGGCAGCGGTGTGGTATCCGGCATTTTCATTGTGGTGGCTGCCCCATAGCACGTAAAAAACGTTGCTGCTGTCGCAACAATTCACGATAACCGATACAGCGATAATCCATGCCGTGTCGCGCCGCCGTCTCAGCCAATATGGCAGCCAGCGCCGGATAATGGCGATGATTCCAGCCGGGGAACAGATGATGAGTAAGGTGATAATTCAGCCCGCCGGTCAGATGGTGCAAGCTCTTCGGCGAAGTTTCCCAGTCGCAGGCGGTGGCGAAGTTATGCCGATACCAGCCCTGCGGCATCTGGCTGCCTGCCGGCACCGCATAAAATTCGGCTTGCGCCCAGTGCGTGCCCAACAGCAAAAAAACCACCAGTAACGAGGCCAGCATTTGGCTAATCAAATAGGCAATCAGTACCGTTTGCCAGCCGATGCCATTTTGTTGTGCCACCACCAGCGGGATCACCAGCACCAGCAACAGGTGACACAATTTCCCGGCAATGAACATTGCCCAGCCCTTACGCCCCGGCAATACGTCCTTGGTCACCAACGGTGTTTTGCCCAAGCGATCCGACCAATCGAACACCAGCGCAATGTACGGCAGCGACAGCGCGGCAATCAGCGGCCAGTAAAGATGTTGATAGCGCATATAAGCCCGCCAACGTTGGAACGGGGTTTGGCGGAAAAAGCCGTTCTCTTCCGTATCCAGATCGTAATGTTCGACGTTGGCATACACATGGTGATAGCTGACGTGCCGGGTTCGCCAGTAATCCGGATCGACGCCCAGCGGCAAAGTCACCAGCCGCCCGGCCAGACGATTGACCCACGGCGTGCGGGCGAAGGCGTTGTGCGAAGCATCGTGATTAACGTTGACGTTCAGCAACATGCCCATCATGACAAAAGCGAAGTAACTCAGCATAAAGGCCAGAGCCTGGTGCTGCACCAAACTGAGCAGGTAGAAGCCAACGCAAAGCAGCAACAAAATCGTGGCCTTGGCCCAACGGGCCGCATCGGCAAAGCGGTGATCGTCGCGACCGCTCAGATAAGCATGCGCCCGTCGTTTCAATTCCCGATGAAACGCCTGTTCCCCCGCGACGGGGAAACTCAGCGGCGGCAAATCAGCCATACGCGGCCTCCTTTTGGCGTCCCCAACCGACCGTGACAGCGCAACCGTGCAACACCATGCCACCGGCTACGCACCACCAGAGAGCAGACTGCCCATCGGGCATGCTCAATAACCACAGGGGGAATGCCAACGTCACCAACAGCCAAACGCCTACGCCCCAGCGGCGACCTTCAGCCATCCCACCCAAGGCTATCGCCCCGGCCGCCAACAACACAAACAACGCCGCCTGCTCGCCGGTCACCCCGCCATACCCGTAACCAAAACGATAAACGTAACCCAACACCAGAGCGAACAGCAGCATCGCCCCGCTTACCAGGCAGCCGGCGGAACAGCGGAAATGCCCGCTCTTGCTCGAAGGCTGGAAAGGCAGCTTGAAGTAGCGCATAAACGGCAGGTTACTGGCCCAAAACGGGTTGGCGGAAGATTTGTCGCCACGCACGCCATAGGTAAAGGGCTCCGTCGGCAGCGCCGGGCAAAAGGTGCCAAACAGCTTGTCCCAGAAGATAAAGCTGCCGCCAAAATTCCGGTTGGAATAGGCCAAATCTTTAACGTGGTGCACCCGATGATGCGCCGGTGTCACCAGGATGTGCTCCAGAAAGCCGAGTTTGGGGGTTACCGAATTATGGTTAAACAGTTGAATGCTGTAATGCAGGATAGAAACGGTGATGAACACCGACAGCGGCACGCCCGCCAATGCCAACAGCATAAAGAACGGGATCGAGGTCAGTGACGAATACCACGAGTTGCGCACGCCCAGCGACAGATTGAAATGCTCGCCCTGGTGATGCACCACATGCACCGCCCACAGCAGGCGAAAACGGTGGTGTAACCGGTGCAGCCAGTAAAAGCCGAAATCCCACGCCAGTATCGCAAACAGCCACATCAGCACCGGCGGCCAACCGTCCAGCCAGCCTTGATTAAAATGCGTGACCACGTAGCCGTAGCAGGCTATCTCCAAACCGCGAAACAGCCACAGCATGATATGCCCGGAGTTGAGGTTGAAAATCACGTCATGCCAATCCACGCTGCCCTTGCGCCGCCACTGTAGCCACAGGGCTTCCCCCAGCACCACCAACAGCATAAACACGATAGGTATCACCAGATCGATCATGACTCTTCCCCCTGCCGTACGCCCCAGCCAATCCCTTGAACTCGCTGGCAGACGTAGCCCACGCCCCATGCCAACGCCGCCCCACTGAGCAAATCCACAAACAGGTGCCGACGCAGTTGCAAGATAGAAAAGGCAATCGCCAGCCCCCAGACGATCAGCAACGCGCTGCGCAGTTTTTTGCGGCTTTCCGCCGCTGCCCACACCGCCAACACCGTCAAGGCGATATGCAGTGAAGGCAGGCAGTTTTGCGACGAATCGACGCTGATCAACCTCGCCAGTAAATCGCCGCTCACCGAATCGGACGGAACGATCGGGTAGTTCATCGTCGTCGGCCACAGCAGATAAATGGCTCCCGCCAGCAAGGCGCTAAGCTGCATGGTACTTCTGAGCCATTTTAACCGGTTTAACGGGCAAAGCAGATAGCACAGCGGGATAATCAGGAAAAACGACAGATACAGCCAGATGGCGTGCGGGCTGAACGGGATCGCTCGGTCGACCCAACCTGGTGTCAGCAGGTGGCCGGCACCTTGCCAGCGATCGCTACCGTGGTAGATGACCCCGACAAATCCCCACCCCAGCAGCATCTGCCATAAGCGATAAACAACGAGTTTCATCCGGCCTCCGGCATGCGAACAATGCGGCGACGCTTGGCATCGAACTGCGGCATGATCGCCTGCGCTTGCAGGCGCCACGTCAATTGCTCCGTAGCAATACCTTGCTGTTCGAACAGCGCGATCAATTGCCGTTGGCAATTCGCCAACGCCTCCGGGTTGCAATCGGCCATCAGATGCAGCTCGCTGTCGCCCCGTTGCGTCAGCCGATAATCCGCCACCGCCGGCAACGCATTGGCTATCACGCGGCGACACAGGTCCGCGAAGACCCGCTGCATGGCGCCCTGCCTGGCCGGTAACAGCAGTTGGTCATCGCAGCGCCCTTCGATACGATCCAATGCCATGGTCGCCAGCCCGCAGGGACAGGGCTGTTCGCGCCTCACCAGAATATCGTCCAGGCGATAACGCACTATCGGTTGGGTACGGCGGGTAAAATCGGTAATCAACGGGATAAAACGCCGCTCGTCGATCCACTGCGGTTCGACATGAATAAACTCTTCGTTCAGATGCAAAGTGCCGTGGCTACAGGTCGCGGCCAAAAAACCTTCGGTGGCTTGATACACTTCTCCCACCTGCGCAAACGCCCGCTGCAGGCGCTGGCGATCCTGCGGTTCCAGCACTTCGGCCACTGAAATCACTTTTTTGACGCTGAGCTTGAGTTCGCCGCCTTCAACGGCATCAGCCAGGGCGCACAATACCTGGGCCGGGGCCACGATAATCGTCGGCTGTTCACGTTCAATCTGCGGCAAATGTTCGGCAAAGGGAGCGAACAGATCGTAAAACGACAGGCTCAGCCAACGGTTATTGACGCTGTGGTACAGGTTGTTGTCGGCCCGCAGGAACAGCGCGACCTTCTCCCCGGCAAACACCCCCTGCGGCAACATTTTTGCCAGCATGCCCCCGGCCCAAATCTGCTGCTCCTGCGGGCTGACGACGAACACGCCGCGCCGCCCAGAGGTACCGGTAGATAAACCGACGCTGTAGTTGCCCACTTTAGGGCTGAAATCGCGATCGCTTTCGCTGCGCCGGGCACAGGCCAAAAGCGCCTCCAATCGCAGACCGGCGGTGTTCATCCGATCGAAATTGGCCATCATCACCGCCTTGTCCATCGTTGGCCACGCGGTCAGAGGCAATGAACTATAGGGCTGATAATAGGGACTGTTCGCCAATACGCGCTGGGCAAACCGCTTCAGCTGGCGCGCCTGATAGGCCTCCAGCGCCGCCCGTTGGGTAAAGCGCAGTCGCCGCGCGCGCAGGTAGTGCCATAACGTCATCAGCGGGATCATAAATCCCCCTCATGACACAGGCGGATCTCCGCAGCGCCGCCAAGATAGAGCTGGTTGAGCGCGCCCAGGGTGTCGTAATAGCTGCGCGGATTGTCCATGATCAGGTTAGCCAACCGCGAAGGGCCACGCAGTTGCTGATAGTTCAGCGGCGACCAGGCGGCATCGCTGGCCAGCAGCGTCCAACCGGCATCGGTCAGGACAAAGGCCCCAAGGTGCCCGGCGGCGTGCCCCGGCAGCGGCACGATAACAATTTCTCCACCGCTGCCCGGCAGCACATAGCCCTGTTGGAAGGGGGCCAATGCGGCAGGCAGGCTTTGCTGCGGAAATGCCTCGACGAACTGCAGCGCAGATTCAAAACCTTCCGGGATCAATCCTGGCACAAACGCCCTTTTCAACGCGGCAAAACCGCGCAGCTCTCGGGTTTGCTGCCACCCTTCGCCGGAGCAAATCATCTTCAGGCTGCTGAAGTCTCGCAGACCGGCAATGTGGTCCGCATGAAAGTGCGAAATGATCACCGCCTCGATATCGCCAGTGTTCAGCCCCAGACTGCGCAACTGTTCCAACAGTGCCTGCTGCGGACTGAAATAAACCGGCGTCACCTGGCGATAAAGCCGAAAAATGCCGCTGGCGGTGTAATGTTCAAAATGGCTGGCATAACCGGTATCCCACAGCCAGCGGCGCTCGCCAACTTCCAGCAGATAGGCCCGGGAAGGAAATTTACAAGTGCGCATCGCCGAACCGCGCAGCGCCATGCAGCCCAGATGAGTGCAATAACCGATTTCAAAGGTCGTGATATTAGCCATCTGCGCTCATCCCCTGCTGCTTTAACCATTGCGCCGTCAGTTCGATCCCCTGCTCCAGGCTGTAGCGCGGCCGGTAACCCAGCACCTCTATCGCCTGGGTATTATCCAGCGTCATGTCGAAATAGGCTGCCGCAACGCTATAGCGGGTCAGCATCGGTTCTTTACGGGTGACGTGCGCCAACAGCTCCATCCCCGCCGCAACGCCCGACAATAAGGGATAAGGCACCGCTTTGACGGCGTATTGCCAGCCCAGCTGCCGGTTGAGCAACTGGTGCAACATATCGGCCAGCCGCTGCGGCTGTTGGTTGGTGATATTGAAAATGCTGCCGGACGGCAAACCTGGTTGACGGCTGGCGAGATCCATCGCATGCACCACGTTGAGCACAAAGGTAAGGTCCAGATAAGCCGAACCGCCGCCCGGCAAACGCAACAGGCCTTTATCGCCCTGCAGCTGCGCCAGTATCCTGGGCACAATCACCCGGTCATGGGGGCCGAACAGGCCGCGAGGGCGCAAGATCAGGTAGGTGGTTTGCGGATAATCAGGCAGCAGCGCCGCAATACGTTGCTCGGCAGCAAACTTACTGGCGGCATAGTGATTGGCAAAGCGTGGGGAAACATCCGCTTCGGTCACGTTGTGACGATGACTGAAATCGAAATAAACCGCCGGCGTCGAAATATGAATGAACCGCTGCACTGCGCAACGTCCGGCGGCATGGGCCAGTTTTTCCGTCACGCGGGTATTGGCTTGATAAAATGCCTGGCGGCTCCCCCAGGGAGAAGATTTTGCGGCGCAGTGCCAGACAATATCGTAGCCCGCCATTAACTGCTCACACTGCCCGTCGTCGGCGAGGGTCAGATCCAGCGCGGTAAACTTGGCGCCCCGTGCCGCCAACTGCCGTCCAACGGCAACGTCCCGCCCGGTGGCATGCACCTGATGCCCGGCGGCCAGCAGCCACTCGGCGGCGTTGCGCCCCAGCCCGCTGGTCGCTCCGGTGATCAACACTCTCATGGCAGCAGTACCATGCCGCCCAGCGTTAAACCGGCGGCGGTGCCGATCAGCATCACCGGACGTCCGGCGTGCAGCCTGCCGGTGATCGCCGCTTGGTGCAGGGTCGAAGGGATCGAAGCCGCCACCTGATTGCCCCGATAACGATAGATATCCACCAGGGCCTGCGGGGAAACGTGCAGCCGCTTGCGCATATGTTCCAAAGAGAGATGGCTGGCCTGATGCGGTACCACGGTGGCGATTTGCGCCAGGTTTAGCCCCGCAGCCGACAACAAGCGGCCAAGGAAGCTTTCGATCAGCGCCGACGCCTGGCGGAACAGCTGCTTGCCCTTCATATGGAACAGAAAGTCACTGTCGTTCATGCCGGCACGCGGATTACAGCGCGTCCCCCCAGCCCTGATTTCACACAGATCGCTGCCTTCCGGGTGGGTTTCCATCAGGTAGGACAAAATACCGCTACGCCCGTCACCGCGTTCGACAATGGCACAGGCCGCGCCATCACCGAAGATCAATGAAGACTCTTCGTCTTCCCAGTCGATACCGCGCGAAGCAATATCGGCAGAGACAATGGCAATACGCCGATAAACACCCGTATTGAGTAACCCCGCCGCCACCTGCAATGCGGAAATAAAGCTCACGCAGCTGGTGTTGATATCAAAGCCCGCAATACCCGGCCGCAGTCGTGCCAGTTTAAGAATATGGGCGGCGCTGAAAGGCAATGCCTGCACCGCGATGGCCGAGGCAGAGATCAGCAGATCGATGGAATCTCGCGGGATCGCATGGCGGGCAAGAGCATCGTCCAGCGCGGCAACGGCCAGTTCAGCCTGGCTGGCATCATTGTCGGCATGGAAACGATGAATAATGCCCGAACGTTTTTCTACGTAACCTGCCGACTTGTTCAAGCGACGGTCCAGCGCCGAGGATTCGACGCACTGCGGCGGCAACGCCGCGCCGGTCGCAATAATTTTAAGAGGCAATAAGCTTTGGGAAAGGCTATTTAGGGTCATTATCGTTGTTCAGCCTGTGTGTCCATTATTCCGTTGGCCGACGCTCAAGCGCGGTTAATGATTCAAACCCCGCTATCCACAGCCACACCCTTGTTTGACATCAGTATAAAGAAAAACCTAAGTGGCATTCTTACTGATTGATTCCGTTCATTTAACTGAGCCGATAAATCACGTCTGTTTATCCGGCCACAGCCTAGAGCAAGGTCGAACGGAGATCTACAGGAACTCACTCAGGGGAGATGAATTAAGAATAGGTGGAAAACAACGGAGAAGCAGAAAAGCGGCAACACCTGGCAGGCATTGCCGCTATGTAGGCGAGGAATTAACGGCGGTTACGCACCAATTGGTAGCGACGGGTCAGGTATTCCACCGGCACACTCCAGATATGCACCAGGCGGCAGAACGGGAACAGCACGAACAGCGTCATGCCCAGCACCATATGCAATTTGAAGATCAACGCAACGCCGGTCAAATGCTGTGACGCCCCGGCGTGGAAAGTCACCACTGCCTGCGCCCAGGCCACCAGCTTCATCATCTCGCTGCCGTCCATATGCTGGGCGGAGAACGGAATGGTCAGCAACCCCAGACACACCTGCACCACCAACAGCGTCAGGATCATGATGTCGGCAAAGCTGCTGGTGGCCCGCACTCGTGGGTTGGTCAGGCGGCGTTTCAGCAACAGCGCCCCGCCAACCAGCGTCATCACGCCGCAGGCACCGCCGGCGATCATCGCCAGTTTCTGTTTCACGTCGATCGGCAGGAAGGCTTCATACATCCAGTGCGGCGTCAGCATGCCGAGGAAGTGCCCGGCGAAAATACCCAAAATACCGATATGGAACAGGTTGGAAGCCAACCGCATGCCCCTTTTATCCAGCATTTGGCTGGAGCCGGCACGCCAGCTGTACTGCCCGTAATCGTAACGCAACCAGCTGCCTATCAGGAAAATCGCTCCCGCCAGATAGGGGTAAATATCGAAGAAGAATTGATTTAAAAATTGCATGATTAGCGTCCTTTGGTTCCGGTTAGCGCATCCGTCAGGTCCAGGTACTGTGGCGCCACCGCGCCGGCAAAACGCCGCTGATGCGCCGTTTGCTGTGCCGAAGCGCAGCCTTGATCACCGGGACCGCCCTGGGAAGTGAATCGTATCTGCTCCTCTTCCCAGACCGCGTCCAGCGCCTGCGGCGTGTCGTCCCTGGCTTCTCCCGCCACCTGGCTTTCCAGGCTGGCGCTTTTCACCTCGGTACCGGACAGCACCAGCAACAGGTCAAACAACACCGCGTACGGGCTTTCCCTCTGCTGTAAACGTGCGCCCAACAGCGCCAGGATCGGCGCGATGTCCTGCAAGCCACCGCGCGCCTCCGCTGGGCTGCGGCTGGCCAGGTATTCCAGATACAGCGGCAAAAAGTCCGGCAGTTCACGACTGTCGATCTCCAGGCCCGCTTCACGGTATTGCGCCATCAAATCGACCATCGCCTGGCCGCGATCGCGCGATTCACCATGCACGTGCTCAAACAGCAGCAGCGAGGTGGCGCGACCACGGTCAAACAGTTCGCAGTATTCGGCCTGCACGTCCAACAACGGGCGAGCGCAAAATCGACGAATAAACAGGATCAACTGCGCGCTGTGGTGCAAATCCAGTTCGCTGGCCGGCTCCAGTGCCTCTACCAGCGCCTGCTGATGGTCAAATAACGCCTGCTCCGGATAATCCAGCAGGCGGGCAATCACTTTCAGGCTGATCATGAGGCATCCTCCTGACGGGCGGTTTTTTGCGTCACATCGATGGCGTCAATACGGCGGCTGTTGAACAGGTTGAATTTACCGTCGCTGCCGTGGCAGCCGTCACCAAAGCTGAAGCCGCAGCCTTTGCTTTCCGGGAAAGCCTCACGCGCCAGTTCGCGGTGGCTGGACGGGATCACAAAGCGATCTTCATAGTTGGCGATCGCCAGATAACGGTACATCTCCTGCGCCTGCGCTTCGCTCAACCCCACCTGCTCCAAGGCACTGGTGTCCAGCACGCCGTCAACGGTTTCCGCCCTTTTGTAGTGGCGCATCGCCAGCATGCGTTTAAGCGCCAACAGCACCGGCGCGGTATCCCCGGCAGTCAGCAAGTTGGCCAGATATTGCACCGGAATACGCAGGCTCTCCACGTCCGGCAATACGCCGCTGTGTGCCAGCTCACCGGCATCGGCGGCGGATTGGATCGGTGACAATGGTGGCACGTACCACACCATCGGCAGCGTGCGGTATTCCGGGTGCAGCGGCAGTGCCAACTTCCAATCCATCGCCATTTTATACACCGGCGACTGCTGTGCGGCCTCGATAACCCCTTGTGGAATACCATCCTGCAACGCCTGGGCAATCACCGCCGGGTCGTGCGGATCCAGGAAGATATCCAACTGGCGCTGATAAAGGTCTTGTTCGTTTTCGGCGGCGGCGGCCTGCTCAATGCGGTCGGCGTCATACAGCAACACGCCAAGATAGCGAATACGGCCAACGCAGGTTTCCGAACACACCGTCGGCTGGCCGGATTCGATACGCGGGTAGCAGAAGATACACTTCTCGGACTTGCCGCTCTTCCAGTTGAAATAGATTTTCTTGTACGGACAGCCGGTCAGGCACATGCGCCAGCCGCGGCATTTATCCTGATCGATCAGCACAATGCCGTCTTCGCCACGCTTATAGATGGCGCCGCTTGGGCAAGTAGCGACACAGGCCGGGTTAAGGCAGTGTTCGCACAGGCGCGGCAAATACATCATGAAGGTGTTTTCGAACTGGCCGTACATCGCCTTCTGCATATTGTCGAAGTTTTTGTCCTGCGAGCGTTTTTCGAATTCACCGCCGAGGATCTCTTCCCAGTTCGGGCCGCTTTCAATCTTCTTCATGCGCTGGCCGGTGATCAGCGAGCGCGGACGAGCGATCGGCTGATGTTTCCCCTGCGGCGCGGTATGCAGGTTCTGATAGTCGTAGTCGAAAGGCTCGTAATAATCGTCCAGCGCCGGCACGTCCGGGTTGGCGAAAATCTTCGACAACAGGCCGACGCGGCTGCCCATGCGCGGTTCCAGCTTGCCGTTGATTTTACGGATCCAACCGCCCTTCCATTTTTCCTGATCTTCCCAGGCGTGCGGGTAACCGACGCCGGGTTTGCTTTCAACGTTGTTGAACCAGGCGTACTCCATGCCCTCGCGGCTGGTCCATACGTTCTTGCAGGTCACCGAACAGGTATGGCAACCGATGCATTTGTCCAGGTTCAGCACCATGCCGACTTGTGAACGAATTTTCATTTTGCTTTCTCCTGCTGGCTACCCTGCGAGTCGTCGTTGCCTTCACCGTCTAACCAATCGATGCGGTTCATTTTGCGTACCACCACAAACTCGTCACGGTTCGAGCCGACGGTGCCGTAATAGTTGAAACCGTAGGCCAGCTGCGCGTAGCCGCCGATCATATGGGTCGGTTTCGGGCAGACGCGGGTCACCGAGTTGTGAATACCACCGCGCTGGCTGGTGATTTCCGAACCGGGGATATTCACGATACGTTCCTGCGCGTGGTACATCATGGTCATGCCTGCCGGAATACGCTGGCTGACCACCGCCCGTGCGGTCAGTGCGCCGTTGGCGTTAAAGGCCTCGATCCAGTCGTTGTCCTCAATGCCCAGCTCTTTGGCGTCGTCTTCACTCATCCAGACAATTGGCCCGCCGCGCGACAGGGTCAGCATCAACAGGTTGTCGCTGTAGGTGGAGTGGATGCCCCACTTTTGGTGCGGCGTCAGGAAGTTCAACGCCTTCTCCTTGTTGCCGTTCGGCTTCTGGTTCAGCAACGGCTGCGCGGCGCGAGTATCGATCGGCGGACGGTACACCAGCAAACTCTCGCCAAAGGCGCGCATCCACTCGTGGTCCTGATACAGCTGCTGGCGGCCGCTGATGGTGCGCCATGGGATCAGCTCATGCACGTTGGTATAACAGGCGTTATACGACACATGTTCGTCTTCCAACCCTGACCAGGTAGGGCTGGAAATGATTTTGCGCGGCTGGGCCTGAATATCGCGGAAGCGAATTTTTTCGTCTTCCTTGTTCAGCGCCAGGTGGCGGTGATCGCGACCGGTCATTTTACCCAGCGCGTCCCACGCCTTGACCGCCACCTGCCCGTTGGTTTCCGGCGCTAACGCCAGGATCACTTCGGCTGCGTCAATGGCGCTTTCAATTTTCGGCCGCCCCGCTGCCGGGCCGGCGGTTTTGACGTAGTTGAGCTTTTTCAGGAAGTCGACTTCGTCCTGGGTGTTCCAGCCAATGCCTTTCCCGCCGTTACCCAACTTATCCAGCAGCGGCCCCAGCGAAGTGAAACGCTCATAGGTGGCCGGATAATCGCGTTCTACCGCCATAATATGCGGCGCGGTTTTGCCCGGGATCAGGTCACACTCGCCTTTTTTCCAGTCTTTGACGCCGTAAGGCTGCGCCAGCTCTGCGGCAGAGTCATGCTGGATCGGCAGCGTCACCACGTCGGTTTCCTGCCCCAAATGCCCGACACAGACTTCGGAGAAGGCTTTGGCGATGCCCTTGTAGATTTCCCAGTCGCTCTTCGAGTCCCAGGCCGGATCGACTGCCGCCGACAGCGGGTGAATAAACGGATGCATATCCGAGGTATTCATGTCGTCTTTTTCGTACCAGGTAGCGGTCGGCAGCACGATGTCGGAGTAGAGGCAGGTGCTGGACATACGGAAATCGAGGGTCACCACCAGATCCAGCTTGCCTTCACCGCCGTTTTCCAGCCATTCCACTTCCTGCGGTTTGGCACCGCCCTGCTGGCCCAGATCCTTGCCCTGAATCCCGTTTTCGGTGCCCAACAGGTATTTGAGCATGTACTCATGGCCCTTGCCGGAGGAACCCAGCAGGTTGGAGCGCCAAACGAACAGGTTACGCGGAAAGTTCTGCGGGTTGTCCGGCTGCTCGGCGGCAAAGCCCAACGTCCCTTTTTTCAAGGCGTCGACGGTGTAATCCACCGGCGATTGTCCTGCGGCTTGTGCCTGCGCCGCAATATGCAGCGGGTTAGTGCCCAGCTGCGGTGCGGACGGCAACCAGCCCATGCGCTCGGCACGCACGTTGAGATCGATCAGGCTACCGCCAAAGCGTGATTTGTCCGCCATCGGCGACAACAGCTCTTCGGTGCCTACGGTTTCGTAGCGCCACTGGCTGGAATGGTTGTAGAAGAACGAGGTGCTGTTCATATGACGCGGCGGACGTTGCCAGTCGAGGCCAAACGCCAGCGGCAGCCAGCCGGTCTGCGGCCGCAGCTTTTCCTGGCCGACGTAGTGCGCCCAGCCGCCACCGCTCTGGCCGACGCAGCCGCAGAAGATCAACATGTTGATCAGCCCACGGTAGGTCATGTCCATGTGGTACCAGTGGTTGACACCGGCACCGACGATAATCATCGAGCGACCATGGGTTTTTTCGGCGTTGTCGGCAAATTCGCGCGCAATGCGGATGATGTTGTGGCGGGAAACGCCGGTGATTTGCTCGGCCCAGGCCGGGGTATAGGCTTTGATATCGTCGTAGTCGGTGGCGCAGTTGGCGTCGTTCAGGCTGCGCTCGAGGCCATAGTTGGCCAGGGTCAAATCATACACGCTGGTCACCAGCGCTTCGCTGCCGTCCGCCAGACGCAGGCGTTTGACCGGCAGCTTGTGCAGCAGGATCTCGTCCAGCGCCACGCTGTTGAAGTTCCCGCCCTCGGCAGCGCCGCTTTTGATGCCGCCAAAGTAAGGGAAACCCACCTCGGCCACGTCGTCATGTGCGCCCAGCATGCTGAGTTGAAACTCCACTTCCTGCGCGTCTTGGCCGGCGCGTTGTTCCAGGTTCCATTTGCCCTGTTCGCCCCAGCGGAAACCGATCGACCCCTGCGGAGCAACCAGCTCGCCGCTGCGTTGATCTATGGCGACGGTTTTCCATTCAGGGTTATTTTCTTCCCCCAGGCCGTCAACCAAATCGGCGGCGCGCAACAGACGACCGGCAGCGTAATGCCCTTCTTCGCGCGGCTCCAATATGACCAGCATCGGCATGTCGGTATAACGACGTACGTAATCGCGGAAATAACCCACCTCACGATCCAGGTGGAACTCTTTCAGCATCACGTGGCCCATCGCCATCGCGCTGTCGGTGCCCTGCTTCGGATTCAGCCACTGGTCGCACAGCTTGGCAACTTCGGCGTAGTCCGGCGTGACCGCCACGGTCTTGGTGCCTTTGTAACGGACTTCAGTAAAGAAGTGCGCGTCCGGGGTGCGCGTCTGAGGCACGTTGGAACCCCAGGCGATAATGTAGGAAGAGTTATACCAGTCGGCGGATTCCGGCACGTCGGTCTGTTCGCCCCAGGTCATTGGCGAGGCCGGTGGCAAGTCACAATACCAGTCGTAGAAGCTCAGGCAGGTGCCGCCAATCAGCGACAGATAACGGGCGCCGGCGGCGTAAGACACCATCGACATTGCCGGGATTGGCGAGAAGCCGATGATGCGATCCGGACCGAAGGTTTTGGCGGTGTAGACGTTGGAAGCGGCGATCAGCTCGTTAACCTCCTGCCAGCTGGAACGCACAAAACCGCCGCGCCCGCGCGCCACTTTGTAGCTTTTGGCTTTTTCAGGATCGCTGACGATCGAGCCCCAGGCATCGACGGGATCGCTGTGCAGCGCCTTGGCTTCGCGCCATAGTTTGATCAGGCGTTTGCGCATCAACGGGTATTTCAGGCGGTTAGCGCTGTACAGATACCAGGAATAGCTGGCGCCACGTGGGCAACCGCGCGGTTCATGGTTTGGCAGATCGGGACGGGTACGTGGGTAATCGGTCTGCTGGGTTTCCCAGGTGACCAGGCCGTTTTTCACATAAATTTTCCAGCTGCAGGAGCCGGTGCAGTTGACCCCATGGGTGGAGCGCACAATCTTGTCATGCTGCCAACGGCTACGGTAGCCGTCTTCCCAGTCGCGGTTGGTGTTCAACGTCTGGCCATGATCGCCAGAAAAGGGTTCCGCCAACTGCTTAAAATAGCGGAATCGGTCTAGAAACTTGCTCATCCGGAATTCTCCTGAGGGCTTTTTAATATTTTTTACCCTATGGATTTCAAGTCGCAGCCAGGTGGCCAGTTCGCTCATCTCCAGGCGCTTACTCAAGTAAGTAACTGGAGTGAGCTAACGCAGGTAACAACGCTGCGGCTTGAAATACGGCGGGTAGTGACGTTGCTCAATCTGCCGCCAGCCTACTGAGGCCAGAAGTTGGGCAAATTGATTGCGATCAAGAGAACGGGGGGAGAATAACGGCGGCAACGGCAAGCCTACCCCTAAAGTATCAGTGCATGAAATTGATTTAATTACCTGAAAATAATGTAGAAATTTCGATGGAGTTATTCTGTGACGGAGTGTGCTGAACGAGGTGGGGTATTTGGGGGTAGGAAGCGGACTGATGCCCGCCTCAGACTGCTGACAAACCAGCGAAAGGGCTAAACCGGTAGGGGCCGAACATGTTCGACCCGATTTAACCCATTGATGATGCTATTGGGCGCAGCATGCAGCGCCCCTACCATTAAACTTTGTCAACGGTCTCAAACGGGCTGATTCCCGCTTCCGATTCGGTGAAGTGATTAAAAAAGCGCATTAGCCTAAATCCATCTCATGCCCTATCCACTCGCCGCTGTCGCGGTTGATAAATTGCAGATACTGCTCATATTCCTGTTCGCCATAGAACAGGTTCAGCAGCGGCGTTTTATAGAACGACTGCCACATCTGCCCCAGCATGATCGGGCGACGCGGAACGTAAATGTTCTCTATCAGGTTATAACCGGTGGCCATCAGCATAAAGCACAGGAAGAAGTAGTTAAATCTGCCGCGGATGAACGATCCCCGATGAGCCACGTAATAAAACAGCAAGAACACCGAAGCCACGCTGGCATAACGGCTGGCCGCCTGCAGCGAGCTGGAACACAGAAACACAAACACCACCAGCCATGCCGCGTAGTTTTTGATGTCCCCCATCTGATTGCGCATCGGGTTAGCGAGCATAAACACGCCGAGAAACAGCGCCGGGAATAACACGATCAGGAAGTTAATCATGCCGTTGGCGTTGCCGGATGTCAGGTAGTCGCTGGCGTACATGCCGGAGGTATAGACGTCGGAGTAACTGTTGATGCCGGAGATCGTAATATGGGAAACGATAAACGGCAGCGCAAACTTGGCGGTCAGGAAGGCGATGGCGCTGAACACCACCGTCAGCAGGCGGTTCAGGCGCATCACCCGGCTGCACAGAAACACCCCCACCAGCAGCATGCTGGAAAAATGGGTCAACATGGCGAATAGCATCAGGCCCGCGGCAAGCGGACGGTTAAGCTTATGGCAAAACAGCACCATCGCCAGGGTCATCACCGCCATCGAGAAGCCAAAGCGCAGCCCCATGGCAATGATAAACGGGTTAATCAAAAACAGCACCGCCAGATGCAGCAGCACAAACTGCCGCGCCGTGAACGCCTTGCCGGAATGCAGCATGACGATATTCAGCGCGCTGAGATAGCAGTAAACCGACAGCGCGACGTACAGCCCCGGAATAATGAAAAAGGGGATCCCCAGCGTTTTGAAAATATAGAAATTGGCGTACAGCACCACGTCCACCTTGCCCTGAATGACATCACTCAGGCGGGTCGCCGAATTGATGGCATCGTAGTTGGCAAAGTGGCGGTAAAGGTCCGCCAGCGGCGGAATTTTAATGAAGAAAAAGAAAAAACACAGCGCAATCAGCACATAAGCTGCCGAGTTTTTCTTTCCTGCCCTCAGCGTGCCTATGCTGTGCAACAAGGCGAAAAGCGGTACCGTCAGCAACAGTACGCTGCCGATCAGCGTCGAACGTTCAAAGCGCATAATCATCCTCTGAAAGGGGGAATCTCTTAAGGGTAACGGAGTACGCGAAACGCATCTCAGAATGGCACGCCGCGGAAAAACACATTGCGGATGATATTTTTCATATACACCCCCGCCATCAAGCCGCTATTAACGTAAACAATGCCCTTCAACCCATAGAAAACGCCTGCCAGGCGACTCTTGCCGTCGGTAATGATGCGCGAAGTAATGCAGGTATGGCGCAGACGCATGATCTTGCGTGCCCGGGGTGACACCTGCGGCATCAGCCGCTGCTCAAACTGCATTTTGTTGCGGTAGCCAATAATGCCCTTCGGACTGGAGGTGATGCGTTCGCCGTCATGGTCGTTGTGCACCGCCAGTCGTTCGTGCAGCGTACCGATCTTCGCTCCGGCCGCCAGCAGCCGGTAGAGGAAGATATGATCCTGGTAGCGAGGAGTGTTGAAAAAACCCCGTACCGCAATCGCCGTGCTACGGCGCATCATGATCATCGGCGTGTAGGCTACGCCGGCCAGCATAAAGTCCTCCAGCCCTTCGCAACGCGCGCGGTAGTAATGCTGGGCGCTGATCTGCCCGTTTTTCAGAATATCCATATCGCACAGGCTGACGTCGTAATCGCCCTGCTGCATAAACGCCAGTTGACGGGCGATTTTCTGTGGGTGGTAGTAATCGTCATCATCCAGAAAGCTGATGTACTGACCGCTCGAACGCAGGATCCCGCTATTACGTGCCAGCGCGCCGCCGCCATTGCGCCTGCGCGGGTAATAGATAATCTCACCCCGCTCAATGTAGCCGGCCAGGCGTTCGCGGGTCGCCAGGCGATGGGCGTCGCCCTGCGGGTTGTCATCCACCACGATGATTTCCAACGGGCGATGGGTTTGTGCCAATACGCTATCGATGGCGCGTGCCAGCAGTTCGCTGCGGCCATAGGTGGGTATGATGACGCTGACGGTGATACTCATAGTTTTATTCTGCCTGTTGGGGGCGAGAGGGCTCGCCCCAATTGACATGGGTGCAGCATGCTGCTGCTTTGACGAAAACGGGAAAGAAGCGAATGCTGTGCCGCTAGCCGCGCAGGTTGTACAGCCGGGCCATCAGGTAGTAAGCCAACGGGCTACGGTAAAACAGCCGGTTTTTACGGCTCAGCATTTTACGCTCCTCGCCGCGCAGGCCGGAATAACGGCGCTTCAGCTCGCGGGTTTCGCGCAACGCATCACGCGGCCCGAAAAAGTCCAACCCCACCAACAAGCGCGCTTTCAGGGTGGTGACGTAGAGAATCGAGTAAAGCCCATGCCCCAGTCCCTGCCGTCGCCCGCTGTCAGCGCCGTCGAGTGCGTAATCCAGATCGTCCAGATCGCGTCGCTTGGGCGCGCGCGTAATGCCATTCGGGTTAGCGCGGTATCCCACCAACGGCGTATCGCAGACCACGATGCGTTCGGCCTTCAGGTAAAGCTGCGGGATCAACTGAATATCCTCAAAATTGCGCCCCGCCGGGAAGCGAGCCTCATCGAACAGCGTTTTGCGATAAATCCTCGCCCAGGCGTACCACATGCTGCGGTTAAAGCTGTCTGCCAGCAGCGCCATATGCTCATCACGCTGCTGCGGAGCCGCATTACCGGGCACGATAGCCATGGTTCCGTCCGGTTGGATCTTGCCGTTATTGATAGTCGAAAAGCGCTGAGCGTTGAAGGCCACAATGTCGGCCAACGGATTATCCGCCAACAAACGCCCCAAAATGCTGAAGTAGCCCTCCAGCAGTACGTCGTCGGAGTCCAGGAAGCCAATGTAGTTCCCCTCGGCATGGTCAATGCCGTTGTTGCGCGCCTGGCTTAACCCCTGATTTTCCTGGCGCAGAATGCTGACCCGCCGTTTGTGCTGCGGGTAGCGACACAGCATCTCTTCGGCAATGCCGATGGCACCGTCCGGGCTGCCGTCATCCACGATGATCACTTCCGCCCAGTCAGGTAACTGTTGCAGCACCGAGTCAAGACATGCCTCGATGTAAGCCTCGACCTTGTACACAGGAATAATCAGGCTCAGGGTAATATTCATGACCGGTTATCCTTTATCTTCTGTTTGACGTTGCACCCATACCGCACGGCTGCCCATCGAAGGCAATTCCGCCTCAATCTGCCGTTGCCCCTGAGCCTGCCAACCGGCAGGCAGATCAAAACGTGCCGACATTTGACGGTAATAAGGGTTGGCTATCAGTACCAGGCCGCGATCGCCGCGGATAAACAGCCGGGCCGGGATGGCGGTATTGTTGCCTTGCAACAACCGGCTTTCACCGGAAAGCAGGTAAGGCTCAAAGCTGACAATCTGCTGTGCTACGCCGGAGACGCCGCGCCAGATAGCGTCAAACTCCTGCTGACTGAAGCCGCCACGCTGGCGCTTGTAGAACAAGTCGGTATAGGAATAAAACAGGATGCCTCTGGCCCCGCCGATCAGCCCTAGCCAGGCCTGATTGCGGATCTCCGCCTCGGTAGGCTGACGCGGTTTGCGGCCGGGGCGTAAGCGGCATGATCCATAATTTGCATCACCAACCAGGCTCCTTTTGCCTGGCGCGCCACCTGGCTGGTAATACGGCTGTACTCCAGCGTTCGCGTCAGATCGGCGTCTCTGCCGACCGGATAAGGGTCGCTGGCCAATACGTCCGAACTGTTGAAATAGGCATTGAGCGTCCCGGTCTTGTCCAACACCTGGAACGTCAGGTGATCCGGATCCAACTTCTTGACCTGCAGGTGTTTTTGCTCAATTTGCGGCACATATTCCGGGCCCAGTTCGTCGTTGATGTACCAGGCGAGCAGGTTTGGTTGATGCTTGAACTTCTCCACATAGCTGGCCGTCAGCTGCGGATAGCTCATTTTGGTTTCCGGCGCAAAGCGGGTGCCGGCGTACATATCCTTGAGCGAAAAAATCACCTGCAAACCATATTGCTGGGTTTTGCGGAAATAGTTATAGGGGTCGCGGCCGGTGCCGTAGTTGTAATTGAGCAAGGTATTGAAACCGGCATCGCGGATGCGCGCCAGGTGTTCGTCCGTCGCCATCTCGCCGTACATGTAGATGCCGAGCGGGAAGAAGCGCTTACCTTGCTTCAAAACGTAACCCTGAGCATCCAGCGCTACCTTGGGCTGCGGGCGACCGACGCTGATCGGCATTTCGCTGCGCTGACTGCGTTGCGTGGCCACGTCCGTCACCTGCTGCTGCAGGCGGTACTCGCCGGCAGCCAAATCGGCCGGCAGCGGAAACTCCACCTGCTGTTTTTCGCTGATGGCATAACGGCGGCTGTCATGTTTGACGGTGGTATTCTTGTCGTCGACCAGGGTACTGTCCACCTGCACCTGCTGCGGATCCACCACTTCAATCAGGCTGGAGGCCGCCTCCTTGCCGCTGCGCATCTGGTACAACTCCGGCGCAACGGGTTGCAGGCAGGCGTAAACATCGTCAAACCAGGCACTGCCGGTGGTGCCCTGACGCAGATAAACGCCCAGCACCACTTTCACCGCCCGTGGTGGCACCCGAAAATCGCCGGTCACCGGCTGCCAGCCGCTGGTGCCCAGCAGCCCCTGCGGATAGCTGCCCGCCAAAAAACGCCCTTGGTCGTCATAGCTTTCGACAAACACGCCGGCGCCCTGATTTTCGCCCTTGCCCCTGAGATTTTCACCGCGAACCCAGGCACCAAAAGCCAGCTGTTGACCCGGTTTGACCGACAGGGTTTGCAGCATATTGTGGTAGTTGGCCGGGTTGTGATTTTGATAAAACAGGCTGCTCTGACCGCCGTGGCCACCCGCGACCACCTGCGCCGAGGCCAGCGACCACCCGGCACCACCCTGCTCGAAGCCGGGATCCTTGAGCAGGTTGCTGTCGCAGCCGGCCGCATTGGCCAGCCCCGCCCAGCCGGCGCTCGCCAGCAGGCAGGCCGAGGTTAGTTTGCTGAAATTCATTGTCTTTTCATCACCGCGCTGTACAGATAGGAGAAGAACAGATAACAGGACTTCTGATAGGAAAGCCCCAGATGGCGGCGATATATCTGCCACTGCCAGTCGGCCGCGCGGAATTTATTGCCGGACAGCGACTGCGCCGACAGGCGATAAAAGGCCAGGGGTTCGGGGATGCAATAAGCCATGTGGTTCCGCGCCTTCTCCAGCACCGACAGCCACATCACGTAATCCTCGTGGCCCACTTTGCTCTGGTACACCTTGCCGACCTGTCGCTGGTTGTACATGCCGGTCAGATTGCCAATCCAGTTGCTTTTCAACATGTCTTTATAGGCGATGATTTCGCCGGCGCCGCGGTAGTTTTTCACCCGCGTCGGGTCATCTTCAAAGGTGTAATAATGGGAGCACACCACGTCGTAGCGGTTGGTCTTGAGAATACCGACCTGACGCGCCAGCTTGTTCGGGTGCCAAACGTCATCACTGTCGCAAAACGCAATATAATCGCCGCGTGCGGCTTCAATCGCGATGTTGCGGGTTTCGGCTACGCCCTGATTGGTGTTGTTGCGGATGTAAGTCAGACGATCGTGGATGAACGGTTTCACCACCTCGGCGGTATGATCCGTGGAAGCATCGTCGATCACATACAGGTGATAATCCTGGTAAGTCTGGTTCAACACCCCGAGGATCGACTCTTTGATAAAGCCCGCGGCGTTGTAAGCCGGCATGATAACTGAAACTTTTTCCATCTTAACCTCCAGCGATAAGCTGTTGCCATTGGGGATAAATACGCTCGGGAATGTACTGCTGCGCCCGCGCCAACGAGTGCAGAGAGAAGCGCTGACGCAACTCGCCGTCGCCTATCAGCGCCAGCGTTCGTTGGCTGAAGGCCTCGATATCGTCCTCCGCCACCAGATAACCGTTTTTACCGTTATCGATCAGCTCAGCCGGTCCGGTCAGACAGTCATACGCCACCAGGGGCAGACCAAAACTCATCGCTTCAATCAGCACCATCGGCAAGCCTTCGTAACGCGAGGTCATCAATAGCATCGCGGCCTGACGGTAGTGACTGGCGATGTCCGCCGTCGCCGGCAACAGTTTCACCTGATCACCCAGACCGGCGGCGTCAATCTGTTGTTGCAACGTTTCGCGGTCCGGACCGTCGCCAACGATATGCAATTGCCAGCCTGGCGCTTGTGGCGCTATCCGTTGCCAGGCGGCGATCAAGCGGTCAAACCCTTTCTGCCGGCATAACCGCCCCACCGCCAACGCCACCGGCTGTTGCTGAGCCGGTTGTGGCGGTTGCACCGGGAAGGGCGAAACGTTTTCGATCACCCGACATTTGCGGTCAGGCACCCAACGGCTGATGGTCGCCAAATCTTTCTTCGTCAGCAGAACCGTACGGTCACCGAGTCGGTACACCAGTACCTTCAACCACTTCATCGGCCAGGGGTACTGATGGAAACTGACGTGCTCACTCAGCAGCAGCCGGCTGTGCGGGCACAGCAAGCGCAGGTACGGCACAATAATCGACGAGAGTTTGCCCATCGAAACGGTGATAATTGCGTCATAGCGGCCGCGCCGTAAAAACCATGCCAGTCGCCAGGGCCACAGCAGCGTTCTGCCGCGCATAAAGCGCAAATTCACCGCCGGGTCCAGCGGGTAAAACGCCCGGTCACCGCTGATCGACACCAGATCCACCTGATGCCCTAAACGCGTCGCCAGCGCATTGGCCAAACTGCTGGCCACCCGCTCGGTACCGCCTTTTTCGGCGATATTCTCAATCACAATCGCTACTTTTCGTTGCTGCATGTCATCTCCGAAATCCCTCGCGAGCGGTACGCAACAGCCGTCCGCCCAGTGGAAACAGCCCCAGTCTGGCCAGACAGTCGCCGTACAGTTTTATCGCCCTGAATTTGCTGCTCAGGGCATCACGCTCAGTGCGCGATGAGTAATAGTTAAAGGCCTGCAGATTTTCGCTGTAGAGCGAGGCCAGCAGGTGTTTGCAGGCAAAACCACTGATATAGCGGCCGCTGGCATTGAGATAAGCGTCAATAAACTGTTCGCTGGCGTCGATATTCATCCGGCAGCGGTCCGTATCGGCATCACCGCAGCGGATAAACACGCCGCGTCCCTCGTCAAAGGCCACTTTGGCTCCCAGGTTGGTGGCATTGACCAAAAATCCCCAATCCTGGTACTTATAAAGAAACTCCGGAAATAAAAACCGACGGTCATCCCTTTTGCGCAGGCTGATGGTTGAGGTGCGGATATCGCCCATGTCGATAAATAAAAAATCCGCCCCCGTTGCACCTTCTTTATAATCGAATCGATAGCTGCGTACATTCCTGTCACTTACCGTAACGTAGTTACCAAAAATAATGTCTATACGGGTGTCCTGATGACGTTTCAGGCGGCGGATAATATAGTTGGTGTTAAACGAATCCTCCGGTTCCAGAAAGAAAACCACTTCCGCTCGCGCTAACCGAAAACCGGTATTGCACGACGCCGCGGTATTACGGCGAACTTTATTTTCATGCAACCGCGCCCGACGATTTGCAACCAACAGGCTACGCATATTATCCAGCTCTTGTTTATCCGACGCATTATCCACCACGATAATTTCATAATCGAATCCGGAGCAGGCATTAGTCATCCTGACTAATGTAGTGGCCAGGCTGGCTGAGTTATTAAAAACGGGCATGACAATCGATAAGTCCATTTATTACCTCAACAATATATTATCATTTGGCAAAACAACGCTAATGCCAACGGAATAGCTTGTTATCCCAGAATGTCCTTGTCCGGTTACTCCCCCCGTCCTGACGCGGTGAAATACGCGCAGCCCACCGGTTACTCAACTACTCCTGGAAATAACCTCCCCACTCCTGTTCAATAATTTCCGGTGTAAATCGTTGCAGGCCGGCTCCGGGAGTAAATGTCAACTCGCCAAAATAGATCCGTTCCTGCACCTGATAAAAATCGACACGCACATAGGAGAACTGCTCTGCCACCTGGCGTGCCAGCTTCAGCATCTGTTCTAAACGGCAAGGTTTCTCCATCGGAACATCGCTGTTAGGCACCCCCATGCGGATTTCCGTGCGGTTCCAGTGGGCGTCGAAGAAGTCGCGGCGGTGGTCGATAAAGCGCTGGTAATCAATCTGAATGAAAAAACGCACCTCTCCATTGCGATTAAAACAGTGGATCTTGATGTCGTTCGGCGTCTTGCCGTCTTCCAGCAACATCTTTTCCACCATGATGCAGGGCGAAATATCCTTATAATGTCGCTCGCGATAGACTTGATAAAAATTCTGTCGCAACCAACTGTTGGTCAATACCCTTAACTCATTAAAACTGGTCTGGCTTTTATCAAACACCAGCTTATTATAACCGCTGCCGTGATTCGCCTTGATAACGAAGGTATTCGGCAATGACTCATACATTTCCTCAGTTAATTTTTTACCCTGTGCATAGAGTTCGATGAGGTATTCTTTTCCCCACAGCCGTTCAATGTACTCTCTGACCAGATATTTATCGGACAGTTGAGTATACATTGCCAGAGGATAGACTTTTCTGCGCATCAGTTTCTCGCTATACCCCACCGGTTTAGCAAGATGTGGCACCTTGCGAAAAAATAAGGCGTATTTTAACTGATGATATAATGCATCGGGTATATTACGGTAAAAACCCTTCACCAGATTATTTAGCATAAAGTTCTCGCACCTTCCCTATTAGTTGCGGTAAACAACGGTAGCAGGTGACCTGCAGCCGGGTAATTTGTCCTTTTTTAAAAAAGCCATTAAGTACAAAAAACGAAATAAATTCGGTAATAAATGTTGATATCGCCGCGCCCAAAATGCCATAACGCGGGATCAACACCAGATTCATCAGCACGTTGACCAAAGCGGCCAAAGGCATTTTTATCGCGATAAACCGATAACCGCCAAACAACACGATCGCCCGGTAAGAAACAGTGCCCATCACCGAGAACAGTGAAGTCACCGAGCACAGCGCCAGAATGGCGGCGGTTTCACGGTAACTGTCGCCAAACATCAGCTTCACTATCGGGCCCGGGAACAGCGACAGCAGTAATATCACTGGCATAGAAAGCAGCAGAACCACCAGATACAGCAGTCGGATCCGCCCTTCCTGCTCGCTTAAGGAACCGGCGTTGGCCACCCCCGGCATCATCGAGGTAATCAGCGCAATGGGCACGAAGACCCATCCCTGACTCAAAGTGATGGCGGCACTGTACAACCCAACGCTGTGTTCCCCGAGGTAGTTACCGATCATGATCTGATCGATACGCGTATAGATGACAATCGATAACCCGGACACGGCCAACGGCAGCCCCACCTTCAGCAGATAGCGGCCATAGCGCCGTTGATGACGCAGGCTGATGGGCCGCATGCCCCCTTGCTCGCGGCGAAACAGCAGCCAACGTACCCCGTAGGGGATCAGGCTGCTCAGCACATAGGGCACCGCGAACCACTCCAGCGGCAGCTTGGCATGCACCAGCGCCAACCGCATCACAATCGACAACAGCAGCGCCACATTGTTGATCAGCGTGTTCAGCTTCGATTTCAACAGGGCGTCGTAATAAATTTTATAAACGTCCTGTACCGAGAAATATGCGCTGACCAGCATTAGCGCCATCATGATCTGGCTGGTGCGATCCTGCGTTAACAATGCCCAGGCCATCAGCGGCACCGCGATCAGCGCAAAGAGTTGCCGCCGCAGACGCATCGAGGCCAACATCAGCCGAATGCCGCTGTGCCGCTGGCGGGCTACGCGATTGAACAACACCGCATCGGCCCCCAGTTGCACCAGCGGAACCGCGATGGCAATCACCGACAGCAAATAGTTAATCAGCCCGTACTGCGCCGGCCCAAGATAGCGCGCGACGTAGACCGAAACGAAAATCCCCGACAGGCTCAGCGATACTCGCTCCAACATTAACCACAGGGAGTTCATCAGCATCGCTTTCATAGGGTTACTGGACCTTTTCCTGGTGGCTCGGGTAAGCAAAGGCATAGTAACCGGCGTCGGTAGCGGTTTTCTTCACCATGCCGTTGAGGATCACCCCTTTAATGGTGACACCATTTTGTTCGAACCGGCGGATGCTGGTCTCAATCTGCCTGACGGTGTTGACCTCAAAACGCACCACCATCAGTGCCGTACCGGCGTGGTGCCCGACAATGGCGGCATCGGTCACCGCCAACACCGGTGGTGTGTCGATCAGCACCAGATCGTAGTTCTGGCCCGCCCAACGCAGAAAATCGGCAAAGCGCTGGTGCATCAGCAGTTCGGACGGATTAGGTGGCACCTGCCCGCGCGGCACAAAATCCAGGTTGGCGATATCGGTCTTTTTCACCGCCATCTCTGGCGCAATCAGCCCTGACAGCATGTCTGAAAGGCCTTCCTTGGCGCTGTTGTTCAACCAACGGTGCAAGAAGCCTTTGCGCATATCGGCATCAATCAGCAACACCCGCTGCCCTGCCTGAGCGATCACCACCGCCAGGTTGGTGCTGGTGAAACTTTTACCACTGGCAGGGCTGGCACCGGAAACCATCAGAATATTGTTTTTGGCCTCCATCATGGCGAAATGTAGGCTGGTGCGCAGGCTGCGGATAGCCTCAACGGATAAGTCTTCCGGTTCTTCCTGCGCCAGGATCGGCAGTTTGCCGCTGCTGTGTTTGGTCAACAGCTGCTGCTGAACTCGATTGCGCTTTTGCTGCCATGGCGACAACGGCACCGTGGCATAGACGCTGATCCCACGTTTTTCCAGCGTATCGGTATCGCTGATGCCGCGATGAAGCGCAGCACGCAGTACCACCACTGACGCCGACAGCACGCCCCCCATCAACAGAGCGAAGAAAACGATCATCGCTTTCTGCGGCTGTACTGGCCGCAGACCGGTTTCGGCCTCATCGATAATGCGGATGTTGCCCACGGTACCGGCCTTGCTGATGCTCAACTCCTGCTGCTTGTTCATCAGCTGCATATAAACCTGCTGATCCACCTGCACGTCGCGGGTGAGGCGCAAAATTTCCTGTTGGGTTTTCGGCAAGGTTTGTACCTGTTTACCGAGCCGCGCCTTTTCAGCCTCCAGCGTGGCGCGTTTTTCCAACAGTGCGCGGTAGGCTGGGTGCACCCGGGTATAGAGCTTGGAAATTTCCGCCTCTTTGAAGGTCAGCTCATTGAGTTGCCCTTCAAGTTGCACCTGGGTGTCCAGCACCGACTTGGCCTCCAGCGACAGGTCTACCGAGTCGTTCTGCTGACGGAATTGATTAAGCTGGTTCTCGGCGTTATTGAGCGAGGTCTGGGTCCGCGGCAACTGCTCGTGCAAGAAAGCCAGCATGCGCTGGGCCTCTTCAGTTTTGCGATCCACATTCTGCTGCAGGTAGTTATCGGTGATGCTCTTGAGCACCGCTTCCGCACGCTGCGGATCCTCTCCCGCCAGGCTGAAGGTCATGATGCCGCTTTCCTTGCCGCCAGGTGCGACATCCAGAATATTGCGCAGATCGTCCACCGCTTTTTGGCGCGGCACGTTAACCACGGTGAAGGTGGTGCCCGGCAGCGCCTCAAGCTCGCTCACGTTGACCGACCAACCGCCCTGCTGCAGCGTTTGCCCCACAACGCCGCTGAACAAGGTTTTGCCGTCATGACTCAGGCTGTAATGCTGCGGATCATCGACGGTCAGGGTCAGTTCCTGGCCCTGCATCACCGCCGGCACCTTCATGGAAGAAATACGCAGTACCGGCGTCACTTCGCCACTCAGGCGAGCGATGCCCTTGCCGAACAGCGGGAAATAGTCCGGGCTGATGCGCACCGTCAGGCCGAGGTCGTCGACGGTTTTGCCAATTACGTAACGTGATTTCGCCAGCGAGACCTCGTCCTGGGTCGCCGAGTTCTGGCCGACTCCGCCGATCGAACTGTCCAGCGTTTCGCGCAGCAGCGAGTCGCCCGAAAGTTGTTTTTCCACCTGCACCAAAGCCGTGGCCTGATAGATTGGCGTTGCCATCAACGCATAGGCACAGCCCAGGATCCCGGCTACGCCGGTCACCAGCAGAATGCGCCAGCGGTTGTCCCACAGCGGGCCAATCAAGCGCTCCCACTCCAATTTGTCGTCCTGCTCAGCCATCACAATCGGCAATGCATTGTTCTTCATCATCGGTCTTCCTTTAGTCACCGTTACGGGATTACCAGTTACGTACCCGCAACGTGGCCTCACTGAGGTCGTTGAAGCTGGAAATGGTCGGTACCAGCTGGCTAATCAAGCGGTTCCAGCGTGCGACCGGTGCCGCGGTGACGTACACCACGTCATAAGGCTCCAACTGGAATTCGGTGCCCATCGCCAGTGCGGCGGCATCAGACAGGTCGAACTGGTACAGCGACGCCAGCCGTTTTGGCTGCTTGCCGCCGTTTGGACGGATCACGAACACCCCGGTAGCATCGGCCACCGTCTGGCTGATCCCTTCGGAACTGCCCAGGGCTTCGGTCAGGGTCATGCCGCTGCGGTCCATTTTCAGCGTCGACTGCTTACCAACCTCGCCCATCACAAACACTTTCAGTTCGTCGTTGCGCGGCACATAGAGAATGTCGCCAGGCGTCAACAAATGGTTCTGGCTGATGTCGCCGCGCTGCATCAATGCCTGCAGTGAAATCGGCTGTTCTTTGCCCTGGTGCGTCAGCACCACGTTGCGCCAGTCGGCGTTATCGGTCAGCCCGCCGGCGGCGTTGATGGCATCCAGAATGGTCAGCGGCACGTTGGTCACGGCCTGCTGCCCAGAGGTTTTCACCTCGCCAGTCACATACACCTTTTGCGAGCGGAACGCGGCGATACTGACGTCCACCTGGGGACTTTCCACATAGGTCGCCAGGCGGCTGGCTATCTGGTTACGCACCTCGGTGACGGTTTTACCCACCACCTGCACTCGACCTATGTACGGATAGAAAATGCTGCCATCGGCATGCACCCAGTTGCCGGTGTCGCTGGCGCTGCGGTATTGCCCTGCCGGGGTGGTCAGTTCCGGGTGATCCCAGACGGTAACGTTGAGTACATCTCCAACGCCGATGCGGTACTGATAGCTTTGCAACCGCTGGTCCAATGCCAGGTTGGGGCGCGCTACCGGTTCTATGCGACGCATTTTTTCCAGCAGCATCGGCGTGACGCGATACACCTGAACCTGCTTGTTGAGGTCGAAATCTTCGTCCTGCTGAGTCACTTTTTCTTTTCCCTGGGTCGGCAGGTGTGAACCCGGAAAGGCGGTGCAACCACTGAGCAGCACGCTGGACAGCACCAGTGGCATCAAATGAGGCAAATGAAGGTTCATAACGGTACCGTGAAAAACAGGCCGCCGTTGCGGCCTGTGGGAGGATTAACGATCGGCGGTAGGGTTGTCGGTAAAAACTCTGGTCTGACGGGGTTCGTGCAGCAGGGCAAAATAACCGAAGAAACAAAATACAAAGGCCAACAGCATCAGATGATCGGGCAGTTGCAGCACTTCACTGCAGATGCCGACGCAGGCCAGCGTCACCGCCAGCATGCAGCTCATACCCAACGCCTGACGCGCATTAAGACCGCGACGCATCAAAATATGATGCAAATGATCACGCCCGGCCTTGAAGGGACTCTGGCGACGCAGCAAACGACGCGCCATCACCGTCACCATATCCATTAGCGGAATGGCAATCAGCCACAGCGCAGTCACCGGCCGCATCACGGCGTCGTCGCCCTGAGTGGCGACAATCAGCAACCACAGCACGCTGAATCCAATTACCATGCTGCCGGCATCCCCCATGAAAATCTTGTTACGCACACCAAACACGCTGAGGTTGAATAACAGGTAGGCGGCCAGAGCCGCGATCAGGCTCAGGCACCACAACGCCTGCTCTTCATGCCCGGCCAAACCGAACAGGATGGCCAACGCGGTAAAGGTAACGCAGGACAATGCACCCAACTGGCCGTCGATGCCGTCAACCATGTTATAGGCGTTGATCGCACCCCATACCGCCAGGGGCGTGATCAACAAGGCCGCGTAGCCCAGCAGCAACTCTTGATGGCCCCACAGGAAACCGAATGAGGTAAGTTGCATCCCTGCCGCCAGCATCATCGCCAGCGCGATCCCTCCCTGCACAATGACGCGTGGCGCCACCGGCAGATCAAAACGGTCATCCAGTACCCCAAGCAGCACCAATGCCGTGATGCTCAGTAAATAGGTGGTACTGTGCGGCAACCAGTCCGGCTGCCAAAAGGTCACCAGCGTCATGATCAGATAAATGGCAATTCCACCAACCAATGGAACATGCCCCTGATGACGCTTGCGCGCATTGGGCTTATCCACTAGCCCCACCGCCAGCGCAGCGCGGCGGGCAATAACCACCAGCATCAGCGCCAAAATAAATATCACGCTCAGTTGATATAACATTGTTCCTCCAGCGAATAAGCACGCTACCGCCCTTGAGTTACAGCTCCCAATGCGCTATTAACAAAAATAAAATTGACAGCCCCAGGATATAAGTCAGCATGAGCCGATCCCGTGTAATACAGATTTATCTGCTTGTCAGAGGCAAAAAAATAAACAACCCTAACCCGTAATAAAGTTATCTCTAGGAAAACTCGTGTTTAATTGTTTTTTCGATTGCCGAATCAAGTTCGACTGGCGCCACGAAATCACATTGCACATTGCTTTTAAATTGCGTTCTGGCACAGAATTTTTGCACCCGTACTCGGCTAATAGGAAATTTACGGCGACTTATTTTACTCACTACATCTAATGCCATGGCACCGCAGATCCCAAATAGATAAGGAATGCGAATAGTCTTATTATTTCTGCCTAATGAAGAGGAAATAACGTCAACCAATTGATTCATGGTGAAGTCAGGCTTATCAACATAATTGCTGACCTGATAAGTGGCTTGCTGATCCAGCGCGTACTCCAGTCTGGCAGCGATATTTTCGACATAAGCCATCGATTTCATATTATTGCCGCTGCCAATCATCACAAAACGGCCACTGGCAATTTGTCGGAACAGGTTATAAACGTTGCCACGATTGTTTTCGCCAAACACCACCGTCGGGCGGATGATGGTTAATTTGTTGCTGCCATCGGCTTTACGCCAGGCTTCGTAGACATACTCCGCTTCCAGCTTGGATTTACCGTAATGGTTAAAGGGTTCGAAAACCCCTTCCTCACCGGTTTCCCGAGTGACAAAGCCATAGACCGCCACGGAGGAGGTAAAGATGATCTGTGTGATATTCAACGCCGATGCCGTCATGCAAACATTGCGCGCACCCTCAACGTTGACCTGATAATACAGTGAGATAGGATCGACATTATCCTGATGCTCGGCCGCAAGGTTGATCACGGCGTCGCAACCCGCCAACGGCTGCTGCAGTGTCTCGGGCTGGGTTACATCGCCAAACTGATAGAGCTCAGGAAAATGCTCACTCTGCTTTTTATCTACGATGGTCAACACCAGGTCGTCACGTGCACTCAGACGCTTAACCAAACGCGTGCCGATAAAGCCGGAACCCCCGATGATCG
The DNA here is from genome assembly GCF_000422085.1 of Serratia liquefaciens ATCC 27592. Lineage (NCBI taxonomy): Bacteria > Pseudomonadati > Pseudomonadota > Gammaproteobacteria > Enterobacterales > Yersiniaceae > Serratia > Serratia liquefaciens. Next base: position 3,104,667 of record NC_021741.1, read on the forward strand.
CTACTTTACGCTTATCCATAATTTGTCACTCAACCCGGTTTCCCATTATTCCCCACCACACCATTGAGGCAGGACGCTAATTCGCGTTAGAACATGGAAACCAGACTGGACAAAACAGACCAGGCTTTCAAATAACAAATAATGAAATAAAAATAAGTACCAAATGTAAAATTATCGATAAAGGTGAAATGTTATCTCATGCTAATTTTTAACATCGTAAGCGACCTGATATTCCATGGTTTTATTCGGCAAGATGAGATTAATCTTACCCGCGCCCTGCGCATCCGAAGTTTCGTATTTCACCGGCTGTTTCAGCTTTCCTTGTTTAGGATCGACGCATTCGATGGTTGCCTGTTCCAAACTTTCTCCCTGATACAAGCAAAGCAGCGTTTGCGGACTGTTGGTTCGGGAGTTGTTCAACGTCAGAGTAAGCACTACGCGAGTGTTGTTTTGAATATCATTGATAATGGGTGGACGTGTTTGATTCCCCAGGACATAAGAAAAATGTGAAATAATCAGTAACGACACGAATACCGACAGGTATTTCACAACTCTGACGGCCGGTACGGAGAAAAAACCTGCCGACGCCGGGATTTTTTTTCTGATCGTCGTATTTTTAATCGTTCCTGGTGTGACAGATGAAGCAACGGGAGCAATATCCGCCTCATTCAACTCTATTTCTTCAGTAGCAATTTCATCCTGTTTATCGTTACTTTCAGAAAGTTCCGCTTGAATGTCTTTATTAACATCATCGTCGACACCCCATATTTCATCAGCGACATATTCTTCTTCTTCCGAAATAAAGTGAAAAACACCCTTGTTTTCCACCTTATAACCCAGGCGCGGAATAGTTCTGATAAGTGTATGCTCAGCATCACCGATTTTTTGACGAATTGATTTAATTGTTTGATTTATAGTTGAATCCGAACAATAAGTTCCTTTCCATATGTTTTCTATAATTTCTGTACGACTAACCAGTTCTGGGGATCTGGCGACAAGAAGTGAAAGTATCTGATACTCCTTCCAACGTAGGCGAAACTTTTCCCTGGACGGTGTCAGAACATCTAGATTCCTAATCTTTATTCTTTTATCAAGATTCACTTTTAATTTCCTTAGCGTGCCTGTCCTGCACACTTTGTATAGAAATATGAAAAAATGTTCAAGAAATTAAATGTAAACTCAACAGGTTGCATTCATGGGATATTTATTTTTATAAAAAATTACTGATTTCATTTTTTACAACACCTCTCAAAAGGAGGTTAGGATTCTTTGAATGTCTTTATTTCCCTGTTGGAAACATGGTTTCTCATCATGATTTCCGGCAATAAAACCAACTTACTTTATTGTTTTATAAGACTAAATACAAAAATGTTATCGAATTGTTATTTTAATGAAATTGTGAAATTTCATTCTGACATCCAACGATATCATCTGTTTTTCCACCTAATCCGATTGCCAGATAGCCTACAAAAAGCCTGCTAAAACAGAATGAGAGTTATCTGATTTAGCCGCTCTTGGAATGTAGAGTTAAAATATAGCACCAAATACAAAGGCCTATTGTTATCTTGGTGAAATGAATCTCATCCGTCGCAATAAAACGGAATTTCATTCCAACCCGACACGGCCATCACAATGCTTTATTTTTGTAAGAAACTCGACGTGAAAATGAAAAAATAATGCACAAATAACATTTTTGGTAAAGACAAGAGAAAGTCACAGCAGGATAGATGCGCCTATAAACAAAGGGAAAAACAGCGCGTAATAATAAGAATATTACCTAAAGCGTCGAGGATTTCACTGAGGGGGTAAAAGATTCATCTAAAAAGAGGATAAAAAGCTCCTCCCCGGCCGGAGAGGAGCAGGTGTTACCGAAAGGCTTTCTATTTCTTACGGCCGTAGACAATCCAGGTGACCAAAATGCACGCCACGTAGAACACCAGGAAGATTTTCATCGCGCCAGCCGGTGAGCCGGTCAGCGCCAATGAGGTACCGAAGGCCTGTGGAATAAAGAAACCACCGGCGGCGCCGATCGCCGAGATAAAACCCAAGGCCGCAGCAGAGTCGGTGACAGCTTCGCGCTGAGCGCTTTCGTCACTGCCACCGGCGGCCTTAACCCGATCGACGGTAATTTTACGAAAGATAACGGCAATCATCTGGAAGGTGGATCCGCTGCCCAACCCGGCGGTGAGGAACAACAGCATAAAGACGCTGTAAAATGCGATAAACGATCCTGCGTGCCCTGCCCCCGGTAAAGTCAGGAACAGTAAGGCAGCAAACACCGCCATCAGCACAAAGTTAATCAACGTGACGCGGACACCACCGAAACGATCGGATAACGCTCCACCTACCGGTCGTGCCAATGCGCCCAGGAATGGCCCAAAGAAGGCATAGTGCAGGATCACCACGTCCGGGAACTGGGTTTTAGACAGCATGGCGAAGCCGGCGGAAAAGCCGATGAAGGAACCAAAGGTGGCGAGGTACAGCAAGCTCAGTACCCACAGGTGACCGCGTTTGAGCACCGGCAATTGCTGACGCAGCGACGCTTTTGAGGCCGCCAGGTCATTCATGCCGAACCAGGCTGCCAGCGTGCCGATCAACAAAAATGGCACCCAAATCCAGGCCGCATTCTCCAGCCACAATGCGCTACCGTCCGGCTGTAAATGGCCGGTTCCTCCAAATGCGCCGAAAATGGCGATGGAGATGGCCAGTGGAGCCACCAACTGCATCACGCTCACGCCCAGATTGCCTAAACCGCCGTTCAGGCCCAGAGCACCGCCCTGTTTGGCCTTGGGAAAGAAGAAGCTGATATTGGCCATGCTGGAGGCAAAGTTGGCGCCGGCAAAACCGCACAGCAAAGAAATAATGATGAATACGCCGTAAGGGGTAGTGGCGTCCTGCACCGCAAAGCCCAGCCACAGGCAAGGGACCAGCAGGAAACAGGTGCTGATGGCCGTCCAGCGGCGTCCGCCGAAGATCGGGATCACGAATGAATAAGGCACGCGCAGGATAGCGCCAGAAACCGAAGGCAGTGCAGTGAGTAGGAATAGTTGATTGGTGGTGAAGTTGAAGCCAACTTTGTTCAAATTGACGGCGACCGCGCTAAACAGCATCCACACGCAGAAGGCCAATAGCAGGCAAGGAATGGAAATCCACAGGTTGCGGTTAGCAATGCGTTGGCCACGCTGCTGCCAAAATGCGGCATCCTCAGGTTGCCAATCCTGAATAACCGCGCCTGTTTGTTTTGATAATGACGTTGCAGATTGCGACATAAAAACCTCAGACACAGGGTGATAACTTCGCTCACCCTATGGGCCGCCCCCCGCGGCAAAGTTGATGTAAATCAACCCGGATGCAGGTAGCCAAATGCCGAAAAACGCCAGCCATCCCTTTATGAGTAACCCGCAATTCAAGGTAAAAACAAAATAAATCAATCGATTGAAAATCACCCCATACCGCTGCCACGACGCCATATTACCGGGCGGAAACTAATGGGTACTTCGTTAGAGGTATGGGGTTATCTCTGGGTATGATGAAAAATAACGCTGAAACGTTACTACCCTCGCTGGCACCACCTGCTTTCGTCCTCTGGTTCCAGCCGTTGTTTTGCTATGTTCCAGGGATCCAAAGCTTATGAAACGCCTGTTAGCTCCGCTTTCCATCGTTAACCAGGTGGCTATTTTGATGCTGCTCCTGGGCATCCTGGGCGTGGCCGGCATGAGCATTTCCGCCTGGATGTCACAAAGCATTCAGGGCAACGCGCACGCCATCAACAAAGCCGGTTCACTGCGGATGCAGAGCTATCGCCTGCTAGCCCAGGTGCCGCTGGATGCCCGCAGCGAATCCCTGATACGCGAGCTGGACCAGGATGCCAACAGCCCCGACCTGCAACGCCCGCTGGAACAAGAAGGCTTAACCGAACAGTTTCAGGCGCTGCACGACTACTGGCGACTGACGCTGCTGCCGCAATTGCACCAGGCCCATAAACCGGCCGACGCTGCGCCGCAGGTAGCCCATTTCGTCTCTCTGCTGGACGCACTGGTCTCGGACATCGACCGTCATACCGAACGCCGGTTGCTGACGGTGACGCTGGTGCAGGCGGTGTTTATCGCGCTGACGCTGCTGCTGTTGGTAGGTACCATTTGTTACCTGCGCCGGCGCCTGCTGCATCCCTGGCGGCAATTGGTGGCGATGGCGCTGTCGGTGGGCCGCGGCGATTTCAGCCGCCGCTTCACCCAACGTGGTCACCAGGATGAAATGGCCTCGCTTGGCGGCGCGTTAAACACCATGTCCGACGAACTGGCCACCATGTACAGCGGGCTAGAGCAACGGGTGGTGGAGAAAACTGCCGATCTGCAGCAAAAAAATCAGGTATTGAGCTTTTTGTACCGCGCCAGCCGTCAACTGCACGCCAATGAACCGCTGTGCAGCCGCCTGACGCCAATACTCAATCAGTTGCAAACCCTGACGCCATTGCGCGCCATTCAGGTGCGGCTGTATGAAAACAACAGCCAGGAGCAGTTTGTGCAGTTGAGCGGCAACCAGCCTCTGCGACCGGAGTACTGCAATAATCCGGTGTGCAGCGCCTGCCTCAACGACGACGAGCAACAGCATGCCAGCCACCCATCGCTAAGCTGGAGCCTGAGCGACAAGCTGGGAGATTATGGGGTGATTGTCGCGCAACATGCGCCACAGCGCCCGCTGAATGACGACCATAAGCAGTTGATGAATACCCTGGTAGAGCAGTTGACCAGCGTGCTGGCGATTGAACGCCAGGTTGATCACCAACAGCAGTTGATGCTGATGGAAGAACGCGCGGCAATCGCCCGTGAACTGCATGATTCCATTGCCCAGTCATTGTCGTGCCTGAAGATGCAGATCAGTTGCCTGCAAATGCAAGGTGCGGAGCTTTCCCCCGCCAACCTGGGGCTGGTGCAACAGATGCGAGAGGAACTTAACATTGCCTATCGCCAACTGCGCGAGCTGCTGACCACCTTCCGCCTACGACTGACGGAGCCTGGGTTACTGGCCGCACTGCAATCGACGGTACAGGAGTTCAGCCAACGGCTGGGCATTCCCATCAGCCTCGACTATCAGTTGACGCCGCGCACCGTGCCCACTTATCAGGCTATCCACCTGCTACAGATTGCCCGTGAAGCGCTCAGCAATATCCATAAACATGCCCAGGCCAGCCAGGTGAGCATTCAGGTGATCAATCAACGGGGCGAAGTCACCCTGAGCGTCTGCGATAACGGCTGCGGCCTGCCGCAAGATACCCTTCGCCCCGATCACTATGGCCTGATCATCATGCGCGATCGCGCCAAAAGCCTGCACGGCCGCTGCGAAATTTTGCCCCGCAACGGCGGCGGCACCGAAGTCCGGGTGGTATTCAAGCCGGACAACCACGCCATCGACTAATGGGAGAAACCATGACGACCGAAACTGCCGCCACCATTTTATTGATTGACGACCACCCGATGCTGCGCAACGGCGTAAAACAGCTTATCGGCATGGACCCGCGCCTGCAGGTGATTGCCGAGGCCGGCAACGGTGAACAAGGTGTTTCGCTGGCCGAGGAGCACGATCCTGACCTGATCCTGCTCGATCTGAATATGCCGGGCATCAACGGGCTGGAAACGTTGGATCGCCTGCGCATGACCGCGCTTTCTGGCCGCATTGTGGTGTTTAGCGTGTCGAATCACGAAGATGACGTGGTCAGCGCGCTAAAACGCGGCGCAGACGGCTACCTGCTAAAAGACATGGAGCCGGAGGAACTGTTGAAGGCGCTGCACCAGGCTGCCGCAGGCCAGATGGTATTGAGCGAGGCGTTAACCCCCATTCTGGCCGCCAGCCTGCGTGAAAACCGCCCGAGCGCCGAACGGGATATTCAGCAACTGACACCGCGCGAGCGCGATATTCTCAAACTGATTGCCCAGGGTCTACCGAACAAGATGATCGCACGCAGGCTGACCATCACCGAAAGTACCGTCAAGGTGCACGTCAAACACCTGTTGAAAAAAATGAAGCTGAAATCGCGCGTTGAGGCCGCCGTGTGGGTACTGCAGGGCAAAAACGGCTAGTCAGCGCCGTTCAACGGCCCGGTCTCTGCCGGAATGGTGGGCGTTTGCAGCGTTTTTGGCGGTGGCAAGCCCTCGCCCTCCCCGGAAGAGGCGGTCAGCGGCGGCGTCACCTGCAGTTGGATCCAGTTGGACGTCACCAATTGCTGCTTATCGTCTTCCAACGTGACCGATAAACGGTAGCGGTTTTCCGCCCCCGGCGTGTCATCCCACTGCGGCACAATCAGGCTCCAGCCGTGTGGATCGTTGCTGTTTTGCGACGACGTCAGGCTAAGTGCCTGGGTATCCCCCTGCCAACTGACGCGGGTGATTTTATTGGTGGTTTTAATCTCCAGCTTCAACGGCAGCGTTTCCCCCGGTTGCAGGCTCCAGGGCGGCGTGGCCAGGAAGACCTGCAGCGTTTTACGCTGGCGGAACTCCATTACCGGGACATTTTTCCGTTCGATATTGTCATAGCGGCTGCCGCGCAGCGATTTGGCCTGGGCCACATACTCCGGGGATATCTGCTTTACCAGCGGTACACCAAGGCGATAGCTCAGCGCCAGTTCGACCTGATCCTGGCTCACCCCGCCTTCCCCCATCTTGTGCAGCGCTTTCACCGTCACCAGCGGCACCGGCGTGTAATTCACCCCCAGTTGCATGGCGCGCGGGTCGTTTTGTTTTTTACCGCTGCCAAACAGGTTGACGTTCTCCCCCCAGTACTGCTCGTAGCTGAGAGAGCCGCCGATCTGGCGGTAAAACGGCAGGTAACCCTGGGTGGTGATGTCGTAACCGCTTGCCGGACGACTGAGAAATTCGGCGTTATCCTTCTGTTGCGCCAGTGCCGATAACGGATAGTAATAATTGGCGGAAAAACGCAGGAAGTCACCCCAGGCTTCGGCCCCCAGGCTGGCGCGGTTTTGATTGCGCTTGAAGTCGCTGTCGAGCACCGTGTTATATCCCAGCAGCCAATCACCGGCGACCCAACGCTGCCCAAGGCCAAAGTTACCCAATGAACCTTGGCTTTGCTGCAGCAGACCGAGCTGGCTGTAAGTCAACAAACCGTTAACGTCATACAGAGGGCTGAACAGCTGGCCGCTGCTGCCGGAAAAATCCCCCTGGTCGGACATCACCAGCGACAGTTTGGCGGTGCCCAGCGGTGACAGCAGCTCTTGCGCCTGTTGTTGCAGCATCTCACCGGCTTGCCCTACCGCGTAACTCTCGGCGCGGGTTCGCACCTGCTGGCCGGAGACGTTATTCAGGTTACGCTCACCCAGCTGTTTGGCCATGGTGGCCCACTCTTTCTCTCGCTCTGCGTCATTCGAGGCGTTGCCCCCCAGCTCGGGCAAGTTGTCGTTTGCGTTCGCTTGATGGCTGACCGAGGGCGGCGCAGGGGGAGATTCGGCACCAGCCGGCAAGCTGCACAACAGCCACGCCAAACCCACCGCCGGTAAACGGGCAGGGAGTGAGAGGAAATCAACGGCTTTTTTCAATCTGTTACGCGCATTAAGAATAACGTCAGTCATTACACCACCGCCGTTCCCTCATCCCGAGAGTGGGCGGAAAAACCTTTTTTGCTGCGGCCACTCCAGGCAGCAGAACAACGACCTTTGCACAGCGAACAACCAGGGTATTGGCCCTGTCGGGCGCCGGGGCGCCAAAGTGCATCATGAACCCCAAATTCTAATCGGTTTCTGATGATAAACCATCAGATAAACCTCAGTTTATTTTGTGACAACGTCACCCGAGCGGTTGATATTGCTTTGCGAAGAAAGGTCATTCCAGAACGCGCCGAACATTCGCCGTCGGTCAGGATAAATTCACTAAATTTCATCGCAGATTTTGCCTGATTAATCGGCATTCATCTTTTCATAAAACACAGTAATACGTTGATTATGTGTGGAAACCCTCAATTTCAGCGTATTTTACCTGGCTATAAACAATGCTTTGCGATCGCCTGCACAAAGCGCGTCATGACCTGGCATCTGCTCTGCTGTAAAACCCATTTTGCCGCTATTTTGAACGTTAATTTCAGTTCAGCAAGGATGCTTATGTTTAACGACCCGCAGGGGGATCTCTGGTTTCGCGGCCTGTTTATTGCGGCCATGTTACTGTCGGCGGTGATCGCCAGATGGCTTATGCATTCCGTACCTCAGGACGTGGGGCAACGCCTGCCGCCGCTAAAAACCCGCACTCTGATGTTGATAGCCGTCAGCGCCGGACTGGCGGCATTGCCTTTTAGCCTATCGCCACTGCAGCGAATCAGCTTGCTGCCGGTGGCGACCCTGCTGCTCGCGCTGGCGCTTATCGACTGGCGGCACAGGCTGTTACCGGATCGCCTGACGCAACCGCTGTTATGGGCCGGGCTGCTGGCCAATCAGCAAGGCTGCTTTACCTCGCTCGACGAGGCAGTGATCGGGGCCGTCACCGGCTATCTGTCGCTATGGTGGCTTAACGCCCTTTATCGCCTTCGGCGGAAAACGGAGGGTATCGGCCAGGGCGACTTTAAATTGCTGGCGGCCCTGGGGGCCTGGAGTGGCTGGTCTGCCCTGCCGATGTTGGTGACCGGCGCAGCCACGGCAGGCTTATGCGTTGCGATTGTGGCCCAGTTACGCCGCAGCCCCGGCAGAGATGCCCCGCTGCCGTTCGGCCTTTATCTGGCGCTTTCCGGCTGGTTTACCCTGCTTACGATGGCCGACATGGATATCACGCCCTTCATCAAGGGAAATTCTCTCATTTCAGCTTATTTCACCCCAATGGCGGATTAATGCCGTGGTTGGCGCTGTTATAGCCGACTGTTGGCCAGGCTGTTATAGCGAGCCTGTCTCTGCACCACTATGCTTTATTTAACCAAACACAGGAGGCTGTATGATCGGTCGTGGTTTATCTGCTCTCGCGCTCAGCGCGGCATTACTTTCCGGTTCGCTGTCGTTCGCGGCGCAGGCTGCCGGTACCTTTACCCTCAGCTCATCGGCGTTTCAGGATGGCGGCATGCTGGCCCAGAAATATGCCGGGGCCACCCCGGGCAACGCCAGTTGCACCGGTGACAATGTTTCACCTGCGCTGAACTGGGCCAACCCGCCGGCGGGCACTACCAGCTTCGCCTTGCTGGTGTCCGATCCCGAGGGCCGCGCCGGATTGGGCGCCAGCCACTTGGTGGCCTACGGTATTCCAGCCACGGCTCAGGGGTTCGCTGAAGGCGATCTTACCCAGGGCAAAGGCTTTGTCGGCGGCAAGAACTCACCGGGCACCGCGGTGTATCACGGACCATGCCCACCGGCAGGCTCTGGGTTGCACCACTATACCTTCGTGCTGATCGCCACCGATCTCCCGCCCCATGCGCTGGGGCCAGGGTTAACCCGCGAACAGCTGTTGGAAAAATTGCAGGGCCATGCCAAGGGCGGTGCGGGTATTATCGGTCGTTTCGGTCAATAACCGGTGCCGGGGTGGCCTACTTACTCACGCGATCCAGATACAGCATGCTGTTGGCGATATCCACATGCGCATCTTTAACATTATCGCGCAGCGCCACCAGGGTTTGCCCCTGTAAGGCCACAACGTAAGGGGAACTGGCCTGCAGTTCGCGCTGCAGCGTGACGTAACGCGCGGCGCGGGTTGCAACATCCCCCTCTGCCGCGGCTGCACGGGTTTCCGCACTCAATGTCGGGATGTTCCATTGCGTACGCCAGGCCAGGGTTTTCGGCCCATTCGGCACGTTGTAGGCGAAGGCGCTGGCGTTGGTGTTAGGATCCAGATAGTCGGCCCCCCAGTAGGTGAAGATGGCCTGGAAATCACGGCCGCGCATTTTGCCCCACAGATCGCTCTCCACTACCGGATGAATGTCCAACTGCAAACCGGCCTTGGCAAAGCTGGCCTGCAGCGCCTGGGCGATATCGGTATACGGCGGCTGGTTGATGACGATCAGATCAATACGCGTTCCTTCGGCGATACCCGCGTCATGCAGAATCTGTTTGGCTTTGGCCACGTCGAGCTTAAAAGGTTGATTATCCAAGGCGCCATCCAACCCCTGCGGCAGGAATGCCTGGTGTACGCGATACTGCCCCTTCAGCAGGTTGTCGGCAATCGTCTGGTAATCCACCAGCCAGCGTGCCGCCTGCCACAAGGCCGGGTTACCCAAAGCCGGTACCTGCTTGCTGCCGGTATTGAACCCCAGGTAATAGACTTTGGCCGAATCGCGCTGCTCGATCCTGATGCCCTTTTCGTTACGCAGCGAGTTGAACTGATCGGCCCCCAGATCGTAGGCCACGTCAGCATCCCCTTTCAGCAGCAATAAACGGCGGGTGCCGGCATCGCTGACGTTTTTCAGCAGCACCGTTTTCAGCTTGGCCTGCGGTTGAGCGTAATCGTTGCGGCTGAACAACAGCGCCTCGTGCGGTACATAGTTGCTGACGCGATAAGGGCCGGCACCGGCTGAGTTCGAACGCAGCCAGGCATTGCCGAAGTCCCCCTGCTGACCGTGCTGGCTGAGCAGCTTTTCATCGACTATCGACGCCACCGGCGCGGTTAACAGCCGCAGCGCCAGCCCACTGCCGATATTCGCCGACCAGCTTAGCTGCACCTGGTTATCGCCCAGTTTCTTCAACTGACTCTCGACGTTTTCCGGCGTCCAGCCGAATTCACCAAGGATAAACGACGGTGCCTTGTTCAGTTTCACCGCCCGCACCAGTGAGAAGATCACATCCTCCGGGCGTACCGGGTTGCCGGAGGCAAACCGTTGGTTGGCGTTCAAGGTAAATATCAAACTGTGGCCGTCTGCCCCCGTTTGCCAACTGCTGGCCAGTTCCGGCGCCAGCTTTTCCGGCGTGGTGCGATCCGGTGTCAGCAGGCGCTGATACAGATTGACCAGGTTGGCCGAACTGACGGTTTCAAAGCTTTCGGCAGGATCGAGACTGATGATGCCTTCCAGCGAACTGACCACCACCAGCGTGTCTTTCGGGGTGGCGGCCTGTGCGCCGAAGCTCGCCGCCAGGGCACTGAACAATAACGTTGGAATTAGCCGTTTCATTGATGCACTCTCCAGAATCACGCGGATGCGTTATTTGGCGAGTGTAGGGGCAGCGACTTAGCAGAAGAACGACTATAAATTGCTTTATTTATTACGCAGATGGATAAGCCCGCCGGATGAACGGCAGGCAGATTTCAGTTCACCAACCGGCCATACGCCATCGCCACCGAACGATCGCACATGTGGTCAATCACGTCGGCATCATGGCTGACCAGGATCATCGTCAGATCGCCCGCCTGCTTCAGCTCGTTCAGCAGGTTGAGGATTTCCGCCTGCACCGACATGTCCAGCGCCGAAGTTGGCTCATCCAGCAACAACAGCTTTGGTTTCAGCAACAGCGCGCGCACGATCGCCACCCGCTGACGTTGCCCGCCGGAAAGCTGGTGCGGATAACGATCCAACAGCCTGGGATCCAGCCCCACCTGGCGAAAACCGGCGCTGATTTTCTGCTCGATATTGCTCTCTTTCAGCAACTTTAGGGGTTCCGCCAGCGTGCGCAGCAATCGGTGCTTGGGATGTAACGAGGCATAGGGGTCCTGGAATACCATCTGGACCTCACGCCGCAGATCACCGGTAAAAGGACGGCCCGGTTGCAAATCACAGCCGAGCAGCTGAAAACCGCCGCTCCAGCTTTCATTCAGCCCGGCCAACACCCACAGCAGCGATGACTTGCCGCAGCCGGACGGGCCAACCAGGCCGAAGCACTCGCCCGGTTCGATGTGCAGATTGACATCATGCACCACGGTGCGTATCTCATAGCCCTGGCGGTGGCTGACGCTAAGGTTTTCCAGGGTAATCAGGCTCATTTCAGTGACTCCAGCAGTGCGCGATCCAGTACCGGCAACGTTTTGCCGTGAGTCTCGCGGCTTGGCCGACATGACCACAGCGTGCGCGTGTAAGGATGGGTGGCGGAGGCCAAACGATCGGCAGGCAACTGATCCAACAGTTCGCCCTTGTACATCACCAGCACCCGTTCGCAGTAGTGCGCCACCTGCTGTAAATCGTGACTGATCAAAATCAGGCCCATATTACGTTGCTCCACCAGATTTTCGATCAGTTGCAACACCTGATCGCGCATCTGGTGATCCAGTGCCGAAGTCGGTTCGTCGGCAATCAACAGCTGCGGATCGTTGATTAATGCGATGGCCAACATCACCCGCTGCCCCATGCCGCCGGACAGCTGATGCGGATAGCGCTGGCTCAGCGCCTGCGGATCGGGCAAGCCAACCGCCGCCAGCATGTCCAGCACCTTCTCCCGCCGCTCGGCGCGGCCCAGGCGGGTATGCAACAGCAGCGGCTCCTCCACCTGACGCCCAATCGGCTGGGTTGGATTCAGCGCGTGCTTGGGATCCTGCATCACCATGGCCACCTTGTTCCCGCGCAGCCGGTTCCACTGGCGCTCGTTCAAGCGCGTCAGGTCGTCATCGCCCAGCGTCAGACGCTGCGCCTGCAGCTGTAACGGCGGTGGCAACAGCCCCATCAGGGCACGGGCGGTCAGGGATTTGCCGGAACCGGACTCCCCCACCAGCGCCAGCCGCTCCTGTCCCATGCTGAAAGAGATGCCTTTCACCAACGGTGGTGAGGCCGGTAACAGCACCGACAGGCGTTCGACGGTCAATAATGGGTTATCAATGTCCATGACGAGGATCCATTTTATCGCGCAGGCCATCGCCCAGCAGGTTAAAGGCCAGGCTGGCAAACAGAATAGCCCCGCCCGGTGCAGCGGCGACCCACCACTGATCAAAAATCACTTTGCTGCCCTCAGCCACCATCGAGCCCCACTCGGCGGTCGGCGGAGCCACGCCCATGCCGAGAAAGCCCAATCCCGCGGCGGAAAGAATTATCCCGCCCAAGCTCAGCGCCGCACGCACCACTGCGCTTGGCAGGCACAGGGGTAAAATATGCCCCGCCATCAGCCGCAGCCCACCGATGCCCTGCATACGCGCCGCCGCCAGATAGTCACTGCGACGCAGCGCCAGCGTTTCCGCCCGGGCTTGTCGGGCAAAAGCCGGCCAACTGGTCAAGGCCAGCGCCAGTGCGCCGTTCATCAGCCCCGGCCCCAATACAGCGACAAAGGCCAGCGCAATCACCAGGCTGGGTAATGAGAGAAAAATATCGGTGACGCGCATCAGAATACGCTCGACCCAGCCGCCGAGATAACCGGCGCTGATGCCCACCAATAGCCCAATCGGGATGGTCAGCAGCAGGATTAACGACACCAGGATCAACGTAGGCCGTGCACCATAAATCACGCGCGACAACAGGTCGCGACCAAAGCCGTCGGTCCCCAGCCAATGCCCGGAGGACGGCGGCAACAGGCGCAGTTCGATGTGTTGCAAGTTAGGGTCGAAAGGCGCCAGCCAGGGAGCCAGCAACGCGGTCAGGATCAGCACAGCCACCAGCGTCGCCCCCAGCGTCAGCGTGGTGAGCTTGCCGCGCTGGCGGTAGCCGACCGCAGGTTCGCTCTGGGGTTCATGTTCAGAAAGATATTGGCTCATCGGGTTCGCGGGTCCACTAAATAGGTCAGAGCATCGGCCAGCGCGTTCAACACCACAAAGCAGGTGCCAATCAGCAAGGTAGCGCCAAGAATGGCCGGGGTATCGGCGGCAAACAGCGCAGTGGTCAGGTAACGCCCCACGCCCGGCCAGGCAAACACCGTTTCGGTCAGCACCGCCCCTTCCAGCAGGCTGGCATAGGACAGGGAGAGAACGGTGATCAGCGTGCCGAGCACGTTGGGAAATACGTGTCGCACCAAAATACGCGTACGGCTGGCCCCCTTGGATCGCGCCAGGGTGACGTACTCTTTATTGCACTCTTCCAGCATCGCCGCCCGCAGCAAGCGGGTGATACCCGCCATCGACAACAGCGCCAACGCCACCACCGGTAACCACAGGTGACTGATGGCGTTGTAGAACATGTCGCGATCGCCGGACAGCCAGGTGTCGATCAGCACAAATCCGCTGCGCGGTTCCATGCTGTAAAGGTAGATATCGTCCAACCGCCCCGGCCCCGCCGACCAGTGCAGCGTGGCGTAAAACAGCAGCAGCCCCAACAGACTGAGCCAGAAAATCGGCACCGAATAGCCGATCAGCGACAGCAGGCGCGCGGCGTTATCCAGCCAACTGCCCGGTTTTATCACCGCCAAAAACGCCAGCGTAATGCCGCCGAACGCACCGAGGATAATGGCGCAGGTCGCCAGTTCCACCGTGGCCGGGAAGGTACGCAACAGATCGCTCAGCACCGGCTGCGCGGTAATGCGCGATATCCCCATATCCCCGTGCGCCAGGTGCACCAGATAGCGCCAGAACTGCACCGGCAACGGCTGATCCAGCCCCAGGTCGTGACGGACCTGTGCGTAGGTGGCCTCGCTGGCATGATCGCCAGCGATCTGCAACGTAGGATCGATCGGCGCCAGATGCGAGAGCATAAAGGTGAACAGCAGTAGCCCAAGCAGCGTCAGCGCCAATGACAGCAAGCCGGTAAGCAGCCGGCGTCCCCAACGCCAACTGTGCCGGGCGAACCCGGCGGAAGCGGTACGGCTTATCATTACTTGCTGACCTTGCTGTAGAACACCATGTCAGGGTTGATGCCCTGCTCGTAACCTTTCAGGTTGTCACGCACCGCAATCAGGCTGCGAGCCTGCAGGCCGATGACAAACGGCGAACTCTGCTGCACGGCTTGCTGTAGCTGTTGATAATCCGCAACCCGTTTGGCGGTGTCGTTTTCCGCCGTGGCTGCCAGCGTCAGCTTGCTTAGCGCAGGGATCTGCCAGTTGGCGCGCCAGGCCAGCGTTTTGCTGCCGTCTTCCGGGTTATAGGCAAAGGCGGCGGCGTTGGTGTTCGGATCAAAATAATCCGGCCCCCAGGAGGTCAGGGTCGCGTCATAGTTCAGGGATTTCACCTTGGTGGAAACCTGCGCGCTGAGGCCCGGCACCAGTTCCACCTTCACCCCCCCCTGGGCAAAGCTGGCTTGCAAGGCCTGCGCGATATCCAGGTACGGCGGCTGATTGTTGACGTCCAGCTTGAAGCTGACGTTGGTCAGGCCAGCCTTCGCCAGGATCTCTTTAGCCTTTTGCGGGTTAAAACTGTATGGGCGATCTTTCAGCGCGCCCAGATAACCTTCCGGCAGAAACGCCTGATGGGTCTGGAACTGGCCCTTCAGCAGATCGTCAGCAATGCCTTTATAGTCGAACAACCAACGCGCGGCTTCCCAGAACGCCGGATTGCCCAGCGCCGGTGACGCCTTGGCGTTGAACTGCAGGAAATAAAGTGAGGCGTAAGGGATGGCCAACGGCTTGACGCCCGGCTTGCCTTTCAGCGCCGCCATCTGATCTGCACCCAGATTACGCGCGATATCGGCGTCGCCCTGTTCGATCAGCAACCGACGCGCCGCCGGATCCGGCACGTTTTTGATCAGGATAGTCTTCAACGTCGGGGCGCCTTCCGGCGAACTCGGGTTGGCGTCGAGCACTACAACTTCGTGCGGTACGTAGGTGCGAATTTTATACGGGCCGCTGCCGGCGGAATGGCTGTTCAGCCATTGGTGACCCAGGTCATCCCCCTGCTGGTGCGACAAGGCTTCTTTGGCATCGACAATAGAAGATACCGGCGCCGAAAGCAGGCTAAGCACAAAGGCCGGGCTGACGTTTTCGCTCCAGCTTATTTTGACCCGTTGATCATCCACCTTGGTCAGGTGCTGGTCGACGTTCTTGGCGTCCCAGCCCAACTGGGTGAGGATAAACGAGGGTTCCAGATTCAGTTTCACTACCCGCGACAGTGAGAAAATCACGTCTTCCGGGCGCAGCGGATTGCCGCTGGAAAATTTGGCATCCGGCCGCAGAGTGAAGGTCAGGCTGCGGTTATCGCTGCCCGCCTGCCATTCGCTGGCCAGCGTCGGTTTGAGTTCGATAGGATTTTTGGGATCGGACTGGATCAGCCGCTGGTAGAGGCTGTTGAATGACTGCACCGTGGTTAACTCAAAACCCTGGGCCGGATCAAAACTGACCACGTCATCGATGGACTGGGCAATCACCAACGTGTTTGCCGGGGTTGCTGCCTGTGCGTTGAAACTGGCCGCCACGGCCAAAAACACCAAAGAGGGAACGAACGCTTTCATCAAAACTCTCCAAGCGGATGGAATTTATAGTAATTTCGCGAGTGTATGTGAGAGCTCTCGGCAGGCGAAGGTACTTAAATAACTATAGATATTCTTTTTCTGTCTATAGCTGAGATTTTGATTATTAAGCAGGCGAGGTTCTGCGATGTGTGGCGCAATCACCGTGTTCAATCCTGAACACACCCTCTATTTTTATGGCGTGAATCTGCACGCGCAAGGGCTGATATCTACACCCCTTCCCGCCATACTGATCGGTAACGTCCTAAACAATCGGCTACTCGAGCTTTATACCCGCCATGCGTCATTCACCGTGGTGCCCGGCACCATGAATTGCATAACGGATTTCATCGCCCTGAGAGAATACATACTTCGCCCTAGAAATATTCAGCGTCAAATCCCTACGTGATAGGGATGTGTACAAATAACGTTCAAAAAGGAGAGCAACATGAAGGACAAGGCCTGAACGACCCAACGCTAACTATTCAAGAAGAAAAAGAAATTGCGATCGAAATTTTGAAACAACATCTCCACTGGCAAATGGCGAACCCTCCGTCCCCAGAAGAAATCCCCATTTTAGAACTCATTGGCCCAGTGCAAAAAAGTAAACGCCGTATGGTCAGAAAACTGTTGAGAAAACAGCTCTAGCATCGTCAAATGCCGGGCAGCAAGCCCGGCCCGTTATTGTCACATGCCGATCAAATCTGGTAATCGATCACCGTTTCCAGCTGTGAAGAGAACACCTTGTCTTTGATTTCCGTCAGTGACAGCGTCGGGTTGCACAGCTGGATAAACTGCCAGGCATAGTTACGTTGTAACTGACTGCGTTTCAAACCTAACCACACGGTATTGGGCTCGAACAGGTGCTCGGCGTTAAGGCTGACCAGCCCATGATCGCGCTCTTTCTCATATGACATGTCTGCCAGTACGCCGACCCCCAACCCCAGCTCGACATAGGTTTTTATTACGTCGGAATCCTGAGCGCTTAGGGCAATGTCCGGCGTCAGCCCGGCGGCTTTGAAGGCGCTATCCAGCCGCGAGCGACCGGTAATGCCCTGGCGATAGGTTATCAACGGTAAGGTACTGAGCATTTCCAGCGTCACCTGCGGTTGCCGGGTCAGTTCGTGCCCTTCCGGTACCAGGATGGTGTGATGCCAGCGGTAGTAAGGGAACGCCGCAAGAGATTCATCACTCATCAGCCGTTCACTGGCAATGCCGATATCGGCTTCGCCCGAGGCCAGCATCGCGACGATTTCTTCGGGACTGCCCTGATTCAGCACCACCCTTACCCGCGGGTACAGCGCACGAAACTCCTTGATGACACCCGGTAGGCTGTAACGCGCCTGCGTATGGGTGGTCGCAATATGCAGTTGGCCGGTGTCGTTGCTGCTGAACACATCCGCCAGTCGGCGGATATTATTGGCATCATTCAGGATGCGTTCCGCCACCACCAGCAGCTCTTTACCCGGTTCGGTCATGCCCAATAAACGCTTGCCGCGGCGGATAAATATCTCAATGCCCAGTTCTTCTTCCAGTTCCCGAATATGACGACTGACCCCAGACTGCGAGGTAAATAAAGTATTGGCCACCTCGGTCAGGTTGTAGTTGCAACGCGCCGATTCCCGAATAATTTTTAATTGTTGAAAGTTCATCCACTCCCCCTGACGAGCAATATTGTTAACACCAGTGATACGGAGTCTGGCGGGAGGGGACAAATAAGAAATAACCTTTAGTTATGCATTTTCATGCTAAGTGAATTTTTCACCATTGCAAATTTGCTGTTTTTTAATCTTAAATTATCGAATGGCTTTAAAATTAATAACATAGATATCCACTTTAAAAATGTGGATTAAATGCTTATGCAAAATAAAGTTATTAAATATAGGCATTAGATATATAAACAAAAAAGGCTCAGCAAGCTGAGCCTATCGAAAGCGTCATATGAGCGGGATCAGGCAGTTGCCTCTCCGCCGATAGGGCCGGAGGTATTTTGCTGCAGCCATTGCTGCACGTAGCTGACCAAATCGCCAATGCAGTCATCCTGCATACCGTGGTTTTTCAGCTCGTTATCCAGCGAGAACAGGTACTGGGCGTTAGTTCCCAGCGGGCCGCTGGCACTGGCGATCAGGGGTGCTATCACCTGATGGCTGGTATCTTCTTCAAACAGCGGGTGCTGTGGGTTCATGACAAACACCAGCGCGGTCACCACTTCGCCATCTGCCAAGGTGAGATCGCACCAGGTCGGCAAATAACAGCCGGTGACCATTTCGCGTTTCCACAGCAGTTCCAGCTCTTCGCGCAGTTTGGCTTCCGGCAGGCGAAACGCCAGACCAGTGGTATGGCCGCCCTCTTTTAACGCCAGCATCCGCCCCGGCTGGTGCAGGGTGCCGCGCCCGGCGGTAAGCCGCAAACAGAAGGCGCGGTGCCAGCCTTGCAGCGTGGCCGGCCGCACCTCTTCGGATTCAAACACCGGGTTCCACATCAGTGAACCGTAGCCGAAGACCCACACCGGGCTATTATCCGGCCGACGGGATAAAGTACAATCCAACGAGGCCGCCCGCTGCTCTGATGTCAGTAACAGCGACTCCTCAATGGTGCCGAATGCAGTTTTGCAATCCGCATTTTGCAGAAAATCTCGCGTTAACACCTTAACAACCTCCCGGGAATAGGATTGCCCATACTCCCTCGCCACTGTTCAATCTTATTTATTAAGTGCGGAATTATATTAATACAATAATCTTCCCGCGATAATAATGACCTTATTCTTTTCTCAGTGAGCAATCAAGTTTCAAAAGAGCTTTAAAGTGAAAAAGTATTTGTACTCAGCAGCAATAATATTAATTGCCCGCGTAATAGGTTCGGATTTCATGATTTACCGGCGCACAAAGGCGCCGGGGAGCGCCTTACTTTTTGTGCCAGCGGTCGTCATCACCTTTGCGGTAGTTTTGCTTCACCGCCGCCCAGGCTACCTTGTGGGCGGTTTCCTCTCGGCTATCGTCGCCGCGCCGGTCATCCGGATCGCTATATTGATCCCAGGCGCGGTTAAAAGCTTCCTTATAGATCTCTTGCGCATGGGCCGGCAACACGTGTTTGACGTTGTCCGGCAAGGCATTTGTGCTGTTGTAGGGCATCATTTCCTCCCGCAGATATTCAGTGAACCTTAAGCTTAGATGACACCCCCGCCCGCCTCAATTAGCAAACAATTCTCATTATCACATGGCATGTTATACTCCTCGCCAAATGAACATAAGGAGAACCCCGTGACTACCGAAGCCCCACGCTCACGCGCACCCTACCTGATTGCTGTCAGCGCGATTCGCGATGTTACCCCGCACCTGCGCCGCATCACTTTCACCGCCCCGGACCTGCGGTATTACCCGGCAAACGCCGCCGCCGCGCATATCAAGGTTTTCCTGCCGCTCGAAGGCCAGACGCAGCCGGATCTGCCGACGCTGACCGAAAACGGCCCACGCTGGGCGGCCGATGCGGTTCGTCCGATTGTCCGCACCTATTCGATTCGCGCAGTACGCCCGGAGCTGGCGGAAGTCGACATTGAATTCGCCATTCACGATCACAGCGGCCCGGCGGTTAACTTTGCGCGATCGGCCAAAGCAGGCGATAAAATCGGCATCAGTAACCCGGGCGGTCCTAAACCTATGCTGCCAGAGGCCGATTTCTACTGTCTGGCCGGCGATCCTTCCTCCTTGCCCGCGCTGGCGGCCTTGCTGGAAGGGTTACCAGCACGTAGCGAAGGCCACGCCTTTATCCGCGTCGACACTGCGGCTGACGTTATCGATCTGAAAAAACCGGCAGGCTTCGAACTGAGCTGGATTATCGGCGGCACCGAAAAAACCGCCGAGTTGGTGACGCAATTTTGCTCATTGCCGCTACCTGAGACAAAAATCCAGTATTGGCTGGCCGGGGAAGATCGTTTGGTGGTAGACCTGCGCCGTTACCTGCGCCGCGAGCGCCAATGTGACCGTAATCAGCTTTATGCCGTACCTTACTGGCGTGAGGGGTTAAACGAAGAGGGTTATCATAATAAACGGCATGAAATCATGGACAATATTGACGATTGACTGTGATTTTCCCCTTTATTAATCAAGCAGCGCAGCTATAAACTGCAATTTATGTGCCGTTAATGAAGAAAACTCATCTCACTACGTAAAAGTAAGTAAATAAAACCGCATCCAATGCGGTTTTTTTGTTAACCTAGTCACAGAAAGCAAGCTTTTGCTTTTACAAGTAAAACAACATCACATCATTCCCCGGCACAAGCCTGCGGGTGTATCCTATTATTATTAAATATAAATACATTCTGGATGCGCATAATTGCCCTTAACGGCAGTCAGCGATGACGGGACCACGCTGTTTGAGAAGGAGTACCATCGAAATGAAGTCGCAAAACGATCCTGGCCGATCCAAATCCCGCCACACTGAGTACTCGCTGCTTTTCCCCATCGCCGCCTTGGTGGTGTTGAACCTGTGGGGCAGTACCAGCAATTTCCCGCTGATCGTCGGCATTAACATCATTGCCCTGGTCGGTATTCTCAGCAGCGCGTTCAGCGTTGTGCGCCACGCCGACGTGCTGGCTCACCGTCTGGGTGAACCCTATGGCTCGCTGATCCTCAGCCTGTCGGTGGTTATTCTGGAAGTGAGCCTGATTTCTGCGCTGATGGCCACCGGCGACGCCGCACCGGCACTTATGCGCGATACGCTTTACTCCATCATTATGATTGTCAGCGCCGGCCTGGTGGGCTTCGCTTTATTGCTGGGCGGTCGCAAATTCGCCACCCAATACGTCAATCTGGGCGGTATCAAACAGTATCTGATGGCGATTTTCCCGCTGGCGGTGATCGTACTGGTGTTCCCCAGTGCGCTGCCGGGCGGCAACTTCAGCACTGGGCAGGCGCTGCTGGTCGCGGTGATTTCCGCCGCCATGTACGGCGTGTTCCTGGTGATCCAGACCAAAACCCACCAGAGCCTGTTTGTCTACGAGCACGAAGATGACGACGGTGACCCGCACCACGGCAAACCTTCTTCGCACAGCAGTGCCTGGCATGCCGGCTGGCTGGTGGTGCATTTGATTGCGGTGATCGCCGTGACCAAGTTCAACGCCAACCCGTTGGAAGGTTTGCTGACCAAGGTGAATGCCCCTGCGCAGTTTACCGGCTTCCTGGTCGCGCTGTTGATCCTGTCGCCAGAAGGCCTGGGGGCACTGCGTGCGGTGTTGAACAATCAGGTTCAACGTGCGATGAACCTGTTCTTCGGCTCGGTACTGGCGACCATTTCACTGACGGTACCAGCGGTAACCATCATCGCCACCCTGACCGGGCAAACGCTGATCTTCGGCCTGCAGACGCCGCATATCGTCGTGATGCTGACCGTGTTGCTGCTGTGCCAGCTGTCATTCTCGACCGGCAGAACCAACGTGCTGAACGGCACCGCGCACCTGGCGCTGTTTGCCGCCTATATGATGACCATTTTTGCCTGATTGCCGGAGGGCGCTTTCGTAGCGCCCTCCCTTTTTAAATCGCGAAAAAAATACCCGCCGCGATACCGCCAAACAAAATCCATTTAATGATGTAGTACCCGGTTCGGTTCCACGCCTTCAGCCGTTTCCCCACCTTGCGTACCGCATAGATATACTTGAACAACTTGTTGACGCCACCGGTACGATCGCCCTCTTCATTGGGTGCGGTAGCCGCGCTCATCAGGTTGCGCCCCAGCCAGTGGTTAATGCCCTGTGCCCAGCGGAAACGCATCGGTCGCTCAATATCGCAAAACAGAATCAACCGGTTCTGCCCACTCTGATTTTCGGCGTAATGCAGGTAGGTTTCGTCGAACATCACCGCCTCCCCGTCGCGCCAGCTGTAGCGTTCGCCATCCACCTCGATAAAGCAACGGTCATCATTCGGTGTGATCAACCCCAAATGGTAACGCAGTGAGCCGGCGTAGGGATCGCGGTGGCGTGGCAGGCGGCTGCCATCCGGCAGTTCGGCAAACATCGCCGCCTTGACCGAAGGCAGGCTACGCAACAGTGCGGTAGTCTGCGGGCACAGGCTCATCGCCGACGGGTGGTTGTCTTCATACCACTTCAAATAGAAGCGCTTCCAGCCGGTTTTGAAGAACGAATTGAAACCGGCATCATTATATTGGTCCGAGGCTTTAATCTGCTGGATAGCCATCAGCTGCCGACCTTCATCGCGGATGCTTTGCCAGTTATCCCGCAGCGCCTGCAATTCCGGGAATTGCTCCGGCTGCAGATAGGGCGTGGTCGGTACGCGTGAAAACAGGTACATGAAAACGTTCAGCGGAGCAGTAAATGTGGAATGATCGGAGAGCTGCCGCCAGAAGGTGTAACGCACCCGCCCACGGTAATGGACATACACAACGCATAAAATAAATAGAAGTAAAATAATATATTTCATGATTGAACCGCATTGAAGATCCCAATACCTTGCACGCCCATCCGGCGTGCACCCCAGATATTTCCTTTAGGCCAATAAGTTGTTGCGCCCGTCTGGAACACCCCTAAGCATTAACGCTAAACCAACAAAAATCTATACAAAAAACCACAATAGTTTACACAAAGGCTAAACGAGCCGGCGTTATGGGCGGGAACCGCTTGCCCTCTGTCGATTCGCTGGTTGGCGCCCAAACCGATGACTGCCCGCCCTCCGGGTTAGATAAAATAGCCTTTGAAATAAAAATAAGCGGGTATTTCAGGCTTGGGTTATTAACGATATCCGTTATTCACTCCAGAATAATAAATGACTAATTTGATTTTGATCAGTGTGCAGCAATTCAACCATGATTAACTCAGGGGGCCTGATTAATCCCAAGGCAAGCCATTAAACAATAATAAAAACAAATAATACGTACGGAATACATCATGAAAAATATATCTGACATCAGAATGAATCGCCGAACCTTGTTAAAAGGGCTTGGCGTGATTGGGCTGGCCAGCATATCGCCCTGCGTATTTTCCATGGCAATGGATAAGGGCAAACCCCTGCCCCGGGTGCGTCTCAAACTCAGTGACTACCAGACGTTTCGTTCAACCTGCGCGATGGAGTGTTTACATTGTAATTTAACGGCTTATGTCTATCAGGGGGAGCTTAAAAAAATAGAAGCCAGCAAAGATTTTAACGTCAAATGCTGCCTGCGCGGCATCAGCCGGACCAAATGGGTCTATCACCAACAGCGGGTTAAAACACCTTTGCTTCGGGCGGGGGAAAAAGGTGAAGGGAAATTCAAACCCATATCCTGGGATGAAGCGCTCGATCTGGTTGAACTTAATATTCGTAATACTCTTGCCAGTCACGGTAATAAAGGTCTGTTAATTTCAAGCCATGCCGGGAATATGGATTCCATTAAAAACGACATGGGGAAAGCCTTCTTTGATTACCTCGGCGGGGCGACAAAACGCTCCGGTTCCTTATGCTGCTCTGCGGTGACCGCCGCCATGATCCCAATGCTTGGCCTGCGCTACGCGGATATGCGCGACACCATTGCCGACAGCCGCTACATTCTGTGCTGGGGCAATAATCCGGCCGTGACCATGCAGGCCTATTTCAAAGAATATATTAAGGCACAGGAAAGAGGCGCGCGCCTGGTGGTGATCGATCCCCGCTTTAACGAAACCGCCGCCAAAGCCGATGAGTGGATCCCTATCGTTCCCGGCACCGACACCGCACTGGCATTGGGGATGATCAAAATCATCATTGATGAACAGCGCTACGACGCTGACTTCCTGCGGCGACACACCGGGGCCGTTTATCTGGTGAACCCCCAGCAAAAACAGCTCCGAGAAGATCCGCAGGACAAAGAAAGCTATCTGGTGTACGACACTCTAAGCCGCCGTCTGGTGCGCCATGACACACCCACCATCGTCCCGGCGCTCACCCAGGCCGAATTGCCTGCCGATGCGGCTTATACCACGGTATTTGAACTGATCCGTCAGGAGTCGGTTCCCTGGACCGTCGAGAAAGTGGCGGCGGAAACCGACATCCCGGCGGCCACCCTGCTCCGTTTGGCGCGTGAATATGCCAGCAATACACCTTCGATGATCGTACAGAACATGTCCGGCGCTCAGCGCACCGAATTCGGCACATACGTGGCGGCCAGCCAGTTTTATCTGGCGCTGCTGACCGGCAATATGGGCAAAGCCGGTGGCGGAGTCTGCGACGCGGGCGGCGCCAAACAAATGATGAAGTTCAGTCCGCCGCTGCCTCCGGCACCCAACGTACAAAAAATTCCGCCGATACCGGTCGCCAAAACCGGCGAGTGGATTGTCAACGATCGCCCTCACCCCATCAACTTTTGGTGGATCATGACCATGGGCGCGCTGACCCAGTTGCCCAACACCAATATGGTGAAGAAAGCCCTGAAGAAGGTGCCGTTTGTCGTCGTGGCCGATAACCTGATGAGTTCCACCACGCTGTATGCCGATCTGGTGTTGCCGGTCACCACCATCTTTGAAGATCTCAGCCTGATGGCTGGCGTTCGCAGCCACTATGTCCAACTGATGGAAAAGGCGGTAGAACCGGTGGCGGAGGCCAAACCGGATTACTGGATTTTTGCCCGGTTGGCGGAACGCTTCGGCTTCGGCGAGGTGTTTAACCAGCCGATCGAACACTATATAGAAAACTGTTTGGCCGGAACCGGCCTCACTATCGAACAGCTACGTAAAGGACCGATTAAACCAGCCCCCACGCCGTGGATCCCGTTCAAAGACGGTATTTTTCGCACGCCAACCCGAAAGGCCCACTTCTTTATTGAAGAGTGGCAGAAGAAAGATTTCCCACCGATTGTGACCTACATGCAGGTGAAAGAGTCGCCGAAAGGCTCGCCGGAGCTGGCGAAAACATATCCATTAATGGCCGTTCAGCGCAAGCTGGCGCGCAGCATCCACTCCAGCCACGGCATGAATGAATGGATCCTCGAGGTGCAGCGCAATCAGCCCAATATCATGATCCATCCGGATGATGCCGCCAGCCGCCATATCAGGAACGGTGAATGGGCGATTGCTTTTAATCACCGTGGAGAACACCGGGCATTGGCGGTGGTAACGCGTCAAATCAAACGCGGCGTGGTATGCCTGGATAACGGCTGGTGGGAACAGCAAGGCGGCAGCAGCAGCCACGTCACCAACGACCATGCGGAAGTGCTGGGCAACGGTCATTGCTGTAACAGCACCCTGGTCGACGTCCGGGCGGAGGCATAATCATGGTCAGACAATATGGATTTTTAGTCGATATGCGCGGCTGTTATGGCTGCAAAACCTGCTCGATGGCCTGCAAATCTGAAAATGCCACCCCGGCTGGCGTGCTGTGGCGGCGGGTCAGAGAATTTCACTTTGACGCCCCGAACGCGATGGCGTTTATCTCGATGTCGTGCAACCACTGCGACGATCCGCAGTGCATGAAAGTCTGTCCGGCGGATACCTACAGCAAGCGACCTGACGGCATTGTCGTGCAGGATCATGACAAATGTATTGGTTGCCGGATGTGCATTATGGCTTGCCCTTATAATGCGCCGGTATTTGATCCCGTCGAAGGAAAAACCAGTAAGTGCAATCTGTGCGCTGAGCGCCTGGATGAAGGGCTGCTGCCCCGCTGCGTCGCGTCCTGCCCGGCCGGTGTGCTGCAGTTTGGCGATATTGACGAACTGCGCGCTCGCCATTCCGCTGACCTGACGCGTATCGAGACCCGCTACTCACTGCCGGATCATCGAATCAGTCAGCCCAATATCGTCATTATTCCCGCCGGTGATAAGGAATAGCCCATGTCTGAATATGAACTTCCCTTGGTCTTTTTTACCGTGTTTTGTCAGTGGGCGGTCGGCACTATCGTAGCCATCACGGTATTGATTCTGGCGCAGCCGAGCTGGCTAAGCGACAAGAGACGCTTAAATGTCCTGCGACAGCTGGCGTTAGGGATTGTGGCGATCAATATCCTCGGCTCCGTGCTGTCGCTGTTGCATCTGGGTTCACCCACCGGCGCCTATCGAGCGATTCTGGGGATCGGCCATTCCTGGCTCAGCCGGGAAGTCATCGCTTTCTCCTTGCTGAACGCGGTGGTCGTCATCTGGGCCGCCATGATGTTTCGCTTTAACTCAAACCCCAGGCTGATTCGCCAGGTTAGCCTGCTGGCATCGGGCGCGGGCGTGGCTGCAATCCTGGTTTCCGCACAGGTTTATTACCAGATGGTGAGCCACCCTCTGTGGCACTCGCCGCTCACCCACCTCGGTTTTATCGCCACCGCCCTGTTGCTGGGGTTTACCACCCTTGGGCTGCGGCTCAGCGTGTTCAATGCGGCTCAAAATGATCGCGAAAGGTGGCTCCCCGTCGCGTTGCCGACAGGCATTTTATGCGGCGTGCTATTGCTGTTAGTCGTGATCCTGGGCTACAGCGCCGGGTTCAACCAGCAAGGAAAAATGCTCGCCAGCGCCGTCACCGTTTTTGGCTCGGGTCTGATGGGGTGGCTTATTTTTGGCGCGCTGATTACCGGCAGCGGATTGGCGGCCTATCTGTACCAACGGCCGGTTCTGAACGTTGGCGTGGCGGGCGCACTGATGCTGACGCTGCTCTCAGCCTGTATTGGTGGCCGAATGCTGTTTTACGCCGGCGTCATGAGCCAATACCCTTGGTTTTAATGTTGCGGCTGCGCTGATATTCAAGGCAAGAAAAAGGCCGCCGAGGCGGCCTTTTGTGAACGGGCAGGTGTTAACTGTAGGCGTTGAGCGTACGCTGGCACAAGGCGGAGCGGACGCAGTCTTGTTTATCAAAGCGGATGATGCCGATCATTTCATCCTCTTCGAAGCGCTCCATCGCATCGCTGAGGCCGGACTTCACGCCGCGCGGCAAGTCGCACTGGGTGATGTCACCATTGACGATGACCGTGACGTTCTCACCCAGACGGGTCAGGAACATCTTCATTTGGCTGGCGGTAACGTTCTGGGCTTCATCCAGAATAACCACCGCATTTTCGAAAGTACGCCCGCGCATATAAGCGAAAGGCGCGATCTCCACCTTGCCGATTTCCGGACGCAGGCAGTATTGCATAAAGGACGATCCTAAACGGCGCACCAGAATGTCATACACCGGACGGAAATAAGGGGCGAATTTCTCAGAGATATCCCCCGGCAAGAAACCGAGGTCTTCATCCGCCTGCAGAACCGGACGAGTAACGATAATCCGATCCACTTCTTTATGTATAAGGGCTTCGGCCGCTTTCGCAGCGCTGATAAATGTTTTGCCGCAGCCGGCTTCACCGGTGGCAAATATCAACTGCTTCTTGTCTATGGCTATTAAGTAATGACCCTGAGCTTCGGTTCGAGCCAGAATGGGGGAGCTATCGCGCTTGTCACGTGCCATGCCGATAGACTCAACACCACCCATTTGTACCAGCGAGGTTACGGATTCTTCTTCCAGCTGGCGATGACTACGAGCGTCACGGCGAATAACGCGTTTCGCTTCACGACGTGCTTTGATCACTGCTTTTTGTCTCATAGTGGCACCTTACAGTTTGTTTCACCTACCGCAACGGCCTGGCCGTGCGATTATGTTTCACATACAGATGCGGGTTTGGCTCCCTTTTGAGCCGACGATAGCCAATAGAAAAAGTGAATATCCGACGGGCATTTCGGCACGCCGATTTTTCACGGGACAACGCGATTGCATAATTAAATCGAGAGAGAAAAGTGACAGGAATTTGTGATAACGGGAGTGCGGTCTGGTCAGAAAAAGAGAGTCGGAGAGAGTGCCCTCGTTACAACGAGTCATCAGGGAAGAACTGTTATTTTTTCTTTCTAGCCCAACCAAGGACTTTACCATTAGCGATCCCCGCAGTGTTATTTACAGCTTCGAGCTGTGCACCTTGTGAAAACTACCGCCAGATGATTACAGTATAATGACATTCAAACCGCGCACGTTGCTAAAATGTAAAAAAATTTAATCTTTTTTGTTTTTAGGCGCCGCAAGAACACTATATCACGCCGATTACGTCATTCAATAAAATTTTTATCACGTTAGATATCATGCTGTTATGATTAAAATACGCGGATGACATTTCGGTTTCCTGATTAAATTTTGCACAAACAAAAACCTGCACATCGCCCCAAATTTATAAATAAAAAAGGCGGGAAAGCTCCCGCCCTGCCGTTCTTTGATTGCGTCGGTAACGCTGTTTAGCGTTATTCGAAGGTATAAGAAACGCTTACCCCGCCGCCCCAGTTTCTTCCCGGAGCCGGTTCGTAGTAACGGCCATTGCCTTCATTGACGATCACCGACCCCACGTATTGGCGGTCAAACAGGTTATCCACCCGACCGAAAACATTCAGCATCCAGTTCCCCATTGGATAACGATAGCCTGTATTTAAACCCACGGTGGTATAGGCCGGAGCCTGTTCAGTGTTGGCATCATTAACTTCGATATCGCTCATGTAACGTACCTCCGCACCGGCATACCACCCTTCAGGTGGGGACCAGGCCAATGAGGCATAGCCCATATTGCGCGCAATGCCCGGCATACGGTTGCCGCTTGGCACCTTATTGGCTTCTGAACACTGGCTGTCCCCGCACACATCATCGCGGTAACGCGCATCTAACAGTGTCCAGGCCAACTGCACTCGCCAATCGTAGGCGAATTGCTGATCCAGCGCCAATTCCAGCCCGCGTCGGCGGGTCTGCCCGGCGTTTTTGTAGCTGGTGCGGCCGTTGCTGCTTTCATCCACCACAATTTCGTTACGCGTGTCGGTCTGGAATACTGCGGCGGTCAGCAGGCCGTTGCCAATGCGGGTTTTACTGCCCAACTCAACAGTGTCACTGGTCGAAGGCTGTAAACCAAAGTTTAGCCCAGCCTGATCGCCGGAACGGTACGACAGTTCGTTAATGGTCGGGGTTTCAAACCCGCGACCGGCGGACAGATACAGGTTCCAGCCGCTCATCACCGCATAGTTCAGCGAGCCTGCCGGCAACCATTTATGGTAGCTGGCGTTACCGCTGTCATCACCGTTGCTGCTGGTCACGTAGTGGTCGTTGGAGTCGAAATTGACCGTGCTGTAACGCATGCCGGCATCCAGCGTCAGTTTTTGCGTCAACTGCCACGAACTTTGCAGATAGGGATCCAGGTTCCACATCAGGTTGCGCTCATTGCGGCGCAGCGCCCCCTGGGTGCCCAACTCGGTTACGCCGTTAACCTGGGTAAAGTTTTCATAGCCTTTACGCTGTTCGGTCATGGTTTCATAGTCCAACCCGCCGGTCAGGGTATAGGGTACGCCCAGCTCACCGCGGTGCGTCCAGCGGGTATCAATCCCCTGATAGTGGCGCGTCAGGTCAATCACCCCGCCAGGATGCTGGGCGCTACGCTGCTGCACCGCAACCGGGATCGACTGGTACTGGGTGGTTTCGCGCTCACCGGCGTACATCATGATGCTCAGGTCGTCATCGGCCCCCATCTGGCGCTCATAGTGCAACCCGGCCTGGGTCTGCGAAGTGCTTTTTCGGGTGTTGTACTGGTCGGCACGCGGCGCCTGGCGCGGATTATCGTGCCATTCCGCGTTCGTCAGGCCTCCCGGGTCATTGGCGTGAATATCGACGCTGTTGAACAACAGCGTCAGGGTGCTGACATCGTCGATGCGTACGCCCAGCTTGGCATTGCCGAGGTTTTTCTGCGCGCCGCTGTGATCGCGAAAGCCCTGTGTCGTGAACCGGGTACCGGAAATAGTGTAGTTAACGTCACCGGCGTGGGTGCCGTCGCCGGTTGCCCCGGTCGCCTTGACGCCATAACGCCAGGTGCCGTAACTGCCAAAGTACGAACTGGCTTCAAGGCGCGCAGGTTGCTGGCCGGTTTCGGTTTCCACATTCACCATGCCGCCAGAGGCATTGCCGTAGAGGGCGGAAAACGGCCCGCGCAGCACCTCCACCTTTTCAACCGAGTTAAGGTCAATGTTCGACGTCTGGCCCTGACCATCCGGCATGGTGGCAGGAATACCATCGACATAAATACGTACGCCGCGCACGCCATACATTGAACGTGCACCAAAGCCCCGCACCGAAAGCTGCAGATCCTGCGCGTAGTTCTGGCGGTTCTGAATTTGCAGGCCGGGCACGCTGCCCAGACTTTCCGACAGGTTGATCTGCGGCCTGGCCTCACGGATTTGATCGCCATTCACCACGCTGACGGCAGCCGGGGTGGACAGTTCGGATAGGCCGCTGCGTTTGGCCGTGACCACCATGGTCTGTTCGCTATCCTTGTCCTGCGCCAGGGCGCAGACAGGCAGTAAGGCAGGGATAACCAGAGCTGAAACCGCCAACCGGTTTTTATGAGTGCTTTTCATCAGGAGAATGCCGTTAAAGGGATCGGAAAATATGAACCATTTGGAACGTTATGGCCGATATGTTAATGCTTTTAACAAAAAATGAAAATAGTTAGCCTAATTAAAGACGGAGCTCTCGATTTCGCAAGCCCAGGGTTGATTTTAATTAACGGCTGTTGATTCAAAAATAAGGCGGGGAAACCCCGCCTGGTGAAGTGAGGCTCAGGCTTTCAGCAAGCCGCTGCCCAGATAGTCGTTGCTGTCTTTGACCCCTGGCAGCGCAAAGAAATAACCACCGCCGATAGGTTTGACGTACTCTTCCAGCGCCTCGCCGTTCAGACGTTTTTGCACCGTCAGGAAACCTTTCTCCAAATCGGCCTGGTAGCAGACGAACAGCAGCCCCATTTCCAACTGGCCGGCGTTGGACACGCCGATCGAATAGCTATAACCCCGGCGCAGCAGCAAATTACTCTGAGTTTGCGGGGTGCGCGGGTTTGCCAGGCGGATATGCGCATCCATCGGGATCATCTTCCCTTCGGGATCCTTCTCATAGTCCGGCTCGTCGTGTTCATGCTTCATACCCAGCGGCGCACCGCTGTGCTTTTCGCGGCCGAAAATGGTTTGCTGCTCCTGCAGCGGAGTGCGATCCCAGAACTCCACGTGGAAACGGATAATACGCGCGGCCTGATAGCTACCGCCCACCGCCCATGCCGGTTCCCCGACGTTATCAGCCACCCACACCACCTGATCCATCAGCGGCTTATCGTCGGTTTTCGGGTTGGCGGTGCCGTCTTTAAAGCCCAGCAGGTTGATTGGCGTTTCTTTGCCCTTGCTACGTGCGGCGTGGGCGGAAATAAACCCTTCTCGCTTCCAGCGCACGCTGAGCAGATCCGGCGAATGCTTGATGATGTCACGCAGCGCGTGGATCACGGTTTCATTGGTATTGGCGCAAATCTGCAACACCAAATCGCCGTGGCACAGGCTGGCGTCCAGCGAGTCGTTGGGAAAACGCGTCATTTTTTGCAGCCGCAGCGGCTTCTGGGCCTGCAGACCGAAACGCTCGTCAAACAGCGAGGTTCCAACCGACACGGTGATGGTCAGGTTATCCGGGTAGATCTCCGGCCCCATGATGCCCGAATCAAGCGGTGGCAGCTTGGGATCCACTTCCGGCGCTTTGCCGCCGGTGGTCAAAAACGCAATGCGGTTGGTCAACAGCCGAAACAGCCGCTCCAAATCCTGCTTGTTGCTGGCCAGCACGTCAAAGGCCACCAGCATCATCGCCGCTTGCTGCGGCGTGAGGATCCCGGCCTGATGCGCGCCGTAGAACGGTTGCTTCTGCCAGCGTTCATCCTTGGCGACCGCCAGCGGTTCCGCCGTTTTATCTGCCGCCTGGGTCAGACGACTGCCGCCCAGCGCCAGTACGCCCAGCCCCAATCCCTGCAATAAACGACGGCGCGACGGTGACGCCGCACCCTGCGTTTGTGGATGCGGCCCGTTTTCCGGGCCGATCTTGTTACTCATGATGCTTTGCCTCAGTCCAGACCCAGAACGCCACGCAGCTGTGACAAATCTTCCGCCAGAGTGGTGATTGGCCCTTTCATGGCGTTGCGATCGGCATCGGTCAGCTTCTCGTAAGACTCATAGCCATCTTTGGTTTTGTATTTCGCCAGAATGGTATCGACGGTTTTAAAGTTGGCGTCGATCTTGTCCAGCAACGGCTTGTTGGCCTTGACCAACAGCGGGCGCAGCAGGTTAACGATTTTTTGCGCGCCGTCTACGTTGGCCTGGAAGTCCCACAGGTCGGTGCGGCTGTAACGGTCTTCTTCACCGCTGATTTTGCTCGCCGCCACTTCTTCGATCAGGCCCGCAGCGCCGCCCACTACCTTACTTGGCGGGAAGGTCAGGTCGGTCACGCGTTTTTGCAGCTCAAGGGTGTCCTTGTACAGCTGATCGGCGTATTGGTTCATGTCTTTGGTGGTGTTGTCGGCAAACAGCGCTTTCTCCAGGCGGTGGAAACCGGTGAACTTCGGATCTTCCGCTTTTTTCTCGTAGTCATCTTCGCGGGCGTCGATACTGCCGTCCAAATCGGAGAACAGCTCGGCGATCGGCTCAATTCGCTCGTAATGCTGACGGGTCGGCGCATAGAGTTTACGCGCTTCTGCCACGTTGCCGGCCTTCACGGCATCGGTGAACAGCTTGGTCTGTTTGACCAGCCCTTCCACTTCTTTGGTGACGTAGACTTTGTATTCAGCAATCGGCCCAACCAAATCCATGGCGTTCGGTTTGCCGTCGGTGGCAGCACCGGCCGCCGCGGTCACGGTCAGCTTGCCTTTCGGATTGCTGAGCAGCCCACAGGTCATGTCGTATTCGCCCGCTTCCAGATTGGCGGTCATCTTCTGGGTGAAGCCCGGCGCGATGTTTTCACGCTCTTCCACCACCATCACCCCTTTCAGGATTTCCCACTCCACGTTTTTCTGGCTGGTGTTGTGCACCACAAACTGGGTTTTACCGGCCGGCACCGTCAGTTGCATCGGCTCACACTGTTTGTCGTTAACGGTAATCTTTACCTGCGGCACGTCCGCCGCCAGAGCATCAATGCTCAGCGCGAACGCCGGGAGAGCCAGTAATGCTGCGTGCAAAGCCTTGCGGCGGAATAACGGAGTAGACATACAAGATTCCCTATTAAATTAGTGATTGATTTTACGTTGCGTCGAAACCGCGACCGGTTCCACACGCTGCGGCAGGAAAAAGAAAATCAGTGCTGGGATCAAATACAAGAAGTAGACCGCCACTTCGCTTACCGTTGGCGTTTCCTGGTAGCCGAAGATGCCTTCAAGCAGGGTGCCAAACAGGGAGTGGGTCGACAGATGGTTACTCAGATCAAACGCGATGTCCTGGAAGTGGTTCCACAACCCGGCCTCGTGGAAGGCGCGGATCGCCCCGGCTGCCAGGCCGGCGGCAACGAACAGGATAAACAGGCTGGTCCATTTGAAGAATTTGGCCAGGTGCAGCTTCACGCCGCCCCAGTAAATCATCATGCCCAGTACAATGGCGGCCACCAGACCAAGCACCGCACCTATCGGGGCTTCAATCCCCACGTCTTGCTGGAAAGCCGCCAGCAGGAAGAACACCGACTCCAGCCCTTCACGCGCCACGGCAAAAAACACCATCGCTACCAGCGCCCAGCCCTGACCTTTGCCGGAGTTGAGCGCATTGTCGATGGCGCCTTCCAGATGCACCTTGACCGATTTGGAGACCTTACGCATCCAGAACACCATATAGGTCAGGATCAATACCGCTACCACCGCGACAATGCCCTCGAACAGTTCTTGCTGCTTTTGCGGGAATTCGCCGGTGGTTTCATTGATGAAGATGCCGAGCGCCAGGCACAGAGCGGCGGCAACAATCACCCCTATCCATACCACGCCTAACCATTGACCCCGCTGCGTGCGTTTCAGGTAGCTGGCAATCAGGCTGACGATCAACGCCGCCTCCAGCCCCTCACGGAACATGATAAGGAAGGGAACAAACATAAGTAATAACCCCTAAAAAGGCAGCTGCTGCGAAGCGTCCGCACGTCAGAAATGACGGCAGCGCCAATGTAAAGAAAAGTAAAACACAACGATAGTGATTATCATTCTGGCTGAAAGAAATACAAGAGCGCCAAGGGTGATTTTTTCTAATCAAATGTCGCCAGTTGTTTCCGCAAGATGGCGAAAAACCTGGGAGGATGAAATAAAAAAGGCGCCTTAAGCGCCTTTTTGACTCGCGATGCGAGAGATTAAACGGTTTTGAACTCGGCTTCCGCCTGATCGAAACGCTCGGTAATGGTGGCGGAAGGAGAACGCCCCATCAGGCTCACCACCACGATGGCGATACAGCCGAACAGGAAGCCCGGGATGATTTCATACAGATCCAGCCAGGCGAAGTGTTTCCAGACGATCACCGTTACTGCGCCAACCAGCATGCCGGCCAGGGCGCCGTTACGCGTCATGCGTGACCACATGACCGAGATCAGCACCACCGGACCGAAGGCAGCGCCGAAGCCGGCCCAGGCGTAGCTCACCAGACCCAGCACGCGGTTTTCCGGGTTTGCCGCCAGCGCGATAGCCACTAACGCCACCACCAGCACCATGATGCGCCCTACCCATACCAGCTCACGCTGGCTGGCGCCCTTACGCAGGAAGGCTTTGTACAGATCTTCGGTAATCGCACTTGAACACACTAACAGCTGGCAGCTCAGGGTACTCATTACCGCCGCCAAAATTGCCGACAGCAAAATGCCGGCGATCCACGGGTTGAACAGAATCATCGCCAGCTCGATAAACACGCGCTCGCCGTTTTGCGACACGTTGCCCGCCTGGTCCGGGTTATTGGCGAAGTAAGCAATACCGAAGAAGCCGACGGCAATGGTGCCCGCCAGACACAGGATCATCCAGGTCATGCTGATGCGACGTGCGCTGCGGATAGTGCGGTGAGAGTCGGCCGCCATAAAGCGCGCCAGAATGTGCGGCTGACCGAAGTAACCCAGCCCCCAGCCCAGCAGCGAGAGAATAGCCACAAAGTTCAGGCCTTTCAGCATGTCGATATTGGCCGGGTTTTGCGCTTCGATAACCAGCATCGAAGTATCGATGCCGCCGACGGCAAAGATAACAATCACTGGCGTCAGGATCAGCGCGAAAATCATCAGGCTGGCCTGGACGGTGTCGGTCCAGCTCACCGCCAGGAATCCGCCGATAAAGGTATAAAGGATAGTGGCCGCAGCGCCGGCCCACAGCGCCGTTTCGTAGCTCATGCCAAAGGTGCTTTCGAACAGACGCGCACCGGCGACGATGCCGGAAGCACAATAGATAGTGAAGAACACCAGAATGACAATCGCGGAGATCACCCGCAGCAGCTTGCTGTTGTCTTCAAAACGGCTGGTGAAATAATCCGGTAACGTCAGGGCGTTATTGTTGGCTTCGGTATGAACACGCAGCCGCCCTGCCACCAGCTTCCAGTTAAGGTAAGCGCCGATGGTCAGGCCTATCGCAATCCAGCTTTCGGAAATGCCGGACAGGAAGATGGCGCCCGGCAGGCCCATCAGCAACCAGCCGCTCATATCCGATGCGCCGGCAGAGAGCGCGGTCACCACGCTGCCCAGGCTACGACCGCCCAGAATGTAGTCGTCAAAGTTATTGGTTGCCCGGTAGGCAAGTAGGCCGATTAACACCATCCCGAAGATATACACCAGGAAGGTGACCAGCATTGGTGTGCTCATTGTCATGAAATTCTCCACTCTCATTATTATTTCGCGCTGTATTGCGATAGTTACTGCTTGCCAATCCGCCGGAACGTGGCGAAAAGCGGACACTCCCGCGAGTGAAAATAGTTTCCCCCCGCAATTGTCTGACCGTCGGCTATCCTAGTTGACCTGTTGATTATCCAACAAGACATTTAACAACAAAGTTACACAAAGTTTACCCTGCGTCACATTTAACCACCCGCAAGGTTACACCCCGCATTCAAAAACAGAGTTGCACCTCATACTAATTCAACGTTACCCCTGATATTGCTGGGGTTAACGCGTATAGACGACCGACCCTCGACGCACCACCCCACTGGCAGAGCAAGAACCATGCCGATTATTGATGTTAAAAAACCGATGGAACTCACACTTCGTTCATCCGCCTGATTTAACACGGTTGCACAAAGTTGCAACATGCAGGATATTGTCTGCATTCATCACAGCACACAACGCACGAACCTATCCCAGCAGCCTATCTGGCCCGCAGTTTGTATAGCCTGATGGGATAGGTTCTTAACACAGGAGTTGGATTGGCATGGGCACTACCACAATGGGCGTGAAACTCGACGAGGCCACTCGCGAGCGAATCAAAAGCGCCGCACAGCGTATCGATCGCACGCCGCACTGGCTGATCAAGCAGGCCATTTTTAATTATCTCGAACGTCTCGAGAACGGTTCCGATATCCCTGAAATTCCAGCACTTGCCGCTGCCGGCCAGGCCGAAGCGGACGACATTATGCCGCAAGTGCAGGAAGAGTCCCACCAGCCATTCCTTGAATTTGCAGAACAAATTCTGCCGCAGTCGGTTAATCGCGCAGCCATCACCGCGGCCTATCGCCGCCCTGAGACTGAAGCGGTGCCGATGTTGCTCGAACAGGCGCGATTACCTGCAGATCTTGCCAAAGCCACCCACAAGATGGCTTACGACATCGCCGAGAAGTTGCGTAACCAAAAGAGTGCAAATGGCCGCGCCGGTATGGTGCAAGGGCTGCTGCAAGAGTTCTCCTTGTCTTCACAGGAAGGCGTGGCGCTGATGTGCCTGGCCGAAGCCCTGCTGCGCATTCCAGACAAGCCAACCCGCGATGCGCTGATCCGCGATAAAATCAGCAACGGCAACTGGCATTCTCACCTCGGCCGTAGCCCATCGCTGTTTGTTAACGCCGCCACCTGGGGCCTGTTGTTCACCGGCAAGCTGGTGTCGACCCATAACGAAGCCAACCTGTCACGCTCGCTGAACCGCATTATCGGCAAAAGCGGCGAACCGCTGATCCGTAAAGGCGTGGATATGGCGATGCGCCTGATGGGCGAACAGTTCGTGACCGGCGAAACCATCGCCGAAGCGCTGGCCAACGCCCGCAAGCTGGAAGACAAAGGGTTCCGTTATTCCTACGACATGCTGGGTGAAGCTGCCCTGACCGAAGCCGACGCGCAGGCCTATCTGGTGTCTTACCAGCAGGCAATCCATGCGATCGGCAAAGCGTCGAACGGCCGCGGCATCTATGAAGGCCCGGGCATTTCGATCAAGCTGTCCGCTTTGCACCCGCGTTATAGCCGCGCGCAGTACGAACGCGTAATGGAAGAGCTTTACCCTCGCCTGCTGTCATTGACCCTGCAGGCGCGCCAATACGACATCGGTATCAATATCGACGCTGAAGAAGCCGATCGCCTGGAAATCTCGCTCGACCTGCTGGAAAAGCTGTGCTTTGAACCTCAGTTGGCCGGTTGGAACGGTATCGGCTTTGTGATCCAGGCCTATCAGAAACGCTGCCCGTTCGCCATCGATGCAGTCATCGACATGGCACAACGCAGCCGCCGTCGCCTGATGATCCGTCTGGTGAAAGGCGCCTACTGGGACAGCGAAATCAAACGTGCCCAAATGGACGGGCTGGAAGGCTATCCGGTTTACACCCGCAAGGTCTACACCGACGTTTCCTACCTGGCCTGCGCCCGCAAACTGCTGGCGGTGCCGAACCTGATTTATCCGCAGTTCGCGACCCATAACGCCCATACCCTGAGCGCGATTTATCATCTGGCGGGCAACAACTACTACCCGGGCCAGTATGAGTTCCAGTGCCTGCACGGCATGGGTGAACCGCTGTACGAACAAGTGGTGGGTAAAGTGGCCGACGGTAAGCTGAACCGTCCATGTCGCATCTATGCACCGGTCGGCACCCATGAAACGCTGTTGGCGTATCTGGTACGTCGCCTGCTGGAAAACGGCGCTAACACCTCGTTCGTTAACCGTATCGCCGATGCCACCCTGCCGCTCGACGAACTGGTTGCCGATCCGGTCACCGCGGTCGAAGCCCTGGCCGCCAGCGAAGGTCAACTTGGTCTGCCGCACCCACGCATTCCGTTGCCGCGTGAACTCTATGGCACCAAGCGCATCAACTCCAGCGGCCTGGACCTGTCGAACGAACAGCGTCTGGCGTCTCTGTCCAGCGCACTGCTGACCAGCGCTACTCAACCCTGGCGCGCAGAGCCGATTATTGACGCCGAGCTGGATCAGGGCGTGGAGCAACCGGTCATTAACCCTGCCGAGCCGGGCGACGTGGTCGGTTACGTGCGTGAAGCCACCGAAGGTGAAGTCAGCCGGGCGCTCGACGCCGCTGCCGCCGCCGGTCCAATCTGGTTTGCCACCCCGCCGTCCGAGCGCGCCGCCATTCTTGAGCGCGCCGCCGAACTGATGGAAGGCCAACTGCAAAGCCTGTTGGGCATTCTGGTGCGCGAAGCGGGCAAAACCTTTAACAACGCCATCGCCGAAGTGCGCGAAGCGGTCGACTTCCTGCATTACTACGCCGGTCAGGTGCGCGATGATTTCGCCAATGACAGCCACCGTCCGCTGGGCCCGGTGGTGTGTATCAGCCCGTGGAACTTCCCGCTGGCCATCTTCACCGGCCAGATTGCCGCTGCGCTGGCGGCAGGCAACAGCGTTCTGGCCAAACCGGCAGAGCAAACACCGCTGATCGCCGCACAGGCGGTGCGCATTCTGTTGGAAGCCGGCATTCCGCAAGGCGTGCTGCAACTGCTGCCGGGTCAGGGCGAAAGCGTCGGCTCGGTTCTGGTTAATGACGCTCGGGTTCGCGGCGTGATGTTTACCGGCTCGACCGACGTTGCCGGTATCCTGCAACGCAGCATCGCAGGCCGTCTGGATCCGCAAGGTCGTCCAACGCCGCTGATTGCCGAAACCGGTGGTCTGAACGCCATGATCGTCGACTCTTCCGCTCTGACCGAACAGGTAGTGACTGACGTGGTCGCCTCCGCATTCGACAGCGCAGGCCAACGCTGCTCCGCCCTGCGAATCCTGTGCATTCAGGAAGACGTGGCGGAACACACGCTGCAAATGCTGCGCGGCGCGATGGCCGAATGCCGCATGGGCAACCCGGAACGCCTGTCGACCGATATCGGGCCGGTGATCGACGCCGAGGCCAAAACCGGCATCGAACGTCATATTCAGGCGATGCGCGCCAAGGGCCGTAAGGTCTATCAGGCCGCGAAAGGCAACGTACAGGATGAGAAAGAGTGGTCCCGTGGCACCTTTATCAAGCCAACCCTGATCGAACTGGACAGCTTCGACGAGCTGCAAAAAGAGATCTTCGGCCCGGTGCTGCACGTGGTCCGCTTCCAACGCACCAATCTGGAGTCGCTGGTCGATCAGATCAACGCCGCCGGTTATGGTCTGACGCTGGGCGTTCACACCCGTATTGATGAAACCATCGCCCGCGTGACCGAACGCGCCAAGGTGGGCAACCTGTACGTTAACCGCAACATGGTCGGCGCCGTGGTCGGCGTGCAGCCATTTGGTGGCGAAGGCCTGTCCGGCACCGGTCCTAAAGCCGGTGGCCCTCTGTACCTGTATCGCCTGCTGGCCAACCGTCCGGATGATGCGGTGCAACGCACCCTGCACCGCCAGGACGAAGAACGTCCGCTGGAAGCCACCGCGCGGCCACAGTTGCTCAAAGCCCATCAGGCACTGGAGCAATGGGCGATTGCCGAAAACCAGCGCGATCTGGTGACGTTGGCGCAACGCTACGCCGAACTAGGCCAGGGCGGTACCCTACGTCCACTGCCTGGCCCTACCGGCGAGCGCAATACCTATGCCCTGTTGCCGCGTGAGCGCGTACTCTGCCTGGCCGATAACGAGACCGATGCCTTGACGCAGTTGGCCGCAGTACTGGCCGTCGGCAGCAGCGTGCTGTGGCCGGAAGCCGAGCTGCAACGCACCCTGTATCGCCGCCTGCC
This sequence comes from Serratia liquefaciens ATCC 27592, assembly GCF_000422085.1. Taxonomy (NCBI): domain Bacteria; kingdom Pseudomonadati; phylum Pseudomonadota; class Gammaproteobacteria; order Enterobacterales; family Yersiniaceae; genus Serratia; species Serratia liquefaciens. Next base: position 3,144,709 of record NC_021741.1, read on the forward strand.
GGCGGCGGTTCAGGCCAGCATCAGCTTCAGCAAAGACTGGCAGCAGGACAAGGTGGAGTTCGATGCCGCCATTTACCACGGCGACGCCGATCAGCTGCGCACCCTGTGCGAGCAAATTGCCCAGCGCAGTGGCGCGATCGTGTCAGTGCAGGGCTTTGCTCACGGCGAAACCAACATTCTGTTGGAACGCCTGCTGATCGAGCGCTCGCTGAGCGTCAATACCGCAGCCGCCGGCGGTAACGCCAGCCTGATGACCATAGGGTAATCCGTCTGACTGGATGACCGCCGCAGGTCACTTAATCTGCGAACCCTCCCGCAAACCCTGCATTCGTGCAGGGTTTTTTATTGTCTGCGCCCATTCTGCACGCTAGCGTATCGCCCTGATTGTCAAAAAGTGTGTATGGTGTGTATCATAAGGGGACGGTAATCACGTGAGAAGTTCAGAACTGATCGGGCTGTTAGAACAGGAAGGTTGGGTTTTAACGCGGATCAAGGGAAGCCACCATCAGTTTAAGCACCCGAACTCCCGTCTGGTGATCACCGTTCCACATCCGCGAAAGGATCTGAAAGCGGGGACGCTGCGCCAAATCATGAAAGATGCCGGATTGTGCTAACCCGGCGCCATGAGTTAACAGGAGAAATTATGTTCTACCCTGCTTATGTACATTCTGAACCGGACGGCAGCGCCAGCGGCTTCTTTCCCGATGTGCCAGGCTGCTATTTTGCCGGCGATACCCTGGACAGAGCCTTTGAAGACGCCAGAAGTGCGCTGGACGCCCATTTCGAATTCTTGAGCGAAGACAATCAGCCCATTCCTGGCCCACAGGCCGTGACCTTTCATCTGGCACAGGATAACGACAGTCTGAATGGCGGACAGTGGTTGTTGGTCAATATTAATATGGATAAGTTTGATGGTCGGGCGGAGCGTATCAATATTACCTTGCCGCACCGTCTGCTGAACCGCATAGATTCTCTGGTGCAGCAGCATCCCGGTTACGGTAGCCGCAGCGCCTTTTTGGCCGCCGCCGCCCGCAATGAATTATTGAAAGCCGGGTAGTCTATAGCCAGGGGGCTGCACGCCCCCTTGCTTACTGATTCAAAAACTTGTCGAGGAATTGTTGAGTACGCTGGTGCTGCGGATTAGCGAACAGCTCTTTTGCCGGCCCCTGCTCCACGATACGACCGTGGTCCATAAAAATGGCGCGGTCGGCCACGTCGCGGGCAAAGCTCATCTCGTGCGTGACGATCACCATGGTGCGTTTTTCTTCCGCCAGCGAACGTATGGTGTTGAGCACCTCGCCCACCAGCTCCGGGTCGAGCGCCGAGGTCGGTTCGTCAAACAGGATCACTTCCGGTTGCATCGCCAGCGCCCTGGCAATTGCCACCCGCTGCTGCTGGCCGCCGGAAAGACGGCGCGGATAGGCCGACTCTTTGCCGCTCAGCCCCACTTTGGTCAACAAGGCCCGTGCGCGCTGTTCCGCGCTGGCCTTGGGCTCGCCTTTTACGATGACCGGACCTTCAATAATATTTTCCAATACCGAACGGTGCGGGAACAGATTGAAGTTCTGAAACACGAACCCCACCTGCTGGCGTAAGGCACGAACCTGTTTTTTCTGTTTGCTCAGTGGCTTGGAACCGTCGATCAGTATATCGCCGACGCGAATGGTACCGGAATCCGGCACTTCCAGCAGGTTGATGCTGCGCAATAAGGTGGTTTTCCCCGAGCCGCTTGGCCCGATAATCGCCACCACCTCACCGGCACCGACTTCCAGATCAATCCCATGCAGCACCGTTTGACCGTTGAACTGCTTGGTCAGATTTTTCACTTCAATGGCACTCATGCGTTACTCCTGATCCTGGCGGTTTACGTGGGCTTCCAGACGATTTTGCAGCGCAGAAAGCAGGGTCGCCATCACCCAGTAAATCAGCGAGGCCGCCAGATACATGGTGAACACTTCCAGGGTACGCGAGGTAATCAGCTGCGCCTGACGGAACAGTTCCGGCACCTGAATGGTCGCCGCCAGCGAGGTGTCCTTCACCAGGCCGATAAAGCTGTTGCCCAACGGCGGCAATGCGGTACGCGCCGCCTGCGGCAGGATCACCCGACGCAGCGTCTGCCAGCGGGTCATGCCGATGCTGGCTGCCGCTTCCCACTGCCCTTTTTCGATCGACGAAATCGCGGCACGCAGGGTTTCCGAAGTATAGGCGGCAGTATTGAGCGACAGGCCAATCAGCGCCGCCGGGAAGGGATCAAACTCGATACCGAACTGCGGCAGGCCGTAGTAAATCATGAACAGCTGGGCAATCAACGGCGTACCGCGAAACAGTGACACATAAATGCGCGACAGCCATGACAGCGGCCATAACGGCGAAAGGCGCATCAGCGCCAGCAGAAAACCGAGCAGTAAACCGAGCGCCATGCCCCCCAGACTGAGCTGGAGAGTGAGGATCGCGCCCCGCAATAAAAATGGCGCTGAATCCAACGCCAGTTGGATACTTTCGTGCATTATTTAGTTACGTCCGCGCCAAACCATTTCTCGGAGATCTTCGCCAGCGTGCCGTCTTTTTGCATTTCGGCAATCGCCTGGTTAATCGCAGCCAGCAGTTCCGGGTTGTTTTTACGCACCGCCACGCCAGACTCCTGACGAGAGAACGCCGGGCCCGCTACCGCCAGCGTGTCGCCGGTTTTCTTCACCAGATCCAATGCCGCCAGACGGTCAACCAGAATAGCGTTGATACGGCCTACGCGCAGATCCTGGTATTTGGTCGGGTCATCATCATAGGTACGCACGTCCACACCCTGCACATTGTCACGCAACCATTGCTCGTAGTTGGTGCCCAGGCCCACGCCGACCTTTTTACCCTTCAGATCTTCCGGCTTGGTGATGGTGCCTTCGTTACCCTTCTTCACCAAGGCCTGAATGCCGGAGACGGTATAAGGCGTCGAGAAATCGTATTTCTTTTTGCGCTCGTCGGAAATGGTCACCTGATTGATCACCACATCGATGCGTTTTGAGTCCAGCGAAGCCAGCATGCCGTCCCACTTGGTAGGATTCAGCTTGGCTTTAACGCCAAGATGCTCCGCCAGGGCGTTGGCGAAATCCACCTCGAAGCCGGTCAATTTTCCGTCTTCCCCCTGGAAGCTGAACGGCGGATAAGTGCCTTCCAACCCGACAACCAGGGTCCCGTGATGCTTCACCTGCTCCAGCAGGTTATCGGCGGCATAGCTCTGCGTGCTCAAACCGGCGGTCAGCGCAACGCTCATCACGCCCAGCAGCAATTGACGACGAACTTTGGAAAAGATCATAAACACCCCATCTGTTGTTTATCTTTTTTGATATCAGCACTTTAACAGTGTGACCGCCTGCTTGAAGGAATATAACCTTATAAATATAGTTCAAAATGGAATAACAAAGTGCGCTTACACCTGTGGATGATAGGCGAACAGCGCCGGCGCACCGCCGGTATGGATAAACAGGATCGGGCCCTCGTCACGGAAGCGCTGCTGGGCTACGCCGTCGATCAGACCGGCCATCGCCTTGCCGCTGTAAACCGGATCCAACAACACCCCTTCCTGCTGCGCCAAAAGCTGTATCGCCGCCGTGCCTTCTTCGTTTGGCATACCGTACTGCGGCGCAAAATAGTCGTCCCACAGCGTAATTGGTGCCAGTTGGTCAATATCCAATGAACAGGCCAGCGCTTTTTGGATCAGCTCCACCTTGGGCAACTGGTCGATCACCTTGCGTGAAACAGTTACACCAATCAGTTGCGTTTCCGGCAGTAACTGCTGCAGGCCAACGGCCAGCCCGGCATGGGTTCCTGCGCTGCCCGAGGCCACCACTACTGAGCTGAATGCAACGTTGCTGCGCTGGCTCTGCTCGGCAATTTCCAACGCACACTGCACGTAACCCAGCGCCCCCAGCGCATTGGAGCCGCCTACCGGCACCACATAAGGCCGGAAGCCTTGCCCTTCAATACGGGTCGCCAGATCGGCCAACTGCTGTTGCGGGTCATGCAGCGCGTCACACATCACCACTTCCGCGTTAAACAACCCGAGCAGCAAGCGGTTACCGTTGGTCAGGTAGTTTTCTGCCTGAGTGTCGATTGGGTTTTCCAGCAACGCTACGCAGTGCAGACCCAGCTTGGCCGCCACTGCAGCCGTTTGGCGCACATGGTTGGATTGGATGGCGCCGGCGGTGAGCAGCGTGTCCGCGCCTTGACGCAGCGCTTCTGCGGCAAGAAATTCCAGTTTTCTCAATTTGTTACCGCCCATCGCCATCGGCGTGACGTCGTCACGTTTGATGTAAATTTCGCGGCCAAGGTAGTCTGAAAGGCGAGACAGTTTTTCGAGCGGAGTGGCAGAGCCCACTAAATCGAGGCGCGGGAATTGCGCCAGTTTGTGTTGCAGATTCACAACTTCCCCCAGGGAATCAGGTATCAACATCTAAACGATAGATTTAGCAGATGTGAACCTAATAATCACTCTTTATTCGTAACGGGGAAAGGGTGAGAGCCCCGGCTGGCGTGCCGGGGAAGCCAGATCAGTAGCTTTTTTGCCAGGCAAGGTACTGGTCATATTTGCGCAGCGCAATGCGGTAATTGTTGTGCGCCGCAGAAGGCAAGTCTTCGATAATACGCTGATGGCTGGCGTTACTGGCGAATTTATCCGCCGGATAGTTGCGCTCCACCAGCATTTCATCCAGCCGCCGCAGGCGCACCACGTATTCACGAATGGTGCTGTGGCTCATTTCGGTTTGCTCAAACAGATATTGCTTAAACGACATAATATCGAAATAGCTCGGATGGCTATTGCAGGAGATCTCACTGCAAAAGCGGCACAGCGCCGTCAGCTCATTTTGCACATTCAGCCAAACGTGATCGTCAATCGGCTGATCCATGCGCGCAATGGCATCTTTGTTGATGATCTTGCCACGAAACACCAACGCCATGCGATCCAATAGCTTGCCGCACTGAGAGCAATGGGTCTGGCTGTGTTTGTAATCTTTCAAATAACGACTCAGCGGCCGTTTTTTCAATAATATTCCTGGCATAGAAGCAGTCCGATTATCGCAATGGTGATCAGGTTGAAGGGGCAGAGTTGAGTGCATGTCAGTTCTCGTTCGCCAGGCGGGAGCGCAGGCGTTTTATTGCCTGGCTATGCAATTGGCTGACACGTGATTCCCCTACGTCCAGCACGGCGCCGATCTCTTTCAGGTTCAACTCTTCCTGGTAATACAGCGTCAGCACCATTTTTTCGCGTTCCGGCAACGCCTCAATGGCGTCAATCACCCGTTGGCGTAAATTGCCCTCCAGCAGATGATGTAACGGATTGGCCTCTTCGTGCCCTTCCAGCAGCGGTTCCGCGCTTTCGCCATGCTCTTCCCGCCATTCGTCGTAGGAAAAAAGCTGACTGTTATTGGTGTCCAACAGAATTTGACGGTACTCATCCAGTGGCAGGTTCAGCGTCTGCGCCACTTCCACTTCGCTGGCCGGCCTGCCGAGCCGCTGTTCCAACTGCCGCATCACCTGCGCCACTTCACGGGCATGGCGACGCACGCTGCGCGGTACCCAATCACGGCTGCGCAGCTCATCGAGCATGGCGCCGCGAATGCGTTGCACCGCATAGGTGGTAAAGGCGGTTCCCTGCAGGGCGTCATAACGCTCAACGGCGTTTAACAGCCCAATTCCCCCGGCCTGCAGCAGATCGTCGAGCTCCACGCTGGCGGGCAGCCTGACCTGCAGGCGCAACGCCTCGTGGCGCACTAACGGAACGTAGCGCAGCCAGAGAGAATTTTTGTCCATCACGCCTTCGGCGGTATACAGATCGCTCACTATGTCTAAAACCTGCGGATAAGAGAGTCAGCGCTATTATCCGTAGGGGGCAAAATGCCAATCGGCTGAACAGTCGTACAAAACAGGCCTTATTTGCGCCATGCATTAGCTGAGCGGTGCGCGACCATAAAAAAACCCCGCCGAAGCGGGGTTCTTTTGCGACAGGTTAATCGGGGAGAGTCGATTAACGCAGCAGGGACAACACGTTCTGAGTAGACTGGTTAGCCTGTGCCAGAACAGAGGTGCCAGCCTGTTGCAGGATGTTGGCACGGCTCATGTTAGACACTTCGGTCGCGTAGTCAGCATCTTGAATACGAGACTGAGAAGCAGACAGGTTGTTCACGGTGCTGTTCAGGTTGTTGATAACAGAATCGAAACGGTTCTGTACCGCACCCAGGGAAGAACGCAGACCGTCAACCTGAGCCAATGCTTTGTCCAGGGTTGCCAGTGGGTCTTTAGCATCAGTGTTAACAGCGCCTTTGGTGACTGCACCGGTTTTTCCATCGACAGTAGCGTTATTGTAAACGGTGTTGCCATCGGCATCTTTGCTCTTAACAACGAAACCGGCTTTACCAGTGCTGTCAGTATAAGAATGCAGCTCTTCGCCTGCAGCCAGGCCAGTTACGTTGGTTTTACCAGCAACGGCTACATCTTTAACTGCAGTTACACCACCAGCTGCTGCCGCAGTGCTGACATCTTTGCCTGTATCGTAGTTAAATTTGCCTGATGCATCGACAGTCGCTGCATAGTATTTGCCTGCATCGTCTTTAACTGCATACTTGGTAACACCGCCTTCAGTATAGGATGCGTACGGATCTGTACCATCCAGTGTTGGAGTAGGAGTACCAGTTTTAGTCCCGGTACTTGCAGCCACTGTTTTATCAACGGTAGTTACCGCGGCACCCACTTTATTAGTGTTTTTAGAAGCAACGCTGAAGTCTTGCAGACCCAGAGTATCTTTATTGATATTTTTCAGGTCGATTTCAATTGTTTCGCCATCGTTAGCGCCAACCTGAACGGTCAGTTTCTGGTCGCTGCTCAGTACTTTTACGCCGTTGAAATCGGTCTGCTGAGAGATACGGTCGATCTCAGACAGACGCTGGGTGATTTCGTCCTGGATGGACTGCAGGTCGCTGGAAGAGTTAGAACCGTTCTGCGCCTGTACGGTCAGACGACGGATGTTTTGCAGGTTATCGTTAACTTCGTTCAGTGCGCCTTCAGTGGTCTGCGCCAGAGAGATACCGTCGTTGGCGTTACGGGAAGCCTGAGTCAGGCCTTTGATGTTAGCGGTGAAACGGTTAGAGATCGCCTGACCCGCAGCATCGTCCTTGGCGCTGTTGATACGCAGACCGGAAGACAGACGCTCGATCGCAGTACCCAAAGAAGACTGAGATTTGTTCAGGTTGTTCTGCGCCATCAGCGACAGGCTGTTGGTATTAATTACTTGTGCCATTGTATGCTTTCCTTACGTGTCAGTTGCGATCTTCGCAACGTAGTTAAAAGGTTCGGGCTGCTTTGCCCACGGCGTCAACCACCGTCCCATCAGGTATCGGCCCTCCCCCTGCAACCTTTAGAATTTTTTTGTTTTTTTTTCGCTTCGCCGCAATGGCAGAAATAACGCGGGTTTTCCTTCTTCTATTACGTCATCGTTTTTTAAACTTTCCGGTAAACTTTTTCTCCGCTGGGCCGATAAACGCGTAAAGCGAATAAAGTCATTATTAAGGAGAATTACGAATGGCATCGATCAGTTCATTAGGCATCGGCTCAGGACTCGACCTCAACGGCTTGCTGGACAAGCTGAGTAAAGCGGAACAGCAGCGTCTGACCCCGTACACCACCCAGCAGACCAGCTATAACGCCCAGTTGACTGCCTATGGCACGTTAAAAGGCTCGCTGGAGAAGTTCGATAACCTCAGTAAAGAGCTGGCGAAACCGACGTTTTTCAACAACACCACCGCCAGCAAACACGATCAGTTTGCCATCACCACCACCGACAAGGCCGTGGCGGGTAACTACAGCGTTGAAGTGCTAAAGCTGGCGCAGCCGCAAACGCTGACCACACAGGCCCCAGTGACCGATCAGACGGAAAAACTGGGCACCGCAGGCAGCAGCGATCGTTCAATCAGCATCACCGCCGGCAACCCACCGAAAAACGTGAATATCCCACTGAGCGATGACCAAACCTCGCTGGTGGAAATGCGCGATGCGATTAACAATGCCAAGGCCGGCGTCAACGCCAGCATCATGCGAGTGGGTGACAACGACTACCAACTGGCACTCAGTTCCACCACCACCGGCGAGAAGAACACCATTTCGGTGCAGGTCAACAATGACGATAAGCTAGGCGCTATCCTCAACTACGACCCCACAGCCAAAAGCAACGCAATGAAACAAACCGTGGCCGGTCAGGATGCTGAAGTGCTGGTTAACGGCACGAAAATCAAACGCAGCACCAACTCGATTGCCGATGCCCTGCAGGGCGTGACCATCGATCTGAAAACCACCACCAAAAAAGATGAACCGCAAAACCTGGTGATCAGCACCGACAAAACCGGTACTGCTGACAAGATCAAAGAGTGGGTCGACAACTATAACTCGCTGCTGGATACCTTTAACTCGCTGACCAAATATACTCCGGTCAAAACCGGCGAGGCGCAGAATGCCAAAAACGGCGCGCTGCTGGGGGATAACACCCTGCGCGGTATTCAATCGTCGATTAAAAGTGCGCTCAGCGCAGCACAGGATAACCCGGATCTGAAAGGCTTGGGCAATCTGGGCATTTCAACCAATACCAAAACCGGCAAGCTGGAGATCGACAGCACTAAGCTCAACAAAGCCATCGATGAGAAACCGACGCAGGTTGCCAACTTCTTCGCTGGCAACGGCACTGATACCGGCATGGCCACCGAGATCCACAATGAGATCCAAAGCTACATCAAGGCCGGCGGCATCATTGAGAACTCGACCAAAAGCATCAATACCAACCTCGATCGCCTGAACAGCCAGATCACCACCGTGACGGCCAGTATTCAAAGCACTATCGATCGTTATAAACAACAATTCGTCCAACTGGATACCATGATGTCCAAACTGAGTGGCACCGGTGATTATTTAAAACAACAGTTCAAGTAAGAACTTTTTAACCAGGTAAAAAATCGCATGTATAACCGTAGCGGAACTCAGGCCTACGCCCAGGTCAGTCTGGAAAGTGGCGTAATGAGCGCCAGCCCGCACCAGTTAATCGTGATGTTGTTCGACGGGGCGCTTAGCGCCCTGTTACGCGCACGGATACTGATGAATCAGGGTGATATCGCCGGCAAAGGACTGGCTCTGTCTAAAGCCATCAATATTATCGATAACGGCCTGAAAAGCGGTCTCGATCATCAACAGGGCGGTGAAATGGCCGATAACCTGGCGGCGCTGTATGACTATATGAAGCGACGCCTGATGCAAGCCAACCTGCACAATGACGAAGCGGCGATTACCGAAGTGGTGAAGCTGCTGGAAAATATTGCTGACGCTTGGCGCCAGATTGGCCCCAACTACCACCCCACTCAGGACGCCGTGTAATGGAACGTCAACAACAGCTGTTAGCCGCCTATCAGCAGGTGTATAGCCTGAGTAGCCAGATGATCGTTCTGGCACAAACGGAAAGATGGGAAGACCTGGTCGAGCTGGAACTGTCCTACGTGACGGCGGTGGAAAGAACCGCCGCCTTTACCGGGCAGGCCGGTCCCTCAATGGCACTACAGGAATTGCTGCACCACAAGTTGCAGCAGATCCTGGATAATGAAACCGAACTGAAGCGCCTGCTGCAACAACGTATGAATCAACTGAAAGAATTAATCGGTCAGTCGACGCGGCAAAACGTGGTCAATAATACTTATGGTCAGTTTCACGATCGCGCCCTGTTGTTGGGAGACCCACAAGTCAGATGAGTTCGCAGCAATAACGACGAAGGCAGAATAGATAGCAGCATGCACTATTACTCCCTGGTTAAGTCAGGATATTAATCCATGGCATTTGAATTATTCAGATAATGGGTAATTAGAAAAAATGCACAATTCGAGCCTTGCTCTCACTTTAATGGATAAATACCATTCCGACACGGACGTTTTCTGTTCAGCAGGAAATTGATTTTTGATAGATAAAACACGTCGTTGTGTTTCACAACCTATGGAAAGATGTTGCTCCAACGCCAATCAAAGCGTAAAGATATTCATAGATAATGGCTGCGAAATGAATATCGATGGAACGTACAATTAATCTTTGTCCAGGAATTGGTGCATCGGCACACATCATTCAGCATACTGAATTATTATTTCCTTCAGTCTATTTTGAGCAACCGCATCTGTATCTGGTACAGCAAGGCCACAAACGCGTGCGTTGGCAACAGCATGAAGTGGTGGCACATGCGGGTGAGCTGTTGATTATCGACGGAGGGCAAACCGTGGATATTATCAACGAGCTTTCCGAGGAGGGGGTATTCAGCTGCCAGCTATTGGCCTGCGATCCGCAGTTACTCAGCATACCACCGACCCAGGCTGAAAGCGCGCCACTGAGCCCCTTCGACGCGGTGATGGCGTTACGTAACCTGCCCTGCGCGTTGATACACAGTTTCGAGACCACCAGTTTGGCGCTGACGCTTAAGCATCGTTTCCCCACGGTCATCATTCGCCACAAAATGCTGGAAATATTGCTGTGGTTAAAACAATTCAATATCAACTTCATTCATAACGAGGCCAGAAATTTAACCCAGCGAGTACGTCGCTGTCTGGCAACCGATCCGCATAATATCTGGACCGCGGCCGAGGTGGCGGAAACCCTGTCGATGAGCGAAGTCATGCTGCGACGCAAACTGTCGGCGGAGAATACCGCGCTGCGTAATCTAATGATCGACGTGCGTATGAGCAGCGCACTGACCTTGCTGCAATCTACCGATTGGCCAATATCCGCCATCGCTCAGCACGTGGGCTATGAAAGTTCTTCGCGATTTGCCGAGCGCTTTCGCAAACGCTTCGGTTTTGCCCCCACAGCCATTCGTGGGCACCAGCGAGCCATGGAACCCCAGGCCATTCGCCCCGATCCTTTCAGCATGATGCAAGCCCAGGAGTGATGACCTCCGGGATAAATTAAATCATTGAACAATGAAAGCGTCGTTTATACAGGCAATATTGGCGCAAAACAGGCGGGTGGGATAGCATCGGCGGGCATTCAGTCATCGGAAGGGAATAAACCATGCTCAACGAAAAACTGCTGTTTTCCCTAGTTGTGTTGTTGCTCGGCATGTGGCTGCTGGGTTTGGTGTATGAAGAAGACGCCATGCGGCTGCTGGCGGGAAAATAAAGCGGCAGGGCCACCCAACGTGGCCCGGGTTATTTTAGCTTTCTTTAATTAAAACGCTTATTAATACAACCAAAACGATCAGAATTAAAATACTGAACAACCGCCATCTGCGTTCACTTTTGCTACACATTATCTTATCCGGTAATTGAAACGACCTTAACCCGGAAATTATAACCCCGTGAATACCATGGCAATGTGAGTTTAACCGGGGTTTCTGCCCTGCTACTCCAGCGATTGATGTTCCCGGCCAGACACTTGTCTCGGCTTTAGAGAAGCTCTACATCTCAGAATCCGGAACCGATACTTACCTTTCGCTAAAAAGCAAAAACCCACCGTGGGTGGGTTTAGGGTCAGTTCTTAAGCGGCCTTTCCCTGTTCAGCAAAGAATTCAGGCTTTCATTTCTGGCTGCGGGTACAAGGCCAGTCTCATCACACCGGCATATTCATTACTTCTTGATAAGCAGAAACCAGCTTATTACGCACCTGCACCCCTAACTGCAGCGAGATGGACGATTTTTGCAGATCGACCATCACGTCATTCAGGCTAATGCCCGGCGCACCGACTTCGAAATCCTGTGCCTGTTTGCGCGCAGCCTGCTGGGTATCGCTGATCTTGCCGATCGCCGCCTTCAACTCACTGGCAAAACTGATGCCCTGCGCGGATGCGCCTTGCCCCATCTGCCCTGCCTGAATCGCCGTGGCCTGCAACTGCTGCAAAACCCCTTCAATACCCTGAATTGCCATTATGACCTCAATAAAAACGCTGCTGCCGGACGTTGTTGCATCAGGCACTACTTTGATGCTGAACACCCTAACACAGCATTTTCATCCTAAAGCGGCTAATTAACTGCAAAAAACCCGGCTTATCGGGCCATCGAAATGGGCCCTAAGGGCGAATAATAACATGCCCAGAAATGGGAGCGCCGCTATACCCGTCGCTTTTCAAGTTGCAGCGTTGTTGTCTGCCCGCGCTCATCCCAATCACTGTAGGGGGCGAATAAAATCGCCCCGATTAACTCAGGCGCAGCATGCCGCGCCCCTACAAGACCCCGGGATGAGCGAGCGGGTCGCCTGGCAGCAACTTGAAAGGCATAGGGTATATTTATATGTGTATCAGGGAGTCTGTTTTGTCACACAACGCTAACCACACCGTTCATCAGCCTGGCAGGGAGCTACGCCGTGGCCCGCACCGGATCCTGAGCGTCATTGAAGGACTCGGGCTAAAATGAATGCTTCAATCTCCGCTACCGAAAGCCGCGATAATGGCCTGCTGGCCATGTGGAACCGCCTGCGCGCCAACCCCAAAGTCCCGCTGCTGATTGCGGCCTCCGCAGCCATCGCCATCGTGGTCGCGCTGCTGTTATGGGTGAAAAGTCCAGACTACCGCGTGCTGTACAGCAACATTAACGATCGCGACGGCGGCGCCATCGTCACCCAACTGACGCAGATGAACATCCCCTACCGCTTTGCCGAAAACGGCGCGGCGTTGCTGATCCCAGCCGAAAAAGTTCATGAAACCCGTCTGCGTTTGGCGCAGCTCGGCCTGCCTAAAGGCGGTGCCGTGGGCTTCGAACTGCTGGACCAGGAAAAATTCGGCATCAGCCAGTTCAGCGAGCAAATCAACTATCAGCGCGCGCTGGAAGGTGAATTGTCCCGTACCATCGAATCACTGGGGCCGGTACAAAACGCCCGGGTGCATTTGGCTCTGCCCAAGCCTTCGCTGTTTGTCCGCGAGCAAAAATCCCCTTCCGCTTCCGTGACCCTGACGTTGCAACCGGGTCGGGCCCTGGATGACGGCCAGATCAACGCCATCGTTTATATGGTCTCGAGCAGCGTAGCCGGTCTACCACCGGGCAACGTGACGGTGGTCGATCAGGCCGGCCGCCTGTTAACGCAGTCCGACGGCACCGGACGCGATCTGAATGCCGCACAGCTTAAGTACGCCAGCGAAGTGGAAAACCGCTATCAGCGCCGTATCGAAGCGATTTTGGCCCCGATGGTCGGCAGCGCTAACGTACGCGCTCAGGTCACCGCACAGATCGACTTCTCCACTCGCGAGCAAACTGACGAACAGTACCAACCTAACCAAGAGCCAAATAAGGCCGCCGTACGCTCACAGCAAATGAGTCAAAGCGACCAAATTGGCGGGCCATTGGTCGGCGGCGTGCCGGGCGCATTGTCAAATCAGCCGAGCGCACCGGCTGCTGCCCCGATTGAAACCGCCCAACCGGCCACCGCCGGCAATAATGCCGACGCAGCTAAAACCGATACGGCCACGGCGCGCAGTTCGGCAGCCAAGGGCAGCGGGCCGCAAAACTCCCGCCGCGATGAAACCATCAACTATGAGGTCGATCGCACCATTCGCCATACCCAGCATAAAGCCGGGACGGTACAGCGCCTGTCGGTCGCGGTGGTCATCAACTATCGCGGCACCGATAAGGACGGCAAACCACTGCCGATGAGCAAAGAGCAGCTGGCGCAGATCGAATCGCTGGCGCGTGAGTCCATGGGCTTCTCCAGCGCCCGTGGCGATACCCTCAACGTGGTCAACACGCCGTTTACCGATAACGAAATTACCGGCGGCGAGCTGCCGTTCTGGCAGAGCCAGTCGTTTATCGATCGTCTGATCGATGCCGGTCGCTACCTGCTGATCCTGCTGGTCGCCTGGGTGCTGTGGCGCAAACTGGTGCGTCCGCAACTGCAAAACCGTCAGGCGGTACAAAAGGCCGCGCTCGCCGCCGCCGCTACGCCAATGGCCAAGCCGGCTGACAGCAGCAAACCCAGCAATGAGGAGCTGGCGCAGCACAAGAAATCCCAGCAGCGCGTCAGTGCAGAAGTCCAGAGCCAGCGGATCCGCGATTTGGCTGATAAAGACCCACGCGTGGTCGCTCTGGTAATCCGCCAATGGATGAGTAACGAACTATGAGTCTGACCGGAACCGAAAAAAGCGCCATCCTGCTGATGACGCTGGGCGAAGATCGCGCCGCCGAGGTGTTCAAACACCTTTCCTCGCGTGAAGTGCAGCAGCTGAGTGGCACCATGGCCAGCATGAGCCAGGTGTCGCACAAGCAGCTCAATGAAATACTGCGCGAATTTGAAGACGACGCCGAACAGTATGCCGCGCTGAGCGTCAACGCCAGCGACTACCTGCGTTCGGTGCTGGTCAAGGCGCTGGGCGAAGAACGTGCCGCCAGCCTGCTGGAGGACATTCTCGAATCTCGCGAGACCACCACCGGCATGGAAACGCTCAACTTTATGGAACCAATGAGCGCGGCCGATCTGATCCGCGACGAACATCCGCAGATCATCGCCACCATCCTGGTTCACCTCAAGCGTGGCCAGGCAGCGGACATTCTGGCGCTGTTCGACGAACGCCTGCGCAACGACGTGATGCTGCGTATCGCCACCTTCGGCGGCGTGCAGCCGGCGGCGCTGGCGGAACTGACCGAAGTGCTGAACAACCTGCTCGACGGTCAAAACCTCAAGCGCAGCAAAATGGGCGGCGTACGCACCGCAGCCGAGATCATCAACCTGATGAAAACGCAGCAGGAAGAGGCGGTTATCGACGCCATGCGCGAATACGACGGCGAGCTGGCGCAGAAGATCATCGACGAGATGTTCCTGTTCGAGAATCTGGTGGAAGTCGACGATCGCAGCATCCAGCGCCTGTTGCAGGAAGTGGAAGGCGAATCCTTGCTGGTGGCGCTCAAAGGCGCGGAACAACCACTGCGCGAGAAGTTCCTCAAAAACATGTCGCAACGCGCCGCAGATATCCTGCGCGACGATCTGGCCAACCGTGGCCCGGTGCGCATGTCGCAGGTGGAGAACGAGCAGAAGGCTATCCTGCTGGTGGTCCGTCGTTTGGCCGAGAGTGGCGAAATGATTATCGGCGGTGGCGAGGACACCTATGTCTGATCGCATTAATACCCTGCCCTGGCAGCCTTGGTCGCTCAGCGATCTCAACGAGCCCAAACCGGTGCTCGACCCGCTGCCGCTGCCGGTGGAAATCACCGACGGCGCACCGCTGGACGACAGCCTGGTTCGGGAACAACAGCTCACTCAGCTCCGCCTGCAGGCCGAGCAGCAGGGCCAGCAGTTAGGCTATGCGGACGGGCAGCAAAAAGGCTACGACGCCGGCTTCCAGGCTGGCATGGAAGAGGGTCGCCAACAGGGCTTGCTGGAAGCTCAGCAACAGCAACAACCGCTGACCGCGCACTGGCAGCATCTGGTGACGGAATTCCAGCACACGCTGGACGCCCTCGACAGCGTGATTGCCTCGCGCCTGATGCAGTTGGCCCTGACTGCCGCCAAACAGGTGCTGGGCCAACCGCCGGTGTGCGACGGCACTGCCCTGTTGGCGCAGATCCAACAGTTGATCCAGCAAGAGCCGATGTTCAGCGGCAAGCCGCAATTGCGCGTGCACCCGGATGACTATCAGCGAATCGAGCAACAGTTGGGTGCCACGCTCAGCCTGCACGGCTGGCGGTTACTGGCGGACGGTCAGTTGCATCCTGGTGGCTGCAAGGTCAGCGCCGACGAAGGCGATCTTGACGCCAGCCTGGCAACCCGTTGGCATGAACTCTGCCGTCTGGCTGCTCCGGGAGACGTTTAATGACCCTGCGCCTCGGCCGCTGGCTGACCTCACTGGATGCGCTGGAAAAACGCATCGCACACGCCCCGACGGTACGCCGCTACGGCCGCCTGACCCGCGCCACAGGTTTGGTGCTGGAAGCCACCGGGCTACAGCTGCCGATCGGTGCCACCTGCCTGATCGAGCGTCACGACGCCGGTGAGGTCCAGGAAGTAGAAAGCGAAGTGGTCGGCTTTAACGGCCAGCGGCTGTTTCTGATGCCGCTGGAAGAAGTGGAAGGCATCGTGCCCGGCGCCCGGGTTTACGCCCGCATCTCGCCGGAAGGCCAAAGCGCCAGTAAGCAGCTTCCGCTCGGTCCGGCCCTGCTGGGTCGGGTACTGGACGGCAGCGCCAAGCCGCTCGACGGCCTGCCCGCACCGGAAACTGGCTACCGTGCGCCGCTGATCACCGCCCCATTCAACCCACTGCAACGAACGCCGATCGAACAGGTGCTGGACGTCGGCGTGCGCACCATCAACGGCCTGTTGACCGTCGGTCGCGGTCAGCGCATGGGGCTGTTTGCCGGTTCCGGCGTCGGTAAAAGCGTGCTGTTGGGCATGATGGCGCGCTACACCCAGGCCGACGTGATTGTCGTCGGTCTGATCGGCGAACGTGGCCGTGAGGTGAAAGACTTTATCGAAAACATTCTCGGCCCCGAAGGCCGGGCGCGTTCGGTGGTGATTGCCGCACCGGCGGACGTCTCACCGCTGCTGCGCATGCAGGGTGCAGCCTACGCCACACGCATCGCTGAAGATTTCCGCGATCGCGGCCAGCACGTGCTGTTGATCATGGATTCCCTGACGCGCTACGCCATGGCGCAACGTGAGATAGCCCTGGCCATCGGCGAGCCGCCGGCCACCAAAGGCTATCCGCCTTCCGTCTTCGCCAAGCTGCCGGCACTGGTTGAACGCGCGGGCAACGGCATCAGCGGCGGCGGGTCCATTACCGCCTTTTATACCGTGCTGACCGAAGGCGATGACCAACAGGATCCGATCGCCGACTCGGCACGCGCCATTCTCGACGGCCATGTGGTGCTGTCGCGACGCCTGGCGGAAGCCGGCCACTATCCGGCCATCGACATTGAAGCCTCCATCAGCCGCGCCATGACCTCGCTGATCGACGAAGAACACTATCGTCGGGTGCGTAACTTCAAACAGATGCTGGCCAGCTACCAACGCAACCGCGATTTGATCAGCGTAGGCGCTTACGTCGCAGGCAGCGACCCGCTGCTGGATAAGGCCATGACGCTGTATCCGCAGATGGAAGCCTATCTGCAGCAAGGCATTTTCGAACGCAGCGGCTATCAGGACGCCTGCCAGCAGCTACAGCAGTTGATCGTTTAACGTCACCAAAGGCGCAAACCCGATGAAACCACAGTCCCCCCTGATTACCCTGCGCGATCTGGCGCAGGATGCAGTAGAACAGGCGACTCGCCAACTGGGCCAGGTGCGCAAAGCTCAGCAAGCCGCTGAACAGCAACTTTCCATGCTGCTCAACTATCAGGATGAGTACCGTCAGAAGCTGAATAATCAACTGAGCGGCGGTATGGAATCGTCCAACTGGCAGAACTACCAGCAGTTTATCGGCACGCTGGAACAGGCGATCGCCCAGCACCGCCAGCAGTTGACGCAGTGGGGAGAGAAAGTGGACCACGCGATGAAACAATGGCAGGACAAACAGCAACGTTTGAACGCTTTCGAAACCCTGCATACCCGAGCCCAGAGCGCGGAGTTGCAGTTGGAGAACAAACGGGATCAAAAACTGATGGATGAGTTCGCTCAACGCAGTGCACAAAGGAATATACATCAATGAACCTGAACGCTTTGCCGGGCCTGTCGCTGCCGGGCGACTCCGGCCTGCTGCCGGACGCGCAGCTCCCGCTGGATGAGTCATCGCTCTCTTCCGCTTTTGCTCAACTGCTTGGCGCCCGCGTGCTGCCAGCCGACAAGTCCGCAGGCAAACTGTCACCGATGGCGTTGAGCGCAGAAGAAGACTCTGCGCCGCTGAGCCGCAACCAACTGACGCAGTTACTGGCCGCATTCGGCGAACGCGATGGGCTGTTAGCGCCTTCGCTGTTAACGCAAGGCCAGCCAGCCGCCATCAGTAACGACGAAGAGCCGACGTTGAAGCAACTGTCGCACGACGCCGCGCTGCGGCCTGCCGGTGAGATCGACGCCGCTACGCTGCAAGCGCTGTTCGCCATGCTGCCAATCGCTATTCCCCCAGCAATGCCTGATGCAGGTACCGGCTCGGCGGAACTGAGCCTTGAAGGCGATCGAGATACCCCTCAGGCTGCAACGATCCAGAGCGCTTCACTGGGGCGCCAGACTGAGGTAACCGGCACGCAAAAGGCACCAACGCCGGTAACCCCAGCTTCGCTCGGCAGTGAAAGCCGTGCCGACATCCCACAGCAAATTGCAGTTGCGCACGAAAAACCGGATGCAGCGGCGTTGAAGCTTGGCGCCGATAGCCAATCGCCAACATCAAACGTCCCTCTGATGGCCCCACCGGTCTCCAGCCCAACGATCGCTGCAGCGCCAGGCGCTGCGTTGGTCACTGCCCCGCCTACGCCGCAGCTAAACGCCCAGTTGGGCAGCCCGGAGTGGCAGCAGGCGTTGAACCAACAGGTGCTGATGTTCCATCGCAACGGTCAGCAAAGCGCCGAGCTGCGTCTGCATCCGCAGGATCTGGGGGCGCTGCAAATCACCCTCAAGCTGGATGACAACCAGGCACAGCTGCATATTGCCTCGGCACACGGACAGGTTCGTGCCGCCGTGGAGGCCGCGATGCCGCAACTGCGTCACGCGCTGGCTGAGAGTGGCATCAATTTGGGACAAAGCAGCGTGGGCGGCGACCAGATGCCGCAGTGGCAACAGGCGCAGCAGCACAATGGCGGGCAGCAGGGTCGCCCGGATTATCGCGAGCGTCAGGGTGACGGCGATTTGTCCACCGATGCCCACAGCGCACCGCTGGAATTGCAGGCGATGGCCCGCGCCGTCAGCGGCGTTGATATTTTCGCCTGAGTGGCCGCAAACGCCCAAGCTGGCACGCTTTTCCCTGCCTATTCTGGCTATTGCGTGCCGGAATAGGCGCGATAATACCGCTACCCTTCATACTTGAAGCTGCATCATTGTTGGCTGCATTTGCGCGCCCCGGTCACATAGTTATCTATGCTGCTGAGGACTTACAAACTTGCCGTCGCGATGCAACTCCAAATATTTTGGGTAAATAATGTCATGCGTGCGGCTTTTACACGCGTTATATACCCGCGAGATCTTAGGTTGCAGCTTGAAAAATGAAGGGCATATACCCTATGGATTTCAAGTTGCAGCCAGGCGCCCAGCTCACTCATCCCCAGGGGCTTACTCAAGTAAGTGACTGGGGGAGTGAGTGCAGGGAACAACGCTGCAGCTTGAAAGACGACGGGTATAACAACAGGAATTTGATTTAGCTATGTCTCAAAATACCCTACCGGCAGCACCGAAACGCTCCCTTCTGGTCATACTGCTGGTGCTGATAACCCTCGTCGCCTGCGGCGCGGCTGGCTACAGCTGGTGGCAGCTCAAGCAGCACCAGGAGGGCGCGCAGCCCGTAGCCAAAGAACTCCCCCCGGCCGCACCGGTGTTTATGCCGCTGGACACCTTTACCGTCAATCTGCTGACGCCCGATAACAACCCGGATCGGGTGTTGTATATCGGCCTGACGTTACGCTTGCCGGATGAAAGTACCCGCCGCCAACTGAATGATTTCCTGCCGGAGGTGCGCAGCCGTCTGCTGATGCTGCTGTCTCGTCAGGAAGCGGGCCAGTTGAGCAGTGAACAAGGAAAGCAGCAACTGGTGGCGCAGATTAAGGACGTGCTTAGCCCGCCGCTGGTTAAGGGACAACCGAAGCAGGTGGTCAGCGACGTGCTGTTCACTGCCTTCATATTGCGGTAATCACTATGGGCGACAGCATTCTTTCACAGGCAGAGATCGACGCCTTGCTCAACGGCGACAGCGCGGGTGATGAACCCGAAGCGGTTGCCCTCAATGAGAGCGAGGTCAAGCCGTACGATCCGACCACCCAGCGCCGAGTGGTGCGCGAACGGCTGCACGCGCTGGAAATCATCAACGAACGTTTTGCCCGGCAGTTCCGCATGGGGTTATTCAACCTGCTGCGCCGCAGCCCGGACATTACCGTTGGCCCGATCAAGATCCAGCCGTACCACGAATTTGCTCGCAACCTGCCGGTGCCCACCAACCTGAACCTGGTGCACCTGAACCCGCTGCGCGGTACTGCGCTGTTCGTGTTCGCACCGAGCCTGGTGTTTATCGCCGTCGATAACCTGTTCGGGGGCGACGGTCGCTTTCCCACCAAAGTGGAAGGCCGCGAATTTACGCCAACCGAACAGCGGGTGATCAAGCGCATGCTGCGGCTGGCGCTGGACGCCTACGGCGACGCCTGGAGCGCAATTTACAAGATTGACGTGGAATACGTGCGCGCTGAAATGCAGGTGAAGTTCACCAACATCACCACGTCGCCAAACGACATCGTGGTCACCACCCCTTTCCAGGTGGAAATTGGCGCGCTGAGCGGTGAGTTCAACATCTGCATTCCGTTTGCCATGATCGAACCGCTGCGCGAACTGCTGACCAACCCACCGTTGGAGAATTCGCGGCAGGAAGACAGCCACTGGCGTGAAACGCTGGTGAAGCAGGTGCAGCATTCCGAGCTGGAGCTGATTGCCAACTTCGTCGATATCCCGATGCGCCTGTCGAAGATCCTGAAGCTGCAGCCGGGCGATGTATTACCGATTGATAAACCGGATCGCCTCATCGCTCACGTCGACGGCGTGCCGGTTTTGACCAGCCAATACGGCACGTTAAACGGGCAGTACGCCCTGCGTGTTGAACATTTGATTAACCCTATTTTGAATGCTCTGAGTGAGGAACAGCCCAAATGAGTGATCCTAAGCAACCGTCTGGCGAAGGAAAGGAATCCGTGGACGATCTGTGGGCTGATGCGTTTAACGAACAGCAAGCAACCGAAAAGACGTCTGCCAGCGATGCGGTGTTCAAATCGCTGGAGCCGCAGGATACCAGCGGCAGCCTGCAGGATATCGATCTGATCCTCGACATCCCGGTCAAATTGACCGTTGAACTGGGCCGCACCAAGATGACCATCAAGGAACTGCTGCGCCTGTCGCAGGGCTCTGTCGTGGCGTTGGACGGGCTGGCGGGTGAACCGCTGGATATTATGATCAACGGTTATCTGATTGCCCAGGGCGAAGTGGTGGTGGTGGCCGACAAATTCGGCGTGCGCATTACCGATATCATCACCCCTTCCGAGCGCATGCGCCGCCTGAGCCGCTGATGAACCCAAGCACCGCCACGCCCACCGCGGGCACCTTGCAATCCACCGAGCCGGCACTGCCGGCCGGTTCAGTGCTGACGCAGGTCAGCAGCGCACTTGGCGGCATTTTGCTGCTGATCCTGCTGGCCGGCTGGCTGTTTCGTCGCCTGGGGTTTGCCCCGCAGGCACGCAACAGCAAACTGCTCAATCTGCGCGCCAGCTGTCAGGTTGGACAGCGCGAACGCGTGGTGGTGATCGAAGTGGATAACACCTTGCTGGTGTTGGGCGTCACCGCCCAGCAAATCACCCCGCTGCATAGCCTGCCCGCGCCGGTGCAGGACACCGACGCCGCCGAAGTGACCACGCCGGCGGATTTTCGCCAACTGATGCAAAAAGTTCTCAAACGTCCGGAAAAATCGGCATGAAATCCCTCGTTCAGTGTGTCGCCTTCTGTGGGCGAGGCAAAATACTTCTGCGCGTATTGGCAACGGCTTTACTGTTGCTCAGCCCCACCGCCTTCGCACAACTTCCCGGTCTGATCAGCCAGCCATTAGCCAACGGCGGCCAAAGCTGGTCGCTGCCGGTGCAAACCTTGGTGTTGCTGACCTCGCTCAGTTTCTTGCCGGCCATGCTGCTGATGATGACCAGCTTCACGCGCATCATCATCGTCCTGGGGTTGCTGCGCAATGCCCTCGGCACCCCCTCGGCCCCACCCAACCAGGTGATGCTGGGCCTGGCGCTGTTCCTGACCTTTTTCATTATGTCGCCGGTGTTCGACAAGGTTTATCAAGACGCTTATCTGCCGTTCAGCCAGGACAAAATCAGCCTGGACATCGCGCTGGATAAAGGTTCACAGCCGCTGCGCGAGTTTATGCTGCGCCAAACGCGTGAAACCGATCTGGCGCTGTATGCCAAGCTCGCCAACCAGCCGCCGCTGGCCGGGCCGGAAGCGGTGCCGATGCGCATCCTCCTGCCGGCCTACGTCACCAGCGAACTGAAAACCGCGTTCCAAATCGGCTTCACGGTGTTTATTCCGTTCCTGATTATCGATCTGGTGGTCGCCAGCGTGTTGATGGCGCTGGGGATGATGATGGTGCCACCGGCAACCATCTCGTTGCCCTTCAAGCTGATGCTGTTTGTTCTGGTGGACGGCTGGCAACTGCTGCTGGGCTCGCTGGCGCAAAGTTTCTATTCGTAATTCGCGGCATACCTGCCGCCACTGAGGGATCCATAATGACACCAGAATCGGTTATGGCGCTGGGCACCGAGGCGATGAAGGTGGCGTTGGCCTTGGCCGCGCCGCTGTTGCTCGCCGCGTTGGTCAGCGGCCTGGTGGTCAGCCTGCTGCAGGCCGCGACCCAGATCAACGAAATGACGCTGTCGTTCATTCCCAAAATCCTGGCGGTGGTCGCGACCATCGTGATTGCCGGACCGTGGATGCTGAACCTGCTGCTGGACTATATGCGCACGCTGTTCACTAACCTGCCCAACCTGATTGGTTAACCATGCTCACATTTGACAGCGCGCAGTTCGGCGTCTGGCTCAGCCAATATTTCTGGCCACTGCTGCGTATTTTGGCGCTGATCAGCACCGCGCCGGTATTCAGCGAAAAGCAGATCAGCAAGAAGGTGAAAATTGGCCTCGGCGGGCTGATCGTGATACTGATTGCCCCCGGGCTACCCACCAGCACCGTGCCTATTTTCTCTGCGGCCGGTTTGTGGCTGGCGGCCCAGCAAATTCTGATCGGTGTCGCGCTGGGCCTGACCATGCAGTTCGCCTTCGCGGCGATACGGCTGGCCGGCGAAGTGATCGGCATGCAGATGGGTTTGTCGTTCGCCACCTTCTTCGATCCCAGCGGCGGGCCGAACATGCCAGTGTTGGCACGGCTGCTCAACCTGCTGGCGATGCTGCTGTTTCTCAGCTTCAACGGCCATCTGTGGCTGATTTCTCTGTTGGTGGACAGCTTCCATACCCTGCCGATCCAGGCCGAGCCGCTTAACGGCAATGGCTTTCTCGCCTTGACCCAGGCCGGTTCGCTGATTTTCATCAACGGCATGATGCTGGCACTGCCGCTGATCTGCCTGTTGCTGACGCTGAACATGGCGCTCGGCCTGCTTAACCGCATGACACCGCAGCTGTCGGTGTTCGTCATCGGTTTCCCGGTGACCATGACCATTGGCATTATGACCATCGGCATGATGATGCCGATGCTGGCGCCGTTTTGTGAGCACCTGTTTGGCGAGTTCTTCGATCGCCTGGCCGATGTCGTCGGCAGCATGACCCCCTAGCGTTACCCTCACTGAGCGGCTTAACGGCCGCCTGACGCCGGATAAAGTGGCAACAAATTCCCTTTCTCAGTATAAAAAATTGGAAAAAGCAAATTATCACTATTTGCCTTCAATTACTCTTATTGGCTTGAATAATAAAATACCCACCCTAGAATGTCCTTATTAAATAAAAACATCAAAAAATAAACTCAATAAATAAGGAGTGGGACACACTGTAAAAAACAGAGACGTGATAATAAAAGCATCCCTTTAACGCTCATTATAATTTAAAAAACATCACCGGCATGCCCGGCGAAGCTGGCACATTTATTTTCTACGGAATTATTACTTACCCTACAAAAGGAATATAAAAATGAAAGCTAAAACCAACCGAAGAGCACGCAGGGCCTTAGGCCTGGCACACTGGGCCACCAACCGTTCTCAGATTGCCTTGTCACCCAGTGGTGAAAAATGGCTTGTGGTAAAAAAGAAAAAATAACCACGGGGGTTACCCAAAAAAAATATAATTTGCGTTCTTATCTCTGCACTCACCCTTGAATATTCTAACGCTTCCCGCCGTTAAATTCAGGCAGATATAAGTGCACATAATTTCGGGTAGCCGAAAAAAAGGCACGTCACGCCAAACCTGTGTGGGGGAAGCGTGACGTGCCAAACAAGTGCGCCCGGTTTCAAGAATTCCCTACCGCTGCTACACAGCAATAACGTCTTCTAAGCACACCCAAAGAGATTGCCCGCCGTGACTGCACGGTAGGCTAAGAGCTATTTATTACCCGGTACTATGGATTTCGACGCCCCACCCCAGCTAGCGTAGAGGCGCGGTATGCTGCGCCCGTAACAACCATACTGGAGTGGATCTATCGGCCCCGCACAGCAAAGGGGATTAGCGGTTCAACTGGAACAGCGACATCCCCTGCATATCCCCGAAGGTTTTGTATGACGCCTGCAAGGCCGCCTGCTGCATGAAATAGCTGGAAATCGACTCGGCCAGATCGGCATCAACCAGCGCGCTCATTTGCGTTTTGTTGATCATGTCGCGGTCCTTGCCGATACTGTCCAGCGTATCCATTTCCTGCAGTTGGCTGCCCAGCTCCGCGCGCACGCTAAGCACTCTGTTATAAGAGTTGTCCAGGCCGCGGTTGGCTTTGGCCAGCGCATCGTTCACCTGCTGCTTGGTGGCATCATCCGCATCCTTCTGAGGTGTTTTCAACGCCTTCAGCGCGATATCAATGCTTTCAAACACGTTAGCGACAGAGGCGCTGCCATCCGGTTCCGGCTTCGGGTTGCTGGTCAATGCCATGAAGACCTTATCGCCGGTATGCCCAATGGTCATGGTGCGGTTGGCATCCACTTTCTGCTCGACCGGCGTGTTACCGCCGACATAGCTGACCGATCCGCCCTTGTCTTCAAAGGGAGGCTTGTCGTTCACAAAACCGCCAAACATATAGCGGCCGTTGCCGTCGGTGCTGTTGGCCTGGTTGAGCAACTGATCTTTCAGCCCCTGCAGCTGGGTCGCCAGCGAATCGCGGTCGTCGTCGCTTTTGGTGCCGCCGGCGCTGACGATCAGCGCTTTCATATCGGAGATGGTGCTGGTCACCCCGGACAGCACAGTCTCTTCCATCGACACGCTTTGACGGGCAAAGGTCCGCGCCAAGGCATATTGGGTGTTTTCCGACTGTGATTGAGCCAGCATCACCGCCTGCGAAGCCGCCAGAGGATCGTCGGACGGATTGCTGACTTTTTTGCCGGTGGAAAGCTGCTCGGCGGCTTTCATAAACAGCGACTGATTGCCGGTAATGCCGGACATGTTCTGTTGGTACATCATGCTGGTGGACATGCGCATGGTGCGGGTTCCTCAAAATCAGCGACCGGAACCGCCAGGGCTCCGGTCAAAGTGGAAATCAACGGATATTCAGCAGTGCGTCAAACATTGAGCTGGCGGTTTGAATGACCTGTGCATTGGCCATGTAATATTGCTGAAAACGCAGCAATTCACCGTACTCTTCGTCCAGGTTGACACCGGAGATCGACTGCTGCTGAATGGTCAGCTGCTTGACGATATTGGCCTGAGAAGTCGCCGAAACCTTGGCCGATGCCGTCTGGTTACCAACGCTGCTCACCATGCTGGCGTATGCGCCGCTGAAGGTGGCTTTGCCGTCGACCAACTTTTTGGTCTGCAGATCGAGCAGCTTTTTGGCGTTTTCGTTATCGCCGCGGCCACTGTCGTCTTTGCCGGCGGCTGCGATGTTCGCCGAATCGGTAATCGCGACTTTCAAGCTGCCCGCCACGTCGCTGACCGGCTTCACGGTAAAGCTGTCGTTCTTTTGTGCCGTGCCGTCGATGTCGACCTTCAGGCCGTCAAAGCTCAGCGTCGGTTTGCCGGTGGTGGCATCGACGCTCGCCGTGGCGTTGACCTTCACGTTATCCGGCAGGCGGCTGACCTGCCAGTTGCTGCCATCGAACTCCACCCGGTAATCGTTGGCCTTCACCTTGCTGGTATCGGTGTAGGACACCGACAGCGCCGCATCGCCGGCATTGCGGCTGTTATCCACCACGCGCCCACCACCGAAGCTGAAGAAATCGGTGCCGGCGTCGCCGTTGAGATCGAACCCGGCACGGTGCTGCTGGTTAAAGCTGTCCGCCATCGCCAGCGCCAATTGCCCCAACTGGTTGCGTGCGCTATCCAGCGATTCGCTGCGGAACTTCAGTACGCCGCTAACGCTGCCGCTGGTAATTTGCCCTTCCGGCACTTCGCTGACGCCATTGCCGCGGTTATAGCCGATGGTCAGGCGAGAAGGATCGCCGCTGGAAGGCACTGCCTCCACCTGGTATGCATTGCTCCCCTGCACCAGCGTCAGGCCGTTGGCGAAAGACACGGTATAAGCGTCGCCGTCTTGCTGCATCACCTGCACGCCCACCACCTGGTTTAACTCAGTCACCAGTTGGTCGCGCTGATCGAGCAAGGCATTCGGCTCACCGCCGCTGCCGCGCAGGCGGGTAATTTCATCGTTCAGTTTGGCGATTTGCTGGCTGTAGCTGTTGATCTGGTTAGCGCTGTCGCTGAGCTGTTGGTTAACGCCGCTGTCCATATCGCGCAGGTATTTGTCGGTGTTATTGAACTGATTGACCAACCCATTGGCCTTGCCCAGCACCGTTTGGCGCGCGGCGTCATCGCCGGCGTTGCTGACCAGGTTCTCCAGGTTGCTAAAGAAATCCTGCATATTGGTCGACAAGGTATTGGTTTTGCTCGCCAGCAGGTTATCGATCTGCGAGATTTTCTCGAAGTAGGCGTTCTGTGCCCCGGCCTGGCTCTGTGCTCCGCGCAACTGATTGGTGATGAACTGGTTGTACTCGCGGTTAACGCTGGTCACGGTGACCCCGTTGCCAATGAAGCCACTCATGGTACTCATACCGCCGTTCTGCGCCAGGATCGCAGTCTGTCGGTTATAGCCCGCCACGTTGTAGTTAGAGATGTTGTTACTGACGGTGCTGAGCGCCACCTGAGCCGCATTCAGCCCGCTCATCGCGGTATTGATTAAGCTGTTGGACATAGAAGTTCCTTTTGCTGCGGCGCCGGTGGCCCACAGGAGTCAATTAATCTGCTGAGCCGTTCACTCAGCCTGTCTTGGTTATCGGCAAAAACGGGGGAAACTTGAGGGAAAAATCCGGGTCCAGCATGCTGGACCCCTACATTTAAATTCGGCCTATTGCGTAGGGGCGCTGCATGCTGCGCCCAGTGGCTAAAAAAGATCCTTCAGGTCGTGGGTATACGCCTTCACCACCTGCTCGCCGGCGTTTTTCATCTGCTGTATCACGCTGACCAACTTGCTGGCATATTGCGGATCGGTGGCATAACCGGCCTGTTGCAGCGCCTGCGCCGCCTGCTCCGGGCTGCGGGCGTTGGCCACCCCGGCGTAGCGTGGGTTATTGGTCAACAGCTTGACGTAGTCGGCCATCGCCTCGACGTAAGAACCGTAAACCCGGAACTTCGCCTTGATCTTCTTCGCCGCACCCTGCTCGAACTCGGTGGTGGTGATCTCGGTCACCGGCCCGTCCCAGCTGCCGCCCGCCTTGATGCCAAACAGGTTGTAGCTCGGCGAACCGTCGGCGGCCGGGATCTCACGCTGACCCCAGCCGGATTCCAGTGCGGCCTGTGCCACAATCAGCTGATGCGGAATGCCGCTCTGCTGGCTGACGACGCGCGCAGGAGTAGACAGCCGGGCAACAAAGTTGCCGTTGTTGAGCGACAGCGGGGCAGCGCTCGGCGCTTTTGGCACCGCGCGGCGGATCATCTGCTCCAGCGCCTGATTCGGCAGCGTTCGCAACACCTCATCGTCCAGCGCCATCGGCGACGTGCCCGCCGTTTCGCTCGGCACCGCGTTGGCGTTGCTCATCTGCTTCACCATCATGTCGGCCAACCCCAGGCCTTTCTGCGACATCTGCTGGGCAATTTGCTGGTCATACATTGAGGTGTAGAGCCGAGACTGATCGCTGCTCAAGATCCCATCCTGCGGCAGCGCGGCACGCATGCTTTTCAGCATCATCTGCACGAACATGCCTTCAACCTGCTGCGCCACCTGTTTCAGGTTGCCCTGCGGATCGCTCGCCGCATCGCGTTTCAGTCCATTAAGCGCCTGCGCATCATAGGCGGCGCCCGACATTGCCATCAGATCGCCGGCCATCAGATAATTTCCAGCTTGGCGCGCAGACAGCCGGCGCTTTGCATCGCCTGCAGGATAGACATCAGATCGATCGGCGTTGCCCCCAACGCGTTAAGCGCGCGGATCACGTTGTTCAGATTGGCGCTGGCGTTAACCTTCTGCAGCGAGCCGCCCTGCTGTTGCACCGAAATCTGGGTGTTCGGCGTCACCACCGTTTGCCCGCCGCCAAACGGGGTATTTGGCTGGCTGACGGTATTTTGCCGATCGACCACCACCGACAGGTTGCCTTGCGCCACCGCGCAGGAATCCAGGATCACGTCGCGGTTCATTACAACCGAACCGGTGCGTGAGTTGATGATCACCTTGGCGTCGATCGCCCCGACGCTAACGTTAATGTTCTGGATCTCCGCCAGGAAGCGCACCTGCGAACTGTTGCCCTGTGGCACCAGCACCTGAATGGTACGGGCGTCCAACGGTGAAGCCGTGCCACCGCCGCGTTGACGGTTGATGGCGTCGCTGATCTGTTGTGCCAGCGTAAAGTCCTCATCGTTGAGCTGCAGGTTAATCACTCCGCCGGCCCCGAAGGTGGTCGGCAGCTCGCGCTCAATGGTGGCGCCGTTGCTGATGCGCCCGCCGGCCAGTTGGTTAACCTGTACGCTGCTGCCACCGGCCGAAGCGCCGGCTCCGCCGACCAGCACGTTGCCCTGCGCCAGCGCGTAAACCTGATTATCTACCCCTTTCAGCGGCGTCATCAGCAAGGTGCCGCCACGCAGACTCTTGGCGTTACCCATGGAGGACACCACCACGTCGATGTTCTGCCCGGTGCGCGAAAACGGCGGCAGCTTGGCGGTGACCATGACCGCCGCCACGTTTTTCAACTGCATGTTGGTGCCCGGTGGCACGGTGATACCCAACTGCGACAGCATGTTGCTCAGGCTCTGGGTGGTGAACGGGGTCTGCATGGTCTGGTCACCGGAACCGTCCAGCCCCACCACCAGTCCGTAACCGATCAGCGCGTTATCGCGTACGCCCTGCACCGTGACCAGATCGCGAATGCGCTCCGCCGCGGCCGGCAGGCTCAGCGCACAAATCACCAGCGCCATTAGAAATTTCTTTAACATTGGAACCTCATTCGCCTTACCCACAAGGCGTTATTGTCGCAGGCAGCTCGGGGGCGGGCGGCGCACAGGGAATGGAGCGTACACGCAGTACGTGACTGCCCCGAGCACTGCCCAACCTCAAAATGGCAAGAAAAATAGCCTGTACTCAAAACGGTGAGACATTTAAGAAGAAGCGTTGTAACCACCCCATGGTCTGCGCTTCGTTGATATAGCCGTTGCCGACATATTCAATGCGCGCATCCGCCACCTGGGTGGAGGTAACCGAGTTGCTGCCGCTGATGGTGCGCGGGTTGACGACCCCGGAGAAACGGATGAATTCGGTGCCCTGATTAATGGCGATCTGTTTTTCCCCCACCACGTGCAGGTTTCCGTTCACCAGCACCTGATTGACCGTCACGGTAATGGTGCCGTTAAAGGTGTTGTTGGCGTTGGCCCCGCCCTTGCCGCCGAAGGTGCTGTCACCGGAGATATCCATGTCGGCACGCGCATTGCCCAGCAAGCCATCGAGGTAGCGTGGCGAGGTGGCTACGCCGAACTTGCTGGCCCCGTTGCGGCTAGCGTTGGCAGAAGAGCTTTTGCTGGCGCTGACGTTTTCCTGCAGCACGATCGTCAGGGTATCGCCGACGTTGCGCGGACGACGGTCTTCAAACAGCGGCTGATAACCGTAGTTCATCGGCTGCACCGTCTGGAAAATGGAACCGTTCGGCACGGGCGCGCCCGCCGGCGCCGGCTGTGCCGTGGTAGCCCCGTCAACCAGGGGTTTATGTGGAATGTAAGCGCAGCCGCTCAGCGTCAGCATCACCATTGCCGCCAGCCAGCGTTTTCCTTGCGGCGGGTTTTCCATCAGAGTTGTGGTTACCACGGGTATCGCCTTTGTTTCACAAAATAGGGTTACGGGCGCTGCAGCGCCCGTCAATTACAGTTGCGTCAGCTTTTGCAGCATCTGATCGGACGTCGATACCGCTTTGCTGTTGATTTCGTAAGCACGTTGGGTCTGGATCATGTTGACCAGCTCTTCCGCCACGTTGACGTTGGAGGTTTCCACATAGCCCTGATACAGCAGACCTGCACCGTTTAGCCCAGGCGTGCTCTCGTTCGGCGCACCGGAACTCTCGGTTTCCTGGTACAGGTTCTCGCCCATGCTTTCCAGGCCGCTGTCATTGATAAAGGTGGTCAGCGTCAGTTGGCCCACCTGCTGGGCGGCGGTCTGCCCCTGCAGGGTGGCGCTGACGATGCCGTCGCGGCCGACGGTGATGCTCAGGGCATTGGCCGGAATGGTGATCGCCGGTTGCACCTGGAAGCCGCTGGCGGTCACCAGTTGGCCGTTCTGATCTCTCTGGAACGAGCCGTCGCGGGTATAGGCCAGGGTGCCGTCCGGCATCATCACCTGGAAAAAGCCCTGCCCCTTGATGGCGATGTCCTTGCTGTTGTTGGTCTGCGACAGGTTGCCCTGGCTGTGCAGACGCTCGGTCGCCACCGGCCGCACGCCGGTACCGATCTGCAGCCCGGACGGCAGCGTCGTCTGCTCGGAGGACTGCGCCCCCGGCTGACGCATGGTCTGGTACAGCAGATCTTCGAATACTGCACGCTGGCGTTTAAAACCGTTAGTGCTGACGTTGGCCAGGTTATTGGCGATCACGTCCATATTGGTCTGCTGCGCATCCAGACCGGTTTTGGCAATCCATAAAGATGGGATCATGGGTTATTTCCTTGCTAATTAACTCATTGATAACAATGAATTGGCGCGCTGTTCATTTTCATCCACGCTGTGGATGACCTTCATCTGCATTTCAAAGCGGCGGGCGTTGGCAATCATGTCGACCATGGTTTCCATCGGTTTGACGTTGCTGCCTTCCAGCACGCCCGGCATCACCTGCACCAGCGGATCGTTCGGCAACTGATTGCCGCGCTGCCGTTGGGTTTCCGGCGTCAGGCGGAACAACCCGTCATCGCCACGCATCACTTCGCGCGCGTCGGCCTTCACCAGTTTCAGCCTGCCGATCTGAGCAATGCTGTTCGGCGGATCGCCCGCATTCAGCGCCGAGATGGTCCCGTCGGCGGCAATGGTGATCTCTGCCGACGGGGGTACCTCAATCGGTCCGCCGTCGCCCATCAGCGGCACGCCCTGCACCGTCAACTGCCCGGTGGAGGAGATCTGGATGTTACCGTTACGGGTGTAGGCTTCGCCGCCGTCCGGCAGGCTGACGGCCAGAAAGCCGTCCTGCTGCAGCGCCACGTCCAGCGGGCGGGCGGTGTAATTCAGCGCCCCCTGGCTCATGTCCGCGCCCGGCGTTGACGCGGTAACCAGCGTTCGCGTCGGCAAGCTTGGCCCATCCACCGGCACGGCACGCAGCGCCGACAGCTGGGCGCGAAAGCCCGGCGTCGATGCGTTGGCCAGATTATTGGCGGTGACAGACTGCTGCTCCAGCGTCTGTCGCGCTGCGCCCATCGCGGTATAAATCGCGTGATCCATAAATCAGTCCTATTAGCGCAGGCTAACCAGCGTTTGCAGGATCGAGTCCTGCGTTTTGATGGTTTGGGCGTTCGACTGGTAGTTACGTTGTGCGACGATCATGTTCACCAGTTCCTGGCTCAGATCGACGTTGGAGGCTTCCAGCGCGCCGCTGGTCAGTTTGCCCAAACCGCCGTTGCCCGCCAGACCTACGCGTGGCTGGCCGGATGCGCCGGTTTCCTGCCAAACGTTATCGCCCTGAGAAGACAGGCCTTCCGGGTTGGAGAAGTTGGCCATGACGATCTGGCCCAGCACCTGAGTCTGCTGGTTGGAGTAGATGCCCATCACCGTGCCGTCGTTGTTGATCTGGAAGTTGGTGTATTCACCTGCGCCATAGCCATCCTGCGACACTTTGCTGACGGAATCGGCACTGACGCTCTGCTGCATGCTCTTGGCGAAGTTCAGGGTGAAATTCTGTGCCGGCGCGCCATCTTTGGCCTCCATCGGGATCAGCATGCTGAATTCGCCGGCGGTGCCTTGTTTGCTGGTGGTGCTGGCCAGATTGCCGCTGGTGTCGAACGTCATGGTACCGGCATCTACCGGAGCAGCCGTTCCATCCTGGGTATAAACCTGCCACTTGTTCTCGTCGGTTTTTACAAAGTAGGCGTTGATGTTGTGCGCGTTCCCTAACGAGTCATAAGTGGTGATGGTGTTGACGTAGTTGTAAGAATCCTTCTTGGCGGGATCGAAGGTGTGGTTATCCGGAACCTTATGCGTGGATTTAAGGTTGGCGACCATGTTGCCGGAGGTTGACGCCTTGGCGTTCATCATGCCTTCCGGAATGCTCAGCGGCACCGGGTTCGCGCCCTGTTGAATGGTCGGCGGCGTACCGGCAGCCGGGTAGCCGGTCAGTTGCAGGCCCTGCATGTTGGTCAGGTTGCGGTTTTCATCCAGTTTGAACTGGCCGTTACGGCTGTAGAAAATGCCGCCGTCCTGATCCTGCAGACGGAAGAAACCGTTGCCGGAAATCGCCACGTCCAGCGCACGGCTGGTGCCGGTGGTGGTGCCGCCTTTAAAGTTCTGGGTGATCCCCGCCACCTTAACGCCCAGGCCAACCTGTGAACCGGCGAACATGTCAGCAAAGGAAACGCTGCCTGATTTAAAACCGGAAGTGGCGGAGTTAGCGATGTTGTTACCGATCACGTCCAGATTGGTTGCTGCCGCGTTTAAGCCGCTTACTGCCTGAGAAAAGGCCATGTCATTCTCCGAATAGTGGTCAGGCTATCGTCCGATAACGCCTGATAGTGTTTTGAGATACCCAATAGCTTTCATGTTGCAGTTAGGCGGCAAGCGCAGGAGTCCCCAGGAGCTTACTCACGTAAGTGACTGGGGTGAGTGCGCACAGCCAACAACGCTGCAGCCTGAAGGATGAAGGGTATTGGGTTAAAGGATCTGCCGGACATCCTCCAGCGTGGCGCTGCCCGCCAGGCCCAGATCCAGCTTCGCGCCGTTCGCGTCGCGGATGACGCCGTTGACCATGCCAAAATGCAGGTTGCGCGCCACCAGCTGTTCGCCGTTGGCTTTGGCGTTGATCGTAAAGCTGTAGGCACCGTCCGGTGCGGTGGTGCCGTCCGTCATCGACCCGTCCCAACTGAACGAATGCACGCCAGCGGTCAGGCCGCCGAGATCAATGGTGCGTACCGCTTTGCCGGTGGCGTCGGTGATGGTGGCGGTCACCGAGTCGGCCGCACGCTCCAGTTCCAGACCAAACGGCGTGGTGCTGACCTTGCCGTCTTTGCTACCGGCCAGAATATTGCTGCCCGGGACCATCACGCCGTGGCCGATCAAAGCGGTAGCCTGCAGCGATTGATTGCTGTTGATCTGCCCGGAGATCGACCCCAGCGTGGTGTTGAGTTTCTCGATGCCCTGTACGGTATTGATCTGCGCCAATTGGCTGGTCAGTTCATTGTTCTGCATCGGGTTGGTCGGATCCTGATTCTTCAACTGCGCCACCAGCAGCGTCAGGAAGCTGTTGCTCAGATCCTGGCTGGTGTTATTTTTTGCGTTGGCACCGATGACGCTGTTATCCAGCGATTCAGTGGTGGTTGCGGCAATCGCCATGGCAAGCTCCGGTTATTGACCCAGCGTCAGGGTTTTCATCATCATCGACTTGGTGGTGTTGAGCACCTCGACGTTGGCCTGATAGCTGCGGGAGGCGGAAATGGTGTTGACCATCTCACCCACCACATCCACGTTAGGCATGCGCACATAGCCCTTGCCGTCTGCCAGCGGGTTACCCGGTTGGTAAACCAGACGCTCCGGCGCCGGGTCGTCAACCACCTGCGCTACGCGTACGCCGCCGGTAGGTTGTCCGGCCGCGGCAGCAACTTCAAACACCACCTGCTTGGCGCGGTAGGGTTGGCCGTCCGGCCCGGTGACGCTGTCGGCATTGGCCATGTTGCTGGCGCTGACGTTCATGCGTTGCGACTGGGCAGACAGCGCCGAGCCGGAGATATCAAAAATATTCAGTAGCGACATGCGCCTTATCCTTGTTGTAACACTGACATCATCCCTTTGATCTGACCGTTGATCAGCGTCAGGTCGGTCTGATACTTCAGGCTGTTATCGGCGAAGTTGGTGCGTTCGCGATCCATGTCAACCGTGTTGCCGTCCATGGAGGGCTGATCCGGCACGCGGAACAGCAAGTCGAGCTGTGGCGGCTGCATGTTCTGCGCCGGAATATGGCGCGATGACGTCATGTTCAGCGCAATGCCACTGCCGCTGGCGCGCCCTTGTTCCAGCACCTTGTTCAGTTGGCCGGCGAAATCGATATCCCGCGCCTGATAACCCGGGGTGTCTGCGTTGGCGATGTTGGCGGCCAGAATTTCCTGCCGCTGGGCGCGCAGGTTCAGCGCCTCTTGACCAAAGCGCAGAGCAGCGTCCAGTTTGTCGATCATGCTCCCTCCGCGAGGTTAGAATTTGGAGCCGACAGCATAAACGTCCCTTCCGCCAGCCTATCGTGGGAATAAGGGCAAAATGCGTCGCTATTTATCTGCTTAGCCTGCGCGCACTCCGGGTACACTTACGCGCACCCTGAGGCTTTTTGAGGAAGAAGCGGAGATGAAAGCGAAAATGCTGTTGTTGGCAGCCCTGCTGTGCAGCCTGAACGCACGGGCCGAAGATCTGGCGGCGCAGATCGATCGCTTCATCAGCAGCCAGTTCAGCGGCAGTCCGGTGCAGGTTAAAGTGCTGGTGCGCACGCCCGCCACCCAATGGCCACAGTGCGAATTCCCGCAGCTCTCTTTGCCACAGAATGCGCGGCGTTGGGGTAATATCAGCGTTTCGGCACGCTGCGGCCAGGAACGGCGCTTTATCCAGACCCAGGTTCAGGTGATCGGCCAATATCTGGTGTCGGCCCGCGGCATCAGCGCCGGCAGCAAGCTGACGGCGGCGGATATCACCTTTAAAAGTGGCCGGCTCGACACCTTGCCACCGCGCACGCTAAGCGAAACCGGCAAAGCGCTGGGGGCCGTCAGCCTGCGCAATATCAGTCCCGGTCAGCCGCTGACCTTCGCCATGCTGCGTCGCGCCTGGGTGATCAAGGCCGGTCAGGCGGTACAGGTGACCGCGCAGGGAAGTGGATTTAACATCAGCGGTACGGGCAAAGCCATGAACAATGCTGCCGCCGAAGACAACGTCCGTGTGCGTATGGCTTCCGGACAAATCGTCAGCGGCATAGCCAGTGATGACGGTACGATCCGTATTGGGTTATAAGACGGTACGATCCGTATTGGGTTATAAAAAGGTAAAGGTTTATCAAAACCTGCCGATAAGAAAATCATAAGCAGACTTTTATTGGCCGCCAGGGCCACAAAATATCAGCCATTGCCTTCGCGGCGACGGCATCGATGGAGATTGACCATGAGTATCGATCGCACCCAGCGGCTGCAACCCGTTCCAACGGTGCAACCTCGTGAAACCGCGACTGAAAGCCCACTTCAGCCACGCAAAGCTGCCCAGACGGAAAACACCGTCAGCGGCACCCAGGTAAAATTGAGCGACGCGCAAGCGCGCCTGATGCAGCCGGGTACGCAAGATATTGATATGAATCGGGTGGACGCCATCAAGCAGGCGATCCGCAACGGCGAACTGAAAATGGATGCCGGGAAAATTGCCGATGCGCTACTGAAAGACGCGCAAAGCGATGCCCTGTGGATGGCTAACGGCCAGCAAACGCCGGAGGCTTAACCCTCGGGTTAAACACCAAGGAATTCTTTGACAGGTGGTTATTCGTAATGGAAAGTCTGGCGCAACTGATTGATAAGCTGTTGGAAACCCTGAATGCGCTGAGTACGGTGCTGACGGAAGAACATCATCTGCTCTGTTCGGGACAATTACCGGGCGTGGCGCTGCAACGCGCTACCGATGCCAAGAGCCAGTTGCTGGCCACGGTAAACTATCTGGAGCAGCAGCGGCTGAACCTGGAGCGCGCACAGGGGCAACAGGCACCCTATTCCGCGCACCCGCGCCTGGCGGACGGCTGGCAACGAGTACAAACGCTCAGCCAGCAGCTGCGGGAAAAAAACCAGCATAACGGCATGCTGCTCAATCAACAGATCGATCACAACGCTCAAGCGTTGGCGATCCTGAGCAAGCAAAACAAATCGCTCTACGGCCCGGATGGCCAGTCGCGCAATGCCAGCCTGCTGGGGCGAAAAATCGGCGTTTAATCAAAGAATGATTGTTGATCCACCTGAGCGGCTCAACCGGTGGATGATAAGACCCCAGGGCTATTTGACGAACGGCAGATCCGAGTACCTTGTGGTATAGCTGGGGGACAGCATTTCGCGTTTCATCGCCCAGCTTTTTTGGATCCCCTGCCCGGCAAACCACACCGTGCCCCGACCGGACTGATTAAGCCGATCAAGGGTCTGCATTAACTCACTGCTGTTAGGCCTGGGCTGGTGTTCATCAAACAAATTAAGCTGCGCCACCCCCTGGCTAAAGAAATCACTCAG
Source organism: Serratia liquefaciens ATCC 27592 (assembly GCF_000422085.1). NCBI lineage: Bacteria > Pseudomonadati > Pseudomonadota > Gammaproteobacteria > Enterobacterales > Yersiniaceae > Serratia > Serratia liquefaciens. The sequence continues at coordinate 3,181,386 of NC_021741.1, forward strand.
CATCACACCGGCTTTCATATAGCGAAAATCGTCTTTCCAGATACGGTCAAGCGCACTGACAGCAACGCGAATAATGTCACGCGTATCGTTGGAAGGGATCGCCAGGCGCCCGCTGGCCTGAGGGCCGTAAAATGTTTCATTCTCGGCATGGGGACTGGTTCGCATAAAGACGCTGATCACACAGCAGAACTGCTTCTCTGCCCTGAGCTTTTCGGCTGCGCGTTCCGCATAGGTACAAATGGCCTGGCGCATATCTTGATAAGCCGTGATGCGATGACCAAATGAGCGGCTACAGATGATCTGCTGTTTGGTGGGCGCAAACTCATCCAAGGCCAAACAGGATTCGCCGCGCAATTCACGAACCGTACGTTCGAGTACCACATTAAAGTGTTTACGGATCACCCAGGTTGAACAGTCAGCAAGCTGTAGCGCCGTTTCGATCCCCATAAAGCTGAGCTTCTTGCCAATGCGGCGGCCCACGCCCCACACCTCGTCCACCGGCACTAACGCCAGCAGTTTTCGCAGGCGCTCAGGATCGGACAACTCAACAACGCCCCCCGTTTGACGCCACTTCTTTGCCGCAAAATTGGCGATCTTCGCCAGTGTCTTGGTTTGCGCGATCCCCACGCCAACGGTTAACCCGGTATTCTTTAACACCCGATCGCGCATTTGATGGCCAAAGGTGCTCAGCGGAAGGCTGCTACTCAGGCCAGACACATCGATAAAAGCTTCATCGATGGAGTATATCTCTACGACAGGGGCCATCTCGATTAGCGTCAGCATCACCCGATGGCTGAGATCGGCATAAAGCGTATAATTCGAGCTAAAAACGCTGACCTGCTGGTGCCGTAATTGCTCTTTGATTTTGAAGTAAGGCGCCCCCATTTTGATGCCCAGCGCTTTGGCTTCCGCCGAAAGTGAAATAACGCATCCGTCATTGTTTGAAACGACGACGATCGGTTTGCCCTTAAGATCTGGCCGAAAAACAGTCTCGCAGGACGTGTAGAAGCTGTTGACGTCAACAAGTGCGAACATGTCGGTTTGATTTCAAGGTAAATGTCACAACGCCAAAGATTTCCAGCTCTTCTTCGGCCTGGAAAACGATCGGAGAATAATCCGTATTATGAGGCACCAGCTGAATACGTGGATGGGTTTGCAGCTCCTTCACGGTAAATTCGCCGGCCACTGCCGCTATGACGATGTCGCCATGAACGGCGGTCAAGGAACGATCAACCACCAGTAAGTCACCGTGGCTGATACCTGCGCCGATCATCGAATCACCACTGACCCGGACAAAGTACGTCGCACTGGGGTGTTTCACCACCAGCTTATTCAGGTCGAGACTGTCTTCGACATAGTCCTGAGCCGGGCTGGGAAAACCGCAGGGGACTCGCTCCATAAAGAGGGGAAGTAATAAACCGGGAGTGAGCTGACTGGGGTGAATAAACTGCATAATGGCCGATCCGAATAACTGTATTTATATACAGTATCCATGATCGGCAGCAACGATCAAGCGGCATATAATAAAATTCCTGAAAGCAGTTGAAGCATCAGGCAATTTAAATTGGCCTACCTGCCCCGTGGCTAAACACGCTTTGGGGTAACGGAATAAAACCAGGTCAAGGGCAACGGCCAGAGGAGCCTGGCTTGTGTCGTTTTAGTTTTACTCGTAATTCACAATCACCTGATTGCTGATCACGCGCAGCGGCGGATTCAGACTACCGCGCGCCTGCACGTAATAAACAAAACGCAGTTCGGCGTTCGCCGGTTCCCCTTTCAGCCCGGTGCTGCTGCCGCTGCCACCGCCCAACACAATGCAGCGCGTCAGGGTGCAAAGCTGCGCCTGCATGCCCGCCGGCTCATCGGCCAGCAGCCGGTAACGCCAACTTACGCTGGTGATGCGGGCATTGGCGTCCGGCAACGCATTGGGGGCGCGTAACCCCGGCGATTCCCCCCGCTCACCACCATATTCCAGCGTTGCGCCGACGCTGTCGGCTACCCAAGAACCGGATGCTGCCTGCACGCTCAACGGCGCTAACAGGCAAATTAACGCCAGACGGTGTTTCATTATGCGGCCCCAATGGTGGAGGTCATGCGGATTTGGCGGTCGTCATTGATCTCCAGATTCGACAACACCACCATCTGCGGCAGGCTGCGACGCAGGAAACGCGCCAGCAAGGCCCGCAGTGCGTGATTCACTAACAGTACCGGCGGCGCGCTGAGCATTTCCTGCCGCTGCAACGCCTGTTTGGCCTGATCCAACAAACGATCCGCCAGGCCCGGTTCCAAACCGCCGCCGCCCTGCAGCGCTTGCAGTAACAGACGCTCGAGCTGGGTATCCAGGCCAATCACCTGAATTTCACCGTTGCCCGGGAACCACTGTTGGGTGATCGCCCTTCCCAGCGCCACGCGCACCACGGTGGTCAGCTCATAAGGGTCGGTTTGTGATGGGGCATGCTCCGCCAGCGTTTCAATAATGGTGCGCATATCGCGGATGGAAACCCGTTCCGCCAGCAGGTTCTGCAACACCTTGTGCAGCGTGGTCAGGCTTACCACGCCCGGCACGAAATCTTCGGTCAGCTTCGGCATGTCCTGTGCGACGCGATCCAGTAATTGCTGCGCTTCCTGTCGGCCAAACAGCTCACTGGCAAACTGGCCAATCAAATGATTAAGGTGCGTCGCGACCACCGTGCTGGCTTCCACTACGGTGAAGCCCTGGATCTGCGCCTGCTCGCGCAGCGCGCTGTCAATCCATACCGCTTCCAGCCCAAACGCCGGATCGGTAGTTTTATCCCCCGCCAACTCGCCCACCGCATTGCCTGGGTTAATTGCCAGCCAGCGGCCCGGTTGCGCTTCGCCACTGCCGATTTCTACGCCCTTCATCAAAATACGGTAGCTGGCCGGCGGCAGTTCCAGGTTGTCGCGGATATGCACCACCGGTGGCAAATAGCCCATCTCCTGCGCGAATTTTTTACGGATGCCGCGGATACGGCCCAGCAATTCACCATTCTGTTGGAAATCCACCATCGGGATCAGCCGGTAACCGACCTCCATCCCCAACGGATCTTCCAGCTGCACGTCAGACCAACTGGCTTCCACCGCCTGCGGATTATCCTGGGTGACCGGCACTTCCTGCACTTTGGGCGCTTGCTGATCGCGCCCGCGCAGCCACCAGGCCAACCCTAACAGAGCGGCGGTAAACAGCAGGAATACCAGGTTCGGCATCCCCGGGACCAGCCCAAGCAGGCCGAGTACCGCGGCGCTGAGCAACATAACCCGTGGGTTGTTGAACAGTTGGCCAACCATCTGCTCGCCAACGTCCTGATCGGTCGCCACGCGAGTCACGATCACGCCGGCGGCGGTCGAAATCACCAACGCCGGGATCTGCGCCACCAGGCCGTCACCGATGGTCAGCAAGGTGTAAGTTTCCGCCGCCGTGCCCAGTTCCATTCCGTGCTGGAGCACGCCGACCAACAGACCACCGACCACGTTTAGCATCATGATCATCAGACCGGCGACCGCATCGCCACGGACGAACTTACTGGCACCGTCCATCGAACCGTAGAAGTCCGCTTCCTGCGTGACCTCAGAGCGACGTTTTTTCGCCTCTTCTTCACCGATCAAACCGGCGTTGAGATCGGCATCGATCGCCATCTGCTTGCCCGGCATGCCGTCCAGCACAAAGCGTGCGCCCACTTCGGCAATACGCCCGGCACCCTTGGTGATAACCATAAAGTTGATCAGCACCAAAATGATAAACACCACGATACCGATGGCGAAGTTACCGCCCACCAGGAAGTGACCGAAGGCCTCTACCACGCGGCCTGCGGCGGCAGATCCGGTATGCCCTTCCATCAGGATGATGCGCGTCGAAGCTACGTTGAGCGACAGGCGCAGCAAGGTTGAGAACAGCAAAATGGTGGGGAATGCGGCAAATTCAAGCGTACGCTGGGTAAACATCGCTACCAGCAACACCATGATCGACAAGGCAATATTGAAGGTGAACAGCAGATCGAGGATAAATGCCGGCAACGGCAGCACCATCATCGACAGGATCATCAGGATCAGTATCGGGCCGGCCAGCACCTGCCACTGCGTATCTTTAAAACTGCCCGGCAAACGAAGCAAGGCGGCCAAATTAGCCATTTGTATTACTTTCTCCAGCAAAATCCAGTGCTTCCGGCACCGGTAAACGTTCAGGTTTTTTCGGGATCAGCCCCCCTTCGCGCCGCCAGCGTCGCAGCTGGTAAACCCAGGCCAATACTTCGGCCACGGCGGCATACAGGGTGGCGGGAATGTGTTGTCCAATCTCGCTGTGTCGATATAGAGCACGTGCCAGCGGCGGTGCTTCGAGCATGGGAATACGGTGTTCCGCCCCCAGTTCACGAATGCGCAGCGCAATTTCGCCGGCCCCCTTGGCCAGCACCTTCGGCGCACTCATGTTTTTATCGTTGTACTGCAGCGCGACGGCGTAATGCGTCGGGTTGGTCACAATGACGTCGGCCTTGGGGACGTCGGCCATCATTCGCCGCCGTGCAACGGCACGCTGTTGCTGTCGGATGCGCCCTTTAACGTGCGGGTCACCCTCCTGCTCCTTGAACTCGTCGCGGATGTCCTGCTTGGTCATCTTCAGCTTTTTGAAGTGGCTCCACAGTTGGTAAAACACGTCAAACGCCACCATCGGCGTCAGCCCGAGTACCACCAGCAGGCCGCAAAAGATGATCATTCGCAGCGCGTTACCCAGCGCATCGAGCGGCTGTTGCGTCACCAGATGCAGCATCGCTGCCCAGTTGTGCCACAGGTATAAACCGGTGATCCACCCTACCAGCGTCGCCTTCAGGATGCCCTTCAACAGCTCCGCCAGCACCTGGCTGGAAAAGATGCGTTTCAGCCCGGACAGCGGGTTCATGCGCTTGAGATCGAACTTGAGCGATTTACCGCTCAGCAGCAGGCCGCCCAGCAGCATCGGCGCCGTCAGCGCTACCAGCGCCAACCCGGCCATGATCGGCAACAGCGCCCATACCGCCTGGCGTAACAACATCGCCAACTGGCGCAGCATCTGCTTGTCGTTACTGACCATGCCGTGGTCGAAATTCAGGCCCTGGGTCAGCATGGCCGCCAACTGTTGCGCCATGTTGCCGCCGGAAACCCAGATGATCGACAGGCCTGCCACCAGCATCAGCACCGACGTCAGCTCGCGGGAACGCGGGATCTGGCCATCTTCACGCGCCTTCTCCACCCTATGGGGCGTGGGGGCCTCGCTCTTTTCCAGATCGCTGTCTTCAGCCACGGGGCGGTTCCTGTGCCGGAGGGAATAAAATTGCGGTCAGCATGCCAAAAAAATGCTGATTTCATTGGTGGAACAACGGGAGAAAAGGACGGTTATTTGCGGGATGGGGAAGATTGGGGACGCAGGATCAGTGCTGCCTGTCTGGGGCGCAACAAAATGCGCCCCAGGAGCTATCAGAAACCCAGGCTGTCCAGAAGATCGTCCACCTGCGCCTGATTGGCGATAACGCCGGCGCCATTCTGGTCGAGCTGCGGGCCATTGAGCAGGCTGTCGTTCGGTTTTTTCTCTTTCGCCGGTTGCTCAGGAATATTTTCCATCAGCACCATCAGCAGCTGCTTTTCAATCTCCTGCACCACGTCCATCATGCGTTTGATCACCTGGCCGGTCAGATCCTGGAAATCCTGCGCCATCATGATTTCCAGCAGTTGGGCATTGGTGAACGCCGTATGCTCCGGCACCTGATCCAGGTACTGACGGGTATCGGTAACCAATTCACGGGCGTCGTCCAACTCTATCGGGTTGGCGAACCACTCGTCCCAACGGCCTTTCAATCCTTTGGCTTCGGACTCCAGCTGTGCCTGGCGCGGCTGCGCCGCTTCCACACAGTTCAACGCCCGTTCCGCCGCCTGCGCCGTCATGGTGACCACGTAATCAAGACGATCGCGTGCATCCGGGATTGCCTCTGCCGCCTGGGCGATCGCCTGATCGAGCCCCAGTTCGCGCATGCTGTCGCGCAGCATCCGCGTCAGTTGGCCAATGCGCGAGATGATCTCCCCCGCGGTTGCCGCATCGCTGGCAGGCATTGGAATGTCTCTCATCGCCCTCTCTCCTTACATGCCCAGTTTTTCAAAAATCTTATTGAGCTTTTCTTCCAGCGTCGCCGCCGTAAAAGGTTTCACCACGTAACCGCTGGCACCGGCCTGCGCCGCCGCGATAATGTTTTCTTTCTTGGCTTCCGCCGTCACCATCAGCACTGGCATCGCCGCCAATGCGCCATCGGCACGAATGGTTTGCAACAGTTCCAGGCCGTCCATGTTCGGCATGTTCCAGTCGGACACCACGAAATCGAAGCCGCCGGCACGCAGTTTGTTCAGCGCATCCGCACCGTCCTCGGCCTCTTCTACGTTGTTGAATCCCAACTCTTTCAGCAAGTTTCTGACGATGCGACGCATAGTGGAAAAGTCATCCACCACCAGAAATCTGAGACTCTTATCTGCCATATATACTCCCAAGGTTTACCTAATCCAAACAACAGCCAGCCTCACGGCAGCTGTTCGCTATAACCCCCTATATACCCTATGAATTTCGAGTTGCAGCCAGGCGACCAGCTCGCTCATCCTCAGGAGCTTACTCAAGAAGTAAGTGACTGGGGTGAGCGACAAATCTGTCGGGAACAGATTTGAACGCTGCTTGCAGCGGCCCTGAAAGGGCAAGGACCATGGATGGGCCTTGTAAGCAGGTAACAACGCTGCGGCTCGAAAGGCGACGGGTATAATTAAGGGTAAAAATCAAATACGCAGCGCCTGCCCACCGGCAATTTGCGCCAGCATGCGTTGGCTCATGCGCTCCAGTTCGACAACTTCATTCACCCCACCGGTGGCGATCGCCTCACGCGGCATGCCGAACACCACACAGCTGGCCTCGTTTTGCGCCAGGGTGTAGGCACCGGCACGATGCATTTCCAACATGCCCGCCGCGCCGTCATTGCCCATGCCGGTCAGGATCACGCCAACTGCATTTCGGCCGGCGTACTGCGCAACCGAGCGGAAAAGCACGTCTACCGATGGCCGGTGACGATTGACCGCCGGGCCGTCATGCAGCTTCACCTGATAGTTGGCACCGCTGCGTGACAGTTCCATATGGCGATCGCCCGGTGCGATGTAGGCATGGCCCGGCAGCACGCGTTCGCCGTCCTCGGCCTCTTTCACCGTAATCTGGCACAGCTTGTTCAGCCGCTCGGCGAACGAGCGCGTAAACCCCGGCGGCATATGCTGGGTGATCAACAACGCCGGGCTGGTGGCCGGTAGCGGTTGCAGCACCTGCCGAATGGCTTCGGTGCCGCCGGTAGAGGCCCCGATGGCAATCAGTTTTTCGCTGCTCAACAGCGGCGTATGGCTGAGGATCGCCGGTGCAGGGCTGCTGGAGCGTTGCGGCAAGCGCGCCTTGGCCGCGGTGCGAATTTTTTCGGCTATCAGCTCGCTGTAGGCCAACATGCCTTCGCGGATGCCAAGCTGCGGTTTGGTGACAAAATCCACCGCCCCCAGCTCCAGCGCGCGCAGCGTGATTTCCGACCCCTGGCCTGTCAGCGACGACACCATCACCACCGGCATCGGCCGCAAACGCATCAGTTTTTCGAGGAAGTCGAGGCCGTCCATGCGCGGCATTTCGACGTCCAGCGTCAGCACCTGCGGGTTAAACTTTTTGATCAGATCGCGCGCGACCAGAGGGTCGGGCGCGCTCGCCACCATCTCCATATCGGGATGGCTGTTGACAATTTCGGTCATCAGCTGCCGCATCAGGGCCGAATCGTCTACGCTCAATACTCTGATTTTATTCATTACCTCTCCTTGGTCAGGCCATACACGGTCTGCCCACGCAAGTAGAAATCCCGGCTGATCTGGCTGAAATTCTCGGAGTGGCCGGCAAACATCAGGCCCCCCGGTTTAAGCAAGGGCACGAAGCGGCGCAGAATGCGCTCCTGTGTCGCCTTATCGAAATAGATCATCACGTTGCGACAGAAAATAGCGTCGAATTGCCCCGGCAACGCCCACTCTGGCGCCAACAGGTTGAGCGTCTGAAAATTCACCCTCCCCGCCAGCTCCGGCCGCACCCGCACCAACCCCTGATGCGGGCCGGTGCCGCGCAGGAAATAACGCTGCATCTGCGCCGGCGTCAGGGTACGCAGATCTTCCTGGCGATAAACGCCCGCTTCCGCTTTCTCCAGCACCTGGGTATCGATATCGCTGGCCCATACCTGGCAGCCGGTGGCGCGCTGCCCGAGCACCTCACTTAAGGTGATGGCAATCGAATAAGGCTCTTCGCCGGTCGAGGCCGCCGTGCTCCACACGCTGTAGCCGTTCGGCCGCTGACGCGCGTGCTCCGCCAGGATCGGGAAGTGATGCGCTTCGCGGAAAAACGCCGTCAGGTTGGTGGTCAGGGCATTGATAAACGCCTGCCATTCGGCGCTGTTAGGATCGCTTTCCAGCAGCGCCAAATAATCGCCAAAGTCGTTCAGGCCCAGCAGCCGCAGGCGTCGCACCAGGCGGTTATAAACCATCTCGCGCTTGTGCTCTGCCAGCACGATGCCGGCACGCTGATAAATCAGTTGGCTGATGCGACGAAAATGCACGTCCAGCAACGGCAGGCGCTGCACCATCTGCGTCAACAATGTCGCAGGGTCTCTGTTAGGGTTCGACGGCGCCGGCTTCATGCCATATCACTCAAAAAAAACGGGCTGCTTATGCGGTTTGACAATCTGGGGCTTCCTTTACCACGGGTGAAACTGCGTCTTGATGGTTGGCCTGCGCGGTGAAGTTATCGTCCGCCAGGCGGAATACCGACACCGCATCGGCCAGGGTAATCGCCTGATCCTCCAGTGCGGTGGCCGCCGAGGCGGCTTCTTCTACCAGCGCGGCGTTCTGCTGGGTTACCTGATCCATTTGGGTCACGGCCTGCGTGACCTGTTCAATGCCGCGGCTTTGTTCGTCGGACGCCGAGGCGATTTCGCCCATGATGTCGGTAACCCGAGTGACCGAACGGACGATGTCCTGCATGGTGGCACCGGAGTTTTCAACCAGCACCGAACCTTGCTTGACCCGGCTGACCGATTCGTCGATCAGACCTTTGATTTCTTTTGCCGCCTGGGCGCTGCGCTGTGCCAGATTACGCACTTCACCCGCCACCACCGCAAAACCTCGCCCCTGCTCACCGGCACGCGCCGCTTCGACCGCCGCGTTCAATGCCAGGATATTGGTCTGGAAGGCAATGCCGTCGATAACGCTGGTAATAGCGCCAATCTTCTGCGAACTGTTGGCAATATCATGCATGGTGGTCACCACGTCGCCCGCCAGTTCGCCGCCCTTGGCTGCGGTGGTAGAGGCGTCACGCGCCAGCTGAGAGGCCTGACGTGCGTTATCAGCGTTCTGTTTCACCGTCGCGGTCAACTGTTCCATGCTGGCGGCCGTTTCTTCCAGCGAGGCGGCCTGCTGCTCGGTGCGGGAAGAGAGATCGTTGTTGCCTTCGGAGATTTCCTGCAGGCCAATCAGGATCGACTCGGCACCGTCACGTACCGCACCAACGGTGCCGATCAGCGACTGCTGCATGCGCTGTAAACTGGCGAACAGCTGGCTGATCTCATTGCGGCCATACACCTGAATCGGCGTGGCCAGATCGCCGGCTGCAATGCGGTCAAAATGACTGCGCATAATGTTCAGCGGCTGCACCAGCATATTGCGTAACCACCACATGGCGCTGCCGGTCACCACCAGCAACATCAGTACCGCACCGGCCACCAGCCAACCGGACAGGGTGAAGGATTGCTGATTCGCCGCATTGGCTTCGCTCACGTTGGCGTTTACCAACTGCAGATACTGGACAAAATCCGCTTCAAACAGATCCTGAGTTTTCTGCGTCGGCTGGTCCATAAAGGCCTGCAGCCGATCGTTTTCCAGGAAACCGATCAGCTCACGTAACGCGCTGCGCAACCGGTCGTAACTGGCTTTGGTGGTTTCGGTCAGCTGCTGTTCCTGCTCGCTGTTACGCGGCACGGCCAGGAACTGGTTGAAATAGAGGTCGGCTTTCTGCAGCGAACTGCGCGCGTTGCCCATCAAGGCATTGACCTGATCCTGCGGCAGTTTGAGCGCCGCACGGGTCCCGGCACGGTTCAGCGTATTGCGGGCCTGCAGCAGGGAAACCCAGCTCAGGCTGAGGGCGTCGCGCTGTTGGCTGCCGAGGGTGATCAGGTTCAGATTGTGGTTATCGGAACGGAAAGCGGTGTACGACAAGCCGCTGGTGGCCAACTGCATAACACAAAAAGTCATCAACAACAGAAACAAGCTGGTAGAGACGCGGATTCGGTTAAACACTATGAACCTCCTTGCAGCCGGCCGAGGGCCAGCTTACGACGGGGAATCGGCCTCCCCCGGGAATGCAGGGAGGCCCAATGCCGGTTAGAACGTTTCCCAGTTATCCTGCGGATCGCTGGCGTTCATTTTTTTATGATTGAGTACCGGTGTTACTGCCGCCTTGCTGCTGACGGGCATTTTGAACTCTTCCTGACCTGCCGCTTTCAAGCGGAATACCGCCACGGACTGGGTCAGCATGCTGGCCTGTTCTTCCAGCGCCGCTGCCGCCGACGCGGACTCTTCTACCAACGAGGCGTTCTGCTGAGTGACGCGGTCCATTTCCGCCACCGCCTGGCCGACCTGATCGATACCGCGGCTCTGTTCGTCCGACGCCGAAGCGATTTCACCCATGATGTCGGTAACGCGGGTCACGGCATTGACGATATCGCCCATGGTTTCCCCGGCGCTTTCTACCAGTACCGAGCCCATATCGACGCGATTGACGGAGTCTTCGATCAGGCCTTTGATTTCTTTCGCCGCCTGGGCACTGCGCTGCGCCAGGTTACGCACTTCACCGGCCACCACCGCAAAGCCACGGCCCTGTTCACCGGCACGCGCCGCTTCGACCGCCGCGTTCAGCGCCAGGATATTGGTCTGGAAGGCAATGCCGTCGATTACGCCGGTAATGTCGGCAATTTTCTGCGAACTGCCGGCGATGTCGTGCATGGTCTGCACCACGTTAGCCACCACCTTGCCGCCTTTCTGCGCGGTTTCGGAGGCACTCAATGCCAGTTGGCTGGCCTGACGGGCATTTTCGGCGTTCTGTTTCACCGTCGCGGTCAGCTGCTCCATACTGGCGGCGGTTTCTTCCAGCGAGGCAGCCTGTTGTTCGGTACGTGAAGAGAGATCGTTGTTGCCGGCGGCAATTTCGGAAGCGCCGCTGTAGATGGCGTCGGCACCCTGACGCACGCCGCTGACGGTGTCGATCAATTCGCTCTGCATATGCTTCAGGCTGGCTGCCAGCACGCCCATTTCATTGCGGCTGGTCACGGCGATCGGCTGAGTCAAATCGCCGGCGGCAATCATCTTGATGTGTTCGATCATTCGGTTCAGCGGGCGCACCAGAATGTGGTGAATACCGCTCCACACCAGCACAATCACGGCCAGTACCACCAACAGCACCACCACCAGCGTCCAGATGGCGAAGCTGAATGACTTATTGCTGTCTTCAACCGCGGTCTGGTAAAGCTTGTCGTTTTGCGCCAGATAGATGTTGTAGATGTCTTCGAACGCGTCCTGATAGCTTTGCGTCGGCTGATCAAAGAATGCGTTGATTTTGCCTTCACCCAGCAGTTGGGTCAGTTCGGTCAACGCGCCCTGCAAGATGCCGTATTGCTGTTTCAGCTTTTCGGCCGATTGCGCGTCCTGACGGGCGTCGAGAGGAATTTTGTCATAGGCGGCATAGTGCTGTTCCGCAACCACCAGGTTGCTCTTGGCGCGAGCCAACAGTTCGGTGACGCTGGCGCCGCTGCCGATGTTATTGGCGTCCATCATGTGACGAATACCGGCACGGTTCAGCGTGTTGCGAGCCTGCAGCAGGTTGACCCAGCTTTCGTTCAGCTCGGACTGCTGCTGGCGAATGGTCTGCAAAACGGTGAAGTTTTCTTTGTCATTCTTCAGTGAGGAGAAAAAGAGCCCGCCTGAAACCAGCTGCAAGGCGCCAAATAACACCAGCACCAGTAACAGGCTGGTGACCACCTTCATACGATTAAACATGTTTTCCCTTGTTGAACGCCCGCGCGGACAGGCCCTGATTACGTTGATTGACAGAGTTATCGGCGCGGCGGGGAAGAACTTTATGAGAAGAGGTAACTATTTTGTGCAGAGTTTGGGTTTGTCCGGTTTTCGAATCAGGGCGCGGCATGCCGCGCCCCTACGGGGAGCGGATCAGGCACTTTTCGCGACGCTGTCGACCAGTGACATCTCTTCGCTGCTCAGCAGCTTTTCGATATCGACCAGGATCAGCATGCGTTCCCCCAACGAGCCCAGCCCGGTGAGGTATTCGGTGGCCAGCGTCACGGCAAACTCCGGCGCCGGGCGGATCTGTTCGGTGGTCAGCGACAGCACGTCAGACACGCCGTCAACCACAATACCCACCACCCGCTGACCAAAGTTCAACACGATCACCACGGTGTTTTCATCGTAGGACACGTCCTGCTGGGCGAACTTCACCCGCAAATCGATAATCGGCACAATCACGCCGCGCAGGTTGGTGACGCCCTTGATAAAGGCCGGAGTATTGGCAATGCGCGTAACCTGATCGTAACCGCGGATCTCCTGCACCTTGAGGATATCAATGCCGTATTCCTCGTTACCCAAGGTAAAAATCAGGAACTCCTGCCCTACCGTTTCGCCAGCCAGTTTGCTGACGGTTGCCAGTCCTGCCATGTCATTCACCCTTTAAATCAATAGATTAATTATTATGCAGCCGCGTCCGTCTGACGCTGCTCGCGGTTCAGGGTTTGCAGCGCCGAGACATCGACAATCAGCGCCACGCTGCCGTCACCGAGAATGGTGGCGGCGGAAATGCCCGGCACCTTGCGATAGTTGCTTTCCAGATTCTTCACCACCACCTGATGCTGGCCGATCAGTTGATCCACCAACAGCGCATAGCGGCGGCCGGCGCTTTGCAGGATCACCACAATGCCCTGGGTGGCGTCGGTTTTGGCCCCCGCCACGTCGAACACTCGGAATAGCTCCACCAGCGGCAAATATTCCCCGCGCACCTGCAACACCCGCTCGCCACCGGCCAACGGATGCAGATCTTCAGCCTGCGGCTGCAGCGATTCCATTACCGCGTTGAGCGGCAGGATAAACACTTCATTGTTCACCTTGACCGACATACCATCGAGGATCGCCAGCGTTAACGGCAGCAAGATCCGGATAGAGGTCCCCTTGCCCGCCTGGGAATGGATTTCGACGTGCCCACCCATTTCCTGAATATTTCGCTTCACCACGTCCATGCCGACGCCACGGCCGGAAACGTCGGTCACCTGCTCGGCGGTAGAAAAGCCCGGCGCGAAAATCAGCATGCCGACGTCTTCGTCGCTCATGCTGTCGCTGACCGCCAGCCCCTGCGAGGCCGCTTTCGCGAGAATTTTCTCGCGGTTCAGGCCGGCGCCGTCGTCGGTGACTTCGATACAGATATTGCCGCCCTGATGCTCTGCCGACAGGATCAGGTTCCCCACCTCCGACTTGCCCCCCGCGAGGCGCGTGGCCGGATCTTCAATGCCGTGATCCAGGCTGTTGCGCACCAGGTGTGTCAGAGGATCGATAATGCGTTCAATCAGGCTCTTATCCAGTTCGGTAGAACTGCCCTGCAGCTGCAATTCCACCTGCTTGTTCAGCTTGCCGGCCAGATCGCGCACCAGACGAGGGAAGCGGCTGAATACGTATTCCATCGGCATCATACGGATCGACATCACCGACTCTTGCAGGTCGCGTGCGTTGCGTTCCAACTGGCTCATGCTGTTGAGCAGATCGCCGTGATTCACCGGATCCAGACTGCCGGAGCGCTGCGCCAGCATCGACTGGGTGATCACCAACTCCCCCACCAGATTGATCAATTGGTCCACTTTTTCTACCGCTACGCGGATGCTGGTGGATTCGCTGGCCTTGGCGCGCGGTTTGGGCGTTTCCGCCACCGTCGGCGCCGGTTTGGCGGCCACGGGCGCAACGGCAACGGCAGCGACCGGCTCGATCGCTACCGGCGGCAGCTCAGCCTGAGGCGGCGTGGTAAAACTGATTTGCTCCGGCTCCAGTACAAAACACAGCACCGCGCTGATGTCATCTTCGCTGGCGGAGGTCAGCAGCGTCACTTCCAGGCTGTTTTCGGTCTGATGCGGGTTTTTCACCTCACCCAGGTTGCCCAACTCTTCCAGCATCAACGGGACTTCGTTCGGCTTCAGACCACACAGACAAACCCGCATGCCGCCTTCAATGGCCGCCGGTGCTGCGACGGCGTGTTGCGCGACGGCAGGTGCTGCGGGGGCATCTTGCTGCTGTGCGTCCAACGCAAGCTGCCGCAACGCCTGACAGATGTATTCAAAGCTGTCGACGTCAGGCTTTTGCGAAGTTTTATAAGCGTCCAGTTGCTCCTGCATAATGTCTTTGGTTTCCAGAAACAGGTTTATAATCTCGGTGCTCAGGCTCATTTCCTGACGCCGCGCACCGTCCAACAGGTTCTCCAGCAGGTGGGTGGTTTCCTGCAGCACCGAAAAGCCAAAGGTCGCCGCACCGCCCTTGATCGAGTGCGCTGCGCGAAAAATGGCGTTCAGCGGCTCAATGTCCGGAGCCAGCGGATCCAGCTCCAGCAGGTGTTGCTCCATGTCGGCCAGCAACTCGTCTGCTTCATCAAAAAAGGTCTGATAAAACGCACTAATATCCATGCTCACGGGGTCACCTCTGCTGTGAGTCGCTGTTAGTCGGTGCAGGGACAGCCGCCGGCTGCTCCGGTGCAATGAGGGTGGCCGGAGCCGTCGCCGACGGGGCCAACGGTTTTAAATCGACCGGCTGGGCAATCTCCATCGCGTTGCTTTCGCCATTTTCATGTTCAATGCCCTGCTGGGTTTGTTTGTTGAGCACCAGAACGGTAATGCGACGGTTGATGGCATCGTCGGCGCCGTGTTGTTTCAGGCTCATGGTGGCGGCCATGCCGACCACCCGCAGGACCTTCCCTTCCGACAGCCCGCCGGCGATCAGCTCGCGCCGCGACGCGTTGGCGCGATCGGCCGAAAGCTCCCAGTTGCTGTAACCGCGCTCGCCGGTGGCGTAGGGAATATCGTCGGTGTGGCCGGACAGGCTGATTTTGTTCGGCAGGTCATTGAGGATCGGCGCAATCGCCCGCAGGATGTCGCGCATGTAGCTTTCTACCTGCGCGCTGCCGGTTTTGAACATCGGACGGTTTTGACTGTCGATGATCTGAATGCGCAAGCCTTCATCCATCATGTTGATCAACAGATGCGGCCGCAGCGCTTTCAGGCGCGGATCGGACTCAATCAGTTCGTCCAGTTTTTCCCGCAGCTTGTTCAGCCGCAGCTCTTCGTCACGCTTCTCGAGCGTATCAATCTGCTTTTTCACCAACCCGTCTTGCTGGGTAGGATCGTCGCCGCCGCCGGGGATCGGGCTGCTTTCAGAGCTGCTCTTGTCGCCGGAAGTCAGCGCCACCTTCAGCGGCGTGCGGAAGTATTCGGCGATTTGCGTCAGTTCCTGCGGGCTGGCGATTGCCAGCAGCCACATCACCAGGAAGAAAGCCATCATTGCCGTCATAAAATCGGCGTAGGCAATCTTCCAGGAACCCCCATGATGGCTGGCGTGATGCGACTTGCGTTTTCTGACCAAAACAACCGGGTGATTCTGTTTCATGCCTGTTCTTCTTCCGTCGCCTGCTGTGCCGGCGCCTTCACGCGACGCACATGTTCTTCCAGCTCAACAAAGGAGGGACGTTCGGTGGTGTACAGCGTTTTACGGCCGAATTCGACCGCAATCTGCGGCGCGTAGCCATTCAAACTGGACAACAAAGTGACCTTGATGCACTGCATCATTTTGACGTTTTCGGCACTCTTTTGTCGCAACAGGGTCGCCAGCGGTGAGATAAAGCCGTAAGCCAGCAAAATGCCCAGGAAGGTGCCGACCATCGCGTTGGCGATCAACGCCCCCAGTTCGGCTGCCGGGCGGTCGGCCGAGGCCAGCGCATGCACCACCCCCATCACCGCCGCAACAATGCCGAAGGCCGGCAACGAGTCACCGACCATCGCCAGGCTGCCTGCCGGCACCTCGCTTTCCTGTTCAAAGGTTTCGATCTCTTCGTCCATCAAGGCTTCGATCTCAAAGGCATTCATGTTGCCGCTCACCATCAGCCGTAAGTAATCGGTAATAAACTCCACCAGGGTGTTATCGGCAAGAATGCGGGGATAATTAGAGAAAATTTCACTTTCCTGCGGATTATCAATATCGAACTCGAGGGAAAGCATGCCTTGTTGACGGGATTTGGCCAGCAGCCGGAACAGCAGCGCCATCAGATCCATGTAGAGATCTTTGCTGTATTTCGAACGACGCATCAGCTTGGGAATGGCGCGCAGGGTGGATTTTATCGCCTTACCGTTGTTGCCCACGATAAAAGCGCCGATACCCGCGCCGCCGATAATCAGAAATTCTGCCGGCTGATAAAGCGCGCCCAGATGGCCCCCCACAATCAGGTAGCCCCCAAAGACCGCACCCAATACCACGAGATAACCCAAAATAACTAACACACGCATTCCTTAAATTAACAATGTGGATGGAAGGTGGGCTAAGCGCGCATATGAGCCGCACGGGCACAACAGGCTGAGCTGCGCCTTTGGGTTCGGCACGCCGAACCCTGCATTTCACCAATCGGTTTAAATCTGGATAAACCGGCGCTGCCGCCGGCTCAAATTGCGCGTTTAACCTGCTCGTCCAGCAGTTGAGGAATAATATCGGCCAGTTGCGGCGAAAGTTTACGTCTTTTTACTGCGCGGGATGGGGGTTGGCATAAACTGCAAACAAAATTGTTCAACGGTTGGTGCGCGTGGGTGATAAAAGTGCCACCGCAGCAGTTGCAGGCAGAAAGCTGCAGCATGCCGCTATCGACGAAGCGCACCAGCGTCCAGGCTCGCGTCAGCGCCAGCAACGGCGGCTCACCCGGCTGGTGCGGACACTGTTCCAGATACAGACGATAGGCTTTAATCACTGCTTCAACGCCCGTGCAGTGCCCGCTTTTCATCAGGAAACTGTAGGCGTTGTAGAACATCGATGAATGGATGTTCTGTTCCCAGGTCATAAACCAGTCCGTCGAGAACGGCAACATCCCTTTCGGCGGTGGACTGCCGCGTAACTCCTTATAGAGCTTGATCAAACGCCCACGGCTGAGCTGCGTTTCGCTTTCCAACATCTGCAAACGCGCACCCAATGTAATCAGCTCCATGGCCAGCTGAATATCCTTGGCTTCCTGAACAATACTTTTCTCTGCCATCATCAAGCTCTTTTCTTCGTCGCACTGCCGTCTTTCGCCGACAGTTCTTGCAGTAAATGGCTTGAGAGCAAAATACCGGTATGGATTTGCTGCAGATCGTCCACGCGAGACTCTTTCGTCAGACGCTCGATGGTTTGGTGATCGTTAAAGCGGAAGTGACAAACCAGCTGGTTGGTTTCAGCCAATTTGACCATTTGCGGTAACGTAAGTTGAACAAGCGCATCGGCCATGGTTTCGTCGATACCCAGACGGAACATTGCCGATGCTTTTTCATCATTAATCAGACGCTGTGCTAAAAGTAAATACGACAAATTGATGTCATAAATATGCTTAAGTAATTCAGACGTACCCATATTCCCCATCCCGACAGACTATGTTTAAAAACATACGCTGGGTGATAATTTTTATCGCCCGTGACCTGGGTTTGTTCCCTAAGTTGGCAAATGAAACCCTGAATAACGACCGTTATAAATTTTTCAACATCACTAAATTCGGACCATCATTCAGTATTTGATACGTGCGTAAACCAACGTGTATGGATGTACAGCATTTTGCTTCAGCAGTGTTTAATCACCGTGAAACTATTTTTACAAAATTAATAAGATTATTCCTAATGCAGCGCAACTCTACCCCTGAACCATTAGCACACACAATGTAAGTGAGAGGCAATTTTAAATACAATGTGATCTAGATCACAAAAATAAAAAATAATTAAGCCAAATAGCCCGTTACCAGTATGATTTTTAACCGCATTTTCGCTCACAAAATAAACATAAGTAAAAAAACGTCTTAAAAACAATGTATATAAGCCAAAAAAATATCTTTTTTAGATCAATTCGAACAAAAGCATCACCAAACTAAAATAACAGAACAAAAATCTGCTCGTAGCCGATAAAGACAGTATAAATAACCGTTTAATAAACAATAAACTATCCGCATTGAAATATAACGCATGTAAACTATAAGGTTATTAGGTTTCGGATTTGACTTAAGCTTGCGAGAAATTCCTGTTTTATTTTTCAACGAATGCTTCCATTCGGTTAACAATGATTCGCTTAGGTTGTGAACAAGAAAACAGAGGTAACCATATGTTTCATGGTAAATAGAATGAAAGCGGGAGGTTTCGCATGGTTTTTTGGCGTGAGTCATGCCAAAACGATTTATCGGCAGTATTAATTAAAACTTTAATAAATTTTCTATTCGATTGAAAAAATGAGATCTCCGCTGATGTTTATTGTTCAATAATACCCATCCCCCCTACCCGTTGTGCAAATAAAGTAAAACGCGGTTTCGTTTTATTCTCCATAAGGGTTTCATTTATCTCATACAGATTGCAAATTCCAGCCTGACGAAGCCTTGGCTCACTTACGGGGTTGGCAGGCAAAGGAGCTAGCGGCTGAACATACGCATTAACCGTGGAAAAAATATCCAACGTCAGACATAACTGACTACGCCTGGGCACTAACGGGAAGGCGACATCTGTTCAGCGCCATCAACTGGCGAGGAGTTTCCCCTCCTTTAGCATGAGGCTTTCCCTATTTTGCATGTTGAACGGCAGGATGGCATTGCCGCCGGCGCAACGGCATATTATTATTCTCACTGCAGCGGCACTCACGCGCAGCCAATTATTACCGTATCGCAATTTATTTATTTGAAATTAATTTTTCAGGTCGCACATCACACCTTTGCTGCTGTCACGATGACAGGGTGATGTTTCTTCGTTCGGCTACAACTCTTAACAGGCTATATTTTAATCATGACCGATACCCTTGATTATCTGATGACATTCCGCAAATGCACCAGCTTGGACAGCGTGGAGAAAGTGTATGACAAGCTTAACTACTCCATCGATAATGACATTGAAATCAGCAATATGTACCGTGCAGCGGATCACCGCCGCGCCGAACTGGTGGCGGGGAAATTGTTCGATTTGGGTAAGGTGCCAAAAACGCTGTGGGCGCAGGTGCTATAATTTGCATTAATTACGCGCGCATGTACTTTATCTTTTATTGCTAAATAACGGCAACTTCCTCGGATTTATTGGCGCGCGTGATACAAACCACATTTATTCGCTTCACCAGGCTCTACCCTTTTACCCTATCAACAGGAAACAGGAGTGGAAGATGGGATATCAAAACGTTTTGGTTACCGTCGCCGTGGCGGCAGACAGCCACCGCCTGGTTGAAAAAGCCGTCTCCATCGTGCGTCCTTACAACGGCAAAATTACCCTGCTTAGCACCATTGCCAATCCGGAAATATACAATAACTTCGCCGGACCGATGCTGGGCGATCTACGTGCGCTGATGGAAGAAGAAACGCTGCTGTTTCTGGAAGAACTTCGCCTGCGGGCGGATTACCCGATTGCCGACACGCTGATTGTCCACGGTGAACTGGCCGACAGCCTGAACTATGCCAGCCAACGGCAACCTTTTGATCTGGTGGTTTGCGGTAATCACAGCGACGGCATGATGAACAAAATCTCCTGCTCTGCCGCGCGCTTTATCAACACTAGCCGTATCGACGTGCTGATAATCCCACTGTAACGCTGAGCACATTAGGCCATTCGCTCTTTTCGATGATTGACTAGACTTAGGCTCTCTGTCCGCATAAGGAATGCCTGATGTCTCAGTCTACACAACAAAACCGCCGTTTTCTGTTGGCTTCTCGCCCGCACGGCGAACCTGTCGCAGACAACTTCCGTTTGGAAACCGTCGCTACGCCGCAGCCCGCCGCCGGCCAGGTGTTATTGCGCACCGTCTACCTGTCGCTCGATCCTTACATGCGTGGCCGAATGAGCGACGCGCCCTCTTATGCTCCGCCGGTGCAGATTGGCGAAACCATGGTGGGTGGCACGGTCTCACGGGTCGTCACATCACAGCACCCCGATTTCAAACCCGGCGACTGGGTATTAGGCTACGACGGCTGGCAGGATTATGCCCTGTCTGACGGAAGCGGCTTACGTAACCTCGGCCCTCATCAGGCGCATCCTTCTCGTCTGCTTGGCGTCCTGGGCATGCCGGGCTTCACCGCTTATATGGGCCTGCTGGAGATCGGCCAGCCGAAACCCGGTGAAACCCTGGTGGTCGCCGCCGCCAGCGGCGCCGTCGGTTCGGTCGTCGGACAGGTTGCCAAACTGAAAGGCTGTCGGGTAGTCGGCGTGGCGGGCGGTAAAGAGAAATGCCGCTATGTGGTGGAAGAGCTGGGCTTCGATGCCTGTGTCGATCACCGAGCCCCAGACTTCGCTGAGCAACTGGCCGCCGCCTGCCCGCAAGGCATCGATATTTATTATGAAAACGTCGGCGGTGCGGTGTTTGATGCGGTGATCCCACTGCTGAATACCCAGGCACGTATTCCGGTCTGCGGGATTATCGCCCACTATAACGCCACCGACCTGCCCGCCGGGCCGGACCGCTTGCCGATGCTGCAGGGCTTGATCTTACGCAAGCGCATCCGCATGCAAGGCTTCATCATTTTCGATGACTTCGCGGAAGGTTTTGATGAATTCCTGCAGCACATGAGCGAATGGGTCGATCAGGGGAAAATCAAATTCCGTGAAGACCTGGTCGACGGACTGGAAAATGCACCGCAGGCATTCATTGGCCTGTTGCAGGGCAAGAACTTCGGCAAATTGGTGATCCGCGTCGCCGACGAGTAATCCCCACTGGGCGCGGTGATGTACTGCCGCGCCCTGCTATGCCCTCAATGCAACGCACCGCCACTGAGAGATAAATCCTCATCGACCGTCAGAGTGGTATGCACAACACTGCGTACCGCCTCAATCATTGCGGCTAACGCCAGGCTGGGTTTTCCCGGATGATTCACCGCCAGCTCATGACTGTAAGGGATGTGGATAAAGCCACCTTTGATCGCCAAATTTTGGCTGGCGATATGATGGCTCAGCCCGTAGAAAAGCTGGTTGCAATTATAAGTGCCTGCCGTGTGCGACACCGCCGCCGGAATGCCTGCCTGATGTAAATGATGCACGATCGCCTTCACCGGCAGCGTGGAAAAATAGCCCACCGGCCCCCCTTCCACCACCGGGATGTCTATCGGTTGTTTTCCGGCGTTATCGGGAATGCGGGCGTCAATCAGATTGATGGCAACCCGTTCAACGGAAATTTCGCCGCGCCCGCCGGCCAGCCCCAGGCAGATCACGGCTTTGGGCCGCAGCTCTTCGATGGCGGCAATCAGCTGCTGGTTGGACACCCCCAGCACGCAGGCCAATTGACGCACCACCACTTCTGCGCCGGCGATCCGCTCTCCCGCCAGCGCCTGCGCTACCTGCCAAGAAGGGTTAACCTTATCCCCGTCAAACGGCTCAATGCCGGTCACCAATACCCTTTCCATCATCGCACCTCAGGTTGTTATTGAATCCGCGTGCTCTCAGCCTAAACAACGCGCTATGATTCTGGAAATGGATTATCTGTATATAGAGTATTCATAAAATGAATTTATCCAGCGTCGATCTCAATCTTCTGGTGGTGTTTGAGGCGTTATACCAAACGCGTAACGTCACCGCTGCCGGCGGACGTCTGAACCGTGCCCAACCGTCGGTCAGCAATGCGCTGTCGCGCTTGCGGCTGTTGTTTGACGATCCGCTGTTTACCCGCAGCGGCGGCGGCATGTTGCCAACCGCGCGTGCTCACCAACTGATGCTGCAAATCCACCCGGTACTGGAACAAATCCACCAGACGCTGACGCCGCCGACGCGCTTCGATCCCGCGACGGCCAGCCAGCGCCGCTTCAGGCTAGCTGCAGGCGACTACGCCGATATCACGCTGCTGCCTACCATTATCAGCCGACTGCGGCAGGATGCTCCAGGCATCGATATCCGGGTTTCCCGGCTCGATCGCCGCAATGTGGTGCAACAGCTTGAGAGTGGCGAGATAGATGTGGCGTTGGGCGGGCATATCGAGGCGGTGAAGGGCATGCTGGTGCAGCCGTTGTTTACCGAAAGCTTTACCTGTATCGCCAGCCGACATCATCCGCGGTTAGCTGCCGAAAGTTGGGGCTTGGCGCAATACGTCGGCCTGCCCCATGCCCTTTACGCGCCCTCGGACGACGGCTCCGCCCGCGGGATTATCGATCGTCGACTGACGGAACTGGGGCTGGAGCGACGCGTGGCCGCAACATTTTCGCATATCGTGGCGCTGCCTGCGGTAGTCGCCGGCAGCGATCTGATCGCAACCCTGGCACACAGCGTCGCCAGCCAGTTTGCCGATCCGGCGAAGGTACGCTTTCTGCCGCTACCGTCAGAACTGGCGGTGAGTACGTTTTCTGTCGATCTGGTTGCCGGTCGCCAGGCCCGGCGCGATCCGGCGCTGACCTGGCTGTGCGATACCCTTACCCAACTGAACTGGGGGAAGAGTGAATGAGAAGCGCCCCTCCTGCTACGATTAAGGCCCTAAGCTAGGCGCCGATTTCGGTGCGCACATCCAACAGTTCAGGGAAGAAAGTCAGCTCCAGCGCCTTTTTCAGGAAGCTGACGCCGCTCGAACCGCCGGTGCCCGTTTTAAAGCCGATAATCCGCTCTACCGTTTTCATATGCCGGAAACGCCACAGGTGGAAACTTTCCTCTATATCCACCAGCTTTTCGGCCATTTCATAGGCTTCCCAATACTTTTGTGGATGGTCATAGATCTCTTTAAAGGCCGGCAGCAGGTTTGGATTACGTTGGTAAGGTTGCGTCCAGTCACGTTCGATACACTCCTGCGGGATCGGCAGACCGTGACGGGACAGGTAAAGCAGGTATTCATCGTACAGGCTCGGCGCTTCAAGAATGGCCTTCAGCGCCGCGTGTTTTTCCGCATCGTTGCTGAACACCGCCAGCATGGCCGCATTCTTGTTGCCGAGCAAAAACTCAATCGAGCGATATTGATGGGACTGGAAGCCCGACGAACTGCCCAGCACGTCGCGAAACTCGACGTATTCCGACGGCGTCAGGGTTTCCAGCACCGCCCATTGCTCGAACAGCAGCCGCTGGATCTGTTTGACCCGCGCCAGGATCTTGAAGCAGTGGCTGAGCTTATCTTGTTGCACCAGCATCCGCGCCGCCTGCAGTTCATGCAGCATCAACTTCATCCACAGCTCCGACGTCTGGTGCTGCACCACAAACAGCATTTCATCATGGTGTTGCGGGTTGGACAGCGGGTGCTGGCAGTCCAGCAGTTGATCCAGGCACAGATAGTCGCCATAGCTCATGCGTTTGGAAAAATCGGTGACAATCGCGCTTTCTAATTCCCGTTTGTTCATCTGTTATCTCCGCTGCGCCCACGACCGGAAGCGGTGTGTAGCGTGCTGCAAACAGAAAACAATAGTCCATATCGCCCCAACCCGAAGGACTATAAACGAGAGTTGCCTCGCAGATTTCAGGGTTGGTCATGTCAGGTTGATTCCCTCCTTATTTCTGCCTGGATTGAAATCCCCGCAGTGATTATCCGCGGGGATGGGATCAGCAACTCCTGAGCATCTACATTGCTCTGCCGATCCCCGAACCGCTGAAAATCAAGGCTCTCTGTAATCTCGTCGCCGAACCATAAAGGATCGTTCGAAGGTGATCACCGTTTCGCCCGTGGATTTGATGCCCCGCGTTTCCACCGTAATGATGCCGTTGTTCGGTTGGGATTTTGACGGCCGTTTAGCCAGGATCTTACTGATGGCGTAAAGCGTATCACCGACAAAAAGCGGCTCTTTCAGGCGCACCGTTTCCCAGCCCAGATTGGCCACCGCCCTGGCAGACAATGCCTGCACGGTCATCCCGCTGACCAACGCCAACGTGATGCTGCTGTTGACCAAAACGCGGCCATATTCCGCTTGGGCGCCATAGGCCTTGTCGAAATGCAAAGGGTGCTGATTCATCGTCAACAGGGTGAGCCAGGTGTTGTCGGCTTCGGAAAGCGTGCGCCCCGGCCAGTGTTTGATCGTCATGCCGGTTTCGAAGTCTTCATAGTCCCCGCCGTGCTCTTCCTGGTACTCATTTTCGCCGACTTTTCTTAACATGGGGTTTTCTCCCTGAATGGGTATAGCGCCACCGCGGCAGCGGTGTCTTCAATGGCCAGCCCCACGCTGCGAAATACCGTGGTCTGCCCCGCCGGTGCAGCGGACTCACCCAAAACGACAGCGCCCAGCTCATTCAGTCCTTCAGGCTGAATGTATCCCTGCGCCATAGCGCTTCGAACCTCCCCCGCATCCTCCCTGGCAGCTGCGCCGGTTTCCACCACGACAAAGGCGGTTTTCAATAACGCGGGGTCGACCTCAATGGCGTCCTCGTGGGTGCCGCCGATAATGTTCAGGTGGGCCCCTGGCGCTACCCAATCGGCATACACCAAAGGTTCACGGGCACGGGTTGAGGTGGTGGTGCAGATAAGATCCGCCCCCTGCACGGCCTCGAATGCGCTACTGCAAACGCTGACCGGCGCGGTGGTCAGCGTACGAGCCCAGTGCGCAAACTCTTGCGTTCTGAGCGCCGAACGGGAAAAAATGCGCACCCTGCGGATCTGTCGCACCGCCAGCATCGCCAGCAGCGTGGCCCGTGCCTGAACCCCTGCCCCGAGGATAGCAAGATCGCCAGCCTGCTCCGGAGCACACAGCTGGGTCGCCAGTCCGGCCACCGCTCCGGTTCGCAACGCGGTCAGACTAGCGCCATCGAACAAGGCCAGCATCTGGCCCGTATCGATGTCGGTGAGCAGCACCACCCCATGGATCAATGGCAACCCTCTCTCAGCATTGCCGGGCGTGAGCGTAGTGATTTTGACGCTGGCGACACCGCGTCTGTTCCAGGCCGCCGGGCTGATCAACGTCTCTGAAGGACCATGCTGGAGTAAGGTCCGCGTCGGTGATTGTTCGTCACCGCGACGTAAATCCCCGAACGCCTCACTCAGCATCGCCATGACCTGCCGCAGTCGGATCTCTCCGGACATTTCAACTGCATTGATGATTTGCATCGTCACAGGGCGATCCTCTTCAACTGCGCGGCCACTTCTACGATAAGGTCTTCTTGCCCGGCCACGGCCTGGCGTTTTCCCAATTCGAAGAAGACGTCACGCGGATCGACCCCCGCAGAGGCCGAATGGCTTAACACCGGATTTTTGAAGCCGGAAAAAACGCCGGCCAGGCCACTGACTATGCCCACGGAGTCGATCATCGGTGGGGTGACCATCAGTTCCCGGGCGGCAAGCTCGGCGGCGTCGAGAAAATGATAAAGGTCAATGCCGGTGTTGAACCCCAAACGTTCCAATACCGGTACCAGAACTTCAAGTTGGGTGTTCCCTGCCCCAGCCCCGAATCCGCGGGCACAGCCATCAATCACGCTAGCGCCGGCCTGAGCGGCGGCAACCGAGTTGGCCACCGCCATGCCCAAATTATTGTGGGCGTGGAAAATAAGCGGCACATCCACCTGCCGCCGCATCGCGGTGATGCGTTCGGTCACATCCTGCGGCAACAGGTTACCGGCAGAATCCATGATGCCGACGGCCTGCGCACCGTACTCCACCAGCAGTTGAGCCTGATCGGCTAACTGTTGGGGAGTGGCCATATGGCTCATCATCAGTACCGCATGCGCTTCTGCCCCGTGATCTCGCAGCCATCCCAGATGACGTTCGGCCAGGGTTGCCTCAGTGCAATGGGTACCGATGCGCACCACATCCGCACCGCAGGATAACGCCTTCGACAGATCGACGATGGTTCCCCAACCGGGCAGCATAAACACGCCCATCTTGCTGTTTTGCAAACACTCGCGCACGGTGTTCAACATGGTTTCATCGCTCAACGCGGCGCGCCCGACCTGATACGAGGAGGCGCCAAGCCCGTTGCCATGGCCAACCTCGACAATCGCCACCCCCGTTTTATCTACCGCAGTCGCGTAGTCTCGTAACTGAGCCACCGTGAGCTGATGCTTCACGGCGTGTTGACCATCACGCAGGGTTGAGTCGTTAATCAGCATGGCCATTAGCCCCCTCCGTTTTATTTCGATAGCTCGCATACTGTTCGGCAACCAGGATGGCGGCAGAATTAATCAGATCCAGATTCCCGGCGTATTCAGGCATCACCTTGCTGCTGGCAACCACCTCCAGCGAGATCGAAACGCGTCCTTCGCTGACGTTAAGAGCGGTAAGCGAATAGCCCGCCGAGAATCCCCGCACCGCCTCAACGGCCTCAGCAAGCACCGGAGTAATCTGTTCCTTCGTGACCCCGGGAATACCGGCGAAAATGGTGACCCTGAACATGGCGGGTGGCGCAGCCGGGCTGATGTTGAGGATCGCCTTGGTGTTGGCTACGCCGGTAAAAGCGCTGAGCGCCCGCTGCGTGGTGTCCACATATTCGTCGATGTTGATCCGGGTGGCCCGCCCCAGAATATTGCTGGCGACGGTCGCCACCACCTCGATATCGTTGATACGAAAATGTCGGCTCAGGGCATGCAAAATGGGTATCGACGCCTGTCCACCGCAGCTGATCAGGCTGACATTGCGCTCGGCCAGCGCCTCGGTTCCCGTTACCGTGGGTACAATCATTTTTCCCAGGTGGCTGGGGGTTAAGTCGATCATTAAGGAGCCCAACGGTCGCAACAGCTCCCAATGTTTGGCATGCGACATCGCGTTGGTGGCGTCAAACACCACGTCGAAAGGTTTGGGCGATGCCAAAACAGCGTCAATGCCACCGGCGCTGGTCGGACACCCCAATTGGGCCGCAAGCTCAAAACCGGCGGAGTCCTTGTTGCGCCCCGCGAGCAGCCCACAATTGAGCAGCGGAGAACGATGAATTTTATTGACCAGATCCATGCCAATAGCGCCGGTTCCGATGACAGCAACGGAGAGCGTCATGAGTTGCTCCTGCCGAAACGGTCGGCCCAGGCCTTGCCGGATTGCAAGGTATTACGTGCCATGCGGGCAAAAGGCGGCCCCACCATGTGCCCGTCCAACAAGGCAATTCCCCCCTGCGCCGCTTTCACAGCATCGGTAATGCGGCTTGCCGCCAAGAGTGCGCTCTCGCAGGGCCGTAACGTCGAGTTGATCAGTTCGAGCTCGCTAGGATGAACGGTGGCTTTGCCATGGAAACCCAGATCTTTGACGCACTGAATTTCATTGGCCAACACGTCGGGTTCGGAAAGCCGATAGTTGGCGGTATCGATACAGCCAATACCGTGTCTGGCACTCGCCAACACCATCGCCTGACGAGCGGCCAGCATCCCGGACCAGGTGATTGGCACCCCCAACGTGGCCGCCAAATCTGCAGAGCCGAAAATCAGCCCATCCGCCACCGCCGCGACATTATCCAGATCGGTAATGGCCTCGACGGTCTCTATCGTCAGGTAAATTTCTGGGAACCTTCCGGCTGAGGCGAAGGTTTCACGCAGGAAAACCACCTCGGCAGGGGTTCGAACCATCGACATTACGATAAAGCCAGGCGTGGTTTGGCCGGAGCACAACATCACCAGATCATGCACCGCATCAAGAGTGCCCAACGCGTTGATCCGAACAGCAATATTTGCGGACGGCGGTGCATTATCGAGAGCCGTGCGGCAAATGGTCCTGGCCTCCGCCTTGGCCGGGCCAGGAACAGAGTCCTCCAGATCCATCAAATGCACATCGGCGTCATAAGACAGAGCCTTGACCACACGGTTTAGTGACAAGGCCGGCGTGTACAGAATGCTGCGGGGAACAGCCCGGGCGATATCCGTCATTGCGGCCCCCTGACAGCAGAGATCACCTGGCACAGGCCGCGGATCTGCTCTTGCGTTTGTCCGGCTCGCATCATGACTCGCAGGCCGGCGGTGCCTTTGGCGACGATAGGGAAAAACACCGGCGAGACATAGAAGCCAGCCTCGATCACCTGGCGCCCCGCCTCGATCACCCGGTCATCGCTCATCGGCACCAGGCGGATCGGATAGGTATTGCCGCTTTGCTCCGTCGGGATCAGGGAATCGAACAGCGCGATGTTGTCGTACAGTTTCTTTTGTAACCGGGGCAATTCATCCGTGCGGTGAATTTCCGCCGACGCCAGGCTGGCGCCGATGGCCGCCGTATTCAGGTTTTGCGAGTAGTTGAGCCCGCCGCCAAAGCGTTCGACCAGGCGCAGCATCTGCTGCGAATAACCGTTGAGCAATATCGCCGCCCCGCTGGTGCCGAAAGCTTTGTTGAGCGTGACCACCATAATGGTGTTTTCATCCAACGCCGGACTATGAGAACGAACATAGCCAACACCGCGTTCGCCATAAGCGGAGATCGAATGCGAATCGTCGTAAAACACCATCAGGCCGTATTTGTCCTGCAGTTCAGCCAGGGCTTTGACCGGAGCATAGCCCCCCAGGCTATCGCTGCCGTCGACCACGTAACAGACCCGTTGATATTGCTTGCAGCAGTCTTCAATGAAATTCAAATCATGATAATTGCAGGTGACGACTTCGGTTTCATCGGCACAGGCGGGTTTGGCAGCCGCCAGCGACACGTGGGCGTGCTTATCGAAAATCATCAAAGGCCGTACACCGTTGCCTAAATGGCCCGAAGCTATAAGAGGAAGCAAGCCGCCGCTGACGCTGCTCGCTGACACGCCGCTGAGTACATCAGCCTGGAACAGCTCACCCAGCGACGCTTCCAACTCCTTCATGGCAGGGAGCTGGACCCGACTGCGGGCGATGCAGTGATCCAACACGCCGTAGCGGCGCACCGCGTCGATAGCACCTTCGACCACCTTGCTGTGGGAGTCCAGGTTCAGGTACGAGCAGCAGCTGAAATTGACAAACTGATGGCCACTTTGGGTGGACAACAGGTCGTTATCGAGCCCGGCAACGATACCCGCAAGGCCGTTTTGCTCTGACATATCCCAGAAAGGATTGCCTATGCCAATGGCCTTATCGTTGTTGCGGAATTTGTTAGTGGGAATGATCTGCTTACGGCTGCTCATCAAGTGCCTTCCTCTTGGTGGGTTCTGGTTGATAGTTGTAGATGCCTTTAAACTTGCGGTAAGCCGCCGTGTAGAGCGCGGAGTAGAAAACATAAGGGCGACGCAGGATTTTCAGATCCCACAGCCAAAAATTAACGTTGATATTCAGATCGTCTAAAGATTCGGCCTGGTGCCACCACCCCAGCGGCAAATACAGCATTTCACCGGGTTCTAAAATAAAGTCGCGGCGCTGCGGGATTTTTGCCGCCAAGCGGGGAAAACGCTGCGGGTCGATATTGTCAAAATCAAAGGCCTGCGATTTATCGCCGAACCCCTGCAGGATAGATCGCGGATAGTAATCTCCGCGGCCCGGAGGAAAAAGAATGAACCGTTTTCTGCCCTGCAAAGAAATATTAAAGTTTTCCAGCTCATCGAAATGGCTTTGGGTAAATACCCCGTGGTAGCTGACCCATAAATTGGCGGCGTTCAACCCACGACGGGAGGCCAGCAGGGAAAAAGCATCAAAGCCAAGGATATTATTGACGTCCTCGGGGCGGTGCATAATATTGGACACCACGCGATACCAGG
Source organism: Serratia liquefaciens ATCC 27592 (assembly GCF_000422085.1). NCBI lineage: Bacteria > Pseudomonadati > Pseudomonadota > Gammaproteobacteria > Enterobacterales > Yersiniaceae > Serratia > Serratia liquefaciens. Next base: position 3,211,255 of record NC_021741.1, read on the forward strand.
TATTGTTGTCGCTTTGGTACTCTTTATTTTCCAAAAAACCACGCAGCTGAATTTTCATGGTTTGCCAGCGTTCGGTATTTTCTTTATTACTGGCCTCTCGGAACAAGGTGACATTATCATCGCCCAAGCGTTGTGAGATCAGGTCACTCGCCCCTATGCTGGTATCAATGGGTAAATCGGTAATAATGACCGGAACGTCGGCTCGGAAAATAGCTTCAACACCAAAGGCGACGAACTCTTTAAAGGTCATGCGCGGAACGGGAACCCCCGTCGTTAACTGTTTCACGATTGCCGTTTTCCTGTTTCGAAAATAATAATGTGAGGCCCCGATATTTTGGGGCGTAGTTTTTATTTATTGCTGAGTAATTTCTGGCTAAACAGGCTGGATAATAAAGCGAGTGTTCCGGCGGCCATGGCTACCCAGGCCACCTGACCCGCTCCGCTTTGATCAGAAAGCTGTCCACCCACCGAGACGCCCAGTGAAAAGCCCAGCCAGCCGGCGCTGGACAACCAGGAGAAGCCTTCGGATAAACACCCTTTCGGCGTCAAGGACTCCAGCAGGTTGCTGCAGGTGATCAATAACGGCGCCACCGACAGCCCGGCGACGAAAGCGGAAATGCCCATGACAACGGGAACGCTGGTGAAAATCAGCGGAAGCGTGCCGGCACACAGGGTGGCGGAGGTGATCAGCAGCAGGCGGGGTTGCGATAAGGACCAGTTCATGGCGCCGTAGCAGGTGCCACCCACCAGGCTGCCCGCGGCGCAAATGGATAACAGCACACCGGCGAGGGTTGGATTGCCTACTTCTTTGGCGTAGGCGATCATCATGACGTCGATTGAGCCAAGAAACAGGCCTACCGCCGCATAGGAGATCATTAACGCCCGTACCCAGACCATGCTGATTGCCCGACGGTCGCTTTCTGCGCTCTTGTGCACAATAACCGGCTCAGAACGCCGATGTAACACCAGGGCCAGAGAACCACTGAAGGTGAGCGCGGCGCATAACGCCAGCCCCGCTGCGGGGTGCCATGCCGTGGCCAAAACAATGGCGATTAACGGCCCCAATAAGAAAATGATCTCATCAAGCACGGTTTCTAACGCGTACGCGGTTCGTAGCGCTTCATCGGTCACCATGGAGGCCCAGCGAGTACGAATAAATCCATCCACCGGCACCGACGAACAACCGGTAGCAATGGCCGCCGCCATAATTGCCCATAAGTGCATATTCAGCAGCACCAAGCCAATTAACGAAAGGATCGCAATGACGTGGCAGCAGCAGGTAATAATAAGCACCTTTCGCTGGCTGAATTTATCGGCAAATCGGCCTAAAACCGGGCTGGCTATCGCCTGCGTAATCATTAATGTTCCCGCCACGGTTCCGGCAATCCATAACGAGTCCATAGTGGCGGAAATCAACATTATGCAACTGATGGACCGCATCGCCACCGGGAACCTGACCAGCAGGCCAAACAATGAAAGCGTCGCATGTCCGGGATCAGACAATAATCGGGTATAAGAACCAAAACTGAACTTGGACTCAACGGCCTCTGTTTCCATAAGGTGCTCTCAATAGATATTCGCTAAAAGAACGAATGAATATATCAATCGAACATACCCACTCATTTATTTGATCGGGCACACTCAATGAAATAAATAACTTAACTATTTATTTATGCGCAACAATAAAACGAAGGTAACGCGCTCAGGCATTAATCCCTCCCGAATGGAATTCAGGTCATAGAATATTGTTCGCGTTGAAATCATCTTGGTTAATAATTATTAATTCGCCATCTTAAAAAGTCCCCGAAATTTATCATAAACAATTTTAATGCATGGGCATTAAGAATTAGCAACGCTAATCATTATTTACAAGAGCGTTTTTGCATCACATTGATGCGTTATTGCATTCATATTTAATTACAGTGAGTTAAGTGTTAATTATGGTGAAAATAATAATTTTCAGTCTGCGAATGACGCCCTTTGAACCACACTCTCAGGGCCCTCTGGCGCTATAGCGGCTCAGAAAACAGAAACTGTGCCGTAATCGTCATTTTTACTCCCTATTGGAGCCAAGTATTCCTGCCGCGCTTTATTTATGATGAAGGTTTGACGCGCGGGGACATTGGCCCTGACATTAACATCACGCGAGGAGAACACATGGCTACAGGCATTGGCGGTAGTACGCCACAACAGGCCCTGGAACAGCTGCAACCGCTCACGGACAACCCGCCTGAAATCGCCGCGGTGGAATACCGGCAACGCATTCAGCACGCGCAGCGCCTGATGCGCGACAACGGCATTGACGCCTGCTATCTCAATGCCGGCAGCAACCTGCTCTATTTTACCGGTACCGCCTGGTCGCCCAGCGAACGTATGGTGGGCGCGGTGATCCCGGCCGAGGGGGAAATCGCCTATATTGCGCCCTGGTTTGAGATCGGCACGTTCAAGGACGCGCAGGTGATTGAGGGGGAGATATTTAGCTGGCATGAGGAAGAAGATCCCTACCGGTTGTTCTTCACCGTACTGGCCGCGCGTGGGCTGACAGGTTCGGGCCGCCAACTCAAAGTGGCCATTTGCGAAACCGCGTCGGTCACGCTGTTCCTCGGCCTGCAACAGCATGCCGGTGAAATAAAGTTGGTCAGCGCCCTGCCGATCACCGGGTACTGCCGCAGCCGCAAATCGGCGGCCGAAATTGCGCTGATGCAAACCGCGAATAACATTACCCTGCGGGTCCAACAGGCGGCGGCAAGCATATTGCGCCCAGGGATCACCGCCAGAGAGCTGGTCGAGTTTGTCGATCAGGCCCATCGCAAAATGGGCACCACCGGTTCTTACTTCTGCATTGTACTGTTCGGATCCGATAGCGCGTTTCCTCATGGCGTTAAAGCCCCCAACCCGCTGCAACATAACGATGTCGTGCTGCTGGATACCGGCTGTCGCTACAAGGGCTACCTGTCCGATATCACCCGAACTTATGTCTACGGCGAAGCCAACCCGCGCCAACGCTTTGCCTGGCAGGCTGAACATGATGCGCAGGCTGCGGCATTTGCTGTAATCGCGCCCGGCGTGCCCTGCCATAAAGTGGATGATGCCGCGCGCGAAGCGCTGGTTTCTCATGGTTTTGGGCCGGATTATCAGCTGCCGGGGCTGCCGCACCGTACCGGTCACGGTATCGGGCTGGACATTCATGAAGCGCCGTATCTGATCCGCAAGCAGCAGGAGCCGCTCGACGTGGGGATGTGCGCCAGCATCGAACCCATGCTATGCCTGCCAGGCGAGTTCGGCATTCGTCTTGAGGATCATTTCTACGTCACCGAAGACGGAGCGCGCTGGTTTACCGCGCCGGCGAAATCTATTGATGACCCTTTCAATTTGATGTCCTGATCCCCTGCCGGGCGGCGTCGCCGCTCGGATTTAAAAACAACTCTCCCCATAATAATAAGAAACTTTAATATCGATTATATTTACTCACCTCATTTAACACTTCATGTTAATGCAATCATTAATTCATTCCATTTTATACACTCCGGATAAAATAGTTGTTGATATGCAAAATGACTTGGGTTAATAATCAATCCACCATCAAGGTGAAGCATAATAAAAAATCATAAACTCAAAGGGAGTTGGTTATGAAAACGATTGATCATTCTTTATTAGACTCTATCGCCGGCGGCCGTGGTAATAATGGCGGAGACCGTGCGGACAATAGTCGTAAGAATAAAGGAAAAAACAATGGCGGTAACAAAAGCGGCTCAAGTGACTACTATACTAAAAACACGTCGGAAGACTGTATCAATGGCATGGTGGCAGGTACAGCTTTAGGAGCGTTTGGTGGGCTACCTGGCGCCGCTATGGGATTGGTTGGCGGCGCAGTTACCGGCGGTTGTTTCAAGGATGGCAACAAGGGTGGCGGTAACGTAGGTATGGGCAAAGGCGGGAATAAATGCGGGTCAAGTTCCGGTGGCAAATGTTCTTGGTAGACGGTAACGTTAAAGAAAATAACTACGGGCAGGATACTCGCCATTTTTAGGTGATTACATGAATGATAAAGTTATAAAAATAATATCAGTTATTCTGGGTATATTTCTTTCTTCATCCTTGCTAAGCGGGGCTGGGGTAGGCTTTTCAACATGGTATCCCGCACCGAGAGGCATTTCCGTTCTGTTGGTTTCAATTAGCTGCGGTATTGTCTTAGTAAGACTTATATACTTAATAATTAAATTCTCTTTAGGCAAGCCGCAGAAAGGGAGCTAAATTCCCTAGTTTTAACGACCATGCTTTCGTTCATAAATTTGTTAATTAAAGGCGTCAGTTAATCGCTGTCGCCTTGCTCTCCCCCACGTTTCCTGTGCGGCATTACTGACTACTTTACATTCAAGCGTTAACCAACCGATACCGGTTGCTGCCATCCAGCTTCAATTTACGTGCTGCGACGACCCAGTTCATGCCTGTGTCATCCTGACGATACCCTATGCCAGTGCATCTTCGCTGATAGAGATGTTTTTATTCACGCTCCGCGTTGGGCTTTCCACACGCCAACTGGGGTTAATCAGTTGGCGTAACCGCTAAAATAGATTAGTTTTAAGCTCTGACTTTCCTCGGCACTGGATGCTATGACTACCCAAAATCAACAACCTCAGGCTGTCTTCAGCCCCGTTACACGTCATGCCATATTTTTGGTCGCCACCTTGTCGCCCAACCCCGCTCAGCTTGCTGCGGTGCGTGGCTGGTGTGCGGATATCAGCGGCGTAATCCGTTCCGTCGGCAAAAGATCCCCGGCGGGCAATCTGTCCTGCGTCTGCGGATTTGGCTCTACGGCCTGGGATCGGCTGTTCGGCCAACCCCGTCCGGCGCTGCTTCATCCTTTTCGTGAGATAGGCACCGGCGACCGCGTTGCCGTTTCGACCCCTGGCGATATCCTGCTGCACATTCGCGCCGACGAGATGGATTTGTGCTTCGAACTCGCCACACAGTTGATGAACAAGCTTGGCGATGCCGTGACGGTAATAGAGGAAGTGCACGGTTTCCGCTACTTCGATCAGCGGGCAATGATTGGTTTTGTCGATGGTACAGAAAACCCCGAAGGGCACGAAGCCTTCGACTATACGGTGATTGGCGAGGAAGACGCTGAGTTTTCAGGCGGCAGCTACGTGCTGGTACAAAAATACCTGCATGACATGAAAGGCTGGAATTCACTGAGCGTTGAAACGCAAGAACGCATTATTGGTCGCCACAAGCAATCCAATATTGAACTGGATGAAGACGTCAAGCCTTCGTCATCCCACAGTTCCCTGACGACGCTGACCGATGAAAACGGCAATGAAGTCAAAATATTGCGTGACAATATGCCGTTCGGGAAACCCGGCATGGGGGAGTTCGGCACTTACTTCATCGGCTACGCGCGATCCCCTCAGCCCATCGAGCAAATGTTGGAGAACATGTTTGTTGGTCGGCCAGCCGGCAATTATGATCGCCTGTTGGATTTCAGCCGCGCGGTCACCGGCAGCCTGTTCTTTACGCCATCGGCAACCCTGCTGGAAGCCTTGGCTGAGCGTGACGCCCCACAATAATCCCCGATGAGCAATGACTGCCCCGGTCGGTTGGGGGGCAGTTCTGCCAACTGCAACATCGGCTGTCGACGCCCGCATCAGATACGTATTTCAGGGCGCTGGATACGAATGCTCACTATCCCCAACCCCTCTTCTATTGCCAAGGCGTGACAAGAGTTTGAAGAAGATGGCCGCATGAAACCTTCCGCCTACGATGATCGAATCGTTGACGTGATAGAAGAACTGATGAGGTTTACCCTTCTGACGCGAGGCAATGCCAGGTATCTGGTCGACCGTTACAGCAAGAGAAAAGAGCGCGCGGCTGAACTGTCTGCACGAGTCAATCAACGCAGCATCTAAAAAGTCAGGCCCGCAATCCAACCGCGGGCCTTTAATGCTCATTTCACCGAAATTCGCCGCCCTTGCGCATCGATCACAGGCTCGCCGTCTTCCTTGGTGAAAGGGCCTTGCTGCGGATCCGGCAGGATATCCAGCACGGCTTCCGACGGTCGACACAGACGGGTGCCCAAGGGTGTCACCACAATAGGTCGATTAATCAATATCGGTTGTTGCAACATAAAGTCGATCAATTGTTCGTCACTCCAGCCTGCATCTGCCAGCCCCAACGATTCATAAGGCTCGACGTTTTTACGCAGTAAGGCTCGCGCAGATATTCCCATATCGGCGATCAGCCTGATCAATTGCTCGCGGTCGGGCGGTGTCTCCAGATACAAAATCACCGTCGGTTCCACACCACTGTTGCGGATCAGTGCCAACGTATTGCGCGATGTGCCGCAAGCCGGGTTGTGGTAAATCTTGATGTTACTCATGGCGTTCTCTCTGAGTTATGGCTAAAGCGACAGGCGCAGGGCCAGGGCGGTCAGCGCAACCAACAGCACCGGCAGGGTCATCACTACCCCGACCCGGAAATAGTATCCCCAGCTTATGACGATGCTTTTCTTCGACAATACGTGCAGCCACAACAGCGTGGCCAGGCTACCGATCGGCGTAATTTTCGGCCCAAGATCGCTGCCTATGACATTGGCATAAATCATTGCCTGTTTAATTACGCCTTCGGCATTGCTGCCGTCAATCGACAAGGCCCCCACCAACACCGTCGGCATGTTGTTCATCACCGAGGACAAAAATGCCGTCAGGAAACCGGTGCCCAGCGTAGCTGCCCAAATTCCGCGTTCGGCCAGAAAATCCAGCACACCGGCCAGGGTATCGGTCAGCCCTGCATTACGCAGCCCGTAGACCACCAGATACATCCCGAGAGAGAAGACCACGATCTGCCAGGGGGCGCCCCGCAACACTTTAGCAGTGTCGATGGCCTGCCCCTTTTTCGCCACCAGCAGCAGGATTAACGCACCAACGGCGGCGACCAGGCTAACCGGCACGCCCAGCGGCTCAAGCCCAAAAAAACCCACCAGCAGCAGCACCAATACGCCCCAACCGGCTCTAAACGTCGGCAAATCGCGAATGGCCTCACGCGGTGGCCGCAGCAACCTCAGGTCATAGCTGCGCGGAATGTCCTTGCGGAAGAACAGGTGCAACATCACCAGCGTGGCGACAATGGCGGCAAGGTTCACCGGCACCATCACTGCCGCATACTGCGTGAAACCCAGTTGAAAGAAATCAGCGGAGACGATATTCACCAAATTGGACACCACCAGCGGCAGGCTGGCGGTATCGGCGATAAATCCCGCCGCCATCACGAAGGCCAGCGTTGCCCCTGAACTGAACCCCAACGCCAGCAGCATCGCAATCACTATCGGCGTCAGGATCAGCGCTGCCCCGTCATTGGCAAACAACGCCGCCACCGCGGCGCCCAGCAGCACAATATAGGTGAACAACCAGCGCCCTTTGCCCTTGCCCCAGCGCGCAACATGCAGCGCGGCCCATTCAAAGAAGCCGGATTCATCCAGCAGCAGGCTGATAATGATCACCGCGATAAAGGTCGCGGTAGCGTTCCAGACGATCTGCCAGACCAGCGGAATATCACCGACCTGTACCACACCGGTCAGCAATGCCAAGAGCGCGCCGAAACAGGCACTCCAGCCTATGCCCAAGCCTTTCGGCTGCCAGATCACCAAAACGATCGTCAGGATAAATATTGCCCCGGCCAACACCATCACAACTCCTTAGTCTCTCACATCAAACATATATGTTATTTCGAATGTATTGATTTAAATTTTTTAGCGTTACCGGCAGACCGCCCCTAACGCGCGCTGCGCCAGCTCGGTCACCTGCTGTTGCCGGCTAAGGTAAGCCTGTTCGATGATTGCCGCCGCCCAGGCCGGCATATGCGGCGACAGGCGGTAGTAAATCCACTTGCCCTCGCGACGATCGATCAGCAGACCACTTTCACGTAACATCGCGAGGTGACGAGAAACTTTGGGTTGCGATTCCTCCAATGCGCTGACCAATTCGCACACGCACAGCTCACCCGCCTGGCGCAGCAAAAGCACCAGCGTGAGGCGAGTTTCCTCCGACAGATTTTTAAACAATGCCAGTGGCGTCAGTGATGTCATGGGGATCCTCCTTTTACGATAACCGCCATCATAAGCCGAAGGAGGAAAAACGCCAAGTAACACATATGAATTAGTGAATATTAAGGTTTGTGGAGATTGTGCAGAATGGCTCACTTTCGCGATGGTCCGGTGAAAACGCTCACTCAGCCTGAGTTAAGTTTCAGCTATTGATTCCATACGCCAAAGCGACTGTTCATTATGTGCTCTTTCGTTACAATCTCTAGCGTGAAATCCACCGTTTAGAGGGCTCTTATGTACAACTTCTCACGTTATCAGGCAAAAGAACTGGCGCTGGCTTATATGAGCGGCAAAAAACACGACCTGTCACCGCAGGAATTTCTGCAGCAGCTGAAAAGTAGCGAGAAATCTTTCGACTATCTGTTGAAGCACGGCAACGAACAGCCGCGCGAAGTGCTGGTGAAAAGTTTCTAACACCCCGCACCTTAATCTCCCTTCGCCGGTGGCGTACCTATAGGCACGCGTATTCCCGGTCGAATGGCGACGGGGTGTTATCAGCGATCCGGGGTATCCCAATAAGGCCGCTCTCCTCCGAGCTGAGCCAGTAGAAAATCGACAAAGGCCGATACCTTAGCCGGTAAGTATTTGCGCTGTGGATAGACGGCATAAATGGCATGCTCGGGCAGCCGATAGTCCGGCATCAACTCAAGCAGTCGCCCCTGCGCAATATCGTCTCCAACGATGAAAGTCGGCATCTGACAAATCCCCAAACCGGCGATCAACGCTTCACGCAACGCCTCGCTGTTATTCACCTGGTAATTGCCTCTGGGTTGGAAACGTACAGCTCCCGCAGGCCCGTCGAACTGCCATTCGCTCCCCCCGCGGAAATAGCTGTAAAACAAACAGTTATGCTTCGCTAATTGCTCCATGTCCGTCGGTGTTCCACAACGCGCCAGATAAGAGGGTGCTGCGCACAAGACGCTGTTGCACGGCGCAATACGCCGGGCTATCAGGCTCGAGTCGGCCAGTCGACCGATGCGGATCGCCAGGTCATAGCCCCCTTCGACCAAATCGACCAGTTGGTCGTCCATCATCATATTGATCTCCACCGCCGGATAAGCCGCCAGGAAACGGGGGATCAACGGGGCAATATGCAAACGACCAAACACCATGGGTACGCTGATCCTCAGGCAGCCCTGCGGCTGTCCCTGCAAACGGGTGACCGCATCCTCTCCCTCTTGCGCTACGGCGCAGGCATTGCGTGCATAGCCAAAATACTGCTCACCGGCCTCGGTCAGGCTCAAACTGCGGGTGGTTCGCTGCAATAATTGCACGCCCAGCGAGCGTTCCAGCTGGGTGATGCGTTTGCTTACTGCCGATTTGGTGATGCCCAGTCGCTCGGCGGCGGCAGAAAAGCTTTCACATTCCACCACCGCCACAAATACCGGGATTGCTGCAAAGCGATCGTTCATTATCAGTCAACTTTTTCTCAACAATGAGTTTCCATTTTAGTGGATTAAGCTTTAAACAAAAACAATATAGGCTGCTCTTCAAATTAATTTTGAAGTTGAAACCCTGATGCGTGAACGTTTTTCCGATCCTCTGCTGGCGCTGGGCGCCGGTGCCCTATTGGCCCTGATGATTGCCATCAACAGCCTGCTGGCCAGCTATAACTCCCCCTTGCTGGCCTCGTGGTTGGCTCACGGTATGGGCGCCATCACCGCCTGGTTGCTGCTGCTCCTGCTGAACCGTCGTACTCCGCGCCGCGCGCCCTCATCGGCCAGGACGCCTCGCTGGGCTTATTTGGGCGGTCTGCCCGGTGCCTTGACGGTGGTGCTGGCCGCCATTACGGTCAACAGCCCGCTGGCGCTTTCCGGCAGCCTGGCGCTGATGCTCACCGGTCAGGTTTTGTTCGGCATGCTCGCCGACAGCTGCGGCTGGTTTGGCTCGCTTAAACGCCGTTTGAGTCTCAACGATATCGTCGCCACGCTGCTGATCCTCTGCGGCTGCGCTCTGCTCATTTTCCTGAGGTAACGCCCATGTTTACCCTGATAGTCCTTGCTCTACTCAACGGCGTCTGTATCGGCCTCAGCCGCGCAATCAACGGTCGTCTGGCGCTGGATCGTGGCGCTTTTCATGCCTCACTTTGCAATCATATCGTCGGTTTTTTGTTCCTCAGCCTGCTGCTGGTGGCAACCGGCAGCGTCAACGGTGCAACCTTCGGCCAGGCCCCGTGGGGTGCCTACCTTGGCGGTGTCATCGGGGCGTTGTTTGTCGCGCTGAATAGCTATGTTCTGCCGCGTCTCGGCACCCTGCGCGCCGCACTACTGATTATCAGTGGCCAAATGCTGGCAGGCGTGGTTATCGACCGACTGCGCGACAGCGGCGATACCATCAGCGCGCAGATCTTGGGCGTGGGGCTGATCCTGCTGGGCGTCTATGTGGCCCGGATGGAGAAATCGCTGCTTATGCTGATGCTTGAGCCTATTCAGCGGCGGCGTTGATTTCGCCTTGAGAGACGAATATTTACCATATTCGTACTCAGATACGAATTATTGACATATTCGCCTTGAGGTGCGAAATTTACCGATAACTCCCGCTTCAGAGTAGAAAAGAGATGCCAGCACAAGTTAGCGTGATCACCGGCGATCTGGTCAATTCACGGCAATTAGACACCACTCACTACATTACCGGGTTAAATGCCCTGCTGAGTCAATTGCAACGGGCTACGCTTATTGAGCGATTCGAGATTTTCCGTGGCGATGCTTTTCAAGCGGTGGCCGAACCGCAATCCGGTTTGCTGCTGGCGGTGTATATCCGTATTGCGCTTAGAGCGATGGACTCACGCCATTGGGATGCCCGCATCGCCGTTGGCCTCGGCAGCGACCAGGGACAAACCTCTGGTTATGGCAGCGCCTTTGTGAATTCTGGCCAGGCCCTGGACGCTTTGATGAAAAATTGCCGACTGGCTCTAAAAAATGACAATGAGCAGACAAATGCCATTGTCAGCGATCTATTGCCGATGTTAGATCATGTGATTAGCCGCCTTTCACAGACCGAAGCGCAGGTCGTCCAGGCACGTTTCTTCGCCGACACCAGCCAAGAGGTAGCGGAAAAGCTGCAAAAGGCCGCCTCCACCGTTTCTGCTACGCTGAAACGCGCGGCCTACGAGGAAATGATGCGATTTATTCACGCGATTAACAGGATCACCTGAATATGGATTTGAGCTACGCGCCGTTGCTGACCTGGTTGCTGGTGGTTCACCTGCTTGCCGACTTCCCGCTGCAGCCGCGCAGTTGGGTCGAGGATAAGGCTCGTCACCGCGCACGTTCTCGTTTCCTGTTGCTGCATGCCTTACTGCACGGCGTGCTGGCCGCCTGGGTGGTGGCCGGTTTTGCGTTGCTGCATGGCGGACTCTCTTCCGGCCAGGTGCTGACCGCCCTGTTGGTTATCGCCATCAGCCACTGGCTGATTGACCTGTTGAAGGTCACGTTATTGACCCGCATCAGTCAAGCGGGCGGTTTTCTGCTCGATCAAGGCCTGCATCTTACGGTGATTGCACTGCTGTGGCTGTCGCTGACGCCCAATGCCCATGGCCTGCTTAGCACGCTGGGAGCGGCCATAGCCGGCTGGCAGGCTGGACTGGTTGTGGTGACGTATTTGGTGATTTACATGCCGATGGGCGTGCTTATCGGCCAGCTTTTGGCTCACTGGGCACCGCAGATGCCTCCTTCAGCCAAAGCCGATAACGACTCGTTATTACGTGCGGGCAAGCAAATTGGCTATCTGGAAAGAACGCTGATCCTGACCTTTGTGCTGATCGGCCAAATCCCGGCGGTCGGTTTTTTGCTGGCGGCCAAGTCAATCTTTCGCTTTGGCGATTTGCGCCAGAGCGATGACAAAATGCGTACCGAGTATGTGCTACTGGGTACGCTGTTTTCCTTTACCCTAACCATCATGCTGGGTCTGCTGGTGAAAAAAATGCTGTAGAGGCGGATAATATTTCGCCCCTACAGCCGGCACTTATTACAACCACTCACCGAAGCGGCGAATATAGAAACGCTTCATCAGCTGCGCCACCACGCAGTAGCTCACCAAGGTACCTGCCAGCCACGGGAAGTATTCCCACGGCAACGGCTGCAACCCAACCAGTGCGCCCAGCGGCGAGAACGGCAGATAGATACCCAGCCCCATCACCAGCGCCGTGGTCAGCAACACCGGCAGCGCGGCGGTGCTCTGAATAAACGGGATCTTCTGGGTGCGCAGCATATGCACCACCAGGGTTTGCGACAGCAAGCCTTCAATAAACCAGCCGGACTGGAACAACGCCTGATGCTCTACGCTGTTGGCGGCGAAAACAAACCACATCAGCGCATAGGTAGTGATATCAAAGATGGACGACGTTGGCCCAATCCACAGCATAAAGCGGCCAATGTTTTTCGCATCCCACTTGCGCGGCTTGCGCAGGAACTCTTTGTCCATCTTGTCCCACGGCAGCGACAGCTGAGAGATATCGTACATCAGGTTCTGGATCAGCAGGTGGATCGCCAGCATCGGCAAGAACGGAATAAAGGCGCTGGCCACCAGCACCGAAAACACGTTGCCGAAGTTGGAGCTGGCGGTCATGTTCAGGTACTTGATGATATTGCCGAAAGTCTCCCGTCCCTTGATCACCCCCTCTTCCAGCACCATCAGATTTTTTTCCAGCAAAATGATGTCTGCCGACTCTTTGGCGATGTCCGTACCGGTGTCGACCGAAATGCCCACGTCGGCATCGCGCAGCGCCGGCGCATCGTTAATGCCGTCGCCGAGGAACCCGACGGTATGGCCATTCGCCTGCAGCATTTTCAACACTCGCGACTTCTGCAGCGGCGTCAGTTTGGTGAAGACCGTGCGCTGTTCCACTTCTTGCGCCAGCATGGCGTCGTCCATCTGTTCAATTTGCGGACCGGAAAGCGGTTCACCCGGCTCCAGGCCAACATCGCGGCAGATTTTGCAGGTGATCACCGGGTTATCACCGGTCAAAACCTTAATCGCTACGCCGTTTTCCTGCAGGGCGGCGATCGCTTCCTGTGCGCTCTCCTTCGGTGGATCGAGGAAGGTCAGAACGCCCTGGATCACCATATCGCGTTCATCGATAATACTCAGCGGCAGAGCATTTTTCTGTTCGCCCAGATCTCGCGTTGCCAGTACCAGCACGCGGAATCCCTCTTCGTTATATTGAGCGGCAAGCGCCTGCAACGCCTCACGCCGAGCCTGATCCAGCGGTAAAATCTGCTGCCCGTCGCGCACATGGGTGGCAATTTCGAGCATTTCCTCCACCGCCCCTTTGCAAATCAGGCGTTGTTGGCCATTTTCATCCGCCACCACGATCGATAAACGGCGGCGTATAAAATCAAAGGGCAGCTCATCGACCTTGCTGTAGCGGCCCAACGCCTCGATGCCCGGCTTGCCGCGACCAAAACGGATCACCGCCTGGTCCATCAGGTTTTTCATTCCGCTCTGGTGGAAGCTGTTCAACCAGGCCAGGTGCAGCACCTCATTGTCTTTGGTCCCGCTGGCATCCAGATGGTGCTCAAGGATGATGCGATCCTGCGTCAGGGTGCCGGTTTTGTCGGTGCACAACACGTCCATCGCGCCAAAGTTCTGAATGGCGTTCAAACGCTTGACCACCACTTTGCGTCGCGACATGGCGATAGCGCCCTTCGCCAGGTTGGAACTGACGATCATCGGCAGCATTTCTGGCGTCAACCCAACCGCTACCGCCAGGGCAAACAGCGCGGCTTCGCTCCAGTCACCTTTGGTGAACCCGTTGATCAGCAACACAATGGGCACCATCACCAACATAAAGCGGATCAGCAGCCAACTGACGCTGTTAACCCCACGATCAAACGCGGTTTGCGAACGAGTGCCGACAATCGACTTCGCCAGCGACCCGAAATAGGTGCGTCCGCCGGTTGCCACCACCACCGCAGTGGCGGTACCACTGGCGACGTTGGTGCCCATCAGGCAGATGTTCGACAGCTCCAACAGCGCATGTTCGCTGGAGACTTCGTCCTCACTCGATTTTTGGCTGACGTTGCCCATAACGTCGTATTTCTCAATCGGGATCGCCTCGCCGGTCAGAATGGCCTGGCTGATAAACAGATCGCGCGACGCCAGCAGGCGAACGTCCGCCGGTACCATATCCCCGGCAGAGAGCTGAATAATATCGCCCGGCACCAGTTCGCGGATCGGGACCTCCAGCGTCAGCGGATGTGCGCTGTAGCTGCTGCGACGCATCACCGTTGCAGTGGTTCGCACCATCGACTTCAGCGTTTCCGCCGCCTTGTTGGTGCGGTATTCCTGCCAGAAGCGCAGCAGCCCGCTGAGTGACACCATCACCAGAATGATGATGACACCGGTGAGATCGGTTTCTTCACCGCGCCGGGCAGGCAGCCAGTAATCGGTAAAGAAACTGATCGCAGCCAGCACCATCAGTACATAGATAAACGGGTTATTAAAGGCGCTGAACAACTGCACCAACGCGTGCGGAGCCTTCTCATGAGCCACCTGATTAATACCAAACTGCGTCAGGCGTTCATCAACATCCTCCTGGGTTAATCCATTACGGTTGCATTTTAAATTTGCCAGCGTCTGGTCAACGCTGTTTTTCGCCTCTTGTGCGATGGCGTATGGCGTCGATTTTTTATCCCGGCGACGTACGGTTTCATTAATATAGGTCATAATGCAATTCTCTTATCTTACTCTGCGCACAGGGATACCCCGCCTGATTAACAGGTGAATAAGCACAGAATGGAATTTATTTAGTTGGCGTGATTAACGCGAATTATTGCCGCGTCGTGCACGCTGAATAATTAAACTTTCGGGGTCACCGTCCATGACGCCTCCTTATCACTGAGTACAGTGAAACATTAATGACTTATTAGACAGGCAATTCAGAAGCGATACGCCAACGTACAGCACTGACGCTTTTTTCCAGACTGACGCGACAGACAATACCCTCAATCTCTTTTTGCACCGAAGGGTTAGCGGTTATTTCCGCGCAAACCTCCAGCTGGCCGGGAATAGCAATATCGGCACTGCGCAATGATTGTAATCTTAATGGCACGCCATTTAGCGCCTGTAATATCAGGGTGCGTACCAGTATTTCATCCTGCTCGCCGCAGGTGACCTGTATGCGGTAGCACACCTCCAGATCGGTCGCCTGTTGTTGCGGCTGCAGATTGATGCGCTGCGCCGCTTCGCGCAGCAGAATATTGGCGCACAGGATCACCAGCGTCGCCAGCACCGCGTTCCAATACTGCCCCAGGCCGCACAGCACGCCTATTGCGGCTGAGCACCAGAGCGTGGCCGCCGTATTAAGGCCGCGGATATTCAGGCCTTCACGCATGATCACCCCGGCTCCCAAAAAGCCGATGCCAGAGACAATTTGTGCCGCAACCCGGCCAGCGCTGGAAGGGTCGGTAGACATGGAGCTGAGGATAAATACCGCCGCCCCGGTCGCCACCAGTGCATTGGTACGCAGGCCGGCCATACGCTGGCGCCATTGCCGTTCTGCGCCAATAACGGCGCCCAGGCTCATCGCCAGTAATAAATTTAAAACAAAAGGAGTCATAGCCATGACTTTCCCCTTAAATAACCACAGGAGATAAAATCATGTGCTTTTTAGCACACGCGAAATCGCGCCGATAATAAATCAGCGATTGAGCGTATAAGTGCCAGGAGGGAATAGGCTGTGGCTGCAAATAACCATAATTACGTCCAAATCAATTCACCCGATGCCATTTGGCCTCAGGAACAACAGTCAGATTCGGGTTTGCACAGCTCGGAATAACCAGAGAGGGGTGCTGCCCGCCGTTTTCGGCAAGCAACAAATCAGAAGAGGATTGGTCAGCTTGCCTTATTTATATCACTGCAACTAAAACTGTCCAATTGTGTTTCCTCTTTGAAATTTTGGCTGAGTATAGTGACGCAGAGTGACGATGTAAAGGCGAATTTATTAAACGGAAATTAAACTCAATAACCCCAATATTTGATGAGTCACACGATTATAACTTATTGGCATTGGGCAATTGGCTAATTACCGATAAGCTTGAGCTTCAACAGGACAATCATCCTCAAGGACACGCATTCAATGAACCTGCTTCGCCTTTCCATCAGCCTCGCCCTGCTTGCCGGTTTTCCCGCTCAGGCCCTGCTCTTGCAACAGGGCGAAACGCGTTTCGATATCGATCCTGCCACGCTGCAAATCGTTGCGGGAAAAAACCAGGTTAACCAGGCACTGGCTGGGCAAACCGTGGCTGAACTGCAAAGCACATCGACGCAGGCAAGCTGGCAATGGCCCAACAGCGCCATGCAGGTTACCGTCAAATTGGAGGGTGGCGATCTGCGCTTGAGTTTCAGCAGCAAGCGGGCACAAACCCTGAATTGGTTCAGGCTGCCGTCGCAGGCAACGACCCTGCTGCTGCCGATTGGCGAAGGTAGCCGCATCCCGCTGGACAATCCCGTCTGGCGGAATTATCTGGTCAAGGAAATGACGCCGCTGGATACCAACTGGGATCTGAAACTGCCGCTGTGGAGCCAGCAACAGCAAGGCAAGGTCTACAGTTGGTTACTGCTAACCCCATTCAGCAACCAGGTAACCTTCGCCAGCGCAGGAAAGGGACTCGCCATGCGCAGTAGTCATGAGTTCAACCGCTTTAATCAGCAGCAGGCTTTCGAGGTGCTGCTGCACGTGGGAGACACGCCGCTGTCCGGCGCGCGCCGTTACCGTGAATACCTGCAACAAAGCGGTCAGTTCAGCAGCCTGCGAGATAAAATCCGCATCGCGCCGGAAGGCGAAAAGTTGATTGGTGCTACGCACATTTATCTGTGGGGCGACAAACTGCTGGCGGTGAACGACGTGAAAGATTGGCCGGGTCTGTTGGCCTGGCTTATCACCCCCAAGGGTGAAGTTCTGTGGCGGAAAATGGATGCCGATAGCCAAAAAACCGTGCGCACGCTGGCGGAAAAAACGCCGCAGGGCTGGCAACAGCAAGCGCTGATTGATGCCCTTAATCAGGCGCTGGTGACACTGACACCGCTCAAGGCGACGCCGGATGACGCCGACTTCTTATCGGCACAACGCCAACAGGCCGCGGATATCCGGGCATTGGCGCTACGGCAACTCGGGCCCTATCTGACTGCGCCGGAGAGCTGGGGACAGGGGCTGGCTAGCCCCCTGGTCGAGTCGCTGCAGCAGGCCGGCCTGCCTCGGCTGTGGTTGGGTACCGACAACTGGACCGCCGAGTTTCTGCACCCGCATGCGGTAGAAAGCGCCAAAAAGGCGGGATACCTGATCGCCAGCTACGATTCTTACGACACCGCCATTCCACGTGGAGTCAATGACAGCTGGTTAACCGCCCAACTGCCGACGTCCCTGCGAGAAAAGTGCGCCATCGTGCGTGCCGACGGCAGTAAGAAACCCGGCTTCGGCAAACAAGGCTACTACCTGAATCCAGGCTGCGTACTGCCTTACTCTCAACAGCGGATGACCGAACTGGTGCGACTGGCCGGGCTGAACAGCCTGTTCCTCGACGTTGACGGTACCGGGATGGTCTCTGACGATTATCAGCCCAACCACCCGACCGGTGCCGAGCAAATGGCGCAGGCTCGCAATGCGCGGCTGGCCTGGTTCAGCAATACCCTTCGCCTGCCGCTCGGCTCCGAAGATGGCAATGCGGTGACCGCACGCCACATCATGTTTGCCCACGGCATGGAAACCTGGGGATTTGGCTGGGGCGATAAGCAGATGAATCACGATAAGTCCTCCCCTTATTACCTGGGTGCCTGGTGGCCCAATGCCCAACCGGCCTTCTTCTTCAGCCCGGCCAAGGTGAAGGAACCCTACCGCACGGTGGAATTCGATCCGCGCTATCGCCTGCCCATGTATCAGGCGGTGTTCCACGACGCGGTGATCAGCAGCCACCACTGGAACTACGACAACCTGAAATTCAGCGATGTCAAAACCACCCGCAGCCTGCTGAGCCAGCTCTACAATACCGCGCCGATGTTCCATCTCAGCCGTGCCACGCTGCAGGCGCGCCTGCCGCAAATCAAACAGGCCGACGCCGCCTTCCGTCCGCTGCATCAGGCCCTTTGGGATAAAGCGCTGATCGATTTCCGCTGGCTGGATAAAGCCGGGTGGGTGCAGCAAACCACCTTCAGCGACGGCACCACGCTGACCGCCAATTTTGGCGAGCAGCCGTTCGACGGCATAGCCGCCCAGAGTCTGCGTGCCAAACTGGCGGACGGTCGCACCCTGAACGTTACGCCATAGCAACACCGATCAGGGTGAACTACGCTAGGTTCAGTCCCCTGACCGTCACCGCTGGAGTTGATAATGGATAGCCTTACTCAAACGCTGCTCGCAGAGATCGAGCAAAGCTTTGGTCACGACGCCTTTTCGACGGGGTCGGTGACGGTCAGCGGCGAAGGTGTGCTGAGCAGCGCATTCCCAGTCAGCGAATTGGCGACCGCCTGCTGGGCCGCCGCCGGGCTGGCCTGCGCCCGACTGCTGCAACAGAATCGCAGCGCAGCACCGCAGGTGTTTGTCGATCGACGGTTGGCGTCCTTATGGTTCGGCTGGACGTTACGTCCACTAGGTTGGTCATTGCCTGCGGCCTGGGACGCGTTGGCGGGCGATTATGCCACCAGCGACGGTTGGATCCGCCTGCATACCAATGCACCGCATCACCGTAAAGCCGTAGAGCAAGTGCTCGGTCCGAATCAGGATAAAAATGGGTTGGCGCAAAAGGTGCTGGCATGGAAAAAAAACGAGCTGGAGCAGGCGGTGATAGAGGCCGGTGGCTGCGCGGCGCAAATGCTTTCTGTCGAAGCGTGGCGGCAGCATACCCAAGGTAAAAGCGTTGCCCTGGAACCGCTGATCCATCAGACGCAACTTCAGGAAGCTGCGACGCCAGTCTGGACGCTGCCCAACGCCAGGCCGCTGCACGGCGTACGGGTGCTGGATCTGACGCGGATTATCGCCGGCCCGGTAGCCACCCGTTTTCTCGCCGGTTTAGGGGCGGACGTATTGCGTATCGATCCCTACGGCTGGGACGAACCGGCTGTTGAGCATGAGGTGATGCTCGGCAAACGCAGTGCACGATTGAACCTGACCAACGTCCACGATCGCCACACCTTTGAACATCTGCTGAAAAACGCCGATGTTATCGTGCACGGCTATCGCGCCGGAGCCTTGGAAAAACTGGGTTATGGCGCGGAACAACGACAGGCTTTATCTCCGGGATTGATCGACGTTTGCCTGAATGCCTATGGCTGGAGCGGTCCGTGGCGCGGGCGGCGCGGTTTCGACAGTCTGGTACAGATGAGTTGTGGTCTGGCAGAGGCGGGCATGACGTGGAAAGGCGCCCCTCACCCCGTACCCTTGCCGGTACAAGCGCTGGACCACGCCACCGGTTACCTGATGGCCACGGCGGTGCTGCAGGGCATCCGCCGACGTCTGCAAAATGGCACCGGCTACAGCGCCCGGCTGTCGCTGGCCCGAACGGCAGAGCTGCTGTTGCGTCATCCTTACCCGCCACAACATTCGGGAGAACCACTGGCGCCGTCGGTTGATGCAGATGAAAACCCGGAAACCGAACTGACCTGCTGGGGCCCGGCGCAACGTCTTAACCCCGCGTTATGGTTCAATGGCACCGCGCTACTTTGGGCACTGCCGGCCACCCCGCTCGGCCGCTCGCAACCGGCCTGGCGACGACGCTGAACTCAGGCCAATTGACGCTGCAACCAATGTAACAAGGCTTCGACCCCCGGCGTCAACCCGGAGTTTTGCGGCCAGACCAGATAAAAATCAACCGGTTCGAGTTGCCGAGCCGCAGCCAACGACACCAGCCGGCCCTCGGTTAGCGCATCGCTCACCAAAAGTCTTTTCACCAGCGCGATACCAAATCCCTGTTCGGCCGCGCGGATCAACAAGCCAGCGTCATTGAACGACGCCAGAGGCCTGCCATACTCCCTCTGCTGATGCACCAAAAACCAACTGCGCCATGGCGTAACATCATGCTCCAGCAGCGGCATGCCTGGCGTACCATCGTCGAAGGCCGCCTGCCATTGGCGCGCCAACGCAGGGGTTGCGACCGGCACCACCTCTCCCCTGGCAATAAGTTGCGCCTGCATATCCGCCCATTGCCCATTGCCAAGACGAATAGCCGCATCAAAACCTTTGCGCGTCAGATCCTGCACCGCCAGCGAGGCATCGATATCCAACGTAATATCGGCACAGGCCGCGTGAAAAGACGACAGCCGCGGCATTAACCAGTAATGAGCGAAAGAAGGCAAGACGCTGATACGCAGAGCCTGACTTTGCGCAACGCGCCTGACCCGGCCAATCCCCTGTTGCAATGCTTCCAGCGTTGGTTCGGCCACCGCCAACAGCTCGCGCCCGGCAGCGTTCAGACGCAGCCCCCGCCCCTGCCGTTCAAACAACGGACAGCCCATCGCCTGTTCAAGCTGCTGGATCTGCTGGCTGACGGCACCGTGGGTAAGGTGCACCTGCTGGGCGGTGGCGCGCAGGTTCTCTAGCCGGGCGGCAATTACAAAGGTCGGCAGAAAGTGTAAAGGAATACGCTCATCGAACATTGGTTAGCCCTGCTATCCAAAAAGGGTATTTTTCATCGATTTTCGCGCCAAAGTAAAGGGTTTAGGGTGTCACTATTCCCCCTTACGTCCGGAGTTATCGATGCACCCACGTTTGCAGCAAGACCTTGACCAGTTTCCACAGATCCTCGATCACACCCGTCAGTTGGCCGAAACGTTTCTGAGCGGCATAAAACAGCGCCCGGTTTGCCCGCCCTTAGATGCACAGCAACTTCAGCCGGGTGATGACCAACTGGCCGAAGGTGGCAAGGGCGCGATCGCGGCACTGGACCACTTCTGGCAACGTTATGCCGAGGGGATCTCCGCCAGCGCCGGGCCACGTTACTTTGGCTTTGTGACCGGTGGAGCAACCCCGGCGGCACTGGCGGCGGATTGGCTGGTTAGCGCTATCGACCAAAATAGTCAATTGAGCCAGGATACCGTTGCCGCAGCGATTGAATTGGCGACGGTAGACCAGCTAAAAACCTTGCTGGGGCTGCCGGAAACCTTCAATGGCAGTTTTGTCAGCGGGGCGACCATGGCCAACTTTGTCGGTATCGCCATTGGCCGCCAGTGGCTCGGGCAGCAACGCGGCATCGACGTCGCCGCGCAGGGGGTTGCGGCCCTGGGCCCCGTACAGGTGCTGTCGGCGAATCCGCATGCCAGCAGCGTGAAAGCGCTCAGCATGCTGGGGATCGGTCGTGATGCGCTGAAAATTATCGACTGTCTTCCCGGCTCCGAAGCTATAGATCCGGCGGCGCTGGAACGGCATCTGGCTAGCAGCGTCGGCATACCGACTCTCGTCCTGGCCAGTGCCGGCACGGTGAATACCGTGGCCTTCGACGACCTGCAGCAGTTATTGGCGCTGCGGGAACGTTACCCGTTCTGGCTACATGTCGACGCGGCCTTTGGCGGCGTGGCGGCCTGTTCGCCGCTTTATGCAGCGCGCCTGGCAGGCTGGCAGCAGGCGGATTCCATCACCGTTGACGCGCATAAATGGTTGAACGTGCCCTATGACAGCGCTATTCAATTCAGCCGTCATCTGGCATTGCAGATGCAGGTGTTCCAAAACCATTCGGCCTATCTGGAAGCCCCCACGTTACGACCGGACAACTATCTGCATCTGACCCCTGAAAACTCGCGGCGCTTCCGGGCACTCCCTTTATGGATGGCGCTGAAAGCCTATGGTCGCAGCGGCATGCAGGATATGGTGGAACGTAATGTCCGACTGGCAAAACTATTGGGCCAAGAGCTGACGGCCAGCGAGGGTTTCCACCTGCTGGCACCGGTCAATTTAAACGTAGTGTGCTTTGCCCTTAAAAATACCGAAGGCGATGCCGTTGCGGCACGCGATCGTTTTATCGCCCGCCTGGATCGGCATGGCATCGTGCGTTGTACCCCTACTCGCTACAATGGGCAGCCGGGGATCCGTGCTGCGCTGGTCAATTGGATGACGCAGGAAAGCGATATTCATTTGACCCTGGAATCGATGAAGTTCTGTTTGCCGGACCTTGGCTAATCGGGAAAAGTGAAGGCTATTCCTTGCGTGGGACGCTCTATTATTACGGCCGGGAGTCAACGGCCGTAAACCTTTATCAATAATTTATAATTGACAGCCCGTAACTACGAAGAAATAGTTCAGCAAAACCAATTAATCACTTACTGACATTTTTCACATTTGTCGAAATAGCACGATTGGTCACATCAACTCGTTGTTATACCACCGTTTTTTTTAACAAAAAAACGCATTAATGTTAACTCTATGTGATTATTGATTATCACAAGTGATAAGGACTGGAAGAATAATCATTATCAAAAACAAAAGAATAAAACATAACACTATGATAATATTATTAAATATTAAGTCATACAAATAAAACAACACTCTCTGTGATCAATAAATAAGCTAAAAAATGTTAAAAAAACAACACATGAATTTTTTTTAAGAATTTTCCTAGCAATCTAAAATTTCGTTTCGTGACATGATGGGTTGAATCAATGATAAAAAGACCAGCAGGCACGCGGTTCAAGCACAAATTGGCGTTACCTCACGGCAATTCCTACGCCAGCAGATTATTCTGACTTAAGCTAAACTTATAGATTCACAGTGTTAATTAGTTTAGTAATAAAATATCGTTGAGTACAGCCGTGTTTATTGATAGAACACTGCTTCTACGTGAATTTTTTGTTCCTTTTTTTTGCCTTTTAGGCTTCAGGCTTTTTCTTTTTGTTACCGCGGTAAAACGGATTTAAGTGGGGGTGCGATATGCCAACGATCATTATGGATTCATGCAGCTATACCAGATTAGGTTTGACAGACTACCTGACAACACACGGAGTAAAAAAACGCCAGATTAATGCCATCAACGATATCGACGATCTGCACGAAAAGTGCAGCAAGCTGAAACCCAGCCTGGTTTTTATTAATGAAGACTGCTTTATACACGAAGCGAACGCTACGGAACGTATAAAAGGGGTGATTTCACTACACCCTGACACCTTATTCTTCATCTTTATGGCCATCACCAACGTACATTTCGACGAATATTTATATGTTCGTAAAAATGTCATCATCTCGTCAAAATCAATCAAACCAGAGACTATGAATCAACTACTTAGTCACTATCTGGAGAGAAAAGCGCCCCGCACGGAAAAAACCTCATTTGATCAGACTCCCGTTACGCTGAGCCAAACCGAGTCAAACATGCTGCGCATGTGGATGTCGGGTCAGGGTACTATCCAGATCTCCGACCAGATGCAAATTAAGGCCAAAACCGTGTCTTCCCATAAGGGAAATATCAAAAGAAAAATTAAAACGCACAACAAGCAGATTATTTACCATGTTGTTCGTTTGACCGACACCCTGACCAGTGGAATATTTGTCAATAGCCGCTAGATAAAGGTTTGTCGTTTAGTCTGCCAAACGTTGGTTTTAAATGTCTTTCAGAGTGTCCTGCTGGAAACCGCGCATTTAAATAACCTAAATACCTGCTCGCGACGATACTCTCGGCCGCGACGGGTATTCCCGTTTTAAAAACAGAGCTTTCCTCCCTTTCCGGGATAATTACCTAACGGAAATTTTGCGAATTAAATTAATGCGCCAGTGAAGTAACGGCCATTGTCAGGCTATTACTTGGGATCCGCCTGCCGGAGTTCAACAAAGGTACCATCACGGCTGTCAATCTCGTTAAAGAACCAAACACCGGCTGGGTAGTCCGGCAAAGAAACCAGGTACATGATCCCTTCGTTAAACTCTTCTACCGCCAGGATCACCCCTTCACGCCGTTGTTTGCCATCCGTCTTTACCGTGACCAGATCGTTAACTTTCATGCCGTACCCCATCATTTATCAGTGATGTCAGTGTATTACAAAATGAGGTGAGAAAAATACCGCGCCGGTAGTTAATCCGGCATCAACCTGTATGGATCCTGCTAAAGCGTAGCAGCCCAACGGCTTTTCACTTTCTTAACGTTTTGTCCGCAGAATCTTAAGCGCACAACGGTTAGTCTGTTTTCTGGTGCTTCCCCCCAGAGAAGTATCAGCAAATGAAGAAGTAACAAGGAACTTTTGCCCGCAGACTTGCGGGCTTTTTTTTGCCTGCACCAAATTACAGGCACAAAAAAACCCGCCTTGGCGGGTTTTTATTAATCAGCAGAAGCCGATTAGATAGCGGTAACGTTAGCCGCTGACGGACCTTTAGCACCGTTCTCGATAGAGAACTGTACGTTCTGGCCTTCAGCCAGGGTCTTGAAGCCTTGATCCTGGATAGCAGAGAAGTGTACGAACACGTCTTTGCTGCCGTCTGCTGGAGTGATGAAACCAAAACCTTTAGACTCGTTGAACCACTTCACTTGACCTTTGATCATGTTAGACATGTCTAATTCCTTCAATATTAAATGTAAGCCACCATGGGCAAGATATAGCCGGTCATCAGTTACTTATGGAGGCACTAGAAAGGAAATTCGTCAGTGAAGAGCTATCTAGGATAACGCTTTAAATTTGAACTACTTTACTCAAAATGTCGTGCATAAATAGGTCTGTACCACAGGCCGAGAAGCATTAACTCATGATGGGACTTTAATAGCAACTCTTTTTGTTAGCCCCTCGGTGGAAACGGGGCTAAACGCACAGGATTTAACCCATTTTGCTTGTTTTTTGGTCACTTCTGGTTCTGTTTACCCGATAATGGGGGCAATCGGCTGCCGCAATATTTGCAAAATATTGCCTCCGTCTCGTGGCCACCTCGTTGACATTGTTCACAATTTCGCCTTTCACGACTGCGTTGCAGTTCTTGCGACATGTAAGCTGTCAGAATACCGGTCGGTACCGCAATGATCGAATAGCCCACCAGGATTAGGACCGAGGTCAATAATCGGCCCAACGGAGTATGGGGAACGATATCGCCGTAGCCCACGGTGGTCAGCGTGACGACCGCCCAATAGATAGCCGCCGCCAGGCTGGTAAACCCGCCGCTGCCGCCCTCTATCGCATACATCAAACCGCCAAAGACGCACAACACCACGGCGACAAAACCAAAAAACATTGCCAGCTTATGGCGCGCCAGCTTGATGCTGCGCCAAATCATGCCCATTTCGCTCATGTAACGCAGCAGTTTCAATACCCGCAACACCCGCAATATTCTCAGGACACGCAGCAGCATGACGAATTCCATCGTCATCTGCGGGAACAACCAGATGATGTACAGCGGCAGCACCGTCAACAAATCGACGATGCCGAAAAAACTTAATGCATAGTGTTGCTCAGGTGGCGTACTCCACAGGCGTAACAGATACTCAAGGGTGAAAATGCCGGTAAAAATCACCTCGGCCCAGAAGAACAGATAAATGGCCTGCCGTCCGGGCGAATATAAGGCACTGCCCCCCGGCTCGAGGAACAGCAGTATCACGCTGAGCAGCGCGGCACCTATCCAAAAGGTTTCCATTCTGCGCCCAATGCGCGAATGGTTATCGAACAACAGCCGATAGCTGCGCTGGCGCCAACTGAGCGCCGCGGTGTCAGTAGTCATAGTCCAATGTCTTATAACGGGAAGTTGCTCATATACTAGACCTGAACCTTAACGCCGCCAACTCTCCGCCCCTTCTTCAGCGGCTACAAATGATAGTAATTCTCGCCTGAGTAATTTATAGTTGCGCTGCGTAACTATAAAGGGAGATTGACCATGCTTAGAGGGCATACGCTGGCAGCATTTTGCTGCACCACACTATTATTGTTGGGCGCTCCAGCTCAGGCACTGGACCTGTCCTACAAGGCACCCGAGCCCAGTATTAAACCCGCACCCGCACCCAAAACCGCGCTCGGCCCTGCGGAAAAAACTGCCAAGGCGCCCGTGGTCTGGTCGGAGTCAGAAGATAAAACCGGTTTTCGCGTCGATCTGGAATGCGATCACCCCGGGTGTAGCCAGAAGCGCACCAAACCGTATTCGTCGCTGAACAGCCCGGTGAAAAAAACCGACCGCCGTCGCCAGTCCGATCCCTATTCCACCAATCAGGATCCTGAGTACAGCGTGAATATGGGTTATCAATGGTGACCGTGCTTTAAGAGTTATCCCTATATCGGCAGCAACGCACACTTCATACAATGGCTTCCTGTTCACCACTCCTCCTGGTGCTGGACACAACAAGCTGTGTTGCAATTTTTTATGCGCCTCCCTATAGGCGCTTTTTTTATGTATGAATATCAGCCAGTTACAACCTTACAGAATGGTCTCATTGCAGCTCAATGTGATAGCTGTCACAAATAACGCCTCTTAAGCCACGCTTTATCGGAGGTTAGTCAGATGGCGACTGAATATTTATCTTTGCTGGCAGTGTTAGCCGGCATCGCAGGTTTCGCACTGTATAAACACTTTAAATCACAGAAGAAGAGTACTTTGCTGCGTCCGCACGACCGTTGATGCAACGGTGGTTTGGGGAATGGCATCAATGCTGTGCCCCAAACCACACAACCGCACTTTGTCATTTTTTTATCACAAAATTGTCACAATATAGCCATATCATGGTCGGCGATTATCCGCACTGGCTCAACACCAAGGATTTCGTTATGACCACCATGATTAAAGCAACAAACCACCAGGAAGCCGAAAAGCTGATCCGCTACGGCACGGCGAAAAAAATCGAACTGGCCTATGACATCGACAGCGATGATTTTTTCCAGCTCGCCAGCCTGTGGTGTGATAGAGGTGCCAAAATTTCCAAAGGGAAAGAACACTTTATCGTCTCGCTAAAAGGTTTTCGCATCCCGCCAAATGATTGATGTTATGCCGCCCTTGCGGCGGCGCCCCCTTCCCCCGAAAAAATCGCCCTGTGAGCTACACTCTCTCCTTAGCATTTCAGTAAGATAAATCATCAATTACTGCAGCTGGTTACCTAGATGGGTCACTGCGCCTGAATGCCAACCGAGGAGAATCGTCATGTCTGCGAACCCGCAACTGCCCAGCACCATGAAAGCCATTGAGATCAGCCAGCCCGGCGAACCGGAAGTTTTGGTTGTCGCACAGCGGCCGCTGCCGTTCCTGCAACAAGGGGAGATCCTGGTGAAGGTCGCCGCCGCCGGGGTTAACCGCCCTGACGTGTTGCAACGCCGCGGCCAATACGCACCGCCTCCCGGCGCATCGGATATCCCAGGCCTGGAGATCGCTGGCGTGGTGGTCGCCACCGGCGTCGGCGTGCAAAATTATGCCGTTGGCGATAGCGTCTGCGCCCTGATTGCCGGTGGCGGCTATGCCGAATACTGCAAGGTGCATGAAAGCAATGCGCTGCCGGTCCCCAAAGGATTTAGCCTGGTCGAGGCAGCAGCCATCCCGGAAACCTTCTTTACCGTTTGGGTCAATGTGTTCCAGCGCGGCAACCTGAAAGCTGGCGAAACCGTTTTGATCCACGGTGGCACTTCCGGCATTGGTACCGTCGCCACCCTGCTGGCGAAAGCCTTCTGTGCTCATGTGATTACCACCGTTGGCTCGGAAGAGAAGCGTCAGGCCAGCCTGGCCTTGGGGGCCGATGTGTCGATCAACTATCGCGACGAGGATTTTGTCGAGCAGACCCGGCACGCAACTAACGGCAAAGGGGCTGACGTGATTGTCGATTTGATCGCCGGCGACTACCTGGCGAAAAACTACCAGGCGGCAGCGATGGATGGCCGCATTGTGCAAATTGGCACCCAGAATGGCGTGGTGAAGGAGTTGAACCTGATGCCGCTGCTGCTCAAACGTCTGACCCACACCGGTTCCACGCTGCGTTCGCGAAGCGTTGAAGACAAAGCGGGTATTGCCGCCGATTTGCTGCAAAAGGTTTGGCCATTGCTGGATCGCGGTGCGTTAAAACCGCAGATCTTTAAAACCTACCCGCTGGAACAAGCAGCCGAAGCCCATGCGTTGATGGAGTCGAGCCAGCACATCGGCAAGATCATGCTGACCCTCTAAGCTGTGCCCCGCAGCCTAGGCTGCGGGGCCTGTTTCATCTGCCTGGCGTATGCACGTCTTCAGGCGTTGAGTCGGTACTGTCTAACTTTTCCTGCGCCAGCGCTTCATCTTCGCTGTCTTTCTCCAGGCTTTCCTGCTGCGCCCCCTGCTTCGGCGAATACACCAACTCCACCATAATCGGGAAGTGATCTGAACCGACGCTGGTCAACCGACGCAGCGATCCGAGCACGAAATCATCGCTGTGGAACACGTGATCCAATGGCCAACGCAGGAACGGATAACCGGCATGAAAGGTGCTGAACATGCCCCGACCACGGCGCGGATCCAACAAACCGCTGACTTTAAGGAACAACCGGGTGGTGGTCGACCAAGCCACGTCATTCAGATCGCCGGTCACAATCACCGGAAACTCCGATTTGGCCGCACTTTTCCCGACCATCACCAGTTCGGCGTCGCGGTCTTCCGATTCCTCGTTTTCAGTCGGGCTCGGTGGCATTGGGTGCACACAGTGCAGACGCACCTGCGGCCCCTGATCCAAATGCACCATCATGTGCATCGACGGGATCTGATCATCCACCAGATATTGGATCTGCGCATCGCTGAGTTTCAGCCGCGAATAAACGTGCATGCCGTACAGATTATCCAACGGACATTTCAACGTGTACGGGTAATCCTGCTCCAGCACCGAGAGCTGCTGTTCCCACCAGCGGTCGGTTTCCACCGCCACCAGCACGTCCGGACGCTCGGTCGCCACCAACGCCAGCAGCTTATCCGCCTGGCGATTGGGTGTTAACACATTGGATACCAGAATGCGGATACGCGGCTTTTTTTGATAGCCGGTAAAGTCCAGCACCTGCGGTTTGCTCAGCCGGGTGTAAGGGTAAATCCAGGCCGCCTGGTAAACCACACAGGCCAGGTTCAGCGCCATCATGCCCCACACCCAAGGCGACAGCGGCACAAACAGCAGATTCAGCAACAACACCAGTAGCGAAAGCGCCAGTATCTGCAGGCGGGGAAAATCCCACACCCGAATCCACCAGGCTGCATGCTTTGAAAGCGGCGCAATAGTCACCAGCGCCAGCAAAAGCGTCAGTATGGCGGTAATCCCTGTCACGTTTATTTCCTCATTCTCATCGGCCTGGGCCTGTCGGGGTGACGGCCTCTTGGCTGCCGTATCTGGCGGCAGCCAAAGATTGCCATAAAAAACCTATCCCCCGCCAGCGGGCTTAAGGAATAATCTTGCGACGACGGAATTCGTCAAACAGTGCGAACAGCATCGCTTCGGTGTCGACAAACTGATGAAAGCCAAAGCGTCGCGCCTTGCTGCCGTCGGCAAACATGTCGTAATCCCACGAGAAAACAAAGTCCGCGAAGCGCCAGCTCGCCACCGCGCGATAATCCGCTTCGGCCAGGCCATGCTGCTGCGCCAGCGCCTGCCACAACTCGCTTTTGTCTGCCATCACCGACGTCAGCGGCATAGGCAGCGGCGGCGCCACTTCCAGACCAAAGTAGCCGGCAATTTTCGGCCACATCTCACTCCAGCGAAACAGATCGCCATTGTTGATATTAAACGCCTGATTGGCCGCCGCCGGTTCCGTCGCAGCCCATAGCGTGGCGCGCGCCAGCAGACCCGCATCGGTCATTTCCAGCAGGCTGTGATAGGCCCCCGCTTTGCCGGGGAATCGCAGCGGCAACCCCAGAGACTTGCTGATGGAGGCATAGACCGCGATAGTCAGGGCCAGATTCATCGGATTGCCGAGCGAGAAGCCCCCCACCACGCTGGGCCGGATCGCGCTCCAGCGCCAATTTTTGCCCTGCTGACGCCGTTCAAGATAGCTCTGCTGCTCAAGATTAAACTCCGGCGGCATGTGCCCGGCATCGCTTTCCCGCGCCGGCGTCTTGAACGGCCCCAGATGCGCGCCGTAAACTTTATAGCCCTGCATCAGGCTGATGTGCTCCAACCCATGCGCTACCGGCTCCAGCGCCTCCACCACATTGGCCAACATCGCCAGATTCGGTGCAACCAGCCCCGCCCAGTCCGGCGCATCCTGGTAGGCAGCATAGAAAATATGGCTGACCTCGGTTAGCGGGCGCAAGGCATTGCGCGTCGCCTGAGCATCCAACAGATCGACCGCCACATAGCGCACTTGCGGCCGGTCGACGCCCCCGCGTCGTGACAGGCCAACCACCTGCCAACCTTGCCGTTCCAGTTCTTCAATCAGCTTGCCGCCAATCACGCCGTTAGCCCCGACTACCAACGCCAGTTTTTCATTTTGCATAGGTCACCCTGCTCGCTTTTGTTTGAGGCCCTCACTGTGAGTGATTAGCAAAGCTTGCGGTAGAGGCGTAGTGTTACTAACACTTATAAGTAAAACCTATAACTGGAGCGCTGATGGACAAGCTGAACGCCATGAAGACTTTCATGCGGGTCGCGGAACTGGGCAGCCTCTCGGCAGCCGCCCGCGATTTGGGCCTGACGCAGCCGGCGGTCAGCCAGCAGATTACCGGTCTGGAACAACAACTGGGCGTGCAGTTGCTGTTTCGCAGCACCCGCTCCGTCACGCTGACCGACGCTGGCGGCGGCTATTATCGACAAATCAAACCGATTCTGGCGGCGGTGAGTGAAGCAGAGGAAGCGCTGCACGGCATGCAGCTGCGCCTGCAGGGCCCCTTGCGCATCCATGCCCCAACCGGCTTCGGTCAACAGCACCTGACGCCGCTGGCGATAGCTTTTCAGCAACAGCATCCGGAATTGAATATCGAACTGTTGCTCGACGATCGCCGGGCTGACGTGATCGGTGAAGGTATCGACGTGGCAATCCGCGTTGGCGAAATAAATACGCCGGGCACGGTGGCGCGCCGGCTGGGGGAATTACAGCGTATTTTAGTGGCTTCCCCGGCCTATCTGGCAGCGCAGGGCGAGCCGCAAACTCCCGCAGAGCTGGCGAGACATCCGCATATCCGCTATAGCGGCTTGAGTGACGGCGATGCGCTGACCTTAATTGGCCCTCAGGGTGCCGAGGTAGTGAACCTGCGCCCGGTCTTTCGCGCCAACAATACGTTTTCGCTGCTGGCGGCCATCGAATCAGGATTGGGTATTGGCGGAGCACAGCGCCCGCTGATTGGTCGGCAACTGGCCAACGGCAGCCTGGTACCGGTGTTAACGGCCTGGCATTATCCGCCGATGGCGCTGCATGCGGTTTACCCCGCAGCGCGGTTTATTCCCGGTAAAGTCCGGGCCTGGGTAGATTATTTGCTGGCGGCGTTGGGGAGTATTGAGGGAATTAGGGTGAACAAAGCCCCCGACAAGGTGCCAGGGGCATAAAGATTATTTGAACAGTTTACCGACCATGTCGCCCAGTTCGTTGCTGTTCGACTGCACTTCGCCATTTGGCGAGGCCGCGTCAGCGACCGTTGGCAGGAACTGTGCAATGGTGGCTGAAGCCTGAGCCGGATCGATCCCCAGCTTTTCCGCCAGTTGGTTGATGGCATCGCTGCCCAGCGCTTGCTGCACGTGATCGCCGCTAATCTGCTGGTTTTCACCGTTGCCCAGCCACGAGCCGACCACATCGCCGAATTGACCCTGGCGGAACTTGTCCAGAATCGCCTGCAGGCCACCCTGCTGCTCAACCCATTGCATAATGGCGACGTAATCAATGCCCTTACCGTTGGCACCGCCCAGAATGTTGCCCAATACGCTATCAAACAGACCCATGGTATTCCCCTTCCGATCGTCGGCTCTGCCGCTCGACCGCAGTGATTTAACGAAAAAGGGCCGCCGCAGCGACCCTGTTGATCAGCAACTGATTAATTTCTGATCTTTCTGTAGACAAAAAGCACCACCAGGGCACCGATGACCGCGACAACAAAGCTGCCCAGGTTGAAGCCATCAACACGGCCCATACCGAAGAAGGTACTGATATAGCCGCCGACAACCGCACCGATGATCCCCAGAATAACGGTTACGATAAAGCCGCCGCCGTCTTTGCCCGGCATAATCCATTTAGCCAAGATACCGGCGATTAACCCAAAAATGATCCAGGAAATGATGCCCATTTTTACTCTCCCTATTACTTTTTGCCCAAAGAAACTCTGTTTTCAGGCCCGCGTCGGCGCCTGATCCAACCCTGACGATACTTTCACAACCACAATCCTGTTGCCCTGTGCTGACCGTTAACGGCAGCGCGATGCAGGGTGAATCTTGATAAACACGCATATTCACACTGTTACTATAGACAAATATCAGCAGTTTACCCATTTCCGTGTGTCTGAATTTAGCTGTGCAAAAATCAACCGCATTCATCAAACTGTCATTACTCCGCGCTATAACAACAGGTGAATATTGCTGCAGGGGACAGACCATGACCAACACACCGTTTCTGCTGATACTGGCTGCAATCTATGCGCTGGCCGCCGCCTGGGACGGTTCTGCCGCCTTGTTGTTCCAGTGATGTTACACGCGCTTTGTCACTTTTCGAGTGGTTTTAAATGTGTCTTGTTTTGTCTGCAAATTTAATCAGTTGAAAAATAATGACAAATAGCGAGCCGTTTGGATAAAAATCCCATTGGCTACCGGGCCTCAATTTTCGCAAAAGGGCTTGATAAGGTGGCTGAACCACTCGGCAAAGGCGGTTAAACGCGCCGAACGTTGGCGGCGGTGAGGATAAAGCAAGGCAATGCCCATTGCCGGTGGCCGGGCCTGCGGCAAAACCTCACATAAGCTCCCGTCCTCCAGGTAGTGCTGAACATCAAAGCGCGGTATCTGAATCATCCCCAACCCTGCCAGACAGCACCCAATATAATTTTCCGCATTGTTTACCGTGACCCGGCTACGCAAGATTTTTTCCATGTGCTGATCGCCCCGCTGCCAAACCCAGGTATCTGCCCCGGCCAAAGTCGGCTGCGCGTAGCCTACCCCCCAATGCCCCGCCAACTGCTCGGGATGCTCCGGCGTGCCGTAACGTTGCAAATAGTCCGGGCTGGCGCAGTTGATCATGCTTAATCGCCCCAGCGGCTGGCTGACCAGGCTACTGTCGCTGAGACTGCCGACGCGCACCACGCAGTCGATCCCTTCCTGGATCAAATCGATCGAACGGTCGCTGGCGCTGAGAAACAGTTGAATGTCGGGGTACTGCACAAAAAAGTCCGGCAGCGCAGGCACTATCATTCGCCGGGCTATACGACTGGGCACATCGACCGTCAAACGACCGTCGATCGGGCCGTTTTGCCGATGAAACAGGCCTTCCAGTGTTTGAACGTCGAACAACAGGCTGCGCGCTTTTTCGAGCAACAGCTCACCGTCGCTGGTCAATTGCACCCGGCGAGTGGTGCGGTGAAACAGGCGGGCACCCATTTCGTGTTCCAGTTGTTGTATCGCCGCCGAAACCGTGGTTTTTGGCATCAACAGGATTTGCGAAGCGCGGATGAAACTGCCCACCTCAGCAACCTGGATAAAAACCCGTAATCTCCCTATTTTATCCACCGGTTGTGCGTCCTGATTAACAGGCTGCGGCCCGGGCCGCAGCAGAATTAAGGTTAACGGGTAGTATAGCCACCGTTGGCGAACAGCGTCTGCCCGGTGATCCACCAGCCGTCAGTGACCAAAAATTTAACGATCGGCGCAATGTCCTCGATATCGGTCAGACCGGTTTTCGAGAACTTGCTCAGCGCGGCGGCACTGCTGTGGTACGCCACCGCCTCCTTGCTTTCCTGGCCATAGAAGAACGGCGTATCCATTGGTCCCGGACCAATGGCGTTCACGCTGATGCCGCGTTCGCCAAACTCCTTGGAAGCCGCGCGGGTAAAGTGCTCCACCGGCGCCTTGCTGCCCGGATAGACCGCATAAAACGGCGTATAGGCCGCCAACAGCGAGCTGACAATGGTCACAATTCGGCCGTTATCGGCCAAATGTTTACCGGCCTGCTGGATAAAGAAAAATGCCGCTTTGGCATTGATGTCGAAACTGCTGTCGTAATCGGCTTCGGTCACTTCGGCAATCGGTTTTTTAATCACCAGACCGGCGGTATTGATGGCAATGTCCACCTTGCCAAACGCCTTGACGGCCTCCTTAAACAGCAGCGCCACGTTAGCCGGCTGGGTGAGATCGCCCTGCACCGCAATCGCCTCGGCACCTGCCGCCTTAACCGCCTGCAACGTTTCCTCCGCGGCAGCACGAGTGGCGTCGCTGTTGTAGTGCACCACCACGGCCGCCGCGCCGTTGGCGGCCAAATCACGCGCCACCAGGCCACCCAGGTTCTTGGCGCCGCCGGCGATCAACACCACTTTTCCATTTAAAGATTGCTTGCTCATTACAGTGACTCCGTTAGTGAAGGTTGCAACGAGTATAGAAACTGCGACCGCTCAGATAATCTGTCCAAATTGGGATGAACCATCCCGCTTTTTCGGTCAATAGCAACGATCAGGCCGTTAATTTCCACAGCGTGATCGCCCGCCGGGCATTCGGCGTAAATCGCACTACACTTGTAAGTTCCCGGCAGCAATAGTCACAACCAGAAACTATTGTCCCTCGCCCGTGGGATGCAAAACGCCTGACGGGCCACAACAGAGGTCAATGTCATGTTGATTCAACCCTATCTTTTTTTTAACGGTAACTGTGAACAGGCGATCAACTTCTACCAGCAGCAGCTGGGCGCCAGAATCGAAATGATTATGCGCTACAAAGATATGCCCGAGGAGGCCAAGCAAGGCGGTCCTCAGGACGTCAATCCAGAGTCCATCATGCATGCCCGTTTACTGATTGGCGAAACGGCGCTGATGGCCTCCGATGGGTGTCCGCAGGACGGCGGCGAAGCTTCGCATAAAGGATTTGCCCTGTCGCTGGATCCGAGCGACGTGGAGCAAGGCCGAGCATTATTCGAGAAGCTGGCGCAGGGCGGCCAGGTCACCATGCCATACCAGGCCACCTTCTGGGCCAAGGGTTTTGGCATGCTGACCGACCAGTTCGGGGTCAATTGGATGATTAACGTTGAATAACCCGTCATCCCGCCAGGGTGTCCGCCACCGACAGCGGATACCCTGGTGCCAAGATCAACGGTAGTGATACCAGTCATAAGCCGCCATCGCGAACAGCACAAACAGCACCGTCAACAGCACCAGTCCCAAACGCCAATAGGGCGATTTACGCTGCCGCCAGGCAAAAATCATCATTAGCGCCAGCACACCCAAGGTCAGCGGGTAATAAACCACCAGCGTCAGCAAAGTAATAATGATGTAGTCAGACATATGCGTGAACCCTGTATTTTCTATGCCGGTTTTGCGGCGAATTGTAACACTCCGCTTGAGTGGCTCATGCATTTTTGATGTTAAGGGAGTAGTGGTCGGCGTGATTAACGAATAAGATGTAAGATTGTTCTTAACACGATTTAAAGACTTTATAACAAGGGTGACATGACACAGCAGCAACCGCAGGATGCCGAACGGCCACGCAACGGTAAAAATTCCCCGTTACTTTTTCAGGCCGGCGTATTTGTCGTCATCGTTGCCGTCACGCTGATTCTGTTTAACGGCTGGCAGATTTGGAATGCGCACCAGCGCGACTTGCAAAGTGCCGAAAATGAATCGGCCAACCTGGCCCGCTCTCTGGCACAGCATGCCGATGACACCTTTATGCAGACCGACACTACGCTGTCCGATCTGACCGAACGCATTCAGACCGACGGCCTGGGCCAACCGCAACAGCTGCGACTACAGAAAGTGATGCAAACTCAGGTTGGCAACCTGCCCCAGTTGCATGGCCTGTTTGTTTACGATGCTCAGGGGAACTGGATCGTCACCTCATCGGGCCGGTTCATACAAAATGCCAACAATGCCGATCGTGAGTATTTCAAATTCCACCTGAGCCACAACAGCAACGCGATATTTATCGGCAAAGTGGTACGCAGCCGCTCTACCGGTGATTTAATCATTCCGGTCTCACGCCGGATCAACAACCCGGACGGCAGCTTTAATGGGGTGGTACTGGCCACGCTGTATGTCGATTATTTCCGCCAATTTTACGACACCTTCGCATTGAACAGTGACGCCTCGCTCAACCTGCTATTGGCGGACGGCACCATTCTCTACCGCCGCCCCTACTCCATTGCCGCGATTGGCAAAAATATTTCGGAAGGCGTGTTGTTCCGCGAAATTCTACCCCACTCTGAGTTCGGCAATGCCACCATCACTTCGCGGTACGACAAGGTGGAACGGATCTACGGTTATTCGCGGGTTAATCGCTATCCGCTGGTGATAGCTGCCGGACTGTCGAAGGAAGATGCGCTGTCCGACTGGCGTAATGATACCGGCGTGTTTGCCCTGGGTGGCGCGACACTGTTAATCATTTTACTGGCGATGGGTCTGGTACTGATGCGCCAGATTAACCACAGCGTACGCACCGAAGCTGAACTGATGCGCACCCGCGATCAGCTCACTACCATCAACCGAACGTTGGAAGAGTTGGCGTTGCTGGACGGGTTAACCGGCCTGGCCAACCGCCGTCAGTTTGATATCGCCATGAAGAACGAACTGATGCGCGCTTCGCGCAATTACCGCAGCGTGGCGTTGCTGATGCTGGATATCGACTGTTTCAAACAATATAACGACATCTACGGTCACGTAGCCGGCGATCAGTGTCTGCAACAGATTGGACAAACGTTGAAAGGGCTGGCGTGCCGCAGCAACGATATTATGGCCCGATATGGCGGTGAGGAAATGGCCATTATTCTGCCGGATACCGACACTCAGGGCGCACTGATTTTCGCCGAACGGGTGATTGAATCGGTGCGTGAGCTGAAAATACCGCATACGGGCAACCCTCACGGTATTGTCACCATCAGTATTGGCATATTCGCCAAAGTGCCGCATATGTATAACGACACGCCAATTGGCTTTATTAATCAGGCCGACAGCGCCCTGTATCAAGCCAAAGCACAAGGGAAAAACCGCATTTATCCCGCCTGACCCATTGGGCCGCCTCCCCCCGGAGGCGGCCCCTGAATTTGTTTTCTTCCGCTCGGAAAATCAAAATCAACCCGCTGATCATAAAACTAAATTTAATTTAAATCGTTAATCTACTTTCGCTGATAAATTAATTAATAGCGATTAAATCTATTTTTATCCATTCGTGCCATTAGCGCGTCGTTTAATATCTGTTTACTTTTTGGCGCATTTTAATAGTGCTAGGATAATTCAATCCAGCTATTAGCATCAACTAGTTCAATTCAACAATAATTCCCGCTGGTTATATATTCCTTTCAAATAAAAACAATCAAAACATCCCCTTCGCAAGGAGATATTATGCGCATGGAAAACCTGACGCCGGAGCAGGCGTTAATAACGTTGCCACAGCAACAGTGGGATAGCGCCCCAGCGCCCTTTTCCCCCTCAGCCGTCGAAGCGCTCGAGCAAGGCAAGCTGGTATTTTTGCCCGAACTGGCGTTTCCCTTGTTGGCTGGTGAAATGGCGCTGCTGGATCCCGCGTTGGTCGATACAAAACGTAAAAACATCAGCTACTGGCCAGAAACGAGCAAATTATCCGGCGTGGCGATAGCCGCGCAGCAGCCACAGGTCGAGACGTTGCTGTCACGCTATTATCAAGCCTGCCTTCAACTGGTTGCCACTGTGCTGCCCCACTATCAACAAGCTTTGCATTCGCCGGTCAACACACTGCGCCTGCATCCGGTTGCGGCCTGGCGCAAGACCAGCTCATGGCGCAAGGATGATAGCCGGCTGCACGTCGATGCCTTCCCGTCGCGCCCGAACTATGGTGAGCGCATTTTGCGCATTTTCACCAACATCAACCCCAATGGTGAACTTCGCCAATGGCGCATCGGCGAACCCTTTCCTCAACTGGCGCAACGCTTTATACCGCGCCTGGGCCGCTATTCACCGCTGAACAGCTGGCTGCAGCACAAGGTCGGCATCACCAAACGGCGCCGCAGTCATTACGACCACCTGATGCTGCAACTGCATGATGCCATGAAAGCCGACCAGCACTATCAGCAACAGGGCCCGCAGCTGGCGCTCGACTTGCCGCCGGGCAGCAGTTGGATCTGTTTCTCCGATCAGACGCCACACGCGGCGATGGCGGGTCAGTTTATGCTGGAGCAAACTTTCCTGTTGCCCGTCACCGCAATGAAGAATCCACAGCAATCACCGCTCAAGGTACTGGAAACCCTGCTACACCAGCCCTTGATCTAATCCGGTTCCGCCAGCAGGGTTTCACCCTGCTGCTGTGCCAGTTGATAGTGGGTGACATCGCTATGGCGACCAATCAGTTCGGCAAGCTGCGGTGAGTGGCTGGTGATCCACAATTGGCTATAACGGCTGGCTTCGGCGATCAGCATGGCCAATGCCGGCAACAGTTGCGGATGCAGACTGTTTTCAGGTTCATTGAATGCCATAAATGCCGGCGGACGCGGGCTGAGCATCGCTACCGCCAAACAGAGGAAACGCAGCGTGCCGTCGGAAAGTTCGGCACTGTCCAAGGGGCGTAAAATGCCGGCACGGTGCATCAATAGCTGGAAGCGTCCCTGAGGGGCCTGAATTTCAAATTCGCTGTCGGGAAACGCCTGCGCCAGAATGTCGCGCAGCAACTCGCCGTTGCCGATCTCGCAGATGGTTTCAAAAGCGGCCGCCAGATTACTGCCGTCATGCGCCAGTACCGGCGCGCGAATACCCACCTGTGGCGCTCGCAACGGTGAACCGGGCCACACGGCAAACTCGTGGTAAAAACGCCACTGCCGCAGATTCTCTCGTACCTGGGACACTTCAGGATACAGATGCGGATCGGCAAGCTGACCAAATACCGATTCCTCCGCATGGAGACTGGCAGGATAAGTGGCGCGATCGCCCTGGATATTCGTCAGGAATGCACTCTGGTTGCGCCTTTCGAGTACCCGGGTTGAGGGGCGACGACCGTGGCCCGAGATCCACAGTGACTCCTCTTTGACCAGCGGGTCGAGTTGAAACAGGCTGCCGGTCGGCTCAGGGAAGCCTAGCTGCAGCTGATAGTCGAAATCATCCAGAGTGGCTGACAACAGCATCCGTTTCGGATCGCCCCGGCGATCACCCGGTCGCAATCCCCCGGCCCACATCGCCTTCTGAATGCCCCCCTCTTCAGCCAACGCAGCAGAAAGCCGCCCACAGGCGGCCTCGTGGATCAATCGCACCGCTTTATACAGGTTAGATTTTCCGCAACCGTTCGGGCCGCTGATCACATTCAGACGGCCCAATTGCAGCTGCAAATTACGTATAGAGCGAAAACCGCTCAGTTGGAGTTGTTGGATCATCGTCGCCACAAACTCTGTGTCAGGAGATGGTGCATCTTACCATGGCACCATCTCACCGGCCTTTAGCTTGTCGGACCGAGGTCCCCTTCCTGCCGCGCCACCAACGTCAGGATACTGTACAGCGCCACCGCCTGCTGATGTTGGTTGAGTACCTGAACATCCCATACCACCACGCCGTGTGGACGATCCTCCGCCGTTTTCTGCGGCTTACGGATTTTCTTTTTGCAGGTCAGCCGTACCTGAAGGGTATCGCCAATCTTCACCGGCTCGATAAAGCGCAGGTTTTCCATACCGTAGTTGGCAATCACCGGTCCGACGCCCGGATCAACAAACAGCCCGGCGGCAGCAGAAACCACAAAGTAGCCGTGCGCGACCCGCTCGCCAAACAGCGATTCGGCCGCGCCGATCTTGTCCATATGGGCATAGAAGTGGTCGCCACTCAGGCAGGCAAAATTGACGATATCGGCCTCGGTCACGGTACGCCGCGCCGTCAGCAGGCTTTCGCCCAGGCGCAGTTGCTCGAAATATTTGCGGAACGGATGTACCGGCTCTTCAATCACCGTCGCGCCGCGCACCCACTCACGGCCGATTGCCGCCAGCATGGCCGGACTGCCCTGAATGGCCGTGCGTTGCATATAGTGTTTTACCGCGCGTAGCCCACCCAATTCTTCACCACCACCGGCTCGCCCTGGCCCGCCGTGCACCAGCATCGGCAACGGAGAACCGTGGCCGGTGGACTCCACCGCCGCCTGTTGATCCAGGATCAGCATTCGGCCATGCGCGCAGGCGGTGGCGCGGATAAAGCGCGTCGCCAGCGCCTCATCGGCGGTCACCAGTGAGCCAGCCAGACTCCCCTGGCCCATTAACGCCAGCTCAATCGCCTGTTCGGTATGCTGATAGGGCATCAGCGTCGCTACCGGGCCGAATGCTTCGGTGCCATGCACCGCCTGATGGCTAAAGGGATCGGCACAGTACAACAGCGTGGCCGGATAAAATGCCCCCTGCTGCACGCCTTCCCCGCTCACCTCCAGGTTATCTGTTCTCGCGCCGCACAACGGTTCGCAACCGTTATGCAGCAGGTAATCCACCTTCTGTTGCACATCGTCGCGCTGCTCGCGGCTGACCAAGGCCCCCATCCGCACCTGTTCCAGTTTAGGATCGCCCACCGTGACGCCACTCAGCCGCTGCAACAGCGCCTGCTGTACCTCTGCCACCCGTTTCGCCGGCACGATAATCCGCCGGATTGCGGTACATTTTTGCCCGGCCTTGGCGGTCATCTCGCGGCACACTTCTTTGATAAACAGCGCAAACTCCGGCATCTGCGGCGTAACGTCCTCGCCAAGCACGCAGCAGTTGAGCGAGTCTGCCTCCATGGTGAAAGCAATCGACTTTTGCAACAGGCGCGGGTGCGCACGCAGCTGCTGACCGGTCTGCGCCGAGCCGGTAAAGGTCACCGCATCCTGATAATCCAGATGTTCAAACATATCGCCGACGCCACCGCATACCAGTTGCAACGCGCCCTCTGGCACCAGACCGCTGTCGATAATCAGTCTGACCATCGCCTGCGTCAGCTGCGCCGTGGCGGTCGCCGGTTTGATGATCGCCGGCATGCCGGCCAACCAGGTGGGCGCCAGTTTTTCCAGCATCCCCCAGCAGGGAAAGTTAAAAGCATTAATATGCAACGCCACGCCAGGGCGTGAAGTCAGCACGTGTCGGGCGGCAAACTGCGCCTGTTTGGACAGCGGGATCAGTTCGTCTTCCGGCCACAGGGTATCGTCCGGCAGTTCGCGCCCAGCCAGCCCGGCATAGGCAAACAGCGTGGCGATACCGCCTTCGATATCCACCCAGCCGTCACTGCGAGTCGCGCCGGTCTGGTACGAAATCTCATACAGCGTTTCTTTGTTGGCCAGCAGGTGCTTAGCCACCGCTTTCATCATTTGCGCGCGCTGCTGGAAGGTCATCTGTGCCAGCGCCTTGCCGCCCTTGCTGCGCGCATACTCCAGACTGGCGGCCAGCGGTAGACCGTCGGAACAAACCTGATACAGCGGTTGGCCGGTGACGGCATGGTGGATTTCACGGGCTTTGCCCTGGCCGTACACCCAGGCGCCAGAAAGATAACTGTGTAGCTGCTGCATTTGCTCCTCCGGAATTCATAAATTTACACCACAAGGATTAATTACGTATCACATATTGTCCAGTTTTCACCAGAATGAAATTTAACAAAATAAAAACAACCAGACATTGAAAGCGCTCAGACAGGCGTTCACTCTCATAAATTAATTTTTAATATCATTAAAAAACAATAAAATAACAACACTCCTTGTGAGCACCCTCGCAAAACCACACAAATGCCGTTTGATCTTTTTGTTATCAGTTTGTAGCCTTATGGTTAGTTAATGTGATTCACATTTTTATATTTAATGTGAAAAATACGAATCACCAAGAGGCACGCATGACAACTGACGCGCAACATCAGCAGCACTTCGACGACAAAATTGCGGCGGATACCTCGATTGAGGCCAAAGACTGGATGCCGGACGCCTACCGCCAAAACCTGATCCGCCAGATTGGCCAGCATGCCCATTCCGAAGTGGTCGGCATGTTACCGGAAGCCAACTGGTTGACGCGCGCCCCCACCCTGCGCCGCAAAGCGGTGTTGTTGGCCAAGGTGCAGGACGAAGCGGGGCACGGCCTGTACCTGTACAGCGCCGCGGAAACCCTGGGCTGCTCTCGTCAGGATATCTACCAGAAGATGCTCGACGGCAAGATGAAATACTCCTCGATCTTCAATTACCCGACGCTCAACTGGGCGGATATCGGGGTGATCGGCTGGTTGGTGGACGGCGCGGCCATCGTTAACCAGGTGGCGCTGTGTCGTGCGTCCTACGGCCCCTATGCGCGGGCGATGGTGAAAATTTGCAAGGAAGAGAGCTTCCACCAGCGCCAGGGTTACGAAGCGGTCATGGCGATGGCTAACGGCAGCGAACAACAGAAGGCCATGCTGCAAGATGCGATTAACCGCTTCTGGTGGCCGGTACTGATGATGTTTGGCCCCAGCGACACCGATTCACCGCACAGCGCGCAGAGCATGGCCTGGAAAATCAAACGCCACAGCAACGATGAGTTACGGCAGAAATTTGTCGACAACACCGTTCCCCAGTTGGAAGCCCTGGGCATGGTCGCACCGGACGCCGATTTGGCCTGGGACGAAGCCACCGGCCACTACCGCTTTGGCGAAATCGACTGGAGTGAACTGCATGAGGTGATCAAGGGGCGCGGCCAATGTAACCACGAACGGCTGCAAGCCAAACGCCGCGCCTGGGAGGACGGTGCCTGGGTTCGCGATGGCGCTCTGGCCCACGCGTCAAAAAACACCTCAACCGCCGCATAAGGAACCGATGATGACACATGCCCAATGGCCACTGTATGAAGTGTTTATCCGCAGCAAACAAGGGCTGGCGCACCGTCACGTCGGCAGCCTGCACGCCGCCGACGACCAGATGGCGCTGGAAAACGCCCGCGATGCCTATACCCGCCGCAACGAAGGCTGCTCAATCTGGGTGGTGCAATCCAGCCACCTGATCGCCTCGCAGCCGGAAGATCGTGAAGCCTTTTTCGATCCGTCCGATGACAAGATCTACCGTCATCCGACGTTCTACACCATTCCCGACGGCATCAAGAACATGTAGGGGCGACCATGACCTTCAATAACGATCCACTCGTCACCTATGTCCTGCGTCAGGGCGATACGCCACTGATCCTCGCCCAGCGCTTGTGCGCCTGGTGCGGCCACGCGCCGGAACTGGAGATCGACCTGGCGCTGGCCAACATCGGCCTAGACCTACTCGGCCAGGCGCGCAACTTTCTCGGTTATGCCGCCGAACTGGCCGGGCCGCAATTCAGCGAAGACCGACTGGCCTTCGGCCGTGACGAACGTGAGTTCCATAACCTGCTGCTGGCGGAACAGCCCAACGGCGGCTTCAACGACACTCTGGTGCGGCAGTTCCTGATGGACGCCTACCACGTGCAGCTGCATCTGGCCTTGAGCCAAAGTCGCGATGCGCAACTCGCCGCCATCGCCGCCAAGTCACTGAAAGAGGCGCATTACCACCTGCGTTTCAGCCGTGGCTGGATGATCCGTCTGGGTGACGGCAGCCCCGTCAGCCACCAAAAAATGCAGCAGTCGCTGGATGGCCTGTGGCGTTTTACCGCCGAGCTGTTCCATGCCGATGAGCTTGAACTGCAGTTGGCAGAACAGGGTATCGCCGCCGATCCGCGCCAGCTTGAGGCTCCGTGGCTGGCGCTGGTTGAAGAAACGCTGCAACAGGCCACCCTGACGCTGCCGGCAGAGCAGGCGTTCCGCCACGGCGGTAAACAGGGTCGGCACAGCGAACATCTCGGTCCGCTGCTGGCCGAGATGCAGTTCCTGCAACGCGCCTATCCCAACGCAAACTGGTAAGGGGCCGCTATGAACATTACCCGGCTGCAGGCCGCGGAAATTCCGCAAATCTGGCACTGCCTGCAACAGATCAGCGATCCGGAACTGCCGGTGCTGTCGATTACCGATCTGGGCATGGTTCGCGACGTTGAAGCCGACGGCGACGGCTGGCGCATTACCTTTACGCCAACCTACTCCGGCTGCCCCGCCACCGAGTTCCTGCTCGAAGCCATCGAGCAGCGGCTGGCCGAGGCCGGCTTTGCCCCGGTCAAAGTGGACATTCGCCTCAGCCCGGCGTGGACCACCGACTGGATGAACGCCTCGGCGCGTGAACGGCTGCGTGAATACGGCGTCGCACCGCCACAGGGCCATACCTGCGACAAACCGCAGGCTGCAGGCCCGGTGCCCTGCCCGCGCTGCGGCAGCACCCACAGCGAAAAAATCAGCGAATTCGGCTCCACCGCCTGCAAAGCGCTGTATCGCTGCTGCGATTGCCGCGAACCCTTCGACTATTTCAAATG
Organism: Serratia liquefaciens ATCC 27592; assembly: GCF_000422085.1. Taxonomy (NCBI): domain Bacteria; kingdom Pseudomonadati; phylum Pseudomonadota; class Gammaproteobacteria; order Enterobacterales; family Yersiniaceae; genus Serratia; species Serratia liquefaciens. The sequence goes on from NC_021741.1 coordinate 3,255,623, forward strand.
CATTTAGGAGCGCAGAAAACCATGACGGTCTTCCATCGCCTGAACGTCGCCGCCATCGAGCGCGAAACGCCGGACGCCGTAGCTATCACTCTGCGCGTGCCCGAAGAGCTGAAAAGTCATTACTGCTACACCCCCGGCCAACATCTGACGCTAAAGGCGCAGGTGGATGGCGAAGAGCTGCGCCGCTGCTATTCCATCTGCAGCGCTCCTCAGGAAGGGCTGCTGCAGATCGGCGTTAAAGCCATCCATCAGGGCCGCTTTTCCTCGTTCGTTAATCGGCTACTGAAAGTCGGCGACGCGCTGGAGGTGATGGTGCCGCAGGGCCGTTTCGGCTACCAGCCACAGGCGGAAAACAGCGGCAACTACCTGGCGATTGCCGCAGGTTCCGGCATCACGCCGATGCTGTCGATCATCAAAGCCACCCTGCAACTTGAACCAAACAGCAGCTTCACGCTGATTTACGGCAACCGCAGCAGCCGTTCGGTGATGTTCAAGGAGACGCTGTCCGATCTGAAAAACCGCTATCCACAACGTTTTCAGCCGCTGTATCTGTTCAGCCAGGAGAGCCTCGACAGCCCGCTGCTCAGTGGGCGCATCGACCGCGAGCGCCTGTTGGCGATCGGCGGCGCGCTGCTGGATTACCGCGACTATGACCATGCCTTTATCTGCGGCCCGCAAACCATGATGGACGACGCCCAAAGCGTGCTGGAACAGGTCGGCGTAGCCGCCGAGCGTATCCACAGCGAGCGCTTTAACACCAGCGGCGTGGTCGCCCGCCCGGTCAACGACACCCCGCGCAACGCCACGCGAGTGGCGATTTTGCTCGATGGCCGCCGGTTGGATATCGAGGTCGGCTCGCAGGACGACAGCATTCTGGACGCGGCGCTGCGTCAGGGTGCCGATCTTCCCTATGCCTGCAAAGGCGGCGTGTGCGCCACCTGCAAGTGCCGGTTAAAAGCCGGTCAGGTGGACATGGCCGTCAACTACAGCCTGGAGCCGGATCAACTCGCGGCAGGCTACGTATTGAGCTGCCAGTCGTGGCCACGCGGTGACGGTGTGGTGCTGGACTTTGACGTATAGGAGCCGCCAATGGAAACCCCTTTGATCCTGCAACATCGCCAGGCGCGCGTGCTGACGCTGGAACTGCACCGTCCACAAGCGCGCAATGCCCTGAACACACCCTGCCTGGAGCAGCTGGTTTATTTACTGGAACAGGCCGATGCCGATACCGCCATTGGCGCAGTAGTGATCACCGGCACAACGCGTTTCTTTGCCGCCGGTGCCGATCTGCACGAACTGCAACGGCAGGACCTGCCCGCTACGCTGACGGATCGCCGCCCGCTGTTGTGGCAACGGCTGGCGCAGTTCAGTAAACCGCTGCTGGCGGCAGTGAACGGCTATGCACTCGGCGCCGGCTGCGAGCTGGCGCTGGCCTGCGACATTGTCATTTGCGGCGAAAGCGCCCGCTTTGGCCTGCCGGAAATCACCCTCGGCCTGATGCCAGGGGCCGGCGGCACTCAGCGCTTGATTCGCTGCGTCGGTAAGTCCTTCGCCAGTCAGATGGTGCTGAGTGGCGAAGCCATTAACGCCTCGCGCGCATTGCAGTGCGGGTTGGTCAGTGAAGTGTGCGTCGACGCCCTGACGCTGGAACGCGCACAGCAGATCGCCGAGCACATCAGCAGGCAGGCCCCGCTGGCACTGCGCGCCGCCAAACAGGCGCTGAAACAGGCGGAGGAAACCGGCCTTAGCCAAGGGCTGCTCATCGAACGCCAGCAGTTTGCCACCCTGGCCGCCACCGACGATCGCCGCGAGGGCATCGCCGCCTTCTTCGAAAAACGTACGCCAAACTATCAGGGGCGCTGATTTATGGAAAACGCATTGATTCTCACCCACCTTGAAGCCGGGGTGCTGACGCTGACCCTCAATCGGCCAGACCGGCTCAATAGCTTCAACGACGAGATGCACCGCCAACTGAGCGAAGCCTTGACCCTCGCCGAGCGGGACGAAACCGTACGCTGCCTGCTGATCACCGGTGCGGGACGTGGCTTTTGCGCCGGGCAGGATCTGAACGATCGCAACGTCAGCGTCGAACAGCAGGCGCCGGATCTCGGCCTGTCGGTAGAGCGTTTTTACAATCCGCTGATCCGTCGTCTGACCGCCCTGCCAAAGCCGGTGGTGTGCGCCGTCAACGGTGTCGCTGCGGGGGCCGGCGCAGCGCTGGCGCTGGCCTGCGATATCGTGATCGCCGCCGATAACGCCAATTTTATTCAGTCTTTCTGCCGCCTGGGGCTGGTGCCGGACTCCGGCGGCAGCTGGTTCCTGCCCCGTTTGGCAGGCCACGCCCGCGCCATGGGCATGGCGCTGCTGGGAGATAAAGTCAGCGCACAACAGGCGCTGGCATGGGGCATGATCTGGCAGGTGGTAGCGGCGGACCAACTGGCCGCCACCAGCCAAACGCTGGCACAACACCTGGCCACCCAACCCACTTACGGGCTGGGGCTGATTAAAAAAGCCCTCTACAGCTCGGCGAACAATACCCTCGATCAGCAGCTCGATCTGGAGCGCGACCTGCAGCGCCTCGGCGGCCGCAGCGACGACTACCGCGAAGGCGTCAGCGCCTTCTTCGCCAAACGCCCCCCTAATTTCAGCGGGAAATAATCATGAACCTGCCGAACGTCAACGCAAGGGTCGCCGTGATTGGTGCCGGCACCATGGGCATCGGTATCGCCCAGGTGGCGGCCGGGGCCGGGCATCCGGTGTGGCTGTTTGATATCGATGCCGCCGCCGCCCGGCAGGCACTCGATGCGTTAGGCCAACGCCTGCGCCAAAGGGTCGAGTCCGGCAAGGCCGACGCCGATGCCACCGAGGCCCTGCTGGGCCGTATTCAGCCGGTCGAGTCGCTTGACCAGTTGGCCGACAGCGCACTGGTGATAGAAGCAGTGGCGGAAAAACTGGCGATCAAACAGAGCCTGTTTCGTGAGCTGGAAGCGCTGTGTTCCCCCGCCGCACTGTTCGCCAGCAACACTTCATCGCTGTCGATTACTGCCATCGGCGGTGCACTGCACCATCCACAGCGCCTGGCCGGTTTGCACTTCTTCAACCCGGCCCCGGTGATGAAGCTGGTCGAGATCGTCAGCGGGTTGGACACCAGCGCCGAAACCGTTGCCGAACTGCAGGCGCTGACCCGGCAATGGGGCAAACAAAGCGTGCTGTGCCGTTCCACGCCCGGCTTTATCGTTAACCGCGTGGCGCGACCTTTTTACGCCGAAACCCTGCGCGCGCTCGAAGAACAAGTTGCCGACGCCGCCACGCTGGATGCAGTAATGCGCGACGCAGGCGGCTTCGCCATGGGGCCACTGCAACTGACCGATATGATTGGTCAGGACATCAATTACGCCGTCACTGAATCAGTGTTTCAGGCCTTCTTCCAGGATCCGCGCTTCACGCCGTCTTTGGTGCAGCAGGAACGGGTGGCCGCCGGGCGTCTGGGCCGCAAAAGCGGGTGCGGCTTTTATCGCTATGACAAACAAGCGCCACCTCAAATTGTCGCCGGGTTACCTCCATCCTCAGCGGAATTGCCGCACAGCATTAAGCTGCACGGCGACGCGGCAGGCGTCACTCTGCTGGCCGAGTTACTGGCAGGAAATGCGGAGGCGATCATACAACCCGGCCAGACCAGTGCTTTTGCCCAGATCGATGAAGTTACATTTATGTTAACAAATGGTAAAACAGCCAGCCAGGTCGCCGATGAAACCGGAACCCCCGTGGTGCTGTTTGATCTGTCCGCCCAGTATGCCCAGGCCTCCACCGTCGCCATCAGCTGCGCGGCGCAAAACGATGCCAGACACAACGCCACTGTGGTACGTCTGCTGCAATCCCTTGGCAAGAAAGTGATCCTGTTGCCGGACTACCCGGGCCTGCTGGTGATGCGCACCCTCGCCATGTTGGCGAATGAAGCGCTCGACGTGGTGAACAAGGGCGTCGCCAGCGCCGCCGATACCGACCACGCCATGCGCTGCGGGGTTAACTACCCGCGCGGCCCGCTGGAATGGGGTGCGTCATTAGGCTGGCGACACATCCTGACCACGCTGGAAAATCTGCAACGCTTCTACGGCGAACCCCGCTATCGCCCGATGCCGTTGCTGCGCCACTACGCATCCCTTTATTCAGGAGCCCAATGATGAATGCCAATACGCCCCACGCGCTGGCGCAACGCTGCGCCGAACAGATGTTTCAGCAGGACACCTGCGCCCAGGCGATGGGCATGCGGGTGGATGCCGTCGACGCCGGGTTCGCAAAAGTCAGCATGACCGTCGGGCCGCAGATGCTCAACGGACACCAGACCTGCCACGGCGGGCAACTGTTCAGCCTGGCGGACACCGCTTTCGCCTACGCCTGCAACAGCCAGGGGCTGGCGGCGGTAGCGTCCGGCTGCAGCATAGACTTTATCCGCCCGGCGCTGGCCGGCGATCGCCTGACGGCCAGCGCTGAGGTGCGCCATCAGGGCAAAACCACCGGTCTGTATGACGTGGAGATTGTCAATCAACTGGGCAAGACCGTCGCCTGGTTCCGCGGCCGCGCACATCGGCTCGGTCACGCCATTTTAGGGGAGCAAGCATGAACCAGGCTTTTATCTGCGACGGCGTCCGCACGCCGATTGGCCGTTACGGCGGCGCCCTGGCCAACGTCCGCGCCGATGACTTGGCTGCACTGCCGCTGCGCGCCCTGTTGGCCCGCCACTCGCAGGTGGACTGGTCGAGGGTTGACGACGTGATCCTCGGCTGCGCCAATCAGGCCGGGGAAGACAACCGCAATTTGGCCCGCATGGCGGCATTGCTGGCGGGCCTGCCGGTTAACGTTTCCGGCACCACGCTCAACCGCCTGTGCGGCTCGGGATTGGACGCGCTGGCGACGGCGGCCCGCAGCATCAAGGCCGGTGAAGCCGGTTTGGTATTGGCCGGCGGCGCAGAATCGATGACCCGGGCCCCGTTGGTGATGGGTAAGGCCGACAGCGCCTTCAGCCGTCAGACGCAGCTGTATGACACCACGCTCGGCTGGCGGTTTATCAACCCGCTGATGCAGGCGCAATACGGCACCGAATCCATGCCCGAAACCGCCGAAAACGTAGCGGAAAAATTCAACGTCAGCCGCGCCGATCAGGACGCCTTCGCTCTGCGCAGCCAGCAACGGGCCGCGCGAGCGCAAGCGTTGGGGATATTCACGCAGGAGATCGTGCCGGTCAGCCTCAGCGGCAAGAAAGGCGCGGTCACCCTGTTTGACCAGGACGAACACCCGCGTGCAGATACGCGGCTGGAACAGCTGCAGGCGCTGAAAACCCCGTTCCGCCAACCCGGCACGGTGACCGCCGGCAACGCTTCCGGCCTGAACGACGGCGCAGCGGCGCTGATCGTCGCCTCGGAGGCAATGGCAGTGAGTCAGGGATTAACACCGCGTGCGCGTATCGTCGCGACGGCAACCTGCGGCGTCGAACCCGGTTTAATGGGCATAGGTCCGCTACCGGCCACCCGTAAAGTGCTGGAACTGGCCGGGCTGAGCCTGGCGCAAATGGATGTCATTGAACTGAACGAGGCTTTTGCCGCCCAGGCGCTGGCAGTATTGCGCCAGCTTGGGTTGCCTGACGACGCCCCGCAGGTGAACCCCAACGGCGGCGCGATCGCCCTTGGCCATCCGCTGGGCATGAGCGGCGCGCGTCTGGCGTTAGCTGCCCTGTTCGAACTGGAACGGCGTTCCGGCCGCTACGCGCTTTGCACCATGTGCATCGGCGTCGGCCAGGGCATCGCCATGATTATTGAGCGAGTCTGACCCCGAGGCTAACTATGACAATGAATCCACAGCCACTCGACGCCATTGAGTTCGCCTCGCGCGATGAGATTGAGGCGCTGCAACTGGAGCGCCTTAAATGGACGCTGCACCACGCCTACAACAATGTGCCGATGTACCGACGCAAGTTCGATCAGGCGGGCGTCCATCCCGACGATCTCAAACAGCTGAGCGATCTGGCTCGTTTCCCTTATACCACCAAGCAGGACCTGCGCGACAACTACCCGTTCGACACCTTCGCCGTGCCGATGGAACAGGTGGTGCGTATTCATGCCTCGTCAGGGACCACCGGCCGACCGACGGTGGTCGGCTACACCCAGCGGGATATCGATAATTGGGCCGATATCGTCGCGCGCAGCCTGCGTGCCGCCGGCGCTACCGCCAAAGACAAGGTACACGTGGCATACGGCTATGGCCTGTTCACCGGCGGGCTGGGGGCTCATTACGGCGCGGAGCGACTCGGGGCGACGGTGATCCCGATGTCCGGTGGGCAAACCGAAAGGCAGGCGCAGCTGATCCTGGATTTCAAACCCGATGTGATCATGGTGACACCGTCCTACTGCCTGACGCTGATCGACGAGCTGGAACGCAAAATGGGCGGCGACGCCCGTGGCTGCTCGCTGCGCCTCGGCGTCTTTGGTGCCGAACCCTGGACCGAAGCGCTGCGGCATGAAATTGAAAGCCGCATGGGCATCAAGGCGCTGGATATTTACGGCCTGTCCGAAGTGATGGGGCCGGGCGTGGCGATGGAATGCGCCGAAAGCGGCGGCGGCCCGACCATCTGGGAAGACCATTTCCTGCCGGAAATCATCTGTCCGGAAACCGGCGTGACGCTGCAGGACGGCCAACACGGCGAGCTGGTGTTTACCACGCTGACCAAAGAAGCGCTGCCGGTGATCCGCTACCGTACCCGCGACCTCACCCGCCTGCTGCCGGGCGACGCGCGCCAGATGCGTCGCATGGGGAAAATTACCGGCCGCTCCGACGACATGCTGATCATCCGCGGCGTCAACGTGTTCCCGTCGCAGGTGGAAGAGCAAATCATGCAGTTCGAACAGCTGTCGCCACACTATCAGCTGCAGGTCAGCCGCAGCGGGCACCTGGATACCCTGGCGGTGCGCGTTGAATTGAAGGAAGCGGCGCTCAGCCTCAGCCACCAGCAACGCTGTGAGATTTGCCACCAGTTACGCCACCATATCAAGTCGATTATCGGCGTCAGCACCGACGTCAGCATCGCCAACTGCGGCGACATCCCGCGTTCAGAAGGCAAGGCCCAGCGCGTGGTCGATCTGCGGCCTCGCTGATTGCCCCGGCGTCACGGATGACGCCCGAATGATTTGTGGTAATGTTGTGCTTCACCGTCGGCTAACCCATGGAAAAATATGGAACATAAACTGGATGAGTTTATCCGCCATGCTATAGAGGCTCAGCCGATCAGCGGCACCTCGCTGATTATCTCCCTCTACGGCGATGCGCTGAGCCACCGGGGCGGCGAAGTCTGGCTTGGCAGCCTGAGCGCGCTGCTGGAGGCCCTGGGTTTTGGTGACCGCTTCGTGCGCACCTCGGTATTTCGCCTGCAGAAAGAGGGCTGGCTGGAGGTTGAAAAAATCGGCCGTCGCAGCTTCTATCGGGTGACCGATCAGGGTATGCGTCAGTTCCGCCATGCCGAGTCGAAAATCTATCTCAGCGAACCGCCCGCCTGGGACGGGAAATGGGATTTGCTGTTGCTGGAAAGCGCGGAAAAGGAGGAGCGGGCACGGTTGAAAAAAGAGCTGGGTTGGCTGGGCTTCGGCCAAATAGCCAGCAATCTGATGGCGGCCCCCACCCACGCGCAAACCGACGTCACCGCCCTGCTCGGCGAACTTAACGCCAGCGAACAGGTGATCTACTTCCGCGCCGACTATCCCTATAACCGCTCGGAGAAAACCCTGCAACAGCTGGTGGCCAACTGCTGGGCGCTGGCTGACGTCGCTGCCGATTATCACGAATTTATCGTCTCTTTCCGCCCGCTGATGGCGCTGCTGCGCGAAGCCGATGAAGCGCTGCTGACGCCCCAGCGCTGTTTCCAGATTAAGCTATTATTGATCCACTTCTTCCGGCGCGTGGTGCTCAAAGATCCTCTGCTGCCGGACGCCCTGCTGCCGGCGCAGTGGGAAGGACAGATTGCCCGTAACCTGTGCATCAATATTTATCAGCGGGTAGACCGCGCAGCGACCGAGTATGTCAGCGCCATGGCCGAGACCACTATCGGTGCTCTGCCTGCCCCGGCAGCTGGCTATTATCGACGTTTCGGCGGCCTGCCGCGCGACCCTACAGTATAAGGAAACTTTGCTATGCCCGTGTATCAGATTGACGGCCTGACGCCAGTGATCGATCCCAGCAGTTACGTACACCCTACCGCCGTACTGATTGGCGATGTGATCGTCGGCAAACGGGTTTATATCGGCCCCAACGCCAGCCTGCGCGGCGACTTTGGCCGGCTGGTGATTAGCGATGGCGCCAATATTCAGGACAACTGCGTGATGCACGGTTTTCCGCAGCAGGACACCGTGGTGGAGCAGGACGGGCACATCGGCCACGGCGCCATCTTGCACGGTTGCCGCATCCGCCGTAACGCCATGGTCGGCATGAATGCGGTGATCATGGACGGTGCAGAGATCGGCGAAAACACCATCGTCGGTGCCATGGCATTCGTCAAGGCCGCCGCGGTGATCGAGGCCAATAAGCTGGTGGTCGGCAGCCCGGCGCGGGTATTGCGTGACCTGACCGAACAGGAGTTGGCGTGGAAAGTCGCCGGTACGCGCGAATACCACGATCTGGTTGAACGCTGTAAATCCTCGCTGCAGGAGGTTGCGCCACTGACCGCCATTGAACCGGGCCGTCAACGCCTGAGCTTTGGCGACCACCTGATCCCGAAAAGCCAGCTTTAATCCTGTCGAAAACCGCTATTCAGGCCAAAAGTGGTTTACAGTAAACACCCTGTTAACCCACTTTTATCTGGACCGGAATAGATGCCCAGAACGGCCAAAACGGTTGAAGTCCCCGCTATCGGCGAGCTTGATCGCCATGCGGGGCAGCTTAGCCTGCAACTTGCCCAGGCGCTGCGCGCTGCCATAGGCAAAGGCGAACTTAAACCGGGCGATCTGCTGCCCTCAACCCGCGTACTGGCGGGCGCATTACAGCTTGCCAGAGGAACGGTGCTGGCCGCCTTCGAGCAACTGACGGCGGAAGGATTTCTCGAAGCGCAGCCCGGTTCGGGCACTCGGGTGGCGTTGTCGCTCACCCGCCCGGCCCCCGCGCCGGTCAAACACCCGGACGCCGGCGACATGCCGCTTTCCGATCAGGCGCTGGCCCTGGAGCACTTTGCCGCCCAGTTGCGCCCTCTGCCACCGGTCCCCTTCACCGTCTCGGTACCGATCAACGATACCGCGCCCGACGACGTTTGGCGCAGGCTCGGCAACCGTATCCGCGCCAGAGGCCCCGGCGCCCCCGCCGGTTATGGCGAACCGCAGGGCGCATTGCCGCTGCGTGAGGCGATATGCGAATACGTTCGCAAGTCCCGTTCGGTGCACTGCACGCCGGAACAGGTGATCATCACCTCCGGCACACAGCAGGGGCTCTATCTCGCCACGCAGATTCTGCTGGATGCCTGTGAGACCGCCTGGGTTGAAGATCCCGCTTATCACGGCATTACCGCCATTTTTAATACCGTCTTCAGAGACCGGAAAATGGCCAGAGTGCCGGTGGACAGCGAAGGCATAGCGGTCGCGGCAGGCAGGAAAATCGCGCCGCAGGCCAGAGCCGCCTTTGTCACTCCCTCTCATCAGTACCCCTTGTGTATGCCCATGAGCATGTCGCGCCGGCTTGAGCTGCTGGCATGGGCCAAAGCGCAGCAGGCCTGGATCGTCGAAGACGATTACGACAGTGAAATGCGTTATTCCGGCCACCCGTTTCCTTCGTTGCAGGGGTTGGATCCGGCCAGGGTTATCTACCTGGGAACCTTCAGCAAGGTGCTGTTCCCTTCGCTGCGTCTGGGCTACGCCATCGTTCCTCAGCCCCTGGTGAATGCCTTCTGCGGTGCGCGAGTGCTGATGGATCGCCACCCCCCCAGCGCCGATCAATACGTTCTGGCCAGTTTTATGGCGCAGGGACATCTGGATCGCCACATTCGTAAAATGCGCGGCGTGTATGCGGAAAAAAGGCGAGTGCTGACCGACGCCATCAACGCGCAGGTTTCTGCCGAGCTGGCCACTCTGCACCACAGCGATCAGGGCATGCATATGCTGCTGTGGTTAAAAGCGGATTTGGACGATCGGCAGGTTGCCCGCAAAGCCGCCGAGGCCGGGATAGCCGTCGGTGCACTTTCGCCGATGTATAGCCCCGGCAGCGGGAAAAACGGATTGATACTCGGGCTGGGGGGCTACACGGAACAGCAGATCCACCAGGCGGCCCAAAAGCTGAACCGGGTGCTGGCGGCCTTGGCTACGGGGTAAGGCAGGCCTTACCCCGTCTTATTACTTACCGCGAAAAACGCTTGGCGCCGTACACGCACACCAATACGCCGACCATTACCGCAATCATTGAAGGTTGAATGCTTTCATGCAGCACCAGCCCGGCCAGCGCCAGACCAAAAAACGGCTGCAGCAATTGCAGCTGTCCCACGGCGGCGATGCCCCCCTGCGCCAAACCGCGATACCAAAAGATAAAGCCAATCCACATGCTGAACAGCGAAATGTAGCCCAGAGAACACCAGGCGCCGACGCTGACCTGTGGCCAGGCTGGCGGGGCCGTCACCACGGCCGCCGCTGCCGTCAACGGCAAAGCCACCACCAGCGCCCAGGAGATCACCTGCCAGCCGCCAAGCTTGCGCGTCAGCACGGCGCCTTCCGCATAGCCCAGGCCACAAAGCAGCACTGCGGCCACCATCAGCAGATCGCCAAGCCAGGAGCCAGTCGCCCCCTGGCTTAACGCAAAAGCGCCAACCAGCAGGCTCCCCAACACCGAAAACAGCCAGAAAGCGGCTTTGGGCCGCTCACCGCCCCGCAGTACACCGAAGCAGGCGGTAGCCAGCGGCAACAGCCCGATATACACCAGCGCATGCGCCGAGGTGGTGTGCTGCAAGGCTAGCGCCGTGAGCAAAGGAAAACCGATCACCACCCCGAGCGCGGTGAGTGCCAACGGCGCCAGGTCGCGGCGCTGCGGCCAACGCTGGCGCATCAGCGTCAATGCACTCAGAGCCAGCAAGGCCGCTAGCACCGCGCGCATCGCGGTGAGAAACATGGGATCAAACTCTTGCACCGCCACGCGAGTGGCAGGCAAAGAACCGCTGAAAATCAACATGCCCAGAAAGCCGTTGATCCATCCCTGCGCCGAATGCCTGGCCACCGGCATACTGTTGCTACAGCCAATAAGGCGCCGTTTTTCTGTCCCACTGCTCATTGCAAACCACTCCATAACCCCAGAAAAGGCTTATTCTCCGGATAAAGTGGTTTATCACCAGAGCCACATATTCACATTTTCAGTGAACCGGTTTACTCCACGCTCGGTGTTTCCATTACCGCGGGTACGGGCTGATGACGGCTGTAGAAGAAGTAGATAGCCACCAACAGCAGGGTAAACGGAATGCCAAACCACAGCGTCATCCTGAAAAATTCGGTGAACGCCGTCGAGATCAGCAACGCGGCCATCAAACCGGCACCGGCCAGCGTGGTGTAAGGAAAGCCCCACATGCGAAATTTAAGGTGGGTTTGCCGGTGCTGACGGCGGAAAAACAGGTGCGTGACAAAAATCATCAGCCAGGTAAAGCAGGCACCGTACACCGAAATAGACATCATGGCGGCAAAAGATTTTTGCGGGTAGACCAGACTCAACACGATCGACACCACGATGCCGATGCAGGACATCGCCAGCGCGCTTACCGGGATACCGCGTTTACTGACCCGGCCCAGCGCAGCCGGAGCTTGCCCAGCGCGTGACAGCGAGAACATCATGCGGGTGGTGATATACAGTTGGCTGTTCATCGCCGACAGCGCGGCCACCAGAACGATAAAGTTGAAGATACCGGCGGCGGCAGGCAGGTGGATGACGTTCATCGCCACCAGGAACGGACTTTCGCCGGTACCGGACTGCCGCCAAGGAACGATTGCCAGCATCAGCGCAATCGACAGCATGTAGAAAATGAACAGTCGTAAAATGGTGCCCTTGAACGCGGTTTTTACCGCAATCACCGGGTTCTTGGCCTCACCGGCGGCGACGGCGATCATCTCGATGCTCAGGTAGCTGAAAATCGACACGATCACCGCAAACCACATGCCTTTCACGCCAAACGGGAAGAAGCCACCGTTGGCAGTAAAGTTTTGCAGACCAAAGGCCGGGTTGGCAGAAAACATCAGAATACCGATGCCGATGGCGATAAAGGCGGCAATGGCCACCACCTTGATGGTCGACAGCGCATATTCCACCTGACCGAACGATTTAACGCCAATCACGTTAATCAGGATCACCGCCGCAGAGAACAACAGCACCCAGGGCCAGATTGGCGTGGTCGGGAACCAGAACTGCATATACATGCCGATGGCTGTCACCTCGGTCCCCACCGCCAATACCACGCAGGACCAGTAAGAATAACGCACCAGAAAACCAAACAGCGGACTGATGTAAAATTCGGCATAGTCGCCAAACGAGCCCGGCGTCGGGTGTTCTGAGGTCATTTCCGCCAGGCATCCCATCAGTAATAACGCCACGATGCCGCCGATAAAATAGCTCAGCAATACGCTGGGCCCGGCCATCTGAATGGCATAGGCACTGCCGAGAAACAGCCCGGTACCGATAGCGCCGCCGATCGCCAGCATCGACATCTGCCCGGCGGTGAGCTGTTTCTGCAACCCGCCTTGCCGCCGGGCGATTTCGTCAAAACCTTTTATCTGTTTCATAGCAGTCTCCTACCTTTTCATGCAGTGCGGGTGACGTCCAGAATGGCGGCAGTAACGTAGTCGACATTGTTTTGGTTCAGGCCCGGCAGGCACATGCGGCCAGGCGCCACCAGATAGATGGCGTAATGTTGCCGCAGTCGTTCAAGCTGCTGGGGGTTCAGGCCGGTGTAGCTGAACATCCCTTTTTGGTCACGGATGCGACGGTAGTCCAGTTGCGATCCCCCCTGCTCCAAGCCGGCGGAAAGAATTTGGCGCATCTGTTGAATGCGTTGACGCATGTCCGCCAGTTCGCTCTCCCACTGTTGACGCAATTCGGGGTCCGTCAGCAGGGTTTCCACAATCTGGCTGCCATGGGTCGGCGGGCAGGAGTAACTGCGGCGGATCAGCGTTTTTAATGCGCCTTTGACGTTCTCCGCACTCTCTGGGCCGGCGCAACGAACCGAAAGCCCACCCAGCCGTTGACCATAGAGGGCGACATTTTTCGAAAATGAGTTGGCGACCATAAATTCCAGATCCGTTTTCAGCGCCTCACGCAGGGCAAAGCAGTCTTCATCCAACCCCTCGCCAAACCCTTGGTAGGCAATATCGAACAACGGCAACAGGCGGCGGCGCTGCAGCACTTCGAGGGTGGCACGCCACTGTGCCTGGCTGAGATCGGTGCCGGTCGGGTTATGGCAGCAGGGGTGCAGCAGCACCACGCTGCCTTCCGGCAGACTGCCTAACGTATCCAGCATCGCGTCAAAGCGCAGCCCGCCGTTGGCCTCATCGAAGTACGGATAGGTGTGCACCTTCAGCCCGGCCCCCTCAAAGATGGCCCAGTGATTGGCCCAGGTGGGATCAGAGACCCAGATGTCACGGCGCGACAGAAAGTGATGAATAAAATCCGCCGCCAGCTTCAGTGCACCGGAGCCGCCGACGGTTTGTACCGTAGCTATCGACGCTATTGCCGCCTCGCCAAACAACAATGCCTGCACCTGTTGGGCAAACAGCGCTGAACCTTCGATTGGCGGATAGCCGTGCGGGCTGCGCCGCTCAAGCAGGCGCTGCTCCGCCGCCTCCACCGCCTGCATCAGCGGGATCCTGCCCTGCCGATCGTAATAAAGGCCAATGCCCAGATTCACTTTCTGGCTATTTCCATCCTGTAAATAAGCTTCCATCAACGACATAATAGGATCGGCCGCCGAACGGCCAATGTGATTAAACATAGCGATTCCTTTATTCATTATTGAATGAATGAGCAGGTGGGAATTAAGTAATAGATAAATCAGACGGTGGCGCTAACGGTTATTTCTATTTTCATGCCGGGCACCACCAGTTTATCGACTATCACCGTTGAACGATTGGGATAAGGGAAGTTAAAGTATTTTTTATAAATTTCATCGAGTAATTTAACGTCATTGACATCGGTCAGATAAATAATGACCTGTAATACCTTATCGCTGTGGCTATTTGCCGCTTTCAGGGTTTGAGCCAAATTATCGAATGTCAGGGCGATCTGCTTTTCCGGCGCGCCGGTTTCAATACTGCCGTCGGCTCTGACCGGGCCATGGGCGGTGAACAACATGCCGCCGCCCTGGGTAGCCCAGGAGAAAGGTTGACCGATTTCCGGCAGGCCGGTGTCAATGATGGTGCGCATGGTTTATTTCCCCGTAGTGGTTAGCAGGTGAGTCAGGGCGCCATCCCAGGCGAACAAGGCATCCAGCACGTTATAATGGTTGGCGCCGTCGACGGCGACCAGGGTGACAGGCTGGCTTTTTTCCTTCAGCGCAGCGTAATAGTGCCTTGACTGACCAATCAATTCCGGCAGCTCATTGGCACCGTAAAACAGCGTCATCGGCTTGATACGCTGCGGAATATGCCGCACCGGACTCAGTTGGGTAATTTGTTGCTCGGTCAACTGCAGTCGTCGGTTAACGTAGGTGTTTAATAGCGGCTCCAGTTCGAAAATGCCGCTGATCGGTAAGGTCGCGTCGACCACCGGGTGATGCTGCCAGACGCTGGCCAGATGCCCGCCGGCAGAGTGGCCGCACAGGTACACTGGCGCCGGCTGACAGACGGAAAGCCGTTGTTGAATCGCGTCCAGCGCCGCTCCGGTTTGCCGGCAAATATCGTCAAGCCGGGCCTCGGGCGCCAACGTATATTCCACCAGCACGACGTCAATACCTAACGACAACGGCACCTGCGCAATAAAAGCAAAATCATCCTTACGACAAAACTGCCAATAGCCACCATGAATAAATATTAAGGTCCCTTTACCCGGTTTGTCGGAATATAACCAGTCAAAAACTTCTCGCGGTGAATTTCCATAGGCAATATTGCACTCATTGCGAGTTTTTTGATAAACCGCCTGACTGCGGATTTGAAATGAGTTGAGGATCTCATCTTCATTATCCACCGTGCTACCGTTGTCGTAACTCCCCGCAACAAGTTTCATATATTAAACTTCGTTTATTATTTAAGATATGCGTTAACTATTAGCAGTCGTCAAAATATTGTCAAGAGAGGCGTTACAGCAATGCGCGCCCGGTAATATAAATCTTTTTCCGCGCCAAATAAGTTTCACTGGTTAAACTTATTTGGCGCCAATACCTATTTTTATCGCGCCTGAATTTGCGCTAATTGGCTTAATTCCTGCCAGGCATAATCCCAGAAGGTGCGTACCTTGAGCGGCATGCGCTGCATGTTTTGCGCCACCAACTGCACCGGCATCGGCAAAGGTTCAAACGCCGGTAACAGGCGTACCAACGTCCCCGCGGCCAAATCGTCTGCCACCTGGTACGACAATAGCCGGGCGATGCCCTTGCCCGCTCGCACCGCCAGTAACTGCGTTTCGACGTCATTGAGCAACAAACGTGGCGTTAGCCTCACCCGCTCGCCATTCTCCTGCGGGCCAAAGCGCCATTCGCGCAGCGATGCCCGTTGGGTACCCACGATGGTGTCATGCTCCGCCAGTTGCGCCGGCTCCTGCGGTTCGCCGCGCCGCGCCAGATAGTCCGGGCTGGCGACGGTCACCCGGGACACCTGCCCCAACCGGCGCGCCACCCGCGAAGAATCCTGCAAATGACCAATGCGCACCGCAACGTCCAGCCCCTCGTCAATCAAGTCCAGGTTGCGATCGTTGAGGACCATTTCAA
Source organism: Serratia liquefaciens ATCC 27592 (assembly GCF_000422085.1). NCBI lineage: Bacteria > Pseudomonadati > Pseudomonadota > Gammaproteobacteria > Enterobacterales > Yersiniaceae > Serratia > Serratia liquefaciens. The sequence continues at coordinate 3,271,530 of NC_021741.1, forward strand.
TCTGCATCTGCGGATACCGGTCAAGAAACGCCATCACCACCGGTGCCACATGCTTGCGTCCGAACTGCACCGGCGAGGTAATACGCAATAATCCGGTGAGCTGAGTGTCCGCCGTGTCCAGCACCGCGGCCTGATAGTCAGTAAGCAGCAAGTGCGCACGCTCCGCCAACCGCAACCCTGCCTCTGTCGGCGCTAACCTTCGGGTGGTGCGTTCGACCAATCGGGCACCAAAGCGCTGTTCCAGCGAAGCGATAGCCCGGGTGACGGCAGATGCGGAGCGTCGCAGCTTGCGCCCCGCCGCCGCCAGGCTGCCGTGCTGGACTACCGCCACAAAAATAGCCAATTCGTCCAGGCGATCCATAGACTGTTCCAAAAAGTGAAATTATCAATTTCTACATTGCCGGATTCCGCTCGCTGACTGCAAGAGTATGCTGGTAAAAATTCTTCAGGAGTCTGACCATGCACAAGCTCAAACTGTACGGCACCCCGCTTTCCGGCCACGTCCACCGCGTGGCATTACTGCTAAGCATGCTGGAGCTGCCCTACGAATTTATTGAATCCCCGGCCGAGGTTCGCCAAAGCGAAGCGTTTCGCCGCCTGAACCCTCTCGGCCAGATCCCGGTACTGGTGGACGGCGATTTAACGCTGGCCGACAGCAATGCCATTCTGGTTTATCTGGCGAAAAACTACGCGCCGGGCAGCCACTGGCTGCCGGAGACGCCACTGGCGGCTGCGCAGGTGCAGGCGTGGTTGTCCAAAGCGGCCGGAGAAGTACGCTACGGTCCGGCGTCCTGTCGCCTGATCGCCCAATTTTCCGTACCGGAGGACGACAGGGTTGCGTTGGCGATTAGCACGCGTTTCTTGCCGCAGATGGAGCTGCATCTGAGCGACCGTGATTACCTGGCGACAGAGCAGCCCACCATCGCCGATCTGGCCTGCTTCAGCTATGTGGCGGTGGCACCGGAGGGCGGTATCTCCCTGGCGCCCTATCCGGCCATCCGGCGCTGGGTGGCGCGCATCGCCGCACTGCCCGGTTTCTTTGCGATGCCCGCATTGCCGCACCCTGCGCAAAGGTAAATCCTATGACACAGCCGATGTTTCACCCTGACGAACTGCGCGCCCAGGTATTGGCCGGTTTTGACCGCGTCGGCGGCAACATTTACACCAGCATGCCCGAGCAGCACCGCGAATTTTTCGCCGCGCTGCCTTACCTGTTCGTCGCCACCCTGGACGAGCAGGGCTGGCCGGTGGCCACGCTGTTCAACGGCCCCCCTGGATTTTTACGCACGCCGGACAGCAACCACCTGCGCATCAGCGCCCCGCGTCGCCAGGACGACCCGGCGCAGGCAGCCTTGCAAACCGGGAGTCTGGTGGGAGCGTTAGGGCTGGACTTCAGCAACCGCCGACGCAATCGAGCCAACGGTCACATTACGCGCACCGATAAAAACCGCCTGGAAATTGCCGTCAGTCAGAGCTTCGGCAATTGTCCGCAGTATATCCAGCAACGCGAGCTGTATCCGGTAGCCACCCATCCCGCGCCGATTGAGCATCTCGCGACGCTGGACGCGGCGGCCCAGGCATTGATTCGCCAGGCGGATACCTGCTTCGTCGCCAGCTGCGCCCACAGCTCACTGGAACAAGGTGGCGTGGATATCTCACACCGGGGTGGCAAACCGGGATTTATCCATCTTCAGGATCACAGCCTGTGGATACCGGATTTTCGCGGCAACCGCTATATGAACACGCTGGGGAACCTGCTGGCGGAACCCAGGGCTGCGCTGCTGTTTATCGATTTTGAGCGCGGTGATGTTCTGCACTTGCAGGGAGAAACGCAGATCCTCTGGCAGGCGCAAATCGGCCAGGGAGTCACGGGGGCGGAACGTTATTGGCGCTTCGATATCCGCAGCGCGTGGCGTTTTTCACAGGCCCTGCCGTGGCGCGGGCGCAATCTGACGTATTCGCCGGCCACGCTGAGCACCGGCGTGTGGTCACAACCGGCATAAAAAACCCCGCAGAGGCGGGGTTAGCTAAATTTATACGCTGTGTTCCGCCGTCGCGGCGGCCTGATAAAGCTGGCGGAAATAACTCAGGCGTTCAAAGAACAAGCGGCTTTGCGCTTCGGACATGTTGCCCGCCACCTTGCCGGCGTCGATCTCACGCCCCTGCCACTCCATCAGCGCAATGCTGGAAGCCAAAAAATCCATGTTGCTGCTGTAGGCCGCAAGGTGCCGACTCACTGAAGTCATCATGCTGCACGCTCCTTTCAGGGTCTTAGGGTCATTTCGAAAAGGGTCATATGCCTGCTGATTTCAGTATCGGCCTGAGCGCGGGCATTTTTTGTACAGAAGGTGCGAATGGCGATAAATTGATCGGTTGCCAAGGATCGGGCAAATGAAGGCGGAAAAATTTGCTAGGGTAAAGGGTAGCCGTTTGGGGTAGGTCAACCCGTGTTGAATTCTGAAAAAGGAAGATAACCGATGAGCACTAACTTCTCCGCCCGCCTGAAAGATCCCACGCTGTTCCGCGAAGCCAACTACATCGATGGACAGTGGTTGGCGGCCAAAGGCGACCAAACTATCAAGATCCACAACCCCGCCACCGGCGAGCTGGTCGGTCAGGTGCCGGCTTTGGGTGCCAAAGAAACCGCGCAGGCGATCGCCGCCGCCAAAAAAGCCCAGCCTGGTTGGCGCGCGCTGACGGCCAAAGAGCGTGCCGGCAAGCTGCGCAAACTGTTCGAACTGATGATGGAAAACCAGGAGGATCTGGCCATTATCATGACCGCCGAGCAAGGCAAGCCGTTGGCAGAAAGCCGGGGTGAAATTGCCTACGCCGCCTCCTTCATCGAGTGGTTCGCCGAAGAAGGCAAGCGGGTTTACGGCGACACCATCCCGCAGAATCTGTCCGGTCGCCGCATTATCGTGCAGAAAGAGCCGATTGGCGTTTTCGCCGCCATTACGCCGTGGAATTTCCCGGCGGCAATGATCACCCGCAAGGCCGGTCCCGGCTGGGCGGCGGGCTGTACCGGGGTGATCCGTCCCGCCAGTCAGACCCCCTTCTCGGCGTTGGCGCTCGCCGTGCTGGCCGAACGTGCAGGTTTACCGGCCGGCGTGTGCAATGTGATCACCGGCCCAAGCCAGGCTATCGGTGGCGAACTGACCGCCAACCCGGACGTGCGCAAACTCTCCTTTACCGGCAGCACCGAAGTGGGTGCGCAACTGCTGGCGCAGTGTGCCCCGACCATCAAAAAAACCAGTATGGAACTGGGCGGCAATGCGCCGTTTATCGTGTTTGACGATGCCGATCTGGACGCCGCCGTCGCCGGTGCCGTCGCGTCCAAGTATCGCAACGCTGGCCAGACCTGCGTTTGCACCAACCGCTTCCTGGTACAGGACGGCATTTACGACGCCTTTGCCGAAAAGCTGAAGGTGGCAGTGGCCAAGCTGAAAGTCGGTAATGGCATGGATGATGGCGTCACCATCGGCCCGTTGATTAATCCGGCCGCCGTGGAAAAAGTCAGCGAGCATATCGCCGACGCGGTGCAGCACGGCGCCTCGATACTGCTGGGCGGCAAGCCCCATGAGCTGGGCAATAACTTCTTTACGCCGACCATTCTGACCAACGTGCCGCGGCAGGCCAAAATCTTCCATGAAGAAACCTTTGGCCCGGTAGCGCCGCTGATCCGCTTCGACAGCGAAGCCGAAGCCATTGAGTTGGCCAACGATACCCCTTTCGGTCTGGCTTCTTATTTCTACAGTCGCGACATTGGCCGGGTAATGCGGGTTGCCGAAGCGCTGGAATACGGCATCGTAGGCATCAATGAAGGGCTGATTTCCACCGAAGTGGCCCCCTTCGGCGGGGTTAAAAACTCCGGACTGGGGCGTGAAGGATCGAAGTACGGTATCGAAGATTATCTCGAGATAAAGTACCTGTGCCTGGGCGGATTAGGGATCTAGCCACCCGACGCTTTTATGCGGCCCGCTCACGCGGGCCGGTAAAGCCTGATTACCTTTAGCAGCCGCTTAAACGAGGTCAACAATGGAGTTATCCCCTGCCGTTCCCATTCTTCGCATCTTTTCGGTTGAAAAGGCCCGGGAGTTTTATCTGGATTTTCTCGGTTTCACGTTGGATTGGGAGCACCGTTTCAGTGAAGATCTGCCGCTGTACATGCAGATCACGCGTTCCGGTCTGAGATTGCATCTCAGTGAGCACTATGGTGACAGCACGCCGGGTTCCGCAGTGTTTATTCCCACCGAGGATATCGACGCGCTGCACCAGGAGCTATCAGCCAGGCAGTACCGCTATGCCCGGCCAGGCGTTGAAACCCTCGACTGGGGGAAAGAGCTTAACCTCACCGACCCCTTTGGCAACCGGCTGCGTTTTTGCCAGCAAATCGGCGACGCCTGACCCTTTTGGCGGCTAGCCGTTCAGGGCAGGCTTCTGGTACTGCGCGTCGCTGACCTTCTCCATCCAGTCTACCGGGCTGCCGTTTAACGATTCGGCGATGGCGATGTGGGTCATGGCGGTGTCCGGCGTCGCACCGTGCCAGTGTTTGACGTCTTCCGGGATCCATACAATATCGCCCTGGTTCATTTCCTGGATCTCTTCGCCCCACAGCTGGATCCAACCACGCCCCTGAGTCACGATCAGCGTCTGGCCGAGCGGATGGGTGTGCCAGGCGGTACGGGCTCCGGGCTCAAAGGTCACGGTGGCGCCGCCCACGCGGGCCGGTTCGCTACCGGCAAAAGGCGCATCGATGCGCACTTTACCGGTAAAGTACTCTTCTGGCCCCGGACGAGAAGGCTGGGAACCGCTGCGTTGAATTTTCACTTGTTTCTCCAGTTCGGCAGAGGCTGCCGACGTTAACATTGACAGGATAATTGTAGAGCGTGCGCGCCTTTTCGCCGGTCGGTGGCGGCGGTTCAAAAGCTCCCGCGGGCAACGGCCGCATCAACGTCCGACGTTTTGTTGCAAATGCGCCGGATAGCGATCGCCCTGAACCTCAATAACCGCGAGTGCCGCTTCAATGCTGCGCAGTTCTTCCGACGACAATGACAGCGACGCGGCCCCGAGATTTTCCTGCAGGCGATGCTGTTTGGTGGTCCCCGGGATTGGCACAATCCAGGGTTGCTGTGCCAGCAGCCAGGCCAGCGCTATCTGTGCCGGGGTGACCCCTTTTTGCTGAGCTATCTGCCCCAGCACGTCCACCAGCCCCTGGTTGGCTCTGCGCGCCTGCTCGCTGAAACGCGGCACCACATTGCGGAAATCGCTGCTGTCGAAGGTGGTATTTTCGTTGATCGCCCCGGTGAGAAAACCTTTCCCCAACGGGCTGAAAGGAACAAACCCAATGCCTAACTCTTGCAGCGTCGGCAAGATTTCCTGCTCGGGCTCCCGCCACCACAGCGAATATTCACTTTGCAACGCCGTCACCGGCTGCACCGCATGGGCACGGCGCAGCGTCTGTGCCCCCGCCTCGGACAGACCAAAGTGCTTCACCTTCCCTTCCTGGATCAGCGCCTTCACCGTACCAGCGACGTCTTCAATCGGCACATTGGGATCCACCCGGTGCTGATAAAGCAGATCGATCGTTTCGACGTTAAGACGCTTTAACGACCCTTCCACCGCCTGGCGGATATGTTCCGGCCGGCTGTTGAGCACCTGTTTGCCATCCGGCTGCGGCAGTTCAAAACCAAACTTGGTGGCTATGACGACCCGATCGCGTACCGGCGCCAGCGCCGCGCCCACCAGTGACTCATTGGTGAAGGGGCCATAAACTTCTGCGGTATCGAAAAAGGTCACGCCCTGATCCACAGCGGCTCGGATCAAGCCAATCGCCTGCTGTTTGTCGGTGGCTGGGCCATAGCCAAAGCTAAGCCCCATGCAGCCCAGTCCCAACGCTGATACCTCCAGCCCACTGTTACCCAGCTTACGTTTTTGCATTTTTCCTCCGATGTGTACGAATGGGTCACCGCTTGTGCGGGGCGACCAGGTGCGATCACTGTAAGAGGCAACCGGGCAAATAACTACGCGCTGAATATGCATGAGCTTATGAGCTCAATTCATAAACCCGCAACGCGCTAAAAAAAAAGCACAAGGTATTCAATAAAAGCAGAATAATTAGAGTAACCTAGCCGCGCTTTGGGCGGCGCCGTCACATCCGTGCAACATCATCGAAACGGCTACGCCTGATTCAGCCCGTTTGGGCTTTATCTCTGACGAGAGCGTTTATTCAACGTCCAAAACTGTCCGCCTTATTTTTGATTGCCGCTGCCTTTTAGCCTTGGCAACAGGGGGATATGCCAGACACCGGGGATGGATTTTTGGGGAGAAACCGCGTGTTTTTTTGGATATGGCTTAATCTCTAAATCGGGGACTTTTCATTTTGGTAAGGATAATACTATGCAAAATAAAGCGTCATCATCGCCGCTCATCATCATCACGGCACTGTTCGCCGCGTTGAGTGGGCTCTATCTGCTGGGAGGCGGCATCTGGCTGGCCAAGCTCGGCGGTTCGCTGTACTACATCATCGCCGGCCTGGTGCTGCTGATCACCGCCTGGTTACTGGTCCGCCGTCGTGCAACCGCTCTGTTGCTGTACGCGATCTTTTTACTCGGCACCACAATTTGGGCGCTGTGGGAAGTGGGACCCGACTTCTGGGCACTGACGCCGCGTCTGGACGTCACCTTCTTCTTCGGCCTGTGGCTGGTACTGCCTTTTATCTATCGCAAGCTGCACGCCAGGGGCAAGCTGGCTTACAGCGCGCTGAGCCTGGCGCTGGTCGTCACCGTGGTGGCGCTGGCCTATGCGGTGTTTAATGATCCACAAGAGATCAATGGCACCCTCGAACCTGCGCAGGTAAAAGTCGAACCTCAGGCGTCAGACGCCGACTGGCCGGCCTATGGCCGCACCCAGGAAGGCACGCGTTACTCTCCACTGAGCCAAATCAATGATAAGAACGTCGGCAAACTCAAGGAAGCCTGGACTTTCCAGACCGGCGACCTGAAAACCGCCAACGATCCGGGGGAAATCACCAACGAAGTGACCCCGATTAAAATCCGCGACACGCTCTATCTGTGCACCCCGCACCAGAAGCTGTTCGCACTGGACGCCGCCACCGGCAAGCAAAAGTGGCAGTTCGATCCTCAGTTGAAATTTAACCCGACCTTCCAGCACATCACCTGCCGTGGCGTCTCGTATCATGAAACGCCTGCCGCCACAGGTGCAGCCGCAGATGCCTCCCCGGCGCTGTGTGCACGACGCATTATCCTGCCGGTAAATGACGGTCGTTTGTTCGCTCTGGATGCCGATAGCGGCAAGCCTTGCGCCGACTTCGCCAATAACGGCGAGCTCAACCTGCAAAGCAATATGCCGTATGCGACGCCAGGCCATTATGAGCCAACGTCGCCGCCGGTGATCACCGACAAGGTGATTGTGATAGCCGGTGCAGTGACCGACAACTACTCCAACCGCGAGCCTTCGGGCGTGATCCGCGGTTTTGACGTCAACAGCGGCAAGCTGCTGTGGGCCTTCGATCCGGGCGCGAAAGATCCGAACGCCATTCCGGCGGACGAGCACCACTTCACCCCGAACTCCCCTAACTCCTGGGCCCCTTCAGCCTACGATGCCAAGCTGGATATCGTTTACCTGCCGATGGGCGTCACCACGCCGGACATCTGGGGTGGCGATCGCACGCCGGAAATGGAGCGTTATGCCAGCGGCCTGCTGGCACTGAACGCCACCACCGGCAAACTGGTCTGGTTCTATCAGACGGTGCACCATGACCTGTGGGATATGGACGTACCGGCACAACCGACGCTGGCGGACATTACCGATAAAAACGGTAACAAGGTGCCGGTGATTTATGTACCGACCAAAACCGGTAACATTTTCGTTCTGAACCGCACCAATGGCGAGTTGGTGGTTCCGGCGCCGGAAAAACCGGTTCCTCAGGGGCCAGCCAAGGGCGACCGTCTGTCACCGACCCAGCCTTTCTCTGAGCTGACTTTCCGTCCAGAGAAAAAACTGACCGGCGCGGACATGTGGGGTGCCACCATTTATGACCAACTGGTTTGCCGGGTGATGTTCCACAGCCTGCGTTACGAAGGCACCTTCACGCCGCCTTCCGAGCAGGGCACGCTGGTGTTCCCGGGTAACCTGGGCATGTTCGAATGGGGTGGTCTGTCTGTAGATACCGACCGTCAGGTGGCTATCGCCAACCCTATCGCCTTGCCGTTTGTTTCCAAACTGATCCCACGCGGTCCGGGCAACCCGATCGAGCCTGACGAAAATGACAAAGGCGGATCCGGCACCGAGTCCGGCGTTCAACCGCAGTATGGCGTACCGTTCGGCGTAACGCTGAATCCGTTCCTGTCGCCGTTTGGCCTGCCGTGCAAACAGCCGGCCTGGGGTTATATTTCCGCCGTGGACTTGAAAACCAACGACATCGTGTGGAAAAAACGTATCGGTACCGTACGCGACAGTTCTCCGCTGCCGTTACCGTTCAAAATGGGCATGCCGATGTTGGGCGGGCCGGTGTCCACCGCCGGTAACGTCTTCTTCATTGGCGCAACCGCGGACAACTATCTGCGCGCCTTCAGCGTGACCAACGGTGAAAAACTGTGGGAAGCGCGGCTGCCGGCCGGTGGCCAGGCAACGCCAATGACCTATGAGGTCAACGGCAAGCAGTACGTGGTGATTTCCGCCGGCGGTCATGGTTCGTTCGGCACCAAGCTGGGTGACTATATTGTCGCTTACGCCTTGCCAGACGAGAAATAATCGCAGAGGATAGTCTTGTGACAGAGCACGCTTGATGGCGTGCTCTGTCACTTTAAAACCACAGTAAAAGCTTTCCCACCGCCCATCCTCGTCCTGCAATAAAATTTCACGCCAAGTATTGATAATGATTATCATTCGCAATATTATATCTGCGTTGGCCCCGGCAGTGGCCGGCAATCATCTTCATATCGCAAGCAGTAACCGGCGGCCGCCTTCGGGCGGCCCTATTTGGAGGCACATGGTCGAGCACAAACATCGGAAACAAAGCAGCATCGCCCCCCTGCGGGCCCCCCCTGTCTACCTCAGCACGGAGACGCCAGAATGAGCCAACAGCCGTTAACCGCCATGCTGATGTTGATTTACGTGCTGCTGATGGTTCCGGCACTGTTCGCCATCGATAATCGTCTGAGCGCCACCCGCTGGGGCCACAGTCGCCTGATGCGCAAGACGCTGCAAACCGGGTTTATCATTGTCCTGACGCTGCTGTTTTTTAGCCTTATGACGCTGCTGTATTGAGTTGAGACGGCACTAATTCGCCGCAACCGGCAGTGTGCCCTCCTGCTTGACTACCGCGACCTTACCGCTAAGGGCAAAGGCTGAAATCAACGTGAACAGCAACGCAATGCAGCCGAGGATCAGGTAAGAGGTTTTGAAACCGTAATTGACGTACATCAGGCCTGCCGCATAGGACATACCGATGGCCGAGAGCTGCTTGAAGAAGCAAAAGCCCCACAGGTATATCGAGGCCGAAAGGTTAACGTTAAACTGGGTGGTGATGTATTTGAAAATGCCCACCAACAGGAACGGCACCTCAAACATATGCAGGGTTTTGAGAATAATGACCGCGGTGACCGAATCCGCCTGCGATGAACCAATAATCCGCACCGACATAATCACCCCAGCTATCAACAGCGCGTTCTTGCCGCCAATGCGATTAATGATCAACGGCGCAAAGAACATGATGAAAGCGTTAAGAAACTCGCCCAGCGTCGTTACATAACCAAACGCCTGCGTTCCCGCATGTCGGTCGCTGAAAAACGACGTAAAGAAGTTGGCGAACTGCTGATCAAAGACGTCATACACGCAGGCCACGCCCACGATATACATCACCAGACACCAGAATTTGCGCATTTTCAGCAGGTTCAACGCCGCCTTTAACTTGATGGGTTTGTGGTTTAACGCCAAGCCGTCCGCCACCGCCAGCGTGCTGTTCTGATCGGGTTTGAACAAATACAGCAAACCGGCCAGGATCAGCGCAAAGCTGGAAGCCAACCAAAACGCGAACTGGTTGTTGATGGTAAACATATAGCCGACGATCGAGGCGCAGATGGCCCAGCCGATACAGCCGAACAACCGGGCGCGGCCATACTCGAACTGACTGCGTCGGCTCACTTTTTCGATATAAGCTTCAATGGCCGGTGAACCGCCGCTGCACACCAGCCCCAGGTAAACCCCGCACAGCAAGGCCCCCCAAACAAAATGGCTTTGCAGCAGCGGCGAAAACACATAAATAAACAGCGGCGCCAGAAACAGCAGCAGGAAGATGATCATCCACAGCAGGTGTTTCTTCAGGCCAAATTTGTCGGTGACAAAACCGAAAATCGGCTGAAACACCAGGGCAAACAGCGCCATACAGGCAAACACCAACCCGGTTTGCTGCTGGTCAAGCTGGTTGACGTCATGCAGCCAGATAGGAAAGAACGGCAGCACCGCCCCCATGATGAAAAAGTAGAAAAAACAGAAGGCCCCAAAGATCCAAAAATTCTTGTTTCTCAAATAAAACATGGCTCACCACCCTATTTTTGATGGCGCAGGAAGCCCCGCGCCTTGTGCGTTTTGAGGAGGTAATACGGTTAAATTCGGCGATCAGTGATAGGCAGGGAGCCAGCTGCCGTGAGCCTCAATCAGCTCGTCGCACAGCTTACGTATATCATCAATGGAAAGTTCGGCGGAGGTATGTGGGTCCAACAGCGCCGCATGGTAAATCGCGTCGCGTTTGCCCGTCACTGCCGCTTCAATGGTCAATAGCTGGGTATTGATATTGGTGCGGTTCAGCGCCGCCAGTTGCTCAGGTAAATGGCCAACGTAACAAGGGCTGATCCCCTGCCCATCCACCAGACAAGGCACTTCTACGCAGGCCTCTGCCGGCAAGTTGGTGATGAGACCGGTGTTGAGCACGTTGCCGCCAATCTTGTACGGCCGGTCGGTCTCCATCGCTTCGATAATGTATGAGGCATATTCGTGGGTACGGGAATGCGTCAGGTTAGCGTCGTGGGTCAACGCCAGCTTGCGTTGCTGCCACTGGTCGATTTGCTCGATACAACGGCGCGGATACTCGTCGAGAGGAATATTGAAGCGCTCAATCAGTTCCGGATAATGACGTTTAATCCAATACGGCATGTATTCGGCATTATGCTCGGAAGATTCAGTGACGTAATAACCAAAGGTTTTCATGATTTCATGGCGTACCATGTCGTCATGCTTGCCCTGCAGCGCGTTGGCGCGACGCTTGATTTCCGGGTACAGATCCTCGCCGTGACGGCGAACGTCCAGCAGCCAGGCCATGTGATTGATGCCGGCAATGTGAAACTGAACGTCGTCGGTAGGCATATCGACGCTTTTCAGCAAGGTCTCCGCGCATACCTGAACGCTGTGACATAACCCCACCGTTTTCACCCCGGTATGGCGCAGCATGGCTCCGGTTAAGGCCGCCATTGGGTTGGTGTAGTTCAGCAACCAGGCATCCGGACAGACCGCCTCAATGTCCCGGGCAAAGTCAAACAGCACCGGAATGGTACGCAGCGCGCGGAAGATGCCGCCGATGCCCAGGGTATCGGCAATGGTCTGCTGCAGGCCGTACTTTCTGGCGATGGTGAAATCGGTAATGGTGCAAGGATCGTAGCCGCCGACCTGAATGGCATTCACCACGTAATTAGCGTTTTTCAGTGCCGCCCGGCGGTTTTCTACCCCGAGATAAGGGGTGATCTTCGCCCTGCCCGCATTAATATTGCGGTTGATATTGCTCAGCATGGCGAAAGATTCATTGAGACGAGCGCTGTCAATGTCGTACAGCGCAATATCCACCTCTTTCAGGGCCGGCGTTGCCATGATGTCGCCGAGAACGTTCTTGGCGAAAATGGTGCTGCCTGCCCCCATAAAAGTCACTTTAATCATCGTATTTCTCCGCTGCTGTGGTTTTCGATAAGCTGAAACTACGCGGCAACGCATTCGCAATATAGGGATAAATGTGACCTTGTTATGGCGAAAAATGACGCAGCATGAAAACTGTGAGCCAGGTCTGGATCTGAAGATCGCCCCACCGCCGTGCCACGACTACACTGCTACAGTAAGCGAAAACACAGGGGCCATGACTGATGCATAAGAGTTTTACTCTGAGTCGTACCGACAATATCGAGCTGAACCTGTACCAGTATGGCGAGGAGAACTGTGACAAGGGGCACAGCTTTGGACCGGCGGTACGCCAACACTATTTATTTCATTATGTGATAAGCGGTACCGGGGTACTGAGCAGCGAATATGGCTCTTTTCCGGTGGTGGCCGGAGAAGGTTTTTTGATCCACCCGCACGACGTGACTACCTACCGCGCCGACTCAAAAGATCCCTGGCATTATATGTGGCTGGAAGTCGACGGGCTGGTGGCCGGCAAGATTTTTGAAGAGTGCCGCCTGAGCCGCCAGTTGCCGATTTATCGTCCCCGCCAGAACGAAGACGCCCCTCTGGCGCTGCGCTATCTGCGGCAACTCATTAGCCATGGTGATGAACATCGGTTAAAAACGCTGGGCCTGAGCTATCTGTTTTTTTCTTCGCTGATTGATAACGCTTTGCAAAGCATCGCCGAGCCGCCAAGCGACAAGGCGCAGCATCTGCGCAAGGCGGTAAAACTCATTGAAAACCGCTACCATGAACCCCTCACCATTGAGCGCCTGGCCGCCTACTGCAACATCAACCGCAGTTACCTGTGTCGGCTGTTTAAAGGCACTTACGGCATTGGGCCAAAGGAATATCTGCTGAACTTCCGCATGAACATCGCCGCCAGCCTGCTGTGCAATAGCCAGACGTCAATCAAGGTGGTGGGAATTTCGGTGGGGTATGAAAACCAACTGCACTTCTCCAAGGCCTTTAAACAGGTCCACGGCCTCTCGCCGGCCAAATGGCGTCTGGAGAATAGTCAGGCATCATCGGTGCCGGGCGAAGTAACAGCGAACGCCTGATCCTTACTCGCCGCTTTTCTCTGCGCGGATATTTTCCGCCAGCGAGTTCGATTTTATGCGCGGGTATTTCCACAGCCACCGTCCGCTGACCATACGCCAGTAGAACAAGACACCGCGTACCGCCCAATCCATAAACATCCCCAGCCAGACGCCAACCACGCCCATGCCCAGCATGATGCCCAGTGTATAACCGGCAACCACGCGGCAACCCCACATGCCCAGCATCGAAACCCACATCGCAAAACGGGCGTCGCGCGCGCCCTTCAAACCGGCGGGCAACACCCATGACGCCGCCCAGATAGGCATAAAGGCGGCATTGAGCCAGAGCAACACCTTTACCACCTCCTTCACGTCGTCTTGTTGGGTATAAAACGAGGCGAATACCCCCGCCAGGGGCGCCGTGCCCCAGGCAATCACCGTCAACCCTATCGTTGCCAGCCAGAAAATGTGGCGCAATTGGCGCTCCGCCTGAGCTATTTGCCCTTTGCCCAGCCGTTTTCCCACAATAATGGTCGATGCCGACCCCAGAGCGTTGCCCGGAAGGTTAATCAACGACGCGACAGAAAAAGCGATGAAATTGCCGGCGATAACGTTGGTGCCCATGCCGGCAACAAACATTTGGGTCAATAACTTGCCGCCGTTGAACAACACCGATTCGATGCTGGCAGGAATACCTATCCCCAGCACTTCCCACAGGATGGTCAGCTTCAACGGGGTAAAGTAACTTTTCAGCGTGATGTGCAGCGCCGGATTAAAGCCGATCATCAGGACATAAACGATCGCGATGGCGCCAATATAGCGGGAAATGGTTAACCCCAGCCCGGCCCCGACAAACCCCAGCCCGTGCCAGCCCAGCATGCCGTAAATCAGTATGCTGCTGATGATGATATTCAGAATATTCATGCCGCCGTTGATCAACAGCGGGATTTTGGTGTTGCCTGCACCGCGCAACGCCCCGCTGCCAATCAACGCAATGGCGGCGGCCGGGTAGCTCCACACCGTGGTTTGCAGATAAGACAGCGCCAACGCCTTTACCTCCGGCGTGGCGGCACCGGCGATCACATCAATAATCTGTTCGCCCGCCAAATGAATGCCGATCGCCAAGGCAAAGGCCACCAGGGTCATTAGCACCAGCGACTGGCGTGCAGCCGCTCGCGCTCTTTTTCTGTCCCGCTTGCCGAGGCTAAAGGCCACCACCACCGTGGTGCCCAGATCCACCGCGGCGAAGAACGAGATGATTACCATGTTGAAGCTGTCCGCCAGCCCCACCCCGGCCATCGCCTCTTTGCCGATCCAGCTCACCAAAAAGGTGCTCAGCACCCCCATCAGCAGAACGCAGGCGTTCTCCATAAAGATCGGCACCGCCAGCGGCGTGATCTCACGCCAAAACAGCACGCGATAGCTTTTGCGTTTAGGATACCAGGGCGTATTTTCCACGCGCTGGCGCAGGGCGGCGTATAAGTTCAAGATCGGCTCATGAGATAAAAGTGAAACAACATTTCAAATAATGAGCGACAGAACGTTATCCTGCAAAGAATATTTTGCTTCCTTGATGAAGGCAGCTGAAAGCTGGCGTTTCTTCCGGAAAATCGGGGTGCCCCGAGGGTATTAATCAGCCCAACAAGACCACCAGCCAAAGCATTATCGTCATCACCACCGCAACCAACTGCGCAGCGCCGCCCAAATCCTTGGCCCGCTTGGATAAGGGATGTATCTCCAGAGAAATGCGATCGACAACGCTCTCAATGGCAGTATTAAGCAACTCAACAACCAGTAAAATGAAGCTGCTGGCAATCAATAACATCCTTTCTACTTTTGTAATATCTAAAGTAAATGTAACAACCAGTAATATTACGTTAATCACCAGCAATTGACGGAAAGCATCTTCGGTAAAAACGGCATCAACAAGGCCCGCCAGTGAGTTTTTTATGCTACTTATTAAGCGATTTATTCCTTTTTTCTTTTCAAAGGACATGCATCTTACTCTTATAAAAACCGGGTGATTTTTAATACCAATCAATAACGCACAGTAACTTATAACGAAATTGGTTAATGAAATTAAATAATCACCCGTGTGACATTGTTTTTCCGGCAACGTTGAATCGCCAACAACCAAAAGGCAATTTTGGCCATAGGTATTCTCTGAGCGCAGTGCGTTTTACATCCTGTGAAGGGCCGATAAAATCAGCGTCTTGCCGAGGGGTTAGAGTTGTTTTTCATATAAGCGATAACGCTTGTAAGGCACCGCGCCAATTCGCTCCAGGATGGTGCGCATGCCGGTATTCGACTCTAATATCCAGGACATCTCCAGCGCATCAATACCGCGTTTCTCGAAGGGGTCATGTAACGCTTCGATCAGCAATAGTGCAATAATCGGCCCTATTCGGCTGAATTGATATTCCTGGCGAACGCCCATCAGCGGCACCCTCGCGGTACGCACCCCGCTCACTTTCAAACGCCACAACAGCTTCGCCCAGCCAAAGGGAAATAAACTGCCGTTGAGATCGGCAATTGCCTCGTTGATATTGGGCAAACCGACGATGAAAGCGCAGGGTACTGAATCGACCTCGGCAATATAAATCATGTCATCAGGCACCAGGAACTTCAGCTGATCGCCCATGGTGGCAAACTCATGCTCGGTGAAAGGCACAAATCCCCAGTTATCCTGCCAACCGGAATTGAAAATTTCGCGCAGCACCTGCATTTCCTCGCTAAACCTTTTGCGATTGAGGCGGCGAAGGGTCACTTTTTTACGAACCTGACTCATCATTTTGGCCAGAGAAGGCGAAAAATGCAGGTCCGTGCGCTTCATCCAATAAGCCAACAAATCTATGCCCTGCGAATACCCCTGGCGCTCCAGATTGGCTGCGTAGTAGGGTTTGGCATGCGTCATCAGCGCCGACGGCGGCGTATCAAACCCTTCGACCAACAGGCCACTTTCCTGATTGATATTAAGACTGAAGGGACCGGTGATTTTTAATGCGCCCTTAGACCTCAGCCAAGCTTCTGCCGCGGCAAATAACGCGCTAAAAACCGCCGGATCCTCGATGGCATCGATCATGCCAAAGTGACCGGTATCCTCGCCGTAGCGTTCGCGGTGCAAAGCGTCAATTTGAGCGGTTATCCGCCCGACCACCTTGCCCTCTTTTTTGGCTACCCATGCCTGCCATTCTATATGGTCAGTCCCAGGATTCTTCTTAGAGAGATGTTCTTCGCGCTCTAAATACAAAGGGTCAATCCAATTAGGATCGTCACGAAACAGGGAGGAAGGAAAAGCGATAAATGCCTTAAGATCACGCTTATCGAGGACTTGCTCAATATGAATCATAAATAACCTTACAATTTAGTGACATGCTCAAAAAAAGAACGTTATAACGCCAGTGATATTTTCTGAAATGAGATCCGCTCTCGGTTATGACTTATCCCTTTAAGAGATAAGAAAAATCAATTAATACCTATTATCCTGCAGGATGTTACCCGAGCAGAGTTTCCACTGACACGTGCTGTTCTTTATCAAAAGTGATGCCAGACAGAGGCGTGAGTGATCTGAGCAAATTATGCTTTTTATTATTTCGTGCTATTTCCAGCAAAGAAAAACCAATCGTTTTTTAGTTTACTAATTCTGGTCTGGAGACGCATTGGCATATTTTAACATTAAATGCTTTTTCTATCCCTGGGGTTAAATGAGGCTTTCACTTTTGTCCGTCTTCCGGATACTGTTTAGGATATGTTTAAGTACGGAGATAGCCATGCGCAAGATCAGATCATATGAATCGCCGATTATTGCCTTCCGGAAATGTGTCGATAACAGGCACCCGGTCAAGGCTGTCGGGCAAAGGATGGAGATATCAGGAGCTGGCTGTGACAGCACCTATATCCGCCGTTCTTCTGTCATGGTCCTCACGTGAAAAAGACTAGGTAATATCCACGGCTAATCCCTCGCCTTTAGTTCTAAGTAGACATGCTGGTTATTAATTCCAGGGTGATCTGTTTGTGGAATGAAAGAAAATGATTGAATAACAAATATATTCAAAACATTTTCATTGTAAAAACATTAACTCTCTCGCCAATAGTCGTTTATCTCTTTTGGTGATTTTTACTCTATGGCTAATTTGTATATGTCTGAAACAAGCTCCACTCATTCTCTTCCAATGCGTTATGCAGATTTCCCCACTCTGGTGGAGGCATTAGATTATGCAGCGCAGGGCAGTACAGGAATGAACTTTTACGATCGTCGTAATCAGCTCGTGGCCGTACTGGAATATCGCACGCTGAAACAGCGCGCGATAGTGGGTGCGCGGCGCCTGTTATCCCTGAACCTCAATAAAGGCGATCGGGTTGCACTTATCGCGGAAACCAGCGCCGGTTTCGTTGAGGCTTTTTTTGCCTGCCAATATGCCGGTTTGGTTGCTGTCCCGCTGGCCATTCCTATGGGGGTCGGGCAACGGGACTCTTATACCATCAAGCTTCAGGGCCTGATCAACAGCTGTAAGCCTGCCGCCATTATCAGCAGCGAAGAATGGGTACCGCTGATCAGCTCTGCGACCCTGGATGCACCGCCAACCCATATTCTCAGCGACGCAGATTTTAACGCTCTGCCTGAGCGGGATGTGGAGCTGCAGACACCGTCGCCCAACGATATTGCCTATCTCCAATACACGTCGGGCAGCACTCGCTTTCCACGCGGGGTGATCATTACCCAGCGTGCGGTGATGTCTAACCTGCGCGTGATTAGCCATGATGGGATCAAACTGCGTGCGGGCGATCGCTGCGTTTCCTGGCTGCCCTTCTATCACGATATGGGCCTGGTCGGTTTCCTGCTTACCCCAGTGGCGACTCAGCTGTCCGTCGACTATTTGCGTACGCAAGATTTTGCCATGCGTCCAATGCAATGGTTAAAACTGATCGCCAAAAATCGCGGCACCGTGTCCGTCGCTCCGCCGTTTGGCTACGATTTATGCCTGCGCTACAGCAACAACAAAGAGATCACCGAGTTGGATCTCTCCAGTTGGCGCGTGGCCGGCGTAGGGGCTGAACCTATTCCGTCAGATTTACTCTCTCAGTTCGCTGAGCACTTCGGCCATCTTAACTTTGACCGCAAGGCGCTGATGCCCTGCTATGGTTTGGCCGAGAACACCCTGGCGGTCAGTTTCTATGACGAAGCTTCCGGTGCGCCCATCAACCTGGTCGACCGCGACATTTTGGAATACGAAGGTAAGGCGGTAGCCCCCGGCAAAAAAACGCGGGTCACATCGACCTTTGTCAATTGCGGCAAGCCACTGCCCGGTCACCGTATCGAAATTCGCAGCGAAACCGGGCTCCCGCTGCCAGAGCGGCAGGTCGGCCGTATTTGTATCTCCGGCCCCAGCCTGATGAATGGCTATTTCCGCGACGATGCGTCTCAACAGCAAATCCAGACAAGCGGCTGGATGGATACCGGTGACCTGGGCTATCTGCTGGACGGCTACCTGTACGTCACCGGCCGCAAGAAAGATTTGATCATCATTCGTGGCCGTAATATTTGGCCGCAGGATATTGAATATGTTGCGGAGTCCGAGCCGGAAATCCGCTCTGGCGACGCCATTGCCTTCGTGACCGAAGAGCACGGTGACGGCGCCAGAATCATTCTGCAAATCCAGTGCCGGGTCAGCTCTGAAGATCGTCGGGAGCAAATCGTCCACACGCTGAGCGCCCGAATTCAAAGCGAGTTCGGCATTGCGGTGGATATTGAGCTGTTGCCGCCCCACAGCATTCCCCGCACCTCTTCGGGGAAACCTGCCCGTGCGGAGGCCAAGAAGCGCTGGCTGACCACCTCCATCTGCCCGTCGATGCAGCAACTGGCAGGCTTTGCGCAATGACAGGCACCGTGGCAGTCACTGGCGTAACCGGCTTTATTGGCCGGCATATCGTTCAGAATCTGCTTTCCCGTGGTTTTACCGTGCGCGCCCTCACCCGGCGCGCAGGTCAAATCGCCCCCCCTAACCTGACCTGGATCCTGGGGGCGCTGGAGGATCAGGACTCGCTCATCGAGCTGGTTCGCGGGGCTGAATTCGTGGTGCATTGTGCGGGCCAGGTGCGGGGAGGCACGGAAGAAACCTTCACCCGGTGTAATGTCAGCGGCAGCCAACACCTGATGCAGGCGGCCAGACAAAGCGGCAGCTGCAAGCGCTTCCTGTTTATCTCTTCTCTTGCCGCTCGCCATCCGGAGCTGTCCTGGTATGCCAATTCAAAACACGTTGCTGAACAACGGCTAACCGCTATGGCTGCGGATATTTCACTGGGCATTTTTCGCCCCACCGCGGTTTACGGGCCCGGCGATAAAGAGCTTAAGCCGATATTCAGCTGGCTTCTGCGCGGCGTGCTTCCACGACTGGGCGCAGCGGAAGCAAAGCTGACGTTCCTTCACGTGAGCGATTTAGCCGAAGCCGTAAGCCAGTGGCTATTGGCCCCTGGCCCGCAGACGCAAACGTATGAACTTTGCGACGGGGTTGCCGGCGGTTATAGCTGGCAGCGATTACGGGAAATAGGGACCACCATACGCAATGGCCCGGTGAGGCTGGTGGGGATCCCGCTGCCCCTGCTGAAAATTTTGGCCGATGGCAGCATGTTGTTGAGCCGGTTGACCAACAAAGAACCGATGCTGACCCACAACAAAATACGGGAATTAACCTATCCGGACTGGTCTGCAAACAACCGAAGCCTGTCCGAAGATACTCATTGGGTCCCCAAGATCAGTTTGAAGCGCGCACTGCGTGAAGGTTTATTTTAATTATCTAAATTAGAGGTTTGCCAAAAATTTTTATGCGAAATCGCGACGCTGTTATGAATTATATTCTGACTTGCCTGCAAGGTCTGGTCGAAGGCGGATTAGAAATCAAACCTGATAGCGATCTCGTCAACGATCTTGGCCTGGAGTCCATCAGAGTCCTGGATCTGCTGATGATGTTAGAAGACGAATTCGATATTTCTATTCCTATCAATATATTGCTTGATGTCAGAACGCCAGAGCAGCTGCTTGACGCTCTACTCCCTCGCCTGGAGAAAACCAATGGGTCTTTATGATAAATTTTCGCGGCTTACCCAGGATCGTAAGCAATTCCAGGCCGATGGCCTGAACCCCTTTGGCACCTGTATCGATGAGGTTTATTCGGCAATCGAAGGGCGCATTGGCAATCAGAAAATTGTTCTGGCGGGGACCAATAACTACCTGGGCCTGACCTTCGATGCGCAGGCTATTGCCGAGGGTCAGGCGGCATTAGCCGCTCAGGGCACCGGCACAACCGGCTCACGCATGGCGAACGGCAGCTATGGCTCTCACTTGCAGTTGGAGCAAGAGCTGATGGCGTTCTTTGATCGCCCTACCGCCATCGTCTTTTCCACCGGCTATACCGCGAACCTGGCGGTCATCAGTACTCTGGCAACCCCCGGCTCGGTCGTGCTGATCGACGCGGACAGCCACGCCAGTATTTATGATGCCTGCGCCCTGGGCGGCGCTGAAATCATTCGCTTCCGCCACAACGATGCCAAAGATCTGGAACGTCGCATGGTGCGCCTTGGCGAACGTGCCCGAGACGCGATCATCATCGTCGAAGGCATTTACAGCATGCTGGGCGACGTTGCTCCGCTGGTTGAAATCGTCGACATCAAACGGCGGCTCGGCGGTTATTTGCTGGTAGACGAAGCGCATTCATTCGGCGTGATGGGGGCTCACGGGCGAGGTCTGGCTGAAGAGCTGGGCGTTGAGCAAGATGTTGATATTATTCTGGGCACGTTCAGTAAAAGCCTGGCCTCTATCGGCGGCTTTGCCGTGGGCGGCAAAGATATGGAAGTGCTGCGCTACAGCAGTCGTCCTTATATTTTTACCGCTTCGCCTTCGCCATCCAGTATCGCTTCGGTGCGCGCTTCTTTGAAAAAGATCGCGCAACATCCTGAACTGCGGGAAAAACTCTGGAGCAACGCGCATCGGCTCTATCAGGGACTGGCCAAGCTGGGCTACGACCTGGGGCCGCGCATCAGCCCAGTGGTACCGGTGATGATTGGTTCAAAAGAAGAGGGTTTGCAATTCTGGCGCGACCTGATCGCCAAAGGTGTTTATGTCAATCTGGTGTTACCTCCGGCAGCACCGGCCGGCATAACGCTCCTGCGATGCAGCGTTAACGCCGCGCACAGTGATGAAGAGATTGATAAGATCATTGGGGCTTTTGCCGCGCTAAAAAAATAATGACGTCCCGCTGCTCATAAAACTCATGGGCAGTGTTCCCATCGAAAACACTCTTCACCTTGCCTGCCAGTGCCGAAAAAGTTATCGGCACTGGAATCAAACTTTCTGATTTCGAGAACTGAAATAATCAGTGGGTCGCTACCGATTCGCCTTCGACTACAAAGCTATATCCCTGCGCTTGCATAAATTCCGCGACGGCTTTTTCAGCGGCGGATAACACTTCATCGAGCGGTTTATTGGCATCGACATCCGCAATTTCCGCACCTTCAAAAGTGAGCAGTGGCGTAACGGCAATCTTTTTGGCTAATGCTTCTTTGCGATGATCGGGTTTACGTGCGCAAGCGACGTCCAGATCCACATTCAACTTGATCACCAGGTCTGGCTTATTATCCGCCATCCATTGAAAAGCTTTGCGTTCGCGCCCCGCCAACCACCTGACAAAATGGCTGCCTTGAGTATTTTCGGGAAATACGGTGCCATCGTAGGCGCCGGGGATTTGTACCTGCGGGAAACGGTCGGTTAATACGATCAGACCTTGTCGACGAAAAGCCAACATCCGGCGAAAACGCAGCAGCCGACGCAAAACGAAAGTGATGATGACCAAACCCGGCAACAGCCCCACCCTGGATTTTTTGGATTTCACTTTTTTAGTATTGCGTTCGATGGCCTTGCCAACAGAATTTCCCATCAGCGGGAGTTGCGAAACCGCACGCCCGACATTTCCTGCCTGCTTACCCAGATGCACCTTCACTGCAGGACCGTATTTTTTCACATATTCAATGAGATATTCACAAACGGTAGACTTACCCGAGCCATCGCTGCCAATTACCGCAATAAGCGGCGGGAATTTTGAATTCATAATAAGATTCTCTTCTAAGACACCTGTAAAAATGTACCATTTCGAAAACAAAAAGTCGCTTAATGACGTTATCAAAGCCATGGGGAATAAATATTGCCACCCCCAGACCAAAGCACACAAAAGATTAAGAAAACAATGAAGAAACCTGTTCCATTACCCGGTGCGGCAACGCCTAATTAGCATTAAGAGCTATAAGAACAATCCCAGCTGTGGTTAGCACAAAAAAACAAGACGGACTCACCAAAACATAATCACAAATAATAAAGAAATTTGAATGGCACTGAGATAATACTCAATAAATATCTTGAACCCAAGGCTGGTTATAATACAATAGTTTCTTTGAGTTGGACCAATTATTGTGAGTCAACAGACAATGCCCATTGCTAATCATCCCCCCGTGCGCGTAATTGCAATAACGGGTTGTGATGGCTCGGGAAAATCGACCTTGGCTGCCAGTCTGGTCAATCATCTCTCATCGCAAGAACCGACAGAATTACTTTATCTCGGCCAGTCTTCGGGACGTATTGGGGAATGGATCAGCAACTTGCCGATTATTGGCGCACCCTTCGGTCGTTATTTACTGGCGAAGTCCGATCGCGTTCATGAACATCCTTCAACGCCGCCGGGTAATCTGACCACGCTGGTGATCTTTTTGTTGTCATATTGGCGCGTTTATAAGTTTCGCCGCATGCTGGCAAAAAGCCGCAGAGGGCAATTACTGGTCACCGATCGCTATCCGCAAGCGGAAGTGGCGGGTTTTCGTTTCGATGGGCCGCAGCTGGCAAAAACGGATGGCGGTAATCGCTGGGTACGCTGGTTGAGAAAACATGAGCAAAGGCTGTATCAGTGGATGGCATCATATCCGCCTTTCTTATTGATTCGTCTGGATATTGATGAAGAAACCGCATTCTCGCGCAAACCCGATCATAAACTTTCTGCGCTGCGCGAAAAGATTGCCGTCATTCCGCATCTTACTTTTAACGGCGCGAACATACTGGATTTAGATGGGCGAGAGCCGGCGGGTAAAATTCTTGATGAATCGCTGCGTGCCATTCGAACCTCCCTGGCGACACCCAAGGTTTAGTCTGCCGATAACTTATTAATACTGAAAAAAATGCAAACAGATAAATCAAATACCGCCAGCGATGCTTCATCGACCGTGATTACCGGCCTGATTGCGGTCGTGGGCAGTGACGGTACGGGGAAATCCACGCTTACCGCCGATTTGGTCAAAAACCTGCAAAAATACCGGACAACGGAACGGCGTTATTTAGGGCTGATCTCCGGTGAAGATGGCGACAAAATTAAGCGCCTGCCGGTTATTGGTGTCTGGCTTGAACGCCGCCTGGCCGCGAAGTCCGACAAGACTCAGCGCATGAGCAATAAACCGCCGGCACTCTGGGCAGCCCTGATTATGTATGGTTTTTCAGTGTGGCGTGCGGCTAATTTACGCAAAGTACAGCGTCTGGCAGAGAGCGGCGTGCTGGTGATTAGCGACCGTTTTCCGCAGGCCGAGATTTCCGGTTTTTATTATGACGGGCCGGGCATTGGCGTAGAGCGGGCAAAAGGCTGGTTAATGACTCGCTTAGCCGCACGCGAAAAACGTTTATATCAATCAATGGCCTTATGCCGCCCCGAACTTATCATTCGCCTCGATATTGATGTCGATACCGCCTTTTCACGTAAGCCCGATCACAGCTACGAAGAACTGAAGGACAAAATCTCTGCCATGGTTCGGCTGCAATATAATGGTTCCAGAATTATAGAGTTGGATGCTAAAGCGCCTTACGATGAAGTACTGGAAAAAGCGCTGAATGCAATATCCTCCGTCGCAATGATCCCTTCGCGTCCCCAGGCTTCTCTCGGATAGCGAATTCATTCATCTACAGACATGTCGATAATATCGTTCACTATTAAGATTCAGGGGTAAACAACGCTAATGTTTATTACCAAAAAATCAGGAAAACGCACTTTTTGATCATGTTTTAAAATGAATGCCAGTACCGGAAGGATGACTAAACAGCATTGAATGGTAAAATTTTATCAGCCTGGAAAAGTATTATCGGAGAGATTTTCATGATTATATTTCAGGTGTGAAAGTTTTACCCGAGCCTACCGCTCGCAATGTAAAATAGGGATTGAGCCGCTATCAATCCTGGTGAGAGTGTCGCCAAGCAAAACGGGCGATTCTTTACTTTTCACTCCATGAACGGATACATATCTCTGAGTTTCGTCGTACCGGATATGTATGCAAGGCCAGCTTATGTCCGCTGAGCTATTGATAACCTGAAGTGGTCAGTATGGCTGGTTTTACCATGAAGCATTGGTTTTCCGATGGCGCTTTTCGTTCCATCTTACGTAACGCCGCTTATTTAGGTTCCGGCAGTGTAGCCAGCGCCCTGCTCGGGCTGCTTGCGCTTTCTTGCGCCGGCAAAGGCATGTCGCCTGAAATGTTTGGTGTTCTGGTTGTTATTCAAGCCTATACCAAAGCAGTCAGCGACTTTATCAAGTTTCAGACGTGGCAATTCGTTGTCCAATTTGGGACTCCGGCGCTGGAACGCCAAAACATTCAACGCTTTCGTGACGTCATTTCATTTTCGTTCGGTCTGGATATTGCCAGCGGCACCATTGCGGTACTGGGCGGCATGTTGCTGCTCCCTTTCCTTTCGCACGCCTTAGGGTTGGATACGGAAAGTTTCTGGCTCGCGATCCTTTACTGCACCTTAATTCCGTCGATGACGTCGTCCACCCCTACGGGAATTTTACGCGCGTTTGATCGCTTCGACCTGATTGCCGTTCAGCAGGCCATCAAGCCCTTCCTGCAGGCCGTCGGCAGCGTGCTGTCCTATTATTTTGATTGGGGATTTCCAGGGTTCATCGTCACATGGTATGCCTCCAACTTGATCGGCGGCACGCTATTTTGGTGGTTCGCCGCGCGTGAACTGCACCGCAGAGATATCCATAACGCATTGAAACCACGCCTATTCAAAACCGCACGTCGTATCGAAGGCGCCTGGAATTTCGTCTGGACCACCAATTTTGCCCATACTATTTGGGCTACCCGTAACTCGTGCAGCACGGTGTTAGTCGGCGTCGTTTTGGGGCCGGCAGCCGCCGGGCTGTTCAAAATCGCGATGACCTTCTTTGACGCCACGGGGACCCCAGCCAAGCTGCTGGAAAAAAGCTTCTACCCTGAGATCATGCGTCTGGATCCCCGAACCAGCAAACCCTGGATGCTGGGCCTCAGATCGGCGTTGTTGGCTGGAGGCATAGGTCTCGCCGTGGCGCTGCTGGTCATCGTCGTAGGTAAGCCATTAATTTCCTTTGTGTTCGGCCAGCAGTATTTGCAAGCCTATGATTTAATCCAAATCATGCTGGGCGCCATTATCGTTTCCATGCTGGGCTTCCCGCAGGAATCCTTATTGTTCATGGCGGGCAAACAGCGGGCCTTCTTGATTGTGCAGACTTTTTCTGCGGTCGCCTATATAGCGCTGCTGGTGGGCATGTCTCATCTGTTTGGTGTGCAGGGTGCGGCCTTCGCTTATCTGGCAGGCCAATGTTTGGACGTTTTATTGACGCTCATACCGACGATAGGCGCTTACCGTAATCGCTATTTACTGGGATTCAATGTATCCAGAGAGAGTAATCAATGATGAATAGCAGCAACGGGAAAAAATTCTCTGCTGAAACTACGCAGTTACTGTTTATTGCCGTAGAGACGGATGACATTGTTGATGCAAATATCAGTTTGCCACAACATATTGATTTGCAATGTTCCTATGAGAGCATTCAGGATAATTACGCCCTGTGCCTGCAATTTTGGGAGGACGGTTTCACCCGACGAGAACTCCTGGGCTTAGTAAATGATTTTCTTAAGGATTCAGACTTACCCGCTGCGACGCGCATGCGCTACAAATACATTCGTGCGCGCTATAAACATTTACGCTTTGCCCAGCGTCTTTACAGCAAAAAGCACAGTGCCAGCCGCCTTTTTCACACCACCACCGTGGTGCTCGGCCATTTTCAGGACGCGTTTCGCAATGGCAACCAACAGAACCTGAAATTCTACGGCAATCTTCTTCGGCTGCTGCTCAGCAGGCCGGTCTGGTCGCTGGTGAATTATGCTTTGCGGCATATTCAGTTAGAAACCGAGA
The DNA here is from genome assembly GCF_000422085.1 of Serratia liquefaciens ATCC 27592. NCBI lineage: Bacteria > Pseudomonadati > Pseudomonadota > Gammaproteobacteria > Enterobacterales > Yersiniaceae > Serratia > Serratia liquefaciens. The sequence goes on from NC_021741.1 coordinate 3,297,768, forward strand.
GTGACTTTATTGCCTACCGGCAGGAACAAATGCGCGCGCTCCAGGAGCTCATTGTCAACCCAGAGCTCACGGGAAAGCAGTTCCACGACGTGCGGAAAATCGTCAGCCAGCAAGTCTCTTTTTATGACACGCTGAGGTCGATAGATCCAGGTAACCGCGAGGCTCTGCAGATCTCCAGATTCCTGGCCGCGATTAACGGGCTAATGGGAGATCGCCACGATGTGATGGTGGCGGACAAGCTGGCGGGGGGGAAATCCTATGACGAACCCACAATGCTGGATGTCGATATCCGCCAACGCCTGGAGTTACTTCTCGAGCGCTATCCTATGTAACTGTTACTGGGGGGGGAATTACCGCTCCCCCAGCCGCAGCCATTGATAAATTAGGGTTATTTTCATGATGCTACGCAGGTTACTGCCCTTGTCACTGCTGCTGTTGCCGCTGATGGCATCCGCGCATAATTTTGTTCAGGGTAAGCCTGTCGTACCGGTTGTCATCGCCGATCGGGGTGAGTTGCTGCTTGAAAATGACACTTTCAGCTATAAGAAATGGGACAGTGCAGAATTGGCAGGCAAAGTGCGGGTGATCCAGTGCATCGCCGGCCGCACCTCGGCCAAAAAGAAGAACTCGATGCTGATTACCGCCGTCAAAGAGGCGAACTTTCCAAACGACCGTTTTCAGCCCACCACCATCGTCAATACTGACGATGCGATCCCCGGTACCGGTTTTTTCGTCCGCGGCAAAATTGAGAAAAACAAAAGGCATTATCCCTGGGCGCAATTTATCGTCGATAGCGATGGGCTGGTACGTCAAGCCTGGCATCTGCCAGAAGAGAGCTCAACCATTTTGGTGCTGGATAAACAAGGCCGCGTCCAATGGGCAAAAGACGGTGCTCTGACCCCTGATGAGGTTAACCAGGTCATCGCCCTGCTGCAAAAGCTGATTAACCATGATCAATCATGATGAAACACGGGCTGAAAGCCGGTCTTCTTCCGCAAAACATGCGTTTGATAATAAGGGACGTCTATAACTTATGGTGTTGATTGAGCGCTATATCATGGTTGAAATCCGCCGATTGGTGATGATCATCGTGGGTTTTCTGATTTTCATGTTTGCCAGTTATTCGGCCCAGCGCTATCTCACCGAGGCCGCCAACGGCACACTAGCGCTGCACATCGTATTCGACGTTGTCTGCTATAAAATATTGATTGCCCTGGAGATGCTGCTGCCGGTAGGCCTCTATGTTTCCGTCGCGGTGGCGCTGGGGCAGCTCTACAGCGATTCCGAAATCACCGCCATTCACGCCTCAGGCGCCAGCCCGTGGCGGCTGTACAAAGCGGTGTTGGTACTCGCCATTCCGCTGGCCCTGTTTGTTACCCTGCTGTCCCTGTATGGCAGACCCTGGGCGTATGGCAACATTTATCAGTTGGAACGCCAGTCGCAATCGGTGCTGGATGTCAGCCATCTGCAGGCGAACAAGTTTAACGTTAATGGCAGCGGCCGAATGATCATGGCCTCACGCATTGACCCGGCCTCAAATCACCTGACGGATGCATTGATTTATTCACGTTCGGCCAATAATACCAGCCTCTATCGGGCTCATTCCGTCGAGGTCATAGATCCTTCGCCTTCAAGCCCCTCCGTGATACTGAAAACGGGCACGGCCTATGTGCTGGAGCGCAAAGGTACCGACGACAACATGCAGAATTACAATAACTTCAAGATATCACTGAAGCCCTTTATCGAAAGCCTGGAAGTGAAGCGTAAATCAGCCTCGCTGGGGGAACTGTCGCGCTCATCGGATCCCGCGGACCGGGCTGAATTACAATGGCGAGAAAGCCGCGGCGTCACCACTCTGTTGATGGTGTTATTGGCTATCCCCTTTAGCCGCATCAAACCCCGTCAGGGGCGTTATGCCACCTTGCTGCCCCTGACCGTGCTGTTTACCGCCATTTTTTATGGCGGGAATATCTGTCGGACATTGGTCGCTAACGGGACCCTCCCCACCACGCCGGGCGTCTGGCTGGTGCCGATACTCATGCTGGCTGGGATGCTGATCCTGATTGCGCGCGATTTTTCCCTGCTGCGGAAGCCCTTGCGATGAACATCTTCAGCCGTTATTTGATCCGTAATCTTTTTATCGGCTTTGCCGCCGCGGCCGGATTGTTAATCCCGTTGTTTACCACCTTTAATCTGATCAATGAACTCGAGGACGTCACCCCTAACGGCTACCATTGGAACCAGGCATTACTGGTAGTGTTGATGACATTGCCCCGAAGCCTGGTGGATCTGGGGCCCTTTATCGCGCTGCTTGGCGGCATCATCGGGCTGGGCCAAATGTCGAAAAGCCTGGAATTAACGGCAATCCGCACCGCCGGTTTTTCAATTTTCCGCATTGCTCTGGTAACGCTCTACGCCGGCCTGTTTATCAACCTGTCGTTAGGCGCACTCGATGAATGGGTCGCTTCCCCTCTGCAACAACGCGCATTGCAGCTTAAAGACGGCGCCCTGGCAAAAACCGGCAATGCCACGGATGCGGGTAACGCCCTGTGGGCCCGAAAGGGCAATGAATTTGTTACCGTGAAATCTCTGGACGAGCATAGCCAACCCGTCGGGATTGAGATATTCCGCTACCAAGACGACCTCACGCTGGAGTCCTATGTGTATGCGGAGACGGCCACCACGGCCGATAACGGACTGTGGACGCTGCATAAAGTTATGCAGAAAAAATGGGACAACAAAAAAGAGAGCGTACAAACCCAGGATACTTTGCTCTGGCAATCCCTTTTTGCCGGAATGAACCTCAAAGGGCTGACCTTGCCTGCCGACAGCTTCTCCATCAAACAGCTGAAGCAGTACATCACCTACCTGCAAAGTTCGCAGCAACCCAGCACCGAGTACCGGATCGCGTTATGGCAAAAATTGGGCCGCCCTCTGTTGGTCTTGGCGATGATTTTATTGGCCATCCCCTTCACCTTCAGTATTCCTCGTGCCCCCGGGCTAGGCAGCCGTTTAGCCGTAGGGGTGATCGTGGGGTTGCTGACCTACATTATTTACCAGATTATCCTCAACCTCGGGCTGTTGTTTTCGCTCAATGTCCCACTCACGACGCTGGCCCCACCGCTGTTGCTGCTGCTGATAGCTTTAGCCTTGGTTTACCGCTTCGATAAACAACACTAGGGCCTGTCCCTCAGTACACCCTGAAGGTGGCGAGGGACAGGATTCAACCAGCGACAGAATCAGAATTGATACAGGGCATTCAGGTAAAAGCCTGCGCCGACGCTGTTATCGGTCAACGGGCTGCGGCGTGCCCCTGCGGTCAGGGCATAGAGCTTCATCCCGCCCTGCAACGCCAGGTGAGGCTGCAGTTGCCAGGTCAGACCGGTTTTGAGCGTCACATCCCGCATGCCCCCACCGGTGTGATACTCACGAAAATCGGTACGTGCCGCCTGTTCGCCTGTCACCCCGAAGTGAGCCATCATGTCGTCCTTATCACCCCAGGTGCCGTATAGCGCGGAGTCCAGCGTCAGCGCAGAAGACAGCGGCAATGCGCTGGAGGCCCCCGCTTCAAGATACGCCGTGTGCCCCAGATCCTCGCCACCGTATTCACGGCTGCGGGTCGCTTGCCAGCCGCGAACAAACAGTCGGCTGGCGGAGAGCCCCCAGTAGGCTTCCGCCCCCACCATCGCTGAGTTGTCCAGATCCCCCATCCCCTTCAGGTAGCTGTTGTGGCCCCCCAGGGTACGGATTTTTTCCTTGCGGCCAGGATCATAACCCACCAACAGTGCTACGCCGAACGTCGACAGGTTCGGCAGATCCCACCGCAGTCCTTCAGGAAATGCAGCCGTAAACGTGCCCCAGTTCTCCGTCGGCATCACGGCTTTCGCCACCAGTGAAGGGAAAACCGCGTAACGCGAGGAGCCTTCATACAGCGGGCTGACCACCACCCCGGCCCCCAACGCAAAGGTAGGGATCGCCTCGCTTGCAGCCGAATGTGGCGCAACAGAGGTACTGACCGCCTGCTCCACCGGCGCAGCTGCCTTTGCACACAGCGGTAGCGCAGCCATCAACCAAAAAGCATGGACCCGCTTTCTTTTGCTAATTGCCATAATGTCATTCTTCCTTAAATACTCGTCTGTTTCGCGGTCTGGTCGCCCTCTATTCCGGCAAGCGAAAATAAGCGCCGGACACGCCTCATCCGGTTATTGTTTTAAAAGTGGAAAATTAAAATCCGAGTTTACCCAACCCCATTAATAATGGTTTTCACCTTGCTAGCAGTTTCTTAAATACCCCCACTTATTATCTACCTGTAAATAGAAGCCAGCCCAAAAGCCACTAAACATGTGAAAGTGGCTTGCAAAACAATTCAATGATAAAAAATCACTCAAGCTGTTAATTTAAAATCACAACGTAATTCACGCTGCCAGTGGCACAGTGATATTATTTTTAAATTAAGGTTTTTTATTCCACTCTCTGAGCAGTATTAATTATTTTTGGCGGCACGCAGACTGACAAGCCTTTAGAGAGATCGTTATATTTCCCCTGTTAAAATCTGCCGCTCACCCCCAATATTGGCCCCTGTTGCACCACGTCATACACGAAGCCGTCATGACGATAGTCGACCCCCATCGCCCGGTAACCGGCCACCGCAGAGAAACCCGACATAAATTCCCACCCCACCAATCCTGCCACATCCCAGTCCAATCGGGACTGCCCGCCCCCGGCCAATCCCCAGGCCGACAGCCAGACTGTCGGCGTCAGCGCATAGTGCCCGCGCAATCCCGCGACCGCATCTATCCAGGTCGCTCGATCGCTACCCGATATCCCGCCGGCATCTCCCCCCTGGAAAGTTAACCGGGTGCTGCTGTACCAGACCCTGGCACCGCCCGCGGCATCAAGACGGCCACCGCCTTTTTCCAGCAGGGTATATCCCCCGCCCAGGAACCCTGACACCGTCCTGTTATCCACTTTCAGGCGATCTGCCGGCGCGCCATCGGGTAAATCGTTACGGGTCGTGGTATCGATGTACATCAAGTCCACCAGCAGGCTGTAACGCCCTTTACGCGCCTCCCCCATGCCCATCACCGCCACATCGAGATCGCGGGCGATGTCGGAGAAATCGGTTTTCATAAACTGCGTTCCGGTCGACCGGTGGCCAATATCTCCCCGGATCCCTGCGGCCCATACATAGGGCGCGAATGTGAACTGCCATTCGTCCGCCGCCTGGTAGCCCGCAGATAACGGTTGAACCGCCTCCGCCGGGAAGCTGATAACGCCAAAAGCTAATAACGCAGCGGGCAGGAAGCGTCCGGCACACCTGTTTGATCGATTGTCACCGTTCATCATGACCATGGCCCTCTCAATGCATACTCAGGGAGAGCGCAACACGTTCAGCCGCGCAGGATTCGGTAGGTTTCAGGCTCGCCCTGGTTGCCTCCTGCACCTCGCGCTTCGCGGCAGCCAAATCTGCCATAAAAGCGGGATTGCCATGCAGAACGGCTACCGTGGCGGCGCCCATGATGCGGCCCGCGTCCACGTCACTTTGCCAATGCGCATCACAAATCACACGGCTTTGGCCAAAGGCCAAACCACGGGCCAACAGCTCTGTCGCCCGTGCCGGCTGGATTTCGGCCAACACCAATCCCCACGCCCAGCCTGCCGCCGAGTGCCCGGACGGCCAGGAACCGTCATTTTTCAACAGGGGCTCCATGTCCTTGCGGCAAGTTCCCTCGTTGTGCTGCACAAACGGGCGAGTACGGTTATAGGCGTTCTTTCCGGCATAGGTTGAGCCACCGGCATCCGTCAATACGCGCTGCATCATAGAGTAGAGGTGCGGGGTATTTTTCTGGTTGATGTCAGTGCCCAGCGCGCACGAAAACGCCTGAGCCGGGGCCGGGAACATCAACTCGGCATCCGTCGCGGCCAGCTTTTCACGAGCGCTGCCGCGTAGAGCCAATGCGGCCCGCCTGGCTTCTTCATCGCGTGCGAAAGCCGCAGAGTCCGGTTTTGGCGGTGCCCCCAGCAAGGCTAAATGCACCGGTAGGCTGGCGGGTTCCAGGTAGCCTGGCGCCAGCTTAAAATGAGGGTCCGTAATCACCGGGCCCGTGTCATTCGCCGCCGCAATGCCGGAATACAACAGACCGGCTAACGGCGCGATCAGATATAAGGGATGACATGATTTTTTCATTGTTACCTCCAGATTCGGTTTGTGCCGCAGGGGGAATGGCACTCTCATTGCCTCGCATTAATTTCCCCACCGTGTTATTCGGTTCAGGACGGAATTCTCTGCCGCGCCAAAACAGCCAAATCATGAATATTTGCCACCGGCCACGTTATAAATCCAACGCTACCGGGGGCGATTATTTTAAGCCATGCAAGCTGGTCGCCTCGACTAAATAAAACGGATCACTGCGACTGTGGGAAATGCCATTTACCGTTAAGAATTTCGTTACCAGGCTGATAAAGCCTGACGGTATAATTCCAGCCTGGCATTGTCGGCAAACAGTTGGCAATCTTGCCGTCGCAGCCCCCAAATTGGATCATAATCGAGCCATCATCACTTTTTTTAGCGGTGAGGTTATTTAACGAATAAGCATCATAGGGGTTCTTTTCAAAATAACCGGCGGCGTTATAAACGCTTACAGACCAGAAACTTTTAACCGGAACCTGCCCGACCTTGAGCCGATAAACGGTTTTCCCATCATTTTTCGGCATCACGCCGCCGAGATAGATGGCGTCCTTGCTCGGATTGCCGCCCCAGCCGGAAGCTGTGGCAATCAAATGCTGAATAGGATCAACCGAGCTCTTGGTACCAAAAGCCTGGTTATAGTTAGGAAGCGTAGCACCGAGTACCAACAGGGCATCGCGCATCTTTTTCTGACTCACCGGATCCCATTTCGGTACGACGAATTCCCCTGCCCGTGCCTGACTGACCTTGATGGCATCCTGCAGTACATGTACCTGCTCAAGGTCTTTGCGATCGGAGGGATCGACCAGGGTACGGATCGCGACAAAAACATAGCGAGTACCGACCGCATCTTTGGTTAAAGTACGGCTGCCGGCGCCGTAAAAGACGGCGGGTACGTAGTGATCTTCATTGACCACCAGCATCGACATGAATCTTTTACCCGCTTCAGGCAAGCTGATGGTGACCGGGCCGGCATCAAGATCGAATACCGCACTCGAATAAAGCGTATCCCGATTCATGCGGATGACACTTTGCTCGTCAATGGCAACGGGTTCGCGACTATGCACAAACCGTCCCAGACCGCCCTCCTTCACCATATTGCCCATATAGAGATCGGACTCGGCACGGATAAAATTATCGACGCCCACCGGCATCACTTCGCCCGCAACGGATTGAGCGTTCGCACTTGCCAATGTGAGTGCGACCACGCTGGCCGTGGATAGATAAGTCATGTAACCCCCCTGATGGTATGAATTAATACAGTTTCCCAATGCCAATCCTTTCTTATTTTGCGATCTCTGAACACATCGCCAGCGACGCTAGGAATTGTCTTAGCGGACTGTATAAGAACGCCTCGAAAGAGACTTGCCATTTGACGCCAAAGATAAAGCCGGCAGGCATAAGGGACGCAAAATTCAGTGGAGATGGGCTTTATTGTTGCTGAGCGTTATCGATTGGGAGAAATTGCTGGTGACGCAAAGCACCCAGAGTCGGATGACCCCAGGAGGCATTAAAATGAGGGAGAAATCTTTGGCGTGTTTGTGGCTGCGAGTAAGTTGACGCTCACCCTTTCTTTGAGGCTGAGCGGTAAAACGACGGCGTGCTTCCGGTCCAGCGTTTAAAAGCGCGAGTAAAGTGCGCCTGATCGCTGTAACCGACCATATAGGCAATTTCAGTCGCCGAGTATTTGCCGCTGGCCATGAGCTGCAGAGCTTCGCAGCGACGGGTTTCATCACGCAGGGCTTCGAATTCGACACCGCAATACTTGAGACGACGCTGCAGGGTTCTCGGTGACAGCCTGATGCTTTTGGAAATAACGGTAAGTTTAGGCTGCTCCGGATCGGCGATCCGTTTGATTAACGCGCCTGCCGTTTCAACCGTCGTCCGCAAGGCTTCAGTGGTTTTCCAAGCCTCATCACGGATATTTTTCAGCGGGATCTCGAGCAAATCGCGGTCGAACTCAATCATGTTGTAGTTCGAATTCATCACCAGATTCGGCCCCAGGCACTCTTCAAGCGCGTCGTCCCCTCTTTCCCTCGAGGACTTGATGTGAACACGGATGGAAGAAGGCTCGCCGGACATCAGCGGAACTTTTCTGAGCACCGCCAAACTGCCGAGGATAAATTGCCGCGGATCGGCTTCATATTGCCCGGTGAATTGGTGGATGAGTTTCGTCGTACGGCCTTCGGTGACAATGTTTACTTCTCCCCCCTGATGCAGCATGGCCGCGTGGGTTGCCGCCAGCGCACAGGCCTGGGCGATATTCGTTGAGTTCATGATCATTTCGCCCCAAACGCCAAGCGAACGAATTTCGGTCAGGTGCCCCACATAGGCGCCACCAAAAGGATCCTGCGTGATGGCAGCCATTTCATTGGCAATACGAAAACAGGCCGATCGCGGGATCCAGATATCGGGGTTTTGGAAAATGTTTGGGGAAATGCCAAGGCGTTGAAAGAACTCCAACGACGATACCCCTCGCATGGCCAGATAAGGGGCCATCTGGAGAAAACTTCTCAGCTTGATGGAAGGCGTAATATTCGTCATCGGCGTTCGCACCTGTTATTAAGGCCTACGAAGAGAAACTGTTTGAGCGCACAGAGCAGCGTCGGAGCAAAAACATTGCCCAACCCAGGCTTCTGATCGCAGCGTTATGTACGACGGATAACCAATTTTGAGGAGTATATCTAACCTTGGAGAAAAAACTATATCTTCGCGTAACGCGTTTCATTCGTAGTCCCCCAGCTTCATTCCCCTCCCGCGCAGAAGCCGCAATGCCGCTGTCTGTTTGAGCACAGCGGCACTCCATTAAGCCGCTCAATTCACCGGCAGCGCCAATACCTGATCGGTGGTTTTGATTTCGGCAAACACATCGGCTACCCCGGCCAGCGCGGCACGTTGCAGCACGGCGTGGTCGACAATTTGGTTGTCCCAGGTAGCCAGATCGCGGGTGGCGGTGGCATCTTCAGGAATAATCACCGTATACCCCAGCGGTACCGCGTCGCGCGCCGTTGATGAAACACACATATGGGTCATCAAACCACCGATCACCAGCTGCTTGATACCGGCCTGCTTAAGTTGACGATCCAGATCGGTACCGACAAACGAGCTGGGGGTGGCTTTGGTAATAATACGATCGCTGCCAGAGGGTTGCAGGTCAGGATGGAATTCGGCGAACTTGCTCCCTTCGGCAAACAGAGGGCCATTCGCCGGGCCAAGATGACGCACAAAAAACACCGGCATCTTATGCTGATGGGCGAAACTGACTAAGCGCTGCGTATTTTTCAACGCCTTAACGCCGTCGGGGATCGGCATTTTGCCTATAAAATATTCATTTTGATAATCAATCACTAACAGCGCCGTGGCATTGGCTGATAAGGATTGCGTTGGCTGGGCACCACTCAGGGTACGAATGGTCGGTGCGGCTGGCGTGTCGGCGGAAAAAGCCAGGCTGGAAGCCACCATCGAGAGCGTCAATGCGCTGCAAGCCATCAGTTTTTTCATTCTCATTTATCCTTGTTAGAGCAGAAAACAGCAGGCAATATCCTGCCAGGGTCGGGATAAATTCTGTGGTTTTTGGGGGCGTGATAACAGATAGCGCAACACCCAAAAGCGATACCATCAGGCCAGATTTCCTGCCGGCGTTTAACCATCAAAGGAAGCCGTATGTCGCCACTTAAAGTGGGTATCGTGGTTTTTAACAATATCATCCCGTTTCACCTTTCGGTCCCCTGCGCGGTCTTTGAGAAGGCGTTAAACGGCAAAGGCGAACCGGCGTATCAATTATTGATTTGCGCCACTGAGCCTGGGCCATTGAAAACCAACGCCGGCTTCTCGATTATCGCGGAGTATGGGCTGGCGGCGCTGGCACAAGCCGATATGGTGATAGTGCCGAGCTGGAGCGATCCCGAAGTCCTGCCACCGACACCGTTAATCGATGCCTTACTTAGCGCCCATGCGCGCGGTGCTACTCTGGTCGGGTTGTGCATGGGGGCGTTTGTTCTGGCAGCAGCCGGCCTGCTCAATGGACGACCGGCAACCACCCATTGGCGCTGGATATCGGACTTCCTGCAGCGCTATCCGCAGGTCTCCGTAGACAAGAACGTGCTGTACGTGGATAACGACGATATCGTCACTTCGGCAGGAACCGCCGCCAGCATCGACTGCTGCCTGCATCTGGTACGCAAGCGTTGTGGCGCAGAGACAGCCAATGCGGTAGCCCGGCAGTTGGTGGTGCCGCCGCATCGACAAGGGGGCCAGGCGCAGTTTATCGAGCAGCCGGTGTATAACACCGCCGGAGGGGACAGATTTATGCAAACGCTGAATTGGGCTACAGAAAATCTGCAGCAGCCGCTGACGCTGGACCAACTGGCGGAAAGAGCCTGCATGAGCCGCCGCAGCTTTACCCGCCGTTTTCAGCAAACCACCGGCACCAGCGTGATGCAGTGGCTGTTGAACCAACGACTGGCGATGGCGCAGCGCTTCCTGGAGAAAACTGACCAGCCGGTTGAACGCATCGCACAGGCTGCAGGTTTCGCCACTGCGCTGTCAATGCGCAGGCATTTTCAACGGCAGTTCAAAACGTCCCCGTCCTTATATCGCAAAGAGTTTCGGGTGACGGATCATTAAGAATAACGGCAGCGGTGTTTTTTTATTGCGTGAGGACGGGTGAGGCGTGGATCACAGACAAAATCATCTGTAAGTGATTGAATAATGGCGGAGAGAGGGGGATTTGAACCCCCGGTAGAGTTGCCCCTACTCCAGTTTTCGAGACTGGTCCGTTCAGCCGCTCCGGCATCTCTCCTTCAAGTGCTTGCTATCATGCCCCTTTTTGCGGCATTTTTACAGAGTTAGCCTCCAGCCGAATGTTCAAGTGACGATTTTACGAGCAACGCGATGATTAAATGGCCGTGGAAAACGCAACAACCGCAGGCGGAAACGCTTGCCCAGTGGCAAGACGCGCTGGCAATCCCTCTGCTTTCTCCTTTGGATGAGCAGGAACAACAGCGGCTGATTGCCGTTGCCGGGCAGATTTTACAGCAAAAAAGCATCGTCCCCTTGCAAGGGCTGCAGTTGACGTCACAGATGCAGGCGCGCATCGCCCTGCTGTTCGCCCTGCCGGTGCTTGAGCTGGGTGCCGAATGCCTCGACGGTTTCAATGAGATCCTGCTCTACCCGACGCCCTTTGTGGTAGAGGACGAATGGCAGGACGACTTCGGCCTGGTGCACACCGGGCCGGTGGTGCAGTCCGGTCAAAGCTGGGAACAGGGGCCGATCGTGCTTAACTGGCAGGACGTGCAGGACTCGTTCGATCTTTCCGGCTTTAACCTGGTGATCCACGAAGCCGTCCACAAGCTGGATATGCGCAACGGCGGCAGCGCCACCGGTGTGCCCCCTCTTCCGCTGCGCGACATTGCCGCCTGGGAACATGACTTGCACGCAGCAATGGAAAATCTGCAGGACGAGATCGACATGGTGGGCGAAGAAGCCGCCAGCATGGACGCTTACGCCGCCACCGATCCGGCCGAGTGCTTCGCCGTACTCTCGGAGTATTTTTTCAGCGCACCCGAGCTGTTGGCCAACCGCTTTCCAGCGCTGTATCAACATTTCACCCGCTTCTATAAGCAAGATCCGCTGGCGCGTTTACAACGGCTTCAGGCCGATAGCGGTACGGAACGGCCTTAAGTCGGCCGCATTGCTCAGATGCTGAGCAGTCACACCGAATCGGCGAATTTAGCGTTGACACACTCCAGGTGGCTGGATATGATGCGCCCCGTTCAGACAATTCCTCTGTAGTTCAGTCGGTAGAACGGCGGACTGTTAATCCGTATGTCACTGGTTCGAGTCCAGTCAGAGGAGCCATATTAGAGAAGCCCGCTTAAGGAAACTTAAGCGGGCTTTTTGCTGTTCGGGTTTGCTGAATCTTTGACAGAATCCGATGTTATCCATAACGATGCCGCGTTAACGGTGTTCAGTGCTTTCGGCCAGGAAGCACTATAGCTTTTCTGAGGCTCACACAGAGTTGAAGAGTGGCGCAAGCTCTGCCCACCGATGACTATGGGCATCCAGACACTTTGTAGATCTCAGCAATCACCTGCATCGTTGCGTCTTCGAGCAGGCCTTCATTACGGCATAAAAACCAGCCGTGGTTTGCAATTTCTCTCTCGAACGCATGGGTACAAGCAACATGCTCTTCCAGCTTATGAATCACCGTACTGCTTAGCCCACGCGGCCGAGCCGCGGCCCTCGCCCATGAGATCTCAGGCGCAGTAACAACCCCGACATGCAGGTCTGGCGCTCGCACGTTTCGTTCAATGTTAAGTTGTAAAATCTCGGCAAATGGAAGCATCCGACGAAACGCGGCATCCGAGGGATACCAGCGATCCATCAAGATAATGCTGTCCGGTGGCTGTTTAGTCAGCACATGCCGGGAAATCCATGCACGGCTATCCGCAAAGCGCGCACAGACCTCCAGTTCCAAATCCAGAGTGGGATTTCTGGCGAGTTTGTTAACAAGGGCCATGGTTTCCGCCCTGTAGGGATCGCTTTTTTTCTCACAAAGTCGGATCACCTTCTTGTGGTCTGCCCTTAGTCTTTTCGTAATGGCTTCCAACAGTGTGGTTTTACCGGCGCCCTTGGGCCCATCCAGAGCAACAAACAGCTGACGACTCATTCTGCAAATGACGATTGATAAACGGTTTTTGTAAAGCTTGAATCTGGCAAAAACATCTTACTTCCTTGGTATGAATAGCTGCCCTCCCTCTTGGTTCGTCGGGGCACCTGGCGCGTCAGCGCGAATCGGATCGAGGGATTTTATCAACAGACACCGATGAACATTCCGGCAATGGCGCTAACTCACCCGTTTAAAAACCCAGAATTACGGCCGTGCATGGTCATAGCCCATAGGTTGTGACCTGCGCAAGGTAGTTTAAGGGATCCGCTGACAAAACGGAAAGCATCCCCCGCCAAGCCTGTTTTTAAAGCAGACGGACGTTGATGTGCAGCTTTGAGGGGAAGCAGGCGTTCTGTGTTTTGAGGCTCATTGCGCCAACGGGGCTCTCTGTGACTATTCAATGCTGCCTTATGTTGCGAAGGATATATTACTCAATTTCTGATGCATGAAATCAATGAGCGCTCTTGTTTTAGCGGGTAAGTAACGCCGATCTGAATAAAGTGCGAACAATTGCAATGGGGCTGCCGATTGTTCAAAATCAATCTCGATTAACCGTCCATCGTTGATGTAGGGTTGGCAGGCTTGTTTCGATAGAATGGCAAAGCCGACACCTGATATCGCCGCTCGTCCTGCCATCTCTCCGCTGTTTACCCGATAATGGCTTTTGACCTTAATAGTCTCGAATCCCCCCTTGTTATTAACAAACTGCCAGGGAGCACCTTTCAGTGCACTTACCGTTGTAATACAGGGTAATTCTTCAAATTGCTGTATACGCGAAGGGGTGCCATAACGCTCAATGACGGAGGGGGCTGCAACGATGCTGCAAGGGATAGTCACCAGATGACGGGCTATATAGTCACTGTCGTCCATCTGACCACGGCTGACAATGATAGCTAAATCCAGATCATCTCGCAGGGATTCAAAACCGGACAAATTTGTAACGCAGCTGATCTCCAGATCCGGGTACAGACAGGCGAAATCGGCAACAACAGAACCCAGCAATGCAGGACCTATTTCATTGGGAATACAGATGCGTAATGGACCCTTGAGTTGCATTTGCCGCAAGGTTAATTCTGTCTCAGTTTGCTCAAGCGCCTCCAGTAATGGCTTCGCTCGGGTATAGAGCAAGTGCCCCGCCTGGGTGAGTTTCATATGTCGGGTGCTGCGCTCAATGAGCTGAAGATTCAGTTTTTCTTCTAACTGAGAAATACAACGACTCACATTGGATGTCGGCATTTCAAGAACTTTCGCTGCCCCAACAAAACTTTCTCTTTCAACCACAGCAATGAACACTTTGAGGGTATTAAAATCAAGAGCCGACCGCATTAATTATCCCATATATGATAATAATAAATGCCATTTTTACCATCTAATGAGCACTATTGATAGCAGTTAAACTCGGATATCTTTCATCTATAGGTCGCTTGCTATGCTACTGCTCTCAAAGCCATTGAATCATAACACCCTCATACGGATAGCTATTGTAATGGCTTTTATCCAGTTCACTAATGCGCTGGAATATATGATGTTCAACCCTGTTTTTGCTTTTATGGCAGCAGATTTCTCAGTTCCTGTATCATTCTCAGGCTATGTATCTGGTATGTACACATCAGGGGCAGTCCTGTCGGGAATTATCGCCTTTTACTGGATTGGTGGTTTCAATAAGAAACGTTTTTTAATCGCCAATATGGCACTACTCGGCCTGCTGACACTTTTGACTACATTCACCTCCAATTTTAGTCTTCTGCTTACATTACGATTCTGTGCAGGATTGGTTGGAGGTACGACTATGGGGGTGGGTATCAGTATATTGATAAATCACGCACCGACTAACTTGCGCGGAAAAATGTTGGCAACGGTGATTGCGTCATTTTCGATGGTAAGCATTGTAGGAATGCCCACTATATTATTTTTGTGCACTCATTATGGTTGGCATGTCGCTTTGTGGTTAATCAGCACACTGTGTTTTTTGGCATTACCACTGATTGTCTCCATCATCCCTAAAGACCCAGTCTATTTCGACACACACCACGCGCTGCCTCTCGATGCGGATACTTTACTGTTTGCTTCCAGTAATGCGCTGGTACAGTTTAGTCCAATGCTGGTCATTCCCATTCTGGTACCATTAATGACACAGCAATTGGGCGCTTCTCAAGACCTGTTGCCTTGGCTGTTCTTCGGCGGAGGTGTTACAGGGTACCTGTCTACAAAAATGACAGGCGCGTTAACCTCCCGTGTTTCTACTTTGATTCTGGCTACAGGGTCAACCATCGTCTTTATACTGAGCTTGCTAATCCCCATCCTTGGCTATCCGCATGCGGCGCTATTTATCACTTTGTTTCTCGGCGCATCTTACAGTCGCCTGGTTTCATCTTCGGCGGTTACGATTCAGTTTCCTGATGACGGGCATCGAGCGGGATTCTCTTCATTACAGACATCAATAATGTATCTGATTACAACTGTCGCATTTTTCCTGTCCGCTTTTCTATTACCTGATCAAGGCATGACGCCACAAAATATAAACACGTTGCTGGCGATATGTGCAATTTCCGCATCAGGGTTCCCAATTATCGTTATCATTCTGCAAAAGAAACTGGCTAAACGCACGCTCCAACCTGATCATTGATTAGCATAATGTCCGCTGTTGGCACGCGGCAGACAAACACGTGACGCTGAAGGTCTGGTGAGAGCGAGGAGCAGACATTTAGATGATCATTATGTGGTTAACCACGCATATCGAAGCCGGATTTTTGAAAATCTCGATATAGCTCCGGGTTGGTGAAGACTGGGAATATTCGGCTCTCTGCCATATCACATGACAAAGAGCACGCCAGAAATAAATGGATTATGCTAGTACGCTTTACTGCTTTGACGGGATGTGACAAATGTCATCGCGACCGCCCCCAGAAGTAAAAAACCACTCAAACCAAAAGTACTTCGCCATCCCAGACTGTCGAATATCAGACCTCCAGCCGTTGAACCAAGCGCAATCGAGAACTGGATCACCGCAACCATGAGACCACCACCCGCCTCTGCATCTTCGGGCAACGCCCGTGCAATCCACGTCCACCATCCCGTTGGCGCAGCCGTCGCCAGCAGCCCCCACAGGCTTAGCAAAATGGCAACAGCCCAGATGCTGTGTCCAACCAACAGTAACGTACCGGCAGTCGCTGCCATAAGCAGGGGGATCATGATTAAGGTCTGATAAAACCTGGCGTTCAGGAACGTCGATACAAACATTGTACCGACAAAACCTGCTACGCCTATTGCGAGCAAAATCAGAGAGAGCCCGGAAGGACCTACGCGGGCTACGGTCTCAAGAAAGGGACGCACGTAGGTAAATAAGGCAAATTGTCCCATGAAAAACAGTCCGCAGGCCATCAGTCCCGTTGGTACGATAGAAACTCTGAACAGACGAAGCACAGATCTCTGTGGCTTTTGTTTTTTATCGATATCCATCATAGGTAGGCTGACCCATAGCCATATGAACGCGGCCATCGCAAGGGGGACGAGGCACAAAAAGGCCCCACGCCAACCGACGGTCGTCCCCAGGTAGCTACCAAGTGGGGCAGCCACAACGGTAGCCAGCGCGTTGCCGCCGTTAAAAATCGCCAGCGCGCGGGTAACCTGGTGCTGCGGCACGAGCCGAATGGCAGTTGCAGCCGACATTGACCAGAATCCACCGATGACGACGCCAATCAGAGCCCTCCCCAGCATATAAACCGGATAGTTAGGCGCCATGGCGATAACTATTCCCGATATGGCCATTAAGACCGTCAGCCCCAGCAGAAGATATTTTCGATTCAGATCTCCGGCAACATGGGAGATAGTCAGGCTGGTCAGTACCGCCAGCGCGCCAGATATGGCAATTCCTTGCCCTGCCAGCCCTTCAGTAATGTGTAAATCACTGGCAATGAGCGTAAGCAGACTGACCGGCATAAACTCGGAAGCGATCAGCACAAACACGCAAAGCGTCATGGCAAATACGCCCCCCCAGTATGCATCTGTTTTATTGGGTGATTTTTTCAGACTTACTATGGACATTATCAGCATCTCTTTATATCGCCCCGGCGAGATACAGCCGCAGCCGGGACAGACGTTATTCAGAGAATAACGACAAAAACGTGGTTAAGAATGAAGTGCGGGCGATGAACAGTCGCCTGCAAATATCAGACGGCTTCAGGCCATTATCTTAAGTTTGTTTTGAAAAAGTGCTCAAATTTAGCAAACGGGATCTTACCCGCAACGTTGTCGTACAGATCGACGTGGTTTGCCCCAGGGACAATCACTAACTCTTTCTCTTTGCTGCCGATCGCCTTAAAGGCATCTTCAGCAAAATAGCGTGAATGGGCTTTTTCGCCGGTCACGATGAGTGTAGGGATAGTGACTTCATTCGCATAACTCAGCAGCGGCATACTCATAAATGACAGCGGCATGGTTGCATTCCAGGCACCGGTTGAGTTGACCGAACGCGGATGAAAACCGCGAGGCATGCGATAATAATCGAAGAACTCTTTCAGAACAGGATTGGGATTGGCGGGTAACGTTTCCGGCAAAATACGATCCGACGCACTGACGCTGCCCTTCTCATCCACATAGATATCATGCCCGCCGGGCGCGAAAGCACCATTTTCCGCATCCTTCCAGCGCTGGGCGTTCAGGTATTGCAGAACGGCACGGCGATCGGCGGTGGTATAACGGTCTTTGCCATCGCCCACGCCATGCCCCATCGCGCGGCTCATGTCATACATCACGCTGGTAGCCACCGCTTTGACGCGGGTATCCATCACGGCATCGTTTAAGGCCATGCCGCCCCAGCCGCAAATACCTAGCAGCCCGATACGATGGCGATCCACCTCATTTTGCAGGCCTAAGAAATCAACCGCCGCGCTGAAATCCTCGGTGTTGATATCGGGAGACGCGACATTGCGCGGGTAGCCACCGCTCTCGCCCGTATAAGAAGGGTCGAACGCCAGGGTAACAAACCCCTGTTCCGCCAGCGTCTGCGCATACAGGCCGCTGGACTGCTCTTTCACCGCACCGAAGGGGCCGCTGACGGCAATAGCCGACAGCTTACGTTCGCCACGATCCTTCGGAATGTAGAGATCTCCGACCAAGGTGATCCCGTAGCGGTTCTGAAAGGTCACTTTACGGTGATCAACTTTCGTGCTTTCAGCAAAGGTTTTATCCCATTTAACGATCAGCGAAACAGGCGCGTTAGGATTAGTTGTATCGGCATAACTCATATTTGTGACTCCACTTAATGATGCGCATAGCAGCATGGCGGGTATCGCGGCTGTCAGTTTTTTGGTGAAAGCAGTCATCAAAATCCCCTCATAAAACGTAATAGATACAGGTGTCATACGGACAGCGCTGCTGTGCTTTGCTGCTAATGCGCACATTATAGTTAGCAGTAATAGTGCTGATTAGGGGGTGAAAAATGCTAAGATTAATACCATTTTGTTCTAAATATTAACGCCGGTAGCGAGGGAGGGATGATGGCTAAACGGGGAAACTATAACGATTTATACCTGTTCATGCAGGTGGTGCGGGAAGGGAGTTTTACCGCCGCGGCACAACGCCTTGGCCTGGCACAATCAGGAATCAGCCGCTCTGTACGCGAACTTGAAGAACGCCTGGGCGTTCAACTTCTGGTGCGCACCACGCGCAGATTATCGCTTACCCATGCCGGTGAACAACTCTACCGGACCCTTGAGTCAGGATTCGATGCTTTAGATATGGGACTCGCCACGCTGGCCAATTATCGCCAGTCCCTATCAGGTACGGTACGCATCAATGCCAGTCAGCACGCGATTGATAAGGTGCTCCTGCCGAAGCTTGCGATATTTAAGCAGCACTACCCCGACATCCGACTGGAACTCATTAGTGAAAGCCGGTTTGTCGATATTATCGCTGAGCGATTCGATGCCGGTGTACGTCTGGGGCCAGAAGTTGGGAGTGGCATGATTGCTGTTCGTATTTCCCCTGACATGGAGATGACCATTGTCGGTACGCCAGATCACTTTCGTCGCTATGGCTTTCCGCAAGTCCCCGCAGATTTAGTTGTTCATCCCTGTATAGCTTATCAGTTCGGCGACGGCAGCCTGTACGCATGGGAACTTAATCAGGGCGGCAAAAAAATCACGCATCGGCCGCAGGGTCAATGGGCGTTTTCTGACAGCTATATGGAAGCCAAAGCCGCCAGGCTGAGCTTGGGGCTGGCTTATGTCCCGGAAGAGTTAGTGTCAGACGATTTAGAACAGGGTTCACTCATCAGAGTTTTACAACGCTACAGTCAGCGACTGGAGGGCTCATTTCTCTATTATCCGCACCGCAATGTGTCGCCCGCTCTGCGAGCAGTTATCGATACATTGAGAATTTAAGGGATGAAGATAAGGTTACACGCAGGCTGGGGTAAGAGTTGGAAAACAGCACCCGCTCCTGGCACAAAGCAGACTGTCAGAGCCCTTTGAATACGATCCCACTTCGCGCAAACTTTTTGAGGCTCGTTCTAGCTACCCTTCGCTTGCAGAGAACATTGTAGAACGATCGACATATGACAAGCCCGAATGGGTAACGGGTTTGTGTCAGGCACCGCGAATGGTGCCGCGCCAGACGAAATCGGCATGATACAGCCGGGTTTCACCCGGTATCTCCTGGCCCAGCGTCGGCATCGTATTCTCTTCCTTCTGCTCTTCCGCCATCAGCCAGGAAACCGCATCCTGAGCAAATAACGCCACCGGCTGGGTAAAGGTGGTGAGGTTATAAGAGGACCACGCCGCCTGCGGAATATCGTCGTAGCCCGCGACGCATAGATCTTGCGGAATGCGTAGCCCAAAACGATGGCGCGCCTCGTCCATAAAACCGCAGGCCAGCAAATCGGTGACGCAGAATACCGCGTCAGGGCGTTCACGCCGGGTCAGCAAGCGGTGCGCCAGGATCTGGCCGCTCTCATAAGAGGTGGTGCCAAAACGCTCGACGCTCACCTCCAGCCCCGCAGCTTCCGCCGCCTGCAGAAAACCGCGCTCACGCGCCATCAGGCTTGGCGTACCGGCCAATGAGTTGGCGAAGGCAATGCGTCGGCAGCCCGCACGGGCAAACGCCATCACCACCCTGCCAGCCGCCTCTTCGTTATCCAGCCGGATGCTGAGCGAGCCGGGCAAGGTATCGTTACGGTTGATCAGCACCAGCCGCTGTCCGTGTTTGTGGCACAGGCGGGCGATGCCGCTGTCCGGCATGCCGGAGAGTACAAAAGAAGCATCTGCGCGGAAGTTAATCGCCTGCTGCAATGCCTGGGACACGCTGTCATCGGAGCGATCGGTGTTAATCAACATGGCGATTTTTCCCGCATCCTGCAGATGCTGGGTCAGCAATCGCACCAGGCTGGCCCGATAAGGCGTCGCCAGCTCCGAAACGATCAGGCAGACAATGCCGCTGCGGTTGCGCACCAGTCCCCGTGCCAAATGGTTAACGTGATAACCCAGCTCTTCGGCCGCTCGCATCACCCTTTCGCGGGTTGTCGCCGACACGCTTGCGCCGGGCGTATAAGTTCGCGAGACCGCCGAACGGGAGACCCCGGCCAGTTCCGCTACGTCTTTCGCACTGATCATCGCCTTGTCCATCGCCATCTTCACTTCCATCCGTTACGCGCTCTGAGAAAAGTTTGCCGCATTTTGCAAAGCTGTGCAAATTTTTAGCGGTCAATTTGTTTCATTTTTGTGACGAGTAGGTTGAATTGTTTCATCACGCGATTGACAGCACAATTTTTATCCTCTAGTTATTTGCACACACGTGCAAAAAGAATAGGCGACAACGTATCGCCACCCTACACAACCAAGGAGAACACCATGCAACGCGTTACTCTGATGGCGGTCCTCGCCGCCGGCACAGCACTCTCTGCCCTGCCAGCTCAGGCTGCCGGGAAACTGAATATGATCTGCTCCGCCGACGTGGTGGTCTGTGAGCAAATGACCAATCTGTTTGAGAAACAGCACCCGGATATCAAAGTCAGTATGGTGCGCCTCTCCGCCGGGGAAGCCTATGCACGTATTCGTACCGAAGCCCGCAACCCGCGCACCGATATTTGGTGGGCAGGCACCGGCGATCCGCATATGCAGGCCGCCGACGAGGGGTTAACCCAGCCTTATCAGTCACCGCTGCTGGATCAGCAGCACGACTGGGCGCGTAAACAGGCCGAAAGTGCCGGCTACCGTACCGTTGGCGTCTACGCCGGGGCACTGGGCTGGGGCTACAACACCAAACTGCTGGCAGAGAAAAAACTCAAGGTGCCCGCCTGCTGGAGCGATCTGCTGGATCCGGCTTACAAAGGCGAAATCCAAATGGCCAACCCGAACTCTTCCGGCACCGCGTACAACACCCTCGCCACGCTGGTGCAAATCATGGGGGAAGAGCCGGCCTTCGACTACCTGAAAAAGCTTAACGCCAACATCTCGCAGTACACCAAATCCGGCTCGGCACCGGTAAAAGCGGCGGCACGCGGCGAAACCACCGTCGGCATCGTCTTTATGCACGATGCCGTCGCGATGCAGGTCGATGGCTTCCCGATCAAGGCGGTTGCACCTTGCGAAGGGACCGGGTTTGAAATTGGCTCCATGTCGATCGTGAAAGGCGCGCGCAACCTCAAGGAAGCCAAGGTGTGGTACGACTGGGCGCTCAGCGCTGACGCCCAATCGCACATGAAAGACGCCAAATCCTTCCAGTTGCCGTCAAATCGCAACGCGGCTATTTCCGAATACGCACCGCGCTTCGAAAACATCAAGCTGATCGACTACGACTTTAAAACCTACGGTGCGACAGAAAAACGCAAGGCCCTGCTCAGCCGTTGGGATAAAGAGATCGGCGCCAGCGCCCAGTAATTCAAGCCCTTCCCTCCCGCATGCGATGCGCTCTGTAATAAACCGGGCGAGGTCACGCTCGCCCATGCAGGGCGCGGTGAAGGACATATGAACTCTCGAGGTTAAGATGAATGCTCAAAACCGCCGCCTTGACGGGGCCCTCGTGCTGGGCGCACTGGCACTGTTGTTGCTGCCCTGGTACAGCCAGGAAGCCGGGTTCTTCGACTTTGGCTGGCTAACTACGCTGTGGCAGGATCAGGCGAGTGCACCCGCTCTGTGGCAAATACTGACGTTTCAACGCCCGTGGCTGGCGATTGCCCTGCTGATGCTGCTGGTTTGCGCACTGGCTCGCCTGCTGAAAATTGGCCGTTTTCGCTCGCAGTTGCTGATCGCTGCCAGCCTGGTCGGCGTGGTCTTTCTGCTGTTTGAAGGCCATGCCATTGGTTACAGCGGCTGGAACTGGCAGTGGAGCGAACACCTGTTCGGCGCACTCAGCGACGGCCAGCCCGCTTTTGGCGCCGGCGCTATTTTACTGATCACCACATTTTTGCTGCTGTTCTCTTTTGCGCTGGCCGAACGCGGCGTGCTGAAGGGCGATGCCTTTGTGGTCGCCGCCATTGTGCTGCTGGTCGCGCTGGTCACCACTTTCGTGCTTTACCCGGTGCTGAGCATGTTTGTCGCCTCGGTGCAGGACGTGGACGGATCGTTCAAGCCCGACGGCCTGATCGCCAATATGCAGGATCCAGCCATTTGGAGCCTGAGCTGCCTGAAGGGCGGCAGCTGCGGTACCGCCTGGCGCACCCTGACGCTGGCGCTGATGACCGCCAGCGGATCCACGCTGCTCGGCCTGGCTTTTGCCCTGGCCGCCACTCGTACGCCGCTGCCGTTCAAAAAAGGGCTGCGCATGTTGACGGTGCTGCCGATCATTACGCCGCCGTTCGTGATCGGTCTGGCGCTGATGCTGCTGTTTGGCCGTGCCGGGGTGGTGACCGAGCTGCTCGCCGGGGTGTTCGGCATTGAACCCGGCCGCTGGCTTTATGGCCTGACCGGTATCTGGATTGCTCAGGTGCTCTCCTTTACCCCGATTGCCTTTCTGGTGTTGATTGGCGTGGTGGAAGGCGTCAGCCCCTCGCTGGAAGAAGCTTCGCAAACGCTGCGCGCCAACCGCTGGCGCACTTTCCGCTACGTTTCCCTGCCGCTGATGGCGCCCGGGTTGGCCAACGCCTTCCTGATCAGCTTTATAGAAAGCATGGCGGACTTCGGTAACCCGATGGTGCTGGGCGGCAGCCACGGCGTGCTGTCGACCGAAATCTTCTTCTCGGTGGTCGGCGCGCAAAACGATCCGAGCCGCGCCGCCGTGCTGGCGATTATCCTGCTGTGCTTTACCCTCAGCGCCTTTATTTTGCAGCGCCTGTGGTTGGCAGGGAAAAGCTTCGCCACCGTTACCGGCAAAGGGGATTCCGGCACCCACTGTGGATTGCCGCGGGGCTTGCGCTACGGCGTGTACGCGTTGGTGATCCCCTGGGGCCTGTTCACGCTGGTCATCTACGGCATGATCCTGATCGGCGGCTTCGTGCAGTCATGGGGACTCGACAGCAGCCTGACGCTGGGCCATTACGCTCGCGCCTTCGGTTTCCACTGGAACAGCGGCCAGATCGTCTGGACCGGCGTCGCCTGGAACTCGTTCTGGACCACGCTGGAAATCGCGCTGATCGCCGCCCCGCTCACGGCCATCGTCGGCTTGCTCACCGCCTGGCTGATCGTGCGGCAGAAGTTTGCCGGCCGCCAGACCTTCGAGTTTATGTTGATGCTCAGCTTTGCCATCCCCGGCACGGTGATCGGCGTCAGTTACATCATGGCCTACAACCTGCCGCCGCTGGAAATCACCGGCACCGCCCTGATCCTGGTCGCCTGCTTTGTGTTCCGCAATATGCCGGTCGGCGTTCGGGGTGGGATCGCCGCCATGAGTCAGTTGGATCGCAGCCTGGATGAAGCCTCGCTGACCCTGCGCGCCAGCAGTTTCCGTACCCTGCGCAAAGTGATCCTGCCGCTGTTGAAACCGGCCATCAGCGCGGCACTGGTTTACGCCTTTGTGCGCGCGATCACCTCCATCAGCGCGGTGATTTTCCTGGTCAGCGCCCAGTACAACATGGCCACCTCCTACATCGTCGGGCTGGTCGAAAACGGGGAATACGGCGTGGCCATCGCCTACTCCTCCGTGCTTATCGTGGTGATGCTGGCGGTGATCCTCACTTTCCAACTGCTGGTGGGCGAACGTCGCCTGCGCCGTGCCATCCGTATTACCACACCGCCGGTGACGCCACCACCGGCCTTACATCAGGAGAATGCCGTATGACTGCCATTCGTTCCGGCTCGGTGGTGTTTGAGAACGTCACCAAACAGTTTGCCGATTTCACCGCCTTGCCTGGGCTTTCACTCACCGTCGAGCCCGGCACGCTGGTGACGCTGCTTGGCCCTTCCGGCTGCGGCAAGACCACTACCCTGCGCCTGCTGGCCGGTCTGGAACACCCGACCTCAGGCCGTATTCTGATTGGCGGCAAGGAGGTCACGCATCTGCCCGCCAACGAGCGCGACGTCGCGATGGTGTTTCAATCCTACGCGCTGTTCCCGCACATGAACTCTCTGGATAACGTGATGTACGGCCTGCTCGCCAGCGGCCTGTCGCGCAAAGAGGCACAGGATCGGGCACGCGAAGGGCTGAAATTGGTCGGTCTGGAAAGCATGGGCCAACGCCTGCCCTCTGAGCTCTCCGGCGGCCAGCAACAGCGCATCGCCGTGGCGCGTGCCCTGGTGCTGGAACCGCAAGTGCTGCTGCTCGACGAACCCTTATCCAACCTCGACGAGCGGCTGCGTCGCCGCGTCCGCACCGAGATCCGCGATTTGCAGCAGCGCCTCGGCTTCACGGCGGTCTATGTGACCCACGATCAGGAAGAAGCCCTGGCGGTCTCCGATAAGATTATCGTCATGAAAGAAGGGCATATTGCCCAACAGGGCGCGCCGCAGGAGCTTTACCATTCGCCGGCGTCGGTGTTTATCGCCGACTTTATGGGCGAGGCCAATATCCTGCCCTGTGACATACAACAAGTGGTCGGCGGCGAAGCGCTGATCACCCTCGGCAGCCGCCAGTACCGGGTACCGGGTGGTAAGGCGCGTCCCGGCGCAGCGCAACTGTCGGTACGCCCGCAGTTTATCACCCTACTGCCGGAGCAAAGCGGCGCCTTGAACGGCGAAGTCACCCATAGCACCTGGCTTGGGGACCATATCGAATATGAAGTAAAAACCGATCTCGGCGCGCTGTTTATTGTCGATGTGCAGATGGAACGCCAATTGGCACCGACCACCCGCGTGGCCATTGACTTCAAAACTCAGGGTCTGGCACTGATTACCCAGTGATCCTAACAACGTTAAGGAATGAAGATGAACGAACAGATTACCCAGCGCCTGACGCTGGCAGAACAGGCGGCCCGCGAAGCCGGAACCAAGGCGCTGGATTATTTTAACCGCCGCGAGAGCCTGGTGATTGAAACCAAACGCGATGCGCAAGACGTGGTTTCGATTGCCGATCGCGAGGTTGAACTGCTGATCCGTGAACACATCACCCGCCAATTCCCGCAAGACGGTTTTCTGGGCGAAGAGTTTGGCCTGCAACCCGGCGATTCCGGTTACACCTGGGTGGTGGATCCGATCGACGGTACCAGCCCATTCGTTAACGGCATGCCGAACTGGTGCGTGTCCGTGGCGGTGATCCATCTGGGCGAGCCGGTGATCGGCGTAATTGTTGCCCCCTGCCAGCAGGAGTGTTTTAAGGCCGCGCGCGGCGCGGGAGCTACCCTCAACGGCAAACCACTGCGGGTGGATCCCAAGCGCACCATGCAAAACCACGTCACCGGTTTTGGTGCCAACAGCTATGTTAAACCGGAACACGTCGGCGAAATTGCCGCCGCAATCACCGCCGTGGGCGGCAGTTTCTTCCGCAACGGTTCCGGCGCCATGATGTTGGCCTGGGTGGCGGCAGGACGGCTGGTGGGCTATTACGAACCCTACATGCACGCCTGGGACTGTCTGGCGGGTTATTGTCTGGTGAACGAAGCCGGTGGCTGGACCCACCCGTTCAATACCGAAGGGGAACGTTTACTGCGCGGCGGGCCGGTGCTGGCGGTGGCCCCTGGGGCGAAAGAAGAGTTAATGCGTATTGCACAGCTCTGAATTGACGTTGAATAGCCCCCTGATGGGGGCTATTGCTTGAGTGAAAGGACGAACATATTCGACCGCGAGGTATTTACAACCCGCGTTTTTCCATCAACACCGCCAGATCGACCAGGCGGTTAGAGAACCCCCACTCGTTGTCGTACCAGGCAAGCACCTTGACCAACTTGCCGCCGATCACCAGCGTGGAAAGCCCATCAATAATCGACGAGCGCGGATCGCCTTTATAATCGCTCGATACCAAAGGCTCATCGCTGTAACCGAGAATACCCTTCAGTGGCCCTGACTCCGCAGCCTGGCGGAAAGCGGCGTTGATTTCTTCGCTGGTCACTTCGCGTTTCAGCGTGACCGTCAGGTCGACGATAGAGACCACCGGCACCGGTACCCGCAGCGAATAACCGGTCAGGCGGCCATCCAGGCTCGGGATCACCTTGCCGAGCGCTTTCGCCGCACCGCTGGAGTAAGGCACAATCGACTCCGCGGCAGCACGGGCGCCCCGTAAATCTTTTTCCGGCTGATCGTGCAGCGCCTGGCTGTTGGTGTAGGCATGGGTGGTATTCATCAGGCCGTACTCAATACCAAAGGCTTGATGCAGCACCTGCGCGGCGGGCGCCAAACCGTTGGTGGTACAACTGCCGTTGCTGACCACCCGATGCTTGGCCGGATCGTACTGTTCCTGGTTAACGCCCATCACTATCGTAATATCGTCGTCTTTTGCCGGCGCAGAGATAATCACTCGCTTGGCGCCACCACGGGTGATGTGCACTTCCGCCTTGGCTTTGTCGGCAAAAAAACCGGTCGCTTCGATCACCAGGTCTACGCCCACGCTTTTCCATGGAATAGCGCCCGGATCTCTTTCAGAGAAGACATGAATTGGCCTGCCGTCCAGCAGCAGCTGGTTTTCACCGGCCTCGACGCTGGCCGCCAGCCGGCCCGAGAGCGAATCGTATTTCAGCAGATGCGCCAGGGTTTTGCTGTCGGTCAAATCATTGATCGCCACAACTTCAAAGTCGCTGCGACCTAACGCAGCGCGCAAAACATTCCTGCCGATTCTGCCGAATCCATTAATGCCTACTTTGACCATGATCTACTCCTTCGTTATTGGCTCTGGTGTAAATTTAAGCCGCAGGGAGCGTGTCGTAAATGACGTTTGTAGATCAATTTACGCCAAAGTGCGTGAATGGAAGCGATCGCGGTATTCGGTTGGGGTCAGTTGCAGATGCCGTTCGAAAACGCGGCGCAGATTGAGCGCATTGCCGAAACCGCTGCTGGTGGCGATTTGTTCAATGCCTTGTGAGCTCTGTTCCAGACGCTGGCGGGCGATGTACAAGCGCCCTTCTTCGACAAATTTGGCGGGTGAAATACCGGTTTCACGCGTGAACACGCGCGTAAAGTTGCGCGGGCTCATGGCAACCCGTTCGGCCAGTTTCTCAACGGAAAGATCCTCGGCCAGATTCTCCAGGATCCAGCTCTGCAGATCGCGGATAGGGCCCGGTGTTTTGGCCTGATTCAGTGGGTAACGGCTGAACTGCGCCTGCCCGCCGGGGCGGCGTAAAAACATCACCAAATCCTGCGCCACTTCGCGGGCCTGCACGAAACCGTAATCGTCCTCCACCAGCGCCAGCGTGAGATCAAACCCGGAGCTGACGCCGCCAGAGGTCCAGACCGCACCATCCTGCACGTAGATCGGCCCATTTTCGACCTTCACTTTGGGGAAACGGGCCTGCAAGGTTTCCAGCAGCCGCCAATGGGTGGTCGCCCGGCGGCCGTCCAGCAGACCGGCCTCGGCCAGCAGCATCGCCCCACCGCAAACGGAGGCCACGCGCCGCGCTTTGGGGGCCGCACGGCGGAGCCAATCCACCACAAAGGCGCTTTCTTCCTCGGTCGCCCCTTTGCCGGTAACGATGATGGTATCGCGTTCCACCTCAGGGTCGAGATCCGCCAGGCGATGATCGGCCAACAGATTCAAACCGGACGAGCCATGCACCACCCGGTGGGTTTGCGTGGTGACTATCGCCATCTGGTAGAGCGGCGCATCATCGGGCCGCAAGCGGTTGGCCTGCATCAGGATGTCGGCGATCCCCGCCGATTCGAACAGCATGCCCCCTTCGGGGACGATAATCAGAAATGTATGCATGGCCTTAAAATACAAAATCGACAAAATAAGTCAATAACGCTTCCCGGTTTGAGAAGCGTTTCTCTCATCAGCGCCAGCCCAGCGCCGGGGCGACATGAGTCAGGATCGACTCAATCACGTGGGCGTTGTAGTCAACGCCCAGCTGGTTGGGCACGGTCAGCAGCAAGGTATCGGCTTCGGCAATCGCTTCGTCCTGCGCCAACTGCTTGATCAGCAGTTCCGGCTCGGCGGCATAGCTACGGCCGAATACCGCGCGAGTCTGCTGATCGATATACCCCACCTGATCGCTGTCCTGGCCGCTGTTGCCGAAATAGCTGCGATCCTGCTGGTTCATCAGCGCAAAGATGCTGCGGCTGACCGACACCCGCGGCTGGCGTGTATGACCTGCGGCCTTCCAGGCATCGCGATAAGCGCGGATCTGCTTGGCCTGCTGCACGTGGAAGGGCTCGCCGGTTTCGTCGTTTTTCAGCGTAGAGCTTTGCAGATTCATACCCAGCTTCGCCGCCCAGATCGCCGTGGCGTTTGAGCTTGCGCCCCACCAGATGCGATCGCGCAGCCCGGCGGAGAAAGGTTCTACCCGCAGCAAGCCCGGCGGGTTCGGGAACATCGGTTGCGGGTTAGGTTCAGCAAAGCCTTCGCCACGCAGCGCTTCCAACAGGACGTCGGTATGGCGGCGCGCCATATCGGCTTCGGTCTCGCCTTCGGCAGGCGTATAACCAAAATAACGCCAGCCATCAATCACCTGTTCGGGAGAACCGCGGCTGATGCCCAGTTGCAGCCGCCCGCCGGAAATCAGGTCGGCGGCGCAGGCATCTTCAACCATATAAAGCGGATTTTCATAGCGCATGTCGATCACGCCGGTGCCGATCTCAATACGCTGGGTTTTGGCGCCGATGGCCGCCAACAGCGGGAATGGCGAGGCAAGCTGGCGGGCAAAGTGGTGTACGCGAAAATAAGCCCCATCCGCCCCCAGCTCTTCTGCCGCCACGGCAAGATCAATGGATTGCAGCAGCGCGTCTGCCGCCGAACGGGTGCCCGACTGCGACGAAGGCGTCCAGTGGCCGAAAGAAAGGAAGCCGATTTTCTTCATGGGGTGATCCTTAGATTCATTAATGACCGGATTACAGTGACAAAAATCGCCCCCTTCCGGCCAGAAATATCGTGGCCGATCGCACTAAACGGATCCTTTTACGCCACGACGCCACACTGCCTGAGCATTGTAATCAAAAAGTAAATATCGTATAACAGGCTCCTCCGAGGGGTGTCCTGTTACGGGCTGAGATGGCGCAAGCCGAACCCTTTGAACCTGATCTGGGTCATGCCAGCGAAGGGACGGTCGGCAATCCCCTCACGGCGGTTGCCTGTTCATACCTCACCTCAGCGCGCCCGGATCTCCACTCACTTTTGGAGGTCCCATGTTTACTCCCTTATTCGATAACGGTCTTTACGGAAAGCTGCGCCAACAGGCCGGCGGTCACTGGCAGGACTATGTGGCACACCCCTTTATTCAGCAACTGGCCGCCGGTACGCTGCCGGAACCCGCTTTTCGCCGCTACCTGACGCAGGATTATCTGTTCCTGATCCACTTTGCCCGCGCCTATGCCCTACTGGTCAGCAAACTGCGCACCCTGCCGGAAATGCGTGCCGCTACCGCTTCGCTCAATGCGATTGTCGCCGAACTGCCCCTGCACCTGGCCTATTGTGCCGACTGGGGATTGAGCGAACCGCAGATAGCCGCCGAACCCGAAGCGCCGGAAACCCTCAATTACACCCGCTATGTGCTCGATATCGGCCACGCCGGGGATGCCCTGGATCTGCTGGCAGCGTTAATGCCCTGCGTCGCTGGCTATGCCGAAATCGGCCTGCGCCTGCTCAACGATCCCAACACCGTGATGGAAGGCAATCCCTATGCCTCGTGGATCCGCAACTATGGTGATCCTGCCTATCTGAGCGGCGTACAAGCCTCCCTCGACCTGCTGGAAAACGTTGGCCTCCAGCGGGGTGCCCCAAGCCGCCTGAACGAACTGTCGGCGATTTTCACCACCGCCACCCGCCTGGAATCCGCCTTCTGGCAGATGGGGTTGAATGCCCAATGAGCCTCGGCGACACGCAGCACGGCAATGCCCGGCCCGGTATTCAGGTACGGGATCTGACCCTGCGCTTTGGTCAGCAGGTGATTTTCGATGGTCTGAATTTCGATATCGCCGGCGGCAGCTTCGTTGCCCTGCTCGGCGCCAGCGGCGCGGGGAAGACCAGCCTGCTGAAGATCATCGCCGGGCTGGCGAAACCCACCTCCGGTACGGTTATCGGCAGCGACGGCCTGCCGATAACCGGGCGTATCGCCTATATGGGGCAAAAGGATCTGCTCTATCCCTGGCTGACAATTGACGAGAATATTAGCCTCGGTGCGCGGCTGCGCGGCGAAAAGGTCGACCGCGCCTGGGCGGAACATCTGCGGGAACGCGTGGGCTTGACCGGCTATGGCCGCAGCTTGCCTGCCGCGCTGTCCGGTGGCATGCGTCAACGTGCCGCTATTGCCCGCACGCTGTATGAGCGCCAGCCGATTGTGTTGATGGATGAACCCTTCTCCGCGCTGGATACCATTACCCGCGCCATGATCCAGCAGCTGGCCGCCGAACTGCTGGCGCAGCATACCGTGCTGCTGATCACCCACGACCCCATGGAGGCCTGCCGCCTTAGCCACCGCCTGCTGGTGCTGTCCCGTTATCCGGCGGGGCTGGACGACAGTCATGTTATCGGGGGCTTACCGCCGCGAGCGCCGGACAATCCTCAGTTGCTGAAAAGCCAGAGCGAGTTGCTGCTGCAACTGGTGAGGGCCGCCGGATGAAAACCCTTTCTGAAAGCCGTCTGTCGCGGATGCGTCGCAGCCTGACGGTGTTCGCCGGCCTGTTGCTGCTGTGGGCACTGGCCACGCTGGGCGACATCCCCGCCTTCCTGTTGCCCTCCCCCTCGGCGGTGGCACAGGCGCTGTGGGACAACCGGGCGTACCTCGCTTATCACACGCTGATCACCGCCTCGGAGATCGCCTGCGGTTTGCTGGCCGGGGTTTTGCTCGGTGCCACGCTGGCGCTGTGCATGATCTTTTCGCCGCGCCTGCAGCGCTGGTTGATGCCGCTAGTGCTGACCAGCCAGGCGATACCGGTGTTTGCGCTGGCGCCGCTGTTGGTGCTGTGGTTCGGCTTTGGCATGAGCGCCAAAGTGGTGATGGCGGTGCTGGTGATTTTCTTCCCGGTGACTTCCGCCTTCTTCGATGGGCTGCGGCGGGTCAATAACGATTATCTCGATCTGGCCCGAACCCTGCGCGCTTCTCCCTGGGCCCAACTGCGTCACGTACGGCTGATGGCGGCGCTACCGGCTTTCGGTTCCGGGCTGCGGATGGCCGCCGCCGTCGCCCCTATCGGCGCCATCATCGGCGAATGGGTTGGCTCGGCGGAAGGCCTGGGTTACGTCATGCTTAACGCCAACGCGCGCATGCAGACCGACATCTGCTTTGCCGCGCTGTTTATTTTGGTGCTGATGACCGTCTTGCTATGGGTGACGGTAGACGCGCTATTGCTGCGCCTGATCGACTGGGCACCGGAAAATGATTGATCGCCTCACAACAACAAGGGTAACAACCATGCTTAAAAATACCGTCTGCGGGCTGCTGCTCGGCGCCACGCTGGCCAGCCAGGCCAATGCCGCGGAAAAACTGACGCTGGTGCTCGACTGGTATATTAACCCCGACCACGCGCCCATCATGGTGGCCGAGCAGATCGGCGCCTTCAAGGCCGAAGGGTTGGACGTCAAGATTGTGCCCCCTTCCGACCCGGCGCTGCCGCCGCGCCTGGTGGCGGCAAAACAGGCCGATTTGGCCATCACCTACCAGCCGCAGCTGCACTTTTTTGCCGATCAGGGCCTACCGCTGGTACGCGTAGGCACCCTGATTAACTCACCGCTCAATACCGTGATGACGCTGGATAAAAGCATCACCACCCCGGCAGGACTTAAGGGTAAAAAAATCGGCTATTCGGTCAGCGGCATCGAACAAGCCACCTTGGCGACCATGCTTGAGCATGAACACCTCAACCCCAATGAAACCAAACTGATTAACGTTAATTTCCAACTGACCAGCGCCCTGCTGGCGGGCCAGGTCGATGCGGTAATCGGCGGCTATCGCAACATTGAAGCGCTGGAGCTGAAACTGCAGGGCAAAGATCCGGTGGTGTTTAACGTGGAAGACTACGGTGTGCCGAGCTACGACGAGCTGATTATCGTCGCCAATCGCGATTCGCTGGCCGAGCCGAAAATCAAAAAATTCCTCGCGGCGCTGAAAAAAGGCAGCGACTATCTGCACGCCCATCCGCAGGAAAGCTGGCTGGCGTTCGCCAAAGCCCATCCGGAACTCAATACCGAGCTGAACAAACAGGCCTGGCAAGCCAGCCTGCCGCTGTTCGCAACCGATCCGGCGAAGCTGGATAAAGCGCGCTATCAAGCCTACGAACAATTCCTGTTCGACAACAAGCTGATCAAAAAAATCACGCCGGTGGAGCAATACGCGGTGGAGCTGAATTAAAGGTTATTTGCTTTATCAGGGGCGCAGTATGCCGCGCCCCTGCCATTCCCCCTCAGGCAGAAGGCGCGACGGTAACGTCACCCTGACCGCTGCGCTGCAAAGCCTGCAGCACCAGGCCACTCGCCTTGCACCGCTCCACAAAATCACGCACATAGGCCGCCCCCGACGCTTTTTGTCGCGGAACCGCCATGGCCTGCTGGATGGCAGTGAAATGCCCGGCCAGCACCCGATACCCCGGGTTTTGCGCTGCGGCAGCCAGCAACGGTTGACGCACGCCCGCAGCCGCATCCAACCCCTGTTCGAGGAACAAGGCGATCGCGTCGGCGGAGGTATCGGCACGCACCAGTTGCGCCTGCTTTAAGGTTCGCGACAGATACAGGTCGTAAGCCGCTCCCTGGCCTACGGCAATGCGCACCTCGGGCCGGTCAAGTTCGGCAACCTGTTGCCAGGGAGACGCCTGGGCCACCAGGTAGGTCCCCTCAATGATCGCATAAGGCGCACTGAACGCGATCTGCGCCGCCCGCACCGGTTCGATGGCCATAAAGGCGATGTTCCAGTCTCCGGTTTCCAACGCGGCAAAAACCTTGCCTGCGGCATCATAGGTCACCAACTCCAGCGCCACGCCCAACTCGCGGGCCAGCGCGCTGGCCAGCGTCACGGATACCCCCTGAGGTTCGCCGTCTGGCCCCCTCTGCGCCAACACCGGATTGCCCAGATTGATGGCCGCACGCAGGATCCCCTGCGGGGCCAAATCATCGAGTACGACGGCGGGAATGCTATGCATGGCTTTCTCCTGAAAAAAGGGTGTAGGTGTTTCGTCAACGCTCTCCGTTAAGGCTAGAGCCAAACCTCGGATGAGCAACATTCAGCCGCTTTTCGCCTCACCGGCGTGATTCATGTCACACTATTGTCACAAAAACGACCGATCGCACTCTGCCACGCCAGGGCAGCGCAAACACGCATTGACCCTGGCGCTTTCAATGCGCTATACCCTTCCTCTTTCGCGTCGTGCTTGGGTCGGCGGCGTTTGCCAGGGCAGTTAAGATTTCCTTTTTAATCAGACAGGGTACGGTGGATGGTTTCAGCATTAATCTCGTTTGCACTTTTTTTAGCCTCAATTTTAATCTACCGCACCCGTGCCGCCGCCAACCGCTGGTGGCTGGCCACCCTGTTGACGCTGCTGGGCAGCTATCTGATCCTCAACGTGGTGCTGATCGCCAGCAACTACTTTACCGGTGACGGCATTACCGATGCGGTGATCTACACCCTCACCAGCAGCCTGAAGGGCGCCGGCGTCGGCAAATACCTGCTGCCGTTTGTCGGCCTGCTGGCGGTGCTGGCGCTGATCTTCACCCTGCTGACCTGGAGTCTGGTACGGCGCAAGGCGAAAAGCAGCAGCGTGGTTTACAGCGTGCTCGCCGTGCTGCTGGCGCTGTTTTCCGTCGGCACTACTCCCGCCTTTCAGGACATCTCGCTGTTGGTGAAGAGCCAGATTAGCGGCGATACCGCCGACTTTGACACCTATTACAAAGCGCCGAAGAAAACCGTACAGGGCAAAGCGCCGAACCTGGTGTATATCTATGCTGAAAGCCTGGAGAGAACCTACTTCGACCAACAAATCTTCCCCGGCCTGACCGACGAACTGAACCAGCACCGCGAAAACAGCATCGACTTCAGCAATACCCAACAGCTGCCCGGCACCGGTTACACCATCGCCGGTATGGTGTCCTCACAGTGCGGTATCCCATTGTTTGCCCCCTTTGACGGCAACGCCTCCAGCGCGGTATCCACCTTTTACCCGGAAAACGTCTGCCTGGGCGACGTGCTGAAATCCGCCGGGTACGACAACTACTTTTATCAGGGCGCCGAGCTGGCCTTCGCCGGCAAAGACACCTTCCTGAAATCGCACGGTTTTGACCATGCCTACGGCTTTAAGGAATTACGCGGACAGGTCAGCGACCCGGGCTACAAAAATGACTGGGGCTGGTACGACGATACCGTGCTGGACGTGGTGTTCGACAAGTTCGTCGAGCTGTCGAAGCAGAACAAAAAGTTCTCGCTCTTCGCCTTGACCGTGGATACCCATCACCCGGACGGCTTTATCTCCGCCAGCTGCAGCAAAAAGTCGTTCCGTTGGCAGAATAAAGAGAATCGGTCGCTGAGCGCAGTGGCCTGCAGCCAACAGCATATCGCCGCGCTGATCGACAAAATCAAGGCGTCCGAGTACTTCAAAAATACCGTTATCGTGGTGTCTTCTGACCATCTGGCGATGAACAATACCGCCTATGACATCCTGACCAAGCAGAAACGCCGCAACCTGTTCTTTATCATCGACGGTACCCGCCCGCAGACCGCGCTGCATAACGAGAAGCGCAGCACGCTGGACAACGGCGCCACCGTGCTGGACGTGATGGGTGGCGATAACTACATTGGCCTCGGTCGCAGCAGCCTGTCCAGCCCAACGCTGGCGACGTTGTTTTTGAATATCGACGAAAAAATCAACGCCTGGAAACCGGCGGTGGTCAAGCAATGGGGCTTCCCGAACAGCATCACAAACTACAGTCTCGACGATCGGGGCAACCGCTTTACCTTCTCCGGCATCACCTTTAAGGTGCCGTTTATTCTGAAGGTGACGGACAACAAAATTGAGCCGATGTTTAACGTCTACCTGTCCACACCGCTGAAAAAACAGCTTGCCGGGCTGGGCGCAGGCGAGAAATTCGTCTGGGTCGACAAGTGTTATGAAATCGGTCGGGTGTGGTCGCCAGAACTGGCGTTGAGCACCGACACCTGCGTCGCGTCGGGCAGCCTGGCCGCCCCACCGCACATCGTGCAGGCCAAAGGGGGCAGCTATCGCGGCAAAATAGACTTTGAGCGTCCGCCAAACGATAGCATCGCCGCCTACCAAAGCGCCGTCGATAAACTGAAAGTCGACGACGCCGCCGTTAAATATCACGCGGACGCCATCGCCTTTATGCTGCCGGGCATGCCGGAACAGGTGAAAGCGATCACCGGCGTTTCCAGCGTCGAAGACTGGGGCCGTTGGTCAGACGCCAACCTGGCGCCGACGGTGAATATTGATTACGTCGATCCCCTGCCATCAGCATTCGATCTGGTGCTGCGCGCCCGCGCCTACGGTAAAAACGTCGGCGAACCTATCTCGGTGCGCGTCGGCAATCAGGAACAGTTTGTGACGCTCAGCGAACAGGACACCACCGTGACGCTGCGCTTCGACAACCCTGCCGGAGCCAGAAACATCAGCATCACGCCGCCGGCCCCCACGGAGCCACAAGAAGGTGCCAGCGGCGGTTTTGTACCGAAGAAACTGGGTATTGGCCTGGTCTCGCTGAAAGTGGAACAGGCTGCCCCCGCTTCCTGATCATCGCGCTGCATGCGGCGTCCGCGTTATTCGGGGCGAATTTATTCGCCCCCTGCCGTTTCTCCAAAGCTTTTGCGCCCATCTTCGGCTAACCTGTTGCTGTGAATTGATATCGGCATCCGTATGCCTCCCCGCCGCATAGCCGGGAGAACCAAGGAGAGAGTATGAGCAGTCAGCAATCCGGCACCGGCCTCACCCCCGCTCAGGCAGTCGAACAACTGGAAGCGCTGTATGTCGCCTCGGTTGAGGCGCTGCGCCAGGCGGTCGGTGACTTTATCAGCCATGGCAGCCTACCCGATGCGCAGACCCGCGCGGCAGGGCTATTTGTTTACCCTGAGCTGCGCGTCAGCTGGGACGGGAAATCGCCCGGTCAAACCAAAACCCGCGCCTATGGCCGTTTCACCCACACCGGTTGCTATACCACCACCATCACCCGCCCGCACCTGTTCCGCCATTATCTGACCGAACAGTTGACCATGCTGGCCGGGGAGTACGATGCGCATATCGAAGTGCGGCCGTCACAGCAGGAAATACCTTTCCCTTACGTGATCGACGGTTCAAACCTGATGCTGGATCGGTCGATGAGCGCCAGCCTGGCGCAGCATTTCCCCACCACCGAGCTGGCGCAAATTGGCGATGAGACTGCCGATGGCCTGTTTCACGCCACCAGCACCTTCCCGCTTTCGCACTTCGACGCCCTGCGCGCCGACTTTTCGCTGGCGCGGCTGCGGCACTACACCGGCACCCCGGTGGAGCATTTTCAGCCCTTCGTGCTGTTCACCAACTACACCCGCTATGTGGATGAGTTTGTCCGCTGGGCCTGCACCGAAATAGCCGATCCGGCCAGTCCTTATATTGCCCTGTCGAGCGCCGGCGGCATCTATATCACGCCGGAAACCACCGCACCGGATCAGGCGGTCTCCGACCTGGCGTGGAAAAACCACCAGATGCCGGCCTACCACCTGATCTCGCGCACCGGCCAGGGCATCACGCTGATCAATATCGGCGTCGGCCCCTCCAACGCCAAAACCATTTGCGACCATCTGGCGGTGCTGCGCCCCAGCGCCTGGCTGATGATCGGCCACTGCGGCGGCCTGCGCGAAAGCCAGTCGATTGGCGACTACGTGCTGGCGCACGCCTACCTACGGGACGACCACGTGCTGGATTCGGTGCTGCCACCGGATATCCCGATCCCCAGCATTGCCGAAGTACAGCGTGCGCTGTATGACGCCACCAAAATGGTCAGCGGCATGCCCGGCGAAGAGGTAAAACAACGCCTGCGCACCGGCACCGTGGTCACCACAGACGATCGCAACTGGGAGCTGCGCTATTCCGCTTCGGCGCTGCGTTTTAACCTCAGCCGCGCCGTCGCGGTAGATATGGAAAGCGCCACCATCGCCGCTCAGGGCTACCGTTTCCGGGTGCCTTACGGCACGCTGTTGTGCGTATCCGACAAACCGCTGCACGGTGAAATCAAGCTGCCCGGCCAGGCCAACCGCTTTTATGAAGGGGCCATTTCGGAACACCTGCAGATCGGTATCTGTGCTATCGACCTGCTGCGCGCCGAGGGCGATCGCCTGCATTCCCGCAAGCTGCGTACCTTTAACGAGCCGCCGTTCCGCTGATGACGAAGGATCTGGGCCCGCTTCGGCGGGCTTTTTAACTTTTCATACTCAGATCGTTGATGTACCGACCGCAAATCTGTTACAACAGCGGCTCTCATTCCCCGGACATCACCACACATATGATTGTCAGACCTCAGCAACACTGGTTCAGGCGGCTCTTCGTCTGGCACGGTTCAGTGCTATCCAAAATTCTGTTTCGCCTCAGCCTTAACGTGGCGATGTCCATCGTCGCCGTGCTGTGTTTTCAATGGTACGAACATCTGGGGGTCAAACTGACCCTGGCACCTTTCAGCCTGCTGGGCGTGGCGATCGCTATCTTTCTCGGCTTCCGCAACAGCGTCAGCTATGCGCGTTTCACCGAGGCGCGGTTGCTGTGGGGCAGCCTGCTGATCGTTGAGCGCTCGCTGCTGCGCCAGATCAAGAGTCTGCTACCGCAGCAGGATCAGGCGGCACGCGAGTTTGCCGCCCTGCTGATCGCGTTCAGCTACTGCCTGAAACACCAGCTGCGCGGCACCGATAGCAGCGCCGACCTGCAACGACTGCTGCCCAACGTCGATCTGCGAGCGATAGAAAACAGCATGTCCCCCTGCAACCGGCTGCTGTTGATGATGGGCCAATGGCTGGGCGAAAAACGACAATCGGCACAGCTGTCGGACATGCTGTTTCACAGCATCGACCAAAACCTCAACCGGCTGTCGGAGATCCTCGGCGGCTGCGAACGCATCGCCAATACGCCGATCCCCTTTGCCTACAGCCTGATCGTTCATCGTACGGTCTACCTGTTCTGCACCCTGCTGCCTTTCGCGCTGGTGCCGGATCTGCATTACATGACGCCGCTGGTGTCGGTGTTTATCTCCTACACCTTCATCTCGCTGGACTCGCTGGCAGAGGAACTGGAAGATCCGTTCGGCACCGCCGCCAATGACCTGCCGCTCAATGCCATGTGCAACGCGATTGAGATCAACCTGCGCGAAATGAACGACGAAACGGATTTACCGGCGGCCGCACGGCCGGACAGCCGTTACCAGCTCAGCTAACCGGCAACCACGTCAGGCGCGGTGAAGGCCGCGCCTGTTGGCAAAACCCTTATTCGCGCCACCCGCCGCCCAACGCACGGTAAAGATCGACGATATTGGTCAATCGCGCCAGGCGCGTATCCACCAACACCTGCTGCGCCGCATACAGGGAACGCTGGGAATCCAGCACGGTCAGGTAGTTATCCACGCCCTGCTGAAAACGCTGCTGCGACAGGCTGTAAGCGCGTTGATTGGCCGCCACCAACTGCGTTTGCGCCCGGATTTGCTCATCCAGCGTGTCGCGACCGGCCAGCGCATCGGCGGTTTCGCGAAATCCCTGTTGTATCGCCTGCTCATAACGCGCCACCTCAATGCGTTTTTGCACCTCCGCCAGATCCAATCCCGCACGCAAAGAGCCGCCGGAGAAGATAGGCAGCGAGAGCTGCGGCACAAAACTCCAGGCACCGGAACCGGCAGAAAATAAACCGTCCAGGCCGGCGCTGGCCGTGCCGCCGAAACCGGTCAGGCTGAGGGTCGGAAAGAACGCCGCCCGCGCCGCGCCGATATTGGCATTCGCGGCACGTAGCTGATGCTCTGCCGCTCGGATATCCGGCCGCCGGGTCAGCAAATCTGCCGGCAGCCCGGCCGGAATGGTTTCCGGCAACAGGTCGTCCGGCAAGGTGCTGGCTTGCGCCAGACGCGAACTCATCGCCGAGCCCAACGGCTGCCCAACCAACAGCGTCAGGGCATTGGTATCCTGCCGAACCTGACGCCGATACTGAGCCAAATCACGCTGTGCCGTCCGTACCCCAACCTCCGCCTGGCTGCGATCCAGTTCGGTCGCCACACCGAGCTGGAAGCTTTGTTCCACCAGCCCAAAGGCCGCCTGCTGTGAGCTCAGCGTTTCCTGCGCCAGCGCCAGAAGTTCGCTATCGGCGCGTAGCGAAAGATAAGCGTTGGCGGTTTCGGCGATCAGCGCCAGTTGCGCGGCGGCCCGGGTTTCATCCTGTGCCAAATACAATTCCAACGCCTGCTGGTTGAGGCTGCGAAGCCGCCCGAACAGATCCAGCTCCCACGACAGCGCTCCCCCGACCTGATAGCTGCGCCCCACCGCAGACTGCCCGCCTGCGGACAGACTGCCCGGGGTACGCTGTACCGAACCACTGCCCTGCGCCGACAGGGTGGGCAGCGTATCTGCCCGTTGAATGCGGTAGCTGGCGCGAGCCGCCTCCACGTTCAGCGCCGCAATGCGCAAGTCACGGTTATTCGCCAGGGCCTGCGTAATCAGCGTTTGCAGCAGCGGATCGCGGTAAAACTCACGCCAACCGATAGCCGCTGCCGTTCCGTCGACCTGCGCGACGCCATAATCCGGATAGGCTGGCGCTACCGGCGCAGCGGGGCGTTGATAGTCCGGCGTCAACGAGCAGCCCGTCAGGGTGGCAGTGGCCAGCATGATAGCCAAAATTTTTATCATGGCTCGGCTCCCGGCGCCGGGGCAGTTATCTCCGCTTCATCCTCCGCCCGGCGGCGTTCGCTGAGCCGCTTCACCCGAAACAGCCGCAGCATGATGACGAAGAACGCCGGTACGAAGAAAATGGCCAGGAAGGTGCTGGTCAGCATGCCGCCGATTACCCCGGTGCCGATGGCATTCTGACTGCCTGAGCCCGCCCCGCTGGCAATCACCAGCGGCACCACGCCGAGAATAAACGCCAGCGAGGTCATCAGGATCGGCCGCAGCCGCTGTCTGGCGGCCTGCACCGCCGCCTCTACCGGACTGGCGCCGGCTTCGAAGTGCGCCTTGGCGAACTCCACGATCAGAATGGCATTTTTGGCCGCCAGCCCGACGGTGGTCAGCAACCCCACCTGGAAATAAACGTCGTTGGCCAGCCCACGCAGCAACGTGGCCACCACCGCGCCAATCACCCCGAGCGGCACCACCAGCATCACCGCGCTGGGCACGCTCCAGCTTTCATACAGCGCCGCCAGACACAGGAAGACCACCAGCAGTGAAATCGCATAGAGTGCCGGTGCCTGGGCGCCGGACAACCGTTCTTCAAACGACAGTCCGGTCCAGTCGTAGCCCACGCCGGGCGGCATGGTGGCGGCAATGCGTTCCATTTCCGCCATCGCGTCGCCGGAGCTGAAGCCCGCCGCCGGTTCGCCCTGCAGGTTAAACGACGGTGCGCCGTTGTACCGATTGAGTTTTTGCGCACCGTAGGTCCATTCGGCGCTGGCAAAGGCGGAGAACGGCACCATATCGCCGTTGTCGTTACGCACAAACCACTGTTCCAGATCCTGCGGCAGCATGCGCGACGAGGCATCTCCCTGCACATAAACCCGCTTCACCCGACCGCGATCGATAAAGTCGTTCACATAACCCGAGCCCCAGGCCAGCGACAGCGTGCGGTTAATCTCCGTGATCGGCACGCTGAGTGCCCGCGCCTTCTCGCGGTCGATCAGCAGTTCATACTGGGGTGCATCCTCCAGGCCGTTGGCACGCACGTTGTTCAACACCGGACTCTGCCGGGCAGCGGCAAGGAACCTGTCGCGCGCCGCCAGCAATGGCTGATGCCCAATGCCGCCACGATCCATCAGTTGGAAGTTAAAGCCCGCCACGTTGCCCAATTCACGTACGGCCGGGGGCGAGACCACAAAAATACGGGTATCACGAAAGTCACGTGCGAACATGGCATTGAGGCGGGCGGCGATCGCGTCGGCCTTTTGCGAGGCGTCCGGCCGTTGGTCCCAGTCATGCAGGCGAATAAACAGGGTGCCGACGTTCTGCCCGCGCCCGCCGAAGTTAAACCCGGAGATAGCGAACACCGAACGCACACTGTCCTTCTCCATTTTCAACAGGTACTCCGTGGCACCGCGTAAGGTGGCCTGCGTCCGTTCTGCGGTGGCCCCGGCCGGTGCCTGTACCTGCGCGAACAACATGCCCTGATCTTCCTGCGGCAGGAACGAGGTTGGAATGCGGGTAAACAGCCAGCCGGTGGCAATGGCAATCACCAGATAAATCAGCATCAGCCGACGCGGGCGGCCCAGACCGCGCATTACCGAAGCCGCGTAACTGCGGTTGGCCCACTCGACGCGGCGGTTAAACCAGCCAAAGAAACCTTTGCGTGCGGCATGCTCTCCCGGCTTTACCGGCTTGAGCAGCGTAGCGCACAGCGCCGGGGTAAACACCACCGCCACCATCACCGACAGCACCATCGAAGAGACAATGGTGATGGAGAACTGCCGGTAGATCACGCCGGTTGAACCGCCAAAAAACGCCATCGGCACAAATACCGCCGACAGCACCATGGCGATGCCTATCAAGGCACCGGTGATCTGGCTCATCGATTTACGGGTTGCCTGCTTAGGTGAAAGCCCCTCCTCATGCATCAGCCGCTCGACGTTTTCCACCACCACAATGGCGTCATCCACCAGCAGGCCAATCGCCAGCACCATGCCAAACATGGTCAACGTGTTGATCG
This sequence comes from Serratia liquefaciens ATCC 27592, assembly GCF_000422085.1. Taxonomy (NCBI): domain Bacteria; kingdom Pseudomonadati; phylum Pseudomonadota; class Gammaproteobacteria; order Enterobacterales; family Yersiniaceae; genus Serratia; species Serratia liquefaciens. Next base: position 3,339,919 of record NC_021741.1, read on the forward strand.
AGTAACCGAAGGCCGCCAGCACGCCAAAGGTTCCCAGCAGCACCACCGGCACCGCCAGCGTCGGGATCAGCGTGGCCCGGAAGTTCTGCAAAAACAGGTACATCACCGCAAACACCAGCACAACCGCTTCCACCAGCGTACGCACCACGTTTTCGATCGACAGGCTAATGAATGGAATGGTGTCATAGGCATCCACGGCTTCCATTCCCGGCGGGAAGAAGGGTTTCAGCTCCGCCAGCGTGGCACGCACCGCCTGCGCGGTTTGCAGCGCATTGGCACCGGTTGCCAGACGCACGCCCAGCCCGACCGCCGCATTGCCGTTGTAGTAGCTATCAATCGCGTAGTTCTGCGCGCCCAGCTCAATGCGCGCCACGTCGGCCAGGCGAACCCGCGAACCGTCCGGATCGGTTTTCAGCAGGATTTGGCCGAACTCCTCCGGGGTCTGCAAGCGTGAGGGGCCAATTACCGTGGCATTCAGTTCCTGGCCGGGCAACGCCGGTTGTCCCCCCAACTGACCGGATGAAACCTCAACGTTCTGCTCCTGAATCGCATTGCTGACGTCGGTGGCGGTCAGGCTGTAGTTCACCAGCGCAGCAGGATCCAGCCAGATGCGCATCGCATAAGGCGCACCGAACAATTGGAAGTCCCCCACGCCGTTGGTGCGGCTGATCGGATCCTGTACATAGGAGGCGACGTAATCCGCCAGGTCCTGCCGGGTCATACGACCATCCGTCGAGACAAACGCCATCACCATCATAAAGTTGGCGGTGGACTTGGTGACGCGGATCCCCTGCTGCTGTACCTCCAGCGGCAACAGCGGCTGTGCCAGCGCCAACTTGTTTTGCACCTGTACCTGCGCGGTATCGGCATCGGTGCCCTGCGCAAAGGTCAACGCAATGCTCATGCTGCCGTCGGAATTACTTTCGGAGGAAATGTATTGCAGATTGTCGAGACCGTTCATCTGCTGTTCAATCACCTGCACCACCGTATCCTGCACCGTCTTCGCCGAGGCACCGGGATAGTTGACCTGAATGCTGACGGTGGGCGGTGCGATGCTTGGGTACTGCGCCACCGGCAGATTGGCAATCGATAGCAGGCCACACAGCATCATGATGATGGCCAGCACCCAGGCAAACACCGGGCGCTCGATAAAGAATTTAGCCATGCGCCGGCTCCTTACGAGTGCTGCTTAACAGCGTTGTGGCAGCCGGAGCCCACTCCACCGCATTGACCTGTGCGCCAGGCCTGACCTGCTGCACGCCTTCGACAATCACCCGATCGCCCGCCGCCAGCCCGGTCGACACCAGCCAACTGTCCCCCATCGCCCGTTCGGTGGTTAGTTCGCGCAGCTCAACCTTGCCCGTCTCGTTCACCACCAGGGCGGTCGCTTCACCGCGCGGGTTGCGGGTAATGCCCCGCTGCGGCACCAGCAGCCCCCCTTGCGCGGCCATGCCCTCTAACAGCCGGGCTCGCACAAACATGCCCGGCAGCAGCTTGCGTTCCGGATTGGGGAATACCGCGCGCAGCACCACCGAGCCGGTGGAACGATCCACCGTGATTTCTGAAAATTGAAATTTGCCGCCGTGGGCATAGCGAGAGCCGTCTTCCAGTGTCAGAGTGACCGCCGCAGACTGAGGGCCGTCGGCCTGCGCAACCGCACCGCTTTCCAGCGCATTTCTCAACCGCAAAAGTTGGACGCTGGACTGGGTCACGTCCACATAAATCGGATCTATCTGCTGCACCGCCGCCACCGCCTCGGCCTGCTGCGCCGTCACCAGCGCCCCTTCGGTCACCAGCGAACGTCCAATAATGCCGTCGATGGGTGACAGCACCCGGGTATAAACCAGATTGATACGTGCCGTTTCCAACTGCGCCTCCGCAGACTGCACATCGGCCACCGCCTGCTGATGAGCGGCTACTGCGTCGTCATACACCTGACGACTGATGGCCCGGCTCTCTGCCAGCGGCCGGTAACGTTGAATCAACAACGCGGCGGTACGCAGCTGTGCCCGCGCTCGCGCCAAGACCGCATTGCTGCGATCGTATTCCGCCTGAAACAGCCCCGGGTCGATTTGGTAAAGCGGTTGCTGCGCCTTGACCTGTTCCCCTTCGGTAAACAGGCGTTTTTGCACTATGCCCCCGACCTGTGGCCGCACTTCCGCATTGCGAAAGGCGGCAACCCGTCCCGGCAGTTCACTGGTCAGGGGTATAGGTTCGCTTTTCAACGTTACCACCCCGACCCGTGGCGGTGATGGCGGCGCAGTTGGCGGCGTATCGCGAGCGGCCACCACCAGCCACAAAGAGAGCGAAGTAGCGGCCACCACCACGCCGACAGCAAGAGAGGCGATTTTGAGGCTCATGAGTTCGTATCCTTTTAGATGCTGGGTCAAGGGTTGCGCGGCGCGCCACAAAGCGGCCAATGGTTACTGTACGAGCGGCAAACTGACCTCAACGTGACCCGCAGATAACATTCGTGTCAGTTAACGCGTTTTTTATCCGACGGCGGCGTTAGCTGACAAAAATGTCAGCCAGCCGTCAGCTTCACGACCGCATGGCTGTCATAAACTCATCACTGAACATGATGTCTTGTGGCAAGGTGGCGGGTTTCATGATTAATTAATCATCAGGTGATAATGACGGGAGTGGCCATGCGATTACTGTTGGTTGAGGACGAAGAAAAAACCTCGTCCTACGTTAACCGCGCACTGAGCGAACTGGGCTACACCGTAGACGTCGCCGGCGATGGCATTGAGGGCTTGCATCTGGCGGTGCAGCAGGACTATGACGCGGTGATCCTGGATGTGATGCTGCCGGGCAAAGACGGCTATGCGGTATTGGAAGGCCTGCGCGCCAGCAAACAGACGCCGGTGTTGATGCTGTCTGCCCGCGGTTCGGTAGACGAACGCGTCAAGGGCCTGCGCCACGGGGCGGATGATTATCTGCCCAAGCCGTTCTCGCTGATTGAACTGGTCGCCCGCATCCAGGCGTTATTGCGCCGCCGCACCAGCGACGGCATTGACGTCACCCAACTGCAAATCGACGATCTGCACGTGGATCTGCTGGCGCGGCGAGTGACCCGCGGCGGGGAGCGTATCGATCTGACCGCCAAAGAATTTGCTCTGCTCAGCCTGTTGGCGCGCCATCAGGGGGAGATACTGTCCAAAATGATGATCGCCGAACAGGTTTGGGACATGAACTTCGACAGCGACGCCAACGTGGTTGAAGTGGCGATTAAGCGACTGCGCGCCAAAATCGACTCCCCCTATCCGCAAAAGCTGCTGCACACGGTGCGAGGCATGGGCTACGTGCTGGAAAATCGTCCGCTGCATCGCGATGCGCCACGGATAATCGCCTGATGAAAATTTCCATTTCCAGCCGGATGGCATTGATGTTCGCGCTGACCATGGCGCTGATCATGCTGGTGCTGGCGCTGTTTCTGCGCAGTTCGCTGCTGACCTCGTTGCAAAACCAGATGCACAACGAGCTGCATTTTCGCCATTCGCTGGTCTCCCCTTTTATCGAAGCCAAAGGGACCGCTCGCGACTGGCCAATGGTGCAACAAAAGCTCAATACCCTGTCCAACAGCGAAGGCAGCCAGGTGAAATACTGGGTGATCAGCGAGGATCCGCGTTACCGCTTCGGCGGTGCTCCCCCACCGGGTACCCACTGGTCAAAACTGCCGGACGGTTTCGCCATTGCCGCTAATCCTGACGGCGATTGCCCGCTGTATATGCTGATCGCGACGCTGCCGCCGCTGGGCGCTCGCCCAGAGGTGCGCTATGTGGTGGCGATTGATTCTGCCCCCTATATGGGCACGCTGAGAGAGTTCACCCAGGCGCTGGTGGTGATTTCGCTGCTGGGGATTGGGCTGGCGGCCCTGCTGGGCTACGCCATCTCGCGCTTCGGTATGCGACCGGTGCTCAATCTCAGTGAACAGGCGCACCGCTTGGTGCCCGGCACTACCGGCCAGCGGCTGGACAGCGCCACCTTACCGGCCGAACTGCGCAACCTGGCGGAGTCTTTCAATGGCGTGCTGGCGCGCCAGGAAGTGGCCTGGCGGCAGTTGGAGAGCTTTAACGCCGACGTGGCGCATGAGTTGCGCACCCCGCTCACCAATCTGATTGGTCAAACCCAGTTGGCGCTGGCTCGCGAACGCAGCGTACAGGAACTGGAAGAACTGCTGCAGTCGAACCTGGAAGAGCTGGAACGCATGACCTCGATCGTCAACGACATGCTGTTCCTGTCCCACGCTCAGGCCGGACAATACGCTACCCAACTGAGCGAAGTATCGCTGCGGGAAGAATCTCTGAAAACGGCGGAATACGTCGAACCTTCGTTTATGGAAAACGATTTGACCATTGAGATTTCCGGAGAAGTGCGGGCGCAGGTTGACCGGCGGCTGTTCCATCGCGCGCTGGCTAACCTGCTTGAAAACAGTGCGCGCCACGCCGTCGCGGGCAGCGCCGTTTCGGTACTGCTGCAGGAGCAGCGGGGATTTGCCGTCGTCGCCGTTGCCAACCAGGGCGAAACCATCGCCCCCGAGCACCTGAGCCGGCTGTTTGAACGCTTCTACCGTGTCGACTCTTCGCGCGTTCGCAGCGACATGCACCACGGTCTGGGGCTGTCCATCGTCCGCGCTATTGCGCTGATGCACCAGGGGGAGGCCTTCGTCCACAGTCTCGACGGCGTCAACACCTTCGGTTTCTCGCTGGCGCTGTCGCGGCCAGAGGAAAACCTGACGCCACCGGCGCCAAAACCGCTGCCGGCGGCTCCCGCCATCGCCGAGATTAAGCGGGAAAGCCTGTCGTGATTTATTGTACCAACGCCAACACGCGTTTTTCCTGACTGCGGCTTGCGGCGATCGACAGCAGGATCTCTTTCACCACCAACGCCGGCGCCGACAAGGAGTGCTGTGCGGAAATACACAGCGACAGCGGCACGCTAAGCGACGGAGCGTTGATTCGAGCCATCCAGGCCTTGGCTGGGCCAATCATTGCCCGCGCCACCGACTCGGGTAAAATAGTGGCCCCCAGGCCGCTGGCAATGGCCGCGCTCAAGGTGCTGGAGGACTCGATTTCACCAATCACATTGGCGGCCAGCTTGCGCACCGCCATGGCTTCATCCACCTGGGTGCGTACCACATCACCTTCGCGCGGCAGGAACAGATTCAGGCGCGCAACGTCCAGCAGATCAACGCTGTTACCCGGGTTCGGCACCGCACGCGTCGCCACCAGATAGAGATCTTCTCGCATCAGCGCGGTGGCCTGAAGGCCCGCAGGCATTTTGGCACCGTAGATCACCGCCATATCCAGACTTTGACCGGCAACCTGTCCGGCGAGCGTAGAGCCGATGTTCTCATTCAAACTGAGTAAGATACCCGGATGCTGATCGCGTACCGCCTGCAACAGCGGCAGCGCCAACTGTGATGCCAGGCTACCCGGCGCCAGCCCGACGGATACCTGACCGCTCATCGCCTGGCCGGCGCTGTTGACCGCGCTCTGCGCCTGTTCACACTGGCGCAAAATGGTCTGGGCATGGGCATACAGGATGTTTCCGGCCTCGGTCGGCATCACGCCGCGCTTGGTGCGGATCAGCAGTTGCTGTTTCAGCTCCCCTTCCAGGGTGGCCAACTGCTGGCTGAGCGCCGGCTGCGCGATATGCAGCACCTCCGCCGCCTGGGTCAGGCTGCCGATATCGACGATTTTCACAAAATACTTCAGACGTCTGAAATTCATATTGCCTCCGTCATGCCGCTGAACTGCGTTGACAGAACGGCAGCAAGATCCGGGCCAGACCGACGAAATAAGAGAAGCCGTTAACTAATCGCCGGAAAAATAAGAAAAAATGATGCTGGTGCTCAATAACCCCCTGCGATGGTCGACCCAGAACAGAGAAGGTTTGCACCAGCGTGAAGCACGCGGAGTGCAGCCCGTGGTCGCTCCTGAACCATTGCGCAGCAGAGCATCAATAAAAGCCATAAAAAGCAGCAGGTTGAATAATCTTGCAGCAAACGAAACGGCAAGGCGTTTTCAGGCTTTACAAGCCCGCATCACCCCGCTATTATTCGCCCCGTTCACACGATTCCTCTGTAGTTCAGTCGGTAGAACGGCGGACTGTTAATCCGTATGTCACTGGTTCGAGTCCAGTCAGAGGAGCCATATTAAAGACGCCCGCTTAAGGAAACTTAAGCGGGCGTTTTGCTTTTGGTTTTCTATTTAATTAAAAGCTTCAGCTCAGAATAGCTTCCAGGCTGCCCAGCACCTCGTTCATGATACTGTCAGGTATACGTTCCAGTCGTTTGCCGCTACGAGCCCCCAGGTCAATGGTTCTGGGCTATGTGCGATTTTTAGTCAGATTCCTATGGCATTTGCCTTAACGTAACGAGGCGTACGATAGAAAATTATTCTCATGATTCAAATGATTATGACAATCAGATAAACAAAATGCGGCGCAGATTCCAGATCAGGCTGCGCCGGAAATATCTCAGCGATAACGCGAAGGCCTGATTTGCTCTGGTGCGATACCGAGCGCTTCGGCAATCAGCGCCCCCCCACCTGGTCTTTATCCCCTTCCCATTGGCCTGTTCTGTTGCCCGTTTCTGCCCGCAGGATGCCGCTGCGGATTGGTAACCCCGGGGGGGTTGGCAACTCTACCGATACCCGCCGCTGTCAGATCATGAAGATAGCTCATGTGGTAATGAAATTTAGTCGCTTTCACTCATCCGATGGCTCTGGCATAAAATATGCAACATTAACTTATTGACAACATGAAGACTGATGAGTGAACAAACCAGTAACTTCTACGAAATCAAGAAGCCAATTCAGTTTTCATCTCAGAACTTAGGGTGCAACATCGCGATGAGCAGAGACTTTACATTTACGATTAAGCGCAGCCTTTTCGATGAGGATTATAACCCCTCTGAGAATACGCGTATTACCACCAATTTTGCCAATTTGGCCAGAGGAAAAAATCGCCAGGAGAATCTGCGCAACACATTGGTAATGATTGATAATCGTTTCAATACGTTAGCGGATTGGGACAACCCAAAAGGCGATCGTTACTCTGTCGAGCTTGAAATTATTTCTGTCGAGATGAGTGTTGAAGGTAATGGCCATACCTTCCCAGTGATTGAAATATTAAAAACCAACATTATTGATAAAAAAACTCACCAGCGGATTGAAGGCATTGTCGGGAATAACTTCTCTTCTTATGTGCGAGATTATGACTTCAGTGTATTGCTGCTGGAACACAACAAAAACCAACCTGGGTTTAGCATACCAGATGATTTTGGCGACCTGCACGGCAACATATTTAAGTATTTCGTCAACTCAACGGAGTACAAACAGAATTTTAAAAAGTCACCGGTAATCTGCTTAAGCGTCTCAAGTAAAGACACTTATCAGCGGACGGGTAACCAGCATCCTGTATTGGGCATAGAATATCAGCAAAACGACTCCTCTTTGACTGAGAAGTATTTCGAAAAAATGGGATTACAGGTTCGCTACTTTATGCCGAAAAATAGCGTTGCGCCTTTGGCCTTTTATTTCTCCGGTGATTTGCTGAGTGATTACACTGATATTGAGCTTATCAGTACCATCAGCACGATGGAGACTTTCCAAAAAATTTATCGGCCTGAAATTTACAATGCGAACTCTGCCGCAGGGCAATATTATCAGCCAAGCCTGAATCAACAGGATCATTCATTGACGAAAATTGTTTATGACCGAGAAGAACGCAGCCAGTTGGCTATTGAGCAGGGGAAATTTACTGAAGAGCATTTCATCAAACCCTACAAGAATATTCTTGAGCAATGGTCTGCTCACTACGCTCTTTGATTAATCGAAAATAAAAGGTCATTTATTATGAAAATTTTGCTCCCAACTTCTACTGCCGGCAGTTTGCCGAAACCTTCCTGGCTTGCACAACCTGAGACACTTTGGTCACCGTGGAAACTGCAAAATGAGGAATTAATTGAGGGAAAACAAGATGCCCTACGCTTGTCCCTGGAAGATCAACTGCGTGCAGGCATTGATATTGTCAGCGATGGCGAGCAAACGCGCCAACACTTTGTCACTACGTTTATCGAACACCTGAGCGGCGTTGATTTCGAGAAGCGTGAGGTGGTTAAAATCCGTAATCGCTACGATGCGAGCGTACCGACCGTGGTTGGCGCTGTGGCGCGTCAAAAACCCGTTTTTGTGGAAGATGCCAAGTTTTTACGTCAGCTGACCAAGCAACCTATCAAATGGGCCCTGCCAGGCCCGATGACCATGATCGATACGCTCTATGATAACCACTATAAGAGCCGCGAAAAACTGGCCTGGGAATTTGCCAAGATCCTCAATCAGGAAGCCAAAGAATTAGAAGCTGCGGGCGTCGATATTATCCAGTTTGATGAACCCGCCTTTAACGTTTTTTTTGATGAGGTGAACGATTGGGGGATCGCCGCCCTGGAAAGAGCCATTGAAGGGCTTAAATGTGAAACGGCGGTACATATCTGCTACGGCTATGGCATCAAGGCCAATACGGATTGGAAGAAGACGCTGGGGTCAGAGTGGAGACAATACGAAGAAGCGTTCCCCAAACTGCAAACGTCGAATATCGATATCATCTCGCTGGAATGTCATAACTCGCATGTTCCTATGGATCTGCTTGAACTGATCCGCGGTAAAAAAGTGATGGTCGGGGCCATTGACGTGGCGACCAACAGCATAGAAACCCCGGAGGAAGTGGCCAATACATTGCGGAAAGCCCTTCAGTTTGTCGATGCCGACAAACTCTACCCTTCGACCAACTGCGGCATGGCGCCTTTATCTCGTCGGGTAGCCACAGGCAAACTCAATGCCTTAAGCGCAGGTGCAGAGATCATCCGCAGAGAGCTCTCAGCAAAGTAACTTCGCCCAATATCCTGCTTTCGGCGGATAAATGTGCGAAGTGATAAACCCTATTTGAGCCCGCTCAGGGAAACTTGAGCGGGCTTCTCGCATTTTATCCGCCAACGTTGCTACGCGTTGCATCAGTTTGCGCAGTGCTGCGCCTTTTAGTCTTTTCTCCACGCGACACACATTCATCACTTAACTTCACCCTCACTATCGCCAGTAGAGTAAGTGCTATGAAATTTTTCAGACACCTTGTGCGTACGCCAAATTTCGTACAATATACGGAGATAAGATGGGGTTCAGGGACGTAAAAAAGCTCGCTATACGCTGTCTTCAACAAGGCGCGTATGACCATGAGGTACGTGGCAACATCGATGTCAAGAATCTGTTCGCCACTGGTCAGGTTGATAAAAACGAGGTAATCGAACTTATCAGGAAAACTTCCGGAGACGCATATCAGTGCCGTCCACATCATCAGGATGCAGATACTGACGTTCACATTCTTCAACCCTGGAAGTCCGGTTGCTGCTGGTACGTAAAATTTTATTTTATGGAACCCGACGTCATCTTTATCAGCGTGCACCAACAAATCGACAAGGAGTTCAAAGTGAAAATTGTTAAAGAAGGCGATACGCGTGCCGTTCTGTGTCACCACTGCGGGAAATCTATCGCGACTTATCGTTTACGCGATGTGGACTTCAGCGATCGGCGTGGCACGGTGAAGAATATTCTGGCCGCGGTCTGTCACCAGTGCGACGCCGTGGTCAGTGTCCCTGCTCAATCCACACCGCAAATTAAAAGCGAGTTTGAGCAAAGCAAGTCGGCGCTGGAAGTCCGGGTTCCGGCGCACTATCTCGATATTCTTAACGTCGCCACGCAGAAAATAGATGCTTCACTGGGCGAAGATTTTCATAAGACGCTGATCCTGTATTACCTTCATGCGCTGACCACCGGCTACTATCATCAGGAAGGACTGAAAGCGCTGTTAGGCAGCGAGCTGGCAAATGCCAAGGCATCCAAACGGCTGTCAATGAAAGTCACTAAAAAACAGCTGGCTGAAGTCAATAGCCTAATGGAACAACAGAACCTGATGCGAAGCTCCGACGTAGTCAAAGCGGTGATCCTGAAAGTTTGTCAGGATATCGTGCAGGAGAAAAATCTGGGCGTGTTGCCGGAATTGCGCAACCTCGCCGCCGCCATTTCCTGAGACTTTTTTCTGTCGCTGAAGTGCCTAACGAACCTCAGGTGCGCTCTGTCATGCTGCCATCGGGCCCCAGATTGTCAGTCAGGATCTTCAATAACGCGCGAACTTTCGGCAGCGCCTGCCGGCTCTTGAGCCAGGCCAGATTAATCGGTAATCCATCGGTTGCCAGATGAGGCAATACCTCCACCAGCGAACCCTCTGCAAGTTGCCGTTTCACCAACCAGGTAGGCAACTGCGCTATGCCGTGCCCGGCCAAAACCGCGGTAAGCTGCCCTTCTGCATCGCCGATAGCCACCCGCGCCGGTAACACCCTTTTCTCGCTGTTATTCGCCTGCACGCCGGCAAAATGCCAGGGGGTGAGCATACCGTTGCCTTCGCCGTAAACCACGCAGCTGTGATTGTCCAAATCCTGTTCGTTGTTCGGCACGCCGCGCTTTTTCACATAGGCCGGTGAAGCGCAAAAAATGTGCCGCTGCGCCCCCAGATAACAGTGCCCTAAAGTATTCGGCCAAATATCCGCGCCGCCGATACGCACAATAATATCGATCCCCTCTATCACAGGATCGACAAAGCGGTCGGAAAACGAAATATGCGGCATTAACAGCGGATGATGCTCAATTAGCTTGAGGATCACCGGTAAAGCATGCAGACGACCGTAGGCGGCAGGAAGATCGATACGCACCCTTCCCCGTGGCTCGGCATTTTCGGCCTGCATGGCAAGCTCCGCCTCTTCCAGCTCGCCCAATACGCTGGTGCAGGTGCGGTAAAAGGTTTCCCCCGCGTCGGTCAGTGAGAGACGCCGCGTGGTCCGGTTAAACAAGCGAACCTGCAGCCGGCTTTCAAGACGGGCAATGCCTTTGCTGATGGCGGAACCGGTCAAATTCAGGCGTTCTGCGGCGGCCGTAAAGCTGCCCAGATCGGCTACGCAGACAAACAGATCGATACCTTTGAGTCGTTCGGAAGAAAACATAGTCCGTCACCATTAATGAATTTAATTCCATAAACTCGGTAATTTATAGCCTAAATAGGAAATTTATTCCCCGTAAACTCGATCTGGTAATACATCCTCAGGGCCAGGCCCGATTCAACCACAGACCATGACAAGAGTTTATTGATGAGCATAAACAAACCAAGGGTGCTGATTACCGGCGCCACCGGCCAGATAGGCGGCGATACTTTGCGTAACCTGCAGGCAGACACCAACATTGCCCTGGTGGCGGCGGTACGCTCCCCGAAAAAAGCCGAGCCTTTTATCGCTCAGGGCATCAGCACCGTCATTATGGATTTTGATCAAGAAGAAACGCTGGCGCCGGCGCTGCAGGGTATTGACCGCGCCTTTCTGGCGACCGGCTATACCGTCGACATGCTGCGCCAGAGCAAGGTGTTTCTCGATAAGGCGAAACAGGCCGGGGTACAGCATATTGTGCACCTCGGTGCTTGTGGCCGCGACGACACCACCATTGCTCACTGGGCCTGGCATCAATTGATCGAACGTTATATTGAGGCATCAGGTTTCAGCTTTACGCATTTGCGGCCGGAGTGCTTTATGCAAAATCTGATCGGCTACGGTGGCATTCCCGCGGTGGTCAACGGCGTCATTCAGCAATACACCGGTGATGCTCCCTTCAGTTGGGTTGACGGCGAAGACGTCGCGCTGGCGGCAGCCTGTTCACTGCTGCACCCTGAACAGCATGCGGGCAAAACCTATCGACTGGGTTATGACGCAAAATCCTATGGCGAGATTGCGGCCATGTTGACGGAAATACTGGGCCAGCCATTTCGCTATGAAGCGCTCGATTACCGGATTTTCCTGGAGAACATGCGGCAATCTGGCGCCGAAATGGCTTATATGAACTGCGTTGGCGACAACCTACGCCGCATTGCCGAACGCGATATTCCCGGCGTTGAAGAAACCTTTGACAACTTCCCGACAATTGCCGGCAAAGAGCCGGTTCGTTGGCCAGAGTTTATCCGCAAACACCGGGCCGCTTTCGCCTATTAATTCCTTTTTTATCTGGCCCGTTTGGGGAAAACCAGGCGGGCTTTAGCTTTACATCTGCCCTGCGCCACTTAGGCTCATCATCAAAAAAATTTTTTAAATATAAATTTATCAATCAGATAAAAACACACTCCGCCCGAAACGACATTGTGGAGATATTGTGAATTTGCACTTTCCTTACAATAAATGAGAATAGTTATCGTTATCATAATTATTCAATAATATTTGCACATACTTTCAGGGATAAGATGCATGATTTACACACACTCTTTCAAATTGAAACCAGGCGCGATTTTGCTGGCGGGATTAATTAGCGGGAGCGGCTATGCTGCCGATGATTTGGCAGCGGAAAGTGAGGAAATGGTAGTTTTGGCGCCGGCGGAAGAACAATTAAAACAGCAGCCTGGCGTTTCCATTATTACCGCCGAGGACATCGCCAAGGATCCGCCGGTCAACGATTTATCCGACATCATCCGCAAAATGCCCGGCGTGAACCTGACCGGCAACAGCGCCAGCGGCAGCCGTGGCAATAACCGCCAGATCGATATACGCGGCATGGGGCCGGAAAATACGCTGATTTTAATCGACGGCGTCCCCACCACGTCGCGCAATTCGGTTCGCTACAGCTGGCGCGGCGAAAGGGACACCCGCGGCGATACCAACTGGGTGCCGGCGGAAATGGTTGAGCGCATCGAAGTGCTGCGTGGGCCTGCGGCGGCGCGTTACGGTTCCGGTGCCGCCGGCGGCGTGATTAATATCATCACCAAACGCCCCACCAATGACTGGCATGGCAGCCTGTCGCTGTTTACCAATCAGCCTGAAAACGACAAGGAAGGCGCAACGAAACGCACCAACTTTAGCCTCAGCGGCCCGTTGGCCGGCGACGCGCTCACCATGCGCCTGTACGGCAACTTTAACAAGACCGACGCCGATGCGGCGGATATCAACACCGCGCAAAACGGGTCCTATGCTGCCGGTAGCGAAGGCGTACGCAACAAAGACGTCAACGCCCTGTTCTCGTGGAAAATGACCCCGACGCAGATCCTCGATTTTGAGCTGGGCTACAGCCGCCAGGGCAATATCTACGCCGGCGATACCCAGTACAGCAACGGTAATCTCAGCCCGAACGATCTGGTTTCGTCGCTGTACGGACAAGAAACCAACCGCCTGTATCGCCAGACTTACGGCATCACCCATAACGGCATCTGGGATTGGGGCCAGTCACGCGTCGGCGTTTACTACGAAAAAACCAACAATACCCGTCTTCAGGAAGGCTCTACCGGGCGTGTCGAAGGGATGATCAACAGCGACCAATTCAACACCAGTCGGCTGAAAAATGTCAGAACCACCGGTGAAGTGACGCTGCCGCTCAACCTGTGGTTCGAACAAACCATGACCCTGGGGGCCGAGTGGAACCGTGAGCAGCTCGACGATCCGGCCTCTATGCAGGTCACCGATGCCAGCGGCGTCACCATCGGCGATATCTCCGGCGATCCTTCCGGACGCAGCGCCAAAAACAGCGCAGAACTCAGCGCCCTGTACTTCGAAGATAATATCGAAGTCTTGCCCGGCACCCTGCTGATCCCCGGCATGCGTTTTGATTATCACAGCAAATTCGGCAGCAACTGGAGCCCAAGCCTGAATGCCTCGCAGGAACTTGGCGACCATTTCAAACTGAAAGCCGGGATCGCCCGCGTCTTTAAAGCCCCAAATCTGTATCAGTCCAGCGAAGGCTACCTGCTGGCCACCCGCGGCAACGGCTGCCCGGACAACATTGCGACGGGGAGCTGCTACCTGATGGGCAATGCCGACTTGGATCCGGAAGTCAGCATCAACAAAGAGGTCGGCCTGGAGTTCACCTATGAAGGGTTCAACGCCGGTATTACCTATTTCCGCAACGATTATAAAAACAAAATCGTTTCCGGGACCGATCTGGTGGGCTACGCCTCTAACGGCTACAACATTCTGCGTTGGGAAAACGGCGGCAAGGCGGTGGTGGAAGGGCTAGAAGGCAACCTGGTGATCCCGGTAGTGAAAGATCGGCTGAATTGGCGTACCAACGCCACCTATATGATCACATCGGAAAACAAGGATACCGGGAACCCGCTTTCCGTGATCCCGAAATACACCGTTAACACCATGCTGGATTATCAGGTAACCGACAAACTCTCGACCAACCTCACCTGGACATTCTATGGCCGTCAGAAACCCCGCGAATATGCCGAGATCCGTAATGAAGTCGGTTCGCTGGCGACCAATGAAGTGGGAGCTTACACCGTGGCCGCGGTTGGCGTGAATTACGATCTGACCAAGGATCTGCGCCTGAATGCCGGTATCAGTAACCTGTTCGATAAACAGCTGTACCGCGAGAACCAAGGGGCATCAACTTACAACGAACCTGGGCGCGCGTATTACGCCGGTATGACCCTGTCATTCTGATCGAATAAATAAGCAGGCCCGTTCGGGGAAAACCGGGCGGGCTCTTTAGGCTTTAAAAACTTCTTCTGGCCACCAGAAAAGCACCAACCACCAGCAACACGGCCCCCAGCAGCGCGGGCAAATTTTCACGCATTGCCGCCGGCCCGGCCTTATAAATATCGGCCATCAATCCCGCCACCAACTGGCTGGCAACCAGTACGGCAATGGTGGTTGCCGCCCCCAGCTTCTGGTAACCCAAAATGCCAGAAAACACAAAAAACGATCCCAACAAGCCAGGCAACAACATCCACAACCGTAGGGAACCCGTGACTTCGGCCAGAGCCGTGACACCGTTTTTGGCAAACAGCAGGCCCATCAACAACACCAGGCCAACACTGGAGTTGATCACCAGCGTAATCAGCACCGTCGACACGCTCTCTGTAATGCGCACCATCAACAGGTTCTGAATGACCAGGCTGACCCCGGCCGCAACCAGCAGCAATAGCATGATATTCATAGAGATCTCGGTTTTCGCTGTGCCATTAACGCTTCGGTGGGGCGCTGGCCTCGTCGAGCTTCAGCTGCAGGAAGGTCAAATCCAGCCATTTGCCAAACTTGGCACCCACTTCGCTCATGCGGCCGACCATTTCGAAGCCCAGATTAATGTGCAACTGCACAGACGCGTGGTTGCCGGACTCAATGCCCGCCACCATCACGTGTTTGCCGATCGCCCGCGCCTGCTCAATCAGCGCAATCAACAGCGTTTTACCTACCCCGCCGCCGCGGCTGTCTCGCCGAACATACACCGAATGCTCGACGGTGTGTCGATAGCCGTCCCACGCCCGCCAATCGCCAAATGAGGCATAGCCCATCACCTCACCCGCTGCGTCAATCGCCACCAGCACCGGGTAGCCCATCCCCTGCCGTTCTGTTATCCACGCGGCGCGGTTTGCCTCGTCGACGCTAAGTTCATTCCAGATTGCCGTGGTGTTCAGCACGGCGTCGTTATAGATAGCGGCAATGCCTGCGCTATCGGTTATAGTCGCGTTACGGATAAGCATGTTGACCTCTTGGTTGACCGTCTACTATCATACTACGATATGGATAATAAATTAGACAACCTAAATCAGCGCATCGGCGCGAGGATCCGCATCGAACGTGAGGCGCGCCATTGGTCGCTGTCCGATCTGGCGGAACGGGCCGGCGTTTCACGCGCGATGGTGCACAAAATTGAACGCGGCGACAGTAGCCCAACGGCGATGTTGCTGGGGCGGCTTTCCGGCGCATTCGGTCTGAGCATGTCCAAACTGATCGCCCGGGCGGAAACGCAGGAAGGCCGGCTGATGCGTAAGCAGGACCAACCGCTGTGGGTCGATCCCGACAGCGGCTACGTCCGTCGCCATGTGTCGCCGCAGTCGGATATGCCGCTCGATCTGGTGCGCATTGAACTGCCCGCCGGGGCCGCGATCCCCATGCCGGCTTCGGCCTATGCCTTTATGCGGCAATTGATCTGGGTTTTGTCCGGCTCGCTGGTGTTTCAGGAAGGCGAAACCCGCCATGAAATGGGCCAGGGCGATTGCCTGGAGCTTGGCCCACCGACCGACTGCGTGTTCAAGAATGAAAGCGCTGAACTCTGCATCTATTTAGTGGTGGTGATGAACAAGGCCTGAGTCGCTCAGGCCAAAGCGTGGCGATGCTTAAGGTTATCCTTCCCGGTTGTACCCCGCGCAGAAAAACTTTTCGGCCAGGCGGTTGCTGCCGCCGGTGAAGAACTCACTCATCATCTCGCCGTTAAGATCGTAAGCCCGGCAGAGCAAGCCGGCCTCGAACGCAGCCTGATTTTCGTCACCCAGGCTTTCCGCCAGGTGGTGCGCATAGCCCAATACAAAGCCACGTTTGTAGTCACAACAGAAACGGGACAGTTGCGCAGCAGGCTTGGCGTCCCGCGCGGCTAACCCGGCCATCAGCCCCTTACCAAAGTGATTGTCCATGTACCCTCCCCTAATCTTCAACAATCGCTATATAAAATATTATATAGCGATCATCGCACTTATGGACATACTCACAAAGTTTTACCTCATCTACGCAAGGCAATAAAAAAGCCCGCAGAGGGAACCCTGCGGGCCGGATCAGTCTCAGAAAAGCGATTACAGGGTAAAGTTCAGCCCTTCCACCACCGTCTGCTCCAGCGGCAAGCGCCCTGAAGGGATCTCTTTTTGCTGCAGGAATTCAGGCAGCAGGGATTTGTCGCCCGCCTTGCCGATCGCCACCATGCCATGCACCTGATAGTTATCCGGCAGGTTGAGCGCAGCCTTGATTTTATCGTGGTGAACGCCGCCCATGCAGTGGGTCAGCCAGCCTTTCAGATGCGCCTGCAGCGCCAGATTGGCCCAGGCAGCACCGGTATCAAAGGAATGGCTTGGGTTATCCACTTCCTTTTCGCCGTTCAGGCTGGTCGTTTTCGAAATGATCACCACCAACGCCGAAGCGTGCTGCGCCCAGCCGCGGTTGAATTCAATCAGGAAGTCCAGGTAGCTGTCCCAACTGGCCGAACCGTGCTTGCTATAAGCGAAGCGCCACGGCTGGATGTTATACGCCGAAGGCGACCAGCGTGCCGCTTCGAAGAAGCTCAACAGGGTCGTATCGTCGATAGGATCATTCGCCAGCGCGCGCGGCGACCAGCGTTCAATAAACTGCGCATCAATCGGGTGATCGGAAACTCTTGGCTGGCTCATGGACATCTCTCTCATGGGAATGGAATACCAAATTTATCCAATATTCCCATGCCGCACGCCAGAAAAACTTTTATTTTGTGCTCTTCATCAGCCGCCAAGTTCCTGCTGTAGCCAGTCGAGGAATGCCCGTACCGGCGGGTGCCGTTCACGCCCGGGTACACACAACGCGGTGTAGGCCGCTCCCGGCACGCGAATATCCGGCCGATAGGGTACCAGCAAGCCATTACGCACCTGATCGGACACCATTACCGAACTGGCCAGCACCAACCCCTGCCCGGCTACCGCCGCTTGCAGCGCATAATGCTCTTCATCATAGGCCCGCAGCGTCGTGTGGCGCTGCCACCAATCGACCCCGGCAGCCAGGCACCAATCGCGCCAGCGGGTTTCGTAGAGGGTGGAATCCCGCCAGCGCACGGTGATCAAGGTTGGCGCAGGTTGCTCCGCCGCACAAAACCCCGGGGCGCCGTAAACGCCAAAACTCTCTTCCAGCCGCGCCGCCTGGTACAACTGCGGGTAGTTTGCACTGCTGTAACGAATAGCGATGTCTACGCTGGCGTCCTGCTGCAGATCAATCACCTCAGCGCAGGCCTCCAGGCGTACCAAATAGTGCGGATAGGCCTGATAAAAACGCCCCAGGCGCGGTACCAACCACAGCGCCGCGAAGGAATGGGTAACGGAAACGCACAGCGACCCCGCACTGGGCGTTGGTCGCAGAGCATCCAGCACCGTTGCCACGTCGAGCAATGCGCCGTGCACTCCGGCGAACAAACGCTCGCCCTTTGGCGTTAACCGCACGCCCCGCGGTATCCGATCGAATAATGCAAAACCCAGCTGCTGCTCAAGCGCTTTTATCTGATGCGATACCGCCGTCGGCGTCACCGCCAATTCCAGAGCAGCCAGTTTAAAACTACGCAGCCGGGCGGCGGATTCAAAAGTGCGCAATGCGGTAACCGGCAGCGAGGCAAACATGGTCAGGGCTCCCTACAGATGAATTGAACTCATCCTGAAAGAATAGCCGTCATTTGTCACTACAGCTTTACTCACCCTAAATTGATTCTCGTGTTCTACACCCCCATCAATGGAGAACGACATGAATTCATCTCATCAGTCAAAACGACTTATCGTCCTGGTTGGCAGCCCACGTCGCGACGGCAACAGTGCAACCCTGGCGCAGGCCATCATGGCGGGTGCCGCGGAGGCCGGCACCGACGCCAGCCTGTTTTTTTTAGACGATTACATCAACGGTTTTTTGGTGGATGAGCGCCACGCCACCCCGCCTGCCGACCGTTATGGCGAACTGTTCCTTGAGCATTTTCTGCCGGCGGACGCTGCGGTGTTCTGCACCCCGCTTTACTGGTACGGCATGTCGGCGCAAACCAAAGCCTTTTTCGACCGCTCTTTCAGCTACTACTCCAGCGCCTACCCCGATGCGGAACAGGTGCATCAGCGTATGAGCGGCAAACGCATCGGGCTGGCGGTAGCCTCGGAGGAAACCTATCCCGGTGCCGCGATGGGGATTGTGCATCAAATTCAGGAGTTCAGCCGCTATTCGCATTCCGAATTCGTCGGGCTGGTTCATGGCGCGGGCAACAGCCGGGGCGAAATCAGCCGCGATCCGCGTAACCCGCTGCAAGCCGCCCGCGAGCTGGGGCGCGAGATATTCACTCGTCCCTATTCAGACTACCGAATGGATACGCCGCGCAGCCCGCAGGTTTGGCAAAACTGACGCCGCCCAGGGGCAGCCTTGCTGCCTCTCAGACGGCTGACAAACCTGCTAAAAGGCTAAACCGGTAGCGGTCGAACATGTTCGACCCGATTTAACCATTGATTATGCTATTGGGCGCAGCATGCTGCGCCCCTACCATTAAACAACAGAGCACTTTTTCAACGGCCTCAGGGGCAGCCTTGCTGCTCCTTTATCAAGGTTGCGCAAGCATATGTAGCAAGATATTGCCGCCCATTGGCCCACCAGAACAAACGTCATATGATGCCAGGGTTCAGATCGGCATGCCCATCAACCCAAAGCGGAACAAGATGTCAAAACAGTGGAAAATAGCGGCGGCCAACCTTGGCCTGCGGATGTATACCCGGCTGGGTGGCAACTTTAAGGATAAGGCCCATTTTCAGCCTGAGCAGGTTTTTGAACGCATCGTGATTTTTTCCACCAGCGCCCTCGGCGACCTGATGTTTAACACGCCGGCGATCCGCGCGGTGCGTGAACGCTACCCGGCAGCAAACATCACCCTGATTTCCAGCCACAAGAACAAACAGTTGGTCGCGACCAGCCGCTGCTTTAATCAGGTCATTTATTGGGATCATAAAGCGAAAGACATGCTCGGTGTTATTCGCCAACTGCGCCAACACCGGCCTCAGTTGGCGATTATCCTGCACTCCAAATCCCCTTATGATGTGATGGTCGCCATTACTGCCGGTTGCCAATATGTCTTCAAAGACGCTTACGGTAATAAAGCCACCGGCATGGAGCCCTGGCTGTGTGGCGTGAGCCGCAGCACCGGCGGCCATCTGATTCAACGCAAGCTGGATCTGGTGGCTCAGTTGGGCTGCCAAAGCGACAACACCGAGATGTTTATTCCTGTCGAGTTTACGCCAGTGGCTAAAGCCGCAGGAAAAATTTCGATCGGCTTGCAAATGGGGGCTTCTGAAACGCTGCGCTGCTGGCCGGTCGCGCAGTTTATTCGTCTGGCGAAACTGCTGCTGGCATCTTCGCCGCACCACCAGATTGAATTAATCGGCAGCCCCAAAGAACTGTCTATTGAACGGGCGTTTATGGCGGGGCTGACGGCAGCCGAGCAGTTGCGCGTGGTCAGCCATATTGGCAAAACCACCCTGCCGCAACTGCTGGCGGTGATGTCGAACATGCAGGTGCTGGTCACCGGCGACACCGGCCCACTGCACCTGGCCATCGCCCTGAAAACACCGACCGTCAGCCTGTTTGTTACCGCCAATCCACAGCACACCGGCCCCTATCAAAACAGTGAATTGCATCAGGTGATGTACGTCCCGGTGGATGAACAAAAGCTCAATGCCGCGCAACGCCAACAGCCGCTCAGCATCATCACTGAAAATGAGGTGTTTGAAAAAGTGACGAACGCGCTGAAAATTAGCGCTCCGGTGGGCTAATCAGCGGAGGCTGGGCAAAGACCATCGCCAGCGGGAACCAAAACAGGTACCAAAACTCGGCCGGGTTCGCGATGACAAACATGCCCTGTGAACAGTAGAAAATCAGCATAAACAGGTACAAAGCCGCTTCCAGGCGGCGACCGGCCCGGAGATGACGCACGGCCAGCTGTGCGCCAAACGTCAATAAAGCGGCAAACAGGCAAAACCCCACCAACCCGCCTTTGAGCAACGCTCCCAAATACAGGCTATGGGTAGTATGAATAAACTCGCCGGTGTAATTGGTAAAGGTCAGCTGCTTATCAAAGCCATAGCCAAAGAACGGTGCCTGTTCGACCAACAACAGGCTGTGCCGCCAGATGCTCATCCGCACAAAGCTCTGTTGATACAGCTCTTCAAAACGCATAATCAACATTTCACCGATTGGTGAAAACAGCACTGCGCCCACGGCAAATAACACCGCGGCCGTAATGGCCAGCAGCGATTTTTTATTCAGCGCCAGATAGGAGGTGGTTAACGCCAACGCCGCCAATAAGGCCATCAGAGGGCCGCGACTTTGGGTGAACACCATAAAAGCGAACATCAGCGGGATCGCTGACAGCGCCCTTTTCTTCCCGGTATCACGGAACACCATCAGGCTTAGAATGATGCCCAACGCCGCATAGCCGGCCAGGTCGATCACGTTGCGCGGGCCGGGGTTGGCTCCGGAGGTTTCTCGGAGAGTATAAATTTCACGGAAATCAACGCTCGCCAGATACAAACACAGCAGCGTGATGCCGGCGATCACGGCGCAAAGCAGCAGGTTGCGCTCCGGACTTTCCAATACGGTGACCAGCAAGGCCAGATAGAGCAGGATATAAACGCTGTGCGTCAGGGTAGATGCCGTATCATCCGGCGTGCCGCCCCAAAGATTGCTGACGGCATAATAGGCAAGAAAGCAGGCTGCCAGCGCCATTCCCGCGCTTGCGGCACGCCGGTTAAGCCAGGCCGAGCGAACTCCGGGCCGTGTGGCCAGCGTCAGCAGAAAAAAGAATGCCGCGATGTGGAATAAATTATTGACCCGGGTAAAACCGCAAAAAATGGCGCTAAAAAAAGAAAAGGCCAGCATGGCGTAAAAAGAGAGTCGTTCGGTGAACTCAATTATTTTTGAAAAAATCATTACTATCAACCTTTTCAAAAATGCCGGTATCTATTGCGCTGTTTAATGAAAAGTTTCTAATCACCATTTTTCTCATCTTCATTCTCTCGCCGGCATGGCTAAATGCCGGAATAATCAGGTCATCGACCTTCTCCGGCAAAAATGTCGGCAACTTATTTTCATGAGTTTCATAAAAACGCGGCAAATTAAAATTATTCATATCCAGCCCGGCAATAAATAGCTGTTTAAACCCAAGAAAGGCAATGATCTGAAAAGCCCAATACACTACCGTGCCGGCATCAAAAATTCCGTGTCGAATATCGTGGCTGAAGGCGATGGTTTTGTTGCCAGGCGAGAAAAAAACGCTGCGGTCTTTGTGATAATGGTCCCACAATGCCGAGAGAGGAATTTGGGGGCTGTAAATTTTGCAGCTCGCGTCCTCAACCACTGAAAACCGGCATTTCACGCCTGCCAGGGTGAAGCAATCAATAATTTTCGCCACGCCGTGAACCGTGGTGAAAAGGATTAAATTCGGCGCCTGAATAATGTTTTCGATAATATCCGGCCGCCGATCGATAAACCCCATATCGACAATCACATAAAACCGAAAGTTAACCTTTTGGCTTAGACTAAAAGCCCCATTGACCCCGATGGCCGGCATCTCAGGCAGTTCACTAAAGCGAATGGCATTCACCGACGGCCCCGTAGCGGTCAATAATATGGGCCCCTTGCAGCTGTCTTTAACAGCTGACAGCGTCACTATAGGAACAGTCTGCTTTTTATAATGTAATTCGGCAATCTCGCCGCTGTCTGCACGTTCGATTTTTACGTAGGGCCAGAGATTTTCATTGTGCCGATAAGGCCGTGAATGAGAATAACGATACACCTGCTTAAGAAAACTGCCCATCGTATCCCTGCCCTGTAAAAATGTATTTGCGCCGAACAGAACTGTCCTGACCGCATTAGATTTATTGTAGGGCTGAGTATCTGAGCATTAATGAACATGGGCAATTATTGCATTTTGAATTCTTCGTAATGTTAACGAAAAGAGGTGTGTGGATTTGTTAACCGAGTTAAAAACCTGTAGGGAACGGTAATAATTATTCTTTAATTGCCTAGGGGCGAATACTTTCGCCCCATTAACATGGATTGTGCTGAGGGTTGTTTATAGATCGTCGAAAGGCTCGCCGAGCGTCAGCATCAGCCGATTGGCCCAGGCAAAGAACGCGGTCGATTGCACCAGATCCAGCAACGCCAGTTCGTCCAACCCTTGCTCGCGCAACGCCGCCAGATGCCCGGCATTGACCTGCGGCGGCGTGGCGGACAGCGCAGCGGCGAAGTCTATCTGCGTCCGCCACGGCTCCCCTTGCCCCTCGCTCAAAATGCCGCCCGGGAGCACATCCAGCAGCCGCTGTACCTCATCCGTTTGCTTGGACAACTGCGCCGCCTTGCGGGCATGCACCGAAGCGCAATAAATACAGCCATTCACCTTACTGGCCACCGTTGCCGCCAGCTCGCGATCCTTACGTTCCAACCCACCCGGCGTGTAAAAAATGGCGCGATCCGCCAACGTTCTCTGCTCCAGCACCGGATGGTTACGCGCCAGCAGGCGGAAATAATCCGAGTCGCTGTGCCCGAAGCGCGTCAAAAGCGCCTGGCCTTGCTCATCAAACTCTGCCAGCGGCTTGGAGGCAATCCAGGGCTCCCAACCCAGTTCCTGGCGGGTAAACACCGGTGGTGCGTGGCGGCCGCCAAGAGTCGCGGATTCGGTACGCCAACCGCCAGCTCTGACGGGTGCTCCGCCGGAGCTTTCGAGTGGTTTTCCTTCAAGCAGCCGATAACCCGTTAGCAAGCGGCTCTGGAAACTAACAAAGGCGATCAGCTGCGACAGGGTGACGATAGCGTCCAGCGACCAGCCGGCCTGTTGCAATGCCTGCAAATGCTGCGCGTCGGCGCTGGCGGGTTTGAACGCCAGCCTTTCGGCGTGATCGAACGCTGCCTGCAAATGCGGGCCAGGCTGAACGCCCCCCTCCTGCTGCAACAAGGTGCCGTAGTGTGCAGCAAGCAGCTTGTCCGCATGCCATTCGCTGATGCGCTGCGCGAGCTGCAACCGTTGCACGACGGGGAAATCGCCGGCATCAGCGGGTGAGAACAGCGCCAGATAGCTGGCCTGAATCGCATCTGTCGCCGCTTGTCGGGTAGCTCTGGCCTGAGCCAATGCAGAATTGGGGGCGATCTCTGCCAAGTCAGCCAGTAAATCTTTAGGGGGCAATGTTGCAGTCATACCTTTTCCTCAGCGTGATGTTCGTAGGAGACGGATGCGGGATTGCGGCGTTGCCAGCCCAGCTCCGGGGCAACGTGGCGGGCGATCAATTCAATAGAACGCAGGATGGTGGCGTGCGGCGGATCGATAGAGTGCACCTGGAATGCCAGATCGGTCACTCGCGCCAGCGCGCTGTCTTTTTGCAATGAGGCAATCACCTGCTCCGGGGTGCCAAGGTGCACGTCAAAAGCGCGGATCAGCCCATCAAGCGACTCGTCGGACGGCCGGTGGCCACTGGCGCGCAGGCGCTCAAGTCCACGGCTCAACCCTTTGGCGGCAAAGTCCCGCGCCTGTTGGCCATGGTCGGTTACCAATGCGGTGCGCGATCCCATGATGCGCGGCGCAATGCCGGGCGGCAGCGCCGCCAGATAAGCGTCGATAATCGGGTTCTGCAATTCGTCCAGCGGCAAATCCGGCGCATCTGCCGGGCGCGGCTGAGTACGCGACAGCATCAGGCCGTCACCGGCCCGCCCGGCGCGCTCGCCGCCTTCCACCGAAAAAGTCGCCTGCCAGACCCGTTCGGCCAACTGCGGTGCCGCCGGATACAGGCGGTTATCTTCACCACCCAGGGCCTCACCGCGCCAGGCTCGCAGCAGGGTGCTGAAATTGTCGGCAAACACCGCGTGACGCTGTGCGGCGTCGAAACCGAAGGCGCTGAACGAAGAAGGCGTGCCGCCTGCAGCGATACCGACTTCCAACCTGCCGTCGGACAGCAGATCCAGCACCGCAGTGTCTTCGGCCACCCGAATCGCAGACTCCATCGGCAGCGTGATCACCCCGGTGCCGAGCCGGATATGGCGGGTTCGCGCCGCCACCTGCGCCAGAAACACCAGCGGCGAAGGCAGGCCGCCCTCGTCCTCATGAAAATGGTGCTGCGCCACCCAGGCGCTGTCAAAGCCAGCCCGTTCGGCATGCACGATCTGTTCGGTCGCCAGCCGATAACGCTGTTGCGCACTGCCCTGATCCAGCAGCCGGGTGAAAAAACCGAGTCTTTTACTGCTCATAGAATGCACCCTCAATCTGGGGCTGTTCGGCATAAAGCTGACGGCCGGGAATGGCTTCAATCAGCTGACGTGTGTAATCGCTGCCCGGCATGGCGAACAGCTCACCGGTCGCCCCGCTGTCCACCTGCACGCCGCGGTGCAACACCGAAACGCTGTGGGAAATCTGCCTTACCGTGGCCAGGTCGTGTGAGATAAACAAATAGGTCAGCCCCAACTCCTGCTGCAGATCCTGCAGCAACCGCAGGATCTGCGCCTGAACCGTGACATCCAATGCCGAAGTAGCTTCATCCAGCACCAGTACCCGCGGCTGCAGCACCAGCGCCCGGGCGATCGCCACCCTCTGTCGCTGACCACCGGAAAGTTCGCGTGGTTTACGGCTCAGCAATTCGTTCGGCAGCGCCACGCGTTCAAACAAATCTCGCACCCGGCGATAGCGCTCGGCCTGGGTCAGCGGCTCGAAATTCAGCAGCGGCTCTTCAATCACCTGATACAACGTCTGGGACGGATCGAGCGAACCGAATGGGTTCTGATACACCAGCTGAATGCGGCGGCGGAACTGGCGCAGCGCTTCGCCCTTCAAGCGCGTAAAGTCGACGCCGTCGATAATGATTTGCCCGGCGTCCGGCCGTTGGAAACCGAGCAGGCAGCGCGCCAATGTGGTTTTACCGGAGCCGGACTCCCCCACCAGCGCATGGGTAGTGCCGCCAGGCACGCTGAACGACACCTGGTCCAGCGCCCGATAAGTTTTGCCACCGCTACCGGCCAGGGGGAAATCTTTCACCAGCCCATTGACCTGGATCGCCAGCTCCTGCGTGCGGTGACCGGGTTGCGGCACCACTGCACGGCTCAATGAGGGCACGTCAGCAAACAGCCGGCGGGTATAGTCGCTGGCGGGGGCGCGCAGCACCTCGGCAGTCACTCCCTGCTCCTGTACCCGGCCATGGCGAAATACCAGCAGCCGATCGGCGCGTTCCGCCGCCACCGCCAGATCGTGGGTCACCAGCAGCACCGCAGTGCCAAACTCCTGCCGCAGTTCGTCGATCAGATCGAGAATGCGTTTTTGCACCGTGACATCCAGCGCACTGGTCGGCTCATCGGCGATAATCAACGCCGGTTGCAGCGCAATGGCAATGGCGATCAACACCCGCTGTTTCATGCCGCCGGAAAGCTCGTGCGGATACTGACGCGCCCGCAGCTCCGGATGCGTCAAACCGACGCGGGTCAACAACGCCACCACCCGCTGCTGCAGCTGCTTGCGCGGCAGCCGACGGTGAATGTTGATGATCTCTGCCACCTGATCGCCAATGGTTTTCACCGGATTGAGTGAGCTGGAAGGATCTTGTGGGATCAAACTGATTTGCGCCCCGCGTACCGCATCCAGACGCTTTGATGACCAGTGGCTGATGTCGGTGCCGTTCAGCCGTATTGCCCCCTGCTCCAGGCGACCGTTTTCCGTCAGCAAACCAATGATTGCCTGCGCGGTGGTGGTTTTGCCGGAACCGGACTCGCCGACCAGCGCCACCACTTCCCCAGGCTGAATGGCAAACGACACCTGATGCACCACCCGCTGATTGCCAGCCGCGCCCTGATAGGCGATCGAAACCTGTTCCAGCTCCAGTACCGGTGGTGTGGCGCTCGCCCGTTGTAATGCGCTCTGAATACTCATGCTGGCGTTCTCCCCAATGCCCGGCTGATGCGGTTGGCCGCCAGAACCACCGCCACGACCGCCAGCCCCGGGAAGGTGGTTAGCCACCAGGCGGTGGAAATATAGTTGCGCCCTTCGGCGATCAGTAACCCCCACTCTGGCGTCGGCGGTGGCGTGCCGTAACCCAGGAAGCTCAAGGTGGCAATCGCCAGAATCGCGCTGCCGAACTGCAATGCCGAGAAGGCAATTACCGAGGTTAACGAGTTCGGCAAAATGTGCCGCCACAGCACCGCCCAGAAGGTACCGCCGCTGCCATAGGCCGCCTCGACGTAATCGCTGTGGCGTACCCGCACCACCTCGGCGCGCGCCAGGCGGGCAAAATTCGCCACCGAGGTTATCCCCACGGCGATGGCGGCGTTAACCGTGCCGAAGCCCAGCAAAATAATGATGCTCAACGACAGCAGCAGACCGGGAATCGACAGCAACACGTCGACAAGGCGCATCACAGCGTCATCCGAGATGCCGCCCACCGCACCGGCAATCAGCCCCAGCGCGGTGCCCAACAGCAGACCTAAAGCGACCGCCACCAGCGCGGCGGACAGCGTCTGCGAAGCGCCATAAACAATGCGCGCATAGAGGTCGCGCCCCAGTTGATCGGTGCCCAACCAATGTTCGCCCCCCGGTGCCAAACGCTGCGCCCCGGCAATGCCTTCGGTGCCGCTGTAGGCCGTGAACAGCTGCGGTGCCAGCGCCCACAGCACCGCGATGGCAATCACCGCCCAAGCCAGCAACAGCGTCAGCGGTACACGACGGCGGCGCGGACGGTGCGTTGGCAAAGTGCCTTCGCTTTCCACCGCGCCCAGATCGCGCTCTGGCGCGCTGGATTTCTCAAAGGAGATACTGCTCATACGGCGGCTCCTGTATGGGTTTTCAATCGCGGATCCAGCAGCGGGAACAGCAGATCCACCAGCAGATTGAGGGTGACGAAAGCGGCGGCGGAAATCACCACGATCGCTTGCAGCACCGCGACGTCCTGATTCAGCACCGCCTGCAAGGTGAGTTGCCCCAACCCGCTGCGGCCAAACACGGTTTCGGTAATCAACGCACCGGCGATCAGTTCGCCCAGTAAAATACCGGCGATGGTCAGCACCGGCAGCATGGCGTTACGCGCCACATGCCGCCACAGCACCCGGCTGCGGCTGGCGCCTTTGGCACGGGCCACGGCGACAAAGGGTTGGGTTTGTACCTGGTCGATACTGCGGATCAAGATCTGCGCCAGCGGGGCGGAAATCGGTATTGCCAGCGTCACGATCGGCAGGATCAGCCCTTCCCACTCCCCCGGATTGATCACCGGGATCAGCTTGAGCCGAAAAGAAAACAGCTGGATCAGCACAATGCCCAACCAGAAGGTCGGCACCGAGACAAACAGCGATGGCAGCGACTGCAGCAATGACCTCAGCCAGCCAAAACGGGCCAAATTGGAGATAAAGGCCAACGCCAACGCCAGGATCAGCGCCAGCGAAAACCCCAATAGCGCCAGTTGCAGCGTGGCGGGCAAGTTGGTGGCCAACAGCTCCGTCACCGGCACGCCAGCCTGAATGGAATAGCCGAGGTCCCCGCGCAGCACGTTGCCCAGTGCATGCAGATACTGCTGCCACAGCGACACATCGGCGCCATAGGCCGCGCGCATATCGGCGATCTGCGCCGGGCTGAGGCCCATGTCCGGGTTCTGAAACTTAATCAGAATGGCATCACCCGGCAGCACCTGCAGTAAGATAAACGACAGGCTAAAGGTCGCCCACAGCACCAGCAGCGCCTGCCCGATACGCCGTGCCAGATATCGGCTCATCATGGCCTCCTCAGCGTTTTTCCAGCCAGGCGCCGTAGAAACTCGGGCGGCCGACCGCTTCAAAACTTACGCCCTTGAGATAAGGCGCTCCGGCAAACACCTGCGGCTCTTCGAAGAACGGGATCACGTAAGCCTGATCGAGCAGGTAGTTTTGCGCCTCGCCGGCAATCTGCAGGCGTTTTTGGGCATCCACCTCTGAAGCGATGCCCAGCAGCAGCGCGTTCAGCTTGTCATCTTTAAATGCGCTGTTTTTGCCCGTCCCGCCTTGCTGCAACAGCGCATCGCGGTTGGTCGGGTAGAACTGACTTTTAATCACATCCGGATCGGCCCGCCCCACTTCCACCACCGCCGCCGGGGTTTTCTGCGGATCCAGGTTATCCGCCACCTTGCTGCCGGCGTCGCCCGCCAGAATGTTCAAACGCGCACCGACCTTGCCCCACTGCTGTGAAACCAGCTGCAGCACCGCCTTGTTCTGCGGTTGCGGCAGCGATTCATAAACGTTCAGCAACAGTTTTTTGCCGTCCTTCTCACGCAGGCCATCGCCGCCCTTTTTCCAGCCCGCTTCATCCAGCAGGCGGTTAGCCAGCGCCGGGTCGAATTTCAGTTTGGCGGAAAGATCGACAAAACCGGCGGCGGAAGAAGCAATTACCGATTTGGCCTGCGGATAGTTAACGGAGAACAGCGTCTCGACGATCTGCTTGCTGTCGGTGGCGTGCAGCAATGCCTGACGCACGCGCAGGTCGCTCACCAACGGGTTGTCCGGCCGGAAGGCCACGCTGTCATTTACGCCGCGCGTTGGGGCGGCGTAGATAGTGAAACCCTGATCCTGGGTTTGTTTCTCGTCATAGGCCTGGATCTGGCGAATAAAGTCCGCCTGCCCGGCCTGCAATGCGCCAATACGTACGCTGTCTTCGCCGGTCACGATCACCTTGATACCGTCCAGATTGGCGCGCCCCTGCTGCGTCAGCCTGGCCGGGCCCCAGCGGTAATCTTTGCGCACGCTGAGATCCACTTCGCGCCCCAGCGTTTCGGCACTGACCACGAACGGGCCGGAGCCGATGATATGGCGCGCGTCACCCAATTCGTCATAATTACGGTTTAAGGTGCTGAGAGAAACCAGCCCTGACCCTATGGTGGCAGTACCCTGCAGGAAACCCGGCGAAGAGCGCTTGAAGTAGAACTTCACGGTCAAGGGATCGATCACTTCACTGTGGTCATAGTTATTGATCACCTCGGAGACCGGCAGACGTTTCTCTTTGTTGCCCAGGCCGTAGGTATCGAAGTTCTTCGCCACCGCGTTGGCGTCCAGCGGCGTACCGTCCGAGAAGGTCACGCCCGGCCGGAGCTTGAAGGTGTATTCGGTTTTGTCGGCGTTACTGCTCCAGGATTCGGCGATCCACGGCTCAATTTCCAACGTTTTTGGGTTCTGGTAGGTCAGCTTGTCGGTGATCTGGTTGAGGATGCCGCCGTTGGGGTAGAAGCCGCCGGAAGGCGGATAAAGGTTGGTGTGCGCCTGCTGTTCCAGGTAGATCAGCGTGCCGCCCTGCACCGACGCCAGCGCCGGTGTAGCCGCCACCGTCAAGCCCAATGCCACTGTTATTCCGCTGGTTAATCTATTGAAAGAGAACTTAAACATAGTGTGCCACGCCTTCTTTATTTCGGAATGTTATGGATTAGATAACAAACCAAATCGGCGGGGAGTTGAACGAACTAATTTCGCTAACCTATGGCGGAAAATGCACAAGGCAGCGACGGTTGGCAGAATGGGTGTTTTGTTATAACGTATCAGAAATCACATCGGGGAGACGAAAATGAAAATTCAGCTTTCGCTGTTGTTCCTTGGCCTGTTGGCCGGTCGGGCCGCCGCGTTTCAGTCCAAGGTGCCCGAGCCACGGCCTGAACAGGCGCGCGCAGCGGAAAACAGCCTGGAGAATATGTTTTACGGTTTTCACGCGATGGACGCGCAGGCGGTCAATATCGGTACCTGCGCGGCGCTGCCGCAGGCGGGATGCCAGTGCGCGTTCTGCACCATGCTGCGGCAGGCCGGGCCGGCGAAATAGCCACCCGGACGACGTTTTAATCTAGCGCGTACTGAACAATCAACTGGCCTTTTTTCACTTTGAGCGCTGTGATGTTTACCGCGCCCAGCTCCGCCAGCGAGGGCACATGGGTACCGCCGCAGCCATAGGTCGGCAGTTCGCCAAATCCCACCTGCCGCAGGCCGTCAACCGCCACCTGTCTGCGCGGAAGGTCTGCCGCAATCAGCCTTGCCAGCTCCGCCTGAAGAAAATCCTGATCCAGCGTTTGTGGCTCCGCGCCCGGTGTGAAAGTGATCCGCCCTTCGCCCGGCCAGTGGTGCGCCTTCACCGGTTGCCAGCCGCGGGTTTCCCCCAGCCAGCCGATCAGATGCCCGGCGGAGTGCCAACGGGTATGCAACCGCCGCTGTTCGCCATCAATCTGCACGCTCACCGGCCCTGCGGCCAACGGCTCGGCGGTGAAATGCAGCACCTTGTCGCCCTGCTGCGCCACGCGTAGCACCGGGATGCCGCCAAGCTTACCGCCGTCGGCCGGTTGTCCGCCGCCCTGCGGGTGAAACAATGTGGCGTCCAGCTCTATCGCGTATCCACCCTCTTCCATCGGGGTACAGGCCAGCACCTGCGCTGCGCCCTGTAATTCGTCGCTGTAATAATAAAGCCGTTCGGTCATGGTTTTTCTCCTGATTAGAGAGCCCATTATATTCATGCCATAATCAAAGGATAATCCGTCAATAACACAATGGACCTTTGCGCTGTGAGCACAAATCTCTCTCATTCGCTGCTGGCCGAAATGGCCGTGTTTGTCCAGGTGGTGGAGAGCGGCAGTTTTTCCGCCGCCGCCCGTCGACTGGGCACATCCCCCTCTGCCGCCAGCCGCAGCGTGGCTAAACTGGAACAGGCATTAGCATTGCAACTGCTACACCGCACCACGCGCAAATTGCGGCTAAGCGAACAGGGCGAAGAAGTATTTCAACGCTGCCGCAGCATGCTGGACGCCGCGCACTCGGTGATGGAGTTCAGCGGGCGCGGTGCAGTAGAGCCTGAAGGCTTGGTCAGCGTCAGCGTGCCCAAGGCGGTGGGGCGTTATGTGCTGCACCCGCACATACCGGCGTTTTTACGCCGCTATCCCAAAGTCGACGTTCGCCTGCGGCTGGAAGACCGCTATATGGATTTGATTGATGATCGGGTCGATCTGGCGCTGCGCATTACCGAACGCCCTTCCCCTGGGCTGATTGGCCGCCAACTGATGACCATCGACCACCTGCTGTGCGCCACACCGGCTTATCTGGCACAGCAGGGAACGCCGCGGCATCCGCAGGATTTGGCGCAGCACAGCTGCATTTATCTGGGTGAAACGCCGAACGACGCCCGTTGGAAATTCCGCCAGGCCGGGAAAACGGTGACGGTCAACGTACGTGGGCGCTACGCCGCCAACCATACCGGCGTGCGGCTGGATGCGGTGAAACAGCACATTGGCATTGGCAGCCTGCCGTACTTTACCGCCCGTCAGGCGCTGGACGACGGCGAAGTGGTGCAGGTGCTGCCGCAATGGGATTTCCTCAGCAGTTACCACGGCGGGCTGTGGTTGCTGTATGCCCCCAATCAGTACCTGCCGCCCAAGCTGCGGGTGTTTATCGACTATCTGGTGGCCTGCCTGGCGAAAGAGCCGCAGCTAAAGCGCCTTGCGTAAGGTGATATTGATACGGTGCGGCCCCACCAGCGAATGGTAGCCTTCCTTGATCGGCATAATGCCGTGAAAACACAGCCGCGACGGGCCGCCCCACACCACCACGTCGCCGTGCGCCAAAGGAATGCGCTGGGCCCGATCGCTACGTTGCATGCCGCCGAACTGGAATACCGCCGGCAGCCCGAGGGAAACGGAAACGATCGGCGAACCGAAATCATGCTCGTCTTTGTCCTGATGCAATGACAGCTTGCTGCCCGGATCGTAGCGGTTCATCAGGCAGGAATCCGGTACAAACGGGGCAAAGCCCGCCTGCTGTGCCGCTTCATCCGCCAGCGCCATCAGGATATCCGGGATCGGCGGCCAACGTTTGCCGCTGCGCGAATCGCGCTCCGAATAGCGGTAACCGCGGCTGTCGCTGCTCCAGCCGTTGCCGCACCAGCTCATCGCCACCGACATCACATGACCGCCCGGCGTAGTCATGTGCCGCCAGGGCACCTGAGCAATCACCCCATGCACCGCCGCCAGCAGTTCTGGGCCGTGATCGCGCACAAAACCATGCATCACCACCGCGCCTGGCGCAATCTGTTCCCGCCACGGCGGCGGCACGGAGTCTTCAAAAAGATCGAGGGTCATGACAAAACACCTGTATTAATACACAGTGTTTATTTTAACTTGCCGTTGGCGATTGTCCAGCCTGATGCGCCGCATTGTTGTTAGCGCTAAACTTCTCTAGAGTACCGGCAATAAAATCAATAACTTTTCAGGATCGCATGTGATTAAAGGGATCGTTCTTTCCGTCATCGCCTCGGTATTGTTCGGCGTGATGTATTACTACACCTCTACCCTGACGCCGCTTGACGGTGAGCAAGTCTTTGGCTGGCGTACTCTGCTGACGGTGCCGTTTTTGACGCTGTTTATGGTGCTTTCCGCCGACTGGCGCAAGGTCAGCGAGACCTTGAGTTGGATAAAACAGCGGCCGCGCCGCCTGCTGTTTCTGCCGCTGAGTTCGGCGCTGCTGGGGGTTCAGCTCTGGCTGTTTCTCTGGGCACCGCTGCACGGCAAGGCGTTGGAGGTATCGCTCGGCTATTTCCTGCTGCCGCTGACCATGGTGCTGGCAGGACGCCTGATCTTCCGCGATCGCCTTTCGCTGCTGCAAAAACTGGCGGTCAGCTGCGCCATTATCGGCGTCGGCAACGAGTTGTATCAGGTCGGCGGTGTGTCCTGGACCACCTTGCTGGTGGCGCTGGGCTACCCGGTGTACTTTATCCTGCGCCGCCGTTTCGGCACCGACAACCTGGGTGGCTTGTGGTGTGAGCTGACGCTGATGCTGCCGGTCGCCGCCTGGTTCGCTTTCGGGGGCAACGGGCCACTGGCGGCGTTGAGCATCAGCCCGGCACTTTATTGGCAAATCCCGCTGTTGGGGGTGATCAGCGCCGCTGCGCTGGTGTGCTATATCCTGGCCAGCCGTCTGCTGCCGTTCAGCCTGTTCGGCCTGCTGAGCTATGTGGAGCCGGTGCTGTTGGTGGTGGTGGCCTTGCTGCTTGGCGAGAGCATCGGCCGGGATGAATGGCTGACCTATATTCCTATCTGGCTGGCGGTGCTGCTGTTGGTGTCGGAAGGGGCCAGCCACCTGCTGCGTCGCAGGCGAATCCACCGGCAAATGTGACAGTGCAACGCCGAATTTTTATCTTTATTTGATTGATTTACAAATAAATAAAAGTCGTGACATCGTCACCTTTCTGCCAGTAACGTCCGCAAAAACGGCGACCTGCATGGCACTGCGGCGTGAGGGTTTTGAGCAGTTCCAATTCGAACGTCTGTCGTTGCGTATCCAGCGTGACCAGGCGTGCGTCGAGAAAGTCAAAATAGCAGCGCACCTGCGGATATAGCGCTTTGAACAGGCTCTCTTTGGCGGAAAAGGCCAAGGTCAGCAGGTGGTTAAATGGCTGTGAATGAGTGCGCAGTTGGGCAGATTCCGCCTCGCTGACGATAGCTCGCTGCAGCTCCTCCGCACGCCCGGCGGGAATGAACGTTTCAACGTCCAGCCCCACGCCGCCCAACCCGGTTTCCGGATGCACCGCGCAAAGCGCTGTGTCCGCATTGTGGCTGAGCGCACCGGCGATACCCGGCGGCCACTGCGGTGCCCGGTCTTCGCCGCGCAACAGCGTGAAATCCGCAAAACCCAGCGGTGCCAACAAGGTCCGCGCCAGATAACGCCCGGCCAGATATTCCGCCCGCCGCTTTGGCACCGCACGCGCCAGATGTTCGGGGAGCGCCATGCCAATGGCAGCGAAACAGTCATCCTGGTAGTGCGCCACAGAAAAGCGGCAACGGACAACCTGCCCCGGGTAATCGTCCAGGTTCAACCGTTCAAAGGTGGGAATAAAAGAAGAGAACACGGGTTGTCCATATTGGGTGTGCAGAACGCTAATTTTAGACGCCGAGCTCCTGAGCAACAATGATTATTCCTCTCCCCCGTTACCGAGGGAGAGGCACGACGGGATTACAGAATCCCTTTCATGGTTTTTTCGAAGTCGCTCCAGGCGCAGTAGCCCTGCTTATCGATTGGGCAGCCTTTTAACGCCATCGTAACGCGCTGCGGCGGGGTTTTCAGCGTCAGCGGAGTGGCATTGCGCAACTGGTCGGTGGATTGATACACGTACTCGATTTTCAGCAAATCGCGATCGTTTTTCTTATCGTGCCAGCGCTGGAACACCAGCTTGCCGCCAATTGGCGTTTTCTCATACTGGTGCGGCAGTTGGTACGGCTTGAACTCCATCGCCGACAGCAGGGAGGCAATGTTGGAGTCGTGACCCACCAGCACCGTTACCTTCGGCGAATCCGGCTTGCGTTCGCCAATCAATGCGCCGTTGATATACGTCAGCAGCGGTTTGGCCACGTTTTGCGCCACCACCGGCGAGGTGAACAGCGAATCCTGATAGCCGTCTTTCAGCTGCGCCAACTGTTTCCACTGCTGTGGCGTGGTGATTTTGCCCCAGGCCACGGCCTTCATCGGGAAGCCTTCGTAATATTGCAGCATAAAGGCGTCCACCAGCGAGTTCCCTACCCGCAGCGGCCCGGCCACACCCGGCTCTTTGCCCGGCACCGCGCTCATTTTGCTGGCTTCTTTGGTCAGATCGCAGTGCTTGTCGGTTTTACAGGCGCTGGAATCTTTGTAATCGATGATTTTTTCTAATTGCTTGTAGGAGGCGTCCAGCTTCAACGAGGCCAGTTCGGCGTTCATTGCCCCCAGAGCCTGCTGATTGAAAGCTTCGCTGTTGTCAGTGATGATCGGGTTGAAGGTGGGATCCATCTCCCCCATTTTGTCCTGATGATGCACGCTGACGTCACAACCGGGGAAAGCACCGTTGGTAAAGAACTGCGCGGTCGCCACCGTGCGTTGCAAACTGTTGGCATAGACGTAAACGCTGCCGGCGGTCGGGCAGCCTTCCTGCGGCAATACTCCGGTTTGCTTGAGCCACGCATTGAAGTAGTGGCCCATATACACTTCCAGCACCCCGCCCTTGGTGGTCAGCAGGCCACCCGGCGTGTCCCAGGCCGGCCAGGCTTTGGGCGTGGACTGCGCCAATACGCTGCCGTTGTTGGCCAGCGGCGCACGCAGGTTATGGCGGCTCATCACCAGCACCTGATCCAATTGATAGTCGTTGGTTTCCGCCAAGGCAGTCCCGGTCATAAATAACGGCAAGCACAGCAATAAAGTTTTTCTTTTCATCCGCAGAGGCTCCAGGATTGTGATTATTTTTAATGTGTTAGCTATTGCTTCGCTATCATGGAGAGGTTAACGCCGAAAGTGTGTGATGAGCATCACAGGGAAAGGTCTGCTCAGCGACCCTTCGCCGAGGGCCGCCGATAATTTAGAAAATCACATCCACAAACGCATAATCGGCCAGCCGATCAACAACAGCGCGGCGATGTACACCACGCCCAGAATACCGCCCATCCGCCAGTAGTCTTTCGACTTCACATAGCCACAGCCGTAGATGATAACCCCAGGACCGGTGGCGTACGGCGTCAGCACGCCCATGATACCGATCGACAGCACCAGCAGCATCGACAGCTGCTCCATAGGCACGCCCGGCAGGCCTTTACCGACGGCAAGGATCACCGGCAGCAGGGTTGCCGTGTGCGCCGACAGGCTGGCGAACAGGTAGTGAGCGAAATAGAACACCAGGACCAGCGCCACAACCGTCATATCCGGCGAGAATCCGTCCAGATGGGTGCTCATGGTCAGCGCGAACCAGTCGATAAAACCGGAGCGCGTCAGGCCGTTGGCCATCACCACCAGCGTCGCCAGGTTCACCAAGGTGTTCCAGGCGCTGGAGTATTTGGTGATGTCCTTCCACGACACCACGTGCAAGGCCAGCATCAGCGATACCGCCAACAAACAGACCGTGGTGGCATCCAATATCTTGCCGCCAAACACCCACAGACACAGGCTGAGCAGCACCAGGCCAATCAGCGTGTACTCCTTGCGCGTCAGCTTGCCCATTTCCCCCAGCGCGCTATTGGCCCAGGAAGCGACTTCGCTGCTGTGCGTAACGCCCGGTTTGTACAGGTAATAGGAAATCAACGGCGCAATCACCAGCAGCAGCAGACCGACCGGCAGGAAGGCCAGGAACCACTGCATCCAGCTGATATGCACGCCGGCGATTTTGCTGACGAACTCGATACCCAGCACGTTAGGCGCGGCGCCGGTGACAAACATCGAGGAGCTGATGCTGGTCCCGACCACCATCATCCACATCAGGTAACCGCCGATGCGCCGTGAGGAGGGATCGTTGGGGAAGGAATCAAACAGCGGCGGCAGGTTTTTCACCACCGGGAACACGGTGCCACCGGTACGGGCGGTGTTGGACGGGGTAAAAGGTGCCAGCAGGATATCGATGATCACCACCGCATAACCGAGTGTCAGGGTACGCTTGCCCATAAACTTCACCAAAAACAGCGCAATGCGTCGCCCTAGCCCGGTGGCTTCGTAGCCGAGCGCAAAGATAAATGCGCCGAACACAAGCCAGACGGTGGTGCTGGAGAATCCGGCCAGCCCCCATTTCAGCGCCTCTTTACCGGCCTTGAAGCCCGGCTCCGCTAATTCCTGCGCCCCGAACAGCACCCAGTTGGCGCTCAGCACGCTGAGGGTCACGGCGATAAAGCTGATCGCCGTCGCCGGGATCGGCTCCAGGATCATGCCGACAATCATCGCCACAAAAATGGCGAAGTAGCGCCAGGCCTGCGGCGGCATGCCGTCGGGCGTGGGTATCCAGAGCAGGATCGCCAGCACCAACAGCGGCGCCAGCGCTTTCCAGATTTTTTCCTTGGTTTCGGACATAAGTTTCTCCTGAAGACGGGTTATTTTTTTAGCTATGCCCTAGGGATTCCAAGTTGTGGCTTGAAAGGCAGCGGGCTTAGTGGAATTGGGTAATTGCGCCAGCAGCCAGGTGACGATCAACAGATCGGCACTGCCGCCTGGGCTGAGATTGCGGTGAATGCACTCGGCGTCGAACTGCCGCAGGCGTGCTATGCCCTGCTGACCCTGGGCTCCCCCCTGCGCCAGCAGTTCGCCGGCACGCCGCTGCAACCAACGCAGGCCTTCGAGACCGCCGCGTGAGGCGACATTGGTGTCATCGTTGTTGGCCATTAGCCACAGCAGGCTGTCCATCAGCGCCGTTTGCTCATCGCACCCGGCGTTCAGCCGTTGCAGGTACAGCGGCAGCGCACCGTTAATCACCCGCTCGAAGCCGGACTCTGCCTCGCCGCGCGCGCCGCTCAGGCCGTGTTGGGCAAACAGCCTTTGGCCGGCGGTCTGCAACGCATTGCGCTGTTGCAGCTCGCGCGCCACCAGTCCACGACACATCGACGCCACTTCGGCGCACAGCGTGGCGGCGTCAATAGACTGCGGCCTCTGGGACAGGCGACCGAAAGCGGTGCACAGCAGGCCGAGGGAAAATACGCTGCCTTTATGGGTGTTGACGCCACCGGTGGCCTGAAACATGTGGTTTTCGCAGGCCAGCCCCAGCGGACGCAGCCTGACCAACTGCTCGGCAGCCGGGCAACGGGCGTCTTCCTGCCCCTGACGGACAAAGCGCGGCAGCCAGATGCCGATAGCGCGGGCGCTGCGGTAAAAATGGCCGATGTTCATGTCCCGGTGGGCACCGTTGTTGTGGCGATCCACCAGCCCCGGTTTGGGCGTCAGGTTCACCTCGACCAACAGGGCGCGGTAGGCGGCATGGGCAAAGCCACTGACCGGCGCCGGTGGGCTACACCGGGCGAGTTCAACGGGTTGAGAGCGCATCATTGAGCATCCTTTCCATTTCCTGCAGCAGCTGTTCGCTGCTGTGTCGCCGCTGACGGGCGCAGATTTTGGCCGGCTGGCTGCACAGCAGGCAGCGGCGCTCCGCCAGCCCCAGATCGCGGCGCGATAAAATACGGCCCTCGGGATCCAGCACGTCGATATCCCACAGCCGACCTATCGGCTGCTGAACCTCCAACTGCATGGCGCAGTCCTTCACCCGTTGGGCATCGGCCTGCAGCGCCATAAACCCTTCACAACCGGTGGAAAGCGCCAGCGCTTCCGCCTGCAGGCAGTGCCAGTTTTGCTCACGCCCCATTTGCTGCAGCGCCTGCCAGCCGAGGTTGAAGATGTTGCGGGTCAGGGCACTGTCTTTTACCGCACCGGGCACCACCAGCGTCAGCACCAGCAACGTGGAAGCATGCTGAGCCTGCCACGCCTGCTGCCGTGCCTGGCGGCACTCGCGGCTGGTCAGCAGTTCCGGCAGGCTGACGGCGCGGTTGGCGGCCAGTTCAGGAGGGACGCAGGTCATCACGTTACTCCGCCACCTGATGCACCACGTCGATCACCGAACCGTCGCGATAACGCACGACCGCCACCACTTTGTCGGTGAAGGCGATCGGCTGCGGTTCGCCGGTCAGCAACAGCGCACGCTGGCGTAGCCAGTCGATGCCAACCACCGGCAGCCCGGCCTCTTGCAGCCGCTGCGCCAACTCCGGCCGCGCCGGGTTAACGGCAATACCGTGATCGGTAACCAAAATGTCGATGCTGGAGCCCGGCGTGACGCAGGTGGTCACCTGCTCGACCAGCGTTGGAATGCGCCCGCGCACCAGCGGTGCGACGATGATCGCCAACCGTGCCGCCGCGGCGGTGTCGCAGTGACCGCCAGAAGCCCCGCGCAGCACGCCGTCGGAACCGGTCAGCACGTTGACGTTGAAGCCGGTATCGATCTCCAGCGCGCTTAGCACCACCACGTCAAGCCGGTCGACCGAAGCGCCCTTCGAACTGAAGTTGGCATACTGATTGGCGCTGATTTCAATGTGATTGGGATTGCGCGCCAACGACATCGCCGCCGCGCGGTCAAAACTCTGCACGTCCAGCAGGCGAGCAATCAGCCCTTTTTCATGCAGATCCACCATGGTTGAGGTAATGCCGCCGAGGGCGAAACCGGCGCGAACGCCACGCGCGCGCATTTTGTCTTCCAGAAAACGCGTCACCGCCAACGAAGCCCCGCCGGTGCCGGTTTGCAGCGAGAATCCTTCGGTAAAGAAGCCGGAACCGGCAATCACTTCGGCAGCGCGGCGGGCAATCAGTAATTCACGCGGGTTAGAGGTCATGCGGGTGGCATCGGCACCGATCTTGTCGGCGTCCCCCACTCGCTCGAGTTGAACGATCAGATCGACCCGATCCTGCGCCAGGCTGGCCGGATGATGCGGATAAGGCAGGATCGCTTCGGTCAGCAACACCACGGTGCCTGCGGTATCGGCATCCACTTTGGCGTAGCCCAACGAACCGCAGCAGGCTTCGCCGCTGTAGCCGTTAGCATTGCCAAATTCGTCGCAGGCCGGAACCCCAAGGAAAGCGACGTCTATCGCCAGTTCACCGGACTCGATCAGGTTGACGCGGCCACCGTGGGAGTGAATTTGTACCGGTTCGGCCAGCAGGCCGCGTGAGATGGCATCCGCCAGCGGGCCACGCAGGCCGGAGGTGTAAATGCGGCTCACCACCCCGTTGCGGATATGGCCGACCAGCGGCGCATGGCATTCGCTCAGCGAGCTGGAGGCCAGCGTCAGGTTGCGGAACCCCATCGCCGCCAGCGTTTCCATCACCTGATTCAGCGCCAGATCGCCGCCGCGAAATGCATGGTGGAAAGAGATGGTCATTCCGTCCTGCAAACCGCTGCGGCGTACCGCCTGTTCCAGCGTGTCGCAGCGTTTGATATCGCGCGGCTTGCGCGCCTGCAGGTTGGCCTTGGAGGCATCCTGATAGCAGCGCAGGTCCGCCAGGTTGCTCAGGGTCATCAGTCGTTGTTGGCGTTTCATTATGCTTCCTCTCCGTGCTGAACCGACGCTTCGCGGATGCCGGAAAGCGCTGCGCGTTGCAATACCAGCCGCGCGCGTTCAATCACCGGGCTGTCGACCATCTTGCCGTTGAGCGACACTACCCCGCGCCCTTCCTGCTCCGCCGCCGCCGCGGCATCCACCACCCGCTGGGCGTGAGCCACTTCCTTGGCGGTTGGCGCATACAGGTTGTGCAGCAGTTCAATTTGCCGTGGGTTAATCAGGGATTTACCGTCGAAACCGAGCTGTTTGATCAGCGCCGCTTCCTGCAGGAAGCCGGTTTCGTTATTGGCATCGGAATACACGGTGTCGAACGCCTGAATGCCCGCGGCCCGCGCCGCCTGTAATATTGAGCAACGCGCAAACAGCAGCTCAATACCCTCCGGCGAACGTTCGGTACGCAGATTGCGCACGTAGTCTTCCGCGCCGAGCGCGATGCCGATCAATCGCGGTGAGGCATGGGCGATGGCGACCGCCTGGGTGATCCCCGCCGCCGACTCAATCGCCGCCAGCAGGCCGGTGCTGCCCACCGGGCGCCCGCAGTCGGCTTCGATGGCGGCAATTTCGCGATCCATATCCACCACGTCCTGCGCGCTGTCGGTTTTCGGCAGGCGCACGATGTCCGCCCCGCCGCGCACTACCGCCTGCAGATCCGCCAGCCCGTAGGCAGAATCCAGCGCGTTGACGCGCACAATGGTTTCCACTTCCTGATACAGCGGGTGTTGCAACGCGTGATACACCAGCCGCCGCGCGGCGTCTTTTTCGCGCAGGATCACCGAGTCTTCCAGATCGAACATCAGCGCATCGGCCTGATAGATAAAGGCGTTGCTCACCATGGCCGCATTGGCACCGGGCACGAACAGCATGCTGCGGCGCAGACGGTGTTTATTCAGCGTTTTCATGATGCGCCCCCCATGGCAGTAGGCCGTTGTCGCTGGCGCGCATCAGCGCGGTTTCCAGCCGGGCCCGCAGCACGCAGTCGAGCGCGCCTTTGTCGTCGACTATCACCTGCACCGGCTCCACCTGATAACGTTGCAGCACCTCCAGCAACGTTTGGCGGATGGCTTCGCCGAACTGTTTCTCTACGCTGCTGGCGATCAGCAGATCGTGTTCCGGCCCCTCGGCGGGGGCGATGCGCACCATGACATCGCTGGATTCCAGCGTGCCGGCCATTGCTTCTCGGATAATTTTCATCTTTCACCTGATTGTGCGGATTCAAAGGGGTGTGCCGCCGGCTTGGCCCGGCGCTGCGTTTGCAAATCTTGCAGGTAATACAGGGTGTCCGGCGGCACCAGCGGCGCGGCGGCGTGGAAGTCCCCGGCGGCCAGCAGCTTGCGCACCCAGGAGGCGGAGATCGCCGTGCCCTGATATTGCAAACGCTCGATTTCCACCAGCGCGATCGGCGGGCTGGGCAGCGCCGGGGTTTCCAGCCAATAACGCATATCGCGGTTGTACTTGGCGGTGACCGCGCAGAAAGGCTCGTTGCCGACGAAGCGGTGGGTAATGCCCAACGCGGGCGCCAGATACTGACGGAAGATCTTCAGATCGATTTCGGTGTAGCAGTCGTCGGCAATACCTTGATCTTTAATGAAGTAACAGGGGAAGGTGGCGCGTGAAATGACGTATTGCGACCCTTCGTGCACCGTCAGGTTAGGAATGTCTGCGGTGCCCGCCAGCACCAGCCGCCGCCGATCTTCATAGCTGAAGCGCGAAGTATTTTCCTTGACCAAAAACAGGTGCAGCCAGTCGCATTGCGCAGCGGCCTGGCGCACCAGGTATTGGTGGCCGCGGGTAAAGGGGTTGGCGTTCATCACGATACTGCCGATGGTGGTGCCTGGCCGGCGCTGGCCCGCTAACTGAGCGGCATAGCGTTTCAGCCGGCACGGGCTGTTTTCCATTAGCACCACGATGCCCGGCACCCGGGCGATGGGGTAGAAACCGCATTGCTGGAACAGCGGCTCATTTTGGATTTTGGTGTAGATAAACAGCTGGGTGTGATGGCGTTCATAAGCCAGATTCACCAGCTCCGTTGCCAACGTCAGCCCCAAACCTTCGCCGCGCATTTGCGGGCTGATGGCGACGCATTTGATAATATTGTCGGCAATGCCGCCGCAGGCGACCAACTTATCGTTTTGCGTCACGGTAATAAATATTTCAACCGTGGTGTCAATATTCAGATCGTTACTGCGCAGGAAAGCATTAATCTGCGCGATACTTTTATGATCGGACCTTTTGACTCGATTAAATAGGGTGTCGCCCAACATAACACGCTCTCTGGGTTAACTATTAAATAACAAAATAAATACAAAAAAGAGTGTCGATTAACATTTATCACCGAAATTAAAACCTTAAAAACCATGGAGATAAATCCACCAAGGACACTTAATGAAACAATGGTAAACAGAAAAAAATAGCGAATTATTGACCTATTTCACAAACCCCTTTCGGTTAATAAGTTATTTAATGTTCTTTATTTACTTAATTATTTTTATGGTGTTTATTATTGAGATAATCTTTATTTTACGCGGCAATTAACTTACATTTTCGTAGCATATTGATCGCAATCTGCAAGACGACGGGGAGACGGGATTCACTATGGAATGGCTGAATATACTGATCGTCGAAGACGAAACGCCGCTGGCAGAAATGCACGCGGAATTTATCCGGCAAAACGGCGGCTGCCGACAAATCTGGTTGGCGGGTACCCTGGCGCAGGCCCGTACCATGGTCGAGCGCTTCAAGCCGGATCTGATCCTGCTGGATAACTTCCTGCCCGACGGCCAGGGCATTGAGCTGCTGCGCGAACTGACGCTGAGCGGTTATGCCGGCGGTATCGTCTTTATCACCGCCGCCAGCGACATGGACACCGTGGCCGAAGCCCTGCGCTACGGGGTGTTCGATTACCTGATCAAACCGCTGGCCTATGATCGGCTGGCCCACACGCTATTGCGCTTCAGCCAGCGGCACCAGGCGCTGAAGGATAAGGCACACCTTAACCAGCGCCGCATTGATCAGATGTTCAATACCTACGCCCGCGGCGAGCCTATGGCGACATTGCCGGCAGGCATCGATGAGCTGACGCTGGTTAAAATACGCGGCCTGTTCGAACAGCCCTCGGTCAGCCACACCGCTGAAAGCGTTGCGCAACAGATGGGGTTAAGCCGCACCACGGCACGCCGTTATCTGGAGTTTTGTACCGCCGCCCAGCAGCTGCGCGCCGAAATCATTTACGGCAAGGTAGGCCGTCCGCAGCGGATTTACCGGCCTGCTCAGCCAGAATAAGCGGTTATTTGATCGCCCCTGCAAGCTTGAATGTAACCGCTTTACTTTTTGGGTTCTCCTCAGCATCTTATTCGGCATGATGCCCCTCTACTCTGCCGACAGGACGACCGCCGATGAGTGCTCTGCCCTCTCCTTCCCTGAAAGACCTTATTGCCCGCCGGGACTGGCAAAATCCGGCCTGCACCCATTATCAGCGGCTGGCTGCGCATCCGCCTTTTGCGAGCTGGCGCGATCTGAACACGGCGCGTGACGACAGCCCCAGCAGCAGCCAGAAAACGTTAAACGGCGACTGGCAGTTCAGCTATTACCGCAGCCCGCAGGCGGTG
The DNA here is from genome assembly GCF_000422085.1 of Serratia liquefaciens ATCC 27592. Lineage (NCBI taxonomy): Bacteria > Pseudomonadati > Pseudomonadota > Gammaproteobacteria > Enterobacterales > Yersiniaceae > Serratia > Serratia liquefaciens. The sequence continues at coordinate 3,383,949 of NC_021741.1, forward strand.
CCCGAAGCCTGGCTGCGGCAGGACTTGCCCGATGCCGACCGGCTGGCGGTGCCGTCCAACTGGCAACTTGCCGGTTATGACGCGCCGATCTACACCAACGTCCGCTACCCGATCCCGGTTAACCCGCCGCTGGTCCCGGAAGAAAACCCGACCGGTTGCTATTCCCGCCAGTTTACCGTCGATCCCGCCTGGCTGGCCGAGGGGCAGACGCGCATTATCTTTGACGGCGTCAACTCGGCGTTTTACCTGTGGTGCAACGGCCATTGGGTCGGCTATTCGCAAGACAGCCGCCTGCCCGCCGAATTTGACCTCACTCCCTGGCTGCAGGCTGGTGAGAACCGACTGGCGGTAATGGTGCTGCGCTGGTGCGATGGCAGCTATCTGGAAGATCAGGATATGTGGCGCATGAGCGGGATTTTCCGCGACGTCAGCCTGCTGCATAAACCCGCCATCCACCTGAGCGATATTCGCATCACAACCCCGCTTTACGACGGCTTCCGCCGTGGTGAACTGGTGGTGGAAGCGCACGTCAATCGACCGACACAGCACCGGGTGCAACTGCAGCTGTGGCGCGATGGCCAGCTGATTGGCGAAAAAATCCAGGCGCTCGGCAGCGAGATTATCGACGAGCGCGGCGCCTATGATGACCGCACAACGCTGCGTCTGCCGGTGGAACAGCCTGCGCTTTGGAGCGCTGAAACCCCAACGCTGTACCGGGCCACGCTGGCACTGTTGGCGCCAGACGGGGAAATTATTGAGGTGGAAGCCTATGACGTTGGCTTCCGTCAGGTCGACATCAGCAACGGGTTGCTGAAGCTGAACGGCCAGCCGCTGCTGATCCGCGGCACCAACCGGCATGAACATCATCCGCAGCACGGCCAGGTGATGGATGAAGCCACGATGCGCCACGACATTCTGTTGATGAAACAGCACAACTTCAATGCGGTGCGCTGCTCGCACTACCCGAATCACCCGCTGTGGTACCGGCTATGCGACCGCTATGGGCTGTACGTGGTCGACGAAGCCAATATTGAAACCCACGGCATGCAGCCGATGAACCGGCTTTCCGACGATCCGCTGTGGCTACCGGCGATGAGCGAGCGCGTGACGCGCATGGTGCAGCGGGATCGCAACCACCCCTGCATTATTATCTGGTCGCTGGGCAACGAATCCGGCCACGGCTGCAATCACGACGCGCTTTATCGCTGGGTGAAAAGCCAGGACCCTACTCGCCCGGTGCAGTATGAAGGCGGCGGCGCCAATAGCGCCGCGACCGACATTATCTGCCCGATGTACGCCCGGGTGGATCAGGATCAGCCGTTCCCTGCCGTGCCCAAGTGGTCGATCAAGAAGTGGATCGGCCTGCCGGATGAACAGCGGCCGCTGATCCTGTGCGAATACGCTCACGCGATGGGCAACAGCTTCGGCGGTTTTGACCGTTATTGGCAGGCCTTCCGCCAGTATCCGCGCCTGCAAGGTGGCTTCGTCTGGGACTGGGTCGATCAGGCACTCACCCACCGCGATGACAACGGAGATGAGTACTGGGCCTACGGCGGCGACTTCGGCGACACGCCTAACGATCGGCAATTCTGCCTTAACGGTCTGGTGTTCCCCGATCGCACGCCACATCCGGCGCTGTTCGAGGCGCAACGCGCCCAGCAATTTTTCCAGTTTGCCTTCGATGCCACAACGCTGACGTTGACCGTCAGCAGCGAGTATCTGTTCCGCCATAGCGATAACGAACGGCTGGACTGGCGGCTGGAGCTGGACGGCGTAGAACGCGCCAGCGGCAGCTTTGACCTCGCGCTACCGCCGCAGGGCAGCGCCAGCTTCCACCTGCTAGACCGCTTGCCGATACTTCATCAGCCCGGCGAGCTGTGGCTGAATGTGGCGGTGGTACAGCCCCAGGCCACCGACTGGTCCGAAGCCAACCATCGCTGCGCCTGGGATCAATGGCCGGTACCGCGCACGCTGCATTTGGCGCAGCCAGCGCCGAAAGGCCTTGCCCCACAGCTGAGCCAGAATGACCGGACGATTGAGATTAGCCATGGCAATCAACGCTGGCAGTTTACCCGCGAAAATGGCCTCCTGAGCCAGTGGTGGCAAGATGGCGAAGCGCTGCTGCTGACGCCGCTGCAAGATAACTTTATCCGTGCGCCGTTGGATAATGACATCGGCATCAGCGAAGTGGAACGTATCGATCCCAATGCCTGGGTCGAACGCTGGAAGCAGGCCGGCATGTACCGGCTGGAAGAGCACTGCGTACAGCTTCAGGCCGATCTGCTGAGCGACGGCGTAAGGGTGGTGAGCGAGCACCGGTTCGGGGTAGATGGGGAAACGCTGTTATGCAGCCGCAAACAGTGGTTGTTCGACAGCGAGGGCGCGGTCAGCGTCAGCGTTGACGTCGCAATCGCCGCCAGCTTGCCGCCACCGGCGCGTATCGGCCTGACCTGCCAACTGGCGGACACCCATCCGCAGGCACAATGGCTGGGCCTGGGGCCGCATGAAAACTATCCGGACCGTCGCCTTGCCGCGCAATTCGGGCGCTGGCAACGACCGCTGGAAGAACTGCACACGCCGTACATCTTCCCCGGCGAAAACGGCCTGCGCTGCGACACCCGCCAGTTGCAGTACGGCGACTGGCACGTCGACGGGCAGTTCCACTTTTCACTCAGCCGCTACGGCCTGCGTCAGCTGATGGGCTGTAGCCACCAACACCTGTTGCAGCCGGAAGCCGGTACCTGGCTCAACCTGGACGGCTTCCATATGGGGGTCGGCGGCGACGATTCCTGGAGCCCGAGCGTCAATGCGGACTACCTGCTCAGCCGCAGCCATTACCACTATCAGCTGCGGTTAAAACGCGCGGAACTGGGCTAAATCTGCCAAAACCTCAACGGGTTGCGCATTCTGTAAGCAAACAGTCACAGAATGCGTAATCCGCCTTTGACATGCTGCCAACACCCCGTTATGATTCCGGCCGTTCACACGATTCCTCTGTAGTTCAGTCGGTAGAACGGCGGACTGTTAATCCGTATGTCACTGGTTCGAGTCCAGTCAGAGGAGCCATATTAGAGAAGCCCGCTCAGGGAAACCTGAGCGGGCTTTTTGCTTTTGGGGTTTTGGGGTTTTGGGATTTTGGTTGGCGGCTTGGGGCGAAGAGCGGACCTTCAATAGCGATTCTCATACAATGTGTAAATGGACGGTTGTGAGCTCATTAATTAATATTTATTTATGGGAAATAGAACCATGCGGTTGAAATGAGGCCGTTTTTAATTTCAAAAACAGCAACACTCTCCAAAGGCTGATCAGACAAACCATGTATCAATTCGTGATCGAAAACTTTATTGCCCATTACTATTCTGGAAATAAGTTCTGCTTTAAGTTTCGGATTATTAAAGCGATTATTCACATAGAATTCACGTAAGGATTCTTTCCCTATTGTAGAGGGACTCTCAGCTGGCATCCGATAACCTTTGAAGTCCTCTGAAAAGCAAGAGATGAACGCTTCAATATCACGGGCATTATACGCTTCGAACTGAGCCTTCACTGGTGAATCTACCGACATAAAACCCCTCATAAATGAATTTATATGCAATTAATTTTCATATAAAATCACATTTAGTACATAAAAACAAATCAAAACTTAAGCTGAATTCGATGCTCATCTGGTCAACTTCTGGCACAAAACAGACCTATCATCTTTCCAACCACAACCTCATCGCCATAGTTTGGCTAGAAATTCCTCTATCAGCACACCAACAATTAATTAGCTTATTATTAGGTTAATATTGGACAGGTTATTTCCTCTCAGAGATACCATTTTATAACCTCCCACCAAAGAAGCATTAATCAAGAAATCCCCTTTATTAACGCAACGCCCCGCCCCCCTATCAATAAAACAAAACTCAATAGCTAAAAACTATCACAACATTCAACTATTCCTATTTTATCTATCTGCATCTACTGACTACGCTTAATGCTGAGTGTCGGTAGGCTCCCCGCTGCGAGCCTGACGAAGAGAGCTCATTTTTTATTTTTGTAAATCAGTTGATTAGATAAACCCTTAGCGCAACACCCGATGTGGGCTTTCGCCCGCGATAGCAAGCTAACGGCTCCCTCAGGCATCAGATATTTCGGGCCTGGCGAGCAACCTACGAAGCAGAGAGCGCAACATGACAACTGAAAGCAAATGCCCCTTTTCGGGCGGCGGTAAACTGAATGCACCGCGCCGCGGCCCTTCGAATCAAGACTGGTGGCCCAACCAACTTAGCCTTAAGCCGCTGCACCAACACTCCCCCCTCTCCAACCCGATGGACCCGGACTTCGACTACGCCAAAGCCTTCAACAGCCTTGATCTGGCGGCGGTGAAACAAGACCTGCACGCCCTGATGACCGACTCGCAGGAGTGGTGGCCGGCAGACTTTGGCCACTATGGCGGCCTGTTCATCCGCATGGCCTGGCACAGCGCCGGGACCTACCGCATCGGCGACGGTCGCGGCGGTGCGGGTGAAGGCCAGCAGCGTTTTGCACCGCTCAACAGTTGGCCCGACAACGTCAGCCTCGATAAGGCCCGTCGCCTGCTGTGGCCGATTAAGCAAAAATACGGCCGTAACATTTCCTGGGCCGACCTGATTATCCTGACCGGCAACGTGGCGCTTGAATCCATGGGCTTTAAAACCTTTGGCTACGCGGGCGGTCGCGCCGACACCTGGGAACCGGATGATGTTTACTGGGGCTCGGAAAAAATCTGGCTGGAACTGAGCGGCGGTCAGAACAGCCGCTACTCGGGCGATCGCGACCTTGAAGACCCATTGGCCGCAGTGCAAATGGGCCTGATCTACGTCAACCCGGAAGGCCCGGACGGCAACCCCGATCCGGTCGCTGCGGCGCGCGACATCCGCGAAACCTTCGCCCGCATGGCGATGAACGACGAAGAAACCGTGGCGCTGATTGCCGGCGGCCACACCTTCGGCAAGACCCACGGCGCGGGCCCGGCGTCGCACGTCGGTGACGATCCGGAAAGCGCAGGCCTTGAACTGCAGGGTCTCGGCTGGCATAGCAGCTTCGGTACCGGCAAGGGTAAAGACGCCATCACCAGCGGTTTGGAAGTCACCTGGACCACCACCCCAACCCAGTGGAACCACGACTTCTTCCGGCACCTGTTCGAATACGAGTGGGAATTGACGCAAAGCCCGGCCGGTGCACACCAGTGGGTGGCCAAAGACGTCGGCGAAACCATTCCTGATGCCTTCGATCCCAACAAAAAGCAGCGCCCGACCATGCTGACGACTGACCTGTCGCTGCGTTTCGATCCGGCCTATGAAAAGATCTCACGTCGTTTCTATGAACATCCCGATCAGCTTGCCGATGCCTTCGCTCGCGCCTGGTACAAACTGACCCACCGCGATATGGGGCCGCGCGCTCGCTATCTCGGCCCGGAAGTGCCGGCCGAAGAGCTGATTTGGCAGGATCCGATCCCGGCGGTCGATCATGAGTTGATTAACGATCAGGATATTGCCGATCTTAAAACCCGGATCCTGGCCTCGGGCCTGCCGGTATCGGTGCTGGTTTCCACCGCCTGGGCATCCGCCTCCAGCTTCCGCGGTTCCGACAAACGCGGCGGCGCCAACGGGGCGCGTATTCGTCTGGCGCCACAAAAGGATTGGGCGGTGAACGAGCCTGCTCAGCTGGCACAAACCCTGGCCACGTTGGAAGGTATTCAGCAGGCCTTTAACCAGGCGCAGTCAGGTAACAAACGCGTCTCGCTGGCGGATGTGATCGTGCTGGCCGGTGCGGCCGGCATCGAAAAAGCGGCGATCAGCGCCGGGCACCCGGTGAGCGTTCCCTTCACGCCGGGCCGCATGGACGCAACGCAGGAGCAGACCGACGTCGAATCCTTCGAAGCGATGGAACCGGTGGCCGATGGCTTCCGCAACTACCTGAAGCAGCAATTCAGCGTGCCAGCCGAGGCGCTGTTGGTCGATAAAGCGCAGCTGTTGACGCTGACCGCACCGGAAATGACGGTATTGGTGGGCGGGTTACGGGTGCTGAACGCCAACGTCGGTCAAAGCCAGCACGGCGTGTTGACCCAACGCCCACAGGCGCTGACCAACGACTTCTTCGTCAATTTGCTGGATATGGGTACCACCTGGAAAGCGGCCAACGAAGACGGCGTGTTTGAAGGGCGCGACAACCAAACGGGTGCGCTCAAATGGACGGCGACGCGTGCCGATCTGATCTTCGGTTCGCACTCTCAGCTGCGGGCTTTGTCGGAAGTCTACGCCAGCTCAGACGCCCAGGGCAGCTTCGTACGCGACTTTGTCGCCGCCTGGACTAAGGTGATGAACCTCGATCGTTTTGATCTCGCCTAAGAGATGTAACGGGCGCAGCATGCAGCGCCCCTACGCCAAACACCAGTGAAGGCTTTGTCAGTAGCCTGAAAGCCCGCTTAGGTCAGCTTAAGCGGGCTTTTTATTTCACAGGATCTCGCGCGAGTAGTACTCAAATATTTTCCAGATCGATACCGCGCGTTTTCGGGCCAAACACGCCGATCACCACCATCACAATCAGCATGCTGGCCACGATAAACGCGATAACCCCCACCGAGCCGCCGTATTGCAGGATGATGCCGATGATCAGGCTGCTGAATACCGTCGACAGTCGGCTGAACGAATAGCAGAAGCCGACAGCGCGGGCGCGTATATAAGTCGGGAACACTTCCGATTGATAAGAATGGTAGCTATAGGTCAGCCAGGCATTGGACCAGGTGATGAAGAAACCGCAAAGGATCAGCCAGACGGGGTTGTTTTGCAGGGCAAACAGCGAGCCGAAGATCACCGTCACCAGGCAGGAAAGTACAATCTGCCACTTGTTTTCCATCTTGTCGGCATAGCGGCTGCACAGCAGCGATCCCAACGGGTAAGCCAGAGTAATAAAGAAGGCATACAGCAAGCTGTGGGTGATGGAGGCTCCCTTTCCGGCCAGCAAAGCGGGCAGCCAGTTGCCAAAGCCAAAGAATCCGATGGCCTGGAAGAAATTCATCACCACCAGCATCAGGGTACGACTGCGGTAACGCGGCGACCAAATATCCTTAAAGCTCCCCTGCGCCGGCATTTCGCTGTGTGCTTGCGCGTCATGCGCGGGGAAATCCGCCGTATGGGTGACGCCGCAGCGCCGTTCCATCGCCTGCATCACCTGCCGGACCTCCGGGTAGCGCCGCTGCTGTGCCAGCCAGCGCGGCGATTCCGGCAGGCCTTTACGCACCAGCCAGATCACCAGCGAAGCCACCGCACCGGCGATCACCACGTAACGCCAGCCGCTCAGGCCCAGGATGGTTTGCGGCACCAGCCACCACGACATTAACGCCACCGTCGGCACCGAGAGAAACTGAATGAAGAAAGAAAAGGCAAACGCCCGGGTGCGCAGATGTGCGGGCACCCATTCGGTCAGATAAGTATCGATCGTCACCAGCTCAATACCCAAGCCGACGCCGACCAAAAAGCGCAGGAAGATCACCCATTCGGCCTGATGCTGAAAAGCCAGACACAGCGAAAAGATGCCATACCAGGCCAGGGCAAACATAAAGGTGCTGCGGCGGCCAAAGCGGTCGGCATAGGGGCTGAGCAGGCTGGCGCCGATAAACAGGCCAAGGAAGGTGGCGGAGGCGAATGCCGCCTGGTCGGAGACACCGAACACGCCCTGCGCTCCGGTATGGAAGATGCCTTCGGCGATTAAGCCGGTGCTGATGTATCCGGTCTGGAACAGGTCGTAGAGTTCAAAAAAGCCGCCTAACGCCAGCAAAGCAATAAACCGCCACAGCCCGGCGGAGGTGGGCAATGCATCTATTCTTGCCGACAGATCCCGTTCATGGATCGGCGACTGGGCCGCCCCCACGCTTCCCGCAACCAAAGAATCACTCACCATTAACCTCGCCATAACATAATCGATAGTTTTCTATGCTATCGGCTCGGCGTCGGAGTTAAATATTTAATTAGCAGACTATGAAAAAATTTTAAGCATAAAAAACTGCAGCAATCTGTTTTGCTGAGAGAAAATTCAACCGGAGTAGCAATGCACGACAGCGAACTGATGGCCCGCTGTCGTGCGGTGGGGCTTAGCGGATGTGGTGGTGTTGCAGGCGTTCGCCGCGGTAAAAGTTCAGCACACACCAGCCGAGGGCGATCAGCGCCAGCGGTGCAGCGACAAAACCGATGTTGCCCATGCCCAGATGCCGGCTGACCTGGTTACCCAGCAGCGCGCCGCCGCCGATACCAAAGTTGTACAGCCCGGAGTAGATCGACATCGCCACGTCGGTGGCGTCCGGCGCCAGGTTTAACACCTTGGCCTGCATCGACAGGCCAATCGCCATAATGGCCATGCCCCACACCGCAAACAGCAACGTCAGGTGATTTTCATTGCCGGAGGCCGGCAACAGCAGCAGCAGGCTCAGCATCAACAGCGCGATAGCGCCGATAAAAAAGCCCGACGGAAAACGTTCGCTGAAGCGGCTAAACAGCAGGCTGCCAATGATACCGGCGGCGCCGAACAGCAACAGCATCAGGGTGGTGAAGTTTTCCGACAGCCCGGCCACGGTCTGAATAAAGGGTTCGATATAGCTGTAGGCGGTGAAATTCGCCGTCACCACGATGATGGTCAGCATATACAGGCTAACCAGCGCCGGACGCTTAAACAGCATCGGTACGCTGGACAGTGAACCGGAATGCTCGCTTTTCAGCACCGGCAGCAGACGCCACAGCAGCACCAGCGCCAGGGTGGCGCAAACCGCGATGCCGATAAAGGTCATGCGCCAACCGAGGATCTGACCAATCACGCGGCCCAGCGGCAGGCCGAGCACCATGGCCAGCGCGGTACCGCCGGCCAGCAGGCTCAGCGCCTGCGCCTTTTTGCCCGCCGGGGCGACCCGGATCGCCAGCGAGGCGGTGATCGACCAGAATACCGCGTGGGCCAGCGCCACACCGGCACGGGAAATCACCAGCGTGGTGAAGTTCCAGGCCACGGCGGTCAGCACATGGCTGGCGATAAACAGTATGAACACCCCGATCAGCAGCTTGCGCCGTTCAATTTTGCTGGTGAGCAGCATACACACCAGAGAGGCGGAGGCGACAATCCAGGCGTAAATGGTGATGATCAAACCCACTTGCTCGGTTTGCATTGAGAAACTTTTGGCGATGTCGCTCAGCAACCCCACCGGAATAAATTCGGTGGTATTGAAGATAAAGGCCGAGACGGCAAGGATGACCACGCGCAACCAGGCGGTTGAGCGAGATACCTGGGTTTGTTCCATGTTAAACGGGATCCGGACAGGTGCGGGAAGTAGCGATATTTTAACCAACTGGCGGGGTAAATACGATATAGATCACACTTTTATTGGCCTGTTTTTTTCGACAGTCTTTTGCCGCGCAAAGGCCTGCAAACCTGCAGGCCTTTGGCAGAAATAAACAGGCGTTATTGGCTGATGCAGCGTTGTAACGCCTCAATCGAGGTATTAATACCGGCATCGACCGACATGGTCAGATCTTCCATCTCCAGCGAGACCCAGTCGTTGTAACCCATCATGCGTACCACCGAGAAGAATTCCTTCCACCACTGCAAATCCTGCCCGCACCCGACGGCCACATAGTTCCAGGCACGTTGTGCAACCTGTTCCACCGGCCGGGTTTCCAGCAGCCCGTTGACCGCCACTATCCCCCTTTCCAGCCGCACATCTTTGCCGTGCACGTGGTGGATCGCGTCCCCCAGGCGCCGTGCGACGGCAATCGGATCGGCCCCCATCCAGATCAGATGGCTGGGATCGAGGTTCAAGCCCACCATCGGCCCCACCGCGTCGCGCAGCCTGAACAGCGTGTCCGGGTTCCACACCAGCATCGAGCTGAAATTTTCCAGCGCGAACTTCTCTATGCCGAACGCCTGCGCCTTATCCACCAGCTTCTGCCAATACGGGATCGCCACCTCGTTCCACTGGTAGTCCAGGCAGTTTTTCAGCGTCGGCGGCCAACTGACGGTATAGGTGATCCAGTTAGGGATGCTGTCGCCGGGCGCCGCAGGGGGCAATCCGCTCATCATGACGATTTTTTTCACCCCCAGGCCGGCGGCCAGCGCCAGCGTGTTGTCGGTATCATGGCGGTGTTTTTCGCCCAGCACGCCTGGCTCCAGCGGATTACCGGAAACGTTCAGCGCCGCAATTTTCATGCCGCGGCTTTCCAGCGCCGCCATCAGCCGCCGCCGCTTGCCCGCGTCCTGCAACAGCGCCACGGTGTCCAGATGCGGTGCCGAAGACCAGCCGCCGGTGGTCATTTCCACGCCAAACACCCCCAGTTCGCCCAGGCGATCCAGCATGGCTTCAAACGGCAGGTGGCCCAGGCTATCGGTACAAAAAGAAAGTTTCATGCTTTTGCTCCGGGTAAATAGGTTTATTCAAAGGCCACCCAACGGGCGCCCTGGTTGGCGGAACGCACGCAGTTTTCAATCCAGCGCACGCCCTCGATCCCGGCGTCGATATCCGGATACACCAGTTGCGCCAGCGCCTGCCGATCGCCGCGGCGAGTGGCGTCGATAGCCAGAGCAAATTTCAGGTAGATGTTGGCCCAGGATTCGGTCAGGCCTTCGGTATGCAAAGCCCCCAGCCGTTCCCAGGCGTTACAGGTATCGTCCAGATACGCCATGCCGCGATACAGCGTCTGGTTTGGCTGCCCCTGCACCTCGTAGCGCAGCTCGCTGGGGTTGATGTCGCTCCACTCCAGGCTGGCCTTCGACCCCACGATGCGAATACGCTGGCTGCTCATCGCGCCAGCATTCACCGATGAAGCCCACATCCGCCCTACCGCGCCGCTTTCATAGCGCATCATCACCAGCGCGTTGTCTTCCAACGGTGCTCGTGAGGGAATAAAACTTTGCCGATCGCAGAGCAGCTCGCGGATCTGCATCTGCGGCATGACCAATTGGGAGAGGTAGTAGGTGTGGGTGGAAATATCCCCCAGCACAAAGCTCGGGCCGGAGATCTTGGGGTCAATGCGCCATTTCTGCGCTTCGCTGAGGCGATCCACTTCGTCCGTGGCATTAAAACCGTGGGTATATTGCAGATCCACCATCCGTACTTCGCCAATCTGGCCGTTGGCGATCATCGCGCGCATTTGCAGCAGCAGCGGGTGGCCGGAGAAACCGTAAGTCACGCCGACGATCAGGTTTTTTTCCGCCGCCAGCGCTTTAATTTCATAGGCTTCCTGGCTGGTGAAAAACAGCGGTTTCTCGCAGATGACGTGCAACCCGGCCTGCAGCGCCGCACGGGTAATTTCGTAATGCGTACCGTTCGGCGTCGCTACCGACACCACTTCGATGCCGTCCTCACGCAGCGCCTCTTGAACAAACAACGTACGGTAATCTTCATAGCAGCGTTCGGCCGCTACCCCCAGGTTCACGCCAAACTCGCGGCCGCGATCCGGCACGATATCAAACGCGCCGGCCACCAGCTCAAAAGCGGTATTATCCCGTAGCGCCCCGCAGCGATGCTTGTATCCCACCTGCCCCAACCGCCCGCCGCCGACCATAGCCCAGCGCAGAAGGCGCGCCGTTTTTCTTTCGCCATTTAGCATAGTTGCTCCCGAAATCTTGGATTTCATCGTTTTCGCCGCATTGCACCCGGGTGCAAACTTTAACTGCACCCGGGTGCAAAATTAGGTAGCAACTTGACCGCTCAACAAATGCCACTTGCGATGGACTATTGGAGAGGGTTAAAAATAAGTCAAATGCGCCATAATAAATCTGCCGATCAGGATCACAAAATACCGCTAAAAAGATCCGCTGCGTTGTGCCGATGGCCCGCAGGATCCTCGCGCCAACGTCGGCAATTCCCGCATTCGACTACGCTGTGCTAATCTGTTGAACCCATACCGTTTTTTCATCACGAGCGAAAGATGATGGCGAAGAAACCCGGCTCTACCCCGGCGCCCGCAGCACGCAAGGCGACGGCCAGCGATGTGGCCGCCCGCGCCGGCGTGTCTAAATGGACGGTATCGCGTGCCTTTACCGACGGCGCGTCGATCTCACCGCAGACCATGCAACGGGTTCAAACCGCAGCGCGTGAATTGGGTTATCGCCCTAACCTGCTGGCGCGCAGCCTGTCGAAAAAGAGTACCCGCATCATCGGGCTGGTGGCGGACGAACTGAAAAACCCGCATATCTTTACGCTGCTGGATGAAGTGACCCGGCAGTTGCAAAGCCGCGGTTATATGGCGTTGCTGCTCAATATCACCTCTGAACACGATTATGAGTCGGTGCTGACGCTGGCGGACCAAATGCAGGTGGACGGGCTGCTGTTCCTCGGCACGCTGCTCAATGACCGGCTGATCAGCCTGGCGCAGGACATTCACCGTATTCCGCTGGTAGTGCTGTATCGCTACAGTGAAAGCCCCTATATCCAGGTGCTGGCGACCCACGGTTATCAGGCTGGGTTCGACATCGGCGAGTTGCTGCTCCAGCAAGATTACCCGCGTATGGGCTATCTGGCGGGACCAATCAGCGAATCTACCCAGTTGCGCCGCCTGGACGGTTTCCGTGCCGCGCTGGCGCAACAGCAGCGTGAGGTCAACCTGGTGCTGCAGGCTCCGCACTACCAGCGTCTTTGCGGGATGGAGGCCTTTTCGACCTACCTGGCCGCCACCCCGGCAGAGCAACGGATAGACGCCATTTTTTGCGAGAACGACATTCTGGCGGTCGGCGTTATCGATGCCATACGCGCCAAGCCGGGCTGTGCGCCGATTGCCGTGGTGGGCTTTGACGACATTGAGCTGGCGGCCTCCCCCAGCTACCAGCTAACCACTTACCGCCAGCCGATGCAGCAGCTGATAGCCGATGGCATTCACTGCCTGACGCAGGCCTTCGAACCCGGCGGACAACGGCTGTATACCGGCGAATTGATCGTCCGGCAATCACATCTAAAACAACCCTAAGACGGCGAGAAATCGGCTCACTGCTATTGAGGTCACTATGTCAGCTATCTACGATTGGTCTGTGCTTGCTCTTCGCCGTATTTACGATCGCCGCATCAGCAGTTCACCGGTCCTCGACAGCAACCGGCTGTTTCCCGACGCCCAACGCTTTACCGCTCACTGGCAGCAGATACGCGAGGAAGCGCTGACCGTAGCGCAAGATCTGCGTAATATCCCACGTTTTCACGAGATCATGAGCGAACAGGCGTCGATCTCCGCCAACGACGCTCGCGACTGGCGGATGTTTATCATGCAGGCCTATGGGCAGCCGATAGCGCGCAACCTCGCCCGTTGCCCGCAGCTTGCACAATTGATCGCCTCTTCCCCGGACGTGCTTTCAGCCTCATTGTCGTTCCTGGCACCCGGCAAACAGGTGCCCGCGCACCGTGGCCCATTCCGCGGCATTCTGCGCGGCTATCTGGTGTTGTCGATGCCCAAACGCGCCGACGGTGAACCCGCTGCGGTGTTGAAAGTCGACGGGCGGGAGTACCGGCTGAACGAGGGGGAATTTATGCTGTGGGACGACACCTTCGAACACGAAGTGTGGAACGACAGCGACCAGGTGCGCACCGTGTTGTTGCTGGATATCCGCCGCCGCGATTTGCCCCGCGGCCTGCGGATCTTGTCCAGTGGCATCATCGCTCTGGTACGGCTGAACGTGCGCGTGATCCAGCGCCAGTTTTAAGCGCCGCCCAGATAAGCCTTCCTCACCTCCTGATTGCTTAACAGCTCCGCGCCGCTGCCGGTCAGCCGGATTTGCCCGTTGACCATCACATAACCGCGATCGGACAGCTTGAGCGCATGGTTGGCGTTCTGCTCCACCAGGAACAGCGTCATGCCGCCACGGGTCAATTCGCGCAGAATGCTGAAGATCTGTTTGACGATAATCGGTGCCAGCCCCAGGCTCGGCTCATCCAACAACAGCAGCTTCGGGCGGCTCATCAAGGCTCGGGCAATCGCCAGCATCTGCTGTTCGCCGCCGGACATGGTCATCGCCCGCTGGTTGCGCCGCTCCTTCAGGCGTGGAAACAGCTCGAACATGCGCTGCAGGTCTTCATCCACATAGCGATTGCCGACAGTGATGGTGCCCATCAGCAGGTTTTCCTCCACGCTCATGTCCGGAAAGATCCGTCGCCCCTCCGGCGCCTGGGCGATACCGCTGCTGGCAACGTAATGGGTAGAACGCTGGCTGATATCCTCTCCGCGAAATAGGATCTGCCCGCCGCTGATGCGCGGTTGGCCAAAGATCGACATCAGCAGCGTGGACTTGCCCGCGCCGTTGGCGCCAATCAGCGCCACCGTTTCCCCTTCATTGACCTGTAACGAGACCTGCTGCAACGCCTGGATCGGGCCGTAAAACACGTCCACATTGCGAAATTCCAACATCACATTGCTCATCCCGCCAGCTCCTCTTCATCCGCGCCAAGGTAAGCGGCGATCACCGTGTCGTTATGCTGTATTTCTTTCGGCGTGCCTTCGGCGATCACATCGCCATGGTCCAGCACAATCACCCGATCGGAAATTTCCATCACCATGCCCATATCGTGCTCGATCAGCAGCACCGTGATGCCGTGGTGCTGACGCAGGAAACGGATAATGCGGCTCAGGGTCGCCGTCTCCACCGGGTTCAGCCCGGCGGCGGGTTCGTCAAGGCAGATCATCTCCGGCGTGGTGCACATCGCCCGGGCGATCTCCAGCCGCCGCTGCTGGCCGTAGGACATCTCCCCCGCCAGCCGGTTGGCGCAGTCCACCAGCTCCACCACTTCCAGCCAGTAAAAAGCGCGATCCAGCGCCTGGCTTTCCGCCCGGCGATAGCCCGGCGTATTGAGCACCCCGGCGACCAGATTACGGTTGCTGAGCATGTGCTGCGCCACCAGCAGATTCTCCACCACCGACATTTCGCGGAACAAACGGATGTTCTGGAAGGTGCGTGCCAGCCCGGCGCGATTGACCAGATGGGTCCCGCCGAACATTTTGTAGTACAGGCGCGATCCCAACCGCCTCGGGTTTACCCAGTCGCCGGCGCGAAACTTCTGTCCCAGCACCTGGATCACGTCGGTTGGCCGTTTGTGGGTGTTAAGCAAGATGGCGCCGCCGGTGGCGCGGTAAAAGCCGGTCAGGCAGTTGAACACCGTGGTTTTGCCGGCGCCGTTGGGGCCGATCAACGCGGTGATCGAGCCGCGTTCGACCGCCAGATTCACGTCGTTGAGCGCCTTGATGCCGCCAAAATGCATCATCAGATGCTCAACCTGCAAGATTGCGTCGCTCATGGCGCCACCCCCTTACGCGGCGCAAAGCTGGTTCGGCTGATCCTTACCAGCCCACGCGGTCGCCAAATCATCATCGCCACCATCAGCACGCCAAACAACAGCACGCGGTACTCGGCGAAGCTGCGCAACAGTTCCGGTGCCACCGTGAGTACGAACGCCGCCAGCACCACGCCGATGGTCGATCCCATCCCGCCCAGCACCACGATCGCCAGGATCAACGCCGATTCGAAGAAGGTAAACGAGGTGGGGTTGACGAACCCCTGATAAGTGGCGAAAAACACCCCGGCCAGCCCGGCGGTGGACGCGCCCATCATAAAGGCCGACAGCTTGACCAACACGTGGTTTAAGCCGAGCGAACGACAGGCGATTTCATCCTCGCGCAAGGCTTCCCAGGCGCGACCGATCGGCATGCGCGTCAACCGGTGCTTGATGTACAGCACCAGCAGCACCACCAGGAACAGCACCGCATAGATAA
The DNA here is from genome assembly GCF_000422085.1 of Serratia liquefaciens ATCC 27592. Lineage (NCBI taxonomy): Bacteria > Pseudomonadati > Pseudomonadota > Gammaproteobacteria > Enterobacterales > Yersiniaceae > Serratia > Serratia liquefaciens. Next base: position 3,399,698 of record NC_021741.1, read on the forward strand.
AGATAAATTTCAGGTTAGGGTTATAAGTGATGCCAAGGAATTCATGAATCGGCACGCCGCCGTCCTTCGCGCGTCGGCCAAACTCCAGGCCAAAAATCGTCGGCGCCGGGACCGAGACGCCGTTCGGCCCGCCGGTCAGCGACATCCAGTTGTTCAGCACCAGCCGGATGATCTCGCCAAACCCCAGCGTGACGATCGCCAGATAGTCGCCGTGCATACGCAACACCGGGAACCCCAGCAGCGCGCCGGCCAGCGCCGCCATCAGCGCCCCCAATGGCAACATCGCCCAGAACCCGAGGCCGAGATACTGGTAGCCCAGCGCCAGCCCATAGGCGCCAATGGCGTAGAACGCCACGTAGCCCAGATCGAGCAGCCCGGCGAGCCCGACAACGATGTTCAAGCCCAGCCCGAGCAGCACGTAAATCAGCCCCAGTATCGCCACCGTCAGCAGGTATTTGGTGGCGACAAACGGAAACAGCAGCGCGATGACCGCCATTAACGGAATAATCCAGCGCAGGCTGGTCCTGGCGCCGATCGGCCGGACATACACCCCGTCGTTACCGCCGTCAAAACGCGTCAGTAATTTACGGCCCGGTGCAGTTTGCAGAAACAGGCTCAGTAACAGCCGCCCGGCCATCACCACCGCGATAATCCACACCAGACGATGCGGCTCGAAGTTAAAGCTGTAACCGTTCAGAACGATGCCGACGATCGGCCCAAACACGATCAGGGCAATCAGCCCGGCCAATACGGCGTCCAGCAGGCTGCGCTTAACGTTCAGCCCTGGGTGAACCTCAGAGTGCGACATAAGTTTTCCCCTCAAACCTTAGCGACCATTGGCCGTCCGAGCAGGCCCTGAGGGCGGAAAATCAGGATCACCACCAGCAAACCGAAGGAGAACACGTCTTTGTAATCCGAGTTCACCATGCCGGCGAACTGCGCCTCCGCCACGCCCAGCAGCAGGCCGCCCAGCATCGCGCCGGGTAACGACCCTATCCCGCCCAATACCGCGGCGGTAAAGGCTTTGATGCCGATGATAAAGCCGACGTAGAAATCGAAGGTGCCGTAGTTCATGGTGATCAACACCCCCGCCAGGCCGGCCATGGCGGCGCCGATCACGAACACCAGGGAAATGACCCTATCGGTGTTGATGCCGAGAATTGACGCCATTTTGCGGTCTTGCTGAGTGGCGCGACAAATGCGCCCCAGCCGGGTGTGTTGAATGATGTAAGTGAGGATCGCCATGCCCAGCAGCGACGCGAACAGGATAAACACCTTGGTATAGGTGATTTGAATCACCCCGCCGTCAAAGTTGAGGCGGAACACTCCATCCAGCAGGGTTGGGATCCCCTGCTGGCGTGGTCCCTGGCTGATTTGCGCGTAGTTTTGCAGGATCAGCGACATGCCGATTGCGGAGATCAAGGGAGCTAAACGGGTAGAGTTACGCAAGGGTTTGTAGGCGATACGTTCGATCACCCAGCCATACACGCCGGTGATCACGATGGTAAACACCAGCGTACCGAGGATCAGCAGCGGGAACGACTGCAGGCCGAAGAACGACAGCAGCGCCAGCCCGATGGCGCACAGGTAGGCGGAGATCATATACACCTCGCCGTGGGCGAAGTTGATCATGCCGATAATGCCGTAAACCATGGTGTAGCCGATGGCGATCAGGCCATAAACTGCGCCGAGCGTCAGGCCGTTGATCAATTGTTGCAGAAAGAAAACGTCCATAATGAGCAGTCTCGCCTGGTGGGACCGCAAGCAACAGCAGGCGCGGCCCAAGGGAAGAATCGGCGCGGATCCGCAGCACATGCGGATCCGCTTGCTGGTTAATCCTCAATGGATTTCAAACTGCAGCCAGGCGGCAAGTACGTGAATCCCCAGGAGCTTAGGTCCACTAAGTGACTGGGGTGAACGTAGGCAGCCAACAACGCTGCGGCTTGAAAGACGCCGAGGATTGTTTAGAGTTGGTGATATTTGCCCTTGTCGTCCCACTGATAGACCACGTAATCCGATACCTTCAGGTCACCTTTCTTATCCCAGGCCTTTTTGCCCATCACGGTATCCACATCATGAGATTTCAGCCATTCGCTGGCCTTGGCGCTGTCTTTGCCGCCGGTGGCGTTAAAGGCCGCGGCGATCGCCTGAATAGAGGCGTAGGAGTAGAGGGTGTAACCTTCCGGCTCGAAACCGCTGGCGCGGAATTTGGCGATCACCGCCTTGCCTTCCGGGATTTGACGCGGGTCGTTACCGAAGGTCATCAGCACGCCGTTGGTGTACTGCGGCCCGCCGGCAGCGGTCACCAGCTCTTCGGTCACGATACAGTCGCCGGAGAAGAACTTGGCGGTGACGCCCTGCTCACGCATCTGGCGCACCAATGGTCCGGCTTCTGGGTGGCAGCCGCCGAAATAGACCACGTCGGGTTTGACCGAGGCAATTTTGGTCACCAGCGCGTTAAAGTCTTTTTCACCGCGCGACAGCCCTTCATACAGCACCTCTTTCACGCCGCGCTTGTTCATTTCCGCCCTGGCGGCATCCGCCAGCCCCTGGCCGTAGGTATCCTTGTCGTGGATCACCGCGATACGCTTGGCCTTCAGGGTATTCAGCATGTAATTGGTGGCGATCACCCCTTGCTGATCGTCACGGCCGCACATGCGGAACATGTTGGTCATGCCGCGCTCGGTGATTTGCGGGTTGGTAGAGCCAGGGGTGATGGCGATAATACCGGCTTCGTCATACACCTCGGAGGCCGGCATGGTGGAGGATGAGCAGAAGTGTCCCACCACCGCTGCGACCTTGTCCTGATCGACCAGGCGGTTGGCGACCGAAACCGCCTGTTTGGGTTCACAGGCGTCATCCCCCTGCACCAGCTTAATTTTTTCCCCTTTAATCCCGCCGGCGGCGTTGATATCCGCTGCCGCCTGCGAGGCACCACGCCAGTACTGATCGCCATAGGTCGCATTCGGCCCGGAGAACGGCCCGGCGACGCCGATAACGATATCGGCCTGAGCATAAAAAGCAGAACCTAAACAACCGATAAGCAGAGCAGCGAGCGGACTTTTAATCAATTTCGATGACATTGTTGTATTCCTCAGCACTGTTTTAGCGAAACGCCCAGAGGCGTGGAGCAGTCACTTTATGTGTAGACGGGGAAAATAATTTGCGCGAGAGCGCAGTCGCATTACCCGAATTTAAGCAAGCAAAAATCCAGCCATTGTGACGGCCAATACATATTTTCTGTTTATTCATCCTACATATCAGAGGGAAAACACGGGGCAATCACTGCCGTCAGGTGGCTCTGTGGGGGGCTCTGGCGGCAATTGTGCGAAAAAACTTCTCGGCGATGTTGGCCACATGCAAATCAACCGCGAGATCCTTCGCACCGTAAATGTGCAAAGGCCGGTGCAACATCACGCCAGGGGTTTTACAGTGATAATCAGTGCTGACAGGGGGGATAAATGCCGAAAAACAACGCAACATGTTCATTCCGACAGCAAACGCACTTTTTTCGCAGTTTAGTGCTTTGACAAAGCCGCACCACCCCGCTATTATTCGCCCCGTTCACACGATTCCTCTGTAGTTCAGTCGGTAGAACGGCGGACTGTTAATCCGTATGTCACTGGTTCGAGTCCAGTCAGAGGAGCCATATTAAAGACGCCCGCTTAAGGAAACTTAAGCGGGCGTTTTGCTTTTGGAGATTGGGTGAACGGCGGCTAAGGGTGGCAGCAGACCTTATATTTTGAGCAGCATTCAATAGGTCTAGCGCAACAGCACTTTGCCTATCAGATAGGTTGTTGCCTGTCCGCCGATGTAAACGCGATCGCCCACTAGCTGGCAGCGTAAATCCCCGCCACGCTCTGATCCCTGGTGCGCCAACATCTGCGTTTTATTCAGTTTTTCAGCCCAGTAAGGAATGAGCATGCTATGCGCCGAACCTGTAACAGGGTCTTCCGCTACGGCTTCGCCTGGGCAGAAGAATCGGCTAACAAAATCGTATTCACCGTCACCTGGAGCCGTTATGCACACCATTTTTCCCAGGGGAAGCATGCCATTGATATTCGGGCGTACAGTTTCGACCTGCTGCCGATTCTCCATTACTACCAGGTAATCACGCGCCACGCGCACTTCTTTGCATTCTGTGATGCCCAACGTGTCCAGCAATAATGCCGGTGGCATGACAAGCTTGGTTTCCCATGCAGGAAAATCGAGCGTCAGCCATTTATCGTTGCGCACCACCGTCAGCGGGCCAACAAATCGGGTAGCAAAATGAATAGTCGAACCTGGGTAATCAAGATGTTCAAAGATAACGTGCGCAGCTGCCAGTGTGGCATGCCCACCAATCACTGTAGCTGCCCATAATACCAACGCTCTCCTGAAAACCACTCATCTGGGTCATCGGCTCCATAGTAATCAAGTGTAATACCTAACTCCTGCACGCCATCAGGAAGGATCAGTCCCCATTCCTTAGCAAGACTTCGTTCTCGGAGGAGTACCGATGAACTATTTTCAGAACATCCCTCTGCTATAAAACTTTGGAAATATTCCTCAGAGCGAAATAGACAGACTTCACTTGTAAACATATCCGGGAGGCAAATTACGGCAGTAATTCGAGGAGTGCCATCGCAATCTGCGGTGGAAAGCATCAAGTTGGAACAGGCATTGATCATGGCCTGCGCGCATTCTGCCTTGGTATTCTGTTTACTGTATTTACCCTGAACAAGATTAATTTCTACGGGTATCTTGTAATTCCAGTAATACTGTTCTTCAGAGAAAACAGCACGCTCTGGGTTATGAAAAAATTCGGCCCAGCGATTAAGCGATTTTATACGGCGCGGAATATTTCTGATTTTTGAACGATAATCTCTATTCAAGCGCCTGCTCATTTTAAACTCCTTTTTAGATTTATTTCAAATCAGTAAACATAATTATATTTCACATCAGCATTATGATTGTAAACATGCTCTTTTCCATCTTTATTATTTGCTATTGACGTAGAAATATTCTGTTTGGCATTAGTGCACCTTCCAAATTCATTCCATTTATCACAAATTGTTGTCGTTGTTTCTGTAGTAAAGAATTTTTGAACTTTTTTACTACCTAACTCTCTGTTATCATTTCCATAATTCAAATCCACTGTCGTAGCGTCTGATTTCGTTTGTATTAGACGATTAAGAGCATCATAATGATAAACTGTATTTCCACTATCATTTTTCAATGTGCTAACTCGATTTGATTCAGACACTCTATCTTTATCATCAATTAAAAATACTGTTTCCGCTCGACCTGTTTCCTTTGCTTTTCCAACAAGAATATTAGAGGTATCTTCAGATTTATTTATCTTCCCATTAACATCAGTTAAGAATACCCCCGCCATTTCCTGTTTCATAATATCTTTTTTAGAACCACCCTGTTCAAGATAATACATTTCAAACGTCATGTTATACCTCCATGTTTTATCCTTTTTATCCATTGAGGTGTTGGTTTTGGTTACTAAAAAACCATCTTTATTTCTGCTTTTAATTATTCTATCACCTCGAAGATTCAATAGTGCACCACAGTCATCAAATTCCACATGCGAGTTGTCATTTATATAGTCATCTTCACTATTTATATGCATACTACTTTTTTTCAAAGAGTCACCAAATGATTGTTCTTGAACTAATATGAAATTATTAAAAGCATTAATTGAAATCACATCCTTTGTGCAGATATTTTCGTTTGGATATGCACTATATGGAAAAACAAACACCAGCCATAGCATCAATCTTTTTCTCAAAATAAACCTTCCTTATAATATAAAAACATCACTGTTTAACGATTATACACAGACATAGTTCCTTACTGTAAGGCATAGGGATGTGGCATGCAAATCTGGAGGCTGTAACGTTTAAAGCCTATCTTTATGGTGATAGGCTTTAACTATATAAAATATCTACATCTTGTCGCCTGAACACAACGTTATCAGAGTAAATAGCCTTACCTGCGACAAAACCCACAATAGCGATTATAGGTAAGCTGATAGTAGTGACCCGCTTCCCGTATGTGATCCATACATAATCAGAAATAACCGGTTTTTGGGACTGAGCTACCTGAAGCAGTTATAGCGAACAGCAGACCTTATATTTTGAGCAGCATTCCAGCCGGTTTAGCGCAACAGCACTTTGCCTATCAGATAGGTTGTTGCCTGTCCGCCGATGTAAACGCGATCGCCCACTAGCTGGCAACGTAAATCCCCGCCACGCTCTAATCCCTGGTGCGCCAACATCTGCGTTTTATTCAGTTTTTCAGCCCAGTAAGGAATGAGCATGCTATGCGCCGAACCTGTAACAGGGTCTTCCGCTACGGCTTCGCCTGGGCAGAAGAAACGGCTAACAAAATCGTATTCACCGTCACCTGCAGCCGTTATACACACCATTTTCCCCAGGGGAAGCATGCCATTGATATTCGGGCGTACAGTTTCGACCTGCTGCCGATTCTCCATTACTACCAGGTAATCACGCGCCACGCGCACTTCTTTGCATTCTGTGATGCCCAACGTGTCCAGCAATAATGCCGGTGGCATGACAGGCTTGGTTTCCCATGCAGGAAAATCGAGCGTCAGCCATTTATCGTTGCGCACCACCGTCAGCGGGCCAACAAATCGGGTAGCAAAATGAATAGTCGAACCTGGGTAATCCAGATGTTCAAAGATAACGTGCGCAGCTGCCAGTGTGGCATGCCCACACAGATTTATTTCAGCCAGGGAGGTAAACCATCGCAATTCAAAGCCAGTATCATTTGCGACAAAGAATGCTGTTTCTGACTGGTTATGCTGCTGGGCCATTTTCAATAATGTCTCATCAGGCAACCATTCTGTTAACGGGCATACCGCTGCGGCATTACCGCCAAAAGTCGTGTTGCTAAAGGCATCTATCATGTAAAAATCAATTTGTTGCATGGCGTAAATCTCTAATCGATCTTCGGGCAGCCCACACTCTACCACGCCACGACAACATGCAATTTCGTATTTTTCATGTATCCACATCCCCCCGAAAAATGAAGATAGCGTCTAACTAACACGGAATACGGTATAGCGTTTTCTTGCGATATGAAGACGTCTGCTTCACGCCCTGAATAGCCAGCCCTCCAACCCGCTCGTACCACTCCCTATTCCTAAATCAACAGCCGCACCCGATCATAAATCAGTCGGTCCTCCTGTCGTGCGGAGCGGGCGTGCTGGCGCAGAGTGCGAATCAGGTTATCAATCAGCGCATGGGCGGCGGTGCTGAGAATGCTGTTGCGCCGAGTCACGATATTCAGCCGTGCCGGATCGCAACTTTCCCGCAGCACCAACGGCTGCAAGCGCCCGGCAAACTGCGGCAGGCCGACCAACGGCGCCGGACACCAGGTACACATGTCCGCCGATTCCACCATCGCCTGCAGCATGCCCAGGGAATGCGCATGAATAATACGATTCGGATCGAGGTGAGCGCCGTGTTGGCTGAACAGTTGATGAATTAAATCGTCATGATTTTCCGGTGTGTAGTTCAGCACCCAATCCTGCTCCAGCAACTGGTGAATCGAGGTGCTTTGGCTCAACGAATGCCCCTGCCGCACCATCACCGCCGTTTCATAATCGAGCAAGGGTTCGCAATGAAACTCCTGCGGTGCCATCGAAACCGGAAGCGGCGTGATGGCAAAATCCATCGTGCCCTCACGCAGTTGTGATTGCGCGTTGGCCATCAGGCTTTCAAACAGTTCCAGTTTCACCTTGGGCATCTTTTTGCGAAAGGCCAACACCGCCGTCGGTAACACCGTCAACATCAACCACGGCGTAATGGCCGCTTTCACCTGCTCTTGCGCTAACCCGCGTAACCCCGCCATTTCATTATTAGCCTGTTCCAGCTGATTCAGCACCAACCGGGCATGTGCCAACAGCGTTTTCCCGTACGGCGTAAACCCCAGCCCGCTCGGAGAGCGAAGCAGCAACGGCAGTTCCTGTTGTTGCTCCAGTTCACGCAAAGCGCGCGTAACCGCTGCCTGTGAAAGCCCCAATTGCCTCGCGGCGGCGCGGATACTGCCGCCGTCAGCGCTGGCCACCAATGCCTGTAACTGATGCAGTTTCATGATGCCCCCATGACAACCTATTATTGTCAGCATAACCGAACGGCGGCTCCCCGACCAACGGGTTGTTTGCTAGTGTCGGGAGTATCTTGTTTTCCGCTTATCGAACGTCGGAAATCGAATATTCAATCAGGATACCGCGATGAATAATCCGCTTGTCTTACCTGAAATAGCGGCAGTTAAGCATGAAATGGTCGCTATCCGCCGCCATATTCATGCTCACCCCGAATTGGGGTTCAACGAGTTTGCCACCGGCGAGTTGGTCGCAAAACTGCTGTCCAACTGGGGCTATCAGGTTACTCGGGAATTGGGGCAAACAGGCGTTGTCGCCACCTTGCGGCGAGGCTCGGGAAGATCACTGGGTTTGCGTGCCGATATGGATGCATTGCCGATTGAAGAAACCAGCGGATTAAGCTACACCAGCACCCACCGCGGCGTGATGCATGCCTGCGGTCATGATGGCCACACCACTATGCTGCTGGCAGCGGCGCGTTATCTGGCGCAACACTCTGATTTTACCGGGACTCTGCATCTGATTTTTCAGCCGGCGGAAGAAGGCGGCGGCGGCGCCAGAGTGATGATTGAAGACGGCTTGTTCGACCGGTTTCCCTGTGATGCGGTGTTCGCCATGCACAACGTACCCGGCTTTCCGGTCGGCCAGTTGGGCTTTGCCAGCGGCGCTTTCATGTGTTCGGCCGATACGGTCAATATTACCCTGCACGGTCATGGCGGCCACGGCGCGGTGCCGCAGCACACGGTCGATCCGGTGGTGGTTTGCGCCGCTATTGTGATGAGTCTGCAAACCATCGTCTCGAGAAATATCGATCCGCAGGAAACGGCAATCGTGACGGTTGGCGCGATCCAGGCAGGCCGTGCCGCCAACGTGATCCCTGCCACCGCAACCATGACGCTAAGCGTACGCGCACTGGATGAAGGAGTTCGCCAACGGCTGGAAAACCGCATTACGGCGCTGGTAGAAGCGCAAGCCGCCAGTTTTGGTGCTCGGGCGGACATTGATTACCAACAGGGTTATCCGGTTTTGGTAAATCACGTGGCGGAAACTGAGCTGGCACGCACGGTGGCATTAGACTGGGCGGGTGAACAGCAGTTGATCCCGTCTCTGCGCCCCTTTACCGCCAGCGAAGACTTCGCATTTATGTTGGAAAAATGCCCCGGCAGCTATATCTCGATCGGCAATGGGGAAAGTACGCCCGGCAATTCGCTACATAACGCCGGTTACGATTTTAACGACGAGTGCCTGCCGATTGGCGCCACTTACTGGGTCAAGCTGGTCGAGCGCTTTTTGGCTTGATCCCTTTTGCACACCATTACGCCGAGGAACATAAAATGAAAACAAAGATTAGCCTGGTTCTCCTGCTGCCGCTGGCGTTAAGTTTCGCCGTTTCTGCTGGGGAATTCAGCGGAAAAGTAATTAAACTCGGCGTGGATCCGACCTATCCACCGCTGGAATTTAAAACGCCACAGGGGGCGTTGACCGGATTTGGGGTCGATATTGCACAGGCAATGTGCGATCAAATGCAGGCCAAATGCGTTTGGGTTGAGAGCAGTTGGGACGGAATGATCCCGGGGTTGCTGGCGAAAAAATTTGATGCGATTGCCTCGTCGATGACCATTACGCCGCAGCGCCAGGCGCAGATCGCCTTCTCGGACAAGGTGTCTAATGCGCCTGCACGATTAGTGGCCCGTAAAGGCAGCAACCTGCAACCCACGGCGGCTTCGCTGAAAGGTAAATCCATTGGCGTGCAGCAGGGATCCAGTCAGGAAACTTATGCCAACGCCCTGTGGCGGCCGGCCGGCGTTAACGTGGTGTCCTACCAGAGCCAGCAGGAAGCCAATGAGGATTTGATCAACGGCCGCTTAGATGCTTCGTTGCTGGCCAGCGTCAGTGCCAGTGAGTTTTTCCACACCCCAGCAGGAAAAGACTTTGCCTTTATCGGTGCCGAACTCAGTGACAGCAAATATTTCGGTATCGGTGACGGCATTGGGCTGCGTAAAGAGGATATCGCCCTGCGTAACGCGTTCAATGCTGCGCTGCAGGCGATCATCGCCAACGGCACCTACAAGAAGGTGAACGATAAATACTTTGATTTTGACGTGTACGGCGCAGGCCACTAAAGGGGCTGGAATGGGGATACAGGGAAAACAATAAAAGGGCCAGGCGAATGCCTGACCCGATAAAAACGGTTACTTCACTTCGCCCATAGCCTTCAGCTTTTTGGACAGTTCGCGGCGTTCTTTGGACAAATCGGCATTTTTGATGATGTAATCATCAACGCGATCTTCATAGTCGCTGCGCATATTGGCAATGATGCCCTGAACGTCTTCAATGCTCATGCCCGGCTTGATGTACTCGCTCAGGTTATCGAGCAGCAGCACGCGTTTTTGGTTATCACGAACTTTCTTCTCGTTGTCGACAATTTCACGCTGCAGCTTATTTTTACGTCGGAACATACGCACAAACTCCAGAACGTCCTGGAAACTCGGCTTATTTGCATTATCCATCTTCATACCCTTGCTTTAGTAATACACAGATTCATTTGCTTACGGCCACAATGGTACCAAGATACAGGTTTGTGGCGGTCAGGCACAACACTCATCGCCCTATCTTACTCACTTTGGCGTCATGACAAAAACCCGAAGCGCCCGCTTCATGATCTGACCCCCTATTCACGTCCGCTGGCGGTACACACCTTGAGCAGATCGCCCAGTTCTTCCAACTGTTGCGTCAGTTCCATGCTCAACCATACGTAGCCATAAATTGGCGCTTCGCCGTGCTGACTGAAGCTGGCCTCCTGCATCAGGGTTTTCAATTCGGCGGCAATTTCGCTCAGTTGCCCCGCTTCTGCCGACAACTGTGTCTGCGGGCCGTCACGCATCGTGACTGCCAGCGACTGCAACGAATTCAGCGTTAGCAGTTGCGCACTGCGCAGCGTTTTGGCATTCAGCATAATAAAGTGGGTTTCGCGCGAGGCCCAATAAGCGTCGGCCAGCAATTCCAGCGTACAAACCAGGTTGCGGCTCAGCGTCTGTACCGCCTCGAAAACCGCTTTGGGGATGTGGGTCTCTTTGCTGCTGGGGACAATCAGGCCGCGTAATTTAACGACCTTATTGAGCAGGTCTTTCAGCTGTGGCTCCAGCCGCGGCCGTTCTATCATATTTGGTGACAGGTAAGCGCCGTAGATCTTGCTGACGTTTTCCAGGCAATCCGCCATCTCCATACGCCACAAAATATAAGCACGTTGCGGATAAATGCTGGTGAACAGCAACGCCAACAGCGAACCAAAAATGACGTCACCGCTGCGCCACAGTGCGGTATGCATATCACCGGCCCCCGCACCGCAAACCACCGCCAGCGTGATCCCCACCAGCAGCGCCATATAGGGCCGCTTACCGAGCGTCAGATAGCCACAGAAAAACATCACCACCCCGCACCACACCAGCATCAGCGGCAATGAGTAAAGCTCGAGATACAGGGCAATCAGCCCCGAGGCGGCGCCAAATACCGTACCTGCGATACGCTGCAACGCCCGTTGCAGCACATTGCCCCAGAACGAGATCGGCCCCATCACCACCACCAGCGTAATCAGTGGCCAGGTGCCTTCCGGCACTTCGAGCAGGCGGATCAGCATAAAGGTCAGGATAAACGCCAGCCCAATGCGCACGCCGTGCACAATGCGGTAATGGCGATAGGTCAGACGTTCGAACGAGGATATTTTTCTGTCGAGGCGCACGATGCATCCCGTTATCAGTGGCGAGAAAGAGCATCAGTTTAGCGGAGGAAAGGGTTGGGAGAAAAGGCGGATAAGGCGTCCCTCATCCGCGCTCAAGCCTTAAGCGGCATATTTATCCACCAGCGCGCGTAAAATGGCGGCGGTTTCGGCATCCATCACACCGTCATACTGCCGTTGACGGAAATGCAGTTGGAAGGCGCGAACCAGCTGGCGGTAACCCTCTGCATTGGTCGCCGCCGAGGTGTCGTACCCGTACCTGGCAAATAGCGCCAGTAAATCTTGCTGTGCGGGTACACCCTGGCATTGATACTCATGCTGATAACGCTGCTTCACCGCGTCGTCATACCAGGCACCGACACCGGCCAGGTACAGCTGATGCCATGGAAATTGCGGGCCGGGATCGCTTTTGCGGCCGGGAGCAATATCGGAATGTGCCACTACGTTAACCGGCGTGATATCCGGATAGCGCTGCAAAATATTTTGCGTCAATTGAGTTACCGCCGCGATCTGCTGCGGGTTAAACGGTGGGAAAGTGATGTCTTCACCATCGCCGCTCGCCAGATTGACGATCTCAATGCCAATCGCGGTATCGTTGAGATTCGAACGATTGCCCCACTGGCTGGTGCCGGCGTGCCAGGCCCGCTCGACTTCATCGACCAGATTGAAAATCCTTACGCCGCTAAAGCCTGCCGCCTTATAGGTTGGATCTTCGGGATCCGGCACCAGATAATGGGCGCTGACCGACTTGCCGGTCAATGACTGCACCGAGTCGGCAAAATTCTGCGCGGTATAGTGCAGCACCAAAAAGCGCACTCGGTGGCCGAAGCTGGCTACCGAACGGTAGCTGTTGTAATCCATACTGAACATCGTAGATTCCTTGTGGGTTAAACACGTGTGATCCAACCACTGTAAAGGGCAAGAATATTCGCCCCGGTTCATACTGGCGCAACTTGCAGCGCCCTACAATTCCTTCATGGACCTTGTCCACCTGTCAATGTTTAGCTAATTGCTAAATTTAAAGCAAGCTAAATTTAGCAAAAACGACATTTACCTTTTTGCTAAAGAATGCGATCATCTGGCCATGGAAACCAAAGAAATAAGACGCAATAATTTGCGCGAGCTGATGGCCAGCTACGCCCGGCAGGGTATCAACCAGAATGATTTTGCGGTGCTGGTTGAGTCCTCTTCGCCCACGTTGAGCCAAATCAGCGGTGAAAAGTCCTCCCGTAACCTGGGCGATAATCTCGCCAGGCGGATCGAGGCCAAACTAAACCTGCCCAAGGGCTGGTTCGACGTGTTCCATGAAAAAGAATTGGTGCGCCCGTTCGATAACGTGGCGGCAGAGTCGGATTTTCAACCTGCCCGCCTCAAGCCGGTGGTGTGGGAAGATACCGAACAGGACAAGGAAGAGTTTGTGGAAATTCCCCTGCTGGATATCAATTTTTCTGCCGGCGATGGCTGTTATGAAATTGTCGATCGTGAAGAGTTTTCGCTGATTTTCCGCCGCTACTACCTGCACAAGATGGGGGTGGCGGTGAATGCCGCGCGGATCATCCGCATCTCCGGATCCAGCATGGAGCCCCGGCTGCAAGACGGCGACGTGGTGGGGATCAATACCGATGATACTCGCATCCGCGAAGGGAAAACCTACGCGATTCGCCACGGTAACCTGCTGCGGGTAAAAGTGCTGATCGAACAGCCCGACGGTGGCGTCACTATTCGTTCGTTGAACCGGGAAGAATACCAGGACGAACACCTGAGCTACCCGCAGCGTAAAGACCAACTGGTTGTGCTGGGGCGCGTTTTCTGGTCGTCTTCGTCCTGGTAATGCGAGGATGCAGCAGGCGCCGCTAACCGGCGCCGTGCTGTTATTTGAAATCCACCACCATCTGCTGCTGAATGGACAGGCCCCGGGTCGACTGCACACAACAGGCGATATAGTCGGTAAAACGCGGCGGTTTCGGCATGCCCAGCTTAAGGATTTTGTCATTGCTGAACCGCACGTTGAGCATGGCGAAAGATCCATACAGGCGCATCGCTTTCAGCATCAGGCGTTCATTACATGGCCCGAAAATATCTTTGAGCTGCTTGCGCATTTTCAACAGGGCTTCATAACTGACCTGCGCATAGTGATCGCCGAGCGGAGGCTTCTCCAGCGCAGCGGCAATGGCGCGATCGATGTCCGCGAAGCTAACGCTGCTCTCTTCACCGGCGGAGATATGATAAACGTCGTTATCCAGCGTTTCGCTGTTCAACAGCATCACCATCGCATCAGCACAGTAATCAACCGGGATCACATCGATATTGTCCTGCAGCGAGCACATAAACTTACGCAGCATCAGCGCCATGCTGAACACCCAGAAAATACTGCTGGAAGGCTGACAACCCAGGCGAGTATGCCCTACCACGATCGAAGGACGAGCAATCACCAGCGGTAGCTGCGGGCAATGTTGACGCATGAGCTGCTCAATGGTGGATTTGGAGCGGGTATATTCCACCAAATGCTCGGCCGTTTCTTCAAATTCACCGCTTTCCGCTACCAGTGAACCGGGTTCCGGCGCGCAAGACATTGCCGTCCCAACATGCAGGAAACGTTTTAATCCAGACACCTGCGCCATTCTTTTGGCGAATGCCAAAGTGCCTTCCACGTTAACCTTCCAAATAAGGGGGTTATTACCGAAAGAGGCTACGGCGGCACAATTAATAACGTGCGTTACATTGTTAATCCTTGTGTCTGCTAAAAAGTCAGCTGGCTCACTCAGATCCCCCAACAATATATTTTCTATCGTGATTTTAGAAAATATTTCGGCTTCAATATTAAACTTCTCCATATTCATCCGAATACGGTCTAGCCCCTGCTGTGCATTATCAGCCCGCACTAACAGAAGATAGTTAATCGCCTGATTTTCTTTCAGTAATTTCTCAAGAACTGCACCACCGAGAAAGCCGGTAGCGCCGGTTAACAGCAGAGTTTTCATAATGCGTACCCACATTGGTATTGAATGTTGCTGATTGTATGTGGGGGTAATTAAACGGATATTAAATAAAACTCAGTAGTCTTATCTTATCTTTTCTTAATATTATCTTAAGGAATGTTTTGAAACATCGCAGCGGTATTTGGTAACACATTAATAAAAAACAAACCATAATAAACACCGCCGTTGACAGAGCATTGATATAAACTCTGATTTAATTCCCTGGTCAATATCATTCTCTTTATCCATCAGGAGTTTTTATGAGCTATAACCAAAAAGTCTGGTTGGGCATCCTGGTCCTGTGCAGCCTTTTCTGGCTGGCGGTGATTGGTGGTGTGTTATCGGCCCATAAAGCCTTTGATCGCGCACAGTTGCAAAATCAGCAGGAATATACGGCCAAATACTCTCAGCATTATCAGGGGGCAGCGGCATCAAGCCAGCCCCTGCAGGCACGTTCACACACTTGATGCGCCTCCCCCCTGAATGGGGTAGGGACAAGCTGGGTTAAGGATCCTATGATGCCCCTATGATCACAGGGAGAATAATATGGGTCGAAAGCTGGATAGCTTGCCACAAGCAGAACGTGAAAAAATTGAAGCCGATTTACTCGCTCTCAGCGTTATTTATAACGAACGTTATGGCATCAGCCCCAACAACAACGGTGCCAGTGCCGAAGAACAAGTACCCGATTATTTACGTCCCTACTTTCGTCTGCGCCTGAACTACTACCGCAATGCGTAATGCCGCTCATTTCGGTGATTAACGCTAACGACTGCTTGGCATCGCACATCTCGCCGTTACAATAGAGCAATATTCCCTACGCCACCTGAGAGATGCGATTTTGAGCAGCAAGGCACCGGCCACATTTTATATCCACGACTACGAGACCTTCGGTAAAAGTCCCTCTATGGATCGCCCGGCGCAGTTTGCCGGTGTGCGTACCGATATGGATTTCAACATTATCGAAGAGCCGTTGGTCATCTACTGCACCCCGGCCGATGACTACTTGCCCGATCCTGAAGCGGTGATGATCACCGGTATCACGCCGCAGCTGGCGCTGGCCAAAGGCGTCAACGAGGCCGAATTTGCACGCCAGATCCATCAGGCGTTCAGCGTGCCTGGCACCTGCATTCTCGGTTACAACAACATCCGCTTCGACGACGAAGTCAGCCGTAATATTTTCTACCGCAGCTTCTACGATCCCTACGCCTACAGCTGGCAGAACGGTAATTCGCGTTGGGATCTGCTCGATGTGATGCGCGCCTGCTATGCGCTGCGCCCGGACGGCATCGTGTGGCCAGAAAACGAAGATGGCTTCCCCAGCTTCCGGCTGGAACACCTGACTCGTGCCAACGGCGTCGAGCATGAGCATGCCCATGACGCCATGTCGGACGTTTACGCCACTATCGCCATGGCCAAACTGGTCAAGCAGGCACAACCGCGACTGTTTGATTTCCTGCTGCAACACCGCAATAAGCATAAGCTGAACGCCCTGATCGACATCGCAGAGATGACGCCATTGGTGCACGTTTCCGGCATGTTCGGCGCCGCGCGCGGCAACACCAGTTGGGTATCGCCGCTGGCCTGGCACCCGGATAACAAAAACGCCGTCATCATGTGCGATTTAGCCGGTGACATGACGCCATTACTGACGCTGAGTGCCGATGAACTGCGCGAACGGCTGTATACCCGCCGGGAAGATCTGGCGCCCGAACAATCACCGGTACCGATCAAACTGGTGCATATCAACAAGTGCCCGGTACTGGCGCCGGCCAAGACCTTGTTGCCGGAAAACGCCGAGCGACTGGGGATCGACCGTCAGGCCTGCCTGCAAAACTTGCAGTTGCTGCGCCAGCATCCGGAGGTGCGCGAAAAAGTGGTGGCGTTGTTCGCCGAAGCCGAACCTTTCAAAGGCTCTGACGACGTCGACGCCCGGCTGTATGACGGTTTCTTCAGCGATGCCGACAAGGCTGCGATGAAAATCATCCAGCAAACCAAGCCGCAGAACCTGCCGGCACTGGATCTGACTTTCAGCGATGGGCGCATGAAGGAGCTGTTGTTCCGTTTTCGTGCCCGCAACTACCCCAATACGCTGGACGACGCCGAGCAACGCCGCTGGTTACAGCACCGCCAGGAAGTATTAAGCGCCGAGCGAGTGCAGAGCTACGTGCTGCAACTGGAGTCGTTGTATAACCTGCATGAAGGCGATAAAGAAAAGACCGCGCTGTTGAAAGCGCTGTTTGAATACGGCAAAGAGTTGGTGGGGTAACAAAAACAATAAAGGGCGCCAAGGCGCCCTTTTTAATGCTTAGCGATAAAGGCTTAAGCCACGTCTTCGCTAGCCTGCGGTACCGGCAGACGGAAGCTGCGCGTCACGAAGGCCAGATAAATCAGACCAATCGCCGCCCATACCAGACCCAACGTCATTGAGCTGGCTTCCAGATTGATCCACAGTGCGCCAACAGTTAGCGCCCCCAATACCGGCAGGATCAGGTAGTTGAAGGTATCTTTAACGGTACGGTTCAACTTGTCACGGATATAGAACTGCGAGATAACCGACAGGTTCACGAAGGTGAACGCCACCAGCGCACCGAAGTTAATCAACGCCGTCGCAGTCACCAGGTCAAACGACACCGCAGACAGCGCAATCACGCCGACCAACAGCACGTTCAGCGCTGGAGTACGCCATTTCGGATGCACATAACCGAAGAAGCGCTCCGGGAATACGCCGTCACGGCCCATCACGTACATCAGGCGTGAAACACCGGCGTGCGACGCCATGCCTGAAGCCAGTACGGTTACGCAGGAGAACACCAGGATCACCGACTGGAAGAACTTACCGGCCACGTACAGCATGATTTCCGGCTGGGACGCATCAGGATCTTTGAAGCGCGAGATATCCGGGAAGTACAGCTGCACGAAGTAAGACACCACGATAAAGATGATGCCGCCGATCAATGCCGTCAGGAAGATAGCTTTCGGGATCACATTCTCTGCATCTTTGGTTTCCTCAGACAGCGAACTGATGCCGTCAAAACCGAGGAACGAGAAGCACAAAATGGTCGCGCCGGTAATCATCGGCACCACGTGTGCATTCTCAGACCAGAACGGGCGGCTGCTGATCAGCGTGCCTGCACCTTCGCCATGCGAAATGCCATTCACCACCAGGAACAGGAACACGATCATGATCGCCACCTGCACCACCACGATAATGGAGTTCAGGTTTGCTACCAGCTTAATGCCGCGCAGGTTGAAAATCGTCATCAGCCCAACCAGCGCTGCCACGAAGATCCACGAAGGCACGCCCGGGAAGATGGCTTCCAGGTAAATTTTTGCCAACAGAATGTTGATCATCGGCATGAACAGGTAGTCCAGCAGTGATGACCAGCCCACCATAAAGCCGACGTGCGGGCTGATGGCCTTCTGGGCATAGGTATAAGCAGAACCGGCGGACGGGAATTTCCGTACCAGTTTGCCGTAGCTCAATGCGGTAAACAGAACCGCCAGCAGAGCAAAGGCGTACGCCGTCGCGACGTGACCATCGGTCAGGCCGGAAACGATGCCAAAGGTATCGAAGATGGTCATTGGCTGCAGGTAAGCCAGGCCCATCATCACTACCGGAACTAAAGTCAGGGTTTTACGCAGCTGTGCGCGTTGAGCCGGTGCGGCGCTGATGATGTTATCGGACATTGCGCAGCCCCCCCTTACCTTCTGCCTTGCGGAATATAGACACGCCAAGACTTAAGGTTGCGGGGAAACTTCGCAACTTGCGACTGAATTCAAAAAGAAGGGGATTGGAAGCTGGATAACGAGTCAAGGCTGCCTTGGCTGCTCCATAATCGCTGCGACCGCAGCGGAAACCGGCGGGCACCGGTGCTAAAGTGAAAAATTGCCCCATCTTTCTTATCCTCATGAGTCACGACCATAAAGTTTTGTTTGATCGCGCACGAAACTATTTATCTATCCGGATCGGTGTCCGGCCTCGCTTGGTGTATGAAACGCACAGTTTGTAGAACATAAATGCAAAAAAAATAACCGACGCGTTAAAACGTCGGCTATCTGCATTAGGGATATTTTGCACCAAAAACCCTCCTGATGACAAGATCAGGAAGGCTTCTTAAACAAATTCTTTTCGCGATCGTTCGGAAAACAACCCTTACAGGTGAATTAATCCGCTATCGTTCTATCGCACATCAAGTTAATGCCACACATTTTACGCCCCTTCAGGCATTTTTCAACATCCAATCAATCTCGGTTTCAGTCACCAGACGCTCAAATTGCATCAGTTCATCCATCTTGCAGGCATGGTAAACGTGGGCAAAACGTTCGCCCAGATACTGCGTCAAGGCTTGCTGATGCTCAAACTCGTACAGCGCGTCGCTTTGGCGAATGGGGAACGGCACCCCTTCTTGTTCAAGACCATTACCGGTTACCGGCTCAGGCAATGGCAATTCATTGTCCAGCCCGTAAAGTATGCCTGACAGGATCGCCGCCACCACCAGATAAGGGTTGGCATCTGCCCCCGCTACGCGGTATTCCACGCGATGATTCTCCGGCTCGCCGCAGGGAATGCGCAGCGCCACGGTACGATTGTTGTGCCCCCAGGACGCCTGAGTGGGTACATACATGCCCGGCTGGAAGCGGCGAAAGGCATTCACATTGGGAGCCAGCAGCGCCATCGAGGCCGGCATCAGGGTGATCATCCCCGCCAGGGCACGGTGCAACAGCGCCGAGTCTTCGCCATCGGGTTGCACGAACAGATTATTGCCGTTGCCGTCCAGCATGCTGATATGCACATGCATGCCGCTACCGGCGTATTCCTCATAGGGCTTGGCCATAAAGGTGGCGTGCAGGTGATGATTTTCCGCCACCAGCCGTACCAGGCGTTTCAACGACAGCGCGTGATCGCAGGCCAGCAGCACGTTATCGGTATGCTGCAGATTTACCTCGAACTGGCCGGGTGACGCTTCCGCCACCGCACCGTCCGCCGGTAAACCCTGCATCTGCGCCAGAGTGTCGATGTCGTTGAGTACTTCGGCAAAATGATTCAGATTGTCCAGCGAATAAACCTGGCTCTGCATATTGCGCTCCTGGGTGCCGGGCGCACAGGGCGGTTGCAAATACCCCTCAGAGTCTCGCTGTCGATCAATGAGATAGAACTCCAACTCTACCGCTACCACCGGGAACATGCCGCGCTGGCGCAATGCCTGCCAAACTCGATTCAGGACATTACGGGGTTCAACGTCAAAGGGAGTACCATCTTCATCCAGCATGGTCAGCAACACCTGACCGATATTGTCCGGATCCGCCGCTGACGGCGTCAGCGTTCCTGCCACCGGCATACACACGCGGTCCGGTTCGCCCAGTTCCTGACCCAGGCCCGCCTCTTCCACCACGTTGCCCAAAATATCCATAGCGAATACCGAGGCGGGGAAGTAGCAGCCTTTTTCCAATTTTTTCAGTCCGGAGACGGGAATACGTTTACCGCGGAAGGAACCATTCAGGTCAGTGAGAAGGATGTCGATATACTGCGTTGAGGGATGGCGTTCCAAATAGTGAGCAACTTCACGTTGGAACGCGCTACTTCGCCTCTCTTCATTATGCTGTGCAAAATTTTCAACTGCTGCGATATTGGTTTGCATACATCACCCGCCATTATGCTTTGAGAACGCTGCTGCGTCCGCCTGCCGATAGGTTCAACACATGGTCTGATTTCTCTGTAGACTGCGCCACAGCGGGCGCTCAAAATAACATCCATAATATGAAACATAGCCTTAACACAAATAGTTTGCAAATGTTACAATCCTGTTTGATTATTCGCCACCGGCTGCTAAATTGATAAAATATTGACCGAAAAGGCGTTAACACTCTTTTTACGTGCAGAATTTCGTCCGCCAGAACGGGGGTGGTCATGGGCAATATATTTTCCAATTCCGACACAACTACCGATATCATGCTGTGCCGATATCACTCAGGCAGGCACCTGATACCCATATTCATTTCTGCCTGTCGTCCCTACCAGAAGGAAGTACCGCTATGAGCGAAGTCAGCTTGGCGCCGGGTAAGCGCCTGTCACAGATCCGTCTGCAATTGGGTTTGTCGCAGCGCCGGGTCGCCGAACTGTCCGGGTTAACCCACAGCGCAATCAGCACCATCGAACAGGACAAAGTCAGTCCGGCTATCAGTACGCTGCAAAAGCTGCTGAAAGTTTATGGGCTGTCGCTGTCTGCCTTCTTTGCCGAACCTGAAGCCGCCAATGAGCCCAAAGTGGTCATAGAAGCCGAGGATCTGATTGAGATAGGCAGCCAGGGGGTATCGATGAAGCTGGTGCATAACGGCAGCCCAACGCGCAATCTGGCGATGATGCTGGAAACCTATCAGCCCGGCACCACCACCGGCGAAAAAATAAAGCACCAGGGCGAGGAGATCGGCACCCTGCTGGAAGGTGAGATCATGCTGACGATCAACGGTCAGACCCATTGCCTGACCGCCGGCCAAAGCTATGCCATCAACACCGGCATTCCACACAGCTTCAGCAATACCTCGGCGCGCGTCTGCCGCATCGTCAGCGCACATACCCCGACTACCTTCTGACCTTGTTCGGCGGAGGCCCCATGACGGAACACGTTGCCAGTTATTATGCCGCCACCGCCAACACGTTCGCGCCCTACCCGGCGCTGAACGAGGATATCCGCTGCGACGTCTGCATTATTGGCGGCGGCTTCACTGGCCTGTCGTCGGCGTTGCATCTGGTCGAGGCCGGTTATGACGTGGTGGTATTGGAGGCCGCGCGCATCGGCTGGGGTGCCAGCGGCCGCAACGGCGGGCAGGTAGTCAACTCTTACAGCCGCGATATCGACGTCATTGAAGCGCGTTATGGCGCTGACACCGCCGCCATGCTCGGCAGCATGATGTTCGAAGGCGCAGAGATTATCCGCAAGCGCATCGATCAATACGCCATCGCCTGTGACTACCGGCCCGGCGGTATCTTCGCCGCTTTGAACTCTAAACAAAGCCACGCGCTGCAGCAGCAACAGGCCCGTTGGCGGCGCTATGGCAATGACCAATTGGAATGGCTGGATCGGCAGGCTATCCGCCGCGAGATCGCCAGCGATCGTTACGTCGGCGGTTTGCTGGACCGCAACGGCGGCCATTTGCACCCGCTCAATCTGGCGCTGGGCGAAGCCGACGCGGTGCGCCGTCACGGTGGGCGGTTGTTCGAACAGTCAGCCGCCACGCGCATTGATTACGCGGAACCGGCAAAGGTACACACCGCCCAAGGCTCGGTCAGCGCCAACTTTGTGATCGTTGCCGGCAACGCCTACCTTGGCGATCGGCTTGAGCCGCGGCTCAGCCGGTTGAGCATGCCCTGCGGCTCACAAATCATCGCCACCGAACCGTTATCCAAAGATATGGCGCTGTCGCTGCTGCCCAATAATTTCTGCGTCGAAGACTGCAATTACCTGCTGGACTACTTTCGTCTGACCGCCGACAACCGGCTGCTGTATGGCGGCGGCGTGGTATACGGCGCTCGCGATCCCGCCGATATCGATCCGCTGATCCTGCCCAAAATGCTGAAAACCTTCCCGCAGCTGAAACAGGTGCGCATTGATTACCGCTGGAGCGGCAACTTTCTGCTGACGCTCTCGCGCATGCCGCAATTCGGTCGCCTGGAAAACAATGTCTATTATATGCAGGGCGATAGCGGCCACGGCGTCACCTGCACTCATTTGGCCGGCAAGCTGATCGCCGAAGTGCTGCGCGGTGATGCCGAACGTTTTGACGCCTTCGCTCGCTTGCCACACCTGCCCTTCTTTGGGGGCCGCCAGCTGCGTGTGCCTTTCACCGCCCTGGGAGCGGCCTATTATGCGTTGCGCGACCGCCTGGGGTTCTAGCGTCATCCGCCAGGAATTTTTTCATCTCAGTTATGCCTTTTAGTTTGTTGCGAAATACGCAATCTGTGTTACAAAAGACTTACTTTAGCCATCTAAACACCTAAACGTCTTTAATTACACTATGCCAACCCCTACGCCCTCACGCCTCGAGATGCGCAATATCTCGATCGCCTTTGCCGGCTTCAATGCCCTGCAAAACGTCGATTTCACCCTGCAAGGAGGCTCAACACACGCATTGGTCGGGGCCAACGGGGCAGGAAAATCCACCTTGATGGCGATCCTTTCCGGCGCGCACGACCATTATCGCGGCGAGATTTTTATCGACGGGCAGCAAGTGGATATTCATTCCCCGCTGCAGGCCCGGCAATACGGCATCCACGTGGTGCAGCAGGAAGTGGATGTGGCGTTGATCCCCACGCTATCCGTGGCGGAAAACATCATGCTCGATTGGCTGAACGAACCGGGCCATCTGCTTAACTGGGCGCAACTGTACCGCCAGGCGGCGCAGCTACTGACTCAGCTGGATTTGACTATTAACCTGCGCCAGCGTTTGTCGGAGTGCACCCTGGCGGAAAAACAGCAGGTGCTGCTGGCACGCGCGCTCTCCCACCGCTGTCGTTTTCTGGTGCTCGATGAACCCACTGCCCCGCTCGATCGCGCCGAAAGCGAACGCCTGTTTCGCGTGGTGCGCCGCCTGCAGTCCGAAGGTATCGGCGTGGTGTTTATTTCCCACCGTATCCACGAATTGAGTGAAATTTGCGACCGCCTGACGGTGCTGCGCGATGGCCGTCACGTCAGTGAGGATGCCATGCAGGGCCTGACCGGCGAGCAGATCGTCGAGAAAATGCTCGGTCACCGGTTAGACGATATTTTCCCGCCCCCACGCCCACCGCACGGTTCTCGCCCGCTGCTACGGGTGGAAGGCCTGCACGATCGCCATAAGCTGCGCGACGTCAGCCTGCAACTGCATCAGGGGGAAATTCTTGGCATCGCCGGGCTGGCCGGTGCGGGAAAAACCGAACTGTGCAAGGCGTTATTTGGCGCCTCACCGGCGCGAATTGAACGGGGTGAACTGCGGGGAAAACCCTGGGCCCCCCGCGCTCCACATCTTAGCGTCGAGCAAGGGCTGGCGCTGGTGCCGGAAGAGCGGCGTAAAGAAGGCATTTTTATCGACGAAGCTATTCCGATGAACCTGAGCGTCAGCGCCGACGACAGCTTTTCCCGCTGGAGCCTGTTCAGCCGCCGCCAGGAACTGCGTTGGGCGCGCGACATCATGCTGCGCCTGAATATTCGCGCCTCCGGCCCGCAGCAGAAGCTGGCGCGGCTTTCCGGTGGCAATCAGCAAAAGGTGGCGATTGGCAAATGGTTGCGCGGCGACGCTAGCGTACTGATTTTCGACGAACCAACCAAAGGTGTGGACATCAAGGCCAAACAAGAGCTGTTCACCCTGATCGACGGCCTGGCACGCAACGGCAAAGGCATTATTTATGCTTCCGGCGAGTTCTCGGAGCTGGTCGGCCTGTGCGATCGCATCTGCGTGCTGTGGGATGGCCGGGTCGTCGCGGAACTGAATGCCGCCGACATTGATGAAGAAACCCTATTACTGTATTCCACCGGAGGAACCCCAGCGTGAGTAAAGAATTGTCCCTGCAAACTGCGCAACCCTGGCGCCATCAGCTGTTTGAGTTTCTCTACAAATGGGGGATGTTACTCACCGTTGTCGCGCTGATTGCCCTGTTCGGGATAGCGTCGGACAACTTCCTCGATCCGAACAACATCATCAATATTCTGCGTTCGATTGCCATCGTCACTGTCATCGCCATCGGAGTATCGATATCGCTGTCGGTCGGCGGTTTCGATCTTTCCGTTGGCTCCACCGCTTCACTGGCCAACGCCCTGGTGGTTTCGCTGTTCGTCTGGTACGGCTTCGGCACCACCGGTGCGATTGTGCTGACGTTGCTGATTTGTACCCTGGTCGGCCTGTTCAATGCATTCCTGATCGTGGTGTTGAAAATCCCCGATATGCTGGCGACGCTGGCCAGCCTGTTTGTGATCCAGGGCGTGGCGATGACCTACAGCTACGGCGGATCAATCACCCAGAATATGCTGCTGCCGAACGGCGATATGGCCGAAGGCCTGATACCGGAGGTCTTTTCCTCACTGGGCCAGGTGCCGGTGATCGTGTTGATCATGCTGGCAGTCACGGTAGTGGTGCAGCTTTTCCTGTCGCTGACCAAACATGGCCGCCGCATGTATGCCATTGGCGGTAATCCGGAAGCCGCGCGCCTGTCGGGTATTCGCACAGTACGTTACAGGGTTGCCGCCTATGTTATCTCTGCCCTTCTGGCCTCGCTTGGCGGCATATTACTGGCGTCACGTATCGGCTCTTCGCAGGTGAACGCCGGTGGCGGTTATCTGATGGATGCGGTCGCTGCCGCTTACATTGGTTTCTCGCTGGCCGGGTCCGGCAAGCCCAACGCGCTCGGCACACTGGTGGGCGCGGTGATCCTCGGCGTGTTGCAAAACGGCCTGGTGATGCTCTCCGTTCCCTACTATGCCATGGACATTATCAAAGGTTTGGTGTTGGCCCTGGCGCTGGCAATCACCTACATCCAGAAACGCTAACCCCTCTCTCTCGGCGCAGGTTCTGCTGCGCCCTTTTTCCCTTGTATTCATGCGGTTAATGATTCCCCTCGCCTAAACACATACAAATGATACGAATTATCATTTGCGTTTACATTTTGTCGAAAATCCTTACAATAGCCTGACGAAACGGCGAACCCCGCAATGACGGGGCAAGTTTCTAATTATTATTCAACACGTTAAAACGACACTTTGTCGATTTACATCAGACCAGGAAAGGTTTGCCTCATGGAAAAGCCACGTTATAACAAATTAACCGCATTGATCATTGCTACATTGACCAGCGCCGGCGCCGTCGCTGCGCAACCAGACGCTCAGGACACCATGGTGGTAACCGCTTCCGGTTTCCAGCAGAAAATCCAGGACTCCCCGGCGTCCATTTCGGTCATCCCACGTCAGCAAATTGAAGACAAAGCCTACCGCGATATTACCGATGCGTTGAAGGACGTGCCGGGCGTCGTTGTTACCGGCGGTGGCAGCAGCAGCGATATCAGCATCCGCGGCATGTCCTCCAAATACACCTTGATCCTGGTCGACGGCAAACGCGTAGACACCCGCGGCACCCGCCCGAACAGCGACAACGCAGGCATTGAACAAGGCTGGCTGCCGCCGCTGGAAGCGATTGAACGCATAGAAGTGGTACGCGGCCCGATGTCTTCGCTGTACGGCTCCGACGCCATGGGCGGCGTAATCAACGTCATCACCCGAAAAACCTCCACTACTCAGGCATGGAAAGGTTCACTGCACGGTGACGCCACCTTCCAGGAAAACAGCAATTCCGGCGATATTTTCCAGACCAACGCCTACGCTTCCGGCCCGCTGATTGAAGGCCTGCTGGGCCTGCGGGTCAACGGCCTGCTGTCGCGCCGCGCCGAGGACCAAATCCTCAACGGCTTCAATGAACAGCGCATGCGCAGCGGCACCGCGGTATTTAGCCTGACGCCAAACGAACAGAACGACTTCGATTTCGAAATCGGCCGCTCTTTGCAGGATCGAAACAGTACGCCGGGCAAATCCATGGCGACCGAAAACTGCCGCAACAAAAAGTGTACGCCGAACAGTGCCAGCGACAGCCTGTACACCCGTACCAACTACGCGGTAACCCACAACGGTTATTACGACTTCGGCAACACCACCAGTTATATTCAGCGCGAAGAGACCAACAACCCCGGCCGCGATATGAAGATGTACAACACCATCTTCAATACGCAAACCCAGTTTGATCTCGGCAGCCATATGCTGAACCTGGGCGGCCAGTACCGTTACGAAAAATTGAGTGATGGCGGTAATCAGTTAGCCGCAGCCGATAAGCTGAACCAGCTGACGCGCTGGAGCTGGGCGCTGTTTGCCGAAGACGAATGGGCGATGACCAACGACTTCAGCCTGACCAGCGGTATCCGTATGGATCAGGACCAGAACTACGGCAACCACTGGACGCCGCGCATGTATGGCGTTTGGCACCTGACCGAGCAATTTACGTTGAAAGGCGGCGTCTCCGCGGGCTATCGCTCGCCGGATCTGCGCCAATCCTCCGCTGGCTGGGGGCAAATCACCGGCGGTGGCCGTACTTCAATCATTATCGGTAACCCGGATCTGAAGCCAGAGAAGAGCCTGAGCGAAGAGATCGGCGTGATGTGGGATAACCTGCAAGGTCTGAACGCCAGCGTTACCCTGTTTAACACCGACTTCAAAGACAAAATCACCGAAGTGCGTCGCTGTGACAGCGGCGACGGTGACGCGCAGTGCATGATCGGCAATACGCCGTATTACTTTATCAGCGACCGCACCAACGTCGATAAAGCCAATATGCGCGGCGTAGAAGCCACTTTCGGTTGGGAAATCACCAAAGATTGGCAGTTGACCACCAACTATACCTACACCACCTCCGAACAGAAGAGCGGGGATTTCCAGGGCAAACCGCTGAACCAAATGCCGAAGCATATGGTTAACAGCGTCCTGGACTGGCAGGCCACGCATGACGTCAGCCTGTGGTCGCGCGTTAACTTCCGCAGCAAGACTTCGGACTACATGAGCCGCTCTTCGATGGCCAAGAGCACGCCGTCTTATACCTTTGTTGACGCCGGCCTGAGCTACCAGGCGAATAAAAATCTGATGGTGACCGGCGGGGTTTACAACATCCTCGACAAGACCGTCGATTACGATAACTACAATACCGTGCTGGATGGCCGCCGTTACACCGTCGGCATGACCTACAACTTCTGATGCCACTTTGGGCGCGCGCTGCGCGCCCTTTTTATTTCTCTCACCCAAGGAAGCCACAATGATATTACGCCGCTCCCCTATGGTTCTCGCCCTGCTGGCCTGTATCGCGCTAGCCGGCTGTAACGGCAAGGTTCGCACACCGGCCGCGGATGCCCCTGCGACCGTCAGTTTTCAACATCTGAACGGCACCACCGAAGTGAAAAAGCACCCACAGCGCGTAGTGGTGCTGGACTATGCTTCACTGGAGACATTGCAGTTGCTGGGCGTAGAGCCGCTGGCACTGCCGGGCAACCGCACCATGCTGCCGGACAGCCTGAAACAGTACCAGAATGCCAAATACCTCAATGCCGGGACCCTGTTTGAGCCGGATATGGCCACGCTACGCGCTGCCAAACCGGATCTGATCCTGATCGCCGGTCGTTCCTCCAAGGCCTATGCCGAACTCAGCGGCATTGCGCCGACGTTAAATATGGCAATCGATCCGCAGGATCAACTGGGCAGCCTGAAACAACGCACCCTGCAACTGGGTGAGCTATTCGATAAACAGCCACAGGCTCAGGCTGCAGTAGACAAACTGGACGCCGAGATTGCGGCGATCAAACCGCAGGTGGCCAAAGCCGGGCGTGGCCTGGTGGTGCTGTTCTCCGGCGGGAAAATCAGCGCCTACGCGCCCAAGAGCCGCTTCAGCTTTACCTATGACGCCCTCGGGTTCCAGTCTGCGCTGCAGAGCGACAACGCCGATGTCCGCGGCAATAAACTCACCCCGGAACAAGTGGCTCAGTTGAACCCGGACTGGCTGTTCATTATCGATCGCGATGCAGCCACCGGTCGTCCGAAGGCGGTAGCTCCGCAGAAGATCCTCACCACCACGGCGTTGAAAAATACCGTAGCAGTCAAGAAAGGTCAGGTGGTTTATCTGCCGGCGGCTGAGGTCTATCTTTCCGGCGGCATCATCACCAGCCAGCATATCGTCGAACGCGTCGCCGAGGCACTGAACAAGAAGTAATAAAAAACCCGGCGCTGTGAAGTGCCGGGTTTTTTGCTATCCACCAGGGATCAAATCGACGGTTGGTTCACCAATCCGTCAATCAGCACCTGCGGCGTTCCCTGCGAGCAACGCTCAATGCGCCCACGAACGCCATACACCCGTGCCAGACTCTGCGGCGTGATCACCTCTTCCGGCGCACCGTCGGCAATCAATTCGCCATCCTGCAGCATCAGCACATGATCGCCATGACGCAGCGCTATATTGATGTCATGCACCACCACCACCGTGATGATATTGCGTTTGCGCGTCTCTTTGCGTACCAAATCCATCACGTGGAACTGATAGTTAAGATCGAGCGCGCTCAGCGGTTCATCCAGCAACAGCAACGAAGGCTGACGGATCAGCGACTGCGCCAACCCCACCAACTGTTTCTGTCCGCCGGAAAGCTGATCGAGATAGCTCAGCGCCAGGTGGGCAATGCCAAGCTGCTCCAGCAGCGCCATTACCTCGGCCTCGCTGCCGGCATTGCTGCGGCCGCCCGAAGCGCGTTGCGCCACAATGATCGATTCCAGCACGTGCAGATGCACACCGGCTGGCAAAGACTGTGGCAAATACACCACCTTCTCCGCACGGCGGGCGAATGGCATCTGCATCAAATCGATGTCGTCCAGCCACAGTTTCC
This sequence comes from Serratia liquefaciens ATCC 27592, assembly GCF_000422085.1. NCBI lineage: Bacteria > Pseudomonadati > Pseudomonadota > Gammaproteobacteria > Enterobacterales > Yersiniaceae > Serratia > Serratia liquefaciens. The sequence goes on from NC_021741.1 coordinate 3,428,962, forward strand.
CCTGTGCAGGGTTTAAACCCGCCAGCGAGCGCAGCAGCGTTGACTTACCGCTGCCGTTCGGCCCCAGCAGCACGGTGATTTGCCCGCGCGGCAGCATCGGGACCGCCAGGTTGCTGATAACCTGACGCTTGGGGTAGCCAGCGGAGAAGCCTTCAATACGCAATCCCTGATTCATACATTCCCCCGATGACGCAGAATAATGCTCAGGAAGAATGGCACGCCCACCAGCGAGGTAACGATGCCCACCGGAATGATAATGCCCGGGATCAGGTTTTTCGACGCCACGGAGGCCATCGACAGTACCAGCGCGCCAATCAACGCACTGGCCGGCAGATAGAAACGATGATCTTCACCGAAGATCATTCGGGCGATGTGCGGCGCCACCAGCCCAATAAAACCGATAGGCCCAACAAAGGCCACCGCCAGCGCGGAAAGAATGCTGATGCGCAACAGGGTCGTCAGACGCAGACGGCGCACGTCGATACCGAAACTCACCGCACGATCTTCACCCAAACGCAGCGCGGTCAACTTCCACGAGCTCATCATCGACAATGGCAGCAGCACGACGAATACGCCGAGCAAAATGCCTAGTTTGTCCCACGAAGCCCGCGCCAGGCTGCCCATAGTCCAGAACACCAGCCCCTGCAGCGTGTCTTCGCTGGCAATAAACTGCATCATGGAAACCAGGGCGTTAAAGGTGAACACCAGCGCGATGCCAAACAGCACCACGCCAGAGGTGGCCACCCGTGTCCAACGCGTAATGCCGTCCAACATCAATGCGGCGAACAGGGCGAAAATAAACGCGTTAGCGGAAATAAACCATTGATCGGGGATGCCCGGAACGCCAATCCCCAACACGATAGCCAGCGCCGCACCGAAAGCCGCGGCAGAAGAGACGCCGAGGGTAAAGGGACTGGCCAGTGGGTTATTGAGGATGGTCTGCATTTCTGCACCGGCCAGGCCAAGCGCAAAGCCCACCACCACCGCCATCAAGGCGTAAGGCAGGCGGATATCCCAGACGATAACCCGCGTGCCGGCGTCGGCCGCCGCAGGATCAATCAGGGTTTGCCACAGTGAAGACAAAGAGAGCCCGGATGGGCCCATGGTAAAATCCAGCAGCAGCGAACCCATAATCGCCAGTGCCAACACCCCCATCATCAATAAACGGTGGCGGAGAATATGGTGATAACGCCCCATGGCGTTGACGTCGGGTTTACCCTTGGCGTCAGGCATAGGATCGGTGGATACGCTCATTATTTCGGATACCTGTTACGACAATGACCACAGCGGCGCGGAAACGGCCGCCTGAACGGAATAAGCAGCCGCTAACAATAAAGCAAACGATAATACTTATCAATCATATCAATAGCTATTACCTGCCATATAAAGATGTAACACTTTATTTTATAACGTTATTAGCCAAACCCTTGCCATACCCTCGCCTCAGCACCCAGGGTTAACAATTCCGAAAATATCGCCCCACTCTGCACAGCTGTGACAAATTGCAATAAAACCACATAGAATCCAAATCCTGACTGGTCACTGGCGCCCGCGCCGGGCCGGATATTCAGGGCCGGTTTTCGGGACCCTTATCAAAGAGGCTGCAATGAGAAGTCGAACACCTGCGTTAACGCCTAAAAAACCCGCCCTGCTGCACTGGCTGGTGCAAAGCCCACGGCTGGCTGATGACGCCAAATTACAACGCCAGATGCGGCTTACCTTGGTGCCTTCTCCCGCCACGCCATGGTTGAATGCCGCCGGGGTGGCGCTGCTGCTGCTGGGCTATATCTGGCTGAGCCACAAGGCGATCGGCGTGGGTCTGTTGCTGCTGCTGTTGTTGCTGACCGGCGGACGTTGGTGGCTGGCGCGAGCCAATCCGCTCCGTTGGCCCAACGCGATGCTGGTGACGGTACTGCTGTGGTGCGCACTGGTGGGCGCTGTCGCCCTGATGGCCATGCTTTCTGGCCGCATGGTGCTCATCTTGTTTGCCGGCTTGCTGATTACCGGACTGGCCTTCTGGCTGATGCAACGCCACGCCGCAGCACCGCGTTTTGCCCTGCTGGAAATCATGGTGCTGACGCTCCCCTATTTGCTGGCCTCGCCGCTGTCACGCGTGCAAAACCTGTTTTTACTGGCGGATATCATCCCGCTGTGGCTAGTGTTGGCCCATGGGTTGACCACGTCTTATCATCGCCAGCTCGCTGAGCGCGTCACCCTGAGCGCGGAAAAACAGCAAGCCGCCCATCAGGATCATTTGACCGGTTTCCTCAACCGTGCAGGCGGTGAAGCCGTGATGCAGGATATTTGTCGTCCTTCGGCAACGGTGCATCCGCTTTCCCATCTGTTTATTTTCGACTTTACCCCGCTGGCGGCGTTGTATCAGAGCCATGGCGTGCAGATCGGCGATGACGTGCTGCGCACCATCGGCGAACGCCTGAAAATGTTGGTGCGCCCCAGTGATTTTGTCTGCCGCTATACCGGCGGTCAGTTTCTGATCCTGGTTCACGACCTGCCTTACGGTTCCGAAGGTGAATTTTTGGCACGCTTCATTCCGGCACTGGAAGCCCCCTACGCTTTTGGCGCATTCGGTGAGGTATCGCTGCAGCTCAATACCGGCGTATTGGCGTTAACCCAGGATTATCAATCGGTTGACAGTTTGATGACCGCGGCGCAGCGGGCGCTGACGGTAAAAGGGAAGGAACAGGAAGTCAGGGGATAAGGATAACGCGGCGGGCTCCCGCCGCGTTTCATACAAGACGTTAATTCACGTCCATTTTCGGGAATTCCATTTCGCTGTACTTCACGACACGGGTGCCGCGCGTCAGCTTGTAACCGAACCAAATGATCAGGAACAGCGGAATGCCGATGTAGGTCGCGGTCACGCCGTACCAGTCGATTCGATCTTGCAGGAATGCCTGATAGTTCTGACCCAACGTGATGATCAGGCACAGGACAAAGGCAAAGATCGGGCCCAGCGGGAAGAAGCCGGAACGGTAAGGTAAGTCGTTCAGGTCATGCCCCTGGATCATATAGCCACGACGGAAGCGGTAATGGCTGATGGCAATCCCCAACCAAGCAATAAAGCCGGTCATACCCGAGGTGTTCAGCAGCCACAGGTAAACCGACTGGTTGCCGAACATCGAGCTCAGGAAGCACAGGCCCGCAACCACGGTCGTCGCATACAATGCATTACGTGGCACCCCGCCCTTCGACAGTTTGGCGAAGATACGCGGCGCTTTGCCTTCCGACGCCAGAGTAAACAGCATACGGGTTGAGGCGTACATCCCGGAGTTACCGGCAGACAATACCGCCGTCAGGATCACCGCGTTCATCACCGCCGCCGCCGACAGCAAACCGGCATGCTGGAACACCAGGGTGAACGGGCTGACGCTGATATCTTTCACATCATTGCGCAGCAGGCTCGGATCGGTATAAGGAATAATCAGGCTGATAATCAGGATCGCGAAGATATAGAACAGCAGGATACGCCAGAACACCTGACGCACCGCGCGCGGGATATTCTTGCCCGGATTTTCAGATTCGCCGGCCGCGATGCCGATAAGCTCGGTACCCTGGAATGAGAAGCCGACAATCATCGCCACGCCTATCATCGCCGAGAACCCTCCGGCAAACGGCGCGTCGCCGATGGTCCAGTTCTGCCACCCCGCGTGCTCGCCCCCTTTGAGGATGCCGAAAATCATCAGCACGCCAATGGCGATAAAGATGATGACAGTGGTCACTTTGATCAGTGAGAACCAGTATTCTGCTTCGCCGAAACCCTTAACCGAAATGTAGTTCAACAGGAACATCAGGCACAGGAACAGCGCGCTCCAGATCCAACCCGGAGTATCCGGGAACCAATAGGTCATGACCAACTGCGACGCTACCAGGTCAACGGCGATGGTCACCGCCCAGTTGTACCAGTAGTTCCAACCCAGCGCGAAGCCGAAGCCTTCTTCCACATATTTGGCGCCGTAGGTGGAGAAAGAACCGGACACCGGCATAAAGGCCGCCAGTTCACCCAGGCTGGTCATCAAGAAGTACACCATCAGCCCGATCAACGCATAAGACAGCAATGCCCCGCCTGGGCCTGCCTGCGAAACGGTCGCCCCAGAGGCGACAAACAGACCGGTGCCGATAGAACCACCAATAGCAATCATGGTTAAGTGCCGCGCTTTCAGCTCGCGCCGCAATCCGGGTGCTGGTTGCCCCGATGTTTTTATATCCTGCTGAGCCATTCTTACCCTATCTGCTGGTCAAAAAAAATAAGGGCGGATTGTAACAAATACCCGCCGGCGAACTAGTAACATTGCACTGATATAAGATAGCTTCATAATTCAGGGCTAATTATTAGCAACGGCCCTCTAGGCCTTACTTACTGTCATTAATGTGACAGGGTGCAGATTTTTATGCTTCGTTTCTGCTTGCGGAGGCATTTTCAGGACGCAAGCGTGCAGTAGCTGAGAAAACGCTGCAGGGCATTGGAGATGTGCTTTTGCCGGTGATGGATCAGATAAAGCGTTCGCATCAAGGGCGGCAACGGCAGTTGCAGTTCCACCAGCGCGCCGCTGGCCAACTGTTCCCCTATCACCCGCCGCGACAGGCAACTGATACCAATGCCGTGGCGAACCGCATGTTTGATCGCTTCCGAGTTCCCCAGCTCCATCACCAGCTGAAAGTGCGGCAGATGCGCCAGTAACAGATGATCCAACACTTCACGCGTGCCCGAGCCCCGTTCGCGCAGGATCCACGGCGCATTCGCCAACATCGCCAAGGTTAAAGGCTGGCCCGCCAGCGGATTGTCAGGTGCAGCGAACACCACCAGCTCATCCTCCAGCCACGGCTGGGTGACCAGCTCCGGCATATGGCAAGGGCCTTCGATCAGGCCTAAATCGACCCGAAAATCTGCGACCGCGACAATCACGTCCTGACTGTTTCCCACATTGAGCTCCAGCGGCGTGGCGGGAAAATCTTGCCGATAACGGGCAATCATCTCCGGCAACATATAGTTACCGATGGTGCTGCTGGCCGCGATGCGCAGCGCGCCGCCGTCATGGCGGAACAGTTGCTCAATCTCTCCGGCCTGCTCCAGCAACGCCAACGCCTTCGGGTACAGCAGCCGCCCATGCTCATTGATGACCAGACGTTTACCGACACGATCGAACAACTGCACGCCCAACTGCCCTTCGAGGTCGGCCAGCGCCGCACTGACTGCCGATTGCGATAACGCCAGAACGACCGAGGCCTGCGTGGTCGAACCGCTTTTCAGCACTTCGGTAAAAACTTCCAATTGACGTAAGGTGATATGCATAAACTTCTCGATATACAAAAAAGCGGCCTGTCAGTAAAGCCACTGAAACTAATGCTAAATCTGCGCCACTGGCCGGCAGCAACGCACAGGGTGAATAACACTAAGGTTATCACGTTTGCAGAAATCGACATGGGGGTCACTCATGCTTCAGGCCGCAGACTAACCACTTATTCAGATAGGTTATAAATATATAATCAATTTCTCTTTTATGTCGCCAGCACGTAGTCTTTGGCTCAAGGATTTGATGACAAGGGCTGACTTATGGCGACCAATACCACACACGATTTTCCAACGCGGCAATTTCCGCTATTCGGTCTACCTCGGCTGGTGCCGGGGCTGCTGCTAACCGGTGCCATCACTGCGCTGGCGGTCTGGGTAGGTGATATTCCCTGGGTAGCCGGGCTGGGACTGGGCGCGCTGACGCTGGCGATTTTGCTCGGTATTTTAGTCGGCAATACGCTGTATCCCTGGCTACAGCCGAGCTGCCACGGCGGTGTTCAGCTCGCCAAACAGCGTTTATTGCGTCTGGGCATTATCCTTTACGGTTTTCGCCTGACGTTTCAGCAAATTGCTGACGTAGGCACCACCGGCATCATCATTGATGCATTGACCCTGAGCACCACTTTCCTGCTCGCCTGCTGGCTGGGTAAAAAAGTGTTCGGCATCGACAGCCAGACCGCGATGCTGATCGGCGCCGGCAGCAGCATTTGCGGCGCGGCGGCCGTGATGGCGACCGAGCCGGTGCTGAAAGCCGACTCCAACAAGGTGGCGGTGGCGGTAAGCACCGTGGTGGTCTTCGGTACGCTGGCGATCTTCGCTTATCCGTGGCTGTATCAGTTGAACGAGCATTTCCAGTGGCTGCCGTTTAATCAGGAAAGTTTCGGCATCTTTACCGGTTCAACCATTCATGAAGTGGCGCAGGTGGTCGCTGCCGGGCACGCTATCGGGCCGGATGCTGAAAACGCCGCGGTCATCGCCAAAATGATCCGCGTCATGATGCTGGCCCCTTTCCTGCTGCTGCTCTCAGGCTACATCAGCCGCAGCCGTAGCGCAGGAAGCACCGGTAGCCAGGCGGAAAAATCCGCGATAACCATTCCGTGGTTTGCGGTGCTGTTTATCGCCGTTGCCGGGTTGAACTCATTCGACCTGATCCCGGCGGCACTGGTAAAACACCTGATTACCGCCGATACCTGGATGCTGGCGATGGCCATGGCGGCGCTGGGGTTGACCACCCACATCAGCGCGGTGCGCCAGGCCGGGGTTAAGCCAATCCTGCTCGCCACGCTGCTGTTCGTTTGGCTGATTGTTGGCGGCGGCGCCATTAACCTTCTGGTGCAGTATTTTATCTGATTTGCTTCCCTTCAGGCCCGCAACCGCGGGCCTGCGCTTTTCCTGCCATTCAATCCTTCCGCTATCAATGCCATAATGACGCCGATTACACAGGAGAATGAAAATGAAGTTTGTCGGTGCACATGTCAGCGCGTCAGGCGGCGTGGATCAGGCGGTTATCCGCGCGCACGAATTGGAGGCGACCGCATTCGCCCTGTTCACTAAAAATCAGCGTCAATGGAAGGCCGCCCCGCTGCCTGCCGACGTGATCGATAAGTTTAAAAGCGCCTGTGCGCAGTACGGCTACGGCCCAGGGCAGATCCTGCCGCACGACAGCTATCTGATTAACCTTGGCCACCCGGTGACCGAGGCGTTGGAAAAATCCCGCGAAGCCTTTCTTGATGAAATGCAGCGCTGCGAACAGCTGGGGCTGACCCTGCTGAACTTCCACCCCGGCAGCCACCTGTTGCAAATTGAGGAAGACAAATGCCTGGCACGCATCGCTGAATCCATCAACATGGTGCTGGACAAGACCGAGGGCGTGACGGCGGTTATCGAAAACACCGCCGGTCAGGGCAGCAATCTGGGCTTCAAATTTGAACATTTGGCGGCGATTATCGATGGCGTGGAAGACAAGAGCCGCGTCGGCGTTTGCATCGATACCTGTCACGCCTTTGCCGCCGGTTACGATTTGCGTACCGAAGAAACCTGCGAGCAGACGTTTAAAGAGCTCGGCGACATCGTGGGGTTCAAGTACCTGCGCGGCATGCACCTGAACGACGCCAAGAGCGAGTTTGGCAGCCGCGTCGACCGTCACCACAGCCTGGGTGAAGGCAATATCGGTAAAACAGTATTCAGCTATATCATGCGTGACGATCGTTTCAACAATATCCCGCTGATCCTGGAAACCGTAAACCCGGATATCTGGGCGGAAGAGATCGCCTGGCTGAAGGCACAGCAGTAATTGCCAGTTAAAAAAAACCGGAGCCTGAGCTCCGGTTTTTTATTGCCTGCGCCAGCGTTACGCTACCGTAGCCGCAGGGACTTCAGCGCGTTTCAGCAGTGCGTAAGACACCCCCGCCAGCAGCGTACCGGCAACGATCGCCACCAGATACAACAGCACTGGTGTGATAGCGCCAGGGATCAGCAGAACGAACAACCCACCGTGCGGTGCCATCAGCTTGGCGCCGAATGCCATCGACAGTGCGCCGGTCAATGCACCACCCGCGATGCAGCATGGCAACACGCGCATCGGGTCACGGGCGGCGAACGGAATGGCGCCTTCGGAGATAAAGCACAGGCCCAACACCAGCGCTGCTTTACCACCTTCCTGCTCGGACTTCTCGAACTTGCGACGCGCCAGTAATGTTGCCAGCCCCATCGCCAGCGGTGGCACCATACCGGCCGCCATAATGGCCGCCATAGGGGCATATACCGACGAGCTCAGCAGCGCCACACCAAAAGCGTAGGCCGCCTTGTTAACCGGCCCCCCCATATCGGTACACATCATGGCACCGAGGATCGCCCCCAGCAGTACCGCATTGGCGGTACCCAGTGATTGCAGCCAGTGAGTCAGGCCTTCCATAATTTTCGCTACCGGCGTACCGACGATGAAAATCATGATCAAGCCGACAATCAGGCTGGCGACCAAGGGAATGATCAGGATCGGCTTCAGCGCTTCCATACTCTGCGGCAGACGCAGTTTGGTGCTGATAAATTTGGCCACATAGCCCGCCAGGAAACCGGCAATGATACCGCCGAGGAAACCGGCGCCGGTGCTGACGGCCAGCATGCCGCCAATTAACCCCGGCGTCAGGCCCGGACGGTCAGCGATCGAGAAGGCAATAAAACCGGCCAATACCGGCACCATCAGCGCAAAGGCTGAGCCGCCGCCGATCTGCATCAACGCCGCTGCCAGCGTGCCCTTGACTTCGAATGCCTTGATACCGAACACGAACGACAGTGCGATACACAAACCACCCGCCACCACCATCGGCAGCATATAAGACACGCCGGTCAACAGGTGACGATACGGGCCGGCGCTCTCTTTCTTCTTACCGGCGGTGGCCGGCGCACCGCTTTTTTGCGGTTGGAAAATCTCGGCCTCGGCCTGCGCCTTGTCCAGTTCCTGCGCCGTTTTTTTCAGCGCCAGGCCGGTAGAGGTACGGTACATCGGCTTGCCGGCAAACTTATCCAGATCCACTTCAATGTCCGCCGCCACGATCACCAGGTCGGCCGCCGCCACTTCTTCTGGCGTAATGGCATTGCCAGCGCCGACGGAGCCGCGGGTTTCAACTTTCACCCACCAGCCACGCTTTTTGGCTTCACTTTCAATGGCTTCGGCCGCCATAAAGGTATGGGCCACGCCGGTCGGGCAAGCGGTGATCGCCACGATACGTTTTTGACCGGCGGCTTTAGCCGGTTCGACGGCTGCCGCGGCCGGTGCCTGATAGGCTTTCGCTTCGGCCATCGCCTGCGCCAGGAAGGCTTCCGGCTCACGCACCGCATGCGCCACGTCACCCACATAAACCCGTTTGCCGTTCAGCGCGGCGTCAGCAGGTACAGTTTGCCCTGCCACCACCACCAGTTCAGCCTCGGCGGCTGACTCAACCAACGTCAGGCCGGTTTTCACCGCAGCAGCGCCAAGCATGCGTTTCGCCAGGTGACTACGTGCCTGCCCCAGCGAATTGTCTATCATCAGCAGTGTTTTCATTCTGCCTCCTGCTATTGATTAAAAGGTTTCAGATCGACACGCGCCATCATCGCGGCCAACTGTGGACGGTCGGTCACGCCAACGTTGCTCTGGCTTACCGCCAGCGCAGCCACGGCGGTGGCCAAACGCAAAGTGTGTTCACTGGATTCACGCATCAGCAGGCCGTAAATCAGGCCGCCGACCATCGAGTCGCCGGCACCCACGGTGCTGACCACTTCGCAGGCCGGTGGCTTGGCAATCCAGGCGCCGGACGCGTTGACCCACAGCGCGCCTTCGGCACCGAGGGAGATAACCACGTGGGCAATGCCCTGATCGCGCAGCGCATGTGCCGCTTCGACCACGTCAGCCAGCTGCGGCAACGGACGCCCGGCCCAAATTTCCAGTTCGCGGCGATTCGGTTTCACCAACCACGGCGCCGCTTTCAAGCCGGCAACCAGGGCTTCACGGCTGCTGTCGAAAATGATGCACGGGCACTGGGCGCGCAAACGGATCATCCAGTCGGTGAAAGCGTCGGGATCGACCCCCGCCGGCAGGCTGCCGCTGACCGCGACCATGTCGAACTGGCCCAGCCAGCTCAGGGAGTCGGTCACGAAACGTTCCCAGTCCTGCCCGCTGACTTCAAAACCGGAGAAATTGAAATCGGTGACTTCACCGTCTTTTTCGGTCAGTTTGACGTTAATACGGGTCCGTCCCGGCACCACCTGGAAGCGGTTGGCAATGCCCAGATCGCTGAACAGCAGTTGGAAACCGTCCTGGTTGTCTTTTCCCAGGAAGCCGCCCACCGTCACATCAATACCCAGATCCTTCAGCACCTTGGCGACGTTGATGCCTTTCCCGGCGGCGTGAAGGCCGGCGGTTTTGACCAGGTTCACTTCACCGCGCTCGATCTCCGGGCAAAAGCCCACCAGATCGTAAGCCGGATTCAAGGTAATTGTTGCTACTCTTCTGCTCATGCTGCGCCCTCGCCCAGTCCTTCGTTAATCGCTTCACCGATCGCCTTCAGCGCCGTTTCAGCATCTTCACCTTTGGCGGTAAAACGCAGGTGATGTCCTTTCTTCACGCCCAACGCCACCACCTTCATCAGGCTACGTCCGTTGGCCGGTTTGCCACTGCCATCCAGGTTAGTGACGGTAATTTCACTGCTGAATTGCTTGATTACATTGACCAGCGCCGTGCCCGGACGGGCATGCAGGCCGTGTTCGTTACGGATCACGTACTCAGCGCTCAGCGTGGTGTCTTCTTCTTCCACCTCACTGGTCAGCAATGCCAACAGGGTGACGGCATCCGCGTTCAGCAAACGTTCAGCTTTGTTCGCCAACAGCAGATCGCTGAGGTAGTTCAGCACCGCCAGCGGCTGCTGGTCAGCCACCGACAGCGTCAGCAACAGCGCAACCTGCTCGCCCTCTTCGTCAAACGGCTGCGCCGGACGGCTTACCGTAGCCGCGCTAGCCAAGTTGCCTTCGGTGCTGTCGCTCAGCCAAATGCCCTGCCCCAGATTCAGCGGCTTGCGGGTGATGACGTCGCTGACGAATTGAGCGTTAACCGCACCAATTTTCTGCAGACGGCCCGCATTCAGCGCCTGCAGCGTCATCAGGCTGTCGGCGGCCACGTCTAGCGCAATCAAGGAAGCGTCGAACTTGAATTCCGCCGTCAGCTTTTCGCCCATCAACAAGCTGCGTAACTCTTCTGCCGAGGTGGTTTTCGCCAGCTGTTCGGCTACGCTGTCGTCGCTCAGAACGTGGGTCAACTGACGCAACAGCGCCAGGTGTTCATCGGAACGTGCGGCAATGCCGATCACTACGTAAGCAGTTTGGCCTTCGCCCCACTCGATACCCTGAGGGAACTGAAACACCTGCACGCCGGTGTTCAGCACCAGATCGCGGGTATCGGTAGTGCCATGCGGGATGGCGATACCGTTCCCAAGATAAGTGGAAGTTTGCAGCTCACGCTGCAACATGCCGTCCACGTAAGGCGCGCTGACGCAGCCGGCCTTAGTCAGTGCGGCAGCCACCTGACGGATGGCTTCCTGTTTGTTACTCGCGGTAGCACCCAGGTGAATATCTTGCTGTGACAACTGGAACATGATTCTCCTCTCCTGCTGAATTGAATCGTTTCAGCTTCGTTGGGAAAAAGGAGCGTTACCGGTACGACATTATCGCGCCCATAACGCTGAAACGTTTCAAGGAGTGTGTAAGGCCCCATGAGCGAAAGCAAGTTTTCTCAATTTTGACGTGATAGATTTTTGACCTTACGCACACTTTTCCCTTAGGGTTACCCGTTGCAGCGCTAAAATGACATACTGTGCTGAAATTTTGCTGACGGAGAGAAACATGACTGTAGTGGCGGGCGTAGGCGTAATCATTGTCAATGAACAAGGGGAAATTTTGCTGGGCAAACGCTGCGGCAAGCACGCCCCCTTCTGGTCCATCCCCGGCGGGCATCTGGATGCCGGCGAAACCTTTGAACAGTGCGCACAACGTGAGATCGCCGAAGAGACCGGGCTGATCATCGCCCCACCGAGCTTTGTCGGCATCAGCAATAATCTGCAAACCTGGCGCGCCGAGGGAAAGCATACGGTTTCCATCTGTTTGCTGACGCCCCATCCTGGCGGGGAAGCCGAGCTGAAAGAACCGGAAAAATGTGCCGAATGGCGCTGGTGCCTGCCGGATGCATTACCTGAACCGCATTTTGAAGCCAGCCGTAATGCCATTCATCTGTGGCAGACGGGCCAAACTTACCTACCGGCAAAGTAGCTGTTTTCAATCACGGTTTAGCTCTCCTTTCCGTGATCTCGCTCATAGTCTGATAAATCCACATGAAAAATGCGTTATATAATCCAGAACATAACGCTGAAAAATCCCCCGAACGACCATTTTTCTTCTAAAAATACCCCTATAGTATTAGATGACTTTACCAATAGTACCTATACTTCCTCAGGTATGTCGGCGCTCGTCCGGCACTTTTTTTTGGCAAGGTTTTCCTTGGTATTTCATAATTATAAGCGGATTCAATATGACCAATAAACTCACTGGCTTGATAAAAAAGCATCGATGGGGATGGCTGTGGATTTTGCTGCTCGGAATTATCCTCGGGGCAGCATTATTGGCGGGTACCGCCACCGTATTCCATAAAACCAGCGACACCGCCTTCTGCGTCTCCTGCCACACCATGCAACAACCGCTGGCCGAATATCAGGGCAGCGTTCACTTCCAAAATACCAAGGGCATTCGCGCTGAATGTGCCGACTGTCACGTTCCCCATGAGCCACTCGACTACCTGTGGACCAAAATCCGCGCGGTAAAAGACATTTATGGCGAGATGGTGGGCACCATCGATACGCCTGAGAAATACGAGGCGCACAAGCTGGCCATGGCGCAGTCGGTCTGGAAAACGCTCAAAGAAAACGACTCCGCCACCTGCCGCTCTTGCCACAGCTTTGACGCAATGGACATCACTGCCCAACGGCCTGAAGCGCGTATCCAACATCCGGTGGCCATCAAACAGGGTGAAACCTGTATCGACTGCCATAAAGGGGTCGCGCATATCCTGCCGGACATGAGCGGTGCAGCCCAGGCTGGTGCCGCCGAGTTGGCGAAAGCCGCCGCTGAAACCTCGCCAACCGCCACCACGTTGTACACCATTGCCACAGAACCCTTCTTCCTCAAACCGGACGACAGCCACAATGCCGGCAACCTGATGCCATCCACCGAAGTGCAGGTGGTGAAACAGGAAGGCGACAAAGTGCTGGCCAACGTCACCGGCTGGCAGCAAGACGGTGTCGCTGAAGTGTTCTACGCCGCGCAAGGCAAACGCATCCTCAGCGTGCTGCTGGGTGAAGACGCTCGCAAACTGCTGAAAACCGGCACCACCATGACCGATGCCGAAACCGGTCTGGTATGGCATCAGGTTTCTCTGCAAGTTTGGCTGCCGCGCAAACAACTGATCGACGATCAGCAAAAAATCTGGCGCTACACGGCAGATATGATGTCGGCCAACTGCACCGGTTGTCACGGCCTCACGGCCCTCGATCGCTTCAACGCCAACCAGTGGATCGGCGTAATTAAAGGTATGGCTCCACGCACTTCGCTGACGCAGGAACAGCTGCGCGTTCTGACACAGTACGTGCAGAAACACGCCAGTGACATGCAGCCAGCCGCACCAGCCAAGCTTTAAGGGAGAAGCGAAATGAGCAAATATCAACAACAAGCGTTAAAAATGAGCCGCCGCCGCTTCCTGACTGGCGCGACCGCGCTGGCCGCAGCACCGCTACTGGCGGGCCTGTGGCCCAAGTCAGCGTTGGCCCAGGCCATCAGCCAGGCGCTGCCGCAATTCGTCGTGTTGCGTCAGGCACAAAAAGGCATTTTGACCGGCGCGCACTGGGGCGCCTTCGAAGCCATCGTCCAGGACGGTAAAATGGTCGGCGTGCAGCCGGTCAAAGACGATCCTTATCCGAACGAACTGATCACCATGGCGCCCTATCAGGTGCACGCCGAAAACCGTATCAAATACCCGATGGTGCGCAAAAGTTGGCTGGAAGGCGGCCCTGGCAGCCGTACCGAACTGCGTGGTCGTGACGAGTGGGTACGCGTTAGTTGGGACAAGGCGATTGATTTGGTCTGTGGTGAGATCACCCGCTTGCAGAAAGACCATGGCCCGCAGTCCATTTATGCCGGTTCTTATGGCTGGAAAAGCGTCGGGATGCTGCATAACAGCCGCACGCTGCTGCAACGCCTGATGAACCTGACCGGCGGCTTCCTTGGTTACGCGGGCGACTACTCCACCGGTGCCGCGCAGGTGATCATGTCGCACGTGGTGGGCTCCATGGAGGTTTACGAACAGCAGACCGCCTGGCCGAACGTGATTGAAAACAGCCAACTGGTGGTGCTGTGGGGCTGTAACCCGATGATCACGCTGAAAAACAGCTGGAACGTCCCGGACCACTACGGCCAGACGGGCTTTGAGGCGCTGAAGAAGAAAGGTACCCGAGTGATCAGCATTGATCCGGTACACAACGACAGCGCCAAATTCGTCGATGCGCAGTGGATCGCTCCGCGTCCTTATACCGACGGCGCCATGCTGATCGGCATCGCCCACACGCTACTGACCGAGAAGCTGCATAACCCGGACTTCCTGAAAACCTACACCGCCGGTTTCGACAAGTTCCAGGCTTATCTGTTGGGTGAAACCGACGGTACGCCGAAAACTGCCGAATGGGCGGCCGATGTGTGCGGCGTCGATGCTGACGTGCTGCGTCAGTTAGCACGCGACATGGCGAAGAACCGCACCATGATCATGGGCGGCTGGGGGATCCAACGCCAGCATCATGGCGAACAGCAGCATTGGCTGTTGGTTACCGTGGCGGCGATGCTCGGCCAGATTGGCCTGCCGGGCGGCGGCTTCGGCTTCAGCTATCACTACTCCTCCGGCGGCAGCCCGACGGCGAAAGGCGGCATTATTTCCGGTATCTCTGCCGGTAACGCGCCGAAGAACTCACCGGCACCGATCCCGGTGGCGCGCATCGCCGAATGCCTGACCAACCCGGGCAAGACAATTAATTTCAACGGCGCACAGGTCACCTACCCCGAGGTGAAAATGGTCTATGTGGCGGGCGGCAACACCTTCCACCAGCATCAGGACACCAACAATCTGGTCAAGGCCTGGCAGCGGCCGGACACCATCGTGGTGAACGAGCCTTATTGGACCGCCACCGCCAAGCATGCCGATATCGTTCTGCCGGCCACCACCAGCTACGAACGCAACGATCTCGAAATGGGCGGCGATTACTCACAGCTTTATGTGTTCCCGATGCACCAGTGCGTCGCGCCGCAGCATGAATCACGCAGCGATTTCGATATTTTCGCGGCCATGGCGGCTAAGCTGGGGGTGCAGGACGCCTTTACCGAAGGCAAAGATGAAACCCAATGGCTGAAAGGCATGTACGATGACATGAAAACTCAGGCACGTGCTGCACGGGTAGCCCTGCCACCGTTCGATATGTTCTGGGAGTCCAACAACTACGTGCGCTTCCCGGTGCCGGAGGCCAATACCCAATGGGTGCGTTTCGCCGACTATCGCGAAAACCCGCTGCTCAATCCACTGGGGACGCCATCCGGTAAAATCGAGATCTACTCCGACGCCATTGCCAAAATGAAGTATCAGGATTGCCCAGGTATTCCGACATGGATGCCGCCGCATGAATGGTATCGCGGCCCGGAAGCGGTGAAATACCCGCTGTCGCTGAACACCGCGCACCCGATCAACCGCCTGCATTCGCAGCTCGACAACACGCCACTGCGCAAGAAATACGCGGTAGCCGATCGGGAAGCGATTGTGATCCACCCGCAGGACGCCCAGTCACGCGGCATTGCCAATGGCGATCTGGTGCGGGCCTTTAACGATCGCGGCCAGATCCTGGTGGGTGCGGTGGTGAGCGAAGACGTGCGCCCTGGCGTAGTGCGCATCAGCGAAGGTGCCTGGTTCGATCCGGCCGATCCGTCACAGCCGGGTTCGCTGTGCAAGAACGGCAACGTCAACTGCCTGACCTTCGACGTCGGCTCCTCCAGCCTGGCTCAGGGTAACTGCGGGCAAATGGCACAGTTGCAGATCGAGAAGTATCAGGGCGAGGTGCTGAAAAACACCGCGCACGACGTGCCGGCTGGCGCCTAACGTTGAAGTTTGTCATACCCAGGGCGATGGTGACATCGCCCTTTTTTTAGCCTGATGCAGGAAAGAACTTTTTACCATTAAGCAGAATGAAACCGGTTTTTGTTCTTTTTAAACAGGCGTATTATGCGCGCGACTCCCTCATTTACGGCTATTTGCTGACCTCTATGCCTACTTCAACTGCGGTAACGCGACGCTCGCCCGATCTGACTTCGCTGGCCTTTTTAGTGGTGGCGTTCCTCACGGGGATTGCCGGTGCGTTACAAACCCCAACGCTGAGCCTGTTCCTGGCAACCGAGGTAAAGGTGCGCCCTTCCATGGTTGGGTTATTTTTCACCGGCAGCGCGGTGATCGGCATCCTGGTCAGCCAGTTTCTGGCTCGCCGCTCAGATCAAAAAGGGGATCGCAAAACGCTGATCTTCCTCTGCTGCATGTTAGGGGCACTGGGCTGCGTACTGTTCGCCTGGAACCGTAATTATTATCTGTTGCTGGCAGTCGGCGTAATGCTGACCAGCTTCGGCTCCACCGCCAACCCGCAGATGTTCGCTCTGGCGCGCGAACACGCCGACCGCACCGGCCGCGAAGCGGTGATGTTCAGCTCTATCCTGCGGGCTCAGGTTTCTCTCGCCTGGGTTATTGGGCCGCCTATCGCCTTCGCGCTGGCATTGGGATTCGGTTTTAAGGTGATGTATCTGGCCGCCGCCGCAGCGTTTATCCTGTGTGGCGTGCTGGTGTGGAAAATGCTGCCGTCGATGCGTAAAACGCCGGTGGCTTCCAGTACCACGCTGGAAGCTCCGCGGAAAAATCGCCGCGATACGCTGCTGCTGTTTTTAACCTGCACCTTTATGTGGACCGCCAACAGCATGTATTTAATCAATATGCCACTGTATATGGTGCATGAGCTGCAACTGCCGGAAAGGTTGGCCGGAATATTGATGGGGACGGCGGCCGGGCTGGAGATACCGACCATGTTGCTGGCCGGCATGGTAGCGAAGCGCTTCGGTAAACGTTTCCTGATGCGTTGCGCGGTGGCGGCGGGCCTGCTGTTTTACATCGGGTTACTGTTTATCACCGGTACCTGGCAACTGATTGCCCTGCAATTGCTCAACGCGGCGTTTATTGGCGTGCTGGCAGGCATTGGTATGCTCTATTTTCAAGATTTGATGCCCGGTCAGGCCGGGGCGGCAACCACTTTGTTTACCAACACTACGCGCGTGGGCTGGATTTTTGCAGGTTCAATCGCCGGCGTGGTGGCGGAGGTCTGGAACTATCACGCGGTGTTTTATTCCGCGTTGGCGATGGTGGTCGGCGCGGTGCTGTGCCTGTGGAAACTGAAAGACGCTTAAGGTGCAGTATCCGCTTCCAGCTTGATCAGATAGACCAATGCCTGGTCGCGGTGGTCATGGCACATTTCGCGGCTGGCCTGCAGGCTGCCGCAGACCTTGGGCCGCAGCGGTGAATGAAACAGGCCACAACGCAATTGCTCGTTCAGATGAATGCAGCGGGTGTTGGCGGGCTTGCCGTTAGGCATGCCGGGGATCGGGCTGGATATTGAAGGCGCAATACAACAGGCGCCACAGTCGGTACGACAGTCCATCAGCGAGTCTCCCGGTGGGCTGGCGGAATTGAAGCGCGACAATATCAGTCGCGCTCATCGGCCGCCAGCATAATCCGTGTTGGCGCGCGAATCTTTACATCTCGCGTTTTAAATCGTGAATCGCCCCGTTTTCTCACCCGCCCGAAAATTGCCATAAGCTCCCCTTCCGCCGCCAATTAATGCATGAAACAAGCGCATTAGCGGCTTTACATGCGCTAACCGCACATGTACCATTGAGCTAGTACAAAAGAATCCACGGCCAACGAGGCCAATCAGGAGCAAAAATGTCCGCGGACACCATCCAGAAGCTTTCCCGCCCTTCAGTGCTTGGCGGCGCGATGATCATTGCAGGCACCGCCGTCGGCGCCGGCATGTTCTCCATTCCCATCGTCACTTCTGGCGTGTGGTTCAGCGGCTCCGTCGCGCTGCTGGTTTATACCTGGGCCTGCATGCTGATTTCCGGCCTGATGATCCTGGAGGCCGCCCTGCACTACCCAAGCGGCGCCAGCTTCCACACCATCGTCAAAGATCTGCTGGGTAAAGGCTGGAACGCCATTAACGGTATTTCCATCGCCTTTGTCCTGTACATCCTCACCTATGCCTATATCTCCGCCGGTGGCTCGATTATCGCCCATACGCTGGAAGGTATCGTCGGCGTCGGGCAGTCCACCGCCGGGTTGGTGTTTGCCGTGGTAGTGGCGTTTATCGTGTGGCTCTCCACACGCGCCGTTGATCGCCTGAGCACGATCCTGATCGGCGGTATGGTGATCACCTTTGTGATGTCGGTGGGCGACATGTTCACGCATGTGCAGCCGGCAGTACTGTTCAACCGCGGTGACGACCAGGCCAGCTATCTGCCTTACGCCCTGGCGGCGCTGCCTTATCTGCTGACCTCCTTCGGCTACCACGGCAACGTGCCGGGACTGGTGAAGTACTACCACAAAGACAGCGGCGCAGTCGTGCGCAGCCTGGTGTACGGCACCCTGCTGGCGCTGGCGATCTATATCCTGTGGCAGTATGTGATTCAGGGCAACATCGCCCGCGATGCCTTCAAACAGGTGATTGCCGAAGGCGGCAACATTGGCAGCCTGCTCAAGCAGATGGGCAACGTTTCCAGCAGCCAGACCGTCGGCCAGCTACTAAACGCCTTCTCTTATATGGCGCTGGCGAGCTCATTCCTCGGGGTGTCGCTGGGGTTGTTCGATTACCTGGCAGACTTCTTCAAATTCAGCGATGACACCGTCGGACGCAGCAAAACCGCGCTGGTGACCTTCGCGCCGCCGACCATTGCCGCCCTGCTGTTCCCGAACGGCTTCCTTTACGCCATCGGCTTCGCCGGCCTGGCCGCCACCGTTTGGGCGGTAATAGTGCCGGCCATGATGGCGCGTGCCAGCCGCCGCCGCTTTACCGAAGCGCAATATCGCGCTCCCGGTGGCTACGGCATGATCCTGTTCATCATTCTGTTCGGGGTGATCAACGCCGTCGCGCACGTGTTGGCATTGCTGGGTCTGTTACCGGTGTTCCAGTAATACCGTAGGGGATGGCGCCCGCCGTCCCCTTAGTCTGATGACAAACACCCGAAAAACGTGGTTTTCGGATGTTTGAGGTAAATCAGAAGACACCATCCTTTGTTTTTATTTGTCCCAGAACAGAACTTTTAACTGCAAAGGACGTTGTCAGCAATTTGAGGGGATGGCGCCCGCCGTCCCCTTTTTCTGTCACTGTTTTTGCTCGATCTGCTTGCCTGAAATCAGCGGCGCGAGTAACTTGTCGCAACTTCCCAAATACTCTTCATTGCAGGTTATTTTATATGGCAAAAGCTAACGAAATTAAGCGCGGCATGGCGATCAACTACAACGGCAAACTGCTGCTGGTGAAAGACATTGATGTGCAAAGCCCAAGCGCGCGCGGCGCCAGCACCTTGTACAAAATGCGCTTCTCTGACGTCCGCACCGGGCTGAAGGTTGAAGAGCGTTTCAAGGGCGACGATATTCTGGACACCATTAGCCTGTCACGCCGCAAGGTGAACTTTTCTTATATCGACGGCGAAGAATACGTATTTATGGATGACGAGGATTACACCCCGTATATCTTTAAGAAAGACCAGATCGAAGATGAACTGCTGTTTATTCCTGAAGGCGGTCTGCCGGGCATGCAGGTACTGACCCTGGATGGCCAGGTGTTGGCGCTGGAACTGCCGCAGACCGTGGATATGGAAATTGTCGACACCGCACCGGGCATCAAAGGTGCCTCTGCCAGTGCCCGCAACAAGCCGGCCACCATGGCGACCGGCCTGACCATTCAGGTACCGGAATACCTCAGCGCCGGTGACAAAATCCGCATTCATATTGCCGAGCGCCGTTACATGAGCCGCGCTGACTAGTCGATATTCTGGGGCCAATGTGGCCCCTTTTTAATGGCTTAGGGCAAATCCGGGAAGAAGCGGCGTTTAAGCGCCAGCTCCACCCCGCGCAGTTCCGCCAACCCCTTCAAACGACCAATCGCCGAGTAGCCCGGGTTGGTTTTTTTCTTCAGATCGTCCAGCATCTGGTGCCCATGGTCGGGACGCATCGGGATCGGCCGGCGATCGCCTGCCTGATGGCGCCGTTGCTCCTCAGTGAGGATCGCCTCGATCACCGCCACCATGTCCACGTCGCCTTGCAGATGCGCACCCTCATGGAAACTTTTCGGGTTTTCTTCGCGACAGGTAGCACGTAAATGGGTGAAGTGGATGCGATCGCCGAAGGTTTCGATCATCCGCACCAGATCGTTATCCGCCCGTACGCCGTAAGAGCCGGTGCACATGGTGAAGCCGTTATACCGGCTGTCGACCGTTTGCTTGAACCACTGCATATCCTCAATGGTAGAGACGATGCGCGGCAACCCCAAAATCGGCCGCGGCGGATCGTCCGGATGCACTGCCAAACGCACGCCAACCTCCTCCGCCACCGGCACAATGGCGCGCAGGAACACCGCCATATTCTCTCGCAGCTGCGCCTTGTCAATCCCATCGTACTCCGCCAGGCGGGCGCGGAATTGATCGAGGGTATAGCCCTCTTCGGCCCCCGGTAATCCGGCGATAATATTGCCGGTCAGCTTGGCAACCTCCGCCTCGTTCATCGCGGAAAAATAGGTTGCAGCCTGCTCCTGTTCTTGCGGCGTGTAATCCTGCTCTGCGCCAGCGCGTTGCAGGATATGCAGATCAAAAGCCGCGAAGGCGGTCTGATCGAAACGCAACGCTTTCGACCCGTCCGGCAGTAAATACTCCAGATCGGTGCGCGTCCAGTCCAGGATCGGCATAAAGTTGTAGCATACGGTGTCGATGCCGCAGGCCGCTAGGTTACGCAGCGATTGCTGATAGTTAGCGATATGCTGCCGGTAATGGCCGCTGTGGGTTTTGATCTCCTCATGCACCGGGATACTTTCCACTACCGACCACACCAAGCCTTTCTCCGCCAATAGGGCCTGACGGGCCTTGATCTCTTCGACCGGCCACACCTCGCCATTCGGGATATGGTGCAAGGCGGTGACGACGCCAGTGGCGCCGGCCTGGCGCACATCATCAAGAGAGACCGGATCGTTCGGCCCATACCAACGCCATGTTTGTTCCATTATTTATCCTTGTAAAAATTGCCCAGTATCGCGGAAGTGATAAAGATCGCCCTGCTCCAGCCATCTTGTTATACCAAAATAAAATAGATATCGGTTATCTTTCACCTTACTCTTTCGCCAATTGCTGTCAAAAGTGAAACCGCGATTGGTTGATCCACTTCACGGATCTGGCTTATTTTGCACGCGCACATGTAATTAGTGCGCTTACAGCCTTACACTGGCGGCAGAAAATTCGTGCAGCCCCGGCAGAAGGAGTGCCGTATTCTGCACAAAAAACTGGTCTGATAACTTTTAAAGTTAACCGCCAACACATCTACTCAGCCTTGGAGCTTTGCATGAAGACTATCGCCAACACGCCGCTTCCGGATGCCGTCCAGCAGCCAGGTTACGATCGCAGCGCATTACAGAGCCGCATGGTGCACATTGGATTTGGCGCCTTTCACCGTGCCCACCAGGCGCTACTGACCGATCGAGTGTTGAATCGTCAGGGCGGCGACTGGGGGATCTGCGAAATCAGCCTGTTCGGCGGTGATAATTTGTTCCGGACGCTGCGCCAGCAGGACCATCTTTACAGCGTGCTGGAAAAAGGCGCGGCGAGTAATCAGGCTATCGTGATCGGTGCGGTGCATGAGAGCGTACACCGCAAGCTGGAAGGGATTGGCGCCGTATTGGAAAAGCTGGCGGAGCCACAGGTGGCGATTGTCTCGATGACCATTACCGAAAAAGGCTATTGCATTGAACCCGGCAGCGGAAAACTGGATCTTCAACATCAGGCGATCCGCGCCGATCTGGCGAATCCCGGCGAGCCTTCCACCGTGCCGGGGATCCTGGTGGAAGCGCTGCGCCTGCGTCTGGAACGTGGGCTGCCCGCCTTTACCCTGCTCTCTTGCGACAACATCCCGGAAAACGGCCACGTGCTGCGTAACGCGATCGTCGGTTTGGCTCAAGCGCGCGACGGCGCGCTGGCCGACTGGATTGCCCGCGAGGTGAGCTTCCCCAGCACCATGGTAGACCGTATCGTCCCAGCCGCTACGCCAGAGACGCTGGATGAAGTGGCCGAGGCGCTCGGCGGCGTTCGTGATGAATGCGCCATCGCCTGCGAACCCTTTATCCAGTGGGTCGTTGAGGATAACTTTGTCGCCGGCCGCCCAGCCTGGGAACGGGCCGGTGCACAGTTGGTCAATGACGTGCTGCCTTTTGAGCAGATGAAACTGCGCATGCTGAACGGCAGCCACTCTTTCCTGGCCTATCTCGGGTATCTTGGGGGCTATCAGTACATCAACGACTGTATGGGCGATGAGTCTTATCGCCGCGCCGCACTCCACCTGATGCTGGCTGAACAGGCGCCGACGCTGAACGTTAGCGGTATCGATTTGCCCGCCTATGCAGCACAGCTGATTGAGCGCTACAGCAACCCGGCGTTGCAACACCGTACCTGGCAAATCGCCATGGACGGCACGCAAAAATTACCGCAGCGTATGCTGGACTCGGTGCGTTGGCATCTGCAGCATGGCGGCAGCTATGCCGGTCTGGCTCTCGGGGTGGCGGGCTGGATGCGCTATGTCGGCGGCGTGGATGATGCCGGGCAGCCAATAGACATCCGCGATCCGTTATTGGCTACGCTGCAACAGACAGTGGCTTCAACGCCGGATGATGAACAACGGGTAAAAGCCCTGTTGGGTCTAACGGCTATTTTTGGTGAGCAATTGGCGGCCAACGAGGAATTTGTCACGGCGGTCACCCGCGCCTACTTGTCATTACGCGATCGCGGTGCGCGTCAAACGGTGCAAAACTGGGTGTCGACTCAGCTGGCTTAGCCATTGAACAAGGCGTAAAGCGGGGAAAATGACGATGCCGGATATCATCCGGCATCGCCGAACGACTTAACGATAAACTACCGTCATCACTGCAAGTTTTTTCTGTTGATCCACCCACTTCATTTCGGTCGAACCTAAATTCAGCGGCAGTTCTTTGCGTGTAGCATCAAATTTCGACAGGGCCTGTTGGTCTTGATAGTGCTGCCCATTTCGGTAACATTGCGTATTGGCCGTTGAAGCGGTAACTTTCACCGTACAGGGGCTTTCCACAATAGATCCGACAAAACGAATAACTCCGCCAGTGGTTCCTGCATGACTTACTGCCGTCCATGAAAACAACATTCCTGCGATCAAAAATAACCGAAAGACATTCATGGCAACCTCATTTTTTGTTAAGCCAATTTAAACATAGAGGATCTTCTTAGGAATAATCGCAAGGTAAGGGCATTTATTTGGCGGGTAATCGGGCAATTAACAAAGTTAAAACAAGCTACTAACAACTATTTCCCTTAGGTAATATCCGGTTTTTGCTGGGATTTTTCCTAATGATGATCGCCATTTTGTTGCTTTAAAATGACGTATCTCAATCTGTCGGATTTGTGACTTAACGCAGGGAGAGCAGCGCCATCCTGCCTGGTGAAGTAGAATGGCCAAACTATTGCCCTTAAATTCATTAACATCAGGAATAATTAATGACTAAAACTAACCTGATCACCGGTTTTCTCGGCAGCGGCAAAACCACCACCATCCGCCATTTGCTGGCTAACAAGCCGGAACATGAACGCTGGGCGGTGCTGGTGAATGAGTTCGGTGAAATTGGCATCGACGGCGCGCTGCTGGCTGACAGCGGCGCAGTGTTGAAGGAGATCCCCGGTGGCTGCATGTGTTGCGTGAACGGGCTGCCGATGCAGGTCGGGCTGAACATGTTGCTGCAACAAAACAAGCCTGATCGCTTGCTGATCGAACCCACCGGGCTCGGTCATCCGAAACAGATCCTGTCATTGCTGACGCAAGACAGTTACGCCGGTTGGATCGATCTGCAAGCCACGCTGTGCCTGTTGGATGCACGCCAACTCAGCGAACCGCGCTACCGCGACAACGAAAACTTCCGCGATCAACTGGCGGCCGCCGACATTATTCTGGCCAGCAAAAGCGACACCTATCAGCCGCAAGATCTGATGGCCCTGCAGCAATGGATGGAACAGGATGGCCACCAGCGTCCGCTTTATCATATTGAACGCGGTCAGGCCGATGTCGCGTGGCTCGACCAACCTCGCACTAATCGTACAGAATTACCCGACGCACAACATCATCATAGTCATGCCAAAACGCAGGGCCTGGCCGCATTGCGACTGCCGGAAACTTCCCGCTGGCGTCGAGCGCTCAACCAGGGCCAGGGTTTTAACAGCTGTGGTTGGATTTTTGACGCCGATACGGTGTTCGACACCGTTGGCATTATGGAATGGATACGTCTGGCGCCGGTCGAACGCGCCAAAGGTGTGGTACGTATTGCTGAAGGTACACTTTTAATCAACCGTCAGGGGCAAGATCTCAATATCGAAACGCGCCCTGTTACACCGCTGGACAGCCGAATTGAACTGATTCACAGCGAGAATGCGGACTGGAACGCGTTGCAATCCAAGCTGTTTAGTATTCGTTTAAGTTGAGATCTTTACCGTTAATGCCCTTTTACTCTTTAGACAGACTACAGGTTATGCCATGACTCGCCGCAACTTACCCCTCATCATTTTCTTCAATATATTGGGCATTGTGCTGTTCTTGTCCTGGTTCCTGCCGGCGAATCACGGTTATTGGTTTACTCTGGATTCGGAAATTTTCTTCTTCTTTAATCGTCATCTGGCTACCGATCCCGGTTTTCTGCATCTGGTGGCTATCACCAATAACCGCGCCTTTGACGTCATTTCGCTGCTGGCCATGGGGTTGTTGTACCTGTGCTTTTACCTGCAGCAGGATGGCGCCGGCCGTCGCCGCTTGTTGATTACCGGCGTTGTCATGCTGCTGACCGCCGTGGTGCTGAACCAGCTTGGGCATTTACTGCCGGTCAAACACCCTAGCCCGTCGCTGAGTTTTGAGAACATCAACCGCGTCAGCGAACTGACCGGTATTCCGACTAAAGACGCTTCAGGCGACAGCTTCCCCGGCGATCACGGCATGATGCTGATGATATTTTCCTGCTTTATGTTGCGTTACTTCAACCGTCGCGCGTTCGCCGTCGCACTGCTGATTACGGTGGTATTTTCATTGCCGCGCGTGATGATTGGTGCCCACTGGTTTACCGATATTGCCGTCGGCTCGCTGTCGGTGGTGCTGGTTGGCGCCAGTTGGTGTCTGATGACGCCGTTTAGCGATGTGCTGATCCGGGGTCTGAATCGCCTGCTACCCGGTAAACACCGTCCAGCATAGTCATAACCAATAGTTATGATCCCCAGGAGGCCCGCCGGCCTCCTGATTATTTCCCCACCGCATTTCGTTTATTTCCCCATCAGCGCGTTAACGCTTTCGCCACCTGATTTCACGCAAAACCAACACAACGGACAATCAGCGTTTTTTATATGAAGATTTACATTATGTTACATCACAAATTCATATAAAAAAGGGTGGAAAAAGGCTCGCAATCCCCAATTCGTTACGGTAATCTCGGATGCGTTTGTGCCTGGTTTAACCTGACTCAGCTTCAAATCCACTAAAAATGTGCGTTCCAGCACGTTTTCAGAGGTAACTGATTGTCGTTAAAACAGCTGCAGATTAGTCTCGTTCCGTTTGGCATTTTTCAGGTAGCGACTGACGTCGTTAAGGACTTCAAGGGAAAACAATAACAATGGTCAAATCTCAACCGTTTCTGAGATATTTTTTGCGGGTAGTACCTGCAATTGCCGCAGCGGTAATGCTCTCCGCGTGCAGCACGACTCACACTTCGAACTTGAATAACGCACAAACTGAGATGCGTGCAGTTAATGACAAAGACGGTCTTTTACTGCAAGCCTCTCAGGATGAATTCGAAGCAATGGTCCGTAACGTTGACGTCAAGTCAAAGATTATGGATCAGTATGCAGACTGGAAAGGCGTTCGCTACCGTTTAGGCGGTGAAACCAAGCGCGGCATCGATTGCTCAGCGTTTGTACAGCGTACTTTCCGCGAACAGTTTGGCATGGACTTACCGCGTTCGACCTACGAACAGGAAGACATGGGCAAGAAAATTTTGCGCACCAAACTGCGTCCTGGCGATCTGGTGCTGTTCCGCGCCGGCTCAACCGGGCGCCACGTCGGCATCTATTTAGGTAACGATCAATTCGTTCATGCCTCTACCAGCAACGGCGTGATGATTTCGAAACTGAGCGATAACTACTGGAATAAACGTTATCGCGAAGCCCGCCGGGTGCTTACCAGCAGCTGACGGCGCATGACCTGATTGTCCTGAATACCAAACGAGCGATAGAACGCTGCCTTCGGGCAGCGTTTTTTTTTGCACCGCT
Organism: Serratia liquefaciens ATCC 27592; assembly: GCF_000422085.1. Classification (NCBI taxonomy): domain Bacteria; kingdom Pseudomonadati; phylum Pseudomonadota; class Gammaproteobacteria; order Enterobacterales; family Yersiniaceae; genus Serratia; species Serratia liquefaciens. The sequence continues at coordinate 3,455,498 of NC_021741.1, forward strand.
GTCTGCTCCGGATTGAGATCTTATTATCCGTTCGCAGCGCTTTGCCCCTACCCCAGTATTTCGCGATATTATTTGTAGGAAACTACGCACCGATGAAAAACTCACCTATTATCGTCAAATGGGATAATGGTAGTCATGCCTGATTTAAACGATTAACAACCGTTAAATAATCGATGAATAATGACTGCAACAGCGCCGTTGGGATATATTACGCAGTCACTCTATAACAAAAACAAATTGATACGCCGTGCTCAGGGGGCAGGTTTATGGGCTTGAAAAGGGCATTTGCACGCCACGTCTCTCACAGACGACGCAGTTTGGCTAAAAGCGCCATCGTAGCCCTGGTCTTTTTTATCCTGTTCGTGGCGATTACACTCTCTCTGATTGACCATCAGCGCACGCAATATCAACATCGGGTCGAGCAACGCACGCAAAAATTCACAGCCGATACGCTTAATGATCTGACAACCATCATGCAGCAGTTAATGCCGCTGATTGACCGCCCCTGTTCTGCCAGCCAACCGGATATTACTTACCAGGCCGCTTTCCATTCCGGCGTACGCACTTTTATGCTGGTAAAAAATGGCTTTGCCTATTGCTCTTCGGCCACCGGCGAAATGATGCTGGCGCTGAAAAACATCTATCCGGAGATTGACCCGCATCAGTCGTTGGATCTCAAATTGCAGCAGGGAACGCCGCTGGTACCGGGGAAACCGGCAGTAGCCGTCTGGTTACGTCAACCAGGAAAAGAAGACACCGGTGTGCTGGCGACGCTGGATATCGCGCTTATGCCCTATCAGTTGTTTACCTCTCGCCCGGAGCGGGCACCGGCGATTGCTATTATCTTGGGCGATCGTGCGCTGACCAGCTTTAGTCCGAATTTAATGCCGGTGAACCAGTTACCGAACGAGAAAGCCGATCGCATCTCTATCGCCGGCACGCCGATGACCATTCTGTTTTATAACCAAAAGCTGACGCCCAACGATATTCGCCTCACCCTGATGGGCAGCCTGGTACTGTCATTAATGATCGGCGTACTCTGTTATTACATGCTGTTGCTGCGCCAGAGCCCGGAACGCGCCCTGATGCGCGGTATCAAACGCAACGAATTCTTTATCGAATATCAGCCGGTGTTCCATACCCAAAGCGGCACCATCGGCGGACTGGAAGCCTTGATCCGCTGGCAGCATCCGATTGAAGGCCGCATCCCGCCGGATCTGTTTATTCCCTATGCCGAAAGCGAAGGGCTGATTGTGCCGCTAACGCGCCATCTGTTCCGCCTGATTGCCGAAGATGCACCCAAGTTGGCGACGGCGCTACCGCAGGGGGCCAAGCTCGGTCTGAACATCTCCCCTTCCCACCTTAGCGCCCCCTCCTTCCATCACGACGTGTATGAATTGCTGGCGCAACTGCCGGGCGATTACTTTACGTTGGTCTTTGAGATTACCGAGCGTGGCATGGTGGAAGAAGGCAATGCGCTGGCGGAGTTCGACTGGCTGCACCAGCAGGGCATCGAGATCGCCATTGATGATTTCGGTACCGGCCACAGCGCGCTGATCTATCTGGAACGCTTTAGCATGGATTATCTGAAAATAGATCGTGGTTTCGTTAACTCCATCGGCCAGGACACGGTCACCGCCCCGGTCCTGGACGCGGTGATTTCGCTGGCGAAAAAGCTGAAGATGCAAACCGTAGCGGAAGGCGTAGAAACCGCAGAACAGGTGAGCTTTCTGCAGGAACAGGACGTGAATTTCATGCAGGGATATTATTACAGCAGACCACTGAGCATCGACAACTTCGTGGCCTTCTGCAATGCCCATACCGTGATGGATCATCAGGCGCTAAAGGGCTGATCTTTTAACTTCTTTACCCTGCGGCACGGCGGCAAATGTTATGCTGGCCGCAGGCTTAATTGACTTTACAGCAGGAGCTTACCGTCAAGATGTCCGTGCGCGTTTTTGCTGCCCTGGTGCTCTCAGCACTGAGTTTCGGTCTGCAGGCTGAAACCCTCAATGAAAGCTATGCTTTCGCCCAGCTCGGTGAGCCCAAGTACTCCACCGATTTTAGCCATTACGACTACGTTAACCCGGCGGCGCCCAAAGGTGGCGATGTGCGGCTGGCAGCGATCGGCACCTATGATAACTTCAACCGCTACGCCCCCCGCGGCGTGCCCGGCGAACGCACCGACGCATTGTATGACTCTCTGTTTACTACCTCGGACGATGAAATAGGCAGCTACTACCCGCTGATTGCCGAATCTGCCCGCTTCCCGGCCGACATGCGCTGGGTAGAGATCGATATCAACGCCCGCGCCCGCTTCCACGATAGCACGCCCATCACCGCCGCCGACGTGGCCTTCACCTTTAACAAGTTTATGACCGAGGGCGTACCGCAGTTTCGCGTCGCCTACAAAGGCATTACGGTCAAGGCTATCTCACGTCTGACGGTACGTATCGAATTCCCGCAGCCGGATAAAGACAAACTGCTGGGGCTGTTTAGCCTCCCCATATTGCCGCAAAGCTTCTGGAAAGATCACAAGTTGAATGACCCCCTGAGCACGCCGCCGCTCAGCAGCGGGCCGTACAAGATTGCCAGCTACCGCCTAGGCCAATATATTACCTATCAGCGCGTGCGAGATTATTGGGCGGCTAACCTGCCGGTTAACCGTGGCCGTTTTAACTTCGACAGCATCCGCTACGACTACTACCTGGACGATAAAGTTGCGCTGGAAGCCTTTAAGGCCGGTGCCTATGACTTCCGCATTGAAGGCTCGCCAAAAAACTGGGCAACCCAGTACCAGGGGGGCAATTTCGCACGCAACTATATAATCAAACAGGACGAAACCAACCAGTCGGCGCAAAATACCCGCTGGATGGCCTTCAACATGAGACGCCCGCTGTTTGCCGACCCCAAGATTCGCGAGGCGATCACGCTGGCGTTTGATTTTGACTGGATGAACAAGGCGCTGTATTACAATGCCTATCAACGCACCAACAGCTATTTCCAAAATACGCCTTACGCCGCCAGCGGTTATCCTGACGCGGCTGAATTGGCGCTGCTGGCACCGCTGAAGGGCAAGGTACCGGCGGAAGTCTTCACCAGTATCTACCAGCCACCGTCCTCCGACGGCAGCGGCAACGATCGCCAGAACCTGCTGAAAGCCACGCAATTGCTGAACCAGGCCGGCTGGGAAGTGAAAAACCAGCGGTTGGTGAACAGCAAAACCGGCCAGCCCTTCAGCTTCGAACTGATGCTGCTGAGCGGCAGCAACTTCCAGTACGTATTGCCGTTCCAGCACAACCTGAAACGGCTGGGCATCGATATGCAGATCCGTGAGATCGACATATCCCAATTCACTAAGCGTATGCGAGACGGTGATTTCGACATGATGCCGACGGTCTATTTGGCTATGCCCTTCCCAAGCTCCAGCCTTGAGACGCTTTGGGATTCCAAATACATCAACTCCAGTTGGAATACCCCCGGCGTCACCGATCCGGCCGTCGACAGCCTGGTCAGGCAGATCGCCGCGCACCAGGGCGACGAGAAAGCCCTGCTGCCGCTGGGCAGGGCGTTGGATCGGGTACTGACCTGGAACAGGTACATGCTGCCGATGTGGTATTCCAATCACGATCGCTACGCGTACTGGGACAAATTCTCCACGCCGCCTATCCGCCCGGCCTATGTGATCGGCTTCGATAACTGGTGGTTTGACGTCAATAAGGCGGCGCGTTTGCCGACTCAACAACAATAAGGAATCTGCGATGGCGGCTTATTTAATTCGCAGACTGCTGCTGATTATCCCCACCCTGTGGGCGATCATCACCATTAACTTTTTTATCGTGCAAATTGCGCCCGGTGGCCCGGTCGATCAGGCCATCGCCACTATCGAAATGGGCCAGAGCAGCGGCTTCGGCGGCGGCGGAACAGGCGACGGCCTGGGACATGCGCGTACCGGCGTTGCCAGTGCCACGGACAGTCAATACCGCGGCTCCCGCGGGTTGGATCCGGAAGTGATCGCCGAAATCACCAAACGCTATGGCTTCGACAAGCCGCTGCACGAGCGCTATTTCACCATGTTGTGGAATTACATGCGCCTCGACTTCGGCGACAGCCTGTTCCGCGGCGCGTCGGTGATGCAGCTGGTCGGTCATAGCCTGCCAGTCTCCATTACGCTGGGGCTGTGGAGTACGCTGATCATTTACCTGGTGTCGATCCCGCTGGGGATCCGCAAAGCCGTACATAACGGCAGCGCCTTCGACACCTGGAGCAGTACCCTGATTATCATCGGTTACGCCATTCCCGCTTTTCTGTTCGCCATTCTGATGATTGTGCTGTTCGCCGGTGGCAGCTATCTCGACTGGTTCCCGCTGCGTGGTCTGGTTTCCAGCAATTTCGATACCCTGCCGTGGTACAGCAAAATCACCGACTACCTGTGGCATATCACCCTGCCCGTTCTGGCGACGGTGATTGGCGGTTTCGCCACCCTGACCATGCTGACCAAGAATTCGTTCCTCGACGAGATCCGCAAACAGTACGTGGTTACCGCCCGCGCCAAAGGGTTGGACGAGAACAAAATCCTTTATCGTCACGTGTTTCGCAATGCCATGCTGCTGGTGATCGCCGGCTTCCCGGCGACCTTTGTCAGCATGTTTTTCACCGGCTCTTTACTGATCGAGGTGATGTTCTCGCTTAACGGGCTGGGCCTGTTGGGCTATGACGCCACGCTGCAGCGCGATTATCCGGTGATGTTCGGCACGCTGTATATCTTCACCCTGATTGGCCTGCTGTTGAATATTCTCAGCGATATCACCTATACCCTGGTCGATCCGCGTATTGATTTCGAGGCCCGCCAATGAGCCGCTTAAGCCCAATTAACCAGGCGCGTTGGGCACGTTTTCGCAGCAACCGCCGCGGCTACTGGTCGCTGTGGATTTTTCTGGTGCTGTTTGTCCTCAGCCTGGGGGCCAACCTGATCGCCAACGACAGACCACTGCTGGTGCGCTACGAAGGGCGCCTGTATCTGCCGTTCATCATCGACTACAGCGAGACCACCTTCGGCGGCGAGCTGAACACCGCCACCGACTATCAAGATCCCTTCGTAAAAAAACAGATCGACAGCCACGGCTGGGCGGTTTGGCCGCCGATCCGCTTCAGTTACGACACCATCAATTTCGCTACCGAAGTGCCCTTCCCCTCCGCGCCTTCACGCCACAATCTGTTGGGCACCGACGGTAACGGCAGCGACGTGCTGGCCCGCGTGCTGTATGGCTTTCGTATTTCGATGCTGTTCGGGCTGGCGTTGACGCTGTTCTCCAGCGTGATTGGCGTTTGCGTCGGTGCCGTACAGGGCTACTACGGCGGGCGCATAGACCTGTGGGGCCAGCGCTTTATCGAGGTGTGGTCGGGCATGCCGACGCTGTTTTTGATCATTTTGTTGTCGAGCATCGTACAACCCAATTTCTGGTGGCTGCTCGGCATCACCATTTTATTCGGCTGGATGAGCCTGGTGGGCGTGGTGCGCGCCGAGTTCTTGCGTACCCGCAACTACGACTATATCCGCGCCGCACGCGCCATGGGGGTGCAGGATCGGGTCATTATGTATCGCCATATGCTGCCCAATGCGATGGTGGCGATGCTGACTTTCTTGCCGTTTATTCTGTGCGGCTCCATCACGACCCTGACCTCGCTCGACTTCCTTGGCTTCGGCCTGCCGATAGGTTCCCCGTCGCTCGGCGAACTGCTGCTGCAGGGCAAGAACAACCTTCAGGCGCCGTGGCTCGGCATCACCGCTTTCCTGGTGCTGGCGGTGCTGCTGTCTTTACTCATCTTTATCGGCGAAGCGGTACGCGACGCCTTTGACCCCAGCAAGGCGCATTAATATGGCTAGCACTCCTCTGCTTTCAATTCAGGATCTCGGCGTGGCTTTTCGTCAGGGAGAGGTATTGAACCCGGTGGTCAATGGCCTTTCGCTGCAGATCGAAAAGGCAGAGACGCTGGCGTTGGTGGGTGAGTCCGGTTCAGGCAAAAGCGTCACTGCGCTGTCGGTATTGCGCCTGCTGCCCTCGCCTCCGGTGGTCTATACCGCCGGCGATATCCAGTTCAACGGCAATTCGCTGCTGCATGCGCCAGAGGCCGAGCTGCGCAAGGTGCGCGGCAACCAGATTTCGATGATTTTCCAGGAGCCGATGGTGTCGCTCAATCCGCTGCACACCATTGAAAAACAGCTGGCCGAAGTACTGGCGCTGCATCGCGGCATGCGGCGCGACGTCGCACGCGGCGAGATCATCCAATGCCTGGATCGCGTCGGTATCCGCAATGCCAAAGGACGGTTGAAAGACTATCCGCATCAGCTTTCCGGCGGCGAGCGGCAGCGGGTGATGATCGCCATGGCGGTGCTGACCCAGCCCAAATTGCTGATCGCGGATGAACCCACCACCGCGCTTGATGTGACTATCCAGGCGCAAATTCTACTGCTGCTGAAGGAGCTGAAGCAGGAAATGGGCATGGGGCTGCTGTTTATCACCCACAACCTGAATATTGTGCGTCGCCTGGCGGACAACGTGGCGGTGATGCGCCAGGGCCAATGCGTTGAGCAGAAAGACCGTGTCCGCCTGTTTAGCCAGCCGCAGCATCCTTACACCCAGCAATTGCTGGCGGCGGAGAACGTGGGCGATCCGCTGCCCTTGCCGGCGGATGCCGCTCCGCTGCTGAAGGTGGAAAACCTGCAGGTCAGCTTCCCAATCAAGCGCGGTTTGCTGCGCCGCACGGTCGGTCATCATTATGCACTGAAGGATTTGAGTTTTGAGCTGAAGGCCGGGGAAAGCGTTGGGCTGGTAGGAGAATCAGGTTCGGGGAAAAGCACCACCGGGCTGGCGCTATTGCGTCTGCTGAGTGCCAAAGGCGCTATGTGGTTTAACGGCCAGCCGCTGCACCAGTTCAGCATGAAGCAAATGCTGCCGTACCGCAGCCAGATGCAGATTGTGTTCCAGGATCCTTTCTCGGCGCTGAACCCCCGGCTGAACGTGCTGCAAATTATTGCCGAAGGTCTGGAAGTACACCAGAAACTGAGTGCCGAGCAGCGAGAACAGCGGGTGATCGAGGTATTGCAAGAAGTGGGATTGGATCCTGCTTTGCGCCACCGTTACCCAACCGAGTTTTCCGGCGGCCAACGCCAACGTATCGCCATCGCACGTGCGCTGATTTTACAACCGCAGTTGCTGATCCTGGATGAGCCAACCTCGTCGCTGGACAAATCGGTGCAGGCGCAAATCTTGACGTTGCTGAAATCACTGCAACAACGCCACCGGCTGGCCTATCTGTTTATCAGCCACGATTTACAGGTAGTGCGTTCGCTGTGTCATCAGGTCATTGTATTGCGACAGGGAGAGGTGGTTGAGCAAGGCGATTGTCAGACGATCTTTAACTCGCCCGCCGCCGCTTATACGCAGCAGCTGTTGCAGTTGGCGGACTAGCGGCGGGAGTCAGAAAGGATATTGCGCACTCATGGGTTCGGCGATAGCGGCACCGACGTTTTTGAGCCGGCACAGGGTGGTGCTTTCGTCACAGCGTTGCACAAACAGGCAAGGCTCCCCTTCCCACTCCACGATGGCGCAGTCGACCTGAATCTCCTGCAAAGACAGATTAAGCTGCTGCATGACCTGCCAGGCGTCAGCCCCTTCATGGCTGAGCAGTTTCAGGCCAATCAGGTTGTTATCTTCGTCTATTCCGCTGAGCGGAATCGGTTCGACCTTGACGCCGGTAGAGCCTGATAGCCAACGATAACTTTGCGGCAAGCGATGCACTACCGAAAGTTGGATACTTTCCACATGAAATCCCTAGTTTGAAAAATGAAACGCTTTTAACCTGACAGGGTAACTAAGTTATAGCCGCTGCGTCCCGACTCTGCCGCCCATGAATGTTATTTAAATGTAAATAATGTCACAGACAGTTAACTTACCCCTGCGCTTACTGATGTCCTGCCGTTTTTCAGACACTCTGCGTTGTCGTTTCACAGCATTTTGCGACTCAGCTCGCATTTTTGCGTTATATGTAACCCTTTCCCGCCGCAATCTCAACTCTTTTTTCTCTCAATGCGGTTACTTTTCGCTCTTTATAATTTTACATTGTGGAAACATTTAACTTCTTGACGCCTAGCTCAACCTTAAGTTAATGCCTTGATTATCAATGACCCTAACCTAAACACCCGCCGATTTCCCTTCAAAACCCGGAGTGTAAATACCCGCCGCCGCTTGCCACAGGCAGAGCAATTTATTTAACAAAAAGCACACAGCATGAACGGCAGCCTGTTGATTGGCGTATGGATGCTTAGCAATAAACCGACTGACGTCATTGAAGTTCAGGGAGGCAAAACGGAAGGTGCAACCCACTCAGGCCCAAACGTAACGTTGAGCCTGAGTCAGGGAGGAGAACTACGGCGTATTCGGTGAGGCTTTATGGCGCGGCCGGCTGGCGTATAAATAGAACAGTACCGCAACGATGCTGCACAACGCCATCGAAGAGACCATCGGCCAGGCGCTCTTGCCGGGCGCCATCGCCAGTATCGCGCCCACCAGCGCACCAATACTGAAACGTAGCGTACCGGCCAGAGAGGACGCGGTGCCCGCCATATGCGGGAAATCGTCCAGGATCACTGCCATGGCGTTTGACGAAATCATGGCGATGCAACCCAGATACACCGCCACGCCCAGCACCAACGCCCAGAAGCCGAGGCCGATTGCGCTAACCGCCAGTAACCACAACCCCATCGCCAATTGAACAAACAGGCCCAAACGGAACATTTTGATCGCCCCCAGCCGCCGCACATTGCGGCTGTTGACCAGCGTCGTCAGGAACAAAAACACAATGTTCAGCGCAAAATAGTAACCAAAATGCTGCGGCGATACGTGATTAAGCTCGATATACACAAACGGCCCGGCGCTGAGGAACGAGAACATGCCGGCAAACGAGAAGGCGCTGGCCAGCATGTAGCTCAGCACCCGCTTGTGCCGGAACAATGAAGCGAAGTTGCCCAGCGTGGTTCGCAGATGAAATTTCTGCCGTCGCTCCTTCGGCAGCGTCTCCTTGATAAAGAACGCCACCAGCAACGAACCGATCAGCGCCGCCGCGCCCATGGTCCAGAAAATCGCATGCCAACTGAACCACAGCAGCAGCGCACCGCCGATCATCGGCGCCAGCAAAGGGGCGATGGTCATCACCAGGATGACAAACGACATCATGCGTGAGAATTCGTCCTTGGTGAACATATCGCGCATCAGGGCGTTAATCACCACGCTCGCCGCCGCCGCCGACAGCCCGTGCAGGAAACGCAGGTTGATCAACTGGTCGATCGACTGCGCCATTGCACAGGCGCCGCCGGCAATCGCGAAGATCAGCGTTCCCCACAGGATCACCGGCTTGCGGCCGATACTGTCTGACATTGGCCCGTAGAACAGCTGCCCCAAAGCAAAGCCGAGCATATAGGCGCTGAGCGTCATCTGCACGCTGCCCGCCTCGACGCCGAACTGTTTGGCAATCACCGGCATACTGGGCAAATACATGTCGATAGCCAATGGCATCAGCATGGAAAGCAGGCCCAGAATAAAAATCAAACCGAGGTGAGATGACCGGTTCTGTTGCACGTTCAACGACTCCTTCATCAGCCGTAGTGAAGTAATGAATTAATCCTGCAGGTGCGGTGCGCCCACGCTGGCAATCTCTTCTTCGGTCAGCGGACGGTATTCGCCCTCGGCCAAATCCTCATCCATCACGATGGCACCGATACGTTCGCGGTGCAGTTCGATAACCCGGTTGCCGACCGCCGCAAACATGCGTTTCACCTGGTGATAACGCCCTTCGCTGATGGTCAAACGCACCAGGTTGTCTTCTATCTTTTCCAGTTGCGCAGGGCGGGTCAGATCTTTTTCGTTATGCAACTGCACGCCTTCGGCAAAGCGTTGCGCGGTGTCTTCCGCCAGCGGATGCTCCAGCGTCACCAGATAGGTTTTCTCACAGTGGTGTTTCGGTGAGGTGATGCGATGCGACCATTGACCGTCGTCGGTCATCAGCACCAAGCCGGTGGTATCGATGTCCAGGCGACCGGCGGCGTGCAGCTTATAGGCAACCGGCTCATCGAGGAAATACAGCACCGTCGGATGATCGGGATCGTCCGTAGAACACACGTAACCCTGCGGTTTATTGAGCATAAAGTAGCGCGGGCCCGTGAGCTGCTGCAGCGGGTTGCCGTCAAACGCCACCACCTGCTCCGGAGTCAGTTTCAGGGCTCCGCTCTTAACCACTTCACCGTCGACGGTGACGCGTTTGGCCCGAAGTTCACGCGCTACCAGCGCACGGCTAACACCTAACTGCTGAGATAAAAACTTGTCCAGTCGCATTGAATCTGCTTTGCCTGTCGTTGTTATGATCGCATTGATCGTATTGCTAAAATATGACACCCACCGTTGCACCAGGTGCAACAGGGCAGGTTCGAAGAGGGGGGAACAGCGATTACTGTCACACGAGTATAGCGGCGGAAACGGCCCCCTGACAGAGGTAATTTCCACGCTTCTCGCACCGCGCGCGCTCAGAAGGCATAATAATAGAAATTTTTTAGCCATCAGGGGAGTAGAATGTCACTGTTTTTGTGGGTTCAGATGTTACAAAACCTGTTCCCGATGGCCCTTCTCAATCCACGGCGTTAATTTATGGCCTTTACTCTGCGCCCCTACCAACTGGAAGCGGTCGAAGCCACCATTAAACATTTCCGTCAGCACCCGCAGCCGGCGCTGATTGTGCTGCCGACCGGCGCCGGTAAAAGCCTGGTGATCGCCGAGCTGGCGAAGCGCGCGCGCGGCAGGGTCCTGGTGTTGGCCCACGTGAAAGAACTGGTGGCGCAAAACCACGCCAAATATCGCGCTTACGGACTGGAGGCGGATATCTTTGCCGCCGGTCTGCAGCAAAAAGACAGCGCCGGTAAGGTGGTATTTGGCAGCGTTCAATCGGTGGCGCGCAATCTGTCGCTGTTCGACGGCGCATTTTCCCTGCTGATCATCGACGAATGCCACCGCATCAGTGACGACGACGAAAGCCAGTACCAACAGATTATTCAGCATCTGCAGAAAACCAACCCACAGCTGCGGCTGCTGGGACTGACCGCCACCCCGTACCGGCTGGGAAAAGGCTGGATTTATCAGTATCACTATCACGGCTTTACCCGCGGCGATGCCAGCAGCCTGTTCCGCGACTGCATTTATGAGCTGCCGCTGCGTTACATGATCAAGAACGGCTATTTGGTGCCGCCGGAACGGCTGGACATGCCGATTGTGCAGTATGACTTCAGCCGTCTGGAGGCCAGAAGCAATGGCCTGTTCAGCGAGGTGGACCTGAACCGCGAACTGAAGCAGCAAAATCGCATCACTCCGCATATCATCAGCCAAATCGTGGAATACGCCGAAACGCGTAAGGGGGTGATGATTTTCGCCTCCACCGTTGAGCACGCCCGTGAAGTTCACGGCCTGTTGCCGTCAGGCGAGGCCGCGTTGGTCAGTGCAGAAACCCCTGCCGCCGAGCGCGATGCCCTGATTGAAGCGTTCAAACAGCAGCAATTGCGCTATCTGGTGAATGTGGCGGTACTGACCACCGGTTTTGATGCACCGCACGTTGATCTGATCGCCATCCTGCGCCCAACAGAGTCCGTTAGCCTATATCAACAAATCGTCGGCCGCGGGCTGCGGCTGGCCCCCGGCAAAGAGGATTGTCTGATCCTCGACTACGCCGGGAACCCGCACGACCTGTTCACGCCGGAGGTGGGGGTCAGCAAGCCGCACAGCGATAGCCAACCTGTGCAGGTATTTTGTCCCGGCTGCGGCTTCGCCAACCTGTTCTGGGGCAAGTGCACCGAGAATGGCGATATCATTGAACATTATGGTCGCCGCTGTCAGGGTTGGCTGGAGGACGATGAAGGCCATCGCGAGCAGTGCGATTACCGTTTTCGTTTCAAAAGCTGCCCGCACTGCGGTGCGGAGAACGACATTGCCGCTCGCCGCTGCCATCAGTGTCAGGAGGTGCTGGTCGATCCCGACGATATGCTGAAGGCGGCGCTGAAGCTGAAAGACGCTCTGGTATTACGCTGTGGCGGCATGGAGTTGCAAAGCGGCCGCGATGAAAAAGGCGAGTGGCTAAAGGCGACCTATTACGACGAAGATGGCACCAGCACCAGCGAACGTTTTCGTTTGCAAACGCCGGCGCAGCGCAAAGCCTTTGAAATGCTGTTCCTGCGCCCACATCAGCGTGCGCCTGGGGTGCCGTTCGCTTGGCAAAATGCCGCCGACGTGCTGGCTCAGCAAGCGCTGCTGCGTCATCCGGATTTTGTTGTGGCGCGCAAACGCGGGCAATTCTGGCAGGTACGAGAAAAAGTGTTCGATTATCAAGGACGCTTCCGCCGCGCCAATGAGCTGTACTGATCTTTGCCCCTTGCAAATCAGGCAGGTTTCCATTGCCCTGTGGGCGGCTTTCCGTTAAAATGCCGCCCGCTTTGCCTGGGTTCGCCCGGTGCTAAAGCAGGTTATCGAACTTGCTACTGGGTCGCCTGTAGCAGGGTAAATTTTCTTTTAAGAGAAAAAACAATGTTCACTATCAATGTAGAAGTACGTAAAGACCAGGGTAAGGGTGCGAGCCGCCGCCTGCGTGCAGCAAATAAATTCCCAGCTATCGTTTACGGTGGCGAAGAAGCTCCAGTTTCCATCGAGCTGGACCATGATTCTGTTAAGAACATGGAAGCTAAAGCAGAATTCTACAGCGAAGCTGTAACTCTGGTTATCGACGGTAAAGAAACCAAAGTTAAAGTTCAGGCTGTACAGCGTCACCCGTTCAAGCCGAAGCTGACCCACATCGACTTCGTTCGCGCGTAATCGCAACGTATTCGAGCTTTTCGGGACGCCGAAGTAGAAAACGCCGCAATTGCGGCGTTTTTTATTGTCTGCGATCCGGCGAAATTATTTGTTGCCACCGCCCAAACGACGTTGCAACTGATCGCGCAGGTTCGGCGGCGTGCCTTTAATGGTTAGCGTGTCGGTCGCCGCATCCCAGAATACACGTTCCCCCAGCAGCATGGCGTCAAAGTTCATGCTGATGCCGCCGCCGCTGCCGGCAAACTTGGTTAACTGACGCAGCGTACCGCGATCGGCCGGGAAGCTGTCTTCCAACTGATAGCCCTGCTCGCTGGAAAACTGCAGAAAATCTTTCTCGCCCACCGGCGCAATCTCTTTCGACAGCTCCTGCAGCTCAATCTCTTCGCCTGCCTGCAGCTGTTCGTTGCAATAGCTGTAAACCTGCTGGCGCACCGACTGGCGCTCATTTTTATCCAGCTGCGCATCAGCACAATAATCGTCAACCGCCTGCAGCAAGCCGCGGTTCTGAGCCTTGGTGTCCAGCCCTTCCGCCGCCGCCAGGAAGTCCATAAAGAAATCGGAAACCTTACGGCCCACACGTCCACGCAGGAAGGTCAGGTAACGGGTCGATTCCGGATTGGTTTCCCACTCGGTCAGATCGATACGCGCGACGATGTCGGCGTGGTTGATGTCCAGATAATGGGTGGTGTTGATATCCAGCTCTTCGTTAACGCGCGAACTGTTGCGGCTGTTGAGGACCGCAATCAATAAATACTCCGCCGCCAGATAACGGTACTGGCCAAACAGCACCACGCCACCTTCGGCGAACGGGTACTTGGCCAGCTCATCGCGCAGACGCCCGGTCGCGGCACGGCTGAAAGCCAGAAAGTCTTTGTCTTCCTTGCGGCAGGTGCGCAACGCGTCCGCCAGTTCACTGCCCTCATTGAACAGGCCGTAAGCCTTGCTCTTGGCGCTATAGACACGATGCAGCTCTTCCATCATCTCTTCTACCGCCGCATTGGTGGGCAGCAGAGTATCGCGCAGCACCACGTCCAGCGTTTGTTCGTCACGTTTGATCAACTGGTGCAGAGCAATCTGGTCGATATCCAGACTCATGGTAAATCCTCCTGTTCTTTTAGCGCGTATTCAAACACTGAAGGCCCCTGCGCTGCAACTTTAAAGCAGTGTTCAACCCGTCGACGATCAATATATTTCCACCATCCATACAGGCGCTAAATACCTCGATTCACCGACGTATTACAGGCTATACACCGGCAATCGCGCAGAATCCTTGACGGGGGAACGCAGGTGCCCCCGCCACGCTACGGTTTGAAAGACAAAGGGAATCGATAAAAGAGCAGAAAATCACTGTCCTATACGGTAAGATATGGGACTTTGTCAGGCTTTGAGCGCAATTTTTATGCCACAATCATCCCGTTACAGTGACGAACACGTTGAACAACTGCTCTCCGAGCTGGTTAATGTTCTGGAAAAACACCATACTCCCACCGATCTGTCTTTGATGGTGCTGGGCAACATGGTGACTAATTTGATCAATACCAGCGTTGCTCCAGTTCAGCGGAAAACGTTGGCAAGATCGTTTGCAGAAGCCCTGCAAGCTTCTATTCGTGAAGATAAAGCGCATTAATAATTACTTATGGTGACAAACCGTCAGCGTTATCGTGAAAAAGTCTCCCAGATGATCAGCTGGGGGCACTGGTTCGCCTTATTTAATATCCTGCTCGCCCTCGGGCTGGGTAGCCGCTACCTGTTTGTCACTGACTGGCCCTCTTCCCTGTTGGGCCGGGTTTATGCCCTGGTCAGCTTACTGGGGCATTTCAGCTTTATCGTTTTCGCCGGCTACCTGCTGGTTATTTTCCCGCTCACCTTTGTGGTGATGTCGCAGCGGTTGTTGCGATTTATCTCCGCCGCGCTGGCCACCACCGGCCTGACGCTGTTGCTGGTCGACAGCGAGGTCTTTACGCATTTCCACCTTCACCTTAATCCGGTGGTGTGGGAACTGGTGGTCAACCCGGATCAAAGTGAGCTGGCGCGCGACTGGCAGCTGATGTTTATCTGTGTGCCGGTGATCTTCCTGGTGGAGATGCTGTTTGGCACCTGGAGCTGGCAAAAACTGCGCAGCCTGAACCGCCAACGTTTCGGCAAGCCTCTGGCGGTGCTGTTTATCAGCGCCTTCTTTGCCTCGCACCTGATTTATATCTGGGCCGATGCCAATTTCTATCGCCCGATCACCATGCAGCGGGCGAACCTGCCGCTGTCGTATCCAATGACCGCGCGTAAATTCCTTGAGAAACACGGCCTGCTCGATTCGCAAGAATATGAACGTCGGCTGGTGCAGCAAGGGAACCCGGAAGCCGTTGCGGTGGAGTATCCCCTTAGTGATCTTAGCTACGGCGACAAAGGCAGCGGTTATAATCTGCTGATGATCGTGGTAGACGGCGTTCGCGAACAGGATATGAAGCAGGATATGCCAGCCCTCACCCGCTTCGCGCAGGAAAACATTCGTTTCGGCGATCACTACAGTTCCGGTAATCATGCGGATACCGGCCTGTTTGGCCTGTTCTACGGCATTTCACCGACGTATCTGGACAGCATTCTTGCCGCGCGCAAACCCTCCGCTCTGATCAGTGCGCTAAGCGCCCAGGGTTATCAATTTGGTTTGTTCTCATCCGACGGCTTTAACGCCAGCCTGTATCGCCAGGCGCTGTTGACCGATTTCACACTGCCGGCACCTGCCCAACAAAATGATTCGGTGACTACGCAACAGTGGCAGCGCTGGTTGGCCGATCAGAACAGCAATGCCCCGTGGTTCTCTTACATCAACTTCCGCGGTGCAGAACCGGTAGCCAATGATAAAACACTGGCCCCGGCTGACTTTATTCAACGCTACCGAGCCGGTGCGCAGGATGTGGATACGCAGATTGCCCAAGTGCTCAACACGCTGAAAGAGCGTGGCGTACTGGATAAAACCGTGGTGGTGATCACCGCAGAGCACGGCGTTGAATTTAATGACACCGGTAAAGGCTATTGGGGCGCAGGCAGCAGTTTCAGCCAGCAACAGTTGCAGGTGCCGTTGATTATCCACTGGCCGGGTACGCCAGCGCAGACCATTAATAAATTGACCGGCCACAACGACGTGATGCGGACCCTCATGCAGCGTTTGCTGCACGTAAAAACCGCCCCGAATGATTATTCGCAGGGGGAAGACCTGTTTACTGCCCAACGCAGAAACAATTGGGTAGCAACCGGTGATAACAGCCTGTTGGTGATCACCACCCCAACGCAAACTCTGGTATTGGACAGCAGCGGCAACTACCGTGCGTACGATAAAAATGACAAAGAGATCAAAGACGAAAAACCGCAGCTCGCTCTGTTGCTGCAGGTCTTGACCGATGTGAAACGCTTTATCGCCAACTAATCGCTTAAAATACAAGCAGTCAGGCGAATTCGCTCTTGCTTTGAGATTGGGAAAGGGTAGTATTATTTCCCACAGCGTCGGCATGTAGCGCAGCTTGGTAGCGCACCGTCATGGGGTGTCGGGGGTCGGAGGTTCGAATCCTCTCATGCCGACCAAAAATCCTTAGAGAAACCAACCCTTTGCGGTTGGTTTTTTTTAACAAAATCTTCAATGGTAAAATGGTGGTAAAATTGCCGACAAGACCGCCATTTTTACGACGTTAAATTCAGAAGAGCGTGAAGTTATCATCAAACTCATCAGCATGCCATGCTACGCTTTTCATAATCATGATGTAATCGATCCCCCTAGCTAAGTGACACCGGCCTCTCTATCTCAAAGATGAAGGCATCATCGTATGTCTTATCTAGCCAATAACCACCGCCACATTCTTTTGGCCGTTGAATGAACATTACTCTTCCAAGGGGAATGTAATCCCGCATTTCTCCGCGGTATAAATGTCATAGCCACCGTCTTTGCAACCCATACAATCCTCACGCAACGACTGCTCATACACACATATATAAACATGGCAAAATCATTGCGCGATGATAAATTTACACGGTGAATGATATACTGCTGATAGGCAAAGAAATAAATATGTTCGGGACCTCTCCCGGCCTTATTACTACTCCCTGGCTCCCTCCCCTTGCTCACTTGATGCCAGTTTCGCCACTCTCAGGCTCTGGAAAATTCAATATTAACTGTGATTCATTTTAAATTTAATAAAGATAAAAACACATTTAGAATACCCAGAAAGCTCAAAAGACCATCGGAATCGCCATCATAGACTGTCTATTCGCGGTAGCACATCAGTTGAAGGAGGCAAGTAGAAACGGGACTTCGGGGGTTACGAGAAAGTCCGAATTACTGGCTTCAAAGGTGGAGTAAACGCGCTACTGATGTGATAATCTTTTCTGTGTTTAGACTTGATAACAGGATTTATCATGAAAAATATTTTTCAAGACACCTTTTTGGGCTTCAAAGAAGGAAGACTAAAAAGGCTACGTTATTTCTTATATACTCTCGTTTCATATATTTTCTTAATTATTGCTTTCTATAGCTTTATCAGCAACCCTAAATCAATGTCAATTATCTTTGTTTTTATTTTAACACTCATAATTTTCATGTATTTAAGTATCTTGTTCTTAGCCAAGAGATTTAGAGACATGGGGCTTCCCCCATTAATATCCTCATTAATCTACTGGGCATTCTTCTTCGTTCTATCGTATTTTTCAAGAGAGGATATATATTATGCCATCGCGGCTATTATATCTTTGGCCATATGTTTATCACCTTCGAATTCATTCGCGAAGTAGCCTGTTCGGGTATAACTTACAACAACGATATCTAGTATAAATTGCTGGAATTTCTCCAGGCACTGCTGCCACTCCTTGTTTTATTTGATAGGTGCTAGTGTTTTCACCTGGCACCTTTTCTTGACCTCCCGGTTCGGTTACCTCTGACTGTTAAGGTTCCTGAATAACTTCGCCTTCCAGCCATGGTATGAACTCCGCCTCGTCACCACCAGGCACCTCTACACGTAAATCAATCCAGCGACCCGCAGGGATATCGATTGGTGCCCCCACTTCATATTTGCACCTGATCATCGCTTCTTCAAGGTAAGGAGTTATCAAACGGTCTACCGTGGTTAGGGCTTGTTCTTATCCCCCTTCAAATCTGCTAATCAATCCACTATTTCTTTCCTTTTATCTCGCGTAGCTGATTTTTTAGATTCACCCTTCACGCGATCAACACATTCCATTTCCCAGAAGGTAATTGACGAATTTTAGCCATTTTCAAGACCTCTCATGCCGACCAAATCAATTAAAAAAGTCTGCTTTAAAACAGGCTTTTTTTCGTCTGGTGTTCGAGGGGCTTACGCCTTCTAATCGATAATCTTTCACTGTTGTCGTTAGAAAGCCGTCACTTCTTCCCCATCATGCTATGAGCGTATTCAACCCAACGAAGGCGCGGCTTCCAGAAGTTACGAGGACGTAAAACGAAAAACCCCAGTAACCGTTAAGATTACTGGGGTTCGTGGGCGTGATTAAGCGCCTGTACTGCTTATATGGTGCCGGCTACCGGAATCGAACTGGTGACCTACTGATTACAAGTCAGTTGCTCTACCTACTGAGCTAAGCCGGCTAAATTTGGCGGAAGGACAGAGATTCGAACTCTGGGAGCTGTTACACTCGACGGTTTTCAAGACCGTTGCCTTAAACCACTCGGCCATCCTTCCAATGGGCGCAGATATTAGCGCTACCGTTATGAAATGTCTATCGTTTCATGAAAAAAAATGCAGGAAAAAGTGCGTTTGCTTAAACTTCAAGCCGCTAACGGTTAAAAAATGAAAAACCCCGCAAAAGCGGGGCTGGATTGCTCACTTAATCGGGGATTATTTAGGCTGTGAGTCGTAATCAGAACAGGTCTGATAGCCTTTGTTCATCACATGTCCGGTATCGCTGTAGCTCACAAAATAGGTTTGCACTTTCCCGTCACGCGGCGCTACCGCATAGGTATCGCAAGTCCCCTGAGCGTGAACCAAAGTCGCCGTGGTTGACGGTGGACCGGCAATGGCACGAACCTGCTGTTTGGTCATCCCTACTTTGACATCACTGACCACAGGCTCCTGAACGTAACTGGCGGCCCTGTCATAAGCCGTACAGCCGGCAAGAATAGAAAATGTCGCTGCTGTGCAAACGGCTAAAATCAGCTTGTTCGTCATGACTTGTCCTCTTAGAGTACGTTTGTTGTACTCTAAGTCTAGAAGAGGAAAGGCTTTTCTACAAATTTCACTTTGTCGATAGGTGCGGTTTACGCCACCGCGTAGCCAGATACCACAGCAAATCACACAGCAGAAACATCAGTAAACTGACGCCCATCACCGGCAAACAAATGCCCAGCAGCAGCGTCAGGCAGACTATCAGCAACAGCGGCCCTTTTGGCGTTTTGCGCAGCAACATAAAGGGGGAACGGGCTGGTTTACGTACCACTCGCGTTGGCCGACCTCGCCACCACATCAGGTACCCCATCACCACCATCGCCACCAGCCCGGCGGCAAAAACCACCAGCACCAGCTCATTGACCAGGCCAAACAGGACGCCCATATGCAAATCGATTCCCCAGCGCGTTAATTTTGCCGCGAGCGGGTATTGTTCAAAACTGACGCGATCGGTAATGGCCAGGGTTACGGGATCGATAGCAACAGCATCAACCTGCGTCGGCCAACGGCGATCGATCTCCATGACCGTCCAGGCCTGCCCCGCCATCGCCGGCTGCTTGATTTCAACCCTGGCGGCGTCGATACCGGCCTGCCGTGCACCGGCCAGGGCCCTGTCATACATGGCGCCATCCTGAGGCGGTTCCGCCCTGACCATCATATGCTCATGGTGTTCCGCATGATCGCCGGCAGGTACAGCGTCCTGCCCGTTAATCGCCGTCGACAGCGAGGGTGTTGACCAGCCGAATTGCTGGCGCAGCACGCTGATATTCTCCCCAGCCCACTGTGACCAGGTCAGCCCGGTGGCAGAAAAGAACAGCAGGCCGACCAGCAGCAGTACGCCACTTTTTTCATGTAACCTGCGTAAGCCACCACGCTGACGCGTTACCTTCTTACGCCTGCGCGCCCCCCAGAGGATCAGCCCCCCCAGCGCGGCAATCCATAGCCAGGAGGCTGCCAGTTCGCTGTAATTTCGCCCTACATCCCCCAGCAACAGACTGCGGTGAAATTGGTCCAGCCAGGTGCGCAACGGCAATACGCCGCTGGTACCATAAACCGTCATTACGCCGTGCGTCTGCGCCGTAACCGGATCAACAAACACCGCCAAACGTTCCGAAGCCTGAAGCCCTGCGACGTTAAACAGAACCCGGGTATTCTCGCCCTCTGCCGGAGAAGGACGCACTGCCGACAGAGAGGCTTTTGATGGCGCTATCGCCTGAGCGGCCATAATCTGCTGTTTTAACGGCAGTACCGGACCGGTACTGTCGTTATACAACTGCGGGGCATAAAGCCTTGATTCAATTTGCGGCGTCAAGGCATAAAATATGCCACTCAATGCCGCAATAAGTAAAAACGGCCCAACAAAAAAACCAATATAAAAATGAACCCGCATAGCCAACGGAATAAACCAACTGCGAGTAGTCACCTGCAGGTTAATATTCTGCGCAGCAGCAGGCAACGCAATATTGCGTTCAGACATGATAAGTCATCCGTGGTCAAATGGAATTACCCGGAATCTACCCGAATTAAATTCATTTAACAAACAGATTTCTTCTCTGTTTAGCTTAATTCTCATCAATGTTACAATAGTGGAACAACTGCTGACATTGTCATTCCTTTACGCTTTAACCCTGCAAGGACGCTCCTGGTGAAACTGTCAATTCAACATATGCGCACGCTGGCCTGGCTGGGCCTGTTCGCTATGTTGATGATATTCATCGCGCCATCAATCTCCACCCATCTTGCAAAAAATAGCATGGATAACAGCGAGATGATTGGCATGCCCATGAATGCGGAGCATGCCGAACACAGGACAATGATGAGCCAGAACCTCACCGATAGCCCGCCGGCAGGGCACAACATGGCGGACATGAGCACCGGCGACTGTTTTAACTTCTGCGGCTACTGCAGCCTGTTTCATCATAGCCCGCCACTGGTCATTTTGCCGTCAGCACTCCCGGCGATCAATATTCAACGCGCGCCATCCCTTATTCAAAATCTTTTTCACATTATTATCCCCTCAGTCTTTCCGCCTTATCAAACCCGGGCACCACCTTTTACCCTCATTAATTTTATTAAATATATCTAAATCACATGCCTTATTTTATTGGGCAGGGTTAATTGCGCCAAAATAAAATAGAAAGATAACTTAATCTTTACTTTGCTGCTGTTTTAACTGCGTCTCAAAAGACCGTTGAGACTGCTGCACATATTGCTGTAGCCCCAGCCGATCGACAAAAGCATCCCGATCGCCAGCCTGAAGTCGCGCCATTTTATTTTCCAGATCGAAGCGCGTTCCCTTATTGGCGATAAAAATATCCGCGTGCTGCTGGGCCAAAAGCCTAAAGCTGCTGCGGATGTCCTGCACCAGACTCGGGTAGTTTTTGTTATCGACCAGATAGTAGTCCGGGGTTGCCAAACTGTCGGCATAGACCAGCCGATAGGTTTTGCCGCTCTGCCGCAGCGTGGTCGTCCATGAAGTGGCGCCAGGCAAATGCCCCGGCGTCATTAACGCCGTAAATTTCAGCCCGCCCAAAGTAACGCTATCCCCTTGCCCGACGATAATGTCGACCTTCACCGGAGGGAAACCAAGTGCATCTCCCAAGGCAAAATCCTGCTTTCCTCCCCGTGCCAACTGTTGGGCATTGGCGGCGCTGGCAACCACTTTCGCCCCGCTCCAGGCTTTCAAACGAGCGATGCCTCCAGCCTGATCGAGACGTGCGTGACTGTTAAGAATGAAGCGCAAATCCTTGATGTTGAAGCCCAATGCCTCAATATGGGATTTTATCACCGGGGCACTGGCATCTAACCCCGCATCAATAAGAATCAATCCTTCCGGCGTGCTGAACAGCACGGAAGAAAGGTTGCGTGTGCCGACATAATACACCTGAGGGAACATCTGGAATGGCGCCACCGGCTGCGCCCATTGCTCAAACAGTGAATATGGCGGCGCGCTGGACAACGGTTGCGCAGGATCGAGCTGTGCCTGAGCGTTAAAGCACAGTGAGAATGTCATAGCCATCAGATAACCCATGTTTTTTTTCATGTTTCAGCTCTACGGGGAAAAACAGGGCTGAAGTATACTCAGCCTAATATTGAAGCGTATTCAATTTAAAAGGCTATTAATGAACATTCTGCAAATGGACATGAACCTGCTGAAAGTGCTCTACCTGTTGACCAGCACCGGATCCAGCCAGAAAACGGCGGATAAGCTCGGCATCAGCACTTCTGCCGTCAGTCACGCCCTGGCCCGCTTGCGTGAGGTGCTGGATGAGCCTCTGTTCCGGCGGGAAGGGCATCGCCAGGTGCCGACGCTGTTTGCCCTGTCGCTTAAAGAAACGCTAACGCCCTTGTTCTCTTCGCTGGACAGTGAATTGTTCGGCCATGTGCCGGACGCGCCACGGCATTTCACCCTGGTTGTGCCGCCGGCACTGCATCCGATCTTATTGCCGTTGCTGGCGCAGAAAAGCGCGCTAGCCAATGCCGATATCCGCTGCCAAAATTTTGAGCGACGTTCATGGCGCACTGAGCTGCTGGAAGGCGCGGTAGATATGGTGATTGCCGTTGGCGATCACCAACAGCGCACCAGCGCGCTGCGTTATGAGCTTATTGGCAGCACCCGCCTGGTGGCGGTATTCGGATCGCCGTTGCGCCAGGTATTAGGTCACAAAAACGGGCTGACATTTGGTGAACTGGCAGACTACCCGCACTATTACTGCCATCCCTGGGCACAGGCAGAGAACGAACTTGACCGTCAGTTGGAACGCCAGGGTTTACAACGCAGGATCCAGCTCAGCTGTGCCGATTACGCGCAGTTGCCACCGGTACTGCGCGCAGCGCCACTGATGGCAGTAGTTCCGCAACCCTGGTTCAATGCACAGCAGGACAAGCAGGGACTGTACGCCCTGCCGATCCTGGACGATCTGGCGATTGGTTATCTGTTTTCACACTATCGCCAGGGTGAAATCGAGTGGAAAAAACGGCTGATCTCCGCTCTCCACGCGGAGTTGAAGCCTTATTATCAATAATGGCAATCAGAAGCCAAACTCGCTCAAAGCCGCAATATCATCCGGACGGCGACCGAGCGGCCAGTGGAATTGACGATCCTGCTCGCGGATCGGCATATCATTGATGCAGGCGTGTCTGTTGATCATCTGGCCATCCGTATTGAACTCCCAGTTCTCGTTACCAAAACTGCGGTACCAGTTGCCGGAGTCATCACGCCATTCGTAAGCAAAACGCACTGCGATGCGGGCCCCGTCAAATGCCCATAATTCTTTGATCAGCCGATATTCCAGCTCCTTGGCCCACTTGCGTTGCAAAAAAGCACAGACAGCCTCACGGCCATCAACAAACTCAGCGCGATTACGCCAATGGGTATCGACCGAATAGACCTGCGCTACCCTTTCCGGGTCGCGGCTGTTCCAGGCATCTTCCGCCAAACGGACTTTCTCAATCGCCGATTCACGGGTAAAGGGCGGCAAGGGGGGTTTAATGCTCATAGCTTACCTCGGAGGTTAAATTGATGTAGACAGATTTGTCTACACAATTACGCTAGTGCAAGTAGACAGAGTTGTCTACAATCATCGCAGCCTATTTTATGGAAGTATTTAAATGCACGCAGCTCCCCAACCTCTGCCCCCACGCCAGCGTATCCTGCTGACTGCCCACGATCTGTTTTACCGCGATGGGGTGCGAGCGACCGGTATCGATCGCATCATCAGCGAGTCTGGTGTGGCAAAGGTGACCTTTTATCGCCATTTCCCCAGCAAAAACGAGTTGATTGAGGCGTTTCTGGCTTACCGCCATGAGCAATGGTTGAGCTGGTTCAGTCAGTCACTGGCACAGTATGTCGAGCAGTTCGGGGATGTCTTACCTGCCTTGGTGCCTTGTCTCGAGGAATGGTTTAGCGATCCGCACTACCGCGGCTGCGCTTTTATCAATACGGCGGTTGAACTGGCGGATATGTTGCCGGAAAGCCTGGACATCGCCCGCCGACACAAGCAGCAAATGGCCGAAGAGATCGCCCGCTATTTACCCCTTGGCCCGGAACGAGAACAACGGGCAGAGATGCTGGCGATGCTGATTGACGGGGCGATCGTCAAGGTGCAAATAGCGCAGCAACCGCAGAATGCCTTATTGCTGCTGAGCGAAACGCTGAAGGCCTTAGCCGAAGTTTGGCATCATCAGTAATTGGCCCAAATCCCCGGCGTCACCAGCTCCATCAGATGACCGTCGGGATCGCGGAAGTAGATGCTCTCACCGCCGTGATCCCAGCTCATCCGCCCTTCTATCTCGATCCCCTGAGTCGTCAGATGTTGCTCCCAATGCGGCAACTGTTCTTTCGCCACCGCTAACCCGATATGCAGTGGCCCGCTGCCGTCATGCGGGGGGATATACCCTTCTGGATAATGCGCGCCTTTCAGCGAGTCCCCTTCGATAAACAACAGCAATACGCTTTGCTCACCGACGTTGTAAGCGCGGAAACGCTCGTTCGCCACCATCACCGGTAGTTTTAAAACCTGCTGATAGAATGCACCGGCGCGTTCGATATCCTTGACGTACAGTACGGTTTCAACCACCCGATTTATGCTGAGTTCCATGCTAACCTCCTGATTTATCACTGTGCAGAAAGTTTAGGTAAGCCGCAGGATCTCAGAATGGCAATCCGTGCCTCATTCATGCCAATTCGTGCCAAAGCGCAGGCAAAAAAAAACGCGGCCCGAAGGCCGCGTGGTCACATTCACACTCTGTTGCTTAGAACTGGTAAACCAGGCCCACGGCAACCACGTTGTCGGTATTGATACCGGCAGACTTGGTGAAGTCGTTGTCGTCCAACAGGTTGATTTTGTAGTCAACGTAGGTGGACATGTTTTTGTTGAAGAAGTAAGTCGCACCCAGATCCACAAATTTGACCAGATCTTCGTCGCCGTAATCCTTGCCGTTAGCGGCCAGACCCAGGTTTTTACCTTTGGTTTGGTTATAACCAACGAATGGACGCAGACCGAAGTCAAACTGGTAGTGTGCGTAAGCTTCGATACTTTGCGCCTTGTTGGCATAACCGTAAGCATCGCTGCTGGTAGAACCAAAGCGAGCGGCATTGTAAGACTGCGTGAACATCACGGCCAGGTAAGCGTCGTTGGCGTCATATTTCAGACCACCAGAATAACCTTCTGCACGGTCACCACGGCCCATGATGCCACTGTATGCGCCACCGCCGTTTTGCTCGCTGGTACGTTTGGAACTAAAGAAGGCACCTGCAGCGCTGATGCCATAGCCGATGTCGTAGTTCACCGACATGCCGTAGCCGTCGCCGTTCTGATTGAGAACTTCACGGCCGTTGTTAGACTCTTCGCCGCTGCCGTTTTTACCCTGGTACTGCAGAGCAAAGTTCAGGCCGTCAACCAGACCGAAGAAGTCGGTGTTACGGTAAGTTGCCAAACCGCTGGAGCGTTGGAACATGAATTGGTCGGCACCGTAAGTGGAGCCGTCGAACTCAGGCTGCAAGTCGGTATAAGCCGCAACGTCATACAGCACGCCAGTATTACGGCCGTAGTCAAATGAACCGTAATCGCCAAACTTCAGGCCGGCAAAACCGTAACGGGTAAAGTTTTTGTTGTCTTCGCTTTCAGCGTGATTGAGGTTTGCCTGATATTCCCATTGGCCAAAACCGGTCAGTTGGTCGCTGATTTGTGTTTCACCGCGCAGGCCGAAACGCATATAAGACATATCACCATCAGAGCCATTGTTGTCGGAGAAATAGTGAAGGCCGTCAACCTTGCCGTACAAATCCAGTTTGTTGCCGTCTTTGTTGTAGATTTCTGCCGCGCCTGCGGTGCCTGCAACCAGCAGTGCGGGTACGATCAGAGAAAGAACTCGAAGTTTCATTGTTATTATCCTCGTTTATTTTGTCGAGCTATGGCCACTGCCCTTTTGAGCATTATTAGCACGACTGTGCATTACCATTCTGGTAACAAGGATAATATTAATCCAGAAAGAAAATGATACCAAGTATCCGATAGTGTTTCAGTGTGATTATTAAAGGTTTCTAAATGTAAACTTGAGCGAACTTCCACAGAACATTACAAACACAATAAATAAGGCACGCAATGCCAACAAAAATACTTATAGACATAAAATCATAGAGTTATACAAAAACTTAAGAAAAAAAAGATAGCCATACAAAACTCACTCGCAATAAGCACATTGTGCCAAAAGCATCACATAACGCTGACGTTATAATAATCCCGCTATCATCATTATTTTCATTATTACCTTCATTATCTGTAAGATAATTTTCGTACACTCTGTACAATTCGACCGGCTTATGGCCGGTTTTTTATTGGCTAAAATCTTGCTCACATTTCACCTCAATGCGCACTTTATGCCAAAAAATAATCACACAAAGATATCATTACCCTAATTAACTTCAGCACTAATCGCTAATCTTTTCTCGTATTTTAGACTACTTATTAACCGCATTAATTTTAAACTCCCCCGATTACTGAAATATCTTACACTACGTGCGGCAACCTGTTTGAGGCGACAACATTGGCCGTCCCCCTTCTATTTTGTTAACCTGCCCAAAATGCTCTGAAGAAGATGACCCATGCTATTTCAACCCGAAGCGCTGTGGCGTCGGTTACAAAGTTCCCCTTTCCGCGCCAAATTTCGCCTGAATTCTAAAGACCAGCTTTATTTTGATACCAAAGGGCTCCCGCTGATCCTTAGTCACGCGCGAGATTTCATCGAACAACGCCTGGCGCCGCCTTTTCCGAACAATGACGGCAAGCAGACCCCCATGCGGGGCCACCCGGTGTTTGTCGCCCAGCATGCCACCGCCACGTGCTGTCGCGGTTGTCTGGCCAAGTGGCATAGTATTCCGCAAGGACAGGCACTGGACGAACAGCAAAAGCAGTATATTGTGCACGTCATTAGCCTGTGGCTGGAACGTCGAGCGGCAGCAAAGCCCGATGATGGCGCAAATCCTTTCGACCCGGATCGCGGATTGTGATAAAAACACTCCATAACTTTCAGCCCGCATTTCCACAACAGATCCTGATGCCCACATGACATCCACCTTGTGCAACGAACAGCAAAAACCCGGCGTCCCGGCGCAGATCGCCACGCGATTGGCCTTTTTTGTCGCCGGTTTCGGCATGGCCGCCTGGGCGCCCCTGGTTCCCTTCGCCAAAGCGCGCATCGGCATTGATGATGGCTCCCTGGGTCTGCTGCTGCTGTGCATTGGTGCTGGTTCGATGCTGGCGATGCCGCTCACCGGTTATCTCACCGGCAGATTGGGTTGCCGACCGGTGATCTTGCTGGCCGGTCTGGCCTTGTGCATTGATTTGCCACTGTTGGTGCTGATGGATACCACCACCGGCATGGCGTTGGCGCTGCTGCTGTTTGGCGCGGCTATCGGCATGATCGATGTGGCGATGAACGTGCAAGCCGTGGTGGTCGAACGCGCCAGCGGCAAGGCCATGATGTCCGGTTTTCATGGTTTCTTCAGCGTTGGCGGCATTGCCGGCGCCGGTGGCGTCAGCGTGATGTTGTGGCTGGGGATGCCTCCCTTGCTGGCAACTTGCGTCACAGTCCTGACCATCGCAGCACTGCTGGCCGTTGCCAGCCGAAATTTGTTGCGTGAAAGCGGCGGTGAAGAAGGTGGACCGATGTTCGTCGTGCCACGTGGCTGGGTGATGTTTATCGGCATCCTGTGCTTTATCATGTTCCTGGCCGAAGGTTCGATGCTTGACTGGAGCGCCCTGTTCCTCACTACCCTGCGTGGGGTTGACCACAGCCAGGCCGGTTTAGGCTACGCGCTGTTCTCCATTACCATGACCCTCGGCAGGTTGAACGGTGACCGCATCGTCAACGCCCTGGGCAGATATAAGGTCTTGCTGCTCGGCAGCCTGTGTGCCGCTATCGGTCTGAGCATGGCGATTGTGTTCGATAATGCCATGGTCTCGCTGATCGGGTTTATGCTGGTAGGGTTGGGTGCCTCTAACGTGGTGCCGATCCTGTTCAGTGCCGCAGGCAATCAACATGATATGCCGGCCAATCTGGCTATCGCCTCGGTGACTACCGTAGGCTATGCCGGCATTCTCGCCGGGCCGGCGTTAATCGGCTTTATCGCCCAGTTCTCCAGCCTGACGGTAGCCTTTGCCTGCGTTGCCGTCTTACTCCTGGCTGTTACCGCCAGCGCCCGGGCGATAACCCGTTGATTCAGGAAATGCGCAGCCAACTATGCAAAACAAACAACTGACCATTAGCTCAAGCAATATTACCCGTTGCTTCCTGCTATTTGCCGTGCTGCTGACGATTGCCATTGGCCTGTACGGCTACAACTATACCAACGCCTGGCTGGCGGAGAAAAAATATGCGCTGAACAGCATCGCCAATGGGCTGCAAAAGCGCATCGACAACTATCGCTACGTCACCTATCAGATCTACGATAAATTCGGCAATGCGGCCTCCCTGAACGTCGATCCCAGCCTGCAAGAAACCCGACTGCGGCCAGACGTTTACTATCTGGAAAAACCTCACAAGAAAACCGACGCGGTGATTTTCGGCAGCCATGAAGAAAGCACATTGGCGATGATCGCCAATATTTCAGACTATCTGGATGCCCGCTGGGGGGCCAAGACCGAAAATTACGCCATGTATTACCTTAATGGTCAGGACAACAGCCTGAGTCTGATCACCACTCAGCCTTTAAAAGAGTTGGCCTCTCGCTTCAAGGAAAACTACCTGACGACATCGGCGGAAGATCGTCGCGCCGAAATGCTGCAACAGGCAAATATGCTCGACGAGCGCGAAAGCTTCTCCGCCTTACGCAAGCAGCGTTTCCAAAACGCCTATTCGTTTTCAATCCGTACGACCTTCAATCAACCGGGGCATCTGGCCACGGTGATCGCCTTCGATTTGCCGATTAACGATATCATCCCGATTAATATGGCGCGTGCCAACTTTATGCTGCTGCCCGATAACAGCAATCTGGACGATGGAACTCTGCCGATTGAAGGCACCACCAACGCCGGTATAACGATGAGTGGCAACTGGGTCGACTTCACAGCCTCCTTGCCCAACGCACCGCTAAAAGTGGTTTATCGGGTTTCCGCCATCAGCCTGGCGATCGACCTGCTGCGTAACAATATCTGGTTAATCGCCATCAATCTGTTGCTGTTGGCGCTGTCGCTGGCAGGCATCTACTTTATTCGTCGACAATACATTCGCCCTAGCGAGAACATGGCGGTTGAACTGGAGGCCGAACGCGCGCTGAATCAAGAGATTATCGCCAGCCTGCCTTCCGGCCTGCTGGTGTACAACTTTGCCAGCAATACGGTGATCGCCAGCAATAAGATTGCCCAACATCTGCTGCCTCACCTGAGCCTACAAAAAATTGCCCATATGGCCGAACAGCACCACGGGGTGATTCAAGCGACGGTCAACAATGAGGTGTATGAAATTCGCATTTTCCGCAGCCAGCTCTCAGCGGAAACTTACCTGTTCCTGTTAAACGATCAGGACAAGGAAGTCATGGTCAACAAGCGGTTGCAGCAGGCACAGCGCGAGTACGACAAAAATGTACAGGCACGCAAACTGATGCTGCACAATTTGGGGATCGAGCTCAACCAACCGGTGCGCCAAATGCACGATCTGGCCGATCGCCTGCGTACGCAACCGGATGAAGAACAACAGCAAGCGCTGCTAACAGAGTTGACCGCACAATCGTCTTCGGTGCTGGGCTTGATTGAAAACATCACCCTGCTCACCCGGCTGGAAACTCAGGACTGGCAACCTTCGCGCCACCCGTTCAGCCCCTCGACCCTGATAGATGAATTGCTGCGCGAGGCCCTGCCTTCCATCAATCAAAAAGGACTGTCGCTGTTCAATCATTTCCAGCTTGATGTCGAGCAGCAATACATCGGTGACGCTAACGCGCTACGCAAGGTGATCTCGCTTCTGGTGCATTACGCGATTATCACTACCGCCTGCGGCAAGATTTCTCTGGTGGTTGATCATGAACCCGAGCACCCCGATCGCCTGGTGTTCCACATCAATGATACCGGCTCGGGTATTTCCAACGAGGAAATCAGTAACCTCAACTATCCGTTCCTCAGCCAGACGCTGGTGGATCGCTTTAATCATGGCTCCGGCCTGACCTTCTTCTTGTGCAACCAGCTATGCAAAAAACTCAACGGCCAGTTGGATATTCGCAGCAAGGTCGACATCGGCACCCGCTACACCATTCGCGTGCCGATGGAAATGGAGAAAAAGGAGACGGAAGCGCAGGAAAAACTGCTCGACGGCGTAACCGCCCTGTTGGACATCACGTCCGAAGAAGTGCGCGGCATTGTTACCCACTTGCTGCACGCCTATGGCGCGAGCTGCATCATTGCCGATGAACGCCAGATTAACCGCGACTACGATGTTTTGCTGACCGACAATCCACACAGGGCTGATGATTATACCCTGCTGCTGACCAGCGATGAGGCCGGATGGCAACAGCTTGAGAAACGCTATATTCGAGTAAACTATAACCTGAGTGGCGCAATGATAGACGCCGTGTTGATGCTGATTGAGCAGCAAATGGCCGCCCTGGAACAGCCGGAAAGCCCGCTTTCGCTGACCGCCGACGACATCCAACTCTATGAAAAACAATTGAAATCAAGTGATTACTATGGCCTGTTTGTTGATACAGTACCCGACGATATCAAAAAACTGTATACTGAGGCGGGCAGCAGTGATTTCAATGCTCTGTCACAGACAGCACACCGCCTGAAAGGCGTGTTTGCCATGTTAAATCTGCTTCCCGGCAAGCAACTGTGTGAATCGTTAGAACAGCACATCGCAGACGGTGATGCGCTCAAGATCGAGAATAACATCAGTCAGATTGATTTTTTCGTCAGCAGACTGCTGGAGCAAGGTAGCCAACAACATGAATAACCTGAACGTAATTATTGCTGATGACCATCCTATCGTACTGTTTGGCATCCGGAAGTCACTTGAGCAAATTGAATGGGTGAATGTCGTTGGGGAGTTTGAAGACTCAACAGCACTGATCAACAACCTGTCCAAACTGGACGCCAATGTACTGATCACCGACCTTTCTATGCCAGGCGATAAATATGGCGACGGCATTACGCTGATCAAATACATCAAGCGCCATTATCCACAGTTGTCGATCATCGTTCTGACCATGAACAACAACCCGGCGATTCTGAGCGCCGTGCTAGATCTGGATATCGAAGGTATCGTGCTGAAACAGGGTGCGCCTACCGACCTGCCGAAAGCGCTGGCCGCATTGCAAAAAGGCAAGAAGTTCACGCCGGAAAGCGTCTCCAAACTGTTGGAGAGGATCAGCGCCAGTGGTTACGGTGACAAGCGTCTGTCGCCAAAAGAGAGCGAAGTACTGCGTCTGTTCGCCGAAGGTTTCCTGGTGACCGAGATCGCCAAGAAGCTCAACCGCAGCATCAAAACAATCAGTAGCCAGAAAAAATCGGCAATGATGAAGCTGGGTGTCGAGAACGATATTGCACTGCTCAACTACCTCTCTTCCGTCAGCATGGCACCGCTGGACAAAGAGTAAGCTTCCCGGTAGTTAACGAGGGCGCGGCATAATGCTGCGCCCTTTTGCTTTCAGGCGTTTTCCGATTCGGCACGCATGTTACGCACCTGAAGGCTGTAATACGCCAATGTTTGCTCCAGCGTTTCCAGCGTCACCGGTTTCGACAAGCAGTTATCCATCCCCGCCTCAATACAGCGCTGTTTCTCTTCCGCCAGGGCATTCGCCGTCACACCGATCACCGGAGAGGTAAAGTCCAACTCACGCAGACGCTGAGTCAGGTGATAACCATCCATGTTCGGCATATTGACGTCGGTCAGTACGATGTCGACGGTGTTACGACTGAGTACATCCAACGCGTCGACCCCATCATTGGCCGTCACCACCTGGTAGCCCAGCGAGCTAAGCTGATCGGACAGCAACCGACGGTTGATCGGATGGTCGTCCACCACCAGTAAATGAATATCACCGTTGTCGATCAAGCTAGCCTTGGCCGGCAACGGCAATTGTGCCAGGGTATTGCCGCTTTCACCTTGAGTGCCAAACAGCCGGTTAAGCAGCACCAGGG
The DNA here is from genome assembly GCF_000422085.1 of Serratia liquefaciens ATCC 27592. Classification (NCBI taxonomy): domain Bacteria; kingdom Pseudomonadati; phylum Pseudomonadota; class Gammaproteobacteria; order Enterobacterales; family Yersiniaceae; genus Serratia; species Serratia liquefaciens. The sequence continues at coordinate 3,487,715 of NC_021741.1, forward strand.
TTTCACGCGGCGTAGAGGTGCTGTGCATCCAGTAACCCGGGCGCGTTTCCTGCGACGGGCCGATGTGCTCAATGGAAAATTGGATCTGCGCCAGCAGCGGCGTGCTAATCATCAACGGGTGATCGCTGAGCATGACTTCGCCTTCGGCGGTGTCCTGCCCCTGATGGCGTAATACCGTCGCACCATAACCGCCCAGGATCTCCATCAGGTAACTTTCCAGCCGCTGGTTGCGAATATCCAGCCACAGCGTTTTGCCCTGCCAGGTATCGCTCGGCTGCGGGATCGGGAACTGGGCGCTAAACAGAGGAATACGGATGGTGAACAGGCTGCCTAATCCCGGTTCGGATTCAACGGCAATGTCGCCGTCCATCATGTTGATCAGCTTCTCGCAAATCGCCAGCCCCAGTCCGGTACCCTGAAAATGGCGCTGCACACCGCTGCCCACCTGGAAGAATGGGTCAAACAGGCGGGTAATTTCTTTCTCAGGAATACCGACTCCGGTGTCGCGAACGCTGAATTCCAGATAATTGCCACGGGTGCAGACCTGCAGGATGATGCAGCCGGTATCGGTGAACTTAATGGCATTGTTCAACAAGTTGGACAACACCTGCTGCAATCGAACTGGATCGCCGGAAATGCGCTCAGGCACGTTTTGCTCGATAAAGCAGTACAGCCCCAACCGCTTCTTCACCACCAGCGGTAAATAGTTGCCGGCGATGTGGGTAATCACCTCCAGACAGGAGAACTCCCGCGGTTCAATCTTCAACTGCTCGGATTCAATTTTCGAGAAGTCCAGAATATCGCTGATGATCTTCAGCAGCAGCCCGGAAGAATTGTTCATCGCATTGACCAGTCGATCAACGCCCTGCGGCAACGCCTTGGTCTGCAGCAAATCGAGGTTGCCGATAATGCCGTACAGCGGCGTACGTAATTCATGGCTAACGGTCGCCAGGAACATCGATTTCGATTGGCTGGCCTGTTCCGCGGCGGCGGCCATCTCTTGCAGCGATTCTTCCATTTTCACGCGGGCGCTGACATCCACCAGCACACAAATCGCCACATCCTCATTACGATAGCGAGAATGAACGAAGCTGATCTGCAGGTTATTATTATTACTGGTCATCACATCGACAAAATTCACCTGCTGTTCGCAGATGATACGTGTAATGCGATCACGGTCTTCGTGGGTCAGTAAGTTGATGTAATTGTGTGCCAGTTCGTTACTCAGAATATTGGTTCCATCGCTGATGCGCAGAATACAGATGCCCACCGGCGCCGAGGCGACAATTTTGCGGTTAAACTGCTCATGTTCTTCCAGCCGGAAGGCGTTATCCTCTGCCGGCAGGAACATTTTTCGCTCAAACAGCCAGGCCAGCGTAAACAGCACAATGGCGGACAGCAAGTTCAGCAGCACCGCATTGAGAATCAACATCTTGAAGCGCTCAACCACCGTCTTTACCGGCACGGCATAAACGATGCTGAGCGAGGACGGCGGCAAAGCCTTTTTCATTATCAGGTCGTGGTAATTATCGACATAACCAAAGTAGGCCTGATCGGGCGGATAGCTGTCGGGCGCTTGCGCATTGCGTTCACCATCCGCCAGTTGCAGTATCGGTTCGTTGTTTTCGTCCAGCAAGGTCACAGCAATGGGCAAGTTGCCGGTAGTCACGAAGTCTTCCAGACGTATAGTCTGCTCTATGCCCAGCAACGCCTCCAGCTTGGAACCAATATAGATTGGCGTCAGCACATACAAATAGCCGACATCCGGTCGCTGCTGGCTTGGGCTGATCCAGTACAGGTTATTGTCTTTATCCTGGTACTTAGCGTTGCGATATTTAAGGATGCGCTCATGCAGGGTTTTCAAGGCCTCTGCGCGGTTAGCCACGCCGCTGCTGCTGCCGAACTCTGCCATACACAGGCTATCGCCACCGATGAAAAATACCCGGTTGAGATCGTAAGCTGCGACGAAGTTCTCTTTCCAGTACTGGATCAGCCCGCTCAACGCATTGAGCGAGTTGCGATAGGTGGTATTAAGTGAACAGTTAGACTCAGGATACAGCGGGAAAAACTCCGGCGAGCTGGTCTTGCCGGGAAAAATGCCGCTGAACATATCCATACTGCTGACCGAGCCATTGAGGCGGTTTTCTGCCATATATTTGATATCACGAATGATATCGGCCGAATGACGGATATAGCCCTGTGCCTGATCAAAATTGAGATTGTAGTCCTGGCGGATGTCAGATTCTTTCTGATGCAGGATATTCAGGATATAGAAAGTGGTGAGCAACGCCCCCAACGACCACAGCATTATCGCCAGCACCCGGAACAGATAGCGGGAAATCTTTAACGTGGTGCGAAAAGAGGCTAAATATTTCAATCGGATACCATACGAATGTGAGTGGCGACCAGCGCGTTCATAGCAGAGCCGGGAGCTTTAGCTTGAGTTCGCTAATTAAACCATATAACTGAAAAAGGGCCTAGCATCGCTGCCAGGCCCTGTATTCATCTGTGCGATAGGGGCGTTATGCCGCCCACTATGGCTTAGACGTTGTCATCTTCCGCGTCGTCTACCGCTTCAGAATCGTCGTCGCCTTCATCCAGCGGCGTAGCGTCTTCTTCTACGGCTTCTGCGCCGGCTTCCAGACTATCCAGCTCTTCGTCTTCTACCGGTTCGGCAACGCGCTGCAGGCCGACGACATTCTCGTCTTCCGCAGTACGGATCAGCGTAACACCCTGGGTATTACGGCCAACCACGCTGACTTCCGAAACGCGAGTACGCACCAGCGTACCGGCATCGGTGATCATCATGATCTGATCGGTGGTATCCACCTGCACCGCACCCACTACCTGACCATTACGCTCGCTCACCTTGATGGAGATAACCCCTTGGGTGGCACGTGACTTGGTCGGGTATTCGGTGACCGCAGTACGCTTACCGTAGCCGTTCTGGGTAACGGTCAGAATATCGCCTTCACCGCGAGGCACAATCAGGGAGATAACGCTGTCGCCTTCACCCAGGTTGATACCGCGCACGCCGGTAGCAGTACGGCCCATTGAACGCACCTGCGTTTCCGGGAAGCGAACCACTTTACCGTTGGCGGAGAACAGCATGACTTCGTTACTGCCGTCGGTCAGGTCAACGCCAATCAGCTCGTCACCCTCATTGAGGTTAACGGCGATGATGCCGGCGCTGCGTGGGCGGCTAAAGTCGGTCAACGCGGTTTTCTTCACGGTGCCGCTGGCGGTTGCCATGAACACATGACGCCCTTCTTCATACTCGCGCACCGGCAGAATGGCGGTGATACGCTCATTGGCTTCCAGCGGCAGCAAGTTGACGATTGGACGACCACGTGCGCCACGGCTGGCTTCAGGCAGTTGATACACCTTCATCCAGTACAGGCGGCCACGGCTGGAGAAGCACAGGATCGTATCGTGGGTGTTAGCCACCAACAGACGATCGATAAAGTCTTCTTCTTTAATACGTGCAGCGGACTTGCCCTTACCGCCGCGGCGTTGCGCTTCATAGTCGCTCAATGGCTGATACTTCACATAGCCCTGGTGCGACAGCGTAACTACCACGTCTTCCTGGTTGATCAGGTCTTCGATATTGATATCTGAAGTATTGGCGGTGATCTCGGTACGACGGCCGTCGTTGTACAACTCTTTGATTGCAATCAGCTCTTCGCGGATCACTTCCATCAGGCGGTCTGGGTTTTCCAGAATAAAGATCAGCTCGGCAATGGCGGTCAGCAGCTCTTTATACTCGTCCAGCAGCTTTTCGTGCTCCAGGCCGGTCAGTTTCTGCAGGCGCAGATCCAAAATTGCCTGAGCTTGCTGCTCGGTCAGGTGATATTTGCCGTCACGGATGCCGAACTCCGGCTCCAGCCACTCAGGGCGAGCCGCGTCATCACCCGCGCGTTCCAGCATGGCACTCACGTTACCGAGTTCCCATGCCTGAGCAACCAATCCGGCTTTCGCTTCCGCAGGGGTCGGCGCGCGACGGATCAGTTCAATGATCGGATCGATGTTGGCCAGAGCAATAGCTAAGGCTTCCAGAATGTGGGCGCGATCGCGAGCTTTACGCAGTTCAAAGATGGTACGACGGGTGACCACTTCACGGCGGTGACGAACAAACGCCTGCAAAATGTCTTTCAGGTTCAGCAACTTCGGCTGCCCCTGGTGCAATGCCACCATGTTGATACCGAAGGTGACCTGCAATTGCGTCAGTGAGTACAGGTTGTTCAGTACCACTTCGCCAACCGCATCGCGCTTGACTTCAATGACAATACGCATGCCGTCTTTGTCGGACTCGTCACGCAGTGCGCTGATGCCTTCCACGCGCTTTTCTTTAACCAGCTCGGCGATCTTCTCGATCAGACGCGCCTTGTTCACCTGATACGGGATCTCGTGAACAATAATGGTTTCGCGACCAGTTTTGGCATCGGCTTCCACTTCAGCGCGCGCACGGACATAAACTTTACCGCGCCCGGTACGATAGGCCTCTTCGATACCGCGACGACCGTTGATGATCGCCGCCGTAGGGAAGTCCGGCCCCGGAATGTGTTCCATCAGGCCTTCGATGCTGATGTTTTCATCATCGATGTAGGCCAGACAGCCGTTGATAACCTCTGACAGGTTATGCGGCGGAATGTTGGTGGCCATACCCACGGCAATACCCGACGAGCCGTTAACCAGCAGGTTCGGGATCTTGGTTGGCATGACGGCTGGGATCTGCTCGGTGCCATCGTAGTTAGGCACAAAGTCGACGGTTTCTTTTTCCAGATCCGCCAGCAGTTCGTGAGCAATTTTTGACATGCGCACTTCGGTATAACGCATCGCCGCGGCGGAGTCGCCGTCGACAGAACCGAAGTTACCCTGACCGTCCACCAGCATATAGCGCAGTGAGAACGGTTGGGCCAAACGCACGATGGTGTCGTAAACCGCGCTGTCACCGTGTGGGTGATATTTACCGATGACGTCCCCGACGACACGGGCCGATTTCTTGTATGGTTTATTCCAGTCGTTACCCAGTACGTTCATCGCGTACAAAACGCGGCGGTGTACCGGCTTCAGTCCATCACGAACATCTGGCAGCGCACGTCCGACAATTACGGACATCGCGTAGTCCAGATACGAGTTTTTCAACTCGTCTTCGATGTTTACCGGTGTGATTTCTCTGGCAAGGTCGCTCATGGAGCTGCTATCCCTCTACTAATGATTCATCTGCCCGCTGCCATAGTGGCAAAGGTGTAAAACTATATCACAAAGCACGCTTTACGGGAAAATAACCGCCGCCGATTCACTGAAATTGTGCATATATGTGCGCTAAAAATGCATCGGCGCAGACGGCGCTGCGCCGGAACATGTATAATCCGCGCAACGAGAACCAGGAGCCAAATACGCCCATGAATGCAGAATCATCCAGCCAAGCGCAAAACGTAGACCATCAGGAAATCGCCAAGTTCGAGGCCGTGGCCTCTCGCTGGTGGGATTTGGAAGGTGAGTTCAAACCGCTGCACCGTATCAACCCGCTGCGTCTGAATTATATCCTGCAACGTTCAGGCGGCATTTTTGATAAAACCGTCCTCGACGTGGGCTGCGGTGGCGGCATTCTGGCGGAAAGCATGGCGCGTGAAGGTGCCAAAGTGACCGGTTTGGACATGGGCGCCGAGCCATTGCAAGTGGCCCGATTACACGCGCTGGAAACCGGCATGAATGTGGATTACGTGCAGGAAACGGTAGAGAGCCACGCCCAGGCCAACCCGCAAAAATACGACGTCGTGACCTGTATGGAAATGCTGGAACACGTTCCCGATCCGGCTTCGGTGGTGCGCGCCTGCGCTCACCTGGTCAAACCGGGTGGTCATGTGTTCTTCTCCACCATCAACCGCAACACCAAGGCCTGGTTGATGGCGGTCATAGGTGCGGAATATATTCTGAAGATGGTCCCGCAGGGTACCCACGACCATAAGAAATTCATCCGCCCTTCTGAACTGATCGGCTGGATCGACCACACGCCGCTGCGCGAAAAACACATGATTGGCCTGCATTACAACCCGATCACCGACCACTTCAAGCTGGGCGGCAACGTTGATGTGAACTACATGGTACATACTCAACACGAAGGCTGATGCCGCTCTCAAATGCGGTGAGTGTTTAAGCGCTCGCCGCACAAAAATAAATGCCCTTCTTCAGGCCCCGTCATTGGCCTTCTCGCCCTTTTCAATCAAAGAGTTGACCGCCGTATTAAAATGGTTCGTCATCGCTTTCATCGCTCCTTCCGCGTCCTTGGCGCAAACGCAATCGCAAATATCCTGATGCAAAGAGACAATCTGTTTTCTTTCGGCGTCGGTTCCACTTTGCGCCTCAAGGCCAGCATGGATAGAACGTCTGAGTTGTTCATGCAGGGATTGCAATAAAATAGCGGACAGAGGGTTGCGAGATGCCCTGGCAATAATGAGATGGAAGTTAATGTCATGCTGAATGAATTTGTCTGTATCGAAGATACAATCCTCAATCTGCTTCATCTCATCCTGTAACTGGCGAAAATCCTCTTCATTGCCGTTGGTCGCCGCCATGCCGGCACTGCCGATTTCAAGCCACTGACGCACGCTAAGTATTTGGGAGACGGACACCTGATTTGAAGCTATAGCAAAGCCAAAAATAAGCTCAAGCACGCTGCTGTCGAACGCTTTCACTCGCGGGACTTTACCGCTTTTTATCTCCAGAATACCCAGAGCGGATAGCGAACGGTATGCCTCACGGATCACACCACGACTGACACCCAGCTCCTCAATTAATTTTACTTCGCTTGGAACCGCCATCCCCGGCGTCAGCTGTTGCTGGCTTATCATATCCAGCACGTAATGCTTGATTTGCGAGGACAATGTGTGGCTCTGAATCGGCATCTTTGTATCCATTTTAAACGACTCCAAAATTTACAACTTCAAATGAACTAGATGAAAGCAATGCAGAAAACATCACGATATTTTCTTCTCTCAGACCACCACCACAATTCAACACCATCAACGGCCCCTTCCGGGCGGTTCTCGCCGCCATTTTACTAAAAATGTGAGCTTAATATCATATATAAAATCATCCCTATCAACCTGTTTGACAGGTTGATAGGTTGCGCGTAATTTTTCCTGTGCAAACACCCGAGCCTGCTCTTAAGGCCAAATAGAAATTGTCTTTTCAGGAGAAAAAAATGTGGTCGAATGATAAAGAGCTGTTCCAACTGATGCGCACCAAGCTGTTCCCCGCCGTTGTGGGGGATATTCTTGATACTATGGGATTTTTACATCAGTTTTTTGCCCCCTCCATTAAACCGCTTCAGATGAATATGGTGGTTGCCGGCAGAGCAATGCCAGTGCTCGAAGCCGATGTCTACGAGCTCAAATCCAGCTCTGGGCATAACGAAATCACCCAACAGCCTTTTGGGTTAATGTTTGAAGCACTGGACTCGTTGAAAGAAGACGAGGTGTACATCGCCACGGGAAGTTCTCTGCGTTACGCGCTTTGGGGCGGCCTGATGTCAACCCGGGCTCGTCATCTGAAAGCGGCTGGCGCCGTGCTGGATGGTTATGTACGCGACAGCAATGAAATCCTGGAATTAAATTTCCCCACGTTCTCACACGGCACTTATGCACAAGATCAAGGCCCCAGAGGAAAGGTGATCGATTATCGCGTTCCTATTGAATTTAACGGAATAAGGGTAAACCCAGGTGATATCGTCTATGGCGACCGCGATGGTGTATTAATCATCCCGCAAGAAGTTGAACGTGACGCCATTAGTTTGGCATTAGAAAAAGTCTCCACAGAGAATCGCGTCAGGACGGCCATCAGCAATGGCATGAGCACGGTAGAGGCATTCGAAACCTTTGGCGTAATGTAATTTCACTAAGCCCATAATATTGATTGGCAAGGTGGGTTTATATTTAGTCATACAATATGAGTATGCAATTATGAAACAGAGAAATAAAATAATAACACTCTTGTTTATAGCCAGCATTATTAACTACCTGGATCGGGCTGCATTTTCTGTTGCCATGCCCTATATAAAAGATTATCTACAACTCTCTCCTGCTGAAATTGGTGTCATGCTGAGCAGCTTCTTCTTCGGCTATGCCTTATTTAACTTCGTCGGGGGGTACCTGTCTGACATTTACGGCCCGCGCAAAGTGATGGCCATTGCCATGCTTACCTGGTCGTTATTCTGTGGTCTGACAGGGGTCGCTTTCAGCTACATCATCCTATTTATTATTAGAGTCATTTTTGGGATGAGCGAAGGCCCGGTCAGCACCAACATCAATAAGGTCATCACCCACTGGATCCCGATTCACCAGCGCGCACGCGCCATTGGTATTGCCAATGCAGGCAATCCACTCGGAGGGGCTATCGCGGGCCCCATCGTTGGATTCCTGATCATTATGTGGAACTGGCGAGTGGCCTTTATCATCCTCATGTCACTTGGCTTTGTGTGGACCTTCTTCTGGCTGAAAAACTTTACTGACCACCCTAAAGATCACCCGAAGACCCAGCCTATTGAAATTGAAGAGTTTGAAACGGCTCTGCACAATGCGCCGGTAAACCATGATACCCAGACCAAGCTGCCGTTTCGCTTTTATCTGACACAGCCACTGGTTTTGGCGACCGGCATGGCGTTCTTCGCCATCAACTATATTCTTTATTTCTTCCTGACCTGGTTTCCCAGCTACCTCTCAATGGCAAAAGGGCTGAACATTGCTGAAATGAGTATTGCCTCCTCGATCCCATGGTTACTTGGCAGTGTGGGCATGGTCATGGGAGGCGCTGTCTCCGATTATATTTACAAGAAAAGCGGAAGATTACTTTTTTCCAGAAAGCTGCTTATTGTTGTCGGTTTAATTGCCTCGTCTATATGCATCTGTATTGCCGGGATCGTCGACTCCGTGACCTTTGCCGTCATTATGATGTCCTTCGGCATATTCTTTATGTATCTGGCAGCATCATCGCCCTGGTCTATTATTTCCGACAGTATTTCCGCAGATAAAGTGGGTGGCGTGGGCGGCTTTGTTCACCTGCTGGCGAATACTTCAGGCATGATCGCCCCTATTCTGACCGGTTTTATTGTTCAATACAGCGGTGGCAGTTTTATTTCAGCCTTCGTATTAGCCGGTGTCGTAGGTATTTTCGGCGCATTAAGCGTAGCGTTATTTGTCAAACCCATTAATTCAAATAAAAAAGCACAACCTCTCACGGACACCTTAACAAACCTGAGGAAACAATAATAATGAAAGCATTAACCATTGATAAAAATTCCCATACCGAGTTCGTCGATATCCCTGAGGCCGTATGCGGTGATAATGATGTTCTTATTGATGTCCAGCGCGTCGGCCTCTGCGGCTCCGATTTAAATACCTACCGTGGGTTTAACCCCCTGGTTGTCTACCCTTGCATCCCCGGCCATGAAATTAGCGGCGAAGTTATCCGCACAGGGTGCAATGTCACGACGGCCAAACCGGGCGATCGTGTGGTGGTCTTGCCTTGTACAGAATGCGGGGTTTGCAGCAGTTGCCTCGCTGGCAGGCCGAACGCTTGTAAGCACAATCAAACGCTCGGCGTCCAGCGTCAGGGGGGTATGGCGCAAAGGCTGGTTATCCCAGCGAATAAAATTCTTGTTTGCAATGCCCTGAGCTTTGATGAACTGGCTCTGGTTGAACCTCTGGCCGTTGGGCTGCACGCCGCCCGTCGTGGTGCCATTCAGGTTGGAGAATGGGTGGCCGTGATAGGTTGCGGTGTCATTGGTCTGGGGGCCATAGCCGCTGCAGCAGCAATGGGAGCACGGGTGATCGCCATAGACATAGACGATCGCAAACAGGCCGTGGCTCTGGCCTGCGGCGCTTGCTCATTCCTCAATGGGACAAAGGTCGACCTCGCCGACGAGCTGGGCAGGATCGACGAAGGCCGTGGCCCGGCACTGGTCATTGAGGCCGCCGGGCAAACCTCTTCAATAGAGCAATCTCTCGAACTGGTCGCCTTTTCTGGCCGCATCGTTTACGTCGGCTACGCAAAAAAACCGGTTAACTACAACAGCGCGCTTTTTTTGCTGAAAGAGGTGGATATCCGCGGCTCACGAAACGCCACGGTGGCAGATTTTCGCGCCGTTCTGGCCTTGATGGAACAACAGCGCTATCCCCTGCATTCAATTATCACCACTCATTACCCGCTCGACCAGGCAGGTGAAGCCTTTATGGCGTGGGCAGCCGATCCTGGTGCCGTGACCAAAATACTTATCGCCTTTTAACCGCAATTAATCAGAGATTATAACTATGTTAAAAAATGCATTTTCACTCGAAGGTAAAACGGCATTAATTACTGGCGCGGCCAGCGGCTTGGGTTACGCAATGGCTGAATGCATGGTGGCCAGTGGCGCAAAAGTCATCATAGCCGACCTCAATGGTCCACTCGCTCAGCAGGCTGCTGAAAACCTCGGTCCTATGGCAACCTACAGTCAATTTAACGTCAGTGAAACCACCAAAACCCAGGCATGGGTGAACGGTTTGCTCGACCAGGTTGGGCAGATCGACATCCTGGTCAACAACGCGGGCAACCATTGCAAAAAGCCCATCGAGGAGATGAGCGTTGAGGATTTTGAATCCGTTCTTGATGTTCACGTTGTCGCAGCGTTTGCCTTGACCAAAGCGTTAGTCCCGCACATGAAGCAGCATGGCAATGCCAGCGTTCTGTTTACCGCCTCCATGACGTCATTTCTCGGACAGCCCTATGTCGCCGGCTATGCGGCGGCGAAATCGGCCTACCTGGGGCTTATCCGCGCGCTGACCACCGAACTGGCTGGGGCAGGCATACGCGTCAACGGCATCGCCCCGGGCTGGATCGACACACCCATGCTGCGGAAGGCCATTGAAGGAGATGATGAGCGCCGCAATAAAATTCTCGGACGAACCCCGATGAAGAAATTCGGCAAGCCAGAAGACATTGGCTGGGCCGCTACTTATTTGGCTTCAGAGGCAGCCGCCTTTATCAGCGGTCAGGTTCTGGTGGTTGATGGTGGCGCTCTGATTGGTTTCTGATTGATTAGCCAGTGCTATTGCTTGGTGATAGCACTGAATATCCAGTCTAAATAATAAGATCAGGAGGCCTATTATGGAGCAAGTCGCATACAAGATTAATGACGTTGATAATGTCGCTACGGCGCTAACGCCCATACAAACCGGCAAAGTCTCGGTTCGCGGCTGTGGGAATGACACCGTCATCGCCAATGAGAATATCAATATCGGCCATAAAATAGCGTTATGCCCCATTTCCATGGGCGACCCCATCATTAAATACGGCATCAACATAGGCAGTGCGACCCAAGCGATAAAAACCGGCGATTGGGTTCACCTGCACGTTATGCATAGCAACTATGACGAACGCTCATCCCATCTGGATCTGGTGACCGGTGCCCCTAAGGATGTCAAATATGAATAAGTTAGAAAGCCTGAAATCGGTGACGTGGTCAGGTTACCAGCGCCAGAACGGCACCAAGGGGATCCGCAATAAAATATTGGTTATTTACACCGTGGAATGCGCCCATTTTGTGGCCGATAAGATAACCGAAAAAGTGAATGACGCCGAAGTTGAAGCGGTTGGGTTTTCCGGTTGTACCGACAATGAGTACGCCGTAAGAATGCTGATCTCATTAATTCGCCATCCTAATGTCGGTGGTGTCCTTGCCGTAGGGTTAGGGTGTGAGTACATCCAGCCAGAGTGGCTCAGCAATATCGCAAAAGAAGAAGGAAAGCCGACGGCCTGGTTCTATATTCAGCAAACCGGCGGCACAAAAGGCAGTGTGGAGTTAGGCGTTGAGCATGTCAGGAGAATGCAGACAGAATTAACGCGCACCAGCCGAGTGCCTATGGGCTTTGCAGACTTGATTATCGGCAGTGAGTGTGGGGGCAGCGACTATACCAGCGGGCTGGCGGGCAATGTGGCGGTGGGCAACTTTTTTGATTGGTTGGTCGATGCGGGCGGTACGGCAATTTTTGAAGAGATCGTGGAAGCCATAGGCTTGATTGATATTTTGTCCCAGCGCGCGGCATCCGAAAGCGCTAAGGATGAAATCGTTGCCACCTACAATAAGGCGCTCGATTACTGCAAATCGGTGAGGCAATACTCGGTCAGTCCAGGAAACTTTGCCGGTGGACTATCCACAATCGAAGAAAAAAGCATGGGCGCCGTAATAAAGAGCGGCTCTCGCCCCATTCAAGGCGTGCTTAAAGTCAGCGGTTGTCCCCAGCGAAAAGGCCTATGGTTACTTGATAGCACGCCAGATCCTCACTGGATGCAATTTGGCATCACTAACCCTAATGATAATGAAGGGCTGATGGATCTTATCTCCTGCGGTAGCCATATTATCTTTTTTGTCACCGGTCGCGGCAGCGTAGTGGGCTCCGTGGTTGCCCCCGTGATAAAAATCACCGGCAACAGCCAAACGTTTGAAAACATGATTGATGATATGGATGTGGATGCCGGCCGGCTGTTAAGCGGGGCCATATCGCAACAACAGCTTTCTCTGGAGATCGCTCAATTGATAGTGACGATTGCAGCCGGGCAAAAAAGCAAAAGTGAGGAACAGGGCCATAAAGAATATTTTATTCCTTATAAATATCAAAGCAAAGAGGTGCTGATCCCCACGCGATGCGAAAGCTAGCCGTATCAACCGCCGTCAGTCGATGCCTAATAATGATCAATTTACGGGAGTGAGGCGACATGAAAGCTCCCGTAAACCTCTTGTGACGCAAACGCTCTATTGCGAAAGCAAGGGCTGGAGACCGCAATCTCTGGTCTGGTACCTATCACTCCCATCGCACGGACGAGAAACCGTGGTTAATGGCAGCCCTCATTTTGGGGTAAAGTAGCTACGTGGAATCACACAGGCAGACATTGGACAAAAGATTGCGCCAGCCCAGTGTTCTTCTTGTTTATGAATTTTTAGAACTTTGATGGCTAACAATATGCCGTTTTTTTCTAACGTTTAATAAAGCGGCAAACGATCACGTTTTTCTGATTATAGGGAAAATCTTATCCCGCTTATTGACAAGCTTGTCGCACCAGTCACAGCGCGCACTGCGAAAGACAAGTCACATTTCACCCCCAAGTTATCCACAAATTAGGCCACTTTTGTTCACTTGCAAACGCCCTGTTTTCTCACTATCTTGTTACCTCACCGACATACACCCCCTATATATAGTGTTTACATACTGAGCAGAGCTACTACACTTCTGCTTAGGGGCACCATACGGACAGGTAAAACACCACATGAACCAAAGTCTGCTTGTTACTAAACGCGATGGGCGTAAAGAGCGCATCAACCTCGACAAAATCCACCGTGTCATCGACTGGGCCGCGGAAGGGTTAAACAACGTCTCCGTTTCTCAAGTAGAGTTGCGTTCCCATATTCAGTTTTATGACGGCATCAAAACTGCTGATATTCATGAAACCATTATCAAAGCAGCAGCCGATCTGATCTCGCGCGACGCGCCGGATTACCAGTATCTGGCCGCGCGCCTGGCCATCTTCCATCTGCGTAAAAAAGCTTACGGTCAGTTCGAGCCGCCAAAGCTGCTCGCTCACGTGACGCGCATGGTAGAAATGGGCAAGTACGATAAGCATCTGCTGGAAGACTACAGCACTGAAGAGTTCGAGCAGATGGACTCCTTTATCGATCACTGGCGTGATATGAACTTCTCCTACGCGGCCGTTAAGCAGCTGGAAGGGAAGTATCTGGTGCAGAACCGCGTCAGCGGCGAGATCTACGAGAGCGCGCAGTTCTTGTATATCCTGGTGGCCGCGTGCCTGTTCTCCAACTACCCGCGTGAGACCCGTCTGGACTACATTAAACGTTTCTACGACGCGATCTCCACCTTCAAAATCTCACTGCCTACGCCAATCATGTCCGGCGTGCGCACCCCTACCCGCCAGTTCAGCTCTTGCGTGCTGATCGAGTGCGGCGACAGCCTGGATTCCATCAACGCCACTTCCAGCGCCATTGTGAAATACGTTTCGCAACGCGCCGGCATCGGTATCAACGCCGGTCGTATCCGTGCGCTGGGCAGCCCGATCCGTGGTGGTGAAGCCTTCCATACTGGCTGTATCCCGTTCTACAAACACTTCCAGACCGCGGTGAAGTCCTGTTCTCAGGGCGGCGTACGCGGTGGTGCAGCGACGCTGTTCTACCCGATGTGGCATCTGGAAGTTGAAAGCCTGCTGGTGCTGAAAAACAACCGTGGTGTTGAAGGCAACCGCGTTCGTCACATGGACTACGGCGTGCAGTTGAACCGCCTGATGTACCAGCGCCTGATCAAGGGCCAGGACATCACCCTGTTCAGTCCTTCTGACGTCCCGGGCCTGTATGACGCATTCTTCGCCGACCAGGACGAGTTCGAACGTCTGTATACCAAGTACGAGCAAGACGACAGCATTCGCCAGAAACGCGTAAAAGCGGTCGAACTGTTCTCACTGATGATGCAGGAACGCGCCTCTACCGGCCGTATCTACATCCAGAACGTTGACCACTGCAACACCCACAGCCCGTTTGATCCGCAGATCGCGCCGGTGCGCCAGTCCAACCTGTGCCTGGAAATTGCCCTGCCGACCAAACCGCTGGACGACGTCAACGACGAAAACGGCGAAATCGCCCTGTGTACGCTGTCCGCCTTTAACCTAGGCGCCATCGAAAGCCTGGACGATTTGGAAGAGCTGGCTACCCTGGCAGTGCGCGCATTGGACGCCCTGCTGGATTACCAGGACTACCCAATCAAAGCCGCACACCGTGGTGCCATGGGTCGTCGCACCTTGGGTATCGGCGTGATTAACTACGCTTACTATCTGGCGAAGAACGGCGTGCGTTATTCCGATGGCAGCGCCAACAACCTGACTCACAAGACATTCGAAGCTATCCAGTATTACCTGCTGAAGGCCTCGAACCGTCTGGCTCAGGAACAAGGGGCTTGCCCGTGGTTCAATGAAACCACCTATTCGCAGGGGATCCTGCCGATCGACACCTACAAGAAAGATCTGGATGTCATCTGCCAGGAGCCGCTGCACTACGACTGGGAAACCCTGCGTAAAGAGATCAAGGAAACCGGTCTGCGCAACTCGACCCTGTCGGCGCTGATGCCTTCGGAAACCTCTTCGCAGATTTCCAACGCCACCAACGGCATTGAGCCGCCACGTGGTCACATCAGCATCAAAGCGTCGAAAGACGGCATCCTGCGCCAGGTGGTGCCGGAGTACGAACGTCTGAAAAACGACTACGAGCTGCTGTGGGAAATGCCGAACAACGACGGCTACCTGCAACTGGTCGGTCTGATGCAGAAGTTTATCGACCAGTCGATCTCTGCCAACACCAACTATGACCCAACCCGTTTCCCGGGCGGCAAGGTGCCAATGAAGCAGCTGTTGAAAGACCTGCTCACCACCTACAAGTTTGGTGTCAAGACGCTGTACTACCAGAACACCCGCGACGGCGCGGAAGACGTCCAGGAAGATTTGTTGCCGGCCAAGGGCGGCGATGATGACTGCGAAAGCGGCGCCTGCAAGATCTAAAGTTTGAAACAGCGGGCCGGAACTCTTCCGGCCCCTTCATTTAGCCACGATACGATGGACTCAGGCTTATGGCTTACACCACATTTTCTCAGAATAAAAACAACCAGTTGCTGGAACCGATGTTTTTCGGTCAGTCGGTTAACGTTGCGCGTTTCGATCAGCAAAAACATGAAATTTTCGAAAAACTGATTGAGAAGCAACTGTCCTTCTTCTGGCGCCCGGAAGAGGTTGACGTTTCCCGCGACCGTATCGACTACCAGGCGTTGCCGGAACATGAAAAACACATTTTCATCAGCAACCTGAAATACCAGACGCTGCTGGATTCGATTCAGGGCCGCAGCCCGAACGTGGCGCTGCTGCCGCTGATCTCGATCCCGGAATTGGAAACCTGGGTGGAAACCTGGTCATTCTCTGAGACCATCCACTCACGTTCTTACACCCATATCATCCGTAATATCGTTAACGATCCGGCGCTGGTGTTTGACGATATCGTCACCAACGAAGAGATCCTCAAGCGTGCGAAGGACATTTCCGGCTACTACGACGATCTGATCGAGATGACCGGCTATTACCATCTGCTGGGTGAAGGCACGCATCAGGTCAACGGCAACACCGTTACCGTTAGCCTGCGCGCGCTGAAAAAACAGCTGTATCTGTGCCTGATGAGCGTTAACGCGCTGGAAGCCATCCGCTTCTACGTTAGCTTCGCCTGTTCATTTGCCTTCGCGGAACGCGAACTGATGGAAGGCAACGCCAAAATCATCAAGCTGATCGCCCGTGACGAAGCGCTGCACCTGACCGGTACCCAGCACATGCTGAACCTGATGCGCTCCGGTGCCGATGACCCGGAAATGGCAGAAATCGCCGTTGAGTGTCAGCAACAGTGCTACGATCTGTTCGTGTTGGCGGCCGAGCAGGAAAAAGAGTGGGCGGAATACCTGTTCCGTGACGGCTCGATGATCGGCCTGAACAAAGACATTCTGTGCCAGTACGTGGAATACATCACCAATATCCGCATGCAGGCAGTGGGCCTTGGCCTGCCGTTCGCCACCCGCTCTAACCCAATCCCATGGATTAACGCCTGGTTGGTCTCCGACAACGTGCAGGTTGCACCACAGGAAGTGGAAGTCAGCTCCTACCTGGTAGGGCAGATCGACTCGGAAGTCCATGCCGACGACCTGAGCGACTTCGAACTCTAAGCGATGGCATCATCAATCGTGACGCTGCGTACCACGGGTACGCAGCTTACCTGCCCCAAAAGTGAAAATTGCCTGCTCGACGTGCTCGAATTGCACGACGTTGAGGTGGAATATCAGTGCCGTTCCGGCTACTGCGGCGCCTGCCGCCTGAAGCTGGTAAAAGGTGAAGTGACCTACCGCCAACAGCCATTGGCGTTTATCAACCAGGGTGAAATCCTGCCTTGCTGTTGCATGCCGCTGACGGATATCGAGTTGGAAATCTGATTTTCAAGAACATCCTTCCATCACCTGAATATACCCTATGACTTTCGAGTTACAGCCAACAACGCTGCAGCTTGAAAGACGACGGGTATAAATACCAAAATCGTAATACATACAACGGCTAACGAGTGAAACACCTGCTTTAACTGCATGCTTGCCTCCTTGCTGTGAAGAGGCTAGCGTAACGGTGTCTAGGCGGTATGTGCAGCCCCATTCTGATTGAGAGTCAATACAGTTTGGGGCTTTCATCTATCCGCCTTGCCACACAATGCCCAAGACCAATAGTTTCAAGCCTCCCTATTCGATAATCTCCAGCGTCTCCAGCCAGGCATTCCTGCCGCATACCGGCCCACCGTTCAGCCACCGCCGCAGCATGTCTAGCGCCAGCATCGCCACCGACTCTTGCCTTAACCGCAGGCTATGCCGCGCAGCCCGATAACGTACCGTCTGCCCGATGCTGCCTTTTGGCGTATGCAGCCCAATGCTCACCCGATCGCCGCTCATGGCGCTGACCGCCAATGCCAGCTGCGCTCCGGTCAGTTCCGCCAACGAACGAGCGCGCGCCAACGTGGTTTCCAGCGTTTCCACGCAGTGCGACGGCAACAATTCACCACCGGCCAACGGCGCCCCTTCGCTCTGCAGTTGCAGATTGATCAGCCCGGCGCTGAACTGTTCGCTCAGCGCCAACTTCAACCCTTGCTGATTCAACCTCTGTGCCAGCACTGCCGGCAGGCCAAGGGTTCCTTCAAACAGGGTGTTATCACCCGCAACCTGACGAACCCGCTCCCACGCTTGCTCCATCGCCTCACGCTGGGCAACCGGGCCGGTCAGCTTCAGTTCAATGATCGGGCTGGAGGAACGATAACCCAGAACCACATCCGGCGGCAGCGGCATGCCGTCCAGCTCAGCAGCCAGATCGCTTTCCGAAGTACCAAAAGTGGTTAACCGCAGGCACAGCGGTGGTGCCGGTAAGGTAAAACGCTGACGCAGGCGCGGCACAATTTGCTGTTCGACCATCACTTTGAATTCAGATGGCACGCCGGGCGTGAAAAACATCATGCATCGGTTCAGTTGCAAAGAAAAACCACAGGCGGTGCCAACCGGATTGTCGAGCATCTCTGCGTTAGCGGGGATCTGCGCCTGCTTGCGGTTTGAGGCCGCCATCGGCCTGCCGCGTTCAGTAAAATACGCCTCGATACGCGCCATCCATTCAGCATGTTCAACCAGCTCGACGCCGCAGGCGGTCGCGGCCGCCTGAGCACTGAGATCGTCACTGGTCGGCCCCAGACCGCCGTTAACAATCAGCACGTCGGCGATATGACTGCGCTCCTGTAATGTTTCGATCAGAGAGGAGAGACTGTCCCCCACCGTTTCACGGCCGCTCATCGGCATGCCCTGCTGGAACAGATAGTCTGCCAGCCAGGCGGCGTTGGTATCTATAATTTGCCCGTGTAGCACCTCATCACCGGTGCTGAGCATCTCCACCCTTAACATTGATCTCTCCCACATTTTCCGATCTTTCCACTATAGAAGCCTGTAAATAAGTTTTCACTAGGCACCACCAGTTAATTTCGGTTAAAGGCATTTTTTTGCGAGATAGCGCAGCCTGCAACATCGTAAAGATAAGTTAACAGCACCCGTAACGTCCGTTTGACACGAAATATTCCATCAACTATCCTGCCGCACTTAGAATCAGTTACCTATAATTTTCCAAAATCTTTGGTTGATAGAGAAAAACGTGAAAAATCGCACGCTTGGCAGTGTATTTATCGTAGCAGGAACCACCATCGGCGCCGGGATGCTGGCAATGCCGTTGGCGGCGGCCGGTGTAGGCTTCGGCGTCACCCTGGCTCTGTTAGTCGGCCTGTGGCTGTTGATGTGTTATACCGCGCTGCTGCTGGTCGAAGTCTATCAACATGAACAGGCCGATACCGGCCTCGGTACCCTGGCAAAGCGCTACCTCGGCGGCGGCGGTCAATGGCTGACCAGCTTCAGCATGATGTTTTTGATGTATGCCCTGACTGCCGCCTATATCAGCGGCGCCGGTGAATTGCTGGCGGCCAGCATCAGCCAGTGGACGTCGCAGGACTTCCCCACCACGCTTGGCGTATTGCTGTTTACTCTGGTGGCCGGCGGCGTAGTCTGCATCGGTACCCACTCGGTCGATCTGTTTAACCGTATTCTGTTCAGCGCCAAAGTGGTGTTTCTGATTGTCATGCTGGGCCTGATGCTGCCCAATATCCACCAGACCAACCTGATGACGCTCCCGCTGGAGCAAGGGCTGGCGCTGTCGGCCATTCCGGTGATCTTCACGTCGTTCGGCTTTCACGGCAGCGTGCCAAGCATCGTGAACTACATGGGCGGCAACATCCGCAAGCTGCGTTGGGTGTTTATTATCGGCAGCGCCATTCCGCTGATAGCCTATATTTTCTGGCAGTTGGCCACGCTAGGCAGCATCAGCTCCACCACTTTCGTCGGTATCCTGGCACAGCAAGCCGGTCTGAACGGCCTGTTGCAGGCGGTGCGCGACGTCGTGGCTTCCCCACATGTCGAACTGGCGGTGCATTTGTTTGCCGATCTGGCGCTGGCCACCTCCTTCCTGGGGGTAGCGCTCGGGCTGTTTGATTTCCTGGCCGACTTGTTCAAGCGCCAGGATAACGTACGAGGCCGTCTGCAGACCGGTGCCATCACCTTCTTGCCGCCGCTGGCTTTCGCGTTGTTCTATCCACGTGGCTTTGTGCTGGCGCTGGGCTTCGCCGCCATCGCGCTGGCAGTGCTGGCGTTGCTGCTACCGTCAATGCTGGTGTGGAAAACGCGTCAACAGCATCAGGCGAAATACCGCGTCTGGGGGGGAACTCCGGCGCTGGCGGTGGTGTTTGTCTGCGGGGTGACGGTGATTGCCATTCAGGTGGGTATCGCCAGCGGTATCCTGCCGGCCGTCGGCTAATAGATTTTTCGATAAAACGAAGGGGCCAATTGGCCCCTTCGCTGTTTGTATCAGAAGCTCAGACCCACGCCAACATAAGGGCCATCGGCCAAGGTGTTGTCACGACGCCCGTCCTTACCTTGCATCTGAATATAGCGGTAACCCACATCTACGCTAAGCGGGCGGAAAACCGTCCAACGCAGGCCGCCGCTGGCTTCGTTGTAGGCCTTAACGCCACTGGTCAGTGATTCCGGGGCGAAATAGCCTTCGCCATGCAGGCTGAGAGAACGCGTGATTGCCCAGTCAAGACCGCCGCCCAGTGCCAAAGCCCCACCGCTCTTACCGTCCTTCGGGCTCAGATACAGCGCCTTGCCCCCTAACGTCGCAGTCAACGGCCCCAGTGGCAGGCCGAAGTTCAGCCCCAGGCTGCCAACGTTGCCGTTATGATCGCTACGGGCCCAGTTACCCGTTAAACCCAAACCGCTGGTGCCTGTGTCCTGACCGAAGCCGAGGTTGGTGTAATGCTTGCCGGCTTCGCCAGACAGGCTGAGCGCGTTCGCCGCACCGGTCATAAACAGCATGCTTGCCGCGCAGGCGACCAAAGTCTTTTTCATCGTCTATCCCTCTTGCTACTTCATCCATTAAGAATGATATGAGTTAACCCGTAATAATACCGTCACGAGTCTATACCAAACCACAACCAGTCCTTAAGGGATAAAAGCGAAAAAATTCTTCTGTAATCAAATGAATGTAAAGTTTTGCAAGGAAAAGCGTCCTCCCGGGTGGCAATAGCAACGATAACCCAGACCTATTTGCCGAGTGCGTTCAATAGGTCTACAACTAGTAGTGGCATTGATTAGGGTCAGGGTGAGAACGCCCTGGCGGATTATGATGAAAGCTTGAGTCGCCCAAGTCTTCACTCAATTGCAATACGATAAGGAGCAAGTGATGAGCAAGAAAGGACTGACCACCGCAGCCGGAGCCCCGGTTGTCGATAATAATAACGTGATCACCGCAGGTAAACGCGGCCCGATGTTGCTGCAGGACGTTTGGTTCCTGGAAAAGCTGGCTCACTTCGACCGTGAAGTGATCCCCGAGCGCCGCATGCACGCCAAAGGATCCGGCGCCTACGGCACTTTTACCGTCACCCACGATATTACCCAGTACACCCGCGCAAAAATCTTCTCTGAAATCGGCAAGCAAACTGACATGTTTATCCGCTTCTCCACCGTAGCCGGTGAACGCGGGGCCGCCGACGCCGAACGCGACATTCGCGGTTTCGCGATGAAGTTTTATACCGAGGAGGGCAATTGGGACCTGGTGGGTAACGACACCCCGGTGTTTTACCTGCGCGACCCGCTGAAATTCCCCGATCTTAACCACGTGGTCAAACGCGATCCGCGTACCAATCTGCGCAACCCGACTTATAAATGGGATTTCTTCTCGCTGTCGCCGGAAAGCCTGCACCAATTGACCATAGACTTCAGCGACCGCGGCATCCCGAAATCCTACCGCCATATGCACGGCTTCGGCAGCCATACCTTCAGCTTTATCAATGCCAACAATGAACGCTTCTGGGTTAAATTCCACTTCCGCTGCGAACAAGGCATTGAAAACCTGATGGATGACGAAGCCGAGGCGATCATTGCCAAAGACCGTGAAAGCTCACAGCGCGATTTGTATGAAGCCATCGAGCGGGGTGATTACCCGCGCTGGAAACTGCAGATTCAGATCATGCCGGAACACGAAGCCTCGCAGACGCCTTACAACCCCTTCGATCTGACCAAGGTATGGCCGCACGGCGATTACCCGTTAATCGACGTTGGCTTCTTCGAGCTGCACCGCAACCCGGAAAACTACTTCGCGGAAGTGGAACAAGTGGCGTTGAACCCAGCCAACGTAGTGCCTGGGGTCAGCTTCTCGCCGGATAAAATGCTGCAGGGTCGCCTGTTCTCTTACGGGGATGCCCACCGCTACCGTCTGGGCGTTAACCATCATCAAATCCCGGTTAACGGTGCAAAATGCCCGTTCCACAACTACCACCGCGACGGCGCGATGCGCGTGGACGGCAACAGCGGTAACGGCGCGACCTACGAGCCAAACAGCTTTGGCTTGTTCCAGGAGCAACCGGACTTTAGAGAGCCACCGTTGAGCATTGAAGGAGCTGCCGACCACTGGAATCACCGTGAAGACGGGGATTACTTCAGCCAGCCGCGCGCGCTGTTCAACCTGTTGAGCGCGGAAGAACATCAGCGTATGTTCACCCGTATCGCCGGTGAGCTGTCGCAGGTGCCGGAACAGATCCAGCGCCGTCAGGTCGATTTGTTCACCCAAGTGCATCCGGATTACGGCGCTGGCGTAGCCAAAGCGCTGGGGCTGAAATAACCGTCGGCAGTCACTGAGGCCGTTGACAAAGTGCTCTGTTGTTTAATGGTAGGGGCGCTGCATGCTGCGCTCAATAGCATAATCAATGGGTTAAATCGGGTCGAACATGTTCGCCCCCTACTGGTTTAGCCGTTTCGCAGGTTTGTCAGCAGTCTGAGGCCGCCTTTGGGCGGCCTTTTTTATCGATGGGATAACTGTTCAGCCACCCATTGCTGCAGTTGACGGCGGGAGATCTTGATCCCCCCGGTTTTCAACTCGGCGGGCATCGTCAACAAAGCAACCGGCCGTTGGAAATTCACCAGACGATCCTGCGACCACGCCAGCAGCTCTTCCAGCAAAAGCGGTACCCCACTGTCGATCACTGCCACCGGTCGTTGGCCAAACTCGGCGTCATCCACCGGCACCACCACCACCTGCAAGATCTGCGAGTGAGCCGCCAGCACGCGTTCGATATCCTCCGGCTGAATGCCTTCCCCACCGCTGAAAAACAGATTATCCAACCGGCCAATGATCCGCAGTTCACCCTGTTCCATGACGCCGCGATCGCGGGTATGAAACCAGCCTTGATCATCGACGAGCGGCAGCAACGCACCGCGTTGCCAATATCCCAACGCCAGACTCAGCGCACGGATCCACACTTCCTCATTCACCAGCTTAACTTCCCGACCAGCCAATGGCAGCCCAACGCCTGGCAGCCCGTCAGCGCGCTTGGCACACACCGTGGAAGCCAGTTCGGTCAGACCGTAGCCGCACCAACAGCGAATGCCTGCCGCCTCCGCCTGCGCGGTCAGCTCTGGCGGGATCATCGCGCCCCCGAGCAGCACTTTCTTCAACGTCAGCGCCGCCAGAGGCTGCGCCAGCAAACGCCAAAGCTGTGTCGGCACCAGCGAGGCATGGGTACACCCTGCCAATGCGTCAGCCAGAGGATGCATATCACGCACCACCAGTCCGGCCCCCGCCGCCAGCCAGCGCCAGACAATGCCCTGGCCGGAAACGTGAAACAGCGGTAAAGACAGTAGCCAGCGGTCCTGAGGTTGGAAGTCCATCAGCCGCAGTACGCCTTCGGCGCTGGCCAGATGCGCGGCATAGCTGTGCGCAGCGGCCTTTGGTCTGCCGCTGGAGCCCGAGGTCAAGGTCAGCGTCGCCAGCCGTTGCGCATCCCAGCGCGGTGGATTCAGCCAGCGAGATTCGGTAGAGGGAGGGGTTAAAGGGATGATCGTGGCCGGTAAGGTCGGTAACCGGTCCGGACTGAAAGCAAAATCGATATCCAGGTCAGGCAGCAACGTCGCCAACTGGGCCGCGGGCAGCGCCGGATTCAACGGCAGCAGGCGCGCACCGCACTGCAACAGCGCCAAATAAGCCAACAGCAACGGGTAGCTGTTCTTGCCGCATAACGCCACGCCACAGCTGGGCTCGACGCCCTGATGCTGAAAATCTGCCGCCAGCCTATCCACCTGACGGCGCAACACCAGCCAACTCACCGGCTGGTGCCCCACCGTTACCGCCGTCGCCTGTGGCCGTCGCTGCGCCCACTGCCGCCACGGCCAGTCTTTTAGCTGCGCCATAAACACTCCAGCGCTGATGTATCCAATAGCGGCTGTTCGCTGTCCGGCCAGGGGCGTAGCAGCTGCGCCTGCATCAGATCCAGCGTGTCCAGTCCAGGTACGGTATTCGGCGTCAGCCAGTGCGCGATGCGTGCCAGTTGCGTCAACCCCAGGCTCGATTCGATGCTGGAGCTGATCACCGCCGTTAACCCCGCCGCATGGGCCTGCTCCACCAAGGTACGGCAACGAACCAGACTGCCGGTCAAGGTTGGTTTAATGACGATCGCTGCCACGCCCGGTTCAGCCTGTACCACAAAGTCCGCCTCGCGCACGCTTTCGTCCCAGGCGATAGCAATGCCGGTCGCCAGCGCGAAATCCCGCGATTCATCACGGGTTTTGCAAGGCTCTTCAAGGAAAGCAATGCGTTCACGCAGCGCCGGTGCCACGTATTTAGCGAACCCGTCCGCCTTGGCACGAGTCCAACTGCGGTTGGCGTCCAGCCGCAGACGCAAATCGGGCAGGGCTTCCAGCAAGACGTTGACTATCATGCCGTCGCGCACCGCCTCATACAGCCCAACCTTCATCTTGGCAACTTTCTCTCCCGGCAGCGCGGTCAATACCGCGAACAGCTCGTCAGGATCGCCGGTACACAGCGGCGCTTTGCGGTAATCTGCCTGCAGCGGCAACCGCTGTTCCAATTCCGCCAACGCGCAGCTGGTGCCGAACGCTACCGAAGGCAACGGGCTGTCTGACGGCAAGCTCCCGCCTTGCCAGTCCTGTACCCAACGCAGCGCAGCCTGCTCGGCCTGCGCCAGCGTTTCCTGGCTGAACTCCGGCAGCGGCGCTATCTCACCCCAACCTTCCTGCCCGCCCTGCTGCAGATGGATCAGCAAACCATCGCGGGTTTTCAGCCGCTGGTTGCGCAGCACCACGCCAGCCTCCATCGGCAGGCTGTAACGGTAAACGGCGGCGTTACGGATCGGAGCATTCATTACGGATTACGCTTGAATTTGCTGAAGTCCGGCTGGCGTTTTTCGTTGAACGCGTTGCGCCCTTCCTGACCTTCGTCAGTCATGTAGAACAGCATGGTGGCGTTACCCGCCAGCTCCTGCAGACCGGCCTGACCGTCGCAGTCGGCATTCAGGGCCGCTTTCAGGCAGCGCAGCGCCATCGGGCTGTTTTGCAGCATTTCACGACACCAGCGTACGGTTTCTTTTTCCAGGCTCGCCAAGGGCACCACGGTGTTGACCAGGCCCATGTCCAGCGCGGCGGCAGCATCATACTGACGGCACAGGAACCAGATCTCGCGCGCTTTCTTCTGGCCGACGATACGTGCCATGTAAGAAGCGCCCCAACCGCCGTCGAACGACCCCACTTTCGGCCCGGTCTGGCCGAAGATGGCGTTATCCGCCGCGATGGTCAGGTCGCACATCATATGCAATACGTGACCGCCGCCGATCGAATAGCCGGCAACCATCGCCACCACGGGTTTCGGGCAGGTGCGGATCTGGCGCTGGAAGTCGAGCACGTTCAGATGGTGCACGCCGCTTTCATCCTGATAACCGCCGTAGTCGCCGCGCACTTTCTGATCGCCGCCGGAGCAGAAGGCTTTGTCGCCGGCGCCGGTGAGAATAATGGTGCCGATGCCGTCGTCGTAGCGGGCATTGGACAGCGCTTCGATCATCTCTTTCACCGTGTGCGGCCGGAAGGCATTACGCACCTGCGGACGGTTAATGGTGATTTTAGCGATGCCGTCGCTGGACTTGTGGTAGAGGATATCTTCGAAATCACCGGAGCAATCCTGCCACTCGATGGCGGCGTACAGCTGTTCTTCATTCGGATAGAGCATGTTCTGTTCCTTTAACCAGGGTTAACGAGAAAAGTGCGCAGTTCGGCGACGAAATCCTGCGGGTTGGCCAGGTGCGAGTTATGCCCGGCCTGCGGCACGATGCGTAACGGCAACCCGGCGTCACGCGCCAACTGCTGAAATTTGTGATCGTCAGCACCGCACAACACCACCAGCGGTATCGCCAGCTGTTGCAATTGCGGCACCAGACAGGGCTGCTTGCCCAGCGAAGTGGCTTCCAGCATGTCCGCCACTGCCGCGCCGGAATTGTCCTTGCGGGCACCGATCAGCGCATCGCGGTGCACCGCGCTGAGATTGGCGAAGACCGGCTGCTGGTACCAGTCCGCCAGCACCTGTTCAATGGGTTCGTGGCGGAAACGTTCCGCCCAGGCCGCATCATGCGTCAGACGTTGAGCACGCAGGGCCGGATCGGCCAGTCCGGGATTGCCGCCTTCAATAATTACCCCTTGCAGGCCGGTAGTGTCGCCGCAGCAGGCGTGGTACATGGCTATGCGCCCACCCAATGAATAGCCCACCAGCCAATAGCGTTCGATACCGTGCATCTGCAAGGTGCTGCTGATTTGCGTGCTGATATCGTCAAAGCTGCTGCAGGTCACCGCAACGGAATCGCCGTGGCCCGGCAGGTCGATCGCCAGCGACGGCCACTCCGGGCAGCGGGAGGCGATCACCCGCCATTCATTGTTGTTGCCCAACAGGCCATGCAGCCAGATTAACCAGGGCCGATCGGCTTCGCCCTGTTGCAAGACTTTTGTCGCCAGCATTATTGCTCCGCCATCTGTTGCACCAGATGCTGCAACGTCTGTGCACCATCGCTCGGCGGCACCTGCAGCTCAATCAGCGTGGCACCGCTGTGGCGCCACCCCTGTTCCACCGCCTGCAGCAACTGTCCCCAGTTTTCCGGGCGGGCGTAAGCGAGTTGGAACATCGCTGCGGCATGGCTGAACTCCACGTCCTGCGGCATGCAGTAGAAGCGCTGCCGGTCTTCTTCCGGCGTTGGCAGCAATGAAAAAATCTGGCCGCCATTATTATTGACCACGATCAGCACCGTTGGCGCAGAGCATTGACGCAGCAGCGCCAGCGCGTTCAGGTCATACAGGGCGGAAAGATCTCCCACCACCGCCAGCGTTGGTTTGGCGGTGGCCCGCTGCACGCCTGCGGCGGTAGAGATCAGGCCGTCGATGCCGCTGGCACCGCGGTTACTGAACACCGGATAACCCGCCGGCAAGCGGGTCAAGGCATCAATCAAGCGTACGATCAGGCTGTTGCCCAGAAACAGCTGGCCGTTTTCCGGTAGCAGCTCCGGCAGGCGGTGCGCCAACTGCGCCTCGCCAAAGCGGTTGACCAGGTGGCCCGAGACCGCGTCCAGCGCGTTATCCGCCAGCTGCGTCAGTTCATCTGCCCAAGGGGTGTGAGGCTGGGCCGGGTGCAACTCAAGCCACTGCGCCACGCTGGAACGAATGCGCCGCCCCCGGTGGTGCGCCGGGTCGAGTCGCCCCGGTAAATCGTCGATCAACCAATATTCCTGCGGCTGGCACTGCTCCTGCCACTGCAGCAGGCGTTTACCGGTCAGGCTGCTGCCGAACTGCACCACTAGTTGCGCATCCGCCAGCCGTTTTTGCGCCTGCGGCTGAGCCAACCATAAATCGGCACAGGGCAGCGGTTGCCCGGTCTGAGACAAGACGTCGCCTATCAATGGCCAGCCGAGCATGGCGGCCCATTGCGCCACCTGCTCACCCTCCTCCGCACTCATGCGGCCTGCCACTACCACGCCCCGTTTTTGCCGCCAGAAGAACCAGTCTGGCTGTTTGAGCACCACGTGTGGATCCATTTCGCGCAGCCAGGGCTGGCTGCCTTGCCACCAGTCGCCAAGCGTCGCGGACCAATCGTCGTACTGCTGCTCATCGCCGCCGTACAGCGGTTCGGCAAAGGGGCAGTTAATATGCAGCGCGCCGTGATGCAAACGTGCCATGGCGCTGTCGAGGGTGGAAACCAGCCAACTGGCGGAAATATCCGGCGTCGGGCGCGGCAGATCGAGACTCAAAGATGGGTGGCTGGCATACAGGCCGTTTTGGCGGATGGCCTGATTGGCACCGCAGTTGATCAGCTCAGGTGGACGATCGGCAGTGAGAAACACCAGCCGTTCGCCGGTCAGCCCGGCTTCGATCAAGGAAGGGTACAGGTTGGCGGCCGCGGTGCCGGAAGTGACGATGACCGCCACCGGCTCCCGCGACGCCTTCGCCAGGCCAAGCGCCAAATGGCCCAGCCCGCGCTCGTCAAAATGGGTATGGCAGATAAAAGACTTGTTGGCCGCCGCAGCCAGCGTCAAAGGCGTAGAGCGCGATCCCGGAGCGATACAAACATGCCGCACTCCATGGCGAGCCAGCGCTTCCAACAGCAACGCCGCCCACCGGCGATTAAAAACACTTGTCGACATAGTTCGCTCACAAGTCGGTTAACAGAATCTGCCTCTGGCACCCGCCGATCGGCGGCATGCCAAAATGATGTTCTGCATTATATGAGTAGTTATCTTTACGACTTTTGCGCCAGCGCAAAAACGCCGTACATCCCGGTGACTTTATGGTAGACAATTAATTGATTTAGAACAAAAAATAAACATAAAAATCACACGCAGTTTACACTCACCGCGCCGTTCTCTCAATAAATCCGTAACCCAAGCAGGGAAATTCAGGGCAAAGCGTCTGGCTGTAACAACGTCAGCAACCCAGCGGCCTTGTTTTCGATCTCCAGCCACTCTTCAGCGGCGTCGGAACCGCTCACGATACCGGCCCCGGCGTACAGCCGTAATCGGTCGCCGTCTAACTGCGCGCAGCGTAGCGATACGCAAAACTCGCTGCGGGACGCGGACAAATAGCCGGCAGAACCGGCATACCAGCCGCGGGAGAAGGGTTCATGCTGCAGGATAAATTCGCGTGCTGCCTGACGCGGCAAGCCGGCGACCGCCGCCGTAGGCTGTAACCGATGCAAGCAATCGGCATCGTCCTCACGTTTCAGCCGGCCTTCAATACGGCGCCGCAGGTGCTGCACCTTACGCAAACGCACCACTTCCGGCGGTAACACATCCACGGCATTAGCTCCCCCTTGCAGGCGCTGGCAGATGTCGTCCACCACCAGCAGATTTTCACGCCGGTTCTTGCCATCCTGCAGCAGCCATTGCGCCAGGGCCTGAGCCTGTTGGTGTTCGGGGTGATTAGCCACGGTGCCCGCCAGAGCTTCCGTCAGCAGTTGACGCCCCTTGCGTAGATACAGCCTTTCCGGGCTGGAACCGAGAAAGGCGGAATCTGCATCAAATCGCAGCATATAGTGGTAACATCGGTGGTTCACTCTGCGGCTGGCTTCCATCATCGCCGGCGCAAACAGCGGGCCATCCAGCGTCAGTAGCGTACTGCGCGCCAACACCACCTTCTCCATCTGTTGCCGATCTATCGCCTTCAGCGCTTCGTGCAACATGGTTTCCCACCCGGCACGTTCCGGTTGATGCTGCACCTTTCTCACTTTCGCCTTTAATGGCGTCATAGGCCGTGCAGCCACGCTATTTTCCAGCCAGCACTCGGCGACGAGCGCATCGTCGCGTAGCGAGCTTTCAGAAAACAGATTCAGCATTAAATGTGTTTCACCCTCGCGGGTCAAAATTTCCAGGCGTGGCAAAAATAAATGCGCCATGCCATCGAAGGCGTTCAGCCCCCACACACGCGCACCTTCATGCGCCTTGAGAAATGCCTGTGCTTGTTCCGGTTGGGTAAACAGGCGCAGAGCACCGCAGGCCGCGGCCTCTTCATGCCCGTCGCGATGATGCCAGTAAAACTGAGGGAATGTCGGCTGTGCCGCTAACCATGCCAGCAAGGGAGTGGTCAACGGCGCGGGAACGGGAAGTGCAAGCTGGCGGAAGCCGCCCGCCACGGGAAAATGTTGTTCAAACTGTCGGCCTAATAGCCGCAGCAATGCCGAAAGTTGTTCCACGGCCACCTCAATAACCAAACTTAATGTAGGGAATTATACGGTAAATCAAGGATCAACGGCGGAAAAATAGCGTCATAACGCCAACGGCAGGGCCCGCAAATTGTTTATTAAAATTAAACAATCAGCTCAAAAAGCGGCCAAGAATGCATTGTACGACTATACTGAGAAAGCATGTTCCTGCCTGCTGTGAACCCACGCCAGATCTTACTGGCGCTAAAAACAGGATGTTCACGCTCTCCCAGCGGTTTCACCGGCTGTCCTTTGGGTCAGATGTAAGGAGCTTTTGTGTGAAAGAAATACTAATCAATTGGTTAAAAAAACAACGTAAAAATTCGAAAATTAAATCATTGCCGCTGCGGCGTCAAAAAGACGCTCCTGACAACAGCGGCGGTGCCATTAAGGCAGAACTGTTTTCTGTCGATCAAATGGAGCGTTACGGGCAACGCCTGGCGCGTTCCCATAAGCTGGCAACGCGCAAAACGCCCTACTACCTGCTGAAGCGTCTGGACGACAACGAACGCATTTTGGCGGAAAGCTGCCACCAGCTCAGCAACGGCAAGAAAGCCAGCATGACTCCCGCCGGCGAATGGCTGCTGGACAATTACTATCTGATTGAAGAACAAATCCGCGTTGTGCGCCACCACTTGCCGAAAACCTTCGGTCGCGGTCTGCCGCAGCTGGCGCCGCCACATAACTGTCCGCGGATCTATGACGTGGCTGCCGAAGCCATCGCGCACGGTGACGGCCACTGGGACGCCGAAAGCCTCACGCGGTATATCGCCGCCTATCAAAAAGAAGTCAATCTGACGCTCGGCGAACTCTGGGCGCTGCCCGGCATGCTGCGCCTGGCGTTGATCGAAAACCTGCGCCGCGTCAGCGTGGAAGTCGCACAGGCCCAACAGGAACGCAATCTGGCCGACAGCTGGGTGACGAAAATGCTGGAGTCGGCGGAAAACGATCCCGCCAACCTGATCGTGGTGATCGCCGATATGGCGCGATCCAATCCCCCACGCACCAGCGCCTTTGTTGCCGAGCTGGTGCGCCGTCTGCAGGGGCACGGTACCATGCTGGCGCTCCCACTCACCTGGGTAGAGCAGCGTCTGGCGGAAGTCAGCCTGACCTCAGATGAATTGATCCACCGCTTTAACCAGCAACTGGCCGTCAGCCAGCTGTCGGTCAGCAACAGCATCTCCGGCCTGCGCCAGCTAAGCGAAATGGATTGGGCAGAATTTGTCGAAACCATGAGCCAGGTAGAACAGACCCTGCGTGAAGATCCCGCCGGTGTTTACCCTTTGATGCACTTCACGACCCGCGACAACTACCGCCACGTGATCGAAATGCTGGCGCGCCACTGTCCACGTAATGAAGTGCAGGTCGCTCAACACGTGCTTAATATGGCGCGCGTAGCGGCTGAAGACCCGTCGAGCGATCCACGCCGCAATCACATCGGTTACTACCTGGTTGACGATGGTCGCCCCGAACTTGAGCAGCAATTAGAGGTAAAACTCGGACGCATTACCCAATTGCGCCATGCGCTCAGTCAGGCGCCGCTGCTTTCCTGGCTCGGTAGCCTGAGCCTGATCACTACCGCCATCTGCGCGGAACTGCTGCGTCACGCTTACAGCACCGGCATCAGTTGGGGACTGGTACTGCTGTTCTTCCCCATGGCTATCGTGGTCAGCCAGTTCGTGCTCAATTTACTCAGCGAGGTCACTACCCGCAGCCGCACGCCGCAACCCTTGCCGCGGTTAGATTTCTCCTGCGGTATTCCCGCTGAATTCCGCACCCTGGTAGCGATCCCGACGTTAATCGACAGCAAAAGCGGCGTCGATAAACTGATCAATGCGCTTGAGGTTTGTTATCTGGGCAACGCGATGAAACATTTGCACTTTGCCCTGCTCACCGACTTCAACGATGCGCCCCAACAACGGCATGCGGACGACGCAGCCCTGCTGGATTACGCCTGCCGACAGATGGAAGCATTGAACGGACGCTATCCCTGCGAAGGGCCCAGCCACTTTTTCCTGTTTCACCGCGACCGCGAATGGAATGAAAAACAGGGAGTATGGATGGGGTTGGAACGAAAACGCGGCAAACTGAACGCGCTGAACGACTGGCTGCGCAACCGAGGTAACGCCTTCTGCACGCAGATTGGCGATGGGCTGGAGGTGCTGAAAAACGTCAAATATGTCATTACGCTCGACAGCGATACCGTCCTGCCGCGCGAAAGCGCCCATCAGCTGATCGCCGCGATGGCGCACCCGCTCAATCAACCTCAATACGATGCGCGCCAGCAACGGGTGGTTGAAGGTTATGCCATCCTACAACCACGCATGGCCGAAGAAATCCCCAGCTACGGCCAGGGCCGTTATGCCGCCCTGTGCAGCAGCACGCCGGGTAATGACCCCTATACGCTGATGGCCTCGGACATCTATCAGGATCTGTTTGGCGAAGGCTCGTTTATCGGCAAAGGCATTTACGACGTGGACGTGTTCTCCCACAGCCTGGAAGGCACCTGCCCGGCGAACCTGGTACTGAGCCACGATCTGCTGGAGGGCTGTTACGCCCGCTCCGGCCTGCTGAGCGACGTGCTGCTGTACGAGCAATATCCCAGCAATTATCTGGTGGACGTCGCGCGCCGCACGCGCTGGATCCGCGGCGACTGGCAATTGCTCAACTGGCTTCTGCCACGGGTGAAAACCGAGGACGGTACCCGCACCGCCAATCCGCTGAGCACCCTGTCGCGCTGGAAGTTGTTCGATAACCTGCGCCGCAGCCTGGCTGCCCCCAGCCTGTTGCTGTTACTGTTTTGCGGTTTTGTCTGGCTGCCAAACACACGTTACTGGCTCGGGGTGTTCGCCCTTATCCTGCTGCTACCGACCCTGTTGGCGTTGGTGCAGGACATCCTGCGTAAACCGCCGCGCAGGCCCGTCTTGCAACATCTGCTGTTGGCGTTAAACGGTTCGCTGCATCGCCTGGCACAAATCGGACTGCGGCTGGCGACCTTGCCGCATGAAGCGCTGTACAGCCTGAAAGCGATTGCCGTGACCCTGTGGCGCCTGTTGATTAGCAAGCGCAATCTGCAAGAGTGGACCAGCTACGATCAATCCAAGGCTCGTCAGCAGGTCACGCTGGAAAACTTCTATCGTGCGATGTGGATCAACCCAGTCGCCGGTGCCGCACTGCTGTTGTTCAGTTTTCTGCACAATCCAATGGCGCTGTTTATCACACTACCATTCGCCACTCTGTGGATCCTGTCGCCGTTCCTGCTGTACTACCTCAGCCAGGAACCGCAGCGCAGCAAAACCGCCATCAACGATGAACAACGGCGCTTTCTGCGCCACACCAGCCGCCAAACCTGGGACTTCTTCAATACCTTCGTCAACCAGCAGGAAAACTGGCTGCCGCCGGATAACTACCAGGAAATACCGGAGCCGGTGGTGGCGCACCGTACCTCACCGACCAATATCGGGCTGTCGTTATTGGCCAACCTCACCGCCTATGACTTCGGCTATCTGACGCTCAGCGACGCGCTGCGGCGCATCGAACTGACGCTCAACACTCTGGATCGGCTGGAACACTATCGTGGCCATTTGTACAACTGGTACGACACCCGCACCCTGGAGCCGCTGAACCCACGTTATATCTCTAGCGTCGACAGCGGCAACCTGGCCGGTCACCTGCTGACGCTCAGCGCCGGCTTGCCGGCACTGGCCCACCAGCCGGCCATAGATCCGCTGCGGGTGCTGACCGGTCTTGGTGACAGCCTGCAACTGCTGGAACAGCACTGGGGCGACGCCGCACCGAAAAACCTGTCGAAGCTGCGCAACCATTGGGAGCAGGCCCACCACAGCCACCCGGCAGCCCTGCTGGCGGAACTGAATGCCATGCGCAACTACAGCAACGGGCTGCAGGAACCGGCGCTGAATCATGGTGAGGAAACCAAACGCTGGGCCGGAGCCTTGCACCAGCAGCTTAACGAACTGTGTGCCGAATGGGCGCAGTGGTTCGGCTGGCTGAGTGACGGCATGCCCGAACTGGAGCAGGTGCCCAGCCTACACTGGCTGGCTAACCCGCCTGGCCAGTTGACGCTGTCGCCGGAACAGCAAAATCAGCTGAGCGCGGCGGGTGCGCTGGCGCAGGAACGTCTGACGCAGTTGCAAAGCCTGCAGCAGCGGTTGGAAAAAATGGCGCAAATGGATTTCAACTTCCTGTATGACGAATCAACCCATTTGCTGACCGTTGGCTTTAACTGCGATCAAAACAAGATGGACAGCAGTAAATACGACCTGCTGGCCTCCGAGATTCGTTTAACCAACTACGTCGCCATCGCCACCAATCAGGTACCGCAGCGCAGCTGGTTCGCACTTGGCCGCCTGTTCACCGTGATCGACCACGAACCCGCGCTGATGTCGTGGAGTGGGTCGATGTTTGAGTACCTAATGCCACAGTTGGTGATGCCTGCCTACCCTGATTCACTGCTGGTGCAGATGTGCCATGCGGCGGTGGAGCGGCAGATTGCCTGGGGTAAGGAGCGCGGCGTTCCCTGGGGCATTTCCGAATCCGGTTACTTCGGTTTCGACGCCGACCAAAACTACCAGTATCACGCCTTTGGCGTTCCGGGTCTGGGCCTGAGACGCGGGCTGGGTGACGATATGGTGGTGGCGCCTTACGCCACGGTGATGGCGCTGATTGTCGATCCGGACGCCGCTTGCAATAACCTGGTTACGTTGGAGAAAAATGGGGCCAAAGGCCGCTACGGTTTCTACGAAGCGCTGGATTACACCACCGCTCGCCTAAGCCGGGGGCAACTGTATGTCATCATCCGTTCCTATATGGCGCACCACCAGGGCATGAGCTTCCTTGCCCTGTCGCATCTGTTGCTGGATGCGCCTATGGTAGCGCGCTTCGCTGAGTATCCGGCGTTCCAGTCAGCGCGGCTGTTGCTGCAGGAACGGGTGCCGGATGCAGTCGAGCTGTACAGCACCCGTCGCCATTTCGAAACCCACGAGGGTACCATCACCCCGGCCAGCTTCGCCGCACGCGAGTTCAACCGTGTGGACTCCCCGATCCCCGAAGTGCAGTTGCTGTCCAACGCCAACTATCACCTGATGCTCACCCAGGCCGGCGGCAGCTACAGCCGCTGGCAGAATCTGGCCTTGACCCGCTGGCGCGAAGACGCCACCTGCGATAACTGGGGCGCTTTCTGTTACCTGCGCGACCCGCAAACCGGTGAGGTCTGGAGCAATACCTGGCAGCCGATCGGTGGTGCCGCCAAGGGGTACAGCGCCGTGTTCAACGACGCCGGGGCCGAGTTCCAGCGTCAGCAAGGGTCGCTGTCAGTGAAAACGCAGGTGGTGGTATCGCCGGAAGATGATATTGAGCTGCGCCGCGTAACGTTGGTCAACCGCAGCAAGCAACCGCGCACCATCGAAATCACCAGCTATGCAGAAGTGGTGCTGGCACCGGCCGGCAATGACCTGGCCCACCCGGCGTTCAGCAACCTGTTCGTACAAACCGAGCTGTTGCCGGATCAAGACGCCATTTTGTGCCACCGCCGCCCGCGCGAACCGAAAGAAAAATGCCCGTGGTTACTGCACATGATGACGGTGCAAGGCCGCACCAGCCAGACGTCGTTCGAAACCGATCGCGCCAAATTTATCGGCCGCGGCCGCACCCCGGCCAATCCGCAGGCGCTGTATCAAAATACCCCGTTAAGCAACAGCGCCGGACCGGTCATTGATCCGATCATCGCTATCCGTCAGCGCGTGGTGCTGGAACCAAATGTACCGCTCACACTGGATATCTTCTATGGCGTCAGTGAAGACCGCGCCAGCAGCCTGGCGATGCTGGAAAAATACCGCGATCGCCATTTGGCAGACCGGGTGTTTGAACTGGCCTGGTCGCACAGCCAGGTGGTACTGCGTCAACTGAACGCCAATGAGGATGACGCCAACCTGTTCAATCGTCTGGCCAGTGCGGTGGTCTTCCCGGCGCAGGAAATGCGCGCCGCCAGCAGCGAAATCATTAACAACCGCCGTGGCCAGTCTGGGCTGTGGGGATATTCAATCTCCGGCGATCTGCCGATTGTGCTGTTGACCGTGACCGACGGCGAAAACATCGAGCTGGTTCGGCAACTGATCCAGGCGCACAACTACTGGCGTCTGAAAGGGTTGCAGGTGGATCTGGTGATCCTCAACGAAGATATCGGCGGCTACCGTCAGGATCTGCAAAACCAGATCATGGGCCTGATCGCCGCCGGCATGGAGTCGACCCAAACCGATAAGCCGGGCGGTATCTTCGTACGCACCAGCGAACATATGTCACCGGAAGATCATCGTCTGCTGCTCAGCGTCGCGCGTATTTACCTCGACGATCGACGCGGCGGTTTAACCGAGCAGCTCAACCAGCGCCTGCAGTTGCCGCAGATCCTGCAGCAACCGCTGTCGCCGGTGACCGCCTCGTCGAAACTGGCGACGGTGGATAATTTGCCGCGCAACCTGCATTCGCCGCAGTTGCCCGACATTGCCGCGCTGCAGTTCTATAACGGCCTCGGCGGCTTCTCGGAGAATGGCCGCGAATATGTGATTGCGATGAACGAAAGCAAGATCACACCGGCGCCCTGGTCGAACGTGATGGCCAACCCGATGTTCGGCTCGGTGGTTTCGGAAAGCGGCCAGGCCTACACCTGGTACGAAAACGCCCACGAATACCGTCTCACGCCTTGGGACAACGATCCCATCTGTGACCGCAGCGGCGAAGCTTTCTACCTGCGCGACGAAGAGAGCGGCCATTTCTGGTCGCCGACTCCGCTGCCCGCCCGGGGCCGAGGCCATTACCTGACCCGTCACGGTTTCGGCTACAGCGTTTTCGATCACCGCGAAAGCGGCATCGACAGCCAGTTCACCCTGCTGGTGGCCAAAGATGCCCCGGTAAAACTGTTCCTGCTGACGCTGACCAACACCTCAGGACGCACCCGCAAGCTCTCGGCTACCGGTTATGTGGAGTTTATCCTCGGCGATCTGCGGCAAAAGTCGGCCATGCATATCGTCACCCAGGCGGCTACGTCTGAAAACGGCTGCGGTATCCTGGCGACCAACCACTATGGGGGCAACGGCTCGGATCGCACCGCGTTCTTCGGCGTCTCGGGGGCGCATTGTTCGCTCACTGGCGACCGGCGTGAATTTATCGGTCGTAACGGTTCGCTGGCCAATCCGGCGGTGCTAAAACTGCGGCGCCTGTCTGACAAAGTCGGCGCCGGTATGGATCCGTGCGGCGCGGTGCAGTCGGCCATCAGCCTGATCGACGGCGATCAACGCAGCTTTGTGTTCGCCCTCGGGTTGGGGCAAAACGCCGAAGAAGCCGAAGCGCTGCTGCACAAATACCTCCAGGAGGACAACCTGCAGGATGAGTTGCAACAGGTGGCTGCGCACTGGGACGGTATTCTCAACAAAGTGCAGATAGGGACGCCGCAACCAGCCGTTGATTTGCTGGCCAATGGCTGGCTGCTGTACCAGACCCTTGCCTGCCGTATTCAGGCGCGCAGCGGTTACTACCAATCCGGCGGTGCCTTTGGCTTCCGCGATCAACTGCAGGATACTTTGGCACTGACTCACGCCGCCCCGGAACGGCTGCGGGAACAGATCCTGCTGTGCGCTTCGCGCCAGTTCGTCGAAGGCGACGTGCAACACTGGTGGCATCCGCCACAGGGCAACGGCGTGCGCACCCGCTGTTCGGATGACTATTTGTGGTTGCCGCTGGCCATTTGCCACTATCTGGACGCCACCGACGATCAGAGCATCCTGGATGAACAGGTGGGCTATCTGGAGGCGCGCAAACTGGCACCCGGCGAGGAGTCGTCCTATGAACAACCGGCGCAGAGCGCAACGCAAGAAACCTTGTATCAGCATGGCGTCCGGGCGTTAAAACACGGATTGAACTTCGGCGAACACGGTCTGCCGCTGATGGGAGCCGGTGACTGGAACGACGGCATGAATATGGTGGGCCTGGAGGGGCGTGGCGAGAGCGTCTGGCTTGGCTTCTTCCTGTTCCATATCCTGCAGCGTTACGGCAAGTTGGCAACCGCGCGTCATGACGACGAACTGGCGACGCTGTGCCGCCAACAGGCCGAGACGCTGCGCAATAATCTGCGTGACCATGCCTGGGACGGCGAATGGTACCGTCGGGGCTATTTCGACAGCGGGGAACCACTGGGCTCTCATCAGTCGGCGGAGTGCCGTATCGACGCCATTGCCCAAAGTTGGTCAGTACTGTCCGGTGCCGGTGATGCGCCACGCAGCCTGCAAGCCATGCAGTCGCTGGATAAACACCTGGTCGACAACCAGGCCGGCCTGATCAAACTGCTGACGCCGCCTTTTGACGGCAACGGCCCGAATCCGGGCTATATCCGCGGCTATCTGCCTGGCGTGCGGG
This sequence comes from Serratia liquefaciens ATCC 27592, assembly GCF_000422085.1. Classification (NCBI taxonomy): domain Bacteria; kingdom Pseudomonadati; phylum Pseudomonadota; class Gammaproteobacteria; order Enterobacterales; family Yersiniaceae; genus Serratia; species Serratia liquefaciens. Next base: position 3,525,899 of record NC_021741.1, read on the forward strand.
AAAACGGCGGACAATATACCCATGGCGCGGTGTGGGCGGTGATGGCCTTCGCCGAAATGGGCAATATCGAGCGCGCCTGGGAACTGATGGCGCTGATCAACCCGATCAACCACAGCCTGGACAGTACCGCGGCGGAACGCTACAAGGTCGAGCCGTATGTGGTTACCGCCGATATTTACGCGGTGGCGCCGCACGTCGGTCGCGGCGGCTGGAGCTGGTATACCGGTTCTGCCGGTTGGATGTATCGGCTGATCCTCGAGTCACTGCTGGGTCTGAAACGCCATGGCGATCGGCTGAGCGTCAATACCCGCCTGCCGGCGGACTGGCCACAGGTGACGCTTAACTACCGGGAGGGTAGCAGCGAATATCGGTTGGTTGTTCGTCAGGGGCAAGGCGCGGCGCAGGTCAGCGTCGACGGTGAAAAACAGTCGGAAGCTGTGATAACGCTGGTAGACGATGGCAAAATCCATCAGGTGGAAGTGACATTGGGGCAGTAAATATTGGGGCGCGGCGGGTGCCGCGCCCAACGTCTACAGGCCGTTATTTACGCGCCAGCAACAAGCCCAGTACCAGGCCAACCGTGGCACCAATCCCTACGCTGCACCAGGGGTTTTCACGCACGTAACCGTCGGTTCGGCAAACGGCGTCCTTGGCGCGCGCATAGTAGGACTCGGTGGTGTCAGCCAACCGCGACTTGACCTCACTCAATGCCTCTTCGGCATGAGCTTTGATATCGATATAGGCCTGATCGGCCCGATCGCCGGAGTACTTCAACACTTCTTCCAGCGTGTCGCTCAGCATTCTCAGATCGTCATCGAGCGTGGTTTGATCCGCATCCGTATTTCTCGCCATGGTAAGTTCTCCGTGTTTAAAAAATGAAACGGCCCTTAACTATAGACAAGGATCGCCGATCCCCGCCATCAGACTGATGGCTAAAATCAGAACACCAGTTGGACTTTGGCAGCTCGACTCTTGTCGCCGGCAAACGTCAGCGCCTCAGCCAGTTGACGATTGTCGAACTCGGCGGACAGCAGCGGCAGCGGATTGACTGTCCCCTCGGCCAGCCACGTCACCGCCAGGGCGAACTCTTCAACAAACCGGAAGGATCCCAGCAGATTCAGCTCTTTGGCGATCAACAGCATCAGCGGGAAATCCGGGAAGCTGCTTCCCATACCGACTTGCACCACCGTCCCCTTGGCGCGGGTGACCTCCAGACAACGCTGCAACGACAGTGGATGGCCGGAGACTTCAAAAGCGATATCGAAGTACCCTTTTTCCTGCTGATAGCTGCTGAAATCGTCATTGCCGGCGTGCAGACAGCGGGATGCCCCCATATCTCCGGCGATATCCAGGCAACGCGGGCTGAGATCGGCGCAGACAATTTCGTCGGCGCCCAACGCCTTCAGCGCCGCCACCAGCAGGCAGCCGATCGGGCCGACGCCGGACACAAACACCTTTTTCCCTTTCACTTCACCGGGCTGCCTGGCGGCATGTATCGCCACCGCCAGCGGCTCGGCAAAAACCATCACCTTCTCGTCGCAGTTGGCGTCGAACGCAATGCATTGCGCGCTATCAACCACCTTGTACTGGGTAAAAGCGCCGTCAACATGTGGGAAGTACATCGCGCTGCCGAAAAAGCGCATTTGAGTACATTGGTTTTGTTGATCCGCCAGGCAATACTTACACTGCCCGCAGGGCTTGCTGGGGTTTAACGCCACTTTCTGGCCCAAGGGCAGGCGAGCCGTGTCGCTGGCGACCACTTCACCGATCACCTCATGGCCCAGCACCATCGGCTGACGCACCTGAAAACTGCCGACTTTACCCTCCTGATAATAATGCAGGTCTGATCCGCAGATGCCACCACGGGTGATTTTCACCAGCGTGCCGTGGCCCTGGTACTCAACCTCCTGCTCCACTACCGCCACGTCATATTTGCCGTTGACCACGCAGGATTGGGTTTGAATTTTCATCATCATTTTCTCATAAGCAGGCGGCTATACCGCGGCCGACATTCCGCCATCGACAAACAGCAGGTGACCATTGACAAAATCAGAGGCTTTGGACGACAGGAACACCGCCGCGCCAATCAACTCCTGCGGATCGCCCCAACGGGCAGCCGGGGTACGCTTTGTCAGCCAGGCGGTAAACTCTTGGTTGTCCGCCAGTGCCTGAGTCATTTCGGTTTTGAAGTAGCCCGGGGCAATACCATTGACCTGAATGTTGTAGCGCGCCAGCTCTACGCACATGCCGCGCGTGAGCATTTTCACCGCCCCTTTGGAAGCGGCATAGGGGGTGATGGTGTCGCGGCCCAGTTCGCTCTGCATCGAGCCGATATTGATGATTTTACCGCTTTGACGCTGCACCATATGGCGGGCTACGGCTTGTGACACCATAAATACCGCCTTCTGGTTGACGGCGATAATGTCGTCCCAGTCTTTTTCCGGGAATTCGGTAAACGGGTGGCGACGCTGTATGCCCGCGTTGTTAATCAACACATCGATCCCACCACTTTGCGCCTCAATTTTCTCAATAGCGGCATGAATGGCCTGAGAGTTAGTGACATCAAAGGCCGCGGCATCGGCGCGGAAGCCCTCACGGCGCAGTGCTTCAACGGCTCGCTGGGCGTTTTCTTCGGTGGTCGCATTGACCAATATGTGAGCGCCGTACTCCGCCAGCCCACGCGCCAGCAGAAAACCAATGCCCCGAGAAGCGCCGGTAATCAGTACTTTTTTATTATCCAGTGAAAATAAGTTGTTCATAACGTCCCCGGCAGTGTCATTCAGATAAGACAGGTGCCTATCTCAGCGGATCGCCGCCGGCAAAAACGTGATGACGATCACTTAAAACAGTGTTACTAAAACCTGTTACCTTTAACGTGAAGCCACGCAATCTCACGGGAAACAAACTCAACACATTTCATTGAAAAATAAGATTTTTATACTTTATGTCGTCGATTGTTATCACTAAATCGATTTGTTAACATGGCGTTATTCGCGATTTCGCCGCCCCACCCTGTTAAGGCCTCAGAATGAAGAACCAACGCGTCACGCTGCAAGATATTGCGCTGCTCGCCGGCGTGACCAAAATGACCGTCAGCCGCTATCTGCGAACGCCGGAAAAGGTGGCGGCCGAAACCGCCGAGAAAATTGCCCAGGTGATGAAGGAAGTGAACTTTACCGACGGCGATGAAGCACGCTCAACGCAAAAACCGCGCATTGGCGTTTTGATCCCCTCGTTCAACAACCAAATTTTCGCCGATCTGCTGGCCGGTATCGAATCCATCACTCTGGAACAGGGCTACCAAACGCTGGTAGTGAACTATGACTACAGTCGACAGCGCGAAGAAGAGCATATCGTCCAACTGCTGGCTTACCCAATCGCCGGGCTGATCCTGACGGATTCGGAGCATACTCTGCGGGCGGAAAAGTACCTGACGGCCGCCAAAATCCCGGTGGCGCAGGTGATGGATCTGGAAGGTCCGGAAGGAAGGATCGCCGTGGGGTTCGATAACTTCCAGGCGGGTTACGACATGACCGAAGCGCTGCTGGCCAGCGGTAAACGTCAGGTGGTTTATTTCGGCGCCATGTCCGATGCGCGCGACACCAAACGTTTTCAGGGCTACTGCCGGGCGATGGAAAAACAGGGCCTGACACCGCGCCAAATCACACCGCACCGTGTTTCGTCGGTGACGGTCGGCTCCGACATGCTGGCCATGGCACGGCAGCTCTACCCGGACTTGGACGGTATCTTATGCACCAATGACGATCTGGCCGTTGGGGTCTTACAGGAGTGTCTGCGGCTGGGGCTGCGGGTTCCGCAGGATATCGCTTTGTCGGGATTTCACGGCCTGGATATCGGCAAAGCCACCACGCCGGGCATCGCCAGCGTTATTACACCCAGGTTTGATATCGGCAAGGTGGCCACAGAGATCTTGTTGAAACGCATTAAAGGGGTGCCGTGCATTGAGCGCGTTGATCTGCACTACCGCATCTCACTCGGCGGCACCATTTAACTCAGCGGTTAACATGTTCGGTAACAGCGGCCGCCGGTTTCGGTTTTTCGCTGCGCGCCGCCAGCCACAGGCCGCTGTTTTTCATCGCGTAGCCAAACACTAATCCCACCAACAGGGAAAGGGTCACCAGAGACCAATTGCCGCCGCCGGCGAAGGTGGCGCAAGCGCCGATAAAGGTGCCGGGCACAAAACCCAGCCACTGCTGCTTTGCCTGAATGCACATCAGAAAAGCCACCGCGCCGGTCAGCAGATAACCGAGCAGGCTCCAGCCGGGCGCCAGCTCACTGCCGTGAATGATCGCCATCGCCCAAAATACCCCGCTGCAGCAGGTCAGCGTGCTGATCAACAACCCTTTCAGCCCCCCCTGCGGGCAAGCAAAATAGGCCGTACAGCCCAGGAAACCGGCCCAACTGATCAGCCCCAGGCTAACAGCCACCCATCCCCACACGCCGGAGAGGATCCCGGTAGTCACAGCAATGGCAAAAAGAACGTTCATAAACTGACCCGCAGCAAAGAAAGCGCGCAGTTTACGCGAAAATCGGCAAATTCAAGTGATGTAAATCACAAAAATTTTGTAATGAGAAATACTGAAATTGCAGAATTGAGGAATTTGTCACAAAAAAAACCAGCGTGACTAGCACGCTGGAAATGACACACAACAACACCAGGGAAATCGTTCGCCACCTTGCGTGGCTAAAATCGTTGTTCAGCTACCCTGCTAATTTCACGTTGCCGACGGGCAACCTGAAACTCGGCGGGTATCAGCGCGGGAAGCCCGCGCGGGTCACCATGAAGCTCAAAGATAAGCAAACCACGGCACTGACCAGAAATAACAGATTGACCGCCAGATGCAGGCTGGCATGGTCGATAACCGCCCCCAACAGGATCGGAACCCAGTTGGCGATATAGGCGATTACGTAAAACAGTGAAATCAGTCTCGCATGGCTGGCCTTCGGTGAAATCAGGTTCACCAAGGTGGCACTGCCGACAAAAATCGCCCCGTAGGCGTAACCGGCAATCACCATACCGGCACTGGCCAGAGCCAGCGAGTGGATCTGAATCGCCTCGGCGAACACCACCACTGACAGCGCCTGCGCCAGACAGCCAAACATCAGCGAATGGCGCGCATTAACGCGACGGCTCAGGATCTGGCTAATACCGGCAATCACCAAATAAACCGCAATCACATAGCCGTAAACGCCCCGGCTGTGCATGCCCAATAGCTTTTCCGATACGCTTGGCCCTATCGCCAGAATACTGGCAGCCACTGCCCAGCAGATGAACAACGCGCCAGCACACAAGAAGAACTTGCCTCCGGTAGCGCGCAGGCCATCCGCCAACGAACTTTTTTCTGCCGCGGCTTCTGCTGCCGGTGCCCCGCTGAGAGGTACAACAACGGCTTCAACCGGCCATTTCAGCATCACGCCCAGTGCGGCAACTGCCGCCACCGCCATGATGATAATGAACGGCAGCGAAGTCGTGTGGAACCCGGTTTGCAGCGCCACGCCGCTGAAAATCGGCCCCAAAGCCAGACCGGTGGTGAATGACAGCGTGGCAATCAGCGCCGCATTTTTACCGCCGTCCTTCGGCCCGAAACGCACCAGCGCAATGTTAGCCGCACCGGTCAAAGCCCCGGTGCCGATCCCGGCCAGCAGACGCGCCATAAACATCATCAAAAACGAATCGGCCATCGAGAACAGCAAGGCCCCGGCCAAAACCACCAGCAGCGCCGGTACAATCATGCTACGCAGGTCTTTGACCTTGCCGGCCATGTTGCCCACGCCGAACAGCGAAATCAGCACGCCGGCGGCATAGGCGCCATAAATGACGGTCAGGCTGACCGAGCTTAGCGCCAACTCATGTTGATAAAGCGGGTAAAGCGGTGTCGGCGCACTGCTGTTCAGCAATGCGGACATCAATGCCAGGGCTAAAAACAGCAGGATGGCAAAATGCGACTCACCCGACTTCGCTTTAGCGGCTTCATCAACAGCCACACCTTCAGACATTTTTCTCTCCCGAAACAATCTGGATAAACACCTAACCCTGAAAACCAAACTCCTCAGGAAACGCGTTTATCATACCTTTCGGGTATAACGGTCAAAATAGCCAAGAATGCATCATAGTGATTCATTAATGCATTTGCGCTGACGCCCGCCAGCGCTTAATGCCGTGCTCTTTACACCGCCGCCGCCTTCGAGGTTTTTGCCGGAGCGCGCTTCACTATCGCCAACGCACCGGAGAAAATAATCAGCGCCATGCCGCCCGCAGCAATGTAGGACAGCTTCTCGCCAAACAACAGATAGCCGAGCAGCGTGGAGAAAATGATGGTGCTATAGGAAAGAATGCTGACAATCACCGCATTGCCGCTGCCGTAGGCGCGGGTCATGGTGATTTGCCCCAGGCTGCCGAACACGCCGATGGCGCAAACGCACAGCATCATGGCGCTGTCCAGCGCGGTAAACCCCACCACCGTGGTCATCATGCCGCCCACCAGGGTGCCCACCAACGAGAAGTAAAACACCACTCGCAGTTCGGGTTCGCCGCTGCGCACCAGCTTACCGACGTTAAAATAGGCCAGCGCGGTCAGCAGGCCGGAAAGCAGGCCAATCAGGGTCGCGGCATACTCGCCGTTCGGCGTATCGGGGCGCAGCAGCACCAAAATGCCGATAAAACCCAGCAGTACCGAGAACAGCAGCTTGCCGGTCAGTTGACCTTTGCAAGTGACAAAGGCAATCGCCGACTGAAAGATAGGATTGGTGTAGCCCAACGTGGTTGCCGTGGCGATCGGCAGATGGATTAGTGAGTAGAAACCGCAGTACATCGCCGCATTGCCAATGGCGGCGCGTTTCATGTGCAACCCCAAATGCTGGGTGCGGAAACCGAGATTTTTCACATGGATCAGCGCGGCAACGATCAGGACGTTAATCACAGAGCGGTAAAAAATGATGTCGAAAAAACCGACCTTGGCCGAAGCCAGTTTGATGCTGGCCCCCATCAACGCAAAGAACCCGCTGGCGACGACCATCCACAAAGCAACCATGATTTCCTCGGTATATCACCCCAACGGGCAACAAAATAAAACGGGGCGAATTGATTCGCCCCCTACGGCTAATGCAGTCAACAGCGCCGCAGCTTAAAAAACGGCGGGGATATTATTCGGCAGCTTTCACCGTCAGCGGTTTATTATCAGCGCAGGCGAAGAATACCAGCATCTCCGCGCCTTTATCACCAGAAACCCCTTGGTGAACGATATCTACCGTGTCGGTAAAGGAGTCGCCCTGCTTAAAGGTGTGTTTCACACCGGTTTTCTTGACCGTCAGCGAAACGCTGCCCCCGGTCATATACACCGCGCTGATGCACGGGTGAGTATGCCAGGCGAGCACCTTGTTTGGTTCCACCGTGACCTTCAACATGGTGATCTGCGGAGCGCCGGCCGGATAATGCTGGTACGGCGTCCCCTCCCATGAGGTTTCGGTTTTCAGCAAGGTTTCTTTGTTTATGCCTTCGCCGTGATCCTCTGCGGCCTGTGCAGCGCCTTGAAATGCTATCATTAATGCCAGAAGTGTCAGTTTATACATTGTTATCGCTCCATGACTACGGTGAACAAAATAGAATGGCGTGATACAAAGGACAATGAATGACGACTCCTGGAATCTGGGGTTACGCCTTTACAAGCCTTTGATACGCTGCTCGTATTCTACGATGCTCTCGGCATAGTATCGATTAGGCGCCACATGATTTCCTACCAACACTTCTATCAGGAAAGGCCCCTCGTGCTCAGCCGCGGCGGTCAGCGCTTCGTCCAGTTCCTCCAGCGTCGCCGCTTTGGCGGAGGCAACCCCCAGGCTGTTGGCGAAGGCCTTCCAGTCATGGTTCGGCAACGCGGTATAGTCCGCAGATACCCCACGGTTTTGCAGGGTGTCGATGTGCATTGCTCCGTGAGCGCAGTTGTTCATCACCACAAAGGTCATTTTGACCTGATAACGGGCGGCCGTCTGGATCTCGATGCCGTGCATCAGCATGCAGCCGTCGCCGGTGACCACCACGCAGTCGCGGTGCGGCGCTGCCAGTTTGATGCCAATGCCGGCGCAAATCGCCCAGCCCATCGGCGCCAGGGAGCTTGAGGTATGGTAATCGCCCCGGCCGCTGGCCTGCCAGTGGTGCGCCATAAAGATACGGTGTGCGCCGGAATCGACCACCACGTTGGTGTCCTGATTCATACGGCTGCGGATGCGTTTGATGGCGTCGCCGGGGTACATGTTGGCCTCACCCTCAGCAAGACGCACCTGCAAATCGGGCCGTTGCTGCTCTAGCGGCAGTTGCCCCACCTGCTCAAGCCAGCCGTTACGCAAGCGTTTAATGCTGTTCAGGTGCGCGTCATCGTCGCTGACCGCATCCAGCAGGTGGTGCAACGAGCCGGTCAGGCTGGAGAAAATCTGCATATCCGGTTGATAATGCGAGCTGACCTTATCGAAATCCTCGTCAATCACCACCAGCGTTTTGGTGCCGTGCAGTCGCGGATTCCAGTTCAGGCTATCGCGTTGGCTCAGATCGCAACCCAGCACCAGCAACACATCCACTTCATCGCCATTGATGGTTTCCACCGCCCGGGTATGACCGGCAAAACCGTACAGCCCCAGCGCCAGCTCGTGCCCTTCGGGAAACGCGCCCTTGCCGGACAGCGTAGTGGCAACCGGCAGACGGTATTTCTCCGCCAGGCGCAGCAACAGGGCGGCATCCAGCGGATTATTCATGCGGTTACCCACCAGGCAGGCGACGTTCAGCCCGCGCAGCAGATAGTCATCCAGCACCTGATCCAATGCCTGTGGGTCGATGGCGGCCTCTCGGCACTGGGGCGTGCGTGGCGGGCTAACTTCATGACCGCCAGCCACCTCTTTCTTTTGCATATCGACCGGCACGCTGAGATAGGTGCGACCTTTTCGCTGAGTGTTCAGGCAAGACAAACTGCGCCGCAGCTCGTGCTGCAACGTGAGATTATTTTTCACTTCTATCGCAGCGGAAAGCAGCGGTTTGACGATAGTCAGCTCATCGATGCCACTATTGCTGCCGTCCTGGAAGGCACCCTGCGCTTCATGATAAGTGGCAATGCCGCCGGCCAGATACAACACCGGAATTTTGTCGGCCTGCGCCGCCGCCATCGCCGGCAGGAAATTCATGGTGCCGGGACCGGAGATGCCCAGACAAACGCCAAACTTGCGGCTGGCGCGAGCATAACCGTCCGCCATAAAGCCGCAGGCGGTTTCATGGGCGCCGACGATGCCGGCAATGCCTGAATGTTCAATGGATTTTATCAATGGGTACACCAGCTTGCCGGGTACCAGGAATATGTGCTGAATGCCGCGAGCTTCGAGACTCTGGATAATCGCATCAGCGTTGTTTTGCGTTGCCGCTTTCGCACCGGGGGTTGCAATAACTCTGACACCGTCCGCAGTTGCCAGTGCTACGGGGGTGTATAACTTCTCTGCGTGAGACTCCATTTTCAATGTCCAGTCGTGGTGGGCCAACCTAGATTCAGAGTCGATCCCACCAGGCGATTAGCCCACAGAGACAGGCTCTCATGCGCGTCTGCTTACGCGTTCAGGGTAACATTGGCACAAAATGTGCGCCAGATCACAGCATAAACGTTGATAAGCATAAAGATTGTCGGGTAAAAATAAAGATGCAAAACTGCTTCACGTTGATGCATTTATTCATATCCTGAAACATAATTAATAATTATGATACGTGGGCCTCATTTGCAGCCAAAACCAGAGCCGGTACGGTTGCGCAATAATGAACACAGACAAGACCGATAAGCCTGCACAAAGGAAATGGCATGATGAATTGGGATGATGCACGCTTCTTCCTGGCGGTCGCACGCTGCGGCACTTTACGAAAAGCCGCCAATGAACTACACGTCGACCAAGCCACCGTCGGGCGGCGTATTACCGCTTTTGAAGAGAGCCTGGGATCCAAACTGTTTATCCGTACGCCAAAATCGTTCTCCCTCAGTCCGTTGGGAGAGGAAATGCTGGCGGACGTGATGAACATGGAGAACTCGGTGCAGGCGATTGGCCGCAAAGCCACCAGTGGCGACGACAGCCTGTGCGGTAACGTACGCATCGCCACCACCGATACCATGGCCGAGGCTTTTGTCATCCCGGCGCTGAAGGCGCTGCGAGAACAATACCCGTTAATCACTGTCACCATGCTGACGGCGGTCAATATCTCTGATATTTCGTACCGTGGCGCAGATCTGGCGATCCGCGGCGCCCGTCCCGAATCCGATGAGCTGATTATCAAACGCATGGCCACCATCGAAATGGGGCTGTATGCGACGCAGGACTATCTCGACAAACACGGCATGCCGACCAAGGGCGACCATCTGCGGGGTCATGACCTGCTGATGTTCCCGCGAGAACTGGTGCCCCGTCACTGGAACAACTTCTGTGGCGAAACGCTGATCGATCCTAACGTGGTGCTGCAGTGCAATTCGCAGTTGCTGCTGCGCTCTGCAACGCGCAATGGGTTGGGGATTGGCCTGCTGTCCTCGTTCCTGGCGGATAAGGACCCGGACCTGGTGCGAATTTTCCCGGAAAACAAAGACTGGGTAGATATCTGGCTGGTGCTGCATCCTGACCTGCAGCGTGCCGCCAGGGTGCGTGCCGTAGTCCAGGCGCTGGAAACCTCATTTACAAATAATCCCGGCTGATCCCCCCTACTCAAGGGTTAGGGTGACTTACCCTACCCCTCTTATCCCGTTTCACCACATTGCCATGATTAGATAAAAAGCTTATTATCTAATCAACGCACAGGACGTGCCCCCACAGTCGAGGGAATGATGGCAAAGGTTAACTGGTCGCGCAAAGCAGTTAAACAATTGATGACGCTACCGACTCAGGATCGCTCAGCCATTAGAGACAAGGTCGGGCTGTTAAGCGCGTTCCCGGCCGTCAGACTGGATATCAAAAAATTGCATGGTGCTGACAGCCAATTTCGCCTGCGCGTCGGCAGCTATCGCATTATTTTTGAGATGAGTGATGGTGAACCTATTGTCTGTCTGATCCAACAAGTGAAGCGTAGAACGTCGACAACTTACTAAACCGCGTTGAGCTGAAATTTATAATCCGAGGTATGCCAGATGGCGAAGTTACAATATATCCATGATGAATCAGGCAAACCGCTGTACGTGATATTGCCTCTCGATGAATATAAAAAGCTGGTAGGCCGGCAAGATGACTATGAGTCTGTTCCCTATCATAGCGATGCGCACGATGATGAAACTGTTCCTCATGAAGTGGTCTCTATCATGCTGGATCAGAACATCAGTCTGATAGCCGCATGGCGAATTTTCCGCGGCTTCTCGCAGTACGATGTGGCGACAAAACTGGGGACTACTCAATCTGCCGTTTCTCAGTGGGAAGCCATTGACTCTAAACCGCAAAAAAAAACCCGGGAAAAACTGGCAGAGTTATACCGCTGTAGCCCGTCGCAGATGATGCTCTAATCCGTTCCCCACGCCATAAAAAAAGGTCGCCGAAGCGACCTTTTTTACTGCCCTGATGCCCATCAGAACATCGGCTGTGCCATCTGTACCAGCGTAATCAGCGGCTGCGGATAAACACCCAGCAACAGCACCAACGCGGCGGAGATCAGCACCACTACGCCGCCTGCGGTCAACGCCCAGTTATTTGGGGTATCGCGCTGCAGCGCTTCCGGCGCGCTGAGGAACAGGCTGACGGTGACGCGCAGGTAGTAGTACAAACCAATGGCGCTACCCAGCACCACGGCGCCGGTCAACCACCACAGGTGAGCGCTGACGCACATTGCGATCACGAAGAACTTACCGATAAAGCCCAGGGTCATCGGGATACCGGCCAGTGACAGCATCATCACCGTCATGACGGCGGACAGAATGGGCTTATGCCAGAACAGACCGCGGTAGGAGAACAGTGAATCTGCATCCGGGCCACGGTACGGGCTGGACATCAGGCTGACCACGCCGAACGCGCCCAGGCTGCTGAACAGGTAACCGGCCAGGTAAACCCCGGCGGTTTCCAGCGACAGCTGGTGGGTTTGCACCGCAATCAGCGCCACCAGCAGATAACCCAGGTGGGCAATCGACGAGTAACCCAGCAGACGCTTGATGTTGGTCTGGCTGATGGCCATCAGGTTGCCGAACAGAATCGAACAAACGGCAATGATCGACAGCACCATGCGCAGCGCTTCGTTGTCGGCAGCAGGCGCATACAGGAACAGACGCATAACGACCGCAAAGATAGCAATCTTGCTGGCGGTGGCCAGGAAGGTTGAAACCGGCGCAGGCGCCCCCTGATACACATCCGGCGTCCACAGTTGGAATGGCACCAGCGACAGCTTGAAGCCCAGACCGACAATCATCATGCCCATACCGGCCAGGATCAGCGGCTGGTGCATCATGTTTTCTTGCAGGCTCTTGCCCAGGCCGGCCAGCGACAGGTCACCGGACTCCGCATACAGCAGCGCCATACCGAACAGCAGGAACGACGAAGCCGCGGCGGACAGCAGCATGTACTTGATGGCCGCTTCCAGAGGTCGCTTCTGGCGGTAGGCGTAGCCCACCAGACCAAACAGCGGCAGCGAGATCAGTTCAATACCGAGGAACAGCGAGGCCAGATGGTTGGCGCTCGCCAGCAGAATGCCACCCAGGGTAGCAATCAGCACCAGCAGGTAGAACTCTTCGCGGTTGTCCGGGTAACCGACCAGCCACGGATAGGCAAAGGTACAGGTCGCCAGACTCGCCAATATCACCAGCCCGGTATAGAACATCGAGTAGCCGTCAACCCGCAGCAGCGGGGTGACGTCCATTGGGCCTGCCTGGCCGACAAAGTACAGCGAAAGCAGCGCCAGGTTTAGCCCGATCACGGTCAGGGTGGCGTTGATAAAGTGGTCGCGTCGCCACGCAATGCCTAGCATCACAACCACCACCGTCAATCCGACGATCAACAGCGGCAACAGTGCGATCAGTTGTTGAGGAGTTATTGTCATGGCGAATTACGGCCTTGTTGTTGAAATTGCTGAAACTGACGAACCAAACCAGTGTTGCACGTTGCTCATCGCCGCATTAGAAGTGTCCAGAATCGGTTGTGGGTAGAACCCCAACAGAACCAGCAACACCACCAACAGCAGAATGATGAACAGCTCACGCGCGGTCATGCCCGGCAAAGGTTGGTCAGACTTGGCTTTGCCGTAGTAGGCACGCTGCATCATGATCAACGAGTAAACCGAAGCAAACACCAGACCGAAGGTAGAAATCACGGTGATCACCGGCACAACCTGATAGCTGCCGAACAGGATCATGAATTCACCGACGAAGTTACCGGTACCCGGCATCCCCAACGTAGCCACCGCGAAGAACAGCGACAGCGCAGGGATGTATTTGATACGCCCCCACAGGCCGCCCATTTCACGCATGTCGCGAGTGTGCAGACGTTCGTACAACTGGCCACAGATGATGAACATACCGGCCGCAGACAGGCCGTGTGCAATCATCTGGATCACTGCACCCTGGTAAGCCAGTTGGCTGCCGGTGTAGATGGCGATCAGGACGAAGCCCATATGGGAAACCGAGGTGTAAGCGATCAGACGCTTGATATCGGTCTGCGCAAACGCCATCCAGGCGCCGTAGAAGATACCGATAACACCCAGCCACATGGCGATTGGCGCGAACTCATGCGAAGCTTCCGGGAACAGCGGCAGGCTGAAGCGCAACAGGCCATAGGCCGCAGTCTTCAGCAAGATCCCCGCCAGGTCGACAGAACCTGCGGTAGGAGCCTGGCTGTGCGCATCCGGCAACCAGCCGTGCAACGGCACCACCGGCATTTTCACCGCGAAGGCAATGAAGAAGCCCAGCATCAACAGGTATTGCACGTTGTGCGACATTGGCGTTTGCAGCAGGTCTTCGTAATCGAAGGTCCACACGCCGGTCGCGTTATAGTGCACAAACACCAGGCCCATAATGGCAATCAGCATCACCAGACCGCTGGCCTGGGTATAGATGAAGAACTTGGTGGCCGCAGTGATACGGGTTTTCCCGTCCGACGCCTTGTGACCCCAGAGTGCGATCAGGAAGTACATCGGCACCAACATCATTTCCCAGAAGAAGAAGAACAGGAACATGTCGATGGCGAGGAACACGCCGATAACCCCACCCAGGATCCACAGCAGGTTCAGGTGGAAGAAGCCCTGGTATTTCTGGATTTCACGCCAGGAACAGAGGATAGCCAACACGCCCAGCAGGCCGGTCAGCACTACCATCAGCAGTGAAAGTCCGTCCAGCGCCAGGTGGATGGAAATGCCAAAGCGTGGGATCCACGGCAGCAGGAATTCAGACTGCCACTGCGGAATGCCTTTCGGCGTAGTCAACGTGTAGCCGCCCTGCATCCACAGATGCAGAGAAAGCGCCAATGTCAGCCCCATTGCGATCAACGCAATCCAGCGCGGCACCTTAGTACCGAAGCGCTCAAACTGCCAGCACAGCAGACCGCCAATAAAGGGGATAAGAATTAGCCAAGGTAATAGCATGGCGTTTTGTGTCCCTTATACGAATAATTTCAAACTTTGTACGTAGCGCCTGCCCTGCAGAGCGCTACGCCCGAAAAATGCGTCTGTTTAAATTATTCAATTAAACCAAAATCAACAGAGCCAATACGACCACTGCACCCACACCCATAGACGCTATATACCAACGCACCTGACCGTTCTCGCTCACTGTCAGACCACGGTTCCCCCAGCGGGAGAAAATGGCCGGCAAGTTCATCATCGAGTTCAGCGGATCACGTTGCAGCAACTTCGCAATACCCAGGTACGGCTTGACGAACACTTTGTCGTACAGCCAGTCGAAGCCCCAGGCATGGAACCACCAGGTAGAGAAGAAACGTCCCGGTGCGCTATTGGCGATGCGGGTAACCAGGGTACGTTTGCCCAGCCACAGCGCCGCCGCTAACAGGATGCCAACAATAGCCACTACGCCGGAGGTAATCTCCAGTTGCAGCACGCTACCGTGCGCCAGCTCGGTGGTATCTGGCAGTACGCCCTGCAGTGGCGGAACAATCATCGCGCCAACGAAGGTGGACAGCACAAGCAGAACCAACAGCGGCAGGTGGTGAGTGATGCCTTTACCGGCATGCGCTTTGATTTTCTCTTCGCCATGGAACACGATGAAAATCATACGGAAGGTGTACAGCGAGGTCATGAACGCACCGACCAAGCCGGCAATCATCAGGTTGATGTGACCGTTGGCCATCGCACCCGCCAGGATCTCATCCTTACTGAAGAAGCCTGCGGTGATCAGCGGCAGTGCCGACAGCGCAGCGCCCCCCACCAGGAAGCAGACGTAAACCAGTGGAATGCTCTTGCGCAGGCCGCCCATCTTGAAGATGTTCTGCTCGTGATGGCAAGCCAGGATCACTGAACCGGAGGAGAGGAACAGCAGCGCCTTGAAGAACGCATGGGTCATCAGGTGGAAGATTGCTGCATCCCACGCCTGCACACCCAACGCCAGGAACATGTAACCAATCTGGCTCATGGTGGAGTAGGCAAGTACGCGTTTGATGTCAGTCTGTACCAGCGCGGCAAAGCCAGCCAGCACCAGGGTCACTGCCCCGATAATGCCCACCAGATGCAACACTTCCGGCGCCATCAGGAACAGGCCGTGCGTACGGGCAATCAGGTAAACGCCCGCGGTCACCATGGTCGCCGCGTGGATCAGTGCGGAAACCGGGGTTGGACCCGCCATGGCGTCTGCCAGCCAGGTCTGCAACGGCAGCTGCGCTGATTTACCGACCGCGCCACCCAGCAACATCAGGGTAGCCCAGGTGATCGCCGTATCGCCGACCGCCAGTTTTTGCGGTGCCAGGATCATCAGTTCGCGGATGTTCAGCGTGCCCAGCTCGTTGTAGAGGATGAACAGCGCGAACGCCAGGAACACGTCGCCGACGCGGGTCACGATGAAGGCTTTCATCGCCGCCGCACCGTTGGCCGGATCCTTGTAGTAGAAGCCGATCAGCAGGTAGCTGCACAGGCCCACGCCTTCCCAGCCCAGGTACATCAGCAACAGGTTGTCTGCCAGTACCAATACCACCATGCTGGCGATAAACAGGTTGGTGTAAGCGAAGAAGCGCGAGTAGCCCTCTTCACCGCGCATGTACCAGGACGCGAACATGTGGATGAAGAAGCCCACGCCGGTGACCACGGACAACATGGTCAACGACAGGCCGTCCAGCGTCAGAGTCACGCCGATATTAAAGTTACCGACGGTCATCCAGTTCCACAGGCTCTGCTCAAACAGCTGCACGCCCGTCGCTTTCTGGGCGAAGAAATCCATCGCCACATGCACCGTGACCAACGCAGCCAGGCCGATAGAGCCTACGCCAATGGTTGCCGAGACGTTCTCAGACCAGCGGCCTCGGGAAAAGGCCAACAGCAGGAACCCGATCAGCGGTAGCAGAATAGTTAAATATAATAGGTTCATCCGCGCATCTCACTGACAGTATCAATATTCAGGGTATGACGGCGACGGTAGAGCTGCAGCAGCAACGCCAGACCGATACTGGCCTCGGCTGCCGCCAAACTGATCGCCAGGATGTACATCACCTGCCCATCCGGTTGGCCCCAGTAACTACCCGCCACGATAAACGCCAATGCTGCGGCGTTGATCATCACTTCCAGACTGATCAGCATAAACAGCAGATTACGACGAACCAGCAACCCGGTCAGACCCAGGACGAACAGGATCGCCGCCAGAATCAGGCCATGTTGAAGAGGGATCATGCTTGCTCCTCCGATTTTCTTCTCGCCATTTCGCCACCGACCGGCGCGTTGCTCAACACCTCACCCGGTTTGTGCTCACGGCCAATGTGGAAGGCAACAACCAGACCTGCCAACAGCAGCATTGAAGCCAGCTCAACCGCCAACACGTAAGGACCGAACAGGCTGATCCCCACGGCTTTGGCGTCTACCATCTCACCGCTGATGCCCTGATCGGACACGCTGCGAATCGCGAAAATCAGCACCGCCAGCAGCAGCAACGACAGCAGGCCCGGACCGATCCATACCGACGGCTTCAGCCAGTCGCGCTCTTGCTTTTGTACCGCGCTGCCGAGGTTCAACATCATGACCACGAACACGAACAGCACCATGATGGCACCGGCGTAAACGATGATCTCCAACGCCGCTGCGAAGTACGCGCCGAGTGAGAAGAAGACTGCAGAGATCGCCAACAGCGAGACGATCAGATACAGCAACGCATGCACAGGGTTGGTATGCGAGATCACGCGAATGGTCGCGATCACCGCAATCAAACCTGCCAGATAAAAGGCAATTTCCATGCTTGCTGGCTCCTTAAGGCAACAGACCTTTGACGTCGATCGGTTTGGCTTCGTTTTCGGCTTCGCCCTTGGCTTTGCCGTCAATCGCCATACCGGCCATCCGGTAGAAGTTATATTCCGGATATTTACCCGGCCCCGAGATCAACAGATCTTCTTTTTCGTACACCAGGTCCTGGCGTTTGAACTCACCCATTTCGAAATCCGGCGTCAGCTGGATCGCGGTAGTTGGGCAAGCTTCTTCGCACAGGCCGCAGAAAATGCAGCGCGAGAAGTTGATGCGGAAGAACTCCGGATACCAACGGCCATCTTTCTGTTCTGCTTTTTGCAGCGAGATACAGCCCACCGGGCAGGCAACCGCACACAGGTTACAGGCTACGCAACGCTCTTCACCGTCCGGATCGCGCGTCAGCACGATACGGCCACGGTAACGCGGCGGCAGGTAAACCGGTTCTTCCGGATACATCTGGGTTTCGCGCTTGGCGAAGGCATGCAGGCCTATCATCCAAATGCTGCGCACCTGGGTGCCGAAACCAACCAATAACTCTTTCAATGTCATGGTTTATTCACCCCTTATTGAGCGTTGTACAAAATGACTGCGGCAGTTGCCAGCAGGTTCAGCAGCGTCAGCGGCAGACACACTTTCCAGCCGAAGGCCATTACCTGGTCATAGCGCGGACGTGGCAGAGCAGCACGAATCAGAATGAACATCATCATGAAGAAAGCCGTTTTCAGCGCGAACCAGATGAATGGCGGCAGGAATGGACCCTGCCAGCCACCGAAGAACAACGTCACAATCAGGGCAGAAACGGTGACGATACCGATGTACTCACCCACGAAGAACAGACCGAACTTCATGCCGGAGTATTCAATGTGGTAACCGTCAGCCAGTTCCTGCTCGGCTTCCGGTTGGTCAAACGGGTGACGGTGACACACCGCAACGCCGGCAATCGCAAAGGTCACGAAACCGAAGAATTGCGGGATGACGTTCCACAGATGCGCCTGAGATTCAACAATGGTCTGCATGTTGAAGGAGTCCGCCTGCGCCACCACACCCATCAGCGACAGGCCGATGAACACTTCGTAGCTCAGGGTTTGCGCAGAAGCACGCATCGCCCCCAACAGCGAGTATTTGTTGTTGCTCGACCAGCCGGCAAACAGCACGGCGTATACCGCCAGGCCGGCCATCATCAGGAAGAACAAAATACCGATGTTGAGGTCGGACACCGCCCAGGTCGGACTGACCGGGACGATGGCAAATGCCAGCAACAGGGAAGTGAAGGCGATCATCGGCGCCAGGGTGAAGATCACCCGGTCGGAGAATTTCGGAACCCAGTCTTCCTTGAAGAACATTTTGATCATGTCGGCGACCAGCTGCAACGAACCGCCCCAGCCGACACGGTTTGGTCCGTAACGGTTCTGGAACAGGCCGAGCAGGCGACGTTCGCCGAAGCTCATGAAAGCACCGCAGGTGACGACGACCAGCAGGATCACTACCGCTTTAAGCACGGAGATCAGAATGTCGATCACCTCAGGGGTAAACCAGCTCATCGTGTTGCCTCCCGCAGATTTTCAACCGTCGCACCCACCAATACCGGCGGGATCCCTGGCAAGCCGAGCGGTAAGCCCACCTGGCCCTGGGTCAGCGTTTCACTCAGGCGCACCGGCAGACGCAGCGTCTGGCCCGCACAGCTGAACTCCACCAGCGCACCGGCATTCACGCCAAGCGTAGCGGCATCCGCCGGGTTCACCATCACGTAGGCCTCTGGCATACGCTGCTGGATCACGCCGGAACGCTGTGACATTTCATCACTGCCGAACAGGTGGTAATAAGGCGCGACACGCCAGCCTTGCTCATGATCAAAGGCGGCAGGCACCTGGGTGAAGTAATCCAGCTTGCCCTCCCCTGCTTCGATCAGACGCACGCCCGGATCGCCATGACGCAGCTTGCCGCCCACTTCGGCCTGGAACTTGTTCCATGCCTGCGGTGAGTTCCAACCTGGTGCCCAGGCGAATGGGATCTGCTGACGATCGGCCAGCGGGCTGTTGTTCCCTTCCATCGAGAAGGCGAACATGGTGTCTTTATCCTGCGGCTGACGCGGCTCGTGCACGCTGATGTTGGCGCGCATGGCCGTACGACCACTGGAACGATGTGGCGAACGTGCCAATTTTTGACCGCGAATGCGGAAACTTGCGTCCGGTGCCGCGTCCACAATGCCCTGCAGCTGCGGCAACGCGGTAACACAGGCTTCGATAACGTGATCGAGCTGCGTCCAGTCCACGTGACGGCTGGTATAGGTGGAATGCAGCGAGTGCATCCAACGCCAGCTTTCCAGCATTACGGTGTAAACGTCTTTTTTCGCGTCGTCGTAGTAGGCCGGATCGTAAACCTGGAAGAAACGCTGTGCGCGGCCCTCCTGGTTGACCAGGGTACCGTCGCTTTCTGCAAAACTGGCCGCCGACAGGATCAGGTTGGCCCGATCCATGATCGCGGTGCGCTGATGATCAACCACGATCAGGTTGCTGACCTTGGCCAACGCGGCGTCCACCTTTGCCGCCTGCGCATGCCGGTAGAGATCGTTTTCCATCACGATAGCGGTGTCTGCTTCGCCGTTTTCCAACTGCGACAGCGCTTGATCGAGCGAACCACCGCCAATCATCGACAAACCGATGCTGTTGGCCGCGCTGGCCACGAAGGTGATACCCACATCAGAGCCGCGATCCTTCAGCGCTTTGGCGATGTTGGCCGCCGCTTCGATGATGGCTTCGCTGCCGGCGTTGCTACCGGTGACGATCAGCGGTTTACGTGCGTCGGTCAGCGCCTGCACGATGATATCGACTTTCTTGTTCAGGCCATCAGCCAAATCGTTGACCGCCGGTGCCGCATTATCCAGCCCGTGGGCGATGGCGAAGCCGAGACGCGCTTGCTCATCCACCGGTGCACGGTAGTTCCACGCAGCGATGTCGTCCAGACGGGTGTTGTCCACGTTGGTGACGAACAGTGGGTACTTGGCATGCTGGCCAATGTTTTGTATCGCGGCAATCTGCCAGTCGGCAACGCGCTGGGCTGCCGCCATGGCGCGAGCCTTGCCCTTCACCGCCTGACGTACCGACAAAGCAATACGTGCGCCGGTCTGGGTCAGATCTTCACCCAGCACCAATACCGCGTCGTAGCCTTCAATTTCGCGCAGCGCAGGCGTGTGAACGCCGCTGTTTTGCAGCACGTTCAGCATCAGGTTCAGACGACCCTGTTCCGCCTGTGAAATACCGGTGTAGAAATTCTCGGCACCGACCAGTTCACGCAGTGCGAAGTTGCTTTCCAGACTGGCGCGGGGTGAGCCGATACCGATGGTTTTCTTCGCCTGACGCAGGATGTCCGCCGCGCCCTGCATAGCCTGTTCGGCGTTCAGGGTGATCCAGTCGTTGCCGCGCAGCTGCTGTGGCTGACGTGGACGATCTTTCTGGTTCACGTAGCCATAACCGAAGCGGCCGCGGTCGCACAGGAAGTAGTGGTTCACGCTGCCGTTATAGCGGTTTTCGATGCGACGCAATTCACCATAGCGCTCGCCCGGGCTGGTGTTACAGCCGATGCTGCACTGCTGGCAAATGCTTGGCGCAAACTGCATGTCCCACTTACGGTTATAACGCTCGGAGTGGGTTTTGTCGGTGAACACGCCGGTCGGGCATACTTCTACCAGGTTGCCGGAGAACTCGCTTTCCAGCGTGCCGCTCTCAACACGACCGAAGTAGACGTTATCGTGCGCGCCGTACACACCGAAGTCGGTGCCGTCCGCATAATCCTTGTAATAGCGCACACAACGGTAGCAGGCGATGCAGCGGTTCATCTCATGCGAGATAAACGGCCCCAGTTCCTGGTTATTGTGGGTACGCTTACTGAAGCGGTATTTACGGAAGCTGTGGCCGGTCATTACTGTCATATCCTGCAGGTGACAGTTACCGCCTTCTTCACATACCGGACAGTCGTGCGGGTGGTTGGTCATCAACCACTCAACCACGCTTTCACGGAACTGTTTGGCTTCGGCATCGTCGATGGAAATAAAGGTTCCATCGGATGCCGGTGTCATACAAGACATCACCAAACGGCCACGCGTATCTTCCGCGTTTTGGTATTGCTTTACCGCACATTGGCGGCAAGCGCCGACGCTTCCCAGCGCCGGATGCCAGCAAAAGTAAGGAATATCGAGGCCGAGAGAGAGACAAGCCTGCAACAGGTTGTCAGCTCCATCTACGTCGTATTCTTTGCCGTCTACATGAATCGTAGCCATAGTCAGCATGCTTCCAAGTGGCCTGCCTTGCGGCAGGCGTTAATCAAAAATTCTGGCCGTGTCGTCGGGGCGAGTCGGCTTACCAGCGTTGCTTCAGCAGGTTGTTCGGCTGAATGCCGCCAATCGCATGCGCGTTACTGAAATGCTTCACGGCGATGCCCGCTTCGAACTCTTCACGGAAATATTTAATTGCGCTTTGCAGTGGCTCTACGGCACCTGGCGCGTGGGCGCAGAAGGTTTTGCCCGGGCCGAGGGAACGGCACAGCTGCTCGAGGGTTTCGATATCCCCCGGCTGCCCTTGGCCATTTTCCAACGCACGCAGGATCTTCACGCTCCACGGCAGGCCGTCACGGCATGGCGTACACCAACCGCAGGACTCGCGAGCGAAGAACTCTTCCAGGTTGCGCACCAACGGAACCATACCGATTTCGTGGTCCACCGCCATCGCCAGCGCGGTGCCAAGACGGCTGCCGGCTTTACCGATGTTCTCGAAGTCCATCGGCAGATCGAGATGATCGGCAGTCAGGAAGTCGGTCCCTGCACCACCTGGCTGCCAGGCTTTGAAACGCAGTCCGTCACGCATGCCACCGGCGTAATCTTCCAGAATTTCACGTGCGGTGGTACCAAACGGCAGCTCCCAAACGCCTGGGTTTTTCACCCGGCCGGAGAAGCCCATTAGTTTGGTCCCGGCGTCGTTACTTTTGCCGGCGGAGATCCCCTTGTACCAGTCAATGCCGTTCGCCAGAATGGCCGGCACGTTACACAGGGTTTCTACGTTGTTAACGCAGGTCGGTTTGCCCCATACGCCGGAGGAAGCCGGGAATGGTGGCTTGGAGCGCGGGTTGGCGCGGCGGCCTTCCAGCGAGTTAATCAGCGCGGTTTCTTCGCCGCAGATGTAGCGACCGGCACCGGTATGAACAATCAGCTCGAAGTCGAAACCGCTGCCCATGATGTTCTTGCCCAGATACCCGGCTTCGGTAGCCTCGGCAATCGCACGGCGCAAATGCACCGCCGCTTCGATGTACTCACCGCGCAGGAAGATATAGCCGCGGTAAGCCTTCAGCGCGAAAGCCGAGATCAGCATGCCTTCCACCAACAGGTGCGGCATCTGTTCCATCAGCAAGCGGTCTTTGTAGGTGCCCGGCTCCATTTCATCGGCGTTACACAACAGGTAACGGATGTTCATGGATTCGTCTTTCGGCATCAGGCTCCACTTCAGACCGGTGGAGAAACCTGCGCCGCCGCGGCCTTTCAACCCGGCGTCTTTCACCAGGTTGACGATCTCGTCCGGAGCCAGGCCTTTAATGGCCTTTTCGGCGCCCGCATAGCCGTTTTTGCTGCGGTATTCATCCAGCCAGACCGGCTGTTTGTCATCGCGCAGTCGCCAGGTCAGCGGGTGCATTTCGGGAGTGCGTACAATGTCTTTAATCATTGATACTGCTCCAGTAGCGTCTCGATATCTTCAGGCTTCAGCTGACTGTGAGTGTCCTCATCAATCATCATGGTCGGCCCTTTATCGCAGTTGCCCAGACAGCAGGTTGGCAGCAGAGTGAAGCGACCATCAAAGGTGGTTTGACCCGGTTTGATGCTCAGCTTCTTCTCGATGGCGGCCTGAATGCCCTGGTAACCGGTGATGTGACAAACAACGCTGTCACAATAACGGATCACGTGACGTCCTACTGGCTGACGGAAAATCTGGCTGTAGAACGTGGCCACGCCTTCTACGTCGCTGGCAGGAATGCCCAGCACTTCCGCGATGGCATAAATCGCACCGTCCGGAACCCAGCCGCGCTGCTTCTGCACAATTTTCAGTGCTTCGATTGAGGCGGCGCGTGGATCCTCGTAATGGTGCTTTTCGTGCTCGATCGCATCACGTTCTTCCGCGCTCAGCTCAAATGCATCAACGCCGCTCTGAGGAGCGGACGCATTGATGGGTTCAAGCGCTTCGTTATTCGCGTGATTGTCTTTTTGATCATGCATAGTTAGCGGTCCACATCTGACATTACAAAATCGATACTACCCAGATAGACGATCAGGTCGGAGACCAGGCTGCCACGGATTACCGCTGGGATTTGCTGCAGGTGCGCGAAGCTTGGCGTACGTACCCGGGTGCGGTAGCTCATGGTGCTGCCGTCGCTGGTCAGGTAGTAGCTGTTGATCCCTTTGGTGGCTTCAATCATCTGGAATGATTCGTTGGCTGGCATCACCGGGCCCCAGGAAACCTGCAGGAAGTGGGTGATCAGCGTTTCAATGTGCTGCAGCGTACGCTCTTTCGGCGGCGGCGTGGTCAGCGGGTGATCGGCCTTGAACGGGCCTTCCGGCATGTTGTTCAGGCACTGCTCAAGGATGCGCAGACTCTGGCGCAGCTCTTCTACCTTCAGCATCACGCGGGTGTAGCAGTCGCTGTTGCCGTCGCCGACCGGGATTTCGAAGTCGAAATTCTCATAGCCGGAATACGGACGCCATTTGCGCACGTCGAACTCGATACCGGTGGCGCGCAGGCCGGCGCCGGTCACGCCCCACTCCAATGCCTCTTTGGCATTGTAGGATGCAACACCCACGGAACGGCCTTTCAGGATGCTGTTCTTCAGCGCAGCCTTGACGTAGGAATCCAGGCGTTTTGGCATCCACTCCAGGAATTCACGCAGCAGACGATCCCAACCGCGCGGCAGATCGTGTGCAACACCGCCAATACGGAACCAGGCCGGGTGCATACGGAAACCGGTGATCGCTTCCACCAGATCGTAGATTTTCTGACGGTCGGTAAAGGCGAAGAACACCGGGGTCATGGCGCCGACGTCTTGAATGAACGTACTGATGTACAGCAGGTGGCTGTTGATGCGGAACAGTTCGGACAGCATTACGCGGATAGTGTCAACGCGCTCCGGCACCTTGATACCGGCCAGCTTTTCAACCGCCAACACGTAAGGCATTTCGTTCACGCAGCCGCCGAGGTACTCGATACGGTCGGTGTACGGAATGTAGCTGTGCCAGGACTGACGCTCGCCCATTTTCTCGGCGCCACGGTGGTGGTAACCGATATCCGGAACGCAGTCGACGATCTCTTCGCCATCCAGTTGCAGAATGATACGGAATGCACCGTGCGCAGATGGGTGGTTCGGGCCAAGGTTGAGGAACATGAAGTCCTCGTTCTCGGTGCCACGCTTCATGCCCCAGTCTTCCGGCTTGAAGGTCAGCGCTTCCATTTCCAGATCTTCTTTCTGTTTGGTCAACACAAAGGGATCGAACTCGGTGGCGCGCGCCGGGTAATCCTTACGCAGCGGGTGGCCTTCCCAGGTTTGCGGCATCATGATGCGCGTCAGGTGCGGGTGGCCGTCGAAGGTAATACCGAACATTTCCCAGGTTTCACGCTCATACCAGTTGGCGTTAGGGAAAACCTTGGTTGCTGTGGGCACGTGCAGGTCTTTTTCAGACAGCGCCACTTTCAGCATGATATCGCGGTTGCGTTCGATAGAAATCAGATGGTAGAAAACAGAAAAATCCGCGGCCGGCAAACCGTCGCGGTGGGTGCGAAGACGCTCGTCCACGCCATGCAGATCGAACAGCATGACGTAAGGCTTCGGCTGTTTTCTCAAAAACGTCATTACTTCCAGTAACTGGTCAGGCTTGACCCATACCACGGGCATTCCGGTACGGGAGGGCTGAACAGTGAAGGCTTCCGGCCCAAAACGGTTGCGCAGTTCGCCAATCACCGGATCGTCGAGGTGATCTCGGGTCTGCCAGGCCGGCAAGGCGTCGTGCGTCGTTGAATCTGTCATAATTTTTTTTCACCACACTAAAGGGTTATTTCGCCGCAAGTTCACTTTTCGCTGTGTTAACCAATAGCGCACTAAGATGGACGTTAAATGAACGTCTTAAATCTCGTCAGGCGTCCGAAGGTTGGTCACCGCGATACGCTCGCCGTGTTTACGCTCTCTTTCAGACTGCATATTGGCGCGGTAAACGCCCTGATCGCCAACAACCCAGGACAGCGGACGGCGTTCTTTACCGATCGATTCCTGCAGCAGCATCAGCGCCTGCATGTAAGCCTCTGGACGCGGTGGACAACCCGGGATATACACATCGACCGGCAAGAATTTGTCCACGCCCTGCACGACGGAATAGATATCGTACATGCCGCCGGAGTTGGCACAGGCACCCATGGAGATCACCCACTTAGGCTCCAGCATCTGTTCGTACAGGCGCTGAATAACCGGGGCCATCTTGGTAAAGCAGGTACCGGCTACGACCATCAGGTCAGCCTGACGCGGCGAAGCACGCAATACTTCGGCACCAAAACGAGCCACGTCGTGAACGGCGGTAAACGACGTCACCATCTCCACGTAACAGCACGAAAGGCCAAAGTTATAGGGCCAAATAGAGTTTTTACGCCCCCAGTTCACCATGTCATGCAATGCATGTTCGAGTTTACCCATGTAAACCGTGCGGTGAACCTGTTGATCCAGGGGATCGGCGACGACCTCCTGTTTTTGCAGGGGGTAACGGTCGTTCTCACCGTTCGGGTCTATGCGGGTGAGCGTATAGTCCATCTTAATGCCTCGTTTTTTACCGACTACTGCGGATGACTGTTGGTGTTAGTGATCGTGCCTGGTTTACTCAGACGTTTGGAACGCGACGGTGTCCAGTCCAATGCGCCGATACGCACCAGATAAAACAGACCGGCCAATAGCACCAAAATGAAAATGGCGGCTTCGATGAAGCCAACCCAACCGCTCTCGCGAATGGAGACCGACCAGGCGTACAGGTACAAGGCTTCAACATCGAAAATAACGAAGAACATGGCGACCAGGTAGAACTTGGCGGACAGACGCATACGCGCCGTGCCGACAGAGTCGATGCCTGATTCAAACGGGGTATGTTTGGCACGCGCACGGGCTCTCCCACCCAGGAAGAACGCGCCCAGCAGCATTAAACCGCAAAGCCCGATAGCCACGACAAAAAATACGGCGAACGCCCAGTGATGAGCGATAACTTCAGTGGTTGTTGACATACTCTATGCTTACTCATCAAAAGTGGCGTCGATCGCTCTGCTCTTGTATCTGGCAGTTAGTGCACCACATCGATTTAAGGGAAGGATAAATAAACCACACAAACAAACTGCTTTTACAGCGAGTTAGGCAGCGTTTTACTGTGGGCTTTTTACTCCTTTCTATAACCTTTTGTCAACTTTGACAAAAGTATCTACACACTAGTTTACATACGTATCATTTAATTAACATTTGATGCGCCTGGCTTAGGCTAAATCGTGTCAGTTAATTGCCGTGTAGAAACAGATAGATATAAACCAACATGCACATTTCAGTTTTACTATACCATTGTCTCAGGAATCTCCTGTTCTTCCACTCACTACCTAGGGGTATTTTTTTGATCCAGGACACGTTTTCAGCATAAAACCTCAAAAAAAGTGTGGCCCTTTAATAAATTTTGTCAATTCTGGCGGTAAAAATTGCCGTGACACGCTATCAAAATAACCCTATTTATTCCAGGCCTTTAGCAGCGAAATTAATCGTTCAAAAAAACAGCGAAAGTCATTTTTTTCGTCTGATAACCGTTCTCATTACCCAGCAAAACTTAAATAAATACCTACTTCGATATCTGAATCAAACGAACTCGACATAAATAAAACTTTTACCGAATTTTGGCCAAAAAAAACCTCCGCCGAAGCAGAGGTTTTATCATCCCGTTTTAACGCGTTTCGGCGTTATTCTTCATCATCAACCAAACAAGCATCATCTTGCAACGATGCCCCAGGTCCGTTGAAGCTGTAGTTGTCATTGCCATTCTGCATAGCGCTGAAAATCGCCATAGCCAGCTCGTTACCGCACTGGGAGTCTTTGCACAGGCTATATTGAGTATCAGGAAGTGCTGGCAACCCTTCCGCTGTGCCAAGCACTCGCAGATCCGGACTCATCATTTCGATAGGACGAACGGTAATACCCAGACCGGCCTTGCAGGCAGCGCGAACGGCGGAAAGCGTCGAAGCCACATAGGCGATCCGCCATGGGATCCCAGCGTCGTCCAGGTGTTTGATCGCCATCGCGCGGAACGGACTTGGATCGTCCATCACCACCAACGGGATCGGCTCACCGGCCTGGAAATAGTAATCCGCCGCGCAATACCACAGGGTTGGCGAAGTACGCAGCACAATGTGCGGACGATCGGCTGTCGCTGCCGCTAGAGTGGTAATCGCCAGATCAACTTCACCGTTTTCCAACATGTCGATCATGAACGAGCTCGGCTTTACCCGAACGTCAATCGCCAGTTTTGGATACACCGACGTGACGCGGTTTAGCAGGAAAGGCAGGATGGTATCGGCGGTATCGTCGGAAGCGCCAATAGTCAGAACACCCTTTATATTGTTATACATCAATGAAGTACAAGCTTCGTCGTTGAAACGCAGGATTTTCCTGGCGTAACCGAGAAGCTGAATACCGTGTTCGGTCAGTAATTTGTTGCGCCCATGACGGGCAAACAACTCTTTGCCAACCAGCTGCTCTAACCGCTGCATTTGTTGGCTGACGGCTGATTGAGTACGACAAACGGCGACTGCCGCCGCCGCAAAGGTATTCAAATCAGCAACAGCTACAAAGGTTCTTAGCAGATCGAGGTCGAGATTGAGTATCGGACGATTTGCAGTTGTCATAGTGTTTTCTTCACTTTTTGAATTCTAATTTACAAACTACCCTGGTGTGTTTCTAAGACATCGTTTAAAGGGCGATGTCAGACATGACAGTACCCCACTCATTAGTGGAGGGCAAAAAAATTACTTTTATTTCGTTACCTCTATCGCCTTTTAAAATGTGATCTATCGTAAATGCTTATCGAATGCCGTACTTTATAAGTGGTGAAAGTGTTTGATTTTGACCGGGCTAAATATTTTACTCATTCAACGCGTGAGATTTCCACACCAATCGTGCTGCACAACCCCCGCATCCAGACTGGCCTCAGCGTCATTTTATATACTGAAAAGTAAGTAGCTCGCAGCGTAACGTTCGGTTCATTTTTTCACGACTTTAATAAATTCAACCAGTAACATTTTATGCGTGAATAAATCTCTAATAACTACTTAAACGCTGCTTAAGATAGAAACTGAAATATGGCTAATGTAATTCATTGTTGTCTTTCAGTGTGGATCGCCGATTGCCATCCCGCTATCAGACTACTCCGGCATTATCATTTCTTTACATTTTAACTTCTTTAATCTCTGGCACCGCTTAACAGTTCTCCAAGTTTCCTTTCTCACACGGCGTGAGTGTGGGTAATTATGACTGTACGCCACCCGACAAGCAGAACAAAAAACCAAATAAATAAAAAATAGCAATATTAAAAACCACAAAAACACTTTAACATTGCTTATCTCACTTGGGTTCCTGCGTTCCCCCCTGCGTTTGCACCAAAGGCGTGCATGGCCCTTCAAAAGCGCCCGCGCCAGGAGTACATTGGGCAGGTTGCGGTGTTCCACGGTAGGAACGCCCCCATCCCAGCAAAAGGCTCAACTTTTTATGTCCCCCATTGAGAAATCCAGCAAACTGGACAACGTCTGCTATGACATTCGTGGCCCGGTGCTCAAAGAAGCTAAACGTCTTGAAGAAGAAGGCAACAAAGTCCTTAAACTGAACATTGGCAACCCTGCCCCTTTCGGTTTCGATGCTCCTGATGAAATCCTGGTCGACGTGATCCGCAATTTGCCCACGGCGCAAGGCTATTCTGATTCCAAAGGGCTCTTCTCGGCGCGCAAAGCGATTATGCAGCACTACCAGGCCCGCAACATACGCGACGTGACCGTTGAGGATATCTACATTGGCAACGGGGTTTCCGAGCTGATCGTGCAATCCATGCAGGCGTTGCTCAATAGCGGCGACGAAATGCTGGTGCCGGCGCCGGATTACCCACTGTGGACCGCGGCAGTTTCGCTGTCCGGCGGTAAAGCCGTGCATTATCTGTGCGATGAGCAAGCCGGCTGGTTCCCGGATCTGGATGACATCATCAGCAAGATCACTCCACGCACCCGCGGCATCGTGATCATCAACCCGAACAACCCCACCGGTGCGGTGTACAGCAAGGCCTTGCTGGAGCAGATCGTCGAGATCGCCCGTCAGCACAACCTGATCATCTTCTCCGATGAGATTTACGACAAAATTCTGTATGACGAAGCCGAACACCATTCGATCGCCGCGCTGGCACCGGACCTGCTGACCGTCACCTTTAACGGATTGTCCAAAACTTACCGTGTGGCGGGTTTCCGTCAGGGTTGGATGGTGCTGAACGGGCCGAAAAAACACGCCAAAGGCTATATCGAAGGCCTGGAAATGCTGGCGTCGATGCGTCTGTGCGCTAACGTACCGATGCAGCACGCTATTCAAACCGCACTGGGCGGTTACCAAAGCATCAGCGAATTTATTCAACCCGGCGGCCGTCTGTATGAACAGCGTAATCGCACCTGGGAACTGTTGAACGAAATCCCGGGGGTTTCCTGCGTGAAACCTCAGGGCGCGCTGTATATGTTCCCACGCATCGATGCCAAACGTTTTAATATTCACGACGATCAGAAATTGGTGCTGGATCTGCTGCTGCAGGAAAAAGTGCTGCTGGTGCAGGGCAGCGCCTTCAACTGGCCGTACCCGGATCATGTGCGCATCGTTACGCTGCCGCGCGTAGATGAACTGGAAATGGCGGTCGGCAAACTGGGCCGCTTCCTGGAAGGCTATCGTCAATAGTCATGATGGGCGCAGCCTGCTGCGCCCTTCTCCCCCATCACCGCACTGCCTGAGTTGCATAACCCGCCATCACTGCTCACAATGGAACCCTCACTTGCCGTTGTATAAGAGAGCACCATGAGCCAGAGCCACTTTTTTGCCCATCTGTCACGTTTGAAACTGATTAACCGCTGGCCGCTGATGCGCAATGTACGTACCGAGAACGTTTCCGAGCACAGCCTGCAGGTGGCATTTGTCGCCCATGCGCTGGCGGTGATCAAGAACCGGAAGTTCAATGGCAACCTGAGTGCCGAGCGTGTCGCCCTGCTGGCGATGTACCACGATGCCAGTGAAGTGATCACCGGCGATATGCCGACGCCGATCAAATACTACAATCCGCAGATCGCCCACGAGTACAAGAAGATCGAAAAGATCGCCCAGCAGAAACTGCTGGATATGATCCCGGCCGAATTGCGCAACGATTTCCGCTCGATTCTCGACGAGCACTATTACACCGAAGACGAAAAGTTGGTGGTGAAGCAGGCCGATGCGCTGTGCGCCTACCTGAAGTGTCTGGAGGAGCTGTCTGCCGGCAATAACGAATTCAAGCTGGCGAAGGCGCGATTGGACAAGACCTTGCAGCAGCGCAGCAGCCCGGAAATGGACTATTTCATGAACGTGTTTATTCCCAGCTTTAGCCTGTCGCTGGACGAAATCAGCCTCGACTCCTCTCTGTAAATCTTATGGCGCAGCACGCTGCGCCGTTAAAAAGCATACAGCCAGGGCACGATAACCACGCTAACCAGCATCACCAACAGCGTGAACGGCACGCCCATACGCACAAAATCACCGAACTTATAGTTCCCTGGCCCCAACACCAACGTGTTCACCGGTGAAGAAACCGGTGTCATAAAGGCCGCCGAAGCGGCAATGGCGATAATCATGGCAAACGGGTACGGTGACACCCCCATTTCGCGGGCGGCGGCAATGGCGATCGGCGCCATCAACACCGCGGTTGCCGTATTGGAGATAAACAACCCAATAGTGGCGCACAGAACAAACAGGCACACCAGCATCACCCTTGGCCCGGCACCGCCGGCAACGTCCATTAACCCGCGTACGATCAAATCCACCCCGCCAGTCTTCTGCAATGCCTGAGCAAAGGGCATCATGCCGACAATCAAAATAATGCTCGGCCAGTGGATCGATTTGTAGGCACTTTCCATGTCGATACAGCGGAACTTACCCATCAGCAGGCAGGCAATCAATGCGGCGATCGGATTGGGGATCTCGTCGGTCAGCATCATCGCCACCATCAATGCCAGACAGAATAATGCGTGCGGCGCCTGGGTGATGGCTGGTGCAACCTCGTCGACCTCGGCGGGCAGATTGAGCACGATAAAATCGTGGGTTTTCGCCTGCAGCTGGCGAATTGCCTTCCAGTCGCCAATCACCAACAGAATGTCACCCAACGCCAGGGGCTCATCCACCAGCTTGCCCGCCAGGGTTTCGCCATTACGGCGGATCCCCACCACGTTCAGATCGTAACGGCTGCGAAAGGCAGATTCGCGCAGGCTTTTTCCCAACAGCGTCGAGTCAGGAATCAACGACACTTCCGCCATACCGACGTTGCGCGACTGCTCGGAAAAATAGTCGCCGCGCAGAACCATAGGTTCCAGTTGCTGCTCACTGCAAAATTCCCGTAAATCGACCTGGCTGTCCGACATGTCGAGCAGCAGCACATCGCCTTCGCGCAGCTCGGTACTGCCGGATGCGCTGACCATTACCCGCCGAAAGCGCTTCCAGCGTTCAATGCCCACCACATTGGCGCCGTAGCGAGCACGCAGGTGCAGCTCGTCCAGCGAATGTCCCACCAGCGGCGAACCGCTGCGCAGCGCCAGCCGACGCGCCCGGCCGGTCAGCTTGTAGTCACGGATCAAATCGCGGAAAGTGCGTCGCTGCCAGGTTTCGCGCGCCTTATCGCCGTCTTCATTACCCAGCCAACGGCGAGCCACCAGCATATAGCCCACGCCCAACACCAGCACCGCTAGGCCTACCGGCGTCACGCCGAAGAAGCCAAAACCGCTGATGCCTTCGCGCACCAGCTCGCTGTTTACCACCATGTTCGGCGGGGTCGCCACCAGGGTCATCATGCCGCTGATCAGGCCGGCAAAGCTCAGCGGCATCATCAACCTTCCCGGGGCGATTTTCATTCGCGCCGCCACGCTGAGCACTACCGGGATAAAAATTGCCACCACGCCGGTCGAGCTCATGAATGCCCCCAGGCCGGCGACGGTGACCATCAGCAACATCAGCATTTTGGTTTCGCTACTGCCGGCGACCTTCACCAGCCAGTCTCCCACCTGATAAGCCACCCCGGTACGCACCAGCCCTTCACCAATCACGAACAGCGCAGCAATCAGGATCACGTTGGGATCGCTGAACCCGACCGTGGCCTCCGGCAGGGTCAGGGTACCGCTCAGCACAAAGGCGATGATCACCAGCAACGCCACTACGTCCATACGCAGTTTATTGGTGGTAAACAACACAATGGCAATCAACAGTAAACTCAGCACCCACAGTAATTCGCTGTTCAAAACGGCCTCACCCGGCAGAGATATCCAAGGGCTTAAAAATTAGCATAAAAAAACCCCGCGGGTGCGGGGTCTAATCAATTTGGGTGAAGATAACGCGTTACGCCACCAGGTTAATCGCGGCGCCCTGCTCCGTTTTGCTCACGGCGATCTGCTCAAGCGATGACAGCAGCAGATCGACCTGATCCAACTTTGGCGCATCGGCTGGAGCATTGACGGCAATCACCTGGCAGCCTGCGGCCAACCCGGAAAGAATGCCGGCAGCGGCGTCTTCCACCACCACACAATCTTGCGGTGCCAACCCCAGGCGCTCAGCCCCCAACAGGTACGCATCCGGCTGCGGCTTGCCCTTTTTCACCTGCTCGGCAGTAATGAAAACCTCCGGCTGTGGTAGGCCACCGGCGTTCCGCCGAGCGGTAGCTACCGGGATCGAGCCGGAAGTGACGATCGCCCAGGGAATGTCGAGTTGATTCAAGCGCGCCAGCAAGGCAGCGGCGCCGGGCAGTGCGGTAACGCCCTCGGTGTCCTGCGCTTCCACCTGTTCCAGCAGCAGAAACTCCTGCTGGATCGCCGCCTCGCTTTCATCCGGCATAAAATGACGCAACGAGGTAATGGCCTGTTTACCGTGAATAAAATCCAGCACGTCCTGCGGATCAACGCCGCGGCGTTTGGCCCAGTTAACCCAGGCGCGCTCTACCGCAGGCAATGAATCCACCAACGTCCCATCAAGATCGAACAGAAAACCCTTACACTCCACAGGAAACCTCTTTTAATCAGGCATTGATAATTTGCGCTATCTCAACGGCGCTCAAGTGATACTGGCGTGGACATGACAGCCAGATAGCCAGCATACGCTGGTACTTTTCCCACATTTTGGTTTGGGCGTTGAAGCCGTGGCTGCCGGAATCGAAATGAGTATAGCGCCCCTCGGTGTTAACCAGGAAACGCACGTAGCTCAGATGGCGCGCCTCGGTCGCGGCGTCAAAGCCGAGAAACGCCAGGCGGCGGGCTTCAATACCTTGTTTGTCTTTCAGATTGTCCCAGGAAACCTGCAGCGCGTGGTGCATTTCCATCACGTTGATAATGGTGCGGCACACGTCTTCGCTCATTTCGCCGAAGTCGCGATCCAGCTCGCGCATCTGCAGGCCAAAACCGCGTTCGATAATGGTCTGCAAGCGACGGTAACGTTCGGCGTTATCCGGGTCCAGCAGGGTCATCATCTTGTATTGGTTCGACAGGATCAGGCGTTGGGCGTGGGTCATTTCCATTATAATTTCCTCGATAAATTACTCATGGCGAAAGCATCGCACAGCGCAATATCACAGGAAATCACAACTCGCCGGTTCTTTGATTTGAACGGGGGTTATTGGCCTGAACGCTAAAATGGCCGCCGGCAATACGGCCATTTTTAGTGTTAAAGGTCATCCAGGAAGGTTTTATCCAGCTGCTTGAAGGCGCGCTTCAGCAGGTCTGCCAGCGACTGGTAGGTTGGCGTGCCTTCTACCGGCGCGACGGCCTGACCGGCTTCCGTCAGCTTGTTGCGTACCTCATGGAACCACTGCAGCAGCGTGGGCGGCAACGGGGTAACCGAACGACGGCCCAACCACCACAGACCCTGCATCGGCATGCTGCAGGCAAACAGTGCGGTGGCGATCGCCGGGCCCAGTTGGCCCCCCAGGGCAATCTGCCAGGTCAGGGTAAACACCGCCAGCGGCGGCATAAAGCGGACGGCAAAGCGGGTGGCACTCGCAACGCGATTCTCCGGAAAGACCGGAGCCAGACGTTTGTCTGACGGCCAGGTTTTCATGTAATGCTGCCCGCGCTGGAAGACCTGAAACCAGCTTACGGAACCGGACGGTTTGCTCGTCATCGCGTACCTCAACGTCACAAAGAAAAATAAGGGCACGGCCAACACATACTAAAAAATTTGAAGCTTTAAATTTATTTTGTGTTTGCCTCGGGCTATCGGTATCCTAGGCCGGCCTTTTGGCCGGTAGAAGATGACAATAATTCTGTCAACTTTTAGCCCTATAAAAATCAAGATTATTTAAACCGCAGAGAAATCATCGGTTTTTTCATCGTCATGTGGTTTGTGCAATTCACATGATGTTAATCATAAATGTCAACGGCATTATGCGCTACGCTTGTTGTCTGATTGACGATTAATTCACCACGTGTTTTGGTATTTCCTTTAACAACACGAACTATTTAAGTAGGTACTTCCATGTCGAGTAAGCTAGTACTGGTCCTGAACTGCGGCAGTTCTTCCCTGAAGTTCGCTATCATCGATGCTGTCAACGGTGAAGAACACCTCTCCGGCCTGGCCGAATGTTTCCACCTGCCTGAGGCTCGCCTCAAGTGGAAGATGGACGGCGCCAAACACGAAGCGGCTCTGGGTGCCGGCGCTGCGCACAGCGAAGCACTGAACTACATTGTTAATACTATTCTGGCACAAAAACCGGAGCTTTCTGCACAGCTGACCGCTATCGGTCACCGCATTGTGCACGGCGGCGAGAAGTTCACTTCTTCTGCCGTAATCAATGACGAAGTCTTGCAGGGTATCAAAGATTCGGTGCCATTTGCACCACTGCATAACCCAGCGCACCTGATCGGTATCGCTGAGGCATTGAAATCCTTCCCTAAACTGGCGGATAAAAACGTTGCCGTGTTCGACACCGCGTTCCACCAGACCATGCCGGAAGAATCCTACCTGTACGCCCTGCCGTACAGCCTGTACCGTGACCACAGCGTTCGTCGCTATGGCGCACACGGCACCAGCCACTTCTACGTAACTCAAGAAGCTGCGAAAGTGCTGAACAAGCCGGTTGAAGAAGTTAACCTGATCACCTGCCACCTGGGCAACGGCGGTTCCGTAACCGCAGTGCGCAACGGCAAATGCGTTGACACTTCTATGGGTCTGACCCCGCTGGAAGGCCTGGTCATGGGCACCCGCAGCGGTGACATCGATCCGGCGATCATCTTCCACCTGCACGACTCTCTGGGCATGAGCGTTGATCAAATCAACAAAATGCTGACCAAAGAATCCGGCCTGCTGGGCCTGACCGAAGTCACCAGCGACTGCCGTTACGTTGAAGACAACTACGCAACCAAAGCCGATGCAAAACGCGCTATGGACGTATTCTGCCACCGTCTGGCCAAGTATATCGGCGCTTACAGCGCACTGATGGACGGCCGTCTGGACGCGGTGATCTTCACCGGCGGCATCGGCGAAAACGCCGGTATGGTGCGTGAGCTGACCCTGGACAAACTGGGCCTGCTGGGCTTCGAGATTGACCACGAACGCAACATGGCCGCTCGCTTCGGTAAATCCGGCGCCATCACCAAAGACGGCAGCCGCCTGGCGCTGGTTATCCCGACCAACGAAGAGTTGGTCATCGCGCAAGACGCATCCCGTCTGACCGCGTAACGCTCTCCGACACCGTCAGCCCAGGCTGACGGTGCTGTTTTAGCCTCATGTTAATTCGTGAAGAGGACTATTCTGTGTCACGTACAATTATGTTGATCCCCACCGGCACCAGCGTCGGCCTGACCAGCGTCAGCCTGGGTGTCATCCGCTCCATGGAGCAAAAAGGCGTTAGCCTGAGCGTGTTCAAACCTATCGCTCAACCACGCACCGGCGGCGACTCGCTCGACCAGACCACCACCATCATCCGCAGCAGCAACTCCACCATCACGGCGGCCGAACCGCTGCGCATGAGCTACGTTGAAGGCCTGCTGAGCTCCAACCAGCAAGACGTGCTGATGGAAGAGATCGTGGCGCGCTATCACGAAAACACCAAAGACGCGGAAGTGGTGCTGATCGAAGGCCTGGTGCCGACCCGTAAACACCAGTTCGCCAACGCGCTCAACTATGAAATCGCCAAGACCCTGAATGCGGAAATCGTTTTTGTACTGGCACTGGGCAATGATTCCCCGGCTCAGTTGAAAGAGCGCATCGAGCTGGCTCGCAGCAGCTTCGGCGGCAGCAAGAACAAAAACATCACCGGCGTGATCATCAACAAGCTGAACGCCCCGGTTGACGAGCAGGGCCGCACCCGTCCTGACCTGTCCGAGATCTTCGACGACTCCACCAAGGCCAGCGTAACCAACGTTGACCCGGCGCAACTGTTCGCCAACAGCCCGCTGCCAGTGCTGGGCTGCGTGCCGTGGAGCTTCGACCTGATCGCGACCCGCGCTATCGACATGGCCCGTCACCTGAAGGCCACCGTGGTCAATGAAGGCGACATCATGACCCGTCGCGTGAAGTCTGTAACCTTCTGTGCGCGCAGCATTCCGCACATGCTGGAACACTTCCGTCCGGGTTCACTGCTGGTCACCTCGGCAGACCGTCCTGACGTGCTGGTTTCTGCCTGTCTGGCCGCGATGAACGGCGTGGAAATCGGCGCAGTGCTGCTGACCGGCGGCTACGCTATCGACGAGCCAATCAGAAAGCTGTGTGAACGTGCATTCCAAACCGGCCTGCCGGTCTTTATGGTCGAAACCAACACCTGGCAGACCTCGCTGAGCCTGCAAAGCTTCAACCTCGAAGTGCCGGCGGACGACCACCAGCGCATCGAGAAAGTGCAGAACTACGTGGCTAGCCACATCAACGCCGAATGGATCGAGTCACTGACTGCGACCTCCGAGCGTTCGCGTCGCCTGTCTCCACCGGCGTTCCGCTATGAGCTGACCGAGCTGGCACGTAAAGCCGGCAAACGCATCGTGCTGCCGGAAGGCGACGAGCCGCGTACCGTGAAAGCGGCGGCTATCTGCGCCGAACGTGGTATCGCTGAGTGCGTGCTGCTGGGCAACCCGGAAGAGATCCAGCGCGTTGCCGCTGCGCAAGGCGTTGAGCTCGGCAAAGGCATCGAGATTGTTGATCCGGTCGCCGTGCGCGAGCAGTACGTTCCACGTCTGGTTGAGCTGCGTAAGAGCAAGGGCATGACCGAAGTGGTTGCGCGCGAGCAACTGGAAGATAACGTGGTTCTCGGCACCCTGATGCTGGAGAAAGGCGAAGTCGACGGCCTGGTTTCAGGTGCGGTTCACACCACCGCCAACACCATCCGTCCACCGCTGCAGCTGATCAAAACGGCACCGGGCAGCTCGCTGGTGTCCTCCGTGTTCTTCATGCTGCTGCCTGACCAGGTTCTGGTCTACGGCGACTGTGCGATCAACCCGGACCCAACCGCTGAACAGCTGTCTGAAATCGCGATCCAGTCGGCAGACTCCGCTGCGGCCTTCGGTATCGAACCACGCGTTGCCATGATTTCCTACTCCACCGGCAATTCCGGCGCGGGTAGCGACGTTGAGAAAGTGCGTGAAGCGACCCGTCTGGCGCAGGAAAAACGTCCTGACCTGATCATCGACGGCCCACTGCAGTACGACGCCGCCATCATGGCCGACGTCGCCAAGTCCAAAGCGCCAAACTCTCCGGTTGCAGGCCAGGCTACCGTGTTCATCTTCCCAGACCTGAACACCGGTAACACCACCTACAAAGCGGTACAGCGTTCTGCTGACCTGGTGTCCATCGGGCCAATGCTGCAAGGCATGCGCAAGCCGGTGAACGACCTGTCACGTGGCGCACTGGTAGACGACATCGTTTATACCGTCGCCCTGACCGCCATTCAGTCTTCCCAGGCTGATGCAGCAGCAGTCAAAGCCTGATAATCCCCGAATTATCAGATAAAAAAAACCGGTCAATTGACCGGTTTTTTTATTTGCGCGAACGCATCAGGCATTTTCATCGCTATCGCGCAATGGCTTGCCATAGGCCTGTTCGTTGTTGCGCGTCAGCCATAGCGACAGCGCTTTTAACGAGTCCGGCGTGAATTCGTCGCAGCGGGCGGTGATTTCTTCCGGCGTCAGCCAGCTAACCTCAACCACTTCTTCTTCCTGCAGTGCAAAGGGGCCATGCGAGACACAGCTGAACAGCGCCCCCCACACCCGGCACTGCTCTTCTTCAAAGTAGAACAGCCCGTGCTCGGCAAAAGGCACGCCGGCAATGCCCAGTTCCTCTTCCGCCTCGCGGCGAGCGGAGTCCAGCACGTTCTCCCCGCTTTGCACTACGCCACCGGCAGTGGCGTCCAGCCAACCCGGATAGAAATCTTTAATGTCGGTGCGACGCTGCACCAGAATTTTTCCCATTCCATCATGCACCACAATATAGGTAGCACGATGACGCAGCCGTTGAGCACGCATCTGTTGGCGACTGGATTGAGCAATCACTTCATTTTGCTCGTTGACGATATCAACCCACTCGGTATCTGCAGCCTGACCCTGTTCCGCCATCCTCTAAAACCTTCTATTTTGGCGCGATGCATCCCGCGCACTGGTTAATCAATGAGTGTTTTTCAAAGATTTTTATTGTGTGTGTATAAATTAGTGCGTTAATGCCACCTCTGCAACAGCCTTGCCGCCGTCCAAAGTGACCACACTTAAAATGCCGTCCTCCAGTATGCCATAGCTGGCGGGAAAGCCCCCTTTCGGAATGCTGACCGACCCTGGATTAAAGCAGTAAATTTCGCCCTGCCGTTCCGCCTGCGGTAAATGGCTGTGCCCGTAGACCAGCACATCACCGGCAGATAACGGCGGCAGTGCGGAAGGATGATAAAGGTGTCCGTGGGTTAAAAACAATCGTCTTTTTTGCAATAGCACCTGCTGCCAAGACGCGGTGATGGGAAATGACAATAACATCTGATCAACTTCACTGTCACAGTTGCCGCGAACGGCGATGATCTTGTCGCTATAGCGATTCAATTGTTCAGCAACCTGCGCCGGTTGATAGCCCGCTGGCAACGCATTTCGCGGCCCGTGATTCAGCAAATCACCCAGCAGGATCAGCCAGTCGGCACCGCTTTGCTCAAAACGTTCCAGCACGCTTTCGGTGGCGGGTAGCGAACCGTGTATATCAGAGGCGAATATCAGCTTCATAACCTTTCCTTTGGCAGGGAAATAACGGCTATTTTATCGCAGTGGCCAGCGACGGCAAGGCTGCCGAGGAAGCGATTCCTGAAGACCCGGAATTGTGATGCATGTTGTAGAGATAGCATCAGACGAATCTCACATAGCCTGCTATTCTTAGCTGCTATTGTTGGTAACCCTATAGAAAGATCTCTGATATACCTTTGTGCGCGGCGAAGACCGCAACAACGTGTAATGACTTACAGATCACCTTACCGCAGGAGGCAACATGATTGACCTGTATTACGCGCCTACTCCCAATGGTCACAAAATTACCCTGTTTCTGGAGGAGGTTGGCTTACCCTACCGTATCCATCGCGTAAATATCAGCGCCGGCGACCAGTTCAAGCCGGATTTTCTGAGCATTTCACCCAACAACAAAATTCCGGCCATCGTCGACCAGCAGCCGGTTGATGGCGGTGCGCCGATCAGCCTGTTCGAATCCGGCGAAATCCTGCTGTATCTGGCGGAGAAAACCGGCAAATTGCTGAGCAAAGGCCTGCGCGAGCGTGCCGCTACGCTACAGTGGCTGTTCTGGCAAGTCGCGGGCTTTGGGCCGATGCTCGGGCAAAACCATCACTTTAACCATTACGCGCCGCAGCCGGTGCCCTACGCCATCGAACGCTACCATCTGGAAACCAAGCGTCTGTATGCCGTGTTGGAAGCCGAGCTGCAAAAACACCCGTACCTGGGCGGCGACAACTACAGCATCGCTGATATTGCGACTTACCCCTGGGTGGTGTCTCACCCACGCCAGCGCATCGATCTGGCGGATTACCCGGCGGTACGCAACTGGTTTGAACGCATCAGCAACCGTCCCGCTACCGCACGCGCCTACAAGCTGGCCGAACAGGGCTAAATTTCCCGCTCCCCGACCCGCGGGGAGTTTCCTTTAGCTCGTTATCTTTTCCTTACTTTCCGTGTATTCTGAGCGGCAATAATCAGACCTGTGGAGATCTTCTGATGTCATTCAGTCAACCCGACGCCATTATTCGTATAAAAAACCTGCGGTTGCGTACTTTCATCGGTATCAAGGAAGAAGAAATTAACAATCGTCAGGACATCCTGATTAACGTAGTGATCCACTACCCGGCGGATAAAGCGCGCGACAGTGAAAATATCGACGACGCGCTCAATTACCGCACCATCACCAAAGCCATCATCCGCCATGTGGAAGATAACCGCTTCGCCCTGCTGGAAAAATTAACTCAGGATGTGCTCGATATCGTGAAACAACATGCCTGGGTAACCTATGCTGAAGTAGAGATAGATAAACTACTGGCCCTGCGCTACGCCGACTCGGTTTCGATGACCATGAGCTATCGCCGGGCCTGAAAACCACCTGTTTCAGGGAGAATCGACCATGCGGATCCTGATCACCGGCGCCACAGGATTGATAGGGAGCAGCCTGACGCGGCGGCTGTTGGGCCTTTCTCACCAAGTCACGGTGCTGAGCCGTAACGTGCCCCACGCTCGTGAGCGCTTCGGTGAACAGGTCAGCTACTGGTCAACGTTGCAGGATCAGCCTTCGCTCGATGGCTTTGACGCCGTGATCAACCTGGCCGGCGAGCCGATCGCCGACAAGCGCTGGAGTAAGGCGCAGAAAGAACGCCTGTGCCACAGCCGTTGGGATCTGACCGAGCAGTTGGTGAAATTGATTAACGCCGGCAGTACCCCGCCCAGCGTGCTGATTTCCGGTTCCGCGACCGGTTATTACGGCGATCAGGGCCAGGCGGTGGTCACCGAAGACGAAGCGCCGCATGACGAGTTCACCCATCAACTGTGTCAACGTTGGGAATCGTTGGCGTTGCAGGCGCAAAGCGATGCCACCCGCGTCTGTCTGCTGCGCACCGGCGTAGTGCTGGCGGCAAAAGGCGGCGCGCTGGCGAAGATGCTGCCGCTGTTCCGCTTCGGTCTGGGCGGGCCCATCGGCAGTGGCCGTCAATACCTGCCGTGGATCCACCTGGACGACATGGTCAATGGCATTATCTATTTGCTGGATCACCAGACCCTGCAAGGCCCTTTCAATATGGTTGCCCCCTACCCGGTCCACAACGAGCAGTTTGCCGCTCAGTTGGCCAACGTGCTCGATCGACCGGCATTTTTGCGCGTACCGGCATTCGCCATGCATTTATTGATGGGGGAAGCGGCAGTGTTGGTCTTGGGTGGGCAACGTGCGGTGCCGAAACGGCTGGAAGAGGCAGGCTTCAGCTTCCGCTTTCTGGAGCTGGAGCAGGCGCTGGATGATGTGATCAATCAGCGGGACCCAGTCCGCTGAGGAAGTTATCGGGGCCAGAAAAATCCGGCCCCGACAATCGATTATTTTAATGCGCCGGAAAGAAACTGCTGCAAACGCGGGCTTTTCGGATTGCCAAACAGTTCGGCCGGTGGCCCCTGCTCTTCAATCAGCCCTTTGTGCAGGAAAATCACGTGGCTGGACACGTGGCGAGCAAACTCCATCTCGTGCGTCACCACCACCATGGTTTTCCCCTCTTCCGCCAGCTTTTGCATGATGCGCAGCACTTCCCCTACCAGTTCCGGATCCAGCGCCGACGTCGGTTCATCAAACAGTAAAACTTCCGGCTCCATCGCCAACGCCCGGGCGATCGACACGCGCTGCTGCTGCCCGCCGGAC
Organism: Serratia liquefaciens ATCC 27592; assembly: GCF_000422085.1. NCBI lineage: Bacteria > Pseudomonadati > Pseudomonadota > Gammaproteobacteria > Enterobacterales > Yersiniaceae > Serratia > Serratia liquefaciens. The sequence goes on from NC_021741.1 coordinate 3,568,467, forward strand.
AGGTGCACCGGGTATTTGCCGCGGGCACGTTCATCGATGCCGACCTTATCCAGATAGCGTATCGCGCGCTCACGCGCCTCGGTCTTGCTCAACCCCAGCACCTGCACCGGTGCTTCCATCACGTTCTCCAGCACCGTCATGTGGCTCCACAGGTTGAAGTGCTGAAACACCATGGTCAGGCGGGTACGCAGCAGCTGCAGCTGTTTCTTGTCGAACACCTTAAGCTGCCCGTCCTTGTCGCGCACCATGCGGATATCTTCATTGTTCAGGCTAATGGACCCTTCACTCGGCTTTTCCAGGAAGTTAATGCAGCGTAAAAAGGTACTTTTACCGGACCCGGAAGAGCCGATGATGCTAATCACATCCCCTGCGTTAGCCGCCAGCGATACGCCTTTCAACACTTCGTGTTCGCCATAGCGCTTATGCAGTTCGGTGACGGCTAATTTATTCTCAGACATAGTGTGTTCCCGTCATTATCAGTGATTAACGTGTGCCATCCAGCGCTTTTCCGCCTTGCGGAACAGGCTGATTAACCCGTAGGAGATAATCAGATACAGCACCGCCGCAATGCCGAAGGCATAAAACGGTTGATAGGTCGCCGCATTGATGTCACGCGCTATCTTCAGCAGATCCGGCACGGTGGCGGTAAACGCCAGCGCGGTAGAGTGCAACATCAGGATCACTTCGTTGCTGTAGGCCGGCAACGCGGTGCGCAGCGCGGAAGGTAAAATGATGCAGCGATACATTTTAAAGCGTGAGAAACCATAGGCATTGGCTGCCTCGATTTCACCATGCGGTACCGCGCGAATAGCCCCGGCGAAGATTTCGGTGGTATAGGCACAGGTGTTCAGCGTCAGCGCCAAAATGGTGCAGTTGAGCCCGCTGCGGAAGAAGGCGTTGAGGAAGTCCGTACCACGCACGATTTCCAGGCTGTACATGCCGGAGTAGAACACCAGCAATTGCACATACAACGGCGTGCCGCGGAAAATGTAGGTATACAGCCATACCGGGAAACGCACCCAGCTGATGGAGGAAACGCGCGCCACCGCCATTGGGATCGCCAGCAAACCGCCCATCACCACCGAGGAGATCAGCAACCACAGCGTGACCGCCACGCCGGTAAAGCGATAACCGTCGCTCCACAACAACGACTGCCAATACTGTTGCAAAATTTCGATCATAGCTCAGCCCTCCGGACGCCGAGGGAATAACGCCGTTCAAGCCACAACAGCACGCCATTGGACACGGTGGTGAAGACCAGATAAACCACTCCTGCCACGATCGCAAAGAAGAACGGCTGATAGGTGCCTTTACCGGCCAGCTGGGTGGCCTTCACCACGTCGTTCAGGCCCAGAATTGACACCAGCGCCGTCGCCTTCAGGATCACCTGCCAGTTATTGCCGATGCCCGGCAGGGCAAAACGCATCATGGCAGGGAACAGAATGCGGCGGAATATTTGCGAACCGGAAAAACCGTAGGCGGTGGCCGCTTCTATCTGCCCTTTCGGCACCGCCAAAAAGGCCCCACGAAAAGTCTCAGTGAAATAGGCACCGTAGATAAACCCGAGGGTGATGATCCCCGCGCTGAGCGGATCAATATCGATTTGCGAAAAACCAAGCAGTTCGGTGATGTTGTTAAGTGCAATTTGCAGGCCGTAGAAAATCAGCAGCATCAGTACCAGATCGGGTACGCCACGGATCAGCGTGGTATAAGCGCCAAACAGCGTGGAAAGCAGGCGGTTATGGGAAAGCTTGCCACCGGCGCCGATCAAACCAATCACCACCGCCAGCAGTACGGAACTGAGGGCCAGCTCCAGCGTCACCAGAGCGCCCTCAAATATCAATTGGGAGTAGCCTTGCAGCATTTACTTCACCCTGTCGTCATAGGATCCCGAACCATCGGGGCCGGCAGACCGGCCCCGTAGTCACAACATGGAAGGGTATGCGGCATTAACCGCCGTAGACGTCAAAGTCGAAGTATTTCTTCGCAAACTTGTCGTAGGTGCCGTCTTTGCGCATTTCGGCAAAGGCCTTATCCAGCGCCGCCTTGAGCTCGGTATCGGTCTTGCGCAGGCCCATGCCGGTGCCTACGCCAAAGAATTTGTCATCCTTCACCGATTCGCCGGCGAAAGCGTAATCCTTGCCTGGAGGCTGTTTCAGGAAGCCATCACTCCCTGCGACTTCATCCTGGAAGGCGGCATCGATACGGCCGGATGCCAGGTCGGCGTAGACCAAATCCTGGTTCTGATAAGGCACAACGGTGATGCCCTTAGGTTGCCACATGGCGTTGGCATAGGCTTCCTGAGTGGTGCCCTGCAGCACGCCGACGCTCTTGCCTTTCAGCGCATCCACGGTAGGCAACAGTTTCGACCCTTTCGGCGCGATCAGGCGGGCGTTAGCGGCATACAGCTTGTCGGTAAAGGCAATTTCCTGCTGGCGTTTTTCGGTGATCGACAAAGAAGAGATGATGGCGTCAATTTTCTTCGCCTTCAGGGAAGGGATCAGCGCGTCAAAATCGCTTTCCACAAAGGTACATTGGGTATTTATGCGTTTGCACAGCTCTTTGGCCAGATCGATATCAAAGCCGACCAGCTCACCTTTGGCATTTTTGGACTCAAAGGGTGCATAGGTCGGATCGGTACCTATCTTCAAGGTCGATGGTACGGCGGCAAATGCGCTGCTTGCCGCGCTTAAAGCCAAGACTAAAGGAAGAACCTTAACCAGCTTTTTCATAAATTACCCTCAAATTGATTTTTTCGATGCCACTGCGGGCATTATTTTTCCACCAAATCAATTTGCAGTAATCGTGCCACATTGGTTGCTGTAGGCGGAGGGAACGGCTCCGACCTTCACAAAACTGTTTCCTGGGACGATAACCGCAAAATTAAATCGGCCTGGCTGGGCCGCGCCACGGGCAATGGAGAAATACCAGCGCCTTGAAACAGTGAACGTGATGAAGTGGGATCATTATGGTGCAGGTGCCGCCCTAATTCAGTGCGGTGTTGCACAAATGTGCCAAATTGGAGAGAAATTTGTTAATTGGCACCTTGCCAGCGGGAAAATAAATCTTTGGGTAATTCAATATCGAACTGATCGACCACCCGGTTCACCGTTTGGTCGATGATGTCTTCTACGCTTTCGGGGCGGTGATAAAACGCCGGCACCGGCGGCATAATGACGGCCCCCATTTCTGCCGCTTGAGTCATCAGGCGCAGGTGGCCCACGTGCAGCGGAGTTTCACGCACGCACAGCACCAACCGGCGACGCTCTTTCAGCACCACGTCAGCGGCGCGCGTCAGCAGACCATCGCTGTAGCTGTTGGCGATACCGGACAACGTTTTGATTGAGCAAGGTAAAATCACCATCCCGATAGTTTTGAACGATCCGGAAGAGATGCTGGCGCCAATATCGCGCGAGTCATGTACCACATCGGCCAGCGCCTGCACTTCGCGCAGGCTGAGTGCGGTTTCCAGCGACAGCGTTTGTCGCGCTGCATTACTCATCACCAAATGGGTTTCCACCTCTGCGACGTCACGCAATACCTGCAGCAGGCGCACGCCGTAGATAGCGCCGCTGGCGCCGGAAATACCGATGATGATTCGTTTCATAAAGCTGGCCTCTGCCACGGAAAAAATAGGATCAGGCAGACTTTGCCGCAATGGCGCTATATAAGCAAGTCAGGCGGGAATAATGCACCGCAGCGACCGCCGCGGTGCACCATTTTGGTCAGTGCGAAGGCTTAACCTTCGTTGTGCATTTCCAGATTTTCCGCTTCGGTCTGGCTACGCATTTCTTTGGCGTCGTCATTGCGCAGCGATTCCAGATACTCGAGGTAGCTCTGGTCGACGTCTTTGGTGACGTAGATACCGTTGAATACCGAGCATTCGAACTGGCTGATGTCCGGGTTCTCTTCACGCACCGCTTCAATCAGATCGTCCAGATTCTGGAAGATCAAACCGTCGGCGCCGATGATCTGGCGGATTTCATCCACTTCACGGCCGTGGGCAATCAGTTCGTTGGCGCTTGGCATGTCGATGCCGTACACGTTGGGGAAACGAATCTCCGGCGCTGCGGAAGCCAGATAAACACGCTTCGCCCCGGCGTCGCGCGCCATTTCCACGATCTGTTCAGACGTGGTACCGCGCACGATGGAGTCGTCCACCAGCAGCACGTTCTTGTCGCGGAATTCGGCGCGGTTGGCATTCAGCTTGCGGCGTACCGATTGGCGACGCGCCTGCTGGCCAGGCATGATGAAGGTACGGCCGACGTAGCGGTTCTTCACAAAGCCCTGACGATACGGCTTGTCCAGGATACGGGCGATTTCCAACGCGATATCACAGGAGGTTTCCGGGATCGGGATCACCACGTCGATGTCCAAATCTTCCCATTCGCGGGCAATTTTCTCACCCAGCTTCTGCCCCATGCGCACGCGGGCGCTGTAGACCGAGATCTTGTCCATAAAGGAGTCTGGACGGGCGAAGTAAACGTATTCGAACAGGCACGGGTTGGTTTTTGGGTTCTCTGCACACTGACGAGTGAACAGTTGGCCCTTGTCGGTGATGTACACCGCTTCCCCAGGCGCCACATCGCGCAGGAACTCGAAGCCCAGCGTATCCAACGCCACGCTCTCGGAAGCCACCATATACTCGTTGCGGCCGTCTTCAAGCGTGCGTTTGCCAATCACCAGCGGGCGGATGCCGTTAGGGTCACGGAACGCCAGCAGGCCATGGCCGATGATCATCGCGACGCAGGCGTAAGCGCCGCGCAGCTGCTGGTGCATGGCGGCAACGGCGGTGAATACGTTGTCGGACTCCAGCGGATAGTGTTGGAAACGGTCCAGCTCGCTGGCCAGCACGTTCAGCAAAATCTCGGAATCGGAGGTGGTGTTGACATGGCGGCGACCGCTTTCAAACAGCGTTTGACGCAGTTCATGGGCGTTGGTCAGGTTGCCGTTGTGTGCCAGCGTAATGCCGAACGGTGAGTTTACATAGAAAGGTTGAGCCTCTGAGGCACTGGAGCTGCCAGCCGTCGGGTAGCGCACATGGCCAATACCCATGTTGCCCTGCAAGCGCTGCATATGGCGTGCCTCGAACACATCCTTCACCAGACCGTTTGCCTTACGCAGACGGAACCCGTTATGGGCATCGATGGTGACGATGCCTGCGGCATCCTGGCCACGGTGCTGTAGCACCGTCAACGCATCATAAATCGACTGGTTTACCGGCATAAAACCGGCGATACCGACAATACCGCACATGTTGTCTTTTCCTCATCAGCGCTACCGCCCCGGTAAATGGGTCGGTAAGAAACTCGACGTGCTCTGCAGGTAGTCAAAGAACCACCTGATGATGTAACTGAACTGGGGAATAAGCTGCGACTGTTTCCAGTCTGCGCTTTGTGAAAAGCCGGTAAAGGTATCCAGGAAAAACAGTATCGCCGAAACGATTAACACGCCGCGCAGTGCGCCGAAACAGACGCCCAGCACCCGGTCGGTGCCTGATAACCCGGTTTTCTCTACCAGTGAGCTAATCACATAGTTAACAATAGCTCCTACGATCAGGGTCGCGATAAACAAGATGGCAATCGCGATGCCGTTTCGCACCAGTTCATCTTCAAAACGAGTGAAGTAGACCGCAAGGTAAGAGTAGAAATGGCTGGCAACAAAAAACGCACATCCCCATGTCACAAGTGACAATGCTTCGCGAACAAACCCTCGGATCAGGCTAACCAGAGCCGAAAATCCAATCACCGCTATAATGACGTAATCAATCCAGACCATGAACTATTCCAATGATGAATCGCCCCTGCATCCAATTCGCGGCGAATTCTAACAGAAAAAGAAAACGTTTGCGTAGGGGTTTTCCTACCACGTTACAAATAAAAAGCGGCGATAAAAAAATTCCCAATCGCCGCGCCTACATAGGCCATTTCAGCTACGAAAGGCACAGTTTTTTTAATGATTATACCGTCATCTTTCGGTTCCGGGGCACAGCATGCTGTGCCCCCTGCGCTTAACGTACGCCGTACGGCTTCACCTGACCGCTCAAGCCGCTGATAGAATTCAGCGCGGGCAGCGAAGACTGCAGTTTCTGTTTCGAGGCGTCTGGCCCGACATAAATCCGGGTGATCTGCCCCTGTACCGGCGTTGACGGCACGGTAAAGGCACGATAGCCGGACAACCTCAGCGACGCCACCACCTCATTAACCTTGGCGGCGTTCTTCAGCGCCCCGAGCTGCACCACATATGCCTGCCCTGCCGGCGCTTTCTCTTCCGCCGGTTTCTGCACGGGTGCAGGTTCAGGCTTCGGTGTCGGTGTCGGCGTAGGCTCCGGTTTCGGCTCTGGCTTAGGTTCAGGTTTCACCACCGGCTTCACTTCCACCGGTTTCGGCTGCTGCACCGGTTTTGGTTTCACTTCCACTGGCTTGGTCTCAACCGGTTTCGGTTTCGGCTGCTGTACCGGTCGGGTTTCAACCGGCGGCGGCGTAACCTGGGTCGGCTGCTGAGCCGGCTGGCGGATGGCCTGTTGCGTCGCCGCTTCATTGGCGGCCTGCTGCTCCACCATCGCGCCCGCGCCTTCCGGCGGTTGGGCCGGCAGCGTCTGGCTTACCGGCGGCACCACGTCGTTTTCTTCCACATCACCGGCCTTCGGCACCAAAGGGATGGCGGCGAACTCGTCCTCATAATGTTTCTTTTTACCGTCCAGCAGCCCTGGCAGGATAATCACCCCCAGCGCAACCAAAATGACGGTACCGACCAATCGGTTTTGAAATTTACTTGCCACTCACACTCCCCGCATCTCGTCTAACGCCGCCATTACCTGTGCAACGGTGTGGAACGATCCACAGACGATCACAATATCCTGAATATCAGCGTCCTGCATAGCCTGACGCCAGGCAGTTTCGACATCGGCGAACTGCCGCGGTTCCGTCAAATGTTGTGCCAACTGCTCGGCGCTGGCACCGCGCGGCCCTTCCAGCGGCGCACAATACCACTCATCGACCTGCTCACTCAGACAGGCCAGCGTACCGGCGATGTCTTTGTCCGACAGCATGCCCACCACCGCGCGCACTTTACCGCCATTGCGCGGCAACGTCGCCAGACGCCCGGCCAGATAACCGGCTGCGTGTGGGTTATGCGCGACATCGAGGATCAACATCGGATCGCGGCGCACAATCTGGAAGCGCCCAGGCAACGTCGCCTGCTGCAGACCGGCGAAGATCGCACGTTCATCGATTTCCAGCGCAGAAAAATGCAGCGCCGCCAACGCCGTCGCGGCATTCGCCAGCGGCACATTTGGCATCGGCAAGTCGGTCAGCAAGGTGCCACCGCCCTCCCACTGCCAGCGTTCGCCCTGTTCGCTGAAGGTCCAGGCGTCGCCGCGACGATACAGCTGCGCCCCCAGCGTATCCGCCACCTGCTGAATGGTCGCCGGCATATCCGGTTCCCCCACCACCGCAGGTTTACCACCACGGAAAATACCGGCCTTTTCGCGGCCAATGCTTTCGCGATCGCTGCCCAGCCAGTCGGTATGATCCAGCGCGATGCTGGTTACCACCGCCACGCTCGGATCGACGATATTGGTTGCGTCCAGGCGGCCGCCCAGGCCCACTTCCAGGATCACCACGTCAAGCTTAGCCTGTTTGAACAGCTGCAACGCCGACAGGGTGCCAAATTCGAAGTAAGTCAGTGAGGTTTCGCCCCGGCCCGCTTCAATGGCGGCAAACGAACGGCTGTGTTCGGCCTCGCTCAGCTCATCGCCTTGAATGCGCACACGCTCGGTGTAGCGCACCAGGTGCGGCGAGCTATAAACGCCGACGCGCAGACCGGCCGCCATCAAAATGGCTTCCAGGGTGCGACAGGTGGTGCCTTTGCCGTTGGTACCGGCAACGGTGAACACCGTCGGTGCAGGGGTGAGTAAATCAAGATGCGCTGCAACGCGCTGTACGCGTTCCAGGCCGAGTTCGATCGCCTGGCTGTGCAGACGCTCAAGATAGAAAAGCCACGAGCTCAATGGCGACGTGGCTTGGGGAATTTGGTGGTTTTGCATGAGTCCCGTCACTGAACTTGGGTTCATTAATCCATCAGGGCACCACCCTCACCGCGGTAAAGGCGATGCTCTGCATGATACCCGTTGTCTTCCAAGCGTCGGAATGGACCGCTACGCTCAATCTACAAGGGTATTTCAACCGTCACTTAGCCACAAAATGACGGTTGAAACCCGCGAGACCTGCGCCGCGCGGGTGACTTATCAGCCTCAGGCGTCGGCCTGACTTTCCTGCCCGGCCACCGGCGCTACCTCATCGAAATGCGGCTGCGGCTGGTTGGTCAGCTTGGAAAGGATACTCGCCAAGGTCTGGCGCATTTCCGGGCGACGCACGATCATGTCGATCGCGCCTTTCTCAATCAGGAACTCACTGCGCTGGAAGCCCGGCGGCAGTTTTTCACGCACCGTCTGCTCGATGACGCGTGGGCCGGCAAAGCCGATCAGCGCCTTCGGCTCGGCGATATTGATATCGCCCAGCATGGCCAGACTGGCGGAAACGCCCCCCATGGTCGGGTCGGTCAGCACCGAAATGTACGGCAGACCGCGTTCCTGCAATTTTGCCAACGCTGCGCTGGTTTTCGCCATCTGCATCAGCGACATCAGCGCTTCTTGCATACGGGCGCCGCCACTGGCAGAGAAACACACCAGCGGACAGTTGTCTTCCAGCGCCTGCTCAACCGCACGAACAAAACGCGCGCCGACCACGGACGACATGGAACCGCCGATGAAGGCGAATTCGAATGAAGCGGCAACGATCGGCATACCGTACAGCGTGCCTTTCATCACCACCAATGCATCTTTTTCACCGGTCGCTTTCTGCGCGGCAACCAGGCGGTCCTTATACTTCTTGGAATCCTTGAACTTCAGAACGTCTTTCGGCTCCAGTTCGCTGCCCAGCTCCACTTCACTGCCTTCATCAAGCAGGGTATGCAGACGCATACGCGCAGTCATGCGCATGTGGTGGTCGCATTTCGGGCACACTTCCAGATTACGCTCCAGCTCGGCGCGGTAGAGAACCTGGCCGCAGCTATCGCATTTGGTCCAAACCCCTTCAGGAATACTCGCCTTACGGGTTTGGGTAATATTGCTCTTGTTAAGAATTCGTTCAATCCAGCTCATCGATGACCTTTCTGTTTGAACCTGGCAGACGCCAGTCCGCAGTTCATGCTTTAACAATCCCCCCGAAAACAAACCCAATGAAAAAGTGCCCGAGCAAAACGCGACTAGCGCGCGACAGAGGCACTGGTTTCAAGGTTGTTAACAGGAACAGACCATAAATGTCGCTCATTAAACCATATCGGCCCGACACTGTGGATAAAAAACTGGTCGAACCGACAGGTTGAGCGATGTTTTTACTGTTTTTGCTGGCGAGCAGCCGCGCGCTTGTGGCGCCAAATTTCAATGATGCCCGGCAGAATTGAAACAATGATGATAGCCACGATCAACAGTTTCAGGTTTTCCTGCACGATCGGCAAGTCGCCGAAAAGGTAACCAGCATAGGTGAACAGCAGCACCCAAACCAGTGCGCCAATCACGTTGTAGGCAGCGAAATGGCGATAGGACATATGCCCCATACCGGCAACGAACGGCGCAAAAGTACGCACGATCGGCACAAATCGCGCCAGAATGATCGTCTTCCCGCCGTGTTTTTCATAAAACTGGTGGGTTTTATCCAGGTAGCTGCGGCGGAAGATTTTCGAATTCGGGTTACTGAACAGCTTTTCCCCGAACAACCGCCCAATAGTGTAGTTCACCGCATCCCCGAGTATCGCCGCGCCGATCATCAACGCCACCATGGTGTGCACATTCAGATCGTTGGTCGGCAATGCCGCCAGCGCCCCTGCAACAAACAGCAGAGAATCCCCCGGCAGGAAAGGCGTCACCACCAGGCCGGTTTCGCAAAACAGGATCAGGAACAAAATACCGTACACCCACATACCGTATTGCGCCACCAGCTCGGCCAGATGCACGTCAATATGCAGAATAAAATCAATCACAAACTTGATGATGTCCATAGGTTCTCTCTTTGACCGGGTGTCTCACCCACCCGGCAGGTACACAAGGGAGCAACGCGTCAGTCGCGCCGGCGTTTAATCGTCGGGTAAAAACAGTGGCCCCATCGGTGGCCGGGGTAAAGCAAAGTGCTCAGGATAATCAACGCTCACCAGGTATAACCCTTCGGCCCGCGCCGTAGCCGCAGCCAGATTGCGATCCTTCAGCGCCAGCAACTCGGCCATCCAGTTCTCGTCCTGATTGCCGCAGCCAATTTCCATCAGGCTACCGACAATGTTGCGAACCATATGATGCACAAAGGCATTCGCCTTGATATCTACCACAATATATTCACCGTGGCGCGTAACCTTAACGTGTTTTACGTTACGCCAGGGAGTACGCGACTGGCATTGCACGGCGCGAAACGACGTAAAGTCGTTTTCGCCCAGCAGCGCCTGCGCCGCCCTTTCCATCCGGTCGGCATCCAGCGGGTGATAAAAATGGGTCATCCCCTGCTGCAATACCGCTGGGCGGTAGCGGTGATTATAAATAATGTAGCGGTAACGGCGCGCGGTGGCGCTGAAACGCGCATGGAAATCTTCAGGCACGCCGGTTACCCAGCGCACAGCGATATCCGGCGGCAGATGGGTGTTGACCCCCATCGTCCAGGCGGCGTCCTTGCGCTGCGCGGTGGTTTCAAAATGCACCACCTGACCGGTAGCGTGCACCCCGGCGTCGGTACGTCCGGCGCACAGCACGTTGATCGGCGCGTTGGCCACCTTGCTCAAGGCCTGTTCCAGACAGGCCTGCACGCTGGCCACTTCCTGCTGACGCTGCCAGCCATAATAACGGCTGCCGTCATATTCAATCCCCAGCGCGATTTTCAGTGTCGGCTGGGTGGGCAAAACAACCTCTGACATCAGTACATCTGCTCCTGCACCAGACGCTCTGCGGTTTCGATAGCCATCAGCGCGCCACCGAAGCGTACGTTGTCGGCGACCGACCAGAACTGCAGAATTTCAGGAATGCCGTAGTCATTGCGCAAGCAGCCCAGGCTCAGCGCATCGCTGCCGGAAGCTTCCGTGACCTGAGTCGGATAGTCGTCTTCTTCGCTCAGTTGGATATCGTCTACCTGCTCCAGCTCGCTGCGCGCTTCTTCCGCAGAAATTGGGCGCAGCGCTTCCAGATGCACCACCTGCGCATGGCCGTAAAACACCGGCGACTGCACGCAGCTCACCGAGATCGGCAGCCCTTCGTCCTGCAGCACTTTACGCACCTGGTCGACGATCAACCGTTCCTCGCGCACGCTGCCCTGCTCGTCGGTCATCAACGGCAGCAGGTTGAACGCCAGCTGCTTGGCAAACACGCCCGGCTCGGCCGGAATGCCGTTCAGCAGGCGCGCACTCTGACCGGCCAAATCGTCTACCGCCACTTTTCCGCGGGCAGAGACCGACATCAGGGTGGTGACGTGCAGACGGGAAAGCCCGGCCTGTTCGGTCAAAGGTTTGATGGCCGTCAGCAGTTGGCTGACCATGCTGTCGGCCACGGCGACGATATTACGATTACGGTAATCCGCCAGCACCTGCGGGTTAACCCCCGGTACCACCAGCGGAACGTCCGGCTCCAGCGCAAACAGGCCACTGGTGTCGATCACCAGGCAGCCCATATTGCCGGCTTCTTCCGCATAGCGGGCCGAGGCTTCGCTACCGGCGACGAAGAACGCCAATTGGGCCTGTGACCAGTCGAATTCTTCCGTTTTTTGCACCAGAACCGATTTGCCATTGAAGCGCACCGTGGCACCGGCACTGCGTTCGCTGGCCAAAGGATAGAGTTCGCCCACCGGGAACTGGCGTTCCTGTAACAATTCCAGCAACGCTTCACCTACCGCGCCAGTGGCGCCAAGCAGAGCGATATTCCAGCCGTCAGACATTGGGTTTCTCCAGAGTATTTTTCAAATGCAGATGGGCGACTGATTCGCCGCCCTGATAACAAAATTAGTCACTGTGGCTTAAGAAAGCCTTACGCGATCGAAAAGCCCAGCTTGTGCAGCAGCTCCGCACTGGCGCTATCATCACACTGGACGCGTAATGAAGACCATTCACGGCGCTCCTGATAATGTTTGCGCAGACGATCAAACTCGCCCGGTTGCCCGGCCACTTTACGCAGCGGCGCGTCGTCGCGGCGCACATCATACACCAAGTGCATCAATCGTTTTAATTTGCCTTCGTCCAGTGGCCCATTGAGCTGGATCTGACTGAACTCGGGCACCGGCAACAATGAGGCCAGTTCGATCTGCTGCGGCTGTCCCAGGTGGCGGCTGAAAGCCTCGAAGACCTGCGTCGTGCCGCGCGCCTTGCCCTCCAGCGTGTAGCCGGCGATATGCGCGGTACCGATATCGACCCGCGCCAGCAGCGGCAGACACAGCTCCGGCTCCGGTTCCCACACGTCCAGCACCGTGCTCAGCTTTTTGCCTTTTTCCAGCGCCTGCAACAGCGCCGCGTTGTCGACTACCGGGCCGCGGCAAGCGTTGATCAGAATGCGATTGTCCGGCAGTGCCGCCAGCAGTTCGGCGTCAGCCAAATGCAGTGAATGATAAGGGCCGGATTTATTGAGCGGCGTATGGAAGGTCAGCACGTCAGCTTCCGCCACCAGCTTCTCCAATGGCCAGAACTCGCCGCTGTCACCACGATCGGCCCGCGGCGGATCGCACAGTAAGGTACGTACGCCCAGCGCTTTCAAACGGGCATCCAGCCGTGAACCTACGTTGCCGACGCCGATAATGCCGACGGTTTTATCGCGCAGGTGAAAACCGTCACGCTCAGCCAGCAACATCAGCGCGGAGAAGACATATTCCACCACGGCAATGGCGTTACACCCCGGTGCCGCAGAAAAACCTATGCCCTGCTGTTGCAGCCAGGCGTCGTCTACGTGATCGGTGCCGGCTGTCGCGGTGCCGACAAAACCAATGCGGGTGCCGGCCAGCAGCGCTTCATTCACTTTGGTCACCGAGCGCACCATCAACGCATCGGCATCCGCCAACGCATCACTCGGAATTGGGCGGCCAGGCACGGCCTGTACGTTCCCCAAGCGACTGAACAATTCAGTCGCGTACGGCATATTTTCATCAACCAGGATTTTCACTTGTTGCTCCGACGGTTTACGGCTATTTATACCCAAAATAATTGGCGCGGCATCAAGGCGGTAAGAGCAGGAGTCCCCAGAAGCTTACTCAAATAAGTGACTGGGGTGAGTGCTCGCAGCCAACACAGAGGCGGCGTCAAGTATGAAGCGTTATCTGGGAAATAGTGTGCCACTGAATCATGCCCGGCGAAAGCGCTCGGGGGTGGTGCCGGCGATTTGCTGAAACATGACGATAAACGCCGACGCAGAGCTATAGCCCACTTCCAGCGCAACCTCTTGTACGGTTTTACCCTGCTCCAACAGCGAAACGGCATGCAAAAAACGCAGGCGCTGACGCCATTCGCTAAACGACATCCCCAAGTCCTGCTGGCAGCGGCGCGACAGCGTGCGTTCAGTGGTGTAGACCCGAGTGGCCCAGATGGCGAGCGAGGTATTGTCCGACGGACAGTGCTCCAGGGCTTCCAACACCGGTGCCAAAAATTTGTCTTCGGAGGTCGGCAGATAAGTTTGCTGCACCGGTGATACATGCAGTTGGTCGATCAACGCGCGGCACAGGCGTAAATCCTGTTTGCTTTGCGGGATGTATTGTTTGCGAGCGTAAAAATCTTCGGCAATGGCGCGGAAAATCGGGGTCACGCTGACCAGACAAGGTTCTTTCGGCAAACCGGCGCACAGCGGCAGCGCAATATCCACCATGCGACACTGCGCCAAGCGCTGGTTATAGCAGGAGTGTTCAATCTCCGCCGGCGCCCACAACACAAACTCTGGCGGCGCCAAAAAGCGCTGGCCGCCGATACGCAGCACCATGACGCCAGCTTTTACCCACATCAACTGTCCCCAGCTGTGGCGATGTGGCTGGAACTCGGTACGCGCATTGAACTCTTCGCAGCGGAACTGCACCGGCCGCGGCGCCGGGATCAAGGCTTCTGGGAAATGGCGGATTTCTGGCATGGTTTCGCCCCGTTACTTGTCTTGTTTGGCAGAAAATTTGTCTGAATATCGCTATATATAATAAACCGGACACGAGTAAACTAGCCAGCATGTTAGTCGTTAATGAGAATAATTATCATGAATATGCTCTTCCCTTTGCTGGCGGTTCTGATTTGGTCAATCAACGCCGTGGTCAGCAAACTCTCGGCCACCGCTATCGATCCGGCCGCGATCTCCTTCTACCGCTGGTTGCTGGCGCTGATCACCCTTACGCCGTTCGTACTGCCCGGCGTGATCCGCCACTGGTCGGCGATACGCGCCAACTGGTGGAAATTGCTGGTCCTCGGCATGCTGGGCATGGTGTTGTATCAGAGTCTGGCCTATTACGCGGCGCACAGCGTCAGCGCGCTGTTTATGGGCATTATTGTCTCGCTGATCCCATTACTGACCATTCTGATCAGCATCGTGCTGTTGCGCGTCGCTCCCACGGTAGGTATTGCCATCGGCAGCCTGTTGTCTTTGGGCGGCTTGATCTGGCTGGTGAGTGCCGGTAACCCGGGTGAGTTGCTGCAGCACGGCATCGGCAAGGGGGAATTGATGATGTTCGCCGCCACCGCCTCTTATGCGCTGTACGGCGTGCTGACCAAACGTTGGGCGATTGCCCTGCCGAACTGGCAGTCGTTGTATGTGCAGATCCTGTTCGGCGTGGTGCTGTTACTGCCGAACTTCCTGATGGCACAAGACGTGTCTCTGACCAGCCAAAACATCCCGCTGGTGCTGTTTGCCGGCATTCCGGCCTCGATTGTCGCACCTTATCTGTGGATCCACGGCGTTATGCGTCTGGGGGCCAATACCGCGTCGATCTTTATGAACCTGGCACCGGTATTTACCGCCATCATTGCGGTGCTGTTCCTGCATGAACATCTGCACAGCTACCATCTGATCGGCGGCGGCATTACCCTGCTGGGCGTGATCCTGTCGCAGCGTCTGCGCACACCGCTGGGGCGCAAGGCCAAACAAGCCGCGGAGTGTCAGAGCTAAGATAATAATTGAAAACGCACCCGCACCAGCAGGCCACCCAGCGTGGCCGAGGTCAACAGCTCCGGGCGGGTGCCGTGATAACGGGTGATATCGCTGACCAGCGCCAGCCCTAACCCGGCACCGGGTTGATCACCCACGTTATCCAACCGATGAAACGGCTGCAGCGCCTGCGCGGTATCCTGTTGGGCAATGCCCGGGCCGCTGTCTTCAATTTCCAATATTCCCTCCCCGGCCTGCTTGTCCAGGGTTAACCGTGCGGTGACCGTGCCCTGATGCGGCGTATATTTCAGTGCGTTATCCAGCAAGTTGGCGCACAGTTCGGTTAGCAACAGCGTTTCTCCGCCGACCCAACAAACCGATTCTCCCTCGTACCCCAAATCGATGCGCTTGCTGCGGGCCTGGGGTAAACGTGAAAAACAGGCATCGCGCAGCACCTGCGCCAGGTTTACCGGCTGCAGTTGGCGATCGGCGTGATGCTCATGAGCTTTGAGCCGTGAGAGATAGAGCAAGCGATCGGTCAGCGCCACGGTGTTATCCAGCGTTGCGCTCATGGCCAGCAAGCTTTCCCGCCACTGCTCCGGCTTATCGCTGGCCAGCGCCACCCCCACCTGGGTTTTCAATACGGTTAACGGCGTGCGCAGCTGATGTGAAGCGTCGGCGCTAAAACGTTCCTGTCGTGCGACCATCACCCGCAGCCGTTCAATATAGCGGTTGAATGCCAGCAACAGCGGCTGCATTTCCGACCAGGGCAACACCATCGGCAATGGCGTCAGTTCACCCGGGTCACGCCGCAGCATAATGCCGGAAAGCTTGCGCATCGGCTTAAGCACCCGCTTGAGCAACGCAAAGGCCAGGATCATGGTCAGTACCACCACGGTTCCCTGGCTGAGCAAAGCGGAAAGCATCATCTGCCGTGCCAGATAGCGACGCGACTCCAGGGTTTCCGCCACCAGAATGGTGGCCATGCCCATCACTCCGGATTCGTTTACCGGCTGGTACAGGGCTGCGACGCGGATCGGGCGACCGCGATATTCGGCGTCATAGAAATGCACCAGCGCCGGGTACAGGCTTGAGCGTAAAATATGCGGCGGCATCGTCGGCAGATCGTCATAGCCGGAGATACTTACGCCCTGCGGGGAGATCACTTCGTAGTAAAGCTGATCGTTCATGTTGCGCTCAAAACTGTCGAGCACCACGTAGGGCACATCCGCCTCAAGCCGGCCATTTCGCACCACCAACCGTTCCGCCACGGTGCGTGCTGACGCCAGCAACGTACGATCGTAAGCCAGCGTAGCGGCATTCATCGCGCTGAAGTAGTGGGTATAAATCGAGATGCCGCCTAACACCAGCAGCGGCAGGCCAAAAAACAACAGCAGTTGATAAAACAGCGATTGCGGCGCGTTAAACCACCTCATTGCAAAGCTCCAGGCTGTAGCCCAGACCGCGCAGAGTGATAATCGCCACGTTGCTGCCCTGCAGTTTTTTTCGCAGCCGGTGGACATAGAGTTCGATGCTTTCCGGATTGGCCTCGTCGGCCAAAGTAAACACCTGTTCAAACAACTGCTGTTTGGCCACCGGCCGACCACGGCGGTGGATCAACGCGGTCAGCACCGCCAGTTCACGCGGCGTCAATTGCAGAGGTTTGTCGTCCAGCTGAAAATAGCCTTCATCGTGATAGGTCAGCGCACCGTATTGCAGCGCCTGCTGGGTCACGCCGACGCTGCGGCGCAGCAACGCCCGAATGCGCGCCTCCAACTCATCCAGTTCGAAAGGCTTGGTGAGATAATCGTCGGCCCCCAGGTTCAACCCTTTAACCCGATCGGCGACGTCGGTTCTGGCCGTCAGCAACAGCACCGGTAAATCCTGCCCTCGCTTGCGCAGACGGGCCAGCAGATCCAGCCCGTTCAGCCGCGGTAACGCTACGTCCAGCACCACCAGCGCATAGGATTCGTTTAACAACAAATGATCGGCCGCCAGCCCGTCCGGCGCGACGTCGACGGCAAAACCGACGCCGGTTAACGCCTTTTGCAGCCAATGGGATAACTCGGGATGATCCTCAACCAATAACAGACGCATGTTTCCATTCCATTGATTTTTCTATGCCCGCAGGCCGAATACTGAGCGATGACGCCAGCATCCGACTTATTGTCAATTAACATCTTTATAACAGCAGGATGGCACGGAAGACGCAGTGATAGAAGGGTTGCCCCCATTCAGTTTTGGGAGCTGGAACACAATTGCGACACGGAATAAACCCTGAGCCGTTGGCAACAGGGCTAATTCGGTTAGCCAGCCACTACATTGCGATTTCGCAGTCGGCCAGGGCGATATCCAGTACCGGTTTCAACTTGGCGGGGGTAAACGGCGGAGACACCAGCACCGAGCGGTTGTTGGCGGCGAAGACCAGATCAATACCGGTGATACAGGCCGTCATGTGACAAGCGTATTTTTCACCTTTGTCATTCGAAAAATGCAGTTCAAAAACGCCGATATCTGCACGCAGGCGCTTCAGTCGGCAATGGCCTTCTTCCCCAACAGTCTCGGCATAAGCCGCGGGCAACATCTTGATGGCACTTACTTTATTGCTGTCCTTGCTGCCGAATAACTTCCCTAATGAAAACATAATACCGCACCTTCATACATTTTATTTTTCGGCATTTTATCGCAAGAAAGAACGACCAAAACTGACATTACGCAGGCTTTCAGCAGGTTTTACGGGCTGTTATTCCCCTGTCGTATGTGTTAGCCGGCGGGCAATCAGGACGATGGTCAGTCGTGTAATTCTCGCTAACAGGAGACACGTATCACATCCCGGAAACTTTTCCCTCGGTTGAAAGGTAAATGAAAGGTTGTTGATTTAACAATCCAGCAACCCGTATCGGCGGGGATCCACACCGACTGAAAAAATACCTTGGGGAAAGCAATGAAAAAAATAATCACCCGCACACTGACCGCTACCGCTCTGCTGCTGGCCACCCATCAGGCTTTTGCCCTGGAAGCGCCGAAACGCACCGAATGTATCGCTCCTGCCAAGCCTGGCGGGGGATTTGACCTGACCTGCAAGCTGATCCAGGTCTCGTTGCAAGAAACTAAAGCCATCGACAAACCGATGCGCGTGACCTATATGCCCGGCGGCGTAGGTGCGGTGGCTTACAACGCCATCGTGGCTCAGCGCCCGGCGGAATTCGGCACGGTAGTCGCCTTCTCCGGCGGCTCGCTGCTGAATCTGTCACAGGGAAAATTCGGCCGTTACAACGTCGATGACGTCAAATGGTTGGCCGCTGTCGGCACCGACTACGGCATGATCGCCGTGCGTGCCGACTCACCGTACAAAACCCTGAAAGACCTGATGAACGCCTTCCAAAAAGATCCCAACAGCGTGGTGTTCGGCGCAGGCGCTTCGATCGGTAGCCAGGACTGGATGAAAACCGCCCTGCTGGCGCGTGAAGTCGGCGTCGATCCCCACAAGATGCGTTACGTGGCGTTCGAAGGCGGCGGCGAGCCTGTTACCGCTCTGCTCGGCAACCACATCCAGGCAGTTTCCGGCGATCTGAGCGAAATGGTGCCTTACCTGCAGGGCGACAAAATTCGCGTGCTGGCGGTGTATTCCGAACAGCGCCTGCCGGGTCAGTTAGCCGATGTTCCGACCGCCAAAGAGCAAGGGTTCAATCTGGTCTGGCCGATCATTCGCGGCTTCTACGTTGGCCCGAAGGTCACGGAAGAGGAGTACCAGTGGTGGCTCGATACCTTCAAGAAAATGATGGCGACCGAGGAATTCAAGCAACAGCGCGATCTGCGCGGCCTGTTTGAATTCGACCTGACCGGCAAAGAATTGGACGCCTACGTGAAAAACCAGGTCAATCAGTACCGCGAACAGGCCAAAGTTTTCGGCCTGGCAAAATAACCGGGGGCATACCATGAGCGATCGCATTTTTGCCGGGTTCTGGCTGCTGCTGTGCATCGGCGGCCTGTTTATCGGCTGGGGTATCCAGAGTGAATACAGCTATGAACCACTGGGTCCGCGGCCCTTCCCACTGGCTATCCTCAGCCTGATGGCGCTGTGTGCGGCACTGCTGCTGTTGAACAAACCTCAAGCCGTTGAATGGCCGCATAACAAGGTGATGCAACGTCTGCTGGTGCTGGTGATCACGCTGGTGCTGTACGCCTGGGGCTTCGAGTGGCTGGGCTTTCCGCTGGCAACCGCGCTGCTGACCTTCAGCATTGGCCTGCTGTTCCAGGCCAGCCTGATAGCGGCGTTGGTGTCTGGCGCGATCATGGGCGTTGCGCTCTATTACGCCTTTGACCGCTTACTTGATGTGACACTGCCACTCGGCGTTTGGCTGAGCTAACGGGGGCGATGATGGAAACCTGGATGTATTTGTCTCAAGGGTTCGAGGTGGCGCTGGTGCCCCAGAACCTGATTATCGCCCTGATCGGCTGCTTCGTCGGCACCATTGTCGGCCTGCTACCGGGTCTGGGGCCGATCAACGGCGTGGCGATCCTGCTGCCGCTGGCGTTTGCCCTCAAATTACCAGCCGAGTCGGCACTGATCCTGCTGGCGACGGTGTATATCGGCTGCGAGTACGGCGGCCGCATCTCCTCGATATTGCTCAACGTACCGGGAGACGCTGCTGCGATCATGACCGCACTGGACGGTTACCCCATGGCACAACAAGGCCGTGCCGGCGTCGCGCTGTCGATTTCGGCGGTCAGCTCCTTTGTCGGTTCGATGATTGCCATCGGCGGGATCATTCTGTTTGCCCCGCTGCTGGCCCGTTGGTCACTGGCATTTGGTCCGGCAGAATATTTCGCCCTGATGGTGTTCGCTATCGCCTGCCTGGGCAGCATGATGAGCCAAAACCCGTTGAAATCTCTGCTGGCGGCGCTGATTGGTCTGGGGCTGGCTACGGTCGGGGTGGACGCCAACACCGGCGTTTATCGTTTCACCTTCGACAGCGTCCACCTCTCCGATGGCGTGCAATTTATCGTGGTGGTGATTGGCCTGTTCTCGGTCAGTGAAATCTTGCTGATGCTCGAAAGCACCAGCGCTGGGCAAAAACTGGTGCGTAAGACCGGCCGCCTGCTGTTTAACCGTAAAGAGGCCGCCGAGTGCGTGGGCCCCACGCTGCGTTCTTCGGTGATCGGTTTCTTCGTCGGCATTCTGCCGGGTGCCGGGGCCACCATCGCCAGCGCCCTCACCTACATGACCGAAAAGAAGATCAGCGGCAACAGCGAAACCTTCGGCAAAGGGGATATCCGCGGCGTTGCTGCGCCCGAAGCGGCCAATAACGCCTCGGCCTGCGGTTCGTTCATTCCGATGCTGACGCTGGGCGTACCGGGTTCCGGCACCACAGCGGTAATGATGGGGGCGCTGACGCTGTACAACATCACGCCAGGTCCGGCAATGTTCACCGAACAGCCGGATATTGTCTGGGGGCTGATTGCCGCGCTGCTGATTGCCAACGTGATCCTGCTGATCATGAACCTGCCGTTGGTGGGCCTGTTTACCCGCATGCTGACCATCCCTTTGTGGTTCCTGGTACCGGCGATTGCCGCGGTGTCGGCGGTCGGCGTTTACGCGGTGCACAGTACCACCTTTGACCTGCTATTGATGGTTGGGCTGGGGGTGTTTGGTTACATACTGAGGAAGATGCACTTCCCGATGTCACCGCTGATCCTGGGCTTCGTTCTGGGAGAAATGCTGGAGCAAAACCTGCGCCGCGCGCTGTCGATCAGCAACGGTGAGTTCAGCATCCTGTGGGGTAGTGGCATCGCGCAAACGCTGCTGGTGCTGGCGGTATCCGTGTTGGTGCTGCCGCTACTGTTGCGCAGAATACGCAAACGCCGCCTGACGGCGGAAGCGGCCAAGGCCGAATAAGTAAAAGGGCGGAGTATCAACTCCGCCCTTTTCATTTAACGTTTAATTTCGCTTATCGCCCGTTCAAGGGCCGCAATATCGTCATTGGCCAGCAAAGGCTGCACCTGAGAAAAATCCTCAGCCGACAGATCATAAATGCGCAAAGCGAGTAACCTGGCTACGATCTGCGGAGCAAAGCGCAGTCTTATTGGTCGCGCCGGATTGCCCCCCACCAAGGTGTAAGGCTCAACATCCTTCGTCACAACGCTACCGGCGGCGACTATCGCTCCTTCCCCAATCGTCACGCCCGGCATCAGCATCGCCCGCATGCCTATCCAGCAGCCGTCCCCCAACCGGGTATCGCCCTTCGGCTGATAGGAAGCCAGAATGCTTTCCATCATCGGATACAGGCAGAACCAATCGGCACGATGGGTATGGTTGCCCCCCATCAGGATCACAGCCTCGGCGGCAATGCAGACATAATCGCCGATCAGCAATTGGTCTATCGTCCCTAGCGGCTGCCACTGTTGGCTGACCTCGTCGCCGTGCAAATAACGCACCACGGAGCGCTCAAAGCCGTCATCCAGGTAATCGCTGTAATAGCTGTGAGTCCCTTTGACGATAATATTGGGGTTGGTCACCGTTTGGTGTAACAGTTCTGTTTTTGACCAGTGTTTTTCAGTCATGGCGCTTTCTCTATATTCATTGCAAGAGCCACAGCCAAATGTCTGTGGCAGTGTTTTTTGGTCGTAAAACACTGCCGCTTTAAGCGATTAACGCCCGTTTTAATCTTGGGTTATTGGTCATTGTTGCCTCCACATCCGGCCCTAATGTTAACAAATCACGTCGCAGCCGTCTTGCTCTTCAGCATCAGCACCCCGCCCATCACCAACGCACTGCCCAGCAGCTGTAACTGATTCATACTTTCCCCCAGCAGGAAGTAAGCGATCGCTGCCGTGAACACCAGTTCCAGCGACAAAATCAGGTTTGCCACCGCCAGCGGCAAGGTTTTCAAACTGATGTTGTACAGGCCGAAACCCAACAGCGTTGGGCCGGCAGCCAGGGTCAGCAGCAACCACCAGCCCCCCCACTCGATACCCTGAACGCCTTGGGACAGGAACCACAATGATCCCGTCATGCCGTGGAACGCTTCCAGCGGGTAAAAGGTCAGCGCGGCATTGAACAACCACTGATAGACCGCCGAAAAGCCGAACACGTACAGGATGGTGTTCCACACCGGGTAACGCCGTTCGGTCGCGACCCGCCCGCCCAGCGTATAGAGGGTGTATCCGATGCCGGACAGCATGCCCACCACCAGCCCCAACAGGTTAAAATGGCTGTTGCCCATGCTGTCGCCGTTGCTGACCAGAAAACAGCCGCCCAGGCTGACCACAATCACCACCAACTGGCGCAGGCTAAGGCGTTCGCTGTACATCATCCAACCGAGAAACACGGTAAAACCGACCGAGCAGTAGGTCAGGATGGTCGCCACCGACGCACCGTTCAGCGCCACCGACAGCGTCCACAGACTGTTGAACACTGCCAACAGCAGACCATAGCAGGCATAAAAGAGGACCTGCGAGCGCTGTAAACGCGCCCATTCGGGTTTGAACAGCAGCAGTACCGGCAACAGCACCAGAGCAACCAGCGCCGCACGCCAAAAAGCCAGCACAAAGGTCGGCAGGTGATAATACTCCGTCAGCACGCGGATAATAATGGCGGTAAAGGCCAGCAACATGGCGCTGATGATAGCAATCACATACCCCTGACTGCTGCCCTGTAAAATGCGCGCCCCCGGGAAAACCGGCCTGGCTGAGATACCCGATGGTAATGACATGACACCCTCAAAAAACGGCGATAGTGAACTCAGGCGAGATTCTAGCGCCGCGCAGTTTTACCGCCAGAGCCACTTTTCCCCGATGTCATACAGGCCACTTTTAACCGCTTGAAGCCCTGTAACTATGGGGTATAGTTAAAATCGCCATCGATAACCGAGCCAATTACGCATGCATATTCCCTTAGACCGTCAGCAGAGCATTCCTTTGTATCTGCAAATTGAGGAAGCGCTGCGGCGGGCAATCCTCAGCGGCGTATTTGTCGATGGCGATAAGTTGCCCTCCACGCGTACGCTCGCCGCCAAATTAGCGGTCAGCCGGTTGACGGTGGACAACGCCTATGCCGAACTGGCGGCCAAAGGTTTTTTGCGTCAACGGCGCGGCAGCGGTGCCTATGTTTCGCACCCACTGCCCCAGCTCGCGCTGCCACGCCCAGCAAGCGATAGCACTTTCCCAGCAGAACGTTTTACTACCCTGACCTCCCGGCTGGATGGCTACCCCGATACGCCGTTGCCGGACAACATCATCAACTTTGCCGCCGGCGTCGGCAGCCCGAAAGTCTTCCCCCAAGAGGAGTTCCGCAAGATACTGCTGTCGGTACTCAGCCGCCATGCGGAAGAAGCCTTTAGCTATGGCGAATACTGCGGCTATTATCCGCTGCGCGATACCCTGGGGCGGATCCTCACCGCTCAGGGTATTCCGACCCATGCAGAGCAACTGCTGATCACCAACGGTTCGCAACACGCCATCAGCCTGATAGTGCAAAGCCTGCTGGAGCCGGGCGACACGGTGATTGTCGAACAACCGACCTACGCCGAAGCGCTGGGGCTGCTGCGCCAGCACCGCATCAATATCGTCACCGTCGCCAGCGACCGGCACGGCATGCTGGTTGAACAGCTGCCCGCACTGATCGAAAAACACCAACCGAAGTTGATTTACACTATTCCCAATTTTCATAACCCCACCGGCCGCTGCATGAGTGAAGCGCGCCGTCGACGCCTGCTGGCACTGGCCCAACAGGCCGGTGTAGTGATATTGGAAGACGATTTTGTCGGCGATCTGCGCTACAACGGCAAACAGCTGCCGTCGCTGCGAGCGCTGGCGCAGCCGGGGGCGGTGATTTACGTCAGTACCTTTTCAAAAATGCTGCTGCCCAGCATGCGTATCGGTTACCTGGTGGCGGACAGCGAACACTATCAGCGAGTCGCTCGTCTGAAACACGTCGACAGTTTTACCAGCTCGAGTCTGATCCAACGCGCGCTAGACGCGTTTGTCACCATCGGCCGCTACGAAAAACAACTTCGGCGCACCGGACGTTTATATCGTCAGCATAGAGACGTAATGGTGACAGCCTTGCAGCAGCAACTGCCGCCCGGCTGTCAGTTTGAAACGCCGGAGGGTGGACTGTTTATCTGGCTGACGCTGCCTGCCGCCGTCAGCACCGAGGCACTGATGCCGCTGGCCTGGCGACACGGCGTAACCTTTGCGCGAGGGGAGTGCTTTTATGCCGAAGAACAGCAAGGCGCACATGGCCTGCGATTGAATTTCGCCGCCAATACGCCGCCGCAGATAGAGGAAGGTATCGCCCGACTGTGCCGGGCGATTAATGAGGTCATCACTTCAGAATAGGCCGCGGTTCAGAGCCCGGCCCACCATAGCCGCAGCTTCATTCCCCAATAGCTGGTCCAGCCGGTGGTGCTTTGCACCACCTTGCCCTGGGAAATGACCACCAAGGTGGGCGTGACGCCGATCTGCCACTGCGCCGACAGCTCGCCACGGGGATCGTTAACCACCGGCAACGTCACACGCTTGCCCGCCAGCCACTGTTCCACCTGACGATCGTCGCCGGAACGCAGCGCCACGGTCAATACGTTGCCGCCCTCGCCGACCAGTCTGGCAACATACGGCGTGGTAAACCGGCAAACCCCGCACCAGCTGGCCCAGAAATAAACCAGCAGCGGCTTGTCCTGGCTGAGCTGCGCCAGCGAGACTTGTTCACCGTTCAACGTCGTCAACGGTTGCGAATCGAACGCCGCCGGTGGCTGCGGCGCGCGTAACCAGTCCATTCCGAACGCAACCGCCAGCACAATCAGCAACAGGATCAGCAGTTCGCGGCCCCAACGCCGCAGCTTAGCCATTGTTAACCTTCGCAAGCTGTTGTTTCACTACCGCCTCCAGATCCTCATACGACACCGCGCCTGGCAGCATTTGATCGCCGATCAGGGTGGCCGGCGTCCCCTGCACTCCAAGCTGCTCCGCCAATGCCATATTGGTGCGCAAGGTGGTCATGCTCTGTTCGCTTGGTGCGACGGCTTTCACCCCGGTTTTCTGCTGTGCGGCAGCGATGCTGGCCGTGTCGTGAAAGCCCTTTTTCGCCATCAGCCGCTGATGCAGTGCCCAGAATTGGTCCGGGTGTTGCTGCCAGGTCGTCAGCGCCACGCGTGCAGAACTGACGGAGCTCTCTCCTTTGAACGGCAGCAGTTTTACCACCAGCGCCACATCAGGATACTGTTTGACGATTTTTTCCAGCATCGGGTCAAAACGCTTGCAGTATGGGCAGTTGTAATCGGTAAAGGCCACCAGCGTCAGTTTGGCGCTGGCCGCTCCCAAACGTGGGCTGGCCGGATCGTCGTATAGGGTTTTGGCGTTTTGCTTGATCGCCTGGCTGATTTGCTGACCGGCGGTCTGTTGCTGCCAGGCATCCACCGCCTGCGCCAGAATATCCGGGTTCGACACCAGCGTTTCGCGGATCAGCTCTTTAATCCGCACTTCTTGTTCCGGGGTAAAAGGAGCCGCAGCCCAGACCGGAGTAACCATCAGCATCAGTAACATCAGTAATTTTTTCATTGTGAATTTCCTTTGGCGGCGGACAGGGTTTGCAAGACGGCATCGCGGGTCAACAGCGGGGATAACACCACGCCGTCAGGGCTGCCGGGGCCATAAATCTGGTTAAAAGGCACGGCAACGCTGCCGCGTTTTTGCAAGAAAGCGCTAATCTCGGCCGAAGGACGGCTCCAGTCTCCTCGCAGGGCGACGACGTCGTCGGCGCTCAGCGCTTTCTGCACGTCATCACGCAACAGCACGTTGAATTTGTTGGCTTTACAGGTTACGCACCAGTCTGCGGTGACGTCGACAAACACCCGTTTGTTCTGGGCGAGTGCCTGGGCGATCGCCTGTTCACTTAGCGGTTGCCAGGTGACATTGTCGTGCAGCGGCTGACGCCACAGCCCGGCGGTCAGCGAACCGGCCAATAACACCACGCCGACCAGCACCAGCGTGCCGGCCGCCAGCTTGGCCGCCAGACGAACCCCATGTTGCCAGCCTACCGCCAACAACAAGGCCAACAGTGCGATACCGCCCAATGCCAGCGTCGGCAAGGTGCCAATATGATTGACCATCAGGCTCAGCAGCCACAGTGAAGAAGCCAGCATCAGCAGCCCCATGGCCCACCGTAAAGTGTTCATCCAACGCCCCGGACGCGGCAGGCGCAGCGCTAAAGCAGGCCATGCGGCAATCAGCAGCCAGGGCAGGCTCATGCCGATACCCAAGGCGACAAACATGCCCCACAGCACCGGCAGCGGCGCAGCCAGTGCAAAGGCCACGGCAGTGCCCAGGAAGGGAGCCGAACAGGGCGTCGCCAGCAAGGTGGCAAATGCGCCCTGCCAGAAATGCCCGCTCAGGCCACGGCCGTTATGGGTCGCCAATTTGGTATTAAGGGAGGAGGACAGCTGCAAATGGAACAGGCCAAACAGGTTGGCGCTGAACAGGAACGTCACCAACACCATAAAGCCGATAAACCACGGGTTTTGGAACTGAATACCCCAGCCCAACGCCTGATTGCTCAAGCGCAGCAGCGTCATCAGCAACGCCAGCGCCATAAAGGACGCCACAATGCCAAACGAGGACGCAAGGAACTGCAGCCGAATGCTGTGTCGGTCGCGCTGCTCCACCTGCAAAATCGATCCCAGTTTGATGCCCAGAACCGGCAGCACACAGGGCATCAGGTTGAGGATCAGGCCCCCGCCAACGCCATTAGCACCGCTTGCCACAGCGAGAAACTGGCGGCGCTCGGCAGCGTCAGCGGCCCGCCAATCGGCAGCGTCACCTGCTGTGCCATGCCGCCGTCGCCGATTACCAACGTCAGGGTTTTACCGCGCAGATCCGGGGCGCTGTCACCCCAGCCATCGCTGACCGGTACCCGCGCCGTCATCAGTGAACCTTCGCTACTGACCTGTGGCTTGCCAAGGTCTGCGTCCTCCAAGGTGTCGAAGAACAGCTCCGGCCGTTGCCAACCGGCGGCTCGCTCGGCGCTGATCTGTAATTCGCCATTGAGATAACCGGCCTTGATGCTCTCCACCAGGCCCTCGGCGATCGGCACCTGGCCCATCGCTTGGGCAAAGTCATGGTCAAACTGTGCGTCAGACGGCGCGGCAAGATCCAGACTGAACGGATAGTCGGTCAAAATACAGACGTTGCTGCAGGTGGACAGCGTCAGCGTCCCCGCCAACTGGCGCGGTGCCGTTCCTTTCATCACCATCGGCAGCTCTACCCGATCGTGGTAGCCCTGCGTGGAAATGCCGGCCACCTCAAAACGCTGCGGCGTCGGCCAATACCAGGCCACCGGAGGCGGATTGCCTTGCCAGGTTATTGCCGGCGCAATGCCGCCTTCCCCCGGCGAACGCCAGTAGGTTTTCCAGCCTTTTTGCAGCTCAATAGCCAACAGCAGCCGTGTTTCTCCTGGCTGCGAGGTGTCAGCGCGGAGTCGCACCTTGGCATGATCGTTGGTCGGGCTTTGCAACCAGCCGCTGTCCGCCGCCTGCAAAGCGGGCAGCCACAGCATTAACAGGCAGACAAACGTCGACCTGATGATATTCAACATGTTTTTTCTCCATAAATAAGACAATCACCAAAACAAACGGGCGATTAACTCATTCACGGAAGACGCATAATCGGAGATGCACCCTGAGGGTGGGAGGGGAAATCACTCTGGGAGGAGGAATGCGCAAACGCGCAGCCACGGTAGGCGCCAACAGCGCCAGCAGCAGGCCAAGCCCGAGCAGCACGGTTTCAAACATCACCGGCGGTGAGACCAATAAGGATTTAGCGCTCAGTTCACAGGGGGTAGGTTGCAGTTCGGCGGCATCGTCGCCGGCGGATGGCGCAGCGCTGGCAGCAGGAATCCCCATCGCTTGCTGCAACGCATGCAGGCTCGCCATGCGCTGAGTCATGCAGGTCAGCACCACCAGGCAAGCCAGGCATAAAAACCATTTCGCAATCCGCTGCTGTTTAACCATGCCGCCCTCAATTCCAAGTCTGCGCTTATCTTAGCGGCGCAGGCGCGTTTAGCAATGTTTTGCCTGTAAAGAAATGTCTTACGACGGTATTGATGACGGGCATTTACGGGTATCATAGGCGCACACCTGCGCTTTTCGCCGGGTACGACGATTATTCTTTCCCCAAAGTCATGGGTGTTGCGGCAAGGCGGCAAGCAAGCGAGTCTCGATGAGCTTACTCAGGTAAGTGTTTCGAGTGAGATTGCGCAGACCACACCGCGGCAACGCCAGCTAAACTGGGGGATACACAGCGAAGGACAGGTGATATGCAACCTTTGAGTGGACCGGGCACCCCGATCGCCAGCGATCGTCCTTCAACCCCGGGCAAAACCACCCCCACAGACGATAGCCCGCTCTCCCCGGCGCAGCGTACGACGCTGGAGAAGCTGGTGGTCAAAATCATGGCGCTAAGCCCGGCCAAATCCGCAGAGATTTGGGTCACGCTGCGTCACGATCTGCAGACAGACAACAGCAGTGAACTGCTGGCGCGTCATTTTCAGCCGGCCGAGCAACTGCTGCAAAACCGTCTGACGCAGGTACAGCAAAACCATGCCAGTCGCCAACTGATGCAGCAGCTTACCGAACTGTTGCCGCAGGGCAATAACCGCCAGGCGGTGAGTGATTTCATTCGCCAGCAGTTTGGCCACACGGTACTGAGCCAGTTGAGCCACTCGCAGTTGCAGCAGGTACTGAACCTGTTACAGACCGGCAGCCTGACGATCCCTCACCCGCAGCAAACTGCCACCAGCGATCGCCCGCTGCTGCCTGCCGAGCATCAAAGCCTGCAACAGCAGGTCACCAAGCTCAGTGCCGCCACCGGCGAGTCGCCGGCCAAGATCTGGCAAACGCTGTTTGATCTGACCGGGGTTAAAACCAACGATCCGCTGCCGGCGCGCCACTTCCAACTGCTGAACCAGTTTTTGCAGGTGAAGGTCGCGCTGAGTCCACAAACCGCGCCGACGCTGAACAACCTGCTCGCCGTGCTCAAACAGCCGGCGGATGCGCAGGAGCAGCAGCAGTTGAATGACTACTGCCAGTCCCGCTTCAACTGCAATGCCAGCGCCCCCTTGACCCACCCGCAGATGAGCGACGTCATCAACCAGCTATTTGCACGTCGTCTGGAAAAAGCCGGTCATGCTCAGCCGAGCATCGGCAACGCTACCGAGCCGCAACCGCTGCTCAATCCGCTGATTGCCGCCCTGCCCCAGCCGCTGCAAAAAGCGCTGAGCAAACCGGCGGTGACGCTTATCCTGTTCATTTTGGTGCTAGCTCTGGTATTGGCGCTGGTGTTTTAACGCCTTCCCTTCCCAAACGATTTCTGGCCTGTGGATGCCCTGTCCAGGGCCAGACTCGAATGCTGATGTTAACTTCGCGGTAACTCCGGCCAACGTCAGGCGCAGCCACAGTCCTCTCCACTGGCACTTCCCACCAGCGAGCCCGGCTGTTCACCGGTGGCCAGGGGATGACCATCACGTATCCAGAAGTCCAATCCACCAATCAGCTCTTTCACCCGCAGCCCCTGTTGAGCCAGTTTGTAAGCCCCTTTGGTCGAACCGTTGCAGCCGATGCCATCGCAATAAGTGACGTAGACCTTGTCGCGATCCAGATGCGCCGTGCCCGCCTCGTTCATCAACCGGTGCGGCAAACTGATAGCGCCGGGAATATGCCCGGCCGCATAGAGTGCCTCTGCACGGGTATCGATCACCAGGATCTCACTGACCCCGTTGCGCAGATCCTCCGCCACGTCCCACGCATCCGCGTAATAACTCAACTTTGCGGCCAGATAATCCAGGCTCTGGGCCGCGCTGCCCGGTGGAAAAGCCAAAACCAATGAAGATACCGCCATGGAATTCACTCCTGTAGAGAAAGACTGATGACAATATTGCCTGATTTTGGTCTTATGCTTGATACCCATTTTCGCCCATGGATAAGTCCCATTATGGCTAACGCACTGCCCACTCTGTTTCATCAACCGGAACACGCCGGTGGCACCTTGCGTGAACGCGTCTGCAGCACGCTGCGCCGGGCTATTCATCATGGGGCTCTTGGCCCTGGGCAACGCTTGCCCTCATCGCGGGTCCTGGCTGAAGATTTGGGCGTCTCGCGCGTAACCACCGAAGCAGCCTATGCCCAGTTGGAAGCCGAAGGCTATCTGCAGCGCCGCGTTGGTCAAGGCACCTTCGTGGCGATCAACATCGTCAAGTCACCACCCGCCGCCAAAGTCAGCGGCGAACCCCGCCTTTCACAACGCGGCACGCAGATCGCGCAAACCGGTGGCTGCCACGATCCATTGCAGCCTCTGCCCTTCGCTGCCGGTTCGCCTGATTTACGTGCTTTCCCACTAAAACTGTGGAAACAGCTCACCGCTCAACAACTGCGTCTGCGTGGGGAAGCTCTGATGCGCTATGGCGATCCTCAGGGCTACTTTCCGCTACGCGAAGCCATTGCCGGCTATATCAGCCAGACGCGCGGCGTTAACTGCGATGCGCAGCAGGTCGTGGTGCTGACCAGTTCGCAGCAGGCCCTGCAGCTGATTGCCACCCTGCTGTTGGATAGCGGTGACAAGGTGTGGATGGAAGACCCCGGTTATCGCGGTGCCAGAAACGCCTTTAGCAGCGTCGGAGCCGAACTTGTCCCGGTCAAGGTGGACGACGCCGGACTGATGCCCGATGAACACCTGCCTGCACCTCGACTGATTTACCTGACGCCCTCGCATCAATACCCCACCGGCGTAGCACTCAGCCTGCCACGCAGGCTCGAGTTGCTGGCGCTGGCACAACGGCAGCGGGCCTGGATTATTGAAGATGATTACGACAGCGAGTTTCACTATGACGGCCAGCCGATGCCGGCGATGCAGGGGTTGGATCGGCACGGCAACGTGCTTTATCTGGGCACCTTTTCCAAGGCGCTGTTTCCTTCCCTACGGCTGGCTTATGTGGTGTTGCCACCGGCGTTAGTGGAGCCTTTTACCACCGCACGCACGGTATACGACGGCCACAGCGCCCAATTGATGCAGGCGGTGACCGCCGAATTTATCCAGCAGGGGCACTTTGCCGCCCATATCCGCTATATGCGCCAGCTGTACCGCAGCCGACGTGACCTGTTACTGGCGGAGGTGCAGGAAAAGCTTGGGCATTTCGCCACCCCGCAACCGGCAGGGGGAGGCTTGCAGCTCAGCGTTTGGCTGCCGCCCGGGCAGGAGAGCGCCCTGACTCAGCAGGCGCAGCGCCTGGGCATAGTCACGCCCGGATTGACG
This sequence comes from Serratia liquefaciens ATCC 27592, assembly GCF_000422085.1. Lineage (NCBI taxonomy): Bacteria > Pseudomonadati > Pseudomonadota > Gammaproteobacteria > Enterobacterales > Yersiniaceae > Serratia > Serratia liquefaciens. The sequence continues at coordinate 3,599,896 of NC_021741.1, forward strand.
GCACAGTACCAAACCCCGAGCCTGCAGCGCGACGGCTGGCTGCTGGGCTTTTCCGCCCTGACACCGGGCGAGATCCGCGCCGCCGTCGAGCGGTTGACGCGGATCTCGCCTGCTTGACCTTGCGGGGCGCTTGGCGGCCCCGAGTCAGGTTATTGCTCGGTCAACCGCAGCTCGGCCACCAACGGCAGGTGATCGCTGACTGCCGGCCAGTGAATGCCGTTCCAGTCGCCGCTGGCGTTCGGCACCGTCAGGCTGTCCAGATGCCAGCGCTGGGCATTGCCGCTAAAGATATAATCGACCTTGATTTCGGCGTTTTCCGCCGGCCAGCTGCGGCCATCCTGCTGCTTGGGCATGATGTCGTTCCAATAGCGGCTCAGCTCAGTCCAGGTGACGCTGCCCGGTACGTCGTTCATGTCGCCGAACAACAGCTTGATACCGCGCATTTCAATCGTGCGGTCATTCAGTTCGCGCACCTGATCCAGCCGCATCGCCGGATCTTCCTTGGTGTCCAGATGGGTATTGATCAGGGTAATCGGCGCCGGGAACTCGGGCACGTCGGTCTGGGCGCTGAATGCAATTCGCTGTTCGCGCTGACCGGAAGGCAACGGGTAAATTTTGCTGTCATGCAGCGGGTATTTCGATAGGAACGCCAGCCCATATTCGCCGCCGTCAAAATCAATCGCGCGGCCGAACGCGACGTGCATACCGGTCAGTTTGGCCAGTTCCTCCGCCTGATCGAGCTTGCCGCTGCGGCCGGTCAGTTTGTCCACCTCCTGCAGCGCCACCACATCGACATTCATCGCCTTGATCGCTTTGGCGATTGCGGTCATGTCGCTGACCTTGCCGGCGGCGATATTGAAGCTGGCTACGCGGATCTTCGGTGCCTGCTCCAGGCTATAGGTTTTGTTTTTCAGACCGCCAAGCGCACTGGCCACTTCACGGCTATTGGCGTTGCTGTTGGCATGGCCACCATCGGTGGATGACCAGGCCGTATGCGATATTCCCAGGGATAACAAAGTGATAAGTAAAGCATGACGTGAGCGCATGTATTCTCCTTTAACGATCCTATTATTTGGGGGCACCCGTTCCCCCACAGCTAACAACGATTTTGCCGCAGTTACCCGAGACTATTTCCTAGTTGTGCCGCTATTTTTTTATTCTGCGCGGCATCTCGCATTCCGGCAGCGAAAGCATTGCACCATTGGACAACCGGCTGATTTAGCTTTAAAACCGTTAGACCGCTTATCGAGAGGAACCCGCATGACCAGCGCCATTGCCGAACAGCTCACCGAACGTTTCTTCCGCTATCTGGCGGTGACCAGCCAGAGCGACGCCGCCGCAACCACCTTGCCCAGCACGCCGGGCCAACATGATATGGCCAAGCTGCTGGCGGCCGAACTGCGCCAGCTAGGCATGCAAGACGTGCAAATCGACGATCACGCTACCGTGACCGCCCGCAAACCCGGCAATCAGCCAGGCGCTCCGCGTATCGGCTTTATCACCCATATCGATACCGTTGACGTTGGCCTGTCGGCCCATATTCACCCGCAGCGCCTGCGCTTTACCGGCCAGGATTTGTGCCTGAATGCCGAACACGATATCTGGCTACGCACCGCCGAACATCCGGAGATCCTGGCCTATCCGAATGAAGAAATTATTTTCAGCGACGGCACCAGCGTGCTCGGCGCCGATAACAAAGCGGCGGTCACGGTGGTCATGACCCTGCTGGCCAACCTGAGCGCCTCCGATCGCCACGGCGACATTGTGGTGGCCTTTGTCCCGGATGAGGAAATTGGCCTGCGCGGCGCCAAAGCGCTGGATCTGACGCGTTTCGAGGTGGATTTTGCCTATACCATCGACTGCTGCGAGTTGGGGGAAGTGGTGTATGAGAACTTCAATGCCGCAGGTGCGGAGATCCGTATCGAAGGGGTCACCGCGCACCCCATGTCGGCGAAGAACGTGCTGATCAACCCGATTCGCATCGCCAACGACATCATCAACCAATTCGACATCAAGGACACGCCGGAACATACCGAGGGGCGCGAAGGCTACTTCTGGTTCAACGATCTGACCGCCAATGCCAACCTCGCTACGTTGAAAGTGTCGATCCGCGATTTTGACCTGGCCGGGTTCAATGCGCGTAAAGAGCGCATTCAGGAAGTGGTGCAACAGGTGGCGGCAAACTACCCGCGCGCCAAGGTCAGCTGCAAGGTGACGGATATCTACAGCAATATCAGCAACTCTATCGGGGAAGACCAGCGAGCCATTGAGCTGATTTTCGGTGCCCTGGCCGCCCACGGCATTCCCCCCAAGGTGATCCCGATGCGCGGCGGCACCGACGGCGCCGCACTCTCCAGCCGTGGGCTGCTGACGCCGAACTACTTCACCGGCGCGCACAATTTCCATTCGCGCTTTGAGTTTCTGCCGATCAGCGCCTTTGTAAAATCCTATCAGGTGACTCGCAGCATCTGCTTGCTGGCGGCACGCGGTTAGACGCCATAGTTAACAAGCGCGGTATGGCAGGAAAATACCGCGCTTAAGCCAACAGCCAGCCAAGCAAGCCGGCCCAGACCAGTAACGGCAACGAATAGTAATGAAATTTCAGCCAAATTTTGCGCTCGTCCGCCATACGCAGCGCAATCAGGTTCGCCAGCGAACCGATCGCCAGCCCAAAGCCACCGGCGTTGACCGCAAAGGCCAGCAGTTGGCTGGAAGGCACGTAGTTGAGCATTAAAATGGTCGCCGGCACGTTGCTGATCACCTGCGACAGGCCAATCCCCAAAGCGTAAATGCCCCCGTTACCCAGCGTAGCGATATCGGCGAACCAAGGCTGGATCGCCTGCAAGCGGGTAAACAGCCCCACGTCGATGAACATGGCGATAAAGACGAAAATCAGGCTCCAGTCGATCTGCAGCAATACCCGACGCGCCAGCAGCAAAAAACCGACGAACACCGCCAACAGGCCATACAGCGGCAGATCAAGATCCAGACACAGCAGAAAAATCACGTACAGCGCCACACAGCCCAGCAACTGGCGTAGCTGATACGGATAACCTTCGGTGTGCGGCGCTTTAACGATATCCCGCGCCGGGAAGCAGAACCCGGTCAGCAGCAGCAAACTGACCAGCATCACCACGCCAAACGGTGCCATTTGGCCAATGAACCCCAGGAAAGAGAGTGAAGACTTGCTCCACAGCAGAATGTTTTGCGGGTTGCCAATCGGCGTCAGCAATGAACCGGCATTGACCGCCAGCGCCTGGAAGATAATCAACCGGCCAATCGGTACCGACGACAGTTTTTTCAGCGTGATGGTCAGCGGAATGACGATAAACAACGCCACGTCGTTGGTCAGGAACGACGACAGCAACGCGGCGGAAAACACCAGAAACAGCGCCAATCGCCGCTCGCTGTGCAGCGTATTGATGATTTTGCGGCCAACAAAATCGAAATAACCGCTGACCTCGACGCCCTTGGTGAGTAACATCAATCCAAGCAGCGTAATGATGGTGCGCCAATCGATAAAACTGTTTAACGCAGGCAGCTGTTGCGGATTAAAGGCCGCCATCAGTACGCCGACTAACAGCAAAATATGCAAAAAACGATCTTTCAGGAACGGCTGAATCAGCCGGGAAACGGCGTTTGAACTCATGTTGAGCGCTTCAAAAAAACAACCAGGGATCAGGAACCAGACGTTAGCCCAAGCACGGCGGCAACGCCAGCAAAATGCTCTTTTACCGTTAACTGCTTTTCATTTGCCGCGCTTTACTTTATTTGTAGCGCCTTTCACTGTTCCAAAGGATGTTTTCATGGCTAACGTTTTTGCCAAAGGGCTGTTGCTGAGTGTGACCATCGGCTTACTGGCTGCCTGTAATGACCCGGATACCCGCCCGCAGATCGACATTGAAGGCAAAACCATGGGCACCTTCTACAGCGTCAAGGTCAGCGGTGACGTGGCGGTCAATAAACAGCAGTTGCAACAGCAGATTGACGCCGTGCTGGAACGCGCCAATGACGATATCTCCACCTATCGCAATGATTCTGTGCTTTCGCGTTTTAATCAAACCCAGAGTACCGAGCCACAACCGATCCCGCGCGGAATGGCGGATATTATCCTGATGGCTCAGCGCATTGGCCGCGACACTCAGGGCGCGATGAATATCACCGTGGGTCCGCTGGTGAATTTATGGGGCTTTGGCCCAGACAAGCGTGTGGTCAAGGTACCGAGCCAACAGCAAATAGAGGCGGCACAAAAAAATATTGGCCTGCAGCACCTCAAGCTACTCAGCGACAGCCGTGGCGAATGGCTGCAAAAGGACTTGCCCGGGATGTATGTTGATCTCTCGACGTTGGGCGAAGGCTATGGCGTCGATCAGTTGGTGCAGCTGATGGCCCGTAATGGTATCACCCATTATCTGGTGTCGGTCGGCGGTGCGGTTTCCTCGCGCGGCGTTAACGGGCAGGGCAAACCCTGGCGCGTGGCGATCCAAAAACCGACCGACCGCGAAAATGCGGTTCAGGCGCTGGTTGATTTGCAGGGTTACGGCATCAGCACCGCCGGCAGCTACCGCAACTATTTTGAACAGGACGGGCAGCGCTATTCGCACGTGATCGATCCCACAACCGGCAAGCCGATTACTCATCGCCTGGTCTCCGCTACGGTGATAGCGCCCACCGCGCTGGAAGCCGACGGCTGGGATACCGGGTTGATGGTGTTGGGGACGGAAAAAGCGCTCAAACTGGCGGAAGAAAAAGGCTTGGCGGTTTACCTGATCAGCAAAACCGATGATGGGTTCAGCGCCGTAATGACGCCGCAGTTCAAGGCGTTTCTGGTGAAATAGTTTCTGTGCGGTAAAGACGGGGCGCAGTGCACTGCGCCCCGCTTGCTTATCCTTTTCGGTGCAGTAACAGGTAGACCACAGGAACCACCAACATCGACAACAGCGGTGCACTGAGCATGCCGCCAATCATCGGTGCCGCAATGCGCCGCATTACCTCAGAACCGGCACCGTTACCCCACATGATCGGCAATAGCCCGGCCATAATGGTGGCAACGGTCATCACTTTTGGTCGCACCCGCAATGCCGCCCCCTCGGTGATGGCATCCATCAGCTGTTTTTGCGTGAGCGGCTGTCCCGGCTGGCGATGTTTTTCCAACGCATGGTTCAAGTACAGCACCATTATCACGCCGAATTCCGCCGCCACACCCGCCAGCGCGATAAAGCCAACTGCCCCGGCCACCGACAGGTTGTAGTTCAGCAGATAGAGCAGCCACACCCCGCCGATCAGCGCAAACGGCAGCGTCGCCATGATCAACAACGCATCACGCACGCTGCTGAAGGTGACAAACAGCAGCACGAAAATGATTGCCAATGTTACCGGCAGTACGATTTTCAACTGAGCGCTGGCACGTTCAAGATATTCAAACTGCCCGGACCAGCTCAACGACACCCCGGCCGGCAGCTTGACCTGCTGCGCGACGACCTGCTGCATCTCTTCCACCGCCGATTTGAGATCGCGCCCGCGCAGGTCGACATAAATCCAGTTGGAGAGCCGCGCGTTTTCACTTTTCAGCATAGGCGGCCCTTCGCTAACCCGAATATCCGCCAGCATCGACAGCGGCACCTGGCCGCCGCTGGCGGTCAGTACCGGTAACGCCTGCAACTGCTGTACCGAATCACGCACCTCACGCGGATAACGCACATTGATCGGGTAACGCGCTCGGCCCTCGACGGTTTCGCCAATGTTTTCGCCGCCCACCAGCGTCGCCACCATGGATTGCAGCTCTTTCACCGAAACGCCGTAGCGCGCAGCCCGCTGACGGTCGATATCGATATCCACGTAGCGGCCGCCGGTGATGCGTTCTGCCAGCGCCGAAGTGACGCCCGGCACCTGCTTCACCACCTGCTCAATCTGCCCGGAAATCCGTTCGATATCGGCCATGTTATTGCCGTTCACCTTGATGCCCACCGGACTTTTGATTCCGGTGGCCAACATGTCCAGCCGATTGCGGATCGGCGGAACCCAGACGTTGGCAATACCCGGCACCTTGACCATCGCATCCAGTTCCGCCACCAGCTTGTCCATGGTCATGCCTGGTCGCCACTGGTCACGCGGTTTGAAACGAATGGTGGTTTCCAGCATGGTCAACGGCGCGGGATCGGTAGCACTTTCCGCCCTGCCGGCCTTACCGAACACCGTCGCTACCTCCGGCACGGTTTTGATCAACCTGTCGGTCAGTTGCAGTAGCCTGCTGGCCTCGCGCGCAGACATCCCCGGCAGCGAGGAAGGCATATACAACAGGTCACCTTCGTCGAGCTGCGGCATAAATTCGCTGCCCAACCGGCTAAGCGGATAGGCGGTTAACAGCAACAGCAGGCACGAAATCCCCAGCGTGGTTTTTGGCCGTGCCAACACCGACGCCAGCACCGGCTGGTACAGGCGGATCAGCCAGCGGTTGATCGGATTGGCATGTTCGTCGGGAATGCGGCCGCGGATAAAGTAGCCCATCAGCACCGGCACCAGCGTAATGCCCAGACCGGCCGCCACCGCCATGGCGTAGGTTTTGGTGTAGGCCAGCGGGGAGAACATCCGGCCTTCCTGCGCCTGCAGGGTGAACACCGGAATGAAGGACAGCGTGATAATCAGCAAACTGCAAAACAGCGCCGGCCCCACCTCCACCGCCGCCTGCTCTGAAATGCGCCAATAATCCGTCGACGTCGGCTGCTGTCCGGGATGGCGTTGCCGCCACTGCTCCAGCACCTTATGCATGTTCTCAATCATGACGATGGCCGCATCCACCATGGCGCCAATGGCGATGGCGATTCCCCCCAGCGACATGATATTGGCGTTTACGCCCTGGTAATGCATCACCACAAAGGCGCCAAGAATACCGAGCGGCAGCGTGATCATCGCCACCAGCGCCGAACGAAAATGGAACAGGAACAGCGTGCACACCAAAGCCACCACGATAAACTCCTCCAGGAGCTTGTGGGACAAGGTTTCAATTGCATGTTCGATCAGTTGGGAACGGTCGTACACGGTCACAATTTCCACACCCGGCGGCAGGGTCTGCTGAACCTCCTGCAGCTTGACCTTCAGCGCGTTGATGGTTTCCAGGGCATTTTTGCCGTAGCGCATCACGACGATGCCGCCCGCCACTTCGCCCTCGCCGTTCAGCTCCGCCACGCCCCGGCGGATCTCCGGCCCTTCGCGCAGTGTTGCCACTTGCGACAGCAGGATCGGCACACCGTCACGCACGGTGATTACCACGTTGGCAAAATCGCTGAGTTTTTTCAGGTAGCCCGAGGTGCGAACCATATACTCCGCCTCCCCCATTTCCAGCAGCGCCCCGCCGCCTTCCTGGTTGGCGTCCTGAATGGCACTGACTACCTGTTGATGGGTGATGTTCAGCGCGCGCAGGCTGGGTGGATCCAGCACCACCTGATATTGGCGTACCATGCCGCCCACGCTGGCCACTTCCGCCACGTTAGGGACGGTTTTCAGTTCAAACTTCAGCGTCCAGTCTTGCAGCGCGCGCAGGTCGGCCAGGCTGTGCTTGCCGCTTTTATCCACCAGGGCATACTCGTACACCCAGCCGACGCCGGTGGCGTCCGGCCCCAGTGCCACCTTCACCTGCGGCGGCAGTGAGGATTGCACCTGGCTGAGCGCCTCCAGCACCCGCGAACGCGCCCAGTACAAATCGGTGCCGTCCTCAAACAACACGTAGACGTAGGCGTCGCCAAACATGGAAAAACCCCGTACCGTTTTGGCCCCCGGCACCGAGAGCAACGTGGTGGTCAGCGGATAGGTCACCTGATCTTCAATCACCTGCGGTGCCTTGCCCGGATAGGTGGCACGGACAATCACCTGTACGTCGGACAGGTCCGGCAGCGCATCCAGCGGCGCTTTCTGCAATGCCCAGATCCCCCAACCGGCCAACAGCACCGAAGCCAGCAGCACCAAGAGCCGGTTGCGCAGCGACCAGCGAATCACGAAAGCAATCATAAGTGGCCCCCGTGTTCAGCGCTTGTCGGCACGATTTGGCTGATATGTGAACCTTGTTCATCAACGCTAAAGTGGATTTTTACGCTATCACCGGGTTTGATACCGGCAGGTATTCCCCCTGGCGGCAGGGCAAAATCCATGGTCATCGCCGGCCACTGCAGCTCCGGCACGGGGCCGTGGGACAGCGTGATGGTGCTCTCGTTCACGGCATCCACCACCCCCTCGGCCTGGTATTGTTTCACCTCGTTTTGCGCCGCCATTTGTGGCAAGGCACTGCGCATGCTGGCCTCGGAATCAATCAGGAATTGGCCGGAGGTCACTACCCTTTGCCCAGCATTCAGCCCACGTTTGATTTCTACCCAGCCGTCCTGCACACGACCGGCCACCACGTCAACCGGCGTGAAGTGCCCATTGCCTTCGGCGATCAACACCCTATTGCGATCGCCGCTGTCGATCAGCGCCTCCTGCGGTATCGCCAACACCGGCTGGCCGAGGTTGCCGTGCGACAATGTCAGTTGCAGATACATGCCCGGTCGAAGCTTTTGTTGAGGGTTTTTCAACAGGATGCGCGCTTTGAAGGTTCGGGTCAGCGGATCGACATTGGCCAGCAGTTCGCTCACCTCGCCTTCAAATCGTTCACCAGGCCAGCTGGCGGAAGCGGCCTGCACCTTATCGCCCACTTTCAACAATCCGGCCTGCGCCTGTGGATAATCGGCAACGATCCACACCGGATCGAGGCTGGCTAGTTCAAACAGCCCCTGCGCGGCCGTCACCTGAGCGCCCTCGAGCACGCTCAGCTTATTCACAAAACCATTTTCCGGTGCCGCTATCTGCACCCGCGGTTCGGGTTTACCTGAACGTTCCACCTGCCGGATCACCACCTCGGGCATAAACAGCAACTGCAACCGCTGGCGTGCAGCGGCGGTCAGAGCGCTATCGCCCAGTTTGCGTATTGCCAGATATTCCTGCTGTGCCGCACTCCAGTCGGGGATCCACAGCTGCGCCAGGGCTTCGCCCTTTTTCACCTGTTGCTGACTGGCACGCACGTAGAGTTTTTCCACCAGTCCGTTGGCGCGGGCGGCGACAATCTGAACCCCGCGTTCATCGGTGGCGACGCTGCCGAAAGCGTTCAGTTGTGGCTCCAGTTGGCGCAATTGTGCAGCTTCGGTGCGAACGCCCAGGTTCTGCTGTTGCCGGGCGCTGATGGTCACGCCCCCTTCCGGCTCAGCCTCATCGGCATAGCGCGGCACCAGTTGCATATCCATAAAGGGCGATTTACCCGGTTGGTCAAAACGCTGCCCCGGCATCATCGGGTCGTACCAATAAAGCACCTGCCGCTCACTCTTGACGGCCGGCGCAGGCGCTTCTCCCGCTGCGCCAAACCAGTATCCCGCCAGCCCAGTGCCAATCAGCGCCGCTAACAGCGCCAGCTTGAATTGTATTTTCATTGCATTGATTCCTGAGGGGTGAGATAGCGAATGGCGGCCCAAATCTGTGCCAGTTCCCTGGCAGCCTTGCCGGCGCTGAGGCGACTGTCGAGCAGCGCCCGCCGAGCTTCCAGTACCGCCGACAAATCGCTTTTACCGCTGCGGTACTGCGCTAACAGCAAAGTGACCCGCTGTTGTTGCAGGGGAATAGCCTGCCCCTGTTGGCGCTGCCACTGCGCCTGAGCCGCCTGATATTGCGCCAACAGCGTATCGAGCTGTGCCTGATGATCACGGATCAACAACGTGAGCCGATCGGTGGCCTCCATGCTGCGGGAAACATCAGCGGCATAGTCCTTATCCTGCCGCTGCGAGCGGAACAACGGCAGATCGACGGTAAACATCACCCCGGCCAAATCCTCGTACTCGTCGGCCCGTTTGCCGTAATACACCTCGACGCCGACGTCCGGTATCGCCGCCACCTCTGATTGCGCCGAACGCGCCTTGGCGACGTCCGCCTCACGGCTGGCCTGCAACACCTCGGGGTGTTGACTGATGGCCTGCCGCAATACTTCGCTGTCCGCCGGTAAACGTTCAAAGCGCGGCATGGCCCCGGCGGTATCCGTCGCAGACAGGCCGGTCAACTGCGTCAGACGCGCCTGCGCGACAGCAACATCACGCTGCGCCTCGCTGATGCGATCCTGCATGCTTAGCAGCGTCAGCCTGGCATCCAGCACTCCACTCGCTGGGGTTCCCCCACCGGCTACCGCAGCACGCTGAGTGGCAATCTGGCGTTCACTCTCCGTCACCAGGGCTGAGGCATCCCGCAGGGTTTGCCGGCTCAACGCCAGCGCCAGCCAGGCCTGCGCGGTTTGCTGTTGAAGGCGAGCGCGAATGGTGGCGCTGCCCGCATCCGTCTGGCTGGCTTCGGCGCGCAGGGTATCCGCTTTACGCTGACGTTTGGTGCTGCTGACGTAATCCTGCATGATGCCGATTCGTCCCATGGTCATGCCTTCGCGGGTAAAACGCTGAGCGTTGCCGCCCTGCACCGGCACGTTTTCAATGCCGAACTTCAGCTTGGGATCGGGCAACTGCATTGCCGAATCCGCCATGTTCTGCAAGGCGTCAACCTGATGACGATTAGCGGATAACTCCGCCGAATAACCTTCGGCCGCCGTCAATGACTGTTGCAGCGTCAGATCCGCCGCCAGGGTGGCCGGTGCCCAACAGGCAAGCAGCAGCCAGCCCACCCGCCAAGGGTGAGAAAGGATAATGGTCATAACGCCTCCGTTATGGTCGAGCAGCGGCGATGGCGATCAGCTGATAACCGCCGTCGATCGGCAGGAAGCTGAAATCAACCTCGGTACCCACCGGCAAGACGGCGAATGAAGGCGATGAAGGGAGCAGGAAGCTCATGGTCATTGGCGGCCAACTGAGTGCAGGAATGGCCTGGTGCGCGATAGACACCTTTCGCTCATCCCAGCTTTTGACGACGCCCTGGCTGTGGATTTCAACGGCAGTTCTTGCGGCAGGATCCTGCATTGCCATATCGGCAGCGCTGGCGCTAAAGGAGAAAAACAGGGCGATCACTACGGCAGCAAATACATTACGCATAACGGGTACTCCATAAAATAGTTAACAAACGCGGAAAACCGTCGGGGACGGCAAAGCGGTTGTCAGAACTATTCACGGAACCGGCAGAAAACGATCTCTGCCGGCGGACCTGTTATCGGGGGCGTTTGCCAGGTATTGGAGGGGACTGAGCGAGACGGGAAAGGCGTAATAACGGCCAATTCGCTGCTGGTGGGCAGCGCAGCCAACGTCAGGTTGCTGTGATCCTGTTGGGCTGACTCCGGAACGCAGTGTTTCTCACACAGCGGCTCTTGGGTTTGCATCTGCTGCTGCGACGGCACGCTGTTTTGCATATGCATCATATGCTGAGCCATCGGCGCTTCACCGCTGAACTGCAGGTTGCAGTTGTGGCTGGCCAACGCCAGTTGAGTATTCAACAACAACCAGCTGACGACCAATAACCATGCGCAGGCCCGCTTTTTAGCAAAGCGCAGGCGGTGCATGGATAAGGAGATGGACGCCAAAGCCGACATCAGATCGTTCCAGAGTGGGAGATAGCGGGAGTATATCGACCCGGACCGGGCGCAGGAATGGAATTTACATCCGCTGACAAAGAACTGCTCATCTGTGGGCCGGTAATATAAATGCCATGACTTCAATCAACTGGCGGCGGATTACCCAAACAAAAAGCCCAGCAGATGCTGGGCTTTTAAACCGGGAGACTCTCCGACGGAAGGTTATTTGGTCAACGCGATAATACCCAGCGTCAGACCGGCAACTGCCGCTGCCCCACCGGCGATGGCGCCAGCGGTTTCCCAGTTGTCCTGCGTGGTGCCTTTCATGCAGGTATTGGTGTGCACCAGACGGCCCTGGTCGTCATAGACCGGGACACAAGGGGAATCGGTCGCGCACCCAGCCAGAATGACCGACAGCAATCCAACCGCAATTAACTTTTTCATACTCTTGCCTCAATGTTCGATCACTCTGAAACGCTACGCCGAGTGATATTCGCGCTATTGAGCCATTGTATGCGCAAAAGGCTGAACAAAGCGTTAATGATCCGTCAGGAGATGTAATTTGGGATAACTCCTAGCGGTCCGTCGGCAGGGATTGCAGGCAATAAAAAGCCCGCAAAAATGCGGGCTTGATTCGGAACCTTGAGGCCGGAATTACTTCTGCAGCTTACGCATCACCAGCGTGGCGTTGGTGCCGCCGAAGCCAAAGCTGTTAGACATCACGGTGGTCAACTCGCGTTGAGTTGGCTCAGTCACGATGTTCATGCCAGCGGCTTTCTCATCCAGGTTATCGATGTTGATGCTCGGCGCGATAAAGCCGTGCTCAACCATCAGCAGGCTGTAGATCGCTTCCTGCACGCCCGCGGCACCCAGTGAGTGACCGGTCATGGCCTTGGTGGAAGAGATTGCCGGGGTGTTGTCGCCAAACACTTCGCGAATGGCACCCAGCTCTTTCACGTCGCCCACCGGCGTGGAGGTGCCGTGAACGTTCATGTAGTCGATTGGGGTATCAACGCCCTGCAGCGCCATCTTCATGCAGCGCACCGCGCCTTCACCTGATGGAGCCACCATGTCGGCACCGTCGGAGGTCGCACCGTAGCCGATGATTTCAGCATAGATGTGCGCACCACGCGCCAAAGCGTGTTCCAGCTCTTCAACCACCACCATACCGCCGCCGCCGGCGATGACGAAACCGTCACGGGCAGAGTCGTAAGTACGAGAAGCTTTTTCAGGGGTGTCGTTGTAGCTGGTGGACAGTGCGCCCATCGCATCGAACTCACAGGCCATTTCCCAGCACAGCTCTTCGCCGCCGCCGGCAAAGACCACGTCCTGTTTGCCCAGTTGGATCAGTTCAACCGCGTGACCAATGCAGTGTGCAGAGGTTGCGCAGGCAGAGCTGATGGAATAGTTAACGCCACGAATTTTGAACGGGGTTGCCAGGCAAGCGGAAACGCCTGAAGCCATAGCCTTGGTCACCATGTACGGACCCACGCCGCGCAGGCCTTTGGCACGCATGCCATCGGATCCGGCAACCTGGTTGCGCGGAGAACCACCACCTGAGCCAACAACCAGACCGGTGCGATCGTTGGAAACCTGATCGGCAGCCAGACCTGAGTCCTTGATGGCTTCTTCCATGGAAAGATAGGCATAAACGGACGCGTCGCTCATAAAGCGCATCACTTTACGGTCAATCAGACCCGTAGTGTCCAGTTTAACATCGCCCCATACGTGACTACGCATGCCGGAATCTTTCAGCTCCTGGGAGAAAGTGATCCCAGAACGACCTTCCTGCAGGCTCGCCAGGACCTCCTGCTGGTTGTTACCAATGCTGGAGACGATTCCCAGGCCAGTAATCACTGCACGTTTCATTCAATACCTCTTCCACAATTTTACATTCGGGATTTTGCATCGCACTTTAGCGTACAGATGTACGCCGAACAAGTCCGATCAGCGTTTTTCAGCTTTATTCTTATCCAGTTTGCGCCATAGCGCCAGCGCCGTTAGAATCCCGTCACCCCTTGAGTTACGAGCAACTAACCGTGAGCCACGCCCCGATCCAAACCGCAGCGTTATCCTGGAATGAACAGGGTACACCTGTTTCGAAACAGTTTGATGACGTCTACTTTTCCAATCAGGATGGGCTGGAAGAAACCCGCTATGTGTTTCTCATGGGCAACCGACTGCCGCAACGTTTTGCCGACCACCCTCGCCCGCTGTTTATCGTGGCGGAAACCGGCTTCGGCACCGGGCTTAACTTTTTGACGCTGTGGCAGGCCTTTGCCGGTTTCCGCACGGCGATGCCGGACGCCCCGCTTCAGCGCCTGCACTTTATCAGCTTTGAAAAATTCCCGCTGCTGCAGGCCGATTTGGCGGCGGCGCATGCCCGCTGGCCGGAACTGGCGCCATATGCCGATGAATTACGCGCTCAATGGCCGTTGCCGCTGCCGGGCTGCCACCGCCTGCTGCTGGCCGAAGGGCGCATCACGCTCGATCTGTGGTTTGGCGACGTGAACGCGTTACTGCCTCACTTCGACGCCAGCATGAACCGTCAAATCGATGCCTGGTTCCTCGATGGCTTCGCCCCGGCAAAGAACCCTGATATGTGGACGGAGCAGCTGTTCACCGCCATGGCGCGCTTTGCCCGGCCGGGCGGCAGCCTTGCCACCTTTACCGCCGCAGGCTTCGTGCGTCGCGGCTTACAGCAGGCAGGGTTTGATGTCATCAAAACCAAAGGCTTCGGCCAGAAGCGAGAGATGCTGACCGGCGAGTTGCCTGCCGATGCGCCGGCCGTCGCTCACCCTGCTCCCTGGCTGATGCGCCCGGTGGCGGAGAATACCGATGATATCGCCATCATTGGCGGCGGCGTCGCCAGCGCGCTAACCGCCCTCGCCCTGTTGCGACGCGGCGCAAAAGTCACGCTGTATTGCGCAGATCCGCAGCCGGGCGAAGGGGCATCAGGCAACCGTCAGGGCGCACTCTACCCTTTGCTGAACGGCCGAGCCGATGCGCTGGAAAATTTCTTCAGCGCCGCCTTTCCGTTTGCCCGTCGTCAGTACGATGCACTGGTACGACAGGGCGTGGAATTTGACCATCAATGGTGCGGTGTGAGCCAACTGGCCTTTGACGAGAAGAGCGCCGGGAAAATTGCCAAGATGCTGGCGGTTGAATGGCCGCAGGCGCTCGCCATGCCGGCCGACCGCGCTACGCTCAGCGCCTTGTGTGGCGTCGACAGCGGTTTTGGCGGCATTAACTACCCGCAGGGTGGCTGGCTATGTCCGGCCGAGCTGACGCGCAGTGCGATTGCGCTGGCGCAACGTCAAGGGATGCGCTGCCATTATAACGCTACGCTCAGCGCTCTGACCGCCCAAGAAGCAGGCTGGCAACTCAGCTTTAGCCAAGGTGAAATTCGGCAGCATGCGACGGTGATTCTGGCCAACGGCCATCGGTTGTCCGAACTGACGCAAGGTGAAGCGCTGCCGGTTTATGCGGTGCGCGGTCAGGTATCCCATATTCCTACCACGCCGCAGCTGAGTGCATTGAAGCAGGTGCTGTGTTACGACGGCTACCTGACGCCGGTGAATGCCAATAATCAGCAGCACTGTATCGGCGCCAGTTACCAGCGCGGCGAGACCGCCACCGAATACCGCGAAGAAGAGCAGCAGGAGAATCGGGCTCGCCTGCTGCGTTGCCTGCCGGATCAAACCTGGCCGCTGGAGGTGGACGTCAGCGACCGCCAGGCCCGCTGCGGCGTACGCAGCGCCACTCGCGATCACCTGCCAATGGTAGGTGCAGTGCCCGACTACCAGGCCACGCTAACGCAGTACCAGGATCTGCAACGTCAACACCAACGCGGTGAAGCTATCGCCAATGCGCCGAGCTACCCCAATCTGTTCATGATTGGCGGGTTAGGCTCTCGTGGGTTGTGCTCGGCCCCGCTGGCGGCAGAGATTTTGGCGGCGCAGCTGTTTGGCGAACCTTTGCCGGGCGACGCAGACCTGTTAGCGGCGTTGAACCCGAATAGAATGTGGGTAAGGAAATTACTGAAGGGACGTGCGGTAGCGTAAGAAAAATCACGCAGGGCGCCAGCGACAGCACCCTGCAGAAGCACTATCAGGCGGTAGGCAATGCCGTTTTGTACAGCGTTTCCCACATGCCATACACCAACGCCTGATCCGGTGGTGACAGTTCACCAGCGGCAATGGCTTTATGCAGGCTGCCTTCCACCTGCGCCTTCAGCGCTTCAGCGGAGTGTTCACCCAGCTCTTCGACCTCGGCAACCGCCAACGTCAGATGACCGCGCAGGTAGCCACCGGCAAACAGTTCATCATCGCTGGCGTGCTCTACCATGTCATCAATCAGCGCCAAAATGCGCGCTTCGAATTCTGCGATCATCAAATTTCCTCTCATACCCTTCATCTTTCAAACTCTAGCGTTGTTGGCTGCGCTCACGCACCCCAGTCACTTACCTGAGTAAGCTCCTGGGGATTTGTTTGCTTGCCGCCTAGCTACAGCTTGGAAGCTAATGGGTATCTATTTTCAGTTAAACATATATACCCGTCATACTTGAAGCTGCTTCTTTGTTGGCTGCGCCGACTCGCCCCGGTCACATAGTGGACTATGCTCCCAGGGACTCGCAGGCTTGCCGCCGCGATGCAACTCCAAGTATTTAGGGTATAGTCAGTTGAGATCTTCCGGATAGGGAAAATGCTCCGCCGCCAGCGGTGGCGTATTGTAAAACGATTGTAACGCCTGAATAAAGCGCGCAGGTCTTGTGGGTATTCCCTGCTCCAACAGCAGCAGCACCCGTTCGCGTACCTTGCGTTGGAAGGCAATGCGGTCCGGCTCGCAGTCACCGTTGAGGTTGTCGCAACTGACATTGAACGGGAAACCGGCGGCGACGCAGAACATCCATTCCAAAGATTGCGGTTTAATTTCCACCGCTTCAAATTCACTTTGCGTCTGTGCGTCTCGCCCGTCCGGGCAGTACCAGTAACCGAAATCTACCAACTTGCGGCGCTGTTCGCCGGCGATGCACCAGTGCGAGATTTCATGCATGCCGCTGGCGTAATAGCCATGAGCAAAAACGATCCGGTTATACGGCAGCTGATCGTCGGCCGGCAAATAGATCGGTTCATCGTCGCCTTTGACCAGTCGCGTGTTGTATTCATCGCTGAAGCACTGATTAAAAATTTCAATCAGTTGCTCATATTGATGGGTAGCCTGTGTGTCTGACATAAATAAAAATCCAATAACCACAAAAATAAAGAGGTAATTATTTCATTTTACCGCTCTTTTAGCATGCTAAAAATGCAGGGCCAGCCACTGCTGAATTTCAGCGCCGTGGTTGTCGTACAAGAGCTTGCAGCTCATCACCAGAGAAACGATGACGATCATCGGTCGGATCAGCTTTTGCCCGCGGGTCATCACCATGTGAGCCCCGAGGCGCGCACCGAGCACCTGCCCAACCAGCATCACCAGGCCAATGCCCCACAACACTTTGCCGCCAATGATAAACAACACCAGGCTGCCAAAGTTGGAAGTGAAGTTCAGCACCTTGGCGTGCGCGGTGGATTTGGCCAGGTTAAAACCGCACAGCGTCACGTAGGCCAGCGCATAGAAGGAACCGGCACCGGGCCCAAAGAAGCCATCGTAAAAACCGACGCAGCCACCGGCCACCAGCCCGAACGGCAAGGCGCTCAAACGGCGCTGCCGATCGTTTTCCCCCAACCGCGGCGTCAGCAGGAAGTACAGGCCGATGCCGATCACCAATAACGGCAGCATTTGCCGCAGCAGATCGGTGCGCATGTGCTGCACCAGCACAGCCCCGGCAACGGAACCGATCAGGGCCAGTAAAATGGTCAGCTTCTGATCGTTGAGATCGACCGCTCGTCGGCGGATAAAATACAGACTGGCGGAGAGGGAACCGCCCACCGACTGCAGCTTGTTGGTCGCCAGCGCCTGCGCCGGGGGAACCCCCACCGCCAGCAGCGCCGGTACGGTTAACAGCCCGCCGCCGCCGGCGATAGAGTCGATAAAACCTGCGAGTAACGCCACCACAAACAAAACCCCGAGCATCTCGGGGCCTACGACGAACCAGTCCATTTATACCCCTCTTACTTGAAGCTGCATCTGTGTTGGTTGCACTCACTCACCCGAATCACTTACTCGTGTAAGCTCATCGGGATTCCTTCCCTTACCGCCTTGATGCAACTCCAATTACTTTGGGTATATTATTCCGCAGCGAAATGGTTATCCAGCAAAGCCTGACAGGTCGGCGGTAACGGCGGCGGCACCGGTTTACCCGGTTTGGCGCTCGGCTGATGCGGCACGAACCAGCTTGCCAGCTCGGCACCGCAACCGTCGCCCGGCGGCGGCGTATCCTGTTCTTTACATTCCAGGCTGCCTGCCGGGCAGCGCAGACGCACGTGCATGTGGGCACGATGACCAAACCACGGGCGCACCTTGTGCAGCCAGTCGCGATCGGCACCGGCATCCAGACACAGACGCTGCTTGATCGCCGGGTTAACGAAGATGCGCGTCACTTCCTGATCCTGTGCCGCCGCTTTGATCAACGATTCAATCTGCGGCTGCCACTGGCGAGCAACCACCTGCTTGCCGTCGCTGGAAACCAGATCGATCGGCTGCGGCTTCAGCAACTGCTGCGCACTCCAACGCTGGCGCGGCAACTGTAACCAGATGTCGACATCAAGCCCGGACTGATGGCTGGCATGGCCGCTGCTAAAGCGCCCACCGGCCGGCATTGCCATATCGCCGATCAGCACCGTGCCCAAATTTCTTTGGCTGGCTTTGCTGCTCAGCCGCTGGATAAACGCCAGCAGATCCGGGTGGCCGAAGTAGCGGCGTTGATCGGGTCGCATCACCTGATAATCCGGTGAGTTCAGCGGTAACGGCTGAGCGCCGATAATGCAACCATTGGCAAAACCGCCCACTGCCTGCGGCGCGCCGGCCACCGGGTGGTCGATCTTCTGCCACGGCGTCAGCGCCAGGGCGGAGCCCGAAACCATCAGGGCAAGGATGCCCAACATCCAGTTTTTCATGGGAGTTACCAGCGTGGAACGTTAGAGACCACATCACCGTTTTGCGCACGCTGGCGCAGCAGGTGATCCATCAGCACAATCGCCATCATCGCTTCGGCAATCGGCACCGCACGAATGCCTACGCAAGGATCGTGACGGCCACGGGTGACCATCTCCACCGCTTCGCCCTGACGGTTAATGGTTCTGCCCGGCACCATAATGCTGGAGGTAGGTTTCAGCGCCAGGTGAGCAATGACCGGCTGACCGCTGCTGATGCCACCGAGAATGCCGCCTGCATGGTTGCTCTGGAAGCCTTCCGGAGTGATCTCATCACGGTTTTCGCTGCCGCGCTTGTTGACCACCGCGAAACCGTCGCCGATTTCGACGCCTTTCACCGCATTGATGCTCATCAACGCATGCGCCAGATCCGCATCGAGGCGGTCAAACACCGGCTCACCGAGGCCGACCGGCACGTTTTCGGCAATCACGCTGACCTTGGCGCCAATGGAGTCGCCCTCTTTCTTCAGCGCACGCATCAGTTCATCCAGGGCTTCCAGCTTATCGGGATCCGGGCAGAAGAACGGGTTCTGTTCAACCTGCTCCCAATCTTTCAGCTCGCAGACCACGTCGCCGATCTGCGCCAAATAGCCGCGCACCTGTACGCCATATTTCTGCAGCAGGTATTTCTTGGCAATAGCCCCTGCCGCAACGCGCATGGCGGTTTCACGAGCCGAAGAACGACCACCGCCGCGATAATCGCGCACGCCGTATTTTTGCTCGTAGGTGTAATCCGCATGCCCCGGACGGAACACGTCTTTGATAGCGCCGTAATCTTGTGAACGCTGGTCAGTGTTTTCTATCATCAGCCCAATGCTGGTGCCGGTGGTCACACCTTCAAACACGCCGGAAAGAATACGTACCTGATCCGGTTCGCGACGTTGAGTGGTATAGCGAGAGGTGCCTGGACGGCGACGGTCCAGGTCGTGCTGCAGATCGGCTTCGGTAAGCGGGATACCCGGCGGTACACCGTCTACGATACATCCCAGCGCCACACCGTGAGATTCACCAAATGTGGTGACGCGGAAAATCTGCCCAATACTGTTTCCTGCCATCGCGGCTCCTTACCCTTAATTATTATCTTTGTGGGGCCCGCCAAAGCAGGCCCGAAGAATGCTTAGCTGCGGTAGAGGCTGAAGTGCTCTTTGCAATCCACCAGTTGCTGCTTGGTCAGCATGAACACGCCGTCACCGCCGTTTTCAAACTCCAGCCAGGTGAACGGAATATCCGGATACTGTTCCATCAGATGTACCATGCTGTTACCCACTTCACAAATCAGCACGCCGTCGTCGCTCAGGTAGTCCGGTGCGCAGGCCAGAATACGGCGCACCAGCTTCAGGCCATCGCTGCCGGCCGCCAGGCCCAACTCGGGCTCAAAGCGGAATTCCTGCGGCAGGTCGGACATGTCTTCCGCATCCACGTACGGCGGATTGGTGACGATCAGATCGTACTGGATCGCGGGAACATCGCGGAACAGATCGGAACGGATCGGGATCACCTGTTGTTCAACGCCGAGCGCCTGAATATTGCGCTCGGTCACCGCCAGCACGTCGCTGGAGATATCGACAGCGTCAACTTCCGCTTCCGGGAAAGCGTAGCTGCAGGCAATGGCGATACAGCCGCTGCCGGTACACATGTCGAGAATATGACGCGGCGGGTGCGGGATCAGGGCGCTGAAGCGATCGTTGATCAGTTCGCCAATCGGGGAACGCGGGACCAGCACACGCTCATCAACGTAGAATTCCAGATCGCAGAACCAGGCTTTGTTGGTCAGATAGGCTACCGGGACACGTTCGTTGACGCGGCGGATCACGCGCTCAACGATGCGGTGGCGCTCGCTGGAGGTCAAACGGGCGGTGTGCATGTCCTCTGGAATGTCCAGCGGCAGGAACAGGCTTGGCAGCACCAATTGCACCGCTTCGTCCCACGGATTATCGGTTCCGTGACCATAGTAGATATCAGCGGCGTTAAAACGGCTGACCGTCCAGCGCAGCATATCTTGAATGGTGTGCAGTTCGTTCACTGCTTCCTCGACGAAAATTTTGTCCAATTTGCCCTCCGGCAGGCACTGTGATTCATGATTTAGCCGCATAGTTTGCCATGAAGCCCGCGACAAATCACGCTAACCCCTTGCGCTTTTCATTCTGGCGTGAATTTTGCGTCGACAGAGACCCGCGACAAGGTAAACTATCGCGATAAATGATTTCCGGTGAATTCCAAATGAAGAACAAGCACCCTCTGAGCAAAGATGAATTGCAGCTCTTCAGAGAGTCGGTAGTAGACGCAAAAAAGCTGCGTCAGGACACCATCGTCCACCGTAAACCCAAGCCTGTCACCAAGAAAATTGCTCCACAGCGCCTGCTTCAGGAACAGGTAGACGCCAGTTATTATTTCTCGGATGAATACCAGCCACAGTTGGAAGAGGAAGGCCCGACGCGCTATGTGCGCCCCGGTTACAGTGCCTTTGAACTGAAAAAGCTGCGTCGCGGCGATTATTCACCGGAGCTGTTTCTCGATCTTCATGGCCTGACCCAGATGCAAGCCAAGCAAGAGCTGGGGGCGCTGATCGCCGCCTGCAAGCGCGAACACGTGCACTGCGCCTGCGTGATGCACGGTCACGGCAAGCACATTCTCAAGCAGCAGACGCCGCTATGGTTGGCGCAGCACCCTGACGTGCTGGTGTTTCACCAGGCGCCCAAAGAATGGGGCGGCAGCGCGGCGATTTTACTGCTGGTCGAACTGGCTGAGTGAACGGCAGAAATGACAAAGGGCGATGTTTGACATCGCCCTTTCGTTTTGGCCCCGCCCTGGGGTGCCTTATACTTTAGCCATCACCTGCGATGGACTCACCTGCCACTCAAATTTACCGTAGCTGCCGTCGGCGGCCAAATCGACATTGGCAATCGCCGAGGTCGCGAACATCGGCGGGCATTCGCCCGGACAGAGTTCCGCCACCAGGTAACCCACCAGCGGTAAGTGGGAGACGATCAGCACCGCGTGAACCCCCTGCTGCGCCAGCGCCTGCAGATAGCTGCCGACCAGGCTGGCATCCCCGCCCGGCGTCAGCTCAGGCAGCACTTCTTCGCTTGCCGGCAGGGTCAAGGCTTCGCGAACCGTAGCCAGCGTCTGCTCTGCCCGCAGGTACGGGCTGACCAGCACGCGTTCAATATCCACAGACTTGGTATTTAACCAGGCCGCCATCTGACGTGACTCATCACGGCCACAAACAGTAAGAGGTCTTACCGAATCGCTGGCCGCATCAAGTGCCGCCTCTCCGTGACGCATAATCAAAACTTGCATATTGCACCGCTGTTGTTGACAAAATAACGCTATACAGAAACGCCGAGCGTGCTGTATCGCCGAGTTTTACAACCCCAAAGCAAACGCTTTGAAACGATAACGCGCCGTCTCTTTATGGCGGCCGGGCATTTTGCCTGAAAGTTCACGTAAAGAAAATGCTGTTTTTTACATCAATGGCGCCTTAACGGGAATTCAGCGCTCACATAACAACCAATTCAACAGGTTAAATTTTAACCTTCTCATCATGAATTTTATTGATGGCGGCCAGCCTTTCACCGCCATCAGGCTACGTTACCTCGTCCCTATCTCCCTGTATAGGGTCAGGGATTACCGGTATTGCAAGGAGTGATAGCGATCACATGCAACCTTGATCCTACTCTAGTACAAATCACGTCGCCGCGCCGCTCAGGTCCCCTGCGGATAGAAGCGTTCACCCTGCTGAGCCATGCGCTGCAGGCGTTCGCAAGGCGCAAAATATTCACCGTGCTGCCGCTGCAGGTACTCCAGCGTTTTAACCACCTTATCGGCCCCCAACTGATCCATATAGCGGAAAGGCCCGCCGAGGAATGGAGGAAAACCTATACCGAACACCGCGCCGATATCGCCGTCGCGCGCGCTGCGGATCACGCCTTCATCCAGACAACGTGCGGCTTCATTGAGCATCATCATTACGCAACGCTGAGCGATGACGGCCGGTTGTAAATGCGACTTCGGCGTGATGCCCAGCAAAAGATAGACCGAGGTATCGGCGCGCTTGCTCCGCTGACGCTGCTGGCCTTCACTGGGGTAGAGATAAAAACCACGGCCGTTTTTGCGCCCTTTGCGTCCGTCTTTCAACACCGCCTCGAAGGCGGCTGGAGCGGCAAAGCGCGGCCCTAACTGCTCTACCAGCACCGGGATAATCTTGGTACCGACGTCGATGCCCACTTCATCCAGCAGGGTTATCGGCCCAACCGGGAAACCGAAATCCACCAGCGCCTTGTCCAACGCTTCGATCGGCTCACCTTCCAGCAGGCAACGAGTCGCTTCATTTATATAAGGAGCCAGAATACGGTTAACGTAGAAACCGGCGCGGTCGGCCACCACGATCGCCGTTTTGCCCTGCTTGTGCGCCAGCGCCACGGTGGTGGCAATGGTTTCTTCGCTGGTGGTAGCGTGCGGGATCACCTCAACCAACGGCATTTTATCCACCGGGCTGAAATAATGCAGGCCGATCACCTGCTCAGGGCGCTGCGCCTTGGCGGCAATCTGGCCAATCGGCAGCGATGAGGTATTGGAGGCAAAGATGGTGTGCGGCGCCGCGTGCTGTTCTATCTCGGCCACCATCTGCTGCTTCAGCGCCAGGTCTTCGAACACCGCCTCAATCACCACGTCCACCCGTTCAAAACCGGTGTAATCGGTCGAACCGGAGATCAGCATCATCTGTTTTTGCCGTTCCGCCGGGCGCATGCGTTTACTGCGTACCCGCTTGCCGAGCACGTCCCAACTGTATTTTAACGCGTGGTTAATGCCCGTTTCGTTAACGTCTTTAATTCGCACCGGCAAACCACCCCGCGTGGCGGTCACACAGGCGATACCGCCGCCCATCAGGCCGCCACCCAGAATGCCGATACGGTGCAGTTCATGAGGTTGTGCATTACCACCGCGTTCTTTCTTCAAGGAGGTAGAGGCAAAGAACAGGCTGCGCAACGCGGCGGACTGCGGGGTCATGGCCAATTCGCCAAACGCCCGCGCCTCGGCTTCATAACCGCTGGCGCTGCCGTGATCCAGACCGGTACGCACCACCTGAATAATGCGTTCTGCGGCAGGATAATTGCCGTGCGTTTTCTCCAGCGTTTTCTTGCGCACAATGCTGAACAGCAGGCTTTTACCTAGCGGGCCGTTGAGCAAACGCTCCTGCCACGGCAATTCGCGCCGGCTCTGCCAGCCTTGCTTGACCCGTTCGACGGCAGCCTGTAATAAAATTGACTGGGGCACGGCATCGTCCACCAACCCCATGCGCAACGCCTGACGCGCCCGAATGTGTTTGCCGGTCAGGATCATGTCCAACGCCTTGCTGGCACCAATCAACCGCGGCAAACGCTGGGTGCCACCGGAACCCGGCAGCAAACCTAGCTGCACTTCCGGCAGGCCGAGTGCGGTTTTGTCATCCAGAGAACAAACGCGACTGTGGCACGCCAACGCCAGCTCCAGCCCACCGCCTAAGCAAGCGCCGTGAATAGCCGCCACCACAGGGACCTGGAATGCGGCAATCTGTGCCAGCGTACTTTGGCCTTTTTTCGCCAGCGCTTCGGCCTCTTTGGCAGTGGTACAGGCGGCAATCATGCTGATATCCGCCCCGGCAATAAACGAATCCGGCTTGCCGGAGATAATCACCAGCCCTTCCAGCGCCGGATTCTGCTGCGCGCGGATCAGTACGTCGTTGACCTGCTCGACAAACTCGGCCTTCAGGGTGTTTACCTTCTCCCCCGGAACATCGATGGTGATCACACCAATGTTGTCCGGACGAAGGGTCAGTTGAAAGGCCGAGGGTTTGGCCCGCTGTTCATGCAATGCGTTTTCAAAGCTCATTATTCCACCTCTACGATCATTGCGGCCCCTAACCCTCCGGCTGCGCAGGCGGTCGTCAGCCCCAGTCCGCCGCCACGACGCTTCAGCTCGTGCAACGTTTGGGTGATCATGCGCGCGCCGGTAGCGGCAAATGGGTGACCATAAGCAATTGAGCCACCCAATACGTTGAATTTTTCCATGTCCACTTCGCCAATCGCCCGGCTGCGGCCCAGCTTTTTCTGAGCAAATTCGTCGCTGGCAAACATTTTCAGGTTCGCCAGGGTCTGAGCAGCAAAGGCTTCATGCATGTCGATGAGGGTCAGGTCGGCCAGGCCGATTCCGGCGCGATCCAGCGCCAGCGGCGTAGCGTAAGACGGCCCGAGCAGCATATCTTCCCACACATCGATGGCAGAGAAGGCAAAGCTGCGCAGATAACCCAGCGGTTGCAACCCCAACTCTTTCGCTCGCGACTCACTCATCATCAGCACCGCTGCCGCGCCGTCGGTCAACGGCGTACTGTTGGCTGCGGTAACGCTACCGTGGTTGCGATCGAATGCCGGTTTCAGCTTTGCGTAGGACGCCAGGCTGGAATCTTTGCGGACGTTGTTGTCTTCGGTGATTTGCGTACGGTATGGCGGCACATAGGCCGTCATCACCTCGTCGCGCAGCAGCCCCTGCTCCCAGGCTTTGGCAGCCAGTTGGTGAGAGCGGTGCGCCAGCGCATCCTGCTCTTCCCGGGTGATGCCGTGGCTTTTCGCCATTTGCTCTGCGGTATCGCCCATGCGCAGCCCGGTGGAATATTCCGCCACTGCCGGCGGCACCGGCATCAGGTCACGGAACTTCAGTCGGCTAAACAGCTTGAGACGCTGCGACAGGGTACGGGCTTTGTTAACGTCCACCAGAGTGCGCGCCAGCGCTTTACTGACGCCGATAGGCAGAACGGAAGAAGAGTCAGCGCCACCGGCGATGCCGATACTGATGCTGCCTGCCATGATGCTTTCCGCCACGTTGGCAATCGCCTGGAAGCTGGTAGCGCAGGCACGCGACACGCTATAAGCATCGGTATGCACGCTCATGCCGGTACCGAGCACGATTTCACGCGCAATATTCGGCGCCTCAGGCATTTGCACCACCTGGCCGAACACCAGTTGTTCAATCAGCGCCGGATCGATACCGCTGCGGGCTAACAGTTCACTTACCGCCGTTTTCCCCAGATCCACCGCTGGAATGCCGTGATAAGCGGTCGCCTGTTTGGCAAAGGGGGTCCGCAGTCCATTTACAATCGCAATACGGTCACCGTGACGGGTCACCAACGGCAGTGCCTTACTCATAAACGCTCCTGAAGAAAATAACGCCAGCGCAACGGTCAAGAAGAGGTCTGACCTGATGGGGTCATTGTTAACCAAATGTTTACATTTGGCAAACCGGCAGAAGTGAAAACTGAGAGCAGGAGCAACTTTCTAGAGGGGGATTGAGGAGGAAGCGAGCGGCGCGGGATGACCCCGCACCGTTTTAAAGCCGTGATTAACGCAGGCCGAGCTGGAAAATCAGGGTTTCTGCCTGGCAGGCGAAGGTGAAATCAGCCACCAGTTCCACGCCACCGTCAACCGGTTTAATGCTACTGCTGATGTCGCACGGGTCGGATTCCACACCGCGGGCTTTTTCGGTCAGCGTGGCCAACATTTTTTCTGCATCCTGCTGATTGGCAAACACCTGGCTGTAGGAGGCGGTGCAATCGGTATTGTCCATCACGGTACCGACATCAACACAGCAACAGGCGGCAGTTTCCTGGGCACTACATTTATTAATTGGATTGGACATGATTCATTCTCCTCAGGGACCGCCGTTACGCGAGTCCAAATTGCCATTTAGCTACTGGCGCAAAGACACAAGATTCTGCGTTTATTTTACTCTGCGATGAAACCGATCACTAGCACTTACTTTTTATAGGTGTTTTAAGTGATGGAAATCACAAATGAAAATCGACGTCTGCTAAGGAATGGTAGGAATATTGTTATGCATTGCTGGTTTTTTGTTATGCAGATCTCCTTTTTGATATCAATTTAGAAATATCTCAAAAACATTGTTGCAACATTTTCACAGGTCGGACCTATAATTCAGCCACTGGTCTGATTTGTCTGAATGATAACGGACCCTACAATCCCGCGCTCCTTGTTACTTTGAGTAACATAGTTTAAATAATAAACACATAATGAGGTTTTGGTCATGAGCCAGAAAAACCTATTTACTAAATCAGCTCTCGCAGCTGCAGTGGCAATTATTTCTTCAAACGTGTCTGCCGCAGGATTCCAGCTGAATGAGTTTTCATCAGCTGGTTTAGGACGTTCGTATTCTGGCGAGGGCGCCATGGCGGATACTGCAGCTTCCGCCAGCCGCAACCCGGCCCTGCTGATGATGTATACCCGCCCGGAACTTTCCTTCGGTGCGGTGTTTATCGATCCGGATGTAGACATCTCCGGCAAGTCACCTTCCGGTGCCAGCCTCGACTCCAAGAACATCGCCCCTACCGCCTGGGTGCCAAACCTGCATTATGTTCAACCGATTAACGATCAGTTTGCCGTAGGCGGCTCGGTCACCAGCAACTACGGCCTGGCGACAGAATTCAACGACGGTTACACCGCAGGGGCTTACGGCGGTAAAACTGACCTGACCACACTTAACCTGAACCTGAGCGGTGCTTACCGTCTGAACCAACAATTCAGCTTCGGCCTGGGCTTTGACGCGGTTTACGCCAAAGCCAAGCTCGAGCGTTATGCCGGTGAATTGCCGAGGTTGATCGCAGGTTCTGGCCAGTTGCCACCTCAATTGGCCGGCCCGGTCTCACAGATCCCGGCGGATACTCAAATTTCTCACCTGAAGGGTGACAAATGGGGCTTTGGCTGGAACGCCGGCATTCTGTACGAAGTGGACGAAAACAACCGTTACGGTTTCACCTACCGTTCCGAAGTCAAAATCAAGTTTGACGGCGACTACAAGAGCAGCCTGCCATCCGCCTATAACCCGCTCCTTGGCGCTCTCGGCCTGCCTATGGGCACCGACGGCACCACCATCCCAGGCTCTCTGGATCTGAACCTGCCGGAAATGTGGGAAATCTCGGGTTACAACAAGGTTGCACCGCAGTGGGCTATCCACTACAGCCTGGCTTACACCAGCTGGAGCCAGTTCCAGGAGCTGAAAGCTACCGGCAACAACGGTCAAACCCTGTTTGAGAAGCACGAAGGCTTTAAAGACGCTTACCGCATCGCACTGGGTACTACCTACTTCTACGACGATAACTGGACCTTCCGTACCGGTATCGCCTTCGATGACAGCCCGGTGCCGGCCCAGAACCGTTCTATCTCTATCCCGGATCAGGACCGCTTCTGGTTGAGCGCAGGTACCAGCTACGCATTCAACAAAGACGCCTCTGTTGACGTCGGTGTTTCCTACATGCACGGCCAGAAAGTCACCATCAAAGAAGGTCCATATACCTTCGAATCCGTGGGCAAGGCCTGGCTGTACGGCGCCAACTTCAACTACCGCTTCTAATCTTTTCGATGACGAAGCCAGGAGCGCCCTTCTTAGGGCGCTTTTTTTTGCCCGCCGATCTCAAAACATAAAAAAACCCGCCATCAAAGCGGGTTCTTTCTCTTCGCCAAGCGAGATTACTGCGAGTCGATCTCGTCCAGATCGCCCTGGATCGCCTGAGCGTTCGGGTTGATCTCAGGTTTCAGCGAGCCGCCGTTCGCCAGGAAGTCGTTACGCTGGAAGTAGGCTTCGCGCACCATCAGGTACGGATCGGAAGAGTTGCGCAGCAGGCCGTCGGAATCCAACAGCTCGGCACGGGTTTCAATCCCTTCAACCACCCATTTACCCGCCGACATCCAGAAGGTCAGGTAGCTCAGTACCGGATAGACCGTATCCGCCCAGTCACCGCCCTCTTCACGCAGGGTGAAACTGCCGTAGCCCGGCAACATCACATAAGGACCGTAGCCGACGCCATAATGCCCCAGGGTGCTGCCGAAACGGTTAGGCTCTTCGCGAGCCAGTTTCGGGTTAGCCATCCCGGCCACGTCGATCAGCCCCCCCATCCCCAGAAGGGTGTTGAGGAAGAAACGGTTAAAGTGGATCATCCCCTTATAGGGGTCGCCTTTCAGGAAGGAGTTGACCATGCTGGCCGGCTCTTCCAGGTTAGACGTAAAGTTGCTTATCCCATTACGCGCCGGCATGGGCAGGTAGTTGCGCCAGGCCACGGCCACCGGGCGAAGTACATACGGATCCAGGACGTTATAGTTGAAGTTGAACATCGTCCGGTTAAATCCTTCCAGAGGATCGGATCGCCCTTGTGGTTCATCTTGTGGCGCGCTGGCACAGCCCACCAATAACACCGTTGTGAAAGCCAGCCCAGTCAGGCGAAAGTTCATATTTTTCTCCATAAAAACACGTTCGGTCTTTTTATTTAAGGGACCTGTTTGTTTATCTGAACGTCAATCTGCTCTTTACCGCTGAAATTCTGCAGCGCACTCTCGCCGAACCAATCACCCGCCTGTGGCGTGGCCAGACCATCCTGAGAAATTCGCACCCGCACCTTGACCTGATGCTGAGCCGAAAGCAGGCGTTCAGGCATCATGGCGTTGCTGTCATCCAGAGAAAATGACAGCGGGAAACGGCTTAAGGGCAGTTGTTTTACCGCAACCGGCACTGGATTGGTGCCATCGGTCACTGAAATTACCAGCGTCCCCTGCTGCGGCAAAGCGTTCGTCGCCTGTGGCGATAACGTCACGTTAATGCCAAGTTTAACAGTTTCTTCGCCCGCCTGTGTTTTTGCTTGTTCAATGCTGCGCTTTATCACTTCGGCGCGTTGATCATTGGCTGGCAACAGCTTCAGCATAACCTGCCAGGCGCCAATCGCCTGCTTGAAATCCCCCTGTTCGAAGGCGTTGAACGCCAACAGGCTCAGCACGCGCATATTGGTGTGATCTTCGGCGATCATCTTGCGCAGCATCTGAGTGGCCTGCTTGTTATCCTCTGGATCGTTAGAGCGCGTCAAGACTTCCGCGTAGCCGAGGCGGACTTCCAGACTATTCGGATCAAGTTGATAAGCATGAGCAAATGCCTGGGTGGCGGTGGTGGCGTTATTCAGCGCCATCCCCACGCGACCCAGCATCATCCAGTCGTTGATATTGCGATCGTCCTGCTGCAACGCGGTACGCAGCCCCAGCCCGAGGCGAGCAATCTCTTCCATGCTCAACGGTTGGGCGCGCTCATTAGCGACGCGCGCGCGCAGATCCGGCATTTGCGCCTCGACCTGTTGCCAGTCCAATACCTGCACCAACCCACCGGTTTTCAGATAAAAGCCAAGGGTGACCACCACCAGCAAGGCAACCCCAGGCACCAATGCCCAGCGGTTAATGGGTTTCTCCTGCGTATCCTGCTGGCCGGGGATATCATTGAGCAGGTTTTGCTGCAGCTCTTTCACCAGTTCAGGGCGCTCAGCAACCACGCCCTGCTGTTCGTCCTGCTCCAGCTCATGCAGACGATCCTGATAAAACGCCTTGTTCAGCGTATCGCGGCTCGCAGCGGTGCTTTTACCGCTGTGGCGCATCGCCGGTACCACCAGCAACGCCGCAGCGCCCACCAGCAGGACAATAATAATCAGCCAAAAAGCCATTAGGGTTTCTTCCTGTCAGTCTCTTTCAGCAGCGCCGCCAGACGCTGTTGCTCCTGCTCGGAGAATTCATCGTTAGCGTTAACGGCACCGGTACGACGGTGGCGGGTGCGCAGTATCACTACCGCACCGCCGATCAACACAAACAGCAACGGGCCTACCCACAGGATCAGCGTCGCCGGGGTCACCGGCGGTTCGTAGGTGACGAAATTACCGTAGCGCGCCACCATATAGTCGATAATCTGCTGCTTGTTCTGCCCCTGCATCATCAACTCGTACACCTTGGTACGCATATCGGCCGCTATGATGGCGTTAGAGTCGGCGATGCTGTTGTTCTGGCATTTCGGGCAACGCAGCTGTTCGGTCAGCTCCCGGTATTGCTGTTCCTGCTCGACCGAATTGAACCGATAAGTGTCGATAGCCGCCGCGGCGCTCCAACTCAGTAACGCGGCAAATATCAGGGTCAGCAGCCTCATGCCTCACCCCCATATTTTTTGTACAGCGGCAGCACTTCTTGCTGCCAAACGCGCTCGTTCATGTCTCCGGCGTGGCGGTAGCGGATAATGCCCTGCCCGTCGATCAGGAAGGTTTCCGGTGCGCCGTACACGCCCAAATCCAGCCCCAGCATGCCGTCGCCGTCGTACAGGCTGAGCGCGTACGGGTTGCCCAGCGAGTTCAGCCAGGTCACCGCTTTGCCGCGATCGTCTTTATAGTTCAGCCCCACCACGCGAATGCCGCGCGCGGCCAGCGTATTGAGGTATTGATGTTCGGCACGGCACGTTGGGCACCAGGTCGCCCAGACGTTCAGCAGCATGGGTTTGCCATTGCGCAGCACCGCCTGGTCGTAA
The DNA here is from genome assembly GCF_000422085.1 of Serratia liquefaciens ATCC 27592. Classification (NCBI taxonomy): domain Bacteria; kingdom Pseudomonadati; phylum Pseudomonadota; class Gammaproteobacteria; order Enterobacterales; family Yersiniaceae; genus Serratia; species Serratia liquefaciens. The sequence goes on from NC_021741.1 coordinate 3,630,871, forward strand.
GTCTTGCCAGGCTGGTCGAGGGATTCCAGCTTGAAAGCCGGCACCGGCTTGCCGATCAACGCCGATTCCAGCATGGTCGGGTCTTCGCCACCGGCGTTGCGCGTCAGCTGCACCATAAACGCCGCCACCAGCAGCAGGAACAGGATTAATGGGATAAACAGCAGCTTACGGTTCATGCCTGCTCCTCCAGCTTGCCTTCACGCTTGAGTTTTTTGCTCATCCGATAGCGCGGATCGAGTATGCACAGGATACCGCCCAGCGCCATAAACACCCCGCCGAACCAGATCCAGCGTACGAAAGGTTTGTAGTACAACCGCACTGCCCAAGAGCCGTCGTCCAGCTCTTCGCCCAGCGCGGCGTACAGGTCGCGGCTGAAGCCGCCGTCAATCGCCGCTTCGGTCATCATGCTGCGCGCCACGCTGTAATAGCGTTTTTCCGCGTGCAACGTCGCTTCCGGCTTGCCGTTGCGCGTGACATCGATAATGCCGACGCCGCCGCTGTAGTTCGGCCCACGAATATCGTGCACGTCACGGAACACAAAGTGATAGTTATGGATATCCACGCTGTCGCCGGCTTTCATGCGGACATCACGTTCCACACTGTAGTTTTGGCTGAAGGCAATGCCGATTACCGTTACCGCCACGCCAAGGTGGCCCAGCACCATCCCCCAGTGGCTGCGGGAAAGATGGCTCAGCCCACGCCAGAAACCGTGGCGATGCGTTGCACGTTCGTGCAGTTCCATCAGCGTCAGGATTATCACCCAAACGGCCATGATCAGCCCCACCACCGTCATGCCGGCGATGCTGTCTTGCAACAGCCACGGCAGCAGGATCGACAGCACCAGCGTAATCACCAGCGCCACGCTCAGGCGACGCCACAGCTTGGTCGGCTCGTCGCGGCGCCAGCGCACCAACGGGCCAATCCCCATCAGTAACGCCATCGGTGCCATCAGCCAGGTGAACATGGTGTTGAAGAACGGTTCGCCGATAGAAATGCTGCCCAGGCCCAACTGCTTATGCACCAGCGGCAGCAGCGTCCCCAACAGCACCACCAGCATGGCAGCGATCAGCAGTACGTTATTGCCCAGCAAGAAGGTTTCACGCGAGAAGGTTTCGTGCTGCACCCGGCTGCGCACTTGCCCGCCCTTGACCGCATACAGCAGCAGAGAACCGCCTATCACGATCACCAGATAAGCAAGGATAAACATGCCGCGTGCCGGGTCGGAAGCAAAGGAGTGCACCGAAACCAGCACCCCGGAGCGCACCAGGAAGGTGCCCAGCAGGCACAATGAGAAGGCGGTAATCGCCAGCAATACCGTCCAGGCTTTGAAAGTGCCGCGTTTTTCGGTCACCGCCAACGAGTGCATCAGCGCGGTACCGGCCAGCCACGGCATAAATGAAGCGTTCTCGACCGGATCCCAGAACCACCAGCCGCCCCAGCCCAGTTCATAATAAGCCCAGGCGGAGCCCAGCACGATGCCCATGGTGAGGAACACCCAGGCGGCCGTGGTCCAAGGGCGCGACCAGCGCGCCCAGGCCGTATCCAGGCGACCGGCCATCAGTGAAGCGATGGCGAAAGCAAAGGCCACCGAGAAACCGACATACCCCATGTACAGCAGCGGCGGATGGAAAATCAGGCCGATATCCTGCAGCAGCGGGTTAAGGTCGCTACCGTCGATCGGGAAGTTCGGCAGCGTACGGGTGAAGGGGTTGGAGGTCATGATGATAAACAGCAGGAAACCTGCCGTGATCATGCCCATCACCGACAACACGCGCGCCACGGCATCTTGCGGCATCGAACGGCTGCACAGCGCCACCGCCAGCGACCAGCAGCTCAGCAACAGCACCCACAGCAGCAGCGATCCCTCGTGGGCGCCCCAGGTGGCTGCAATGCGGTAATACACCGGCAGTTGGGTGTTGGAGTTGGCGGCCACATAGGCCACGGTAAAGTCATTAACGACAAAGGCGTGCACCAGACAGATGAACGCCAGGGCGATAGCCGCAAACATGCCGTAGGTCAGTGGGCGCGCCACCGCCATCATGCGACGGTCCTGACGCGCCGCGCCCCATTGCGGGTAAATGCTCAGCAGCAGCGAAATCGCCAGCGCCAGGCATAGCAGAAAACTTCCCGTTTCCGGCATCATGATTTAGCGCCCTCGTTCTGCGGGGTGGCGTAGGCCGAAGCCGGTCCCTTATGGTTTTCTTTCATCGCGTCGGCCACTTCCGGCGGCGTGTATTTTTCATCGTGTTTCGCCAGCACTTCACGCGCATTCACCACGTTGCCTTCGCCCAGCACGCCCTGTGCCACAACGCCCTGCCCCTCACGGAACAGATCCGGCAGAATGCCGGTGTAAGTGACGTCGATTGCACCGCGTGCATCATAAACTTTGAAACTGACCTGCAGCGTTTTCTGATCGCGCTTTACCGAACCCGGCATCACCATGCCACCGATGCGCAGGCGTTGGCCCACCTCCGGCTTCTCATGATTTTCGCCCTTGCCCTGCAGAATTTCGCTTGGGGTATAAAACAGATCGATGTTGGAGCGTAGCGCATACAGCATCAGGGTCGCGGTCAGCGCAACGCCGATCAGCACTACGATCGCCAAATACAGGCGACTTTTACGACGAGGATTCACAATGATTTCTCCCGCGGGTTAGCGGTTTTTTGTTTCGACTGCTGCGAATGACGAATACGTCGTTCGCGTGCCTGACGGCGTCCAATCTCATCCAGCAATTGCCGGCGCTGCCAGAAAGTGTGGGCCACCAGCCCCAGCAACGAGAGCAGGGTTACGGCTACCGCCAACCAAACGTAGAAGGCATAGCCGCCCATGGCGAAAAACGCCTGCCAGGAAGTAAAGGCTGCATTCATGGTTGACGCTCCTTGTTAACCAGCCCTGCCACCCAAGGGCGCTGGCGTTCCTGAGACAAAATCAGATTGCGCAAGCGCAGCAAGGTGAGAGTGATGAAAAACAGCAGGTAACCGAGGATTGCCCATCGCAGCGGGGTGCGCATGCTTGGCGCGATGCTCTGTTGCATATTGGTGGAACCCTGATGCAGCGTGTTCCACCATTCGACCGAGAAGTGAATGATCGGGATGTTCACCACCCCGACCAGCACCAGAATGCCGGCGGCGCGGCCCGCCAGGCGGCGGTCCTCAAAGGCGTTGTACAGCGCAATAATGCCAATATAAAGAAACAGCAACACCAGTTCAGACGTCAGGCGGGCGTCCCACACCCACCAGGTGCCCCACATCGGCTTACCCCAGGCGGAGCCGGTGACCAGCGCAATAAAGGTAAACACCGCGCCGACCGGTGCCATCGCCGCCACCACGGTATCGGACATTTTCATCTGCCACACCAGGCCGATAAACGCCGCTACCGCCATTGAGCCATAGATCCCCATCGACCACATCGCCGCCGGCACATGGATATACATGATGCGGAAGCTATCGCCCTGCTGGTAATCCTTGGGTGCGAAGCCGAATCCCCAGACCCAGCCCAGCAACAGGCAAGCCGCTCCGGCCAGTCCCAGCCAGGGGATAAAGCGGCCACAGACGTGATACAGCCGTTCAGGCTGGGCAAACTGATGTAACCATTTCCACATTGTCGTCATTGCTCACGGTAAATTTATACGGTGGCCGCCCCGTTTACCGGGGCGACGAAAATTGCTTGTGCGGTGGAACACGCTCTTGGTGGCGTTAACCCGCGTTTCAATAAGTTAGCTAGTGTACGCTCACTCGCAGCGCCGCTGCGGTGGCGAAAGGCGCCAGCGTTATACTTCCCGCCAGCATCGCGCCCAGTATCGCCAGGTAACCGTCTATCGGCATGCCCATAGAGGCGGCGTCGATAGCGGCGGTGGAAAATATCAGCACCGGGATATACAGCGGCAGCACCAGCAGGCTCAGCAGCACGCCCCCCTTGCGCAACCCGACGGTCAGCGCCACGCCGATAGCGCCAATCAGGCTCAGCGTCGGCGTACCCAGCAACAGCGTAAACGCCACCGCCAGCCAGGTGTGAATGTCCAACGACAGCAGCAGCGCCACCAGCGGCGACAGGATCAACAGGGGTAAGCCTGTTACTACCCAGTGAGCACACACTTTGCCTAACACCGTCATCGGCAGCGGCGTTGGCAATAACAACAGTTGTTCCAGCGAGCCGTCGAGGAAATCATCGCGAAACAGACGCTCCAGCGACAGCAGGGCCGCCAGCAGCGCCGCCACCCAGATAATCCCCGGCGATATACGCGCCAGCAATTGCGGTTCTGGCCCAATCCCTAACGGAAACAGCGTGATAACGATCAGGAAGAACCACAACGGATTAACGATTTCGGACCCTTTGCGAAAGGCAATCTTCAGCTCACGGCGCAATACAGTCAAAAACATTAAAGAGTCTCCACGCGGTTTTCCGTCAGGCTTATTTTCCCTACCGCCTGCGTTGCGCCGGCCAAATCCTGATGCGTGGTCAACAATACCATGCCGCCCTGCTGAGCATGTTGCTCAAAAAGGCTTATTAATTCAGCCACACCCTGCTTGTCTATCGCCGTCAGCGGCTCATCCAGGATCCACAGCGGGCTACTGCTGAGCCACAACCGCGCCAACGCCACACGCCGCTGTTGACCGGCGGAAAGCTGCGCCACCGGTAAATCCTCATAACCCACCAGACCGACCTGCTCCAGCGCTTGCCAAATGGCCTGACGATCGGGCGCACCCCGCACCGCCTGGTAAAACTGCAGGTTCTCAAAGGGCGTCAACATGGTTTTAATCCCCGGCTGATGGCCGAGGAATAACAAATCCTGATAATAACGTTCGCGATGACGCAACGTATTTTGCCCGTGCCAGCAGACTTCTCCGCTTTCCGGTCTTGCCAGGCCCGCCAGAATGCGCAGCAGGCTGGTTTTTCCCGCGCCGTTCGGCCCTTCCACCTGAATAATATCGCCCGGTTTTACCGTAAAGCTTAACGCGCTAAACAGGGTGCGTTCATCACGGACGCAACTCAGATTTTTAGCTTCCAGCATCGGGAGAACTCATATTTTTCTTTGGGATAGCGATCATAGCATAAGCCATCTGCAGCACGTAGCCCGCAGCGGGCCCCTCAACTACTCCAATAGGGGTAATATTGCGCCCCAGATCAAAAATGCGTAGAAAAACCCGGCAACGTTAAACTCTTGTTACTTTTTTCTGCAATTTGCCACATCGCTTTCACAGCTTCCCTGAGCCAACTACGCTTAATCATGACCCTGACAGTCTTTGATGGAGATAACGGATAATGACCAATCAGCAGCAGCGCCCGGATGCAGAGCAGGAAAATAGCCTGCAGGTAGAAAGCAAAGAGCATGAACAGGGCAAGAGCGAAATTGAGGTAAAGGAAGAGAACCTGCCCTCGCGCGCAGCGGCGGTGCATGAGCTGATCCGCATGGAAGGCGAAAAAGAGCTGGAGCGCGACTGGCTGGCGCTACTGTGGTCAGCGGTGGCCGCCGGGCTGTCGATGGGGGCTTCCCTGATGGCGAAAGGCATCTTCCACGCCCGCCTGCCGGACGATCCCAGCCGCTTCTTTATCGAAAATATCGGCTACACCTTTGGCTTTATCATCGTGATCATGGCCCGCCAACAGCTGTTTACCGAAAATACCGTCACCGCGGTACTGCCGATAATGCAAAAACCGACGCCGAGAAACCTCCTGCTCCTGTTTCGCCTGTGGGGCGTGGTGCTGCTGGGGAACCTTGTGGGGACCGGACTGGCGTCGCTGGCGTTTATCCACATGCCGATTTTCGACGAGAACACGCGCAGCGCCTTCGTTAGCCTGTCGGAAGAGGTGATGAAAAACTCGCCGTCTGAAATGTTCGCCAACGGCATTCTGGCGGGCTGGATCATCGCCACCATGGTGTGGATGTTCCCTTCCGCTGGTGCCGCCAAGATTTGGGTGATTGTATTGATGACCTACCTGGTGGCGATCTGCGATCTGACCCACATCGTGGTGGGATCGGTAGAGATCCTTTATCTGGTGTTTAGCGGCGTCATTCCCTGGCATGATTTTATCTACCCGTTTGCTATTCCAACGCTGGCCGGCAACATTATTGGCGGCACCTTTATCTTTGCCTTAATCAGCCATGCGCAGATCCGCAACGACATGAGCGACAAAAACAAGGCAGAGCGGCTGGCGGCGGAAAAACAAACCGGCAAGGCGAGAAAACCGTGATCGCGATCAGCGCAGCGCGCGAAAATCACCGCATATTGGCGAGGGAATGAGCAAACGCACCGCTAAGCGCTTATTCTGCGGGTAAAAAAAGGTATACTGCCCCGGCAGCCCAGGTTGCCGGCCCGCAGCGTCCCCGTAGTTAAACGGATATAACAAGCCCCTCCTAAGGGCTAGTTACTGGTTCGATTCCAGTCGGGGACACCATAAAGTCATCTCTCCCCATTTCTCGTCAGTTCAAAAATCCGTAATACCGAGTCGCTAAGCAGTGTTGCGCATTAAATATGCGATAAGTGATGATATTCGGCATTGCGACATCCAGATACCCTTACTTACATCTCCACATTCCAGTGATGGAAATAACGCTTCAGTTTCTCAATGGTGTGACGCCATTTCGGCGTTGTGGGCTTACACACTGTGTTTTGATTGCCGAAGAATCCGACCTCGTTTACTGCCTCTTGTTCACTGCGGGTTTCCAGCCATTTCACCGGAACAAAATACTCGGACTTATCAGGGTCATCCGCATTCCGCTGATAGAGATCGCTGTACTTAAGCACATCCATCGCCCGCTTTTCACCGTCTTCGGTGTTGATGGTGAAGCTACTGGCAGGCTCAACGGCACTCTGCACAATCCCGACGCCGACGTAACCCGTTGCCGGAATTTTCACCCAGACGCGGTTGCCAGGCTGAAGCTGTTTTAACGTCTGACTATACCAGCTCCCGCCACCTGCGCTGATAAACCCGTAGCGGCGCGCCTCTTCCCAGACGCGACTGTTTGAATCGCCAAACGAGACATAAAACTCACCGTTCCAGGGTTCCTTAGCATTGGCACTGGTGGCCGTAGCTTGAGCAGCATTGGTTTGCGTTTCGCTGGGGTCGATAAGCCAGGCGCGGCTTAAGAACTGCTCGTTACCATGCTGGAATACTTTAAAAAACAGAACGTTAATCGAGATGCCATTCTTACTCAGATAGTCGACGATGCGTTCGGTGGAGGGATCCAGCTCCGCTGCGACAATGATGATTTGATGCGACTGGTTGAGCGACTCTTCTTCCAGTTCGGCATTAAAGCGTTGCTTAAATGCCTCTCCTAAATTTCCGCCATCAGAGAATTTTTCATAAATCTGCGACAGGCGATCGGCGGTTAAATCATCCACCCAGGAGGCGTAATCCAGCGCCTGAGCAACCACTTCACGCGGCGTGCGGTCGCGTTTCAGTTCAATCAGGATCAGCGAGGCATCCGGCGCAATCGCCAGCAGATCGATACGCCCTTTATCGAGTGTATTTTCCTGATGGCCGATGATCATCCACTGATCGGAGAGAATAGTCGGGTCGTTTAAGATCATCTTCTCCAGCAGTTGCTCGCTGGCGAGTTTGCTGATAGTTAGCGGCTGGGGTTTCTCCCCTATCTGCCAGATAGCATGATGAACCGGCATCGTCTGTTCCTTAGTTTAATGCTGCGTCGGTGAGTGTGTCCGCAAGGTGAAACTGGGTTTGCTGGGCGGATTGCTGGCGGGATTTGAGGGTGTCGCAAACCTTGAATAGTTCCTCAACCTTAGTGGCAACTTTTATTTGCTCACTGAAAGGTGGTATCGGAATTAACGTATTCGATACTTTTGCCAAATTTAAATTTGGCTGTGCTCCACCTGCTGCCAAATTTCTTAAGTCTTCATAAGACTTCTCGAAAAACAATTTTACATAGCGACGATGATATTCATTTGTATCAAAAAGCTGAATTGCTGCACAAGCTTGGTTTGTACCCGCCGAAATACATAACTCAGTTATCTGGCCACGAGTTTTGCCTTGGCCATACATTGCAATAATAAGTGTACCTGGAGAGTAAATGGATACATTTGTTTCTTTTACAGCTTTTAGAGAAATTTTCTCAGCAGTATTAAATATAAATGGTAAAGAAGTTTCACCACTTGTAACCCAATTGAACTCAGGATGCTGCCAATAATCAGGATTATCTCTGGATGGTGTTGCCCCAGTACCGACCTGAGCTATTTCGATTATACGGCACCACTCCCACCCCTGCGGTAATTCAAACGGTTTCTCATCATCACTAATTGGCGGCAACGGTTTTTGCTTTTTAATTTTGCTTTCTTTCACCAACTGCGCTTTTTCCTGCTCAATACGTTTCAGCAGTTCTGATGCCGGTTCGTCGTTAGGATCTTGCGGCACCAGTTTTCCCATCACTGCCAGTTGTAGAATGGTTTGCTTAAGCGTGTCGATACTCGCTTCGGTGGTAAACAGTGTGTCGAAATGCTGGCTAATTCGCGCCCAGTTTTCGGCGAGTTCTTCGGCATTTTGGCTATCAGTCAGCGTTGCCAGCAGGGTTTCCACCAGTTGCTGATGTGCATCCAGACTGGTCAGAGATTGCTGCTCTAGTTGGTCGCAGAGGGACATTAGTTCGTCAACTTTATTCACAATCCTTACTTGTTCTGCAATTGCTGTTACTTCAACCACTGCATTAATGGCTTTATCTGTTCCTAACCTTGGTAAGTTCATTCCATGCGTTGATTCATTTGCATAAGCAATAAACCTTGGAGATTTAAGTAAAAGGCGAAGGTAACCAGGGAGAATATTACCGTAGACTTTTATAGGAATAATTTCGGTTGTACATACACCACTATCATCAGCTACCAAAACTTTATCCAGATACGGTCGTAACTTCCCGTAGAGGACATCATTTTTATTAAATTTATTCTTTGAACTTTTAAATGGACGCTCAGAGAACTTAACTCGATTTAAGAGTTTGGATGTACTCTTTTCAATATCTTCAAGTTCAACTATCCACGTATCTGCATCCGCATCTGTTGGTTCTGCTTTATCACACTCGCCATAGTTAGTAATAAAGCCTAACCTCCCCCACTCCCACCCCACCGGCAACTCAAAAGGCTTTTCATCCTCGCTAATCTCAGGCAAAGGCTTCTGCTTTTTAATTTTACCCTGCTTCACCAGCTCCGCTTTCTCGGCAGCAATACGCTTTAGCAACTCAGACGCCGGTTCATCATTCGGGTCCTGCGGCACCAGTTTGCCGCGCACGGCCAGCTCCAGAATCAGCTCGCGCAGCTTCTTAATACCATACAGATCGATTTTGCCGTTACTGCCACGTCCCGCAGTAGAACGGGTTTGCAGCGCGGAAGACCAGATATCGATATGGTCGGTGATCAGCTTCTCAACGCTCATCAGTTCGTCCCCTTGTTGCCTGCCAGCGCGGCACCGAGGATATCGCGCAGTTGGTTACGCAGTTCGCTGATTTCCGCCTGCTGCGACTGGTATTGCGCCAACAGTTCATCCGGATCGTGGCTGATGGTTTCGCCCTGGTACGGGTTCTTGATATCCAGGTTAAAGTTGCGGGCAATGATGTCGTCGATGCTGACTTTCCACGCCTGATGGCTCTCCTCGCGGCTGGCAAAGCCGTCGGCCTCAGAACCCCACCAGTCGATTTCAGTTTGGAACTCTTCAAACTTCATTGGTTTGGTTTTGCTGTAGTTCTTCACGCCATCCGGATACGGATGCTCATAGAACCAGATCTCTTTGGTCGGCTGGCCTTTAGTGAAGAATAGAATATTGGTTTTGATACCGGTGTACGGGTTAAACACCCCGTTGGGCAAACGCACGATGGTGTGCAGATTGCACTCTTCGGTCAGCAGCTTTTTGATTTTGGTCTTCACGCCTTCGCCAAATAGCGTGCCGTCCGGCAACACCACCGCCGCACGGCCTTTGTCAGCCAGCACTTCAATAATCAGCTGCAGGAACAGGTCGGCCGTTTCACGGGTTTGCATCTCGGCCGGGAAGTTTTTCTCGATGCCGTCTTCTTCGGTACCGCCAAAGGGCGGGTTGGTAACGATCACATCAACCTGATCATCCCAGGAAGAGAGCGGCTTATTCAGCGTGTTGTCGTGGCGGATTTGCACCGGCACTTCAATGCCGTGCAGCAGCATATTGGTGGTACACAGCAGATGCGGAAGCTGCTTTTTCTCTACGCCATAGATCTGCTTTTGCAGCGTTTTATGATCTTCAGTAGTGTTGACGTAATGCTCTTTCACATGATCGAACGCGCAAGCAAGGAAACCACCCGTGCCGCATGCAGGGTCCATAATCGACTCACCAAGCTTCGGATCAATACGGTTGACCATAAAACGCGTCACCGCACGCGGGGTATAGAACTCACCCGCATTACCGGCACTTTGCAGGTCGCGCAGGATCTGCTCGTAGATATCGCCAAACAAGTGACGTTCAGAACTGCTGCTAAAGTCTATTTCGTTGAGCTTGTTGATTACCTGACGCAGCAGAGTACCGTTTTTCATGTAGTTATAGGCATCGCTGAACGCCTGCTTGACCACAAAGCCACGCGGGTTCTTATCGATCGGCGCGGTGAGGTTTTTCAGGGTCGGGAACAGGTCGTCGTTTACAAATTCCAGCAATGCATCACCAGTAATGCCTTCGCTGTTCGCCGCCCAGCTACGCCATAAATAGCGCTGTGGGATCGGGAACTGGTAGTCGTCCTGCTCCAGTTCCAGCTCTTCTTCCTGAGTATCAAAAATCTTCAGAAACAGCAGCCACGAAAGTTGCCCCAGACGCTGGGCATCGCCGTCCACACCGGCGTCTTTACGCATAATGTCCTGAAGGGATTTAATCACTGAGCTTATCGACATGTTTTTATTCCATACTTAAAAAAGGATGCCACCGGCAGCAGAGGCAGCCAGTGGCAAAATGTTATAGGTTTTCAGGCAGAGCGCGGCGGTAACTGGTAGATCTCGTTCTCCAGCTCGTTGACGGCTTTCTCGTAAGCCTGCTTGTCACCAAAGCGGGTTTTGATGATCTCAATCGGGCGGCCCAACGTATCGAACGGTTTCAGCTTCAGCACCTGAACGTCTTCGATTTCCCGCACGCCTTCGTCGGCGTATTTATCCAACAGCGTGCTGAGCACCTGCTGCGCCGGCTCGGCATATTTTGTGAAGTAATTACGCTTTCGCACATTGGCGGCGCGCTCCTGACGCGTTAACGGCGGCTGACCGTACACCACATGGCAGAGCAAATCAAACGGGTCGAGATCTTTACCCACCTCTTCCGCCAACAAGTCCCACAGGATCCCCAATTGTTCCAGCTCTTCGATAACCGCCTGTTTGCGAGGCGCTGCCTGCCATTTGCGCACAAAGCTATCCAGTGAAGCGTACTCACCGTCTTTAAGCATGGTTTTACGGGTGTAATCCTGGAAGGACTCCGTGACCAGTTTGCCGTCAGCATCGTAATACTGAACGCGTTTCGCCAGCACGCTGACGGAAACACCATTCACATAAAATTTGCGGACTTTGTTTTCGTCACCTTCGTGGAACTCACCGTTTCCCGTGTTCTTATCGCGGTTAACGTGGTATTCAGCCGCATCTTCCCGCGCTTCATTGGCGATATCATCACCGTCATCGGTGCTATTTTCCGCATCCAGCCGTTCATTAAAATCAGAATTTTCATCGGAAATATCGTCAGGCTTCACCACCAGCACCTTCTCCGGCACGCCATCAAAGCGCTCATCCGCAAACAGCTCGGTGGCTTTTTTGAAGTCGAGGATGGTGAACCACAGCTTGCCGTGCTTTTCGTTGATGCGCGTGCCGCGCCCGATGATCTGTTTGAACTTGGTCATCGACTGAATATTTTGATCCAGCACCACCAGCTTGCAGGTCTGGGCATCAACGCCGGTGGTCATCAGTTCGGAGGTCGTGGCGATCACCGGGTAGGCTTTTTTGGGATTAATAAAGTTATCCAACTGAGCCTTACCGAGATCGTCATCTCCGGTAATTTTCATCACGTACTTTTCGTTCTTCAGCACCTGCTCAGGGTTCAGTACCACCAGCGCATGGCGCATTCGGTCGGCGTGATCGATGTCATTGCAGAAGACGATGGTTTTATCCATCGGGTTGGTGCGCTTCAGGTAATCGGTGATGGTCTGCGCCACCAGCATGGTACGTTCATCAATCACCAGCGTGCGGTCAAAATCTTTCAGGTTATAAATGCGGTCTTCAATCTCTTCGCCGTATTTATCCAGTTGGCCTTTAATCGGCCGCCAGCCTTGCAGGTCGACATCAATATCCACACGCACCACTTTGTACGGGGCGAGGAACCCGTCTTCAATGCCTTCTTTTAGCGAATAGGTGTAAACCGGCTCACCGAAGTAGTCGATATTGGAAACCTCTTCGGTCTCTTTCGGGGTGGCCGTCAAGCCTACTTGGGTGGCACTGCCGAAATATTCCAGGATCTCGCGCCAGGCGGAATCCTCAGATGCGCTGCCACGGTGGCACTCGTCAATCACGATCAGGTCGAAGAAATTCGGAGCAACCTGTTTATAGGCTTTCTGATATTCCTCTGGGCCGGTTATCGCCTGATACAGCGCAAGGTGCACCTCATAGGCCGGATCAAGGTTACGTCCGGTGACTTTAGTCATCGCGGCACCAAAAGGCTGGAAGTCATTATTTTTGGTCTGATCAACCAGAATGTTGCGGTCCGCGAGGAAGAGAATGCGTTTTTTATTTTTCGCTTTCCACAACCGCCAGATTATTTGAAAGGCGGTATAGGTTTTCCCGGTTCCGGTGGCCATGACTAGCAGAATGCGGTTCTTACCTGCCGACACGGCATCTACCGTTCGGTTAATCGCCTGCATCTGGTAATAACGCGGAGACTTCCCACTGCCATCATCGTAATAATCCTGACTGATCACCGGCAACTGCGCCTGAGTATAGCCTTTCCAGACACAGTATTTTTGCCAGAGCTGTTCTGGAGTAGGGAAATCGCTAAGGGTTATTTCTGATTCGAGCTGCTGTGGATTGGTTTTGTCGTGGAAAATAAAACCATCGCCGTTGGAGGCAAACACAAAGGGAACATCAAGCAGGCCGGCATAGTCCAACCCTTGCTGCATCCCTTTACTGATAGCATGCTGATTGGCTTTGGCTTCTATCACCGCCAACGGTAAATTTGGCTTGTGGTACAACACGATATCGGCAGATTTGACTTTGATTCGAGAGGCCAACTTGCCGCGCACAACAATCTTGCCATCACGAAGTTTCACCTCCTGACGGATCTGCGACATCACATCCCAGCCGGCATCTTTGACCGCAGGCAGAATGAATTTAGTGATGATGTCCGTTTCAGTCAGATGAGTCTTGTTTACGCCAGCCATAGCAGAGCTCTCAACGATATAGGGTTAACTCTGATTTTACACACATTAATGCTTCAGGTAATGACATGAAACGATGTTTTGGACAATTGCCCCCACCGCAAGCGAGCATGTCCCCTCACTGAGCATGCCGGCGCAGAACGCTATCTGTATGCTGGAATTTCAGTTTTATCAGAATGATGCATCCTCTCGCCCACAATCTGGCACAACGTCGAATATTAAAGGTATAATCACAGATACTATTTGATCGATTTTAGAAACGAACATGACAAAGCTGACATTACAAGAGCAGATGCTCAAAGCGGGATTAGTAAGCAGTAAAAAGCTGGAGAAAGTACAAAGAACCACGAAAAAATCACGCGTTCAGGCTCGCGAGGCAAGAGAAGCCGTTGAAATCAACAAAAAGGCGCAAATAGAGCGCGATAAACAGCTGAGTGAACAGCAAAAGCAGGCCGCTTTATCTAAAGAATATAAAGCTCAGGTAAAGCAGCTGATTGAAATGAACAGGATCGTCATTTCAAATGGTGACATTAGTTATAACTTCACGGACAACAATTTAATTAAAAATGTACGCGTGGATAAACTGACTCAATCTCAGTTAATTAATGGGCGTCTCGCCATTGCACGGCTGGTTAGTGATAATAACCCTGAGGGTGAATATGCTATTATCCCTGCGGTCGTGGCTAATAAAATTGCACAGCGCGACGCAAGCTATATTGTACTGAGCGCTGAACTCAGCCAGGAAGCCAAAGACGAAGAAGATCCTTACGCCGATTTTGTCGTCCCTGATGATTTGATGTGGTAATCAGAACTTTAGGGCAACGGACTCTCCCTCTTGCCCTAACATCAAAAACCCGTATTCCTGCCGCACCACGAAAAGATCACTTACTGCAAATCAATGATTAGTGTCCGCAGGCTAAAAAATATTTTCATCACGCTTAAAACTGACAAATTAAACGGTCACACCTACAGCATTAAAAAACTTAAAATCGTATTTTAGTTCCCTTCGTTAAAATGTTAATATTGGCAAATGATACGAATGGAGTAATAGCATGTTTCCCAACAAAAAATATTCACGACGAGCAAATCCGCTGACCAGCTATCAATTTTCTCGTCTGCATACTTTTGAATGCGTCGCCCGTCATTTATCTTTTTCACTGGCGGCGGAAGAACTGTCTATTACTCCCAGCGCCGTAAGCCACAGAATTAACCTGCTGGAAAAAGAGCTGGGGTTTCTTTTATTCCAACGATTCCACCGCAGAATTACGCTAACGCCGGATGGCGAGAGAATGCAATGGGCGTTAAATCATTCCTTCGATGCCCTGACACAGGAAATCCTGGATATCAAAAACCGCGAGCTGACGGGCAGCCTGACCATTTATTCTCACCCGTCTCTGGTCCAGTGTTTGCTGATACCCCGCATCGGCGATTTTATTGCTCTGCATCCGACCATTCATTTAAACATTCTCACCGGGCAGGAAAATATCAATTTGGCCAATCGGGGCGTGGATTTAGCCATGTATTTTGGCCGTCCACCATCGGATAAACAGCTGGACGAAATCTTTATGCGGGAGTCCATGGTTCCAATCTGCACGGAGAAATACGCCAAAACGCATAACCTTTATAATGCGCCTGGGAACCTGGCAGACTGCACTCTATTGCATGACAGATACAACTCCGGTGAAGACGAGTGGCAGATCTGGTCACAGCATTTTGATTTGGGCCTGGATACCGACGCCAAAAGCATGGAGTTCGACCGCTCTGACCTGGCGGTGTTGGCGGCAACTCAGCATCTTGGCGTGGCGATGGGGCGACTCAATCTGGTGCAGGACTGGATCAAAAGCGGCGAACTGATTATCCCGTTTACCGACATGATCTTGCCCTGCGAACACAGCTATTTTATGTCGACGCTCTCTGGGCGTCAGTGGCCTAAGATTATCGCATTCAAAGAATGGATGATGAAAATAACCCCTCTGGTCTGAGGGGCCAAAGGCGAAAAGATCGAAATGATCACCATTTTTTCGGAGTATACGAAAACTCAAGCGCACAGCTGTACAATCGTCCGGCCTTTGAATAATAAATATGCTTGCGGCTGTTATCCCACACCACAGCATAGTTATTAGCAAAGTTTATTATTTCAACCGGAGTTTGGTTTGATAATTTCCCCCGCTTCGTATTTTTCACTACAAAGAAATCACCATTATCGCTTAAGGTGATCAAAGGATAACCCCAGGCATATTTTGACACTTGTACAGTAATAATGAATTGGCTTTCACAGTTTATCTGATAGGTATGAATATCAACGTCCATAGTTTATATTTTTGGTGCAATCCTTCTGGTAAAATAAAACAAATATGAGCAGCTCACGACAATAAGCCCCAAAACGATCAGCACTGAACCCAAGACGAACTCGATCTGCAGCGGTTCTCCCAAGATCACCACGCCGGCCAAAATGCCAAAAATAGGCGTCATAAACGTCAGGATACCCAGCGAAGAAGCCTGGTAATGACACAGCAGGGAGAACCAAATTAAATAACTGATAAATGAGACGATAACCGTTTGAAATACCAAACTGCTCCAGGCCACGGAACTCAGCGTGAAATGTACGTTCTGCATCGTCATCGCCAACAGGGATAGCACAATGCAGGCGCCCGTCAGTTGGAACAGCAGCGTCTGTTTTGACGAGCAATTCGCCAAACCGGTTGTTCGAATAAGGATAGTAGAACCGCCCCAGGATAACCCCGCTAATAAGCCATAAATATCCCCACGCAGCTGATTCACGCCCCCAGAGCTCTCGCCCATAGCGGAAATCGCAAGCACCACACCGCCGAAAGCGATGGCAATACCGGCCCACTGTACAGCCGACAAACGCTCGTGCCTGATGAAAAAATGCAGTCCGATGGCAGAAAAAAGGGGGGCCGTGTACAGAAAGACCGCCATGTGCGAGGCGCTGGTATAGCGCAAGCCTTCAGAAACGAAAAAGAACTCCAGCGCGAACGAAAGCCCAACGCCGAAACCGGCTAACAGCGTGCGGGGATCGAATAAAAACTTCTCGCCTTTAAAACGCGCCAAGAGATAGACCGCCAAAGCGGCAATCCCTGATCTGATGGCAATTTGCAGCACGGCGGAAATATCCGGCTCGGCTGCCTTGATCGCCACCTGCTGCAGCCCCCATATGGCGCATATCATCACCATGGCGGCGCCAGCTTTGCCGTCTATATTATTTCTGGCACTCATCTAGCCTCCCGCAAACCGCTGAGTTATAAATGCACGCCTCCCTCACCACGAATAATCAGGTGATATACAATAAAATCGAGGGAAGCCGAAAAAATTATTCTTTAAAGACCAATATTTCCTGGTACATTTTAATCACTTCACTGTCGCTGTCAGTATCCCCGGTATATTCAGTTTGTTGTGCCACATGAATGACCTTCCAACCTCGTTTAGCGAGATCCGGAATAGTCATGCGGCCAATGTCGCGACAGTTAAACAAGGTATCATCACTCAGCCGCATCTCCCCGACACTGGCATAATCATAAGATTTTGACTGACAAACATGCGATTCAGCCGCCATTAACGGCATTGAAAAAAGCCCGATTAACAGTATGAAACATCCTTTCATAATAACCTCCACAACCCTTATCAATTTCATCTGACTTGTAAATAACCCGTGTTAAATAACAAGGCGTAAAATCCATTTAAATATATTTCGTTACGATGAAATTACACGGTATATGCCATTCTCTGACAAGTGATAAATATAGAGCTTTGTGTTAGATGAATTCATCCGAAGATTGACCTCCCCCACGCCCTCCAGCTGAGCATTTTTCGCTCCCTTGCCTCTCCCCAGCATCGAGCCGGTTAAAAACAAACCAAATAATTAGCAAGAAAAGTAACTCATTGTGACGCACATTGTGTTACATATGCGTTCCGCTTTACTCACGCCAAAAAACAATGAAAACGCTCAGAAAACAGCCTGGGCAACTCACTGATGCCAGAGGGTTTCGGAGAGGTTGGCAATCTATACACAGGGATAAAAAATGACATACAAATTGCGCACATTAACTCAGGCTATTGCTCTGGGACTGGTCGTTGGCAGTGCTTCTTTCGCTGCCCAGGCTGAGATCACATTGTTGAAGCAGGACCCGCAGGCCGGCGATCCGTTGAGCCGTCTTAACTTTACCGTTGGCGGCAGCATCCGCCCGCAGTTCAACAATATGACCGGCGATGGCGATAAGGGCTCTTACAAACGTAACGGTTTCGACGGCGGCACCCGCTTCCGTTTTGCCGCCGATTACTACCTGTTCGACGATATTAGCTGGATCAGCTATTACGAGCTGGGTGTCAATATTCCTGCGCTGTTCAACTGGGATAACCACTACGCCGACGGCGCCAATGACACCAGTCGCCGTATGCTCTACACCGGCCTGAAAAGCAAAACCTGGGGACAACTGACCTTCGGCCAGCAAAACAGCATTTACTATGACGTGGTCGGTGCCAAAACCGATATCTGGGACTATGACATGTTGGCTCAGGCGCCAGGCAACGGCATCAACGGCGACTACGACGGTTCCTACCGTTCTCGCAAGATGCTGAAGTACAAAAACAGCTTCGGCGATGCGGATGTTTATGCCTCTTACCTGTTCAGCGATGGCGAATACCTGCCGGGCAACGGCCTGCGCTATAAACGCCAGGGCGGCGGCTCACTGGGCGTGGACTACCATCTGACACCGGATCTGACCTGGGGTACCGCGTGGAACTATACCCGCGCCGAGATGCGCAATCCTTCCACCAGCGGCTCGAAAAATTACGATCAGAATATTGTCGGTACGGCGATCAGCTGGAAGCCGGACAACTGGACCCTGACCTTCGGCGGCGGTTGGTACAACAACTTCCTGACCACCAAAAAAGCCAACGTTAACGACTACTTCGCCGGCGATGCCTGGGGGATTGAATATCTGGCGGGGTATACTGTGCCGGTAGGCCAATATGCGGTGAAATCCGTGATGCCGTACTTTATGGGTGACCGTCTTGAGTACGTAACCGGCCGCAACTATCAGCGTATCGATAACGGTCTTGGCGTGACGGTACAGTTTGATTACGGTTTCCGTGTGGACGTGGAACACGTACTGACGTCCAGCACCGATAACCTCGGCGACATGACTCTGGTGCGTTTGCGCTACGATTTCTGATTGTCAACGATATTAAAAAAGGCCGCTTATGCGGCCTTTTTCATTGCTGATCCGGCATCAGAATCCGCCGCGTGCCGACCGGCCCACCGCTTCACCCAACTGCCAAACCGCCATCGCATAATGGGTGCTGTGGTTGTAGCGAGTGATGGTGTAGAAGTTTGGCAGACCGTACCAATACTGATAACCGGTGCCAACATCCAGACGCAGCAGGCTGGCTTCCTGATTGTCGCCCAGCGATTCCTGCGGGCTCAACCCGGCCTCCGCCAGACTGGCGACGGAATAGCGGGTTTTAAACCCATTTTCCAACCCTGGCGCCTGGCCATTTGCCTGTACTGCCACGGGTTCACCCTTGGCCCAACCGTGTGCTTTAAAGTAGTTGGCAACGCTGCCGATGGCATCCACCGGATCCCACAGGTTGATGTGGCCGTCACCGTTGAAGTCAACCGCATAGCTCTTGAATGAAGACGGCATAAACTGACCGTAACCCATTGCCCCGGCGAATGAACCTCGCAGCTCCAGCGGGTCATCCCCTTCGGTGCGCGACATCAGCAAGAAGGTTTCCAGCTCGCCGGCAAAGTAGTCGGCGCGACGCGGATAATCGAAGGCCAGCGTCGCCAGCGCATCGATAATGCGGGTTTTACCCATCACGCGGCCCCAACGGGTTTCAACGCCGATAATGCCGACAATGATCTCCGGCGGCACGCCGTAAACCTGATAGGCACGCTGCAACGCGTCCTGGTACTGATTCCAGAACTGCACGCCGTTTTGCACGTTGTCCGGGGTGATGAATTTATTACGATAACGCAACCAGGAGCCGTTTGGCCCGGTCGGTCCCTGGGTGCTTGGCGTCGGCGCCTGACGATCCATCAGCCGCAGCACGGAATCCAGCCGACGGGCCTGCGCCAATACGTCATGCAGTTGCTGGCGATCGAAACCGTGCTCCCGCACCATTTTATCGATAAAGCGGGCGGTGTTCGGGTTATTGGCGAAATCGCCGCCCAACGGCTGACCGGAATGCGCCGGCGTCAACAGGAATCCTCCTTTTACGGCGTTGTCCTGAGGCACGGCCGGGGTCGACTTCGGCCCGCTGCTACAGGCAGTGAGTAAGGTAAGCAGAGGGAGAAGAACAACTAAATGACGCATCGGATATCCATATAAACCAGGCCAGTGATAAGTGTGGGTTATGTTAATCCATTGTCGGGTGCGAACAAACTGGATTATGTCGCTCATCACAGAGCAACAAGTCGAAGTATTTTCGAAATGTGACGCAAAGCACAGAAACAAAGCACCACTTAGGGTAGGTCCGCGATACAGACAAAAACCTAAACCTTAATTAAATGAGATAAACTCTCATTTTTACTCGACGCAAAGCCTCCCTACGCTGCTTTTTTAGCGGCTCTTCCCGTCGGCAATGACTGATACAACGGAGTGTAATTTTGGATTCTCTCGGACAGATCGCTAAAAACACCTTTAAAAAATGTATTCCCCGCCGCGCCTACCTTTTCTCCATGCTTATTTTCGCCGCTGGCCTGATCTTGTTGTCCTATCTGTCGCCCTATCTGGATGAAAATCGGTTTCGTGTCTACGCACACAGCGACATCGGCGAGTTTTTTGCGGTGTTCGTCTACCTGCTGTGCATAATGCTGTGGTCGCTGGGCTGGATAGGGTTAACCCTGTGGTTTGTCGCCCGAACCGCCTTTCGGTTCAACGACATCGGCACGCTCGGTTGGCCGCTGGCCCTGATACTGTATGGACTTAGCGTGGTGAATAACTACCATCCCGGCCCTGTCGAACGCTGGCTGATCCTGATAAGCCTGTTAGGGCTGCTGTGCGCACTGCTGCTGCCCTCAGGGTTCCTGGCACGTAAGGCCGGTTAGGCGCGTCGCCGCTGGCTATCTGCGGGGCAAGCGGTCACAATGCCACATCTCTCCCGGCCCAAACAGGAAATGCCATGTCTTGCCACTACCCCGCCCATTACGCCTTCGATAACGAAAGCGACGCCTGGCAGATTCACTTTCGCGATTTTCCTGAACAGCAGGCCGCCTGCTATAAACGTGAAGATATCGAGCTGGAAGCGCAGGAAAGCCTGCTGCTTGCCATCGCCATGGAAATGGAAGAAGGCCGTACGGTGCCTGCCCCTTCCCCTGCTCTGCCGGATGAATTGGCTATCCACCTGCCGGTGTTGGTCAAGCTAAAACTCGAACTGCATAACATTATGCTGGCCGGTGCCACCTCCAAAGCCGATCTGGCGCGCAAACTGGGCTTTAACGCCGGCCAGATGGATCGCCTGCTGGATGTGGCCTATGCCTCAAAGGTGGAAGCGCTGGAACAGGCGCTTTACCTGTTGGGCTATGAAGTCCAGACCTCGGTAGCAGAAGTGCGCCGGGGTTAAGAAAAATATTTTTGTCGGGGGCTAAATATTCTTCACTTTTCGCCGATGTGTTCGTTACCGAATCACCAAAAGCAAAAAGTGAAGGCTAAAAATGGAGTGGAGTCGCCGCAATATCTGGACCGTTATTCTGCTGTCGTGCCTTGTCTTCTGGGTCATCCTGCTGACCGGCGCCAACGCCGTCGCCTGATCCCTTTTCATAACATCACAGCAAGCATAATTATAAGGCCCGCGTCAGCGGGCTAATCCTCTTTTGCCTGATAAAAAAGGTAAATAAAAATCGTTTAAAAACAGTCAGCGCTGGTTAAGAAATCGCCAAAAAATGTGATCAAAAACACAGTATTGTAATCAGGCTGGCAATGGGAGTACATTAGCGCCGATCCTGTCGTGGTTCATGTTTTACCTCAAGGACTATGAAGCGCGACGACCGGGTAATCCGTGGCCGAGGACGTTGTTCTTCCTTTTGAAGGATCCGCCTATTTGCCCTGGACTACCCACAAAATACTCAGCACAACAATCGGGATCATTGGCTTGCGAGGGACTCCAAACGGGAGTTGTTCAGTGAAATATTTTGTTATGGGCGTTTCATTCATGTTGGTGACATGGATTGGCACCTTTATGCTGATGGTTGCATAACCAAGGCATGACCGGGAATTTAGATAAAGGGGCGCACCAGCGCCCCTTTGTTGTTTCTGCTCCCCGGCTATTTCCCCGGCATCATGCGGCGCAAGGTATCGTCCTTACGCAGATAGTGGTGGTACAGCGCCGCCAAGGCATGCGCGCCAATAATAAAGTAACCGGTATTGGCCAGGGTCTCATGCGTACTTTTGATTATCCGGCGCAACCACGGATCTGGCGTAACAAACTGCGGGACCTGCCAGCCCAGCAAAACCCACTCCTTTCCCCCGTAAGCCAGCGTCAGTACGCCCAACACCGGCAACGTTAGAAACAGCAGATAGAGCAACGCATGAAAGATTTTTGCGCCCCATTCCTGCCACTCTTCCAGCGGCGGTGTGGTTGCCGGCGTAGCATAACGCCGACGTAATCCCAGCCGGATGAACATCAGCAAAAAGACCGCCAGGCCAAAGTTAAAATGCAGATTTTTTACCAGCGACGCCAGATCATCCGGTACCGAGTTCTTCAGCAGCATCGCCGCGTAGGTGAGGATCACCATCAGCAGCGTCAGCCAGTGCAAAACAATTTGCGATTTTGCGTAACGATTACCCATACAGGCTTCCAAATAAATAAAGAAAATCTTATTGGATCATAGTGGGTAAATAATGAAGAAAACCTTAGCGGGAAGAAAAAAGCCGGCGCGAATGCACCGGCCTGAAGGCATTACTTGGTCGCGGCCGGGGTGCTGCTCTTGGCCGGCTTGATCAGCCCGTCAGCGCGGAACATCGCTTTGATACCGCGAACCGCCTGGCGGATACGATCCTGATTTTCAATCAATGCAAAACGCACGTGGGTGTCGCCATAATCGCCAAAGCCGATGCCTGGCGATACGCAAACCTTGGCCTCCGCCAACAGGCGTTTGGCAAACTCCAGCGAACCGAGATGCGCATAAGGCTCGGGGATTTTGGCCCAAACGTACATCGAAGCTTTCGGATTTTCCACCATCCAGCCCGCCTCATGCAGCCCTTTGACCAGCACGTTACGGCGCTGGCGATACTGTTCTGCAATATCCAGTACGCATTGCTGGTCGCCTTCCAGGGCAGCAATCGCGGCGACCTGCAGCGGGGTGAACGTCCCGTAGTCGTGATAGCTCTTGATGCGTGACAGTGCGTTGACCAGCTCCGGGTTGCCGACCATAAAGCCGATGCGCCAACCCGCCATGTTGTAGCTTTTCGACAGGGTGAAAAATTCTACCGCGATATCTTTGGCACCCGGCACCTGCATGATCGACGGCGCTTTCCAGCCGTCATAAACGATGTCGGCGTAAGCCAGATCGTGGATCACCAGCACGTCGTATTGCTTGGCCAGCGCCACCACGCGTTCGAAGAAGTCCAGCTCAACGCACTGGGCGGTAGGGTTCGACGGGAAGCCGAGGATCATCATTTTCGGACGCGGAATGGTTTCACGAATGGCGCGCTCCAGCTCACCAAAGAAATCCACGCCGTCCACCAGCGGCACAGAACGCACCTGCGCGCCGGCGATTACCGCACCGTAAATATGGATCGGGTAACTCGGGTTCGGCACCAGCACGGTATCGCCATGATCGAGCGTCGCCAGCATCAGGTGCGCCAGGCCTTCTTTCGAACCAATGGTGACAATGGCTTCAGTTTCGGGATCGATCTCCACCTGGTAGCGGTCGGCATACCAGCGTGAAATCGCACGGCGCAAACGCGGGATACCGCGCGAGGTGGAATAGCCGTGGGTGTCGTCACGCTGCGCAACGGTGCAGAGTTTTTCCACAATGTGCGGCGGCGTCGGCCCGTCGGGGTTGCCCATGCTGAAATCGATAATATCCTCGCCGCGACGGCGTGCAGCCATCTTGAGTTCGGCGGTGATGTTGAATACGTAAGGGGGAAGACGTTCAATACGCGTGAAACGGCGTTGCGGACTATTATCAGCCATAGGGACCTCAAAGTGACGTTAGCGCCCGGACCATCCGAGCGACGCTGGCCAATCTGTCGATTGACCGGATATTGAACATATCTCAGCCCCGGCAGGCTTGTCGATACCTCGCGCAATATTTTTATTTACCGGCCCTGAACTCGCTCGCCAACAGCCCGAACTGCCAGTCATCGCGCCATTGCCCCGCCAGCCGGTAGTTATCGCGCAACGTCCCCTCGAGCAAGAAACCGCATGACTCCAGCAGTCGGCGCGAGGCGATATTACCTTCGGTCACGGTGGCCGTCAGCTTATGAAAATCGCAGGCGTTAAAACCGAAATCCAGTACCGCCCGCAACGACTCCTTGCCGTAGCCCTTGCCCTGCCCGGACGGCAAACTGCCATAGCCCACTTCCGCCTGTTGGTAAGGTAACCACTGCGGACGAAAACCGGTCATCCCTACCACTTCTCCACTGGCCTTTTCTCGCATTACCAGGCACAACCACTGCTCCCCATATTTGTCCCAGACAGGGAGTCTGGCTTCAAAGCGCGTGCGAATTTCTTCTTCACTGAGCGGATCGGCGATATAACGAATCACCTCGGGATCCTGATACAAGCGCAGAAACAGCGGCCAATCGTTGGCCGTTATCGACTGCAGGGTCAAACGTTCAGTGACCAGTTTCATCTAAAATCTCCGAAAAACGAAAATGAGGAAGTTACGAATGAAAGATATCCCTTTATTTTCCTCTATTAAATTCAGATAATCATTAACGTCAAAACAACAAAACCATAACGCCTTACCCGGTCCCCTACAACCGTCCGTCGTTGCCCAGCGGCAGCGCGAGGAGAACACCATGGCTTCCTTACTGATTGACGATATTCCCAGCGCCATTACTGCCGTTAAACGGCAATTGCGACAGGCTTTGCCAAATTACCGCGAAACCTTTCTGGCGCTGGAAGACAACATCCGCCAGCAGGTTGAACAAATTCGCCAGGAACTGGCCGCCGGTCAGAACCCGGTGCCGCAAATCGATGCCGAAGATATTCTGCAGCAACGCGTCAGCGAGCAGCAAAAAGCCTTGATCAAACAGCGTGGTGCCTGCGCCATCCGCGGCGTGTTTCCTCGCGATAAAGCCGAAGCCTGGAACCGGGAAGTTGGCAACTACCTTGAGCGCAACAACTTCGTTGAACGCCTGAAAGGCGCTGCCGAAGATAACTACTTCGGTAAACTGGCCGCCAGCAAACCGCAAATCTACGGTATTTACTGGTCAAAACCGCAGGTGGAAGCACGTCAGGACGCGCGCATGCACGCTGTGCAGGTGTTCCTCAACAGCCTGTGGGAAACCGAGAGTAACGGCAAACAGCACTTTGACCCGACGCGCGTTACCACCTATGCCGATCGCACCCGCCGCCGTCCGCCAAACTCCTCTTCGCTCGGCCTGTCGCCGCACGTCGACAGCGGCACCATCGAACGCTGGCTGGATGAGAATTTCCGTTACGTCTATCGTCACGTGTTCTCAGGCAACTGGCAGGCTTACGATCCCTTTGCCGCCGATGGTCGCACCGAAGTACGTGAAATCGCGTCACCAGCGGTGTGTTCGATGTTCCGCACCTTCCAGGGCTGGACAGCATTAACGCCGCAGCGCACCCAGGCCGGCACGCTGAACCTGGTGCCGATTGCCAACGCCATGGCCTACGTGTTGCTGCGTGCGCTGCAGGATGACGTCGCGGATGACGATCTGTGCGATGCCGCACCAGGCCGAGCGCTGTCGATCTCCGAAAAATGGCATCCCCTTTTATTAAGTGGGATTTCCCCTATTCCCGATTTGGAACCGGGCGACACGGTGTTCTGGCACTGCGACGTGATCCATGCGGTGGAAAACGAACATAACGGCGAGTTCGACAGTAACGTGATGTATATCGCCGCCGCACCGGGCTGCGAGAAGAACGACGCTTACCTGCAACGCCAACTGCCCAGTTTTATGAGCGGCAAAACACCGCCGGACTTCGCCCCCGATGATTTCGAGGTGGATTTCGACGGGCGCGCCACGGTCGACCTGCTGACCCCACTCGGCAAAGAACAGTTAGGCATCAAATAACCGCGTCCCCGTGGTGCGCCGCCGGCCGCCACGGGGCCAATCCGCTGTGATATACTCCGCCCTATCTTTCCGCCGCAGCGAGAGCCCGTCGTGCACCCTTTTTTTGAAATGCTGTTAGCGGTATTCGATCGCGCAGCGCTGATGCTGATCTGCCTGTTTTTCCTCACCCGCACCCGGTTGTTCCGCCAGTTGCTGCAAAAAGAGGACCATACGCCGCTTGAACTGGGCATGGTCACCGCCATTTTCTCGCTGTTTGCGCTGTTCAGCACCTATTCAGGCGTCAACGTGGAAGGCTCGCTGGTCAACGTGCGGGTGATCGCCATCATGGCCGGCGGCATCCTGTTCGGCCCCTGGGTAGGGATAGTCACGGGGATTATCGCCGGGGTGCACCGCTACCTGATTGATATCGACGGTATCACCTCGGTTCCCTGTCTGATCACCAGCATCATTGCCGGTATCAGCGCCGGCTATATCAACCTGAAGGTAAAGAAAGAGCAGCGTTGGCGCGCCGGGATCGTCGGCGGCATGCTGTGCGAATGCCTGACCATGCTGTTGATCGTGCTGTGGGCCAAGCCGACCGAGCTGGGGCTGGATATTGTCTCCAAAATCGCCCTGCCGATGATCCTCGGCACGGTGTGCATCGGCCTGATCGTGCTGCTGGTGCAGAGCGTGGAAGACGAAAAAGAAGTGATTGCCGCGCGGCAAGCCAAGCTGGCGCTGGATATTGCCCGCAAAACGCTGCCCTATTTCCGTAATATCAACAGCGAAACGCTGGCCACCATTTGCGACATCATTCGTCATGACATTCAGGCCGATGCGGTGGCCATCACGGATACCCACCAGGTGCTGGCCTACGTCGGCGTGGGCGAAGAGGCATACCCCATTGGGCGTGAAGGGCTGAGTCGCGTCACCCGCGAAAGCATCCGGCACGGCAAGATCATCATCAAAAATAACCTGGAAAACCCGGCCACGCCGCAGATCCACTCGCAGTTGGTGATCCCGCTGTGGGAAAAGGGAGAAGTGACCGGCGCGCTGAAAATTTACTACTGCCACGCCCACCAGATCACCAATACGCTGAAGGTGATGGCGGTCGGTCTGTCGCAGATCATCTCCACCCAAATGGAGGTCTCGCGTATTGAGCATCTGCGTCAAATGGCGGACAAGGCTGAAATGCGCGCCCTGCAGAGCAAGATTAATCCTCATTTCCTGTTCAACGCCCTGAACGCCATTTCGTCCTCGATCCGCATCAATCCGGACACCGCTCGTCAGCTGATTATCAACCTGTCGCGCTACCTGCGTTATAATTTGGAGCTGAACGACGAGTTGATCGACATCCGCAAGGAACTGCATCAAATTCAAGATTACATCGCCATCGAACAGGCGCGTTTCGGCGCCAAGCTGACGGTGATCTATGATATCGATGACGACATCTCGGTGCGTATTCCCAGCCTGCTGATCCAGCCGCTGGTCGAGAACGCCATTGTGCACGGCATTCAACCGTGCAAGGGCAAAGGGGTAGTGGTGATTGCGGTGAAAGATCAGGGCGATCGGGTCAGGATTTCGGTCAAAGATACCGGTCACGGTATCGACCCGCAGGTCATCGAACGCGTCGCCCGCAATGAGATGCCTGGGCACAATATCGGCCTGCTGAACGTGCATCATCGCGTCTCCCTGCTGTACGGCGAAGGGTTGCGAATTCGTCGTCTGGAGCCCGGCACCGAGATTGCCTTTTACATCAGCAAAAACGGCGGCAAACTGCCGGTGGATAACAGCGCGCTGCCAGCCGGAGAGCCATCATGAAAGCCATCATTGTCGAAGACGAGTTTCTCGCTCAGGAGGAGCTCAGTTATCTGATCAAGAAACACAGCAATATCGTCATCGAAGCCACCTTCGATGACGGGCTGGACGTGCTGAAATACCTGCAAAACCATCAGGTAGACGCCATTTTCCTCGACATCAATATTCCGTCATTGGACGGCGTACTGCTGGCGCAAAACATCAGCAAATTTGCGCACCGGCCTTCCATAGTGTTTATCACCGCCTATAAAGAACATGCGGTGGAAGCGTTCGAAATCGAAGCGTTTGACTACATCCTCAAGCCCTATCACGAGGCACGCATCGTCACCATGCTGCAAAAGCTGGAGGCGCTGCATAACCGCCCGGCCAACCTGCCGGAACAGGCCAGCGCACCGAACCGCAGCAGCCACAGCATTAACCTGATCAAAGACGAGCGGATTATCGTTACCGACATCAACGACATTTACTATGCCGCCGCCGATGAGAAAGTGACGCGGGTTTACACCCGGCGCGAAGAGTTTGTGATGCCGATGAACATCACCGAATTTTACGGCCGCCTGCCCGAGGAGCATTTCTTCCGCTGCCACCGTTCCTACTGCGTCAACCTGTCAAAAATTCGCGAGATCGTCCCTTGGTTCAATAACACCTATATTCTGCGGCTGAGCGACCTCGATTTTGAAGTGCCGGTCAGCCGCAGCAAGGTCAAAGAGTTTCGCAAGCTGATGCGCCTGTAATCGCCAGCGGTTACCAGCGTGGCCCCGGCCCGTAGTAATAACCTGGCGGTGGCGGAGGCGGCATGCGGTAATGCGGGCGATCGCGCCATTCGCGCCGTGGCGGACCGTAATAGATCACCCGCGGTGGTGGGCCATAGTAATAGCCACGCGGACGTTCATAGCCACGATGTTCAGCCCACCAACGTGGATCGCGCCAGCGACCGCCGTCCCAATAGTGACCGCGATTATCGCGATCGCCGATATGCAACGAAAGCCCCGGCACATTCACACCGATGGACACGTCCGCATGGCTCACCAACGGCAGCGACAGCAGTGCGGCCAGTAACAACACTGTTTTTTTCATCTTAACGACTCCTGCAAAGCGGAACCCGTCCGTTCACCGCTAACATAGGCCTGTGCCCGCCGCCGCTCTATAGGAACAGTGCCCATTTACGCCTTTCGCACACATCCTTCACAATTTACCCACAATCTTGCACCGATGATTTACAATAAATCGCTGATATTCTTGATGTAGATCACGTGGCATCAGCTGCATTTCATCCCCTTTTACCCCCTAAAACGGCAACTCATGCGCTGCCAGATGCATTTCATTCCTTCCCTTGTGCAACTCATTCCCGATCCGCCGCCGAGTGGTACTACCAGCCATATAATATGCCCATACCGCGGGGCTACAGACGCTACCGCAAATTCTCGCCAACGGCTGACCGCCCGGCAATACACACACAGGAAGGAGACCGGCCATGAACACTAAACCGGTAAATCGCAGCTTAATCGTTCTGGGCACCATCATCTGCCAGATGGGTCTCGGCACTATCTATACCTGGAGCCTGTTCAACCAGCCGCTGGTCGACAAGTTCCACTGGGGCCTCGGTGACGTCGCCACCACCTTCTCCATCACCAGCTTCTTCCTGGCCTTCGCCACCCTGTTTGCCGGCAAACTACAGGAACGCTTCGGCATCCGTAACCTGACGCTGTTCTCCGGTATCCTGGTAGGTCTGGGGCTGATTGCCAGCGCCTACGTCAGCTCGCTGGACATGATTTACCTGCTGGCCGGCGTGGTGGTCGGTTTCGCGGTAGGTATCGCCTATATCTCTACCCTGTCCAACCTGATCAAATGGTTCCCGGCCAACAAAGGCTTGATCTCGGGTATCTCTGTGGGGGCTTTTGGTAGCGGCAGCCTGTTGTTCAAATACGTCAACGCCGCGCTGATTGCCGACGTGGGCGTCTCCAGTGCCTTCTTCTACTGGGGTGCCATTGTTATGGCGCTGATTGTTCTGGGCTCCCTGCTGCTGAAAGAACCTGTACTGGCAAGCAAATCCGCACAGCAGAGCGCGGGTAACCTGGGCAACGACTTCAGCGTACGCCAGATGCTGGCGACCAAAGAAGCCTACCTGCTGTTCATGATTTTCTTCGCTGCCTGCATGAGTGGTCTCTACCTGATCGGTATCGTCAAAGACATGGGCGTGCAACTGGCCGGAATGGACCTGGCGACCGCCGCCAACACCGTGTCCGCCGTCGCTATCTTTAACACCGCAGGCCGCATCATTCTGGGCACGCTGTCTGACAAAGTGGGCCGTATGCGCGTCATCAGCTTCACCATGCTGGTTACCGTGCTGGCGATTGTGGCGCTGAGCTTCCTCACCCTGAATCACACACTGTTCTTTATCTGCGTCGGCGCAGTCGCCTTCTGCTTCGGGGGCAACATCACCGTGTTCCCAGCGATTGTCGGTGACTTCTTCGGCCTGAAAAACCACAGCAAAAACTACGGCATCATCTATCAAGGCTTCGGTTTGGGCGCGCTGGCAGGGTCATTTGTCGCCAAATACTTCGGCGGCTTCCACGCGACCTTTATGGTGATTGGCGTGCTGTCCATCGCTTCCCTGATTATCACCTTGTTCATCAAGGCACCGAAAGCGGTAGCGCAGGAAGAAGAAACATTCGAGCCGGCGCATCTGGCTAAAGCCTGATAGCTTAGACGGCAAAAAGGGGCGCAACCCACTGGGTTGCGCCCCTTTTTTATCGCTGCGTCAGGTTACAGATGCATCCCCAGCGTCTGGCGCAGGTGGGCACCGGCACCCAGCAAACCCGGTTGGCCATGGGTAATCATGAATACCGGGATCTCACGTACATAATCTTTGAAACGCCCTTTATCCTCGAACGCCGCACGGAAACCGGAAGCTTTAAAGAATTCCATAAAGCGCGGCACAATACCCCCGGCGATGTAAACGCCGCCAAAGGTCCCCAGGTTCAACGCCAGATTGCCGCCGAAACGGCCCAAAATTACGCAAAACAGCGACAGGGCACGGCGGCAATCGATGCAGCTGTCGGCCAATGCGCGCTCGGTAATGTCCTTCGGCTCCAGCTTTTCCGGCAGCCGGTTATCCGACTTGACGATAGCGCGGTAAAGATTGACCAGGCCCGGACCGGACAGGACGCGTTCGGCGGAGACATGACCCACTTCGGCGCGCAACACCTCCAGAATGATGTCCTCTTCTTCGCTGTTCGGCGCAAAGTCCACGTGACCGCCCTCGCCCGGCAGGCTCACCCAGCGGCGGTTAACGTGCACCAGATGCGCCACCCCCAGGCCAGTCCCGGCACCGTATACCGCAATAGGTTTGTCTTTTTGCGCGTTGCCGCCGCCGAACTGCAACACGTCGTCTTCTGACAGCATCGGGATCGCCATCGACACGGCGGTGAAGTCGTTGATCACTTCCAGATGGCTCAGCCCCAGGTTGGCCTTCATCTCTTTAATCGAAAACGCCCAGGTGTGATTGGTCATGGCAACCCAGTCTTCGGTGACCGGGCAGGCAATCGCGATACAGGCGTCCTGCACCTGAATATCATGCTCTTGCAAATATTGGCGGATCACCGCCTCCAGACTGTCAAACTCCAGGCCGGAATAGGTTTTCGCCTGGGTAATTTCACCCGTCGCCACAGTGCACAACGCCAGGCGGGCATTGGTGCCGCCTACATCACCTACGAGGGCATAGGTCATCAGTATCTTCTCCGCAAAATGAATAATAGAAAGCTGCCCACACTGTAAAATCCCGCCGCAAAAACAACAATCACCATCCTCCGCGCTGCCGTCCATTAGCGATCCAGATCACAAAAAACGTTTCAGCCTGGCGGCTTCAAGGCGATTTGAAACAAATTGCGGCAAAAAACGTCGCGCGGTGGCTGTTAACCGTCATAACTCGTAGGCACTATTACTCCGCTGTGGACCTGGCCCAGCCGGAAATTTCTTTGCGTGCCAGCGTGTCGATTGTCTGGCAAGCTAGCGCTATAACCCAATCACCCGTTCGCCCTGCCAGCCAGAGGGCCATTGACAAGGGATCCCCGCATGTTGCACCCGCGCGCCAATGCCATGTTGGCCTTCGCTCTGCCTGCTCTCATTATCGGTTCTGCCTCAAGTTTGGTGCTCATTCTGGTGATGAAGTTCGCCGAGGCTCTGCAACGGCTGCTCTGGGTCAATGTTCCCGCCGCGTTGAATATCGACACTCACTCCCCCTGGTGGCTGGTGGGCATGTTAACGCTCACCGGCGTCGCCGTCGGGCTGATTATCCGTTTTCTCCCCGGCCATGCAGGGCCGGATCCGGCGACCGAGTCTTTGATCGGTATGCCGTTGCCGCTTTCTGCGGTGCCTGGGCTGGGGCTGGCGTTGATTATTGGCCTGGCGGGCGGCGTCAGTTTGGGGCCAGAAAATCCGATCACCGCCATCAATATTGCGCTGGTGGTGGCGGCAGGTTCGCGTTTGCTGCCGAAAGTGCCGCGTATGGACTGGATTATTCTCGCGGCGGCCGGCACCATCGGCGCGCTGTTTGGCACCCCGGTCGCCGCGGCGCTGATCTTTTCGCAAACCCTGGCGGGCAATAATGACGTTCCCTTGTGGGACAGGCTATTTGCACCGCTGATGGCGGCAGCGGCGGGAGCGGTCACCACCCAGCTATTTTTCACCCCGAATTTCTCACTGCAAATTGATGCCTATGCCGCGACCCGGCTGGCAGATATTTTCAGCGGCTCGATAGTCGCCCTGATCGCCATCGCGCTGGGTATGGTAGCCGTATGGAGCTTTCCGCACATTCATCGCCTATTTCATTCGATTAAGAATCCGGTGCTGATGCTGGGGTTAGGCGGCTTTGTGCTCGGCCTGCTGGCGCTGATCGGCGGTGAAATCACGCTGTTTAAAGGGCTGGATGAAATGAAGCAGTTAGCCATCGGTGAGAATTTCTCCGTCACGGAACTGATGCTGATTACGCTGACTAAACTGGCGGCGCTGGTGATTGCCGCTGCCAGTGGCTTTCGCGGCGGGCGCATCTTCCCGGCGGTGTTTGTCGGCGTAGCCTTGGGGCTGATGCTGCATCAGCACGTGCCGGCCGTGCCGGCAGCCATTACCGTCTCCTGCGCCATTATGGGGTTGGTACTGGTGGTCACGCGTGACGGCTGGCTCAGCCTGTTTATGGCCGTTGCGGTGGTGCCGGAGCTGCATCTGCTGCCGGTGCTGTGCATCGTGATGCTGCCCGCCTGGCTGGTGCTGGCGGGCAAACCGCTGATGCTGGTGGGCAAGGGCAAACAGCTTCCCCCGCGCGAAGATTAAGCCAGCGCGAATTCCGCTGCGGCGCGCGCATGGATTTCGGTGGTGTCGAATACCGGCACTGACGCATCTTGCGCGCTGACCAGCAGGCCAATTTCGGTACAGCCGAAAATAATGCCCTGAGCCCCCTGCTGCTCCAGATCACCGA
Organism: Serratia liquefaciens ATCC 27592; assembly: GCF_000422085.1. Classification (NCBI taxonomy): domain Bacteria; kingdom Pseudomonadati; phylum Pseudomonadota; class Gammaproteobacteria; order Enterobacterales; family Yersiniaceae; genus Serratia; species Serratia liquefaciens. Next base: position 3,663,734 of record NC_021741.1, read on the forward strand.
TAATGCGGCGATACTCGTCACGCGACGCATCGCGGATTTTACCCAGGCACAGTTCTTCATAAATAATGCGGTGCACAATGTCACGATCGGCGGCTACGGGAGTGACCACCTCGATACCGTGCTTTTCCTGCAGTCGCCCACGGTAGAACTCCTGCTCCATGGTAAAGCGCGTACCGAGCAGCCCAACGCGACGAATATCCTGTTGGCGCACCTGCAGCGCAGTGGCGTCAGCGATGTGGATCAGCGGTAAACCGCTGGCCTGCTCGACCGCATCCGCCACCTTGTGCATGGTGTTGGTGCAAATGACAATGGCCTGCGCACCGGCGGCGCGTAATGAGGTCGCCGCATCAGCCAACAAGCGCCCGGCACCGTCCCAGTCGCCCTGATGCTGCAGGCGTTCCACCTCGTGAAAGTCGACGCTGTAGAGCACGATTTTAGCGGAATGCAGACCGCCCAGCCGTTGCTTAACCTGTTCATTGATCGTGCGGTAATAAGGAATGGTCGATTCCCAGCTCATACCGCCCAGCAGTCCCAGCACTTTCATCATTGCTCCTCGTTTTCATCGCCGTAATTCTTCGACATTACCTCAGAATCACGGCGGATACGACGGCTTATTTCGCACCGGAATTCACCGGCTGGCGCGCCTCGAACCAGCGCTGACGCAGCGTGTCGTACACCCAGTTATAGAGCATGGTGTACGGCAGGAAGAACAGGAAGAAACCGATCTCCAGCATAAAGGCCTGAACGAAAGAAATGCTCAGCATCCAGGCGGCAATCGGCACGCCGATCAGCACAAAACCGGCCTCAAAGCCCAGCGCGTGAAACACCCGCACTTTAAGGTTACGTGCCACACGGCTCACCGGCCACAGGCGGTCAAATACCGTGTTATAAACCATGTTCCAAACCATGGCGACGGTGGATAACATCACCGCCAACGCACCGATCTGCACCATCGAACGGTTGAGCAGCCAGGCGCCCAGCGGGGCGCAAATCATCACTGCGATAGCCTCAAAACCGACGGCGTGGACGATACGTTCAATGAAAGACTTGTTTTGCAGTTGCATACATCACCTGTTTTTTTACCTTATAAATTTGTAGGGGCGCTGCAAGCCGCGCCCGTGTTACCAGGAGCGGATTTATTCGCCTCCTATGAAAACCAGGTGATTATCATCGAGTTTTTGAGTAGATTAAAGATAGGTTCCATCTATAAAGTAGATACATTATGCGCTACTCCCCCGAAGCTTTGCTGGCCTTCGTTGAAGCCGCCGCCCTGGGCTCTTTTTCCGCTGCGGCCCGTAAGCTGCGTAAAAGCCAGTCAACCATCAGTACCGCCATCGCCAATCTTGAGGCCGATCTGGGTTTGATCCTGTTCGATCGCCAGGCACGCCAGCCGGTACTGACAGCCGCTGGGCGGAAAGTGCTGGGCCATGTACAGGAAATTCTTGCGGCCAGCGAACGGTTGGATGCCCTGAGCATTCGGCTGGCGGACAATATAGAGCCGCGCTTAAGCGTAGTGTTTTCCGATACCTATCAGCCGAAACACCATGACCGGCTGATGCAGCAGTTCGAGCAGCGTTATCAGGATATCGAACTGGAGTGGATGATCGCTGAAGAAGGTGACGTGATTGACCTGCTGCAAATCGGTCGCGCGCACCTGGGCATGGTTGAGGTGCAAAAACAGTATCCGCCAGACATCGCCTTTGCCCGGCTGCCGGAGCAAACCGAAATGGGGCTGTTCGTCGCACATTCGCACCCGATGGCGCAAACTGCCTCGCCCACGCCTGAACAACTGTCCAGCACGCGGCAACTTATCCTGAACACCTATACCGGTGCCGAAACCGCCCGCTCTGGCGGGCTGGTATGGTCAGCCCCCAGCTATCTGCTGTTGCTGGAAATGGCGGAACAAGGGTTTGGCTGGGCGGTACTGCCTCGCTGGCTGGTGCAGCAATACGGTCACAACAGGCTCACCGAGCTGCGTCCGCGCGGCTGGCCCAAGCTGATATCGGTGGATGCGGTTTGGTCTAAGCTGACCCCGCCGGGACCGGCGGGGTACTGGATGCTGGAGCGGCTTTTGGAAAGCTAACAGGTTCAGGCCGCCGCGTTACGTGACTGAAGGGCACTTGAGATCGTTTGCAGCAGTTCGGGAATGTCCATCTTCGGCAGCACCACTTCGACAAAGGCCAGCTGTGGGCTGTCGGCCACTTCGCTCAGCGCCTGGCGCAGCTGTTCCGGTTCGGTAACGCGTAACGCTTTCACTTGACGTTCAGCACCTAACGCCTGCGGTAGTTGAGTCCAGTTCCAATGAGCGATGTCGTTATAACGCTGGTTCGGGCCGTGGATTGCCCGTTCAATGGTGTATCCGTCATTATTCAGCAGGAAGATCACCGGCTTCAGCCCATCGCGCAACATCGATCCCAATTCCTGCACCGTCAGCTGTGCTGAACCGTCGCCGATCAGCAGCACCACTCGCCGCTCCGGCTCCGCCGTCTGTGCACCGAACGCCGCCGGCAGTGTGTAACCGATAGATCCCCACAGCGACTGGACGATGAAACGGCAGCCTTGTGGCAAGCTTAGCGATGCCGCGCCAAAACAGGCGGACCCCTGCTCGGCGAGCAGGATATCGCCCGGCCGCAAAAAGCCCTGTATCTGTTGCCAGAAACCGTGCTGATCCAGACCACTGCCGTTCGGATCCGGCAACGCTGAACGTTTAATCTCTGACCGTTGCCATTGGTTGGTCAGCGACAACGTTAACTGGTGTAACGCGATAACCGCGTCACGCATCGGGATTTGACTGAATACCTGCTGCCCCACACGCGCTTCAAAGGGCTGAAGATCAATACATTTCTCGGCAGGAAGGTGCTGACTGAATCCGGCGGTAATGGTATCGGTAAAACGTACGCCAACATTAATGATCACGTCGGCGTTCTCGATCAGCTGTTTTACCTGTGGCTCGCTAGCCGCACCGACGTAGGTCCCGGTGAAACAGGCATGAGTTTCGTCCAATACGCTCTTGCCTAGCAGCAAGGTTGAATGCGGCATATCCACCTCATTCATCCAATGCTCCAGCACCTTTTCAGCACCGAAGCGTTCGGCCAGGAAATCGGCTAGCAGAGAAACCCGCCGTGCCGGTAACAGCAACTCCCGTGCGGCGGCGATAAAGCCCTGCAGTGATGCCGGTGAAAGATTGGCCTGTCGCAGCATTAACGTGGCAGGCTTTGACACCAGCGGCGCTTCAGCCACGTCGCTCGGCAGCAGCAGATAGACCGGACGACGCTCGAACAGCGCGGTAGTCAGCAGGCGATCTATTTCCCCTTCGGCGTTATCGGCGGTGAGGCTGGCCTGAGCCACGGTCACCTCTTTCGCCATGCGGGCGAAGTGACCAAAATCCCCGTCGCCCAGGGAGTGATGCAACAATTCACCAGCCCGTTGCGCACGCAGAGCCGGTGCGCCCACCACGTGGATCACCGGCAGGTATTCGGCATAGCTGCCGGCAATACCGTTGACTGCGCTCAGTTCACCTACGCCAAAAGTCGTCAACAAGGCGGCGGCTGGTTTACAACGCGCGTAACCGTCAGCAGCATAGGCGGCATTAAGTTCATTGGCGCACCCTACCCAGGTGATTTGCGGGTGATCGATCACGTGATCAAGAAACTGCAGGTTATAGTCACCAGGCACGCCAAAGAAGTGCCGGATGCCGATCTGAGCTAAACGATCGAGTAGGTAATCAGCCACCGTATAGTTCTTATTCATGATCATCACCTGCCAAGGGTTAGGATTTTCAGTATTAAGTATCGAAGATGTTGTATAAATTTCGAACTTTATGTCTGAAAGGTAACTGGAAACCCTGCGTTACATCCCTGCCCCATTGGCTGACATTGGGCCGCTCTGATAAGCCATGTTGATATACAGGCTGTTTAGCGTGATCGCAGCCTCTGACAAATACGGTGAAAGCGCATACACTAAAATTCATTTCACCTCCGCTGAAAAGGGTTCGTATGCTCTACCAGGCTGATTCTTCACGTTATCAAAGTATGGAATACCGTCGCTGCGGCCGCAGCGGGCTAAAGCTCCCGGCCATTTCACTTGGCTTATGGCATAACTTTGGTGACGTCACGCTGTATGACAACGCTCGCAGGCTGATCCACTGCGCGTTTGATCTCGGCATTACCCATTTTGATCTGGCCAACAATTATGGCCCGCCGCCCGGCTCCGCCGAGGAAAACTTCGGTCGCATTCTCAAGGCGGATTTGAAGTCCTGGCGCGATGAACTGATCATCTCGTCAAAGGCCGGTTACACCATGTGGCCCGGGCCTTATGGGGATTGGGGCTCGAAAAAGTACCTGGTCGCCAGCCTAAATCAAAGCCTGCAGCGCATGGGGCTGGAATACGTGGACATCTTCTACCACCATCGTCCGGATCCGGACACGCCGCTGGAAGAAACCATGGCCGCCCTGGATTTGCTGGTACGGCAGGGCAAGGCGCTTTACGTCGGGTTGTCCAACTACCCTGCCGATCGTGCGCGCCAGGCGTTCAGCATTCTGCAGCAGCTCGGCACGCCCTGCGTGATCCATCAGCCGAAATACTCCATGTTCGAACGTTGGGTGGAGCCAGAATTGTTGGATACGCTGGAAGAACACGGCGTGGGTTCTATCGCCTTCTCACCGCTGGCCGGCGGCCTGTTGACCGATCGTTATCTGCAGGGCATTCCCCAGGACTCACGCGCTGCCAGCGGCAGCCAGTTCCTGCAGCCCGATCAGCTCACCGAGGATAAACTGGGAAAAATTCGTCGACTTAATGCACTGGCGCAGCAGCGCGGACAGAAGCTGTCGCAAATGGCGCTGGCCTGGGTATTGCGTGGCGATCGCGTCACTTCGGCACTGATTGGCGCCAGCAAGACCAGCCAAATTGAAGACGCCGTAGGCATGTTGGCTAACCGCACCTTTAGCGATGATGAAATTAAGCAGATCGAGCAAATATTAATGTAATCGCTTACAATTATCGCCGGTTTATCGCCGGCGATAACGCCTGCCGCGCCAGACAAATCTTAAATCACTCTCCCTGCCCCGCTTTTAAGAATGCCGCTAAGATTCAACCCTATCCACAAAGGCTAATATGCCGATATTGCAGGTAAAACTATAAGGCTGTTTTATAAACTGATGAACGCGCTTCATTAATTGTAAAACCGGCCAAGCCGCTACGGCGGAAAGGAGCATTCATGTTTAAACCTCTGTTATTGGCCGCTCTGTTGGTGGTGTCAACGCTGCCTGCCATCCAGCCAGCGCAGGCGGAAGGGCTGAGTATCGATCTGATGCCGGGCGTCTCATTACGTATCGGTGAGCAAGACAATCGCGGCCGTTACTGGGACGGTTATGACTGGCGCGACCGCGACTGGTGGCAGGGCCATCAGGGTCGGTACCTGGGTGAACGCAATCGTCGGGGCTACAACTGGGATGGTTATCGCTGGCGCGACAACAATTACTGGCGTAAGAATTATTACTATCATGAGGGGCGCTATCGTAAATACGATAAGCACTATTATAAGCACCATGAGAAGCATCACGGGAAAGGCCGACGTCATGACGATCGCGATCATCGCCACCATGACCACGATGATTGACGGCCAAAGGCCGTCAGCCCGCCTAATCCTCCTCATTTAACAGATCGAGATACCCGGGGCGACCCGGGTTTCGCTGATATTGAGCTTGAGTGAACCGCATTAGACTCAATGTCGGCCCTTCATTTGGTGTCCGCTCAGAGAAGGCTGCTGACCAGCAGGTAGCCGTTCAGCCCAACCACCACCAGCACGATCACTTTCCCTATCGCCTGTATGCTGCGGCTGTTGACCATCTCCCCCATCAGCTCGCGGTTGCCGGTGAACGACAACAGCGGCACCAGCGCCAGCGCAATACCGAAACTCAGCAGCACCTGGCTCAGTACCAGAATACGCGTAGCGTCCATGCCCATCATAATGACGATAAACGACGGCAGCATGGTGACCACCCGGCGCACCCACAGCGGAATATAAAAGTGTACAAATCCCTGCATCACAACCTGCCCTGCCAGCGTCCCCACCACGGTGGAAGATAATCCGGCAGCGACCAGACTCAGTCCGAAGATGGTCGCTGCCGCCTGGCCCAATAGCGGCTGCAGCGTCAGATAAGCCTGATCGAGATCGGCAATGCCGCTGTGGCCGTTAAAATGGAAGGCCGCAGCGGCGGTAGCCATCATCGCCAGGTTAACAAAACCGGCTATGGTCATGGCAATGGCGACGTCAAACTTGGTGGCCGCGTAGCGATCGGCTTTTGAATGCTCACCGCCGGTCTGGGTTAATGACGAATGCAGATAAATCACATGCGGCATGATGGTCGCGCCGAGCACCCCGGCAGCCAAAAATACCGCGTCGCCGTTCGGCAGGTCCGGTATCGCCATGCCTTTCAACAAAGGCTCCAACTGCGGCTGTGAAAATACCAATTCCACCATATAAGCTGCGGCAACAAACAGCAGCAAACCGCCGATCACCATTTCCAGCGGTTTCTGCCCGCGTTTTTGCAGCATCAGGATAAGGAACGTGGCGATACCGGTCAGGATCGCCCCTTCCAACAGCGTGACGCCCAGCAGCAGTTTGAAGCCAATCGCTGCACCAATAAACTCGGCCAAATCTGTGGCCATGGCAATGATTTCCGCCTGAACCCAATAGGCCCAAACCGCCGGACGCGGGAAACGATCGCGAATGTGCTCTGCCAGATTTTTACCGGTGGCAATACCGAGTTTTGCGGACAACAGCTGGATCAACATCGCCATGACGTTGGCCCACACCACCACCCACAACAGGGTGTAGCCAAAGGAAGCGCCTGCCTGGATGTTGGTGGCAAAATTACCGGGATCGATATAGCCGATAGCCGCTATGAATGCGGGGCCCATCAAGGAAAGTTTGATCTTCCTGGCAGGGCGACTGGTGGTTTCAACCACATCACTGTTCAGCATGTTCTGAACCCTTACTTCTATTAAGCCTGTGGTTATCTTATGTAAATGATAATAATTATCAAGTGCATTTAGAGCGGTAATGCTTATCTCTGCGATAGAAAATAACCACGGGTTTAACGAAGGGTTTGGCGGGTAAGTGAACATTTACCGCACTGAACGAAGTTCTATCCTGGGAAAAATCCTTTGGATGATCCATTTAGCGCAAGAATATGAATTTCATATGGATTGATTAACCTCTTGATTTTTTATGCTTTACCGTACAAGTTTAAGATGTTTCCCCCTATGATTTTCCATATTTGCAATAGAGCTCTCGTTTTTAAACGTGGCGTTACATAAAATGACATCCGAAATTCAGCCTGCCTCAAGTTTGGAGCAAACATGTCCCATATTGCGCACTTTGCGTTGGCGTTAGTGGTCGTCGCGATCCTGGCACTTTTAGTGTGTCGCGATCGTAAAAGCATCCGCATTCGCTATGTTATTCAACTGTTGGTTATTGAAGTACTGCTGGCCTATTTTTTCCTGCATTCGGAAGCGGGTTTGGGCTTTGTAAAAGGATTTGCCGCGCTGTTTGACAAGCTGCTCGGGTTTGCTGGGCAAGGGACTGATTTTGTATTCGGCGGTATGGGCGACAAAGGTCTGGCCTTCTTCTTCCTGAAGGTACTGTGCCCAATCGTCTTTATCTCTGCGCTGATCGGTATTCTGCAATACATTAAAGTACTGCCGTTTATCATCCGCATTATTGGTACCGTGCTGTCAAAAGTAAACGGTATGGGCAAGCTGGAGTCCTTCAACGCCGTCAGCTCGCTGATCCTGGGCCAGTCTGAAAACTTCATCGCCTATAAAGATATTCTGGGCAAGATGTCAGAAAAGCGCATGTACACCATGGCGGCAACCGCGATGTCCACGGTTTCCATGTCCATCGTCGGCGCTTACATGACCATGCTGGACGCCAAGTTTGTGGTGGCGGCGCTGGTACTGAACATGTTCAGCACCTTTATCGTGCTGTCATTGGTCAACCCGTATGACACCAGTAAAGAAGAAGAGCTGCATCTGGGCAACCTGCACGAAGGCCAGAGCTTCTTCGAAATGCTGGGCGAATACATCCTGGCGGGTTTCAAAGTCGCGATTATCGTTGCTGCGATGCTGATCGGCTTTATTGCCCTGATCGCCGCGCTCAACGGCCTGTTCAGCGCCATCTTCGGCCTGAGCTTCCAGGAAATCCTGGGCTACTTCTTCTATCCATTCGCCTGGATTATGGGTATCCCTAAGCACGAAGCGTTGCAGGTTGGCAGCATCATGGCGACCAAGCTGGTTTCCAACGAATTCGTGGCGATGATGGAGCTGCAGAAGGTTTCTGCTGAACTCTCTCCGCGCAGCCTGGGTATCCTGTCGGTGTTCCTGGTTTCCTTCGCCAACTTCTCTTCCATCGGCATCGTAGCCGGTGCGATTAAAGGGCTGAACGAGCACCAGGGCAACGTGGTTTCCCGCTTTGGTCTGAAGCTGGTTTACGGTTCTACGCTGGTCAGCATCCTGTCTGCGTCGATCGCAGGCCTGGTTCTGGGCTAAGCTTAAAAGCCAGTCATGCAAAGGTCGCTTCGGCGGCCTTTTTTATTGCCTGCGATTCTTCTGTAACTGCTGGCATAACAGGAGGCGTTACGGTGATTCAATATGGGAAAAGACAGAAAGCAAAAAGCCGACCCTAAGGTCGGCTTTTTAAATGGTGGTGGAGCTAGACGGGATCGAACCGTCGACCTCTTGCATGCCATGCAAGCGCTCTCCCAGCTGAGCTATAGCCCCACAAAAGTGGCACGCTTTAACCGGCGTTACGGTATTCCCCAACCCTTCTGAGATAAAGGTTGGTGGAGCTAGACGGGATCGAACCGTCGACCTCTTGCATGCCATGCAAGCGCTCTCCCAGCTGAGCTATAGCCCCAATCCACAATCACGAAATCCTGTGAACGGGGCGCATAATATGAAACCCCTGAAAAACTGTCAACGGCTAAATTGAATTAGTCGATCAAGCGCTGAAAAAGCCGCCAAATCAGCGCTTTTCACGCTAAAAAATCGCCATGACGGACAAAAATCAGCCATCATCGCCTGACTTCACAAAAAACAAAAAACCTTATCCATTGTGTTGATTTTTAATTAACGGAATGTTAGCGAAATACCCTTGAGTCATCTCGCCCACAGGCATAGACTTCCCCGCGTCTTAAATCCCACAACAATAAACCGAGTCAGTTATGTCGTTGCATTCACCAAAAGAAATCGCTGCGTTAGCCATTCAGGCCGGCGTAAACAAAAGCCGGGCGTCGCTCGCCAACCTGCTCATTCTGGGCTTTCTCGCCGGTGCCTTTATCGCGACCGGCTTCCTGTTAGATATCCACGTGATCGGCACCCTGCCGGCCGAATGGGGCTCCTTCGGCGCATTGCTGGGCGCTGCCGTCTTCCCGATAGGGCTTATCCTGACGATTCTGGCCGGCGGCGAGCTGCTGACCGGTAATATGATGACCTTGCCGATAGCCTGGTTTGCTCGCCAAATTTCGCTGCTTGCTGTCGTGCGCAACTGGTTCTGGGTCACCCTGGCCAACTTCGCCGGTAGCCTGGCCGTCGCCTATTTCTTTGGCCACCTGCTTGGCCTGACCGAAGGCGCCTTCCTGCACAAAACCCTGTCCATCGCACAAGCCAAGGTAGATGCCGACTTCCTGCACGCCTTTATATCCGGCGTAGGCTGCAATTGGTTGGTGTGCCTGGCGGTGTGGCTGGCCTTTGCCAGCAAGGATGTGCCGGGCAAAGTGATTGGCATGTGGTTCCCGGTGATGGCGTTTGTCGCCATCGGCTTCCAGCACGTAGTGGCGAACATGTTTATTATCCCGGCGGCCATTTTTGCCGGTGGTTTAAGTTGGAGCCAATACCTGCCCAATTTCACGGCCGTGTTTCTCGGTAACGCGCTGGGCGGCGCCGGTTTCGTCGGCCTGATGTACTTCCTCGCCTACCGCCCCACCGTGCCGGCCGCTGAACAGGCCTGATCGACAGCGACAAAAAAAGCCCCGGGATTGCTCCACGGGGCTTTTTCATTATAGGCTCAGAAACTATCAGGCCTGAGCTTCACGCCCGGCGATATAAGCCAATGCCAGATCGATACGCTGTAAAGAACGTGCCTGCCCGATGGCATGCACGGTCACATCCATGCCTGGTGACTGACCGGCACCGGTGACCGCTACGCGCAGCGGCATACCTACCTTGCCCATACCGACGCCCAGCTCATCAGCCGTGCCCTGAATGGCATCATGCACGTTTTCCGGCGTCCAGGCGGTAATGGCCGCCAATTTGGCGCGTACCGCTTCCAGCGGCTGGCGAGCAACCGGGCGCAGGTGTTTTTTCGCAGCGTCAGCGTCGAACTCGCTGAAGTCTTCGTAGAAGTAACGGCAAGACTCAGCCATTTCCTTCAACGTTTTGCAGCGCTCGCCCAGCAGCTTAACGATATCTTTCAGCTCCGGACCGTTGCGGGTTTCAATGCCCAGTTGCTCCACGTGCCACGCCAGATACACGGCAACTTCTTCGGCCGGCATATGGTTAATGTAATGATGGTTCAGCCACTGCAGCTTTTCGGTATTGAAGGCGCTGGCAGATTTGTTGATCGCTTCCAGCGTGAAGAACTCTTTCATCTCATCAATAGAGAAGATTTCCTGATCGCCATGTGACCAACCCAGACGCACCAAATAGTTCAGCAACGCCTGCGGCAGATAACCGTCATCGCGATACTGCATCACGCCCACGGCACCGTGACGTTTAGACAGCTTTTTACCGTCGTCACCGAGGATCATCGAAACGTGGGCGTATTCCGGTACCGGTGCGCCCAGCGCTTTCAGGATGTTGATCTGGCGCGGGGTGTTGTTGATGTGGTCTTCACCGCGGATCACGTGGGTGATTTCCATATCCCAGTCGTCGATCACCACGCAGAAGTTATAGGTCGGCGCACCGTCGGTACGACGAATGATCAGATCGTCCAGTTCCTGGTTGCTGAATTCGATCGGACCACGGATCTTGTCATCGAAGATTACCGAGCCTTCCTGTGGGTTACGGAAACGCACCACGTGCGGCTCGTCGTCGGTGTGGCTGCATTGGCTGTCGCGGCAGTGGCCGTCGTAACGCGGTTTTTCACCGTTTTCCATCTGCTTTTCACGCAGCGCTTCCAGACGTTCCTTCGAGCAATAGCATTTATAAGCAGTTCCCTGCACCAGCATGTCGTCAATCACCGCGTTATAACGGTCAAAACGCTTGGTCTGGAAATACGGGCCTTCGTCCCAATCCAGGTTTAACCAGTTCATGCCATCCATAATTGCGTCGATAGCATCCTGGGTTGAGCGTTCCAAATCGGTATCTTCGATACGCAGAACGAACTCACCGCCCGCATGGCGAGTGAATAGCCAGGAGTAAAGCGCAGTACGGGCGCCACCGACGTGAAGATAGCCGGTTGGGCTCGGTGCAAAACGGGTTTTGATTTTCATTGGGTTCACTGCCTTATTACGCAACGCATGTCAGCGGTTGCCGACGATTGCTCGGAATTTAAAAAAGTGGCCGACATTGTATCACCACGCGCTAATTCCTCAACGCTGACACGATATTGCTGCATCAGCTTTCATCATCTCTGCGGCGCTTTTCGCATAACAATGTGCAAAGAATCAGCATTGCTGGCGATAAATATCGCATCCTGTTTAAATTTGCGGCGAACGATTGAAATCATTTTAAAAACCGTTGACTCACTTTCAACTATCCCTATAATGCGACTCCAACAAGACGGGGCGATTAGCTCAGTTGGTAGAGCATCTCCTTTACACGGAGGGGGTCGGCGGTTCGAGCCCGTCATCGCCCACCATCTTGTTGAGCAGTAAAGCAGTAAGAAATGAGAAGAATGAGGGTGATTAGCTCAGTTGGTAGAGCATCTCCTTTACACGGAGGGGGTCGGCGGTTCGAGCCCGTCATCACCCACCACTCATTCTCTTGTTTAGCAATACCTGGAAGTCCTGAAGTGGGTGATTAGCTCAGTTGGTAGAGCATCTCCTTTACACGGAGGGGGTCGGCGGTTCGAGCCCGTCATCACCCACCACTTCTGCGGGTCGTTAGCTCAGTTGGTAGAGCAGTTGACTTTTAATCAATTGGTCGCAGGTTCGAATCCTGCACGACCCACCAATACAGAAAAAAGCGCCTTTTGGCGCTTTTTTCGCATCTGCGCTACCTTATTCCCGCAAACTCCTTGATCACATACTCCGCCGTATCGTGCTGGATGAGAACCTGCGTTCAGGTTCGAGCCGAGCGAAGCGAGACGACAACGCACAGCGTTGCCCGCAGGGCGAGGCCCAAGGCCGAGTCAATCCTGCACGACCCACCAATACAGAAAAAAGCGCCTTTTGGCGCTTTTTTCGCATCTGCGCCCTGATAATCTCTATAAGCCTCACCACGTCCGCCCTGCCCCTGAAAATAATCATGCCCCTGCGCCGCCAATAGAAAAGGCGCTGCAAGCAGCGCCCTTGGGCTATCCTGGCGTTGTCGAGCGGATTATCAGGCCGCCAGCGTCGCCCCGCCGTCAATCACGATATCCTGCATGGTGATATGGCTGGCGCGATCGGAAGCCAGGAACAAAATGGCATCGGCGATTTCCTGCGGCTGGGCAATTTTACCCAGCGGAATACCCAGCTTGAACTGTTCCGGGAAACCGTTGATGGTGTTCTGTTCTCCCGTTTCGTCCTGCCACATGCCGCGCTGCATCGGGGTATTGGTCGAGCCGGGCGAAACCAGGTTGCAACGTACGCCATAAGGCGCCATTTCCAACCCCACGGTTTGGCACAGGCTACGCAACGCCGCTTTGGAAGCGCAATAGGCCGCCATGCCAACACGCGGCACATGCGCCGCATTGGATGCCACGCTGACAATAGCGCCGCGTCTCTGGCGACGGAATACCGGCAGGGCATGGCGGAACATATTGAATGCACCACCGGCATTAACCGCCAGGCAGGCCAGCCAGTCTGCGGTGCTGGTTTCGTCCGCCAGCCCCATGCGCAGAATACCGGCGCCGTTGACCAACACGTCCAACTCACCCTGCTCAGCCAGCAAACGCCCGCACAGGGCATCTACCGCATCGCTGTCGGCGATATCCAGCACTTCGGTGCGAAACGCGTATTCCGGTTCGCCAAAATGCTTATCGAAACCAATTACCTCGGCACCGGCCCGCACAAACGCCAATGCGGTCTCCAGGCCAATCCCGGCGCCCGCGCCGGTAACCCAGACCCGTTTGCCGGCAAAATCGCCCTGTTGACTCATCAGGCTTTCCCCTCTGACAACAGCGCCCACCAACCATCAATGGTCGGGTTCTTGGCCAGGGCGATAAAATCGATATCGCCGCGGATCTTACGCCAGCGTGCCGCCAGCTCCATGATCCGCACTGAATCCAGACCGTAGTCGATCAGGTTCTCGTCGTCACCCATGTCTTCGCTGTCTTCGTCGAGGAAAGGCATGATTTGCTGACGCAACGCCGCTTTGCTGGTGATCCCTGGCAGCAGTTCGGCGGTGGTTACCACGCGGCCACAGCGGCCGGCGGTGTAACGCAGCGCCATCAGGTGCTCTTCGCGGGAGAAGTCGGCCAGACCATCAGCAACCATAAACGGCTGAATGTTACGCATAAAGGCATCGATCGCCGTGGTCATACAGCCGATATGGGCGTAAACACCACAGATGATCAGCTGATCGCGGCCTGACTCCTGCAGAATTTCCTGCAGCGGTGAACGGTGGAAGGCGCTGTAACGCCATTTCACCAGCACAGTGTCGTCTTCTTCCGGCGCCAGCGCGGCGACCACCGCCTGTTGCTCCGGGTGCTTGTTCAATCCAGGCCCCCACATATCATTGAGCAACGCCCGATCTTCATCGCTCTGCTGATTAGGCTGCGCGGTGTAAAACACCGGGATGCCCTGGGACTTGCAGTAGCGGCGCAGGTTGGCGATGTTCTCCACTACCTGTTTGATCAACGGGCTGTCTTCACCCCAGAAATTCAGAAAATACTGCTGCATATCGTGGATCAACAGTGCAGCGCGCTGCGGTTCCACCGTCCAGCTCACTTTGTTGGTCGGCAGTTCAGCCTGTGTCGGCAACGCGTAATCATTAAGTTTTGGAATGGCCATGACTTATTCTCCCTGGACCTGAGTCAGTTGTTGCGCCTCCAGGCGTTGGCGCAACAGTTTTTTATCCACTTTGCCAACCGGGGTGAGCGGCAGCGTCTCAACCTGTATAAAGCGGTCGGGTAATTTGAATTCGGCCACGCCCTCGGCGCGTAAATGGCGACGCAAAACGACCGGTTTCAATGGGCTGGTGGCGATAATGTAGGCGCAGCTTTTTTCGCCCATCAACTCGTCCGGCATCGAAACCAACGCCGCATTGATCACTTCCGGGTGACGCAGCAGCAGGTTTTCGATCTCCTCGGCGGCAATCTTCTCACCACCGCGGTTGATTTGGTCTTTCTGACGCCCTTCAACCTTCACGTAGCCGTCTTCAGTCAGGCTAATCAAGTCGCCGGAGCAGTAGAAACCGTCTTTATCGAAGGCGGCGGCATTATGTTCCGGGCTTTGGTAATAACCACGGAAGGTGTAGGGGCCACGGGTCATCAGACGCCCGGTCTCGCCGACAGGCAGCGGAGTACCGTCGTCATCGGCCACCCAAAGTTCATCATCCGGCGACATCGGGCAGCCCTGAGTAGTCAAAATATGCTGCTCGTCATCATCCAGCCGGGTGTAGTTCACCAGGCCTTCCGCCATGCCGAACACCTGCTGCAGCTGACAGCCGATTTCGGCCGGAATGCGCGCGGCCAGGGTTTCCCCCAGCTTGGCACCGCCCACCTGCAGCAGCTTCAGGCTGGCCAACTGCTGGCAACCGCCCCATTCCTCAATGGCCTGCAGCCACAGCGTTACCGCCGGCGGCACCAGCGCAGTCACGTTGATCTGATGCTGGTCGATCAAACCGAAGCATTGCCCGGCATCCGGATCGCTGGCGAACACCACCAGCCCACCACCGTAAAACACGCCCAATACGCCAGGCGAGCTCATCGGATAGTTGTGTGCTACCGGCAGTGCGCACAGATAACGGGTTTCGTCATCAAAATGACAAATCTCCACGCTGCGGCGAATGCTGTAGTAGTAGTCGTTGTGGGTACGTGGGATCAGCTTCGGCGTGCCGGTACTGCCACCGGAGAGTTGGAAGAACGCTACCTGATCGGCCGCGGTTGGCGCAGCCACGAAATCGCCGCAATCCTCTTCCAGCCAACTCGCCAACGACTGCTCGCCCTGTTCCTCACTGCGCAAAGCGACCAGGCGCAATGAAGGATGTTCAGCGCGAAACGTCGTCAGGAATTCGTCGTTACCGAACAGGCCATGCTGACGATCGGCAATCAGCAACGCCGGTTTGATCTGCGCCGCATAGGCGTTCAGCTCATTGCGTTGGTGGCTAAACAGCGCATTCACCGGCACCACGCCAATTTTCAACAGCGCAAAGAAAGTCACGTAGAACTCGACCACGTTACCCAACTGCACCAGCGCGGTATCACCGCTGTGTATGCCCCGACGCAGCAAGGCCGCAGCCAGCCGATCGGAGAGTTGATTAAGCTGGCGATAGCTCAGGCTGCGTTGCGGGTCGATCAGCGCGATGGCGTCATTTTTAGCCTGGCGGGTGATGATGTCGGTCAATGGCCGGTCGGTCCAATATCCCCGTTCGCGATAGCGACGGGCTAGTGCCTCAGGCCAGGGAGTAAAAGCAATGCTCATGGAAATGTCTATCCTTGGTTCAGGCCAAACGCCCGCGAAATGGTACTGAGTTTGGTGCCGGTTTCGTGCCATTCAGATTCCGGCGAAGAGTCTTGCACAATGCCGGCTCCGGCAAAGAGTCGCACCTGGTTGCCCTGCACCGTGCCACAGCGGATGGTCACTACCCACTCCCCGTTGCCTTCGGCATCACACCAGCCGACGATGCCGCCAAACAGGCCGCGATCAAAAGGCTCCAGTTGCTTGATCACCTGATGTGCCAGCGCCGTTGGCGTACCGCACAGCGCCGGTGTCGGATGCAGCAGGCAGGCCAACGACAACGCGTTTTCCGCCCGGCTGGCGGCCTCGCCGTCGATTGGCGTAGACAAGTGCCACAGCGTGGTGGTGCTCAATAATTCAGGCGAGGTGGGGATATTCAAATAACTGCAGCGATCGGCCAGCACCTGCCGCATACCTTCGGTAACAAACTGGTGCTCGTAGAGATCTTTCTCGGAAACCAACAGCTGTTGGCTGACTTCACGATCCCGCTGCGGGTCGGCGTCACGACGGGCGGAGCCTGCCAGCGGGTTGGAATAAAATTGTGCGCCGGATTTACGCAGCAGCAGTTCAGGGCTGGCGCCCAGCAATGCTCCTTGTTCCAACGGCACATGGAAATGGAAGCCATGTGGGTTTTGCGCGATGATACGCGCCATCAATGCCTGACTGTCTACCGGTTCGCGTGTTTCAATCTCCAGCAGGCGTGACAGCACCACTTTATCCAGTTGGTCACCACGGGTTGCTTCCACCGCATCTGCCACCATCTGCATGAAAGGCTGTTGTGCCGGCACTTCATTTTGGCTGATAATTTCCGGCAGGGCTTCCTGTGGTGAGGTTACGCCAGCCAAAAAGGCTTCGCGTTCAAACCACTGGGTGTGCTGGGGAATAAAAAGCGCAGAGGGTTGATGAGTATCGAACGGGATCGCGCCGCACAGGACCGGGTTTTTCACCCCCGCCAGTTTGGCTTCGGCAAAAGCATGCCGTACCGCCTGCTGGAACTCGCCGTTAAGCTGATCCCCGCCCTGGGCCGGCAGCGTGATTTTGGCGAAGCAGCCCTGGGTGCTCAGGCTACGGAAAGGAGAGGTAAAGAAAAAGCCGGAGGTCGGCGACACGCCTGCTTCGGACGACTCGCTCTCCTTGCTGTGCGGCTTCTTCTGCCCGGTACCCTTTACTGTCACGCTCATCGGTTCTCCCTTTCGTATCATGAACAATAACCTGTATAATAATGATTATCATTTGTATTGAATCGCGTTAAATTACCCTCGTGAATATGCTATGTCAATAAATGTAAACAGTTCTTCTATTCATTATCGTGCTATAAAACCAGCAGTTTTAATTATATAAATGATAAGTATTACTATTTAAATTCTAAGGAATGCTTTATGAAGAAGAACCTGTTCTTCGGCTTCGCACTGTTTGGCATGTTAGCCATGGGTGCAGCCCATGCCACAGAGGCCGGTTGGCCGCGTAAAATCGAAACTTCACACGGCGTAGTGACCCTGCAGCAGCCCCCTACCCGCATCGTTTCCACCAGCGTAACCGTCACCGGCACCCTGCTGGCGATTGATGCGCCAGTGATCGCCAGCGGCGCCACCACGCCCGGCAGCCGTCTCGCGGACTCACAAGGTTTCTTCCACCAATGGAGCGCTATCGCAACGCAGCGCGGCGTAAAGCGCCTGTACATTGGCGAACCCAACGCAGAAGCCATTGCCGGTGAAGCGCCCGACCTGATCATCATCTCCGCTACCGGTGCCGACTCCGCCGTACGCCTGTACGATCAGCTGTCCGCCATTGCCCCGGTGCTGGTGGTCAATTACGACGACAAAAGCTGGCAGGCGCTGGCGATAGAGCTGGGCCAGGCCACCGGGCACGAAGCCAAGGCGCAAAAAATCGTTGATGATTTCGATAGCCGCGAAAAGTCGCTCAAACAACGTATGACGCTGCCGGAACAACCGACCTCCGCTCTGGTCTTCAGCGCCGACGGCAAGTCAGCCAACCTGTGGACCGCCGAATCTTCCCAGGGGCAAATGCTCAAGCAGCTGGGTTTCACCCTGGCGGTTCCGTCTGACAAGCTGAACAACAGCCGCAGCATGGGTATGCGTAAGGACATCATTCAGCTCGCCGGGGAAAACCTGGCGGAAGGACTGAACGGCCAGACGCTGATGCTGTTTGCCAACAACGAAAGCGATGCGCAGCGGCTGATGGCCAATCCTTTCCTCGCTCACCTGCCGGCGGTGCAGCATAAGCGGGTTTATGCGCTGGGCAATGACACCTTCCGACTGGACTACTACAGCGCCAGCAACCTGCTGACGCTGTTGGAAAAACAGTTTATTTCTCAGTAGATCCCGCGGCGGGCTGGAGATCGCTTTCCTGCCCGCCAAGGCTCACCTGACGCAGACCTTTCATCGCGAACGCCAGCACTACACCCAGTACCGCCACGCCAAAACCGAAGCTGGTTGAAGTCATGGCCGGCAACATAAACGCCCCCATCGCCCCCAGCAGCAGGGCACCCAACGCGTCCCCCACCACGTTTTGCGCCGTCCACAGGCCATTAATGCGCCCCAGGAAAGCATCCGGCGTCAGGTTCTGAATCAGCCCGTACTGCAGTAATGAGTTCAATGCGCTCAGGTAGCCAAACACCACCAGGAAGAACAGTGCCAGACCGTACCAGGGCATCAGGCCGAACAGGCCGATAGCGACAAACGCGCCAATCGCCGTCATCAGCATCATCCAGCCCGGCCGCGCCACGTGCGCCACCCGGCCACTGGTAAAGGCGCCAATTGCCGCGCCCAGCGGCACGGCGGAATACATAAAGCCCAGCTGCGCCGCACTGACCTGCCACATGCCGGACATCGCCGGGTACAGCACTCGCACCGCGCTGGCCATGGTCAGCAACGCGCCGATCAGCGCCACCATGCCAATCACCCGGTTACGAAACAGGAAGCCAAATCCGCCGGCCAGTGCGCGCAGCGGATGCTCACGCGGCTGAGGGGGTGGCAACAGCTGTGGCAGCTGCAATAAAGGGATCAACGTCAGCAAGGTGCCGAAGGCCGCCAAAGCGTAGTTCCAGGTCACGCCGGCGTTGGCAATCACCAACCCGCCGATCGCCGGGGAAAGAATGGAGCCAAAACGCACCGTCAGCATGCTGATGGCACCGGCCTGAACGATATTTTCACGCCCAACCAGCGCAGGCGTCGCCGCCAGCAACGCCGTCACGCCTACCGCCCCGAAGAACCCGTCCCAAACCGCCAGCAGATAAATCAGCGTTAATGACGGCGCAGGTAAAGCGGCATTTAAACAAAGACCGATAAACCCAATACCACAGGTGGAACGGGCAAAGAGGATCAGACGGCGGCGCTCGTAGCGGTCAGCCAGTACGCCCCCCATCAGCAAACCGGCAAACATGCCGCTGCCGGCCAGCGTCACGGACAACCCGACCAGCAGCGTCGACCCGGTCAGGGCCTGGATCTGCACCGGGATGGCAATGGCCATCAGCCCGAGCGCCAGAATGGAAATAAAACGCGCGCAGAACACAGCGCGAAAGGCGCTATTGGTCTTAAGCAGGCCAAAATCAAGCAAAATAGAGGGCTTACTCATTAGCTTTCTCACCACAACTAAAGAAAAGGGGCAGCGTCTGTGCTGCAATAGCGAAGGGACTCATGGTACCATAGATGAAAACAATCAATAATGATAATAAATATCATTCATATTCAATCAAATAATGGATTGTTATGTTACGGATTACACGCAATTGCACACCGTCCATTCCGCTGTCCAGGGACCATCTTGCGGGTGGCACTCCCCGCTCATTTCGTCGCAAGCTGCTTGGCTTGCTGATTGCCGTTTGCGCCCTGTTGGTCGTCATGCTGCTCAGCCTGTCGCTCGGTGCCAAATCTATCCCCTTCGACACGGTTATCCAGGCGCTCAACGGCCAATGTAGCGGCGCCGACTGCACCATCATTACCAACGCCAGGCTGCCGCGCACGCTGATCGGCGTGCTGGCGGGTATCGCCCTGGGCCTGTCCGGCGTGCTGATGCAAACCCTCACCCGCAATCCGCTGGCCGACCCTGGCATTCTCGGCGTTAACGCCGGCGCGGGGTTTGCCGTGGTATTGGGCATCACTTTCTTTGGTGCCGCCCACGTCGGCGAATATCTGTGGTTCGCCTTTGCCGGCGCGATGTTTGCCGCCCTGCTGGTGGCTCTGATCGGCGCATTGGGAGGCAGCAGCCTGAACCCGGTTCGCCTGACGCTGGCCGGCGTTGCGCTGGCGGCGGTGCTGGAAGGCATGACCTCCGGCATTTCCCTGTTGAACCCGCTGGTCTTCGATCAGCTGCGTTTTTGGCAGGCCGGTTCGCTGGATATTCAAAATATGCAGGTGGTGCGCACCGTTGCCCTGCCGATCCTGCTGGGCACAGCAATCACGCTGTGGATGAGCAAATCGCTGAACAGCCTGAGTATGGGCAATGAGTTAGCCACCGCGCTGGGCACCGGCATCGTCCGCACCCAGTTGCTGGGGTTGCTGGCGATCACATTGCTGTGCGGTGGCGCCACCGCCGCCGTTGGTCCGATAGCCTTTGTCGGGCTGATGATGCCGCACATTGCCCGGCGACTGGCTGGCTCCGAGTTGCACTGGATGCTGCCGTGGACCTTGGTATTGACCCCTATCCTGCTGCTGAGCGCCGATCTGATCGGCCGCTTCCTGGTCGCCGGTGAACTGCGCGTTTCCATCGTCACCGCGCTTATTGGCGCACCGCTGCTGATCATGCTGGTGCGTCAACGCCATATGTTCAGGAGGCAGCGCTAATGTCGATGTCCGCAGCCCGCCTGATGGCCAACCACAAAATGCGCGCCTTGTCGCGCCCGGCGCTAACCGCGCTGCTGCTGTTGCTTGCCGCCCTGGCACTGGCGATTTATGCCCTGGGTTCCGGCGCTTTGTCGCTCAGCGCTCTGCAGGTGATCGACGCCTTACGCGGTGAAGGCCCGGCCAACCTGGCGGTGATCGTTACCCAGTGGCGTTTGCCTCGCGTGATAATGGCGCTGTTGTTGGGTGCCGCGCTCGGTATCAGCGGCGCCATCTTCCAATCGCTGCTGCGTAACCCGCTCGGCAGCCCGGACGTCATCGGTTTTAATACCGGCGCTTACAGCGGCGTACTGGTGGCAATAGTGCTGTTTAACGGCGGTATTCTCGGCATCACCTCCGGGGCACTGGCCGGTGGCTTGCTGACCGCCGCGCTGATTTATCTGCTGGCATGGCGCAACGGCGTCGAGTCATTCCGTTTGATTATCGTCGGTATTGCCGTTCGCGCCCTGCTGGTGGCCGGCAATACCTGGCTGATCATCAGCGCTTCGCTGGAATCCGCCATGACCGCCGGACTGTGGAGCGCCGGTTCGCTCAACGGCGTGACCTGGGCGAAAAGTTTGCCGGTGCTGGCGGTGATTGCGCTGTGCTGCCTGTTGCTGTTGATGCTGGCCCGCCGCATGCGGCTGCTGGAGATGGGCGATGACACCGCCTGCGCACTCGGTGTACCGGTGGAGCGCTCACGCGTGCTGCTGTTATTGGTCGGCGTTACCCTGACTGCCGCCGCCACCGCCGTCGCCGGGCCAATCTCCTTTATTGCGTTGGTGGCCCCCCAGATTGCGCGACGCCTGTGCGCCAACCGCAGCGTCCTGTTGCTGACAGCCCTGACGGGTGCCCTGTTGCTGCTGCTCGCCGATGTCGCGGCGCAACGCCTGTTTATGCCTTATCAGTTGCCGGTCGGGGTATTGACCGTCAGCCTGGGCGGCATTTATCTGATTTGGCTATTAATCCGTGAGTCACGAAAAAAATGAATGCTGAACTCTTACAGCCCGCGCCGTTACGCGCCGAAAATCTGACGCTCGGCTATGACAAAAAAATCGTCGCACGCGACCTTTCCGTTTCTATTCCGCACGGTGAACTGACGGTCATTATCGGGCCGAATGCCTGCGGTAAATCGACCTTGCTGCGCACTCTTAGCCGCCTGATGCAGCCGCAGGCCGGTGCCATCTGGCTCAACGGCAAACACATTAGCGACTATGCCACCAAAGAGGTGGCTCGCCAGTTGGGGTTGTTGCCACAAAGCTCGACCGCACCGGGTGACATTACCGTGTTTGATCTGGTGGCACGCGGTCGCTATCCGCATCAGCGCCTCTTCAGCCGCTGGCGTGAAGAAGACCAGCAAGCGGTCGAACAGGCCATGCGCTCCACCGGCGTGTTTGAACTGGCTGAACAGCCGGTTGATACGCTTTCCGGCGGACAACGTCAGCGGGTCTGGATTGCCATGGTATTGGCGCAGCAAACGCCGTTGCTGCTGTTGGATGAGCCGACCACCTGGCTGGATATCAGCCATCAGATCGACTTGCTGGAACTGATGCGCCAGTTAAACCGTGAAAATGGCCATACGCTGGTGGTGGTGCTTCACGATCTCAACCATGCCTGCCGTTACGCCACGCATCTGATTGCCATGCGCGACGGTAAAGTGGTCGCCGAGGGTGCACCGAAGGATATTGTGACGCCGGAATTGATCGAAAAGGTCTACGGTCTGCGCTGCATGATCATTGACGATCCCGTCTCGCACACGCCGTTGGTGGTACCGCTAGGTAAGTAATCGAGATTGTAGGGGCCCAGCATGCTGGGCCCGCGTTAATCGGGACGAATGTATTCGTCCCCTACCATCACTGGGTATTATAAAGCGCGAAGTATGCGGTTCAACAACGGTCCTAATACCTTGAACGACGTTGGTGAAACGATATCCACGTGCGCGCAGTCCAGTTCATGAACCTGTAGCGCGTCCACATATTGCGACCAGGTCTGCTGAACATCCATCCCCTCCTGCAACGTCTGGCGCGCGACAAACAGCGTCGCCTGTCCTTTGAAGTTCGCCGTATGGGTGGCTGAAAGCAGACGAACCGAATCGGCATAGTTGGCTTCGATATTATCGAACATGGCTACGCGGGTTTCGCCCAATGCCGGATCCAGCGCATCTTCAGACACCGCCAGGAACTGCTGACGTTCGCGCTGAACTTCTTTCAACACGTTGTCATCCAACATCACGTCCCAGTTTTGCGTTTCCGGCGGATAGGTATCCAGCAGCCCAAGGAAAGCCACTTCTTCACCCTTTGCTTGTAAGCGCGCGGCAATGCCTTGTGCCAGAGTGCCGCCCAGCGAGTAACCGATAAAGTGATACGGGCCGTGCGGTTGCACTTGCAACACCGTCTCCAGATGCGCGTCGCATACCTGGTCCATATTTTCGCTCAGCGCCAACGGGCCATCCGGCCGTGGTGACTGAATACCCACCAGCGACCAGTGCTGATCGATATAGCGCGGCAACACGCTGAACTGCCATGAGAAGCCGGATGCCGGATGCAGGCAGAACAGCGTTGGTCCTTCGGTGGTGCGCAGCGGCAGAACGCGGTCAAAACCGGTTTTGTCAGCTTCTTCCTGGGTGCGTTCTTCGGCCAACAGCTGCGCCAGCTGTTCCACGCGGGAAGCCACCATCACCTGGCCTACCGACACCGCCTTGCCCAGTTCACGCCGCAGCTCCGCCGCCAAACGCATCGCCAACAGCGAGTGCCCGCCGAGGGCAAAGAAGTCATCGTCGGCAAACACGGTTTCGCGTTGCAGCAGGCGGGCGAACACCGCAGCGATCGCCGTCTCCAGCCCCGCTTGCGGCTCACGCCCTGCGGCGCGGGCAGCGCCCTGCGGTTGCGGCAACGCTTTACGATCCAGCTTGCCATTGGCACTCAGCGGCAGAGTATCCATCTCGACCAGCGCCACCGGCACCATATGCGGCGGCAGGCGATCGGCCAACGCTGCGCGGAGCGCGTCAAGATCAAGGCGCACGCTGGGCTGCGCCACCAGATAGCCCACCAGCTGGCGGGCATCGCCACCGCCAGGATCGGTTGGCGTATTTTCCAGCACCAGCGCGTGAGTCACCGCCTGTTTAATCCCCGGCAGCGACAGCAAAGCATGATCGATTTCACTCAACTCAATACGTTGCCCACGTATTTTTAACTGATCGTCACTGCGGCCAAGGTATTCCACCTCGCCTCCCGGCAGCCAACGGGCGACGTCACCCGTGCGATACATCCGCCCGCCATCGCCGTCAGGATCGGCTACAAAGCGGCTGGCGGTCAGTTCCGGTCGTCCCAGATAGCCGTGCGCCAGTTGCACACCGGTAAGGTACAAATCACCGGCGACGCCCGGCGGCACTGGCCGCAGGCGCGTATCGAGGATGCGTAAACCGGTGTTCCAAACCGGTAAACCAATCGGCACATTGGCGCCAGTGACGGCAGCCAAGGCTTCGCCCCAGGCCGGATGCCAGCTGACGTCCACCGCCGCTTCGGTCGGCCCGTACAGGTTATGCAACGGCACCGCAGTGCGGCTTTGCCACAGGCGGCACAGTTCCGCTGGTAAGGCTTCACCACTGCAAAATACCTGACGTAACGGCGCACAACACGCCACCGCCTGCGGGCTATCCAACGCGCTGACGAAGGCCGCCAGCATCGAAGGGACAAAGTGCATGGTGGTGACACGATGTTGATCAATCAGCTGGAGCAGCTGTTCCGGATCGCGGTGCGCTTCAGGCGGAGCCATCACTAACTGGGCCCCCACTATCAGCGGCCAGAAGAATTCCCATACCGAAACGTCAAAACTGCAAGGCGTTTTCTGCAGCACCACATCGCCTGCCGCCATAGGATACTGATGTTGCATCCACAGCAACCGGTTGACGATCGCCTGATGCCCCACCAACACGCCTTTCGGTCGCCCGGTCGAGCCGGAGGTAAAGATAATGTAGGCCGGGTGATGCGGCGTCGGTCCATTGAGCGTGACGTTGGCTGCGCTGTCTATCGACAACGGCGCGTCATACAGCAAGATCTCACCCTTGCCGGCAAAACGTGCCTGCTGGGTCGGTTCGGTGATAATCAGGCGCGGCGCAGCGTCCTCCAGCATCATGCCAAGACGCTCGTCAGGATAACCGGTATCCAGCGGCAAATAGGCCGCCCCGGCTTCGACGATGGCCATTAACGCCAGAGACAAAAAGACCGAGCGCGGTAAGGCGACGGCGACGATATCACCCGGTTGTACGCCCTGCTCCGTCAACTGACGCGCCAGCGCGGCAACCTGTTCACGAGTTTCGCGATAGGTAAATTGGTACTGCGCATCGGCCAGCGCCGGGGCGTCAGGGGTTTTCTGCGCCTGCTCCGCCAGCAGCCCGCTGAGGGTTTGCGCCTTCACCGGATGTGCCGTGTCATTAACCCGGGCCAACAGTTGGCGGTCTTGCTCGGTGAGCAAATCGGCATCGCCAATCGGCATCTGAGGCTGTGCGGCAAACTGACGCAACAACAGAGGCAGGCGTTGCAGATGCGCCGCCAGCTCATCACGCTGATAACGTTCGGCATTAGCCAACAGATCGACCTTCAGCGTACCGGCCTCGTCGAGGTACAACGCAATCTCCAGATCACGGACCGGCCCGGAGGCCAGCTCATGGGTGATGCCTTCGATACCGCCGAAGTCCAACTGGAAATCGAACATCTTAAAGTTGAATACCGTGCCGTACAGCGGTTGGGCATCGCCAATTCGCCCCAGATCGCGCTGCACCTGCTCCGCCTCGTAGCGCTGATGGCGGCGTACGATTTTTAACTCACGACCAATATTACCGGCGACCTCGCTCAGCGTAGCCTGAGGGTCGAGGTGCATTTCGATCGGCAAGACGTTAATCACCGGTCCGTTGGCACAGAGCGCGGCCGAACCGGTACGGCGCATAAAGATAAAACCGGCGCTGAAGCTGGCATGTCCGCTCAGGCGTGAAACCCACAGCGCAACCAGCGCCAGTGCCATATCTGCCACGCTGAACTGCTGCTGACCGGCGTTCACCAACTGCGTGAAATCTTGTCGGTCGCACAGCTGTGACAAGCGGTGAATACGGGTGGTTGGCGTCTGCCCGGCCAACGGTTGCGGGCAAAGGGTGGCAGGCGTCGGCAATTGCTGCGCCTTGTTCAACCAGAAGGCAGCGTCGCGCTGAGAGGTGGACGATTGCGCATAACGCTGATATTCCTCGACCACTTCGCTGAATGCGCTGAAGGGCGTCGGATCCGGCCGTTCATTGTGCAACGTCCGGGTGTAAATATGGGCGATTCTGCGGGCAATGGCGGTAAAACTGAAGCCATCTACCAGAATATGATGATAACGCTGATACCAAAACCAGCGCTGTTCCGACAGGCGGATCAGCATATGACGATATAACGCATTGCCGCTACCGATGCGCAAATCACCGGACATATCCAACTGCATGAGGGCACGCGCCGCTGCAGCGGCATCGGGGGATTCGCTGAGATCGATGTATTCTACCGGCAGGATCGCCAGCTCGGGGTCATGCCACTGCATCGGCACCCCGTCACGCTCTTCAAAGCGGAACTGCAGGGTATCTACTTCCGACAGCCCCTGCTCAATCGCACGCAACAGGCACGCCTGATCCAACGGGCCATTCAGCTCAATATAGTGGGAAACCGCATAGGCGTTGGCATGCGGTGAAATCTGATCGGCAACCCAGATCCCGGGTTGCGCGGCAACCAACGGCAGTTCAGTGGCGAACGGCCGTTCGGTCGGTAATAAATTCCGGTCTGACAAGGTACTGACTCCTGTTATCGGTATTGGCGCCATCACGCCTTACGCAGCGAGGCGGGCCGCATATCCTGCCAATGCTGTTCCAGCCAAATCACGCACAGCGGACGCGCCGCCGGGCCAAACACCGGCGTCCACCCCGCCGGCACTGCGCTAAAGTCTGGCCACAGGCTGTATTGCAATTCATCATTCTGCACAATCAGGCAGCTTTGTTGCTCGTCATCGAACGGGTTCAGAGTTTCCATCGCGGACTCCTTGGGCAGTGAAGGTTAGCTTGATCGAAGGGGCAGAAGATTGGTCAGCCCACAGTGCCTGCAGACCGTCTATCAGGCCGCCACGCCAGCACAAATGATCGTGTCCCCCGGCCACCACCCGGTATTGCACCCGGTGACCGGCATCACGCAGCAAGTCCGCCATCCGATCGTTGACCCGGCGCGCCACTTTTTCATGCACGCCGGCTTCCATAAACACTTTCAGCTTGCCTTTGCCAACGCCCTGCTCAACCTGATGCAGTAACCAACCGGCATCGGCCGGAATTTCCGCAAGCTGATACATGTCGCGACGTGGCCACCAGAAAGAGCTGGACTGGCAAATCACCCCGCCGAAGCTCTGCGGCCAGTGCAGCCCGGCATACAGCGATGACAAGCCGCCAAAACTTTGTCCGCACACCAGAGTACGGGCAGGATCGCGCTGGTACGGCGCCCATTCGGCGACCTGCGGCAGCAATTCTTCTTGTACCGCCAGCCAGAAATCTGCATTGCAGGCCAGCTCCTGGGAGCGGTGTTTGAGATCGATAATGTCAATCAGCAGATAAACCGCTTCCGGCAGCTTGCCCTCGCGGGTCAACTGCATCAGCGGATCCCAGACCGGCATGTTGCTCGCCCAGAATTGACCGTCCAGCAATATCGCCAGCGGACGTTGTGTTGGATCGCCTTCGCCGGTGGTATAAACCCAGACGTTACGGGTATTGCCCAGACGCTCGCTGTGCCAGCTGTGGCGCTGCAGTTTCGCCGGGGGAGCTGGAGTACAACGCCCGCTGGCGACCGCATAGCGATCGAAATCCTGCCAGGCCGGTTGCGGCAGCGCTTCCGGCATATGCAGACCTGACAATACATGGCCGCCGACACCAGCCCAGGAACGATGGGGATTCAGCAGGTCCTGGGTCGCACCGGCAAACACCTGATGCCACCAATGGCGGACCGAATGCATATTAACGTGCGAATCCTCATCACTGGGGGCCAGTGGCCGGTCGTCCATACAGGGGATAAAGCAGTAGCTGCCGCGCCAGTCGGCGCTGAGCTCGGTCTGCCAGTACCAAACGTCGGTCCCTTCCAGCCGTTGCAGGCTCTGCGGCGGCGACGACTGATGATGGTCGGTCAGACAATTGATGTGGATCCAGACGCGTCGATAGGCGGAAGTGAGTTCACATCCCTGGGGGTCACGCCATAAAAAGGTGACCTTCCCGCGTCCATCCCCTTGCAGCTCCACCAGCGGCGTGCCGCGTTTGGCGATATTCAGCCACCATCCATGGCGCCCGGCGTGCTTGCTTGATAATAATCTGCTGCTTTCTGACTCGGATTTTGTTTTCAAACGCCTATTCACTATTTAGCTGGCAGCTTCAGGAAAGCCGGTAATTTCGCGGCGCGAGGCGCTGCCCAAGAAAACGGTAAGTCGAATACTATTGATAATTATTTGCGTTTGCAATAGTGTGTGTAGGCTCGTAAACAGGGCAGGTATTCTTCAACAGGGACGGATGCCGAATTTAAGCGCTGAATCCAATGTCGTGGCCGCTGCGTCTTGGCCGATTGGGTTTCTCTTTCCGAAAACAAAAAACTACAACCGCCCTTCTCATAGCCGGAGAGCTACTGCTTCGGTGCCCGGAGAAAGGCAGCAAGGTAGGAACTCTCAGATGAACAGCAAATTATCACGTTATTCCTTAGCCACACTCATCGGGTTAGGGTTAGGCGCGTCCGCTTTTGCACACGCCGCACAGCAAACTGACACCAGCCCAGAAACAGACAAGGTCGCCAAAAGTAAAAAAGAAGCCGCCGAGGACACTATTGTTGTCACTGCCGCCAAGCAAAACTTGCAGGCACCTGGGGTTTCTACCATTACCGCCGACGAAATCAAAAAGCGCCCACCTGCCCGTGATATCAGCGAGCTGATCCGCACCATGCCCGGCGTTAACCTGACCGGTAACTCCACCAGCGGCCAGCGCGGCAACAACCGCCAGATCGATATCCGCGGCATGGGCCCGGAAAATACCCTGATCCTGATTGACGGCAAACCGGCCAGCAGCCGCAACTCGGTGCGTCAGGGCTGGCGCGGTGAGCGTGATACCCGCGGCGATACCGCCTGGGTCCCGCCGGAAATGATTGAACGTATCGAAGTGCTGCGCGGCCCCGCGGCAGCCCGTTACGGTAACGGCGCCGCCGGCGGCGTGGTCAACATCATCACCAAGAAGAACACCAAAGAGCTGCACGGCTCGCTGAACACCTATTTCAACGTGCCGGAGCACAAGCAGGAAGGCTCCACCAAGCGTACCGACTTCAGCCTGTCCGGCCCGCTGACCGACCAGTTGAGCTTCCGCCTGTTCGGGGGTTACAGCAAAACTCAGGCCGATGCCTGGGACATTAACGAATCGCATAAATCCGAGCGAGTGGGTGCCTACGCCAGCAGCATTCCTTCCGGCCGTGAAGGGGTGGTAGATAAAAATATCGACGCCTTGCTGCACTGGGACTTCGCGCACCTGCAGTCGCTGGAGTTTGAGTATTCCTATGGCCGTCAGGGCAACCTGTACGCCGGTGACACTCAGAACACCAACACCAATGCGCTGGTACAGAGCAACTACGGCAAAGAAACCAACCGTATCTATCGCGAGACCTTCGGCCTTAACCACCGCGGTGCCTGGGACAATGGCGTCAGCACCAATAACTACGTTCAGTTCGAGCGCACCCGCAATACCCGCCTGAACGAAGGGTTGGCCGGCGGTACCGAAGGTATCTTCGACGCTAAAAACGAAGGCTTCGGCACCACCAAGCTGGACGATTTCCTGGCGCACAGCGAAGTCAGCGTGCCATTTGAACTGGGCGTGACGCAAACCGCCACCCTGGGTACCGAATGGAACCAGCAACGCATGAAGGACGGTTCATCCACCAGCCAAACGATGATGGGGGGCACCATTCCCGGTCAAGGTAGCGGTACTCGTAGCCCTTACGCATCCGCCCATATCTTCTCGCTGTTTGCCGAAGACAACATGGAGCTGACCGACAGCACCATGCTGACGCCGGGCCTGCGTTACGATCTGCACTCCGAAGCCGGTAACAACTGGAGCCCGTCGCTGAACCTGTCACAGGAACTGGGCGACAACTTCACCCTGAAAATGGGCATCGCCCGCGCCTACAAAGCGCCTAACCTGTACCAGACCAACCAGAACTATTTGCTGTACAGCAAAGGTCAGGGGTGTTCGTCCAGCGATGTCAAAAATGGCTGCTATCTGCTGGGTAACGACGACCTGAAGGCGGAAACCAGCGTCAATAAAGAAGTCGGGTTGGAATTCCACAATGAAGGCTGGCTGGCCGGCGTGACTTATTTCCGCAACGATTACCACAATAAAATCGAAGCGGGCAATAGCCGTATCGGTACCAGCAGCACCGGCACAGCCGTGTACCAATGGGAAAACGTGCCGAAAGCGGTAGTCCAGGGCCTGGAAGGCACGTTGAACGTGCCGGTCAGCGAGACCGTCTCCTGGAGCAACAACGCCACCTATATGATCGAGAACAAGAACAAGAGCACCGGCGACTACCTGTCGGTGATCCCCAAGTTCACCATCAACTCGACGCTGAGCTGGCAGGCGACCCAGGATCTGTCGATGCAATCGACCCTGACCTGGTACGGCCGTCAGAAACCGAAGAAGTACAACTACCAGGGTAAACCGGTCAGCGGTACTGAAACCAAGGAAGTCAGCCCTTACGCCGTGGTAGGTGCCAGCGCGACCTATGATGTGACCAAAAACATCAGCCTGACGGCGGGTATCGACAACCTGTTCGACAAACGTCAGTTCCGCGAAGGTAACTCGCAGAACGTGGGTGACCCAACCACCGGTGCCATTAACATTGCCGGTGCAGGTGCCGCCACCTACAACGAACCGGGCCGTACTTACTATATGAGCGTGAATACCCATTTCTAAACGGCCAACTTAATCAAGACTGCTAACCCCCACTAAGGGGCTAAACCGGTAGGGGTCGAACATGTTCGACCCGATTAAATCCAGTGTTTATGCAACTGGGCGCTGCATGCAGCGCCCCTACCATAAAAAAGCAGAGCCGATTGCCAACGACCTAAGGGGCTGCCATGCAGCCCCTTTTTTATTATTTCTCCAGCGAAACCTGTTTGAAGATGTGTTTGCCGAAGGGATCGATCTCGTAGCCTTTCACCTCTTTGCGCACCGGTTCAAAAATGGTCGAATGGGCAATCATCAACGCCGGCATCTGATCATGCATCATCACCTGTGCCTGTTCATACATTGCCACCCGCTTGGTGTGATCGTTTTCCTCACGCGCTTGCGAAATCAACTTGTCGAACGGCGGATAGCACCACTTGGCCGAGTTCGAACCGCCGTTGGCCGACACGCAGGTAAACAACGGGCCAAAGAAGTTATCCGGATCGCCATTGGCCGTAGTCCAGCCCATCAATGCCGTTTGATGCTCGCCATTTTTTATCCGCTGCAGATATTCGCCCCACTCGAAGGTGACAATTTTGGCCTTCACGCCAATCTTCGCCCAGTCGGACTGGATCATCTCCGCCATGCGCTTGGCATTCGGGTTGTAGGGCCGCTGTACCGGCATCGCCCACAGATCTATCGCAAAGCCCTGCCCCAGCCCTGCCTCTTGCAGTAACTTTTTGGCTTTCTCCGGGGAATACGGGTAATCCTCAATCTTGTCATTGCTGCCCCACTGGGTCGGCGGCAACAGGTTCTTCGCCGGCTGGCCCGCGCCGTGGAACACCGCTTCGAGGATCGCCGGTTTGTTCACCGCCAGCGCCAGCGCCTGCCGCACCTTGACGTTATCCAGCGGTTTTTTCTGGGTATTGAACGCCAGGAAACCGATATTCAGACCGGACTTCTCCATGACCTGGATATTGGGATCCTGACGCATGCGTGTCAGATCCGCCGGGTTAGGAAACGGCATGACCTGGCACTCATTTTTTTGCAGCTTGGCATAACGCACCGCCGCATCAGGGGTAATTGAGAACACCAGGCGGTCTACCTTGGGTTTGCCTTCCCAATAGTGGTCGAACGCCTTATAGAGGATCTTCGCATCCTTCTGGTACTGCACCAACTGGAAGGGACCGGTGCCGATCGGGTCGTTGTCCACCCGCTGTGGGGTACCGGCCTTTAGCATCGCATCGGCATATTCGGCGGAGAGAATGGTGGCGAAATACATGCCGAGATCGGCCACGAATGGCGCTTCGGCACGTGAAAGTTCAAAGCGCACGGTGTTATCGTCCACTTTGACAATGTTGTTGATCAACGTGCCGAACTCCATCGACTCAAAGTTGGTGTAAGCGCCGTTGGAAACCTTGTGATAAGGGTTATTGGCGTCTTTTTGCCGCATGAAGGAGAAGATGACGTCGTCGGCGTTGAAATCGCGGGTGGGGGTAAAGTATTTATTGTTCTGGAATTTCACCCCCTTGCGCAGGTGAAAAGTGTAATTTTTGCCGTCTTCGCTCACCTGCCAGCTTTCGGCCAGGCTGGGCTGCAGCTCAACGGTGCCGGTTTTGAAGTCCACCAATCGGTTGTAGATCGTCGCCGAACTGGCGTCCACCGTCGGGCCCGAGGTAAACAGCTGCGGGTTAAACCCTTCCGGAGAGCTTTCGGAACAATAAACCAGCGTACTGGCGCGCGCACCGCCCATCACTGCCAAAGCCAATAATCCCAGCGTCATTGTGAGTGTTTTTGTTTTCATCCTGCCATCCCCGGTATAGAAAATAGACTCGATGGATACCAATAAATCATGAAGTTAGGGATGTAAAGAACAAATTTTAGGCATAAAAAACGGGGAGCGCCGCGTACGGCATTCCCCGTGGTTTTTACGCCTGATGAAATTAAATCATCTGGCTGAAGTTCATCTGCGCCATCAACTTGTAGTTGTCGGCGTAATCGACCGGAATGGCCACCACGACCGGCCCCTGGATTTCCATCGCCTTGCGTAACATGGGCCGCAGGTCATCCACCGACTGCACCGCAAACCCGACCGCCCCACACGCCTCGGCATAGGCTTTAAAATCGATAGGGCCGAATTCCACCCCGGATTTGCGGCGGTATTTGTTCACCTCCTGCATTTCCACCATGTTGTAGGCGTTATCCACCCAAATTACGTGCACGATGTTATTTTTCAGCCGCACGGCGGTTTCCAGTTCCATGCTCGACTGCATAAAACCGCCGTCGCCGGAAATCGACACCACTTTGTCGCCCGGCCGCACCAGCGCCGCGCCGATGGCCCACGGCAGCGCCACCCCCATGGTCTGCTGGCCGTTGGAAATCAGCAGTTGGCGCGCACGGAAGCTGTAAAGGTAACGCGCAATCCAAATGTGGAAACTGCCCATGTCCACACACAACGTCACGTCGTCGCTGACAATATCCTGCAGCTCTTTGACGATACGCAGCGGGTGGATTGGCATACCGCCGCGCCGTGCGGCACGTTCCGCCAGTTCGGTACGCTGGCGACCAAGATCGCTGAGGATCGATTCCACTTCAGCCGGCACGCTCACCACGCTGTTAAAGGCTTCGGTCATCATGTCGAGCGTGGCGCTGATATTGCCCACCAGCTCGACGTCCGGACGATAGCAGGTATCGATGTCCGCCGGCAGCACGTCGATATGCACCAGTTTCAATCGCCCCTGGCTGTTCCACATGCAGGGATCGTATTCGATCGGGCCATAGCCGACGCTGACCACCAAATCGGCTTTCTGCAGCAGCTGGTCGGCCGGTTGGTTGTTGAACAAGCCGACGCGGCCGGCAAAGCGTGCAAAGTGATTAACGTCGATCACCCCTGCCGCCTGGTAGGTCCCCACTACCGGCATATGGGTGCGATGCAGCAGTTGGCGCACCGCCTCGCTGTTTTCCGGGCGGCTGGCTTGCAGCCCCAGCAACAACACCGGGCACTTCGCCTGTTGGATCAGCTTAACTGCGGCGCGAATATCCTCGGCAGCGGCGGCCCCCATTCGCGGCAACCGACACCCCGCCAGCACCGGGGCGCTGACTGGCTCATTGACGATGTCCATCGGCAGGCTGACAAAAGACGCCCCCGGACGGCCGAATTCGGCGTGGCGGAAAGCGTTGGCAATCACTTCAGAAATCGCCGAACCGGCATGCACTTCGGCACAATACTTGGTCACCGGCCGAAACATACTGACGGTATCCATGCTCTGGTGGGTCTGTTTGAGGTTGTCGGCACGCTTCACCGCCCCGCCGAACGCCACGACCGCATCCCCTTCCGAGGTGGCGGTCGCCAACCCGGTGATCAAATTGGAACTGCCCGGCCCGGAGGTCACCAACGCCACCCCGGCCTTGCCGGTCAAACGCCCCACCGCCGCCGCCATAAACGCCGCGTTGGCCTCGTGGCGCACCACCACCGTTTCTATCGACGGCGCGTCTTCCAGCGAATCGAATACCCGGTCAATCTTGGCGCCCGGAATACCGAATACGTGTTTAACCCCCTGCGCCTCCAGATTTTTCACCACCAAATCTGCGCCACATGCCCAGTTATTGTCTGTTTTTGCCTTGTTCATGGAATACCTCCTGAAAATACACCCAGGACTGTCGCGGAATTAACCCTCGGCAGAACGAATTGCGCTATCCAAATCCTCGGGACAGAGGTCGGCGCGCAGAAAATCCGCATCATGCGGCAATTGAAGATTGAGACGGGTGATCACGCCAAATTGCAGGCGACCGTGGTCAAGTTGGTAATCCAGCACGTGACCGCCACCGTTGCGATCGTCGGTGACAAAGTGCTCGTGATAACCGGCCACGCCAACACCCTGCATATAATCAGGCGAACGGAAGCCAACCAGGGTGCCCTGACGTCGATGGAAGGCAAAGGTCGGCTGCTCTTCTATCGCCTCCAGCATCGGACGATAAGGCCGCTCCTGACGCGGCACGGTGCGGGTTTCCACATGGCTGAATTCACCGTCGACGCGCAGCGCGCAGAACAGGTTCGGCGAAGCCACCTGCTCATCGATGCACTGGTGCAACTGCGCCTTGGTGATCGGACTGTCGAAGTGTTGGGTAACGCTAGGTTGGAAAAAAGTGACAACGGCAAACGGGGTTTTCTGCTGCAAACTGGCCGGTCGTGCGCTGCCGTCGGCGCGCAACTGGTGAATTTCCTGGTCGAAAGCGATCAGTTCGCCGTCGAGGTGATTGAACGTTCCCAGGCCAAAGTTGCCGTGCTTGAGCAATTCGGCAATGGTGACCTCCCCTTCGTAAACGCCGCTGATCAGTGCGCTCATCAGCGAGATTTGATAGATCTCGCCCTCCCCAACGCTCAGCGACTGCCTGGCAAACCCTTGCGCCAAATGCTGCGCGCAGGAACACCCATGGTCTTCGTTCATAACTACTCCTCCACCAGCGCGGAGTGAAATGCCCCGCGCGTTCAAAAATGCCCACCCGTAGGTGAACAAAGATGTCGCCGGCAACGCGTTCAGTTGGAACGATTCAGCCAACGGCGACAAAAAAACCGGCACGGCAGGCCGGTGATGCCCAATGTCAACAACGGTTTAGATTCACTAATCATTGTTGGTAAACAGGGCATCAATTTGAACGGTTAATCTGGTGCTGAAGTCATCATCAATACCGCAGGCACACGGTGGAACCTGGGGGGAATTCTGTATTTAAAGTTCTAAAAACCGCGAGTTTTATACATTTTCTCTCTGTGCGGTGGGGTTCACGGCATGTCATCGCTTTCCGTAAGCCCGAAAAAAGAGTAGCCGCATTGCGACGGACGGAGAACCTGGTATTCATAAGAAACGCTTTTGCATATAATGCAAAGATGAATGACGCCCGCTATGTTGAACATCTGCCGATATTTCTCGAGGTGGCCCTGTTGGGCAGCTTCTCCGCCGCCGCTCGCAAGCTGGGAATGGTGCCTTCTTCGCTGGTACGCCACATTGATGCGCTGGAAAACGCACTGGACGCCACGCTGTTTATCCGCTCTACGCGGGGTTTGATGCTGACGGATGCGGGCGAAAGGCTGCAGGCGCGAGCAAGCACGCTGCTGACGGATATCACCGACATCCGTGCCGAACTGGCTTCGTGGAACGATATGCCGCAAGGCACGCTGCGTATCAGCTGTCTGCCCACCTTCGGCAAAACCTATATCCTGCCACTGTTGCCGACGCTGGCCGAACGCTATCCGCAACTGTTTGTCGACCTGGATTTGACCGAACGCCAAACCGATCCGACCCAGGAACTGTTGGATGCCGCCATTCGTATCGGCGAGCAAAAAGACAGCGGGCTGTACGCCAGCCGCATCGCGACCCAGCGCTGGGTGATGTGCGCCAGCCCTGATTATATCGCTCGTTACGGACAGCCGGCCGACCTCAATGCATTGCCGCAGCATCGACTGATTGCCCGCTACCATAAGCAACAACCGGCCTGCTGGGCGCAGATCCTCAGCGTTCCTCTGATGAGCCGCTGCAGCATGGTGCTGCGCTGTGACGACTTTACCGCTCAACGCCAGGCGGCGCTGCTGGGGTTGGGGCTCACCTTTTTGCCCAACTGGGTGGTTGGACCGGATATTCAGGCCGGCCGCTTGCTGCAGGTGTTGGAAGACCCGCGCCAGGAGCAACAGGGCATTTACCTGTTACGGCCGGTGGCGAAGGTATCCGCGCGGCTGAACCTGTTTATTACCCTGCTAAAACAAAGCATCGGTCAGCCGCCGAGCTGGGAGTAACGCGGGGAAACCTGTCCCTGCAGCGCCGGGTTGTCGCTTTCATCTTTCAGCTCCACCCCGGTCAGCCGACGCTGGAAAGCCTGCTCCAGCAGCCAGGCCAGTTTGAACGCCGCCTGCGGATAATCCAGCCCTTCCGGACGCACGTTGGAGATGCAGTTGCGCTCCGACTCACGCCGCCGGGTGTTCGGCCCCCAGGTAAGGTAGATACCAAGGCTGTCCGGCGACGATAAGCCCGGCCGCTCGCCGATCAACATCGCCACCGCTCTGGCCTGCAAACACTCGCCGATATCATCCCCCAGCGCGACCCGCGATTGGTGTGCCAATACCACAGGGGCGACCGAAAGCCCCAGTCCATCGAGATAAGGTCGCAGCGCCTGCAGCAACGGTAGCGCCTGACGGTGCACCGCCTTGGAGGATAAACCGTCCGCCACCACCAGCAGCAGATCGGCCGGTTTTTCCGGCAGGCCCAGCAGCAGGCTGCGGCTGTCAGGAGCCAAACGCCGCCCGAGGTCCGGCCGACGGAGATAGGCGGTGCGATCGGCGGCCTGACTGTGCACCGTCAGGGTTTGCCAACCTTGCTCCTGCAATGTCCCGGCCAGCGTGTCGCTATCAAACGGCTGATGTACCGCATCACGCGCCTGCGCATGCGCCAGACCGAATTTAAGCAACTCCGCCGTAGGCAGGCTGGAGCCGGTACGCCCCAATGCAATGCGCGCATCGGTAAAGGCGCGCAGCGCGTCCCAACGGTTAACGTGCACCGGTTTGCTCATCGTCTCTCTCCCTGCAGGGCCAGTAGCAAAGGGTGATTGGCGGCGGTATCGCGCAGTTGACCCCGTTCATCGGTAATCTGCATTTTAGTCAGCCAGTCGGCAAACTCCGGTGCGTGCTTCAACCCCAGCAGCTCGCGGATATAGAGCGCGTCGTGGAATGAGGTGCTTTGATAATTGAGCATGATGTCGTCGGCACCCGGCACGCCAATCAGGAAAGTCAGCCCGGCGGTGGCCAACAGCGTCAGCAGCGTGTCCATGTCGTCCTGATCCGCCTCCGCGTGATTGGTGTAGCACACGTCGCACCCTAGTGGCAGACCAAGTAGCTTGCCGCAAAAATGATCCTCCAAGCCGGCGCGGATAATTTGTTTACCATCGTACAGATATTCCGGGCCGATAAAGCCGACCACGGTGTTGATCAACAACGGGGAGAAATGACGCGCCACCGCATAGGCCCGCGCTTCGCAGGTTTGCTGATCGACGCCATGATGTGCGTTGGACGACAAACAGCTGCCCTGCCCGGTTTCGAAATACATCACGTTATTGCCCAAGGTGCCGCGGTTAAGGCTCAGTGCCGCCTGCTGCGCTTCCGCCAGCAGCGCCAGATTGATGCCGAACCCCTGATTGGCCGCTTCGGTACCCGCGATCGACTGGAACACCAAATCCACAGGGACGCCACGCTCCATCAACCGTAGCGTATTGGTCACATGGGTCAGCACGCAGGATTGCGTCGGAATGGCGAAGCGCTGGATCACGTCGTCCAGCATGTAGTTGAGCTTTTCCAGCAGCGGCAGGCTGTCGCTGGCCGGATTGATGCCGACGACCGCATCCCCGCAACCATACAACAGGCCGTCGAGCATGCTGGCGGCGATGCCCTGCAGACTGTCGGTAGGATGATTTGGTTGCAACCGCACGCTGAGTCGCCCCGGCAGGCCGAGGGTATTGCGAAAACGCGTGATGACCCGGCACTTCTTCGCCACCAGGATCAGATCCTGATTGCGCATCAATTTACTCACTGCCGCCGCCATTTCCGGCGTAATGCCTGCAGTTACCCGTGCCAACATCGCGCTGTCCGCCTGCTCGCTCAAGAGCCAATCGCGGAAATCCCCCACCGTCAGGTGCGATATCGGCGCAAAGGCCAACGCATCGTGGCTATCGACAATCAGCCGTGTGACCTCGTCATGTTCATAAGGCACCAGCAGTTGCTGAAGAAAGGTTTTCAGCGGCACATCCGCCAACGCGATGCGCGCCGCCATGCGTTCTTCTGCGCTGTCCGCCGCCACCTCCGCCAGATAATCGCCGGAACGTGCCGGCGATGCCTTGGCCAGCAACTGGCGTAAATCGTTGAAACGGTAGCTGCGCCGGCTAAGCGTGGCCTGATACATAGCGCCCCCTGTTTTGCCCTGAATGGTCGGTGGAAGTTGCAAACCCTGTACCAAGTGTAGTCAGTGGGCGTGTGAAATTATTTTTTGCCGGAAATCAGCCTATTGTCCCCATATCTCGGGCTATCCACGCTGCAGTGGCGTGCACTAAAATCATGCACGGCATTCCGCCTGCGGTCGCTTCGGGTTACAGTAGCCGCAACTAAGGAGCGGTAATGAGTCTGCAGCAGAAAATTATCCAATGGTTACAACAAGATAACGAAAGAATGATGACATTGCGCACCGCGCGACGACTCGGGCTGAATGACTGGTGCCTGGGGGCCGGTTTTGTGCGCAATCTGGTGTGGGATCAGCGCCACGGTTACGCTACGCCAACGCCGCTCAACGACATCGACGTGATCCATTTCGACCCACAGCGCCCGGAAGCGGAACGTGACCACATGCTGGAAACGCGGCTGCAAGAGTGGCTGCCACAGCCCTGGTCGGTGAAAAACCAGGCGCGTATGCATTTGCGTAGCGGTCGGGCTCCTTATCGCAATAGCGAAGACGCCATCAGCTTTTGGACCGAGGTGGAAACGGCCGTGGGCGCACGCCTGAATGCAGATGACAGCATTACGCTGGTCGCGCCGTTCGGTCTCGAGGGGCTGTTTGCCGACACTATTACCTTCAATGCCAAAAACGGCGACCTCGATGCCTATGAACAGCGGGTTGTCGGCAAGGGCTGGTTACAACGCTGGCCGCGCCTGCGGCAAATTCGCGGGTAAAGTTTTTCCCCACGCTGCCGATACCCTGAGTAGCCATATCAAGACTCAGGGAGAGCATTATGTCGACCAGCATCACCATGATTGTTCCGGTGAAAAATACCGTACCCGGCGTCAGCAACGTTTTTAGCGCCCCCGGTAATACAGGCCAGGTGCTGATGGCCAAGCCGGTACATCAGCAACCTGAAGGCGACAAGTCTAATGAAACCAAAGCGGCGGGCGGTAGCGACCGGGTTAGCGTTTCCGACAGCAGCGCTTCAGCGCGCATCAAAGTGCTGAACAAACAGATTCAGGCTCTGCAGCAAAAACTGGTAGATCTGAAAGATTCAGACAGCGATCCCAAAGAGATCGAAAAACAGAAACAGCTGATCCAGGCGCAGATCAAGATGCTGCAGGCCGAGATCGCGCGGATTCAAAAAGAAGAGATGGAAAAACAGCAGGCCGAGCAGATGGCCAAGGCCAATGAGAGCATTGTCCCTGCCAAGGGCGATGGCATCAACCGCCCGACGGCGGCCAACGCCGTGGACGTGTATATCTGACTCAGTAGTCCGCCTGTTGTCGGCGTTGCTGCTGCAACAATGCCGCCTGCTGGCCAACCACTTGCCAGATGGCTTCCGCCGCGGGTGTCAGCGAACGGTTTTTACGCCGCACCAGCATCAGCGCGCGGTTGATTTCCGGCAGCAGCCGACGCACCTTTAATTGCCCCCCTTCCGGCAGCGGTAACGCCAGCGCAGGAAAAATACTGATGCCGATACCTGCCGCCACCATCGGGAACAACGTTGCCGGGTGGCCTATCTCTTGTACCACCTGCGCTTCCACGCCTTGCTGACGCAACGCGCTGTCAATCAGCGGCCGGCTACCGGACGCATAGTCCTGCAATACCAGACGACTGCCGTTCAGCGCCGACCAGTGCACCTCGGCCAGCCCGGCGAAGGGGTGATCGTTACGGCACAGCAGCAGGAAGGGTTCGTGCAGGATGGGTTCGCAGTCCAGATCCACCGCCTGGACCGGATCCACCACGATGCCAAAATCCACTTCGGCGTTGCGAATGCTGTGCAGGACCTGTTGCTGCGCCTGATCGCGCAGCATAATGCGAATATCCGGATACTGCTTTTCCCCTGCCGCAATGCACTGCGGCATCAGGTGTGCGGAGATGGTTTGGCTGGACGCCACCCGTACCGTACCGCTGCGCTGCACGCCGAAGCTGCGCGCATCCAGCAATGACGACTGCAGCTCATCCAGCAAGCGCTCAACGCGGTTGGCCAGCCGCTGCCCGGCGTCGGTCAGCACCACTTCGCGAGTGGTGCGATCGAGCAGGCGAACGCCGACCTCCGCTTCCAGCTCTTTCACGCTGTGGCTGACCGCCGACTGCGTCAGACCAATGGCCTCACCGGCCCGGCTGAAACTGCGGTGGCGGGCAATGGCGACAAACACCTTGAGCTGCTTAATAGAGTAATTCATGTTTTTTATTCATAAATGAATTAAATAAATCAATTTAATTATTATATCCCGCCGCGCGACAATGGGCGCATTGATTTTTCATCCGAGTACGCCGCCATGAGATTCTTGCCCGATCGCTTTACCCTGACGTTGATCGCCACCGTGCTGCTGGCTTCGTTCCTGCCTGCGCGCGGCGAGTTCGTCGGCTGGCTGAACGCACTGACCATCGCCGCCATCGCCCTGCTGTTCTTTATGCACGGCGCCAAGCTGTCGCGCGAAGCCATTCTGGCCGGCAGCAATAACTGGCGGCTGCATCTGTGGGTGATGTTCAGCACCTTCATTATTTTCCCGGCGCTGGGCGTGCTGTTTAAATGGTGGTCGCCGGTCAACGTCAGCCCCGAGCTGTATTCCGGCTTTATTTATCTGTGCATTCTGCCCGCCACCGTGCAATCGGCCATCGCCTTTACTTCGCTGGCAGGCGGCAACGTGGCGGCGGCGGTATGCAGCGCTTCAGCGTCAAGCCTGTTGGGGATTTTCGTTTCGCCGCTGCTGGTGGGGCTGCTGATGAACGTTCACGGTGAAACCGGCAGCCTGCAGCAGGTGGGTTCCATCGTCCTGCAGCTGTTAGTGCCCTTTGTGGCCGGTCACCTGTCGCGCCCGCTGATTGGTAAATGGATTGAACGCAACCGCAAGCTGATTGGCAAGACCGATCAGACCTCGATCCTGTTGGTGGTTTACGCGGCCTTCAGCGAAGCCGTCACCCACGGTATCTGGCATCAGGTCGGGTTGGGTTCGCTGGTGTTTATCATCGTCGCCAGCCTGGTGCTGCTGACGATCGTGCTGGTGGTGAACACTTACATGGCGCGCTGGCTGGGCTTTAGTAAAGCCGATGAGATCACCATCGTGTTCTGCGGTTCGAAGAAAAGCCTGGCGAACGGTATCCCGATGGCTAATATCCTGTTCCCGGCCGCTACCGTGGGGATTATGGTGCTGCCGCTGATGGTGTTCCACCAGGTACAGCTGATGACCTGCGCCGTGCTGGCGCGGCGCTATCAAAAGAAACAGCAGGAAAAACAGGCGGTGCCAAACGCCGAAACGGCGCGGGGATAATCAAACGGGCGCGACGATTGCCGCGCCCGGCTACTCAACTTTTCTTCAGCGGCTTGACCAGGTGGTCGAGCCCTTCGATTTTAATCGCCAGCGTCATTTCCATCAGCATGCCGAGTTTGCCGTTCGGGAACTCCCCCTTGCGAGCAAACCACAGCAGGTACTCCTCGGGCAGGTCAATCAGCACCCGCCCCTGGTATTTGCCGAACGGCATCACGGTGTTGGCGATTTCCAGCAGGTTTTCTTTTTCCATCAGGCACCCAACAGGCGGATCATTTCCGCTTCGTCGATCACCGCAATGCCCAGTTCTTGCGCCTTCACCAGCTTGGAACCGGCGGCTTCCCCGGCAATCACCAAATCGGTTTTCTTCGAGACGCTGCCGCTGACCTTGGCGCCCAACGCCGTCAGGCGATCTTTGGCCTCATCGCGTGAAAGCTGGCTCAACGAGCCCGTCAGCACCACGGTTTTACCGGCAAACGGGCTGTCGATTTCGTCCGCCACTATCACCACCGGCGCCGGCCAGTTGATGCCTATTTCGTCGCTGATCAGTTCATTGATAACCTTCTGGTTAAGCTCCTCGTCCAGGAAATGCCGCGTGTGTTTCGCCACCACTTCACCGACGTCAGGCACTTCTTTCAAAGCCTCGATGTCAGCCGCAAACAGCTTCTCCAGCGTGCCAAAATGCGCGGCCAGATTGGCGGCCGTGGCTTCACCGACCTCACGGATGCCCAACGCGTACAGGAAGCGGGCGAAGGTGGTTTGCTTGGACTTCTCCAGCGCGTTGACCAGATTCTGCGCTGATTTCGGCCCCATGCGATCCAACCCGGTGAGAATGCCGGCGGACAGGCGGAACAGATCGGCCGGGTTCTTGACGTACTCTTTTTCCACCAGCTGTTCGATGATTTTGTCACCCATGCCGTCGACGTCCAACGCTCTGCGGGAAACGAAATGCTTCAGTGCTTCTTTACGCTGCGCGGCGCAAATCAGCCCGCCGGTGCAGCGTGCCACCGCCTCGCCTTCGACTCTTTCGACATCGGAACCGCATACCGGACAGTGTTGCGGGAATACAACTTCACGCGCGTCTGCAGGGCGGCGATCGGTCATCACCCCAACTACCTGCGGGATCACGTCACCCGCGCGACGCACGATCACCGTGTCGCCAATGCGCAGGCCCAAACGTTCAATTTCGTCGGCGTTGTGCAGCGTGGCGTTGCTGACAATCACCCCGGCAACCAGCACCGGCTCCAGGCGCGCCACGGGGGTAATAGCCCCGGTACGACCAACCTGGAATTCCACCTCGCGCACCAGGGTAATCTGTTCCTGCGCCGGGAATTTGAACGCCGTTGCCCAACGTGGTGCACGCGCCACAAAGCCGAGCGTTTCTTGCAGATCGATATCGTCGATCTTCACCACCACGCCGTCGATATCAAAGCCGAGCTGCGCACGGTCTTGCTCAACCTGACGATAGAATGCCAATACCTCGTCACTGCCGGTACAACATTTGGCGCGATCGCTAACCGGCAAGCCCCACGCTTTGAACTGCATCAGCCGCTGCCAGTGGCTGCGCGGCAATTCGCCCCCTTCCAGCAGGCCAACGCCATAGCAGAAGAAGGTCAGTGGACGCTTGGCGGTGATGCGCGGATCAAGCTGACGGATCGACCCGGCGGCGGCGTTACGCGGATTGGCAAAGATTTTGCCGTCTTTGCGACGCGCCTCTTCGTTCATCTG
The DNA here is from genome assembly GCF_000422085.1 of Serratia liquefaciens ATCC 27592. NCBI lineage: Bacteria > Pseudomonadati > Pseudomonadota > Gammaproteobacteria > Enterobacterales > Yersiniaceae > Serratia > Serratia liquefaciens. Next base: position 3,707,333 of record NC_021741.1, read on the forward strand.
CTCGAAACCGGCCTGCGGCATAAAGACTTCGCCACGCACTTCCAGCCGACGCGGGATGTTGTCACCGGTCAGACGCAGCGGAATGGCGCGGATGGTACGCACGTTGGAGGTAATGTTTTCACCGGTGGTGCCGTCGCCACGCGTGGCAGCGCGCACCAGCTCGCCGTCTTCGTACAGCAAACTGACCGCCAGGCCGTCCAGTTTCAGTTCACAGCAGAAGGTCAGCGGCTCGCTGCTCTTCAGGCGATCCTGCACCCGCTTGTAGAACGCCAGGAAGCTCTCTTCGTCAAAAACGTTGTCCAGCGACAGCATCGGCACTTCATGGCGTACCTGATCGAACGCCGCCAAAGGAGCCGCGCCCACGCGCTGGGTGGGAGAGTCGGCGGTGATCAACTCAGGATGTGCGCTTTCCAGCTCGCGCAGTTCACGCATCAGGCGATCGTATTCCGCATCCGGCACTTCCGGCGCGTCAAGCACATGATATTGATATTCGTGATGGCGCAGTGAGGCTCGTAGTTGATTGATTTGTTGGATTATCGATTCCATGGCTCACCATCAAAGATAAAAAACCCCCGGCAGGCGGGGGCTTTGTTGTTACGGATGTTCAGTGCGCGTAGCAGCCGTTTAGTCGTTGTTATCCAACACTTCACGAATGCGCGCTTTGTAGGTTTCCAGCTTCTGCGGGGTCATCATGCGGCGCTCGTCGTCCAGCACCACACCACCCACGTCGTCGGCGATCCGCTGTGCCGACTGCAGCATCAGCTTGAAGTTCTGATTAGCGTCGCCATACGACGGCACCATCATGAACATCGATACGCCCGGCGTCGAGAAATCGGACATCATCTCAGGATCAAAAGACCCTGGTTTAACCATATTCGCCAGGCTAAACAGCACAGGACCGCTGCCTGCCGGACTGATATGGCGATGGAAGATGCCCATTTCGCCAAACTGGAAGCCCGCCTGCAGCACGCTCTGCAGCAGAACTTCGCCGCCGATTACGCCACCCTGATGTGCGGTAACGTGCAGCACCAGTACGGTTTCTTTCAGTTTTGCCGGTTTGACGGCAGCAGGTGCAGGCTGAGGCTCGTGCACCACCGCTGGCTTCTCTTCCGGCTGTGGCTGATGAGCAGGTTCGGCGTGGAACGCCGGCTCCGCTGCATGCGCCACTGGCGGCAGATCGTCAACGCGCGGTTCACGGCGCGGCGCAGGCTGCTGCGGCTCGTCGTCTTCATCCTGCGCGTAGTTGTCCAGCAGGATGTCATCATAATCCGGTCGCTGAGACAGCGGTGGCGGAGACTGATGAGCAGCCGGTTGAACGGCACGCGGTGCTGGCTCAGCCGCCGGAGCGGGCTTGGGCGCAACCACGGGTTCTTCGCGAGCGGCATCAAAATGACCAAAGGACGGCTCATCTTGCGGGTGAGCGGAGCGTACACGCACCTCTCCCACGCCTTCATCGAGATCGTCGATCGGGGATTGTTCACGTTCCTTTTTGGAACGTTTGGCTGGGCGATCGCGAAAAAGCGATGAGCGTTCCTTACGACTGGTCCAAAGACCGTGCAATAACAACGCTATTATGGCGATCGCGCCAACAACGATTAATATCAGACGCAAATCCTGCATCATTGCTATCTCTGTTGTTCCAATACATTGCCACCGCGGCAAACATTCACTCTTTAACTCTATTTGCCCAAGCACACAAGTGCAAGTCCGTGCTGAACTTTATGCCAATAAAGATGATTATTCTGCCTTTTTTTGCTGTTTTTTCAGCCAATGTCACCCTAGCCAGTAGAAAATCATCCCGATATGATAGCGATGCCTGTTCAGACAAAGAGATAACTTAAGATATGTCCTATTCGCAGTCACCTTCTCACTCCACCAGCGGCCTTCATTATTTTGCCGAAGGCTGGCGCCTGATTTCACGCCCGGGGATTAAACGCTATGTCGTCTTGCCGTTACTGGTCAACGTGCTGTTGATGGGATCCGCCTTCTGGTGGCTGTTCAGTCAGCTTGGTGACTGGATCCCTAGCATGATGAGCCATGTGCCGACCTGGCTGCAGTGGCTAAGCTACGTTTTGTGGCCTCTGGCGGTGATTTCCGTCCTGTTGGTGTTCAGCTATCTGTTCAGCACCATTACCAACCTGATTGCCGCCCCGTTCTGTGGCTTGCTGGCCGAACAGTTGGAAGGCAGCCTGACCGGCAAACCGCTGCCGGATACCGGCATTTTTGGCATTGTGAAAGATCTGCCGCGCATTATGGCGCGCGAATGGCGCAAGCTGGCCTACTACCTGCCGCGCGCGCTGGTGCTGTTGATACTCTATTTCATCCCGGGCATCGGCCAAACGGTGGCGCCGGTGCTGTGGTTCCTGTTCAGCGCCTGGATGTTGGCCATCCAGTATTGCGACTACCCGTTCGATAACCATAAGGTAAGCTTTGCCGATATGCGTCGCGCGCTGCGCCAGCATAAAACCGACAACCTGCAGTTTGGCGCCATGGTCAGCCTGTTCACCATGATCCCCATCCTTAACCTGGTGATCCTGCCGGTCGCGGTTTGCGGTGCCACCGCCATGTGGGTCGATCGTTATCGCCCACAATTCGTCCGTTCCTGAGCCGTTTTATTGGCCGCATTACGATTAATTCTTCGACAGGGCGCGCAATTTGCGCCCTTATCCTTGTGCTTAAAACTTATTTCCTAATAACATATAGATATACCAATTCTTTACTTCCCTGCCGGTACTGTTAGCGTATGCTTTCGACGTTCCCCACATTTTTCATAGAGTTAAAGGACGGGCTATGAGCAAGATATATGAAGACAACTCATTAACAATCGGCCATACGCCGCTGGTTCGTCTGAACCGTATCGGCAACGGACGCATTCTGGCCAAGGTTGAATCACGCAACCCCAGCTTTAGCGTTAAATGCCGCATCGGTGCCAATATGATTTGGGACGCAGAAAAACGTGGCATTTTGGTCGCCGGTAAAGAACTGGTGGAGCCGACCAGCGGCAACACCGGCATCGCGCTGGCGTTCGTCGCCGCGGCGCGTGGCTACAAGCTGACGCTGACCATGCCGGAAACCATGAGCATCGAACGCCGCAAGCTGCTTAAAGCGCTGGGCGCCAACCTGGTACTGACCGAAGGTGCAAAAGGCATGAAGGGCGCGATCGCCAAGGCGGAAGAAATCGTCGCCGCCGATCCGAACCGCTACATCATCCTGCAGCAGTTCAGCAACCCGGCTAACCCGGCGATCCACGAACAAACTACCGGCCCGGAAATCTGGGACGACACCGATGGCGAAGTTGACGTATTCATCTCCGGCGTCGGTACCGGCGGCACGCTGACCGGTGTCAGCCGCTACATCAAAAACACCAAGGGCAAGGCGATCACCACCGTGGCGGTGGAGCCAACCGATTCACCGGTCATCAGCCAGGCGCTGGCGGGTGAAGAAATCAAACCGGGCCCGCACAAAATTCAGGGCATCGGCGCAGGCTTTATCCCCGGCAACCTGGATCTCGATCTGGTGGACCGCGTGGAACAAATCACCAACGACGAGGCCATCAGCATGGCGCGCCGCCTGATGGACGAAGAAGGCATCCTGGCGGGCATTTCCTCCGGTGCCGCGGTAGCCGCAGCGGTGAAATTGGCCGAAGAACCGGCGTTCGCCGACAAAACCATCGTGGTGATTTTGCCGTCTTCCGGCGAACGTTATTTGAGCACCGCCCTGTTCGCCGATTTGTTCACCGAGCAAGAATTGCAACAGTAGTGCCAGCCGCGCATAAATCGCTAAAAAAGCACCTTTCGGGGTGCTTTTTTGTGGGCTGGATCAAAGTTTATAGCAGTCAAAGATTGATTTTACCCGTCAGCTTTAGTATTTAACGGTGCATTATTTCGATGCGCAAAATTAATCGCCCTTCATTTCTTGTTTAGGCTGAATCGATTTACTCATTTGTCGCTGATGCGTTAAACACGGCATAATGAAGCGCGGATTGAAACGACGGCGGAAGCCAAATTTTTTGATCTGAAGTGCCAAACTCGTCGTTTTCTGTTGCATCAATGCTCGCCCCTGTACCATAGTCAGGCGCTAACCAGACAAGCTAAAGTCATACCCTTGGGCTAAACTTTAGCTCCACGACACACCAATAAGTTGGGGAAACATCAATGTTCCAGCAAGAAGTTACTATTACCGCTCCGAATGGTCTGCACACTCGCCCTGCCGCTCAGTTCGTTAAAGAAGCCAAAGGCTTCACTTCTGACATCACCGTGACCTCTAACGGGAAAAGCGCCAGCGCCAAAAGCCTGTTCAAACTGCAAACTCTGGGGCTGACTCAAGGGACCGTAGTGACCATCTCCGCTGAAGGTGAAGACGAGCAGAAAGCCGTTGAGCACTTGGTAAAACTGATGGCAGAGCTTGAGTAATCGGCCCGTCTTCTTAGTTAACACCAGTCAAGAGTAAGGTAGGGTTATGATTTCAGGCATTTTAGTATCACCGGGTATCGCTTTTGGTAAGGCTCTCCTACTGAAAGAAGATGAAATTGTCATCAACCGGAAGAAAATCTCTGCAGATGATGTAGAGCAGGAAGTCTCACGTTTTCTTGCCGGCCGCGCCAAAGCGTCCGAGCAGTTGGAAGCGATCAAGACCAAAGCTGGCGAAACCTTCGGCGAAGAGAAAGAAGCTATCTTCGAAGGCCACATCATGCTGTTGGAAGACGAAGAGCTTGAGCAGGAAATCATAGCCCTAATCAAAGATGAGTTGGCTTCTGCAGACGCTGCGGCCTACACCATCATCGAAGGCCAGGCGAAAGCACTGGAAGAACTTGACGATGAATACCTGAAAGAGCGTGCGGCCGACGTACGCGACATCGGTAAACGCCTGCTGCAGAACATTCTGGGCCTGGCGATCGTCGATCTGAGCGCCATCCAGGACGAAGTTATCCTGGTCGCTACCGATTTGACCCCGTCTGAGACCGCACAGTTGAACCTGGACAAAGTGCTGGGCTTCATTACCGATCTCGGCGGCCGGACTTCCCACACCTCCATCATGGCTCGCTCCCTGGAATTGCCGGCAATTGTAGGCACCAGCGACGTGACCAAGCAGGTGAAGAACGACGACTATCTGATTCTGGATGCGGTTAACAACAAAATTTACGTTAACCCGACCGCTGACGTTATCGATCAGCTGAAAGCCGAACAGAACCAGTACGTCACCGAGAAAAACGATCTGGCCAAGCTGAAAGATCTGCCGGCGATTACGCTGGACGGTCATCAGGTTGAAGTCTGTGCCAACATCGGTACCGTGCGCGACGTCGCCGGTGCAGAGCGCAACGGCGCAGAAGGTGTTGGCCTGTATCGTACCGAATTCCTGTTCATGGACCGCGATTCACTGCCGACTGAAGACGAGCAGTTCCAGGCTTACAAAGCCGTTGCGGAAGCCATGGGCTCACAGGCCGTGATCGTCCGTACCATGGACATCGGCGGCGACAAAGACCTGCCGTACATGAACCTGCCGAAAGAAGAGAACCCGTTCCTCGGCTGGCGCGCGATTCGTATCGCCATGGACCGCAGAGAAATCCTGCACGCGCAACTGCGCGCCATCCTGCGCGCTTCCGCGTTCGGCAAACTGCGCATCATGTTCCCGATGATCATTTCCGTGGAAGAAGTCCGCGATCTGAAAGGTGAAATCGAGACGCTGAAGGCGCAGCTGCGTGAAGAATCCAAGGCCTTTGACGAGACCATTGAAGTGGGCGTAATGGTGGAAACACCGGCCGCGGCAGTGATTGCTCATCACCTGGCGAAAGAAGTCGACTTCTTTAGTATTGGGACAAACGATCTAACCCAGTATACTCTGGCGGTAGATCGCGGCAATGAGCTGATTTCTCATCTCTATAACCCGATGTCCCCATCAGTGCTTGGCCTGATCAAACAGGTTATTGATGCATCTCATGCAGAAGGCAAGTGGACCGGTATGTGCGGTGAACTGGCTGGCGATGAGCGTGCTACACTGTTGTTATTGGGCATGGGGCTGGATGAGTTCAGCATGAGTGCGATTTCAATCCCGCGCATCAAGAAAATTATTCGTAATACTAATTTCGAAGATGTGAAGGCGTTGGCAGCGCAAGCCTTGGCACAGCCAACGGCGCAAGATCTGATGAATTGCGTGAATAAATTCATCGAAGAAAAGACGCTCTGCTAAACTTCCACGACACTGGAACGCCGCCCAATTTAATGCTTAGGAGAAGATCATGGGTTTGTTCGATAAACTGAAATCTCTGGTTTCTGATGACAAGAAAGACACGGGCACTATCGAGATCGTAGCTCCACTTTCTGGCGAAATCGTTAATATCGAAGATGTGCCTGACGTAGTATTTGCTGAAAAAATCGTTGGCGACGGTATTGCCATCAAACCTACCGGCAACAAAATGGTTGCCCCGGTTGACGGTACTATCGGTAAAATTTTCGAAACCAACCATGCTTTCTCTATCGAATCCGACAGCGGCATCGAGCTGTTTGTCCACTTCGGTATCGACACCGTTGAACTGAAAGGCGAAGGCTTCAAACGCATCGCTGAAGAAGGCCAGCGCGTCAAGAAAGGTGACGTCGTTATCGAGTTCAACCTAGCCCTGCTGGAAGAGAAAGCCAAGTCTATCCTGACGCCGGTGGTTATCTCCAACATGGACGAGATCAAAGAGCTGATCAAACTGACCGGTAACGTAACCGTTGGTGAGACCCCAATCATCCGCATCAAGAAGTAATTGCGAATGAAATAAGAACGGCGCCCTTGGCGCCGTTTTTTTATGTCACCAGGCTGAACCAGTACCTACTGCACGTACGCTCCGAGGCATATTCAAACTGCCTGTGCCGATAACGCCTATTGCACAACTGAGAATACCCAACGAATTTCGAATTGCAGCCAGGCGGCAAGCGGGTGAATCCCCAGGAGCTTACTCAAGTAAGTGACTGGTGTGCGCACGAGCAGCCAATCAACAACGCGGCGGTTCTAAAGGCGAAGGGTATTATTACTGCCAACGCGGAATGCGCAGAGTAATCACCAACCCTTCCTGTTCGCCGTTGCGCGCCTCAACCTGTCCGCCATGTGCCAGCACCACCTTGCGGGTGATCGCCAGTCCCAGTCCGTAACCCTTGCCCGACATCGACGATTTTACCCTGACGAACGGATCAAAGATGCTGGAAAGCTTCGACTCTTCTACCCCAGGCCCCTGATCGCTGACCTCTATTTGGAACAGTTGGTCGATTCGCGTCAACACCACCGTCACCCGCTGACCATGGCTGGAGAAACGTAACGCGTTGCGCACGATATTATCCACCGCGCGCCGCATCAGCTCGGCATTGCCCTTAACGGTATATTCCACGTCCGAACTGGCCTGCAGCACAATCTCGACGCCAGGGATTTGCGCTTCGTAACGCGCGTCGCTCACTACCGCATCCACCAGCCCGTACAGATCGAAATACTCTTCGTCCGGCAGACTGTTGCTCTCGGCACGTGACAGCGCCAACAGTTCGCCAATCATTTTATCCAGCCGCCCCGCTTCATGCTCAATGCGTTGCAGCGAGTTCTCGACGTTGCCTGCATTTTGCCGCGCCAGGCCAATGGCCAACTGCAACCGGGCTAACGGTGAACGAAGCTCGTGCGAAACGTCGTGCAGCAACTGTTCGCGGGCGCTGACCAACAGCTCCAGCCGTTCGGCCATGCTGTCAAAATCGCGCGCTACCTCGGACAGTTCATCATGCCGCCGGCGCATCGCCGGGAACAAACGCACCGATAAGTCGCCCTGAGCTACGCGGTCAAAACCATCGCGCAGCTTACGCATCGGCCGGGTCAGGTTCCAGGCCAGCACCGTACTGAACAGCAGCCCCGCCAGCCCCCCCACCCAAAGCATCGGCATAGGGATATTGAACACGTGCGGACGCCGGTTCGGGCTATATTCTTCCCGCAGGGCCCGCATGTCGTAACTCAACAGATAGCCCGTGCCACCCGAATCTTTCACCCACGCAGTCACCTCTTTTAACCTGCGGCGCCCCTCAAATACCGGTTCCTCCGCTGCAGGCGGCTGCGCCATCGGCGTTACGGACAACAAGCGCCGGTCATCATCCGACCAGTCTTTCAGCATGGCATTCAATGCCGGCAGTCCGCCCTCGCGCAATTGGGTGGCGGCCGAAGTCAGTTGCAGCGTAACCGCACGCCGGGCCATCGCGTTTTCCGGCGGTTCATAGCGATCGCCATACAAAGAAAAAGCGACCCACAGCGCCTGGGTCATGATGATAAAGGTCAGCCAGAAGCCGAGCAGGATTTTCCAGAATAGTCTTCCGCGCATGGCCATTACCGAATGCGGTAGCCGATGCTGCGCACCGTTTCAATGCTGAGTGCATTATCCGTCAACGCCCCCAACTTCTGGCGAATATTGCTGATGTGAACGTCAACGCTGCGGTCATAGGCTTCGCGCGGGCGCCCCAACCCTTTTTCCGATAGCTCGTCTTTTGATACCACGCGTTCAGGCGCGCGCAGCAACAGCTCCAGCAAGTTGAATTCGGAAGCGGTCAGATCGAAAGGTTTACCGCGCCATTCGCTGCTGCGGGTCGATGGGTTGAGGGTCAACTCACCGAAGTTAATGGCAATTTCGTCGTCCACTTCTTCCGGGCGCTCGTCGAAACGACGCAGCACCGCACGCAGGCGTGCCACCAGCTCACGGGGATAGCATGGCTTGGGCATGTAGTCGTCGGCCCCCATCTCCAACCCGATGACCCGGTCGATATTGTCGCCTTTGGCCGTCAGCATAATGATTGGCATGCGGCTCTTTTTGCGCACGTCGCGCAGCACGTCGATGCCGCTCATGTCCGGCAGCATGATGTCGAGGATCATTGCGGTGTAATCGCCAGACAGCGCGCCTTCCACGCCCGCTTTGCCGGTCAACACCAGCGTGGCATTGAAACCTTCGCCAGTCAGATATTCACTCAGCATGGTGCCGAGCTCGAGGTCATCATCGACCAATAAAATTTTCATGCCTTACTCCTTCGCGGATTTTCGTCATTTTCACGCCTATTTGCCTGCTTCGCAGCCGGTTTTACTCAATCCTTACATATTCCTGAATGCCACTTAACCGCAGCCCGGCCGACGGCGCGTTAAATTAGTGCCAACAGATTTTCGCCACGCTTTATGCCAGGGAAGCTTCTCCTCATGCCATCGTTTCAACGCTTAAAACGCTATCTGCCGCCCACTGTTATTGTGGCCGCTATCGCCCTATTTCTCTACTTCCGATCCCACGACGCTACAGAAACACCCCGGTATATCACTGCGGTAGCGCAAACCCGTGACCTGGAACAAACGGTGCTGGCCGACGGTACGATAGAAGCGCAAAAACAGGTTAGCGTCGGCGCTCAGGTATCGGGCCAGATTAAGGCCCTGTACGTGGCGCTGGGCGACAAAGTGCATAAAGGCCAGCGAGTGGCTGAGATTGATGACTTAACCCAGCAGAACGCCCTGAGGGACGCGGAAGCGGCATTGAAGAACGTTCAGGCACAGCGCGCGTCCAAAATGGCGGCGCTGCACAACAATCAGCTGGTTTATCAGCGCCAGCAGGCCATAGTGGCGCGTGGCGTCGGGGTCCGCGCAGACTTGGACAGCGCTCAGGCTACTTTGATTTCCACCCGCGCCGATATCAACGCGCTGGATGCGCAGATCATTCAGGCGCAAATCGCGGTCAACACCGCGCAGGTTAACCTCGGTTACACCAAAATCACCTCGCCGATCGACGGCACCATCGTCGCGTTACCGGTAGAAGAAGGCCAAACGGTGAACGCGGTCCAAAGCGCCCCCACCATCGTCAAAGTCGCTCAGTTGGCGACCATGACTGTCGAAGCGCAAATATCCGAAGCTGATGTGGTCAAGGTGAAAACCGGCATGCCGGTCTATTTCACCATCCTCGGCGAACCGGGCAAGCGTTATAGCACCCAGCTGCGGGCCATAGAGCCGGCACCAGACTCGATCAACGACGAAACCACTTCGACCAGCACCAGCACGTCCAGCAGCACGTCCAGCTCCAGCACCGCAATTTACTACAACGGCCTGTTTGATGTGGCAAACCCGGACGGCGCGCTGCGCATCTCAATGACTGCGCAGGTGTATATCGTGTTGGCCAAAGCGGAAAATGCGGTGGTGATCCCCGCAACCGCGCTGGAAGGCGACTGGGTACAGGTGGTGGATAAGCAGGGCAATATCGCCCGCCGTCCGGTCAAGGTCGGTATCAATAACAACGTCGACGCACAGATTATCAGCGGCGTGTTGACCGGTGAGAAAGTGATCGTCAGCCAGGCCAATGCCACGAGCCAAAGCCCCGCCCGTCGTATGGGCCCGCCACCGATGGGGATGTGATGATGGCCTCACAACCCCTACTGCAACTGCACGGTATCAGCCGCCGTTTTCAGGCCGGTGACCAAAACGTCACCGTGCTCAAGGAGATCAATCTCAGCATTGCCCAAGGCGAGATGGTGGCCATCGTGGGCGCCTCCGGCTCGGGTAAATCAACCTTGATGAACATTCTCGGCTGCCTCGATCGCCCAAGCGAAGGGGATTATCAGGTGGCCGGCCGCAGTACCGCACAGCTGGATCGCGACAGCCTGGCCGAACTGCGCCGCGAACATTTCGGTTTTATCTTCCAACGCTATCATTTACTGGGGGATCTTAGCGCCCAAGGCAACGTGGAAGTCCCCGCAGTGTATGCTGGCCATTCGCGCAGCGCACGCCAACAACGCGCCGCCGATCTGCTGCAAAGGCTCGGCCTGGCGCAACGGTTGAATTATCGTCCCAGCCAGCTCTCCGGTGGCCAGCAGCAACGCGTCAGTATCGCTCGCGCATTGATGAACGGTGGCGAGGTAATCTTGGCAGACGAACCCACCGGCGCGCTGGACAGCCACAGCGGGCAAGAGGTGATGAGCATCCTGAAAGACCTGCACGCTCGCGGCCATACGGTGGTGATTGTCACTCACGATATGCAGGTTGCCGAACATGCTCAGCGCATCATTGAGCTTAGCGACGGCGAGATTGTCGCCGACCGACGGAAAACAACGCCCCACACCGTGGCACGCCTACCGATAGCGCTGGATAACGCCGTCAGCCGCTGGCAATCGCAACGCGATCGCCTGTACGAGGCATTCAAAATGGCGCTGCTGGCGATGGCTTCCCAACGCCTGCGCACCCTACTGACCATGCTCGGCATTATCATCGGCATCGCCTCGGTAGTATCGGTGGTGGCGCTGGGCAAAGGCTCTCAGCAGCAGGTGCTGGCCAACATCAACGCCATGGGCACCAGCACGCTGGAGGTCTATCCGGGCAAAGATTTCGGCGATATGCGTTCTGCTGCAGTACAGACGCTGCGGGCCACCGACGCAAATGCGCTGGCGCAGCAGGGCTACGTGCACAGCGTCACGCCGACCGTTTCAAGCAGCACCACCTTCCGCTATGGCAATCAGTCGGTCAGCGGCACGGTCAATGGCGTCGGTGAGCAGTATTTTCTGGTGCGCGGTTACAGCATCGACAGCGGCATGGCGTTTAACCGCCATAGCGTCGACCAGTTGATGCAGGAAGCGGTGATTGATGAAAATACCCGCAACAAACTGTTTCCTCACGGCGTCAACCCGCTTGGCGAAGTGATCCTGCTCGGCTCGCTGCCGTGTCGCATTATCGGCGTCGCCGCCAAAAAACAGAGCGGTTTCGGCAGCGACGAGAATCTGAACGTCTGGATCCCCTACACCACCGCCATGAAACGCATGCTGGGCCAGAGCTACCTGAAAAGCATCACCGTGCGGGTGAACGACGATATCGATCTCACCAGCGCCGAAGACGGCGTCACCCGTCTGCTGAGCCAGCGCCATGGCGGCAAGGACTTCTTTGTGATGAATACCGACAGCATTCGCCAAACCATTGAGAAAACCACCGCCACCCTGACGCTGCTGGTGTCGATGATCGCATTGATTTCTCTGGTGGTGGGTGGCATTGGGGTAATGAATATCATGCTGGTGTCGGTGACCGAACGCACCCGCGAAATCGGCGTGCGTATGGCGGTCGGTGCCCGCGCCAGCGACATCATGCAACAATTTTTAATTGAGGCGGTACTGGTGTGCCTGCTGGGCGGCACATTGGGGGTTCTGCTGTCGCTGGGGATTGGCGTGGTGTTCAGTCAATTCAGCGACAATTTCACGATGGTGTATTCCACCGAGTCCATTGTCGCCGCGTTTATCTGTTCGACGCTTATCGGGGTGATTTTTGGCTTCTTCCCGGCAAGGCGCGCTGCCGGAATGGATCCGATACATGCGTTGGAAAGGGAGTAACCCTCAACCGAAAACGCCGGTGGAGAGGTAGCGATCGCCGCGATCGCAGATGATCGCCACAATCACGCTGCCCGGGTTCGCCGCTGCGATCCGCAACGCACCGGCCACCGCACCGCCGGAGCTGACACCGCAGAAAATGCCTTCGCGCTGCGCCAACTGACGCATGGTCTGCTCGGCGTCGGTTTGCTCGATATCCAACACCTGATCCACCAGATCCGGGCGGAAAATACCCGGCAGATAAGCCGGTGCCCAGCGGCGAATACCGGGAATATTGCTGCCTTCCGCCGGTTGCAGGCCAATGATCTGCACCTGCGGATTTTGGCTCTTCAGGTAGCCGCCCACGCCGGTAATGGTGCCGGTGGTGCCCATGCTGGAGACGAAATGGGTGACCCGCTGCTGGCTCTGCTGCCAGATTTCCGGGCCGGTGGTGGTGAAGTGGGCGTAGGGATTGTCCAGATTGTTGAACTGATCCAGCACCTTGCCCTGCCCCTGATTCTGCATGTCCAACGCCAGGTCACGCGCCCCTTCCATGCCCACTTCCCGGCTGACCAGGATCAGCTCGGCCCCGTAGGCGCGCATCGCCGCCTGGCGTTCCAGACTCATGTTTTCCGGCATCAGCAGCGTCAAAGCGTAGCCTTTCAACGCCGCGATCATCGCCAGCGCAATGCCGGTATTGCCGCTGGTGGCCTCAATCAGCCGGTCACCGGGTTTTATCTCACCGCGCAATTCCGCCTGCTGGATCATCGCCAGCGCGGCGCGGTCCTTCACCGAGCCCGCCGGATTATTGCCTTCCAGCTTGACCCAAACCTCGCTGCCCAGTCCTGCGGCCAGACGTTGTAATTTTACCAGCGGGGTATTGCCGATGCATTGTTCGAGCGTTGTCACGTGCTTTGCCTGTGTGTTGAAGTGCGTAATGTAAAAAGGCAACCCCAGGGTTGCCTTTAAAATGATGTTGGGAGGTAAAAACTATCAGGCGCTTTTAGCTAACGCAACAGGTTGTAGCAGCCGATCGCCAGCGTACAGGCGCGCATTCAGGCTGCCGACGTAATAACGGCCACCGCGAACCGGCGGCTCGTTGCCGTCAGGCAACACCACGCTGATAGGTTCCTGGTGCCAACCGATCGGCTGAACGGTCATCTGCCAGAAGTGGCCACGCGGGCTAACCTCCAGCACCTGCACCGGCAACGGGCAGCGTTCGCTGCTCTCGGTGCCCACTTCCATCTCCCAAGGCCGCAGGAACAGATCCACGCTGCCCTGATGCATCGGCTGGAACGACAGCGGCCACTGGTGCGCGCCGACGAACAGTTGCGAGCCGCGGATTTCGCCGCTCAGGCGGTTCACTTCGCCCATGAACTCCAGCACAAAGCGGCTGGCCGGTTCGCGAACAATTTCTTCCGGCGAACCTACCTGCTCAATATTGCCCTGGCTCATCACCACGATGCGGTCGGCCACTTCCATCGCCTCTTCCTGATCGTGGGTGACGAATACGCTGGTAAACTTCAGCTCTTCATGCAACTGACGCAACCAACGGCGCAGTTCTTTACGCACCTGGGCATCCAGCGCACCAAAAGGTTCGTCCAGCAGCAGAATCTGCGGCTCTACCGCCAGTGCACGAGCCAAAGCTACGCGTTGCTTCTGGCCGCCGGAAAGCTGTGAGGGATAGCGGTTGGCCAAATGACCCAGCTGCACCATCTCCAACAGTTGGGTCACTTTTTGTTTGATCGCCGCGGCATTCGGGCGCTCACGACGCGGCAGCACGCTCAGGCCAAAGGCAATGTTGTCGAACACCGTCATATGGCGGAACAGCGCGTAATGCTGGAACACGAAACCCACCCGGCGATCGCGCGCATGCACATGGCTGACGTCGGTGCCGTGGAAGCCCAGCTTGCCGCCGCTCTGGTTTTCCAGCCCGGCGATAATGCGCAGCAGCGTGGTTTTGCCGGAGCCCGACGGCCCCAACAACGCCACCATCTCACCGGAGGCAATATCGAGCGAGATATCGTTCAATACCTTGGTACGACCGAAGAACTTGTTGATACCGTTAATCTCAATGCTCATGACTTTCCTCCCGCTCGAGACGTGCATTCTGGCGTTCCAGACGCCATTGCAGGCCACTCTTCAAAAATAGGGTCACTATCGCCATCAGGGTCAGTAACCCGGCGGCGGTAAAGGAGCCAACAGTGTTGTAATCCTGTTGCAATAACTCGACCTGCAGCGGCAGGCTAAAGGTCTCGCCGCGAATAGAACCGGACACCACCGACACCGCGCCGAATTCGCCAATGGCGCGCGCGTTGGTCAGCACCACGCCGTACAGCAGCGCCCAGCGAATGTTCGGCAACGTCACCCGGCGGAACATCTGCCAGCCGGAAGCGCCCAGTAAAATGGCGGCCTCGTCTTCCTGGCTACCCTGGCTCAGCATCATCGGCACCAGCTCACGCACCACGAACGGACAGGTCACGAAAATGGTCACCAACACCATGCCCGGCCAGGAGAACATGATCTGGATATTGTGCGCATCCAGCCAACCGCCCAGCAGGCCATTGCTGCCGTAAAACAGCAGGTAAATCAGCCCCGCTACTACCGGTGACACGGCAAACGGGATGTCGATCAGCGTCAGCAGCAGCTGGCGGCCCGGGAAAGTGAACCGCGTCACCAGCCAGGCCAGCAAGGTGCCGAACACCAGGTTGAACGGCACGGTAATCAGGGCAATCAGCACCGTCAACCAGATAGCGTGCAACATGTCGCGATCGACCAGGTTGCTCCACATCGCGCCAGCGCCCTTGGAAAAGGCTTCGGCGAAAATCGAAATGATCGGCACCACCAGCAGCAATACCGAAAACAGCACGCCGATACCGATCAGCGTCCACTTGCCCCAATTGACGCGCGGGCGTTCGACGCCGTTGAACTCAGAGATATCCGCCATCAGTGCCCCCCGATGCGTCGGCCAAAGCGGCTTTGCAGAACGTTAATGCTGAACAGCAGCAGCAGCGAAGCCGCCAGGATCACCGATGCAATCGCACTGGCCGCCGGATAATCGAACTCCTGCAGACGAACGAAAATCATCAGCGAGGTCACTTCCGTCTTCCAGGCGATGTTGCCGGCGATGAAAATCACCGCACCAAACTCGCCCAGGCTGCGGGTAAAGGAAATGGCCGTACCGGCCAGCAGCGCCGGTGCCAACTCCGGCATCACCACGCGGCGAAAACTCTGCCAGCGGGTTGCGCCCAGGGTCTCTGCGGCCTCTTCATATTCGGGTCCCAGCTCTTCCAGCACCGGTTGAACGGTACGCACCACGAAGGGCAAGCTGGTGAAGGCCATCGCCACCGCGATGCCAAGCCAGGTGAACGTCACCTTGATGTCAAAATGCGCCAACCATTGGCCATACCACCCGGTGGTGGAGAACAGCCCCGCCAGCGTCAAACCGGCCACCGCCGTCGGCAGCGCAAACGGCAGGTCGATCAGGCCGTCCAGCAGCGTGCGCCCCGGAAAACGATAGCGAGTCAGGATCCAGGCCATCAGCATGCCGAACACCGCGTTGAACAAGCTGGCGACGCCCGCCGCCAGCAACGTGACCTTATAGGCGGCAACCACCTGCGGGTTGGAAACCACTTCCCAATATTGCGCCAGGCTCATCTGCGCCAGCTGCATCACCAGTGCGCTGAGCGGCAGCAGCAGGATCAGGCAAGTGTAAAACAGGCTGCTTCCCAGACTGAGACCAAACCCAGGCAGAACCCGTTTGCTGGACAACAACATTACTTATGCCCTGCCGCTAACAGTTGATCCAACTCGCCACCGGTAGAGAAATGCGTCTTCATCACCTGTGGCCAGCCACCAAACTGATCTTCTACACGGAACAGTTTGGTCTGCGGGAACTGGCCCTTCGCGGCCGCCATCGCCTGCTTGTCATACACGCGATAGTAGAAGCTGGTGATCACCTGCTGCGCAGCCGGGCTGTAGAGGTAATTCAAATAATCTTTGGCGGCCTGTTCAGTGCCGTTTCTTTCCACGTTTTTGTCGACCCAGGCGACCGGGAACTCCGCCAGAATATCGACCGGCGGCACGATCACCTGATACTTGTCTTCGCCATACTGCTTGCGGATATTGTTCACTTCCGACTCAAAACTGATCAGCACGTCACCCAGGCCGCGTTCCACAAAGGTAGTGGTCGCACCGCGACCGCCGGTGTCAAACACCAGCACGTTTTTCAGGAAACGGGTCATAAAGGCACGGGTTTTGGCCTGATCGTTGCCGTCAGCCTGGCTGGCGGCTCCCCAGGCAGCCAGATAGGTATAACGGCCGTTGCCGGAGGTTTTCGGGTTCGGGAACACCAGCTTCACATCGTCGCGCACCAAATCGTTCCAGCTATGGATGCCTTTTGGGTTGTCCTTGCGCACCAGGAAAGCCATGGTGGAATAGAAAGGGGAGCTGTTGTTCGGTAAACGAGCCTGCCAGTCAGCCGGGATCAGTTGGCCGCGATCGTGCAGGATCTGCACATCGGTCACCTGGTTGTAGGTCACGACGTCGGCACGTAACCCCTGCAATATGGCTAGCGCCTGCTTGGAAGAGCCGGCGTGAGATTGTTTGATGGTCAGCTTGTCGCCCGGATGCTGCTGGTTCCACTGCTGTTCAAAACCCGGGTTCAGCGCGGTAAACAATTCACGGGAAACGTCATAGGAGCTGTTCAGCAGCTCAGCGGCCGAAACGGTACCGCTGGCTAACAGCGCCGCCGCCAACCATCCTTTCAGCATGAAATTTTTAACCCGTGTTTGTTTCATTGTGCACCTTATAGCTGAATCAATCCGCCGGGCTTTCGCCCTGATGTTGACCAGTGTATTTATAACTAGGTGCGGAGCTGTAACGCTTTTATATACCGTTTAGTGATTTTCAAGCATCAAACGCTATAAGGCAGGGGCAGAGCGGTGTGGCAGAGGAGGAAGTTAATCCGGAGCCGGCATGGCCGACCCCGGAGGAAAGGTTAAAGCGACAGCAGGCGCGTCAGCGAAGGCGCAAAGTAATAGCTGCCGGTCACCGCACGGCTGAAACGCAGCATCGCATCACGTTTGCCGTCCAAATCGCCAAACATGCTCAGCAGCTGTTTTTCGATGTTATGCAGGCGGGCGCAATAGGCGATGAAATACAGCCCGTGTTTACCGCTGGCAGTACCGTAAGGCAGGCTCTGACGCAAAATCTTCAGGCCTTTGCCGTCTTCTTTCAGATCGACACGGCTGACATGCGAGGTGTCAGGACGCTGCTCCGGCGGCAACTCTTCGCTGTCGTGCTTGGTGCGGCCGATAATCTGCTCCTGCTGCTCGGTGGTAAAGCGCTGCCACTGACGCAGGTTATGTTCATAACGCTGCACCAGCACGTAGCTGCCACCTGCGTCTTCTTCACCTTCGGCGATGACCGCCACTTCAGGACGTTTGTCGCCCTGCGGGTTTTCAGTGCCGTCGATAAAGCCGCTCAGATCGCGCTCTTCCACCCAGCGGAATCCGTGGGTTTCTTCTTCAATCTTGATGGCGTTGCCGAACGCTGCCAGCGCCGCCTGCGCCACCGTAAAGTTAACGTCATGACGCAAGGATTGGATGTGGATCAACAGATCGCGCTGGGTGGCCGGGGCCAACCCCTTGCCCAACGGGGTGAATGGCTTCAGCTCTTTTGCGCCCTGACCGCTGGAAAGGTCGTGCCAGACGTCATAGCCAAAGGCGATCACCGCGCCCAAATGCGCATCGGGAAACTGCTGTTGCAGCTCGGTCAACGTCTGGCAAAACTGCTTGCAGCCCTGGCGCAAATCGGCGAATTCGCCCTGCACGGTGGCTTCCATAAAAATGGCGAAGCGGCAGTGTTCCAGTAAAATACCGCTCTGAACCTGGGTCATTATCGTTATCCTCAAAATCGAAATCGAGTAACAGGTTACTGTTTGTCCATGGGTTTCCTGTTAAGAATGCGCAGTATCATACCCGATGAAAACGGGATTGCCTTGCATCAGCGCAAAGAAAATAGGGATACCCGCAACCGGGCAATTTCGTCCAAAGGGAGCGGTGATTTAACGTTCAGCGGGGAGGGAAACCAGAGAAACCAGGGGCGCCGCGGATCGGGCGCCCAGGGGGGAAGCTTTATTGCGGTTTGGCGTGCCAGATGATCTTGCTGACCGTCCAGCTTTTCAGCGTGTCATCCGGTGGGATGATATCTTGCGGGCCGGCCCATTTGCCGTCGAAGATATAGGTGACGTACTTGCTCTGCTGTGCGACGCACTCGACCTTGCCGGCATCGTCGCCGTCGGCCGGTTTACAGGCACCGAACGCCTTGCTGTACAGGTCACTGAACGGCGTGCCCAGCTTGCTGCCCCACTCGGTCGCGACTTTGCTGTCCATCACGTCCACGCGCTGCACGTGGCCCTTGGGTTCCCCGGTGATCACCAGCTTCACGTCGTTGCCGTCCATCGCCTGGTAGTAGGAAACTATCTTGCCCTGGCTGGTGGCCATGCCACCGCGCAGGCGGTAATCGCCATTCAGCCCGTCGTTAATGGCGCTTTCCGACATCGGGGTACCGGCGTTGAGGTCACCAACGCCCTTGGCGCTGACTTCGAGGCTGTTGCCAAACCAGTTAAATGGCGACAGGCTGGACCAAGAGAAATTGGACATCGTCGAACAGCCGGTCAGTAACAGCGGAAGCCCTAACAACAGTGGGCGAACATTCATTTTTAGCTCCTTAACATCAATGACGGGGCACAGCCTGCTCTGCCCTGCCGCACTTGGCGTTTTGTTGCGTGTCAGCCTCTCACAACTGTCCACGCATCGCCATCGGTTGCGAGCTTGGAGTGCGGAAAATGAGAAAAGTGCCGTACTGTGCGGCAATTAACCCGCCTCATCCTGTACCACGAAACAGGCCTTAAGACGCGCACTCAGCAGCAAGTAAGCCAGCGCCAACGCATCGAGCAACGCCAGCACGATGTCCAACGCCGAAGGATTGTCGTCTTGTTGCCACAAGCTAAACAGGGAACCGCCCAGCGCTGCCAGCAGCGAAGCAATCAATACCCAGCGCCAGGCACGCCATAGCCGTGGCCACTGGTGACGACGCGGAGCAATCAAAAATGCCAACGCCGCCGGCAGCCCCAGCACGATGCCATACCAGAACCATTGGGTGTCCGGGTAAAACAGCGATAGCAGGGCTTCCCCCTGCTGGCGCGAAACCCCGGCCATCACAAACAGGATCCAGGTACGGGCCTGTAAAATCAGTACGCTCCAAAACCACAGCGGCAAACGCAACGCACCGTGCTGATCGTAATCGTCGGGGGAAAAACGGGGTGGAAGTGGCTTCAACATCGATTCCTTGCCAATATCATGATGATTTTTCAAATGGGTGCCGTGTTTATTGTTTTCAATGCGCGCGCTTAAGAACCCCTTAAGATTTTCATGCTTTACTTAACCCCATCAAACCAGCAGTCCTGATTGGCAGGGCTTTGATTCTAGATTGAGATAAGGAAGCTTAAGATGAAAAAATATACCCTGGCTGCATTAATTGCTCTGTGTAGCGCACCGGTTCTGGCTCAGCAAGGCGGGTTCCTCGATCCTGCGGCACCGCAAACGCACACCCAAAACACGCAGCAAGGCGGATTTTCCGGCCCTAGCGCCGCGTTGACCACCGTCGACAAGGTCAAGTCAATGAGTGATGACACCTGGGTGATGCTGCAAGGCAACATTGAGCAACGCGTCGGTGACGAGACCTATACCTTCCGCGACGCCAGCGGCACGCTGACGGTCGAGATCGACAAAAAACGCTGGAACGGTCAGACCATCACCCCGAAAGATAAAGTGCAGTTGGAAGGGAAAGTGGATAAAGACTGGAGCAACGTGGAAGTCGACGTGAAAACCATCAAAAAACTGCCCTAACGCGCAGTTTGGGCGGTGAAGCCTCACCGCCCAAAATATCGCTCAATATTCCTGATCTTCGATCAGTCGCTTGCCCAGGCTGGTAATGCTCTGGATCTCGTAACCGAGTTTCTCGTACATCTCGATCACCGTGTCGTTATCTTCCCGCACCATCAGTTGGATCTTCGGGCAACCGCGCGCGATCAATTTTTTCTCTAACCGGCTGATCAACGCATTGGCGATACCGCGTCCGCGATAATCCGGATGTACCCCGAGATAATACGCCGAACCACGATGACCGTCGTATCCCCCCATCACCGATCCCACGACTTCTCCGCCCACTTCCGCGACCAGAAACAGATCCGGATCGTGATTCAGTTTGCGCTCAATATCCATCTCAGGATCGTTCCACGGCCGCAGCAGATCGCAGCGCTCCCACAGGGTAATGACTTCTTCAAAGTCGTCTTGTCGAAATACGCGAATTTCCATCGATGTTCGCCGCTGTTAATTAAGATGTTTATCTGATTATCGCGGGATTATTCACTTACGCAATATCAAACTGCGATTTCCCCGGGCAATAATGCAGAAATCCCCGGTAACTCGCGTAATAAATGGACATAGTTATCCGGTCGATTAATGATTATCAATACGATATAACGTCGCAAAATAGAATTTGTCGATGGAGCGTAGCGTTATGAAAAAGCAGGTTAAACCCTTCCTCAATTTTAAACCGCTCCCCGTTTCCCCCACGCGACGTCAATTACTGCTTTCTGGTCTGGCGCTGGTGCTGCTCGGCAGTAAGAGCCAAACGGCCCAAGCCGAAACCGGCGGCATGCTGCGCAAGCAACACGCTAAAACGGCGCCCAAACCCAGCGGCAGCAAAAGGCTGGTGATGATCGACCCCGGTCACGGCGGCATCGATTCGGGCGCCGTCGGCAGAGAAGGTTCGCAGGAAAAACACGTGGTGCTGGAGATTGCCAACCACGTGCGTCGCATTCTGCACGAACAGGAACACGTTGAAGTGCGCCTGACGCGGGAAGAAGACGAGTTTATCCCCCTGTTTCAGCGGGTGGAGATTGCCCACCAGCATCAGGCCGATCTGTTTATCTCTATCCATGCCGACGGTTTTACCAGCCCGGAAGCCTCCGGTGCCTCGGTGTTTGCCCTGTCCAATCGCGGTGCCAGCAGCGCCATGGCGCGTTATCTGTCCAACCGCGAAAATGCCGCCGATGACGTGGCCGGCGGCAAATACAAAAATCAGGACAACTATCTGCAGCAGGTACTGTTCGACCTGGTGCAAACCGATACCATCAACAACAGCCTGACGCTCGGCCGCCACGTGCTCGGCCAGATCCGCCCGGTGCATCATCTGCACAGCAACAGCACCGAACAAGCGGCGTTCGCGGTGCTGAAATCCCCGTCGATTCCGTCGGTACTGGTCGAAACCTCGTTTATCACCAATCCGGCGGAAGAACGCCTGCTTGGCACCACCGCATTCCGCGAGAAAATCGCCCGCGCCATCGCCGACGGCGTGATCAGTTTCTTCAGCTATTACGATTCACACCAACGAAAACCCGGCTGATACTGCCAGTCACGGTGAATAAAGGTATACTCTGCGGCTTGTTCAGTCAGACGCTGTGAATTAATCCGTATGAGTTTATCGACCATCGCAGAAGTAAAATCCTTCCTGCTGGCACTGCAGGACCGCATCTGCACGCAGCTGGCTCAGGCCGACGGCGGCGCCGTTTTCAACGAGGACCGCTGGACGCGGGAAGAAGGCGGCGGTGGCCGCAGCCGGGTATTGACCGACGGCGCGGTGTTCGAACAAGCGGGCGTCAACTTCTCACACGTCTCCGGTGCCACCCTGCCCGCCTCCGCTACCGCGCACCGCCCCGAGTTGGCCGGCCGCAGCTTCCAGGCGATGGGCGTGTCGTTGGTGATCCACCCGCGCAGCCCTTATATCCCGACCAGCCACGCCAACGTGCGGTTTTTCATTGCGGAAAAGCCGGGCGAAGAACCGGTGTGGTGGTTTGGCGGCGGCTTTGATCTGACCCCCTTCTACGGCTTTGAAGAAGATGCCATTCATTGGCACCGCACCGCCGAACAGCTGTGCGCCCCCTTCGGCGAGCAGGTGTATCCCAAATACAAAAAGTGGTGCGATGACTATTTCTTTATCAAGCACCGCAACGAAGCGCGCGGCATCGGCGGCCTGTTCTTTGACGATCTCAACACGCCCGACTTCGCTACCTGCTTCGCGTTTACCCAAGCGGTGGGCGAAGGCTTCCTCGATGCCTATTTGCCGATCGTGGAAAAACGCAAGGCGCTGAGTTGGGGCGATAACCAACGTCAGTTCCAGCTGTATCGCCGTGGCCGCTACGTCGAGTTCAATTTAGTCTGGGATCGCGGCACGTTGTTTGGCTTGCAAACCGGCGGACGTACCGAATCCATCCTGATGTCGATGCCGCCGCTGGTACGCTGGGAATACAACTATCAACCGGCGGAAGACAGCCCGGAAGCGGCGCTGTACCGAGATTTCCTGCCGGTACGCGATTGGTTGAAGGAGCCGGAATAATGCAGATTTGGGTCGATGCGGACGCCTGTCCCAACGTGATCAAAGAAGTGCTGTTCCGCGCGGCGGATCGTACCGCCATGTCGGTAACGCTGGTTGCCAACCAACCGCTGAGAACGCCGCCTTCCAGGCATATCCACACTCTGCAGGTGGCGGCCGGTTTTGACGTGGCGGATAACGAAATCGTGCGCCGCTGCGAGAAAGGCGATCTGGTGATCACCGCCGATATCCCGCTGGCTGCCGAGGTGATCGAAAAAGGCGCGGTGGCGCTGAATCCGCGCGGGGAACGCTATACGCCAGACACCATTCGTGAGCGCCTGAACATGCGCGACTTTATGGACACCCTGCGCTCCAGCGGTATCCAGACCGGCGGCCCGAATACGCTGAACCAGCGCGACCGTCAGCAGTTCGCCAACGAGCTGGACAAGTGGTTGCAGCAGGCAAAACGGGCGCAGTGATTGCGCCCGTACTCAGCTTAGAATCGCACCTCCCCGCCGAAGATATAGGTTCGGCCGCGGGCGGTGTTGGTCGGTGTGAAGTCCTGTGACTGGGACGGCATCGAGTTCATCTTGTTCAACGCATCGGAATAGTCTCTGTCCATCAGGTTCTGCACGCTGAATTTCAACAGCAGGTTACGGTTGAACTGATAGGTGCTGTACAGATCGATAATCGTCGGGATGTGCGGCGCAGGCTCTTTCAGCAATTGCTCATTTTCGTCCCGATCCGAATTTGGCGACAGGCGAACCGCTTTACCCGTGTATTTGACCAATCCGCCCAGCGTCAGTTTCTCGTCCAGCAAACGAACGCCTGAATCTAACGTGAAATAAAATTCCGGCAGTTCGCTGATGTCACCGGCACCGAATTCGTTGCTGGCCTGATTGGTCGGTTGGCTGGTGTGCTCTTTGCTCAGGGAGAGTTTGGTGTAGGCGAAACCGGCGTCATACATTGCCTCTACTTCCACCCCACGCATTCTGACCGGCTCATAAGCATTGCTGTACATGGTCATCACGACATTCTCATTGGCGTTATCCCACTCTTCCTGCGTCGACTGAGCTCGGTTGCACTTGCGACGATTGCTGCACACCATGTAGTTTTGGCTGGAAATGTAATTTTTGATCTTTGATTCAAAATACACCGCCTTCAGCTGGAAGCTGTCCTGCTTGAACAACAGGTCATGAGCATTGGCGTTGAAGCCGGCCTGGTAGGTTTCAGCGGTTTCTCCCTTCAGGAACGGGTTCATCGACTGCCCGCCGCTGTTGGCGAAGAACACCTCCTGAATATTCGGCCCGCGCATCGACTTGCTGTAGCTGACAAACGGTTGCAACCATGGCGTCACCTGCGCCGATAACAGCACCGACGGATTAAAACCGTGCTCTTTCAAATTGATATTGCTGGCCCCCTGCGGGAAGCAGGCCACGCGCTCATCACAGGCAGGTTTATAACCGGAAATATCATAGGAACTGTAGTTCAGATCAAAGTTGCTCTGCCAGATGCCGTAGTTAAGCTGCAGCCCACTGTAAAGGCTGGCGATATTTTGTTTACCCGCGATCCCCACCGGCGAACTTTCCGCCTGGTTATCGTCGGTTACCAGCCCGGATGCGTGCTTCTTGTATTCGTTACGGATCAGCTTGCCACCATAGCTGAAGGCAAAATCGACTTCCTGCAGGCTGAAACGGCTGGTGTTATTGACGTCCAGCGCGTCCGAGATATTTTTCGCCTTGCTGTCGCTAAACCCTGCCATATTGTCAGACATGAATTTCTGCTCACCGCGGCTGGTACTGGCTGTCAGATTAAAATCAATCAGCTCGGAGAAAGGCGCATAGTGATATTTAATATAGAAGTCATTACTGTCGATATGACGGCGGGTTATTTTATTCTGGTAGGTCCTGGCCGACAGTTCGATACTATTAAAAGCGTCTGGCTTAATATCGACTTTGAATAACTGGGATTTAGGGTTCTGTCGATAAGTTTTATCAACGTTAAACTCTTCACTGTCAAAACCGGAGCCGTTTTTGTAATTAGACGTGATGGAACTGCCGCTGATGGCTGCCATCGCGCCCAGGCTGCCGCCTTCGCCAAAGGCGCCGGTTTTCCCGCCCACGGCAATCATGCCGCTGCGGCCAATGCCGTTATTGCCCACGGAAAATTTGGTGCGCACGCCAAAAGGATTATCGGAAAACACCACGTCATCCACACCCAGGGTGCGGAAGTTGGCGCTGCCTGCCAACGCATTCACTCCGGCGGAGCCCGTCGCATTGCCGCGCGCTACATCAACGCCGACGATAAAATTGGGGTCGATCAGCGCACCGAACTGGCTGGTGGGTAACCCGCCATGGGCTGCATCGCTCGGCGAACTGCCGTAGTAGTTCTGGGTAATACCGTCCACCATGGTATTAACGCGGCCAAAGCCGCTCATGCCGCGGATATTGACGCTAACCGAACCCTGGCCCGGATCGATTTGGGTATAGGTGCCCGGCATGCTGCGCAAAATGCTGTCTACCGATTCGAGATTCTTATTTTCCCCTCGTGAGCTGAAGGCACCCGGTTTTTCCAACGCCTCCTTTTCGCTACGGTCGCTTTCTGTCGCAGCCGAAACGTTCAACGGGCTAAACACCACGTTGCCCTTGCCATTGTCTGCCCCGTCTTGCGCAGCCGTCGCCGTCCCGCTCAGCGCTATTCCCGCACCGATCAGGCTTACCAGTAATTTAATTTTCATAGATCCCCAGAAATGACCAAAAAGATGTTATGGCCGACAATGCCCAGCACAAAGCCCGCCGAAATCGACGGTAAAATTAACGCTTTATCGTTTTAATAAGCCGCCAGGTTATTTCCTGGCGGCCAGAAGGGTTATTTCCGCGTTTTCTGATCCACCGCCAAAATAAAGCTGTATTCCAAGGCGCTATTTTCCAGCCGCGTCAGTCGGCCCGATTTTCCGCCGTGCCCGGCCGTCATATCGGTGGCCAGCAGCAGCAGCGAATCGCCCTGTTTAAAGCGACGCAGTTTGGCCACCCATTTTGCCGGTTCCCAATATTGCACCTGCGAATCATACAGGCCGCTGGTCACCAACAGGTTCGGGTACGCCTGCTTGCGTACGTTGTCGTAGGGGCTATAAGACTTCATCAGCGCATAGGCTTCTGGTTGATTTGGGTTACCCCACTCTTCATATTCACCGACGGTCAGTGGAATGCTGTCGTCGAGCATGGTGGTCAAAACATCCACGAAAGGCACCTGCGCCACCACCGCGTTATACAGCTGCGGCGCCTGATTGATCACCGCGCCCATCAGCAAGCCGCCGGCGCTGCCCCCCATGGCATAGATACGCCCCGGCTGGCCGTAACCCTGTTTGATTAACGCCTGGGTTGCATCGATAAAGTCGCTGAAGGTGTTGGGTTTATGGCTCAGTTTGCCCTGCTGATACCAGTTCTGCCCCAATTCACCGCCGCCACGCACGTGGACCAGCGCATAAACAAAACCGCGATCCAGTAAACTGATGCGGTTGGCGCTGAAGGCCGGATCCATACTCATGCCATAGGCGCCATAGCCGTACACCAGCAGCGGGCTGTGCCCCGGTTTGAACATCGCACGGTTGTAAACCAGCGAGACGGGTACCTTCACACCGTCACGCGCGCTGATCCACACCCGTTCGCTGTGGTACTGGCTGGGATCAACCCCTTTCACTTCCTGCTGTTTCAACAGAGTACGAGTGCCTTTATCAAGATCCCATTCGTAGGTGCTGGTCGGCGTGGTCATCGCCGAATAGCCGTAGCGCAGGTGCTGATTGTCCGGATCGGGGTTATAGCCCAGCCAGGCCATGTAGCTGGCGTCATCGAACGGAATGCTGCGCTGGGTTTTGCCGTCCCAACTGATTTGCCGTAGCTGTACCAGGCCATCGCCACGCTCTTTCACCACCAGCCAGTCGCGGAATAAGGTGAAACCTTCGACCTCGCGCTTTTCCTGCGGTGCAATCAGCGTCTGCCACGGGTTATCGAGCGCCGCGGTGTGATAGAGACCAAAATGCGGGCTTTGGTGATTGGAGCGTAAATAGAACTCGCCGCGATAATGGTCGAGGTAGTATTCATGGCCGTTGCGACGGGCGGCAAACAGCACCGGCGCTTTCAGCGGTTGGTTGGCATCGATCAGCCGCGCCTCAGAGGTAGTGTTGCCGCTGATGGTAATAATGACGTAGTCGCGGGAGGAGGAATGAGCCAGGCTCAGATAAAACGCCGCGTCATCTTCCTGATACACCAGTTTATCGTCCGCGACCGGCGTACCAAACTGATGGCGATAAACCTGATACGGCAACAGCGTTTGCGGATGGTTGCGAATATAAAACAGCGTCTTGCCATCGTTGGCCCACACCATGTCGCCAGAGGTGTTTTCAATCACTTCCGCGGCCCATTTCTCGCTGTCGACATTACGCAACGAAATACGGTACTGCCGGCGCCCCTGATAATCTTCGGCGATCGCCATCCGCTGATTGTCCTGGCTGATCTCCAGACCGCCAACACGGTAATAAGCCTGCCCTGTCGCGCGCTGGTTGGCATCCAGCAAGGTTTGCCATGGCGCATCGGCGGTAAGAGCCTGACGCTGGTACAGGGCAAAATCCTTGCCCGCCGCATAGCTTTCCTGATAGCGATAGCCGTTCAGTTGATAAGGTACCGAGCGATCTTCCGGGCTCATGCGGCCGAGCATTTCCTGGTACAGCGTATCGCGCAGTTTTTTGTACGGCTGCATCATCTGTTCGGTATAACGGTTTTCCGCCGTCAAATAATCCAGCATCCTTTTATTCTGACGGCTGTCGTCGCGCAACCAATAGTAATCATCTACCCGGGTTTCACCCTGGGCGGTCAACTTTTTCGGGATGATTTCCGCGCTGGGAGCCTGCGGTGCCGCCTGAACGGCCTGGCCCATTAAGCTTAATGAGATCACGACAGAGGTTGCCGCACGCCAACAACGACCCGGCAAAAGTGGATATTTCATAGTCCCTCACGATGGTTTGACATCGGCAACGCCTGCTTTTGTTTCAGCAAACAAAAGGCCGCTGCCGTCGGCATAAACTATTGGACGGCGTGCAACGCCGCCAGATTAAAATCGATGGGCATCGTCACCCGAACCTTGTCCTGCTGAAGCATCTCCACCGGCGGTTGCGGCAAAGGCTGCGCCCGAGTCACCACCGCCAGTGCCTCCCGATCCAGCGAGGCGGTACCTGACGACGCCTGCAATCTCAAATCAGACACCCGGCCCTGCGCATCCACCGTAAAGACCACCTGCGGCATGCCTGTACGGCGGCGGCGCTGTGCATCCGACGGATAGCGTTTGATGCGGTTCAGCAGCCCCTTAACCTGGCTTTCCCACGACAGCTTGGCCTGCAGTTGACTGGCGGAATCACTGTTCAGCGGTGCCGCCGCCTGCCGGGCAACATTCAACGCTTTCGGTGCCGCGGCGCTGGAGGCCGCAGCGTGTTTGGTCTCTTTTGCCTGCTCCTCGGGCTTCGGCTGAGTTTTCTGCGGCGGCCGCTGTTCAGTTCGCTTCTTTTCGGCCACGGCAATCTTGGTTTTTTCAGCCCTTGCCAGCTTTGGTAAGTCGGGTTGTTCTTGCTGTTCAGCCGGTTGTGCAGCAGACGACTGCGTCTGCTGTACGCCTAGCGGTAAGGGTTTGGGACTTTCCGGCGCTTCAATCTGCGCGGCCCAGCTCATCATTACCGCCGGAGGCGGCAATTGCATCGGCGGCAGCGAGCGTGGCGGCCAGTAAAACAACAGTACCAGCGCCACATGTGCCGCGATAGCGCACACAAAACCGCGCGCCCAGCGCGGTTGCGGCATCGCAGGGGCCGAAAAAGAGAAAGACTGACTTAGCATAGGGACATTAGATTACTTAATTGCGAATGATTGCAGATCACATTTGCTAATGATAATCATTTGTAATTATTATTAACAGTCCTTTTCACTGCCTTAACAGATTCATTTTACGGCCGGGGTGATCCACAGGTAATCGGCCACCTGTTTGTCGACCTGTACCCCGGGTTCCGCCAGCATCAGTACCGTTGGCAACGCAGCCGGTTGCAAATCCTGCACGTGCAGTGACACTCCTACGGATTTGGCGGCATGGTAGCCACCGGCAATCAACAGCGCGGGAGTGGGCGCGGCCAGCAGGCGTTCGGCCATGCGGCGGTCACGCTGCTGTTGGATCGCCAGCATCGCATGCAATTGTTGAGGTTCAATCTTGCCGCCGTGCGAAGTGCGGATAGTTTCCTCCAGCGCTTTCTGCACCACCGGACGCACCGACAGTTGGCCCTGCGGGAAACTTGGCTGCTGATAAAAAGCCATGATTTCATCGCGATCCAGATTAGCCGACCACAGCGGATAGGGTGCACGCATCGCCGCCATTACCACATCGCCGTACAGCGACCATTTCCACCCCGACTGCCAGCCGATCAACTCCGCTACGCGTCCGTCGCGAACGCTGGGGTCCCCCTGCAGCCACTGTTTCACCTGGTTAACCTTGTCTTGCTGATTCGGGTTAATCATTTCCATCAGCACGCTACCCTGGGGACGCTGCTGCGGTAGGTTTTGCACCAGCCACAGCTCAATCTGATGGTGATAGGGGTTATCGTGTTTTTCGCCGACAATGACCCGCGGTTGAGCGGCCAAACGGGCCAGAAGCTGGTCAGGTGACAGGCTTTCTCCACTGCGCAAATCCGTAATTTTGCCCAAACTATCAAGGGTAGTTTTTGGCGAGGAAACCGGGGTTTGGCTACAGGCGGCGAGCGCCAGCGCGGCCAATAAAATCAAAAGTCTCATGATGCTGCCCTGTCATAAAAAGTGGCGACATTATAGATAATAATTATCATTTGCATATAGACAACCCCCTTTCCTGCGACATCGATAACTATTTTTTTACTTTAGGATCTCTGACCACGCATTGATTTCATGAAGTATTGCAGGTATAACCAATAGCCATTTAGCAGCTTAGACGTCTATACGGGTAAAAACACCATGCACTCACCTGTCCCCGCCGAAGGGCAATTCAAACGCACCATGAAGGCCCGGCACCTGGTGATGCTGTCGCTGGGTGGCGTGATCGGTACCGGGCTGTTTTTCAACACCGGCTATATCATTTCCACCACCGGCGCCCTGGGTACCCTGCTGGCCTATCTGATTGGCGCACTGGTGGTCTATCTGGTCATGCTGTGCCTGGGCGAGCTTTCGGTGGCGATGCCGGAAACCGGCGCCTTCCATGTTTATGCCTCCCGCTATCTTGGTCCGGCGACCGGTTATACCGTGGCCTGGCTCTATTGGCTCACCTGGACCGTCGCACTCGGTTCCAGCCTGACCGCCGCCGGTTTCTGCATGCAGTATTGGTTCCCACAGTCGCCGGTTTGGCTGTGGTGTTTGATTTTCTGCGCGGCCATTTTCCTGCTCAACGTAGTCACCACTCGCTTCTTCGCGGAGAGCGAATTCTGGTTCTCGTTGATCAAGGTGATCACTATTTTGGCGTTTATCATCCTCGGCGGGGCAGCCATGTTTGGCCTGCTGCCGATGAAAGACGGCACTCCGGCTCCCTTTCTGCATAACCTGACCGCCTCCGGCTGGCTGCCCAACGGCACCCTGCCGATCCTGATGACGATGGTGGCGGTCAACTTCGCTTTCTCCGGCACGGAGCTTATCGGCATTGCCGCAGGCGAAACCGAAAATCCGGAAAAGGTGGTGCCCTGGGCGATACGCACCACGGTGATCCGCCTGATGCTGTTCTTTGTCGGCACGGTGTTTATTCTGGCTGCGCTGATCCCGATGGATCAGGCCGGGATTGTCAAAAGCCCGTTTGTGTTGGTGTTTGAACGCATCGGCGTGCCCTATGCCGCCGATATTTTTAATTTCGTCATCCTAACCGCCATCCTGTCGGCCGCCAACTCAGGCCTGTACGCTTCGGGCCGCATGCTGTGGTCGCTGGCCAACCAGCGCACCTTGCCGGCCTATTTTTCTCGCGTCAATAAACGTGGCATTCCGATCAATGCGCTGACCTTCAGTATGCTTGGCGGCGTACTGGCGCTGTTAACCAGCGTGATTGCGCCGGACACGGTGTTTGTTGCCCTGTCGGCCATTTCCGGCTTTGCCGTGGTGGCAGTTTGGTTGAGCATCTGCGCCTCACACTACGCTTTCCGCCGCCACTATCTGCGCAGCGGCCAGCCGATCGCCGGCCTGAAATACCGCGCGCCGGGCTATCCGTTAACGCCGATCGTCGGTTTTTCCCTGTGCCTGCTGGCCTGTATCGGACTGGCGTTCGATCCGGAGCAGCGCATCGCGCTTTACTGCGGGCTGCCGTTCGTCGCACTGTGCTACGCCGCCTATTATCTGACCCGCCGCAGCGGGCAAAAAACATCTTTGGGAGAAAATCATGTCGGTTAACAACCCCGTCGCCACGCTGTTGGCTACCCACAACACGCTGATTCTTGACGGCGCACTGGCGACCGAACTGGAGGCTCGCGGCTGTGACCTCAGTGATTCCCTGTGGTCGGCCAAGGTGCTGATCGAAAACCCCGAGCTGATTTATCAGGTTCATCTCGACTATTTCAACGCGGGGGCGCAGTGCGCCATCACCGCCAGCTATCAGGCCACGCCACAGGGCTTTTTGCGCCGGGGGCTGGATCACGAGCAGTCACTGGCGCTGATCGCCAAAAGCGTGCACCTGGCGCAACAGGCGCGCAGCGACTTTCTGGCTCAGCACCCGCAGGCAACCCCCTTGCCGATCGCCGGCTCGGTCGGCCCCTATGGCGCTTATCTGGCCGACGGCTCTGAATATCGCGGCGATTACGCATTACCGCAGGAGGAAATGATCGCCTTCCACCGCCCACGCATCCGTGCGTTGGCCGAGGCCGGCGTAGATCTGTTGGCCTGTGAAACCCTGCCATCGTTCAGTGAGCTGCAGGCGTTGCTCACGCTGTTGCAAGAATTCCCCACGCTCGGCGCCTGGTTTGCCTTCACCCTGCGCGACAGCCAACACCTCAGCGACGGCACGCCGCTGACGCAGGTGCTGGCAGCGCTGCACGGCAATCCGCAGGCGTTGGCGATTGGCATCAACTGCATTGCGCTGGAAAATGTGGCCCCCGCGCTGCGCCAATTTGCCGTGCTGACCGATAAACCGCTGTTGGTCTATCCTAACTCCGGCGAACATTACGACGCGGTGAGCAAAACCTGGCACGCCTGCGGCGGCGAGCACGGCAGCCTGATTGATCAGGTAGGAGAATGGCAACGCATCGGCGCACGGCTGATCGGCGGCTGCTGCCGGACTACGCCAAAGGATATTCGCCAGATCGCGGCACTCTGCAAGGCATAAAAAAGCCCCCTGCGCCAAGGCGTCAGGGGGCGGTTTAATGCCGAAGGCTTATAACGGTTCGGTCTGCGCTTCCACAACCGCCAGCGCCACCATGTTGACGATGCGGCGCACCGAGGCGATTGGCGTCAGGATGTGTACCGGTTTCGCTACTCCCATCAGCACCGGCCCCACGGTAACCCCTTCCGAAGACGACACACGCAGCAGGTTGTAGCTGATACGCGCCGCTTCCATGTTCGGCATAATCAGCACGTTGGCCGAGCCTTTCAGCGGGCTGTCCGGCATCAGATCATTACGAATGCTCTCAACCAACGCGGCATCGCCGTGCATCTCGCCGTCGATTTCCAGCTCCGGCGCCATCTGATTCACCAACTCGAGCGTTTTACGCATCTTGCAGGCTGCCGGGTTATCGGAAGAACCAAAGCTGGAATGGGACAGCAACGCGACCTTCGGCTCAATGCCGAAACGACGCACGGTTTCCGCCGCCATCAGGGTGATTTCCGCCAGTTGCTCCGGCGTCGGATCGTCATTGACATAGGTGTCAGCGATAAAGGTGTTGCCGCTTGGCAGCAGCAGCGCATTCATCGCCCCGGCGACATGGGCGCCCTCACGGAAGCCAAATACTTTTTCAACCACGTCGTAATGCTCGTGATAGCTGCCAATGGTGCCGCAGATCATCGCATCCGCCTCGCCACGATGCAGCATGATGGCGGCAATCAGCGTCGGGTTGCCGATCACCGCACGGCGCGCCTGTTCCTGCGAAACGCCGCGGCGTTTCATGATCTGGTAGTACTCGCCCCAGTATTCATTGAAACGCGGATCGGACTCGTTGTTCACCACTTCAAAGTCTTTACCCGGCGTCAGCTGCAGACCGAGTTTTTTCAGCCGCATTTCGATCACGCTCGGGCGCCCCACCAGAATCGGATAGGCCAAGCCTTGCGACACCAATTCCTGAGTGGCGTGCAGTACCCTTTCTTCTTCGCCTTCCGCCATCACCACCCGCTTCATTTCCTTCTTCGCCTGGGCAAAGATCGGTTTCATGAACAGGTTGGTTTTGTAAACGAATTCAGACAGCTTTTCGACATAGGCATCAAAGTCTTCGATCGGCCGCGTCGCCACGCCAGACTCCATCGCCGCCTTGGCCACTGCCGGAGCGATTTTAACAATCAGGCGCGGATCGAAAGGTTTGGGAATGATGTATTCAGGGCCAAATGACAGATCCTGATCACCATAGGCCGACGCCACCACGTCGCTTTGCTCTGCCAACGCCAGATCGGCAATCGCATGTACGCAGGCCAGCTTCATCTCTTCGTTAATGGTGGTCGCCCCCACGTCCAGCGCACCGCGGAAGATGAACGGGAAGCACAGCACGTTGTTTACCTGGTTCGGGTAATCGGAGCGGCCGGTACAGATAATGGCGTCCGGGCGCACGGCTTTCGCCAGCGGCGGCAGGATTTCCGGTTCTGGGTTGGCCAGCGCCATGATCAACGGATCCCTGGCCATGGTTTTCACCATATCCTGAGTCAAGACACCCGGGCCGGAACAACCGAGGAAGATGTCGGCGTTAGGGATAGCGTCACCCAGCGTACGCTGGCCGTTATCTTCAATAGCATAAGCCGCCTTGGTCTGCTCCATATTGGCGTCACGGCCTTTGTAGATCACCCCTTTGGAGTCGCAGACGGTAATGTTCTGCTGGCGCAGCCCCAGGGCCACCAGCAGGTTCAGACAGGCGATCGACGCGGCACCGGCTCCGGAAACCACCAGCCGCACGTCGGAAATATTCTTTTTCACTACACGCAGGCCGTTCAACACTGCGGCGGTCGTGATGATCGCGGTACCGTGCTGATCGTCGTGGAACACCGGGATCTTCATGCGCTCACGCAGTTTCTGCTCGATGTAGAAACACTCCGGCGCTTTGATGTCTTCCAGGTTAATGCCGCCGAAGGTCGGCTCCAGCGCGGCGATGATGTCGATCAGCTTGTCAGGGTTTAGCTCATCGACTTCGATATCAAACACGTCGATACCGGAAAATTTCTTGAACAGGACGCCCTTCCCTTCCATCACTGGTTTACCGGCCAGCGCACCGATATTGCCCAGGCCCAGCACGGCCGTGCCGTTGGAAATGACCGCCACCAGGTTGCCACGCGCGGTATATTTGTAGGCCGCCAGCGGATCGGCAGCAATTTCCAGACAAGGTGCCGCGACGCCCGGCGAATAGGCCAGCGCCAGATCGCGTTGCGTTGCCAGCGGCTTGGTGGGGGATACCTGGATCTTCCCTGGGACCGGATATTGGTGGAAATCAAGCGCACTCTGTTTGAGCTGTTCGTCCATTGTAGGTTCCTATGCTTTTTGCTTTTATGTTGAGGTAAGGCTATTAAGCTGTGTCCTGCCATTGTTCGTGCCAGCGTCGCAGACCCAAAAGCCCGTAACCAAGGCGGAGGATGCTGGACATAGCGTGCCTATGTTCAAACCCGACAACGCTAAGTACGGTTTTTTGGGCGCGGCCCGAAGGGCTGGCGCTCACGTACAATGGCAGGACGCAGCCTTGTAGTATAGTGAGAGAAACGTCACAAACTTTGAAGCGGGCCAAAACCTTGATCGAAATAGTTTTATAAAAGTAAAAAAAGAAGTACCACAGGACGAAGAAGAAAAACACTGCCATCAGTGCGCTGGCAGTTGGGCGCGCCAGGCATTCAGCGTGGCCACCCGGCCTGCGCAGATTTGTAACGAGGTTTGTAGCGCCAGGGTATAACTCAGCGCATCGCCCCAGGTATTGCCCAGCAGTTGCGGCTGCTCGCACGGAATAAACACCGTTTCAGGGGGCAACAGTACCACCGGCACTGCCGGCTGCGGCGGTTGGGCGCAGGAGCTCAATAACAGCGCCAGGCATAGGCTGCCCAGCGCAGGCGTCATTTTTAATCGCTTCACGGTATTTCCTCTGATAAACATCGCTTTGCTGCCGCAGCTGCTGCTCCTGTTGCTGCTGAGCCGCCATCAGCGCACGATTCTGTGCATCCTGAGTTTGCAGCGTGGCAATCAACCCCGCCTGCTGCGCCAGGGTCTTTTGCTGCTCTAACGCCTGCTGCCGCGCCAGCTCCAGCCGGTGCGACAACAGCGAGCTGTAGCCGCCAAGGCAGATGGCTACCAACAACAACAGCAGCAATCCGCCCTGCGCCAGCCTGTTCAGCCAACCGCTCATGCCGGGTAATCCTTAAAGGAAAGCTGGAAGTGCGGCCCGTCCTTCAGCGTCTTCCATTCCCCGCCCCACTCAACGGCAACCGCACACTCTCGCGCGGCACGACGGACCGCCACCGCGATTTGCGCATAATAGTCCCACTCCCAGGACACTACGCCTGCCGGCATGGCCACCACGTCCACCGCGTGGCCGGTCAAATGGCGGCTTTTCAGCGTCTGGCTTTGCCCACCGCGCACCAGGTCACGCTGACGCGCCATGCTGCGACGCCCTTCGGTGATGGAAAAAGGCACCAGCGAATAATACAGCGCCAGCCGCATCACCCGCACCAGATCCGGATGCACGTCCATTAAATTGGTCTCGCTGCGTGCGGTAAAACGAATGTCTTCAATTTCATTTATCATCTTTAAACCCCGTTTTTTTGCCAATAAATCTTTTAATTAATGCGCTGATATAATCAGCCCCAAGAAAACCAATCAGCACGCTGGCAAGGTTCGCCCACTTTAATTCCAGCCCGGTCAGCGCCAAGGCGTCGCGCACCGTCCAGGCCAATAACGCGCACATGCCTGCATTTAATAAACGGCGCCGCATACCGACATTGCGATAAGCCCCGTGCAATAGCGCCATGAGCCCTGCCAAAATGGCATTCATCACCGGCTGAAGATATTCACATGCTCGCTGAATAATTAAGCCAACAGCGTCTGGCTCTAAGCTGGACATAGCTACACTCCTATTTTATTTTAATTAAACGCCAATCACGGCCGGTGGAATATCGGTACCATCAGAATCTAGTTAAGGATGCTATAACAAAGCAAATGAATAAATACAGCCTCTAAAGTCAAATTCATTCATGCTCACCCATGGCACAACACCCCCCTGCCAAATAACTTGGCAAGCCGATAAAAAATTCATCTTTATTGTGATTTATTTCGACTTCTCTTTATCCGATAAATAAACATTAATAGCGGCGGGAGATTCACTCTCAATGACAAAAACCTTAACTCTGGAGAAATACCATGTCAGAACGTAAAGCCGTTATTGGTTATTATTTCATTCCTACTAACCAAATTAATCACTATACCGAGTCCGATACTTCAATCGTACCTTTCCCGGTGTCCAATATTACACCGGCCAAGGCCAGGCAACTGACCCACATTAATTTCTCGTTCCTCGACATTAACAGCAATCTGGAGTGCGCCTGGGATCCGGAAACCAACGACGCCAAGGCGCGTGATGTGGTTAGCCGTTTGACTGCGCTGAAGGCGCATAACCCGAATCTGCGCATCATGTTCTCTATCGGCGGCTGGTATTACTCCAACGATCTGGGGGTGTCCCATGCCAACTATGTCAACGCGGTCAAAACCCCGGCGGCACGCACCAAATTTGCGCAATCCTGCGTCCGCATCATGAAAGACTATGGCTTTGACGGCGTAGACATTGACTGGGAATACCCGCAGAGCAGCGAGGTCGACGGTTTTGTCGCCGCGCTGCAGGAAATCCGCACCCTGCTCAATCAGCAAACCCAGGCCGACGGCCGTCAGGCGCTGCCTTACCAACTGACCATCGCCGGTGCAGGTGGCGCGTTCTTCCTGTCGCGCTACTACAGCAAGCTGCCGCAGATCGTCGCCTCACTCGATTACATCAACCTGATGACCTACGATCTGGCCGGCCCATGGGAAAAAATCACCAACCACCAGGCAGGCTTGTTCGGCGACAGCGCCGGGCCAACCTTCTATAACGCGCTGCGTGAAGCCAATCTCGGCTGGAGCTGGGAAGAGCTGACTCGCGCCTTCCCCAGCCCGTTCAGCCTGACGGTAGACGCCGCCGTACAGCAACATCTGATGCTGGAAGGCGTGCCGAGCAGCAAGATCGTCATGGGCGTGCCGTTCTACGGCCGGGCGTTCAAAGGCGTCAGCGCCACTAACGGCGGCCAGTACAGCAGCCACAGCACGCCGGGGGAAGATCCCTTCCCTGGCACCGATTACTGGTTGGTCGGCTGTGAAGAGTGCGTCCGCGACAAGGATCCCCGCATCGCCTCTTACCGCCAGCTGGAGCAAATGCTGTTGGGCAACTACGGCTATCAGCGCCTGTGGAACGATAAAACCAAAACGCCGTATCTGTACCACGCGGCCAATGGCCTGTTCGTCACCTATGACGATGCCGAAAGCTTCAAGTACAAGGCGAAGTACATCAAACAGCAGCAGTTGGGCGGCGTGATGTTCTGGCACCTGGGCCAGGACAACCGCAATGGCGATCTGTTGGCCTCACTCGACCGTTACTTCAACGCACCGGACTATGACGACAACCAGTTGGATATGGGCACCGGCTTGCGCTATACCGGCGTTGGCCCAGGTAATCTGCCAATCATGAGCGCCCCGGCCTACGTTGCCGGTACCACCTATAACCAGGGAGCATTGGTGTCGTATCAGGGCTATGTCTGGCAGGCCAAGTGGGGCTATATCACTGCCGTGCCGGGTTCCGATACCGCCTGGCTGAAAGTGGGTCGCGTGGCGTAACGGTCAGCGACGACATAAAAAAACCCCGGGGCTGATGGCGACGGGGTTTTTACTGCTTTAAACGTTTAATTTTCGCATCCCTTCGTGGTCACTCCCTCAGTTGTTACACCAAGGATAACCCCCATCACGTATTACTTCCCGCCCCAGCAGACTGAAGACGTCGCTTTTGCGCGTCAGCCGCTCATGCCACCAGCTAAAACCGGCCCCTTTGCTGGCCGGATGCCAGGCCAGCCAAATCATTTCATCGCCTTTTTGCATATCGACCGGTACCGTCACCAACTCGCCGCTGGCCAGCTCTTTTTCTATCAGCGCCGGCGGCAAGAAGCCGTGCCCAATACCCCGCTTCAACAGCGCCAATTTGCTCTCGACATCGCATACCATCAGTTGGCGCTGCAACGGCATGGCGCCGTGGTTACGCTTGGGCAGCTCGTGGCTGCTGTCGGCAATGCCCACCACGATATCGTTCAGCCGCTGGTTTTTATCCACCGGCTTTTTCTGCGCCGCAAAGGGATGAGAAGGAGAAACGCACAGCACAAAATTCAGCTTGCCGAGCATCAGCGTCTTGGCCTGCACGCTGTCCGGGATCTGGCCAATGGCAATAATCAAATCCGCCCGGTTGTTCTTCAACGCATCCCAGGTGCCATTCAACGCTTCACGCTGCACGGATATGTTGGCGTTTGGGCTGTGCTGGATATAGTCGCGGATATCCTGGGTGAGCGTTTCCAGCGGAAAGAAATTATCAACCACGATGCGGATATTATTATCGAACTTTGGGATGTTTCTTACCCTACTCTCCAGATCCTGTACCGCATTTAAAATCCAGCCACCTTCCTGCAGCAGGAATTCCCCTTCATCCGTCAGGGTAATCATCGGGCCATTACGATGAAAAAGTTTCACGCAGAGTTTACTTTCTATATTGGAAACCCGGTAAGATATTGCCGAAGGGGTTTTATGCAACGCCTCCGCCGCCATTGAGAAAGAGCCGGTACTTTTGATGGTGCTGATTATTTTAATCGCATCCAGGGATAATCTAGTCATACAAATTCCTCTTTGACATAAAATAAGAAAAAAATGACACTAAATTCCCAAGTGGTTGGCGCGTAAAAGTCGTTCAAGTCACACAAGAGTAAGCAAAACCACAAGCAATATACTCTATATTGCAGCACGTCATCTGAAAGACTATTCATCAACACTTTAAATAAAATTCATCATGACGCCGTTTTTTTAGACAGCAGTGTTTAAATAAATTCAATCAAGAAATAAAAGACAATCATCATAATAATTTTAGTTAATAGCCTATAAAACATTCCACCCTGACAGCTGAGTCTAAGGGTAAAAATAAAACAAGCCGCCAAGAATGATGTTTTTAATTTTTTAATAACCTCTCTTTTTGTCGGTGAAAATAAACCCAACTTACAATACAACTTCAGTCAGGAGTGACTTATGAACAATACTTCCCGTACCCTTATGTCCCTTGGCCTGCTGAGCGCCGCGTTGTTCGGCGTATCACAACAGGCCGCCGCCCACGGTTACGTCGAAACGCCGGCCAGCCGCTCCTATCAGTGCAAACTGCAGCTCAATACCCAATGCGGCAGTGTGCAATATGAACCACAGAGCGTTGAAGGCTTGAAAGGCTTCCCACAGGCGGGTCCGGCTGACGGGCATATCGCCAGCGCCGACAAATCCACCTTCTTCGAACTGGATCAGCAAACGCCAACCCGTTGGAACAAGATCAATCTGCACACCGGCGCCAACTCCTTCACCTGGAGACTGACCGCTCGCCACAGCACCACCAGCTGGCGTTATTTCATTACCAAGCCGAACTGGGACGCGTCACAGCCACTGACCCGTGCGTCCTTTGACCTGACGCCGTTCTGTCAACAGAACGACGGCGGTGCGATTCCAGCCGCGCAGGTCACCCACCAGTGCAACATACCTGCAGACCGCAGCGGTTCGCACGTCATCCTCGCCGTGTGGGATGTAGCAGATACGACCAATGCCTTCTATCAGGCGATTGACGTTAACTTGACCAAATAATAAGGAAGGGAAATACCACAGGGTTCAGCCGGGTGCTGAACCCTTTTTTATTGCGAGTGCGCTATGCCACATCTTTTTCCCCTCGGTCAGCCCATACTGACACCGCCTTCGCAGGTGCGGTAAGCGGCTGCAAAACCGCGCCCTACCTGGCTCGTTTCGGGATCCATTGTTCTTATCCATCGCAACAATCAGAAAAAGCGCATTTTAATCATCGGGCTTCTGATGCAGTGTGTTCAGCCTACGATGAAAAACGTTCTCATTTCCCTACATTGACGTTTGGTCAAGGAGCTTATTAATGAACCAATTAGACGCACTCAAGCAGCTCACCACGGTGGTAGCCGACAGCGGCGATATCGAATCCATCCGCCAGTTCGAACCGCAGGATGCCACCACTAACCCTTCATTGATTCTGAAAGCCGCTGCGCTGCCTCAATATAAGCCACTGATCCTCGAAGCTCTGAACTATGCCCGCCAGCAAGGTGGCAATAAAGAAACCCAACTGATCAACGCCAGCGACAAGCTGGCGGTGAACATCGGCGTCGAAATTCTCAAAAGCGTGCCGGGCCGCATTTCCACCGAAGTGGACGCACGCCTGTCCTTCGACCGCGGCATGTGCGTGGCCAAGGCGCGTAAGCTGATCGGCATGTATCAGGAACAGGGTATTGATAAGTCGCGTATTCTGATCAAGCTGGCCTCCACCTGGGAAGGCATCAAAGCCGCCGAAGAACTGGAAAAAGAAGGCATCAACACCAACCTGACGCTGCTGTTCTCTTTTGCCCAGGCCCGCGCCTGTGCCGAAGCCGGCGTGTTCCTGATTTCCCCGTTCGTGGGGCGTATCTATGACTGGTATCAGGCCAAACAGCCTGCTGCAGACTATGACGCCGAGCAGGATCCGGGCGTCAAATCGGTGCGCAACATTTATGAATACTACAAACAGCACCGCTATCAGACCGTGATCATGGGTGCCAGCTTCCGCAAGGTTGAGCAGATCCTGGCGCTGGCCGGTTGCGATCGTCTGACTATTGCGCCGAACCTGCTGGAGCAGCTCAAACAAAGCGAGCAACCGGTAGAACGCAAACTGACGCCATCCACCGAGGCCTTCCACCAACCTGCCCCGCTGGCCGAAGCCGAATTCCGCTGGCTGCATAATCAGGACGCCATGGCCGTTGAAAAACTGGCCGAAGGTATTCGTCTGTTCGCCGTTGACCAGCAAAAGCTGGAAGACATGCTGTCCGCTGAACTGTAATCACTCTGGAGTAAAACATGTCCTCTCGTAAAGAGCTTGCCAACGCCATCCGCGCACTCAGCATGGACGCCGTACAAAAAGCAAATTCCGGTCACCCGGGTGCACCTATGGGCATGGCGGACATCGCCGAAGTCCTGTGGCGTGACTACCTGAACCACAACCCGACCAACCCGCACTGGGCTGACCGTGACCGCTTCGTCCTCTCCAACGGCCATGGCTCCATGCTGATTTACAGCCTGCTGCACCTTACCGGCTACGACCTGCCGATGAGCGAGCTGGAAAACTTCCGCCAGCTGCACTCCAAAACCCCGGGCCACCCGGAATACGGCTACACCCCAGGCGTGGAAACCACCACCGGCCCACTGGGCCAGGGCATCGCCAACGCCGTCGGCTTCGCCATTGCCGAACGCACCCTGGCCGCGCAGTTCAACCGCCCGGGCCATGACGTGGTCGACCACCACACCTACGCCTTTATGGGCGACGGCTGCATGATGGAAGGCATCTCTCACGAAGTCTGTTCCCTGGCCGGTACCCTCAAGCTCGGCAAACTGACCGCGTTCTACGATGACAACGGCATCTCCATCGACGGTCACGTGGAAGGCTGGTTCACCGACAACACCGCCGAGCGCTTTGAAGCCTACGGCTGGCACGTGGTGCGTCACGTGGACGGCCACAACCCGGATGCCATCAAGGCCGCGATTGAAGAAGCCCGCAAGGTCACCGACAAGCCGTCCCTGCTGATGTGCAAAACCGTGATTGGCTTCGGCTCCCCGAACAAGGCCGGTACCCACGACGTGCACGGTGCTGCGCTGGGCGCCGCCGAGGTGGCCGCCACCCGCGAAGCCCTGGGCTGGAAATACGCCGCCTTCGAAATCCCGCAGGACATCTATGCCCAGTGGGATGCCAAAGAAGCCGGCAAGGCGAAAGAAGCGGCCTGGAACGACAAGTTCGCCGCCTACGCCAAGGCCTTCCCGGAACTGGCGGCCGAGTTCAAACGCCGCATGAACGGCGAACTGCCGGCCAACTGGAAAGCCGACGCCAAAGCCTTCGTCGAGCAGCTGCAGGCCAACCCGGCCAACATCGCCAGCCGCAAGGCCTCGCAGAACGCGCTGGAAGCCTTCGGAAAGGTGCTGCCTGAGTTCCTCGGCGGCTCCGCTGACCTGGCGCCTAGCAACCTGACCATGTGGTCCGGCTCGAAAGCGCTGAACGTTGACCCGGCGG
Organism: Serratia liquefaciens ATCC 27592; assembly: GCF_000422085.1. NCBI lineage: Bacteria > Pseudomonadati > Pseudomonadota > Gammaproteobacteria > Enterobacterales > Yersiniaceae > Serratia > Serratia liquefaciens. The sequence goes on from NC_021741.1 coordinate 3,749,648, forward strand.
GTAACTACATCCACTACGGCGTGCGCGAGTTCGGCATGACCGCCATCACCAACGGCATCGCGCTGCACGGCGGCTTCCTGCCGTACTCCGCGACCTTCCTGATGTTCGTGGAATACGCCCGTAACGCGGTGCGCATGGCGGCGCTGATGAAAATCCGCAACGTGTTCGTTTATACCCACGACTCCATCGGTCTGGGCGAAGACGGCCCGACACACCAGCCGGTTGAGCAGATTGCCAGCCTGCGCGTGACCCCGAACATGAGCACCTGGCGTCCGTGTGACCAGGTGGAATCGGCGATTGCCTGGCAGTACGGCATCGAGCGCAATGACGGCCCGACCACGCTGATTTTCTCGCGTCAGAACCTGACCCAGCAGCCACGTACCGCGGAGCAGCTGGCCAACGTTTACCGCGGCGGCTACGTGCTGAAGGACTGTGCCGGTACGCCGGACGTCATCCTGATTGCCACCGGTTCGGAAGTGGGCATCACCGTGGAAGCGGCAGACAAGCTGAGCGCGGCGGGCACCAAGGTGCGCGTGGTCTCGATGCCGTCTACCGACGCTTTCGACAAGCAGGACGCGGCTTACCGTGAATCCGTGCTGCCGGCGGCGGTCACTGCCCGCGTGGCGGTGGAAGCGGGTATCGCGGACTACTGGTACAAGTACGTGGGCCTGAACGGCGCTATCGTGGGCATGACCACCTTTGGTGAGTCGGCACCGGCAGAGCAGCTGTTCAAAGAGTTCGGCTTCACCGTGGATAACGTGGTGGCCAAGGCGCAGGCACTGCTGAAATAAGGCATCTCGCGTCGCGTTACCCCAGGCCCGGCATCTTGCCGGGCTTTTTCGTTCTGGTGGAGACTCTTTTTAAAACTCCTATTAACTTCCACTCGATTGAGTTAACCACAAGCAGGTAGTTTATAACTTTACTTTATTTAAAATGACGTCAAAACCCGCAACAGACATAATGAAAATAAAATAACCCCCGCGATAGTTTTATTAAGAAATCAGTTTGCGAGATGTTTATTGATTTTTAGTGCCATTATTTTTATTGCAAAATGGCATATTAATAAGCACCTCATATAACTAATGAAACAGCGCCCCTTGGAACATGCTGTGCACATTTAAACAACAAAAACAAAACAACCAATAAAATCAGTTGATTATAAACAATCTCGACAAAACACAATAGCTAACAACTATTGATACTTATTTTTTGATCGATACTACCGATAGATTTAACCGATCAAAAGATAAAAATTAATAGATTGAACGATACGAACATAGCGTGTAATTTTCATTCCTATTTTAAAAACCCAAAAGGATAAAATAAAAAAACAAGAGAAAAGTGTTTCCTTCCGCATTTAGAATCAACTGAGACAATGATATAGGGATATTTAAAACTGACATGAGGGAGACACCATGATTATTATCAGCGAAACACTTGGAAACATAAATCGGCACAAAGAGTGGCAAGACAAGATCCGCGGAACCTCACCAGACTATCTCATTCTGGATTCCGCGCAGTTGGAAAAAGAATGTCATCAACAATCCACCCATGATGGGCTGAGGCTGGCCGTGTTTATGCCACCCAACAGCACGCTGGCGGATGGCGACATTTTAATCTGGGATGAGGAGACGAAAAACGCCGTTATCGTGAAGGTTATCTCGCATGACATTATGGTGATTAACCTGCAGCGCCTGCTCTGCGTCAATGCAGACGCCATTATTCACTATACGTTCAAACTGGGTTTGATTTTGGGGCAACATAAGCTGCACGCCATGATAAAGAACAACCTGGTTTACGTCCCGATCACCATCGCGACCAGCACGTTGGACGCCCTGTTCAAAGAGAACGGTTTTCACTCCCTGTCCTATTGGTATGTCAACGGTGCCGATATTTCGTCCTTGTTAACCCCCAATGAAATCGATCTGCTGTTCGACGGTATCTTTCCCTCTAGCCATGCGTGACATCAGGAACCTATCCCGCCCGCTGTCAGCATTCTTTTTATAAATCAGAGGCCATTCACCCAAGCAACAGAGTATGAACACCCCAAAAAGCCGATGTGATAAAAGGAGTTTTCCATGGCAATTAATATGCAGATTTTTATTAATGACATGATTAAATGGATAGAAAACAATTTGGGTGCAGAGCTGGATATTGAAACCATTGCCAAGAAATCCGGCTACAGCAGATTCCATATTCAGCGGCTTTTCAAATTGCATGCCGGACTGACCATTGCCCAATATATCAGAATGCGACGAGTCACCGAGGCGGCTATCGCCCTGAGGTTCACCGACAGAAAAATCATGGATATCGCACTAGACTATGGCTTTGACTCTCAGCAGGTTTTTACCCGAATATTCAAAAAACAGCTAAAGACCACGCCAGGCGAGCTGAGGAGAAGCAAGCAATTAAACAATAAGCGGCTCTGCCATTCCTTATACATGCCGACGATGCCACAAAAAATACCGACAGGCCCACCTAACGCCCACAAGCATAGTTAGCGAACGTGGGGTCATCTCGCCGTTCACCGGCGAGATGACCAGCAGGTCTCAGCCCATGATCCGATGAATTTGCAGGTACTGCAGCAGCATGATGGTTTTGCCGTCTTTAATACGGCCGTCGGCAATCATCGCCACCGCTTCGGTAAAGGGCAGTTCTACTACCTCAATATCTTCGTCTTCGATACCGCCGCCGGCCGCATTGCGCTCGTCGTCATGGTACTCGGCAATAAAGAAATGGACGATCTCGGTTACGCCGCCTGGCGACATATAGGCTTCGAAAATCTTCTGCACGTCACCGACCTGAAAACCGGTTTCTTCTACCGCTTCGCGACGTGCGCATTGCTCTGGAGAATCGGCATCCAACAAGCCAGCACAGGCCTCTAACAGCATGCCACTGTCGTTGCCGTTCACATACGTCGGCATGCGGAACTGATTGGTCAGCACCACGGTCCCTTTGGCACGGTTGTACAACAAAATGGTTGCGCCATTACCACGATCGTAGACTTCGCGCATCTGCTGAACGGAACCGCCATCCTTACGCTTGAGATCAAAAGTATATTTGTGCAGCACATACCAGTTATCCGAAAGCAGCTCTTTCTTCACATTCTCAATTTTCGCCGACATGAACCCTTCTTCTTTTCCGTTAGCTGAAACGCAAAAATGATACCGCGATTAAGCGCCGAAGGGGCAATGGATTTGCAACAAAAAGCCCCGCGGCTCATGGAGCGCTACGGGGCATTTGACCGCAAAAGATTTAGAACCCGTTAGGAACGTCGCGCATGTCCGGCAGCTTGTGCGCAATCCCCTTGTGGCAATCGATGCAGGTCTTGCCTTCCGTTACCGCCTTGTCGTGCATCTTCGCCGCCACGGTTTTCTGTGCGGTGAAGTCCATATACTCGAAGTTGTGGCAGTTACGGCACTCCTGAGAATCGTTGGCCTTCATTCGCGCCCATTCGTTGCTCGCCATCGCCAGCCGATGCTGGTCAAACTTCTGCGGCGTGTCGATCAGGCCGAACGCCTTGGCGTACAGCTCCTTGCTGGCCTTTATCTTGCGCAGCATTTTCGGCGCCCATTCATGAGGCACATGGCAATCCGGGCAGGTCGCACGCACGCCGCTGCGGTTGTTGTAATGAACCGTGCCCATGTACTCCTCGTAGACGTTTTCACGCATTTCATGGCAGCCGATACAGAACTGCTCGGTATTCGCCGCCTCCATGCCGGTATTGAAGCCGCCCCAGAAGATGATCCCGGCGCCAAAGCCCAGCAACAACAGCGTGCCCAACGCCAGGCGGCTTGGCCTGCGCCACCAGCGCCATAAACGTAACAGCAGGCCGGGCTTTTTCTCAGTCGTGGTGTGTTTGCGTTCGCTCATAGCTCCCCCGCTTAGCGCCCAAAGCCCGGCATGGGCTGGAAATCATTGCCGACAATCGGCGCCGCGTCGGTTTGCGGTACGTGGCACTGCAGGCAGAAGTAGCGACGTGGCGCGACATCGCTCAGCACCTTGCCGTCCCGGTCCATAAAGTGCGTCGGGCTGATGCGCGGTGCGCCGGTGGTGCGGTAATGCTCCACCCCGTGGCACTGCAGGCAACGGTTGGTGTTCTTGCTGATCTGGTAACCGTCAACGCTGTGCGGGATCATCGGCGGCTGATTGACATAGTTCAGCGCCATCCGCTCCTGCTGTTTCGGCATCGAAATCGGCCCGCCGACCGAGGCGGACACTTCCGGAGACTTGCTGAGATCAACATCACCCGCGGCAAACGCCAAGCCGGCGAACGCCAGCGACAATAAGGTCACCCACAGGGCAAGCGTCTTTTTCATAACAGGGCTTTTCATTTTTATTTGGCTCCCGGGTAATAAAATGGGGTCTTCATTCGCAATTCGTCAGCCTCACACCTTCTGCAACTTCACGGCGCATTTCTTGAAGTCGACTTCTTTAGAAAGCGGATCGGTGGCGTCCAGCGTCAGGTTATTCACCAACTGCGCCGCATCGAAGAACGGCATGTACACCAGTCCTCTTGGCGGGCGGTTACGGCCACGAGTTTCGACAGAACTGATCACCTCACCGCGGCGCGACAGCACCTTGACCTTGTCACCACGACGCAGGCCACGGCTTTTGGCATCCAGCGGATGGATAAACAACACCGCCTGCGGAAAGGCGCGATGCAGCTCCGGTACCCGTCGGGTCATGGTGCCGGTGTGCCAATGCTCCAGCACCCGACCGGTGGAAAGCCAAAGATCGTATTCGCCGTCCGGGCTTTCCGCCGCCGGTTCAAACGGCAGCGCAAAGATCACCGCCTTGCCGTCGGGTTTACCGTAGAAACGCACCGCTTCGCCCGCCTTCACATACGGATCCGTTCCTTCGCGGTAGCGCCACAGCGTTTCTTTGCCGTCCACCACCGGCCAACGCAGACCGCGTGCCTGGTGGTAACTGTCGAACGGCGCCAAATCGTGACCGTGGCCACGCCCGAAACCGGCATACTCCTCAAACAACCCTTTCTGCAGATAGAAGCCGACTTCCCGCGCCTCATCGTTGAGCTGGTCCGCCGGGATTTCCGACAGCGGGTACTTATTGACCTGGCCGTTGGCGAACAGCACGTCGTACAACGTTTTGCCGCGATATTCCGGCTTTTGCGCCAGCAGATCGGCCGGCCACACTTCCTCAACCTTGAAGCGTTTGGAGAACTCCACCAGTTGCCACAGATCGGATTTTGCCTCGCCCGGCGCTTTCACCTGCTGACGCCAGAACTGAGTACGACGCTCCGCATTGCCATAGGCGCCCTCTTTCTCCACCCACATGGCAGTCGGCAGGATCAGATCGGCGGCTAATGCGCTGACGGTCGGATAGGGATCGGACACCACCACAAAGTTGCGCGGATCGCGCCAGCCCGGCATCCTTTCTTCATTGATGTTCGGCCCGGCCTGCATGTTGTTGTTACACATCACCCAGTAGGCGTTCAGCTTGCCGTCTTTCAGCGCACGGTCTTGCGCCACCGCATGCAAACCGACTTTCGCCGGGATGGTGCCGGCCGGCAGTAGCCATTTCTGTTCGGCGATTTGGCGGTGTTTCTCATTGGTGACCACCATGTCAGCCGGCAGACGGTGAGAGAAAGTCCCGACCTCACGTGCGGTTCCGCACGCAGAAGGCTGGCCGGTCAGGGAGAACGGCCCGCAGCCGGGCTTGGAGATCTTGCCGGTCAGCAAGTGCAGGTTGTAGCACAGGTTATTGGCCCACACGCCGCGCGTATGCTGGTTGAAGCCCATTGTCCAGTACGACACCACCTTGATGTTCGGGTCAGCATACAGCTTCGCCAGCGCTTCCAACTGGTCTTCCGGCACGCCGCTCATTTGGGCCGTTTTTTCCAGCGTGTATTCCGCCACGAAGGCTTTGTACTCTTCGAAACTCATCGGCTCGGAAGCATCTGAACCTGGGTTTTTCGCTTTTTTCTCCAGTGGATGCGTCGGACGCAAGCCGTAGCCGATATCCGTCGCACCGCGGCGGAAATTGACGTGCCGATTCAGGAAGTCCTGATCCACCGCGTTGTTTTGAATGATGTAGTTGGCGATGTAGTTCATGATCGCCAAATCGGTCTGCGGCGTGAACACCATGCCGTTGTCCGCCAGTTCGAAGCTGCGGTGCTCAAAGGTGGACAACACAGAGACGTTGACGTGCTGGTTGCTCAGGCGACGGTCGGTAATGCGCGACCACAGGATCGGGTGCATCTCCGCCATGTTGGAGCCCCACAGCACAAAGGCGTCGGCCTGCTCGATATCGTCATAGCAGCCCATAGGCTCGTCCATGCCGAAGGTGCGCATAAAGCCCACCACCGCCGACGCCATGCAGTGACGTGCGTTAGGATCCAGGTTATTGGAACGCAGCCCGGCCTTGAGCAACTTGGCGGCAGCGTAGCCTTCCCACACCGTCCACTGGCCGGAGCCGAACATACCGACCGCCTCTGGACCTTTCTCTTTCAAAGCCTGCTTGAACTTGTCAGCCATGACGTCGAAAGCCTGCTGCCAGCTGACCGGGGTAAATTCGCCTTCTTTATGGTACTGGCCGTCTTTCATGCGCAGCAGCGGCTGAGTCAGACGGTCTTTGCCGTACATGATTTTTGGCAGGAAATAGCCTTTGATGCAGCTCAACCCACGGTTGACCGCCGCGTCCGGATCGCCCTGCGAGGCAACAATACGGCCATTCTGAGTGCCGACCAGCACCCCGCAGCCGGTGCCGCAGAAACGGCATGGCGCTTTGTCCCATTTGATAGCGTCAGCACTGCCCGCCACCGCCTGTGCCACCGTGGGAATAGTCAGCCCGGCGGCGGCCGCAGCGGCTACCGCGGCATTAGCTTTCATGAAGTCTCGACGACTGAGTTTCATGGCGTTACCTCACCTTGAGTGTCCTGCTGGTGATAAACCAGCGATACCGCCAGCACGCCATCCAGATTGCGCACCGACTCAATTTTTTCCAGCAGCCCTTGAGAGCATGCCGCTTGCATCACTACCACCAGCTTGCCGTTCTGCTGATCCTGCGCCGGAATTTCCGTGTCAGCGATCGCCAGCAAGGCCGTGACGAGTTGGGGAAAGCTTTCCGGTCTCGCCTGCACGACCAGACCGCTGACATGCCATTCGCTATTCATCATTATTATTTTCGCTCTGGGTTAAGGTGACGGCGCCGGTCGGGCAACCGGCGACACAGGCGCCGCAGCCGTTGCAGGCTGCTGCATCCAATACCGGCTGCGCCATTTCGCCCAAGCGGGGCCGAAAGCGGATCGCCTGGGGCTCGCAGCTGTCCTGGCAGCTGCGGCACTCCACGCCCCGCTGTGCCAGGCAGGCAGTACCGAATACCGCGTGTTGTCGCCAGGGGGTTTCCGTCAGTGGACGAAACACAGGTTCCGCGCAGGCCTGCGCACAACGCCCGCAAAACGTGCATTCCGCGCGTTGGAAATCAATTTCGGGAAAACCGCCGCTGCCGCTGATGAGCACCCCGGTTTCACAGGCGCGAACGCAGGCCTGACAGCGGGTGCAATCGGTAATAAAAAGGGATCCTTGCCGCGACCACGGGGGACGGATCGCAGCGGTTGGCTGACGCCATTGTCCTCCGAGCAGTTTGCGTCGCGACAATATGGTCATGCTGGTTATCCTTGACATTGCAAACACGGCATCGCGTGTAAATAGAACCTGTTTTTGTATTGTTATTGTTGCTGCTGTGCCCAGTGGGTTTCATCATGCTGACAGGCATAAACCCCTGAGAAAGACGGGGGTAAGATAAGAGGAGCGCGGGGGGTATATAATCCCCCTAAAGGGGTAAATACGGGGGTAGCTTGCGCCAGATCAATCTATTAATGGGGTTCGCGGGGTTTTCGTCCCCGATCTGCCGTCAAACGCTATCTAGTTGATTATATAACGTAGATGCTTACCGCTGCGACGAACGACCTGGCGCACAATGCCACGCATTTTAGTTGCAAAAGTTATAATTTTGCTTTCGAATGAAACCCGGCAATGCCCATTGCCTGCAAGAGAAGGATGAAGGATTGCTTGTTAAACGTTCAGTGACCAGCAGCCTGGCCAAGGCGCTGTTTTGCATTGTGATTCTGTCCGTGCTCTCTACCGGGTTGGCGCTGACCACCGTCGCGGACAGCCTGCGCGATGCCGAAGCGGTCAACATCGCCGGTTCACTGCGCATGCAGAGCTACCGGCTGGCGTATGATCTCACCCGCTCCGCCCCGGAGCTGGAACAACACCTGCTGCAGTATCAGCAGTCTCTGCAAGCCCCGGCATTGCAAAAGCTCGATCGTTTTTATGTGCCTGCGGACGTGCGGGAAAAATACCTGTCGCTGCAGCACGCCTGGCAACCACTGGCACAGCAAATCCAGGCCGGTCAGTCGGCCGATTATCAGGCCAATATCGCCGGCTATGTGAACCAGATTGACCATTTCGTGTTAGCGCTGCAGCGTTATTCCGAGTTGAAACTGACCATCGTGGCCACCATTAGCGTCGTGGGCTATATCGCCATCATCGGTCTGGTGCTGTTTTGCATCCGCTTTATGCGCCGTCAGGTAGTGGCGCCGCTCAAGCATCTGGTGGACGCCAGCCAGCGTGTGCAACAGCGCGATTTTAACCATCTCCCGTTGGATACCGCACTGCCGAACGAGCTGGGCGTGCTGTCGCAGGCCTTTACCGCCATGTCCGGCGATCTGGCCAAACTCTACCAGTCGCTGGAACAGAAAGTGCAGGTGAAAACCCAGCGCCTGCAGCAGGCGAACAAGACGCTGGAGGTGCTGTACAACTGCTCGCAGGCGCTGAGCGTGCGGCAGATAGATCAGCAGGCTTTTGAGAAAATCCTGCATATCGTGCGTCAAAGTGAAGATTTGCACTGCATCCGCTTAAAAGTGGCGGACAGCCTCAGCGAATGGCAGTTGCACAGCGGTCTCCCTTCATCGACGCTGGACTGGCAATCGCTGACCATCATCCAGGGCGACAAACCGCTGGGGGAACTGAGCTGGCAATATCAGGAACATCCGCCGCATCCGCACCTGATGCAGAGCGTGGCCAACATGCTCAGCCGCGGGGTTTATTTTAACCGTGCGCAGAAACAGCACATGCAATTCCTGTTGATGGAAGAGCGCGCCACCATCGCCCGGGAACTGCACGACTCTCTGGCGCAGGCCCTCTCCTTTTTACGCATTCAGCTCACCTTGCTCAAGCGCACGTTGGCGGACAGCACCCCCGACGCACAAGAGATTATCGCCGATTTTGATCGGGCTCTGGCCGATGCTTATCGCCAGCTGCGCGAGCTATTGACCACCTTCCGCCTGAACATTCAGGAAGCCGACTTGAACACCGCATTGAACCAATTGTTGGCGCCATTAAAGGTTCTTACCGCAGCACGGATTCAGTTACACTGTCGGCTTTCTTCCCAGGCGCTTAACGCTCAGCAGCAGGTACATGCGCTGCAAATTGTGCGTGAAGCGGTGCTCAACGCCATCAAACATGCCGATGCACGGGCGATCGTGATTCGCTGTGAGGTCACGGCCGAGGGTGACAACAGGATCAGCATCGCTGACGATGGCTGCGGTATTGCCAGCCTGAATGAACCTGAAGGTCACTACGGGCTGACCATCATGAGCGAACGCGCCGCGCGGCTGGGGGGAACGCTGCGCATCCAGCGGGGTGAGCCAGACGGCACGGAAGTCCGCCTGACATTTCCGCCATAAAACCACGGCCGTTCACCCTTCGTTACGGTTTAACGATGTCCGACGGTCATTTCAGGATGTTTGTGGCGCCAATTGCCACTATTTTATAAGAGTCAGTCCCACTGTGAAGCGTGCTGGACAGCGCGTTTGAGTGGCTTTACTCGCTACAGGGAGCATATTTCATGGTGATGAAGAATTACCGAGTGATGATCGTCGACGACCACCCGCTGATGCGCCGAGGCATCAAGCAGCTGTTGGGGCTGGATCCGCTGTTCAACGTGGTCGCCGAAGCCAGCAACGGCAACGAAGCCATTACTTTCGCGCTGCAGCAGGCGCCGGACGTGATCCTGCTCGATCTGAATATGAAAGGTTTGTCCGGCCTGGACACGCTGAAGGCGCTGCGCAATGAAGGCGTCGATGCGCGGATCATCGTGCTGACGGTATCAGACTCGCGCAACGACGTTTATGCGCTGATTGACGCGGGAGCCGACGGCTACCTGCTGAAAGACAGCGAACCTGAACAGCTGCTGGAGCATATTCGCTCAGCGGCGGAAGGACAAAACGTGATCAGCGACGCGGTGGCGGACTACCTGTTATCCCGCAGTGAACAACATAATCCCTTTGCCGAGTTGACCGAACGCGAGCTGGACGTATTGCAGGAAGTGGCGCGTGGCCTGTCCAATAAACAGGTGGCGGCGCAACTGCATATTTCTGAAGAGACGGTGAAGGTGCATATCCGTAACATGCTGCGCAAACTGGACGTGCGTTCACGCGTGGCCGCGACGGTGATGTATCTGGAACACCGGAGTCAATAAGGCTTCCCCGGCGCGCCGGGGAGGGTTTATTCGATGGCGGCAAGCAGCGCCTGATGATGCTGGTGAACCCAGCTCTTGTTGATCGGCCCCCAGCTTTCCAACTGGTAAAAACCGTCGTTATTGCGCACGCCCTGTTGAACAAACTGCAATGCCACTCCCAAGCCCGGCAAGGCTTTCAACACGTCTTGCAGGGTGCGACGCGGCCAACCGGTCAATTCCATCAGCCGCGGGACGTTTGGCCGTTCGCTGTGGCTGATTAACCAGCACAGATAAAGACGACGGGCAAATACCGGGTTAATTTCCATGCCTTGCTCCTGCTTTAAGGTGAGTCCTGATGACGTCGCGGGAACCCCAGCGGTCAGGTCCTTGATTGCAATAAAATTGTCTTAATGACGTTTTTAACGGCAATGATGGCAATATTGCGCGTTTATCCTACCGTTATTTACATTATCTCCTTTTTTTCTCCACGCTTTACTCCCACTTCCCGAGTAAAGTGCATAAGCGCCGGAATCCTTCCCAGCCGCTGATAAACGCAATTCTGATGCGTCTTAAAGATAGAACAAGTCACAACGAGGTTCGCGCTGCATGGCCAATTTTTTTATTGATCGCCCGATTTTCGCCTGGGTTCTGGCAATTATTCTTTGCCTGACCGGCGCCTTGGCGATTTTTTCGTTACCTGTGGAACAGTACCCTAACCTCGCACCGCCAAACGTTCGCATCAGCGCCAACTACCCTGGCGCCTCGGCGCAAACGCTGGAAAACACCGTCACCCAAATTATCGAACAGAACATGACCGGCCTGGACAACATGATGTATATGTCGTCACAGAGCACCAATACCGGCCGGGCTACGGTCACGCTGACCTTTGAGGCCGGCACCGATCCTAACGAGGCGATGCAGCAGGTGCAAAACCAGCTGCAGGCGGCCATCAAACGACTGCCGCAGGCGGTGCAGACCCAGGGCGTGACGGTGTCGAAATCCGGCGATACCACGCTGATGATGGTGGCCTTCGTCTCCACCGACGGCAGCATGGACAAGCAGGACATTGCCGATTACATCGTTTCCAACCTGCAGGATCCGCTCAGCCGTATCAACGGCGTGGGCAGCATGGACGTCTACGGCTCGCAATACGCCATGCGCATCTGGCTCGATCCCAACAAGCTCAACAGCTACCAGCTCACCACCCAGGACGTGGTCAGCGCGATCCAATCGCAGAATGCGCAGGTGGCGGTCGGCCAGCTTGGCGGTACGCCGTCGGTCGACAAGCAGGCGCTCAACGCCACCATTAACGCGCAATCGCAGTTGCAAACGCCAGAACAATTCAAGCAAATCACCCTGCGGGTCAATCAGGACGGCTCACTGGTGACGCTGGGCGATGTTTCCACCATTGAACTGGGTGGCGAAAACTACGATTACCTCAGCCGCTATAACGGTATGCAGGCCGCTGGCATGAACATCAAGCTGGCCTCCGGGGCCAACGAGCTGCAAACCGATCAGTTGGTTAAAGACAAGATTGCCGAACTGTCGCAGTATTTCCCGCACGGGCTGGAGGCGAAAGTCGCCTATGAAACCACCCCGTTCGTTAAGGCCTCAATCAAAGACGTGGTGAAAACCCTGCTGGAAGCCATTGTATTGGTGTTCCTGGTGATGTACCTGTTCCTGCAGAATTTCCGCGCCACGCTGATCCCCACCATCGCCGTGCCGGTGGTGCTGATGGGCACCTTTGCCATCCTTTCCGCCTGCGGATTCAGTATCAACACCCTGACCATGTTCGCCATGGTGCTGGCCATCGGGCTGCTGGTGGATGACGCCATCGTGGTGGTGGAAAACGTCGAACGCGTGATGAGCGAAGAAGGCTTGCCGCCACGGGAAGCTACGCGCAAATCCATGGGGCAAATCCAGAGTGCGTTGGTCGGTATCGCCATGGTGCTGTCGGCGGTATTTATCCCGATGGCGTTCTTCGGCGGCACTACCGGCGCCATTTACCGCCAGTTCTCCATCACCATCGTTTCCGCCATGGTGCTGTCGGTGCTGGTGGCGATGATCCTGACCCCTGCCCTGTGCGCCACCCTGCTCAAACCCATTGCCAAAGGCCACCATCACGGCAAGCGCGGCTTCTTCGGCTGGTTCAACCGCATGTTCAACCGCAACGCCGACCGCTACGAGCGTGGTGTGGCGCGGGTGCTCCATTCCAGCCTGCGTTATATGCTGATTTACGTGTTGCTGCTCGGCGGGATGGCGTTGCTGTTCATCAAGCTGCCGACCTCCTTCCTGCCTCAGGAGGACCGTGGCGTATTCACCGTTCAGGTGCAGCTGCCGCCAGGATCGACCCTGCAGCAAACCACCAAGGTCGTGGAAAAGGTGGAAAATTACTTCCTGACCAAAGAAAAAGAAGATGTGCTGTCGGTGTTCTCCACCATCGGTGCCGGGCCGGGCGGTAACGGACAGAACGTGGCGCGTATGTTTATTCGTTTGAAAGACTGGGAGTTGCGCACCTCAGGTGCCAACAGCTCTTTCGATATCATCGATCGCGCGACTCATGAGTTTAATAAGATTAACGAGGCTCGGGTGATAGCCAGCAGCCCGCCGGCCATCACCGGCCTGGGCAACTCATCCGGTTTCGATATGGAACTGGAAGATCACGCAGGCCTGGGGCACGACAAACTGATGGCGGCACGCGATCAGCTGCTGCAACTGGCTGCGGCCAATCCCCTGCTTTCACGGGTGCGTCACAATGGCCTGGATGACAGCCCGCAGTTGCAAATCGATATCGACCAACGCAAGGCGCAGGCGCTGGGCGTCTCCATCGATGACATCAACAACACGCTGTCGACCGCCTGGGGTTCCACCTACGTCAACGACTTTGTCGATCGCGGCCGGGTGAAGAAGGTGTATGTGCAGGCTGCCGCACCGTTCCGCATGCTGCCCGGCGATATCGACAAATGGTACGTGCGTAACAGCGCAGGCGGCATGGTGCCGTTCACCGCCTTCGCCACCTCGCATTGGGAATACGGCTCGCCGCGTCTGGAACGCTATAACGGCAACTCGGCGTTGGAGATTGTCGGCGAAGCGGCTGAGGGCGTCAGTAGCGGTACCGCGATGGCGGAAATGGAGAAAATCGTCAGCCAGTTACCGACCGGCTTCGGTCTGGAATGGACCGCCATGTCCTACCAGGAACGCCTTTCCGGTTCGCAAGCGCCGGCGCTGTACGCCATTTCACTGCTGGTGGTGTTCCTGTGCCTGGCAGCGCTTTATGAAAGCTGGTCGATTCCGTTCTCGGTGATGCTGGTGGTGCCGCTCGGCCTGATTGGTGCCGTTGCCGCCACCTGGCTGCGTGGGTTGGAAAATGACGTTTACTTCCAGGTGGGGATGCTGACCATTATCGGGCTGTCGGCGAAAAACGCCATTCTGATCGTCGAATTCGCCAACGAGCTGAATCAAAAAGGGCAGGATCTGATGTCAGCCACGCTGGAAGCCTCGCGCATGCGCCTGCGGCCGATTTTGATGACCTCGCTGGCCTTTATCTTCGGCGTACTTCCGATGACCATCAGCAGCGGCGCCGGCTCCGGCAGCCAACATGCGGTGGGCACCGGGGTGATGGGCGGCATGATTTCCGCTACCCTGCTGGCGATTTTCTTCGTGCCATTATTCTTCGTGCTGGTACGCCGCCGTTTCCCAGGCAAGCAACCTATACCCTAAATAATTGGAGTTGCATCGAGGCGGCAACGCAGCGAATCCCCAGGAGCTTACACTAGTAAGTGACTGGGGTGAGTGAGGAAAGCCAACAAAGATGCAGCTTTAAGTATGACGGGTATTTAGCCACTACAACGGAAGACGCAGGGGAATAACGGACATAAAAAAGCAGCGTCGGGTAACCGATGCTGCTTTATTTCGAACCCGAGGCTCGATCCCAAGGTGTTTCAATGACCAACCAATAAACCAACCTTGCTATCAACTTTACCGCAGTGTCAGTTACCTAACATCTCATCGATGAAGTCTTTCCAGTTTCCCAATTCACGATCAACCATAATAATTCACAACCTCAATTAATAGACGAAGCGAATTCTACGCTTGTTTTTTGAGCAAGTGAAGCACCTCGGGAACGATGCCACCCGCGAAAACAGGGGACAGTGCACATTTTCGTACTTATCTTATCGAGCAAGAACTGCGGCTATTCCCTTCCGATATCAATCCAGCAAATGAGATAGATAAAAGATCTAAACCGACCGCCATTGGCTGGCGGCCGGAGCTTTAACTCAGCGAGATTTAGAAATCAACGCGCAGGCCAAGGTTGTAGTGACGGCCTTCAAGCTGCGGATAAGCGCCCCAATTGGTGGTGCGTTTAGGGGCCGTATCCAAGATGTTATACACGCCGGCCATCACTTGGGTGTGCTTATCAAGGCGATAAATCACGCCGGCATCCAACAAGGCATAAGCGCTATAGCGGGTATGATTACCGGTATCCTCGTTGCGGCTGCGATAATTGACCTTGGACCAAACGTCCAATGCCGAAGCTGCGGCCCACTTGGCGGATAAGTTGGCCATGTGTTTCGGGAAGTCATTCAGCGCATAACCCTTGTTGATGCCGTTTTTCTGTTCACTCTTGTTAAACGTATAGTTTGCGCTGAGGTTCAAACTGTCGGTCGCCTGCCAATCGGCATTGAGTTCCACACCGTAGACATTGGCCTTGCCGATATTGAAATATTTATCAATGGAATCGGCGTTATAGCCGTTAACCACGCAAGGGTGATTCTCACTCGCCTCGCAGATGTTAACTTCTGCGATTTTGTCCTTGAAGTCGGTATAAAACACCGTGGCGTCGAGGGACAAATCACGGTTGTTATTCCAGTACAGGCCCAGCTCGGTATTCACGCTGGTTTCCGGCTTCAGCTCGCTGTTGCCCACCGACAGATAGGGATAAGGCGGGTTGCTGCCACGCGGCGTAATGAATTGATCCGAGTTTTCCCGCAGCGAAGGTTTTTTATAGCCGGAAGAGATCCCGCCCTTCAGCGCCCAGGCTTCGTCTAAAATCCAGTTGCCGTAGAGTTTCGGGCTGATGTGGGTGCCGAAGTAGTTGTCCCTGTCCATACGCGCCGAGGTTGTCAGCGAAAAGTCATCGATATTCCACTGCCCTTCGGCAAACAGTGCCCACCCATCACGCGAAATTTTGGTTACCGGATCGATCCCTGGCGCTTTTTTACTGTCGGCGTAGAAATCGTCATTGAGCGTTTCGCGGCTGTAATTGGCACCGACGGTCAGGTTATGTTCCCCCAAACTCAGTTTAGCCTGGCTATTCAGCACATAATTTTCGGTCTGGATATGCTGCGGGGCCAGGCTGACGGAGCGATATACCGATTCGCCTTTCTCGTACTGGAAATAACTGGTGGTGGCGACACTGTCATCCGCGTACCAACCTGAATGAGTCAGGCTCAGAGCATCGCGATCGAAGTCCCAGCCCCACGGCGTACCGCCGCCTTTGGCAGAACGGCTGCGTTTTTTCTCCCCTTTAGCCAGGTTCAGATCGAACAGGTTGGTTTCATTGGCGGCAAAGCCGAGCGTCATGTCGAGCGACTTCTTGTTGTTTTTGCTGAAGGCGTTAGGTTTTTCATCTTCACGGCGATCGAGGTAGTCCGCCGACAGGCTGAGGCCCAGTACATCGGGCACCAAGGGCCCCATCAAAAACAGATTGGCTTGTTGGGTGTTACCGAAGTCCTGATGCTGTTGCAGGAAGCTGTTGCCGGCAATCGAGCCAATCCACTCCCTTACGCCAAACGGCTTTTTGGTGATCACGTTGACCACACCGCCAATGGAGTCGGAACCGTATAACGATGACATAGGGCCACGGATCACTTCAATGCGGTCGATGGCCGCCAGCGGCGGTAAAAAACCGGCTTCGGTACCAATATTCTGACCATACGGGCGCGACTCGCCGGTATTTTGTTTGATGCTGTTGACCATGAACGAGGTGTAACTCGAGTCCATGCCGCGGATCATCACATCGCCGGTCACTTCGCTCCCGGCCCCGTTGCTGACGAACACCCCGGAAACATCCTGCACCGCTTCGGCGACATCCCGGCTGTTCTGCTTTTCGAAGGTCTTTTTATCGATGACGGAGATACTGGCGGGGGCATATTTTTTGTTCTGCTTGAACCCGGAGGCGGTCACCACGACCTGATCCTCTTGCAAGGCATCCTTGTCTTTTTCTGTCCCGCCTTCCTGTGCGTAAACCTGGGGTGCGCACATCAAAGCCAGCGCTATGGCCGTGGCGATGCGGGAGCCCTTTCCCATGGAGGATTGATTGATCATTTCCTTTCCTAATAAAGCCTGTTTCCGGTGGGTGTTGTCGCCCACAAAGCCTTCCCAAAACGGCTGACGCAATAAAACGCAGTACGCATCAATGCCACCACCAGCGTCGCCATAACGATCTGTCGTTATGATTTTTTATTTACACTTCTTAACAGTCGCCGGGCGAATATAGCGGATATTTTCAGACATTAAAACGAAATGAAAATCATTACATAGTTTAAACATACCGGAAACATCGCCATTTAATAACATGATTTTATAAGGGATATTTAATAAATCATTATATTTCAATGCCAAACAACCATATCTTCATATGATTAATTAAATGATATTGATATTAATAATCAATATCATTAGCATCTGCGAATCGTAAACTGATGTAAAGGAATGTATATGAAGATGCACCTGTCCACTTCAGGCAAAAGTTTCTCCCTCAGCGCCCTGGCGTCTGCCGTGCTGCTGTTGTCTTGTTCAACGCTGGCCGCTGACCTTCCCGAGAGTCAATTTCAAACCAAACCGGTCGGGCACGGCCTGTATGAACTGGCTTTTGATGGCACCAGCAACACCCTGTTTGCCGCCTCTACGCCTTCCTTCGCCAAAGAAAAAAACGGCGGTATCGTCTTTAGAGTCAACCCCGCCACGCTGGCCACCGACGCCAATATCGTCACTAAGCGACGCGCCTTCGCCACCGCATTGGATGAGCAGCGCCATCTGTTGTACATCGGCAACACCGTCGACGGCTCAGTCACGGTGATCGATACCCAGACAGGTAAAGAACTCGCGACTATTCAACTCAATGAAAGCGTGAAAGACGATCAGTTTGTCCCGACGCGCGAACTGCTGCTCGATAAGAAAAATCAGCGCCTTTATGTTTCCGGCACGGCGCAAAAAGGCGTGCTATGGGTCATTGATACCGCCAAGCGGGAAAAAATTGCCACGCTGGGCAACATGGGTGAATACCCGACCGGCATTGCGCTGGACAGCGAACGCGGCCATATCTATTGCGTTAACGGCCGTGGCGAACTGATTACGCTGGACGCCACCAGCCATAAGATCCTCAAACGCGTGGTGGTCGAACCGACCAAGAAACACTTCTTCCTCAATATCGCTCTGGACAGCAAAACCGGTCGTGCGTTTATCACCGATCCGGATCTGCCAAACGTACTGGTCGTGGACGTCAACAGCGGGAAAATCCTGCACCAGATTGACGTAATCAATTCTCTGGCGGTGCTATTTAACCCGCTGCGCAGCGAGATCTATATCACTCACCGTGAAGCCAAACGCATCAGCATCGTCGACAGCAACAGCTATCAGGTGAAAAACAGCATCACTACCCATGCATTGCCTAACAGCCTGGCGCTTTCTTCCGACGGCCAGCAGCTGTTCGCCAGCATCAAGCAGTCCAAGGAAGAGATGGAGAAAAAACAGGATTACCTGATCAAGATTGATCTTGGCGGATTGTGAGGCATCTCCATGGCTAGCTTTATGATTCGCCTCTCCGGCGGCGCACTGTTGTGCGTCCCGGTGATGATGGCGCAGGCGGCAGGCACCGAGCAGACCGCCCACAGCCAAAAAGAAGAAACCCTGGAGGTGGTCGCGTCCCCCTTCAGCGATGACGGCAGCACCGAGAATACCGGCTCCTACACCACCAAACAGATGACCACGGCAACCGGGTTGCCGTTGAGCATTAAGGATACGCCACAGTCGGTTTCGGTGATCTCGCGCCAATTGATTGACGATCTCAACGCCAACTCGCTGAAGGAAATTCTGCGCTGGTCTACCGGCGTCAGTGAAAGCAATTACGATAGCGAACGTTCTTCGTTCAACTACCGTGGTTTCAGCGTGGACAGCTATCAATACGATGGTATCCCTACTTTCTTTGACTCGGGCTATTCCGGCGGGGAATCCGAAATTGACTCGATCACGCTCGATCACGTGGAGATCGTCAGGGGTGCGGCAGGATTGTTGAACGGCGTCGGAAACCCGGGCGCTGCGATCAATCTGGTCAGGAAAAAAGCCTCCAGCCTTTCTCCTTTTGCCCGTACCGAGCTTTCGGCCGGTTCCTGGGATCACTATCGCACCACGATCGATGCCGGTACCCCGCTCAATGATGAAGGTACCGTCAGGGTGCGCGTCGCTGCCTCCGGTGAACGCAGCCACTCTTTCATGGATCGCCATCAAGAACGCAAAGGGACGGTCTACGGGACGTTGGAAGCTGACCTGACCAGCGCCACCCTGCTGCGTCTGGGGGCTGACTATCAGCAAAACCGGCCAAAAGCTTCCACCTGGGGCGGCGCGCTGCCGACCGGCTGGTTCAGCGACGGCAGCGAGATCAACTGGGATCGCCACTACAGCGGGGCTTCAGACTGGTCAAGCTGGGACACCACCCTCAGCACCCAGTTCGCCACGCTGGAACACCAGTTCGCTAACGACTGGAAAGGCGTAGCCAACTACACCCACAACCGTCAGGCCTTCGATGCCAAAATGGCGATGAGCCTCGGCGGCCTGATCGACCCGGACACCTGGGCGGTAAAGCCTTCAACCCCTTACGCCGGGCGCTATGAAGGCTATCGGGATCAGCACGCGGTAGACCTGAAGCTGAACGGGGACTTTTCACTGCTGGGCCGCACCCACAAGTTTGTGGTGGGCAGTTCCTCCGCCTGGCAACACAGCTACAGCACCTATCGCAGTGCCAGTACCACACAGCTGTTTAGCGGCAGCCTGAAGGACTGGAACGGCGGCCTGGGTGAACCTGCGTGGTCAGACAAAATGCCGCAGCAGGATTTCCGTACGCGGCAAATCGGGATTTACAGCAGCGCCGACTTCTCGGTGACGGATCAACTGGATCTGGTGCTCGGTGCCCGTTTCAACAGCTTTAAAAACACCACCACCACCACGGCGAACAAAGTGACTCCGTTCCTGGGGGCGGTGTATAAGCTGACCGATCAGGTCTCTGCCTATGCCAGCTACACCGACATCTTCAAGGACCAGAACTATCTCGACAGCAGCGGCCACTATCTGGCGCCGATCGAAGGGGTCAACAAAGAGGTGGGCATCAAGGCCGCGCTGCTGGATGAGCGTCTCAACGTTTCGCTGTCGGCGTTCCGCATTACTCAGGATAATCTGGGCGTACTGGATGAAAATCCGGAAAACATCAACGCGCTGCAACAGACCTATCATGAGAGTCAGGGCGCAACCAGCAAAGGGGTGGAGTTCGAGCTGAGCGGTGAACTGGCGCAGGGCTGGAATGCCCAGTTGGGCATCACCCATTTCTCCTTGAAGGACAAGGATAAGGTTGATCTCAACACCGAGCAGCCCCGCACTCGCATCACTCTGTTCACCACCTATCAGTTGACGGGTGCGCTGCGCGATCTGACGCTGGGCGGTGGCGCACGCTGGCAGAGTAATGTTTATGCCAACGTCCAGGGCGCCAGCAACGGTGAATTTGTCGAGCGCAAAGCCGAGCAAGGGTCCTACGTGCTGGTCGATGCGATGGCGCGTTACAAGCTGACGCCGCAAACCTCGGTGCAGTTGAACCTGAACAACGTTTTCGACGAGAAATACTACTCGCAGGTGAATTTCTACAGCACCCGCAACTATGGCGAGCCACGTAACGTTATGGTGACGCTGAAGCACGAGTTCTGATCGCCCTACAGTATTAAACGGCCCCGGATAACGGGGCCGATTTATTTCTAACCGCTATATCCCTTGTATGATGAATTCTTCCGTAGTAGCGTGCCAAAGGTATAAAAAACCCCCATTTCTCTGAGGCCATGTCATGTCCCCTACGCTGACCATCGAACAACTGAAAGAGCTGGGCCGTTATCAAGACGCCACCGAACTGGCGCAGCAGCAGTTGCTGCAACAACCGGAAGATGCCGTGCTGCACTACCAATTAGCCTGTCTGTACGACGTGCAAGGATTCGAGCAACAGGCAATTCCCTGCTACCAGGCTGCGCTGGCACGTAATTTACCGGCTCCGCAGCGACAGGAAGCCTGGCTTGGCCTGGGCAGCACCTATCGGGCGCTTGGCCTGTATCAGCAATCGCTGGCCACCTTCGACCAGGGGTTGGCCGAATTTCCCGAGGCCAAAGAGATCACCCTGTTTCGCGCCATGACGCTGTACAACCTGGGTGAAACCAAACAGGCAGTGGCCGATTTGTTGGTGCTGTTAGCGGAAACCTCCTCACACAGCGACATCAGCAGTTATCAGCGCGCCATTCGCCAATACGCTGCCGATCTGGACCGTATCGGCTAGGAGGAAAACATGGAAATTGTCACCGATCCAAATCGCTATGGCGTCGACTGGTCGCAATTGGCCGCGCTGTTGGAAGCTGCAGGGCTGGGCCAGCGTGACCCGCAGGTGCTGCAGCGCGTTTACCAACACAGCCAATTTTGCTACTGGGGCTATCGCGATGGCCGATTGATGGCCACCGCCCACGCCATCAGCGACATGACCTCGGTAGCCTATCTGGCCGACGTGGCAATCCATCCGGACTTTCAGGGGCTGGGACTGGGGCGACAGCTGATGGATCGGGTGATGCAGGATTTGGCGCCGCTCGGCAAAGTATTTATCTACTCGGTTCCCGACAAGCTGGCATTCTACAAAAAATACCGCTTCCGCGAGCTGACCACCGGTATGGTCTATGCTGACAGCGTGGCTTTGGAACGCCTGGAGCAGAATGGCTATGTCCGCTAAACAGTCAATTTAACGAGGAAAGTTGCAGAATATGTCTGACCTATGCTGGCTTGGTGAAACCGAGCTGAAAAGCGACAATGTCAGCCTGCTCCCACTGCGTAGAGAGCATGCGCAGCCCCTGGTACAGGCAGCCGCCGACGGACGCCTTTGGGAACTTTGGTTTACCTCGGTACCCACAGAAAATACCGTCTCAGATTATATCGACTTTGCCTTGAGTGAACAGGCCGCAGGACGAGCGTTGCCGTTCGTCGTCGTGCACAACGCCACGCAAAAAATCATCGGTACCACCCGTGTTTGTCATGCCGATGCGCAAAACCGTCGCGTTGAAATTGGCTACACCTGGTATGCCAAGAGTCATCAAAAAACCACCGTCAACACCGAGTGCAAATTACTGCTGCTCAGTTATCTGTTTGACTCTCTGGCGGTGATTGCCGTTGAGTTTCGCACTCACTGGCACAACCAGGCTTCCAGAGCGGCTATCGCGCGACTGGGTGCCAAGCAAGACGGAGTCCTCCGGAATCACCAGAAAAATGCGGATGGCAGCTATCGGGATACGGTGGTTTTCTCCATCATCGACCACGAATGGCCGATGGTGAAAAAGAACCTGGGTTATAAGTTGCGACAGGTCAGAGACGAGTAACGGTCCGCTAAGCTACAGCGTCTTCATCATGAAAACGCGGCTGGTGCCCGCCGGCAGACAGGGTACCTCGCCAAAGCGCGTCCAGCCGTTCAATTCATAAAACTTCGGCGCCTGGAAGCTGATGGTGTACAGCACGGCGGAAACGCAGCCTCTGCGCCGCCCTTCCAGCTCGAAACGGCGCAGCAGTTCGCTGCCCAACCCCGATCCGCGCAGCGATTTTGGCAAATGAAACAGATCCACAAACAGCATGCCCAACGATGAACGTCCGCTGATGCCGCCCAACACTTCACCGCTGGCCGGATCTCGCACCACCACCGCCAACGGGCGACGATCGTTGGTGCCGGTTACCTCGTCGTTATATTGATTCAGCCCGGCTTCAATCAGGGCTTCTATTTCTTCCGTCGCATTTTCGGCAACTTCAATCAGGTATTTTTCCATGCTCATCTTCTTCTTATGTAGGGTGACTGAATAGCGCACTAAGATTAGCAAAATCCGCCGCAATAAATGCGCGCCGTTTTTTTTCAGCTTTTCCCCGGCTTTCAGGCCATTGGACGGTGGAACTCCCCGCCATTTTTCGGCATGCTGGTCGCTGGTTTTCATTTCACCGCCCCGGCGGTTTACCACCGGCCACACGCGCCGGTGTGGGTTGCAGAGAAGGTTCTTACTCCATGACGTTGACCATGTACGGCATCAAAAATTGTGACACCATCAAAAAAGCACGCCGCTGGCTGGAAGAACAGGGCGTGGCTTATCACTTTCACGACTACCGCGCCGACGGGCTGGACGAACAGCAACTGCGTGGTTTTGTCGAACTTTTGGGCTGGGAACCGCTGCTGAACACTCGCGGCACCACCTGGCGCAAACTGGACGAAGCGCAGCGCAACGCCTGCGATAATGCCGATGCGGCCATCGAACTGATGCTGGCCCAGCCGGCCATCATCAAGCGCCCGCTGCTGAGCGACGGCAAGGGGCATGCTCTGCTCGGTTTCAACACCGACAGCTATCAGCAATTTATTTCCGAGGTGGCAGCATGACTTGCCCGGTAATCGAACTGGCCCAACAACTGATCAAACGTCCTTCCCTCAGCCCGCACGACGAAGGCTGTCAGGCGTTGATGATTGAACGTCTTGAAGCCATCGGCTTCACCGTTGAGCCTATGCCTTTCGGCGATACCCTGAATTTTTGGGCCTGGCGTGGCGAGGGGCAAACTCTGGCATTTGCCGGCCACACCGACGTGGTGCCGACCGGCGACGAAAAACGCTGGGACAACCCGCCGTTTGAACCGACCATCCGCGACGGCATGCTGTATGGCCGCGGCGCGGCGGACATGAAAGGTTCGTTGGCAGCCATGGTAGTGGCGGCCGAGCGCTTTGTGGCCGCCAATCCGCACCATCAGGGGCGCCTGGCATTCCTGATCACCTCCGATGAAGAGGCCAGCGCAACCCACGGCACGGTGAAAGTGGTCGAAGCCCTGATGGCACGCAACGAGCGTCTGGATTACTGCCTGGTCGGCGAGCCGTCCAGTACCGAACGCGTTGGTGACGTGGTGAAAAACGGCCGTCGTGGCTCTATCACCGCAAACCTGCACATCCACGGCATTCAGGGCCACGTCGCCTACCCGCACCTGGCGGATAACCCGGTACATCGCGCCATGCCGGCGCTTAATGAGCTGGTGGCGATAGAATGGGATCGCGGCAATGAATTCTTCCCGCCGACCAGCATGCAGATCGCCAACGTGCAGGCCGGTACCGGCAGCAACAACGTGATCCCCGGTGAGATGTTCGTCCAGTTCAACTTCCGTTTCAGCACCGAATCGACCGATGCGACGATCAAACAACGCGTGGAAGAGCTGCTCGAGCGTCATCAACTGAACTACAGCATCGAATGGCGTCTGTCTGGTCAGCCGTTCCTCACTGCGCGCGGCGCATTGGTGGATGCGGTGGTTAATGCCGTCGAACATTATTCTGAGCTGACGCCGCAGTTGCTGACCACCGGCGGGACTTCTGACGGTCGCTTCATCGCCCAGATGGGGGCGCAAGTGGTTGAGCTGGGCCCGGTAAACGCCACCATCCATAAGGTTAACGAATGCGTACACGCGGCCGATCTGCAACTGCTGAGCCGCATGTATCAACGCATCATGGAGCAATTGATCGCATGATCACGCCAGAAATGCTGACCGGGCGCTCGACCGACCATCTGGCGCCGCTAAGCGGTAACCACCGCATGCAGCCTGCCGCAGTGGCCGCGTTTCTCGCCATGCAGCAAGCGGCGCATGCCGCCGGGTTCAATCTGCAACCCGCCAGCACATTTCGCGATTTTGAACGGCAACAGGCGATCTGGAATGGAAAATTCTGCGGCGAGCGACCAGTATTAGATAAGGACAGCCGACCGATCGACATCACGCCGCTGTCTGACGCCGAGCGCTGCGAAGCGATCCTGCGTTGGTCGGCCTTGCCGGGCGCCAGCCGCCATCACTGGGGCAGCGACCTGGATGTCTATGACCCCGCACTGTTGCCCGAAGGGCAAAAGCTGCAGCTGGAGCCGTGGGAATACGAACAAGGCGGTTACTTTTACCCGCTTAATCAGTGGATGACGGAACACATGGGCGAATTTGGCTTTTATCGTCCGTTCACCGAAGACGGCGACGGCGTGGCGGTGGAGCCCTGGCACCTGAGCTACCGCCCGCTGGCGCAGGAAGCCGAACATCTGCTGACGCCTGCGCTGCTGTTGGCGGCCTGGAAAGATAAGGATATTGCCGGTGCTCAATGGCTTGAAGCCCATCTGCCAGCGATATTTTCGCGTTTTATACGCGCTGAAGGAAAGGAGTGAATATGGAATGGTTAGCTGACTACTGGTGGATTATCCTGCTGATTCTAGTAGGGATGATCATCAGCGGGATCAAAGAACTACGCCGCGTCGACGTGAAAGGCTATCTGGCCGATAAGCCGAAGCTGCCGCCGCACCGCGATAACAACGCCGAGTGGGATGACGAAGACGACTGGCCGAAGAAAAAATGACATCAGGGCGCATTATGCGCCCTGAAGCTTATTTAAAGGCGATCAAGTCGCCGCGCTTGCCGAACATAGCCTCTTCCCAGTAGCGCTGCGGCACGTAGTAATGCAGCCGTTCAAGCGCGCTGTCCATCATGTCCTGATTGATGGCATGCCCCACGCCCTCTTCCACGTCCAGCGTAAAATCGACGCCGTTGGCCTGCAGCCTTTCCGCCGCCGCCTGGGCATGTTGCACTGAAATCACCGCATCCTGCTCACCGTGGATCAAATGCACCACGCTGTCACCGAACGCCTGGTCGGGCAGACTGGCAAAGCGCCCGCTGAAAGCCACCACGCGGCCGGCCAATTTAGGCTCC
Organism: Serratia liquefaciens ATCC 27592; assembly: GCF_000422085.1. Taxonomy (NCBI): domain Bacteria; kingdom Pseudomonadati; phylum Pseudomonadota; class Gammaproteobacteria; order Enterobacterales; family Yersiniaceae; genus Serratia; species Serratia liquefaciens. Next base: position 3,775,166 of record NC_021741.1, read on the forward strand.
GCCTTCAGAGCTTCCAGCGCCATGATAGACCCCTGAGAGAAGCCCACCAACGCCGTGCCGGCGTCATTCACGCCGCTGTGTTGCTGCCAGTAACGCACGGTTTCAATAAACAGTGGCATCACTTCAGCAATGCGCTCAACGCGATTTTCTTCGGTGACGTCCTGCACTGAAAACCACTGGCGGCCGCTGCCGTTACCAAAAGCAGAGGGGCCACCCACGCTGACCACCAGCGCCTGCGGGAATTCTTTAGCGAAATAACGGCCAATTTCCCCCATTGCCACCGGGGTATCGCCGACACCGTGAAACAGCAGGATCAGCTGCGCAGCCGGTGTTGCCGGGCTCTGGACAACGAAATGCTCATGTTTCATCGGTGACTCCTCGTGTGATTAAGATCCTGTCCGGCGCCAGATGCCCCGGTTTCTGCCAGCTACTATACGCCGCTGAGAAATCAGGAAAATCGGGTTTTATTGAGCAACATCTTCAATTTATTGCAACGACTGGGACCACGCTTTCCAGCGCAGACCGTGCTGCGCATCCAGCTGTTCGAGCGCCAGTCCTGCCTCGTGTCGCCAGCGGCGCAGCAAGGCTTTCTGCCCGCTAAACCCTAGCCGTTCCACGCAGACTGCCGGCGCCAGCGACTGCTGCAGATGCATCCGCAGTGCGGGCAATGATAGCGTACTGGCCAACAGTAAGCGTTGCAGTGCCCCGAGGCTGGCCTCCAGCGGCCGATGCGCGAAGGCAAATCCTGCCAGCTCACGCCAGTCGTCCTCCCCTAGCTGCGTATCGCCGTCGTCTCCGGGGATCTCTATCTGCAGATCAATACGCGGCTGCAACCAGCGCCAGTCACGTGCCAGGTGTTTATGGGCGGCATGGCGCAACGCCTCGCCCTGTTCGCTCAGCGGCAGGATCGCCATCGCGGTGTAACAACCACTACTGGCCTCTGTCTTGCTGCCGATACGAGCCAGTTCAAAACCGCAAGATTGCCAGAAACGCCACAGCGGCTCGGTATAGCCAAAGCTGACCGAGAGATAATCCAGCCCCTGTGCTTGCTGGCGCTGCCGAGCAATGAGATCGCGGGCAATGCCCTGTTGACGCAGTGCGGGTAACACCGCAATGCGGGTGATGCGCCGCGAACGTAGCGTAGGTGCCCACCACTGGCCCCCGTGCGCCGCCAGCGATTGTGCCACCAGGTTGCCACGCGGACGCCGTCGACCGGCCCAGACTTCGTGTGCCAGTTCGGCGCTCAGCCCGCCTTCTTCCACCAGCCACAGGGCGCCGACAACCTCATCGTCTACCTGAGCCAAACCAAAGTGCATGCCCGGCGCATCCATCAACCGCCGTAAGTCCAGTGGTGAAGTACGGTAATGGGCACTGCTCAACAAAGCGTAAAAACGCGCTAACCTTTGCGGATCGGCGCACAGCATGGCTTGCTCAGCCCCGCTGATGCTCACCGGCTTATCCGTTACCGGCCAGCAGGGTTGCTCGTTAAACAGCAGCGCGTTATCTATAATGCGCTCCAGCGCATCGCCCTGCGCCCAACGCATCGGTTGATCTAACCCCAATGGCTGGAACGCGGGCAGTCCGGCGCAGAATTTCAGTAAAAAACCCCGGCCGGTGCCTTCATAACCCTGCACCGTGGTGGTCAGCAAAACGCGCGGGAAATAGCTCACCAACTGCTGCAACAGTGGGCCAGGTATCGCCGCCGCTTCGTCCACCAGCAACCACCCTACGTCACTGACGTCCTGTTCGCGGCAATGGGCCAACAGCGCATCCGGTGCCCAGAATTGCGCACGTCCCTGTGCCCATTCGGCGGCGACTTCGGTGGCGGCGCGGCTCGGTCCGACCAACCAGCAGGTCTGCGAGGTGTTCGCCACCAGCATCCCCGCTACCGTTGACTTGCCGCGACCGCGTGCGGCGGTCAAAACCCAAATGCCCGACGCCGCGCTCAGTAATTGCGCCAGCAGCCGCTGCTGCTCGGCGGTGGGTTGGCCGTCTGGTGCCTGCCACTGTGGACGCAGCGGCAATGGCGCCAGCGTCAGCGCCTCACCCTGCCGCCAGACGGTGACTTCGCTGTCCGCCGTCAGATGCCGCTGCAGATGATGAATAAAATTTGGGGTGGTGATCGGTTGTGGGCAATCGCTCCAGCGCAGGCTGTCGTCATCCGGTTGCTGAGGCCACTGCTGCCACGGCGGCGTCAGCAACAGCAGCCAACTGCCGGCTCGCAGCGTGCCCGACAGCGCGGCCAGGGCTTCAACGTCCAGCCCTTTCGTCGCATCAAACACCGCGTGCAGGCGCTCTTGCCCCAGCAGCGTCCGCACCGCACCGCTCGCCAAGGCCTGCAGGCCCGGCGGCGGGTTTTCCCCTACCCACGGCCAGTCACCCGGCAGGGTACTCGCCAGTTGTAGCGCCTGCTGGCGACACCATTGCGGCTCGCCACTGATCACCAGCAGGCGCCTGATGCCCTGCTGCTGCATAAGTTGTTGCATTGCCAGTAACATAACCGTGGATCCAGACCTGAAAAAAATGCCGGAGTCAGGCTCCGGCATGGCATGTTAACGGGATGCGAAGGTGTTGCAGGTGTTCGGATCGCCGCTGTCGAAGCCCTGTTTAAACCAGGTGTAGCGCTGCTGCGAAGTACCGTGGGTGAAGCTGTCCGGCACCACCCGTCCCTGCCCTTGCTGCTGCAAACGGTCGTCGCCGATCGCCTGCGCGGCGTTCAATGCCGCCTGCAAGTCGCCCTCTTCCAACATCTGCTGTTTCTCGGCGTATTTGCCCCACACGCCGGCAAAGCAGTCCGCCTGCAGTTCCATTTTCACCGACAGGCGGTTCACTTCCGCCTGGCTGGCACCCTGCTGCATTTGGCGCACTTTCGGCTCGATACCCAGCAGGTTCTGCACATGGTGGCCGACTTCGTGCGCCACTACGTAGGCCTGGGCAAAGTCACCGCCGGCACCCAGCTTGGTTTTCATATCCTGATAGAACGACAGGTCGATATACACCGTTTTGTCACCCGGGCAATAGAACGGCCCCATCGCCGCCTGACCGGTACCGCAACTGGTGCGCGTTACGCCACGATACATCACCAGTTTGGGTGGCTGATAGGTTTTGCCCATACGCTGGAAAACTTCTTTCCAGTTATCTTCGGTAGACGCCAGCACCACCGAGGTAAATTTAGCCAGTTCATCGTCTTTTGGACTGATGCTGGCGCTTTGTTGCTGAGTTTGCGGGCTCACGTCCCCACCGTTCAACAGCGGCGAGAGATCGATGCCGTAATAGCCGGCCACCAACACCACCACCAGAATGGCGATACCGCCTTTGCCGCGAGGAACACGAAAGCCGCCACCGCCGCCACCCAGACCTGAAGACTGCCCGCGACGATCCTCAACATTGTCACTTTCCCGACGCCCTTGCCAACGCATAAATAAACTCCAGATTAGGTTTTTGTCATTGTACGCAATACCCAAAATAATTGGAGTTGCATCAAGGCGGCAAATGAGTGAATCCCGATGAACTTACTCATGTAAGTGATTCGGGTGAACGAGTGCAGCCAACACAGATGCAGCTTCAAGTATGCCGGGTATTATCATTATAAGTGCTGAGCAGCGGAGGAAATGTAGAATTTTTCCGGAAATGCAGTCAGAGAGAAATATTGCGGGAAGTTAACGGGGCCGAACGGCTCCGTGAGACTGCTGACAAACAGAGAATGTTTGGCGGCAGGCGCTAAAGGTTTTGAAAATAAATCTGGAAAATCAATTTATTGATTTTCGGCTGATAACACAAAGGGGGAAAAACCACGCTTTATCCCCCTTTGTCAAAATCTGACGGGGCCGGATGACCCCGTAGAGCGCGACAACGCTTAGTCGAGCTTGACGCCGATGCGACGGGCCACTTCTTCATAGGCTTCGATCAAGCCACCCAGGCTCTGGCGGAAGCGGTCTTTATCCATCTTGTCCAGGGTGTTTTTATCCCACAGGCGGCTGCCGTCCGGCGAGAACTCATCGCCCAGCACCACTTCACCGTTGAACAGGCCGAACTCCAGCTTGAAGTCGACCAGGATCAGGCCCGCGTCGTCAAACAGCTTGCTCAGCACGTCGTTTGCCTTGTAGCTCAGCTCGCGCATACGCGCCAGGTGCTCTTTGTTCACCCAGCCGAAGGTTTCACAGTAGGATTCGTTGACCATCGGATCGTGCATGGCATCGTTTTTCAGGAACAGGTCGAACAGCGGCGGGTTCAGTACCAGGCCTTCTTCGATGCCCAGACGCTTCACCAGTGAACCGGCAGCGCGGTTGCGGATCACGCATTCGACCGGCACCATGTCCAACTTCTTCACCAGCACTTCGTTGTCTGACAGCAGGCGTTCCATTTGCGTCGGGATGCCGGCCTCTTCCAGTTTGCTCATAATGAAATGGTTAAACTTGTTGTTCACCATGCCTTTGCGATCGAACTGCTCAATGCGCTGACCATCCAGTGCTGACGTATCGTTGCGGAACTCCAACACCAGCAAATCAGGGTTTTCGGTGGTGTAGACGGTTTTTGCCTTTCCGCGATACAACTCAGCTAGCTTTTGCATCTTACATACTCCAATAAAGAATTGTTTTAAAAATGCTTTAACACACAGGCGTGATATACCCAAAATAATTGGAGTTACAGCAAGGCGGCAGGTGCGGGACTCCCCGCGAGCTTACTCAAGTAAGTGACAGGGCGAATACACGTAGCCAACACGGTTGTAGCTTCAAAAATGATGGGTATATTGTGCCAAAACTGCGACGCAAACGATACCGTATTGTTCAAAGAAAAAGGGGCCGTAGCCCCTTTTCAATCAGTTAACGCTGGTTTTACTGAATGCTGCCTGGAAGGCCGCCACCAAGCCGTCGTTTTGCGACTGGGTCAATGGCTTCCCTTTAGGATCGATAAATTGCAGGCTGGTGCGGTTGTTCAAGTCCCCGACCTGCAGTTTGTAATCGCCCTCTTTCAGTTCAGGATCCTTGGCGCCCAACGCATCCCAATCGCTACCGCTCAGGGATTTGTAGGTGACGGCGACGGTGCCCTGCGGACGGCTGCGGTCACCCACTTTCATCCCCAGTTTCTCCAACGCCGCAGGCAGGCGATCCCATACCACGGTGTAAGGGCCGCGCACTACCAGCATCGGCAGGCCGGTGTCATCAGCGCTGCTCTGCACGTCCAGCGCGCCGAAGCGGTTGGCCGTCTGGCTGCTTGCCAGGTTGTCCTGCTTGTCCAGGCCTTCAACGATGGTGTTCATCATCATGCCGTTGTAGCGCTGCACTTCTGACGGGTCGGTAATCTGTTCGGTTTTACCCTGCTGCTGCAGGCCCACGGTTTTCACCGTCAGCGCCTGCTGGTAACCCTGCTGCTGTACGCTGATCTGGTAGCGGCCTTCGTACTGGTTGTCTTCATCCAGACGGTTCCACTTCACCCAGTCGGTGGTCAGCGTCTGACCGGCGTCCTGACGTGAGGCGATTGCGATATTTTTCGTCTGCAGCATGCTGACAACGCGCGACCACAGGTTCTGGTTCTGCGGGTTGTTTTCCAACAGCAGCGTACCGCTGTCGCCGGCATATTGCGCGCGTGAACCGCTCAGCAACGCCAGTGGCTGCACCGGCGGACGAATATCCAGTTGCTTGCCGACGCCGCCTTTCAGCGTGGTGGCCGGAACATCATAATTACCGCTTTGCACCGGCAGGATCATACCGGCTGGTGCGTTCAGTGGCTTGAGCACCGACGCATCGAGGTAAGACTCATCGCCGCTCACCTGGCGTTTGTAACGCTGATCGGTGGTGCAGGCGGCCAGCATCATAACCAGCGAAATACCCACGACTTTTGCTACCGTCGACTTTTGCAATGAATAAACCATCAAATTTCCCTTAGAGTTACAGCAAACCGGCGCTTTTCAACGCGCGTTCCACTACCGGACGGGCAGCGTCGGTCAACGGCGTCATAGGCAGACGCATCGTATCGGTTGCCATCAATCCCAATGCCTTACAGGCCCATTTCACCGGAATTGGGTTTGCTTCTACAAACAAATCCTGATGCAACGGCATCAAGCGCTGATTTAAGCGGCGTGCTTCAGCAAAGTCGCCCTGTGCTGCCAGCGCGCAAAGCTGCGCCATTTCACGCGCCGCCACGTTGGCCGTCACGGAAATCACCCCTTTGCCGCCCAGTTGCATGAAATCCAGACCGCTGGCGTCATCGCCGCTCAGCAAAATGAAATCTTCATCATCAACCAGCACTTGGATCTGACTTACACGACTTAAGTTCCCTGTTGCCTCTTTAACAGCAACAATATTCTTAATTTTTGCCAAACGCGCAATCACCGGCGGCAGCATGTCACACCCGGTGCGCGAAGGCACGTTATAGAGGATCTGCGGCAGTGCGGTGCTTTCGGCAATCGCCTTGAAGTGCTGGTACAGCCCTTCCTGAGTCGGTTTGTTGTAGTAAGGCGTGACCGTCAGGCAACCCACTACGCCGGTATTTTCAAAGCGCTGGGTCAGCGAAATGGCTTCGGCGGTGGCGTTGGCGCCGGTACCTGCGATCACTGGAATACGGCCTGCGGCCAGTTCCAGCGTCTGCAATACCACGTCAACGTGCTCGTCATGGGCAAGCGTTGCGGACTCGCCGGTAGTCCCTACGGAAACGATGGCCGCAGTTCCACTGGCTACATGATAATCAATCAATTTTTTTAGGCTCGCGCGATCGACAGCACCTGTGTCGTCCATCGGCGTAACCAGTGCAACAATACTTCCCGTAAACATTGGCCGTCCCCTCCACAAACAAGTCACTCATGGTACTTTTGCTGCCTATCCAAAAGCAAGCAAACAACGGCGTTGTAAGCGCTTGGCAGGCGGTTTTTTTTATGTTTACCATGGTAACCCCATTGAGCACGACAGGAAGCTCCATTTTGCCTAAGCCAGATGAACACTATCTCGTGATTACCGCGCTCGGCGCCGATCGCCCCGGAATCGTCAATGCCATCACCCGCCACGTCAGCAGCTGCGGGTGCAATATCGAAGATAGCCGTCTGGCCATGCTGGGTGAAGAGTTCACTTTCATCATGCTGCTTTCCGGCAGTTGGAACGCCATTACCCTGATCGAATCAACCCTGCCGCAAAAAGGCGCGGAGCTGGAGCTGCTGATTGTGATGAAGCGCACCAACTCACACGAAAGGCCACCGATGCCGGCCACGGTGTGGGTGCAGGTTGAGGTGAAAGACTCGCCGCACATCATCGAACGCTTTACCGATTTGTTCGACTCCAGCCAGATGAACATTGCCGAGCTGGTATCGCGCACCCAGCCTGCGGAAGGCGACCTGCCGCCGCAGCTGTATATCCAGATCACCGCGCACAGCCCCGGCAATCAGGATGCCTCAAATATTGAACAAGCCTTTCATCGCCTATGTACAGAATTGAAAGCACAAGGCAGTATTAGCGTTGTGAACTATCCACAGCATGATGAGAAAGATGGAGAGTAGTGATGAGCCCATTGAAAGCCGGTGACACAGCGCCGAAGTTTAGTTTGCCTGACCAGGACGGTGAGGAAATTAATTTGGCCGACTTCCAGGGACAGCGAGTGCTTGTTTATTTTTATCCCAAGGCGATGACGCCGGGCTGTACCGTACAGGCCTGCGGTTTGCGGGATAACATGGATGACTTGAAAAAAGCGGGTGTCGAAGTTCTGGGCATCAGCACGGATAAACCAGAGAAACTGTCGCGTTTTGCCGAGAAAGAGTTGTTAAACTTCACGTTGTTGTCTGATGAGGATCATCAGGTGGCGCAGCAGTTCGGCGTTTGGGGTGAGAAAACCTTCATGGGGAAAACCTATGACGGCATCCACCGCATCAGCTTCCTGATCGACGCCAAAGGCAAGGTTGAAAAAGTGTTTGATGATTTTAAGACCACCAATCATCACGACATCGTTCTGGATTACCTGAAACAATAATTCTCACGAAGCGCAGCGACCTGCTGCGCTTCGTTATCCACGCTTATTCCTGTTCCGTTTCTACCCGCAGTTCGTCCGGCCAGGCATGAATAACCGCCTTCACCAAGGTTGCCAGCGGGATAGCGAAGAACACGCCCCAAAAACCCCACAGCCCGCCAAAGATAATCACCGACAGAATGATCACCAGCGGATGCAGGTTGACCGCCTCAGAGAACAGAATCGGCACCAGCAGGTTGCCATCCAGCCCCTGCACCACCAGATAGGCGACGATCAGCGTCCAAAAATCGGCGCCAACACCCCATTGGAACATCGCCACCACCACCACCGGAATGGTCACCAGAACCGCACCGATATAGGGGATCAGCACCGAAAAACCGACCAGCACCGCCAGCAGCAGCGAATAGCGCATATCGAGAACCGCGAACACCAGATAGGTCGCCACCCCGACGATCACCATCTCCAGCACCTTGCCGCGAATATAGTTGGTGATCTGCTGGTTCATTTCGATCCACACCTGCCCGGCCAGCCCACGGTTGCGTGGCAGTACCCGGCGCACGGCATTGAGCATCTGTTCCTTGTCCTTCAACAGGAAGAACATCATCATCGGGACCAGGATCAGATAAATCGCCAGCGTCAGCAGGCCTACCAGCGACGCCAGCGAGAATTTCACCACCGACTCGCCCATGCCCGACAGGCGTCCGCGCAGGTTCTCTGCCATCATGTCGATGATGCCGGCATCCACCAGCGCCGGGTAACGCTTCGGCAGCGTCGCGGCGAAGTTATAGAACTGGTTGAGCATGCCCGGCAGATCGGTCATCAGGTTGATGCCCTGTTGCCAGGCGGTCGGCGCCACCACGAAGACCAGCAGCATCGCGATACCGGCAAACAGGATCATCACCATGCTTGCCGCCCAATTTCGCGAACAGCCGATGCGCTGCAACCGCGCGGTTGGCCACTCCAGCAGATACGCCAGCACGATGGCCACCAGCAGCGGGGTCAGAATACCATGCAGAAAATAGAGAATGAGGAACCCGGCGAGCAGGATCACCAACAGCGCGATGGCTTGCGGATCGGTGAAGCGGCGGCGGTACCACTGTAATAACATCTCCAGCATCAGAGAGGGCTCCTAGAGGTTTGACTGGCAGGCATTGCTGTTCCTGTAATAAGTATTATTGACCCTACGCTGGCCAAGCCAAAAAGAGGAAAGGCTGAAGGCCGGGCATTCAGCGTATGGTTGTACCATGCCGCCCCTTTGCCATCCAGCGATTGTCGGCACAGACCGGGGGAAAGAAAACGATCGATTTACCGCGGGGAAAGTCGCGGCGGTTTAACGGTGAGTCAAACCGCCGCTATGCCATCAGGCCTGAGAAGATCAGAAGTCGTAAGTCAGCGAGGCTTTAAGGGTGCGCGATTGCCCCTGGAAGATATAGGTGCCGTTGCTCTCCACGCTGGACCAATACTTCTCGTTGGTGACGTTATCCACGCCAACGCGCCAAACCATGGTGTTTTGATCCGCGTTCATGCGCATCCGGTAACGCACACCGAGATCCAGCGTGGTGTAACTGTCGAGTTTCCTGGTGTTCGCCGCGTCGGCAAACTGCGAGCCGGTATGGCGAACCCTGGCGGTCGCAGTCAGGCCTTCAACCGGTTGGATGTCATACTCGGCGCCCATCACCATATAGAAATTCGAAACGCCGATAGCATCCTTGCCGTCGTTGGTGCCATTTTTGGTTTTGGTCAGCTCAGGCGACAGCCAGGTGGTGCTGCCGTTAAGGCGCAACCCGAGCATCGGCTCACCGAACACGTTCAGTTCCACGCCGCGGTTACGTTGCTCGCCATCCAGCGCATAATAATTCTCGCTGTTGAGCATGGCTGAAGGCTTCTTGATTTCAAACAGCGCCAGCGAACCGCCCACGCGCTCGAAATCGACCTTCACCCCCACTTCATTTTGTTTGGAACGGGCAATACCGGTGCTCTGGCCAAAGTTCGTGGCTTCCTTCGGCGCGTTGCTCCCCGGCTGCAGAGCTTCGGTGTGGTTGGCGTAGAGCGACACTTCTTCCCACGGCTTGTAGACCAGACCAAAGGTCGGCATCCAGCGGCTTTGGGTATAACGGGACGAGGTGTCCTCCAAGCCGGTGGCGTTGCTGTAGTTGCGCACCACCACTTTCTGATGGCGCGCCGCTGCGGTAAACAGCACCCGATCGCTAAAGAACCCCAAAGTATCGCTGAACAGCCAGCCCTGGGTGCGATTACGGGCGGTGGTTAACGGATCGGAATAGTTGCCGCCAAAGTAAGCGTTATCCGGCACCGCCACATCGTGATTGTCATAAATATTGGTCGTCGGGTTGTTGGCCGACATGCGCCAGGCGGTTTTGTCGCGTTTGATTTGCGCAGAATAACCCAGGTTCACCTTGTGCGAGACATCCCAGGTATTGAATTCGCCGCTGACCCCGGCCATGCCGCTGAACGCATCGATAATGCGGTTGGTGTCCAGACGCCCTACCGTGGCGTCGCCGTTGGCATTGATCAGCTTGGGTGCGCTGTAGAGCCCGGTTTCATGAGCATGCTGCGCGCCCAACCCGGTATAAATTTTCCAGCGTTGAGTGAGGTCGTATTCCGCCTTCACCATACCGAATTCGTTTTCGATATCGCTGTAGCCCCATTTCTGGCTGTAGTTTTTGGTCGGATCCGGCACGGCTGGAATAAAGTCGACGCCGCTGATGTTGACCCCCATGGTTCCACCGTGGAAGGTCTTCTTCTGGTAGCCAAAATCCAGCGAAGTGCGGAAGCGATCGCCACGGTAATCCAGTCCCACCGAGGCCAGCGTGGTACGGCGTTTGTCGTCGTTGACGGCAGCTTCACCTTCGCGGTGCACCAGGTTCACCCGCGCGCCAAACTGGTTGTCGTCACCGAAGCGACGGCCTACATCCAGCTTGCCGCCGACCTGAGAGTCAGAGGTGTAATCGATGCCCACCTGCGTGGTAGGCGTCTCTTCCGCACGTTTGGGTTCGAGGTTAATCATACCGCCCACCCCACTGGTGGCTACGCCGTTCAGCAAGGCGTTAGCGCCTTTGAACACCTCCACGCGCTCCAGCATTTGGGTATCCATCACCTGACGCGGCACCACGCCCGACAGGCCGCCCATGGTCATGTCCTCACCATCCAACTGGAAGCCGCGAATGCGGTAGGTTTCGGCGAAGTTGCCGTAGCCCTGCACCGCCTGAACGCCTGCGTCATTGCTGATGACATCGGCAATGGTTTTCGCCTGTTGATCCTGCACCAGCTTCGCGGTGTAGCCGACCACGTTAAAAGGTACGTCCATGGCTTTTTGTTCGCCCAGCATCCCCAGACGTCCGCCATGCGCGATTTGTCCATCGAGATAAGCGGGAACCAGATCTTCGCCGCCGGCTTTAAAATCGCTCTCTTTGGTGGCCTGAACCACCAGGGTTTCTTCCTGATTTTTTTTGCTGCTTTCTGCCGGAGCGGCCAGCGCGCCCTGGCTTACCGCACCGATGGCCAGCGCCAATAACGTCAGGCGTTGCGGAAATGATGTTGAACTGGTGTTGTGCATAATTCACTCATGTATGAGGAGAAGTGGAACAAAATGGCCCGTTACCGGGCCGATAGAGCTTATTTATTTAAATCAATGCGAACGACGCTGTCCGGCCCCTGAGTAGAGTGATCCTTATTAAAGGGTTGCTTGACGGTGACAAACAGCACCTGGCCGTCTGGGGAAAGCTGCAGGCTGTTTGGATTTGGCGTTACCGCCCAGCTCTGTTTCACGGCATAGGTCGTGGCATTGAGGCTCAGCACCTTGCCGGACTCACGCTGCGAGAGGTAGATTTCATTGCGTTTGGCATTGAACAGCACTGCCAGAGAGTCGCCGACATCCAGCTGCTTGAGCAGTTTTCCACTATGAATATCCAGCACCAGCGTGGTTTTGGCTTTGGAATTGTCGGTCACAAACAGGCGCCCGGTTTCGCTGTCTTCCGCCAGGTTAAGCAGCAGCGCCGGCTTCTCGCCCAGTGGCTTCCAGCGTTTTTCGATTCGGTTGTTTTTCGGGTTGATGACCAGAATTTCACCGCTGCCGTTCGCGGCGTACAAACGCTGGGTTTGTTCCGAGTAATGCAGGCCGGTCATCCATTTGCCGGTGTTTTTGATCCGCGCTTTTAATTTCAGCGTGTTGGCGTCCACCACCCAAATCAACGCCGGGTCAGCCACAGCACCTACGTACAGCGTATCTTTGTGCAGCAGAATTTGGCGCGCGCCATACGGCAGCCCTTTCTCGTTGCGTTCGCTAAACAGAAAGCGGCCTTTCACTTTGCCGTCGGCGGTATTGATCGCGGTGATGCCGCCGTCCAGGGAGTTAGTGACATAAAGAGTTTTGCCATCCGGGGAGATCTGCATGGCGAAGTTTTTCAGATCGGTGTGGGTAGCGCCGAGCGTTTTCAGCGTTTTCGCATCCAGCTTATAAACCACCCCGCCCTGCACATCTTTAAAGCCTTCGGAACTGGCCACGTACAAGGCATCGCCCGCCGGCGACAGCGCCATCTCATACAGGCCATCCGCCAGATCGCGTCTAACCACGTTGTCGGCAGATTGAGCCGCCGCAGCGACAGGTTGGGCAATCGGAGAAGCGTCGTGTTGCTTAGGGGCGACGCAACCGCTCAGCGCCAGTGTCATCACCACGGCGAGCGCAGAAACTTTCATCTTCATCAGGAAATCCTTGGCCATATAAACTGATTGAGTGGAGGCTCTTGCGGATTATTTTTGGCTTTCTCAACAGGAGAAATGAGCCCCACCGTACGTCTCAATGTTTCCTTGTGAATGGGGTTCACTTTATCGCAGGCGGCTGGACCGCCTTAGCTGCGAATAACAAAGAGAATAATAATCATACTCATTACTTTTTTGGCGAGCAAATGTAATTGGTCATCTTGAACAGGGGAAAACGTCGTGCTGCGAATGCCCTCCGCCGCTCACAGAATTATCTCGCGACATTGGCAAACGCGGCGGGAAGTGGTCATGCTGTAAGGCCATCTCATCCTCATGTCTGACCAAGGAGAATTTATGTCAGTTTCAGCCCGTAACCAGTTATCCGGCATCGTGTCTGCCGTCGCTAAAGGCGCCGTAAATGACGAAGTGGAAATCACTTTGCCGGGCGGCGAGAAGTTAGTCGCTATTGTGACGGTACAAAGCCAGCAGTCGCTTGGCCTGGTCGCCGGTAAGGAAGCGGTGGCGCTGATTAAGGCCCCCTGGGTTATTTTGGCTTCGGAAGACTGCGGGCTGCGTTTCTCCGCCCGCAATCAATTCGCCGGGGAAGTCAGTGCAGTGGAGCAAGGGGCGGTGAACAGTACCGTGCACATTAAAACGGATGCCGGTTTCAAACTGACCTCGGTGATCACCAATGAAAGCCTGCAGGAGATGGCGTTAAAGAACGGGGCCCGTGTCATCGCTCTGGTCAAAGCCTCCTCCGTGCTGCTTGCCGTCAGGGTGTAGTTTCCAGGCCCTTTCAAGCCCGCATCGGCGGGCTTTTTAGTGAGGTAACTGCCTGAGACATTACTTTATCCCCTGCTCGACAAGCAGCCCGACGGCGATCAACACCATGGCCGCGCCGGAAAAACGGCTGACAACCCGAGCAGCCTGCGGGCGCGTCTGCAGTACCGACTGCGAGCCATACCCCACGATCAAATAAACCACCCCGCAGCTGATCAGATGCAACAAGCCAAGCGCGAGAATTTGGTTCGGGATCGACCAACTGGCACCTGCATCGGTGAACTGAGGCAGTAAAGCCAAAAATAGCAGGAATACCTTGGGGTTCAGGCCACTGACGCAAATGCCCTTGCCGGCCCAACGCAACCAGGAGCCGGACGCCTGCGCATCGCTGGCGCTCGGCGTCGGGGGATGGCGCAGCATGTTGATGCCAATCCACAACAGGTAGCCGGCCCCCAGCAGGGTGAGCGCCGTGAGGGCCATAGGATTGCCTGTCACCAAAGCGCCCACGCCTGCCGCCACGATCGCTATAGCGATAAGGTGCCCACACAGCAACCCTACTACTGCAGGCACCACCACCCGCCCACGGATACCGGCCGAGATGATGTACGCCCAGTCCAACCCCGGCGTGATAACGAACAGAATCGAAACGGCCCAGAAAGCCGCAAAAATGGCGAGCGTCATAAATATCGCCCCCGCCACCGACACCCGGCAGTCTGGCTTATCCATTTCATCACTTCGCGTTCCTCCGCTGGACAGCGTTAACAGGCCAAAAGCCATTTATGTCCAAAGTTGTTCAATTATTGAAAAGAATATCCCCAAGTTGTTAGAATGTGGTTTCAATTATTTGCTTATAAATCGCAAATTGAGGGAAATTTTTCCAAATGGACAAGATTGACCGCAAAATCCTTGCTGAACTTCAGTTTGATGGGCGTCTTTCTGTTACCGACCTGGCTGACCGAATTGGGCTGAGCGTTTCCCCCTGCCACCGCAGGGTGCGAGCGTTGGAACAATCTGGCGTGATCAGAGGCTATCGTGCTCACCTCGATCCCGGCAGTCTGGGCTTTAACTTTTCCGCGCTGGTTTTCGTCACCATGCGGGAAGGGGATCGCCAGGCTGTTGAAGCCTTCGAAAACGCCATGGTGGATATTCCCCAGGTTATCCAGGCGCAGCGATTGTTCGGCGATCCCGACTACCTGTTGCATGTCATCGCCCGCGATTTACCGGCTTTTCAGCGGCTTTACGACGAACAGCTTTCCGCCCTGCCTGGCGTTCAACGCCTGACCTCCACGCTGGTGATGAAAAGCGTGGTGCAGGACCGGCCCTTTCTGCCGTTGTAGATCCCAATCAAATCCAGAAGGATACAGTTATGAACAGTGGTTTCGAGGACTCAAAGGCCTTGTACATCGGCATATGCACGGTGGTAGGCGATGCCTTTCTGGCGTTGGCCAATGAAGAGCATGAAACGCAAAAAGCGGACGTGATCAATGAGCTTAAAACGGCGATCACCCGCGAAGGTCGTGATGTCAATTTGGATGAAGCGCGCGAATTGGCGATTGAGTGGCTGGAGCGATAAGTAGCGCCGGTTACCTTGCTTTTACGGGCGTTACCAGGGTCATTACCGCGCTCTGGGCTGCCGTTCTGGTGAAAAAAATGGGAGCGTCTCCGCTCCCATAGGGTATTCAGGGCACAATCACGTAGTCGGGATTGGCAACGGCGAACAACGCCTGCCGATCCGCTGCCGGTGGATAAATCCACTGCGTATTGATTTCCTGTTTGATCTTTTTGCCCTCTTCACGCGTAAAGCGCACCTGACGATCCCAACCTTCGGTGTAGAGCGCGCCCCAGGCTCCAAGATCAAGACAGGTCACATACTTTGGCTGGCTGTAAGGGTGCAGCGGCAAACCTACCAGTTCCGCTGCGGCATTATGGCCCGCTACACGGCCCAGACTCATCGCATGCTGGCATGTCATCAGGTTGTGATTGCCCAGCTCGTCGGTCGCTGCCTTGACCGTGTCCCCGCTAACAAACACGCCGTCCGCCGCAGGCGCGTGCAGGAAGGCATCACCGACAATACGTCCGGCACTGTCGCGCTCACCCGGGATTTGCTCAACTAATGGATGCGCCCGTACCCCGGCGGCCAGAATCACCGTATCGGTGGCGATGCGCTCACCGCTAGACAAGGTCACACTGCCTGCGTCAATAGCCGTAACGCGAACCCCGGCTCGAGACTCAACGCCACATTCTTCCAGTGCCTGGCGGATCACCACGGCAGGTTCAGCCCCCATGCCGGCGCCAACCTCGGCCGCCGTATCGACAATCACCACGCGAATATCAGCCTGGTTGCCCAAAATGGCACGTAAGCGCATCGGCATTTCAGCAGCGCTTTCCAGCCCGGTAAGCCCACCACCGACCACCACCACGGTATTGCGTGCCGGGGTCTCAGGTTGAGTCGCCAACGCTTTTAAATGGGCATCCAGCCGTTGCGCGCTTTGCAGCGTATCGACATTAAAACCATGCTCGGCAAAACCGGCGACCGCAGGCACGAACAGTTTGCTGCCGGTTGCCAGTACCAGCCGGTCATACGCCAACTGAAGTTTTTTCCCTTCGACGCTCTCCACCACCAGCGTCTTGTTTTCACCGTCTATCTGCTCAACCAGACCGGCCAAATGACGAACGCCAATCGCAGCGAGCTGTGCCGAAATGTCCGGGCTCATATTTTCCAGTACGGCTTCGTACAATCTAGGGCGGATGGTGACGTTCGGGGTCGGCGAAACCATCGTCACCTCAACGCTCTGTTCCTTACCGGCAAGCGCTACGGCTCGCATGGCGGAGACAGCGGCCCAAAACCCGGCAAAACCAGAACCGGCGATCACTATTTTCTGCGTCATGGAATGACTCCTTCAAATACCTGTTGTCGAGCGCCTGACGTATTTTTCAGGCGAGTTTTACCGCTGCCCCCTGAAAAAGGGTGCAGAAGGGTGACCGCCTGTGGCACACAGGCGGGTAAAAAGCATCAGAAAAATGACGGGGGCGTTATTGCGGTTTGGCGCGAGGGGGCTTGCCGCTGCGAGTCGTACGCTCGCTCAGGCGTTCATCAAGCCAGATATTGACCTCGCCAAAGAACCCTTCCGGCGCCTTGCGCCCAAAACGAGAGGCGACAGTGCCCAGTGTTTGTAGCGCCAGCGCATCGCGCATGGCCTTTTCGGCCTGCAGCATCACCGCATGGATCGCACACTTGCCTGATATGGCCCAGTCAGGCGGGTTATCATCGAATACCGCGCAGCGACCGCGGACTTCCTGACAATCGAACAACGGCTTGTGTCCTTCAATGGCATCGATAATCTCCAGGAAAGTGATCTCCTCTGCCGGACGGGCCAACCGATACCCACCGCGCACGCCTTCACTGGCAGCGACGATCCCCGCCTTCTCCAGCTTGGGGAAAATCTTGGCCAGGAAACTGGGTGAAATTCCCTGCAGTTCCGCGAGATCGCGACTGCTTAACGCGCGTTGATCCTCGCCGACCAACCAAAGCAAGCAGTGGATGCCGTATTCAACGCTGGTAGTGATGTAAGCCATATTGGGTTTGCGCTGCACTCTTGAATTCAATAACGCAGACTATATTAGTCCACGTTTATTCTGTCAATTAAAGCACGGACAAACTTTGTCTTTGTTTTTTTGTGAGTGGCGAAAAAGCGGTATCGACGAGGCCCAAGGACGTTGATCATCAAGCGAAGATTCAGAAATGAAAAATCAAACAATTCTGTCTGATTATTGCCGAACACAAGTTTCCTTGTCGTCTTCGGCTGACTATGATGTTATCTGCCGACAGGGCGCCGCAATGCGTGCATTTTTGTGAGCCAACACGCTTTCGCACTGATTGTTTTGGCGAGTCCGGCAAGGAAGAAGAACTCTTGTGTGATGCTGACGTCTTAGAGATGACTATTTAAGGGAAAGGCCTGACTATGACCACCCGGTTGACCAAAACAGCGATTGCAGTACTGTTGCTCGGCACACTCAACGCCACGGCGCTGGCGCCGGTGCAGGCGGAAACCCAGGATCAACTGCCGGATATGGGCACCTCTGCGGGTGGCACCCTGAGTATTGGCCAGGAAATGGCGATGGGTGATTTCTACGTGCGTCAGCTTCGCGCCAGCGCGCCCCTGATCAACGATCCCCTACTCACACAATATATTAACCAATTGGGTAACCGGTTGGTGGCGAGCGCCTATTCGGTACGCACGCCGTTTCATTTTTATCTGGTGCGCAACGACGAGATCAACGCCTTCGCCTTCTTTGGCGGTAACGTGGTGTTGCACTCAGCCCTGTTCCGCGAAACCGACAACGAAAGCCAACTCGCCTCGGTATTGGCGCACGAAATCTCGCACGTGACTCAACGCCACCTGGCGCGTGCGATGGAAGACCAGCAACGCAACGCCCCGCTGACCTGGGTAGGTGCCCTTGGCTCCATCCTGCTGGCAATGGCCAACCCGACCATGGGGATGGCGGCGTTGAGCGGCACTCTGGCCGGCACCCAGCAAGGCATGATCAGCTTTACCCAATCGAACGAACAGGAAGCCGATCGTATTGGCATTCAGGTGCTGCAACGCGCCGGGTTCGATCCTGAAGCCATGCCCGACTTTTTGCAAAAGCTGTCCGATCAGTCACGCTACGCCTCCAAACCGCCGGAAATGCTGTTGACCCACCCCCTGCCCGACAGCCGCCTGTCCGATGCGCGCAACCGCGCCAACCAGATGCCCAAGCACCTGGTGCAATCGACGCAGGATTATCTGATGGCCAAGGTGCGTTCGCTTGGTATGTACAGCTCAGAGGGGTACGGCCTGCGTGAAGAGCTGCTCGATACTTACAGCAAAGGTAACGTACGCGAGCAGACGGCAGCCAAATATGGCCGCGCCATTTTGTTCTACGAGGCCAAAAAGTATGACGATGCCCGTAACATCATTCAGCCACTGCTGACGCAAGATCCGAAAAACGTCTGGCTGATCGATCTAATGACCGATATCGACCTCGGTCAGAAACGTGCTCCGCAGGCGATTGCCCGTCTGCAGGCCGCCAATGCCGCTCAAAGCAACAACCCGGTGCTGCAACTCAACCTGGCCAACGCCTACGTGGAAGGTAACCAACCGGCGCAGGCGTCAAAAATTCTCAACCGTTACACCTTCGCCCATCCGGACGATCCCAACGCCTGGGATCTGCTGGCGCAGGCCAGCGCCGCACAGGGGCTACGCGATGAAGAGCTTTCCGCCCGTGCCGAAAGCCTGGCCCTGACCGGCCGTCTCGATCAGGCTATTGGGTTGCTCAGCAATGCCAGTTCACTGCAAAAACTCGGCAGTCTGAAACAGGCGCGTTATGATGCTCGCATCGACCAACTGCGCCAGTTGCAACAGCGTTTCCGCCAGTACCAGCGCAGCTGATTTTCATAAAGGATGAAGTTAAATGAAAAACGTCACTATTTACCACAACCCACGCTGCTCCAAGAGCCGTGAAACCCTGGCGCTGTTGGAACAGCATGGCGTGACGCCCGACGTGGTGCTGTATCTGGAAACGCCACCGTCGGTAGACCAACTGAAGAAACTGCTGAAAGAACTGGGTTTCAGTTCCGCACGCGAGTTAATGCGCAAAAAAGAAGATCTGTACAAGGCATTGAAGCTGGCGGATGAAAGCCTGAGCGAAGCCCAACTGTTGCAGGCGATGGTAGACAATCCAAAGCTGATTGAGCGTCCCATCGTGGTCAAAGGCACCCAGGCACGCATCGGTCGGCCACCGGAACAGGTGCTGGAGATTTTGTAAGTCTCCCGGCACTTTATTGAGCAACATTATGATAATAGCCCTTACCTGGGCTATTTTTAATTGATTGTTATATAAATACTTTTCATCATCCCCCTGAGTCCTGACTGATATTATCCTCCCGGTGTGTTGTATTAATGCACAGCCAGCGTTGACATATGTCAACAGCTAAAATATCCTCAATAAAGACGGCAGGCAGGTGATGAAAAACCATCCTAATAAACATATTCAGGCTGCGTTAGCCTATGCCATTTCGCAGGGTTGGTTATTTCGCGCCAGTAATGGACATGCGTTCGGCCGCCTCCAGTGCGCTCTTCCTCAGCACAGGGAGCATATGATGAGTATCTGGTCTACGCCGAAGAACCCAGAACAACATGCCAAACAGATACGCCGTAAAGTCGATGAATGTCTGGCTCTTTCCCAGAAAGGATAAAGGAGGTCCATCATGGCGCTCTATAATTTCTCGTTAACACTCTCCGGTGTGACGTCGCAAACTCCGGGTTTGGAAGATGCTCTCTACGCCAGTGGTTGCGATGACGGGTTGATTTGTTTCTATGGCAAAGCGGTTTACGTGGAGTTCGATAGAGAAAGCGATAGCTTCGCCAACGCCATTCTTGGGGCCATCAAAAATATCGAATCCGCCGGTCTGGGCGCGCAGGTAATGGCAGTCGACTCTCATCTGGTAGGATTAAGTGATATCGCAGCACTCACCGGCATGTCTCGGCAAGCTATCGCGATGCTAAAGGACGGTACTCGCGGCTCTGGAGACTTCCCTTCTCCCATTCAAAGGCTTAAGGGGTCATCCCCTTTGTGGCGTTGGCATAGCGTTGCGGCCTGGTTGGCAAGCAAGGGGAAAATTGGCCAGGCACTGGCCGAGAATGCGCAGTATCTGGAAAATATCAATTTAGCGTTGCAGCTCCGGGCCAACAATCAACGCAGCCAGATCGATAGCTACGTAACCCTGCTGGAGCACGGCGAGAATTGAGCCTGGCGAGCCAGAATTATAACCCGAGGATCTCTTTCACAAACGGGATGGTCAGCTTGCGTTGGGCGGTGATCGAGGCGTGATCGAGTTGATCCAGGGTCATAAATAAGGTGCGCATTTCGCGATCCAAGCGCTTCAACAGGAAGCGGCCGACGTCTTCCGGCAGCTCAAAGCCGCGCAGTTTGCCGCGCAGTTGCAGGGCCAGCAGTTTTTCTTCATCTGACAGCGGCTGTAACTTGTAGATTTGCCCCCAGTCCAGGCGAGAAGCGAGGTCGGGTAAATGAAGGTTCAATTGACGTGGCGGACGATCGCCGGTAATGAACAGGCGCGTGCGGCCGGTTTCCAGAATGCGGTTGTAGAGATTAAAGATCGCCATTTCCCACTCTTCGTCACCGGCAATGCATTCGATATTGTCGATGCACACCAGCGCCAGCTGCTCCATCCCGTCCAAGACTTCCGGCACGAAATAGGCTCGCTTATCCAGCGGCACATAGCCCACGGCTTCACCGCGCTGCGAAAGCTCCGCACAGGCCGCATGCAACAGATGACTGCGCCCACCGCCCTCGCGTGACCAGAAATAGATATAGCTGCCATGTTCCTGACGAACGGCGGACTGGATCGCGCTCAATAGGGATGGGTTCTCCCCCGGATAAAAACTGGCGAAAGTCTCATCATCGGGAAGATAAAGTGGCAGTGAAAGCTGTGCCGGCGTATTCAGAAAAGCACCTCAACCAAAACTGGCAGGAAAACGCGGTAAGTCTACCACAGAAAACGGGCTCTGTTGAACCGGCAGGATTTTATGGCGTAATAGTGAACAACGCTCAGCAGCAAGATTAAATTGCCAACGACTTTCACCGGTGAAATTTGTATTTTATCCAAGAGTTATCCTAGTATAGAGGGGCGAAACGCAATCTCCTTAAACAAGGTTTCTACAAGGATATAGACAATGAAAGTATGGAATAAAGTGCTTTTGGCCTCAATCATTGGGCTATTGCTTGCCGGCTGTGATGACTCATCCAAAGTCGACGCCAATCTTGAAAAAGCCAAAGACAGCGCTGAGCAAATGAAAGATGCCGCACAGAAAAAAGCGGACGATCTGACCGATAAAGCCGCCGCAGTGGCCAAGGACATCAAGAAAGAGGCCACCACTCAGGCCGACCAATTGAAAGACAAGGCTTCGGCAATCAAAGACGATGCCGCCAAGCAGGCTGATGCCATCACCAATGATGCGAAAGCTAAGGCTGACGCCATCAAAGAGGATGCCAGCAAGCAAAGCCAGCAGTTGGTCGATCAGGCTAAAACCATTAAGAACGATGCCATTAATGGTGCCAATGATTTGACCGAGCAAGCTAAAGCGAAAACCGAAGCGATTAAAAACAGCGCAGAAAATAAAGCGGAAGAATTAAAAAGTGATGCCGACGCAGCAGGGAAAGAAAATACCCCGCCGGCCGCACAACAATAATACTTAGCAATAAAGAAAGGAGCAGTAAATGGGGATTATTTCCTGGATTATCTTCGGTCTGATCGCCGGTATTTTAGCCAAGTGGATTATGCCAGGCAAAGACGGCGGCGGTTTTATTCTGACCGTTGTCCTGGGTATCGTCGGTGCCGTGGTTGGGGGCTATATCAGTACCTTCTTTGGCTACGGCAGAGTTGACGGTTTCAACTTCGGCAGCTTCGTGGTGGCGGTGATTGGTGCCATCGTGGTGCTGTTTGTATACCGTAAAATCCGCAGTTAATTTATTGCGCATCAACAAAACGGGCAGCCCATTGGCTGCCCGTGAGACGGCTGACAAACATATAATGTTTGGCGGCAGGCGCTAAAGGTTTTGAAAATAAATCAGGAAAATCAATTCATTGATTTTCGGCTGATAACACAAAGGGGGAAAAACCACGCTTTTATCCCCTTTGTCAATAATCTGACGGGCAGCCTATTGGCTGCCCGTTTTCCTTACTACTTCTGTTCGGCCGACTCGTCCGGCGCTTCGATCACTTCCTCTTCCTTGCGGTACAGGCTGATGACCTTAAACAGCAGGCTGAGGCCGATGCCGACGATGGTCGCCAGCGCCATGCCTTTCAATTCGGCAGCACCGATGTGCACCTTGGCCCCGCTGACGCCGATAATCAGGATCACCGAGGTCAGGATCAGGTTTTGCGCCTTGTTGTAATCCACTTTGGATTCAATCAGCACACGAATACCTGACGCGCCGATCACCCCATACAGCAGCAAAGAGACCCCGCCCATCACCGGCACCGGTACCGCCTGGATAGCCGCCGCCAGTTTACCGACGCAGGACAGCAGAATGGCCAGAACCGCCGCGCCGCCGATCACCCAGGTGCTGTATACCTTGGTGATAGCCATCACGCCGATATTCTCACCGTAGGTGGTGTTTGGTGTGGAACCGAAGAAGCCTGAAATCACTGTCGATATGCCATTAGCGAACATTGAACGGTGCAGGCCAGGGTCACGGAGCAGGTCTTTTTTGACGATATTCGCAGTCACCACCAAGTGGCCGACGTGCTCGGCGATCACCACCAGCGCCGCCGGCAGGATGGTGAAGATGGCGAACCATTCAAAACGCGGGGTGTAGAACGTCGGCAGCGCGAACCAGTGCGCCTCGCGGATCGGGGTCAGATCCACCACACCCATAAAGAACGACAGCGCATACCCTACCAGCACACCGATCAGGATCGGGATAATCGCCAGAAAACCACGGAACAGCACGGAACCCAGGATGGTCACGCCCAGCGTCACCAGCGAGATAGTGATAGTAGTGGTGTCTGCGCTGACGCCGTCAGCCGGCAACAAGCCCGCCATGTTCGCCGCCACACCGGCCAATTCCAGGCCGATGACCGCCACAATCGCCCCCATCGCCGCCGGAGGGAAAATGACGTCCAGCCAGCCGGTACCGGCTTTTTTTACCAGCAACGCGACCAGGCAAAACAGCACCCCGCACATGATAAAACCGCCCAACGCCACTTCATAACCCAACGGCAACAGCAGCAGCACCGGGGAAATAAACGCAAAGCTGGAGCCGAGATAGGCCGGGATCTTGCCCTTGCAGATAAACAGGTACAGCAAGGTTCCGACGCCGTTAAACAGCAGCACCGTCGCCGGGTTAATCTTGAACAAAATAGGCACCAGCACGGTCGCGCCAAACATGGCAAACAGGTGTTGGAAGCTGAGCGGAATAGTCTGGAGTAGCGGCGGGCGTTCGCTTACGCCTATCACGCGACGGGTCATGGATGTTTTTCCTCTGGGTCGTTATCAGTTGTGTAAGCCTAATGATATATGCTCAATGGATTTCAAGTTACAGCTAGGCGGCAAGGGCGTTAATCCCCTGGAGCTTATTTATAATAAGTGACTGGGGTTAGCGCCCGCAGACAACAACGCTGTAGCTTGAAAGACGACGAGCATTAAAAAGCCGACTCATCAGTCGGCTTTATTTTTGTTTATTTGGTACCAAATATCTTGTCGCCCGCATCACCCAGGCCCGGTACGATGTAGCCCTTCTCGTTCAGGCATTGATCGATAGAGGCCGTGTACAGCTCGACGTCCGGGTGCGCTTTCTCCAGCGCGGCGATCCCTTCCGGCGCGGCAACCAGCACCAGCACCTTGATGCTGTTGCAGCCGGCTTTCTTCAGCAGATCGATAGTGGCGATCATCGAGCCGCCGGTAGCCAGCATAGGGTCGACAACCAGTGCCAAACGCTCTTCGATGTTGGACACCAGCTTTTGGAAATACGGCACCGGCTCCAGAGTTTCTTCGTCACGGTAAACGCCAACCACGCTGATACGTGCGCTCGGTACGTTTTCCAGTACCCCTTCCATCATGCCCAGACCGGCACGCAGAATAGGCACAACGGTAATTTTTTTCCCTTTAATCTGGTCTATTTCAACCGGGCCGCACCAGCCATCGATGGTGACTTTCTCTGTTTCCAGATCGGCGGTCGCTTCATAGGTCAGCAAACTACCCACTTCTGAGGCCAGCTCACGGAAGCGTTTGGTGCTGATATCATTTTCACGCATCAGGCCAAGCTTGTGTTTCACCAGCGGGTGTTTCACCTCAACGATCTTCATCATTTTTCTCCTATTAAGGTGGTTTACGGCCAAAAAAATCGCCGGATTATACCTCCTTTTGCCGACTGCGCCACCCACAATAGCCCGATCGGGATCAACAAAAGTTTGAATAACAGTATAGATGACGAAAAAGCGGAGCTGGTTCACAAGCCACTCGCAAACGTTTGCCTGCGCTGTTAGAATTGCCGCGCCTTATTCCGGAATCAATGCCGGAAGCACAGTATTCAAACCGCAAACCGTCGTGGGGATCGCGCAGTGACCGACAAAACCTCTCTCAGCTATAAAGACGCAGGTGTCGATATCGATGCTGGCAATGCATTGGTAGACCGCATCAAAGGTGTAGTAAAACAGACCCGCCGCCCGGAAGTGATGGGTGGTCTGGGCGGTTTTGGCGCCCTGTGTGCGTTGCCGCAGAAATACCGCGAGCCGATACTGGTTTCCGGTACCGACGGCGTAGGCACCAAGCTGCGTCTGGCGATGGACCTGAAACGACACGACACCATCGGCATCGATTTGGTCGCAATGTGTGTGAACGACCTGGTGGTTCAGGGCGCTGAGCCGCTGTTCTTCCTAGATTACTTTGCCACCGGCAAACTGGACGTGGACACCGCGGCCAGCGTGATCACCGGCATCGCCGAAGGCTGTAAGCAGTCTGGCTGTGCTCTGGTGGGCGGTGAAACCGCTGAAATGCCGGGCATGTACCATGGCGAAGACTACGACGTGGCCGGCTTTTGCGTCGGCGTGGTCGAAAAGTCCGAGATTATCGACGGCAGCAAAGTGCAGTCCGGCGACGCACTGATCGCCCTGGGCGCTTCCGGCCCGCACTCCAACGGCTACTCGCTGGTACGCAAAATTCTGGAAGTCAGCAACACCGACCCGACCACTACCGTTTTGGAAGGCAAACCGCTGGCGGACCACCTGCTGGCGCCGACCAAAATTTACGTGAAATCGGTGCTGGAGCTGATCGAGAAAATCGACGTGCACGCTATCGCCCACCTGACCGGTGGCGGCTTCTGGGAAAACATCCCGCGCGTGCTGCCGGAAGGCATGCAGGCCGTTATCGAAGAATCCAGCTGGCAATGGCCGGCCGTCTTCAACTGGCTGCAGCAAAACGGCAACGTCAGCCGTCACGAAATGTACCGCACCTTTAACTGTGGCGTGGGCATGGTGATCGCGCTGCCGGAAGAAGCCGTGGAATCCGCCATCGCATTGTTGACCGCAGCCGGTGAAAAAGCGTGGAAGATCGGTAAACTGACCGCTTCTTCTGACGAACAACAAGTGGTCATCAACGGATGAAAAAGATCGTGGTGTTGGTCTCCGGCCAGGGGAGTAATCTCCAGGCGCTGATTGACGCCTGCCAGCAGGGCAGAATTGCCGGCGAGATTGTGGCGGTGTTCAGCAACAGGGCGCAGGCTTACGGTTTGCAACGTGCAGAAGCGGCAGGTATTGCCGCTCAGGCACTGGACGCCAAGGCCTTTGCCGACCGGGCCGCGTTTGACGTCGCCCTGGCGGATGCCATCGACCAATACCAACCGGATCTGGTGGTGCTGGCCGGTTACATGCGCATTCTCAGCCCGCAGTTCGTGCAGCGCTATGCCGGACGCATGCTGAATATCCACCCTTCCCTGCTGCCCAAATACCCTGGGCTGCATACTCACCGTCAGGCCATCGACAACGGCGACAGCGAACACGGCACTTCGGTGCACTTCGTGACCGAACAGCTCGACGGCGGCCCGGTGATCCTGCAGGCCAAGGTGCCAATCTTCCCCGGTGACGAGGAAGACGAGGTGGTTGAACGGGTACAGTCTCAGGAACATACCCTTTACCCGCTGGTGGTGAACTGGTTTGTCGAAGGCCGCCTGGCGATGCGCGATAACGCCGCCTGGCTGGATGGCGAGCGCCTGCCCGAACAAGGGCATGCGGCAGACTAAAAAGCCAATCTTAACCCCTTCTAAACGGTGCCGCTCACGGCGCCGTTTTTTTTTCGCCGCAACCCATCGCCGACGTTATACTTGCCCACAGTGGCAACCGCCCCTATCTATAACGACATTGAGGAACCCCCATGTCCAGCACTACCAACGTCAGGCTACGCCCACTGGAACGGGATGATTTGACGTTTGTCCATCAGATGGACAACAACGCCAGCGTGATGCGCTACTGGTTTGAAGAACCCTATGAAGCCTTCGTAGAACTTTCCGATCTCTACGACAAACATATCCACGACCAGAGCGAACGCCGCTTTATCATCGAACACCAGGGTGCCAAGGTCGGGCTGGTGGAACTGGTGGAGATCGACCATATCCACCGCCGCGCGGAATTCCAGATCATCATCGACCCGACGCATCAGGGCAAAGGCTACGCCACTATCGCCGCCAAGCTGGCGATGGACTACGGTTTCTCGGTACTGAACCTGTACAAGCTGTACCTGATCGTCGATAAAGAAAACCCGAAGGCAATCCACATCTACAGCAAATTGGGCTTTGAAGTCGAAGGCGAGCTGATTGACGAATTCTTCGTTAACGGTGAATACCGTACCGTGCTGCGCATGTGCATCTTCCAGCCGCAGTACATGGCGAAATTCAAAACCGCCGCCAGCGATCAACCTTTGGTTAAGTGACAATAAAAAACCCGCGAGAGCGGGTTTTTACTATCATGATATTCGGGCTTATCCCAACGGCAGAATAAGACAGCTGCGGCATCAACCATAGCGTCCGGTAATATAATCCTCGGTGCGGCGCTGGCGCGGTGAAGTAAAGATGTCGTCGGTGTCGTTGTACTCCACCAGCCGCCCCTGATGAATAAAGGCGGTGTAGTCGGAGACGCGTGCCGCCTGCTGCATGTTGTGCGTCACCAGCACCACGCTGTACTGCTGCTTCAGCGCGGAAATCAGCTCTTCAATGGTCAATGTGGAGATCGGATCCAACGCCGAGGTCGGCTCATCCAGCAGCAGCACTTCCGGCTCGATGGCTATCGCCCGGGCAATCACCAACCTTTGCTGCTGGCCGCTGGAAAGACGAAACGCGTTCTCGCGCAGCCGGTCTTTGACCTCGTGCCACAGCGCGGCGGCACGCAGCGAACGCTCCACCGCCTCATCAAGGATCCGTCGGTCACGCACGCCCTGCAGACGCAGGCCGTAAACCACGTTTTCATAAATCGATTTCGGGAAAGGGTTCGGCCGTTGGAAAACCATGCCGACCCGCCGTCTTAACGCCGCAACGTCGATTTGCGCGCCGCCAATGCTTTGACCGTTCAGTTGCAAATCGCCTTCAATCCGGCAGTTGTCCACCAAATCATTCATACGGTTGAAACAGCGCAGCAGCGTGGATTTGCCGCAGCCGGACGGGCCGATCAGCGCCGTCACCCGGTGCTTGGGAATACGCAGCGAGATATCGTGCAGCACCTGTTTTTCGCCATAAAACAGGTTGAGGTCGTTTACCGCCAGCGCGGTATGTTCATCATCAAGGTGCTGGACATCCAACCGGGGCAAACTGCCTGGCGTCATCAAACTCATTAGGCACTCCCCAGGAATAACATCGTTGTTACTGCGACCATGCTCTGTACCGCTCCCTCAGCGAATGGCGAATACCCATCGCCGCCAGATTCAAGCCCACGACAATCGCCACCAGCAGGAAGGCGGTGGCGAACACCAGCGGCCGGGCGGCCTCCACGCTCGGGCTCTGGAAGGCCATATCGTAGATCTGGAAGCTCAGGTGCATAAACTTCCGCTCCAGATGCAGATACGGGAAAATATCATCTACCGGCAGCACCGGCACGGATTTCACTACCCCCACCAGCATTAATGGTGCCGTCTCCCCGGCGGCGCGCGCCACCGCCAGGATCAGGCCGGTCATCATCGCCGGCGCCGCCATCGGCAACACAATACGCCACAGCGTTTCCGCCCGGCTGGCGCCCAACGCCAACGAGCCCTGGCGCAACGAAGCAGGAATGCGCGACAGCCCCTCTTCGGTAGCGACAATCACCACCGGCAACGTCAACAGCGCCAGCGTCAAGGCCGCCCACAGCACGCCCGGCGTGCCAAAGGTCGGATTAGGTAACGACTCCGGGTAGAACAGCTGATCGAGCGTGCCGCCAATCATATAGACGAAGAAGCCAAGACCAAACACGCCATAGACAATCGACGGTACGCCGGCCAGATTAACCACGGCAATGCGAATCAGCCGCGTCAGCAGATTATTGCCTGCGTATTCATGCAGGTAAACGGCGGCAATCACGCCAAACGGCATCACCACGATCGACATCAGGATCACCATCAGCACCGTGCCGAAAATCGCCGGGAATACGCCGCCTTCGGTATTGGCCTCTCGCGGGCTGTCGCTGAGGAATTTCTTCACCTGTTCGCCCCAGTGCACCAACTTTTGCGTGGTATTCATCGCGTTGGGGTACCAGGCATCACGCACCTGGCTTAGCGCAATGGTATGGGTCTGGCCGTGCATGTCACGCAGCAACAGCGCATCGCGGTGGCGATCGCGGTTCAAACCTTCCAGACGATCGGAAAGCAGTCGATATTGACGTTGCAGTTCCAGCCGCTCGGCATTGATTGACGCCTGTGCGCGGGCGTCTAACTTATCTTCCCGCTGTAAGCTTTTCTCTCGCAGACGCAGCGTATCGAACCGCTGGTTAATGCGCGCCATATCGCGAAACTGAATATCATGGGCCTGACGCGAAAGCGCGGCAATCTGCGGCAAACGCTGCAGCAGCGCCTGGCTAAGATTGCGGCCGGTCAACGGCTGACCATCCTCCAGCATACCGGCCAGATAACCGTAAGCGGTGCCGTTGTTATTACGTTCCAGCACCAGCAGATCGCGCGGCGTGCTTTGGCGAACAATGTCACCGGCCAGTAGCGTACGGAAGTCTTGTCCTTCGCTCTCGCGGTTGCCTACCTTGATCAGATAGCGCTCAAAACTTTGCGCATTCCCCGGCGGCAGTGCGATACCGGACTCCAGCAGTTGCCGACGCGGAATGCTTTGCTGCTGATACAGCTCGCCGATCATCGTCACCGGCCCTGCGGCACTCTGGTTGAGCTCAAACTGATAGACCGGGCTCGGCCAGAAATAGCGCATCCCCTGTCCGGCCAGCAGCAGCATGATGCCGATCAGCGCCAACAGGCTGACGGCCACCGACCCGGCGGTCAGCCAGATCCACGGCGAACCGCTCTTCGCCCAGCGCTTCATGGCGCCTCCTGGTTCAGGGTATAGCGCTCACGCAGCCGCAGTCGGATCGCCTCCGCCAGCGTGTTGAAGACAAAGGTGAAAATAAACAGCACCAGCGCAGTCAGGAACAGCACCCGGTAATGGCTGCTGCCGGCGACCGCTTCCGGCATTTCTATGGCGATATTGGCCGCCAGGGCACGCAGGCCCTGGAACAGGCTGCCGTCGATAACCGGCGTATTTCCGGTCGCCATCAGCACAATCATGGTCTCCCCCACCGCGCGGCCAAAGCCAATCATCAGCGCCGAGAAAATGCCGGCGCTGGCCGAAGGCAGCACCACGCGTATCACGGTTTGCCACTGGGTCGCCCCCAACGCCAGCGACCCTTGGCTCAGGGTTGCCGGTACGCTGAACAACGCGTCTTCCGCCAAAGAGAAAATAATCGGCACTAACGCAAAGCCCATCGCCACGCCAACCACCAGCGCATTGCGCTGGTCATAATCATCGCCCAGCCAGAAATGCAGCGGCTCGCCGAACAGCTTCACTTCCAGCCAGGGCCCCACGCTAAACGCCAGCCAGACGGTCAGTACAATCAGCGGCAACAGGATCAGCAGATCGACGCCCGGCGGCAGGCGCCGCGGGGCAAACCGGTTCATCAGCGCACCGCACGCCAGCACCACCGCCGCCAACAGCAAGGGGAGCGACAACACCGCCAGCAGATAATATTCAATCACCGGCGCCAGCCAGATGCCCGCCACCAGCCCGATCACCACCGTCGGTAAAGCCCCCATCACCTCAATCGCCGGTTTAATCACCCGCCGCAGTCCGGCCGACATGAAATAGGCGGTATAAACTGCCCCGGCCAGCGCCAGCGGAATGGCGAACAGCATGGCATAGGCCGCGGCCTTGAAGGTGCCAAAAATCACCGGCATCAGGCTGAATTTGGCCTGATAGCTGTCCTCGCCAGAGGTGGATTGCCAGACGTAAGCCGGTTCGGGGTAATTCTCGTACCACACCTTGTGCCAAAGCGAGCGCCAGGTGACGTCGGGATAAGGGTTGTCGATCGCATAATGTTGCCAGCCCTGTGCCGTTTCCAGCAGCAGGCCATCACCGCGTGGAGCGAACGCCATCTGCTGTACCCCGGCGCTCAGCCTGCCGTTCAACAGTGGCTGCGGCTGGATGCTGGAAAACAGCGAGAAACCGCCGTCCGGTCTCAGGGTGGCGAACACCCGGCGATAAGGTTCGGCCACCAGCAAATCCTGCGGCTCGGACTGGTGGTCGAAATGCTGCACCGGCGTCAGTTGCCAGCGCCGATCTTTTTCGACATCAAACCATTCGCGTACGCTGCCGTCAGGCGCTTCGATCAGCAACGCGCTGCCGCCAGGCAACGCCGTCAGTTGATAAGGAGAATGTTCGCCAAGCGTACGCGTTTCTTTTAGCTGCAGCTGCGTGTCGTTAATTTGGTAGCGCGCCAGCCGATTCCCCGCCAGCAGATACAATTGGCGACCGTCGGGCGTCAACACCAACTGCTGCACCGCACTGTCCAGCGTGATCTCACTTAGCTGCGGCGGGTGGTCGCTGCCGAAACGGCCAAACACCAAACGACGATCTTCGGTCACACCGGCCAGAA
This sequence comes from Serratia liquefaciens ATCC 27592, assembly GCF_000422085.1. Classification (NCBI taxonomy): domain Bacteria; kingdom Pseudomonadati; phylum Pseudomonadota; class Gammaproteobacteria; order Enterobacterales; family Yersiniaceae; genus Serratia; species Serratia liquefaciens. The sequence continues at coordinate 3,806,280 of NC_021741.1, forward strand.
GGTACTGCCCACGGCGTGCTTCAGCCAACGTCAGCAGCGTTAATGCTCGCCCCTGTTTATCCAACGTCAGCGGTCGTTGCCCAAGCGGAAACAACCACTGCGGTGCCGACGCCCCGGCTGCTGCGAAGTCCGCGCTGGCGACAATAAACCGGCCGTCGGCCTGTGCCAAAGCAAACAGATCGCGTTCGCCGGCCGCCTGAGTCAGCAGCGTCGGTTTGGCCAGCAGCGTCTGTTGCGTCAGAGGATGGGCGTTCTGCTGCGTCAGAGGATAGAACTGCCCCTGCCCTTGCGCATCGATGCGGTAACCTATCCGCTGCTGCACATCCATACCCAGCGCCAGCGCAGGTGCAGAGGCACTGATCGTCAGCGGTTTCGCCTGCCCCATTGCCGCCGGTTTAAACAGCGGCAGCACCGCAAACAGCAGGTAAACGAAGATCAGCATCAGCGTCATCAACACCAGCAGCCCGCTGACGGTAACCGCCGCCTGAACGCTACGGTCGATGCGCGCGCGCAGGCGATCCCGGGGATGTTGGTTTACCGTAGTTTGTGCCATGTCTCTCGCTGTCGCTGATGTAAGCAGGCTTGCGCCATAGAATAACCGGGCATCTTATGTCAGTTTTGTGACGTTTGCATGACAAAGTTGCCTGCCGCCATTATCGAATTTAACGCTATTCATTAGCATTATTAACCCTATATATTGCTGAAAAATGATGGTTAAGCCGATCATCTGTAGAGATATTTAGCATTATTGTCTTCATTTTATATTGCTCCGACATGTTCAACGCCCCGGACGCCGCAGAGAATATTTTTACGCCTTAAAATGCCTCGCCCCAAGGTAATGGATATGTTGGACTTTCCTGTCAATCTCTCGCAATAATGATGAAGGACACTAGAGCGGCATCCGGGCGCTGCGTCCCGGATCCTTTTCTAAAATTGAACTGGAGTGGCAATGGGTCAGGAAAAGCTCTACATCGAAAAAGAACTAAGCTGGTTATCCTTTAATGAACGCGTGTTGCAGGAAGCCGCAGATAAGAGCAATCCCCTGATTGAACGCATGCGTTTTCTGGGCATTTACTCCAATAACCTTGACGAGTTCTATAAGGTCCGCTTTGCCGATCTCAAACGACGCATTCTGATCAGCGAAGAACAGGGCTCTGGCGGCGCTTCACGCCATCTGCTGAAAAAGATCCAGGCCAAGGTATTAAAAACCGATCAAGAATTCGACAGCCTGTATAACGATTTGCTGCTGGAAATGGCACGCAACCAGATCTTCCTGATCAACGAACGCCAGGTGTCGGAAAACCAGCAAATCTGGCTGCGGCAATACTTTAAACAGCATCTGCGCCAGCACATCACGCCGATCCTGATCAACAATGAAACCAACCTGGTGCAGTTCCTGAAAGACGATTACACCTATCTGGCGGTGGAGATTATCCGCGGTACGCGTATCGATTACGCGCTGCTGGAGATCCCGTCCGACAAGGTACCGCGCTTCGTCAACCTGCCGCCGGAAGCCCCTCGTCGCCGCAAGCCGATGATCCTGCTGGATAACATTCTTCGCTACTGCCTGGACGACATCTTCAAGGGCTTCTTCGATTACGACGCGCTCAACGCCTATTCGATGAAAATGACCCGCGATGCGGAATACGATCTGGTTACCGAGATGGAATCCAGCCTGCTGGAACTGATGTCTTCCAGCCTGAAGCAGCGCCTGACTGCAGAGCCGGTGCGCTTTGTTTATCAGCGCGACATGCCCAATGAAATGGTGGAACTGCTGCGCGGCAAGCTCGGTATTTCCAACTATGATTCGGTCATTGCCGGCGGCCGTTACCATAACTTCAAAGACTTCATCGGTTTTCCGAACGTCGGCAAGGCCAACCTGGTCAACAAACCGCTGCCGCGCCTGCGCCATACCTGGTTCGAAAAATTCCGCAACGGGTTTGACGCCATTCGCGAGCACGACGTGCTGCTTTACTACCCGTACCACACCTTTGAACACGTGCTGGAGCTGGTGCGCCAGGCGTCGTTCGACCCCAGCGTGCTGGCGATCAAAATCAATATTTACCGCGTGGCAAAAGACTCGCGCATCATCGAATCGATGATCCACGCCGCCCATAACGGCAAAAAAGTCACGGTGGTGGTGGAGCTGCAGGCGCGCTTTGATGAAGAGGCCAATATCCACTGGGCCAAGCGCCTGACGGAAGCAGGGGTGCACGTTATTTTCTCCGCGCCTGGCTTGAAAATTCACGCCAAACTGTTCCTGATCTCACGCCGTGAAGGCGACGAGATTGTGCGCTATGCTCATATCGGCACCGGTAACTTTAACGAGAAAACCGCGCGCATTTACACCGACTATTCATTGCTGACCGCCGATTCGCGCATCACCAACGAAGTACGCCGGGTGTTCAACTTTATCGAAAACCCGTACCGGCCGGTCACCTTCGACAACCTGATGGTGTCGCCGCAGAACTCGCGTCTGAAACTGTATGAGTTGATCGACAACGAAATTGCCAACGCCGAAGCCGGGCTTCCGGCCGGCATTATGCTGAAAATCAACAATCTGGTGGATAAAGGGCTGGTAGATCGGTTATATACCGCCTCCGGCGCCGGCGTAAAAATCCGCCTGTTGGTGCGCGGGATGTGTTCTTTGATTCCCAACCTGCCGGGGATCAGTGACAATATTCAGATAATCAGCATCGTCGACCGCTATCTGGAACACGATCGGGTTTACGTTTTCGAAAACAAAGGTGACAAACTGGTTTATCTGTCCTCTGCCGACTGGATGACCCGTAACATAGATTACCGCATCGAAGTCGCGGTCTCGCTGCTGGATCCAACGTTGAAACAACGGGTTCTGGATATTCTGGAAATCCTGTTCAGCGACACGGTCAAGGCGCGTTACCTCGATAAAGAACTGAGCAACCAGTACGTGCCGCGCGGCAACCGCCGCAAAGTCCGTTCTCAGGTTGCCATTTACGAGTATTTAAAAGCTCTGGAACAACCAGGACAGTAGGCCAGCAACTATGCCGCTAAAAAGCACTGCAACGAACAAACCGCAGGAAATCGCTGCCATCGACCTCGGGTCGAACAGCTTCCACATGGTGATTGCCCGCGTCGTCAATGGCGCCTTACAGGTATTGGGGCGTTTAAAACAGCGGGTCCACCTCGCCGATGGATTGGACAGCAACAATGTGCTCAGTGAAGAGGCAATAGAACGCGGCCTGGCCTGCCTGGCGCTGTTCGCCGAACGGCTGCAAGGCTTCCCGGCGGATAACGTCACCATCGTCGGTACCCACACCTTGCGCCAGGCGGTGAACGCCGAGGTATTCCTCAAGCGCGCAGCCAAAGTGATCCCCTACCCGATCGAAATCATCGCCGGGCAGGAAGAGGCGCGCCTGATCTTTATGGGTGTGGAACATACCCAACCGGAAAAAGGTCGCAAGCTGGTGATCGACATCGGCGGCGGTTCTACCGAACTGGTGATCGGCGAAGATTTTGAACCCCTGCTGGCGGAAAGCCGCCGCATGGGCTGCGTCAGCTTCGCCCAACAGTTCTTCCCGGGCGGGGAAATCAGCAAAAACAACTTCAAACGCGCACGCCTGGCTGCGGCACAGAAGCTGGAAACGCTGGCCTGGCAGTACCGCATTCAGGGCTGGCAATATGCTCTGGGCGCGTCGGGCACCATCAAGGCCGCGCACGAAGTGCTGGTGGCAATGGGCGAAAAAGATGGCCTGATCACCCTCGAGCGACTGGAAATGATGGCGGAACAGGTGCTGCAGTTTAAAAATTTCAGCGCAATGAGCCTGCCGGGGCTGTCGGAAGACCGCCAGTCGGTGTTTGTGCCGGGGTTGGCAATTCTGTGCGGCGTGTTCGATGCGTTGGCGATCCGCGACCTGCGCCTTTCCGACGGTGCGCTGCGCGAAGGCGTGCTGTATGAGATGGAGGGCCGTTTCCGTCATCAGGACATTCGCAGCCGCACCGCCAAGAGCCTGGCCGATCACTACAATATCGACCGCGAGCAGGCCAAACGGGTGCTGGATACCACTGAGCTATTGTATGCGCAGTGGATGGCGCAAAATACCAAGCTGGCGAACCCGCAGTTGGAAGCCTTGCTGAAATGGGCAGCGATGTTGCACGAAGTGGGGTTGAGCATCAACCACAGCGGCATGCATCGCCACTCGGCCTACATTCTGCAAAACACCAACCTGCCGGGCTTCAACCAGGAGCAGCAGTTGCTGCTGTCGGCGCTGGTACGCTTCCATCGCAAGGGTATCAAGCTGGAAGAATTGCCGCGCCTGAACCTGTTCAAGAAAAAGCATTACCTGCCGCTGATCCAACTGTTGCGTCTGAGTACCCTGCTCAACAACCAGCGCCAGTCGACCACCACGCCGGAAACGCTGCGCCTGAGCACCGACGATAACCACTGGACGCTGCGCTTCCCGGCCGGTTATCTGGCGCTGAACAACCTGGTGCAACTGGATCTCGAACGTGAACAAGCCTATTGGAACGACGTCGTGGGCTGGAAACTGATTTGCGAAGAGGAAGGTTCGCAAGACGAGCAGCGCTCGGCCTGAGTCTGTCGCCCCCGTACTGCGGGGGCGACCATCAATTCTGTTCTGATAGCAACGTCACCAAGGGTTGCGGTTCGCCGACGAAATACCCCTGCATATAGTCTACGCCCACCCCTTTCAACGCGACCAACTGCTCCATGCTTTCTACGTATTCCGCCACAATGGTCAAGCGCTTCATTCGCGCGACTTTACAGATAGAGGCAATCACCTGGAAATCCACCGCGCTGGTCAGCATGTCACGTACAAAGCTGCCGTCGATTTTCAGCATATCAACCGGCAACATCTTGAGCCGATCGTAACCGGCATAACCGGTGCCGAAGTCATCCAGAGCAATGCGGCACCCCATCTCGCGCAGCGCCTGCAGATTGGCGCCGGCGTAATCCGTATTCTGCAGCAGATGCGACTCGGTCACTTCCAACGTCAGTTGATATGGCTCAATTCGGTACCGCTGTAACAGGTTGCGCACATCCTGGCTGAGCATTGGACGGCACAGCGAAGAAGGCGACAAGTTCACCGCAAAGCGCGCGCTGGGCAGCGCAATACGGTGCTGGTCCATAAACTTCAACGTATTGCGCAGGACCCACAGATCCAGCCGATAAGCCAGGCCAAACTCATGCGCCACCGGCAGAAAATCATTCGGCGATACTGTGTTCCCCTGATCGTCGCGCATACGCAGCAGAATCTCATAATAACGATCACCGCGCAGGCCCACTATCGGCTGCGCCATTAAGATAAAGCCGTCGTTATCCAACGAACGTTGTACTCCATGCAAGAGCGCCACCTTGCGTTTGACTTCATCCTGCACCAAATTGCCGCTGCTCTGCACATTCTCCGGCTTACCGCTGGTCAGAGACACTTCCGCCAACGCGCTAAGCTCCCCCAACAACTGGTAGAGGTGTTCAAAATCGGGCAGCACGCTGCAATACCCTAACCCCAGCGGAGGATGGAGCGGCAAACCGTTCCAGATCAGGCGGAATTTTTCCAACGCGCGGTAAATCGCTTCGACCTTTTCTTCGCTATTGTCCGCATCCACTCGCAGCAACAAGTCATAGCCCGGCAGATGATAAACCCCTTCACCAAGGGCCAATACCTGATGCAGCAGCGCCGCCAGTTGCTGTTTGAAACGAATACGAAGCTGCATGCCATAGTTACGGCTCAGCAAATCCAGTTCGCTGACGCGCAGGAAACACAGGGTTGAAGGCGGAGACTGAGCCAGATCACGCTTGAGGGCACGCAGGTTCGGCAGGCCAATTACCGGATCTTGCAGCGAGGCACTTTGTGCCCTGGCATGGCTTAACCGTTGGTGAGTATTGAGCGCCGACATCAGGAAAATGCACAGGGTGAACACCACCATCATCGAAGAGATGACCGCCAGGTTATGCAACAGGTTGTCGGGTTGTGAAGCGCCGGGATAATGAAAAAACAGCACCAACAGAGTGGCAGACCAGATAAGGCAGTTGAATTGATAGCCAAAACGCATCGCACCGTAGAGCATTACCGGCAGCAGTAAGACCAGTCCGTACCCCCCGAGCAACAGGGGAATGGCTTCTTTGGCGTGATGGGACAGCACCGCCACCATCCCCACCAGCACCAACAGCCACAGCGACAGCTCTTTTTTATCGACGTTTGGCGCCATTTCACGACCAAAGCGTCGCCAGAGCGTCAGGGCAAAACGGGGTTTATTCAAGATGCGCAACATGATGTAGAGCAAGGGCATGGCGGAGAGACAGCCCAGCAGTAGCGCTTGAAAATTAACCAGCGCCATCAGGTAGCTGTTATCGCCGGGCATCATCCCGAGTTCGTCGGGCAACCGGGCAAAGGCGACCAGCAGCTTCAGGCCGAAGACAAACAGCAATGCCGGTAGCACCACCAGCCAGATTAGCCGCTCCTTCACCAGCGCCGCGCCACCCGGGGCCGCACACCAACGGCGTTGCGTTTGCCTGCGATACCCCAGCCAACACAGGCTCAGGCAAGACAGGTACAGCAGCGTCACCAGCAAGCCGCTTTCCAGGCCCAGCCGGTGGGCGTAACGCAGCATGATGGCGAGGGCAATACCCGGCAGCGCCCGCCAGTCGTAGACCATCAACAGCGCAATACAGGCGGTGAGCGGTAGATAGAGCAGATAGACTTTGCCTTCAGGCAGCATTATCCGCGGCGATAGCCAACCTGCGAACGGGATCAATAACAGGCTCCAGAGGAGGGGACACCCCCACCAGCGCTCGCGTAAATGCTTCCAGAATATTGGCTTGATCATAAAAATAACGAGTCCGTCAGGGCGTAATTCCATTCACGCGTTCGGGTAACAAGGCAGGTTCCTTTTCGTACCTCTATCCATTCATGAGGCAAGCTGAAAGTATCATATGCGACAGGAGAATGGCGGAAATTTTAGGCGCCAGGCGGGGGTGAGGCTTGACTCCGATCAACCAAAGAGGAAAAGTTGGGTAAAAATGTGTAAGCCTATTTTTTGTCTCATCTTAAGCTGCTGATCCGACAGATAAAGCCAAACTTAAGCTAAACAGCGGCGAGATACCGGGTTTTGCTGTCCGGAAATAAATAGACAATATTTGTCATCAATGGCTAGAATTCCGTTTACACTCTATCGGCCTGCATCAGCGTTCAATATCTCTATAAATTTCAAGTGGCCGCAGCACGGCCAGCGTGAAAGATGGCGGGCATAACACAGGAAACCGGCATGCCGGGTGATATATGCGTAGAAAATCCACCGGACAGATGACCAAAATAGTGCTGTTTGTCAGCTTTATCATTTTAGTCGGCCGTCTGCTGTATGCCGCGGTCGTCGCGGTGCCCCACCATCAGGAAAAAAAACTCGCCCCTCAGCAAAGCACCACTGAGATGAGCGACGAAAACCGGGACACCACTCCCTGAACTCACAGATTCAAGTTATCCCGCAGGGCTTGCGAATAGTTAAGCAGCCTGCCGTCGGCCAGTATCTCGGCGCGCCAGACCCCTTACTTATTCCTCAGCAACTGCTCCCATTTCATAAAAATGACGCCTGCATTCACTATGCTCTATCTAGTCCAGAGTGGGTCTTAAGGATCACTGAGTGCCAGTAAGGAAGACCATGTCAGCTGCAACACATAACGTTAAAAAAGTCGCTGAGTACCGCCAGCGCATTCTTTCTCTGCTGTTAAACAACAAAGATCTGGTCGATGGCATTCTCGGCCGGCCAGGGGATGAGAACGCCCTCAGCAAAAGCGAGCTGCTAAACCAGACTGCAGAAATCACCGGCCTGCTGGACGACATGCACGCCGCTGACCTGGCGGACCTGCTGGAAGCGCTGCCCCAAGACGAGCGTCTGGCACTGTGGCGGCTGGTGGGGAACGCCAAACGCGGTCAAACGCTGGTGGAAGTTGCCGAGCCCGTGTGGGACAGCCTGATCGAAGAGATGAGCGACAAGGACCTGCTCAAAGCGATCAAGACGCTGGACGTCGATGAACAGGCCTATTTGGCACAATACCTGCCGCGTAACCTGATGGGCCGCCTGTTGACCTCCATGGAACCGGATCAACGCGCACAGGTGCGCGAGATGATCCACTACGGCAAGGACACCGTCGGCTGGATGATGGATTTTGAACTGGTCACGGTACGCCCCGACGTCACTATCGGTGCCGTACATCGCTTCTTGCGCCTGCGCAAAACCATCCCGGAAGCCACCGACAAGCTCTTCGTCACCGATCGTAAAAATACTCTGCTGGGCGAACTGCCGCTCACCGCCGTGCTGCTTAATGACCCGGAAACCCTGGTCCAGACGGTGATGGACAGCGACCCTACCAGCTTCCAGCCAGATGACAAGGCCGAAGCGGCAGCCAGCGCATTCGAACGTTATGACCTGATCAGCGCCCCGGTGGTCGACGCCAAGGGCAAGCTGATGGGCCGTTTGACCATCGAAGAGATCGTCGACGTGGTCAATGAAGAAAGCGACAGCAACCTGCGCCGCATGGGGGGCTTAAGCCCGGAAGAAGATGTGTTTGCCCCGGTCAGTAAGGCGGTGAAAACCCGCTGGGCGTGGCTGGCCATCAACCTGTGTACCGCGTTTATCGCCTCGCGCGTCATCGGTCTGTTCGAACACACCATTTCACAACTGGTGGCGCTGGCGGCGTTAATGCCGATCGTCGCGGGTATCGGCGGCAATACCGGTAATCAGACCATCACCATGATCGTACGCGCGCTGGCACTGCACCAAATTGAGGTCGGCAACATTTCCCGCCTGATGTTCAGAGAACTGGGGGTGGCCATTATCAACGGCGTGGTCTGGGGCGGCATCATGGGCGTCGTGACCTGGCTGCTGTACGGCGACTGGGCGATGGGCGGCGTCATGACGCTGGCGATGATCCTCAACCTGCTGGTAGCCGCGCTGATGGGGGTGGTGATCCCGATGACCATGCTCAAACTGGGACGCGATCCGGCGGTAGGTTCCAGCGTATTGATCACCGCTCTGACCGATACCGGCGGCTTCTTTATCTTCCTCGGGCTGGCCACCTTGTTCCTGCTTTAAACCTCCAGAAGGCCGGCCCCGCGCCGGCTTTTGCGTTTGCTCACTAAAGCTGTCTGATTCAGTGGGTTTTATTGCCGCGCTGTACTACCCTTTGCCAATAAACTTTCCATCTCATTCGCGTCATGACTTCGTTCAGCGACAGATGCCAGAGTTAAGGGTTGTCTATGGATATCAGCGCACCGAATCATCTCATCACGCGTCAGGGCGCCTTGTTGACGCACAGCCTGCTGGCGGCGGTGGCAGTATTTTTACTGGCATTGCTGTGCCTGACGCTGTCGAACGAATCCAGCCACTTTACCCCGCTGTGGTTCCCCACTGCCGCCATTATTGCCGTGCTGTTTCGCCACTCGCCACGCCAATGGGGGTTACCGCTACTGGCATGCGGGGTTGGCATCGTAGCCGCCAGCTTCACGCTGTTCGGCTTTAGCTGGTTCCCGGTAAAACTGACCCTGATCAACCTGCTGGAAGCCGTGGTTTGCACCCTGCTGTTGCGCCGCATGCTGCTGCAGGACGATCCGCTGAACAGCCTGGCCAGTTGGCTTAAATTTGTCGTCTGCGCGGTGATATTCACCCCGTTGTTCAGCGCCCTGCTGGCCGCCTGGTGGGTTCCGGCCCCGGGGCACCCTTTCTGGCACCCCTTCAGTACCTGGTTTATTTCAGAAGCTATTGGCGTCCTGTCGCTGACGCCCATCGGGCTGGTCTATCGCCGTCGCATGCTGGATACGCTGAATCTGTACACTCTGCTGCTAACGTTGATAGTCGCGCTGACCTTCAGCTATCTGGCACTGAGCTACCTGCCCTTTCCGTTCACCTTTGTCATTCTGCCGCTGCTGTGGGCGGCAATCGCGCTGCCGCGGCTCGAGGCTTTCGTCATCTGCTTTTGCACCACGCTGATGATCACCGTGATGATTTCCATCGGGTTGCTGCATTTTCATGCACCCACCGGTCCGTTCAGCGATATCGAGATTTACCTGCCGATCCTGTTAATTTTGATCCCGGCGCATTCGATGGCCATGGTGATGCACGCCTTCCGGGTGGAAAAACAGCATATCGTCGAGAGTGAAACTCGCTTTCGTAATGCGTTGGAATATTCGGCCATCGGCATGGCGCTGGTGTCGCCGCAGGGGAAATGGCTGCAGGTCAATCAGGCGTTGTGCAAACTGCTCGACTATACCCCGGAGGCTCTGCGGCGCCTGACTTTCCAGGAAATCACCCACCCGGACGATCTGAACGCCGATCTGACGCAGCTGCACGATCTGCTCGACGGGCATATCAGCAGTTACACCCTGGAGAAACGCTATATTCGCAGCGACGGCGAGCACGTCTGGGCGTTACTGGCTGTATCGCTGGTGCGCGATGCCGAAGGGCTGCCGCTGTATTTTATTTCGCAGGTAGAAGACATCAGCGAATTGAAACGCACGGCCGCAGAGAACCATCGACTGATGGAGCGTATTACGCTGGCGAATAAAGTGGGCGGCATCGGCGTTTGGGAATGGATGATGCACGGCGAAGAGCTTACCTGGGACAAGCGTATGTTTGAACTTTACGACCTCAGCCCGGACCAGACGCCAACGTTTTCGCTATGGCGGACGCTGCTGGTACCGGAGGATCGTGAACGCACCGACCGTGAGATGGCCACATTGTTGAAGCGGCCGGGCCCCTTTGTACTGGAGTTCCGACTGCTCACCCGCGAGGGAAAAGTGCGGCATATCCGCGGCCAGGGTAACGTTATTTTAGACGCTCAGGGTCTGCCGCTGCGCATGATCGGCACCAATATCGACATGACGGAAGTCCGTAATCTGACCGAAGCACTGCACGAAGAAAAAGAGCGCCTGCACATTACGCTCGATGCGATCGGCGAAGCGGTGATATCCACCGACGACGAAATGCACATTACCTTTATGAACCCGGTGGCCGAACAAATGTGCGGCTGGCCGCTCAGTCTGGCGATCGGCATGCCCGTCGCCGGCGTGGTTCGAATGACCAACGGCAAAGACGGTGAAGAGGTAGAAAACCCGATCCAGTGCTGCCTGCAGGAAAACCGGCAGCTGTCCGCAGACTATGCCCTGGTGCTGCATGGTCGCGACGGTCGCTGTTTTGACATCCAGCAGTCGGTATCACCATTGAAAACGATCGACGGCAACGTCATGGGCGCGGTGATGGTACTGCAGGATGTCACGGCCTCGCGCGAACTGATGCAGAAGTTGAGTTACAGCGCGTCCCACGATGCCCTGACCACGCTGCCCAATCGCACCAGTTTTGAAAAGCGCCTGAAGGCCGCTATTGCCAACGCCACTGAAAAACGACTGCAGCACGCGCTGGTGTTCCTCGATCTCGACCGTTTCAAGGCGGTCAATGACAATGCCGGCCACGCCGCGGGCGACGCGCTGTTGAAAGATCTTTCCCTGTTGATGCAGCACCATCTGCGTAACAGCGACTGTCTGGCCCGGCTTGGCGGCGATGAGTTCGGGCTGATCCTGTTCGACTGCACGCGGGAACAGGCCCAGTCGCTGATACAGCAATTGGTTAATCACATCAGCCAGCATCCGTTCTTTTGGGAAGGGAAGATTTACCACGTCGGCGCCAGTGCAGGCGTAACCCGTATTGATGCCGATGCCGGCAAGAGCAGCGAGCTGCTGGCGCAGGCGGATATTGCCTGTTATACCGCCAAGCATCGCGGACGTGGCCAGGTTTATCTCTATGAGGCGCGTCAAAAAATGATCCTGGAACGTCAGCATGAACTGCTGACGCGTCAGGAAGTGACGGACATCATCAACGATGGGCAATTATTGCTGCATGTCAGGGCGGTCGCACCGCCAAAAACGCCGCTGGCGGTCTGTTTCTATCAGTTGAAACTGCAGGTGAGGGATCAGGACGGTCAGGCGCTGGCGAGCGACGATTTTATCTCCGCTGCCCGGCTATACGATCTGACGCAAGAGGTTGACCGCTGGATCATCGGGCAGATTTTGACGCAGCGCGCCCCTGATATTGCCCGCAAGGGGTTGTCCATCGCGCTGCCGCTGACAACCGACAGCCTGCTGGACGCCAGCTTCCAGGACGATCTGCTGGCAGCGCTGGACGCCTCCCCCTTGCAACCAGGGGCATTGCTGCTGGCGGTCGATGATGCGGTGGTGCTGGAGCACGCCGGTATTTGCAGGCCGTTCCTCCAGCAGTTGCAGCAACGGGGCTGCAAGCTGATCGTTAACGGTTTTGGGCACAGCCTCAACGCCTTTGACGAGTTGCATGGCCAAAAGATTGACTATATCCGCGTCGACGAACGCTTCATCACCAACGTGCACTGCAACCAGATGGACGAACTGATGGTGTCGATGCTCAATGGGGCGACGCATCGGGTGCACGCCCAAACGCTGGCCGGCCCGGCACACCAGCAGATAACGCTGAACACCCTGCAGGCGATTGGCATCGATCTGTCGGACGGCGACGCCATCGCACTGGAACAATCGCTGACGGAACTGCTCAGCGGCGGTTACTTTGGTATCCGCTAGTCGCCATTCCCAGCAATATCCCCCTGCCTTTCGAGCGGCGGCCTCGCCGCCGCATCTCATCCATTCTGCTTTTTTTGCTTAGCCCGCCTGAGGTTAGTGGTATAACTAACAGGTCAAAGTTAATCGCTTGCATAACACCTCGATACGGAAATCAGCATGCGAATTAATTTTTTCCTCTCTCAATACACCTAATTGTTCAGGGATGAATGGCTATGAAAAAAGAGTGGTTTGCCGCCAGAGAGCTGACCGGCATTGCAGGACTGCCCTCCTCGCCACAGGGCATCAATTTAATGGCCCGCCGCGAAGGCTGGATCAGTCGCCGGCGCAAAGGCGTGCAGGGCAAAGCGGTGGAATACCACATCAATAGCCTGCCGACCGGCGCGCGCAGCTTACTGATACTGCAAGAAGATCCTGCTGAATATCAGGTTGAACGCCAGGATCCGCTGGCGGTGTGGATTGAGTATTACCATCATCTGAGTGAAAGCGAGCGCGAGAAGGTACTGGCCTTCCTGATGCGCGAAGGAATAGACGGCCTGCTGACGCGCATCGCTGCCAAAGACTAGCCCGTCGCCGCTACCCGACAGCCTCCGTTGACGGCGCCCAGCCATCGTTATGCCACAGATGCAGCGTGGCGTAGGAACGCCAGGGTCGCCAGCTTTCAGCATAGCGCTCAATCTGGCGTGGCGTCATGCCGGGAAAACGCTGTTTGATCAGATAATCCCCCGCCAGGAACACGTCCGGCCACGACCAGGCTCGCATGGCGATGTAGCTGGCGGTCCAACTGCCAATCCCCGGCAGCGCAGTCAGCGCCTTGATCCCCTGCTCAATATCCAGCACGTTCTCCAGTTGCAACCGCCCTTCGGTCACCGCCTGCGCAATACCGATTAACGCCGCCGCTCGTTTCAGTTGCACGCCCAAGGGGCGCAGCGCCTCAGGCTGTAATCGCGCAATCTGTTCGGCAGTGGGAAAGACGTGGGTAATGCCACCGTAGGGCTGTTCCAGAGGGGTGCCCCAAAGTTCAGCCATCCGTCCGGCAAAGGTCGCCGCCATTTTGACGCTGACCAACTGCCCAAGCACCGCGCGGGTCGCCTGTTCGAATGCGTTGACGCAGCCCGGTAGCCGCAGGCCCGGCGCATCGGCAGCCAACGGCCCCAATGCCTGAGCGATAAGGTCCGGCGCGGCGTCGAGATCAAACAGTAGGCGAGTGCGGCGCAGCACTTCCGTCGTCACCCGGCTCAGGGAAGGTGCAATTTCCACCCGTACCCGATTATGCGCCTCTTCCGGTTGCACGCTGACCCAGCCACGATATTCGATGCCGCCCTGAGTGATGGCTATCGCCCGCAGGTACTGTTGCCCCTCCACCCGCTCCACACCGCTCACCGCACGGGTTTGCAAAAAACCCAGCATGCGCGACCAGTCATAGGGCGGTCGATAGCCCAGATGAAACACCAGCCCGCTGGCGACGGTACGTTCGTTACGGCCACTGCTGTTGCGCAGTGCCGAAGGGATCAGCCGGTAGCGCGCCTTGAACAGTTCGTTAAAACGCCGCAGGCTGCCGAAACCGGCGGCAAAGGCCACCTCACTCAACGGCATATCGGTATCCGCCAGCAGGCGTTTGGCCTGTAACAGCCGGTGCGACTGGGCATAATCAATTGGCGAGGCGCCAAACTGATCGGCAAAAATACGCCGCAGGTGGCGATCGGAAATGCCTAGCCGCGTCGCCAGTTGCTCGCAGCTGTGCTCCGACAGATACCCCTGCTCAATCAACTGCACCGCCACCTGAGCATAACGATTACCGAGATCGATCAACGCCAACCCCGGTGCCAATTCCGGCCGACACTTCAGGCAGGGGCGAAACCCCGCCAGTTCCGCCGCCGCCGCGCTCGGGTAAAAGGTGCAGTTTTCAATTTTTGGCGTACGGGCGCTGCACACCGGGCGACAATAAATACCGGTCGACGAAACGCCGACGAAGAAGCGACCGTCAAATTTGCGATCGCGCGCACTCAGTGCTTCATACAACGCCTGCTGTTGGTTTTTCATAGCCACGCTCGGGGTCAGTTTTTTGTGCATTATGCGACTCGATGGGTGCGCTGACGTGCGAGATTCGGACATTAAGTTAAGCATGCTAGCGCCGTCGCCGCTAAATTTTTCGTCAGTTAAGCGCTCTCAGATTGCCCAGGGGCCGAGTCTCGGGTAAAGTCGCCCCCCTTCATTGGCATGGGGATAGAGAAAAGACATGTTTATTGGATTTGACTACGGAACGGCCAACTGTTCCGTCGCAGTGATGCGAGAAAATGGCCCCGAGCTGCTGACGCTGGAAAACAACGAACCCTATCTGCCGTCGATGCTGTGTGCTCCGACGCGCGAAGCCGTCAGCGAGTGTTTGCACCGCCACTGGCAGGTGCCGACCGCCAGCGAGGAAAACCAGCAACTTCTGCGCCGGGCAATCAACTATAACCGCGAAGAAGATATCCCGGTCGCCAGCGACAGCGTGCTGTTTGGCCTGCAGGCGCTGGCGCACTACGTTGAAGATCCGGAAGAAGTGTATTTTGTCCGCTCCCCGAAATCCTTCCTCGGCGCCAACGGCCTGAAACCACAACAGATCGCGCTGTTTGAGGATCTGGTGTGCGCCATGATGTTCCACATCAAACGTCAGGCGGAAAACGTACTGCAAGACAGCATCAGCCAGGCGGTGATCGGCCGTCCGATCAACTTCCAGGGCATCGGTGGCGAAGAAGCCAACCGCCAGGCGCAGGGGATTTTGCACCGCGCTGCCGAGCGTGCAGGCTTCAAAGACATTGAATTCCAGTTCGAACCGGTCGCCGCAGGCCTGGATTTCGAAGCGACTCTGGAAGAAGAAAAAACCGTGCTGGTGGTGGATATTGGCGGCGGGACAACCGACTGTTCGGTGCTGTTGATGGGGCCGCAATGGCGTGACCGTGCCGATCGCCAGCAAAGCCTGCTGGGCCACAGCGGTTGCCGCGTTGGCGGTAACGATCTGGACATCATGCTGGCGTTCAAGCAGTTGATGCCGCTGTTCGGTATGGGTGGCGAAACTGAAAAAGGCATCGCTTTGCCTGCGTTGCCTTACTGGAACGCGGTAGCCACCAACGACGTTCCGGCGCAGATCGACTTTTACAGCGCTGCCAATGGTCGCATGCTGCGCGATTTGATCCGCGATGCCGCCGAGCCTGAAAAAGTTAAACGCCTGCTGAAAGTTCATCAGCAACGCCTGAGCTACCGTCTGGTGCGCGCCGCGGAGGAGAGTAAAATCGCCCTGTCAGCACAGCAAAACATCAGCGCTCCGCTGGCCTTCGTCCAGACTGATTTGGCAGAAACCATCAGCCAGGATCAGCTTGCCGAGGCCATCTCACAGCCGCTGCTGCGCATTCAGGAGCAGGTCAGCGCCGCGCTGGCCAGTAGCCAGACCGCACCGCAGGTGATTTATCTCACCGGCGGCAGCGCACGTTCCCCGCTGTTGCGCGCCGCGCTACAACAGCAGTTGCCGGGCATTCCTATCGTCGGCGGCAACGACTTCGGCTCGGTCACCGCCGGGTTGGCTCGCTGGGCGCAGACGCTGTTCCGTTAAGGGCACTAGGGCGCGGTAGCTCAATGCCGCGCCCCGCCGCCAAGCCATTCGCTGCGAAATCAGGTACTGTATCGGCTGGAACCATAATCATGGCAGGAACAACAATGCTGATCGTTCTTTCCGGGCTGCCAGGCAGCGGTAAAACCACGCTCGCACGGGCGCTGGCTCGCGCATTACCGGCAATGCATCTCCGTATCGATACCCTTGAACAAGCTATCCGTAACAGTGGCTCCCTGGCCGATGACGTCGGCCCCGCCGGGTATTTTGCCGCTTATGGCGTTGCCGAAGACAACCTGCGTCTGGGCCACAGGGTGATTGCCGACTCGGTCAACCCGTTGCCGGTCACTCGCGAAGCCTGGCATAACGTCGCACAACGGGCTGGTGTAGCCTGCATAGATTTTGAGGTGGTTTGCTCAGACAGTGCCGAGCACCGTCGCAGGGTTGAAACCCGCGACGGGGACGTTGCCGGACTGCGGCTCCCTAACTGGCACAGCGTCACCCGCCACGATTACCTACCCTGGCATACCCCGGTGGCCCGTATTGATACCGCAGGCCAGCCAGTGGAAGCCAGCGTGGCTCAGTTGCTGTCCTTGATTAACGCCGTCGGCAACTGAGCAGGTCACCAGGCGCTGGCGTCGTTCAGGATGCGGATATCCTCGGCATCCAGTCGCAGCCGGGTAGCGCTGATCAGCTCATCCAACTGCTTTAGCGACGTGGCGCTGACGATCGGCGCGGTGATGTCCGGCCGCGCTATCAGCCAGGCCAGTGAAACCTGCGTTGGCGAGGTGTGGTGTTTTTCCGCAACCCGATCCAGCGCAGCCAAAATCTTGAAACCGCGTGGATTAAGGTAGCGCTCAACGATGGTGTCACCACGTTGGCTCTTGCCGATATCTTTTTCACTGCGGTATTTGCCGGTCAGGAAACCGCTGGCCAGCGAGAAGAAGTTAATCACGCCCAATCCATGGCGCTGCACCACCGGCGCCAGGCTGCGTTCATACTCCTCACGCGCATAAAGATTGTACTCCGGTTGCAGGGTCTCATAGCGCGCCAACCCATTCTCTTCACTGACTTTCAATGCCTCCTCCAGACGATCGGCCTGATAGTTGGAAGCGCCTATCGCCCGCACCTTACCGGCCTTGATCAAGCCGTCGAACGCCGCCAGGGTTTCCGCCAACGGCGTGTCCCGGTCGTCGTCGTGCGATTGATAAAGGTCGATATAATCGGTCTGCAAACGCCGCAGTGAATCCTCTACCGCCTGCTGGATATAGCGTGGTGACAGCCCCTGCTTACCCTCGCCCATCGGCTTGCCGACTTTGGTAGCGATGATCACCTGGTCACGCTTGCCGCTCTTTTTTAGCCACTGGCCGAGGGTGGTTTCCGATTCACCGCCCTGATTGCCCGGCACCCAGCTCGAGTACACGTCGGCGGTATCGATAAAGTTGAGCTGATTTTCCACCAGCGCATCCAACAGGCTGAATGAAGTTTCGCGATCCGCCGTCCAGCCAAACACGTTACCGCCGAAGGTCAATGCCGGCACTTTGATGCCCGAACGGCCCAGTTCTTTATGACTCATTGCATGCTCCATAGAGTTGATGATTCGCAGGATAATTATTAGCGCGAAAGCAGGAAATCCGCTAAAACGCATTCGCTATAAGCCGGATGGCAACGCTTATAAACATAGCATGATCAAATCTACAACTTATTCGGACAATGCTGACGGTTCCTCCATATTTCCTTCATTTTTATGCCGTCTTTCCTCGCTAAACTAGTATTCTGTAAGGAGTGTAACTTTTTTGGCAATGAGTGCCCGCACGCCTGCCTTTTGGAGAGATTTTCGCCACCATGAATGCAAAAAACCCACGTCGTTCACTGTTACTGCGCCTGTTGGTGGTGGTTATTGTGGCTATTGCCGCCGTGCTGATTTGGCGTCACTTCAGCGCTCCGCAGCCGGCCGACAATGCTGCCCCTGGGGCGCGTCACGCCGGTGGGGGCAAAGCGGCGGCAGGCGCAGGACGACGGGGAGCGCCAATGTCACCGGTACAGGCTGCGACCGCCACACAGCAAACGGTGCCGCGTTACCTTTCCGGGCTGGGCACGGCTACCGCCGCTAACACAGTGACCGTCACCAGCCGGGTCGATGGCCAACTGATGGCGATCCACTTCACCGAAGGGCAACAGGTCAAAGCCGGCGATTTGCTGGTTGAAATTGACCCGCGTCCGTTCCAGGTACAGCTGGCTCAAGCGCAGGGACAACTGGCCAAAGATCAGGCCACCCTCGCCAATGCCCGGCGCGATCTGGCACGTTATCAGCAACTGGCCAAAACCAATCTGGTGTCGCGGCAGGATCTGGACACTCAGCTGTCGCTGGTGCAACAGACCGAAGGCGCAATCAAAGCCGATCAGGGCTCCGTCGACAGCGCCAAGCTGCAAATCACCTACAGCCGTATCACCGCACCAATTGACGGTCGTGTCGGTCTGAAGCTGGTGGACGTCGGTAATTACATCACCAGCGGCAGCACCACCGGCATTGTAGTGATCACCCAAACTCACCCTATCGATGTGGTATTTACCCTGCCTGAGGCTACTATCAGCGATTTGATCAAAGCGCAAAAAGCCGGCCCGGTCAGCGTCGAAGCCTGGGATCGCACCAACCAAAATCTGCTGTCGACCGGTTCACTGCTGAGCCTGGATAACCAGATCGACACCACCACCGGCACCATCAAACTGAAAGCGCGCTTCACCAACGAGGACGACGCGCTGTTCCCCAACCAATTTGTTAATGCACGCCTGAAAGTGGCAACGCTGCTGGATGCGATCGTTATCCCTACGGCGGCCTTGCAGATGGGCAACGAAGGCAACTTCGTCTGGACCCTGAGCGAAGATAACAAGGTCAGTAAACATTTGGTGACCACCGGCGTGCAGGACAGCCAAAAAGTGGTGATTAACGCCGGGCTGAACGCCGGTGACCGGGTGGTGACCGACGGCATAGATCGCCTGACCGAAGGCATGCAGGTTGAGGTGGTCACGCCGCAGGCGGCTTCTGCGGCCGGCAAACCAATCCACTCACCTCGCACCCAGGGGAAATCCTGATGCAGGTGATGCCACCTAACGCCGGCGGCGGTCCATCCCGCCTGTTTATACTGCGGCCGGTTGCCACCACGCTGTTGATGCTGGCGATCCTGCTGGCGGGGATCATCGGTTATCGCGCTCTGCCGGTGTCCGCCCTGCCGGAGGTCGACTATCCGACCATTCAGGTGGTCACGCTGTATCCCGGAGCCAGCCCGGACGTGGTCACCTCGGCGATCACGGCCCCGCTGGAGCGTCAGTTTGGCCAGATGTCCGGCCTCAAGCAGATGGCATCGCAAAGTTCCGGTGGCGCCTCGGTCGTCACCTTGCAATTCCAGCTTGAGCTGCCGCTCGACGTCGCCGAACAGGAAGTGCAGGCGGCAATCAACTCCGCCACCAACTTGTTACCGAACGATCTGCCCTACCCGCCGATTTACAGCAAGGTTAACCCGGCTGATCCACCGATCCTGACGCTGGCCGTGACCTCCAGCGCCATGCCGATGACCCAGGTGGAAGACATGGTGGAAACCCGTGTCGCGCAGAAAATATCGCAGGTCACCGGCGTCGGACTGGTGACCATTTCCGGTGGCCAACGGCCAGCGGTCCGCGTGAAGCTCAATGCGGCGGCCGTTGCCGCCTACGGTCTGGACAGCGAAACCATCCGCACCGCCATCAGCAACGCCAACGTCAACTCTGCCAAAGGTAGCCTGGACGGCCCGACGCGTTCGGTCACCCTTTCGGCCAATGACCAAATGAAATCAGCCGACGACTATCGTCAGCTGATTGTCGCTTACCAGAACGGTGCGGCTATCCGCCTGCAGGATATCGCCACCATCGAACAAGGCGCGGAAAATACCCGGC
Source organism: Serratia liquefaciens ATCC 27592 (assembly GCF_000422085.1). Classification (NCBI taxonomy): domain Bacteria; kingdom Pseudomonadati; phylum Pseudomonadota; class Gammaproteobacteria; order Enterobacterales; family Yersiniaceae; genus Serratia; species Serratia liquefaciens. Next base: position 3,826,389 of record NC_021741.1, read on the forward strand.
TGGCGGCCTGGGCCAATAAGCAGCCGGCCATCGTGCTCAATATTCAGCGCCAGCCAGGCGTAAACGTCATCACCACCGCCGACAGCATCCGCGAGATGCTGCCTCAGTTGATTAAAAGCCTGCCCAAGTCGGTCGACGTCAAGGTGCTGACCGATCGAACCACCACCATTCGCGCCTCGGTCAGCGACGTGCAGTTCGAGCTGCTCTTGGCGGTAGCGTTGGTGGTGATGGTGATTTACGTGTTCTTGCGCAATGTCCCGGCCACTATTATTCCCAGCGTCGCTGTACCGCTGTCGTTGATCGGTACCTTCGCCGCCATGTACTTTTTGGACTTTTCGATCAATAACCTGACGCTGATGGCGCTAACCATCGCCACCGGTTTTGTGGTCGATGACGCCATCGTGGTGATCGAGAACATTTCACGCTATATCGAAAAGGGCGAGAAACCGCTCGACGCCGCCTTAAAAGGCGCCGGCGAAATCGGCTTCACCATTATTTCACTGACCTTCTCGCTGGTAGCCGTGCTGATCCCCTTGCTGTTTATGGGCGATATCGTTGGCAGGTTGTTCCGTGAATTTGCCGTGACGCTGGCGGTGGCAATTTTGATTTCGGCGGTGGTTTCGCTGACGCTGACGCCGATGATGTGCGCACGCATGCTGAGCCACGAATCCCTGCGCAAGCAGAACCGTTTTTCCGCCGCTTCTGAACGCTTCTTTGACCGGGTCATCGCCCGCTACGGCAAATGGCTGAAAACCGTGCTGAATCATCCCTGGTTGACGCTAGGCGTGGCGTTCAGCACGCTGGTGCTCACCGTCTTGCTTTACCTGCTGATCCCGAAAGGATTCTTCCCGGTACAGGACAACGGCATTATTCAGGGCACGCTGGAGGCGCCGCAGTCGGTGTCGTTCAGTAATATGGCCGAGCGCCAACAGCAGGTGGCGGCAGAAATCCTCAAGGATCCGGCGGTGGAGAGCCTGACGTCGTTTGTTGGCGTCGATGGCAGCAACGCCACGCTCAACAGCGGCCGGTTGCAAATCAACCTCAAACCCTTGAGCGAACGCAGCGACCGTATTCCGGCCATCATCACTCGTCTGCAGCAGTTGAGCGCACAGTTTCCTGGCGTGAAGCTGTATCTGCAACCGGTGCAGGATCTGACCATCGACACCCAGGTCAGCCGCACCCAGTACCAGTTTACCCTGCAGGCCATGTCGCTGGACGAGCTCAGCCTGTGGGTACCGCAGCTGATGGCGGAATTGAAACAGGCACCGCAGTTGGCGGACGTCACCAGTAACTGGCAGGATCAAGGACTGGTGGCCTACGTGAACGTCGATCGCGATTCGGCTTCCCGCCTCGGTATCAGCATGAGTGACGTGGATAACGCCCTGTACAACGCTTTCGGCCAGCGGTTGATCTCCACCATTTACACCCAGGCCAATCAGTACCGGGTGGTGCTGGAACATGACGTCAGCACCACGCCAGGATTGGCGGCGCTGAGTGAAATCCGCCTGACCAGCAGCAACGGCACCATCGTGCCGCTGAACACCATTGCCAAAATTGAAGAGCGCTTCGGGCCGCTATCGGTCAATCATCTCGATCAGTTCCCGGCGGCCACCATCTCCTTTAACGTGGCCGGCAATTATTCGCTTGGGGAAGCGGTCGACGCCATCACTCTGGCGGAAAAAAACCTCGATATGCCGAAAGATATCACCACCCAGTTCCAGGGCGCGACGCTGGCGTTCCAGGCGGCGTTGGGGGGGACCCTGTGGCTGATCCTGGCGGCGGTGGTAGCGATGTATATCGTGCTGGGCGTGCTGTATGAGAGCTTTATTCATCCGGTTACCATTCTTTCTACCTTGCCCACCGCCGGGGTCGGTGCCTTGCTGGCACTGATGATGGCCGGCAGCGAACTGGATGTGATCGCCATCATCGGCATCATCTTGCTGATCGGCATCGTGAAGAAAAACGCCATCATGATGATCGACTTCGCGCTGGCCGCCGAACGTGAGCAAGGTATGACGCCGTACGATGCGATTTATCAGGCCTGCCTGCTGCGTTTCCGGCCGATACTGATGACCACGCTGGCGGCGTTGCTGGGGGCACTGCCGCTGATGCTCAGCACCGGCGTCGGCGCGGAACTGCGACACCCGCTCGGGGTTTGCATGGTCGGCGGGCTGGTAATGAGCCAGATCCTGACGCTGTTCACCACTCCGGTGATCTACCTGCTGTTTGACAAGCTGGCGCGTAACACTCGCCGGCAGCCGGATGTGCAGGAGCTGCCGTGAAATTCTTCGCCCTGTTCATCTACCGACCGGTGGCCACCACGCTGCTGACGTTGGCAATTGCCATCAGCGGTGTGATTGGTTTTAGCCTGTTGCCAGTATCGCCGCTGCCACAGGTCGACTATCCGGTGATTTCGATCAGCGCTTCGTTGCCGGGGGCCGATCCGGAAACCATGGCCTCGTCGGTAGCTACACCGCTGGAACGCGCTCTGGGCCGGATAGCCGGGGTCAATGAAATGACCTCGATGAGTTCACTCGGCAGCACCCGGGTCATTTTGCAGTTCGATCTCGACCGTGATATCAACGGCGCGGCCCGTGACGTGCAGGCGGCGATCAACGCGGCGCAAAGCCTGTTGCCCACCGGTATGCCGAGCCGCCCGAGCTACCGTAAGGTCAATCCGTCAGACGCGCCAATCATGATCCTGACGCTGACCTCCGACACCTACAGCCAGGGCCAGCTTTACGACTTCGCCTCGACTCAGCTGGCGCAAAAAATCGCCCAGACCGAAGGGGTGGGCGACGTCTCGGTGGGCGGCAGTTCGCTGCCTGCGGTACGTGTCGAACTTAACCCAAGCGCGCTGTTCAATCAGGGGATATCGCTCGATGCGGTGCGCCAAACCATCAATGATGCCAACGTACGCAGACCGCAGGGTTCGGTAGACAATCAGCAGCAGCGCTGGCAGATTCAGGCCAACGATGAATTGAAAACCGCCGAGGCTTACCGCCCGCTGATTATCCACTACAACAACGGCGCGGCGGTACGCCTGAGCGACGTGGCCGAGATCAAAGACTCGGTACAGGACGTACGCAACGCCGGGATGACCAACGCCAAACCGGCGATTATTCTGGCCATCAGCCGGGCACCGGACGCCAACATCATCGAAACCGTCGATCGCATTCGCGCCGAATTGCCCGCCTTGCAAGACAACATCCCGGCGTCCATTCAATTGAATATCGCGCAGGACCGCTCGCCAACCATCCGCGCCTCGCTGGCGGAAGTGGAACAGTCGCTGGTGATCGCCATTGGGCTGGTGATATTGGTGGTGTTCATCTTCCTGCGGTCCGGGCGCGCGACGCTGATCCCGGCGGTGGCAGTACCGGTGTCGCTGATCGGCTCTTTTGCCGCGATGTACCTGTGCGGCTTCAGCCTGAATAACCTGTCGCTGATGGCGCTGACCATCGCCACCGGCTTTGTGGTCGATGATGCCATCGTGGTGCTGGAAAATATTTCGCGCCACGTCGAAGCCGGCATGAAACCGCTCAACGCCGCGTTGCAGGGGGTTCGGGAGGTCGGCTTTACCGTGCTGTCGATGAGCGTGTCGCTGGTGGCGGTATTTATCCCGCTGCTGCTGATGGAAGGCCTGCCCGGCAGGCTGTTCCGCGAGTTTGCCGTCACTCTGTCAGTCTCGATCGGGCTGTCGTTGATTATCTCTCTGACGCTGACGCCGATGATGTGCGCCTACCTGCTGCGTCACCAGCCGCCGCGAGCGCAGCGGCGCATTCGTGGTTTCGGTAAAATGCTGCTGGCGCTGCAAAAAGGCTATGGACGCTCGCTGAGCTGGGTGCTTGGCCATTCACGCTGGGTATTGGCCCTATTTCTCGCCACCATCGCGCTCAATGTCTGGCTGTATATCAGCATTCCGAAAACCTTCTTCCCGGAGCAGGACACCGGCCGACTGATGGGCTTTATCCAGGCAGACCAGAGCATCTCCTTCCAGGCTATGCGCGTTAAGCTGGAAGATTTCATGAAGATCGTGCGTGAAGATCCGGATGTGGAAAACGTCACCGGTTTCACCGGCGGTTCACGCACCAACAGCGGATCGATGTTTATCTCGTTAAAACCGCTGTCAGTGCGCAGCGACGATGCACAGAAAGTGATTGCCCGGCTGCGTGCCCGGTTAGCGAAAGAACCAGGAGCCAGTCTGTTCCTGATGGCGGTGCAGGATATCCGCGTCGGCGGCCGGCAGGCTAACGCCAGTTACCAGTACACGCTGTTGGCGGACGATCTCGCCGCGCTACGCGAATGGGAACCGAAAATTCGTATTGCGCTGGCTGCACTGCCAGAGCTGGCAGACGTCAACTCCGATCAACAGGACAAAGGTTCAGAAATGGATCTGGTTTACGATCGCGAGACCATGGCCCGTTTGGGTATTTCAGTTTCCGATGCCAACAACCTGCTGAATAACGCCTTTGGCCAACGTCAGATTTCGACTATCTATCAACCGCTCAATCAGTACAAAGTGGTGATGGAAGTCGCCCCCCCATACACCCAGGACGTCAGTTCACTGGACAAAATGTTTGTGATCAACAAAGACGACAAGGCAATCCCGCTGTCCTACTTTGCCAGTTGGCGGCCCGCCAATGCACCGTTGTCGGTCAATCATCAGGGCCTGTCGGCCGCGTCGACTATTTCGTTTAACCTGCCGGATGGCGGCAGCCTGTCGGACGCCACCTCCGCCGTAGAGCGAACCATGACGGCGCTCGGCGTGCCTTCCACCGTACGCGGCGCTTTTGCCGGGACCGCCCAGGTGTTCCAGGAAACGCTGAAATCTCAGTTGCTGCTGATCGCCGCCGCCATCGCTACTGTGTATATCGTGCTGGGCATTCTTTATGAAAGTTACATTCATCCGCTGACCATTCTGTCCACCCTGCCTTCCGCCGGGGTGGGTGCCCTGCTGGCGCTGGAGCTGTTCGGTGCGCCGTTCAGCCTGATAGCGTTGATAGGCATTATGCTGTTGATCGGTATCGTGAAGAAAAACGCCATCATGATGGTCGATTTTGCCCTCGACGCGCAGCGCAATGGCGGCATCAGCGCACATGACGCCATTTTCCAGGCGTGCCTGCTGCGCTTCAGGCCAATCATGATGACCACCCTGGCGGCGCTGTTTGGCGCATTGCCGCTGGTGTTGACCCACGGCGACGGCGCCGAGCTGCGCCAACCGCTCGGCATCACCATCGCCGGCGGCCTGATCGTCAGCCAGCTGTTGACGCTGTACACCACCCCGGTGGTGTACCTGTATTTTGACCGGCTGCAGATGAAATTCCGTCGCGGCAAGAAACTGGATCCATTGCCCCAATAATGGCCACCCGATGCTGATAAAACACACCGCCTCCGTACAATGGCAACTTTGGATCGTGGCGTTCGGCTTCTTTATGCAGACGCTGGACACCACTATCGTCAACACCGCCCTGCCGTCGATGGCCGTCAGCCTGGGGGAGAACCCGCTGCGCATGCAGTCGGTGATTGTCTCCTATGTGCTGACGGTGGCGGTGATGCTGCCTGCCAGCGGCTGGTTGGCGGATCGATTTGGGGTGCAGCGGGTGTTCTTCAGCGCCATAGTGTTGTTTACTCTGGGGTCCATTCTGTGCGCCCGTTCTGAGACGCTGAATGAGCTGATCGCCTCGCGCGTGATCCAGGGCATCGGCGGCGCCATGATGGTACCGGTGGGTCGCCTGACGGTGATGAAAATCGTCCCGCGCGAACAGTATATGGCCGCGATGACCTTCGTCACCCTGCCCGGCCAAATTGGCCCGTTAATGGGGCCGGCGTTGGGCGGTTTTCTGGTGCAGTACGCCAGTTGGCACTGGATTTTCCTGATCAATATCCCGGTGGGGATCGCCGGTGCCATCGCCACGTTGCTGCTGATGCCCAATTACCGCATGCAGACCCGTCGCTTCGACATCAGCGGCTTTATCATGCTGGCGATCGGCATGGCGACGCTGACGCTGGCGCTCGACGGCCACAAAGGGATGGGGCTCTCCTCTCCCGCCATCGCCGCGCTGGTGGTTGCCGGCATCGCGGCACTGGCGGGTTACTGGTGGCATGCGCATGGCAACAGCCGCGCATTGTTCTCACTGCGGTTATTCAAAACCCAAACCTATAAAGTGGGGCTGACGGCCAGCCTGCTGGGCCGTATCGGCAGCGGCATGTTGCCCTTTATGACACCGCTGTTTATGCAGGTCGGCATGGGCTTCTCCCCGTTCCACGCCGGGCTGATGATGATCCCGATGATTATCGGCAGCATGGGAATGAAACGCATTGTGGTGCGGGTGGTTAACCGCTTCGGTTACCGTAACGTGCTGGTTGCCGCCACGCTGATGCTGGCGTTGATCAGCCTGAGTTTCCCGCTGGTGGCGATGCTGGGCTGGATCTGGCTGCTGCCGGTAGTACTGTTCTTCCAGGGCATGGTCAACTCATTGCGCTTCTCGGCCATGAACACCCTGACGCTGAAAGATCTGCCGGATCGGCTGGCCAGCAGCGGCAACAGCCTGCTGTCGATGGTGATGCAGCTGTCGATGAGCCTTGGCGTCAGCATCGCCGGTATTCTGATCGGCAGCTTTGCCCATCATCAGGTGGTTACCGACAGCCCGGCCATCCATAGCGCATTTATTTACAGCTACTGTTGCATGGCGTTGATCATCGCGCTGCCCGCGCTGGCCTTCGCCCGCGTTCCGGCTGATACCGCCCCCAACCGTACGCTGACCAAAGAGCCGGGGACCGGCTCCACGAGGTTGCAATAATGAAAATAGGCATCACCGGCAAGCTGTTCATGGCCATTTTCGCCACCTGCATGTTGGTGCTCATTACCATGCATTGGGGCGTTCGCATCAGCTTCGAGCGCGGTTTTATCGACTACATCAAAAACAGCAACGAGCAGCGCATCAACATGCTGAGCGAAGCATTGGAAGAACAGTACAGTCGTCACGGTAACTGGGTTTTTCTGCGTAATAACGATCAGGTGATTTACCAGATCATGCGTTCGTTCGAACAAAACAGCGACAGCAGCCACAATTTGCCGCCCAAAGGCTGGCGCACCCAGTTTTGGGTGGTGGACAGCCAGTACAACCGGCTGGTGGGGCACTCCGGCCCGGTACCGAAGGAGGGTCCGCGTCATCCGATTCGCTACAACAATGAAATCGTCGGCTGGGTAATTACGACGCCCATAGAGAGGCTGACACGTAATACCGACATCAGTTTCGATCAGCAGCAAAGACGCACCAGTTGGATGATTGTCGCCCTGTCCACCCTGCTGGCAGCGGCGGTCACCTGGCTGATGTCGCGCGGGTTGCTGGCGCCGGTCAAACGGCTGGTAGCCGGTACCCACCGGCTGGCGGCTGGCGATTTCAGCACCCGCGTAGCCGTCAGCAGCCAGGATGAACTGGGTCGGCTGGCGCATGACTTCAACCAGCTCGCTACCTCATTGGAAAAAAATGAGCAGATGCGCCGCGCCGTGATGGCCGACGTCTCGCACGAGTTGCGTACCCCGCTGGCGGTGCTGCGCGGTGAGCTGGAGGCGCTGCAGGACGGCGTACGTCAGCCTACGGCTGCTTCGCTGGGATCCTTGCAGGCCGAAGTCTCCACCCTGACCAAACTGGTGGACGATCTGCATCAACTGTCGTTATCCGATCTCGGTGCGCTCGCCTACCGTAAATCGCAGGTTGATTGCGTGCATTTACTGCAAATCGCGGTTGCCAGCTTCCGCGAGCGTTTTCACGCCAAAGGGTTGGACATCGAGACCCAACTGCCAGAACAGGCACCGCTGTTTGGTGACCCGGACAGGCTTAACCAACTATTCAACAACCTGCTGGAAAACAGCCTGCGTTACACCGACGCCGGTGGCAAGCTGGAGATTGGCGCCCAGACGCAGCCAGGCCGCCTGCTGATTTACTGGCAGGATAGCGCACCGGGCGTCAATGACGATCAGTTGGCGCGCATTTTCGAACGTTTTTACCGTACCGAAGGTTCGCGTAACCGCGCCAGTGGCGGCTCCGGTCTGGGGTTGTCAATCTGTCAAAACATAGTGGAAGCACACAACGGGACGATCTACGCCCAGCACTCGCCTTTGGGCGGCGTGCGGATTACAGTAGAATTCGCCACCCCGGTAATGAATAAGGCGTCATGATGGAAACCCAGAATCAACCGTTGCAAATTATGATTGTTGAAGATGAGCCCAAGCTCGGCCAACTGCTGGTGGACTACCTGCAAGCGGCGGGATATGCCACGCGCTGGCTGACCAACGGCAGCGAGGTGGTCCCGGCGGTACATGAACATTCGCCGGCGCTGATCCTGTTGGATCTGATGCTGCCGGGCAGCGATGGGTTAACGGTATGCCGAGAACTGCGCCGTTTCACCGATATTCCGGTGGTGATGGTGACGGCAAAAATTGAAGAGATCGACCGCCTGCTGGGGCTGGAGATCGGTGCAGACGATTATATCTGCAAACCTTACAGCCCGCGTGAAGTGGTTGCGCGCGTAAAAACCATTTTGCGCCGCTGCTATCGCCCATTGGACAATATGCAGGAAGAAACGCAGCTTCACATTGACGAACCGCGCTTTCAGGCCAGCTATCAGGGGCAGATGCTGGATCTCACTCCGGCGGAGTTTCGCCTGCTGAAAACCCTGGCCAGCCAGCCGGGCAACGTGTTCTCGCGCGAGCAGCTGCTGAATAATCTGTATGACGACTACCGGGTGGTGACCGACCGTACCATCGACAGCCACATCAAAAACCTGCGGCGCAAACTGGAGCTGATCGACGGCGAGAAATCATTTATCCGCTCCGTGTACGGCGTCGGTTACCGCTGGGAGTCCGAACCTTGCCGCCTGGTGAACGGGCTTTAATCGGCCCTAGGTCCAGTCTTCTACCGTCAGGCCTGGCACCATGGCAAACGCCCGGTCGTTAGTCACTATTGTCGCTCCGCGGCTCTGCGCGTGGGCGGCAATAAGCTGATCCAGGGCCCCCATCACCCGCCCCTTTTGCGTCATTTCCGCCCGCAGCGTGCCATAGCAATGCGCGGCTTCACTGTCCCAGGCATATACCGTCACGGAATCAAGAAATGCCGCGACCGTCGCTTTCAGCGCAAGGTTCTGCCGCTTGGCTACGCCATAAAGCAGTTCCGCCTGCGTAATGCTGGAAATGCATACCGCAGAAGGCGGGATTTTTTCCATTAGGCTCAGCAAGCGGGGATGCCGACGGAACAGTTGGCTGACCGTATTGGTGTCAAACATATACATGCTTACTCTTCCCCGGCGAACGGATCGCGGGTGGCACTGCCCTGCTGACGTTCATCAGCCGCCAGAAAGTCATGCGGTACCTGCGTTTTTTCGATCATTTGCAGCAGCGGAGCCCAGCTGTCAGGTTTGGCCGGATATTTAGATAAAATCACGTTTCCCTCCCGATCGCGGCGGATATACACACGATCTGTATCAAATTCGAATTCCACGGGTAACCTCACCGCCTGATTTCTGCCGTTTTTAAACAGTTTCGCGACCCTTTCCATTTCCATCCCCCTTAACAGGCATAGGCCTAAGCATATGCCTGTTAAGGGGAGATGCCAATATGCGGTGCTTATTTTTTGACCGCAATAATGCAACGGCCTCACCCTAGCCTTCCCAGGTTGCGGTTGAAATACTGCGGGCTCAAGAATGCGGCGGGCTGCGCAAACTTTCGGCATGACAATCCCCCGTTAGCTTCCCGTGCTACAGCAGTATCCGCTGCACAAAACTCCCTGTCAGCGCAAAAAAATGGCGTTTTTTTTGCGCTACCCTTCTCAAGTCCGGTTTATTAGCCGCTCAATTTCAAGCCATTGGCTACACTTACATCACTAATCGGAACCCACAGGAGAAGAACCATGGCAATCGGTCACTATGAGCTGAAAAAAGCAAAGAATGGGCAATACCACTTCAACCTGAAAGCCAGCAATGGCGAAATCATTCTGGCCAGCGAGATGTACGCCAGCAAGGCCTCGGCGGAGAATGGCATTGCCTCGGTGCAAACCAATTCCCCCCACGAAGCACAATACGAACTCAAGCACAGCACCAGCAATCAGCCTTATTTCGTGCTGAAAGCCAAAAACCATCAGGTGATCGGCGTCAGTGAGATGTACAGCTCTGAAACTGCGGCAAAGAACGGTATTCAGTCGGTGATCAAAAACGGTCCAGCCACCGACGTGCGCGATCTGAGCGCTTAATGCATCTGTAAGGCGCGCGATGCCCGCCATCGCGCGTTTTTCTTATGACCAGGATCAATCTCCCTGTAATAAATCCGGTTACCTGCTGATTTCTCGCCGCGCTGCGGCTACAATTCCCCGCTTTTACTGCGCCATTTGGTGGTGTGGTACTGACCTGAAATCAGACCGAGACTCATTATGTTTACACCGGAACTCCTCTCCCCAGCCGGCACGCTGAAAAACATGCGTTACGCCTTTGCCTATGGCGCCGACGCGGTTTATGCAGGCCAGCCGCGTTACAGCCTGCGGGTACGTAACAATGAATTCAACCACGAGAATCTGGCGCAGGGAATTAACGAAGCCCATGCGTTGGGAAAACGCTTCTACGTGGTAGTGAATATCGCCCCGCACAATGCCAAGCTGAAAACCTTCCTGCGCGATCTTAAACCCGTGATCGACATGGGTCCGGACGCGCTGATCATGTCCGATCCCGGCCTGATCATGATGGTACGTGAAGCCTTCCCGCAGATGGATATCCACCTATCGGTGCAGGCAAACGCAGTAAACTGGGCGACGGTAAAATTCTGGCAGCAAATGGGTCTGACGCGGGTGATCCTGTCGCGTGAACTGTCGCTGGAAGAGATCGCAGAAATCCGCACCCAGGTGCCGGAGATGGAACTGGAAATCTTCGTCCACGGTGCGCTGTGCATGGCCTACTCCGGCCGCTGCCTGCTGTCCGGCTATATCAACAAACGCGATCCTAATCAGGGCACCTGCACCAACGCCTGCCGCTGGCAGTACAAAGCGGAAGAAGGTAAAGAAGACGAGACCGGCAACATCGTGCATATGCATGAACCGATCCCGGTGCAGACCGTCGAGCCGACGCTGGGCATCGGGGCCCCCACCGACAAGGTGTTCATGCTGTCCGAAGCGCAGAAACCGGGTGAATACATGAGCGCCTTTGAGGATGAACACGGCACTTACATCATGAACTCGAAGGATTTGCGCGCCATCCAGCACGTGGAGCGCCTGACGCAACTTGGTGTGCATTCGCTGAAGATTGAAGGCCGCACCAAATCCTTCTACTACTGCGCGCGTACCGCGCAGGTCTATCGTCGCGCTATCGATGACGCCGTCGCCGGCAAGCCTTTCGATCCCACTCTGTTGACCACGCTCGAAGGCCTGGCACATCGGGGTTACACCGAAGGCTTCCTGCGCCGTCACGTACATGAAGCGCAGCAAAACTACGATTACGGTTCATCGCTGTCTGAGCGCCAACAGTTTGTCGGCGAATTCACCGGGGTACGGCGTGACGGCTGGGCTGAAGTTGATGTGAAAAACAAATTCCTGCTCGGCGACAGCGTAGAAATGATGACCCCAGGAGGTAACGTCTTGTTTACCCTGGAGAGCATGCAAAATAAGAAAGGTGAAGCGATCGATGTGGCGCCGGGTAACGGCCATATCGTTTATTTGCCGATCCCGCAAGATATCGATCTCAATTACGCGTTGCTGATCCGAAATTTGCCGGATACCAATACTCCTGCGGCATAAAATGCAGGGAGTGATCCTTTAATGGCATTTTTTAGCAAATATTAGAATTGGATCACATCAATTACTCCGCAGCTTGGTTAACATCAGGCTGCTTAAAACTAAGAACGAAAAAGATTTGCATAGCAATACTAGGAACCACCTCCTTAGCCAGTCCAATCTCCCTTGGACTGGCTTTTTCTTTGCTGTCGTAAAATAATCCTATCTAATATATCCATTAGCTTTCAATTCACTGACTTGCCTATTTTTCATTACGGCCTGTTGTCATGGCGATATAAAAATAAAGCTACAACGATTAATTAATGCATTAACAAAAACCACTAACTTGCCCACGGATATATCTTAATTTAAGTCAATCCTGCAGAAATAATCTCTGCCAGGTCAGGATTAATCAGAATTAACTGAATATTCTGATGGCCTGCCGCCGATGGGTAGTTTATCGTTGCCCTATAGTTTACAGCCGGGAGATATCGGAATGCATTCACCAGCACCAGCGCTTCTTATCATTAACGGCAAAGGCGCCGGCAACGACGAGGTTCGCCTTGCCGTACAAAAGTTGCGAGATGAAGGCCAGCCTCTGCACGTTCGCGTAACCTGGGAACAGGGTGACGCAGCGCGTTACGCACGGGAAGCCTGCCAACTGGGTGTTAAAACGCTGATTGCCGGCGGTGGTGACGGCACTATCAACGAAGTGGCTGCGGCGCTAACGGCCTTGCCGGCGGCCGGGCGCCCGGTACTGGGTATTCTGCCGCTGGGCACCGCCAATGACTTTGCCATGGCCTGCAACATTCCTTTGATGCCGGAACAGGCATTGCGGTTGGCAGTAAAAGGCCGCGCGGTGCCGATAGACCTGGCGAAAGTGAACGATGAACGCTATTTCATCAATATGGCAACCGGCGGATTCGGCACACGCATCACCACCGAAACACCAGAAAAGCTGAAGGCGGCGCTGGGTGGCGTGTCCTACTTTATCCACGGTTTGTTGCGCATGGATACGCTCAAGGCCGACCGCTGCGAGATCCGCGGGCCGGATTTCCACTGGGCAGGTAATGCGTTGGTCATCGGCATCGGCAATGGCAAACAGGCCGGAGGTGGCCAGCAACTCTGCCCGGACGCGCTGATCAACGACGGCTTGCTGCAACTGCGCCTGTTGATCGCGGATGAACTACTGCCGGCGCTGGTAGCCAGCCTGTTTAACGACGAAGAAAACAAAAACGTCATCAGCGCCGCACTGCCCTGGTTGGAGATCAAAGCCCCGCACGAGATGACCTTTAACCTCGACGGTGAACCCCTGAAGGGCAAGCATTTTCGCATTGAAGTGTTGCCGCATGCCATTGAATGTCGCCTGCCGCCTAACTGCGGGCTGCTGGGTCAAGGCCCTACCCCCGAATAACCTTCTATGGCGCTCACCGGCAAGGCTGAGCGCCACTCGTCATAGCATCAGCCTCTTTCTCCCAAATAATTTACCGCCTGTCGCCTGCACTTTATTCCGCATCGAAATGTGATCCTCTCCGGCAAATTCTTTAAATCATACTTGTATGGTAGTTAGTTCATGACGTATTTTCCGTCCAATATGATGACCCGTGGGAACAGGATAAAGACGTTATGAAGATTGTTAACGCAGAGGTGTTTGTGACCTGCCCAGGCAGGAATTTTGTCACGCTGAAGATCACTACCGACGAGGGCATTACCGGTATCGGTGACGCCACGCTTAATGGCCGTGAACTACCGGTGGCGTCCTATCTGAAAGATCATGTCTGTCCGCAGTTGATCGGCCGGGACGCCCATCAGATCGAAGACATATGGCAGTTCTTCTATAAAGGCGCCTACTGGCGCCGCGGGCCTGTCACCATGTCCGCCATCTCTGCCGTAGACATGGCGCTGTGGGACATCAAGGGCAAGGCCGCCAATATGCCGCTGTACCAATTGCTCGGTGGCGCATCGCGTACCGGCGTCATGGTGTACTGCCACACCACCGGCCATTCCATCGACGAAGTGCTCGACGACTACGCCAAACATAAAGAGTTGGGCTTTAAAGCCATTCGTGCCCAGTGCGGTGTGCCTGGCATGAAAACCACCTACGGCATGGCCAAAGGCAAAGGCCTGGCTTATGAACCCGCCACCAAAGGCAACTGGCCGGAAGAACAGCTGTGGTCAACGGAAAAATACCTCGATTTCACCCCCAAGCTGTTTGAAGCAGTACGTAACCGTTTTGGTTTCGACGAACACCTGCTGCACGACATGCACCACCGGCTGACCCCTATCGAAGCCGCCCGTTTCGGTAAAAGCATTGAACAATACCGCCTGTTCTGGATGGAGGATCCGACCCCGGCAGAAAATCAGGAATGCTTCCGTTTGATCCGCCAGCATACCGTGACCCCTATCGCCGTCGGCGAAGTCTTCAACAGTATTTGGGACTGCAAGCAACTGATCGAAGAACAGCTGATCGACTATATCCGTACCACCCTGACCCACGCCGGCGGCATTACCGGCATGCGCCGTATCGCCGACTTTGCCTCGCTGTATCAGGTACGTACCGGTTCACACGGGCCATCCGATTTATCCCCTATCTGCATGGCGGCGGCGCTGCACTTTGATCTGTGGGTCCCTAACTTCGGCGTACAAGAATACATGGGCTACTCCGAACAGATGCTCGAAGTATTCCCGCACAGTTGGAGCTTCAACGACGGCTACATGCATCCGGGCAACAAACCAGGGCTGGGTATCGAGTTCGATGAAAAACTGGCAGCCCGTTATCCCTATGAACCGGCTTATCTGCCGGTCGCACGCCTGGAGGATGGCACCTTATGGAACTGGTAAAAGAAGAACGCACCATGCACAGCGTGGTCATTGAAAAACCAGGCCAACTGGTTATCCAGCAACGCCCCTTGCCGCAACCGGCAGCCAACGAAGTGCGGGTGAAGATAAAGTTCGCCGGTATTTGCGGCTCAGATGTGCATATCTACCATGGCCATAACCCTTTCGCTCGCTACCCGCGCGTCATCGGGCATGAGTTTTTTGGCGTCATTGACCAAGTGGGGTGCGATGTCGATCCACAACGCATCGGGGAACGCGTTGCTGTCGATCCGGTCGTCAACTGCGGGCATTGCTACCCTTGCTCTATAGGCCGCCCTAACGTCTGCACCGAGCTGCAGGTAATTGGCGTGCACCGCGACGGGGGATTCAGCGACTACGCCTGCGCCCCGGCGCGCAATGCCTACCGCATCCCGGACAGCATCAGCGATCGCCATGCCGCCATGGTCGAACCCTTCACCATTGGCGCCAATATCACCGCCCACCTGCAACCCACTGCCGATGACATCGCGCTGATCTACGGCGCCGGGCCGATGGGGCTGACGGTGATCCAAACGCTGAAAGGGGTCTACGGCGTGAAGCAGGTGATCGTGACCGACCGCATCAGTGAGCGCCTGGTGATGGCGCAGGAAAACGGTGCCGACTGGACCTTCAATAACGCTGAAGGCTCGCTGCAAGCCGAGTTGGAGCGGCGCGGACTCCAGCCGACGCTGATCGTCGACGCCGCCTGCCATCCGGCCATTTTGCAGGAGGCGATTAACCTGGCATCACCGGCGGCGCGTATCGGCATCATGGGCTTCTCCGGCGAGGCCTGCACCCTGACCCAGCAAAGCATCACCAGCAAGGAGCTGTCGATTTTCTCCTCACGCCTAAACAGCGGACGCTTCCCGCAGGTCATCGATTGGATGGCCAACGGCAAAATCGATCCACAACGATTAATTACCCACTGCGTGTCGGCCAGCGAGGTTGAGCAGGCGATGCTGATGTTCGAACAAGATCAGCGCACCTGCTGCAAGGTGTTACTGCAATTTGACTGATGAATTTACCAGGGCTGAGGGATGCAGGAAGCGCCCTCTTCAACCATGAAGCTTCGCAATTAAGCCAGGCTGCGCCTCGTCACTGTACGTGAACGCCGCTGGTGGTCATTTGAACGCGCAACAAGGCGCGAGCTGTGAGGTTTGGCAGGCCAAATAAGCAGCATGCAATACACGCGCGCGTTCGAATGGCCCCAGCCCTCCGGGTCGCGCCCCAAAGACCCGTACTCTGTGTTGTCGGGCTTGAACGTAGGCCCACTATGCCCAGCACCCTCCGCCTTGATTACGGGCCTTTGGGTCTGCGACGGCGCCACGGACAATGACGGGACACAGCCTATACCAAGTGGAGTGATTTTATGTTTAAAAACCTGCGTTGGACCATAGTGTTCCTGCTGTTTATGGTCTACATGATCAACTACCTCGACCGCGTTGCGCTGTCGATTACCGTGCCGATGATCGAGAAGGATCTGATGTTGAATGCCGAACAGTTCGGCATCATCTTCGGCAGCTTCTTCTTCGGTTACGCCATTTTCAACTTTGTCGGCGGGCTGGCGGTAGACAAGTTCGGCCCGACGCTGGTGCTCGGTGTCGCCGTTGGCCTGTGGTCGATTTTCTGCGGCATGACGGCATTAGCCACCGGTTTCTATTCCATGCTGATCCTGCGCGTGCTGTTCGGCATGGCGGAAGGGCCAATCTGCGCCTCGGCCAATAAGATGATCAACGGCTGGTTCCCGAAGAAACAGGCCGCAACCGCCATGGGGCTGCTCAGCGCCGGTTCACCTTTGGGTGGTGCCGTCGCCGGGCCAATCGTCGGCTATCTGGCACTGGCGTTCGGCTGGCGACCGGCGTTTATGATTATCTGCTCGATCGGTATCGTCTGGATGCTGGTGTGGTTCTTCGTGGTGGCGGATAATCCGGCGAAAAGCAAACGGGTCAGCGATGAGGAACTTGC
The DNA here is from genome assembly GCF_000422085.1 of Serratia liquefaciens ATCC 27592. Taxonomy (NCBI): domain Bacteria; kingdom Pseudomonadati; phylum Pseudomonadota; class Gammaproteobacteria; order Enterobacterales; family Yersiniaceae; genus Serratia; species Serratia liquefaciens. Next base: position 3,842,963 of record NC_021741.1, read on the forward strand.
GCTGGTCAACCGGATGAAACAGGAAACCCACAGCGCGGAAGAAGAGCTGAGCAACGCGGCACACGGGCTGGGTTACTACCTGAAACAGCCGATCATCCTGGTCACTGCGTTCGCTTTCTTCTGCTACAACTACATCCTGTTCTTCTTCCTGAGCTGGTTCCCTTCCTATCTGGTTCAGGCGCATAACCTGAACATCAAGGAAATGAGCCTCACCACCATGATCCCGTGGATTGTCGGCTTTGTCGGGCTGGCGCTCGGCGGCTACATCTCCGACAAGATTTTCAATATCACCGGCAAGCTATTGCTGTCGCGCAAGATCGTGCTGGTCACCAGCCTGCTGGCGGCGGCCATCTGCGTGGCCCTGGCGGGTACCGTCAGCAGCGTAGTACCGGCGGTGGTGCTGATGTCGGTGTCGATCTTCTTCCTGTACATCACCGGCGCCATTTACTGGGCGATTATTCAGGACGTGGTGCATAAGTCCCGGGTCGGCGGTGCCAGCGGCTTTATCCATTTGGTCGGCAGCGTTTCCGGCATCATTGGCCCTATCGTGACCGGCTACATTGTGCAAAACACCGGTAAGTTCGACAGCGCCTTTATGTTGGCAGGCGGCGTGGCTGCGCTCGGTGCAGTGCTGGTGCTGTTGGTGATCAAGGCACCGCGCAACACCGTACAGCCGCAAATCTCGAAATCTTAATGCTTCAGGGGCGGCCAAGGTCGCCCCGCTTTCCCCTTCTTCAGGAACGACAACATGACGCTTTCCAGCACCGCCGCGCTACCGGCGGCAATTGCAGCTCCAGGCTACGATCGCCAACGGCTAAAACCCCGAATCGTACACCTCGGTTTTGGCGCATTTTTCCGGGCTCATCAGGCGATTTACGCCGAGCGTCTGGCAAAGGATCACGCCAGCGATTGGGGCTACGGCGTGATCAGCATGCACAACGGCCAGCAAAAAATCGCCGATATACAACGTCAGGACCTGTTATATACGGTGGCCGAAATGGACGACAGCGCCTGGCGAGGTCAGGTTGTCGGCATTATCAGGCAAGCGCTGCATCTGCAGGTCGACGGGCTGGAAGCCGTACTTGAAGCTATGGCGCAGCCGGAAGTCGCTATCGTTTCACTGACCATCAGCGAGAAAGGCTACTGTTATCATCCCGCCAGTGGCCAGTTGCTGGCTGAACATCCGGACATTCAGCATGATATTGCCCACCCGCAGCGGCCAAAGTCGGCCCCCGGTTTGCTGCTGGCGGCGCTGCGGCTACGTCGTGAGCGTGGGCTGCCGGCATTCGCCGTGATGTCCTGCGACAACATGCCGGCCAATGGCCAGGTGACCCGCAACCTGCTCTGCCAACTGGCGCAGCGACAGGATGCGGAACTGGCGGCGTGGGTTCAACAGCATGTCGCCTTCCCCTCCACCATGGTCGACCGCATTGTTCCGGCGATGACGACGGAAACGCTGCGGCAGATTGAAGGTTTACTGGGTGGTATCGTCGATCCGGTCGCTGTCGCCTGCGAGCCCTTCAGCCAATGGGTAATAGAAGATAACTTCCCACAGGGGCGTCCGGCGTGGGAAAAGGTCGGCGTCGAACTGGTCCACGACGTGCTGCCTTATGAAGAAATGAAGCTGCGGATGCTCAACGGCAGCCACTCTTTTCTGGCTTATCTGGGCTATTTGGCCGGCTATGCGCATATCAGCGACTGCATGCAGGATGCGCATTTTGTGCGTGCGGCGCGCCATCTGATGTTGGCGGAACAGGTGCCGACGCTGCAAGTCAGCGGTGTGGATCTGACGCAGTACGCCGAATCGCTGTTGGCTCGCTATCGCAATGGTGCGCTGAAACACCGCACCGGACAAATCGCCATGGACGGCACGCAAAAACTGCCACAGCGTTTGCTGGACGCCATCCGCTGGCACCTGGTACAGGGCAGCGATTTTAGCTGCCTGGCTTTAGGGGTTGCCGCCTGGATGCGTTACGTCGGCGGCCAGGACGAACAGGGTCAGATTATCGAAATCAACGATCCCCTGCGTGAACGTCTTGCCGAACGGGTCGGCAACAGCCGCGAAGGCGCCGAACGGGTATTGGCGCTGCTGCAGCTTGAAACGGTGTTTGGGCGCGATCTGCCGGACAGCTTACGGTTCGTCAAGGCGGTGACCGATGCCTACCTTACGCTGCTGGCGCAGGGGGCTCGAGCCACCGTTGCCGCGCTGCCCGTCACGGAATAACGATACTGGCAGACCTCCCGCATGTCCCTCCTGCCGACGGAGAGCATCGCTGAGTTATCCTATTTGGCGGGTGGATTAATCCGCCCGCCATCAAAGAATAATCTGCTAGTATGGTGGCACCCGAATCTCAGCCAGATTACCGATCTTCACCATGTCTGAAACCTACAGCCTTACCAACAACCTCCCGGTCAATCAGCAAATCTATCGGTTCCTGCGTAAGGATATCGTCGATTGCACCATTCCCCCCGGCACCTTGTTGTCTGAGAAAGAGATCTCCACCCGCTTTTGCGTTTCACGTCAGCCGGTGCGCGAGGCCTTTATCAAGCTGGCGGAAGCGGGACTGGTGCAGATCCTGCCACAGCGCGGTACTTTCGTGATGAAGATTTCCGCCAAGCGGGTAGCCGACGGGCGCTTTATTCGTCAGGCAGTGGAATGCGCGATTGTTCGTCGTGTCGCAGAACGGATCACGGCGGAGCAGCTGATGACGCTGGAGCATAATTTGCATCGCCAGACGTTGGCGGCGCAAAATCGGCAAACCCGTGAGTTTTTGGCTCTGGACGACGAGTTCCACCAGTTGCTAACCCAGTTTGCCGACTGCCCGCTGGCCTGGGAAACCATCGAAACCATCAAGGCCACCATGGATCGGGTGCGCTTTCTCAGCCTGAGCGAGGTTTCGCCGCCGGAAAGCCTGATCCAACAGCATTACCGCATTTTTGAAGCGCTGAAAGCACAGGATGCCGACGCCGCCGAGCGCGCCATTCATGAACACCTGCAAGAGATGATTTACTCCATTACCCCTATCTCTATGCAAAATACCGAGTGGTTTGAAGTCGAATAATCAGCCACAAATCTTCCGTGGGGCGATCGTCCCCACGTATTTGGCCACGCAAATGGCAATTCCTCTCAATCGCATCTATTGTTTCTCCTTGCCGTCAGGATTTCATTACTATCGTTCTATCAGCTTCAATCACCGCTTTTTGCTACGCCGGTGGTCAGATACCTTAGGTTGCCGGTGTATGAAGAAGCTAAATCGGGAGTTAATCATGACTGATATTGCACAGTTGTTAGGAAAGGAAGCGGAAGACCTGTTGCAACACCGCTGTACTACCATCCCTGCTGAAAATCTCTACCTGCCGGGCGCCGACTTTGTTGACCGGATAATGATCGATAACAACCGCCCCAACACCGTGTTGCGTTCAATGCAAAGCCTGCTTAACCATGGCCGCCTGGCCGGCACCGGCTACCTGTCTATTCTGCCGGTCGATCAGGGCATTGAGCATTCTGCCGGCGCGTCTTTCGCCGCTAACCCGCTGTATTTTGATCCGAAAAATATCGTCGAACTGGCCATTGAGGCCGGTTGTAACTGCGTCGCCTCCACTTATGGCGTGCTGGCGTCAGTCTCGCGCCGCTACGCGCACAAAATTCCGTTCCTGGTCAAACTGAACCATAACGAAACCCTGAGCTACCCGACCCAATACGACCAGACGCTGTACGCCAGCGTCGAGCAAGCGTTCAACATGGGCGCGGTTGCGGTCGGCGCCACCATTTACTTTGGTTCCGAGCAGTCACGCCGCCAGATTGAAGAAATTTCCAGTGCCTTCGAGCGCGCGCACGAGCTGGGTATGGTCACCGTGCTGTGGGCCTATCTGCGCAACCCGGCGTTCAACAAAGATGGCGTGGACTATCATTCCAGTGCCGATCTCACCGGCCAGGCCAACCACATTGCCGCCACCATCGGCGCCGATATCGTTAAGCAAAAAATGGCGGAAAACAACGGCGGCTACCGCGCGGTGAAATTCGGTTATACCGATGACCGCGTTTACAGCAAGCTGACTACCGACCACCCGATCGATTTGGTGCGTTACCAACTGGCCAACTGCTATATGGGCCGCGCCGGGTTGATTAACTCCGGCGGTGCCGCTGGTGAGAATGACCTGCAGGAGTCGGTTCGCACCGCGGTCATCAACAAACGCGCGGGCGGCATGGGCCTGATTCTGGGGCGCAAGGCGTTCAAGAAATCGATGAAAGAAGGCGTGGCGTTGATCAATGCCGTTCAGGACACCTACCTGGACAAGAAAGTCACCATCGCCTGATCCCAAGCCACACCCAGTTCGTTTCTCCAGCCCGGTTCGCCGGGCTTTTTTGTCGCGTTTTTCTGCCGATCCCCGCTCCCCTTTTCTGTTCCCCCCGCCGCTTAATTTTATTTTTCTTTCATTATTAACTTTCACAATAAAATATTTATCTTTCGAATTGTGATCTATTTAAAACAAATGAATCCATAAAGTGATTAGTGTAAGGCCCATGGCGACAGAGCCGCCGTTCGCTCCAGGCCATACCTTCCATCACAGGAGAATAATAATGATTGAGCTAATCACCCACGGAGCCGAATGGTTTATCGGCCTGTTTCAGAAAGGCGGTGAAGTGTTTGTCGGCATGGTGACGGGCATTTTACCTTTGTTAATCAGCCTGTTGGTCATTATGAACGCGCTGATCAAATTTGTAGGCCAGGAACGTATCGAACGCTTGGCGCAGCGCTGTGCGGGAAACCCGGTTTCTCGTTATCTGCTGCTGCCGCTGATCGGCACCTTTGTTTTTTGCAACCCGATGACCCTCAGCCTCGGGCGCTTTATGCCCGAGAAATATAAACCCAGCTACTACGCGGCAGCGTCCTACAGTTGCCACTCGATGAACGGTCTGTTCCCACATATCAACCCCGGCGAACTCTTCGTTTATCTCGGCATTGCCAGCGGGTTGACCACCCTCGGCCTGCCACTGGGGCCGCTGGCGGTGAGCTATTTTCTGGTCGGGCTGTTCACCAACTTTTTCCGCGGCTGGATCACCGATCTCACCACCAGCCTGTTCGAACGCAAGATGGGGATCCGCCTGGATCGCCAGGTGCAACTTTAATTCGTGGAGTGCAGCATGAGTGCTTATATCCGTATTGAGAAAGGCGCCAGCGGCTGGGGTGGCCCATTAACGTTGCCGATCGAACCTGGCAAAAAAGTGGTGTACATCACTGCCGGTACCCGCCCATCGATCGTCGACCGGATTAGCGAACTGACCGGCTGGCCTGCCGTCGATGGCTTTAAAGAAGGCGAACCGCCGGCAGACGAAATTGGCGTCATGGTGATCGACTGCGGCGGTACCCTGCGCTGCGGCCTGTACCCGAAGCGCCGTATTCCGACGGTCAACATTCACGCTACCGGCCAATCCGGCCCGTTGGCGAAGTTTATCCTCGAGGATATTTACGTCTCCGGCGTGCGTGATAGCAACATCAGCCGGGTGGAAGCGGCTACCGATCAGATCCCGACAGCCACGTCGCAACCCAAGGGACGGGATTACGACACCAGCAAAAAAATCACCGAGCAGAGCGACGGCCTGTTGGCCAAAGTGGGTATGGGCATGGGATCGGTGGTGGCGGTGTTCTTCCAGGCCGGGCGCGACACCATCGACACGGTGCTGAAGACCATACTGCCGTTTATGGCGTTCGTCTCGGCGCTGATCGGCATCATCATGGCTTCCGGCCTGGGGGATTTTATCGCCCATGGCCTGACGCCATTGGCCAACAGCCCGATTGGGTTGGTGACGCTGGCGCTGATCTGCTCCTTCCCACTGCTGTCGCCGTTCCTCGGCCCTGGCGCGGTGATCGCTCAGGTGATCGGCGTGCTGGTCGGGGTGCAGATAGGCCTCGGCCATATTCCGCCGCAGCTGGCGCTGCCCGCGCTGTTCGCGATTAACGCGCAGGCCGCCTGTGACTTTATTCCCGTCGGCCTGTCGCTGGCGGAGGCCAAGCAGGACACGGTTAGGGTCGGCGTTCCTTCGGTATTGGTCGGACGTTTCCTGACCGGCGCACCGACGGTGCTGATCGCCTGGGCCGCATCCGCCTTCATCTACCAATAACTTCGTTTGCCAGGGAGCCGTTATGAATACCATTTTCCAGACCATCATCACCCAGATTGGCGACTGCGCCCGCGAGGCGCTGCAAGATGACATGTTGATCACCTTCCGTGAAGGCGCACCGGCAGACATCGAAGAATTCTGTTTCATCCACCAGCACGGCAACACTTCCGGTGAATTGCAGGCCGGGGGGTGGATGGAGCTGGCAGAGCAACGTTATCCAATCACCGCCGTCGGTGACGTCGCCACTCAAAACCTGCGTGAATTGGGTCACCTCACCGTACGTTTCGACGGAGAGCCGCAGGCCGAATTCCCCGGTTCGATCCACGTATCCGGCACCACGCCGGCGGATATCCCACTGGGCAGCACGCTGAAATTTATCGCATAAGGAGTAAACCATGTCTGAAGTAGCTGTAGTGATTGGCGGTGGCCAAACGTTGGGTGCATTTCTGTGCCAGGGTCTGGCGCAGGCGGGCTATCGCGTGGCGGTCGCCGATTTAAACGCGGATAACGCCCGGCAGGTAGCACAACAGATTAACGACCAATACGGCGCGGGCAGCGCGCGTGGTTTCCAGGCCGACGCCACCGACGAACAAAGCGTGATTGCGCTGGCGGCAGCGGTTGACGATGAATTCGGCCCGGCCAACCTGCTGGTGTACAGCGCCGGTATCGCCAAGGCGGCACCGATCACCGATTTCCCGCTGGGGGATTTCGACCGCTCGCTGCAGGTCAATCTGGTGGGCTATTTTCTCTGTGCCCGCGAGTTTTCTCGCCTGATGATCCGCGACGGCATTGCCGGACGTATCATTCAGATCAACTCTAAATCCGGCAAGGTCGGCAGCAAGCACAACTCGGGCTACAGCGCCGCCAAGTTCGGCGGCGTGGGGCTGACACAGTCGTTGGCGCTCGATCTGGCGGAATACGGCATTACCGTGCATTCCTTGATGCTGGGCAACCTGTTGAAGTCGCCGATGTTCCAGTCGCTGCTGCCGCAGTACGCACAAAAACTGGGGATCGCGCCGGATCAGGTTGAAAAGTATTACACCGACAAGGTGCCGCTGAAACGCGGATGTGACTATCAGGACGTGCTCAATACCCTGCTGTTTTACGCCAGCGATAAGGCTTCTTACTGCACCGGCCAGTCGATCAACATTACCGGCGGTCAGGTGATGTTCTGATCTTGTCAACGCTCCCTCTCCTTCGGGAGAGGGAAAACAAACAGGAGGCTATATGACTCAGGCATTGATCACCTTCGCAGTTATGGCCTGGCTACTGCAAATCGCCCTCGGCTGGTGGCAGATCCAACGTTTCAACCGTGCCTTCGACGGCCTGTGCCGACTGGGTGCCGTCGGTGTCGGGCGTTCCGGCGGGCGCTTTCAACCCCGGGTGGTGCTGGCGCTGGCCTTTGATTCCGAGCGGCGGGTTTGCGGCAGCATGTTAATGCGCGGCCTGACCATTTTTGCCCAACCGAAACCTATCGCCCGGCTGCACGGCCTGCATCAGCGCGATCTTCGCCCGGATGTGATCTTCCCCGAGGATCCCGCATGCCAGACTGCACTATCGTTAGCGATTGCCCCTAAATCATGATATTTTCACATTAAAAGACATTACCTTTCATATTGAATTGTTAGCCGAAGGGAAATGCGCAACTCTTGTGAACAGGACGGGCTATGAAACCAAAGCAGCGGCAGGCCGCTATCCTTGAATATCTGCAGCGGCATGGCAAAACGGCAGTGGATGCCCTGGCAGCGCACTTTGCCACCACCGGCACCACCATCCGCAAGGATCTCACCCTGCTGGAAGAGGAAGGTGAAGTGATCCGCACTTATGGCGGCGTGGTGCTCAGCCGCGACGATGGCGATCAGCCTATCGACCGCAAAACCCATATCAATACCGAAAAGAAACGCCAGATCGCCTATGCCGCCATCGGGCTTATCAACGACGGCGACTCGCTGATTTTCGACGCCGGCAGCACCGTGCTGCAAATGGTGCCGCATCTGGCGCAGTTCAATAACATCACGGTCATGACCAATAGCCTGCACATCGTCAATGCGCTGGTGGAGCTGGATAACGACCAAACCATCCTGATGCCCGGCGGCACCTATCGCAAAAAGTCGGCGTCCTTTCACGGCAGCCTGGCGGAATCGGCTTTCCAGCAGTTCAGCTTCGACAAACTGTTTATCGGGGCGGACGGCGTGGACCTTAATGCCGGTGTCACCACCTTTAACGAAGTGCACAACGTCAGCAAGGCGATGTGCGAAGCCGCCAGCCGCATTATCCTGCTGGTGGACTCGTCAAAGTTCGGCCGCAAAAGCCCGAACGTGGTCTGCGACCTGAGCGCCGTGGATACCCTGATCACCGATAAAAACATCAATCCGGATTACCTCGCCGCATTGCAGGCGAAAGGGATCAATATCATTCTGGTAGGAGATTTTGATGAGTAACGCCGCTGCCCTGCTGGCCTTTGCCCGCGAAACGCTGGAAATTGAGCTGACTGAAGCACAACGCCTGCTGGCGCGACTGGACGATAATTTCGTCTGCGCCTGCGAACTGCTGCTGAACTGCCGGGGCAAGGCGGTGATTTCCGGCATCGGCAAGTCCGGCCACATCGGTAAAAAAATTGCCGCCTCGCTGGCCAGTACCGGCACTCCGTCGTTCTTCGTGCACCCGGCAGAAGCACTGCATGGCGATCTCGGCATGATTGGCGCCGACGACGTGGTGGTGTTTATCTCTTATTCCGGCCGCGCCAAAGAGCTGGATTTAATCCTGCCGTTGCTGGCGGAAAATAACATCCCGGTGATTGCCATCACCGGCGGCAAAGAGTCACCTCTGGCGTTGGCTGCGGCCTGCATGCTGGACATCAGCGTCGAACGCGAGGCTTGCCCGATGGGTTTGGCGCCGACCTCCAGCGCGGTCAATACGCTGATGATGGGCGACGCATTGGCAATGGCTTTAATGCGCCAGCGCGGTTTCAACGCCGAAGACTTTGCCCGTTCACATCCGGGCGGCAGCCTGGGTGCGCGCTTGCTCAACCGGGTGCATCATCTGATGCGCACCGGCGATCGTCTGCCGAAAGTCAGTGAAAGCGCCAACGTGATGGAAGCCATGCTCGAACTGAGCCGCACCGGGCTGGGGTTAGTCGCGGTGTGCGATGCACAGCAGAAAGTGGTGGGGGTATTTACCGATGGCGACCTGCGCCGCTGGCTGGTAAAAGGCAATAGCCTGCAGGATGCGTTGAGCCCGGCCATTACCCGCCCTGGCTATCGCTTGCCGGAGCAGTGGCGCGCAGGGGAAGCCCTGGAAGCTTTGCATGAACAGCATATCAGTGCCGCACCGGTGGTCAATCTGGACGGCGTGCTGGTCGGCGCGATCAACCTGCACGACTTGCATCAGGCCGGGATCGGCTAATTAAACTGAAGAAACCCGCAGCAATGCGGGTTCCTCCTTGCCTATTCATCTCGGGTATCAATTCGGTACAGCCTCGACGATCGACAAATAACAACCGGTATCGATAATCCGGTTCAGCTTCAGGTCGGCGCTGGCTAACAGCGCCTTCAGTTCTTCTTCGGTGCGCACCTGCCCACCGTCAAAACTGCCCATCAGAACCAAATCAAGCTCCCGGCAGCTGTCCCAGGCGGTGTTATTCGGCACTATTACAGGTTCAATAAGCAATAGCTTCGATTGCGGGTGCATCGCATTACGACAGGTGCGTAATATGCAACTGGCCGGCTCATCGGCCCAGTCCATTACGATAAATTTCAACAGATAAAAGTCTGCCGTCGGACAAGCTTCAAAGAAACTGCCCGCGCAGGTTTCCCAACGCGAATCATCACCCAACTCACCAAGGCGGTTTCTTGGCAATACCTGCGGTTGGTCAAAAAGAATGCCTTTAACCGTCGGATTGGCGCGTAATACGCTCAGCAACAATCCGCCAAATCCCCCGGCGATATCTACCACCGTAGAATGCTCGGGGAATTTATAACTGCGCATCAAAATTTTATTTTCCAACGCCGACATCGATGCCATGCCGATATGAAAATCATTTTCCGCGTCAGGAATATCCTCTTGCGACCAATAATCATAGAATGGCATGCCGAATATTTGTTTAAATACCGGTTCGCCGCGTAACGTTGCCGCCAATTTTCCCAACGGACGCCACATTGTTTCATCCGTCAGCATCATTACACCGCCGCGCAGTGAATCCGGCAAGTCTGAACGTAAATATTGCGCTACCGGGTTAAGCGAGAAACGTCCGTCTTCGGACGCGGAAAAAATATTGCGCGATGCCAGAATACTCAAGACCCGATGCAGCATTCTGCTATTTACTTCCAGCTTCCTTGCCAGCTCCTGGGCCGTTTTGGGGCCGTCGATCAGATGATCGGCCACGCACAGCTCAGCCGCAGCCCGCAAGGCGGCCTGCACGGTGAATCCCATCGTTTGATCCAACAAATACAAAGAGGCTTTTTCATCTTCAGAAAGAGTGACGTGATTAGTTGCCATGATCATAATGCTCCGTTTGGATATTTAACCCCAGACACCATTGCAAAATTAACAATGATTATTTATTTCAGGTGAAATAAATTCGCCAAACAAGATCATAGACACTAAATAAAATAAAACCATAAATCCAACAAGGTTATCAGGCAAAAATAACCATAAATCATGCAACCAATTAAATGACAAAGGAATATATATAACAGGAAAAACAAAATGATAAAGCATAGATACAATTAGATAATCAATTCATGATGAAGCAATATATTCCTAACTAGGATTTATTTTATATAAATTTCATTTCAATAATAGACACATACCTTAAAAATTCGGCTGAAGGCATCTGCATTCAGCCGAAAACTGATTATTTCCAGTCGGGATTATTCTCAAACTGTTGTTTCAGCAACGCCTTCATATCGTCGTTCGGTTTACCCATCCATTGGTATTTGGCGTATTTCTTCGGATGGTCAACCGCTTCCGGCTTATCCGCCACCTCAACGCGCACGGCCCAGGCCTGTGATTTGTCTTCCTTAAACGCCACTATCATAAAGTTGTTGGCGCAGTCATGCGGCTTGCACAGATTGCCCACCAGATAGTTCTGCCCTTTCCAGCTCAGGCTCTGCGCCGGCGTGGAGGTTCCCATCCCCTTGCGCGCCCAACCCGGCAAGCGAGCCTGCCCTTTGACCATATTTTGCCAACTGGTCTGGTAACCCGGCTGTTGGATCACGTCCGAGGTGGTGACGATCTGCTGAGCGAAACCACCCACGCTGAAGCTGAGTAACGCGCCGAAGATGGCGCCGCGAAGTGCGTTTTGTCCTGTCATGGCCTTCTCCCTAGAAAAAATTCGGTTGCACCCGGCCCAAGCCGGGTCTGGATCTAGTCAGACCACAAGGGTAGCAAAAAGTTGACTTACCACCAGGCATGAAAATGATGTACCGGCCCAATACCGTGCCCCACTTCCAGGGTATCCGCCTGCAGCAGGGCCTGTTGCAAATAGTCCTTGGCGGCAGCGACCGTTCCGGCCCAGTCGTTGTGACGCGGTCGCAGCGCCGCCAGGGCGGCAGACAGCGTACAGCCGGTGCCGTGAGTATGTCGGGTCGCCACGCGCGGCGCGGTAAAGCGCAGCTCCTGCTCGGCCGTAAACAGCCAATCCGGACTTTCGCTTTCGCTAAGGTGACCCCCTTTCATCAACACCGCCTGACACCCCATCGCCAGGAGCGCCCGGCCCTGCTCGCGCATCTGGCGCTCATTTTCCGCCGGGGCGCACGCCAGCAGCGCCGCCGCCTCCGGCAGGTTCGGCGTGATGATCGACACCAGCGGCAACAATTCACGACGGATCGAATCCACCGCCTCCGGCGCCAGCAGCGGATCGCCGCTTTTTGCCAGCATCACGGTATCCAGTACCACAAACGACGGCTGATAATGGCGCAAACGCTCCGCCACCGCCTGCACAATATCGGCGTTGGCCAACATGCCAATCTTGGTGCTGTCGATACGCAGGTCGCTGAAGACGGAATCCAGCTGAGCGGCGACAAAGGCCGGATCTATGTTGTAGACCGACTGCACACCACGGGTGTTTTGCGCCACCAGCGCGGTAATCACCGAGGCACCATAGGCCCCCAACGCAGAAAAAGCTTTTAGATCGGCCTGAATGCCGGCGCCGCCGCTCGGATCGGTCCCGGCAATTGTCAGTGCGTTAATGCGTTTCATTGCAGTTCCTCCGGGCGCAGTTGATACAGTGCGTCGAGGAACGCCGGGGTGAAACTGCCCGGCCCGGCGGCACGGCGCGTGGCCCGTTCACCGCAAAGCGACATCACCCGGCAGGCGGTCGCCACGTTATCGAGCCGATCGCCCGGTAAACTGCAAAACGCCGCCACCACCGCAGAAAGTGCACAACCGGTACCGACCACCCGCGTCATCAGCACATCGCCGCCGGTGACTGCCCAGTCACGCTGGCCATCGGTGATGTAATCAACAACGCCGGTTACTGCCACTACCGCACCGCTGTTGCGCGCCAATTCGCGCGCCGCCGGCAATGCCGCCAGCGAGTCGTCTGCACTGTCTACGCCACGTCCGTTAGCCTGCAGACCACTCAGCGCCATGATTTCAGAAGCGTTACCGCGGATCGCCGCCGGCTTCTCACCCAACAAGCGATGGGCAAACGCGGTGCGATAGACCAACCCGCCGACCGCTACCGGATCCAGCGTCCAGGGGGTTTGTGCCACGTTGGCAGCTTCCACCGCGGCTAACATGGATTCAGCGCGTGATGCATTGAGGGTGCCAACGTTGATCAGCACCGCATCCGCCAGTCGGCTGAATTGCGCCGCTTCGGTCGGTTCCACCACCATCGCCGGCGAAGCGCCGAGCGCCAACAGGACGTTAGCCGTCAGTTCCTGCACCACTTCGTTGGTCAGGCAATGGATCAGGGGCGATTGGCGTTTAAATTGAGTCAAACAGGCCGCGGCGCGGGCGCCGGGGAAAACATCAGGTCGAGCGAGCATATTCCTCCCAACCGGCGTTCAAGAAGGCGGGTACCGGTTGGGGCACCGAGACTTCCCTACGCTGGCATAATCCAGATCAGGTAATACGGGTAAAATCTCAGCCACCGCACATCGCGCAGGGCACCCCGAGTCAAGACGGTCATTATTGGGGTTGCCGCCGGTGAGGTCAATCGCGCTATAGTGTCAAAAAATAAAAAGGAGGCGCCATGCAGATAAGAAAATACCAAGAGGCCGATCGCCCCTTCCTGCGCACCCTGTATCTGGCTTCGCGCAAAGCGGCATTTACGTGGCGCGATACCGAAGATTACCGGCTGGAGGATTTCGATCGCTCAACGCTGGGCGAAGATATTTGGGTGGCGGAAGATCAGGGGAAGCGGCTGGGATTTGTGTCGATTTATCGCCAGGACAACTTTATTCACAACCTGTATGTCGATCCGCATCTGCCGCCGCTCGGCGTCGGCAGCGCTCTGTTACAAGCGGCAGAACAGACCTTTACCGCCACCGGTTCGCTGAAATGCCTGGTGAAGAATGAGAAGGCGCTGGCGTTCTACCACAAGCACGGTTGGCGAATCATCACTACCGGCAATGACGGCGGGGAAGAATATTACCTGCTGCATTCCCCGGCAAAATAAAATAAGGGCACAGCGCAAACCGTGCCCGTTCATTAAAGCCCCCGGCTCAGGCGACAGAAGCTGCCGGGGTCAGTTTTGCGCGTGCGCGGATATTTCTGACCAACAGCCCCGACACTATGATCCCGGCACAGGCAAACATACCCATCAGCCCGAAAACAATCTTGTAACCGGTCAGTCCTGGGAAGGCATCGAGAATATGACCGTACAGGCTAAAACAGAACATCGCCGGGGCATAACCGATAAAGCTGCCCAGCGCCATAGCCGCACCGGTATGTTCTTCGTCAATGCCGGCCTCACCGATGGGGGCAAAGAACACCGCTCTCTGGGTAAAGATCACAGCACCAAATCCCAGCGTACAGGCCATGCCCAAGTAAACCGGCATTTGTTCATGCGGTAACAGGATCAATAGCGCCAGCGCAATGGCGCTGATAATAAAGGTATAGAATAAATACTTGCTGGGAGACTTTAATACTTTATCGGCAATGAGACCACCAATCGGTCCACCCACCATTTTTAAGCAGTATTGATTAATGATCCCGTAAGCACCCACCAGTGCAATCGGCAGCGCATAGACATGACTCAGGAAAGGAATAAAGAACGTCAATCCGCAATACACCGCGTAAACACAGAAAACGCTGAAGGCAATCAGCCATACCGTTTTGTTTTTCAATACGCTGCCCATGCCAGGCTTTTTATTGACAGGGGTTTGTTCTTTAGCGGGTAACTTTTCCTCTGGGCTTTCTTTCATCACCAACAGAATAATAATCCCTACGCAAATGGCGATGGCCGAATAAAACAATATGCCGACTTTAAAACCCAGGTAGCCGCTACCAAATGCGGTAAACAGCGCCAGCGCAGAAAAGGCAACCACCGTGTCGACAACCCCGCGCCCGGTTTCAAAAAAGCCGAACAACCGCCCCTGCTGAGTATTATCCCCCAGCATACTCACCGATTTGAGCAGCACCGGCCAATTCAGCATGTCACAGGTCACGCCGAACAGCGCCCAGACGAACAGTATGCCCCAGTACCCCGGCATGCTGGACAGGTAGATGCCAAGCAAGCCAGTAGCAATCAGCGAAAACGACATGGTAAAACGTCGCGGCAGACGATCGGAAAAATAGATTGATAAGAAGAAGCCAATGGTCGTCACAATCGAGTTAACCGACATGGCATTGCCTATTTCGCCGTTACTCAAGTGAAAATACTGTTGCATCGGAACATAAAAAGCATCTTTAAGGGAAGGCAATTTATAGATTGTCCCTCCACATAAAACCAACAAGCTAAATAATGCCCATCTTTTTTTAGTTAACATAGTCCCCTCACAGCCAATAATTAATAAGCGGTGTTGTTTACCCGATAATGAGGCGAGCGTTGATCGCTCATCAGCGAGAATATGTGATTTATAGATTTATTTTTATATTATGCCGGATTTAGCAGTTCCTGAGCTTGCTGCGTTAAACTGTCAATGATGGTGCGAACATAGTGAATTTGATTTAAAGCATCTTGAGATTCTTTCTTTAATCGCGCTTCCAACCCTTGCTCCGGTAACGCTGTTTCACTCATTTCTCGCCATGGAATGGGTGGATTATTCCCTTCGTCGCTGAAACGAAACGGCGGTGCGTAATAATCCACCTCTTCTTCCAGCCCGTAGGCGGTGACCTGCGGTTGATCTTCACCCAGACAGATCAGCCCCAATAACAGTTCTCGGAATGGCAGATCTCCCTGTCCGGAAATACAGGCACGATGCCCCATCCCCTTGTTCTCTCGCACAATAATTGCGTCCTTGATATGCACCTGAGTGATTTCCCCACTCATTGCCGCCAGTGCCGGCAGCGGCTCTTCATTGGCGTTAATCATGTTGGCGAAATCAAACAGCAGGGAAAGCTGAGGGAAATCTGCCGCCCGGACCAGGCTGACCAATTCATGGCTCTTGAGATCTTCATGCTGTTCCAGAGTAAAACTCAGACCGCTGTGTTGATAACGCTGTTTGATGTACTGAATATCCGCACCGATACGCGCCAACACCTCTTGCAAAGGGCCCTGATAGCGCGGATAAAAACGCACTGAGCTGGCCCCACATTTCAGCGCGATATTCACCGCCTGATCGATAGTTTGCGAGTCGGAGGCACTGGTTTCGATATGAATATCCAATCCATAGCGCCGAGCCTGTTCGCCAAACCGGCGCAGCCGGGCATCATCAGCATGGCAAAGCGCCTGACTTTCCCCATCCAGCACATGCACCTTCACCCCTCGCAACCGCTGCTGATGGGCGATGCTCAGCAAATCCTCTGGCAGGATCTTCTCCATACGCATATTGAGATGAAAGGCGTAAGCATGCAGGTAAAGGGGCAAGTTATGCGCCCGTAGAAGGACTTTCTCCGCCGTTAAGCGATCCATGATATTCACCTATAAGTTAATAAAGAAATCTACCGACTCGAAGCGCCAGTGCTCGATATCCACCTGCACGATACGGCGTTCGGCATCGGCACGATGCTTTTCGACCAAAATCGCAGGCGTGCTGGCGTTTCCGCCCATCACCTTGCAGGCCTCTCCGGATAACCGAGTGGGTTTAAAGGCCAGATGACGGGTTCGCGTGGAAGTGCCATAAGCCTGTTCCCAGACCTCGGCAAACGAGTTCTCACCCAGGCGTTCGATAAAACCGGGTGCCACTCGCGGGCTGATAAAGGTTTCGTGATAAAACACGATGTGATTATCCAGCGCTCCCCAACCAGAAATCTTGTAGATCTCGCTCGCCGCGTCGACCTGCAATAACTCTTTGATAAACCCCGGAGCTGCCAATACGCACTCTTTGGTCATATAGTCCCAGGAGGGACAACGGCCCTGCTCGATAGCCGCCTGTTTGAAACTGGTAGAGGAATTAGGGTTGTAGTTAAAACGCGGCAGTGCCGCAAACCAACCCCGTCGATCCTTGCGGAAGATCCTCGATTCGCTTTCCAGGAACAACAGCGCCTGACGTAACGTCATGCGTTTGATGTTCAGCAATTCTCCCAGTTCTCGCTCCGAAGGAAGCTTGTCACCGGGGGCGATTGCCCCCAGGCTCAGCCAGTCATTCAACCTGGCCTTTGCCAATTCAACGGTTGAGCTGTTTTCCATATCCATACCTAATTGGTTTAAACCAGATTGCACAACAGTATCGCGGTGAATTATGACAAACAATGGGGGTATTGGATTTTATGTGTGACTTCGGTCCCAGAACAGAAGGGATCTTGGCAACCTTGGGCAAGATCCCCCCTCCGGTCCTCTCTTACTGCGGATTAAGCAAGGGGCCAGGCAGAATCAAAAACGCCGTCATTTTCCCAATGCCATCGGCATCGCACGCAGCGTCAGGCCCCAGAACACCAGGGCAATAAAGCTGACGCCCGCCCCCAGCCAGCACACCCCCTGCCAACCAGCCAGTGCAAATACGTGAGTGCTGGCAAAAGCGCCGAGCCCACTGCCAATGGCATAGAACAGCATGTAGACGCCCACTAACCGGCTATGCGCCTGCGGATGTGCGCTGAAAATCAGGCTCTGATTCAACACATGAATGGCTTGGCCTGCCAAATCGAGCAATACAATGCCGATAATCAACCACCCCAGGCCATAACCCAGCATGCCGAGCGGCAGCCAGGCCAGCACCAACAGCAGCAGACAGATGCCGCTCGCCACCTGCGCCAAGCCGCGGTCCGCCAGGTGCCCTGCTCTTACCGCCGCCAGCGCCCCCACCGCGCCCACCAGGCCAAAGGCGCCAATCACCGCATGCGAAAAGTTGAACGGTGCCTGACTCAGCGGCAGCACCAATGCGCTCCAGAAGATGCTGAATGCCGCAAACATCAACAGCGCCAGCATGCCGCGAATTTGCAACGTGCGATCGCGCAGCAACAGCGTCAGCATCGAACGCAGCAAGGCGGTGTAGCTAAGCGTTGAAGGCGGCGTGCTCGGCGCAGGCAGCAAACGTGCCAGAATCGGCAGCAAGATCAGCGTCACTCCGGCGGAAAAAAAATACACCGTGCGCCAACCTCCTGCGTCTGCCAACGCACCGGACAGGGTTCTCGCCAATAGCAGACCCAGCACCACACCGCCCTGCGCCGCCCCCACGACCCGCCCACGCTCATGAGGTGCCGCCAGCGTGGCGGCAAAAGCGATGAGTCCCTGTGTCATGGCGGTGCCCAATAATCCCACCAGCAACATGCCGATCAGCATAAGCAGGCTGCTGTTTGCCCAACCGACCATACACAATGCGGCAATCAACAACAGTTGCTGTACCGCTAACAGCCGATGGCGATTAATGCGATCCCCCAGCGGGACCACCAATACCAGCGCCAACGCGCAACCAAGCTGGGTGGCGGTGATCACCATACCCACCGACGCCACGCTGATAGCAAACTCCTGGGCTATGGCATCCAACAACGGCTGGGCGTAATAGACATTAGCCACGCTAAAAGCGCTGGCGCCGGCCAGCAACAACACCAGCGAAGCCGGCAGCCGACTCAGTCCCCCCGCCTGAGATACGCAGATCGGATCCAGCGTTTTGTCACTCATCGTTTTCTCCAAAGTGGTTTCATTATTAAACCCAATGGACATTACGCGCAGAGGTTTTATAATGCAACCAGATAGTGTGGCAGGAGGGATAACGTGAAACGTAAAAGCCTGGAAGATGCGCCGTGCCCGGTGGCACGCACTTTGGATGTGATTGGCGACTGGTGGTCACTGTTGATTGTGCGCGACGCGTTCGACGGCGTGCGCCGCTTCAGTGAATTCCAAAAGGGGCTGGGGATGGCGAAAAATATCCTTTCCACCCGTCTGCGCACCCTGGTGGCACAGGGCATTCTGGAGATCGCACCGGCCTCAGACGGCAGCGCCTATCAAGAGTATATTCTCACCGACAAGGGCCGAGCCTTGTTCCCGGTGATCGTCGGCTTGCGCCAATGGGGGGAAGACCATCTGTTTGCCGAGCAAGAGGCGCATTCAACCTTAGTCGAAAGCGACAGCGGCCAACCGATCCCACGCATGACGCCGACCGGCAGCGTCGGGCAAACGCTCACACCGCTGAATACCCGGGTGGTAAAGGTGGGTGAAGAGTAAAATCACATTAGTTGAACCTACAGCCGCTGAGACAGATGTTTGGCTGGAACGCAGCTTTGGTGCAAAACTGCAAGAATGGTAATTTCGCTGTTTGCTGTAGCGTAATAAATCATATGGCTGAGGTAGGGAAAGCTATAAACACCGTTCCCTGGATCCTCGACTCGATGCTGCCCAATGCCTGGTATTTCCGTCAGGTTGGTTAATCCTTGGCACAGTCTTACAAGGTAATCTCTGGATTGCTGTATGCCCCAGTTGCTCAATGTGTAGTCGCGAATCTCCAGGATATCGCTTTGCGCCTCACCGGTCAGTCGGTAACTGGCCATTTATCCTTTATTCTGCTCCAGCAGTTCAGAGAAAAACGTCTCGCCATCAACGGTATTGCCGATCGCCATATCATGCTGGGAACGCTGAATCTTCATTTGTAACAGTTGGAGTTTCATCGCTTCAATTTGCTCGTAATCTTCGGCAGACACCACAACCGCAACGGGCTTGCCATTACGGGTGATTTGCACCGGTTCACCCGGAACCTTAAGCAGCAAATCGCCAAACTGGGTTTTGGCTTCATTGGCTGTCAGAATATGCATTTTCATTACCTTTCGACTGAATCGTTCGATTCGCTCATTCGATTTCTTGAGCAAAAATTATTCACACGATTTTATTGGGGGCGATCTTTCGGTTTACGCATTACCCCATATGCCCCTTCGCAAGGCCTCAAGGGTTACTGTATAGTCCGCGTTTTACGGGGAAATCATGCTGACTCAATCATCCATTCGCCTTAATAAATACATTAGCGACAGCGGCATCTGTTCACGCCGCAGTGCCGATCGTCATATCAAACAGGGCAACGTTTTCATCAACGGCAACGTAGCCGCCGTGGCCGCTCAGGTATTTGTCGGGGACGTGGTGCTAGTTAACGGCCAGCGGATTGAGCCACGTAATGCGGAAGATTTGGTGCTTATCGCGCTGAACAAGCCGGTCGGCATCATCACCAGCATGGGAAAGCACGTGCAAAATAACATCGGTGATTTCGTCAATCACAGCAAACGCACCTTTCCTATAGGCCGTCTGGACAAAGATTCCCAGGGGCTAATTCTCCTGACCAATCACGGCGAACTGGTCAATAAGATCCTTCGTGCCGGCAATAACCACGAAAAAGAGTATCTGGTTACCGTCGATAAGCCGCTGACCGACGCGTTTATTCAGGGGATGAGCGCCGGTGTCCCCATCCTGGATACGGTGACGAAAAAGTGCCGGGTGGAGAAAATCGCGCCGCAGATGTTTCGCATCACGCTGGTTCAGGGCCTTAACCGCCAAATCCGCCGTATGAGCAAATACTTTGGTTATCACGTCACCAAACTTGAGCGTGTGCGCATTATGAACGTCGATCTGACAGGATTGCCGCTGGGCGAATGGCGAGATTTGACCGGTGACGAAAAGAACGTGCTGTTTAAGCTGATTGAGCACTCATCTTGCGAGGATGTTCGCCTGCCCGTTTCGCTAGCGCCTGATGTCAGCGAAAATCTCGACACGGAGTGAAGGTTTTCTGGAGCAGAGATATCGCCAGGCAACCAGGTAAAACTGCAAGTTGCCCAACGACATCTCAAGACCAAAGGCCCTTTTCCTCAGTGAATCAGAACGACCATCTGATATTGGCATTGACCGAATTGACCTGGGTATCAGAACCGTACTGCCCCTGATAACCGAGAGCCAACGTAGTGGAACGCGACAGCTTCACGCTCACCCCCACATCCGCCACCAGCAAATTGTCATCTACCGCCTGTCCCTGCGTGATAAATGCGTCGCTGCCGGCAAATGCCATGCGCGATGACGTATTTTTATCGCCGTAAGCGTGCTGCCAGCCTAATGAACCGTAAAGGCTGACGTTTTTCGGCAGTTCGGTAGATCCCCGCACGCCCAGCGTTGAATAGAACGTATTCATCGTTTCATTACGGACGCTCAGCGCTGCTGCCCCGCCTTTCTCCTGGAAGTTATCGGTATGCAAACGGATATAACTCAGGTTGACGAATGGCTCGATATTCGCATCCAACTGACCAAAACGGTAACCCGCTTCGGTGAACGCCAGCAGCGAGTCTGCGTCATAGTCCGCCTTGAGCCGATCCGAGTAATTGCCGAAATTAACGTTGCGCTCATTTTCGAGCCGGTGCCAGGTATAGCCCAGCGCACCGCGCAGGGAGAAGGCATCCTGCTGCCCTGCAGCGTACAGACCCAGGTGGTAATTATCGCTGTCGGAACTGGAGCGACGGCTATCGACATCATAGTCGCCACGGCTATAGCCTACGTATCCCCCAACGCGGATACTGTGGTCAGCGAGTTTACGATCGGCGCCCAACAGGAAACCGCTGGTGTGGCCGTCCAATTTCCCAACGTTGTCATTACCGCTGTTTCTCATCCAGGAGCCGAACGTCTGCCCCCAAACGCCGTTATTTTCAGCCTGAGCCGGTTGAACCAACGTCATCGCCATCGGTGGAACAGGCAGCGCATCATTATCAAATACGCGAAGCATGCGCTGATTCAACACGTTGAGCAGCATGCTACTGCCGGCGATCAGGTTAGACTGAATGGACGGATAAACTTCACCGGACAGTTGATTGAACGCCTCGCGCGCTTCCGGTGCGCTCAACAGCAGCACAGAGTTATACAAGGCCAGCGAAGGACCGCTTTGCGTTAACGTCGAGAGCGCACCGGCGGTATTCCACTGGTTGCTGGTTTGCGCGACCGTCTGGAAAATACCGGGCTTGCCGCCCTCGCCTGGGTTACCACCTTCACCTGGGTTACCGCCCTCACCTGGGTTGCCGCCCTCACCTGGGTTGCCGCCCTCACCTGGGTTGCCGCCCTCACCTGGGTTGCCGCCCTCACCTGGGTTACCGCCCTCACCTGGGTTACCGCCCTCACCTGGGTTGCCGCCCTCACCTGGGTTGCCGTCCTTTTGTGCAATCGTCAGATCCACGGCGTTGGTGCTGTGGTTAAGCGCAACGTCCAAAAATGCAGATTTTGAGACGGCTTCAGCAAACCGACCGTCAATCCCGCCATCCGAGGTCAAAATGCGATAGCTTTGGCCAGTTTGATAGCTGGTTTGCGGATCCAACGCGGTCACCTGCACCTTGGCCTGATCGCTGATGGTGGTTTTGCCTGAAACGACCAGTTTGTCGCTGCTGCCATCACCGGCGATATCGACGTCATAGAAGGATTCACCCAGGAAATTCAGATAGCGTTTCAGCGTCAGGGTACCGATGTTGCCGTCGCCAGGGGAAATATGGCCGCCGGACTGGATTTCAGTCTGCCCCAAGGTGCCGTTGCCGCCCAGCGTCCCGCCGGCTTTGATTGACGCGGCGCTGCTGTAACCCAGACCATTGCTGACGTCGGAACCGGCAGTGGCGTTCAGGATCAGCGTGCCGCCATTCTCGGCGCTCAGCGTCTGCACATCGAAAACGTTGTCTTCTTGCTGCGTATTGATGTCGCTGGCGATGGTGATTTTGCCGCCGCGTGCGGTGACATTCGCCTGGAGTTGAGTCAGATCGCCGCTCAGCGTCGTCTGGCCGGCCGTGTTGATGACTTCGCCTTCGCCGACCATCTTGTTGCGGAAGTCGTAGTTATCTGAGTTGTGATTAAAGTAAACGTAGCTGCCGAACAACCCGCCACGCAGATTGACCACCGTTTGGGCATCGACAGTACCCGCACCACCCGCCGCGCCGAGCGTAGGTTCGGTCAAGCCGGTGCCGGTATCCATGTTGCCGCGGCTGCCGATAATCAACGCGCCGCGGTTAGAGCCGGACCCGGTATCCCCCAGCCGCAATTCGTTGCTGCCGGCAGAGAATGAGCCGCCATCAACAACCGACAGCACCCCGTTGCCATAATCCCCAACGTTGACATTGCCCGCACTGGTAAAGCGTGAGCCGTTGCCGGCGATGTAAAGCTCTGCGGTTTTTCTTGAGCCTGAAACACCGGCAATCTCCGCGCTACCAACGTTGACCGCACCGCCGTTCAGCACGTCCACATCGCCATTGGCGGTGAGCGACTGGGTGATATTCCACAGAGAGTTATTACCGGTCACCGTGGCTTTGGGGTTGAGCTTGTCAGCCTCGTCGGGGCGAAAACCGCTGTCGATTCTGGCGGCGGCCGTGGTGGTCACTACCCCGCCATCTTCAATCAGCAAGGTTGAACGTGCGCCCTGTCCGAAGCCGAGACCGAGTCTCTCACTGATCACCTGGGAACCGGCCCCTTTGACATTAAGATGGCTGTCATACCCCCCGGTGGTGCCGACGATAATCTCTTCCGCCGTCGCCAATCCGCCCTCTTCTACCCGTAACGTCCCCAGCCCCAGATTCAGACTGCCGTGCATAACGGATTGGTCATTGATCGCATTTAATACGGCATTCGGCCCTTTGACCGTGACCAGGCTTTCGTATATCTGGCCATTAGCACGACGGCCAATATTGACGTTATAGGCATTGATTTGGCCATTATCGATCAACAGGTTTCCGCTTTGATTACGGCCGACGTAAACATCCCCGGTGTAAGTCAAAGATTCGGTAATACGTGATTCACCATCAAAAATAGCATCATCGGCACGCGCCACGTCGGCTGGGCCAATCAATATCAACGGTGCGGAAAAAAGTGCGAGGTAAACTTTCGAAAGCGGTTTTCTTACCGCTAAGTTATGCGATGTTTTATCTTTCATGTTTTCTCTCCGGCCCAATTATCTTGATGCCATCAAAGTTATTATTTATATGAAAAACTCAATGCATTAGAGGATGCGCGGCGCGTTGTGCGAGAACACAGGCTGATTTGTCATCGAGACACTAGCTTATTGCCCCCCAGCGCTAACGTCTCGATGCCAAAATTATGGGGACTGCGGATCGGTATTGATCATCCACCCTCGCTAAACGCGTCAGGTGAATTATTTATGCGTAACGACCGGGGTACAGCTTGGTGTGCTTAACGACGGGGCTGAACCTAAAATACCCGGCATCATCATCGAGGAACAGTCAAAGATTCGTCCTTTCTCCGTAGTGGCACGGTAAGAAAGTTTTTGCCCGCCAAGGGCGTCGGGTTGGGCACCATTAACATTGGTGACGGTAATTTCATCAGATGAACCCAGGCCCAGCATTTTGGCCGTTTCCGCCTGCAGCAGCGGTATTGCCTGATCGGTTTTCAATGTGGAACAGCCAGCTACCAGAAGCGTAACGGTTAATGCGATAAGTGGTTTTCTCATAAATTGTCCTTTGTAACCAAACAGTTCCAAATGCTGAATGGCTTTATGTTTTACCTTATCAAAATCCCTGAATAATATATTTCCCTTTCCTAACCGAAAAAACCCTCCTAAAGTAGGGAGGGTAGAAAATAACAAGTCGTCAGACCAATCTGATAGGTTTTAGCAAAAGGAGATACCCTTGGGGCAGGATTATGCGTTGGTCGTTGATGACCATCCGTTGGTGGCAAGTGGCATCGCCAATTTCCTGAATACGCACTGTCGATTTAAACACGCCTACGTGATGACAAACGAGGAGAGTTGTTATCGACATATTCTGGAAAATGGCGCCCCGCGTTTAATCGTCATCGACTTTTGGTTATCCGACGGCACGGCATTAAAATTACTCAAAGAGATCAGACAGCTTTACCCACAGGTAAGATTATTAGTGGTCAGCGGCGATGAAAATAATGAAATAGGCCAAAAGGTACGTGATGCCGGAGGCCATGGTTTCGTGCTCAAAAATGAGCCGCCAGAATTATTCGCCAAAGCCGTTGCTGCGCTGTTAGAAAATCAAAACTGGTTTCCTATGGATAATCTATTGGAGGCTTCCAGTGCCAAAAACCATCTTCAAAACTTCAATTTAACGCCGCGACAAATTGACGTTTTGACCATGATGATGCGCGGTTTTCCCAATAAGAGAATAGCCTCTCAGCTTGCTATTTCCGAACCTACGGTTAAAGAGCACATCAGCAATATCCTTAAAAAAATAGGCGTAAACAGTCGGGTAGAAGCTATTACGTTACTGCATGGCAGGCAGGGGCCGTCCGAATGAAACTACTTAAATCTTTACAAGATGATGGCATTTCGTCGCACGCGCAAATCCGATTATTGAACAATACGTTTATTCGATTGGTCTTTAGTTTCAGTGCTGTGCCCTGCGTCGGCATCCCCTTTGCTATTTGGATTTATTTACTGGGTGAACCGCTGTGGCCGATAATCAGCTGGATAATAGTGTATTTATTCTGCGCTTTGGCTATCCGATTATGGCACCAAAGATATCAACGCGAAGCGGAGAAAGAGGATGCTGGCGTTATTCTTAACCGCTGGCTCCCACATATCAACAAAGTCGCCTTCGTACATGGGATAGGTATATCCTCATTATATTTAATAACCCCACAAATAAATAATTTCGATTTTTTCCTGTTATTAAATATCAGCATCGCGGCCATCGTCGCGGCGAACGCGACCCATTTGACGCCCATCATCAGTACCTTTACCCTGTTTTTCTTTGCCTGCTGGGGCATGCTTAACGTTGGCATCATTTGGCGTTTAAACGACGTCATGCTCATTGTGTTGATGCTCAACCTGCTTTACGGGTTCGCCATCTACCGCCACGCATTGAGTTCTCATCAGTTTTTTATTCAGCAAGCCCGTCTCGAAGAGAAGAGCTCTCGCCTTGCGGAGCAATTCCGCCAGGCCAAAGAGGAGGCGGAACAAGCCCTGCTCGATAAAAACCAGTTTCTGACCACCGCCAGTCACGACTTGCGCCAACCGGTACATGCCATGGGTTTCCTGATCGAGGCCATCATCCATAAAAATCGCGATGCCTCTTTAACCCCCCAGCTGTTGGATCTGCAGCAGAGCGTGCGCTCCGTGCACCTGATGTTCAATTCTTTGCTCGATCTCAGCAAGATTGAGTCCGGCAACGTCAGTACGGCGACCACCCATGTCGATATTGGAACCCTGCTTGACTCGGTGATTACCCTGTTCCGTGAAGAAGCGAACAGCCGGGGATTATCCCTGCGGACATGGCGCCCCAAGCGACGCATTGCCGTGATGGGCGATCAATTGCTCATCCGACAATCGCTGATTAACCTGATACAAAATGCGCTGCGCTACACCCAGAAAGGCGGCGTATTGATTGCCATCCGCCCACAAAAGGGAGAATGCCTGATCGAAGTCTGGGACACCGGCGTGGGCATCGCCGACGAAGAAAAAGGCAAAATCTTCTCCCCCTACTATCGTCCCGAACTGGCGTGGAAAATCGATAGCGCCGGTCATGGGTTAGGCCTTGCGGTAGTGGCCCGCTGCGCCAAATTGATGAAGGTGAAATACGGCATGCGCTCCGTGGAGGGCAAGGGATCGCATTTCTGGATGCGTTTTGCCCTCTATACCGGCGAAGTCAAAGCGCCAGAAAACCTCAACGCCTATACCCACAGCCAGATCCCTACCCGCTATGAGTCATTGAGCGGCGCCTGCCTGGTGGTTGATGATGATCCGCTGGTCACCTCCGCCTGGTCGAGTTTGATGAGTACCTGGGGGATCACCGTGCGTTGCGCCGCTTCCGCCGAGGAGGCTTTTGCGATTATCGACGCAGGCTTCACCCCCTTCGCCGTGCTTTGCGATCAACGGCTTCGCTCCGGTGAAAGCGGCTTCGATATATTGAAAGCGCTGTTCGAACGCCTGCCGAACACCAGCGGCGCCATGGTCAGCGGGGAATTCAACTCCCCCATTTTGCAAGAGGCCGAACAGGAAGGTTATCTGGTATTAAGAAAGCCGCTGGAACCTGCGAAGCTGCATGCCTTGCTGTCGCAGTGGTCATCCTGCTAGCCGGTGCCAGGCCTGTTCGGGGCTTTATCCTGCCGACGTTGCATTTCCGGCATCGGCAAGATTGCGGCTGAGACTGCCGCTTAGGCACCAAGATTGCGCAGCAGGCCTTCGAGGTTGCGCTCACCCACTTTGGTTTGGGCGCCTGCCTTCAGTCCGCCCCGAATGAGTCTCTCCGCTGCAGGGCGTTCAAAAAGCCCCGCCCAGGCCTCATGCTCACGATAAAAACCTTCCCGCAGATCTGCCGCCGGCATCGCCTGCTTGGCCGCCGCGATAACCCCTTCGGGCAGTGCCGCAATGTTGTGCGCCAGGCGTTCGACAAAGTCGTCGAGTTCGGATGCGGGCAAGGCGCGGTTAATCCAGCCATAGCGCTCTGCGGTCGCCGCGTCGATAAGATCGGCTCCCAGGATCACTTCAAGCGCGCGACCACGCGTCATGCGGTTCGTCAGGTATTGCGTCGCGCCGCCACCGGGCGTAATGCCCATCAAGGCTTCGCATTGGGCCAGTCCTGCCCGCCCTTCGGCGGCAAAAGCCATGTCGGCCGCCGCAACGAATTCTGCGCCGCCCCCACGCGCCAACCCGGCAAGCTTAACGATAGTCACCTGGGGCTGGCTGCGCAGCAACTCACCGAATGCCTGGAACGGGTTGAGCCCTTCCGGCGCATTACGCGCCAGCTCATCGAAAGCATGCGGTTCATCGATTAAGGTCATGTCGACATGAGCGATGAAGAACTCCGGATCCGCACTCTGGAAAACCAGCACGCGAGTATCCGGGTCGCCACGCAAGGCACGCAGTAAGCGGCTGATTTCCGACATCAAAGCCACATCAAGCACGTTGACCGGCGGATTATTGAGGGTGATCGTCAAGACCCCCTTTGCGTGAGACAAGCTGAGTTTGCTGAAATCGGTATCTTTCATGTCGATGTCCTTGTTTGTCAGGCGTATCGGCGCTGGACTTTCGCGCCGCTGATCGAATGGTATACTTTGCATACCTGGCGTCAATTACGCACTTGAAGCATCCCAGGGATGCTGGAGGATACCGATGGAGACGAATGAAACTGTCTACCGCGCTGACTGCCCGAGCCGAATCATTCTCGACCA
Source organism: Serratia liquefaciens ATCC 27592 (assembly GCF_000422085.1). Taxonomy (NCBI): domain Bacteria; kingdom Pseudomonadati; phylum Pseudomonadota; class Gammaproteobacteria; order Enterobacterales; family Yersiniaceae; genus Serratia; species Serratia liquefaciens. The sequence continues at coordinate 3,870,715 of NC_021741.1, forward strand.
GATCGCGGACAAATGGTCAATGATGGTGCTGGAGGTGCTGCGTGAGCCGAGGCGCTTCAATGCGATCAAGCGTCGCCTTGATGGCGTCACTCAACGTGTGCTCACCCAGACGCTGCGCAAGCTGGAGCGTAACGGCATGGTGAACCGCAAGGTTTTGGATGGGCGGGTGCTCGGCGTCGAGTATTCGCTGACGCCGCTCGGCCAGTCATTGCAAGGGCCGTTCTCTATTCTGTTTGAGTGGACTATGGGGAATATGGAGGCTATTCAGGACTGCCGGCGCAGATATGATGAGCAAAACCAGCAGCTTGAACAGTGAGGCTCCTGCCTCACTTTTCCTTGCGATGAATGGCCGCGTACATCCAGTAATCACCCGGCGATAACCGAAACTCTAGAAATGAGAGGGAGGCGATCAGAGGTTGCGGAATATTCCCGAGATCAGCGTCCTGGAAAGCAGAGACGTCGGGTCAGCCCACTCCATCAGCACATCGAAATGGTTGCAATGGGGCACCTCGAGCAGATCCGTTTCCGCACCGGCCGCTTTATACAAAGAGGCAAAGGCTTCGGACTGCCGCTTGAAGCCGGGCGGATCGCCTTCAGCCCAGGCAACGGTGATGGGGCACCCCGGCGCAGGGATGTGACGCATCGGGCTGTAATCGGCCACGCTGGTGTCGGAGAGTGCCAGCCATGCCTGCACGGGCGTCTTCATCAAAGGTGCGAGTTCAAAAAGCCCGCTGATGGGAAAAGCAAACTTCACCACATCGGTCGGCACGCCAAAAGCTACATGCCAGCCTGGTGCTAATAGTGTTGCAAGCAAATGGCCACCAGCAGAACTGCCACCCAGCGAGATCCGTTGCGGATCCAGCCCAAACTCATGTCCCCGCCGCCAAATGAACGCCACGGCACTGCGTACGGCATGGACGATGTCACCGATGCCGGCTGCCGGCGCGAGTGGATAATCTATAACCACCGTGGCAATGCCATTTGCCGCTAATGTGCCCGCCATCATCGCGGAATCTTCTTTCGACAGCGCTCGCCAGTATCCCCCGTGAATAAAAAGAAAAACGGGCAGCAGCGGCCCGTTTCCATTCACCGTTGGCCCATAAATATCCAGAGCCTGACCACTTTTCTGGCAATAGGTGATATCAAAATGGAGGCCATAAGCCAGTTTCATCTTTTCAGACTGCGAGCGATAACGCGCCATTTCTTTGGCAAAGCCATCGACACCTACCGTAGCGCGTGCATCGTAATCCTCATTGAGGCGTGCCGGATCCATAAACACTTCGTCTGCCAAAAGCGTCATTTTTCAACCTCCCTGATGAATACCGCCATATCCCAGCGGCTGCGGACAAAAAAAGTGGTTAGTCCCGGCCCCGTTTCTCGGGCCGGAGCAATGATCAGGCCAAAGTGCCCGTCGGCAGGCTTAATGCCGTTTTCATACGCTCTGCGCCGATCTGCTCGCAGCGTCCGGTGATACGCAAAACGGCCGATCGAACGTCGTCTGGCCACAGGTTCATATGCCCCATGCGTTCCGCCGTATCTTGGGTATGTTCGGTCAACGGCCTTTCCTGCGCTTCCCAGGCTGCCAGCGCCGCCGGAATATCCCGGTTATTTTCCAGACTGACCGCCAATCCAAGAGCATTCATCAGTGCGCAACCGCCCCCTTGGCCGAGGTAAGGCGGCATCGCATGGGCTGCATCGCCGAGGATCGCCACCTGCCCTTTGCTCCAGGCCTTGAGCTTCAGCACCTCAAACGCATCCCAGCGGCCGGCCTCGCCAAAACGTGCGATCAGGCCGGAAAGGTGTGGGAAGGATTTGCGCCAAAGTGCCGGGGCAATCGGAAGCTGATAGGCACCCACATCGTCCTCAGCGCAGCACAGTGCAACATAAAGATCGGTCGCGCTGGCGGGCGTATAAAGGATCCGCCTCGTGCCTGAAAAGTACTCAATGTAGTTCGAACGATCTGCAGGCGGTACGTCATCGTCATCACGCTTCAACATCATTCTGACCGCGCCATAGTGCAGCGGCTTGCGGTACATCAGCAGGTCCAGAGACTCTCTCACCCGCGAGTTGATACCGTCAGCGCCGATCACCAAATCGGCTGACAGCGTTCGCTTGTCCGCCATCAGCAGCTTTCCATCCGGTGTCGCCCCCACCGCCTCGGAATCGCTGACAATTTCGGCACCGGCGCGGCGAGCCGCATTGAGCAAAGACAGCAGCAGCCGCTCGCGCAGGATGGTAACCAGACGTGGGGCACCGCTGCTGTTGATCGGAATATCCTCCATCGTTGCGTTGCCGTGATCCCGTGTCTGGAATACGGCCCCTTCGTGTGCCCCCACCATAGCTTCGTCATAGGCTCCAATCGCCTCGAGCACACGCAGCCCATTACTCCAGATATAGATGCCCGCACCAAAGGTGCGCAGGTTTGCCGAACGCTCATGCACTCTCACGCTCCAGCCACGCTGAGCCAGCGCCGCCGCCGCCGTAAGCCCGGCGATACCTGCCCCAGCAATTTCTGCATGCAGTTGCTTCATACCCTCTCCTCAGCCCCGTTTGTTTTTGATCGTACCCGTCGTTAAGAACCCGCCTGTACCGCAAACAGATCCTTTCTCCTGGTCATGCAGAACAACGCCAAAGCGGCAATTAATGCGGGAATCGCCATCCAGTAGAAAAAATTCTGCAAATCACCAACCACGGTATATAGCCAAGAGCCAAGATAAGCCCCCGTGATGGAACCCACATGACCCACGCCGATCCCCCATGACACTCCGGTCGCACGTGCCGTGGTGGGATAAAGGCCAGCGCTCAAAATACTGATGTTGTTCAATGCTCCCGTGAGGGTAAAACCCACGAAAAAAACGCAAACCAATAAACGGGTAGAACTGCCGAGCTGGCTGCCGGTAACCAGCAGCGCGACCGAGGCCAATAAGGCTAAAGGAGGAAGTATTTTGGCGATACCGATTCGATCGATGAGAAGTGCTGTGATGATGCCACCGATCATGCCCCCCAGCGGCAGCATTGCGGCAACATATAAGGCCATCCGAGCGTCAAACCCGCTGCTGCGCAATACCGTGGGTAGCCAATTGCTCAACAGGTAGAACGAGAATAAGCAGCAGAAAAAGGTCAGCCAGAGTAGCAGCGTACGCTCGGTTCGCCCTTCAGAAAATAGCGCCGCCACGGGAGACAGCTGCAGGTTTTTTTCACCGGGCTTTCTGTCCATACCGTCGGTAAAGATTACGTCCTGCCACTTCCTATGGCCGCCAATCCGTTCGACGATCCGCAGTAATTTAGCTCTCTGTTGCGGCCTGTTGGCCAGGAAACAGATCGACTCAGGGAGCATGAAATACAGCACTGGCAGCATCACCAAAGGAGCGATACTGCCCACAAAGAGCAGGCCTCTCCAGCCCAGCACCGGCAGCAGCAAGTCGGCCACCCAGCCGCCGAGCGCCATACCCAAGGTAAAGCCGGAAAAGCTCAAGGTGACCAGCAACATGCGCCAGCGAATGGGCGAATACTCTGACACCAGAGTAATGCAACCGGGCAATACGCCGCCTAGTCCCATGCCAGTCAGCAACCGCAGTGCCACAAGCACGCTAATCGATGAGGAAAAGGCATAACCCAGGGTGCCTAAAGCGACGATAACCGAGCAGATCAGCAACACCGTTTTGCGCCCATAACGGTCCGCCGCGGGGCCACAAATGAAACTGCCGAGTAACATGCCGAACAGACCTGCCGCGAAAGCCGGGCCCAACTCGGCGCGATCAATCCCCCATTCTTGAGCCAATTCAGGGGCGATATAACCCATCGCGCTGGCATCCAGACCATTAATCATCAATACAATAAAACACAAGAGCAGCGTCATTATCTGTAAACCACCGATCGGGCTTTGATCGACAATGTCGGTGACGGATTGTTTGTTCATGGCAAAAATCCTCTTTTCTTGTTTTTGTATTACCTTGCATCATGAAAAGCACGCCACCACCGGCAGGAAGACCCGGGATTAACCGGTGAATAAAATGGCATCAACATACTGATTAGTAATAATTTACCTTCTGCCAGTTCCGGAGCTTATGCATAACCTGGTGTTTTACTGGGTAGCGCTGCAGGGGCAGGTTTTCCAGAGAGCAGGGATTGATCGAGTATAGGGCTGTGCTGATATCAGGGAATAATCAAAAAAGGGATCTTTGGTATAACCAAAATGAATACAAGGAGGCGCGCAAAGGGAATATTTTGTGGGCGTCGGAAAAAAGAAAACCCCCGTACAGCCTAGCCGCAACGGGGGTTTTAAAATCATCACTGATAGTCAGTGATTAGCGGTTCATCATTCCCACTCAATGGTAGCCGGTGGCTTACCGCTGATGTCATAAACCACACGGGAAATGCCGTTGACTTCGTTGATGATGCGGTTGGAGACGCGACCGAGGAAATCGTACGGCAGGTGCGCCCAATGTGCGGTCATAAAGTCGATGGTTTCCACTGCGCGCAGTGAAACAACCCAGTCGTATTTACGGCCATCGCCCATCACGCCAACCGAACGCACCGGCAGGAACACGGTGAATGCCTGGCTGACTTTGTTGTACAGATCGGCTTTGTGCAGCTCTTCGATGAAGATCGCATCGGCACGGCGCAGCAGATCGCAGTACTCTTTCTTCACTTCGCCCAGTACGCGCACGCCCAAACCTGGGCCCGGGAACGGGTGACGGTAAAGCATGTCGTACGGCAGGCCCAGTTCCAGACCGATTTTGCGCACTTCGTCTTTGAACAGCTCTTTCAGCGGCTCGACCAGGCCCAGCTTCATCTCTTTCGGCAGGCCACCCACGTTGTGGTGCGATTTGATCACGTGCGCTTTGCCGGTGGCGGAGGCGGCGGATTCGATCACGTCCGGGTAGATGGTGCCCTGCGCCAGCCATTTCACTTCAGTCTGCTTGCAGGCTTCTTCGTCGAACAGTTCAACGAACACGCGGCCGATGATCTTGCGCTTGGCTTCCGGTTCGTCAACGCCGGCTAACGCGCTCAGGAAGCGATCTTCCGCCGCCACGTGAACGATGTTCAGGCCGAAGTGGTCGCCAAACATTTCCAGCACCTGGTCTGCTTCATTCAGACGCAGCAGGCCGTTATCGACGAACACGCAGGTCAGGCGTTTACCGATGGCGCGATGCAGCAGCATTGCGGTCACGGAAGAGTCGACGCCGCCGGACAGGCCGAGGATCACGTGATCTTCGCCCACCTGCTCACGAATGCGCTCTACCGCATCTTCGATGATGGTCGCCGGGGTCCACAGGGCTTCACACTGGCAGATATCCAGCACGAAACGCTCCAGCATGCGCTGGCCCTGACGGGTGTGGGTCACTTCCGGGTGGAACTGCACGCCGTAGAAGCGTTTTTCTTCGTTGGCCATAATGGCAAACGGGCAGGTATCGGTGCTGGCAACGGTCACGAAGTCGGACGGGATAGCGGTCACTTTGTCGCCGTGGCTCATCCACACGTCGAGCAGCGGTTTACCGGTTGGGCTCAGCGCGTCTTCGATGCCGCGAACCAGTGCGCTGTCGGTGGTAATTTCCACCTGCGCGTAACCGAATTCACGCTCGTTGGAACCTTGCACATGGCCGCCCAGCTGCATTGCCATGGTCTGCATGCCGTAGCATACGCCCAGCACAGGTACACCGGCGGTGAACACGTATTCTGGCGCACGCGGGCTGTTGGTTTCGGTGGTGCTTTCCGGGCCGCCGGACAGGATGATGCCGCTCGGATTGAATTCGCGGATTTGCTCTTCGCTAACGTCCCAGGCCCACAGCTCGCAGTAAACGCCGATTTCGCGCACGCGGCGGGCGACCAGTTGGGTGTATTGCGAACCAAAGTCCAGAATCAGAATGCGATGCTTATGGATATTTTTTGTCATGTGAGGCGAATTCCAGCAACAGAGAAAAAGGAAAATCTAAAACGTTAGGACAGTTTCAGTCGGCGAGGCCAAACAGTTGGTGGTCGCCCGCAGCACAGCATGCGCAGTTGACATAAAGTCAATGAGCAATGCGAGCAGCGGACGGCGAACAAATGCGCCGGCCGCAGCCCCTGAAATTAACCCATGCGGTAGTTCGGTGACTCTTTGGTGATGGTCACGTCATGCACGTGGCTTTCCTGAATACCGGCGCCGCTGATGCGAACAAATTCAGCCTTGGTACGCAGGTCGTCGATGGTGGCGCAGCCGGTCAGGCCCATGCAAGAACGCAGGCCGCCCATCTGCTGGTGTACGATCGCTTTCAGCATGCCTTTGTAAGCCACGCGGCCTTCGATACCTTCCGGCACCAGTTTGTCGGCGGCGTTATCGGTCTGGAAGTAACGGTCGGAAGAGCCTTTGGACATCGCGCCCAGTGAACCCATACCACGGTAGGATTTGAACGAACGGCCCTGATACAGCTCGATTTCGCCCGGTGATTCTTCGGTACCCGCCAGCATGGAGCCGACCATTACGCAGGATGCGCCGGCCGCGATAGCTTTGGCGATGTCACCGGAGAAGCGAATGCCGCCGTCGGCGATGACCGGGATACCTGTCCCTTCCAGCGCTTCAACCGCATCGGCGATGGCTGTGATCTGCGGTACACCTACGCCGGTTACGATACGAGTAGTACAGATGGAGCCAGGGCCGATACCTACTTTGACCGCGCTGACGCCGGCGTCAGCCAGCGCTTTGGCACCGGCTGCGGTAGCCACGTTGCCGCCCACGATCTGCAGATCCGGGTATTTGGCGCGCGTTTCGCGAATACGCTGCAATACGCCTTCGGAATGGCCATGCGAGGAGTCGATCAGCAGCACGTCAACGCCGGCGGCGACCAGCGCATCAACGCGCTCTTCGTTACCTGCACCTGCACCCACCGCTGCGCCAACGCGCAGACGGCCATGCTCGTCTTTACAGGCGTTTGGCTTGCGTTCCGCTTTCTGGAAGTCTTTTACGGTGATCATGCCCAGCAGGTGGAAGCTGTCGTCCACTACCAGCGCTTTCTCAACGCGTTTTTCGTGCATTTTCTGCAGCACGACTTCACGCGCTTCGCCTTCTTTCACCGTAACCAGACGCTCTTTCGGCGTCATCACGGCGGTAACAGGCTGGTTCAGATCGGTGACGAAGCGGACGTCGCGGCCGGTAATGATACCGACCAGTTCGTTCTCTTCGGTGACGACAGGGTAACCGGCGAAGCCGTTACGTGCGGTCAGCTCTTTCACTTCTTTCAGGGTTGTGGCAGGGGTTACGGCTTGTGGATCGGTTACCACGCCGCTTTCATGTTTTTTCACGCGGCGGACTTCTTCTGCCTGACGCTCGATAGACATGTTTTTGTGAATGAAGCCCAGACCGCCTTCCTGCGCCAGCGCGATGGCCAGGCCGGATTCGGTAACGGTATCCATGGCTGCGGACAGCATAGGGATATTCAGGCGGATATTTTTGGTCAGTTGGGTGCCGAGCTCAGCGGTATTAGGCAGAACCGTAGAGTGAGCTGGAACCAGGAGAACGTCGTCAAACGTTAGTGCTTCTTTCGCGATACGTAGCATGGGCAATATCTCACCAGAGTGGGCTGTGAAAAAGATAAAATATTGCCGCGGCATTATACAGAGCGTAATCGGTTGCCTCCAGCACTTTCTCACAAAAACTCTTGATTACCTTTTTCAGCCATGTAGTATCGACCAATTAAGTGCTTGTTTTGAAATTTGATCTGGGTCACATGTCGATACCTGTTTCGCCTTCCATTTTTACCGTAAGCCGCCTGAATCAGACGGTTCGACAGCTGCTGGAAATGGAAATGGGCCAGATTTGGCTCTCCGCCGAGATCTCCAACTTCTCCCAGCCGTCTTCAGGTCATTGGTATTTCACGCTGAAAGACGACCGCGCGCAGGTGCGTTGCGCGATGTTCCGCAACACTAACCGTCGTACTACCTTCCGCCCGCAAAATGGCCAACAGGTGCTGGTGCGCGCCAGCATCACGCTGTATGAGCCGCGCGGCGACTATCAGCTGATCGCCGAAAGCATGCAGCCCGCCGGCGACGGCCTGTTGCAACAGCAGTTCGATCAGTTAAAACAGCGACTGAGCGCCGAAGGCCTTTTCGACCAACAGTTCAAACAGCCGCTGCCCAGCCCGGCCAAACGCGTCGGGGTGGTCACCTCCGCCAGCGGCGCGGCGCTGCACGATGTGCTGCAGGTGCTGCAACGGCGCGATCCGTCATTGCCCATCGTTATCTACCCTACTTCGGTGCAGGGCGCGGAAGCCCCCCTGCAGATTGTACGTGCCATCGAAACGGCCAACCGCCGTGACGAGTGCGACGTGCTGATCGTCGGCCGTGGCGGGGGTTCACTGGAAGACCTGTGGAGCTTTAACGACGAACGCGTTGCGCGGGCGATTTTCGCCAGCCGCATTCCGATTGTCAGCGCCGTCGGCCACGAAACCGACGTCACCATTGCCGACTTTGTCGCCGATCTGCGTGCGCCAACCCCTTCTGCCGCTGCCGAACTGGTCAGTCGCAATCAGTTGGAACTGCTGCGTCAGTTGCAATCACAGCAACAGCGGATGGAAATGGCGATGGACTACTACCTGGCGCAGCGCCAGCAGCAGTTCACCCGCATCAACCACCGTTTGCAGCAGCAGCACCCGCACCTGCGTCTGGCGCGCCAACAAACGCTGTTGTTCAAACTGCAACGTCGGTTGGAAGACGGCATGCAAAACCAACTGCGTCTGTCTTCGCGTCGCAGCGAGCGGGTTCAGCAACGGCTGGCGCAGATGCAACCGCAGGCGCGTATTCACCGCTACCAACAACGCGTGCAGCAACAGGAATACCGTTTGCAGCAGGCATGGGATCGCCAGCTTAACGGCCTGCGCCAGCGCTTCGGCGTCGCCTGCAGCCAACTCGAGGCCGTCAGCCCGCTGGCGACGCTGGCCCGCGGCTACAGCGTGACGCAAACCCCGCGCGGCGAACTGCTGAAAACCACCAAGCAGGCTCAGGTTGGCGAACTGCTGAAAACCCGTCTGCAGGATGGTTGGGTGGAAAGCGAGGTGAAAACCATCACCGTTGCCAAAAAGCCGCGCAAGAAACGCGCGGCCGAATAATCCCGCTTACTCCAGCGTAAAACGGCTGCCCGGTACGCCGTTAATCCACAGTTCTCGCGTCTCTCCAGTTGGCAAACTGCAGGCCAACGTCTGCCACGCCGGTTTGAACCGGCCTTCGGCAGTGATGTTCAGCATAATGCGTTGAGTGTCGCTGAGCATCTCCCAGCGCAGCCACAGCGCATCGCCCTGCTGCCAGCCATAACTTTCCCCGTCATCTTCGAATAACAGCCCAGAAGCGCTGCCACAGCCTTTGAGCGGATACAGCTTCAGCTCGCGCCGATCGTCCGCCGTCACGTCAACATGCGCCAATCGCGACGACAAAGGTATCGCGGCACCGGCACGTACCAGCAGCGGCAAGCGCTCCAGCGGTGCCTCCAGCAGCACCGCCTGGCCGCCGCTGAACCATTGGCCGCTGTAGAAGCAGTACCAGCCGTCGCCGTTATCCGGCAGATACACCGGCCGCTGACGCTGCCCCTGCTCCACCACGCTGGCCACCAGCAGATCGCGACCTATCATAAAATCATCGGTTTCGTTCAGCGTGCGCTCATCATGCTCGTGGTCGAGGAAGGTCGGGCGCAGCATCGGTTCGTCGTCGACGCAGGCCTGCCACAGCAAGGTGTAGAAATACGGCATCAGCCGATAACGCAAAGCAATCGCCTCGCGCACTGCCGGCGTCACCGCAGGGTACATCCAGGGTTCGTTAACCGTGGCGTCGTCGTTCCAGGAGTGAATGGTGAAACGCGGATGCATCACGCCATTTTGCACCCAACGCACCAGCAGTTCGGCGTCCGGCCTGTCGCCGGAGAAACCGCCCACGTCGTGCCCGAGGTTGTACAAACCGGACAGGCTCATGCCCAGCCCCATGCGAATGTTGTAACGCAGGGTTTGCCAACTGGTACGGTTATCGCCGCTCCAGGTCTGCACATAACGTTGCATACCGGCACAGCCGGAGCGTGAAATCAGGTACGGCCGCAGCTCAGGAGCAAAGCGCTGCTGCGCCTCCATCGAGGCGCGCATCATCAGCAACGGCATCACCGGGCGAATATGCTTGATGGCGATCGGCTGGCCAAAACCGTGGCAACGCGCCTCGCCGTCCCACACTTCATATTCGTTATTGTCATTCCAGGTGGAATCGATGCCCATTTCCAGCAGTTGCTGAGTCACGCCCTGCTGCCACCAGTGCACTGCCGCCGGATTGGTGAAGTCCAGATGTGAGCCTTCGTCGTCCCAAAAGCTCGAACGCTCCGGCCTATCGCTTTCTGAATCGCGGATAAACAGCCCTAACTGCGCCGCCTGTTGATACTGCGGATGATCCTGCAACAGGCACGGCTTGATGTTGGCCGCCAATTTCAATCCGGCATCGTGGAAAGCCTGACTCAACTGCTTGGGTTGCGGCACCTTGTCGTAGTTCCAGTTGAACACGTAACGCTTGTTGCCGATCGAGGTATAACCCGAGGACAGCTGGAAGGAGTCACAGGGAATGTCATGTTGGTGACAAAGCTCAATAAACTGCCGTAGCTGCTGTTGAGCATCCGGCGCATCGGTGTAATGCATGGTGGATCCGCTGTAGCCCAGGCTCCATTTTGGCCCGAAGTGTGTCTTGCCGGTCAGGCGTACAAACGCCTTGGTGACATCCAGCACCTTTGGCCCGAGGAACAGGTAATAATCCAAATCCCCCGCCTCGGCCTGATAGCGGCGATAGGCCAGGTGGTAATTGTCGATCTCGTTACCCAAATCCAGCCAGCAACTGCTCAGGTTGTCGTAAAACAGCCCAAAGCTGGCCTCTTCTCCACGGGTGATGGTGAAAGGAATGTGCTTGTACAGCGGGTCAGTGCTGGCGGCGTTGTAACCCATCGCATCCAGATTGCGCATTTCAAAACGGCGGCCGCTGCGCTCCAAATCACCGGCCTTCTCGCCCAGGCCATAATAGCGCTCGGCGGCATGGCGACGTTGATAATGGGCCACGCCGTCACCGTGCGGGTTAAGCAAATAGGCGCTGGTGGGCCGATCGGCTGCCAGCGGACGCCATTCACCGGCGGCGTTACAGTGTTCCCATTCCAGCCACAGCGGCTGATGCACGGTCACGCGCAGCGCAGAGGTGGTCAGCACCAACCGATCCTCATGCTGCTGCAAGTGGTAACCCGGCAGGTTGAAACCGGCGACGCTCAGCCGGTCGCGCCCTTCCCAGGGCACGTCGGTCTGTGGCGCAATGCTCCAGGTGCGATCCAGCGCCAGCTCTCCGCTGCGCTTGATCAACACGCGACACAGGTGGTTTTCCAACACGTACATGCAAAACAGATGGCGTTCATCGACCAGCAGTTCAATACGATCGGCATACTGTCCTGCCAGCGTCCAGTTTTTTAAGGTTTTCATAGGCATCCAACTTAACTATTGAGTGTTTTTTTACCGCCGCGTTCGGCGATCAAAGCAATCAGGAACAGGGCGCCGATCAGGTCGAAGAAGCCCATGGCGATGAATAAGGGGTTAAAACCGACGGTGTCGGAGACCGCACCGATCAGCAACGTAAACAGGAAGCTGGCGATCCAGGCGCTGGAGCCGCGCATGCCGTTGACGGTCGCCATTTGGTTTTTATCGAACGACTCCACCACCAGCGCGCTGAGCATGCAGGAGATCACCTGGTGCCCGAAGCCACCGATCGAGATCAGGGCGATCGCCACGTAGGGATCTTTGGTGATCGCCACAAATGCCAGCGAAACCATCATAAAGGCGCCCGTCACCGAGCTGGCGACCACCGAGTTGACGCGGCTGCAGCCGAACCATTTGCGGTACAGGGTGGTGAGATAGCCGCTGGCAACGCTGCCGATGTCCGCCGCCAAAAACGGCAGCCAGGCAAACATGGCGATGTGCTTTAAGTCCATGCCGCGCTCGGTGGCCAGGTACAGCGGCACCCAGAAACTGAACACCGCCCAGGCCGGTTCGGCGAGAAAGGCCGGAATGGCGATGCCATAGAACTTTTTGTTGCGGCACAAAATCGCCAGCGACTTGAGAAACGGCAATCTGGGCAGTTCCGGTTCATTGTCTTCGCGGATCAGATCCAGTTCCTGTTGGCTCAGATTGGGGTGCTGCTGCGGCGAGTGATAGAACAACCACCACAACACTACCCAGATCAACGCCAGCGCGCCGGAGAACAAAAAAGCGCCCTGCCAGCCAAAGGAAACGTGGGCAATCACGATAATTGGCGGAGCCAGCATGGCGCCAATAGAGAAACCGACGCCCGCCCAACCGGCGGCGATCGGCCGCTCCTTTTTAGGGAACCAGTCGGATATCGCCTTGGCGTTGGCCGGTGTGGCCGCCGCTTCCGCCCCGCCCATAAAGAACCGCAGGATAGCCAGTTGAACCCAACTGCCCGCGCCGGCATGCAGCATGCAAACAACCGCCCAGATACTGGCGCAGATCAAAAAGCCCATCTTCAGGCCGATAACGTCGATCAGCCAGCCGCAGATCGGCTGAAATACCGTATAGGCCAGTTGGAACGATGCCACCACCCAGGAGTACTGCTCGGTGGTCATGTTGAGGCTGGTTTTCAGTTCAGGTGCCAGAATGCCCAGCGAATTACGGGTGATGTAGTTGACCGTTACGCCCAGTAAAAACAGCGCCAGCATCCACCAGCGCAGCGATTTGAACTTGCGCCGGCCGGTATCGGCGACCCTTTGATTAATTTCAACACTCATCTGTCTTCTCTCCACGACGGCTGCCCGGTGCAACAGCGCGCCTTTTGGTAGGGTACGTTTTGGTATCGAAGGTATGGGCCGTGGAAAACTGCGGTATGTCTGACAAAGACCAACGCATCACGTTCACAACCACATGATTTATTTTCGTTTTATTTATAATTCAGCCCATTAATTGGACTGATAAATCTATAAAGTTGGTATACCAATTCAGACTAACCAGCCGGAAGCGTGAGCGAAACGAGGTTTTTTGCAAAAATTCTCATGCATAGAATAAAAGCTCGCCATAATGGCGACAGAAGCCTGACAGTACGCTGAAAAAACACCGTGAAAATATTTTCATTACCGAATTTGAAGGAGATCACAGAATGAACGGAAAGCTGAAAATACAGGAAATTGCCCGGCAAACCGGGCTGTCGATCAGCACCGTTTCACGTGTATTAGCCGGTAAGTCCAATACCAGCGTCGAAGCTCGCCAAAAGGTGTTGGCCTGCGCTCAACAGAACGGCATTCTGCAGGGAATTTCCAGCGGCAGGCTGATGCTCAATAACGTGATGGTCTTCGCCCCCCAGCGCGCTTTTGATGTGCGCACCGATATCTTCTACTACAAGGTGATCCAGGGGATCTCCGCCGCATTAGCTGAGCATGAAGTGCGGATCCGCTATTGTGGGCTGGAAGAACTGCACAGCGACGGCGCGTTGTTTCTGGAAAAAATGAGCGATCCGCAAACTCAGGCAGCGCTAATTATCGGCATCGACGACGAACACATTCACCAGTTGGCCGCCGACCTGAATAAACCCTGCGTACTGATTAACTGCACCGACCGCCAGATGCGGCTCGACAGCGTGTCACCCGATCACCAACTGATTGGCGAGTTCTCCGCCAACTATCTGATGCAACAAGGGCATAGCCATATTTTGAATCTGCAATGCCTGCGCCGCCACACCATGGAACTGCGGCTGGCGGGTATTAAACAAGCCTATGCGCGGCACAATATCGCCTTTGACGACGGCCGCCATCTGGTGACTACTTCCGGCTTCGGCAGCGAAGAGGCCGAACAGGCGCTTACCACCTTTATCAACCGGGTGAGCCACCGCTCGCAGCTGCCAACGGCCATTCTTGCCGGTGGCGACTACATGGCGGTCGGCGCGGTCAAAGCACTGAACAAGCTGCAGCTGAGCGTGCCGGGGGATATCTCGGTGATGAGCACCGACGGCTTCAATCTGGCGGAAATTCACGACGTGCCGCTCACCTCGGTGCAGGTACCGCGCGACGAGCTGGGTTATGAGGCGATCCAACTGCTGCAACGCCGCATGCTGCGCGCCGATGCACCGCCTTGTAACCTGCTGCTGCACGGCAAACTGGCGGTACGCGCCTCGGTCAAACGCATCAGTCCCCATAAAACCAGCCCGGCGGTCAGCACCCATGACCACCGCCTTTACGATGTCTGAACTACACTTAGTGGCGCCCCGTTCATTTATTGAGGGCAATTTTTTGGTTCATCGCGTATTGGCGTGAACTAATGGATAACGGCAGTAATAATGTTTAGGTTTGTATTCGCCAAAACTCACCCTAAGCCACGTACAGAGTCTGCGAAGGAGGCGCGGTACCGTACTTCATCACGCAGCTGGCAGACGAGGCCTCAACTGCGCAGCGGGGACGCCGGTAAGGCCACAAAAAGGCTTCATGGATAGAGTAAATTTCCAGTTGGTGCGCCAGCTACCCGAGGATGGCCATCGCTCGGTGAGATATGTCGACGTTTATGTGGAATACAAAATCAAGAAAAACGGCTCCAAAGAGCCGTTCGTAAGGACGTTAGATTTACGACAATCCTGGCCTGCAGTGTTACTTGGTTACCTTCGCTAGCACCAGCATGCGCAAAACGTGCTTAATCTCATACTTTTGGGAACAGGAAGTTACTCAGGCTTCTCAAGCAATCCAAGCAACTCCATATCATAAAGCAAGTCCCTTTTTTCGTCATCAGAGATGTCTTTAATGAGAATACTCAAAGGCGTTTCGTTTATAATCAAATAGATACCATCACGAGTGATGTCTTCTGCTTTCTTCGGCCCTCTTCCGGCCCTTAAAATTAGAGTAAATACCTCGAACATTAGCTTTTCTATCGGCGAAAAAGGGGTATTTTCGCATTGATAGCTTGCATACCCAATTTCCAGGCCATCATAAGATGATTTTTCACCAGTCTTTTTATTAATGTAAAGTATGTTTCTACAGCAATCATAGAAACATCCTAATATCATTTCTCGTATTTCACCGTAAGTCATACGTTCTTCGTCCATTACTTCAACCTCCCAGGAATTAACATTACATTGTTGTTGTCAAGGACATCTATTTTGATCCCGGGGTATTTTTTCTGAAATTGATCCACGACGCCCAAACAACTCCCACATGCAGTACGTTCAGTAAAAATGGTGACTTTTCCCTTGGCTGCCACATTGTTACCCAGTTTATCAGCCAGGTTGTCCAGGATTTTGTACTCCGAGTCTGTATTTCGAGGTATTGGTTCACCCTTTGAATTGTTGATGGTGTTAAATTTAAAATTGCCGCTACCTTTCCCTATAAAGCCTTTGTCTGCTACGTCGACACGGCTGTGTGCAGCGAGTGTTTTCGGCATACCAGGAACATCGATTTTTGCAACGGCGGCATTCCCCGTCTTCCTGATATTTTGTGAAAACGGCGCCCTGGCATCCAACACCTGCTGTCTGAACGTAGCCGCCTGCTGAATGGTCTTCTCATTGACCAAATACCCTTTCCAGGCGTTGGTTGGCCCGACCAGTTTTGATGACAGATACTGGTTGCCGACATTTGCTTTACCCATACCGGCAAACGTACTGGCGATAGAAACTGCCATCACCGAGGCATTCACCCAGTTCGGTGACCACCCGGTCAGCTTGCTGATTTGCTCTATCTGTTGGTTTCGTGCAAACAGCTGGCCGTCGGTTATCTGGTCACCCAAGTCATACGTGAATAACTTTTCACTGTCATAACCGGCAAACGCCGGGTAGTTGCCGAAGCGCTGACGCTCTTTTTGCACCCAGTAGTTGGCAATAAGCCCATCTTCGTCCCGCGTTGACGGGTATTTCTTCATCAGGTCTTCAAACTGCTTGCGCTCTTCCGAGTTTAACGCTTCCTGCGTAGTACAGGCTACTTTTCGGCAAGATGCTGCCATCAGACGCGCTTCTTTTTCCTTGTCGCCCTTCGACAGCACTTTAATAGCGTTGAGTTCTTCCTGATGCAGCTGGCGATTGAAGCGTTCAACAAATTCACCCGCGTTTGCACCGCTGTTGGTACCCGAGGCTTTGCCGGTAGCTATAGCTCCCGCGAAGGCACCTGCAACACGGCTGATTTGTGACTGACGCTCCTGCCATCCTTCGGTTTTTACCAGGTTATCGTTGATGATCACCCCGGCCAGTTCCGCCGCCAATGCCCCAGCAGCGGCCCCTTTACCGTCTCCTCTGCCGATTTCCGCGCTGATTCCCGCTAGCACCACATGACTCACGGCCCGGCCCGGTACACCGAGAACCTGACCATTATCCCCTATCAGGTTGGCACCCTCAGCCTGAACCTGGCTGCCAATATTCGCCAGCAGCGCATTGGTCAAATTGTCTTTGAAGCTGCCGCCATTGATGGTCGTATTCAGGCTAGAGCTGATGACCGATTGCCCAGCCACACGCTGCGCCACCTTGCTCCAGTCGCCATTGCTCAGCTGTGGCAGCTTGACGTTGTTCGGGTTGAGCGGTTTGCCCGCCGCGTCCTTGCTCCAGCCCATCGCACTGTCGAAGCCGTTGAGCGCGCCCCCCACTGCCATTGCCGTGGCCGTCGCCTTCACGCTCTCGCTACTGCCCAGCACTTTCAGGGTTTTTGACAGATTGCCTCTGTTTTCGACCAGCGCCACCGCCGCCTGAGAGGCCAACGATGACATACCAGCCGTGACCGCGCCGCTGGTAACGGCGCCGCCGCCGATGGCCCCGGCGACATTACTGGCCGCCAGCGCCGTTAGCGAACTGCCCGCCGTCACTGCGGCTGCCGCGATGGCAATCACTGCCGCCACCGCCGGGTTCAGATGCTGGCTCTTGTAATCCCAGCTGTCGTAGGCGTCCTTGACCTTATTCCACTGCACGTCATTGCGCTTGTTCAGATCTTTGACCCAGGTGGTGCCCGGCGTGTTGCCCAGCGCATCGATGGCGCTTTGCAGTGCTTGGCCGTTTCTCACCTTCACGTCGGCGCTGACGCCTTTGGCGGCATCGACCGTCAACGTACCGCCAGTATGAATACTCGGCAGTACCCACTTATTGTCTTCGTACCCTTTGTTGGCCTGCTTGATGAAGAACCCTTTCGAATTAGTGACGGTCTGTTCGAAGTTGGTGTTTTTCACCGCACGGAAGTTGACCTGTCCGTGGGTACTGGTCAGTCGGGCATTCTTACCGGCCTCAATCTTGCTCGCCTCATAGGTGCTGTCGTCACGGCTCATCAGGGTGATATTGCCGGGGGAGGTAAACTCGGTCACCTTATTGGTCACGTCATGGCGGGTTTGCTTGACCTCAGTTTTTTTACCCCACCACTTGCGCTTGGTTTCCGTTTTCTCGTAGTGGCTGGACTCTTCCATCGCCTGGGCATAGAGATAGCCGCCCTTGGCGGCGATATCCATGGAACCGGTGCGGACCGCCAGCTCCCTGTTTCTGGCGTTTTCCTGATCCTTACGTTGCCTCTCCGCATCATACTGGCGCTGTCTTTCCGCCCGCGCCACATTCAGTTGATTTTCAGCAGCATTTTTTTCTTTCGTCGGCTGCGCGATCTGTTGCTGGGCCTGGTCGAATGCGTGTTGAGCCGTAGTGAACGCGTTCTGAGCGTTATTGACCGCGTTCTGCCTGTCTATCAGGCGTTGACGAATTTTGTCATATTCCTCGATGGTCGATTCTTTTATCGCGTTCCCGACTTTGACACCGTCTTGAGTCGGTGCCGAAACATCTCCCCATTGAAGAACATTATTGACAAACGCCCGGCCCCCTTCTTGCAATAACCGGTCGAGGTGTGCCTGGTTATCGATCAACGCCGAAGCGTCATAATTGGCGCCCCCTCCGCTATAGCTCGGCACTGAAACAAATCGGGACGACGACGAGGTAATGGGGTGTGCGCCAACATTGAACAACGATAAGGTATCAGGATGCTGTCGTGCGCTGTCCAACTCGCGCCGACGGTCATTCAGCTGACCTTCGGCCTGAGTCCGGTTATTCATCGCCTGGTCAAATCGTTGTCTGGCCTCCTGCGCCAGGCGTTCAGCCGTTGAAAATACAGCATCAACCCCAGAAAGGTCTGCGGGTGTATTCACCTGCCCGGATTGCCCTTTCGACTGCAGTTTAGTCGCCTGGAACAGGATGCTGCCGTTGGCAATGGCCGTCAGCAGACCGCCGGCACTCAGTTCTGTGCCCTGCTGAGTGCGTGTTTCGGTAAATTCTTTGCCGCCTTCACGATAGCTGTGGTTCTGCACCGCCTCAAAGCGCATGTCGCCGCCGGAGGTCAGCGTCATGTTGCCGTCAGACGAAAGGTGTGAGCCATAGGTTAGGATATCGCGATTGGCGGACAGGGTCAGTGTCTTGCCACCGTGCAGGCCAGTGACCCACTGACGGTCATCCTTGTTGTTGTCATTGGTTGCATCGATAGCGGAATAACCTACAGCTGCCAGCCACAGTGTCTGTCCCGCAATCAGCGTCGCATCGCCGCCTGCCCACACGTCACTGCCCTGCAGGCCGATATCGCGCCCCGAGTTAATTAGCAGGTTGCCGTTCGCCTTGACCTGGCTGCGTAATTCGGGTGTGCGGGTCGCAGCAAATAGAGAACGGTAGGCATCACCCAGGGGGCGCATGTTAAGGTCGATATTCTGTGCGGCATTAAGGTTGACATTCCCCCCGGCCGTCATTTTGATGCCGTTCAGCGACAGGCCGCTGCCGCTGTTCATCGTTATCGACCCGGTCGCGTTCATGGTGCCAGCCTGAAGCAGGTTGTTGAAGTACTGCAACCGCTGGTCCGCCGACAGGTTTTCGCCGGGACGGGTACGCACCAGAACAGCATCATTATTGATGATGCCGATGCTGCCGGGGGCGGTCATGCTGATATTACGACTCTGCGCTAGCAGTGTATTGACCAGGGTTATAGTGCTGCCCGCCGTCAGCGTCAAGTCGTGCGAGGCTTCCAGGCTGCCCAGCCAGCGCACCCCGTCAGGATGGTAATAGTGGGGTTTCTCGCTGGTGTGCACCTTTATTTCGCCGGTACGGGCGGTCAGAGTAACATCCTGCCCTTTCAGTTCGCTTTGCCAGGCATCGATGGCATTGCCGGCACTCAAATCCAGCGCTTTACCTGCGGACAGAATGCCCTGCCCCAGTACGATGCGGTCTTCGGCAATGGCGGTGAGATTGCCGCTGGCGTTAATGGCGTCGGTATTGATGATATTGGCCGCATGCAGCACCACGTTTTGCGCCTTAATGGACTCCAGGCGTCCGGTCGTTTTCACCTCCGTGAACTGACTTTCAGACGGCGTTGGGGTTTTGATTTCTATCTTGTTTTTGAAATCTGCGACCAGGTTGTTTCCGGCACTCAAACTGGCACGGGGTAAGGGGGACAGAGTGGACTGCCAGACTTGAACGTTATCACCTCGAGTGAAGTAATTCGTTAACCGCAGCTCTTTTGCAGTTAACGGATTGAAGGTGGTTTTCCCATGTTCCTTATTGGCTTTTTCATCAGGGACATAACGAATGTAATTCAACAGTGTTCCTGTGGACACCTGTTCATTGGTGAAATTCTGCCCCGTCAGGATCAGGTCTGATTTGGCACTCAGTAGGCTGCTGTGGTTATAAACGTCATCACCATAAATATAGAGATGCCGGCCGGATGTGATTTCCGCGGGCGCCGACCATTTCCCTGTATCGAACAAGGTCTGTTGGTCGTTTACCAAAACCCCCTGCTCAATATTGCTGAAATCCGCTTTTCCAAACCATCTCTCCGGTAAGGGCGATGTCAATTCTGCGGTGATGATCACGGGATAGTCGCCGCTTTCCGCCATGACGTTAGCCACCTGCATGTTTTTATCCGTAGATGTCGGCGTCAGCTTGGTTTTGTTAACAATTCCAACGTTTCTAACATTATTCACCTGCTCTGCGCGTATCACCAAATCGCCGCTGTTGGTTTGAATGCGCGCGGAGCGGTTTTCTATCTGTTTGGACTTATTTCCCTGCGCATCCTTCTGGATCCACAGATTATTGTTGCTGTGTAACGCCGTATTGTCTCCGTCACGTAATTCAACGTTGCGCACCGTGTCTGCAAACACTCGCATATCGCGGTGCGCAGTCACATTACCGTTGTTGTTGAGCGTATCGGCCGCCAGCGTCACGTCATGTTCGCCACGCACCTTAACGCCGGAGGCAATATGAACCTCCCTGGCGCTGACGTTCAAATCCGTCTGTGCATGCGCGTGTCCCAGCTCAATACGCCCATTGGCGGTCAAGGTGATATCCTGTTGCGCGCTATTGATATTATTCAGGTTGACACCCACCCCGTCCTCGGTGGCCACCAGGCGAATTTTGTTGGCGTACATGCCACCCAGCGCCTTGGTATCGACCGCCAGTTGCGGTTTGGCCCCGTCGCCGGCAATGGGTTTTACCGTGCCGTCTTTAAAACTGATGCGGTTGGTCCCCTGAGTCAGCGATAGGTTTTTGGCGTTGATTTTGCCGTTGAGTTCAGTGGCACGGCTGAGGATGTCGACGTAGTCGGCGCCACTACCATCGAGTCCCTTGCCCCCGATGGTGACGCCGCCTTTTTTGACCTCCAACGCCTCCAGTGCGCCCTGCTTGTCGAACTGCGGCTTGCCGGTGGTCAACGTCACGCCCGGGGCATTGATAAAACCACAGCCGTCGCAGGTGATGCCATTGGGGTTGGCAATCATCACGTTGGCCTTGTTGCCGAACACCTCGAGTTTACCCTGCAGCTCAGAGCGACTACCGCCGGTGACTTCATTGATGATGAGCTCCGCCGCCTTCCCCTTCAGATTCGGGTTGCCTTTGGCATTCTCTATAATTACGCCCAGTTGGGTCTTGCCACCTTGGGTGGCATTGTTGAGCACAGCGCCTGGCGTGCCGACGTTGAAGTCCTTATAGACGTTGTGCGAAATTCCCGCACTGTTCGGCGTGGCAATATTCACCACCGGCACGTTGCCAGGTTTCATGTGTACCTGGGTGTTGCCGTTGGCGGCGTTGATGCCGGCAGCGAAGGCCGGATGCAGCGGCGTCAGCGCCGTGGTGTAAATCAGCAGGTAGCTGACGGCGCGCGCCAGCGGATGAAGAGGCTTGTCCATAGGAAGGTCCGTTCTCTTAATATAAAATTCAGTCGTGCACTGACGTCCGTGCCGTGTGTCGGTTACTGCAATAAATCGTTTACCTTACAGGGTGATACCGGCCTGCCAGTAAGCCACCCAGCGGTCCGGTTGCAGGCTGTTCGGGTGTGCCAACGGTTTACCGACGGTGAACGCCTGGTTGAACCACCTGTTGTTGATCGCCAACCCCAGAGCGGCACCGGCCACGCTGCCGCCGTCCACCTGGTGCGTCTCGCTGCGCAGCCAGCCACCGTCCAGCGCGGCGGTCAACGATACGTCGCCTATAACCGGCACGGGGCCGAGTTGCCAGTTGAGTTCGTTGCGCCAGTAAGCGCCGCGGTTGCCAGTGAGGTACTGCTCCTTGAAGCCGCGCACCGAATACTGCCCGCCAAGGGAAATGCGCTCACCGCTGTACAGGTTGTCGGCGCTGGCCTGTCCGTAGGCGGAGGTCAGGTAATAGAGCGACGGCGTCAGCGGATAAAAGTAGCTGGCGCTTAGACTGAGTTTGCGAAATTTGCTGCGCGCGGCGTAAGGAGCTGCGGGGTCGTCCCGGCTTGCACCCAACCCACTCAGGCCGTGCGACACAGTCGGGTTCAACGTCAGGTAACCGCCGCTCAGCGTGCGGCTGTAGTTGAGGCCAGCGGACAGGCTGGCCACCGTCACGCTGCTGTTGGTCAGGCGCTGCCCGGCCAGCTTGTTCTCGGTGCGCCGGCGCGATACCCCCAGGTCCAGTGCCAGCTTCTGCCGGCCGTCGCGCAACAGGGTGCGGTTAACGTCCAGGCGCTGCACCACGGCGTTGCCCGCATAGCGATAGCGTGCATCCTGAATGGGAATGTGCTGATAAAAGTCGTTCCAGGCGGCCTGATAGCTGAACAGCCAGTAACCGTAAGGCAACGTGACGCCGCCACTCAGACTGCGGCTGCGCCGGTCATGATGAAATGCATCATCCCGTGAGGCTGACAGCGACCACTGGTCGGCCAGGCGCAGCGGATTGTCCAGCACCACGCCGGCATTCATTTGCCCGGTTCCGGTGCTTTTCTGGCCGCCGTTGTCGGCGCCGAAGGACACCGAGACGGGCAAACGTGTCGACGTCCGGCGCAGCGCCACCGAGGAATAGCCCGGCCGTTTGCCTGGCTGAATGTCGATGGCGACCTGCTGCGAGGGCAACCGGTTGAGCTGCTCCATGCCCTGCTCGATATCACGCAGGTTAAGCACGTGGCCGACCAGTCCGGGGAACGCCATTTTCAGTGCCAGCGTTTCCTGTCCGTCCAGACTGATACCTTCAACGCGCCCCTCACTGACGGCGACGGTCAGTTCACCACCGGCGATATCCTGTTCCGGCAGCCAGGCCTGCGACGTGACATAGCCTCGCGTGATATAGGCGTTGGTGGTCTCCCGAACCAGATTATTGATGCGCAATAGCGTCAGGCAGCGGCCCTGATAGAAAGACGCCAGTTTATCTTTCACCGACCAGGACAGATGTTCGGCGCCCTGAAAGACGATGCGGTTGACGTGATGGCAAGTTTTATCTTCCATCTCCGGCACGGGCAGAGGGAGAGTCGGCAGGTCGGTGGTATTTTGCAGGTCGTCACGCTGCTGCTGCGCCTGCTCCAACAAATTCTTCTGTCGGCGCTCGATAATATCCTGGTCGGCAGGGTTAAGGGTTGATGCCGCCTGGGCCAGGCCAGACAGCCCAAGCCAGGTAACCAATAACCAACATTCCTTGTTGATATGCAAATGAGACTCACTACCATTAAGTTGTAATGGTTGCAAAGTGTAAATATTTGTCAGTAAAAGTCTAGTAGTTTATTTTTTATCAATCATGAGGGATCAAGAGGCCGTAAGGCGACTGCCTGATT
Source organism: Serratia liquefaciens ATCC 27592 (assembly GCF_000422085.1). NCBI lineage: Bacteria > Pseudomonadati > Pseudomonadota > Gammaproteobacteria > Enterobacterales > Yersiniaceae > Serratia > Serratia liquefaciens. The sequence continues at coordinate 3,893,726 of NC_021741.1, forward strand.
GGGCACCCAAACTTCTCACAGCGGTTCCTATCAATCAGCCACCGACTCGGCTTTATGTGCTTGCTAAGCCAACCAACAATGTAGACCTGTAGACTGATTTAAAGACCAAAGAGGATAACGGCGGCGTACAACTTAACTCCGGCATTCCAAAGCGCGCCTCCTATCTGAGGCCGCCGCACTGGGTGGTTTTTCCTGGGAAGGCGCTCCGCAGGCATTGATCGACCTTTGGAAAACCGGTCAGGTCGATGAGTGAACGGTTCTAAAGTTAGGGACGCAACGGCGAGTTAATCAGGGCGAATTTATTCGCCCTCTACCCAAGGTATATAGCTGAACAACACGCGCTTTTTCGATATCAGCCCATGACCGTTTTGGCATAGATAATCTACCGCGCCGCAGGCCTTCAATTCTTGCAGCGGCTGCTGGCATTCCGGACACTCTGCCAACTGGCGATAATCGCGGTGACAGGCTTCGCAATGATAGTGACCCTTCACCCACTGCATTGCCTGGTGACATTGCGGACATAGCGCTTCCATAGACTCTCCCGAGTTAAATTACGCCCCATGAGCGTAAGAAATAGATCCCCAGCGCGGTGGTGAAAAACGACCCGACGGTGGTGATGGCGATAATGTTCGCCGCCAGCGTGGCATTGCCGCCCATGGCGCGCGTCATGACATAACTGCCGGAGGCGGTTGGCGTGGCCGAGAACAGGAAGATAATCCCCAATGCCGCGCCCTGGAAACCGCATAGCCAGCCACCCAACGTCATCAATATCGGCACCAGAAACAGTTTGGCACTGGAGGACAGCGCCGCCACATTGGACGAGCGGAACATGGCGCGCAAATCCAGGCTGGCACCGGTGCACAGCAGCGCCAGTGGCAACGACAACCCTGAGATATAGCTGCCGGTTTGCCGGATAACCTGTGGGATTTCCAGCCCGGTCTGGGCGAACAGCAACCCACACACCAGGCCGATAATCAGCGGGTTAGTGACGATACTGCGCAACAGCGACAGCCGGCTGATCTTCTTACCCTCTCCACCCTGCAGGCTGCGGGTCAGGGTCACCACCGACAATACGTTAAACAGGATCACCGTGACCGTCAGGTATAACGACCCCAACGCAACCCCTTCGCTGCCATAAGCGGTCATGGCATAAGCCAGGCCGACGATGGCGGTATTGGCACGGAAACCACCCTGAACAAAGACGCCGCGCTCACGCGGTTCTTTCACCAGCCAGACGGCGGCTATCTCCAGCAACAGGAAAGTGGCGACGGTGCCGACCGCACCGTAGATCACCAGCGACAGGTTACCCAGCAGTTGCGGATGATTGGTGGCAATGCTGAAGAACAGCAAGCAAGGCAGCGCCAGATTGAACACCAACCGCGTGGCGCCATCAATAAAGCGGTCGTCCATCATCCGCCAGTGGCGTAGCAGCACGCCCAGCAACATCATTAACAGATTGGGTACGGTGACGCTGAACGCAAAACTCCAGGTTTCCCAGGACATGGTGTTCCTTCAGGCTGACGGCGGTAATCTTCAGATAATAAAACGATTTCGGCGCAATAAAAAAGGGGCGCGGTATGGTTACCGCGCCCCTCGTACTGATTATTTGCTTTTCTTCAGGTGGCTCATCAGGCGTTTACGTTTACGCATCTGGTTCGGCGTCAGCAGGTTGCGCTTGCCGGCGAACGGGTTTTCACCCTCTTTGAACTGGATGCGAATGGGCGTACCCATCACTTTCAGAGAACGACGGAAGTAGTTCATCAGATAGCGTTTGTACGAGTCGGCCAGATCGGTTACCTGGTTGCCGTGGATCACCACAATCGGCGGGTTGTACCCACCGGCGTGCGCGTATTTCAGCTTCACGCGGCGGCCACGCACCAACGGTGGCTGGTGGTCATCGGCAGCCATCTGCATGATTTTGGTCAGCATCGAGGTGTTCACGCGACGCGTCGCGCACTCGTAAGCTTCCTGTACCGATTCGAACAGGTTACCCACGCCGCTGCCGTGCAAAGCGGAAATGAAGTGCACACGGGCGAAGTCGACAAAGCCCAGGCGCAGATCGAGCATCTCTTTGACGTGCTCACGATCTTCTTCGCTCATGCCATCCCACTTGTTGACCGCAATCACCAGTGAGCGCCCACTATTGAGGATAAAGCCGAGCAGCGAGAGATCCTGATCGGAAATGCCTTCGCGCGCATCGACGACCAGCAGCACAACGTTTGCGTCTTCGATCGCCTGCAGGGTTTTGATTACCGAGAATTTCTCTACGGTTTCCGTTACCTTGCCGCGTTTACGCACCCCGGCGGTGTCGATCAGCACGTATTCGCGCTCGTCGCGGACCATCGGGATATAAATGCTGTCACGGGTGGTGCCCGGCATGTCGTACACCACCACACGCTCCTCGCCGAGGATACGGTTAGTCAGTGTGGACTTACCAACGTTAGGACGGCCAACGATTGCCAGCTTGATCGGCAAATCTTGCGGGTTGAAGTCGTCTTCCGGCTCTTCTTCCTCGTCTTCAGGCAGTTCACCTTCTTGCTCGGCCCAATAAGCAGCGTTAGCCTCTTCTTCGGTCAGCTCGACTTCTTCCGGTTTTTCACCGACAAACGGCACCAGCACGTGTTCGATCAGCTGCGCCACGCCACGACCGTGGGAAGCGGCAATCGCATGCACGTCACCCAGCCCCAGCGAGTAGAAATCGGCGGTGGCCATGTCTGGATCCATGCCGTCGGTTTTGTTGGCGACCAGGAAGGTGGCTTTCTGGCGGTTGCGCAGATGCTGGGCGATGCCTTGATCGGCAGGCATCAGACCGGCGCGGGCATCGACCATAAACAGCACGATGTCTGCTTCTTCGATCGCCAATAGCGACTGGCCAGCCATGCGGGTTTCAACGCCGTCTTCGGTACCGTCAATACCCCCGGTATCGACGATGATGAATTCATTGCCCTCAACTTCTGCACGACCATACTTGCGGTCTCGCGTTAGCCCGGGGAAATCCGCCACCAGCGCATCGCGCGTATGTGTTAAACGGTTAAACAAGGTGGATTTACCCACATTCGGGCGCCCAACTAGCGCGACGACAGGTATCATTGTGAAGCCTCATTACTTAATAATCAATGCGTTACTGCACTATGGATAGACACCAGAAGTGCAGCTTATAAAATACGAAACGGCCCCTGAACACTCAGGAGCCGTTTTCCCCTTCATCTTTCGCGCCACAGCGGCGTTGTCTGCGCACCTTCGCCCCGGTCACTTAGTTCACTAAGCTCCCGAGGACTCATGCGCTTGCCGCCTGGCTGCAACCCGAAAGCTTTCGGGTGCAAGAAGGGTCACGACGAGCGGCGTTAGCGGGTGAAAGCGTAAACTTTTCCGCCCTTCGCCTGGATGACCAGCTTATCGCCGGCTACCATCGGCGCAGACAGGAAGCCGGAGCTATCCACTTCCTGCTGGGCAACAAAACGGCCGTCCGTGGTGTTAATCCAGTGCAGGTAACCTTCGGAGTCACCGGTCACCAGGTAACCATTATACATCACTGGCGGGGTCAGGTTGCGGTGCAACAACTCGCTCTGCGTCCATACGGTGACGCCACCTTCGGTGCTCAGCGCTACCACGCGATCGTTCTGATCGACCAGGTAAATGCGGCCTGCATCAACGATAAAGTCGTTTACCGAGCCCAGTTCACGTTTCCACAAAATCTGGCCGGAACGCAGATCCAGCGCCGTCAGGTTGCCATTGTAACCTAATGCGTAGACAACGCCTTCAACAATCACCGGCGTAGTGTCGACATCGTTCAGACGATCGATTTCGGTCGCGCCGCTAGGCTGGGAAATACGCTGCTGCCAGATCAGCTGACCTTGCTGCATCAGCACGGCACTGACGCGGCCGTTATCACCGCCGACAATGGCTGCGCCAAAGGCAACGGCCGGAGCAGACTCGCCGCGCAACGACAGCGAAGGCATATCCAGGTTAACCGTCCACTTCACTGCGCCATCAGATTCATTCAGCGCCTGCAATTGACCGTTAGAGGTATGGATCAGTACCATGCCGTCGCTGATCACCGGACGCGAAATCGCTTCACCGGCCACCTTGGTCTGCCAGGCGACCTTACCGTCAGCGGTGTTCAGAGCATAAACAACGGCTTTCTCGCTGCCGACATAAACTTTGTCGCCCGCAACAGCCATACCGCCCGACAGCAGCGCCGGCAGGTTGCTGGAGAAGAAGCCGGTCTTCTCGGAGATATCAACCTTCCATTTTTCGTTACCGCTATCGGCATCCATCGCTTTCACGAGACCGTGGCGATCGGCAGCATAAATGGTGTTGTCCTGGAAAGCAGGACGCAGGTGAGAATAGAACTCACCGACGCCGTCGCCGACCGAGGTACTCCACGCCTTACTTGGCGTGAACTGATTTTCAACTTTCGGCAGCGGCGACATGGTAACCACGTCTTCTTCACTGTTGAACAGTGAGCAACCACTCAACAAGGCAACGGAAACCAGTCCGACCAAGAGTGTTTTACGCAATTGCATGGGAATTCCCCTTAGCTGGACAAGTTATTCAATTTCATGCGCAGCAGAACCTGCAGCGCCTGAGAAGCGTTAGACTCAATGCCTTTGCTGTACGCCTCGCGCGCACCTTTGGTGTCGCCTTTGGCCAACAGCACGTCGCCGCGCGTATCCTGCGCCATCGCCGCCCAGCCTTCGCCTTTCACGCCATCCAGCGTTTTCAGCGCTTCATCCAGCTTTTTCTCCTGCAACTGCACACGGGCCAGACGCAGGTTAATCATCGAAAGCAGGTTTTCATCTTTGGTCTGGCCCTGAGCCAGCACCAGCTGTTGGTCCGCTTTGGCAAAGTCGTTCTGCTCAACAAAATGCTTCGCCAGTTCCAGCGAGGCCATCACGCCGTAGCTGTTGCTGTTGGCCTGGGCGAACTTCTCCGCAGCGGCCACGTCGTCCGGTTTACCGACCGCCAGACGATCGCTGGCTTCCTGATAAGATTGGGACGCAATCATCATGTTGGAGTTCTCGTGGCTCTGCCAGTAACGCCAGCCGACCAGGGCACCAATTCCGAGCACCACGCCCACTGCCAGCGCTTTGCCGTTTTCGGCAAAGAACCGACGCACGGCGTCGACTTGTTCGTTTTCAGTGGTATAGACTTCCACGGTGTCCTTCTCCTTAACCTAACATCAAAGCCAGACGCACAGCGACTTCGCTCTGCGCCAGCGTTTCTTGTTCACCACTGCGCAGGTCCTTGACGACCACCTGCTCGGCTGCGACTTCGTTCTCGCCCAGGATCAAGGCAACGCGCGCGCCCCATTTATCCGCACGGGTGATCTGCTTCTTAAAGTTACCGCCGCCGTAGTTGGTCATCAGTTTCAACTGCGGCGCGGCATCGCGAACGCGTTCAGCCAACTGCATCGCCGCGCTCTGCGTACCGGCACCGGAAGAGATCACGTACACGTCAATGGTTGCCGGAGCTTTAAACTCTGGGTTAACCGCCTGAACCAGCAGCACCAAACGCTCCAGACCCATCGCGAAACCGACTGCCGGCGTTGCACGACCGCCCAGTTGCTCGACCAGACCGTCATAACGGCCACCGGCGCACACCGTCCCCTGAGCGCCCAGACTGGTGGTCACCCATTCGAATACCGTACGGTTGTAATAGTCCAGACCGCGCACCAGGCGTTCATTGATGGTATATGGGATACCTGCCTGGGCCAAAAGTTCACACAGGCCTTCAAAGTGGGCTTTGGATTCTTCATCCAAATACTCGGACAGGCGCGGCGCATCGTTCAACAATGCTTGCACTTCCGGATTTTTGGAGTCCAGCACGCGCAGCGGATTGCTGTACATGCGGCGTTTGCAATCTTCGTCCAGCTTGTCTTGATGCTGTTCCAGGAACGCCACCAAAGCATCACGGTAATTGGCGCGAGCTTCCAGTGAGCCGATGGAATTCAGCTCCAGTTTAACGTGATCAGCGATGCCCAGCGCTTTCCACCAGCGGGCGCTCAGCAGGATCAGCTCGGCGTCGATATCCGGGCCCTGCAGGCCAAACACTTCGGCACCCAGTTGGTGGAATTGACGGTAGCGGCCTTTTTGCGGACGCTCGTAGCGGAACATCGGACCGACGTACCAAAGACGCTGCTCCTGATTGTACAGCAGACCATGTTCGATGCCGGCGCGAACGCAACCAGCGGTCCCTTCCGGACGCAGCGTCAGGCTTTCGCCATTGCGATCGTCGAAGGTATACATCTCTTTTTCTACGACGTCGGTCACTTCGCCGATCGCGCGTTTGAATAACGGGGTCTGCTCTACAATCGGCAAGCGGATTTCGCTGTAACCGTAGCCGCTCAGCACCTGCTTGAGGATGCCTTCAATACGCTGCCATAATGCCGTTTCTTCCGGCAGGTAGTCGTTCATGCCGCGAATGGCTTGAATGTTCTTTGCCACGTGAGTTCTCTGTCCGTTGTCTATAAAAATGAACCCGATTATAGGGACTTTGCCGTCCCGTATTCAACGCGAATGCAGAGTTCTGCTCCCGGGTTCATAAACAAGCGGGCTAAAAAGCCCGCCGTATCGGTATAATGCTTATTTTTCCAGCAGGTTGACCGAGATGCGATTGCTCTCATCCATCATCGACGCCTTGGCGCGAATTTTGGCTTCCAGCTGGTCAATCATCTGCTCGTTGTCGAAACGATCTTTCTGGCGCACGCCGTCTTCGTAGAAGCCGCTCTTTTTATGGCCGCCGGTAACGCCCAGCGTGGACACCAGCGCTTCGCCCGGCCCATTGACCACGCAGCCGATAATCGAAATGTCCATCGGTGTGATGATATCTTCCAGGCGCTGTTCCAGCGCGTTCACCGTACCGATAACGTCAAACTCCTGACGTGAACAGGTCGGGCACGCGATGAAGTTAATGCCGCGAGCGCGGATACGCAGCGACTTCAGAATGTCGAAACCGACCTTGACCTCTTCCACCGGATCGGCCGCCAGCGAGATACGCAGGGTATCGCCAATGCCTTCCGACAGCAGCAGACCCAGGCCAATCGCCGACTTGACCGAACCACTGCGTGCGCCACCGGCTTCGGTAATGCCGAGATGCAGCGGCTGATCGATACGCGCCGCCAGCAGCCGGTAGGATTGCACCGCCAGGAACACATCGGAAGCCTTGACGCTGACCTTGAACTGGTCGAAGTTGAGGCGATCGAGGATATCAACGTGGCGCATGGCGGATTCAAGCAGGGCTTCCGGCGTAGGTTCACCGTACTTTTCCTGGATGTCTTTCTCCAGCGAGCCGCCGTTCACCCCGATACGGATTGGGATGTTTTTATCGCGTGCGCAGTCCACAACTGAACGGATACGCGACTCGTTACCGATATTGCCCGGGTTGATACGCAGGCAGTCTACGCCGTATTCAGCCACCTGCAGCGCAATGCGGTAATCGAAGTGGATATCGGCGACCAGCGGCACGTTGACCTGTTGCTTGATCAGCTTGAATGCCTCGGCGGCATCCATGGTGGGGACTGAAACGCGGACGATATCGACGCCCACGCGCTCCAGCGCTTTAATCTGATTGACCGTGGCTTCGACATCGGTAGTACGGGTGTTAGTCATCGACTGCACAGCAATCGGCGCACCATCACCAATAGGCACATTGCCGACGTAAATTCGCGTTGATTTTCGACGGATGATGGGCGATTGGTTATGCATTACTTACTCTCCATTGTTGCTCTGACTTAACGACAATGGCCGCGCAATTACTGCGCGGCAACGGTCAGACGAGCAACACGGTTTGACTTAACAAACCGGCTTAAATCAACCGGCTTACCTTGATATTGAATCTGTACTGCGGCCGGTGCGCCAATGGTCAGTTTATAAGGCGCGGTGCCCGCCAGGCTCAGCTTACCGCCGTTCTTCTGGCTACCGCTGTACAACGTTTTGCCACTGGCGTCAGTCACCTGTAACCAGCAGTCGGCGGTGAAGTTCATCACCAGCGCGTTAGGATCAACCGCCGGTGCAGCTACGCCCGCATCTGCAGTCGGCAACGGTGCGGTTGGCGCCGCAGGCGTTGTCTCAGGCAACGTGGTTTGGCTTGGTGAAACCACCGCAGGCTGCTGCGCGGTTGCACTGCCGGTCACGGCCGGAGTCTGTGATTGCTGTGCTGCTGCGCCCGCACCGGTGTCAACCGGTGTGGAGCCATTGTCGGCCAAAGGTGCGCTGTTGTCGGCATTGCTGTCGGTCAACGGTACGGATTGGCCTTCATTGTTCTGTGAAAGCTGGGCAGAAGATTGATCGGCCATGGTGGCGATCTCTTCCTGTTGGGCCTTGTGATTTTGCCACCACCAGGCACCGGTCAAGCCGACCACCACGAAAACGATCAACCAGGTGAAGCTCATCAGCCAGCCGTCGCGTTTTTTACGGCGCTTGCCCAGAGAGAAGCTTTGCATCGGAGCCACTTTCGCGACCTTCAACGGCGCCTGCTTGGCCAGCATCGGCAGCAGTTCATCCTCTGGCAAACGCACCAGCTTGGCATAAGAGCGGATATAACCACGCACGAAGGTTGAAGCCAGGTCTGCGGACAGATTGTCTTCTTCAATATCGCGCACGGTAGACATTTTGAGGCACAGGCGTTCTGCAACGGCCTGTTGACTCAACCCGAGTTGTTCACGGGCCTGACGCAGACGTTCGCCTGTCGTCATTGATACGGTTTTATCTTGGGAGGCTTCAGTATTCATTAGCTAAGAACTGCTGGTACTGTTTGGATTGTGGAAAACTTCGCGATAACTGCTTGCCATAACGTTGCACGCTATCTTGGCGCCCGGCTAACGCGGCGAAACGAATCTGTAACCATAAGCTGTCGGCGCTGGCCGGCAGAACATGTTGATAACTATCCAATAAAAGTTGCGACTGTGCGCGCTTCCCTTCTCCAAATTGCTTTTCTGCCTCCACCAACAGTGGAGTGCCCTTGTCCGGATCGATCTTCAAAGCACGTGTTAACAAAATACGTGCCTCGTCGTTTTGTCCGGCTTTGAGAAAACAGTAACCTGCGTTTTCCAGGCTGTCGGCAACCTGACCGTAATCCGGTGCCACGGCTGCTGCGCTAAACTGCTGTTGTGCCGGTACATACTGCCCTAAACTGCAAAGAAACGCACCGTAATTATTCAGCACTGTGCCATTGTTCGGCGCAAGTTTGAGCGCCTGCTGATAACGCTGTTCAGCCGCGCTGTTCTCGCCAATCCGCTGCTCGTAGAGCGCCATACCCAATTGGGTACGGTAATCCTGTGGGGCGGCGTCTGCCGCTTTCTCCAGATTCTGGCGCGCGGCGTTTAAATCGCCCTGCTTCAGATATTCCAGACCCAGTTGCAATCGCGTCTGACTGGCTTCAGGCAGCGCGTCTTTTTCTTCCGGCGCTGAACCGGAACAACCGGCCAGTAACCCGGCCGCCAGCAACGTACCCCACAGAATCAGCTTCATGCCTGCATTCATTTCCTTGTCAGATGTTACCTTGACGTCTTTTCACATAACAGACTGTAAGATAACAAAAATCATGCTATAGGATTCAGACCGCACGCACGGTGATAGGTTCCCCGGCCATTTTCTTTTTCAGGGTACGCTTGGTGCGGTCGATCACTTCACCCGCCAGTTGCCCGCAGGCGGCATCGATATCGTCACCACGGGTTTTACGAACAATAGTCGTAAAGCCGTATTCCATCAACACTTTGGAAAAACGATCCACGCGGCTGTTGGAGCTGCGGCCGTAAGGTGCGCCCGGGAACGGGTTCCATGGGATCAGGTTGATCTTGCATGGCGTGTCCTTGAGGACTTCCGCCAGTTGGTGTGCGTCGTCGGTGCTGTCGTTGATATGATCCAGCATCACGTACTCGACCGTCACCCTGCCCTGATTGGCGTTGGATTTTTCCAGATAGCGGCGTACCGCAGCCAGGAAGGTCTCAATGTTGTATTTGCGGTTGATCGGCACGATGTCATCGCGGATCTTGTCGTTCGGCGCATGCAGCGAGATCGCCAGCGCGACGTCGATCATATCACCCAGCTTGTCCAGCGCAGGCACTACGCCCGAGGTCGACAGGGTCACGCGGCGTTTTGACAGGCCAAAACCGAAATCATCCAGCATGATTTCCATCGCCGGCACCACGTTGGTCAGGTTAAGCAAGGGCTCACCCATGCCCATCATCACCACGTTGGTGATCGGGCGCTCGCCGGTGACTTTCAGTGCACCGATGATTTTCGCCGCACGCCACACCTGGCCGATGATTTCCGACACGCGCAGGTTGCGGTTAAAGCCCTGCTGAGCGGTCGAACAGAATTTGCATTCCAGCGCGCAACCCACCTGGGAAGAAACACACAGGGTCGCACGGTCGCCGTCCGGGATATACACGGTTTCGACCTGCTGATCGCCCACCTTGATAGCCCATTTAATGGTGCCGTCGGCTGAGCGTTGTTCTTCCGCCACTTCTGGCGCACGGATTTCGGCGACGCTTTGCAATTTATTGCGCAGGACCTTGTTGATATCGGTCATCTGCTCAAAATCATCGCAGCAATAGTGGTACATCCACTTCATCACCTGATCGGCACGGAAGGGTTTCTCGCCCATTTTGGCGAAAAACTCACGCATTTGCTGACGGTTCAGATCCAGCAGATTAATTTTGGCCACAGCCGGTTTTTCCGCGTTAACGGATTGAGTAGTCAGCGAATTATTTTCAGACACGATGTGCTCGGACGTGATGGGTTCTAACATAATTGATCTCTGGCCTCGTTGTTACACTTTATGGCGCGAAAGAGTGGAAAGTAAGTGCGTCGCTCAGCCCATAAAAATCGGGCGACGGCGCTAAAAGCGCGCCCCTGACAAGATGACTCATCAGGGGCGCGGCATTGTACAAATTTTAGTAGCTGCTTTCCACGTCTGAAAGGCATTCAGGGCATTTTTATTGTTTCAGCCAGTGAATGCCATACTTCAGCGTCGAAATGACAGCAATTAACGCGGGCAGATTTCGCTTTCGTTGAAGAAGTAAGCGATTTCGCGCTGAGCAGATTCTACTGCGTCAGAACCGTGTACGGCGTTGGCAGTGAAGCTGTCCGCGTAGTCAGCACGCAGAGTGCCGGCCAGAGCGTTGTCTGGGTTGGTTGCGCCCATGATGTCACGGTTGCGCTGTACTGCATTTTCCGCTTCCAGAACCTGAACCACGATCGGGCCAGAGGTCATGAATTCAACCAGACCATCGAAGAATGGGCGGCCTTTGTGCTCAGCGTAGAAGCCTTCGGCTTGTTCGCGAGTCAGACGCAGCATTTTGGATGCGATGATTTTGAAACCGGCACGCTCAAAGCGAGCATAGATTGCGCCGATGTCGTTGTTAGCTACAGCGTTTGGTTTAATGATGGAAAAGGTACGTTCTACGGTCATGATGGCCTCTGTATAACTTCCAAAACAGGCCGGTCTGAAAACAGGTGCCGGCCTTCTCAAGTGGCGCAGATTATATGTGTGCCGTTAACGCTTGCCTACGGGAAAATCAACATTTCATTAAAAAATTATTATCCTGATTCTTCACTTTGCGGCCCAGAGCACAGGTTGTACGAACTCATACGGACCGAGTCTCAAAACGCGCTGCCGTTACCGACCCTTCCCTGCTTCACAACGAACTGCCATGCCGATCACAGTGCGTGACACTCTGAGTTGAGTTTATGACTATATTCTTTTAAAACAAAAAGATAATAAAAATCATCCAGACTTGGCTCCGCCCACTTCGGCAGCCGCGAAACCAGCAGGAAATGATATGGCCACCATGAAAGACGTTGCCCGACGCGCTGGCGTTTCCACCGCCACCGTCAGCAGGGTGATCAACAGCACCGCTTATGTTGAACCCGTCACCCGTGAACGCGTTGAAAAAGCCATGCGCGAGTTTAACTATCATCGAAATGCCGCCGCGCTGGCGCTGGCGAAACGCAGCGGCAATATGCTGGGGTTGCTGACCGGTAACCTCGACGATCCGTTTTTCTCGCGACTAGCCCGAGGCGTGGAAGATATCACGCGCAAAGACGGTGTAAAATTGATGGTCTGCAGCGGTGGCCATCAGGCCGAACTGGAGAAAAACGGCCTGGATTTCCTGATCAATCAAGGCTGCGAATCGATTGTTGCCCACGTCACCCGCATGAGCGATGCCGATATTCTACGTTATGCCGCCCACACTCCGGCGATGGTGGTGATCAACCGTTATTTGCCCGCCATCGCCAATCGCTGCATCTGGCTGGACAACGTCAGCGCTTCTCAGGCTGCCACCCGAATGCTCATCGAGCGCGGACACCGCAACATTGCCTGCATCACCACAGATCTGCCGATCGATGACCGCAAGCAGCGTCTCGAGGGATATCGAACCGCGATGGCCGAAGCCGGGATTGCGGTGCCGGGGGATTGGATCATCAGCGTCCCCTTCAATGAGCAAGGGGGTGAAGCAGCGGCAGAGAAAATCCTCTCCAGTAAGCAGGCTTTTACCGCCGCGCTGACATTCAACGACGTAATGGCCGCCGGCATGATGCGCACCTTTCGCCAGCGGCGGATGAACCTGCCCGAAGATATCTCGATTGTCGGCTTCGATGACGTAGCCCTGGCAAAATACCTCCACCCGCCATTGACCACCGTGCATTATCCGATTGAGAAAATGGCCCGACGCGCGGCCAATTTGGCGCTGCAACTCAATTCAGGCACCGCCGTTACGCCGCAGAACAATCGGTTTTCCGCTGAGCTGATCCTGCGGGACTCGGTGGCCTTTGTGGAAAAAAATCCCCCATTTGAAGAAAACAAGGCTGCCAAGTGAGAGTTCTCTCACATAACGCGCCTTCATGTAACCGATTACATCGCCAATGGCCCGCGCTCACACCTCATCACGGCAAATTCATTAGGCTTGCGTCACTTCCCCATCCTTAACCGGAGTTGTAAATGAATGACAAAAAGAAGCTCAACCTGGGGTTAGCGATGCTCCCCATTGTGGCCATGCTGTTGCTGCTTATCATAGGCTATGGCCAACTGGGTCTGCGGATCGAACCGCTGCTGCTGGCTTCCGCCGGCATTGCCGCTGCGCTGGCCTACTGGCAGGGCTACCGCTGGGACGACATCATTGATTCCATCGTCGCCAAACTGGCCAAAGCCATGCCGGTGATTATGATATTGATTTGCGTGGGCGGGCTGATCGGCACCTGGATGTTCAGCGGTACCATTCCTTATATGGTTTATTGGGGGCTCAAACTGATCAGCCCTCAATATATCCTGATCGCCGCGTTCTTCATTACCAGCGTGATTTCCGTGTGTACCGGTACATCCTGGGGGGCAGCAGGCACCGTCGGGGTCGCGCTGATGGGCGTAGCCGCCGGGCTGGATGTGCCATTGGCCGCCGCCGCGGGCGCCGTCGTTTCCGGGGCCTATTTTGGCGACAAAATCTCCCCATTGTCTGACTCAACCAATTTCGCGGCCATCGTTGCGGACACCGACCTTTACAGCCATATCCAGCACCTGATGTATACAACGCTTCCGAGCTTCATTTTAGCGGCGGTGGTGTATCTTATTGCCGGACACACCAGCGCCGTCGGCAGCGTGGCTACACCGGAAAAAGTCACCGAGATCGTGACGGCGCTAGAGAGCCTTTATCACTTCAACCTGTTGCTAATCCTGCCCCCGGTTTTGGTGCTGTGGGGCGCGGTGACCAAACGCCCGGTGATCCCGGTCATGCTGGCAGCCTGTGCGCTGGCTATCGCCATCGGCGTACTTCTGCAGGGGTTCAGTCTGCAACAAGGCTTAAATGCGCTGATGGATGGTTTTAACCTTTCAATGTTTGCCACTCAAGGGCACGGCATCAACGGTATCGTCGAAGATGTGCCTCGCCTGCTCAACCGGGGCGGTATGTTTTCGATGATGAGCACCATCCTGCTGGTCTTCTGCGCCTTTTCCTTTGCGGGCGCATTAACCCTGACCGGGGCATTGACCGTCATCATCAATCGGCTGCTGAAAGTGGTTCACACTACCGGCCAACTGATCGCCGCAACGGTTGCAACCACCATTCTGGTCACCGGCGCCACCAGCGACGGCAAATTGGCGCTGCTGATCCCCGCTGAACTCTTCAAAGGCGCCTATCGCCGCATGGGCCTGGACAATAAAAACCTGTCGCGGACCGTAGAAGATGCAGGCACCGTCATCGAACCGTTAATTCCGTGGACCGCCGCAGGCATTTATATGGCGACCACCCTGGGGGTCAGCACGCTGGATTTGCTGCCCTGGGCCATCCAATGCTACGCCGCCGTAGTATTCGCCCTGATTTACGGATTTACCGGTTTCGGCATTGCCAAGATACAGCCACAGCAAGATTTACAGCGTAAGGAAGCCTGACGTGAAACAAACCGATTTTAACCAGATCATCAACCGCCACCACACCGGCTCGGTGAAATGGGACTTTATCGACCGCTATCTGCAGCTCGATGAAACCGATCTTTTGCCGATGTGGGTGTCCGATTTTGACTTTCAGTGTCCGCTGGAAGTCCGACAGGCGCTGCATCACCGCGTTGAACACGGCATATTCGGTTACAGCGAACGCGATGACCAGTATTACCAGGCGGTGATGGATTGGTTCTCAAAACGGCACCAGTTGCCTTTGCAGCGGGAGTGGTTCACCTCCATCGAAGGCGTGGTTCCCGGTCTGGCGATCCTGATCCAACTGCTAAGCCAGCCCGGAGATCCGATCGTGATCCAGGGGCCGTACTACGGATCTTTTGCCAAGATCGTTACCCTGAACGGCAGAGAGGTGCTTGAAAATCCTTTAGCCCTCGGCCCGCAAGGCTATCAATTCGACTTCGATCATCTGGAGGCGTGTTTTGAACAGCGCAAGCCCCCGTTGCTGCTGCTGTGCAATCCGCATAACCCAACGGGCCGGTGCTGGACCCGCGACGAACTGACGCAGTTGATGACGCTGTGCAGCCGCTATGGCGTAACGGTTATCTCCGATGAAATCTGGGCCGATCTGCTGCTGCCTGGCGAGACCTTCACCTCCGTGCTGCATCTGGACGAGAGCTGGCAAGACCATGTGATTTCTGCGACTTCCGCCAGCAAGAGCTTTGGCCTGTCGTCACTGCGCATCTCAAACTTCCTGATCCCCAACGATCAAACCCGAAATGCGTTTGTCGAACGCCTCAATGCCCATGGGTTGGATGTCTTCAATGCGCTGTCGATGACCGCCGCCACGGCCGCCTATCAGCAAGGGGAAAACTGGCTTGATGCTCTGCAGCAATATCTGGCAAACAACCGGCGCTGGTTTGAACAGGCCTTAGCCTATGCCGCCCCCTGGTGCAAAATGACCCGGGCCGAAGGCACCTATCTTGCTTGGCTGGATTGTCGCGCTTTGGGCCTGGATGACAATGCGCTTCAACAGGCGCTGATCCACCAGTCAAAAATTGCTGCCTCCATGGGCGTCAGCTTTGGCGAACAGGGAAAAGGGTTTATCCGCCTCAATCTCGGCTGCCCGCGTCAATATCTTGAAAGCGCCATTGCAGGGCTTGCGCGATTAAAACCGTCGCTTTGATCAGCAGGAAAAAGCAAGCGCTACCGGCAGAATGTGCGCCGGTAGCGAAAAGCAGGATTACTGGGTTTTATCGGTCGAAGGAATGATATTACGCAGCCAACTGCCCCAGCGGCGCTGGTAGAAGGGTTGGGTATGGGTGATCAGGTAATGGCTGACCCCACGCTCCTTTTCAGAGACCAGACAAAAATCTACCGGCTCGTCGTTGGGCGCAGTTTCGCTGGCAACGCTTCCGGCTTCGTTGATCAGCGCTTCAATTTCCGCCGGCTCACCGTCCACTTCCAGTCCGACCAACAGATTTGGTTTTTCGTCGACCGCCTGATCGTGCATCAGTGCCAAAAACGCACGGCGTACCGGCTTGCGTTGACTGAAAAGCGTGGTCAAGGCATCGACCATCGCCGACGGGTACTCCTCCGGCTGACCCAACAGGATCTGGGTATCCTTGTCGATATAACGTTCCGCCGGTTTGGCTACGCCACCGGTGGCCAGCAGCATTGCCACTTCTTCAGGATAAAACTCTTTGCCGTACTCGGCCTTAGGGTTGAGGAACAGATCCGCGCCCTGAGTGATTTCGAACAATACCCGCGCCGGCATGGCGATAAACGGCTGTTCGTCTTCAACGGCCTTTTGCAGCGCTTCTACCGAGCTAAAAAACGGAATGATGCTGCCGCCGTCCTGTTTTTCCCAGTGCTGAATATTCACCGGCGTATCGGCGTTAAGCGTGATGTCACCGCCATGCTGTACCTGTTCGCTGTCACCGAGGATCAACACCGTCGCGTCGAGCAACTCACGGAAAAACGCCGGGCGATGGGCCGGCTCGGTCACCGCCAGCTTCAGCAGGCGTTCAAGTTCGTTTTCGCCTGTGGCGGTATCGTGATGGTGAGAACTCATGACAAACTCCAGCAATCAAATAACGGGGCCCAGCATGCTGGGCCCCGACAATAAAACGACGTTCAAGCCGCCCGCCAAGGCGGGCATGCCATTATTTGGCTTTGCTCAGCAACAGGTTGGCCAGGGCACGCACACCCAGACCGGTCGCACCGGCAGACCATTGATCCACCGCGCCCTTACGGTAAGTGGCGGAGCAGTCAATGTGCAACCAGCCTTTCTGATAATTCTGCACAAAATGCGACAGGAATGCAGCCGCGGTGCTGGCACCAGCAGTGTAGGCCGGACCGGCAATATTGTTCAGTTCAGCAAAGTTGGACGGCAGTTGACTGCGGTGGAACTCAGCCAACGGCAGGCGCCAGAAAGGCTCTTGCTCGGCAGCCGCGCTGGTCAGCAGTTCCTGTGCCAAAGCATCATCGAAGCTGAACAACGCATGGTAATCGTTACCCACCGCCGTTTTCGCCGCACCGGTCAGGGTGGCGCAGTCGATGATCAACTCAGGGTTTTGTGCAGAAGCATCGATCAGTCCGTCAGCCAGTACCAGGCGCCCTTCCGCATCGGTGTTCATAACCTCAACGGTTTTGCCGTTACGATAACGGATGATGTCGCCCAGTTTGAAGGCGTTACCGCTAACCATGTTATCGGCGCAGCACAGATAGAGTTTCACGCGCTGTTTCAGACCACGTGCCGCCGCCAGCGCCAGTGCGCCGGTAATGGTGGCCGCCCCGCCCATATCCGCTTTCATGGAATCCATAAAGGCACTTTGCTTCAGGCTGTAGCCACCGGTGTCAAAGGTGATGCCTTTGCCCACCAGGCAAGCAAATACCGGCGCTTCCGGGTTGCCGGTCGGGTTGAAGTCCAGTGCCAGCAGCACCGGTGAACGATCGGAACCCCGGCCCACGGTGTGAATACCGGCGTAGTTTTGCTCGCGCAGATCTTCACCCTTGGTAATACGATAGCTGACGGCATCGCAGCCAACGTCACACATCAGATCAACCGCGCGCGTAGCCAGTTGTTCCGGCCCCAGCTCTTCCGCCGGCATATTGATGGTGTCGCGTACCCAGTCAACAATCTTCAGACGCTGTTCCAGCTCTTTGCGTTCCGCTTCCGGCAGCTCTGCCCATTCGACGCTGCGCTTGCCTTTCGGTCCGCGGAAACCTTGCCAGAACGCCCAGCTGTTCTCCAGATCCCAGCCATCGCCGGCCAGTTTGACGTTCTTGACACCTTGGCCGTCAATCTTGCGGGCGGCACGCTGGATGCCCCCCAGCTTGTCGTTGCCGGTCAGGTGAATGGTCATTCCTCGACCATCAGTGCTCAGCAGCGCTTTCTCGCCCCAGCGAGCGTCGGCAGGTTGGTTCGACAGCGTTACCTGCATGAATTCAGTTGTCATAGCCTTCTTACTCCGGATTATTCTTTTATTAATCGTGTCGGATACAAAATAAACGGGCCGCCTATGGCAGCCCGTTACGCTATTTACTCCGCTTCATCTAACCAGACCAGCAGGATCGCTTCCAGTATTTTCTCATTGGAAGCCTGTGGATCGTCGTCAAAATCTTCCAGATCGCAAATCCACTGATGCATGTCGGTAAAACGTACGGTTTTCGGATCGGTATCCGGGTATTGGTCGTACAGGGCTTCGCCGATTTCACGGCTATCGGTCCACTTCAGTCCCATTATTATCTCCAGCTCTGCGCCGCGGCTAGCAATTAATGCTCACGCGCATGGTTAACGGTATAACGCGGCATTTCGACCACCAAATCTTCGTCGGCCACCAGCGCCTGGCAGCTCAGGCGGCTTTCCGGCTCCAGACCCCAGGCCTTGTCCAGCATGTCGTCTTCCAGCTCGCTGCTCTCTTCAAGAGAGTCAAAGCCTTCGCGTACGATGCAGTGACAGGTGGTGCAGGCGCAGGATTTCTCGCAGGCGTGCTCAATTTCGATACCGTTGCGCAGTGCAACGTTGAGGATTGACTCCCCTTGCTCAGCTTCCAGTACCGCCCCCTCCGGGCATAAATCTTGATGGGGCAGGAAAACAATTTTAGGCATGATTAAACCTCATCCACAGAATGGCCAGCCAGCGCACGGCGAATGGAAGCATCCATGCGGCGCGCGGCAAAGTCTTGCGTTTGTGCATCTAATGTTTTTATTGCGGCTTCGATAGCGGCAGGATCGGAGCCCTGCGTCGCCTGTTGCAAAGCTTCCACCGCCGCGGCGATCGCCGTACTTTCGGCCTCGCTCAGTAAAGCAGCATCGCTTGCCAGTGCGCCCTGCAGGCTTTCCAGCACCCGAGACGCCTCAACCCGCTGTTCTGCCAGTTTGCGTGCGACGACATCGCTCTGCGCATTGGCCATCGAGTCTTTGATCATACCGGCGATTTCGGCATCGGAAAGGCCATACGACGGTTTAACCTGAATCGAAGCCTCAACGCCGGTGGATTTCTCCATCGCGGTAACGCTCAACAGGCCGTCGGCATCCACCTGGAAGGTGACGCGAATATGCGCGCCACCGGCAGGCAGCGGCGGTAAGCCACGTAGCGAGAAGCGCGCCAGCGAACGGCAATCCTGCACCAGCTCACGCTCACCCTGCAGCACGTGGATCATCATCGCGCTTTGGCCGTCTTTGAAAGTGGTGAATTCCTGGGCACGCGCCACCGGAATGGTGGTGTTGCGCGGGATCACTTTTTCGACCAGACCACCCATGGTTTCCAGACCCAGCGACAGCGGGATCACATCCAACAGCAGCATGTCGCTGTCCGGTTTGTTGCCCACCAGAATATCGGCCTGAATGGCGGCACCGATGGCGACCACTTTATCGGGATCAATCGAAGTCAGCGGCGTGCGGCCAAAGAACGCGCCTACCTGCTCACGCACCAAAGGTACGCGAGTGGAACCGCCAACCATCACCACTTCCAACACGTCTTCAGCATTGACGCCGGCGTCTTTCAGCGCACGGCGACAAGCCATCAGGGTGCGTTTAACCAGTGTGGCGATCAAGGCGTCGAACTGTGCTCGCGTCACTTCGCCCTGCCAACCGGCAACTTCCACGCTCACACTGTCGGCATCACTCAGTGCTATCTTGGCGGCAATGGCCGCGTCCAGCAGTTGACGCTGAACGCCATGATCGCTACGGTCGGCCACGCCGGCCTGTTCCCGCAGCCAATCGGCCAGCAGGTGGTCAAAGTCGTCGCCGCCCAACGCGGAATCGCCGCCGGTGGCCAACACTTCGAACACGCCGCGGCTCAGCCGCAGAATGGAAATATCAAAGGTGCCGCCGCCCAAATCGTAAACCGCGATAATGCCTTCCTGCCCGGAATCCAGGCCATAGGCAATCGCTGCCGCCGTAGGTTCGTTCAGCAGGCGCAGCACGTGCAGCCCGGCCAGACGCGCAGCGTCCTTGGTGCCCTGGCGCTGTGCATCGTCAAAATATGCGGGAACGGTGATCACCACGCCGTCCAAATCCCCTTCCAGCGCGGTTTGCGCACGCGCGGCAAGCGCTTTGAGGATATCGGCGGAAACACCTACCGGGTTAACCGGTCCGGCGGCGGTCAGGATCATCGGCAAGCCGTTTTCACTGGCCTGGAACTGGTACGGCAGGTTCGGGTAACGCTGCTGTACGTCGGCCAGAGAGCGGCCCATCATGCGTTTGATTGAGCTGATGGTGTTGGCGGGATCCTGTGCGGCCTGCTGGCGCGCATCCCAACCGACACGCAAGGTATCAGCCTGATAGTGCACCACCGAGGGCAGTAAATCGCGCCCCTGAGCATCGGCCAGCGTTTCCGCCTGCCCGCTGCGCACCGTGGCGACCAGAGAGTTGGTGGTGCCTAAATCAATACCGGCAGCCAGACGGCGCTGGTGCGGCGCGGCGCTAAGGCCGGGCTCACTAATTTGTAATAAGGCCATATTGAAGCTTCCCATATCCTTCATACTTGAAGCTGCTTGGGTGTTGGCTGCCTTCACTCACCCCAGTCTCTTACTTGAGTAAGCTCCTGGGGATTCACTCAGTTGCCGCCTACAAGCAACTCCAATTATTTTGGGTATAAATGAAAAGAATTACTCAAAACCCAGCAGTTTTTCTTCGAGTTGTTCAACCTGTTGCTGGAGTTTGTCCAAAAAGCGTAGCTTACGCACGGTATCGGCGGCCTCGGGCCACTGCTGGTTATCCAGCTGCTGCACCATCAGCGCAGTGCGCTGTTTGACCGTTTCGTTCACCCGCGCGCCAAAGTCGGCCAGCAGGCTTTCCGCCTCCGCTTTGCGCTCAATGGCGTCGAGCTCTTCACGCAATTCCAGCTGTTCCATCAGGAAAGCGGTATCCCGCAGGGTATGCTGCTCGTTGCCCAAATCAAAACCGTGCAAAGATAACATATACTCTGCGCGTTTTAATGGGTGCTTCAGCGTTTGGTAGGCTTCATTGATAGTCGCCGCCTGTTGCAACGCCATCAGGCGTTCGCGTTCCGGCTGGAGAGCATTGCGATCGGGATGGAATTGGCGTTGCAGATCCTGATAGCGAGATGCAAGCAGGCTGCCGTCCACGAGATAGCGAACTGGCAGCCCGAATAAAGTAAAGTAATCCATAGCGTGCTCTGGGCTTTATCGGATGAAGTTCCCCCGCGCCGGCGGGGGAGCTTGACGGACTGTCAGACGTTGAAACTTTCGCCGCAGCCGCACTCGCTTGAGACATTGGGGTTGTTGAACTTGAAGCCTTCGTTCAGGCCTTCCTTAACGAAATCAAGCTCGGTGCCGTCAAGGTAGACCAGGCTCTTGCCGTCAATGATCACCTTAACGCCTTTGTTTTCAAAAACGATGTCGTCATCGTTCATTTCGTCAACAAATTCCAGCACGTACGCCATCCCGGAGCAGCCAGAGGTTCTCACCCCCAGACGCAGGCCAAGACCCTTGCCGCGGTTATTCATAAATGCCTGAACACGCTGCGCAGCGCTGTCGCTCATGGTAATTGACATCACAACCTCATACTCAATATTCCCAACCTGTAGCAAAACCGATGTTGGGGGGCTAACCGGTGTAGGGGGCGAATATATTCGCCCCAATCAATGCGGGCGCGGCATACAGCGCCCCTACACAAGAATTACTTGGCGTTATGTTTGCTCTTGTAGTCGGCAATCGCTGCTTTAATGGCGTCTTCCGCCAGGATAGAGCAGTGAATTTTTACCGGCGGTAATTCCAGTTCTTCGGCGATTTGGGTGTTTTTAATCGCTTCGGCCTGATCAAGAGATTTGCCTTTCATCCATTCGGTCACCAGCGAGCTGGAAGCAATGGCGGAACCGCAGCCGTACGTTTTAAAACGCGCGTCTTCAATGATGCCTTCATTGTTGACCTTGATCTGCAGCTTCATGACGTCGCCACAAGCCGGTGCGCCAACCATACCGCTACCGACGCTAGGATCTTCGTTGTCGAAAGAACCCACGTTACGCGGGTTTTCATAGTGATCGATTACTTTTTCGCTGTAAGCCATGACCTTGCTCCTGAATCCTGAGAATTAATGATGTGCCCATTCGATGCTGTTGATATCCACGCCCTGCTTGAACATATCCCACAGTGGAGACAGGTCTCGCAGACGGCCAATGGATTTACGCACCAGTTGAATGGTGTAATCGATCTCTTCTTCCGTGGTGAAACGCCCCAGGGAGAAACGGATCGAGCTATGCGCCAACTCGTCGGTCATACCCAACGCGCGCAGCACGTAAGATGGCTCAAGGCTAGCGGAGGTACAGGCGGAGCCTGAAGAGACGGCAAGGTCTTTCAGCGCCATGATCAGCGATTCACCTTCAACATAGTTGAAGCTGACATTCAGAATGTTAGGAACGCCGTGTTCCAGATCGCCGTTCAGATACACTTCTTCCATATCTTTCACGCCGTTCCACAGGCGGTCACGCAGCGTACGCAGGCGCGCCATTTCGGTCGGCATTTCTTCTTTGGCGATACGGTAGGCTTCACCCATACCGGCGATCTGATGCACTGGCAACGTACCTGAACGCATACCGCGCTCATGACCGCCGCCGTGGATCTGGGCTTCGATACGGATACGCGGTTTACGACGCACGTACAGCGCACCGATACCTTTCGGGCCATAAATCTTGTGGCCGGAGAAGGACATCAGATCGACTTTCAGCTTGCTCAGGTCGATAGGCAGTTTGCCCACGCTCTGGGTCGCATCAACGTGGTAGATGATACCGCGTGCGCGGCACATTTCGCCGATCGCTTCGATATCCTGCACCACGCCGATTTCGTTGTTCACGTGCATGATCGAAACCAGAATGGTGTCGTCGCGCATCGCGGCTTCGAGGGCTTGCAGGCTGATGATACCGTTGCTTTGCGGTGCCAGGTAGGTCACTTCAAAGCCTTCACGCTCGAGCTGGCGACAGGTGTCCAGCACGGCTTTGTGTTCGGTTTTGCTGGTGATGATGTGCTTGCCTTTCTTTTGATAGAAATTGGCAGCGCCTTTAATCGCCAGGTTGTCGGATTCGGTTGCTCCGGAAGTGAACACGATTTCGCGCGGGTCAGCGCCAACCAGTTCAGCAATTTGGTTACGGGCGATATCTACCGCTTCTTCCGCCTGCCACCCGAAACGGTGGGAACGGGAAGCCGGGTTACCGAAAGTCCCGTCCAGAGTCAAAAACTGCATCATTTTCTCAGCGACGCGCGGATCAACCGGCGTCGTTGCTGAGTAATCCAGATAAATCGGTAATTTCATTGCTCTTGTGCTCCGTACATCACTTCCAAAAACTAAAAAAAGTATCGCCAGCTGCTTATGCGCGCAGATTAACGTTGATAGTTTCTTGCGGACGACCGTTGGCCGTGCGACGGGTATCGTTGTTTTGACGGTCCGCCACCACCAGCACTTCCTGGTTGTTCACCAGTTCAGCCAGCGTAATGTTGTTCAGGAACCCGCTGATGCGCTCACTCAGATCGCGCCACAGGGTATGGGTCAGGCAGCGATCGCCACCCTGACAGCCTTCTTTACCCTGGCAACGGGTTGCATCTACCGATTCATCGACGGCAGTGATAACTGCACCAACGGCAATCTCACCCGCGTCTTTGCCCAGCAGATAACCACCGCCCGGTCCGCGTACGCTGGCCACCAGGCCATTTTTACGCAGACGGGAGAATAATTGTTCCAGATAAGAGAGCGAGATACCTTGGCGCTCAGAAATATCCGCCAGAGGGACTGGCCCTTCCTGGGAGTGCAATGCCACGTCAAGCATAGCGGTTACGGCATAACGGCCTTTAGATGTCAGTCTCATAGCTAAGTGGTTACCTGTTGGTCAAACATGGCCGAAAGTCTGACATTCCCGAGTAAATCAGTCAACTATTTAACCTAGTAATTTACTCAAGTATTAGCACATTTTGTACTTAGCCATGCAAAATGCATATAAAATGCATGTTATAACCCTTGGATAACTAATGCTATTACCGTTAACCGTTACGCAGCCCCAAAATTAATGACCTTGCTGTTTGTCCTGTTTCTCTATCGACGTCAGCATGCCGCGCAGAATATTCAGCTCTTGAGCTTCCGGCCGTGCGCGGGTGAATAAACGGCGTAAACGACTCATCACCTGCCCCGGATGGGACGGACGAATGAAGCCGCTATTTTGCAGCGTTTGTTCCAGATGCTGATAGAAACGCTCGAGGTCATCGACCAGCGGATACGGCGTCTCTTCCAACGGCGGCACGCCCGCCTGTTGACGATCGAGGTAAGCCACGCGCACTTCATAGGCCAGGATCTGCACCGCCATCGCCAGATTCAGCGAGCTGTAATCCGGGTTGGCAGGAATGGCGACGTGATAATGACACTTTTGCAGTTCGTCATTGGTCAGGCCGACACGTTCACGGCCGAAGACCAACGCCACTGGCGCATGCTCACCTTCGTGCACCGCGCGTACGCCGCATTCACGGGGTTCCAGCATCGGCCACGGCAAAGTGCGTGAACGCGCGCTGGTACCCACCACCAGGCTACAGCCGGCAATGGCGTCGTCCAAAGTGTCAACAATAGTGGCGTTGCCGATCACGTCGCTGGCGCCAGCGGCCAGGGCGATCGCCTGAGAATCGGGTTTTATCAGCGGGTTAACCAGATAAAGGTTGGTTAGCCCCATGGTTTTCATGGCTCTGGCGGTCGAGCCCATGTTGCCGGTATGAGAGGTTTCTACCAGAACAATGCGGATGTTATGCAGCATACAAACTCTGAGCGTAGCGGAAAATCACAGCATCTTAACACAGCCGTAGGCATTTTACCGAACACCTGCTATACTTCGCGCCGTTTCCTGTTCTTTAACATCCTAGTTGGAAGATACCCATGCATCCGATGCTGACGATCGCCGTGCGCGCTGCGCGCAAGGCCGGTAACCTGATTGCCAAAAACTACGAAACCCCAGACGCTGTAGAAGCGAGTCAAAAAGGGACCAATGACTTTGTCACTAACGTCGATCGCGATGCAGAGCATCTGATCATCGAAGTCATTCGCAAGTCCTATCCGCAACATACTATTGTTACCGAAGAACGCGGCGAATTGGTCGGCGAAGATAAAGACGTACAATGGGTGATCGATCCACTGGATGGCACATCAAACTTCATCAAACGTTTCCCACACTTCTCAGTTTCTATCGCTGTACGCATTAAAGGCCGTACCGAAGTCGCTGTGGTTTACGATCCAATGCGTAACGAACTGTTCACCGCTACCCGCGGTCAGGGCGCACAGCTCAACGGTTACCGTCTGCGCGGCACCAACGCCAAAGACCTGGATGGCACCATCCTGGCAACCGGCTTCCCGTTCAAAGTTAAGCAGCACGCAACACCATACATCAACGTGGTTGGCAAGCTGTTTACCCAATGTGCCGACTTCCGTCGTACCGGTTCTGCCGCACTGGATCTGGCCTACGTGGCTGCCGGTCGCGTGGACGGTTTCTTCGAAATTGGCCTGAAGCCATGGGATTTCGCCGCGGGTGAACTGCTGGTCCGCGAATCTGGCGGCCTGGTGACCGACTTCGTTGGCGGCCACAACCACTTCAGCTCCGGCAACGTGGTAGCCGGTAACCCACGCGTTGTGAAAGCCATGCTTTCTACCATGCGTGATGAACTGAGCGAAGCGCTGAAGCGTTAATTCAGGCTATTACGCTGGCCATTTTAGGCTTGGGCAGTGCTCGAACTCCTCACGTACTGCGTGTACGCTCCGGGTTCTCCGCGCTGGCCGTACCCAAACTGCCTGCGCTCATCACGCCTGAACCTGTTTTGAATAATGAAGCGCTGCAATCACTGCAGCGCTTTTTTTATGCCTGCTAGCGGGAGAAAGGCCGAATGCCGCCGCCGAATTCCGGCTGGGCACTGGCGTATAACAACAACCCGGCAAACAGCAAAATCAAACCGCCGGCCAGCGCCAGCGAACCCCAGGCCACCGCACTCCAGGCGGCAGGCGCACGTGAGCGGCTGAGTCGCACCGCCAATCGGCGGCTGTAATGCACCAGCAAGGCCAACAACGAGATAGTCAGTGAAGTGCCGAACGCCATCGCCAATGCGGAAACCACTCCCCAGGCGAAAACGCCAATCACTTTGGAAAACAGCAACACCAGTATCGCCCCCGAGCAGGGCCGCATACCCATCGCCAGTACGATGGCAGTCTGTGTACGCCAATCGCTGCCGGCCTGCAGCTCTGTATCACTCGGCAAATGGCGGTGACCACAGCCACAATGCTCGCTGTGAACGTGATCCGCCGGCAGAGGTTGCAGGCTGTTGATTCGCAACGCCGGTTGCGGACGCAGGGTTTTCAGCGCGTGATACAAACGCTTCAACGCGCGCCAAGTGAGCAGCACCCCAAGCAACATCACCAGAACAAAACTGCCCTTCTCCAACCAGAAACTGCTCTGATGCAACTGCCGTGATGACAGTTGCAGCACCACCAGCATCAGCGTTACCAGGACGATAGCCACCAGCCCCTGCACCAACGAGGCAGCAAAGGTCAGTTTCAGACTGCTTTTCAGCCGCGCCGGATGGGTAGCCAGATAGGTGGCAATCACTACCTTGCCGTGACCGGGGCCGAGCGCATGCAACACCCCATAGCTCAGGCTGAACAGCATCAAAGCCAATCCGGCTTGCTGCGGTGCCGCTTTGACCTGCTGCAACAGACCGGCCATCTGCAGATGCAAACCTTTTTGCCACACCACGCTTTGCAACAGCAACTGCGGCCAATAGTGCCACGCCAACCGGGCACCCAGTGCCAGCAGCAGCGCAAACAGCAACAGCGGCCACAGGCTTAAGACCCAGTGCCGTTTACGCGTGACGGGCTGGCTGAGATTTACTGACATTGCAGGCTGACCTTCTGCGCAAACTGTTGCCCCAGCTCCATATCTTCGCCAGGGGAATCGTTCTTATCAAGGGATAACGCATAAGCCTGCAAGGAGGAGTTCGGTTTTGGCGTCATCAGCTTGAACTTGCATTGGGCGGCCATTTCCGGCGGCAAATGCAGCGCCGTTTTATCTTTATAGGTCATATCGACAAAGTAGGTGGGATCGTAGGTAGCGATTTCAAACGGCTTGCCCGCCAGCGGCTGCGGCTCGGCCAGCGGCAACACAAACTCCAGCACCGCCTGATGCCCCTGACGCGACAGGTGATATTCAGTCGGCAGGTTCAGGTACTTCACTCGTTTGCCGTCGCGATACATGTCGGTGAAATAGTGTTGGCCAAGCACGTTGGCCATCACCTGCGCCGCCAACTTCTTCCACACTTCCGAGTCGTCTTTGGCGTTTTCCGCATCGTACAGCAGATCCGCCGAGGTAATTTCATCCATAACCCAAACCATTTTCAAGCCAACCAGCTGTTGATCCTTAGCCACGAAAGTGGTGTTCATATCAATAAAGCTGTGTGGGTGAGCGACAGCACCGGCGCTGAAAAGCGTCAAAAAACCGGCCAGAATAAATCGTAACTTCATCATCAAACGATACTCATTATTGTTATAAAGTAACATCAACCAACCTTAAACCGTCGCCATTACAGCCAATAATTGTGACGAAAGTTGTAAGCCGAAGTAAAACCGGGTGCCGTCGCCGCGCCGCGCATCGCCTTTTGCTATGCTTATTCATAATTTAATCGTTACCCGCCAGAAGGTGATATGAGCCTGGACACTTCCCCCGTGCCTGAGCTCTCCGGTCAACAGCGACGCTGCCATCTGTTATTGATGCTGTACGCGCCGGTGCCCGCAGTACAACTGGAGACTATCAGCCAAATTAATGGCGTCGCCCCCCTCATCACCCGGCAAGATATAGCCGAGGTTGCCAGTGAAATCCAGCGTTTCCATCACCTGGAAATTGACGGCAATCCCGACGAAGGCTACCGGATCAGAGGCAGCGCGCTCAACCAACGCCTCTGCCTGATCCACTGGCTGCGACGAGCCCTGCGCTGCAGCCCGGAGTTTGTCGAACATCACTTTTCCCAGTGGTTACAGCAGGCGCTGGGACGAGGTGCAGAGCTGACGCCAGAGTTGGAGCAGTGCATCGGCGAATGCGAAGCGTTGCTCAACCGCAGTTTTGATCGACGCGATCGTCAGTTTCTGCAGCACTACCTGCGCTTTTGTGTCTGGGAAAACCAGCGCCAACGACACCCTGTTTTCACCCCCGCTCAGCACGACTGGCTGCATCAGAAACCGGAATACCAGGCGGCCGCTTTGCTGCATCATTCGTTAAATCAGCTCTTTACCCTGCCGCCCGTGGCCAACGAAAGTGACTTTTTGGTATTGACGTTCACCATGTTGAAAAACCACAGTTACCACAGCAACGACTCAGCGGAAGATCTGCGGCTGATGGCGGCGATAAAAAACATGGTCGATCGCTTCCAACAGATCTCCGGCATGACCTTCAGCAGTGAAGAGGATTTGATTAGCCAGTTATTTGCTCATCTGGCGCCGGCGGTGGAGCGCTGTCGCTTTGAGATTGGCATCGATAACCAGCTGCTGGAAGAGGTCGAACGTAAGTATCCACGCCTGATGCGTACCGCTCAGGAGGCACTGGCGCCGCTGGAGCAGGAGTACGACATTCATTTTTCCAGTGAGGAAGCGGGCTTGGTCGCCATCAGTTTTGGCGCCTGGCTGATGCAGGGCAATGCGCTGCAGGAAAAGCAGGTGCTGTTGCTGACGCTGGACAACCCGCAGTTGGAAGAGCAAGTGGAGTATCAAATCCGTGAATTAACGCTGCTGCCGTTGAACATCAAATATTTGCCGCTACGCGATTATCTGCGCTCTGGCGCGCCGCAGGGCATCACGCTGGTGATTACCCCTTATGCCGCAGAACACACCG
The DNA here is from genome assembly GCF_000422085.1 of Serratia liquefaciens ATCC 27592. NCBI lineage: Bacteria > Pseudomonadati > Pseudomonadota > Gammaproteobacteria > Enterobacterales > Yersiniaceae > Serratia > Serratia liquefaciens. The sequence goes on from NC_021741.1 coordinate 3,922,470, forward strand.
AGTCGGAGCCACCGCTGATTTACACCGAATTACCGCTGGAACGCCAGCAGCGCAAAGCCATCCGTGCGCTGCTGGAAACCTCTTAACGGCTGCCGCTGACTGCCACCGCCGGCGGGCGAATAAACATCGCCGGCAGAGCCACCGCTGCCATCACCCAGAACACCCCGCCCTGCAAATGTTCGAACAGGAAACCGGCAATCACCGTCATAATCGCAATGCCGCCGCCCATCGCCAGCGCCGAGTAGACTGCCTGCAACCGGATCACTTCCGGCCCCTTGCGCGCGGCGATAAAACGCATGGCCGCCAGATGGCAAACGGTGAAAGTGCCGCAATGCAGAATTTGGATCACCAGCAACCACCCCAGTTCGGTACTGGACGCCATCAGGCCCCAGCGCAGTACGCCACAGCAGGCGGAAAGCAGCAGCAGGTTACGGGCATTCCAGCGACGGAACAGGAAATTACTGCTAGCGAAAATGATCACTTCCGCTACCACACCCAACGACCACAGGTAGCCAATGGTCGAAGCCGAATACCCCGCTTCCTGCCAATAGATCGAACCGAAGCTGTAATAGCCTGCATGTGCGCCCTGCAACAAGGTGACGCACAGCAGGAAGCGCCAGACCGGCCCCTCTTTTAACATCTCCCACAATGAACGGTCGGCTTCGCTGTGGCTGCGCGCTTCTCCCTGTGGCATCACGCTCGGTTTCAGCATCATGCCCAACAGCATCGCCAAAATACTGATGATCAGGCTGTAAAGGATCGCGTTATGCCCCCAGACGGAAACCATCTGTCCGGTCAGCGCCGAACCGATGACAAACGCCAGCGAGCCCCACAGTCTGACCCGGCCGTAATCCATGGTGATCTGTTTTTGCCAGGTCGCAGCCAGTGCGTCGGTCAGCGGCACCAGCGGCGAAAAGAACAGGTTGAAACCGGCAATCACCAGCATCAGCCAGCCCCAGCCGTTACCGAAACAGAACCCGATGGCAAAAGCCAGCGTCAGCAATGCCAGCAGCCGCAAAGCCGTCACCAAATGAGAGGGATCCTTAACCCGGGGAGCAATCAGCAAACTTCCGAGGAAACGCGCAACCAACCCGGCACCGAGCAGAATACCGATGGTTTCAGGGGGTATCCCCTCGCCTTTTAACCAAACGCCCCAAAAGGGTAAGAAAATGCCGTAAGAAAAGAAGTAGGTGAAATAACTGAGAGCGAGCCAACGCGTTGATTGCAGTACCATGATCCCTCCGGTGTGAAGGCAATACTTTGACAGAGCTCACACTGGCTAGCAATGTACATTCAGGTGCGAGGCCATAGACTGCTAGGCAGTTCACAGTTTGCCTACCACGGGCATAAAAAAACCCGCCGAAGCGGGTTTTTAAACAGAAAGCGGAATTAAGCGTAAACCGGCAGGCGGGCGCAAATATCCAACACTTTCTTCTTGGTGCGTTCGATGGTGGCCTCATCATTGATGTTGTCCAACACGTCGCAGATCCAACCGGCCAGCTCACGCACTTCCGCTTCTTTGAAGCCGCGACGCGTTACAGCCGGAGTACCGATACGCACACCTGAGGTGACGAACGGGCTCTTAGGATCGTTTGGTACGCTGTTTTTGTTCACGGTGATGTTGGCACGGCCCAGGGCGGCGTCGGCTTCTTTACCGGTCAGGTTCTTGTCAACCAGATCCAACAGGAACAGGTGGTTATGGGTGCCACCGGAAACCACTTTGTAGCCGCGCTCCAGGAACACTTCCACCATCGCTTTGGCGTTATCGGCCACTTGCTGCTGGTAGATCTTGAACTCAGGCTCCATCGCTTCTTTCAGCGCTACCGCTTTACCGGCAATCACGTGCATCAGCGGGCCGCCCTGGCCACCCGGGAACACGGCGGAGTTCAGCTTCTTGTACAGATCTTCATCACCGCCTTTCGCCAGGATCAGGCCGCCGCGCGGACCCGCCAGGGTTTTGTGGGTGGTGGTGGTCACGATGTGAGCGTGTGGAACCGGGTTCGGATAAACGCCGGCGGCGATCAGGCCCGCAACGTGCGCCATATCAACGAACAGGTAAGCGCCGATGCTGTCGGCGATTTCACGCATTTTTGCCCAGTCAACGATACCGGAGAAGGCAGAGAAGCCGCCGATGATCATTTTTGGCTTGTGAGTTTGCGCCTGCTTGGCCAGATCTTCGTAATCGATTTGACCTTTATCGTCGATACCGTAAGGCACCACGTTATACAGTTTGCCGGACAGGTTAACCGGAGAACCGTGGGTCAGGTGGCCACCGTGCGCCAAGTTCATCCCCAAAATGGTATCGCCCGGCTGCAGCAGCGCGGTGTAAACGGCGAAGTTAGCCTGGGAGCCGGAGTGCGGCTGTACGTTGGCGTAATCGGCACCGAACAGCTCTTTGGCACGGTCGATAGCCAGTTGCTCAACGATATCCACGTATTCGCAGCCGCCGTAATAACGCTTGCCCGGATAACCTTCAGCGTATTTGTTGGTCAGCTGGGAACCCTGAGCCTGCATTACGCGCGGGCTGGTGTAGTTCTCAGACGCAATCAGCTCAATGTGCTCTTCCTGACGCACCACTTCTTGCTCCATTGCACGCCACAGTTCGGCATCGTAATCAGCAATGTTCATTTCACGCTTTAACATCCGGCTTCTCCTGACTTAAATCGGCTAACTAAAAAATCACCAAATAACTACCCGTTTGGGTTCTGGGGCACAGTGTAAACTGTTTCCCCCCACCGAGGATAGGCCTTGACAGAGGTTTTTACGCAAACGATTGGCATTAGGCGCGGCAAGGCTTTGATCCGATAAATCTCCCCATTCGGCAACGGACTTTTACTCATGCTGGGAATGCGGTTTTTTCATGTTCTGTGAGCGGGATCGCCGCTCGCCGACCCCGCAACAAAAACAGGGGTATTTACAGCCACCACAGAAACCGTTAGGATGCGCTTAAACTTAAAGATGTATTTAAAATACATCATTACATTATTCCAATAATGATCGACCAAGGAGCGCTGCCATGCTGGATAGCCAAACCATCGCCACCGTAAAATCTACTATTCCCCTGCTGGCCGCTACCGGGCCGAAGCTGACCGCACATTTCTACGATCGTATGTTCGAGCACAATCCCGAGCTCAAAGACGTGTTCAATATGAACAATCAGCGTAATGGCGATCAGCGTCAGGCGCTGTTCGATGCGATCTGCGCCTATGCCGCGAATATCGAAAATCTGGCGGCGCTGCTACCGGCGGTAGAACGTATTGCCCAGAAGCACACCAGCCTGAATATTCAGCCGGATCAATATCAGATTGTCGGTGGCCATTTACTGGCGACCCTGGACGAAATGTTCAGCCCGGGTCAGGAAGTGCTGGACGCCTGGGGCAAAGCCTATGGCGTACTGGCGGACGTATTTATCCAGCGTGAAGGCCAGATTTATCAGGCCAGCGAAAGCGCCGACGGTGGCTGGCGCGATCTGCGCGCTTTCCGCATCGTCAAAAAACAACCGCAGAGCGAGGTGATTTGCAGCTTCGTGCTGGCGCCGGTTGACGGTGGCCGGGTGATCGACTTCAAACCGGGGCAATACCTGGCGGTCTATATCAAGCACGACAGCATGGAGAATCAGGAGATTCGCCAATACTCGCTGACCACCTCACCGAACGGCGAATACTATCGCATTGCGGTAAAGCGTGAAGATCAGGGTAAGGTTTCGAATTTCCTGCATCAGCAGGCCAAAGAAGGCGACGTAATTTACCTTGCTCCGCCGCACGGGGATTTCTTCCTCGAAGCCAAGCCGGATACTCCGGTGGCGTTGATCTCCGCCGGCGTTGGCCAAACGCCTATGCTCGGCATGCTCAATACCCTGCACGATAACCAGCATCAGGCGGACGTGCACTGGCTGCACGCGGCGGAAAATGGCAGCGTTCACGCCTTTGCAGATGAAGTGGCGGACATCGCCGGGCGCATGCCAAACCTGAGCCGCCACGTGTGGTACAACCAACCGAATGCTAATGATGTGGAAGGCCGAGACTACCAGAGCCGTGGCCTGATGGATCTCAGCGCCCTGCGCGAAACGCTCAGCACCCCGCAGATGCATTACTACTTCTGCGGACCGGTGCCGTTTATGCAACACGTGGGCAAACAGTTGCTGGAGATGGGCGTCAGCGCCGATCGTATCCACTACGAATGCTTCGGCCCACATAAAGTGATGTAATTGAAAAGGGCGCAGTTCATCCACAACCGCGCCCTATACGCTAAATAATTGGCGTTGCATCGCGGCGGCAACTAAGCGCATCCCCAGAAATGTACAATAAGTACGTGACTGGGGTAAGCGCAGGCAGCCAACAAAGAGGCAGCTTCAAGTATGACGGGTATGATTATTTCTCCGCCAGCTTGCGTGTCTCCTGCACCTGCTGTGCCGTCACCGGTGCCGCCTGATTCCCCCAACTGCCTCTTAGATAGCTCATCAGATCGGCTGCCTGCTGGTCGTTCAACGTCCAGGCGTAGCCCGGCATGGCGATCGCGGTGGCGTGCTGGGTGATTGGCGTGTGTGCACCTTCCAGCACCACGCGTAGCGCAGTGATCGGATTTTCCGCCGTCACCGTCGTGTTGCCCGCCAGCGCAGGAATGGTGTTGTCGCTGCCCTCGCCCTTATTGCCATGACAGGTTGAACAGTACATCGCATAGCTGCGCTGCCCCGCCTGCTGATGGTCGGCGGCCAGCGGCGTCACTTTCTGCGCCGCGGGTTGTTCCGCCGCCAGGCTGTGCAAATAGGTGGCAATAGCGTTCAGATCGCCGTCGGTAAGATACTGCGTACTGTGGCTCACCACTTCGCTCATCGGCCCGGAAACCGCGGCATGTTGGCTGCGCCCGGTTTTCAACAGGGCAACCACTTCGTCCTGCTTCATTCCGCGTAACCCGGAAGCGTACCAATCGTCCAGCTCAGCGCCGCTCAGGAAGGCCGGCTCTTTGCTGTCCAGACCTTTTTCCTGCATCGCCCAGCCACGCGGCGTATGGCAACTGCCGCAGTGCCCCGCCCCCTGAACCAAATAGGCGCCGCGATTCCACTCTGCGCTCTGGTCGTGGTCAGGCTGGTAAGGCGTATCGTCATGGAACAGCTGATTCCATACCGCCAGCGGCCAGCGCATCGACAACGGCCAACTGATGTCACTGGCGCGGTTGGCGGTATTCTGCGCCGGCACTTCGTTCATCAGGTAGTCATACAGCGCGCGCATATCTTCCGCATTCATTTTGGCGTAAGAGGTATACGGCATCGCCGGATAAAGCCGGTGGCCGTCTTTAGCGATCCCCTGACGCATGGCGCGGTCAAACTCATCAAAAGAATAAGCGCCGATGCCCTGCTGTTTGTCCGGCGTGATATTGGTGGCGTAGATATTGCCCAGCGGCGTCGGGAACTTCATGCCGCCGGCAAACAATGCGCCGCCTGACGAGGTATGGCAGGCGGTACAGTCACCGGCCTTGGCCACGTATTCCCCGGCCGACATCGCCTGGGCCGAACCGCCCGCCGCCAGTAAGGTCAGCAAATACAGTGAACGCATTCTCATGCTCCCTCCTTCGCGGCAACCTTGCCATAGGCCAGCTCATTGACCGCACGCCATGCCTGGTCGATCGCCGAGTTGGCGTACGGGCTCCAGTCTGAATCCGAGTTGGCAATCACGATTTTGCCGATCGGCTGGCGCGCCGTCTCAATGATTTTCTTCGCTTCGTCCTCGTCGTCAAACAAGCCGTTGAGGAAATAGGAGTAACCGTGCGACCAGCGGTTGACGGTAATGGCTTCAATATCACGCTGGTGATCGAACCCGGCCGACCCCAGCATGCCCTGCAATTGTTCGCGGATCATCTGCTCATGCACTTCAAACGGTGTGCCCAACAGCAGGGCACGGCCTTTACGTGACTGTTCGCGCGGGCTGAGTCCGCTGCCCGCCAACGTCGGCACGTATACCATATGCAGGCCAATGGGCTGGTTGGGATCGCGCGGGTGCTGATAGCCGCCCATACTCACTGGATAATCCAGCTTCACGCGGCAATAAGGGGCGGTTGGGGAGTAAACTTCATGTACGCCCAGTTTGATAAACGGCTGCCAGTTGCGGATCACCACTTTGCTGTACACCAGCGGTGACTTCACGTTCTGCTTCAGCGCCTCTTGCTGTTCGGCCGACATTTCCGGTACCAGGTACGGGATCATCATGTTGTACCCGGCCATCACCACCTGCCCGGCGCGCACCTTGGTCATTTTCTCGCCGGTCATATAGGTCACTTCGACCTTGTCACCGACGTTAGCCGCGTGCAATCCGGTGCTGTTCAATCGCAGTTTTACCGGCGAATCGGCCCGGTCTAGCTGGCTGTAATCGAACCTGGCGAGAACGATGTCATTCATGTCTTTGCCGCCCGGTGAAACCGCCGGGATCAGATGGCGTACCATCAGACGCGTCAGGGTAGCGTTGCCGTCCGGGAAGTGGAACACGTAAGGATCGTCGAGATCCGCCTGCGACTCTTCGTCCAGCGGCGGCAGGTTCATACCGTTCAGGCCCGGCAGGTCACAAATACGGGCGTCGCTGCATGAAGTGGCGTCAATGCCCACCGCCTGGAAATCACTGGTAGTTTGCTGGAAATAGCGGATAGCCATTTCGCTCAGCCCCACCTTTTCACGCAGGAATTCGGTATAGCTGTGCTTGTCGAGCCATTCGCTTTTCTGCTCCTGGCTCATTTCCGGCAGGTAGTCCTTGTTCACCGTATGCAGTGCAATCAGCGCCTGACGGTCGCTTTCCGGCAGCGGGAAATCGCCGATAAAAGCTTCATAGGAACGGCCGTTGAGTCGGTCATGCGGAATATCGTCCGCCACCATACGCCCGGGATCGCCGCTCACCACTTTGTCGACGCCAAAGTTCTTACGGTCGAAATAGACACCGCGGCTCAGGTTCAGATTGGGGTAAAAAGTGGTGTCGAAAGCCTTTTCCAGGTTGTCGATGCTGACACCCAGTTTTTTCAGCAGCCCCATCGCTACCGGGCTAAAGTTGGAACGCGGCGACTGCAGCGACTCGCTGCCGCCATAGCCGAGGATGGTCCCGTTCTCACTGCTGAATTCATTGCGTTTGGCATGGCCACCAAAATCATCATGGTTGTCGATCAGCAAAATACGCTGCTGCGTCCCCTTCATTTGCTGCCAGAAACAGGCCGCGGCCAGCCCGCTGATCCCGGCACCGACCACCACCAGATCAAACTCTTCCGTCGCCGGTACGGCGGCAAAATCGAAGGCCCGACCGTCACGCCCCAATTGGTGCGCATGTTCAAAGGAACCGGGGTGATTGCCCCGCAGTCCGGTCAGCGTCGGCGGATAGTAGAGGGTTTGATTGGCGGTTTGCGGCGATGCCCGCAGGATCTGCATCGGCGTCAGCCCGGCAGCGATGGTGATCGCCACCCCATTAAGAAAATCGCGTCTGGTGATGCCCATAATTGGCTTCCTTTCAGTTTTTATTATCATCAGACCGGCGGGGCCGGTCTGAAGGCCGCGTTATTTTGCGGATAAATACAATAAAATCAATGTTTGAACATCACATGACGTATCGCAGTGTAGTCTTCCAGGCCATACATCGACATATCCTTGCCGTAGCCGGACAGCTTCTGGCCACCGTGCGGCATCTCGCTCACCAGCATGAAATGGGTATTCACCCAGGTGCAGCCATACTGCAGACGAGCGCTTAGACGGTGTGCCCGACCAACATCCCGGGTCCACAACGACGACGCCAGGCCATACTGTGACTCGTTGGCCCAGGCCAATACCTGCGCCTCATCTTCGAACTCCGTGACGGTTACCACCGGCCCGAACACTTCACGCTGCACAATCTCATCTTCCTGACGCGCACCGGCCAGCAGCGTTGGCTGGAAATAGTAGCCTTGGCCGTTGACTCGCTCACCGCCGGTTACCACCTGCACGTGCGGCAGCGCCTTGGCTCGCTCCACAAAACCCACCACCCGCTCCAGATGCTGAGCGGTGATCAACGGGCCCAGCTCGCTGTCTGGATCTTCCGGCGGGCCTATCTTCAGGCTGCCAATAGCCTCACCCAAGGCCTTTACCAACTGCGGGTAAATGCCTTTCTGGGCGTAAATCCGGCAGGCGGCGGTGCAATCCTGGCCAGCGTTGTAGAAACCAAAGCTGCGAATGCCGTCCACCACCTGTTGCAGATCGGCGTCGTCGAACACCAGTACCGGCGCCTTGCCGCCCAGTTCCATATGGGTACGTTTAATGCCGGGCGCGGTATGGGCAATGATGTGTTCGCCGGTAGCGATTGAGCCGGTCAGCGACACCATGCGCACCTTGTCATGGCCGGTCAGTCGGTCACCGACGCTGGCACCGCGGCCAAACAGCACGTTGAATACGCCCGCAGGGAACACATCGGCGGCCAGCTCCGCCAGCTTGAAGGTGGTCAGCGGGGTTTGTTCCGAAGGCTTGAGCACCACGCAGTTACCTGCCGCCAATGCCGGAGCCAGCTTCCACGCCGCCATCATCAGCGGGTAGTTCCAGGGAGCGATTGAAGCGACCACCCCCAACGCATCGCGGCGGATCATCGACGTGTGCCCGGCCAGGTATTCACCGGCCGCCAGCCCACTCAGGCAACGGCTGGCACCGGCGAAGAAGCGGAACACATCCGCCACCGCCGGCAACTCATCGTTCAATACGCAGTGGTAAGGTTTGCCGCAGTTAAGCGACTCCAGACGGGCAAAGGTTTCCGCATGGTGGTCGATCAGGTCCGCCAGCTTCAGCAGGTGCTCGGCACGCTCTTTCGGTGTGGTCTGGCCCCATTCGCCAAACGCGGCGTCGGCTGCCAACACCGCCTGATCGACCTGCTCCGCACTGGCTTCAGCCACCTGCACCACCACCTCTCCGGTCGCCGGGTTATACACCGGCAACAACGCCCCCTGGCCGGCAACCAGTTGGCCGTTAATCAACAATTGGCTTTGCATATAGACGAACCCCTCAGTTATTTATTTTTAGCGACATGATCCCTTTCCCCAATGGATTTCAAGTTGCAGCTAGGCGGCAAGAGCGTAAATCCCCCGGAGCTTATACAAAATAAGTGACTGGGGTTTACGCTCGCAGCCAACAACGCTGCAGCTTGAAAGACGAAGGGGAAAGCTATTTGCCGCTGCCGGCGACGCTTTCGCCACCTTTGGTCAGGTAATAGGCCCCCAAAATCGGGATCATGGTCAGCAGCATCACCGACAGCGCCACCACGTTGGTGATCGGCACGTCACGTGGGCGACCGAGCTGGTTCAGCAACCACAGCGGCAGCGTGCGCTCATGGCCGGCGGTGAAAGTGGTGACAATGATTTCATCAAACGACAACGCGAACGCCAGCATGCCACCGGCCAGCAGCGCCGAGCCAAGGTTGGGCAATATCACGTAGCGGAAGGTTTGCCAGCCGTCGGCACCGAGATCCATAGAGGCCTCGATCAGGCTGTAGGAGGTTCGGCGGAAACGGGCAATCACGTTGTTGAACACGATCACCACGCAGAAGGTGGCATGGCCAATGACGATGGTCAGCACCCCCGGTTCGATATTCAGCGCCTTAAACGCCGCCAGCAGTGCCAGACCGGTGACAATGCCCGGCAGCGCGATCGGCAACAGCAGCAGCAACGAAATGCTGTCTTTGCCGAAGAAGTCACGCCGGTAGAGAGCCGCTGCCGCCAGCGTGCCCAGCACCAGCGCCACAACGGTGGCCAGCGCGGCAATCTGCGCGGACAGCAGCATCGCATCGATAATGTCCTGGCGCCCGGCGGCAACGCTGAACCAATGCAGCGTAAACCCCTTCGGCGGGAAGCTGAAAGCCGCATCCTCGGTGTTGAAGGCGTAGATGGCGATAATCGCCAACGGGAAATGCAGGAAAATCAGTCCGCCCCAGGCGGCCAGTTTTAGCCCTAACGGCGCGCGTTCAGAGTGCATCGAAAGCCCCCAGACGTTTCACAATGGAAAGATAAATCGCGATCAGCACGATCGGCACCAGAGTAAAGGCCGCAGCCATCGGCATATTGCCGATCGCCCCTTGCTGGGCGTACACCATGCTGCCGATAAAGTAGCCCGGCGGCCCCACCAGTTGCGGCACGATAAAGTCCCCCAGGGTCAGCGAAAAGGTAAAGATTGACCCGGCGGCGATCCCCGGCACCGCCAACGGCAGGATCACGTAACGAAAGGTCTGCGCAGGGCGTGCGCCCAGATCCGCCGAGGCATGCAACAGCGAAGGAGGCAGGCGTTCCAGTGCCGCCTGGATCGGCAGGATCATGAACGGCAGCCAGATATAAACAAACACCAGAAAACGGCCTAACCCGGAGGTGGATAGCGTGTTACCGCCGACACCCGGTACGGTCAGGATCGCCGCCAGCAACGGCTCCAGCCCGAGATGCTGCAGGAACCATTGCGCTACGCCATCCTTCGCCAACAGCAGCGTCCAGGCGTAGGCCTTGACGATATAGCTGGCCCACATCGGCATCATCACCGCGATGTAGAAAAACGCCTTGGTGCGGCCGCTGGTGTAGCGCGCCATGTAATAGGCAATGGGAAACGCCAGCACCGCGCTGGCCAGGGACACCAGTACCGCCATCGTCAGCGTGCGCAGAATGATGTCGTAATTGGCCGGGTTGAACAGCGCCCGCAGGTTATCGAAGGTCAGATCCGGCGTCACCGTCATGGTGAAGTCGTCGAAGGTGTAAAACCCCTGCCACAGCAGCGTCAGCAGTGAGCCGAGGTAGACCGCGCCAAACCACAGCAGCGGCGGCACCAGTAACAGCAGCAGGTACAGCGTCGGCCGGCGATAAAGGTAGGTCGACAGGGTGCGCAAGGTTCCGCGGCGCGGCGCGGGATAATCGATGCTCATCTCCATTTCACCTCGCCTCCAGCAATGGCACCATCGCCTCACGTGACCAGCAGGCGGTGACCGGTTGGCCGATCAGATGCGGCTGCCCGTCGGCGAGCCACTGAGGATTCGCCTGGCTGACCAGCAGTTTTTCACCGCTGTTCAACGCAATTTCGTAGCGCGTCGCCGCCCCCTGGTAATGGATCTCCTGCAGCGTACCCTGCACCTGAATTTCCCCCTGCGCTGCGCCGGCCTGATCCGCGAGCCGAATATGCTCGGGACGGATCGAGAAGGTGGCGGCCTGGCCCAACAGCCGCTGCGCCAAATCGCTGCGCACCACGTTAGAGGTGCCGACAAACTCGGCGACAAACGGCGTCTTCGGTCGCATGTAGAGTTCGCGCGGCGCGTCCACCTGTTCAATACGGCCATTGTTGAACACCGCCACCCGGTCGGACATCGACAACGCTTCGCTCTGATCGTGGGTGACGAAAATAAAGGTGATGCCGAGCTGGCGCTGCAACTTTTTCAACTCCCCCTGCATCTGCTCGCGCAGCTTGAGATCCAGCGCGCCGAGCGGTTCATCCAACAGCAGCACCCGCGGCCGATTGACCAGTGCGCGAGCCAGTGCGACACGCTGCCGCTGGCCGCCGGAAAGGTGCGCCGGTTTGCGCTCGGCTACAAACCCCAACGCCACGCTGTCCAGCGCTTCCTGCGCACGGGCCAGGCGTTCTCGCTTGGCGACGCCTTTAACCATCAGCCCGTAAGCGACGTTTTCCAGCACCGACATATGTGGGAACAGCGCGTAATCCTGGAAGACGGTATTCACGTCGCGCTGATACGGCGGCAAATTGGCGGCCTCCTGCCCGTGAATACGAATCGAGCCGGCAGTGAGCTGTTCGAAACCGGCGATCAACCGCAGGCAGGTGGTTTTCCCCGAGCCGGAAGGCCCGAGCATGGAGAAGAATTCCCCGTCTTGTATCTCGATTGAAACCCGGTCCACGGCGCGAACCTCGCCGAAGCTTCGCGAAACATCGATAAATTGCACGGCAATGGTCATGATCTGCGCTCCTGATTGACGTTAATCGGGCGTAGCGAACTACGCCCGCACGGGTTACCGACCGCCCATGATGGCGATGTAATCCTGAGTCCAGCGGCTGTAGGGCACGAATTTTCCGCCCTGCGCCTGTGGCGTTTTCCAGAAGGCAATCTTGTCGAACTGGTTGAAACCGTTGGTCTCGCAACCTTTATCACCCAGCAGCGTGCTGGCCTTGCAACCCGCCGGTGACGCCGGAACAGAACCGAACCAGGCGGCAACGTCGCCCTGCACTTTCGGTTCCAGCGACCAGTTCATCCACAGATAGGCGCAGTTCGGGTGTTTGGCATCGGCGTGCAGCATGGTAGTGTCGGCCCAACCGGTCACCCCCTCTTTCGGGAATACCGTACCGATCGGCTGGCCTTCCCCTTTCAGGGCATTGGCCTGATACGGCCAGGCGCTGGAGGCGACCACGCCTTCGTTTTTGAAATCGCTCATTTGTACCGAGGTGTCATGCCAGTAGCGGTGGATCAGTGCATGCTGGGTACGCAACAGCTTCAACGCCGCCTGATACTGCTCTTCGTTAAGCTGATACGGATCGCTGATGCCAAGCTGCGGTTGCGTGGCCTTCAGGAACAACGCCGCATCGGCGATATAGATTGGCCCATCGTAGGCCTGAACCCGGCCCTGGTTGGTTTTGCCATCCGGCAGGTTCTGCTGCTGGAACACTACTGCCCAACTGTCCGGCGGTGTCGGGAAAGTTTTGGTGTTATACATCAGCAGGTTCGGGCCCCACTGATAGGGCGTGCCGTAAGTTTTGCCGTCCAGGGTGTACCAGGCACCGTTTAACAGGCGCGGGTCGATGTTTTTCCAGTTAGGGATCAACGCGGTATTGATCGGCTGCACCCGCTTGCCGAAAATCAGCCGCAGCGAAGCGTCGCCGGAAGCGGTGACCAGGTCGTAGCCTCCTTTGGCCATCAGGCTGACCATTTCGTCGGAAGTGGCGGCGGTTTTCACATTCACCGCGCAGCTGGTTTGCTTTTCAAACTGGCTGACCCAGTCGTAGTTTTTATCGGACTGACCGCGTTCGATGTAACCGGGCCAGGCAATGATATCCAGTCGCCCTTCGCCCTTGCCGAGCGCCTGCGGCAGATCGGCCGCCTGGGCCAAACCGCAAAGTACGGTGAAACAGAGCGCGGAAACTGTGGTGGTGACTGCGGTAGTTTTTCCCATCGTAATTACCCCTGTGTGGCCTATCTGTGTGCGGCAGGGAACGGCTGCCGCCCTAGTCTCATTTTATTTACCCTATGAATTTCAAGTTGGCCGCTTTAGCGCGTCCATGCGCTCGCGGCATTTGTACATCCCTGTACAGCACAGCCAGGCGACCAGCTCACTCATCCCCAGGCGCTTACTTGAGTAAGCAACTGGGGATGAGTGCAGGTAACATCGCTGCAGCTTGAAAAGCGACGGGTATGCTGCCTTTAGAAGCTGGCTTTAAATTTCGCCATCACATGCCTGACAACGCTGTAGTCCTGCAGTGAATCGCTGGAAAGATCTTTGCCGTAGCCGGAGCGTTTCAGGCCCCCGTGCGGCATTTCACTCGCCAGGGTGAAATGGGTGTTGATCCAGGTACTGCCGTATTGCAGATGGGCGGCGATATGCAGCGCCCGATCGATATTCTGCGTCCAGACCGATGAGGCCAGGCCGTATTCGGAATCGTTTGCCCAGTTGACCGCCTGCTCCAGATGTTCAAAGCGGGTGATGCTCACCACCGGGCCAAACACCTCCCGCTGGACGATTTCATCGCTTTGCAGACAGCCGGCAAGCAGCGTGGGCTGGTAATAGAAACCCGGACCGGAATGCGCGGCGGCGCCGGTGATCAATTCAATGTGTGGCTGGCTGAGCGCACGTTCGACAAAACTGGCGACGCGATCGCGCTGGCGACTGCTGATCAGTGGACCGATTTCGTTATCCTCATCGCGTTTGCGGGCAAAGCGCAGGCTGGCAACCGCCTCGCCCAACGCATCCACCAGCTTCGGATAGATCCCCGCCTGCGCGTAGATACGGCAGGCCGCGGTGCAGTCTTGCCCGGCGTTGTAGTAGCCATAGGTGCGAATGCTGTTGACCACCTCGTCCAAATCGGCGTCATCGCAGACAATCACCGGTGCCTTGCCCCCCAACTCCAGGTGCGTGCGTTTGACGCTTTTCGCCGCCGCCTGCAGAATTTTCTGCCCGGTAACGATATCGCCGGTGACCGAAACCAGCCGTACCTGCGGGTGGCCGACCAAATGGCTGCCGACCCCTTCCCCGCCGCCGTAGACGATATTCAGCACCCCCGGCGGCAGGATCTCCTGTAACGCGGGCACCAGCGCCAAAATGGTCAGAGGGGTGTGTTCGGAAGGTTTGAATACCACGGTGTTGCCCGCGGCCAGCGCTGGCGCAATTTTCCACGCTGCCATCATCAACGGGTAATTCCAGGGCGCAATAGAGGCCACCACGCCGATCGGGTCACGGCGGATCATTGAGGTGTGCCCTTCGATATATTCCCCGGCCAACTGCCCCTGCTGGGTGCGCACCGCGCCGGCAAAGAAGCGAAAGACGTCGATGGCCGCCGGCAGGTCGTCATTAAGCGCCTGATGCAGCGGTTTGCCGCAGTTAAGCGCCTCCAGACCGGCCAGGCGCTCGGCCTGACGCTCGATGGCATCGGCAATACGCAACAGAATAGCCGCGCGGTAGGCGGGGGTAGTCCGCGACCAGGAAGCGAACGCCTGTTGCGCCGCTTTCACTGCGTTGCCGACCTGGACAGATGAGGCTTCGGTGATCGAGACCAGCGTCTCGCCATTCGCCGGATTAACGATGCACTCTTGCTGGCCTTCGCCTTCGACCGATTGACCGTTAATAAATTGCTGACAGGATAAACCTGAAAGGAGGTGCACATCTGCCATTGCGTATCGCCTCTGAGTGACAAAAACGTTAACTAAATGTGAAATAAGTTAGTTTTAATCAGACTAAGCGAGCATCAGGCAGCCAACAAATTCTAAATACTGAACGACGCGTTCGATTAAATCGAATGCTTCAGCCCAGCCGCGTGCATATTGCCGTTTTCACGCGCAATAGTGAGGAACGGCGTAACCAGCTCCGGCCGCGCACTGCCGCGCCGCCATGCCAAACCGATATCCAACGGTTCCAGCAGATCCGCCAGCTTGCGCGCCTCAATCATATTGCCTTCCAGAGACCAGGCACGGTAGGCCATGTCCGGCAAGATAGAAACGCCCATTCCCGCCGCCACCAGGCTGCGTACCGCCTCGGTTGAAGCGGTTTTCATGGCTATTTCCGGTTTTAAGCCTGCGCGCGCCCAGATACGCCGCGCATGCACGTCCATTTCGTCGGCATTAAGCTGGATCAGCGGCAGCTTCGCCACATCCGCCAGGCTGATGCTTTCATGATCCAGCAGTGGATGCAGCGGCGGTAACCACAGGCGATAAGGTGAATGCATCAGGACTTCGCTTTGCAGCGCATCGCGGTCTTCGATGTTTGACAGGATCAGCACGCCGATATCGATTTCCCCACTGACCAGCAAATGCTCAATATAGGGCCGCTCGTCTTCAATCACCTGAATGGTGACGTTGGGGTATGCCGATTTAAAGCGCTTAAGCAGCTCGACCAAAAAATAGCCCGCTACCAGGCTGGTCACGCCGATGGTCAGCTTGCCGGTCAGGCTTTCGGTTCCCAGTTGCAAACTGCGCTTGGCGTTATCCACCGTGGCAAGGATCAGATATGACTGGCGCAGAAACTGGTGACCCTGATGCGTCAGGTTCATGCCCTTGGCGTGACGCTCAAACAGACGTACGCCGATGTCGGTTTCCAACTGCTGGATAGCCAGCGTCAGCGAAGACTGGGAAACAAACACCGCCTGGGCGGCGGCAGAGATCGAGCCGGTTTCGGCCACCGCGATAAAATGGCGGATTTGGCGCAGCGTCATCATCCCCATCGCCTTTCAAGCCGCTGCGTTGTTGTCTGCGTGCGCTTACCCCAGTCACTTACTTGAGTAATCTCCTGGGGATGCACGCCCTTGCCGCCTAGCCGCAACTTGAAATTCATTGGGGATCGCCTTAATCAAAATAGTTGAGTTGAGTGTAGACGCCGCGCGTAAAGCGATCGGGAAAAGTATCAAAAACGCGATAGCCTTCGCTTTTTTAGAATGCTAATGATGAAAACAATCAGAACAGCGGAGAGGTTGAAGGAGATTTGGGGCGTAGCGAGCGCCAGCCAGATTGGGTGCGGCCTGCGCGCAGTGCCCCGGAGTGTACACGCAGTACACGAGGAGGCCGAGCACAGCCCAAGCTCAAGCTGGCGGTGCTCGGTAGAGGATCACAGACTCGGGAATCAAGGGCGTAGCGAGCACCAGCCAGATTGGGTGCGGCCTGCGCGCAGTGCCCCGGAGTGTACACGCAGTACACGAGGAGGCCGAGCACAGCCCAAACTCAAGCTGGCGGTGCTCGGTAGAGGATCACAGTCTCGGGAATCAAGGGCGTAGCGAGCGCCAGCCAGATTGGGTGCGGCCTGCGCGCAGTGCCCCGGAGTGTACACGCAGTACACGAGGAGGCCGAGCACAGCCCAAGCTCAAGCTGGCGGTGCTCGGTAGACGATCACATTAAATAGCTTCTTCGTCTTGTTCGCCGGTCCTGATACGCACCACCCGCGCCACGTCGAAGACAAAGATTTTACCGTCGCCGATTTTACCGGTCTGCGCGGTCTGCATGATGGTTTCCACGCAGGTATCGACGATATCGTCGGCCACGACGATCTCAATTTTCACCTTCGGCAGAAAATCGACCATGTACTCAGCGCCACGGTACAGCTCAGTGTGCCCTTTCTGACGGCCGAAGCCTTTCACTTCGGTCACGGTCATCCCGGTAATGCCAACTTCAGCCAGCGCTTCACGGACATCATCCAGTTTGAACGGCTTGATAATAGCGTCGATCTTTTTCATCTTCTTTCCTTTACCAATTTTTGCGGCCAAAGCCGGATGTGATTGGGTAGCGGCGGTCTTTGCCGAAATTGCGGGCGGTGATGCGCGGCCCGACAGCGGCCTGACGCCGCTTGTATTCGTTAATATCCACCAGGCGTATCACCTTGCGAACAATCGCCTCGTCGAAGCCTTCGGCCACCAGATCGGCAACCGATTTATCGCGCTCGACGTAACCTTCCAGAATCGCATCCAGAATGTCGTACGGCGGCAGGCTGTCCTGATCGAGCTGATCCGGCGCCAGCTCGGCGGACGGTGGACGATCGATAACGCGCTGCGGGATCACGTAAGAGACGGTATTGCGGTATTCGGACAGCTTGAACACCAGCGTTTTAGGCACGTCCTTCAACACATCGAAGCCACCGGCCATATCACCATACAGCGTGGCGTAACCTACGGCCATCTCGCTTTTGTTGCCGGTAGTCAACACGATGCTGCGACGCTTGTTGGAGAGCGCCATCAACACCACGCCGCGACAGCGCGCCTGCAGGTTCTCTTCCGTGGTATCACGCTCGGTCCCAGCGAACATTGGCGTCAGTTGGCCCATAAAGGCGTCGAACATCGGCTCAATCGAGACGATATCGAATTCAATCCCCAGGATTTCCGCTTCTTCCTTGGCGTCGGCAATACTGATGTCCGCGGTATAACGGAACGGCATCATCAGCGCCTGCACCTTGTCTTTGCCCAGCGCATCGACGGCAATCGCCAGCGTCAACGCCGAATCGATACCGCCAGAAAGCCCCAGCACGGCACCCTTGAAGCCGTTTTTGGTCACGTAATCGCGCACCGCCAGCACCAGGGCTTCATAGACCTGTGCCAACTGCGGCAGCTCGGCGGCCGGAGCGGTCATCGGCACCACGTCCAGCTCGTTGAATTCCAGCAGGGTTACCTGCTCGGCAAACGCCGCCAGGCGATGGGTCATGTTGCCAGCCGCGTCGAAGACTTTCGAACAACCGTCAAAAATCAGTTCATCCTGTCCGCCAATCTGGTTCAGATAGACCAGCGGCAAATGGGTGCGCTGGCAATGACCGGCCATCAGGGTTTTACGGATGTACGGTTTTTCGCGGTTGTAAGGTGAGGCGTTGATCGACAGAATCATTTCGGCTCCGGCGGCCTTGGCGGCATCCACCGGCTCCGGGAACCACAGATCTTCGCAAATCAGCAGGCCCAAACGGTAGCCTTTCAGCTCAACCACGCAGGTGTCGTTACCGGCCTGGAAGTAGCGTTTCTCATCGAATACGCCGTAGTTCGGCAACTGCTGCTTGAAGTAACGCGCCAGCAATTGCCCTTCAGAAAACAGCGACAGCGCATTATAGAGTTTGTCGCCTTCGCGCCACGGGTGGCCGACCAGGATCGCCACGTCGGTGGAAGCCTGCTGCAAACGCAGAAGTTGCTCGTCACAACGTTGGTAAAAATCGTTGCGATACAGCAGGTCTTCCGGCGGATAGCCGGACAGCGCCAGTTCGGTGAACATGACCAGATCGGCTCCCGCCTTCTGCTGCTGTTGCACGGTTTGCAACATTCGTTCGGTGTTGCCTTCGATGTCACCGACCAACAGATTCAACTGGGCCAGTGCGATGGAAAGTGATCTGCTCATTGTTTAGGGTCCCGCTTAATACGTTCCATGGTGCTTTGCGTTTGGTCATGCCAGCAATTGAGAACGGAGTGTAAATCATTCCGCCGCGTTTGTTGAGAACCTGCGTGCGCAGGCCGCGGCGGAAAACATCATTCTTTAAAGTCGTTGGCGTCCAGTTCATGGCGCGACAGCAATTTATAAAACTCGGTACGGTTACGGCCCGCCATGCGCGCGGCCTGGGTGACGTTACCCTTGGTGATCTGCAACAGTTTGCGTAAATAATGCAATTCAAACTGATTACGCGCCTCGACAAAGGTCGGCAAGGCGGTGTTTTCCCCTTCCAACGCCTGCTCTACCAGCGCTTCGCTGATAACAGGTGCGGAAGTCAGGGCCACGCACTGCTCGATCACGTTCACCAATTGGCGCACGTTGCCCGGCCAGGTGGCGGTCATCAGGCGTTTCATGGCGTCCGAAGAGAAGCTGCGGACAAACGGCTTGTGTCGCTTGGCAGATTCGCGCAGCAGATGATTGGCCAGCAGCGGAATATCCTCGGCCCGCTCGTTCAGCGCCGGGATCTTCAGGTTCACCACGTTGAGGCGATAATACAAATCCTCGCGGAATTCATTTTTCGCCATCGCCTTTTGCAGATCGCGGTGGGTAGCGGAAATAATGCGTACATCGATGTCCAGATCGCGGTTACTGCCCAGCGGACGCACCTTGCGTTCCTGCAGCACGCGCAGCAACTTCACCTGCAGCGAAAGCGGCATATCGCCAATCTCGTCGAGGAACAGCGTCCCACCTGCCGCCGCCTGGAACAAACCTTCACGGCTGCTGACCGCGCCGGTAAACGCCCCTTTGGCATGACCGAACAGCTCGGACTCCAGTAGTTGCTCCGGCAACGCACCGCAGTTAATGGCGATAAACGCCTTCTTGCCGCGCGGGCTGGCGCCGTGGATCGCCTGTGCCAACACTTCTTTACCGGTGCCACTATGGCCGTTGATTAAGACGCTGACGTCTGACTGCGCCACCATTTTCGCCTGCTCCAGCAGGCGCAGCATAATAGGGCTGCGGGTGACGATATCCTCACGCCAGCTGTCGTCACCGGCCGGTAATGATTGGGACAGCGCTTCGTCGATGGCTTTGTACAGCGCATCGCGGTCCACCGGTTTGGTCAGGAAGCTGAACACTCCCTGCTGAGTGGCCGCCACCGCGTCCGGGATCGAACCGTGGGCGGTCAGGATGATCACCGGCATGCCCGGTTGGTGTTTTTGGATCTCGGCAAACAGCGCCATGCCGTCCATTTCATCCATCCGCAGATCGCTGATCACCAGATCAATCTTCTCGCGCCCTAACAGGCGCAGCGCTTCCTGGCCGCTTTCGGCGGTGGTGACATGAAACCCTTCGCTGGTCAGGCGCATGCCCAACAGCTTGAGCAGGCTGGGATCGTCGTCAACCAATAACAAATTGGCCGGTTTGCGTGCTGTCATTGCGCGTGAGACTCCTTATTAACGGGCGGCGCGTAGGTATCTTCCGGCTCGACCGGCAGGGCGGTGCCCTTTTCCGGCTCGGCGTCCGATTCTTCGGCCTTGGCCGGCGCCACTTTCTTGCCCGCTGCGTCGGTTTTTGGCTGTGTCCCGCTGTTATCCGGGATTTCACTTTGCAGCTGCTTGCGCGAAGAGAGCTGACGTTCGATATCGGTCAGGTTTTCCAGCTTGCGTGACGTATCCTGCAGCTGCGCTTGTAGGCGTATTTGATTCTGGCGTAGCAGATCTATCTGGCTGTCGGAGCTTTCCTGCAGGTGCTGATAACGTGCTTTTTCATCAAACAGGGTGACCTGCAGTACCTGCTGTTGACGCCACAACTGCAGCAGCGGGCGCAACGAGCTTGGGAACTCCAGGCGATAGCTGTTCAGGCGATCGATAATCTGACGGCGCTCGCCCGAAGTCGGTTCGGCGCTGCCCAGCAGAATGCTCTGTTTGAAAATGCCGTCCCAGCTGTTGCCGGGTAGAGTTTTCGCCAGCGCACGTGCCTGGGTAGAACCGATACGATCGGCACAGTCCATAGCGCGCAGCCAGTACAGTGAATTATTCAACGCATCTTTATCATCCAGCGCCCACAGACTGTCACAGGCCGCAATGCGGTAATCCACCACTTTGGTGTCCGGGATCGCTTCCTGCTGCGGTTGATTCAGACCACCGCTGACTGCGCGATCGACACAGCCTGCCAACAGAAACGGCATAAAAAGCACGCTGCCTAAAAAAGAAAATCGACGCTTGCCGAGTGGCGTACCCAGTGCGGCACGCGGTGAACGTTCGGTCTGCGTAAGACGAAGGCGTTTAGACCATG
This sequence comes from Serratia liquefaciens ATCC 27592, assembly GCF_000422085.1. Classification (NCBI taxonomy): domain Bacteria; kingdom Pseudomonadati; phylum Pseudomonadota; class Gammaproteobacteria; order Enterobacterales; family Yersiniaceae; genus Serratia; species Serratia liquefaciens. Next base: position 3,943,316 of record NC_021741.1, read on the forward strand.
TGTACATTATTATTCATTCTCGGCGGTTAATGGCAATTCAATACGGAAACAGACGTCTGTGCCGGCGACTTCAACCAGCTGCAGTTCACCGCGCATCCGGCGGATACAATCCTGCGCGATGCTCAGCCCCAGACCGCTTCCTTTTACCGCCCCTTTTCGCTGGTGGCTACCCTGGAAAAAAGGCTCGAAAATCATGGTTTGCTCGGCCTCGGGGATTGGCGTGCCGCTGTTGGCGACATCAATCTGCACCCGTTGTCCAACCTGACGGCTGCGGATCCAAATGTTACCGGATTCCTTGCCGTAGTGCACCGCATTGGAGTAGAGATTATCCAGCACGCGCATTAATAGAGTAGGCTCTGCCCAGCATATTTCCGCATCCAGTTGGATCTCGGTGCGGATCATTTTTGCCCGGGCCGGCAAACTGTGCGCAGCCACGACCATCTCGACCATTTCGGTCAACTCGACATTTTCATGTTCCGCCGGGCCATCGGCCAGCTTGCGGTTGTAATCCAGCAGTTGTTCAATCAGTTGCTGCAGGTGTCGGCTGCTTTGATCGAGGATGGTCACCACCTCTTTTTGATCGGAGGTCAGCGGCCCTGCTACTTCATCTGCCAGCAGTTCGGTGCCTTCACGCATGCTGGCCAGCGGCGTTTTCAGTTCATGCGAGATATGGCGCAAGAACTCATGGCGCTGCGACTCCAGCCAGGCCAGGCGCTCGCTCAACCAAATAATGCGCTGTGCCAGCGAACGTAATTCACGCGGCCCTTTAAAGGAAGCCGTACTGCCCAAGGCTCGCCCTTCCCCCAAACGGTTGATCATTCGCTCTACCGCCTTGACCGGGCCGATAATCATGCGGGTGAACAATACCACCAGCATCACGCTGACCAAAAACAGCATCAGCGCCTGCCAGCCGAAGAACTGACCGCGCTCGGCAATCGCCTGCTGTAGCTGCTGGCCACGGGAAAACACCACGGCGCGCGTGGCCTGTACCATCTCGGCATTGGAGCGTGAAAACGATTCTAACAGCGTGGAAGCCTGCGGATCCGGACCGCTGCTTTGGCATTTAATCGCTGCCAGTTGAGTCAACAGATCGCGCAAGGTTTGATAGTAGCGTTCATCCGGCAGGATTGGGGCATGGGCATCCAGCATTTGCGAATACTGTTTGCGCTGATTCTGATAGAGGCGCGCCAGTGTGGGATCCACCAGCACGCAATATTGGCGATAGCTACGCTCCATTTCCAACGCCACGCTGGTCATCGCCTCGCTGCGTCGTGCATCCACCAACGTAGTGCGGTTGATGTCCGCCGCCTGGGCGCTGAGGTGATCCAGGCTCTGGTAAGCCTGATAGGCCAACACCAGCAGCGGCAACAGCACCAGCAAGAACGCCATCAACACCAGTTGACGTAGCGAACGGGGAAATAAACGCCATCTTTTCAACGAAATCATCTCATTGTCTCTAGTCTGCTTCGATGCTAACCGAGTCGCCGATGAGAGGAAAGCCCGGCGTTCAGCGGAGCGTCAGGAAATAAGGAGAATCAGGCCATAGGTAGGGAGTACGGGTCAGAACTTATCGGTAAAGAGTGGTGAGCATGCTTTGGTATTTGACGTTGGGGCAAGACTGCCCCATCGCAAGAAAGTGTGGATGCCCTTAATTTCTCGTCCCCAGGATGATGTAGCCCAAGGGCTGGCATCGAACAGGACGAATAGCATCCGTAAGTATCCGGAATTGATGAACATTCATCACAGTTGGATACAGGCGGTGCCTCACTCCACGTGTCGCCCGATGCTTGATAAAGCGCTTACGCGGCTATTATCGGTTTAGTTGGACGATAGGCACCATTTCTTTGGCATCATTCGGGTGGCTTATGAGGCGACTGTTCCGTCTATTTACGGGGCCGTCATAAAAAGTTGAATGAGCAACTGGGCAGAATAATGCACTTAACATGCCAACTTTTCAACAAATTTATTAACGCAATGAATTTAAAGTAAAATAAATTAAATTAACACCAAAGTACTCTCATTCTCAGGCATGCGGGCGAAGAAAAAAACACCGTCCTGTCGCCAAAAACCGACAACTTAAGCCAATTAATTTCTGGTCATTAAAAATCAATGAGTTACGTGTCTCTTTTTGGAGACAATGAAAATACCCTCTGTCGCAAAATGCAGACAATCGCCATCGTCTTAACCATGGCCATAAATAAATTGAAAAGGGACGCAATCTCTTGCGTCCCTTTCGGCTAGCACAACGTTATCGCTTAGCCCAGCTGCTTACGGGCGTTGCGGAACATGCGCATCCACGGGCTGTCTTCACCCCACTCTTCCGGATGCCATGAGTTGCTGACGGTGCGGAACACACGCTCCGGATGCGGCATCATTACCGTCGCACGCCCATTGGCGCTGGTGACGGCGGTGATACCGTTCGGCGAACCGTTCGGGTTGGCCGGGTAGCTTTCCGTTACCTGACCGGCATTATCGACAAAGCGCAACGCTACCAGACCATGATGCTCCAGCGCCGCCAGATGTGCCGTATCGCGCACTTCGACGTGACCTTCACCATGCGATACCGCAATCGGCATACGCGAACCCGCCATCCCCTGCATGAACAGCGACGGGCTGGCCGCCACTTCCACCAGGCTGAAACGGGCCTCGAAACGGTCTGACAGGTTACGTACGAAACGCGGCCAATGTTCGGCACCGGGGATCAGATCGCGCAGGTTCGACATCATCTGACAGCCGTTGCACACGCCCAGTGCCAGGGTCTGCGGACGGTGGAAGAAAGATTCGAACTCGTCGCGCACGCGCTCGTTGAACAGAATCGACTTCGCCCAACCTTCGCCTGCGCCCAACACGTCACCGTAAGAGAAACCGCCGCAGGCCACCAGGGTATGGAAGTCCTGCAGGTCACGGCGCCCTTCCAGCAGATCGCTCATGTGAACGTCCACCGCATCAAAGCCGGCGCGATGGAATGCTGCCGCCATCTCAACGTGGGAGTTAACGCCCTGCTCGCGCAGTACCGCCACTTTAGGACGTGCCCCCTTGGCGATATAAGGTGCCGCAATATCTTCTTCAGGTGCGAAGCTCAGTTTGACGTTCAGGCCAGGATCGCGTTCATTCTGCTTGGCCTGGTGCTCCTGATCGGCACATTCAGGGTTATCGCGCAGGCGCTGCATCTGCCAGGTCGTTTCCGCCCACCAGGTGCGTAACGTGGCACGGCTTTCGCTGTACACCGGTTTGTTGCCCTGGGTAATCACAAAGCGATCGCCGGCCTGTACGCTGCCGATGTGGTGCACATTGTCCGTCAGGCCATGCTGAGCAAACGCCTGTTGTACCGCTTCAAGCCGATCGGCCGTCACCTGGATCACCGCGCCCAACTCTTCGTTGAACAGCGCTGCCAGCGCGTCGTCGCCCAACCCTTGAATATCTACCTGTACACCGCAGTGGCCGGCAAACGCCATTTCCGCCAGCGTCACCAACAGGCCGCCATCGGAGCGGTCGTGGTAGGCCAGCAGTGCGCGGTCGGCGACCAATTGTTGCATCGCGTTGAAGAAGCCTGCCAGTTGCTCGACGTTACGCACATCGGCCGGTTTGTCGCCCAGTTGACGGTAAACCTGTGCCAGCGCAGTGGCGCCCAGCGCGTTATGGCCGTTACCCAGGTCGATGAGCAGCAATGCCGTGTCGCCCTTGTCGGTACGCAGTTGTGGCGTCACGGTGTGGCGAACATCTTCCACGCGGGCAAAACCAGTGATCACCAGGGACAACGGCGACGTCATTTCGCGCTGCTCGTTGCCTTCCTGCCAGCGGGTTTTCATCGACATTGAGTCTTTGCCCACCGGAATGGTGATGCCCAGCGCCGGGCAAAGCTCTTCGCCCACCGCTTTTACCGCTTCATACAGGCCGGCATCTTCACCCGGGTGACCGGCTGCCGCCATCCAGTTAGCGGAAAGTTTGACGCGCTTGAGCGAGCCAATCTCGGTCGCCGCCAGGTTGGTCAGCGCTTCCCCCACCGCCAGACGGCCGGAAGCGGCAAAGTCCAGCAGGGCAACCGGCGCACGTTCGCCGATCGACATCGCTTCACCGTAGTAACTGTCCAGGCTGGCGGTGGTAACCGCGCAGTCGGCTACCGGGATCTGCCATGGCCCGACCATCTGATCGCGTGCCACCATGCCGGTCACGGTACGGTCGCCGATGGTGATCAGGAAGGTTTTCTCGGCAACTGCCGGCAGGTGCAGAACGCGTTTAACCGCATCGGCCAGAGTAATGTTTTCGCGCTGTACCGGCTGGCCTTTAGCCTGCAAACGAGTCACGTCGCGCGTCATCTTCGGCGTTTTGCCCAGCAGCACGTCCAACGGCATGTCGATCGGCTGGTTGTCGAAATGGCTGTCGTTCAGCGTCAAATGCTGTTCTTCGGTGGCTTCACCGATCACCGCATAAGGGGCACGCTCACGGCGGCAAATCTCGTCGAACTGCGCCATCTGCGCCGGGGCAATCGCCATCACATAGCGTTCCTGTGATTCATTGCACCAGACTTCCAGCGGGCTCATGCCCGGTTCGTCGTTAAGGATATCGCGCAGTTCGAAACGGCCGCCGCGGCCACCGTCGCTGACCAGCTCCGGCATGGCGTTAGACAAACCGCCCGCCCCCACATCGTGGATAAACAGAATCGGGTTCTGTTCGCCCAACTGCCAGCAGCGGTCGATCACTTCCTGGCAGCGGCGCTCCATTTCCGGGTTGTCGCGCTGTACCGAGGCAAAATCCAGATCGGCGTCGGACTGGCCGGAGGCCATAGAAGAGGCTGCGCCGCCGCCCAGACCGATGTTCATCGCCGGGCCACCCAGCACCACCAGTTTGGCGCCGACGGTGATTTCACCTTTTTGCACGTGATCGGCGCGGATGTTGCCGATACCGCCCGCCAGCATGATCGGTTTGTGATAACCGCGCAGCTCGACGCCGTTATGGCTGTTAACCTGTTCTTCGTAGGTACGGAAGTATCCCACCAGCGCCGGACGGCCAAATTCATTATTGAACGCCGCGCCGCCCAATGGGCCGTCGGTCATGATATCCAGTGCGGTTACGATGCGATCCGGCTTGCCAAAATCCTGCTCCCAGGGCTGCTCGAAGCCGGGAATGCGCAGGTTGGAAACCGAGAAGCCCACCAGACCGGCTTTGGGTTTGGCACCGCGACCTGTAGCGCCTTCGTCGCGGATCTCGCCACCGGAACCGGTAGCGGCACCCGGCCACGGGGAGATCGCCGTCGGGTGGTTATGGGTTTCCACCTTCATCAGGATATGGGCCTCTTCCTGATGATAGTCATACTGACCGCTTTGCGGCGCAGCGAAGAAACGGCCAACCTGTGAACCTTCCATCACGGCGGCGTTGTCTTTATAAGCCGACAGCACATAATCCGGCGTCTGCTCGAAGGTGTTTTTGATCATTTTGAACAGCGACTTCGGCTGCTGTTCGCCGTCGATGATCCAATCGGCGTTGAAAATTTTATGACGGCAGTGCTCCGAGTTGGCCTGCGCGAACATATAGAGTTCGATATCCGTCGGGTTGCGCCCCAGCCCGGTAAAGGCATTCAGCAGATAGTCGATTTCGTCTTCGGCCAGCGCCAGACCCAGCTTGAGGTTGGCCTGTTCCAGCGCGCTGCGCCCTTCCCCCAGCATATCGATCGCCTGATAAGGCGCCGGCTGATGCTGAGCAAACAGCTGTTCTGCCTGTTGCAAGCTGCTGAAGACGGTTTCCATCATCCGGTCGTGCAGCAATGCGGCAAGCTGTTGCCACTGCGCTTCAGTCAGCGTCGGTGCCTTGACGTAAAACGCCAGACCGCGCTCCAACCGCACCACCTGCTTCAAACCGCAGTTATGGGCGATATCGGTGGCTTTGGAAGACCAGGGAGAAATGGTGCCCGGACGCGGTGTCACCAACAGCAGGCGACCTTCAGGGGCATGTTCGGCGAGAGAGGGACCGTACTTGAGCAGGCGCGTGAGCTTGCCGTGTTCTTCGGCATTGAGCGGTGCGCTAACATCGGCAAAGTGGACGTACTCGGCGTAGATATCACTGACCGGAAGTTGGGCGTCCTGACAGCGGGACAACAGTTTGGTAACACGAAAAGCCGACAAAGCGGGCGAACCACGCAGTATTTCCATAATCAAAGTTCTCTCGTCTTCGAAGCAACTGACTTCAGCACTTCATTGGGCGCAACAGGGGGAAAACGCGCGCCATTATAGAGAATCTGCGCGACAGACGAAACCGTTTGCGTAGCTATTATTGATAAAAGCTGTTCGCGCCATCGAATTGTCATAACGTATCAATAAAGTTGCACGCTGGCGTTTTGTTGCGCAAAATGCCCCGGCACTGGTGATTTAACCATAAGAAAAAGCGTGATGACAATCGGCAGTGCACCTGTGCCACCACTGGATAACTATTTGAAACGCCTTAAAATAAACTACATTCTAATCGGTGTTGTCACCCTGCTTCTGGCGCTCGCCCTGTGGCCCAATATTACCTGGCGCGGCGGCCAGGGCGGGCAACTCGAAGAGATCAAATCCCGCGGAGAGTTGCGTATCAGTACGCTAAACTCGCCGTTAACCTATTTCACCACCAAGCAGGGGCCAAGTGGCCTCGACTACGAGCTGGCGAAACGTTTCGCCAACTATCTGGGGGTGAAATTGGTGGTGATCCCGCATAAGAACATCAACGACCTGTTCGACGATCTGGACGATGACGATGCCGACCTGCTGGCCGCCGGCCTGATCTACAATCAGGATCGTCTCAGTCGCGCCCGAACCGGCCCTGCTTACTATTCCGTTTCCCAGCAGTTGGTTTATCGCCTGGGTACCGCACGCCCCAAAAGCTTTGCCGATATTAAAGGCAAGCTGGCGGTCGCCTCCGGCTCGGCCCACGTCAGCACGCTGAAACAGCTCAAACAAAGTAAATTCCCGGACCTCAGTTGGGAAGCTTCCAGCGATCTCACCTCCAAAGAGCTGCTCGAGCAGGTCGCCGACGGCAAACTGGATTACACCCTCGGCGACTCCGTGACCATCGCCCTGCTGCAGCGCATCCATCCGCAGCTGGCGGTGGCTTTCGACGTCACCGATGAAGAACCTGTCACCTGGTACCTGAAGCGCGGCACCGACGACAGCCTGTACGCGGCCATGCTGGATTTTTACAGCCAGATGGTGGATGACGGCACGCTGGCGCGACTGGAAGAGAAATACCTCGGCCACGTGGGCAGTTTCGATTACGTTGATACCAAAACCTTCCTGTCGGCGATAGATTCGGTACTGCCCACCTTCCGTTCGCTGTTTGAAAAATACGCCAGCGAGATCGACTGGAAGCTGCTGGCCGCCATTGCCTATCAGGAATCGCACTGGAATCCGCAGGCCACTTCACCCACCGGCGTTCGCGGTCTGATGATGCTGACGCGGGCCACCGCCGACGGTCTGGGGGTTAACGATCGCCTCGATCCCGAGGAGAGCATTCAGGGGGGCGCACTCTATTTACAGCGGCTGATGGCCAAGGTGCCCGACAGCGTGCCGGAAGATGAGCGTATCTGGTTTGCGCTGGCGGCCTACAACATGGGCTGGGGCCATATGCTCGACGCCCGCAAGCTGACCAAAATGCAAAAAGGCAACCCGGACAGTTGGGTCGACGTCAAACAGCGCCTGCCAATGCTCAGCCAGAAGCGCTACTACCCGCAGTTGACCTACGGCTATGCGCGCGGACGCGAAGCCTATAACTACGTGGAAAACATCCGCCGCTATCAGGTCAGCCTGGTGGGGTATCTGCAAGAAAGGGAAAGAAAGGCGGCTCAGGAAGCGGCCGAACAGGCGGAGCTGGGGAAAGGCTATCCGGCCGTGGCGCCGGAGTTGGCACTTAACTTCTGATTATTCGGGATCCTTATCTGCCTGCGCGCGTTGCGCTTGCTTCAACGCCTTTTGCTGTTCACGGCGCATGCGGAAAAAGTTGCTCAAGGTAACTGCGCATTCCTCGGCCAGCACGCCGGAGAGGATCTCCACCTGATGATTCATACCGGGATGGCGTAAAATATCCACCAGCGATCCCGCTGCCCCGGTTTTCACATCGGCAGCACCGTAAACCAATCGACGAATGCGGCTATGCACCATCGCCCCCGCACACATCACGCACGGCTCCAGGGTCACGTACAAGGTCGCATTCAACAGGCGGTAATTCTGCAACACGGCCCCGCCCTGCCGCAGCGCCATGATTTCTGCATGCGCGGTCGGATCGTGGCGGCCAATCGGCCGGTTCCAGCCTTCGCCAATCACCTGATTGTCCAGTACCAACAGCGCCCCGACCGGCACCTCTCCCTCTTCCTGCGCACGCAGGGCCAGCCGCAATGCCTGACGCATCCAGTATTCATCGTTATATTCAGTCATTGCATCATTCCTCGTGCACTTTGCGGCGGGCATTATACACAGTAGGGGCGATGCTTGCTGCGCCTGTGTTAACCGGGGTGAATATATTTGTCCCCCAGAAAACGGCGGCAGTGCGACTTTCTATCGCTTGAAATTCAACCGGTATATACTTGTCTATTAACAGTGTTTTTCAAGGATAGAAAACATGAAATTCAGCAAGAAGAACGCCACCATCGTGCGCAAAGCACTGGACGGCTGGGTAGATGAAGGTGCGCTAACGGCGCAACAGCAGCAACAGCTGCTGCAACTCGTTGAAGTACAGCCCTTCGACTGGCGACGGCTGGCACGTTATGCATTTCTCGCCGCGCTGGCTTCGCTGGTGATTGCCATAAGCAGCCTGTTCGCCGACAGCATGTTACTTTACCGCTTGGGTGAATTGTTCCGTTTCGATGCGCCGGTACGTATGATAATTGCCGCCATGTTAGCCGCTCTTTGCTATGTCTGGGCGCTGAACCGTCGCAGTCAACATCCGGAGAAACGCTATGGTAATGAAGCCGCCTTGTTCGTTGCCGTGCTGTTCACCGCCTGCGCCCTGTGGCAAATGGGGGTCTGGCTGGATAACGGCAGTGGCCGAGTTTCATTGCTGCTGATGTTCGCCGCGCTGCTGTATGGCGTGATTGGCTGGTGCGGCCGCTCAGGGCTGGTATGGTGGTTTGCCCTGCTGTCGCTCGGCAATGCTTTTGGTGCCGAGACCGGCTATCTGTCCGGATGGGGCGCTTATTGGCTGGGCATGAGTTTCCCGATCCGCTTTATCGCCTTTGGCGTGGTGCTGATCGCCGCGGCGCTGCTGTTGCAACCACTGCTCGCTCGCCGTGGACTGGAGCGAGTTTCGCTGGCGATGGGCTTGCTGTATCTGTTCATCGCGCTGTGGCTGTTGTCGATCTTTGGTAATTATGGCGATCTCGACAGCTGGTATAACGCACGCCAGATTGAACTGCTCCACTGGAGTCTGTTGTTCGGCATCGCCGCCGTCGGGTGCATCTGGCTGGGGCTGAAACGCGACGATGCCATGCTGCGTGGGTTTGGATTGACCTTCCTCGGTATTAACCTTTATACCCGCTTCTTCGAATTTTTCTGGAACGCCATGCCCAAGGCAATTTTCTTTGTGGTGCTCGGCCTGAGCCTATGGGCGCTGGGGCATTACGCGGAAAAAGTCTGGCAATTGGGCCGTAAGCCGCACGACCAAACCGATGATTGAACCCATGCGGTTTTAACGGTAAGAGTTACTGCTGGGTTTGACTCTAATCGGGTTAAACCCACAAAGTGTAAATGGTTAAACTAAAACTAAATCAATCACCTGACCTAACCACCTTGATGTTGCGATAGATCATGATGACTTAATAATTAGCGGAGTAGTGTTTGAGGCAAGCAATAAAGCTTTTATCCAGGAGTGATTTATGGCTGCCTCAACTTTCTTTATCCCTTCCGTCAATATGATTGGCTCCGGCTGTCTGGACGAAGCGGCAAAGACCATGAAACAACAGGGGTTGCGCCGAGCGTTGATCGTGACCGACAAAGTGTTGAATAACATTGGCGTAGTGGCTCAGGTTCAACAGTTGCTGACCGCACAACAGATCGAAAGCTGTGTTTATGACGGTACTCACCCTAACCCCACCACGTCGAACGTGAAACAGGGACTAGCGCTGCTGCAGGAGCATCAATGCGACTGCGTGATCTCCCTGGGGGGCGGCTCACCGCACGATTGCGCCAAAGGCATCGCGCTGCTGGCCACCAACTGCGGCGACATCAAGGACTATGAAGGCGTAGACCGCTCTGCAAAACCGCAGTTGCCGATGATCGCCATCAATACCACCGCCGGCACCGCCTCTGAAATGACCCGTTTTTGCATCATCACCGATGAAGCACGCCACATAAAAATGGCGATTGTCGACAAACACGTTACGCCGATCCTGTCGGTAAACGATCCGCATCTGATGGCCGGGATGCCGAAAGGCCTGACCGCCGCCACCGGGATGGATGCCTTAACCCACGCGATTGAGGCCTACGTTTCCAGCGCCGCCAACCCGATTACCGACGCCTGTGCGTTGAAGGCCGTCACCATGATCGCCGAATCGCTGCGCGACGCCGTTGCCGACGGCAGCAATATGCAAGCGCGCGAAAATATGGCCTATGCCCAATTCCTGGCTGGGATGGCCTTCAACAACGCTTCTCTCGGTTATGTACATGCGATGGCTCACCAGCTCGGCGGTTTCTACGATCTGCCGCATGGGGTGTGTAATGCGGTGTTGCTGCCACACGTGCAGGAATTTAACGCCAGCGTTTGTGCGTCTCGCCTGAAAGATATCGCCGCCGCCATGGGGCTGGATGTAAGCTACCTTAATGACCAGCAGGGTGCCGCGGCCTGTATTGCAGCCATTAGATTACTGGCGCAAGACGTTGGCATCCCGGCCGGGCTGCGTGATTTGCAGGTGAAAGAACAGGATCTGGATACGTTGGCCACCAACGCGCTGAAAGACGCTTGCGGCTTCACTAACCCAATACAGGCCACTCACGCGCAGATTGTCGCCATTTTCCGCGCGGCAATGTAAGCCATCAAAAACGGCAAAGGGCGGAAAATCCGCCCTTTGGTTATTCCAACTGCTGCAGCTCACCCAGTTTACTGACTCGCCAGCGGTGCTCGCAGAAATACAACAGCGGGTTATCCTGCTTGCTGTCGCTATAGCCGCTATACAGCTTGAGCGGCGTGCCTAGACGTTGTTCCAACTGCGTCACCTTCTGGACACCCAGGCAACGTAACGCCAGCACCCAACCACCGTAACGCCGCAGGATGCGGCTGCCCACCAAGTGAATCTGCGGCAGAAAGGCCGAATCCTGATACACCTGCTCCACCAGCCGTTCCGGTGAACCGGTAATCAACCATACCTGCGCATCATGCGCCTCGAGGTACTGCCGCAAACGCATTTGCACCACCGGGAAAGCGGTCACCTTATTGCGGAAATAAGTCACAAAACGCTGCTCCAGCGCCTTTAACCTGGCCTCCGAACGCCCAAAGGTGATCGACCACAGCAGTACGCTCATTGGCCAACGGGCTGCACGGCCCATCACCAGCAGCGCCAACCCGACAACCGGCAGCAGCGGTACCACCAGCAGCAGATTCAACGGCAGATGGCGCAGCAAAAAACGCAAGAAACTGCCAAACATGTCTTCCTGATGCAGCGTGCCGTCCAGATCAAAGAACACCACGCGGCGGCCTTCCCCGGCCTGCTGGCTCTGTTTCTCGCTCAAGGGCTACTCCTCAGGATCGTTGAATCCCATTATCCAGGTGAAAATAAATCCAGCGGCAATGGTAATCACCAGGCCGGTCAGATACAACATCACCTTACCCGAGACGATGGTTAACGCCAAAGGTAAACCCGAGATGCCAAAGGTAATCACCGTTGCCACTTTCCAATAGCTGATCAGCGCACCGCCCACCGCACCGCCGAGACAGGCGGCAATAAAAGGTTTGCCCAGCGGCAGGGTGACACCAAAAATCAAGGGTTCGCCAATACCGAGAATGCCGACCGGCAACGCCCCTTTGATGACCTTTTTGAGGCGCGCATTGCGGGTTTTCATTAATACCGCCAACGCGGCCCCAACCTGCCCAACCCCGGCCATCGCCAAAATAGGCAATAGCGGGTTGGAACCATGCGCCTGAACCAGTTCGACGTGGATCGGCACCAGGCCCTGATGTAAACCGGACAGCACCAGCGGCAGAAACAGCCCGGACAGCACCGCGCCCACCAGTAAGCCACCTTTATCGATCGCCAGATTGGCGCCGTGAGCAATCACGTCTGAAATATAACCGCCCAACGGCTGCAGGATCACAATAGCCAGGGATGCGGTCACCAAGGTGGTGATCAGCGGGTTGAGGATCAGCTCTATCGACTCTGGCAGCCAGTTGCGCAGGCGTTTTTCGACCCAGCACATCAACGCCACCACCAACAGCACGGCAATCACCCCGCCACGCCCCGGCTGCAGCGCTTCGCCGAACAAAGTAATCTGCGCCAAAGCCGGGCTTGAGAGAATACCGGCCATCACACCGCCCATCGCCTGCGAACCGCCAAACACCCGTGCGGCGTTAACCCCCACCAAAATATTCATGATGGCAAACACCGCGCTGCCGAAAATGGCCAGCAGCCCGAGCACGTTGGGGTAATTCACCGCCAGTTCGCCGGCAATGTCCGGCCGCTTCAACAGGTTGATGATGCCGGTAATCAGGCCAGAGGCGATGAAAGCCGGGATCAAAGGGATAAAGACATCGGCCAGCTTTTTCAGCGCACCGCTCATCGGCGCGGCATATTTCTGCTTGGCCTGTGCCTTGTTGCGGGCGATGTTGTCCCCGGCAGCCGCAACCGCAGGGGCCCCCGTGAGCAATGAGCGCATCGCGTCCACCACTTTGGCGGCGGCGCCGGGCCCGACAATGAACTGATGCTGTTCGCCCTGTTTGATGTAGCCCTTGACGCCTGGCAACTGCTTGAGCGCCGCCAGATCAAGGCGTTGCTCGTCGCTAACCTCGACGCGTACCCGTGTCATGCAGTTCTCCAGCCGGAGGATATTCCCTTCCCCACCAATGCCTGCCAGAATCTGTGTTGCCAGTGCCGTTGTTTTGTCCATCGCCCGCCCCAGGTGTCGTTAGCGCGTCAACGCCGCGCGTAAATAGCCGTCGTGCTGCTTTAAGCGCAACTGCGCCTCTTCAGCGTCAACGCCGGCCAGAATCATCAGGATTGCCGGTTTAACCTCAAAACCGGTCTGTGTCAGCGCCGCTTCGGCCTGACTGCGTTCAGCACCGGTGGCCTCCACCACGATGCGGCAGGCACGATCCACCAGTTTGACGTTGGTGGCTTTTACATCCACCATCAGGTTTTGGTAGACCTTCCCCAGTTTGACCATCGCTCCGGTCGACAACATGTTCAGCACCAGCTTCTGCGCGGTGCCCGACTTTAGCCGAGTGGACCCCGTCAGGGCCTCTGGTCCCACTACTGGCGAAATCGCCACCTGCGCCTCATGGGCGATCGGTGAGTCCGGATTGCAGGAGATTGCCGCCGTCGGGCAGCCCAGTTGTCGCGCATAGCGCAGCGCACCAATCACATAAGGGGTGCGCCCGGACGCCGCCAGCCCCACCACCATGTCGGTCGCGGTCAAATTCAGTGCGATAAGATCGGCTTCACCCAACGCCGCATCATCCTCCGCGCCTTCTACCGCTTTGAGCAACGCACCCGGACCGCCGGCAATCAACCCGATGACCATGCCATGCGGCACGCCGAAGGTTGGTGGGCATTCAGAGGCATCCAACACGCCAAGGCGGCCGCTGGTCCCGGCACCGAGATAAATCAGCCGACCGCCCGCCTTCAATGCCGCCGCAGCCAGGTCCACTGCCTGTGCGATAGCCGGCAACACCTTTTCAATCGCCTCCGGCACCTTGCGGTCTTCCTGATTGAAGCAACTCACCATTTCCAACGTTGTCATCTCGTCGAGTCGAAGCGTGGCCGGGTTGCGGCTTTCGGATACTAATGCGCCTAAATTCATCTCTTCACCTTTGAATTTTTAATTCACAAACTGAAATCATTATTTGAATATTTTATTCAACAAAGCGAGCGCTTTTTGCTATTTTAAAGTCTCGCTCACAAAAAATTTTCACCGCGCGTTTTCACCTCCCACGTGGCAGAATGGCCGCTGGCCTCAAGGGAAAAATGAATGAGTACCCTTCTTCGTATTCGCCAGATGTATCCAACGCTGGCTCAAAATGACCGCAAGCTGGCGGACTTTCTGCTGCATAACGCGGAGCAGGCACGCCATCTCAGTTCGCAGAAGCTGGCTCAACTGGCTGGCATCAGCCAGTCGAGCGTGGTGAAGTTTGCTCAGAAGATGGGCTACAAAGGCTTCCCGGCGCTAAAATTGGCGCTGAGTGAAACGCTAGCCCAGCCGCAAAAGGAACCTGTGGTCACGGTGCATAACCAGATCCTCAGCAGCGACTCGTTGAAAGCCGTCGGCGAAAAACTGTTGGTGGAAAAGCAGGCTGCACTGCGCGCCACGCTGGATATCAACAGTGAAGAGCGCCTGCATCAAGCGTTGGAAATGCTGCGTCAGGCGCGGAGGGTTATTTTATTGGGGATCGGCGCTTCCGGATTGGTCGCCAAGGACTTCTCATACAAGCTGTTGAAAATCGGCGTTATTGCCGTAGCCGAGCAAGATATGCACGTTCAGCTGGCGGCGGTTCAGGCGCTGGATAAGCGGGATTTATTGCTGGCAATTTCGTTCAGCGGTGAACGGCGGGAAATCAATCTGGCGGCGGAAGAAGCCCGCATTGCCGGCGCAAAAGTGCTGGCGCTCACCAGTTTTTCACCCAACGGCCTGCAGCAACGTGCCGATCACTGTTTATATACCATTGCCGAAGAGCCCAATACCCGCAGCGCTGCCATTTCTTCCAGTACCGCTCAATACGCCCTCACCGACCTGCTGTTTATGGCCTTAATTCAGCACGATCTCGATCGCGCCCCCGAACGCATCAAACACAGCGAACAATTAATGAAAAAACTCGTCTGAGCCGTATGGTGTCCGCGTCACAAACACCAAGGTATAAAAACGCAGCTTTTTTAGGTTCCGCACAGCGCCTTCGCATTTATCAGTCTGTTTGCCTAACAGGCAGGCATGGTAGCGACATATCCGCAGCTTCATACAGCAGCAACTGGTACGGGTGAGCGCTCCATCTTCAATGGTCAGGAAATGGTTGATTTCGATCAGTTGGCCAATGACCCGCCAGAGTTATTATGACGGCCATCTCAAGGGGTGAGCGCTCTGCAGCAACGCATTGGCGGGCGCCGGTGGAAAAACGCCTAATAAAATGGGTTTTATGATAGATTGCGCGCCTGTTCGTGTGCACCGATTAAAAGATAACTGAAATGGCACTGCTGATTACCAAAAAATGCATCAACTGCGACATGTGCGAGCATTGATATTTTTACATTGTTAATCAGCAGCTTATTAATTCGTGTTATTAATTGCGTTGCTGAGTTTTATCCTCATTTTTCCCATTCTGCACCATCAGTAACACAAATCCTTCAAATTTCAGCATGCCGCTACTTGATCAAATGCCAGATCAGAGCCGATAATACTGGTTATATATACAGCATGAATTGAGGCGTGAAATGTTTGTAGAACTGGTTTTTGATAAACGTAATGTTAATGGCTTGCCTGACGCTGAAGAGATTATCAAAGCAGAATTGACTAAGCGAGTGCATCGGATTTTCCCCGATGCCGATGTGAGAGTGAAGCCAATGCAGGCAAACGGCCTAAACTCCGACGCAAACAAAAGCGACAGAGAAAAGCTGAACCGGATGCTGGAAGAAATGTTTGAAGAATCGGATCAGTGGCTTGTCACTGATGTCTGATGGGCAGTCTTAAAATAAATGGAAGGCAGATTTTCCTTCTGACAGAAAACGACCGGTACCCGTCACCAACGATCAACAGCCCTCCCATGTTCGCCTTGCGTGAAGATGAAGAAGGTAAGTTCTGGGTCTACTTTCTGCATAAAGGGCGCTGGCCTCTGATATCAGAAACTCCATTCACAACCCAAGGAAAAGCTGTTGAGGCTGCGATGGATTACGATTATTACAAACTTTTTAAATAGCCGGCATTCACCCCGGCTTTTAAATTTATAATTCTACCTGGTCAACTTGCGTCCCATTGGTCATAAGTTCCTGCACATCTGGGGTCGGCTCTTCAACCACTCCTCGCACAGGCATTTCAAGCCGTAGGTCAATCCAGCGACCGTCTGGAATATCCATCGGATCACCAGCCACAATCGCGGCTGTATCAATGTCAAAGCGGCGTTTGCTGACCTTCACATAGATTGTGCCGTCCTTGCCAGTGCTGGTTTCCACAAAGCACAGGCGGTTACCGTTAACGTCTTGGGGTACTTCGATGTTCCAGCCTTCCTCAGCGAAGCCTACCGCGCCAGTGACCTTATAGACCCCGATAGACACTCGCTCCGCAGTTACCCCTATAGCCTCACTGTTCACGGCAACGCTACCAGCCAAGGTAAATCCTTCCAGGTAATTATCGGCCATTTTTTCAGGTGCACCTGACAGCCTAGCGATCGGTGATGCTTTCTTGATGAAACCGTTACTGTCTACCGTCGTATTAGCCTCAGACCAAAGCCAGATCCACGGTGTGAAAATTGTGCCATTCCAACTGCGGACCGCAATTTTCCCTACACTTGTCGCGCTTGCCCCATAACCATAGCATGTCTGTATGGTCCGATAACTATCATCGGTCCCCGTTTGGGTAACAGCCCACGACCGCGTATCAAGGAAGTGTGTACCGGTATCTTTAAATGGATTTCCAATAGGGTCGGTAGCAACATAACCTCGCCGGCTTTGCATTTGCGCGTTGTAGTTGCCTTTGGAAGCTGCCGTTACACCCTTACTCAATCCCCAGTCTTTGAGGTTTGAAATATCGTTCACCGTAGGAAGGTCGGATGTGCTGAATAACCGTGACCATATAATAGTTGAAGGCGCGGCAGTGTTTGAACTACCAATCCATGCCTGTCGCGAAACAGAAGTAGCAAAATACGAGCAAGATGGCCCACCGTCTATGGGTAGCGTTAATAATCCGCCGCTGGTGTTTGCTGGCCTGTTCGCCGTCGCATTTGTGAACCGCTGTATTGCGGATTTATTGTCTTTAGAAAACGCATCAGCAGTATGAAGCGGGCCAGACCCAAAACCAGCAGCAACAACGGGCTTAACGTTATCAGCAGAGATCTGTTCACTCACTTTTGCGGCTGCTGCTGATTTAGCAGCATCAGCTCTCATGGCATCAACGGTTTGAATAATCTCTGGCGTGATGTCGCTTTCACCAGGACGGCGCAGGAAATCATTGAGCGTACCCGTTAGTGAGTCCGCATAAACCTCTATCGTGCCTACTCGCTCAGGCTGGGCACCATAGACAGAAATAATAACTTCATAGACTCCAGGCTCAACATTAAGCGAATACCGACCTGTATCATCGGAAACAGATTGTGACTTTGCCAGGTTAAGCACCGTTGACGATGTTTTCAGAGATCGCATCGTAATGGTTACGCCAGCTCGAGGATCGCCATAAGGTCCTTTTAACACACCGCTAATAACCGTCATATATTAACTCCCATTATAAAACCCGCTCACCACGGACTATGTTTATATGATATTATTAATTCACTCAACATCAGATTCGTTAAGTAGTTGAGAAATTGAGTCATCTGGCACATATTCAGGAAACTGACTGTTTGGCACATTTAAGCGAACCATCAGAAATTTTCCATCAGGTATATCAACCGGATCTCCATTACTATAACCATCAATATTATTTTGCAGGGATTTTATTGGGCTATCGTTAAGTCTATGATATGTTTTAAATAGAATCGAGCCATCATAATTCACTTTATAATCAACCCAGACAAGCTGATTTCCATTTTCGTCTTTTGGCACTTCAAATTTCCAACCATTATCATTATAAAATCCGAGACATCCATCAACATAATAAACACCAACATCAAGACGTTTACATGTAACATTTTCGGCCTCTTCATTATTTGAATAGGTTCCATCACGAAAAATACTAGTTACTGGCGATGCCTTTTTTATAAATCCATTGCCATCAACAGTAGTGTTTCTGCTATGCCAAATGACTTTATGTATACCCCAACCAGTTCGAAGACTTCCGCATGATACCGATAGATGATTTTCAGTAGATGCCATATTAAAAATAGCATAAACGTCTTCTGTTCTACACCATATTGACGGCCCCCACGCTGGGGTAATCCAATCTGGGCCATTATCACTTATTGGTGAATTATTTCTTAATGCTATGATGCCGCGTTCACCTACTTGCGGAAGAATATCATTTATATTCCGGGTATCTACTTGTTTATATCCTTTATAGCTACCACCAAGCCCCCACCCTCCGCCTATCATTACTTCGTTTTGGTTTGCCCCGATAGTCCCTAAAGCCGCAGTTCCAAGACCCAGATTGTCGCGGGCCTTTTCCTTCGTCGTAGCGCCCGTGCCTCCCTGCTCAAGGGTAATGGCCGTTTTCAGGCCTGATAATGCTGTAATGTCACTATTATTTCCTTTATTGGCTTTATTACCTAAAGCGGCTGTAAAGCTATTCCAAGCAGGGCCGGTAAATTCGCTGCCGTCGGGTAACTTAATAGTAATATTTCCGGTGCCGCTGAATAATTGCTGCCAATTCTGTTTATCATAATTCAGGCTGCGCAGGGCCTTGGCTGTCTCGGCCGCCAGTTGGGCGGTAATGGCATTCAACGTTTCGCGCGGTACTGCTGACCATGAAGCGCCAGCCTGCGTTGGCCCATCATAGGCTTTAATCAGCGTGGCCTGCGTGGCGCTATCAACAGTTTTCACTGGCAGCGTATAGGTTACGCCGCCGACAACGCTCACAATCATATCCCCGGCTTTCAGCTCGGTATTGAATGCCGTTCCTGCGCCCTTCACTACGGCTGAATTATTGGTAAGGGTTAGAGTGCCTGCTGGCATGATGCTCTCCTGAATTTTTGCATTAAAAAACCGGCTCAATGGCCGGTTGTTAGAAGTAGTGATCAGCGTTTATAACCATGAGTGGCATTTGTGATGAATACCATCGCGTTGACACATTCCATTTCGTTTGTATTTTACGCCCTGAATCAGCGCGCCAAAATTGCACCGCCGAGCCGTTAAATCTATAACCACAGCTGTAATAGTTATAATACCCCCCGCTCATTTGCGAGTTACCACGCATGAATGCATTTACAGCAAGGGGTATCATGGGCCTCGCAATGCCTGTATCGACTAAATCGTCCGGATTAGCCCCAACGTTTACTGAGCGCCAATCCCAAAGCAAAGGTTCGCAATCACTCGTAAATGTATTATTCCCCGCAGCATTTTTAATCACCATGCCGTAACCATTTGGTGTTGGGGGGTAATATCCACTATTCATAATTACTACCTGTACGCTAGCAGTAGTTCGGAAAGGTTCGCCACTTCCATTATCACGCGATACCGTTAATTCGTTATATTCAACTGAGTGATACACCGACACGTCTGGATCATCACATCGAACATACACAACTTTCGTATTGTCATTTTGAACAGTGGGCAAAGTCCATTGCCCGTTAATTGTCACTACCCCTTTCCACGCAACAAAACCAAGCCGCTGCGCACTGTTTATACTCATCCAGTCAACTGAGTTTTGAATCATTATTCCGTAAGTCCCGGAAACTGATTGCGGAGTTTGAACCTGATATATACTGAACTCTGTAAAAAATGCCTGATTGTTTGCCGAGGAAAAATCAACAATGATTCTATTCCCATCAGTCCGCCAACCAGTGATCCCTCCGTAAAAAGGTGGATTGGTCGAGCTACCAAAGATATAGCCAGTCTGCCCAACGATAAAAACCGGGTTCCCAGGAATATAATCCGGTGGTGTATATATCTTTTGCCTGTTACCGTCGGCCCAGGGTTCTTTATCGTTGGCTAACAGCGATGGGCTATTCACTGCCGCCAACTCTTTTCCATTCACTACAAACCCAAAGGCCATATTAAAGTTTCCCCATTCGCACCCTCAGATTTCCACCAGCGTCATAAACGTTAATCTGATCGCCGCGTATCTCCATGCGTCCACCGCCGTCGCCGCCGTTGATTTGTATCTGGCCGGCACCGGCGCCACTTTTATCAAGGCGCCATCCATTGGTAGCGCTGAAATTGTCAGACTGAATAAATCCGCTGATTTTGGCGTTGGTTATGGCCGCATCCGCAATTTTTGCCGACGTGATAGAGGCGTTCTGAATGAATGCATCGCTGATAAACACCTGGCCATTGATGACAGCAAACGGCGAATACTGCTTGTCACCACTGCCGCTCATTAACACAAACTGATTGGCGTTGAAGCCAATGCGGGTAATTACCGGTTTGCCGGTTTCCGCCAGGACAGCGATCGACATGCCCGCGTTGTAGAACACACCGTTCACCCGGACTCCGGCTTTAAGTGTGTGGATGGCTGTTGCGCCGTCAGCGTCAACCGTGGCCGTCAGCTTATCCTCCAGTACTGCGGTAACATCATCGATTTGCGCCTGCACCTGGGTAGACATCTCGGCCAGCGCCCGATCAACTTCTGCAATCGTGGTCTTCACAATGAGAATATCGGCGTGCACCGCCCCATACTGCACCCACTGGTGCTCTACCGTTGCGTTATTGGCCAGGGCGTTCTGCAGTATGGCCTCAATGTTTGTATCGATGTCACCCGTCAGCCGATCGCCATCTTTGTCCGTCAGGAATCCATCACCAATGCTCTCAAGGTAGTCGTCAGCGTTAGCGTTGGATTGCCCCTTAATCCAGCCGGTCCAGTCCCCGGTATTCCCGGTCCTGTCCTGCAGACGTGCACGGAACCAAAACTCTTGCCCCGCCTTCAACCCGGTCATGGTGTGGGTATGGAGCGGATACGGAATATCGGCCAGCAGCATCGCGTTGTTGCCGGCAGCATTGTCCGCGTACTGTATCTCGGTCTTCAGCGTGTCCTCTGCGCCGTCAGGGAAGCCCCAATCCAACTGTATACCCCAGAGCAACGGAGAAGCCCTGAACCCAACCGGCACCGGAGGTTTGCCCTCCTTACCCTTCAGCACAGTTTCCGGCGCATTCGCCCAAACACTGGAAATTTCCGCAGCGTTAACAGCACGCACACGGGCCTGATAGCGACCAGCATAAATACCTGGTACTTCGAACCCCTGACTTGATGTTCGTGCCGCCGGTATCCAGTTGCCATTATCCCGGCGCCACTCAGCCTCGTAGGCAATAGCGCTTTCTGCCGGATCCCAGGTCACACGCAGTGTGGTTATCGCTATGTTTTGGTTAATGGTCGAAAAGCTGCTGATCGTTACGTTCTTCGGTGGCGACTGCACACCCGGAGGAATGACTGTGATCGGGCGGTCCTCGATGCGAGCACCGGTATCAATGCGAGCGTATTTGTTCGGGTCATGCTCAATGGCCGTTATGTCAAAAGACACGCCGTCTTCATTCTCGGTTACGCCGGTTACCCGGAATAACTGAATAGCCAGGTCGGATGCATCCACCGCCCATACACACTCCGCCACGGGTGTTTCACTGTATGCGGTAGTTACCGTAACAATACGGCCATTTACTGCCTGTATGGTTCTCGCCTGCGACTTACCCGATGGAAGGTTAACGATCAGTCGTTCGCCCACGGCAGCCGAAGATTCTCGGTCGAGAGTGATGTTGCGACCAGAAACGGCACTGATGCGGCCACCAAGCGGACGGCCAGCCAGCGTTTCATCCGCTACACCGATAATGTAGCCAGGTAAGGGAATATTGCCGTCCATCCCCACGGTGAAATTGATCACCCGGTCTTTGTCATTCGTCAGCAGCAGCCACCGCCCACGGCGGATCGCCTCCGTCTCACGGGTGCAGCCAATCGCCGTAATTTCGGCCTGCTTAATGTTGTATCGGCGGATCAGTGAATTTTCAAACACCGGTGCCACAGCGTCCTGGTACCCGTTCGCCGGGTCGGCCCAACTGACCATCGCCATGCTGTAATGCGTCTTTTCGCTGGCGCTAGAGTCGCGAAACTCGCCATCTTTCACGTTGGCGCGGGTGTAGGTGTAATCCAGATCGCGCGGCATATCAGCCAGCGCGTTCATACTGTTCTTAGCCCAGTAGGTCATGCCACGAAAGATGTTGGCGAAATCGCGCAGAACCGTCCAGGCTTCTTCCTGTGACTGGATATAAGCATCACAAAGGAATCGAGGCTCCTGGCCGTCACCGCCCCGCCCGTCCGGCACCAGTTGGTCGCAATACTGAGCAATGGCGTACAAGTCGAATTTCGTCATTACCAGATTTTCGGCTTTGATACGTTCACCGATGCTGTAGCGGTCATTGACCAGCAGATCGTAAAACACCCAGGCAGGGTTATTTGTCCAGGCCCATTTAAACGAGCCGTCCCATGTACCGGTATATGACCGAGTGATCGGGTCGTAGGTTGTAGGAACACGCACGATGCCCATTTTCGGTTCGCACGATACTGCCGGGATATTCTGGAATTGCTTGGCGTCGAACTGCACGAACAACAGTGCAGTTTCTGGATACCTCAGCTTTACATCAATCAGTTCGGTGATGGACTCAATCACCATTTTATCGGCAATGCGGTTACTGGTGCTGTTGGGCGTCAGACGCCGTACACGTACCTGCCAACCAGTGGTGGCGACGGGCAGATCGATGCGATGGCTGCGTTCATATTTCGTTGTTGTCTTCCCGTCGATGGCTGTAGGGTACATTTGCTGATAAGCGCCGCCATCGGTCGCCACGTCGATCGCGTATTCAATCCTGTAGCCGACCACATCACCATTATCCAGTTGCTGCTGCAGCTGCTGCCAGGAAAAGCGCAGACGGAACGCCGATAACTGGGTATTCGTCAACGAGCGAACCCACGGGGTCTGGCCGGTTAGCTCTGTGCCTACAGTGATCTCATTCTCAACATCTGGCATACCCTGAATGTATTCCTGATCGGGCGTGCCTGGGCGAAACTCCCAACGCACGCCGGGGAAGTTCTGCGTACCGTCAGCGGCGACAATAGGCGTTCCATCAAGAAAAATGTTTGTGCCGTCCAGACCGCCTTCCCATTCTCCCTCACCCAGCGCCAGCAAGATTTTGGCGTAGGACGTGGATTGTAGGGAGTCAGGCGATTCTGTAGGGGTCGTGGTGTTACTTGCGCCGCCCTTGCGACCTTTAATCATTACATTTTCCATATTGCACCAATGAAAAAAGCCGCAGAAGGCGGCATTGGGAACATACTGATCAAATATCAGGGTTTACTGATTGTTTTCATGCTCTATCTTGTAGAGACTCAGCCCATCCATGTAGAAGCGTGGGTGCTTGAAATCAGAGGGATGGCTGATCAACTCTGTGATTGGAGATTAAATTGGAAAGGCAAATACAAACAATCATTCGCCAGATCGAAGAACTAAAAAGAGAAAATCAAAAGACAAAATCAGCTGCAAATTTCCTCTTATATAGCATTGTCGAACTACTTGATGAACAAAGCGGAGAGGGGGGATTCAGTAGTGCATTAAGAGATAAATTAAACTCAGAACTTGGAAAAATCACCATGGGAGGTGCGCCAATAATTAAGAGTGCAATAAATGAATTAATGCAACCACCTGTTAAAATGTTTTTCTCCCAAGAGAAATCTGAGCCATTCTTAAAGTAAAGGTCACGCCATTGCTTCTGGTAAATATAAAAAGCAATGGCGTATTTATATATAACCCATGATTAATAAGCCAACAACCGCTGATACTATCGCACTACTGCTGATCCTCGGCATAGATGCCAGCTGAAATAATTGCGCCACCAACCCGGCGTTTTCCGTAACCAATTGGAACCGGGTTGCCCTGCGCAATGGTATTAACCGGGCCGCCGAATGCATAGCTGGGTTTGTTGTCCGGGTCTTGTCTCGATGCCAGCCCCCCCTGCATAGGGGATAACATTTGGATTACGCCACCGATCATCATCGAGGCACCTGACATCATAAGCCCCGCAGCGAATGGAGTCGCTGTACCACCAGACATAATTGTCATTACAGCGCCGGCAGCCACTAGTACCGCACCTAATATTGTCTGAAATACCCCGGCCTTCTTACTGCCAATAATCACCGGTGCAATTCTAATATCTCCACGGCCAGTAAACTTAATTTCATCAAACCCGATATTCTTTTTACCGTTAAATACTGCGAACGTTAGCCCCCTCCCTTTTGCCGTTTGCAAAAAACGCTCAAATCCTGGAATGGTTATTGATAATGCCTTAATCGCCTCCCTGGGTGTATCGATAACAAGACGGTGGACGCGGCCAAAAGTAACACCCAATACTCCATAGAGTCGTACTGTTCTATATTCATTATTTGATGTCATGATAACTCCAAAAAAAAAAGCCCCTATCATGGAAGGAGCCTGTATAGCGAGGGGGTTAGTTAGTTTAAATTTTCAGTATATACTCTAAAGAATACTTCTTTTTGAGATGCATCCATTCCTGAAGTTATCCTGTCTACTTCTACCTTAAACAACTTCTTGGCAGATAATATTGAACCTCCCTTTTTATTAACATCGTTAATAAAATCGTTGTGCAACTTAGCTATACTCTCCACCTTTGGATGGGAAACAATTACTCCACCTTTAGCTATAACATCACTACCATTCCATTTTCTAACTTCATCAAGATAAAATGAGCTTACTTGTTTCCCTTCGCCTCCTGATAAAATCTCAGACTGTAAAACAAGTTGATTTAGTATTTTATTTTGCACAGCAATCAGCTCATTAACCTTCACCGCCTTACGTATCAATACAAATAAAATCACACAACTAATAACGACAACTGCAATCCAAATAATTAAAATTCCGATTAGTGAAAACCCAGAGTCATAAGTATTATACACGATACCCTCCTGTATCATTTCCAATATGCCAGCAGGAAGAAAGTCTAATCTCTTAACATTGAAAACTAAACAATTTATTTTACCCACTATACCTAAGTGTGACGATCGTCCGTGCCAACCAGTAGCCGCCATAGGGCACGCGCTGGCTCATATGGCCATACATGTGATGGACCATGACGCCATCACCCAGGTAAATCCCCGCATGGTTTGGATCATCAGCTCGCACTTGCATAATGATTACGTCGCCGATCTGCATCTCACCGGATGCTGCTTCAAAACCCGCCTCGGCGTAGAGTTTCATGTAGAGGTTTTCACCACGATCCCACCAGCCATCCTCACGCGGGTAGTTCGGCAAAGTGATTTCTCGCTCGAGCTGATACCAATCCCTGATGATGGCATAGCAGTCCCAGAACCCGTGCACAAACGGGCGGCCAAGCAACGGCTTGATACCCTCAGTGGGCATTACCTCCCGGATATCCCCTTCCGGCCAACTGGCGATAATCCACGGCAACTGTGACAAGTCACACTGAGCAAGATCAAGCTGACTGGGCTGCGTCGTTGCATCCGGGTGGCTATGGACAATAGCGACAATATCGCCGCTATCTTCCGCCTCGGCGTAGTCCTCCGGTGCCATGCTAAATTGTTTCGTAGGCTCAGGTGCCAGATTTCGGCAAGGAACATAACGTTGCTTGCGTCCGTTATGTACCACCAGCCCGCAGCACTCGTTTGGATATTCAGCTTCAGCATGCGCCATAATGGCGCTGATAATGTGCTTTCGCATGGTTACCTCTTCAGCAGAGCCGAGCCAGGGAACCCACCGAACGGAAGCGGATTACCCTTCCCCCATCGCGGCTCACAGCCGGTAGACAGCAGGCCAGAGCATTCATCTTTAGACGGGTCATCGGTTGGGTTGCCATCGGCATCAAAATACGCGGTACCGGTATAACCGCACGATGCGCCGCGATACTGGCCGCGCATACACCAGGTACAAAGGCTGTGAATTTGCCTCGTGGGGATCATGAGCCCTTCAAGGTCCGCAGGCGAAGACAGCGCAAACTCAACGACCTTGTTATTGCCATTCATTTTGTGATCGATGTACCAGACCTCAACGTCTTCTTGTGAAGGATCGGCCTCCGGGTTGCCTTCAGGGAAGTTGCGGGCATCAAGGTAATGTGAGTACGTTTTCCGTATCGTCACCTTGGCCTTTGCCATGTTCTGGAAATACAGGCAGAGGGAGGCGATCGTCCCATCGATATTACTGACGGACAGCGTAGGGCTCGGTGCTGAGCCATCACTGGTCACCTCCAGCCCTTCAATCTTCACCGGCCATGGCTTGTATTCCTGCCCCTGCCACCAGATTGATTTTGCCAGCAGTTTGCCGGGGTCATCGCCGGCGGCTTCCAGCTCATCTTCAGAATGCGGGATGGTGTGGCTGTGAAAGTACAGTTCCGGCCCGTTAAACTGAGTGCCATCCACGACAAACAGGCGCACTTCACTCCCAGGCTCAAGACGCTGGTGATCGGTGTTTATCGACATAATTTTTCCTATGGGTGATAGGCGCGGGTAAATGTAACGGAGAGGGAGAAATAAGCGCCGCTGGCTTGCACCGTGAGCTTACCGGCTTGATAGAGGCCCAGCTCAAACATCGGGTTTCTCCATTTAAAGGAGCGGTACCCTCTGTGCTCACGCAGGAATTTGACGATAGGCTTTATCTCATCCCAGACGCCAACAAACACCAACGGCCAGCTTTCATTCTCACTGTTGATGCCGTCACCGGTGCTCTGAGTGTATCCGTCGCCAAATTGGGTTGTTCTCACCACTGGCTCTATATCGCCGGATGTTCCTACCCGCGCCGGGAAATTGAACGTTTCTAATTTCATCGGCTCCCCTTGATTGCCCGGCTAAGTGTCCCGCCCTGGCTCATGCTCTTGTTCAACAATACGCGGAAACGCTGATCGACATAGTTGGCAATGTCATTGCCGGCCGACTCAAACCCACTTGTCGCTTGCACCTGGCTGGAGCCGTCGGAGCTAATGGTGATATCGACGTTTATCAACGTCTGATTGCCCGCGTCGCCATTTGCCTGCACACCAAGTGAGCCATCAGCGCCACGCTTGAGCGGCATGATAGCTTCTGGCCCAGCCTCCCCCATCAAGCCGGCGCCTTTGGCAAACGCAAACGTTGTGGGTTGGCTTACCACCTGGCCACTGTAGGCACTCAGGGACGGTGACGAGTAAACGCCACCCTTGGCGTTTGCGAACATCGGAACATTGCCAGGGTTATTACCACCGCCAGCCGCTCCACCGCCAAAGCTCATAAACGTAGATAAAATGGTTTTGGTCAGCAAAGCCTGAGCCGCCATTTCTATCAGGTTCTGAACAATGGACTGCGTGAGGGAGGAAAACAGACCCACCATGCTGTCTTTGAAGGTCTGGGTACCGGTAAGTAACCCGGTCAGCATGTTGGTGGAGCGTTCCCGCATCGTATCAATCAGCCCAAGCTGCAGCTTATTGACCTGGCTCTGCCCAGCATAAAGTTTCATTGCCTGCTGATATTGCGCGTCAGTTGATTCCTGTGTTGACGCCTGCATCAACTGCTCATAGCGCTGTTTGTCGATGTACCCTTGCTGATAATACGCCTGATATTGAGCTTGCTGCTGCGCCAGTTGGTTGCTCAGTTGAACAGAGGGATCTACATCGCCGGCGATGTTCTGCCGTGGTGCCGCAATGGCATCAGCCTCTGCCTTTAACCTCTCGCGGGCCATATCCTGCTGCAGGGTATGCCGGGCGACCAGGTAATCACGCTCCGTCAGCAAACGTGCGTCATACAACGCTTTCAGCTCTCTGCTGGTTTCCTGCTCCTTACGTACTGTCGCCTGACCCGGCGCATACTGTTCAGCCAGTTCTAACCGTTGTCGCTGGTAGTTCTCGGCATTCAGAGACATGACGCGTTGTACATCTGCCTGACTGGCGCCAGCAGCTTTAGCCGTGGCGATCAGTTTGGCCTGTGAGTTCCGTTCTTCCAGGTCAATTTTGGCAAGGCTTGTCGAGTGGGCAACCTCAATTTCCTGACGCAACTGCTGATATTGCTTGAGCCCCTGCTGGCCTTTTTTATCTGCCTTGGCCGGGTCTTCACCACCCCAAGGGCTTTCAACCGACGAACCTGCAGCCCCCACTCTCGCAATGGCATTGTTAACCACATTAGCGTCAGCAATACCACTCAGCATCATCTCGCTGAACCCAGATTTCACATAGTCCTGGGCAGCTTTTACTCTTCCCATAGAGTCAGTCAGTGTTACGAGACCGGCCTGAGCATTCTCCAGATCAGCAACCGCACGTTTACGATTGCCTTCAACACCTTGTGCTTGCCCGAAAGGGTCAAATCCTTTGAGGCTACTCAGCCGACTGTCTGCGTCAATGATTTCCTTTTTCAGCTGGTTAACCTGCGTAACCTGGTTTTTGTACTGATCATCCAAATCGAGCGCTTTCACATCCAGCTGCTTTGACGACATCGCCACAAGCGCCTGTGTTGTTTCCTGAACGGCATCTTTAAGGTTCAAGGCAGACTGTCGAGCCAGTTTGTTCTGCTCATGGAAATACAGTATTGCAGAACCGGCCAGCATCGCTGCCCCGAAAGGCCCACCAATCAACCCCAATGCGCCACGGGCAAGCCCGGTAGCCACCGATGCTGCGCGGGCTGATACTGACAGGCGTTTATTTGCCGCATCCAACTGATTTTTACCGACAGTTGCTGCACGCGTCGCCTCGGTTTCCTCACGAATAAGTCGGTTGTAGTCCGCGGTATAACTGACATTCAGGCCGTATTGCTTGGCCGTTTTTTCCATTGCACGAACGCGGCCGAATTCAGCGTTATTCTGCTGCAAGGTGGCGTTAGCAGCGTCGATCGTCTTCTGTGCCATGCGGGCCTGATCCAGCGTGGCAGCCTTAACAGCGACCTGCTGATCACGCCATGCCCCGATGCTTTCACGAATACCGGCGGTTAGCTTGGTGGACATCACCGGGATCAGCGTATATAACGCCACGCTGGCCACCATGTTGAAGTTATCCGCCAGACCGTTAATCGCCTCAGTCACACTCTGTACGCCGGTGCGCAATGGCCCGCCGCTGGCTTGCCCGACCTTGATGATCAACCCTTCAAAAGCACTGGTTAACCCCATCAGATCGCCGTTGAGGTTATTGACGCGGATCGCTGCCTGTTCGTGCGCTGTCTGGGTGCCAGTCAGGGATTTTGTCAGGTCATCTAGCTTGCTGCGGTTACTCACCAGGATAGAAGCGGCGTTAATGTTCTCCAGGCCAAACAGCTTGACCGCCTGCGCCGTGGAGAGGTTTTTCTTCGACAGGTTTTCCAGTGCAGTGCTTAGCCCCACAATGGAGGGCTTAAGCGTTTTATCCGTCCCTTTTTCAAGGTTAAGGATAACGTTACGCAACCCGGTGCCGGCCTCACCACCTTTAATTTCACGCTCTGCCAACACCTGAATCGCCGCGTTCAACTGCTCAAAGCCGATCCCGGCCTGCGCCGCTGCCACACCGCCATTCTTTATCGCGGCTGCCGTATCGGCAATTTCAGACGAACCATACTTAGCCCCGGCAGCCAAAACGTTAATGTAGCGATCAGCCTGGCTGGCGCTGGCGCCAAACTGGTTAAGCGAAAGAGCCAGCGTCTTTGTCGCATCCGGCAACGTTGTACCCGCTGCCTGCGCCAGAATCAGCGCACTGTTGGTAGCCGTAGTCAGCCCGTCCGCCGTTTTCAGCAGTTCGGGTTTGGCGCTGGCCATCAGCTTTAATGCTTCCGCCGCCTGGCTGGCACTGTACTCGGTGGTGCGCCCCATCTGCTGTGCGGCTTCATCGAATTGCTTCAGCTGCGCCCCGGTGGCCCCGGTGATAGCGGAAAGGTCAGATAACGCCTGACCATACTGCCGGGTGGTAGTGATAATACTTCCCAGCGAGAATCCCAGACCGGCAACGCCAGCCAAACCCGCCAGCGTCCCTTTCAAACTACTGACCGTTTGACCGACACGCTGATAAGCCTCGTCGGTCTTTTTCGCATCCTGCTGGGCCTGGCGGTTAAACTTGCCGGATTGGTCGCCGGCAGTGCGGTACGCAGCCACCAGCTTGTTTCTAAAATTGGCGTCATTCAGGTACAACCCGACCGCCAACGATGCTACATCAGCCATTTCCAAGCACTCGCATAACGTCAGCACACTGCGCATCAAGGGTACTTTGCACAGGCTGAGCGGGTTGAAGAACAGGGGCATCCTCCGCAGTGTCGGCTGTAATGCCCTGCAGCTTGAAGTATGCCCGCCAGTGATTCAGGACTTGCGCCGGTAACGCGGCGATTTTGCGAGGGTCCGACTCACCCCAGCGATCGGCCAACTGAAAAATCAGCATCAGCCAGGGTGAGTCAGTCAGTTTTTTTCCGCGTCTTCCAGCGTGCCGACGGCATGACGTTTGACGGTACTGATCGCCTCAACCAAAGTTGGGTTGTCGTGGGCCTTCAGCAGTTCATCCACGCTGGGCAACGCACTCGTCGGAATGCGCTTACCGTCCGGGGTCATAAAACAGGACAGCAGCAACTCAACGTTGAGGCGAGCGGCCTTATTCATATCACCGGCCTCGATGGCATCTTTCATACCATCTTCATTATCTTGCAGCTCGGATGCCTTCAGACGGCGGATAAAGGTTTTCGCGCCAAACATCGGCACTTCAAGCACGTGATCGTCAGATTTCAGCAGTGCTGCCTTGAGCGCCTTCAGGTCGTATTTCTCGGTCATCGGTGTTCCTTACTTAACGATTACTGTGGCCGCAGCGCTGTTGAGGGTGTCTGCACGTTCTGCGGACAACACCACGCGATACGTACCGGCATCAGCCGCCAAAACTGAGTTTTTGGTGTAAGTAGCAGCGGTGGCGCCGTTTATGTTGGTGCCGTTCTTCTGCCATTGGAATTTAACGGGCTTGCCGTTACTGGAGGTAGCCGCAACAGTCAGGGACAAATTGCCCCCGACCGCCAAATCAGCGTTTTTCGGCTGGGTAGTCACGCTGATCACACCTTTGGGGCCACGGCTCCCCAGGTGTTGTTGTTCTGCTTGCCTTGCACGGTGATCTGAATCACCTCGCTCGCTGGCGCGGTGATCTCATTCATCTTCCAGCCAGACAACGAAAGGATGGAGGTTGAGGTGCGGCCGTTCGGCAGCTCGACATAAAACTGCACGGTTTCGCGGTTGTCTGCGGCTGTAAGGAATGCCGCAAAATCTTCATTGGACGGATCATCGATAAATCCGATCGACTTCTCAGCGCCTTCAGGAAGGTCAGAAATAAACTGCTTTGTGGTGTCGATCAGGGTGGTGCAGTCAACAAAACTGCCGGTCTGCCCCATCTCACCGACCGCCTTACAGTTAGTTAGCGCCTTCATAGTAGCGGCAGCAGCGCCGACTGCGCCCCATTTCACAACAGTGCCAGCCGGAAGCATGGCGTATTCTGGCGAAGTTTTATCAACCATAATGTCTCTCTCTTAATGATTGTGGCAGCGGTCGCTACCGGTTTTCGATGCCGTAGCGGATTTCTGCCGCCAGGATGCGTAACACTTGGGTTTTGTTGTAATCCAGGGCGGGCCGGATGAACGGATCACCTACCTGTTTCACCGTCCCGAACTCCTGCGCCAGCGCCTTCATCTGGTGCGCTTTGCTTGGACCAACACGCAGTGTTACCTGCGCACGGCCTCGAGTGGTCGATCGGATAGTAATGCTGTCTCGCATGTGCGGACCGGGGGCTGTATCGCCATACCCTGCGTGCTGCTGCATATCTTCCAACACCGGTGCCAGGGCGGCGTGACCGGCATCACGCAGAATTTTGGTGGAGACATCCCGCCCCAGCGATTCCAACTGACGCGCCAATTCATCTATGCCGGTGATATTAATACCGATCATACGGCGTCCTCCGGGTAGCAGATGACGTAATCGCGCACCAATCGGTATTGGGTGCTGTTGTTGGTCAGCGTGGTTGCACCTTGCAACATCGTGCCACGCGTTACCGTCTGAACCGGCCAGCGGCCAATATACCCATGCTGGATACCTTCCCAGGTTGTATAGATAGCCTTATCCAATTCAATCAGGCGGGCGTAATCGTCGATCACGTACAGTGAAACCTGAAAGCGGCCCTGCACCAGCGCGGTGCTGGCCAGTCCGGTATCAAATTTCGGATCAGTGATTTTCTGATAAGTCACCCCTTCCTGTTCTGGGTCGGGCAGCAATAGCGGATAGGCCGGCAGACTGGTTAACGCCTCCAACGCCGCTTTGATTTCATACTCGATCATGACGAATATCTGCCTCCGCCGTAATTAACAACCGGTCTGACTGCGAGCGGTCAGGGGCGCGGACGGTAAAGGTTCGCTTTTGGAAGACCACTTGCCAATCAACGGTGATTTCATCACGCGGACGCAGCGTGAAAAGCATGGTTTCCACCACTTGCTCTTGCTCACCGGTACGGATTTTGCGGTTAGAAATCGGCTCGGCGTCCGCCCATACCTCCGCGACAAATTCGAAGGATTTCACCGGCGAGCCGGTTTGCTCATCGCGAATGGTGACGGGACGAAAAATCCCGATGCGAAAACGAAGCTGCCCCGCGCGTAATGATTTCATAGCCCGTAAATCCGATAAGGTTGAAGTAGAGACTCGACGGCCAACGGCAGTTTGGATGCTGATGCTCCGACTACAGCCGCCTCCCGATTGGCATACCAATGCCCGATACAGAGCAGCATGGCTGTACGAACGTCATCATCCAGCAAAAGCCGATCTTCATCGTCCTCATAACCAGGGTCTGATTTACTGGCGTAGAGGGTACGGCGGGTGTACATCTCAACATGCTTTTTCGCCGCACCAATGAATATGCCAATCAGCTTGTCGTCCACACTGAAATCAAGCTCCAGCCGGCAATGCTCTTTCACCAATTCCAGCTCTAACATGGCTCACCTTACTTTTTGGTTTTCTTGCCTGCTTCTGGCTGCTCTGGCTGCTCTGGCTGCTCTGGCTGCTCTGGCTGCTCTGGCTGCTCTGGCTGCTCTGGCTGCTCTGGCTGCTCTGGCTGCTCTGCAGGATTGTGTTCATCCACCAGCTCGGCATAACCTTTTTTGATCAGCTCGCGACCGTGCAGCTCCTGCGTATCGAATGACTCACCGTCATTGACCACCCGGCTACCGAACAAAATCGGCACAAGTGCTTTAACTTTCATGAATATCTCCTGAAAAAGCGGCCCAAAGGCCGCCATATGTGGAAGCCATTAGCCGCCGGTTGGTGGAGTTGGAACAGTGAAGGCACCCGTAACGAACGCTTCAGGACGTTTTACGGCCAGCGCTACACGCTCTTCGCAACGAATGGAGATCATGTTTTTCTCGAAGTCGTCGGCGTTTTCGGTACTGATCACCACGTTGGCCTCTTCACGGTCGAAGAGTTGCGCACCTGCACTGAATGCACCGGTCAGGAATTTACCCAGGAATGCGGAGGCTTCCGTCGCCACAACCGGCAGGCCCCAGAGCGTCGGGCCAACGAGCGCTGATGGGTTCGCGAGGATATAGCGGCCTAGCGTATCCTTGAGCAGCTCAATTTTGGCCCAGTCAGTGAAATGCAGCACATGGCCCGTTGATGGGAAGCGGGCTAACTGGGCCTGTAACATCGCCAGACGCAGATCATCAATGCCGTTTTGCATCGCCACTTCGAACGCCGCTTTATACTTCGACGCCTGCGGCATGATGCCCTCCAGGTGAGCACCGGTACCGTCACCGAACAGAATCTCCTGCTCTTCGACATATTTCAGGCCAAAGCGCAGTTCTGCATCCACCGTCGATTGCAGCTGCGCAAAGTCGTCCAGGATCTGCTTGGACGCCTTGAACATGTGCGCCAGGGTGCGAACCGGTGTGATTTTCTCCGCGAACTGGATATCGCTGTACGGTTTCGCCGTGTTTTCAGGCACTGCGGCGGCCTTGTTGGTGAAGCCGGTTTGCTGCACCCAGTAAATGGTGCTGGAACCCGTTTTGCCTGGTGCGATCAGGTCGCGGATAAACAGGCGTTGTTTCGGGGCAGTATCAATCCCCGGCAAGCGCTGCGGCGCCACAATTTGCCCCGGCACATCGGTAGAAATCAGTGCGGCATTCACCGGGATGCTGAGGCGTTGGTTACCTTGAATACCTGAAGCAAAATCCTTTAGCGCAGACGCAGAAATCACCTGCTGGCCAACGGATTGAATAACCGCTGCAGCATGACTTAATGGCATTTGCGCCACATGTTGCTCCAGCTCACCCAAGGCAGACTTCAACGTTTTCTCTGCTGCCTTCATGGCATTCAGCTCGGTGGCCATTTTATCAACGGCATCTTTTGTTTCTGCCGAAAGCTCGCCGGACTTTTTGGCCTCTTTCAGTGCATCCTCAGCTTTGGCATTAAATTTACTGCTCGCATCTTCGATAGAGGCGGTGACTTTTTTCAGGATTTCATTTACTTCAGACATAGTTTCTCCAGATTATTGGCATGCCGAAACCAGCCCACTTAATGCGGCGTCCAGTTTGGCTAAGGTTTCAGGTGATGCTTCGGCAGCGCTCGGCGTGCCAGTTGGATCGGTAACAGCGCCCGGCGTGTTACCCGTAAGGGCTTTCAGAAGTTTGCGGCGTTCTGACCGTGGGGTGTTCGCCTTGGCCAGTAAAGAATCCAGCTTGCGCAGAGCCGCTGCGGGTGACTCATCGTCACTGGTGACGGAATCGGAGGAAAGCAGGCCATCAGCCAATCCCTTCTCGATAGCATCACTGCCACCAATGTAGGTTTCGCTATCCATCATCTGCTTGATGGCATCACTATCGAGACCGGAGCGGGCCGCGTAAATATCGGCCATCGCGTTATCGAAAGGCTCCAGATAGTCCACCATGGCGGCAAAATCATGGCGGTTACCTATCGCCACTACCCAGCAGTTGTGGATCATCAGGAAGGCCCCGCGACCGATCTGAATGTCGTCGCCGGCCATCGCAATGATTGATGCTGCACTGGCAGCCAGACCCAACACTTTTACGGTCACCTTTCCCTGGTAATCGTGCAGCAGGTTATAAATCGCCAGACCTTCGAATATATCGCCGCCCGGCGAATTAATGTTTACGGTGACGTCGGCACCATTCATTGACCGCAACGCACCTGCAATACGCTTCGCCGTAACCCCTTCCCCCCAGTAGTCCTGCCCGATAACGTCAAATACAGAAATCGTATTATCGTCAGAGGCTGCGGCTTTCAGACCGCCATTCCAGCGATCAAGCGCTGAGGGTAAAGGTTCGCAGGTGACACCCGCGCAGGGGCGCCCCGCCGGCGCTGCCGGAAGTTGTTTTTTTGTCATGGGGGAGTTGCTCCTACGCCGCTTTTTTCAGCGGTGATTGGTCTTCAGGAATGTCAGGGAAAAGGTAGTTATGCAGCTTGGTAATGCTGCTGGCCTGAGCGCCGAGGTTATTCTGTTTCAAATCCTCCAGTGGGGTCAGGTTAAGCTGCACGGTGTAAATATCTCCACCCGGTATTGGCGGCAGATTTTCAAGCCTGCGGACATCGTTGCGGCTCATCCAACCATTTTGCAGCGCGGTGGTGTAATACGCAGAGCGACCGACGCTATCAGCACGCAGCAAGCCTTCAACCGAGAACTCAGCAAAGTAATCCTCGTCACCATCCAGGAGGCAGCGAGCTATTTCCTGCTCGATGTTCACCAACAGTGGGCGCAAGGTATTGGTCAGGAATATCAGGTTCATGCCCTCAACGCTTGACGCCCAACTACTCTGCTTCGTGACGTGCCCCACCATAAACGGGGGCACCCGAAACCAGCGGCAAATCTCTTCGATACTGAAAGCGCGACTTTCCAGAAGCTG
The DNA here is from genome assembly GCF_000422085.1 of Serratia liquefaciens ATCC 27592. Classification (NCBI taxonomy): domain Bacteria; kingdom Pseudomonadati; phylum Pseudomonadota; class Gammaproteobacteria; order Enterobacterales; family Yersiniaceae; genus Serratia; species Serratia liquefaciens. The sequence goes on from NC_021741.1 coordinate 3,979,117, forward strand.
TGCAGCCTCTGGATTCATCGTCACGTTCTGGTAGGAAAGCTCATTTTCCAGCACCATCAACTTACCGGCATTTTTTGAGCCGATAAACGATTGCAGGCTTTTACGCAGACGCTCTCGCTGCTCTTTGTTCAATGCCGTTTTTGACGATAAAAAACCGGTGCTTTGAAGGCCGTTTTCGAAAATCTTTGCTGCTGCTTCATCCACGGCCATTGCAGCGCCGAACACATCGCGTCCAGAACTCAAAGGCATCATGCCGCACACGCCATCCAGGCCAAAGCCGCGGATATGCATCATACGGTCAACAGGGATCACTCGCTTGGTTCCGTTCTCGGTATACGTATATTCAAGCTTGCCCGTCGGTAGGCGTTTAACCACCATGTTTTGTGGCAAGAGCGGGTCCAGCGCCACCAGCTTGCGGCCTATCATTTTCTTTTCAACGAACGCATTACCCCGCAAGCAAATGCTGGCCACCACCAGCAACATGAACCGCGATGGCGTCATTTCCAGATTGGGCCGCCGGCACAATACCTGGTAAGCAGGATGATCCTGAGCAAGCTTGCGGGAGCCATCCGCCTCACGCATATACACTTTTAGCGGCAGCGTGGAGATCGACTCACTGAGCAGGCGAATACAGGCCCAGACAGAGGAAAGCTGGATTGCCTTGTCGGCAGTGACCACCTTGCCGCTGCTACTGGTGCCAAACCATTCTTGCCAAAATGTCCCGGTGGTGAGACTGATCGGGACACCAAGCCAATTTAAAAGGGCGCTTTTCACGCGCCCCGGTTGTTTGTTTTTGTCCATCAGATACCCACTATGATCGGATCATCAAAAAAGCCTTCTAAATCGCTGTCGTCTTCCTGTATGTCTTCTGCTGCCCCCACGGACATTGCCAGCGCAACAATACCGTCTATACGCCCATTGCTGCGGCGCTTGCTGAACACCCGGTTTTCACTTTTATCGGACTCGGTCACGGCGTTGGCCGCATTCCAACGAAGGCAGGGATTAAACAGAATGGTGATTTTCTTATCGATAATGAGTTTTTCTAACAACTCGATAGAGTGCGGCATCCAGAGCCCAGACTCTTTGGATTTACCGAATCCCTGCCCGTGCGGCACAAGAGGAACGGTGATCCCTTCATCTATCAGCTCCGGCTCTAAGTAGTCCATGTGATAACGGTCAAATGCGATGGACTGCATATCAAACTGCGCCGCCAGTTGGGCGATGCGTTTTGACACTGCGCCATAATCGATAACACTGCCGACGGGGGCGTGAACGTATTCCTCACGCACCCAGGCGTCATAAGGAACACGGTCATTTCTGGCCCGGTCGAGTAACGTATCCTTCGGCGTCCAGAACTCAACGAATGCCGTTCTTATCTCTGGGAAATACAGTGATAGCGCGGTTAAATCTCGCTTGCCGGACAAATCCAGGCCGCCATAGCACATACGGCCCTGCAGTTCGGCAATATCGAATGTCTTTTCACAGGCCATCCAAACATCGCCGCCAATCCACGGATTCTCAGCATCCACCCACTCGCAGAAGTTAAGACGCCGCACCAGGCTCTCTTTGGACGGCATGCCCCGCGCATCTTCCACCTGCTCGCGTAAATACTCAGGCTGGAAGGTCTGCCCCATGGAGGGGTTAGCTTTTGCCCAACATGACTCATCCTTGAACGGATCGTCGCCCTCATCCAGCGAGCAGATAAACGCGAAGAAGGCGTCGTTTTTTTTCTGGCCGGCGGCCAACTGCTTGCCGTACTGGTGATATTCGTAACAGACGCTGGTTTTATCGTGACCACTGTTCGTGATCATGAAAATCAGTGCCTGCCGCCGGCCTTTGGTACCGGCACGCATCATCTCGACGGCTTTGTTATCTTTGTGCTCATGCACCTCGTCAATCAGTGCGCAGTGGGGGCGCGGGCCAGACTGACCATCATCGGAACTGATGGGCCGAAAGAAAGAGCCGGTCTGCAGAAATGCCAGGTTCCATTCTTTTCCTGCACCGCCAGAAGGATCGATACGCTGCGACAATGCGGGCGACTGATTAACCATCGCCACTGCGTCGCGAAACAAGATCATCGCTTGGTCTTTTTTCGTCGCTGCCGCATAGACCTCGGCGCGAGGCTCCTTGTCTGCCATCAGGCAATACAGACCAATCCCCGCTGAAAGTGGCGACTTGCCCGACCCTTTGCCAGACTCGACATACGCCGTGCGAAAGCGGCGAGAGCCGTTCGCCCTTTTCCATCCAAAAATGGAGCCGACAACGAAAGCCTGCCAGGGCAAAAGAATAAATGGTGCCCCTTCATGCTCCCCACCATTCAGCTTGAGCACTTTGGCAAAGAAGTCGATCACGCGGCTAACGGCTTCAACATCCCAGTGAAGCCCCCGGCTTTCTCCCTCAACTAAATCATTAAGGTGACGCTGGCAGGCATTACGTATGTCGGGACCGGCGAGGGTCCTGCCCTCGGTGACATCCAGGGCATACTGTGTTGCCGGATCAGGTGCCGAAGAATTCGTCGAGCGGGTCCGTTTCTTTTTTTCCACCATTTACATTTACCTTTGACCTGGCCGCTGGCGTCAGACCGAATTCCACCAAATAGCTTTTGAAGCGCCGATCTGCATCCGCCAACATGGAGACAGCAGGGTTAGCCTTAATCAGAAACCCACCCTCGGTTTGAACTGTATAGGTGCGCCCCTCATCGGTGATGGTGTTTCGCAACTGGAGGATGTCGGCATAAATATCGCAGAGGCGCTCAAGCGCAAAAGTATCAGCAACGGTCAAAACGCCCATGCCGTCGAGAAGAACGGTCATTCGGCCCCAGGCTGTTTTCCCCCAGTCGGTGAGATGCGCAGGAGGGCTAGGAATTTCGCGTGCCGGCATCGGCTCTTTATCATTAAGTTTTCTTTTGCCCGGATTGCCGGTTACCACTTTTAGGTGGGTCGGTTTCGGGCGTCGTCCTGCCATCGGAACCTCCCAGAAAAAAACTTTTCATTTCGCGGTTGTGCGCACAAATGACTAGCGGCGGTCTTTAAAAGCGAGAGGGATGAACTCTTACCCCGCCCCTCCCCATCGTGTTCAAAACCCGCTATCAGCGGCTCCAGTGCGACGCTGGGTCAAGCGGCAGGCCATCGGGCGTGCACCCTATTACCTTGCCTGTCTTCTCCATACGCTGCTTTGTGGAGTCATGGTGAGGTTTGCAGAGACCTTGCCAGTTCTTGCGGCTCCAGAATAGGTGCTGGGCCTTCTTCATTTCCTCTGGCGTCTTCGCTTCTTTCATTCGGTGCGGCTCTATGTGGTCGACCACAGTCGCCGCTTCAATACGGCCCATCTGCTGACACATGACACACAGAGGATTGGCACGCAAGAAAACCAAGCGTTCAGCCTGCCACTTGCTGCCATACGGCTTCTTGTTGCTCATGAGTACCTCCAATAGAAAAACCAACAGCAAGGTCTAAGCAAAGAGCGCTAACTACCAGGCAATAAAAAACCCGCCGCAGCGGGTCCTGTTACCTTAGCTGGCCATCTACAGCCATCTAATAGGTTTACTTATTCTGCATCCATATATGCCTGGATAGCTTCGGCTAATGTCGCAACCTCTTGGGCTGCGTACTTCAAATCATTTTCGACCTTGTCACTTCTAATGCAAGCGGTTTGAGCCGCCGCAGAAGCTTTTGCAACTTCTAACGCTGCATTCATCGCAATAATTCTTTTGTGTTGTTCGTCAGATACTCTGTTATCTGTTGACTTGAAATAACCTTGCAACATAAAACCTCCTTATGTAATCGGAGATTTAAGATTACCCCTATGTTTTTCAAGATTAAAGGAATATCTATAGCATTATCGATGGCACTCATTGAATACCATCTGTAATGCTAATCAGAACTGCAGGAGCCTGAATCGTTGCAGCCACTATCCGAACTGTTGGTGCTGTAATCATTACTGTAATCAGCACCAACGAATACCGGGCTTAGTGGGTTGAGAGGGTTCAGTAGGTCACTGCCAGTTCCAGCAGCACTCTGTTCTTCCCTACGGCGGCGCTCTTCTTCCTGACGGCGACGGCGTTGCTCATAGAAATATCTGCTCATGGTTTCTTCCTTTCATCATCAAGCTGACGAATAGCCAGCAGTTGGTTGTTCGCCTTATCGATGGCAGCAAGCAACGGGTCAATCCACAATACCGCCTGGCAATAGGTCAGCGTGCTGGCGGCAGTGGTGCCAGCACTGGCTGTGTAAGTGTTGGCGGTATCACCTGACATTGCGCCGGAACGTAAACGGTGCGTGTAGTCGAGCAGCCCACCAGCAATAGCAGCGGGAACAACCAGATCACACGTCGGCTGATTCTTGAGGATCGTACGGTATTCAATTTCTTTCCCCTGGGTGGCCGCGTTTGTGTTGATGCCGTACTGGCTTGCGGCGGCGCTGATTTCGTTAGCGCGGTGGAACTGAAACGCCTGAGTAGCAATGGTGGTCGTCTGCAGGCTGTTATCGCTTTGAAGCTGTTTAATCCTCCCGCCAGCCTCAACCGCGTTTGCGTGGAAGTAAAACGCCAACCTGCTGACGACAATCAAAGCCACCAGCAGCAACCCGATCGCCATCGTGCGCAAGCTGAATGCAGTGCTCATGACAAAAACACTTCACGTTCGCCCGCGCGGCGCTTCACAAGACCAGGCATTACCTTGCCATTACCAAATTTCCAGCGAGGGAACTGGTCAGCAGCCCCCTGAACATCACCAGCGTTGAATTTCTTCACCAGAGTTGAGCCAGCAAACGCTGGTCCGCCAATGTTGAACGCCAGCGAAACCATCGCGTCGAACTGGTTCTGTGTCATAGGGCGCTTAATGGCGCTGCTTACCGTCAGCTCAAACACGGCCAAGTCATCAGAAAGGAATTGCTCTGCCTGCTCTTGTGTGATGCGGTCGCCCTGCTTAACCCCCTTGGTATGGCCCCAGCCAATAGTCCAAGGCTTGCCGCCGGTGCCGGGGTCTGGATAAGCCACCAGCTCAAGGGACTCGAACCCTTTTATAAAGTTACGGCCCTTGTTACTTGTTCGCATCCTGATTACCTCCACCAAAGCGATTGCCTACGTACCCAGACAGGAATGAGCTGAGTTTTTTCACGCCTACGAACCCGATAAAACCACCGATGCCGACAGTGAGAGCTTTAGGCACGTCGAAATAATCCAGTGCGGAATACGTCGTTAGTGCCAGGGCACCACACATCAGCCCTTCAAAAATGGTTTCTTTCCAACCACTGCCGGAGTAAGCCATCCGCAGTACAGCCATCACTACAGCCATAATCACGCCGCCAATCGGCACATCACCGCGCCACCAGCTCGCAAACATTTCACTGAATTCCGTCCAGCCATGCGGATTGTTTGGCATTCTCATAACCTCCCCCTGCCGGGGCTGTGCCCGATCGTCGGGTGGTGGAAACAAAAAGCCCCGGCAAATGCCAGGGCGACTTAGTTACTCGGGAATATTTCCCGCTGTGTTTGTTCGAATCGGTCTGGTTCCAACTCAACCCCCAGCCCAATGCGGCCCAGCTTGATAGCCGCCTTAATCGTTGAGCCAGACCCCATGAAGAAGTCAGCAACGACATCACCTGGGCGACTGCTGGCACTAATGATGTGCTCCATCATTTCAGCAGGCTTTTCGCATGGATGTTTACCGGCATAGAAAGTCACCGGCGAATACGTCCAGACGTCGGTATAAGGCACCGCAGCAGTTACCGTGAAGGTACGCCGCAATGATTTATATTCTTGGCACAAGTCCAGATATTCGCGGTTGAGAGTTTTGTATTCCCTTACCAGCTCATGATGGGGGCGATTCAACCCACCAGCCCGATGCTTCTCATTGGCTATGCGGTCAAATAGTGCCTGAAGCTTGTGATATTGCTCTTCGCTCGGTAGCTGCCACTGACTCTCACTAAACCAATGGCTGGCCATCTGCTTACCTGTCGCCGCGTTGATGTCCTTCGTAGTGACACCAAGAGACTGCCGGGCAGATTTGAAGTAGTCGATCAGCGGCTTGAATACGTTCTGTTTCAGCTCTACGCACTTCACAGCGTAGCCGTCAATCTTGGGTTGTAGAGGCCCAGCATAGTGACCGGCGAAAATGATCCGCTCGGTAGAAGGGAAGAATACGCGTAACCCTTCTTTATGCTGACGTCTCCATGCACCTGACGGTTTCGCCCAAACGATATGGCTCAGTACGTCGAAGCGCTGGCGAACCAGCAGCTCAGTATCAGAGGCCAAACGGCTACCGCAAAACATATATAGACTGCCGTTCGGCTTGAGCACCCGCCAAAATTCCACCAGCAACGAATCCAGCCAGGCTAAATATTCAGCCTCGGTTTTCCATTGGTTATCCCAGTCGCAAGACTTCACCCGGAAATAAGGCGGGTCAGTGGCAATCAGGTCGATGCAGTCATCAGGCAGGGTTTTGATGTATTCGAGTGTGTCAGCGTTGACAAGACTTGTGCTGGATATCATAAGCGCCCTTGTTTGATAGGCTCGTCCTGCTGTTCGCAGCACGGGCAAAGGTTCGCTTGTGACCATTGACATGAGCAAACTGGTGAATAGGGTGTTACCGCACTCTATTCGCCGCCCATTCCACAAACATTAATGCACTCATGCCAAAAAACCGCCATTGCTGGCGATGTTTCGATGATAAGCTATGTGACGTAGTAACCACTCTTAGCAGATTACAACTCTTTTTGCGTACGCGTTAGTGAAAAAAAACAAAATTTTCCGTATTCTTATTAGATGGCTAGGTTACAAGTTTCCTTAAAGCCCCGCATACTATCAAACTTAAATTATCACGCATGTATATTATTTGGATTAAATTAAATGAATATTAAAAGCATTGGCTTTTCCATTGACAACTTGAATAAAAACATAAACACATCGGATATAATTAGTCATCTAATAAAGTGTTCCAGCAATGAAATTAAACGAACGGACTATGTGAGAAAGCTTCTCATTTCCAATGACAAGGACTTTTATACAGGGTTAGTGCTAACATTCAAAAACCAAAAGAAAAACTGCAAATCGACAGTCAAAAATGGGAATTTTGTAGTAAAGGTTGAAGACTTGAAGGGTGATGAAAAATTAGTTCATTTCAATTTTTTCTGTTTGAAAAAAGACACATTAAAAGGCTTGTACCTTTATTACCATGGCTCATGCTCGCTTAATATGCTGTTCTCTCACCTACAAACATCCTCTAATGAATACATTAGAAACCTTCAAGAAAAAGAAATTAAAGCTCTCGGAGAAAAACCTGACAACAAGAAAATAAAAATAATAAATAAAAAATATTCTGAAAGGCTAAATTTTTCAGTAATTCTAAATAAAAGCAATTTAGAAAAGATTTTAGCTGACTTTAAAGAAATAAAATCAGCAACATTTAGGTTCAGCAACATTGCTTTCAATCAAGCAGAAATGGTGGCTACAGAAGCATATACAAAAAATACCGACATTACATTTAATATAGATCCAACTGAAAGAAAAAAGACATCTCCAATTGCAAGGACAGTAAATGGGGTTTTAAAGGGAATGGGAAACTCTATAACCAAAGGGAAAGTGGTTGCTACAGATTATAATAACAACGAGAAAATAGTTGATTTTTTCAAATGCCCAACGTTTTTTGATAATTATGATTTTGATGAGATGGCTAATAAAGTTGATGGACTATCCAATGAAAACTTCACAACAAACGGAATCATAGCTATAATAAAAGAACAAATATTAAATGGTAAGAACAAAAATGAATTTAATTAATTATCATATATCTACATCAATGAAAGCACAGTTCGCTGTGCTTATTATCATATCTATTCTTTTTATTTTAACCACATTCATTATCTATAATGACGATCCTAGTGTAGGTGGGGATTTTTATGATTTTTATCAAAAAAATTTACGCGGATACTTGTTTTCTGGTTTTATATCTGTAGGTTCATTTCTGTTATCTTTGCATACATTTGTAATCGTCAATCTGAAAGACAAGCTATTTTCAACCGAATCATATAAAAACATATTTGCCCAATCGAACGGTATCGAAGTATCAGAAATAAATGAATCCCAACTTTTCAAACCTTTAGATAGACTCTCATGTTTTTTAAATGCATCGATATGGTTATCAATAATTACAGCCGTGAGCCAATTTACTATCGGTTTGGCTAACTTTTCACCGGCATCCATAGTTTGCATATGGCTTGCGATATTAACTATATGCTTCATGCTTAACTCATTGATTTTAATTAGAGAGAATATTAAAAAAATGCTGAATCAGAGTGTCCGCTAAGGCCGAGCAGTGCTCGACCTATTGTTAGCTAATTAATTTGAAGAGTTACGTTTAATACAGCCAAGCACCCTCCTATAAATCCTTCTGCGGTTTGCATTTCTTTTCTGACTGTACCATCCGAACATTTGCGGCTTTTAGCTATCTTACGCAGCGATACACCGTAGATATGATGCAAGACAACCAGATCATACTCATCGGGTTTGTACTTCTTTAATCTAGCTACGCAGCCATCAATCATTAAGCCGTCATCATCGCAGCAAGACTGTTTCCCAGTAGACGTTGGTGGCAACAATCCTTTAAATCCAGCAGCAATAGGTGAGTAACCAATGCCGCTATCTTGGCGAGCCCAGACCCCCCAACGGGATAGAAGTTCGTACATATCACACATCATGCTGCTCTCTCCTGCTTCAATGCTTTGCGCTTGGCTTTATATGTATCGCGGATACGTTCGTAGTCACTGCGGGTTAACTTGTCTGCTTTCGGCGGTGGGCCTATCAGCCGGTCAAATCTCACCTGACCTATCTTGGCTATCAGGTTAGGCCGGTATTCGCTCAGGTTCGCTGATTTGAAGTTGTTACAGACAGAGCACTGCTTATGGCAATTATCTTCATCAAAGCGCAGCTCTCGATTGCTCCCCACTGTGCGGTAATGCCCGGCGTGATACTGGCCTTCGTGATAGCGTCCACAACTGATGCAAGGCAGGTCAGCGTCACGTTCACGGATGTAGGCGTTAAATTCGGTTTGTGCCAGGTTGATGAAGTACTGCAACGGCTTAACGGCCAGCTTGCGAATCTTCAATTTGGCTTTGCGTTCCCTTTCAGCCAGGCGCTTACGTGCGTCACGCTGGTATGCCATAGCGCAGAACGGGCCGCAGACTTTCTGCAGGTACTTCTCCGGCGTGAATGTCGTTCCACACTGAGCGCAGACCTTATCCTTGTACTGCTTGGGCTTAGTTGGCTTTTTCATTTTTTCCCTCACGGTGGAATATCCACTCGTAGACCTCTGAGCCGTTAAGCAGCAGATCGTTGAAGTCGCCGGATTTAGGCCAGCGGACTGAGACTTGTTGGAGATCGTTTTTTGCCAGCAGATTGGCGCGGGCACATTCAAAGGCAGCAGCATGGCCAGTAGCAGACGCATCAGCGTCGGCGAAGATAATCAGGCGCTGTACTCCACGGGGTACGCGGAATTTCTTCATGAATGTGGCGTTCAGAGTCGCCCAGGTGTTGCACTGGGTGATTTGGTGACAAGACAGCGCGGTCTCTATACCTTCGGCGATGCCCAGCGTGGCGGACGGCGGAAACATGCGAATGGCCACTGATGCGGCATGTTCAAGGTAACTATCCTCTTGCAGCTTCATCATTTTCTTCGGTGCGCCAGCAACAGTGGCTTTCTGGTCACCGTCCAACAGAGTGCGGTGCAGGTAACACAGTTCGCCTTTGTCGTCCGTTGCCAACGCATAAATAGACTGGTACTCGCCACCGGCTGCGCGTTGACGTTCACAAAAACGCACGTTCTCGATCGGCAGGCTGGTGATGCCCCGCTGTTTCAGGTACTGGTCTGCGCCGGTACCGCGCAACCCTTTTAATCCCGCAAATTTGCAGCTTACGCGCTGGCGTTGGGAAGCTATGCCAGAAGAAGGCCCACCAGCCTGATAGTTCTCTTCGGGTGAATAAGTCCGGCCCACCAGAGTATCGACCTCTGACGCCAGTGTTTTGAAGTCCTTCCCGGTGGCTCCGGTCAGCAGCGCCCAGCCGTCACCGGCACCACATGAACAAATGTATGAGCCGGTACCGTTTTTGTCGTCACAACGGAACTTGCCCTTACGCCCACATAACGGGCACTCCCCTTTAAAATGATTTTTCCCTGTTACTGGAGGTAAGCCGTAAAATTCGAGTATTTTCGGCCAGTGGCCGATAGCTGCCTGTTTGGTATTCATGCGGCTTTCCCCTGCTTAGATTTTGCGTAGGCAATCTGTGTTGATTTAATGAAGTTGCTCACCACCGGCGTAATAGCCATTGGCGTTCTGTGCAGCCCGTTTGGCCATGTGTCGAATTTTTTGCGGTAGACGTGCGAGCACCAGCCGTCGCTTACAGGCTTGCCCTGGGCGCTACGGGTGCGTTGGTAATAGAGAATTTGACTCCACCAGGCTTGTTTCACCGCTGTGGTGACCACTTCCTTGGCTTGCTTAACTTTCTTGAGGCTGCGTGTCTTGTCGGTGTCGATGTCTTCACCGGCGATAGGCTTGAATCCACATTTCGGGCAGATGTAAATGCCGACCGGCTTCACGTAATGACATTGGGTGCATTCTTTCGGCAGGCGCTCTGGCTGTTCGGTTTTAACCACACGGGCCGGGGCATCTTCCATCCCGTCAGAGGTGGCAGGCAGGTAGTCATATTCGATATCGTCGGGATAGCCCATCTGATGGACAGTGCCGGTGTGGTCGAAGATGATGCAGTGATCTTTCCCAGGCGCAGGGCGAAGGCCACGGCCCAGAATCTGTATCCACCGGATTTCTGATTTAGTCGGGCGGGCAAAAATGATGCAGCGGACGTCACTGTCAAAGCCAGCCACCAGCACCCCAACGTTGATGATGATCTTAGTGATGCCCTGTTCAAAGCGGCTGAGCGTCAGTTGGCGTTCTTCATGGGGTGTTGATGCCGTCATAACCTCAACCATTACACCCGCCCGGCTGAATTCAACGGTCACGTAATTGGCGTGGGCCACGTTGACGCAGAAACAGATCGTCGGGCGGTCTTCGCCATTCTCCAGCCAGTTTTTGACGATATCGCCCACCAACGTCGGGTCACTCATGACCTCGCCGGATTGCGTTTCGTTGTAGTCCCTGCCATAACCTGCTTGTACCGACGTTTTCACATCGCTCATGTCAGGGTGTGAAGGGGCGTAAAATTCGTATTTGCTGAGTGCGCCAATTGCGATCAGCTCTTTCATCGTGGTCGGTTTGATCAGCTTCTGGTAATACGTCCCAAGCCAGGCGGAGAACGGTGTACCGGACAGGCCGATAACCTTCACGTCGGTGTTGCTCGTCAGGTGGTTGATGATTTCCAGAATCTTTTTGCGCTTCAGGTGGGCTTCATCAATGATCAGCAGATCGATGTTTTCCGGGAAGTCACGACGGATAAGCGTATCGGCAGAGGCAATTTGAATAAGGCGGCTCGGGTCATAGGCCGGGTGGTCACGCCAGATATAGCCAATCTCTTCAGCAGGCAAGCCGTACTCAATGAAGCGGTTAGCTGTTTGGTCAAGCAGGACGGTGTACGGGGCCACAAACATTATGCGCATGTTGCGGCTGATGAACCCGCTGGCGATAAGCGCAGCGATTGCCGTTTTGCCGAACCCTACCGGCGCATACATCATGAATGAGCCGTGTTGCTTCCATGCCGAGCGCAGCATATTCAGTGCAACAATCTGTTTTTCGCGTGGCTGGATAGTAAGCATCATCGTTTCATTCCTCGTTTTATCGTCTAGCCGTCTAAATTTCCGTTTGGCGCTTTTTAACAACTCGATCCCTTAAAGATCTTCCCTCTGGTAAAGCCTGTTCCTGCCCCCACACCCCAACCCGATCACCCCCCTTTCCCCCCTCTTACCCTTCCCCTCTCCCCCGTTTAAAAAAAAACCGTTAAAAATTTTCATGCCGCTTTTCCGTTCTGCCCCACCAGCGGTGGCGTGGTAGTTAATCCCTGGCCTGCCCGTGAATACCGTTCGACGAATGTCCTGAGCCGTGTATTCGCTGCCCTGCGGCCTGCGTTGTCCTGCTGGTATGAAATCTCGGCTAGGACAAACGCGGCCTGGTAAGCCTCCGCGTATGCAAGCGCAATCTTTCCACGTTGCGCAGGCGGTAACATGCCAAGCTGTTCTTGAATCCATACGGCATCCTCACGGCAAAACACCGTGGGCATGACGGTTCGAACAAACGTTGCAGACTGCATATGCTTACCTCACGGGTTTAGGTTCCTCTGCGGGGCAGAACACGCTGTAAAGCAAGATGACGTGCTCCTGGAACGTTGCCATCAGGCGGTGAGTGTTCTCGTCCAGCGCCTGACGTTCAACGTCGTCAATCTCGCCGTCTTCAGTGAATTTGCGGACTAATTCGGAGTGCTTGCCGATGTACTCGATAGCTTCCATCAGCTTGCTGTTGATATCGTCGCGGTCGACGTCTTCCACCTTAGGCAGAGGTACGTTCACGCTGTGCGATTGACGGGATACGGCGTCGGCAAAGTGGGTATTTCCACCAGCACGCTGCAACACCATGAACCAGCCAATCGGAAAAATTTGATTGCTGTTTGGGCGAAGACGGTTAAACAGCGCGTCCTCAGTAACTCCAAGCCAATTAGCTGCCTCTGCATAACCGCCAGGCAGACCAGTGATAATTTTACGGGCGGCACTGATCACCCATTCAGGCTGTTTCTCTGCCTGCCAATCCGGCGCTTTTTGCTGTGACACAGTTGTATTCCTCGGGCTGTGGTTACATCGTGCAGACCTTTAGGCCATACTTCGATACATCAGGTGTTAGGCGGCTTTCTCTTTCAGAATTGCAAACACCAAAACTTCTTTTGAAACAGGCTCAATGCCTGAAAACTTACGGGTAGCCTTCTCAATTCTCTCGGCCATATCGGGAGAGGCACGTCGATTGCTATAAGCGATCTGGTCCAGGTACCCGGTAGAGGTTCGAGAGAGCTGAGCAAGACTTTTCCAGTCGGCTTTTGAAGCTGACTGCCTCCAGCGGAGTAAATCGTTGCTCATTAAAATTTACCTTCGTGGTTAAAGATAAAGTGAGTTTATCTTTGTGATAAATTTTATGCAAGACGAATTTATCATTGCGCATATTTATCATTTTGCTAATAGATGGGAACATCTAGGAATGGAAACTAAAGACATACGCCGCAATAACTTGCGCGACCTGATGGACAGCTACGTTCAGGCAGGTAAAACGAAGGCCGAGTTTGCAGAGATGGCAGGATTGCCACCAGCACAGCTAAGCCAGCTAACAAGCAGAACACCGGCACGCAATGTCGGTGATATCGTTGCGCGTAGAATAGAGAAGAGTTTGTCATTACGTCATGGGTGGCTTGACGTGCCGCATGATGTTACAGAGGCACCACACAACAAAGAATCAGGGCAGGTACCCTCCCCGACTAATAATTACAGCTTAAATACTGTCGGAAACAATTATACTGATCATCCATACAGGATAGAGCTGTTGGATTCGGAACATAGTTGTGGGGTCGGCCATATGAATAATGATTATCCTGATATAGTTCAGTCCATTGAGATTGATCCTGAATACGCAAAGAGGATGTTTGGCGGCAGGCCTGCAGAGTCATTGAAGATATCAACTGCATCAGGTGACAGTATGAAAGGGACTATATCGCCAGGTGAACTGGTAGTTATCGATGTTACGGTCCATTCTTTCAAAAGTGATGGGATTTATGCGTTTACGTACGGCGCTGCATCTCATATCAAGAGACTTCAGATGGTCAAAGATAAGCTGGTAGTTATCAGCGACAACACCTCTTATGAAAAATGGGAAATTGATCGTAGCAATGAAGATCAGTTCCGCATAGAGGGTTTTATCGTTGGCAAATGGCTTATGGAATATTCCCGCTTAGGCTAAAGCGTCCCCCTCCCCCCATCCTCCACATCAAAAATGCCAGCTTTTAGCTGGTTTTTTTTCGTCCATGTCAAAAATTGATAAATTAATTTATCATTGAATATCAAAAAGTTAATCTGAAATCCCTTCCAGCTCACTATTTATTTATCATTTTGGTATTTACCATTATTTATCTTTGAGATAAATTAACTCCCATCAACACCGCAACGCCACCAGCAAACCACCGCCACAAACGTTACGGGAATGGCAGGAAGCCAACAGGAACACGCATCAGGTGAGCGACGTAATCACCCACAGACCCCGAGAGGGACCGACCTGTTTCGTTCTTTAAGGAGAAAGATTTGGGACATAAGCAAGGGAGCCTGACCCAGCATGTGAACAGGCAGACAACTGGAGGGCCGCATCATGTAGTGAATGAACGGGACGACCGTTCCCCCGGCGACGTAGTGAGGGAAAAGAGGCATAAAGCATCACGTAGGTCCGGCTGGCGACCGGTTAACGCATCAATCAGCCTAAAAATGAAGAGTGGATTTACCCTGCCGCTGCCAATGCGGGGCGGTAGGCATAAGACCACTGTAAAACTGACAAAGGAGCAAGAAATGGATCAGAGAGAGCCAAAAATTTTTGCTGATGGGATGACTAACGAGGCAATTTTGGAATGGATGAAAAACAAGGTTAGCGCCGCACGAAGATTACAAACAGCGCTTGCAGAGCGTGAAATCCGTAAGCAAGCGCTTGCTGAACTAGACAACCAAATCGAAGAGCTTACCAGCGAGGCGACTCTGGAAGTTCGTCAATCAAGTTAGGGTCCCATTCTTCTTCAAGAATATCTGGATATAGTTGCTTTGCTCGATGCGCACCAAAAAGAGTGATCATTTGTCTAGCTGAATCCGGCAGGGCATCGGACGCTAACTCCTCTTGAAGTAGAAAGATTGCATCTTGAAGTGACAGACTTCTTATTTCACTAAGCGGCCATTTGTATTTTTTAAGTATCAAATGTTCCAAAGCAGCCTTGCCCTTTAATGGGTTTCCTAGAGTTGCAAACTGATTCCGATGCCCCTCTAAGACACACTCAAGACTAAATATAAGTGCAGCTCTATTTTGAACTTGGTTGTAATCAGGCTGCTGTATAGCCCCGCTTAAAGTTACACCACGTACTTTACCAACTTTTTGTAAGACGAGATGGTAAAAATCTTCACTGATTACTGTCATGTGTATTCCCTTCTTGGCTGTGTGAGAACTACCAAGATACCACTGCCGCCTGAGACGGTGAAGCGTAAGACCACACTGCTCCCACGGACAACCAGCAGGACACCCCATGAAAATTACCTTAACCAAGCGCTGCCGCCGCAGGGCTCGGCGGGAAATACGCACTCAGCGCCGGAGAGCAATCAAGGAATTCGGCCATTGCAATGGTACCAGCATGCTCAACTGTTACGCCCGCTGGTACTTCTGAATTAAATAGCCCCGGCTGCAGACGCCAATCTTTGCCGGGGCCTGACCAGTAGAACGGAGATTCAACATGATCAACCACAATGCTAACACAATCGTTGTAGACGTTATGCGCGTCGCTCCATCCGTGCAGGCCGTTCGCCTCACCTTCTTCGCCCGCCTGCGCAAAATCCTCTGCCAGAAAGGCCACCCGCTCTAATAGCTTTGCTGTGTGTAGTCTTTGGCGACCAGGCCGAACTTCAACCCATGAGAGGTGAAGATAATGTTCATAGGCTGGTCGCCCTTTTTCATAGAGAAAAGAACTTAGGCATCTACTAACCGTGGAGGGCGTCACCCAGCCTGAGTTCTTCTCTGTATGTGACGAGGAGAAATATCATGTCAGAAAATAAAAGCACCCCATTTAGCCAACAACTGGCTTATATCAACCGTGGCGCACTCGACGCCGAACTTACCGAAGCGCTCGCCGAGGTAATTAAACAAGTCCGCGAAACTGGCAAGAAAGGCGCTATTACTCTGACGCTTAATTGTCAAATGTTGAACACTCGCGACGAAAACACAATGAAGATCACCCCCAACGTCAAGAAGTCAATTCCTGAACTTGATCGGGCCGACACCATTATGTTCTCAACCGCTGATGGCGACTTAATGCGTGATGATCCATCGCAAGTGCAGATGGATTTGAAAGTGATTGATACCAAGCCTGCCGCTGCGCCTATTAAATTAGCGCAAAACAACTAACCCTCGAAACCACCCATAACTGGAAAGGATATTTAATGGACATTACCAACAACAATAATGAAACAGTTAAGCAGATTGCCGAATTGGCAGTAGCAAACAGCTTAATTAAGACTGATATTCCGTATGCTATCGTGCCGGACAGTCACTCGGTAAAATCCCTGAAAGACTTTATCGTTGATGAAACACAAGTTAAACAGGCCGTAACCGTTATCTCGCCTTCTTCTCTGATCGGTTATGTTTCCCGTTTCAAAGACGAGCGCAGTGTTATCTTCGCAGATACTGAAAAAACACGTTTTTGTGCAGTATTGGATTATCACTTGGACGGAAAAACTCCTTTCAAAAATACGCACGTCGTAACGTATGACTGCCCACTGTCCGATGAGTGGAAGGCGTTTTCTCGTTTTGACGCTGAAAAAATGGATCAGGTGACGTTTGCAGAATTTATTGAGCAGTATATTAACTGTATTGCGCCAGCCTCTGATTCAAACCTCACATCAGGCAACGCACTTTTAGAAATGGTGCTGGCCTTCCAGGAAACACGCACATCTGAATTTAAAGCGGTCACTCGTCTGAATGATGGCACCTATCAAATGGCTTTCAGTAACGAAAAAACTGGCAGCGGCAATACGCAACTGCCGGAAAGAATCGCTCTGGCCATTTCACCATTCCATAACGGTACGCCATATCAGATTGATGCTCGCATTCGCTACCGTCTCCGCGAAGGGAAGCTGGCTCTCTGGTATGAGCTGATCGACCCGAAAAAAATCATTGAGCATGCGTACAACGAAATTCTGGTCGACCTGCAAAACCAACTGCCGGACGTGCCTCTTTTCGAAGGCCGCATTTAACCCTGATTAAATCCTAATAAAGTGAAGCCTTATGCGCCGCTGTGTGTGGCGCATAGTGAAGCATTTTCCCCCCTCAGAATGGAACGATAAATATGGCAACTTTAAGTCAGCGCTATGCAGCGCGTGAAAGTATTGGCTCTGATATTTCCACACGCAAAACCTTCCTGGTGCCTCTAAATGAAATTTATGCAGAAGAAGGCTATAACGTTCGCGAATTAAACCAGGTGCACGTGGAAGAGTTTAGAGACGCATTTATTGCCGGTGAGTTTATTCCTCCTCTCGCTGTTGAAATAACAGAACAGGGTGTGAAAGTGATCGACGGTCACCACCGCTACCACGGTGCGTTACTAGCGTCTGCCGCCGGTCATGAAGTGCTGCGCCTTGAATGTAAGGATTTCGTCGGTACTGAGGCGGATAAAATCGCCTTCATGGTCACCAGTTCACAAGGGCTGGCACTTTCCCCAATCGAACGTGGCGCAGCTTACCAGCGGCTTGTGAATCAGGGCTGGACCAACGCAGAGATCGCCAAAAAAGTTAAGCGATCTGAGTCTGACATTCTCCAGCACCTTCAATTGCAGGAATGCACCCCATACGTTAAAAGCCTGGTTCGCACCGGTTCAATGAATTACGCCCTGGCAATCAGCATCAACCGAGAGCACGGCGTCTATGCTGACAAAGAAGCCGCTAGATTAATGAAAAAGGCAGAGGACGCTGGTAAGACGAAAGTAACTAAGAGTATCGCCCAGCCGCAATTCAGCGCAAAAAAAGCCCGCAGGATGCTAGAGCTGCTCTTTGACGCCGTTCCCATTGTTAATGGTGATAGCGACATGCTTATGCTTTCCAAAGGCAGCAAAGACGAGGTGATGCAGATAATCAGTGATTATCGCAATGAAGCCCACCAGCAATGAGCGTCAATTTGAACAACGCGCCTTCGTGGATAACCGCCAAGGCACTGGAAATATTAAACCAGTTCAGTGCCTGTCAAATATTCCCCAGAAAAAACCGTGGTAAAAAATACTTCACCTTCCAGGTTAATAAGCGTTGGCGGTTACTTTCAAAAGATGACAGCCAGAATTTGCAGTTGCTTACCCACAATGATTACAACTCAGAGATCAATATATAACCGCCAGTCATTGAGAAGCTAAAATCCTGGATAAACCCCTTCTTATCGGCCACCAAGTAAATAGCTAGCGTAAAAACCGTCTATCATTAAGTGATAATTTATAATAATTTCATTTAATTATAAATCGTCACTCATAGATCTTCTGAAACAGATCTTCAATTGTTCTGACTCAATTTTGCTAACTTTTTTCAAAACCATAGGTTCATCCTGTTTCGTAATTGAATATTCAGAGTTCTCTTTTAAACACTTCCCCCAAACATATGTATCTCCATAGCTAGCAAGAAGAACCTTATCACCACCTAATTTAAACATACCATTTGAGTTGTTTGCTGATATCCAGCCAGAACAGTAAAACGCAAAAACCAAAGCGGTTACAGTAAAAATAGCGTGATACACCCCCGTAAATGATAATTTATTATCCACAAAAGAACTCAAAGAGAAAAATAAATAAAAAACCAAAATCGTAAGAACCAGTGCCATCAGTAAGTATTTTTTACGTCCATATTTAAATAAATAAGGTGAATTATGAAAAATCACAAACGGCAACAAAACGACAATAAAAACAAGAACGTAAAAACAAACCACTTTCCATTTATCTATTCGCTTATAGTCTATCTTTGCATTTAGAATTGCTGCAAATGAAATAATAACAACAAAGAACTGAAAACTTGTTCTCAAAAGAAAACTAACATCAATTGATATAACTTCAGAAGGATACCCATAATACTCTGCATAACCCAGACTAAATATATACCCACCGATGTATAAGATCACCAAAAAAATAGAGGCTATAGATATTTCTTTATTTATCATAAATTCCACTAAATATATTATTAGTCTGTCTAAACCAGTTTTAACACAAGTTACTTCAATAGGATTGTGCATGCAACATTTAATGCTTGACCTGGAAACCATGGGTAAGAAGCCCATCGCTCCTATCGTAGCCATCGGGGCCGTATTCTTTGCGCCACGCACCGGCGAACTAGGTGAATTGTTCTATACCCCCGTTGACTTGCAAAGCTCTATGGCCGGTAAAGCGGCACCTGACGCCGATACCATCATTTGGTGGATGAAACAAAGCAGTGAAGCCCGTGCGGCTATCTACGTTGACGGTGCACCGTCGTTGCTGTCTGCATTGTATGACTTGAATAAGTTCATCCGGGCCAATGTCGCCAATCCTCGTGGCCTGCGCGTATGGGGTAATGGGGCCGTTTTCGATAACGTGATCTTGCGTGAGTCCTACCAGCGTGAATGCGTTCCTCTTCCGTGGGAATGGTTCAACGACAGAGACGTACGTACTATAGTTGAGCTTGGACGTGAAGTTGGTTTTGACCCTAAACGTGATATGCCGTTTGACGGCGAACGCCACAATGCTATATCCGACGCAATTCACCAAGCTAAGTATGTTTCCGCAATTTATCAGTGTTTGTTTTTAGCTCACCAGCAAGATTAAAAATAAGGGATATTACATGAGTAAAAAAAGTGAAGGTGCTGAGCTGGATTTACTAACCCCTGAAGAGGTTTGTAAATTGATTGGAGGGGTTACTACAAAAACGTTGAGGGCATGGAATATTACTCATCGCCACCGAAAAATTTTGGCACCAATTCGGTTTACGCATAAAGTAGTCCGGTATGAGCGCCAAAACGTTTTAGACTTTATTGCTAAATGCAGAAGCGCTTATTAACTGCATTTAACCAGATCTGAATAGTTGGTCTGATTTGTAAGATGGCGGACAATATATCAGAAGAAGAAACATCCATGAATCGCCTATGTACTCATGATGGATCTAGGTTCTACTAAACGCCTTTTTACTCAAAACTCACTCTCTACATCCGGTAAAGCATTGTTTAAGCTTTCGTAAAGTTTATTGGCAAGTGACGTTGCATAATCTAGCAATTCTTCTAATTTTTGTTCTGTAACATTTACTGAATTTCCGTCTTTGTCCTTGCCACCTCGATGTACTAAGTGATTACGAAGGAGTGTTGCGGCTTCAATCTCTTGCGTCGGCCAGTCATTTCTCGTTTGGATGTTAAATGCAGCCTTGTAACGCTTTATAACCTGATCTATATTGTGCCAGCTTGCACTAATCAAGTTTTCTTTAATTGATTTTATTAACTCCATCCTTAGTTGCTCAATGGATTCACTTTTAAACGGCAAAGATAAAGTATCTTTACTCCATTTGAACTCCGACTTACCTTTTTCTATTAAATCCAATATATAAGACTGGTTTTTATCTAATGATTTTATGAACAATTCAACATAAAGTGTCTCTAGAGCAGTTATAACGTTGGTAAATAAGATATTAAGTAAGTGTCTTTTTTGATCTTCTTTGTATATACCACTAACCAATGATCTTATTATATGAATGTTTTCCTCAAACTTAACCATTGGTTCCTCTGAAGAGGTTACTGCACTATACAGGTCATCGTCGTACCAATCATCCATATTATTAGAGTTACCTGACCAGTCATGACACTCATCTTGCAATTCGTCTGACAATTCCTCAATATAATTATCTTTTACGTGCCCTTCAAATATCATTTCCAGCTCTTCTCGAGCATTAAAGGGGCCACCATAAATGTAAGCATATCCACCTTCACGGCCATTATAAGGACAAGAATGCACTGGATTTTCGTAGTTTTCTAAAAACCAACTTCGCATTACTTCTAGTTGATCATCTTTACTTTTGTACTTCAAGGATTGACGCGGTACCATTTTCCCTTTTACATTAAAAAGCATTTTCATAACAGAAACATTCCTTTAATCAACCAGAGGAATTTTTACCAACCTCTGAAACTTTAATCTAACGAAACCATAATAACGTCTAACTCTGGCTTAGAGCTGCCTAAAGGATTAATTTTAGTCCTGTTCCTTAACTATGCCAATAAAATTTTGTACTGAAAAATATTAACTTTTACGCCTTAATAGTGATACTTGCGCAAGTATGCTGGTCTCATGGGCTTCAAAGGCCAGTCGCTTTAATGCCATTTCTTCGTTTAAAATCTCATCTGAGAAATCATAAAACTCCCCCATCGGGTCTGATTCCTTATCAGAGTGATGCATGCAAAGAATGCTAATTTCTTTCGAGTCTCTACGAGAATGTCCCTTGTAACGCATCGCAGCAATGATATTGCTCTTGAGGAATTTACGGCACATTGTATTAAATGCACCTTCCTTTCCCTTCACAGTGCCATCATGCCTAACACCCTTCACCGCGTTCTCTGGGCTGTACGTTTTTATAAGCTTGTCCAGAGAGCGTTTGGCGAAAGGCTTCGCCGGGTCACGCGGCTGAAGGAAAACATATTCCTTATTACACCCCTCTACCGAGTCCCTCCATTTCTTCTGCTCTTCAAGAATTTGTCTGATACCAGACGTAATTGGGAGGCGGAATTCCTTCTGCGTTTTCATCGCCCCCCTCATACCAATCACCCCTGCTGGGTAGATAATCTCACCAGCCTCTTCGTTAACAAAACTCCATCGCAAATTGCCAACATTAATCGGACGAACTCCCGTTAAAATCATATACCGCATAGCGTTTTTTTGGTGCACAGATGTGGCTGCAGCTATGTTTAGCCATAAGCCTGCGATCGACTCAATATCGGTGTATAGGCGGGTCGGTGTCGGCTTCTGGACTCGCGACGAGATATAATCACTTGGTAGGCTTGCGGCAACGTTACGGCCATTGCAGTAACGAGGCGCACCGAACTTCCAGAAACGCCGAAGTTCTGCCGACAACTCCAGCGCCTGGTTATTGGACTTTGTTTCAATCCAGAGGTCGAGAACCTCAAGCAGCCTGTTGTACGTTATATCGCTGAAAACTTCACGCTCACCAAATGCGGCGGCGATCTGCTTTGTCCTGGTGCAGTAAGTTTTATAACTATCCTGACCCAGCTTTTGACGCTCAACCTTCGCCTGTAAATCCCCTTCATATTCTTTGATGGCCATCTGAACTGACTCAGCCTTCAAGCCATTATCCGCAATATCCTTCGCCTTTTCCCTGGCAATCTGAATAGCTAATTCTGGCCACTCCCCTAACTTTTTACCCTTCAAACCCATCTTTTTAGGGAATTCAGCATAGAACGTTACCTTGCCTGCTTTGCTAAAATCTATGCGGAGGTAGCTGTCCTTTTCGTACTTTGAACGCCGGGCCTGTCCGACCTGCGCCAAAATGATTTTGGCAGCAGCAACACAGACCCTTATGTGTGAGCTTGCGTAGGGCGGCTTGCAGTCTTCCCAACGGGCTGATGCGGCTAAGAACTCATCATTATTGGGGTTATCCTGCTTCTGTGTTACAGTGCGCGGCATTGATATTTCCTTGTATCAGAGGCCACCAGCATGAAGCTCACACATGAGGTTTTATCTGGAGGCTAAAAAGGGCATGTGTTGCCATTCTGTGTTGCTGAACATGGTTTTTCAATGTTTGAAACACTGTATAAATATACATATAGTGCGGAATCGTGCGCAATAGGAAATGCAGATAACTGCATGATTTGAATAGAATAAAAGCGTAAGTGATTGATATGGCATTACTAATTACAAAGCGGTGCATCAACTGCGACATGTGCGAACCGGAATGCCCAAATCAGGCCATTTCGATGGGCGATGATATCTACCAGATCGATACCGATCGCTGTACCGAATGCGTCGGTCATTACGATATCCCAACCTGCCAGCAGGTGTGCCCGATCGACAACACCATTATCGTCAATCCAGAGCACCGCGAAACCAACGAACAGCTGTGGGACAAATTTGTGGTGCTGCATCATGCCGATCGGCTGTGACACAGAAATTCAGATCGACAAGGGCGCCAACAGGCGCCCTTTTTTTCATGGCCGATCGCCGGCTTACCCTTCGATAATCACCGTCGCGCAAGCATAACGGCGTTCATCTGCCAGCGAAACGTGAATGGAGGTCACCCCCATTTGCTGCGCCAGCTCGGCGGCGCGAGCATGCAAGCGGATATTCGGCTTGCCGAGACCGTCGTTGAACACTTCAAACTGATTGAACGCCAATCCGTTTCGTATCCCGGTGCCGAAGGCCTTGGCGGCAGCTTCTTTCACTGCAAAACGCTTGGCAAGAAAGCGCACCGGCTGCTGATGCTGCTGATACACTTCCCATTCGGCATCGCTCAGTACGCGACGCGCCAGGCGATCGCCGCTGCGCTCTACGACCGCTTCGATGCGCGCCATTTCAACGATATCGGTGCCCAGCCCCAGCACGGCCATTAGCGGCGCGCTTCACGCATCAGCAGTTTCATATCCGTCACCGCCGCCGGCAGGCCGCACATGACCGCCTGGCCGATAATCGCATGACCGATATTCAGCTCATGCATTTCCGGCAGGGCCGCGATCGGCTGAACGTTATGGTAAGTCAGGCCGTGGCCAGCGTTAACCTTCAGGCCTTTCTCTGCGGCGTAGGTGGCGGCTACGGCGATACGATGCAGCTCGGCTTTGACCGCCAGTTCGCCTTCAGCTTCCGCATAGGCGCCGGTATGAATTTCAATGTAAGGGGCACCCACCGCGACCGCTGCATCAATTTGGCGATGATCGGGATCGATAAACAGCGAAACCAGAATACCGGCCTGCGCCAAGCGTTCAACGGCGATGGCCATTTTGTCCTGCTGCCCGGCAACGTCCAGCCCACCTTCGGTCGTCACTTCTTCGCGCTTTTCCGGTACCAGACAGCAAAAGTGCGGTTTCAGCTCAACGGCGATATCCACCATTTCATCGGTCACGGCCATTTCCAGATTCATGCGCGTCTGGATGGTCTGGCGCAAAATGCGAACGTCGCGATCGGTGATATGACGACGGTCTTCGCGCAGGTGCACCGTGATCCCGTCAGCCCCTGCTTGCTCGGCAATAAATGCCGCCTGAACCGGATCCGGATATTGGGTTCCGCGCGCGTTACGTAACGTGGCGATGTGATCGATATTGACGCCCAGCAGCAAATCAGCCATGACAACCCTCTAAAAAACGATTTTCAGTGGCGGTAGTTTACACGCGGGTGCAGTAGCGCAAAAGGAGAAAAGGTCAGGCGTCGTCGACCGGCGTATCCGGCTGTTTACGGACAAACTGACGGAACAGCTCGCGGCTCTTGAGCGGCTTACCGCCCAGGTAGGGTTTTAGCGCCATGCGGGTAAAGCGCTTGGCGGCACGCAAAGTTTGCACATCAGGGAACTGACGCTCCGCCAGCGCGCGTAATTCGCGGCCGGTAAAGCTGTAGTGATCCACCACCAGACTGGCGATAAAGCCTTTTTCCTCACGGTAGCGGTAGGTCATGCCATCATCGACCGGCAGACCACTGCCGGCGCAGTGCAGGAAGTCCAAGCCGTAACCCAGGTGATTCAGCAAGGCCAATTCGAACTGGCGCAGTGCCTGCTCCGGCGAAACGTCTTCTGCCGCCAGCGCCTGCAAACATTGCAGATAGTCGAAGAACAATACCGAGTAGTTGGCTTCTTGCTCCAGCACCCGTGACAGCAGCTCATTCACGTAGAGGCCGCTGTACAGCATCATGCCGCTGAGAGGTAAACCTAGGGACACCGCTTCGGCGTTACGCAGCGTTTTGACTTCGCCACGACCGCCCCAGCGGACTAACAGAGGGGTAAAGGGCTGCAGACAACCCTTCAGATTA
Organism: Serratia liquefaciens ATCC 27592; assembly: GCF_000422085.1. Lineage (NCBI taxonomy): Bacteria > Pseudomonadati > Pseudomonadota > Gammaproteobacteria > Enterobacterales > Yersiniaceae > Serratia > Serratia liquefaciens. The sequence goes on from NC_021741.1 coordinate 4,003,840, forward strand.
GAACGACGGCTGCGCGCGCCTTTTGCCAGCAAGCGCACCCGTCCATGACCTTCCGTAAACATATCCAGCATCAGGCTGGTTTCACTGTACGGTCGTCCATGCAGGACGAAAGCGCGCTCCCAGCCGTCCATTGGAGAGGTTATTTCAGATCGTCGGTATAGCCCAGGCTACGCAACGCACGTTCGTCGTCCGCCCAGCCCGATTTCACTTTCACCCACAGTTCCAGATGCACTTTGGTTTCAAACATCTGTTCCATGTCCTGACGGGCTTCAATACCGATGGTTTTGATCTTCGCACCTTTGTTGCCGATGACCATTTTCTTCTGGCCTTCGCGCTCAACCAGGATCAGACCGTGCACGTTGTAACCACCGCGCTCGTTCGGCACAAACTGTTCGATCTCAACCGTCACCGAGTAAGGCAACTCTTCACCCAGGAAACGCATCAGCTTTTCACGGATGATTTCCGACGCCATAAAGCGCTGGGAACGGTCGGTGATGTAATCGTCCGGGAAGTGGTGTTCCGCTTCCGGCAATACCTTGCGCGCGATAGCGGCAATGGTATCAACATTCATACCTTTCTCCGCAGAGATTGGCACCACATCGAGGAAGTTCATCTGTTGGCTGAGGAACGCAATGTGCGGCAACAGCTTGGACTTGTCGGTGACGTTGTCGACCTTGTTGATCGCCAGCACAACCGGGCATTTCAGGCTGCGCAATTTGTTGACCACCATTTCATCGTCGGCGGTCCAGTTAGTACCTTCAACTACGAAGATCACCAGCTCGACGTCGCCGATTGAGCTGCTGGCGGCGCGGTTCATCAAACGGTTGATGGCGCGCTTTTCTTCGATGTGCAGACCCGGGGTGTCGACGTAGATCGCCTGATAGGCGCCATCGGTGTCGATACCCATAATACGGTGACGGGTCGTCTGCGGTTTACGCGAGGTGATGGAGACTTTTTGCCCCAGCAGTTGGTTCAGCAACGTGGATTTGCCCACGTTGGGACGACCGACTATCGCAATAAAACCACAGTATTGTTTTACTTCGCTCATTCAAGCTCCAGATTTTTCAGCGCTTGTTCCGCTGCCGCCTGCTCGGCTTTACGACGGCTTGAGCCGGTACCCATTACGGGCTCGCTCAAACCACTCACCTGACAGTGGATAGTAAACTCCTGATCGTGCGCCTCACCGCGAACCTGCACCACCAGATAAGAAGGTAACGGCAGATGACGACCTTGCAAAAACTCCTGTAAACGGGTTTTGGGGTCTTTCTGCTTATCACCGGGGCTGATTTCGTCCAACCGGCTGCGATACCAGTCCAAAATCAGTCGTTCAACAGTTTGAATATCGCTATCCAGGAACACGCCGCCAATTAAAGCTTCCACCGTATCCGCCAGGATTGATTCGCGGCGGAATCCACCACTTTTCAACTCACCCGGCCCGAGGCGAAGACACTCGCCCAGATCGAACTCGCGCCCCATCTCCGCCAGCGTATTGCCGCGCACCAGCGTGGCACGCATGCGGCTCATATCACCCTCGTCTACGCGAGGAAAACGATGATAGAGCGCATTGGCGATGACAAAACTAAGAATAGAGTCACCCAGAAACTCAAGACGTTCATTGTGTTTACTGCTGGCGCTACGGTGAGTTAACGCTTGCAGCAAGAGCTCCTGCTGTTGAAAAGTGTAGCCCAGCTTCCGCTGTAGCCTATTTATTACGATGGGGTTCATGAGTTACCAATAGATCAAGAATGCGTCAAAAACTTGCAGCATACGGAACAGGCCTGCTTCGCCGAAAGCCAATCCAAAGCTGTTTCGTTTGCAGTGGCTCCCAACAGGGAGCCAACTTTTTATCGCTCGAGCCGGTATTCTACAACGAGTGGAAATATAATGCTGCGTTTATAGACGCCTGATTAATGAATTCCACCGATGCGGCTAAATCTTACGCCGGTAGGCCATTCGCCTTCCTGCTTTTCAAAACTCATCCAGATAGCCGTGGCTTTACCCACCAGATTTTTCTCCGGTACGAAGCCCCAGTAACGGCTGTCGGCGCTGTTGTCGCGGTTATCACCCATCATGAAGTAATGACCCGCTGGCACAACCCATTCCGCCAACTGTTTACCCGGCTGCTGGTAGTAAGCGCCCACCTGATCCTGCGTGCCTGGCACGGTCAGAATATGGTGAGAAACCGAGCCCAGCGTCTCCTGGCGTTCACGCAGACGGATACCGCCCTGCGGCACGTTGTCGCTCAGTGGGATCTGGTAAAAGCCATTGCTGGCTTCGCCCATACCGCTGCGGCTGAACAATTGAACAAAGTCGCTTGGCTGCGCATCGTTGTAAGTCACCGCTAACGCGGTATCGCATGACTGACCGCTATTACAGGATGGCTGAACGGTTACGCGCTTATTGACCGGATCGTAACTTACACGGTCGCCAGGCAAGCCGACTACGCGTTTGATATAATCCAGTTTCGGATCCAACGGATATTTAAATACCGCAATATCACCGCGTTTCGGATGACCGGTTTCAATTAGCGTGGTCTGGGTAATAGGATCTTTAATGCCGTAGGCATATTTCTCCACCAGAATAAAATCGCCAATCAACAACGTCGGCATCATCGAACCGGACGGAATCTGGAAAGGTTCGTAAATAAACGAACGCACCACAAAGACCAGCAGCAACACCGGGAACACCGACGCGCCAGTTTCAATCCAACCCGGCTGCTTTGCCACTTTCGCCAGCGTTTTATCGTCCACGGCGCCCGCAGTTTGTGCATTGACCGCCGCAATCTTGGCGCGGCGGGCAGGCGCCCATCTAAAGCGCTCAAAGGCCCAAATGATCCCGGTTGCCAACGTTGCCAGCGCCAGGATCAGGGCAAACATATTCGCCATGCAAACTCCCTAGTTACGCGAACTTATCGCTCTTACTTACTGTCTTTGCCAACGTGCAGAATGGCCAGGAACGCTTCTTGCGGCAACTCTACGTTACCGACCTGCTTCATACGTTTCTTACCGTCTTTCTGTTTCTGCAACAGCTTCTTCTTACGGCTAACGTCGCCGCCGTAGCATTTTGCCAGAACGTTTTTACGCAGCTGTTTCACCGTGGAGCGCGCGATGATATGGGTGCCGATCGCCGCCTGAATGGCGATGTCGAACTGCTGACGCGGGATCAGCTCTTTCATCTTCTCCACCAGCTCGCGGCCACGGTATTGCGCATTGTCGCGGTGGGTAATCAGCGCCAGCGCATCCACACGCTCGTTGTTGATCAGCACGTCAACACGCACCATGTCAGAGGTCTGGAAGCGTTTGAAGTTGTAATCCAGCGACGCATAACCGCGTGACGTAGACTTCAGACGGTCAAAGAAGTCGAGTACCACTTCCGCCATCGGGATTTCGTAAGTCAGCGCAACCTGATTGCCGTGATAAACCATGTTGGTTTGCACGCCGCGTTTTTCGATACACAGCGTGATGACGTTACCCAAGAATTCCTGCGGCATCAGCATGTGACATTCGGCGATCGGCTCACGCAACTCTTCGATATTGTTCAGTGGCGGCAGCTTGGACGGGCTATCAACGTAAATCGTCTCTTTGCTGGTTGTTTCCACTTCATACACTACCGTCGGTGCGGTGGTGATCAGCTCCAGATCGTATTCACGTTCCAGACGTTCCTGGATGATCTCCATGTGCAGCAGGCCGAGGAAGCCACAACGGAAGCCGAAGCCCAGCGCGGTGGAGCTCTCTGGCTCATAGAACAGGGAGGCGTCGTTCAGGCTCAGCTTGCCCAACGCATCGCGGAAGGATTCATAATCGTCGGAGCTGATCGGGAACAGGCCCGCATAAACCTGCGGCTTCACTTTTTTGAAGCCCGGCAAGGCTTTGTCCGCCGGCTGGCGCGCCAACGTCAGGGTATCGCCCACCGGCGCACCGAGGATGTCTTTGATTGCGCAGACCAACCAGCCTACTTCGCCACAGTTCAACACGTCGCGATCGACACGCTTCGGCGTGAAGATACCCAGACGATCGGCGTTGTAGGTTTGGCCGGTGCTCATGACTTTAATCTTGTCGCCCTTGCGCATGGTGCCGTTTTTAACGCGCACCAGGGAAACTACGCCCAGGTAGTTATCGAACCAGGAGTCGATGATCAGGGCCTGCAGTGGCGCATCCGGATCGCCTTGCGGCCCCGGGATATCGCGCACCAGGCGTTCGAGCACTTCCGGCACGCCAACACCGGTTTTGGCGGAACAACGCACCGCGTCGGTCGCGTCGATGCCAACGATATCTTCAATTTCCTGCGCGGCGCGGTCAGGATCGGCAGCCGGCAAGTCAATTTTGTTCAGTACCGGCACCACTTCCAGATCCATATCCAGCGCGGTGTAACAGTTAGCCAGAGTCTGAGCTTCTACGCCCTGCCCGGCATCGACCACCAGCAGCGCGCCCTCACAGGCGGCCAGTGAGCGCGAAACTTCGTAAGAGAAGTCAACGTGCCCTGGGGTGTCGATAAAGTTGAGCTGATAGGTTTGACCGTCCTGCGCCTTATAATCCAGCGTGACGCTCTGCGCTTTGATGGTAATACCGCGCTCGCGCTCCAGATCCATAGAATCGAGCACCTGCGCGGCCATTTCACGTTCGGTCAAGCCACCGCAAATTTGAATGATGCGGTCGGACAGCGTCGACTTACCGTGGTCAATGTGGGCAATAATGGAGAAATTTCGTATATGCTTCATTATAAAAGTTTTTCTGCCTTGGTATTTCTGAATTACTCGCCTATAGAAACCCGCATGGACCTAAAGCGACAGTGAATGGGTTCGGCCGTCTTGCGCCTGAATCGCTGCATTCTACATGTCACAACACTGAAAACCTAGCGATCGGTGCAGTGAAGGCATTCTATTATGTGCACTTTAATGTTACAGAGCGCCCCGGGTTATGAAAGCTGATGTTAACAAAACTCAGCGTGCTCACAACACCGCGTTGCAACAGCCGTTGCCCTCTGCATTTCTTTCTCCGCCATCGGCGGGATCCGGCAGTAATACATAACCGCCAATAACGCAATAAACCCTCTCCGAGTTATTGATTAAATAATATCTGGATCAATATCTTAGAATTGCAGTCTACCCCTCCGGCTTTAGGAAAAACCCCATATACGCCTCCCGGTAGCTTCTATAGAAATGGAGGTGAACACCGTGACAAAACATAATTCAGGGCACTACATCGGCATGCCCACCGGGGTTCACCAGCATATCTCTACGTATTGATTGGAAGGTGCAAAATGATCGATAAAGGGCAAATGCTGAGCCGGCACGATTTTTCTAAGGTCAATTGGGGCATTCTGACGGCAGCGGCGCTGCTGTTAACCATTGGTGCGGCGCTGCTGTTGCTGCCGCTGCTGAGCAATATGGATGAAAATGCAATACTGACCCTACTGCAAACCGGCGCAGCCACTATTGTACTCGGCTGTATTCTTCTGGCGCTACGCCACTATCTGCGGCCAGCGGTGACTTACCGTCTGTACGAACATGGCGTTAGGGTGATTAACCAACATAGTCACAAAGAACGCTTTATCCCCTTTGAAAAAATTGGGGATATTTATCGTTTTCGCGGCGGGCGACTGTTTGGCGGGCTATTCGACGTAATGGCATTTCGTGCCTCGGCTGAACACCCTTGGTACCCGGTGTTCAGCAACCTGTCTCACTCCTGGCGGCTGGCTGATACCATTATTAATCAGCAGATCCAGCAACGTGGGCCGCTGGCGCTGAATGCGTTGTATCAGGGGGAAGTGCTGTCGTTTCACTATCTCAGCTGCGGAGCTCGTTGGCTAAATCATTTATTGCCCGGAAACCGACAAGGAAAACAGGTTCAAACGCTACAGTTGAGCGCAACGGCGCTTATCACGGCACAAGGATCAATCCCGATTGAACAGATCCGTGAACTCGAGAATAATCCACGACGTGGCACCATTCGACTGCTGGATAACCAGGGGAATGCGTTGTTTACGATAGGGTATTTTTCGCTGCTCAGCGCAGACCTGTTTGTCGCACTGTTAGAGCATATGATCTACAGCCGCATCCCCGCCTACCATAACCGGCGGTGATGCGGCAGCAGTTTTAACGCAGAGGTTCGTTTTCCGTCTGCAGGCGCATGGCCCCAGGCGGTAAACCAATTTGCAAAACGACAGGTTGGTAATTGGCTTGCTCGCCGAGACGATGAGCCAGACCACGCGCCAGAATAAAAGCCAGGCCACCGCCAAGCAATGCACCGAGCGCGGCAGAAGCGTCAGTACCCAGCCAGTATTGCAACAGGCTGCCACCCAGCATCATTCCCACCAGCGGCGTCAGATAAACCAGCATCGCTGAACGCAGCAAGCTGCCTTCTGCAATGCCTACTTCGACGCGTTGACCCGGCTCGAGCGGCTGCTCAATGCGCACCTGCAGTTGGTGTTCGATTTCCGGCACCAATTCGTTTAACGCGCGCGCACCGCATCCAGAGCGAGCAGTGCAGCTGCCGCATCCGGCTTTAGGTTCACAACGCAACAGCGCTACGCCCTGTTGCCACGAAACGACCGTGGCCCACTCTTTCATCATTGTGGTGATACCTTGAAGGAAATACTGTCTGCAATACGTTTGGCCGTTGCCGGCGGCAATTCGCCAACAATGGTAATCTCATTACCGTTACGCACTTCGGTTTGAATCGTGCGTCGACCCTGACGATAATACTGCTGGCCCGCACCGCTGCCCGCAGGGCTGATATTGACCGAGAAGCTGAATAAACCATCGCTGTAAAGCCGTGACTCTACCGGCTCTGTCACATTCGGCAGTTTACGGCGATTACGCGCCACCTCGTCCACCCCAGCCGGTAACCAGCCCGTGCTCCAGCTCAGCTTGATTTTATCTACCGCAGGCAGCGACAGCAATGGTGGCAGGTTAGCTTTGATCAGCCCTTCCATCACGCCCTGCACTTGCGGCCCGACCACGAACGAAATCACCCGATATTGCTCCAGCGTTTCGCCGTCGCGATCGATCAGATCCACCCGCAGTGGCAGCTTGGTATCTTCGTCCATCCAGACTATATAGCTATAGCGCGAGCCATCACGCGCAACCACGCGGATCACTTCGCAGGGACGATCGGAAATACGAGTGCTGCCAACGGAGATGAAATCGTAATATTTCGCCAGGCGGCTGAAATCGGCATAAACAATCGCCGGCAACGCATCGACGATATGATCGCCGGACAGCGTAAAGGGTTCCAAACCGGGTTCGAAATAGCTGATCCCGCCGCCGCGCTGTAACACTTCACGACGTGGACCATCCATATGCAGCAGTTGACCGAGAGGCAATTGATCGATCACCGCATGACGATAACGCAGCGATTCAATCCCCTGCTTGCTGATGCTGATATAGGCGAGTTCATAATTGAGCGAACGGCTGGCACTGCTCATCTGTTGCAACAACGCCCCGGACGCAGTGGGCTGCGCCGGGGCGATGCTTGAGTAGAGCAGGCTGCCCGTCAATAGACAGACGGAGAACCAAATTTGCTTCATTACTGCTGTTGCATTCCTAAAGACTGAGTTCCGGGAACCTGAACAGCAGCCTGCTGTGGTGTGCTTTGCTCAAGCTGCAGCTGATCAGAATGCAAACGACGTTGCAACTCATAATCTTGCAGCATAGCGTTAATGCGTTTGCGCTGTTCCTGCACCTGCTGCTGTTGTCCGCTGCCGGTAGAGAAACTGTCTGCCGGCACACCAAGGCTAACCGGTGACGCCTGCCCCATGATTGGCAATGTGGTGAATGCAGGTGATTCTGCAGCACCCGATTGGGCAGCTGGCTGATTGTACTGCTGTACGCCGACAATCACCGCTAACGACACGCAGGCCGCCATGCCAATCTGTGTGATCTGGCTGGCCCAAGGACGAACTTTGTCCCAGAACGGCATTTTTTGCCAGGTATGTGGTTGCGGCTGAGACTCAGGCACGGCAGAAGGAACCAGACGTGCGGGTTCTTTCTCAAGTGCAGCAGCAACACGATCTGCGATATCGAAATGCATGACTTGCCCGATATCACCCCGTAGTGTGTCACGTATCAGGTGATAGCTCTGCCAGCTTTGTTGAAGCGCCCTGTCTTTAGACAATGAACTCAGTAGCTCGCTGTCGAGCGATTCTCCATCCATCAGAGCGGAAAGCTTTTCTTTCTGCATGCCTAAGTACCCTTCCTGTGTCCGCCATTGCTAACGTTGAATCAGCGGTTGAACTTTATTATCGATAGCCTCCCTGGCGCGGAAAATACGCGAACGTACGGTTCCGACCGGGCAATCCATGATGGCAGCTATCTCTTCGTAGCTTAGACCATCCAGCTCCCGCAGGGTAATCGCCATGCGAAGATCCTCAGGGAGAGACTCAATGGTACGGAAAACTATCTGTCTCAGCTCTTCTGACAACATTAAGTTCTCAGGGTTCGAAATTTCTTTCAGTGCACCCGCACTTTCGTAATTTTCTGCGTCGTTGGCATCCACATCGCTGGATGGCGGACGACGTCCCTGGGCAACCAAATAATTCTTTGCCGTGTTCACGGCGATTCGATACAACCAGGTATAGAAAGCGCTATCCCCACGGAATGATTCCAGTGCGCGATAGGCTTTAATAAACGACTCCTGCACCACATCCGGCACATCGCCCTGCGGTACATACCGGGAAACCAGACTCGCAACTTTATGCTGGTAACGAATTACCAGTAAGTTAAACGATTTCTGATCGCCCTTTTGGACCCGCTCAACCAGAACTTGATCCGTTAACTGCTCGCTCATCCGAGGTAAACTCTCCCCAAATCCGTCTCCACGCGTAAAATTGTACTGCCAGCCATACATTATTTTCCTGAGCAAGCACTCGCTTGGAGTTCATACAGAACGCGAAGTTCCGTATTGCCATTGTTTTTTATGTTGATGTCACCCATCCGTGGCTTTTGCCCGGACAATTAGGCTAACATGAATTTCACTCTTCTTCTGCACACATCATACGTTATGCAACCATCATCTGAACATGTTAGCGATGTACTGATCGTCGGCAGCGGTGCTGCGGGCTTGTCACTGGCGTTGCGCCTGGCGCAGCATTGCAAGGTTACCGTACTCAGCAAGGGGCCGCTCAACGAAGGCGCCACATTCTATGCCCAAGGCGGGATCGCCGCGGTTTTCGATGAAACGGACAGTATTGCCTCACACGTTGATGACACTTTAATTGCCGGAGCCGGCCTGTGTGACAGAGACGCCGTTGAGTTTATCGCTGGCAATGCCCGCCACTGCGTGCAGTGGTTGATTGACCAAGGGGTCTTGTTCGACACCGAAGTCAACGCTCAGGGCGAAGAGCATTACCACCTGACGCGGGAGGGGGGGCACAGCCACCGCCGTATCCTGCATGCCGCTGATGCTACAGGTAAAGAAGTAGAGACCACACTGGTAGGGAAAGCAAGCGCCCACCCCAATATTTGCGTGATGGAACGCCGCAATGCGGTCGATCTGATCACCTCCAACAAAATTGGCCTGCCGGGCACCCGCAGAGTCGTCGGCGCCTACGTCTGGAACCGCGAACTGGAGCAGGTAGAAACCTATCGTGCCAAAACGGTGGTGCTGGCAACCGGCGGTGCAGCCAAGGTGTATCAATACACCACCAACCCGGATATCTCTTCCGGAGATGGCATCGCCATGGCCTGGCGCGCAGGATGCCGGGTCGCCAACCTCGAATTTAACCAGTTTCACCCGACCTGCCTGTTCCACCCGCAGGCACGTAACTTCCTGCTGACCGAAGCCTTGCGCGGTGAAGGGGCTTATCTGAAGCGCCCGGACGGCAGCCGCTTTATGCCCGATTTTGACCCACGAGGCGAACTGGCACCACGCGATGTCGTTGCCCGCGCCATCGACCACGAAATGAAGCGCCTGGGTGCGGACTGCATGTATCTGGATATCAGCCATAAACCGGCTGAATTCATTACTCAGCATTTCCCAATGATCCATGAAAAACTGCTGACGCTGGGTTTCGATCTGACTACGCAACCTATCCCTATCGTACCCGCCGCGCACTACACCTGCGGCGGCGTAATGGTCGATCAGCATGGCCGTACCGATCTGGATGGGCTGTATGCCATTGGCGAAGTCAGCTATACCGGCCTGCATGGCGCCAACCGCATGGCGTCCAACTCGCTGCTGGAGTGTTTGGTTTACGGCTGGTCAGCAGCAGAAGACATCAAGATGCGTCTGCCGTTTATCAAGTTGGCGAAACAGCTGCCGCAATGGGATGAGAGCCGGGTGGATGACGCGGATGAACGAGTGGTCATTCAGCACAACTGGCATGAGTTGCGGCTATTTATGTGGGACTACGTGGGTATTGTGCGCACCACCAAACGGTTGGAGCGTGCACTGCGCCGCATCAATACGCTGCAGGCGGAAATTGATGAGTACTACGCCAACTTCCGTATCTCCAACAATTTGCTGGAGCTGCGAAATCTGGTGCAGGTGGCGGAATTGATCGTACGCAGCGCCATGGCGCGTAAGGAAAGTCGTGGGTTGCACTTTACGCTGGACTACCCCGATATGCTGCCGGAAGCGCTGCCGACCATACTGCAACCCTAGCAGCGACACCGCAAGGGCGCCCACTGTGGCGCCCTTTTCATTTCAATAGAACAAGTAGAAATCGGTAATCAAACGGCGGAACGCCTCGGTGTAACTGCCATCAGCCAGCTTGATCGCCAGGCTTTGCGCCGCTTTTTCTTCCGTCGGTTGACGGGTCAGGGCCAGCAGCACGCGATGTAACGGCGTATCGGCGCGATCGCTGACGTTCAGCCGTTGCGCAGTATGCCATCCATGGCGTTGTGCATTACTTTCAAAGGCCTCACCAATATCATGCGGCAGCACTACGCAAAAAGTCCCCTGTGGGGCAATCAACCGTTCCGCGCTTTCCAGCAAGGCGTCGTGGGTAAGCGTTTCAGTATAACGCGCGTTGTGACGAGCCTGGTCCCGGCAGGCGACAGCCGGCTCAAAATATGGCGGGTTGCTGACGATCAGGTCGTATTGGCCGGCATGGTGCTGGGCATAATGATGAATGTCCTGCGCATGCACCCGGATACGCTCAGGCCAAGGCGATTCCTGAGCGTTGTCACGCGCCTGCGCGGCGGCAGCCTCGTCCAGCTCCACGGCGTCAATCAGCACGGACTCGGCTGAACGCTGTGCCAACATCAGCGCGATCAGTCCGCTACCGCTGCCGATATCCAGCACGCGTTGCGCCTGCGCCAAGGGCGCCCATGCGCCGAGCAGCACGCCATCGGTGCCCACCTTCATTGCACAGCGATCGTGAGCAACAAAAAACTGCTTAAAGGTAAAACCACCGCGACGCGGGGTGAAATTTGCTTTCGATTGAGTACTCACAATAACCACCTGAAGACAAAACTGGCGTAGCATAAGGCAATCTGATTTTTGGGAAAAGAGATGCTTTCCGCTTAAATAGGTGAAGAACGCGGCCAACCCGTCTATAATCGGCGCCCCAAGTAGAGGTAGACCATGACAGTAACCAATTTTTCCGAACTCGAACTCGATGAACGCCTGATAAACGCCCTGCGCGATAAAGGCTACGAACGCCCAACCGCCATTCAAGCCGAGGCGATCCCGCCTGCGATGGATGGGCGCGACGTATTGGGTTCGGCGCCAACCGGCACCGGCAAGACCGCGGCATTTTTGCTGCCGGTATTGCAACATCTGCTCGACTTCCCACGTAAGAAGTCCGGCCCACCGCGCGTACTGATCCTGACTCCGACGCGCGAGCTGGCGATGCAGGTAGCCGATCAGGCTCGTGAACTGGCTGCTCATACTTCGCTGGATATCGCCACCATCACCGGCGGCGTAGCCTATATGAACCACGCGGAAGTCTTCAGTGAAAACCAGGACGTGGTGGTCGCGACCACCGGCCGCCTGCTGCAGTATATTAAAGAAGAAAACTTCGACTGCCGCGCAGTAGAGACGCTGATCCTCGATGAAGCCGACCGCATGCTCGACATGGGCTTCGCGCAGGACATCGAAACCATTTCCGCCGAGACCCGCTGGCGTAACCAGACCCTGCTGTTCTCCGCGACGCTGGAAGGCGATGCCATCCGCGAATTCGCCGAACGCATTCTGAAAGAACCGGTAGAGGTCGAAGCCGATCCGTCACGCCGCGAACGTAAAAAGATCCTGCAATGGTACTATCGCGCCGACGACGTACAGCATAAAACCGCCCTGTTGGTGCACTTGCTGCAGCAACCGGACGTGCAGAAATCCGTTATCTTCGTGCGCAAACGTGAGCGTGTGCATGAGCTGGCCGGCTGGCTGCGCGAGGCAGGCATCAACACCTGTTACCTCGAAGGCGAAATGGTGCAGGCCAAGCGCAACGAAGCGGTAAAACGTATGATGGACGGCCGTGTGAACGTGCTGGTCGCAACCGACGTTGCCGCCCGTGGTCTGGATATCCTGGATATCACCCACGTGTTCAACTTCGACATGCCGCGCACCGCAGATACCTATCTGCACCGTATCGGCCGTACCGGTCGTGCCGGGCGTAAGGGCACCGCAATTTCGTTGGTTGAAGCACACGACCACCTGCTGCTGGGCAAAGTGGGCCGTTATCTGAACGAGCCGCTGAAAGCACGCGTGATCGATGAGCTGCGTCCATCAACCAAAGTGCCAAGCGAAAAGAGCAACGGCAAGCCTTCGAAGAAGGTACTGGCCAAACGCGCGTCAGACAAAGAAAAGAACAAAGAAAAAGCCAAGGTGAAAGTACGTCATCGCGATGCGAAAAACGTAGGCAAACGCCGCCAGCCAAAGGCCAAGCCTGAGGGCAGCGGCGCGAAGTAATACCGCCGCAGTGAAAAAAAACCGCCTCCTTTTCCGCAGGCGGTTTTTTTATGCCCCGTTACTGCTGTCCGTATTGCGCCGCCTGTTGATGGGCTTTCAGCCAGGCGTTCAGTTGACGATAGCGATCGCGCATTTCTTCATTCTGCAATGCCGTCGGCGTCTGCGATAAATAGAACTGGAAGGCCACGCCTTGCTGATTGCGCGCTTTGGCGTCCGCCCCCGCCTGCAACAGCATCAGCGCCAACTGCGGCGCATTGATTTTTGCCGCCAGGTGCAAAGGCGTATCCCCCAGCCGATCGATAAGGGTGACATCGGCACCGGACACCAACAGCAGCCGTACTTGCTCCTCACGCCCCGCCAAGACTGCCGCGGCCAGCGGCGTAGCACCGGTCACCGCATTGCGCGGATTCAGCGGCACTCCGTGTGCCAACAGCAATCGCAGATACTGCGGGTCCTGCACCGCAGCGGCGGTATGCAACGCGCTATTGCCATCCAGGCCCGGAGTGGTCGCATCGGCCCCCAACGCCAGCAGCGAGCTTAGGCTTTGCGTTTGCTGCGACAGTATGGCCCATTGCAGCAAAGTAACCTGACGGTCCCCCTGTTCATGCAGGCGCGCCTCAGTTGCCTGTTCGGCAATCCCGTTGCTATCACCACGCGCCACTGCCTGAGCCAGTGCCAGATTGCTGCGCCCGTTAAACGGAGAAATTTCCTGATTCATCTGTTGTTCCTTAGCCATCATCAGCAAACCGGCGATCGCGATTACCGCCAGCGTGGCGACCATTAACGTCTGCCATAGGCGCCGCCGTTCAGGCATTGGCCTTCATCTCCCATGGCTTTTGCTCCGCCATCGAGCCGATCACCTTATCAATCCCATGAGCAGTCAGGCTGCGATCCAGGTGTTTGCTAGGGCGCCAGTCGTCAATGCCGCTCAGGGTGTCGTTATTGGCCAGCGTGATTTTATGCCCAATGGCATCCGGGATCAGCGAAGTGGATTCCTGCGTGCCGGTCAGCATGTCGTATTGCTCGCTGTAACGGCGGATACCACCGGCTTGTGCATCCTGCTTCGCCGCTGCCGGATCGATCCCCATACGATTCAACGTATAGTCGGAAACCCCCGCAGCGTTAAAAGTCACCGCCACCGTGCCCGTTGCCAGCGCTGCCGTAGCCGCCAGACCGCCGCCAAGCGAATGACCGGTGATCACCAGCGCATCACCAAAGGCTGCCTTGGCGCTTTTCGCAAGGGATACCGCCTGATTGTACTGCACATCGTCATAGCCGGTCGCCTGGCGCACGTTGCTCAACCAGTCGCGCATATCATTGGTGCCGGCGAAGGCCAACACATACTGCTGATTATCACTGTAAATCCCGGCCTGAAAACCCGACGCTGCATCTTGCAGACTGGCAGGATCAATGCCAACCCCCAGCAAAGCATCGGCACTCAACCGATTGAATCCTTCGACGCCCTGACTGCCGGTGCTGTAAACGTCTTTAGCCAGTAACGCCAGCGTATAGTCCCCCTTCTGTGGCTGCTGACCGCGTGTCACACCCTGATTCGCCGCCGCCGGCGCTGCTGCCGACAAATCGCTGACCAGCGTGTTCAGCAGGTTCTGGGCATTCAGGCTATTCTGGGAAAGCGTGGCCGCGGGGGCCTTTGATGCCGAGGGTTCAGTAGGCTGGGAAGGATCCAAACGCTCTGGCAACGAGCGCGTTGCCGGGGGCTGAATCGCCGCAGGGCTGACCGCAGAGGTAAAACTCAAAGACATACTCATGCCGACTCCTTGTCGATAGACTTATCAATGCCGCACCTCATTGGGTGCTGATGTAGCTATCGGCAGGTCGGAGCAGTTCTGTAATGAGAAGAATTATCTTTGCGAGGAATGTGATCCGGATTCACTTTCTGGCCGTTGCGGCAAGAAAAAAGGGAGCCGAAGCTCCCTTATTAAGCGTGCGTAAAATTACAGACTTTCTGTAAAAGTACGTGTAATCACGTCACGCTGCTGTTCTGGCGTCAGCGAGTTGAAACGCACTGCATAGCCGGACACGCGGATGGTCAGCTGCGGGTATTTTTCCGGATGCTTTACCGCGTCTTCCAGAGTTTCGCGACGCAACACGTTCACATTCAGGTGCTGACCACCTTCTACGCGAACGGTCGATTGCATTTCCAATGGCACTTCACGGTACTCGATCTGGCCCAGTTCGCTGACCGGTACCACCTGATCTTCCGCATAGTTGGCTTTAGCGCAAACGCAGCGGGCTTCTGATGTTTCGTCGTCCAGCAGCCAGAAAGAGTTCACCAGCGCCTGGTCGTTCGCTTTAGTGATTTGAATACCAGTAATCATTTTGTTGCCTCCGTACAAGGGCGAAAAATTCTACTTCGAAAGAAAACCCAATGTTGGTTTCGGCCATTTGGTAAAACCATTGTTGTCTTGTTGTTCTGTATACCAGTCTGGCCGGGGCAATTCTTTGATTAAAGTCAATTTTCACGGGGTACCCACAGAGCGAGAATGGGCAAGTTTATGTTTTATGTCAATTTTCCCTGTAGAGCACATCGCAATTATTTTTGTAAATTTTAAAAAATATTTATATGCAGGAGCGCGGCGGAAAAAGAAAAGCAGGTTTCGCTGCGTGGCACTAAACGGTAAGCTATGCCCAGTGAATTGTTAACGAAAACAAAGGAGAGCGTTTATGTCCACCTCCCTCACCTGGCATGATGTTATCGGCAAGGAGAAAGAGCAGCCCTATTTTCATGAAACGCTTGCCTTTGTTGCCGCTGAACGCCAGGCCGGTAAGACCATTTACCCACCGCAAAAAGACGTGTTCAACGCCTTTCGTTATACCGAGCTAGCGGACGTGAAGGTGGTAATCCTCGGTCAGGATCCCTATCACGGCCCGAATCAGGCCCACGGGCTGTCCTTTTCGGTGCTCCCTGGCGTACCCGCTCCCCCTTCGCTGGTAAACATGTACAAAGAGCTGGCGACGGATATCCCGGGCTTTGAGCGCCCCAGCCATGGCTACCTGCAAAGCTGGGCGGAACAGGGTGTGCTGTTGTTAAACACGGTATTGACCGTTGAAGGCGGCCAGGCGCACTCCCACGCCAAACTGGGCTGGGAAACCTTTACCGACAGAGTGATCGCCGCGCTGAATGAAAACCGCGAAGGCATCGTGTTCCTGCTCTGGGGATCGCATGCGCAGAAAAAAGGCAACTTTATCGATCGCAACCGCCACCACGTGTTGAAAGCGCCACATCCATCGCCGCTTTCCGCCCACCGTGGGTTCTTGGGCTGTCGCCACTTTTCGCAGACCAACCAACTGTTGGAACAGCAGGGGCTGGCGCCTATCGACTGGCTACCGCGACTGCCGCAGGCATAACCTAGACGCAAAAAAGGCACCCGCAGGTGCCTTTTCCTTATTGAATTCGGCTTAAGCCTTGGCTTTGGAAACCGCCACCATCGCCGGGCGCAGCAGGCGACCATTCAGCGTATAGCCTTTCTGCATCACCATCATGACGTGGTTCGGCTGGTGATCGGCAGATTCCATCAGGCTCATTGCCTGGTGCACATCCGGGTTGAACGGCACGTTAATATCACCAACGATTTCAATCCCGTACTTACGCACAACGTCCTGCAGGGACTTCAGCGTCAGCTCGATGCCTTCAATCATCGCCGTCAGTTCCGGATTGTTTTTATCCGCCAGTTCCAGCGCGCGCTCCAGGTTATCCAGCACCGGCAGCAGATCACCGGAGAACTTCTCCAGCGCAAATTTGTGTGCTTTTTCGATATCCAGCTCGGTGCGGCGGCGGACGTTTTCCATTTCCGCTTTGGCACGCAGCAGGCTGTCGCGTTCATGCTGCTGGGCTTCGGCCAGTTGAGCTTCCAGCTCAGCAATGCGCTCATCCCGCAGATCGACGCCCTCAGCCGCTTCCGGCAAGACTTCCTGCTGTTCCATTTCTTCCGAGACTTGCTCGTTTGGCGTCTTCTGTTCTTTACTACTCATGAATATCTCCGCGTTTTAGCATTAATCTCGCAACTTGGCTTATTATGGGGATCAAAACCGGGGTTTCAAGTCAACCGGTCACAATGTGGGGCATAAACTGGTCCCGGTGAGGAAAATCACAACAATGAATAAAAAATTCGCCTGTATTGGCATTGTTGGCCACCCGCGTCACCCTTCGGCGCTGGCAACGCATGAGATGTTGTTTCACTGGTTAGTCGCCCGAGGCTATTCAGTGATGATTGAACGCCAAATCGCTCAGGATTTGGGGTTAAAAGATGCGGTTACCGGCAGCCTGGCGGATATTGGCCAAAAGGCCGACCTGGCGGTAGTGGTCGGCGGCGACGGCAATATGCTCGGCGCAGCCCGCGTTCTGGCCCGCTACGACATCAAGGTGATCGGCGTTAACCGCGGCAATCTCGGCTTTCTGACCGATCTTGACCCCGACAACGCACTGCAGCAACTGGCCGACGTGCTGGAGGGCGAATACATCGATGAACAGCGCTTCCTGCTGGAAACCATCGTGCACAAAGAGAACCAGCAGTGCCGCATCAGTACTGCTATCAACGAAGTGGTACTGCATCCGGGTAAAGTGGCGCACATGATCGAGTTCGAAGTGTATATCGACGATCGCTTCGCCTTCTCGCAACGCTCTGACGGTCTGATTATCGCTACCCCGACCGGTTCGACTGCCTATTCGCTTTCTGCCGGCGGCCCGATCCTGACGCCATCGCTGGAAGCCATCGCGCTGGTGCCGATGTTCCCGCATACCCTCTCGGCCCGCCCGTTGGTGATCAACGGCAACAGCACCATTCGCCTGAAGTTTTCGCAGATCGGCAGCGATCTGGAAATCAGCTGCGACAGCCAGATCGCACTGCCTATCCAGGAAGGCGAGGAAGTATTGATACGCCGCAGTGATTTCCATTTGAATCTTATTCATCCAAAGGACTACAGCTATTTCAACACGTTAAGCACCAAGCTGGGCTGGTCTAAAAAATTGTTCTAAAAATATCGCCAGCCCCTTTACTGTATATAAAACCAGTTTATACTGTATGAAACTACAGTTATGTGTTTATACACAGGAAGGTTCCCATGCTGGCGCAATTGACCATCAGCAATTTTGCTATCGTTCGTGAGTTGGAAATTGATTTTCAACCGGGTATGACGGCGATTACCGGTGAAACCGGCGCCGGTAAATCTATCGCCATCGACGCGCTGGGGCTGTGCCTCGGCAACCGCGCCGACGGTAACGTCGTCAGGCTGGGAGCCGCCCGTGCCGATATCTGCGCCCGTTTTTCACTGGCAGATACCCCTTCTGCACGCCAATGGCTCGAACAGAACCACCTGGACGACAGCAATGAGTGCTTGCTGCGCCGGGTCATCAATGCAGACGGCCGCTCACGCGGCTTTATCAACGGCACTTCCGTGCCGCTTTCGCAACTGCGCGAACTCGGTCAGTTGCTGATTCAAATCCACGGTCAGCATGCCCACCAGTTGCTGCTCAAGCCCGATCACCAGAAGCAACTGCTCGACGCCTATGCCGACGAACCTGCCCTGTTGGCGCAGATGCAACAGGCTTATCAGCGTTGGCACCAAAGCTGTCGCGAACTGGCCCATCATCAGCAACAGTCCATCGAACGCGACGCACGCCAACAGTTGCTGCAATACCAATTGAAAGAGCTGAACGAGTTTGCGCCCGTGGCCGGTGAGTTCGAACAGATAGATTCGGAGTTCAAACGCCTGGCCAACAGCGGCCAATTGCTGACCATCAGCCAGCAGACCCTGCAATTGCTGGCTGACGATGAAGAAAACAACATGCTGAGCCAGCTTTACACCGCCAAACATCTGCTGGTTGAGCTGGTCGGCATGGATGAGAAACTCAGCGGGCTGCTGGACATGCTGGAAGAGGCGTCGATCCAAATCAGTGAGGCCAGCGACGAACTGCGTCACTATGCCGATCGCATGGATCTGGACCCCAACCGCCTGCAAGAACTGGAACAGCGTCTGTCGCGCCAAATTAACCTGGCGCGGAAACATCACGTTGCGCCAGAGGAACTGCCACAGCTGCACCAACAGATGCTGGATGAGCAGCAGTTGCTGTCGCAGCAAGAGAACGACCATGAACACCTTAACGAGGCGGTCACTCTGCATCATCAGCAAGCGCTGCTGTTAGCGGAACAATTGCACCAGAAGCGCCAGCACTATGCCGCAGAGCTGACCACGTTGATTACCGACAGCATGCAGGCCCTCTCCATGCCGCACGGCAAATTTAATATCGACGTTCGCTTCGAGCCGCAGCATTTGAGTGCTGAAGGGGCCAGCCGCACCGAATTCTGTGTGTCCACCAACCCAGGCCAACCGCTGCAAGCGCTGGCGAAAGTGGCCTCCGGTGGCGAACTGTCCCGCATTGCGCTGGCTATCCAGGTGATTACCGCTCGCAAGATGGAAACCCCGGCGCTGATTTTCGACGAAGTGGACGTCGGCATCAGCGGCCCGACGGCCGCCATTGTTGGGCGCCTGTTGCGTCAACTTGGAGAATCTACCCAAGTCATGTGCGTCACCCACCTTCCACAGGTGGCCGGTTGTGGGCATCAGCACCTGTTTGTCAGCAAGCAGACTGACGGCACGGAAACCGAAACGCAGATGTCACCGTTGGATAAACGTGCTCGTTTGCAAGAATTGGCGCGCCTTCTTGGCGGCAGTGAAGTCACCCGAAACACCCTGGCGAACGCAAAAGAACTGCTTGCTGCATAGAAAAGCTCAACTTTTTTACTTTCCTGAGGTCATATTGGGGCCCTGTAAAGGTTTCCAACTGCTGCAAGGTCTATTATCATCGGCATCCTATGCCCTAAAGGAATGTGATTACTATGCGCTGTAAAACGCTGACTGCCGCCGCTGTGGTTCTTGTGATGCTGACTGCAGGCTGTTCTACTTTTGAGAAGGTGGTTTACCGGCCTGACATCAACCAAGGGAACTACCTGACGTCAACCGACGTAGCTAAAATCCAAAAAGGTATGACCCAGCAACAGGTCGCTTATACATTGGGAACCCCAATGCTGCAGGATCCGTTCGGTACTCAGACGTGGTTCTATGTGTTCCGCCAGCAGCCGGGTCATGAAAATATCACCCAGCAAACTCTGACGCTGACCTTTAACAGCGCGGGCGTATTGACGGATATTCAGAACAAGCCTGCGCTGACCAAATAATCAGTACAGGAACTATCGTCCGGCCCGTGAGGGACGAATCAAGTTCTTCATGACAGTCACAGGCTGCAACTCGGAAGATAAAATTCTGATAAAAAATAAGGCGCACTCAGCGCCTTATTTTTTTGCCTTCTCTGCCCGTTGACGGCGCAGTTCTTTGGGATCGGCAATCAATGGGCGATAGATTTCCACCCGGTCGCCATCATTGAGCACATCGCCCAACTTGGCCGGTCGGCTATAAATGCCCACCTTGTTACTTTGCAAATCAATGTCACTGCGCAGTTCCAGCAATCCGGAGGCCACAATCGCCTGCTCAACATTGCTGCCCTCTGCCAGTTTCACGTTGCGCAGATACTGACGCTCCGGCAAGGCATAAACCACCTCAACCCGTATCTCAGACACTGTAAACCTCTTTCGCCCGCTGGGTGAATGCCTGCACCATATTGCCGGCCAACTCTTTAAATACCTTGCCGAACGCCAACTCGATCAGTTTGTTGGTAAATTCGAAGTCCAGGTGCAGCTCAACCTTACAGGCTTCCGGACTGAGCGGCGTAAAGTGCCAGCCCCCCATCAACTTGCGGAACGGGCCGTCAACCAGTTGCATATTGATGCTCTGGTTATCCAGCAGCGTATTGCGCGTGGTAAAAGTTTTGCTGATACCGGCTTTGGCAACGTCCACCGCGGCGGTCATTTCATTGTTGGACGCGTTAATCACCCGGCTACCGGTACAACCTGGCAGAAAATCGGGATAAGAATGAACATCGTTAACCAACTGATACATCTGCTCGGCGCTGAACGGCACTAACGCAGACCGACTGATCTGGGGCATATCATTTCCTGTGAGACACAAAACATACAAATCATACCATTTATCTATCGGCAAACAAAAAATCTGCTATGCAAGACAGGAGCCAAAAATGCGAAAAATTGCGCAGGTGCTGAGCGGTAAAGGATTTCTTTCGCTGACGCATCCAGTATAATGAACGCACTATGACAAAGAAAAAAGCTCACAAACCTGGTTCAGCCACCATTGCGCAAAACAAGCGAGCACGTTTCGAATACTTCATTGAAGAAGAAATCGAGGCGGGCCTGTCCCTGCAAGGGTGGGAAGTCAAATCGTTGCGTGCCGGCAAAGCCAACCTCAGCGACAGCTACGTGACCTTCCGTGACGGTGAAGCCTATCTTTTTGGCGCCACCATCACGCCGCTCAGCGTGGCTTCATCGCATGTGGTCTGCGACCCGACACGTACCCGCAAACTGCTGTTGAACAAACGCGAGCTGGATTCGCTGTTCGGCCGCGTTAACCGTGAAGGCTATACCGTTGTAGCCCTGTCCATGTATTGGAAAAATGCCTGGGTCAAGGTCAAAATCGGCGTAGCCAAAGGCAAGAAAGAACACGATAAGCGCGATGACATCAAAGATCGTGAGTGGCAGACGGCGAAAGCCCGTATCATGAAGCACGCCAACCGATAAGCCTCTGGCTTAACGGGTTAAACTTCTGGTATACTGCACAAAGTTACTTGGGGCTGATTCTGGATTCGACGGGATTTGCGAAGCCCTAGGAGCATGCCGAGGGGCGGTTGGCCTCGTAAAAAGCCGCAAAAAAATAGTCGCAAACGACGAAAACTACGCCCTAGCAGCTTAATACCCTGCTAAGAGCCCTCTCTCCCTAGCCTCCGCTCTTAGGACGGGGATCAAGAGAGGTCAAACCCAAAAGAGATCGCGTGGATGTCCTGCCTGGGGCTGAAGCGTTAAATCCAATCAGGCTAGTTTGTTAGTGGCGTGTCCATCCGCAGCTGACCGGCGAATGTAAAGATTGGACTAAGCATGTAGTGCCGACGGTGTAGTAATTTCGGACGGGGGTTCAAATCCCCCCAGCTCCACCAAATAGGTCACCGGTGACCCCAGATAGATCCGGTGGCAATAACGAAAAAGCCCGCAATTCACGTTGCGGGCTTTTTTGTGTCTGTAGCGCAGACTGGTCGTTAGTGATCCAGATAGAGATAATGCAGCCAGCTGGTCATGCGCAGCAGGACTTTGCGCATGATGGAAAGATGCTCAAAGTGCTCGGTGTAGACCGCAGCCTGTGCGGTAACCCCATCGGGCAATTTGTCCAGCGCGGGAACAGGGTCTAAATCGATCATTACGTAAACCCCCTCCTGCTGAGCACCAACGTTTAGCCCTTGCATAACACCACTGGCCTGATAGCTGCCGTCGGGGACTATCGGCAGTACCCGCGTGACCGAGCCGCCATAGATTTTCCCCGGCAAGCCGTTAAATACCACCTCGGCTTTATCGCCCTGGGTTAAACGCAGGATCGAGTTTTGACGGAATACCGCCACCACCTGCCGTTTTTGCTGCGGAATAAAAATCATCACCGGCTTGAACGGCAAGCGCACTGCGGTGGTGCCAGGCCGAGCCAGCACCTGGGTAACATAACCCTCGCTGGGTGCTCGAATGGTCGTTTGTTCCAAATTGTAGGTCGCTTCCGCAATCTGTGATTTCAGGCTGGCAATGCGGGCGTCCTCACCATTGTAGTGGCCCGAAAGCCGCTCCTGCGCCTGCTGATGCTGAGCTTTGGCAGCCTGCAGCGCTGCAGATTGCGCTTGATACTGCTGCCGGGCATGACTGATGTCTTGTTCAGAAAAAGGGTTAACTGCCATTGCCGCGCCTTTGGCGTAACGCTGATAATCCTGGCGCGTGCGTTCATACTCGGCATAAACCCGCTGCACATTGGCCGAGGACTCATTTAGCGTAGCCTGTCGTGTTCTGACATCCGCCTGCGCGCTGGCAAGATCTGCCTGCAGCTTGTTCAGCCGGGCACGGTAGCGGGTATCATCCAGGCGAAACAGCACATCGCCCTTATGCAGTAGCACATTGGTCTTATCCGTAACCTCGACAATCACTCCCGATACCTGGGGAACAATGGGCACCGAAACAGCGATTTTCTGCGCCCGGTAGGTATAAGGATGGTTGTAATTCATCCCCAGAATCAAAGCTCCTACGATAAAAATGCCGCCCAATACCGCGGTCGGCACGGTCCATTTATTGATGGGAATACGGAACAGTTTGAAAACGCCGTAGCTCAGCGCTACGTAGCTGAGAATAATTAAGAGATCCATACCCTTTCAACACCCTTTATTGGACGACGAGCTTTCATCCGCAGCGGGCATCTGCATTCGCTGTAACTCGCTTTGTAACTGATGAATTCGCGCTTGCAGCACTTCAGGGTGTTCGGCCTTCTCGCTCATGCCCCATCCCCGCTCTGGCCGATATAACGTCGCCCAAATCCACAGCAGTGGCCAAATAGCATGCAGGGTAAACAGGCTGACCCAGCCTGCAACGTGAATGGCATCCTGATGGGGATGTTGCCGTTTTTTGGCCAGCAAATAAGGAATATCGTGAATAATTATCACGCCGTAAAATAAAATCAAAAACACGGCGATCAATACGCCTAAAGCAAAATAATCTAGAAACATGCTACACCCTGGCTGGTAACGCTAAATAACGCATCGAGGCTTATGTTGTCTTATACTCTTTGATATCTTTGGCAATGATATCAATGGCATTTTTAACATCGTCTACGGTGAGTTTTGCCTTTTCATTATTCAAATTATTTCCGGACGCTTTGCGCACCACTTTGATAACCGGCTGATTAGTCGAAGCATCGATAAACTCGCCTTCCATATACACAGAGCTCTCCATGGTGCGGTGACCGGTTACGCTCTGTGTTGCCGCCACCAGTAGCGTGATTGGCAGTACCTCATACACCTGAAGCCCTTTCTTATGGGTATCGATAGCCGTTATAGCCCCTCGGAAAATAAGCGTATTTTCACGTGGCACATCTTCTAAGATAAAATGGGATGCCATGGACTGCTTAAACTGCTGGTTGGTGTAGTTCAGGATATTATCAAGTGCGCGCTGGCTTACCATCTCAGTGGGTTTCGGACGCGGGAAATAGATCATCGGCTGATAAACCAAATATTTATATTTAGAATAGTCAACGTTAGTTTGTTTCCAATATAAAACGTCCTTACCGGAGGCCGATTTCCCCTGGGTAATATCATTGTAATTATTCAGGAACGTAGAATATTTTTCTTTTTCGGTGACCTTGGATGAACAAGCGGCCAGAACGAATACCAAGGGCAAAATGGCCGCACGTTTTTTTCTCATCATAACTTCCAATATTAATTTAATAAGCAATAAATAATTAATCGAAATAGTACCCGCTAGTGACTGATAAGTCATATGACAATACAGGCAAAAATGTATATCATTTTTGATATACAAAATCAGACTGGCGCGTAGAGTGAAATCAAAAGACTTCAAGATCGACGAACTCAGAATCGTTCGCTGCATTGCCGAAACAGCCAGCGTCAGCAAGGCCGCTCAGCGGCTAGACATGCCACAGTCAAATGTGTCGCGCACCCTGACGGCGCTGGAGCGTCGGCTTGGCCTGGAGATCTTCTTACGGACCCCGCGCAGCTTGTCGCTAACCGAATTTGGCGAACAATTTTTACGCCGAGCCACTCAGCTGTTAGATGAGCATAACGATCTGCTCGATATATCAGGTACCTATAAACGCAGTCTGAATGGCATGGTGACGCTGGGCGCACCTATTGGTATCCATTCATTCCTGACCCGTTATCTGCTGCCGCCGCTGTTACGCGAATCGCCGGAGCTGATCGTCGATTTGGTCACCCGCAATCCGGATGAACGTGAGAAGAAGTACGGTGCGGTATTCGACAGTGACTGCGATCTGTTGATCAGTTTCTTCCAGCCGCAAAATGAAAGCCTGATCGCCAGGCCCCTGACCCGTTTTCGCGTCGGGTTATTTGCCTCACCGGACTATATCGCGAACGCCCCTCTTGTCGAGCCAGAGGAGCTGACAGCACATCGCTGCATTACCTTGCGGGTGCTGGGAGGGAGCCACAATACCTGGAGCTGTTATAGTTCTCAGGGCCAATTGATGCAGGTAGCAGTCACCGGCAGCAGCATATGCGACAATATTCTGCCGGCCATCGAGCTGGCAAAACAGGGGCTTGGCATCGTCTATGCCCCTTATTACTCCGTCGCTTCTGCGCTGGAATCGGGGTCACTGATGCCTTGCATTGAACGTGAGCGCTGTATCGATATGCAAGCCTTTCTTATTTATCGCCAGCGTGGGGTGTTACCCCACAGGGTTCAGGTGATGATGGACAGCATCATGCATAATATGAAATTGCATGAGCAGCGCCTGATTTAGCGATAACGGCCACAAACACTAAAAGCAAAACCCCGCCGAAGCGAGGTGATGCTGTTCGTCTTTCCGAACCGTCGACAGTTACTCGTTTACCGGTCTTTCCCGATCGTCACTTCGTTCGCAACCTGGTCGCGTCGCCAGAGCAGACAGGCACGCATGCCCTGAAGGCGGCACAGGCTTACGAACATGTAGCTTAAAATCGGTATCCACCGCCCAGTAAAGCCTGGCTGGAGATATCTTTATCCACCATTGGGCTATCGGTGATTTCACTGCTCAGCTGCACGGCACGCACTGACGCCAAGGCATACCAATGTTCGTTAAACTGGTAGTTGGCGCTCAGCTCCACATAAGGGCTCCAGCTCTCTCCGGCCGAATACGTTGAGAAACCGCTGCTTTTTGCCTCCGCATGGCCAATGCCATAGTAGTAATCGTTCTGGTTACCGTTGTTGTAGACCGCGCCAATACCGGGAACAAGGCGTAGCTTGCCCGCCTTGATTGGATACAGGAAGGCCACGTCCCCTACCACACCGTTACTGTTATCAAGGGTATCACCAGCCAGCGAGGCGCGAATAACCCCCCATTTCTCTTTATGGGTGAAGGCCATCCCGGCCATTAATGTGCCATCGCGCTTATCCAGCTTTTTCATTTGGCTGTTATTGCTATCATCCGGATCAAAACCCAGGGGGGAATAATAGGTGATGATCGAAATCTGATCCTTTGGCATATTCAGCAGATAATATCCCGCCGCCAAAGAGTGAATATAAAAGTTCCCTTTCTCATAGTTTAACGTGGGCAATCCCTGGGTTTTAGCATCGGTATCAACATAACCATAATCATTCACCATCGCAGCTGCCCCTAAGGACCAGCTCGCTGCAACTGAAAAAGGCGAATAAATAAGGTAAGCAAAAATTAGCGAAAGAGAAATACTAAACTTACTCCCCCTAATGCGAGGAGTTAGAAAATCTGAGCACGGTTTCATTATTATCATCCATAGTGGGAGCATCAAACGCCGTGCATACTACTCCACCAGGGTAATTGTCTGATAGCGGCTTAAGTGTCCAAAAATGCACACCAGGCAACAAATTGATTTTTAATCACATTCACCCTATTTTACCATTCACTGCCCGCCACCACCCACCAGACAGAGCCGCATAATTGCATAGCTACAAGGCATAATATAGTATGCGGAAAAATTCGACCCTGGCTTCACCGTAATAAATTTACGCCCCTGGAACATGACATTATGGAAACAGACGTTCCCTTCACTCTTGGGAAAAGAAACTCAGCCACTTTATTTAATAAAGATGATAAGCCGATAGAGCATATCTTGGCGATTAAGCACGCCTTAATGCCCTATGGTAAAAAATGTTCTTTTCCAGCGGGCAAAAAAATTCGCTTATTTCACAATGGTATTCGGCATTGGTTCTTGCTCCAGTCCGGTGAAATGTCCGCATGCCGCGACAGTGATGGTTTGAAAATAGCCAACTTTAGAGAACCCTCGCTCGCCGGTATCGCGGAAACCTTCTTCCCTAAAGAGTTGATCTTTTTCCTGGCCGAATCACCGGTTGAACTGGTGATGTACCAGGAAAGTGATGTACTGGAAACGCTAGCACGGGAAAACCTTTGGCAAAACTTAGTGCATATACAAGCCTATGTCATCCAAGCTCTGAGCATCCGCGACAGGTTATTGTCAGGCAACGATGCCTACGAGGTTGTCTGCAATCACTTGCTGATGCTAATGAATGAAAAAGAAGCCTTTCGCTTATCCACCACGGTTCCACGCTATATTCAGCAACGAACGCAGCTCTCGCGCAGTGGCATCATGAAAATATTATCTGACCTGCGCAAGGGAGATTATATTACCGTCGAAAAAGGTATTTTGCTGGCGGTTAACCGGCTGCCAAAGCGTTATTAACTGGCTATCAGAGCCAGTTAATCCTCTTACAGATCCCGTGTATACACTCGCGAAGCCTCACCCCAGGGGTGGTAACCCAACCCATTAAAGGCAAATCCCTGTTTCTCGTAGTAGCCTTCCAAATCGGTACATAAATGCAACTGTGGGAAACCCAGCTGACGAGTCTCCTGCGCCACATGGTTAATCAACAACCTGCCGTAACCGCGGTTACGGTGGGCCTCCTCCACATACAGCGCGCACAGCCATGGATAGAGTTCACCGCGGCTAATGAAATCATTGGTGATTAATCCTGCGCACCCCAGGATCTGACTGTTATCCACCAGCAAATACCACTGCGGCAATGGATTAGCCGCACCGATGCAACGAGTGATGGCATCCTCATACATCATCAACGTTTCTTGCGAAGCCCATTGTTGTTGGAAATAACCGATCGCTTGCTGTTTAAACTCGGGGGACTGACGCACCGAAATAATCTTCATATCTTTTCCTGAGGTGATTTTTCATTCTTTTTCTGGCGTAAAATTATGCGGCAACCCGTGGAGGTTAGCACGACCTTTATCATGGAAATCAGCAGGGTGGGCAGATAATATGGCAACGCTGCCCCTTAACCGGCAGCGATTTCACCAAAACAGGAGTCATTATGACGCAAAATATTTATGACAATCAGGCCTTCTTCGACGGCTATGCCCAGCTCAGCCGCTCGGTGAACGGGCTGGACGGCGCACCGGAATGGCCGACTATCCGCAGCATACTGCCGGATTTGCACGGCAAGCGGGTAGTCGATCTCGGGTGCGGCTACGGGTGGTTCTGCCGCAGCGCTCGTGAACAAGGTGCCGTAAGCGTACTGGGGTTGGACGTCTCAGAAAAAATGCTGGGTAAAGCGCAGTCGATGACCCAGGATGCCGGCATTGAATACCGCCAGCAGGATCTGGAACAGCTTCAGTTGCCGCAGGCGTCTTTTGATATCGCCTACAGCTCACTGACGCTGCACTACATCGAAGATCTGGCGCGGTTGTTCGCCACGGTTTATCAGGCGCTGGCGGCTGGCGGGCAGTTTATCTTCACCGCTGAGCACCCCATTTATACCGCACCGCAGCATCAGGGATGGTGGGTCGATCAAAACGGGCAGAAGTCGTGGCCGGTTAACGGCTATCAGCAGGAAGGTCAGCGGATTTCAAATTGGTTGGCAGATGGGGTCATCAAGCAGCACCGCACGCTTGGCAGCTACGTAAACTTGCTGATCCGGCAAGGCTTCGTCATTAGCTATCTGAACGAATGGGGTCCTTCGGCTCAACAAATCGCAGAAAACCCGGCGCTGGACGAAGAAAAAGAGCGCCCAATGATCTTTATTCTCGCCGCTCATAAACCTGCTTAATGCTTCTTTTCCGCAATAAATCCTGAACACATCCAATATTGGGGAGGCTGCCTCCCCCCAATGGCTTAGGCCGCGGTTGCAGGCATCGGCGCCGCTATCACGTTCTACTCGCCGATCGGCAAATAGCCCTGCCACAGCGGTTGCGCCGCTTTACCCTGCGCATTGGCCTGCAAATGAACATGGTAACCTTGCAGTGACTGCAACAGCAGGCAATCGTCCACCTCAGCCAGATCATCCTTATGCTGCTTGAAGCTGCCGGTCAGTAGCGTCTGCTTGGCTTTTTCTTTGGCTTCATCCGCACTGTGCGCGACAAACAGGCCAAACTCGTGCAGCTCAGCCAACTCGTCACTGCGGTAACCGCCCACGTTAACGAAGAACAGCTTCTCCGGCCCGACGAACGGCTCAGCCTTCAGCGCCACGTCATAGCCATCCGCCCATTCAATACGCGAATAGCCATCAACATGCACCTTGTTCTTATCGCCAAACCATTTCTCGCGCAGCAAGGGATAAGCCTGTTCTGGCCGCTCCGCTGCAACGAATTGTACGTCGTGCAATTCGATATTGGCACCCGGTGCGGTGCCGCCCACATAGAACATCAATAATCCCGGCATTAGATGGCTATCCCTCTGTTTTAATAATCGTTATGTAATATATTATATAGCGATTATTATGCAACCAGCGCTGCCACAAAGAGCGAGTTCGCTATTGGGGGGAAAGCTTATCAGCATGGATTACGCGCAAAGACCGCAGGTTCCGGCCAACGCAGTGGTAGCAACTTTGGCATGTGCTGAGCAGCGGGACGTGGTTACGCCCCGCTAGGTTTCAGGCGCGTATATCCTGATATTCTGGTGTGGTGTCGAATTCGTGTTTGGCGAACGGGCATAACGGAATGATTTTGCGGTTTTCCGCGCGCATTTTGGCGACCACCAGCGCCACCAACTTTTTACCTACCCCCTGGCCTTTTAGCACTTCGTCAACCCAGGTGTGATCAATGATGGTTAATTTATCGCCGCTGGGCACAAAAGATATCTCGGCAATCATCTTCCCCTGCTGATCGTTTATATAGAAACGCTTTTCATCTTCCAAAAATTTAAGATCCATAGAATTTATTCCTATAAAAAAGTGCGTAACTCTCGGTTGTCGCTACAACAAAGCCAATATTAGTCTACTCTTTAATCAGTAACACAACATAATTGTGACAGTGGCTGAGGAGTTCAAAATGGGTGAAAGCTCAAAAGACGGCGTTATTCTGCTATCCCGAATATTGTTGATGATCCTGTTTATCATATTTGGCTGGATGAAGCTGGTTGGCTTTGGTGCAACCGTCACGGCAATGGAAGGGTATGGTACGCCCATGCCTTATTTAGCGGCGATTATCGCCGTGGTGGTGGAGTTCTTTTTCGGCATTGCGCTTATTCTTGGGTTATTTACCCGCCCTATCGCGGTTATTTTTGCCCTTTACGTACTCGGCACCGCGTTTATCGGCCACCCATTCTGGAAAATGACCGGCATGGAAATGATGGGCAATGAAATAAACTTCTTCAAAAACATCAGCATTATTGGCGGGCTGTTGCTGCTGGCGGTCACCGGCGCCGGACGTTATTCACTGGATTATAAATTCTTCAATAAATAACCCCCACCAGCCGGTGGCCCCGCTACCGGCTGGCCTTCTGTTGCCCCGTTTATCGACTACGTTTGGCGTGACGTTCGAAGTTATCGGCTTTCGCCTGTGCAGATTTGCGCAACGTCACGTAACAGGCACCTTCACCGCCATCGCGCGGCAACGCCCGACAAAAAGCCTGCACCTGCTCAAACTGGGCCAGCCACTTGGCGACATAGCTGCGGATCACGTTGGCGTGGCTTTCATCATCTCGCCCACGGCCGTGAACGATCAGCAGCGAACGCAGACTTTGCTTTTCCGCCTGCACAATAAAGCGGAACAGAGCTTGCCGACAGGCTTCCACCGGCTGTTTCAACAGGTTCAGACTGGCCTGTGGCGGGTAGCGGCCATGGCTCAGCTTGTCGAGCACGCCCTGTTGAATGCCCTCGCCTTTATATTCCAACGGTTGCTCACAGGGGATCAGTTCGAGAAAGCCGGTACTGAGAAAGTTTTCCTGCTGCAGCGCCTGCGCTTCACGGCGCGCGCGCTTATCCATGGTCTCCTGCGGCTTCAAGTACAACGTCTCGGGGCCGCGGGATAACGGAATGACATCCGCCATCGCCTGTTCAAAAAAATCTTTGTCTTGGTTGCTCATCTCAAAGCCACTCTTGGACACTAAGCCTTTCATGCCGGAATAAGCCTGATTGTAAGACCCACAGCTCCGGTTGCAAGCCGGGAATTTTCCGCAATCGTCGTCAACGGGTGAGGTTCTGTGCAGTTTTCGTTATACTGCAAAACCATTATTGAGTGCCGCAAAGGATCGATCCCATGAAAATGCGCGAGCTGGAAACCCAGTTTCAAAATGCCATGAGTGAGTTGCAGGCCAGCTTCGAAAAGCAGCACCGTGAATGGCAGCACAGCTATCAGGCCCTGCAGCAGTTGCTGGAAGAGGCTAAACAGCGCGAAGTCGCACTGCGTATGCAGAACGAACAGTTGGTACGCAAGCTGAGCACCGCCAGTTCAGTGCCGGAGCAGCACGCATTGGTGAAGCAAATTAAAATGCTGGGCGCCCATCTGGACGCACTGGCCAAAGATGCCGCCAGCTTCAACCACCACCTGCGCAATCAGCAGCGGGCAGCCGACAATTTCAGCGGCGAACAGCGTTGACACCGGGCGCTGTCCTGCAGCGCCTCCTGCCAAATACTGGCGTTCCGAGAGTGTAATAAATCATAAATGACCTGGATCATCATCGCTGCCCTGATCGTTGTATTTATTATTGGTTACCGCATTCTGACTTCCGATACCCGCAAAGCCATTGACTCTCTGGCCCACCTGTTGAAAGTGAAACCTATGCTGATTGAATCGATGATTCAGGAGATGGGTAGCCGCAACAGCCAGACCTTTATCCGCATGCTGAACAACGGTTACACCGAAGAGATGCACCAGGCGGCCTATTTGCTGTTTATCTATCTGACCTTTATCAAACAGGCAGACGACCACCAGATTGCCCTGTGGCGGGAAACCCTGCTGCGTGCCGGTCTGTCGCCAGAGTTACATGCCGAGCACACCGAAGCCGCGCTGTTTTATTTTGCCGATCTCGATATCGATGCTTTCGAGCTGGCACAGTTCCGCCGCGCCTACAACGAGCGTTTTAACCAGGAAGCCATTGCCAATTGGTGAAGATGTCCCCCGCAGGCGGGGGAGGCATTACAGAAACATGCTGTAGATATAGCGCGAAAGCGCGTCACGCGAGCTGAAACCGTGGGGAATGCCATAACGCGCACTCGGGGTATCGCTGCTTAAATCCAGGGGAAACTCAAGGTACTGATCGCTGGTGCGTATCGGCGAGGTCGGCGTGGCAAAATGCACGCTTTTCTCTTTCAGCGCCGGGTGGATCACCAACGCGGTTCTGCCCATCCGCGCTTCACGATTCACATACACGTAGTGCTCACCCTTGCGGTAACCATAGGCTTGATCGGTGACATAATCACGCTCAAATCCCGTATTCTCCAACACTCTAGCCACTTCATCCGGCCGTAAATACATCGATTTCTCCTCTCGTTCTGGACCGCTGAGCGACCTTACCGTAATCATGAGATGAAACAATAAATTTTTCGGTATGGATGTGGGTTTAGGAATATTCCTTAACCAGGTATTTTGCCGTTTTTGCAACAACAGGCGCAGCGTCAACATCACGCCCGGAAACACCCTCAGTACCGCAAAATCAAGAGATTGACGGCACGCCCGTACGGCTCATCAACAGCATTTAGCATAGTTCCGATCCAAACCCGGCAAGGGATAACAAAGTATTATTTAAAGCCGCTGTTGTTGCCTGCGCCATTCACTTGGGCTCACACCCTGAATGCGCAAGAATTCGCGGTTAAAATTCGATTTGGTAGTGAATCCGGCCTTTTGCATAATATCAGTCACCGGCTCATCACCGGCGAGCAACCACTGCGCCGCCTGACGAATACGCAGTTGATTCACATATTGCGACACATTCATTCCCGTATGCCGATTGATAGCCTGCGAAACCCGTCGCGCCGGCAAGCCCACCTTGCGCGCCAGCCGGGCCAGGTTCAGCTCAGGCTCCAGGTAGAAGTCATCTTGCCGCAGCCGTTGTTGCACCCGCTCAAACCACTCGGCCAGTTGATCCTCATCTTCCCCCCCGCTATCCGCCGTTTCCGATATGACCTCAACCGGGCTTTCCGCAGGTCGGCTGCGCGACAGCACCAGGCATAGGCTCAACGCCACCAACAGATTATCGATCGTTGCCAGCCAACCGGCGTGCCGCCCGTCAAACAGGGAAAAGTCGAGCGCAATCACCCCTTCGGCTACCGCCACCATGATCAGCAAGCCCCCCAAACCGCGCCACAGTCGATAGCTCAGCCAACTTTCCGCCAGCGCCACCTGCGGCAAAGCGTTTTCACCGCGCCGCAACGCATACAGCAATGCGGCTCCATACCCCAGATAACCCCCGACAATCATGGCATCCAGCAAAAAGGGCGCCGTCAGGCTGGCCAACAGCGTCAGGCACAGTGGCATCAGATGCCACAGTTCGCGCCGCCGCAAACGGCCCTGGGTACTCACCAAAAACGCGACATAAGCCAGTGAAGGGATCGCCATCGCGCCGAACGGTTGCAGCCCATTGAATTGCGTTATGCCGTAGCCATAACGGATACCCACCAGCAGGCTTTGCCACGCGCACAGCAACAACAATAGCTGAAAGACCCAGCGCCGCGCCGTTGGACGACCTAGGCGATACAGCAGCCCCAGGCACAGCAGGCCGAACAGAAATGTGAGAGGAATAAGCGGCATCATCAAGGTCTTGTCGTTTGCACACGGAATCAACAGTGTACTGTTAAAACAATCATTTAACGACCCGGATCGCGATCGAGGTCGCCGGATGGCACCGCCAATGCCACCCTCTCAATCTCGATACCTTGAGGAGTGAAAATGAAAACAACCTTGTTGTTATTGATGCTGTGGTGCGGTGCTGCGAGCGCGTCCCCCTATCAGGTCGCCACCCACGATGAAACCGTTCAGGCCGGCTCGCGTTCGTTAGTCAGCCGAATTTACTACCCCACCACTGAAACGGCTAAACCGCAGCTCATCGGTGCAAACCCGGTCTTTACCGGCATTGAGAGTCAGCCGGACGCGCCGGCAGCAAGTGGGCATTTTCCGCTGATCGTGATCAGCCACGGCAGCGGCGGCAATAACTCCAGCCAGGCCTGGCTGGCGGCAGCGCTGACCCAACAAGGCGCGATCGTGGTGGCGGCCAACCACCCAGGCAGCACTACCGGTAACTCGGTTCCGGCTTTATCTGCCGAGCTGTGGTTACAAACCAGCGATATTTCCGCCTTGATTAGCGCCGTCACCACCGACCCTCGCTGGAAGCCGATGCTCAACCCTCAGGCGATTGGCGTTATCGGCCACTCCAAGGGCGGTTACAGCACCATTGCAGCTATCGGCGGTAAAGTCCGGCTGAGCGATTTCATCGATGGCTGCCGACAAGCACCGCAGTCGCCCAACTGTCAGTTTTATACACAAGCCAACGTCGCACTGACGAAGCTTTCCGCCAGGGCATTTGACGCCGACTACACCGACCCGCGCATTCGCTTTGCGGTGGCTCTAGATCCCGGCATGGTACCCTACCTGCTGCCGACCAGCCTGCGTCGGCTCAGCGCACCGTTACTGATCGTCGAGCCACAGCACTTTTTGCCCGACGGCCAGGAACCCGGGCTTGGCGGTGCCACGCTGGCGGCGGATAACGGAAAGCAACCTATTCATGCACTGAGGCTATCCAGCGGCAATCATTTCGATTTCCTGCCGGTTTGTCAGCCCAAAGGCCGGCAAATCCTGGCGAGTGAAGAAGATGATGGGGCGGTGCTTTGCGCCTCTTCCAGCGAACAACGCGAAGCCGTACACCGGCAAACGCTGGCCGCCATCATGGCATTTATTCATCCGTGGCTACCCGCGCCCGCAGGAAATCGATAAACGCCCTCACCTTTTCCGGTACGTGGCGGGTGTTGGGGTATAGCGCATAAATACTCTGCGCAGGAAACTGATGGTCCGTGAGTAGCGGACACAGCTTGCCCTCGGCGAGGGCAGGCCGCACCAGCCATTCGGGCAGCAGCGCCACCCCGGCACCGTGCAAAGCAAACGCCAACAGCGCCGCGGCACTGTCGCCCATCAACGTGGCGGCATCTTCCACCTTGAACAGCACCGCCTGGCGCTCAGGGGTAATGACCTGCCAACTCAGCGGCGAACTGAGGCGACTGTGAGCAATCCACTGTGCCTGTGCCAGTTGGGCCAGAGACGCAATGGGATGGCGGGCCAGATAGGCCGGCGAGGCGACCGGCACAATAGCAAAGCTGTCGAGCAATGCTGCCCGCAGGCTGGAATCCTCCAGTTGTCCCAGCCGGATGGCCACGTCGAAACGCTCTGAAATCAAATCGGCATGATAGGAAGAGGAAACGTGCTGAATGCGCAGGCGCGGATGCAATTGGGAAAACGCCGCCAGCGTCGGTACCACCACCTGAGCGCCGTATTCCGGCGTAGTGGTGATGCGCAATACGCCGCTCAGTCCATGGTGATCCCGACGTACGTCATCCAAGAGGTTTTCCGCATCCTGCAACAACCGCAGACAACGTTGATAAAAACGTTCGCCGGCGTCGGTCAGTGCCAGCCGTCGGGTGCTGCGCACCAGCAGCGACACCCCCAGTTCGCCCTCCAGCTGTTTGACATTGAAGCTGACCACCGCCTTGGTTTGCCCCAACGCCACCGCAGCAGCGGTGAAACTGCCGGCGTCCACCACGGCCACGAAGATAGCCAAACGCTGCAGGTTAAGCATGTTGTCGCCCCTTATTGTCAAAATAATTTTGACAGTGTAATCGCTCGTAGCCGATTTATCCGCACTTTCCCGCCCGTTACACTGCTGGCCTTCAACCGGAGGCACCATGCCCTATCGCATCAAAGTCGCAATCGTCTACCTGCTCGGATTTTTTGTCGATCTGATCAACATGTTTATCGCCAACGTCGCTTACCCCTCAATCGGTCATGCGCTGCAGGCTTCGGTCGGTGAATTGGCCTGGGTCAGTAACGGCTACATTCTCGGCCTGACGCTGGTGATCCCGCTCAGCGCCTGGTTAGCGCAGCGCATTGGCGGACGGCGGGTGTTTTTGCTGTCGTTAACCTTGTTTATGCTGGCAACGGCGGCGGCGGGCTATGCCGATTCCATCGGCGAACTGGTTGGCTGGAGAGTGCTGCAGGGTATGGGCGGCGGGTTGCTGATCCCGATCGGCCAAACGCTGACCTACCAACTGTACCGTAGCCATGAGCGCGCGGGGCTTTCCGCCGCCATTATGCTGGTAGGCCTGCTGGCCCCAGCACTGTCACCGGCATTGGGGGGGCTTATTGTCGACCGGCTCGACTGGCGCTGGGTGTTCTTTGCCAACCTGCCGCTCGCCGCGCTGGCGCTGCTGTTGGCCGCACTCTGGCTGCGCCCTCAGGCACCCGATCCGCAACGTCGACCGCTCGAGATCAAGGGGTTGCTTAGCGCCTGTACGGCCCTGACGCTGATCTTACTGGGCCTCACCCGACTGGGGGAAAACGGAGGCCTTGCGCAAGGCGCGTTACTGTTGGCCGCAGGAGCGATCGCCTTGACCTATTTCCTGCGCCGTAGCCTGCGCATTACCCACTCTTTGCTGAACCTGCGCCTGGTTCAGGATCCTCTGTTGCGCACGTCGATGATGATTTATCAGTGCATCCCCGGCCTGTTTATCGGCGTCAGCCTGATCGCCATGCTGTATTTGCAAAATCAGTTGGGCATGCGTGCCGCGCAGGTCGGCAGCCTGATGCTGCCCTGGTCGCTGGCCTCGTTCCTGGCCATCACGTTGACCGGCAGAAAATTTAACCATTTTGGCCCGAAACCGCTGTTTATCTTCGGCTGTCTGCTGCAAGGGTTGGGCATTTTGGCGCTGTCGCAGATTGCGCACGCTGGGGATTACGGATTGCAGGTTGCGGCCTTCGCTCTGATGGGCTTTGGCGGCAGCCTGTGCAGCAGCACCGCGCAGAGCAGCGCCTTTTTGCATATTGCCGATGAGCAATTGGCCGACGCCAGTGCGCTGTGGAATATCAACCGACAGCTCAGCTTCTGCCTGGGTGTCGCCCTGCTCAGCTTACTACTCAACCTGCTGCTGGAACATTTTACCCCCGCCGTCGCCTACAAAAGTTGTTTTTACCTGGCCGCCGCCAGCACGCTGATCCCCATGCTGCTGTGCCTGCGCATCGCAAACCGCGCCATAGTGCGCCGTCTCAATACTCAACAGGAACACCAATGAACCAATATTTTACCGAAGTGATCGACGCACACGTCGCCATTGAAAACTGGCTTGAAAAAGGGGCCGGAGATGAACAGGGGCTGTTGGCACGTTTTGATCCCGCCTTCAGCATGATCGCGCTGAACGGCAGCCGACTCGATTTTGACGCACTGAGCGCGTTTTTCCGTGCGCATCGGGCCGCCAAACCAGGGTTGGCAATCAGCATAGAGGAGATGACGTTGGTGGCCGAATGGCCGACGGGAGCGGTGGTCAGCTATCGCGAGAAACAGAGGCTGCCTGGACAGGCGGCGACGCTGCGCAACTCCACCGTGGTGTTTGAACAAACCGAAACCGGGCTGGGCTGGCGACACCTGCATGAAACGCCCATCGCGCAGTAATCAGAGAAAACCGTCGGCCAGAAACAGTTCCCAGGCCACGATCAGCCCACACAGGGTGACGGCGCTGAAAATCACTTCGAACAGATAGCGATTGATCATCATGAGCTAGCCCTCAAAAGAAGACACCCGGCCAAGCCGGGTGTCTCAATAACGTCGGGATGATGCGGCCCCCTCAGGCACCGCATTCCTCACTCAATTAAGCGGCTGGAGTTGCTGCTTTTTTGGTGGCTTTGTGGTGTTTTTTAGCGGCCTGAGCTTTCTGCACTGGCGCTTTTTTGTGGTGTTTTTTAGCAGCCTGGGCTTTTTGAGCTGGCGCTTTTTTGCTTACTTTGTGGTGAGTTTTAGCAGCCTGAGCTTTCTGTGTTGGGGCTTTTTTGCTTACTTTTTGGTGCTTTTTAGCGGCCTGAGCTTTTTGAGCTGGGGTTTTCTTGGTGGCTTTGTGGTGCTTTTTAGCCGCCTGGGCTTTCTGAGCTGGGGCTTTCTTGGTCGCTTTGTGGTGCGCTTTCTTATGATGAGTGGCTTTAGCAGGAGCCTTCTCAGCAGCAGCTGGCGCAGCGGTAGTGGTGGTTGCAGCCGGAGCAGCCGCTGCCGGAGCTGCAGCAGTATCAGCAGCGAAAGCAACAGAAGACAGACCCATGGTGGCAGCAACGATCAGGGCTAATACTTTTTTCATCTTTAATTCCTCAGAGTGTTTTTTCAGTAAGCCCCGTTGGGCCGTTGAAGCAGATACTAGAGGAATCGATGAGCCGCTTCCGTGAGTGATTGGTTTCGCCGAGTAACCAAATGTACAACACAGACAGGCATCGCCGGTGACGTTATCCCACCAGGTATTTTACCGTGATCGCCGGCACATTTTGAGAAATGGTCTACACTTAAGAGACATGTGTCAAAAACGGAGAGTCGAATGTTTAAGAAATCAGAAAAAGTAGAACGCGACATTGATCAGGACGTCACTCTTTTGGCTGATACATTGGATGAGGTGCTACGTGCATCCGGTGACAAAACCAAAGAGGAACTGAAAGAGCTGCACAGCAAAGCCAAAGGCGTGTTACGCGACGCCCGTGCTCGCTTCAATGGTTCCAGCAATCTGACACAGCACGCCCGCGATGCCGTCGAACAAGCCGACAGCTACGTGCGCGACAAACCTTGGCAGGGCGTAGGGATCGGGGCCGCGGTTGGCATCGTCCTCGGCGTTCTGCTGGCCCGGCGTTAACACCCCTTGCAGTCATAAAGATAAAACAACAGATGTGCGTCTGGCCCGTGGGAAACCGCGGGCCGTTTAATTTGTGGCTTCAAACAACTCGGCTAGCCTGGCCACTGCCCGCTCAGCCTCGCTCTGCTGGGTAAAGTTGGCAAACCCCATCAGCAGGCCATCTCCCGCCGCACTGGCTATGTGCCAATCCGAAAGTGCCTGTATCGACAACCCGCGTTGCCAGGCCTCTTGCGCGATCCTCCGATCCAAGCCTTTTGCCGTCAATCGTGCCAGTAATTGAATGCCCCCGGCCTGCGACGATACCGTCAAATACTCCCCCAGCTGTCGTGCAAGCGCCTGCGCCAGCCATTCACGGCGCTGGCGATAGAGAGGCCGCATACGTTTCAGATGGCGATAGAAATGCCCCTGATGGATAAAATCAGCCACGCTGGCCTGCATCAGTGGCGGGCAGCCGCAACCGCGTAACCGGCTGCTGCGTCCAAAAGCGTCCACCTGTTCAAGCGGCACGACCAAATAAGCCATACGCAGTGCCGGAAACAAGGTTTTACTGAAAGTCCCGGCGTACAGCACCCTGCCCTGACGATCGAGACTTTTCAACGGCGGCAGCGGCCGACCATGATAACGAACCTCGCTGTCGTAATCGTCTTCAAGTATCCATGCCCCCTGCTGCTGTGCCCACTCCAGTAAGGCCATGCGCCGCGCCAGGCTAAGCGAGACGCCCAGGGGACTCTGGTGGGTCGGCGTCAGCACCGCCATGCGTGCTCGAGGTGCAGCGGCAACACCGACGGCGATATTCATCCCCTGCTCATCAACCGGCACGGCCACCGGCTGCATGCCGGCGGCGCGAAATAGCGGTAGGGTCACCGGGTAGCCGGGGTCTTCCAGCCACACCTCGTCACCGGTCTTGAGTAAAGTGCCGATCACCAAATCCAGCAATGCCTGATAGCCGGCACAAATAAAAACCTGTTCCGGTCGACAATTGATACCACGCGAAAGCTGCAAATAATTCACGATCGCCGCGCGCAGCTCTGGCAACCCTTGAGTTGACGGATGAGCCATGGCCGCCAAAGGAGCAGTACGCAATTGGCGACCGACAATCCGCTGCCATAGTGCGCGCGGGAAAGCATCCAGCGCCGGCAACCCCAATTGAAAAGGCTGCGTCGCACCACTCGGATGCAATGGATTAGCCGCCACCGCTGGCAACACTTCCGTCGTCAATGCTGCGCGTACCGGCAGATTCTGCAACTGCGGCGAAACATAAGTGCCAGCCTGTCCCCGGCTTTGCAGAAAACCTTCGGCGATAAGTTGGCCGTAAGCGCTTTCCACCGTGGCCCGCGCCACGCCCAGATCGCTCGCCAGCCCACGCACCGAAGGCAGCCGACTGCCCGCCTGCAGACTTCCTTGCGCAATGGCGTCTTTAATCCGCAGATAAATCTGCCGGTACAAAGGATCTGCGAGCTGAGCATCCAGCCGTAAAGAGGAGAGAAACGGACGCATCATGGCCTGGTTAAATAATTATTTTATGGCTCTATAGCATAGTCCATATCGCCTTTAAAGTAGCCTCATTATTCTGCTGTTCGCTAACTGAGGTTGACCATGATTAAGCAACGTTTGAAATATTCCGAACTCTCTCCCGCCCCTTACAAAGGCATGGTGACCGCCCTGATGGCACTGGAGAAAGGCGCGCTGGACAAGGCGACAATTGAGCTGATGTTTATGCGCGTATCGCAGATTAACGGCTGTGCCTACTGCCTGGATATGCATGGTAAAGCACTGAGAGAAAGTGGCGTTGACAACGCCAAGCTGGACCAACTTGCGGGCTGGCGCGTGAGTCATGCGTTCAGCGACCGCGAGCGCGCGGCGCTTGAGTGGGCAGACTCCGTGACCCTGATCGCCGCAACTGGCGCACCGGACAGCGCGTTTGAAGCGCTGCAGACGCACTTTAGCGAGGCGGAAATTGCCGATTTAACCTTCGCCATCAGCATCATGAACGCCTTTAACCGCCTGGCCATCAGCATGCGTCAATGACGAAACCGCACTTTCCCCCCTCTCGCCCGAGAGGGGTTTCCCGCCAACAACCGCCAAAAAAAATTTTTCCCTCTGCTTTTCCAGCCCTGATGCGGCTTCGACGCGAACCCTGCCAAAACACCATATATAGCGTGGTTGATAAATTAAATATCCACATATAGTATTTAACCCATCAACCGCAGGGAACATGTAGCGGTTGGTAACGCCGTCAGAAACGCCGTTCAATGCTCCGTTATCTGACCTGTCCGCCTTTCCTTCAGCCTAAAAGGTAAATGCGAATCATGAGCATTATTATTTACAGTAAACCGGACTGTGTCCAGTGCAACGCCACCTATCGCGCATTCGATAAACAAGGGATTGGTTATCAGGTGATCGACCTCACCCAGGATCAGCAGGCGCTGAACCATGTTAAATCCCTTGGCTATCAGCAAGTTCCGGTGATTATCGCCGGTGAAGATCACTGGTCTGGCTTCCGGCCGGACAAAATCGGCGCGCTGGCCCACGCCCTGGCGTCCTGAGGTTGCCCATGAACCCGCTGGTCTATTTCTCCAGCAGTTCGGAGAACACCCACAGGTTCGTTGAAAAACTGGGATTGCCGGCGATACGTATCCCTATCGCCGGCGCCCGCAGCAAACTGCTGATGGATAAACCCTATATTTTGATCGTGCCCAGCTATGGCGGCGGCAGCGCCGTAGGAGCCGTGCCGATCCAGGTGATCCGCTTTCTCAACGATCCAC
This sequence comes from Serratia liquefaciens ATCC 27592, assembly GCF_000422085.1. Taxonomy (NCBI): domain Bacteria; kingdom Pseudomonadati; phylum Pseudomonadota; class Gammaproteobacteria; order Enterobacterales; family Yersiniaceae; genus Serratia; species Serratia liquefaciens. The sequence continues at coordinate 4,045,213 of NC_021741.1, forward strand.
AAAATCGCGCTTTCCTGCGCGGCGTTATCGCCGCCGGGAATACCAATTTCGGCGCAGCGTACGGCATTGCCGGCGACATCATCGCCAAAAAATGTCAGGTGCCTTTTCTTTACCGCTTTGAGCTGCTCGGCACCACACAAGACGTTGCAAACGTTCGACAGGGAGTAACCGCATTTTGGCAACGACAGAACTGACCCGGCCCGCCGCAAGCGCGCTGGATTACCATTCGCTCAACGCGATGCTCAATCTTTATGATGCCGAAGGCCGTATCCAGTTCGACAAGGATCGGTTAGCAGCTCGGCACTACTTCCTGCAGCACGTGAACCAAAACACCGTGTTCTTCCATAACCTGGAGGAGAAGCTGCGCTATCTGGTGGAGGAAGGTTATTATGAACAGAGCGTGTTGGCGCAATACGAGTTCGCCTTTATCAAACAGCTTTTCCAACAGGCCTATGCGAAAAAATTCCGCTTTGAGACCTTCCTCGGCGCCTTTAAGTATTACACCAGCTATACGCTGAAAACCTTCGACGGTAAGCGCTACCTGGAACGCTACGAAGACCGGGTGTGCATGGTCGCCTTAACGCTGGCGGCAGGTGATACCGCGTTGGCACAAGATTTGGTGGAGGAGATGATCTCGGGCCGCTTCCAGCCGGCGACGCCCACTTTCCTCAACTGCGGTAAGCAGCAGCGCGGCGAACTGGTGTCCTGTTTTCTGTTACGCATCGAAGACAATATGGAGTCCATCGGTCGGGCGGTGAACTCTGCGCTGCAACTGTCAAAACGCGGCGGTGGCGTGGCGTTTTTACTGACCAACATTCGCGAGGTCGGTGCTCCGATCAAACGCATAGAGAACCAGTCTTCAGGGGTGATCCCTATCATGAAGATGCTTGAAGATGCCTTCTCTTACGCCAACCAACTGGGCGCGCGTCAGGGTGCCGGTGCGGTCTATCTCAACGCTCATCATCCGGATATTCTGCGTTTCCTCGACACCAAGCGTGAAAATGCCGACGAGAAAATCCGCATCAAGACGCTGTCGCTGGGGGTGGTGATCCCGGATATCACTTTCGAACTGGCGAAGAATAACGAAGAGATGTACCTGTTCTCGCCCTATGACGTCGAGCAGGTGTACGGCGTGCCGTTCTCGGAAATCAGCGTCAGCGAGAAGTACCGCGAAATGGTGGATGACAAGCGCATCCGCAAATCACGCATCAATGCGCGTGAATTCTTCCAGGTACTGGCGGAGATCCAGTTTGAATCCGGTTATCCGTACATGATGTTTGAAGATACGGTCAATCGTGAAAACCCGATCGCCGGGCGCATCAACATGAGCAACCTGTGCTCCGAGATTTTGCAGGTTAACCGCGCCAGCACCTATCACGATGACTTGAGCTACGACCAGGTAGGCAAGGATATTTCCTGCAACCTCGGTTCGCTCAACATCGCCAAAACCATGGATGCCCCCGACTTTGGCAAAGCGGTCGACACCGCGATCCGTGCGCTGACGGCGGTGGCGGACATGAGCGACATTCGCTCGGTGCCGTCGATTGCCGAAGGCAACCGCAGTTCGCATGCCATTGGCCTCGGCCAGATGAACCTGCACGGCTACCTGGCTCGCGAACGCATCTTCTACGGCTCAGAAGAAGGGATTGATTTCACCAACATCTATTTCTATACCGTCGCTTACCACGCCATTCGCGCCTCTAACCGGTTGGCCATCGAGCGCGGTAGCGCATTCGGCGGCTTCGAAGAGTCGACCTATGCTTCAGGTGAATACTTCAGCAAATACACCGAACGGGAATGGCAGCCGCAAACCGAGCGGGTTCGCGCGCTGTTCGCAGACGCCAATATCGCCATCCCTGGCCGCGAAGAGTGGCTGGCGCTGCGCCAGTCGGTGATGATGCACGGCTTGTACAACCAGAACCTGCAGGCGGTACCACCCACCGGTTCCATCTCCTACATCAATAACTCGACCTCCAGCATCCATCCGATCGTGTCACGCATCGAGATCCGCAAAGAGGGAAAAATTGGTCGCGTCTATTATCCGGCGCCCTATATGACCAACGACAACCTGGAGTACTACCAGGATGCCTACGACATAGGGCCGGAAAAAATTATCGATACCTATGCCGCCGCCACTCAGCACGTCGATCAGGGGCTGTCGCTGACGCTGTTTTTCCGCGATACCGCCAGCACCCGCGACATCAACCGCGCGCAGATTTATGCCTGGCGTAAAGGTATCAAAACCATCTATTACATCCGCCTGCGCCAGATGGCGTTGGAAGGCACCGAGGTGCAGGGCTGCGTGTCCTGCGCACTGTGAGGCAATCTATGAATACCCCTAAACCGGCGCAGTTGGTGCGCGCGATCAACTGGAACATCATCGAAGACGACAAGGATCTGGAGGTGTGGAACCGCCTGACCTCCAACTTCTGGCTGCCGGAGAAGGTGCCGCTGTCGAACGACATTCCGTCGTGGGCAACGTTGACGCCAAAGGAGCAGCAGTTGACCATTCGGGTATTCACCGGCCTGACGCTGCTGGACACCATTCAAAATACCGTGGGCGCGCCGGCGCTGATCGAAGATGCGATTACGCCGCATGAGGAGGCGGTGTACTCCAACATCAGCTTTATGGAGGCGGTGCATGCTCGTTCGTACAGCTCAATTTTCTCTACGCTGTGCCAGACACCGGACGTCGACGATGCCTACCGCTGGAGCGAAGAAAACCGCGCGCTGCAGAAAAAAGCCAGCATCATTCTGGCCCACTACCGCAGCGACGATCCGCTGATGAAGAAGGTCGCCAGCGTATTCCTGGAGTCGTTCCTGTTCTATTCGGGCTTTTATCTGCCAATGTACTGGTCGAGCCGCGCCAAGTTGACCAACACCGCCGATTTGATCCGTCTGATCATCCGCGATGAGGCGGTGCACGGTTATTACATCGGTTATAAATTCCAAAAAGGATTGGAGAAGGTCGACGCGGCGCGGCGCCAACAGGTGAAAAATTTCGCCTTCGATCTGATGCAGGATTTGTACGATAACGAGGTGCGTTACACCGAAGAGCTGTACGACGGTGTAGGCTGGACTGAGGACGTGAAAACCTTCCTGCACTATAACGCCAACAAGGCGTTGATGAATCTGGGGTACGAAGCGTTGTTCCCGCCGTCGATGGCGCAGGTCAATCCGGCCATTCTGTCGGCACTGTCGCCTAACGCCGACGAGAACCACGACTTCTTCTCCGGCTCAGGCTCGTCTTACGTGATTGGTAAAGCGGTCAACACTGAAGATGACGACTGGGATTTCTGAGTGAAATCGCGGGGGCGAATCACTTCGCTCTAAACCATAACCGCTGAACGGGCGCAGGCTACCGCGCCCCTACAGTTTAGATATTTCCGGTACGCTGTCGGATGCGCTGCCAAATGGCCCGTTTTTCCTCGTCATCAGCACTCGACCAGGCGGCGATTTCCTCCAGCGTGCGCCAACAGCCCCGACACCACGCGTTTTCGGTGTCGATCTGGCAAACATTATTGCAGGGTGAACGCACGCCATCGTCAATCTGACTGCCGGTTTTTCTTCTTCTGCTGCGGCCTACCATAAGGCGCTTCCTCCGGTGGATTTCTCGCGACAGGATACCCGATCCTGCCGCGAGAGAAACCGCCCCGGTAAAATCAGATAATGCCGCCGTTGGCCCGCAGGGTTTGGCCGTTGATCCAGGCACCGTCTGCACCGGCCAGGAATGACACCGCCGCGGCGATATCCTGCGGCTGACCCAGACGCTCCAATGGGGCCATTTTCGCCAGCCGGTCGATCAGCTCCGGCGTTTTGCCGTCCAGGAACAGCCCGGTGGCGGTCGGGCCCGGCGCGATGGCGTTGACGGTAATATTGCGCCCCCGCAGCTCTTTCGCCAGCACGCTGGTCAGCGCTTCGACGGCGGCCTTGCTGGCGGCATACATGCCGTAGTTCGGCTGCAGCAGCCCGACCACGCTGGATGAAAAGTTGATGATGCGCCCGTTGTCGCGCAGGCGTTTCGCCGCCTCTCGCAGCGTGTTGAAGGTCCCCTTCAGGTTAATGTCGATCAGCCGATCGACATCGGCATCGCTCATTTCTGCGACCGGAGCCAGCGCAATCACCCCGGCGTTATTCACCAGGATATCCACGCCGCCGAAAGCCTGCTCGGCCCGGTCAAACAGCTGGGCAACGGCGGCGGCGTCGCTGACGTCCGCCCTGGCGCTCAGCGCCCGCCCCCCGCTTTGTTCAATTTTGCGCACCAGCTCATCGGCCAATGCCTGATTGCCTGAATAGTTGACGATCACGGTAAAACCGTCGGCAGCCAGGCGTTCGGCAATGGCCGCGCCTATACCGCGCGATGCGCCGGTGACAATGGCAACTTGCTGAGTCTTGGTGTTCATGCTCTCTATCCTCGTCGGCTATGCGCCGGCGACTTACCGGCGTGACAACATCATGCACCTTTCGCCTTGGCGAATAATCCCCTACTCTTCGTTATCACTATCCGAATTTAGCGAACAATAACCATGGACAGAATCGATGCCATGCGCTTGTTTACCCGCGTGGTGGAACAACGCAGCTTTACCCAGGCCGCACAGGATCTGAACCTGCCGCGATCGACGGTGACCGATGCCATCAAGCAACTGGAAGCTCGGCTGCAGGTGCGGTTGTTGCAACGCACCACCCGTCACGTCAGTCCAACCCTGGATGGCGAAGCTTACTATCAACGCTGCCTGACCATTCTGGCGGATATCGAAGATGCCGAGATGGCGTTTGCCGGTGCCAAACCGCGTGGGCTGCTGCGCATCGACGTGCACGGCACGTTGGCACGGCACTTTTTGCTGCCGGAACTTCCCGACTTTTTGACGCAATATCCGGATATCGAACTTTTTATGAGCGAGGGCGATCGGCTGGTAGATCCGGTGCGGGAAGGTATCGACTGCGTGGTGCGGGTCGGCAAACTGAAAGACAGCGATATGGTGGCGCGTCGGTTAGGCGAGTTTGAAGAGGTCACCTGCGCCGCCCCGGACTACCTGCAACGTTTTGGCACGCCGCATTCCATCAGCGAACTTGAAGGCCACCGCATGGTGGGCTTCCGTTCCACGGCCAGCGGCACCCTGATGCCGCTGGAATTTACTGTGGCTGGCCAGACGCGGCAGGTGACATTGCCTTGCACGGTGTCGGTCAGCGCGGCGGAAAGCCTGGTTGCTGCGGCACGCATGGGGCTGGGGATCATTCAGGTGCCGCGTTATCACCTGCGCGACAGCCTGGATAACGGCAGCTTGCTGCCCCTGCTGCCGCAATTCCCCTCCACTCCGATGCCGGTCTCCTTGCTCTACCCGCGCAACCGCCAACTTTCACCGCGGGTTCGGGTCTTCATCGACTGGTTCAGCAAAGTGTTCGCCGCCCGTAACCGATAAACGCCTTACATGGCGCCATATTCCAGCGGCACCCAGTCGTAACCTTCCCCCTGTTTATTCAGGTAACCCAACCCGGGGAATGACAGATGCGGTCCGCCCACCAGCACACTGCGTTGAGCGCTATCACTAAACACCCGCAGCCGCTGGGCTACTGCCGCTTTGGCATCTTTATCAAAGCTTATCGCGACACGCGGATGGGCGAACTGCACCGCCGCCACGTGGATCAAATCCCCCAGCAGCAACAATTTTTTACCCTGGCTTTCCACCAGATAGATGCTGTGGCCTGGCGTATGACCATGGGCGGCAAACGCACTGATCCCCGGCGACAGCTCACCATCATTACTGAACGTTTTAAAATGTCCGGCGGCCTGATAAGGCTTGAGCGCGGCGATAACATTCTCGAACGAGGCTTTCTCCTTCGGCGGCGCCTGTTTCAACCGACTCTCGCTAAGCCAAAAATCCGCATCCTGCTGCCCGGCACGCACCACTGCATTTGGAAAAGCAGCTTTACCGTTTTGCGTCAAACCGCCGAGATGATCCGGGTGCATATGCGTCAGGTAAATTTCATCCACCTGCTGTGGCTGATAACCGGCAGCCTTGAGGTTTACGACCAGTTTGCCCAACCCGTCCCCCAGCAGCGAACCCGCACCGGTATCAACCAGGATCAGCTTGCTGCCGGTATTGATCAGGTAAGCATTAACAGAGGTGACGACCGGCAGGCCCTGATGGTGCTCGGCCAGAGCGGTCTCTATCAGCTTTGGCGAACTGTTCAGCAGCAGTCTGTCAACCGGCAAGCGGAGTACGCCATCAGACAAGGCTGTGACTTCATAGCTGCCCAGCATGATGCGATAAAAACCCGGCGCGGGGGTTTTCACCTGCGGCGCGGCGGCCAGGGTTTGCAGCGACATAACGGCCAGCGCCGCCCCCAGCAGGTAACGTTTCCAGAACATGGTGACTCCTTGTTGTCATTTGAGCGCTAAGTATTAACCCAAAGCGGAAATGACGCCTGCCGGAGGCAAAAAATGAATAAAAAAATCCCCGCGGGGGCGGGGAAAGGCAAAGAAACACTAAGGATTTTTTTGAGTTATACGAAGAATTTGGCCAGTACCAGCAAAGAGAGCGAGACATTGATCGCGCCGCCGATACGGGTAGCTATCTGCGCAAAAGGCATCAGCGACATACGGTTGCCGGCGGTGAGGATGGCAACATCGCCAGTGCCACCCTGCCCACTCTGGCAGCAGGAGACAATCGCCACATCGATCGGGTGCATGCCAATTTTCTTGCCGACGAAGAAGCCAGTCGCCACCAGTGCAGACACGGTGCTGACGATCACCACCAGATTTTGGAAGGTGAAGGCGTTAACCAGTTCCTGCCACGGAGTGATCGCTACGCCGACGGCAAACAGAATCGGGTAGGTGACCGCAGTACGGAAGAATTTATAGACCACCTGCGAACCTTCCTGAATGCGTGGGGACACGCCATGTGCCAGCTTCACCGCCACCGCGGCGAACAGCATGCCAACCGGTGCCGGCAGGCCAATCATGCGGTGCAGCAACATCCCTACCATGTACAGCAGGATGGCCAGCAGCGCACCGCAGGCAATGGTGCTGACATCCACCTTACCGCTGATTTTTTCCACCGCGCTCATCTCGCTTTCGCCCTGCTTGCTTGGCATCAGGCTGCCTTCGCCGGTCAGGTGCGGGTAACGTTTACCCAGTTGGTTAAGCAAGCCGGCCAGAACAATGGCGGTCAGGCTGCCAAGCATGACGATAGGCAGAATGCGCCCCAAGGCTACCCCCTGCTCCATATGCAGAATCGCCGCATACCCCATCGACAACGGGATCGCGCCTTCACCGACGCCACCGGCCATGATCGGCAAAATCAGGAAGAAGAAGATTTGGAACGGCTCCAGCCCCAGCGCCATGCCCACCGCCATTCCTACCAGCATGCCGACAATCTCACCGCACAGCATCGGCGCGAAAATGCGCAGAAAGCCCTGGATCAGCACCTGACGGTTCATGCTCATAATGCTGCCAACGATAATGCAGCAGATGTAGAGGTACAGAATATTGGTCGATTTATAGAATTTGGTGGTCGATTCCACCACCACGTCCGGCAGCAAGCCGTAATGCACCAACGCAGAAGGAATAAAGGTGGCGCAGATCGCCGCGGCCCCCATTTTGCCGATCAGCGGCAGGCGTTTGCCAAACTCGCCGCAGGCAAAACCAAAGAACGCCAATGTGGCAACCATGACCACGATATCGCTCGGTAATTTCCCTTCCAGGCAATCCAATAAAATAAGTACGCCGGCCAGAACAAAGAACGGCAACGGAATAATTCCTACTTTGTAATTGTCCAGTATATGCCACCATTTCTCCCGCAGCGGTATTTCAGCGGTTTTGTCTTTGGCGGCGAGGAAAGAATCATCTGTTGTGCTCATAATCTGGCCTCTTATTAGTTTGTTCAGCCATCATAGAGAAACGCACGGATTATCTGCTGTGATTTTGTTCAAAGTTAAAAAGGGTTTTTAATGGTGGTTATGGTTTCTATGGTGTTAATTAGGATTATGTAAAATCTGCTGTGGTTTTAATGGTGTTAACGTTATTTTTACTTTAAGAATTATCAGTTTTATTGCAGCTGCTGCATTAACCACCCCGACAAGAATAATCCCGTGGCTGCGATCACAAGTTGATCCGGCGCAATATTACATTAACGGCCACTCATGATAGGGTAAGCCTTCAGGATTTATCAGGGCGAACCCCGGTCATGCGTATAAAACTCTCATTTCAAATCAAGCTATTCCTGTGCCTGGTTGCCTTCTCCTGCCTGCTGTTGACGTTTATTGGTGCTTACACCTACTACCAGCTCGATGCGCAACTGCACCGCGACCTCGGTGCACGAGCGCAGGTGCAGGCCCGAGAGATTGCCCTGATCCCTTCCCTGATCACCGCAGTGGAAAAAAAAGACCCGGTTAAAATTGCAGCGCTAATGAAGAAAATTCGCGCCAGCAGCGATGCCAGCTATATCGTTATCGGCGATAAGCAAACCCGGCATCTTTATCACTCTGAATATGCCAACCGTATCGGCACGCCGATGGTCGGCGGCGATAATAAAGAGGTTCTCGAAGGCAAAAGCATTATTTCCATTCGCAAAGGCGGCATCGGCATTTCATTGCGCAGTAAAGCGCCCATTTTGGACGAAAATAATAACGTCATCGGCATTGTTTCGGTGGGTTATCTCAAATCACATATCGACAATTTAAATTCCAGAACTCTGACGCAAATTCTTGGGTCGATAGTGCTTTTATTAATCGCGCTGTTCGTATTTTCGTGGCTGTTATCGAAGAATTTAAAACGCCAAATGTTCTGGCTGGAACCGAAAGAAATTGCCCTGTTGGTACGTCAACAGAAAGCGTTGCTGGAAGCAATCTATGAAGGGGTGATTGCCGTCGATCCTCAGTTGCGGATCATCACCATTAACCACGCGGCCCGTGAACTGCTGGATTTGCGTCAGCCCGCCGCCGCCCTGATGGGCAGAGAAATCGGTGAGGTGATCCAATCCCAGCCGGATTTCTTCGGCGCCTCACAGTTAGGGCATGACACCCATGACGAGGTCTGTCGTTTCAACCATGTCCGGGTTATCGCCAGCCGGGTACGCATCATGCAGGAAGAAGAGCTGCAGGGCTGGGTGATCAGCTTCCGCGACAAAAACGACATCAACACCCTGAGCAGCCAGCTTAGCCAGGTGAAGCGCTATGCTGACAACCTGCGCATCATGCGCCACGAACAGCTGAACTGGACCGCCACCCTCGCCGGCCTGCTGCATATGCAACGCTACGACGAGGCCATCCGCTATGTGGAGGCGCAATCTGAAGGTGCGCAGGAGATCCTCGACTTTATCTCACAGCGTTTCAGTTCGGCGGCATTATGCGGCCTGCTGCTGGGCAAATACTCCAGCGCGAAGGAAAAAGGCGTGGAGCTTCGCTTCGACCCGGCCTGCCAGCTGCGGCAGATCCCGGCGGCATTGAATGAAACCGAATTGATGTCGATCATCGGCAATTTGCTGGATAATGCGGTAGACGCTACGCTGCATTACGGCGCGCCCTATGAGGCGGTAGAACTTTATATCAGCGACAGCAGCAATGAACTGGTGATTGAAGTGGCCGATCGCGGCACCGGTATTGCCCCTGAGGTGCGCGATACGCTGTTCGAACAGGGCGTCACCACCAAAGATGACAAGGGTGACCACGGCATCGGCCTGCACCTGGTTGCCAGCCACGTGGCGCAGGCGCACGGCAGCATAGAAGTGTCGGACAACGATCCGCACGGCGCTATTTTTTCTTTGTTTATCCCTAAACAATCTTGAGCACCCGAATGATGCAACCAGAAGCACTGGACGTTTTGATCGTGGAAGATGAGCCACAGCTGGCGACGCTGCACGCGGAATTTATTGAGCAGAACTTTGCTCTGCGGGTGGTGGCCTATGCTGCCACGCTGGCCGAGGCCAGAGTCAAAGTCAATGCCCACCAGCCACGGCTGATCCTGCTGGACAATTTTTTGCCCGACGGCCAGGGCATTGAACTGATGGAAGAGGCGGCGGTGAAAAACCCCGGCTGTTCAGTGATTTTTATTACCGCCGCCAGCGACATGAATACCTGCAGCCAGGCGATCCGCAATGGTGCCTTCGATTACATCATTAAGCCGGTCTCCTACAAGCGGCTGCGCAACTCACTGGAGCGCTTTATGCAGTTTGTGCAAACCCAGCGCACCTTCAAGGTAATCGACCAAAGCAACGTCGACGCGCTGTATAACCTGCAATCCAAGCAGTTCTCCAGCGAACCCAGCGCCAAAGGCATAGAAACCAACACGCTGGAGCTGGTGCAGGCGCTGTTTATCAAGCAACCGGAAGCCGCGCATGCGGTAGAAGACGTGGTCGAACAGGTCGGGATCAGCAAAACCACGGCCCGACGTTATCTGGAATACTGCGTCGCCACCCAGTTTGTGCGCGTCGAAATGATGTACGGCAATATTGGTCATCCGCGGCGTCTGTATCGCAAGGCATAAGCTGCCATCTGGCTGTCATATTTAAGGGGTAATATAACTTCGGCGATATCCCCTCGATATCGGCACCTGTCGTTGAAAATTGATGAAATACTGATGACTTTTACCCGGCCTCTGGTCGGGTTTTTTATTGTCCGAAAACAGGCTTGGGCAGGCAAATAACAGCAATAATCAGAGCGGATTATTCTTACTTAAAACCAACCGTTTATCGGAAATATCAGCCACTGATAATTGAGCACTCACCTCATTACCATAACTAATCGAAAACTTGATGTAAATCGTCAATATCCCATTCATCGGACATTGAGGGTTGTCTCAGATATTCACTGTGTTAGGGTATAGGGGACTATTATTTTCTATTGGGAAATTTTTATCGTTTGATAATTCATCAGAGGAAACAGCAAATTGCATGGCAATTAAACTCGAAGTAAAGAACCTGTATAAGATATTTGGCGAACATCCGGATCGCGCTTTCAAACTGATTGAAAAAGGCCTGACAAAAGACCAATTGCTTGAAAAAACCGGATTATCACTGGGCGTAAAAGACGCCTCTCTGGCCATTGAAGAAGGCGAGATATTTGTCATCATGGGGCTTTCCGGTTCTGGAAAATCTACCCTGGTACGCCTTCTCAATCGTCTGATAGAACCCACCCGCGGTCAGGTGCTGATTGATGGCGAGGATATATCTAAAATATCCGACAGCGCACTGCGCGCCGTACGCCGTAATAAGATCAGCATGGTGTTTCAATCATTCGCTTTAATGCCGCATATGAATGTATTGAATAACACCGCGTTCGGTATGGAATTGGCCGGCATTCCACCGCAGGAGCGCCAGGAAAAAGCCCTGGAAGCATTACGTCAGGTCGGGCTGGAGAATTATGCCTATTCTTATCCCGATGAACTTTCCGGCGGGATGCGTCAGCGCGTGGGATTAGCCCGTGCCATGGCGAATAATCCGGACATATTATTGATGGATGAAGCCTTCTCGGCGCTGGATCCATTAATCCGTACCGAGATGCAAGATGAGCTGGTCAAATTACAGGCCCAGCATCAGCGCACCATCGTCTTTATTTCCCATGATTTGGATGAGGCAATGCGTATTGGCGATCGTATTGCCATTATGCAAGGCGGAGAGGTTATTCAGGTCGGTACGCCGGAGGAAATATTAAATAATCCGGCCAACGATTATGTCCGCACCTTCTTCCGTGGCGTCGATATCAGCCACGTTTTCAGCGCCAAGGATATCGCCCAGCGTCGTCCTGTCGCCCTTATTCGCAAAACCCCCGGTTTTGGTCCGCGTTCAGCACTACAGCTGCTGCGCGATGAAGACCGCGATTATGGTTATGTTATTGAACGCGGCAAGAAATTTATCGGCGTGGTGTCGGTAGATTCACTCAAGCAGGCGCTGGCGGCCAACCAGACGTTGGATGACGCCCTGCTGGAAGCCCCTGCCCCGGTCCCGGCCGACATGCCGCTGAGCGAACTGATTTCATTGGTTGCCCTGGCGCCCTGTGCGGTCCCCGTGGTCTGCGAAGAAAATAACTATATCGGAATTATTTCCAAGGCCATGCTGTTGCAGGCCTTAGATAAAGAGGGCCCAGCGAATGAGTGACACTACACAGGATCCATGGGCGACTGCGCCTGCCGACCCCAGCACCGCACCGGCGACTGACGCCGCAACCTCGACAGCGCCCGCTGGCGATGCCTGGTCCAGCGCACCGCCACCAGAAACCCATGACGCCGCCAATCAGGCCGCTCAGGGTGCCGACTGGCTTAACAGCGCACCGGTCCAACAGGAACATTTCAGCCTGCTGGATCCGTTCCACAAAACCTGGGTGCCGTTTGACTCCTGGGTGACCCACGGCATCGACTGGCTGGTGCTGCACTTTCGCCCGCTGTTTCAGGGCATTCGCGTACCGGTCGATTTTATTCTCAGCGGCTTTCAGCAGTTGCTGCTCGGCATGCCTGCCCCGATCGCCATTTTGCTGTTCTCGCTGATTGCCTGGCAGCTCTCCAGCCTTGGTATGGGGGCTGCGACGCTGGTCTCGCTGATTGCCATTGGCGCGATTGGCGCCTGGTCACAAGCCATGGTGACCCTGGCGCTGGTCCTGACCGCCCTGTTCTTCTGTATCGTCATCGGTCTGCCGCTCGGCATTTGGCTGGCGCGCAGCAAACATGCCGGCAAGGTGATCCGGCCACTGCTCGACGCCATGCAGACCACGCCGGCCTTCGTCTATCTGGTGCCGATCGTCATGCTGTTCGGTATCGGTAACGTGCCGGGGGTGGTGGTGACCATTATCTTTGCGCTGCCGCCGATCGTGCGACTGACCATTCTGGGCATTAACCAAGTGCCTGAGGATCTGATCGAAGCCGCCGAATCCTTTGGTGCCAGCCCGCGCCAACTGCTGTTTAAAGTGCAACTGCCACTGGCAATGCCAACCATTATGGCCGGCGTAAACCAAACGCTGATGTTGGCGCTGTCGATGGTGGTTATCGCCTCGATGATCGCCGTTGGCGGCCTGGGCCAGATGGTATTGCGCGGTATCGGTCGTCTGGATATGGGGCTGGCCGCCGTTGGCGGGGTCGGTATCGTGATCCTGGCGATTATTCTCGACCGCCTCACCCAATCGCTGGGGCGCGATCGCCGCAGCAAAGGCATCGGCCGTTGGTATGCTCACGGCCCGATCGGGTTAGTCACCCGGCCCTTCATCAAAAAGCCTTAATCGCCCTGCCCCCGGCCAAACGTCGGGGGCACCGACAGCATTTATAAAAACGAAGGAACCACTATGCGCTCGACAGGAATTTGGGCTCTGGCCCTGACTTCATTGCTAAGCACACAGGCGTTCGCCGTCGAATTACCCGGCAAAGGCGTCACGGTAAAACCGTTGCAAAGCACCCTCGCCGAAGAAAGCTTCCAGACCGAATTGGTCAACCGCGCCCTGGTCAAGCTGGGCTATGACGTCCAGCCTACCGACGAGGTGGAATACAATATCGCCTACACCTCTATCGCTTCCGGCGACGCCACCTACATGGCGGTGAACTGGGATCCGCTGCAAACCGACATGTACCAAAGCGCCGGCGGCGACAAGAAATTCTATCGTCAGGGAGCCTATATCACCAACGCGGCCCAGGGTTATTTGATCGACAAGAAAACCGCCGATCAATACCACATCAGCGATATCTCCCAGTTAAAAGATCCCAAGCTGGCGAAGTTGTTCGATGCCGACGGCGACGGCAAGGCCGATCTGGCCGGCTGCGAACCGGGCTGGGTGTGCGGCAACGTCATTAACACCCATATCAAAGCCTATGGCCTGAGCGACACCGTCACTCAAAACCAGGGCAATTACTCCGCCATCATCGCCGACACCCTGACTCGCTACAAACAGGGTAAACCAGTGCTGTATTTCACCTGGACGCCGTACTGGGTGAGCGACGAGCTGGCACCGGGTCGTGATGTGGTTTGGTTAACCGTGCCGTTCTCCGCCAGCCCAGGTTCGTTGAAAGATAACGATACCGCCTTGCCGAACGGCAAAAATTACGGTTTTTCCGTCAACAACGAACATATCGTCGCCAACAAGCAATGGGCCGAGGCTAACCCGGCCGCCGCCAAACTGTTCGCCATCATGAAACTGCCGTTGGCGGACGTGAACGCGCAGAACCTGCGCATGCACAAAGGCGAGAACAGCGCCGCCGACATACAACGTCACGTAGACGGCTGGATCAAAGCGCATCAGGCCACTTTTGACGGTTGGATCACTACGGCTGCGGCAGCAGCGAAATAATCCCAGGGTGCCGGAAATCCCGGCTTCATAACATAAAAAGGTATTTCACTATGCGCACTACAGGAATCTGGGCGGTTGCCCTTACCACACTGATTAGCTCACAGGCGGTTTCCGCCGCCGACTTGCCCGGTAAAGGCGTCACCGTTCAGCCGGTGCAAAGCACCATTTCAGAAGAGACCTTCCAGACGCTGCTGGTCAGCAAGGCGCTGGAAAAGCTGGGCTATGACGTTAAAGACACCCGAGAAGTGGACTACAACGTCGCCTACACCTCCATCGCCTCCGGCGACGCGACCTTCCTGGCGGTAAACTGGGATCCGCTGCACGCCGATCAATACAAGGCTGCAGGCGGCGACGCCAAGTTTTACCGTGAAGGGGTTTACGTCAACGGGGCGGCCCAGGGGTATCTGATCGACAAGAAAACCGCCGATAAATACCACATCACCAACGTTGAACAGTTGAAAGATCCCAATATTGCCAAGCTGTTCGATACCAATGGCGACGGCAAGGCCGACCTGACCGGCTGTACGCCAGGCTGGGGCTGCGAGGCGGCCATTAACCATCACATCAAAGCCTACGGCCTGGAGAAAACCGTCGAGCACAACCAGGGCAACTACGCGGCGATGATTGCCGATACCATTACTCGCTACAAAGAAGGTAAGCCGGTGCTGTACTACACCTGGACGCCGTACTGGGTGAGTGACGTGCTGGTGCCGGGCCGCGACGTTGTTTGGTTGCAGGTGCCGTTCTCCGCCATGCCGGGCGAGCAGAAAAACCTCGATACCAAGCTGCCTAACGGCGCCAACTATGGTTTCCCGGTCAACACCATGCGCATCGCCGCCAACAAGCAGTGGGCCGAAGCCAACCCGGCGGCCGCCAAGCTGTTTGCCATCATGAAGCTGCCGATTGCCGACGTGAATGCGCAGAACCTGCGGATGCATGAAGGCCAGGCCTCCGAAGCCGATATCCAAAACCATGTAAATGGCTGGATCAAGGCGCATCAGGCCACCTTCGACGGCTGGGTGAAAACCGCCGCGGAAGCCGCGAAGAAATAATCACCCTGGGCGCGGCAGCCTGTCGCGCCCTATTCGCTGATTTCAATCCCGCTAAACTGTAAAAAACGCTCGGCGGTCCGTGGCAGCGGCTGTGGCCAAACGCAGTACACCTGACGCCGTGGACCATCTTCTATCGGAATCGACACCAGCGTGCTCAAGCGCTGTGCCGTCGAAATCGGCACAATGCCCGTCGCCAACCCACGGCGTACCAAATTCTCCAGCCATTCGATATGGTCAATCTCAAAACTGACGTGACGCTTGATGCCTGCCGCCTGAAACGCGCGGTCGGTCTGGCGCCGGGCACCGGTCCCGCTGTAAAAGTCCACCAGCGGCACTTCCGACAAGGTTTGCAAATTCACTCGTTCCCGACTGGCTAGCGGGTGTTGTGGTGACACCAACGCCACCAGTGGCTCGTCGGTCAGTTGCCGATGGGACACCGGCAGCATATCGATATCCCCCGGCCAGAGGCCGACAAACGCCACATCGGTCTTTTGCTGCCGAACGTCTTCCAACAGCTCTTCACTCATGCCCACGTACAGCCGGATATTCACTGCGGGATAATGGCGGTGAAAGTTACCCAATTTTTCGGTCAGATCAATCGCGTTTATGGTGGAAATTGTGCCGATGGTCAGGGTACCGGAAACTGTGCCGCTGGCGGCGACAACCTCTTCCACCAGCATCTGTTTTGCCGCCAGCAGTCGCTGCGCCGGTTGAATAAATGCCTGCCCGGCGGTGGTCAACCTGACCCGGCGCGAAGTACGCTCAAACAATGCACAGCCCAGCTCCTCTTCCAATTTGGCGATCTGGTGGCTGAGCGCCGATTGCACCGTATGACAGCGCTGCGCCGCCCGGGTAAAACTCTGCTCTTCGGCAACCGCCAGCGCAAAACGAATCTGTTTCAGGTTCATTCATTTATCTCTAAATGAGATTAATCAGATGAAAATTATACATTGGTTTAACCCGCTGTCCTGCCCGATACTTGCACCACTTTTTCTTGTGATTGAAACCAATGAGCCAACAAAATTCACCTCCAGGCCTCAGCCCGGCACTGATTGTGCTGATCGCCATCGCCACCGGTTTGGCCGTCGCCAGTAACTACTACGCGCAGCCACTGCTGGAAACCATCGCTCAAAACTTTGGGCTATCGGTCAATCAGGCCGGTTTTATCGTCACCGCCGCCCAAATGGGCTACGCCGTAGGCCTGCTGCTGCTGGTGCCGCTCGGCGATATGTTTGAGCGTCGTGGGCTGATCGTCTTTATGACGCTGCTGGCCGCCGGAGGCATGCTGATCACCGCCAGCTCCACCACGCTGCCGATGATGATCCTGGGGACTGCCCTCACCGGGTTGTTCTCGGTAGTGGCGCAAATTTTGGTGCCGTTGGCCGCTACGCTGGCACACCCGGAAAAACGCGGAAAAACCGTTGGCATCATTATGAGCGGCCTGCTGCTCGGCATTCTGCTGGCACGTACCGTAGCGGGCGCACTGGCATCGTTCGGCGGTTGGCGCACCATTTACTGGGTGGCAAGCGTGCTGATGATCCTGATGGCGTTGATCTTGTGGCGCGCGCTGCCACGTTACAAACAGCACTCCGGACTGAATTACCCTCAGTTGCTGAAGTCTATTTTCACCCTGTTTTGCGGATCACCGCTGCTGCGAACCCGTGCAGTGCTCGGTGCGCTGTCCTTTGCCAACTTCAGCGTGCTCTGGACCTCAATGGCCTTCCTGTTGGCGGCCCCGCCTTTTGGTTATTCCGAAGGGGTCATCGGCCTGTTCGGGCTGGTGGGGGCCGCCGGAGCGTTGGCCGCCTCCCGTGCCGGGCATTTGGCGGATCAGGGCAAGGCGGGATTAACCACTACGGTAGGCCTGGTACTGCTGCTGCTGTCGTGGATACCTATCGCTTTCGCTAAACAATCGCTGTGGGCACTGATCGTCGGCATTCTGATCCTCGATCTGGCCGTGCAGGCCGTACACGTTACCAACCAGAACGTGATTTATCGCATTATGCCGGAAGCGCGCAATCGTCTGACGGCCGGCTACATGACCAGCTATTTTATCGGCGGCGCTCTGGGTTCGCTGCTGTCTGCCTCAGCCTATCAGCACGCGGGGTGGACAGGGGTCGCTGCAGCAGGGGGCATTTTGTGCCTGTTTAACCTGCTCACCTGGTGGTTGGGCAAGCGCCATGATCCCCAGGGACCGGCGGCCATCTGATTAGCAAGCGAATAGTCATAGCGGAAATTTATTAGCGGCGCAGGGTATAAACATTACTTACTCTCTGGTAATGTTCTGGGGATAAACTATTGGTTCCCTATATACCCTGCGATTCAAATACATTATGCAAAGCCAAGCTGCAGAAAGTATCAATCCCCCAGCCGTCAGTTCCACCTTCACCCACGGCATCGTCGACAGTTTACCGATCGTTATCGGCTATGTGCCGGTGGCTTTTGCGTTTGGCCTTAGCGCCGTTAAGCTGGGGTTCTCCCCGCTAGAGAGCATTTTCTTCTCCTGCATCATCTATGCGGGTGCCAGCCAGTTCGTGATCACCGCCTTGTTAAGCGCCGGTATGTCACTGTGGGTTTCCGCGCTGACCGTGATGGCAATGGATATACGGCACCTGTTGTATGGTCCTGCTTTGCGCCACCGCATCGTCTCGCGCATGTCGGCTGGCAAAACTGCGCTCTGGGCCTTTGGCCTGACTGATGAAGTGTTCGCCGCGGCCACCGCTAAATTGATGCGCAATAACCGCAGTTGGAGCGAGAACTGGATGATCGGCATCTCGCTATGCTCCTGGCTGTCTTGGGTCGCAGGCACCGCGCTGGGTGCCGTGTTCGGCAATGGGCCACTAGAGCAGTTCCCGGTGATTGAAGCCTCATTATCCTTTATGTTGCCGGCGCTGTTCCTCAGCTTCCTGCTGGCGGCATTCAAACGTCCGCAAAGCCTGACCATCGCCGCCGCGCTGGCCGGTGCGCTGCTTGGCGTAGTGCTGTTCTCTATCCCAGTGGCCATTTTGGCCGGCATCAGCGCCGGTTGTATCGCAGCCCTGTTCCAACCCACAGCAACGGAGTCCATTGATGAACACTGATGTGCTGGTGATCGGCCTGGTGGTCGGCTGTGCTAATTATCTGTTCCGCTACTTACCCTTGCGTTTGGCGCCTGCGCGGGCACAACCGGGAATCAAACGCGGTAAAACCGCACTGTTGCTCGACAGCATCGGCATCGCCTCAATCTGCGCGTTGCTGGTGGTTTCCAGCACCCCGGTAGTGATGCGTGAACCGGACAAACTGTGGCCCACTCTGGTCGGTTTCGCCGCGCTGGGCCTGTGTTTTTACCGAACCAAAAGCATCATTTTGTCGACGCTGATTGGCGCGGCATCCTTTGGCATTACATTAAAGTTATTTATGATTTTCAGTCAGGGTAACCTTTAATCTTAGGCAGCACGTCGCATTAACCCTTTTGCTTAAAGTGGGTTTATTGACAATCCGCTGACAAATGACACGAATTGCTAAATTAATCACCCTGCTGAACATTTACATTATTAATCACTATCGTTACTATCTCGGACGAAACTAATGAGGCCCAAAATTATGGAAAGCTCGTTTGCTCCCATTGAACAAATGCTTAATTTCCGCGCCAAGCGTCAGAAAGATTTCCCTTACCAGGAAATCCTGCTGACCCGCCTGTGCATGCACATGCAAAGCAAGCTGCTGGAAAACCGCAATAAAATGCTGAAAGCACAAGGGATTAACGAAACATTGTTTATGGCGCTGATTACTCTGGATGCGCAGGAAAGCCACAGCATTCAGCCTTCTGAGCTAAGCTCTGCCCTGGGCTCGTCACGGACCAATGCCACGCGCATTGCCGACGAACTTGAGAAACGCGGTTGGATTGAACGCCGTGAAAGCGACAACGATCGTCGCTGCCTGCACCTGCACATGACGCCGCAGGGAGAAGAGTTTCTCAATCAATTGCTGCCACCGCAGCACAAGTGTCTGCATTTCCTGTGGTCCACGCTGAACGATGATGAACAGCAACAGCTTGAAAAGCTGACGCGTAAGCTGCTGACGCGCCTGGACCAGATGGAAGTTACAGAACAGTTATCCCAATAATTTCTGTTCAGGTACATACATACTATGCGATCCCCATTTAACTGGAGATTCACCCCACTGTTCGCCGTATTACTGCTGGCCGGGTGTGCGTCTACCGATAATATTGCCCCGCAATCCACCCTGATGGATCCGCAGACTCTGCAGCTTGCGCAGCCGAAGGTCAGCTCGTTGAACGTCAGCCCGCAGTGGTGGCGCGCGCTTAACGACCAGCAACTTGACGCGCTGATGACCCAGACGCTGCAAAGCTCCCCTTCGCTGCGACAGGCAGCGGCACGCGTACGCGAAGCACAAAGCGTAATGGGGGAAGCCAGTGCCGCCAACGGGCCGAATCTGGATCTCAACGCCAGCAGCAATCGCCAGAAAGTGCCGCAAAACGTGAACCTGGGGCTGGGGTATCCTCATCAACCGATCTACGAAACCTCCAACTCGCTGGGGCTGAACCTGGCCTATGAATTCGACTGGTGGGGCAAATACCGCAACCAGGTCAACGCCGCCAAGGCACAGGTCGATGCGGCCCGCGCCGAGCAGGAACAGGCCGCGTTGACGCTGACCAGTTCGGTAGCCTCCGCCTATTACCAGTTGCAGAGCAATTTCGCGCTTGAAAAGCTGTTGCAGCAGGAAGTGGACAACAACCAACGCCTGGCGGACTTGCGCCAACAGCAATACAAGGCCGGCATCACCGGCGTTGATGTTCCGCAACAAACCCAGGCGCAAGCCGACGGCGCCAAGCAGCAGATCCTGCAACTGCAATCGCAGATTGAACAGCTCAGACACCAACTGGCTGCGCTTGCAGGCCAGGGCCCGAACGCCATGCAGCACCTGCGCCCGGTGGCCCTTCCCGCCAGCAATTTAATGGCGCCAAAAGGTGAACTGACCGCCGATCTGTTGGGCAAACGTCCGGATATCGCCGCACAGCGCCAGTTGGTGGAGTCCTATAACCAGCGCGTCAGCGCCGCCCGTAAAGAATTTTACCCCAGCCTGACCATTTCAGCCTTTGCCGGCCTGACCACCACCAACACCAGTGGGACCAGCCCGAATCTGTTTGAAGCGGCCAGCCAGGCCTGGAACGTGATGCCGGCAATTTCATTGCCGATCTTCCACGCCGGTGCGCTGCGCAGCAAGCTGGGTGAGGAGTCCGCGTTGTATGACCAGGCGGTGGAGTCCTATAACCAAACCATCCTGAATGCCGTGCAGGAAACCGCCGATGCCATCACCGTCCAACAAAGCACTGCGCAACAGCAGCTGCAGGCGGCATCTGCGTCCGAATCGATGCAACAGGTGTACCGCGTCGCTAACGCTCGATACCAGGCAGGGATTATCGGGCGCGACCAGTTGTTGACCAGCCAAACGCAGCTTTTGCAGCAGCAGCAGGCGGAACTGAATGCCAGCAGCAATTTGCTGCAGGCGAAGATAGGACTGATCCGTGCGCTGGGCGGTGGCTATCAGGCCCCGGCCGCTACGGGTTCAAAAGCATAATAAAATAGAGAGCTTGGAGAACACCATGAGCGCAAGCGCGGAGACTCAAAACCCGCAGCAACCGGCAGGTAAAAAGAAGCAGCGTAAATTTTGGCTGCTGCTGCTGACGGTTATTTTCATCGTTATTGGGGTGGCATATTTAGTCTATTGGTTCCTGGTGTTACGTCATCATCAGGAAACCGACGACGCCTATGTTTCCGGTAACCAGGTCCAGATCATGGCCCAGGTGAACGGCAGCGTTAACCGCGTCAACTTCGACAATACCGACTATGTGAAACAGGGTGACGTGTTGGTTACCCTGGATCCGACCGATGCCGAACAGGCGCTGGAACGCGCCAAAACCGGCCTGGCCAATAGCGTGCGTCAGACCCACCAGCTGATCATCAACAGCAAGCAGTATCAGGCCAACATTGCCCTGCGCAAGTCTGACCTGAGCAAGGCTGAAAACGATCTGAAACGCCGCGTCGTGCTCGGCAGCGTTGACGCTATCGGCCGTGAAGAGCTGCAACATGCTCGCGATGCAGTCGACAGCGCCAAGGCGGCGTTGGAAGTGGCGGTGCAGCAATACAACGCTAACCAGGCGATGGTATTGAATACCCCGCTGGAGCAGCAGCCGGCCATTCAACAGGCCGCAGCGCAAATGCGTGACGCCTGGCTGGCATTGCAACGGACCAAAATCATCAGCCCGATCACCGGTTATGTCTCACGCCGCAGCGTACAGGTTGGCGCGCAAATCGCCGCCGGTTCCCCGCTGATGGCAGTGGTGCCAGCCGATCACATCTGGGTAGATGCCAACTTCAAAGAAACCCAAATCGCCAATATGCGTATCGGCCAGTCGGCTACCGTAGTCAGTGACATTTACGGTGATGACGTGGTGTATAACGGCAAAGTGGTCGGTATCGATATGGGTACCGGCAGCGCCTTCTCACTGCTGCCTGCGCAGAACGCCACCGGTAACTGGATCAAAGTGGTTCAGCGTCTGCCGGTACGTATTGAATTGGACGCCAAGCAAATCGCCGATCATCCGCTGCGCATCGGTCTGTCGACCCTGGTTAAAGTTGACACCACCAATCTGGACGGCCGCGTGCTGTCTGACGTGGTGCGCGACAAACCGCTGTACCAAAGCGACGCCCTGGCGTTGAACCTGGCACCGGTTAACCAAATGATCGCCGACGTGATCCATGCGAATGCCGGTTAAGCGCGCGGGAGGCTACCTTGGCACAGAAACCGCTTGAAGGTGCTCAGCTCGCCTGGATGACGGTCGCGCTTGCCCTGGCGACCTTTATGCAGGTGCTGGACTCCACCATTGCCAACGTGGCGATCCCAACCATTGCGGGTAACCTCGGGTCTTCCAACTCGCAGGGAACCTGGGTGATCACCTCGTTTGGCGTGGCGAACGCCATTTCCATCCCGATCACCGGCTGGTTGGCAAAGCGCATCGGTGAAGTGCGGTTGTTCCTTTGGTCCACCGCGCTGTTCGTACTCGCCTCCTGGCTGTGCGGCATTTCCAACAGCCTGGGCATGCTGATCTTCTTCCGCGTGATTCAGGGTGTGGTCGCAGGGCCGTTGATCCCGCTGTCGCAGAGTCTGCTGCTGAACAACTATCCGCCCGCCAAGCGAGCGATGGCCCTGGCACTATGGTCGATGACGGTGATCGTTGCGCCCATTTTCGGGCCTATCCTCGGCGGTTATATCAGTGACAACTATCACTGGGGCTGGATCTTCTTCATCAACATCCCGATCGGTGCCGTGGTGATCCTGGTGGCGATGTCAACGCTGAAAGGCAGGGAAACCAAAACCGAGATCAAACCGATCGATACCGTCGGTCTGGTGCTGCTGATTGTCGGTATAGGATCTTTGCAGGTGATGCTCGATCAGGGCAAGGAGCTCGACTGGTTCAACTCGACCGAGATCATCGTTCTGACGGTGGTGGCGGTGGTGGCGCTGCTGTTCCTGATTGTCTGGGAACTGACGGACGACCATCCGGTGGTGGATTTGTCACTGTTCAAATCGCGCAACTTTACCGTCGGCTGCCTGTGTATCAGCCTGGCCTACATGCTGTACTTCGGCGCCATTGTGCTATTGCCGCAGTTGCTGCAGGAGGTTTATGGCTATACCGCCACCTGGGCAGGGCTGGCTTCGGCGCCCGTCGGGTTGATACCGGTATTGCTGTCGCCGATCATCGGCAAGTTCGGCAACCGGCTCGATATGAGACGATTGGTGACCTTCAGTTTCATTATGTATGCGGTGTGCTTCTACTGGCGCGCCTATACCTTTGAACCGGGAATGGACTTTGGCGCCTCGGCCTGGCCGCAGTTTATTCAGGGCTTCGCCATCGCCTGCTTCTTTATGCCATTGACCACCATTACGCTGTCCGGCCTGCCGCCCGAGCGCATGGCGGCGGCATCGAGCCTGTCGAACTTTACTCGAACACTGGCGGGGTCGATCGGGACATCGATCACCACGACCTTGTGGACCCAGCGAGAATCGCAGCATCACTCGCAGCTGACGGAGTTTGTGAATCCTTACAACCCGCAGTCGCAAGAGATGTACCGACAGTTGGAACAAATTGGCATGAGCAAGCAGCAGGCCTCGGCCTACATCGCCAACGAGATCACCGCGCAGGGGCTGATTATCTCCGCCAACGAGATCTTCTGGCTGTCGGCCGGGGTGTTCCTGATCCTGCTGGTGCTGGTCTGGGTGGCGAAACCGCCGTTCAGCTCCGGCGGTGGGGGCGGCGGCGCTCACTAAACCAGAGAAAGCAAAACGGGCGCCCAGAGGCGCCCGTTTTTTATTTATACCGTTGCAGCCAGGCGACGGATATTAAGCCTGGTTTTGACGCCACCAATCGGCCAGCAAAATGCCGGTCGCGACCGATACGTTCAGGCTTTCTACCTTGCCGGTACCGCCGATAGACACGTTCATATCACCCTGCTGCCAGGCGCTGTCGCTCAGGCCATCACGCTCCTGCCCCAACACCAGCACCATTTTGGCCGGCAGCTTAGCCTGTGCCAATGGGGTGCCTTTATGGCTAGAAGTGGTCACGATGGCGTAACCGGCCTTGCGGAAAGTATCCAGCACCGACAGGAAGTCATCTGCGCTGATCGCCTTGATGTGTTCCGCGCCGCCTTCTGCGGTACGTACCGCCGCACCGGACTCCAGCAATGCCGGATCCTGCAACAGAACGCCATTCACGCCAAAGTGTGCGCAAGAACGGACGATAGCGCCCAGGTTGTGCGGGTTGCCCACCTCTTCCAATGCCAGCACGCAGTCTTTCGCCGGTGCTTCTTTCAGATAGGTTTGCGCATCCAGGCCCTGACGTTTTTTGATCAGGAAGCATACGCCGCCGTGGTGCTCGGTGCCGGACGCTTTGGCCAGCTCTTCTTCATCTACCACGTGGTAGGCTTTGCGGTTGGCTGCCATCCAGCGCAGCGCTTCACGAAAACGCGGCGTGACCGACTGCACGAACCAGGCGCGGACGATCGCGTCCGGACGGCTGGCAAACAGCGCCTGACAGGCGTTTTCACCGTACACGCGGGTTTCTTCCGCACGCTGGCGACGCAGTTGCTCTGGATCGATAAAGCTTTTGCCGCTGATGCCACCGTGATCGAACGCCGGTTCTTCTTCCGGACCACGAGACACGGTTTTCCATGGCGAATCATAACCGCCACGGTCTTCAGTACGCGCTGGACGGCGAGGACGATCGCTTTCACTGCGGCGGGAATCAGAGCCAGAGCCACGGCGATCGTTGTTACCGCGCGGCTTGTCCTGCCCGGTACGGCCCGAAGAGCGAGCACCGTCTGCCGGACGGCCTTTGCCGGCCGGACGCTTATTCTTGTTACGGTCGTCGCCGTTACTGTCGTCGTCACTGCGGACGTACATCACTTTAACTTTACCGTTCTTGCCACTAAATGAATCGTTCATTTTCTTCTCCACCAACGCGCAGGGCGCGAAGATTACCTGATGTTGGGGTGCTAAGCCACCTACTTGCGCTAAAAGCTAACAACTATCGTATTCATTGAACAAACCTCTTTGTTCATTGACGCGCTTTTAACGATAATAAGCAGCATTAAAGATACATCTCCGCAACCCGAATGCGGTATGTCGTGCTTTCCCAGTATCCGAGGTCATCATGAATACAGTCTGTCCCGCTTGTAATGCCACCAACCGCGTACCTGAAGATCGTGTGGCTGACGGCGCAAAATGCGGCCGTTGCGGCCATGCGCTTTTTGACGGTGAAGTGATCAATGCCACCGCCGCGACACTGGACGCGCTGCTGCAGGATGGCCTGCCGGTGGTGGTCGACTTTTGGGCACCGTGGTGTGGCCCTTGCGTCAGCTTTGCGCCGATCTTCGAAGACGTTGCCGAAGAGCGCGCCGGTAAAGTCCGCTTCGTAAAAGTGAATACCGAAGCTGAACCGGAACTGAGCGCCCGTTTCCGCATCCGCAGCATCCCGACCATTATGCTCTTCCGCGACGGAAAAATGGTCGACATGCTCAATGGCGCCATGCCGAAAACGCCGTTTGATAACTGGCTCAATGAACTAGTTTAACGCAGAAAGTCCAGGCGGTGTTGCCCATTGTGAATAACACCGCCGCATTTCAAACCGGCCCGAACGCTCCCGTCGGGCTTTTTTCTGCGTTACAATGGCGTTTTTTCCCCGGGATCTTTATGACCGACAACGCCGTACTTCGCCTGCGCCAGTTTCGCCTGGAACGATCAACCCGCCCTTTTCTGGCGCGTGGCAACCGCATTACGCGTTGTCAGGGGTGTCTGCTGCCACAAAAAAATTGCCTGTGTGACACTATCCAGCCGCAGCCGGCCGCCAGCCGTTTTTGCCTGATCATGTTTGGCGCAGAACCGCTCAAACCAAGCAATACCGGCAGATTGATCGCCGATATTCTGCCGGATACCCAGGCGTTTCTTTGGTCGCGTACCGAGGTTGACCCTGGCCTGCTGGCGGCGATTAACGATCCCGAACGTCAGCCTTACGTGGTGTTTCCCGCATCTTATGCCGCCCCTGAACGACCGGTATTCAGCGAACTGCCCGTCGGTGGCAAACCGCCGCTGTTTATTATGCTCGACGGCACCTGGACCGAGGCGAGCAAGATGTTCCGCAAAAGCCCGTACCTCAATCAGTTTCCGGTGTTTTCGCTCAATGTTACCGCCGCCTCAAATTACCAACTGCGTGAAGCCAGCCGCACCGAGCAGCACTGCACCGCGGAAGTGGCGACAGCGCTGTTGCAACAGGCCGGTGATACCGCCGCGGCCGACGGCCTGGCTGAGCATTTTCGCTACTTCCGTCAACAGTATCTGGCAGGGAAACCTACTCGCCCGGAGGCACCGGTCACAGCAAAGCCGTTGTAAAACGCCTAGAATCAAGTCGGTAACGTTGCCTATAGCCAATAGCATTCGAAAGACAGGTAGGCGGCAACTGAACGAATCCCAGGGAGCTTAGTTAACTAAGTGACCAGGGTGAGAGAGGGCAGCCAACACCCCTGTCTTTTGAAGGATAACGGATATAAAGGAGCCGTGCATGAGCCAGCGAGGGTTAGAAGCGCTTTTACGTCCTAAATCGATTGCCGTTCTCGGCGCTTCACAGCAGCCTGGCCGCGCCGGCAACCTGATGATGAGCAACCTGCTGGCCGGCGGCTTCAACGGGCCGGTCATGCCCGTCACGCCGCGTTATAAGGCGGTATGCGGAGTCATGGCCTACCCGGACGTCGCCAGCCTGCCGCTCAGCCCCGATCTGGCCATACTGTGTACCCATGCGCATCGCAATCTGGCCTTGATTGAGGATTTGGGCAAACGCGGCTGCAAAACGGCCATTGTGCTCTCCTCGCCGCCAGAACAGTTCGCCGAGCTGAAAACCTGCGCGCAGCGTTATTCGATGCGCCTGCTGGGGCCGAACAGCCTGGGCCTGCTGGCCCCCTGGCAAGGCATCAACGCCAGTTTCTCGCCGGTACCGATCCTGAAGGGCAAGCTGGCGTTTATTTCCCAGTCCGCCGCGGTGGCCAATACCATTCTCGACTGGGCACAGCAACGCGAAGTCGGCTTTTCCTATTTTATCGCGCTGGGCGACAGCCTGGATATTGACGTCGACGACCTGCTGGATTTTCTGGCACGCGACAGTAAAACCAGCGCCATCCTGCTGTATCTGGAAAACATCAGCGATGCGCGCCGCTTTTTATCTGCCTCGCGCAGTGCTTCGCGCAACAAACCCATTCTGGTGGTCAAAAGCGGACGCAGTCAGCAGGCCCAGCTGTTGCTAAACAGTCAGCAGGGGCTAGATGCCGCTTACGATGCCGCAATCCAACGCGCCGGTTTACTGCGCGTACAGGATACCCACGAGCTGTTCTCGGCAGTGGAAACGCTGAGCCATATGCATCCGTTGCGCGGAGAGCGGTTGATGATCGTCAGCAACGGTGCGGCACCGGCGGCAATGGCGTTGGACGAACTGCTGGGGCGCAACGGCAAGCTGGCGCCGCTGGGAGACGAGATCCTGGCGCAGTTGGGTGACGCCTTGCCCGACTTTATACGCGCCGGCAACCCGATTGACCTGCGAGACGATGCAACACCGCAGCGCTATCTGGCGGCGGTCAAGACCCTGCTCGACAGCCACGACTACGACGCTTTATTGCTGATCCACGCTCCTAGCGCGGCAGCCCCAGGCACCCTGACCGCCGAACGTATTATCGAGGCCGTGCGTCAGCACCCGCGTGGCAAACGCGTGACTTTGCTGACCAACTGGTGCGGCGAGTACTCTTCGCAAGAAGCCCGCCGGTTATTTACCGAAGCCGGTATTCCCACCTACCGAACGCCGGAAGGTGCAGTAACCGCATTTATGCATATGGTGGAATATCGCCGTAATCAGAAACAGCTTAAAGAAACCCCGGCGCTTCCGGTCGGTCTGACGGCCAACACCGCCGACGCTCACCGATTGATTCAGCAGGCGCTGGCGGAAGGCGCAACGCAGCTCGATACCCACGAGGTACAGTCGATTCTAAAGGCCTATGACCTGACGACGCTGCCTACCTGGATTGCCGAAGACAGCGCCGAAGCCGTGCATATTGCCGAGCAAATTGGCTATCCGGTGGCCCTGAAGCTGCGCTCCCCCGATATTCCGCACAAGTCTGAAGTTCAGGGCGTAATGCTCTATTTGCGCACCGCTACCGAGGTACAACGCGCCGCTGAGGCAATTCTCGACCGCGTTAAACGTACCTATCCACAAGCGCGCATTCACGGCCTGCTGGTTCAGAGCATGGCCAACCGCGCCGGAGCGCAGGAGCTTCGTATCGCGGTGGAGCAAGATGCCATTTTCGGCCCGCTGATCATGCTGGGTGAAGGCGGTATCGAATGGCGCCAGGAAAATCAGGTCGCCGTAGCGCTGCCGCCGCTGAATATGGCGCTGGCGCGTTATCTGGTATTGCAGGCGGTGAAAGGCGGAAAAATTCGCGGCCGCAGCGCTTTACGACCGCTGGATATCCCTGGACTGAGCCGCTTGCTGGTGCAGGTGTCCAATCTGATCCTCGACTGCCCGGAAATTACCCGTCTGGATATCCACCCGGTTCTGGCCTCTGGCAGCGAATTCACCCTGCTCGACGTTTCAATGCAGCTTGCTCCGTTCGAAGGTGATCCGCAGGCACGGCTGGCGATCCGTCCTTACCCTCATGAGCTGGAAGAAACCATCGGATTGAAAGACGGATCGCAATGCCTGTTCAGGCCAATCCTGCCGGAAGATGAACCCGCACTGAAACACTTTATCGATCGCGTGACCAAGGAAGATCTCTACTATCGCTACTTCAGTGAGATCAACGAGTTTACCCATGACGATTTGGCTAACATGACGCAGATCGACTACGATCGGGAGATGGCTTTTGTCGCGGTGCGGGATGACCAAATCATTGGCGTAACACGTGCCCTCTCCGACCCGGATAATACCGACGCGGAATTTGCCGTGCTGGTGCGTTCAGATTTGAAAGGGCTCGGTTTGGGGCGCCAACTGTTGGAAAAAATGATTGCCTATGCCCGCGCCCACGGGTTGGCCCGCCTGACCGGCATCACCATGCCTAATAACCGCGGAATGATAACGCTGGCGCAACGGCTGGGCTTTGGCATCGATGTGCAGCTTGAGGACGGTATCGTCAATTTGACCCTGCCGCTGCAGGCGGAAGAAGCGCAGTGACCTGTGTCGCAATGCGCTACGAATCCACCACTTAACGCCAAAACATACGCACAATCGGGACAACTAGTGGTATTATCGCCCGATTATTCGATTTACTGTTTTCCCATATTTGGCGTTCCGGCCATCTAATCATGAGAGAAGAAGCGCACTGTGATGTTGTCAAAATTTAAACGTAGCAAACATCAACAACACCTTGCACAACTGCCCAAACTCCCCCAGACGGTAGCTGATGTACGTACTTTGTACACACCGTCTGATTACCGTGCCACGCTGCTGGAATTGATCGCTAACGCCACCCAACGCATTTATCTGGTCGCTCTGTATCTGGAGCATGACGACGCCGGACGCGATATTCTCAACGCGCTTTATCAAGCCAAGCAGCGGTGCCCGGCGCTGGAGATTTGCATTCTGGTCGACTGGCATCGTGCCCAGCGTGGGCGCATCGGCGCCGCGGCCGCCAATACCAACGCCGATTGGTATTGCTCAATGGCAGACCAGCACCCAGAGCTTGCCGTGCCAATCTACGGCGTGCCGGTGAATACCCGCGAAGCCCTGGGCGTGTTGCACCTGAAAGGTTTTGTGATCGACGATACCGTGGTTTACAGCGGTGCCAGCATCAATGACGTTTACCTGCATCAGCATGAGAAATACCGCTACGATCGTTACCAGTTGATCACCAATGGCGAATTGGCCAATACCATGATCGATTACATCAAGCAGCACCTGCTGACCGCCGGTGCCGTGCAACGTTTGGATCGTGACGATCGTCCCAAGAGCCCGGAGATCAAAAACGAAACTCGCTTATTTCGTTTCGGTCTGCGCCGAGCCGGTTATCAGTTTCGCAACCAGGCAGGCAACGATGAGCTGGCGGTAACGCCGCTGGTTGGGCTGGGTAAGCAAAGCGTGTTGAATAAAACCATTCACCATCTGATGTCCTGTGCCGATCAGAAACTGACGCTGTGCACCCCTTACTTCAACCTGCCGGCCCTGCTGGTGCGCAATATCATCTATCTGCTGCGCCAAGGCAAACAGGTGGAAATTATTGTGGGCGACAAAACCGCCAATGATTTCTATATTCCGGAAGATCAGCCGTTCAAAATTATCGGCGCCCTGCCTTATCTGTACGAAATCAACCTGCGACGCTTTCTCAGCCGCCTGCAGCGCTATGTCGATACCGGCCAGTTGATTGTTCGCCTGTGGAAAGACGGCGATAACAGCTACCACCTGAAAGGCATGTGGGTGGATGACGAATGGCAGTTGATTACCGGTAATAACCTTAATCCGCGCGCCTGGCGACTGGATCTGGAAAATGCCATTCTGATCCACGATCCCAAGCAGGAGATGCGTGAGCAACGGCATAAAGAGCTGGAGTGCATCCGCACTCACACCACCGTCGTGGGGAACTACCTAGAACTGCAAAGCATCCAGCAGTACCCGATCAAAGTGCGCAAGTTGATCCGCCGCCTGCGCCGTATCCGTATTGACCGGTTGATTAGCCGTATACTGTAATCCCGCTATAATTTAGCTATCGCAGACCCCGGCCTATGCCGGGGTTTTTATGTGTCATGACAACAGGATGTTTTCATTATGCGCCCACTCCGCTGCCTGGCCGTGCTCCCCTTTCTATTGCTCACCAGCGGCTGTACCCACCTGGCAAATGACAGCTGGACCGGGAAAGACAAGGCACAACACTTTGTCGCCTCTGCGGCTTTCGCTGCCGCCGGTGCGGCTTATGGCGATCATCAAAACTGGAATGAGGCACGCAGCCGCAGCTTTGGCCTGATGTTTTCAATCGGGCTCGGCGCCGCCAAAGAACTGTATGACAGTCGCGAAGGCGGCACCGGCTGGAGTTGGAAAGATTTTGCCTGGGATGTCGCGGGAGCAGCGACCGGCTATAGCCTTTACCACGCAACCCGCTGATTCACAGCTGGATCTCTTTCCCTTTGCGGTGCAAGCGAAGAGAAACGATCAGCGCCAGCAGACACATGCCGGAAACATACCAGAAGAAGGCATTCTCGAAGCCAAACGACTTCAGCGACAGTGCAACATATTCCGCCGAGCCGCCAAACATCGCATTAGCCACCGCATAAGACAGACCAACGCCTAACGCGCGCACCTCCGGCGGGAACATTTCAGCCTTCAGCAGCCCGCTGATCGAGGTATAGAAACTGACGATAAATAACGCCAGCACAATCAGACCGAAGGCCGCATAAGGGTTGCTGACATTTTTCAGCGTCAGCAAGATAGGTACGGTCAGCAAGGTCGCCAACGAGGCAAAAATCAGCATTGAACTGCGGCGACCGATCTTGTCTGACAATGCCCCGACCAAGGGCTGCAGCAGCATGTAGATAAAGAGTGCAGCGGTCATAATGCCGCTGGCCAGCTTGGCGTCCATCCCGGAAGTATTGACCAAGTACTTTTGCATATAGGTCGTGAAAGTATAAAAACTCAGCGAACCACCGGCGGTAAAGCCCAACACCATCAGGAAGGCTTTACGATTTTTCCACAGCCCCTTCAGTGAACCCGCATCTTTATGGTTACGGGTTTTGGCATCGGAGGTTTCATTCAGCGACCGACGCAGATATAACGCCACTACCGCCAATACCGCGCCAATCGCAAAGGGAATACGCCAGCCCCAAGCTTTTAATTCCTCAGCAGAGAGGATCTGCTGCAGAGCCACCAGAACCAGCAACGCCAGCAATTGGCCGCCAATCAGCGTGACGTACTGGAAAGAAGCATAGAAACCACGTCGCCCTTTTATTGCCACCTCGCTCATATAGGTGGCGCTGGTACCGTACTCACCGCCGACCGACAGGCCCTGGAACAGACGCGCAACCAACAGTAGCACCGGAGCCCAACTGCCGATCGACTCATAGGTCGGTAAACAGGCGATCACCAGCGATCCTGCACACATCATGCAAACAGAGATCAGCATCGAGTTTTTGCGACCATGCTTATCGGCAATATAACCGAACAACCAGCCGCCGATCGGACGCATGAAGAAACCGGCGGCGAACACGCCGGCAGTTTGTAGCAATTGGGTGGTGCTGTTACCGGCGGGGAAAAATGAAGCGGCAAAGTAGATAGAACAGAAGGAATAGACGTAAAAATCAAACCACTCCACCAGGTTACCCGATGAAGCGCCAACAATAGCGAAAATGCGTTTCTTTTTGTCCTGCACTGCCGGATCGACGGTATTTCCATCCTCAATGGCCGAGGTTGTTTCTGTCATTTTCTATTCTCCGAGCCAGATAAACCGTGAAGTCGGCGTCCTGCCGTTTAAATGTAACTCAATTGTTAATATTGAGTTAACAATTAAAACAAATAGCGGGCGAAGAATATAGCGTGATTTTTGTGATGCGCATTGAAGACTGGCGTGAAAATTGGGCGAAATAACAGCAAATATTTATATAGCGGACATAGCAAAAAGGCCATCCTTGCGGATGGCCTCTTGGCTTAATTGATGCCTGGCAGTGTCCTACTCTCGCATGGGGAGACCCCACACTACCATCGGCGCTACGGCGTTTCACTTCTGAGTTCGGCATGGGGTCAGGTGGGACCACCGCGCTATTGCCGCCAGGCAAATTCTGTTTCATTCCAACCGCCACTCTCGTAGCCATTGAAACCAATCTCGGAACTCGCTGAAAATCTCTACAATCTCTCTAAAACACCTTTGGTGTTGTAAGGTTAAGCCTCACGGATCATTAGTACTGGTTAGCTCAATGCATCGCTGCACTTACACACCCAGCCTATCAACGTCTTAGTCTTAAACGTTCCTTCAGGGACCTTAAAGGCCCAGGGAAGACTCATCTCGAGGCAAGTTTCGCGCTTAGATGCTTTCAGCGCTTATCTTTTCCGCACTTAGCTACCGGGCAGTGCCATTGGCATGACAACCCGAACACCAGTGGTGCGTTCACTCCGGTCCTCTCGTACTAGGAGCAACCCCTCTCAATCTTCCAACGCCCACGGCAGATAGGGACCGAACTGTCTCACGACGTTCTAAACCCAGCTCGCGTACCACTTTAAATGGCGAACAGCCATACCCTTGGGACCTACTTCAGCCCCAGGATGTGATGAGCCGACATCGAGGTGCCAAACACCGCCGTCGATATGAACTCTTGGGCGGTATCAGCCTGTTATCCCCGGAGTACCTTTTATCCGTTGAGCGATGGCCCTTCCATTCAGAACCACCGGATCACTAAGACCTACTTTCGTACCTGCTCGAGCCGTCACTCTCGCAGTCAAGCTAGCTTATGCCTTTGCACTAACCTCACGATGTCCGACCGTGATTAGCTAACCTTCGTGCTCCTCCGTTACTCTTTGGGAGGAGACCGCCCCAGTCAAACTACCCACCAGACACTGTCCTCACCCCAGATTATGGGGCCGAGTTAGAACATCAAACATTAAAGGGTGGTATTTCAAGGTTGGCTCCACGCAGACTGGCGTCCACGCTTCAAAGCCTCCCACCTATCCTACACATCAAGGCTCAATGTTCAGTGTCAAGCTATAGTAAAGGTTCACGGGGTCTTTCCGTCTTGCCGCGGGTACACTGCATCTTCACAGCGAGTTCAATTTCACTGAGTCTCGGGTGGAGACAGCCTGGCCATCATTACGCCATTCGTGCAGGTCGGAACTTACCCGACAAGGAATTTCGCTACCTTAGGACCGTTATAGTTACGGCCGCCGTTTACTGGGGCTTCGATCAAGAGCTTCGCCTTGCGGCTGACCCCATCAATTAACCTTCCAGCACCGGGCAGGCGTCACACCGTATACGTCCACTTTCGTGTTTGCACAGTGCTGTGTTTTTATTAAACAGTTGCAGCCAGCTGGTATCTGCGACTGGCTTCAGCTCCGAGAGCAAGTCTCTTCACCTACGCGCCAGCGTGCCTTCTCCCGAAGTTACGGCACCATTTTGCCTAGTTCCTTCACCCGAGTTCTCTCAAGCGCCTTGGTATTCTCTACCTGACCACCTGTGTCGGTTTGGGGTACGATTCTGTGTTACCTGATGCTTAGAGGCTTTTCCTGGAAGCTTGGCATCAACTACTTCTGCACCGTAGTGCATCGTCATCACGCCTCAGGGTTAGTAAGTAACCGGATTTACCAGGTCACTCCCCCTACACGCTTAAACCGGGACAACCGTCGCCCGGCTAGCCTAGCCTTCTCCGTCCCCCCTTCGCAGTAACACCGAGTACAGGAATATTAACCTGTTTCCCATCGACTACGCCTTTCGGCCTCGCCTTAGGGGTCGACTCACCCTGCCCCGATTAACGTTGGACAGGAACCCTTGGTCTTCCGGCGAGCGGGCTTTTCACCCGCTTTATCGTTACTTATGTCAGCATTCGCACTTCTGATACCTCCAGCAACCCTCACAGGCCACCTTCAACGGCTTACAGAACGCTCCCCTACCCAACAACGCCTAAGCGTCGCTGCCGCAGCTTCGGTGCATGGTTTAGCCCCGTTACATCTTCCGCGCAGGCCGACTCGACCAGTGAGCTATTACGCTTTCTTTAAATGATGGCTGCTTCTAAGCCAACATCCTGGCTGTCTATGCCTTCCCACATCGTTTCCCACTTAACCATGACTTTGGGACCTTAGCTGGCGGTCTGGGTTGTTTCCCTCTTCACGACGGACGTTAGCACCCGCCGTGTGTCTCCCGTGATAACATTCTTCGGTATTCGGAGTTTGCATCGGTTTGGTAAGCCGGGATGGCCCCCTAGCCGAAACAGTGCTCTACCCCCGAAGATGAGTTCACGAGGCGCTACCTAAATAGCTTTCGGGGAGAACCAGCTATCTCCCGGTTTGATTGGCCTTTCACCCCCAGCCACAAGTCATCCGCTAATTTTTCAACATTAGTCGGTTCGGTCCTCCAGTTAGTGTTACCCAACCTTCAACCTGCCCATGGCTAGATCACCGGGTTTCGGGTCTATACCTTGCAACTATTCGCCCAGTTAAGACTCGGTTTCCCTACGGCTCCCCTATACGGTTAACCTTGCTACAAAATATAAGTCGCTGACCCATTATACAAAAGGTACGCAGTCACACCACGAAGGTGCTCCCACTGCTTGTACGTACACGGTTTCAGGTTCTATTTCACTCCCCTCGCCGGGGTTCTTTTCGCCTTTCCCTCACGGTACTGGTTCACTATCGGTCAGTCAGGAGTATTTAGCCTTGGAGGATGGTCCCCCCATATTCAGACAGGATGTCACGTGTCCCGCCCTACTCATCGAACTCACAGTTAATGTATTTTAGTGTACGGGACTATCACCCTTTACTGTGCGACTTTCCAGACGCTTCCACTAACACAAGAACTGATTCAGGTTCTGGGCTCCTCCCCGTTCGCTCGCCGCTACTGGGGGAATCTCGGTTGATTTCTTTTCCTCGGGGTACTTAGATGTTTCAGTTCCCCCGGTTCGCCTCGTTAAGCTATGTATTCACTTAACGATAGTGCAACGAATTGCACTGGGTTTCCCCATTCGGGTATCGCCGGTTATTACGGTTCATATCACCTTACCGACGCTTATCGCAGATTAGCACGCCCTTCATCGCCTCTGACTGCCTAGGCATCCACCGTGTACGCTTAGTCACTTAACCTCACAACCCGAAGGTGTTTCCACTTTCGTGCTGCTACATTTGAGAGACTCTATGACAGGTTAATCCTTACCCCAATACTTCTACGGAGGGATAAGTTTCAGCTGTCATGTTTCAATTTTCAGCTTGTTCCAGATTGTTAAAGAGCAAAATACTTCGCAGCATACTGTTGCCAGTACACTCTGAAGTATTGAAATACAGGACTATATGGTGGAGCTAAGCGGGATCGAACCGCTGACCTCCTGCGTGCAAGGCAGGCGCTCTCCCAGCTGAGCTATAGCCCCATACAGTCACGTGCAGTACCTTTTCCACTTCAAGAAGTGGTAGGCCTGAGTGGACTTGAACCACCGACCTCACCCTTATCAGGGGTGCGCTCTAACCACCTGAGCTACAAGCCTATAAAGGTATTTCTGCTCGTTACTTTTTCATCAGACAATCTGTGTGAGCACTTCACGCGAATCAATATCATTAGGTAAGGAGGTGATCCAACCGCAGGTTCCCCTACGGTTACCTTGTTACGACTTCACCCCAGTCATGAATCACAAAGTGGTAAGCGCCCTCCCGAAGGTTAAGCTACCTACTTCTTTTGCAACCCACTCCCATGGTGTGACGGGCGGTGTGTACAAGGCCCGGGAACGTATTCACCGTAGCATTCTGATCTACGATTACTAGCGATTCCGACTTCACGGAGTCGAGTTGCAGACTCCGATCCGGACTACGACGTACTTTATGAGGTCCGCTTGCTCTCGCGAGTTCGCTTCTCTTTGTATACGCCATTGTAGCACGTGTGTAGCCCTACTCGTAAGGGCCATGATGACTTGACGTCATCCCCACCTTCCTCCGGTTTATCACCGGCAGTCTCCTTTGAGTTCCCGCCATTACGCGCTGGCAACAAAGGATAAGGGTTGCGCTCGTTGCGGGACTTAACCCAACATTTCACAACACGAGCTGACGACAGCCATGCAGCACCTGTCTCAGAGTTCCCGAAGGCACTAAGCTATCTCTAGCGAATTCTCTGGATGTCAAGAGTAGGTAAGGTTCTTCGCGTTGCATCGAATTAAACCACATGCTCCACCGCTTGTGCGGGCCCCCGTCAATTCATTTGAGTTTTAACCTTGCGGCCGTACTCCCCAGGCGGTCGACTTAACGCGTTAGCTCCGGAAGCCACGCCTCAAGGGCACAACCTCCAAGTCGACATCGTTTACAGCGTGGACTACCAGGGTATCTAATCCTGTTTGCTCCCCACGCTTTCGCACCTGAGCGTCAGTCTTTGTCCAGGGGGCCGCCTTCGCCACCGGTATTCCTCCAGATCTCTACGCATTTCACCGCTACACCTGGAATTCTACCCCCCTCTACAAGACTCTAGCTTGCCAGTTTCAAATGCAGTTCCCACGTTAAGCGCGGGGATTTCACATCTGACTTAACAAACCGCCTGCGTGCGCTTTACGCCCAGTAATTCCGATTAACGCTTGCACCCTCCGTATTACCGCGGCTGCTGGCACGGAGTTAGCCGGTGCTTCTTCTGCGAGTAACGTCAATGAACAGTGCTATTAACACTGAACCCTTCCTCCTCGCTGAAAGTGCTTTACAACCCGAAGGCCTTCTTCACACACGCGGCATGGCTGCATCAGGCTTGCGCCCATTGTGCAATATTCCCCACTGCTGCCTCCCGTAGGAGTCTGGACCGTGTCTCAGTTCCAGTGTGGCTGGTCATCCTCTCAGACCAGCTAGGGATCGTCGCCTAGGTGAGCCATTACCCCACCTACTAGCTAATCCCATCTGGGCACATCTGATGGCATGAGGCCCGAAGGTCCCCCACTTTGGTCCGAAGACGTTATGCGGTATTAGCTACCGTTTCCAGTAGTTATCCCCCTCCATCAGGCAGTTTCCCAGACATTACTCACCCGTCCGCCGCTCGTCACCCAGAGAGCAAGCTCTCTTGTGCTACCGCTCGACTTGCATGTGTTAGGCCTGCCGCCAGCGTTCAATCTGAGCCATGATCAAACTCTTCAATTAAAAGCTTGATTTGCTTCAACTCGTGAAGCGATGCTCGAAAATTAACTTTCGTAATAATTCAACTAAATGAATTACTGCTTGGTCACTCTTCAAGACTTGATATTTTTTTGAACCCGAAGGTTCTGGATATCGTCTTGTGGAGTGCCCACACAGATTGTCTGATAAATTGTTAAAGAGCAGTGAGTTAGCCGCCGTAGCTTGCTATCTCGAGGTGGCGTATAATACGCTTTCCTCTTTCAGAGTCAACCCCTAAATTTCAGGATTTTTTCTCTTCGAACCCCGGAGACTCTGTGAAGTTGCTCACATGTTCCGTGTCGATGGAGGCGCATTATAGGGAGCCGGTTCAGAATGACAAGGATTAATATTCACTTTTTATCTGACAGCTCACTATTCATGCATAACGTCTATTAAACCCGCTTTTTGATGGCTTCTGGCAGGTCTGCCAGGCTATTTAGCACCCAATCCGCCAGTTTCTCACCTTGTTCAGTGACCGGCTTACCGGTGCGCACCAGAACTTTAGTACCGACACCTGCCGCTATTGCCGCCTGCATATCTTCCGGTTTGTCACCCACCATATAAGAAGCGGCCATATCAATGTTCAATTCTTGCTGCGCTTGCAACAGCATGCCCGGCTCAGGTTTACGGCAGTCGCATGTCTGGCGGTACTCTTCTATTACTGCTTCAGGATGATGCGGACAGAAATAGATGCCGTCCAGGTCAACATCGCGATCGGCCAGCGACCAATCCATCCACTCCGTCAGGTACATAAATTGGTCTTCGCTGAACTTGCCACGCGCAATGCCAGACTGGTTGGTCACCAATACTAAAGCAAAGCCCATCTTTTTAAGTTCGCGACAGGCGTCGATCACGCCTTCTATAAAGTGGAAATTATCGATTTCATGGACGTAGCCATGGTCGACATTAATCGTGCCGTCACGATCGAGGAAAATTGCTGGAACGCTTTGTGTCACCGGTTTGCTCCTGAGGGCCTGAAAACCCGGACAGTATCGCATGTTTTACCCGGTACTGAGAACGGCAGAGAACAGCGTTGATCGTTGACTTAGACGTCTAGACGCCTTAACATCTGATTTATACCTTGGTCCACGCCAAGGTTTACTTTTATCTAGCCACGGGCAACCACGCTAAAATAAGAAGAATATGATTAAACTTTCTAACATCACCAAAGTGTTCCAGCAGGGTTCGCGCACCATTAGCGCGCTCTCTGACGTGACTCTTCACGTCCCTGCCGGGCAAATTTATGGCGTTATCGGTGCATCAGGCGCCGGTAAAAGTACGCTGATCCGCTGCGCCAACATGCTTGAACGCCCGACGTCCGGCCAGGTGTTGGTTGACGGACAGGATCTGACCTCGCTGTCTGAAAGCGAACTGACACGCGCCCGCCGCCAAATCGGCATGATCTTCCAACACTTCAACCTGCTTTCTTCCCGCACGGTATTTGGCAACGTTGCGCTGCCGCTGGAGCTGGACAACACCCCACGGGCTGAAATCAAAAAGCGCGTGACCGAATTGCTGGAACTGGTCGGGTTGTCGGACAAACACGACGCCTACCCGGCCAATCTGTCCGGCGGCCAGAAGCAACGCGTGGCGATTGCCCGTGCGCTGGCAAGCCAACCGAAAGTCCTGCTGTGTGACGAAGCCACCAGCGCATTGGACCCGGCCACTACCCGTTCCATTCTGGAACTGCTGAAAGACATTAATCGTCGTCTCGGCCTGACCATCCTGTTGATCACCCATGAAATGGACGTGGTGAAACGCATCTGCGATCAGGTTGCGGTCATCAGCCAGGGGCAGTTGATTGAAAAAGACAGCGTCAGCGAAGTGTTCTCTCATCCGAAAACGCCGCTGGCCCAGCAGTTTATTCAGTCTACATTGCATCTGGATATCCCCGATGATTATGCCAAGCGCCTGGCTCCGGAACGCAGCGGTGGCCGTCAGCCGCTATTGCGTTTGGAATTCACCGGCCAGTCCGTAGATGCGCCGCTGCTGTCAGAAGCGGCTCGCCGTTTCAACGTCAACAACAATATCATCAGCGCCCAGATGGATTACGCCGGCGGCGTTAAATTCGGCGTGATGCTGGCAGAGCTGCACGGCAGCGATGAAGATGCGCTGGCAACGATTAAGTTCCTGCAGGAAAATCAGGTAAAAGTAGAGGTTCTGGGTTATGTCTGAGGCAATGATTTGGCTAATGGCGCGCGGCGTGTGGGAAACCGTCATGATGACCTTTGTCTCCGGCTTCTTCGGTTTCGTACTTGGCTTGCCGGTTGGTGTGCTGTTGTATGTGACTCGCCCGGGGCAAATCGCCGCCAACAATACGCTATACAGGACGCTGTCCGGATTAGTGAACGTGTTCCGTTCCATTCCGTTCATTATCCTGCTGGTGTGGATGATTCCCTTTACGCGGATGATCGTCGGTACCTCTATCGGCCTGCAGGCGGCTATCGTACCGCTGACGGTCGGCGCAGCGCCCTTTATCGCCCGTATGGTAGAAAACGCCCTGCTGGAGATCCCTTCTGGCCTGGTGGAAGCTGCCCGCGCAATGGGCGCGACCCCGATGCAAATCATCAAAAAGGTGCTTTTGCCGGAAGCCCTACCGGGCCTGGTCAACGCTGCCACCATTACCTTGATCACCTTGGTGGGTTATTCCGCCATGGGCGGTGCGGTAGGTGCCGGCGGGCTGGGGCAGATCGGTTATCAGTACGGTTATATAGGTTATAACGCCACAGTAATGAATACCGTATTAGTATTACTGGTGGTGCTGGTCTATCTGATTCAGTTCTGCGGTGATCGGATCGTCAAAGCCGTCACCCATAAATAGTTTTTAAAGCAACTGCGCTCACACAGCGTATTTCAAATGCGAGTCTAATGAGGAAGGGATATGTCGTTAAAATTTAAATCCATCGCGGCAATCGGCGCACTGATCGGTACTCTGGCTCTGGCAGGCTGCGGTCAGGAAGAAAAAGATCCGAACCATATCAAAATCGGCGTCATTGTCGGTGCTGAGCAGCAGGTTGCTGAAATCGCGCAAAAAGTGGCGAAAGAAAAATACGGTCTGGACGTCGAACTGGTGACCTTCAACGACTACGTGCTGCCGAACGAAGCACTGAGTAAAGGCGACATCGATTTGAACGCCTTCCAGCACAAACCGTATCTGGATCAGCAGATCAAAGATCGCGGCTATAAGTTGGTACCGGTCGGCAACACCTTCGTTTACCCGATTGCCGGTTACTCCAAGAAGATCAAATCTCTGGACGAACTGAAAGACGGTTCTCAGGTTGCGCTGCCAAACGACCCAACCAATCTGGGCCGCTCTCTGCTGCTGCTGCAGAAGGTTAACCTGATCAAACTGAAAGACGGTGTTGGCCTGCTGCCGACCGTGCTGGACGTGACTGAAAACCCGAAAAACCTGAAGCTAGTCGAGCTGGAAGCGCCGCAACTGCCACGCTCTCTGGACGATCAGCAAATCGCGCTGGCGGTGATCAACACCACTTACGCCAGCCAGATTGGCCTGACACCGGCAAAAGACGGTCTGTTTGTTGAAGATAAAGATTCACCTTACGTGAACCTGCTGGTTGCCCGCGAAGACAATAAAGACGCGGAAAACGTGAAGAAATTCGTTCAGGCCTATCAGTCTGACGAAGTGAACGAAGCAGCCAACAAAATCTTTAACGGTGGTGCAGTTAAAGGCTGGTAATCATTAATTACCGAATTTATTCCTATAATTGCAAGGCGGGCTCCGGCCCGTCAGACACTGTTAATAAAATCCTTTGCGACTAATGCAACCATTTAGTACTAATAAAAACAAAGGATTATATTCTCTGCATTACCCCAAACACCCGAAAACCACGTTTTTCGGGTGTTTGTCAGAAATCTAGACGGGCTCCGGCCCGTCTTGTTATTTCCACCATAGATTGCTTCAATAGCGCCACTCACATATTCCATCAAGGCAGAGGAATCTCAATGCGTGCTTTACCTCTCTGTTTGTTAGCGCTCGCGCTTGCAGGGTGTTCGTCGCAGCGTTTCGCGCCACCTTCAACAAGCAGCACCAGCAAACCGGTCTCGACCACACCAGCAAAAACCACGCCAGCAGCACGTCCGGCACCGGTTAAACTGTACAAAAGTGCAGAAGAATTAGTAGGTAAGCCATTCCGCGATCTGGGTGAAGTCTCCGGCGAATCTTGCCAGACGACAGTACAGGATTCCCCACCCAATCTGGCCACCGCCCGTAAGCGTATGCAAATTCGCGCGTCCTACATGAAGGCCAATGCCGTGCTGCTGCATGACTGCCAGATTGTCAGCGGCGTTGCCGGCTGTTACCAACAGGCCATTTGCCAGGGCTCTGCGCTTAACGTTTCGTCCAAATGACCGAGTTTGTTTTCAATCAGATCGGCACTATTCGTTCACCGTATAAAGAAAAATTCGCCGTACCCCGCCAGCCGGGGTTAGTCGAAGACGGTGGCGGCGAACTGGTGCTGCTGCCTCCTTATAACCAGCCGGAAGCAATACGCGGCCTTAGCGACTTCAGCCATCTTTGGGTAATGTTCATTTTCCATCAAACCCTGGAAGGTGGCTGGCGGCCAACCGTTCGCCCTCCTCGTCTGGGCGGTAATGCCCGTATGGGCGTCTTCGCAACCCGCTCGACCTTTCGCCCCAACCCGTTAGGCATGTCGCTGATCGAATTAAAAGGCGTGCGCATTCAAGGCGCTGAGGTAGTACTGGAATTAGGCAGCCTGGATCTGGTTGACGGCACGCCGGTGGTAGATATCAAACCTTACCTGCCGTTTGCCGAAAGCCAGCCGCAGGCACGCGCCGGATTTGCCCAAGCCGCACCAGCCGGCGATATGCCGGTGAGCTTTACGGCCGAGGCGGAACAGCAGTTGCTGCAACATCAGCAGCGTTATCCGCAGCTTCGTCGGTTTATCACTCAGGTGCTGGCTCAGGATCCGCGTCCGGCTTACCGCAAGGGGCAACAGGCGGAACGGGATTATGCCGTCTGGCTGCTGGATTTCAACGTGCGCTGGCGGGTGGTGGAT
Source organism: Serratia liquefaciens ATCC 27592 (assembly GCF_000422085.1). Classification (NCBI taxonomy): domain Bacteria; kingdom Pseudomonadati; phylum Pseudomonadota; class Gammaproteobacteria; order Enterobacterales; family Yersiniaceae; genus Serratia; species Serratia liquefaciens. Next base: position 4,087,947 of record NC_021741.1, read on the forward strand.
CAGCAAACCGAGGTGTTGTCACTCGACCTGCGTTAAAATTCCACCGTCTCTCTTTTGACAACCTGCTCGCACTGGTAAACTAAATCACTTTCGAAAATTTTGGCTGCCCTACTACTGGCAGCCGGTTGCAATTTGCAGTTCTAACGGAACCAAAACACCATGCGTACTAGCCAATATCTGCTCTCCACTCTGAAGGAGACACCTGCCGATGCCGAAGTGATCAGCCACCAGCTGATGCTGCGCGCCGGGATGATTCGCAAGCTTGCCTCCGGTCTTTATACCTGGTTGCCTACCGGCCTGCGCGTTCTGAAAAAGGTTGAAAACATCGTTCGCGAAGAAATGAACAATGCTAACGCGATCGAAGTTTGCATGCCGGTAGTACAGCCTGCCGATCTGTGGCAGGAAAGCGGCCGTTGGGAGCAATACGGTCCTGAACTGCTGCGCTTTGTTGATCGCGGCGATCGCCCATTCGTACTGGGTCCAACGCACGAAGAAGTGATCACCGATCTGATCCGCAACGAGATCAGCTCTTACAAGCAACTTCCGCTGAACTTCTTCCAGATTCAGACCAAGTTCCGCGATGAAGTCCGCCCTCGTTTCGGCGTGATGCGTTCGCGTGAATTCCTGATGAAGGACGCGTACTCGTTCCATACCTCGCAGGAATCTCTGCAGGCGACTTACGATGCGATGTACGAAGCCTACAGCAAAATCTTCAGCCGCATGGGCCTGGACTTCCGTGCGGTGGATGCCGATACCGGCTCTATCGGCGGTAGCGCCTCACACGAGTTCCAGGTACTGGCCGACAGCGGTGAAGACGATATCGTGTTTTCCACCGGTTCCGACTTTGCTGCCAATATCGAACTGGCAGAAGCGGTTGCCCCGGCTCAGCCACGTGCCGCAGCCAGCGAAGAACTGCGCATTATAGATACGCCGAATGCCAAGACCATCGCCGAGCTGGTAGAGCAATTCCAACTGCCTATCGAGAAAACGGTCAAAACGCTGCTGGTTCGCGCTAAAGAAGAAAGCGGCCACAAGCTGGTTGCTCTGCTGGTGCGTGGCGATCACGAACTGAATGAAGTGAAAGCCGAGAAGCTGCCACAGGTTGCCGTTCCACTGACCTTCGCCACCGAAGAAGAGATCCGCGCCATCGTTGGTGCAGGCCCGGGTTCACTCGGCCCGGTCAATCTGCAGGTTCCGGTCGTAGCTGACCGCAGCGTCGCGGCGATGAGCGATTTTGGCGCCGGTGCCAACATTGACGGTAAACACTACTTCGGTATCAACTGGGAGCGTGATTTGCCGCTGCCACAGCAGGTTGCTGATATCCGTAACGTGGTCGATGGCGATACCAGCCCAGACGGTAAAGGGACATTGCTGATCAAACGCGGTATCGAAGTCGGCCATATCTTCCAACTCGGCACCAAGTACTCTGAAGCAATGAAGGCGACGGTTCAGGGCGAAGACGGCCGTAATCAGGTCCTGACCATGGGCTGCTACGGTATTGGGGTCACTCGCGTGGTGGCTGCAGCTATCGAACAGAATCATGACGATCGCGGCATCATCTGGCCAGATGCTATCGCCCCGTTCCAGGTCGCCATTCTGCCAATGAATATGCACAAGTCCTTCCGCGTGCAGGCGCTGGCGGAAGAGCTGTACAACACCCTGCGTTCCCATGGCATCGACGTGATCCTCGATGACCGTAAAGAACGTCCAGGCGTGATGTTCGCGGATATGGAACTGATTGGCGTGCCGCACTCTATCGTTATCGGCGACCGTAACCTCGACAGCGAAGAGATTGAGTACAAAAACCGCCGTGTCGGCGAGAAGCAAATGATCAAAACCGGCGAAATCGTTGATTTCCTGCTGGGGCAGATCAAACGCTGATCCGCAGAGACAGAAAGCAAAAACCCGCCTAGGCGGGTTTTTTTATGGTCGTTATTTGCTGTCGCAATTTTTGCTGCGGTCGAAAACGAGTTTACCGTCCGGCACCAGCGCCTTTTCAGTCTGCCCTTCTTCCATTGACGGCTGAACACTGAAGTGGCCATTCAACGTCAGGAAGACCGGTTCACCCGGCGTTTTATAGGCTTTGGCATACCCTTGTTCCAACGCAATGGTATTGTCTACCGGGAACGTCTTGCCCGTGGCGCAGTCTTTAAACACCGCCGCATCCGCCATGTAGGTGTAGCTGCCTTTCAGCGCCATCGGCGTTTTAGGCAAGGCTTTCTCTACCGGATCCAGACGATAATTCAATTTGGACTCGATAATCGCACCGCTTTGATCCAGCATTTCCAGGCTCTTGCCTGCGGGCCGGAAATAGCGTTTGTCGCCACGGCTGTCCGTCAGCACCAGCTTATCGGCGGTTCGTGCCCACTTACCGTAGTCGGCGAAAGTCTGGTCGCCGTCTTTGGTATCACGATAGGTTTCCTGCAGCACGAAAGTGCCGTCTTCATCCAGGAACAGCGAAGTATCCAGGCCGCCGCAGTCTGCACAAGGCAACACGCCCTGATAACTTTGCTGCATTGCCTGAAGAGGCTGTTCCTTTGGCTGATATTGATTATTACATCCCAATAATGAGAGTGCCCCTGCCGCTAAAAACAGGGCTATTGTTATTTTCTTCACAGCTCTTCTCCTACTGTGTCCATGTATCCTTAAGTGCGGATTTTGCCGCGCAGCGCTTTCGTTGCGCCTTTACGTACTTTGCCTTCCAGCCGACGTAATTTAGCCCCTTTCGTGGGCTTGGTCGCTCTGCGCGCTTTTTCCACCACCATCGCCTGCTGAATCAGCGCCACCAATCTGGCCAACGCCGCCTCACGGTTTAATTCCTGGCTACGATATTCCTGCGCTTTAATAATCACCACCCCATCGGCGGTAATTAAATGATTATTCAGGGCCAGCAGCCTTTCCTTATAATACTCTGGCAGGCTGGATGCCCGGATGTCAAAGCGCAAATGGATGGCCGTTGAGGCTTTGTTCACGTGCTGGCCACCCGCACCCTGCGCGCGGATCGCCGTCAATTCCAGCTCGTTATCCGGTATGACAACGCTTCTCGACAGTTCCAGCACCGATCACACCTGCGCCTGTTGCCATTCGGCAAACTGGATTTCCAGACTATTCTGAGCATCAGAAAGCCAGATAGTTCCCTCTTGCAGCGTGGCCTGCAGCGTCATATTACGGCTGGCCAAGGCCGCCAGCTTGCTTAATTGTTCATCATCCAGGAAACGGATGCTTAGGTTTTTGTGGTTTGCCACTTTGCTCTGCATCGATTGCCACCATACGTGGCCTGCACGCTCCCCGTAGGCGTAAAGCACCACTCGCGGAGACTGATTACAGGCTTTCTTGATGCGCTTCTCATCAGGCAGACCCATTTCGATCCACATTTCCAGCCCGTTATGGTCATTACGCTGCCAGATTTCCGGTTCATCTTCAGCACTCAGGCCTTTGGTGAATACCAGGCGCTCGTCGGCGTGGCAAATCCAGGCCAGCAGGCGCAGCATCATGCGCTGTTCGGTTTCGGAAGGGTGTTGGGCCAGGGTAAGCGTGGCGTCGTGGTAGAAATGACGATCCATATCAGCGATATTGACCGTGGCTTTATAAATGGTAGCTTTCAGCGCCATGGGTGACCTCATAATTATCAGGCGACAGTGTACTTGATTTGGCCCAACCGCTGCCAGGCAAAGCGCAGTGCGAAAGCCGCGCGCAGGTGCTAATAACTCCAGAATAGCTGTGCTATAGTCGTCTAGGATAGAGTCAAGCTCCGAGAGCCTGCGCCTCATCGCTAAAGGGTTTCGATGACGCAGAGGTTCTTAAGGGAGGAAACTGTGCAACAATACTGTGAGTTAGTACGCCGTTTTTACGCCGAGATCGGCAGTGGTGATCGCGGCTACGTGCCTGATGCGTTAGCATGTGTATTAAAGGCATTGGACGAAGTTGCTGCGGATAACGCGCTACCGTCCTCCGTTAGGGAACAGGCGGCTTTTGCTGCCGCTAACTTATTGGTGAGCGACTATGTTGATGAATGATGAGTACCAATCCATCAATTGCGATGACTATGAAAGCCTGGAACTCGCCTGTCAGCATAACTACATACTGAAGCTGGAGTTACGCGACGGAGATAAACTCGAAGGCAAAGCCACCGAGCTGAAATTTACCAAAGGCGTTGAGTACCTGATTATCGATCAGGCCGGCAATGCTCTCAGCTTGCGTCTGGATCACATCCTCAGTTTCAGTCATCCGGAAATCGGTACCGTGGTCGTCAGCCTGTCTGACTGATTTTTCGGTAACGCCATCCCAACAGGGCAGCCCAACGGCTGCCCTCGTCATTTAGAGCTTCAGGCTGGTTAGGGTTTAAGACTGGCATAGTAAGCAGCCAGATCGGCAATATCGTCATCGGACAGCGCTGAAACATAGGCTTTCATCACCTCTGCCTGGCCACCGTTACGTTCGCCTTTCTTATAAGCCTGCAGCGCATGCTCCAGGTACATGGCGTTTTGCCCAGCCAGATTAGGATACATTGGCACCGAGACCTTCCCTTCAGCACCGTGGCATGCCATGCAACTGGCAGATTTGTCTTTGCCTGCCGCCGCATCCCCCGCCGCCATAGCCGGCAAACTGCACAAACCAACCAACACCGCTATTGCGCTCACAAATTTCATCATTGCTCCTTACGCTCTTATTATTTTTTACGCCACTGCAGCCGCAGGGGTTGCTGCCCCTCGGCGGGTTGTCCGGCCTCGCTGACAAAAACGCCCAGCGCAGCGATAAGTTGGTCATCATAATAGATCAAAGGAGTACGCTCACGCTGCCACGGTGGAATACCCAACTCTTGCCACAGTTTTTTGATCGGCCGGGAATGCGTGCGCCCCAGGATGCGGAGCTTGCCCTGAGCGCTAAAGCGAACGCTCACTTTTTGCAGTGGCTGCGGAGCGCGCAGGACAATATCGCCCTCCCCACTCACCAGCTCACCCAGGCCATCCGGCAACATCAGCGGCTCTGTCAACGACCACTCCAGGCAGGTTTGACGCAGATCGGCCATCAATGGCAACAGGTATAGGCGCCGACGGAAACGGCGGATCTGATATTGCCCCAGCTGTAGCTGAGGTTCGGCATCTTCACGGCTGAGCGCCACTTCGTGCCACAGACGCTGCAACTGTTCGCGTGAGGGCATGCTTGCGCCACGTGCTGCGATCCAACGGCGTAACAAAGCAAAACGTCGGGCCGGCGAGCATCCCAACAAACCGTCAATCGCCAGCGCATTTTCTTCATCGAGCAGCGAGTGCAACTGCTCTGCCAGCAGCTCATCCAACAGTTGCTCTTGCTCAGCACACAGGCTGGCACTACGCGCCGTCGCGGCGGCAAAATGCGGCCAGCGCTGATTCAACAGTGGCAATACCTGCAGGCGTAGAAAGTTGCGATCGAAGCGCGAGTCCTGGTTACTGTCATCTTCAATCCAACTGAGCTGATGCTGCTGGGCATAGGCTTCCAACTGCTGCCGGGAACTGCCCAGCAATGGACGTAACAAGCCGTTATTTCCCAATGAGGTTTGCGCAGCCATTGCCGACAGGCCCGCCGGGCCGCTGCCGCGCTTTAACGCCAAAAGAAAGGTTTCACATTGATCGTCAAGGTGTTGCGCGGTGAGCAAGGTTTCATCCGCGGCCAGCGTGGCAGCAAAAGCGGAATAGCGCGCCGCCCGGGCCGCGGCTTCAATGCCGTCCTGACGGCCGTCGACCTGCACATATTGCACCACCAATGGCAGTTGCCAGGCGGCACATTGTTGGCGACAGTGTTCCACCCACCGATCGGCAAAAGAACTCAGGCCGTGGTGCACGTGCACCGCGCGTAGCTGCAACTCCGGCAGTTGTTGACGCAACTGCACCAGCAAGTGCAGCAGTACGCTGGAATCCAGCCCGCCGCTGAATGCCACCAGCAAGTGCCGGCGCGCTCCCAGCTGACGGGCAAGCTGTCCAGATAATTGATTGCTATTCATTGATTAGGCTTAATAACGTCCAGATAGCTGCACGTTACCCCCCGCCATACCATCAATCAAGCATTAACCGCACGCAGGTGGCGGCCGGTCAGCAACCACCACATGGCCAACACCGCAATCACTGCGGCAGTACAACCCAATGCCCACCAGCCGATTTGTGAGAACAGGTGCGCGTAGGCCTGTGCGCTCGCTCCGGTTGCCGGATCTTCCGCTGTTTGCCCCGCGATAATGCCCGCCAGATAATTTGCTATCGAGCCGGTGGTCAGCATGTAGATCCCCGTCAGTACCCCGGTAGCACCTGGGATATTCAGCCGGGTGATTTGCGCCATGGCGACCGGGTCGATGAACAATTCGGCCAGCCCCATCACGGAAAGCCCGGCGATCATCAGGAACATCGATCCCTGACCGTAGCGGGCATTCAGCGCCATCAGGGTGAAACCGACGCCTATCAGCAGCAAGCCAAAGGCGAATTTCCCCCAAATGCGCAGCGTACGGCTACCGCTGCCGTTGCCTCGTACAAGCCAGGCCAACATCACACCGCCAAACATCACGGCAAAGGCATTCACTGACTGGAACAATGCCGTCGGCACCGTCCAGGAAAACCACTGGCGATCGACATAGTGATCGATAAACAGGCTGATGGAACTACCGCCCTGCTGAGCGAAAGCCCAAAACAAAGTGCCCAGCAGCATCAGCATAACGATCTGCCACAGTCCACGGCGTTGATCCCTCGTAGCCCGGATCATAATCCGCGCCACCATCACCACCGCAGCGGCACACACCAGCATCAGTAATTGCCCCGCCAGACCGTAAATAAACAGCGAGGTAAAGAACAACGGGGCCAACAACAGCATGGCGCTTAGCCACACCCAGTTCGGTACCTTCAGGGTGTTGGCGCACATCTGCGCACGATCCACCCCGCGTGTGTGGGTGAAATGACGGCTGCCAAACAGGAAGATGGCCAGCCCTGCCAGCATGCCGATCCCCGCCAGCGCAAAACCGACGTGCCAGCCATAACGCTCTGCCGCCAGCCCACAAGCGATGGGTGCCAGAATCGACCCCACGTTGCCGGCGGCATACAGCAGTGAAAAGCCCCCTTCACGGCGCGAGTCTTGCGGTTGGTATAACTCGCCCAGCAGGCAGCTGATATTGGATTTGAACAGGCCGTAGCCGCAGATGATGATCGCCAGGGCCAGATAGAGTGAATGTGTCGAGACGGCGCTCAGACCGAGGACAATGTGGCCCAGCGTCATCAGTACCGCCCCGGCGATTACCGCAACGCGGTTGCCCAGCAGGCGATCGGCAAGCAGGCCGCCCAGGATCGGCGTGACGTAAACCAGAGAGGCATAGGCGCTATAAAGGCTGATAGCGCGGCTATCGGTATAACCAAGTTGATGAGTAAGATAGAGAATAAGTAATGCACGCATGCCGTAAAAGCTGAAATATTCCCAAATTTGTATGGCTACGACATAGTAGATTGCGCGCGGCTGTGAGGGTGTTTTCATGGTTTTCTCCCATCAGTCGGTGAACGACAAAAGGGAGGCGTAAACGCCTCCCCGTTATTTCAGTTATTTATCGTTTTTCAACACCTTCACGGTGTAACGTCCATCCGCCTGACGGTAAGCGCCGTGGATATCAGTTTCGAAGCCCGGATAATGCGCGCCGATTTCGCACAGCATTTGCAGGAACTCCAGTACCGGACGGCTTTCCTCGGTGAGCATTTCACCTGGCATCACCAGTGGAACACCTGGAGGATATGGCAGGATCATGTTGGCATTCACCTTGCCGACCATGTCTTCCAAATAAACCTCTTCCACTTCACCGTGCAGCTCTTTCTGGAACGCATTGAACGGGTTCATGACCAGAGTTGGCAGCACTTCAAATGCGCGGTACATCAGATCCGGCAGGTTGTGCTCAACCACCAGGTTGTGAATGTTCTGCGCCAGATCCTGAATGCGCATGTTTTCATAAAACTCAGGCGCCTCTTTGTACAGTGACGGCAGCATGTTTTTCACCCGCAGGTTCAGGTCGAACGAACGTTTGAAATCAGTCAGGCCGCGCAGCAGGCTGAGGGCTTTGGTTTTGTCGATACCGATGCTGAACAGGAACAGCAGGTTATATGGGCCGGTTTTCTCAACGATGATACCGTGCTCGTCCAGGTATTTAGCAACCAGGCTGGCCGGGATACCAAACTCCTGCATTTCACCCTCTTTACTCATCCCTGGGGTCAGGAGAGTGACTTTGATCGGGTCGAGATACATATGTTCATCGTCGATATTTTTGAAGCCGTGCCAGGCGTTGTCAGACTTCAGCGGCCAGCATTCAGCCTGATCGATGTGTTCTGGCTGCCAGACGTCAAAGAACCAACCTTCGGACTCAACGTTCAGCTGTTTGATTTCTTTACGGAACTTGATAGCACGTTCAATAGAGTCGTTAATCAAACGCTTACCGGCATTGCCTTTCATCATCGCCGCGGCAGTTTCGGTAGACGCCACGATACCGTAGTGCGGTGAAGTGGTGGTTTGCATCATGTAGGCTTCGTTGAAGGTTTCTTCGTTGATATCGCCTTTCACGTGGATCATCGAAGCCTGCGAGAACGCCGCCAGCAGTTTATGGGTGGATTGGGTTTCATAAATCACCTTCCCTTCCACACGGCCGCCGCTCATGCCGCATTTGCCTTTGTAGATCGGGTGGAAATTGGTGTAAGGCACCCAGGCGGAGTCAAAGTGAATAGATTTCACATCCAGCGCGTTCTTAATATGATCGGTGTTGTACAGCAGACCGTCATAGGTAGAGTTGGTGATTACCGCATGCACTGGCCAGGTCGCGTTTGGTGTTTCTTTAACACGTTTGGCGATGGTGTCACGGGCAAACTCACTCTGCGGGATACCACCGAGAATGCCGTAAGCATTACGGGTTGGGCGGAAATAGATTGGCGTAATGTCGCTCATCATCATCAGATGGGTCAGCGATTTGTGGCAGTTACGGTCAATCAATACCGTGCTGCCGGCCGGTGCGGAGTACATGCCGACAATTTTGTTGGCGGTAGAAGTGCCGTTAGTCACCATATAGCTGCGTTCAGCGTTGAATACGCGAGCAATATACTCTTCAGCTTCTTTGTGCGGACCGGTGTGGTCCAGCAGTGAGCCCAGCTCGGAAACCGAAATAGAAATGTCAGACTTCATGGCGTTGGCGCCAAAGAAATCGTAGAACAGGCTACCGACCGGGCTTTTCTGGAAGGCGGTGCCCCCCATGTGGCCTGGAGTACAGAAGGTGTATTTGCCTTCACGCACATATTTGAACAGCGCTTTGGTCAGCGGTGGCAGGATGGTATCGATGTACTCATCGGTGTTTTGTTTGATCTTGGCAGCGATATCGGTAGCCGCACCCAGCGCATATTCAAAGAAACGCACCTGCATGCGCAGATCGTTCAGGCTGACATCCAGGGTTGAATGCGTATTGGCAAATGCATACAGCGGCATATATTCATTCAACTGGCTGATTTCTTCACACAACTCGAGGTTGTATTTATCCCAGTCGAAAATCACCCCGCACAAGCGCGCATTATTCTCGATCAGCTTTAACAGGTCTTCGCGATCGTTAGGATAGACAACGCGGAAGTCCAGGCTTTCCAATGCTTTGTGCAGTTCGCGGATAGGCTCTTCTTTAAAGTAGACACCCATGTGGTTCATGATAGCTATAACGTTCATAATCATTTCTCCAGGTAAAGCGAGCCCCTTGCCATCACGAGTGACAATTACTGCAAGGGGCTAAATTAAGAAGTGGGTCAGTACGTGCTTAGTGCGCTTTGGCCGTCGTATTGCCGTCGAGGGCTACACCGTTGGCTTTGGCGGTCTGACGGGTATTCATTTTGCGGGCGTAGAACATCAGGATGATCAGGCTGATGATGAAGGTACCGGACAGTTCGAACGAGTCGGCCCCCATCAGTGCGATGAAGCAGAAGCCACAACCCAGCACCGAGGCAATCAGGCTCAGCAGGTTACGGATATTGACACCTTCGAAGCGGATCAGATCTACGCAGGAGTAGAAGTAAGGCAGCATGGTCAGCAGTACCGCGATACCGGTCAACATGCCGAACAGGTCGGAAGCTTTACCGCCGCCGGAGCTCATGGCCGTAATCAGCACCATCAGCGCAGTCATTTTGCAGCTTGCCAGCAGCAGGCCTTTTTTCGGCACGCCGTTTTTATCGACTTCACCGTAAACTTTCGGGAAGTTACCGTCGTTGGCGGCACGTACCCCGGCTTGACCAACCAGCATCATCCAGGAACCAAGTGAAGTGAGGCAGGCAAAGGCGGTGAAGGCAGAAACCATTGGCGCAGCCCAGCCACCCATGATTGTAGAGGCGCTGATAGCGAACGGTGCACCGGAAGCAGCCATCTCAGACGCAGGATACATACCGCTGATGACCTGAGTTGCTGCAACGTAGATGATCCCAGCCAGCGCAGTCCCCAGCATGGTTGCCAGCGGTACGGTACGTTTCGGGTTTTTCACCATGCCGGTGCTTACTGCGGCAGATTCCACGCCGATAAACGCCCACAGGCACAGCAGGATACTTTTGATTACGGCATGGAAATCAGTGGTACCGGAAGTATTCCAGTTAGCCTGATAGGTTGCAGCGTCGAACCAATGCCAGCCTGCAGTCGCAGTCACAATCACCGGGATCAGCACCAATACCAGGCCCATGGTCGTCAAACGACTGACCCATGAACCGCCCAGCAGGTTAATAAAGGTAAACACCCAAACAATAGCAATACAGGCAATACCAGCCGGTACCGGATTATTCAGTGCAGGGAAGAAGGTAGAAAGATAAGAAACCGCGGTAATGCCGATGGCCAAATTACCGATCCAGTTCGCATGGTAATAAAGCACACCGGTTTGGAAACCAAACGCCGGGGAAATTTCACCCGCGTAGGCAATGGGACCGCCCTGTTGAGGATTTTTGGTGGCCAGGCGAGCATATACATAGGCCAGCGACATCGCACCAATAATGGATATTACCCATCCCCAAATAGCGATAGATCCGAGACTTGCCAGGTTCGCGGGTAATAAGGCAATACCGCTCCCCATCATATTACCGGCAACAACACCGGTGCAGGCAATAAGCCCGATTTTCTTGGATGAAGCCATGGTCAGTTTCTCCTGATTTTGATTTCTTATAAGTCCAGGTCGTTATGCAGTTTTGCTAATGACCGGACTTGATGGTCAGGATGCTAAAGAATGGCGTCAGTAAAGTCCTAAAGATAAAGTGATATTACGGTCATGATCATACAAATGATAACTTGAGGTTTTCCATTAACAAATAAAGAGCTAAACACGGCATCAAGAAAAGATAAATATCATTAAAAAACAGTATGATAAGCGTGTTATTTTTCACCTACAAACGTGAACAACAGAGAATAAATCACCAACCGATACATTTATTTAATTTAACAAAATCGGCACAATAAATAACACCGCCACTCAAGATATTGAGTCAGCGGTGTTATCGAAGGTTATTCGCCTTGAGTATAGTTATTGAGATAGGGAACGACGGCGTTAATTGAGGTGTGAAATACGGCATTACTGATCCAATGCAGCGTATTTTCTCCAGGACGAAGATTAAAGGCGGTGATATAGGAATCAGCTGCCAGATGGTTATAACCCTGCATTTCATAAACCTTACCCAGCAATACATAATTCATCCAGGACATCTGTAATTCAATGCCCTTGTCAATTGCCTGGTGGGCCTCATCGGTATTCCCCTGCCCCAGCGCTTGTATCGTATGAATTTGCTGAATAATCGGGCTGTCTTTTAACGTCGGCAGCGTATTCAAACGAGCGATTTCAGCCTGCAATTGCGCCAATTGTACGCCGTCAAAGGGTTGATAAGAGTTACGCAATAAATCGGCCAGCGCTTTTTCTGCAGAGAGATAAATAAAATTCGGCGTAATTTTTATCATATCCGCCAGCATATTACTCGCATGGGTCAGTGAGTCGTTATCCCCCTGAATCAAGAGCTGGTGCGCCTGATAATACTGTTGCAATGCCGGGCCGGAATTCGGTAAAAGCTGGGTCAGGCGCTGCTGCAACTGCGGCGGCCAGGGCTGCTTAAGAGCAGTAGACAGACTGCTGAGGAAATCTTCCTGAATTTTTAGCTGGTTGTCATCGGTCACGAAGTAACGCTTATCCAACATGATCGAACTGTCCGCGTTGTTCACCAGACGCACCGACAGGAAACACTGCTGAGCGCGATAATGGCGCTGATTGACGAACTCAATGGTCAGAGACTTACCCGAACTGCTGGGTCCGGTGTAGTTGTAATTGGTCTGATCATGCACCAGGAAGGTCGAGTAAGTATTCAGCGAGTCCGTCACCACTTCACTCAGGCCAACTACATAAGAGAGCTGCGGCGTCCAGTTGCTGCAACTGTTACCGCCCTGAATACGGATGTCGATATCACGCGGGTTCATCAGCACCGGCATGGTGGATTCCGGTATGCGCTGCGACAAGGTCGCGATGGCAACAAACACCACACAGGCGCTCAACGCAGCAAGAAATGCCAGCCATACCCAGAATGTTGATTGGCGATAAAAAGGGGTGGTTGAGGTGACCGACGGCGTTTTTGTCTTGGTTGGTTTGGGCGGCTCATAGGCTACCTCGTCTTCTTCGCTGCCGTCGCTGCCATCTTCCGGCTCATGCATGATCACCGCAACCTGCGGCACCGCAGGCGTTGCCACATCGTCCCCTTCACACCACATGACCGGTGCAGCCAGCTTATAGCCGCGTTTGGGTACGGTGATAATGTATTCCGGGCTATTGGTGTCGCCGTCTTTCAGGTATTTGCGCAGCTCGGAAATACTCTGGGTCACCACATGATTGGTGACGATGTTGCGTTTCCATACATTATCGATCAGCTCATCTCGGCTCAGCACCACATCCGGATGCCGGGCGAAATATTGCAGCATATCGATCAGGCGAGGCTCCAACGTCTGTTGGCGCCCGTCACGGCTTATTTTGTTGTCTGCGGGAGTAACTAACCATTCTCCAACGCGAAAAACAGGCTCTTGCATAGTGAACATAACTCAAAAGGGGCGTGCGGCAAGCGCGGGATGATAGCATATGCGGGTGCCGCCTGCGCCGCCTGGTCCCGATTAAGCATTCATAGCTCATATAATTCTAGAGGTAACCCATCCGGATCGCTGAAAAAAGTGAAACGTGACTGGGTGTATGGATCGATACGCACCGGTTCGCAAACCACCCCGGCATTCTGCAAATGCTGGATGGCCTGCTCGATGTCGTCGACGCTGAAAGCTAAATGACGCAAGCCGCAGGCTTCCGGGCGACTGACGCGGGCCGGCGGTGACGGGAAGGAAAACAGTTCGATGGTGTATTGACCGTTGAGCGCCAAATCCGCTTTCCATGAATCGCGCTCCGCACGGTAAAACTCGCCTAATAGGGTGAACCCCAGAATATCGCAGTAAAAATGCTTACTGGCTGCATAATCTGAGCCTATAACTGCGATGTGGTGTACCTGACGTAATGCCAACATTGTGATGCCTCATTGTCTGTCTGATGAGGCAAGGTATCCGGCAGCGGCGGTATCGTCAACGGCAAAAAGCCCCGTTGGATAAGACGGGGCTGTTATTGAGCTATCGGCAATGCAATAGGTCGATCAGGCTTTAAGATCCGCCAATGCCGCACCGTAGTTAATGTGCAGCACCTGCCCATCCACCACCAACGCAGGGACGCTCTGCACCCCGGCTTTTTCCGCATCGGCGATACGCGCCGGCGTTTCGCCCAGATGAACCACGTCCACCTGCACATCCTGGCTCAGCAGGCCCAACAACTGCTGCTCTGCGCTCACGCAAACCGGGCAACCGGCATGATAGAAAACGGCCTTAGTCATGATAATTCTCCTTGGTTCTGACTGTTGTGGGTGAACTGTGCACCCATTTAGTTTCGATTCGAAACCAACAGCACAATAAATCCTCCACCATGCCTTGTCAATATAGTTTTTAATCGATACTATTTTTCCACACTAGCGAGGATCCCATGTTGACACTGTTTGATTTACTGGAACGACTAAATAGCCTGCAACGTAGCTGGCTGCGGAGTCATGAAGAGTTGGAAAGCCTGCCGCCGGTGCAGCTGAGCGCCTTGTATTACCTGGCACGCTGCAACCATTACTCCAATACGCCGATGGCGGTGGCGGAATATCTCGGCCTGACCAAGGGTACGGTGTCGCAATCGCTGAAAAAGTTGGAAAGTAACGGGATGATCGCCCGTACGGCAGACGAGAAGGACCGTCGCAGCGTCAGGTTAAAGCTGACCGACAAATCGCGCTTGTTGATGGATGCCCTATTCCCGCCGGCCTATTTACAGCAAGCGCAGGATGCCATGCAGCAGGACGGCGGACAGTTGCTGGAATTGCTGACGCAGTTGCTGCGTCAGTTGCAAAAACAGGATGATAATGTGGCCCTGTTCGGCGAATGTCATCAATGCCGCTATCACCAGCGGCATGACGGGCAGCCATTTTGCGGCCTGACGCAGGAACCGCTGCCGACCAGCAGCGTGAACCTGATCTGCCGTGAGTTTGCTTAAGGCTGCGGTGCTTTGAGTACTTTCACCAGATAACGCCCGTCTTCGGTCAGCTTCGCGCCGTGGATATCGGTTTCAAACCCCGGATAGCGCTCGCCGATAGAACACAACATCAGCAAGAAATCGAGCACTGCTCGGCTCTCTTCGGTGATCATCTCCCCCGGCATCACCAGCGGAACCCCTGGCGGATAAGGCAGGATCATGTTCGCCGCGACTTTGCCGACCAGTTGATCCAACTCGCAGGTTTCCACGTTGCCACGCACCTGCTGCTGGAACATTTGGTGTGGCGTCAGCTTCATTTCTGGCAACACATCAAAAGCCCGCTGCATCAAACCCGGCAGATCGTGCCGACAGATCAAGCTATGGATCCCGGCGGCCAGATCCTGAATACGCATATTACGGTAGAAATCCGGATCCTCGGCAAACAGGTCCGGCAGCATGTTCTTCACTCGCAGATTGAGATCGTAGGCGCGTTTAAAGTCGGTCAGGCCACGCAGCAGGCTCATCGCCTTGGTCTTATCAATGCCGATACTGAACAGGAACAGCAGATTATAAGGGCCGGTTTTCTCCACCACGATACCGCGTTCGTCCAGGTATTTCGCTACCAGCGCTGCCGGTATGCCGCTCTCTTCCAGCGCGCCAAGCTCATTCATCCCCGGCGTCAGGATGGTGACCTTGATAGGATCGAGATACATGTGATCGCGGTCGGTATTGCCAAAGCCGTGCCAGTTGTCATCCGGGTTTAGCGGCCAGCACTGCGCCTCGTCAATCTCTTCCGGCTGCCAGATATCGAAGAACCAGCTATCGCTTTCTTCCCGCAAACGCTGCACCTCACGACGGAAATGCAGCGCACGCTCCACCGAGCGGTTAATCAACCGTCGCCCCGGATTACCACGCAGCATCGCCGCCGCGGTCTCCATCGACGCCACGATGCCGTAATTCGGCGAAGTGGTGGTGTGCATCATATAGGCCTCGTTAAAGGTACTTTCGTCATAGTCACCCTTAATGTGGATCATCGAGGCCTGTGAAAACGCCGCCAGCAGTTTATGGGTCGACTGGGTTTCGTAGATCACTTTACCGGGTATACGTTCACCGCTCATGCCGCTCTTGCCGTCATAAATCGGATGGAAATTGGTATAGGGCACCCAGGCGGAATCAAAATGAATTGATGGGACGTCCAGCGTCTGCTTGATGTAGTCGGTGTTATACAGCAGGCCATCGTAGGTCGAGTTAGTGATCACCGCATGGACTGGCCAACTGGCGTTGGCCGTGTCAGCCACCCGAGCGGCAATGCTGTCATGGGTGAATTCACGCTGTGGGATCCCGCCAAGAATCCCGTAGGCATTGCGCAGCGGGCGCAAATAAATCGGCACGATATCGCTCATCATCAGCAGATGGCACAGGGACTTATGGCAGTTGCGGTCGATCAATACCGTGCTGCCAGTCGGTGCCGAATACATGCCGACAATTTTATTGGCGGTAGAGGTGCCGTTGGTCACCAGATAACTTTGCTCGGCGTTAAAGGTGCGCGCAATATACTCTTCGGCCTCCAGGTGAGGGCCAGTGTGATCCAGCAGCGAGCCCAGCTCGGTGACCGAAATCGACACGTCGGCTTTCAGAGTATTGGCACCGAAAAAATCGTAAAACAGGCAACCGACCGGGCTCTTCTGAAAGGCGGTACCGGCCATGTGGCCGGGAGTACAGAAGGTGTATTTCCCTTCATGCACGTAATTGAACAGTGCCTTGGTCAGCGGCGGTGTAATAGTATCGATGTATTCAGCGGTATATTGCTGGATGCGCTGCGCAATATCATCTGCCGCATTCAGGCCGTACTCGAAGAAATACAGCACCATACGCATTTCATGCAGGCTAACGTCAAAGGTGGAATGCGTGTTGATAAACGCATACAGCGGCAGATACTCGTTGAGCTCGTTGATCTCGCTGCACAATTCCAGGCTGTAGTCATCCCAGTCGAAAATCACGCCGCAAATGCGTGCGTTAGCTTCGATCAGCTTCAACAAATCGCCGCTGTTTTTGGGATACACCAGTTGGAAGTTCATCGCAGCCAGTGCGGTGTGAAGCTCGCGGATCGGCTCGTCTTTGTAATAAACGCCCGCTGGGCTCATGATCGCGATGATGTTCATCGGCTGCTCCTGTCAGTTAACCACCAAACCTCTATAACAACATGAAAATACTGCGGTGTGTAGACAAAAAAAACCGCCCGAAGGCGGTTTCTTGCAACGCGTGACAACACTCAGCAATAGCCGTAGTTCATCAGGCGCTGGTAGCGGCGGTTAAGCAGCTCTTCGGTGTTCAGGCCGTCGAGATCTTTCAGATCGGCCAGCAGCTGCGCTTTCAGCGCTTCCGCCATCGCCGGCACGTCGCGGTGAGCAGAGCCCAGCGGTTCCGGGATCACCGAGTCGATCAGCTTCAGCTCTTTCAGGCGCGGTGCGGTAATGCCCATGGCTTCTGCGGCAATCGGCGCTTTGTCGGCGCTTTTCCACAGAATGGAAGCACAACCTTCCGGTGAGATCACCGAATAGGTGCTGTACTGCAGCATGTTCACTTTGTCGCCCACGCCAATGGCCAATGCGCCACCGGAACCGCCTTCGCCGATCACCGTACAGATCACCGGAATTTTCAGGCGAGACATTTCACGCAGGTTATGGGCAATCGCTTCTGACTGGCCACGCTCTTCCGCGCCCACGCCCGGGTAGGCCCCAGGGGTGTCGATGAAAGTGATCAGCGGCATCTTGAAGCGAGAAGCCATTTCCATCAGGCGCAGCGCTTTGCGATAGCCTTCTGGTGCCGGCATGCCGAAGTTACGGCGGATTTTCTCTTTGGTCTCGCGGCCTTTCTGATGCCCGATGATCATCACCGGACGGCCATCCAGGCGCGCAAT
Organism: Serratia liquefaciens ATCC 27592; assembly: GCF_000422085.1. Taxonomy (NCBI): domain Bacteria; kingdom Pseudomonadati; phylum Pseudomonadota; class Gammaproteobacteria; order Enterobacterales; family Yersiniaceae; genus Serratia; species Serratia liquefaciens. Next base: position 4,105,427 of record NC_021741.1, read on the forward strand.
GCCACCGACAATCGCTTTGTCATCGGCATAGGTGCGATCACCCGCCAGCTCTTCGAAGTCGGTAAAGATGTGTTTGATATAATCCAGGGTATAAGGACGGCGCGGGTGGCGTGCCAATTGGGCAACTTGCCAGGCCCCAAGATCGGAAAAAATCTTGCGCGTCAGCTCAACGCTCTTTTCACGAAGGCGCTGAACCTCTTCGTCCAGATTAATATCTAATTTTTCGTCTTGACGGCTGACTGCAGTCAGCGAGTCAATTTTCGCTTCCAGCTCTGCAATCGGCTGTTCAAAATCAAGAAAATTCAGACTCATAGCATTCCTATTTTAGTCAAATTCCAGTTCCACCTGCTCATTACCTACCAAAGTCCGCAAATCTATCAATAAGCGGTCGGTGGGCGTCACGCGCCAGGTTGCGCCAAAACGCAGCTTGGCCCGCGCATCTTCCCGTTGATAGTAAAGATGCACTGGAATCGTCCCCGAGCGATGGGGTTCCAAAGACTGACGGAGACGGTTCAAAAGCTGGTCATCAATTTGCCTGTCCGTCAGCGAGATAGCAAGTCCGCGAGCGTATTTTTCACGGGCTTCACTGATATCCATTAGCTCGCGGGCGGTCATTTTAAGCCCGCCGCTAAAGTCATCAAAGCTGACCTGTCCACTGGCGATCAGGATACGGTCTTTTTCCAATAAATGCTGGTATTTTTCTAACGCATCGGTGAATAACATCACCTCCAGACGGCCAGAGCGGTCATCCAGAGTACAGATCCCGATGCGGTTACCGCGCTTGGTGACCATAACCCGCGAGGCGATCACCAGCCCAACGGCGGTGGTCATTTTGCCCCGATCCGTCGGGTGCATATCTTTCAAACGCTGGCCACCGGCGTAGCGTTCGATCTCCTTCAGGTACTGGGTGATTGGGTGGCCGGTGAGGTACAACCCCAACGTTTCCCGTTCACCGTCCAGCACCACCTGCTCCTGCCAGCGGGGCACGTTGGCGTAGGATTGCTCCACTTGCTCCGGCGCTTCCGCCAGTACGCCAAACATGTCCACCTGGCCGATCGCTTCGGCTTTGGCATGCTGATCTGCCGCTTTTAACGCATCGGGCAAAGAGTTCATCAATGCGGCGCGGTGTGGCCCAAGGCGGTCGAACGCCCCGGACATGATCAGCTTTTCCAGAATGCGGCGGTTAATTTTTTTGATGTCAGAGCGCGCGCACAGATCGAACAGGTCTTTAAAGTAGCCCTGTTCACCGCTGTTACGCGCCTCCAGAATGGCTTCAATCGGCCCTTCCCCGACGCCTTTGATGGCGCCGATACCGTAAACGATCTCGCCTTCATCGTTAACGTGGAAATGGTACTGGCCGCTGTTGATGTCCGGCGGCAGGATTTTCAGCCCCATACGCCAGCACTCATCCACCAGCCCCACCACCTTATCGGTGTTGTCCATATCGGCGGTCATTACCGCCGCCATAAACTCGGCCGGGTAGTGTGCCTTCAGCCACAGCGTCTGGTAGGACACCAACGCATAGGCGGCGGAGTGGGACTTGTTGAAGCCATAACCGGCGAATTTCTCCACCAGATCGAAGATTTTTACCGACAGTTCGCCGTCGATGCCGCGTGCTTTTGCCCCATCCTCGAAACCGCCACGCTGCTTGGCCATTTCAACCGGGTTCTTTTTACCCATCGCACGGCGCAGCATGTCCGCGCCGCCCAGCGAATACCCGGCCAGTACCTGGGCAATCTGCATAACCTGTTCTTGATACAGGATAATGCCGTAGGTCGGCTCCAGCACCGGCTTGAGCGACTCATGCTGCCACTGGATATCCGGGTAGGAAATTTCTTCGCGGCCGTGCTTACGGTCGATAAAGTTGTCTACCATGCCTGACTGCAGAGGACCAGGGCGGAACAGCGCCACCAGTGCGATCATGTCTTCGAAACAGTCGGGCTTCAGACGTTTGATCAAATCCTTCATGCCGCGCGATTCAAGCTGGAAGACCGCGGTGGTCTCCGAACGCTGCAGCATGTCGAAGCTTTTTTTGTCTTCGAGCGGGATGGCGGCGATATCAATCGGCTCCAGCCCGGTTTTGGCGCGCCGGGCGTTAATCATTTCCAACGCCCAGTCGATGATGGTCAGGGTACGCAAGCCGAGGAAGTCGAACTTCACCAGCCCGGCGTATTCCACGTCGTTCTTGTCGAACTGGGTAACAGGATGCTGCCCCTCAGCGTCACAATACAACGGCGCGAAGTCGGTGATTTTGGTCGGCGCGATCACCACGCCCCCGGCGTGCTTACCGGCGTTACGTGTGACCCCTTCCAGCTTGCGCGCCATGTCGATCAGCGCTTTGACTTCCTCATCGGCCTCGTAAATTTCCGGCAGTTGGGGTTCGGCGGCAAAGGCTTTTTCCAGCGTCATGCCCGGATCGGGCGGCACCAGTTTGGAGATGCGGTCGACGAAGCCATAGGGGTGGCCCAGCACGCGACCCACGTCGCGAATAACCGCTTTCGCCGCCATGGTACCGAAGGTGATGATTTGCGATACCGCCTCACGGCCGTACATATCCGCCACGTGCTCAATCACCAGATCGCGTTTTTCCATGCAGAAATCGACGTCGAAGTCGGGCATCGAAACACGTTCCGGGTTAAGGAAGCGTTCAAACAGCAGGTCAAATTCCAACGGGTCAAGATCGGTGATTTTCAGTGCATAGGCTACTAAAGAACCGGCACCGGAACCACGCCCCGGGCCAACCGGCACGTTGTTATCCTTCGACCACTGGATGAACTCCATCACGATCAGGAAGTAACCCGGGAAACCCATCTGGTTGATCACGTTCAGTTCAATATCCAGACGTTCATCGTATTCAGGGCGGCGTTGAGCGCGCACCTCTGGGTCTGGGAACAGGAACTCCAGGCGATCTTCCAGCCCTTCCTTCGACTTGAGGATCAGGAAGTCCTCGGTGCTCATATCACCGGTCGGGAACTGCGGCAGGAAGTACTCGCCGAGGCGAATAGTCACGTTACAACGCTTGGCGATCTCTACGCTGTTGAGCAACGCTTCCGGGATGTCGGCAAACAGCTCGCACATCTCGTCTTCGTTACGCATGTATTGCTGCGCCGTATAGTTACGTGGGCGCTTGGGATCGTCCAGCGTGAAGCCGTCATGAATGGCGACGCGGATTTCGTGGGCGTCAAAGTCATCCTCGACCAGAAAGCGCACGTCGTTAGTGGCCACCACCGGCAATCCGCGTTCAGTGGCCAGCGCCACTGCGGCGTGCAGATAGTTTTCTTCGTCCGGCCGACCGGTACGGATCAGTTCGAGGTAATAGCTGTCAGGGAAGTATTGCTGATAGAACTCCAGGCACTGCTCCACCTGCGGCTGGTTGCCGCGCAGCAGAAACTTGCCGACGTCCCCCTGGCGCGCGCCAGAGAGCAAAATCAGCCCTTCACGGTGCTCAATCAACCAGTCCCGATCAATAGTCGGACCGGCGGCACCGTAACCACGCTGATAAGCGCGGGAAATCAGCAACGTCAGGTTTTGGTAACCTTCATTATTGGCGGCCAGCACGGTGAGCTGCGCCAGCTCATCGCCCAGCACTTCGCTTTGCACATGAAAATCCGCGCCGATGATCGGTTTGATCCCGGCGCCGTGCGCGCTGCCATAAAACTTCACCAGACCACACAGGTTGGTAAAGTCGGTAATTGCCAAAGCAGGCATGGCTAACGCGGCGGCTCTCTTCACCAACGGCCCAATCTTGGCCAATCCATCTATCATGGAGTAGTCGCTATGAACGCGCAGGTGAATAAAACGAGGTTCGGCCATATCCAGATACCTGAATCTAGGGGCTCAGCGGACTGAACCCGGGTTAACGCTATCGCTTGTCTGGCCCGGATAACCAGGCCTGCAGATTACAGCCCCAGCGCCCTTCTTACCGGGGCAAAACTGCGGCGGTGATGCTCGGTCGCACCCAGAGCGGCCAGCCGCTCCAGATGGAAGGCGGTCGGGTAGCCCTTATGCTGCGCAAAACCGTAATCGGGGAACACAAGATCCAACTCGGCCATTTCGCGGTCACGCGTTACCTTAGCCAGAATGGATGCCGCGCTGATTTCCGCCACGCGACTGTCTCCCTTCACGACCGCCTGCGAACGCATCGGCAATTTCGGGCAGCGATTACCGTCGATCAATACCATGTCCGGCGCGATATGCAAACCGGCCACAGCACGCTGCATCGCCAGCATAGTGGCATGCAGAATGTTCAGTTGGTCGATTTCTTCTGGCTCAGCGCGGCCCAGGCTCCAGGACAGCGCTTTCTCGACGATCTCGTCATACAGCGCCAGGCGGCGCTTCTCACTGAGCTTCTTCGAGTCCGCCAGGCCAACGATCGGCCGAGCGGGATCGAGGATCACCGCAGCGGTAACTACTGCGCCAACCAAAGGGCCACGGCCCACTTCGTCCACGCCTGCAATTAGCGTGGCGACAGGATAGATGAAGGGTTCAATCATGCTTTTGCCAGCTCCAACACAGCCTGAGCGGCCTGTTCATCGGCACCGCAACGGATGCTTTGGTGCAAGGTCAGGAAAGTCTGTTTCAGTTCGTCAGTTTGCGGGCCGTCTTCCAGCAGCGGCATTACCGCCGCCGCCAGCTTGTCCGGAACGCAGTCATGCTGCAGCAGTTCGGTGACGATTTCACGGCCTGCCAACAGATTAGGCAGCGAAACATATGGCGTCTTCACTAGCCGCTGCGCCAGCCAGAAGGTAAAAGGTTTCATACGGTAACCCACCACCATCGGACATTTGGCCAGCATGCACTCCAGTGCGGCGGTACCTGAAGCCAGTAATGCCGCGTCGCTGGCAACCATCGCCTCACGCCCTTGGCCGTTCAGCAGATGGACACGTAGCTCTGGCGCCACTTCAGCTTTGATCCGCTCGAACTGTTCGCGTCGTTTGGCGTTAACCAGCGGCACCACCAGCTCAAGGTCGGGATAACGGGTACGCAGCAACTGCGCCGTTTTCAGAAAGTCGGCGCTCAGCATCTCAACTTCTGCGCTTCGGCTGCCCGGCAACAGGGCCAGACAACGCGCATCGGGTGCGATGCCAAGCGTAGCGCGCGCAGCCAATTTGTCCGCCTGCAGCGGCATGGCATCAGCCATGGTGTGGCCGATAAACCGGCAGGGAACGTTAAAACGATCGTAAAACGCTTTTTCGAAAGGGAGAAACGCCAGCACCAGATCGGTGGCTTTGCCAATTTTGAAAACGCGCTTTTGACGCCAGGCCCAGACGGACGGGCTGACATAGTGAATAGTGCGAATGCCGTGTTGTTTCAGACGGCCTTCCAGGGTGATATTGAAGTCCGGCGCGTCGATACCCACAAACACGTCCGGCTTCAGATCGCTGAACCGGCGGGTAAGATCCTTACGGATCTTTAACAGGCGTGGCAGGCGCTCAAGCACCTCCACCACGCCCATTACCGCCAGCTCTTCCATTTCGTACCAGGTTTCACAGCCTTCAGCCTGCATCAGCGGGCCGGCGACGCCAACAAAACGCACGTCGGGGACTTGCGCCTTAAGCGCACGGATCAAACCGGCGCCAAGAATATCACCGGAGGTTTCTCCGGCGACCAATCCGATAGTCAATGGGCGATTTTGCATAGGTCAGCGAATGATACCGCGGGTTGAGCGGCCAAAGAAATCCAGGAACTGCTGTACCACCGGCTGCTCTTTTGCCAGGGTTTCGATTTCTGTTTTCGCTTCATCCAGCGTTTTCTCGCTGCGATAAAGGATCTTGTAGGCGTTACGGATTGCCTGCATTTGATCTTTATCGAAACCACGACGCTTCAGGCCCACGGCGTTAACGCCGAATGGCGTGGCGTGGTTACCCTGCGCGATGACAAAAGGAGGCACGTCTTGGGCAACACCGGAACAACCGCCCACCATCACGTGGGTGCCGATGATGCAGAACTGGTGGATAGCCGTCATGCCGCCAATAATGGCATGGTCGTCAATTTCCACATGCCCGGCAAGCGTAGCATTGTTCGCCAAGATACAGGAATTACCCACCACACAGTCGTGCGCAACGTGCACGTTAACCATCAGCAGGTTGTCATTACCTACCTTGGTCAACCCTGTGCCCTGCGCTGTGCCGCGATGAATGGTCACGCTTTCGCGAATGCGATTGCGATCGCCAATCTCGACACGCGTAGGTTCGCCCGCGTATTTCAGATCCTGATTCACTTCACCAATAGAGGCAAATTGATAGATCTGGTTGTCGCGACCGATTTTGGTCAGGCCATTCACCACAATGTGGGACTTCAGTACCGTGCCTTCGCCGATTTCCACCTGGGAGCCGACGTAACAGAAGGGACCGATGTGCGCACCAGCGCCGATAACGGCACCTTCTTCAATAATCGCGCTAGGATGGATAAAGGCGGTTTTGTCGATCACGGATTAAGCCTCCCGGCTGCGCGCACACATCATGGTTGCTTCGCAGACAATTTTGCCGTCGACGGTTGCCACGCCTTTAAAGCGCGTCAGACCACGACGTGTTTTCTCAAAGGTGACTTCCATGATCATCTGATCACCAGGCACGACCGGGCGTTTGAAGCGGGCTTCATCGATACCGGCGAAGTAATACAGCTCGCCCGGTTCCAGTTTGCCGACGCTTTTAAACGCCAGAATACCTGTGGCCTGCGCCATGGCTTCCAGAATCAATACGCCTGGAAAAATCGGCTTACCAGGGAAGTGTCCCTGGAAAAACGGCTCATTTACAGATACGTTCTTCACCGCACGCAGGAATTTGTGCTCCTCAAACTCGAGGACGCGATCAACCAGCAAGAACGGGTAACGGTGAGGAAGCAACTCTAAAATTTCTGCAATATCCAGAGTATGAGTGTCAGTAGTCAAAATACTCTTCCTGTCTCTAAAAACTGATGGCATCAACAACACGGCCTGCGCTGACCCCAAAAGGAGATCATCATGCAGGCCGCAAATTAACAACTCTTTGCGCTTTTGGTCTCATGACCAACGCGTTTCGTTTTGTACCCAGTCAGGCGGGCGGTAGTGATTAGTCTTTTCCGACTTTTCGTTCGACAGCTTTTAAGCGCTTGCTAATCTCATCGATATTCATCACCAACGCAGCGGTTTTACGCCAAACTTTGTTGGGTTGTAACGGAATGCCCGAAGAGTATACCCCAGGTTCGGTGATTGGTCGCATAACCATTCCCATTCCGGTGACAACAACCTTGTCGGCGATCTCCATGTGACCATTGATCACGCTGGCTCCACCGATCTGGCAGTAGCGGCCGATTTTCAGGCTGCCCGCCATGATAACACCGCCGGCAACGGCAGTATTGTCGCCAATCACAACGTTATGTGCAATCTGGCATTGGTTGTCGATGATAACACCATTCCCGATCTGGGTGTTATCCAACGCGCCGCGGTCAATGGTGGTGCAAGCGCCGATTTCGACGCGATCGCCGATAATCACCGTGCCCAACTGAGGAATTTTAATCCAGTTGCCGCGTTCGTTGGCATAGCCGAAACCATCAGCACCAATCACGGTGCCCGATTGGATCAGACATTGCTGACCGATCTCGACTTCATGATAAATCGTTACGTTAGCCCACAGACGCGTTCCTGCGCCAATGCGTGCACGTTTGCCGATAAAACAGCCCGGACCGATAACCACGTTATCGCCAAGGACTGCGCCCGACTCGATCACCGCATTTGCTCCGATAGCCACGTTCTGCCCCAAGGTGGCTTCAGGGGAAATAACCGCGCTAGGGGCGATATCCTGGGCCGGAGAGGGAGTGGTGTCCATCAGTTGCGCCATGCGCGCGTAGGTCAGGTAAGGGTTTTTAACCACCAGCGCCGCAGAACGGCAGTGTGGTAAATCCGCCTCGGTAAGCACGACTGCGCTTGCCTGGCAGGAAGCCAGCTGCTCTTGATAGCGGCTGTTTGACAAAAACGTGATTTGGCCAGCCTGTGCCGAATGCATAGAAGCAATGCCGGTGATGACGAGATCGCCATCACCGTGCAATTGTGCATCCAACTGCTGCGCTAAATCAGCCAGTCGAATAGAAGGCATGTTGTTATTTAACCTGTTTCAGCACGTCAGCAGTAATGTCTTTAGAAGAACCTGCGTAGGCAACGGCGTTAGCATCGATCACTACGTCATAGCCTTCTTTGCTGGCAACAGATTTCACAGCGTCCTGAATACGGCTCAGAATTTTGTTACGCTCTTCCATCTGGCGGCGACGGTTGTCCTGCTCAAAAGCCTGGGCTTTCTGAGAGAACTGCTCGCGCTGTGCCATCACGTCTTTTTCAAGCTTGCTGCGATCGCTGGCTTTCATGGTAGCGCCATCACGCTGCAGACGTTGCATTTTGGTCTGAAGGCTACGCTCCATGTTCTGAAGCTCACCCGCACGGCCTTTGAACTCGTTTTCCAGCTGTTTAGCTACGGTTTCACGAGCCGGCAACTGTTGGAAAATGCTGGAGACGTTAACTACAGCGATCTTATCTGCTGCCTGAACGCCAGCTGAAGCAGCCATTGCTAAACCGAGGCCTGCGGCACACAACCACTTTTTCACTATAAACTCCTTACCATCACCCATTTGTGCCATATGACACTTGAAGTACACAATCTGCCAGACTTATCCCGCAAAACAATGAGAATCATCTCTGTGTTTTGACAGGCGCCTGGCATTTGCGATTCTTAATAACTGCTTATGCCCAGAAGCTCGACCTGTTACCAGGTCTTACCAATGTTAAATTGGAACTGTTCGGATTTGTCGCCTTCGTATTTCTTGATCGGGTTGGCATAAGAGAACACCAATGGCCCCAGAGGTGACATCCATTGCAAAGCGATACCGGCAGAAACGCGGATATTGCTCGCTTTACTGTAGTCCGGAATATCGTACATGCTGGTTTCGGAAGAGTTCTTCCAGTTGGTATCCCATACGGTACCCGCGTCCATAAACAAGGAAGTACGCACTGAGTTAGCGTATTTCTCGCTGATGAATGGCGTCGGCGTAATCAGTTCCATACTGGCGACAGCCATGGCGTTACCACCAACCGCATCGTCCGAATTACAAATCGGCGTGCCGTTGCTGCAGCTATACGAGTTGGAATTGTAGTACGCCGCTTTTGGACCGATGGTGTTCGAACCGAAACCACGCACGGTGCTGGAGCCGCCGGCGTAGAAGTTCTCGTAGAACGGCATTTCCTTGCCGCCCAGACCATCTGCATAACCCAGACGACCACGACCCAACAGCACCCAGGTGCGATCGTCGTTGATTGGGACGTATTGCACGCTGTCCAGCGTCAGTTTGTAGTATTCGTTATCCGACCCTGGAATGGTCACTTTACCATTCAGGGTAGTACGGTTACCCGACGTTGGGAAATAACCACGGTCCAGGTTGTTGTAGGTCCAACCCAGGTTCAGCGTGAAGTCATCCGCAGAGTAGCTGGCACGGTCAGTCTTGTTCGGATCCAGACCCATGGAGTCCAGATAACGCCACATGGCAACCTGCGGCTGCATGTTAGACAGGCCGTTATGTACGTAACCCAAACCGGTACGCAACGAGTTGTTTTCGTTGATCGGGAAGCCCAAGGTACCGTCTATGCCGTAACTCTTGTTGGTATAGTCGGACAGGTCCGCGTCATCCGCTTTAAAGTCGTTGTAGAAGATACGCCCACCCAAACTCACACCGTCAACGGTGAAGTACGGGTTGGTTACCGACAGTTCGGTGTAAGTCTGGTAGTCGTTTTTGGTGCCGCTGATACCGACGGAATAGCCAGTACCCAGCCAGTTGTCCTGCTGGACCCCCGCCTGGAAGCTCACGCCGCTCTCGGTGCCGTAGCCGACGCCGAAGTTGAAGGTACCGGTGTTACGCTCTTTCACTTTGTAAGTGACATCTACCTGATCCGCAGTGCCAGGCACGCGCTGGGTTTCCACATCTACCGTTTCAAAATAACCCAAACGGTTCAGACGTTCTTTACCCTGCTCGACCTGAGCGTTGCCCAGCCACGCACCTTCCATCTGACGCATTTCACGGCGCAGTACGGAGTCTTTACTGGTGTCGTTGCCTTCGAACTTGATGCGACGCACATAGAAACGGTTACCCGCATCAATGTTTACGTGCAGCTTCACGGTTTTATCCGCATCGTTAATTTCAGGCTGTGTAGAAACGCGCGGGTAGGCATAACCGTAACGGCCCAACATCGTTTTGATGTTGTCTTCCATTTTGGTCACTTTGCTGCCGTTATACAGCTCACCCGGTTCAATCTTGGTCAGTTGCGCGACTTCCGCCGAGTGACCGGCCAGATTGCCGTTCACCATCACGCCGGTGAGCTTGTACTGCTCGCCTTCAGTGATATTGATGGTGATGTAGATGCCTTTTTTGTCCGGCGTCAGGCTGACCTGAGTCGAATCGATATTAAAGCGCGCGTAGCCGCGGTCCAGATAGAAACTGCGCAGGGTTTCAAGGTCACCCGCCAGCTTTTGTTTCTGGTATTTGCGATCGCCAACCAGGTTCCACCACGGCACTTCATCACGCAGTTGGAAGCGTGAAATCAGCTCATCGTTAGTGAAGGCATGGTTGCCGACAATGTTGATTTGTTGAATCTTGGCGGAAACCCCTTCCGTGAACACCAGTTTCAGGTCGACACGGTTACGCGGCAACGGCGTGACAACGGCTTTCACCGAGGCGCTGTATTTACCGACGCTGTAATAGAAGTCTTCCAGCCCTTTTTCAATGCTGGATATCGTGGTGCGGTCGAGCGCTTCGCCAACCCGAACGCCAGAGGCCTCCAGGTTTTGCTTGAGCATGTCATCCTTCACCGACTTGTTGCCGGAGAAAGTGATGCTGGCAATGGTAGGGCGTTCCTTAACCTGAACAATCAGCGTATTACCATCGCGCAGCACGCGAACGTCCTCGAAGTTGCCAGTGGCAAACAAGGCACGGATGGTATTACTGATATCATCGTCAGAGACGGTATCGCCTACGCGAACCGGCATGTTGAGTAACGCCGCACCGACGGCGACTCGCTGCAGGCCTTCGAAATGAATATCTTTCACTACGAACCCGTCTGCACCGTATACGGTGGCGCTGCCAAACAGCAGCGACGCTATGAGCAACTTTTTCATCGCCATCGTTGTTATGCGTTCTTCCTAACCTATCCCCGCCCCTAAAGGCGAGAAAAATCATTGAAAAGTGCAAGACCCATTAAAAGCACCAACACGATCGAACCTATGCGGTAACTGTAGTCCTGTACTCGCTCGGAAACCGGCCCACCCTTCAGCTTTTCTATCGCCAGGAAGAGGAGATGCCCACCATCTAACACCGGTAATGGGAACAGGTTGATGATACCCAGGTTGACACTGATCAACGCCAGGAACATCAGATAATACACTAACCCGACCCCGGCTGACGCCCCTGCTCCCTGTGCAATCGAAATCGGGCCACTCAGGTTGTTCAGCTTTACATCACCGGTTATTAATTTACCCAGCATTTTGACCGTGAGGCTCATTAGCTGCCAGGTCTTGTCCCCAGCCTGATACAGCGCTGGGAAAGGTCCATACTGGCGAATCGTTTTATACTCGTCCGGCAGCGGCAGCACTTTCGGAATGATGCCGGCGAAACCCACCGATTTGTCTTTTCCCACCGGCTTTGTATCCGGTATCAGCGTCAAAGACAAGGGGGCGCCGTTTCTTTCAATCTCTAAAACCAGCGGTTGCCCAGGGCCGTTGTGGATCCGTTTAACCAACGTTTGCCAACGACCCAATAGCTGACCGTCGACTTTAACGATCCTGTCACCCGCTTGTAAACCCGCCTTTTGTGCCGCCGACCCCGATTGCACTTCGGCAAGGACAGATTCTATCTGTGGGCCACGCGGAATAATACCCAACGCCACCACGGGATCCTGTTTGTCCGGCTCGAAATTCCACTGGCGCAAATCCAGGGTTTTAGTCACCACCTGAGAAGAGCCAAACGGCGCGATACCCACTTCGGTTTGTGCGTCGCCGATCTTCGCCACCAGCGCCAGACGAACTGATTCCCAATCAGGCGTTTCGATACCGTCAACGGACTTAAGTTCCATTCCAGGCGAAATTTCAGCGTGGGCAGCAATCGACTGTGGAGATATTTCACCAATCACAGGACGGAAGCTGGGAACGCCGATAATAAATACCAGCCAGTAAGCAAGAATAGCAAACAGGAAGTTGGCGATAGGGCCGGCACTGACGATAGCGGCGCGTTGCCACACGGTTTTGTTGTTAAATGCCTGATGGCGGAATTCCGGTGCAACCGAATCAACCCGCTCATCGAGCATCTTCACGTAACCGCCCAGAGGGATCAGGGCAATCACGTACTCCGTCCCCTGACGGTCAGTACGGCGCCATAAGGCGCGGCCAAAGCCGATGGAAAAGCGTTCTACACGGACGCCGCAGCGACGGGCTACCCAAAAGTGCCCGAACTCGTGCACGGTGATCAAAACACCGAGTGCAATAAGAAATGCGACTAAGTTCCAGAGCACGCTACCCATAATCCCTTCACTCCCCGTCGTTGACGGATTAAAACACTAACAGCATCAGGCAGGCAAATACAGGCACTGCTGCGGTCAGGCTGTCGATACGATCCAGTATACCGCCATGACCCGGTATCAAATGACCACTGTCTTTGATACCCGCTTCGCGTTTGAACATGCTCTCGGTAAGATCGCCCAGCACGGAAGCCAGTGCGGCAATCACCGAACAAATCAGTAAGGTGGTCGGCACGATATTCAACGGGGCGTAACGGCCAAACAACCAGGATATCAGGGCCGAGGTAATCAGACCGCCGATGAGTCCCTCCCAGGTTTTCCCCGGAGAAACTTTAGGCGCCAGCTTATGCTTGCCAAACAGCTTGCCGAACATGTAAGCGCCGGAATCCGCGCCCCAAACCAACAGCATCACATACAGCAGCCACCAGGAGCCGGTGAAGTGGTTTTGTTCATAGCCGAACTGACGCAGCGACAGCATGCCCCAGAAGAACGGCACTATGGTCAGCAAACCAAAAATCAGACGTATTGGACGCGAATTACGCCACAGCGCGGCAGACCCCGGATAAAACAGCACCAGCAGCAGCGCCGCCAACCACCAGGCCAGTGACAGCCACAGCGGCCCGCCTACCTGAGGCAGGTGAACCGACTGGTGGTAGGCCGGAATGCTGAGCATCATCAGCGCCAGCAGGAAGCCGCACAATATCGCCAGCCAGATGCGCTGCGAGCGGGAGGTAAAACCGGCCAGTTGGCCCCACTCCCAGGCTGCCAGCATGCACACAACCAGCGTTACCAGGGCAAAGCCCACCGGCGGCAGCAAGAACAACGCCGCGATAACAATCGGGATTAAAATCAGAGCCGTTATGAGGCGATACTTCAGCAAAAGTTCCCCCTAGGACGCATTGGCGCCGATAGGTGTTGTTCCCCCGAAGCGACGCTCGCGTTGTGCAAATGCATTCAGCGCACCTTCAAAGACAAGTTCATCAAAATCAGGCCAGAGTACATCAGTAAAGTAAAGTTCGGCATAAGCAATTTGCCACAGTAAGAAATTACTGATGCGGTGTTCACCGCCCGTGCGGATCACCAGATCCACCGGTGACAGATCGCTCATGCAGACCCGCTCACCCAGTAATTCTTCGCTAATTTGATCCGGACGCAGCGAACCGTCCTTCACCTGCTCAGCCAGTTCCCTTACTCCCTGAATAATATCCCAACGGCCGCCGTAGTTGGCGGCAATGTTGAGCGTCAGGCCATCGTTATTTTCAGTCAGTTGCTCAGAGCGACGGATCCGCTCTTGCAAACGCGCGCTGAAACGGCTGATATCGCCGATCACCCGCAGTCTGACGTTATGTTTATGCAGGCTTTTTACTTCGCTGTCCAAGGCTCGGACGAAAAGCTCCATGAGGGCGGAGACTTCCTGCACCGGACGGTTCCAGTTCTCGCTGCTGAAGGCATAAAGCGTGAGCGCATCTAAATGGTTGTTGGCAGCAAAACTGACCGCGCGACGAACCGATTTCACCCCTGCTTTATGACCGAAGACACGTAACTTACCCTGACGTTTAGCCCAGCGCCCGTTACCGTCCATGATAATGGCAACATGCCGTGGCCCCAAAGTGGACGGATTAGCCTCTTGTTGATTTGCGGACGACATAACTCGTACTTATTTCCTCAATAGAAATACAACTGCCCTTCCGGAACATCAGGCCCTTACGCGCAAAAAAAGCCGTGTGCCCGACACGGCTTTTCAGTCTGCCCTGCGACAGCCGGTAATTTCCGCTGCGCCATTGGCGTTCGAGATATCAATCGGGCCAGAATTCAACGGTATAACCGCTGACAAGTGGCGCAGACTATATCACCTCAGCCGGGCCTGAACAAACAACCCCACTGCGGCACGCGTAATTTACGAACAAAATAGGATAAATGCCGCTATCAGTTACGCAGTGATTTAACCAACCCAACCGCAACCTCACGTGCCTGACGATCTATTTCTAAGACCGCATCAATGCAGGACGGTTCCTGCAGTGACAGCCGTTCGACTACTTTTTGGTTCACCGTCGCAATATCGGTAAAGCGAATCTGCTCCTGCAGGAAAGCCGCCACGGCAACTTCATTGGCCGCGTTCAGTGCGGTGGTTGCCGCCTGCCCGGCGTCAAAGGCCTCTATGGCCAGATACAGGCAGGGATAGCGTTCCCGTTCAGGTTCGGCAAAGGTCAGCGAGCCGATACGGCAAAAATCCAGCGCTTCCACACCGGAGTTTACCCGCTGCGGGTAGGCCATTGCATGAGCGATCGGCGTACGCATATCCGGCGTGCCCAACTGGGCCAACACGCTGCCATCAGTGTAGCGCACCATTGAATGGATCACCGACTGAGGATGCAGAATCACTTCCATTTGTTCGGCCGAGGCGTTAAACAGCCAGCGGGCCTCGATATATTCCAGTCCTTTGTTCATCATGGTGGCGGAATCCACCGAGATCTTGCGCCCCATCGACCAATTGGGATGGGCACAGGCCTGATCCGGCGTCATCGTGGCGAACTGTTCCAGTGGCGTGGTGCGGAACGGGCCGCCGGAACCGGTGAGCACGATGCGCGACACACCATGACTGTCTAATGAAGAGTATCCCAACTGACGCTGAATGCTCTCAGGCAAACTCTGAAAAATCGCGTTATGCTCGCTGTCCAGCGGCAGCAACTGCGTCTGACTTTTTTGCACTGCGTCCATAAACAGGCGCCCACAGGTCACCAGCGACTCTTTGTTCGCCAGTAATACCTGCTTGCCAGCACGAATCGCCGCCAGTGTCGGAAGTAAACCGGCAGCACCGACGATGGCGGCGGTGACCTGATCAACGTCGTCCAACGCCGCCAAATCACAAGCGGCCTGCTCGCCCGCCATCACCTCGGTGGCAACGCCATTTTCCGCCAGCAGGGTACGTAACTCACGTGCCGCGCCTTCGTCTGCCATTGCGGCATAGGTTGGGCGAAATTCCATACACTGCTGTGCCATGACGGCTACGTTGTGGCCGGCAACCAGCGCTTTAATCGCAAAACGGTCGGGATTTTCCCTGACCACGGCCAGGGTACTGGTCCCCACTGAGCCGGTGGAGCCAAGAATAGTCAGTTGCTTCATGAGCTCACTCTGAATAACTGTCTGATGAGATCGGAGGTGCTCCAGTGTGTAACCTTCGCCACCGCTTGTCCATGATCAATCAGCACGATGAAACGGGATCTGCGCCACAAAAAACAAAGCGCCGCCCAGGCGACGCTTTTTTTCTGCGCGATGCTGATTAGAATTCCATCAGCTCTTTTTCTTTGTCCGCCAGCGCGGCATCGAGCAGCTTGATGTAGGCGTCGGTCATTTTCTGAATGTCGTCCTGAGAACGACGATCTTCGTCTTCGCTGATTTCTTTGTCTTTCAGCAACGCCTTCACTTTGTCGTTGGCGTCACGGCGCACGTTACGTACGGCAACACGGCCCTGCTCGGCTTCACCGCGCACCACTTTGATCAGGTCTTTACGGCGCTCTTCGGTCAACGGAGGCAGCGGAACACGGATCACGCTGCCGGCTGAGCTTGGGTTCAGGCCCAGATCAGACGCCATGATGGCCTTTTCTACCGCTGAACCCAGGGAGCGATCAAACAGGTTGATTGCCAGGGTACGGGAGTCTTCTACGGTCACGTTAGCCAACTGACGCAGCGGCGTTGCAGAACCGTAGTATTCCACCATGATGCCGTCCAGGATGCTTGGAGAAGCACGGCCGGTACGGATTTTGCTGATTTGGTTTTTGAATGCTTCTACGCTTTTTTCCATGCGTGAATCAGCATCTTTTCTGATTTCATTAATCACGTTGCAAACCCTTGGAAGCTGGAGACTTGGCAGGCCATACCACAGTATAGCCCGTGAATTTTACTCAAGGAGAGCGCATAACGCACCACGTTACCCGCTCCCGCTAAATTGGGCAGAACAGCCTTATTTGCTGATCAGCGTGCCTTCGTTCTCACCCATCACCACCCGGCGCAACGCACCTGGCTTGTTCATGTTGAATACGCGAATCGGCAGACCGTGATCGCGGGCCAGCGTAAACGCCGCCAGATCCATCACTTTCAGCTCGCGCTCCAGTACATCTTGATAGGTGATATGTTCGTACAGCGTTGCATCCGGATTTTTAACCGGATCAGCGGAGTATACACCATCCACTTTAGTCGCTTTCAATACCACGTCCGCTTCGATCTCGATCCCGCGCAGACACGCAGCAGAATCGGTGGTGAAGAACGGGTTGCCGGTACCGGCGGAGAAGATCACCACGCGGTTATTACGCAGCAGGCTGATCGCCTCGGCCCAGCTGTAGTTGTCGCACACGCCGTTCAACGGAATGGCTGACATCAGGCGGGCGTTCACATAGGCACGGTGCAGTGCATCACGCATAGCCAGGCCGTTCATCACGGTAGCCAGCATTCCCATGTGGTCGCCCACTACGCGGTTCATGCCGGCCTGCGCCAGGCCCGCGCCGCGGAACAGGTTACCGCCGCCAATAACTACACCGACCTGAATTCCCAGTTCGACCAGCTCTTTAACTTCCTGAGCCATGCGATCCAAAACGCTAGCGTCGATACCAAAACCTTCTGCGCCTTGCAGGGCTTCGCCACTCAGTTTGAGCAGAATACGCTGATATACGGGTTTTGCATTGGTTGCCATGGTGTTCTGTCCTAAGAAGCAGTATTAGTATTGGGGATTTCAGCCGATGAAGTGCGCCTGTGATGAGTATATTGCCACAGGGCCTGTCACCGGTGTAATTCTGGCTGGATAAAATGGAACCGCCTGACGGCGGCTCCATTATACCCTTCATCTTTCACGTTGCCGCTGCGTTGGCTGCCTTCACTTACCCCAGTCACCTGGTGAACCAGGTGACTGGGAGTTCGCTCAGTTGCCGCCTTGCCGCACCGCGAAATCTATCGGGTATACAGTCATTAAGACTGCTTGCTCATTGCAGCAACTTCAGCAGCGAAGTCATTTGCCGCTTTTTCGATGCCTTCACCCACTTCGAAGCGGATGAAGTTAACGACGTCAGCGTTGTGCTCTTTCAGCACCTGGCCAACGGTTTTGCTTGGTTCGATAACGAAAGGCTGACCGGTCAGAGAAACTTCGCCGGTGAATTTCTTCATGCGGCCTTCAACCATTTTCTCAGCGATTTCTTTCGGCTTGCCAGACTGCATGGCGATGTCCAGCTGAACCTGGTACTCTTTTTCTACCACTTCAGCAGACACATCTTCAGGCTTAACGAATTCTGGCTTGCTCGCCGCAACGTGCATGGCGATTTGCTTAACCAGCTCTTCGTCAGCGCCTTTAGCCGCGATCAGAACGCCGATACGTGCGCCGTGCAGGTAGCTGCCCAGCACTTCGCCTTCCAGGGAAGCCACGCGACGGATGTTGATGTTTTCACCGATTTTGGCAACCAGCGCTACACGTTCTTCTTCGAACTGTGCTTTCAACACTTCAACGTCAGTGATTTTGCCTGCAACAGCAGCGTCCAGCACTTTGT
The DNA here is from genome assembly GCF_000422085.1 of Serratia liquefaciens ATCC 27592. Classification (NCBI taxonomy): domain Bacteria; kingdom Pseudomonadati; phylum Pseudomonadota; class Gammaproteobacteria; order Enterobacterales; family Yersiniaceae; genus Serratia; species Serratia liquefaciens. Next base: position 4,123,484 of record NC_021741.1, read on the forward strand.
CAGCGAATGCCTGGAAACCGGCATCTTTAGCAACGAAGTCAGTCTGGCAGTTTACTTCCAGGATCACGCCGTAGTTGCCTTCGATCTTGGTTTTGATCACGCCGTCAGCAGCTACGTTGCCTGCTTTTTTCGCCGCTTTGATCGCGCCAGATTTACGCATGTTTTCGATTGCCAGCTCGATGTCGCCGTTAGATTCGACCAGAGCTTTTTTGCAATCCATCATGCCAGCGCCAGTACGCTCGCGCAGTTCTTTTACCAGAGCAGCGGTAATATCAGCCATTTCTTTTTCCTCGGTTATCTCACGTAGAGACAGTTCTCATTCAGATAAGCAAAGGGGGCCAATAAAGGCCCCCCTAACCAACATATTCAATACCTGGTTAATAAGGGCTCAGTGACGAGCTTGCCTTATTATTCAGCTTCTACGAAGCTTTCTTCCGCTTGAACGGCCAGATCTTGAGAACGACCTTCACGGACGGCGGCAGCAACGGCAGTCAGGTACAATTTGATTGCACGGATTGCATCGTCGTTACCAGGGATGATGAAGTCAACGCCGTCTGGATCGGAGTTGGTATCAACGATAGAGAATACCGGGATACCCAGGTTGTTGGCTTCTTTGATCGCGATGTGTTCGTGATCGGCATCGATAACGAACAGAGCGTCAGGCAGACCACCCATGTCTTTGATACCACCCAGGGAGTTTTCCAGCTTGGCCAGTTCGCGAGTACGCATCAGCGCCTCTTTCTTGGTCAGCTTGTCGAAGGTGCCATCTTGAGACTGGATTTCCAGATCTTTCAAACGTTTGATTGACTGACGAACGGTTTTCCAGTTAGTCAGCATGCCGCCCAACCAGCGATGGTTCACGAAGAACTGATCGCAGGTGTTAGCATATTCTTTTACCGCTTCGCTTGCTGCGCGCTTAGTACCAACGAACAGGATCTTACCTTTACGGGAAGAGATCTTGGTCAGTTCAGCCAGTGCTGCGTTGGCCATTGGTACAGTTTTTTCCAGGTTGATGATGTGAACCTTGTTACGTGCGCCGAAGATGAAAGGCTTCATTTTCGGGTTCCAGTAACGGGTCTGGTGACCAAAGTGTACACCAGCCTGGAGCATGTCGCGCATGGAAACAGTTGCCATGATTAAACCTCTATAGAGTGAGTTGGGGTTATGCCTCCACGTATCCCATAACGCCGACCCTGGCGGTGATAAATCACCTCAGGGCACCCCGGCGGATGTGCCGATACGTGTGTGTTATTTACACAATGTGAGTGCAGTTAAAGTATTTTCGGCCTTTCCCGCCCTTATCGCAAGGACCAAGACGCGGATCTGCCGGCGCGCTTTATACCATAAACCCACCCCGGACACCAACTTTTGTTGCCACAGTCGTCATCGTCGAGAAATCAAATTTGGCAGCCTCAGGCCGGACTGATACCATAAGAGACTGCTTCTTATTATTTCTTTCTGTTGTCGGCGAGCACGACACCTGCGGACGAATTTCATGGCAATCTCAATTAAAACACCTGATGACATCCAAAAAATGCGCGTGGCCGGCCGTCTGGCTGCCGAAGTGCTGGAAATCATCGAGCCGCACGTCAAGCCTGGCGTGACCACCGGCGAACTCGATCGTATCTGTCACGACCACATCACCAACAAGCAGCAGGCGATTTCCGCCTGTCTGGGCTACCACGGTTTCCCGAAATCCGTGTGCATCTCGGTAAATGAAGTGGTCTGCCACGGCATCCCGAGCGATGACAAAGTTCTGAAGGACGGCGACATCGTGAATATCGACGTTACCGTGATCAAAGAGGGTTTCCACGGCGACACATCCAAGATGTTCATCGTCGGCAAACCGACCATTCTGGGCGAGCGTCTGTGCCGCATCACGCAGGAAAGCCTTTATCTGTCGCTGAAAATGGTGAAGCCTGGCATCCGCCTGCGCACGCTGGGCAAAGAGATCCAGAAATTCGTCGAAGCCGAAAACTTTTCCGTGGTGCGCGAATACTGTGGCCACGGCATTGGCGAAGTGTTCCACGAAGAACCGCAGGTGCTGCACTATGATGCCGACGACGGCGGTGTGGTACTGCAACCCGGTATGGCCTTCACCATCGAGCCAATGGTCAATGCCGGTGATTACCGCATCCGCACCATGAAAGACGGCTGGACGGTAAAAACTAAGGATCGCAGCTTGTCGGCGCAGTATGAGCATACTATTGTGGTCACAGATAACGGCTGCGAGATAATGACGTTGCGCAAGGATGACACCATCCCCAACATCATTACGCACGAGATGTAAGCGCCGCGGCGTATTGCCGCGATGCATGATGTCACAGGCCGGCTTTTGCCGGCCTTTTTTATGGGCTGCGTACTATGTCTGAAAACTTTCGCCAACAAGACACCTCGGTCATTCCACGACAGGCCGTGCCGGAGCAGCCTGAATATCCCAACGCCTATGGCGATGAGGAGCTCAACTGCGTCGCGCTGAAACAGCGCCTCGAACAGTTCCAACTGTGGCTGGCAGAAGCGTTTAATGCCGGCTCCAGCGCCGAAAGCCTGGTCGCCGCCCGCAGCGACTTTATCGATCGCCTGCTGCGTCGCCTGTGGGTGTTTTACGGTTTCGAAGATATTCCGGAAACCGCTTTGGTGGCGGTCGGCGGTTATGGCCGTGGCGAATTGCACCCGCTTTCGGACATTGACGTGCTGGTGCTGAGCCAGCGCCGGCTGAATGAACAGCAATCCCAGCGCGTGGGGGAATTTATCACCCTGCTGTGGGATCTTAAGCTGGAAGTGGGCCACAGCGTACGTACGCTGGAAGAGTGCTTGTTGGAGGGCCTGGCGGATCTGACCGTCGCCACCAACCTGATTGAATCACGCATGATCTGCGGCGATGTGGCCTTGTTCCTGCAAATGCAAAAGCACATTTTCAGCGACGGCTTCTGGCCCTCCCCCCAATTTTTCCACGCCAAGTTGGTCGAACAGCAAGAGCGCCACCAACGCTACCACGGCACCAGCTACAATCTGGAGCCGGACATCAAGAGCAGCCCCGGTGGCCTCCGGGACATTCACACCCTGCTGTGGGTAGCGCGCCGTCACTTCGGCGCAACTTCGCTGGACGAAATGGTCGGCTTTGGTTTTCTGACCCAGGCCGAACGCAACGAGCTTAACGAATGCCAAAGCTTCCTGTGGCGCATTCGCTTCGCGCTGCATCTGGTGTTGCCCCGCTACGATAACCGACTGCTGTTCGATCGCCAGCTTAACGTGGCGCAGTTGCTGCGTTATGAGGGGGAAGGCAACGAGCCGGTCGAGCGCATGATGAAAGATTTTTATCGCATGACGCGCCGCGTCGGCGAACTGAACCACATGCTGCTGCAACTGTTCGATGAGGCGATTCTGGCGCTGGACGCCACGGAAAAACCCCGGCCGTTGAACGAAGATTTTCAACTGCGTGGCGACCTGATCGACCTGCGTGACGAAACGCTGTTTATTCGTCAGCCGGAATCGATCATGCGGATGTTCTACCTGATGGTGCGCAACCGCGAAATCAAAGGCATTTACTCCACCACCGTCCGCCAGTTGCGTCATGCGCGCCGCCATCTGAAACAGCCGCTGTGCACCATTCCGGAAGCACGCGATCTGTTTATGGCCATCCTGCGTCACCCAGGTGCCGTTTCGCGGGCGCTGGTGCCGATGCACCGCCACAGCGTACTGTGGGCCTATATGCCGCAGTGGGGCAAAATTGTCGGGCAAATGCAGTTCGACCTGTTTCATGCCTACACCGTCGACGAACACACCGTTCGCGTCCTGCAAAAACTGGAAAGCTTTGCCGATGCCGAAACGCGGCCACGTCACCCGCTGTGCGTTGAGCTGTATCCGCGCCTGCCGAACCCGGAACTTTTGCTGCTGGCGGCGCTGTTCCACGATATCGCCAAAGGCCGCGGCGGCGACCACTCGATCCTCGGCGCGCAGGACGCGTTGGAGTTCGCCGAGCTGCACGGTTTGAATTCCCGTGAGTCTCAACTGGTGGCCTGGCTGGTTCGCTGCCATTTACTGATGTCGGTCACCGCCCAACGGCGCGACATTCAGGATCCGACGGTGATTCAGCAGTTTAGCGCCGAAGTGCAGAGTGAAACCCGCCTGCGTTATCTGGTTTGCCTGACCGTAGCGGACATCTGCGCCACCAACGAGACCCTGTGGAACAGCTGGAAACAGAGCCTGTTGCGTGAGCTCTATTTCGCCACCGAAAAACAGCTGCGCCGCGGCATGCAGAACAGCCCGGATTTGCGCGAACGCGTGCGTCACCACCGCCTGCAAGCGCTGGCGCTGCTGCGCATGGACAATATCGACGAAGAAGCGCTGCACCGCATCTGGAGCCGCTGTCGTGCCGATTACTTCCTGCGCCATTCGCCTAACCAATTGGCCTGGCACGCACGCCATCTGCTGGCCCATGACTCCACCCAGCCGCTGGTGCTGGTCAGCCGGCAGGCGACGCGCGGCGGCACCGAAATTTTCATCTGGAGTCCGGATCGCCCATACCTGTTTGCCGCCGTGGCCGGCGAGATGGATCGTCGCAACCTGAGCGTGCACGACGCACAGATCTTCACCAATCGCGACGGCATGGCGATGGATACCTTTATCGTACTGGAGCCGGATGGCAGCCCGCTGGCACAGGACCGCCATGCGGCGATCCGCCACGCGTTGGTGCAGGCCATTACCCAGCGGGAATATCAGCCGCCGCGCGTGCGCAGGCCGTCCTCCAAGCTGCGTCATTTCAGCGTGCCGACCGAAGTCAGCTTCCTGCCAACCCATACCGACCGCCGCAGCTATCTGGAACTGACCGCGCTCGATCAGCCAGGCCTGCTGGCTCGGGTAGGCGAAGTGTTCGCCGATCTCGGTTTGTCACTGCACGGCGCGCGCATCTCCACCATCGGCGAGCGGGTTGAGGATTTATTTATTCTGGCCGACAGCGATCGACGCGCCCTTAACCCGGAAACGCGCAGAAAGTTGGAACAACGGTTGACAGAGGCCCTCAACCCAAACGATAAATTGTGATACAAGTAACCTTTTCGTAGACAACATCAGGACAGAGAACAGCATGCAGCAATTACAAAACGTTATTGAAAACGCCTTCGAGCGCCGCGCGGAAATCACCCCGGCGAACGTAGACACCGTAACGCGCGAAGCGGTAAACCAGGTGATCGGCCTGCTGGACAGCGGCGCCCTGCGCGTTGCCGAGAAGATTGACGGTCAGTGGGTAACGCATCAGTGGCTGAAAAAGGCCGTGCTGCTTTCTTTCCGCATCAATGACAACAAAGTGATGGACGGTGCAGAAACCCGTTATTACGACAAAGTGCCAATGAAATTCGCCGACTACGACGAAGCGCGCTTCCAGAAAGAAGGCTTCCGCGTAGTGCCACCGGCGACCGTTCGCCAGGGCGCATTCATCGCCCGCAACACGGTTCTGATGCCATCCTACGTGAACATCGGCGCTTACGTTGACGAAGGCAGCATGGTGGATACCTGGGCTACCGTCGGCTCTTGCGCGCAAATCGGCAAGAACGTTCACCTGTCCGGCGGCGTCGGCATCGGTGGCGTACTGGAGCCTCTGCAGGCCAACCCGACCATCATTGAAGACAACTGCTTCATCGGTGCGCGTTCAGAAGTGGTTGAAGGCGTGATCGTAGAAGAAGGTTCCGTAATTTCCATGGGCGTATACCTGGGCCAAAGCACCCGCATTTACGACCGCGAAACCGGCGAAGTGCACTACGGCCGCGTGCCTGCCGGCTCGGTGGTGGTTTCCGGTAACCTGCCGTCCAAAGATGGCTCTTACAGCCTGTACTGCGCAGTGATCGTCAAAAAAGTCGATGCCAAGACGCGCGGTAAAGTCGGCATTAATGAGTTATTGCGCACCATCGACTAAATTAAGATAGCGGGTGAATCACCCGCTATTTTTTTGTCTTCATTACGTGAGCAGTCACAGTCTCTGGCGTGGTTATTCGCCATAATCCCAGACCGTGGAATAAAGTCTATTTATAAGGTGGCGCTATTATGTATGACAACCTGAAAAGCTTAGGAATCAATCAACCGGAAGATGTCGATCGCTATAGCCTGCGTCAGGAGGCCAATAACGACATTCTTAAGATTTATTTCCGCAAGGATAAAGGCGAGTTCTTTGCCAAAAGCGTGAAGTTCAAATACCCGCGCCAACGCAAGACCGTGGTCGCGGACAATGCCGGTCAGGGTTACAAAGAAATCCACGAAATTAACCCGAACCTGCGTTACGTGATTGATGAGCTGGATCAGCTGTGCCAGCGGGACCAGGTTGAAGTGGATCTGAAACGCAAAATTCTTGATGACCTGCGTCATCTGGAAGGTGTGGTTTCCCACAAGATTGCCGAGATCGAATCCGATCTGGAAAAACTGACCCGCGGTAAGTAAGGGTTCAGCGAACTGGATCTACTGGACTTCATTTTTACCCTATGAATTTCAAGTTGCAGCTAACAACGCTGCAACTTGAAAGGCAACGGGTAATTCTATTTCAGCAATGTGGCCCACTGCTCGACCCACGGGCAGGAAACCACTTCCGGCTCCGGCTGTTCCATCGCATCGATTTCCAACACCTCACCTACGCGAGTTGCTCCTTGCTCCTGCAGCAATGCATCAAATGCGCGCCCTGCACCGCAGAAGTTATCGTAGCTGCTGTCACCCAACGCGATCAGTCCGTAACGCAGCTCAGGCTGGTAGCCGACCCGATCGCGAATAGCATGGAACAGCGGTGCAATGCTGTCCGGCAAATCGCCCTGACCGGTGGTGGAGGTAATTACCAACGCGTAATGCTGACGGTAAAACTGCCAGGCTTCAAGCGTGCCCTCCTCGAACAGTTTGACCTCATGCCCCTGTTCGCTGAGGATATTTTCCGCTTCTTCCGCCACCAGCAGTGAGTTGCCGTAAACCGTTCCCACGAAGATTCCAACCTGAGCCATTGCTCCTACTCCCTTAAATACCTTTAGAAATGATCAGTTATCCTGACCGCTAGCTGAAGGAAACTCAACCCTGGCAAGCTCAGGGATACTCTCCGCCCAGCCAAACTGTGACATAACGCCCTGCCAGGACTCGTCCCAGCGAGCGGAAATCTGCAGCGGCTCACCGGTCACCGGGTGATTCAGCTGCAGGTGACTGGCGTGAAGCATCAGGCGTGAACAGCCGAAATGCTCCGCCATGCCGCGGTTCTGACGCAGATCGCCGTGCTTGCTGTCACCGATGATGGGATGGCGGATATGCACCATATGGCGCCGCAACTGGTGCTTGCGGCCATGCTCCGGTTTCAGTTCAACCAGGCTGTAGCGCGCGCTGTCGTAACGGCCAATCGCCACCGGCATCTCTGCCTGCGCCAGCGGCCGATAATGGGTGACTGCTGGCTGCGGACCTTTGTCCGCCGAGGCAAACTTGTCGGCAATTTTGTCCAGCTCTTCCGTCAACGGGTAATCGAGGGTATCGCCTTCCAGCACGTAACCGCGGACCACCGCATGGTAGGTTTTCTGCATCTGATGCTGTTCAAGCTGCTGCGACAACAGCCGCGCCACCTCGCTGGACAGCGCCATCAGCAACACGCCGGATGTAGGACGATCAAGGCGATGCACGGTAAACACGTGCTGGCCAATCTGATCGCGAACGGTCTGCATCACAAACCGGGTTTCATGGCGATCCAGCCAGCTGCGGTGCACCAGCCAACCGGACGGCTTGTTCACCGCCACCAGGTGCTCATCCTGATACAAAACCTCAATCACAATCTCTTTTCCTACGTAAAAGCCCAGATTCCGGCGCGAGTATACAGCAGTGCGTCAGGGCTAGTTAACCCATTCGATGGTCACCAGACGACTATCGGCCCGGCCGCGATCGTCCACCGCCCGAATGCGGTACTGCCCATTGTTGATCGGCCGCCAGTCGATGGCCTTTTTGCTGGCGCTGCTACCGAGATAGATATCGTCAACAAACCAGTACACCGTTTTGCTGTCGGCATCGGTCACTGCGTTGAAGGCAATTTTATCGCGTCCCTGCTGCGATTGCCGCAGGGTATAGGTGGTGTTCTTAAGCGGCGAGGTGATGCGCGGCGCATTACCCCCGACGGCAATGCCGTTGTCCTTACAGCGATTTATCGGCGGCGAACGCTTAGGCAACCCGGCCTGAGCGAACACGTTGGCCAGATCGGAAGGCCAGAACTCAAACACTTCAGTGCGGGTTTGCGCCTGGTCATAGGGCGGACAGGCCACCTCACCGCTGTGAATATCCAGCACCACCGGCCGATAAACGCTGTCGACCTTGATCGGTGACTTGCCGGGAATAAACCAGGTTTTGCCCTTTTGCTGGCACCAGGGGGTGGGTAAATCGCCGCTGGCCAGACAAATATCCACCCGCCGCAGCCGCTTCGGAAATGGCTGTCGGGGCTCCCGCAGCGTGGGATAGCTGGCATGCACACTGTCGATAATATTGAAGAATAACGGAGCCGCTGCATCGGCGCCCACCAGGGCATTATTGCCGCGACTGTCGAAGTTCCCCTCCCACACCACCAGAACATAGGGCCCGAAAATCCCTACGCTCCAGGCATCGCGAAACCCCCATGAGGTCCCCGTTTTCCAATAGACCGGCAGCGACGATGAACGCTGCGCCAAGGTATCTCCCGGCCGTCGGTGTTGCCGCAGCATATCCAGCGTAATAAAACTGGCCTCTTCGCTAAGCAAGCGCACCGCCGGCGTCTCCGCATCGCTACTCAGCATGCGTAACGGACGCAATGCGCCGCGATTAGCCAACAGAGCATAGAGCTTCGCCAGTTCCTGAGCGGTAACCTCACCGCCCCCCAATACCAGCGACAAGCCATAGTGATTCTCGCTGGCCATATTCTCAACGCCGGTCAGGCGCAGGAACTGATAGAACGTCGGCTGCCGCAGTTGCGACGCCACGTACACAGCGGGAATATTGCGGCTAAAATTCAGCGCATCGGTGGCGGTTACCGGCCCAAGAAAACGCCGGTCAAAATTCTCCGGCGCGTAGGCACCAAATGAGGAAGGTACATCTTTCAGGATGGTCATCGGATGCAGCACGCCTTGCTCCATGCCCAGGGCATAGATAAAGGGCTTCAGGGTCGAACCGGGCGAACGCTTGGCATGGGTCCCGTTCACCTGCCCTTGGATCTGGCGGTTGTAATAGTCTGCTGACCCCACCAGCGCCCTGACCCCCATATCGCGGCTGTCCACCAGCAGCACTGCAGCATTGTGGATCCCACGGCTCTGATTACGGGCGATAAAGGCATTTACCTGTCGTTCGACCAAACGTTGCAGCCCCACGTCCAGCGTGGTGTCGACGCGGCTATTACGCTGCACCAACTGCTGAGTCTGCTGACGAAGTTGCTCGATAAAGTGCGGTGCAATATAGGGCATCTGCTCGGGTTGACGCAGCGCTAGCGGGAGCCGAAACAGGGCCTGTTGACTGCTGTCGGTCGCGTAGACTTGCTGCCAGCGCTGGAACAAGCGGTCGCGCGCCTGCGTCAGGGCAACACCCAGCACGCCCGTTTTAGGTTCCAGACGGTAACTGGGTGACTGCGGCAATACGGCCAGGGTTAACGCTTCCGGCAGGGTCAGGTCTCGCGGTGGCTTGGCGAAGTAGATCAGGCTGGCGGCACCGATGCTTTCGATATTGCGACCGTAAGGAGCGTAGTTCAGGTAGGCTTCCAAAATATCGTGTTTGGAGTAGCTCAGTTCTAGCTGTATCGCACGCGCCACTTGCAGCAGTTTGCCACCCGGCGTACGGGTGTTGAGATGCCAGCGCATGCGCGCCAGTTGCATGCTGATGGTCGAACCGCCCTGCATCCTGCCACCGGAAACATAGCTGCGCCAGAAGCCGCGCGCCAGGCTAACGGGGTTAAAACCGGGGTTGTAGTAAAACCACCGATCCTCATGCAGCAGCAGACCACGCACCGCCAAAGGTGAAATATCCTCCAGCGGAGTCCATAGCCGGTAACGATCGTCGTTGGCCAGCGTGATGCGCATCAGCGTACCTTGGCGATCATAGTAGGTGGAGGACAGCGGTAATTCTTGCGCCAACGGCGGGTGCGGCCATAACCGAATGGCACCAAGCACCAGCGCGAGCAGAAAGACCGCCATCAGGCTATTCTGCAGCCAGGGTGTTTTCAGGATTTTCATCGGATCTCAACGCGCTGGCGTCGGGCGAATATCCGCCCGACGCCAGTCACGGCTTATTTATTTTCCGCAGGCACCACCACCAATTTGCCGTTGCTGACCGACATGGCCTGCACTTCACGGTCATACATGGCTTCGCCATAGGCCGGTGGGATAATAAAGCTGCCGGTATTGGTCGCTTTGATCTGGTAAACGAACTCCTGTACGTCGGTGCTGGCACTGCCGTAAATGATCACCCGATCTTCACGAATGTCGCTGTAATCCGGCGCCCAGCTGGATCCTGAAGCCGCCAGCGGTGACTGCCAACCGCTGCTTGGCGCTTCCGCTTCGCTGTCCTCGTCAGCGGCAGGTTCCGGCGGCGTTTGCTGCACCACTTCGAACCCGCCCGGCAACAGATCGACGATCGCCAGATTGCTCAGCCCCTCTTTAGCGTTAGCACGGATTTTCAGATGTACATTGACCTTCTGACCCAGCGTTACCTGCGTGATCGGCTTACCCTGCTCATCGGTGTAATCGCGGGTGATTTCCAGCCCGCGTGCCAGGGCTTTCTGTGGCGCAGCAAGGTCATAACCGGCCTGCGTCACCGAGTACCAGGCCGGCGCATCACCGCTGTTGGTAAAGCGGACAGCGGCGGCATCAGCGGTAAACTGCCCTTTGGCAAACAGCCCCTGCAGCTCGGCTATCCGCTGTGGTGCTGCATTGCCGCCTTTACCAATCTGCGCAATGTCCAGCGAACCCGCGTTGGCAGACTGCGCCACCTGGGCCGAATAGCTCTCCAGCGCCAGTATGCTCATCGCGGAAGAGTAGGTGGTGTAGCGCTCTTCTTTCAGCGCCTTCACCATGTTCTCCAACACCTGCGGCGGAATCGATGCCACCTTTTCTGGGAAATGGCGGGTAATCAAATACAGCCGCGTCGCATCCTGCACCAGCGGATCAAAGTAATTCTGCGTCCACCAGGCGCTGTCATAGGCTTTGCTCAACTGCTGCCAGTTTGGCTGCAATAGTGCGGCTGCCTCGTCATCCATCTTCAGCAATTGATAAGACGATGCCAGATACAGCGCGCTCAGATCGGTTTTCCAACTGTCCGGATAGCGTTTTTGCAGCGTATCCTGCACCATTGCCAGCGCATTGGTGGTCACCTCGCCTTGCCGCGTCAGCAGATAGATAGCCCAGCTGCGCAAACGCAGCCGATACAGGTCGTCAAAGCCGCTGGCCGCCAGTTCGCGCAGTGCGCCGTTGGCCTCCTCAAGCATCCCCTCCGGCAGCGCATACCCGGCTTGTTTCGCCTCCAGCAGATACTGGACCACATACGGCGTAACGAAAGGATCGGCATCCGGCGATGACCGCCAGGCACCAATGGCCCCGCTGTCATTCTGACGAGAACGCAACACGCCGAGCAAGTTGCGTAGCTGTTTGCTAACCTCGGACTGGCTCAGGCCCCCCGCCATTTCCGGATGACGGCTCTGCAGGATCAGCGGAATGGAGCGGCTGACGATCTGCTCGGAACAGTAGTAAGGGTAGTCTGCCAGGTATTGAGCCAGCCCGTTGGTCAGCACCAGCGGTGAATGGGAAACCGCCGCCTGACGCTGCGCATAGGCGTCAAACATCTGACGCAGGCCTTCGACGTTTTGGCTGCCGCCGCTCATCCGCCCCATCACCGTTTGGGTGCGATACGGCATAGCCGGCCGCACCGAGGTGCTGACCGTGCGGCGGCTGCTCTTGTCGCCATAGCTGGCGTCAAACACCAAAGGCGCATCCCCCAACGCAGATTTGGCACGCAGGCGGAAGTTAACCACACCCTCGCGTTTTTCCGCCAGTGACAGGCCTTGCACGGCGTTGCCCACCACATCCAACTGAGGAGGCGGCGTCAAGTGCACGCTTACCGCCACCGGTTGACCGTTCAATCCTTCGAGGTTGTTACTGACGCCCACGCTGACGTCAAACTCATCGCCCGGTGCCACCATCGCCGGTACGTTTGGCGTCATGATGAAGTTGTCCCGCACCGTCGCGGCGGTTTGCGCCTTGCCGATCTTGTCCGGCGTGACTGAGATAGCCATGACCCGGATTTTACCGTTGAAGTAATCCGGTACCGGATAGACGAACGCCTTCTCGCCGTTCACCTCGGTGATGCCTGACCAGTAAGCGACCGGCTTATCACGCTTGCGTTTGAACGGGTTCAGGTTGAGATCCAAACCTTCCCCCGCATCGCCGCCCGGTGCCGCCGTCAGCGCCATCAGCTTGCTGAACTCCGGCAGGATCAGGTCAAGAATTTGCGAACTGGTGACGCTCAGTTCACGCTTGCTGAAGAAGAACTCCAGCGGATCTTTTAAGCGGTAGCGAGCGACCTGCAGGATCCCTTCATCGACGGCGAACAGCGCCACCTGCTGCGGGCCATCGGTTTTCACCGTCATGGTCAGATCTTCGCCTGGCTTAATCACCGTTGGTGCTGTCACTTCCAGCCCATTCTGCCGTGCGCGGGTGCTGATTTTGAATGGCATAACGCCGTAACTGAGCGGGCTCATAAAGATTTCGCTGGAGTTGACGTCGCGCACAAATTGCACGTTGATATAGCCGTTGCCCTCCATGCCGGCCGGCAGGCGGATTTTTTGTACCGAACTAGTGGTATCGCTATGGAACCACTGCCACGCGTAAACCCGATCTTTCTCGATGGTGATCAGACCGCTGCCGGTGTAAGGCGCGTTGATCGACACCTCTATTTCTTCGCCGGGTTGATATTCCGCCTGGTTCAGCTTCAATTTCAGTTCCGCATTGCGATCCAGCGAACGACTAAGGTTGGCATTCCCGGCCACGCTGTAGGCAACGCGGTTAAGCACCTTGCCCTGCGCGTCTTCAATCACCAGCACAAAATCCCCCGGCTTGTCGGTCGCCAGCCGCAGATCATTCCCCTGTTCACTCAGTGCCAACGGCTGCTCCGACAGCGTCACTTCCTTCATTTTCGATTGATATTTGTAAACGCCGGAATCCTGCTTGGTCAGCACGGAAATGTATTTCTGCTCGATCAGCACCAGCTTCAGATCCGCCAGGGCAATCTGTTTGAGCGACGGATCTACGGCGATCACATTCAGCTGGCGCAGCGCATCGCGGTTGATATAGCCAAGATCCCCATCCGCCTTCACGCCAACCAGATAATCATAAGGCGATACCAGAGCTCTGGCGGTAGCCGCCACCGAACGCCCACCGCCGGCGACGAAGGCTTCCGACAACAGCTGCAACTGATAAGTGGCGTCGGCATAGCCTTTGAGATCCAGCGGGATGTTAGCCGCGCCCTGCTCGTCGGTAGTGCGCTCTTCCAACTCGGTTTCGAAGCCGTCGCTGTTTTGCCGGTTTTCGTAGAAGGCGTAGTCCGGGAAGCGATCAAAGCTCGGATACATGGGGCGCAGCGTCAACCTGGAAGTGACACGACGATCTTGCGCCGGCGTGCCAAACAGGTTCTGCACGTCAATATTGGCCTGCAATTCAGAGGGTTTCACCCAGCCCTGTTGCCGGTTTGGCGTCAGCTCCAGCTTCACCTTCAGTTGATCCGGCTCAAACTCTTTCACATTGACGGAGGTATGACCAAGCAGCGTTGAGGTGTCGTGATTTTTCCCCACCAGATACAGATAGACGTTCCACTCGCCGGTAGGTGAATTCTCATCGGTGGTGTAGCTCAGCTCGTTTAACCCGCTGGCGCCCAACGTCAGCGGCACCGTGGTCATCAGCTTATCGCGCGGATCGCGGATTTCAGCACGCACCGGCACGCCGGCCAGCCCCACGCTCCAATCAGCAGCACGGGTGATCAGGCCAACATTAAAGGTATCGCCCGGCCGGTAAACGCCCCGATCGGAGAACAGATAGCTACTGAGCGCACGCGGATCGGTCGGGGTCTGCTCACCGGCAATGTCGAAGCGCGAGAAATCCAACCCGCGATCGTTATAGCTGCCGGTCGGCAAGAAGGAAACATCGCCCTCCTTTTCCACCAGGAACATCACCGGCTGGCGTTCATTGGTGTAAACATCAAGCGCCGGGAAGCGCACGTGGCCGTTGGTATCGGTGATTTGACTGAGCAAGGTTACGCCGTTTTTCGCGATCACCGACACTTTCGCGCTGCCGACCGGTGCGCCGCTGTGAATCGATTGGACAAATACATCGCGCGTTTTGTCCTGGGAGCTTTTGGCGACGATGCCCAGATCGGTCACTACCACAAAACGTGAATCGCCGACCTCAGCTTGATCGTCGCTTTCTTCCTCAGACTCATCCGCTCCAGCCTCTTCCTCCGCCGGTTTCCTGTTTGGCTGCCATTCGGACAGCGTCAGCAAAAACACGCCGCGGTGAGAATCAGGATTGGTGGACAAGTAGCGGGAAAGATCGATGCCCTGATAATTCACCACGCCCGGCTGGTCATTGTTGAGCGCGGTCTGGTATTTAAAATGCTCGGTAAAATATTCGTCATCCAGCCGGTTAAACTCGGCGGAAGAGTATTCCCGGCTTTTGAAAGAAACGATGTGCTGCAGTTGGCTTGGGATCACCCGTTTGATATCCAGGCGCAAGCCCGCCACGTTGCGCGCGGCAACGCTGATCTGCTTATCGCCGTTGACCGACAGGAGAGACCCTTGCGACATGAACTGCAGGGATTTCGGGAACTCCGGCACCTCAATCACCCGGTAGGCCTTTTTCGGCATTTTGTAACCGCCGTTGGAGACCAGCTGATTGTCGATCTCAAGCAGCATGAAGCGATGTGCCGGGGCATCGAATTTGAAGCTGAACTGCGGCTGGTAGCTCTCTTCAGCTTCGTTGAGCGTCAGAGTCAGCGGCATTGACTGCGCCAGCACATTCTTGGCGACGCTGTCGGTATCCCACTGATAAAAATCATTCGGGTCTTTAGCGGCTTCAGCATCGCTGGGATCGTGCTGTGGCAGCAACCAGGCCTTGGTCGCGCGCACCAGCTCTTTATCCTTGACGGCGTCGCTGAAAGCGACGATAAGGGCCCGCTGCCCCTTGGCACCCTCGGCGTCGACCACCTGGGCGCTGGCATCGCTCAGCGCCAGGCTGTACAGCGTCGGCACCGTGACCCGGTTGCTTTTCACCTCGTCGATGGCGTTGGCGGGCACCGTCGCTTTGATGCCCTTGCCGACGGTCAGGTGCACCACACCGCCCTGATCCAGCGCCTGCAGCGGCTCTGAGTGGATCCAGGCGTTGAGTTTTTTCTCATCGTAGACCAGCGAGAAGTTAAGCTTTTTCTCCGACTTGGCGTTGCCTTCCTTCAATCCCAGCGAGACCTGTTTTTCAAAGCTGGTGACGTCCAACGGCGCATTGAACTTCAGATTAAAGATAGCGCTGCGCTTCTTCGGATCCTGCGGGTCCTGGTAATACTCGGCCTGCCCCAGTTGGTAATTAAAAGCGGGCACGTTAAAGGTGTAACGGGTATTGGCGAGCTTGATCTGCGGCGCCAGCAACGTGGCAGGATCGAGATTAACCTGGTATTGCGTGCCCATCGGCAGCGGTTTTTTCGGCGTAAAGACCAGGGTTGAGGCGTCGTTCCAGATCCACTGGCCCTCGGCCTGCGGCTTAAGCGTCACGCCTTTGGTCACCGCTTTACCAACGTCGGTCAAAGGCGCCGCCGAGTGACTGAACGTCAGGCTTAGCTTCTGCGGTGTCGGCTTCTGAACCGCGTAGTTTATCGCTTCAGGGCCAGCGGCCTGCACGTCGGTTTGTTGATACACCATGGGTGCCGGTTCGATCGGTTGCGGTCGGTTCAGCCACCAGTGCCAGCCGTAGACAGCGCCACCGGCGATACACAACAAAACCAGCAACGCCAGACTGATGGCTTTCGGGTATTTGTTTACGCCGCTTTCCAGCCGCAAAAACGCCCGTTTCACACCGGCGGACAGCGCAGTCCACCAGGCAGGCGCACTCCAGGCAAGATTACCGATCAGCGGCCTGAATAACCGGCCCAGTAACGCCAGGCTCAGTGCCAGCAGGCGAAATGCGCCCTTGATTAACGTAAAAGGCAGACGAAGGATAAACTTTAATAAATCCATTATTGCAGCACCTTATAATCCTTTGCAGATCCCCGGATAAACGGCCAAGGTTTGTCGGGTTCGAAAGACGCCGCCAAATGCTTTGTCCTGGCGTCTGCGCTAATACACCCATCTACCGCCTGGCGAAAATCAGCGGCCACGTCGGAATATAATTACGACTCTTTATTCAGCATGTTATCCAATTTCTGCAGCACAACCAGCAGCGGCATGCAGTTGGGTTCATTATCTTTCAGCGCCTCTTCAAAATAAGGCGTGATGGCGAAACGCGTCGGCAACGGCGCATCCGCATCCAGCAGCGCGTACATACGCGGCAGAAACACCCATTGCAGCCAGGCTTCGGCCGACATGCTGTCTACGCAGAAAGGTTCGGAGCTGGAGAAAGCCTCAGGCTCAGGCGGCGCGGCCTGCCATAGAGCCAAATCGCGCATTGACTGCTCAATCGCCTGCAAACTGTGGCGAACCTGATTATTTATACTCATCTGCATTCCCGATCTATTTTCATGATGAAGATTCAGCCGTATGGCTGAAAAGCGGCAAAGCATAGCATTTTTATAGTCCAAATTCGGCTGACTTGACTAGCACGGCCGTTTTTATCTGGTGGCGTCCAGCGCCCCACGGCACAATAGGCCCACCAACTAAACCAAACAGATTAGACACATGCCTGCGATCACAACGACAAAAAACCACGCCACGCCCGGCAAAGCCATGCTGGCTTCGGTCACCGGCTACGCCATGGACGGCTTTGACTTGCTGATCCTCGGCTTTATGCTGCCGGCCATCAGTATCGAAATGGGATTGAGTTCTTAAACAGGATTGATAGCGATACACTGGGGACGATTGGTTAACAACTGAGATGAATTTGAGACGGATTAAGTTTGAGCAGGGTTAAACATGATGGATGCTTAAACAGGAAGTCGTAAAAGTTGAGGGCACTGCGCTAACAGTGCCCTCGGTTCGTTTTATAGCTATCCCGCTACACAGTGTGCTCCCTGCTCAATCCTTGAAAACTTTTCCTGCGGTCATCCTGACCAAACCTTCCTGGCGTTGTCCCATAGCATCGTCCTGATGCGGTTCCTTAGTCTTCATGACCCGCCAACCATCCTTTGCTGGCTCTCAATCTCCATCCTGGAGGTGTCCCTGGTTTCAGTCCTGAAACATCCTGGCATCTCCTGACGCCGTCCTTCGCTCTTCACTGAGCGCATCCACTTCTTCATCCTGAAGCTGCATCATCCTGATGCTTTCCAGCTCCACCGTATCCCTTCCGGTGAACATAAGATCGCTTAATTATCCCGGGTTCACAAGGGCTTACTGGCAGGCGTGCTACAAATTAATGCTAAGAGTTATCCTAAAGAAAAACTAACCAATTGATCTGGATAACAATAAAATGCTTCTAACCGGCAGTGAGCCAAAAATTAAAAGCGATCTCTCACAACGCTTGTGAGAGATCTCGCACACGCAACGCGGTCAAATTAGCATCAATCTTCTATCCGCGGGCGCAATGCATCGAGGAAATTGCCCAGCGACGTGGCCAGCAGGGTGCGCTTATCGCTGCCAAATTGCTCCAGCACCACATTCCCACTGACGTTGCACAAAGAGACCAGGGTCATTTCTGATTCGGTGGTTGCCAGGAACAGCGTCGGGGACAGTTTCAAACGTTTTTGCGTTACCAGATGACCGATCAGGTTTTCCTGCAGGCGGATAAAATCGTCTTCGCTCCATACCTGCAGCAAGGTCAAATGATGTTCGCCGAACTGCGCACTCATATCGCCAGCATACTGCTGGGTATAAAACAGATTGATGTCCGGCTGCAGACGAAGCTCAAGCGCAGTCTCTACCTTTTCCAGCGTTGCGGCCGGGGTGAAGGGTTGCGGCAACCACAGCGCCTGGTCATCGCGGTTTTCGACCAGGCAGGGCGACGGCACACCGTACAGCTCCTGACTTGCCGGCGCATGACCGCGCTCCTGCTGCCAAAGCTCAACATAACGCTGGGTAAATTCACGCAGGGCGTGCGGTACATCGTGGTCCATATTTTTTCTCGCATACGGTAAACTGGCGACCATTGTACCTATCTCTCACCAAGGTGACAGCAGATGTCCTCCGACCAAGCCCCCTCCCTGTCGGAACTGACGCTGGGCAAAGCCTGACGATCTACGCACGTTGCCCCCATCGCGGCGGGCAGGACATCAATCCCTGGCGCAGCAAAACGGACTTTGTCCCGTCTCGAGGTCGTCCGACACGCCAATAGTGCGAAACATTGCTCAACAACTGAGCTAACGAGTGGTTTGTGTTGGTAAAAATCGGGGGACGGCGGTAAGGTTAAATCAGGTGCGCCGGGCATTCCGGTCGGGTTTTGCCGCCGTGCCCTGACAATAACGAGATGCTGTTCTGCTGCGTATGGATTACTACTGCCCCGTTCCGGGTGCAAAGGAGTTACCTTGATTACACACATCAGCCCGCTTGGCTCTATGGATTTGCTGTCGCAGCTGGAAGTAGACATGCTGAAGCGTACCGCCAGCAGTGATCTATACCGTTTGTTCCGCAACTGTTCGCTGGCCGTTTTGAACTCCGGCAGCCAGACCGACAACAGCAAACAGCTGCTGTCACGCTACGAAACCTTTGATATCAACGTGCTGCGCCGTGAGCGCGGTGTGAAACTGGAACTGGTTAACCCACCGGAAGACGCCTTTGTCGACGGTCGAATTATCCGCTCGCTGCAGGCCAACCTGTTCGCCGTGCTGCGCGATATTCTGTTCGTTCACGGGCAGATCGACAGCGCCGGTCGTTTCCAGCATCTGAATCTGGAAAACTCGGCCCACATTACCAACCTGGTGTTCTCTATCCTGCGCAACGCCCGTGCGTTGCACCTCGATGAGGATCCTAACCTTGTGGTGTGCTGGGGCGGCCATTCGATCAATGAAAATGAATACCTTTATGCCCGCAAGGTCGGCAGCCAGCTGGGCCTGCGCGAGCTGAATATCTGTACCGGCTGCGGACCGGGCGCCATGGAAGCGCCGATGAAAGGCGCCGCCGTGGGCCACGCCCAGCAGCGCTACCGCAACAGCCGTTTTATCGGCATGACCGAACCTTCAATCATTGCCGCAGAACCGCCAAACCCGCTGGTCAATGAGCTGGTTATCATGCCGGACATCGAAAAACGCCTGGAGGCCTTCGTCCGTATTGCCCACGGCATCATCATCTTCCCGGGCGGCGTTGGCACGGCGGAAGAACTGCTGTATCTGCTGGGTATTCTGATGAACCCGGAAAACAGCGAACAGGTCTTGCCGCTGATCCTCACCGGGCCAAAAGAGAGCGCCGACTATTTCCGCGTGCTGGATGAGTTCATCATGAACACGCTGGGGGACGAAGCGCGCCGCCATTACACCATCATCATCGACGATCCGGCAGAAGTGGCGCGGCAGATGAAAAAAGCCATGCCGCTGGTGAAAGAAAACCGCCGCAATACCGGCGATGCCTACAGCTTCAACTGGTCTATTCGCATCGCGCCGGATCTGCAATTACCATTCGAGCCGAGCCATGAAAATATGGCGAATCTCAACCTGTATCCGGATCAGCCGGCCGAACAGTTGGCCGCTGCGCTACGCCGCGCGTTTTCCGGCATCGTCGCCGGCAACGTGAAGGAAAATGGCATTCATGCCATCGAGCAGTTCGGCCCGTACAAGCTGCACGGCGAACCGCAGATGATGAAACAGATGGACAGCCTGTTGCAGGGCTTCGTTGCTCAACACCGTATGAAGTTGCCGGGCAGCGCCTATGTGCCCTGCTACGAAATAGTCGCTTAATGAACTCTCCGGGGCGGCCTAATAACCGCCCTTCTTTTTACCTGACTTTTCCGCCTTTACTCTATATGGATTTCAAGTTGCAGCCAGGCGGTAAGCGTGTTCATCCCCAGAGCTTACTTGGGGGGAGTACGTGAAGTCAGCAACGTTGCAGCTTGAAAGACGACGAGTTAATGCCTATACACCTACTGATTGTCGACGCCCTCAACCTCATCCGCCGCATTCACGCCGTGCAGGGGTCTCCCTGTGTCAACGCCTGCCAGCACGCCGTGCAACAGTTGATCCAGCACAGCCGCCCAACGCACGCGGTGGCGGTATTCGACGAGGACGATCGCAGCGAAAGCTGGCGTCATCAGATCCTGCCCGACTATAAGGCCGGACGTTCGCCGATGCCGGAGAATCTGCAGCAGGAAATGCCGCAGCTTCGCCAGGCGTTCGAGGCCCTCGGCGTCGCCTGTTGGCACTCGCCAGGCAATGAAGCGGACGATCTGGCGGCAACGCTGACGGCCAAAATCGCAGGCGGCGGCCATCAGGTCACTATTGTGTCCACCGACAAAGGTTACTGTCAGTTGTTGGCACCCAGCGTGCAAATCCGCGATTACTTTCAAAAGCGCTGGCTGGATATGCCGTTTGTGCAGCAGGAGTTTGGGGTATCACCACAGCAGTTGGCGGATTACTGGGGATTGGCGGGGATCAGTAGCAGCAAGATCCCTGGTGTAGCCGGCATCGGACCGAAAACGGCGGTGTTGCTGTTGCAGCAGGCAGGTTCGCTGGACGGGCTCTACCAGGCCCTGGAGCAGGTGCCGGAGAAATGGCGCGGTAAACTTCAACAACACCGCGACATGGCTTATATCAGTAAAAAGGTCGCCACCTTGCGCACCGACCTGACGTTAACCGGTAACCTGCAGCAACTGCGGTTACCGGCATAAACCAGGGCGCTGCAGAAAGCGCCCTCTCAATTAATCACGCTCGTCGCGACGACCAGCCACGGCAGACCACATACGGCGGACGTGCACGGTAACTTCTTCACGATCGTGGTACAGCTGCTTGGCATGGATTTGCGAGCTGATGCCCGCCGCATCCAGCGCTTCCCTGATCGACTGCAGGTTCTGCGAAACCTCTTCGTAGCGTTTTTTCATCGGCAACTTCAGGTTGAAGATCGCCTCGCGACACCAGCCTTTCACCAGCCATTGGATCATCAAGCTGGTCACCTTCGCAGGTTTTTCCACCATGTCACACACCAGCCAGTAAATCTTGCTGCTGGAAGGTTCATATCTGAACCCATCGGCGCGGTGATGGGTTACCTGTCCGGTATCCATCAGGCTTGGCGCCATCGGGCCATTGTCCACCGCGTGCACCATCATGCTGCGTTGCACCAGTTGGTAGGTCCAACCGCCCGGACAGGCCCCCAGATCGACCGCATGCATGCCGCTGGCCAAACGCTCGTCCCACTCATCGGCGGGGATAAACACGTGGAATGCCTCTTCCAGCTTCAGCGTAGAACGGCTTGGCGCGTCGGAAGGGAATTTAAGGCGCGGAATGCCCATATAGAACGGTGAGTTGTTGTTGCTGAAGGAGTAACCGACATAACAGCAACCCGGCGCGATAAAGAATACGTGCACCACCGGACGGGTTGCATTCTCACGGGCCATCAACACTTTCTGCTCACGCATCGCGGCGCGCAACGGCACCGTCAGTTTGCGGCAGAACTTCATCAGCTCTTTGCTTTCGTTGGTGTCCGGCACTTCTACTCGCAGCTCACCACCGCGATCCACCACGCCAATCAGCATGCCGACAATCGGTGATACGCGATCTTCCGGCGGCAAATCACGCAGCAGCTCGCCCACCACCAACATCTGGCGGGCAAAAATCAATTCACGGAACGGAATTTCCCGCGCCAGGCGATCGGCGTCGTCCGGCTGATAGCACTCAAAAAGCACGTAGCCGCTGTTGTCCTTCACTCTGGCGAAGCCAAACACTTCCAGCTCGGCAGCCTTGGCGGTAATTTCCGCCGCACACTCTTTTTCAAAACCCTGGCGGCAATACAACGCAATCTTATTCATGGCGCTCGGCCTTTTTCCTCAGACGCAAAGCGCCAATCAACATCAATACCCAACCGGCCAGGAAACACACGCCGCCAATCGGCGTGATATAGACCCAGACCTTCAGGTGCGACAGCGCCAGACAGTACAGGCTGCCGCTGAACAGTACGGTGCCGAGCGCCAATAACGCCCCGCTCCAGTAAAACCACAGGCTGACACGGCGTTGCATCGCCACTGCCAGTGCCAGGATCGTCAGGGTATGAAAGCCCTGATATTCCAGCCCGGTACGGATCCAGGCCATCTCGTTAGCGCCCAGCGTGCCACTTAATACGTGTGCGCCAAACGCGCCCAGAGCAACAAATACAAAACCGCTGATAGCAGCAAAAATCAGCATTGAACGACTGCTCATCGTTATTTACCTTTATTGAAGAAAACCGGCGGCGAAAAAACGGCGACCGGCCTTATTGTTCGTAGCGAAAGCGGAACTTTTCTTGCTCGCTGGCTGCCCGCGCCAGGATCCACTGACGAAAGGCGGCTATTTTACCCAGTTCTGCCTGGCTGTCATGACATACCAGATAAAAAGCATTTTTACTGACCAGAACGTCGTTGAACGGGCATACCAACCGCCCGGCTTCGATCTCGGTCTGCGCCATCACGTTATTCACCAGCGCAATCCCCTGCCCATGCACCGCAGCCTGAACCACCATGGCACTGTGGCTGAAAATCGGCCCCTGCTGCACATTAATGTGCTGCAACCCCAATTGGCGCGTGTAGGCCAGCCAATCGCGGCGTGAAGTATCATGCAGTAGCGTGTGATAAGCCAGATCGCTCGTCACTTTTAACGCATGTTCCCCGGTAAGCAAGCTAGGGGAGCACACCGGCAGCAGATATTCCGCGTATAAACGCTCGGCACGCAACCCGGTCCAATTGCCACGGCCATAGAAAATCGCCACGTCGACATCGTCGGCAAGCTTATCTTCTTCACGATCCACCGCCTGGATACGCACATCAATTCCCGGATAAGCTGAGTTAAAGCCAGACAAACGCGGCACCAGCCATTGAATGGCAAAACTCGGAGGCAAACTGACGGTTAATGCCCCCTTCGCGCTGCGCGCTTGCAGCTTGCGAGTCGCTTCGTTGATCGAGGAGAAGATCTCCTTGATATCCAGATAATAACTTTGCCCTTCTTCCGTCAGCAACAGCGAGCGGTTGCGGCGCCGAAACAGCTTCAGGCCGAGGAAGTCCTCCAGCGACTTGATCTGGTGGCTCACCGCGGCCTGGGTGACAAACAGTTCTTCAGCCGCTTTGGTAAAACTCAGATGACGGGCAGCCGCGTCAAATACCCGCAGTGCATTAAGAGGTGGTAAGCGTTTAGACATTTATTAGCTACTTTTGTGTAACAATATTCCGAGTGATTCGGCATAAAAAATCAGGCGGCGTGGTGTGCGGTGCAAAAGGCACAGAACAACAAAGCGCTACCATTAGTTTTTTTAATCCGAGCCATTATAAATTGTCCGTTGAGCATGCGCCAGCAAATACCTATAGTGGCGGCACTTCCCGGGCCGGAACGAAAAGGGAGTGGGTGTCGAGGACGCCGATGAACTTTTGGCTTGTGGTTGTGATGTTGTGTTTGCAAATTGTCTGGCAATCCAGACGTGGTAGCTAAGCTACTGTTTTTTCACTTCCTGTACATTTACCCTGTCTGTCCATAGTGATTTTATGCAGCACCGCAAGCTTTGCGGTGCTTTTTTTTGCCTGACGTTTACTGGTTGCTTTCAACCATTTCTTTCACGTCGGAGCGGTTGATCTGCTGCTCAACACCGTTGGCATCTTTATAGCTGATCATCCCGGTGTCATTGTCCACTTTTGGCTTGCCGTCAGCGACAATAGTGCGCCCATCATTGGTGTGCATCACGTAATTGCTGGAGCATGCTGCCAGGGTGAACGTAAGCATCAGAGCAGAGATAACTGCGGCTGTCTTCTTCATTGTGGACTCCTTGTAGTTTTAAATGCTGTAAAAAACCCTTTCTATTATTCAACGCCATTATTTAGCGCGTACTTATTAGCATAACAAACTTTCCCAAGATTGCCAGGCGATAAGTCCTAATGGTCGTGATAGCTTGTCTCCAGCCGTAAAATAAGACAGGATCAGTGATTGACTCCAGCAAGTGATAATCAGGGTATGACACCTTTTAATCCCATCGACTTCCGTAATCAGTTTCCTGCATTGCAGCAGGCGGGCATTTATCTCGACAGCGCCGCCACCGCATTAAAACCTCTGGCGGTCATCGCCGCTACGCAGCAGTTTTATCGTGACGATGCGGCAACGGTGCATCGTAGCCAGCATAGGGCCGCACAGGACCTGACCGCCCGTTTCGAGCAGGCGCGCCAACAGGTCGCGACTCTGATCAACGCCCCTTCAGCCGATGATATTATCTGGACCCGCGGCACCACCGAAGCCATCAACCTGATAGCGCAGAGCTATGCTCGCCCACTGCTGCAACCGGGTGACGAAATTCTGGTGAGCGAGGCCGAGCATCACGCCAATCTGATCCCCTGGTTGATGGTGGCAGAGCAAACCGGAGCTCGGGTGGTAAAACTGCCCCTTGGTGCAGATCGCCTGCCGGACCTGACATTGTTGCCTGGCCTGCTCAACGCCAAAACCCGTCTGCTGGCACTGGGGCAAATGTCCAACGTCACCGGCGGCTGCCCGGATCTGGCGTATGCCATCACTTTGGCCCACCGCGCCGGCGCACGCGTGATGATCGACGGCGCGCAAGGCATAGTGCACTGCCCTGCCGATGTTCAGCGGCTTGATATTGATTTCTACGCTTTCTCCGGCCACAAACTCTACGGCCCAACCGGCATAGGGGCGCTGTACGGCAAGAGCAAGTTATTGGCGCAAATGGCACCGTGGCAGGGCGGCGGCAAGATGCTGACCCAGGCATCGTTCGAGGGGTTCACGCCGCAAAAACCTCCTCACTGCTTTGAAGCTGGAACGCCCAATATCGCCGGCGTGTTGGGGTTAGCCGCCGCACTGGAGTGGCTTTCCAATCAGGACATGTTGGCTGCCGAACGCTACAGCCGTGGCCTGGCCGATAACGCCGAACAAAGGTTGGGGGGATTACCTGGCTTTCGCAGCTTCCGTTGCTCAGGCTCCAGCCTGCTGGCATTCGATATTGCCGGCATCCACCACAGCGACATCGTCACCCTGCTGGCAGAACAAGGCATCGCCGTACGTGCCGGCCAGCACTGCGCCCAACCGCTGATGGCGGCGCTCGGGGTCAGTGGGACGCTGCGCGCCTCCTTTGCACCTTATAACACCCAGGAAGATGTCGATGCTTTGGTCGCAGCCCTGATCAACGCCATCGATCTACTGGCCGACTAGACTGAATGAACACCGGAGACGCTATGCTTGCCCCTCATCCCTTTGGCCGTGAAATCACCGCCGAGGCGCTAATCGAAAAATTTACCGCGCTGAAACAGTGGGAAGATCGCTATCGCCAACTGATTATGTTGGCAAAGCAGCTGCCCCCGTTGCCGGAAGCATTACGTGCAGCGGAAATGGAATTGAGCGGCTGTGAAAACCGGGTCTGGCTGGGGCATCAGTTGCAGGCGGACGGGACGGTGCATTTTTATGGCGACAGCGAAGGTCGCATCGTACGAGGCCTGTTGGCGGTGCTGCTGACGGCGGTGGAAGGAAAAACGCCGCAACAAATCGCGGCGATGGACCCCTTGGGGTTGTTTGATCAGTTGGCGCTACGCGCCCAGCTCAGCGCCACCCGAGCCAGTGGACTGGAAGCGCTGGCTGCCGCAGTGAAAGCGATCGGCGCCCGCTACGCCTGACGCGCGGCTTTCGCTACCATCTTTTTCAGCGCGTGGGAAACGGCGACAAAGCCAAAGGTCGCGGTAACCATGGTTGCCGCACCGAATCCCGCACTGCAATCCATTCGTTTTGGCCCTTCTGCGGTGCTGCGCGACGCGCAAACGCTGCCATCCGGCTGCGGGTAAACCAGGGGTTCGCTGGAAAACACGCAGTCGATGCCCAGCTTGCCCTTGCTGTTCTTCACCACGTTGAAATCATTTTTCAGCCGCTCACGCAGCTTGGCCGCCAGCGGATCCTGTATGGTTTTCGCCAGATCGACCACCGCAATCTGGGTCGGGTCTATCTGTCCACCGGCACCGCCGGTGGTGACCACAGGTATTTTGTAGCGTCGACAATAAGCCAGCAGTGCTGCCTTCGGCCGCACGCTGTCAATCGCGTCAATGACGTAGCTGAAATTGTTATCGAGCAGCTCGGCAACGTTGTCCGCCGTAATGAAATCGTCAATGCAGGTCACCCGACACTCTGGGTTGATCGCCAGGATACGCTCCGCCATCACTTCTGTTTTTGACTGCCCGACATGTTGGCGCAGCGCATGAATTTGACGGTTGGTGTTGGTGACGCAGACATCGTCCATATCAATCAGCGTAATAGCGCCGATGCCGGTACGCGCCAGCGCTTCTGCCGCCCAGGAGCCCACGCCGCCGATGCCAATCACGCAAATGTGCGCCTGGGCAAACAGCGCCAACGCCTGCTGACCGTATAAACGTGCCGTGCCGCCAAAACGCTGCAGATAGGCTTCAGAATAGGCTGTGCTCATAACGCTTTTATTACCTTAACTTTGCAAATGATAAGGGCCGGAGGATCCGGCCCTTAAGATTATTGACAAAGGGGGATAAAAGCGTGGTTTTTCCCCCTTTGTGTTATCAGCCGAAAATCAATAAATTGATTTTCCTGATTATTTTCAAAATCTTTAGCGCCTGCAGACAAACATTATATGTTTGTCTGCAGTCGCAAGGGCCGGAGGATCCGGCCCTTGCGAGTCAATATCGGTATACCCGTCACCTTTCAAGCCACAGTCAGACGACCAGCCTGAAATTTATCGGGTAAAGCCTGATGCCGTTAACGGGTGACCAACAGCGAACCGCCGGAGGCGGAGCTGGTCTGGCTGGTAAACAGCGGCGCGTTTACGTTGGCGCCTTTGAGCACCCAAACGCGGCCATAGTGGTTGTAATAACCCGCCGAGTGACCGGCGTCAGCCCCGATGCCCTGGTACATATCGAAGTGCTGGCCTTTGATCGCCCCACCCACGTCCAGCGCCACCATCAGACGCATCTCATATTTTCCCGTGAATTTACCCTTGTTGTCCAGCAGTGGTACCTCCGCCAGCAGCGTGGTGCCCGCCGGGATCAGTGAACGGTCGGAGGCCACCGAGGCTTTGGCGATCAGCGGCACCGCACTGGCACCCCGTACCGGTGCAAAGGCCTCCGGACGGAAGAAGACAAAGGAAGGGTTTTGTTCCAGCAGCTCACGCACTTCTGCCGCGCTGTGGGTATCCGCCCACTGACGAATCGCCTGCATCGACATATCTGCCTTCGCCACTTCACCGCGATCGATCAGTACCTTGCCAATGCTGCGATAAGCATGGCCGTTCTTGCCGCCGTAGCCGAAGAACACCAGCGGTTGGCCGTTGCCGTAATCCACATAGCCACTGCCCTGGACTTCCATCATAAAGTTGTCCATCAGGGAGTTGGTGTACGCCACGATATAACGGTCATCCAACGCGCCTGAGTAAATACCCGCGCGATCGGGCAGGCGGCCTTTTCCTTTTGGCGGCATGCGGTACAGCGGATAACGGAACTCACCCTGTTGGGTATAGCGCGCCTGCACCACCGGCGTGTAGTAACCGGTAAACTGAACGTTGCCGTAGTTGTCTACGCCTTCCATCTGGTAAGCGCTGAGGCCGTACTGGTTCAGGTTGCGCGTATCGGCGCCGGAGGCCATCCAGTTCTGTACTGCCTGATAGGTAGTGTTGTTGCGATTAAAAAGTGAAGGAGAGGCGTATTTAATCTCCATCAGTTGATCTGAATAATCCTTGGCATTTACCGGTACCCCTTTCGCATTGGGTTGATTCACCAACTCCAGCGACTGATCCAGACGTCCATCCTTATATTGCTGTCCCCGATCGGTCGGCTTTGACGAACAGCCTGCCAGTATCGCTACCATTAACCCGCCCAGCAGGTATTTGCCCCAACGTCCTTTCATCGCGCACACTCTCAACTGATATGATCTACCGGCGAACGATAACAAACGCCCATAGATAAAGGAATCGCCGCCTATAAAAAAAGCCCTCGGCCGGATAATGATGAAAAAGAACGCAAGTTGCGGACTTATTCGACAGAAAGGCTGTTTTAGTTCAATAAAATGCAAAAAGGGTTGCAACAAAATGCACGGAGAGTATAGTGCGCTTCCATCGGACGCGGGGTGGAGCAGCCTGGTAGCTCGTCGGGCTCATAACCCGAAGGTCGTCGGTTCAAATCCGGCCTCCGCAACCAACCGATACTGCAAGAGCAGTATCAAGTAAGTGTTGGATTCGATGAAAAAAGTATTATACGGACGCGGGGTGGAGCAGCCTGGTAGCTCGTCGGGCTCATAACCCGAAGGTCGTCGGTTCAAATCCGGCCCCCGCAACCAACCGATACTGTACCAGCGGTATCTTATGAAAGTTGGTTTACGATAATACAAGCATTAAGACGGACGCGGGGTGGAGCAGCCTGGTAGCTCGTCGGGCTCATAACCCGAAGGTCGTCGGTTCAAATCCGGCCTCCGCAACCAATCTTAATGACCACAGATAAGCACCTTAACGGGTGTTTTTTTGTATCTGAAATCCACCAATCCCAATTTTTCTTCAGCGAACAACGCCCTCTCCATAACGTCAATGAAATCAAGTTAGCACACCCGATCAATCATAATGACTTTCACGTTTTTGCAGCCACATCCCCCCAATGGCTAACGCCGATACCACCGCTGGCACCGCCGCAAGCAGCAGCAGATCGGATGCCATCCAATGGCGGGCAATCAGTGCAGCCCCCAATAGAGGCCCGAGCATCGAAGCGCCCCGCCCTATACCCAGCCCCCAACCTAAACCGGTTGAACGCAAAAATGTCGGGTAACCGCCGGCAGCCAGTGCATTTACCCCCGGCATGCCGCCGACGACGAAAACGCCCGTAACAAAGACCGAGCTGAACAGTATCAGCAGATTTTTCGGCTCAAAACCTATCGCGGCTATTGAAAGGGCCGCAATTGAAAAGCCGGTGATAAGCACGCTGTAAGCCCCGAATTTATCAATCAGGCGACCCAGCGCCAGGGTGCCTAAAACCCCGCCAAACTGCAATGCTCCCGTGGCCAAATTGGCGATTTCCAGCGACAGACCCGCGTCCTTGATCAGGGTTGGCAGCCAATTTGCCAAAAAATAGAGATCGATAAGATTCATAAAATTCACCAGCCAAAGCAGCAAGGTGAACGCAGCACGGTTATCTCGAAAGAGATCAACCACCGTGGCTTTGGCGCGCTGCATGCCAATGTGGCTGTTGGAAAGATCGACGCTCATGGCCTGCTGCTCCGGAAACACTTTTCGCAAGGTTGAACGAATTGCCGCTTCTCCCTTTCCGCATCTCAACATCCATTGTGCCGACTCCGGCAGGTAGGCCCACATAGAAATCGCCAGGATAATCGGCAAAAGCCCCCCGAGAATAAAAATAGCCTGCCAGCCAACGAGCGGGATCAGCAAAGCCGCGGTAACGCCACCCAGCCCACCGCCGATCGCAAAAAAACAGGTTATCGCGGTGATATAGGTCGCTCGCTGGCGTAAGGGGCTGTATTCGACAACCAATGCAATACAGTTTGGCATCACGCCGCCTAAGGCTATACCGGCAAGGAAACGGAACGCCATCAGTTGGTTAACATTCTGGGCGAAGGCAGAACACAGGGTGAATACGCCAAAAATGAGCGTGGCAGAAATGATGGACGGCCTACGCCCAATGCGATCGGCTAGCCAGCCCAGAGCAAAGGCACCGATGGCAATGCCGGCCAATCCGGCGCTAAACACCGGGCCCAGCACCGCGGTTTCCAGCGACCAGGCATCCCGAATGGCCGGTGCGGCATAACCCATAGCCTGGATATCGAAACCATCACACAGAAGACAAAGCGCGCACATAGTCAGCAACAGCACTTGGCCGCGACGCGTCCCCGTGCTGTCTACCATTTCCTGAATGCTCTGCATTCCTTCGTTTGCGGACATTGACACGGGATATCCTTTTTTATGTGAATAAAATATATTTTTTAATAGAATATATTTTTTATCCCCTGTCAATGTGCAACACGGATTTTGCGCGCCGGTGTCTCAGAGTGTGAGCGAGTCGACGGACCAGGATCTGGAGCCTTAGCAGATGAGGAATGGTGAGTCACTCTTATTGCAGCCAACCATTGGCTTGAGGATTGCCGGTGAAGAGGCAACGAAATGGGTGCTGCCGATAGGATTTGCGAGCTTTTCGTCGCCAGTTTCAGGGACAATCAGGGATAGGAAGACTTGGCAAAACATTTGCCGCTGGGGCAAACTCCAGCTTGTTCAGGAATACAGTTATTGCGAAAGCGCAGCGGTCTGCAGATCCCCGCCGCCGCCCTCTAGCTGCGTGCAACCGCACCGCCGTTAGCAAAATACGCTTTGATACCTGCGAGAATAGACTCCGCCACCTGCTGCTGGAAATGGGTAGTACGCAGTTTGCGCTCTTCCTCTATGTTGCTGATAAACGCCGTTTCAACCAGGATAGAGGGGATATCCGGCGCCTTTAACACCGCAAAACCGGCCTGATCGACGCGATTCTTATGCAAACGGTTGATTTTGCCCATTCGGTTAAGCACTTCCTTGCCGAATTTCAGGCTGTCGTTGATGGTCGCGGTTTGTAGCAAATCAAACATGGTGTGATCCAAATAGCGATCGCCGCTTTTGCTGACGCCGCCGATTTGGTCCGATTCGTTTTGGGTCTGCGCCAGGAATTTTGCCGCCGAGCTGGTGGCCCCCTTGGTCGACAGCGCAAATACCGACGAACCGCGCGCGGCACGGTTGGTGAAGGCATCCGCATGGATCGACACAAACAGATCGGCGCGCTGCTTACGTGCCTTAGCCACCCTCACCTTAAGCGGAATGAAGACGTCCTCATTGCGCGTCATAAACACCTTCATGTTCGGCTCACGCTTGATTAAGGTGCTCAGGCGACGGGCAATCTGCAGTACGATATCTTTTTCACGCGTTTTGAATTTGCCAATCGCACCGGGGTCCTCACCACCGTGGCCGGGATCCAGCATGATGACAATAGGCCGATCGCGCCCTGCTTTACCGGCCTGCGGTGCTTCCGCCGGTAAAGTGCGCTCAAGATCGCCCTTGTTGTAATCTTCCAGTAACGCCAACAGTGGATCATATTCTTCGCCGCTGCCGCCCTTGCTCGGGTACAGATCCATCACCAGACGATTGCGGTATTCCGGCACCGGCGCCAATGTAAACATGTGGGGCGTGACGCTGCGTTTAAGCTCCAGCACCAGCCTGACGGTGTTTTGATCGAACTGGCCGACACGCGCCTGTTTCAGGTAAGGATCGTCGTCGCGTACCTGGCCGACAATGCCCTTAAGCACGCTGTTGAGCTGCACGCCCTCGATATCCACCACCACGCGATCGGGATTGGTCAACGCAAACTGTTTATATTTCAGTTCAACGTTAGATTCGAGCGTCACTCGGGTATAGGTAGACGAAGGCCAGACACGTACGGCGATGACGTGCGACGAAGCGGCGACGCCCACCCGACTCACACTCAGCAACCAGCTAGCGGCAACCCCCTGCAATAAACGACGGCGGCCCAGATTGTGATTTGAGTTTGGCATGCGACTCCGGCAGTGGTAACAGATTAAAACAGATGAAAAAAACACCAGTAAACGGGAATGCCGAAAACTTTAACCAATCATTCCGGCGCTGTCATCAGAAAATCTTTTTATGGTTTTTCAATTTATTAACGATTCAGAGCCCTTAGCAAAGAAATAGAGACAATTTCTCACTTGCCATCAGGCCAATAAAAGAATAAAAATACAAAAATACCGTATAAATATGCAAATGAGGTTTGGCCGTGAAGGAACGTAGTACAGAGCTGGTCCAAGGATTCCGTCACTCAGTTCCCTATATCAACGCCCACCGTGGCAAGACGTTTGTCGTCATGCTTGGCGGAGAAGCCATCGAACATGAGAACTTTTCCAACATCGTCAACGATATCGGGCTGCTGCATAGCTTGGGCATTCGTTTGGTGGTGGTCTATGGCGCACGGCCGCAAATCGACGTTAATTTGGCGCAGCATAATTACGAACCGATTTATCACAAACATACGCGCGTTACCGACGCCCACACCCTTGAGCTGGTTAAACAAGCAGCAGGCCTGTTGCAACTGGATATCACCGCCAGGCTGTCAATGAGCCTCAACAACACGCCGCTGCAGGGTGCGCATATCAACGTGGTTAGCGGTAACTTTATCATTGCCCAACCGCTGGGTATCGATGACGGTGTGGATTACTGCCACAGCGGCCGTATCCGTCGTATTGATGAAGAAGCCATTCATCGTCAGCTCGACAGCAACGCCATTGTGCTGATCGGCCCGGTCGCCGTTTCGGTTACCGGCGAAAGCTTTAACCTGACGTCAGAGGAAGTGGCGACCCAGTTGGCCATCAAGCTGAAAGCCGAGAAGATGATCGGCTTCTGCTCGTCTCAAGGGGTCACCGATCAGGAAGGCAATATCATTTCCGAACTGTTTCCCAACGATGCGCAGAAACGCATCGAAGAACTGGAAGAAAGCGGTGATTACCATTCCGGCACCGTGCGCTTCCTGCGCGGCGCGGTAAAGGCGTGTCGCAGCGGCGTACGCCGCAGCCACCTTATCAGCTATCAGGAAGACGGCGCTCTGGTGCAGGAATTGTTCTCACGCGATGGTATCGGCACCCAAATCGTCATGGAGAGCGCGGAACAGGTGCGTCGTGCCACGATTAACGACATCGGCGGCATCCTCGAACTGATCCGTCCGCTTGAACAGCAAGGCATTTTGGTTCGCCGCTCACGTGAGCAGTTGGAAATGGAGATCGACAAGTTCACCATTATTGAACGCGATAACCTGACCATCGCCTGCGCGGCGCTGTATCCGTTCCCGGAAGAGAAAATCGGCGAGATGGCCTGCGTGGCGGTGCACCCGGATTACCGCAGCTCATCACGCGGTGAAATGTTGCTGCAGCGGGTGGAGAGTCAGGCGCGTCAGATGGGCCTGCGTAAACTGTTCGTGCTGACCACCCGCAGCATCCACTGGTTCCAGGAGCGCGGTTTCACCCCGGCGGAAGTTGACGTGCTGCCAATGCAAAAACAGGCGCTGTACAACTACCAACGCCGTTCCAAAATTCTGCTGGCCGATCTGTAATCCGTGGCGGGCGCAGCATGCTGCGCCCCAAGCTCTCTCTTAACCCGTTATCTGTAACCGCTCTGCCAACCCACTGCGGCGTTGGGTCGGGGTGCGGATCGCCCGTAGTAAAACGGCTTCGGTGGCATACAGCGAAAGCTGCTTCCTCGCCCGGGTAATCGCGGTATACACCAGTTCGCGGGTCAGCACCGGCAAGAAATGATTGGGCAGTACCAGTACCGTATGATCGAACTCCGAGCCCTGCGATTTATGCACCGTCATCGCATAGGCGGTTTCATGCGCCGGTAAACGGCTCGGCTGCACCGACTTAATGCTACCGTCCGGCAGCTGGAAATGAACGCGCAGCTCGCCGCTCTCATCTCGCAAAGCAATACCGATATCACCGTTGAACAACCCCAGCGCGCTGTCATTACGCCCAATCATCACCGGACGCCCCGGATACCAGCGCCCCGCAGTTCCTGGCTTACGCTGGATCAAACCGGCGCGTTGCAGTCCCGTTTCAATCCGCTCATTCAACCCGGCAATACCGAATGGCCCCTCTCGTAGCGCGCATAGCACCTGGAATTGGCCAAACGCAGCCAGTATCGTCACCGCGTCAGCACCTGTCGCCACCTGCTGCAGATAATCACGATAGCCCGCCACGCACGCATCCAAAAGTGCCTGATAGTCTTGCGTTTCCGCCAACGGGTGCCCCGTAACGTCACTGAAATTGCCGCCCAGCACCCATGCTGCCTTCTTGCCATCCCCGGCATTTACCGCAAAGGCCAGTTGACCAATGCCCGAGTTGGCATCAAAGCGATAGCTCTTGCGCAGCAGGCACAGGCTGTCGCGCACGGCTGCCTCCGCCTCGGCACTTTGCCCCTGCAGCAGACAACCCGTCAGCCGCGAGAGCTGTTCTGCCCGTGCCACGCTATAACCTTGCTCGGCAAAGCGGCAGATATCGCCCAGCACCGCGCCAGCCTCAACCGAAGCCAGCTGATCGCGATCGCCCAGGAAAATCACCCGCGCCTGAGCAGGCAAAGCGGCAATCAGGCGCGCCATCATCGGCAGGTCAACCATCGAGGCTTCATCGACCACCAGTACATCCAGATGCAGCGGGTTGCCACGGTGATAACGCATACGCTGGCTATTGGGCTGAGCGCCTAGCAGACGGTGAAGAGTGGAGGCTTCGGTTGGGAACAGCGCACGTTGCTCCGGCGTTAGCGCCAGTTGCCTGCCGGCGCTGCCTAAGGATTCGGTCAAGCGCGCCGCCGCTTTACCGGTGGGTGCCGCCAACTGAATGCGCAAACGTCGGCCTTCGGCAAGCTGCACCAACGCGGCCAACAGCTTGGCCACGGTGGTCGTTTTACCGGTGCCCGGTCCGCCGGAAATGACGGCAATGCGCCGCGTGGCGGCCACCGCGGCGGCAATTTTCTGCCAGTCCGGTTCGTCGGTCGCTTCGCCAAATAATTGATCGAGAATGGTGCGTAGCTCGGCTTCTTCAACCGCCTGATGGAGGCTGTCACCGCTGATAAAATCGGCAACCTCACCTTCGTTCTGCCACATGCGCTGCAGATACAAACGCTGCTGTTGCAACACCATCGGCATCGCCGTGCTGCCATCGCCAACCGCCGCACTGGCGGACAGGCGCTGCTGCCAGTCGGTCAGATCGGGCTGCCCGGCCGCCAACCACACAGCCTGCGCCAGCTCTGGCTGACGTCCGTCAAAAAGATTCTCCGGCAACAACTGTTCCAGCATCAGGCAAACATGGCCGGCACCCGCCTCGGCGCTGAGGCAAGCGGCAGCCAATAAAATATCCGGCTGGTCCGCTGTGGCCACCACGCGGGCAAACTGTAAATCCAGCGGGCGCAGCACGCCGAGTGCCTGCGCCTGTTCCAGTAAAGCTATCATGGCTCATCCTCTGCCGTAATGGCCTCGCCGCTGAACAACCTGTCCATACCCTCGACTAACGCTTGCTCTGGCCGACAGGCGAAGATGCCGTTGCCTGGATGCTGCGCATCCACCCCGCGCAGGAACAAATAAATCACCCCGCCGAAGTGCCGTTGATAGTCGTAGTCCACCAGCCGATGGCGCAGATAACGGTGCAGCGCCAGGGTATATAACTGATACTGCAGATCGTAACGGTGTTCTGCCATCGCCTGCTCCATCGCCGGCCGGGTATAGGCACTGCTGTCCTCGCCCAACCAGTTGGACTTGTAATCCAGCAGGTAGTACTTCCCCTGCCAGCAGAACACCAGGTCAATAAACCCTTTCAACATTCCCTGCACCTGTTGGAAATCCAGTGCCGGGCAGCGAGCAGAAAGCGGATCGTAGTTTTTCACCAGGGCATCCAGCTCACGGGCCTGCAACAGCCTGTCGATCGGCAGATAAAACTGCAGTTCCGCCTGCTTTTGCTGCGGCGCCAATGCCGACAGCACGACACCGGCATCATTGAGCGGAGTGTTGAGCAACACCTGCATCCACGCCAGCAGTATCGGTTGCCAATGTTCGGCAAAGCCTTGTTGTTGCAGTTGCTCCAGCAGCCACTGTTCATCGAGCGGTTGGGTAAAATCGAGCGTTTCAAACAGGCTGTGCAAGAAAGTCCCTGGCGTAGCACCGCGTGGAAAAGTGTGCGGTGTGAGCGCTGGCTCACTGTCCTGAGCTTGCTCGCCTGCGGCATCAACATCCAGCCGCGGCAATAAATCCTGCATCAGGCCTGCGCCGTGCTGTTGCAAGCCGGTATAGCTGGTCACTCGCCAAAAATCCTGCACCTGACGTGAAAAACCTTTGGCGGCCAATTCGCTCAATTCCGGCGTTTGCGGTAACCAGGGCTGTTCATCCAGCGTGTCGACCAGCGACAGCGCAACGCCCTCCCTGACAAGCTGTTGCAGGCATTGCTGCAGATAGGCTGCATCGCCGGCCTGGCCTGCTTGCACCAGATAGCCCAGCGCGCTGCGGTGTAAATCGGTATCCCCCTGCTTCTTGCGGGTGCCTTGGATCAGCGGCGCAATACCGATGCTGCAGTGATACACCGAACGGGTCAACGCCACGTACAACAGGCGTAAATCCTCCGCCAGTCGCTCCTCCTCCGCCCATTCGATACTTTCTTCATCGGCGTTGAGGTCGAGCAAAGCCTGGAAGCTCTGGCGATCGTGATACAGCACCTGCTGCTGTTGGCGGAAATTACCGACGAACGGCAGCCACACCAGATCAAACTCCAGCCCTTTGGATTTATGGATGGTGATCACCTGCACCAGATGGCGATCGCTTTCCAGACGTAGCTGTTGGTTGTCAGACTGTCGATTGGGTTGGGCAATCTGCTGTGCCAGCCAACGTACCAGCGCATGCTCGCTGTCGAGCTGGGCTGAGGCTTCCTGCAACAGTTCCCCCAAATGCATCACGTCGGTCAATCGACGCTCGCCACCCTGCGTGGCCAACAGGTTTTCTGCCAGATGGCGCTGCTTCATCACCTCGCGCAACATCGGCAATACTCCCCGACGCAGCCAGAGGGAGCGATAGCCGTCAAACTCGTCGACCAGCCTATCCCAGGCGCGCTCATCCTGATTCAAACTGTCCAGCACCAATGCGTCCAATCCCATCAGCCCGGTCGCCATAGCGCTGCGCAAGGTTCGCTCCTGCTCCGGTGCCAGCACGGCCTGCAGCAACCACAGCAAATCCTTGGCCTCTGGCGTATCAAACACGCTGTCGCGGTTGGACAAATAAACCGAAGGAATGGCCAGCGCACTGAGTGCATCGCGAACTAACGCCGCCTCGTTACGGCTACGCACCAGCACGGTAATGTCTGAAGCCTGCACCGCCCGGCGTTTATCGCCATCCACCAGCCAAGCCTGCTGCTGTTGCCCGGCGCTGAGCCAGTCACGGATTTGTGTGGCACACAGGCGCGCCATCAATTGTTGGTACTCACTAACGCCAACACCTTCTCCCTGCTGCAGCCAGAATTGCATTGCCGGTTGCGGTTGGTTTTGCAGTTCAAAAGCCAAGCCCCGGTTTTTTGCGGCGGCGGCCACGTCAATAAAGGGAATTTGGCTGAACAGGAAGGGGTTTTCCACCTGAGCAAACAGATGGTTAACGCTGCCGACCATTGCCGGTGACGAGCGCCAGTTGGTCTCAAGCGTATAGTGGGCGCTTACCTCTGAGCGGGCTCGCATATAGGTAAAGATGTCGGCACCGCGGAAGGCATAAATCGCCTGTTTCGGGTCGCCTATCAGCAGCAGGCCGCATTCGGGGCGGCCAACGTAAAGCTTTTGGAAGATACGGTATTGCTGCGGATCGGTATCCTGGAATTCATCGATCATCGCCACCGGATAACGCTGACGGATCGCCTGCGCTAACCGATCGCCGCCTTCACTGTGCAGTGCGCTATCCAAACGGCTGAGCAAATCGTCAAAGCCCAACTCGGCTCGTTGACGCTTTTCTTGCTGAATAGAAAGGCGAATCTCGCTCAATGCCCGCGCCATGATCAAA
Organism: Serratia liquefaciens ATCC 27592; assembly: GCF_000422085.1. NCBI lineage: Bacteria > Pseudomonadati > Pseudomonadota > Gammaproteobacteria > Enterobacterales > Yersiniaceae > Serratia > Serratia liquefaciens. The sequence continues at coordinate 4,161,331 of NC_021741.1, forward strand.
TCTCGCAGCGTCAGCGGTTCATCAAAAAGTTCGTCGATAGCCACAAACAGCGGATGACGTGGCGGCTCGCCTTTTTTGGTTTTATCCAACAGCACCGACTGGCGGAATTTCTCCAGCTCTTTCGGTAGCTGATAGTCCTGCGTTTCCAGCACCGTCCATTCGCCCACCTTATGCAGCCAGTTGGGCAGATGTTTGGTGCTGTAGCTGCGCTTGTCTACGCCGGACTGGCTGATTAAGGCTTCCAGATCGCCTGCTGCCGCCCCCCACTGCGCTTTAATGGCGTCAATGCGCGCCACGATTTGCTCATGGCGCATCAGCACCGTTTCGTCATCTTTCGGCGGTCGTCGTAACAGCGGCGCTTCGCCATGCAAATAACCGGAGAGATCGGCCAGCAGGGCTTCCGGGCCGCTCCATTCCTGACTTACCGCCCGGGCCACGCCCAGCGGCAACGGGTAACAATGGCGACGCCAAAAATCCGCACAGGCCTGGCGACGCAGCGGCAACTCATCCTGCACCAGAGTTTGCTCAAACAGAATGCCGGACTCGAAGGCGTTGTGGGTCAGCATACGCTGACAGAAACCGTGGATGGTGTATATTGCCGCTTCGTCCATCTGCCGCTCGGCAGCCAACAGCTGCGCAGCGGCGTCGGGCAGATCTTTAATCTCCGCCATCAGCGAGGTAAATAACGGATCCTTGCTGCGGCCACGGACGCAGGCAATACGCAACCCATGGATATTGCTGCGAATACGCCCACGCAACTCCTCGGTGGCGGCCTCGGTAAAGGTCACCACCAGGATCTCCTCTACCGTCAGCGGCCGGGGAAACGCTGCCGCCTGGCCCAGGCCAAGCAGCAGGCGCAGATACAGCGCCCCGATGGTAAAGGTCTTGCCGGTCCCCGCCGAGGCTTCTATCAGCCGTTCGCCAAACAGCGGCAACGTTAGCGGATCAAGTCGCTGCGGGGTAGTCTCTGTCATGGTGTAGCGACCTTACGCGGCAGAGTTTGCTGCAGTGCGGACGCATTAGGATAAGTCACCCACTCCGGCTGCACTGCATAATCCGCCTTCTCCTGGCCACTGCCGCTCACCTGCGACAATACCGCCAGACCCTGCGGCTGGATCACCGCCTGATGGAAATAGTCCGCCAATTTGACCGGCGTCAGTTGCTTGATCTGTTCAATCAGCTTATGGCGGGTATCAAACGCAAAATTGCCGCGATCGAAGTCATTGGCAAAACGGCCAGCCTCTTCACTGAGGGTTTGTGGGCGCTGTTTCAACTCGTTGATCATCGCCTGCTTGTACTGTTCAAAGTCGGCCGGTTTCATCTCACGCAGGCGTTTTTCGGTTTTCGGGTAGAAATCCTGATAGCGCTGGTACAAATATGCCGGCTGCTTGCTGTTGCTTTGCAACAGGAAACCAATCCCCCACTGCCGCCCCACGGACATCGGGAAAGCAAATACCGCATAGCCCAATTGCTCCTGGGTACGCAACTGGCTGTAGAACCACGGCTGAATAATCTGGCCCAATAGCGAGCTGTAGGCCATGCCGGTCACTTCGTCATAGCCGGTCGGCACATAGACCGCTGCCAGCGCCGAGTCGGTGCTGCTGCCGGCACGCTGCAGGTTGGCCAGCTGCTTTTTAGCCACTTCAACGTCTTCGCCGTGCCACCATTCAATACCGGTGCACCCCAGACGGTGTTTCAACGTGGAGGCCAGCGTATCCACCTGTTGCTTGCTCATATTGCCCACCACCAGCAACTCCGGTGTTGCATCGGCCAGCAGACTGTCGCGGTAGGCCAGCACGTCTTTCAGCGTCAGGGTTTTCAACACCTCACGGCGCTCGCTGCGTTCGGAGTACGGCACGCGGGAAACCATCTGCACCGGCTGAATCGCCAGTTCGAAGGCTTTGCCCTTTTCGGCAGAATCGAGTTGCTCCAAATACCAGGATTTGGCCTGCGCCAGTTGGTCTTCCGTCGGCGTGAAGCTGGAGTACCCCTCAATCAACGACGTCAGCAACTGCGGCAGACGCTGAGTGAAGCCGTTGGCGTTGAATTGCAGACCGTTGTTCGGTGAAGTAGAGAAACTCAAGCCGCCAACCGAGGCCTGATAGCTCAGTTGATCCAGCGAAATTCCCGCCAGATAGTCGGTCAACGAGAACAGCACCTGATTGCGCGCCGAGTCCATGGTTTTTGCATTGCGGAACGCCACTGTAACGTCGGCTTTAGGCTCGTCGGCGAAGTAGCTGCTCGGCATATACAATACGCGCAGGCCCGGTTGGTCGACTACCATCTCCGGTTTTTTGAACTCGTGCGAAGGCGTGGTCAGGCTGAAATCATCAGGTATATACGGGTTCAAGGCCGGCAACGACAGGCTGATCCCCTTGCCCAGTTGCTGCCACTGCTCGAAGCGCTGCGGCGTGATCTTATCGACCTGATAAGGCGCATTAACGAAGTAAGCCGTTTTGTTGTGTGGTTCATTCGGGCTGACAAACCAGATGCGTGCGTTTTGCGGCGTCATAGCGTCCAGACGCTCGGCTATCGCTTTGGCGTCGTAACGGTCGGCCAGGTAAGGCGCATCCAGCGTATGTTCGACCGGCACGCGCAGCATGGTATCCACCAGCCATTCGATATAATCCATATCACGGGTGATCGAGGGATAACGGAAATCCAGGTTCAGTACGTGGGAGATCTCATCAAAATAGCTTTGCTTGATGCCTTCGCTGCGTAACATCTTCAGGTAATTGAAAATGGCGGCAACCACCTCGTCACGTTTGGCCAGGCCTTTATCGGTCAGCGAAACGCTGATAGAAAACACCCCGCCGTTGCGATCGACCATAGGATCGGCCCCGGCATTGATTGCATCCGCCAACCCTTGCTTCTGTAGCCAGTCCGACAGCGTGTTTTGGCTGCGGTTGCCAATCAGGTAAGCGATATAGGTATCAGTTTTACTGCGGAACTCAGCGCTGTTGTTGTCGATGCGGAACTCGACCTTCAACTGCTTGCGCGGCTGGGCCGGCACATAGTGAATAATGATCCCCTGTTGCTCAGGCGTGACGGCCGGGACGGTTATCGGCGGTACGCTGGCATCATGGTTAGGTACGCGGCCAAAGGTTTTGGCCGCCAGTTCAGCCAATGCCGGCAAGGGTTGATTGCTATACAACACCCCCATCATCAGATTGGCGGAATAATAGCGTTGATAGAATGCGGTCAGCTCGTCGTGCAGCTTGCTGCCGGGCTTGTCTTTCAGGGTATCGAGGTTACCGCCGGAAAAACGCGCACTCGGGTGAGCCGGGTTTAGCGTTTCCGCCCCGACCTGCGCCATGCGCATACCGTCACGCGAACGTGCCATCGTCAGCTCGGCATTCACTGCATTACGTTCGCGATCGGCATTGCCTGGATCCAATATCGGCTCGGCAATGGCATCCGCCATGCGGTCTACCGCCGGGGCCAGCGCATCGTTTTCCACTTCCAGATAGAATGCGGTGCGGTAAGAGGCGGTGCTGGCGTTATGGCTGCCACCGTGTTTCTTTAGAAACTCGGACAGGTTTTCCGGCTGCGGATAGCGCTTGGATCCCATCAGCACCATGTGCTCCAGGTAGTGCGCCAGCCCAAGCTGGCTGTTCGGATCCTCCAGCGAGCCCACCGGCAGCGCCAGCGCCGCCAGCGATTTTGGTGCCTGAGCATCGGACACCAGCAGCACGGTCATGCCGTTCGTCAGTTTGATCGCCTGATACTGACGCGGATCGTGATCGCTTTTGTTGATCTTCTCCGCCAGCGGTTGCCATCCCTGTGCGGCCCAGCTCAACGGTGCCCAAAACATAACCAATAATACTAACCCGGTGATGCGGGCCAACTGTCTGCGCATATCCAAAATAAACCCCTATTCTGACGCCGTCGCGCCAAATCCCTGACGTTGACGGCGTACATCAAAACAACACAACACAATAATATCTATATGCTTGTACGTTATGTAAGACCGGAGCTGACCCCGATAGTTGAATATAACCCTAATTATTTTTACCACCTCCCGGCAATCAGTACCACCGGGGGATTGTTACCCAAGGTTATGTCGCGCAACCGGCAGCAGGTAACGTTCTGTTTCGGCCAGAATTTGCGCTAAAGAAGGATTATCCAACTGCCGGAATACCCGCTGCACATAAGGGTCTTCGCCTTCCCCCGGAATGCGCTGATCGCCCTGCCAGGTCTGCAGCAGCTTGGCTCTAGCCTTGATTTGCACCTCTTCATCCCAGTCAATCTGCTGCGTTTCCGGCTGGTAACATTGGCTTAGCCAAGCCCAGCCGCTTTTGTTCAGCAACAGCAACGGCTGACACAGACCGCGCTGATAACCGGCCACCAATTCGGCCAGTTGCTCATGGGCATCCTCTGCGCTCAGGGCGGCAAAACGCCAGGCTGCCCCTTTGCGACCGTAAATACGGCTTTCCCCTGTGCCACCGGCGCAGCAGTACACCAGATGCTCCAGCCACAGCAATATCCCATCGACGGCCGACAGGGTGGATGGCCGCCAACGTAACAGCCCGTCTTCCTGAACCTGATGCAACCAGCCGCTAATGCGCACGCCGGCAATGTCGATATCCAGTTCAAGACTGTGCCCTTCGCTGCGCTCTGCCCGCACCTGCTCAGCCAGTTCAGCCATCTCTTCCTGCTGCTTCTGCCAATAAATTTCACCGAATGGGCCAAAGGGTAATCCGCCGGCGGCACGAACTCGCTGAAATAGGCGAGTGGCGTCCTCACCGTCAATCAGGGTATTCAACAGTTGGCTGTTGAACTGATAACGGCTGAGATTATCCAGGGTAAAGGGCTCTTCATCCGGCAGTTCGGTTTCTTCCAAAATGAAGCTGACCCCCAGACGGAGTTGGAAGAAGGCGCGGATAGGGTGGCGATAGAATCGCAGCAAGTCATCCAGCAAAATCTGGGTTTGTGCTTCCGGCAGCAGAGGTTGATTAAACGCCGGATGTGCAGCTCCTTTTCCGTCGGCGGCCGGCAGCCATTCCGCGGCGTAGCTCTGATCTTCGGTACCGGGCTGGAAATTCTCGGCGGCAAACGGCATACGCGAGTGCCAGTTGAGCAAGTGATCACCCACGCGTTTTGCACTGCCATCGGCGTCCAACGCTTCATCCCCCGGCAGGCAGTAGCTCTGTTCAAGGTATTCCAGCAGCTCGGTCACCAACACCGAAGGGTAACGTTCGCTGTTATCCTGAATGGAACGGCCAATAAAGCTGATATACAGCCGTTGCTGCGCCGACAGTATCGCCTCCAGGAATAGATAACGGTCATCATCACGACGGCTACGATCGCCACGCTTGACCTGCTGTGCCATCAGATCAAAGCCTAACGGCGGCAGCGTCCGTGGGTAAACGCCGTCGTTCATGCCCAGCAGGCACACCACTTTAAACGGGATGGAACGCATCGGCATCAGGGTGCAGAAATTGATTTGCCCGGCCAGGAAACGCTGGCTGATCCGCTCCTGATCGAGGCGTGACGCCAGTTCATCACGCAGGATGGACAGTGGCACCTCATCGGGATAACGGGCCGCCAACCCGAACTCGAACAGCTTGTTCCACTGCTGCTCAATCAGCGCCAGCACCACTTCGGTTTCACCGTCCTGCTCAAAGAAGGTCTCCAGCAGTTGGCGGCACAGCGGTTGCCATTCCGGCAGCGTACGCAGTTGCCCCAGTCGTTGCCGCCAGCGGCTCAACGCCGCCAGCAGCTCAGCTAGCTGCCCAGCCAGCTCGGCGACCAATCCGCTCGATTCGTCGTAGGGCAAGACCCCCTGCCAGTCACCGGCATTGCTGTCCATGGCGTAACCCAACAGCATACGCGTAATGCCAAATTGCCAGGTGTGCTGTCCGGTGGCGGGCAAATCCAGTTCGCGCACGTTGTCGTCATCCAGGCCCCAGCGTACGCCGGATTCACCCACCCAATGGCGCAACAGACGCAGGCCCTCTTCCCGGATGGAGAATCGCGCCGCCAGTGCGGGAACCTCCAGCAGTGCCAGCACCTGCTCTGAGGTAAAGCGGCTCTGCGGCAGATCCAACAGCGAGATAAAAGCCTGCAGCGCCGGATGAGCCTGGCTGGCTTTGCGGTCAGAAATGGCAAACGGCAGGTAGCGTTCCGGGGAGGCATTGCCGAATACCGCCTGGATATAAGGCGTGTAATTGTCGATGTCCGCCACCATCACAATAATGTCGCGCGGCGTCAGCTCAGGGTCATCCGCCAACATGCTCAATAACTGATCGTGCAGCACCTCAACTTCACGCTGCGGGCTGTGGCAAGCGTGCAGGCTGATGGAGCGATCGGCAGGATCCAGTCGTCGTTTGGTGGCGCTGCTTTCCAGCGTTTCCGGCGTGGTGCCGATAACCGCACTGTTCTTCAGCTCCAGCATATCGTACTGAATGCCATGCAGCAGATTGTCCGCAGGGATATCGACAAATGCGAAAACTTCCTGCGCAGATTCGATCTGCGAAAGCAAAAAGTGGTGGTCGCGTCCCAACTTGCCCCATGAGGCCAACAGCGGGTTCGGCAGGTCTTGCTCACCGGCTTCATTAAACAGTGCGGCGGCATTTTCAGGATCTTTGAATAACGCATATTCGGTTTGATCCTGATAATGGCGTCGTTTGCGGCTCTGCAATTTCGCCAGAAATGATTGACTCTGAATATCTCCCCAGTAGTAGCGGCAAGGGTTAGTGAACATCAGGTGAACGTCAATGTGCCTGCCCAGCGCCTGGAGGGCCTCCAGATAGACCGGCGGCAATGCCGAAATGCCGCAGATAAAGACCCGTGGCGGCAATCCCGCAGGGGGCTGCTGTGCCTTTTCCAGCTCGTTGATAAAACGGCGATACAGGTTGGCGCGATGCCATTCCGGCTGCCCCAATTCCGCTGTGTACTCTACCAGGCGCGCCCACAGCGGAGCCTGCCATTGCTGCGCTTCCGCCAGTCCGTCAACGCGTTCGCCCTTCTGCCAGCTTTCCAGCCATTGCGGGCGATACACCAGGTATTGGTCAAACAGGTCAGCCACCCGACCGGCCAGTTGATGAATTTTACGTTTGTCGCCGTCGTCGGTGAGGTAATGGTGCAGTGGCGCAAATTCAGGCTGGGTGAGTAAATCGGGCAGCAGCCACATCAGCTTCCAGGTCATGGCATCTTTGCTGAAGGCGCTCTCTTTCGGGATACCCGGTAACACCCGGGTAAACATGTCCCAGATGAAGGTAGCCGGCAGGGGGAAAGCGATGTTGGCGGCAATGCCGAACTGCTCCGCCAGTTGCATCTGCAGCCACTGCGCCATACCGGGGCTCTGCACCAACACCACTTCCTGTTGGAAAGGATCGGCCAAGGGCTCTCTGGCTATCAAAATGCTGGTCAGCGTTTTTAACACGTCCAACTGATTGGAGTGATAAACCTTAAACATTGGGCGCTCCCTTAAAACAAAATATGTGCCAGCTCACTGGCGCATGCAGTACCAACGACTGAGTTCCGCCCACTGCTGTTGGGGCGTTTGTATTCTTACCACTAACCGCTGACAGGCAGGCTGTGGGCTGCTCAAGCTGGTCTCACGCCGCCAGCCGGGTGCCAGTGGCGGCAGCCCGGCATCCATGCGACCGGTAGCGGCGAACACTTCCAGATGCTGGTGCGCCAACGACCACGCCTGTCGATACTGCCACTGACGCTGGAACGACTGCAACAGCACCTGATGATACTGTAACAACCCCAGTAGCGACACCGAGAACAGCAACGCGGCAATCAAGACCTCCGGCAAGCTGAAACCCCGCTGGCGCCATAGGGTTGCGTCAGATGCATCAGTTGGGTTAATCCTCACAGTCCGCCTGCTTTTTTTCAGGGCAAAAATCCAGCCACCCGCCGGTTTCTGCTCTGAGCGCAATCTCTCCGGTTGCGCCCTCAGGTTTGCTCCGTTGATATAACCGCAAAGGCTCTGTGCCATTCATCGGTGCTTCACCACGCACCAGGACAATACCCGCCTGGGAGGATAATTTTGCGCAGGCACGTAGCTCAGTTGTTTGCCGGCACCACCAGCCACTCTCATTCAGTTGCCCGTGTGACCAAGACTGCGCCACACCCCAACTGAGCGCGGAAGCGGCCTGATTGTATGCCAGTAAATAGCGTTTCTCGTCGGTCGCCAGCAGTAAAGCGCTGTCCAGTTGGCGACGCTGGGCATTCAGCAGCATCAGCCCCATCACCAACAGCATCATCACGGCCGCCAGGGTACTGCCGCCTCGTTCGGCGTTAATGTTCATGGCAGAGAAGTCATATTGACCGCCCAAACCAGGCTACGCCGTATATTGCTATCCGCTTTCGCACGGCCGCTCAGCGCCAGCGTAGCCCAGGTTTTTCCGTTTTCACCCAGGTTGGTCTTTACGCTGAAGGCTTCGATACGCACTTCGTCGTTATCGATCAGACGTTCCCAGCCACCGCCCCGACAATGATTAATACCCCGCTGCCCTTCCAACATCCCCTGGCGCAGGCGATAACCGAAATAGTCGGCATCAGCGCCGAAAGCCTCCCAATGGCCGTTACGACTGATGTCATAGGTGATAATCACGCAACTGCCCGCCGCTTCTCCGGGAAGGTGGCTAAGCAGTATTGGTTGCCCACGGCACTGACCGGCGCAAAACCCCGCACGGCGTAGATCTTTCTCAATGCCGAAGGCCAATTGCCGCAGTACCGACTCCAGCCGGTAGTGCCTGCCGACATCGACGCTGTGTTGACGTAAAACCGGATAGGTTTTGGCGGCAGCAAGCGCAATCAGGCTGCCGAACGTCAGCGCCAACATCACCTCCGGCAGCGTAAAACCCCGCTCTAAGGCTGACATAGCGCAATCCCCCTGATGCTCACCCCTTCGCTGCACAGTCGCAGTCGCCCCTTGGCAGATAGCACCAACCTCAGGCTGCCTGCACCGTTGCTGAGCACAATATGCCCCGCCTGCGCATTATTGCGCAGGCCATAAAACCCCATCTCTTTTTGGGTATGGCCTGTCAGCCGCACATCAGGGTAATGCGGCTTGAAGATGTCATCGTCGAGTGCAGCGCAATTCGCAGGCGTTTGACCTTCACCGATGCACCAGGTCGTTCCGGGTTTAATCCCCAGCAGCGCCGTGCGGTTGTGCCAGTTGGCATCAGCCTGCAACCGGTTGAGGAAAGCCAGCAGTTGTTGTGCAGTGTGTTCCAACCGCAAAGCCTGCTGATAATGACGCCAGTGGCTGACACCCCAGCCCGTCAGCAGACCCGCCAGGGTAATCACCACCAGCAGTTCTATCAGCGTCATGCCGCGCTGGCCATCGGGGTTAAACTTCATCTCGTCGTTCATGGCGGCCAGTGTAATCAGGCGCGCAACAGGGTAAAGGGGGGCTTTTCGGCCTTGAAGCGCACCGCGCAGGCTTTCTATGCAACTGGTGAACAAGCACAACAAAATGCGATGCAGTGCGCAGAGAGGGGCGGCAGAAAAAAATAAGGGCGCAACCTGTGCGCCCTCGGGGATAACTTATGCGGAGAAATCAGATAGCAACCGGTGCTTTGATTGGGGGATGCGGATCGTACCCTTCGATTTCAAAATCTTCGAAACGGTAATCGAACAGCGATGCCGGTTTGCGTTTGATCAAAAGCGTTGGCAAGGCACGCGGTTCACGGGTCAGCTGCAGCTGGGTTTGTTCCATATGGTTGCTGTACAGGTGGGTATCGCCGCCGGTCCAGACAAAATCACCCACTTCCAGATCGCATTGCTGCGCCATCATATGCACTAACAGCGCGTAGCTGGCAATGTTGAACGGCAGGCCGAGGAACACATCGCACGAGCGCTGGTACAGCTGGCAGGATAATTTGCCGTCCGCCACGTAGAACTGGAAGAACGCATGGCATGGCGCCAGCGCCATCTGGTCCAATTCACCCACGTTCCAGGCCGAGACTATGATGCGGCGTGAATCCGGATCCTGTTTCAGCTGGTTCAGCACCGTGGTCAACTGGTCGATCTGACGGCCGTCAGCGGCTCCCCAGGCACGCCACTGTTTACCGTACACCGGGCCAAGGTCGCCGTTCTCGTCGGCCCACTCGTCCCAGATGCTGACCTTGTTTTCCTTCAGGTAAGCCACGTTGGTGTCGCCGTTCAGGAACCACAACAGTTCATGGATGATCGAACGCAGGTGACATTTTTTGGTGGTCACCAACGGGAAGCCTTCCTGCAAATTGAAACGCATCTGGTGGCCGAAAATCGACAGCGTGCCAGTGCCGGTACGGTCGGCTTTAGGGGTGCCCTCGGCGAGCACTTTGTTCATCAAATCCAGATACTGTTTCATTTGTTCCTCACGACAGTTGTTGCTGCGGGCGACGACGATACGCCCAAATCATCATAATAATACCGGCCACCACCATAGGAACGGACAGGATCTGCCCCATGCTGATTACGCCGTCGAACAGGCCGAGCTGTGCATCCGGCTGACGGAAAGCTTCGACGATAATGCGGAATACGCCATAACCAATCAGGAACAGGCCGGAAACGGCGCCCATCGGCCGCGGTTTGCGAATAAACAGGTTCAGAATGATAAACAGCACCACGCCTTCCAGCAGCAGTTCATACAGCTGGGACGGGTGGCGCGGCAGCACGCCGTATTGATTCAGGATCGGCAGCAGTTGCGGATCGGCGGCGGCAAGCGCTACGTCTTCCGCGCGTGAACTTGGGAACAGCATCGCCCATGGGGTATCGGTGGTAACACGGCCCCAGAGTTCGCCATTGATAAAGTTGCCCAAGCGACCGGCACCCAGGCCGAAGGGGATCAGCGGGGCAATAAAATCAGAAACCTGGAAGAAGGTGCGTTTGGTACGACGAGCGAACCAGAACATCACCAGAATAACCCCCATCAGGCCGCCGTGGAACGACATACCGCCATCCCAGACTTTGAACAGATAGAGCGGGTTATCCAGGAACAGCGGCAGGTTGTAGAACAACACATAGCCAACGCGGCCACCGACGAACACACCGAGGAAACCGGCATACAGCAGGTTCTCTACTTCATCCTTGGTCCAGCCGCTGCCCGGTTTGTTGGCACGGCGCACCGCCAGCCACATGGCAAAAACGAAGCCAACCAGGTACATCAGACCGTACCAATGCAGAGAGACCGGACCGATAGAGAAAATCACCGGATCAAATTTAGGAAACGCCAGATAGCTATTGGTCATCTATCACCACAACATGTCTATTATTCTTCCCCATCCGGGGGCGGCAGGTGCCAAACGCGGTGAAACGCAGCAGGAGCACTTTTTCCGTTGCTTTCAACACAGTGAGGAGGCGGATAATAGCATAAGCTTAAGCGTCTCCGGACTGGACTGCTGGGAAAAGTTCTGTAAAAAAATCAGTCAGCCTGCGGCGTTACTTGCCACCGCGGATTAACCCGCCCATGCCACGCCGCTCCATAAACGCCGCCACCTGATGGCGCACCTCAGTGGTCATTTGAGCACTGAGTACACGCTGCGCCAGCACTTCGGCGTCGGAGAGCTCAATATGCCGCAGCAGATATTTGATCCGCGCCACGCTACGTCCGTTCATGCTCAGGTTGCGGTAGCCCATGCCCACCAGCAGCAAGGCCCCCATGGGATCGCCAGCCAGTTCACCGCACAACCCTACCGGCAGCCCGACGGCCTGGGCCTGAACGACAATCATCTTGAGCACCTGCAGCATGGAAGGATGCAGGCTGTCGTACAGCGAAGCCACTCGGGTATTGTTGCGATCCACCGCCAACAGGTACTGGGTCAGGTCGTTGGTACCAACCGAAATAAACTCCACCCGCCCGGCCAGATGCGGGATCAGGAAGATCATCGACGGCACTTCAAGCATTACGCCAAGTTTGGGTTTGGGAATTTCATACCCCAGCACTTCTTCTACTTCCCGCCCAGCGCGGTCGATCAGGCGTCGGGCCTCGTCGATCTCTTCCAGACTGGTGATCATCGGCAGCAAAATGCCCAGATTGCCGGTACCGGCATTGGCACGCAGCATGGCGCGCACCTGGATCAGGAAGATTTCCGGCTGATCCAGGGTGATGCGGATACCGCGCCAACCCAGACAGGGGTTTTCTTCGCTGATAGGCATATAAGGCAGTTGCTTATCGGCGCCGATATCCAGCGTGCGCAGCGTCACCGGCTTGTTCGGATAGAGCTGCAACATACCCTGATATTGGGCGACCTGTTCCTCTTCGGAAGGGAAGCCACTCTGCAGCATAAATGGAATTTCGGTACGGTAGAGGCCGACGCCATCGACGCGCCCTCCCAGCAATTGCTCGTGTTCCGGGCTAAGACCGGCGTTGAGCATCACCTGCACTCGCTCGCCGCTTTTGAGCTGAGCCGGCTGTTCGACATCGTCTTCCGCCAATCGGCTTAATTCCAGCTCTTCGCTGATCAGCCGCTGGTATTCCTGCACCAGCACCGGCTCAGGATCAACCAGCAGCTCGCCGCGATAGCCATCGACAATCAGCAGGCGCTGGCTGAGCAATGCAGGCTGGATATCCGCCCCCATCACCGTCGGCACCCCCATCGCCCGCACCAAAATAGCCGCATGTGAGTTGGCGGCACCGTCGCGGACCACCACGCCGACCAGCCTGTCCTGTGGCATTTCTGCCAACAGGGTAGCGGTCAGTTCATCGGCCACCAGCACAAAACGCGCCGGCCACTGGGTTGCGCCCTGAGTGGTATCGTCGAGGTGGAATAAAAGGCGCTGACCGAGCGCGCGCAGATCGCTGGCGCGCTCGCGCATGTAGGTGTCTTGCAGGCTGGCGAACTGGGCGGCAAAGACTTCGATCACCTGTTTCACCGCCCATTCCGCTACGGAGCCGGCATCGATCTCGGCGAAGAGTTCACGCTTGAGGCGGGCGTCGTTCAGCAGGTGAGAGTAAAGATCGAAAATCGCCGCGCTCTCTTTTTGCGAGCTGGCGGCAAAGCGCTTGCTGAAACGGCGGAATTCCGCCCCGGCTTCTTCCAACGCCTGGGTCAGGCGTTCACGTTCGCTGGCGGTATCGAGCGTTGAGGCCTTGTAAACCTGATCGAGTGACGGCTGGCTGCTGTCCTGCCAACCTTCAGCCACCGCCACGCCTGGCGATGCCGCCAGCGCACGAATGCGCGTCTGGCGATACTGGCCAAAAAGAGCGTTAAGCTGCGATTGGGATAGGATACCGGCCATTTGCGTGGCCAGCGTCACCATAAAAGACTCTTCGCTTTCGTCGAACTGGCGCAGCTCACGCTGCTGAACCACCAATACGCCCAGCAGTTGGCGGCGATGAATGATCGGCACGCCGAGGAACGATCGGAACCGATCCTCCTTCACCTGGGGAATATATTTGAAGCTGGGGTGGCTCTGCGCGTCCGCCAGGTTAATCGGCTCCGCACGGCGCCCAACCAGGCCGACGATGCCTTCATCAAAGGCCAGTGCGATAGTGCGCCCACGCGGTTTTTTTAACCCGCGTGTCGCCATCAGGTAATAACAGCGGCGGTCATTGTCTGCCAGATAGATGGAACAGACTTCCGTATCCATTGCCAGACAGGTTTCATTGACCAAAAGATCCAGCGCATCTGTCAGGCTGGCCGCCGCGGCCACCTTCTCAACAATTTCTCGCAAGCGCGTGAGCATAGTCGGCTTAACTTAACCTCTCTTCCGGCGATAAGCGGGGGTCTGCCGCTGCGCTGCCTGCTCCTGCATCGGCATCACGGTGACGGCGAATTCTTTCATCACCCGGCGGTAAACGTCGCGTTTGAACGACACCACCTGGCGCACCGGATACCAAAAGCTCACCCAGCGCCAGCCGTCAAACTCCGGCGTGCTGCTGCGTTGCATATTGATATCAGCGTCATTGCACATTAACTGCAAAAGAAACCATTTCTGCTTTTGGCCGATACAAACCGGCTTTGTGTCCCAACGCACCAAACGTTTTGGCAATTTATAGCGCAACCAGTTGCGGGTTGAGGCCAGGATACGCACATCCTTTTTGCTCAGCCCCACTTCTTCGAACAGCTCACGGTACATTGCCTGTTCTGCGGTTTCACCGGGGTTGATCCCCCCTTGGGGAAACTGCCAGGAGTGTTGACCGTAACGGCGAGCCCACAGGACTTGCCCCTGACGATTACAGATTACGATACCAACATTCGGGCGGTAGCCATCATCATCGATCACCGGACTACCTCGATAAGCTTAAATTCGCATAGATACCCTGATTGTTTCACACAAGCTACAGGCGGTAAACCACTGCTTTGCGGCGGTGCAGACCGGATAACATTGGGATAACTCACAGATAATGGCAAAGTTATAAACATGTGAAGCCGTTTACACGCGGTTTTATTCACTTTTTCTGTGGATAGGTGTGTGAAGAACTCAAGGGATAAGCCGGTAAAACTCTGGTGAACTCAAAATCACCATAAAAACAAAAACAAAAATACATCATTAAAAACATAAAGTTATTTATTTATCAACAACCCTATACAGAGTAAAAATGTGATCTATATCCGTTTAGGATCTTACCCTGGCGAAAGATCCACCAACGTCGTTTTTATCCACAGATTATCCGTATGAGTTACGCACAAAACGGACAATTTCGCAAAAAAAACCCTGAGTCAAGGCTGTAAATCGAACCAGTGATCGGTAAAAATTTGGGTTATCCCATAAATCTGTGGATAAATAGGTGTAAGATCCTGTTTATTGTCGGTGGCTTCAGGTGCACAAGCATCGCCCTGAATTTTTCCTCCGTCATGTAGCGGGAAAAAAGTCATGGAAAATCATGCTACTATTATTCTTTTCCCCAGACCTTGCCCACCAAGGTTCGCTGTGTACAAATACAGTACGTTTTTCAACCAAATCTAGCAGGTTCGCATTATGGCGTTTTTATCTCCTCTGCCCCCTCCTCCAGAAAATGAACAGCAACTGTTTGAACGGGCGCAGCAGCTTGCCGGCTGTCAGTTGGGAGAACTGGCGACACGTGCGCAGTTGCCTATTCCCAAAGACCTGAAGCGGGATAAAGGATGGGTTGGCATGCTGCTGGAGCAGTATCTTGGCGCCATGGCCGGCAGCAAGCCGGAACAGGATTTTCCCGAGTTGGGCATCGAGCTGAAAACCATCCCGATAGACGCCGCCGGCAAGCCGCTGGAAACCACTTTCGTCTGCGTAGCGCCCTTGACCGGCAACAGCGGCGTCACCTGGGCCAGCAGCCACGTACGCCATAAGCTGGCGCGGGTGCTGTGGATCCCGGTGGAAGGCGAGCGGCAGATTCCGCTGGCACAGCGGCGCATAGGTTCACCACTGTTGTGGAGCCCGAACGAAGAAGAAGAAGAGATGCTGCGCCGCGACTGGGAAGAGCTGATGGATTTGATCGTGCTTGGTCACGTAGAACGGATCACCGCACGACACGGTGAAGTGCTGCAACTACGCCCCAAGGCGGCCAACGGTAAAGCCCTGACCGAAGCCATCGGCGAACAAGGTCAGCCGATCCTCACATTACCGCGCGGTTTCTATTTGAAAAAAAGTTTCACCGCCGCGCTGCTGGCAAGACATTTCTTAATCTGATCGCTTTTGTTTAGGCTGTGTTTAGCTAACAGTGTCGCCGTATCAATAAACGCGTATAATTCAGCCTTTGCTTTTTATTAAGGTGTGGCTAGGCAATGTTCGAATGGATTATGGATCCCAATGCCTGGTTAGCGTTAGGTACGCTGACCATTCTTGAGATCATTCTGGGTATTGATAACATTATTTTCCTTTCCCTGGTGGTGTCTAAACTGCCGAAAGCCCAGCAGAACAAGGCGCGTCGCATCGGGCTGGCCGGCGCAATGTTAATGCGTCTGGGGCTGTTGGCCTCTATCGCCTGGGTGATCCGTCTGACCCATCCGCTGTTTACCATCATGGATCACAGCGTTTCGGCTCGCGATCTGATCCTGCTGCTGGGCGGGCTGTTCCTGATTTGGAAAGCCAGTAAAGAGATCCATGAAACCATCGAAGGGTCGGACGAAGAGCACCACACTAAAGTGCACGGCTTCTTCGGTGCCATCGTGCAGATCATGCTGCTGGATATCATTTTCAGCCTGGATTCAGTGATCACCGCGGTAGGCCTGTCCGATCATCTGTTTATCATGATGGCAGCAGTAGTGATTGCCGTGGGCGTTATGATGTTTGCCGCCCGGCCGATTGGCGAGTTCGTTAACCGCCACCCTTCGGTGAAAATGCTGGCGCTGGCATTCTTGATCCTGGTGGGCTTCACCCTGATGCTGGAAAGCTTCCAGGTGCATGTACCTAAAGGCTACATCTACTTTGCGATGTTCTTCTCGATGTCGGTAGAAGCGCTCAACCTGATGCGCAGCAAGAAAAAACCCGCCTCTGAGTAATCCCCCAACGGGAGCGAGCGTAAGCCGCTCCCGTTAATATTTTTGTATCCCCCGCACAGTTTCAATGTCACTTTCTCTTACAGAGATAAGGACTTATCCGAAACACGATGCATCTATAGTTTGCTAATCTAGAAAGAAGCTTCTTTTTGCATACATAACTGAGGATCCGCAGGATGAAAAAGTGGGTAATGGCAGTGTCTGCGTTGGTGATGGCCGCCGGGTTGGCGGGATGCTCCAGCGATTACGTGATGGCGACCAAAGACGGCAATATGATCCTGACTCAGGGCAAGCCAGAGATTGACCAAGATACCGGCCTCATCAGCTATAAAGACGAAAAAGGCAACCATCGCCAGATCAACGGCGATCAGGTTTCACAGGTCATCGAACGCTAGTTTCCCGATCGGCTATCGCCCCCGCATTGCGCGATAGCCCTCCCCGCACTGAATCCACTTCCCCCATCTTCTCGGCTTGGTTATAGTCGGCAAAGGCGATATCACCGCCTTGCAGATTGTTTGGCTCCTGTTTTATCGGGTGTATAGCCCGTAAGCGCTAACACGAAAGGAAGGCCGTTAATGCAATACCACCGTATTCCCCACAGTTCTTTAGAAGTGAGCGTGCTGGGACTGGGCACCATGACCTTTGGCGAACAGAACAGTGAAGCCGATGCCCACGCGCAACTCGACTATGCATTAGCCGCTGGCATCAACCTGATCGATACCGCAGAGATGTACCCGGTACCGCCCCGCCCTGAAACCCAGGGGCTGACCGAACAGTACATCGGCAGTTGGATCAAGGCTCGCGGCAACCGTGAGAAACTGGTGCTGGCCAGCAAAATCGCCGGGCCGGTGCGCGGGACTGACAGCAGTATCCGTCCGCAGCAGGCGCTGGATCGCAAAAACATCCGTGCCGCGCTGGACGCCAGCCTGAAACGCCTCAACACCGATTATCTCGATCTCTACCAGTTGCATTGGCCGCAGCGCGCGACCAACTTCTTCGGTAAGCTCAACTACCAGTACACTGACGAAAAGGCTACCGTCACCCTGCTGGAAACGCTGGAAGCGCTGACCGAGCAGGTGCGCGCCGGTAAAATTCGTTATATCGGGGTGTCTAACGAAACGCCTTGGGGCGTGATGCGTTACCTGCAGTTGGCTGAAAAGCATGAGCTGCCGCGCATCGTCTCAATTCAGAACCCCTACAGCCTGTTGAACCGCAGTTTTGAGATTGCTCTGGCGGAGATCAGCCAGCACGAAGGCGTCGAACTGTTAGCCTATTCCAGCCTGGCGTTCGGCACCCTGAGCGGCAAGTATTTGAACGGCGCCAAACCGGCCGGTGCGCGAAATACGCTGTTTAGCCGCTTTAATCGTTATTCGGCCCCGCAAACGCAGTTGGCGATTGCCGAATACGTCGCATTAGCCAAAAAACACGGACTGGATCCTTCGCAGATGGCCCTGGCCTTTGTTCGCCAGCAACCCTTCGTTGCCAGTACCCTGCTGGGCGCCACCACGTTGGAACAGCTGAAAACCAACATCGACAGTTTCGACCTGGTGTTGAATGAAGACGTGCTTCAGGGGCTGGAAGAGATCCACACCCGCTTTACCATTCCTGCCCCCTAAATAATCAGGGGCGCCTAAACCGCGCCCCTTTGATTATTTTGCCCGTCGTTGCGACAACCACAGCGCGCCGATCGCCAGCGCGAAAACCACACCGAAACCGATCCCCACGCCGACCACCGGTACGCTGACTTTCACCGCCAGCGAATAGAGCCCGAGCATCAACAGCATGGCGGTGTTCTCGCCAAGGTTTTGCACCGCGATCGCGTTGCCTGCCCCCACCGATTTTTTGCCTCGTTCTTGCAACAACGCATTCAACGGCACCACAAAGAAGCCGCCCAAGACGCCGATAATCAGCAGTACCGCATAGGCGCTAAGCAGGGTAGTTTGCAGCGCGAATATCGCCACCGCTACGCCAATCAAGATCCCGGCCGGCATACAGCGTTTCACGGTCTCGAGCGTAACGAAGCGAGCCGCGGCACCGGCGCCAACCACAATCCCCACCGCCACCATAGCATTCAGCAACGTCGGCGTGGCGTTATCGGCGATACCCAGCGCCACCGGCACCCACAGCACCAACAGAAAGCGCAGCGTGACCCCTGCGCCCCAAAACAGGCTGGTACCAATCAATGAGAAACGGGTTTGCCCATCGCGCCACAGCACCACACAGGCGTTGAAGAAAGCGCGAGTCATGGCACGTGGCGTCCATGACGTCGCCGGATGTGCCGCAGGCAGGCGCGGAATATACAGGTTGGCGATCACCGCCGCTGCGTAAACCAGCGCACATACCGCCAGTGCGGCGACCACGTGCCAGTCTGCCAGGATGCCGCCGGCCACCGAGCCCAGCAGGATCGCCGCGATAGTGGAGGCCTCCATCAGGCCGTTGGCCTTGACCAGTTTCTCACCGCTGGTGATCTCACCCAAAATCCCATATTTGGCCGGTGAATAAGCTGCGGCACCCACGCCCACCAGGCTATAACCGAGGAACGGATCCAACCCGAAACAGATCACCAATGCGCCGGCCAGCTTCAGGCCGTTAGCCACCATCATCACCCGCCCTTTCGCAAAGCTGTCGGCAATCTGGCCGACAAAAGGCGCGAGAATGATATAGGTGGCGACAAACGCCATCTGCAGAATCGGCTGGCTCCAGTCGGGATAAAGCTGTTGTTTGATCAGCGCCAGCGTGGCGAACAGCAACGCATTGTCACCGAACGCAGAGAGAAACTGTGCGCAAATGACCGCAATCATGCTGCGCGAAAGCAAGGGGGAATCAGTGTTCGACGACGAGTTCATCAGACAGTCTCCGGCTGTTCAGCCATTTTACGCAGGGTCACAAAATCCGGTTTGCCACTGCCCAGCACCGGCAGCGTTTTCAACAGGCGAATATCACGCGGTACCGCCAGTTCAGGGCTGCCCAATTCACGCGCTGCCCGCAGCAAGGCTTCGCGGGTTACGCTTGCATCGGTTGTGAACAGCACCAGTGCCTCGCCCTTACTGCTGTCACTTTTCACCGTGGCGGCGTGCAGCCCTTCCGGCGATACACGCTGTGCCAGCAGCTCCACGCTTTCCAGCGAGACCATTTCGCCCGCCAGTTTGGCAAAGCGCTTCACCCGACCGCGGATCACACAGTAGCCCTGTTCGTCCAGCGTGACGATATCGCCGGTATCGTACCAGCCCGGCTGCAGGTTGCCCTGTTCATCCTCTGCCGCCGGCGGCTCCAGCTCGCCCGGATGCTCCACCCGCAGATAGCCTTTCATGATATTCGGCCCACGCAGTTGCAGGCGTCCACCGTTCTCAATACCCGGCACCTTCATTAAACGCGCTTCCATATTCGGCATGATGCGCCCGACGGTACCCACCTTGGCCGCCAGCGGCACGTTGATTGACACCACCGGCGCACACTCGGTCACGCCATAGCCTTCCAGGATGCGAATACCGTATTTGTCCTGATAAATCTGTTTGGTGCTGTCCGCCAGCTTTTCCGCACCGGCTACCACATAGCGCAACCGGGCAAAGTCATACGGATGGGCAAAACGCGCATAGTTATTGAGGAAAGTGGCCGTGCCGAACAGCACGGTGCAGTTACGGTCATACACCAGCTCCGGCACCACGCGGTAATGCAGCGGACTGGGGTAGAGGAAAATGCGGCTGCCGGTCATCAACGGGGTCAACAGCCCGACCGTCAAACCAAACGAGTGAAACAGCGGCAGCGACGACATAAAACGGTCGCGCGGAGTGAAGTCGGCAATGGTACGGATCTGCTCAACGTTAGCCAGCAGGCTGGCGTGGGAGTGCACCACGCCCTTCGGATTGCCCTCCGAACCCGAGGTGAACAAGATCAGTGCCGCATCGTCAGGCTTCTGCGGCAGCATGGCGCCCGCGGGTTGGAACAGATGACGCAGGATCCACAGCTTGTCCGCCAGGGTCACGGTATCTTTCAGATCCTCCAGATACACCCAGTTGGCCTCCGGCACCTGCTGCGGCAAATGTGTCAGCTTGCCTTTTTCCAGGAACTGGCGTGAGGTGACGATGGTTTTAAGACTGGCGGCGAGCATGGCACTTTTCAGGCCGTTGGAACCCGCGGTGTAGTTGAGCATCGCCGGGATACGGTTGCGCAGCGAGGCGCCAAAAATCGCCGCGGCGGTAATGGTGGCATTCGGCAATAGCATGCCGACATGTTCGCCCTCGGCGGTAAAGCGCTGCAGGATACGGCAGACGCCCAGCGCTTTTTTAATCAGTGTCTGGTAGCTGTCTTCCTTGAAGTTGATATCTTCAATGCACGGCTTGCTCCGACCATAGCGATGCTGCGCCGCCAGCAAAGCGCGGAACAGGGTCTGTGGCTCGCGCGTGTCCATACGCGCCTTCATCATGATTTGGTGCAAGCGATCGCCGGCCAGCATGCGACGTTCTCGGGCGCGTGGCGCGACCGGCATCGGCAATGACGTCGGCGGTAAAATACGGATGCTGATCTGCGGGAACCAACGGATCTTGAAGACCCCGGCCATACGCCCAAAAGGGCTGAATTCGGCGCCATCAAGCCGTATCGGCACCACGGTCGCCCCCGATTTGGCGGCAATAAACGCGGCACCATCATAAATTTTCATCAGTGAGCCGGTCACGGTAATGCGCCCTTCGGGGAACACCACGATGGGCCGCCCTTGCTCGACCATGCGCACCAACTGTTTGATGGCCATCGGCTTGGTGGGATCGAGCGAAACGAAATCGATATAAGGCCGCAACCAGCGCATAAACCAGCGATCGCCTATGCTGGCGTAGACGGCAAACACCGGTTTGATCGGCAAAAACAGCGCCAACAGAATACCGTCGAGGAAGGAGATGTGATTGGGCGTAATCAGCAGCTTTTTCTGATCGAAATGTCGGGCGTCGCCCTCAACGCGTACCCGGTACAGCAGGCGGAATAGCACCCGCAGCATTGAAAAGATCATGCCCTTCTCCCTTTGCCCAAGATGAGCGTAAATGGTTGTAGGGAAAAGAATACTATATGGCAGGCAAAAAAAAAACCTACGCATCCGCGTAGGTTGGTGCAATTGAAAATGGCTTCAACATACAGAGTATGCTGATTTCTCACCAATCAATACCTCTGGGATCACCTACTCTAGAGCGGTGGCGATTAAGAAACTACCGATCAATCGCAAGAGTTTTGCTCTAAATGCAACCAGCTGTAAATTTCCCGCGATGTACTGAAATAACTCAATGAAATGTAAATAGTCCTGCGGAATAAAAATACAAAATCAGATTTTACGCAGGCGGGACGGAGGGGGATCGGGCAAAAAAAAACCTACGCATCTGCGTAGGTTGGTGCAAATTAATATGGGCTCAACAAACAAGTTGCTGAAACTCACCAATCAATACCTCTGGGACGTTTAATTTACCGCGTTGAGCCGAAAACCAGCCAGCGGCCAATCGAAACATTAGGGCGCAAAGTGTAACCAGCGGTGTATCCCCACGGCCTTTCAAGCCACAGTGAGCTCGCCTTGCCGTGGGGTTGGATGTTTATCGTACGCTCACTTCTACCAGGCAGCTCATGGCGTTCGGCCCTTGAGTCAATGGCGAGGTACCGATATCCAGCGTTAACACGTTCGGGTTGCCGGACTGTTCCACCTGCAGGCGCTCGGCACCAAAACCTGGGTCAAACCAGGCGCCGGTTGCCATCAGCACTACGCCCTGGGTGACGCCGTCGGTGATCGCAACGCCTGCCAGGCAATTGCCACGCGCGTTGCTGACCTGTACCTCCGCCCCCTCGGCAATGCCGCGCCTGGCTGCATCTTCCGGGTGCATATACAGCGTTTCGCGCCCGGCCGTTTTATTGCCCTGCGCCAGCGGCGCCGGATCCATCTGGCTGTGCAGGCGATCGCTCGGTTGGATAGATATCAGATGCAATGGCCACTCTTTGGCCTCCGGTGCCCCCAGCCACTCGACTGGCGGCTGCCACTGCGGATGCGGGGCAAAATCGGCATAGCGATAACCGGCGATTTTCTCGCTGAACAACTCAATCTTGCCGCTCGGCGTTTGCAGCGGATTGGCCTGCGGATCGGCACGAAAATCGTCGAAGAACACGAATTCTTTCGCCGGTGCCGGCAGCTCGACGTAGCCTTTGCGCCAGAAATCCTCAAACTCGGGCCATTCTACGCCGGTCCCCGCCTGCGCCTGGCCGCATTGTTGATAGATAGATTCGATCCAGGCCCGCTCGTCGCGGTTTTCGGTGAACTGCTCACGGTAACCGAGCCGCTCCGCCAGATCGGCAAAAATATCAAAGTCGTTACGTGCCTGATGCTGTGGCGCAATGGCCTGATGCATCGCCAATACGTAGCGATCGCGCGATGAACCGCCGATATCGTTACGTTCCAGCGAGGTGGTGACCGGCAGCACGATGTCCGCCATCTTGGCCGCCGGCGTCCACCAGATATCCTGCACTATCACCGTATCCGGTTTCTGCCAGCCTTCCACCAGCCGGTTTAGTTGCTGGTGATGATGGAACGGGTTGCCGCCAGCCCAGTGCACCAAATGAATATCCGGATACTGGTGCGTCTCGCCACGGAACTGATAGGAGCCGCCGGGTTGCAACAGCATGTCGCAGATACGCGCCACCGGGATGGCCAGCCCACAAGGGTTGGCGCCGACCGGCATCATGGGCCCCGGCGTGTCCACCCGCGGGTTGCCGACCCCGTTCATCGAGCCGTGACCAAAGGAGAAACCGCCCCCCGGCAGCCCCACCTGGCCGAGCATCGCCGACAGGGCAATCATCATCCAGTAGGGTTGTTCACCGCGATGGGCTCGCTGAACCGAATAGGAGCAGGTGATAAAACTGCGCACGCCGATCAGTTGCTGCGCCAGCAAACCGATACGCGCCGCCGGAATGCCGGTGATGGCACTGGCCCATTCGGGCGTTTTTGCCACGCCGTCGTCGGTGCCGCGCAGATAATCCGCCAACTGGCTATAGCCGGTGCAGTGGCTATAGAGGAAAGCTTCATCCTGAGCGCCACGGCGCTGGATTTCATACGCCAGTGCCAGCATCAGCGCCACGTCGGTATTCGGGCGAATTGGGATCCATTCGGCATTCACAAATTCCGGGCAGTCATCCCGCATCGGACTGATGTTGATCACCGGAGTGCCTTTTTTCACCAGCTTTTGCAGCCAGGGTTTGAGCGAGTGCTCCGCCGCACCGCCGGAAGAGACCTGGGCATTTTTCAACGCCAGGCCGCCGAAGGCCACAAACAGCTCGCAGTGCTCAACCACGCTGGGCCAGCTGGTGACACGGCCGGTCAATGGGGTGAAAGTACCGTTCACATACGGCAGGAAAAACTGGGCCGCTCCCCAGCTGTAGTTGCCCAACTGATCGACACCGCCGCCGCCAGCAAAATAAAAACGGCGCACCAGCGAACGAGCGTGGTGCAGGCGCCCGGCAGATGACCAGCCATAGGAACCGGTAAACAAGCCGGAGGGGCCGTAGCGATCGCGCACGCGCCGGTTTTCTTCCGCCACCAGATCGAGCGCCAGATCCCAATCCACTTCGACAAAATCCTCGCGGCCACGTAGCGTACGGTCGCTGCCTTCACGCTTTTGCAGCCAGGAACGGCGCACGGACGGCTTGCGGATGCGCTTGTCGGAATAGGCCATCGGCGCGATGGAGTCGAGCATTGGGGAAGGATCCGGATCGTCGGCAAACGGCTCACAACGGATAAGCCTGCCGTCTTCAACCACGGCGGTATAGGCGCCCCAGTGAGCGAGTTGCGGATAGCGTTTAATCGACATGGTGTTCTCAGCCAAGAATGGATGCCCAAAAATAGCATTAGCCGATGCGCCGCGCCAAAGCACAAATGGCTCTATCACTGAGCGGCACAGGTCTAAGCTCGGGGTAAATTGCCCATATCTGCAACAGCCGCCACAAGTTACGATCGCCAGCGCTTGCAGCCCCGGGCTTTTTCCGCAAGACTGAGGGATGTAAGCGATTACCCAGGATGTATGACAGATATGGCTACCATAAAGGATGTTGCCAGGCTGGCGGGTGTTTCCGTGGCCACGGTATCCCGCGTAATAAACAATTCTCCCAAGGCCAGCGAAGGCTCACGCACCGCCGTGCTGGCTGCGATGGAACAACTGCAGTATCACCCAAACGCCAATGCCCGCGCGCTGGCACAGCAATCGACCGAAACGCTCGGGCTGATCGTTTCCGACGTCTCCGATCCTTTCTTTGGTGCCATGGTCAAGGCCGTGGAACAGGTGGCCTACGCCACCCACAATTTCCTGCTGATTGGCAACGGTTACCACGAGGCGGAAAAAGAACGTCAGGCGATTGAACAGCTGGTACGCCACCGTTGTGCCGCGCTGGTGGTACATGCCAAAAAGCTGACCGACCGTGAGTTAAGCGGGTGGATGCAGCAGATCCCGGGCATGGTACTGATTAACCGCACGCTGCCGGGCTTTGAATCGCGCTGCGTGGCGCTCGACGATCGCTACGGTGCCTGGCTGGCGACCCGCCACCTGATCCAACAAGGGCACCAGCGTATTGCCATCATCTGCTCCACCCACCAAATTTCCGATGCGGCGGACCGTCTGCAGGGCTATCTCGATGCATTGCAGGAGCACGGCATTGCGGTAGATGAAAAACTGATTGCCTACGGCGAGCCAGACGAGATTGGCGGCGAACAGGCGATGACCGAGCTGCTCGGGCGCGGTAAAAACTTCACCGCGGTCACCTGCTACAACGACTCAATGGCCGCCGGTGCCCTTTCGGTACTGAGCGACAACAGCGTGGATGTGCCGGGGCAGATGTCGCTGATTGGTTTCGATGACGTGCTGATTTCACGCTACCTGCGGCCGCGTCTGACCACTATTCGCTATCCGGTGGTGGCCATGGCAACCCAGGCGGCCGAACTGGCGCTGGCACTGGCCAACAATCAGCCGCTGCCGGAGATCACCAACATGTTCAGCCCGACGCTGGTGCGCCGCCATTCGGTGGCCAGCATCAATAACGTTTACGAGCAGAACTAGATCAACTCCCGGTGATACAGCCGCACCGGGCGATCGGGGTAATCCAGCGCATCGCCGATGTAGCGCCAGCCATGGCGCTCATAATAGCCGCTAAAGTCACTGTAGAGATAAAGCTCACTGAAGCCGGTGCGTCGGGCGTAGTCTTGCACATGCTGCTGCAACCGCAGCCCCAGACCGCTGCCGCGCTGGCTTTCGTCGACATACAGCGCCGCCAGCCAGGGCGTCAGATCCTGCCGGCTGATCAAGTCGCAGCGCCATAAGCCGACGGTGCCAACCACTTTATCGTCCTGCAGGGCGATAAAAGTAATGGGCAAATCGGCTCCGCACAGCCCGCTGTCCACCACGCTGGCGAAAAATGCCCGGCTGTTTTCGCTGCCAAACGCCTGCCACAGCCAATCAATCACCTGACCGCGATGCTGTGGATAATCCGCCAGAAGCTTAATCTCAGTCATCTCTTCTCTCTTTTCCCATTGTCTGGCATCAGTCTACGGACGTTGCGCCACAACACAATCCCGGCGGAAAAATCCCACGCAGCCAAGGGGTAAGCCTATGCTAGACTGAGCGATATTTGCCACAGCGGATGTTGAAAGAGGTAAGCCACTGATGATCACCATGTTGGATGTTTCCATTCGCGCGGGGGTATCCAAAGCCACGGTTTCACGCGTGTTAAATGGCACCGGCCAGGTGAAAAAGAGCACCCGCGATGCGGTGTTCAAGGCCATGGACGATTTGGGTTACCGCCCGAACTTCCTCGCCCAATCGCTGGCAAACAAAAGCTCCAACAGCATTGGCCTGGTAGTGTCCAATTTCGACGGCCCCTACTTCGGACGCCTGCTTCGTCGCGCAGCCAAGCTGATCGAGGCCAGCGGCAAACATCTGATTGTGACCGACGGCCACGACACGCCGGAAGATGAACTGCAGGCGGTACAGCTGCTGGCGGATCGCCGCTGTGATGCCATCATCCTGTATACCCGTTTCATGTCAGAAACTGCGCTGATGAAGCTGCTGGACAGCCTGCCGGTGCCGATCATGGTGATCAATCGGGATCTGCCACAGGCGCGCGCACGCTGCGTGTTCTTCGAACAGCAAAAGGCGGCCTTCCATGCGGTGGATTATCTGATTCGGCAGGGGCATCGCGAGATCGCCTGCATTACCGGCCCCATCGCCACGCCAACAGCACAGGCGCGGCTGGCAGGTTATCAACAAGCGTTAGAGCAGCACCATATTGCCTTCAACGAAGCCCGCGTGGCCTACGGTGACAGCAGCGTGCAAAGCGGATATCAGGGCACCCGGCGTTTGCTGGCCGAGCATATCGATTTCAGCGCGCTGTTCGCCTGCAACGACGACATGGCGGTCGGCGCGATGAAGGCGCTGCACGATGCGGGCAAACGCCTGCCGCAGGATGTCTCACTGTTCGGCTTTGACGACGAGCCCAGCGCCGCCTATTTGCAACCCGCACTATCTACCGTGTATCTGCCGATCGACGTAATGATCGAAGCCGCCATCAGCCAGGCTTTTCGCCTGATCAATGGGGAAGACACACAGCCACTCACCCCGTTCACCGGCGAACTGCGGCTGCGTGAATCGGTGCTCCCCGGGCCTTACGCCGACTGATCCCTCCGGGCGCTGTCGCAGATTGCGTACAGCGCCGTATTTCTTCAACGCCAATTTCCCTTCCCTGCCACCAATCCGCATATTGTCAAGACAATAATCTTTACACTATATAGCTTAAAAGCTATATTCGGAGTTTGACATGTGGCAGATCGTGACCGTCGAACGATTCGACAACTGGTTTTTATCATTAAACAGCGATCAACAAAAAAGCGTGCTGGTAGGAATATTCAAACTGCAGGAATTCGGCCCCTTGTTGGCGCGTCCTCATGCCGACACGCTGAATCACAAAAACCAAATACAGCATCTGAAAGAGTTACGTATTCAGCATCGCGGTCGGCCGTTTCGGATTTTCTTCGCCTTCGATCCGCAACGACAAGCGGTCCTGCTTTGCGGTGGCGATAAAACCGGTAATAAACGCTTCTATCAACAAATGTTGCCGATCGCCGTCAGAGAGTTTTCACATTACTTGGCAACCCAGAGGTAACGTAAATGGCCAAACCCTTATCAGATCTGATCGACAGACTCGATCCCACCGTAGTTGAAGCTGCGCAACAGAAAGCGGACAAAGAAATTTTTGAACTGCGGCTGGCAATGCTTCGGGAAGAACTGGCGGTGTCTCAGGTGGAACTGGCCAAGCGGCTTGGTATCAGCCAACCTTCGGTCGCCAACCTGGAAAAACGCGGCAGCGAAATTAAACTCTCTTCACTCAAACGCTATATCGAAGCCATGGGGGGAACGCTGTCGCTGGAAGTTCAGCTCCCGAACGGCCAGCATCGACGGATGACGCTGTAAAATGGGCGCAGCAAACTGCGCCCAAAAGCATCAGATCAGTTCCAGCGCAATCAGCTCTTCGATGGTCTGGCGACGACGGATCAGGCGCGGTTCGCCGTTCTCAAACAGCACTTCCGGCAGCAGCGGGCGGCTATTGTAGTTTGAAGACATAGACGCGCCATAAGCACCGGTGTCATGGAACACCAGATAATCGCCAACCTGCACCGGCGGCAGCTCGCGGGTTTCAATACCGCCACCGGCCTGCTGAGTAAAGACGTCTCCGGATTCACACAGCGGTCCGGCAATCACGGTTTCACGCAGTGGCTGGTGTGCGGTATCACGACCGTCGGCCGGCAGCAGGGATATGTGGTGATAGCTGCCGTACATTGCCGGACGCATCAAATCATTAAAACCGGCATCCACCAGCACAAAGTGCCGGCTGCCCATGTCTTTCACTGCCCGTACCTCGGCGACCAGCACACCGGCTTCCGCCATCAGGAAACGACCCGGTTCGATCTCCAGCTTCACCGGATGACCCAAATGTGCGGCAATACGCTCGCGGGCGCTGTTCCACAGGCCAAAATAGTGTTCGGTATCAATCGCCTCTTCGCCGTACTGATAAGGGATCGACAGGCCGCCTCCGGCAGAAATCGCACTGATGTCCTGGCCGAGGTCGATCACCTGTTGCACCATGGCGTCACACACGCGCTCCAGATGCTGGTAGTCCACCCCCGACCCTATATGCATATGCACACCAATCAGCGTCAGACCGTATTGCTGAATTTTTTCCACCGCCTGCGGTAAGTCGGCATACCAAATACCGTGCTTGCTGTTCTCACCGCCGGTGTTGGTTTTCTGGCTATGGCCGTGACCGAAACCTGGATTGATGCGCAGCCACACCGGATGCCCGGCAGAGACCTGCCCCAGCTGTTCCAGCATGTCGATCGAACCGACGTTGACCGGGATTTTCAATTCGCTGACGCGAGCCAGAGTCGCGTGATCGAGCACATCGGCGGTAAACACGATTTCGCTTGGTTCGCCACCCGGCTGAAAACCGGCCTGCAATGCACGCTCAATCTCGCCTAACGACACCGAGTCCACCTTGACGCCCTGCTCACGCATCAGGCGCAAAATATGAATATTCGAGCAGGCCTTCTGGGCAAAACGGATCACGTCAAAATGCCGCAATTGGCTGATGCGCTCGCTGATAATCGCTGCGTCATAGGCCCACACAGGGCAACCAAAGCGCTCAGGCAACGCCAATAGGTTAGCGGCGTTAAGAGCGGTAGAAGTGTCGTGCAAAGCGCGTGGCATAGTGATGTTCCCGGTTCGAAAATGGTATGCACTCAATATTGCCGCACTCTTTCTCGGGTGGAAAATATCTATTTAGCCAGAGTCTATTCATTTATGATATGGCTTTGTTCATGATGGAATCAGCCGATGCACGCGATAACCCTGCGCCAGATTGAAATCTTCTATGCGGTGATGACGACCGGCAATCTGACCGAAGCCGCCGCGCTGCTGCAAACCTCGCAACCCACCGTCAGCCGCGAGTTGGCGCGCTTCGAGAAACTGATCCAACTGCAGTTGTT
This sequence comes from Serratia liquefaciens ATCC 27592, assembly GCF_000422085.1. NCBI lineage: Bacteria > Pseudomonadati > Pseudomonadota > Gammaproteobacteria > Enterobacterales > Yersiniaceae > Serratia > Serratia liquefaciens. The sequence continues at coordinate 4,190,737 of NC_021741.1, forward strand.
CGAACGGGTGCGCGGGCGGTTATCCCCCACGGTACAGGGCCTGAGGCTGTTGGAAGAGGTGCAACGTTCCTATTACGGCCTTGATCGCATCGTCAATGCCGCCGCCGGTATCCGCCAGTTCCAGCAGGCGCAGCTTTCGATTGCCTGCCTGCCGGTATTTTCACAATCGCTGCTGCCGGCGGTGTGCAAACCCTTTATCGATCGCTATCCGGAGGTCAGCTTCAGCGTGATACCGCAGGAATCACCGTTGCTGGAAGAGTGGTTATCGGCGCAGCGCCACGATTTGGGCCTGACGGAAAATACCCTGACTCCGGCGGGCACCGAGCGAATGACCTTGATGACGCTGAACGAAGTGTGTGTCTTGCCGGCCGGGCATCCGCTGCTGGCGAAAAAGCGGCTGACGCCGCAGGATTTTGCCGGACAAAACTTTATCAGCCTGTCGAACACCGACAGCTATCGCCAACTGCTGGATTCGCTGTTCAGTGAGGAAGGGGTTAATCGCCGGCTGGTGATGGAAACCCACAGCGCAGCGTCGGTCTGCGCCATGGTCAAAGCCGGCGTGGGGGTATCGATAGTCAATCCGCTAACGGCGTTGGACTACGCCAACAACGGTATACATATACGGCCATTCAGCGTTGACGTGCCCTTTACCGTTAGCCTGATCCGGCCGCTGCACCGCCCGTCGTCGGCGCTGGTCACGGCCTTTACTCAACATTTGCAGCAACAGGCACAAACGCTGCCCGCCCGTCTGGCCGCCGTGATTACGCGCTAGCCGGGCGCTTGGCGCGGCTGAACGTCACCAGACACAGTACCAGACCCAGCAACGCGATCCCCGCAGCGGCCAGCGGTACGCTGGTCAAGCCCAACCCCTGCGCTATCACGACACCGCCGACCCAGGCACCAATCGCATTACCGACGTTGAACGCGGCGATGTTCAGCGTGGACACCAGATTGGGAGCCTTTTTACCGTAGGTCACCACGTTGATTTGCAGCGCCGGTACGGCGGCGAACGCCGCAGCGGCCCACAGGAACAGGGTAATTTCAGCCGGTACCATCGAATGGCTGGTCCAACTGAACAATGCCGCAAAGCAGGCGATCACCAGGAACGTACAGGTCAGCGTCAACGGCAAGCGCCAGTCCGCCAAACGTCCACCCAGGATGTTGCCCAGCGTCAGACCAACCCCCATCAGCAATAGCGTCCAACTGACGCCATGGGAAGAAACACCCGTCACCTCGGTCAGTAACGGGGCAATATAAGTAAACAGCGCGAACATCGATGCGGCAAAGGCCACGGTCATCAACAATGACAGCCAAATACCGCCGCCGCGCAACGCCGCCAGCTCTTTTTTCAGATCCGTCGGGGCCTCGTCCTTCACGCTGGGCAGCTTGTTGTACAGCGCCAACAGAGAGAGTACGCCAATGACCGCCACCGCCCAGAACGTCGAACGCCAACCCAGCGCCTGACCCAGTGCGGTACCCAGCGGCACGCCGAGCACGTTGGCCAGCGTCAGGCCGGTGAACATCAATGCCACGGCTGAAGCCCGGCGGTTTGGCGGCACCAGATTGGCCGCAACCACCGCGCCAATACCGAAGAAGGCGCCGTGGCACAAGGCGGTGATAATGCGCGCCAGCATCAGGAAGTCATAGCTGTACCCCAGGGCGCACATAATATTGCCGAAGATGAAAATCACCATCAGCAGCAACAGCGTTTTTTTGCGCGGCAGCTTCGCGGTCAGCAAGGCCATGATGGGTGCACCGATAGCCACGCCAAGGGCATAGCCGCTGATCAGCCAGCCGGCAGAAGGAATGGAGACCTGCAGATCTCCCGCCACTTCAGGCAGCAACCCCATGATCACAAACTCGGTGGTGCCAATAGCGAATGCACTTAATGCCAGTGCGAGCAGAGAAACAGGCATGCGGAAAGCTCCCAGTCAACAAAGCCCCGGTGTCAGGCACTCGGGGCCGGTAAAAACACATAAAATTGACGGGCAGCCCGACAGGCTGCCCGCGAAAAAGGGTCAGAGAGGGTGTTCAAAGAGCGGGGTTAACTGCTTAACCCTATAATTATTAAGTCTTATTCACGCTTTTCTCGTTACAGAAATAGCACGCAATCCCGCGTAAAAACCAGTGGCAAAACGGCCGCTGCGCACAAAAAGCCATGCCTGGCTCGCTAACTGTTTGAATGCGCTGATGATGAAAAATGTGTAAAAATGTTACCCGTGTGTTAACGCTATCAGCGCAGCGTCGCCTGCCAATCCGGATCGTGGGCAAACCACTCCACCAAAAAGTCCAACATGGTGCGTAATGTCGCTGGCATCTGGCGGCGTGAGGTATAGATACCGTAGATCCCCATCGACTGGGGCCGGTAATCCGGCATCAGCTCAATCAGTTCGCCACTGGCCAGTAAAGGGGCTGCAGAATAGTAAGGCTGCATGGAAATACCCGCGCCTTGTACCGTGCCCGCCATCAACACCACCGATTCGTTGGCGCTCAGGTTGCCGCTGACCGCGACTGCCGACTTCACGCCCTGAAGGTCAAAATGCCACAGGCTTTTACCGAAGTAGGAATAAGTCAGGCAGTTATGCAGCGCCAAATCCTGCGGATGACGCGGCGTGCCGTGTGCCGCCAGATAGGCCGGGGAAGCGCAGACCACGGAAGCACAGGAGGATAATGGCCGGGCGATGAGATTGGGATCCAATTCGTTAGTGATGCGTAACGCCAGATCGATACGCTCCTCCACCAGATTTACCGTGCGATTGTTCATTTGCAGATCCACTGCAACCTGCGGATGGCGTTTCAGGTATTGCGCCACCGCGCCCACCAGCGCCGTCTGGCCCAGCGATTGTGAACAGGTAATGCGTAACAGGCCACGCAGCTCGTCACTCTGCTCCCCTTCGACCAAATCGATTTCGCCCGCCAGCGCCAGCATCTGTCGACAGCGTTCCAGCGTGCGCTCACCGGCGTCAGTCAGACTAAGCTTACGAGTAGTGCGATGCAGTAAACGCGCGCCGGCCCATTGCTCCATTTGAGCCAGATAACGCGTCACCATCGCCCGCGACATTTCCAACGTTTCCGCGGCGGCAATCATGCTGCCACGGTCGACGATGGTGATAAAAACCTCAGCAGCGGTAATGCGATCCATGATTCGTCCGATTTACGCAATGAATAGTTGCTCATTATCCGGTTTTTCTATCGCTTTATGCAACCTAACATCTATACAACATTAATCGCATCCCAAGGACCTCTACCCATGTTTAAGAAATCATTGTTGACCCTGGCCTTTGCCGGCATCGCCACAGTAAGCACCTTCGCTACCGCCGCCAACACCCTGACGATGGAAGTGTATAACCCAGGTGAGAAAAGCGTGTTCCCGGTGTCTTCCGAAATCATCAGCGGCAAACACGAAGTCGCACTGATCGACGCCCAGTTCCAGCGTAACGACGCGGAAGCCCTGGTGAAAAAGATCAAGGCGACCGGCAAGAAGCTGACCACCGTATACATCAGCCATTCAGATCCGGATTTCTATTTTGGTCTGGACGTCATTAAAGCCGCGTTCCCTGAGGCTAAAATCATCGCGTCACCGGGTACCATCGAAGAAATCAATGCCACCAAAGACGGCAAAGTGGCGTACTGGGGCCCAATCTTGAAGGACAACGCGCCGAAAGCGGTGGTGGTGCCTCAGGCGTTGCAGGGTGACAGCTTCACCGTAGACGGCCAGAAAGTGGAAGTGAAAGGCCTGACCGGCCCGACGCCGGAACGCACCTACGTGTGGATCCCAGCGCTGAAAGCGGTCGTGGGCGGTGTGCCGGTAGCCGGCGACAATATCCATCCGTGGATTGCCGATAACCAAACCGTTGAATCCCGCGCACACTGGCAGCAAACGCTGGAAGGCATCAAAGCGTTGAAACCGGAAGTCGTGGTCCCTGGCCATTTCCTGCCGGGCGCAGACCAGACGCTGAAGTCTGTCACCTTTACCCAGAACTACCTGACCACGCTGGAGGCTGAACTACCAAAAGCCAAAGATTCTGCGGCACTGGTGGCGGCAATGAAAAAGCATTACCCGGATCTGAAAGACGAATCCAGCCTGGAACTGAGCGCCAAAGTGCTGAAAGGCGAAATGAAGTGGCCGCAATAAGCACGCCGAAACACCCAGGCCAAGGCGTTACTGCTACCCGGCCGCCGCAAAGGCGGCGGGTATAACGAGGAAAAGATATGACCGGTACGACTCTGCACTACATTTTCGATCCGCTGTGTGGCTGGTGCTATGGCGCAGCCCCGCTGGTGAAGGCGGCCAAAACTATTCCAGGGCTAACCATCGCCCTGCACGCCGGCGGTATGATGACCGGCAACAACCGCCGCCAAATCACGGATGAATGGCGCAATTATGTGATCCCGCATGACAAGCGCATTGCGGAGTTAACCGGCCAACCCTTTGGCGAAGCTTATTTCAATGGATTGTTGCGTGATACCACCGCTGTGATGGACTCGGAGCCGCCGATTACCGCCATACTGGCAGCGCAAGCGCTGGCGGGACGCGGGCTGGATATGCTGCACCGCATTCAGGAAGCACATTACCAGGAAGGTCGCCGTATCGCCGACACGCCGGTGCTGGAAGCGCTGGCAAAAGAGCTGGGCTTGCCCTCTGCTCCGTTTATCGCCGAAATGCGGTTTAACACCGGTGCGCCAACCGCGCAGCACATCGCGCAAAGCCGGGCATTGCTTGCCAAGGTTCAGGGCCAGGGGTTCCCAACTTTCGCTCTGCAAGACAGCGAAGGCCAGCTGCGCCAGATCCCGGCGGGCAACTATCTGGGCAACGTTGAGGCCTGGAAAGAGTTATTGAGCGGCGCCGCTACCTGGGCCTAATACCTGTTACGGCTGCCGGGTGTTCAAAGTATTGGATGCCCGGAGCTGATTATTCAACCCGTATAAAGTGCCCTTCCGCACGCACGTTAAAACCGAACCCACAATCCCCCTCGGTGTGCATGTCCAGACCATCGCTACCGAACTGCATCGCCACATCGCACGCCATCACATCTTCCGGTTCCCGCTGACGGTATACTGCTTTGCCGTGCTCTATCGGCAACGTCTGAGTGAACTCCCCCATATTCGGCCCGTAATACAAGCCCATCTGCGGCATGTAATAGCCAGAGTAAACGATCAGCCAGCGGCCATCTTGCGGCTTGACCTCAACCTCGCTCCAGACGCCGCGCCCGGCATATTGCCAATAGACTCCGCCCGGCCCGATCGGCGGCGTTCGTTTCTCCAGCCGCTCCTGCAACAGCTTGAGATTATGTTGCGACTTGCTGTCTTGTGGTGCCAATTCTAAATAGGCTCGCGCCTTAAGCAGCTCGCCGGCATGCATCAATGCCAGCGCTACGTTGTTATAAGCAGTGGCCGTTGCCTGGCTATCCAAACCGCAGAACTCACTCCAGGCGGCCTGATCGCGGAAAATATCCGCAGCTCGCGGGTAATCGCCACGCTGATAAGCGTTTTTGCCCAACTCGGCATAGCTTGCGACCTTGTGACAATCGGCATCAATATCCGGCTCGTCAATCTGCGCCATCGCCTGGTCGCAGGCAAGCGCACCATAGGCCAACAGCAGGGGAACCCACGCCTTCATCACTTATCCTTTCCGCAGTAAACGAGCCAAATTTCGGCGCCAGTATAACCGCCAACCGCCACCGCATCACCCCTGACGATTCAGCCGCGATATTTCAAACGGTTAGCGGCGTTAAAACTGCTTACAGTCAACGTTTGTTTGTTACCTGTCCCCGGCCCATGCTGAAAAAAAGATTAAACCTGCGAGAGTCCATGAACGCTATCCCCACACCCAAACACGCCGTCTGGCAACTGATTAAACCCTTCTGGGTCTCGGAGGAGAAACTGCGGGCCTGGGCGATGCTGATCGCCATCATCGCCTTGTCACTGGGGTTGGTGTACATCAGCGTGCTGATCAACCAGTGGAACCAGGTGTTTTACGACGCGCTGCAAAATAAAAATTACCCGGTATTCAAGGCGCAGCTGTGGCGCTTTACCTATCTGGCGCTGATTTTCATCGTATTGGCGGTGTTTAAAATTTACCTGACACAGGGCCTGCAGATGCACTGGCGGCGCTGGATGACCGAAAAATTCATGGGTAAATGGCTGGCGCATCAGGCGTATTACCATACCGAACAGCAGCAAATCGTCGATAACCCGGACCAGCGTATCGCCGAGGATCTCAACGTGCTGACCCAATACACGCTGTCGCTTTCGTTGGGGTTACTGTCCAGCCTGGTGACGCTGTTTTCTTTTATCGCCATCCTGTGGCATGTCAGTGGCCCTATTACCTTTGTCATCAGCCAGCACGCTATTACCCTACCCGGCTATATGGTGTGGTTCGCTCTGCTGTACGCCGGACTGGGATCACTGCTGATTTGGTGGGTCGGCAAACCCTTGGTACAACTGGGTTTTAATCAGGAGCGCTATGAAGCGAACTTTCGTTTTGGGCTGATCCGCATCCGCGAAAATAATGATGCCATCGCGCTGTATCACGGCGAGCCGCATGAAGCACAGCAGTTGGGCGGGCGCTTTGAAGCCATCCGTGCCAACTGGTGGTCGATCATGCGCATCACCCGGCGGCTCAATATTGCCTCCAATTTCTACAGCCAATTCGCCATTGTCTTTCCGCTACTGGTGGCAGCCCCACGCTATTTTTCCGGCGCCATCCAAATGGGCGGAATGATGCAGATAGCCTCCGCTTTTGGGCAAGTACAGGGCGCTCTGTCCTGGTTTATCGATGCCTTTACCGATCTGGCCACCTGGAAAGCCTGCGTTAACCGTCTGGCCGGTTTTAACGCCGCCGTGGATCAGGTACACCATCAACAGCGCGGCATACAATTGCAGCCGGAGAATGAACAGCCGATGGTCCTTGACCGCCTCAGCCTGCAATTGCCGGACGGTCAACGGTTAATGGAGCCGACCTCAATGACGCTCAAACGTGGCGATCGGGTGCTGATCGTTGGCCCATCAGGCTGCGGTAAATCAACCCTGTTGCGCGCCATTGCCGGTATCTGGCCGTATGGTTCCGGTGCGATTGGGCTCGACGCCGCCAGCAGTACGTTATTCCTGCCGCAACGCAGTTATATTCCGATCGGTACGCTGCGAGAGGCGCTCAGCTATCCGCATCTTGCCGCCGAGTACAGCGATGAACAGCTGCTGAAAGCCCTGGATAACTGCCGCCTTAAACACCTTCAGCGCAGGCTGGATACCAGCGCCAACTGGAGCCAACGCCTGTCTCCAGGTGAACAGCAGAGATTAGCCTTCGCCCGTGCGATTCTGACCCGCCCGGACATTTTGTTCCTCGACGAAGCCACCAGCGCGCTGGACGACGAAACCGAGCAACTGATGTACTGCCTGTTGGTGGATGAATTGCCGGATGTGACGCTGGTTAGCGTGGCGCACCGCAACAGCGTGGCGAAGTATCATCAGAGCTGCTGGCGCTTTAGCCGCGCGGAAGAAAGCCAACCGGCACGCATGGCACTCAGCCCATTGCCGGTTGCCGGCTAAGTGCTCGGGCGCAGCCTGTACGGTTGCGCCCGGCTTTACTCAGATGCCATCGGCCTGAACGTCCTCGCATTTCACCCGACGCCTTTCGTGCCACAGGCTGGTCAGCCCACGTTTGCCGCACGCCAACGCCACTTCGCGAAACTCATCCAGGCTTAGCCCATCGCGTTCCAGCATCATTTCCGCTGCCAGCTGCATATTTACCCCGGTCAGCACTTCGCAATCACCGCGCTCGTCCGCCAGTTCGCTGGCGCAGCGGAACGGCGATCCGCCGAGCATATCGGTGAGAAACACCACGCCGTCCGCCTGCGCCACTTCGGTTAGCGCCGCATTAAGGGCGCCCCTTAACTGAGCGGTGCTCATCTGCTCCGGGAAATTGACCGCGACGCAATTTTGCTGCGGCCCCACCACCTGTTCTACCGCCTGCAGCAGGCCACTGGCAAAGCTGCCGTGGCCGGTAATCACAATGCCTGGCATCGCCCTTTCCTCACAATAAACCGATAAATTTGCCCACGACGCCAATCACCACCGTCACGCCAATCAGCTTCACCGGCGAGAACCCTCGCTTCATCAGGAAGAAAATCAGCAGCGTAAAGCACAGCGGCAACAGATTGGGCATCAGTTTGTCCAGCACGTCGGTCTGCAACGCCACTCTGGCCTTGCCGGCATGCATCACCAACGGGGTGGAAAGATGGACATAGGAAGCCACCAGCGCGCCGATCACCGTCATGCCGACAATCGAGGCGGCGTGTGATATTCGGCGGGTATGGGTTTTCAGCAGCGCCAAGGCGCTGGTGCCGGCCTGATAGCCATAATGCGCCAGCCCGAACCGCAAGCCGAAGTGAAAAACGTTAAACAGCAGCAGGAAGACGATCGGCCCGAACAGGCTGCCTTCCAGCGCCAACGAGGCGCCGATCCCGGCGCAGATCGGCAGTAGCGTCAGCCAGAACAGCGCGTCGCCAATGCCGCCCAGCGGCCCCATCAGCGCCACTTTTACCGCACGAATGGTAGAAATCTTCTCCTTGTTCTGTTCCATCGCCAGCACCAGCCCGGACAGGAAGGTGACGTCGAACGGGTGCACGTTGATAAACTCCATGTGCATCTTCATCGAATTGGCCAGATCCTGCGGATTGCGATGGATCTTGCGTAATCCTGGAATTAACTGATAAAGCCAGCCACCGGCCTGCATACGTTCGTAGTTGAACGATGCCTGCAGCAGTAAGGAACGCCATGCCATGCGGTTGATATCGCCACGGGTCAGCGCCTCTGCCGGCTCGCTGTCGACATAATCGTCCTGGTCTACCTGACTGGTCGCCAGGGCCTGCGCCATACGCTGTTCCGCTTTTTGCGCCAGCAGATCGTCGGAATCATTAAATGCCATCTTCAGCATCCTCCTGTTGTACGGACGGTTTGGGCGTGTCCGCCCCGGATCTTTGGCTGTTAAAGAAATCGATCAGTGCGATCGCCAGTGCCCCCAGCGCCACCGCCAGGATCGGCAGTTTCAGGAAGGTGACGGAAATAAAGCCGAGGATGAAATAAGCCACGTAGGTTTTTTTCATCATCACTTTCATCAACAGCGAGAAACCGATCGCCGGCATCATGCCACCCGCCACTGCCAAGCCGTCCAGCAGCCAGGTCGGTGCTTTTTGCACCATGGCGCTGGCCGCATCGGCACCGAAATAAATCGGCAAAAAAGCCACGACAAAATAGAACGCGAACAGGATGCTTATACCGAGATAATTCACCCGTTCGATACCGCGCCAGTTCAGCTCTTTCACCATCCGATCGCAGCGGTGCATCATCGGTGAAAACAGGGTAAACAGCAGCGTAATACAGCCCTGCACCGCGATAGAAAACGGCACGGCCACGCCGATCGCCACCTTGGGATCGGCCTTTGTCAGGATGGCAAACGCCGTGCCGATCACCCCGCCAATCACCACGTTCGGCGGCTGGGCGCCCGCCAGCGGCACCATGCCCATCCATACCAATTCCAGCGTACCGCCCACCAGCAGACCTGTGTACACATCCCCCAAAATCAGGCCGACCAGCGGCCCCAGCACCACCGGGCGATGAAAGTGGGTCAGGCCGTCAAACAGATCGACCCCCGCCAGCCCGGCCAACAGTGCAATCAATAACGCATCAGTTAACATGATTTCCCCCGAACTCAGAACAGCAGCTTGCCGACCGCCTCACCCGCTTCATCCGGCACCCGGCGTACCTCGCATTCAACGCCAAGCGCCGCCAGTTCGCGAAAAGCGGCGACGTCGCACTCATCCAGCGAGACCGTTTTATGCACCTGCCGCTTCCCCTCGGCAAAATGCATGTTGCCGACGTTCACGAAGCGGATCGGCACCCCGCCCTGCACCAGCCGCAAAACATCCTGCGGCGTTTTGCATACCAAAAAGATCTTCTGTCGATCCGCCGCCTTGTGGATCACGTCGATGGTTTTCTGCAGCGTGAAGTAGCGCGTCTGCACCCCTTCCGCCACCACCATATCCATCAGGTTCTGCTGCACAGGATCGGCTGCCGCTTCATCGTTGGCCACCACCACTAGATTGGCGCCCAAGGTATTGGTCCAAGTAACGCCGACTTGGCCGTGCACCAGTCGGTTATCGATACGAGTCATCAAGATATTCGGCATTTCAACGCACCTCCGGATAACAGGCGGCATGGTAGTCGTCGAGCACCTGCGTCACCTTATGCATTACCCAATCCTGCGGGTCGTTGCTCAGTTCCCCGGCATTCAGCGCGCGCGCCTGGTCTGGCAGATACTGGCTCAACAGCGCTAGCGGCACCGGATGGCGGCGCAAGTTGTCGATCAGGCTATCTACCGCCTGCTGCACCTGTGGTTGCGGCCAGTAATAACGTACCCGGTCACTCAGGCTGTAGTGACGATCGAGATACTGCTGATGAGGGTTGCCATGGTAGTAACGGCTCCACTGCTGTGGCTGTTCGCGCATGACCTGCTCCAGCGTGGCGCACAGCTGCGCCGATTGGTGCTCGCCAAGCCATTCACGTTCAATGTGATCCAGTGCGAACAGCGCTTCGCGCAGTGCGAAAGTCAGTGCCGGGCCGACTTTCAGGATGGCAAAATGATCGCCCACCAGCTGTCGATAGGCCTGCGGCGGTTGGTAATCCGTCGAGTGCGCCTCGTACACCATGCCCGGCTGCCGTTCGATAAAGCGGCTCAGTTCATGGGCCCGTTGCGGTTGATAGTGCTCCACGCTGTGATGATCAAACTCAACGCCCGGCTGCACCACCAGCGCAATGGTTCGCGTCCAGGCATCGACCAGTTCGGCTTGCTGCCAGGCCAGGCGATGGATTTCAAGCGTTTGCTGCACCGCCTGTGGCGTGGTGACCTGCATGCCTTCCAACGCCTCTTGCGCGCCGCCCGGCACCGGCACTTCGGTACCTATCACATACACCGGCGGCTCACCGCCGCTTTGCTGCCAGGCGCGTTCAGCAATGGCGCACAAACGTGCCGCACGGGCAGCGACGGTTTCATCATTTAAAGGGAAAGGATCGCCAGCGCAGGACATGGAGCAATCGAGGTGGATTTTGCGAAAACCGGCGCGAACATAATCGTCGATCAGCGTTTCCGCCAACTGCATCGCTTCTTCTGCCGGCCGATCCTGCCAGGCGTTGGGGCCGAGATGATCGCCTCCCAGCCACAAACGATCGCGTGCCAACCCTTCCTCGTCCGCCAATTGCCACAGGGCGTCGCGGAATTGTTCCGCCGTCTGGCCGGTGTAGCCGCCAAATTGATTAACCTGATTCGAGGTGGCCTCGACCAGTACCGGCGTGCCGCGCGTTTTGGCCTGCCGCAGGGCCGCTTTCAGCACCCAGGGGTGAGCGGAACAAACGGAAAAGATCCCGACCGGTTTACCGGCCTTGTGCTGCTCAACAAGCTGTAACAACTGCTGCATGAATCCCCCATGCAGGCGCCGTACTACCGATCGGCGATGACTACCTCCACGCCCAACTCGGTTAACGCCCGCTCGTAATCGTCCGGAAGAAGGCTGTCGGTAATCAGCCGATGAATTTGTCCGGCTTCGCGAATCATGCAAAAGCTCTTGCGACCAAACTTGCTGGCATCCGCCACGGCGATAATCTCGCGCGCCACCTCGCACATCACGCGGTTGAGGTGTGCCTCTCCAGGGTGAGGCGTGGTGATACCGGCAACCAGATCGAAACCGTCGACGCCCAAAAACAGTTTGTCGAAACGGTACTGGCGCAATTGCTGCTCGGCAGCCGGACCGTAGAGCGAGTAAGAATTACGGCGCACGCTGCCGCCCAACACCATCACCTCCACCCCATCATTACCGGAAAGCTCATAGGCAATGTTCAGCGCATTGGTCATCACCACCAGATCGCGTCGTCCTTTCAGGAACGGCACTATCTGGGTGGTGGTGGAACCGGAATCGAGGATCAGCGCGTCGCCATCACGCACATAGCTTGCCGCTACGCTTGCGATCTGCGACTTCACATCGCGGTTCAACCGTCCTTTGTCATGCAGTGGACGATCGAAGGCAAATTGCTGATTGAGCATTGCGCCGCCATAGGCCCGTAGCGCACACCCTTTTCGTTCCAGAAAGCGCAGATCGTTGCGGATCGTCACCGTGGATACTGCAAACTGTTTGCTGAGCTGCTCCACACGAACGCTGCCGTGTTCGCATAACAGATCGATAATGTGTTCACGGCGCTTTGCGGTATTCACTGGCATGAGCTGCGGTCCTCAGGTTTCCGGCCAGGCCGGGGAGAAGATGGCTTTCGCTCTACTGCGCAGGCATTACAGCAAAGCGAAAGTAATGAAATTGTGATCGCGGTTACAGCGCTGTTTTAGCAGAAAAAGTGGCTAAAAACCTTTCGAATCGAAATGAAGTGAAAATTAATTGCCGCAGCGAAAGGCAAAATGAAATGTCAGGGCGAGCGCGGTAGCCGGGGTGAGAAGTCTGCCGCAATGCGCAGAACGAAAGCGTCCACGCGACGACCAGGTTGGCCGACTTTTAGTTCACCGGGTGATCGGGATCACATAATCGTAATTATGCGTATTCTGCGTGCCGCTTGCGGCAGGGGAAAGGCTTGCGCACTGCTGAATCGGCCCCTTGTCAGGCCAGGGGTTCTTCCCTACACTTGCGCGCAGATATCGGCCCCTGCCGGTACGTAAGCGTTAACGTCAATCAACGCATCATGCCGTGCAGAATTGATTGACTGCATGCCCTGGTGCGAGGAACTGATGCCCCAATCCGCTGTAACCCCCACGTCTGCCGCAACAAAGCGCAGCCGTTTACGTCACCCCTTGTTACTGGTTGCCGGCATTATGCTGGTCGCTGCCAACTTGCGCGCCGCATTAACCAGCGTGGGCCCGCTGCTGGAACAAATCCAGCAGCAATTGATGCTTTCCGCCACCTCGGCTGGCCTGCTTAATTCACTGCCGCTAATCCTGTTTGCCGTGCTGTCGCCGGTCACGCCCGGTCTGGCGAAGCGCATCGGCATTGAGCGTACGCTGGGCATGGCATTGCTGTTGCTGGTGATTGGTATTGTGCTGCGCTCGATGCCGCAAACCGGCATGTTGTGGTTGGGCAGTATTTTGATCGGTGCGGCCATCGCCTTTGCCAACGTGGTACTTCCCACGCTGGTGAAACGCGACTTCCCGAGCCGAGCCGCCGCCATGATTGCCGCCTATGCGGCAGTCATGTCACTGGTAGCCGCAACCGCCTCAGGGCTGGCCGTGCCGCTGGCAGCGTTGAACAATCTCGGCTGGCGTTTTTCCCTGCTGTGCTGGAGCCTGCCAGCGCTATTGGCGCTGATTGTCTGGTTGCCGCAACTGCGCCGCTCACCCGCCTTGACAGCCAGTCACGCATTGCAAACTCAGCCGGTATCGGCCCGCTCTCCGTGGCGCAGTGCACTCGGGTGGCAAGTGGCATTGTTTATGGGCTTACAGTCCATAACCTTTTACACCATTATCGGCTGGTTCAGCGCCTTCGCCGCCAGCCATGGCACGTCGCCGCAACAGGCCGGTTTTGAGCTGTTTATTTACCAGGTGGTAGCGATCGCCGCCAACTTTGTCATGGTGTTTATTCTGCCGCGCGCCCGCGATCAGCGCGCCATCGCGCTATGCAGTTCTCTGCTGATTTTTATCGGCGTCGCCGGTCTGCTGCTGCTGCCGGGTTACTCTTTGGTGTGGTTGATTTTTGCCGGGCTGGGGGCGGGGAGTTCTTTGGTGCTGGCGCTGTCCTTCTTTGGCCTGCGCAGCAGCCATCATCATCAGGCCACGCAGTTGTCGGGCATGGCGCAATCGGTCGGCTATCTGTTGGCGGCGCTGGGACCCACACTGTTCGGTTTGTTACACGATCTGACTCAGGGCTGGCGATTGCCACTGATGGTTCTGCTGTGCCTGACACTGTTGCAAATGCTGTTTGGCATGTTGGCCGGGCGCAATCAGGTTATTCGTTAACCTCAGGAGGAAGCGAGTGTTCCGGCCCTGGCTCCCTGGCATCGTCCTGCCAGAGGTCGTTAATGAAATCCCGTTGTTCTCTCGTCAACTGCCAGGAAGGGGGGATTTTGGCCGGACTCTGACCCCGGTCGCCCCCTGTGCGCTTTACGCGTTTTTTTTCCATCACTCTATTTCCTAAATAAACAGCCAATAAATCACGACGGCGACGGCCAACCAAAATATCCCGCAGCCGATAAATACGCACAGCCAAGCTTTACGTTTGATATCCGCGTCATCCTTGCTTATCACAGTCGCCCCATCCAATAGATTAAACTAATTAAAAATGAATTATTGATCTATTTAAACGATCAATAAAGTAGTTTATTACTATGGATATTTCAAAAAAACCTGCTACTGGCGTACATGGAAAGGGAGGGGTGTCGACAAAGCATTATGATTAACAAGGTTATTCCTGATAAATACTGGCTTGCATTAGCCAGTGGCAGCCCAGTCCAAACGGCTGTATTGAGAGGCGGTACTCTGTGGTATTTGGCCGTTTTTGCGCTGTATCAGCGATGCGGGCGGCGTTAGCAGCCCGCTTGGCATTAATCAATATGGGAAACGGAGTCCCTGCTGGCGTGTTCACGATCGCTGCCGGTCAATTCTCTAAGCTGCCCATCGCGCATTTGCAACAGGCGGTCCGCGTGTTCGAAGTAATGATCGTCATGACTAATGGCAAACACCGTTTTACCCAGTGCGCGCAGCTGTGGCAGCAGCTCACGATAAAAGATGCGTCTGAATTGCGGATCCTGATCCGCCGCCCATTCGTCCAATAGCAGAATATCTCGCTCTTCGGCCACCGCCAGCAACAGCGCCAGACGCTTGCGTTGCCCCTGTGACAACTGAGGATTAGTCACCCGAAGACCGTCAAACTCCAGCTTGTTTTTCATGTTCAGGCGATGAAGCCAGCTTTCCACCAGTTCAGCATCCGGCTGCTCGCCCTCAGGCCCCTGCAAATGCTGGAACGGATGAAAATCGGTGAAAATGGCGGAAAACAACCGGCGATAGTCATGCATGTCCGCCGGATTCTGCGCAATGCCGTCCAGCAGTATCTGCCCGCTGACCGGTTGGTACAGTCCGGTCAGCAGCATGGCCAGCGTCGATTTTCCGCTGCCATTGCCACCAATCAGGAACACCAATTCGCCGCGGTGCAGCGTCAAATTCAGCGGACCCACGGCGAATCCGGCCTTTTCTTCCGTCGCGCCATAATGGAACATCACCTCACGCAGCTCCAATGTTTGCCAGGCCTTGGTCGTTCCCGCCGGAAATTCCTCTTGATAGTCGGCGAGCCGTAAGGATTTGACCTTGTTGAAAGCCACTTCTGCGCTGATAAGCGTAGGGAATGCTCCCACCGCCTGCAGCAACGGCGTGCGCAGGAACAGCAGCGTCAGTGAATAGGTCGCCGCCACGGCGGTATCGGCCCAGCCCAGGCTGTTGGCCATATAGAACACCAGGCCTATCGCGCCCAGCATCATGATATTCGACCAGTTCACCGCGCTGAGGTGGAAGGTATCAGCACGAATAATATGATAGCGATACTCTTCGGCATCCGGCTGGTAGGCCTGGCGGTAAAGCGCTTTGGCGCGATCGCGGTTCAATGCCAACTCTTTGCGGCCGTCAATGGCTGACTGATAGTGCTGATAGAGACGCTCTTCGGACTCACGTACACGGGTCAAATGACGATAAACCCGCGATACCAGACACCCGCTGCCAAACACCGTCACCGCGACCCAAATAGCGGTCACCGCCAGCATCTGCGGCGACAGCCAGCCCAAATAAGCTGCCGACCCCAACGTCAATATCACCCCCTGAACCAGTTCGGGCAAACGCACAAAAGCCAGGGTAATATTGCGAATATCGCTGGCCAGGCTCGCCAGCAATGCCGCACTGCCAAGCTGCTCGATCCGCTCAATATGGGTATCCATGATCCGCTTCATCAATTGACCGCGGAGCCGAAACACGAAGTGGTGGCCCAAGGCGGTCAGCGCCAACTGCGAACCCAGCGTCACAGCCATCAGCAATGCCAGCAACCCGAGAAACTCCGGCAATACCGCCAGCGGATCGCCCGCCGCCGTCATCAGCCGCAGGTTGATAAAGGCAATGATGCCGATACCCAATGCCGCGCTGGCCATGGTCAACGCCATTACCGCCACAAACGGCCAGCGATATTGGCGGTAAACCACCCGTAGCAACTCCATGAAAAACCCTTACCCTGAAATATTGAGATGGCAGGCATTGTAAGCGGCCAAAAAGTGATATCAATAACAATTCTCATATTGTCGTCGACGATTGATTCCTGCCCGAGAGGATTTACACTGGCTGGAGATCTGGGACAAGGAAAACCAAGACTGATGCTGCCTACACATGAATATGCCAACGATCTGATCCTGTTCGCCTTAATTGTTGACTGCGGTTCTTTCAGCAAAGCCGCAGAAACGGCCGGCATCACCAGCTCGGTGGTCAGCAAGCGTATCGGACGTCTGGAGAAATCCCTCGGCGCGCGCCTGCTTTACCGCACCACGCGCAGCCTGACGCTGACGGAAAATGGCCGCAGCCTGTATCGCCAGGCCAAAGAGATCAGCGCCAAAATTCAAGATGCTTTGAATGTCGTCAGTGAAAATAGCGACGAGTTGACTGGCGTCATCCGCATGTCGGTACCGACCATTTCTGGCGAGCTGCTGCTCAGTGAGAGCGTGGCCGAATTTTGTGCGCGGCACCCGAACCTAAAGGTAGAGATGCGGTTGGAAAATCGCTTTGCCGATCTGGTCAACGAAGGGATAGATTTGGCGATCCGCACCGGCACCCTGCCGGACTCAAGCCTTATCGCACGCCACATTCTTGACTCCCGATGGGTAATAGTCTGCTCGCCCGGTTATCTGCAACAGCATGCCGAACCCCATTCGTCCGACGATCTGCTCAAGCATAATTGCCTGACCTACACCTATCAGGAAAGTGGTACCGACAACTGGCTGATGAAGCCACCGGGCGGCGGCGAAATTTATGAGCTACAGGTTAAAGGCAATTTGTCGGCCAATAACGCGCGGGCCATCCGCAAGGCGGCGATCGGCGGTTATGGCATTGCCATGGTGCCACGCTGCATGGTGTTTGAGGATTTGCAGGCAGGAACACTGGTAGAAGTCTTGTCCGGGCACTGTGGCAAGATATTAGGCGTTTACGCGGTCTACCCTTATACCCGCAATTTACCCTTAAAGACCCGGTTGTTGATCGAACATATCATCGCGGGCTATCAAAATATCAGCCATTATTTTTGAGGCCGATCACAATATTATTCCCACCAGCAGTAAGATGCCGACGAGGGATTACGTCATTTTTGGGGATAATCTATGGTCAATTAACGCCTAATTAATGTGATCCAGCCCCACCCACATCTTAAGTGAAAATTCAACTCATTGATTTTTAGATAAATATAACCTCACCTTTCATATACCAATAGTCTCATTTCGTAATCATCACGCCTAAGCATTTCAATGTTAAAAAATTGCCGTATAGCACCGCCTCCAATGTTGTGATTAGAATAAAAATGTTGCGGCAATTAACTATTTAGCTACATCTCCGTGAAAATAAAAATAATAACCGAAGAGGATCTTATGTCCCTTTTTTTCAGCGTTGCGCCCATCGTCCTGCTGATTTGGATGATGACCAAAAGGAATGGCGTTCCCTCTTACCTCGCTCTGCCGCTGACGGCTGCCGTCGTGTATACCGTGCAGCGACTGTGGTTCGACAGCGCTCCCCTGCTGTTACATGCCAATATCGTCACTGCATTGGTGGCGGTTTTAACCCCTATCACCATCATCGCCGGTGCGATTTTGCTGAACAAACTGATGCAGATCAGCGGGGCGGAAAACGTGGTACGCCGCTGGTTGGAGAATATCAGCCCCAATCCCGTGGCCCAGTTGATGATCATCGGTTGGGCATTCGCGTTCATGATAGAAGGTGCCAGCGGCTTCGGCACGCCGGCGGCTATCGCGGCCCCGATTCTGGTGGGGTTGGGCTTTAACCCACTGCGGGTTGCCCTGCTGACGCTGGTGATGAACTCGGTGCCCGTTTCCTTCGGCGCCGTGGGCACCCCTACCTGGTTTGGCTTTGCCAATCTGGGCCTTTCAGACGCCAGTCTGCTGGAGATTGGCCGCCAGACCGCGCTGATCCACTTTGTCGCCGGGTTTGCGATCCCGCTGCTGGCATTGCGTTTTATCGTTTCCTGGCGGGACATTCGCCGCAATCTGCCTTTTATTTTGCTTAGCGTCCTGAGTTGTACCCTTCCCTATTTGTTGCTGGCGCAGGTGAATTATGAATTTCCGGCGCTGGTCGGCGGCGCCATTGGCCTGGCGGTGTCGGTGTTGCTGGCCCGCGCCGGCATCGGCCTGGTTCGGGTTGATAAAAACCAGGAAAGCGCCCAGCCGGTGCCCTTTATCCAGGTGCTCAAAGCCATGACGCCGACCCTGCTGCTGATTGCTATCCTGATAGTGACCCGCATCCACCAATTGGGCATCAAAGCGCTGCTCAACAGTACTGCTCCGCTGTGGCAAGGGAGCCTCGGCTGGTTGGGTGAGCTGCGCGTCAGCGACGCCCTGATTATCGAGCTGCAACAGGTGCTCGGCACGCAGGCCGCTGCCAGCTACAAAACGCTGTACGTGCCCGCGCTGATCCCCTTTCTGCTGGTGGCGGTGCTGTGTATTCCGCTGTTTCGGCTGAACCGTCACCAGGTCAAACAGATGTTTAGCGAAACCGGTCAACGGATAGCCAAGCCCTTTATCGCCCTGTTGGGGGCCCTGGTGATGGTCAACCTGATGATGCAGGGGGAAAACGACGCGCCGGTGATCCTCATTGGCAAAGCGCTTGCGGCACTGACGGGGGAAAGCTGGCTGCTGTTCTCTTCTTTCCTGGGTGCGCTGGGGTCGTTCTTCTCTGGCTCTAATACCGTTTCCAACCTGACGTTCGGCGGCATTCAACAGTCGATCGCCCTGAGCAGCGGACTCAACGTCAATCTGACGCTGGCGCTGCAATCCGTCGGGGGCGCCATGGGCAATATGGTGTGCCTGAACAATATTATCGCCGTCTGTTCGATCCTCGGGATCGGCAACGCCGAAGGAAAAATCATCAGAAAGACCGTGCTGCCGATGCTGGCGTACGGAGGGATCGCCGCCGTCATGGCCCAGATCCTGGCTCTCTGATCCAAAGTACGTTATCGAAAGAAGGTAAAAAACATGATCATCTCCGCCTCAACCGACTATCGGGCCGCCGCGCAAGCCAAGCTTCCGCCCTTTCTGTTCCACTATATTGACGGCGGGGCCTACGCGGAGCATACGCTCAAGCGCAATACCGAAGATCTGGCTGATATCGCCCTACGCCAGCGTGTGCTGCGCAATATGTCGGACCTCAGTCTGGAAACCCACCTGTTCGGCGAAAAGCTGGCGATGCCGGTAATACTGGGCCCGGTCGGGTTAACCGGCATGTATGCCCGTCGTGGCGAGGTACAAGCGGCCCGGGCTGCTGCGCAGAAAGGCATTCCCTTTACGCTGTCTACGGTTTCGGTATGCCCGATAGAGGAAGTCGCGCCGGCCATCGATCGGCCCATGTGGTTCCAACTGTACGTGCTGAAAGACCGTGGCTTTATGCGCAATGCGCTCGAGCGTGCCAAAGCGGCCGGGGTGAAAACGCTGGTGTTCACCGTTGATATGCCGGTTCCCGGCGCGCGCTATCGCGACGCCCATTCCGGTATGAGCGGCCCTAACGCTTCCCTGCGCCGCGTGCTGCAGGCCGTTACTCACCCGCAGTGGGCCTGGGACGTTGGCCTGCTCGGCAAACCTCACGATCTGGGCAATGTGTCGGCCTATCGCGGTAAACCGACCAGTCTCGAAGACTATATTGGTTGGCTGGGGGCCAACTTTGATCCTTCCATCTCATGGAAAGATCTGGAGTGGATCCGTGAATTCTGGGAGGGGCCGATGATCATTAAAGGCATTCTGGATCCCGAAGACGCCAAAGATGCAGTGCGATTCGGCGCCGACGGCATCATCGTATCCAACCACGGCGGCCGACAGTTGGACGGTGTACTTTCGACCGCACGCGCCATGCCAGCGATCGCCGATGCGGTAAAAGGCGACATTACGCTGCTGGCCGACTCCGGCATCCGCAGCGGGTTGGACGTGGTGCGAATGATCGCTCTGGGAGCCGACAGCGTACTGCTGGGGCGCGCCTTCGTTTACGCACTGGCCGCCGCCGGGCAGGCCGGTGTCGCTAACCTGTTGGAACTGTTGGATAAAGAGATGCGCGTCGCCATGACGCTCACCGGAGCAAAAACCATTGCTGAGATTGGCGCAGGCTCTCTGGTCCACGGACGCGGCTAGCCCCCTCTCCTGGCGGCTCCTGAAGCCGCCAGGCACTCAGCGGATGAAAAACCCTTCGGCAAAGGCGCTGCGCAAATAACGGCTGAACTCCGTCACTGCTCGCGATACCTGCGGCGCATAGGGGCGCACTACATAAAGACTGTCGGCAAAAGCACCTATAGGGCGCCAGGCCGGCAGTACCTCAATCAACCGGCCGTCCGCCAATGCCTGCTGCGCACTGAAGTCCGGCAGCAAGGCAATACCCAGCCCTTCTGCCGCCGCATCACGTATCGATTCACTGTTGTTGGTGGCAAAAGGACCGCTGACCGGCACGCGGGTCTTTTCAGCTTGGCCCGGCAGCCCCTGTTTCGCGGCGAAGCTCCAGTCCGGCGCTTCGGTACCGCGGGGATAGTAAAGGCACTGGTGCCGTTGCAGCTCCGTCGGTGACGTCGGCATGCCGTGCCGTTTCAGGTAGTCGGCCGACGCCACGGCCACCGTTTCGGTTGAGCATAACCGCCAGGCGACGTGGGTGTCGGGCAAGCTGTCGCTGTGGCGGATCGCCAAATCAAAGCCTTCGGTGGCCAACGACACCAGCCGATCCGAAACCTCAAGCTGCACTCGCACCTCAGGATTTTCGCGTAGAAAACCGGTAATACGCGGCACCAGTTGCTGGCGGGCAAACGCCACCGGCGCCGTGACCCGCACCGAACCGCGCAGCGGCCCGGCAGAATCGCAAATGCCGGAAAAGCTCTGTTTGATTTGTGCGAAAGGCTGGCGCAGTTCCTCGACCAGCCTCAGTCCGGCATCGGTCAGCCTGACGCTGCGAGTGGTGCGCTGCACCAACGGCACCCCTGCCAGCATTTCAATCTCTTTGATTTTTTGGCTCATGGCCGCTTTGCTGACGTCCAGCCGCTCTGCCGCACGGGTAAAACTCCCCTGCTCAGCCAATACGGTAAGCCAGTGTAAATGGGTCCACAGGGTTTCTATTTTTGGATTTTTCATCGTCGACTGTTCATTTATATAAACAATGAGTTCAAGTATAGCGCTTCTTCCCGCGCCAGCGCTTGGCTAAGATGGATCCTCAAAGGCGATGTCAATACGCTGCCCTGCGCGCATCAATAACTATTAACCCACTGACAGGATTATTAAAATGCCATTACTCATCTTTGACGTCATTGAAGGTCGCAGCGACGCCCAACTGCAAACGCTGCTCGACGCCGCCCACCGAGCCGTCCTCAGCGCCTTTGAGGTTCCCGTGCGGGACCGCTACCAGATTGTTCATGAAAATAAGGCTAAGCATATGGTGATTGAAGATACCGGCCTTAACCTGACGCGCACCCGCAATCTGGTGGTGGTTCGAGTGATTACCAGCCCGCGCCCCGAAGAACAAAAACAGAAGTTTTATGCCGAGCTTAGCCGTGAGCTGAAAGAAAGTTGTGGGATTGAAGGCAGTGATTTGATGGTGTCCATCACCACCAACAGCAAGGGAGACTGGAGCTTCGGCAACGGCGTGGCACAATACCTGACCGGTGATCTTTAGCGCGCCGTCCCCCAGACTGAGCATCGACTGGGGGACTCACTTTCAGGGCTGCTGCTCTTCGCTATATTGGTTTTGCCACATTGCAGCATAGCGGCCGTTGGCAGCCAGCAAGGCGTCATGCCGCCCACGCTCAACAATCTCACCGGCCTCCAGCACGATGATTTCGTCGGCATCCACCACCGTCGACAGCCGGTGCGCAATCACCAACGTGGTATGGTCGCGGCTCACTTCACGCAGATGCGCCTGGATTTCGCGTTCGGTCTGGGTATCCAGCGCACTGGTCGCCTCGTCGAACACCAGAATCGCCGGATTTTTCAGGATGGTGCGCGCAATCGCCACCCGCTGCTTTTCCCCACCCGACAGCTTGAGCCCGCGTTCGCCCACCCGAGTTTCATATCCGTCAGGCAGGCTGACGATAAACTCGTGAATATGCGCCAACCTAGCCGCGCGCTCGATCTCTTCCTGACTCGAACCGGTTTTACCGTAACCAATGTTGTAGCCCAACGTATCGTTGAACAACACGGTGTCCTGCGGCACGATGCCGATTGCCGCACGCAGGCTAGCCTGCTTCAGGCTGCGGATATCCTGACCGTCAATCGAGACAGCGCCGCCGCTGACGTCATAAAAACGAAACAACAATCGGGATAGCGTGGATTTGCCGGCCCCCGAAGCACCGACGATCGCCACCGTGTTGCCGGCCGGGATGGTGAAACTGACGTTTTTCAGGATCGGCCGACGCTCATCATAGCCAAAGCTGACCGAGTCAAAACGCACCTCCCCTGCGCGCAATTGCAGCGCCGTCGCATCCGGCCTGTCGACAATTTCCTGCTCTTCCTGCAGCAGATCGAACATGTTCTCCATGTCGATCAGCGCCTGTCTGACTTCAGCATAAATGAACCCGAAGAAATTCAGCGGCTGATAGAGCTGCAGCAGATAGGCATTCACCAATACAAAGTCGCCGACCGTCATCCGCCCCTGCACAATGCCCTGCGCCGCCATCGCCATCATCACGATCAACCCGATGGAAATAATGGCGGTTTGTCCGAGGTTGATGGCGGTAAAACTGAACTGGTTTTTGATGGCGGCGTATTCATACAGGCGACGCGACATGTTGAACCGATCGGCCTCGAAGTCCTCGTTACCGAAATATTTGACCGTCTCGTAATTCAGCAGGCTGTCGAGTGATTTGCTGTTGGTATCGGCGTTGGCTCGGTTGAGCTCACGTCTGAAGCGGGTTCGCCAACTGACGGCCATCACGGTGAACAGAATATAGCAGCCAACCGTCACCACAATCGCCAGCGCAAACCAGCCGTTTAACAGATGCCACATGATCACCGAAACCAAGGTGATTTCGAACAGGATAGGAAAAATGGAAAACAGCAGCCGCGAAAGTACCGTCGCCACCGCCTGAGTGCCGCGTTCGATCGATAGCGACAGCCCGCCGGTCTGTCGCTCCAGGTGAAAACGCAGGCTCAACGCGTGCAGTTGTCTGAAGACGCGTAACCCCAGTAGCCGGGTCGCATTCTGGCTAACGTGCACGAACATCACGTTGCGTAATTCTTCAAATAACGCCCCCCCAACACGCGCCACGCCATAAGCCAGGATCAAGCCGATGGGAATGGCCAGCATTTTGGCGGTTTCACCGCTCAAGGCATCGACCATGGCTTTATAAGCCAGCGGCACCAGCGTGATACTGACCTTGGAGACCACCATAAAAACAAAGGCAGTCACCAGGTAATAACGCAGCCGGGGGTTCTCTTTGGGCCACAGGTAGGGCAGCAGAAACTTCAATAAGCGGGAACGGTCCATATCAGGTATCTATTGTCTCGGTCAGCAGTGCGGCATGGTTTTTTATATTCTGGCACGTATGCCACGAAAAACCTTCGGCAATTCTCCGATGCGGCTCTTTTGAACCCTGATCACCTGAATGGCACACCTCGGTGGTGTGGAATGACATGATGTTTACATCCCTGCTGCATACATGCGCGAGCCTAATGCCCAGCCCGAAGTATCGACGCAATGGCCCCCATGGCATTAGGCTGACCATGGAGGCGCACAGCGATTTATTTCTCCGAGTCTAAGGTTTCGTGATGCGTGATGACGTCTTGCGCCTTGTTATAGCTCTCGATAAGCAATTGATATGACGGGAAGATCAAGGTGTAGATTTCGGCCCACTGTGCCGCATCCTCACGATTCCAGGTTTGTTGAATCTCTGACGCCACAGCCCCGGTATCCATAGGGACAGCGCCGGCCTGAACCACCCGCGCCAGGGTAATTTCCTGAGCCATTTTTGAGTAGGTACCGGACGCATCGACCACGACGAACACCTGATAACCGTCGGCAATTGCGCTAATGGCCGGGAAAGCCATACAGACACTGGTAATGGTGCCGGCAATAATCAGCTGTTTTTTCCCGGTGGCCTTCACCGCCTGCACGAAGTCGGCATTATCCCAGGCATTAATCTGGCCGGTGCGTGCCACGTATTGCGCATGCGGTGCGTTCGCATGGATTTCAGGGATCAGTGGCCCATTTGGCCCCTGTGGCACCGAAGCCGTGGTAATCACTGGCATGTTGGCCAGCGTGGCAATTTTCGCCAGAGCGGTCGCATGGCGGCGCAGGTCGGGCATCGGCATATCGCCGATGGTTTGAAATAAGCCGCTTTGGTGGTCGATCAGCAGCATTACGGCATCGGCCGGGTTGATTACCGGACGCTGGTTATTAAAGTTTGCTGGGGCACTCATAGATCCTCACTTGTTCATCCTGAAACGTTAGCGGTCAAAGAGCTGCTTTTCCTGAACTGAGCAGGCTAAAGCGAGTCATTAAATTTAGGCGACTGGAATATGACAGTTCCGATTGTCCAAGGCTTTTCATCGATATAGCATGCACTTATGAATGGAAGCCTCATATTTAACCTAGCAATGAATCAAATCGGCAAACAGGCCAATTATTGGAAATGAGTGTTTCATCAATGGGAAAATGGTCTTTATGATAGATTTCAATGAAATGTTTATGTTTGCCAAGGTTATTGAATGCGGAGGCTTTCTTGCTGCAAGTAAGAAATTTGGTATCCCCAAGTCCACGCTGTCCAGAAAAATATCCGCACTTGAACAACGCCTTAATGTCAGACTGATACAACGCTCAACCCGAAATATAATGATCACGGAAATCGGTAAGGAATATTACCAATATTGCGTGCAAATGATCGCTGCGGCAGAAAAAGCGGAAAACCTGATCAATAACAAAAGTGACCAACCCACGGGTAAAATCAGGATTACCTGCCCCACGATTCTTATGGATCTCGGTCTGTCAAAAACCCTGGCGAAATTTATGCAGGCTTACCCCGAGGTGGTACTTCAGGTAAAAATATTCAATCGTGACGTGGATATTATTGCAGAGGGGTACGACATCTCATTTCAACTGATGGGCAAAGAATCCAAAAACAGCAATCTGATTATGCGAAAAATTGCCGACATCTCCTCTTCTTTTATGCTGAACCCTGCCGGCAGGATCCACCCCAACCAGGTGCAAAAACCGTCAGATCTGCATCAACTCCCCACCGTTGGCTGGCTATCTTCCCATTTTCAATCCGCATGGACGTTCAACAAAGAAGGCCGGGAAGTCAAGATAAGCAATGAGTCCTGCCTGGTGTGTGACGACATCAGATTACTCAAAGAGGCGATTCTTTGCGGCAGGGCTACGGGTTGTTTGCCGCTAAAGCTGGTACGTCAGGAAATTCACGATGGCACCCTGACAACCGTGCTGAATGATTGGCAACTGGAGCCGCGCAAAATTGTCGCTATTTATCCTTCGCGCCAGGGCCTGCTGCCCGCCGTCAGGGCATTGATCGACTTCGTTGTCGAAGATTTCGCACAGGATGGCTGACTTATTCGATTGAAAACAACGATTACGCACAATTATCCTCCCGCACTTGGCGACAAGTATTATAATAAAAAAGACAATACGAGATAGGATATCCAAACAGTTTAAGGAGATACGTCATGTTAAATATGGGTCCACGCCATTCGTTGATTATCGATGAACAAAGTTTAAAGAAACAACGAACCCCGCTGTTAATCATCTCTATATTGCTTCTGTTAGGCGGTATTTTTTGCCTGTTCAGCCCCTTCGCCTCCGGCGCAGCGCTGAGTATGGTCATGGGCATTTTCTTGCTGCTGAGTGGGTTCGGTCTGATTTTCGGCATGATAGCTAACCGAGTACAAAATACCTGGCCGATGATCGGCGGTATTCTGCTAGGGGTCGCTTACCTTATTATCGGCTACGTGTTTATCACCACCCCGGCGGTAGGCATTTTCGCCATGGCGGTCTATCTTGCCGTACTCTTCGCTCTGGGCGGCATCGTACGACTGATTGCTGGCTACAAATTACGTGATGTCAGCGGCAGTTGGCTGCAGTACGTGATTGGTATTTTGGATCTGATCATTGCCTGGATGCTGTTCAGCGCCGATCCTATGACTTCCGTCGTACTGGTCACCACCATTGTCGGCATCGAAATGCTGTTCAGCTCTTTTGGCCTGTTCCAGGTTGCTCGCCAACTGAAGCGCTCGTGATTTCAGGCGGGGCCACCCGGCTCCGCTTTTCGACTGCATAGCCGACAATTACCCCGATACATCGGCGGCCAAGTGCCCTAATATTAGTAAGGTTTCACGCAAAGCAGGTTCAACTACCCCCCCCTGACGAAAGATTGAAATGAGATGATAACGCTATGGAATTCAAGGACTATTATACCATTTTAGGGGTCAAACCATCAGATGACATCAAGGCGATAAAAACCGCCTATCGTCGGTTGGCGCGAAAGTATCATCCTGATGTCAGCACAGAAAAAAATGCCGAGGCACAGTTTAAAGAAGTGGCCGAAGCCTACGAGGTGCTGAAAGACGACGAGCGCCGTGCTGAATATGATCAACTGCGTCAACATCGTAATGACCCTAACTTCGGCCGCCAAACCCAGCACGCTCACGCAAATGCAAATAATGCCGAAGACTTTTCCGACATCTTTTCCTCTATGTTCGGCGAACATGCGCGCGGCCAGCGTCAGCGCCAAAGCCGAGCCATGCGCGGGCAAGATATTGAAATGGAAGTGGCCGTTTTTCTGGAAGAAACGCTGGCCGAGCAAGCCCGCACCATCCGCTATAGCCTGCCGGTCTATAACGCCTTTGGCATGGTGGAGCAGGAAATCCCCAAAACCCTTAATGTGAAGATCCCTGCCGGCGTAGGCGATGGCGAACGCATTCGCCTGAAGGGCCAGGGCGGCCCGGGGATAGACGGCGGTGCGAATGGCGATCTCTACCTTATCATCCGCATTGCGCCACACCCCATGTTCGACGTCGTAGGCCACGACCTGGAAATTGTGTTGCCGATTGCCCCTTGGGAAGCTGCGCTCGGTGCCAAGGTGCCAGTCCCTACTCTCAAAGACAGTATTTTGTTGACCATCCCTGCCGGTAGCCAAACCGGACAACGTCTGCGCGTTAAAGGGAAAGGCTTGGTCAGTAAAAAAGAAACCGGCGATTTGTATGCCGTGATCAAGGTTGTGATGCCGCCGAAACCGGACGAAAAGAGTGCTGCACTGTGGCAACAGCTGGCGGAAACTCAGACGAGCTTTGATCCGCGCAAAGAGTGGAGTAAGCAAAATGGCTAACCTAAAAGTAACCTTCACCATTACCGAGTTTTGTCTGCATACCGGTGTGACAGAAGAAGAGCTAACGGAGATTGTCGGGCTGGGCGTGATAGAGCCGCGCAACCCGGCAACGGAAGAGTGGATCTTTGACGATCGCGCCTTGATCACTTTTCATCGAGCTCAGCAATTGCACCATGAACTTGCGCTGGACTGGCCAGGTATTGCCGTCACCCTGACGTTGCTCGAAGAGATTGAGCAGTTACGTAAAGAGAACAGCCAGTTGCACCAACGGCTGGCGCGATTCGTTACCAGGCCCTGACAGGGCGAAAACAGCCCATTGCATCGCGCCCACCTTCGCTCAGAAAAACAATTTCGTTGCAATAAATCCGCTGAGCGAATGGAGGGCGATAAAAATAGGCTTTAACTACTTAAAATAAGCGTTCATGTTTTTTAATAAGTACTGTTAATAAAGACATGTCATTAAAAACAGTATTGACACTCTTTTATAAATCCGTAGATTGGTAATCAACAGCAGCGTAATGATAGCAGCTGTTAATAGTAAAAGTGTTTAGTAAGTTGTTATTAAGTTATTTTGCGATAAAGGCCACGAAGTTTTTTAGTATGGGTCATCGATGCTGAGAAAATTTACAGTCTTGCTCGATGAAGTTTTAAGGCCACGTTGTAAGTACCGACAATCGCAGGGTGTGTACCAAAACGCGATGATGTAAGGCCATGATAGAACTGTTTTTTGTTTGCGAACAATGAGTAAGACCGTGAAAGCGGATCGCAATAGAAGTGAGGCTATGCATCAAAAAATATATATCGCGAGGGGAGATGTACGAGTTGAGATGCCATACCTTTGATTATTTTGGTAGGCGGTAATGTGAACTGGTAAATATAGGGGAGGTTTGAGTTAACCCGATATTATCTGTGATTAACCTGTACATTTAGTGTAGAACTTTAGCAGTAAATAATAGTAAGTTCATTAATGTTAAATCAGAAGTCAATAGTACCTTAAAAGCCCTGGCTGCAACGGTCAGGGCTTTTATCATTTATGGCGACATAGCCAGCTGTTTGACTTACCCTGCTATTAGACGACAGTCCCCCCTCGACAATGTCACCTCCCCTGTTAGGCAACTGGGCCACTCTCACTTCGCCCACTGATTGATTTTTCACCTTCACCCGCCCCATATTTAGGATTTTTACCCAAAAGAGCACATTAAATGTAATGTTGTTAGGACTTATCTTAAAATGCAGGCGAGGATCTTCTTAGGTATTTGGCTGCCAGGGAAAAAGATGAGCGAGAAACAGCGTAAATCGGGCTATCAGGTTGAGTATGGGGAACAATGGAAACCGGAAAAAACCTCTGCGTGGTTTTGGATCCTGCTGATTGCTATTATCGGTATTTTGGTTGCCATTTCATGATGATAGTAGGCAAGAATCAAAATGACTGCGACTGAGGGAATACCTCAGCGGCCCACCCCGCTGAGTAGAGTAAAGCAATATTTATAGCTCGCAGTGGCACATGAAAAACTAACGTTGATTTCTATGGTTAAGCATTTTACCCATTTTCTCTGATTTATACTGCGAATAATTCCGCTGGGTTTCAGGGTATTCCAATTGGGATAGAATATCATTGTAAGCCTGATAGCAAGGTTGTTCGCGGCTGGCGTTACTGCCATTGAGCAGTTCTTCCGGCATCGCCCCTTCTTTGACTATACGTTTAAGGAACATTCGAATACCTTCAGAAACTGTCATCCCCATCTCTTTGAAGACCGCTTCCGCGCGCTCTTTTAAGTTGGTGTCAATTCGGGCCTGCACAATACTGTCGCGTGTCATAAAACCTCCTGGTGACATTTATCTCATCCTGATAAAGGCATTATTGCGCTGGCAGCGGCGGATAAACATAAGAATTACGCTCTGCTGTTTGACGCTATTGACGGTTTTTATGAAAGCAATAACCATATTGTGTGTAAGGAAAAGATGACAGAAGCGTAAAGCGGCGTTAGATGATCTGCCGCCATACCTTCACCGCATCGGAGCTAGCGCAAGTCGCGCAAACACCTGTCGAGCGATGATATTAATAATTCTATTTTCTTCAACCCGCTATGAATGTCTTCGACGCTCATTTTGGCCAATTGTTGGCTCTCTAGTATCACACAGGCTGCGGCGATTTCTTTCGCACAGATGGTTTGCGCGGAGCCTTTTAAGCGATGTATCGTTCTGGCCAATGCAACCCGATCGCCTTCTCTTGCCTGAGTCTGAGCGACGACAATTTCCTTCATATTTTCTTCATTGGCTAAGTAAAGCAGGTTATTAATGAAAGAGAGATCGTTACCGGCAAGTAGAAACAACCGGTTAATATCCACATGGGTAGCGAGTGACGACAGAGAGTCACCTGGACTATTTTTATTTACGTCGTCTTCATGTGTTTTGTCATTCAAAATATTCAATCCAAATTATTTCTTATACAAAACTCATAAGTTTCCATCATACTATTCAGTTCCAGCTTAGCCATGACTCTTCTTTTATAAGTGCCTACCGTTTTGTCACTTATATTCATCTGCAAACCAATATCAACCAGCCTCATCCCTTTGGCCAAATAACGTAGCACCTGTAGCTCTTTCGTGGAAAGATTGGCAATAGCATGCTTGTCTTTATCTTCAGCTGGCTGCAGTGCGTGTTGCCGTGCCTGTTTCAAGGGAAAATAACCATAACCCGCGTTAATTGCCGCCACAGCGCTGTGCAGATCAAATAAGTTGTTTGCCTTACTGATGAAACCATCCGCCCCGGCACTGACACAATTTTTAATATAAAAAGGTTCGTCCTTTCCTGAAAGCATCAGGATACTTCCGCTGAACTTACGCTTGCGCAAACGCTGTACCAGTTCGATTCCGCTGATAGAGTGAATGTCAATATCAACGATAACCAGGTCAGGTTTATGTTCCTCAATTAATGATAACGCCTCCAAACCATCACCTGTTTCACTAATTACCCTAAGGCCTTCTTTTTCCAACAACACTTTAATGGCAAAACGCGTGACAGGATGGTCGTCGACAACCAAAACGCTTTTCATCGGTAACTACCTCTTTATTTTATTCTATTCATTACGGCCCTGGACCACCCAAAAAAAATCATAAAAAAATATTAAATTTCAGATCAACGGTAGTACTGTTTACAATGAAAGCAAATCACATCCATTATCTTATATTAAACCTCAAAAATCATTCACCGCAACAATGAATCATACTATAGCTCCGAGGCTGCCACCACAGAGAAAACCCTCTTACCCTATGTTTTTATTGAGTATATTAAAAATATTAAGATACGACGCCCATTATTCTGCTCTTGTGAAGATCATATCATTATTGCGAATCTGCCGCCTATGTACCCTGAAAAATGCGAGTCACTCACAATTTAACCGGTGTAAGGGAAACATTACACAAAACGACGCCAACGATTACAAAACATTAAGGTAACACTTACACAATTGAAAGGGTGTTCTGATGGGTTCACTCATGACTCAGTTATAATCTACTGCAACAATATCTCAACTCTCCTTACCCTCCTCATGTCCATAAAGTTATTGTTTACCTCAATCTATTACGTTATCGCACAATGGATTAACAACAGATGCCTCATTTATCCAATATATAGTCTGCATATAGTCCTATCGTTATCGATGAATATTTATCGCCATCGAGTGAATCTGTAAAAATTTAAATGAATGTCTTCCTGCCGCCCCGCAGAACAAGAGGTGTTTTTTTGTTAGTAAACAATAGACTAGCTAATTGGTTTGTTCTGGCACGCAAAAATAGCTCCGTGGGCCTTGTTTTTTTGTTGGTGTTAACTCTTCTCGCGTTGGCGGTGCCGACCATTCACGCTGCAGAATTGACCTCGGAAGAAAAGGAATGGCTTAGAGCCCATCCAGAGCTGCACGTCGGCACCTATGATGGAGGATTGCCCCCACTGGAAGATATGGTTAAAAACCAGTTAACCGGTTTTGCTCCCGACGTACTTAACGAAGTCGCCAGTAGATTGAAATTGAAAGTAAAAGTGAAAGAGTATCAAAATCGTCTCGACATGATGCAGGCGCTGCAACGGAACGAAATCGACGTAGTCATGAACATGTCCCCGACGTTCTCTGGCGCCAAATATCTGCGCTACAGCCAGCCATACGGCGATAACGATCTGATCATTATCAGCGCCCGCGACAACCGCCATATCCTTGATCACTCAGATCTCGCCAAAGCCTCAGTTGCCGTCGTAACCGGTTCGCCTGAAGCTGCGTTGATTCCAGATGTGTATCCCGCGATCAGGCTACACGAATTCCCCAACCAGGCTGCCGCCATGCTCAGCGTCGAGCAAGGGGAAACCGACGCATTTATCGGCAATCGCTACACTATTCGCTACTATATTGCCCTTAACAAAAGCGAAGCCTTCCGTACCGTTGGCAATGCTTATTTGCCGTTGCAAACACTAAGATTCGCCTTTCCCCGTGAAAATCAGTTACTGGCCAACGCATTCGATGTCGCCATTACAGATATGGGTTGGCGCGAGCAACAGGCGTTATTTGAAAAGTGGGTGTCCCCCTTCCCCGCACGATTACCCAAAACGGAACGCATCAACCTGTCGCCCGACCAAATTACCTTGCTAAATCAACTACCCTATCTGCAAGTCAGCAATCTGGAATCCTACCCACCGTTTTCTTTTCGCAATCAACATGGCGAACCCAGCGGGCTGGTCGAGGATTATTTCGATCTGATACGCCGCCAGTTGCAGCTTAAATCTGAGCGTGTCAGGGTACGTTCACTGAATGAATTGATGCGAATGATCAAAGAAGGCGAGATCGATATGGTCCCCGGTTTGCCGCCTACCGCAGAGCGTATGCAGTTCTTAGCGTTCAGCCAACCCTATGCACGTTTTCCGTTGATGATAGCAACACGAAAAGAAACCAGTAATATCGAGGGCATTGAGAGCCTCGGTAAGGCGCGGGTAGCGATATCCGAGGACGCAGAACCCATCCCGACGCTGCTGCGCAAAAATCCAAAGTTGATTTTGATTCACACCGATACAGCTGAGCAAGGTCTGCAACTGTTGGCCGATCGCCAGGTGGATGCCTACATTGGCAACCTGGTGGTCACCGATCGCATTATTACCGAGCAGTACCCCAATATATTAAAGGTCGCGGCACCGACCGGTTATTATGCCGAGCTGGCGGTTGCGGTCACCAAAAAGTACGCCTACGTTATCCCATTGATCAACCAGGCCTTGGCTAATATCAGTACCGACCGCAAAGAGCAGATCCGCAGCGCCTGGTTCCCTATCACCTTTCAGGAAAACGTCGATCTTCTGATTATCATCAAGAGGATCCTGCCCGCCATATTGGCCGTCGGTTTTATTATGGCGCTGCTTATCATCGCCTACTGCCGCTTACGCAAAGAGACCCGCCGCAGGATCCTGGCCCAGATAACCCTGGCCGACCAGCTCAGCTTTCAACATGCACTGCTGGAAACCATCCCTTTTCCGGTATTAGGCAAGGATCACAACGATCGTTATATCGCAGTGAACAGCGCCTTTGAAAAACTGACCGGCCATGCGTCCGCACATATGTTGGGCAAAACGCCTGACGAATGCGGCTACATCGACGCCATCGTGTCACTGGAACGCGAGCCGGAAAACCGAGCAGCACTATCGGCCGAGGAAGGTATCCACCGCTCACTGCGCTATGCCAATGCCAAAGGAGAGCTACGGGAGGGATTGTTCTGGCTAAAACCCTTCTTCAGTGTTGACGGGGGCCCGGCGGCAGCGTAACCGTGTTGGTTGACGTCACTGATATACGCCGCTCTGAAGAACGAGCACTGATCTCCGAAGCCCTGTTAACCGACGTGACCGAATCACTGCCGGTTACCGTATTTCAAGTCTGCCTCTCGGTGGATGGCGATATGCGTTTCACCTACGTAGCGGGTGCCGCAGAAGCCACCTTCGGCTTATCTGCCGAAACCATGATGGCCGACCACAAAAGCTTCCACCAGCGAGTGAATGCCGAAGATCTGCCCATGCTGCAGGAAAATTTAATCCGCATGCAAGGCACGCTGGCCCCCTTCCAGAACGAGTTCCGTATGCAGGTCAAAAATAACCAGTGTTGGATACGCGTCAATTCAGGCAGAGGAAAACGCGAAAGCAACGGGGATGTACTGTGGGGCGGTTATTTTGAAGATATTACCCACTCCCGCCAGCAGGAACAGGCGCTGTTCGAAGCGAAAACCAAGGCTGAAGCCGCCGCCCGTGCCAAAGCCACCTTCCTTGCTACCATGAGCCATGAGATACGCACACCGGTACACGGCATTCTTGGCTGGTTGGAACTGCTGGAAAGAACCCAGTTGGATGATGAACAAAATAGAATGCTGAATACCGTGCAAAATTCTGCGCAGCATTTAACCCAAGTGATTGACGATATTCTTGATTTCTCCAAGCTGGAGGCGGGCCAGGTCTCACTGGAGAATTTGGCGATAGATATTCGAGTATTCCTGTCAGAACTGATGCAAACCCTCAGTCTGCAAGCGTTGAAAAAAAACCTGACCTTGCATCTTTATCTCGACAGTCGGGTCGCACAGAAACTGATGTTCGATCCGGTCCGATTGCGTCAAATTTTAATGAATTTTCTCAGTAACTCGCTGAAGTTTACCCGTTCAGGCCATATTACGTTGCAGTTAGTTCTCCTTGCCGATCAGCAAAGTCGGCAATGGTTGCGTTTCAGCGTCATCGATACCGGTATCGGCATTCCTGCAGACATGCAGCAGCAGCTGTTTCAACCTTTTCAGCAGGCAGAAGCGTCCACCACTCGTCGTTTTGGCGGTACCGGCCTGGGGTTAGCAATCTCCAAAGGCCTGGCACAGCAGATGAACGGGGAGCTCACCATGCTCAGTCAGCCTGGTGAAGGTACCACCCTCAGTTTCGACGTTCATTTCGATGTTTATGCTCCTTCACCGGCGTTACCGGCGCTGTTAGGCACCCGCGTTACCCTATGGTGTGATGACAAGGTTATCACCCAAAACCTGCGGGAAATGCTGCTGGCGTTAGGCCTTACCGTCACCTGCCGGTCCGGCTCGCAGCAGACTGCGCTTATCCTGTCCGGCTGCGATCTGCTGTTTATAGAGGAAAACATGCTGGCAACGATTGCAATACCTGCCGCAGCCCGGGAAAAGGTGGTCACTCTGAGTATTAAACCGCGGTCTGACAATGCTGCGGACCGGCATACCCTCAATGTCACGCCATTATCCTGGGAAAGAGTGCACAAACTTTGCGTCACCCTGTTAATCGAGCAAAAAAAACAGGCGACAAGCTCCATGGCACTGCCAGAAACAACCACCATCGATACCACCCTAAGCCGTGAACATGCTCTGGCGAACGGAAGTTTGATTTTGGTTGCCGAAGACCACCCTATCAGCCGAGAACTGATCAAGCATCAGCTGCAAATATTGGGTTATAGCTTTGATATTGTTGAGGATGGCCAGCAGGCTTTGCTGGCAATAGAAAGCACAAAATATGGCCTGGCGATTATCGATTGCCACATGCCCTATATCGACGGTCTGGAATTGAGTCGCCTGATCCGCAAAAAAGAGGCTGCGAATAATAGCGCAAGGCTGAAGATTGTCGCGCTGACAGCGGGCGTCCTGGAAGAGCAAGAAGATCAGTGTATTGCTGCCGGCATGGATGCTTACCTGACAAAACCCATTGATATTAAAGGGTTGAAGGATATTCTCACCCGTTA
Source organism: Serratia liquefaciens ATCC 27592 (assembly GCF_000422085.1). NCBI lineage: Bacteria > Pseudomonadati > Pseudomonadota > Gammaproteobacteria > Enterobacterales > Yersiniaceae > Serratia > Serratia liquefaciens. Next base: position 4,226,074 of record NC_021741.1, read on the forward strand.
TATTGCGCCAAGAGCGGTAACCGCAACTGCGTTCACTTCAGCTTGCTCAGAGGCGTCATTCAATATAGACATGGTCTCTTTGAATAAGCGATATGGTTCAGAAGAAAAAACCAGAGTGGTCGTGGGCATGATGCTTGGCAATCTGGAGCATGGGCTACATCAACTGGCCACAAGCCGTGCCTCAGCGCAGCAAGGGTTGATCGTGCGTCATTTGTCATTGGACCTGGGTGCGCTGAATTGCCATATGCTGGCCACGCGGGCGACAAGATTGGAAGCCAGGCTAAATCAGGGCAAGGTGAACCTCACCGATGATCTGCAGGATTTCAAACGGGCCATTGAGCAGTTGATCATGCAATTGCATATGCTGTAGCTACTGTTTCGCCGAAGCAAAAGCAATGCCCGGTGCCGACAGCTCTATTTTTAACTGATGTGTTCAAACATCTGCTGATAGTTTTGCCACGGGCTTTTTTGAGCTGCATGTTCGAGGATCAACCGCATGCGCCAGCGGGCAGCCTGCGGATCCTTGTTCTGTACCGCCACCAAGAGTTCACGATGTTCATGCACCGCTTCTTTGGTTAAGCGCACGTCGGCTTCCAACGTTTGTTTAAATGAAAATGACATGGCAGTGGCCAAAGCATTCCCTAATGAGCGCATAAAAGCATTGTGGCTGGCATCCAGCAATGCCAAATGAAAAGCGAGGTCGCCTTTCTCAAACAGGTATTTTTTACCCAGTTTTTGCCCCTGCCCCATGATGTTACAGGCGTCATTCAAACGGATGATGTCCTCCTCCGTGGCATGGAGGGCGGCTAACGCGGCAATGTTAGGTTCAAATATCAAACGCGTAACTAACAGCTGTTCCATCAATGAGTGGTCGAACCCTTTTTCATCCAGCCAAGACATGACGTCAACATCCAGAAAGCTCCACCGATCCTGCGGGTTCACCGTACTGCGTTTCTTCGCCTGAATATTAATCAGTCCTTTGGCCGCTAATACTTGCAGCGCATTTCGTACCGTGGTGCGGGAAACGGCGTATTGTAGCGCCAAATCATTTTCGCCAGGCAGAGAATCACCGGCGCTCCAGTCACCATCCATGATTCGGCGAGATAATACGCTGATCAACGTTTCAGATATGCTGCAGTTTGTGGTTTTCATTGACGGGTGTTTCTTCTAATTAGTTTTTCAAGAAAGAATTTTAGCTTATTCATGACATGATTATATTGATCATTAACATAACACATTGCCGATTAACCCAAGTGATTTTACATGATAGCATGCGCTAACAGGCAGCCCATACTGGAGAGGTTGTCAGGAACAGTGGGACGAATCACGACACCCCGGAAAACAAAAATAAATAACGATTACTTTCAGCGCATTAGAAATAGAATGACAACCATCAATACAATAACCATTTAAATAACCTACCAAAAACGCCACAAATTTTGGTGTAATTTCAATAAAAATAAAGATAACATGACCAAGCCAGTTTTTATAAAGCGTTTGTAAAACTCAACCTTAGACACATAAAAACAACACAGAGATAAACACAAACGAAATAAAACAACATCTCTGCCATTTAACCCTACTACAGGCAAAATAAAATGGATAATGACCTTCATCTTTCAACCGTAAAGAAAATGAACCTAAGACTTATTCCATTCATCATGCTTCTTTACTTAATCGCATATATAGATCGCGCTAACATTTCAGTCGCCGCATTACAAATGAATGCTGACTTAGCATTAACCGCAGAAATGTATGGTATTGCGGCTGGCATATTTTTTGTCTCTTATATCCTGTTTGAGATCCCCAGCAATATTATTCTCACCCGAGTGGGGGCTAAAATCTGGATCGCCCGCATTATGGTCACCTGGGGGGTGATTGCCATGGGAATGAGCTTGGTACAAACACCGCTGCAACTCTACACCATGCGTTTTCTGCTTGGCGTGGCGGAAGCCGGCTTTACGCCTGGGATCATTTACTACCTTTCCTGCTGGTATCCGCGCAGCGACCGCGCGCGAGCCATGTCGATGTTTTATATCGGTGCGGCACTGGCTTCGCTCATTGGGTTACCAATCTCCGGTGCCATTCTACAGATGAATGATGTGCTGAATATCGCTGGCTGGCGCTGGCTATTCTTGCTTGAGGGGGCACCGGCGATATTATTGGGTATCGTGGTTTACTTCTACCTGGACAACAAGCCGGAAGATGCCAAATGGCTGGGGCCACAGCAGCGGGCCTGGTTGGCAGGCGTACTGACACAAGAAGCCAAACAAACCCCTACGCAGCAAGAGCATCATTGGCAAGCTGCGTTCAAAAACCGCAAAGTGTGGCTACTGAGCCTGATGTGGTTGTTGCAAGCCTTTGGCACCATCGGCATCGGTTTATTTCTGCCATTGATCATCAAAGGCGTGGTCAGCGAGCAAAGCAATTTCATCATTACCCTACTTTCCGCCGTTCCCTTTTTGTTCGCCTGTATGTTTATGTACTTTAATGGTCACTATTCCGACACCCATCGCGCCCGTGCTGTGCCATTGGGGTTACCGCTCATCCTTTCAGGCCTGTTGTTGTTGGCGGCAATTTACAGCACAAACATGGTAATAGCTTACGTTTTATTGGTTTTCACCATTGCGCTGAACTGGGCGATCATACCCATTTTCTGGGCAGTCACGACGGAAACGGTGTCCGGCGTAGCGGCAGCGGCTTCCATTGCGCTGATCAACGCCGTGGCTAATATCGTTGGGCTGGCGCTACCGCCGGTTATCGGTCGAATCAAAGATATGACCAGTAGCTATGATGCCGCCTTGATTATGGTGGCAATCGCCCTGGTACTGGGGGGAATTATCGGTTTACAAGTCGGACGTTGGAAACACATAGCTAAACTGCCGATACACCAAGATACGCCAGAACATTGAGGGGAAAGTATGGAAAACGTTATTTTGCAGATAGCGCCGGTGCCCATGCAATTGACTCAGCGCTTGCACCAGCACTTCACATTATTTAATGCTGCCCAGCTCACTACAGAACAACAGATTGAATTGATACCTCGGGTTCGTGTTTTACTAATCAACGGTGAAACACCGTTGGACGACACCACTATGGCGCGCTATCCCAATCTGCAGTTGATCGCCGTTTTTGGTGTGGGGTATGAACGTGTAGATGCTCAAGCCGCCTACAAGCGTAATATTCAGATTAGCAATACGCCGGGTGTACTCACCGACGACGTTGCCGATTTGGCCTTTGGGCTGATGCTGGCGTGCTCCCGCCAGATTGTCGGTGCACAGCGCTTTATCGAACGCGGTGATTGGGCTGGCCAGAGCTACCGTTGGACAAACAAAGTCAGCGGTAGCCGGCTCGGCATTCTCGGCCTGGGTCGTATTGGTCGGGCTATCGCCCGGCGTGCTTCGGCGTTTGATATGTCGGTAAGCTATCACAGCCGTACTCAGTACGCGGACTTTGCAGGTGAGTACTGTGCAACGCCGCAAGCACTGGCGGCGCACTGTGATTTCCTGGTGGTGTGCGCTCCTGGGGGAGACGGTAGCCGCGATCTGGTCAATGCCGAGGTGTTACAGGCTCTCGGCCCCACGGGGATTTTAATCAATATCGCTCGCGGCTCGGTCGTAGATGAGGCTGCTTTGGTGAACGCCATTGAACATAAGTTGATTGCCGGCGCGGGGCTGGACGTGTTCTGCGATGAACCGCACGTGCCAGCTACACTGCTGCAACGCGATAACGTGGTGATCACCCCGCATATGGGCAGCGCCACGGAAAGCACCCGCAGGGCAATGTCGGAGCTGGTTTACGAAAATATTAGCGCCTACTTTGCCGGCAAGCCTTTGCTTACTGTGACAGAAAAACCGTAACGGGCTCGCATCACCCTTCTGAAAATCAGTCTATCAACTCCAACGTCAGGTGAGCTTCGCTTACCTGACGGGAAGCGATACGGGCGGCACTCTCCGGCATTATGGGTTCAATCTCGACGCGTGCAGTAAAACTTTGCCCTTTGACCAATTGACCATTTTGCACAACAGCAAATACCTTACCGGGTTGCAACATCAAGCTGGATTCGGGTGCGCCATCAAGCAGTCCGGCCTGAGCCGATGATGCAACCTGCACATTCTGCCCATCCAGTTGAAAGTTCAGCAGTCGGATATTAACACTGCCCTGCTCACCGTAGCGTAGATCGCCATTGGCGGCACGATCACCGCGTAGTACCAAACGCATCGTCTGGCTATAAGGACACACCACATTGAGGATCAGCGTACGCTTGCCTGGCGTCACCGCATTGCTACCCGCCACGTCCTGCAGTTGCCAACGCGATTGGGTACCATAGTCGATTACTGGCGTGCCAGCGGACAAACTGCATCGCGTGTCCACAGGTAAGAATGATTGGGCCTCAGTAATACGGGTATCAATGGCCGAAAACACCGGCTGGCTCATTGTTAACCCCAACACCAGAGCCGTAAAAATTTTTCTCATATCATGTTTTCCTGTCAGCGGCATACTGCATCGGCAGTTTCATACAAGCCGCTGGTGCCAGCCTGTGCCGGTAATGAAAGGGGAAATGAACATATCGTTTTACCGGAAACCTGCACGTCCAGTTTGTTGGATTCAGCCGCATCGGAAATAAATACGCTCCCCTTGTTGCCAACTACGGTGACAAAATTGCCAGCCGCATCAAATACGCTAGCGCCGTAAGGCAAAGGTTTATTCTCGACATCTTTAACATCGACTAACACCCGCCGAGTGCGTATCACATGAAAATCGACATAACTCACTGAACCACGTGCCGCCTCAGTCTCCTGCCAGGCATTGCTGATATCGACATTTTTCGCCAGGCTGCGGGTATCCACCTGAATGGCGGAACGCTTATATCCGCTAAGGGATGGCAGAACCGCATAACCGCGCCCATCAGTCCAAATTGGGCCTGCTGGAGAGTCCAGACGAACACCGGCTTCTTCTCCAACTTTAGCGATGCCGAAAGTATCATTGACACGGTAAGGAGAAAGCGTAATGCCGTGGGGGTGAGCCACAATGGCTCCCGAGGCACGTGCCGACCAAGACGTGTAGTTGTCCGAATCCTGGCTTATGCTGCCGCTTAGCTGGCTGACCGGAGTAACCTTATCGATGCTGCCGGTAGCGGATGTGCGCCGATTGCGGAAATCACGTTCGCTGGAGAGGCTCCATCCCCCGTCCTGTTGGCCGCGATCGCTATAACGCATTCCGCCGCGGCTGCCGTTACGTGAGCTGTTATTAAGGTAGCTGCTGATGCTGCGGCTGTCGCCAAATGGGATATTGACCGTGATATACAGGCGAGTTTCCGCATCGCTGTTGCGGCTGCCGGTATCGTGATCCAGGGTGGCACCAAGGTAAACGCGATTAAACTGTTTACTCCAACCGCCGCGTACGTAATTTGTGGCATCGCCAGCAAAGGTGCTGCTGCGGGCCCAAGACAAAGACAGGTTGCCGAGGCTTGCCAGCGACCAACTGATGCCACCGCCATACTGGTTTCTGTTGCGACCGGCAGTATCCAAACTATCGGTTTGCAGTGCATCACTTAAATCTCGATAGCCAGACGTTTGTTGAACGGCATTGACGCTAACCCCAATGCGCTCTGTTAGCTTATGGCTTAACACTGCAGTAGCCGATAGCCCCTTGTTGCCGTGGGTATCGTCCTGCGCGGCAGTGGTTTGCATAGAAAGAAACGTAGCATTAAACAGCTGACTATCCACGCCTACGGCGGCTGCGCGATAAGGTGAAGAACCGAGCAACCCCGCGTTGAGGGCCGTGTAGGGATTAAGCACCCAACCGTTAGCCAGAGTACCGATCAACGGTGCTTCGCTGCTACCTTGCTGATCAAGCTTACCGATGCCAAATGACATTCCTGGAGCAACAGCAGGCCCATTCATCAACAGGGTGGAAGCGGGTACGGAAAACTGGCGCTTCTCACCGTTGCCGCCAGTTACCGTCACTAACAGATCGGAACGGGTATTTAGCAACGAGAACCCCTGCAGGCGAAATGGCCCGGCAGGCACGGTAGTGCTATAAACCAACACGCCAGATTGACGGACTTCCACTACCGATTGACTATCAGCAATACCTTCGACCAATCCCGCTCCACCGCGACTACTTTGCAGGGCGGCCTCCGGGAACACCTGGAGCCCCAACACCTGCCCCGTGCCAAACATCGAGTTGGACAAACTAACCTGCCCGGCCTGAAATACCTTTTTAATCCCCGAGAAAGTGCGCTGCGCATAAGCTGCCTGATGCTGCATTTGATCTTTGCCATTGAAACGGGAAAAAGTCTGTTGGCTACGAACAATCCAGTCGCTGATATTAAAGCCGGCCTCCGTCCCCAATTGCATAAAGTTCGTACCCGCAGAGGCTCCGGCAGAATCCATATACTGTGCATCGTAATTCAGCATGCCGGCAAAGCCGCCGTGGTTCCAACTCCCTCTATCCATATCGGGAGCGATCACTGCTTCTGGAGGTAACACCACATCAACCCTAGCCTCGCCCGGTTCAAGGTTCACTTCGGTTTGAGGCCAGGCAGTTTTCAGATCAAAACAGGCGATTTTCTTACTGTAACCAGGAGGTGATATCAGGCCGGCCTCTTTCTGAAAGGCCTCATCGGCACACAACTTTCCGCTCTGATCAAAACGAACTTTAACCTTACCCCGGGCGTTGCCATTAATCGTCAAGGCCACAGTGGATTCACCAGGCAAAAAACGTGGCGACTGACGAAACCACTCGGCAAGCTTAGGATCAATGCCTCGCGCCAACATTGCCTGGTGATCAAACTCAACATCATCCGCTCGTTCATCCGGCACAGCAGCCAACACAGGCGAAGTCGTGGCCAATACAGCCAACAGAGCCAATGACAGAACTGAAAGTGTTGGCCATACGTTAACGTGATCGTCGTGTCGCATCAGCCCCACCGTCAATGGCTTAATTCAGCATCATAGCTGTTGACGGTATAGCCCCAAGTGGTGGCCGGAGAAATTCGAACCTGCTGACCGACGCCAGCTTTCTTGCCACCGTCAGGTGTAAGCGTGAACGTTTGGCCTGGTAAAACATAACTGTTAGGCAGCATCCAGTGGGTATTATCCGGTAGCGTTGTCACTCCCTGGCCCAGCCGCACTACGTAAGGCGATGGATTATTAACCATTAAGCTGTTGCCACTTTGCTTCCAGACCAGTCGCTTCCAGGGGGCAGGGTCTCTTTCCAATCCTGTTGGACGGATAATAACCGGCAGGTTTTGACGCACTGTCATGCGTACTTCATTTTTACCTTTTTGCTGCGGCGGCACACCTTCAAAAATGACGCGTGTCAGACGTTCAGTTGTCAGCGGCGTTTTGTTGGTCAGAATAAAACGTACGCGCTGGGTTTTACCTGGCTCAACGCGCGCCGCTGGCGGGGTAACACTCACCAGGGTTTCAGGATCATCTTTGATATTTTCCAGCGTGGTCAACAGCAATACCGGAAAGCCATCGGTATTTTTAATGTTAATTGCACCTTCGCCATCATCTTGTTCGACCACCACTACTGAAGTCTCAGGCACCATACCGGTTGCATGGCTGCTGGCAGAAAATAGCAGCAAGGAAACCGCCCCAATATTAAACAGGGAAGAAAGGGTCATTATTTTCACCATTCGTATTAAAAAGGGCCGTTGCTGAGGGTACATCCGATACAGCGGCCAAAGGGGCAAAAAGGCCCCGTCGGAGGGCGGGGCAATGGCCGAGCGCACACGCCCGGCTAAAAGGAGTTAAAGGTAAACAAGCTCGATAGTGGACGACCCGTTTAACTGCACAGGTTTGGTCAGGTCCAAATCGGAAGCTTTATTGATATAGGCTCGTACCGTTACTTTACCGGTGAGTTTTTGGAAGGCGACAGGTTCGGAGGCACCACTGGTAGCCCAAGATACCTGACGAACGGCAGTGTCATTATATAAAACACCCTCGCCGCCTTTTGTCCAAGAGGCTTCGCCAACGTTCTTATAGATACTGTCAACATTCTTGCTATCTGCAATCACGCTGCTATCTTCGATTTTGATGACATATCCCCCGATACGATGGGTACCATCAAGCCCCAACCCCACAATAGGCACATTACTTTTGCCAAAGATATTAACCAGACTGGCGCCACCGGCCCCATCGGTAGTCGCCCCCGCCACGGTATTTGGACGGTTATTAGTGGCTTTCAGAGCCACTTTCGCTGGGGCTGCACAACTGATGGAAAGATCCAACTGCTTCTCATCCAAAGCAGTAAATTCGTCCAGCGACAGCGACCCTGCTTTAATTGTGCCGTAATCAATAGTGCCCCCACCGGAGACCATTGGCGTACAGGCCGCAGGCGTAATAGTCCCTATGACCTTTACATCTATACTTGCGGCGAGAACTGGCAGAGAAGTGGCTGCCAATACGGCCAACACACAGAGATTTACTTTTGTCTTATTCATCATAAAATGATTCCTTTCTTCATATCGAAAATATGTATTGCAGGCCAATAAATTAACAATTGCCACCATCAACCATTATAAAGTCAATATACACAAGAAAATTAACCCAATAAGGAATTAAAATTAAAAACCCATATGGAAGCATCACTAATAATCAGCCCACTGAAATATCCTTTTCAGGAAACCAATATCGAGTTGAAAATATACCTTATAGGTACACTAACTCGATGGTGCTCAAGCCATCCAAAATAACCGGTTTGGTCAGATCCAATTCAGAAGCTTTATTGATATAGGCTTGCACCGTTAAGTTTATGGTTAAGTTTTTGAAGGCCGCAGGCTCTTGGACCATGCCCTGCATCCACGAAAGCTGACGTTTAACACCAACGCTATAGAGGCTACTATCTTCCCCCGTCCACTTCCCTGCACTCCCCCCTCGCGTGATGATTGGAGTAGTGCTACCGTCTGCTTTAAGCCCCGTGGCGCTGATCGCGTATCCCCCGATACGTGCTGAGTTACTGAGCCCAAGACCTACTACTGCCGTTGCTCCACTCACTAAACCACTAACAGGAGAAAGACCCGCACCAGATACCGCATCTTCAGTATCAACGCCAGCCAGCGTATTCGGACGACCATTCTTCGTCTCTAGCGCCAACTTCACCGGTGCATCGCAAGCAATGGTTAAATCCAACTCTTTTTTTTCTAACTTAGTGTAAGCATCCAACGTCAAAGAATCAGATTTGATAATGCCATAATCAACGGTACCATCACTGGTCAACGTAGGAGTACAGCCGGATGGCGTAACGCTACCGGTAACCTTTACTTCTATATCTTTTGCCAACGAAGGCAAAGATGTGATTGTCAACACGGCCAACGCACAGGCGGTTATTTGCATTTTTTTCATTCGGATATTGCTCCTTTTCCCTAAGTCAAATAGCGGATATTTTCGCCAGTCCCATTTGAGGCAGAGTATGACAAGATATTTACAAAGTTAAAAACGAAACCAACACACAAAATCAAATACGATTGAAAACATCAATCTTGTAATACAATCAATTGTTCCTAATGAAAAAAAACATAAAACAGCCATTTTTATGGGATTTAATTCTGATTTTTTATACTTTTCAGTCTATGAGACCAGAATCATCGTGCTTGCGACATAAAATCGCAGAGCCGTCCTGGGCTCACCACAGCTGCGTGAACGTGAAAAGTGTCAGATACTGAAGATTCGCCTTACGCCCATTTGTTATTCATATGACTTATGGCGTTTTTGATCCTGCGAGCAAGGCGTCTTACTCAGAAAATTGACCTGCACCAATTCAGCAGGCAAGGGCTGTCACGAAAGCCTTTCAAGAGATAATCCATATGCTAACTCAGTAAAGAAAGGGAGTGATTCTTCATGCATCAATAATAACCACCGAAACCAAGAGATAAAAAACGACAAATAGCAACAAGAAATTAAATACAAACCAACGAACAAAACTCCAACTTTGTATTACAAGAAAATTCTTTACGAACTTAATGTCCATCACATAATCCTAAAAAGGATAAAACCTCCGTTTTTTTATTGGTATTAAAATACATAGTCACACCAAACATAACTAGCGATATAATCGTTAAGCAAAGCATAATTCAGACTTATCATTGATAGCTATCACCAACCCTGCTGGCCAATGATAACCCTAATGTGTGCTGATATGGGAAATGACACTTACTGCTAGGGAAGCTTATGTTCAGAGAATCTATAACCGTATTTTTATCAGATAAAAATCGCTACTTCACACATGGCATCAAATTGGCGTTAGAGAGCTATTTTCGATCAAAGAATGTGAATGTGCGTTTTACTGAAAATGCCTTCGAATACAGAATGGCAGACGTCATCTTCCTGGCGGCCAACCCAAGCGAAAGCACTCTGCCTCATTATCTGTATTCACAGGCAAAAGCTTGCTGCCCGCTGGTTTTCTTGATCGATGATGAACGAATAGCAGCACCAGCTTCCCACTCAAGTGGCAGGAAGAAATTCACTCATATCTCTCGCAACAAAAGTGTAGCGGCTTTATTAGAGACCTTCGACCGCGTCATATTAGCCAATGTCATTCAAAATAAAAGAAATCGCTGCGATGTTGGTTATGCCTCCCGATTCGCCAGGTTCTCTACCAGAGAGTATGAAGTCATTCATTATCTCTCTTTAGGCCTACCCAACATTTTGATTTCACGGAAACTGAACCTGAGCGAAAAAACCATCAGCCAGCATAAACGTAACGCGATGCGAAAGCTGAAATTTAAACGCAATGCCGAGCTGCATTTTTGGCTGCTTTGTGGCGGTTTAAAGGATGTGGGGCGGCATGTTCTGATGTAACCCAAGCACAGGAAAATTCATGATTATTTTCAAACGTCTTTGCTCAAATAATAGACCAAACATGGAAATAAATGCATTTTTCTCTATGCAGTTAACAACGTCACCTATCGGTTTTTCTGATTGTTCAATTAAAAGTAAACGGATAATAGACAACTCAACAGCAACGCAGCAGAAGGCAGGTCAAAGCAAGTTGAAGGAAAGCAAAAAGTGATGCTAAACCGCGCAACCCTGCTTGGTTCAATCAGCATGTTACTATTATTACTGGCGCTGCTGCCTTCACTTTTGAAAATGATTAACGTGTCTGCTATTCCTGCGGTGTGGAACTCTACTCAAGATGACCGCCCATCGCCTAATACTCCTCCGAGCGAAGACACAGGAGAGCCAAAAGGCGGAAAGCATCAACTGCTGTTAACCGACAACGATACCCTGCCAGAGCAAGCTGAGTTCACAATCAGACGGGGAGAGAATAAGATACTCAGTAAGAGCCTGGCAGATTCACATAAATGCTATTGCGATATATCGGTTGAAAGCGCTTCGGCCAAATTCAATTTTCAAATCATCCAGCAGGAAGTGAAAAAATTTGTCCGGAAAAGAATATTGTCACGTAGAAGGTTGGCGGGTTTGAGTTTTAGAGTCACTAAAAACATTAAAATAAACAGCAGAGATAAGCAGCCCGTATTTTTCGAGTACGGGCATTTATTTGATAAAGTGATATCTGGCAAGTCACCCTATGAACACTTTATGAAAGTCGGCGAATCCCCGAGGTAAAAACTGAGCTTCCTATGACTCTATACGAATACGCCATGTGGCTCCAACGAAATGAGTGCAATGGGTTTCTTATCGAGGAAGAGGTTTATACTGCCGATCAGCACTTCAAGCTAGCGATGGTTGTACGTAATCTGAAGCGCTTTGGCCAGAATATCGGGTATAGGGCAGTATGGAACGTCACGAGTATACGCGACAATATTCGACGGTTATTACTGGTCTTTAGTGCCACTTACCCTGGAGTGGCACAACTGCCAATGGTTTTTCATTCAATGCCAGCGAACCAGCCTTAAACTCTTCAAACCTCGCGTGAAACATCGCTTATAATCAGCCTGATGAAATATCCCCCACCGCAAATCAATACTAAATCGAAAAGTATGACTTACAGATAAATCAATTCAAGGGTGGTCAAACCGTCCAAGATGACCGGTTTAGTCAGATCCAATTCAGAAGCTTTATTGATATAGGCTTGCACCCTTAAATTTATGGTTAAGTTTTTGAAGGCATCAGGCTCAGGGGAAGAGCCCCACGCCTTCATCCACGAAAGCTGACGTTTAACACCGATGCTATAGAAGTTATATTCACCACTATCACCACTACCATTAGTCCATTTCCCAGCCTCCCCCTCACGTGTGATGGATATAGCTCCTACCCCTGACCCAAAGTGGATCGCGTATCCGCCGATACGAGCTGAGTTACTGAGCCCAAGACCCACTACTGCCGGTGCTCCCCTCGACCCATTTAAACCACCTACTGGAGAGAGAGCCGCACCTGATATCGCATCTTCAGTAGCAACACCAGCCAGCGTATTGGGTCGTCCATTTTTTGCCTCCAGCGCCAACTTCACCGGTGCATCGCAAGTAATGGTTAACACCAAATCTTTTCGTTCTAACTTAGTGTAAGCGTCCAACGTCAAAGAATCAGAGTTGATAATGCCATAATCAATAGCACCATCACCAGGCAGCGTTGGGGTACAGCCCGATGGGGTAATAGTACCAGCAACCTTTACCTCTATGTCTTTTGCATAGGAGGGCAACGATGTAATAGTCAACACGGCCAACGCACAGGCAGTTATTTGCATTTTTTTCATTCGGATATTGCTCCTTTTCCTTAAGTGAAGCAGCGAATATTTTCGCCATTCCTATATGAAACAGAGTATGGCAAAACATTTACAAAGTTAAAAATGAAACCAACACACAAAATCAAATACGATTGAAAACATCAATCTTGTAATACAATCAATTGTTCCTAATGAAAAAAAACATAAAACAGTCATTTTCGTGGAATTTAATTCTGATTTTTTTTTACTTTTCAGTCTATGAGACCAGAATCATCGTGCTTGCGACATAAAATCGCAGAGCCATCCTGGGCTCACCACAGCGTCGTGAACGTGAAAAGTGTCAGATACTGAAGATTCGCCTTACGCCCATTTGTTATTCATATGACTTATGGCGGTTTTGATCCTGCAAGCAATGCGTCTTACTCAGAAAATTGACCTGTACCAATTCAGCAGGCAAGGGCTGTCACGAAAGCCTTTCAAAAGATAATCCATATGTTAACTCAGTAAAGAAAGGGAGTGATTCTTCATGCATCAATAATAACCACCGAAACAAAGAGATAAAAAACGGCAAATAGCAACAAGAAATTAAATACAAACCAACGAACAAAAATCAAACTTTGTATTACAAGAAAATTCTTTACGAACTTAATGTCCATCACATAATCCTAAAAAGGATAAAATCTCCGTTTTTTATTGAAATTAAAACACATAGTCACACCCAAAATAACTAACGATATAATCGTCAAACAAAGCATAATTCAGACTTATCATTAATAGCTACCCCCCCCTGCTAGCCAATGATAACCCTAATGTGTGCTGATATGGGAAATAACATTTACTGCTAGGGAAGCTTATGTTCGGAGAATCTATAACCGTATTTTTATCAGATAAAAATCGCTACTTCACACATGTCATCCAATTGGCGTTAGAAAACTATTTTCGCTCAAAAAATGTGAATGTGCATTTTACTGAAAATGCCTTCGAGTACAGAGTGGTCGACATCATCCTCCTGGCAGCCAACCCAAGCGAAAGTACTCTGCCTCATTATCTGTATTCACAGGCAAAAACTTGCTGCCCGCTGGTTTTCTTGATCGATGATGAACCAATAGCAGCACCAGCTTCCCACTCAAGTCGCCGGAAGAAATTCACTCATATCTCTCGCAACAAAAGTGTAGCGGCTTTATTATAAACCTTCGGCCGCGTCATATTATCCAATGTCATTAAAAATAAAAGAAATCGCTGCGATGTTGGTTATGCCTCCCGATTCGCCAGGTTCTCAACCAGAGAGTATGAAGTCATTCATTATCTCTCTTTAGGCCTACCCAACATTTTGATTTCACGGAAACTCAATCTGAGCGAAAAAACCATCAGCCAGCATAAACGTAACGCGATGATAAATCTTAATTTTAAACGCAATGTCGAGCTGCATTTTTGGCTGCTTTGTGGCAGTTCAAAGGATGTGGGGCGGCATGTTCTGATGCAACCCAAACACAGGAAAACTCCTGATTATTTTCAAACGGATTTTCTTATATAATAGACCAAACATGGAAATAAATAAATTATTCTCTATGCAGTTAACAACGGCACTTATAATCAGCCTGATGAAATATCCCCCACCGCAAACCAATACTAAATCGAAAAGTATGACTTACAGATAAATCAATTCAAGGGTGGTCAAACCATCCAAGATGACCGGTTTAGTCAGATCCAATTCAGAAGCTTTATTGATATAGGCTTGCACCTTTAAGTCTATGGTTACGTTTTTGATGGCATCAGGCTCAGGGATCGAGCCCCATGCCTTCATCCACGAAAGCTGACGTTTAACACCGATGCTATAGAAGTTATCTTCACCACTATCACCATTACCGTTAGTCCATTTCCCAGCCTCCCCCTTACGTGTGATGGGTATAGCTCCTACCCTTGTCCCAAAGTGGATCGCGTATCCGCCGATACGAGCTGAGTTACTGAGCCCAAGACCCACTACTGCCGGTGCTCCCCTCGACCCATTTAAACCACCTACTGGAGAGAGAGCCGCACCAGATATCGCATCTTCAGTAGCAACGCCAGCCAGCGTATTGGGTCGTCCATTTTTTGCCTCCAGCGCCAACTTCACCGGTGCATCGCAAGTAATGGTTAACGCCAATTTTTTTTGTTCTAACGTAGTGTAAGCGTCCAACGTCAAAGAGTCAGATTTGATCATGCCATAATCAATAGCACCATCACCAGACAGCGTTGGGGTGCAGCCCGATGGGGTAATAGTACCAGCAACCTTTACCTCTATGTCTTTTGCATAGGAGGGCAAAGATGTAATAGTCAACACGGTCAACGCACAGGCAGTTATTTGCATTTTTTTCATTCGGATATTGCTCCTTTTCCCTAAGTGAAGCAGCGAATATTTTCGCCAGTCCTATATGAAACAGAGTATGGCAAAACATTTACAAAGTTAAAAATGAAACCAATGCACATAGCTAAATACGATTGAAAACATCAAACCTGTAATACAATTAATTGTTCCAGAAGAAAATAAACACTCAACAGTCAAACCCACAGGATTTAATTCTGATTTTTCTTTTTTTTTAGCCTATGAGGCCAAAAACACTATGCTTGCGACATAAACTCGTCGAGTCGTTCTTAGCTTACGCTAGCTGTACACCTATGAAAAAAATGAGATATTGAGAAATAGCCCTCTCCCATTTGTTATCCGCATGTCCTATGGCGAACTTAAGCCTCGACGTTGCGGCTCTTATTCAAATCGGTTACGCATAGATGTTTACCGATGAGCGCAGCATAAAATAGCAGCAACGATACCTTTCAAGATCGCTAACCGGACCTCAGTAAATAAATGCCAAGTATTAATTTCCAGCATTACTAATCACAAACAGAGACATTAATAGATAAAACATTAAAAAACAAAAGAATTTAAACGTTACAAAGTATAAAACCCCAAATTTGTATTACAATAAAATTATTTTTAAGCTGTACGCTCTGTACCTGACATATAAGAAGATAAAAAATTCGTTTTATTATAAACATTAAAACATCATGTAACACTAAGAATGACTCATGATATCATTGACAGAACAAACGCGAAGAAAAGCAACTTGGCAAAATTCAATTTAAAAAGCATTCAGCCGGAAGTAAACCTTGTCCTAACAATGATAATTTCATGAACAATTTTAAGGACTTTAATCTTGCTCTAGCAAGGAATAAAAACACATGTATTGATAATATAGAACATCATGAAACAGCGCAGGAAAATTATTGATATGAACAAGTTAGATAAAGGCCACCCACAGGAAAACCATATCTATATTTCATATAAAAATAAAAACCACATCGATAAACTGGATTTAGGGAAATTACTATAAACTTAGCCATTGCCGATACTTCAATCTAGATACACCTTACAAAACAGTCATGTGCTGTTAAAAAAACTTAGTATCAATAAAGAATTACGTTAGCCTTAAATAATAACAATAGGAGTCATAACCTTGGAGAAAAAAGTAGAAACTTATAAAAAAATGACCATTATTGACATGCAATAATAAAATAAAGTTGTAATTAATCCGACAAGCAACACAAGGAAGTAATAATGAAAAAGATACAAAACCTGATAGAAAACATAGGACTATGCATCCCAGAATGCAATACAGAGTCTCTGAGCTCCAGCTCACCAAAAACCTTTGATCCTGATACTATATTACATTGGTTATATGAGAACCTGAGCAAACAAAACTTGATAATCTATGAGGAGTGGAAAGAGTACAACGGTTATATTCCAGATTTTGAAACACTACAAAACATTACACTACCCGTTGAACCAAATGATTTTATTTTCACTCTGATTGATAATATTGATTGGTCAGAATCTACTATTGATCCGTACGATATACCATATTACATTCCTTGGTTAGAACATATAAACCATTATCTAAAACCGCATGGCGTAAGATTAGTTAACATTTTACCTTTTGAGAATGCATATATTATATGTCTACGTGATGATGATATATTAATACAAAACCTAGACTTAAGTTTGAAAAACTTTGGTATGGGTATCGACAAGCGAGAACCATTAGATCAACAAGAGGTCTCACTAGAAATGAACTCTGCAATATCAGGTTAAAACAGAATAAAACTCACGTGTATTTCAGCAGGTATTTACACCCCTGCGAGGCATATTAACCCACGAAATAAATAGCGATGAATTCACATTTTAACTTTAAATACCACCCTATTTCACACTAGGAAAAATAACAATATTAGATTAAATTCTGGCTCTATTGATTGACCACTTTGGATAAACCCCTTAGCTTTCATGTCATATATCAGCCATGCAAAATGGGCGGTGATACCACCGCCCGTTTTTCTCTCCATTGATAAATATAATTACGAATACATCCAGCGCGTCTATTAAACGTAAGAAGGTGATTGCACCAGCATTAAAAACACTTAATTTAATAAGTCACTTCTTGCCACATCCGATACCTCCCATGTAATTATACAAAGTTCCTTTGACCGCCAACTTATTTATGGGAAAACAACAAGGAGGAGCATTGTCATTATTACACCCCTTAACGAAACACCAATCTTAAAAATTACTAATGCCCAACAAATTGAAAAGAATATAATACGACATCGATCTGTTATTCAATCCAAGTGAATCGAATGGCCTCAACGACAAAGAAAATCGAAAGTAGTCGGCGGAACCGCCATGCTAAGACACCAGTCACCAGTCACCAAAGGCTCCGCACTCAGTCGCACCGGAGTGCATTTGGTTCTTGCGAAAAATAAGCTCGGCGTCACGAATTATTCAACAGCGCCCTGCGTACGCCCAACTCTCACGGTGTGGTTCTCGACTCGTGGTCCATCTCGATAGGCCACTTCACCTTCGGTGCTAGTCGCAGAGCGAGGTTGTACCAGGGCACATCATTGTGGTCGCGGGATAGTTCAGATGGTGGCAACGCACCGGGCCCTTGTTGCATATAGGTGCAGATGTAAGCCCAGGCAAATTCGTCGGCGCCCATAGTGCTCAGAGGGAAGCGGTCGATGACATCATTAGTTCCCGGCTTTACGATGGACAACACCACTCCCCATTTGATGATGATGGCGCCGTGAGCTGTCATACCGCGCTTCTTCCAGCGCTCCGCACGCACCTGTGACCAGTCGTAAGCCACTGGCACCACTTGCCAGCGTTCGAAAGGGTTCCACCAGCGGTACTTGAAATTGTAGGCATAGATGCGCTGCCGAGCCCTGTTAAAACGAATGGGTAAGTCGCGAGGAGGAGATATGTCCAATCTAATTACGGCCAAAGCAATCCAAAAACATATTATGGTGCTCACTAGGCCGGCAAAAAAGATCGACGCTTTTTCTGCATGGAAAAAGGAAACCGGTCCAATGTTGGATACTATTAGCCATGTAAGCAAAAATAGTCCCATGCAGAGCAGTAGCCCTCGTGCGCGGAATGCCACACGAGATAACTCTAAATAATAGGAGTCGAGGTGATTTGTCGCATTTCTCCAAATGGTCGGCGGGACTGTCGGAGCTAAATTGGGGGGCGGAAGATCCTCTTGCCAACCAGTGCAGGGCGGATTCAGTTTAGGATTGGTCAATTTAAGATATCCTTTCTTTCAGTGTCCATATCGTTTTTCTCACAATAAAGCGAAACGGCAAACAATAACTGACTCGTGGTTTTTACTAAACTAATATAAGCTTTCCAGCTATGTAGCATGGATACTATAAGCTAGTTTGTAAGAGAGTGGTGCCACTAATTTTCAATGTGCGTGACTTAGCATCTTTTTAAGGAGGAAATCTACAACTCTTGGTTGTAGTCAAAACTCCGCATAAAAATACACGAAAAAAATCAAAGATGAGCGACACTCGCGCCGCACTATTTTTTACATTTTAACTCATGCTAAAATTACTTTTAAAACAATCTTATAATAATTTAAAATACACTTTTTATAGACATTCACCAACACATATTCATCCTTGAAACTCGACCGAATTCAGGTTTATAAGATATTGGATCCGATACTCTAGTTTATTTTGTGAACATTTCTTAGTCCCCACCAGGAACGGTAAGGTCGGAGTATCGTCTTGGCGCAGGATGAGCAGCTCGGGCGATATACACATCTTCTCTCTGAAAGAGCTAAAGTTATCATTGCGTATGTCGGCATTGGCGAATCAGGCCCACTGAGGAGCCATTTTATTTTGCCTCTGGTGCTAAAAGTAAGCACATTTCACATAACCTACCGGCAGACAATTCTGCGAGCTGTATGTCCTTGAAAAAAAGAGCATCGATGTTAGATGCTGTGATTTATTATGTTTTGGGAGAGTTTAGAACCGATGGCACGATATGTTGTTCTTGTTGGACTATCGCGGTAAGACAATAGAACGACCGTTAAGGGTTTAATATATTCCCTGAACCACACCAAGCCACAAAAGCGATGGACAATTTCTTGGATACCTTG
This sequence comes from Serratia liquefaciens ATCC 27592, assembly GCF_000422085.1. Lineage (NCBI taxonomy): Bacteria > Pseudomonadati > Pseudomonadota > Gammaproteobacteria > Enterobacterales > Yersiniaceae > Serratia > Serratia liquefaciens. The sequence continues at coordinate 4,245,183 of NC_021741.1, forward strand.
GTTGGTAGCTGAAAATTCGAGCACTTTTTGATTTGATTATTTATAACGAGAAAACGCTAACAGAAAGGCTTGGAGCGGGTGAAGGGAATCGAACCCTCGTATGCAGCTTGGGAAGCTGCCGTTCTACCATTGAACTACACCCGCATCGGTGTGCGGCAGTCATTATAACCGGTTATCCCGGCCGGGCAAGCGGAGATAGCATGTAACTGCTGATGTTTTAAGCAGTTAGCAGCCATAGGCTTCTTATCCTGCCCAACGGACAAAAAAAACCGGCGCAGTTACCTGCACCGGTTGATATTTACTCTGTGAAACGTTATTTCTGCGGGCGCATGGCCGGGAACAGGATCACGTCACGGATGGTGTGGCTGTTAGTGAACAGCATTACCATACGGTCGATACCGATACCCAGGCCTGCAGTTGGCGGTAAACCGTGCTCCAGCGCAGTGACGTAGTCTTCGTCGTAGAACATGGCTTCATCATCGCCGGCGTCTTTCGCATTAGCCTGGTCAGCGAAGCGCTGCGCCTGGTCTTCTGCGTCATTCAGCTCGGAGAAGCCGTTACCGATTTCACGGCCGCCGATAAAGAACTCGAAGCGGTCGGTGATTTCCGGGTTGTTATCATTACGACGTGCCAGCGGGGATACTTCCGCCGGGTATTCAGTAATGAAGGTCGGTTGAATCAGATGGCTTTCCGCCACTTCTTCGAAGATCTCGGTCACTACGCGACCCAGGCCCCAGCTCTTCTCAACCTTGATGCCAATGGATTCGGCGATAGCAACCGCTTTGCCCATGTCAGCCAGATCGGCCAGATCGGTTTCCGGACGGTATTTTTTGATCGCTTCGGTCATGGTCAGCTTTTCAAACGGCTTACCGAAGTCGAACACTTCATCACCGTACTGTACCTGAGTGTTACCCAGCACTTTCTGGGTCAGGGTACGGAACAGGGATTCGGTCAGTTCGATCAGATCTTTGTAATCCGCGTAAGCCATGTAGAGTTCCATCATGGTGAACTCTGGGTTATGACGCGGAGAAACGCCTTCGTTACGGAAGTTACGGTTGATCTCGAACACACGCTCGAAACCGCCGACGACCAGACGCTTCAGGTACAGCTCTGGCGCGATACGCAGGTACATATCGATGTCCAGCGCATTGTGGTGTGTCACAAACGGACGTGCGGAAGCACCGCCAGGGATCACCTGCATCATAGGAGTTTCGACTTCCATGAAGCCGCGCTCCACCATGAAGTTACGCATTGCCGCCATGATCTGAGAGCGCACCTGGAAGGTCTTGCGCGATTCGTCGTTGGCGATCAGATCCAGGTAACGCTGACGGTAACGGGTTTCCTGATCCGCCAGACCATGGAACTTGTCCGGCAGCGGGCGCAGGGCCTTGGTCAGCAGACGCAGTTCGGTGCAGTGGATGGACAGCTCGCCGGTCTTGGTCTTGAACAGCTTGCCGCGCGCGCCAACGATATCGCCCAGGTCCCACTTCTTGAATTGTTCGTTGTAAACGCCTTCCGCCAGATCGTCGCGCGCAACGTACAGCTGGATACGACCGCCAACGTCCTGCAGCGTGACAAATGACGCTTTACCCATAATACGGCGCGTCATCATGCGGCCGGCTACTGTGACTTCTACGCCCAGCGCTTCCAGCTCTTCGTTGTCTTTTTCGCCGTACGCTGCATGCAGCTTGTCTGACGTGTTGTCACGACGAAAATCATTCGGGAACGCAATGCCGTTCTCGCGCAGCGCAGCCAGTTTCTCACGGCGTGACTGCAACTCGTTATTGAGATCCAACGCCTGATCGGCGCCTTGTGGTTGTTGCTCAGACATTTCTGTTCCTTATAACCCGGCTTTCAAACTTGCCTCAATGAATTTATCCAGGTCGCCATCTAATACGGCCTGCGTGTTGCGCGTTTCAACGTTAGTGCGCAAATCCTTGATGCGGGAATCATCCAGCACGTATGAACGGATTTGGCTGCCCCAACCGATGTCCGACTTGTTGTCTTCCATCATCTGTTTATCAGCATTTTTCTTTTGCATCTCAAACTCATACAGCTTGGCACGCAGCTGTTTGAACGCTTGATCCTTGTTCTTATGCTGAGAACGGTCGTTCTGGCACTGCACTACGATGTTGGTCGGCAAGTGGGTAATACGCACCGCCGACTCGGTTTTGTTTACGTGCTGACCACCCGCACCGGAAGCGCGATATACGTCGATACGCAGATCCGCCGGATTGATTTCAATATCAATGTCGTCTTCCACTTCCGGGTAGATAAACACCGAACTGAAGGAGGTATGACGACGGCCACCGGAGTCGAACGGGCTCTTGCGCACCAGGCGATGTACGCCGGTTTCAGTACGCAACCAGCCAAACGCATAGTCGCCGATAATCTTGATGGTGGCGGATTTCAGCCCCGCGACGTCGCCGTCGGACTCTTCAATCACTTCCGTTTTAAAGCCTTTGGCTTCGGCCCAGCGCAGGTACATGCGCAGCAACATGCTGGCCCAGTCTTGCGCTTCGGTACCGCCGGAGCCTGCCTGGATGTCCAGGTAGCAATCAGCACTGTCGTATTCACCAGAGAACATACGACGAAATTCTAGTTGCTCCAGCTTGGCAGACAGTTGATCAAGCTCAATGACGGCTTCGTTAAAGGTTTCTTCATCGTCGGCTTCCACCGCCAATTCCAGCAGGCCGGTGACATCTTCGCCACCTTGCTCCAGTTGGTCGATGGTTTCAACGATGGCTTCGAGCGCCGCGCGCTCTTTACCCAGCGCCTGTGCGCGCTCGGGTTCGTTCCAGACGTCAGGCTGTTCCAGCTCCGCGTTGACTTCTTCTAGGCGTTCTTTCTTGGCATCATAGTCAAAGATACCCCCTAAGAACGGCAGTCCGCTCGGACAGGTCCTGAATACGGTTTTTTACCGGATTAATTTCAAACATGGTTTTTAGCGTTCTTTTTCGTTAGATGTCGTCGATGGCGAAATGCCATTAGAACCGGTAATTCTATCGGATCCAGGCGTCAGTTTATAGCGAGTTGCTCAGTTTTTGTGGGCAAGAAATGTGGCCGGGGCGAGGCAGGCTAACCCCGGCTAAAGGGAAGTGCGAATCAACGCGGCCAGAGATGCTGAATCAACAGCTGCACGTTGCGGTTGCCGCGAAACTCATTGACGTCGAGTTTGTAAGCCAGTTCGACCTCACGCACGCTGCTGTCTGGCCACAGCGTGGTATCCACGTTGAAGGCGATACCGTCAAGCAGCGGTCCGCCACCGAGCGGCTCGACCATCAGCTTCAGGTGTTTTTCACCCACCAACCGCTGTTGCAAAATGCGAAACTTGCCGTCAAAGGTCGGCTCCGGGAAGGCCTGCCCCCAGGGGCCGCCCTCACGCAACAGCTCGGCGGTTTCCAGCGAAAGCTCTTGCAAGGCCAGCTCACCGTCAGACCAGATAACCCCTTCCAGCATCGCCGGATCAAGCCATTCTCCGACCAGATCGCCAAAGCGCTGGCGGAACTCGTCGAATTTGGCCTCTTCCAACGACAGTCCGGCCGCCATGGCGTGGCCACCGAACTTCATCATTAGCCCAGGATTGAGCGTATCCAGCCGCTCCAGCGCATCGCGCATGTGCAGACCGGCTATCGAACGGCCGGAGCCTTTCAAAATGCCCTCGCCCGCCGGCGCGAACGCGATCACCGGGCGATGGAAGCGTTCCTTGATGCGTGAAGCCAAAATCCCCACCACGCCCTGATGCCATTCCGGATGGTACATCGCCAGCCCGTACGGCAAGGCGGTGCTGCTGCGTTCCAGTTGGTCGCACAGCTGCAAGGCTTCAACCTGCATGCCTTGCTCAATCTCGCGCCGCGTCAGGTTAAGCGCATCCAGATCGTTCGCCAGCATACGTGCCTGTGCAATATCGTCGCTCAGCAGCAGCGCCACGCCAACCGACATATCGTCCAGCCGCCCGGCAGCATTGAGGCGCGGCCCCAATGCAAAACCAAGATCGTTGGCCGCCAGCTGACGCGCGTCGCGATTAGCCACTTCCAGCAGCGCACGAATGCCCGGTCTGCACTTGCCGGCGCGAATACGGTTCAGGCCCTGATACACCAAAATGCGGTTGTTGGCGTCGAGCGGTACCACGTCGGCAACCGTACCTAGCGCCACCAGATCCAACAGTTCGGCCAGATTTGGCATCGCCAGCGCCCGTTGTTCAAACCAGCCGCTGTCCCGCAGCCGGGCACGCAGCGCCAGCATCAGGTAGAAAGCCACCCCGACGCCGGCCAGGGATTTGGACGGAAACTCGCAGCCGCGCAGGTTCGGGTTGACGATCGCCTCCGCTGCCGGCAGGGTTTCTCCCGGCAGGTGGTGGTCGGTCACCAGCACCTGAATGCCTTTAGCGTGCGCCACATCGACGCCCGCGTGGGAAGAGATGCCGTTATCCACGGTCAGGATCAGCTCGGCACCGCGCGTCGCCGCTTGCTCCACCACTTCGGGGCTCAGGCCGTAGCCGTCCTCAAAGCGATTGGGCACCAGATAGTCGACGGCACTGCCCCCCATACTGCGCAGCGCCAGCACCGTCAGGGCGGTACTGGTGGCGCCATCAGCGTCGAAATCCCCCACCACCATGATGCGACGATGATCGGCCAATGCCTGTTGCAGGATCCCCACAGCGGTATCAATACCGTCCAGCTGCTGCCAGGGCAGCATGCCTTTGACGCTGCGCTCCAGCTCCTGCTCCGCCTTCACACCGCGCAGCGCGTATAAACGGCGCAGCAGCGGATGCAGGCTGGCAGGCAAATGGCTGCCGTCCGCCGTTTCACGGCGGCGAAGTTGTGTTTTGATGCTCACCGGCGATTAACCACCGGTTTTAGTTGCGGTCTGATGTGCGTCCAGCATGGCGGCCATCTCTTTCGGTCCCTGATAACCTGGGATCATCATGCCGTTTTCCAAAATGATCGCCGGGGTACCCTGAATGCCGAACTGCACGCCGAGCGCGTAGTGTTTGCTGATGTCGGTTTTACAGGTTGCCGGGGATACTGCGTCGCCTTTCATTGCCTGGTCGAAAGCTTTGGCTTTATCAGCGGTACACCAGATGGACTGCATGTCTTTTTCGGCCTGGGAATTCAACCCCTGACGCGGAAACGCCAGATAGCGGACGGTAATGCCCAGATCGTTATACTCTTTCATCTGCTCGTGAAGTTTGTGGCAATAGCCGCAGGTGATATCGGTAAAAACGGTGATCACGTGCTTTTGCTTCGGCGCTTTATAAACGATCATCTGATCTTTCAGCGCTTCCAATTTGCCGGTCAGCAGTTGATTGGTGACGTTGACCGGCTCTTTGCCACTGACGTCGTACAGCGGGCCTTGCAGAATGTGTTTGCCGTCTTCGCTCACGTACAGAACGCCGTTATCGGTCAGCACAGTTTTCAGGCCGTTCACCGGTGAAGGCTGCACGTCCGCCTGCTGAATGCCCAGGCTGCCAAGCGCTTTTTGAATTGCCGCATCGTCGGCATGGGCCGCGCCGGTCACAGAAGCCACCAGCAGAGAGAGCAGCATTAAACCTTTCTTCATTCTTCCAATCCTTTTGAACCCGGCGTGTCAGGCACGCGGGTGGTGCTGTTGATGTAGCTGTTTAAGCCTTTCGGTCGCTACATGCGTATAAATTTGCGTGGTCGAGAGATCGCTATGTCCCAGCAACATCTGTACGACACGAAGATCCGCCCCATGGTTCAGCAAATGGGTGGCAAATGCGTGACGCAACACGTGCGGCGACAGCCTCTCGCTGTCTATACCCGCTAGGATCGCATAGTGTTTGATACGATGCCAGAACGTCTGTCGGGTCATTTGCTGGCAACGATTGCTGGGAAACAACACGTCCAGCGCCTGGCCGTTGACCATCCACGGGCGGCCGTGTTCCAGATAATTTTCGATCCAGTACACCGCCTCTTCACCCAGCGGCACCAGCCGTTCCTTGTTACCTTTACCTATCACCCGCACCACGCCCTGGCGCAGACTGACGTCGCTGATGGTCAACCCGACCAGTTCGGAGACCCGCAACCCGGTGGCGTACAACACTTCCAGCATCGCCTTATCACGCAGTTCCAGGGGCTGATCGACACAGGGGGCCTGCAGCAACGCATCGACCTGCGCTTCGCTGAGATCTTTCGGCAGCCGCTGCGGCAGCTTAGGTGAGGCAAGCAGCGCGGTGGGATCGTCGGTGCGCATATTTTCACGGTACAAATATTGGAACAGGCGGCGCATCGCGCTCAGCAAACGCGCGGAGCTGGTAGCTTTGTAGCCGCCCTCCACCCGTTCGGCGAGAAACGCCTGCAGATCCAGCGCCTGCGCCTTTACCAGCGAAATGTTTTGTTGGTTCAGCCAGGCGACCAGCGCCTGCAGATCCAGCCGGTAAGAGGCCAGCGTATTCTCTGCCAGATTGCGTTCGAGCCACAGCGCATCCAGGAATTGCTCAATCAACGCATGATCTTGCTGTTGCACGCGGTCCTCTCTTTGTTACGTTTATGCCACAGGCATTATGCCTTAAACCGGTACAAATCGGGTATACTCGACGCAATTCTACCTACGGCAATATAAACGGTTTACACATGAAGATTGGTCTGTTTTACGGCTCCAGCACCTGCTACACCGAGATGGCGGCAGAAAAAATCCGTGAGATTCTGGGTGAAGACCTGGTCGACCTGCACAACCTGAAAGACGTCTCTCCCAAGCTGATGGAAGAGTACTCCATCCTGATCCTCGGCATCCCCACCTGGGACTTCGGTGAGCTGCAGGAAGACTGGGAAGCAATTTGGCCACAGTTGACCACGCTGGATTTGAAAGGGAAAATCGTTGCCATGTATGGCATGGGCGATCAACTCGGTTACGGCGAATGGTTCCTCGATGCACTCGGCATGCTGCACGATCATATCGCCCCGCTCGGCGTACAGTTTATTGGCTTCTGGCCCATCGACGGCTTTGAGTTCACCAGCCCTAAACCGCTGAGCGCCGACGGCAAACACTTTGTCGGCCTGGCGCTGGATGATGTGAACCAATACGACATGAGTGAAGACCGCATGCAGCAGTGGTGCGAACAGATCCTATTGGAAATGGAACCCCTGCTGTAATGCCTTTGGGCGCGGTTGCCGCGCCCAATTGCTTACCTATTTCCACAACCGGAAGCGGTTTTCCTCTTCTCCTGCTGGCGTCTCGCCGCTCAAACGTGCCGGGTCGGCCACCTGATACCAGTCCAGCTTGCGCGTCAACAGCATAATCCCCGCCAAAATCGCAAACAGCAGCCCCGCGCCCAGCACCAATGCGTTATCTTCCGACTGCAGCAGCAGGTACAGCACGCCATACAGCATCAGCAGGCTGGCGGCGAACAGCGTACCGCGTAACCGGCCGCGCAGAACCGCACTGAGATAAAAGGCGATCAGTCCACTGCAGGCGATACTGGCCAGCAGATAGGCAGTGGCGAAACCGAAATGTTCAGAGAACGCCAGCAGGATCAGGTAGAACAGCACCAGCGCCGCACCGACCAACAGATATTGAATCGGATGCACCCGCAGCCCGGTCAGGGTTTCGAACAGGAAGAACGCCATAAACGTCAGGCCGATAAACAGCACTGCGTATTTCACCGCGCGTTCGGTCAGTTGATAGTGATCTACCGGCTCGATCAGGCTGGTGCTAAAAGCCGGCAGCTTGTCTTCGTCGAGGATCCCGTCATCGTAGTGAAAAGCACTGTTGATATTGTTAGCGAACCAGGTGCTGCGCCAGCGGGCGCTAAAGCCTTTCTCGGTCACTTTGCGCTCGTCCGGCAAGAAGTTGCCGAGGAAGTTCGGATGCGGCCAGTTGCTCTGCAGCGTCAATTCGCTGCTGCGCCCAAGCGGCACCAATGACAGGCTGCTGGTTCCCGCCAGCGTAAGGATGAAATCGGCATCCAATCCGGTTTTCTGCAGCGAAGTCAATGTTAGCGGAGCATGGATCCCCTGCGGCAACACGTTTACCTGAGTGCCCGGTTCGAAGGTCGTCTGCGACTGCGCGCTGATAAGCGGCGAGATGCTTTTGATACCACGTGAATCACTCAACGAGACCAACAGGAAAGGTTGGCCAATCACGACATTGCTGCGTTGCAGGTCACTCAGATCCGGCTGACCGAACTTCACCTGAAACTTCAGCGGCCCTTGGTACACCTGCGTTTGGTAAATCCCCAGCTTGCGCACTTCCACGTTCGGCTTGCCGTTCACCTGCAGGTTTTCCGGCAGCAGATAGCGATGATGTCTGACCATTTGCACCACTTTCTGCCCCTTATCGTCGGTCTTTTCTTCCCTTTCGGTGTAAGGAATGACAATCAACGGCCCCAAAATACGCTGTGCGCGGCTGGTGCTTTCACTTACCTGCCCCACCACGCTCTGGCGGTAGCCGCTGCGCTCTTCAATCACATTCATTAACTGCGTCACCGGGATAATCATCAAAATCATCAATCCCAGCAGGGTGGCTATTTTCCAAAACAGTACCGATTTCATCATCGCTGCGCGCTCCTTGTAGGTAATGGCGCCACGATAATGGCCTTCGGTGAAAGCAGGATGTGGTTATGTGAAGGGAAGGTGAAGTCAGAGAGATAAGATGAAAATAGCCGCCACGCCGTGCGGTTGGCAATTGTGCAACCGGATAGATCCTCGGTGCAAACGCGCCACTTCCTGTACAAAACTCAGGCCCAGGCCGCTGCTTTTCGGCTTGTCGGCCCGTGCCAGCGAATAGAAACGCTCGAACACTTTGTCCAACGCGTAATCTGGGATACCGCTGCCGTCGTCGCTGACGGTGATCCGGTAATGGCCTTCATCGCGTTCGCCACGCACGCTGATCGTGCCGCCCGCGGGGGTGAAATCCAGCGCATTGTCGAGCAGATTGGTTAACGCCTGGCCGATCAATAGCCCATCGCCGGTCAGGATGATCTCTTCTAGACCGTCTACCTGCAATAAAATACCGCGCCGTACCGCCTGCGCTTCCTTGCCGGCTACCGCCTGACGCACCAACGCCGCCATCGCGATCGGCGCCGGTTCCAGCCCGGGGCGGCTTTCCAGCCGCGCCTGAACCAGCAGCTTGTCCACCAGTTGCTGGATGCGCGTACTCTGTTGTTCGATATTGGTCAGAAAGCGCTGAGCGGTAGCCGGGGGTGGGAACTCCTGCAACAGCTCCGCTGCGCCGCGGATCGCCGCCAAGGGGCTTTTTAACTCGTGGGTCAGAGTGTGCACATACTGCTCGATGTAGGCTTTGCCCTCCAGCTTCACCCGCATGCTTTCGAGCGCCTGCGCCAGTTGCGTCAGCTCATGGCCGCCCATTTTTGGCAGCGGCACGCTTTCACCTTGCGCGACGCCATCGGCGTAACGCACCAATCGACCAATCGACCGGTTAATCCACCAGACAAAACCCAGACCAATCAGCAATGCAATGCCCAGCAGCAGTGCCCCTGCCCACAGAATGCGGCGTTCGCTGCGTTTGATCACCGGCGCCATGGTGCTGTTGGGTTTTCCGACGCTAAGCACGCCGATTATCTTGCCTTGCTCCAGCACCGGCGCGGCGACATACATCACCGAGCTGTTTTCATCCTGTGGGTCACTTCGCGTACTGCGGGCGCCATACTGGCCGCGCAGCGTCAGATACACGTCATTCCAGCGAGAATAATCCTGACCCAGTGCCCCGCCGCTAGAGTCAAAAATGACCTTACCCTGCCGATCGGTAAGATAGACATGATATTCGCTGCGATCTTTTCGAATACCGGCAATATTGGCGCCAATGGGGCGTTGATTGAGTTGGGCGAATGCCTGCGCCAACTGGCCGTGTGCGACGTCAGTACGCTGCATGTCCAGACGCGCGATTTGCGCCAGCAGGTTGGCGGTATCCACCAGCGTGCCTTCGGTTGCGCGCCGCACGCCAGGCTTCACTTCCTGCACGAAAATGCTCAGCACGAAATAGCCCGCGACCGCCACAATCAGGAAATACCCCAGCAGCAGGCGCAGGCCTATTCTCATGGTTGGCGGCTCACGCTATAGCCCAGGCCACGATGCGTATGAATGGGCGGTTCGCCCGGATCGATCTGACGTAGCTTGGCGCGCAAGGTTTTGATATGGGTGTCGACAGTGCGGTCCAGACTCTCTTCCGCCTGGGCCCAAACGCTGTCCATCAGCTGTTGACGGGAAAATACCCTGCCGGGCGCCAGCAGTAAGGTTTTTAACAGCAGGAATTCATAGCGGGTCAGCGGTAACGGCTGCTGATGGTAATAAATGGTCGCCGCCGGTTCATCCAGCCCAAAGGGACCGAAGCTATACAGCGTGGGCTGCTGCAAGCGCTGTTGTTTTTGCAAACGACGTAAAATGGTACGAACGCGGGCGCTGACCTCTCGCGGGGAAAAAGGCTTGGCGACGTAGTCGTCGGCACCGATTTCCAGCCCGATCAGGCGATCGAGCTCGTCGCTGCGAGCCGTAAGAAAAAGAACGGGCAAATCCGCCGCCTGCGACAGCAGACGGCGACACAGTTCAAAACCGTTGATATCCGGCAAGCCGACATCGAGGATAGCCAACGCGGGCGCCCCTTGCGCCAATGCTTGCAAGGCCGGTTCGCCACGTTCGAACCAGCGCACCTGAAAGCCTTCGCTCTCGAGGCTATAAATCAGCGTATCGGCAATGCTGGGTTCATCCTCCACCAGCCACAGCGTCGGCTTCATCAGGGTTCCTCATCATCACTGGCCGGCGGATACAACAGCTGTTGGCGCAAATGTCGCCATTCGGCCTTGGCCATGCTGTCGGAGGCCAACCATAAGCGACGACGCTTTTTCCCCTGCATCGGTTGCAACGTCAGCAGAATACCGAAGCGCAGCATCCAGGGTTGCTTGACCAACTGCCATTCCTGGCCTTGCCAGCCCACACGCTGGTTCTCCAGCAGGCGCAACTCCCCCTGACGTGACGCAATGCGTTTTTGGCTACGAATGCATTCAAACACCACCAGCGTCAGCAACACCAGCCAGATTGGCCCGTAGCCTTCCGGCCAGGGTGAAATCAGGATCAGCAGGATCAGAACGCCATGCGTCAACAGCGAAAGTAACTGGGTGCGCCAGGAAATACGAACATCACATCGCCACTGGGCCACGGTCTTTATTTCGCGTCTGGATCAGTGTCACCATTCTCTGCAGTTCACTGTCCTGCGGAGCGCCATGATTCATCAGCCAGTTGAACAAATCGGGATCGTCACTCTCAAGCAGGCGGATAAACAGCGCTTTGTCTGTGTCATTCAACCGATCGTACTCATATTCGAAGAACGGCATGATCGAGATGTCCAGCTCACGCATGCCACGGCGACAAGCCCAGTGAATACGTGCTTTGTTATTAATATCCATGTTGTTATGACTAACCTCTTTTCAGCGTGGCAACGCCATCGCAGGGTTCAACCGACACACTGTATGGCAACACCGGCGCGATATAATTCCATCAGCCAAAGATCTGTCTGCAAGGGTAACCTTTGGCCGCAAGCCTATAGAGTAACAATTTGACATACTCGCCGGGAAGGACGTTCTCTGCCTAAAACGTAATTAAGCGCTAAATGTCAAAAAAAGCGCTGCTGCAGCGACAAGCGTGAATAACAGTTTGCAAAGCCCGCCGCCTCTTTTACCATGGGGCCAACACACCTTCAGGTAAGCTAACGTTAAGCAGGATCTTACTATGGCGTATAAAATTCCATTTCCACCCCGTCAGCCTTCCGCCTCTTCCCATCTGCCCCTGACCTTAATCTCGCTGGAAGATTGGGCACTGGTGACGCTGAACGGGCCCGACACGGTAAAATACCTTCAGGGCCAGGTGACCGCTGACATCGAAGCGCTGGCGGCGGACCAACACGTGCTGTGCGGTCACTGCGACGCCAAAGGCAAAATGTGGAGCAACCTGCGTCTGTTCCACCGTGGCGAAGGCTTTGCCTATCTGGAACGCCGCAGCGTGCTGGACAGCCAACTGGCTGAAATCAAAAAATATGCGGTGTTTTCCAAACTCACCATCGCCGCCGATAACGAAGCGGTGCTGCTGGGCGTAGCCGGTTTTCAGGCGCGTGCGGCGCTGACGGGCATTTTCAACAGCCTGCCGGACGCGGAACATCCGGTGGTGCAGGACGGTGAAACCACCCTGCTGCACTTCACTTTACCGGCGGAACGTTTTCTGTTGGTTACCACCGCAGCGGTAGCCGAACAACTGGTCGCCAGGCTGCACGAACAGGCGGAACTCAACGACAGCCAGCAGTGGCTGACGCTGGATATCGAAGCCGGTTATCCGGTCATTGACGCCGCCAATAGCGGGCAGTTGATCCCGCAGGCCACCAATCTACAGGCACTGGAAGGCATCAGCTTTAGCAAAGGTTGCTACACCGGTCAGGAAATGGTGGCGCGCGCCAAATTCCGCGGCGCCAACAAGCGGGCGCTGTATTGGCTGGAAGGCAAAGCCGGACGGGTGCCGCAGCCGGCCGAGGATCTGGAACTGCAGCTGGGTGAAAACTGGCGCCGTACCGGCACGGTGTTGAGCGCCGCCAAACTTGCCGATGGCACGCTGTGGGTACAGGTGGTGTTGAATAACGATCTGGAAGCCGACAGCAAGCTGCGCGTGCGCGATGATGCCACCAGTGAATTGGCGATCAAACCGCTGCCGTATTCACTGGAAGCCTAGAGTACCTCCCGGCTTTATCTGGGGGCGCAACCTGTTGCGCCCCTGCTGACATATCCGTTACTCGTCTAACTCCCCATCGCGTTGCACCAGGTAAATCAGCACCAGAATAATGGTGACAAAGAACCGAAAGGCGTCCGGCACTCCGTTCCATTGTTTCGACATCCACATGCCGAACCATTCGCCCCCCACCGACATAAACCCCACCTGCCAGGTCAGAAAACCGAGCGTCAGACCCACCACCGCCAGTTTTTTCTTTCTGTTGAACGCCACGGCGGGCAGTTTCAGACCACACAGCAGGCGCACACCGCCCACCCAGCAGAGCAGTGCCGTTAGGCTTTCCAAGAAAATAATGCCGATGTAACCGGCATGATGCAGCCAGGGAGACTGTATGGAACGGTAGGTGATGGTGGCATCTGGGAAAATGGTGTCCATCATAAAGACATGGCGCACAAAGGCGAAGTTGGAACCGTAATCCGTAATATTGCCGAAAGCGACCAGGGTGGCAAATAGCGCAATCGCGCACACCAGCAGCGCTTTGGATAAGCGAATAATCATATTGATGAGTCCTGAAAGATTAACGTAAACACCGAAGGTGCAAAGTCGGGCTCAGGAATAAACAGAAAAATGGGCTTGCTGGATACCCGAAAGAAACAAGCGCCTCTTTTTTAACTTAAAAGAAACGCTTAATCAACATGATACTAACGCTGTAGGGGTCCCGTCAGACGTAAAGATAAATCGCCATAAAGTGGCACAGGCTGCCGCCGAGCACGAAGCCATGCCAGATGGCGTGTCCAAAGCGGAATCGCTTCGAGGCGTAGAAAATCACCCCCAGGGTGTAAACCACGCCGCCGACCGCCAGCAGCGTCACGCCGCCCAAGGCCAGACGCGTCGCCAACTGATAGATCACGATCAGCGACAGCCAGCCCATGGTCAGATAGGTCACCAGCGACAGTGCTTCAAAACGGTGGGCGAATGCCAGTTTGAACAGCACACCCAGCAGCGCCAGGCCCCAGATAACCGCCATCAACCCTTTGGCCAAGGGTGAGTTCAACCCCACCAACAGAAACGGCGTGTAGGTACCGGCAATCAAAAGGTAAATGGCGCAGTGGTCAAACTTTTTCAGCCAATGCTTGGCCTTTTGATGGGGGATCGCATGGTACAGCGTGGAGGCCAGGAACAGCAGGATCATGCTGCCGCCATAAAGACTGTAGCTGGTAATGGCCGTGACATCGGCACCGCTGTCGACCGCCTGCACCAGTAGCAATACCAGGCCGACAATGCCAAAAACCAACCCGATACCGTGGCTGATGCTGTTGGCTATCTCCTCCGCCCACGGATAGGCCGCAGCGGCGATTTTTTCAGTCCCGGCTTTCACTACGCCCGTTTTTCCCATAAAGCACAACCCCTCAAAACGCTCAACATTGTTCGAAATTACCGCAAAGCAGCTTAACTGAGAATAATTTCAGTGTACACGTGTACGCTAAAATAAAACTGTGTACGCGTGTAACCATCGAAATCCCCCGCTCGCTGGTCTACAATCGATCCGCTTCAACCCATCTACCTTGAGGTTTACACCATGTCATCCGCTGTACCCGCGTTAGATTTCGGCTCCATGACCCAGGTCATCCAGTTCCTGATGGAAATCGACAAGTTGAAAAGCGTGCAACGCCGCACCAAGGTGCTGGGCACCCAACGCCAGGAAAACTCTGCCGAACACAGTTGGCACTTTGCCGTAGGCGCCATGAGTCTGGCTCCTTACGCCGGTGAAGACGTAGATATTCAGCGGGTGATCCAAATGGCGCTGCTGCATGACATCGTTGAGATCGATGCTGGCGACGTGCTGGTATACGATCTGGCGGCACGTGCAGCGATCCACGATCAAGAGGTTGCCGCAGCACGGCGCCTGTTTGGCATGCTGCCGGACGCTCAACGCGAGTATTTCACCGCTTTATGGCAGGAATATGAAGATGGCGAGAGCGCCGATGCGCGCTTTGCGCTGGTGCTGGACCGCACCATGCCGATGCTGATGAACCTGCATAATGAAGGCCAAAGCTGGGTCGAAAACGGCATCAGCCTGGAACAGGTGTTGTCACGCAATACGATGATTGAAGAAGTTTACCCTGAGCTGTGGAAACACCTGCTGCACCACCTGCAGGACGCCCAGCGCAAGGGCTGGTTGAAGTAACTCGATGCAGGCCGGGTGCATCCCTCACCCGGCACCAGCTTCACAGCGGCTTGTGCGCCGTTTCCTTTGCGGCAATCACCGCCCACAACGTGATCAGCAACGCCACCACCACGTAGGCCGAGATCGCCAGCGTGCTGTCGTAGGACTTGAACAGCGAAGCGATAATCAGCGGCGCAAACCCACCGCCGATAATACCCGCCAGCGTATAGGCCAATGACGAACCGGCGTAGCGCACCCTTGTCGGAAACTGTTCGGTGATAAATGCCGCCTGCGGGCCGTACATCGCCGCATGGATCAACAAACCGACCACCACCGCCAGGCAGATCAGCACCGGCTGGCTGCTGTCGAGCAGCACGAAGAACACAAACGCCCATACCATCGCCGCCAGCGCTCCGCCGATATACACCGGCCTGCGGCCAAAACGGTCCGACAGTGCGCCAAACATGGGGACGGTAATCGCGTTGCCGATCGCCCCAGCATGGTGGCAGTCAGCGCCAGCGGGCGCGGCAGGTTCAGCACCGTGGTGACGTAGGTCAGCGTGAAGACCACCACCAGCGCATAGAGCACGTCGGAGCCGATACGTGAACCGCCGGCAATCAACAGCGGACGCCGATGTTGGGTGAAAACCTCACGGATTGGCGCATGCGTAACGTCCTTCGAAGCTTCCAGTTTCAGAAACGCCGGCGTTTCCCCTACCCCACGGCGCAACCACAGGCCAAACACCACCAGCACCAGGCTCAGCAGGAAGGGGATACGCCAGCCCCACTGTTGGAAATCTTCTGCCGACATCGCCACCGTCACCAGCGTGATCAGGCCGGTGCCAATCAGCGTGCCGCAGGAAGGACCGACCTGAGCAAAGGAGGCATTGCGCCCCCGCTGGTGCGGTTTGCCGTGCTCCATCGACAGCAGTACCGCACCGGCCCATTCGCCTCCCAACGCAATCCCCTGAATAAAGCGCAGCGTCACCAACAGCAGCGGGCTCCAGATGCCCCAACTGGCGTAACCGGGCAACAGCCCCATCAGCGCAGTAGTCACGCCCATGATCACCAGCGTCGTCACCAGCACAAAGCGCCGTCCCAGCACGTCGCCGAGATGACCGAACACGATGCCGCCAATCGGCCTGGAAACGTAACCGACCGCATAGGTGGAAAACGCCAGAATGGTACCCACCAGAGGGTCGAAAGACGGGAAAAATACGTGATTGAAAATCAGCGCCGCCATGATGTTGTAAACGGTGAAATCGTACCATTCCAACGCGGTGCCGATAGAGCTGGCTGCCGCCAGCCTGCCGGTTTTCGGTGGGTGAGCGGCAGAGTCGTCAGCGGACAGGTTCAAGGTCGGCGTTTCGGTGGTTGAAGTGCTCATGATGACAGCTCCTGAGTGGTCAGTTGCCAGCCAAGGGCATAATGCAGGGCTTCGGCAGCGGGGATTTTCAGTTGGCGGCAGGCCAGTTCGCTCAGCCGCTGGCCAGCCTCGGCGCTGCTGCTTTCGATCAGCAGCATCGGCAACAGATGGCGATTCTCACGCGACTCTTTCGGCAACGGCGAACTGAGCTCCGCGTCCGGCGACAGCAGGCTACTGCGCACAAAGCCTGGTTGCTCAGCCAGCAGAGCCCCCAAATGGCTGATGCTGGCTTTCAATACCTCCGGCTGCGCCGGTATGAGGTTAACGATAGCCAGGTAACTGCCGCAGCCCTGACCGGTCACCGCCTCCACCGCACACACCCGGCGCATCGGGTCACGCATTTTATCGAGGCTCGCCACCGACCAGGGCGTTTGCTGGGTAAACGCAGCGCGGTAGGCCGCTGAGGTAAAACTGGCCAGTGATTCGGTTTTGTACAGGCCAAGATATTTACGCCCGCCGTGCAGCGCCTGATAACGGGTGCCCGACAAAAAACCAGGCACCCGTACTCGCTCTTCCACGTGCTCGCGGTCGTACCACTGATTGAAATCCGCCTCATCCTGCGTGGCGATATCTGTTGCGACAAACAGCATTCCGTTCGGGGAACCGGTCATGGGGACTCTCCTGTTAGCTCAAAGTAAAAATCACGCGCCGGCGAGGCAACGTTCGATTGCCAGCGCCCACCCCAGCAGCGCTTCGTCATGCAAAGGCAGTGCGGCCACCATCAGGCCAACCGGTGCCGCATCGGCCTGCTGGCACGGCAGTGACAATGCGCAGCCGTCGAGGAAATTGATCACCGAAGGATTACGCAGCACGGCGCCATTGATACGAAAATAGGCTTCTTCATCTGCTTCCAACCCGGCAAGGGTCGGGGCAACGAAGGGCACCGTCGGCATCAGCAACGCATCGAATCCTTGCACTGCGGCACTCACCCGCCGTTGCCAATCGGCGCGCTGCGACCGTAATTGCTGCAGGTTGTTTTCATCCAGCGTTTGGCCGCGACGAATGCGTGACAGCACCCGAGGGTCATAAGCATCGGCATGTTCGGCAATCAAAGCCCGGTGCCAGTGCCAGGACTCCAGCGCGCTAAAACCGCCGTCGGCATTGATCGCCGCCAACTCGGCGAACTCCTGACAGGGAATAAATTCAATTTGCGCCCCAGCCTGCGTCAAACGTTGCAGGCTGAGATGAAACGCGGTGGTGACCTCCCGATCCAGGCCATCCAGCACCAGGGTTTGCGGGACGGCGAAGCGTGCCTGACTCAAATTTTTCTGCTGCGGTTGCAGCGGCCGATCGGCTATTGCCGTATCCAGCGCCAGGCACCCGGCAACGTCATGAGCAATTACGCCTATCGAATCCAGTGAAGGGGAAAGTGGCAGCAGGCCGCCGCTGCTAATGCGGCTAGCGGTGGGCTTATAGCCGGTCAGGCCGCAGAAGGCCGCCGGGATCCGCACCGAACCGCCGGTGTCGCTGCCTATCGAGCCGAAACACATGCCGTCGCTCACCGCCACCGCAGCCCCCGAGGACGAACCACCGGGAATGCGACGAGCGCTGCGATCCCAGGGATTAGCGGGCGTGCCGTAGTGGGGATTGATCCCCAGGCCGGAATAGGCAAATTCGGTCATGTTGGTTTTGCCCATCACCACCGCGCCCGCCTGCAACAAACGCGCCACCACGGCGGCATGGGCATTAGCCGCTGGCGCACTGGCCAGTACGCGCGACCCGGCCGCAGTAGCCTCCCCTGCGACATCAAACAGGTCTTTGACCGACACCGGTACGCCGTCCAACGCCGACAACGGGTTACCCGCGGCACGCCGCCGATCGGCCGCCAGGGCCTGCTCCTGAGCCCATTGAGTATACACATGAGTAAAGGTGCGCCGCCCCTCTCCCTGCTCGTCCGCAATTTTCAACAATGCGTCAGCGGTTAACCGCGCGGCGGTAAATTCGCCGTTGGCCAGGCCTGAAGCAGCCTGGGATAACGTCAGCTTTTTCATCAGGCCACCACCGGCAGCTCAATGCTGCTGTAATGGTGGCTGATGGTCCGCCCCAGCACTTCATCCACCAGTTCCATACGGAATTCGGTCGCCGGCCGGATGCCGCCAATCGCCGCCACCGTACCGCAGGCCATCGCCAGACCGTCTTGCGGCTGCGGTACTGTCAGCCCACTTTCCGGTAACTGTTGGCCGCTCAGGTAGCGATCCAGCAGATCGCCCGGCGTACGCAGGTTAGCCAGACGGCCCTGCTGATAGAGCTGGAATTCGCCGTTTTCCTTGATCCACGAGCGCATGATCAACGAGTCCCAGTGCGCGATCACCTCACGCAACGGCCAGGCGGCACGAGCTACCGGCTTGACGCAGAGCTGTTTGGACAGGGCCACGCTGTGCGCCTCCAACTGACGATCGGTATGATCCGAGGCCAGCGAGACATACAATTCACCGCGATGTGTGAAGATCAGCGGTTCCGCTTCGCCGGAGCTGGCATTGCCGATAACTTCGATACGTTCGCTCTGGCTGAGCTGGTTAACCGCCACCCGGTAAAACAGAGGAATTGCACTGGGTTGGGGCACGCCGAGCTCGGCCAGCTCCCTGATATGGTGCAGGATCGCCTCGCGATCCCGGCCGGTCCAGCCGGCAATCACCAGGTGATCGATCTCGACATCCAACACCCCAGTGCCGCTGGATTCGGGTAAAGTAAAGGTCAGTCTCATGGCGTTTGTGCCTCTTTGGTTAAAATACTGTGAAATTTCACTATATCTTTAGTTACCAAATAAGCGATTTCCGTGCCATGTTTTTGTGTACTATGTCTAAAAACTTTCGTCTTGCAGGAGCAGAACGTGATGACCCTTGACGCAGAGAGCCCGGAACTCCCGACGGCAGAGGAAGCCGGGCTGTCACTGAATGAACTCGCCTACCGACGCTTTAAGCAGGCGCTGGTGACGTTAAGTTATAAACCTGGTGAATATCTCAATACCGCTCAGGTGATGAGCGAGCTGGACATGGGCAGAACGCCGATCAATCAGGCGATCCACCGGCTGGCCAATGAAGGATTGCTGCAGGTGATCCCGCGTAAAGGGGTGATGGTTGCGCCGCTTTCGATGGATGATGCGCTGGAATTGATTGAAGTACGTTTGGCCAATGAAATGCTGTGTATGCGGTTGGCGAGCAAGAGAATTACGGCCCCCCAGATCGCCGAGCTGACGGAGCTCAATCAACAAATAGAAGCTGCCAGTCAGCAACGCGATCGAGTAAAAATGATGACGTTGGATCATCAATTCCACCAGCAGCTGGCGCAAATCGCCGGTAATAATATGCTGGCGGACATTCTGAGCGTACTGCATGCCCGAGCACAGCGCTTTTGGGCCAGCACGCTATCACGCGAAGGCCACATGCGAGAGGTGATAGAGGAGCATCGGGCGATTATCGCCGCACTGGCCGCGCAGGACGATGACGCAGCCGCCAATGCGGCGCAGGCGCACATACTCTCATTCCGCAGTGCGCTACTGCACGAAGGATAAGCCGCCGTCAGCGGCCGCCGGCGGCTTCAATAAAGCTGCCGGTGACGTAAGAAGCGGCATCGGACAGTAACCAGACGATGATTTCCGCCACCTCTTCCGGGGTGCCGCCACGCTGCATCGGCAGGCTGCTTTTTACCCGATCAACGCGCCCCGGCTCGCCGCCGCTGGCATGCATTTCGGTATAAATCAGCCCTGGCCGCACGGCATTTACGCGGATGCCCTGCGCCGCCACCTCCAGCGCCAGCCCGGTGGTAAGCGTGTCTACCGCCCCTTTGGAGGCGGCATAGTCGATGTATTCTCCCGGAGCGCCGAGGCGCGCGGCAGCGGAAGAGACGTTGACGATCGCCCCGCCCTGGCCGCCATGACGCTGCGCCATGCGCTTCACTGTCTCACGGCAACAGAGAAAATAACCGGTAACGTTGGTACTCAATACCTTATTGATGCGCTCGGCGGTCAGTTGCTCAATCCCCGTCTGCTGAAACAAGATACCGGCGTTGTTAACCAGCGCGCTGATCGGGCCAAGGCCGACATCCAGTGCATTGAACATCGCCACCACCTGATTTTCATCGGCGACATCCGCCCGTAGTGCCAGTGCACGACCGCCCATGGCTTCAATTTCCGCCACCACCTGCGCCGCCGCGGCCTCATCTTTCAGATAGTTAACGCCCACCGCATAACCCTGTCGGGCCAATAACAACGCCGTGGCGCGGCCAATGCCGCGGCTGGCGCCGGTAACCAATACAACTTTCGTCATGTCGTTCCTTTCTCTGGTTGGGAAGTCAGAAACTGTAGCTGGCGCTCAGGAAGGCGATGCCGGCCGTTTTTTTCTCGACGATCGGGCTTTTGGCCGCGTCTCCCAACAGAGTATAGAGACTCACACCGCCCTGAAAGGCAATTTCTGGCGTCAATTGGTAGTTCAGCACGCCGGTAAGCGTGGCTTGCTTAAAGCCGCTGCCCGGTCGATACGCGGCGAATGACGTTTGCTGCGCCTGTAGCTGCGTCACGCCAAAATAACCACGCTGGTAACCCTTGTTGGCCCAGGTGGTGCTCAAATCGGTTGAAAACGTCAATGCCTCGCTCAGCGGATAAACTGCCGCGATACCCAGATCGACGTATGCAGTATGCCCCAGGTCCTCATCACCATAACGCCGTGCTTTGGTGGCCTGCATTCCCTTAACGTAAGTGCGAAAAGGGTCAAATTTATAGCTCAGCTCAATACCGGCTTCAAAAGCGCCATCCAAATTGCCCATGCCTTTCAGCCGCTTGTTGTGACCCCGCAGCGTTTTCACCTCTTCATCCCGTCCACCGTCATAACCAGCCAATAGGGCTATACCGAAGGGCCCGGATAACGGCAACTGCCAGCGAGCACCGTTTTGCATCCCGAGGCTAAAGTCACCCCAGGCAGACTTCTCGTAACCGGCCTCAATATCGTACAGTGGCACGGCACTGTAGTCGGAGGCACCCTGATAGTCCGGCGCCACGGCCATGCCGCCGCTGAATTTCAATGACGCCTCTGCGCCATCTTGCGTAAGCCCCTGCAGAGGGAATAACACCAATAACGTCGCCGCGGAATAACCCAGGGTATTTTTCACCGTATCTGCCTTATTATTTAATAAAGGGTTGTAGCGCCACCAGGCGCCGCAATTGTTTTTTAATGCGTGGTTTTAAGCTTTTATAAAAATCCGATGACTCCGTATGCTGAATAAGAGGCAGGGTAGGTAACAATGGGCCGCCATGATCCCCATCTTGCGCATCGACGTGGAAAGACAGCATGGTCAATACCAACAATAAAATTGCGCCTAAGCGGGCAGCCTTCATTGAAAGATTGTCGATACGCATTTTTTCCACCTGAATGATTTATTCAGAGTCGAGCGTACTTGAAAAAGGACGGTGCTCCCTTAACGTCAACTTAATCCCAGATTAAGGTTTGCTTAAGAAGGGGTGAACAAACAGGAGTGCGCCGTTGTCTTCCCCTTGCGGTTGTAGTTATATAGCCGCCAGCCCGTGACATAAACCGGATACCCCGTGAACATATTGCTTGTGGAAGACGATCTGCAATTGGGCAAAGCCCTGTGCCGTGCTTTGGAGCTGGCCGGGTTTGATTTGTGCTGGGTGCGGCTAGTCCATGATGCACAACATAAATTGTCTGAGGGCAACTTTGATTTAATGCTGCTGGATCTCACCCTGCCCGACGGCGATGGCTTGAAAAAACTGATCGAATGGCGCGCCGCCGGCCAAAATATTCCGATCATTATTCTCACCGCCCGTGACCGCATTGAAAGCCTGGTCAACAGCCTGGATTCCGGCGCAGATGATTTTCTGGCAAAGCCTTTTGCCCTGCCTGAGCTGATATCCCGCGTAAAGGCGGTAAACCGGCGCATGGCGGGGTTTGCCTCCCAAACCTGGAGCCTGGGCAACCTGTATCTGGACCCGATGAACCACCAGGTCACGCTGGACGATGAACTGCTGTTGCTGTCGAAAAAAGAGTACCGCCTGTTGCACGAACTGATGCGTTGCGCCGGTACCGTGGTGCGTAAGGCCGCCCTAGAACAGCGTCTGTTCGGCAATGGCGATAATGTAGAAAGTAATTCTCTTGAGGTGCACATGCATAATCTGCGACGAAAAATTGGCAAGGAGAGAATTATTACCGTACGCGGCATAGGGTATTTATTGAAAAAAGAGTCTCAGGGATGATTAGCTTCAAATCCTTTTTCATGCGAACCATTGTTTTCCAGGTAATGGCCATACTGGTGCTCTGGGGAATATTGCTGGGCTGGGTAAAATACCTTTATTATCCAGATGCTGAAAAGTACCTGGATAATCAGCAACGCATTGTCGCACAAGGCATCGCCAATATTCTCGATAAGACTGATATCACCGACAAAAATTACACCGATATCATTAAAGATATCGAAGTCATGTATATCGACTCGATTAAAAACGGTATGCAAGACGAGATAGATTATCGCCCGTTATTCGTTGTTTACGACAGCAATAATCGGATGATCTACGCCTCGCCGCAACAGGACAAAGCATTATTCCTTCCTCCTTCAGTGCTGTCCGGCACAATCAGTTACGCCAACGTGAAGTGGCATATCGCCGGCAGTTGGAGCGATAAACAAAAATATCGGGTGATTGTCGGCGAATCCTTTGACAACCGGACCACCATTTTCGGCAATCCGGCGGAAAGTACCGCGATCCCTTTGCTGGTGATCCTGGCGGCGATCATTGTCACGCTGCTGATCACCGCCTACTTCAGCCTGCGGCCGCTGCGGCAAATTGCCCGTACCATCTCTGACCGTAAACCAGGCAATTTATCGCCGATCAATGTACGGGCGCAATATCAGGAAATTCGGCCTGTGGTGCTGGAAATCAATAAGCTGATGACGCGTATCGATGCCGCCAACCAGCGGGAAAAACGCTTTATGGCGGATGCCGCCCACGAACTGCGCACCCCGATTGCCGCCGTGCTGGCACAGCTGCACCTGTTGACCCAGGTGGCGGATAAAACCGAACGGCAGGAAATTATTGGCGACATGCAACAGGGGCTGGATCGCGCCGCATCGCTGTCGCGCCAGCTGATTGATCTGGCCAAGCTGGAGTCGGAAGACTTCCCACTGAAGATTGAAGCAGTGGATATCTACGCAGAAATCAGCAAATGCATTGCTCAACACGTGCCCTACGCAATGGAGAAGAACGTTGAGCTTTCGCTCGAGGGCAGCGAAAACGTGGTGATCAATACCGATCGCCATTCGCTGATCACCATCTTTACCAACCTGCTGGAAAACGCCATCAAATACGCACCGCCCGGCGGCAGGATCGAAGCCAACATCCGTTCGTTGTCCCCCTTGGGCTGCTATATTACCCTGCGTGACAATGGCCCCGGCGTGAGCCGGGAATACCAAAAACGCCTGTTTGAGCGTTTTTATCGCGTGCCTGGCGTCCAGCAGACAGGCAGCGGCCTGGGGTTGGCCATTGCCAAAAACCTGGCCGATAAAATCGGGGCGCAGCTAAGGATCACCGAAGGGCTTGATGAACGCGGCATCGGGTTTGTCATCGACCTACCGGAAAGTTACCTGATATCGACGGAGAACTAACCCCCCATGACCGATCCCATTTTACTGCAGCAGCACCAGCTTGATGCGCTGTGGCAGATCGACCGCAGTGAAATTATTGATACTCTGTATCGCCTGCAAGACGGGGAGTTACAGCCTTACAGCGACTATTACGATGTACGCGGCTGGGATCCACACGATCGGGAAACCTATACGCCGATCCATGAACAATGCTTTGCCCGCGGCGGGGCATTTTTCGCCCTGTTCGAAAAAGGTCAGATTGCCGCAGCTGCGGCGGTAGATACCTTGCCACGCGGCCCGCAACAGGACTTGCACCAACTGCTGTTTTTCTACGTAGGTGCCGCCCAACGCGGTAAAGGGCTGGGCAAAATCCTGTTCCGCCGTTGTCTGCAGCAGGCCAGAAAAGGCGGGGCTCAGGGGCTGTACGTCTCCTCAATCCCCAATAAAAACACCGTGGATTTCTACCTGTCGCAGGGCTGCCAGCTGATTGATCAGCCGGATGCAGAGCTGTTCGCCCGTGAGCCGGAAGATATCCACCTGGTTTGCTATTGCCGCTAGCCGCCTATTGGGCAATACGGATCACCGAACGCACGTCGCTTTTCTTGTTCAGATCCCAGACTTCAGCGATCTCTGATAAGCCGTGCTCCTGGGTTTCGACCGAAATCTGCCCTGCCGCCGCCAATGCCAGAATTTCGCTGGCATATCTTTTCATTTCAGCCACCGGCGGGAAGTTGCCGGTGCCGCTGCCCATGATTTGTAGTTGATTACTGCGCAACACCGCCGCCGGCAGTCGGATATCCGGCCCGGCCATCGATCCGACGTTGACCAAGCGTATGCCGCGTCCACCTGCGTAGGAAGACAAATCATGGTTGTTAAGCGTCGCAAGCAAGGCTTCGGTCGCTGCCCCCCAGATATAATCGACAATCACCTGATAGCCATGCGGCCCCGCTGCGGCGGCGAAAGCCTGTGTCAGTGCAGCCCCTTCCAGTCCAAGATCGACCGTAGCATCAACGTCCAGCGCATCCAGCACGCTCTGGCGGCGACCGGCTGCGACAATTCGTCCCGCCCCCGCCTGACGTGCAGCCGCCACTGCCAGCTTGCCTGACGTCCCGGTCGCGCCAATAATCAGCACCGTTTCACCGGGCTGTAACTCGGCACGCCAGTGCAGTGGCAGCCAGGCAGCAAACGCCGGGTTAATCAACGCGGCGGCGGTAGCATCATCCACCCCTTTCGGCACCGGTACCGTCCAGGAGGCGAGGCTACGTTCTGCCAGCGCGCCGTGCGGTTGGCGGAAGGAGGCAAAATAGACCCGTTGACCGTCCGGCGCGTAGCCAACGCCATCGGTGCCGGGCACGATCGGCAGGACCTTCGGGCTTGAGTAATGCGTTCCGGCCACTATGGCGCGATCCAGTTGTTTGATGCCGGCCACGCTCACCGCGATCACCGTTTCCCCTTCACGCGCTACCGGTTCGTCGATATTGCCAAACACCGGTGCCAGCCCTAATGCGTTTACGATTGCTGCTCTCATCATGGATCCTCACGCCGTTCAGATGGCCCTGCGGCGATAATTGAAAAGGGACACTGCATCATGCCGTGTCCCTTGATAATACATCTAGCCGAAAAGTGTTATTGAAATTCGCTCAGCGGCAAGCTGGTTTAAACATCAGAAGCGCCAGGTCACGGCAACGTTACCCTCTAATGAATGACTGCCCTGGCGTAACAGTTCGCTGGAAACGCCGGCGCCCAAAGAGACCGCCTGGTTGAGTTGATACTGCACACCGGCCTGTGCGGCCAACGTATCACGCCCGGCCAAGGTGCTTTCGCTATCAAAGGCTGAGGCGTTATACCCCACAAATTGAGCGCGCTGGGTCACTTTGTTGCTTAACAACTCATGCTGCCAACCCAGGCGCAAAGTGGCTGACAATGCCTGCGAGCCCTGCAACGGCTGTTGGTACAGTGCCTCCACGCCGAGCGTACTTTGCAGCGAGTCGGCGTAACGCCCCTTAATCTGCAACGGCGCGGTACCGAACCCGGACTCTTTGATTGTGCGATGAGTGGTCGCGGTATAGTCCAGCGCCGCGATCGGGCCGAGGCTGAAGGTATCGCTTAACGCAAAATGATAGCCGCCGCCCAAGGTCAATGTCCCATTCCAGGCCGTCCAGTGACTTTTGCTGGTACCGCTAATGCCGGCAACATCAAACTGGCGCTTCATCTGATTATCCTCCGCCCCTATGCGGCCCAGACCGTAGGCGAAAGGCCCGGCCATCACGTCCTGCGCATAATTGAACTGCAAGCCAACATCAAATGAGGTGCTGTTCGTACGTGCCCGATCGGCGCTTTTGGCATTGACCGTTTGCCCGCCGACCGCCGCGTGGAACCCGGTGGTCAGGCCCGCTACCAGCCCGTTACGTTTCTCGGCACCGAACAGCACGCCATAACGCGATGCGTTGTAACCGGCGATATTGCCCGTATTATTTTGCCAATTGCCACCGCCGTAAGGCAGAGCAAAGCTGATCCAATCTGGCTCGTCGCCGGTGGGTGCCAACGTCAGATTGCGTTCCGGCGCAGTCAAGGCACGGGTTAACTGGCGTTCGCGGTCAAATGAGGTCTGAATCAGGCTGTTATAAGCCGACGGCTCCAGTTGAGCCAACGCGCTATTCACCTGCCGGCCTTCGGGGCTGGAGAAGTCCAGCGCGGTCAGTAACGGCCGCAGGTCATCCCCCGCCGTCGCCGCAGCATGAGCTAACGCCAGACCCACATTTCGTTCATTCGCAGTCTGCGCGTACTGGCTGTAGGCCGATGCGTCACGGGTTGCGCTGATTTGATATTGCCCGTCCTCCAGTGGCGCCACCCGGAAGCTCAGCGTCGGTGACTGTGCCTGAATGCTCAACTGCTCGAATTCACCGCTGACCTGGCCTAATTGCAGCAGGGAAGCACTGTTCATCTGCCAGTCCGAGGCATACCAACCTTTGACCGGCAGCAGCTCCAGAGCCCCGCCCAGACTGGATTTACCGCTAACCTGGAGCTGATCCCCCTGCCCCAGACCGTCAAACATCAGTTGCAGGCGCCCTTGTGGCCCTTGAAGATAATTGCCGTCGATCGAAAGTTTGCCAAAAGGAGACCCGGTGGTGAGCAAGCCGTTGTTGGTGAACAGCCCGGCATCCGACAGCGCATAGCGACTATTACCCGCCAATTGGGCGCCCGGTTGGATATCCACGCTATAGACCTGGTGGTCGCCGTTCAGCGTGGTTTTCCCGCCTTCGGCCACCAGCGCCAGGTTATCCTTGCCGCGGATATTGCCGTTATAGGTGAAATCAAAACTGTTATCCGCCACCTCAGTGACCTGCCCCTGCGCATCTGGCTGCAGGCCGAAGGTTAAGCGAGTCAGGCGAGCCTGGTTATTTTCGTCCCATTGTGCGTAGTCGGAAATTATGTCGCCCTGAATATCGGCGCCGCGCATCACGTTAATCGCACCGGCCAATGCATTCACCGACTGGTAGATGGCCGCTTTGGCTCCTTTCAACGAGCCGGTAATATCGAAGTTAGACACCAACGGCGCAGCGCGGTATTGAGACAGGTCGACCCCAGCCCACTGCCAGATATACGAGCCACGGTATTCGGTTTCGTTGCCCAGCAGGTTGTTGCCGAAATCCAACCTGGCGGCGATGCCTTCTTTACCGGTGGCTTCCAGGCTGCCGCGTTGAACGATATTGTGGCGATCTCCGTATGCCACCAATAAACCGGTGCCGTAATCGCCGTTGGCTTGCACCCGCACGCCAGGTGCAATACTGAGCGTATTCCCTGCGCCATCAATTCTGATACCCGCTGCGGCAACGCCGTCCGCCAAGATATCGCCGCGCTGCTCGACACGATTATTGCTGCCGTAAATGTGCAACCCAACACCCCGTGCTGCGGTATTGGCCTTACCGTCAAGATACGCCGTGCCTGCCGCATTGCGCGCAAAATAACCCTGTTGGTTTACCACTTCCAGGCCGCTGCCGTAAATCGAGCGGCCAAAGAAGTTACGGCGATCGATGTCGTACCCCATGTCCTGCAGCAGCGCCAGCTCGGCCTCCATCATTATGGTGTAATTACGGTAATTTTGGTGGCTCATCAGGCTGCGCTCCAGCTCAATGTGCGACATGTAATCGTCGTCGAGATCGCCCAGTACATCGAGAATACGCACCGGGACACCTGGCATGGCCCCTGCCAATACCTCATTGACGTGGCTACCGGCGAAATAACCCCGATCTTTGCGTACGTCAAAGGCCGAAGGGTCGTCCGGCCCCTCACACTTAGTACACAAGATAGCCTGCCCCGGCTGCGCCGGATTGCCATTGTCATCAAACAGGTGCGAACTCCAGCTGCCGAACGTCGGGCCAAACTGGGTCACACCATCAGCCACACCGGCATCAGCGCTGATGCCTAATGCATGGGCTATTTCATGAAAAATGATGACTTCCAGATCGGCACGGTGATCGGTGGGGATCAGTGCTGGCGAAGCCTGGCCAGGGGTAAAATCCATTTTCCCGATCTGGACGACGGCATGGGCACCGCTGTTCAATTCGCCGGCATCCTGGCCCTGCAACACTGCCTGAAGCTGGGTCAAGCTAAATGCGGCATCACTGACGTCTGGGCTCATCGCTCCGGCGTTCTCGTCGTCAAAGGTGCCGATGTTGATCACGCCCGGCAATTTGCCCGGCAGGGGTTTGATAATATCGGCCCAGCGTTGCGCGGCGCTGATCACCTGAGATTTTTTGGCATCATCCAACACCCAGGTGGAGTGTTTTGGAACGCCATCATCATTTAAATAACTGCCGTCGGTTGGACCGTAGAAGTTCAGTTTAAACACCGTTTGGCCGCTGTTATTCCGAACGTCATAAGTCTCAATTGCCTGCGCGGAACACAAGGGTAAAGCCGCAACGATTGCGATAGCCAACTTTTTCATAGTGCACTCCCTGTCAGTAAATCTTCCCTGCAAAATAGTTTGCTGATGACAATTTAGCCGCAGGGGTTTAAACGGAAAGTAAACTGGAGAGAGTCTTAAACGATCGGGGTAACAAAATGCAGAAAAATAAAATAACCAGTAATTAATCAAATATATAAGCAAGAAAACTCTCAGGGTTTAGCCATAAAAAAAGCAGCGCATAATGCGCTGCTTCCTGATGGCAAACCTCGCCGAATAAACTTATTCGTAATCGCTCATCGGCACGCAGGAACAGAACAGGTTACGATCGCCGTACACGTCATCCAGACGCTTCACGCTCGGCCAGTATTTGTTCTCACGTACCCCGGCGATAGGGAACACCGCCAGCTCACGGCTGTAGGCGTGCTGCCAATCGCTGACCAGCTCCGCCTGCACGTGTGGGGCATTTACCAGCGGGTTATCTTCCAGCGGCCATTCACCTTTTGCTACCCGGTCAATTTCTGCGCGAATCGCCAGCATCGCATCAATAAAGCGATCCAGTTCGACCTTGCTCTCCGACTCGGTTGGCTCAACCATCAGCGTGCCCGCCACCGGGAACGACATGGTCGGCGCATGGAAGCCGTAGTCGATCAGACGTTTGGCGATATCCATTTCGCTGATGCCGGTTTCTTCCTTCAGCGGACGAATATCGAGAATACATTCATGCGCCACGCGATGATCGCGACCGGTATACAGCACTGGGTAAGCGTCCTTCAAACGGGTCGCAATATAGTTGGCATTAAGGATTGCCACCTGGCTGGCCTGCTTCAACCCTTCCGCGCCCATCATTCGGATATACATCCAGCTGATTGGCAGGATAGAAGCACTGCCGAACGGAGCAGCGGAGACCGCGCCCTGCTGGGTGGTCACGCCGTCGATCTGCACCACACTGTGGCCTGGAACGAACGGGGCCAGGTGGGCTTTCACGCCGATAGGGCCCATGCCTGGACCACCGCCGCCGTGCGGGATACAGAAGGTTTTATGCAGGTTAAGGTGCGAAACGTCCGCCCCGATGTAACCTGGGGTGGTGATGCCCACCTGCGCATTCATATTGGCGCCGTCGAGGTAGACCTGGCCGCCGAACTGGTGAACGATCTGGCACACTTCACGAATAGTTTCTTCGTACACGCCGTGGGTCGACGGGTAGGTCACCATGATGCAAGACAGTTCTTCGCCCGCCTGTTCTGCCTTGACGCGCAGGTCATGCAGATCGATGTTGCCGTTCTTGTCGCAGGCGACCACCACCACGCTCATGCCCGCCATTTGCGCGGAAGCAGGGTTGGTGCCGTGCGCAGAACTTGGGATCAGGCAAATATGACGGCCCGCTTCATTGCGGCTTTCATGGTAACGACGGATCGCCAGCAAACCGGCGTATTCACCCTGTGCGCCGGAGTTCGGCTGCATGCAAACCGCATCATAACCAGTCAGTTGCACCAGCCACTGCGACAGTTGGCCAATCATTTGTTGGTAACCTGCCGCCTGCTCCGGTGGACAGAACGGATGCAGTTCGGAGAATTCAGGCCAGGTGATCGGGATCATTTCCGCCGCGGCATTGAGCTTCATGGTGCAGGAGCCCAGCGGGATCATCGCCTGATTGAGCGCCAGGTCCTTACGTTCCAGACGGTGCATATAGCGCATCATCTCGGTTTCGCTGTGATAACGATTGAACACCGGGTGAGTCAGGATCGGATCCTGACGCAGCATGGCGGCAGGGATCGACTGGCTGTTTTTACTCACCGCGGCGTCCAGCGCGTCGATGTCCAGGCCGTGATCGTCGCCAGCCAGCAAGGCAAACAGCGTCTGCACGTCTTCACGTGAGGTCGCTTCGTCCAGCGTAATGCCTACGGCACCGTGAATGTCGGTACGCAAGTTGATGCCGAAGCTCAATGCACGTTCCAGCACCGCAGCCTTGTCTTTCACTTCTACCGTCAGGGTGTCGAACCAGGTTTTATGGCGCAATGCCAGCCCGGCTTGTTGCAGCCCGGCAGCCAGAATATCGGTCAGACGATGGATGCGCCCGGCGATGCGTTGCAGGCCCTGCGGGCCATGGTACACCGCATACAGGCTGGCTATGTTGGCCAGCAGCACCTGCGAGGTACAGATATTCGAGTTGGCTTTTTCGCGGCGGATATGTTGCTCACGGGTTTGCATCGCCATGCGCAGCGCGGTGTTGCCGGCGGCATCGCGGGAAACACCAATGATACGGCCCGGCATTGAGCGTTTGAACTCGTCGCGACAGGCAAAGAAGGCGGCATGTGGGCCGCCGTAGCCCATCGGCACGCCGAAACGCTGTGCAGAACCGAACACCACGTCGGCTCCCTGTTTGCCCGGTGCGGTCAGCAGCACCAACGCCATAATGTCGGCTGCCACGCTGGTGCCGATTTTACGGTTCTTCAGCTCGGCCAGCAGTGCGCTGTAGTCGTGCAGTTCACCGGTGGTACCGACCTGTTGCAGCAGCACGCCAAACACGCCTTGCAGCTCCAGAACTTTCTCGGCTTTATCCACGATCACTTCGAAACCGAAGGTTTCGGCGCGGGTACGCACCACGTCCAGCGTCTGAGGATGTACGTCATCAGCCACGAAGAAACGGTTGGCGTCTTTCAGCTTGCTGGCGCGTTTGGCCAGCGCCATCGCTTCGGCAGCCGCAGTGGCTTCGTCCAACAGCGAGGCGGACGCCAGATCCAAACCGGTCAAATCCAGGGTCAGGGTTTGGAAGTTCAACAGCGCCTCAAGACGGCCCTGGGATACTTCTGGCTGATACGGGGTATAAGCGGTGTACCAACCTGGGTTTTCCAGCATGTTGCGCAGGATCACCGGCGGCGTCAGCACCGCGCTGTAGCCCATACCGATATAGGATTTGTAGCGCTGATTCTGCGAGGCAATCGCCTTCAGTTCGGCCAACGCCTGATGTTCAGTTGCCGCATCGCCCACCGGCGGCGGCGCAGGCAGTTGAATGTCTGCCGGCACAATCTGTTGGATCAGCGCGCTGAGCGAGCGTGCGCCCACCGCTTCCAGCAACTGCTGCTGTTGTTCTGCAGAAGAGCCGATGTGACGTTCGATGAACGCTTCGCTGTGTTCAAGTTGGCTGAGTGTCTGAGTCATTGCTACAAATTCCTGAATTCTGGCGTGGTACGGGATATAGCCTGAACTAAAACGCCCCGGCAGAAAGACCTGGGGCGTTGCATGGATTACTCGTCGATAGAAGCCTGATAAGCACCGGCGTCCAGCAGGTTCGCCAGCTCGCTCTCGTCTGATGCTTTAATCTGGAACAGGAAACCTTCACCGTAAGGCTCGCTGTTCACCAGCTCCGGAGAACCTTCCAGTTCAGCGTTTACCGCTACGATTTCGCCGCTGATTGGCGCGTAAATGTCCGATGCCGCCTTAACGGATTCCGCCACGGCGCAATCTTCGCCTGCGGCAACGACGCGGCCCACTTCTGGCAAATCAACAAACACCATATCGCCCAGCAGTTCCTGCGCGTGTTCGGTGATACCTACGGTGTAAACGCCGTTACCTTCTGAACGAACCCACTCGTGGGAGGATGCGTATTTCAATTCTGTTGGCACATTGCTCATCGCCAGCTACTCCTTCGAAGAAATAAAGAATCAATAAACAAAAATTAATTAATCAGTGACTTACCGGCACGCACAAAGCCAGGTTTGGTGACCCTGACCGGCATTTCACGGTTGCGGATCTGTACGATAGCCTGTTCGCCGATACCGGCAGGGACGCGGGCCAGGGCGATGCTGAAGCCCAGGGTCGGTGAAAATGAACCGCTGGTGATCACCCCTTCATGCGTCTGGCCTGCCGCATCGGTGAAACGCACCGGCAGCTCATTACGTAATACGCCTTTTTCCGTCATGATCAAGCCGACCAGTTGTTCGGTGCCCTGCTCACGCTGTTTTTCCAGCGCGTCACGACCGATGAACTGACGATCTTCCGGCTGCCAGGCGATGGTCCAGCCCATGTTGGCGGCCAACGGCGAAATACTTTCATCCATCTCCTGGCCATACAGGTTCATGCCAGCTTCCAGACGCAGCGTGTCACGCGCGCCCAGCCCGGCTGGCTTAACGCCTGCCGTCAGCAGTTGCTGCCAGAAATCCGCCGCCTGCTCTTTCGGCAGGGCGATTTCATAACCCGCTTCGCCGGTATAACCGGTGGTGGCGATAAACAGATCCCCTGCCTGCACGCCGAAGAAAGGCTTCATGCCTTCAACCGCGTTTTTTTGTTCCGGGGTGAATAAGGTAGCCGCGCGTTCTTTGGCCTGCGGGCCCTGCACTGCAATCAGCGCCAGATCGTCACGCACCGTCAGCGTTACGCCATACGGCGCTGCGTGCTCTTCGATCCAGGCCAGGTCCTTGTCGCGTGTGGCGGAGTTCACCACCAGGCGGAAATAGTCTTCAGTAAAGAAGTAAACGATCAGGTCGTCGATTACGCCGCCGGACGCGTTCAGCATGCCGGTGTACAGCGCTTTGCCAGGCTGGGTGAGCTTGGCGACATCGTTCGCCAGCAGGTAACGCAGGAATTCACGGGTACGGGCACCGCGCAAATCAACAATGGTCATATGGGAGACGTCGAACATACCGGCATCCTGACGCACGGCGTGGTGCTCATCGATCTGGGAGCCATAATGCAGCGGCATCATCCAGCCATGAAAATCTACCATGCGCGCACCGCACGCCACGTGCTGGTCGTACAGTGGGGTTTGCTTTGCCATCTTTTCCCTCATTCCACTCAGAAGCTGAAGATAGGGTGCTGCTACGCAATACGTCAGATTATGGCTCGTGGCCGGATTGCGTGGCGCACTGACTGCCCAACAGAAACGCTGCGTCGAAATTGACAAAAACTGCGGCAAATCGCCGCGACGCAAACGATACCTTTGCCCTGACGTTATCACCGAACGACCACATTAACCATAAGTTAAAATAGGCTGGACGGCGTTCTGCGCCAGTAAAAAGCTGGGCTAGTGTGCAGAGTTTTAAACTGGAAAACTGCGCTTTAAGGCACAAAACCAACAATTAGAGCACCAAAAATCCGAAGTTATATAACAAACCCACGGCCAGAGACGGAATTTCGACTTTTGATAACCGGTTATGGAATTAGAAAAAGTAATGGTAAAAACAGCCTGAAATTAGATTATTTCAAATGAAGGGTTATATAAGGAAAAGCTATGGGCATAAGGCGCAGATCTGCGCCTTTGGAGAGCGATAACGCTACGGGGAAACAAGACAGAAAGACCGGCAAACCGGTCTCTCTCAGGCGGTGATCAGGCCAGCCAATCCGGCAGATCGTTCAGGCCCATAGCCTGGCGCACCAGCTTCGGCTTCACGCCCGGCAGGCTGTCAGCCAGCCGCAGCCCGACATCGCGCAGCAACTTCTTCGCCGGGTGATTGCCGTCAAACAGTTCGCGGAACCCTTGCATGCTGGCCAGCATGACCGCTGCACCGTGTTTGCGACGACGCTCATAGCGGCGCAGATACAGGTGTTGACCGATGTCCTTGCCCTGACGTTGCAGGCGGCGCAATTCGGCGATCAGCTCGGCGGCGTCCATAAAGCCCAGGTTGACCCCCTGGCCAGCCAACGGATGTACGGTATGGGCAGCATCGCCCACTAATGCCAGACGGTGTGCAGCAAAGCTACGCGCATAGCGCCCGGTCAACGGGAAGGTCTGGCGTTCGCTTTCCAACTGGCAGGCGCCAAGGCGCAGATCGAAGGCCATCGCCAACTCACGGTTAAACTGCTCGGGCTCCAGTTGCCTGAGGCGTTCGGCCTCTTCAGGAGCAACCGACCAGACGATGGAGCTTAAATGCGGATCGCTGAACGGCAGAAATGCCAGAATGCCGTCGCCGTGGAATACCTGACGCGCCGTCGCCAAATGCCGCTCTTCGGTGCGAATGGTGGCCACCAACGCATGATGGCGGTAGTCCCAGAAGGTCAACGGGATATCGGCATGCTGACGCAGCCAGGAGTGAGCGCCGTCGGCGCCGATCACCAGCCGGGCGGTCAGCATGCGGCCGTCCTCAAGGGTGATAAACGCGTCGTTTTCGCCCCAGGCTACCTGTTTGAGCGCCGCCGGGGTAATCAGCGTGACATCGCTCAGGCTTGCCGCCCGTTTCCACAACGCCTGCTGGATCACCGAGTTTTCAATGATGTGGCCGAGGTGGCTGAAGCCGCATTCGTCACCGCGGAAGGCAATCTTGCCGAAGCTGTCGCGATCCCACACTTCCATCGCGTTATAGGCACTGGCGCGCAGATTGAGGATCTCGTCCCAGACGCCAATATGCTGCAGCAGGCGCTCGCTGGCGGCGTTGATGGCGGATACGCGCAGTGCCGGCTGTGGCGACGGCGGTGTCATATCCGGTTGCTGATGCTCCAGCACCGCAACGCGCAGGCTGCTGCCCTGCAATCCGCAAGCCAGTGCCAGCCCCACCATACCGCCACCGGCGATAACCACGTCAAATGATTGCATGCTGCTCAATTTCCTTAAATGACGCGCTGCGCAGTGATTGCCCAGCGCTTTTGGGCGCAACACGCTGCGCCGCTACTGATTATTGCCTAGCGATCTACCCATCCCAAAGTCCGCTTGGCAAAGGCATCACGCACCGCCGGCAATTGGGCCATCGCCATCAGACCGAGATTACGTCCGACCACCAAAGGACCGTAACGGTTGGCGAACAGCCGGATCAAACCGTCGGTGACGCCAATCGTCGCTTGCTGATCCTGCTGGCGGCGTTGTTGATAACGGCTTAACAACGCATAGCCACCGGGATCTTCTCCGTCCTGCTGTGCCTGGGCCAGCGTTTCCGCCAGCGACATCACGTCGCGCAGGCCAAGGTTGAACCCCTGACCGGCGATCGGATGCAACGTCTGGGCGGCATTGCCCACCAGAGCCAGCCGATGGCTGACGTGCTGATTAGCGGTCAATAGGCTGAGCGGATAGCTGTGGCGCTTACCGGCACGCAGGATCCGCCCCAATCGCCAGCCGAACGCCTGCTGCAATTCACTGATAAAGCGTGCATCGTCCCACGCATCAACCTGTTCACGATCTTCGCGTGCATGGCACCACACCAATGAGCTACGCCCCTGGGACATTGGCAACAGCGCCAAAGGCCCGTAGCGGGTGAAACGCTCAAAGGCACGCCCTTGCGGATGCACTGCCGTGGTTACGTTGGCGATGGTGGCAAACTGCGGATAGTCACTTTGCTGCCATTGCAGATTACAGGCCTGTGCCAGCGCCGAGCGCGAGCCGTCCGCTGCCACCAGCAATTTTCCACTGATACGCCGACCATTATCCAGCAATACCTCGGCCTGCTCCGCCGTGCGCACCACATCGACCACTCTGGCCGGACAATGCAGCGTGACGCCGGGTGCCTTGGCCAGCAACGCAAACAACCGTTGCCCGGCGTCGTGCAGTTCAATCACCTGCCCTAGCGCGTCAACCTGATAATCTTGCGCGTACAGATTAACGAACCCGGCGTGACCGCGATCGCTGACGTGTACCTCGGTGATGGCAGTCGCACAATCGCGCAATGCCGGCCAAACGCCGATACGCGTCAACTGTTGGCAGGTGCCCTGCGCCAAGGCAATGGCGCGGGCGTCAAACCCCGGATGGCTACGATCGTCCGGTCGGGTGGCTTCGACCAGATCAACCGCCATTCTTCCCTGAGTGAGTGATGAAATGGCCAGCGCCAAGGTCGCGCCCGCCATGCCGCCGCCAACAATAATTACGCTCATGCCGTTACCTTGCCGCCGCCATCAGTGCTTCGATGGCGTCAGCGTCTTTCACTACGCTGGCGGTCAGGTTTTCATTACCGTTGGCAGTGATCACAATGTCATCTTCAATGCGAATGCCCATGCCGCGGTACTCTTCCGGCACGTCGGCATCCGGCGCGATGTACAGCCCTGGCTCGACGGTAAACACCATGCCCGGCTCCAGCGTGCGGTCGCGGTTTGGCGTGCCGTAATGCCCGACGTCGTGCACATCCAGCCCCAGCCAGTGGCCAAGTCCATGCATGTAGAACTGACGATGGGCCTGTTCGGCAATCAGCTGCTCCACTTCGCCCTTCAGGATCCCCAGCTCCACCAGCCCGGTGATCATGATGCGTACCACCTCATCATTGACCTCACGGATACTGGTACCCGGTTTGAACAGCTCTAGGGCACGCGTCAGCGATGCCAGCACGATGTCATACACCGCGCGCTGCGGCCGGCTGAACTTGCCGTTGACCGGGAAGGTACGAGTGATGTCGCCCGCGTAGCCTTTATACTCACAGCCGGCGTCGACCAGCACCAGATCGCCATCGCGCAATTCACTTTCATTTTCGGTGTAGTGCAAAATGCAGGCGTTGTCACCGCCGCCGACAATGGTGTTGTAAGACGGATAACGAGCGCCAAAGCGGGTAAATTCGTGATGAATTTCCGCTTCAAGCTGGTATTCGAACATGCCGGGACGGCATTTCTGCATCGCGCGGGTATGGGCCAGCGCGCTGATTTCACCGGCGCGGCGCATGATCGCCAGCTCTTCAGACGATTTGAACAGGCGCATTTCATGCACCCACGGACGCCAGTCGGTCACGGTCGCCGGTGCCTGAAGATTCTGGCGGAAACCCTTACGCAGCTTGTCCAGCGCATCGAACAGGATTTTATCGGCGTAGTCGTATTGGCCCTGCCCGTGGTAAACCACGTCCAGGCCATTGAGCAGCAGGGGTAATTGATCGTTGATTTCATCGAACGGCAGCGCGCGGTCCACACCCAGTTTCGCCGGAGCCGCTTCTTGCCCCAGACGACGGCCAAACCAGATTTCCGCCGTCAGGTCGCGCACCCGGTTGAACAGCACGCTGTGGTTGTGCGTCTCGTCGCTCTTGACCAGAATCAACACCGAACCCGGTTCGTTGAAGCCGGTCAGATACCAGAAATCGCTGTTCTGACGGTAGGGATATTCGGTATCTGCACTGCGCGTCACTTCCGGCGCAGAGAAAATAATTGCCGCGCTGGCCGGAGCCATTTTAGCCAACAGCGCCTGACGGCGGCCGTTGAATTCCTGCTGAGTCATCACCTTCTCCTGAAATCAATCTGCCTGTGCTCACGGCCGCTAAGGACGTGAAATCGGGTGTTTAGTGCAAGGTCGGTTTGGCATTTTCCGGCGCCGTCGGCTTATGGCGGGTAAATTCGGTGTGGCACAAAATGGCCGCCACACGCACGTACTCCACCACTTCCTCCAGAGAGTGCTCAAGCTCTTCCTGGTCTTCGTCTTCGTCATAACCGAGCTGAGCGATATTGCGCAGATCGTCGATCGCCTCGCCCACTTCGTCTTTCACCTGCGCCAGCTTGGGTTGCATCATGCCCAGCCCCAGCAGGAAATGATTCACCCAACCGGCCAGCGCATCGGCGCGGTCAAACACGCTGACGGTTTCGCCTTCCGGCATCATCAATTGGAACATGAAGTCGTCATCTTCCAGCGTTTCACGCGTGATTTCATGAAGTTGCTGTAACGGCAGGCTCAGCGCCTGCGGGAAGGCCACGCCTTCATTGGTCAGATCGTAGACCAGCGATTGCCAGCCGGCGTCGCGGCTGCCACCGCACAGCAGGCCGCTGATCAGGCCGTGCATTTCTGCTGCGGTTAACGCCACCGCTTGCTGGTTGAGAGCAACGGTCAAAGATTGGTAACTTGGAAATGTATTCTGTATAGACATGCGCATTCGTCATCGTTGGCAGGATAAGTTCGTGTTATGCTACCACCAAGGTCCGTCGCTGTACCAGATAAGCGCGACACCTCAGTGGCTAGTTATAATCGTGATGTGTCAGAACTCACACGCTGCCGGCAGGGGACGAAATGACGCTAAATACGCATTTTGAAACCCTTTTTTGACTGGTAATGTCTGACGCAGTAGATTACAACCAGGTACTGAAAAAGGGGTTGTATCTTGGTACCGAGGTATATATAGTGGCGCCCGCTTTGGTAGGCCCGGTCAGGGCAAGCTGGGGCTGGCGCGAAATTTAGGCAGGAAGGTGGCATGTCTGCACAACCGGTAGATATTCAAATTTTTGGTCGCTCTTTAAGAGTCAATTGCCCGCCAGAACAACAAGATGCGTTGAACATGGCCGCGGTCGATCTTAACGAACGGTTGCAAGATCTTAAAGTTCGCACTAGAGTCACAAATACTGAGCAGCTCGTTTTCATCGCAGCATTGAACGTTTGTCATGAACTTGCTCAAGAACGGTTGAAAACCCGTGATTATGCGTCCAATATGGAACAACGCATTCGCATGCTGCAACAGACCATTGAACAGGCTTTGCTTGAACAGGGTCGCATCTCTGAACGTCAGGATGCACAATTCGAATAACTTAAGTTGCTGAAACCTCAGGTTTTGGCAATGAGTAAAAAATTTCTCTGAGATGTTCGCCAGCGGGCCAGTCCCCTGAGCCGATATTTAGTACCAACAGAATGTGATGATCCGCGATCGGTGTGCATGCTCGGCCCGCCGAGAAGCCTTAAGATTGCGACAGCACGTTCACCTTGAACCATGGGTTCAAGGGTTACAGCCTGCGACGGCATCTCGGAGATTCCCCCTTCCTCAGCGGTATGTGTGCTGACTATGTCTTTTCAAGCCCAGTATGCCCAGCAGCGGCAAAATATCCGAAATCAAATCCGTCAGCGTAGACGCGCTCTAACGCCTGAACAACAACAACAATCCTCCCTGCAGATAGCTGAACGCATCGCTGCACATCCACGCATCCTGGCAGCGCAGAATATCGCGGTATTTTTGTCGTTCGACGGTGAGCTAAATACCCGCCCGTTGATTGAACGGCTGTGGCAGTTGAGCAAGCAGGTTTATCTGCCCGTGTTGCACCCGTTCAGCAAGGGTAATCTGTTATTCCTGCATTACACCCCTGAAACGCCGCTGGTGCACAACCGCTTCAATATTCTCGAGCCCGAGCTCGACGTGCGCCACGTGCTGCCATTGGGCTCGCTCGACGTGGTACTGACGCCGTTGGTGGCCTTTGACAGCGCGGGCCAGCGCCTGGGGATGGGGGGTGGCTTCTACGATCGTACGCTGCAAAACTGGCAACACCGTGGCCCTTATCCGATAGGCCTGGCCCATGATTGCCAGCAGGTCGAACAGGTGCCAGTGGAACACTGGGATATTCCGCTGCCGGAGATTGTGACCCCCGCGCAGAATTGGGTTTGGCAGATCGTTAAATAGCAAAAGGCCGGATAAATCCGGCCTTTATTCGTTACAGCACGTTCAATCAGAACAGCAAGCGAGCACGGATAGTGCCGTCAATCGCCTTCATACGTTGCAACGCCGCATCGGCACGCTCGGTTTCCGCTTCAATGTCGATAACCACATAGCCGATTTCCGCACCGGTTTGCAGGTACTGCGCGGCGATGTTCACCCCTTCTTCAGCGAAGATTTGGTTAATCTGCGTCAGTACACCCGGACGGTTTTCATGGATGTGCAGCAGGCGGCTGGCGTTAGGCCCATGCGCCGGCAGGGACACTTCCGGGAAGTTTACCGCCGACAGGGTTGAGCCGTTGTCGGAATATTTCGCCAGCTTGCCGGCCACTTCGTCACCGATATTCTCCTGCGCTTCCTGAGTGGAGCCGCCAATGTGCGGGGTCAGGATCACGTTATCGAATTCACAAAGCGGTGAGTTGAACGGCTCGCTGTTGGTCGCAGGCTCTTCCGGGAAGACGTCGATCGCCGCGCCGGCCAAGTGCTTGCTGGCCAATACCTTACACAGTTCCGGAATATCCACCACGGTGCCGCGCGAAGCGTTGATCAGAATCGAGCCCGGCTTCATCAGTGCCAGCTCTTCTGCACCCATCATGTTTTTGGTTGATGGGGTTTCCGGCACGTGCAGCGTCACCACGTCGCTCATATTGAGCAAGTCTGACAGGTGGCGCACCTGCTGAGCATTGCCCAACGGCAGCTTGTTCTCGATATCGTAGAAGAACACTTTCATGCCCAGGCCTTCGGCCAGGATGCCCAGTTGGGTACCGATATGGCCGTAGCCGATAATCCCCAACTTCTTGCCGCGCGCTTCAAACGAGCCCACGGCCAATTTTTGCCATTCGCCGCGGTGCGCTTTGGCGTTGGCGGATGGAATGCCGCGCAGCATCAGCAGCAGTTCGCCCAGCACCATTTCGGCCACGGATCGGGTATTAGAGAAAGGTGCGTTAAACACCGGAACGCCGCGTTTGGTCGCCGCCTTCAGATCAACCTGGTTAGTGCCGATGCAGAAACACCCTACCGCCACCAGCTTTTCTGCAGCGGCGAAGACTTCTTCGGTCAGATGCGTACGCGATCGGATGCCGACGAAGTGAGCATCGCGGATGGATGCCTTAAGCGCTTCGGTGTCTAACGCACCTTTGTGATATTCAATGTTGGTATATCCGGCTGCCAGCAGATTATCTACCGTGCTCTGATGAACCCCTTCCACCAACAGGAATTTAATCCTGTCTTTCTCCAATGATACTTTTGCCATTTACCCGACCCTATGTTCAGACTTCAGAAGCGGCTGTTGTTAACAGCACGCATCCAACATAACAAAAATAACGCGGGCGGCAATACAAACGATTGCCCGCCCGTCAGTACAAGGCTCAGCGATGTTGGCGGTTTGTGGCAGAAAATGCCATAGGGAAAGAAATAGACAGAAGCTTTGTGGAGCTAACGCTGACAATGTGACATATGTCACCAAATTTGGCGCTTTAAAGAAAAGATATTTTAGCCAGTGAATTATGCGGTCCGCTGGGATCCAAGATCGTATTCCAGAGGGGCGCCATGGCGACGCCCCTGCTAACACATGCGGTTATTCGACGACTTTCACACCTTCAGGCGTGCCGACCAGCGCCACATCGGCGCCGCGGTTGGCGAACAAACCGACGGTCACCACGCCGGCGATACCGTTGATTTTGTTTTCCAGCGCGATGGCGTCGACGATGCTCAGGTTGTGCACATCGAGAATCACGTTGCCGTTATCGGTCAGCACATTCTGACGATATTCCGGCAAGCCACCCAGCTTCACCAGTTCACGCGCCACATAGGAACGCGCCATCGGGATCACTTCGACCGGCAGCGGGAACTTGCCCAGCACGTCGACCTGCTTGCTGGCATCGACGATGCAGATAAATTTGCGCGCGATGGCGGCAATGATTTTTTCGCGA
This sequence comes from Serratia liquefaciens ATCC 27592, assembly GCF_000422085.1. Taxonomy (NCBI): domain Bacteria; kingdom Pseudomonadati; phylum Pseudomonadota; class Gammaproteobacteria; order Enterobacterales; family Yersiniaceae; genus Serratia; species Serratia liquefaciens. The sequence continues at coordinate 4,287,182 of NC_021741.1, forward strand.
GTCAGCGCGGCACCGCCGCCTTTGATCATCTGCATCTGGCGGTTGATTTCATCTGCACCATCAACGTAAATATCCAGAGAATCCACTTCGTTGCTGTCGAACACGTGGATGCCGAGGCTTTTCAGCTTGGCGGTGGAGGCGTCGGAGCTGGACACCGCCCCTTCGATCTGATGCTTGATCGAGCCAAGCGCGTCAATAAAGTGGGCGGCGGTAGAGCCGGTACCTACCCCAACGATGGTGCCAGGGGTTACGTAATCCAGCGCGGCCCAGCCAACCGCTTTTTTCAGTTCATCCTGCGTCATAATATGTCCATTGCCTCTGTACGAAAACGTGTGCGTATTATAGGGTAAATCGCTATTTTTCACTCAGGCAGGATCACACTTCTTCACCCTAAGCCGCATTTTTAGGCGCGTCGCGGTAAAGTCGCGCGGTGATTTTCCACCTGTAAAACACCCCAGATGTGGCATAGTGCCTGTATCTATTACTGTAAGGGATATCTTTCCGATGAAACGCCCAGACTATCGAACGCTGCAAGCGCTGGACGCGGTGATCCGTGAGCGCGGCTTTGAGCGCGCCGCGCAAAAGCTTTGTATCACCCAATCGGCAGTATCCCAGCGCATTAAGCAGTTGGAAAACCTGTTCGGCCAACCGCTGCTGGTCCGCACCGTACCGCCGCGCCCGACCGAGCAGGGCCAAAAATTGCTGGCGCTGCTGCACCAGGTCGAGTTACTGGAAGAAGAGTGGTTGGGCAACGACACCGGTATCGACACGCCGTTGCTGCTGTCGCTGGCGGTCAACGCCGACAGCCTGGCCACCTGGCTGCTGCCGGCGTTAAAACCGGTGCTGACGGACTCCCCCATCCGCCTGAACCTCCAGGTGGAAGACGAAACCCGTACTCAGGAACGTCTGCGGCGCGGTGAAGTGGTCGGCGCGGTGAGTATCCAACCGCAGCCGCTGCCGAGCTGCCTGGTAGACCGGTTGGGTGCGCTGGACTATCTGTTTGTCGCCTCGAAGGGTTTTGCCGAGCGCTACTTCCCGAACGGCGTCACGCGTTCTGCGCTGCTAAAAGCGCCGGCGGTGGCGTTCGACCATCTCGATGACATGCACCAGGCTTTCCTGCAGCAGAACTTTGATCTGTCGCCGGGCAGCGTTCCCTGTCATATCGTGAACTCATCGGAAGCCTTCGTGCAGTTGGCTCGTCAGGGCACCACCTGCTGTATGATCCCGCATCTGCAGATTGAGAAAGAGTTGGAGTCGGGCGAGCTTATCGACCTGACACCGGGCCTGTTCCAGCGCCGCATGCTGTTCTGGCACCGCTTCGCGCCGGAAAGCCGCATGATGCGTAAAGTGACCGATGCCCTGCTGGAGCACGGTCGTCAGGTTCTGCGTCAGGATTAAAAGGTAAAAAGGTTCGCCGCAGCGAACCTCAGATTACTAACAAAGCTGTTTTAAGTCCGAGATTCCCCGGATTTAGCGTACCGAGGGGCTATTACGGGATGCATCCCTGTATTCTCCCCTCCGGGCCGACTGGAAGTCATTCCAATTTGCTCCCGGCAAATTGGTCAACGGCCAAGGTCGTAACGACCACGTCAGCACGCTCTCGCTAATAACAGGTTTTATCAGCAGTTTGAAAAACCTGACTTATACCCTAAATAATCGGAGTTGCATCACAACAAAACCAAGGGTTTTGTTGAACAGCGCTTGCGCTGGCCCCAACGGGGCGAGGCTTTGCCGAGTAACGCGGCCAGGGCGGGAGCCCCCAGGAGCTTACTCAAGTAAGTGACTGGGGTGACCGCCTGCAGCCAACACAGATGCAACTTCAAGTATGACGGGTATGTTACTGCGCCGTGTTGCTCTGCAGCTCGAAGACTACATCGACCTGATCGTCAAAGTGAATGCTCTGCTGTTCGTAGGTTTGCGCCACGTCGCTTTCCGCAGCGGCTCCCGCCGCTTTGTACATGCGCGCTACCGGCATCGGCTGGTAGTTGGCGACGTGATAACGAATGCTGTAAACCGGCCCCAGTTTCGCGTTAAAGCCTTTCGCCAGTGAAGCCGCCTGCTGCGTAGCGTTCTCGATGGCTTTCTGACGCGCCTGTTCGCGGTAAACATCTGGTTTGGCAACGCCCAACTCAACGGCGCGGATCTCGTTCAGGCCAGACTTCAACGCGCCGTCCAGCAGCTCGTTCAACTTATCCAACTGACGCAGAGTTACCTGCACCTGACGAACTGCACGGTAGCCTTTCAGCACCGACTCACCGGTTTTCAGGTAATCGTATTCCGGCTGGGTGCGCAGATTTGCGGCGCTGATGTCTTTCTTCTCGATATTGTTTTTCTGCAGGAAATCAAAATATTGCGCTACGCGCTCATCGACCTGCTTCTTCGCCTGTGCCGCGTCTTTAGAAGAAACGCTGACCTCGATCGCCAGGGTGGCGATATCTGGAGTGGCGTCAACGCTTGAAGTGCCAGAGGTCACCACGTGCGGCCCTTCCGGCACTTCAGCCGCTTGCAACGCCAGCGGTAACGTCCCTAATCCAATCATTGCGGCCATAGCCAATGCTTTAAGCTTCACAGAGTCTCCTTGATGACAGGCTGTAACTGATTACCGGCCTTTCTCGACTGAAAACGGCCGGTTCCTTGGCATCAAACGTAGCATATCGCACGGGCTTTTGAATTCGGATTAGTGACAAATTCTTATAAACTTGCGCCCTGCCAGGCCAATTGCAATGCGATGCCCCACATCACCACGCCGACCAGCGTATTGATGACGCGCTGTGCCATTTGGGTCTTCAACCAGGGTGCCAGCCAGGAAGCCAACAGCGCCAGCGCGAAGAACCAAAGAATCGAGGCGCTTACCGCCCCCAGCGCAAACCAGGAACGAACGTCCGGCGCCAACTGACCGCCCAGGCTGCCCAACACCACAAAAGTATCGAGATAAACGTGCGGATTAAGCCAGGTTACCGCCAGCATAGTCACCACCAGCCGCCAGCGACTCTGCTTCAGTTCCTCGGCCGTTGCCAGCGCCAATTGGCGGCTGAACGCGGTGCGAAACGCCCCCCAGCCGTACCACAACAGAAAGGCAACCCCGCCCCAGGTGACCAACGCCAGCAGCAACGGCGAACGACTCAACAACGCGCTCCCGCCGAAAATCCCCCCGCAAATCAACACAACATCGCTCAATGCGCACAGTGAGGCGACCATCAGATGATACTGACGGCGGATGCCCTGGTTCATGACAAAAACATTTTGCGGGCCCAGCGGCAAGATCATCGCGGCGCTCAGGGCAAAGCCCTGCAGAAAGACAGCTAGCATGGTATTCCTCACAGAAAGAGTGCGCCGGTCAGCGGCGCGTGTCGGTCAACACGCGCATCATAGGAGGAAAAAATTATTAGGTGAAATTGATATTTCTAATCAACTATCAGCAATGCTAATAATCAGGCGGGAATGACAAAACCCAGCTCCTGAGAAATGCGCTGTGCGGTTGCCAGCACTGGCTTAATCAGGGCTTTAACGCCGATTTGCTGCAGTTTGGCGGTCGGCAACGATACCGATACCGCGTAGGGCACCCGCTGTTGAATATCAAACACCGGCGCCGCTACGCAGGACACGCCCAGCTCATTTTCTTCGCGATCCATCGCCATGCCCTGTTTGCGAATGTCGGCCAATTCCTCATACATCTTCGGTAATTCGGTAATGGTATTGCGCGTCAGCGTCTGGATCTCATGCTGATGTGTCTGCCAGTAGTGTTCCGGATAATCACTGTTGCCGTAGGCCATAAATATCTTGCCCATCGCCGAGCAGTACAGCGGCATATGCTGACCGATATAGGCACGAGTGCGCATCATGCCGGTGGTGGGCTCCAGCTTGTAGATCAAAATAACGTGGTCGTCTTCACGGCTGGAGAAGTTTACCGTCTCCCCCACCTCAAGATTGAGCTGCTCCAGATGTGGTGCGGCAACGTGGATAATATTCAGCGAAGAAAGCGCTTTCTGGCCGACCGAAATGAACTTGGTGGTCAGGCGATAGCTGCCGGGCGACGGCGCCTGTGTCACATATCCGCTGGTATGCAACCCTTGCAGCAGGCGATGGACGGTGCTTTTGTTCATGCCGGCCAACTCAGACAGGTGCGCCAGTGGGCAGCCGTTAGGGAAGTTGCTCAGGATCTCAATCAGTTGCAATCCGCGGAACAGGCTTTGACTGCCCAGGGGTTTGTCTTTCTTGTCATCTTTCTCTTCGACAGCTTTCAAGCTCATTGCGCAATTTCTCCAGTGTCGAACCGCCGGCCAACGCCACGGCGTGGCAAACGGCCCCTTTGCCGGGAATGTTACCCCAAGGCCCGCATCAGGTGAAGACGGAACGCCGTTTCATTGTCAGCAGCAGGTTAAAAATGCGCAACATTCTGCTAACCCCTGAAGTGAGTTGTACGTCACAATTCCGCAAAGACATAAATAACCAATTGATTTAAAACAATAATTAAAACACCTCCGGCTTTGCTTTAGATTGGCGTTCGGCATATTATTTTTGAAATTGAATTTCGCATATTGAAATTTAACGGACATATAAACACCAGAAAGCATAAATCCGATTGCGTATTTCACTACCAGGGGCGCATCACATGACACCAGATAATGCGGAACAACCCATTCTAACCCTCAGCCATATCGTTAAGCGCTTTGGCGGCAACGTCGCGGTAAACGACGTCAGTCTGCAGGTGATGCCGGGTGAAGTCCTGGCCCTGCTGGGCGAAAATGGCGCCGGCAAATCGACGCTGATCAAAGTGCTGGCCGGGGTGTATCCACGCGACGGCGGCGACATTCAGTTCCAGGGCACCAGCATAGCCTCCGCCGCGGCGATAAAAAGTGACAGTCGCCAGCCTATTGCCTTTATTCATCAGGATCTCGGGCTGATCGAATGGATGACGGTAGCGGAGAACATGGCGCTGGTGATGGGATTCCCACGCCGCTTCGGCCTGATCGACTGGCGAGCCATTCGCCGCCGCGCCGCTCAGGCGCTGCAGGATGTCGGCATCGCGCTGGATCCCGACGCCAGGGTGTTCGAACTGTCGCGCACCGAGAAATCGCTGCTGGCGATCGCCCGGGCGGTGGCCGTTAACGCCGAACTGCTGGTGTTGGATGAGCCGACCGCCTCGCTGCCCGCCAACGATGTGCGTCATCTGTTTGCCGTCATTAACCGGCTGCGCGACAAAAAGGTCGGCATGATTTACGTCACCCATCGGCTGGACGAAGTGATCGAGATTGCCGACCGGGTATGCGTCATGCGCGACGGCCGCTATGTGGCGGGCGGCAATACCGCCGACTATTCGCTGCGGGATCTGGTGCAGATGATCGTCGGTGAGGCAATGGCAGAAGATCAGCGCGAGCCCCTGCCGGAAAATCAGCCGCCGGTATTGCAGCTCAATCACGTGGTGGTGGGCGATATCGGCCCGGTCAGCTTTAACCTGCAGCCCGGTGAAATGCTGGCGCTGGCCGGCCTGCGCGGCGCTGGCCAAGAAGAGATTGGCCGCCTGCTGTTCGGCCTGCGTCATGCCGATGAAGGTGAAATCCGCTTTCGCGACCAACCCTATAGCGCCAGTAGCCCACAACAGGCCATGGCCTGCGGCGTTTCGCTGGTGGCGGGTGACCGTACCGGCGAAAGCCTGGTGATGTCGATGAGCGTGCGTGAAAACCTGTTTATCAACCCTTGTGCCAGTGGCCACAAGCTGCTTTCCCGCTACAGCCGCCGGGCTGAAATCGGCGCCAGTTGGTGGAAAGTACAGCTGTTCGACGTGCGGCCCAAGGACGTCAATATCGATATCAGCACCCTGTCCGGCGGGAACCAGCAAAAGGTGGTGATGGCGCGCTGGATGCACCTCGGTGCCCCATTGCTGATCCTGGAAGATCCCACCGCCGGTGTAGACGTAGGGGCCCGGGCGGAAATCTACCATCTGTTAAATAAATCCCTGGCTGACGGCATCGCGGTGTTGGTGATCTCCAATGACTTTGAAGAGATCGCCCATATCTGCAACCGCGCACTGGTATTCAACCGGGGAAAAGTGGTCGGCGAGCTGAAAAATCAGCAGGTGTCATTCGCCAATTTATTGGAACTGGCCTCCGCCAGCTCCGGGGAACCCCTCGCGACAACGTTAGAATCTGAGGTAGGCCATGTCTAAAACATCTGTTAAATCAACGGCACTGGAGCAAAGAGTCAGCCTGTCGCAGGACGGTGCCGGCCCCTGGCTGATGCAGGTTCTCACCCGCTACGGCCTGCTGCTGCTGTGCGTTGCGCTGGTGGTGCTATTTTCGCTAATCGCACCGTCTTTCGCGTCCATGCTGACGCTGCAGGCAATCCTCTCCAGCAAAGCCAAGATTGCGCTGCTGGCACTGGCGGCGACCATCCCGATGATCGTCGGCAAAATTGACCTTAACGTCGGTTTCGGCATCGTGCTGTGGCATATCCTGGCCATCACCCTGCAGGTGGAATACGGCTTTTCGTGGCAGATGGCGGTACTGACGGTGCTGGCCCTTTCCGCTCTGTACGGCCTGCTGAACGGCATTCTGGTGGCACTGGCGGACATCGACAGCTTCGTCGCCACGCTCGGATCCGGCACCGTGCTGTATGCCATTGCGCTGTGGCACTCCGGCGGGAGGCAGATCGTCGGCGATCTGCCGGATGCTTTCGTCGCCCTGCACCATACCGAGATCGGCGGGATCCCGATCGTCGCATTCTACGTGCTGATCGTCGCCGTGGTGCTGTGGTTAATCACCGAACATACCCCGCTTGGCCGCTGCATGTACGCCGTGGGCGGCAATCCGGCGGCGGCACGGCTGAACGGCATCTCGATCAATCGCTTCACCATTGGCGCCTTTATCGCCTCCAGCGTGCTGACCGGCTTCAGTGGCGTACTGATCGCCGCCGAACAGGGCGTTGGTCAGGCCAGCGTCGGCATGGACTACCTGCTGCCGGCGCTGGTCGGCGCCTTCCTCGGCAGCACCACCATTCGCCCGGGCCGGGTTAACGTCTGGGGCACCGTGGTTGGCATTGCCATTCTGGCTATCGGCATCGCCGGTATCCAACAGTTCGGCGGTGAATTCTGGGTCGAGCCACTGTTCAACGGTGCGACGCTGTTGCTGTCGATCACCCTGGCGGGCTATGCCCAACGCCGCCGGTTACTCAATCAAAAAGCGGTACAACGCAGCCCAGCCGCTACGGCTGATAAAAATAACCAAAAAGCGATCAATCCTTAACCAGGAGTGCACCGAATGAAACGTCTTTGGATATTACCGACTACCCTGCTGCTGGCCAGCGCTGCTTCATCCGCCTGGGCCGACGCCTATCTGGATCAGGCCACGGCCGCGGTCGCCAAGGCGACTGCCAGCGTGACTCAGTGGGACGGCCCCACCAGCGGGCCACAGCTGCAAGCCAACAAGAAAATCATCTTTATCGCTTCGGACATGAAAAACGGCGGTGTACAAGGGGTGCAGGAAGGGCTGAGCGAAGCGGCGAAAGCCGCGGGCTGGAAGCTGGAAACCCTCGACGGCGGTGGATCGGTGAAAGATCAGCTGGCCTCGCTCAATCAGGCGATTGCCCAAAAGCCGGACGGCATAGTGATCGGCGGCTGGAACCCTAACGTCGCCAAGATCCCGCTGAAAAAGGCCATTCAACAAGGCATAGTGCTGACGGCCTGGCACGCGGTGCCAGAGCCGGGGCCAATCGCCAAGTACAACGTGTTCTATAACGTCACCTCTGACTCTAACGAAGTGGCGCGCATTGCCGCCCAATATGCCGTGGTGCAGTCCGGCGGCAAAGCCAGCGTGCTGATCTTCACCGATTCGCTGTACCAAATCGCGCTGGACAAGGCCAACGTGATGAAAGAGGAGATCGGCAAATGCAGCGGCTGCAAGGTGGTTGAGTTTATCGATACCCCACTGGCGGACACCGTCAACCGCATGCCCGCCATGACCTTCAGCCTGCTGCAGAAATACGGCGATCAATTCCAGTATGCACTGGCGATTAACGATTTGTATTTTGACTTTATGGCACCGGCACTGAAAACCGCCGGTAAGGGCGGTACCCATGCGCCATACAGCATTTCCGCCGGCGACGGCTCGATTTCGGCCTATCAGCGCATTCGTTCCGGCGGCAGCCAGTCGGCGACGGTGCCGGAGCCGCTTAAACTGCACGGCTGGCAACTGCTGGATGAGTTCAACCGCGCCTTCGCCAAACAGCCACCTTCCGGCTACGTGACCCCGGCGCACCTGGTGACCCGCGACAACATCACCGCCGACGGCGGCGCCAGTAACCTGTATGACCCGCAAAATGATTATCAGGGCCATTACAAAGCCATTTGGGGCGTGAAGTAAGCGGAGGTCAGCATGAACGAACTGATGGCGGGCCCGCCGCTCGAACGCCTGTGCTCACCGGCCATTTGGGCCGAGGGGCCGGTGTGGCTGCCCGCGCAAAATGCGGTGGTGTTCAGCGATGTGAAAGGCAATCGCATGTTCCGCTGGTCGCGACAGGGGGAACTGAGCCTGTGGCGCTCCCCGTCGCATTATGCCAACGGCAACGCACGGGATGCCGAAGGCCGCGTGGTCAGCTGCGAGCACGGACGACGCGGCATCAGCCGAACCGAAAACAACGGTGAGGTGCAAATGCTGGTCGATCGCGTTGACGGCAAGCGTTTCAACTCACCCAACGATCTGGCGGTACGTTCCGACGGCACCCTTTGGTTTACCGATCCGCCCTACGGCATTATCGGTGACGAAGAAGGTTACAAGTCGGAAAGCCAGATCGTTGGCTGTTACCTTTACTGCTTCGATCCCCGTGACGGTTCGCTGAACATCGCGGCCAGCGATCTCCAGCGCCCTAACGGCCTGGCGTTCTCGCCGGATGAGTCTCTGTTGTACGTGGCGGATATGTCGATCGTCGATTTCCCAACCCTGGGCCGCAGAGAGCTGCGGGTATATCAGGTTAACGGACGTGAACTGAACGCCGGACGCCGTTTTGCCACCGTGGCCCCCGGCTTCCCGGACGGTTTTTGTGTCGATGCGTTTGGAAACATTTTTTGCAGCTGTGCCGACGGCATACTGATCTTCGACAGTCAGGGAACACAGCTCGGTAAGATCGAAGTGCCGGAGCGGGTTTCCAACTGCACGTTTGGCGGACCAGACGGCAATGAGTTGTACATCACCGCCACCACTTCGCTGTACCGCAAGATACTGAATACGCGAGGGTAATTAGTCATAAAGGCCAAAGCAGAGCGGGCAGTTACCGCTCTGCTTTGCCACGCCTAAAACACCGCAACGACCAAAAACGTGTCTGCGATCACAAAACCACCAAGTTAATTTAACCACTTGTTTTATATAAATAACTTTCTCTTCCCTCGCTTTGACTTCACCTGGCCGCAGGTATAGCATTTATTTGAAATGCAATTTCGCATATTGAAATTCAAAGAACATAAAACAAACAAAATGCCGTAGCGGAGAACCAGCATGAGAGTGAGTTACACCGATCTGAAACAGGAATTCAAACGCGTGCTGCTGTCGCGGGGCGTGGCGGAAGCCACCGCCGATGACTGTGCGGGCATGTTCGCCGACACCTCTGCCAACGGCGTTTACTCCCACGGCGTTAACCGTTTCCCACGCTTTATTCAGCAGTTGGACGCCGGCGATATCGTGCCGGACGCCGAACCCAGCAAGCTGTTGTCACTCGGAGCCATTGAACAATGGGACGCGCATCAGGGTATCGGCAATCTCACGGCGCGCCGGATGATGGATCGCGCCATGCAGTTGGCCGACAGCCACGGCATAGGTCTGGTGGCCCTGCGCAATGCCAACCACTGGATGCGCGGCGGTGGTTTCGGTTGGCAGGCGGCGGAGAAAGGTTATATCGGTATCTGCTGGACCAACTCGATTGCCGTTATGCCACCCTGGGGCGCCAAGGAGTGCCGCATCGGCACCAACCCGCTGATCGTCGCGGTGCCGGGCAACCCCATCACCATGGTGGATATGTCGATGTCGATGTTCTCCTATGGTGCTTTGGAGCTAAATCGGCTGGCGGGCAAAACGCTGCCGGTGGACGGCGGTTTCGACAACGACGGTCAATTGACGCGCGATCCTGCCGCCATTGAAGAGAACCGCCGCATTTTGCCGATGGGCTACTGGAAAGGATCCGCGCTGTCGATCGTGCTCGATATGATTGCCACCCTGCTGTCTGGCGGATCCTCAGTGGCGGAAGTGACCGAAGACAACCGCGAAGAGTATGGCGTGTCGCAGGTCTTCATCGCCATTGAGATCGAACGCTTGATCGACGGCGCCACCCGCGATGCCAAACTGCAGCGCATCATGGACTACATTACCAGCGCAGAACGCGACAACCCGGAGATAGCCATTCGCCTGCCGGGCCATAAATTCCCACGTATTCACGCGGAAAACATGCGTGACGGCATTCCCGTGGATGAGCGCGTCTGGGCGCGCATTCAGGCGCTTTAACAGGAGAGTCACCATGATATTCGGCCATATTGCCCATACTTCGCCGGAGCAGTACCCAGCGCCGGTGGCCAAAGCCATCGCCTATCTGCAAAGCACCGATTTCAGCGCCCTGCCCGCCGGTCGGTATCAGGATCCTGCCACCGGCTACGTGGTACAGGTGCTGGATCTGCAGACCCACCAGCCGAGCGATCTGCGACCGGAGGTACACCGGGAAAACGTCGACGTGCAGTTTCTGGTCAGCGGCACCGAATTGATCGGTGTGGCGGCAGATCGCGGTAATAACCCGATCCACCAGGATTTGCTGGCGCAGCGCGACATTCTTTTTTATCAGGACGTCGCCGATGAATCCTGGTTAACCCTGCGGCCCGGAAATTTTGCGGTATTTTTCCCGCAGGATGTGCATCGCCCGGCCTGTATTAACCAACAACCCGGCGATATTCGCAAAGTGGTGGTGAAAATACCGCTGGCATTATTTAGCGCTTAATTAGCAGCAAACGAAAACCTGCAAAAAACACCGGTCCTCAGGCCGGTGCGGGCGCCCTTGTGCCCAACGCAAACCAAAACAATAAAGCCCGACCCTACAAAATAGCGAAAGGTGTATAGATGAATACAGCCTCTGTTTCCGTTAGCCGCAGCCAGGTCATTCCCAAATTACGCTGGTTGAGAATAGTGCCGCCTATTCTTATTACCTGCATCATCTCCTACATGGACCGGGTGAATATTGCCTTCGCCATGCCCGGCGGCATGGACGATGAACTCGGCATCACCGCTTCCATGGCCGGCCTGGCCGGCGGCATCTTCTTTATCGGCTATCTGTTTTTGCAAGTGCCGGGTGGCAAGCTGGCGGTGTACGGCAACGGCAAGAAATTCATCGGCTGGTCACTGCTGGCCTGGGCGGTGATCTCGGTACTGACCGGGCTGGTCAGCAATCAATATCAGCTGTTATTCCTGCGTTTCGCACTGGGCGTCTCCGAGGGCGGCATGCTGCCGGTGGTGCTGACCATGATCAGCAACTGGTTCCCGGACAAGGAGCGCGGGCGCGCCAACGCCATCGTGATTATGTTCGTGCCCATTGCCGGTATTCTCACCGCGCCGCTGTCCGGCTGGATCATCACCGCCTGGGACTGGCGCATGCTGTTCCTGGTGGAAGGCGCGCTGTCGCTGGTGGTGATGGTGCTGTGGTATTTCACCATCAGCAACCGCCCGCAGGAAGCCAAGTGGATTTCACAGGCTGAAAAAGACTACCTGATCAAAACGTTGCATGACGAACAGCTGCTGATCAAAGGCAAGACGGTGCGTAACGCCTCGCTGCGCCGGGTGCTGCGCGACAAGATCATGTGGCAGTTGATCATGGTGAACTTCTTCTATCAAACCGGGATCTACGGCTACACCCTGTGGCTGCCGACCATCCTCAAGGGGCTGACCAACGGCAACATGGAGCAGGTCGGCATGCTGGCCATCCTGCCCTATATCGGCGCCATCTTCGGCATGCTGATCATCTCCACCCTGTCCGATCGTACCGGTAAACGCAAAGTATTCGTCGCATTGCCGCTGGCCTGCTTCGCCATCTGTATGGCGCTGTCAGTGCTGTTAAAAGATCACATCTGGTGGTCTTACGCAGCGCTGGTCGGCTGCGGCGTCTTTATCCAGGCCGCCGCCGGGGTGTTTTGGACCATTCCTCCCAAACTGTTTAACGCCGAAGTGGCCGGCGGGGCACGCGGGGTGATCAACGCACTGGGCAACCTGGGCGGCTTCTGCGGCCCGTACATGGTCGGCGTCTTGATCAGCCTGTTCAGCAAGGATGTCGGCGTTTACAGCCTGGCTGTATCGCTGGCCATCGCTTCGGTACTGGCACTGATGTTGCCGAATAAATGCGACCAGAAAGCGGGGGCCGAATAATGGAATATTGGTTGGGGTTGGACTGCGGCGGCACCTTTATCAAGGCCGGACTGTATGACCGCCGAGGTAGCGAGCTGGATATTGCCCGCCGCAATCTTGAGATTATCGCGCCACAGCCCGGCTGGGCGGAGCGGGATATGCACGCGCTGTGGAGCACCGCCGCCGAGGTGATCCGGGAAGTCTTGGCCCGCAACGAGATTGCCGCCGGCGATATTCAGGCAATCGGCATCTCGGCACAGGGCAAGGGCGCGTTTTTATTGGATAAACGCGGCCTGCCACTGGGCAACGCCATGCTGTCTTCCGATCAGCGCGCATTGACACTGGTGCAGGAGTGGCAAAAACAGGGCGTGCCGCAGGCGCTCTACCCGCAGACCCGACAAACGCTGTGGACCGGCCATCCGGTGTCATTGCTGCGCTGGGTCAGGCAACACCAGCCGGAACGCTATCGCCAAATTGGCAGCGTTTTGATGGCGCACGATTATCTGCGCCACTGCCTGACCGGCGAGCTGGCCTGCGAAGAGACCAATATCTCCGAATCCAATCTTTATCAGATGGCCGACGGCCGCTATGACCCGGCGCTGGCGCAGTTGCTGGGGATTGGCGACATCATGCCCGCGCTGCCACCGATCGTCGGTTCCGCTGAAATCACCGGTCGCGTCAACGCTACCGCTGCCGCGGCCACCGGGCTGCTGCCGGGAACGCCGGTGGTTGGCGGGCTGTTTGACGTGGTGTCTACCGCCCTGTGCGCCGGGCTGCAGGACGAAACCCGACTCAATGCGGTGATGGGTACCTGGTCGGTCACCAGCGGCATCACCGACCGCATTACCGCAGGGTTCGATCATCCCTTTGTTTATGGTCGTCATGCCGAAGCCGGCAAATACATCGTGCATGAAGCCAGCCCCACCTCCGCCGCCAACCTGGAGTGGTTCTGCCGACAATGGGACCTGCAAGACTACGCCCAACTCAATGACTGGGTAGCGGCGTTGCCCAAGGCCGACAGCAGCCTGCTGTTCGCGCCCTTCCTGTATGGCTCCAACGCCGGGCTGGGCCTGAGCGCCAGCTTCTACGGCCTGCAGGCTTTCCACCAGCGCGAGCACCTGGTACAGGCGATTTACGAGGGCGTGGTGTTCTGCCATATGACCCATCTCAACCGCATGCGGCAACGTTTCCCTGAGGCCACCGCGCTGCGCGTCACCGGTGGCCCAGCCAAGTCAGTGCCCTGGATGCAGATGTTTGCCGACGTCAGCGGCCTGCCGGTCGAACTGCCGCAGGTGGAAGAAACCGGCTGCCTGGGCGCCGCGATGGCGGCGATGGTCGGCAGCGGCGCATTCAGCGACTTCACCGCTGCCCAACGCGAGCTGGCGCCACGTATTGAGCGGGTGTTGCCGGATGCTTCAGCAAGCGCGGCCTACGGCAAAAAACACCAACGTTATCAGGCGCTGATTGCCGCGCTGCAAACGCTGCAATCCGCACAGTAAGGAGGCTTTATGAGCAATAAACCGCGCCTGCAGCTGGCGCTCGATCACACCCGGTTAGATGCCGCTCTGCAGACGGCAGAACGCCTGCGGCCCCACGTCGACATCATCGAGGCCGGCACCATCTTATGCATCAGCGCAGGTATTCAGGCGGTGAGCGCACTGCGCGAGCGCTGCCCGCAACATACGCTGGTGGCCGACCTGAAAGTGGCCGATGCCGGTGGCACGTTGGCGCAACAGGCCTTCGGCCACGGAGCCAACTGGATGACCGTCATTTGCGCCGCCCCGTTGGCCACCATGGCCAGTGCGCTGGAAGTGGCGCAACGACACCAGGGCGAGATTCAGATTGAGCTGTTCGGCCGTTGGACGTTGGAGGATGCCCAACAGTGGCGCGACCTCGGTATCCGCCAGGCGATATACCACCGTGGCCGCGACGCGCAGGCCAGCGGGCAAACCTGGAGCCATCAAGATTTGGATCTGATGAAGGCCTTGTCTGATCTGGGCATTGAATTGTCGGTGACCGGCGGAATCACGCCGACCGATTTGCCGCTGTTTAAAGACATCGCCGTGACCGCTTTTATCGTCGGCAGAGCGCTGGCGGAGGCTGCCGATCCGCTGGCCGCTGCCGGTCAGTTCCGCTCGGCCATTGATGACATCTGGAGAAGTTGATATGCGTCAGCACCCCTTGGGAATTTATGAAAAAGCCTTGCCGAAGCACCTGACCTGGCCCGAGCGGCTGGCGCTCGCCAAGGCCTGCGGTTTTGATTTTGTCGAAATGTCGGTGGATGAAAGCGACGAACGGCTGGCACGCCTGAGCTGGAGCAAGGAGCAGCGGTTGTCGTTGGTCAGCGCCATGCTGGAAACCGGCATCAGCATCCCGTCGATGTGCCTGTCCGGTCATCGCCGCTTTCCCTTCGGCAGCCATGACGATGCGCTGCGTCAGCGTGCCTTCGAGATGATGGAACAGGCGATTCAACTGGCGAAGGACGTCGGTATTCGCACCATTCAGCTCGCCGGGTATGACGTCTATTACGAGCCGCAGGACGAAAGCACTCTTGCCCGCTTCACCGAGGGTATGCAGTGGGCAGTCGAGCGCGCCGCCGCATCGCAGGTGATGCTGGCGGTAGAGATCATGGACACCGCCTTTATGAACTCCATCAGCAAATGGAAAGCCTGGGACGCCTGCCTGGCCTCCCCCTGGTTCACGGTCTATCCGGACGTCGGCAATTTGAGCGCCTGGGGCAATGACGTAGCGCAGGAGTTGGCGCTGGGCATTGACCGCATCGCCGCCATCCATTTGAAGGACACTTACCCGGTTACCGATAGCTCGCCGGGACAGTTCCGCGACGTGCCGTTTGGCGAAGGCTGCGTCGATTTTGTCGCCGTATTCCGCACCCTGAAACAGCTTAACTACCGCGGTGCTTTCCTGATTGAAATGTGGACCGAAAAAGCCGAAGAGCCGGTGGCCGAGATTGTGCAGGCCCGCCGGTGGATCGAACAGAAAATGCAACAAGGGGGTATGACATGCTAACGCTGCCGCAGCTTAAACAACAGGTGCTGGAAGCCAACCTAGACCTGCCGCGCCATAACCTGGTGACCTTCACCTGGGGTAACGTCAGCGCCGTGGATCGCGAACGCGGGCTGGTGGTGATCAAACCTTCCGGCGTGGAGTATGAACACATGACCGCGGAGGACATGGTGGTGGTCGATCTCGCCAACGGGCACACCGTCGAGGGCACCAAAAAGCCCTCCTCTGACACCGCTACCCATCTGGCGCTGTACCGTGAATTCGCCGATATCGGCGGTATCGTTCATACCCATTCGCGCCACGCTACCATCTGGGCGCAGGCAGGATTGGATATCCCCGCCTGGGGCACCACCCACGCCGATTACTTCTACGGTGCCATTCCCTGTACCCGCCTGATGACCGAAGACGAAATTGAGCATGAATACGAGCTGGAAACCGGCAAGGTCATTATCGATACCTTCCGCCGTCGCGGCATCAACCCGAACGCCATTCCGGCAGTATTGGTCAATTCACACGGGCCGTTCGCCTGGGGCAAGGACGCGCACAGCGCGGTGCATAACGCCGTGGTGCTGGAAGAAATTGCCTACATGGGGATTTTCTCACGTCAGCTAACGCCGGGCATTCACAGCATGCAACCGGCACTGCTGGATAAACATTACCTGCGCAAACACGGCAAAAATGCCTACTACGGGCAATAAGCCGGCAACGCCTTTCAGTTATTCTTTTGGAAGCCAGGCGCCGTTCGGCGTCTGGTGAAAACCTCTCTGCCGGGTTAGCCGTTCCCCCTCCTTTGGCAAGGGGGCGGGCGGGGACAACTGACTGGCGGCCAAAAATTCGTTATTATCCGCTCCCACTTTCCCGCCGGGCAGCCTGATGTCTAAGATTATCGATACCTTTATTGCCCCGCCGTGCCATGACCAGATAGAGACGCTGTATCAGGACGAGAGTCTGGTGCTTATCAATAAACCCGCCGGGCTGCTAAGCCTCTCGGGGAAAAACCCGCAAAACCTCGATTCGGTACATCATCGGCTGGTGCAGCTATTTCCTGGCTGTACGCTGGTCCACCGCCTTGATTTCGGCACTTCCGGGCTGATGGTGATAGCGCGTAATAAAGCGATCAATGCCGCCCTTTGCCAACAGTTCAGTCAGCGTACCGTCACCAAGGTGTACAGCGCATTGCTCTGCGGGCACCTGAACGACGACGAAGGGGTGATAGATGCGGCAATTGCCAAAGACCCGGCGCTGTTCCCGCTGATGTCGATTTGCTCACTCCACGGCAAGCCCGCTCGCTCACGCTATCGCGTCGTTGAACGCACTTATCGCGAGTTGACAGACGGGACGTTACTGCCGTTGACGCGGGTACAGTTAATCCCGGAGACCGGGCGCACCCATCAGCTGCGTATCCACTGCCAGCAGTTGGGCCATCCTATTTTGGGCTGTGACCTGTATGGCGGCCGTCTGCTGCCAGGCACCGAAGGGACGCCGCGATTGATGCTGCACGCCAGCGAACTGCATTTCGTTCATCCTGTCAGCGCAGAGAAGATCAAAGCCCACCATGCTTGCCCGTTCTGAGAACAGAGTATTTTGGCCGTTTTGTCTGAAACAGAACGGCTCATCTCAGCGCATCGCTGCAAGCCGCTGGCTCTGGTGTATACTCAGACTTTCTGCACCATGCCAGCCACAGCGGCTTTGGTTCAGGCCCGTTTCAGCAAGAGCCTGACGCCTGCACAGCCCTCCAGCCAGCTCCACACAAGCCTAATTAAAGTGGAACCCCCATGAGCCAAAACACCGCTCGTATCAGCGAGATCATCGACAACGCGAAAATCTCGCCCTATCAAATCCTGATCCTTACCCTGTGTTTCCTGATCGTCCTGCTGGACGGTTTTGACACTGCCATCATCGGCTATATCGCCCCGGCGTTACGCGAAGAGTGGCAACTGCTGCCTGCCCAGCTATCGCCGACGTTTGGCGCGGGATTGTTCGGCCTGCTGCTCGGCAGCCTGATCTTCGGCCCGGTTGCCGATGCCATAGGGCGCAAGCGCGTGCTGCTCGCCTCCATACTGATCTTTGGCGGAGGCACTCTGGCCTCGGCCTATACCAGCTCAATCGAGTCGTTGACCCTGCTGCGTTTAATCACCGGTATCGGTTTGGGCGGGGCGATGCCCACCTGCATCACCCTGAGCTCGGAATACTCGCCGGCACGTCGGCGGATGATCATGGTCACTCTCAGTTGGAGCGGTTTCACCGCCGGTCTGGCGCTGGGCGGCATCCTTGCCGGGCAGGTTATTCCGGCCTTCGGCTGGCGTGGTTTGCTGATGCTCGGCGGCATCGCGCCATTGTTGCTGTTGCCGTTGCTGGCCTGGCAGATGCCCGAGTCAGCGCGCTTTATGAGTGCCAGCCCGAAACATGCCGATAGCCTGCGCCAGGTGGTCGAGCGTATCACCGGCAAAAGTTGGGCCAGCGTGACAATTATCGATGATGAACGCCCCGCGCTGGCCAGATCGCCAATCTCCCACCTGTTCATCGAAGGTCGCGCAGTGCGCACTTTGCTGCTGTGGGTGGCATTCTTCTGCTCGTTGTTTGTATTTTATCTGCTCACCAGTTGGCTGCCGAGCATCCTCAAGGATACCGGGTACGATATCGTCCACGCTTCGCGCATCGGGGCGATGGTGCCGCTGGGCGGAACCCTCGGTGCCATCCTTATGGCGCTGCTGATGGACCGCGTCGGCCCCTACCGGGTATTGGCCCTGTCGTACCTGGGTGCCGCGCTGGTGATTGGCGCTACCGGTTATCTGATGGGGGACGCCTATACGCTGGCGGTCACCGTATTCCTCATCGGTTTCGGCGTGGCCGGTGCGCAGAACGGCCTGAATCTGGTCTCCGCTACCCTTTACCCTACCGCCGCTCGCGTCACCGGAGTCAGCTGGGCGATGGCGAGCGGTCGCTTCGGCTCGATAGTCGGTTCAATGCTTGGCGCCTGGATGATTGTCGCGGCAGGGACGTCGGAGATGTTCTTCATCTGGCTGGCGCTGCCGGTACTGGTGGGCTCTGCCGCTATTTTCCTGCTCTACCGGCTCAGCGTGAACCGCCGCGTCCCTGTGCCAGACTCCGCGTTATCAAACTGATAAAACGAAAAAGCCGAGGCGACATCCGCAGGATGCAGCCTCGGCCGGCAATAAAAAAAGGGGCCGTGGCCCCTTTTCTCTTGTTCTGCTTTATTCCGCTTTAGCGGTAGCCGCTTCTTCAGTGCGGTACAGATGAACATCCATCTGCGGGAACGGAATGCCGATATTGTTGGCATCCAGCGCGCGCTTGAAGTTCTCCATCAGATCGAAGTATACGTTCCAGTATTCCGCATTGGTGGTCCAGGAACGGGTGACAAAGTTCAGTGAAGATGGCGCCATCTCGTTCAAGCGTACGGTTACGCCTTTGGCGTGCATGATGCGCTTGTCGGCAGCGATCACATCACCCAACACTTTTTTCACCACGTCGATATCGGCGTTATAAGCCACGCCAACCACGATGTCTACGCGGCGGTTTGGCTCGCGGGAATAGTTGATGATGTTGCCGGCGATGATTTTGCCGTTCGGCACCACGATGGTTTTGTTGTCTGCGGTACGCAGCGTAGTGGAGAAAATCTGCACCTGGTCGACGGTACCGGCTACGCCGCCCAGATCGACATATTCACCGGCACGCAGTGGACGGAAGGCCACCAGCAGCACGCCTGCAGCGAAGTTGGACAGCGAGCCCTGCAGCGCCAGGCCGACGGCCAAACCTGCGGCACCCAACACGGCGATCACCGAGGTGGTCTGAACGCCAACGCGCCCCAGCACGGCGATAAAGGTGAAGGCCAGAATGCCGTAACGCGCCATGGCAGACAGGAAGTCGGCAACCGTGGCGTCAATACCGCGCAGCTTCATCACCCGGCTTAATGCATTGCTGACTACGCGTGCAATGATCGAACCGATGATGAAAATAACGATCGCCGCGACGATGTTCACCGCGTACTGAATCAATAAGTCCTGGTTCTGCACCAGCCAGTTACCGGCACCATTAATGCCATCTACTACATTCAGATCTTTCATTCGTGTCGTCCTAACTTGTCCCTAAGGGGATAAACTCGCAAAAAAACTGACATCAGCCGTCAGTCGGAAACCACCGCCTTAGGTTAACCAACATTTCCACCGCATGCCAACCGTAAGCGTCAAAAATAGCCGAAACAGCCGCCACGCTTCTTCTATGCTGAACACAGCGCTATCGCCTTTATAACGATAAGGAACTTCATCGGTTATGCACATTCCATCGTCAATCAAACACTACTGGCAGGTTCGGCCAAGGCTGCTGCTGTCCGTCGGTGCGGGCATTTTGTGCTACCTGCTGCTGCCCGCCACGCTTTCTGAGCTGCAGCGACTGATGCTCGGCTGGAACGTTTTGGCCTGGTGCTATCTGCTGTTTCTCTGGCGACTGATGCTGATCAGCACGCCAAAGCACATCCGCCAACTGGCACGGGCACAGGATGAGAGCGCCAGTATGGTGCTGGCACTGGTCAGCATCGGCTGTCTGGTGAGCATTTTATCCATTCTGTTTGAGCTGAGCACCGCCAAACAGGTCAGCGATTCGCTGAAGACGCTGCATCTGGCGCTGACCGGCGCGACGCTGGTGGTGTCCTGGTTACTGCTGCCCACGGCATTTACCATGCACTATGCCCACCAGTTTTATCGTCAGGGTGCACAGCAGGATCCGCTGCCGCTGTTGTTTCCCGGCGACCTTAAGGAGCCTACCTATTGGGACTTTGCCTATTTCTCGTTCACCATCGCGGTGGCTTCGCAAACTGCTGACGTGGCCGTCGGTGCGGCCGAGGTGCGCAAAGTCGCTCTACTGCAATCGGTGATTTCCTTTGTTTTCAATCTGGTGATCCTGGGGCTGTCGATTAACGTCGGCGCCAGTCTGTTGGGCTAGCAACAAAAAAGGCTCCCCGAAGGGAGCCTTTCAATATGGCTAACAGCTGACCGAGATTACAGAACGTCTACTGCGTTCAGATCTTTGAAAGCCTGTTCCAGACGAGTAATCATGGAAGTCTGGGCTGAACGCAGCCATACGCGTGGATCGTAGTATTTCTTGTTCGGCTGGTCGGCGCCTTTCGGGTTGCCCAACTGGCCCTGCAGGTAAGCTTCGTTCGCTTTGTAGTACTGCAGGATACCGTCCCAGGTTGCCCATTGGGTGTCGGTATCGATGTTCATTTTGATCACGCCGTAACCTACGGATTCTTTGATCTCTGCGTCGGTAGAACCGGAACCGCCGTGGAACACGAAGTTCAGGCTGTTGTGCGGCAGATTGAATTTCTTGGACACGTAGTCCTGAGAATCACGCAGGATGGTCGGAGTCAGTTTAACGTTGCCTGGCTTGTATACGCCGTGCACGTTACCGAAGGACGCTGCGATGGTGAAGCGTGGGCTGATGGCGTTCAGTTTTTCGTACGCGTAAGCCACGTCTTCCGGTTGGGTGTACAGAGCGGATGCGTCCATATGGCTGTTGTCCACGCCATCTTCTTCACCGCCGGTGCAGCCCAGTTCGATTTCCAGGGTCATACCGATCTTCGCCATGCGAGTCAGGTATTTGCTGCAAATTTCGATGTTTTCTTCCAGGGACTCTTCAGACAGGTCGATCATGTGAGAAGAGAACAGTGGCTTACCGGTAGCCGCGAAGTGTTTCTCGCCAGCGTCCAGCAGGCCGTCCAGCCATGGCAGCAGTTTCTTCGCACAGTGGTCGGTGTGCAGAATAACCGGCACGCCGTAATGCT
Organism: Serratia liquefaciens ATCC 27592; assembly: GCF_000422085.1. NCBI lineage: Bacteria > Pseudomonadati > Pseudomonadota > Gammaproteobacteria > Enterobacterales > Yersiniaceae > Serratia > Serratia liquefaciens. Next base: position 4,308,368 of record NC_021741.1, read on the forward strand.
CAGCCATCTGGTGAACATGATGTGCACCAGAGATAGCGCCCAGAATTGCTGCACCCTGAGGAACGTCAGTCTTCACGCCTTTACCGGCGATAAACGCGGCACCGCCGTTAGAGAACTGTACGATAACCGGAGCACGCACCTTCGCTGCTGTTTCCAGCACGGCGTTGATGGAGTCGGTACCTACGCAGTTCACTGCTGGCAGAGCAAAGTTGTTCTCTTTAGCTACTGCGAATACTTTCTGAACGTCATCACCAGTGATGACACCCGGTTTTACGAAATCAAAAATTTTAGACATGTTACTTTGTCCTGTTTCGTCGGCCGTAGATGGATGTAAATCGATTTTTTCATGCCGCGCCGCATTATGCCGCGCGGTATAAAACAAACGGGCGGCTTTCGCCTCCCGTTGTCTGAATTACTGCTTAGCGCGCTCTTCCAGCATCACGACCGCCGGTAACGCTTTACCTTCCACGAATTCCAGGAAGGCGCCGCCGCCGGTTGAGATGTAGGAAATCTTGTCAGCAATGCCGAACAGGTCGATTGCTGCCAGGGTGTCGCCGCCGCCTGCGATAGAGAAGGCTTCGCTGTCTGCGATAGCGCGAGCGACAATTTCGGTGCCCTTACGGAAGTTAGGGAACTCGAATACGCCAACCGGGCCATTCCACAGAATGGTTTTGGCGTTCTTCAGGATAACGGCCAGACGCTCGGCTGAGACGTCGCCCATATCCAGAATTTGCTCGTTGTCCTGAATTTCGTTCGCCTGCTTCACTGTCGCAACCGCAGTTTCAGAAAACTCGGTCGCCACGCGCACGTCGGTCGGAACCGGAATGTCGCAGGTTTCCAGCAGTTTCTTGGCGTTGTCGATCAGATCAGGTTCGTACAGAGACTGGCCCACGTTGTTGCCCTGCGCCGCCACGAAGGTGTTGGCGATGCCGCCACCGACGATCAGCTGATCGGCGATTTTGGACAGGGAATCCAGTACGGTCAGTTTGGTGGAAACTTTAGAACCACCCACGATGGCAACCATCGGACGGGCTGGGTTGCCCAGCGCTTTACCCAGCGCTTCCAGCTCTGCAGACAGCAGCGGGCCGGCACAGGCAACAGGCGCGAACTTGCCCACGCCATGGGTGGAAGCCTGTGCACGGTGTGCGGTGCCGAAGGCGTCCATCACATACACGTCACACAGTGCCGCATATTTCTTGGACAGGGTTTCGTCGTCTTTTTTCTCGCCCTTGTTGAAACGGACGTTTTCCAGCACGACCAGCTCGCCTTCTGCAACATCAACGCCATCCAGGTAGTCTTTAGCCAGACGTACCGGGTTTTTCAAGTGTTCTTTCAGATAGTTGACAACAGGCAGCAGGGAGAATTCTTCGTTGTACTCGCCTTCGGTAGGACGACCCAGGTGGGAAGTTACCATCACGCGGGCGCCTTGTTTCAGCGCAGCTTCAATAGTCGGCAGGGAGGCACGGATACGTGCATCGGAAGTCACTTTACCGTCTTTCACTGGAACGTTCAGATCGGAGCGGATCAGAACGCGTTTACCTGCCAGATCCAGATCGGACATGTTAATTACAGACATGGTGAACCCTCTTGGTTGATTCTCTATAAAGTTGCCTGAGCGGCGCACCGGCCAGTGCCGATGCCGCCGTACTAGAAACCGCTTGCGGCCATTGCCCGTGTTGTATCCAACATCCGGTTGGCAAAGCCCCATTCATTATCACACCAGACCAAGGTCTTGATCAGGTGTTGTCCGCTGACCCGAGTCTGCGTACCGTCGACGATAGCGCTGTGCGGGTCATGGTTAAAATCGATCGAGACTAATGGTAGTTCCGTATAGTCAACTATACCACGAAAAGATCCCCGTGCGGCCATTTGCAACAGCTGGTTGACCTCTGCCACTTTCACCGCCGAACTGACGCTGACGCTGAGATCGATGGCCGTCACGTTGATGGTTGGCACACGTACGGAAATCGCTTCAAAACGATCGCAAAACTGCGGAAAAACGCGGGTAATACCGGCGGCCAGCTTGGTGTCGACCGGAATAATCGACTGGCTCGCCGCGCGGGTGCGCCGCAAATCCTGGTGATAGGCGTCTATCACTGGCTGATCGTTCATTGAGGAGTGAATGGTGGTCACCGTGCCCGACTCGATGCTGTAGGCATCGTCCAGCAGTTTGATCACCGGAATAATGCAGTTGGTGGTGCATGACGCATTGGACACGATGCGGTGTTCAGCCAGCAGCGTCTGATGGTTGACGCCAAACACGATGGTGGCGTCCAGATCGTTGCCGCCGGGGTGAGCGAACAACACTTTTTTCGCCCCCGCCGCCAGATGGGCCTCGCCATCCGCCCGACTGCCGTACACGCCGCTGCAGTCCAGCACCACGTCAACGCCCAGCTCGCCCCAGGGAAGCTGTTCCACCGCCGGCTGGTGCAGCAAACGAATGGTATCGTCCCCGACGGTCAACATGTCGCATTCCTGGCGAACATCCCAGGCAAAACGGCCATGGCTGGAGTCGTATTTCAGCAGGTGGGCCATCCCCTCGGCGTTCGCCAATTCGTTGATCGCCACCACGGAAATTTCCGCTCTTCGTCCCGACTCATACAGTGCGCGTAAAACGCTGCGGCCTATGCGGCCAAAGCCGTTTATCGCTATGCGGATTGTCATGCTGCTCCTGAAAAAGGGCCTTCTCACACCGGGCATGCTCACCCTATCTGAGATAGCGCTGATAGGTTATCAAGCTCACTCGCATAGAGTACTTTAGCGCACCGCCTGCTGTGAATCGCCACGTCGCATTATTCCTTCCATCAGCCGCGTGTTCATCACCTTCACTCCGGCGTTTCAGTTGAATCCTGATGCAACTGAAACGCTTCAGCTGAGCATAAACCAAAGTTTTGCTAAAAGGAACAGATGCGACAGCTCGCCTGACAACTGATCGACACTTTGCGGGAATAAAATGATCTGGCGCACACTTTTTCCTCCTCCTTGCCCTAGCGACGCGCCAAGTATTCCGACAACAACGAGGCTTCGCCATAGTGTTGGCGGAAATAATCGCGCAAAAATTCAACCGTCACCCGCACCTTGGCCGAGGTCGCCAGGCGTGAAACGTACACCGCCCAAATATCTGCCGGCTGGTAGTAGTCCGGCAGGATATGCACCAACCAGCCATTTTCAATACTCTCCCGTACGTCCCAGAAAGAACGCAGCGCCACACCCTGTCCGTCCAGGCACCATTGATGCACAATTTCACCGTTGTTGGATGACAGCCCGCCGGTCACCTTTACCGCCTCCTCCCCTTGTGGCCCATGAAGTCGCCACAGGCCAAAAGGATGGTCACGCTCTTTAATCGCCAGACATGCGCGTCCGGAAAGCTCGCTCAAGGTTTTCGGTGTGCCGTAACGCTGCAGGTATTCCGGAGACGCGCACAAAATGCGTTGGTTCTGCGCCAGCTTGCGGGCAATCAGATTGGGGGCAATGTCATCACCGATGCGGATATCCAGGTCAAAACCTTCGCTGACCAAATCCACCAGCCGATCGGAAACGTCCAGCCGCAGTTCAAGCGCCGGGTATTCCAGCGCCAGCGCCGACAGTGCCGGGCCGACAAAACGCCGACCGAAGCCGAAACTGCTGACAATACGCAACGTACCTTGCGGTGCCTGACGGGCGTCGGAAAGCTCATCCATCATTTGATCGACGTCGTTCAGAATGCGTTGTGCCCACTCGTAAATGCGCTCGCCATCTTCGGTGATCGCCACCCGGCGCGTAGTGCGGTGCAGCAACGACACGTCCAGCGCCTTTTCCAACAGCGCAATACGTTTGCTGATGAATGCCGGTGAAACGCCCAGCTCGTCGGCGGCGGCGGCAAAACCGGCGCGGCGCGCCACCAACACAAACACCCGCAGGTCACTCAGGATAGGTAGATTATTCATGATTCGTGTTTTATGTTTCACCGTTTCCAGCATTGATTAACAGTTAGTCAATTATAGGATGGAAGGGATGTCAATCGCCCCTCTTCACAAGTGAGATCCTATGAGCAAAAGCTATAAAATCGCCGCCATACCGGGAGACGGTATTGGCCAGGAAGTGATGCCGGAAGGCATTCGGGTGTTGCAAGCTGCTGCCGCGCGTTGGGATTTGTCCCTGGAGTTTGAAACCTTCGAATGGGCCAGCTGCGATTATTACCTGCAGCACGGCCAGATGATGCCGGACGATTGGTTCGAGCAACTACAAGGCTTCGACGCCGTCTATTTTGGTGCCGTCGGCTGGCCGGACAAGGTGCCGGACCATATCTCGCTGTGGGGCTCATTGCTAAAATTCCGTCGCGATTTCGATCAGTACGTCAACCTGCGTCCGGTGCGCTTGTTCCCCGGCGTGCCCTGCCCGCTGGCAAATAAGAACCCGGGGGATATCGATTTTTACGTGGTGCGTGAAAATACCGAAGGGGAGTACTCGTCGCTCGGCGGCCGAATGTTTGAAGGCACAGAACGCGAAATGGTGATCCAGGAGTCGGTGTTCACCCGCCACGGCGTCGACCGCATTTTGAAATACGCCTTTGAACTGGCGCAACAACGCCCGCGCAAAACGCTCACCGCCGCCACAAAATCCAACGGAATGGCGATCAGCATGCCGTATTGGGATGAACGCGTAGCCGCCATGGCGCAGCAGTATCCGGGCATTCGCTGGGACAAACAGCATATCGATATTCTATGCGCGCGCTTCGTGCTGCAACCCGAACGTTTCGACGTGGTGGTGGCCTCCAACCTGTTCGGTGACATCCTGTCCGATCTTGGCCCGGCCTGCGCCGGCACTATCGGTATCGCGCCTTCGGCCAACCTTAACCCCGAGCGCAATTTCCCTTCACTGTTCGAGCCGGTGCACGGTTCCGCACCGGATATTTTCGGCAAAAACATCGCCAACCCTGTCGCCATGATCTGGGCCGGCGCCATGATGCTGGACTTCCTCGGTAAGGATGAACCACGCTATCGCCAGGCGCACGACGGTATTCTCGCCGCCATCGAACAGGTTATCGCCTGCGGGCCACGCACCCCGGACATGCACGGTGACGCCACCACCCAACAGGTCGGTCAGGCGATCGCCGCCCTGCTTTAACCTAAACATTCACACCATAAATGACTATGCAGAGCGATATATATCGCTCTGCATAGTCACGTGCTAATTTTGTATTCCTCCATAAATTCTCATCGTAATTCGCTGAAAAGCCCCCGAAAAGCCACACTAATTCTCCGGTCAAGATCACAACAAATTATTTACATACCGTGTTTTATCCCTTCACAGATACCTCAATTGTGGCAGTTGGGTAATTTGTGCACACTCTCAAATGTTAATGAAGGGTAAAAACTCATGGCATCTAGCGTGTCGAGATACCTGCCCTACGTGGTCTAACAAACGGCTTAACGCCAATCAATAAGGCCGATAAGCGTGCTGATTGCACGCAACGGCCAACCACAAATAACAGGAGTTCACTCCCATGCAGAGCACGCCTAAAAAGGATGTCATGCTCATCGCGATCAGTCTGTGCAGCATCACGCTGATCGCTATCTGCCTGATGCTATTTCCAGCACAATCCGCACTGGTAGCCACCACCATTTTTAACGCGGTCACCCGCCTGTTCGGTTCGACCATTCAGGTGCTGGTACTGATGGCACTGCTGGTGGTGCTTTATCTGGCCTTAAGCAAATATGGCAATATCCGCCTTGGTGAAGGCAAGCCGCAGTACTCCACTCTAGCCTGGGTGTTTATGTTCATCTGCGCTGGGCTGGGTTCCTCAACCCTGTACTGGGGCGTAATGGAATGGGCCTATTACTATCAAACGCCCGGGCTGAATATCGCACCACGCACGCCAAAAGCATTGGAATACAGCATCAGCTACTCGTTCTTCCACTGGGGGCTGAGCGCTTGGGCAACCTATGCCTTGGCCTCACTGATCATGGCCTATCACTTTCATGTCCGTAAAAATAAAGGCTTGAGCCTGTCCGGCATTATCTCGGCCATCACAGGTGCACGCGCCGACGGCCCTATAGGGCGAGCGGTAGATCTTATTTTCCTGGTTGCTACCGTGGGTGCATTGACTATTTCACTGGTGTTAACCGCCTCCACCTTCACTCGCGGGCTGACGGCATTAACCGGTATTCCAGATACCTTCGCAGTACAGGCCACAGTGATCCTATTGGCCGCAGTAATTTTCTGCCTCAGTTCGTACATTGGTATCGACGGCGGCATGCAACGGCTGAGCAAAATGGTCGGCTGGGGGGCGTTTATCTTCGCCGCACTGGTACTGTTGGTCGGACCGACCGAATTCACCATTAATAACACCGTTAACGCTATCGGTCTGACGGCGCAGAATTTCCTGCAGATGAGTCTGTTTACCGACCCCATGGGAGACGGCAGCTTTAGCCGCAGTTGGACAGTGTTCTACTGGCTGTGGTGGATTTCCTATACGCCTGGCGTGGCCATGTTTGTGACCCGGGTTTCTCGCGGGCGCAAGATCAAAGAGGTGATTTGGGCCCTGCTGCTCGGCAGCACCCTCGGTTGCTGGTTCTTCTTCGGTTCGCTGGAAAGCTTCGCCATGCATCAATTCATCAGCGGGCAGTTGAACGTACCGGAGATCCTCAACGTTCAGGGCGGAGAAACGGCGGTGCAAATGCTGCTGATGTCGCTACCACTCGGCAAACTGTTCCTGGCGGGCTACCTGTTTATCATGATTATTTTTCTGGCGTCGCATATGGATGCCGTCGCCTACACCATGGCGGCCACCAGCACCCGGAATCTGCAAGAGGGGCAGGATCCCAGCCCGATGCTGCGCCTGTTCTGGTGTGTGGTGATCACGCTGATCCCGCTGTCGATTCTGTTTACCGGTGCCTCGCTCGACACCATGAAAACCACCGTTGTCCTAACCGCCTTACCGTTTCTGTTGGTGCTATTGGTCAAAACTTACGGGTTCGCCCGCTGGCTGAAACAGGACTACGCCGCGATACCGGCGCACCTGATCGACGTCAGCCGGCCGACATTGAGCACACCGTCAGAACCTCCGGCCGTTAACCCGTTAAACAACACAACCGTCGTCTGAAACACTCCCGTGGAATAAAAATAAAGAAGAGGAAGGTTATTATGAGCACAGTAATCCCCGCATTGACGTTACCCAAAGACTTCTGCGCCGATGCCCGCGAGGCGTATACCATTCCGGCTCAGTTTTATACTCACCCGGCCGCATTCGATCATGAAAAAGAACGGGTGTTCGCCAACAGCTGGATCTGCGTGGCGCACGGCAGTGAAGTGGCGCAGCCGAATGAATACATCACCCGCGAGATCATCGGCGAAAATATCCTGGTGGTACGCGGTCGCGACAAGGTGTTGCGCGCCTTTTACAACGTTTGCCCACACCGTGGGCATCAATTGTTGTCCGGCGACGGCAAGGCCAAAAACGTCATTACCTGCCCGTACCACGCCTGGGCGTTCAAGCTCGACGGCGAACTGGCCCATGCGCGCAACTGCGAGAACGTGCATAACTTCAATAAAGACATCGCCCATCTGACGCCGGTACGGGTAGAGGAATACGGCGGATTTATTTTTATCAATATGAACCCGCAGGCCGGCAGCGTAGAAGATCAACTGCCCGGCCTGGCAGCCAAGGTGCGCGAGGCCTGCCCGGCGGTAGACGACCTGAAGCTGGCAGCACGTTTCACCACCCTCACCCCGGCCAACTGGAAGAACATCGTCGACAACTATCTCGAGTGCTATCACTGTGCCCCGGCGCACCCCGGTTTCGCCGATTCGGTGCAGGTCGATCGCTACTGGCACACCCTGCACGGTAACTGGACGATGCAGTTTGGCTACGCGCGCCCTTCCGAGCAGTCATTCAAATTCGAGGAAGGCAAAGACGCCAGCTTCCACGGCATCTGGCTATGGCCATGCACCATGTTCAACATCCCGCCGCTGGAAGGCATGATGACGGTGATTTATGAGTTCCCGGTCGATGCGGAAACCACCCTGCAACACTATGACATTTATTTCACCAACGAGGAGCTGACCGCCGAACAACAGAAGTTGATCGAATGGTATCGCGACGTGTTTCGCCCAGAGGATCTGCGGCTGGTGGAAAGTGTGCAGAAAGGGCTGAAGTCACGTGGCTATCGCGGGCAAGGACGCATCATGGTTGACGGTGCGGGCAGTGGCGTTAGCGAACATGGTATCGCGCACTTCCACAACCTGCTGGCGCAGGTCTTCCAACCTTAAATGTACAGGGGCCCCTCGGCCCCGTTAACCCATGAGGTCATCCGGTGAATATTTCCGATCAATCACTGTTCCGCCAGCAGGCGTTTATTAACGGCCAATGGTGCGATGCATCCAATCACGAAACCTTGCCGGTCAGCGATCCGGCGACCGGCCAACTTATAGGCCAGGTGCCGAACATGGCACAACCCGAAGCACAACACGCCATAGCCTGCGCACAGCAAGCGCTGGCAGGCTGGCGTAGTCTGCCAGCCCAACAACGGGCACTGCATCTGCGCCGCTGGTTCGAATTGATGCTGGAGCACCAGCAGGATCTGGCGTCACTAATGACGCAGGAACAAGGTAAACCGCTGGCAGAATCGTTGGGCGAAATCCGCTATGCCGCTTCGTTTGTCGAGTGGTTCGCCGAACAGGCAAAGCGCACCAACGGCGATATCATTCCTTCACCCAGTACTGACAAGCGCCTGATGGTGATCAAACAAGGCATCGGCGTTTGTGCCGCCATTACGCCGTGGAACTTCCCAGCGGCGATGATCACCCGAAAAGCGGCACCGGCACTGGCGGCCGGCTGCACGCTGATCGTTAAGCCCGCCAATGAAACGCCTTATTCGGCGCTGGCAATGGCGGAGCTGGCTAACCGTGCGGGCATTCCCGCTGGGGTTTTCAACGTGATCACCGGCAATTCACAGATCATCGGTGCCGAGCTGACCAGCAATCCGCTGGTCCGTAAGCTGAGCTTTACCGGTTCCACCCCGGTTGGTCGCGTGTTGATGCGCCAAAGCGCCGACACCATCAAAAAGGTCTCTCTGGAACTGGGTGGCAATGCGCCCTTTATCGTGTTCAAGGATGCGGATATCGACGCTGCCGTTGAGGGTGCATTAGTCGCCAAATACCGTAACGCGGGGCAAACCTGTGTTTGCGCTAACCGTTTCTATATCCACCGTGACGTTTACCCGCAGTTCACAGAAAAATTTGTCGCTCGGGTAGCGGCGCTGAAAGTGGGTAACGGCTTCGATCACGATGTGCAAATAGGTCCGTTAATCAACCGTAAAGCACGAGACAAGGTCATGGAACTGCTGAACGATGCACAAAACAAAGGGGCCATCCTACTCACCGGCGGTCATCCGCACCCGCTGGGCGGCAATTTCTTCACGCCGACGGTACTGGGGGACGTTCAAGCCGGCTCACTCTTGCTGGAAGAAGAGATTTTCGGCCCGGTCGCACCGCTGGTGGTCTTTGACGATGAAGCCGAAGTGCTGCAACGCGCAAATGACACGATCTATGGGCTGGCGGCCTATTTCTACACGCGCGATGCTGCGCGCATCTGGCGGGTTTCGGAGCAGTTGGAATACGGCATGGTAGGCATCAACACGGGCCTGATATCCAACGAGGTGGCACCGTTCGGTGGCGTCAAACAGTCCGGTCTGGGGCGTGAAGGCTCCACCTATGGCATCGACGATTATCTGGAACTGAAATATCTGTGCCAGGCGGTATAACCTGTTATGCGCGGGCGCAGCCCGTGCTCTGGAGTGAATAACATGTCCAGTTATCGGATGTTTGATGTCCGCGTGATCGAAATCGAAACCATTACCGCGCAGGTAAAGCGTTTTACTCTGGCGGACCCGATGCAGCGGCCGTTGCCGGCCTTCAGTGGCGGCAGCCATATCATCGTGCAAATGCAACAGGGGGAACAGCGCTACAGTAATGCCTACTCCCTGCTAAGCTCTCCTTTCGACTTGCAGCACTATCAGATCGCCGTACGACGCGAGTCGCCCTCGAAAGGCGGATCCAACTTTATGCATAACAACCTGCAGGTAGGCGATACGCTGACCATAAGTACGCCGAACAATCTGTTTGCATTGGCACCGACGGCGGAACAACACCTGCTGATTGCCGGCGGCATCGGCATTACGCCGTTTATGGCACAACTGCATGAACTGCACCAGCGCGGTCAACGTTACCGGCTGCACTATTGTTTCCATAGTGAAGAACAGAATGCTTTTCAGGCACAGCTGCTGACTTCCCCCTTTGCTGAACATGTCCACTGCCATGTTTCCACCCAGGGTAGCCGTTTAGATTTGGCACGCCTGCTGGCAGACATCGAACCTGCAACCCATATTTACGTGTGTGGCCCACCGGCGTTGAACGATGCGGTATTGCAGGCGGCTTCCGCGCACGGGATTGAGAAGGCACGTCTGCACCGCGAGGCCTTTGCCGTCACTGACAGCCAAGGGAAAGCCTTTACGCTGGTGTTGGCTCGCTCAGGGATTGAGCTGGAAGTGACACCAGAGATGACCATTCTGCAGGTGCTGGAAAACAGCAAGGCAGCGAAAGTGGAATGCCTATGCCGGGAAGGTATTTGCGGCACCTGTGAAACGCGAATTATTGAAGGGGAAGCTGACCACCGCGATCAGTATCTGAGCGAGGAGGAACGAGAAGCGCAGCAGAGCCTATTGATATGCTGCTCAAGGGCCAAGGGGCAACGGCTGGTACTGGATTTGTAGTTCAACCAACCGCGCCCGCCACAGGCGCGGTTATTGTTGAAGCTAGGCCTTGGGGAAAATCCACAGGTGCTCTGCCGGCAAGGACAGCCGGCAAGGCGTCTGGCCGCGCACTTCGGTGCCATAAGCCCGCACCACGAAATCTTCAGCAACGGTGCGGAACAGGTATTCCCAACGATCGCCCAGGTACATGCTGGTCAGCAGTGGCAACTCCAGTTGGTTGCCCTGGGGATCCTCACCCAGGCGCACGCGTTCTACCCGGATCACCGCCGTGGCTTCATCGCTAACCTTTACCCCTGCGCCTGCCATGCCCCACAGCGCCCAATCTTTCCCTTCGATGCGCGCCTTGCCCTCGCTCATCTCGGTGATTTTGCCGAACAGGCGGTTATTGCTGCCCATAAACTCGGCGGTAAACAGGGTCGAGGGGGAGCCGTACATTTCCTGCGGCGTGCCCTGCTGTTCGATCTTGCCGTTGTTGAGCAACAAAATGCGATCGGAAATGGCCATCGCCTCGTTCTGATCGTGGGTCACCATCAGCGCCGACAACCCCAGCTTGATAATCAGTTCACGCAGAAACACCCGCGCCTCTTCGCGCAGCTTGGCATCCAGGTTGGATAGCGGCTCATCCAGCAGGATCACCGGCGGGTTGTACACCAACGCCCGACCAATCGCCACGCGCTGCTGCTGGCCGCCGGACAGCTGATGCGGAAGGCGTTTGCCCAGATGTCCCAGTCCCAGTTGATCCAGCACCCCTTGCACCCGCTGGGTAATTTCCGCCGTGGAAACTTTGCGTAATTTCAGCGGATAGGCGACGTTCTCAAACACGGTTTTATGCGGCCACAGGGCATAGGACTGGAATACCAGCCCGAGGTTGCGCTCCTCCGCCGGGATCTCGCTGCGCGCAGTACCGTCATACACCTTATTGCTGCCAATGATAATGCTGCCCTGGGTTGGCTTTTCCAGCCCGGCGACCGCCCGCAACAGCGTCGTTTTACCGCTGCCCGACGGCCCCAACAGCGAAACCACCTCGCCGCGCTTGAGCTGCATCGAAACGCCTTTCAGCACCGGGTTGTCGCCGTAGGTCAAATGCAGGTTCTCTACCGAAAGTTCAATCATGTAATTTCACTCCAAAGCGCAAGGCGATCCCCAGCCCCAGCACCACCAGCAGGATGTTAATGAAGGAGAGCGCGGCCACGATATCAATGGCACCCGCCGCCCACAGCGAAACCAGCATCGAACCTATGGTTTCGGTGCCTGGAGACAACAGGTAAACCCCGGTGGAATACTCTCGTTCGAAAATCAGGAACATCAGCAACCACGAGCCGATCAGGCCGTAGCGCGACAGCGGAATAGTCACGTGACGAGTGATCTGCCCACGGGAGGCACCGGCACTGCGCGCAGCCTCTTCCAGTTCAGGGCCGACCTGCAACAGCGTCGAGGAGATCAACCTCAGGCCGTAGGCCATCCACACCACGGTATACGCCAGCCAAACGCTGAAGATGGTGCTGCGCAAAGAACGTAGCCAGACAATCAGGTTTTCCCGCAGCCATTCGGCGACCGGCAGGGCCGATAACCAGCCCTCTTTCAACGACTTGTCCAGCCACATCGGCAGGAACAGGAACACCCACAGGAACGCCAGCCCCGCCAGCAAACCCGGCACCGCACGCGGTACCAGCACGCTGTAATCGAGAAAACGGGTAGCACCGTCGGGTTTGCGGTGCATGGCAATGCCGATGAACAGATAACAGACTACCGCCAGAGCACCGCCGATCACCCCTATCGCCATCGAGTTGACGATGGCTCGCAACAGGTTGGGTTGCTGCCAGATGGTGCGGAAGGTATTGAGCGACAGCTCGTCCCAGATCGAAACACCCACGCCCCAGTTGGAAATAAAGGCACGCAGCACCACGCCCACCAGTGGCACACCTATGGTCACCGTCAGCCAAAACACCACCACCGCACCGGCGACCCAGCGCCATTTGCCCAGCGGCAGCGCCCGCGCCTGCGACGCCTTGCCCTTGACGGTGACGAAACGGTTGGCGGTACGCATCAGACGGCGCTGCAACATTACCAGCGGAATGGTGATGCAAATCAGCACCACCGCCACTGCCGCCATCAGGTGGTAAGACGGCGTGCCCAGCTTGTTGGTCAGTTGATACAGGTAGGTCGCCAGCACCAGGTTCCCTTCCGGATCGCCCAGCACCAGCATCAGGCCGAACACCTCCAGCCCGAGAAAGAACAGCAATACGCCAGCATACAGAATCGAAGGGCGTACCATCGGCAAGCTGACGGCCGTCATGACCTGCAAGGGCGAAGCGCCTGCCGTACGAGCGGCCTCCTCCACGTCGGAGCCGACGCTGCGCAAGGCCGAGGAAATATAAAGATAAGCGTGCGGCACGTGGGTTAATCCGGCAATGACCACAATGCTGGCCATCGAGTAGATATTCCAGGGCACAAAGCCCAGCAGCGATTCCGCCCATAGCGAGAAGAAGCCGACCGGCCCGGCGGCCACCACGTAGCCAAAGCCCAGCACCATCGGTGAGACAAAGATCGGCACCAGGATCAGCGGTTCAATAAACCGACGACCGGGCAAATCGGTTCTGACCATCAAAAAGGCCAGAATACCTCCCAGCGGAATGGCGATCACCACTAAGCCAAAGGCCAGGATAAAGCCACTTTTCAGCGCCTTGTAAAAGTCAGGATCGGTGAAAATAAACTCGAACGCCTCAAGGCTAAAAACCTTGGAGGGCGAAAAAAAAGGTGCGGAGAGAAAACTTTGAATCACGATAAATGACAGCGGCACATAGATAACCAGCGCGGTTATCACCACCACCAAGCCACGCGGCAGGCTCTGCCACTTTCTGCGCCATGTATTCATAATCTATCCCAATGGTTGTAAACATCGACCACCAAAGGGCGCGCGCCTCCCTGGCAGACGCGCGTCCGGAGCCTGTCCTAATTTATTTTGCCGCGGCGGTACGCCATTGCTTGATGTAGTCCAACCGTTTGGCCGGCTGCAGGTACTCCAACAGGCTCTCGTCCACCGGAATAGGCTTCAGCGCGTTGCCAAGCATTTTGGTCATGCCGTCGATGTCGTTTTTGCCTTCAATGTCATTACGGATAGAGGGAATATCCGCCTGGTTGGCGAGAATGCTCTGGCCCTTTTCCGACAAGACGTAGTTAAGCCAAAGTTTTGCCGCGTTGCTGTTGGCAGCCTCTTTGCTGATAAAGGACACGCGCGACAGCACCAGGGTGTAATCTTTCGGGTAAGCGATGCCCAGAGAAGGGTCAGTTTTGGCGCGGGCTTCGGCGTAGGAACCCAGAATGTTGAAACCAATCAGGTTTTCACCGGACGATACCCTTTCCATCATGGTACCGGTGGACGACTGCACGGCCAGACCGCCTTTGGCAACGTCAGCCAGCGTAGCAAAATAGTTCGGGTCGGCCTTGAAGTCCTGCACCGACAGCATGAAGCCCAACCCTGATTTTTCAATGTCATAGGTCGTGACTTTCTTTTTAAACTTGTCGGTTTGACTGGCGATCAGCTTTGCCAGCGCAGCGTGCGAGTCCGGCACATCCCCCTGCGGGATCAGCCGTTTGTTATAAATGAAGACCACCGGCTCATAGGTGGTGCCGTAGGCTCTCTCTTTCCAGACCGCCCACTTGGGCAGTTGGCCCTGTTCCGGCGAGGCGTATTCTTGCGCATAGTCGGTTGCCAGCTTCAGCGCGGTATCCATCGACGAACTCCACACCACGTCACCGCTGGTGCCACCCGCCGCCTGTTCGCTGATATAGCGGTTATACAGCTCGGTGCTGTTCATGTCGTTGTATTCGACCTTAACGCCCGGATACAGCGCTTCGAACCCCTGAATCAACGGTCCTGCGGCTTTGGTATCCGTGGTGGAATACACCACTACCTTGCCCTCTTTCTTCGCGCCATCCACAATTTTCTGATAGTCGGCTGGATAGCCTGCAGGGAACTCAGCGTAAGCAGGCACTGCACCCAGTACCGCCATCGCCACCACCGACGCGCCGATTCTTGTTAACATAATCAACTCCTGGTTACATTTAATAAACTAAAAATTAACATATAGTTAATAAGTGTTCTTAAGCAACGCCGTTGATTTTTTATCTTCGTATTTTGTGAGGTTGGGCGATTTTTGGGCAAGAAAAAGCCCGGCAAGATGCCGGGCTCAGATTGATGACAAAGTGCTTCGCAGTTAAAAATTCCGATCTGGGGACGAATAAAAACAAAGGATTATGTCTTCAGATTTACCCCAAACAGCCGAAAACCACGTTTTTCGGCTGTTTGTCATTAGACTAAGCCCGGCAAGATGCCGGGCCTGGGGTAATGCGACGCGAGATGCCTTATTTCAGCAGTGCCTGCGCCTTGGCCACCACGTTATCCACGGTGAAGCCGAACTCTTTGAACAGCTGCTCTGCCGGTGCCGACTCACCAAAGGTGGTCATGCCCACGATAGCGCCGTTCAGGCCCACGTACTTGTACCAGTAGTCCGCGATACCCGCTTCCACCGCCACGCGGGCAGTGACCGCCGCCGGCAGCACGGATTCACGGTAAGCCGCGTCCTGCTTGTCGAAGGCGTCGGTAGACGGCATCGAGACCACGCGCACCTTGGTGCCCGCCGCGCTCAGCTTGTCTGCCGCTTCCACGGTGATGCCCACTTCCGAACCGGTGGCAATCAGGATGACGTCCGGCGTACCGGCACAGTCCTTCAGCACGTAGCCGCCGCGGTAAACGTTGGCCAGCTGCTCCGCGGTACGCGGCTGCTGGGTCAGGTTCTGACGCGAGAAAATCAGCGTGGTCGGGCCGTCATTGCGCTCGATGCCGTACTGCCAGGCAATCGCCGATTCCACCTGGTCACACGGACGCCAGGTGCTCATGTTCGGGGTCACGCGCAGGCTGGCAATCTGCTCAACCGGCTGGTGTGTCGGGCCGTCTTCGCCCAGACCGATGGAGTCGTGGGTATAAACGAACACGTTGCGGATTTTCATCAGCGCCGCCATGCGCACCGCGTTACGGGCGTATTCCACGAACATCAGGAAGGTCGCGGAGTACGGCAGGAAGCCGCCGTGCAGCGCGATGCCGTTGGTGATGGCGGTCATGCCGAACTCGCGCACGCCGTAGTGGATGTAGTTACCCGCCGGGTCAACGTTCAGCGCTTTCGAGCCGGACCACATGGTCAGGTTGCTAGGCGCCAGGTCAGCGGAGCCGCCGAGGAACTCAGGCAGCACCTTGCCGAAGGCTTCCAGCGCGTTCTGCGAGGCCTTGCGGCTGGCGATGTTGGCCGGGTTGGCCTGCAGCTGCTCGACGAAGGCTTTGGCGTCGGCTTTCCAGTTGGCCGGCAGTTCGCCGTTCATGCGGCGTTTGAACTCGGCAGCCAGTTCCGGGAAGGCCTTGGCGTAGGCGGCGAACTTGTCGTTCCAGGCCGCTTCTTTCGCCTTGCCGGCTTCTTTGGCGTCCCACTGGGCATAGATGTCCTGCGGGATTTCGAAGGCGGCATATTTCCAGCCCAGGGCTTCGCGGGTGGCGGCCACTTCGGCGGCGCCCAGCGCAGCACCGTGCACGTCGTGGGTACCGGCCTTGTTCGGGGAGCCGAAACCAATCACGGTTTTGCACATCAGCAGGGACGGCTTGTCGGTGACCTTGCGGGCTTCTTCAATCGCGGCCTTGATGGCATCCGGGTTGTGGCCGTCCACGTGACGCACCACGTGCCAGCCGTAGGCTTCAAAGCGCTCGGCGGTGTTGTCGGTGAACCAGCCTTCCACGTGACCGTCGATGGAGATGCCGTTGTCATCGTAGAACGCGGTCAGTTTGCCGAGCTTGAGGGTACCGGCCAGGGAACAGACTTCGTGAGAGATGCCTTCCATCATGCAGCCGTCGCCCATAAAGGCGTAGGTGTGGTGGTCGACCACGTCATGGCCCGGGCGGTTGAACTGCGCAGCCAGGGTGCGTTCGGCAATGGCGAAGCCGACGGCGTTGGCGATGCCCTGGCCCAGTGGGCCGGTGGTGGTTTCCACGCCTGGGGTGTAGCCGTATTCCGGGTGACCCGGGGTTTTGGAGTGCAGCTGGCGGAAGTTTTCCAGCTCGCTCATCGGCAGGTCGTAGCCGGTGAGGTGCAGCAGGCTGTAAATCAGCATGGAGCCATGGCCGTTGGAGAGGACGAAGCGGTCACGGTCAGCCCAGTGCGGGTTGGTCGGGTTGTGGTTCAGGTAGTCACGCCACAGGACTTCGGCGATGTCCGCCATGCCCATAGGTGCACCCGGGTGGCCGGAATTTGCTTTTTGTACGGCGTCCATGCTGAGTGCGCGGATGGCGTTGGCAAGCTCTTTACGAGAGGACATGTTTTACTCCAGGTCGGATTAAAAAATCAGTCAAGTTTTCTATTTTCTCAGACTCCGCATTAAAACGGCAATCCCTAATACCAAATGAGAGCGAGTTCACAACTTATTAGCACAATTGGTCGGTTTTTCGGAATAACACTATTTTCCCGATTGTCGGCGTACACTAGTCTCAAGCGGCAAGATTTCCCTAAACTAAAATGACACGACCCCCTTGTTACTCTCACAGGAAAATGGCTTTATGAAGATCCGTACCTCTTTGATTGCATTAAGCATTGCCACTTTGGTAAGCGGCTGTCAAAACCTGAACACCGATACCCTGATGCAGTCTGGCGCGCAGGCGTTCCAGGCCGCGACGCTGAGCAATAACGACGTAAAAATCCTGAGTGATAAATCCTGCGCAGAGATGGACAGCAAGGCACAAATCGCGCCGGCCGACAGTACCTATGCCAAACGCCTGAACAAAATCGCGGCGGCGCTGGGAGATAATATCAACGGCACGCCGGCCAACTATAAGGTCTACGTCACAAAAGACGTGAATGCCTGGGCAATGGCCAACGGCTGTATCCGCGTTTACAGCGGGCTGATGGACATGATGACCGACAATGAAGTGGAAGGCGTGCTGGGCCACGAAATGGGCCACGTGGCGCTGGGCCATACCCGCAAAGCAATGCAGGTCGCTTACGGCACCGTGGCATTGCGTACCGCAGCGGCCTCGACCGGCGGCATCATAGGGTCGCTGTCGCAGTCACAGTTGGCGGATATGGGCGAGAAGCTGGTTAACGCTCAGTTCTCCCAAAAACAGGAAAGTGAAGCCGATGACTATTCGTTCGATCTGCTGAAACAACGCGGCATCGACCCGAACGGCCTGGTCACCAGCTTTGAAAAACTGGCTAAAATGGAGGCCGGCCGTCAGAGCAGCATGTTTGACGATCACCCCGCTTCCGAAGCGCGCGCACAGCATATTCGCGAGCGCATCGCAGCAGGCAAGTAAAACACAACGCCCGGCAGATGCCGGGCGTTTTTCATTTCATCAGTACAATGTCTTTTGCGGTGGCCCGGCGAAGGTTAGCGGCCCAATGCTGTTCATATCCACTTCCACCACCGACGGCCCCGGATAATTAATCGCTTCCGCCAGCACGCCGTTGAACTGCGCCGCGCTGTCCACTTTCCACGCCTTCAGCCCCATCGCCTCGGCAACCTGGGTAAATGCGGGAGTGTGCAGTTCGTTATAATACTGACGGCCGGCAAAATACTTGTCCTGAATGCCCCGCATCACGCCGTAACCGCCGTCGTTCATGATCAACAGGGTAATATTGGCCTGCTCCTGCGCCATGGTTGCCAGTTCGCCCAGGCCTAACGCCAGCCCCCCGTCCCCGACCAGCCCCACCACCTTGCGCTGCGGGTTGGCGATCGCCGTGCCAATCGCCATTGGCAGCCCCATGCCAATCGCCCCGGCCAGCGAGTGAATGTTGCAGAGCGGCGAAATGGCGCGGAACAAACGGCTGCCCCACACGCTGCCGGAAACGGTGATATCACGCACCAACAGACCGTCCTGCGGCAACGCAGCGGCGATGGCGTCGTTCAATTTTGCATACTCTCCCGACTGCTGGCGCAGCGCACTTTCCGCCTGCTGTATCGCCGTGGCTATCTCGGCATCCCACTCGGCATTCACTTTTTCACCCGGGCTCAAACGAGCAGCCAGCGCGTTAAGCAAGGCGCCGCAGTCACCGTTGATTTGCTCGTCGGCCAGATAGTTGCGGTTGGCCGCCGCCGGATCGATATCAATTTGAACCAGCGGGCGCGGCAGCGGCAACGTCCAGGTACGCGTCTCATTGCTGCGCAAGCGTGAACCGGCCACCAGCGTCAAATCGCACTGCGTCAGGATCGCCTCAATGCTCGGTGAGTTGTGGAACGCACGCAGGCTGCGCGGATGCCTATCAGGCAGGATACCGCGCCCATGGGTGCTGGAGATCACCACCACGCCGGCATCCGCCAGTTTGCGTACCGCATCAGCGCAGGCCAGCGCACCGCCACCCAACCACAGCAATGGGCGTTTGGCCTGTTTCACCCGCTGATACAGGCGCTCAACCGCCTCGTCACTGGCCGCCGGCAGCGGCGCAGGCGCCACGGGCTGGCTCAGCACCGAACTGGAAACCAGGCTACTTTGAATATCGATCGGGATCTCGACCGCCACCGGGCCACAAGGCACCGTCTGCGCATCGAGGATAGCCCGCTGGATCACGGCCACCGCCTGTTCCGCTGAGTTGACCCGATATGCGCGTTTGGAGCAGGCGCGCAGGAAACCCAACTGATCGCGGGTCTCATGAATGAACCCGGCGTCGGCATCCAGATAGGCCTTCTCCACCTGGCCGGTAATGTGCAGCAACGGCGTGTTGGCATTCAGCGCTTCGATCATGGCACCGACCGCATTGCCGGCCCCCGCGCCCGTGCTGGTCAAGGCTACGCCCAGACCGGAGAAACGGCCGTGGGCATCGGCCATGGTGACCGCGCCCGCTTCGCCACGCGCCGGTACGAAACGGATGTTGCCACGTTGCCCTACCGCATCGGCAATCGGCAGATTATGAATCGAAATGATGCCGTACATCGCCGACACCTCGTACTGTTCCAGAGTCCGGGCTATCGCCTCACCAACCGTTATTTTATCGCTCATCATCTGCCTTCTTATTGTGTTCGTTGTAGGGGTTACGCACCGTCGCTCAAAGCTAATCGCTCCAGCGGTTCGCCTGATGGCTCAGCGCCAGGTAAAGGCTTTTCTGCTGCATATAGGCCTTGATGCCGTGCAGACCCTTTTCGCGGCCCAGACCGCTCTCTTTGAAACCGCCGAAAGGCGTAGAAATAGAGAATGTTTTGTAGGTGTTGATCCACACGGTGCCGGTTTCCAATTGCTCCGCCAGCGCCATCGCCCGCGGGAAATCCCGGCTCCAGATCCCGGCGGCCAGCCCATACACCGAATCGTTGGCTTGCTCGATCAACTGTTGTTCGTTATCGAACGGCAGTGCCACCAGTACCGGGCCAAAAATCTCTTCCTGGCAAGCGCGGGCACGGTTACTCAACCCTTCGATAATCGTTGGCAGGTAATAGCTGCCGCCGGCCAGCAGCGGATCGGCCGGCGCTTCGCCGCCTATCACTACCCGGCCGCCTTCTTGCTGCGCCAGCGCCACATAATCCGCCACGCTTTGGCGATGCTTGTCGTTAATCAGCGGGCCGAGGTGCACGCCCGGCGTCAGCGGATTGCCGACCCGCAGCCCGGCCGCCAGCTCGCTCAGGCGCGCCAGCAGCGGCTGGTATAGCGAGCGATGCACAAACAGCCGCGAGCCGGCAATGCAGGCCTGGCCGGCGGAGCTGAAAATGCCGTAGCAGATCCCGCGAGCCGCCTGTTCCAAATCGGCGTCCTCCAGCACGATGGTCGGCGACTTGCCGCCCAGCTCCAGCGAGGTAGGGATCAGCTTCTCGGCGGCGATATGCGCCAAATGGCGACCAGTATTGGTCCCCCCGGTAAAAGAAATCTTTTTCACTAACGGGTGACGCGCCAGTGCCTCGCCAATCACCGAGCCTTTGCCCGGCAACACGCTAAGCAGTCCGGCGGGCAGGCCTGCTTGCTCAAACAGTTCCGCCAGTTTTAGCGCCATCAGCGGTGTCGCTTCGGCCGGTTTGAGGATCACCGCATTGCCCGCCGCCAGTGCGGGGGCCACCTTTTGCATCTCACTGGCGATCGGCGAGTTCCACGGCGTAATGGCCGCGATCACGCCCAGCGGCTGATACTGGCTCAACGTCATGATCTCCGCGCTGCGCTGGGTCGGCAGTTCGCCCTCCAGCACCTCGCAGGCAGCGGCAAAGTAGCGAGCCGTCGCCGCCGCGCTGGCCACCAGCCCACGGGTTTCCGCCAGGGGTTTGCCGTTGTCGCGGGTCTGCAACTGCGCCAGCTCTTCCAGTTGCGCCATAATCAGGTTGCTGACGCGGTACAGAATGTTGGCTCGCTGATGCGGCACCAGCCCACGCCACTCGGGGGCCCGCCAGGCGCGTTCCGCCGCGGCTACCGCATCATTGACGTCTTCAATACTGGCGGCACGCAGCCGCGCATTCACGCTGCCGTCGGCCGGGAACTGCGAGGCCATTTCATCGCCACGCCCTTCACACCAACGCCCAGCCACAAAAATCTTTAACCTTTCCATACTCGCTCCTGCCGTTCAGGCAATAAAACCACCGTCGATCAGACGGCGGCAGGCTTGTACCGCGCTCAGCGCCGCCAGGGTTGATGTCTTGGGATTGCTTGCCAGCGGGTTGCCGCTCAGCTCAATGTGAAACTCACCGAAATTGCCGCACACCTGCAGCCGGTGGGTATTGCGTCGGGTCGCGGGATCGACCAGCAACCGCACCCGGGTGGCGTCCATTCCCAGGCCGTTGAGCGCAATGGTCGCCGCCACATTGGCGTTCGCCGGGAATAACCGCGCCGCCTCCCGCGCCGAGCCTTCGAAAAACACCTGCGCCTCGCTTACCGCATCGAGATCAATCAATTGCTCTGCCATACTGCCGCGCCAGCTGGCCGGACTTTTACACGCCTGATAAGTGACGCTGTCCAGACCGCCCTCACGTGCCGACGCCAAGCCGTCCATGCCCGCCACCGCACCGGACAGCACGATCACCTGGCCCCGATGCTGCCGACAGGCTTGCTGCAAACGCTGCTGCAACGCGGCATCCGCTAACGCGCCGGTAGAGATCACCGCTAAAGGCCAACCGCGCGTGACCACCGCCTCACCGAACTCCGCCACCGCCTGCTGGCTGGCGCACTCCAGCACCAGATCCGGCTTTTCAGCACAGTGGTCGGGGTGGGTCAACGCCAGCACCTGGCCACCAAAGGCGTTGGCAATCGCCGCATGATGAGCCGCACGCGCGACAATCCAACCAACGCTCACCCCGTCCGGCAGGCGGGACAGCACCTCTGTGGCCATTGCGCCGTAACCAATCATCATGATCTTCTTCATCTTTTCAGCCTCTGCGGTTAAAGATGGCGGTTAAAGCCGCCGGAGACGTCCAGCGCGGCCCCGGTGGTAAAGGACGCCAGAGGCGAAGCCAGGAACAGCAGCGCCCGTGCCGGCTCCTGCGGTTTCCCCAGGCGTTTCATCGGGATGCCGCGTCGTTCGGCAATCGCCGCCGTCCACTGCTCCCAGCTTTGATCTTTATCGCTGCGCTCGTCGAAGCGGCGGCGCCACTGGCCGGACTCCACCATGCCCAACAGGATCGAGTTGACGCGAATGCCCTTGTCCACCAGCTCTTTCGACAGCGTCAGCGTCATGTTGAGCAGTGCCGCACGCGCCGCCGAGGTGGCGATCATGTGTTCTTCCGGCTGCAAGGCCAAAAGCGAATTCACACAGGTGATGGAAGCGATATCCGAACGCTCCAACGCCGGCAAAAATGCCTGCACCGGGTTAATCACGCCGAACAGCTTTAGCTCCGCCTCATGCAGCCAGGCGGTGCGCGGCGTTTGATCAAAATGCGCGACGAACCCCTGGCCGGCGTTGTTGATCAACAAATCTACGCCGCCGAAGCGTGCAGTCACCTGGGCGGCAAACTGCGTTACCTGCGACTCGTCCAGCACGTCGCAGCACAGTGCCAGGATCTCCGCCTGCGGAAACTCATGGCGCAGGCTGGCTTCGGCACCGGCCAGTTTGTCCGGATTGCGGCCGCAAAATGCCACCTTCGCGCCTTCCGCCAGCAGCAGACGCAGGGTTTCGAAACCGATGCCCGACGAACCGCCGGTGACCACCGCGACCCGTTTCTCAAGCTGAAAATTCATGGTTGAATTGCTCCCGTAAAATCCTGCAGATAGCGGTTAAATTGCCCCGGCGCATCGAGATAGCTGGCATGCCCGGCCCCCTCAATCAGGCGCAGTGTCGCGTCCTGCTGTTGCGCCAGCACCGCCGCCGCTTCCGGTGGCGTGATCCGATCGCAGTCACCGCACCACACCTGCAACGGGCCGCGGTACTGCGCCAGATAGCGGCCGATATCGTCGTTGGCCAGCATCCAGGCGGCATTGAGAAAACCCTCGGGATCCAGCTGCTGCATGCCGTTGCGTACCCAGGCAATATCTTGAGGATCCGCACCTTCACGCAGTAACGCCGCCGCCCGCTGCTCGCCGTAGCCCTGCGGCCCAAGCTGCTCAATCAGCTGTTTTCTCTGGCTATAAACCTGTTGGCGTTTCTCCAGCGGTGCGTTGGCGTAGCCCTGCGCCGGATCCGCCAACACCAGCCCACATAATCCGTCGGGATAACCGGCAGCATAGGCGCTACCGATCAAGGCGCCGAGCGAGTGACCGACGATCAGCGGTTGCTCCAACTGCAAGTGCGCCACCAGCGCCGCCAGCGCGGCGGCGTAGGCGGCGGCATCCGGCTCGCTGACCGTCAGCGGCAGGCTGCCGCCGTAGCCTGGGGCGTCCCAGGCCAGCAAGCGATGACCGTCGGCCAGCCCCGAGTCATTGAACTGCTTGATCCACGAGGCCGAACCGGAACTGATGCCGTGCAGCAACACCACCGGGCGACCGTGACCCGCCTCGCGCCAGCTCAGGGTAAACTCCCCGCAGCGCGCCTGCTGACGTTGCGCCAGGCCGTTCATCAGTTGCGTTTCACTTTGGATAACGGGTGATCCGCCGGGTAGGTCGGGGTTTCCGGTTTGGCGGTACCGAGCATCACGCACATCAATGCCTCTTCTTCGCCGTGGTTGAACAACCCACGGTAGACTCCGGCCGGCACCGAGATCAGATCGCGCTCTTTCAGCTTGGTTTCGTAATACTCGCTACCGTCCTGGATCATCAGCGTGATGCTGCCCTTCAGCATAAAGAACACCTCTTCCACGTCATCGTGCAGGTGCAACGGGCCCTCGCACTTCGAAGGCAGCACCATGGTGGAGAAGGTGAAGTTGCCTGCCGGAATGGTATTGGTGTCGCTGGCTACCCCGGTGGCGCCGGTACCGATGTAGCGCATCTGCGCACGGCGGTATTTCGGGTCGTAATCGGCCTGGAACTTCAACGCGTTCCAGTCATATTTACGGCCTTCAAAGCGGGCGATACGCGATTCCACCCAATGCTCAATCGATTGATCCTGCGGCTTGACGCCAGCTTGCTTCTCAACCTGGGACATGTTGTAACTCCTCTGTTGAATCAAACGGTTAAATCAATACTTCTTCAGTAACGGCAGCAGAATGATGCAGCCGATCAGGGCCATCACCACCAGGAACAGCAAGCCGTTATCCATGTTGCCGGTGGCGGCGATCAGCGCCCCCATCAGCACCGGTGCCAGCGCACCGGCAAAATTGCCCAATCCGTTAAAAATACCGCCGGCGGTGGCGCTGACCTTGCTGCTGGTGGCTTTCGCCAGCAGGGCAAAGATGTTTGGCGCACCGGCCCCCCACATAAAGGTGCTGAAAGCCATGGCGGCGATCACGCTGTAAGTGCCCTGCAACTGCAGCACCACGGCCAGCCCCAGCCCGGCGCCGCACAGCGAGACAAAACAGGCCAGTGCGCGACGATCCAGCTTGTCCGACAGCCAGGCGCCGACCACTTCGCCCAGCAGCATGGCGATAAACGGCAGCGATGACAGATAACCGGCGTGCTCCAGATGAATACCTTTGCCCTTGATCAGGTAGCTCGGCAGCCAGCCGTTCATGCCCCACAGGTAGGTCAGGAAGGCGATGTTAAACAGGCAGATCATCCAAAAATGCGGGTTGCGCAGCAGCTCATGGCGATGCAGTTTACGTTCGGCAATAGCCGGTTTGGAAACGCTAGCCGCCGCGGGGCGTGACACGTTGAGATGACGCATGCCGAACAGCACCAGCAGCATCACCGGCAGCGTCAGGAACGCCATAAAGAAGAAGGTGGTCTGCCAGTCAAAGGTGTTAAGGATGTACAGCGTAACCGGGAAGCCGAGCGCGGCGCCCAATGGCGTACCCAGCAGCCACAACATGGTGGCGCGTGCCTGCAGGCGCTGCGGGAAGGCCTGGCGAATGATGGCGTAGGCCATTGGCAGCAGCGGACCTTCGGCAATGCCGAGGAAAATGCGCAGCGTCATCATGCTGTGATAAGAGCGTGTCATGCCCATAAGCACCATCAGTACGCCCCACACCACCATCATGCCAATCAGCACCTTGACCGGGTTCAAGCGGTCGCCAATTCCGCTCAGCAACATCGAAGAGATGCCGTAGGAGAACAAAAACGCGCTCATCAGCAACCCCAGCCGCGCCGGGTCAAAACTGATGCCCAGCGCCTGCTGGAATTCAGTATCGGAAAACAGTGCCGCGATGCTGATCTTGTCGAAAAACGCCAGCAGCACGCAGGCAAACAGCGCGATGGGCACCGACCAGCGCACTCGTTGCTGCGGATTTTCGGCAACAGCATCCCCCACCCGTTCAGCGCGGGCGTCAATCTCTTGCGTAGTCATGAAACGCTCCCGAGGTTACGGGCGTTATTTCAACGCCATCAAAGAAAACTCCGCATCCGCCAACTGCTGCGGTTCCAACACGCGCCCACTGGCCAGCCAGCGTTTGCCCAGCTTGATGGTACGAGCGTCGTTAAACGCCACCATTTGCACCAACTGACGATCGGCATTTAACGTAAAGAACACCTGCGATTGCGGCGTGCGCCGCACCACATGGTGCACGCCACCGGTCGGCACGCCGAGGATCTGGATATTGGCATCGTATTGATCCGACCACAGCCAGGCCACGTCATCGTAAGGGGCGGCAAAGGCGTCCAGCATCGCGCAAGCGGTGCTGATCGCCTGATTCTGCGCATAGGCCCAGGACTGCAGGCACAGGCCCAGCGTCGGGTGACGCGCCACGTCGCCGGCGGCGAAAATCGCCGGGTGGCTGGTGCGCCCCTGGCCGTCAACCACGATCCCCACGTCAATCTTCAGCCCGGCCCTGCGCGCCAGTTCCAGATTCAACTCGACGCCGATCCCCACCACCACCAGATCAAACGGCTGAGGATCGCTGACGCCGCTGCCGATCCAGGCGCTACCGTCACGATCTTCCAACTGAATGTCACCGCAGCCGCAGTGCAGGGTCACGCCCTGCTGTTGATGCAATTCCAGCAGCGCCTGGGAGACATCCGCGCCAACACTGCGCATGCACAGCGCCGGCTGGCGTTCAAAGACCGTCACGTCAGCACCGAGGCGCCGCGCCGAAGCGGCAATCTCCAGCCCAATCCAGCCACCACCGACGATCGCCAGTCGACGGCATCCTTGCAGCGCCTGACGCAGCTTCGCCGCATCATCCCAGGAACGCAGCGTCATCACCCGAGGGTGACTGGCCCAACGGGTGTCCGGCAGGCGCGGTCGGCCACCGGTGGCAATCAGCAGTTGATCAAACTGCAGCTGCCGACCGTCGCTGAGGCTGACGATTTGTTTTTTTGCATCAATGGATTCGGCACGTAACGGCCGGCACCAGTTGAGATTCAACCCGGTGACCACCTGTTCGCTGAACAGTCGGCTGAGCGGCGCTTCGCCGTCCAGCAACGCCGCCTTGGAAAGCGGCGGACGTTCATAAAAGTCATAGGGTTCGTCGCTGATCACCGTCAGCCGGCCCGCATAGCCACGATCGCGCAGCGTTTTCGCCGCCCAACCGCCGGCCTGGCCACCGCCGATAATGACGATCCCCGCCGCTTCTGGCTGGCTCATAGCGCCTCCGGTTTTTTCTGCTGGCGGCGCGTATCGTGGTCGATCCCCCCTTCCACCGCCCACTCGGTGAACGACACCAGCGAGTGTTCCAGCTCGCGCGGCTGCCAGTTTTCAGTCAGATAGTCATCGTTGGTGTAGTACTCAAACGCGCCGCCAGTCGGGCTGTTGACGTACCAGAAATAGGCTGAGGAAATCGGATGGCGACCGGGGCCGATAAAGGTGCTCCACTTCTCTTTGTTCATAGCAATACCGCCGCCGATCACCTCGTGGATGTCGCGCACGGTAAAAGCTACGTGATTCAGGCCACGTGGACGATTCGGCAATTTCAGCAGGAACAGGTTGTGATGCCCGCCGCGCGCCTGAGTGCGCAGGAACACTGCTCGATCGATATAGCGATCCGAGACCTGGAAGCCCAGTACCTCACGGTAGAAACGTTCGGTGGCGGCCAGATCTTCGACAAAGAACACCACGTGGCCAATATTGATCGGCTGTGCCTGCGCATATACCGGGCTGGGCTGATCGATGCGGCGCACATCACCCCATTGGTTGATTGGTGATACCGGTAAATCGACTCCGCGCTGTTGGCTGACGCTAAAGCGCAGCGTCATACCGTTCGGATCGATACACTCCAGCTCTTCCCCCACCTGACGGAAGCCCGGCATCTGCGCCAACAGCGGCTGCAAAGCGGCCAATTCCGCCGGGCTGCCCACGCCCCAGGTCATGCGGCGCAGAGTCGAACCGCCCTCAAACGCCGCCGGCAAGGTCTCGCTCTGCAACGGATGCAGCACCACGCGCGCCCCACTCAGGGTGGTGAATTCACGTTGACGTTCGCCCCAGTGCTGTTGTGCCGCCTGCAGGCCGAAGTCCTGCATGAATTTTTCGCAGGTTGGCAGATCTTCGACGCCAAATTCCAGTTTTTCGATTCCGATTACGCTCATTGTTGTGCCTCACGTTCTCGCTGAATGCGGTTTTCAGGCATGACAAACCCCGGCCCCTGTTTGCCATGAGCCTTATCCCTGCCTGATTCATTGGTAGGGGACGAATACAGTCGCCCCGATTAATGCGAACGCAGCTTGCAGCCCCCTACGAAAACAAGGGGTTGTCAGTTAGCCGACGTTAGCCTGCGGCGGCGCGCCCAGAAAGCCGGAGATTTTCTCTGCGGCGTCACGCACTTCCATACGCAGCCGTTCGCGATCTGCTTTTGGGATCTCATCGAACGGCACCATAATGCTGACCACGGCCTCGACCCGCTGCTCGCGGTTAAAGATTGGATAGACGATCGAAGAGATACCATGGCGGAAAAACGACTCGCCAATCACATAGCCGCGCGCCTTATCCTGCTGCACCATCTGCCACAGCGCTTCACGATCTGCCGGGGTCCCCGGACCGCTGCCCGGCAGTTGTTCCTGCGGATAGAGCTGGTCGAATTCGTCGCGGGTAGCGCTGGTTAGCAGCATGCGGCCCAGTGAGGTTTGGTGCACCGGCAGGCGGGTGCCGACGCTGACCTGATTGATTTGCGAACCGGCGGCGCTGACGCGGGCGATGTAGATCACGTCGCGCTCATCACGGATCGCCAGATGACTGCTGCACTGGCTGCGATCGCGCAGTTGCTCTATCACCGGCTGACCGGCCTGGGCAACGTCCAGAGAAGCGATATATTCAAAGCCGAGGCGCAGCACTTTGATGCCCAGCGCAAAGGTGTTGGTCCGTGGGTTGCGCTCCAGAAAACCCAGATGCTCCAGAGTTTGCACCACGCGATAGGCGGTAGCCTTTGGCATGTCGACCAGGCGATGCAATTGGGCAAAAGTCATTTCCTTATGCTGCTCGCCAAACGCCAGCAACAGTTGTAACCCGCGATCCAGTCCTGGGATCAGATATTTACACGCTTGATCGTCCGCCATGTGCTGCTCCTGGCTAAAGGTTGATTAGTTAAAAACAAAGCCGCCGTTAACCGGCAACAGTTGGCCGGTCACGAAATTCGCCAACGGCGACAGCAGGTAGAGCACCGAGCCATTAACGTCGTCAGGGTGCTGTGCCCCGGCCAATGCACGCCCTTGTTCGTACAGTTGATGACGCTCGGCGGGCACGTATTCGGTGGCCTCTACCCGCGTCAGTCCCGGTGCGATTGCGTTCACGCAAATCCCCTGCGGACCCAGTTCACGCGCCATTGAGCGGGTCATGGAGATGATCGCTCCTTTGCTGGCCACGTAAGCCATCAGGCGCGGTGCGCCCCACAGTGCGGTATCCGAAGCCACGTTAACGATCTTGGCATGTGGGGTTTGCGCCAACAGGGGTACCGCTGCCTGACTCACCAGCCAGGTACCGCGTACGTTGACCTGCATCACCCGATCCCACAGATCGATATCGTATTCCATCATGGTTTTGCCACCGACGCCGGTAGCCAGCGCGGCGTTGTTCACCAACCCGTCGATCGCACCGCCTTCGGCAATGGCGTTGAATGCCGCGCTGATCGACGCCGGTTCGGCCAAATCGATCACCTGCGTTTCAACCTGTGCGCCCTGCTCGCGCAGGTTCGCGGCGCTGTCTGCCAGTTCATCCGCCAGAATATCGCACATCACCACTCTGGCACCGGCCTCGCTGATGGCTGCGGCGAAACTCCGCCCCAGCCCGCGCGCCGCGCCGGTCACCACAATGCGTTTTCCCGTCAGCAAGCCGTTCACTGCGCCGCCTCCAGCTCACTGAGCTTCGCCAGCTGCTTCTGCGCTTCTTTTTGCATCATGCGGCGCAAGCGAGACAACCCCACATCATGCTGATACAGATACTCGCGGCCACGCGCGTTCGGGGCCATATTTTCCAGCACGATACGATCCTGCTCCAGTACGTCCCAGTGCAGCGATTCCAGGCGGTTGCGATACATAAAGCGCCACATGTCACGCTGCCAGTCTTTCACCTTACGGATACGCCAGAAGAACACCCGGCAGTGATCCTTATCTTCCGGCACCACCATGCCGATGATCCAGAAGTGACCACCCGGCCCGAAGCGCTTTTTGTACGGGATCGACAAACGCATCCAGTAGGCGCCGCTGCTGCCAAACTCCACCCAGTCAAAGTTAACGCCGATCTGACCATTCTTCTTAAAGATGAAACCGTTGTCGGTCGGCTCCAGCGCCATGTCCGCCTTGCGATCCCCTTCCGCCATCGAGTGCGAGGACGAATGCAGGTAGGTGCCGTGCATCGGATCCATCACGTTTTCCAGCGCGTACTGGTAATTGCAGTCCCAACTGGCGGTGCACAGGAAGTTGCTGTAGGCCGCTTCGTCAGCCAGTTCCGGCGGGAAGGTCAATTCAGCCGGCTCTTCATCCGCCGTCACGCCGAAATAGAGGAACACCGCACCGTAGGCCTCTTTGGCTGGGTAAGAGCGCAGGCATTTCTGCCCCACCAGCGGACAACGATCGACCGCCGGCACGTCTTTGACCGTACCGTCGCCGCCCACTTCCACGCCGTGATACCAGCAGGCGATGCGATCGCCCAGGTTCCAGCCCATGGAAAGGCGCGCACCGCGATGCGGGCAGCGATCTTCCAGCGCATGGATCGCGCCGTCGCCGTCGCGCCACACCACAATCTGTTGCTCCAGCCGCGTAATGCCCACCGGGTTATTGCCGATTTCCCAACTGGCCAGCACCGGATACCACATGCCGCGCAGCCCCTGGTCGAGATAGTCCTGTAAGGTTTGTGCGGAGGATGTTGTGTTTGCTGTCATTGTCTTCTCCCGGATGCTGCTCAGAAACCGTTAACGTGAAGGAATTCGCGGAACGCCGTCTCATTCCACGGCTGGCCATTGCGATCGAACAGGCGACGCTGATTCAGGGCGCTAACGATCTGCTCCAGCTCTTCTGCACCCTGATCGAAGATCTCTTCCAGTGCCGTGACCAACTCGGTCTCGAAACCGTCGGGTACGCGAGCGCGGGTTTGCCAGATGACGTTCTGAAATTGGCCCGGCTGATGGATTTGGCCATTGCCGCCTTCGCGCGCCGGGATCACCTGTTGGGTGTCCGGCAGCCAGGGATTGAAATCGGTGATGTGCTGCATGATTACTCCTCCGCAATAAAGGTGATTTGGATTTGATTGTCGATCACCCGGGTGGCATAGGTTTGCAGATCGCGGCCGCCTGGCTCACGCAAGCATTGGCCGGTACGTACGTCGAACAATGCTTCGTGCAACGGGCATTCGACCTTGCCGTCATCAACAAACCCCTGGCTGAGCAAGGCATAGGCATGTGGGCAAACGTCTTCCAGCGCGTAATAGTTGCCGTCGATCAGATACACCCCGACCTCTTTCCCTTCCACGTTGGCGGAGAAAGGAAAATCTTCTTTCACCTGAGACACTTCACACACTTTCGTCCAGCTCATTGCTTTTGTCCTCTATCTGATTGTTTCATATATGAAACTCAGTTTCTTATTTAATACACTCACTATAAGTCTGGTGAAACTTTCGTCAAGAGAGCAAAGCGGCAATTGTTAATGGAAAGTTGTTTAAACATGACAAATGCGGGAAGGATCACGAAAAAATGCACCGATATGAAAAACTGATGAAATCTGTGCTTTCTATCACTAATTCATGGATAAAAAGACGTTGATCTGGCTGATGCAATGCGAGTAAAAGTGCTATCTCGCTGTCTGAAACACCCTTTTTGATAACAATAAATTTACATAAAAACGACTCAAACCTGCTTTTCACCACTGTGAAATCAGCGGGTTAGTTTACTGCTGTCTAAATTCGTTATTCGCCCGCCAAAGGAGCGTACATGGAGCGCATTGTGCAACAACGTCAACGCTGGTTCGGGGTAGTGGCCCTGCTGTTTCTGATCGTCATCGCCTATGCCGATCGGGTCAATATTGCCGTGATGCTGGTCAACCCCGACTTCTTGCAACACTTTCAGCTCGACGGTAACCGTGCGCATCAGGGCATGCTGATGACGGTGTTTTTGCTCGGTTACGGGCTTTCCGCCATGCTGCTGACGCCCTTTCTGGAAACCCTGATGGGCTATCGCCGCGCGCTGACGCTCAGCATTGTGCTCTGGGCGCTACTGACTGCCGCCTCACCGCTGGCGGGGTCGTTATTGCTGCTGTTTGCGGTACGCGCACTGCTTGGCGTCAGCGAAGGGCCGCTGTTCTCATTGAAAACCATGTACATCGGCGATCACTTCGCCGCCGATGAGCGCGGTAAACCCAATGCCGTCAGCACATTGGGTGTTTCCCTGGGCCTGGTGATAGGCTTTCCGCTGGTCAGTTTCCTGATGGCGCACTTCGGCTGGGCGGTCTCTTTCTATCTGCTGGCGCTGATCAACCTGCTGCTGGGGCTAGCGCTGGTGCGTCTTTTTATCCATCCGCGCTCGTTACCGCTGAGCGCCGTCGATCCTCAGCCGATTCTGAGCCGTGTCTGGCACACCTTCGCCCTGGCCTGGCATACCCCGATGCTGGGTTGGATCATGCTGATCGAGATCGCGACCCTGAGCTACCTGTGGGGCTCCAGTTCCTGGCTGCCGGCTTACCTGACCGACGAGAAAGGATTCTCCATCAAACAGATGGGCTGGATGGCTTCGCTGCCGTTTATCGTCAGTATCGCCTCCAAATATCTCGGCGGCGTGCTGCTTGACCGCATTCGCCCCTATCAGGCACCGTTGATTTTCGCCTTTGGCGGTGCGGCAACTGCGTTGTGTATCTATGGCGTGATGCACAGTCATCAGCTCGGCTGGATTGCTTTCTTCCTGCTGGCGGCCAATGCCTGCTGGGGGGCTCAGGGGGCGGCGATCCCAACCCTGTTGCAACATTATGCGCAGCCGCAGGCGGTCGGCAGCGCCTACGGACTGATTAACGGCATCGGCAATATGTTCTCGGCGTTTGTGCCGGTGATTATGGGCATGGTCATGGCTAGCCAGGGCAAGGTGTCTTCAGGATTTGCGGTGCTGATGGTGTCGCAGCTAGTGACGCTGTTGGCGGGCTGTGTGCTGTTTGGCCGGATGCGGATGACGCGAGAAGCCAGGCGGGCGTAAAGCAGTCGGGGCGCACATGCACCCCGAACCGTATTTATGTTACCGGGCCTCAGCGCCCTTTCTTTTTACGACCCGGCTGAGCAAAGCGCTTGCGCGCAGGCGCGCTGTTGCTGGGTTTGTCGGCGCTTTTCGCCCCGCCGCCGGCCGGTTTTTTCACTGCCGGTTTGGCTTTCTTCGCCGGTTTGGCCTCCGAAGTGGAACCCTCTATCGACTTAAACAGTTCGACCAGTTCGTCGTCGGTTAAATCACGCCATTCACCCGGTGGCAAACCTGCCATGCTCACATTCATGATGCGAGTGCGTTCCAGCTTGGTGACCTCATAGCCGAAATGCTCGCACATGCGGCGAATTTGACGGTTCAGCCCCTGTACCAGCACGATGCGAAACACAAAGGGCGCTTCTTTCTTCACTTTGCATTTTTTCGTCACCGTACCCAGCATTGGCACGCCGGCACCCAAACCACGGATAAAGTCGTCGGTGACCGGTTTGTTGACCGTCACCCGGTATTCTTTTTCATGATCGTTGCCCGCACGCAGGATCTTGTTCACCAGATCGCCGTGATTGGTGAGGAAGATCAGCCCCTGCGAGTCTTTGTCCAAGCGTCCGATCGGGAAGATACGGGTGCTGTGGTTGACGAAATCGACGATATTGTCTTTCTCGCCCTCTTCGGTGGTACTGACGATCCCGACCGGCTTGTTCAGCGCGATAAAGATCAGGTTGTCTTCGTTACGAGGTTCAATCAGCTGACCGTTGACCTTGACGACGTCCCCTGGGAATACCTGATCGCCAAGCGTAACGCGCTTGCCATTGATAAAAACGTTGCCTTGTTCGATATAACGATCGGCGTCGCGGCGAGAGCAGATGCCGCTCTCGCTAATATATTTGTTAAGACGTGTGGAAGGCTTGGTCAGCATGTTTTCTCCATACCCGTCGTCTTTCAAGTCACAGCGTTGTTACCTGCACTCCCCCACCCCAGTCACTTACAAAAGTAAGCTCCTGGGGATGAGCGAGCTGGGTGCCTAGCTGCGACTTGAAATCCATAGGGTATATAGATACCGGTTGTGTGTATTTCTCTATGGTACCGTTACAAGCGACTCGGCTTACCGCCCATAACCGCCTGTTAATACTATTAGGAACTTATTTGGTTTTTTTAGCCGCTTGCAGATACAGCATCTCCAGACCCAGGGTCGCCGCAGCCAGCGCGGTGATTTCGGACTGGTCATACGCCGGGGCAACTTCTACCACGTCCATACCGACGATGTTCAGCGACTGCATGCCGCGCACCAGTTTCAGTGCACGATCGGACGTCAACCCGCCGATGACCGGCGTACCGGTACCCGGTGCGAATGCCGGATCCAGGCAGTCGATGTCGAAGGTCAGATAAACCGGCATATCACCGACGATCTGTTTGATCTGAGCCAGCAGATCGTCAACGCTACGATCGTTAACCTGCGCAGCATCCAATACGGTGAAGCCGTTGTCATGATCGTATTCGGTACGGATACCGATCTGCACTGAGCGAGTGGGATCGATCAGGCCTTCGTTCGGCGCATGGAAGAACATGGTGCCGTGATCGTATTGGCTGCCGTTGGCATAGGTGTCGGTATGGGCATCAAAGTGCACCAGTGCCAGTTTGCCGAAATGTTTGGCGTGTGCGCGCAACAACGGCAGAGTCACGAAGTGGTCGCCGCCGAAGGAGAGCATGCGCTTGCCGGCTTTCAGCAGTTTTTCCGCGTGCGCCTGCAGCTTGTCGCTCATGTCCTGAGCATCGCCGAAGTTGAACACCACGTCGCCGCAATCGACGACATTCAGACGATCGCGCAGGTCAAAGTTCCACGGCCAGCGGTTGCCTTCCCAGGCCAGGTTGGTGGAAACCTGACGGATTGCCGCCGGACCGTGACGGCCACCGGCGCGGCCGGAGGTTGCCATGTCAAATGGAATGCCGGTGATGACCCACTCTGCATCGCTGTCGTAAGGCATAAAGTTCAGCGGAAAGCGCAGGAAACCAAAAGCATTGGACACTAAGGAATTATCGGGCTGATGGCCTAAGGTACTCATAGTAAACCCTCATATTTCAACGTTTCGCCTGTTGAAAAATCACACAGACGCTGGCAAAAAAAAATCCCTCCCGCGTCGTTAGCCCGACGAGAAAGGGATCCATTCGAAATCTGTTTCAGTACTGCCTATGCAGCAGATTATCGCCGCATTTCGCTCGCGCTTCAAGAGCGCGCATCATCATATCGGCTGCTCGTCGTTAGCCAGTATATACCCTGAATCCTACCGTCGTGTGACCGTTGCCGTCCGCCGAGGTTTGAACTTTGTGATTTTGATCCCTTTAGCTGGCAAGAAAAAAATATAGGTTAATTATGCAACCTACTTTATTAAAAATAGATCAACAGAAATGTTAACAATTAATTTTTACACCTTTAGATAACACGAGATCAGTAAAGCCATGTTTAATATTATGCCTGTGCGCCAACGGCGAATAATTAAAAACAAAAAACTTTATATCACGCTAGAAACTCTCACTTTCTTATCAAGTATTCCGTTGGGTTATCTTTGTTCTAAATTTGACTCACTGAATGAAATATCCATAGAGGTAGTGCTTATCTATGTTCCCGTATCCATGATCGCCGTAGACT
The DNA here is from genome assembly GCF_000422085.1 of Serratia liquefaciens ATCC 27592. Taxonomy (NCBI): domain Bacteria; kingdom Pseudomonadati; phylum Pseudomonadota; class Gammaproteobacteria; order Enterobacterales; family Yersiniaceae; genus Serratia; species Serratia liquefaciens. The sequence continues at coordinate 4,343,819 of NC_021741.1, forward strand.
ATTTTTATCAGCGCCTTGTGGGTGAACAAGCGCTGTGGTAGTAATGAACGCGCTTATCAGCATCTGTAGGGGGCGGTAGTGATTATAAAATTTCTCAAAATATTTTCGCTTTTCTTTCTTTGCTATGCGCTTGTCTTTCTGGTTAAAGGGGAAACCATTAGCACCGGCATAATGCTTAAAACGCTAGGTTACTCTTTCCTTATCGCATCAGGATATTTATTCGTTACCAGCCGCTGGTGGAAAAAACACGTCCTAAAATTGAAAGATGAGTAAATAAAATAGCCGGTCAGGCATCAGGGTATAAAAAAGGCCGGACATCCGTTGGATGCCCGGCCTTTCAGAAGCGCTCTACTTATTCATCTTCTAAATAAGTATAACCGTACAAACCGGCTTCGAACTCTTCCAGGAACTGCGCCTGCAGTTCGCTGTCCAGATCGGTTTCTTTCACCTGATCGCGGAACTTGGCCAACAGTGCGGTAGGGTCAAGCTGCACGTATTCCAGCATATCGGCAACGGTATCGCCTTCATCGGACAACTCGGTTTCTACCGTACCGTCAGGGAAGACGAACACGTCAACCGAGGCGGTGTCGCCGAACAGGTTGTGCATGTTGCCGAGGATCTCCTGATAGGCGCCAACCATAAAGAAGCCCAGCGCCGGCGGGTTTTCCGGATCGTACGGCGGCATTGGCATGGTGGTCGCCACGCCGTCACCGTCGATGTAGTGATCGATGGTGCCATCCGAGTCACAGGTGATGTCCAGCAGCACCGCGCGGCCTTCCGGCGGCTTATCCAGGCCTTCCAGCGGCAGTACTGGGAACAGCTGATCGATACCCCAGGCGTCCGGCATCGACTGGAACAGCGAGAAGTTGACGTAGAACTTGTCCGCCATACGCTCTTGCAGTTCGTCGATGATTGGGCGGTGTGCACGGTTGCTCGGATCCAACTGCTGCTGGATCTTGTTGCAGATGTTCAGATACAGCTGCTCAGCCCAGGCACGCTTGGTCAGATCCAACATCCCGTGTGCATATTGCGTATGAACGTCGTGCAGATCCATTTGGCTGTCGTGCAGCCATTCACGCAGCGAGCGGCGATTTTCCGGCTCGTTCATTTCCTGCCAGGTTTCCCACATGCTTTCCAGCGCGCGTGGCGCGTCTTCAGCAGGCGGTAATGGTTCGCTGAATTCGTTGCGTTCAACGCCGATCACGTTGGATACCAGCACCGTATGATGCGCGGTCACTGCACGACCGGATTCGGTGATCACCGTCGGGTGCGGCAAACCGTGTTCATTACAGGCGTCGCCGATGCCCCAGATCACGTTGTTGGCGTATTCGTTCAGGCCGTAGTTCACCGAACAGTCGGACTGCGAACGGGTACCTTCATAATCTACGCCCAGACCGCCGCCCACGTCGAAGCACTGGATGTTCACGCCCAGCTTATGCAGTTCGACGTAGAAGCGCGCCGACTCACGTACGCCGGTGGCGATATCGCGAATATTGGCCAGTTGCGAACCCAGGTGGAAGTGCAGCAGTTGCAGGCTGTCGAGACGGCCCGCTTCACGCAGGGTTTCCACCAGCTTCAGTACCTGAATGGCTGCCAGACCGAACTTGGACTTTTCGCCGCCGCTCGACTGCCATTTACCGGAGCCTTGCGACGCCAGACGCGCACGCACGCCCAGGCGCGGTACCACGTTCAGCCGCTCGGCCTCTTCCAGCACCATGTTGATCTCGGACATCTTCTCGATCACCAGGTACACCTTGTGCCCCAGCTTTTCGCCGATCAGCGCCAGACGGATATATTCACGGTCTTTATAGCCGTTACACACGATCACCGAGCGGGTCATGCCAGCATGCGCCAGCACCGCCATCAGTTCGGCCTTGGAGCCGGCTTCCAGCCCCAGCGGTTCGCCGGAATTGACCAGAGATTCAATCACGCGGCGATGTTGGTTTACCTTGATCGGGTAAACCAGGAAATAGCCACCTTCATAGCCGAACGACTCACGCGCACGTTTGAACGCGGCATTGATCGAACGCAGACGGTGCTGCAGGATCTGCGGGAAGCAGAACAGTGCCGGTAGGCGTAAACCGTCGTTTTGACGCTGCTTCACCAGCTCGGCCAGATCGACACGTGCCTGCGGGACGTCCGGATCCGGGCACACGCTGATGTGGCCCAGTTCATTGACGTCATAATAATTGTTGCCCCAGTAGGCGACGTTATAAGTGCGCAGCATCTTGCTGGCATCACGATCATTCATGGCAACCTCCTGCATGGAGCGCAAAGATATAGATTCGCCCGTTGCTGACGGACGGTGAATCAAAAGATCATCAGACATTACTCGCCTCACATCGCGTACTGACGATACAGTCAGCCACTATCGCAGCTACAACCCGCGAGAACAACCCAACAAACCGCCCTTGCGGCAGCGAATAAAACTGCCGTTCGCGGTCAGCGATCGGTTTATTACTCATATAATTGTAAGACACCCTGTTCAAACCTCGTGAATCGGGTCAAGAAACATCCCACAGGAAGGCTGCAGGCTACCCTTGTTCAGTTCTTCAGACGACCGTTAACCGGCCCGAGAATCCTGAGTAGCGCCCAAGTGTTTATCACACCTGGAAGGTGGTGTAGAGACAAGACGGGAAATAGCAGAAGAATGTGCGCCAGAACGGCACTGCTGTTGAGAACCAACAACCGGTAGACAACGGATCATTAATCCAACCACCTCCACGCACGTCGCCCTCTATGAACGACTGAGCCTCTATTAATAGTGTAAGAACGTGACCGTTCTATGAAGCGGCGACGCCAAAGGTTGGCGTCTGCGGCTGACAATCAGACCACCCGTGGAGGCGTCACAGAAGTTTACAACTTCGTACCCCGCACTGTGCACCAAATGAGCCGCGCGCGCAGTTTATACCGATAACACGGGGAAAATGCAAAATGAAAATTTGTCGGAAACTGTTTCAAGCGATGAAAATGGCGCCGGAAGCTTTGCGCAAAAGAGCGAAAGGGCAAAAAAATACTGGCAATCCGGCTAAGGCCTGACCTAAAATAGACGTCCAGATGTTAATCCATCTATACTGGTTAACTGATAAACTGCTTAACGGCTTTGCCTGAGGGGCGTTGCAGGAAGCATCTCGCGCCATCAGCGGAAGACCCTTCGCTTTGATGCCGGATCTCCAGCGCTGTGCAGTAATTTCTAACCCGTCTTATGCAAGGTAAAGAACACCATGGCTAAACACCTATTCACGTCCGAATCCGTCTCCGAAGGACATCCTGATAAAATCGCTGACCAGATCTCCGATGCCGTTCTTGACGCCATCCTGGAACAGGATCCTAAAGCACGCGTAGCTTGCGAAACCTACGTGAAAACCGGCATGGTTCTGGTTGGCGGCGAAATCACCACCAGCGCCTGGGTAGATATCGAAGAGATCACCCGTAAAACCGTGCGCGAAATCGGCTATGTTCATTCGGATATGGGCTTCGACGCCAACTCTTGTGCCGTACTGAGCGCCATCGGCAAGCAATCCCCGGATATCAATCAGGGTGTTGACCGTACCGATCCTCTGGAACAGGGTGCTGGCGACCAGGGCCTGATGTTTGGCTATGCTACCAACGAAACCGAAGTGCTGATGCCGGCACCGGTGACCTACGCGCACCGTCTGGTGCAGCGCCAGTCCGAAGTCCGTAAAAACGGCACTCTGCCGTGGCTGCGTCCGGATGCGAAAAGCCAGGTCACCTTCCAATATGACGACGGCAAAATCGTCGGTATCGATGCGGTGGTACTGTCCACCCAGCATTCCGAAGATATCTCTTTGAAAGATCTGCAAGAAGCGGTGATGGAAGAGATCATCAAACCGGTTCTGCCTGCAGAATGGCTGAGCGCCAGCACCAAATACCACATCAACCCGACCGGCCGTTTCGTTATCGGTGGCCCAATGGGCGACTGCGGCCTGACCGGACGTAAAATCATCGTTGATACCTACGGCGGCATGGCTCGTCACGGTGGCGGTGCGTTCTCCGGTAAGGATCCGTCCAAGGTTGACCGTTCAGCGGCTTACGCAGCGCGCTACGTGGCGAAAAACATCGTTGCCGCCGGCCTGGCTGACCGCTGTGAGATCCAGGTTTCCTACGCTATCGGCGTGGCGGAGCCAACCTCCATCATGGTGGAAACCTTCGGTACCGAGAAAGTCCCTACCGAACAGTTGACCCTGCTGGTACGCGAGTTCTTCGATCTGCGTCCATACGGCCTGATCCAGATGATGGATCTGCTGCAGCCGATCTACCGCGAAACGGCAGCTTACGGTCACTTCGGCCGCGAGCACTTCCCTTGGGAAGCGACCGACAAAGCAGAATTGCTGCGCGATGCTGCTGGCCTGAAATAAGCCTGCGTATCGAATGTGAAAACGGCAAGCCTTGGCTTGCCGTTTTTGTTTTTAGCGGATGGGTGCTCGTGGATCCACGCTCAAACAACCAACAGGCGGGAGCAATACTCCCGCCGTTGGGTTGCCTTACCTTTTGGATTCGTAAGCCAGAATGGCCGCAACTTCCGTGTTGCCCGATCGGATCCGCAGCTCACAAAGTTTGCTGCGTGTTATCCATGCCAGTGATATTACAGTGGCACAAATAACGACCAGTTTTAGGACACTCCCTTTGTTCGGCATCATGCCTCCTTCTCCTTGCCTCTCGGCGGGTAAGAAGCTAACCTAACGTTCTCTGGCGTTAGAGTTGGCCTCGGGTTGATGTATATCGACACGGGGCTTTTCTCTTTCTATCCCTTACGAATGCTCGGGACGAAAGATCCAGAGCACCCGCACGCAGTATATGCACCGCCCCTCAGATCTCAGCCCCCTTTCCACACTGAATACCCGCTCTGCGCAGCCGTACGCAAAGCTTTGCAATGGTATGAAAATACGAAAAAATAAAGGCCCAGCGATGCTGAGCCTTTGAGGATAGAAACGGCAGGAAGGACGTCGGTTACGAGGTTTGCTTACGCAGCAAATAAACGAAATACGGCGCCCCGATAAAGGTGGCCAACAGCCCGGCAGGGATCTGGTACGGGAACATCACCATGCGGCCACACCAGTCGGCAAACACCATCAGCAAGCCCCCCAACAGCGCAGCTATCACCATCTGCGGTAACGCACGGCGGAAGCCCAGCATACGTGCCATATGCGGCGCCATCAGGCCGATAAAGCTCAACGGCCCCACGGTCAACGTCGCCATCGCCGTCAGCGTAGCAGCCAGCAGCAGAATGACCACTCGCACCGGCGTTAGCGCAATCCCCACCGAACGGGCCGTGGCACTGCCCAAAGGCAGAATACTGAGCCAGCGGCGACACAATGGCGCCAACGCGATCAGCAGCGCAGCAATGGCCGCCGTACGTACCGCCTGTTCCGGCGTCACCGAGTAGGTGGAACCTGAAATCCAGGTCAGCAACCCGCCCATACGCGGATCGCCGCTTGCCAGCAGCAGGAAAATAGTGGTGGTAAAGGCCGTGCTGAGCGCAATACCGGCCAGCAGCATGCGTTCGGTGGAAAAACCACCGCGCCCGGCGGCGATCATAATCACCAATAGCGTCGCCGCTGCCCCCAGGCTGCCGGCCGGCAGCAGCCAGACAAAGGCATCCCCCGGCACGATAAACAGCATGACCACCACGCCAAAGGCCGCGCCGGAGCTGATACCCAGCACTTCCGGGCTGGCCATCGGGTTGCCGGTCAGCTTTTGGATCAAGGTCCCCGCCACCGCCAGCATCATGCCCGCAGCCAGCGCTGACAGCACGCGTGGCCAGCGCCACGGCATCAATGACTCCAGCTCTGCGCCCTGGCTCCAGTGCCAGCCTGTGGCGTTCTGACCAAACATCAATGCCACGGCAATGCCGGCCAGCAACACCGTCGCTGCCAGTGCTGCCCACCCCCACAGATGACCGCGTTCGGCAGGTACCCTGTCACCCAGGTTCATTGGTGGCGGCGTAGCGGCACTGCGCAACCGCGGCAACAACCACAGCAACAGCGGAGCACCAAACAGCGCCGTTGCCGCCCCGGTCGGGATCTCACGCCAGACCTGCGTCAACCAGATCATCACCTGGTCGGTCAACCACAGCAGCAGCGCCCCCAGCAACGGCGCCAGCATCATGCGATGCGCCAGACGGCGCGCGCCCAGCATTTTTGCCATCAGCGGTGCAAACAGGCCAATAAAGCCAATGACGCCTACCGCATTCACCAACATCGCACTGAAAATTATCGCCACCGCCAGCGCGCAAAAACGCGCCATCGACAACCCTAAACCCAGATTGCGCGCAACGCCATCGTCCAGCCCCAGCAAGGTCAGCGGGCGCAACAGCAGCACAGCCAACACCCCGGCAATCAGCAGGCGCGGCAGGATAAACTGCGCAGTGCTCCAGTCCTGCTGGTTTAACGCACCGGTGCTCCACAGGAACAGACCCTGCAGTTGATCGTAATTGAACAGTGCCAGCAGACTGTTGACCGCCCCGCAATACAGCCCCAGCACCAGCCCGGCCAGGATCAGCGTCACCGGGGACATACGTTTGCCCCAGGCCACGCCGAACACCAGCCCGCCGACCAGGATGGCGCCAGCCATTGCCGCCAGTTGCCGGGTCATCTCACCGCCCGGCAACATCCACAAAGTGGCAATAGTCAGCCCAAGCTGCGCCCCAGCTGACACGCCGAGCGTCGCCGGTTCCGCCAGCGGATTGCGCAGCACCTGCTGGAACAGTACGCCAACTAGCCCCAAGCCGGCACCGGCCAACAGAGACACCGACAGCCGTGGCAACAGGCTGTAGTGGAACAGCATTTGGCGCACATCGTCGATGTTCGGCGCGCTCAGCGCCTGTCCCCACAGTGCCCAGGGCAGCTGTTGCAGCAGATTGTAGATCGTCAGGCCGCCCGCCGCCGCCAACAGTAACAGCAGCAATGTCAGCGGTAATGCGCGAATGCGTGCGCTCATGAATAACTCTCCTGCACCTGCTCCAGCAGATGGCAAAAACGCATCGCTGACAGCGTCGCGCCGTAAAACCACACAGCCGGCACCTGACGCAATTGGTTCTGCCTGACAAACGGCAATGCCTGCCACAGTGGGGTAGAACTGACTTTTTCCATCATGGCCTGATTGCCGTGATCGAGATAAATCGCGCGCGCATTTTTTACCGCCGTCAGGCGCTCAATGCCCACTACCGCCGTACCCCAGAAATTGGTTTCCCCCTCCCAGGCATTTTGGATCCCAAGCTGGTCCATCACCTCCTGGAACAGGCTTTTCTGGCCAATGACCAGCGCATGGCGCGTGTCCAGCAGGGAGAACAGCAGCAGCGGATGTCGGCTGTAAGACTGCAGCCGCTGACGCGCATCCTGGATAAATCGATCGAACTGGATCAGGTGCTGCTCTGCCCGTGCCTCAAGGCCCAGCCGCTGCGCCAGTTGCACTAACGACTTCCGGCCCACCGTCAGCGGTTTGCCGCTGCCGTCATTGAAGCCGAAGCTCATGGTCGGGCCGATAGGGGCCAGCTTTTGCGGCGTCGGCCCGTATCCCTGCGACAGCAGCAACAGCGAGGGCCGCAGCTGCTGCAGCAATTCCAGATTCGGTTCGGTGCGTTGACCGACGTCGATCACCGACGCCGGCATTTTCGGCTCTTCTACCCACAGGTTGTAGTTGTGGATATCCGCGACGGCCAGCGGCGTGATCCCCAGCGCCAGCAGCAGCTCGACAGGCAACCACTCCAGCGCCACAATACGCGCAAGATCGGGTGGCGTTGCCGCCGCCTGGCTCGGCAAGGAAAACAGCAGGGGCGACAGCGCCATGGCCGTCAGCAGGCGACGGCGAACGGCATCATGATGAAAATCAGAAGAATCAGGCATCAGTAGACAAAACTCACCGGCGCGCCGCCGCTTGGATGCGGCAGCGTACCCATAGGAATACCGTAGATTTGCTCCAGCACGTCACCCTGCATCAACTCCAGCGGGGTGCCCTGGGCAATCATCTCGCCGCCGCGCAACGCCACCAGATGGTCGCAGTAGCGTGCGGCCATATTGATGTCATGCAGCACCGCAATCACCGTCAGGCCACGCTCATGGCTCAAACGTTGGATCAAAGCCAGTACCTCAACCTGATGGGCGATATCCAGCGCCGAGGTCGGCTCGTCCAGCAACAGGCAGCGGCTGTCTTGCGCCACCATCATCGCCAGCCAGGCGCGTTGGCGCTCGCCGCCGGACAGGCTATCGACCAGGCGGTTGGCAAACGGCTTCAGCCCCACCAGCGCAATCGCCTCTTCCACCTGTTGGCGATCGTTAACACCAAAGCGGCCCAAGGCGCCATGCCAGGGGTAGCGGCCAATCGCCACCAGTTCGCGCACCGTCATCCCTTCCGCGGCGGGCAATTGTTGAGGGAGATAAGCGACCTGACGTGCGAAGGCCTTGCTGTCCCATTGGCTCAGCAGTTGCTGGTTAAGCCGCGCCGTACCGGCGGTTGGATTTTGGTGGCGACCGAGAATTTTCAGCAAGGTCGATTTGCCGGAGCCGTTGTGGCCGATCAGCCCGCAGACATTCCCCACGGGAAAGGTCAACGACAAGGGTTGTAGCAGCACGCGGCCGGGAACGGCAAAGCTGGCGCTGTCCAGGGTAAAGGTGGCGTCGTGATTGAGGTGTTTATCCTGCATAGGTCCTACTCTGTCCGGGGCGACATGGCGCCGCCCCGGTAATCCGATTAGAAGCGGAAGGTTGCGGTGGCGACCACCTGACGTTCAGCGCCCCAGTAGCAGCCATAGGTGGCAAAGCAGCTGGAGACGTATTCTTTATCAAACAGGTTGTTCACGTTGATGCCAATCGAGGAGCCTGGCAGATTGAAACGCGCCAAATCGTATTTTATCGCCGCATCTACAACCGTATAGTCCTTTACTTTAAAGGTGTTGGCTTCATCACCATAGCTGGAACCGACATAGCGAACGCCGGAGCCCAGGGTCAACCCGCTGAGTGCGGTTTCATGGAAGGTGTAATCCGCCCACACTGAAGCCATATGTTTTGGAATCGCCGCCGGGGTATTGCCCTGTAGCGTGGTGTCCTTGGTGTACTCGGCATCCGTGTAGGTATAAGACCCCAGCAGGTTGACGTTGGCCGTCAGTGCGGCTTTGCCTTCCAGCTCTACCCCGCGGGAGCGGATCTCCCCTCCTAGCACGCTAGCAAACGAGTGATCCGGATCGGGATCCGCCACCTTATTGTTGGTTTTGGTCAGCTGATAAATCGCAATGCTGGCAGTAATTGGGCGATCTTTAGGTGCAAACTTCACCCCGGCTTCATACTGCTTGCCTTTGGAAGCGGCGAAGGTATTGCCACTAAAGTCAGTCCCTGAAGTAGGTTCAAAGGATTCACTGTAGCTGACATAGGGCGCAATGCCGTTTTCAAATACATAGTTCAAACCTGCGCGGCCGGTGAACTCGTTGTCCTTCTGTTTTGATACCAAATTCTGTTTCAGGCGGTTGGTGCTGTTGGTGTCGCTCCAGTCATAACGCCCGCCCATGGTCAGTACCCAGTTGTTCCACTCGGCCTGATCCTGCACGTAAAGCCCGGTCTGCTCTTGGCGGTTAACCTGACTGGCGCCGCCGGTAATGGTATAGCTTTGATTGCCGTACTGCGGCGCCACCACATTAAGGCTAGAAGCACTGCCATACTGATAAACGACGTCGTTACGCATACGCATGTAGTCCACACCCATCAGCAAGGTGTGATCAACCGCTGCCGTCGCAAACTTTGCCTGCGCCTGAGTGTCCACTGCAAAACTCGACAAATGCTCTTTCGAGTTCATCACCCCACGCGTCAACTCTGCAGGATTGGTCGCGCTGATGCCCTGGCCATAGATAGAACGGTAGTCCACGTCCATCTTGGAATAACGCAGGTTTTGACGCAGGGTCCACACATCATCAAAGCCATGCTCAAAGGCGTATCCCACCATCTGTTGCTTACGCGAGATGTTGTTATAACCCGGCTCACCGTCGTTGAAACTGGTTGGCAACTTGCCGTTAATCCCATTTTGTACCGTCCCCTCTTTCGGCAGCCAGCCATAGAAGCCTACGCTTGGGTCATCCTGGAAACTGCTGAGGAATGTCAGTGACGTACGATCATCCGGCCGCCAGCTGAAAGAAGGCGCAATCGCATAGCGTTTGCTCTTCTCACCGATCTGCTGCTGATCTTCATCTCGCGCCAGACCGGTCAAGCGATAGGAATAAATGCCGTCATCATCCAATGCCCCGCCAAAGTCGAAGCCGGTCTGGAACAGATTGTCGGTACCCATTTTAAACTGAACTTCACGCAGGGTTTCCGTGGTCGGCCGCTTACTGACCAAGGCGACAACCCCGCCCGGGTTGCTCTTCCCATAAAGCACCGACGAAGGGCCACGCAACACTTCCGCACGTTCCAGGAAGTAAGGGTCAATTTGGTAAATGGAATAGTTATCGTCCTGCAGCTTCAGCCCATCCAGGTACATGTTGGTACCTACCGAACTGAAACCACGAATATTTACGGCATCATAAGCGGTAGAGGCGCCGCGGTTGCCCACCATCACGCCCGGCGTATAAGCCAGTGCGCCTTTTACCGTATCCGGCTGGCGCATATCCATCTCTTCACGCGTCACGACGGAAACCGACTGCGGAGTCTTTTCAATCGGCGTGTCGGTCTTGGTTCCGGTGGCACTGTGTTTGGCCGCGTAGGTCCCTACCGGTCCCCAGGCGTTTTCCTGCTGCGATTGGCTGCTGCCCACCACGGTCAGGGTCTCTTCCTTGGCGGCGGACTTGGTATCGGCGGAAAATGCCGGCATAGCCAGCGTGCCAAGGGCGGCAGCGATAGTCATCGCTAACCCACTGACGTGAGAACGGCTCTGCTTGGCCGCGGAAGGAAGACGCTTGGTCGACATAGGTGGTTTCTCTGATGAATTATTTGATAACGAATGTAAACGATAATAATTATTATAATCGCGGCATTTTATGCAGAAGCTAAATTAAACTGCAAGTCGAATTCGGCCGGTAAATTGGTGTGCGATTAACCGCTTAGCCACATCAAGCAGGTGGAAATAAACTGCGCAGAGAAATAAAAAAGCCCGCAACGGGAAGTTACGGGCTTAATAATAAAGAAAAACTTTTCACCTGAGCGGTGACAAGCAAGGTCGCTTATTTGCCGAACATGTCCTTGATCCAGCCGGCAACGCCGTCAGCATCTTTTTGTTCGCCCGCTGGCTGTTGCTGCTGCTCTTGTTGCTGCTGAGCGGCCTGACTCGCCTGGCACAACCCCTGCGGATTATCGGTCCATACCGGAATGGTACGCCCACCGCCGCCACAGACGAAGTTACCGCTGCCGTCGATAGTCATCTGGTTGATACCTTCCGGCGGTTGCAGCATCAGCGGCAACGGCGTCTGGTTCTCCAGATAGCGGCGATACAGCGTCAGCGCACCGTTGGCACCGGTCAGCTTGGCTGGGCCGTTGTTATCGCGTCCTACCCAGGCGATAGCCACTTCTTTACCGTCGATACCGGCAAACCAGCTGTCGCGCAGGTCGTTGGTGGTACCCGTTTTCGCCGCCAGATTGTAGTTGGGGAATTTCACCGACAATGAGCGGGAAGTCCCGCGCGCTACGCCCTGCTGCATCGCATACAGCGTCAGGTAAGCCGCCTGGGCCGGTACCACGCGTTCCGCCTGCGGGAAGCTCTGGTACAGCACCGAACCGTCTTCAGCAATCACCGAACGCACCGCAGACAGCGGAGCACGGTTACCGCCACCGGCAATGGTCTGGTATTCCTGCGCCACTTCCATCGGCGTCAGGCCAATCGCGCCGAGCAGCATCGAAGGCACCGGGTTGATTTCAGCTTTCGGAATGCCCAAACGCTGCAGCGTTGCGCTGACCTGATCCAAGCCAACCGACATACCCAGGTTTACCGTCGGTACGTTGAGTGAAAAGGCAAGGCCATCCACCAGCATCACCTGCCCACGGAACTTGCGGTCATAGTTGTTTGGCTGCCAGACGGTGCCGTTCGACAATTTCAGCGTCAGCGGCTGATCCGCCAGCCAGGTGTTCAGACGATATTTGTCCGGCTCAGACAGCGCGGTCAGGTACGTTGGCGGCTTGGCCAGTGAACCGACCAGGCGACGCGCCTGCATGGCACGGTTAAACCCGGCAAACTGCGGGTTGGCACCACCGACCATGGCGCGAACTTCGCCGCTGAAACGATCGACAATCACCATAGCCGCTTCCAGATCCTGAACATGACGAGCCGCTTTCAGGGCCGGCACGCCGTCTTCAACCGCTTTTTCCGCCGCATCTTGCGACACCGGATCCAGCGTGGTGAAGATTTTCACCCCGGACAAGTCGTTAACCTTGTCGCCCAGCTTGGCTTGCAACTCCTGACGCACCATCTGCATAAACGCCGGCTGCGGCGTGATCACCCCACCTTTCGGCTGCACGCCCAGTGGACGAGCGCTGAGCATGTCGTACAGTTCAGCATCAATAACGCCCTGGTTCTGCAGCAGTTTGAGCACCAGGTTACGACGTTCCAGCGCCAGCTTCGGGTTACGCCAAGGGTTGTACAGTGACGCGCCCTTGACCATGCCCACCAGCAGTGCCTGTTGATCCAGGCTCAGTTCGTCCACCGGGCGGCCGAAGTAATACAGGCTGGCCAACGGGAAACCGCGAATTTGATCGTTGCCGCTCTGGCCGAGATAAACCTCGTTCAGATACAGCTCAAGGATGCGATCCTTGCTGTAACGGTAATCCACCAACAACGCCATGTAGGCTTCATTGGCCTTACGCCACAGCGAACGCTCGTTGGTCAGGAACAGGTTTTTTACCAACTGCTGCGTCAGGGTACTGCCGCCCTGCACCGCACGTCCGGCGGTCAGGTTAGCCAGCACCGCACGACCGATGGAGTAAGGACTGATGCCGTCATGCTCATAGAAGTGACGGTCTTCGGTGGCAATCAGCGTATCCACCAGCAGGTCAGGGAAACCGGCGCGCGGCACGAACAGCCGCTGTTCGCCGTTCGGCGACTGCAACATGGTGATCAGACGCGGATCGAGACGGAAGAAGCCGAAGCTGCGCTGGTTTTCCATGTTCTCGATATTCGCGAGACGGTTGTTCTGGAAATTCAGACGCGCGTGGATCTGCCCTTCTTTGCCGTCCGGGAAATCAAACGGACGACGCAGCAACTCGATGCTGTTGGCCTGCACGGTAAACTCACCCGGGCGCGTCATGCGGCTTACCTGGCGGTATTGCATGCCCTCGAGTAAATTGACCATTTCCTTTTTGCTGTACGGCATGCCCGGTTCCAGGTTGACCATGCGGCCATAAACCGCCGCCGGCAACTGCCAGACCTTGCCGTCGATGCGGCTGCGGATTTGCGAATCCAGGTACACGCCGTAGATCGCCAACAGTACGGCAACCACCAGAATCAGTTTGATCAGCAGGCCGAGCCAACGGCGTTTTTTACGCGGCGGAGTCGCTTTTACCTTACGCGGCATGCGTTCTTCCTCGTCTTCATAATCATCATCGTCATCCTGGTACTCGTCTTCCTCGTAATCATCGTAATCGTCATCTCGACGACGGCGCGGCGGCTTGCGCGACGCGGTGCGTGTTGGTTGTTTCCCTTTGCGCCCGATGGGCTCGCGGTCATCCCCAGCCATTGCTGTTGTTCTCCAGACTTGGCGGCACTGCCGGCCATTATGAGTCGCTTAATCTGTCGCGGCGCCAGACCGCTGAACAGAAGAAACATCTGAATTCTTCCTCTAAATAATTGGCGTTGCATCACAACAAAACCAACGGTTTTGTTGAACAGCGCTTGCGCTGGCCCCAACGGGGCGAGGCTCTGCCGAGTAAGGCGGTGAGAGAGCTTATCCCAATGAGCTTACTCTAGTAAGTGATTCGGGTAAGTGAACACAGCCAACACAGATGCGGCGTCAAATATGACGAGGCTACTGATATTTTTTCGTGCGCCGCGTCGGGGCGGTATTCGCCGGATCGTCCGGCCACACGTGTTTCGGGTAGCGCCCTTTCATCTCTTTTTGCACTTCCCGGTAAGCCCCCTGCCAGAACGCCGCCAGATCGCCGGTAATTTGCAACGGCCGGTGCGCCGGTGAGAGTAACTCAAGCACCACCGGGATGCGACCTTCGGCCAACATCGGGCTGCGCTGTTCACCGAACACTTCCTGTAAACGCACCGCCAGCGCCGGAGGTTTTCCGGCATCATAACGGATGGGCAAGCGGCTGCCGGTCGGCACAGTGTAATGAGTGGGTAGCGCATTATCCAGCCGCTGTTTTTGCTGCCAGTTCAGCAACCGCGCCAAAGCCTCGGCGATATTCACCTGTTTTAATCCGCGCATGTCCCGCACGCCACCGAGCGACGGCAATAACCACTGCTCCAGCGAGGCCAACAGCGACTCATCGTCGACCGGCGGCCAGGCGGCCTCCGGCAACCAGTTTTGCGCACACTGCAAGCGCAGCCGCAGCTGTTCGGCGGCGGTATCCCAGTTGAGTACCGCTATGCCCTGAGCGCGAACCCAGTTAATCAATGCCTGCTGCAGCTCTTCGTCCGCCGGCTTGGCCAACGGTTGAGCACGCAGCGTCAGACGACCAATTTGCTGGCGTTTCCAGGCACGTAAAGTGCCCTTTTCTTCATCCCATTCCACCGCCGTTTGCTGGGAAACCATCGCCGGCAACTGCGCCGCCAGTGCATCAATTTCCACCGGCAACGCGAGCAGGATACGCGCATCGGGGCTGTTGTGCCCCTGTAGCAGGCTTGGCACGATAAGCCAGGGGGCTCGTGACAATGCCTCATCCTGATTCATCGCCGCGCCCATGCCATTGGCCAGCAGATAGCGGCCATCCTGCCCCCGTCGTTGGGCAATGCGATCGGTAAACGCCAATGCCAGCAGCCGCGGTGCCAGTTCGACATCGATCCGCCCCGCTTTCACCTGCAGACGGCGAGCTAGCTGTGTGGCGCGGCGCTGCCAATTTGGCTGCGGACGACTCAGCCAGTAGCCGATATCCATTTGCCCACCGCGCGGGGGTTCCTCCAGCAACGCAGCCAAAGCAGCGGCCGTCGCCAACCCATCTGCCCCCAGTTCTGCGCCGTGGGTCAGCATCGCCGCCAAACGCGGCTCACAGCCCAGAACAGCCATTTGTCGGCCCCGCGCCGTGAGCTTATCGGCGTCATCGGTGGCGCCAAGCTGCTGCAATAGCCTTTTTGCGGCGGTCAGCGCCGTTTCCGGCGGACGGTCGAGCCAGGTCAGTTGCCCGACGTCATGGCAACCCCATTGCAGCAGTTCCAGCCAAAAACCGGCGAGATCGCTTTGCAGAATTTCCGGCTCGGCGTGCTCTGCCGCCCGTTCAGCCTGCTCTTTGGCAAACAGATGCCAGCAGATGCCCGGTTCCAGACGCCCGGCGCGGCCTGCGCGCTGGATCATCGACGCCTGGCTGATACGTTGAGTCACCAGCCGCGTCAGACCATTGCGCACGTCATAACGCGCAACGCGTTCCAAGCCACTGTCCACCACCAACCGAATGCCTTCGATGGTCAGACTGGTTTCGGCAATATTGGTCGCCAGCACCACTTTACGGCGACCGGTCGGCGCCGGGTGAATCGCCTTCTGCTGCTGCGCCAGCGGTAAAGCGCCGTACAGTGGGCACAGCTCGGTATCGGCCGCCACTTCACCGTTCAACCGCTCCAGCACCCGGTTGATTTCTGCCACGCCGGGCAGGAACAGCAGCAGCGATCCCGTTTGCTCAGACAGCAGGCGCTTCACCGCCGCCGCAACGCCGTCCTCCAGCCGTTGGTGGCTGGCCAGGGGCTGATACTGGCGCTCTACCGGGAAGCTGCGCCCGGCAGATACCACCGCCGGTGCCTGTGGCAACAGCTGCGCCAAACGGGCATTATCCAGCGTCGCCGACATGATCAGCAGTTTCAGATCGTCGCGCAGCCCTTGTTGGACGTCCAGCAATAGCGCCAACGCCAAATCGGCCTGCAGGCTGCGCTCGTGGAATTCGTCGAGGATCACCAGTGAAACGCCCTGCAGCTCGGCATCCTGCTGCAGCATGCGGGTGAGAATGCCTTCGGTCACCACCAGCAGCTTGGTCTCCGGCCCGCTTTTGCTTTCGGCGCGCATGCGGTAGCCCACGGTCTGACCGGGTTCTTCCCCTAACTGCTGCGCCAGCCGGTACGCCACGTTCTTCGCCGCCAACCGCCGGGGTTCGAGCATGATAATGCGGCCAGGCAATCCGGCTTTAGCCAGGATCTGCAATGGCAGCCAGGTCGATTTACCGGCGCCGGTCGGCGCATGCAGCAGAACCTGCGGAGCGGATTGCAGCGCAGTAAGCAATTCATCAAGAACCGCGCTGACGGGCAGTGAAGACACAGAACTCTCCGTAGTGGTTAACATTAGACGGCGCACATTGTAGCATTAGACTCTGCGTTTCATTTACTTGCCGGGTATCTATGTCCAGTTCGCGCCGCCTGTTTTTCGCCCTGACCTTGCCTGATGCGCTGCAGCAGCAGGTGATCCGCTGGCGTGCCGATGCCTTTACGCCGGAAGCCGGTCGGCCGGTCGCGGCCGCCAATTTGCACCTGACGCTGGCCTTTCTCGGCGACGTCACGGCGCAGAAAGAAACGGCGTTGAAAAAACTGGCCGGTCGCATCAGTCAGCCCGGTTTCAGCATGGTGCTCGATGATCTCGGTCACTGGCCGCGTCCCGGCGTCGTTTGGCTTGGCACCCGGCGCGCGCCACGTGGGCTGTTGCAACTGGCGGAATTGCTGCGCTCGCAGGCGGCGCGCAGCGGCTGTTATCAAAGCCCAATGCCGTTTCATCCGCATATCACCCTGCTGCGCTCCGCGACCCAGCCGGTCGCCATACCGCCCGCAACGCCGGGCTGGCACTTCAGCGCCAACGAATTCGCCTTATACCAGTCAGTTTTTGAAAACGGCCGCACGCGTTATCAGATGCTTGAACAATGGCCCTTAGCCCCTCAGGACACCCCATGATTTTTACGCCCCCCCTGCGCCATGCCACGCTGATTAAACGTTACAAACGCTTTCTGGCGGACGTCGTCACGCCAGAAGGGGAAACCTTCACGCTGCACTGCGCCAATACCGGGGCCATGACCGGCTGTGCGACTCCCGGCGACACCGTTTGGTACTCCACCTCGGATAATGCCAAACGCAAATACGCCCACAGCTGGGAACTGACGCATACCCAACAGGGGGATTGGATCTGCGTAAATACCCTGCGTGCCAATGGGCTGGTACGCGAGGCAATCGAACAGAATCTAATCAATGAATTATCCGGTTACAGTAAAATCAGCAGCGAAGTAAAATATGGCAGTGAAAATAGCCGTATCGATTTGTTATTACAGGCAGAAAATCGAGCCAACTGCTATATTGAAGTTAAGTCAGTCACATTACTGCAACAACAACGTGGTTACTTTCCTGATGCGGTAACGCTCAGAGGACAGAAACACTTGCGTGAGTTGCAAAGCGTGGTTGAAAGCGGGCAACGGGCGGTATTGTTCTTTGCTGTGTTACATAGCGGTATTGAGCAGGTCGCACCGGCACATCATATAGATGAGCGTTATGCGGCACTGTTGGCACAGGTTCAGCAGTTGGGCGTAGAAGTGGTTTGTTATAGGGCTAAATTATCACCTGACGGTATATCTCTCTGCGATAAGTTACCGTTTTTTATCGATTAGCGCTGACCGGGTACAAATAATCCGACTACCGGTTATCGCATCGCCAAATACGCCTTCCTTCACACCATTGTCAAGCAGGCGACAGGAATAATTGCCAACCTACTCCCCATCTGGTATTTATAGCGGCCTGTTTTTCCCCCGCATTGGGGATTCGATAGTGCGTGTGTATGTAGGAGAAGCAACATGCAAGAAGGGCAAACCCGTAAAACCTCGTCCTTGAGCATTCTCGCCATCGCTGGGGTGGAGCCGTACCAAGAGAAGCCGGGCGAAGAGTACATGAACGACGCCCAGTTGTCGCATTTCAAGCGCATTCTTGAAGCATGGCGCAACCAGCTCAGGGATGAAGTGGACCGTACTGTATCGCATATGCAGGATGAGGCAGCAAACTTCCCTGACCCGGCCGACCGTGCCACTCAGGAAGAAGAATTCAGCCTTGAACTGCGTAACCGCGATCGCGAACGCAAACTGATCAAAAAGATCGAGAAAACGCTGCGAAAAGTAGAAGACGAAGATTTCGGCTACTGCGAATCCTGCGGCGTGGAGATTGGCATTCGTCGCCTCGAAGCGCGTCCGACTGCCGATTTGTGCATCGACTGCAAGACTCTGGCCGAAATCCGCGAAAAGCAGATGGCCGGCTAATACAGTTGTTATCGCTGCGGCGTGCGCGTCAGTGTGCGCCGCACAGAGAAAAGGGAAAGTTTCCCCTCTGATATGCAAGAAAGACATTATGTGGGGCGCTTTGCCCCATCGCCTTCCGGGGATCTGCATTTCGGTTCGCTGATTGCCGCTCTGGGAAGCTACCTCCAGGCTCGTGCCCAACACGGGCAATGGCTGGTTCGCATTGAGGATATCGATCCCCCGCGCGAAGTCGCCGGTGCGGCCGATCGTATCTTATCCGCTCTGGAACACTATGGTCTCCACTGGGACGGCCAGGTCATCTATCAATCCCAACGTCACGAAGCTTACCGCGCCACTCTGGAACACCTGCATCAGCAGGGACTGAGCTATTTCTGCAACTGCACCCGCAGTCGTATCCAGCAGATTGGCGGTCTTTATGATGGTCATTGCCGTGCTTTGAATCTCGGCCCGCAGGGCGCCGCCATCCGTTTGCGCCAATCCAGCCCGGTTTATGCCTTTCACGATCGCCTGCAGGGAGAGTTGCAGGCCGATCCGGCGTTGGCGCGGGAAGACTTTATTATCCGTCGACGCGATGGGCTGTTCGCTTATAACCTGGCGGTGGTGGTTGATGACCATTTTCAGGGCGTGACCGAAATCGTGCGCGGCGCCGATTTGATCGAACCTACCGTGCGTCAGATTGCGCTGTACCGTCAGTTACAGGCGCCGGTGCCCGCCTATGTTCATCTGCCGTTGGCGCTGGGTGCCAACGGCATCAAATTGTCGAAGCAAAACCATGCGCCCGCGCTGCCCGCAGGCGATCCCCGCCCGGTGCTGGTTGCCGCACTGAAGTTTCTGCGCCAACCGCTGCCGGAAAGCTGGCAAGATCTTGACCTGCCGTTATTATTGAGCTGGGCGATCGCACACTGGAAGCTGGATGATGTGCCGCGTCAGGAGGCTATTCCCCTGGACGAAAACACATCAGCATTCTCAAAAGAGCCATGGTGAGCTATGATTAGCCGCTATTTTTTGTTAGCGCCATTTTTTTCAGACACTATCGAGGTGTACCATTTTTACCCGAGTAGCCAATTTCTGCCGTAAGGTGCTAACCCGCGATGACAAGCTGCCGCGTGACGATGCGCCGGTCAGCGATACAAACGTAGTCCGCGAAGAAAGCGCGGTGGCTGCGAAGCCGTCTGCGCCGCAGCAACGTTCCGCCGATCGCGGCAGAGATACTCCTGCCCGCCGGCAGGCACCGCGTAAACGCCCACCTTTTCCTGCCGCAGAGGGAACCGGCCCAATGACCGTTATCCCCCGCGATCAGCACTCCATCTCACGTAAAGACATCAGTGAGAACGCGCTGAAGGTGCTGTACCGCCTGAATAAATCCGGCTTCGAAGCTTATCTGGTCGGCGGCGGTGTACGTGACCTGCTGCTGGGCAAAAAACCGAAAGATTTCGACATCACCACCAACGCCACGCCGGAGCAAGTGCGCAAGCTGTTCCGTAACTGCCGCCTGGTGGGCCGCCGTTTCCGTTTGGCGCACGTGATGTTCGGGCCGGAAATCATCGAGGTTGCCACCTTCCGTGGCCACCACGAACAGCAAACGCCGGATTCTGACAAAAACTCTTCCCAGCAGGCCCAAAACGGCATGCTGCTGCGCGACAACATCTTCGGTTCGATCGAAGAAGATGCTCAGCGTCGCGACTTCACCATCAACAGCCTGTATTACGGCGTGGCGGACTTCACCCTGCGTGATTACGTCGACGGCCTGCGCGACCTGAAGCAGGGCGTGATTCGTCTGATCGGCGATCCGGAAACCCGCTACCGCGAAGACCCGGTGCGCATGCTGCGTGCGGTTCGCTTTGCCGCCAAGCTGGACATGACCATCAGTGACGAAACCGCCGAGCCGATCCCGCGTCTGGCCTCGCTGCTGCATGAGATCCCACCGGCGCGCCTGTTTGAAGAGTCGCTGAAACTGCTGCAGGCAGGCTACGGTTACCCAACCTATCTGAAGCTGTGTGAATACCAGCTGTTCCAGCCGTTGTTCCCGCAGATCGCACGTCACTTCACCCCGACCCATGACACGCCAATGGAGCGTATTCTGGTTCAGGTGCTGAAGAACACCGACTACCGTCTGCAAAACGACATGCGCGTCAATCCGGCATTCCTGTTTGCTGCTATGCTTTGGTATCCGCTGCTGGAACATGCGCAGAAACTGGCGCAGGAAAGCGGTCTGGCGTACTACGACGCCTTCGCACTAGCGATGAATGACGTGCTGGACGAGCAATGCCGTTCATTGGCGATCCCGAAACGCATTACCACGCTGGTTCGCGATATCTGGCAGTTGCAGCTCCGTCTGTCTCGCCGCCAGGGCAAGCGCGCGCACAAGCTGATGGAACACCCGAAATTCCGCGCCGCTTACGATCTGCTGGCGCTGCGTGCCGAAGTGGAAGAAAACCAGGAGATGTTGCGTCTGACCGAATGGTGGGGCGAGTTCCAGGAAGCCACCCCGGCGCGCCAAAAGAACATGTTGAGTACCTTGGGTGACGATCCGGCGCCGCGCCGCACGCGTCAACGCCGCCCTCGCCGTCGGACGCCGCGTAAAGAAGGGGAATAATGATCCGCGTTTATATCGCGCTGGGCAGTAACCTGGCGCACCCGTTGCAACAGGTCAAGGCCGCACTGGAAGCGCTGGAGCATCTCCCGCGCACCCGGTTGATCCTTTGTTCTTCGTTTTACCGCACCAAGCCGCTGGGGCCGCAAAACCAGCCGGACTTTCTCAATGCGGTGGTGGCGCTGGATACCTTGCTGCCCGCGGAACAGCTGCTGGATCATACCCAGGCGATAGAACGCAATCAGGGCCGCGTGCGCAAAGATGAGCGCTGGGGCCCACGCTCCCTCGATTTAGACATCATGCTGTACGGCGATCAGGTTATTCATACCGATCGCCTGACGGTGCCGCATTACGGCCTGAAAGAACGCGAGTTCATGCTCTACCCGCTGGCGGAAATCGCCCCTGACCTGATTTTCCCGGACGGCGAGTCGCTGACCAGTTGCCTGAAGCGCGTGCCGGAAAACGGCATGGAACTGTGGCATAAACCCAAGTAAACGCCAGCGTCGGGCGTAGTTCATATACAGCGCCCTTACAGCACCACCTGCGCGACAAATCCCCCTTCCGGCCGATTGGCAAAACTGATGCGCAGACCGTGCAAACTGGCGATACGTTGCACTATGGATAATCCCAGCCCGCTGCCGGTTTGTTCCTGTCCTGGTGGGCGATAAAAACGTTCCCCTAGCCTTGTCAGGTGCTCCTCCGTCACGCCCGGACCATCGTCTTCGACCCTCAGCATCCGCTCTGTCAACTTCACCGTAACGGTGCCGCCTGCCGGCGTGTAACGCACTGCGTTATCCACCAGATTGCGCACCAGCAGCGACAGCAGCAGCGCTTGCCCCTGTAACGGCGGTGGTGTGCCCTGCTGTTCATAGCGCAGCGTGACACCTGCGGCATGGGCATGACGATCCTGTTCGGCCAGGGTCATCGGCACCAGTTGCCCCCAGTCGACCGCTTCCAGTTCGGCCAGATCAGACAGTGAATCCAGCCGCGAAAGCGTCAGCAGCTGATCCACCAGCCGGGTCGCGCGATCGATACTCACCGTCAGGTTTTCCAGCGCATGCTCGCGCATCTGTTCGTCATCACCCGCCAGTTGCACCACTTCCGTCTGCACCCGCAGCGCCGCCAGCGGGCTGCGCAGTTCATGGGCCGCATCGGAGGTAAAGCGCCGCTCACGCACCAATAGCGCATTAATGCGGGCAAACAGCGCGTTAAGCGCATCCACCAGTGGGCGCACTTCGGTAGGTACCTGGCGCGCGCGTCCAGCGGTGTGGCGTCATCCGGAGCGCGCTTGCGCAGTCCAGCGGCGACCGTGCGCAATGGCTTCAGTTCTCGCCCGACCATCAAGGCAATCAGCAGCATCAGGATCGGCAGCGTCACCAGCCAGGGCACCAGTTGCCCGGTCACCATGCCCAACGCCATATCGCGTCGATAGTCCCACTCCTGCCCCACGACGATGCGATAACGCCCGTCCGGGCTGGTCAGCCACAGCAGCCGCCAACTGTCGTCATCGCCTTTGCGTTCACCATCGGTAAAGCCTTCTCGCTCGCCATCAAACAGGAAATCCGCCCCGTTCTCGCCATCATTGAGCAACATCTTGCCGTTACGGTCGAAAATGGCGAACGCCAGCGCGTCGTCGTCCTGCTCGCCGCGTTTACCGTGATGCACCAGCTTCTTGGTTTTCGGCAGGCTGCGTGCATTTTCGTCGGCCAAAAGATCCCCCAGATTGGCGGTCGCCAGGCGTTTGGCGAACAACATCTGTTGGGTATCGAACACTTCGTTGATGTTGTTGCGCGTCATCATCCACGCCACCAAACTGGCGGAGCACCAGGTCAATAATGCCAGCAGGCTGAAGATCAGGATCAGCCGCAACCGCAGACTAAGATGTTTCACGGCACATCCCCCAGGGTATAACCCACGCCGTGAATGGTGCGGATAAAACTATTGCCCAACTTGCGTCGCAGGTGGTGAATATGCACTTCTACCGCGTTGCTGCTGACCTCATCGTCCCAGTTGTACAATTTTTCCTGGATCAGCGGCCGCGCCAGCACCCGCCCCTTGTTGTGCAAAAACAGTTCCAGCACCGCCAGCTCGCGCGGCGTCAGCGTGACCGGTTCACCGTTGCAGCTCACGCTGCGGGTGGCGGCGTCAAATACCACATTGCCATGCACCAGCTGCGGCATCAGTTGGCCGTGGCGACGACGGATCAACGCCTGCAGGCGAGCCGCAACTTCCGCCAGGGCAAAAGGTTTGCACAGGTAATCGTCAGCGCCGCTCTGCAGGCCGCTGACCCGCTGCTCCAACGCATCACGCGCGGTGAGGATCAGCACCGGCACGTCGTGGCCAGCCTGCCGCCACTGTCGCAGCAGATCCAAACCGTCGAGACCCGGCAGGCTGAGATCGAGAATAACCGCGTCGTAAGGCGCGCTTTCCAGCGCGTTTTTCCCCACCAGACCATCGGTAAACCAGTCCAGATTAAAGCCGAGTTTGGTCAAGCCAGCCTTGATGCCGTCGCCAATTAACTTGTCATCTTCTATCAGCAAAATTCGCATGTGCGTCCTTTTTTAGCCATTGCCGCCCATTACACCACAAGGTTCTTAAGAAGCTCTTAAGCATGATGATCTGCGCTACCCACCCCGTTAGGGTTACAGTAGAATGACAGCACTTTTTTGCAGCCAGGGCCCTGCGCATACCGCTCGGCCCTATTCAGGAGACGTAGTGATGAAACCCACCACCGTGACCCATTTGCGCCAGTGGAAGCAGGAACAACGCAAGTTTGCTTCCCTCACCGCCTACGATGCCAGCTTTGCCAAACTGTTTGAAGAGCAAGGCGTTAAAGTGTTGCTGGTAGGCGACTCGCTGGGGATGACGCTGCAGGGCCACGACTCCACGCTGCCGGTCACCGTCGCCGACGTTGCCTATCATACTCGCGCCGTCCGGCGCGGCGCCCCAGCCTGTCTGTTGCTGGCCGATATGCCTTTTATGAGTTACGCCACGCCGCAATCGGCCTGTGCCAATGCCGCCGAGCTGATGCAGGCCGGCGCTAACATGGTGAAGCTGGAAGGCGGCAGCTGGCTGTGCGAAACGGTGAAAATGCTGACCGAACGTGCGGTGCCGGTGTGCGGCCACCTTGGCCTGACGCCGCAATCCGTTAACGTGTTTGGCGGCTACAAAGTGCAAGGCCGTGATGAGCTTGCCGCCAAGCAACTGCTGGAAGATGCCAAAAATCTGGAGCTGGCCGGCATGCAGCTACTGGTGCTGGAATGCGTGCCAACCGAATTGGCGCGCAAGATCACCGAAGAACTGACCATCCCGGTGATTGGCATCGGTGCCGGCAATGCCACCGATGGCCAAATCCTGGTGATGCACGACGCGTTCGGCATCACCGGCGGCCACACGCCTAAATTCGCTAAAAACTTCCTGGCGCAAAGCGGCGATATCCGCTCGGCGGTGCAACACTATATTCAGGACGTGGAGCAAGGAATTTACCCCGCTGAAGAGCACTCATTCAACTAAAGTGACTGCGTTAGGAGTTATGGAATGGTAATTATCGAAACCCTGCCTCTGTTGCGTCAGCAGATCCGCCGCTGGCGTCAAGAGGGTAAACGCATCGCGCTGGTGCCGACCATGGGCAACCTGCACGAAGGCCATATGACGCTGGTCGATGAAGCACGTGCACGTGCCGATGTCGTGGTGGTCAGTATTTTTGTCAACCCGATGCAGTTCGAACGCCCTGACGATTTGGCGCGCTACCCGCGCACCCTGCAAGAGGACAGCGAGAAGCTGACCCGTCGCGGCGTAGAATTGGTGTTCGCACCCGCGCCGGCCGATATCTACCCTCAGGGGCTGGAGCAACAAACCTATGTCGACGTACCTGGCCTGTCCTCCATATTGGAAGGGGCCAGCCGTCCGGGCCACTTCCGCGGCGTCGCGACCATTGTCAGCAAGCTGTTCAACCTGGTGCAGCCGGACCTGGCCTGTTTTGGCGAGAAGGATTATCAGCAACTGGCGTTGATCCGCAAAATGGTGGCGGACATGGGTTACGACATCGACATCGTCGGCGTGCCTACCGTACGCGCTAAGGATGGCCTGGCGCTCAGTTCACGCAACGGCTACCTGACCGCCGAAGAGCGTAAAATCGCCCCTCAACTCAGCAAGATCATGAATGCGCTGGCAGAACAGCTCAGCAACGGCGAACGGCATGTCGACGAGTTGCTGGAACACACCGCCTCTCAGTTGCGCAGCGCTGGTTTCACACCGGACGAACTGTTTATCCGTGACGCCGACAGCCTGCAACCGCTGGGCGTGGAAAGCCAACGGGCAGTGGTGCTGATGGCCGCCTGGCTCGGCAAGGCGCGCTTGATTGACAACCAACAGGTTGATCTGACGCTGTAAGCTACTTTTTGTGCAGTCGTCACTGTTACAGCCCCTCTGAAAGTAGACATGGAGGGACTTATCGGTGACGATAAACGCCGGATGGATGTTCAACCTCAATCGCCTGTGAAGGCGGATACTCAGTTAGGTAAAGTTATGATACGTACTATGCTGCAAGGCAAGCTGCATCGGGTGAAAGTGACTCAGGCCGACTTGCACTATGAAGGCTCCTGCGCCATCGATCAGGACTTCCTGGAGGCCGCAGGCATTCTGGAATATGAAGCTATCGATATTTATAACGTTGATAACGGTCAGCGTTTCTCAACCTATGCCATCGCTGCCGAACGCGGCTCGCGCATTATTTCGGTCAACGGGGCAGCAGCGCGTTGCGCCTGCGTCGGCGACAAGCTGATCATCTGTTCTTACGTGCAGATGAGCGATGCCGATGCCCGTCAACACCATCCGAAAGTGGCCTACTTCGAAGGCGACAATAACCTGCAGCGCAAGGCGAAAGCCGTGCCGGTTCAGGTCGCCTAAAAGTCACAACGGGCGCCGTCGGCGCCCGTTTCTTCCTGATTACTGCACCACCAGCGTTCCCGGCTTGTTGGCGATTCTGTCCGCCATGGTCTGAATCGAGTCGGTGCGCAGAATGTACAACCGCTTCAGCGTATAGGGGTTGTCCCCCGGCTTCACTTTGCCCTGCACCGTGGTCACCGCCATATGGAAACCGGCATCCTTCGCCGCCTGTATCGCCCGTTGGTTATAGCCGCCAAACGGGTATGACACATACAGCACATGCGGATTAAACTGCGACAGCGCGCGGCGCGAGTGCTCAAAATCGAATTCTATGTTGTGTAGCGAACGGCTCAGCAGGATCGGCTGACGATTGCCGTCGGTACGATGCAGGAAATGCGTATGCGACTGCACGTCGAACACGTCCTGGATCTGCTTCAGTTCGGAAATGCTCATAAACTGCAGCGAATCAGGATTCCACTTTTGCGGGTGGCGCTTGATGCGTGAGGAAATAATAAACGCCGTGGCGCGGAAGCCGTAATTCTTCAATACCGGGTAAGCGTAACGGTAGACCGATTTCAGCCCGTCATCAAACGTCAGCACCACGGCCTTACCGGGCAGGTTGATCTGGTTGTTCAGATAGGCTTCCAACTGATACAGGGAAATCGTGTCGTAGCCCGCCTGCTTCAGGTAGGTCATCTGATTGCTGAACGCCACGTCGGAAGTGGTGGTCGAGGTATGGCGGAAACGCTTGTTCTCTTCGTTTTTCAGCAGGTGATGGTAGGTCAGCACCGGAATACCGGTGTCGATCTCGCAGTCCAGCTCACTGACATAACCCAGACGATCGCCAATGTTGATCTCATACCAGGTATTGTTGAGCCGATCCTTCAGCTTGCCGATAATCGGGTAGCGCAGATTCTCTTCCAGCACGCCAAACACATCACTGGCGTTATCCGCATCGGTATAGACGTTGATCGCCTTTTGAGTGATCAGGTTCTGGTTGGTCAGCGGCTTATTCAGCTCGCCAAGATCGTCCTTCACCTTGCGCGATTTTTTAAGATCACGCACATCGTCTTTATCGATAAACCCGGTGCCGTGACCGAATTTGAACTCGTAATACTCCGCATCCGCCGGGAACACCTGAATCAGCTGCCCCTGCTTCACTTCGCCGACCGGAATAACGTGTTCGCCAATCAGCGAATAAACCTCGCTGTCGCGCTGCGCTTCCATATATTCGGATTTAACGGCGCTGTCTTCCGACAACAAACTTGCCAGGCTGGCCGGGGAAGCAAACGACAACAGGATGCCGAGTACTCCAGCCGCTATCTTGTGTGTAGACCGCATGGTTATATTCTACTTACGAGTACGTAATACCCGTCGTATTTCAGAGCGCAGCGTTGTTACCTGCACTCGATCATCTCATGACTTACCTGAGGATGAGTGAGCTGGCCGCCTGGCTGCAACATGAAATTCATAGGGTATATAACAAAATGGAGAAAATGTGGAGCGTCAGCATAGCACGATTTGAACAGCGGGGAGAAAGGGGTTATTCGAGCAATTTTATTGATTTACGGGATGCTTGCCGCAGATTGATAAACGCGTCCCCGTACGTCTGCCCGGGGACGCCATACTATTAGGTGCGCAAACCGCGGCCGCGCTCGATCAGGAACCAGACCAGCAGATAGAACACCGCGATAAACGCCACTAGCACCGCCATGGTGAACGCCAACGGTACATCGCTGATACCCAGGAAACCGTAGCGGAAACCGCTGATCATATAGACGATCGGGTTCAGCTTGGACACCGCTTGCCAGAACGGCGGCAGCAGCGTCAGCGAGTAGAATACCCCGCCCAGGTAGGTCAACGGCGTCAGCACGAAGGTCGGGATCAGGCTGATATCGTCAAAGGTGGTGGCAAACACCGCGTTGATCAGGCCCGCCAACGAGAACAAGATCGCCGTCAGTAACAGCGTGACCACAATCACCCACCAGGCATGCACCTGCAGCGGCACAAAGAACAGCGAGATCACGGTCACCAACACGCCGACGCAGATACCCCGCGCCACACCGCCGCCGACGTAACCGGCAATCACCACGTGCGTCGGCACAGGAGCCACCAGCAGTTCTTCGATATTGCGCTGGAATTTGGCGCTGAAGAACGACGAGGCCACGTTGGCGTACGAGTTGGTGATCACCGCCATCATGATCAGGCCGGGAACGATAAACTGCATGTAATCGAAACCGTGCATTTCGCCGATACGTGAACCAATCAGGTTGCCGAAGATGATGAAATACAGCGTCATGGTGATCACCGGCGGCACCAGGGTCTGGATCCAGATACGGGCAAATCGGTTGATCTCTTTAGCCCAAATGCTCTGCAAAGCCACCCAATACAAACGCGTCATGCTTTTTCTCCATTACCGTTAACCAGGGTGACAAACAGCTCTTCCAGCCGGTTGGCCTTGTTACGCATGCTCAGGACCTGGACGCCCTGTGCGCTGAGCTGGGTAAACAGGCCGTTCAGGCCCTGCTCGCGCATCACTTCCACCTCCAGCGTCGAGGTGTCCGTCAGGCGATGACGGTAGCCGTCCAGCTTCGGCAGCGGGCTTTTCGCCGCCAGATCGAGGATAAAGGTTTCGGACTTCAGCTTGGCCAGCAGGCCTTTCATCGAGGTGTTCTCCACCAGATCACCGTTCTGGATAATACCGATATTGCGGCACAGCATTTCTGCTTCTTCCAGATAGTGAGTGGTGAGAATAATCGTGGTGCCCTGGGCGTTAAGCTCTTTCAGGAAGCCCCACATAGAGCGACGCAGCTCGATATCCACCCCGGCAGTCGGTTCATCGAGGATCAGCAGTTTTGGCTGATGCATCAAGGCCCGGGCGATCATCAAGCGGCGCTTCATGCCGCCGGACAACATGCGAGCGCGTTCTTCGCGCTTGCCCCACAAATCCAGCTGAGTCAGGTATTTTTCCGCACGAGCCAAGGCCTCGCGGCGGGTCACGCCATAGTAGCCCGCCTGATTGACCACAATCTGCATCACGGTTTCGAACGGGTTAAAGTTGAACTCCTGCGGTACCAGCCCGAGCTGACGCTTGGCGTTAACGATGTCTTTGTCGATGTCGTAGCCGAACACCCGTACGCTGCCGGAGGTTTTGTTAACCAACGAACTGATGATGCCGATGGTCGTGGATTTTCCGGCGCCGTTCGGCCCCAGCAGGGCATAGAAATCCCCCGCTTCGACATTGAGATCGATCCCGCGCAACGCCTTGACGCCACCGGCGTAAGTCTTGGTTAACTGCGCTAATTCCAGTGCATAATTCATAAGTTAAAAAGTACCTTGTGACGATGAGTATGCTGCTGCGTTTTTGTAATGAAGATGATCTTATCATCAGCAGCGTTTTCACTGAGGCAAATCCGTGCGGTATATTCAGGTTCCATCCCGCCATATTGAATAAAAAGTGGCCGAATATCGCCCGGCGCCACTGTTCCGATATCCAAATTGTGACGCTTGTCCTATATTACCCCAACGCAATCTGTTCGTTACAGGCCTATAACCGCCATGAAAGAGATCGAAAAGCTTATCGCCAATAACCACACCTGGTCAGCTAACATCAGCAAGGAAGACCCAAACTTTTTTGAACGCTTAGCACAGGCGCAAAAGCCCCGTTTTTTATGGATAGGTTGTTCTGATAGCCGCGTACCGGCGGAAAGACTGACCGGATTGGAGCCGGGTGAGCTGTTTGTTCACCGTAACGTGGCGAACCTGGTGATCCATACCGATTTAAACTGCCTGTCGGTGGTGCAATACGCCGTCGACGTGCTGGAAGTCGAGCATATTATTATCTGCGGTCACCTGGGCTGCGGCGGCGTGGAAGCGGCAGTCGAGAACCCGGAACTGGGGCTGATCAATAACTGGCTGCTGCACATTCGCGACCTGTGGTACAAACACAGCTCACTGCTGGGTGAACTGGAACCGGAACAACGTCTCGACGTGCTGTGTGAAATCAACGTTATTGAGCAGGTCTACAACCTGGGCCATTCCACCATCATGCAATCAGCATGGAAACGCGGCCAGAAAGTGATGATTCACGGTTGGGTGTACGGGATCCAGGACGGCCGCCTGCGCGATTTGGAAGTGGCTGCGACCAGCCGCGAAAGCCTGGAAATGGGCTATCGCAAAGCCATGGCCACGCTGCAACAGGATAAAGGCATCTAAAGCTCATAGGGCGCGGCATGCCGCGCCCACAGCAGTTTACTCGTCCAGCAGCACCACTTTGCCGACGTACGGCAAATGGCGGTAGCGCTGAGCGTAGTCAATGCCGTAACCCACCACGAATTCGTCCGGGATTGAGAAACCGACGTACTCAACCGGCACTTCCACTTCACGGCGTTCAGGCTTGTCCAACAGGGTGCAAATCGCCAAGGATTTCGGCCCACGCAGCGCCAGAATTTCACGCACTTTGTTCAGCGTATTGCCGGAGTCGATGATGTCTTCCACGATCAGCACGTCTTTGCCGCGGATATCTTCATCCAAATCCTTAAGGATTTTCACGTCGCGAGTCGTGGACATGCCGCTGCCGTAGCTGGAAGCGGTCATAAAGTCGACCTCATGCGGCACTTCGATGGTGCGACACAGATCGGCCATGAACATGAAGGAGCCGCGCAGCAGCCCGACCAGCACCATATCACTGCCGCTGTCGCGGTAATGTTCGGTGATCTGGCGGCCAAGTTCGGCAATACGGGTCTTAACTTCCTGCTCGGAAATCATTACGTCTACAGTGTGTTTCATAGTTTTCAGGTCAGTTGCCGGAAGAAGGGCGCAGAGTTTAGCATAGCCTGAAGCCGGTGGCGACGCGAGTGCGCCGCCACTTGAAAGACAACAGGGAGATCAGTCAGCTACCGTAAAGCCCATCATCATGCCGGTATCTTCGTGTTCCAGCAGATGACAGTGAGCCATATAGGCGTGATCGCTATTGGCCAGGTGATCAAAGCGCACCAACACTTCACTGCGCCAACCCTCTACGCGCACCGTATCTTTCCAGCCGCTGCGATGGGCCGCCGGCGGTTTACCGTTTTCCGACAGGATGCGGAATTGGGTGCCGTGAATATGGAACGGGTGCAGCATCATGTCACCTTCGCCGGAAAGGGTCCACTTTTCGTACTTGCCGCGTTTGGCTTCAAACATCGGCTTGGTCATGTCGAAGGCCTTGCCGTTGATCATATTGCCATGGCTGAAATCGAACGGCTTCGCGCCGTGATCCATGCCTTTCATATTGCCGTGGTCCATGCCCTTCATGCTGCCGTGATCCATCCCTTGCATACCGGACATATCACCGCTATTGCCCATGCCGCCGTGATCCATACTCATGCCGGCCATGGCCTGATGGCCATAGCGATCCATCAGCGCCTGCATACCCAGCTTATCCAACTGCGGGTTCATCATCAGCTGCAGCCAACGCTCCTGAATGCCGGTCACCGCAGGCAGCGCTGGCAGTTTCACCAAGCTGTCCGGCATCGTCTTGATGCCCTGCGCCAGCGAAGGCTGGATATGCAATACCGGCAGCGGCTGGTCGAACGGTGCCAGCGTCATGCCCATCTGTTTGACCGGCAGCGTGACGATATCGAAAGCTTTGCCGTCAGAGGCATCCACCAACACTTCGAAACGTTCGCCCATCAGCATCGGCAATTCGGTTAATTTGACCGGCTCGGCCAAAAAACCGCCGTCGCTGGCAATCACATAAAGTGGACGGTTATCGCTGGCGGCCAGGTTTAGCGAGCGTGCATTACAGCCATTGAGGAAACGCAGACGCAGCCAGCCGCGAGGGGCCACGTGGCGGGGATACTGAGCACCATTGGTGAACATACGGTCGCCGAACCAACCAACGGCAGCACTCATCACGTCCAGTTGGTATTCAATCTGCGCGTCCCTGCCCAGCCGCTTGTCCTGCAGGATCACCGGAATATCATCCTGCCCCCAGGTTTTCGGCAGCGGCAGCTTACTGCTTTCGTCATCTTCGAGCAGCACCAGCCCGGCCAAGCCCTTCATCACCTGCTGACCGGTCTTGCCGTGGGTGTGCGGATGGAACCAGCAGGTAGCTGCAGGCTGCTCGATAGTGAACTGCACCCTGCGCGTTGCGCCTGGCTGAATCAGCGCCTGCGGTCCACCGTCTACGTCACCGGGGATTTCCAGACCGTGCCAGTGAACGGTACTGGCTTCCGGCAACGCATTGCGGATATCCACCGTGACCGATTTGCCACGCTGTAGGCGCACCGCCGGCCCCAGCAACGCGCCATTAAAGCCCCAGGTTTGGGTCGCCTTGCCCGGCAGCCAGTTCACCTCACCGGTTTGCAGCGCCAGAGCAATGTTCCCTTGTGCGTCCGGCATCAGCAGTGGCGGGATCGGTAACGCCGGCAATTCAGCCGCCCACGCGCCCCGGCTCCACAACGGTAAAGCGCTTGCCGCGCCCAGCGCAGCGGTCAGTTTGATAAAATCACGGCGTAACATCGCTGACTCCCTTTTCTCAGTGATCTAACTCATCTAAACGTCAGCCTAAACCCTCCCCTTAGCGGAAGGTCAAGCCTTTGCTGCCGGTTATGCTACCTGTGAGTAATAAAATTTGGTGCCTTTACAGGCAAGTGTGATAACGTCTGTAGACAACAAACAGGTCTATTTTCATGATGAAAAAAACAAGTTTACTGGTGCTGTTGCTCACCATGCTGGGGTTCTCCAACGCCAGTCTGGCGCTGAATGAGTCCGAAGCGGAAGATCTGGCCGATCTGACGGCGGTGTTTATTTATTTGAAAAACGATTGCGGCTACAACGACTTGCCCAATGCGCAAATCAAACGCGCCATCGTTTATTTCGCGCAGCAAAACCGTTGGGATCTGACCAACTATAATAGTTTTAATATGAAGGCTCTGGGTGAAGACAGCTATCGCGATCTCAGTGGTATCGCCATTCCTACCCCGAACAAATGCAAATCTCTGGCACGCGACTCGCTAAGCCTGCTGGCCTACGCTAACTAATCCCCCCGCCTTCCGCTATCTCTGTTTGAAATTCAGCCGTGCATCACCAGGCAGAGTTAGCTATGATGTTGCGCCAATTTTTCATGGCTGTTATTACGGAGTTCCCGCACATGACCCAGAAAGAAATTTGGTATGAAACACTGCATGCCAACTTCGGCCAGTACTTCTCGGTAGAGAACGTGCTGTATCGTGAGAAGACCGAGCATCAGGATTTGGTGATTTTTGAAAACCCGGTTCTGGGGCGCGTTATGGCGCTCGACGGCGTGGTGCAAACCACCGAGCGCGATGAGTTCATCTATCACGAGATGATGACCCACATACCGCTGCTGGCTCACGGTCAGGCGAAGAAAATCCTGATCATCGGCGGTGGCGACGGCGCTATGCTGCGCGAAGTCAGCCGTCATCAGGGCGTTGAACAAATCACCATGGTCGAGATCGACGCCGGCGTGGTGGAATTCTGCCGCCAATACCTGCCTAATCACAATGCCGGTGCTTACGACGATCCACGCTTTAAGCTGGTGATCGACGACGGCGTCAACTTTGTTAATCAGACCGATGAAAAATTCGATGTGATTATCTCTGACTGCACCGATCCTATCGGCCCCGGCGAAAGCCTGTTCACCTCGGCATTCTACGAAGGCTGTGCACGCTGCCTGAACGAGGGCGGCATTTTTGTTGCGCAGAACGGCGTGTGCTTCCTGCAGCAAGACGAAGCGGTCAATAGCCACACCAAGCTGAGCCAATACTTCAAGGACGTCAGTTTCTACCAGGCGGCGATCCCGACTTATTACGGCGGCATTATGACTTTCGCCTGGGCCAGCCAAAACCCGGCACTGCGTCAGCTCGACTTGCCAACGCTGCAACATCGCTTTCATCAAAGCGGCTTAAACTGTCGTTATTATAACCCGGCAATTCACGCGGGCAGCTTTGCACTGCCGCAGTATTTGCTCGACGCACTGAACGTTTCACGTTAAGCGAGAAGATAAAGGAGGTGAACCAAATTGCATAAGCTAAAACTGCACGGCTTCAACAACCTGACCAAAAGCCTGAGTTTTTGTATTTACGATATTTGTTACGCCAAAACCGCGGACGACCGCGCTGGCTATATCGCCTACATTGACGAACAATACAACGCCAACCGCCTGACCGAGATCCTCAGCGAGACCTGCTCGATCATTGGCGCCAATATTCTCAACATCGCACGTCAGGACTACGAGCCTCAGGGCGCCAGCGTCACCATTCTGGTCAGCGAAGAGCCGGTCGACCCGGACGATGTCGATACTTCAGAACACCCGGGCCCACTGTCAAAGACGGTAGTCGCACATCTGGACAAGAGCCACATCTGCGTTCATACCTATCCGGAGAGCCATCCGGAAGGCGGTCTTTGCACCTTCCGCGCCGATATCGAAGTGTCCACCTGCGGCGTGATTTCACCGCTTAAAGCGTTGAATTATCTGATCCACCAGTTGGAATCTGACATCGTCACCATGGATTACCGCGTGCGCGGTTTTACCCGCGACGTAAACGGCTTGAAGCATTACATCGATCATGAGATCAACTCGATCCAGAACTTTATGTCTGATGATATGAAGGCGCTGTACCACATGATGGACGTGAATGTTTATCAGGAAAACATCTTCCATACCAAGATGTTGCTGAAGGATTTCGATCTGAAGCACTACCTGTTTAACGCCAAACCGGACGCGCTGAGCGAAGCCGAGCGTAAAGAGATTACCGATCTGCTGTGGAAAGAGATGCAGGAAATCTATTACGGCCGCAATATTCCGCATCTGTAATCTGTATCGGGCGCGGCACGCCGCGCCCTTACGTTCAGTATTTCAGCATAAAAGAACGGTAGGCCTTCAATACCTGCAAAAAGTCTTCGACGCCGCAGAATGAGAGGCTTTCTTCGTCATAGTAATTCATCCCCTCCTCCATCTCGTCGCCCTCGAACTCCAGCAGGTTAGCGCGGATCATCACTTCCTCCCCGTCCATCAGCAACGTGTATTCATGACCTTCCAGCTGCCATTGACGCTCGCTGCCCTTCACTTGCGCCGCACCGGCTTCGATGCGATCGAGCAGGTTGAAGTCGCCTTTGAGTTCTTCGTTGATCCAGTGGCCAATCGCCTCATGCCCCATCGAAAATCTGACCACCACCTGACCGGTAACGTCACGCAGAAATTCGTAATCCATAGCACGCCCTCCTGAGCCCTTTCTCTTAGTGTAAACATTAATTCATGACTAACTCAGTGAGCGCTCGCAAAGTTGGCAACTGAGAAAAATAAAACGGGAGGCCAAGGCCTCCCGTTAAACAGTTGCGCAATATAGCGACTTAAACAGCGGTTTGGAAGATCACGCCGTCGGCTTTTTCCGTGTACTGACCCAGTTGGTCAAAGTTCAGATAACGGTAGGTATCCGCCGCTGACTTATCGACCTGTGCCATGTACGTCTGGTACTCGTCCGGTGTTGGCAGACGACCCAGCAGCGAAGCCACCGCCGCCAGCTCTGCAGAAGCCAGATACACGTTGGCACCGGTCCCCAGACGGTTCGGGAAGTTACGGGTCGAGGTGGAAACCACCGTCGCGCCGTCGGCCACGCGCGCCTGGTTGCCCATGCACAGTGAACAACCCGGGATCTCGATACGTGCACCGCTCTTGCCAAATACGCTGTAGTAGCCTTCTTCGGTCAACTGAGCCGCATCCATCTTGGTTGGCGGAGCCACCCACAGACGGGTCGGCAACTGGCCTTTGTGCTGATCCAGCAGCTTGCCGGCCGCGCGGAAGTGGCCGATGTTGGTCATGCAGGAACCGATAAACACTTCATCGATCTTGCTGTTGGCCACGTCGGACAACAGACGCGCGTCATCCGGATCGTTTGGTGCACACAGGATTGGCTGAGTGATCTCTGCCAGATCGATGTCGATCACCGCAGCGTATTCTGCATCCGCATCGCCTTCCAGCAGTTGCGGATCCGCCAGCCATTTTTGCATGCCCTGAATACGACGCTCCAGGGTACGACGGTCGCCGTAGCCTTCGGAGATCATCCACTTGAGCAGCACGATGTTAGAGTTCAGATACTCTTCAATCGGTGCCTTATCCAGCTTGATGGTACAGCCGGCAGCGGAACGTTCGGCCGAAGCGTCAGTCAGTTCGAATGCCTGCTCGACTTTCAGATCCGGCAAGCCTTCGATCTCCAGAATGCGGCCGGAGAAGATGTTCTTCTTGCCCTTCTTCTCTACGGTCAGCAGGCCCTGCTGGATGGCGTAGTAAGGGATTGCGTGTACCAGGTCACGCAGAGTAATGCCAGGCTGCATCTTGCCTTTGAAGCGCACCAGGACAGACTCTGGCATATCCAGCGGCATCACACCGGTAGCGGCGGCAAAGGCAACCAGGCCGGAACCCGCTGGGAAGGAGATACCGATTGGGAAACGGGTGTGGGAGTCACCGCCGGTGCCTACGGTATCCGGCAGCAGCATACGGTTCAGCCAGGAGTGAATAACGCCATCACCCGGACGCAGCGACACGCCGCCACGGTTCATGATGAAGTCCGGCAGCGTGTGGTGGGTCGTCACGTCAACCGGTTTCGGGTACGCAGCGGTGTGACAGAACGACTGCATCACCAGATCGGCGGAGAAGCCCAGGCAAGCCAGATCTTTCAGCTCGTCACGGGTCATCGGGCCGGTAGTGTCCTGTGAACCGACAGAGGTCATCTTGGGCTCGCAGTATTCGCCCGGGCGCACGCCGGCAACGCCACAGGCGCGGCCAACCATTTTCTGCGCCAGGGAGAAGCCTTTGCTGCTGACAGCCACTTCTTTGGCAATGCGGAACACGTCGCTGTGCGGCAGGCCCAGCGCTTCACGCGCTTTGGTAGTCAGGCCACGACCGATGATCAGCGGAATACGGCCACCGGCACGCACTTCGTCGAGCAGTACGTCGGTCTTCAGTTCGAAGTTGGCAATCAGCTCATCGGTTTCGTGGTTACGCACTTCACCCTTGTACGGGTAAATGTCGATCACGTCGCCCATGTTCAGGTCATTGACGTCCACTTCAATCGGCAATGCACCGGCATCTTCCATGGTGTTGAAGAAGATAGGTGCGATTTTACCGCCCAGCACTACACCGCCACCGCGCTTGTTAGGCACGTAAGGGATATCGTCGCCCATAAACCACAGCACCGAGTTGGTGGCGGATTTACGAGAAGAACCGGTGCCGACAACGTCACCGACGTAAGCCAGCGGGAAACCTTTCTTGTTCAGCAGTTCGATTTGCTTGATAGGCCCAACGCTGCCCGGCTGATCCGGCACTATGCCTTCACGTTCGTTTTTCAGCATCGCCAGGGCGTGCAGTGGGATATCCGGGCGTGACCAGGCATCCGGTGCCGGCGACAGGTCATCGGTGTTGGTTTCACCGGTGACTTTGAATACGGTAACGGTGATTTTTTCCGCCAGTTGCGGACGAGACAGATACCACTCGGCATCGGCCCAGGACTGCATAATCTGCTTGGCGTGCGGGTTACCCGCTTTGGCTTTTTCTTCCACGTCGTAGAAGTTGTCGAACATCAGCAGCGTATGGGACAGCGCTTTGGCGGCAATCGCAGCCAATTTTTCGTTATCCAGCGCGTCGATCAGCGGATGAATGTTATAGCCACCTTGCATGGTGCCTAACAGCTCTACGGCTTTCTCGGGGGTAATCAGGGGGGAGGTCGCTTCGCCTTTGGCGATGGCTGCCAGGAAACCGGCTTTTACATAGGCGGCTTCGTCGACGCCCGGTGGCACACGGTTAATCAGCAGGTCTAACAGGAATTCTTCTTCGCCTTTTGGCGGATTCTTTAATGATTCAACCAGCGCTGCCATTTGGGTGGCGTCTAACGGCTTAGGGACGATGCCCTCTGCAGCACGCTCGGCTACGTGCTTACGGTATTCTTCTAGCACGACATTCTCCTCGCTCTCATTGTCATTTATTGTGCCTGGCGTTCTCTATTCAAACCGGGTTTAGCGCACGGTGTTGATGCCATTGATCCTGACGGGGCACTGCTGTCGATGTCCTGGACTGTAAGTACAGTGCCCGGTTCCGCTCAGCCAGCATATCAGGATTTGAATTGGTTGTTAATTCGTTCACATAAAAGCAACATTAAATCTTTGCTGAATCGTTGAGCGCAGTGTAATCGGCTGCGACACAGGCCCGACGGGGCTACAGAGAGGTTCCGTTCCCAACATACATCAGCCTGACGAGCACAACATAATACCCACTCACTTACAATGGCTATTAGTCGCGAATAGTAAAATTTGAGAGCGGAAGGCACAAAAAAACCGCCATTAAGGCGGTTCTGTTGTTCCGTTCGGTGTTAGCAGGCACCTCACGGATTTCTTACATCGTTAAGAACGATACAAGCGCCACAAAGCAGGGACATTGTGCGCAACGATGATTAAAAAATCAACAAAAAGAATGTCTGAAAATTCATTTCAACGTAATATTTAGCCGGGTCTGTTCTGCCGGTTTAGCAGTCGGTCATCGGGCTTGAGAACAGTGCTGCAACAACTGCGATACAGGCGCCACAAAGCGCTTGTTCCGCCGGGATTTTTCCGGTGAAGTCGCGGTGGTCGTGGTTCCACAAGGATCGCGCAATGAAAGGGAGTTCCATGTTTATCCTGCTCATTGTACTGGGATCGGCGTTTGGCGTGAGCAAAGGCGGTTGGTCGGTTAACGGCAACAGCCTCACGTTCAACGTGATATTCCAGAACAAGTAAGCTACTGGCCGCTCATCGAGCGGCCTTTTACCTGGATGCCGCGCATAAAAAAACGGCCCCTTTTCAGGAGCCGCTTATTCACCTTTCAAACCAGCAGAATTACTTCTTCTTGGCTTTCGGGTTAGGCAGATCGGTGATGCTGCCTTCAAAGATCTCTGCCGCCAAGCCTACGGATTCGTGCAGGGTTGGGTGAGCATGGATAGTCAGCGCGATGTCTTCTGCGTCGCAACCCATCTCGATAGCCAGACCGATTTCACCCAACAGCTCGCCACCGTTGGTGCCGACAATCGCGCCACCGATGATACGGTGAGTTTCTTTGTCGAAAATCAGTTTGGTCA
Source organism: Serratia liquefaciens ATCC 27592 (assembly GCF_000422085.1). Taxonomy (NCBI): domain Bacteria; kingdom Pseudomonadati; phylum Pseudomonadota; class Gammaproteobacteria; order Enterobacterales; family Yersiniaceae; genus Serratia; species Serratia liquefaciens. The sequence goes on from NC_021741.1 coordinate 4,382,764, forward strand.
TGCCGTCTGCGCAGTCGGAAGCGATAGCACGGCCAGAAGCTGCCCACGGGAAGGTGGAAGTTTCGTAGCTGATGCCTTTTTCTTTCGCTTCTTTCTCGGTCAGACCCACCCAGGCAACTTCCGGCTCGGTGTAAGCGATCGATGGGATCACTTTCGGGTCGAAGTAGTGCTTCATGCCGGCAATAACTTCAGCGGCAACGTGGCCTTCATGCACGCCTTTGTGCGCCAGCATCGGTTGACCGACGATGTCGCCGATAGCGAAGATGTGCGGCACGTTGGTACGCAGCTGTTTGTCGACGTTGATGAAGCCACGCTCGTCAACTTCCACACCGGCTTTACCCGCTTCAAGCAGCTTACCGTTCGGCACGCGGCCGATAGCCACCAGCACCGCGTCATAACGCTGTGGTTCTGCAGGCGCTTTTTTGCCTTCCATAGTGACATAGATGCCGTCTTCTTTGGCTTCTACCGCGGTCACTTTGGTTTCCAGCATCAGGTTGAACTGCTTGCTGATACGCTTGGTGAAGACTTTCACCACGTCTTTGTCAGCCGCCGGGATCACCTGGTCAAACATTTCGACAACGTCGATCTGTGAACCCAGCGCATGGTATACGGTGCCCATTTCCAGGCCGATGATACCGCCGCCCATAACCAGCAGACGCTCTGGGACAGTTTTCAGTTCCAGTGCATCGGTAGAGTCCCACACGCGTGGATCTTCATGAGGAATGAATGGCAGTTGGATCGGACGAGAACCTGCAGCGATGATGGCATTGTCGAAGTTGATGGTGGTTGGACCATTTTCGCCTTCAACAACCAGGGTGTTAGCGCCGGTGAACTTGCCCAGGCCGTTAACCACTTTCACTTTACGGCCTTTAGCCATGCCAGCCAGACCGCCGGTCAGCTGATTGATGACTTTTTCTTTCCAGACGCGCACTTTGTCGATGTCAGTTTTCGGCTCGCCGAAAACGATGCCGTGCTCGGCCAGCGCCTTGGCTTCTTCGATCACTTTGGCTACGTGCAGCAGTGCTTTGGAAGGGATACATCCCACGTTCAGGCAAACACCGCCCAGCGTGGAATAACGTTCAACCAGAACGGTTTCAAGACCTAAGTCAGCGCAACGAAAGGCAGCAGAGTAACCTGCCGGGCCCGCCCCAAGTACCACGACCTGAGTTTTAATTTCAGTACTCATCATGACCTCTTAATTGATTGTCCGGCGGGTCAGACGTCATTTTTATTGCTAATCGATCTCATAACGCCCTTCATCCACCGGGACGCTTACACCGCGAGCAGTTTACAGAATTGTTAATAATCTGCAAAGCGTGTTCGAGTGACCCGTGTCTCAACAATTTTGTCGAGTCGTGCAAAAACCGACAAAACTGCTACAGAAGCGATAAGGGCGCAGCATGCTGCGCCCTTTTTTCATTACATCACCATACGGCGGATATCAGCCAGCATGTTGTTGATGATGGTAATAAAGCGCGCACCATCTGCACCATCGATAACACGGTGGTCGAAGGAGAGCGACATTGGCATCATCAGGCGCGGCACGAACTCTTTACCGTTCCAGACTGGCTCCATAGCAGACTTGGAGACACCCAGGATAGCCACTTCCGGCGCGTTCACAATCGGTGCGAAGTGAGTTGTCCCGATACCGCCCAGGCTGGAGATGGTGAAACAGCCACCCTGCATTTCGCCGGCGGTCAGTTTACCGTCACGCGCTTTTTTGGAGATAGCCATCAGCTCACGGGACAGTTCAGTGATGCTCTTCTTGTTCACATCTTTGAATACCGGAACCACCAGGCCGTTTGGCGTATCAACCGCAACACCGACGTTGATGTACTTTTTCAGCGTCAGCTTCTGACCATCTTCGGACAGAGAGCTGTTGAAACGCGGCATCTGCTCCAGAGCGGCAGCAACGGCTTTCATGATGAACACCACCGGGGTGAACTTCACATCCAGCTTACGCTTGGCCGCTTCTTCGTTCTGCTGCTTGCGGAAAGCTTCCAGATCGGTGATGTCGGTTTTGTCGAAGTGAGTCACGTGCGGGATCATCACCCAGTTACGGCTCAGGTTGGCACCCGAGATTTTCTGGATGCGGCCCAGTTCAACTTCTTCGATCTCACCGAACTTGCTGAAGTCCACTTTCGGCCATGGCAGCATGCCTGGCAGACCGCCACCGGCAGCAGCAGCTGGCGCCGCTTCTGCACGTTTGACCGCGTCTTTCACGTAAGTCTGAACGTCTTCGCGCAGGATGCGGCCTTTACGACCGGTGCCTTTCACTTTCGCCAGGTTTACGCCGAACTCACGCGCCAGGCGGCGGATGACCGGAGTGGCATGCACATAAGCGTCGTTCTCGGCGAACTCACCTTTGGCAGCTGGAGCAGCCTGTTTGGCTGGTGCCGCGCTGGCAGCCGGTGCCGGCGCTGCTTCTGCTTTTTGAGCAGGAGCAGCCGCTGGTGCAGCGCCTTCAACTTCGAACACCATGATCAGGGAGCCGGTTTTCACTTTATCGCCGGCGCTGATTTTGATTTCTTTCACGGTACCTGCGAACGGTGCCGGCACTTCCATAGAAGCCTTGTCACCTTCAACGGTGATCAGTGACTGCTCAGCGGCAACTTTGTCGCCCACTTTCACCATCACTTCGGTCACTTCTACTTCATCGCCACCGATATCCGGTACGGCAACGTCTTTGGCCGCAGAGGCAGCCGGTGCCGCTGGAGCAGCAGGCGTTTCAGTCGCAGCCGGAGCGGCAGCAGAAGCTGCGCCAGCCACTTCGAATACCATGATCAGAGAACCGGTGGTGACTTTGTCGCCAGTGCCGATTTTGATCTCTTTCACGGTGCCTGCGAACGGTGCAGGGACTTCCATGGAAGCCTTGTCGCCTTCAACGGTGATCAGGGACTGCTCGGCTTCCACCTTGTCGCCCACTTTCACCAGGATCTCGGTCACTTCTACTTCGTCGGCACCGATGTCCGGAACGGCAACGTCTTTGGCAGCCGCGGCAGCCGGAGCAGCGGGTGCTGCAGCCGGTTTTTCTTCAGCTTTGGCAGCAGGTGCGGCCTGAGCCGCCCCTTCCGCTTCAAAGATCATCAGCAGTTTGCCGGTTTCGGTTTTATCACCGACGGCAACTTTGATCTCTTTAACCACACCCGCCTGCGGGGAAGGGACTTCCATGGAAGCTTTGTCACCTTCAACGGTGATCAGCGATTGTTCAGCTTCAACTTTATCGCCCACTTTCACCAGAATCTCGGTGATTTCCACTTCGTCTGCACCGATGTCCGGTACTTTGATTTCGATAGACATTTCTTCTGTACCTCTTATGCCAGACGCGGGTTAACTTTTTCTGGGTTGATGTCGAATTTCTTAATCGCATCAGCTACCACAGAAGCTTCAATTTCACCGCGTTTAGCCAGTTCACCCAGTGCAGCAACCACAACGTAAGAAGCGTCAACTTCAAAGTGGTGGCGCAGGTTTTCGCGGCTGTCTGAACGACCGAAGCCGTCAGTACCCAGAACGCGATAGTCGCTGGCTGGAACGTAAGTACGAACCTGTTCTGCAAACAGCTTCATGTAGTCGGTAGACGCAACCGCCGGCGCATCGTTCATCACCTGAGCAATGTACGGTACACGTGGAGTTTCGGTTGGGTGCAGCATGTTCCAACGCTCGCAGTCCTGGCCATCACGCGCCAGTTCAGTGAAGGAAGTCACGCTGTAGATGTCAGAACCCACGCCGTAATCGTCTGCCAGGATCTTCGCCGCTTCACGTACGTGACGCAGGATAGAACCTGAACCCAGCAACTGAACCTTGCCTTTGCTGCCTGCCAGAGTGTCCAGCTTGTAGATACCTTTGCGGATACCTTCTTCTGCGCCCTGCGGCATGGCCGGCATGTGGTAGTTTTCGTTCAGCGTGGTGATGTAGTAGTAGACGTTTTCTTGCGCGTCGCCGTACATGCGGACCAGACCGTCATGCATGATCACTGCCACTTCGTATGCATAAGCTGGATCGTAAGAGATACAGTTAGGGATAGTCAGAGACTGAATGTGGCTGTGGCCGTCTTCGTGCTGCAGACCTTCACCGTTCAGGGTGGTACGGCCTGAAGTACCGCCGATCAGGAAGCCGCGCGCCTGTTGGTCGCCTGCTGCCCAGCACAGGTCACCGATACGCTGGAAACCGAACATCGAGTAGTAGATGTAGAACGGAATCATCGGCAGATCGTTGGTGCTGTAGGAAGTCGCTGCGGCCAGCCATGAAGATGCTGCGCCCAGTTCGTTGATGCCTTCCTGCAGGATCTGACCTTTTTCGTCTTCTTTGTAGTAAGCAACCTGCTCACGGTCCTGCGGGGTATATTGCTGACCGTTCGGGCTGTAGATACCGATCTGACGGAACAGACCTTCCATACCGAAGGTACGCGCTTCGTCAGCGATGATTGGAACCAGACGATCTTTGATCGACTTGTTCTTCAGCATCACGTTCAGGGCACGCACGAAGGCGATGGTGGTGGAGATTTCTTTGTTCTGCTCTTCCAGCAGTGAGCTGAAGTCTTCCAGAGCCGGCATTTCCAGCTTCTGGGTGAAGGCTGGCAGACGGGTCGGTACATAACCTTTCAGCGCCTGACGGCGTTCGTGCAGGTATTTGTACTCTTCAGAGTCTTTCTCGAAGGTGATGTACGGCAGTTTTTCGATGTCGGCATCGGCAACTGGCACATTGAAACGATCGCGGAAGTGGTGAACCCCTTCCATGTTCATTTTCTTCACCTGGTGAGCGATGTTTTTACCTTCCGCGGTTTCACCCATGCCGTAACCTTTAATGGTATGGGCCAGGATAACGGTTGGTTTGCCTTGGGTGTCCTGCGCTTTTTTCAGTGCAGCGAAGACTTTCTTCGGATCGTGACCACCGCGGTTCAGCGCCCAGATTTCGTCGTCGGTCATGTCTTTGACCAGAGCGGCGGTTTCCGGGAAGCGGCCGAAGAAGTGCTCACGTACGTAAGCGCCGTCTTTGGATTTGAAGGTCTGGTAGTCGCCGTCCAGGGTTTCGTTCATCAGCTGGATCAGCTTGCCGCTGGTGTCTTTACGCAGCAGTTCGTCCCAACGACCACCCCAAATCACTTTCAGTACCTGCCAGCCTGCGCCGGAGAAGATACCTTCCAGTTCATTGATGATCTTGCCGTTACCGGTGACTGGGCCGTCCAGACGTTGCAGGTTGCAGTTGATGACGAACACCAGGTTGTCCAGCTTCTCACGGGTAGCGATGGTGATCGCACCTTTGGATTCCGGCTCATCCATCTCACCGTCGCCCAGGAAGGCGTAAACGGTTTGAGCAGAGGTGTTCTTCAGGCCACGGTGTTCCAGATATTTCAGGAACTTCGCCTGGTAGATGGCGCTGATTGGGCCCAGGCCCATGGAAACGGTCGGGAACTGCCAGAATTCAGGCATCAGTTTAGGATGCGGGTAAGAAGACAGGCCTTTACCGTGAACTTCCTGACGGAAGTTGTTCATTTGGTCTTCGGTCAAGCGGCCTTCAAGGAAGGCACGTGCGTAAACGCCCGGAGAGATGTGGCCCTGGAAGTAAACCAGATCGCCGCCGTCTTGCTCGTTGCGTGCACGGAAGAAGTGGTTGAAGCAGACTTCATAGAAGGTCGCGGAAGATTGGAAGGAAGCCATGTGGCCGCCCAGGTCCAGATCTTTCTTGGAAGCGCGCAGCACGGTCATTACCGCGTTCCAGCGGATAGCGCTGCGGATACGACGCTCAAGATCCAGGTTACCAGGGTAAGCAGGTTCGTCTTCCACCGCGATGGTGTTGACGTAGTTGTGAGCCGCAGCACCGGCTGCAACGCTAACACCGCCTTTACGGGCTTCACCCAATACCTGATCAATCAGAAACTGAGCTCGCTCAACACCCTCTTCACGGATGACCGATTCGATCGCCTGCAGCCAGTCGCGGGTTTCGATCGGATCCACGTCATTGTTTAAACGTTCTGACATGGTGGTATTCCTTATCTGTCTAATGGTTTGTTTTGGAGCCTGTCTTCCTGTGTTCTGAGGCAAAACACACGAAGACAGGCCCATCAGTTTAGTTGCCGCTTAAATGCTTAACTAAGCACTTCGAACGAAAGCTCCGCAGGCTGGTGTGCCCTGAAGAGAACGCTCTTAATCCTTGCGTTGCTGGAGACGCCGTAGCGATCTCTCGCGCCGAGTATGCTCCCGGCTGAGATCCAGCAAGATTTCCTCGATAAACGCCAAATGGCGGTGCGAGGCTTCACGGGCCTTTTCCGGCTCGCGTGCCACAATCGCCTCAAAAATTCCGGCGCGGTGGCTGCTCACCTTTGCCAACATCTCACGGCGCGAGTAGAGCAATTCAAAGTTCTGACGTACGTTCTGTTCCAGCATCGGCCCCATGCAGCGTAGCAGGTGAAGTAACACAACGTTGTGGGCAGCTTCGGTCACGGCGATTTGATACTGCATGACCGCATCGGCTTCGGCGTCGAGATCGCCGCTTTCCTGGGCCTGCTGGATCACAATGTGGCAATCGCGGATGCGCGCCAGATCTTCGTCGGTGCCGCGCAACGCCGCGTAATAGGCAGCAATACCTTCGAGGGCATGACGGGTTTCCAACAGATCGAATTGTGATTCAGGGTGGTCGGCCAACAGTTCAGCCAGAGGATCGCTGAAGCTCTGCCACAGATTAGTTTGCACAAAGGTACCACCGCCCTGACGGCGCAGGAGCAGCCCTTTGGCTTCCAGGCGCTGGATGGCCTCTCTCAGAGAAGGACGGGAAACATCAAATTGTTTCGCCAGCTCGCGCTCCGGTGGCAGTTTTTCGCCTGGACGCAGTGTTCCCTCGAGGATCAGGTGTTCGAGCTGCTGCTCGATAACATCTGACAACTTGGGTTGGCGGATTTTGCTGTAGGCCATGGGTGAATTCTTCTCTGCGAATGGCGCGGAGTCAATTGGTAATACCAATTTCAAAAACGTGACGGTAAAGTAACAAAGTATTCACCTCCTGTCCATATGGGCCTTGATCGAAATCAGGTTACCCGCACATTTTAACACCTCAATACCAGAGCTGCTGCAAACCGCTAACGCACGCTTGGTAATACCATTTACGAGGTAGGTTTTTGATTTAACTTTTGCGAAACCTGCCGTCAGGCAGACTGAAGCATCAAAGGCAGGATTTTATTGCATGTTTATTAAGCTTTAACGAATAGCTATTTGCAGCGCATAAGGTGCGCTCAACCGGTCAATATTTCGCCGAACCAAAGCGACCAGCGCTAAATTATTTTTGCGCATTATGTGATTTGCTGCTTATTTCATGCACTGAATCCCCCCTGCCGTCACACAACCCGCATTTTGTTTCCTAAACTGCTGAAATCTTAATCACTCACCCTATAAAGCAGGTGCAAACTGACGCGCATAACATTATTCTTTGCCAAACGGTAGCGGCTCCGTGGAATTAATAGATATAACGCCGTAAATAAAATAAAACACACATCGTAACCACTGCTTTACAGCATGTGAGTAATTCTGCAACGACAGAGGGTTTCATTGATGGATGGTCAACAGCATGGCGACCAGCTGAAGCGCGGCCTGAAAAACCGCCATATTCAGCTTATTGCTCTAGGGGGCGCTATTGGTACCGGGCTATTTCTCGGGATCGCGCAAACAATAAAAATGGCCGGTCCTTCGGTCATTCTCGGCTATGCCATTGGCGGCTTTATCGCATTTCTGATCATGCGCCAACTGGGTGAAATGGTAGTGGAAGAGCCGGTCGCCGGTTCGTTTAGCCACTTCGCCTATAAATACTGGGGCAATTTTGCCGGCTTTGCTTCCGGCTGGAACTACTGGGTGCTGTATGTATTGGTGGCGATGGCGGAACTGACCGCGGTCGGTATCTATGTGCAGTACTGGTGGCCGGAGATCCCAACCTGGGTATCGGCGGCGGTGTTCTTCCTGGCCATCAACGCCATCAACCTGGCGAATGTTAAGGTCTACGGCGAGATGGAATTCTGGTTTGCCATCATCAAAGTCGTGGCGATTATCGGCATGATCGTGTTCGGTGCCTACCTGCTGCTCAGCGGCCTGGGCGGCCCGGAAGCCACCGTAACCAACCTGTGGGCACAGGGTGGGTTCTTCCCGAACGGCGTCATGGGGCTGGTAATGGCAATGGCGGTGATCATGTTCTCGTTTGGTGGGCTCGAGCTGGTGGGTATTACCGCCGCGGAGGCCGACAACCCGCAGAAAAGCATTCCCAAAGCCACCAACCAGGTGATCTACCGCATCCTGCTGTTCTATATCGGCTCACTGACCATTTTGCTGTCGCTGTACCCTTGGGGCAAAGTGGTGGAAGGCGGCAGCCCGTTCGTGCTGATCTTCCACGCGCTGAACAGCAACCTGGTAGCAACCGTGCTGAACATCGTGGTGTTGACCGCCGCCCTGTCGGTGTACAACAGCTGCGTTTACTGCAACAGCCGCATGCTGTACGGCCTGGCGAAGCAAGGCAACGGTCCGAAGAGCCTGCTGAAGGTGGACGGACGCGGCGTACCGGTCATCGCTATCGCCGTCTCCGCCACGGCCACGGCGTTCTGCGTACTGATTAACTACCTGATCCCCGGTCGCGCATTCGAATTACTGATGGCGCTGGTGGTCTCGGCGCTGGTGATCAACTGGGCGATGATCAGCCTGGCGCACCTGAAGTTCCGCGCAGCCAAGAACCGCGAAGGCGTAGAGCCGAAGTTCAAGGCCTTCTGGTATCCGTTCAGCAACTACCTGTGCCTGGTGTTTATGGCCGGTATCCTGGTGATCATGTATCTGACGCCGGGCATTCAAATCTCGGTGTTGCTGATCCCGGTTTGGGTGGCAATTTTGGCCATTGGCTATATCGTCAAGCAACGTAGCCAGCGTGCAATGAGCGCAACCAGCCGCAGCTAGTTCACGCCAAAAACAAAATGGCCCGCAGTGTAAAACTGCGGGCCATTTTTTTAGCCTGACTTAGGCTATTTCTTGCGCAGGGCCTTCACCTGCTCGGCGGTGATATCCGCCGGCAAGCCCCCCCAGGTTACGCGCAGATAGTTCACCAGCTCCGCCACTTGCGCATCGTCCAGACGTTCGCCAAAGGCCGGCATGCTCTGCATACTTTCGCCGTTGGGGAATTGCTGCGCCGGTAAACCGTCCAGCACCGAAACAATCAGATTCTTGGCATCCGGTTGGCGCAGCGTGGCGTTATCGCGCATCGCCACCGCTACGTGTGGTTTGCCCTCACCTTCCCGTGCATGGCAGCCGGAGCACTGATCCAGATAGCTGATACGCCCGGCATCGCTGCCCTGGCCGATTTTAACCGGCACTGCGGCCGGCGGCTGTTCACCCATCAGATAGGTCGCCAGTGCTTGATGGTCTTCCGGCGTCAGATGACGGGTGCTGAGATCCACCACCATGTGCATCTCACTGAACGCAGATCCCTGAGGTGCCATCCCGGTTGCCAGGAAACGGTTGAGGTCATCCGGCGTCCAGCCGCGCTGGGCCAATCCGTGCGGCGTGATGTCCGGTGCCATAAAGCGCCCCAAATCGCCCCCCTGCATCGGCTTGCCAAGATTCATCTGCCCCAGCATGCCGCGTGGCGTATGGCATTCCCCGCAGTGACCCAGCGTATCCGCCAGGTAACGGCCGCGTTGCCACTGCGCCGAATTGCCTTGTGAACTGGCTGGCAACGGCGCCTGGCTGCGGAACAGCAGGTTCCAACCGATCAGCGCCATGCGTTGATTAAACGGGAACGGCATGTCGTTTTCAGGAATGGCAACATCCACCGCCGGTCGGGTCATCAGATAGGCGTAGATGTCATCGGCATCCTGGCGTGAAATACCTTTATACGAAGTATAAGGCATCGCCGGGTACAGATGACGCCCGCCCGGTGCCACACCCTGAGTCAGCGCCAGGAAGAAATCGTCTTTGGTCCAGCGGCCAATGCCATGATCGGCCGAAGGCGTCAGGTTACTGCCATAGATAGTGCCGAACGGCGTCTCCAGCGGATAGCCCCCGGCCAAGGGCGCGCCGCCGCTGGCGGTATGGCAGGCGGCACAGTCGGCGGCCTGCGCCAGATAGCGACCGCGGGCAACCTGTTCCGTGCTGGCGGTTACCTGCTGCACCGGGCCATCGTAACGGCGGTTTTCACGCCACCACAGCACGGCGATGACGATGATGACCACCAGCAGGATCAACAGTGCGAGACGTTTTTTCATTGCGCCGTCTCCTTCAGCAGGCCCGGGGTTTTGAGCACCACGTCGCGAACCGCTTCATAGTAACGAACATAGCCGGTACAGCGGCAGATATGGCTGTCCAGCGCCTGCTCAATGGCGCTTTCCAGTTGCTCACGGGCAATGGGTTCACGCTTGAGTTTTTCCACAAAAATGGTGGCGGCATTGACAAAGCCCGGTGTGCAGTAGCCGCACTGGAAGCTGTAATGCTCCAGAAACGCCTGCTGGATAGGTGACAACTCCACCACTTCGCCCTGCGCGTCCACCTTGGCATGCCCCTCTACGGTGCGGACTTTTTTGCCGCTGAAGAAGTGCGCGCCGGTGATACAGGTACGCACCTCTTCGCTGGTACCGCTTGGGTGATCGACAATTGCTACGCAGGCGTGGCAGATACCCTGCCCGCAGCCAAGACGCGATCCGGTCAGGTCGAGATACTCGTGCAGGAAATCGATCATCATCAGCCCTTCAGGTACGTCGATCGGGCCGTATTGCTTTTCGTTGATGGTCAGGGAAATCGGCTGGGTTTTGATGCTCATTGTAATACCTCACGAATATTTTCTGCACGAACGGGCAAATCACGGAAACGGTGGCCAGTGGCGTCGGCGATGGCGTTGACCAGGGCCGCGACCACCGGGATCATCACCACTTCGGCCATGCCTTTGGGCGGATCGGTTTCCGACAACGCGGGCAGGATGTCATCGGTCTGCTTCCAGACCGCCACATCGCTGGCGCGTGGCAGGTGGTAACGGTTAAAGTTCCAGGTACCGTTACCGGGCCCGTCTTCGTACAGCGGTAAATATTCGTGCAGTGCATGACCAATTCCCATCGCCAACCCGCCCTGCAACTGGCCGGAAACCAGTTCCGGCACAATCAGGTTGCCGCACTCCATGATCGAATGGTGATTCAGCAGTTCTACCTGGCCGGTGGCGATATCCACCGCCACTTCCGCCAGGGTTCCGACGGCACTGTAATAGGTCACCGCCGCGTTATTGCGTTGAGTCGGGGGATAATAGACCTGATTACGTGGCAGCGTTTTGAACTCGCCACCGGCGTTGCGCACAGCCAGGCCATCAATCGGCAGGCGTTCGCTATTGCCGCTCAGGGTAAAGTCCGCTTCCGCCCACTGCCAGCGGTTGAATACGTGCACCGCCGCGCCTGCGATCCCGCCCATCTGGTAAAGTTGTTTTGCCAGCCGCTCCAGGCTCAACACCTCCATACCGGCAGCGGTCAATCCCCCCTCCACCCAACGCGCATCCTCTCGGCGCACCACTAAAGGTGCCGCCTGGCCGCCACCGGGGCCGGATTGCCAAATGGCCATCGCTGCCGGCCACAGGCCATGATCGAATATCAGCCGCGCCGCTTCGCGCGTACTGTGCGAGAAGTAATACGCCGAGTTGCTGGCGCTGGAAGGTGAGCAGTAGCTTGGCGTCCAGGCCGGATTGGTTTGCAACCGATCCTGATCGGCCTGCGACATAACGTAGGGATCGCCACTGGTGACCATCGGCAGCACAGACCAGTCGGTCACCGAGAAGTGAGCCTCGTCTGCCGGTTTGCCCAGCCACTGTGCGCACAACACCGATTGTGAGGTCGACATGCCGGTGCCCATCTCGGCACCGCTGTGATGCAGCATAATGCGCCCGTCTTCTCCCAGCTCGACGCGGGCGAATGAAGTTTCGGCACCGGTACCGAAGTCTTTTTGCACGCAGCCAAAGCCTACGCCATAGCGTTTGCCCGGATGCTGGCTTTCAAACTCCGCCTTGCGCTTGGCGCGTTGCAGCCACATCTCATGCTTCGCCGCCTTCTCCAGCACTTCATCGGCGCGAATAGCCCCGGCAGGAATGGCCCCCTGCGTATTTTTCATGCCGGACTTCAGTACGTTGCGCAAACGGAATTCAATCGGGTCAATCTTCAGTTCGGCAGCCAGCTCATCGACCATCATCTCGGTGGCGGCCATACTTTGCAGCGTGCCGTAACCCCGTGCCGACCCTGCGTCGATAGCGCGCGAAGCCAGCCCCACCGCAGACAAATCGCTTTTCGGGAAGTAATAAATCGACTGCGCCGCGGTCGCCGCCACCATCACCACCGAAGGCGTAAAGTTGCTGCGGCCACCGCCGTCTGCCGTCATCTCACCATGGAATGACTGCAGCACGCCGGTTTGGCGGTTTACCGCAATGCGGTAATTCATGTCGAAGGCATGGCGTTTCAGCGCAGTCTGGAACTGTTCGAAACGGTCGTTGGCCAGCCGAACCGGGTGCCCGTCGCCGTACATCGCCGCCACCGCGCCGTAATACGGGAAATTAAAGTGATCTTTCGAGCCGTAACCGACGGTGTAGCATGGGTGCAGAATCAGCTGTTTAACCGGCGGATTGCGTTTTGCCAGCATGCGCGGCATTTCATCGGCCACTTCCTGCGGCGATTGAGTCGGCACCACCAGATGCAGCGTTTGCGTCTCGGCATCGAACCAGCCGTTGGCGTTGTCCGGCTCCAGCGCGGAGGTGTCGACGGACTGCGTGGTATAGCGGCGTGACATCACCAGCCACTCATCCGGCGGCGTTTTCAACTCATCGGCAATCATGCCGGCGTAATACATGCCTTCCTGATCCAGCTTGCCGCCTTCGCGTCCTTCCGGCCAGACCGGCAGGTGTTTCTTCATCGAAACCGGGAAAATCGGGGTATCCTTCAGGCTGGAAAAACGGTCGTCATCGAACGGCTTGTCTCCCCCCACCCGCACATAGCGGAAAGTGCCCCAAGGGTCGCGCTGCAGCGGACCGGTTTGCGCCCCGTATTTAATCGTGCCTTCGCGGAATTTCAGCTTGTCTTTGGCAAAGCGGAAACGGGCAAAATCGTGATAAATCAGGATTGCCACCGCCTGGCCCAGGTAAGCCGGGGTTTTGCCAATCGGCAGCAGCATGTCGTCGCCGTAAAATGCCGGGAAGGCTAGACCGTCGCGCGCCAAATCCTCGGCGGTTACCAGCCGATCGGGCTGCAGGTCGTCGCCCAGCAATGAGAGATCGATACCTTCGAACAGCTTGTCTGCTTGAGTGACGCGCAAAATAAAGGCGTGCGCCTGCTGCTGTGGCCAGTGCGGCATATCCACCGCGCGAATATCACGGGCAAAGACCTTCTGCCCCATGACCTTGGCACGGCCATCGATACGAAAGCGTATACGTTTCTCGTGGGCATCCCAGTTCGGGGACTGGAGGATCTTCTGCTCAAACAGCGCGGCATAGGCACGGCTGTACAGGGGCGCGAGGTACACGGAGACCCCCGCTATCACGGCGCTTTTGATAAAGCGACGCCGCGACGGGTTGAAATTGCTCATAAAAAGTCCTTTGCATCTTTATTGTAGTTTTGTGTTCAGCGGTGGTGTTGCGCAAACGCTGACGACCTTGCCGTAGACGTCATAAGCATATGCTTATAACCAAAATTATGTGATGATTAACATGCGATTTTCAATAAAAACACATCTCAACAACACATATTTTTAGTAAGGTAATTAGAAGTTGCGCAAATTCGGGCGGATAAGATGACAACAGGCATAGTGATCGCCGCTGCCGGACGTGGAGAACGCTTCTCTCAGGCCGGTGGCGCAGGCAATAAATTAAATGCCGAGTTTGCGGATGCCACAGGCCGCCAACGTTCGCTATTTGAACAAACGCTGCGTCAAGCGTTGGCTTCCGGCCTGCCCCTATGGGTGGTCACCCGGCCAGACAACCGCCAGGTTCAACAGATTTGCGCCGCCTATCAGGTTCCGGTCACGCTGCTGGCCAGCGTCGGCCTTGGCGATTCCATTGCCGCCGGCGTTAACGCCACGCCGCACTGGCAAGGCTGGTTGGTTCATTTGGCGGATATGCCGTTCGTTACCCCGGCGGTTTTCCAGCAGGTAGCCAGCGCGTTGCAGCACCACGCCATTGTCCGTCCCCGTTTTGAACAACAGCCGGGTCACCCGGTTGGGTTTTCCGCTCTATTGCGCAAACAACTGAGCCAATTACGTGGCGATAATGGTGCACGCGATCTGCTTAAAGAGCAGGCGGTACACTGGCTTTATCTTGATCAACCCACTGTCGTGCAGGATATAGATCTTCCGTCGCAGCTACCGGCCAGCGAGTAACTCATCTATGCAACATCTCGATATCACCGTGGTCAGCCAGGCGATAAACTGGCTGAAACAACAACCGGTGTGGCTGTGCACCGTGCTGAGCACTTACGGCTCCTCGCCGCGATCGCCGGGGGCGCTGTTGGCCGCCACGCAGGACGGACATTATTGCGGCTCGCTGTCCGGGGGATGCGTGGAAGAAGACTTTCTGCGGCGCCTGGCGGCCGGGGAGTATCAGGCTGCCAGCCAGGTCATTCGTTACGGTGAGGGCGGTCTGGAGCCCAACGTAGCGCTGCCCTGCGGCGGCGTGCTGGAGGTGCTGATTGAGTATTTGCCGGCGGGCGACGAGAGCATCGATTACCTGACAACCCTCGCCGGCGCGTTAAACGGACACCATGCGCTGGTCAAACGCCTCACTTTGCCGGATGCCTGCGGCAGCCTGACGTTGACCGATTTCGCCAGTGCGACCCAGGTGGAACGCCGCGGCCCGCAAATTACCCTGCATATTGCCGCAGCCCCGCGTTTGCTGATCGCCGGTCTTTCCAGCGTGGCATTGTACTGCGCCGATTTCGCCAGTTCGCTGGGGTTTGAAGTGTTAGTGTGCGAGAACCGTCCGGAGGCGCTGGAAAATTTCGCCCCGCAGCTGAGATCCAACGTGACGCTACTGCGTCAGTTTCCTGCCAAGTTTATTGAAGACGGCGGCTGTCACGCCAATACTGCGATTGTCGCGCTGACGCACGATCCCCGCATGGACGATCTGACGCTAATGGAGGCTATCCATACCCCGGCGTTTTATATCGGCGCCATGGGATCGTTGCGCAACAGCGCGCGTCGCCGCCAACGCCTGCAGCAGATTGCCGAATTCAGTCCACAAGAGCTGGAGCGAATTCATGCCCCGATTGGCTTACCGCTCGGCAGCAAGACCCCGGCTGAAATCGCGCTGGCGGTGATGGCAGATATCGTGCAGCAAAAGAACCGCTCTGCCACCCCGCTCAGTCAAGGGGAGTCACCGGCACCAGGTGTTGGAGCTCAAGATGCAGCTCCTCCCGCTCATTTAGCGAATAGTTGAACATCGTCAGGTCAGGCCCTTCCCGGCGAGCCAGGCCAAGTTGCGGCAAGACCTGAGTGTACATCTGCACGATATGATCGTTCAGGGCCACCGGCTTGCCGGCATAGCAAAAACGACAAAAATCACCGGAGATATCCGGCAGCGCTTCAAGCCCGGCACCGTCACTGACCGGGCAGTCTGCCGCAACGCCCAGGGTATAATCCACCCGCACTCGTTCCCCATCCGGCACAAACTGGGCCAACGAATAGGTCAATGCCGGGCGCTCACCCAGCAGAGCATAGAACGTCTCTTTGATTTTGCTGCGGATGGGAAGGTGCGACTTATCCAGATCGGTAATGTCCAGATGGTAAGGGTAACTCTTCCCTCGGATAGCATACTGCCCCTTGGCGACCTTGACGCGATCGACCTTGATATCCCCCGGCTGATTCACCGACAGCGAGCGAACCAGATGGCTGAAGTCCTGTTTACGCGCATGGCGATAAACACTGGGAGATTCGGCAAAGTGCTTTTTGAAGCAGCGAGAAAAGGTTTGTTGGTTATCGAATTGATATTCAATAGAAATATCAAGAATGCTTTTTTGCGTATAACGCAAGGCGAAAGCGGCGAGGTACAAGCGGCGCGCGCGAATATAGGAAGCCAGCGACAAACTGGTCTGCTTTTTGAACATTCGCTGCAGATACCATTTCGAGTAGCCTGATTTGGCAGAAACGATATCCAATGACAAGGGATTGGTTAGGTTGTCTTCAATCCAGACCAGCAATTCCCTGATATGACTTTCCTGCGTTTCCATGAGTTTGCCGAACCTTCTGTTCCAAATATGCCTTTATGCGCGTATTAGTGCTTTGCGCGTAGGGTATACAGGTTAAAACATCGCGTCCAGCGGGCTACAGTAATTTACACAGGGGTTGATAAAACCTGAAATTTGCCGCCCCACTGTGGGCGGCAAATCCTTTCGGCGGTTACTTCACGCAGCGAGAACACTGGCCAGACTGGATCTTCTGGAAGAAGTCATTGCCTTTATCATCCACCAGAATAAACGCCGGGAAATCTTCCACTTCGATTTTCCAGATCGCTTCCATACCCAGTTCCGGGTATTCGACGCAGGTCAGGCTCTTGATGCTCTGCTGCGCCAGTACCGCCGCCGGGCCACCGATGCTGCCGAGGTAGAAGCCGCCGTGCTTGTGGCAGGCGTCGGTCACCTGCTGGCTGCGGTTACCTTTCGCCAGCATGATCATGCTGCCGCCATGAGACTGCAGCAGGTCGACGTAAGAATCCATGCGCCCGGCAGTGGTTGGCCCCAGTGAACCGGAAGCGTAGCCGTCAGGCGTTTTGGCCGGGCCTGCGTAATAAATCGGATGATCCTTAACGTATTGCGGCAGACCTTCCCCTCTGTCCAGACGCTCTTTCAGCTTGGCATGCGCAATGTCGCGGCCCACGATGATGGTGCCGCTCAAGGACAGGCGGGTGGATACCGGGTATTGCGACAGCTGCTTGAGGATCTCGGCCATCGGGCGGTTAAGGTCAATCTTGATTGCCTCGCCCTCACCGGCCTGACGCAGCTCCTGCGGGATAAATTTGCCAGGATTATGCTCCAGCTTCTCCAGCCAGATGCCGTCACGGTTGATCTTGCCTTTAATGTTACGGTCAGCGGAGCAGGAAACCCCCATTCCGACCGGGCAGGATGCGCCATGGCGCGGCAGACGCACCACGCGAACGTCATGCGCAAAGTATTTACCGCCAAACTGCGCGCCCAATCCCAGGTTCTGCGCTTCTTTCAGCAACTCTTCTTCCAGCGCCACGTCGCGGAATGCCTGACCGTGCTCATTGCCTTCGGTCGGCAGGCCGTCATAGTACTTGGTCGAGGCCAGTTTTACGGTTTTCAGGGTTGCTTCCGCCGAGGTGCCGCCGATAACGAACGCCACGTGGTACGGCGGGCAAGCCGCGGTGCCCAGCGTACGCATTTTCTCGACCAGATAATCCTTCAGCTTGCCCGGAGACAGCAACGCTTTGGTTTCCTGATAAAGGTAGGTTTTGTTGGCAGAACCGCCGCCTTTAGCAATACACAGGAATTTGTATTCTTCACCGTCGACGCTGTAGAGGTCGATCTGCGCCGGCAGGTTGCTGCCGGTGTTGACCTCTTTATACATATCCAGCGCGGCGTTTTGCGAATAGCGCAGGTTGTCTTCGATAAAGGTGTTGTACACCCCGCGTGACAACGCTTCTTCGTCGCCGCCACCGGTCCAGACGCGCTGGCCCTTTTTACCGACGATAATGGCGGTACCGGTGTCCTGACAGGTCGGCAAAATACCTTTGGCGGCGATTTCTGAGTTACGCAAAAATTGCAGCGCAACGTATTTGTCGTTTTCGCTGGCGTCCGGATCCTTGAGAATATCGGCAACCTGCTGCTGGTGCGCCGGGCGCAGCATAAATGAGGCGTCATGAAACGCGTGCTGGGCAAGGAGGGTTAACGCTTCAGGGGCTACTTTCAGAACTTCCTGGCCTTCAAATTCGCTCACGGAAACGTGATCGCGGCTTAACAGATAGTATTCGGTATCGTCTTTCTTCAGCGGGAACGGATCTTGATAATGGAACGGTTTATTCGACATTGATCTCTCACTTGCAACATCAGCTGCGTTAAATTCACACTTACTCAGCCAGCTCGGGGCAGGCCGCGTCAAAAAACTTCCCACACCTTACGTATTTTTAATCAGTCGGTTATTGCGCTAAATCGCATAATAACCCCTGCGTTAGAAAGGTATTTTCTCGGGATGCTTTTCAATCTTTTCTGTGAGCGCTGCGGGTACAGACTCAGCATGTACGGTTTATTATCCCGCAGTTAACACATTGATTACAATCCATCAGCGTCGATCGGGTTATCAAGGCAATGAAAAACCGGCCCGGCAGGCGGGATGAGAATTAGTTTTTCGTCTTATTGCCAGCCGTCGCGCCATTGCTTAAGCTAGCCGCAATGAACAAAGTAAGAATCCCCATAGCGCTGCAACAGGCGGTGATGCGCTGCCTGCGTGAAAAACTGCTGCTGGCGCGTCAGCATTTTTCCGTCGAGTTTCCGGAACCCAAAGTCGTTTACCAGCAACGCGGAACCAGTGCGGGTACCGCCTGGCTGCAAGCCTGGGAAATTCGGCTGAATCCGGTTTTGCTGATGGAAAACCAACAGCCGTTTATCGACGAAGTGGTGCCGCACGAACTGGCGCACCTGTTAGTCTTCCGCCAGTTTGGCCGCGTGGCCCCACATGGACGCGAATGGCGCTGGATGATGGAAAGCGTGTTGCAGGTACCGGCCAGCCGCACCCACCAGTTTGAAATTGCCTCGGTGCAAAGCAAAACCTTCCCCTACCTCTGTCGTTGCCAACAGCATCAGCTCACCGTACGTCGGCATAATCGGGTGCTTCGCGGAGAAAGCGAATACCGCTGCCGTCAGTGCGGCGAAAAATTGAAATTTATCGCCGGTGAGCCTGTTTAAGCGAAAAATCCAACCTCTGCTCCCTACGTCCCAAGTTACAGCCAGACTCCGGCGCTGGCTTGAAAAGTCACGGGGTTAACGCCCGTCGTTTGCCACTGCCGTTGACTTCCGCTACCCTGCCTGCCTTTCCAATTTTGAGCAGTTTTGGAATATGCTTCGCAAAATTTTGTTTACGGTTATTTTCACCACCGGCGCCACACAGGCGCACGGCATCAATAATTTTTCTCAGGCCAAGGCGGCAGCGGCCAAAATCAACCAAGACGCGCCCGGTTCTTTCTACTGCGGCTGCCAGATCACCTGGCAGGGCAAGAAAGGCATCCCAGATTTAAACAGTTGCGGCTATCAACCACGCAAGAACGCCCAACGCGCACAGCGTATCGAATGGGAACATGTGGTACCGGCCTGGCAGTTCGGCCACCAATTGCAGTGCTGGCAACAGGGTGGCCGCAAAAACTGCAACAAAGACGCGAGCTACCGCCAAATCGAAACCGACCTGCACAACCTGCAGCCGGCGATTGGCGAAGTGAACGGCGACCGCAATAACTTCATGTACAGCCAATGGAAAGGCGGCGAAGGTCAGTATGGCCAGTGCCCAATGAAAGTGGACTTTAAAAATAAGCAGGCCGAACCGCCCGCACGCGCTCGCGGTGCGATCGCCCGCACCTATTTTTATATGCGCGATCGCTATCAACTGCGGCTTTCCCGCCAACAGACCCAGCTTTTCGAGGTGTGGAACCGTCAGTATCCGGTCAGCCAATGGGAATGCCTGCGGGAGGCACGCATCGCTAAGGTACAGGGCAACCATAACCTCTATATTCAACAGGCTTGCCAGCAACGAAAGGGCTAAATCCCCTTCGTACTTAAAACTGCAGCGGTGTTGACTGCGTGAGCGCCCCCGAATCACTTACTTAAGTAAGCTCATCGGGATGCACTCACTTGCCGCCTTGCTGCAGCTTCAATTACTTTGGGTATATACTCTTTTTTTTCAAGCTGCAGCACTGATGACTGCATATTAGTCAGGATCGAATATTCAATGCGTATACCCCGTATTTATCACCCGCAGCCGTTAATCGACCATGCAGAAATCGCACTGAGCGAAGACGCCGCCAACCACATCGGGCGTGTACTGCGAATGAGCGCCGGCCAGGCACTGCAGCTCTTCGACGGCAGCAACCAGGTATTTGACGCCGAGATCACCCAGGTCGACAAAAAAAACGTGCTGGTGCGGCTAGCCGCCGGCCAACCGGAAGACCGTGAATCGCCACTCAATCTACATCTGGGCCAGGTGATTTCTCGCGGTGAGAAGATGGAATTCACCATTCAGAAATCCATCGAGCTCGGGGTCAATGTCATTACTCCGCTGTTTTCCGAGCGCTGCGGTGTGAAGTTGGACGGCGAGCGTCTGGCGAAAAAAATCCAGCAATGGCAGAAGATCGCCATCGCCGCCTGCGAACAATGTGGCCGTAACCGTATTCCGGAAATTCGCGAGGCGATGAAACTGGAAGACTGGTGCGCCGAGCAAGATGGCAGCCTGAAACTCAACCTGCACCCACGCGCCAACCACAGTATCAATACCCTGCCGCTGCCGGTGGAACATGTCCGCCTGCTGATTGGGCCGGAAGGCGGTTTATCCGCCGACGAAATTGCGATGACCACAGGCCACGGATTTACTGATATCCTGCTTGGGCCACGCGTTCTGCGTACAGAAACCACAGCGCTCACCGCAATTACCGCTTTGCAGGTACGTTTCGGCGATCTGGGTTAAAGGAGAAAAGATGATTAAGCTCGGCATCGTGATGGACCCTATCGCCTCCATCAACATCAAGAAAGACACCAGCTTCGCCATGCTGCTCGAAGCGCAGCGCCGTGGCTGGGAACTGCACTACATGGAGATGGACGATCTCTATCTGCACGCCGGTGACGGCCGCGCCCGCACTCGGCTGCTGAGCGTGAAGGAAGATAAAGAGAGCTGGTTCAGCTTTGGCAGCGAGCAGGATCTGGCGCTGCATGATCTGGACGTGATCCTGATGCGTAAAGATCCCCCTTTCGATACTGAATACATCTACGCGACCTATATTCTGGAACGCGCAGAGGTCAAAGGCACGCTGGTAGTTAACAAGCCGCAGAGCCTGCGTGACTGCAACGAAAAGCTGTTTACCGCCTGGTTCCCGGAACTGACGCCGGACACCCTGGTCAGCCGCAGCGCGGCGCACATCCGCAAATTCCACCAGCAGCACGGCGACATTATTCTCAAACCGCTGGACGGCATGGGCGGCGCGTCTATCTTCCGCGTGAAGCAGGACGACCCTAACCTGTCGGTGATTATCGAAACCCTGACCGAGCACGGCAGCCGTTTCTGCATGGCGCAGAACTTCTTGCCGGCAATCAAGGAGGGCGATAAGCGCATTCTGGTGGTTGACGGTGAGCCAGTACCTTACTGCCTGGCGCGCATCCCGGCGCAGGGCGAGACCCGTGGCAACCTGGCGGCCGGCGGCCGTGGTGAAGCGCGTCCACTGAGCGAAAGCGACTGGAAAATTGCGCGTGCGGTAGCCCCGACGCTGAAAGAAAAAGGGCTGATCTTTGTGGGCCTGGACGTGATTGGCGATCGCCTGACTGAAATCAACGTCACCAGCCCGACCTGCGCGCGTGAAATAGAAGCGGCCTTCCCGGTTTCCATCACCGGTATGCTGATGGATGCAATCGAGAAGCGTCTGGCAGCGAAGTAATCGAAATGCGGGTGACTTGCGTCGCCCGCCTTCCCGACCTCCCTGAATGACGCTGTCAGCCCGCGTCAACCGAGTCGCGGCTTGAAAGGCGATGGGGATAGCCGCATACTGGCGGCTGTTTAACTTCTCACCAATCAAATACCTTAAATAACACCATGAATTTACAACACCATTTTCTTATCGCTATGCCATCACTTCAGGATCCTCGCTTCAAACGCTCGGTGATTTATGTCTGCGAGCACAATGAAGACGGCGCCATGGGCCTGGTGATCAATAAACCGGTGGAACAGTTCACGGTGGAAACAGTGCTGAGCAAACTGAAGATCATGCCACAGGCGCGCGATCCGGCCATCAGTCTGGATAAACCGGTGTTTGCCGGCGGCCCGCTGGCTGACGATCGCGGTTTTATCCTGCATACGCCGTGCAAAGGTTTCGGCTCCAGTATCCAGATCTCGCCGGATACCATGATCACCACCTCGAAAGACGTACTGGAAACCTTGGGCACGCCGGAACAGCCGGAGGACGTACTGGTCGCGCTCGGCTATGCCGGCTGGGAAAAAGGCCAACTCGAACAGGAAGTGTTGGAAAACGCCTGGCTGACCATCGAAGCCGACACCGACATTCTGTTCCATACGCCGATCGCCAGCCGCTGGCGCGAGGCCGCCAATCGCCTTGGCATTGATATCCGCAGCATTGCCAACCACGCAGGACACGCCTGATGACCAACCGCACGATTATCGCCTTCGACTTCGGCACCAAAAGCATCGGCGCGGCCATTGGCCAGGAGCTAACCGGCAGCGCCCGTGCGCTGGCGGCTTTCAAAGCGCAGGACGGCTCGCCGGACTGGCAGAAGATCGAGAAGTTGCTGAAAGAGTGGCAACCGGATCTGGTGGTAGTCGGTTTGCCGCTGAACATGGACGGCACCGAACAGCCGGTCACCGAGCAAGCGCGCAAGTTCGCCAACCGCCTACACGGCCGCTTTGGCGTGCAGATCGCGCTGCATGATGAGCGTCTCAGTACCGTCGAAGCCCGCGCCAACCTGTTTGATCGCGGCGGCTTCCGCGCGCTGGACAAGGGCAGCGTGGATTCCGCCTCGGCGGTGGTAATCCTGGAAAGCTGGTTTGAACGGCAATTGGGTTAATCCCTTGGCAAAGTCCCCTCCGCGCCGCCCAGTAATCCCGCACAGATCCGCTGTTGCAGACCTTGCTCAAAGGTCTGCATGCCGGACTGCCCACCGGTTTGCAGCACGCTGGCAAGCTGATGGGTTTTGCCCTCGCGGATCATGCTGCTGACCGCCGCCGTCGCCGTCAGCACCTCAAAAATCGCCACCCTGCCGCCCCCGGGCCGACTCAACAGTTTCTGTGCAATCACCGCCTGCAGGCTACCGGCCAACTGTGCACGCACGTAGGGCTTTTCTTCCGCCGGGAAAACATCCACCAGCCGATCGACCGCCTGCGTCGCGCTACGGGTATGCAGCGTCGCCAGTACCAGATGGCCGGTTTCCGCAGCGGTAAGCGCCAGCCTGATGGTTGTGGTGTCACGCAGCTCCCCCAGCAAGATGACGTCTGGATCTTCACGCAGGGCAGCACGTAATGCGTCGTCAAAGCTGTGGCTGTCGCGGCCCAATTCGCGCTGCTGAATTAAAGAGTGTCGACTGCGGTGAATAAATTCGATCGGATCCTCCAGCGTAAGGATATGCCGCCGCTGGTGCTGATTGATGTCGTCAATCATTGCCGCCAAGGTGGTGGATTTACCGCTGCCGGTCGCGCCGGTCACCAAAATCAGGCCATCTTCCCTGCGCACCAGGGCCGGAATGATGTCTGGTGCTGCCAACGCCGCCAGCGTCGGGCACTCGCCGGCAATCAGCCTCAAGGCAAGCGAAACCCCGAGGCTTTGCAGAAAGAAATTAGCGCGCAGCCGAATATCGCCCGCAAGCGTCAGCGCCAGATCAAGCTGCCCCTGCTGTTGCAATTGCTGCCGTTGCTGGGGTTGCAGCAGCGCGTTGCACAAGCGATGCATCTTGGTCTCGGTCAGTTTTTCCGCACCTGCCAGCGGCTGTAATTCGCCATCGATGCGCAACATCGGCTGATGCCCCGTACAAAGGTGCAGATCGGAAGCATTATGCTTTACACTAAGGGCCACGAATTCACCGATATCCATATCAATCTCCTGGGTCAATGATGAGCACTATCCAACAGAATCTGCAGGATGTCAGAAACCGCATTGCCGCGGCCGCTCAAGGCTGCGCTCGCGCTCCAGAAGAAGTGACGCTGCTTGCAGTGAGTAAAACCAAACCTGTGGCGGCGATCGCAGAAGCTATCGCGGCAGGCCAGCGGACCTTCGGGGAAAACTATGTACAGGAAGGCGTGGATAAGGTTCAGCATTTTGCCGCGCTGCCGGAAGGAGCAACGCTGGATTGGCACTTTATCGGCCCTTTGCAATCCAATAAGAGCCGGCTGGTGGCAGAGCACTTTGCCTGGTGCCATACCGTCGATCGGCTGCGTATCGCCCAGCGGTTAAGCGACCAGCGCCCGGCAGACATGCCGCCGCTTAACGTTCTGATCCAAATAAATATCAGCGATGAACAGAGTAAATCTGGCATTGTACTGGCTGAACTGCCGGCGCTGGCAGAAGCGGTTGTCGCCTTGCCGAACGTTCGGTTACGCGGGCTGATGGCGATTCCGGCTCCGCAAGAAGACTACCAGAGCCAATTGGCGGTATTCCGCCAGATGCACGACGCCTTCCTGGCGCTGCAACAGCATTATCCACAGGTGGACACGCTGTCGATGGGCATGACCGATGACATGACGGCGGCCATTGCCGCAGGCAGCACTCTGGTTCGTATCGGTACCGCCATTTTTGGCGCGCGAGATTATTCGCAGTCCTGACATACTGACGAGGAATTTTAATGCAACACCGTAAGATTACCTTCATTGGCGCCGGCAACATGGCCCGCGCAATCATCGCCGGCCTGGTGGCGGGCGGTTACCCGGCCAAATCCATCAGCGTCTGCGCGCCTTCAGCTAAAAACCGCGATGCGCTGGCTGCCGACTACGGCATCGTTAGCAGCGGCGATAATCTTGCCTGCGCACGCGAGGCCGACGTCATCGTACTGGCGGTGAAGCCACAGATGATGGCAGATGTTTGCCAGCCGTTGCGCGATCAGATCGATTTCAGCGGCAAACTGGTGCTGTCGATCGCCGCAGGCATTCAGGTCAGCCGTTTTTACCAGCTGCTGGCCGACAATCTGAATATCGTACGCATTATGCCAAACACGCCATCGCTGGTGGGTAAAGGCATGAGTGGCCTGTATGCGCCGCAGCAGGTCAGCCAACAGGACCGTGACTACACCAGTGATTTGATGGCGTCAGTCGGCAAGGTATGTTGGGTGGATGACGAAAACGGCATCAACAGCGTGATCGCCGCTGCGGGCAGTGCCCCGGCCTATTTCTTCCTGTTTATGGAAGCCATGCAGCAGGAAGCCGAACGTATGGGCTTCGACAGCCAGACTGCCCGTGCGCTGGTGCAACAAGCGGCTTCCGGCGCCGCTGCGCTGGTGGAAGCCAACCCGGAGACGCCGTTGTCGACCTTGCGTGAGCAGGTAACGTCCAAAGGCGGCACCACCGCCGAGGCGCTGCGGGTATTCAACGAGCAACAGCTGCCGGCAACCGTGGCCAAAGCCATGCAGGCAGCAGTTTCCCGTGCGCAGGAAATGGAAAAATCATTTTAAATAATCGAGAGTTAAGGAGAAGGACGACTTCATGCTAACGCTGACTTTTTTGGTCAAAACCGTTATTGATCTTTACGTCATGGTACTGCTGCTGCGCATCTGGATGCAGTGGACACGCGCTGACTTTTACAACCCATTCGCGCAGTTTATCGTGAAGATCACCCAGCCGGTGATTGGCCCGCTGCGCCGTATTATCCCGTCAATGGGACCTATTGACAGCGCATCCCTGCTGTTGGCTTTCCTGCTGATGACCATCAAGTACCCGCTGTTGCTGCTGATTCAGGGCGGCGCGATATCACTCAGCCCGTATAACCTGCTGTTTGGCTTGATCTCTCTGGTAAAGTCGGCCGGTTATCTGATCTTCTGGGTGATGATTATCCGCGCGCTGATGAGCTGGATAAGTCAGGGCCGCAGCCCGATTGATCAGTTGATGTATCAACTGACCGAACCGTTGATGGCGCCAATCCGCCGTATTCTTCCGGCAATGGGCGGCATTGATTTTTCAGCGATGGTAGTGATCCTGATCCTGTATCTGATCAACTACCTGGGTATGGATCTGTTCGGTGAGATCTGGTTCCTGCTGTGAGTGCAGTCACCCCCGTGCTGGACGGGCTGGCAATCAGGCTATATATTCAGCCGAAAGCCAGCCGCGACCAGATTGTCGGTTTGCATGGCGACGAACTTAAAGTCGCCATTACCGCCCCGCCGGTAGACGGCCAGGCCAACGCTCATCTGATCAAGTTTCTCGCCAAGCAGTTCAAAGTGGCGAAAAGCAACGTCACCATAGAGAAAGGCGAGCTGGGGCGGCATAAACAGTTACGCATCGTTAATCCGCAACAGATCCCCGCCGTGGTCGCGGCGCTAATCGAATAAATTTCAAGGTAGTCATCATGCAAAAAGTCGTTCTTGCCACCGGTAACCCGGGTAAAGTGCGCGAACTCGCCGACCTGTTGGCCGATTTCGGCCTGAACGTGGTCGCACAAACAGAATTGGGCGTGGAGTCCGCCGAGGAAACCGGCCTGACGTTTATCGAAAATGCCATTCTGAAAGCCCGCCATGCGGCGCAAATCACCGGTCTGCCGGCGATCGCCGACGACTCGGGTCTGGCGGTTGATGCGCTGGGCGGCGCGCCAGGCATCTATTCTGCACGTTACGCGGGTGTAGACGCCTCTGACCAGCAAAACCTCGACAAGCTGCTGGTTGCGCTGAAAGACGTGCCCAAGGGCAGCCGCGGCGCACAGTTCCACTGCGTGCTGGTGTATATGCGCCACGCGGAAGATCCGACGCCGCTGGTGTTCCACGGCAGCTGGGCCGGTGAAATCACCGATACCGCCGCCGGTGAAGGCGGTTTTGGCTATGATCCTATCTTCTACGTTCCGGAGCTGGGCCGCACCGCTGCCGAGCTGAGCCGTGACGAAAAGCGCGCCGTATCACACCGTGGTAAAGCCCTGAAGCTGATGCTGGAAGCGATGCGCAATGCTTAAGTTGCCCCCGCTGAGTTTGTACATTCACATTCCGTGGTGCGTGCAGAAATGCCCGTACTGCGACTTCAACTCGCATGCGTTGAAGGGCGAAGTCCCGCATCAGGAATACGTCGATCACCTGCTGGCGGATCTGGATGCCGATCTGCCGCTGGTCAGTGGTCGCGAAATCAGCACCATTTTTATCGGCGGCGGCACCCCCAGCCTGTTGAGTGCCGAAGCGATGCAATCGCTGCTGGACGGCGTGCGGGCACGCATTCCGGTGATTGACGGCGCCGAGATCACCATGGAGGCCAACCCGGGTACCGTGGAGGCCGATCGCTTCAGCGGCTATCAGCGCGCCGGTGTGAACCGCATTTCTATCGGCGTGCAGAGCTTCAGCGCCGAGAAATTGACTCGTCTGGGTCGCATTCACGGCCCGGAAGAGGCCAAACGCGCAGCTCACCTGGCTACCGGCCTGGGTTTGCGCAGTTTTAACCTGGATCTGATGCACGGCCTGCCGGACCAGTCGCTGGAAGAGGCGCTGGACGATCTGCGCCAGGCCATTGCCCTCAATCCACCGCATCTGTCGTGGTATCAACTGACTATCGAGCCCAATACGCTTTTCAGTTCACGCCCGCCGGTGCTACCGGACGACGACGCGCTGTGGGACATTTTCGAGCGGGGCCATGAATTGCTGAGCGCCGCCGGCTATCAGCAGTATGAAACTTCGGCCTACGCCAAACCGGGCTATCAGTGCCAACATAACCTCAACTACTGGCGCTTTGGCGACTATCTGGGGATTGGCTGCGGCGCGCACGGCAAGTTAACCTTCAGCGACGGCCGCATTCTGCGCACCGCGAAAACCAAGCATCCGCGTGGTTTTATGCAGGGCAAGTATATGGACAAGCAGCATGAGGTGACGGCGACGGACCGGCCGTTCGAATTCTTTATGAACCGCTTCCGCCTGCTGGAAGCCGCACCGCGTGCTGAATTCGTCAACTACACCGGGCTGGATGAAAGCGCGATCCGTGCAGCGCTGGACGAAGCGCTGGCGAAACGTTATCTGGTAGAAACGCCGGAGTATTGGCAGATCACCGAGAAAGGCAAACTGTTCCTTAATTCGCTACTGGAGTTGTTCCTGGCGGATGAATGAAAAAAAGCGCTGAGTTTTCAGCGCTTTTTTTAAACGTCAGGCAGCATGGTGGGGACGATGAGTAATATCCCCTCTACCCTTTAGCAAGCCTTCAACAGAAATATCTTCATCCAACGCATCCCAATGGATCCCACGGGCACTCAGCTCATAGCGGGCGCGCTCTTGGTCCGTTGCATTCAGCAATCGAGGAAACCAGGCGAGTGGCACGCCGATAATTCTGGCATCGCTCAACTCAACCCACATCGTTGTCTCATCGAAGTTTACGTTTTTAGCTGAAATACTCATCCCAGGCCTCCAAAAATAACCCCTTATGGACTCCAACAACTTCGGTTAATTCTTTTAATACTCTGGCATTAAACCCATCATTGCGGGCTACCCGCACCTCTGGTATCAGCCAAAACTTGGCTTCTGCCACGGCATCTCTGACATGAATATGAGCCGGTTCCAACGGCTCTCCTTCATTCGAATAAAAAAAGAATTTATAACCTTTATAACGGAATATCACTGGCATCAATGCAAAATCCTTTTAGCCATTGATTATAGTTTAGCCAGTCTGTCAGATGTTAGTTAGAAGGTCAAAACCGACCACCAGCCAGATTACTTCAATGCATTAAGCAAATCTTTGCGCTGGGTTTCCAGACCGGTAACGCGGTTGCACACGTCGTGGCCGAAGTTCTGGAAATCCTGCTCCTGGTTATTCCATTCGTTCTGAATCGCCTTCTGCAGGCCGCCCAGATTGCCCATGATCGCCTGCAGCGGGTTGCCGCCGCTATTAGCTGCCTGCTTGACGCCCATCTCATTCAGGCTGTCCTGCAATACGCCGCCCATGCTCTGCTGGACGATATTGCGGCCATCCTGCTCAACCTGATCAATCGCCTTGTGATGGAAGGTCAGGCCGTCGCTGCGGTGCTCAATGATACGGTTCATCTGTTGCTTAAGCTGACCGTTCAACGTGGTCAGGCGGTTACGCACGTTGCTGTCGCTGCCCAACTCTTTGACGATCACCTTGTCCAACGCCACCCGCGCTTTTTCCAGATGTTGCTGAGCGCCGTTGTCGATCCACGGCAACTCTTTGCGCAATGCGCTCTGGTAACTGAAGGCCTTCTGGCGCTGGCTGTCTGTCAGGCTCAACGCCTGGCCATTGCGGGTTACATCGCCATCCGGTGAAATCTGCAGATTGCCGCTGGCCCCGGTCACCTGTACGTTCTGCGGGCTGATAATCACGTCATCCTGGGGTTTAACGCTGCACTGATACTCGGCATGGGCCTGTGAAGCAGTCAACAGCAGTAAGGCTAACCCGGTTTTCTTTAACATATATTCTCCTGACGCCCTTCCGTGGTGGGGCTAAAAAATCGAACGGCTAATCCGTTGAGACAACAGTTCCAGCGCCGCAGTTCCCGCCAATGAGTTACCGGAAGCATCCAGTTCCGGCGACCAGACGGCGATCGACAGCTCGTCGGGGACGATAGCGACAATACCGCCACCCACGCCGGACTTGCCCGGCATGCCCACGCGATAGGCAAATTCCCCCGCGCCGTCGTACATGCCGCTGGTCATCATCAGCGCATTAATCTGGCGTGCCTGCAGGGGGCTTATCACCTCGCGTCCGCTAAGATCACGACCGTGATTGGCCAGATAAACAAAGCTGCGAGCCAGCTCCACGCAGCTCATTCGCAGCGCGCAGTAGTGGAAGTAGGTTTGCAGCACGGTAAGCACGTCGTTTTCGAAATTGCCGAACGACTTCATCAGGTAGGCTATCGCCGCATTGCGATCGGAGTGTTCGAACTCGGAACGGGCCACCCGCGAATCATAGGCCAGGTCATCTTCACCGGCCAGTTGACGCACCACTTCCAGCATTCGCTGCTTGGGCGCGCTGAGCCGGGTTTGCAGCATGTCGCACACCACCAGCGCACCGGGGTTGATAAACGGATTGCGCGGTTTGCCCTGCTCCATCTCCAGCTGCAACAGCGAATTGAACGGCAGACCGGAAGGCTCCTTGCCAACCCGACGCCAGATCTCCGCCTCCTGGTAGCGCGTCAGCGCCAGCGTCAGGCTCAACACCTTGGAGATCGACTGAATAGAGAAACGCTCGTCGGCGTTACCGGCCTGGAACATTTCGCCGTCGACGGTGCAAACGGCGATCGCCAAACGATCGGCCGCCACTTCCGCCAGCGCCGGTATATAGTCCGCCACCTTGCCCTGGCCAATCAGCGGGCGCACCTGTTGCAGGATCTCATCCAGCAACGCGTTATCCAATGTTGTTACCACCGCGGTCACACTCCGGACAAAATAAAGGTGCCGTAAAGGCACCTTAAATCAATAGATTCAGCGCGACGCCAGGCCGCGCTTATCAGGCAGGAAAATCAGTCCCACCAGATATCGAACAGATCGCTGACCTTAACGTCGGTCAGTTTACGCGCTTCCAGCCATTTTTTGACCAGTTCGCGTTGCTCGTCAGTGCAGTGACCGATGGTCTGCAGACAGATCAAGCCTTCCCACTGCAGGTAGCCGCTACCGTCAAAGGCCATGCCATTCGGCTCAATCACTTCGTCGATAAAAGCGTCCAGCGTGCTGTCGATATCTTCAACCGCGGTGCCTTCGGCAAAGCGCCATGCAACGGAGAAGCCCAGCTCCTGAAACTCTTCAATGTGTAACTTTTTACGTAAACGACGACTGCGGTTCTTAGCCATTATTCTTTCCTCTCAAACATCAAGTCCCAAACGCCATGTCCCAGACGCTGGCCGCGTAATTCAAATTTTGTCAGTGGGCGTGAATCCGGACGCGGCACATAATCATTATCGCTGGAAAGATTGCGATAGCCTGAGATCCCGTTCATAACCTCTAACATATGTTCTGCATAAGGTTGCCAGTCGGTGGCCATGTGGAAGACGCCGCCGACTTTCAGTTTGCGACGCACCAATTCAACAAACGGCGTCTGTACGATGCGGCGTTTGTTGTGGCGCGCTTTGTGCCACGGATCGGGGAAAAACAGCTGAACCATGTCCAGCGAGCCGTCCGGGATCATATTCTCCAGCACCTCAACCGCGTCGTGACACATTACGCGCAGGTTGCTCAGTTCCGCTTCGGTAGCGTCGGCCAGGCAGGCACCCACGCCCGGCGAATGGACTTCTATCCCCAAGAAATTCTGCTGCGGGTTATTGCCCGCCATGGTCACCAGCGAGGCGCCCATGCCAAAACCGATCTCCAGCACGGTCGGCGCGTCGCGCCCGAACAGTGCGGCGATATCGACAGGTTCAGCCTGATACTCCACGCCCATCACCGGCCAATAGTTGTCCAACGCGTGCTGTTGGCCTTTGGTCAACCGCCCCTGGCGGCGGACAAAACTGCGGATACGGCGCATCGCGCGGCCGTTCTCATCAAATTCCGGGGAGATGACGTCATTAATCATAGTGCTTTCTGTCTGTTTGGCTGCCAATTAGGGAAACGCGCATTATGCAAAGATACATTGGTTTAGCAAGTGTTCATCTAATGTACCTGCCGTGCGACGTCGGAAAGTTCCGGTTTACAGCATCATGACTCTATGCTGCAATCGCGCTTCATTTTCTGCCGGATATCGAATCAGCTTATGATGCAAGCACAGCAGTTCGCACAGGTGGTGCTTGACTGGTACCAGCGTTACGGCCGTAAGACCCTGCCGTGGCAGCTTGATAAGACCGCCTATCAAGTATGGCTCTCTGAGGTCATGTTGCAACAAACTCAGGTTGCCACCGTGATCCCTTACTTCCAGCGCTTTATGGCACGTTTTCCCAACGTGCGTGCGCTGGCTGAAGCGCCGCTGGACGAAGTGCTGCACCTGTGGACCGGCCTGGGCTACTACGCCCGTGCGCGCAATCTGCATAAGGCGGCGCAGGCTATTGTCGCACAGCACGGCGGTGAGTTCCCGACAACCTTTGAAGAAATCCACGCCCTGCCCGGTATTGGCCGTTCAACGGCAGGCGCAGTGCTGTCGCTGGCGCTCGGCCAACACTACCCAATCCTCGACGGCAACGTAAAACGCGTCCTGGCCCGCTGCTATGCCGTCGAAGGCTGGCCGGGCAAGAAAGAGGTAGAAAACCGACTGTGGGAAATCAGCGAAAACGTTACCCCGGCCAAGGGCGTTGGCCAGTTCAATCAGGCGATGATGGATCTGGGGGCGATGGTCTGCACCCGCTCCAAGCCGAAATGCGAACTGTGCCCACTCAGCCTCGGCTGCATCGCCTATGCCCACCACAGTTGGGCAAAATATCCGGGTAAAAAGCCCAAGCAGACCCTGCCGGAAAAAACCGCCTACTTTTTATTGCTGCAGCACGGCGAACGCGCCTGGCTGGAGCAGCGCCCCGCCGTCGGTCTGTGGGGCGGTCTGTTCTGCTTCCCGCAGTTCAGCGAACGTGAAGAGATGGAACTCTGGCTGCAACAGCGCGGTCTGAAAACCAATCGCCGGGAGCAACTGACCGCATTTCGTCATACTTTCAGTCATTTCCATCTTGATATCGTGCCAATATGGCTGGAAATGGACGCCGCAGGCAGCAGCATGGATGAGGGCGCCGGTCTCTGGTATAACTTAGCGCAGCCGCCATCGGTCGGGCTGGCCGCACCGGTTGACCGCCTGTTGCAACAGTTGGCAAAACAGTCCCCGCGCCGACAGGGTTTATAACCTAAATAATTCGAGTTGCAGGAAGGCGGCAACTGAGCGAGTCCCGATGAGCTTACTGAGGTAAGTGATTCGGGTGAGAAAAGGCAGCCAACACACCTGCAGCTCAAAGTATGACGGGTTTATTGGCAATAGCGCCATTGATGAGGAATTAGCATGAGCAGAACCATTTTTTGTACCTTCCTGCAGCGTGACGCCGAAGGGCAGGACTTCCAGCTTTATCCAGGGGAAGTCGGCAAACGCATCTATAACGAGATCTCGAAAGAAGCCTGGGCAGAATGGATGAAAAAACAAACCATGCTGATCAACGAGAAAAAACTGAACATGATGAACGTTGACGACCGCAAATTGCTGGAAGCGGAAATGATCAAATTCCTGTTCGAAGGACATGACGTCCATATCGAAGGCTATACGCCACCAAGCGAATAATGCTGTTGGGGCCAGGCGCTGGCCCTTCCAATACTTCTCGTATACGGCTTTAAGATGAAGAAAATTTTAGCTTTGCTAGTGATAGCGCCCCTGCTGATATCCTGTTCCGGCAAAAAAAGCACTGAAGTCAACGAAGCCTGGGTCAAAGACACCAACGGCTTCGAAATCCTGATGGGTCAGTTCGCCCACAACATCGAGAATATCTGGGGTCTGAACGAAGTTCTGATCGCCGGGCCGAAAGATTACGTTAAATACACCGACCAGTATCAAACCCGTAGCCACATCAACTTTGATTCTGGTGCCATCACTATTGAAACCATCGCCACCACCGATCCTGCCGCTCACCTGCGCCAGGCGATAATCAGCACCTTGCTGATGGGGGACGACCCGGGTTCCATCGATCTCTATTCCGACGTCAACGATATCCAGATCAGTAAAGAGCCGTTCCTGTACGGCCAGGTACTGGATAACAAAGGTGCGCCGATCCGTTGGGAATGGCGTGCGGCGCACTTCGCCGACTATCTGTTGCAGACCAAGCTGCAAAAACGCACCTCCGGCCTGCACGTGATTTACTCGGTCACTATTCAGTTGGTGCCAAACCACCTGGACAAACGTGCCCACAAATACCTGCCGATGGTTCGCAAGGCGTCGGAGAAATACGGCGTGGAAGAGTCGCTGATCCTGGCGATCATGCAGACCGAATCGAGCTTTAACCCGTATGCGGTGAGCGGTTCAGATGCGTTGGGCCTGATGCAGGTGGTGCAGCACACTGCCGGTAAGGATGTGTTCCAGATGCGTGGGAAATGGGGCAAACCAAGCCGCAGTTACCTGTTCGACCCGGAAAACAACATCGATACCGGTACGGCTTATCTGGCCATTTTGCAGAACAACTATTTGGGAGGGATTCAAAACCCGACCTCACGCCGCTACGCGGTTATCACTGCCTATAACGGCGGCGCCGGCAGCGTGCTGCGTGTGTTCTCTAGCGACAGGACCCGTGCGGTGAGCATCATCAACGGCATGCAGCCGGGCGACGTCTATCAGACGCTGACCACCAAGCATCCGGCCGGCGAATCTCGCCGTTACCTGGTGAAGGTGAACAACGCCCAGAAGAGTTACCGCAGAAGATAATTTGCGGTGGCGTTATCAATAATAAGGGCCGGTGCAAACCGGCCCTTATTTTCTATTGCTTGATCATATAGCCGAAAATGCGTTTCCAGCCGTGATCCTTTTTCTCGATATAAACGCCCTGCAACTCCGGCGAGAAGCCCGGCAGCCGGTTGATGCCCTCTTCCAG
Source organism: Serratia liquefaciens ATCC 27592 (assembly GCF_000422085.1). Lineage (NCBI taxonomy): Bacteria > Pseudomonadati > Pseudomonadota > Gammaproteobacteria > Enterobacterales > Yersiniaceae > Serratia > Serratia liquefaciens. Next base: position 4,417,099 of record NC_021741.1, read on the forward strand.
CGCCATGAAATAACGCTGTACCGCCCCGCCCCAGACTTCGCCCGGCACTACGCATAGCACGCCCGGTGGGTAAGGCAACGCGCCCTCTGCCGCAATGCGCCCTTCGGCCTGCCCGATCGGCACCAGTTCAACGTTGTCGCGGATAAACTCCACGTTGGCGTCCTGTGGGTTCATCATCACCTGCGGGAAATGACGCTGACGGAACATCTCTTTTTGCAGCTGCTTAACGTCGAAGCTGACGTATAAATCGTGCATCTCCTGGCACAGCTGGCGAAGGGTATAGCCACGATAACGCTGCTCGTTCTTGCGATATACCGTTGGCAGCACCTGGCTCAGCGGCGCGTCCTCTTCCACGTAACGTTCGAACTGCACCAGCATATCCACCAGTTGTTGCATCTTGGCCGGGTTTTCCGCGGGCGTCAGCAGGAACAGGATCGAGTTAAGGTCACACTTCTCCGGCACGATACCGTTCTCACGCAGGAAATTGGCCAGAATGGTGGCCGGCACGCCAAACTCGGTGTATTGGCCGGTGGCGGCATCAATACCCGGCGTGGTCAGCAGCAGTTTGCACGGATCGACCAAATACTGGTCCTGCGCGTAACCTTCAAAACCGTGCCATTTCTCATCCGGCACAAAATTGAAGAAACGGGCGTCGTTGGCGATCAAATCGGTGTCGTAATCCTGCCAGTTCTTGCCCGCGATCTGCAGGGGGACAAACGGCCTGAGCTGCGAACAGCGTTCCAACAGTTGCTTGCGCGTCTCGATGCCAAGCTTCACGCAGTCCATCCACATACGGCGACCGGCGGCCCCGGCATGCATCTTGGCGTTGACGTCCAGCGCCGCAAACAGCGGATAGAACGGGCTGGTAGAGGCGTGCAGCATGAAAGCGTTGTTCAGGTGCTTGTGGTTGCAGTGACGCTTCTGGCCCTTGATATGGTCGTCTTTCTTGTGGATCTGCGAGGTTTGCGAGAAGCCGGCCTGCTGCTTGTGTACCGACTGGGTAACAAAGATGCCCGGGTCAAGCTCGTCCAGCTCCAACAGCAGAGGTGAACACTCTTTCAGCATCGGGATAAACCCTTCGTAACCCACCCAGGCCGAGTCAAACAGGATGTAGTCGCACAGGTGGCCAATGGTGTCGATCACCTGACGCGCATTATAAATAGTGCCGTCGTAGGTGCCGAGCTGGATGATTGCCAGGCGGAAAGGACGCGCTGCCTCGGCTTTCTCCGGCGCTACCTGACGAATTTGTTCGCGCAGATAACGCTCGTCAAAGCAGCGGGAATCGATACCGCCGATAAAGCCAAACGGGTTGCGCGCGGTTTCCAGATACACCGGCGTCGCTCCGGCCTGGATCAACGCACCATGGTGGTTGGACTTATGGTTGTTACGGTCGAACAGCACCAGATCACCACGGGTCAGCAGCGCGTTGGTTACCACCTTGTTGGCGGCCGAGGTGCCGTTGAGCACAAAATAAGTTTTATCGGCGTTGAACACCCGTGCCGCATGCTTTTGGGCGTCCTTGGCCGAGCCTTCGTGGATCAGTAAATCGCCCAATTTAACGTCGGCGTTGCACATGTCGGAACGAAAAAGCGTTTCACCGTAAAACTCGAAAAACTTGCGGCCCGCCGGATGCTTGCGGAAAAACTCCCCGCCCTGATGCCCCGGACAGGCAAAGGTCGAGTTCTCCATTTCCACATAGGTTTTCAAGGTTTTGAAAAACGGCGGCAGCAGCGCCTGCTCGTAAGCATCCGCCGCGGCTTCCAACTGCGCCATATAAAACGCCTTGCTGGCACCGTCCAGCGCGAAAACACCGCTGATAAACGGCAGGTAGTCCGGCGAGAGATGCTCATCTCCGGCCACCGCCACAAAGGTCGGGATCTCGAACCCGGTGGCTTTAAGCTGTGCCAGGATGCCGGCGTTGACGTCATCAACCGACACGACCAATGCCGCAACGTCGGTATAATCCGTCTGCTCGACGCGGACAATCTGGCGCAGCGTTTCAATGGCGGCGACCAGGCTGGCGCTGGTGGCTATCTTCAATTCTTTCATAGTGCTAACTCTCAAACGGTTAAGGATGAGGCTGTGCCATATGGCACGGTGATGAGATAACAAAGGTTATCCCGGCAACTTGATGTCCGGTGTGGCAGCATAGAGCGCATGCGTGACCGGCTGACTCTCTTAAGATTATCAGGCCACTATCGGGAACTGGTATCGGCAGCGTCCGATAGACATCAGTAAAATCAGAGCCACAGCTCTATTTTTAATAATGCCTAACAGCGAGCATGAAGTTGCCTTACCGCATGCTGGGCTGGGCGTTTATGGAGGACGACGTTCGGGAAAGATCGCGGCGGAGTAGCGGCATCATCAGATGTCTGGTGCGCAGTAGCGCTTGAGTAGCCATACCAGTCATGCCTGCAACCCTCTGACTTAAATGAGCGGAAACGCCGTTAGGGGACGTAGAGTGCTAAAATTTGCGCAATGATTGCATGTTTTTTTATGAGGTTCAAGTAACTATTATGTCTATTAATTACATAATAATTTAAGCATAACCCATTGTTATAAAACATATAAAAACAAACACCAGAAAAACCAAAACGGTATAAATACACGGATTCTTTGCATATTTATTACATCGGCCCTCCTCCAGGCCCCACGAACCTTACCCGCCACTGCATGAAAATAGAGCAACCGATCGGCTTTGTGACAGAAACCGATTGACGATATCCGGCCAATAGGGTTAAATGCGCCCCGTTGCCCGGATAGCTCAGTCGGTAGAGCAGGGGATTGAAAATCCCCGTGTCCTTGGTTCGATTCCGAGTCCGGGCACCACTATTCTAAAGAACCCGCCCAAAAGGCGGGTTTTTGCTTTTCTGGGGTAGGACTCTTCATCGAACACGTTCGATTATTCGGCCAGAGGCCTCACCCTGCGGGCCAACGCTAAAGCGTTGTTAAATCCGGTGCAAGCACCGGTTGTCCGAGTTCGGCACCCTATTTAGAAGAACCCGCCTATGGCGGGTTTTTTGCTTCCCAACATAAATGCTAATATCCCCTTTTATTGATTAACAGAATCCAGCATGCCACTGTCTTATCGTCGCTTTCTAGCCCTTGTTATCGCGCTGATTATCGGCGTTGGCTCCCCCATGCTGGCGCAGGCCAGGCCCGATCTGGAACGTAAAATCGGCACAACCCTGGTCGATTCAAAATCGCCTGATTATCAATTCAGCGATCTGCGCTTCACTTCGGCGGACGGTCAGCGCCGTTATCGTGTCCGCATAATAAAACCGCGCATTGCTCCGCCCTTGGGCGGCTATCCGGTTATCTACTTCCTGGACGGCAACGCAGTATTGATGGAGTTGAACGCCCAGTTGCTGGCTCAGCTTGCCGTACAAAAACAGCCGCCGGTTCTGGTGCTACTCAGCTATGACAACGATCTGCGCATCGACTCCAAAGGCCGCAGTTACGACTACACACCGGCTTCGCAACAAGGTTCAGGAAAGCAGCCCCATGGCGGTGCAGACGCTTTCCTTAAACTGATCGACACCCAGATTAAGCCTGCCGTTGCCGCTCAGGTCACCGTTAACCCGCAGCAGCAAACGCTGTGGGGGCACTCTTATGGTGGCCTTTTCGTTCTGCATACTCTGTTAACCCAACCTGCTACTTTCCAGAATTACATCGCGGTGGAACCTTCGCTGTGGTGGGGGAAAGGCTTTATCCTGCAAGAAGCGCAACGTGTTATGGATAGGCATCCATCTTTGTCCGCCCATTTGCAGTTATGGATCGGCGGTGCGGAGAAAATGCGTGAAGCACCGCCAATTATCAGGCAGAGTCAGCTACCCGCAGATGCGGCTCATGGCCTGGCCACACAGCTGGCGACACTTGACGGACTTAAGGTTGACTATCGGGAATGGGCCGGCTTAGACCATGGGGCAATGTTAGGTGCGGCCATACCGCCGGCTTTGGAAGGCATAGCCAAAGGCGAGGCGGCGGGTAAATAAGGGTTTAAAAGCGGGGTCCGGGAAAAGGCTGTACGCGGCGGCTCCCCTTTGGCAAGTTAACTTGCTCTACCGGTGGAGCCTGAATAGCTAATGTATTTCCTGGATGGGGCCCTGGTGAGGCACAATAGGAATAGATAGACTGAGCAGGACCAAAGGCTATTTATTACCGCGTATTACGTTATTTTCTGGCCCTGTCGCAGCTAATATAGCCCCTTGGGTACGTGACGGGAACGGGTGAAAACCACCCTTGTAATACATTATGAAAAGTGATAGTTAAACCGGTTGGAGAAACCTCCGTTTGATTGCGCTGCCTAATAATTATCACAGGGAATTATATTATAACGATGAATATCAATATTACCGACCAACCGAACCCGAAAGACGAAGAGTTTGTGATTGACAGTCTTTGGGCCCACAACGCCAAAATTGAACCCGTCGATATCCACCCCTTATTCCTGACCGTCACCGATGACGAGGGTAAAATCGTTGCCGGACTGGTTGCCAGAACCTGGTGGGGCGGGCTTGAAGTGCAATATCTTTGGGTCAGCGACCAATACCGTAAAAGCGGTTATGGCCGTCAACTGATGGTACAGGCCGAAGAAGAGGCCAAGAAACGCGGTTGCCACATGGCCTATGTCGATACTTTCGATTTTCAGGCCCGCGGCTTTTATGAAAAATTGGGCTATCAGGTTTACGGCAACTTAGGCGACTATGCCAAACAGCATACGCGTCACTACCTGGCGAAAAAGATTTAACCCAATTCCAGTCGGTGAGGTCAGAATGGATTCGCCCGATAAAAGTAATGAATTCTATTTGAAAGGCCTGATTGCCATGATGGAGCACTTAAGTGAGCCATGGGGCATCAAAGACCTGGCATCCCGTCATCTTTACATGAACAGGGCCGCCTACCTCTATACCAATACGCCATTAAATTTTGATATAGCCGGTAAGCGAGACGACGAGTTCCCCGCCGACTGGGCCGAATCTGCAGCCGATTTTGTTGAACATGACAAAATGACCGAGATCTCGCGGGATCGGGTTGCCGTGATAGAAACACATTATTGGTACGGGAAAGACAGCCTGACACCGTTTATCAGCGAAAAACTGCCTATCTACAACGACAAGAAAGAAGTCTTCGGGGTAATGTGGAACGCCAAACCGCTTAACACCTTATCCCCGCTTAACTATATCAACCATCAAAAACCCAGCGTACTAACCACAGAAACCAACAGCACCATTTTTACCCGGGCTGAGCTGGACGTTATATTTTTAATGCTGCAACGGCTGTCGGTGAAAGAAATCGCCAAAATATATAACATCAGCAATAAGACCATAGAAAATAGAATATATAACATTTATCAAAAATCTGATGTCCACACACAGCAGCAGTTTGAGGAATTTTGCAAATATGCTCAGCTGGACAGCTACATTCCCGATCGCCTGATAGCTAAAGGCATCCAGTTTATTTAAATAGCAAGGAATACCTCACCGTGATCAAAATCGAAGACTATCCGTTAACCCGGGTACCTCAGGATAAAAGAGTCTCGTTTTTAAGCGTAGCCATAGTGCATATGGGCATGCTGACCGCGCTCGATCAGTTTATGCTCGGGGCCGTACTCGGCCACTCCATGACGCTGCTCGATGCATTTACCGCTATTTTCATCGGCAGCCTGATCTTTGGCGTGGTGACCTATGGCCTGGGCCTGGCGGGCATGCGCGAAGGGATCTCCGGCAGCCTGTTGGCCCGTTGGTGCGGCTTTGGTCGACTCGGATCGGTGTTGATCGGGGTGGTAGTGGCCGTCAGCCTGCTGGGCTGGTTTGGCATTCAAAACGCCATCTTCGCCAAGTCGCTGGATTTCGCGTTGGGGAACAAGCTGGGCTTTGGTCTGGCGGCCGGTCTGTCCGGCACCCTGCTGACCATTCTGGTGGCGTTCGGCTTCAAAGCCTTGCGTATCGCCGCCAGGATTGCGGTACCGATGTTTATTATGCTGGTGGCCTATATCTCCATCATCACCCTCACCGGCCACAATCTGCCTGAAATTATCCAATTGGTGCCACCAGGCGAACCGCTGTCGATCAGCGCCGGTATCACTATCGTGGTCGGCGGTGCGATTGTCGCCAGCCTGATGACGCCGGATCTGACGCGCTACTCCAGGAACGGCAAGCATGTCTTTGGCGTCACTATTTTCACCATCATTGCCGGGGAATTCGTGGTTAACGGCCTGGCGATACTGATCGCCAAAACGCTGGGCACGGCGGATGTGGTCACCATCATGTCACAGGTCGCCGGCGGTGCGGGCCTGCTGGTCGTGGTGTTTTCTACCCTCAGGGTTAACGACCTCAACCTGTATTCCTCTTCGCTGGGCATCGTTAACGCCGTCGAAGGCATGACGGGCAAAAGACTGAAGTACACTGCCACCACCCTGGTGATCGGCGTGCTGGGCACCACACTTTCGGTACTGGGGATCCTCGACCGCTTCGTCGACTTCCTGACGGTGCTTGGCGTGGTGTTCCCGCCGATTATCGGCGTCATGCTGGTGGATTATTATCTGCTGCGTACTCACCGTAAAATTCTCGACGAGAGCCGTCGCGAAGGGAAATTACCGGACCAGACGCCGACCATCGGCTGGGCGGCGATCATCGCCAGCATCGTCGGCAGCATTGTCGGCTTGGTGACTGAGTGGGGCGTGCCGACCATCAACTCTCTGCTGGCTGCCAGCCTGATCTATTGGGTATTTAAGTTGGCCACGAGCCGTTCTCAGAAACCTGCGCCTGCGCAAAGCTGATTGATATCCCTACTCTCCCGCGCTGGGGAGTGGGGGTAATCGGTACAGAAAGGGGGTTTGATTAAGTTGTCGCCACCTTTTTAGGCGCAACAAATTGATATCGGTCGGCTAAAAAGCCGACTGGCATCAATATGAAAGCGGGTTTTTTACTGCGAAGGTAAAACAGAAGACGTAGTGGGGATCCCTGGTGTCGGTAGCTAAAACATCCTTTAATACCCAGAGAATGGAAACGCCTCCCTCCCCGAGCTTTTTATTATAGAAGTTGTCAGACAATCGTTTATTAACCGTTTTGACCGTCAAGAAACACTTCAGTGTGGATGAACAGTAGCTCACAGAAACCACCGTGGTCAACACAAAAGTAGACACAAAACCCACTTTTGTGTCCACTTTCCCCAGTCTTAAACCTAACCAATTGATTTATATTTAATTACCTTTGTTTTACATTTTACTCATCATGATAAAAGCATCATCTGGCATGATACGTGAGAGATCAAAGCTCATTTCCAATGATTAATCAGCCGGTTACCGCCCCTACCTCAGCGTCAGTTCTGGACAATGTCGGCGCGTGCGATATAGTAATGCCGGCCAGAATATTGTAAGGAATGCTTATGAAGACCACTAACGCGCAGCGCAAAATCAACATCATTAAGAATATTGAATATCTGATGCGCACCCGGGGCGAAACTAAAGCATCCTTCTCTAACCGCACTGGCCTGACGCGTACCACCATCTATAAAATTCTCGACGGCCGGGTTAACAACGTGCAGCAGGCCACCGTCAACCGGATTTCAGATTTCTTTGGCGTTTCCTGTGAAGAGATCGAAGATTATGATCTGGCCAAGCTGGAACTGCTCAATGAAACGCTCTCTACCGAAGGCAATAAAAACCCTTCCGCTGTGCCCGTTATTCCTCAGTCGCGTTTTTTAGCAGTTGCCGGTTGGAAAGTCGGCCAACTGGTGACGGAGTTCCCTTTGACTTATTTCTTCGGCGATGAGTCAAATATGGTAGCAATGAAAATAGAGACCGAAATAAAAGGTTCATTTATTCCAGGCGAGGTGATTATTATAAAACGCCCGCCGGTGCTGGTTTGCGATTCGCCTTTATTGTATCACTCGGGAAAAAATGGCTTCTTTGTGGTTAACGACAAAGAAGATTACTGCATGGAAAAAAATCATCAGGATACCGTGCAATTCCTGGGTTATATCTTTGGAGAACGGCTATAAATGGAACCGAATCAAAAGTTCAAGCTATTGGGCTTTACCCGGCATGGCACCCTCGCCGCCAATGTCATGATATTGGCCACCGGCAAAACCATCACCATGGGGCTCAATGAGCTGGCCGACAGCGAAATATCGGAAGATCTGAGCCGCCATGAGCTGCAGGCGCTGTACCGCAAAATCTACGGTAACAATCAGCAGCAAACCGCCTATGAACTCAGCGATCGCCATGAACGATCGTGGTACGCCTACCTGATCATTACCGTCGCACTCAGCGTGATTTATATCTTCTCAACCCTGTGTGGCGTCAAACCGATTCAAATTCCCGCATTGAACCTCATCACTCCCCCGGCGATTTTTATTTACCCCCTCACCTTTATCCTGGTGGATATTCTGAACGAGTTTTACGGGCTGCGACTGGCCAGGCGCACCATCATCATCTCGTTTATGGCAAACCTGATTTTCGTGCTGGGCGTCTGGGTCACCACCTTGGTACCCAGTATTCCGCAGTGGGAGTTCAGCAAGACCTATGACGGCATCGTCCACAGCATCATGGCGGTCCTGGTGGCGTCGTCCGCGGCCTATTTAATCTCCGAGAACGTCAACTCTTACCTGCTGTGCAAAATCAAAGAGCTGACCAACTCCCGCTACCTGTTTGTGCGCGTGATCACCAGCACCGTGGTCGCCTCGGCCATCGACAGCGTGGTGTTTTGCACGCTGGCGTTCTACAACGTTCTGAGCTGGGATATCATCAAGACCATGATCCTGTCACAATTCTTGATCAAGGTGGTCTACGCCCTGGTGGGTGTCGGGCCGATTTACGCCGCTCGCAGCCTGTTTAACCGCTATATCAATACCGATCATGCAAGGAGCAATGAATATGCATATCAAAAAACAAGATAAAATCACCCATCTTGGCGCAAACTCCGATTATCCGGACCAGTACGCTCCCGAATTGCTCGAGGCCCTGCCACGCTCACGCGGTCGGGATCTGATCGGTGTAGATGAACAAAACCTGCCGTTCAGCGGCTTTGATCTGTGGACCGCCTTCGAGCTTTCCTGGCTCAACGCCAAAGGCAAGCCGGTGGTGGGCATTGGTGAGTTCACCCTGCCCCATTCTTCCACCAACCTGATCGAGTCCAAGTCATTCAAACTTTATCTCAACAGCTTTAACCAGACGCGCTTCGACAGCGTGGAACAGGTGAGTGCCGCGATGCAAAAAGACCTGTCGCAAGCGGCAAACGGCCAGGTTGGGGTTAAGCTCTATCCGGGTCTGGACGGATATTCGCCGCAGATCGATAGCCTGCCGGGCATCAATATCGACGATCTGGATATTGCCGTCGATGATTTCGACTTTAAGCCGGAATATCTGCACGGTGCAGCAGACCAACATGGGGACATCGTGACCGAAACCCTGTCGTCCAATCTGCTGAAATCCAACTGTCTGGTCACCAACCAGCCGGACTGGGGCAGCGTGGTGATCCACTATCAGGGCCGGAAAATCGATCGCGAGCGCCTGCTGCGCTACCTGATCTCCTTCCGCCAGCATAACGAGTTCCACGAGCAGTGCGTTGAGCGCATTTTCAACGACATCAAGCAAAGCTGCCAACCGGAAAAGCTCAGCGTTTTTGCCCGCTATACCCGCCGCGGCGGCCTGGACATCAACCCGTTCCGCAGCGACTTCGAAACGGCGCCAACCCTCGGTCGTCTGATCCGACAATAAGCTTCCCCATCAATGCCCCCATGCGGGGCATTATTTTTCCCCTGTTCATCTCCTTGTTATTTTTCGCTATTACCGTCGTTAGCAACTATCTTCAAAGCAAACCTCAGGGAGTTTAACGACGCATGCCTGACTTTTTGCGCAGAGAAATACTGCGGGCTGCCGCCATCGGATCGGCTTTTTCACTGTTACCCGCGTCGATCCGCAAAGCCTTGGCGATCCCAGCCAATAACCGCACCGGCACCATCAACGATGTCGAACACGTGGTGATCCTGATGCAGGAAAACCGTTCCTTCGACCATTACTTCGGCACGCTGCCCGGCGTACGCGGCTTTAGCGATCGCATAACCATTCCTTTGCCCGACAACCGTCACGTCTGGCAACAGCAAGGGGAAGATCGACTGGTGCTGCCTTACCATCTGGACAGCAAACGTGGCAATGCCCAGCGGGTGAGCGGCACGCCGCACTCGTGGGTGGATGAGCAAGCTGCCTGGGACAGCGGCCGCATGAGCGCCTGGCCAACCTACAAAACGCCGACCTCGATGGGTTATTACCGTCGGCATGAGCTGCCCTTCCAGTTTGCCCTGGCCGAAACCTTCACCCTGTGCGACGCCTATCATTGCTCGATCCACGCCGGCACAAACACCAATCGCTTGTTCCACTGGACCGGCACTAACGGTCCGACGGCAGCCGAGGTCGCCGTAGTGGTCAACGAATGGGACAGCCCAGGCCCACCCGACGTAGGCTACCAATGGCAAACCTATCCCGAACGGCTGGAAGCCAGCGGCGTCAGTTGGAAGGTCTATCAGTTTTTACCGGATAACTTCACCGACAACCCTTTGGCGGGGTTCCGTCAGTACCGTGCGGCCAGCGTGAAAGTAGGCAATCCGGCGCAGCCGCCGAAGGACTTTACTGCCTTTGTCCCCTACCGCGACGAGCTGAACGCCGAAGCGCCGTTATACAAAGGCAATGGCAATACGCTGCCGGCGGCGGACGGCAACGATTTAGAGGCCATGTTGGCCGGTTTCCGCGCCGACGTGCAGCAAGGCAAATTGCCGCAGGTAAGCTGGATCATCGCTCCGGCGGCCTACTCGGAACACCCTGGGCCTTCCAGCCCGGTGCAGGGAGGTTGGTTCACCCAGGAGATCCTCAATGCGCTGACGGAGAATCCCGAGGTGTGGAGTAAAACCGTGCTGCTGGTCAATTACGACGAGAACGACGGCTTCTTCGATCATATGCCGTCGCCCTCCGCACCGTCACTGCGTGAAGATGGCACCTTCGCCGGTAAATCGACGGTGCCGTTCGACAGTGAAATCTTTCAGCATGTCGCCCCGCCAGGTTCACAGGAACAACCGCCGCCGGACGGCCGCATCTATGGCCCCGGCCCGCGTGTGCCTATGCTGGTGCTGTCGCCCTGGAGCCGCGGAGGCTGGGTTAATTCACAGGTATTCGACCACACTTCAGTGCTGCAATTTCTCGAGAAGCGCTTCCAGGTACACGAACCCAATATCAGCGCCTGGCGACGCGCGGTATGTGGCGATCTCACTTCGGCCTTCAACTTTGTCGATCCCAACGGGGAAACCTTGCCCAATCTGCCCGCCACCAGCCGCCATTCCGCCGACAGCCTGCGCCAGCGGCAGGAGCAATTGCCGCAGGTGCCTCTGCCGGCAGCAGACAAACAACAGTTGCCGCATCAGGCACGGCTGGCACGCCCTTCACGCGCCCTGCCTTATCAATTGCATGTTGAAGAAACTCTCTCCCCCAGCCAGCAATTACTGACGCTCAACCTGTACAACACCGGGGCACAGGGGGTGGTATTTCACGTTTACGACCGGTTGGATTTGAACCAGATCCCACGGCGCTATACCGTCGAGGCCGGCAAAGCGCTCAGCGATAACTGGTCCGTGACGAACCAGTATCACCTGTGGCTGCTGGGCCCGAACGGCTTTCATCGTGAACTGCGCGGCGCCATTGGGCAACCGCAGCCGCAAGTCCGCCTGACGCCGCAAGGCGACCACTTGTCATTAACCCTCACTAACCCCACCCGTCAGGCTATAACCGTGACTATCGCCCGCTGCCCTTATACGCAAAACGGCCCCTGGTCGATTGAGCTGCCGGCAGGAGAGCGCCACCAGCAGGCCTTTGACGCCAGGGCCAGCGGAGGTTGGTACGATATTTCACTGCAGGCTTCTGACGGTTGGCAACGCCGCATGGCCGGGCGGCTGGAAAGCGGCGAGCACAGCGTCAGCGATCCGCTAATGGGCAAAGCCTAAGATATCCGCACGGGGGTGTTCAAAAAGCGAAAGGATATGGATTATCATTAGCCTCTTTATTCAACACCCCATGCCCAAGGATCTCCATGCCTGCCGTTCTTATTGCCAAAGCCAGCCGTTGGCTGGCCGCCTGCGCCCTGCTGATGGTCAGCGCCGTACAGGCCGCACCGATCGTCGTCACCGATGTCGCGGGTCGAGAAGTCACCCTGCAGCAGCCCGCCCAACGGGTGATCCTGGCCGATGCCCGCGCGCTGCTGGCACTGAATATCCTGCATCCGCAGGAGCCGTTGAAAAATATCATCGCCTGGGATAACTCGCTGAAGGTGAAGGCACCGGATCTGGTGGAGGCCTACGCGAAAAAATTCCCGCAGGTGATGCAGATCCCCACCTTCGATAACCCTTACGTCAGCGATTTCAGCGTAGAAAGCGCCGTTGTCCGTAAGCCGGATCTGATCATTTTCGACATCGGCCTGCTGAGCAAGCTGAAGGACAGCGGCGTGCTGGCCCAGTTGGAAAAAATCGGCATCCCGGTACTGATTATCGACTTCCGTCAGCAGCCGCTGACCAACACCGTCGCCAGCATGCAGCTGTTGGGCAAGGTGTTTGACGAACAGCAAAATGCCGACGCCTTTATCCAGCTCTACCAGCAACGTCTGGATCTGGTACGCCAGCGGGTGGCTACGCTGAAGCCGGAACAGCGCCCCAGCGTGTTTATCGAACGCAGCGCCGGCATGAAAGGCGAGCAGTGCTGCAACACCTTCGGCAAGGGCAGCTTTGGCCAATTTATCGATACCGCCGGCGGCAACAACATCGGCAGCAAACTGTTCCCGGAAATGGGCGGTGAGGTGAACGTGGAACAGATGATCGCCAGCAACCCGGATTTCTATCTGATGACCGGCGCCGACTGGAGCCGCGGTCATAAAGGTACATTGGCGGTTCCCTTGGGCTATGCCACCGATACCGCCACCACAGAGAAAAAGCTGGCGGTACTGATGAACCGCACCGGCCTCAACGTGCTGAAGGCGGTAAAGGAAAAACGCGTGATGGCGATTTACCACCAGTTCTATGACACGCCGCTGAATTTTATTGCGGTCGAGGCTATCGCCAAATTCCTGCACCCGGACTTATTTAAAGATATTGATCCGCAAGCGGATATTGAAATGGTGCACCATAAATTCACCGCGCTGGATTACAGCGGCGTGTTTTGGGTCACCGCAAAATAATCCCCCGCTCGGGGCCCGCCGGCCGGGCTCCGACACCTTTCCCCGCCACTTGCTTACCGGTTGAATTATTCCGCAACAAAGCTATTTACTTGCCAATAATTATCATTAAGATTGTCATTTCTAAAAAAACACATCCGGGTTCGAAACTTTTAAGGCATTATTATGTCAATTCTTTTTCGTCTTTCGCTGTTGGCGGCTTCCGTTGCCATGGCGCTGCCAGTCCTTGCTGCTGATAATAAATCTCAAAATGATGCGCCAGCCGACACTATTACCGTCGTCGGCAACTGGCTGGATAACCCGGATACCAGTTCGGTGTTGCTCAACCACCCCGGCGCACGTTCCATCGTGACCGAACAACAAATGCATGAACAAGGCGATCAGACCATTGCCGATACCCTGCGCGGCGTGCCTGGCGTGCAGGTGCGCGACAGCAACGGTACCGGCGGCAGCGATATTTCGCTCAACGTCGGCGTACGTGGCCTGACTTCTCGCCTTTCACCTCGCTCCACCATTTTGATGGACGGCGTCCCCTTGGCGGTCGCGCCTTACGGCCAGCCACAGCTGTCGATGGCACCGCTGTCGATTGGCAGCCTGCAATCGGTTGACGTGGTGCGCGGCGGTGGCGCGGTGCGTTACGGGCCGCAAAACGTCGGCGGCGTGATTAACTTCGTCACCAAGGACATCCCGAAAACCTTCGGTGGCGCGGCCAGCGTCCAGACCCAGGGGGCCAGCCACGGCGGCCTGAAAACCCTGACCAGCACCTCGCTCGGCGGCACCGCCGACAACGGTTTCGGTGCAGAGCTGCTGTATTCCGGCCTGCACGGCCAGGGCTATCGCGACAACAACGACAATACCGACATCGACGATTTCATGCTGAAAACGCGCTATGCGTTTACCGATCGCGATGAGTTACTGGCCAATTTCCACTATTACGACGCAAAATCCGGTATGCCTGGCGGGCTGAGCAGCGCGCAGTATGCGCAAAATCCGTTCCAGTCGACCCGTCCGTGGGACCAGTTCGAAGGCCGCCGCAAGGATATGTCGTTCAAATATAAGCACCAGGAAGACGACAAGCAGTTCGAAGTGCTGACGTATTTCACCGACAGCTATCGCGGCAGCAGCATCGAATCGGAAGGCACCGGTAAAAACGCCGGGATGAAGCGTATGGTGTCTTACCCACGCCACTACTCCACCTGGGCGATTGAACCCAGCTACTCGCAGGTCTTCCGTTTCTGGGACATGGCGCACGAGATCACCCTCGGCTACCGCTACCTGAACGAAACCATGGATGAAAAAGCGTCCCGTTCAGCCTGGTACAACCCGGCAGATATCGGTTCTACGCCGGAAACGCCGGATTACTATCAGCACACCTCCGGCGGCACCGCAGCCCACGCACTCTACATTGACGACACCATTAACGTCGGCAACTGGACGGTTACGCCGGGCCTCCGCTATGAAAGCATCCGCACCCATGTGGACGATTCGTTCAACAACATCAGCCGCGAGAAGAGCTACAGCGAACCGCTGCCGTCACTGAACGTCATGTACCACATGTCAGACGCCTGGAAGCTGTTCGCCAACGCCAACACCTCGTTCGGCAGCATGCAGTACTTCCAGCTGACCAAGGGTGGCAACGGCAACCAACCCGCGCCGGGCCTGACGGCGGAAAAAGCCCATACCTATGAATTCGGTACCCGTTATGACGACACCATCGTCAAAGCCGAGGCCACGCTGTTCTATATCGATTTCGATAACCAGCTGCAGTACATCAGCAACGACGTCGGCTGGACCAACATGGGCGCCACCAAGCACAAGGGTATCGAGCTGGCGCTCAGCTACGATCTCAGCGAACTGAACCGCGCGCTGGATGGCGTAAGCGTCTATACCAGCTACACCTATACCAAAGCCAGCACCGACAAGGGCGACTTCGCCGGTAAGGATTTGCCGTTCTATTCACGCCAGGTGTATACCGTCGGCACCCGCTACGCCACCGGCAGTTGGGTGTGGAATCTGGACAGCTATGCCCAGTCCAAGCAGCACTCGCCGGGCACCGGGCCGGATTACGTCACGCAGGAAAGCGCCGACGGCCAGTTTGGCAACATCGCCGGGTATATGGTGTGGAATATGCGTGGTGAGTATAACTTCGGGCCGCAGCTGTCGAATCTGACGCTGGGTGCCGGGGTGAAAAACCTGTTCGATCAGCGCTACTTCACCCGCTCCAACGACAACAACTTCGGCAAATACGTCGGTGAACCACGCACCTTCTTCGTGCAGGGTTCCGTGGCATTCTAAGCATCAGCGCCCTCTTCGGGGGCGCTGATCTCAGCGACAGTGCAGACGAAACAGGCGCGCCAGGTGTGCGCCCATCGGCGTCAGCGTGGTGTCCTTACGCTGAATCAGATAAAACGTCGCCTTTGGCAAGCTTTCTTCCAGCGCCAGCGGCACCAGATGCTTACCCAGTATTGGGTCAGAGATCACATCTACCGATAAAATACTGACGAAATCACTTTGCGCCACCAGGCTGGTGCAGGCCATAAATGTCTCACAGGTCACGCTGATTGACGGCGCCATTCCCAAATCCCCGAACAGATCGTGCAGCAGGCGATAGTAGCTGCCTTTGGGCGTCGGCATGGTCCAGTCGCAGTGCTGCAGCTGTTTCAGGGACGTCGCTCCTTCCATCGGATGCCCCTTGCGCACCACCACCTTGTACTCTTTTTCCATCAGCCGTTCGTACTGTAATTCATTGTCCAGGCTGCTGGGGTAATAAGTATTGACGGTAAAATCCAGCTCGCCCTGGCGCAGCTCCGGGATCATCGATACCAGCTGTCCTTCGACAATCCGTACTTTGACCTTCGGGTATTCACGATGAAACTGGGTGATAACCTGCGGCATGACGGTGCGCGCAATGCTGCCGCCTACGCCGATATTCACTGAACCACCCGCCAGCCCCAGCCGTTGCTGAATATCCTCCTGCGCCACCCGCAGCTCTTCGAGGATCAGGCTGGCATGCTGGAAAAAGTTATCGCCGCAGTCGGTCAGCACCACACCCTGGCTGCGGCGAATAAACAGCTTAGCCCCCAGCACCTGCTCCAACTCCTGAATCGACTTGGTTAACGCAGGCTGGGAAAGGCGTGAAGTGCGGCTGGCGGCGCGGATGCTGCCCTGGCGACTGACTTCTACAAACGCACGTAATTGGTGCAATTTTATTGAGGCTGGCATAGGCAAATGGCGATAACCGTTATTTATCAATAGCAAGATATTGGCATCTTATTTAGCCTGATTCCATTGTGTACATTCGAAAAAAACAGAATATATAACCAAATTCTTATTTCGCTTAATTAAGCGCATTTTCTGCGCCGATAAGCGCTATTCGCGGCAGTTAGTCACTAAATACGTCTTTTTTTCATTAAATAGCTTCACCGTCTGATTTGGTTCAGCGCACCACTGCTGCCCGGCATTTACCTGGGCGCGATAACTTATGAGATATCAAAATGAATAATCCGCTTTCGATGTTGGTGACCGATCTGTACCCGCAGCTGCAGGCCTGGCGGCGTGACTTTCACCGCTACGCCGAGTCCGGCTGGTTTGAGTTCCGCACCGCTACCCTGGTGGCGGAAGAGCTGGATCGACTGGGCTACCGCCTGCAACTGGGTCGTGAAGTGATTAACGCCGACGCCCGCATGGGGTTACCGTCGGCCGAGGCTCTGCAGGCTCAGGAGCAGCGCGCCCGCGAACAGGGTGCGCTGGAAAAATGGCTGCCACATTTTTCCGGCGGCTTCGCCGGTATTGTCGCCACGCTGGATACCGGCCGTCCCGGGCCGGTGATCGCCTATCGCGTTGACATGGACGCGCTAGATCTCAACGAAAAGCTGCAGCCGGATCACCTGCCGTTTCGCGAAGGTTTTGCCTCCTGCAACAGCGGCATGATGCATGCATGCGGTCACGATGGCCACACCACCATCGGCCTGGGACTGGCACACGTTTTCAAAAGCCTGGAACCTCAGCTCAACGGCACCATCAAACTGATTTTCCAACCGGCGGAGGAAGGCACCCGAGGCGCAAAATCCATGGTGGAAGCCGGCGTAGTGGACGACGTTGATTTCTTCACTGCGGTGCATATCGGCACCGGCGTGCCGGCCGGCGAACTGGTGTGCGGCAGCGACAGCTTTATGGCGACCAGCAAACTCGACGTCACCTACCGTGGCGTGGCCGCCCATGCGGGGGCCAAACCGGAAGATGGCCGCAATGCGCTGCTGGCGGCGGCACAGGCCACGCTGGGGCTGTACGCCATTCCACGCCACAGCGAAGGCAGCTCGCGCATCAACGTCGGTGTGCTGCAGGCAGGGACCGGTCGTAATGTGATCGCCGACCACGCATTTATGAAAGTAGAAACCCGCGGCGCCACCAATGCCATCAACGAATTTGTCTACCAGCAGGCGCTGAACGTGATTGAGGGCGCGGCAAAAATGCACGGCGTTGAGTGCGATATCGCACTGATGGGCGCGGCGCAGAGCAGCAAACCGACCCAGCCGTGGGTGGACTACATTCACCGACAGGCGCAGGGCATTGCCGAACTGAGTTCGGTGGTCGACCGCCGCGAGCAGGCCGCCGGTTCAGAAGACGCAACCTACATGATGGAACGGGTGAAATCGCACGGCGGGCAGGCCTCGTACGTAATCTTCGGCACCGAGTTGAGCGCCGGGCACCACAATGAGAAGTTTGATTTTAACGAACAGGTCATGGCGGTGGCAGTGAAAACGCTGGCGTCGCTGGCGCTTAACCTGCCTACTTTTGGGAGCCAAGCATGAGCCATCCACAGCTGCTGAAATTTATCCATCACTACATTGACCAACACCAGCCGCGTTTTAGCGCACTGAGCGACAGTATCTGGGATCACCCGGAAACACGCTTTACCGAAACCTATTCTGCCAATTTGCTGGCCGATGCGCTGGAGCAAGAAGGTTTTACGCTTGAACGCGGCGTCGGCGGCATTGAAACCGCATTTATCGCCAGCTATGGCAGCGGCCAGCCGGTGATCGCCCTGCTGGGCGAGTACGACGCCCTTGCCGGATTAAGCCAACGGTCAGGCTGCGCCACGCCGCAACCGCTGGTCGAAAACGGGAACGGTCACGGCTGTGGTCACAACCTGTTGGGCACCGCCGCATTGGCGGGAGCCTTCGCGGTCAAAGCCTGGATGCAGCAACAGCACCTGACCGGCACCGTGCGTTTCTACGGCTGCCCTGGCGAAGAGGGCGGTTCCGGCAAAACCTTTATGGTACGCGAAGGGCTGTTCGATGACGCCGACGCCGCCCTCACCTGGCACCCCGAAGGCTTCAGCGGCATGTTCAATACCAGCACCCTGGCCAATATTCAGGCGGCGTTTCAGTTCAAGGGGGTCGCCGCGCACGCCGCCAACTCACCCCACCTTGGCCGCAGCGCGCTGGATGCCGTGACATTGATGAACACCGGTGCCAACTTCCTGCGTGAGCACATCGTGCAGGAAGCGCGATTGCACTATGCGGTTACCAATACCGGCGGCAGCTCGCCCAATGTGGTGCAAGCCGACGCCGAAGTGCTGTATCTGATCCGCGCGCCGCAGCTCGATCAAGCGCAGGATATTTACCAGCGAGTGATCAACATTGCCAAGGGTGCGGCGCTAATGACCGATACCCAAATGACGGTACGTTTCGACAAGGCCTGTTCCAACTATGTGCCAAACCGCAGTATGGAGCAGGTGATGTATCGCCACGTCTGTGGCTTCGGTCTGCCGGAGTACAGCGAGGAGGAGCGCAGCTTCGCCACCGAGATCCGCCAAACGCTGAACAAGGACGACCTGCGTAATGCCAAGTTGAATATCGCCCGGACTGGCGGGGCGGCCGGGCGTGAATGGGTGCAAAACCTGGGCGACAAGGTACTGATGGATGAAGTCGCGCCTTATGTGGCCTCAGAAGATCTGCTGTACGGCTCCACCGACGTCGGCGACGTCAGTTGGGTGACGCCGACCGCTCAGTGCTTCAGCCCGTGCTTTGCGCTCGGCACCCCGCTGCACACCTGGCAACTGGTGGCGCAGGGCCGCACCTCTATTGCGCACAAGGGCATGTGCCTGGCAGGCAAGGTGATGGCGGCCACCGCCATCGATCTGTTGAGCGACAGCGCTCTGCTGGCGGAGTGCCGCCGCGAGTTCGAACGTCAACGAACAGAACAGCCGTACAGTTGCCCAATCCCGTCGGGGGTTAAACCTTCGCCGTTAAAATAATGACAGAACGACACAGGCCCACCCACGGGCCTGTGAAAATAATTATAAATAAATCAAATAATAAAAAATAAACACAACAGGACAAACACAGAGGGTAAGACAATGAGTGAGGCCACAACGTCAGTCAATAAAAGCCCCGGTCGCATTTTTTACTGGGTAGAACGCATCGGGAATAAAATCCCCAATCCTTTTTTACTGTTCGTCTATTTAATCGTTATTTTAATGCTGGCCACAGCGCTGTTCTCCTGGCTGGACGTAGCAGTGAAGAACCCGGCCACCGGCGAGCTGATCAAGGTGAATAACCTGATGAGCGTAGCGGGCATGCAGTGGATTTTCCCGAACATCATTCATAACTTCAGCAGCTTTGCGCCGCTGGGAGCCATTCTGGCACTGGTCATCGGCGCTGGGCTGGCAGAGAAAGTCGGGCTGTTGCAGGCGCTGATGTATAAAATGGCCTCACGCGTTAGCGCACGCTATGCCAGTTATATGGTGCTGTTTATCGCCTTCTTCAGCCACATTTCATCGGATGCCGCGCTGGTGGTGATGCCGCCACTCGGCGCACTGATGTTCCTTGCCGTGGGCCGCCATCCCATTGCCGGGCTATTGGCCGCTATTGCCGGGGTCGCTTCCGGCTTTACCGCCAACCTGCTGATCGTCACCACCGACGTGCTGCTGTCCGGTATCAGTACCGAGGCCACCAAAGCGGTAGACGCCGCCGTTCACGTCAGCGTGATCGACAACTGGTACTTTATGGCCACCTCGGTGATCGTGCTGACCATCGCCGGCGCACTGCTGACCGATAAGTTTATTGAACCCAGGTTGCCGGAATGGCGCGGCAGCGCGGAAGACAAAATTGAAGCGCTAACCCCGCTGCAAAACCGTGGGCTGATGATGAGCGGCATCGCCGCACTGGTGTTTATCGCGATTATCGCCGCGCTGGTGGTGCCGGAAGCCGCCCCGCTGCGCGATCCCAAAACCGGTTCGGTGATCCCCTCGCCGTTCATCAAAGGCATTGTACCAATCATCATCCTGTTCTTTTTCACCGTCGGCATTACCTATGGCGTGGTCACCAAACAGATCCGACGGCCAGACGATATTCCCCACCACCTGACAGAGCCGATGAAGAGCATGGCCGGCTTTATCGTGATGGTGTTTCCGCTGTCGCAGTTCGTGGCGTTCTTTAACTGGAGCAACATGGGCAAGTTTATGGCCATCGGCCTGACCGACATGCTGGAAGCCGCCGGCATGAGCGGCGCACCGGCGTTCCTCGGCCTGATGTTCCTCTCTGCCTTCCTGTGCATGTTTATCGCCAGCGGTTCGGCCATCTGGTCGATTCTGGCACCGATTTTTGTGCCGATGTTTATGCTGCTCGGCTTCCACCCGGCGTTCGCGCAGATGATCTTCCGCATTGCCGACTCCTCGGTGCTGCCGCTGGCACCGATGTCGCCATTCCTGCCGCTGTTCCTCGGTTTCCTGCAGCGTTACCGCAAAGACGCCCAGCTCGGCACCTATTACGTGCTGATCCTGCCGTATCCGCTGGTGTTCTTTGCCGTGTGGATTTTACTGTTGCTGACGTGGTACGCACTCGGCCTGCCGATCGGGCCGGGGGTCTATCCGAAGATGGGGTAAGCGTGGTCGGCCTCCCTTCGGGGGGGCCTGGCACATTCAACTATCAGAGATAATAGCCAATGCCGACATTAATACTCTATAAAAATAAATGATTTATTAAAATTTTTTATTTTACACAGCCTAAAAAATCTAACATTCTAAAAATAATAGCCACTAAAGAGAACTGGCGCCCTCCAGAAAAACAAAAAAACAGCCCTATAAACTTGTTTAATAGAAAAACAAAACTCTCCTTTAGTTAAAAAACACTAATTAAATTACCAATTTAATTAATAGCAATGATAAAATTCAAAAAAACAACTATAAAAAAACGATTTAACGTATTTAAAAGCAAGCACCATAATTTCTCAATGCCATTTTCATCAGTGTGCCGAGAGACATCTCTAATCGAATGATGTCCATTTTTCACCCTATTTTCTTATTCATTGGGTTAAGCACGGTAATACCTATGGTCAGAACGATTTTGCAAAGTCGTTTTATTTTTTATCTCTTCTATCTTAGCAAACACTCAAATCCCAATGACTAATGGAACGCCAGCGCCTGCCCCAGTTTTGCAAGAAAAAACAAATGGAAATGTTCAGCATTTCTCATTGCGTCTATTCATTTATCAATCCTTCGGTGGTTCATTAGAGGATGATTTCTTATTAGCATTATACTCATCTATCTTTGCAAAAACCCATGAACCAACACCAGTTGCAACGCCAACAATACCACTAACCACCAAAGAATCTTGAAGATATTGTTGGGTAAAGTGCAGTTGACCAAATTTGAAAAAATTAATAACACCCTTTGCTAATAAAATGAACACAAGAAAACACACAAAACAATAAATAATGCTAATAAGTAATTTTTTCATTTTAAACTTATGTAATGCCACATAAAAAAATAATATGATCACAACCGAGATCACTGCCCACGACCTTTCAGACCCTTTTATGACACTAGTTTAAGTCGTCACCGACAACATTAACATAGTTAAAATCACCTTATTTTCAAATGGTTAACTTAAATCACTTCAACACCAAATATGCCGCCACCCCAAAAAAATCCAGTTTCATAATTAATTAGTTGTACCAGTAACTTGCGATCCGCTTCACGTCAATAGTAAAATCGGCCACCCAGCAAGCCGATTTTATAATCGCACTTTTTATCTTCATCTACCTAAAACGTTGGAACAGGGGTTGCAACTGCTCAAGCCAGCAACTATTACCCCCAAAAGTTATCGGGGGGAGAAATAGAATTAACATCATTCATCATACTTATAGTTTATCTTGAAATCACCTTCAGATGAAATACTGAAATATATATTTGTTATATTTTTATTATGTTGTTTAACAAGATTATCTCTTAAACAAATAGCTGCTTTTGTAGCGGAAACAGAAATAGGTAAGCTTGGTATGTTCAACGCAGGATAACGCTGGCCCCGGTATACACGCCAACCTTGACTACTGCTCATTTGGTCGAACAGTTCAATATCAACCCCAGCGACATCCCAAGGCTCAGTACCGACAAATGCCAGCACCTCGTTAGCTATAAAGCTGTAGGCTTCTTCTATAGTCATCGTCTATCTCACTGTATAAATGTGTATGTTTTAGGCACACCATCTATGATGGCCGTCACCCTAAATGCATCGGGACGAACTCCTCCACCGTCCGGATATCCTACATCGAGTGTCCGCATTTCTTCGCCTGTGACAGCACCAGCACTCAGGGGGCTAAGCACTGCAATACCGATGTTCATCGGTAGCAAAACAGTCTTGCAAAGTCGTTTCATTTTTTCTTTTTTATCTCTTCTATCTTAGCAAACACCCAAACCCCAATGCCTAATGAAACGCCAGCACCTGCTCCAGCTTTGCAAGCAAAAATAAACGTATCTAACCGATACTCAAAAACTCCATTACGAACGAAGAAAATTATTGGCGCGATAAAACTAGCTAAAATAGCTATGCCTATTATCAATAATGCACACGAAAAAAAAATAAATATAAAAACATTGAGAAACCTACACGTTTATTTTTCATTTTTCATCCTCAGCTTTCATCCCAGCTTCAATTCCTGCCCCTACAACTGTCCCAGCCACACCGCCACCCACAACCCCAGATGCTTCAGCAGTAATGGGGGATATACCTTTAGATATAATTTTTCGGTTATTTTTTCACCACTTTTACTTTGTCGAAGATCGGGCTTAACGTCTGATTGGCGTGCTCCACGTCGCGGCTCAGGTCGTTGACGTCCTGCGTTTGTTTGTCCTGATCGCGGATGATGATGGTGCCGTCGCTTACCGCCGCTGGTCTGACAGAATTTCATTTCAGCAGATCATGCATCTACCTGCTTACTGCTCAGATAGTTATTCTCGACAACCGCAAGAAGGTGGCCCTGTGGCTGAAGGATTTTCCGGGCCCGCTGAACGATATCGGCGATGCGCCGGTGTTCAAGCGCCGTGACGGATGGTGCTGGTAACGGCTGATAAAAGGATCCCGGCTCGGTAGTCGGGATTATTTCAAGTCCATAGCTCTCCACCATCAGGTGTTAGCCAAACGACCCCAACAGGTGCCTTAACTAAAAACCACATTCCATATTCATCTAAATCATCATCTTCATATGGGTAAGCAGGCCAGGCCTCTTCCAACATTTTTATTTGTTGCTCAACAGGAGCAGTCAAAAGCACGCCATTCGTAGCTAGTTTAATTTTTTTATTATTCAATAAGTTACCCAAAACAACAAAAAATATTTTTTTCCTGAAAGAGTAGTTATCAGGCAACTCAGAACATTCAACACTGATATGTTGCCATATAGCCCCCAAAGACAATCCATAAGAACTTTCGGCAACAGATTTATATATCTCATTGATATTTTTAATCATTTAAATTTAATCTCCACCCTTCTTCCACCATTTATAGATGGAGTCATTAAATCTATGGTCCATTTAGCACCAGTTTGTTGTGCTGACGTTGAAAAGTCTCTCAATGTCAAAGTGCTACCAGCAGAAGGTCCTTCTGTGACTTTTAACGAATACACCGTACCTTTACCAGGAACCACCTTAGCTGATTGCATATTCTCTGACCTCGAAAGTTGCTTAAAGTAAGTCATAACATCAGCGTCAGTAGCTCCTTTAAATACAGGAGCACCTAAACTTAACGGTGGAGCTGCAACCATTATTTTCCCATTAATATTTAACTGGAAATCCTTCGGATGTACTGCCGGATTATTAAACTGAGGGGCAAGGCCATCAAATTTTTTTTCACTGCTTGCTGCTGTAATATCGCCCCAGATGGTTTTCCACTTAAATCAGAAATATTTTTCGCATTTTGCCCGATTCTTTCTAATGCTTCTTTTTCAGCTGATAATTTTCCAGCATTCATAGCTGTCGACTCAGCCTTACCCGCAACCTTAGCTGCAAACTTCTCCGTCAGTACCACTCCGCCCTTGGCCAGCCCAGCACCACCGGCAGCCAAAGATGCAATATCAGTCAGTAGTTTACCACCCTCGCCCCCTGCATTGAATGAGCCGCTGGCTCCCGCCTTTTGATACTCAGTAGTCAGCTTATCTATTCTGTCGATATAAGATTGTTTTACTGCGCCGCTAACATTACTTAATACACCATCACCGTCGAATAAGGCAGAGATTGAGCTCCATGTGTCCACTGGGCTTAAGCCCATTTTCACAATGCCTTCTACCGTTTCGTACAGTGAAGCAGGCACGCCCGCGACAATTCCCGCAGCAAAGCTGCCATCCTGGCCCGCATCTATTGCAGTCCATTTCGCCTGAGTACCCGCTTCGCATACCGCGAAAGGGTTTCAGGCTTAAAAATACTAACCCCGGCTAAAGCCGGGGGAATTAGATCAACTTATACTTTGCATTTGTTTATAAAAAAACTCGCCAAAATCATTTGCTAATGGCTTAAATGCGAGCTGATGATCATTCACTCCAGGAGACCATAGCTTAACAGGAGCTTCTGAGCCTGATTGAGCGCAATCCAAGACCACATAATCCCCATCTCCCGTAGCACTGACAATTATATAATTATCTGGTAAATTAGAGTTATTTCGTTCTTGGATCGTTATCCAAACAGCATCAGGAACACTTGAGTTAAAAAAATCAGATTTAATTAGCCCATAAAACTCTTGACCCGCGATATCCCCACATCCTAAATTCTCTAAAAAGAATCGATATGTTATAGGAAAGCTTAAGCCAAGTACCTTCTCAGCAGATTTAATGAGCGCATCATCTTTAGGCCCATCAAAGTCTGCCTCGTCAATCTTACCATTAATAATATCAATGGCATTTTTCATATCGTTCAAGCTCATATCATCTACCTTTTAAAAGCCTGAGCACGTTCTTTCCAGTAATTAGAACGCCATTTGTCAAACTCAGTCCGATTAATGCCAGAAGGAATACTGTTATCATTGATATGGATAACCCCATGATTCTCTTTATGGAAAGCTTGAGTTACCTCCGCTATAGGGCCATCTTGACGTTGCAACATATGATGTAAATTCACAGAGTTTCCATTTGCATCAAGTGGTGCCAACCCTTTTTCCATCCTTTGAATATTGCTTCGCCCCCTGGCATCTACAGCATTAGGATCAAACAAATCATTCCGCTGATAGACCTTGTTACCATTAAATTGTATTGGTTCAGCAGACCAATACTTCCTTTCTTGGCCGAAGTACTTGGCGCTGCTTACTTCATCACTGGCCTTATTGAGTAACTTCGATGCGTCAGCAACATCACCTTTTGCCAGCGCTTTTTGTGCCGATGTTTATGCTGACCCGGCATTCGCGCAGATGATCTTCCGCATTGCCGACTCCTCGGTGCTGCCGCTGGCACCGATGTCGCCATTCCTGCCGCTGTTCCTCGGTTTCCTGCAGCGTTACCGCAAAGACGCCCAGCTCGGCACCTATTACGTGCTGATCCTGCCGTATCCGCTGGTGTTCTTTGCCGTGTGGATTTTACTGTTGCTGACGCGGTACGCACTCGGCCTGCCGATCGGGCCGGGGGCCTATCCGAAGATGGGGTAAAGATTACCGGCCTCTTGATATCGGGAGGCCGGAAGCATGCAACTATCAGAAACGATAGCCAATGCCGATATTGAAACCGTTGATAGAGCGATTTTTACCACCGGCATCCAGTTTGGAGCCTTCATAACCGATATCTACCGCCAAATTTTCCATTGGGTTAACCTGGAAACCAACGCCGTACATAAAGGAGGTTTTCTTCTGGTTACCGCTCTCTTCACCCATATATTCGTAAGTGTTGTATGCGTAATTACTCCAGGATGACTTGTAATCCACCTTGTTATAATTCAAACCCAGCAGCCCGTAAACGCTGACAAATTGATTAAAACGGTATGCCGGACCAACGGACAGTGAGTAATATTTAACTTCGGCATGATTATTGACCTTGTCGCGATAGACATTGTAAGACTCATCCTTGTCACCGCTCATATAGGTAAATGAGCTGATAACGCTGATTGGCGAATCCCACTCGTAACGGTACTTAACGTTCACGCCATTGATATTCTTGAAGTCCTGTACCTTGCTCTGTGCATAACCGGCAGTGATGGTACTTTGCCCGGCATGGGCAGCCATGCCGAAGCCCAGAGTGGAAAGAACCAAAGTGGAGATGATTAACTTTTTCATGCAATCTTCCTTAATCGTAAGTGGAACAACATTGGTAAAAAAAATAACTATCCATGTCGTATTGGCGGCATAAATCATTAATTTTTCATTATCAACAAAAATTGGTTGATAAAATTAGATTATAGCAAACCCTGTTTATTATTAATTAGTTGAACGTGCAATTTGCTAACCGCCTTTTAGAAAGAACAATCACGCTGTCTTTAGTCGCTGGGAACTGTCTATTCGCTTTCAAACTATTCCCTACTCTACTTTATGGCAATAAAGGGGGGATTCACCCGGAGCCCTGACCACATAAGACGGAAAATCGGTGATTTCTGTCGTCTGATAGGGCTGGACTTCTTGCGTTGCTGGAAGCCGATCCCGAAATCCTTTGGCTACAATCACCTCACTCGAAGGACTGACCGGCATTGAGACTTTCAGGCTTTTCGGATCGATATAAACCCGCTGACCATTCTCTTCCATAATCACTTTCTGCCGATAGCTCAGAGTAATTGTTGCCGTTGATGAGCCATGAGGAATGAACATCACGCGGACATCGGCGTGGCTTAGATTTTCCGCTCTACTTATGATATGCCCACGAATTTTTGTGGTCATAGGCAATAGATTTTTACCATTCCCGGCAAGTTCGGCCTCGCAGTTAACAATACTGCCAGGCGGATAGGCGGCATCGAGTGTCCGCATTTCTTCACGTGTGACAGCACTAGAGTCCAAGGAGCCAAGCAATATAAAACCGCCAATCACCAATGGTAGGGCTGTCTTGTAAAATCTTTTCATAGCCTCTCCTCCTGACACCCGGCAATATATTTATCCAAAAAACGCTCCATAATAACTCTATGGAATTACCCTCTACTATATTAAGTTAAAATGAAGCATAAAACTCAACTTAAAAAATGAAAGATAATACCAACAACATATATTACCCTAATGCTCCACAAGGCCAAACCCCGTAAGCCAGCTCTTTTGGCAAAAAAAATCTCACTAAAGATTGCTGAGCTCTTTATTCTTCCCGGCTTAATCTCACCCTTGTAATAATAGCAATACATGAGAAAAGCCCATGCCCCAGCTATCAGAATAAATTGATATGTGTGTCTCGCCTCTATATCAAAACGCAGTAAAAAAGATGCAGGAATGACCAATAGAAGAACAATCCTCGCAGTCATAGCTGTAAAGTTTTCTTTACCAACAAAGAAAATGCCATCAAAGAACACTGACATTGATGAAGGAGCCCAATAAGAGAGCCCCGTTTTTTTACAAAAAACAATAAAAGAGACAAAAAAAATGGCAATAATTAATATTTGAAAGTAAATTAACATCATTATCTATCTCACTTTTTTTCAAAATCATAGTGATAGAACTCAGTCCCGGAGGAACCATTTATATCAACATTACCAACTCCAGTTTCTTTTGATATTCCGGTCCAGCCGATAGCTGGTCCTACACCCAAGCTTAACCCTACACCATCTTTGCCATACGAAATCCCCACACCGGCAATCCCAAAACCAAAGTCTAATGAGTTATTTCTTTCCATATCAAGCGTATTAGCAAAGTATGGCCCCAGCTGTATACCTATTTGGCCAGCTACTCGCCCGCCCAGAGCAAGTGTCTCCCCCTGATTAAGCGATATTTGCGTTGTGTCGACTGTCCCGTCTACATAAAGGCCATAGCCGGCACCAACCGCAGCCTCAACTTTACCGTAAGGTTTAACTTTATATGTAACACCAACTGAAGGACCAAGATGTGAGTCTTTGACTGCCTGATCAATAGCCTCTGGTCCGGCCCCTTTCTGTGCCATCCAAAATGCCAGCGATGCATCCTGCTGGACGGCTGGTGGTATAGGGAAGTTAAACTGGTCATTATTCTCAGAAGTATTCTTACCGGATTGTCCACCAACGACCGCACCCGCCGTATCGCCACTTGCCAAGCCGCCGGCCAAACCACCTGCGAGCGTAGCCAACGCGGAAACAGTCTGGCGCTGTTCTTCGCTCATTTTGCTGAAGTCACTGGTGCCGAACATCGCCTCGGCAATCGCTTTAGTGCCTAATGCAGCTGTCGCAGCGCCCGCAGCTCCCGCCGCGGCCGATTGGCCTTGCAGTTCAGCCAGTGCGCCAGCCACCACGGCATGTGCGATAATTCGGCTTTCCTCATTCGGTGCCAGGCGATGTATCTGTTCCGCCAGATACGGCGCAGCCCCACCGGCAATCGCGGCTTTTAGATCGCCACCGGCCAACCCTTGCACTGCGGCAACCGCCGCCTGCATACCCTGTTGAACCTTACCGCCCGTACCATAGCCCGACTCGCTGAACGCCTGGTTATACGCCGTCTGGTAAATCTGTTCGTTGATATCCTTATCGGTGATGACCTTGCCATTTTTTTCTTTCGCCAGCTTAGCCGCAGCGGCCTGGCGATCGGCATCGGTAACGTTATTCATTTTCTCGTTGGCGGCTTTGGTTGCGGCGATCGCCCCCTCGGTCCGCGCTATGTCCATCGCCTGATTGCCGATCTCGCCGATCAGCTGCGCCTGCTGTAGCCGTTTTTGCTCTTTCTCTTTGTCGAAGATCGGGCTTAACGTCTGGTTCGCGTGCTCCACGTCGCGGCTCAGGTCGTTGACGTCCTGCGTTTGTTTGTCCTGATCGCGGATGATGATGGTGCCGTCGCTCACCGCAGCAAAGGTGGTTGAGCTGTCGTGTCCGCTGTTGTTGGCCCCCACCAGCAGGCCGTTGGCCATGTTGCCGGCGAACTGGCTGCCAATGCTGCCGCCGGAGCTGATGCCTACGCTCTGGTGCTCCACGTCGAAATCGGCCTGATTGTGGATGTCCTTAAAGCCCAGCGTGCCGGTATCGAGCTTGTTTTTGTCGGCGGTGGCGGTGCTGCCGATCACCGCGCCGTTAAGCTGGGTATGTTCGCCCACCGTCAGGTCAAAGCCGCCCTTGCCGGCGAAGATGCCCGTCTGCTCCTGCACGCTGTCGTAATTGCTGTGCATCTTGTCTTTGCTCAGGCTGATGCTGCCCGAACCGGTCATCGAACCGAAGGTGAAGCTGCCGCCAGCGCTGGCATTCTGCTGTTTGGAATCGTAACGATCGCTGTCCTGCTGGCTTTCCAGCAGCAGATTGCGGCCCACGTCGGCCTTGACCGATTCGCCGGTGACCTGTGCGCCGATCAGGTTGGTATCGCGTCCGCTGGTAATGTTGACCTGATTACCGGCGTTAACCGTGGTTTCGGTGTGGCTGGTGCCGTTGCCCTTCTCGTTACCCTTGCCCTTATTGACGCTGGCGGAAACGCTCAGCCCAATACCGCCGGAACCGACACCGATACCCACGCCCAGCGTGCCGCCCTGGCTCTCGTTTTTACCGTCCAGATACTGGGTGTTTTTGGCGGAAAGCAGGTTCACGTCGCGGTTGGCATTCAGGGTGACGTCCTTGCCCGCCTGCAACTGGCTGCCCTGCACCAGGATGTCGCCGTCCTGGCCCTTCACGCCGTTGCCGCTGGCGGTAATGCTCAGGTTATTGCCCGCCGTCAGGCTGCTGCCCTGCGCGGTGCTCTGCCCGCTGTTTTGAGTAGAGGTGGAAGACTGGGTACCGTAGGAAATGCTGATCCCCACCATGTTGTTATTGGCCGGATCGGCGCCCTGCGCCTGCGCCAAACGCGCCGCCTGCACCGCCTGTACGCCGCTCAGCGCCGCCTTGGTACCCTGCAATGCCGCCAGGCGACTGTCGTCGGTGGATTTCGCCTGCTGCGAGGTTTCTACCGCAGTGTTCAGCGCACTGCCGACCGTGCCGGACAGTGCCAGTGTCAGACCGGATTTCTTCTGTTCAACCTTGTGAGTCTGGCTGTTCTGATCCTGCGCCTGCGTGACCGACACATTCTTGCCGCTCAGCGCCATGTCCTTGCCGGCCACCAGCTCGGACCCGGTCACCGCCAGGTTATTACCGGCCCCCAGGGTGACGTTGCCGTTTACGCTGCCGACGGTGCTGCCCTGATTGGTCAGCCCCTGCGCGGTATCCGTGGTTTTCAGGCTTTCGGTGCCGTAGCTGATGCCGATACCCCCGCTGCTCATCAGGCCGGATTTTTTCTCCTGCTTGAGGTGCAGTTCGCTGTTGCTTTCGGTCGCGCCGGTGATGCTCAGATCGTTCCCTGCCAGCAGTTTCACGTCCTGAGTCCCGGCCACGCTGCTGCCCTGAACGCGTAAATCATTGCCCGCCAACACATTAATGCTGTCGCCGCTCAGGGTAGTGCCCTGTACGGTCTGGCGATCCAGAGTGTCGCGGGTGGTGG
Organism: Serratia liquefaciens ATCC 27592; assembly: GCF_000422085.1. Classification (NCBI taxonomy): domain Bacteria; kingdom Pseudomonadati; phylum Pseudomonadota; class Gammaproteobacteria; order Enterobacterales; family Yersiniaceae; genus Serratia; species Serratia liquefaciens. The sequence goes on from NC_021741.1 coordinate 4,448,108, forward strand.
TCGTGGTTTTCGACATCAGGCCGTTACCGCCGGTCACCTTGTGTCGCTCGTCCAGATCGAGAGTGTTCTCGCCGCTGAGAATATTGATGTCATGGCCGGCATTGAGGTTCAGCGCATCGCCGGCCGAAACCGTTGCCGCATGGGCAGTAATATCGTTCCCGGCATTGAGGGTCACGGCCCCTTTGCCCACCACTTCGCTGCCGACCTGCTGGCTGTTGCCCTGTTTCAGGCTGTTGTCGCCATTCCAGATCAGGTTGTCGCGGCTGGCCGTGGTCACCGTATTCAGGGTGAGATCGCGCCCGGCACTCAGCAGGGTTTGGCCATTCTCACCGCTGTTAACCACCTGCGCCGCATCCAACTTGATGTCGCGACCGGCCTGCAGCATCAGCTTGCCGTCGGCTCCCTGCACGTACATGCCTGCCACGCTGTCGATGTTGGTGCGTTCGAAGCTGTTGGCACCGTTAACGCTCTGCGCCGTACGGGTAGTGCTGATGGCGTTGATATCACGCCCGGCGCTGGCCAGCAGCGAGTTGTTGCCCTGGATCACCCCGCCGATATTGTTAATGTCGGTACGGGCAGTCAGGCCAACGTCGGCCCCCTGAATCTGGCCCGCCACGTTGGTGATGTTGGCGGCGCTCAGTTTCACCACTTCACGCCCGGCGATATGGCCGCTGTTGAACAGGCCTTCGCCCAGATTGAGATTGACGTTACGCCCGGCAATCAGCGCACCGGAGCCATCCAGATCGCCCGGTTGCATGCGGGCATACACTTGCGGTACCAGGACGTTTTGCTGGCTGCCGTCCGGCAAGGTGACTTTGGCGTTCACCAGCCAAACGATATCTTGGGTCAACAACCCCATCTGCTCAGCCGTCAGCGCCACGCCCACCTTCAGGTTATATTGCTGGCTGAAGGCCAGCCCCTGATCCATCAGCGCCTTAAACTGCTCTTCGTCGTTGTTGAAACCGTCCAGATAGCGCTGGCCGGTCAGGTTGATCACCTGTTCGCGGATCAGCCGCTGCTCGTAGTAACCGTCACCCAGGCGCTTCAACACGTTATCCGGATTATTGGTCACTTTACCCATCATGTAATCCGAACCCAGCCAGGCTTTCTGGTTGGTGAAGCGCGGATCGGTCTCCACCAGATACTGGCCGCCCGGCGCCGGATTGGTCTTGAACAGGCTGTTGTCCGGCAAACGGGTGTCTGGCCCGACAATGCGCACCACGCTGTCCGCCACGTCGCCCTGCTGGTTATTGACCTTGTTGGCGACTTCGAACTGCTGACCCGGCTGCAACGCTACGGCCTGGATCACCGGCAGAGCGCCGCTGCCAATAGTCTGCAGGCCGGCGGAAATATCACTGCCGCTGACCACCGCATTGACCCCACCGGCAGCGCCGATAGTGGTATTGGTGCCCTGCTGCGTCAGCGGGGCAATGGCGATTGGGTTACCTGCCACCTGCCCGTGGTCAATCAGCTGGCTCGGCTTCAGCGAAATGGTCTGAATGGTGGTCGGTGGCGTATAGGCCGTGGCATTGTGCCCCTGCTTATCTTTACCCTTCTTCTTGATGCGGTAGTAACTGGTCACTTCGCCGACGTCGGTGGTCAGGCGCTGGCCCGGCACCGCCACGTTATCCACGCTGCCGGCATTAATCGCCAGCGTGCCGCCCGCGATCACCTGGCTCTTGTCGTTCAGCAGATGGCCGGCGTTGATCGCCATATCGCCACCCGCGATGATTTTGGCCGGATCGCTTTCCTTGATCTGGGTTTCCTGCACCGTGCGGTTGTAGTCGTATTGCGTAAATCTGTCGTTGTTATGCCCAGTTTTCCCTGGGGTATTCAGGTTCAACAGCGAGTCTGATGAATTGCGGTCAACGAAAACGCCCGGTTCTCCGGCCATCCAGCGTACCGGGTCACCCGATTGCTGATACTCGGTAATTTTTCCGTTGGAAACGGTGACCAGTTCGGTAGTAAAGCGGTCGTTGACGTTGTTGATCTGTCCGGCCGAAATAGCCATGTTGCCCGCAGATTCAAGGGTCGAACTGTGATTGTTGAGGGTACCGGCCTGGCCAGTGGCCAGGTGGTTGGCGTCAAGCTGGCCGCCAATCGCCATGTCCCCGCCGCTGTAGATCAACCCATGATCGTAGTTATTCAGCGTTTGGGTGCCGATATCCACCCGTTCGCGCCCGGCCAGCGTGGCAGCGGTGCCGTTTTCCGCCAGGTTGTTAAAGGTGACGGTTTGCACGCCAATAGCATCGCCATAAATACGGCCGGTGCCAATGTTGGTCAGCGTATTGGCCTGGATCAACGTATGTTTGCCGTCAATCAGACCATAGTTGGTCAAGGTACCGTTGACCGTCAGCCAATCCTGCCCGGCGTTTATCTCCCCGCTGGCGGCATTGAACAGATTATTGGCGCGCAGATCGAGCTTGGCACCCGCCAGCAGTTTGCCGCTGTTGGTCACATCGCCCGGCGTGGTGAAATTGAAATTGCCGTTGGCAATCATCTCACCGCTGTTATTGATGCCCTGTGCGCTGACCAGGTTCATATCGCCCAGCGACAGCAATTGCCCGTCGCCGCCGACCGCTGCTGCGTTGATGTCCAGCAGCTTGCCCGCTTTAACGATACCGCCGGTGTTCAGCAGGTTAAGCGCCGCGCCCTGCAACCGCAGGTTTTCGCTGGCGGCCAGTTGGCCAGCGCTGTTATCCAACTGACCGCCGTTGGTGATAGTCAGCTGTTGGTTAGCCAGAATGCTGCCGCCACGGTTGCTCAACGAGCCGGTGTTCAACGCCACGGCTTGGCCTTCCAGCCCTTTATTTTCCGCCTTGGTGTCGTCGTTGATGAACTGCAGGGCATTGAGCGTCACGGTGGCGCCGCTGCGGATCAGCCCCAGGGCGTTGTCGATAACCCCCTGAGCGCTGTCCAGCAACAGGTTACCGACCGCCTGAATTTGTCCATTGCGGTTATCCAGACCGGCACTGGCGAGTTGAACCGCCTGTTCGCCAATAATCCGCCCGCCGTTACTGTTGTCCAATTTCAGCGCCGCCAGGGCAAAGCCACCTTTGGCCCCCAGCGTTCCGCCCTGATTATTGACGTCGCCACTGCTGAGCTGCAGTTTACCCAGGCTGTGCAGGGTACCGTTCTGGTTATCCAGCCGCTGGCCGTGGGTATCAACATGCATATCCGCACCCGACTGCACCAATCCACCCTGATTATTCAAGCCGCCTGCGCCGGTGGTATTCAGCACCAATGCCTGCTGTGCCACCAGTTTGCCGCCACCGTTCAGCAGCGCTTCGGCATCGAGCTGCAAGCCCTTGCCGGCAATCACCACGCCCTGGCCGTTATCGAATACGCCGGTAGTGAGGTTCATCGCCCCCTGGCTGGTGATGCCGCCCTTGTCGCCGCTGTTGGCGTTGGTCAGCCGCTCAACGGTCAGATCTAACCCCTCACCACTCTGGATCAGGCCACCGTCGTTGTTATTGAGGCTATTGCCGTGCAGCTCCAGCGCCGTCTGTGCCGCCAACTGGCCGCCCTGATTCTCCAGCAGGCCGAAGTTAATCTTCGCCACATCGGCGCTGACCAGCGTGCCCTGATTGTTCACCAAATGCGCGCTGTCCAGCTGCAGTTTTTTGCCTGCGCCAATCACCCCAAGATTGCTGTTATCCAGCAATTCTTTGGCATCCAGCGTCATATCCTGACCGGACTTGATCGCCCCGCCCTGGTTATTGATCACCCTGGCGGTGGCCGACAGCTGCTTCTCTGAAGCCAGCGTGCCGCGGCGATTATCCAGTTGCTCGCCATGCAGCTGCAGGTCACCCGAACTGGCGATAAAACCGGCTTGGTTATCGACGGCACCGCTGGCGATCGTCAGTTTGCCCAGGCTGCTGATACCGCCATTCTTGCCGCTGTCGCGATTGCTCAACGCCTGACCATGGGTATCGATGCGCGCATCGCCGCCCGCCTGCAACAGTCCTCCGTCGTTGGTCAGTGCCAGGCTGTCGATATTCAGCTTCTGCTTGCCGACCAGAGTGCCCTGGCTGTTATCAAGCTGGGCGGTGAACAGATCGGTCGTCCCGGCACCCACCAGCATGCCCTGGCTGTTGTCCAGCGCGCCGCTGTGGATCGTCAACGTCCCCTGGCTGAGGATGCCGCCGGTTTCACCGCTCAGGCGGTTGCTCAACGCCGCGCCCTGGGTGTCGATATTCAAATTGCCGGCGGCTTGCAGCAGGCCAGCGTCATTGTTCAGCACACCGCTGCTCAGGCCCAGATCTCCGCTGGCGGCGATAACGCCCTGTTGGTTGTTCAGCGCCCCTTTGCCCAGCGCCAGCGAAAGCGCGCCGCCCACGACCTGCCCGGCCTGATTCTCCAGCCCGGTACCGGTCAGTTGCAGAGCCTGTTTGGCTTCAATACGGCCGCCGCGGTTATCCAGCGCCTGTCGCGCCGTGACCTCAGCATTGCCCGTCGCGGCGGAAACCAACCCCTTGCGGTTATCCAGCTTGTCCGCCCGCAGCTGAGTATGGCCGCTGGCCGCCAGTTGTCCCTGTCGGTTATCGATAGCGCCGCTGACCTGTGCCTTCAGGCTGCCGTCCTGCGCAGCAATCACTTTGCCGCTTTGGTTGTTCAACCGCGCGGCGTTAAGCGCGACGTTACCGTTTGCCGCCAGTTGGCCGCCCTGGTTATCAATCCCCTCGCGGGTTGTGAGGCGCATCTCACCCTTGCCGCTCTGCACCAGTTGGCCGCTGCGGTTAGACAGGCTACCGGCATTCAACGCGATCTGCTGCGCTGAAGTGGTGCCGCCGTCTAATACGTAGTCGCCGCCCTGCATGCTGAGCTGGCCGTTGGACAGCAGCTTGCCACCATCGCCCTGCAAGCGACCTGTATTCACCGCCAGCGCACCTTTACCGGCATGGACGATTTGCCCGCCCTGGTTGTCGATCAGACCCGCTTCCAACGTCAAGTCATTGCCGTTGCTGGCAATACGGCCACCGGCGTTATCCAGTTTGCCCTGTGGGTTCAACCGGAGGTTGTCTTCGCCAAGCTGGGTGATCTCCCCCTTGCGGTTGGATAAGTCATGCGCATTAAGCGCCAGTTTATTCGCCGCCAGCTTGCCACCGTCATTATTGAACCGCTTGCCGCTGCTGGCGGTGAGCTGTTGCGTGGCTTCGACCTGTGCATTGGCCGTGGACAAATCGCCGGCCCCGGCTTCCAGCGTGACCTGGGTAGCCGCGGTACGGCTGCCGCTGATGTCCACGCCCTGCCCATTGGCACGCAGGTTGCCTGCCGCCAGATTTTGGCCCTGCGCAGTCAGTTTTCCGCTGGTGGTTAGCGCCAGTTCGCCGCTGCCGCCAAGCCGACCATCCTGTTGCACACCGGCCGCCAGCGTACTGCCTTTGCCGCTGTTCAGGCTGGCTGCCTGGATACGCACATTATTGCGGGCCGCAATTGAACCGCTGTTTTGTACCTCACCGTCGCTGCTGACATCGGCATGGCCCGCCGCGAACAGCGAACCGCTGTTGCTGACGCCGCCCTTCGAGGCCAGTTGCGTATCAGCGCCGCTGCTAATTTTACCGCTGTTTTCAATACGGCCATCGGCAGTGACTATCACGCTGCCGGCCTGCGCACCGATGTTACCGGCGTTACGTACCCCAACGCCGGTTTCGGTGCCAATCATGCGGATCTTACCGGCGTACATACCGCCCAGCTTAGCCACGTCCACCGCAAGTTGTGGACGGGTGGCCGGCTCGTCGCTTTGTTTGTCGATCTGTTGATGCGCGGCATCCACCTTGTTGCGCCCGGTGGTGACTTTGAGATCGTTCGCCCACAGTCCGGCATTGATCTTCGTCGAACGTGCAATGATCTCGGTGTAATCCTGGCGCGAACTGTCCATACCGGCGCCTTCAACCACCACTTCACCGCGTTCGACGTTAAAGCCGGTCAGGTTACCGTTGTTCATCTGCGCCTGCCCGGTGGTCAGGGTGGCGCGGTTGGCGTTGATAAAACCGCAACCGTTACAGGTAATGCCTGACGGGTTGGCGATCACCACCTGAGCACGCTGCCCGGCAACCTCGATATAACCGTTCAAACGGCTGGGATCGCGGGAGTTGACCTCGTTGAGGATCACCTTGGCTTCGCCTTTCGCTAGCCACGGGTTACCGTCGACCCAGCCGCCCTGCTGGGTTTGAGTCATTTTGTGGGAGTTGTTGAGGATCGCACCCTGTTTGTCGACGTCAAACTGGCTGTAGGTATTGCGAGAAACCCCACCGGCGCTTGGCGTCTGGATATTGACCTGTGGCGTACCGTTGGCGCTGTTGACGATGGTCGGCTGCTGGCCGCCCGGCGCATTGCCGTCAGCAATAATCGCCGCCTGCACCGGTTGGAAAGCCCCCAGCGCCATCAGCAGGCTAAAGCTGACGGCGTTCATCTTGCCTATGCACTGGCTCAGGGTATGCCCCAAACCAGACGAACGGGCTGACCCGGCACGGCCGGAGCGGGCGATATCCGCCACCACCATCAGCATGCCACGCGCTTTGTTGAAAACGATACGATACAGGTTCTTGTTCATGGCAATGTCCTTATTGGATTTCTGACGGCTCGACGGCTAACGGGTGGCTCGCCCACCATTGCTGCGCCTGTTGATGGCTAACCTGCGCGCCTTTAAAGTTCACCACGCGCTTTCCGCGCTGCTCTCCGCGGTGATACAGCGCCCGCATGCACAGGTGCGGGAAGATTTCCCGGGCGATCAGATTGCGCATTTCTCGCGTGTGCCCAAAGGGCGCTATCCAGTCGCAGAACCACAGACGATCGCCACTGTTCCAGTCACTTTCCAGCATATTCACCGCAGGTTGCGTCAAATACCGCGCCTCGGCCTCTTGATTCATCCAGGCCCAACTGAGGAAAAACACCGGCTGATTCTGGTGCGACGCCAGCACATATTGCTGTCGCTTGATGATCGGCAGCAGCAGGGTCGGCAGGGTGTGCAGCGGGGCGTCGCGGTGCATCGGTGAATGCATCCACAGCCATACCGCCGCACCAAAGGCTTCTGCCTCACTGTCTTCGCCGCCGAGGATCAACGGCGCCCTGATATCGTATTCGCCTATGCGCATGGTCGTGCCCTCAGTAGTTCCAGCTCAGGTTAAAGCCCAGGGTGACCGGGCTGGTGCTGAACCCCTCGGGTTTGGAGAACGGCACGCCGGCGAACAGATCGTAACCGACCTTGAAGGCGTAGCCGCGCAGCCCCACCACGCCACCGGCCAGGTGCTGCCCAACCAGATAGTCGGAACCGTAACCGCCCACTTCGCCGTAGTCGGCGCCGAGGTACAACTCTTGCCCCTGCAACGGTGTGCGCCAGGCCAGATCGTTACGGACGAACCAGCCGTGATTGGCGTTCAGGGTGCGTTCGCCATCAAAGCCGCGCACCGTCCAACGGTTGCCGATAGCGAACTGATCCTGCGGCGTCAGCGGCGTATCGCTGATCTGACGCTGGTATTGCACGTTGTAGCGGAAATTCTGGCTGAACAGACTGAATGGCACGTCGAGCTGGGCGTTAAGCTGCACAATTTTGCTGAGCGCCGTGGCCTCGCCAAAGGCCTCTTCCGGCGCAGGCAATGCGCCGAACCAACGGGTACCGCGCTGATAACTGACACCCGCGTCCAGCGTAGCTTGTTGAATGTAGTGGCGGTGCTGCAGCCCCAGGCGCCAGCCCGAGGTGCGTCGGCGCTGCACTTCCACTTCGGTATCGTTGATGTAGTTACTGGACTCGCGCGCCAGCACGTCATAGGTCAGCGTAGTTTTCTGGCTGCCGTTGCGGTGCAGCACCCGGCTGAGTTGGAAATCCAGATTCTTGCTTTTGCCGCTGTAGCGGTAATCCTGATTCTGACCGGCAATGGTCTGGTGGTAGTCATAGCTGTTGGCGGTAACCCCGGCCATCCAGTAACCGAACGGTACCGAATAGTGCCCGGTGATGTTCTTCGATCCCTTGCCGCCCTGGTTTTGCAGATCGGTAGAGCCGGAGATATAGAACAGATCGCTGAGCGAAAACGGGTTATCCAGCGACAGCGTTAAACCACCCTGATAGCGCCCGGTACTCTTGGTGCCGGAATCATCCAGCGAGGCACCAATACGCCACATGCGTTCCTGCTTCCAGCTCAGGGCGATGTCACTTTCGCCGGGCTGTTCGCCGGGGATGATTTCCATATTGGCCTGCACCGTCGGCAGGCGCTGCAGGTTCTCCAGCCCCTGTTCGATATCGCGCAGGTCCAGCAGGTTGCCCGCATGGGCCGGGAAGCTGCTGTAAGGCTGAATGTAATGGCCGCTGTCAGGCGTCAGTTTCACCTGCCGCACGTAACCCGGCACCACCACCAGCCGCAGCTTGCCGCTTTTCAGATCCTGCGTCGGCGCCAGCACGCGCGTAGTGATGTAGCCGTGATCCACCAGCCGGTTTTGCAGGGTACTCATCAACAGGTTAATGCCCTGCCCGCCCAGGCAGCGCCCCTGCGCCTGATTAGCGATGCGCTGTAACGGCAGCCAATGAGGGAGTTTGTCCTGGCCACTCAATTCGACCTGATCGATAGGGAAGCAGGGTTTTTCCTGCGGGAAAGCAATACGTCCAAAACTGGATGAAGGTGGCGACAAGCGCACATCCGGCGTCGGAGGGGTCAGCTGTTGCTCCAGCGCCTTTTGCCGCTGCTGCTGTATGATCAGCTGTTCGCTGTTTGATGTTGCCGCCAGCAACGGTTGGCTGAATATAAATAGCGGCAAGACAACGGAGCCAAATGGAATACAGCCCTTGCGCACAGCAAGGCCGAGCGAAGAGTAAGCGGAGTGGCGCATTACTTTTTCCCTGTCGAAAGACAAATAAAAGATAAGAATTGTAAATAAACGCAAACATTATGCGCACGAATAGCTCACGATCAACTTAATTTTGCTCGGTAATGGGCGCTGGGTAACAAAATGCTTAATAAGAAGGATCTGCAATGCTAATGCCGGCGCTGTTAAGCCAAGCCAAAAATAACAACTAACAAATTGTTTTTAATCACTATATTTATAAATCCATTTTAATCGACATTCATATTCATGAATAATTGCATCTAAACAATGCAATTATTCATCACCGAGTCATTAACGCTAAACAGGTTACAACCTTTAAGAAATTTCCTATTTCAAATACGATTAACCACTTTATTAGCTCCCACCAGAAATCAAATTCGCGATTAATTGCCATGCTGTTTTTTAATTATATTTGTCAATGCGTTACTTATTCACAATCGATATAACTTATTCCGCCATCAAGTCATAGCCACCTCGCAGTCTGCTGCCTTTCGCCTGGTGCGACAGATTCTTTCGTTGCAATGCTAAATCGGTTCTTCTATTTTAGCTCGCCATCTGACACGGGTGAAAACAGAGGTTGAACATGGTTAATCGCGTATGGGTTCTGGGTGATGCAGTCGTCGACCTGGTGCCTGAAAACTCAAACAGTTACCTTAAGTGTCCCGGTGGTGCGCCTGCCAATGTGGCGGTTGGCATTGCCCGCCTGGGCGGCGACAGCGCCTTTATCGGCCGGGTTGGCCAAGACAGTTTCGGCACCTTCTTGCAACAGGTACTGAGCGAAGAACAGGTGGATATTGGCCATATGTTCCAGGACCCCGATCACCACACCTCCACCGTGGTGGTGGACCTTGATTTGTCGGGCGAGCGCTCCTTCACTTTCATGGTCAATCCCAGTGCCGACCTGTTCCTGCAGCCTGAAGATCTGCCTGAATTCAACGCCGATGAATGGCTGCACGTCTGCTCTATTGCCCTGTCGCAGGAGCCCAGCCGCAGCACCACGTTTGCCGCCATGGAGAACATCAAGGCGGCCGGCGGCTGGGTCAGCTTTGACCCGAACATTCGTGAAGAGGTCTGGCGTCAACCGGATGCGCTGCGCACCTGTTTGCAAAAGGCCCTGCTGCTGGCAGACGTGGTGAAAATCTCGCTGGAAGAGCTGAGTTTTATCAGCAATATCGGTGAGTTGGAGAGTGCCATTGACTGGATGATGCAACGCTACCCGCTGCGTTTATTGCTGGTGACGCTGGGCGGCAACGGCGTATGCGTACACGACGGCAAGCAGATCCGGCATTTCCGAGCCCCCTCCATCACCCCTGTCGACACCACCGGTGCAGGCGACGCTTTTGTTGCCGGCCTGCTGGCGGCGCTGGCGCAGATCGGCGCTTTGCCGCAGGAGGAACAATGGCCGGCGGTGATCGCTCAGGCTCAGGCCTGCGGCGCATTGGCGACTACCGCCAAAGGTGCGATGACCGCGCTGCCGCATGCCGACGAGCTCCGGGCCTTCCTTCGCCGCTGAGCCGCCCACAGTAAACCCGGCCCCGACAGACCCGAGATTAAGCAAACAATATCGGGGCCACATTCGCCCTTGCCAGTTCAGGCACAATTTGCGGAGTCGATCACAATAGCTGAATCGGGTTAGCAAACTTGATTGCCAGCCGCACAGCAACTCACTATCTTTCATCCTGAAAAACCGGTTTAGCAATTTAGCAAAAAATAATAACAACCTTCCCGGATGATAGAAAATCATGAAAAAACTTAGCTATCTGGCCATCACTACAGGGCTTCTCATCTCTACCTCTGCCGCAGCGGCAGGCGCCAACGACAGCATCGAAGCGCGTCTCAATGCGTTGGAACAGCGGTTGCAGCAGGCCGAACAACGGGCGAGCCAGGCAGAAACGCGCGCCACGGCGGCGGAGCGCAAGGCTCAGCAGTTGGAGCAGCGTACCGCCAACACCGAGCGGCAAACCGTACAAGTGGCGCAGCGTACCGCGACGCTGGAAACCCACGCAGCACCGGCCAGCAACCTGAAGCTCACCGGCTTAACCGATCTCAAGCTGTACGGCGACGTCGAATTCAACCTGGACGGCGCCAGCCGCAGCGGCCAGTTGACGTCGCTGAAAGGCAGCGACAACAAGGACTGGAAGCCCGGTAACAAAGAAAAGTGGGATATCAACGGTCGCATACTGGTCGGCGTGGACGGTTATCGCCGCAACCCGGATGGCAACTTTTCTGGTTTCAGCGTGCAACCGCTGGCAGACATGACCGGCAAAATGAACCTCGACGATGCCGCCTTCTTCTTCGGTAACGAAAAGAACTGGCAAACCAAGATTGGTCGCTTTGAAGCCTATGACATGTTCCCGCTCAATCAGGACACTTTCATCCAGTATTCCGGCAATACCGCCAACGATTTGTATGCTGATGGCTTCGGTTATATCTACATGATGAAAGAAGGCCGCGGTCGTAGCAGCAGCGGCGGTAACCTGATGCTGAGCAAGTACGCCGGCGACTTCTACTTCGAGCTGAATACGCTGGTCGAAGACGGTACTTCGCTGTTTCAGGACGACGCTTATCACGGCAACAGCCTGGATAATAAAAAGAATGTCGCCTACCTGCGGCCGGTGATCGCCTGGAAAAAAGATCGGCTCAGCGCGGCGGTGGCGATGGAAAGCAACGTGGTCAACAACGCCTATGGCTACCATGACAGTCAGGGACAATTCGTCGACCAATCCAAGCGCAACGGCTATGGCATGACCCTCAGTTGGAACAACACTGCCACTCATCCGGACAACGGCGTGGTCGCCAACCTGAGCACTGCCTATCTTGACGCCTCCGGCGAGCAGGACTTTACCGCCGGGGTCAACGTGCTGTGGCGCCGCTTTGAAGTGGGTTATATCTATGCTCACAACAATATCAAAGAGTTCAACACTGCCGGAATGACGGCCGATATCAGCAACCCGCTCAGCGAACCGGGCAAGTATGACATCCACACAATCCATACTTCGTATCAGATACCTAACATCATGAATATGAAGAATTTCAATTTGTATCTCGGCGCCTACGTTTCGATGCTGGAGGCCAATGCCGAGAACAAGATAGCCAACGCCAATAACGATCAGCGCTATGGCGTACGTGCCAGATTCAAGTACTTCTTCTGACGCGGATGAACTGATTTCCGCCGCGAAAAACCGCGGCGGCATTTTTATTTATGAAGGGAGTGAACATGGACATAACCGCAACCGCCAACGCGCTATTGCCGCTGCTCGGCGGTAAAGAAAATATCGCCAGTGCCGCCCACTGCGCCACGCGCCTGCGTCTGGTGCTGGTGGATGACAGCAAGGTAGACAAAGTGGCGATCGGCAAGCTGGACGGGGTAAAAGGCTGCTTTAGCAACGCCGGGCAGATCCAGGTGATTTTCGGTACCGGGCTGGTCAACAAGGTGCACGCGGAATTTATCAAAGCGGCCGGCGTCAGCGAATCCAGTAAATCGGAAGCCGCCGACATAGCCGCTAAAAAACTTAATCCGCTGCAACGCATCGCCCGCCTGCTGTCGAATATCTTCGTGCCGATCATTCCGGCCATCGTCGCCTCCGGCCTGCTGATGGGCCTGCTCGGCATGGTGAAAACCTACGGCTGGGCCGATGCCAACAGCGCCCTGTTCGTGATGCTGGACATGTTCAGTTCGGCGGCGTTCATCATTTTACCGATCCTGATCGGTTTCACCGCGGCGCGCGAGTTCGGCGGTAACCCCTATCTGGGTGCCACGCTCGGCGGCATTCTGACGCATCCGGCGCTGACCAACGCCTGGGGCGTGGCCGGTGGTTTCCATACCATGGATTTCTTCGGGCTGGAGATCGCCATGATCGGCTATCAGGGCACGGTATTCCCGGTGCTGCTGACGGTGTGGTTTATGAGCGTACTGGAAAAACAGCTGCGTAAGGTGATCCCCAACGCGCTGGATTTGATCCTGACGCCGTTCCTGACGGTGGTGATCTCCGGTTTCGTCGCCATGCTGTTTATCGGCCCCGCCGGGCGCGCACTGGGTGACGGCATCTCCTTTGTCCTCAGCACGTTGATTACCCACGCCGGTTGGTTTGCCGGCTTGCTGTTCGGCGGCCTCTATTCCGCTATCGTGATCACCGGCATTCACCACAGCTTCCACGCCGTCGAAGCCGGACTGCTCGGTAACCCGAATATCGGCGTTAACTTCCTGCTGCCGATCTGGTCAATGGCCAACATCGCCCAGGGTGGTGCCTGTCTGGCGGTGTATTTCAAAACCCGTGACGCAAAAATCAAAGCCATTGCGGTACCTTCGGCCTTTTCCGCCATGCTTGGCATTACCGAAGCGGCGCTTTTCGGCATCAACCTGCGCTTTGTGAAACCGTTTTTGGCGGCTCTGGCGGGCGGTGCGCTCGGTGGAGCCTGGGTGGTGGCCAATCATGTCGGCATGAACGCCGTCGGGCTCACGGCCATTCCGGGAATGGCAATCGTGCAGGCCAGTTCGCTGGTGAGTTATATCATTGGTCTGGTGATCGCCTTTGGCAGCGCCTTTACCCTCTCGTTGTTGCTGAAATACAAAACGGACAGTGAATGATGGAAGAACTAAACCTGATGAAACAGGCCGTCCAGGCGATGATGAGCGGCATGCCCAAGGCGCTGCGCGATCCGCACCGACCGGCGTGGCACCTGGCCCCCAGCGTCGGGCTGCTCAACGATCCCAACGGCTTTATTCAGCATAACGGGGTTTACCACCTGTTCTATCAGTGGAACCCGCTGGGCTGCGATCACCGCAACAAATGCTGGGGTCACTGGCAGTCGACGGATCTGGTCCACTGGCAGCACCAACCGGTGGCGCTGGTGCCGGGAGCCTGCTACGACAGCCATGGCTGTTATTCCGGCTCGGCGGTAGTGGCAGACGGCAAAATCATGCTGGCCTACACCGGCAACGTAAAATATCCCGACGGCTCGCGCACCGCCTATCAATGCCTGGCGCAGGAAAATGCTCACGGCGGTTATGACAAGCTCGGGCCTGTATTGCCGCTGCCGTCGGGTTATAGCGGCCACGTGCGCGATCCGAAGGTCTGGCGCCATCAGGACAACTGGTACATGGTGCTCGGCGCCCGTGACCTGCAGGATCGCGGTAAGGTTTTACTGCTGCGTTCCGCCGAGCTGCGCAACTGGCAGTTGCTGGGTGAAATCGCCGGCTCACAGCTGAACGGCATCGGTGACTTCGGCTATATGTGGGAATGCCCGGATCTGTTTACGCTGGACGGTGCCGAGGTGCTTATCTGCTGTCCGCAAGGTCTGGCGGCGGAGGCCGAACGCTATCTCAATGTTTACCAGGCGGGGTATTTCACCGGCAGGCTGGACTATCGACAGGCCACTTTCGACCATCAGGATTTCCACGAACTGGATGCCGGGTTTGAATTCTACGCGCCGCAGACCACCCTGACCGAAGACGGTCGCCGGCTACTGGTTGGCTGGATGGGCGTGCCGGAGCAAGACGAGGATTGCCACCCGACCCTGCAGTATGGCTGGATCCATATTCTGACCTGCCCACGGGAGCTGTCGTTGCATAACGGCAGACTCTGCCAACGTCCGGCACGTGAACTGCAACAGCTGAGGGGCGAAAACCGCCAATGGCAGGGCACCGCCGACGACGCGCCCTGCTGGCCTGCCGACAGCGCGGAACTGCTGCTGGCGCCAAACGGCGCGTTCAACGCCGACTTTGGCGGGGCGATGACACTGAATTGGGATGGCACCGTGCTGCGGCTGACGCGCAACAACCTGCGCAGCGGGCAGCCGGAACACCGTTACTGGCGCGGTGAGCTGACTCATCTGCAGATATTGTTCGACCGTTCGAGCGTGGAGATTTTTATCAATCACGGCGAAGCGACCATGAGTTCGCGCTACTTCCCCGGCCCACAACCCTTGCTGTACCTGAGCGGTAAAGCGCAGCTGGCGCTCGAGCACTGGTCGCTGACGCCATGCATGCTAGAATGACGCATCCTTCGATGAATTCAGATGCCGTCAGTGAAAAAAAATAAACGCATAACCATCAGTGATATTGCCGCACTGGCCGGCGTGTCGAAATCGACCGCCAGCCTGGTGCTTAATGGCCGCAGCAAGGAGTATCGGGTGTCCGACGATACCCGCGATCGCATCCTGGCGCTGGCTGGCGAGCACCATTACCAGCCCAGCTTCCATGCCCGCTCGCTGCGTTCCTCCCGCAGCCATACCCTGGGGCTGGTGGTGCCGGAAATGACCAACTACGGTTTTGCGGTGATTTCACGCGAGCTGGAAACCCTGTGCCGCGAGGCCGGTTTGCAGTTGCTGATCGCCTGTACCGACGAAAACCCGGCGCAGGAAATGATGGCGGTGAACAGCCTGGTGCAGCGTCAGGTCGACGGCCTGATTGTCGCCTCCAGCCAGCTCAACGATGCGGAATACCAAAAGATTAACGCCAGCTTGCCGGTAGTGCAGATGGACCGCTTGATTACCGGCTCCGAACTGCCGCTGGTGATCACCGACTCGCTGACCTCGACCGCTACGCTGGTGGAGAACGTCGCGCGCCAGCATCCTGACGAGTTCTATTTCCTTGGCGGGCAACCGCGCATCTCGCCAACCCGCGATCGATTGGCCGGTTTTCAGCTCGGCCTGGAGCGCGCCGGCGTGGCGTGTAAACCGGAATGGATCATCAACGGCAATTATCACCCCAGCTCCGGCTACGAGATGTTCGCCCAGCTGTGCGCACAGTTGGGCCGTCCGCCAAAAGCGTTATTTACCGCCGCCTGTGGTCTGCTGGAAGGGGTGTTGCGCTACCTGAATCAGCACCAGTTGATGGAGAGCGACCTGCATTTGTGCAGTTTCGACGATCACTACCTGTTCGATGGCCTGACGCTGAAAATCGACACCGTGGCCCAAGACTGTCGTGCTCTGGCGCAACACAGTTTCGACATGGTCAGCGCGCTGATTGACGAGCGGCCCCTGGAACAGAACGCGCTTTACCTGCCGGGCAATATCCACTGGCGCCACGCCGGTTCGAAGGCGCTGCTCGGCCAGCCCTGACTTGAGTTTTTTCTTTTCCCGCTTAAGGAGCTCAGCATGAGCCGTGAGATTAACAAAGATACCCAGCTGTGCATGTCGCTGGCCGGTCGCCCAGGCAACTTCGGTACTCGCTTTCATAACTATCTGTATCAGGAACTGGATCTGAACTTTATCTACAAGGCGTTCACTACCCAGGATATCCAGGCGGCAGTGGGCGGAGTACGGGCTTTGGGCATCCGTGGTTGCGCGGTTTCCATGCCGTTCAAAGAGAGCTGCATCCCTTTCCTCGATGAGCTGGACGCTTCCGCAACGGCGATTGAATCGGTCAATACCATCGTCAATGACGCCGGTTTTTTGCGGGCCTATAACACGGATTATATCGCCATCGCCAAATTGCTGGCCCAGTACCAAATCCCGACAGAAACCGCCTTTGCCCTGCGCGGCAGCGGTGGTATGGCAAAAGCGGTGACCGCGGCACTGCGTGACGCCGGTTTTAAAAATGGCCATATCATCGCCCGTAACCCGCAGGCCGGACAGGCTCTGGCCAGTGCATACGGTTATCAGTGGCAGGCGCAAGTCGATGAGCTAAAAGTGGATATGGTGATCAACGTAACGCCAATCGGCATGGCCGGCGGTGCAGAAGCGGAGCAATTGGCTTTCGCGCCCGCGACTGTCGATGCGGCGAAAATCGTCTTCGACGTGGTGGCACTGCCTGCGGAAACCCCGCTGGTCCGTTACGGACGTGAGCACGGCAAACAGGTGATTACCGGGGCAGAAGTGATTGCGTTGCAGGCGCTGGAACAGTTTGTCCTCTACACCGGCGTACGTCCTACCGATGAGCAAATCGCCCGTGCTGCAGCGCACGCTCGCGGTTAAAAACGCTAAACAACGCCAGGGCCGCGGTTCGTTTGAGCGGCCTTGATGGCCTAGCGATGAGCCAGCAGACGCAAAATATTTCTCGCACCGTGAAGTACTCGCTCGATCCTGACATTACGTTGTATCGCTGTGAAAACGATTAGGTATTTGCCGTAGGCGCTGATCCTGACGTCCCGACCAAGCTCAGGTCGCTTTTGGTAGGTTTCCGGCGACTCGCCGATTCGCTGGCATTGGTTATACAGTTCAGAAATAAAACTCAGCGCCCGGGCCGGGTTATCCTGTGCAATATGATCGCCAATACTTTCAATGTCATATATCGCTGCCGGCGATATTGTTAGCCTCATCAGTCACTTTCGTTATCCACCATCCGTTGGTATTTAGCCCGCAAGCGCGCAAACGCCTCATCCGCCGGGACTCCCTCACCACTTTCAACTCCCTGTACAATGGCCACTTGCAACTCTTCAATTTTCATCGCGCGCTCATGTTCTTCAAGCAGACGCAGCCCTGCCCGTATCACTTCGCTGACGTTGCCGTAACGTCCGCTGTCAATTTGCTCATGAACGAACTTTTCAAAATGAGGGCTTAAAGCAATGCTAGTTGGCATGGCCGACTCCGGAAAGTAGTGTTAATTACTATCTATTAGTATTTTCATTTGTCGGCAATGCGTCAAGCCCCTGTACGAAATTCAGTCAATAAAAAAGGGCGCCTGAGCGCCCTTCTAATTCTGGGTGATGCCAGCCCGCTACTTGGCGGTGCCTTCCATCCCCACCAGCCCCACTTTCAGGTAGCCGGCTTTACGCAGCGTATCCATTACGCTCATCAGCGTTTCGTAGTCCACACTCTTATCCGCCTGGAAGAAGATGGTGGTCTCTTTGTTCGCCTGCGTCCGTTGATCCAGCACCGACGTCAGTTGATCTGCACTGACGGCCTGCTCACCAACGTAGAGCTGTTTGTCCGCTTTCACCGACAGGAACACCGGCTTTTCCGGACGCGGCTGAGGTTTGGCGGAGGACGCCGGGAGATCGACACGGATATCTACCGTTGCCAGCGGCGCGGCCACCATAAAGATGATCAACAGCACCAGCATGACGTCGATAAACGGCGTCACGTTGATTTCATGCAGTTCGCCGCTGTCGTCCAGATCTTCATTTAAGCGCATCGCCATAACTCACCCCACCCGCAGTTGGTGTGAATGCTGTGAACGTTTGGCTTCCGCCGTGGCGGCCAGATCCAAATCACGGCCCAGCAGCAGTAGAACCTGTGCCGCTACGTCGCCAACCTGAGCGCGGTGACCACTGATCACACGGGCAAAGATGTTATAAATCACCACCGCAGGAATAGCGGCGACCAGGCCCAGCGCAGTAGCCAGCAGCGCTTCTGCGATGCCGGGCGCAACCACGGCCAGGTTGGTGGTTTGTGAGTGTGCGATGCCGATAAAGCTGTTCATGATGCCCCAAACGGTACCGAACAGACCGACAAACGGCGAAATGGCACCGATGGTCGCCAGGAAGCCATTGCCGCGTCCCATGTTACGGCTGTAGCCCGCAACGCGACGCTCCAGACGGAAACCGGTACGTTCCTTGATGCCGTTGTTGTCGTTGGATGCCGCCGACAGCTCCAGTTCGTTTTGCGCATCGTTCAGCAACACGGAGCTGATGCTTTCGTCCGAGAAGCTCTGCGCCAGTTCGGACGCTTCGTCCAGCGAGCGTACGTTGGCCAACGCCAGCTGTTCACGGCGCAGACGGCGCTTGGCGCGGAACAGTTCGCTGCCCTTGGAGAACAGGATGGTCCAGGTGACGATAGACGCCAGCACCAGGCCGATCATCACGATTTTCACCACGATGTCCGCATGCTGGTACATACCCCAGACGGACAGGTCCATACCGCGGGTTTCCGGCGGCTGGATGGTCGGTTGCGGGTTGACCGGAGTGAGGGTTTCAGGCGCTGCCGCGGCAGGCGCGCTGGCTGCCGGAGCCACGCTTTCGGTAACGGCCGGATTAGTCGCCGGTGCCGCATGAGCACTGCCGGCCAGACCTGCCACCAATACCATTGAAGCTAACAGACCACGGCCGAACGCCTGGCCCCATTGCGCCCGGCCCTGACCGAACGATCCTTGATTTAAATTCTTGCCAGCCGTTTTCACGCTGTGCCTCCACCCGTTACCGATCAAAATTGAGGAATAATTCAGCGTGCGATCATATCAAACCAATCAGGGATTGATAGTAGTTCTCATTATTATTTACCAAATAATCGGGAAAATTACTCCTGCGGCGCACTTATGGCTCCCTGGCGAACCCATTCGCCGCCTGTTCGGGCCTATATGCACCCTTTATAGGGCTATTTCGTCACTTTTACCGCACAGGGCTGCAACAAAGACAGGGGATTTGTCGCATTTTACTGTTACATCCCAGACTCACCGATAAACCCACTTGGTTATCGCCGTCAGGCAGAAGGATGGCATGCGAGAGCACGATTGGGCAGAAGATTATAGCCGTTTCTACATTTGGATGTTAAAACGTCTGGATGGCTATAAGGCGTCATGCTAACGTAAGGGCTATTGCAAATGGCCCGTGAAGATCAAGCAAAGGTGAGCCCGCTCCTATGACGTCTAAAAACATCGAAACTACCCTGATTGGCGCCGGGCGCAGCAAGCGCTATACCCAGGGCTCCGTCAACCCCGTCACCCAACGCGCTTCTTCATTGGTATTTGACTCCGTGGCGGCCAAAAAAGAGGCTACCGCCAAACGTGCTCATGGCGAGCTGTTTTACGGCCGACGCGGCACCCTGACCCACTTCGCGTTGCAGGATGCGATGGTCGAGCTGGAGGGCGGCGCAGGCTGCGTGCTCTATCCTTGCGGCGCGGCGGCGGTCTCCAACGCCATTCTGTCCTTTGTCGGCGCGGGCGACCATCTGCTGATGACCGGCTCCGTCTATGAGCCGACGCAGGACTTTTGTACCCATATTCTGAGCCGCATGAATGTGGAAACCACCTATTTCGACCCGCTGATCGGCGCCGATATCGCCGGACTGATTCAACCCAATACCCGTGTGGTGTTCCTTGAATCACCCGGCTCGATCACTATGGAGATCCAGGATATCCCGGCGATGGTGCAGGCGATTCGCGCCGTGGCACCTGAAGTGGTGATCATGATCGATAACACCTGGGCGGCCGGCATCTTGTTCAAGGCGCTGGATTTTGATATCGACATTTCGATTCAGGCTGGCACCAAATATATTATCGGCCATTCCGATTACATGCTCGGCACCGCCGTGGCTAACGAGCGTTGTTGGGACCAACTGCGTGAATACTCTTATTTGATGGGCCAGATGGTAGACGCCGATACCGCTTATATGGCCAGCCGCGGTTTGCGCACCCTGGGCGTACGCCTGAAGCAGCACCAGCAGAGCAGCATCGAAGTCGCCCAGTGGCTGGCCCAGCGACCAGAAGTGGCGGTGGTCAATCACCCGGCGCTGCCCGGTTGCAAAGGTCACGAGTTTTACCTGCGCGATTTCAACGGCTGCAACGGCCTGTTTTCTTTCGTGCTGAAACAGCGCCTGAGCGACGTGCAGTTAGCCGAGTTTCTCGATAACTTCAGCCACTTCAGCATGGCCTATTCCTGGGGCGGCTTTGAATCCTTGATCCTGGCTAACCAACCGGAAGAACTGGAAGCCATTCGCCCAGCGGGTGGCATAGACTTCTCCGGTACTCTGGTACGCCTGCATATCGGCCTGGAAAATGTGCAGGATCTGATCGCCGATCTCGCCGCCGGGTTCGACCGAATTGCCAATACGCACTAACAGAACGCCTGCTTGCATCGGCAACTTTATTCGCCTTGTTTAATGTGTGCTTAAGCTATTAGCGTTACACTAGGCGGGTAACTGTCAGATACGGCCAACACTGTGCCCTGGATACCCTGAAGCCAGGCGCAACCGGTATGCAACAGGATAAATAATGGATGTATTACGAGAGATTGTTCATGCGCTTTGGCAGCAGGACTTCATTGCCCTTGCCGATCCCAGCGTAATTTGGGTGGTTTATGCGGTGCTTTTCACCACTCTATTTTTAGAAAACGGACTACTGCCAGCTTCCTTCTTACCCGGCGACAGCCTGCTGCTGTTATCCGGCGCGCTGATCGCCAAAGGCGTGATGGCCTTTGTGCCAACGCTGATCATTTTGACCGTCGCCGCCAGCCTGGGCTGCTGGCTGAGCTACCTGCAGGGCCGTTGGTTGGGCCATACCAACCTGGTCAAAGGCTGGCTGCTGCAACTGCCCGCTCAGTATCACCAACGTGCACACAACCTGTTTAACCGCCATGGCCTGACGGCGCTGGTCATCGGCCGTTTTCTGGGTTTTGTTCGTACCCTGCTGCCCACCATGGCCGGGATTTCTGGCCTGAACAGCACCCGTTTTCAGTTCTTTAACTGGCTAAGCGCGGTGATTTGGGTAGGTGCAGTGGTCGGCCTCGGCTACGCCTTCAGCCAGATCCCTTTGGTTAAACGCTATGAGAGCCAGGTGATGACCGGGCTGATGATCCTGCCGTTGGTGCTGCTGCTGGTTGGCCTGCTGGGCGGCATGCTGGTTATCTGGCGTAAAAAACGCGCCGCCTCTTCCTGATACCCAGACGGGCGGCCATCGTCGCCCTTAAAGCGCTTTTTCAACCAACGCCAGTCTGGGAGGCAGGTTGCTCACCAGCGTATCCACCGCCAATCGAACCTTCAAAGGCAAATGCGGCGTTTGCGGCCAAACCGCGTGAACGTCGAATGACATGCCGGGCCGATTGCGCATCAGCCTGACCAATTCCCCTTTCAACAACGCTTCGCGCACTAGCCAGCAAGGTAACCAGGCGATGCCAAACCCCGCTACCGTGGCATCCGCAATCGCCTGCAGGTCATCCATCTGTAACCCTTTCTTCGGTATCACCTCCTGCTCTTTTCCGCAGGCATCCAGAAGCGTCCAGTTAAGAACCACGCCGGCGCGCATGTAGGTCACCGCATCATGTTGTGCCAGCTGCTCGAGGGTTTTGGGTTCGCCGCTGCGCAACAGATATTCCGGAGCCGCGCACAATGTCATACGGTGGTCGCCAACGCGCCGTGCCACCAACCCACTGCTACTGACCAGCGTACCGTTGCGGATCGCCAGGTCAAAACCGTCCTCAATCAAATCCACCACGCGGTCGTTGAATGACAGCTCCAACTCCAGCCCAGGATGCTCACGCGCCATACTGGTCAACAGCGGCGCAATGCACATGCGGCCAAACAGCGCCGGCATCGACACCCTCAGCCTGCCGTTGACCTGCTGCTTCCCCGACTCCAGCAGCATTTCTGCGGTACGTATCTCTTCCAGTGCCCGCAGACAACGTTCGTAAAACAGCGCACCGTCGTCGGTCAGGCTCAGGCTGCGGGTCGTGCGATGAAACAAGCGAACGGCCAACCGTTGCTCCAGGCGGGCGATGGTTTTCCCCACCGCCGAACGCGAAAGGTGTAGCCGGCTAGCCGCCAGCGCAAAACTGCCTGCCTCCACCGCGGTGACAAATACCGAAATGCCGTTCAATCGATCGCTCATGATTTGTAGCCCTGAAAGAAACAATCAAAGGAAATCTTATCGCCACTGGCGAACTTCTATCAACGATATTATCAGCAGGTCTGTTTATCGCTGACTTTGGAGTCAATCATGGCCGAAACAATGCAACGCTGGACAATGGACGCCCTGGGGCGCCAACACCTGCAACTGAACGAAAGCGTCATACCGCAACCGGGACCGCACCAGATCAGAGTGAAAGTGAATGCGGTATCGCTCAATTACCGCGACAAACTGGTCATTGAAACCGGCATGGGACTAGAACTGCCGCAGCCCTTCACGCCAGCCTCCGACATGGCCGGCGAAGTCGACGCCATTGGGCCCGACGTCACCCGTTTTCAGCCCGGCGAACGGGTGATTTCCACCTTTAGCCCCGGCTGGATCGATGGCCGGCAAAAACCCTATGGTAATGCGCGCATCCCACCCTACCGCACTCTGGGCGGCTTTTATCAGGGCATGCTGGCGGAATACGTGGTGCTGCACGAAGACTGGTTGGCGGCTGCGCCCACCTCGCTGGACGATGCGCAGGCCAGTACCCTGCCCTGTGCCGGACTGACCGCCTGGTTCGCGCTGGTGGAACAGGGCCAGCTGCACGCCGGAGAATCGGTGCTGGTACAGGGCACTGGTGGCGTGGCGCTGTTCGGACTGCAAATCGCCAAAATGCTGGGTGCCGAGGTCTATGTTACCTCCGGCAGCGACGAAAAACTGGCGCGAGCCAAAGCCTTGGGTGCCGATCATGGCATTAACCGTCTGACTGCGGACTGGGTAGAAAAGGTGTACCAGTTGACCCAGGATCGCGGCATCGACCACGTGATTGACACCGTGGGTGGCCCTAATCTCGGTAATTCGGTGCGCGCCGTTGCGGTGCACGGGCGTATCTCGGTGATCGGGGCGCTGGAGGGCTTTGAAGTTTCGGCTCCCGCAGGCCCGCTGCTGATGAAATCGCCGGTCATTCAGGGTATTGGTGTCGGCCACCGCCGCGCGCTGGAAGATCTGGTGCGTGCGGTGGACGTTAATGCCCTACAGCCGGTGATCGACCAGCGCTACCGCTTTGATCAATTGCCGCAGGCGCTCGATCACCTCGATCGCGGAGCATTCGGTAAAATTGTGCTGACGCGCTGAATCACTGCCCGGCAGCGAGATTAACCTTCCATCATTAAAGGAGGGTTTTCGCGCAGTCGGGCAACTTCGTCACTCGGCGTCACGCCAAAGAAACGTTTGAACTCGCGGCTGAACTGCGAAGCGCTTTCGTAGCCGACACGGATCGCCGCGGTACTGGCTTTCAAACCGTCGTGTATCATCAGCAAACGCGCCTTGTGCAAGCGATAGGATTTCACATATTGCAGCGGCGAGGTGTTGGTCACCGCCTTGAAGTTATGGTGAAACGCCGAGATGCTCATATTCACCTCCCCCGCCAACTGCTCAACGTTGAGGTTGTCCGCATATTGGTTCTCAATACGCCGCAGCGCCTTGGCGATTTGGCTGAAGTGGGTATGGCGGTTAACCAATTCCTGCAATGAGGCGCCACAGGCTCCGCGCAGTACGTGGTAGAGAATTTCACGTACAATCTGCGGCCCCAGTACGCGTGCATCCAGCGGTTTGGCCATCACATCCAGCAGGCGTTCGGTAGCGCACAACAGTTCTTCCGACAGCTCGGCCAGGTTCACCCCGCTGCTTTCTCTGCGCGGCTTCACCAGGTAGTCGTCATCGCCGATGTCGATCAACAGGTCCTGCAGCATTTGGCTGTCGATATTCACCGACAGCCCCACCAGCGGCAATTCCGGGCTGGCGAAGGTTTCGCACTCAAACGGCAGCGGCACCGTCATCAACAGATAATTGCGCGGGTCATACTGGAAAACCCGATTACCGCAGTAGCCGACCTTGTGCCCCTGGAAAATGATCACCACACCCGGCTCATACATCACCGGCTGGCGCGGGCAATGACGATCGACATAAAGAATTTTCACCAGCGGCACCGGCGAGGGCGTGTAACCGTTGCTCTCGGCAAAGCAGGCCGCCTGGCGCGCCATGCGGCCGCGCAGTTCATCGATTTCGCTCACGGAAACACCCTCTTACATTAAGAATAATTCGGCATAAATAATAGTTTAAAACTCTATTTTTCTACAACGTTTTGTAGGAATAGGCAAGACTCGGGCAGGAATGTGCATTGTGCTGCTGAGCCAAGTTACTGACAATACAGCTCAGATATTTTGCGCCAGCGGCGCTTGCCACATGCAGAAGAGAAATAACCCATGCAAAACTTTATTCTTCATACCCCAACCAAAATCCTGTTCGGCCAAGACCAAATCGCCGGCCTGGCACAGCAGATCCCTGCCGACGCACGCATTCTGATCACCTACGGTGGCGGCAGCGTGAAGAAAAATGGCGTGCTGGATCAGGTGTATGCCGCACTGGCGGGCCGCAACGTGCAGGAGTTTTCCGGCATTGAGCCTAACCCAACCTACGAAACGCTGATGAAAGCGGTCGAAGTGGTGCGCGCAGAGAATATCGATTTCCTGCTGGCGGTCGGCGGCGGCTCCGTGGTTGATGGCACCAAGTTTATTGCCGCAGCGGCACACTATCAGGCGGATGCCGATCCATGGCACATCCTGAAAACCGTGGGCAGTGAAATCAAAGGCGCGGTGCCAATGGGCTGCGTACTGACACTGCCGGCCACCGGCTCTGAGTCCAACAGCGGCGCAGTGATCACCCGCAAAAGCAGCGGCGACAAACAGCATTTCTTCTCGCCACACGTGCAACCGCTGTTCGCGGTGCTGGATCCGGTAGTGACCTACTCTCTGCCGCCGCGCCAAATCGCCAATGGCGTAGTCGATGCCTTTGTCCACACCATTGAGCAGTATCTGACCTACCCGGTCGACGCCAAAGTGCAAGATCGCTTTGCCGAGGGCCTGCTGCTAACGCTGCTGGAAGATGGCCCGCGCGCGCTGTCCGAGCCGGAAAACTATGCGGTGCGCGCCAACGTGATGTGGAGCGCAACCATGGCCTTGAACGGCCTGATCGGTGCCGGTGTGCCGCAGGATTGGGCAACCCATATGCTGGGCCACGAATTGACCGCCATGCACGGTTTGGATCATGCCCAGACGCTGGCGATTGTTCTGCCTGCGCTGCTGATCGAGAAAAAAGCGCAGAAACGCGAAAAACTGCTGCAGTACGCCGACCGCGTTTGGGGCCTGCGCGATGGCAGTGAAGACAGCCGCATCGACGGTGCCATTGCCGCCACTCGTGCCTTCTTCGAACAAATGGGCGTACCGACCCGCATGGCGGATTACCAGCTCGACGGCAGCTCTATCCCGGCGTTGCTTGATAAACTGCATCAGCACGGCATGACAGCACTTGGCGAACATCAAGACATCACCCTCGAAGTCAGCCAACGCATTTATAACGCGGCGCGTTAATCGCAAACCGCCTATTTCCTGCTAGGCTTTAGTTTCAACTTCTCTCCTGCGCCCGACTCTTCATCGGGCGCAGTTCAATGCGCTATTCGCGCTGCCGATCCTCATCTGATTAACCCATGGGAGAAAACATGACCTGTAGCCGCCCTATCCCAACAGCGCTGGAATTTGGTTAGCAAACTCAGCACTCCCCCAATTTGCCAACTAGAATTTATTAATAGCCGTTTCCGGTGCATGCAGCACTGGGCAATCCGTTGACAAGGAGATACGCATGACAACGCAACAACCCATCATCAAACTCCACGATGGTAATCTGATGCCGCAGTTGGGTCTCGGCGTTTGGCAGGCGAGTATTTCAGAAACCACCCAGGCGGTGCTTAAAGCACTGGAGGTGGGCTATCGCTCGATCGATACCGCTGCAATCTACAAGAATGAGGAAGGGGTTGGCGCAGCACTGCAATCCACCTCAATACCACGCGATGAGCTGTTTATCACCACCAAACTGTGGAACGACGATCAGGGCGACCCGCAAGGCGCGCTGGAAACCAGCCTGGAAAAACTCAAGTTGGATTACGTCGATCTGTATCTGATCCACTGGCCAAGGCCGCAGCAGGACCAATATGTCGACGCCTGGCGAGGGCTGATCAAACTGCGCGAGCAGGGGTTGGTCAAAAGCATCGGGGTATGCAATTTCCACACCCCGCACCTGCAGCGCCTGCTGGACGAAACCAATGTCGCACCGGTGATTAACCAAATCGAGCTGCACCCGTTGCTGCAACAGCGTCAGCTACGCGCCTGGAACGCAACCCACCATATTGCGACCGAATCCTGGAGCCCACTGGCACAGGGTGGCGAAGGGGTATTCGACCAACCGGTGATCAAAAACCTGGCGGAAAAATACGAGAAAACCCCGGCGCAAATCGTGGTGCGCTGGCACCTGGACAGCGGGCTGATCGTGATCCCGAAATCGGTCACGCCAGCGCGCATTCGTGAAAACTTCGAAGTCTTCGACTTCAAACTGGATAAAGACGAACTGGGCGAAATTGCCAAACTGGATATCGGCAACCGCCTGGGGCCGGATCCGGACTCACTGTAATCTCCCTGCGCCCGGCTTCGGTCGGGCGCAGCATCATCCAAAATACGCTTATCGGCGATAGGCCTCCGCCAGATTTACCGACGCTCTCCGCTCCGCCTCCCTAAGCCAGGCAACCGCTTCTGCTCCGGTGATCTCTGCGCGCCCGAGCGCCGCCTGCTGAATACGCGCCAGCGTCTGAGCGGCACGTTGCCGGATGGCGGCCATATCCTGTCCCACCAGTTCGCCATGCCGCTTGCGAGTCTGGCCGTTGATGATCACCGTATCTACATCGGCGGCATGGGACTGCAACACACTGCTCGCCCTTGGGAAAGAAGAAGGCACCATCGCCCGCTGATGTTTAAGCATAATCACATCGGCCTGTTTTCCCGGCGTCAGCGAACCAATACTTGTCTCCATTCCCAGCGCAGCCGCGCTGCCGTGGGTCGCCCAACGCAACGCATCCCCCACCGAGAGAGAAAGTTCAGAAACCACTTCACCACGGATATGGTGCTGATGGTTATCCAGGCAGCGCTGGGTTTGCAGCCCCAGCCGCATCTGCGAAAACAGATCCCCAGACCCCACGCAGACAATGTCAGTGCTGATCGCCGGGGCTATCCCGTGATCCAGACAGGCTCTGATGGGAGGAAAGCCCATGCCCATTTGCATTTCAGTTTCGGGGGCAATGCTGACTTTAGCGCCGGTTTTAGCCAACAGCCGCCATTCGGGATCGGTCAGACCGGAACAGTGAATATGCAGGTGACCGGGCTGCAGCAATTGATGATCGTCCAGCTCCTGTAACCCTTTCAATAACCGGCTATTCGGCAGTGCGCCGGTATGAGAAGCAATCAGGATATCCTGCTGCTGCGCCATGCGGATCTCCGCCGCTGTCTGCGTAAAGGGCACGGTGCCGAAATCGCTGAGCAAGGTTCCCATACGCAACAAACCCTGATCGTCGCTAAAATAACGCTCGCGCAATTCAGCGGCAAAATTGACGCGTTCTTGATGGCTGGAAAAACCGGCGGGCTGAAAATCATAAACCTGAAATCCATAGGAATACACGCCACGGATACCGGATTGTTGCAGTGATTCGATCGCCGCGACGGCATGATCCGGGCTATTCACACAGTCACAGCAGTCGAGGATGGTTGTGACCCCGCTGTCTATGGCCTCGAGCGCCCCCACCAGGGTGGCAGCGGACAAATCCTCGGCGGTCACCAAGGCCCCCAGCCCATAAAACGTATTTGCCAGAAATTCCGGCAACGACATATCGCCGGAGATCCCCCGAAACAACGACATCCAGGTGTGGCGATGACTGTCGATCATACCCGGCAACACGATCGCACCACGCGCATCGATCACTTCGGCATCCAGATGACTAAACGCCTTTGCGTTTTCCGCCAGCGCTGCGATCCGGCCATTTTCAATCAGCAGCGCCCCCTGGGGCAGTTCCCCATACTCTGCATCCATGGTGATAATATGACCGCCAGTGATGACCTTACGATCGACCTGCATGCTCATGTTTTACCTCCTGATTACCCACTGGAAAACAGGCGTGCACAATGTCGGTGGTTTAATCACGGCAGACAGGCCGAACGACATAAATACGGCTACGCACATTCTTATGAATCTGCTCATCATTAGGAGCGCTGTTGCTACGGCGGGATGTTGCCTAGCCAATAAATGACCGGATTTCCATCACCACTTTGTCCGGCGATTCCAGGGTGGGGAAATGACTCGCCCCCGCAATTTTTACCGGATTGAACCCGCGGTGGCGTTGGGCGAACTCGCGCTGCAACTGGTCATACTCTGCGCTATGCGGTTGTGAATAGAGGTGCATTACCGGACGCTCAGGGGTGAGCTGTTCCAGGCGTTGCAGGGGAGAGCCAAATTGCCCATAGGCCAACTCGATTTCCCGACAAGAACGGATCCACATCTCCTGATCGAATCCGGACATTTCCTGTTGGACATGGTTGATCACATCCTGGTTATCCGTATGGGCTACCCATTCCGCAAACAGGGCATCTCGCGCCTGTTGCCAGCTTTCCGGCCGCTGGCTCTGCTGTAAATTCTGCAGAAGATCGGTAAAAGCGCCGGTCATCAGCCAGTCCACCACGATGGCTTTCGGTACCCGCAACGGGCCCAGTTGCTGGCTTAAAGCGATGTTGGCCCAGCCGCCATGGGATGTAGAGAGCGGAATCAAGCGCTCAACATCCAGCCGGTCAAGAAACAGAACCAGATCGGCCGTGAGATCATCCATACCAAAATCGCCGTCATAACTGCGTGCGGCATTGTGCCCGCGCCAATCAATATTAAGTACGCGATAGTGTTGCGCCAGCAGCGGTATTAGGTGTTTAAAAAGCCGGTGATCCTGGCACCAACCGGAAAGCAACAGCAGGGTGGTGTCCCCGCTGCCGCTGTCCTGGTAGTCGAATGTATTGCTGCCCAGCGTTATCGTTTTCATGCTCATGCTTGTTCCCTCATCATGCAGAAAGTGGGATGCAGGGGTGAATGGCGATCCGGCCAGATTTGTCCGTTTCCCACAAGAACTGTAGTAGATGCTTATGCTCTGCCAGCCGGCGAGGAAAATTGTGTGGCGGTTCAAGCGGGAAATCGCTCATCTCCCCCCTCCTGTTTGTGATGGTACGGTAAGGCAATAATTTGACTATATGGCGTTTTTATAGGCGGTGAGTAATGAATAGTCACAACACGGGTATGCCGAAATGGAATAGCAAGAGGGGATTTTGAGAAGGGTATGATTGACAGACAGATCAGAAAAAGAGGGTAAGTACCCGCCCAGGCTAAAGTGTTGCCTATCAGCCTGGGACATACTGAGACTTACCCCTTTAGCGAGTTACAACCGTTCGCCGTTGGTGGCGATCACCCGCTGGTACCAGCCAAAGCTCTGCTTCTTCTTACGTGCCAGATTGTTGTCATGATCGACATACACAAAGCCGTACTGTTTCTGATAGCCGTTGAGCCAGGAGAGCAGATCGATAAACGACCACGGGTAATAACCACGAACATCCGCGCCCTGCTCGATCGCCGCGCCGATCGCCTGGATATGATCGCGTAGATAATCAATACGTGGTTGATCGCGCACCTCACCTTCGACGATCGGATCCTTGGCTCCCAGCCCGTTCTCGGTAATGTAGATTGGGATATTGCCGTAGCGTTTGACGATACGGCCAATGGCATCGGTCAACCCCTGCGGATAGACCTCCCAGTCCCAATCGGTGTAGACGCCGTGCGGATTGCGAACCTGTTTAAACAACCCCTTGAAGCCCAGCTCGCGCCCGCTGCCCTTCTGCCCGCTGGTGTTGATGGTATAACCGTCCACGTCATCGTTGTGCGCGACCATTTCACGCTTGTAGTAATTCAGGCCGATAAAATCGACGATATTCTCTTTCAGCAATGCCTCATCGCCCGGCGCGAAATGCGGCACGCCAAAGGCCTGCTGCGCCATCGCCAGCAGCTCTGACGGGTATTCGCCCTTCAGCACCGGATCGTACAGCCAGTGGGTGAAGATCCCTTCGGCGATCTCGCAGGCTCGGCGATCCTGCGGCGAATCGCTGATCGGATCGTTCGGTTGCAGCACGTTGACGAAGCCGATCTGGCCGTTGATCTTCATTTCACGGAAGCTTTTTACCGCTCGGGCGTTGGCCAGGAACACATGATGACACGCCTGAATGCCCTTTTTCGGATCGGTCAGTTTGGGTGGGTGCGCCCCGGTGAAATAGCCCATGCCGATAAACACGATGGTTTCATTGAACGTGGACCAGAGTTCGACCCGGTCGCCAAACCGCGAGTAACACAGACGCGCATATTCATCAAAAGCATCGACGATCTCTCGTGATTCCCAACCACCAAACGCGTCCTGCAACGCCTGCGGCAGATCCCAGTGGTACAGGGTGATCATCGGTTTGATATTGTGCTTGAGCAGTTCGTCGATCAGATCGCTGTAGAATTGGATCCCGGCCTCGTTCACTTCTCCTCGACCTTGTGGCAGCAGCCGTGGCCAGGAGATCGAGAATCGGTAGGTCTGCATACCCAGCTCGGCCATCAGCGCCACATCTTCACGGAAGCGATGATAGTGATCGACCGCCACGTCGCCGTTAGTCCCCTGATAGGTGGTGCCTGGCAGGTGAGAGAACAGGTCCCAGTTGGACAGACCTTTGCCGTCGGCATCATAGCCGCCCTCGACCTGATAAGACGCGGTCGCGGCACCCCAGAGAAAGTCTTTCGGAAATACGCTCATTGGTTTTTCACCCCGTTTTGCTCCAGTAATCGGTAAATTCTCACCAGTTCCTCCACCAGATCGCGCGCCAGCATGGCATTCATGATGTGGTCCTGCGCGTGCACCATAATCAGGTTGACCGGCAACTTGCCCTCCCCCTCGTCAAAACCGATCAGCTCGGTCTGGGTGGCGTGGGCGCGCTTCGCCGCCAGTTGCGATTCCGCCAGCAGAATATCCACCTGGTCCCATTGGTACTTACGCGCCGCATACAGCGCCTGCATGGCGCAGCTGCGCGCCTCTCCGGCGTTGATGATCAGCTCCATTACCGCCGTTTCCATGTCCATCATTCGGTGACTCCTTGTGTCTGTTCAATCTGCTCCGCTTCGCTCACTTCCTGATCCAGCAGCTGTTGCTCATAGACTTTGAAGAATGGGTAGTAGATCAACGCCGAAACCGCCGCCAGCAGCAGCACCAACAGCGCGGCGCGGAAATCCCAACCGGTAGCCCAGGCGGCACCAATCGGCGCCGGAGCGGTCCAGGGCACCACCGAGATCACCCGCCCGATCAGATCCAGCTTCACCGCCGCGTAGGCGATGATCGAATTGACGATCGGCGCGGTAATAAACGGAATAAAGAAGGTAGGGTTCATCACGATCGGCGTGCCGAAGATCACCGGTTCGTTGATGTTGAAACAACTCGGCACCAGGCTCAGCTTGCCGATCGAACGCAGGTGCGCCGAACGGCTGCGCAGATAAAGCAGCACCAGCCCAAAGGTGGCGCCGGATCCGCCGATGACGATAAAGAAGGTCCAGAAGGCCTCCATAAAGATGTGCGGCATCGGTTGGTTGGCGGCCAGCGCGTCTTGGTTAATCCCCAGGTTGGTGAGCCAGAAGGCCTGCAGCATACCGGAAACGATCACCGCTCCGTGGATACCCGCAAACCACAGCAAATGGCCGATCAGCACCGCCAGCAAGATCGCCGGCAGCGAATCCGCAGCAGAGATCAAGGGTTGGAACAGCGCCATGATCGCCTGCGGTAATAGCAGGTTGAACTGGTGCTGTACCAGCAGGCTCAGCGGATACAGGGTGATCACCACCGCCAGGATCGGGATCAGCAGATCAAACGACTGCTTGATCTTGGCCGGCACCTGTTCCGGCAGCGAGATGCCGATATTGTGCGCCTTAAGGAAGCGGATCAGTTCGGTGGTGTATATCGCCACCAAAATGGCGGTGAAGATCCCCACGCCGCCCAGTGCGGCGGTCGGCAGCATTTTTTCGCTTTGCGGTGCGGCCACCAGCAAGAAAGACATCAATGCCAGCATCGCCGCCATAAAGGGATCGAGCTTATAACTCTGCGCCAGGTTGTAGGCAATGGCGGCGGTGATATAGATGGACATAATGCCCATCGTCATATTAAACGGGGTGAGAATAGCGACCTGATGTTTTTCCGCCGCCCCCAGCCACCATTGGGCAATGCCCCAACTGCTGTCGGCGGAAAAGGGCGGATAGGCAAACACCAGCAAGAATGAACCGACGATCATAAAGGGCATCGCGGAAATAAAACCGTCGCGGATCGCCATAATATGTCGCTGAGTCGATAATCTCCCGGCAATCGGGCTGATGCGGTTTTCGATAAAATTGAATGCGGCCTGGCTGATACTCATGGTTCAACCCTCGGGAGGTGCTGAGTCAATGGTCACAGGATGGGAAAACCGGCGGAAACGGCCTGATGCCGGCGGCCCGGTGGGATCAGTGTTGTGCGATCATCTGTAAGGCTTCGGCGAGAATTTTATCGCCGCGCATCATGCCGTAATCCATGCTGTTTATTACCGCTATCGGCTTATTTTCCCTGTCGGCAATCTTTTTAAAATCGGCGAACTTATATTTCACCTGCGGCCCAAGCAGGCAACATTGGTAATTCGCCAACGTGGATTCAAATTCCTCCAGGCCGACGGCGATAATATCAACCTCAATCCCCTGCTGTTCGGCAGACTTTTTCATTTTATTCACCACCATGCTGGTCGACATTCCTGCGGCGCAGCATAAGAATATTTTTTTCATCCGTTCTCCTGGAGGCATAGGTACAAATGATTCAGTTGAAGAATGAGTATGGTTTCAAAAACGAGAAAACCGCAACCGGTTTCAGTAACCGGTTGCAGAGTTTGAATGGGTTCTGTGAAGGAGATCCGAATTTTAATTTTCGGGCTTAAAGCGCGGAATAACTGAGCAACATCGTCTGGCTAAACCGCTGCCCTTTAGCCAGGCGGCGCAGCCCGCCCAGGTCAGCCATGTTATGCCCGTTGGCCGCGTGGGACATGGGTTCCAGACAGAAAAAGTCGAATTGATAACCCGGTTCGAACGCCGGATCCGAGACGAACAGGAAATAAACCGGACAGGCCGGCTGAGTGTTCATTCGTAACCGAGCTCCCTGCTCCGGCCACTGGATCTCCGCCTCGCCATTCCAGCCGCTAAAGCCGTTGTTCACCCAATGACGCGGCAATGGCCCCGGCTGGTTGAAATCCATTTCTTCGCTCAGCGCCGCCTGCTCGCCCGCCAGCCAGTCTTCGGCCTCCCGCCAATAGGCCGCAGCGGATGCCTGTACCCGGGTATGCGCGGTTAATGGAAAGTACGGATGCCAACCCAGCCCATAGGGCATCGGCCTTTCTCCGGTGTGCTCTACCGCCAGTTCGATGCTGAGTTGATGCTGATGCAGGGTAAAGTATTGTTCTACCTGATAACGATAAGGGCCATTCTCATGCTGATAGCGCAAGTGAAGGACTTCGTCGCCTTGCTCTACACATTGCCATTCCTGCAGCCAGCCGTCACCATGCAGATAATGCCGATCCCAGTCGGTATTGGCGCTGAGCCGGTAGTCTTGCTGCTCGAAGCTGAAGCGGTTTTGATTGACCCGATTGCCGAAGGGGACCAGAGGAAAACATCCTGATTGCAGCGCCGGCGTCGCGTCACTCACTACCGCAGGCCGCAGCAGAGGGAGCTCTCCCTCCGGTGTATAAGCGGTGAATTTCAGCACGCTGCCGCCCAACGAGGAAACCACCAGCGAGACGCAGCCGTTATCCAAACTAAACAGTGCCATAGTGCCCCCTGACGTTAATCGGCGAAGTTAATCACCACCTTGCCACACTGCCCGGAAGCCATCAGCGCATAAGCATCGGCAGCCTGTTCAAGGGCAAAGCGGTGGGTAATCGCGTGATGCGGATGCATTTTCCAGTCGTGCAGGTCGGTACAACATTTTTCCATATGGTGCAGGCTGGTGACCCAGGAGCCGATAATTCGTCGTTGGTGATGCATCAGGTCTGCACTGACCTCAAATTCCACCTTGCCGGTTTCACCGATGTAGATAACCCTTCCCCAGTCCGAGGATGCCTGTAGCGCCAGCAGCCGTCCTTTAGCGTTACCGGAACAGTCGAGGGTGACGTTGGCGCCGCCCGCGGTCAATTCGCGAATGCGCTCTGTCACCCCCTCGCCGGTCAGAAAACCGTGATCCATCAGCCCCAACCGCTTCGCGGTCGCCAGACGTTCCGGTATGACATCTACGCCAATCACCGTTTTCGCCCCCCGCCCCTTCGCCAGCATCATCGCCATCATGCCAACCGGGCCCAACCCTACGACCAGCACGTGATCGCTGCCGGACACCTCGCCGCGCACAATGCCTTCATAGGCCGTGCCGACGCCGCAGGAAATAAAAGCGCCGTCTTCGTAGCTGAGCGAATCCGGCAGATGGATCAGATCCTTTTCCTCCGCCAACAGATAGTCGGCGTGGCCGCCATCCCGTTGCCAGCCATAGGCAGCCTTGCCAACGCCGGTACAGGAAATCGGATAGCCCCGGCGACAGTTGCTGCAAAAGCCGCAGCCGGAAATGTGGTACACCAGCACGCGGTCACTCTCGCGAAAGTGCCGGCAACCGGCCCCTAACGCGACAATCTGCCCACAAGGTTCGTGACCGTTAATAAATCCCCGGTACAAGGGCTGATCCGGTGCGGCAGCCGTGCCACGGTGCTGATGATAAATATAATGAATATCGCTGCCGCAAATACCGGACGACTTCATTTTAATTAATACCTGGCCAATACCCGGTTGCGGAATATCCACCTCGCGCAGCTCTGCCGTGGAATTTCCGGGTAAATAAGCCGCCAACATTTTTCCCATAATATTTTCCTTCCAGATTTAATGCGTTATTTTTAGTGGCATATGAGGCTATTGCTTATTGTTCTTCTGCATCACGATAATATTGGCCAGCACCGCCAGTACGATAATCACCCCTCTGACCACCTGTTGGAAAAAGGAGTTAATTCCCAGCAAGACCAGACCGTTGCCAATCAGGGTGATCACCAGCACGCCGAGCAGAGTGCCGAGCATCGAACCGCGCCCACCGGACAAGGCAGTCCCTCCCACCACCACGGCGGCAATCACATCAAACTCCAGGCCACTGGCCGCACCGGCATTACCGGAGCCCAGGCGCGCCGCCAGCAGAATACCGGTGACGGCCGCCAACAGGCCGGCCAGGGTAAACAGCAGGACACGAATGCGTTTGACGTTAATGCCGCACAGCTGGGCGGCGCTGGCGTTGCCGCCAATGGCGTACACCGAGCGGCCAAAGGCGGTTTTCTTGCTGATAAACTGAAAAACCACGAACAGGATCAGCATAATCACCGCCGAAACCGGCAGGCCCAGTACCTGCCCACCCAGCCAGTCCAGCACGTCATTTTCGTCGATCGGCACCGGCAAGGCGTTGGTCATAAACAATCCCATCCCGCGCAGGGCGCTCCAAAGCCCCAATGTGGCGACAAAGCTGGGCACGTTAAACCAGCCTCGCAACACCCCGGCGACCGAGCCTAACGCCGCCCCCAGGCACAAGGCCAGGATCAACGCGAACGGCAGCGGGATCGCGTACTGCATCAAATAAGCCAGGATCACCGAGATAAACGCCACCATCGGGCCTACGCTAACGTCGATTTCCCCGGAAATAATAATCAGCGTCATGGCCCAGGCGGCAATGCCGATGGTGGCGGCATCGCGTAAGATATTCATTTGGTTATTCAGCGAAATAAACCCGGTGGCATAAATAGAAAATACCAGGTAAAGCACGACAATAATTGCCAGCAGGCCGAGTTCATTGGCGTGCTTCGATAATTTTCGGGTTCGGGTTATTTTTACTTCCGGTACCAATGTGGACATTGTATTACCTCCGGTGCCTTCGAATGTGGGCAGAATTATTGGATCATCAGCACTTCAGACATCAGCTGTTCAACATCCACGGGCGAGATAAACTCCTTCACTATCGTGCCTTGCTGCAACAACAAGATCCGGTCGCAGACCTGGGGTAATTCCTCCACTTCGCTCGATACGAAAATGATACTTTTTCCCTCTGCCGCCAGCTCACGCGCAATACGGTAAATTTGGTTTTTCGCTTCGACATCCACGCCGCGCGTCGGCTCATCCAGCAACAGGATCCGGCTTCTGGCGTAAACCCAACGGCCGATCACCACCTTCTGCTGGTTACCGCCGGAAAGCGTCATGATCGGCGTGCCGGTTTCTGCGGTTTTCACCCGCATCCGGCTGACGATCGCCGAGGTTGCCTGTTTGATCTTCGGCCAATTCAGCACGCCAAAGCGGCTGACGGAACGACTGTCTGTCATCACGGTATTTTCATCCACGCCCAGCAACGGCATGATGCCCTCTGCCTTTCGGTTTTCCGGCGTGTAGGCCATACCGCGCTGAAGCATCTGGGCGTAATTCGGGCAGATCAGCGTTTTACCGTCGAGGATCAGCTCGCCTTCGACGAACGGCGTCAGGCCAACAATGGCTTTCAGCAATTCACTGCGGCCTGCGCCCAACAACCCGGCAATGCCCAGTACTTCGCCACGCCGCAGCTCGAAACTCACCTGATGCAACTTGGGCGGCAGCGATAATTGTTTAACTTCAAAAACCTTGTCCCCGCCCTTCGGGGCCGTGACGGTTTGCATATGGTGGTCCTGATGGCCCAGCATCAGGTCGACAATTTGCTGAGTTGAGGTGTTGTCCAGCGCCACGTCACCCGCCACGCGGCCGTCGCGCATAATGGTGCAGGACGACGCCAGCCGGCGGATCTCATTCATTCGGTGGCTGACATAAACCACTGCAATCCCGGCGGCGGAAAGGCGCATCACTGCCGCCGCGACCAGATCGGCCTCGGCGTTGGCCAGCGAACTGGTTGGCTCGTCGAGGATCACCACTTTGGGATCCCCCTGACAGGCCCGGGCGATCTCCACCAGCTGCTGCTGCGCCGGGCTGAGATCGCGAACCCATTGTTGAGGATCGATGTCCACCCCGAGCAGCGCCAACGCGTGCCGGGCTTGCGCCAGCATGCCTGGCGCGTCAATCACGCCGGCGCGCTGCGGCCAGGCCCCCAAACACAGGTTTTCCGCCACGCTCATGTCCTGTACCAGGCTTAGCTCCTGATAGACGGCCCGCACGCCAAGCTCACCGGCCCGGCGCGTCAACAACGCATCTGGCCCCTCCAGCAGTCGATCGCCGATAAACACCTGCCCGGCGTCCGGCCGCTCACTGCCGGTCAACATGCGGATCAAGGTGGACTTGCCCGCGCCGTTTTTCCCCAGCAGAGCGCGCACCTCGCCACGCCGCAGCGTGAAATTCACATCTTGCAGCGCCACCACTCCCGGGTAACGTTTATGCCCCGA
The DNA here is from genome assembly GCF_000422085.1 of Serratia liquefaciens ATCC 27592. NCBI lineage: Bacteria > Pseudomonadati > Pseudomonadota > Gammaproteobacteria > Enterobacterales > Yersiniaceae > Serratia > Serratia liquefaciens. The sequence goes on from NC_021741.1 coordinate 4,485,842, forward strand.
TTGAATGCGGGCCACGACCGGTTGCTGCGCCAATTCGTTTAAGGCTCTGTCACTCATGCAAGCCACCGACATTAAGAGCCTATCCCAGTAGGCGTCATTGTTGCAGGTAGTTTGGACAAGGACAGCGCGGAAGAACCGGAGCGTACACAGAGTACGTGAGGATTCTGAGTACTGCCCAGGGCCAAACTGACAAATAAAATAGCCTAATGGAATAAGCTCTAAGGTAAGCCGTCTTTGTGAGTCACTAGCCAATCAGTAGCGCTCTGCGACGAGGCGTAGAGATCGATCGGCACCTGCACCACCTTTTGGCCGACCGGCCGCTGGTTGATGGCGTTCATCGCCTGAGTAAAGACCAACGCCCCCATTTTCTTGCCCGAGATATCCACCACCGCCTGCAGTACCTGACGGTTCACCAGTTCCTGTGCGATTTCAGTGGTCATGTCCGAGCCGAATACCACCGTTTGGCCGACCTTGTTCTGGTTGCGCACGGCTTTAACCGCCCCGAGCGTAGCGCCGCCGGATTCGCCGAAAATGGCATCGACTTTCCCGGAGGAAATCAGCAGTTTCTCGCCGACCGATATCGCCTTGTCCAGCACGGTGCCTTCCTGATTAGCGACGATTTTCATGCCCGGTACTTTCGCTTTTAACGCCTCTTCAAATCCTTTACGCCGTTGCACGCAAACTTCGAAGGCTTCGCAATTAATAACGGCGATTGCAGGCTCGGTTATTTTCTTTTCAATGAAGTAATCGGCGGCGGTATTACCCAGTTTTTTGCCAAACTCGTAGGGATCGCCGACCAAATAGGCATAAACATATTTATCTACGCCTTTCTCATTAATGCAGGTGTTGTAACAAATCACCGGAATACTCGCTTCGTTGGCACGCTTGATGGCCCGCACGCTGCCATTCACCGAAACGGCGGAAAGCACGATGGCATTCACGTCGCGCGCAATCATGGTATCGATAAACGAACTTTCTTTAGAAACATCCCCCTGCGCATTGGTTTCTATGATTTCAATTTTCCCTTTGTCCTTGGCGGCGCCGTCTTGCACGCCCCAGCGGACCCCGGCGTAATACCCCTGGGTATCGAGATAAATAGCGCCGATGGCGGTGTTGTCGTTTTTAGCCTGTGCGCCTGCACTGAAAATAATCAGGCCCCCGGTAATGGCTAACAGCACGTGTTTTATTTTTTTTAGCAACATCGTTATTCTCCAGTTAATGTTCATTAACCTCTTGCTGCCTATTTTTATTATCCCGCCTGAAGGCTTTACCGCTGTTCGCCCTCAGGCGGAGCACAGACTCATTACACTAAATGATCAAACTGATTACTTACCGCCACAGGATCACGCATTAAACTAAACAGGGTTAAGTAAACTTTTTCTCCCTGGCGCGATCCGTGCCTGCTGCACTGAGCTGTTCTTCCAGTGCTTCCAGAGTAATGCCTTTGGTTTCCGGCACTCTGGCGTAAATGAACCCCGCACCGGCCAGGCAAATGACGCCATACAACAGGAAACTGCCCGCTGCGCCCAATGCGGCATTCAGCAGCGGGAAGCTATAGGTCAGGACAAAACAGGCCACCCACAGCGCAAAGGTGCCGGCGGCCATGGCTGCTCCGCGAATGCGATTAGGGAAGATTTCAGACAGCAGTACCCAGGTAACGGGGGCAAGCGTGACGGCATAGATAGCGATGGCGACCAACACCAGTAACAGCACCGGCAGCCCCAGCAAACCATAGGCGTAAGCCGCCGCCATCAGCAGGTAGATCACCGTTAATCCACAGGCACCTATCAGCATCAGCCGGCGTCGGCCAATGCGATCCACCAGCGGTAAAGCCAGCAAGGTGAAGATCAGGTTGATCAGCCCGGTGGCGACGATCGACTTCAACGTATCGTTAATATCGAACCCTGCCGACGCGAAGATCTCCTGCGCATAGTTAAAGATCACGTTGATACCGCACCACTGCTGAAATATCGCCAGCACAATGCCTATCACCAACACCGGCCGTACATCGCTGCGCAGCAGCGCACTGAGCGGCACCTTGCCGCTGTCCTTGTCCAGCGTTTGACGGATCTCCTTTAGCGTTTGCTGCGCATAGCTTTCATTGCCGATGCGTCGCAAGACCTTCTGCGCCTGCTCGTGGCGGCCGACCTTCGCCAGCCAGCGCGGCGACTCCGGCACTGCCAGCATCAGCAGCAGGAAGGCCAGCGCCGGTACCAGTTCGGCACCAAACATATAACGCCAGCCAACCTGTCCGTTCCAGCTGGCCAACAACTCCGCCTGACCGGCATTGGCCGCCACCGGATCGGCGATCAGCAGGTTGATCAACTGCGCTGCCAATACCCCGATCACAATGGTCAATTGGTTCACTGCAACGAAGCGACCCCGCTGTGCCGCCGGGCTGATTTCGGCGATATACACCGGCGACAGCGCCGAAGCCAGGCCAATGCCGACCCCGCCGACAATGCGGTAAATGATAAAGGCGTCAAAACTGGTGGCCACTGCGGTGCCCCAGGCCGAGATCACGAAGGTCAAGGCGGCAATCGCCAGCGGCAGCTTGCGGCCAAAACGATCCGACAGCAGGCCCGAGATCACCGCGCCGAAAATACAGCCCACCAGCGCCGAACTCATCGCCCAGCCTGACTGGGCGGGATCGGTGATGCCAAAATAGGCCTCGTAGAAAGGCTTGGCCCCGCCTATGACCACCCAGTCGTAGCCGAATAACAGGCCACCGCAAGCGGCGACCAGGCAGATAGTCCAGACATAGGGCATGTTCAGTTTATTCGTCACATTGGTCCCCTTTTGGGCATCAGTTGGCTAAAGTCTCGGCCAGCACGGTGAATAAACGCGCTTTGTCATGCGCAGGATTTATCGCCAGCAGCTCGCTTAACGTTTGCTGCGCTGCGGCTAACTGCCCTAACCCCAGTTGCGCCAAAGCCGTCACCAGCAGGCAGTGCTGTTGATGCGCCTGTTGCAGGTCATTGTCCAACGCCATCAAATCCGGCAGCGAAACGGCAAAGAAATCGGCGCCAGGCGACACTGCAGACTGCTGGCTTGCCCATTGCTGCATTTGGGTGAACTGCTGTTCGGCCTGTGCCGACTGCCCCAGTTGCTTGAGCGCCATGCCGCGATAGAACAAATAATCCACCGGTTGGTCGTTGTAGTAGCGGCTTTCAGCCAGTTCGCCGTGCCCCGCGCAGGCCTGTTGCCAGTAGGTGGCCGCTGCCTCGAGTTGGCCTTGCCGGGCAGCACAGATACCCAGCCAATAGTAGATATCGTTGTCGCTTTGCCCGGCCAGACGCCCTTCCCCCAGATTTTGCGGATAGTGCAACGCCGACTGCAGCAAATGCTGCGCCTGCTGTGGCGCTCCCTGTTGCAGTGCCTGGAATGCCAACCGTTGCAGATTGATCAGATACTGGCCGGTGACTTTGCCTTCACCACCTTCCCACGGGTGAAACTCACGCTGCTGCAGGATCCGTTGCGCGTCACTCAACCGATCGCACTGGTTGTAAAGGCTCAGCAATTCGGCGGTAAGGTCGTCACGCCGGGCCACTACCGGCAAATGTTGCTCCAACATCGCCAGCCGCTGAGCAGGTGCAGTACCGAGGCGTTTGTTCAGTTGATCCAGTTCAAACAGCAGCCGAGCGTCATCAGGTTGCAGAGCAAAGGCCTGCTGCAGATGCGCCAGCGCCACGTCATGCTGCTGGAGTTTATTGAAGGCGTAGATCCCCAGATTGCGCCAGGCGTCGGCAAACGTCGGCTCCCGCTCCACGCATTGCTGCCACAGCGCTACCGCCTGCGAGTAGTTGCGCTTGCTGTAATGGAAACAAGCCAACAGATACTGTGCAAAAACGCACTCCTGCAGTTGGCTTAGCATCTGCACTTCATTCAGGGTATTGGGGAAGCGCACCTGGTGGCCGAAGCCGTCGCGCGCCTGCGCCAACAGCTGCCGATATTCCCGGTCACTTACCGCGCCTTTGCGCAGGCTGGCCAACATATAGCGCGGCAAGGTTTCCTGGCTGTCCAACAGCGTCAGTAACTCAATCGCCTGCTCTTTGGCTCCCCATTCACAGAGTTGACCGGCAATGTTTAGCGCATTGATCCCACGGCAACCGGTCACCGACCGCAGCCGTTGTAAATCGGCCTCGGCGTGAGTTTGCGCATAGCGCAGGAAATACAGGCTGTAATGCAGCGGACGGGCGACAAGCTGGTCATCGATATAGTCCAGGCTCTGTGCCCCTTTCCCCAGGCGTTGCAACAGCAGCGCTTTCAGGGCGATCAGCGGATAATGGCTGGCGTTAACACTCAGGCTGCTTTCACAAAACGCCAGCGCCTGCTGATACTCCCCGCGCCGCGCCGCGACCCGCGCCAGACCATAGAAACCGCCCGGTTTACCGTTACCGCTCCAGATGGCGCGGTAGAAATCCTCGTAGGCCGCGTCGTCGTTACCCAATTGTTCCTGAGCGCAGGCACGAATCAGGCTGGCTAACCCGCACTGTGGGTTGCGGTTAAGGTTATGGGCTCGTGTCAGCGCGTCATCCGCGTAGGCAATCGCACGTTGGAAATTGGCACGGTTATATTCGAGCGTGGCCAGAGCCAAATTGCAGCGATAATCAAGAGGATCCAGCGTCAGACCCCGCTGGTAGTAATCGAACGCCGAACGGCTGGCATGGTGGTACTGCTCCAGATGCTGGCCGATAAACCAGGCTTCATCGGCGCTGACGATCTGTTCTGCCGCCAGTGGCGCTTTGGCGGGCTGCGGTAATTCGGTGCTTTCGCTCGCCTGATGCTGGCGATAGCTGAGTACGCTGCGGCCCTGGGCGTCCTGCAATTCAATCGTCAGGCGACCGGAGAAATCGCCGGTCATGGTCTCCAGCAGCGCCGCACCGGGGGTGAGATCAACGCGGCGGTCGAGCAGCAACTGCTGGTCGCTATCGCTGCGGATCACCAACCGGTGCTGCGCCAGCAGCGCGACCGCATACAACCCCCACACCAGTTGTCGCCCGTCGCTTTCCAGTTTTAGCGCGGCACGGGTGTTGGCATTCTGCACCATGCCCAACGTGTTGTAGGGCAGGAAATTCTGCACAAAGCATTTTTCTTCGTAGGCGTCGAGCCAGGTGAAATCCGGTTGGTTATCGGTGTAAACCCCGGTCATCAGCTCAATGTAAGGGCCGTTATTGTCGGTCAGATTGCGATCCCAGGCCTGGCCAAATTCGCCGTGGCCCCAGCTCCACTGTTTCTTGCCGGGCGACACATGGCGATCGGCGATGTGCAAGAGTCCGCCCTGCTCATCGTGGCTGTAAGCGCCTACAAAGTCATAGTCCGACTTATGCGCCATGTAAGACGTCGGTACCGGGATATTCTTGTAGCGCGAAATATCCACACCGGCTGAATAATCCACCTTGTAGTAGGTGCCGGTGGCAATAGGGAACGAAGAGACATCGCGCTTGCCATGGTCAAAAACGGCGGTCACATCCGGCGGGAATACGCTCTGGTGATCGTCTCCACCTTTCACCGCCGGGTTGGCCCACCACAGGAAATGGCGCGGCGTCGGGTTAGGGTTAAAGATCTTGGCGCTGATTTCAATCAGCGCGCGGTCAGGATACAGCGTGAAACCGGCCATCACCTGCAGCCCGCGCATCGGCTCTACCTCCCCCAGCCAGACGGTCTGCGCCCCGTTATCGTGCTGTTGAATCTGGCAGTCCACCGGCATATAGGTGGTCGGACGGTGGTGTTGCGGCCAGTTGAACTCGATCCCCCCGGAGATCCACGGCCCCAATAACCCCACCAGCGCCGGTTTCACTACCTCGTTGTGATAGACAAAATCGCGCTGCTGCACTTTATCGTAAGCCCGATGAATACGCCCGCCCAGTTCCGGCAACAGCATCACGCGCAGGTAGTCGTTTTCCAAATATACCGCCTGATAGCGACGCAGAGATTTTTCACCGCTCAGGGTGTCAATAACGCCATAGGGATAAACCGCGCCGGACGATCCCTGATAGACGCGGTTTTCCAGGAACATCGGGTGCGAATCCTGCTCGCCCGTGCCGTAAGTGGGTAATTCAACCTGCTCTTGCCAAACCTTGACTGTCCCGTGCATGTTTTCCTCGCTAAAAATACTGAAGGTTGCTTTTCAGGCAGTCTAAATGACAGAATCGGCTACTTTACGCGCTACCATCACGCAATACAGTAAACGGGGTTTAATGAATGGCATTGCAAGGGTTGAATAACCAACGGGTGCGCAATTTTAATAAACGGGTGCTGTGCGCGTTGCTGTATCGGGAAAAGGTGGCCAGTAAATCGACGCTGGCGCGGCTTTCACAGCTGTCTATTCCTGCCGTCGGCAAAATTCTCGATGAGCTGCAGGAAGAACGCCGGGTTGAACACGACCAGCAGAATTTGCACCGCCGCGGTCTGGGCGGCGGCAGTTACCGCATCGCTGCCTCTGAGCAACGGATCCTGTGCCTGAACGTGTCGCCCTATCTGATTGAAAGCATCGTGGTAGATGGCCTGATCACGCCGTGCAGCGCCTTCACGCCGCAACCGATCGTTGCCACCACGCCACAGGCGATGCTGCAGGAAATGGTGCAGATCTATCACCTGCACAGCCGACAACAGGGGATGCCGCTGAAAATAGCGCTGTCGATCCACGGCCAGGTAAACCCGCTCACCGGGGTGTCGCAGCGCATGCCACAGGCCCCCTGGGAAGGCCCGGTGGAGATAAAATACCTGCTGGAAGAGCGCCTGAAGACCGAGGTCCTGCTGGATAACGACTGCGTGATGCTGGGGCTGGCAGAAAAGTGGCAAAATAACGCTAACGCGCAGGACTTCTGCGTGATTAACGTCGATTACGGCATCGGCTCGTCGTTCGTGATCAACCAGCAGATTTACCGGGGCAGCCTGTTCGGCAGCGGCCAGATTGGCCACACCATCGTCGATCCCGATGGTGGCCTGTGCTCCTGCGGCCGTTACGGCTGTCTGGAAACCATCGCATCACTGTCGGCACTGAAGAAAAAAGCGCGCATTCAGCTAAAAGTCACCCCCAGAGCGCAACACGAAGGCGAAAGGCTTAAAACCCCCACCACCGCCGAGCTGATCGCCCGTTATCATCAAGGGGACCCCGCGTTGCAGGTGTTGGTGCAACGCGCCGCCCAAGCGATTGGCCTGAGCCTGTATAACTTCCTTAACATCTTAAATATTAACCGTATTTATCTTTATGGCCGCAGCTGTGGCTTCGGTCAGGCCTGGCTGGAGACCATCATCAGCCAGACCGGGTTCAACCCCTTCGATCGTCACGATCAGATCCAGACTCAGGCCACGCATATCGGCTTTGGCCAACTCACGCGCGCGCAGCAGGTGATGGGAATTGGCTATCTGTATGTCGAACAGGCACTGACGGAGATGCTATGATGCCGACTTTTATCCCAGCAAAAACAATACGGAGCACCATGAAACCCACCCTACGACACTGGTCGCGCGCAGGCGTGATATGCCTGATGCTGATCCTGGCCGGTTGTTCCAGCAAAAAACCGCGTACCAGTTATGATGCTCATGCCTTTGACGACGCGATTGAGGATGCTGCGGATAAATACGATGTCGATCAAAAACTGATCGCCGCGATGATCAAGGTCGAGTCCGGTTTTAACCCGGCGGCAATCAGCCGCTCCAATGCTATCGGGTTGATGCAGTTGAAAGCCGACACCGCCGGCTGTGACGCCTATCGCTACAAAGGGAAACGTGGCTGTCCGGACGACGACGATCTGCTGGATCCGGATACCAATATCGACCTCGGCGCAGCCTATCTGGCCGTATTGCAAAAACAGCAGCTTAAAGGCATCGACGATCCTGTCACGCTGCGTTATGCCACCATCATCGCCTACGTCAACGGCACCGGTGCGCTGCTGCGGACCTTCTCCAGCAACCGCCAGCAAGCCATTTCGATGATTAACAATCTGTCACCGGAAGCCTTTAACTGGCACGTGCGCAAGTATCATCCCGCCCCGCAGGCGCCGCGCCACTTGATGAAGGTAGAAGCGGCCTACGAGCAGCTCTGATTTTCAAAAGCAAAAAAGGAGAACCCGAGGGTTCTCCTTTTCGTTTAAGCCAGTGCCGAGCCGTTATGGCTTGCCGTTACGAATCGGCTTGCGCGGCGGCTTATTGGACGGCGTACGCTGACGGGTGATGTCGGTGTGCTTGGTCAGCGCCGGGCGGGTATGACGCTGCAAGCGCTTGGCTTCGCGCTGTTCGTCAATGCTCGGAGCCGGCACCAGACACTCGCGACGGCTGCCGATCAGGTGCTTCATGCCCATTTCTTCCAGGGCGGTGCGGATCATCGCCCAGTTGGCCGGGTCGTGGTAACGCAACAGCGCCTTGTGCAGGCGACGCTGACGATCGCCTTTCGGTATCACCACATCTTCACTCTTATAACCCACTCTGCTCAACGGGTTCTTGCCGCTGTAATACATGGTGGTGGAGTTTGCCATCGGTGACGGATAGAAGTTCTGCACCTGATCGAGACGGAAACGGTTTTTCTTCAGCCACAGCGCCAGATTCACCATATCCTCATCGCGGGTGCCCGGATGCGAGGAGATGAAATACGGGATCAGATACTGCTCTTTGCCCGCCAGCTTGGAGTAATGGTCAAACAGCTGTTTAAACCGGTCGTAGCTGCCCATGCCCGGCTTCATCATTTTCGACAGCGGGCCTTCTTCGGTGTGTTCCGGCGCAATCTTCAGGTAGCCGCCAACGTGGTGGGTAGCCAGCTCTTTGATATAGCGCGGATCTTCCACCGCCAGATCGTAACGCACACCAGAGGCGATCAGGATCTTCTTGATGCCTTCCAGCGAGCGCGCACGGCGATACAGCTTGATGGTCGGTTCGTGGTTGGTGTCCATGTAGGTGCAGATTTCCGGGTACACGCACGAGGCGCGGCGGCAGGTCTGCTCAGCGCGCGGGTTGGTACAGCGCAGCATGTACATGTTGGCGGTCGGGCCGCCCAAATCGGAGATCACACCGGTAAAGCCCGGTACTTTGTCACGAATTTCTTCGATCTCGCGAATAATGGAGTCTTCCGAACGGCTCTGGATGATGCGCCCTTCGTGCTCGGTGATCGAACAGAATGAACAGCCGCCATAGCAACCGCGCATGATGTTGACCGAGAAGCGGATCATGTCATAGGCAGGAATGGTTTCCTTGCCGTAGGACGGGTGCGGAATACGCTGGTACGGCAGGGCAAACACGCTGTCCATTTCCGGCGTGGTCAGCGGGATCGCCGGTGGGTTGATCCACACGTAACGGTCGCCGTGCGACTGCATCAGCGCACGGGCACAGCCAGGGTTGGTTTCATGGTGCAGAATGCGCGAAGTGTGCGCATACAGAACCTTGTCGGCCTTCACCTTTTCAAATGACGGCAGCAACACGTAGGTTTTTTCCCACGGCTTGGGCTTGGCGGCGCGCACGGTAACCGGTTTGGCCTCCGGCTCCGGTTTACCACCGTCGGCGCACGGCAGATCGTCGCCGTAAGGGTTCGGGATAGGCTCAATGCGGCCCGGCTTGTCCAGACGGGTAGAATCCACCCCGGTCCAGCCCGGCAACGCGCCCTTGCGCATCACCGCGGTGTTACGGATGTCGTGGATCTCACTGATTTTCTCGCCCGCAGCCAGGCGGTGCGCCACTTCCACCAGCGGACGCTCGCCGTTGCCGTAAATCAGCATGTCAGCTTTGGAGTCCACCAACACCGAACGGCGTACGGTATCAGACCAGTAATCGTAGTGAGCGATACGACGCAGGCTGGCTTCGATGCCGCCCAGCACGATCGGCACGTCTTTATAGGCTTCTTTGCAACGTTGACTGTAAACCAGCGTCGCGCGATCCGGACGTTTGCCGCCCACGTTGCCGGCGGTATAGGCATCATCGTGACGCAGTTTGCGATCGGCGGTATAACGGTTGATCATCGAGTCCATGTTGCCGGCGGTGATGCCGAAGAACAGGTTCGGTTTGCCCAAGCGCATGAAATCTTCTTTATTGCTCCAGTCCGGCTGCGCAATGATGCCGACGCGGAAGCCCTGCGCTTCCAACATGCGGCCGATGATCGCCATACCAAAACTCGGGTGGTCGACATAGGCGTCACCACTGATAATGATCACATCGCAGCTATCCCAGCCCAGTTGATCCATCTCTTCGCGCGACATCGGTAAAAATGGCGCGGTGCCATAACATTCGGCCCAATAAGGCTTATAGGAAAACAATTCACGATCGGGTTGGATCAGGCTGGTAGTGCTCATTCTGGTGCTCTTTCACAGGTTAATTAATCGCCGGGCGGCGATTATACGCACTAGTGACAAAAAGAGCATGGTTATTTCACGCCTTCACCACAGCATCTCGGGCTTCCCTCTCGACTCCACGCGCCTGCGCGGTCATCATAGCGCATTCTGTTCGGCCCACCGGCCGACAGCGGAGGAGATCAATGAGTGAGTTTTTAGCAGTAAAACCGATTCTGGCCCTGGGTAGCGCGATCGTTGAGGTGACGCTGACGCAGGAGCAAAAAATAGGTGGCTGCGCGTTTAATGTTGCGCGGGCGCTGAAGCGCCTGCAGGTCCCGGTGCTCAACGGTATGCCGGTCGGCAATGGGGTATGGGGCGCGGCGATTGAAGCCGAGATGGAAAGTTTAGGCCTGCAGGTACTGCTGCGCCATGGCCAAATGGACAACGGCCGCCGTCTGACACAGATGCAACCCAACGGCGAGTCGCTGTCGGTGATCGAGCCCGGCTGCGAAACCCAGTGGAATAAAGCCCAGTTGGGCACGCTGCCCCTGAGCGAAGACACGCTGATTTACATCAGCGGCGAGCAGTTGGCCGGAGAAAGCGGCGAGGCGGTACGTGAATGGTTAACACGCTTGCCGTTTGACCAGTGGCGGCTGATTGATCCCGGACCGGGCATCGCTCAATTGGATGAAGATTTCTTTGCCATGCTCAGCGACAGCCACACCCTGCTGACGCTGAACCGTAATGAAGTGGTCACGCTCTGCGGCGCAGGCGATGCGCTCACTCTGGCCCAGCAGTTTGCCACCGCGCATAATATCACGCTGATCTGTCGGTTGGATTGCGATGGCGTCTGGATTTGCCGTGGCGACACCCCGCCGCTCCAGATAGCGGCCTATCCGGTGAACGTCGTCGATACTCTGGGTGCGGGCGACGCCCACTGTGCCGGCCTGCTGGCCGGGCTCTCCGCCGGTTGGCCATTGCCGCAAGCGGTCGATCTGGCTAACCGCGTGGCCGCCTGCGTGGTAGCAACCCAAGGTGCAAGCGACGGGCCAGACTGGCAACAGCTACAACAGCGTTTCCCCGACGTTTGATGCCAAATGGGCGCGGTTTGCGCGCCCATCTCCTTTTTCTAATGCGCTCGCTCTACCGGCCCGACATATTCTTCCGGCCGGTGCTGATAGTTGAAGGTCAGCGCAAAAATGATCCCCAGCACCAACGTATACAGCGCGAAGATCAACCAGATGCTCTGCCAATCTTTGACGCCGTCGTGGGTGAAGAAATCCACCACTTCGCCGCTGGCTATCGCCCCCAGATACGCGCCGATACCGTTGACCATGGTCATGAATAACCCCTGCGCACTGGCGCGGATGCGGCTATCGGCCTCTTTCTCAACGAAGATGGCCCCGGAGATATTAAAGAAATCAAAGGCACAGCCGTAAACGATCATCGACAGCAGCAACAGCACAAAGCCGAAACCAACCGGGGTGCCATAGGCCAGGAACAGGAAGCGCAGCGTCCAGGCCGCCATGCTGATCAGCATCACCTGTTTGATACCGTATCGACGCAGGAAGAACGGAATGGTGAGGATAAAGAACACCTCGGAGATTTGTGACAACGACAACAGCACCGCCGGGTATCGGACGCTTATGCTGTCCTGATACAGCGGGTTGCTCGCGAAATCATGCAGGAAGGGATTGCCGAAGGTGTTGGTGATCTGGAGTGCCGCGCCCAACAGCATGGCAAACAGGAAAAACAGCGCCATACGCCGCTGGCGAAACAGCACCAACGCGTCCAGCCCCAGCACGCTGAACCAGCTTTTCGATTTTTCGACTTTGCTGGTCGGGCAATTCGGCAGCGTCAGAGAATAGCAGGCCAGCAACAGTGACACGGCAGAAGCCAGATACAGCTGCATATTGCTCAGCTCAATTCGGCTAAAGCCGATTAGCCACATCGCCACAATAAAGCCCAGGGTGCCGTATACCCGCACCGGGGGGAAATCTTTCACCGTGTCGTAACCGTGCTTTTCCAGGCAGAAATAGGCAATGGCGTTGGAAAGCGAAATGGTCGGCATATACACCATGGCGTTGAACAGCATGACCCAGAACATCACCATCGGCTGCTCAACCTGGGCGGCGCAATACAGCGCAAGAGCACCGAACAGATGACACAGCGCGTACAGGTAATTGGCCCTGATCCAGCGGTCGGCAAGAATGCCCGCCAGCCCCGGCATAATCAGCGCCGCGACGCCTTTGGCGCTGTACACCATGCCCACCTGCAACCCGCTGAAATGCAGGGTATTAATCATGTAAGACCCCAGCGTAACCAGCCAGGCACCCCAAATAAAAAACTGCAGAAAAACCATTATCTTCAGTCGCGTTTTTATTGCCATCACCATCACCTTATTATTTTGATTAAAACGATGATTCACGCGGCCAGGCCCCAGCACCTCGCCGCGGGGGAATTTGCAGCGTTACCGCGTTTTGAAGAACTCACGGATCAGGCGCATAAAGTCTTCTGCCGCCAGGGCCGCGCAGCTCAGCGTTTGCTCGTGGGACAGTGGCGTATCGGACAGCCCTTCGGCGTAGTTGGTCATCGCCGAAACCACCAGCACTTTCAGCCCGCAATGGCGCGCAGAGAGCACTTCCGGCACGATGGACATGCCGACCACATCGCACCCCAGCGTTTGCATCATGCGAATTTCAGCCGGGGTTTCGAAGTTGGGCCCGGTGTAAGCGGCAAACACCCCTTCCGCCAGCGGAATACCCACGCGCTGGGCCACCTGCGTCAGTTGAGCACGCAAATCGCGATCGTAGGCATTGGCCAGGCTGAAAAAGCGCGGACCAAAACGCTCATCGTTATCGCCAACCAACGGCGACTCGGGCATAAAGTTGATGTGATCGGTGAGGGCCACCAGGCTGCCCGGCGGCACCGACTGGCGCAACGAACCGGCGGCGTTGGTCGCCAGCAGGAATTCGCAGCCCAACAGTTTGAAGGTACGTACGGCAGTGGTCATCACCTGCATACCGCGCCCTTCATAGTAATGACCGCGCCCTTTCATGCACACGACAGGAACACCTTCCAGCCAGCCGGCAACCAACTGGCCGGCATGCCCCACCACGCTGCTGACCGGGAAACCCGGCAGTTCGGCGTAGTCGATGGTCAGGGTGTCGGTCATCACCTCCGCCAATGCCCCCAAGCCGGAGCCCAGAATCAAAGCCGCTCGCGGTTGGAAGCCCGGCAGGCGGGCGCGGATAGTTTCAGCACAGGAAAAAGCATCTTCTTGATTAAACATAGTATTCTCTTCTGTGGAAGGGTGAAATAATCCCCATAGTAGAGAGCGATGCGCACCGGCGACCAATACATTATTGGCGGCTGATTTATTCCATTCACCTATAAATTGCTCGCATCAGGAGGCCATCATCAACCTAAAGCAGCCACAGCAACTGCCGGATCCCAGCCGGATTAACTTCCGCCTACTGCACTATTTTCGCGTGGTGGCGGAAGAGATGAACTTCACCCAAGCCGCACTACGGCTGAACATCTCCCAACCCCCGCTCAGCAAACACATTAAAGAGCTGGAGAGCCAACTGGGCGTAGAGCTGTTCAAACGCACCACCCGCTCGATGGCGCTGACGCTGGCGGGCCGAACCTTGTTTCACAACGTCGAGATGCTATTGGATCAGGCGGGTAATGCACTCAATCAGGTGCAGCAATTGGGGCGTGGCGAAGCGGGCCATATGGTGATTGGCATGGTCGGCACATCGGTGTGGGGTGGGCTGATACCGGCGCTGAAGCGCTTTACCGAACAAACGGCCAACGTCACCTGGGCGTTGAACGAACTGACACCCGGCCAGCAAATAACGGCGCTGCAAAAACGTCATATTGATATCGGCGTGTGGCGAGAAGCCAGGGAACAGATATTACCGGGACTGGCATGCCAACTGCTGGCACGGGAGAACATTGCGCTGGTGCTACCGCTCGATCACCCGCTGGCACAGGCGGAAAGCCTGCCGCTGGCGGCGCTGCGGCATGAAAAATTCATCGTGCTGCCGCCTCATGAGGCCAGTCTGGGGCTATATCTGCACAACCTGTGTTTGCAGCAGGGGTTCAAACCGGATATCGCCTATCAGGTCAACGAACCGCAAACCCTGATGGCGCTGGTGGCCGAAGGCTATGGCATCACGCTGTTGCCGGACAGCTACGGCCGCATTCCGTGGCCCGGCGTGCGTTTTTGCCCGCTGCAGCAGGCACCGTCAGCGGATTTGTACGCCATTTACCATGCCGACAGCGCGACGCCGGTGGTGCAGGCCTTTCTGGCGATGTTGGGTTCGGCAGCTTAGCGCCGTACTCAGCGAATTTACAGCGCCGGCTGCACCATAAACTGACCGGCGCTGCCGCGATCTGCCATTTCCAGCGTCTGGCTGTAGTAGAGGAACGGGAAATGTTCTGAGGTGGACTGATTGAAGTAAACCAACAGCTCAACGTCTCCGTCGATCCACACCGTGTCTTTCCAACCGCGATCTTCTGCCATTGGCTGCGCACCGTTAACGCGCTTGACCAGGAACTGTACGCCCTGAATATGGAACGCCTGCGGGGTATCCGCATGGATATTCCAGCGCTCCCAGCTTCCCTGCTGAGTTTGCACATCGATGCGATTCATGTCCCAGATCGCCCCGTTGATCCCGGCCTGGCTGTCGCCCAAACGGAATTCGCGGGTGCGGCTGACGCTGCCGTCCAACAGTTGATCGGCCAACAAGCGCATCGGCAGGTTATCGGTCACCAACGGCAACAGCCCGGTCGGTTTCAGCGTCAGCACCTGGGTAGAGACCAGGATGCTCGAAGGTTCAAACAAGCCGCGCAGGCGATCCATAATGCCTGCCGCTTCGCCGGCGGTGATCGTCACCTCATCGCCTTTTGACATGTCGATCAGCACTTCACGGCGTTCGCCCGGTGCCAGCGAAAGCTGCTGTACCGCGACCGGCGCAGGCAAAAAGCCCTGATCGCTGGCGATCACGTTGAGCGGTCGGCCGTCACTCAGTTGCAGCATATAGCGACGCGAGTTGGAAGCATTAAGCAGGCGCAGGCGCACCCAGCCGCGGGAGACTTCGATATAAGGATTTTGTACGCCGTTAACCAACAGCGTATCGCCGACAAAGCCCCCCTGCGACGGCGGGTCATATTCCGGCGTGCCAAAGTTATCGAGGCGCTTGTCCTGAATGATTAGCGGGAAGTCATCTACGCCATAGTGATTCGGCAAAGGCAGCGATTTGCTGACCTCGTCTTCGACCAGCCACAGCCCGGTCAAGCCATTGTAAACATGCGGCGCCATGCGGTTAGGGGTGCTGGCGTGATACCAGCAGGTGGCCGCATTCTGGCGGATCGGCAGCACTGGCGACCAGTCAACGTTGGGAGACATCATGCGCGGCGCGCCACCCATCAACGTACCCGGCACTTGCAGACCGCTGATGGTCATCGCCACCGGCTCCGGCAGGCGGTTGCTGTAAATCAGCTTTACGTCATCACCGTTGTAAACCCGCACCGTCGGCCCAAGGTACATGCCGTTGATGCCCCACACCGACGCCTTGCGGTTATCCATAAATGCCCAGTGGGCACGCTGTAAGGTTAAAAACAGCGGTTGCCCACGGCGGGATTCCAGCAACGGGGGAACAGGTAACGGGGTCTGCGTTCCGCTCGCCTCAGCCCTCAGCGGCACGGCTCCCGCGCACAGCGCCAAGCCCGATGCCTGAATAAACTGACGTCGACTGAGTGACATATTTTCTCCATGAAAAGCAATGACTAAACCGTGTGCAAAGACCGGGCCCCTGTTAATCAGATTAGCAGGAGCCCCGGCGTTAACGGCATTTGGCGCCGTTTAAAAGTTCATTCTTTGAAGCCGGTAGGAATATTATTTTCCGGCGGCATTGCGCTGGGCGACTTCCGCATCCAGCTCGGCGATTTTCGCCAGCATCAGCTCATGGCAATGGGCCGCCAGCTCACGCACATTTTCTCTACCGTAGCCGCTGATATCGACCGGCTCCAACATTTCGACGATCGCATGACCATTATTCCAACGGTTAAGATTAATTTTACCGCTGGTGGTGGAAACGCAGATGGGCACAATCGGCACCCCGGCGGCGATTGCCGCATGGAATGCGCCGGTTTTAAACGGCATCAGCCCGCGCCCGCGGCTGCGGGTGCCTTCAGGAAACATCCAGATCGAAATGTCGCGTTTTTTAAACTGTTCGGCGACCTGTGCAATGGTGCCGTGCGCTTTGGCGCGGTTATCACGGTCAATCAGCAGGTTACCGGTCAGCCAATACAGTGGACCAAAGAACGGCACCCACAGCAGGCTCTTTTTACCCACGGTCACGGTACGCGGCTGCACCGCTTTGGCGGCGGTCACCATATCGTAGTTATTCTGGTGGTTGGCGATATAAATGCAGTTGCCATTTTTGGCCGCATCGGCCGGTACGCGGACTTCCACCTTCAAACCGAATAACCCGGAAAGGCGGCCAAACAGGTGACCGAAGGTCGCCACATGGCGAGGATCGCGGGGGCTGAACAAACAGTAAATAGAACCGAAGATGCACACCAAAATACAATACAGAGTGGCAAGAATGGCACGCAAAATTAATAACATAACAACCTCATTAGCACACTGCCGACACAGCCTGAAACGCTGCGCAGGTCCCTTTTTCACTTCATACTTGAAGCTGCATCTGTGTTGGCTGCGTCCGCGCACCCCAGTCACTTAGTTTACTAAGCTCCCAGGGATTTACGGCCTTGCCGCCTTGATGCAACTCCAATTATTTTGGGTAAACTCATTCTTTGATTGCAGGGGCTGAAAACCTGCCCTGCATTTTTTTGCTATTTTCCCGCCAGCCGGCGATACGCACAATAATTTTATGCAGAGAAATGTTAACTATTTGAAAATAATTGCCGGTTGCGTGAAAAAAAGCGGGCGCAATATGCTGCGCCCGCTTGTTATTCCCTCAGGGTTACTCTTCGCTGTCGCCCGTCGGCGCTCGTGCAGGCGCGTCGATCTCCACGCGATCGATACGCTGCAGGCCACGTGGCAGTGAGGTGCCTTTACGGCCCCGCTCCGCACGGAACTTCTGCAAATCTTCCGGACGCAGCGTCAGCTTGCGTTTACCCACATGCAGCGTCACGGAGGTCTGCGGCGGCAACACGAACAGCCATGTCAGCTTGTCTTCACCGGAGGCGGCCTGCGCCGACGGGATAGAGACAATCTTGTTACCCTTGCCCTTCGACAACTGAGGCAGATCGGCAACCGGGAACAGCAG
This sequence comes from Serratia liquefaciens ATCC 27592, assembly GCF_000422085.1. Classification (NCBI taxonomy): domain Bacteria; kingdom Pseudomonadati; phylum Pseudomonadota; class Gammaproteobacteria; order Enterobacterales; family Yersiniaceae; genus Serratia; species Serratia liquefaciens. The sequence goes on from NC_021741.1 coordinate 4,503,405, forward strand.
CATGCGACCGGCTGCGGTGATCGACAGCAGCATATCGTCGTCGCCGTGGATCTCCATCGGCGCCAGCGCTTTGGCGTTGTCCGGCAGAGTAATCATCGCCTTGCCGGCACGGTTGCGTGCCACCAAATCGTTGAAGGTACAAACGAAGCCGTAGCCGGCGTCGGAAGCCATCAGCAGTTTTTGGTCGTCCGCCGCCATCAGCACCTGCTCAATGGTGGCGCCCGGCGGTGGCGTCAGCTTACCGGTCAGCGGCTCGCCCTGCCCGCGTGCCGAAGGCAGCGTCAGCGGATCAAGCGCGTAGCTGCGTCCGGTGGAGTCGATAAACACCACCGGCTGGTTGGTTTTGCCGCGCGCCGCGCTGCGGAAGCTATCGCCCGCCTTGTAGCTCAGGCCGCTTGGGTCGATATCGTGGCCCTTGGCGCTGCGCACCCAGCCCATTTCAGACAGCACAATGGTCACCGGCTCAGAAGGCACGAAGTCGTGCTCACTCATCGCCTTGGCTTCCGAACGCTCGGTAATCGGCGAGCGGCGATCGTCGCCGTAGGCCAATGCATCGGCCTGGATCTCTTTCTTGATCAGAGTGTTCAGCTTGCGCTCGGAGGCCAGCAGCGCCTGCAGTTGATCGCGCTCTTTGGCCAGTTCGTCCTGCTCACCGCGGATCTTGAACTCTTCCAGCTTCGCCAAATGGCGAAGTTTCAGTTCGAGGATGGCTTCGGCCTGAGTGTCTGAAATACCAAAACGCGCCATCAGCACCGGCTTGGGTTCGTCCTCAGTACGGATGATGTTGATCACTTCATCGATATTGAGGAACGCCACCAGCAAACCTTCGAGGATGTGCAGGCGTTTCAGGACTTTTTCCAGGCGGTAATTTAGGCGACGGCGTACCGTATCGCGACGGAACGCCAGCCACTCGGTCAGGATTTCTACCAGCCCCTTGACCTGCGGGCGGTTGTCCAGACCGATCATGTTCATGTTGATGCGGTAGCTGCGTTCCAGATCGGTGGTCGCAAACAGGTGGTTCATCACCTGTTCCAAATCGATACGGTTGGAACGTGGCACGATCACCAGCCGCGTTGGGTTCTCGTGATCGGATTCATCACGCAGATCTTCAACCATCGGCAGCTTTTTGGCGCGCATCTGGCTGGCAATCTGCTCCAGCACCTTGGCGCCGGAAACCTGGTGCGGCAAGGCGGTAATCACCGCGCTGCCGTCTTCTTTCTTCCAAACGGCGCGCATACGCACTGAACCGCGGCCATTTTGATAGATTTTGCGAATTTCGTCGCGCGGCGTGATGATCTCGGCTTCGGTCGGGAAGTCCGGCCCCTGCACGAACTCGAGCAGGTCTTCAAGCGAAGCGCCCGGCCGCTCGAGCAGCTCCACCGCAGCGGCAGCCACTTCACGCACGTTGTGCGGAGGGATATCGGTCGCCATGCCCACGGCAATGCCGGTGGTGCCGTTCAGCAGAATGTTGGGCAGACGTGCCGGCAACATCTTCGGTTCTTGCATAGTGCCGTCAAAGTTCGGCACCCAGTCAACGGTGCCCTGACCCAGCTCGGCCAGCAACACTTCCGCATATTTGGACAGGCGCGATTCGGTATAACGCATCGCGGCGAAGGATTTCGGATCGTCCGGCGCACCCCAGTTCCCCTGGCCGTCTACCAGCGGATAGCGATAAGAGAATGGCTGCGCCATCAATACCATAGCTTCATAACAGGCGCTGTCGCCGTGCGGATGGTATTTACCCAGCACATCACCGACGGTACGGGCGGATTTTTTGAATTTGGCGCTGTTGCTCAGCCCCAGTTCCGACATGGCGTAGATGATGCGGCGTTGTACCGGCTTCAAACCGTCACCGATGTACGGCAACGCCCGATCCATGATGACGTACATGGAATAGTTCAGATAGGCGTTTTCAGTGAATGTGTGCAGCGGTAAACGCTCTACACCGTCATGAGTCAGATCACTCATTACTCAATTATCCTCAGACCGTGGCTTGGCAATCCCTGGACGACAAAGGGTTGATTCTGCCTGCGATAGTAACCCATCAGCAGGGTAGCTGTCACAGATGGCGCAGCAATCATCCGGCGAAGCCGGTGTATCAGGCAGTTTTGTGCAAAATAGCGCTATGCGGTGGCGCATTTATTGACTCACAGTCAACACTGTTGTGCGCTGGATCGCATTTTTACTTGTATTGCTAACGATTACACTGTTTCTCAGCGAAATGTTTCCCGCCCCCGGCGCGGAGAACATCACACATTCTAATTCTGACAGGAGCCGTGAATAATGAGCAATATCCTGATTATCAATGCTAAAAAGCAGTTTGGCCATTCCAACGGCGAACTCAATCAAACCCTGAGCGACGTGGCGGAAAGCTTCCTGCGCGATGTACCGCACCAGGTGCAGGTCACCGTCGTCGACGACGGTTACGACATCGAAGCCGAAGTGCAAAAATACCTGTGGGCCGACGTGGTGATTTATCAAATGCCGGGCTGGTGGATGGGCGAGCCGTGGATCCTGAAAAAATACATCGATGAAGTGTTCACCGCCGGGCACGGCAGCCTGTACGCCAGTGACGGTCGTACCCGCTCAGACGCCGGCAAGAAGTACGGCTCCGGCGGCCTGATCCAGGGCAAGAAATACATGCTGAGCCTGACCTGGAACGCCCCGCTGGAAGCCTTTACCGACCCGGATCAGTTCTTCCATGGCGTCGGCGTCGACGGCGTGTATCTGCATTTCCATAAGGCCAATCAGTTCCTGGGAATGGAAGCGCTGCCGACCTTTATCTGTAATGATGTGATTAAACAACCGGATATCGATAGCGACATCGCACGTTATCGCGCGCATCTGACCGAAATTTTTGCTTAACTGATAGGTTATTCCCGAGATAATCCAAGTTGCATCAAGGCGGCAACCAAACGCATCCGTGGGAGCGTACAAGTGGTACGTGACCGGGGTAAGTACGGACAGCCAACAAAGAGGCGGCTTGAAATATGATGGGAATACACGTCAACCAATGAGGTAATGATGATCACCGTAATTGCAGAAATCAAAACCAAGCCGGGCCACCGTGAAACGGTTCTGAAGGCGATTGAGAAGCTGGTGCCGCTGGTACTGGCAGAGGATGGCTGTAGCGAATACACGCCGATGATCGACAGCCACACCCAGGCGCCATGGCAGAAGCTGTCGCCGGACTCGGTGTTTATGCTGGAGAAATGGGCCAGTCAGGCGCATCTGGAAAAGCATCTGGATATCGCTCACATGCACCGTCATCGTGACACCATCAAAGACAGCGTGCTGGGCGTGACCATTCACGTGCTGGGCAACGCCCTGTAAGACCGGCTGGGAACAGCCAGTCGTTTTCTACAGCGTCTGCGCATCAATATGCGCACTGACGTAGTCCAGAAAACAGGTAATACGCGCCGCCAACTGGGTATTGCGGTAATACACCGCATTAATCGGTTGGCGCACATCCAGCGTTTCCTGTTCCAGCAAGGGTATCAGTCGCCCCGCACGCTGATCGTCTCGCGTCATAAAATCCGCCAATTGCACTATCCCTTCCCCCCGTAACGCCAACTGACGCAGGGTTTCACCGCTGGAAGCCGAAATTGTCGGGGTAATGGCAAAATGCTGCGCCTGCTGATAGCGCAACGGCCACAGGTTGAGCGACTCAGGCTGGGTGAACCCGAGCAGGCAGTGCTCGCGCAGCGCTTCCACGCTGCCCGGCGTACCATAACGCGCGAGATATTCCGGGCTGGCAAGAATACGCAAGCGGCTGGAGCCCAACAGACGTGCATGAATGGTCGAGTCCCGCAGCGCGCCAATGCGAATGGCAATGTCGGTGCGCTTTTCCAGCAGATCGATGATCAGGTTATCGGTATTCAGTTCCAGCTCAATCTGCGGATAGCTTTGCCGGAAACCGCCTACCAGCGGCACGATCACATGTTCCATAAACGGAGCGGCAGCGTTGACCCGCAGTTTCCCGGCAGGGATCAACCTGCGCAGCGCCATTTGCTCTTCGGCGTTTTCCACCGAGTGGATAATCTCACGCGCGTGACTGAGAAAATTCTGGCCTTCTTCGGTCAGCTCCAGTCGACGCGTGGTGCGGCGCATCAGGGTCGTATCGAGTTTTTTTTCCAACCGGCTGAGTGCGCGGCTGATGCCGGAGGTGGTCTGACCGAGCTGTTCGGCTGCGGCAGTGATGGAGCCGCTGTCAACGACGGTGGTAAAGGCCAGTAACTCTTCGAGGGTGATTTTCATGCATGCCGCCCAGAGTGGTCGGGTGCCGCACGCAGCGCCCCTGCGGAAAGAAGGCCCGGCAGAGAAGCCGGGCCTGACAGTCAGACAGAAAGCTCGGCCATATCGCCTTTGTCCTGCAGCCAGTTACGGCGGTCTTCTGAACGCTTCTTGGCCAGCAGCATGTCCATCATCGCCAGCGTCTGATCCACATCGTCGTCACTCACCGTCAATTGCACCAGACGGCGGGTATTCGGATCGAGCGTGGTTTCACGCAGCTGCAATGGGTTCATCTCGCCCAGCCCTTTAAAGCGCTGAACGTTCGGCTTGCCCTTTTTGCGCTTCAACTGCTCCAGCACGCCGGCTTTCTCTTCTTCGTCCAGCGCGTAGTACACCTCTTTGCCCAGATCGATACGGTACAGAGGCGGCATCGCCACATACACGTGGCCGCCCTTCACCAGCGAACGGAAATGACGCACGAACAGCGCGCACAGCAGCGTGGCGATGTGCAAACCGTCGGAGTCCGCATCCGCCAGGATACAGATTTTACCGTAACGCAGTTGGCTAAGGTCTTCGCTGTCCGGGTCAATGCCGATCGCCACGGAAATGTCGTGCACTTCCTGCGAGGCCAGCACTTCGTCCGAAGACACTTCCCAGGTATTGAGGATTTTGCCTTTCAGCGGCATGATCGCCTGATATTCGCGATCGCGCGCCTGCTTGGCTGAACCGCCCGCCGAGTCCCCTTCTACCAGGAACAGTTCGGTCATGTTCAGATCCTGCGACGTACAGTCGGCCAGTTTGCCCGGCAATGCCGGCCCGCTGGTCAGCTTCTTGCGCACCACTTTTTTGGCGGCACGCAAGCGACGCTGGGCGCTGGAAATCGCCAACTCGGCCAGCTGTTCCGCCGCCTGAACGTTCTGGTTCAGCCACAGGCTGAAGGCGTCTTTCACAACGCCGGAAACGAAGGCCGCGCACTGGCGCGACGACAAACGTTCTTTGGTCTGGCCGGCGAACTGCGGATCCTGCATCTTGACCGACAGCACATAGGCGCAGCGGTCCCAGATATCTTCGGCGGACAGCTTAACGCCGCGCGGCAGAATATTGCGGAATTCGCAGAACTCACGCATCGCGTCCAGCAGGCCCTGACGCAGGCCGTTGACGTGGGTACCGCCCTGCATGGTCGGGATCAGGTTGACGTAACTTTCGGTCAGCAGCTCACCGCCTTCCGGCAGCCACAGCAACGCCCAGTCCACCGCTTCGGTATCACCGGAGAAGTTACCGACAAAGGCCGCTTCCGGCAGGGTGATCAAGCCGTTGACCGCTTCCATCAGGTAATCGGTCAGGCCGTCCTGATAGCACCAACGTTGCTCGGTATTGTTCAGCTTGTCGATGAAGTAAATTTCAACGCCGGGGCACAGCACCGCTTTGGCCTTCAACAGGTGGCTGAGGCGCGATACCGAGAAACGCGGGCTGTCGAAGAACTGCTCGTCAGGCCAGAAGTGGATACTGGTGCCGGTATTGCGCTTGCCGCAGCTGCCGGTCACCGCCAATTCCTGCACCTTGTCGCCGTTTTCGAAGGCAATGCTGTAGACGTTACCGTCACGCTTGACGTTGACTTCCACCCGTTTCGACAGGGCGTTAACCACCGAGATCCCCACGCCGTGCAGACCGCCGGAGAACTGGTAGTTTTTATTGGAGAATTTACCGCCGGCGTGCAGACGACACATGATCAACTCAACCGCAGGTACGCCTTCTTCAGGGTGGATATCCACCGGCATGCCGCGGCCGTCGTCGATCACTTCCAGTGACTGATCGGCGTGCAAAATCACGTCGATGCGCTTGGCGTGACCGGCCAAAGCTTCATCGACACTGTTATCTATCACCTCTTGGCCGAGGTGATTGGGGCGCGTCGTGTCGGTATACATGCCGGGACGACGGCGCACTGGTTCTAGACCGCTGAGTACTTCAATGGCATCAGCGTTATAGCTGGATTGAGTCATCGTTGATTATTTTTTCGTGGTTAAAGGAAGGTGCCGGAACCGTCTGCTCAGACAGCGTTGAGCCCTAAAAAATCCACAATCTGGGGGAAGTAGTGCTCGAAACCGACGAAAGCGTGGTTTCCACCCGATTCCACCGTCTGACGGCACGCAGTGTAATAGGCCACCGCTTGCCCATAATCGAGAATTTCATCGCCCGTTTGTTGCAGCAACCAGATTAAATCCGGTGACTCCAAGGGATCGATCTGCATCGTTTTCAGATCGTAAACGTGTCGTGACTCTAACACATATTGCTGGCCGGTGTAGGGGTTCTCGTTTTCGCCAAGGTAGTCAATCAGCAGCTCAAACGGCTTCACGGCAGGGTTAACCACTACCGCTGGCAGTGAAAAACACTGCGAAAGCCAGGTCGCGTAGTAGCCACCCAGCGAGGAACCAACCAGGCCCATCGTCTGCCCGGCACGCTCCATCACCAGATTCTCGATCATTTCGGCGGCTTCAGCCGGAAAAACCGGCAGCTGTGGCACCAACATTTCGATATGCGGATGATGCTCGGCCAGCCACGCCTTGAAGGACGTCGCTTTGGCCGAGTACGGCGAACTGTTAAAACCGTGCAGATAGAGCAGCGTAGAAGGCATCAGTACCCATCCGAATCCATGTCGGGGCGGAAGTCGTCGTTTTCCAATCGGAAAACCTGCGTCTCGATACGGCCGTCCGGCAGCAAGTCAAGATAGCGCCAGCCGGGCGAAACATCGTCGATGGTAAAATTGGTACAGTGCGGTTTGAACTGCACGCAGGTAGACGGCGACGCCAGCAGACGACGCCCCTGCCACTCCAGATCCAGCTCCTGGTGAATATGCCCGCACAGCAGCGTGTTCACTTTCGGGTAGCGCAGCAGCACCGCACCCAGCATGTGTGGGTTGCGCAGGCTGTGCTGATCGAGCCAGGTGCAGCCGGAAGGCAGCGGATGATGGTGCAGCAGCATCAGGGTATAGCGCTCGGGATAGGCCTGCAGGCAGCGCTCCATCCACTCAAGCTGGTACTCGCTCAGTTCGCCGTGCGGCACGCCGAAAACCTGACTGTCCAGCAGCAACACCTGCCAGTGGTCGCCCACCAGCACCTGCTTTGACGGGGCGATACCGGCGGCGGCCAATGCGTCGACCATCGCCGGCTGAAAGTCATGGTTACCCGGCAACCAGACGCAAGGCGCCGGCAGACGGGCAATACCTTCGGCAAAATGCCGGTAGGCAGCCAATGAATGATCCTGGGCCAAATCACCGGTGGCGACGACCAAATCAAAATCACGCTGCTGCGCCAAAATGGCGTCCAACACCGCGTGATAGCTGCGATAGGTATTGATGCCCAGCAAAGTCTCATTTTCGCCGGCAAAAAGGTGGGTATCTGTTATTTGCAGAATCCTGACCCTGGCCCCACTTGCCACGGTCGGTTTAAACAGGCTTTCCAAATGGTGTCCTTTGTTATCTCAGTCTGTCTAACAAACCGGAACCGCCATCGCTCCATGCGCCAAACAGTAGCGCAACCAATCAGCAAGAAACTGGTTAATTTGATGCTTTTCGTCGCGTTGATGCAACTTTTTGTTGGGATAATCATAACGCGCTTTAAAGCGATAGATCTGCTGACTTGAACACACTTCCGCAACCATCGCGTCATGATACAGGCGCACCGTCATGGCAGGCAGGCTCCAGTAGCTGACCGCCGGGACGGTCTGCTCAATCTGCACCAGCGAGGTATAGCGTGTGGATTCAACAATAGTCAGACGATAACTGGCGCCACTCACCTGATAAGTCACCGTTTCGCCCACTTCGTCATTGCGCGGCAACAAGCGGCGCAATTGCGCGAAGTTGGTTTCGCACAATCTCATCATTTCGGGGAAATCAGGGGTATAGCGCTGTTTCATTAGTTGGCCCACTCTTTTCTCAACGATTCATGGTGCAACGCCAGCCACTGCAATGCAATCACTGATGCCGCGTTATCAATCGCGCCCTCTTCAACCCAGCGGTAAGCCTGTTCGCGGCTGACCACATGGACACGGATATCTTCATGCTCTTCTTCCAGTCCATGGATACCTTCCGCCGTGGTGGCGTCCACCTCGCCGACCATGATCGACAAGCGCTCGCTGGTGCCGCCTGGGCTCGCCAGATAACTCAGCACCGGCTTGCAGCGCCCGACCGTCACGCCGGCTTCTTCCTGCGCTTCGCGACGGCACACGTCTTCAACGCTTTCGCCGGTTTCGATCATACCCGCCACCATTTCCAGTAGCCAGGGCGAGCTACTGGTATCGACCGCAGCGATGCGCAGTTGTTCAATCAGCACCACTTCGTCACGCACCGGGTCATAAGGCAGCAGCACCGCCGCGTGCCCACGCTCGAAAATTTCGCGCTTAATCTCCGGGCTCATATCGCCGTTGAATAAACGGTGACGAAAGCGATATAAATTGAGTGAAAAAAAACCACGATAAAGTGTCTCACGTGCAATAATTTCTACATCATTTTTATCGAGAGTAACGGGCGATGGCTGCGAGTGGCTCATAAGCGAATTCTCCTGCGTGAGTATGCCGATAAAATAAACAGTTTTGATGACAGAAACGGCGGGATAATCTTCCGCGGCTTTATGATAGATTGTGAGCCATGATATCAGGTGTGACGTACGCAGCCAGTTGAACTAAGGTAAACAGGCGGCCTGAAAGGTAAAAGTTACGCAAGATGGCACATTCCGCCACCTTATGCGTACAACAGACTCTGTTAGAATCGGCAACTATTTCGTCTATCGTCAGCGCTAACTACATAGCAATATTGCTGCACAACAAGGAATGCAAATGAAGAAACTGCTCCCCCTTCTTATCGGACTGAGCCTGGGCGGCTTCAGTGCAATGAGCCAGGCAGAGAACCTGCTGCAGGTCTACAAACAGGCCAGGGAAAGTAACCCGGATCTGCGCAAAACCGCCGCTGACCGTGACGCCGCATTCGAAAAAATCAACGAAGCGCGCAGCCCCTTACTGCCACAGCTGGGGTTAACCGCAGGTTACGATTACACCAACGGTTATCGTGACAGCAATGGCGTAAACAGTAACGTCACCAGCGGCTCATTGGCGTTGACCCAGACCATCTTCGACATGTCGAAATGGCGCGCGCTGACGCTGCAGGAAAAAACCGCCGGCATCTCCGACGTGACCTTCCAGACTTCGTCGCAACAGCTGATCCTCGATACCGCCACCGCCTATTTCAACGTGCTGAGCGCCATCGATTCACTGTCCTATACCCAAGCGCAGAAACAGGCGGTATATCGCACCCTGGATCAAACCACTCAGCGCTTTAACGTTGGTCTGGTAGCAATCACCGACGTGCAGAACGCCCGTTCCAACTACGATACGGTACTGGCGGCGGAAGTCACTGCCCGTAACACGCTGGATAACGCGTTGGAAAAACTGCGCCAGGTCACCGGCACCTTCTACCCGGAACTGGCTTCGCTGAATACCGACCGTTTCAGCACCCAGCGTCCGGAAGCAGTGAATAATCTGCTGAAAGAGGCCGAAAGCCGCAACCTGAGCCTGTTATCCGCTCGCCTGAGCCAGGATCTGGCCCGCGAGCAGATCCGCTCCGCACAAACCGGCTATATGCCAACAATAGATGTCAGCGCATCTACCGGTATCAGCAATACCAAATATAACGGTTCCGCTACTAGTGGTCCGGTGAATTCATCACGTTACAGCGATTCCGATGCCGGTCAGAATAAAGTTGGCATCAGCTTTAACTTGCCTCTGTACAGCGGTGGCCAGACCAACTCGCAGGTGCAACAAGCACAGTACAACTTCGTGGGCGCCAGTGAGCAACTGGAAAGTGCACACCGTAACGTAGTGCAGACTGTTCGTTCCTCATTCAATAACGTGAACGCCTCGATCAGTAGCATCAACGCCTACAAACAGGCAGTGGTGTCGGCTCAGAGTTCACTGGATGCAATGGAAGCAGGTTATCAGGTCGGTACCCGCACCATCGTGGACGTGCTGGATGCCACCACCACGCTGTATAACGCCAAGCAACAGCTCTCCAGCGCGCGTTATACCTATCTGATCAACCAGTTGAACATCAAGTTTGCGCTCGGTACCTTGAACGAGAACGACCTGATGCTGTTGAACGGTGCCTTGGGCAAACCAATCTCTACCTCGCAAGACGTGGTAGCGCCACCGACCACGGCGCAAGACGCTTATGCCGACGGTTATCAGGATAATGCGCCTGCACGGCAAAGCGCAGCGCCGGCACCGGTTGCCGCTACCCGGACCTCTGCGCCGGTGAGCACAACCACTCCGCCTGTACGCAACAGCGGTAATCCATTCCGCAACTGATTCGCGCACAGCATTGAAAACGGGGTATGGCATCTGCCTGCCCCGTTTTTTTTGTCTCGGCTTATAGATTTGGATCCTCAGCCCCAATAGCAGGAATTCACTTCTGGGCGTTTGGGCAGAAGAACTGGCTGAAAATCGAGAAAAGGCTCAAATAACCTGCATAAGTGCTTTCATGTATCCCATCGCATAGGCCATACCCGAGTGCCATGGCGCCTCACAGCTCATCTGCGGCGAATGATCGGGGATCAATACACCGTTAAATTTGCACTCTTTTAGCACTCGCAACACCTTCAGCATGTCTATATCACCTTCATCGATAAAGGTTTCATGGTAGTACGGCACTTTGCCTTTCACATTGCGAAAGTGGATATAAGCAATGGCATCCTGCTGTGCGTACTGCTCCACCGCCTGGTAAACATCCCCCTCTGACATTTCGGCGATAGTGCCAAGGCAGAATTCCAGCGCATTCGCGTGGCTGGGTTGCAAATCCAGCAATTTTTGATACAAATGCGGTTGATTGACCAACCGCGGCTGACCGCGTACAAACTCGAGCGGTGGATCATCCGGATGCGCTGCCAGCCTGACGCCAGCCTCTTCCGCCACCGGGACAATCTGCGCCAGGAACCACTCAAGACGCTGCCAAAGCTGCTCTTTCGTCGTCACCTCTCTCAACCCTGTAGCGTTTTCATCCACCACCATATTCCACGCCATGCTGGCCGGTAGCGGGCTTTCTGTTTGCTCATTGGCTCCGTTTAGCCCAACGGTTTTTGCTCCGCCACGCGCTTTATTTTCCTCTATTCGACCGGCGACCCCGGCCAGGCTGAAGTTATAGCCAAAAACGGGAATACCGGCGGCACCCACATTGCGAATAATTTGTTTAACCGTTTCTATCTGCTGATTTTTTTTGGGGCCATCAAACAGAATGTCGTCCCAATGACAGGGATCGAAGTTTTCGATGGCAAAAAATGTCAGGCCGAATTTCTCCATCCGGGCACGAATATCGAGCAGCTCTTCCGTGCTCCAGATCTCCGCCTGCGCCGTTCCCCACCCTTGAGTATCGCCCACGGGCTGATTCGAACGAGAAAAACGATCGTTTCGATGAAAGTAATCCACCATGTGCACCACGACATGCGTCGCACCGCACTGGCGAGCAAAGGCAAAGTGCTCATCATCCAGCATATGCTTGTACAGACCGAAACCCAGTTTCATCACCTTATCTCCTGAAGAAAAAAATTTTATTTATCACCGATTACGGATTCGTACCCTGCCCCTCAGGCACAAGCTATCAACCTGTATGACAGGTTATGAGAAATAAAAATAACAGAAAAGCGGCAAATCACTGCGATGTGATCTTCATCGTCAATATGGCAACGGCAAACCGTCGAAAAGAAGAGGGGGTGATATCATCACGGCTATCGCTTTATCTCGTTTGGATGGGATCCGATGGAGAACACTTCACGCTGGCAACGCCTGATCGAAGGCGAACTGCCGCCGGCCCAGCGCCCTGCTCCGGCAATTTATGCTTCCTGGCTACGTTGTCGCAGCCTGATGCAGCCTGCGGTGTGGAAAGCCCCCCACTGCGCGCTGGGCGCAACTTTTACGTCAATCTGCCAGCGTAAGAACGATCTGCTGACGCTCGGCCAGGCAGCATTGGAGGACGCCTGCGAATACATGGAACAGCGCCGCTGCCTGTTGGCTATCCTCGACGAAAGCGGCTGCATGCTGTGGCTGTGCGGCGATGTCCTGACTCGCGAACGTCTGCAGCTGTTGGGGTTTACCCCCGGCGCCTACTGGGCGGAAGGTGATATCGGCACCAATGCACCGTCGCTGGCGGCGTCGGAGGGGCATCCGATACAGGTACGCGGCAGCGAGCACGTGCGTCAGGCGCTGCACGACTGGTCATTCTGCGCCACCCCAGTCTATGACAACAGCGGCCGTCAACGCGGGTCAATTGCGCTGGGCTGTCTGCTGGCCGACTGCGCCGCCGGCGATCTGTCCCTGACGCTGGCGCTGGCACGCGAAATCGGCAATTCGCTGAATGCCGATGGCCTCCTTGCCGAGTCCAACCGTCACCTGAACCAGCTTTACGGCCTGCTCGACGGCGTGGATGACGGCGTTATGGCCTGGGACCACCGCGGCTACCTGCAGTACATCAACCAGCGTGCCGCCACCCTGTTGAAACTGGATGAGCAGCAAAGCCAGGGCAAACCGCTGACACAGCTGCTGACGCTGCCCGCGTTGCTCAACCGAGCTATCGCCCAGCGTCAGGCGCTGCAGCACGTTGAAGTCACCTTTGAGAGCCAGCGGCAGTTTATCGCAACGCTATTGACCCTGAAGCCGATCTTTGACGGCGAGCGCTGCAGCTTTATCGCCCTGCTGCATCCGCTGGAAAGGCTGCGCCAGTATGTCAGCAGCCAATTGGGGCGCGTCAGCCACAGCTTTGAACAGATGCCGTCCGCCTCGCTGGAGATGCGTCGCTTGATCCGCTATGGCCAACAGGCGGCGAAGGGGCAGCATCCCATTTTGCTGTGTGGCGAAGAAGGCGTCGGCAAGGAACAACTCAGTCAGGCGATCCACAATGCCAGCGATCGCGCCGCCGGGCCCTATATCGCCCTCAACTGTCAGCTATTGCCGGAGGCCCAGGGGCTGCGCGAGCTGCTGGGCAGCGACGCCAACGAAGAGGAAGCGGGCCAGCTCAGCAAGTTTGAATTGGCCAACGGCGGGACGCTGTATCTGGAACAGATTGAGTATTTACCGATGGAAATGCAGTCGGCACTGTTACAGGTGCTGAAAACCGGCGTGGTAATGCGGCTCAACTCTAACCGGGTGATCCCCGTCGACGTGCGGGTGATCGCCAGCAGCGCCGCCGATCTGCCATTGCTGGTGCAGCAAAATCGCTTTCGCCGTCAGCTGTTTTACAGCCTGCAGGCGTTCGAGATCCAGATCCCGGCGTTACGCCAGCGCCTGAGCGATATTCCACTGTTGGTGAAGCATCATCTGCGTACGCTGGAACAGCATTTCCAGTGCCGCTTCCGGGTAGACGACGAGGTGATGACCCAACTTGGGCTCTATCTGTGGCCCGGCAACGATCTGGAGCTGAAAGGCGTGGTGGAGCGCACGGCGATGATGTGCCACGGCCACCACCTGCAGCTGGCCGATCTGCCCGAGCACCTGCTCGGTCAACAGCCCTTACTGGAAAGCGATCCGCAGCCAGGTATGCCGCTGTTAACACTGGCGGAAATGGAGCGCCAGGCGATCATTCGCGCGGCCAACGTCAGCCGCGGGCAGTTGAATGAAATGGCGCAGCTGCTGGGGATTGGCCGCACTACGCTGTGGCGGAAAATCAAACAGTATCAAATTGATATCCGCCAGTTTAAGCTGCGCGCCTGAAGCGGCCGTCAGTGGCTGAGCTGCAATACCCCGCGTGCCGCATCCAGCATCGCTTTTTGGCCGTTGCGGGTTTTGCTCATGCAGTCGTGCATGCCAATCACCATCGGGATCCCCATCGCCTTAGCGAGGATCGCGCTGTGCGACAGCGCATTGCCACCGCTCAGGCAGATGCCCAGCACCAGCCGGCGATCTAACATCACCACGTCAGACGGCATCAGTTCGTCCATCACCAGAATCGACGGTGTGGTCAGCGTGATTAACGGCAACGGCTGCTGCTGCAGATGGCTCAAGGTGCGGCGCAGCATGTCGCGCACATCCAGCTCACGCGCCCGCATATATTCGTCGTCCAGTGCGCGATACTCCTCGGCTATCGCTTCCATCTCCTGCTGCCAGGCCTGCTCGGCGCTACATTGCTGACGGGCAATGCGGGTATAGGCCGCCTGCTGCAGGTCCGGATCGTCCAGCAACATGCTGTGCGCGCCGAAAATCGCCGCCTGCGGCTTGCCAATCAACGAGCCGGTGCGCTCCGCCAGGCGATTCAAATCGCTTAGCGTCTGTTGCAGCGCTTCACGCAGACGCTGCTGTTCGTTGAGTACGTCATCGGCGCCAATCTGGCGTTCGGTGATTGCCGGGCAGAAGCTGTACGCCTGCCAAACCGGGCCGCTGGTGACGCTTTCCGCCACCGGGATACCGTGCAGCGAAGGTAAACTTTGCTCAGAGACCGTTTCACCAAAGTGCTGCTCCGCCAATGCGCTAAAGGCCGCCAGCGCCTGGTCGGCCTGCGCACCGTCGGCAATCAGCCGGATGGTGTCGCCATGACGCACCTGCAACAATGCCAGTTGGTTAAGGCTGCGAGGATTGGCGCACTGCCCCTGCTTTTCCAGCACCAGTTCGGCATCGAACGGCGCCAGCGCTTCCGCCAGCCGGGCCGCCGGGCGGGCGTGCAGCCCATGTGGATTCTGCACCGTCCAACTGACGCTTTTCCCCTGCGTCAGCGGTAATTCAACGTTTTTGACCACGGGCGCAGTACCCTCGCCCAGTTGCGCCTGCTTGGCCTGCAACGCGCCCTGCGCCTCGGCCAGCACCTGCTCCAACCCCGCGCCGGCATTTGCGGCAACCACGGCGGCCAGCGTCCCTTCAACCAACGGCGCCGAACACAGCCTGACTTTGGCGGCCAGCGCCGGATCCAGCAGATCGATGGCGGTTTCAGCGCTCAACAGCGCGCTGCCCAGGTCCATCAGCACCACAATGCCCGCGCCTTCAGCCACCGACTCTATCGCCTCCATCACCTTGATCGCATCGGTGCCTATCGGGTGCTCCGCATCATCGACACCCGCTGCCAGCGCCAGCTTGCAGCCGTCGCCACGCATCATCTGCAATGCCAGTTCCTCAACGCCGCGAGCCAACTGCGCACTGTGTGAAACAACAACGATATTGATCATCTCGCCTCCTGCTATTGGCCGGCGACCTCTGCCAGCGTTTTCATCATCAGCATCACCGAAGTTGCGCCCGGGTCCTGATGACCGATGCTGCGCTCACCCAGATAACTGGCTCGCCCTTTGCGCGCCTGCATGGTGATAGTGCTTTCGACCGCCTGCTCTGCCCGCTCACTGGCGCGCTGCAGGGCTTCCGCGACGCCAAGCTGCTGCTCTACTGACTGACCAAGGCTGTCCACCACCGCCCACCAGGCATCGCACATGGTTTTATCACCCGGTTCCGCCTTGCCGCGCATCACTACGCCGTCAACGCCTTCCTGCATCAGTTGATGCAGCTCCGCCAGATCCAGGCTCTGTTTGGCATTCGCCGCCTGCGCCGCACGGATGAAGAAGGTGCCAAACAGCGGACCGCTGGCGCCGCCCACGCTGGACAGCAGCGTCATGCCGGTGTTTTTCAGGATAAAACCAATGTCTTTGTCCGCCACCGAAGGCAGTTTCTCCACCACCTTGTTGAAGCCGCGGTTCATATTAAGCCCGTGGTCGGCGTCGCCGATCTCGGTATCCAGCCGGGTCAAGAAATCGCGCTGCTGAGTAAACACTTCGCCGCAACGCATCAGCCAATCGACCACTTGTTGTTTGGTTAACGCCATAATTCCTCCTCAGCAACCCCAACGCAGCGCAGGCGTTTTCACCGGCGCATCCCACAGCGACAACAACTCGTCATCTACCTTCAGCAGCGTGATTGAAACCCCTTGCATGTCCAGCGACGTGCAGTAAGAACCGATCAGGCTGCGTTCGACGATCAAGCCTGCTTCAGCGCAACGTTCCGCCAGACGGTGATAGACGCCATACAGCTCGGACAGAGGCGTCGCACCCAGGTTATTCACCAATGCAATTACGCGATCGCCGCGCGTCAGCGGCTGCTTGGTTTGCGCTTCATCACGCCATTCCCCCTGCTGACGATCCCAAACGCGGAGGGTGCGCTGGTAATGGCCATGGTCTATCAGGGTATGGAACATGTCGTCCACCGCCGCATTGAGGGTGGTAAACGGACGCCGCGCAATGCCCGGCTCGCCGTGAATGCCGACGCCAAACTCCATCTCGTTTTCCGCCAGAACGAACGAGGGCTTGCCGGCGGCCGGTACGGTACAGGCTCCCAATGCGATGCCGATCGAATGCCCGTGATTGTTGATGCTGTGGCCCAGCGTCACCAGGCTATCCAGATCGTCACCGCGCGCCGCTGCCGCACCGAGCAATTTTTCCATCAGCACGGTATTGGCCACCCCGCGACGTCCGGCGGTGAACAGGCTGTCTTTGACCGCCACGTCATCGTCCACCAGCACCGTCGCCACCTGGACGCCGCTGTCATGCAGCAGCTCGGTAGCGGTTTCAAAGTTCAGCACGTCGCCGGTATAGTTTTTTATTAGCAACAA
Source organism: Serratia liquefaciens ATCC 27592 (assembly GCF_000422085.1). Classification (NCBI taxonomy): domain Bacteria; kingdom Pseudomonadati; phylum Pseudomonadota; class Gammaproteobacteria; order Enterobacterales; family Yersiniaceae; genus Serratia; species Serratia liquefaciens. Next base: position 4,520,251 of record NC_021741.1, read on the forward strand.
CACCCCGGCACCACCGTCGATCGCCTGGCCGCACTCGTACATTTTATCCGGCGTTGGCGAGGTGAAAATTTCGCCCGGGCAGGCGCCGTCGAGCATGCCTTCGCCGACAAAACCGCAGTGCATCGGCTCATGGCCGCTGCCACCGCCGGACAGGATCGCCACTTTGCCCGCGACCGGCGCGTCGGCGCGAGTGACGAACACCGGCTCCTGATGCACCAACAGCTCCGGGTGCGCCTCTGCCAGCCCCAGCAGTTGCTCTTCCAGTACCGATTCCACCTTATTAATCAGTTTCTTCACGGTTATTTCCTCGTTTGGCCCACGGGACGCAGCCTGCTGCGCCCCTGCGGCATCAGCTTGAGTGTCGTTGCAGCCAGGCATTGCCCAGCCGATCTGCCGTCAGAATGGCCGCCTGAACGCTGGCCGGCGTGACCTTGAACGGCATGTTGTGGATAGTTTCGCCGGCAGCGCAGCTGGCTTCGGCAACCGCCATGATTTTCTCTGCCGCATCGCCGCTAACCCCCATTTGCGCCAGCGTGATCGGCAAACCGAGCTGCTGACAGAAACCCAGCACCGTTTCGATCTGCTCCATGCTGCTGTTTTGCAGCACCAGCTGCGACAGCGTGCCAAAAGCCACTTTCTCGCCGTGGTACAGATGATGGCACTCTTCGAGCACGGTAAAGCCGTTGTGGATGGCATGCGCTCCCGCCAATCCGCTGCTTTCAAAGCCGATGCCGCTCAGGTAGGTATTGGCCTCGATAATGCGTTCGACCGCCTCCGTCACCACTCCGGCCTCGACCGCCAGCTTGGCTTTGACGCCCTCCGCCAACAGCGTCTCATAACACAAGCGCGCCAGACTGAGGGCTGCCAGCGTCGATTTGCCGCCCGCCATACTGGTGGCCTGTGCATCGAAACACGCCTGCGCCTCAAAATAAGTCGACAGCGCATCGCCCATGCCCGCCACCAGCAGCCGCACCGGGGCCTTGGCGATAATTGCACTGTCCATCACCACCATGTCGGGATTGCGTGGGTAAATCAGGTATTCGGCAAATTCGCCCTGTTCGGTATAAATCACCGATAACGCGCTGGTCGGCGCATCGGTAGAGGCGATGGTCGGGATCAGCACCACCGGCAGATGCTGGTAATACGCAATCGCTTTGGCGGTATCCAGCGTTTTGCCGCCGCCGATGCCAATCACTCCGCGACAACCGTGAGCCTTGAGCTCCCGGCCGAGCCGGTCGATTTCCTTATGGCAGCATTCGCCGTTGAACACGCAGGCATGGTGCTTCACCCCGTGCTGTTGCAGGCTGCCCATCAGGGTATCGCCCGCCAGTTTCATCACGAAGTCGTCGGCAATCACGAAATAATGGTCAGCAAGGTTTTTGGCGTATTCGCCCACGGCGGCCAATGCGTTGGCGCCCTGAATGTACTTGCCTGGAGACTGGATGATTCTCAACATAACCGGATCCTTGTAGGGAAATTGGCGATGGTAACGTTCAGATATCAGGTGATGCTGCGTCGGTCTTGTGCCGCCGCGTTGTTATGGACTGACTATAGGGCTTGCCGCTTGCTTTGCGATCTCGGGATTTTTCGTTTCATTATGGAACATTACTTTCCCCTTCACGTTCCAGAATGAAACCCTGACGCCGCTTTTTTAGTCAGTAAAGCGAGCTGGCGCACAGCCCAACGTATAACTGCGTAAAGAGTGGATTCTGTGGGCGTTTCAGCTTTAATTTTGACCATCTTTCCCCTATTCTTACGGCCACTACTGGGAAAGGGCGAAAACAGCCCGACTGATGGGATTACTAACGATGAAACGGACAAAAAACATCAACCAAGAGACGTTCCGCAAATCCTGGCGCAACTACCGTGTTGCACCCGTGGCTTTGGCGATCAGCGCAGTCTTTATGCTGGCCGGCTGCGAGAAGAGCGATGAAACTGTCTCCATGTATCAGAATGCCGACGACTGTTCGCGCAACAACCCTTCCATGAGCGAGCAGTGCACCACCGCCTATAACAACGCCCTGAAAGAAGCCGAGAAAACGGCGCCGAAATACGCAACCCGCGAAGACTGCGTCGCCGAGTTCGGCGAAGCTCAATGTACTCAGGCACCAGCTCCGGCCCAGGCCGGCATGGCCGCAGAGTCGCAGAGCAGCGGCAGCTTCTGGATGCCGCTGATGGCCGGTTACATGATGGGCCGCATGATGGGCGGCTCCGGTTTTGCTCAGCAACCGCTGTTCACCTCGAAAAATGCAGCCAGCCCGGCAAACGGCAAGTTTGTTGACGCCAGTGGCAAGAGCTACGGCCCAGCCACAGCCGGCGGCCGCACCATGACTGTGCCGAAAACCGCGATGGCGCCAAAACCGGCAGTGACCAATACCGTCACCCGCGGTGGCTTCGGCGAATCCGTGGCCAAGCAAACCAGCATGCAGCGCAGCAGCGCAACGTCCAATTCCGGCTCACGCAGCATGGGCGGTTAATGCATGAAACGCGTTGCGATTACCGAGCGTCCGGACTGGCGCGAAAAAGCCACCGAATTTGGCTTCCGCTTCCACACCATGTACGGCGAACCCTACTGGTGTGAGGATGCCTATTACCAATTCACGCTGGCGCAGATTGAAGAAATTGAAAACGCCACCGCTGAATTGCACCAGATGTGCCTGCAGGTGGTAGAGAAAGTGGTCAGCAGCGATGCGCTGATGACCAAGTTCCGCATCCCGAAACACACCTGGGAATTCGTGCGCAGTTCATGGCGCACCAACCAGCCTTCGCTGTATTCGCGTCTCGATCTGGCCTACGACGGCGTTAACCCGCCGAAGCTGCTGGAGAACAACGCCGATACGCCAACTTCGCTGTATGAAGCAGCCTTTTTCCAATGGCTGTGGCTGGAAGATCAGATAAATGCAGGCAACCTTAGCCCGGAATCCGATCAGTACAACAGCCTGCAGGAAAAGCTGATCGAGCGTTTCGCCGATCTGAAAGCGCACCACGGTTTTGGCCTGCTGCATATGGCCTGTTGCCAGGACAGCGAAGAAGATCGCGGGACAGTGCAGTATCTGCAAGATTGCGCGCTGGAAGCCGGCGTGCCGACCGAATTCCTGTTTATGGAAGAGATTGGCCTGGGTGAAAAAGGCCAGTTTACCGACCTGCAGAACCAGGTCATCGGTAACCTGTTCAAGCTTTACCCGTGGGAGTTCATGCTGCGCGAGATGTTTTCCACCAAGCTGGAAGACGCCGGCGTACGCTGGCTGGAGCCGGCATGGAAAAGCATCATTTCCAACAAGGCACTGCTGCCGATGCTGTGGGAAATGTTCCCGGATCATCCAAATCTGCTGGCGGCCTACTTTGCAGAAGACGAGCACCCGCAGCTTGACCACTACGTCACCAAGCCGCTGTTCTCACGCGAAGGCGCCAATATCCAGATCGTGCAGAACGGCCAGCAGGTCGCGAGCGTCGATGGCCCTTACGGCGAAGAAGGCATGATCGTGCAGCAGTTCCACCCGCTGCCCCAGTTCGAAGGCAGCTATACGCTGATCGGCAGTTGGCTGGTGGACGATCAACCCTGCGGGATCGGCCTGCGCGAAGATCGTGAACTGATCACCCAGGATCTGTCGCGTTTCTATCCGCATATCATTCTCGGCTAACGGCTCAGTTCTTGGGTAAAAAGCGCGATCTTATCGCGCTTTTTTTATGCATTTCGCCTGGTGATTAATCGATTAACCTTCTATACTCGAAGCGTCTGTTCTCCTCGGGCGGAGCAACCAGATATGAAACTGACGTCCATGATCCCACCGCAGGTCAACCTGGCGGACGGATGCTTTACCGCACCTGATGTTCAACGCAAATCCACGACGCTGGGCAGCCTGTCGGGGATCTTTGCCGATGCCGTGGCCTGGCAAAGCTTACCGGCGGAGCTTGCCGTCTATCAGGTTGAAATGTTGCCTTCCGTGCAGCAGGAAGGCGAGCTGTTTGTCGGCACCACTCATCTGCAACCCGGCCGGGTGGGCAACGAATTCTTTATGACCCGTGGGCATTTTCACCAGCGGCCAGAACAGGCCGAGTTCTATTTTGGCCTACAGGGCCAAGGTTTGCTGTTGCTGCAACACCAGGACGGCGCTTGTACGCTGGAACAGGTTTCCCCCGGTAGCGTTCACCATATCCCCTCCTTTACCGCCCACCGTTTGATCAATACCGGCAATGACGTGCTTTCTGCGCTGGCGGTGTGGCCAACGGTCGCCGGCCACAACTACGATGCGTTGCAGCCTCAGGGTTTCAAACTGCGGGTCTTTGCCGATGGCGAAGGCTGGAAGGCGGAGGTGCAATATGAGTGACTCAATGCTGCGATTTGGGCTTGATGTCCGTATTAGCGACAGTCCGATGGGATTTGGCTATGGCAATGACGTGATTGGCCCCTTGCCGGAGATACGCACGCTGGAGCAAATCCGCCGTTCCCTGCGCGATCCTGACTGCCAGGGACCAGAGCAGGTTTATGCCATCGCGATGGACGTCGCAAAACAGCAACATTTGGCCGAATTGAAGAAACGCATGCTGTTGTTCGGCATTGTCACCTATGCCCAAGGGCAATTGGGCCAGGAGCCGATACGCAGCCAGGGACACGTACACCGTATCAGCACGCACAGCGGTTGGTCACCACCGGAGCTGTATGAAATCTGGCAGGGAAAGGCGATCATTTACATGCAGGAACGGGTGGAATATGAACCGGGCCGCTGCTTCGCCGTCCACGCCGGACCCGGCGAGAAGGTGCTGGTGCCGCCGGGCTGGGCCCACGCCACGATTTCTGCCGATCCTCACCAGCCGCTGACCTTCGCTGCCTGGTGCGATCGTGAATATGGCTTTGAATACGATGCCGTGCGTGAATACAAAGGACTGGCGTGGTACCCGCTATTGCAGGGCGACAATATAATCTGGCAACAGAACCCGCGTTATCAATCCGGCCGGCTGCACGCCATCGGCCCACGCCAATACCATGAATTCGGTCTGAGTGATGCCCCGCTCTACTCGCAGTTTGAAACCGATCCGGCGCGCTTCCAGTTCATTTCCAAGCCGGGCAGCGTAGCGGAAAAATGGCAACGGTTTGAGCCCTAAAAACTACTGTCTAATTCAATAATAGGAAATTTCTACCCTATGAGTTTCAAGCTGCAGCCAGGCGCCTGGCTGCAGCTTGAAGAGCGACGGGTATCAGGAGAACAAGCCGCAGGCCACCCCTGCCGCTGCCAGGGCCAACAGCCCCAACATCGCTTTCACCGGTGACAATCCCCGCTTGGCCATCAGATACCAGGTCATCAGCACCACGATCAGCGGCATCAGGTTAGGGAAAATGCCGTCCAGCATTTGCTGCAGGTGAATATTCACCCCGTCTTTGGTGATGAACTCCAGACCGGTGCCCAGTTTGACGTAGCTCGCGGCTACGCCGCCCATAACGAACACTCCCAGCAGGGAAAGCGCTTCTCGCAGGCGTGAGGACTTGCTGCTGACCAGCATTTCCACCGAGCCGGAGCCCATATGGTAGCCCTTCATAAACAGCCAGTAAGACCCGGGAATGACGATCAGGCTGAACGCCATAATGTAGAATAACGGGCCAATCACGCTGCCGCCGGCAGCCAGCGCCATACCGATGCTCAACAATATTGGCAGCAACATGCCCGGCACCATGGAGTCACCGATACCGGCCACCGGCCCCATCAGGCCGACCTTGAGCGTATTGATGGTTTCACCGTCGATCGGCTCACCGTTGGCACGCTTTTCCTCCAGCCCTATCACCATGCCGTTAACAATCGCGCCCAGCTGCGGCTCGGTGTTATAGAACGAAGTATGGCGGCGAATGGCCTCAATGCGCTGTTGTTTTTCCGGATACAGTTTTTTCAGCGCCGGCATCATGCTCAGGCAGAAACCGTAAGATTCCAGACGTTCAAAGCTCATCGACGACAGGTTGTACATCATCCAACTGCGCCAGCAACGACGCAGGTCCTGCTTATTCAATTTTGGTGTTGGCGTATCCATCAGAATTCATCCTCATCGTCAGCCTGAGGCGCGGCCTGTGCGGCAGCCGCCTGCGGCTCTGGCTTATAGTTGTAGTGAATCAATGCCAGCAGCGCGCCGACAATCACCAGCGCCACCATATTCAGCTTGAGGAAAACAATGCAGATGAACCCCACCAGGAAGTAAATCAGCATGCTGTAGCTTTTAATAATCTGCTTAAGAAGAATGGCGATACCGACCGCAGGCAGAATGCCGCCGACCACGTTCATGGTAGTCAGCACCAGCGTCGGCAAGCTGTCCATAAAGGCGTTGATATAGCGCGCCCCGAAAAAGACGGCGATAAACGTCGGTACAAAGCGCAGCAGGAAGTTGGTGACCTGCGGCCAGATGGCGCTGTTAAGGTAAATGCCCTGTTCGTCCCCGCGCTCCACCGCCAGATCCGCGCGGTGGTTCCAGTAGGAATTGAGTACCATCATGGCATTGAACAACACGGTGCCCATGATGCCGATAGTCGCTGCCAGGGCGACGGCCACCTCGGGTCCTTTACCGGAAAGAATGCCCAGCGCAATCGCCGGGAATGCTACAAAATTGAGGTCGGCCGGCATCGATCCGCCCGGTGTAACCATGGCGATATAAACCGCCTGTACCGCCACACCAATGATGATGCCGGTCTGTACATCGCCGAGGATAGCCCCCACCAGCATGCCGGAGACCAGCGGACGGCTAAGAATATACCAGCCTCCGGTCAGTCCCAGCAGCCAGGGGCTGCTCAGCGCGCCGAGATAGCAAAGTATCCCGATAAGCGTCGCTTCAAACCACATAGTTCACTCCCGCCGTTCAGGCTTATTTGAGTTTCTTTTTTGCATCCAGCCAGCTGAAATGGCTGGCATCCGGGACTAAACGGAATTCGATGGCATGGCCGTGTTCGGTCAGGAAATCGAAGGCTTCCGACTCTGTTACCGTCACGGATTGATTCGGGCCGATAGTCACCGTGTCTTTGCGGGCAGACATCGGGCCGACGTTGATTTTCTTGTTGCGATTGCTGAGGTCGATTCCTGCTTCCATCAGCCGTCGCAGCGTGACCGGCGATTTGCCAATCACGAAGTACTGCTTGTCGCTGGCAATCACCTTCGGCAGTTTTTCTATCGCCTGCTGTACGGTGAACAGCCATACCTTGGTATCCTGCACTGCCCCTTTCATCACCGATGACAACAGCGGATCTGCCGCGACCTCATCATCAATCGCCACGATGCCGTCGCAGGGCAGCTCTTTCGCCCAGCGGGTCACCAGTTGACCGTGAATGACCCGGTCGTCGATACGTACGAATGAAATAGCCATACTCTCTCCTCAGAAATCGTCCATTTGCGCCGTCACCGCAGGACGGGCAAGCGCAATCGCCTCACCGCCCTGCGCCACCAGCTCTTGTGCCGCCAGTTGAACATCCTTTCCTTCCAGCAATTCGGCACTCATCAGCAACATCGGGAAATTCACGCCGGTCACTACCGCCATCGGCACTGGCGCATTGGGATCAAAGGCGTGACGACAGGCCACGTTGTACGGCGTACCGCACAGCATGTCGCACAGTATCAACACACCGTCAGCCCCTGCGCTCACCCGACGCAGTTCGTCGGCAAAGTCCCGCTTAAAAGCCTCGATGCCGGCGCCTTCACTCAGACCGACATGACTGGTCCCCGGCAACTCGCCGTAAACCATGCGCGCGCTGCTCAGTAACGCCTCGGCCAGCGGCCCATGAGAAGTCACAATCACTTTCAACATAATGTTTATCCCCTTACCCAGGCTTTGATGGTGCCCAGGGTTTTACCCAGGCTGCGACCATGTGGGCTGATGCGATACGCCCCGACCGCAGCCGGGACGATGAAGGTTTCCGCGTAATGCACCACAAAGGGAGCAAAATGGCCCTCAGGGCTTTCAACCACTGCCTCTTCCCCTTCCACCAGGTTCAGCACGTTCACTCGCCCTTCGGTATGGTGTAACACCGGTTCACTGAACCAGTGACGGCGGGTTTCGATAAATTCGCGCTCGTGCAGGCCGGTTCGCTCTTCCTGCCAGCCTTGCCCTTCAGCAACCGGTTCAACGTGGTTAACCAGATGCTCCGTTGCCCAGTCGGTGTCGCATTGCCAGTTGATCACCTGCTCACCGTGCTGCAAATGCACCGGACGCGGAAGGCCATCTAATCCCACACGGCCCCAGTCCCACAGTTTGAAGGTGAAAATGTACGGCGTAGCGCTGATCTCCAGCACCATGGTTTCCGCACCTGAACAGTGCACCGTCCCCGCCGGGATCAGGAAGTGATCGTGTTTACGCGCCGGGAAGCGGTTCACAAAACGGCGATCGTCGAACGCCTTTTCACCCCTTTGGGCGGCCGCCAGATCGGCCATCATCGCCTGCGGATCGGTACCGTTTTTCATCCCCAGATACACTTCAGCTCCCTGCTCTGCCGCCAGAATGTAATAGCTTTCATCCTGGGTGTAATGCATGCCGAAATGCTGTTGGATGTATTCCGTCAGCGGGTGCACCTGGAAGCTGAGGTTTTGCCCGCCGACGGTATCCAGCAGGTCAAAACGGATCGGGAATTCGGCGCCGAAACGGGCGTGTACGCGCTCGCCCAGCAGGGGCCTCGGGTATAACAGCACCAAATCCTGTGAGGGGATCTCGACCCGAACGTCACCAAAACGCATTAGCAGGCTGTTTTCCTCGGGCACGCAGTCAAAACACCACGCGTAGTTGGCTGCCGTCGGGTCGAGATCGAACTGTTGTTTCATCCATTGACCGCCCCAAATACCGGGGTCAAAAAAGGGCACGACGCGGAATGGACGTTGGGTGACCTGCTGCAATCCAGCGTGGAATGCCTCGCCACTCACGGCCTTGGGCTTACCTGCCTGGTTGGTGTCCAACACCAGGTCAGCACGCTGCAACAACGGGGTTTTATGGCGATCGAACACCCGCCATTCCACAAAAAAGGCCCGCTTGTAACGACGCAACACGTCTTCGTCCACATTGGTGACGCCCCAGTTGCCCAGTTCACCACGGCGAAAACGCTGCTGGATTTCCCAGCGAGCCATGTCGGCATAAACCAGCACATCGCCCTCGGCGATCAACGCCGCGCCCGGTCCATAAATCACTACCAGGCCACTGTCGACGCTCGCAATTTGATCGCGCAGCTGCTGCACGCGCTCATCATCAAAAAATTCAGTCAGTTGATGACATGACAGCACGCCAAAAACGCGGTCTTCGGTTAAGTTGCGTTCAATCATCGCGTGAATATGCGATTCATCATATTTGGCCAATTCGGCGTTGATACTGCTGGCGGGCTTCAGCGAATGGATAAGATTCTCGCTCAGTTCTGCCAAATTCACCCCAGGGTAGCAATCCACCACCAACAGGGTTTTGCGTAACCCGAGGGCGGCAACCTTGCGGCTGACTGCCTCGACCACCGCCGGCCAACCTTGCCAGGCGGCATGATCAAAGCCCTGAACCGCCACTTCCGGGTGTTTGTCATAGCTTGTTGCGTTGCGCTGTTGCTCTGTCATATCCTTCTGCCTATGCACTGAATAGATAGAAAAAGATTAATCGATTAACCTCATAACAAACAGGCTGATTAACGAGATTAACCTCATATAACGAATAATAACTCGCTAAAAAGCTTATAAATCGCGATCGTCGTCACACTCTATTTAACGAAATCACACAGAAAAAGGTTAATCGATATACCTTAATATAAAAGCCAGTATCGACAGGAGATGAAATGAGCACCATAACCTTGGCGGATGTCGCCGCATACGCAAAAGTCTCCACCGCTACGGTTTCGATGGTATTGCGTAACCGTGGCCGCATATCGGATGAAACACGCAAGCGTGTGCTGAGCGCCATCGATCATCTGGGCTACGTTTACAATCAGACCGCGGCAAACCTGCGCAATCGCAGCAGCAATCAGGTCGGCCTGCTGTTGCACGACATCACCAATCCTTTTTACGCCGAAATGACCGCCGGGCTGAGCCAGGAAATGGAACGCCATCAACTGATGCTGTTTCTGGCCAACAGCGAAGAATCGGCCGACAGGCAACAAAAATTTGTCGACTCGCTGCTGCAAAACAGCGCCAGCGGCATGGTGCTGTGTGCCGCCCGACAAACGCCGAGCCTGTTTTTTGAAACGCTGAAACGCCGCAAGATCCCGGCCATCATGGTGGTCAGGCCGGTGGCTGATGCGCACTTTGACTTTGTCGGCACAGATAACTTCCTTGGCACACAGTTGGCAACCCAGCATCTGTTGGATCTTGGCCATCGCAATATTGCTTTCATCGGAGGATCCATCAACTCCACCACCCGCGCGCAGCGGTTGGGGGGTTACACCAGCAAGCTGCTGGAACGGGGGATTGTGGTCAAGGGCGAATGGATCGTCGACAGCGAGGCCAGCCAAAGCTCCGGCGCCAAAGCTGCAGAGCAGTTGTTGATGGCCCATCCGGAAATCACGGCGGCGTTATGCTATCAGGACATTGTCGCGTTGGGCGTGATGCAGACATTACGCAAACTCGACCGCCAGATTGGCCGTGATTTCGCGCTGATAGGGTTTGATGATATTACCGAAGCGTCGCTGGTGCAGCCGGGTTTGACCACCGTATCGGTGGCCTCCCGCGAGATCGGCCGCAAGGCGGGGGAACTGCTGTATAGCCGCATTCAAGGCAATGATGAGCCACCAAAACGCATCATCCTGCCGCCTTCGCTGGTGATCCGCCAATCCTGCGGCTTTGCCGATCAATCTACGCCGGCCTGAGGCCGGCGTAGAGCCTTTAGCCAACCTGCACCGACAGCATACTCAGTGCGCTCATCTCGATGCCCTCCACCGGAAGGGTTATCGCCTCTTTGCCGTCCCAACTGCCCAGTACGTATAACAGTGGGAGATAGTGTTCCGGCGTCGGGTTAGACAGCGCTGCGCCTTCGTGCTGCATAAAATTGACCAGCGGGTGGTTATCCCCCTGATAATTCAGGTTATCACGCACAAACCGGTCAAACGAAGTGGCCCACGGATAAGGGGTGGCGTCCCCCTGCCATTTTACCATCCGCAGGTTATGCACCACGTTGCCGCTGGCGACGATCATCACCCCCTGGTCACGCAACACCGCCAGTTTACGGCCCAGTTCATAATGGTATTCCGCCGGTTTGGTGCCGTCGATGCTGAGCTGCACGATCGGAATATCCGCCTCGGGATACATTTTGATCAACACGCCCCAGGTGCCGTGATCCAGGCCCCATTCGCTGTCGTCTGCCGTGACAGTAATCGGCGCCAACACTTGCTGGATCTGCGCCGCCAGCTCAGGGGATCCTGGCGCCGGATACCGGGTATCGAACAGCGCCTGCGGGAAACCGCCAAAGTCATGGATGGTTCTTGGTTTTTCCATCGCGGTCACCGCGGTGCCACGGGTGTACCAGTGAGCAGAAACGGCAATGATGGCCTTCGGGCGCGGCAGCGTTTCACCCAGATGACGCCAGGCCTGGGTATAGCGGTTTTCTTCCAGCGCGTTCATCGGGCTACCGTGGCCGAGAAAAAGTGCAGGCATACGAGAGCTGTTCATACAAGATCCTTGGTCAGTCGCAAACATGATGGGGACTAGACTACGCCGTTTGCCACGGCGACACAGCCGGATAACCGTGATGATGATCTTCAATAAATTTGAACGGTTAAAACGATAGAAACAATCAGCCAAATCCACTCGATTTATGCCTTTACTCTGTTAGTATCAGAAAATAAACGATAATTTCAGCATAAAAGGAGACAACCATGTCCGTACCGCTGCTCCTGACCTTGCTGGCCGGCGGCGCCACCTTTGTCGGCGCCCTGTTTGGCATTATTGGCCAGAAGCCTTCCAACCGAATGCTGGCTTTTGCTCTTGGATTTGCCGCCGGGATTATGCTGCTGATATCGCTGATGGAAATGCTGCCCGCGGCGCTGCACACCGTCGGCATGTCGCCGATGATGGGTTACGGCATGTTCATGCTTGGGTTGCTGGGGTATTTCGCGCTGGACCGCATGCTGCCGCACCAGCACCCGCAGGATCTGATGCAGCAACCGCTGAAACCGCACAACCTGAAGCGCACCGCGGTGCTGTTGACGCTGGGCATCAGCCTGCACAACTTCCCGGAAGGCATCGCTACCTTCGTCACCGCCAGCGCCGACCTGGAACTGGGCATGGGCATTGCGTTGGCCGTGGCTATCCACAATATTCCTGAAGGTCTGGCGGTGGCTGGCCCGGTGTATGCCGCAACCGGCTCCAAGACCAAAGCCCTGCTGTGGTCCGGTATTTCCGGCATGGCGGAGATTCTCGGCGGCGTATTGGCGTTCCTGCTGCTTGGCCCGATGATTTCGCCGGTGGTAATGGCGTCGATTATGGCGGCGGTTGCCGGCATCATGGTGGCGCTGTCGGTTGATGAACTGATGCCGTTGGCGAAAGAAATCGATCCGCACAATAACCCGAGCTACGGCGTGCTGTGTGGGATGGCCGTGATGGGATTCAGCCTGACGCTGTTGCAAAGCGGCGGCATAGGTTAACGGTTTTCAGCCACAAAAAAAGCCGCATTACGCGGCTTTTTTCATCGTCAGAAGGTCAGTTCGTTATCAGCTGGCTTTCTTTTCGTGAGCCTGGCGGTAAGCCACCAGATCTTCGATGGTCAATACGGTCATATCATGCTGTTTGGCAAACACGATCACTTCCGGCGCATGCGCCATGCTGCCATCGTCGTTAGTCAGTTCACACAGCACACCGGCAGGTTTGAAACCGGCCATAGAGACCAGATCGATAGTCGCTTCAGTGTGACCACGTCGGCTCAGCACACCACCTGGCTGCGCGCGCAGTGGGAAAACGTGCCCAGGACGATTCAGATCGCTTGGCTTGGCGTTATCGGCCACGGCCGCACGGATAGTGGTCAGGCGATCGGATGCAGACACGCCGGTGGTCACGCCCTGCGCCGCTTCGATAGTCACGGTGAAGGCCGTCTGGAACTGGCTGGAGTTGTTGGTCACCATCATCGGCAGTTCGAGTTGCTGACGACGTTCTTCGGTGAGACACAGACACACAATACCGCTGCCGTGGCGAATGGTCAGTGCCATCTGCTCAACGGTCATGGTTTCTGCGGCGAAGATCATATCACCTTCGTTTTCACGATTTTCATCATCGAGCACCATTACACCGCGGCCATTGCGCAATGCTTCAATAGCTCGCTCTACGCGTTCTACCGGCGTGCCGAAATCTGAAAGTAGGGTCTGATTCATGGTAAAAAACCTCATTAAAAAATTATGGATTACCAGAACCAGGGCGATCTTGAGGAGTAGCTAGCAATAGCTAAAAAAATAACGCAAGCGGGCGCAAACCCGGCAGATACCGTTACTCTCTCCCATCCGGACTATAACCGTCGGCCCCGGAATTACACCGGATCTGCTGACCTCTAACCAAGCTGCAAGAGACTGGCTGAGCGCTCGCGGGCTTTCACCGTAGAAGGTGATTTACCGCCGGTGGGGACTTGCACCCCGCCCTGAGAATAAGCTTCTCGACTATAACGCTAATGATTAATCAGGGCAATTGGCAAAAGCACAATTCGGCCAATCACAGGGAATGCGGTTATTAGTTTATCCGGCGGGCAACTCGCATTACACTAGACGACAGCTATTAAACTCTGAAAGGGATACGCCATGATTGACCCGAAAAAAATTGAACAGATCGCACGCCAGGTGCATGAATCCATGCCTAAAGGCGTACGTGAATTCGGGGAAGACGTTGAGAAGAAAATCCGTCAGGTGCTGCAGTCGCAGCTTACCCGTCTGGATTTGGTCAACCGCGAAGAGTTCGACGTTCAGACACAGGTGCTGCTGCGCACCCGTGAAAAGCTGGCGTTGCTGGAACAGCGCATGAACGAATTGGAAAGCAAGCTGAACGCAGCACCAGCCACACAACAGCCAGACGCAGAATAGTTACCGCTAAGGGCGCGGCATCGCGCCCTTACTGCCGTTTTAGCGCAGCCTTCGGCCTGCGCGGCAACACCAGCCAAATCAACGCGAACATTCCCAGCGCATACAGGCTTTTCCAGCCGATAATGACCATCAGCAGTAAACACAGCCCCAGCCCTACCGCCGCCATTAACCGCGAACGTCCGTGCAAAATTCGACAGCCCGCCAGCATACACAGCAGGTAGATCAGCACAAAGATGCCATTGGCATACACCAACAGCATATCCAACGGCAGTTTCAGCGTATAAATCAGCAGGGTAAACAGCAGGCAACAGCCCACCACCGCGCTTAATGCATTGACCGGTGCCTGTCCGGCGGACAGTTTAGCCAACGCGCTGGCTGGCCGATCCTGCGCCTGCGACCACACCAGCCGGGCGAAGCTTTGGGTATAGATATTCACGCTGGCAAAGCAAGCCAGATAACCTATGACGCAGGCTACCCACAACGCATGTTGCCCAAACAGTTGCACCACGATACCCGGCAACGACGCGGCCGCCGCCTGATGTTCACTGTATGCATGAAAGTGCAACACCGCCACGGTACAATCCCAGTACACCGCCCCGGCGACCAGCAGGCCAAACAGCAGGGCACGCGGGAAATCGCGCTCAGGGTTGCGGAACTCGGTTGCCAGATGCGCAAAGGCTTCCAAACCGACAAAGCACCAGAACATCACCGCCAACGCGTGGAACAAATTAGGGGGAGATATTTCGTCGAGTGCTGGCCAGGGGATTTGAGCAGGAGAGATGCCGCCACGCCACCAAATTGCGGCGACCAGCGCCACCACCAGCATGGCGATCAGCGTTTGAATATTGGCGCTGGAACCGGCGCTGCGCGTACCCAGCAGCCAAATCACCATCAGCGTGGCTATTTGCACCAGCAGCAGGCCATTGGCGCTCCAGCCGAACGCGGCCTGCCAAAAACCGGCGGCTATCTGTAATGCCGCAGGCAGGCCCACCGGGATCACCGACAAAAACAGCCAGCCGGTCACTTTCGCCATACGCGGGCCAAAAGCCAGCCCGACAAAATGCGCGGCACCACCGGCGCTGGGGAAATGCCGGCCCAGAGCAGCAAAAGCGATGGCAATCGGGAACACCAGCGCAATCAATACCGGCCAGGCCCAAAGGCTATCGCCCTGCGCCACCTGGGCCGCCAGTGCAGGAACGGCGAACACCCCCGTTCCCAGCAATGAAGTGGACAATAGCCCAACGCCCTGCGCCAAACTCAATTCCTGCTTCAGTCCACTCACTGCCACCGCCGTTTTATCCGCCATACTTCAAGTTGCATCCGCGTCGGCTGCTTTTACTCACCCGATTACTGCCTTGATACCACTCGACTTATTTAGGCTAAAAAGAGTCTGTTAGCCACGCCCGTCTTTGATTGCCTTGATAATATTGGTGGTCGACAGGCCGTCTTCAAAGTTCAGTACCTTGACGTCGCCGCCGTTGGCCCAAACCTCGGCGCTGCCGGCAATATCTTCAGGTTTGTAGTCGCCGCCTTTCACCAGCAGATCCGGCAGGATATCGGCGATCAGGCGTTGCGGCGTGTCTTCTTCGAATGCCACAACCCAGTCCACCGCTTCCAACGCACCCAATACGATCATGCGGTTTTCCAGCGCGTTGACCGGACGGGTCTCGCCTTTTAGGCGCTTGGTAGAAGCGTCGCTGTTGACCGCCACAATCAGGCGGTCGCCCAGTTTGCGGGCATTCGCCAGATAGGAAACGTGACCGGCATGCAGAATGTCGAAGATACCGTTGGTCATCACCACTTTTTCACCGCGCTGACGTGCTTGCGCCACGGCGGTTTTCAGCTGGGCTTCGGTCATGACGCCAAAGCCGGTTTCGGCACGGCCACGCACCGCATTTTCCAGCTCGATCGGGGAAACGGTAGAGGTCCCCAGTTTGCCCACTACCACGCCGGCGGCGGCATTGGCCAGGAAACAGGACTCTTCCAAGGTGTTACCGGCAGCCAACGCGGCAGCCAGCACGCCAATCACGGTATCGCCGGCGCCGGTAACGTCAAACACTTCCTGCGCCTGGGTTGGCAGGTGCAGTGGCGGAACGCCCAATTGCAGCAACGTCATGCCGTGTTCGGAACGGGTGACCAGCAGCGCGGAAAGCTCAAAGTCCGCCACCAGCTTCATGCCGCGTTCGACCAGCTCGGCTTCGTCTTTGCAGTGCCCTACGACCGCTTCGAACTCAGACAGGTTTGGCGTCAGCAGCGTCGCGCCGCGATAGCGCTCAAAATCGGAACCCTTTGGATCGATCAGCACCGGCACCTTGGCGGCCCGCGCCAGTTGGATCATGCTCTGTACCTGGCTCAGCGCGCCTTTGGCGTAGTCAGACAACACCAGCGCACCAATTTGCGGCAGCGCCTGCTGGATGCGTTCCAGCATGGGTTGCGAATCGACGTTGGAGAACCCTTCTTCGAAGTCGAGACGGATCAGTTGCTGGTTGCGTGACAGCACGCGCAGCTTGGTGATGGTCGGATGCGTCGGTACCGAAACGAAATCACAGCGCACGTTCACTTCGTTCAGCTTGGCGCTCAGTGCACGCGCCGCGTCATCAATACCGGTCAAGCCCACCAGGCGTGAGTTGGCACCCAGCGAAGCGATATTCATCGCCACGTTTGCTGCACCGCCGGGACGCTCTTCAATGGTTTCAACCTTGACCACCGGCACCGGCGCTTCCGGTGAAATACGGCTGGTCGGCCCATACCAATAGCGATCCAACATGACGTCACCCACCACCAATACCCCGGCGCGGCGAAAATCAGGCAGTGTAACTTTCATCCGATAACTCCAAAAAAGTACAAAATTTTAGTGGCGCAGATATTACCACAGACGTCTGTAATAGCTGCAAAACGTATTGCGTAACCGGCATGCCTAACCCAGCCACTTCGCCCAACTGGTGCGAACCTGTTCTCGCTCGGCGGCAAATTGCCCCTTGGCGACCTTGCCGGAATGCTCCTGCAACGCCAGGTGGTGAATTTCATCGCGCATGGTGACGTAGGCCTGAGTGAGCGCCTGCGCCTCTTCTTCCGGCATGATGCCGTAATTGGCCATCAACTCGAAAATGCGTACGTTATCAGACCAACGCGTCAGACGGGGCTCGGTGCTTGCATAGCTTAAGACCAGATACTGGGCAATAAATTCGATATCGGTGATACCGCCCTCGTCGGCTTTGATATCAAAGAGTTCACGCTGCTTGTTGCCGAGGTGATTACGCATTTTCTCGCGCATCTCGCGTACCTCCAGCCGCAGCGTTTCGCCGTCGCGTGGTTTGCACAAGATCTCACGGCGGATCGCGTCAAACTGCTGATGCAGCGCCGGATCGCCATGGACGATACGCGCACGCACCAGTGCCTGGTGCTCCCAGGTCCAGGCCTCGTTCTGCTGATAATCGGCAAAGGCTTCGACCGTGCTGACCAACATGCCGGCCGCGCCTGAAGGCCGCAGGCGAGCGTCCACCTCGTACAAAATGCCGGAGGAGGTGCGGGTACTGAACAGGTGCATGACGCGCTGCGCCAAACGCAGATAAAACTGACGGCCGTCGATGCAGCGATCGCCGTCGGTCATCACGTCCGGTGGACAATCCAGAATAAACACCAGATCAAGATCGGAGCTGTAGCCCAGCTCCCAACCGCCCAGTTTTCCGTAGCCAATCACGGCAAAACCGCGCCCTTCCCGCTCCTGCAAATGGGTCGGTTGACCATAGCGAGCAACCATGTCGTTCCACGCTTGCTGCACCACCGTGTCGATAATGGCCTCGGCCAGGTAGGTGAGGTGATCGCTCACTTTCATCACCGGCAGCGCGCCGGAAATATCCCCGGCGGCGATGCGTAACTGCTGCGCCTGTTTGAATTGACGCAATGCCTCAAGTTTCTGCTCTTCGTCATCTTCCGGTACCCGCAACAGGTACTGGCGCAGTTCGCTGCGGTAAGCGTCCGGGGCCACCGGCTGATACAGCGTCGCCGGATCCAGTAGTTCGTCCAGCAACAGCGGATAGCGCGACAGCTGGTTGGCGACCATCGGCGAAGCGGCGCACAGGCGAATCAGATGGCTGAGCGCCGCGTGGTATTCCACCAGCAGCTCAAGGTAGGTGGTGCGCGTTACGATGCTCAACAGCAGCTGGGTCAACCGCAGCAGCGCCGTCGGCGCATCCTGACGCGGACACACTTCCGCCAGCAGACGCGGCATCAATTGATCAAGCACATCGCGACCGCGCGGGCCGATAGTGCGTTTGTCGACATCGTGACGAAACTCGGCGATGGTACGCAACATCTGCCTGCGCGCTTCTTCATCCAGGTGTGGCGTCAACGGTGCCAGCTCGTGTTCTTCCAGTGCGTCCTGCCACAGGCTGTGGTAGTGCTGATAATCGGGATCTTCGCCCACATCGGGGCTATCGTCGCCAATCAGGTCGTTAAATACCGCTCTCACCGCCTGCATATGCTCGTCCAGCGCCGCGAGCAGCGTCGACCAGTCGTCGAACCCCATGCCCCAGGCCAAACGGGCCTGATCGAGCTCATCTTGTGGCAGCGTCTGCGTTTGTTGGTCGGCAATGGCCTGCAGCAGGTTTTCCAGCCGGCGCAGGAACAAGTAGCTGGCGCTCATCGCCTGTACCTGTTGCGGCTCCAGCAACCCCAGTTCCCCCACCGCCTGCAGCGTGGGCAGCAGCGATCGCCCCTGCAGTGCCGGCTCTCGCCCGCCGCGGATCAATTGGAATACCTGAGTGATAAATTCAATTTCGCGGATGCCGCCGGCACCCAGCTTGATGTTGTCTTTCAGCCCACGCCGCCGCACTTCGCGGGCGATCATGCCTTTCATATTGCGCAGCGACTGGATCACGCTGAAATCGATATAGCGACGAAAAACGAACGGCCGCAGGGTTTTGCGCAACTCTTCACTGTAGGCGTCTTCCGAACCGCCCATCAGCCGCGCTTTCACCATCGCGTAACGTTCCCAGTCGCGCCCCTGCTCCTGGTAGTAGTCCTCCAGGGCGGCGAAGCTCATGACCAGCGGACCACTGTCGCCGAAGGGCCGCAGCCGCATATCCACACGATAAACAAAGCCGTCGATGGTTTGCTGATCCAGCGCCTTGATCAGCCGCTGCCCCAGACGGGTAAAGAACTGCGCGTTATCCAACTCGCGCCGTCCTCCCTGGGTCTGACCGTTTTCCGGGTAGGCAAAAATCAGGTCTATATCGGACGAGAAGTTCAGCTCGCCGCCGCCCAGTTTCCCCATGCCTAGGATCAGCAACGGCTGGGGTACGCCCTGGGCGTTGCACGGGGTGCCCCACTCACGGCAGCAGGTTTGATACAGCCAGTCGCGAGCGCTGACGATCAGCGTTTCCGCCAGCCCGCTCAGCTGCAACAGCGTCTCTTGCGTGCTGCACAGATTCTGCGCCTGCGCCCAGGCGATCCTCACCAGCGTCTCGCGGCGGAACAGACGTAACGCGCGCATCAGTTGCGCTTCGTCGCGCACATCTTCCAGCGTGTCTTGCAACCAGGCGGCGTAATGTTGCCACTCGTCCGCGACCGGTGGCTGTTTGCGCAACGTCTCCAGCCATTGCGGCTGACTGAGCAACATGTCGCAGACAAAATCGCTCGACGCCAAAACCCGCTGTTCCTGGCTGCTGAGCACGCAGTCCGCGCCCTGAGTTTCCTGAAAACGCTGCACGATGCTCTGTGCCTGAACCTGTAACCTGCTCGAGAGTGGCAACATAGTGAAGGATCCGTTCTGCGGCCTGCGCCTCGCAGGCCAGCTTTATTAGCGGAGCGCGCCGTTTAACCAGAATGGCGCATGCGATAAGGCCTGTTTGCGGCTGGATTCGTACCAGCCTTGACGACGTTCGGCCAGCGCCTGCTGCAGTTCGCGCCAGCTTTCGATATAAGGACCGGTTTCGTCATCGGGATAAGCACCGGACAGCAGGATAAATGCCGACACCTGACGGGTCAGGCGCGGCAACTGTTCCTCGTATTCATCCTCGTTCAACGTGCGCGTGAAGGCCTCTTTCAACTCGGCCGCGCTGCGTCCCAGCATAATGTCGCTGAAACGTTTGAATGAACCGTCGAGCTTGGTTTGCGCCTTGGCGTCGATAAAGGGTTTCCAGGCGCCGGTCACCAACCATGATGTGAGCGCTAACTTACACTGCAGGTATTCTGCGCTGTAACACAACACCTGCGGCTGAGTGCTCTTATCAATCAACAGCGGCTCCAGTGCGGTCAGGCGGGCGCGCAGATCGGCGCTGGCTTTGCGTGGTACCAGACCACCGAAGATCACCAGTGCCTGACGGATCAGCGCAATCGCCTCCATAACCGAGCGACGGGCCTGGGTATCACCACGCAGCCACAGCTCTTCGTGATACTGCCAGTGGCTCAGGCCCAGTTCGAAGCTGGCAACCATACCCTGTTCTACGCTGGATTTGGCCGCAGGCTTCAATACCGCCAGCGGGCGGCGCTCACGCGGAGCATTGCCCTGCGCCAGATGATAGCCGCGCGCCGCTTTGCTCAGGTTGCCCTGACGCAGGCCGCCGTGCATCGCCAATTCTTTGGCCAGCGCCAGCAGATCGTCGGTATTACCCGTTTTAAGCTCCAGCTCAATCTCGCACAGCGCTTCACTCAGCTCACCGGCGCTGACCTCGCCCTGGTCAAGCCCAACCTCAATCTCGCTCTTACCGTAAGTGACCACCCACTTCTCACGCACGAAGTCGGTGCGGAACAGGGGCTGCAACGCCTGCTGCAGCGCGTCGACATCACAGCCTTGCGGCCAGATATCCGCCGGGAACCGTTCCAACGCCAGCTCCGGCGTAGTGATCGCCACATTATATTCCGGGCGCTGATGCAAACCCGCTACCACCTTACCGGCGGTTTTGATGGTCATTTCATAACTGTCGTCGAAGCCGCGGATACGCAGCCCCATATCCTGACTGCGCAGGAAATTATCGGCGGTTTCGAAGTAGATATTGGTCAGTTTTTGCGGCGCGGAATGCTGATGAGGCCAGGCAGCCAAGTGCTGCGGCAAAGCGGCAACCGCATCCGGGGTAGCAATAAATTTCAGTTCTATTTCAACGGTCATAAGTCTTTTACACCAATAAGTTACGCATTCGCGTCAGCCTTCACGGCGGCGGGCCTCGCCTGCCGCGCTCTGCCCGATGACGCACAGTTGCCGTTATCTTACCGCGATTCCCTGCACCTTAACCCTGCTAACTGCAGAAAAAACCTGTTACGTTATAAAACACTGCGCAACTCACAGAATCTGCCACAGTAAGATAGTTCTCATTCCGGTTTTTGCGTTGCGTCGTCAGACTGAACGCTCTACTATCGTTCCCATAAATTCACACAGAAACGATGAACTAATGCAGAAATTACGCCTAATTTGCCTTGCCGTGCTGAGCTTCAGCATCACTTGGGGCGCCCATGCCGAAGATAAACGCTATATCTCCGATGAATTGAATACTTACGTCCATAGCGGCCCGGGTAATCAGTACCGTATCGTCGGTACCCTGAACGCCGGTGAAGAAGTCACCCTGTTGAGCGTAAATGACAGCACCAACTATGGCCAGATCCGCGATGCGAAAGGCCGCACGACCTGGATCCCGCTCAATCAGCTGAGCCAGACGCCAAGCCTGCGCACCCAAGTGCCGGCGCTGGAGCAACAGGTAAAAACCCTGACCGACAAGCTGGCCAACATCGACAACAGCTGGAACCAGCGCACGGCAGAAATGCAGCAGAAAGTGGCCGGCAGCGACAGCACCATCAGCGGTCTGCAGCAGGAAAACCAGGATCTGAAAAATCAGCTGGTGGTCGCACAGAAAAAGGTTAACGCGGTTAATCTGCAGCTCGACGACAAACAGCGCACCATCATCCTGCAGTGGTTCATGTACGGCGGTGGCGTAGCCGGCGTAGGCCTGCTGCTTGGCTTGTTGTTGCCACACCTGATCCCGCGGCGCAAAAGCAACAACCGCTGGATGAACTGATTTCAGTCTCCTTCTGTTTGAGATCGGGCGCCTGCGGGGCGCCCTTTTTATTGGCTGCGGCACCGCCCGGCTAATTGAGGTAATCTGGTCAGCAGAGCCTTAAGATAAATTCAGGAGTTAACAGTGAAGACTTACCTGGTCGGCGGCGCCGTCCGCGACAGCCTGCTTGAGATACCGGTATTCGACCGCGACTGGGTGGTGGTGGGCGCCGCGCCGTCAGAGCTGATCGCGCTGGGATATCAACAGGTCGGTAAAGACTTCCCGGTGTTTCTTAATCCCAAGACCCATGAAGAATATGCGCTGGCGCGCACCGAGCGGAAATCCGGCCAGGGCTATACCGGTTTTACCTGTTACGCCGCGCCGGACGTGACGTTGGAACAAGATCTGCAGCGCCGGGATCTGACCATCAACGCCATCGCCCGCAGCGCCGACGGGGAGTTAATCGATCCTTTCAACGGCGTGGCCGACCTGCAAACGCGGGTGTTACGCCATGTATCTGAAGCTTTTGGTGAAGATCCGTTGCGCGTGCTGCGCGTGGCGCGCTTTGCCGCCCGCTTCGCTCATCTGGGTTTTACCGTCGCCCCGGAAACCGCGGAGTTGATGCGTCAGATGGCGAACAGCGGCGAACTGGCGGCGCTGACCCCGGAACGGGTCTGGAAAGAAACCGAGAAGGCGCTGCAGAGCCAAAGCCCGCAGGTCTATTTCCAGGTGCTGCGCGACTGCGAGGCGCTCAGCGTACTGTTCCCGGAGATCGATGCTTTATTCGGCGTACCGGCCCCCGCCAAATGGCACCCGGAGATCGATACCGGCATTCACACGCTGATGACGCTGGCTATCGCCGCCCAACTCAGCCCCGAGGTCGACGTGCGCTTTTCGGCGCTGTGCCATGATTTGGGTAAAGGGCAGACGCCAAAAGAGCTGTGGCCTCACCACCACGGCCACGGGCCTGCCGGTGTTGTGCTGGTAGACGCCTTGTGTCAGCGGTTGCGCGTCCCCAACCCGGTACGCGACCTGGCCAAACTGGTGGCCGAATATCACGATTTGATCCACACCGTTAACAAGCTGCGCCCGGAGACCCTGTTGAAACTGTTTGATGCGGTCGATGTCTGGCGCAAGCCTCAGCGGTTGGAGCAGATGATCCTCACCAGCGAAGCCGATGCTCGCGGCCGTACCGGATTTGAAAACAATCCCTACCCGCAGGGTGACTATCTGCGCCAGGCGTTTCAGGTGGCGAATGCCGTCTCGGTAAAAGAAGTGGTGGCCAGCGGCCTGCAAGGGCTGGCGATCCGCGATGAGCTCAAACGCCGTCGTCAACAGGCGTTGGCCGACTGGAAACAAACCCAGGATATTCTGAAAGACCAGGCATAAAAAAACCCCGCAGCGCGGGGTTTTTAATTGGCATGCCGCTTACATGAAGACCATGTAAACCACGGCGGCAACGATAAAACGGTAGATGGCGAACGGCACAAACGAAATGCGTTTGATCAGCGACAGGAAGGTTTTTATTGCGATCAGCGCTACGACGAAAGCGGTAGCAAAACCGACGGCGAACATCGGTAAATCGCCCATCGTCAGGAAGTGCAGGCTCTTGTACAAGTCCAGCCCGCTGGCACCGATCATCATCGGCACCGCCAGAATGAAGGAGAACTCGGAGGCCGCATAACGGTTCACGCCCACCAGCATACCGCCGGCAATGGTCGAACCTGAACGGGAAAAGCCCGGCCACAGCGCCAGACACTGGAAGCAACCAATCATAAACGCCTGGCGGTAGGTGATGTCATCCAGCCCTTCAGCGCTCGGTTTTTTCGGCTTCAGCCATTCCGCCGCCAGCAACAGGAAACCGCCGACCACCAACGCATACATCACGTTTTTCGGCGCGAACAGCGATTTGATGAAATCATGGAACAACAGCCCCAGCACCACCGCGGGGATCATCGCCAGCAGGATATGGCCCAGTTTCAACCGGCCCGCCGTTTTGCCTTCGTGCTCAACCGGCTTACCGCCGAAATGAATGCCGATCAGCCCGAACAGACGGCGCCAGAACATCACCACCACCGCCAGAATCGACCCCAACTGAATGATCACTTCAAAGGTTTTGGCCTTATCGCCGGTAAAACCCAGCCACTCGCCAACGATGATCATGTGCCCGGTAGAAGATACCGGCAAAAATTCAGTTAACCCTTCAACCACCCCAAGAACAAACGCAATAAACAGTGAATGCATGTCCGCCATGTGCTTCGATCACCCCATAAATTTACGGCTATAAACATAAAAAAGCGGCAGTGTTCAATACATTGCCGCTAAAACAATTCTCAGGTTCAGACCAGGTTAACGGCCTTTAGTTGCACCTGTATGACAGAACATCACACCGGACGGGTACCACGCTCAATAATCACCCCAACCCGGCTGGCATGTGCAACAGCGCCCGGTTTGCTGACCTTAATACGGACCCAGGGGGATTTGAAGCGCTGGAGCAATATTTCAGATATTTCCTCTGCCACCCGCTCCACCAACGCAAAGCGATTTGGCTCCACGTGCTGGATGATGGCTTCACTGATATCGGCATAGCTCAGACAGTCGTTCACGTCGTCGCTGGCAGCCGCCTGGCGGTTGTCCCAGCCCATTTCGATATCGAACACCAGCTTCTGGCGAATGTTTTGTTCCCAGTCATAAACGCCAATGGTGGTGATTACGGTAAGTTCTTCTATAAATACGATATCCATCACGTCATTCTCTGTTTTTGGCCTTGCCGGATACCACTTCCAGCGGAATATGCGTATTATCCCTTTATGTTGCGAGTAAAACGACCCTTATTAAACGGAACCGCGTTATGAGTGCTACCGCGCTTGGCATGATTATCTTCGCGTATCTGTGTGGCTCAATTTCCAGTGCGATCCTGGTTTGTCGGATCGCCAGGCTGCCCGATCCGCGTGAACATGGCTCAGGGAATCCAGGGGCTACCAACGTCCTGCGCATCGGCGGTCGCCTGGCGGCGGCGGCGGTGCTGGTTTTCGATATTCTCAAAGGAATGCTGCCGGTCTGGCTGGCATACAAGCTTAATGTCCCGCCGCTGTACCTGGGGCTGACGGCAATTGCCGCCTGCGTTGGGCACATCTATCCGGTGTTCTTCCATTTCCGTGGCGGCAAGGGCGTGGCAACAGCATTTGGTGCCATAGCGCCGATAGGCTGGGATCTGACCGGTCTGATGACCGGTACCTGGTTGCTGACCGTGTTGCTCAGCGGTTACTCTTCGCTGGGCGCGATTGTCAGTGCGCTGATTGCCCCCTTCTACGTTTGGTGGTTCAAACCGCAGTTCACCTTCCCGGTAGCCATGCTGTCATGCCTGATCCTGATGCGGCACCACGACAACATTCAGCGCCTTTGGCGTGGCCAGGAAGGAAAAATTTGGGCCAAATTCCGCAAGAAAAAGCCTGAAGCGGTTGAGCAGGAAACCAAAAAAGAAGAGTAATTCATAACGCCAGGGCAGGTCAGCCTGCCCCGAATTAACCCGGTTTCTGTTCCCCACGGTGCCCGTTTTTTTGAGTTATCACTCTATCGTCGTGAATATATGGCGTTTTCCCGCCAGGGTAACGCCTCTGCTTTAATAATATCCCTCTTTCAAAATCGCATGAATTGCCAAATCCCCCCATCGCTAATGATTATCATTAGCGACAATTAAATATTGTCATTCCCTAAAGATGGATCATCAATAAAATGCCTATGAAGACTATTCGGCGCCTGATAATAAAACAGCCTAACCTTTTTATGCTGCTGGCAGGAATATGTACCAGTTCATTGGCTTATGCCGCAGGGGAAAACGAAAGTGTCATTACCGTTTACGGCGAGGGAAATACGGCAGAAGAAGCCATAGGATCCAATGGAACCTATGCCGCCAAACAAAGCGTTACGGCAACAAAAACCAGCACCCCATTAATCAAAACCCCCCAGTCTATTTCCGTTATTACGCAAGAAGAATTACAAACCAAACGCCCAGCCACCATTAAAAATGCGCTCAGCTATACGCCGGGTGTAATGACAGGCAACAGCGGCAGTTCGAGCATATTTGATAGCGTCATGATCCGGGGATTCAATAACGTCAGCCAGAATATCTATTTGGACGGTTTGAAATTACAAGGGGATATGTATGCCGACAGCAAAGTGGATCCGTATTTTTTACAGCGGGTAGAAGTTTTGCGCGGTCCGGCCTCGGTGCTGTATGGCAAAAGTAACCCCGGCGGCGTTATTTCCAGCGTCAGCAAGCGTCCACAAAAGCAGCCATTGCATGAATTACAACTGCAGGCCGGCAACCATCACGAATGGAAAACCCAATTCGATTTCAGCGACGCTCTTGATGATGAAGAAGCATTGGCTTACCGCTTAACCGGTAATTATTACGAAGCGCACAGCCAGCAAAAGGGCGAGCGCGAAAAACGCTATGCCATTGCGCCTTCTTTGCTTTGGCAGCCGTCGGATAAAACCTCGCTGTTGTTTCAGCTGTCTTTGCAAAACGAACCACGCACCGGTTATTACGGCTGGCTGCCGAGCGAAGGAACTTTGACTTCCGGCGAATTCGGCAAATTGTCTCCTTCGTTTAACGAGGGCGAGCCCAGCTATAACCGTTTCGAACGCCAGCAGCGCACGGTGGGCTATCAGCTTGATCATGCCTTCAACGATACCTGGTCCTTCCATCAGGCCGTCCGCTATCAGCATACCAAGGTCAACTGGCGCAGCATCTATGGCAACGGCCTGTGCAACCCAATGACCTGCATGGGAGTGGCACCCCAGCAATACGGCACCACCTTGTCCCGCGCAACCATGGTCAGCGACGAGAGATTGAATGGGTTAACCACCGATACCCGGCTGGAAGGGAAATTGAACGCCGGCAGTTGGCGCCACACCCTGTTGATGGGGATCGACTATTCGCAGCTGCGCAACGATCTGCAAAACAAGATGGGCTCTGCCGCGCCGCTCAATCTGGTGAACCCGCAGTATGGCAACCATGATGTGCTTTATTTTGGCGACACCCATACGATTAACAAAAACCACCAGTTAGGCACTTATCTGCAGGATCAGGCCGAATGGCAGAACTGGGTATTCACGCTGGGTGGCCGCTTTGACCACAGCGTCGTAAAAACCCATGAAAGAAGTAATATGACGGGTGCGGAATCCTCATCCAGCATCACGGATAATGAATTCACCTGGCGTGGCGGCGTTAACTATGTTTTCAATAACGGCATCGCACCTTACGTGAGCTATAGCGAGTCATTTGAACCCAATAGCGGCAACAGTTTATCAGGCCAGGCTTTCAAACCTTCCCGAGGGAAGCAATATGAAGCAGGGATTAAATTCATCCCTGATAACGCACCGGTTTCTGCCTCTATCGCCGCATTCCAACTGACCAAAGACAATAATTTACGCCGTGATGCCATTAACCCTTATTACAATGTGCAGGAAGGCAAAATCCGCTCTCGCGGGATTGAAATTGAAGGTAAGGCCGCACTCACCTATAACCTTAATTTAATCGCAAGCTATACCTATACCCATGCTGAGTTCCGCGATAACTCCGGTAATAATGGCCATACTCCAGCCATGGTGCCTAAACATATGGCTAATTTGTGGACCGATTACACCTTTAATCAAGGCTGGTTAAATGGGCTGAGCCTCGGCGGTGGCGCACGTTATGTGTCAAGCACTCCGGGTGACGATGGGAATAATTTTAAAGTCCCTAGCTATACGGTTTTTGATACCGCCATAAAGTATCAACTGGATGATATCCCCGGACTGGAAAACGCAGAAATTGCTTTAAACGTAAATAATATTTTTGATAAGCACTATGTTTCTTCTTGCTTTACCAACAATACCTGTTCATGGGGTGCAGAACGGCAAATCCTTACCACATTAACCTTGCATTGGTAATAACAAATATTACAGCCCTATTCTTTCGAAATTATATTGAGCTACATGTCGTGCTTTAATTATGGCGTTTGATTTTCGCCACTCTATTTCTTGGCCAATCTTGGCCAAGAATCCTTATTTATATTCCTCAGGGGAGTTATTATGAGTAGTCATCAAACGGGGGCCGGTAAGCCTGGTCCTATCGGGCGACTGCTGCGGCCTATACGTGGGAGCCTTATTGTCGCCGGGGTACTGGCAGCTATCGGCACAATATTCACGCTGGTGCCGTTGGCGGGCATTGCCCATATTGCCGTCATTGTTTTGGGTCATCAGGAACAAACAGGAGCCGCTACTCCGTTTCTGGCGGCGGGTGGGATTGGCGACAGCGTCGTCGTCTGCCTGGTCAGCCTGTTTGTCGGCTTAATCATTGTCACCCTGGCCGAAGTGCTCGCACACCTGGCCGATAACCGTATTACCCATGGCCTGCGCATTACGGCGGCCCGGCGTCTGGCACAGGTGCCCTTGGGGTGGTTTAGCGACCGTGCCTCAGGCGAAGTGAAACAGGCGATGCAGGACGATATTGGCACCCTGCACGATCTCACCGCCCACTTTTTCACCACGCTGGGACGCACAATCGGCGCGATGCTGATCTCGGTTATCTACATGTTCGTCATGGACTGGCGGATGGCGATCGTCTCGATCATTCCTTTCTTCCTGTTCTTCTTCATTTTCGGCAGGGCTCAGAAAGCCGGAGCGCCCCATATGGGCGAGTTTGTTAAGGGGTTAGGCCGTATCAATAATGCCGTAGCCGAATTCGTTAACGGCATCCCGGTGATCAAAACCTTCAGCGGCGGCGGCAAAGCGCACAGCAGCTACCGTAAAGCGATCGCCTCCTTTACCCAGATATTCACCCGTACCATGAGCCCGGTGATCAAGACCATCGCGCTGGCGAATGCCATCGTTGCTCCGGTGACCGTATTGGGGGTGGTGTTGGTTTTCGGTACCTTGTTTGTGGCATTGGGCTGGCTTGAACCGCTTAACGTCTTGCCGTTCGCCCTGGTCGCACCGGGTATTTCCGCCCCGCTGCTGCTAATGGGCTTTATTACCCACGGCCTGCGTAATGCCACAGGGGCAGCGGAACGCATACAATCGCTGCTGGACACGCCGATCCTCACGCAGCCGGAAGTGCAGCCAATGCTGAAAGACGCGGAGATCCGTTTCGAACAAACCGGTTATTCCTACAATAGTGACAGTCACGTGCTGGCAGACATCAACCTCAGCCTAAAACCCGGCAGCGTAACCGCCATCGTCGGCCCATCCGGTGCGGGCAAATCCACTCTGGCACGCTTGCTGTTGCGCTTCTTCGATCCGACACAGGGGCGCATCACGCTTGGCGGAGTCGATCTGCGCGAAATGAGCTCGACCCAGCTTTATCAACACATTGGTTTCGTGTTGCAGGAAGTGAAGCTGATCCACGCCAGCCTGCGAGAAAATATTGCGTTGGGTCGCCCCAATGCCAGCATGCAAGAAATCGAAGCCGCCGCCAGGGCTGCCAATATTCACGATCATATCCTGAGCTTGCCACGGGGCTACGACTCGGTAGTCGGGGAGGATGCAAAACTCTCCGGGGGTGAACAGCAGCGCGTAAGCATTGCGCGCGCCGTACTGTTGAACCCACCGATTTTGGTATTGGATGAAGCCACCGCCGCCGCTGATGCGGAGAACGAATACCTGATTCAGGAAGCCCTTTCCAACTTTGCCAAAAATCGTACGTTACTGGTGATTGCCCATCGGTTAGACACCATCATGCACGCCGATCATATCGTTGTGCTTGAGGACGGCACGATCCGCGAACAAGGCAACCATGCCGAGTTGTTGGCCGGCCAAGGCCGCTATGCTCGCCTCTGGGCTGCGGGGGGTTACGAAAACATGACGAAACAGGCGGATCAACCATGTTAAAAACATTTATGCAGTTGCTCGGCAACGATGCTCCCATATTCCGTCGTTATATCGGCATGGCCGCGCTTTACGGTGTGTGTTGCGGCCTGACGGTCACCACCTTGGTGCCTATAGTCGGCTATCTGCTGCAAGGTGAAGTCTACACGGCGGCCGGCTGGCTGATAGCGCTTTTCGCCGGCGTACTTTTGAGCTGGCTGCTGCGCAGGCGCGTCGATTTCGCCGGCATGAACGTAGGTTCATCGCTGTTACTGACGGCCCGTCAACGCATTGGCGACCATGTGGCTACCTTGCCTATCGGCTGGTTCACTCCTGATAATACGGCGCGACTCAGTCATGTGGTTTCTCAGGGGATGATGGATGTGGCGCAACTCCCGGCGCACCTTTTTACACCGATCGTCAGCGGTATCGTCACGCCGCTGGTGCTGGTGATAGCGCTCTGCACCCTGCAGTGGCAAATGGGGCTACTGGCGCTGGCGGCCCCCCCCCTGATAGCCGGTATTTTCCTGCTCTCAGCGCGGCTCGGTACCCAGGCTGACGAAGCCTTCCATCAGGCATCCGCCCACACCAGCCAACGTATGGTGGAGTTTGCTCAGGCACAGTCCGTACTGCGCGCCTTTAATGGCGAAGGCGGCGGGACCCGTTTCCTCGAACAGGCCATCGATCGGCAGTATCAGTCAGGCAAACGGCTTATTTATATCTCCACGGCCTCTGTGGTGCTCAACTCCTGGGTAGTGCAACTGGTGTTTGCCACCCTCTTGGTCACCGGAGCCACGCTGCTGAGCCATTCTCAGGGGAACCTGCCGGCTATCGGTAGCGCCGTGGGGACGGTGATCGCCCTGATGCTGGTTAGCCGCTTTATCGACCCGTTGCTGGACGTTGCCAGTTATGGCGAAGCCCTGCGAAACGCCCGCGGCCAGTTAAATGCCGTCAGCGAAATTTTAGCCATTACCCCCTTGCCCGAACCTCAACAGGCACAACGGCCACATGACGGCTCGCTGGAGCTGCGCGATGTTTCGTTCAGCTATTCGCCAGAACAGGCTGCCGTACTGCGCGGGGTCAGCTTTAAGGTGGAACCCGGCACCATGACCGCACTGGTTGGCGCATCCGGCTCGGGTAAAACCAGCCTGGTTCGTTTGATTGCGCGTTTCTTTGACGTCACCGGCGGGGCAGTGATGATTGGCGGAGCCGACGTACGCCAGATCCCTAACGAACAATTGACGGATCAGATCAGCCAGATTTTCCAAAATACCTACCTGTTCCAAGGCAGCATTGGCGAAAACATCCGTCTGGGTAAGCCGACGGCCAGCGATGAGGAAGTGTTGATGGCCATCGAACAAGCCGGGGCGGCGGAAATCATCAAACGGCTGCCCCAGGGGCTGGATACCCCGGTAGGGGAAGGCGGCGCACGGCTTTCCGGCGGCGAGCGCCAGCGTATTTCTATCGCCCGCGCGCTGATTAAAGACGCCCCTGTTCTGCTGGTTGATGAAGCGACTGCGGCACTGGATCCCGAGAATCAAGCGATCATTGCCGACACCCTGGCACGGCTGCGCGGCAAGAAGACGTTGATTGTCATTGCGCACCAGCTGTCGACGGTAGCGATGGCCGATCAAATTCTGGTACTGCAAGACGGCGAAATTGCTGAACGCGGCACCCATGCCCAGCTTGAAGCCCTGGGGGGACGCTACGCGCATTTCCTGACTCAGCGGCACAGAACCAAAGGTTGGCGTATTGCCTGACTGAAAACTGAAAAGGCTCCCACTGGGAGCCTTTTGTTTGACTATGGAAATGTCCAGGCCAATTAGACGGCAGGCAGCTCAGCCAATGGCCAGCGCGGCCGTACCGAAACACTCAGCTCCGGATTAGCGCCGCTTTTCAGCCGCACCATGCCTGCGTAAGCGATCATCGCGCCGTTATCGGTGCAGAACTCCGGTCGGGCGTAAAACACTTCACCGCCGCGCTTATGCATCATTTCTGCCAGCTTGGTTCGCAGCGTACGGTTGGCGCTGACGCCACCGGCCATCACCAGGCGCTTAAAGCCGGTTTGTTCCAGCGCGCGTTTGCATTTGATCGCCAGCGTATCCACCACTGCATCTTCAAACGCCCGGGCTATGTCAGCACGCGTCTGATCGTCATTGCCGTTGGAGCGAATGGTATTGGCGGCAAAGGTCTTCAGCCCGGAGAAGCTGAAATCCAGCCCTGGCCGGTCGGTCATCGGGCGTGGGAAGGTGAAACGCCCCGCCGTGCCCTGTTGCGCCATCTTCGACAGCATCGGCCCGCCAGGGTAGTCCAGCCCAAGCAGCTTGGCGGTTTTGTCGAAAGCTTCCCCGGCCGCATCGTCGACCGATTCGCCCAGCAGTTCATATTCGCCGATACCGGTCACGCTGATCAGCTGCGTATGCCCGCCAGACACCAGCAGCGCGACAAACGGGAACGCCGGCGGGTTATCTTCCAGCATCGGCGCCAGCAGGTGGCCTTCCATATGATGCACCGGCACCGCCGGCACATTCCAGGCAAACGCCAGTGCGCGGCCAATGGTGGCTCCGACCAGCAGCGCCCCCACCAGGCCCGGCCCGGCGGTGTAGGCAACGCCGTCGATATCCGCCGCGGTCAGGTTCGCTTCCTTCAATGCCGCCTGAATCAACGGCACGGTTTTGCGCACGTGATCGCGGGAGGCCAGCTCCGGCACCACGCCGCCGTAGTCGGCATGCAGCTTCACCTGGCTGTACAATTGGTTGGCTAATAAACCGGCCTGATCGTCATACACTGCAATTCCGGTTTCATCGCAGGAGGTTTCTATGCCCAGTACTCGCATTACATTTCCCATCATTCACGTGCGGCCGCCAGTTTAGCACAATCGGGCCTGTTTACCGCCAGCGTGGCGCACGCTTGTCACCATTATTGGGCTATGTTGATGATTACAGCCACAAATGCCGATTTGATTAAAAACGAGCATTTTTTTCTGATTAGTCTATAATCAGCGCCCGATGCAAAATTGCGCATGTTTTACCAGGGTGGCCGCAGGTTTCAATTTGCTGTGGTGCTTTACAAAGCAGCATCCGTTGAAGTAAAATTCCGCACCATTTTGAAATTGCTGGCGCTTGGCCAGCAGCAAACCGAATTTTATTGAGGTGAGAGGCACATGCCTGTAATTAAAGTACGTGAAAACGAGCCATTTGACGTTGCTCTGCGTCGTTTCAAACGCTCTTGCGAAAAAGCGGGCGTTCTGGCTGAAGTTCGTCGTCGTGAGTTCTATGAAAAACCGACTACCGAACGTAAGCGCGCTAAAGCTTCTGCTGTGAAACGTCACGCGAAGAAACTGGCTCGCGAAAACGCACGCCGCACTCGTCTGTATTAATTCTTCGGGGGCAACCCCGCCGCGTGAATTTCTGATTTTAAAAATCGCGCAGACCGAGTAGTTGCATACGAAGGCCGTGCTTTCCGAAAGGAATGCGCGGCTTGTTCTCGTTTATAGGCTAGTAAAGTAAGGGCTTATGGCTGGACGAATTCCGCGCGTATTTATCAATGACTTGCTGGCTCGCACCGACATCGTCGATCTGATCGATGCCCGGGTAAAGCTCAAGAAGCAGGGCAAGAACTATCACGCGTGCTGTCCGTTCCACCACGAAAAAACGCCTTCATTTACGGTTAATGGCGAAAAGCAGTTTTACCACTGCTTTGGTTGTGGTGCGCACGGTAACGCCGTCGACTTTCTGATGAATTACGACAGGCTCGAGTTTGTCGAAACCATCGAAGAGCTGGCCACCATGCACGGACTGGAAGTGCCTTACGAGGCGGGTTCCGGACCGACGCAAATCGAACGCCATCAGCGTCAAAGCCTGTATCAACTGATGGAACAACTCAGCGCGTTCTATCAACAGTCACTGCATCAGTCCTCCGGCACGCCGGCGCGCAATTATCTGCAACAGCGCGGGCTGAGTGACGACGTTATCCGTCATTTCGCCATCGGTTTTGCACCTGCCGGTTGGGATAACGCATTAAAGCGTTTTGGTCGTGACGCCGAGTCACGCCTGGCATTGAACGATGCAGGCATGCTGGTGACTAACGATCAAGGACGCTCGTACGATCGTTTCCGTGAGCGCGTAATGTTCCCTATCCGCGACAAACGCGGGCGAGTGATCGCCTTTGGCGGACGCGTATTGGGTGACGGCATGCCGAAATACCTGAACTCACCGGAAACCGAAGTTTTCCACAAAGGTCGTCAGCTGTACGGCCTGTATGAAGCGCAACAGAACCACCCTACCCCGCAGCGATTGCTGGTAGTGGAAGGCTATATGGACGTGGTGGCGCTGGCGCAATACGGCATCGATTATGCCGTCGCCTCGCTTGGCACCTCGACAACGGCCGAACATATTCAGCTGCTGTTCCGCGCCACCGACAACGTTGTCTGTTGCTATGACGGTGACAGAGCCGGTCGCGAAGCGGCATGGCGTGCACTGGAAACCGCGTTGCCCTATCTCAATGACGGGCGTCAACTGCGGTTTATGTTTTTGCCCGACGGCGAAGACCCGGACACATTGGTACGCAAAGAAGGCAAAGAGGCCTTCGAACAGCGAATGGAGCAGGCGCAGCCGCTTTCCACTTTCCTGTTCGAAACCCTGATGCCGCAGGTAGACCTGAGCAGCCCGGACGGCCGCGCCAAGCTGAGCACGCTGGCACTGCCGCTGATCACTCAGGTACCGGGCGAAACGTTGCGCTTGTACCTGCGCCAACAGCTCGGCAGCAAGCTGGGTTTGCTGGACGACAGCCAGTTGGACAAGCTGATGCCCAAGCAAGCCGAAAATGCGAATACTTATCAGGCGCCCCAGCTAAAACGCACAACCATGCGTATACTGATAGGGTTACTGGTACAAAATCCGCAACTGGCTACACTTATCCCTTCGCTTGAGGGATTGGAGCAGACCAAACAGGCGGGTTTGCCGCTGTTTGTCGAGCTGGTGCAGACCTGTCTGGCTCAGCCAGGGCTGACAACCGGCCAACTGTTGGAGCAGTATCGCGACAACAAATTGAGCCAACAGCTTGAAACCTTGGCAACATGGAACCATATGATCGTTGAGGATATGGTTGAACAGACTTTTTTGGATACTTTAGCCAGCCTGTACGACTCGGTACTGGAACAGCGGCTGGAGACATTGATCGCACAGGCCAGAACCCATGGCCTCAGCCCGGAAGAACGTGAAGAAGTCCGTTCTTTGAATCAGGTGCTGGCGAAGAAAAACTGAATACCAAACGGCTTAAGTGCCGATAAATGCGAGGGCAGAGCCCTGCAATATGCCGCCACAGTGGGCCGCGGCAACAACAAAAACGCCCCAAATGCTATTGTTGGCGGTTTCGCCGACCGACACCAACCCAAATACTCTGAAGTGTGGATACCGTCTTATGGAGCAAAACCCGCAGTCACAGCTAAAGCTACTTGTCACCCGTGGTAAGGAGCAAGGCTATCTGACCTATGCTGAGGTCAATGACCATCTGCCGGAAGATATCGTCGACTCCGACCAGATCGAAGACATCATCCAGATGATTAACGACATGGGCATCCAGGTTCTGGAAGAAGCACCGGACGCCGACGACCTATTGCTTGCTGAAAACTCAAACAGCACGGACGAAGATGCGGAAGAAGCTGCCGCTCAGGTATTGTCCAGCGTTGAGTCTGAAATCGGCCGTACCACCGACCCGGTGCGCATGTACATGCGCGAAATGGGGACCGTTGAACTGCTGACGCGCGAAGGCGAAATCGACATCGCCAAGCGCATTGAAGACGGCATCAACCAGGTGCAGTGCTCGGTTGCCGAGTACCCGGAAGCCATTACCTATTTGCTGGAACAATACGATCGCGTCGAAGCGGGCGAAGCTCGCCTGTCCGATCTGATCACCGGCTTCGTCGATCCTAATGCGGAAGAGGACATCGCCCCTACCGCTACCCACGTGGGTTCTGAGCTGTCTACCGAAGAGCAGAACGACGACGACGAAGAAGAAGATGAAGACGAAGAAGAAGACGACAACAGCATCGATCCTGAGCTGGCCCGTCAGAAATTCGCCGACCTGCGCGATCAGTACGAAGCGACTCGTGTCGTCATCAAAAAGAACGGCCGCAGCCACGCCAGCGCAGCAGAAGAAATTCTGAAGCTGTCTGAAGTGTTCAAGCAGTTCCGCTTGGTGCCAAAACAGTTCGACTTCCTGGTCAACAGCATGCGTACCATGATGGACCGCGTTCGTACTCAAGAACGTATCATCATGAAGCTGTGCGTTGAACAGTGCAAAATGCCGAAGAAAAACTTCGTCACTCTGTTCGCCGGCAACGAAACCAGCACCACCTGGTTCGAAGCGGCGCTGGCAATGGCCAAGCCATGGTCAGAGAAGCTGAAAGACGTCGCCGAAGACGTGCAACGCAGCCTGCAGAAACTGCGTCAGATCGAAGAAGAGACCGGCTTGACCATCGAGCAGGTGAAGGACATCAACCGCCGCATGTCTATCGGTGAAGCGAAAGCCCGCCGTGCGAAGAAAGAGATGGTTGAAGCGAACTTGCGTCTGGTTATTTCTATCGCCAAGAAATACACCAACCGCGGCCTGCAGTTCCTGGATCTGATCCAGGAAGGCAACATCGGTCTGATGAAAGCGGTAGACAAGTTTGAATACCGTCGTGGTTATAAGTTCTCGACTTACGCCACCTGGTGGATCCGTCAGGCTATCACCCGTTCTATCGCCGACCAGGCGCGTACCATCCGTATTCCGGTGCATATGATTGAGACCATCAACAAGCTCAACCGTATTTCGCGCCAGATGCTGCAAGAGATGGGCCGCGAACCGACGCCGGAAGAGCTGGCTGAACGCATGCTGATGCCGGAAGACAAAATCCGCAA
Organism: Serratia liquefaciens ATCC 27592; assembly: GCF_000422085.1. Taxonomy (NCBI): domain Bacteria; kingdom Pseudomonadati; phylum Pseudomonadota; class Gammaproteobacteria; order Enterobacterales; family Yersiniaceae; genus Serratia; species Serratia liquefaciens. Next base: position 4,556,970 of record NC_021741.1, read on the forward strand.
AGTGCTGAAGATCGCCAAAGAGCCGATCTCCATGGAAACGCCGATCGGTGATGATGAAGATTCACATCTGGGCGATTTCATCGAGGATACCACTCTCGAGCTGCCGCTGGATTCTGCCACCTCGGAAAGCCTGCGCTCCGCAACGCACGACGTATTGGCTGGCCTCACCGCCCGTGAAGCGAAAGTGCTGCGTATGCGTTTCGGCATCGATATGAACACTGACCATACGCTGGAAGAAGTGGGCAAACAGTTCGACGTTACCCGTGAGCGTATTCGTCAGATCGAAGCCAAAGCACTGCGTAAACTGCGCCACCCAAGCCGTTCCGAAGTGCTGCGCAGCTTCCTGGACGACTAAGGTTCAGCTGTTGACAAAAAACCCCGGCTCGCCGGGGTTTTTTATTGCCTAAAACATGCTGTTGCCGCTGGCGGTTTTCTCCGGCACCGGTTGGGTTACGTCCCAGTGCTCCACGATTTTGCCTGCGTCATCAAGCCGGAAAATATCGATAATCGCGGCCGTCTTGCCCTTTTCTCGTCCGCTAGTCTCTACGTGCAAAATCACATAGTTGCCGTCGACAAATGCCTGTTTGATTTCGCTGTGAGAATCGGGGTAACGCGCTTTGAGCAGCTCGACAAACTTGCGGAACCCTTCCACCCCATCCTGCGCATTGGGATTGTGCTGTTTGTACTCATCACCCAGAAAGGGCCGTGCCGCGGCAAAATCCTTGTTATTTAGCCCCTGCTGATAAAACTCCAGCACGTTATTTTTGTTCTTCAGTTCCTGCACGCTGCTGCCCGCATGGGCAGCACCGGTCGCCAACAGCAGAGCTACTAATGCCGCTTTAATCATCGCTTTCATCCCGCAACTCCCTCTCAGATTATTTCAATGCCAGAAACAGCTCGCGATAACTCTCTGTAAGCTGCTCCAGCGTGGCACGATTCAATCCGCTGGGGTTCGGCAATACCCAAACCTCAGTTTTGCCGATCGTCATCTCCTGACGGCCCCAAGCTACATTTTTTACCCCAAAGGCGCTGCTGAACGCCTGCTTGCCCAAAACAGCCAATGCGCGCGGCTGGTAGCGCAAGATTTTTTCTTTTAGCTCCTCGCCGCCGCTGAGCAATTCGTCACGCGTCACTTCGCTGGCCGCGACCGTTGGCCGTGCCACCAGCGCGGTGATGCCGCAGCCGGTATCCTGCAGCTGTTGCCACTGTTCGGGCGCCAGTTGACGTTCGGTAAAGCCGGCCTGATGCACCACCTTCCAGAAGCGGTTGCTGCCGTTGGCAAAAGGGTAGCCTTGGTGGGCGGAGGAGAGGCCGGGGTTGATGCCGCAAAACACCACCCGCAGGTTTGGCGCCAGGAGTTCCATAGGGGTCGGGAGTCCATTAAAGGGGATTTACAGCGGTTATCGCAAAATCCGCCAGTAATTACAACAGGCTAGAACTGCGCATAAAAGCAACATACGGATGGTTAACTGTAGACCTGCGTCGAAGGATTGCCGTATAATCTCGCCGCTTGGCCCCTTAGCTCAGTTGGTTAGAGCACGCGACTCATAATCGCTTGGTCACTGGTTCAAGTCCAGTAGGGGCCACCAAATTCAGAAGGGCTTAGACAGGAAACTGACTAAGTCCTTTTTTGTTTTGTGGTTTCAGAAAAAAATAATCGGCGAAATAGGCTTCAGACTTGCGCCAGATAAATCGCCAGAGAGTAACGCTCGTTCCACATCACTCTCTGGAGGTTAATTAACATTGAAATTCGCCATTTAAAAATGGGCGAACCATCTCCTTACTCAGGTGTATGCCGTACCTCTTTCCACACCTGCAAGGCGAGCAACAGCAGCGCCCCGGCCCCAAACACTAACAGTAACCAAAGCAGGCCTTTTTTCCACGCGCTGATAACCTCACTGGCATCCATCGCATTCAAACGCTCGTTTCCCCCCAGAATGACCCTGGATTGAAACCCCACCAATGGCAGCTCATTAACAGACACTGATTTTCGTAATGCAGCAGGGATCAACTCATCTAACGAGATAGCCTGATGCTGAGCCGCTTTATTTCCCCACGCCAGCAGGAAAGGAGGCGTTCCTTGAGCATTGAAAATTATCGTTTTTCTGTCTCGTTCCGCTACAACCTCTGGCATATGATCATTCCATTGTTGGTTGATCCCCTTCAAGCGGATGCCTTGCACCAACAAATCCTTCAGTGGGATCGCTTCAGCAGTGCGATCATTCACCGAGTAAACGACCCGCTTAACCAAAGGCTGCCAACGGTCATTCGCTTTACTACGGTATTCAATCTCAAGTGGTAATACAGTATTGCTTTGTGTAGGCCGCACGCTGATATTGTTAAGCGGTTGAGGATTTGACCAGGTATATTCAGCTTCGCTCGTCGAAATGGCTTTCGAGCTGAACGGCAAGGTGATCCTTTGTTGATCCGTTCGATGAGAAGCAGCAATCCCCTCCGCGGAAAGGATTTTCAGGCCCGGAGCCATTTGATCATCGTTGAACACCAATAATAAGTAACGAATTTGGGAATAATACCTGCCATTATCAAGATCAATAGTATTCAGCAACAGCCGATCGGTACTGGATACTAAATCCATCAAAGGCGCATCATCAACACCACTCATCCATTCATTTAAATCATGGCTGTACATAATGCTCACACGTGACTGCCAATTTTCAGGCTGACGCTCCCAGGTCAGCTTTAACTGGGTAAGGGATGGACTGCTACCATCGTACTGAGGCACCTCCAACAAATAGGCGTTACCCATTTGTTGGTCGCTATCAATCGGCAATATAATTTCTACCCCCCGGCCGATTTTAACGAAATTACCTCTTGCTCCAGCAGAGTCGTCTTTTTACTCTTCATCGGAAACAGCCTAAGAGAGTAAGTCTGACTGTCACTCTGAGTAATTGTATTCGCTGTCAGCGCAAACGCTACTGATTGCCCCTGGCTATTGAACACCCGAACGTCACGCATATCCGGCCACACCGTTTCGGTATAAACCGCCTCTGGCAGTTCAATTCGGAAAAACGGATCCCGACTTTCGGTCGTTAACGGCAAACCATATGCGAAATCTTGAGTTTTTTCGCTAATCGGGCTCTGTTGAGCCTGTGCCGTCCCGGCCAGGCAAAAAAAAAACACAAAATAACCGGCTAGTTATTTTTATATTCATACATTCCCTCGCTCACTATCCATATTGAATCCCTTCTTGTTCTTCGTTTTTGGGGGAAGTGGAGAAAAATATCCCACGATCAAAACCAGTATCGCTACACCGATAAACGAAACCGCACGAGCCAATCCCCCGTGCTGCGCACTGTCCACAAAGATCAGTTTAAGGATAACAACACCTAACAAACCGGCCCCACTGAACCACACCTCACGCCGTTGATGGCGAGTTGACCACAGCATAGTAATCAACGCAGCTAGCATCCAGATTAACGAGAACGATGTCTGAACCAGGTGAGAAGCCCAGAGTGCATCCCCCCGCCAGGCAATTTTTGCGTAAAAAGCCAATATCCGAAGCAGTATGCCATTACCCCACCAAAACAAAACGGCAACGATAAATAGCAACAGTGCAAGCCTCATTCTGGAACGGTATTGGGGGAATTCCGTACGGACAAACATCCCTTGGGTGACCATTGCCAAAAACGCGAAACCAGCTCCTTCCTCTAATGGATTTAACAAAGGTAAATACAGCCAATCGGCACTAACACCATCAGACATGTTGCCTATAAACAAGAACAAGAGGGTTAATATGATTAGTGGGGCAAGGGCAATACCGCCATAAAGTCGCCGGTGTGCTACAAACGGCCAATATTGTCTGCGAAGCGCGCTATGTGTGGCCAAAATGATCAGTGAGATAACGCTCACCTGCAGGCCAAAACGCCATTCATCCATTCCCCATGGCAAACGCGCAGTACGCCAAAATACCTCATAACCCAGAGCTAACAACACCATCCAGAACAGCGAAAGATGCAAACCTTGCTCCAGATAAGGTAACCGCAAGGAACTGGCATCCCGTTTCAACAACCAATACGCCAATGGCAAGGCCATCAGCCATACAAGGTTTAACCAACCGGACGCCAACAATGAATCCCAAGACCTCATTTGGAAAAACAACGTGGCCAACATTGCTGGCCACAGCAGCCAGACGTTGTAGCCCAATTCAAACCACGCCATTCTTTGCGCCGCGTAACGCCAAGCCGCCACAGATAACGTCACTAATACCAATGCCAGGAGAGCAGTTTGATCGGCTACCAAGAGCAAGCGTGCGACAAAACCCAAAAGACAGACTAACCAGAGACAGATCCCTCCGAACAGGAAAATCCAGCTGATACTCGATCCGACTTCTGCTGCCGACTCCCATTCACGCCAAATAAATGCCACTACGAGCCAGGTGAAGGCTAATACAGCGAATACCAGGGTGAAGGACAGTGTCGACACGCCGGCATGACAAGCTACTACAGCAGAAGCCAACGCCAGTACCAATAATCCGGAACCACTGAGGCTTACGCGGATTTGCTGCTGCATACGGCCGAGCCATAGAATTCCAACCCCTTCCAAAGCCCAGGCCATTGATGTCCATTGCGCTGACAACGCTAGTGGGATAGCCAGTGTGGTAAACACACACCCCAACGCTAACCAAGAAATCGCCAACACCTTTCCTGTAGATAAATGGCGTTTCAATGCAACCCAAGCCAGAAGCAAATATAATAAACCAAAGCCAAGCGCAGAAAATGCCGGGCCAAACTCCCACTGGCGAGTGATCCAATACTGAATACCAAAACCTATCAGCGGTGTGCCAAACAACAGCACACTATCAATAACCATCTCGTCTTTGTCAGATAATTTTGAGCGTAGGGCTAAAGCAAGGCAAAGCACGCCAAAAATCATAATATTGGCAATTAGGAGAAGTTGACACACCAGATAATATTCATGAGAGTAATGATTAACACCCCGAACCCCGGCAATGCCAAATGTGAAAATAAAACCCAGAAGGTTAAGCGGCCGCCAAGACTGCCAAATGCTGATGGCTAAAATACCCAGTGAGAGCAACAAATAATAAGAGAATAGCGCGACATAATTTGCACTACCGGTGGAAAGCAGCAGAGGTGAAAGATAGCCACCAAAACTGGCAAGTATCGCTAGGCTAGGTGCGCGTTGTAATACAGCTAAACCCACGCTAGCAGCGCAGATGACCAACATCAGCCCAAACGCCAACATATGCGGCAAAAGCTGGTAAAGCCGAAATGCGCCAAACACGGTGATATAGAGGGTCCCAATGGCTCCCCCTTGCAAGATCAACGCATACAAGTTTCGTTTAAGACGTAGGCGCCAACCAAACCATAGTAGTATCCCGCTTGTCGCGGCTGCCCCTATCAGTCTGAACTCTATGGGTAACATGTCTCGTTCAACGGTGTATTTCAGCAAATAAGCCACCCCAAAGAACAGCAGCATGATCCCTAGTTTTGCTAGCGGATTACCCTGCATGAACCAAGTAAATAGCCCACCGAACAAACGGTCTTTTATCTCCTCATAGTTATCAACCTTAGGTGTTGACTCTATTGGCTTTGACTGAAGCCAAGCTGTGGTCTGAGCTTCAGGCTCATCAAGGATCTGAATTGGCTTTGACTGAAGCCAGGATGCGGTCTGAGCTTCAGGTTCAATACGTTCCTGACCAGTCGGAAGAGATATTTTTTGTACTGCAATACCTACATCAGCAATGGCACCTGGAGTCTTCGGCATAACATAATCCGTTTTCTCCGCCGACACAGGGTGATTCAAAGGTGCTCCGTCCGGTCGTAGGTGCTCAGTTTTGGCGCTTGTGAAGCAATCTACCTGCTGTCGTAGTTCGGTTACGGTGAGTGTCAGTTGCTCTATGTCATATTGGTTACGCTTGCCTCGTCCCAGCGATATAACCACCGAAATAGGCAAGACTATCAGACACAATAACAACGCCAACCCCGCGATAAAAACCAATCCATCCATGGCACGGCCTTTAACTTATCTATTGTGACAACACTCTTACATCAAAAAATGACTCGCAACAACGGCTCGATAAAACTCTTGGCATGTAGATCAATATTTATTTTAATTAAGTATTATTTCATGCTCTGCTAGTACATATTTTTTGATCTATAAAATCTTATCAATTCGCTTCTCATTCAATACAACAACCAAGATGAGCAGAAATCACTATTCACATAAAGTAATGGATAAAAAACAGAGACACTGGAATAAAACTCACCTTTAACTCCGTTTCACTCAATAATATCCCCAGCTAATTCCATGCTAAAAATAGAGATATGAACTCCATTGCCAATCGGAGCCAAACAGCGGGCGGTGAGCTGGCGCCCAATACCGACATCGCCAATCTCAAAGCCCAGCGCCGGCATGCGGCGTTGGGCTTTGGCGAAACGGAGCGCGTGGTGTTCTATCGCAAACACTGGCTTAATCAGCCGGTGCCGCTCTGCCGTTGATGCGCTAGCTGTTCGGCACGCAGCAGGATTTCCTGCAGATCGTCCTCGTCGATATCAAACAGTTCGCCCTGCATCAGCGCCTCGTGCAGATCGGCGCGGGTAATAGAGACAGCGTCAATCGGCAGATTAGCCGGCTTCGCCTCGGTCGGCGCCAAAGGGTGCGGGTAGCGTCGCCCGGCCAGGTTATTGAATACTATAGCCAGCAGCGCCAATAGCACCGAGTTCAGCAGCACCGGGTACAGCACAAAGCTATAGCCCAGTTGATGAATACCCGGGCCACCGAGAATGGCGGTCAGCGCCACCGCGCCACCGGGCGGGTGCAGGCAGCGCAGCTTAAACATCAAGCCAATCGCCAGTGCGGCCGCCACCCCGCAAGCCAGCCCCGGGTCGGCAATCAGCAAACTGGTGCTGACCCCCACTGCCGCCGCCGACATATTGCCGCCCACGATCGACCAGGGCTGCGCCAACGGGCTATTCGGCACGCCAAACAGCAATACGGCCGATGCTCCCATCGGGGCGATAAACCACAGGTTTACCTCGCCCAGAACAAAATGGCTGATCCAGCCGGCAATCATCAGCCCCAGCCCGGCCCCCACGCTGGAAAGCAAAATCTCTTTTTTGCCCACCGCCAATGGGTGCGGCCACAAACGTGCGCACCCTACTTTCACTCTTTCCAACAACGGCATTTTCATGTTACTTCGTGCTGCCAAATTCAACTTAATGGCAACAAATATATCACAACGCCAGGCGTCGCCGCTCGCCGCGCTTTTCACTACGAAAATAACTTTCGGCTAACAGATTGATCTTTAGCCACTCCTCGTCAATTATCAAAGTTCGCCTCCCTTTGCCTTGAGGAAAACCCAATGTCTCAGCCGATTGCCGAACTCTATACCGACGCCGAATTTTTCAGCCCTTATGCCATGTCGGCGTTTATCACCCTGACGGAAAAAGGCATTCCCTTCACCGTGAAGCCGGTCGATTTGTCGCAGGGGAAAAACCATGAGCCGGCCTACGCGGCCCTGTCATTGACACGCCGGGTGCCAACGCTGGTGGTCGGTGAGTTTCAGCTTTCGGAGTCCTCGGCGATTGATGAGTACCTGGATGAGATCCATCCTGCCCATCCGGTGTACCCACGCGATGTAAAACACCGTGCCAAAGCCCGCGAAGTTCAGGCATGGCTGCGCAGCGATCTGCTACAGCTACGCGCCGAGCGGCCGACCGAGGCAGTGTTCATTAACGGCAAGTTTCCTCCGCTGTCCAACGCCGCGCAGGGTGCCGCCAACAAGTTGATTGCCGCCGTCGAAAAGCTGCTGAGTCACGGCCAGGATAATCTGTTCAGGGAATGGTGCATTGCCGACACCGATTTGGCTTTGATGCTGAATCGACTGGTGATACATGGCGATCCGGTACCGGAAAATATTCGCCACTACGCTCACAAACAGTGGCAACGTCCTTCCGTGCAGGCCTGGTTGGCGCTGCCAGAGAAAATGCGCGGGTGATAAAAAATCGGCGGCCACGACGCCGCCGTTCTCAACTGAGAAATAACATCACTTCTTGAGGGAAGGCAAATCACCATCCCGCGGGCAGATAGCCTAACAGCGACGCGATGGCATACACCGCACTGGCCAGATACAGCAACACGATGCTGATCTGCAACAGCGGGTGGGTTATCCAGTTACACTGCCAACGCGGTGTCTGGTCGCCATGCTTGCGCGCCCCACGCAGGATCATCATTGGCATAATCGACAAAATCACCCCGCTGAAAACCCCGGCGAAATAGAGCGCGTTAACGAATGACACCAACCCGCTGTAGGCCAGCGCGAACGGCGGCAGCACCACCAGCATCAGCACGCCGAAACGGCGCAGTGACTGTTCATCGTTGCCCAGCCTGAACTGGTCGAAAATATTGGTCAGGAAGCTGCCGCCGAGGCCCCAGTAAGAGGTCAGCATCGCGCACAGGGCAAAAATATTGGCGGAGAAGAAGGCCCACTGCCCTAACGCCTGGCCCCATGAAATGGTCGCCACGTCAGAAATGTTATTCAGCCCGCTGAGCGCAATCACCGACATCGGCACCGCCGCCAGCAGCACAAAGGTCACGGCCATTCCGACCATAATCGCCTTGGGCAGTTGTTCCGGTTTGTCCGAAAAGCCGCGCGCCATTTCCGGCACGATATACTGCGCAGAGAAACAGAACACCACCACGTTGAATACCGGCACCATAAAGCGCCAGTCACCGTCCAGCAGGTTGCGCATCTGGGTGGTGTCTTTGAGCAGCGTGGCCGCCACCAGCGCACTCAGCATGACCACCATGCCGATGCTGATAAACTTCTCCCCGCGGCCAATCGCCTTTAATCCCAGGTACAAGACCCCCGCAGCGGGTACGAAAAACAGCAGGCTGCCTATTGCCGGGGAAATGCCAAACAGGGACTGCAACAGTTTGCCGCTGCCGCTCATGTAGGCGGTCAACGCCCCAATGCTGTTAACGCAAACCGAAGCAAACATCAGCCAGGCACCGATACCGCCGACATAACGTTTCGCCAGTCCGCTCAATTGCAGATGGGCACGGGTACGCAGGGTAGATTCAGCAACGTACAGCATGGTGATAGTGGTCAGACTGCCCACCAGCACCAGCCAAAACAACAGCGGCAGAAAACCGGCCTTGCTGGAGGCGTAGGCGATGGACAGCACGCCGGCGCCAATGTTGGTGCCGACAATCATCGCCACCCCTTCGAGGAAACTCAGTGATTTGGCGGGTGCAGGCGTTCGCACCCCGGCGGCAAGCGCCGGAGAAATAGAGATGTTTTCAGAAGACATGCAGCATCCTTTGGCTCCCGGCGGCGCTGGCCACCGGGGTTGGTTAATTTCCCAGGGGTTAACAGCTCACATCGATACACAGGTATTTCAGCTCCAGATATTCTTCAATCCCGTAACGCGATCCTTCACGTCCGAGCCCTGACTGCTTCACGCCGCCAAAAGGTGCCACTTCATTGGAAATCAGCCCGGTATTGATGCCGACCATGCCGTATTCCAACGCCTCCGGCACTCGCCATTGACGCGAGGCGTTCTGCGTGAACAGATAGGCGGCCAACCCGAACTCGGTATCGTTGGCCATGGCGATAGCTTCCGCCTCGTCATGGAAACGGAACAGCGGTGCCACCGGGCCAAAGGTTTCCTCTTTGGCGAAGCGCATTTTCTGCGTCACGCCAGTCACCACCGTAGGCTGGAAGAAGGTGCGACCCAGTTCGTGCGGCTGACCGCCGATAGCGATTTGCGCGCCCTTGATCAATGCATCGTCGATATGGCTCTGCACTTTTTCCACCGCATCCTGGTCAATCAACGGGCCCTGAGTGGTGCCCGCCTGACTGCCGTCACCGACCTTCAGTTGCTCGACCGCCACCACCAGCTTATCCACCAGCCGGTCATAGATACCGTCCTGCACGTAGATGCGGTTGGCGCAGACGCAGGTCTGGCCGCTATTGCGGAATTTGGAGGCCATAATGCCCGCCACGGCCGCGTCCAGATTGGCGTCGTCGAAAACGATCACCGGCGCATTGCCGCCCAGCTCCAGCGATAGCTTTTTGATGGTTGGCGCGCACTGCGCCATCAGAATGCGGCCGACCTCGGTCGAACCGGTAAAGCTCAACTTGCGCACCACCGGGCTGTCACACAATACTTTACCCACCTGAGCGGCATCGCCGGTCACGATCTGCAGCACCCCCGCCGGAATGCCGGCGTCCTGCGCCAGCTTGCCCAACGCCAGCGCGGTCAGCGGCGTTTGTTCGGCCGGTTTAACGATAATTGCGCAACCTGCTGCCAGCGCCGGCGCCACCTTGCGGGTGATCATCGCCGCCGGGAAGTTCCACGGAGTGATCGCCGCACAAACGCCGATGGGCTGTTTTACCACCACCAGACGTTGTGAAGCCTGCGGCGCTTGCAGTACCGCGCCGTCCACTCGCTTGGCTTCTTCAGCAAACCAGGTGATAAACGATGCGGCATAGGCCACTTCACCGCGCGCTTCCGCCAGCGATTTGCCCTGCTCCGCGGTCATCAACTGGGCCAGATCTTCCTGCGCCGCCAGCACCTTGTCGGCCCAGGTCAGCATCAGAGCGGAACGCTGTTTGGCGGTCAGTTGTTTCCAACCTTGCTGCGCAACCTGCGCAGCGTTAATCGCCTGTTGAGTTTCTTCGCCGCTGACTAACGGAATACTGGCCAGCTCAACGCCGGTCGCCGGATTGATGACCGCTTCACGTTTACCGCTCAGCGCATCGCACCACTCGCCGTTAATCAGGCACTGGCTGCGCAGCAGCTCGGGGTTATTCAATTTCATACCTGTCACTCCTTATTGAGCCAGCGCGCGGGAAAGAATGCCCAGCGCCTTGGTGAACTGGTCTTCAGGAATGGTCAGTGGGTACAGGAAGCGGATCACGTTGCCGTTAACACCGCAGCTCAGCAGCAGCAGGCCTTCTTCCAGCGCTTTCTGTTGCACCTGGCGGGTGATCTCGGCCGAGGGTTTGCCGGTCTTGGGATCGTTGAACTCTACCGCCACCATCGAACCCTGCGCACGAATATCCGCAATCGCCGGGCTGCTCTGGCGTGCCTGCTGCAGCACCTCCACCAGATGCTGGCCCAGGCGTTGAGAACGTTGGCATAGCTGCTCTTCTTCAATCACATCCAGCACCGCCAGCGCTGCCGCCACCGCCAGCGGGTTACCGGCATAGGTGCCACCCAGCCCGCCCGGTGCCGGGGCATCCATCACCTCTGCACGACCGGCTACGGCCGACAACGGCATGCCGCCCGCCAGGCTTTTCGCCATGGTGATCAGATCGGGTTTGACGCTGTAATGATCCATGGCAAACAGCTTGCCGGTACGGGCAAAACCGGTTTGCACTTCGTCGGCAATCAGCAAAATGCCGTGTTCGTCGCACAAGGTGCGCAACGCCTGCATAAACTCGGCCGGTGCGACGTTGAAACCACCTTCACCTTGCACAGGCTCCAGCACGATGGCCGCAACCTGCTTGGGATCGATATCCGCTTTAAAGATACGCTCCAGGCTGTTCATCGCATCTTCGGTGGTCACGCCATACAGCGCATTCGGATACTGGCCGTGGAACACCGATCCCGGGAATGGCCCAAAGCCCAGTTTGTAAGGCGCCACTTTGCCGGTCAGCGCCATGGTCATGTAGGTGCGGCCGTGGAAGCCGCCGCCGAAGGTGATCAGACCCGGACGGCCAGTGTGGGCGCGGGCAATTTTGACGGCGTTCTCTACCGCTTCCGCCCCCGTGGTGAAGAACGCGGTTTTACATGGCCCTTCGATCGGCGCACACTGGTTGATGCGCTCGGCCAGCGAAACGTAGCTTTCGTAAGGGACAATCTGGTAAGCGGTATGGGTGAAGGCCTTCAGCTGCTTCTCAATGGCAGCGATCACCTTCGGGTGACGGTGTCCGGTATTCAACACGGCGATACCGGAGGCAAAATCGATAACTTCATTCCCTTCGACATCCCACAGCGTGGCGTTCTCGGCGCGTTCGGCGTAAAAGCCGCACATCACGCCGACCCCACGTGGGGTGGCATCCTGACGACGTTGATTCAATTCTGCGTTTTTCATGTTGTTCTCTCCAGTCGGTAGTCGGTGCCAGCTAAACGGTTTGTTCACATTCGTGAAACAATGACGTTTATTTACACAGGATGTGGCCCTATAATCGAGAGCCAGTTACGATTAATTGAGGGATCCAATTGCGCTCACTGAGTGGTGACCTGCTGTTGCAACGTCTTGGCGAACAGCCGGATGATAAGCTGCATAAGCGGCTTTATAATGCGATCCGCACCAGCATTTTGGACGGTAGCCTGCCGCCCTCCAGCCGCCTGCCCGCCTCACGGGATTTAGCCCAGGAGCTCAGCCTTTCTCGTAACACTGTATTAACCGTTTATGAACAACTCTTGGCGGAAGGATATGTCTTGGCGCGCGCCGGAAGCGGTACATTCGTCGCCGAAACCGTCCCGGACAGCTGTTTATCCACCGTCAGCGCGCCAGCAGGCAGTGACGGGGAACAGCGACGGATTGAACTGTCAGCGCGCGGTGCCACTCTGCTGCACCACGCCAGCGCCAGCCCCAAACAGTGGGGCGCCTTTATCCCCGGCGTGCCTGACGTCAATGCTTTCCCACACCAGTTATTCAGCAAGATCCAGGCGCGTATCAGCCGTCGTCCGGCCCCGCAGAAGTTGACCTACAGCAACCAGGGCGGCAGTCCGGAGCTACAGCATGCGCTGGTGGACTATCTGCGCGTAGCGCGCTCGGTACGCTGTTCGCCAGAGCAAATTCTGATTACCGAAGGCATCCATCAGGCGATAGATCTGGTGACGCGCATGCTGTGTAATCCGGGCGACGACGCATGGATTGAAGAACCGGGCTATTGGGGGATCCGCAATATCCTGCGGATGAACGACGTGAATATCTGCCCGTTGGCGGTGGATGAAGCCGGTATGGTGCCACCGGAACAGCCTACCGAGGCGCCGCGGCTGATTTTCGTCACGCCGTCGCACCAGTACCCATTGGGATCGGTGATGAGCCTGGCACGTCGGCAACGGTTATTGGCCTTGGCGCGCAACGCCGGCAGTTGGATTGTTGAAGATGACTACGACAGCGAGTTTCGCTTTTCCGGTCAGCCGATCCCGGCGTTGCAGGGCTTGGAAGCCGACGCGCCGGTGATCTATATCGGCACCTTCAGCAAAACGCTGTATCCGGCGCTGCGACTGGGTTATGTGGTGTTGCCGAAACCGCTGATGGCGGCGCTGAAAACTGCCCACGCGGAACTGTATCGAGGCGGCCATTTGCTGATCCAGACCGCGCTGGCGCAGTTTATTCAGGAAGGCCACTACAGCGCACATATCCGCCGCATGCGCCTGCTGTATGCCCGGCGGCGCGCCTTCCTAACCGGTCTTATCGAGCAGCATCTGGGTAAGCAGGCCCTGAGTGAATTCAATAACAATGCCGGGCTGCACCTGATCCTCAACCTGCCGGACCAGGCGGACGATGTGGCGATTGCCGCCGCAGCCAATACGCGTGGCGTACTGGTACGGCCGCTGTCGCGTTACTACATGTTGCCCAACCATCGCCGCGGCCTGCTGATGGGCTTTGCCTGCGTACCGGAAGAGCAGATGGCCGCCGCTTTTACCCTGCTGTTGGAGTGCATCCCCCCTGAAAACAGAAGGTAGCCCTAAGGCACGAATGAGCTTCATAAGCTCTGTAGGTGCCATTCCCCCGCCTGCCACTGCAAACGATGGGTCAATTTCAGCGCCTGCAGGAAGTTTTCATCATGAGAAACCACCAGCATCGCGCCGGGGAAGCTGGCCAGCGAAGCCTCGATTGCCAGTGACGACGCCAGATCCAAATGGTTAGTCGGCTCATCCAGCAACAACAACTGCGCCGGTTCCCGACGCCACAGCATGCAGGCCAGCGCCGCCTTCAGTCGTTCGCCGCCGCTCAGCACCGCCATCGGCAACAGCACGCGCTCGGCGTTTAGCTGCAACTGCGCCAATTGACTGCGTACCGTACCCTCATTGAGCGGTGAATCCTGCAGCCCCAGATGTTCAACCACAGACAGCGAAAGATCGAGCTGTGAAAGGGTTTGATCGAGGTAAGCCGTCGACAGTGGGCAGTGACAACTCCCCGCTTTGGCCGCCAACTGCCCCAGGATCACCTTCAGCAACGTGGATTTTCCGCAGCCGTTTGGGCCGGTCAGCGCCACGCGCATCGGGCCATCAATGCGAAAATTCAGCGGCGGCATGGTGATAAAAGGCAGTTCCAACTGTTCGAGTACCAACACCTGCTTGCCCGCTACCACGGCGCTGCCCGGCAGGGTGAGCATCACCGGGCAGTCGTCTTCCACCCGCTGATAGGCATCGCGTACGGCGGCATCGAGGGCATCCTTCTGGTCCTGATGCTGCTTGCGCAGCGTGCCGAGGCTTTCTTTGGCCGCCGCTTTGTAGGCCACACGCTCAAAAGACGCGATATTGAGCGTATCGACGGTTTTCAGCGTTTGCGCAGAGCGCCGTTGGCTGATGTCGTGTTCTTTCTGCTGCCGGGCCCGGGTGCGCCGCCGTTCCTGGCGCGCGTGCTCCAGCCCGGCTCGTGCGGCCTGCTGCTCCAAATCACGCTGGCGGCGATAGTCGTCGTAGTTACCGCCGTAGCTGTGCAGTGCGCCCGGCGTCAGTTCGACAATGCGCTGCATACGCGCCAACAGCTGCCGATCGTGGCTGGCCACCAGCAAGCCACCACGCCACTGTTCCACCTGTTGATACAGCCAGTCGCGGCCCCGGCCGTCGAGATGGTTGGTCGGTTCGTCGAGCAACAAAAAATCCGCGTTGCTCAGTATCGCCCCACACAGCGCGGCACGCATTCGTTCACCGCCGCTCAAATCGCTCACAGGGCGTTGCGCATCGAACGCCGGTAACCCGGCGGCGACAAAGGCAGCCTGCAGACGATCGCGCAGATCCCACTGACCTTCCAAAAGATCGAGATCGTCCGCCAGCGGTTGCCCCTGCTCAAGGCGGGCCAATGCGGCAAATATCTCACCGTAGCCCAGCAGTTGGGCCAGCGTAGTCTGTGGGGAGAGCTCCGGCTGTTGCGCGACGTAAGCCAGCGATGCATGGGATTCAACATGCCCGCCACCGGGATGATCCAGTCCGGCGATCAAACGCAGCAAGCGCGTTTTGCCGACGCCATTGCGCCCAACCAGGCCGCAGCGTTGCTGATCGAAAGTCAAATCCAAGGGACCGAACAGCGTTTCGCCGTCAGCGAACTGGCAGATCAGGTGATGTAAAACAAAATGAGGGGATTGCGCAAAATGAGCCATAAGCACTCCTGAATGAAATCAAAACATCCCCACAAGGCACCGGTGTGCGCAACGTGGGACAAGATATCAGCAGGCGTGTATGTTCATTTTCGGTGATGGCTCCGTAGAGAGAGGGAATTTATGACGAACAAATGCTAACCCATTTGTTGTTCACCATGCAAACAGAGGCACAGATTCATGACATCTATCACATTCAGCGCAACGCAGATTCCCAACGACAGAGACAACGGCTAGATTTATCTCATCCGACCACTTGAGGTCGCACATAATAATAACTACAGATCATACCCAATAGCTTTCACGCGGCAGCGAGGCAGCAAGTTCGCGAGTCTCCAGGAGCTTACTCAGGTAGGTGACTGGGGTGAGCGAATGCAGCCAACAACGCTGCAGCTTGAAAGATGAAGGGGATGAATGATGGAGACTGCAATGAGCAATTACCCACACCTGCTGGCGCCGCTGGATCTCGGCTTCACCACCCTGAAAAATCGGGTGCTGATGGGATCGATGCACACCGGCCTGGAAGAACTGCCGAATGGCCCCGAGCGCATGGCCGCTTTCTATGCCGAGCGCGCCGCAGCCGGCGTGGCGTTGATCGTCACCGGCGGCATCGCCCCCAATGAAAAAGGTGTGGTCTATCGCGGCGGCTCAACCCTGAGCCACCCGGAGCAGGTCGACCATCACCGCATCGTCACCGACGCCGTCCACAAGGGCGGCGGTAAAATTGCGCTGCAGATCCTGCATGCCGGTCGCTACAGCTACCAGCCGCAGCCGGTAGCCCCCTCCGCGCTGCAGGCGCCGATCAATCCCTTTACCCCTACCGCACTGAGCGAAGCAGACATTCTGCAAACTATCGCAGACTTCGCGCAGTGCGCGGCTTTGGCTCAACAGGCAGGTTATGACGGCGTCGAAGTGATGGGTTCCGAAGGCTACCTGATCAACCAGTTCCTGGTCGCACGCACCAACCAGCGTGATGATCAATGGGGCGGCAGCTTCAGCAACCGCATGCGTTTTGCCGTGGAGATCGTCCGGGCGGTACGCCAGGCGGTCGGCCACGAATTTATCCTGATTTATCGCCTTTCGATGCTCGATCTGGTTGAGGATGGCTCCAGTTGGCAGGAAATCGAACAGTTGGCGCTGGCCGTTGAGCAAGCCGGGGCCACTATTATCAACACCGGCATTGGCTGGCATGAGGCGCGTATCCCCACCATCGCCACCATGGTGCCACGAGCAGGATTCAGTTGGGTGACCCGCAAGCTAATGGGTAAGGTACGCATTCCGCTGATCACGACCAACCGCATCAACGACCCGGCGGTAGCCGAGCAGGTCTTGGCCGACGGCTGCGCCGACATGGTATCAATGGCGCGTCCGTTCCTGGCCGACGCCGCTTTTGTGCAGAAAGCCGCCGAAGGGCGTGCCGATGAGATCAATACCTGCATTGGTTGTAACCAGGCTTGCCTCGACCAGATTTTTGAAGGCAAACTCACCTCCTGCCTGGTGAACCCTCGAGCCTGTCGCGAAACCGAGATGCCGCTGGTGGCAACGGAGAAGCCGAAAAAGCTGGCGGTGATCGGAGCCGGGCCGGCCGGATTGGCCTTTGCCACCACCGCAGCCAGCCGCGGCCACCGGGTGACGCTGTTCGATGCCGCCGATCAGATTGGCGGCCAGTTCAATATCGCCAAGCAGATCCCCGGTAAAGAGGAGTTTCATGAAACGCTGCGTTATTTCCGTCGCCAATTGACGCTGCAAGAGGTCGATGTGAAGCTCGGCACCTGGGTGACGGCGGCCGATCTGGCGGAGTTCGACGAAGTGATCCTTGCCTGCGGTATTGTGCCGCGTACCCCGGCGATCCCCGGTATCGACAACGCCAAAGTGTTGACCTATCTGGATGTGCTACGCGATAAAAAGCCGGTCGGCCAGCGCGTGGCGATTATCGGTGCCGGCGGCATCGGCTTCGATACCGCCGAATACCTCAGCCAACACGGGGTGTCGAGCAGTCTGGATCCGGCGGAATTTAACCGTGAATGGGGTATCGATGACCAGCTTAGCCAACGCGGCGGGCTGGCGGTGCAGGGGCCAGTGGTTGCCCGCCCTGCTCGGCAGATCTACCTGCTGCAACGCAAAACCAGCAAAGTGGGCGAAGGCCTGGGAAAAACCACCGGTTGGATCCACCGCACCAGCCTGGCGATGCGCGGTGTAAAAATGCTCAACAGCGTGAACTACCAACGCATTGATGATGAAGGCCTGCATATTTCACGCGCCGAACAGGAAAGCTGCCTACCGGTGGATACGGTGATTATCTGCGCCGGACAAGAACCCAGACGCGAACTGCAGCAACCGCTGCTGGAGATGGGAAAAACCGTGCATTTGATTGGGGGTGCGGACGTCGCCGCCGAGCTGGATGCCCGCCGCGCTATCGATCAGGGCACGCGGCTGGCAATGGCACTTTAATTCGCTAATCATGGAGGGGCGCATTCACCGCGCCCCTCGGCAAATCAGTAACGTGCGCCGGATTTCACCGCTCTGAGGATCACAAATTTCTTGTTGGATGCCACAACGGTGCAGTTGCCAAACAGGCGCTTCAGCTTATGGTGGTAATCCAGATGACGGTTGCCGACGATGCGCAACTCGCCACCCACCTGCAGGCAACGCTTGGCGTCGCAGAACATCTGCCAGGCGGTGTGATCGGTGATCGCATGCTGTTGGTGGAACGGTGGGTTGCACAGTACCGCCTGCACGCTTTCACGCTCAATCCCAGCCAGTGAGTTGTTCACCTCAAACTGACAACGATCCAGATCCTGCGGCAGGTTGTGCTCTACGTTCAACTCGCTGGATGCCACCGCCATATAAGACTCATCGACAAACGTCACCTGAGCCTGCGGATTCTGCGCCAGTGCCGTCAGGCCAATCACGCCATTACCACAGCCGAGATCGACAATATGCCCTTCCAGATCCTTCGGCAGATGTTCCAGGAACAGGCGCGCGCCGATGTCCAGATTGCTGCGCGAGAACACGTTGGCATGGTTGTGGATAAGCCAATCCGTGCCGTCCAGCGTCCAGTTGGTGGTTTCCGGTGCCGCCGGCGGCACAATGTCCGTCACTTCGCAGTGGATCAGACGCGCTTTCTTCCATGCCAGGCTGGTGCGCGTTGGGCCAAGCACCTTTTCAAACAGCTGCATGGTCGAGGTGTGAACGTCACGCGCCTTGGCTCCGGCGATAATGACCGTATCCGGTGCCACCACGTTGCGCAACGAGCGCAGTTGCTGTTCCAGCAGTGCCAGCGCTTTAGGAATGCGGATCAGCACCACTGCCGGTGATGCAGGCAGTTCGGCCAGGCTGTCCAGCAGCGTCACCTGCTCTGGATCCAGTTCATTGAGTTTCAGGTTATGGCGCGTTGCCAACTGACTCATGTAGGAATCGCTGATGCTGTAAGGCTGATAAGCGTGCAATGCGCAGGCCAACGTGCCGAAGTTGTCGTTGAAAATCAGCACCGGACGATCGCCAATGTTTATATTTTCAAGCTGTTGCAGCAGATATTCGTCCGCCGCTTCCCACGCCTGCAGTTGGGTGGATTCTTCCTGTTGGGGATAACGTTCCAGCTCAAGTTGCTGTGTTCCCAGATCGAGTTGGCTCATTGCCCCTCCTGACTGATAAAATTTGGGCTGTTTATCCCCTAAAAACGTCCGGCAGTAAAATGTTTTTTCGGATAAATTGCGCATTAACTCGCATCGTGGAAAGCCAATCCCGCTTTTCACTCCTCAAAGCTATAGCATTCATTCCGCTTATTCTGAACTGGACAATTTTTAATCTGACTTGATGTAACTTTAAATGTTACACTCATTCACCCAATGGAATGGGGATGAAAATGATTTCATCGTTCCGAGACGGATACCTGGCGCAATTCTATAGGGAGGGTCGGCGCGATCGTTTGATCCCCTCGACCATTGAGCGCCAACTGGCCAGAAAACTCGATATGCTGGCTGCTGCGCAAAAAGAATGTGATTTACATAACCCGACCGGTAATTATTACAAACGTCTGTCCGGCCCCTTTCAAGGCTGGTCCAGCATGCGGGTGAATCTTCAATGGCGATTAATGTTTCAATGGCGCCACGATGCGGCTGAGCAGATTTATTTGGATCCGCACCAAGATACCTAGCAACGGAGAACCTATGTTAGAGACTACAAGCCGGAAACCCACTACGGTGGGGGAAGTGCTGCAAGAGGAGTATTTAACACCGCTGGGCATTGGGCAGGAGGATCTTGCAAAGGTCTTGGGTGTCACCCGTGCCACGGTAAATCGCTTGTGCAATGGACATCGTCGTCTAAGCGTTGCGGAAGCGAACTTGTTCGCCGATCTGTTCGAAACCACCGCCGATTTCTGGCTAAACCTGCAAGCGGCCCACGACCGTTGGGAAGCCCGACAGGCCAATGTACAGCGCGAGCGTCTGCGTCCGATTATGGAAATATTGGGGCGTAATATTACTCATGCGTGAAATCGAACTGACCTACCTGCAGGGCTACCCTGAACATCTGCAAAGCCAGGTGCAGCAGTTGATCGACCAACGACGCCTGGGGGATGTGCTGTTGCAGCGCTATCCGCAAGTGCATGACTGCACTACCGACAAGTCGCTTTATCAGTTTACCGTCGATCTGAAAAACCAGTATTTGCGCAACGCTCAACCGCTGAGCAAGGTGGCTTACGACGGTAAAATTCAGGTGATGAAACACGCGCTGGGCATGCACACCGCCATTTCCCGCGTGCAGGGTGGCAAACTGAAGGCCAAGGCGGAAATCCGCGTGGCGACGGTCTTCAAGCTGGCGCCTGAGCCGTTTTTGCGCATGATCGTGGTACATGAGTTGGCGCATCTGAAAGAGAAAGACCACAACAAGGCCTTCTACAGCCTGTGCTGCCATATGGAACCCAATTACCATCAGTTGGAGTTCGACACCCGGCTGTATCTGACCCACCTCTCCGTGTTTGGCGATCTGTATGCATAGCGAGATTCGCCTTCTGTAAATGCCGTGATAATCTGATTCTTTCTACCCTGTGCGACGCATGAAGCGCATAGGGTACAGCGCCTGGGAACCGGAGATATCTATGATTCGCTTTGCCGTTGTGGGCACCAACTGGATTACGGAACGCTTTATCGACGCCGCGCACGAAAGCGGCAAGCTGAAATTGACCGCCGTCTATTCGCGCAGGCTGGAAAAAGCGCAGGAATTTGGCGCCAACTACCACGTCAGCCTGTTTTTCGATTCCCTTGAAGCATTGGCCCAATCTGATGCCATCGATGCGGTTTACATCGCCAGCCCCAACGCCCTTCACTGCCAACAATCGCTGCTGTTCCTCAGCCATAAAAAGCATGTGATTTGCGAAAAGCCGCTGGTGTCCAACCTGCGTGAAGCCGAAAAGCTGGTAGCCTGCGCGCGTGAAAATCAGGTGGTGCTGTTCGAAGCTTTCAAAAGCGCTCATCTGCCGAATTTCCTGGCCCTGCAACAGGCGTTGCCGCAAATCGGCAGGTTGCGCAAAGCCTTCCTCAACTACTGCCAATACTCGTCACGCTACCCGCGCTATCTGGCCGGCGAGAATCCGAACACCTTCAATCCGCAGTTTTCCAACGGTTCAATCATGGACATTGGCTATTACTGCCTGGCCAGCGCCGTAACCCTGTTCGGCGAACCGAAATCGGTGATTGCCAGCGCGGCGCTGCTGGATACCGGTGTGGATGCCCACGGTACCGCTTGCCTCAACTACGGCGATTTCGACGTCACCCTCTCCCACTCCAAGGTCAGCAACTCGGACATTCCCAGTGAGATCCAGGGCGAAGAAGGAACGCTGGTGATTGAGAAAATTTCTGAGTGTCAGGGCGTGGTGCTGACCCCACGCGGCGGCCATCGTCAGGATCTGACCCGTCCTCAGCACATCAATACCATGCTGTATGAAGCACAGGTGTTCGCCGATCTGGTGGAAAAACGGCAGGTGGAACACCCGGGACTGGAGAATTCGCTGATTATCGCCCGCCTGCTGACCGAAATTCGCCGCCAGACCGGCGTGGTCTTCCCTGCCGACGGAGAGTGACATGAAACCCTTATTACTGATGCAAACCGGCGATGCCCCAGAGGTTATCCGTCGGGAAAAGGCCAACTTCGACGGCATGTTCTTGCAACAGGGGAACATTGATGCCGATCGCGTGCAGATCGTGCACCTTCCCGCAGGCGAGCAGCCGCTGCCGCCGCAAAATTACGCCGGCGTGGTGATCACCGGTTCACCGGCGATGGTGACCGAACGGCTGCCGTGGAGCGAGCAAGCCGCCGAGTGGCTGCGCCAGGCGATGCAGATCCAACTGCCGATCTTCGGTGCCTGCTACGGGCACCAGCTATTGGCCTATGCGCTTGGCGGTGAAGTCGGTTATCACCCGCAGGGTATGGAAGTCGGTACATTGGACGTCGAATTGCTGCCCGCCGCCGCCAACGACCGGCGAATGGCGATGTTACCGCCGCGCTTCAAGGCCAATCTGATCCACTCGCAGAGCGTGTTGACGCCCCCCGCCGGCGCAGTGCCGCTGGCCCGGTCGCAACAGGATGCCTATCAGATCCTCAGTTATGGCGATCGCGTGCTGACGACCCAGTTCCATCCGGAATTTAACGGCGCGGTGATGCACCAGTATCTGAGCTGGCTCGGTGAGCTGTATCCAGAGCAGCAGGCAGCGTATCAGCTTAAGCAACAGCAGGTTAGCGATACGCCGTTCAGTCGGCTGCTGCTGCAGGGATTTGTCGTCAGCCTCGGCGCGCAAAAAGCCCTGGCCGGGTAACTTAATAAACGTTGACCGCTGACATATTTTGCATTACTTTCTGCCGTGCAAAGGGGAGTAACTTCATTGCCGGTCAATCGTCATTACGATGCGCAAGCATCCGGTTACCGGGCAACATGATGTAACGGGCACGATCAGTGCACCTTCATCAACGTTGTAAGTGAGACCTTGCCGGAAGGCGAGGTTTGCTTGCAGCGTTCATAAGAGCGGCTAGCGTCTTCCGACGTTGGCCGTTTTTGTTTTTGAAGGATACCTCTGATGATGAATACCGTTGGCACACCTTGGTTATGGGGCAGCTTTGCCGCCATCATAGTTGTGATGCTCGCAATCGACTTACTGCTGCAAGGCCGCAAAGGCGCACACACCATGACGCTCAAGCAGGCCGCCAGTTGGTCGCTGGTGTGGGTCAGCCTCTCTTTGCTGTTCAACCTGGGCTTCTGGTACTACCTGAACCAAACCGCCGGGCGCGCCGTCGCCGACACCCAGGCGTTGGCCTTCCTCACCGGTTATCTGATCGAAAAAGCGCTGGCGGTCGATAACGTCTTCGTCTGGCTGATGCTGTTCAGTTACTTTGCCGTTCCGGCCAACCTGCAGCGCCGTGTGCTGATCTTTGGCGTACTGGGCGCGATCGTGCTGCGTACTATCATGATTTTCGCCGGCAGCTGGCTGGTGACCCAGTTCCAGTGGTTGCTGTACCTGTTCGGTGCGTTTCTGTTGTTTACCGGTATCAAGATGGCGCTGGCAAAAGAAGATGACTCGGCGATTGGTGACAAGCCGCTGGTGAAATGGCTGCGCAGCCACCTGCGTATGACCGACAACCTGGAAGGTGAACGTTTCTTCGTGCGCCGCAACGGCCTGCTGTTCGCTACGCCGCTGGTGCTGGTGCTAATCCTGGTGGAACTGAGTGACGTGATCTTTGCGGTCGATAGCATCCCGGCAATTTTCGCCGTGACCACGGATCCGTTTATCGTTCTGACCTCTAACCTGTTCGCCATCATGGGCCTGCGCGCCATGTACTTCTTGCTGGCTAACGTGGCTGAGCGTTTCTCGATGCTGAAATACGGCCTGTCGATTATCCTGATGTTTATCGGCGTCAAGATGTTGATTATCGACTTCTTCCATATCCCGATCGGCGTTTCGCTCGGCGTGGTGGCCGGTATCCTGACGTTAACGTTGGTGATCAACGCCTGGGTTAACCGTCGTAACGACCGTCTGGCCAATCATAAAGCACCATAATCTGTTAGTCGGGGCGGCTTGCCGCCCCGCGATTGTTTGGCAATTCCCCCCAAACGCCAAATGTTATTGCGATCACACAAATGTAATCAGTATGTTATAAAGAGTTGATCCGCGCTCAGAATTTCACCCTCTCCCCTTTCCAATACCCAGGCTTTACTGAATACTGATTCGGCAAACACACTTGGTTACAGATCCCTATAAAGTTGTCCGGTGGCGTTCCCACCGAGGTGACAAAGTCTGTACGCAACATCATCGGGAAAAAGCATTATGCAAAACTTACTACACAGGATCGTACAGGGCAGCCTGGTTAAACAAATCATGATCGGCCTGGTGGCCGGGATTATCGTGGCGTTAATCTCACCGGCAGCAGCTTCTGCGGTGGGCCTGCTTGGCGCCCTGTTCGTCGGGGCACTAAAAGCGGTAGCGCCGGTATTGGTGCTGGTGTTGGTCATGGCCTCAATCGCCAACCACAAGCACGGGCAAAAAACCAATATCCGCCCGATCCTGTTCCTCTACCTGCTGGGGACCTTCGCCGCGGCGTTGGTGGCGGTGGTGGTCAGCTTTATGTTCCCGTCCAACCTGGCGCTGGTGACCGGCAATGCGGATATCAACCCGCCGGGCGGCATTATTGAGGTGCTGAAAGGCCTGCTGATGAGCGTGGTCGCCAACCCGTTCCATGCGCTGATTAACGCCAACTATATCGGCATTCTGGCCTGGGCCGTGGGCCTGGGGCTGGCGCTGCGCCACGCCTCTGAAACCACCAAATCGCTGATTAACGATATGTCACATGCGGTCACCCTGGTGGTACGCGCGGTGATCCGCTGCGCTCCACTCGGTATTTTCGGTCTGGTGGCCTCGACGCTGGCGGATACCGGTTTCGGGGCGCTTTGGGGCTATGCGCAACTGCTGGTGGTGCTGATCGGCTGTATGCTGTTGGTGGCGCTGGTGCTGAACCCGCTGATCGTTTACTGGAAAATCCGTCGCAACCCTTATCCGCTGGTGTTTGCCTGCCTGCGCGAAAGCGGCGTGACCGCCTTCTTCACCCGCAGCTCAGCCGCCAACATCCCGGTGAATATGGAGCTGTGCAAAAAGCTGAATCTGAACGAAGACACCTATTCGGTTTCCATCCCGCTGGGTGCCACCATCAACATGGCTGGCGCCGCCATCACCATTACCGTGCTGACGCTGGCGGCGGTGCATACTCTGGGGATCCCGGTTGATGTGCCCACGGCGTTGCTGCTCAGCGTCGTCGCGGCTATCTGTGCCTGCGGCGCTTCCGGCGTGGCAGGCGGTTCACTGCTGCTGATCCCATTAGCCTGCAACATGTTCGGCATTCCGAACGACGTGGCAATGCAGGTGGTGGCAGTCGGCTTTATCATCGGCGTACTGCAAGACTCCGCCGAAACCGCGCTGAACTCCTCGACCGACGTGCTGTTCACCGCAGCTGCCTGTCAGGCGGAAGATCAGCGTTTAGCGGATGAAGACCCGCTGAAAGTGCGTTAATCCCCAAAATGTTCCAGAAGGCGCTCGTGATCGGGCGCCTTTTTTACGACTGTCGCCTTACAATGTCACTCCACTCTTAAAAATCGCCAACTCACGGAAATCATTGGTTTCGTTGCGTGCTGGCTGACCATTGGCAATCGCCACAATCAGATCGACAAACTGCTCCAGCAGACTTTCCATCGGGGTGCCGTGGATCAGTCGACCGGCATCGAAGTCGATCCAGTGCGGCTTCTTCGCCGCCAGTTCGCTGTTGGTCGCCAGCTTCACCGTCGGTACGAAACCGCCATAGGGCGTACCGCGCCCGGTGCTGAACAACACCATATGGCAGCCGGCGCCAGCCAGCGCGCTGGTCGCTACCGCGTCATTGCCTGGCGCACTCAGCAGGTTTAAACCGGGTTGCCGCAGCCGTTCGCCATATTTGAGCACGTCCACCACCTGGCTGTGCCCGGCTTTCTGCGTGCAGCCGAGCGATTTCTCCTCCAGCGTGGTGATCCCGCCAGCTTTGTTGCCCGGCGAAGGGTTTTCATAAATCGGCTGGTTATGGGCAATAAAATACTGTTTAAAGTCGTTAACCATGCTGACGGTCTTGTCGAACGTCGCACGATCGCGACAGCGGCTCATCAGGATCCTTTCGGCGCCAAACATCTCCGGCACTTCGGTCAGTACCGTCGTGCCGCCGTTAGCAATCAGATAGTCGGAAAAACGCCCCAGCAGCGGATTGGCGGTGATGCCGGACAGCCCGTCAGACCCGCCGCACTCCAGCCCGAATTTCAATTCACTCAGCTTGCCCGGTTGACGGCGATCATCGCGCATCACCTGGTACAGCGCATGTAGCTGTTCCAACCCAGCCTCTACCTCATCGTCCTGTTGCTGACAGACCATAAAGCGCACCCGCTGATCATCAACCGCACCCAGGGTACTGCGGAAAACATCCACCTGATTATTCTCGCACCCCAAGCCAATCACCAACACCGCGCCGGCATTGGGATGGCGCACCATGTTTTGCAGCATAGTGCGGGTGTTCTCATGATCTTGCCCCAGTTGGGAGCAGCCAAACGGATGACTGAACAGGTGCACGCCGTCGATCTCCTGCGCATCCTGGGTTTCCTTCAAAAAGCGCTGCTGGATCTGTCGGGCAATGCCGTTGACACAGCCAACGGTCGGTATGATCCACAGCTCGTTGCGGATCCCCACTTCCCCGCTGCTGCGGCGATAAAGCTGCACTTCCCGATCCGCAGCCTGCGGCGGTAATACGGGAAATTGCGGCTGATACTGATAGCTGTCCAGGTCACTCAGGTTGGTTTTGGCATTTTGCGAGTGAATATGTACACCGGAAGCAATCGTCTCCAGCGCATGGCCGATCGGCAGACCATATTTGATGATTGCCTCACCGGCGGCAATCGGCCGTAGCGCAAACTTATGCCCGCGCGCTACCGGCTGCGCAAGTCGAATTGCCGTGCCGTCCAGCATCAATGTTTCATCGGCCGCCAGATCGCGCAGTGCCACCGCGACATTATCCAGCGAATGAATTTTTACCATGCTTTGCATAAACCCACCTCGGGCAGCGGCTACGCCAGTTCAATGGCGAAATAGTTCTTGGCATTGTCGAAGCAGATGTTTTTCACCATCTCGCCCAGCAGCGCGATATCTGCCGGTGCCTCGCCGTCTGCCACCCAACGTCCCATCATCTGGCAAAGGATGCGGCGGAAGTATTCATGGCGGGTATAAGACAGGAAGCTACGACTGTCGGTCAGCATACCGACAAAGCGGCTCAACAAGCCGAGCTGCGCCAATTGCGTCATCTGACGTTGCATGCCGTCTTTCTGATCGTTGAACCACCAGCCGGAACCGAACTGCATCTTGCCCGGCGTACCCTCTCCCTGGAAGTTACCGACCATGGTGGCGATCACTTCATTGTCACGCGGGTTGAGGCAGTACAGGATGGTCTTCGGCAGGCCCCCCTGACGCGCCTGGGCATCCAGCAGGCGTGAAAGTGGCTCCGCCAGCGGTCGGTCATTTATCGAATCAAAGCCGATATCCGGGCCGACGCTGGCCAGCATGCGGCTGTTATTATTGCGCAGCGCGCCGATGTGATATTGCTGCACCCATTCACGGCGTTGATATTCTGCCGCCAGGAACAGCAGCACCGCACTTTTGAATTGGGCACTCTGCTCTGGCGCAGGTAGCTTGCCGCTCAGGCGCGCCGTTAAAATCGCATCCAGTGCAGCTTCATCCGCCTCTCCATAAACCACCACGTCCAACGCATGGTCAGCCACCTTGCAGCCATGGGCAGCAAAATGATCCATGCGCTTTTTCAACGCGTCACACAGCGCGCTGAATCGACCGATATGAATATCGGCTGCCGCTTCCAGCTTTTGCAGATAGTCATTGAAGCCCGGCGCATCGATATTAAACGCCTTGTCCGGTCGCCAGCTTGGCAACACCTTGATATCGAAACTGCTGTCGGCGGCAATGGCTTTATGGTGGCGCAGATCGTCGACAGGATCGTCAGTGGTGCCGACCATCTTCACATTCATCTGCTGCATGATGCCGCGCGCCCTGAAATCGTCCTGCGCCAACAGGGCATTGCCGCGCTGCCAGATATCGTCCGCCGTCGCCGGGGAAAGCAGCGTGTCGGTGATACCGAACGGACGACGCAGCTCCAGGTGGGTCCAGTGATAAAGTGGGTTACCCAGGGTATGCGGTACGGTGGCAGCCCAGGCATCGAATTTTTCACGATCGCCGGCATCGCCGGTACACAGCCGTTCTGCCACCCCGTTGGTGCGCATCGCCCGCCATTTGTAGTGGTCACCCTTAAGCCAGATTTCGTATAAATTTTTAAAACGGGTGTTCTCGGCGATCTGTTCCGGCGGCAGATGACAGTGATAGTCAAAGATCGGTTGCTCCGCCGCATAGTCATGATACAAACGCCGGGCGAATTCGCTGCCCAGCAAGAAATCTTCGTTTAAAAACGTCGCCATAGCTGGCTCCTCACCTTGCTTGCCGTTCGACACAGTGTTCAATGCGACAAAGTTATCACACCAATTTTATTGGGCGTCCAGCAAAATATCGCCTTCAGCCAGGCTGCCATGACCCAGAAAAGGCCGTTTACCGGCATTTTTGCGGTCAGATAGCGCCAAAACAACCCAATCATGCGGCAAACAGTATTGCCGAATTGAAAAATGGCTTTTGTGATATCACTCAACTTTTAAATCTGTATGACAAGTTATTGTCTCGCCACCCAGTCGTGCTTGCGGCGGGAATACGCCGGTAATGAACAGGCCGGCGCAAATCAACGATAAAGGGATAACCCCTTAAAACGCTGTCGCCGACAGGGCGCCGCCAATTCAAGACTGGGAGATATTTCGGATGCGTAAAATTAAAGGGTTACGCTGGTACATGATCGGACTGGTGACCATCGGCACCGTGCTGGGTTACCTGACGCGTAACGCCATCGCCGTCGCCGCGCCCACGCTGGAAGACACCTTACACATCACCACGCAGCAGTATTCTTACATCGTTGCGGCCTATTCTGCCTGCTATACCCTGATGCAACCGGTGGCGGGATATGTGCTGGACGTCTTGGGTACCAAGGTCGGATACGCCATGTTCGCCATCCTGTGGGCGCTGTTTTGCATGGGCACGGCTCTGGCCAACAGTTGGGGCGGGCTGGCATTGGCGCGCGGGGCTGTGGGCATGGCGGAGGCGGCAATGATCCCCGCCGGGCTGAAGGCCAGCAGTGAGTGGTTCCCGGCCAAAGAACGTTCCATCGCCGTGGGTTACTTCAACGTCGGCTCGTCGATAGGCGGCATGCTGGCGCCGCCGCTGGTGGTCTGGGCAATCGTCGCGCACAGTTGGGAAATGGCGTTCATCATCACCGGCGTGCTGAGCCTGATCTGGGCTGTCTGCTGGCTGATTTTCTATAAGCACCCGAAAGACCAGAAGAAACTCAGCGACGAAGAGCGCGAGTACATTCTGGGTGGGCAGGAAGCACAGCACCAAACCGGCAACGCCAAGAAAATGTCCGCCTGGCAGATTGTTCGCAACCGCCAGTTCTGGGGCATCGCGCTGCCGCGCTTTCTGGCAGAACCGGCCTGGGGCACCTTCAATGCCTGGATCCCGTTATTCATGTTCAAAGCCTACGGCTTCAACCTGAAAGAGATCGCCATGTTCGCCTGGATGCCGATGCTGTTCGCCGATCTGGGCTGTATCGTCGGCGGTTACCTGCCACCGTTTTTCCAGAAACACTTTAAAGTGAACCTGATTGTTTCACGTAAGCTGGTGGTTACCTTGGGTGCTGTGCTGATGATTGGCCCTGGCATGATAGGCCTGTTTACCAGCCCCTATGCGGCTATCGCGCTGCTGTGCGTCGGTGGCTTTGCCCATCAGGCGCTGTCTGGTGCACTGATTACCCTGTCTTCTGACGTCTTCGGTCGCAACGAGGTGGCCACCGCCAACGGCCTGACCGGCATGGCGGCCTGGACCGCCAGTACCCTGTTTGCCCTGGTGGTCGGCGCCCTGGCGGACACACTGGGCTTCAGCCCACTGTTTGCCGCACTGTCGGTATTCGATATTCTCGGCGCCATCGTTATCTGGACCGTCCTGCAAAATCGCCCCGCTACGCAATCCGAAGAGGCAGTATTGGACCCCTCCCCCGCGCGCCATTAACCCCGCAGCCCGGCCATCGCGCCGGGCACTCCCCGGAGTCCACTGGCAGCTCTGCCGGATAAGTGGTATAACAAATCCATGGCCATGCGCCCCTCCCTATCCAAAGAGCATTCACTATGGAATTCACTGAAACCAGACGCCTGTATCAGCAACTGGCCGCCGAGCTTAAACAGCGTATCGAAAGCGGCCGATACCCGGTGGGCGATAAGCTGCCGGCCGAGCGCTACATTGCCGAAGAGATGAACGTCAGCCGTACCGTGGTGCGCGAAGCGATCATCATGCTGGAAGTGGAAGGCTACGTCGACGTACGCAAAGGCTCCGGGATCCACGTGATGTCCAACCAGCAAAAGCATCTGGTAGTGCCGGGCGACAGCATTGAATTTGCCACCGCCGGGCCGTTCGAGCTGCTGCAGGCACGCCAACTGATTGAGAGCAACATCGCCGAATTCGCCGCGACCCAGGTTACCAAGCAGGACATCGTCCAACTGATGGAGATCCAGGAACAGGCGCGCAAGGAAGATCGCTTCCGCGACTCGCAGTGGGATCTGAAATTCCACGTGCAGGTGGCGCTGGCCACTCAGAACACCGCCATGGCCACCATCGTGGAAAAAATGTGGGTTCAACGGGTAAATAACCCTTATTGGATCAAGCTGCATGAGCATATCGACGATCGCTCCATCGCCAGCTGGTGCGACGACCACGATCAGATCCTCAAAGCATTGATACGTAAAGATCCTTACGCCGCCAAGTTGGCCATGTGGCAGCACCTGGAAAACACCAAGCAGATGCTGTTCAACGCCACCAGCGACGATTTTGAATATAATGCCGACCGCTACCTGTTCGCCGATAATCCGGTAGTGCATCTCGATGGCGTAGCCGCCGAAAATAAATAGCCCAGGCGGTCAAAAATCGTCGGGTTATGTCAGGTATTGTAAAATCCGCTGAATCGATGCCTGAACGGCGATTTGCCGTGTAGTATTTCACCGCTGGCAACGTAGATTTCCCTGTTGCCAATCGTGCTATTTTGGTAAAGTTGAGCCACTTTTTTACCCTCTGCTACGGGGCGGGACGCGAATACATGCGCTGGTTGTTTGCCATGCTTATTGCTCTTTTTTGCTGGACCGGTTCGGTCTCCGGCCAAAAGCTATGCGCGGCACCTTCCAAAGCAACCCCTACATCGCTGAGCAGTTTACCCTCGCTCTCCGATCCGCTGCTTTCCCCTTACGACCAGGTTTATCGGTCACCGGCAGAGCTGCAGCGAAAAAAGCCGGGTAAATTGCCGTTGTTATTGCCGCGGTTGCATTCCTTCTCCGGCTCGCTGTCGACCTGCGCCCAATTACCGCCGGTCTATACCCTGGCCGCAGAGCTGGGCCACCGCACCAAACTCCCGCGCCAGAACTCACCTGCGCTCAACCGGCTTGCCCAGGTCAACTGGACGCTGCACACCCCGCAGCAGCAAAACAGGCTAGGCGGCTGGAAAGAAAGTAATATGCTTTACCGTGGCACGCTGACTTACCACTCATGACCGGTGTCGCACCGACTAGAATCTACTAAAAAGCAACGCCGTTTCATCATTATCAGCAGCCAGCATCGCCCGCGCGCTTTCGGCCCACACTCGATCAGCCGCTGAAATAAAATAAACAATGACGTTTTAGGAACACCGGATGGACATCATTAAAGAACTGTTACATGCCTTATGGCAGCAGGATTTTGAGACGCTGGCGAACCCTTCGCTGGTCTGGACCCTCTACGTGCTGCTGTTTATGATCCTGTTTTTGGAAAACGGTCTGCTGCCGGCAGCCTTTCTGCCAGGGGATAGCCTGTTGATCCTGGTCGGCGTCCTGATCGCCAAAGGCACCATGAATTTCCCGCTCACCATCCTGATCCTGACCGTCGCCGCCAGCCTGGGGTGCTGGGTCAGCTACATACAGGGCAAGTGGCTCGGCAATACCCGAACGGTACAGGGCTGGCTGTCGCATCTGCCGGCTCACTATCATCAACGGGCACACCAGTTGTTCCACCGCCACGGGCTTTCCGCCCTGCTGGTCGGTCGTTTCCTGGCGTTTGTCCGCACCCTGCTGCCGACCATTGCCGGCCTGTCTGGCCTGAGCAATGCCCGCTTCCAGTTCTTTAACTGGATGAGCGGCCTGCTGTGGGTCGTGATCCTCACCTCACTGGGCTTTGCGCTGGGAAAAACTCCGGTATTTCGTAAGTATGAAGACCAGCTGATGTTCTGCCTGATGCTGTTGCCGCTGGTGCTGCTGGTCGTCGGGTTAGTCGGCTCGCTGATCGTCTTGTGGCGCAAGAAACGCGCCGACAGCCAGGACCAGGGGAAAGGGGCGTGATGATCAAGCGCCCGCGCTGGCAATATGTTTTGCTGATTGCGCTCGCTTTGCTGGCACTCGCCACGCTGTTGGTGCCCTGCATGGTGCGCACCGAGAGCGAGCTACGCATTCGCGCAGGGCAGCAAGGTCTTTCGCTGCCTGACGGTTTTTATGTCTATCAACGGCTGGATCAACGCGGTATTCGCATCAAAAGCATTACTCCGGAAGGCGACGGTCTGGTGATCCGCCTGGACTCGCCGGAACAGCAGTTGCTGGCGCGCGAGGCCTTGCAAACTATTCTGCCGCCGGGGTACATCATTGCCCTGAGCGAATCCCCAGTACCTACCCATTGGGTACGTGAATTTGCACGCTCTCCCCTTAATCTGGGATAATACCCTTTCATATGAAAGGGTTTCCTTTCATAACACCGCCCTGTTCAATTAAGCATCAATCACCACCGAACTGTGGCGGATTCTTTGGGGTCTTCACGATTTATGGCTATGCTCAAAGTTAGCGTCAGTCAGCCACGTAAGACTCCTGTCGCACTGCCCCTGTTGGCAGTCAGGAACAGTGGATGCGTTCTAGCGCCTCCCATTAACAAGGAATTGATAGCATGAAATTACGCCAATCGATGTTACTGGCTCTCCCATTCTTCGTCTTCCCGGCCCTGTCGTTTGCGGCTGAGGGCGGTTGTGCAGCCAAAGCACAAGAGATTCAAAAACAGATCGATTACGCCACCCAGCATGGCAACACTCACCGTGTTGCTGGGCTGAAAACGGCACTGAGCGAAGTGCAAACGCATTGCACCGAAGCCGGCCTGCAGGCCGATCGCCAGAAAAAAATCGATGAGAAACAAAGCAAGGTAGCCGAACGTCAGCAGGAGCTGAAAGAAGCTCAGCAGGCCGGCAATCTGGATAAAATTGCCAAGAAACAGAAAAAGCTGACTGAAGCTCAAGCCGAGCTTAAGCAAGCCCAAGCGGAATAATTTTTTTACACTAGCGGATTTATCGCTGAGAGCCGCACCATGCGGGATTTTTACCGTATTTGAAATGGATGCTTAGTGATATCAACTACTCATCGCCCCTTTGCTCCGGCGAAAAAATCCGCTATGTTAAAAGTCTGTCTCAGTTAACGTTAAGGAATTATCACATGGCACATGATTCAAATGCAGAAAACTTACGCGCTGAACTTAAATCCTTAGCCGATACGCTGGAAGAAGTGTTGAACTCTTCCACCGATAAGCCAAAAGCCGAACTGGAAAAGCTGCGCTCCAAAGCTGAAGGCGCGCTGAAGGATACCCGTGCTCGCCTGAGCGATGCCGGGGACAAACTGGCTTCTCAAACCAAACAGATCGCCGGCCAGGCGGACGAATATGTTCGTGATAATCCGTGGACTGGTATCGGTATCGGCGCCGCTGTCGGTGTGGTTCTGGGCGTTCTGTTAGCTCGCCGCTAATTATGGCTGAACAACAACCGCAAGTTCGTGCACAGGGCCCCGCCAAGGGGGTCCTGGATGTCGCCCAGCGCATCATTACTATTCTGGTCGGTATGGTGGAGACCCGTGTCCGTCTGGCAGTGGTCGAGTTGGAAGAGGAGAAAGCCAACCTCATTCAGTTGCTGATCATGGCCGGCATGACGCTGTTGTTCACCGCATTTGGCCTGATGAGCCTGTTGATCCTGATTTTCTGGGCCATCGATCCTATCTACCGCCTGATGGCGTTAGGGGCCACTACCGGGGTGCTGCTGTTCCTGGCCGTGTTCGGTGCCATTTGGACACTGGTCAAGGCTCGACGCTCCACGTTGTTGGGCGCCACGCGCAAACAGTTGGAGATCGACCGTTCCGAGCTGGAGGACGAAAAATGAATCGTCGCCGCTATCTGGAATGGAGAAAAGAGAAGCTCATCCGCAAGATCCAGCAGCAAAGGCTGGATCTTGCGGAAAACAAAACCCTGTGGTTGGAAAAGACCGAGCGTATCGATCGCGGCTGGCAAACGGTTTTCGGCTTGCGTAAATACCTGGTGGTCGGCTCCAGCGTGATGGCCATCTACGGTATACGCCATCCGAGCAAGCTGATTCGCTGGTCTCGTCGCGCTTTTGGTGTCTTTGGCACTATCCGTTTGATCCAGAAAACCTTTTCCAACAAATAACCTTTCGCAGTTCCTTCAATTCTTCCGTTGTTAAGCCCGCCTTTTCGCAGAAAATTCCCGTTTCTGTCGGTGAAGGCTGGGCAACATTCTGATTCCCCTCTCTTTGTTAGCAGGCTAAAGATTCAGTTTTTTTGAAAAAATACGACAGTTTTACTTGCTAACAAAGCGTACGCTTCCCGATTAACATTCACTCCATCGACACGAGACGGGCCGCACGGGGCTAAATACCCGGCATACCGCCCACCGACATGAAAACGCCAAGACTGGCAAACAAAAATCACTTTGGAGTAAAT
This sequence comes from Serratia liquefaciens ATCC 27592, assembly GCF_000422085.1. Lineage (NCBI taxonomy): Bacteria > Pseudomonadati > Pseudomonadota > Gammaproteobacteria > Enterobacterales > Yersiniaceae > Serratia > Serratia liquefaciens. Next base: position 4,591,280 of record NC_021741.1, read on the forward strand.
GATGAAAAAATTAGAAGATACAGGTTTGCTGGTTGCGCGTATTTTGATGACAATCCTGTTTATCGTGGCAGGCTACGGCAAAATGGGCGATGCCTATGCCGGAACCCAACAGTACATGCAATCAATGGGCGTGCCTGGCTTCTTGTTGCCGCTGACCATCCTGCTGGAATTTGGCGGCGGTCTGGCAATCATGTTCGGTTTCCTGACTCGTACCGTAGCGCTGTTCACCGCCGGTTTTACTGTGCTGACCGCGTTATTGTTCCATACTAACTTTGCGGAAGGCGTAAACCAGCTGATGTTCATGAAGAACCTGGCCATCGCCGGCGGCTTCCTGGTACTGGCTGTTGCCGGCCCGGGCGGTTTCAGTATCGACCGTTTGCTGAACAAGAAGTGGTAAGTTTTTAATAGCGACACGGGGCCCGGTAAGCGGGCCCTTCTGCTTTTTCACTCGGACACGAAGGAGATTCCCATGGGACAACTCGTCGATGGCGTTTGGCAAGACATCTGGTATGACACCTCATCTACCGGAGGCCGTTTCAAACGCTCAACCTCTCAGTTCCGCAACTGGGTGACCGCCGACGGCCAGCCGGGCGAACACGGCGTCGGAGGTTTTAAAGCGGAGAAAGATCGTTATCACCTGTACGTTTCACTTGCCTGCCCTTGGGCGCACCGCACTCTGCTGATGCGTAAATTGAAAGGGCTGGAGCAGATCATTCCTGTTTCGGTGGTACATCCGCTGATGCTGGAAAACGGCTGGACCTTCGGCACCGATTTCCCTGAAGCGACCGGCGATGATCTCTATCACTCAGATTTCCTCTACCAGCTTTACCTGCGCGCCGACCCGCACTACACCGGTCGTGTGACTGTTCCGGTGCTGTGGGACAAGCAGCAGCAAACCATCGTCAGCAATGAATCCGCCGATATCATTCGCATGTTCAACAGCGCATTCGATGGCGTTGGCGCACGCGCCGGCGATTATTATCCTGCAGAGCTACGCGGGAAAATTGATGAGCTGAACGGCTGGATTTACGACCTGGTGAACAACGGAGTGTATAAGGCCGGTTTTGCCACCAGCCAGGAGGCCTATGACGAAGCGGTACACGGGGTATTCGACGCCCTGGCACGGCTGGAGCAAATTCTGGGACAACAGCGTTATCTGACGGGCGATCGCCTGACTGAGGCTGACCTGCGCCTGTGGACCACGTTGATACGCTTCGATCCGGTGTATGTTACCCACTTTAAGTGCGACAAACACCGCATCAGCGATTACCTCAACCTGTACGGCTTCCTGCGTGATATCTACCAGATGCCAGGCATTGCCGAAACGGTCAGTTTGCCGCACATCCGCAATCACTATTATCGCAGCCACGCCACCATCAATCCGCACGGCATCATTTCGATTGGGCCGGCGCAGGATCTCGACGAACCACACGGTCGCGACACGCGTTTCGGTTAACGGCAAGCTCCCCTTTGCCTGCGGCAAGGGGGAGCGCTTACTGACGCTCCAACTGGGTGAACAGCCTTGGGATCTCGCGCAGGAACCAGGCTTTCGCCTCACCCATGCTGTCGCGCCGCCAGGCCATGATAATGTCAACTTCACGGCTGTATTCCGGCCCCACCACCCGCAAGCGCCCTTCTTCGATATCTTTCTCGACCATCGGGTAAGGCATGGTCGCCACGCCCAGACCGGCCAACAGAGCCAGACGTTTATCTTCAATGGTGCTCACCGTCAGGCGCTGCTGCTTATCCAGCAATTGTACGGTCAATACCGGACGCTCCCTGGCGGTATCGGCTACCGCAATACCACGGTATTTCACCCGCGTGGCCTCAGCCAACGGCTCTGGCTCCAGATGGATCGGATGGTCCGGCGCGGCCACATACATGCTCGTCACTTTGTACAGTTTGCGCGTGTTGATTTCTGACGAGGCGCGAAAATGCATGTCCGGGGCGATAACGATATCGGCGCGCCCCTGCTCCAGCCGCTCCCAGGCTCCAGCCAGCACCTCAGTGAAGATAGACACCTGGGTATTGGCTTTGAGCGCCAGCTTATCAACCAGCGGAAACAGCTTGCTTGGCGGCGACAAGGCCTCGCTGACGATAGTCAGATGGGTTTCCCAGCCGCGCGCCAGGGCCTCGGCGTCGGTGGTCAACTTATCCGCCGCCTCCAGCAGCACCCGTCCACGATCCAGCAGCATGCGGCCGACGTTGGTGAATTTGGTGCGGTGGCCGGAGCGGTCGAACAGCACCACGTCCAATTCTTCTTCCAATTTTTGCATGGTGTAGCTGAGCGCCGAAGGCACACGCCCCAACTCATCGGCTGCCGCAGCAAAGCTGCCACGTCGGTCGATCGCATCCATAACCCTTAACGCTTCAAGCGTTAACGCCCGATCTCTGGCCATCGAATCTCTCTGTCAGGAAATTTGAATATGCCGACCAGATTAACTGGCTAACAATCCGGCGTCCAGATGCTTACCATCTAGATAATGAATTTAGAGAGCCAATTGCCATGATTACATGCAGAACAGCAAAACAATGCGGGCAAGCTGACTTTGGTTGGCTGCAGGCTCGCTACACCTTTTCTTTTGGACATTACTTCGATCCCAAGCTGATGGGTTACGCCTCGCTGCGGGTGCTCAATCAGGAAGTCCTGGCGCCGGGCGCAGCCTTGCAGCCGCGTACTTATCCGAGCGTGGACATTCTGAATTTGATCCTGCAGGGCCAGGCCGAATATCGCGACAGCGACGGTAACTCGATGAGCGCCAAGGCCGGTGAGGCTTTGCTGCTGGCCACCCAGCCAGGGATGAGTTACAGCGAACAAAACGCCAGCAGCGATACGCCGCTAACCCGTCTGCAACTGTGGTTGGATGCCTGTCCAGACACCAATAACGAACGAGTGCAGCGCCTGACGCTGCCAGCGAAGGGTGTGACGCTACTGGCATCGCCGGACGGCGCTCAGGGTAGCCTGCAACTGCGACAACAGGTGTGGATCCATCACCTGGATTTACAGGAAGGCGAGCAGCAGACGTTGGCATTGAATGGGCCCCGTGCTTACTTGCAGTCGATCCACGGTACCATTGAAGCCCAAGGCAACCATCAGGACAGCCAGAACCTGACGTGCGGTGACGGCGCATTTATCCATGATGAAAACCGCCTGACGATACGCGCCGCCACGCCGCTGCGTGCGCTGCTGATCGACTTGCCGGTGTGAGTCACATCCTGAAAGGAAAAAACCCCGCGTAACTTGCGTCACGCGGGGTTTTCTTTATAGAGGGAGCTGACCGGTAAGCCGGGTTCTGTCGTGGACAGTCATTCCTCTAGGCCAGCAATCGCTCACTGGCTCAAGCAGCCTACCCGGGTTCAGTACGGGCCGTACCATGTGAACCCCTATTTGGCCTTGCTCCGGGTGGAGTTTACCGTGCCACGAACTGTTGCCAGTCGCGCGGTGCGCTCTTACCGCACCCTTTCACCCTTACCTGATCCCGCTTGCGCGGGCCATCGGCGGTTTGCTCTCTGTTGCACTAGTCGTAGGCTTGCGCCTCCCAGGCGTTACCTGGCACCCTGCCCTATGGAGCCCGGACTTTCCTCCCCTCCACCTGTCTCCCCCGAAAGGGACGGCAGTGAAGCGGCGACTGTCTGGTCAACTCCGGCGCGGATAGTAGCGTTGCGCTCACGGCAGGTCAACCGCTTTACTGTTCTTGTTGCTCCAATGCGTGTTTATACAACGCATTTTTCTTCACGCCGTGGATCTCCGCCGCCAGCGCCGCCGCCTTTTTCAACGGCAATTCTTTTTGCAACAGCGCCAGCGTCCGCAACGCCTCCAGCGGCAGTGCATCTTCCTGTACTTTGTGGCCTTCAACGATCAACACCATCTCACCGCGACGACGCACTTCATCTTCCTGCACCCAGGCCAGCAATTCGCCGACCGGCGCACCGGTAATGGATTCCCAGGTCTTGGTCAGTTCGCGCGCCAGCACCACGTAACGGTGCGGCCCCCACACGGTCACCATGTCCTGCAAACTTTCCAGCAGACGGTGGGTTGATTCGTAGAAAATCAGCGTGCGCGGTTCCTCTGCCAGCGCCATCAGCGTATCCTTACGCCCCTTGGTTTTCGCCGGAAGGAACCCTTCGTAACAGAAGCGGTCTGAAGCCAGACCGGCAGCACACAGCGCGGTGGTTGCCGCACAGGCGCCCGGCAAGGGTACCACGCGGATACCGGCTTCACGGCAGCGGCGTACCAGGTGATAGCCAGGATCGTTAATCAAAGGCGTACCTGCGTCGGAAACCAGCGCAATGCTCTGGCCTTCCTGCAATTTAGCCAGCAGTTGATCGGCCTTTTGCTGTTCGTTATGGTCGTGCAGCGCAAACAACCGCGCGCTAATCGCAAAGTGTTGCAACAGCAACCCGGTGTGGCGCGTGTCCTCCGCCGCAATCAGATCAACGCTTTTCAGTACCTCTAACGCACGGTGGGTAATGTCCCCTAAATTGCCGATTGGGGTGGGCACCACATACAGCGTTGATGCAGAAATGACTGATTGTTGGTGTTGATTCATTGTTTCATCCGGATTGCCGATTTAATATTAAGCATCTTGAAAAAAACATCACTGGATACAGTATGCTTTCCTCAACATTCGTTCGTACCAAAGCAGGGCGTTCAAAGCCTGTCCGACTTACCGCAGTTATCGCGGCAGCCCTTTTCCTTGCAGGTTGCCCGAGTCAGGCCCCGCAGACGCCGCCCGCTAATATACAGGACGAAGCGAGCGCCAGTTCCGATTACTATCTGCAGCAGCTACAGCAAAGCAGCAATGATAACAAGGCTGACTGGCAATTACTTGCTATTCGCGCGTTACTGCGCGAAGGGAAACTGCCGCAGGCCAGTGAACAACTGAACCAGCTGCCGAAAAACCTCAGCAGCGTTCAACTGGTGGAGCGCCAGTTACTGAGCGCCGAGCTGCAGGTGGCGAACAAAAGCTACGTCGCTGCCCGCACCACCCTGAGCCATCTGGATACCGGCTCGTTGTCGGCCAACCAACTGGTGCGCTTCTACCAGGCGCAGATCGCTGCCAATCAGGGTAAACCTTCTCTGCCGCTGATCCGCGCTTACATCGCACAAGAACCGCTGGTGACCGGCAAAGCGCACCAAACCAATCTGGACCAGACCTGGCTGGCCCTGCTGCAGCTGACACCGCAGGACATGAACAGTCTGGTGATCAACGCCAATGAGAATGTACTGCAGGGCTGGTTGGATCTGCTGCGCGTTTATCAGGACAACAAACAGGATCCCGATCTGCTGAAGGCCGGTATTAAAGATTGGCAGAATCGCTACCCGCAGAATCCGGCGGCGAAAACACTGCCCACTCAGTTAAACCAGGTACTGAACTTTACCCAGGCTTCTACTTCAAAAATCGCACTACTGCTGCCGTTGAACGGCCAGGCAAAAGTGTTCGCCGACGCGATCCAAAAAGGGTTTGAAGCGGCGAAAAACGGCGTGACGCCTTCCGCTCCGGTGCAACAACAACAGCAGCAACAGCCTACCAGCGAGCCGGTACAGGCTCCTGCCTCGACGGATCCTAATGCCAACGGCGCAGTAAGCACCTCGGCGCCGTCAGCAGATGCTGCCCCGGTCGCTGCCGCTCAGCCTTCTGCTCCGTCTACCGCGCCAATTACGCCGCCGCAGGCCGCTAACGCGCAAATTAAGGTGTATGATACCTCCAGTCAGCCACTGGCCGCGCTGCTGACGCAGGCCCAGCAGGATGGTGCCACCCTGGTGGTCGGCCCGCTGCTGAAAGAAAATGTCGATCAACTGGCCGGCAGCACCACCACCCTGAACGTCTTGGCGCTCAACCAGCCGGAAACGCCGAAGGACAATCCGAACATTTGTTACTTCGCGCTTTCACCGGAAGATGAAGCCCGCGATGCTGCCCGCCACATTTGGGAACAGCAGAAACGGCAACCGCTGTTGCTGATCCCGCGCGGTGCCTTCGGCGATCGCGTTGCCAAAGCCTTTAATCAGGAGTGGCAAAAACTGGGCGGCCAAACGGTGCTGCAGCAAAATATCGGCTCCGCCGGTGAACTGCGCCAAATGGTGAACAGCGGCGGCATTCGCATGTCGGGTACGCCAATCTCCACCGCGCCGGCACCGCAGGCCGTTACCATTGCCGGGCTGACCATCCCTGCGCCACCGAGCGATACGCCAGCAGCCAGCGGCGGCAGCGTAGATTCGGTCTATATCGTCGCGACCCAGTCCCAGCTGACGTTGATCAAACCGATGATCGACATGGCCACCAACTCGCGCAGCAAGCCGGCGATGTACGCCAGTTCACGCAGCTACCAGGCCGGTGCCGGTCCGGACTTCCGTCTGGAAATGGAAGGCCTGCAGTTCAGCGATATCCCGTTGCTGGCCGGTGCCAACCCGCAGCTATTGCAGCAGGCAAGCAGCCAGTTCCGCAACGACTACTCGCTGGTGCGTCTGTACGCCATGGGGATGGATGCCTGGACATTGTCCAACCACTTTGCTGAAATGCGCCAGTTGCCCGGCTTCCAGGTCTCAGGCACCACTGGCATGCTGACCGCCTCACCGGGTTGCGTCATCAACAGAAAACTGCCTTGGCTGCAATACCGCCAGGGCATGGTCGTTCCGGTCTCTTGAGTCAACGCGCCACAGGGGCGGGCTATGAATTACAGGCCCGCCACTATCTGGAACGCGCCGGGCTCACTTTCTTCGCCGCCAATGTTACGCTGCGCGGCGGTGAGCTCGACCTGATCATGCGCGATGGCCAAACCTGGGTGTTCGTTGAAGTACGCTACCGGCGCAGCGATGCGTTTGGCGGTGCAGCCGCCAGCGTTACCTATCGCAAGCAACAGCGGTTGCTGCATGCCGCCGCCGTTTGGCTGGCGGGGCGCGGAGCCAGTTTTGACACATCGTCTTGCCGTTTTGATGTTTTGGCCATTACCGGTAGCCAGTTAGAATGGATACCCAATGCCTTCAATGCGGATTAAACGCGGTTTACCGGTGCAGACCGGCCCTTTGACTTAGTGGATTAATACAACGTGCTGGATAGAATTAAAGCCTGTTTTACCGAAAGCATCCAAACCCAGATTGCGGCGGCGGAAGCTTTGCCCGACGCCATCTCGCGTGCAGCAATGACGCTGGTTCAATCCTTACTTAACGGTAATAAAATTCTGTGCTGCGGTAACGGCACCTCGGCAGCCAATGCTCAGCATTTCGCCGCCAGCATGATCAACCGCTTTGAAACCGAGCGCCCAAGCCTGCCGGCCATTGCCCTGAATGCCGATAACGTAGTGCTGACCGCGATCACCAACGATCGCCTGCACGATGAAGTCTATGCCAAACAGGTTCGTGCGCTCGGACACGCCGGCGACGTACTGCTGGCAATTTCCACCCGTGGCAATAGCCGTGATATTGTGAAAGCGGTCGAAGCCGCCGTGACGCGTGACATGACGATTGTCGCACTTACCGGTTACGACGGTGGGGAACTGGCCGGCTTGCTCGGTCAGCAGGATGTCGAGATCCGCATCCCTTCCCACCGCAGTGCACGCATTCAGGAAATGCATATGCTGACTGTAAATTGCCTATGCGACCTGATAGATAATACGTTGTTTCCCCACCAGGACGATTAAGGAACTGAGATGAAGCTAAAAGCCACATTTGCAGTGCTGTCCAGCGCCCTGCTGTTACAAGGTTGTATTGCAGGCGTTGTCGTTGGCAGCGCCGCCGTCGCCACTAAAACGGCCACCGACCCACGCAGCGTGGGGACTCAGGTAGACGATGGGACGCTGGAAGCCCGGGTTGAAAATGCCCTGAGCAAAGATCAGCAGCTGAAAAAAGAGGCTCGGGTGGTTGCGACCGCCTATCAGGGTAAAGTCCTGCTGACTGGCCAATCGCCAAGCACCGATCTGGCGGCTCGCGCCAAGCAAATCGCCATGGGCGTTGAAGGCACCACCGAAGTGTATAACGAGATCCGTCAGGGAACGCCGGTTAGCCTGAGCACCGCCTCCTCCGATACCTGGATCACCACCAAGGTCCGTTCACAGCTGCTCACCAGCGATACGGTGAAGTCATCCAACGTGAAAGTGACCACTGAAAATGGCGAAGTGTTCTTGCTGGGCCTGGTCACCCAACAGGAAGGCCAGTCTGCGGCGCAGATCGCCAGCCAGGTGAGCGGCGTGAAACACGTCACCACCGCCTTCACCTTCGTTAAATGATCCTTCAGGCAAGGGGCCTTCCCCTTGCCGCTTTTCTGCACGCTCCCCGCTGTTGTACCCTGGTTTAATGAGTCGCGTTTAAAGTCATCTCTCACTTCATTACGGATAAAATTCAAATGGACAGAATTTTAATCGGTTTTCTCACTGCCGTTTCTTTATTCACCGCCGGAGTTTCCGCCGCCAATCCGCCGCAGGAAGCGCCCCGCGCCGAGCACGCCCCGGCCCCGATGGCCGATCAAACCGTTGCTACCGAAGGCGCGATCACGGTCAACCAGGTAAAAATCAATTATCAGGCGCAAACCGGGGTGCTGGAATTGAGTAAAGACGACCCTGAAGATCCCGTGACCGGCATGTTCTATGTCGCGTATTTCAAAAAGAATGAGAATAAGAACGAGAACAGGCCGATTACCTTTATCTACAACGGCGGGCCGGGCTCCGCCTCGCTTTGGCTGCATATGGGGGCACTCGGGCCTAAACGGGTTATCGCTACTCAGCCAGAGAAAACACAGCTGGCGCCTTACCAACTAACCGATAACCAATACAGCCTGCTCAACGTCAGCGATCTGGTGTTTATCGATGCCCCCGGAACGGGTTACAGCCGCTTTTCCAGCAGTGCCGCCAGCCAGCCGGAGAGAGCGCAGCAAAAATCACAGAGTGCCAGCAACGTTTATGGCGTCAACGGCGATGCTCAGGCTTTTTCTCAGTTTATCGTTCAGTTTCTAACGCATTACCAACGCTGGAACTCACCTAAATATTTATTGGGTGAAAGCTACGGCACTACCCGCTCGGTGGTATTGGCCGAGACGCTAAAAAATCAGAATATCGATCTTAACGGTATTATCCTGATGTCGCAGTTTCTGAACTATGACAATAATGTCGACGATCCCAATCAAAACCCCGGCGTCGATCAGCCTTACTACCTGGCACTACCCACCTACGCGGCCAGCGCGTGGTACCACCAGCGGCTGCCGGGCAAACACCAGAACCTGCAAACCTTGTTAGACCAGGCCGAGAAGTTTGCACTGGGAACTTATGCCCAGGCATTGCTGCAAGGTGCCAATCTGCCTGAAAAAGATCGCCAAACGCTCGCCGAGCAACTTTACCAATTTACCGGCATTTCGGCCGATTATTGGCTCAAGGCCAATCTGCGCCTAAGTGGGCCGGTTTTCGCCAAACAACTGTTGAGCGGCCAGGACGAGACCATTGGCAGAATCGATACCCGCTATCGTGGGCCGTCGCTGGATAATATCGCCGAAACGTCCAATTACGATCCCAACATCAGTGCAATTACTTCCGCCTACGTCGCGCAATTCCACGATTATCTTGGCAAGACGCTGCATTTTAGCGCCGACCAAAACTATCGCGCATTTTCCGATGAGATCTATGACTGGAACATGTCCAGCAACAGCCGCGACAGATCGTTTAACGTGTTGCCGAGCCTGTCGCGGGTGATGAAAATGAACCCGGCAATGAGAGTGATGGTGATAGGAGGGGTTTACGATCTGGCCACGCCTTATTTCGTCGCCAAATATGAGATGAGCCATCTGCCCGTGTCGCCCAAACTACGCGACAATATCCGTTTCTATTGGTATGACACCGGGCATATGCCGTACGTGGATGAACCATCGCTCAAAAAGATGCATGCAGACCTGAGTGCGTTTATCAGTCAAAAACCCTGATACAAAATTCACTGCTAAAGAGACGGCTCCCCTGCCTAACGGTAGGGGAGCATCAGGTTAATCGAGCTTATTCTCTTTCAGGAAACCTTCCCCACCCAACTGGCGCATCTGGCGCATGATCCACTGCTGTCGCTGTATGACATAGCCGGAAGGCGCATTGGCCTTGAAGCGATGTGGATTGGGCAACACCGCCGCCAGCAGTGCGGCCTCCGATGCAGTCAGACGCTTGGCCGGTTTATTGAAGTAGCGCCGTGACGCTTCCTCTACGCCGAATACGCCGTCGCCGAACTCCACGATATTCAGGTATACCGTCAGGATCCGACGCTTGGTCCACACCAGTTCGATGCCGGAGGTCAAACCGGCCTCTAACCCTTTGCGCAACCAACTGCGGCCGTCCCACAGGAACAGGTTCTTCGCGGTTTGCTGCGACAGCGTAGAAGCGCCACGAATGCGCGTGGGCCGACGTTCATTGTGGCTGAACGCCTTTTCTATCGCCGCCACGTCAAAACCCCAGTGATCCGGGAACTTCTGATCTTCCGCCGCCATCACCGCCAATGCCATCTGCGGGGAAATCTCGTCCATCGACACCCAGTCGGAGTGCGCCACATAGCCAAAATCGCCCCTCAGCCAGGCACCGATCTGCCGCTCGACCATCACCGCAGAAAAAGGCACCGGTAAAAAAGCAAATACCAGGATACCCAGCAGCCAGGCGCCAACCACTGCGATCAATCCGCGTTTCAGCCAAAACCATGGCCGGGATAGCATCGATTTGCCCACAGATTTTCTCATTCAGCCAAATCCAGCACCCGTGAAACCAGCTTATCAATCCCGCGGGCGGCCTCACCGATCGATTTCGCCAACATATAGGCCGGCGTGGTCACCACTTTGTTCTCAATATCCACCACGATATCGTCAACCGGGCAAATGACCGGCTCACCGCCCATGGCATCAATCACTTCACCGAGGTCAGGATCGTTGCCAATGGTCAGCCGCACTTGTTGATCCAGCAACTTTGGCAGCAGCGCCGGCGCGATGCACATAAAACCAATTGGTTTATTTGCCTTATGCATTTGTTGCGTTAGCTTCGCTAAATCTTTATCAATCCAGCATTCCGCCCCTTCGCTGGCAAAACTGCTGAGGTTCTTCGCAGCGCCAAACCCACCGGGGACAATCAGGGCGTCCAGTTGGTCGGCATCGGCCTGTGAAAGCGGCTGGATCTTGCCTCTGGCAATGCGCGCGGACTCCAGCAAAACATTGCGCGCCTCTGGCATTTCATCACCAGATAAGTGATTAATAACATGAAGTTGAGGTTTATCAGGCGCAAAGCACACCGCCTGTGCGCCTGCCCGGTCCAACGCCAGCAGCGTCAGGACGGCCTCATGGATCTCCGTACCGTCATAAACCCCGCAGCCACTCAGCACTACACCCACGTTTTTCATCACCCTTCCTCCTGTTGATACTGTCAACTGGTTAGTGCTCGGAGTAGTCAAACACTAATCTACATCACACATTTTAATGAATCTTCTAACAAGAGCGCTTACATTTGCTATGTTGTTGGCTGTATGATGTTTAGGAATTCTCTACAACCTGCTCGACCAGAACACTAAATCCAATACGCAGGTTCACAATTTCCCTGGTGTTGGCGCAATATTCGCGCACCCCGGCCTAGGTCGGGGTCATTTTTTTTCAGCTTCCGCTACCCACGCCCGCAGTACCTGCACGTCGTTACGCCATTCCTGCTTCAGCTCATCCACCCAGTCCTGCACGTTATCCCACCACGCCGGCAACGTCGGGGTTTGAATTTGCTGTGCCAGCTGTTGCAAATGACGCAGCCCCACCGAACCCGCTGCACCTTTAATTTTGTGCCCTTCTTCCGTGATGCCTTTCTGGTCACGCGCGGTCATATTGGAATCCAACACCGCCAGATAGCCCGGCATCATTTGCTCAAACATCTCCAGGCTCTGATGGATCAACTGCGGCCCCACCAGGTCCATGTACTGTTCCAGCATGGTGGTATCCAGTAAAGACTCATTAATCTGCATCGTCTTTTGCTCCATTTTCTTTGTGGTGTGAGAGGGTTGATGATCCCAGTAATGTTTAATCACCTTGGTCAGCGCCGGCACCGACAGCGGCTTGCTCAGCACGTCGTCCATCCCCGCGTCGAGATACTCTTTTTTGTCTTTCAGCACATTGGCAGTCAATGCAACCAGCGGCGGCAATGCCTGCCCGGCATAGCGCTCTCGCAGCAACCGGGCGATATCCAGCCCGGTCATGTCCGGCAATTGGATATCCAGCAACACCAGATCGAACTCGTCAGGATCAAACATCGCAAGCGCATCCTTGCCGTTCATCGCTACTTCGACGCTGTTGCCCAGCTTCTCCAGCACCGAACGCGCCACAATCACGTTCAGCTCGATATCTTCGACCAGCAGAATATGCAGCGCCGGTAATGGCAGGGCCTCCTCCGCCTGCGTTTCACTTTCCGCTTCCTTCACAGCCGGCGCCTGGATGGTCAAAGTGAAGCAAGAACCGTGCCCTTGCACGCTGTTGACTGTGATATCGCCGCCCATGCTCTGCGCCAAGCGCTTGGAAACCGCCAGCCCAATGCCGGTGCCGGTCGCCGGACGGCCGCCGTGCTGGTCCTTGACCTGATAATACATGGCGAAGATTTTGTCCTGCTCATCCTTCGGAATCCCCATGCCGGAGTCTTCCACCTCAAACACCAACCGATCCTGCTCTTCGCGGCGTACGCGGACCACGATTTGCCCCTGCGGCGTGAACTTCACCGCATTGCCGATCAGATTCCACAAGATCTGACGCAGGCGGGTACCATCGGTGATGATTTGCTGCGGCAGCGGTTGCTGCGGCTCCATCACAAACTGCAGGCCTTTCGGCTGAGCCAACAGGCCGGAGAGGTTTTCCAGGTCCGCCAGGAAGCCGGTGAAATCTACCGGTTGATTGTCGAGCTGCACTTTGCGCCGCTCAAGCTTGTCCATCTCGATAATGTCGTTGAAGATATTGCCCAGGGTAATGGCGCTGACATGGATGGTTTTGAGGTATTTCAGCTGTTCGTCGTTTAACTCGGTATCGAGCAGAATGCGGCTCAGCCCGACAATGCCGTTAAGCGGCGTACGAAGCTCGTGGCTGATCGTGGAGATGAAGGTGGTCTTGTCCCTGCTGGCGTTCTCCAGCGCGTCCTGATAGCGCTTACGCTCAGTTATATCGCGGCCAAAGCCCATCAGCCCATGCCGTTTGCCAACGCGATCGTAAAACGGCACTTTGCGCAGCTCAAAACAGGCCTTGCGCCCGTCCGGATAGACCAGCCACTGTTCGTAGGTCAGCGAAACGTTGTGGCGGAACACTTTCTCATCGGTTTCTATCACCTTTTCGGCGATTTCCTGCCCGTAAACGTCATACGGCGTCAGGCCAATCAGCTGTTTTTCGCTTTTGCCGGTCAGCAGCTCCATCGCCCGGTTACAGCCGGAGAATTCTTTGTCTTCGTTACGGTAATACACCAGATCCGGCGAGGCATCGAGGAAAGAACGCAACAGCGCCGACTGCTGGCCCAGTTCGATTTGCGCCAGTTCGCGCTGTTCCATTTCTTCCGTCAGCTTGTCCATCACCTGCTGGCGTTCTTCTTCCGCCTTGATACGATCGGCAATTTCCTGATTCAGCTGGCTGATGTTGTCCTTAAGCTGCTGGTTCAGCTCCAGATCGCGGTGGCGCATCTCTTCCAGCTTATCTACCAGCCGCGCCAGGCGCTGGCGTGATTCTTCAAGCTGTTCGACCACCACCGACAGAAAGTAGACTGCCCAAGGCGTAATCAACAGGCCGAAGAAGATTGAGCGCACCACGTCGATGCTTTCCACTTCGCCGCGCAGCAGCATGGTCACCGCCATCTGCACCACCATCGCCAGCACCACCAGCGCCGACGCCAGCAGCAGCGAAAAGCGTACCAGCCCCAGTTTTACCATTAAATCAACGTAGTACTGGGCTAACACCCGGATTTGCTTCATAGCCGCTCCCATCAGACAGAATCGTCTAAATCATACCGTAAAACACCGAGGAGATAAGGAAGCAAACGTCGAAGTGTGGGAAAGATTGCAAATCAAAACAGCGATCAAGGGCGATATTGCTGCTTTTCATCCAATCGGCTGCCCTGCCCGCCATGGCGTTGCAAATAGCCGCCGACCGCCTGCATGCCGTTCCAGCGATTTTCGCACCATAACGGTGCCAACAGCGTCGGCCGACGCGCGCTGGCGGAAATACGGTGATATACCACCTCCTTCGGCGTGTGGCGGATCATCTCTCCGGCGCTGGCGGCGTATGCCTCAAGCGACAGTTCAGGCAACCGACCCGCCTGCCAGGCCCGCGCCAGCGTGCTGCCGGTCACGATGTGCAGCGGATGCAACTTGATGCCATCCACGCCGCTGTCCACCACCCGTTGTAACGTGGTCAGATGTTCGGCGGCGCTTTCCCCCGGCAGCCCAACAATCAGATGGCTGCACACCTTCAGCCCGCGTTCGCGCGCCAGCCGGGCGGTGTGCTGATAACAGGAGAAATTGTGGCCGCGGTTAATGCGCTTTAGCGTTTTATCGTGCGCCGTCTGCAGCCCGAGTTCCAGCCACACTTCGTAGCCTTTTTCGCGGTAACTCGCCAGCAGATCCAGGGCGGCAGGTGGCACGCAGTCCGGCCGGGTTCCAACACAAATGCCGACCATATCCGCCTGTCCCAGCGCCTGGCGGTACATCTCCGCCAGCAGATTCACTTCTGCATAAGTACTGGTATAGGCCTGGAAATAGGCCAGGTAGCGTTTTGCGCGATTCACCCTGTCGGCCTGTAGCGCCAACTGTTCGGCGATGCTTTGATACTGCATCTGTTCATCGGCAAAAGAAGCGACATTGCAGAAGGTACAGCCACCACGCCCCAACGTGCCGTCGCGATTCGGGCAACTGAACCCGCCGTGCAGGGTGAGTTTATGGATCTTTTCGCCGTATCGCCGCTGAAGGTCGGCACCAAACATATTGACTAATTGCGGCAACTGCATAATCTTGGGGGTCTCTGTGCTCAAAGCCCGTGATGCTAATAAAAAACGGCTTTTCCCGCGATGACAGAGATCAACGCTTTCTCCGCAAGGCTTCACCAAGCATAACTATTCATTATAAATGCAAATAAAATCATCTTGGCCGAGATGAATTTTTCTTATTTCCACGCAACCGTTAACGCCAGTATGACAAAGCGATGAAAAATAGTTGTAAAAAACAAAAAAGAATAAATTATTAGAATAAAACTCTGACATTCCCACCCGCACTAGCATGGTGCAGAGATTCAGGCGTTGCACTATAGTGAGACAGCTCACATTTCTTCGGGGGATGACACTCCTCCATGCAAGCTTAAAAAACGCCAAAAAACAATTAATATCAAATAATTAAATACAGTTATTTCATTAAAAAACCCCCTTAGGCCTATATTTGACCTGCGTATTCTTTCTCGCTAAGTTGGAAGTCCGCTGGAAGCTTTCTGGACGGGCAAACGTCTCGTCATATTTATGCAGTAATTTAAGACTCCCTCTTAAAACAAGTCATTTACCACTTGTGAGCACCATCACGAGAGGCCATTGACGGAGGGCGGAAAAGCAGATCGGCGATATTCAGCTTGCTGATTGGACTTCTGCCTGACGTTGAGAAGCCCGCTCGTGAGTCGGTTGTGAGAGTCACGCAGAGCCTGGGGAGGTTCACTGATATGTTGTACGATAAATCCCAAGAGCGGGACAACTGTGGTTTCGGCCTGATCGCCCACATAGAAGGCGAACCTAGCCATAAGGTCGTGCGTACCGCGATTCACGCACTGGCCCGCATGCAGCACCGTGGCGCAATCCTTGCTGACGGCAAGACTGGCGACGGTTGCGGCCTGTTATTACAAAAGCCCGACCGCTTTTTCCGCATGGTGGCGGAAGAGCGCAGCTGGCGCTTAGCCAAGAACTACGCCGTTGGCATGATGTTCCTCAGCCAGAACGAAGAGGAAGCCCGTGCCAGCCGCCGCATTGTAGAAGAAGAGCTGCAGAACGAAACGCTGTCGGTTGTTGGCTGGCGTGAAGTGCCGACCAACCCGGACGTTTTGGGTGAAATTGCCCTCTCCTCCCTGCCGCGTATTGAACAGATTTTCGTTAACGCCCCGGCCGGTTGGCGCCCACGCGATATGGAACGCCGCCTGTTTATCGCGCGCCGCCGTATCGAGAAGCGCGTCCAGGACGACAGCTTCTATGTATGCAGCTTCTCGAATCTGGTGACGATCTATAAAGGCCTGTGCATGCCTGCGGATCTGCCCCGTTTCTATCTTGATTTGGCGGACCTGCGTCTGGAATCGGCCATCTGCCTGTTCCACCAGCGTTTTTCCACCAACACCGTACCACGCTGGCCGCTGGCGCAGCCGTTCCGCTACCTGGCGCACAACGGCGAAATCAACACCATCACCGGCAACCGCCAATGGGCGCGCGCCCGTACTTATAAATTCCAGACGCCGCTGATCCCGGATCTGCAAACGGCAGCGCCTTTCGTTAACGAAACCGGTTCCGACTCCAGCTCGCTGGATAACATGCTGGAGCTGTTGCTGGCAGGCGGTATGGACTTAATCCGCGCCATGCGCCTGCTGGTTCCGCCAGCCTGGCAGAACAACCCGGATATGGACACCGATCTGCGTGCCTTCTTCGACTTCAACTCGATGCACATGGAGCCGTGGGACGGCCCTGCCGGTATCGTGATGTCCGACGGCCGCTACGCCGCCTGTAACCTGGACCGTAACGGTCTGCGTCCGGCACGCTACGTCATCACCAAAGATAAGCTGATTACCTGTGCCTCTGAAGTCGGCATCTGGGATTACCAGCCGGATGAAGTGGTAGAGAAAGGCCGCGTGGGCCCTGGCGAGCTGATGGTGATCGATACCCGCAGCGGCAAGATCCTGCACTCTGCCGAAACCGATGACGATCTGAAAAGCCGCCACCCGTATAAAGAGTGGATGGAAAAGAACGTCAAGCGGCTGGTGCCGTTCGAAGACCTGCCGGCCGATCAGGTCGGCAGTCGTGAGCTTGACGACTCGCAGCTCGAGACTTACCAGAAACAGTTCGGCTACAGCAGTGAAGAACTGGATCAGGTGATCCGCGTGCTGGGGGAGATTGGCCAGGAAGCTACCGGCTCAATGGGTGACGATACCCCGTTTGCCGTGCTGTCCAGCCGTCCACGCATCATCTATGACTATTTCCGTCAGCAGTTCGCTCAGGTGACCAACCCGCCTATCGATCCGCTGCGCGAAGCGCACGTCATGTCGCTGGCCACCAGCATCGGCCGCGAAATGAACGTGTTTTGCGAGGCCGAAGGCCAGGCGCACCGTTTAAGCTTTAAATCGCCGATCCTGCTGTACTCCGATTTCAAACAGCTCACTACGCTGGAAGGCGAATACTATCGGGCCGACACGCTCGATCTGACCTTTGATCCAGCGGAGCAGGATCTGGAGCAGACCATCCGTTCGCTGTGCGACGAAGCGGAACGTAAAGTCCGCGACGGTGCCGTGCTGCTGGTGCTGTCAGACCGTGCCATCACCCCCCAACGTCTGCCGGTGCCTGCGCCAATGGCCGTTGGTGCGATCCAGACCCGTCTGGTCGAGAAAAGCCTGCGCTGCGATGCCAACATCATTGTTGAAACCGCCAGTGCCCGTGACCCGCACCATTTCGCCGTGCTGTTAGGCTTTGGCGCGACGGCGGTCTACCCCTACCTGGCTTACGAAACGCTGGCCAAATTGGTAGATACCCAGGCAATCGACAAGAAATACCGTGAAGTGATGCTGAACTACCGTAACGGCATCAATAAAGGCTTGTACAAGATCATGTCCAAAATGGGCATATCTACTATCGCCTCTTACCGCTGCGCTAAACTGTTCGAAGCCGTCGGCCTGCACCGCGATCTGTCCGATTTGTGTTTCCAGGGCGTGGTCAGCCGCATCGGCGGCGCCAGCTTCAGCGACATCCAACAGGATCTGCAGAACCTGTCCAAGCGTGCGTGGTTGAAACGTAAACCGCTGGAACAGGGCGGCCTGCTGAAGTTCGTCCACGACGGCGAGTACCATGCGTACAACCCTGACGTGGTGAGCACGTTGCAAACGGCAGTGCACAGCGGCAAATACAGCGACTATCAGGCTTACGCCAAGCTGGTGAACGAGCGCCCGGTGGCCATGCTGCGCGACCTGTTGGCCATCACGCCGAAGGGCACGCCAATTCCGGTTGATCAGGTTGAACCTGCTGAATCGCTGTTCAAACGTTTCGATACCGCAGCGATGTCCATCGGTGCCCTGAGCCCGGAAGCGCACGAGTCGTTGGCAATCGCCATGAACAGCCTTGGCGGTTTCTCCAACTCCGGCGAAGGCGGTGAAGATCCGGCCCGTTACGGCACCAACAAAGTGTCGCGCATCAAGCAGGTGGCATCCGGCCGTTTCGGCGTGACGCCGGCTTACCTGGTGAATGCCGATGTGATCCAAATTAAAGTGGCGCAAGGAGCCAAGCCGGGTGAAGGCGGCCAGTTGCCGGGGGATAAGGTTACCCCTTATATCGCCAAGCTGCGTTATTCGGTACCGGGCGTGACGCTGATCTCGCCACCACCGCACCACGACATCTACTCGATTGAAGATCTGGCACAGCTGATTTTCGACCTGAAACAGGTCAACCCGAAGGCCATGATCTCGGTGAAGCTGGTTTCCGAACCGGGCGTGGGCACCATCGCGACCGGCGTGGCGAAAGCCTATGCCGATCTGATCACCATCGCCGGCTACGACGGCGGTACCGGCGCCAGCCCGCTGTCTTCAGTGAAATACGCTGGCTGCCCGTGGGAATTGGGCCTGGTGGAAACCCAGCAAGCGTTGGTGGCCAACGGCCTGCGCCATAAAATTCGCCTGCAGGTGGATGGCGGCCTGAAAACCGGCGTGGATATCGTGAAAGCGGCAATTCTGGGTGCGGAAAGCTTCGGCTTCGGCACCGGTCCAATGGTGGCGCTGGGTTGTAAGTACTTGCGTATCTGTCACCTGAACAACTGCGCTACCGGCGTGGCAACTCAGGATGAAAAACTGCGCCGCGATCATTACCACGGCCTGCCGGAACGCGTGACCAACTACTTCCAGTTTATCGCGCGCGAAACCCGCGAGATCATGGCGCAGTTAGGGGTTAGCCAACTGGTGGATCTGATTGGTCGTACCGATTTCCTGACCGAACTGGACGGTATCTCCGCCAAGCAGAACAAGCTGGATCTGTCGCCGTTGCTGAAAACCGCCACGCCGCATCCGGGCAAGGCGCTGCATTGCACCGAAAGCAGCAACCCGCCGTTCGACCAAGGGTTGATGAACAAGGATCTGCTGGCACAGGCGGAACCGCATATTGAAGCGAAAAGCAGCAAAGCCTTCTACTTCGATATCCGCAACACCGACCGTTCAGTGGGCGCTACCCTGTCCGGAGCCATCGCTACCGTGCACGGTGACCAGGGCATGGCGGCCGATCCGATCAAGGCCTACTTCTCCGGTACCGCCGGCCAGAGCTTCGGCGTATGGAATGCGGGCGGCGTAGAACTGACCCTGACCGGCGACGCCAACGACTACGTTGGCAAAGGCATGGCAGGCGGCCGTATCGCCGTGCGTCCACCGATTGGCTCCGCGTTCCGCAGTCATGAAGCCAGCATTATCGGCAACACCTGCCTGTACGGCGCTACCGGCGGCAAGCTGTTCGCTGCGGGCCGTGCGGGGGAACGCTTCGCCGTACGTAACTCCGGTGCCATCACCGTGGTAGAAGGCATCGGCGACAACGGTTGTGAATACATGACCGGCGGCATCGTCTGCGTGCTGGGCAAAACCGGCATCAACTTTGGTGCGGGCATGACCGGCGGCTTCGCCTACGTGCTGGATGAAGACGGCGAGTTCCGTAAACGTGTGAACCCAGAACTGGTGGAAGTGTTGGATGTCGACCAACTGGCAATTCATGAAGAGCACCTGCGCGGATTGATTACCGAGCACGTGCAGGCGACCGGTTCTTCGCGTGCGGAAGAGATCCTGGCCAACTGGCCGGAATGGGCACCGAAGTTTGCTCTGGTCAAGCCGAAGTCCAGTGATGTCAAAGCATTGTTGGGTCACCGTAGTCGTTCCGCAGCCGAGCTGCGGGTTCAGGCGCAGTAAGAGGTCATTAAATGAGTCAGAATGTTTATCAATTTATCGACCTGC
This sequence comes from Serratia liquefaciens ATCC 27592, assembly GCF_000422085.1. Taxonomy (NCBI): domain Bacteria; kingdom Pseudomonadati; phylum Pseudomonadota; class Gammaproteobacteria; order Enterobacterales; family Yersiniaceae; genus Serratia; species Serratia liquefaciens. The sequence goes on from NC_021741.1 coordinate 4,611,430, forward strand.
AGCGCGTTGATCCGCCAAAGAAACCGCTGAAGATCCGTAAAATTGAGTTTGTAGAGATTTACGAGCCGTTTTCGGAAACTCAGGCGAAAGCGCAGGCGGACCGCTGCCTGTCGTGCGGTAACCCTTATTGCGAATGGAAATGCCCGGTTCACAACTACATCCCGAATTGGCTGAAGCTGGCGAATGAAGGCCGCATCATGGAGGCGGCGGATCTGGCGCACCAGACCAACAGCCTGCCGGAAGTCTGCGGCCGCGTTTGCCCACAGGATCGCCTGTGTGAAGGCTCTTGTACTCTCAACGATGAGTTCGGTGCGGTGACCATCGGTAACATCGAGCGCTATATCAGCGACAAAGCGATCGAAATGGGCTGGAAGCCGGACATGTCCCATGTACTGCCTACCGGCAAACGGGTGGCGGTGATCGGTGCCGGTCCTGCCGGTCTGGCCTGTGCCGATGTGCTGACCCGCAACGGCGTGAAAGCGGTGGTTTACGATCGTCATCCCGAGATCGGTGGCCTGCTGACCTTCGGTATTCCGGCCTTCAAGCTGGAAAAAGAAGTGATGGTGAAGCGTCGTGGCATCTTCAGCGAGATGGGCATTGAATTCCAACTCAACACTGAAGTGGGCAAAGACATCGCCATGGAAACGCTGCTGAGTGAGTTTGACGCGGTGTTCCTCGGCGTCGGTACTTATCAGTCGATGCGTGGTGGTCTGGAGAATGAAGACGCGCCGGGCGTCTACGACGCACTGCCGTTCCTGATCGCCAACACCAAACAGCTGATGGGTTATCAAGCCGAGCAGCATGAGCCGTATGTCAGCATGGAAGGCAAACGCGTGGTGGTACTGGGCGGCGGTGATACCGCGATGGACTGCGTACGCACCTCTATCCGTCAGGGCGCCACCGAGGTTATCTGCGCCTACCGTCGTGATGAAGCCAACATGCCAGGCTCCAAGCGCGAAGTGAAAAACGCGCGTGAGGAAGGGGTTGATTTCAAATTCAACCTGCAGCCGCTGAGCATCGAACTGAACAGCGCCGGCCGCGTCGCCGGTGTGAAAATGGTTCGTACCCAGTTGGGCGCGCCAGACGCCAATGGTCGTCAGGTTGCAGAACAGGTACCAGGCTCCGAGCACGTTATCGATGCCGATGCCGTGGTCATGGCGTTTGGTTTCCGCCCGCACCAGATGGACTGGCTGGCTGCCCACGACGTCGAGCTCGACAAGCAAGGTCGTATCGTGGCACCGGAAAGCACCGATAACGCCTTCCAGACCAGCAACCCGAAAATCTTCGCCGGTGGCGATGTGGTACGCGGTTCTGACCTGGTGGTGACGGCGATTGCCGAAGGGCGTAAAGCCGCCGATGGCATCATGAGCTATCTGGAAGTGTAATTTTTCGCTGACTTCCCCCCAAGGGCCCGCAGCCAAAACTGCCGGGCCTTTGTTTTTTCACCGCAGCCCACACGCTTTGTAACACCCCCTTTTGCCCAACGCGCTATAGTATTGAGTTAGCATCACTCAGGGGCGCTGCTGCGTCTGATATCTTGATAAGGATAGCTAACCATGAAATTCTCCTTTGCCTTACTGACTGGCGCACTGCTGGTTGTCAGCTTCAATTCACTGGCCATGTCGCTCGACTCTCAGGAAGTGGGTTATAACATTGAGGCACGCGGTGCGGCGTCGGTGGTCGCACAACTGGCTAAAGCAGGCCAGCTTGCCGCGGTAGAAAAAAACATCAAACTGGGCGACGATAACTGGATCGCGCTGGCCCCTAAACTGGCCAATGGCGGTAACGCCTCATTTACCGCCGGCGTGAAGTCAGCCCTGTCTTCCGCGTTGGTCTATAACCCCGCGGCGGTGCTGCATGCCCTCGACAAAGGCAATAACTTACCGATCAACGATATCTGTACCGCGCCGCCGGAAGTGCAAGGTGATACCGCTATCACCACGTTCAAGCAGCGCGCCACCCATGCACTCACCACCGTCCGTATCGGCGATCTCAGTGCACCGCGTGACGCCTGTATCGCCTCATTGAAAAGCTAAGCCAAGCTGGATCGCAGGCAATAAAAAAGGTCGCCGAAGCGACCTTTGGTGTTCACTACCGCGAGGTTATTTCACCACGCGCAGTGCCGGGCGGCCACCACGTGGCGGCAGAGGCGGTTCATCGTCCGAATCGTTATCTTCACTCAGATCCGGCCGATCGCCATCAATCACCGACATCAGGCTTTCCGATGGGATCGTCTCATTGTCCAGGCCTTCAAACGCGCCTTCCGCTTCATAAGCGGCTTCCGGTTCGAACATGGTGCCTGCACCGTTCTCACGCGCATAGATCGCCAGCACGGCTGCCATTGGCACAGAAACCTGACGCGGCACACCGCCGAAACGTGCGTTGAAATGCACTTCGTCGTTGCCCAGTTCCAGATTGCCCACCGCACGCGGCGCAATGTTCAGAACAATCTGTCCATCGCGGGCGAATTCCATCGGCACTTGCACATCAGGACGCGTCACATCTACCACCAGATGCGGTGTTAGCTGATTGTCCAGCAACCAGTCATAGAACGCCCGTAGCAAATACGGACGGCGTGGTGTCATCTGAGACATATCCATGACGCTTAGCCCCGAGTCTGCAGGCGCATTTCGCGCTCGGCTTCGGTCAGGGAGGCCAGGAAGGCATCGCGTTCGAACACGCGGGTCATGTAGCCTTTCAGCTCTTTGGAGCCAGCACCGCTCAGCTCAATGCCTAACTGCGGTAAACGCCACAGCAGCGGCGCCAGGTAGCAATCCACCAGGCTGAACTCTTCGCTCATGAAATACGGCGTCTGACCAAAGATAGGGGCAATCGCCAGCAGCTCTTCGCGCAGTTGACGGCGAGCTGATTCAGCTTCCTGGCCGTTGCTCTGCTCGATTTTGTACATCAGCGAATACCAGTTTTTCTCGATACGCAGCATCATCAGGCGGCTCTCGCCGCGCGCGACCGGATAAACCGGCATCAACGGCGGGTGCGGGAAGCGTTCATCAAGGTATTCCATGATGATACGGGATTCATACAGGGTCAGTTCGCGATCGACCAGCGTAGGCACCGTCTGGTACGGGTTGAGGTCAATCAGATCCTGCGGCAGGTTATCCAACTCAACCTGCTCAATCTCGACGCTGACACCTTTCTCCGCCAGTACGATACGTACTTGATGGCTAAAAATGTCGGTCGGGCCAGAGAACAGCGTCATTACCGAACGTTTGTTGGCAGCGACAGCCATGAAAACCTCCAAGTTATCTAGAAAATACTGCGAATAGCCCACTGACAGGCTGCTATCCTGAATGATCTTGACCGCAGGCCAGCAACTCGCAGCTAAACCTTAGGTCTTAAAAACCGGCCTCGGAGGTAAACTGATAACTGCTGCATGGCGAACAGGCGCAAAAGTGGATGATAGTTTACCAGATTTTGCTTGTTTTGTGGGGGCTGTGCGGCGAATTCGTATTGAATTGTCTGATATACCAAAGATTTTAGTAGCAGCGACGTGATTTTCAGGCATAAAAAAACCCGGTGAAGCACCGGGTTTTTTGCGTAAATTCCACTGCCGAAGCAGTAAAAAATTAACGCTTGGAGAACTGCGGACGGCGACGTGCTTTACGCAGACCGACTTTCTTACGTTCAACCTGACGGGCGTCACGAGTGACGAAGCCAGCTTTACGCAATTCTGCACGCAGAGTCTCGTCGTACTCCATCAGTGCACGGGTGATACCGTGACGGATAGCACCAGCTTGACCAGAGATACCACCACCTTTAACGGTGATGTACAGGTCAAATTTACCAACCATGTCAGTCAGTTCCAGCGGTTGACGAACTACCATGCGGGCAGTTTCGCGACCGAAGTACTGTTCCAGGCTGCGCTGGTTAATTACGATGTTACCACTGCCCGGCTTGATGAAAACGCGAGCGGCGGAGCTTTTGCGGCGACCAGTGCCGTAGTATTGATTTTCAGCCATTGCCTATAATCCCGATTAGATGTCAAGAACTTGCGGTTGCTGTGCCGCATGAGTGTGCTCGTTGCCCGCGTAAACTTTCAGTTTACGGAACATTGCACGACCCAACGGACCCTTTGGCAGCATGCCTTTAACCGCGATTTCAATCACGCGCTCAGGACGGCGGGCAATCATCTCTTCAAAGGTCGCTTGCTTGATACCACCGATGTGGCCGGTGTGGTGGTAATACACCTTGTCTGTACGCTTGTTGCCGGTTACAGCAACTTTTTCTGCGTTCAGAACGATGATGTAGTCACCGGTATCAACGTGCGGGGTGTATTCCGCTTTATGCTTGCCGCGCAGACGACGAGCCAGTTCAGTAGCGAGACGGCCTAAAGTTTTACCATCTGCATCAACAACGTACCAGTCGCGTTGAACGCTCTCTGGTTTAGCTGTAAAAGTTTTCATTAGAAAGCTTACCCAATAATTAGTTACACGTTGGTGAACACCCAAACGCTCGAAAACAGTTGAGGCTCACACGACCATACAAGTCCAGCAAACCTACCCCTTCGAATAGCCATTGCCGGCACTATAAAGTTTTTGGGAAAAAAAACTTTGTTGTAACGTGGGGTCGCAAGATTATAGAGAAGTCGCTCACAAAGATCGAACGCTTTTTGAATGGAAACGCAATTAATCGCCAGCAGCGGAAAATCGGGGACACCGGCGGTGGCGCCCCCGGGCAATCAAGGCAGATGCGGCAACTTCAGATACTCTTCACTCTGCATCTCCTGCAGACGTGACAGGCAACGCTGGTACTCGAACTTCAACCGCTCGCCCTGGTAAATCTCGAACATCGAGGCTTCGGCAGCGATCACCAACTTGACGTGGCGCTCGTAAAATTCATCCACCAACGCCAGGAAGCGGCGTGCGGTATTTTCCTTCAACGGCCCCATCACGCGCACATTATACAGGATAACGCTGTGGTAGAGGCGCGATAAGGCGATGTAATCGAGCTGGCTGCGTGCTTCCTCGCACAAGGTATGAAAATCAACGGCCAGCACGCCGTCTACCGCGTGGATAACCTGCAGCGGCCGGTGATTGATCTGCAATACCGGTGCCGCCTCGCCTTTCTTGCCGGCCAGTTTCACGAACATCTGATCCATGGTCTGCCGGGTTTGTTCATCCAGCGGCGTCAGATACAGGTGCGCCTGAGTCAGGGTGCGCAGACGATAATCAATGCCGGCATCAACGTTCATCACATCGCAATATTCGTTAATCAGGTCGATCGCCGGCAGGAAGCGCGCGCGCTGCAGACCGTTGCGATACAGATCGTCCGGCGGAATATTGGAGGTGGCGACCAGCGTGATGCCACGGGCAAACAGCGCCTGCAACAGCGTCGCCAGCAGCATGGCGTCGGTGATATCGGAAACAAAGAACTCGTCGAAACACAGCACGTCGGTTTGCGCCTTGAAACCATCAGCGATGATTTCCAGCGGATTTTCCTGCCCCTGCAATTCGGTCAGCTCTTCGTGCACCCGCAGCATGAAGCGGTGGAAATGCAGCCGTAGCTTGCGGTCACCCGGCAGGCTGTGGAAAAACATATCCATCAGCCAGGTTTTGCCACGCCCGACCCCGCCCCACATATATAAGCCCTGCACCGGCCGCTGTTTTGCCGTTTCGCTGCTTTTGCCCAGCAAACGGCTCAGCTTGCCGCGCAGACCGCCGGCAGGTGCACTGACGGCCGGTATTTGCTGCAAGGCCTGATAGATATGATCCAGTTGAGTGACGGCCTGGCGTTGAACCTCATCGGCCTGGTATTCCCCCGCAGCAAGCAGCCGCTGGTAGCGTGATAACGGTGATTGTGCCTGCATCTGTTCGATGTTCCCTAAGAACGCTTAGAAATTATTTAGCCCATTTTCGCGACATATTACGGCTGGTTAGCCCTCATATCGCCACAAATGCCCACTCTGAGCGGCGCTGAAAACCCTGTAAAAATCAGGTCAAAGCTCATCAGGATTCCACTCGGACAAGGTTAACGGTTATAGTGGATATTATTAAGTGAAAAATCCCTGCGGAACAACGAAGTCAAAATAGGAGTCATCATGACCTGGGAGTATGCGCTGATTGGTTTGGTGGTCGGTATCGTCATTGGTGCGGTAGCGATGCGTTTTGGTAACCGTAAATTACGTCAACAACAAGTTTTGCAGAACGAGTTGGATAAGAGCAAAACCGAGCTGGAAGAGTATCGTCAGGAGTTGGTCGGTCATTTTGCCCGCAGCGCCGAGCTGCTGGACAACATGGCACGCGATTATCGCCAGCTGTATCAGCATATGGCGAAAAGCTCAAACAACCTGCTGCCGGATCTGCCGATGCAGGAAAATCCGTTCCGCTATCGCCTGACCGAAGCCGAAGCGGATAACGACCAGGCGCCGGTAGAAATGCCGCGCGACTACTCCGAAGGCGCATCAGGCCTGCTACGTGGCGAACGTCCACGCCGCGACTAAACGCCGTTCTTCGCCCGTGGGCCAGTCCCACGGGTTTTTGATCCTCCTCATACTTCTTCCCCCACGCTGAGCTATCCTTAACGCAGACGTTTGAGTGAACTTTTCACGCAAATTCACGGTCTTACCCTTCACTATGGTATTGCTGCTGCTTTATCATCACTATTCCACCGGCAGGTATTGAGAGAGCTATTATCAATGAAGAAAAAGTCGTTAATTCTTAGTGCATTGGCAATGAGTATTGGCCTCACACTGACCTCCGTACCGGCTGCCACCGCCGCGATGCCCGTCGCCGTTCAAGGGCAACCGCTGCCAAGCCTGGCGCCGATGCTGGAGAAGGTCTTGCCCGCAGTGGTCAGCGTGCATGTTGAAGGAACCCAGGTACAACGCCAGCAAGTTCCGGAGGAGTTCAGACGCTTCTTTGGCCCTGGTGGCCCTGGGCAACAGCAAAGCTCACGCCCGTTTGAAGGCTTGGGTTCCGGCGTCATCATCGACGCCGCCAAGGGCTATGTGCTGACCAACAACCACGTGATCAACAACGCCGATAAAATCAGCGTACAGTTGAACGATGGCCGTGAAGTGGACGCCAAGCTGGTAGGCCGTGACGAACAGTCCGATATCGCCCTGCTTCAGCTCAACGACGTGAAAAACCTGACCGCTATAAAAATGGCGGACTCCGATAAACTGCGGGTCGGTGATTTCGCCGTGGCCGTCGGCAACCCGTTTGGCCTGGGCCAAACCGCCACTTCCGGCATTATTTCCGCGTTGGGCCGCAGTGGCCTGAACCTGGAAGGGTTGGAAAACTTTATTCAGACCGATGCGTCCATCAACCGCGGCAACTCCGGTGGCGCGCTGGTTAACCTTAACGGTGAGCTGATCGGCATCAACACCGCCATTTTGGCGCCAAGCGGCGGCAACGTGGGGATCGGTTTTGCCATTCCGAGCAACATGGCGCAGAACCTCAGCCAGCAGTTGATCGAGTTTGGCGAAGTGAAACGCGGGCTACTGGGCATTAAAGGCAGTGAAATGACCGCCGATATGGCCAAGGCCTTTAATACCGACGCGCAACGCGGGGCGTTCGTCAGCGAAGTGCTGCCGAAATCCGCCGCTGCCAAGGCGGGCATCAAGGCTGGCGATATCCTGGTTTCGGTGGACGGCAAGCCTGTCAGCAGTTTCGCCGAGCTGCGCGCCAAGGTTGGCACCACTGCGCCGGGCAAAACCATCAAGGTTGGTCTGCTGCGCGACGGCAAACCGCAGGAAGTTTCCGTTACGCTGGATAACAGCGAAAGCGCCTCAACCAATGCCGAAACGCTTTCCCCAGCTCTGCAGGGGGTTTCACTCAGCAACGGGGCGATCCCAAGCGGTGAAAAAGGCGTGAAGATCGATAAAGTGGACAAAGGCTCTGCGGCGGCACAAATCGGGCTGCAGAAAGACGATGTGATCATCGGCGTCAACCGCCAGCGTATTGAGAACATCACTGCACTGCGCAAAGTGCTGGAAGCCAAACCACCGGTCATGGCGCTGAATATCGTGCGCGGCGGCGAAACCATTTATCTGCTGTTGCGCTGATCGTATATTTGTTTAAAAACCGGGCGCGGTGACATACTGCGCTCGGTATTCTCATGTTATCCTCCCGGTATCTTTCACCTCACGTACTAAAACTCCATGTTTGCTAAGCTTTTGCGCTCTGTCGTTATTGGTCTAATCGTTGCTGGCCTACTGCTGGTTGCGTTGCCTGTGCTACGTTCTTCCAATGCCTTGTTCGCAGACAAACATGACAATACCCGTGATGAAACGCCCGTCAGTTACAATAAGGCGGTGCGTCGTGCCGCGCCTGCCGTAGTCAATATCTACAACCGCAACATGAACGGCACCGCCAACGTGCTGTCGCTGGGTTCTGGCGTGATCATGAATGAACGCGGCTATATCCTGACCAATCGACACGTGATCAAGGATGCGCAACAAATTACCGTGGTCGTCCAGGACGGCCGCCGCTATGAGGCGCTGTTGGTCGGCTCCGACAGCCTGACCGATCTGGCAGTGCTGAAAATAGATCAGGGCAACCTGCCGGTGATCCCAATTAATAACGCGCGCACCGCGCACGTAGGTGACGTCGTGCTGGCGATTGGCAACCCTTATAACCTCGGCCAGACCGTGACTCAGGGGATCCTCAGCGCCACCGGCCGTATCAGTATGAGCACCACCGGGCGTCAGACCTTCCTGCAGACCGATGCCTCAATTAACCGCGGCAACTCCGGCGGCGCGTTGGTCAACTCCCTGGGCGAATTAATCGGTATCAATACCCTGACCTACGATAAAATCACCGACGGTGAAACGCCGGAAGGCCTGGGTTTCGCCATTCCTATCGAGCTGGCCACCAAGATTATGGACAAACTGATCCGCGACGGCCGCGTCATTCGGGGTTATTTCGGCATTCAGGGCAAAGAGATTATTCCGTTGCGCTCGTCCAATTCCGGCATCGATCGCCTGCAGGGCATTATCGTGACTGAAATTACTCAGGGCGGGCCGGCAGGCAACGCCGGTTTCCATATTAACGATGTGATCATCAACGTGGACAACAAGCCTGCGGTATCGGTGCTGGAAACCATGGACCAGGTAGCAGAAATCCGACCGGGTACAGAAATCCCGGTGGTGGTCCTGCGCGAAGGCAAACGCATCACGCTGAAGATGACGGTGGGCGAATTCCCGGAAGATAACAATTAAAAAGGCCCGGCAATGCCGAGCCCTCAATACTAATGCCGTTCACTTAAGGTGTTTTTTAGGCCAGTTCAATGTTCTTTTCGGTCGATAAACGGGCAAAGCTCCATGAGGTTCTGAAGCTCCGACCGAGCAAGGGTCCGTAGGCGCGGCCCCTTGCAACCCGCGCCTTTGCCCTATCAGACGGTTGGCTGCGCCAACGACTCTCACTTCATCACGCCGCATCACTGCCGGCTACGACAGGCGTCCCTGCCTGTCTCGCCTGAAACCGCCGTCCATGGCGGTTTCGCCTATGCGCCGCTCCTGCGTTCGACGTCTTCAAGGGCACCCAACAACGTGCTCATCTCACCATTTTCACCGTCTTTCATCACTCAACGTCAAACTCAGGGGATAAGTTGCCCGGTGGCTGCTGATGCGGGTGTTGACCTTGGCGCGCATCACCCTCTGCCGAGCAAGGCGGCGTTGTCAGGGGCAACCGGCCAGGGAAGGCCGGTTGAGGCGAGACTAACAGGGAGGTTTGTCGTAGCCGACCCGCCCGACAACGCGGGTGCAGCGAGGGTATCCGCATAGCGGACAGAGGGTGTTAAGCGAGGGCGCGGGTGGAGGGGCCGCGCCTACGGCCCCTCCAATTGCCGTTCATTGCGGTGGCAGAGAAATGCGGGATATTGACGGCAATTCTGCCTGCACTGAGCCTTCAGGGACCGAATAAAAAATGCCCGTCAGACAAATTACTCGCCTTTCACACGCTCGATATTAGCACCCAGCGCGCGCAGCTTGTCTTCGATACGCTCATAACCACGGTCGATGTGATAGATACGATCGACGACGGTCACACCATCGGCGATGCAACCGGCCAATACCAGGCTGGCTGAAGCACGCAGATCGGTCGCCATCACCTGAGCCCCTGACAGTTGCTCAACGCCGTGGCAAATCACGGTGTTGCTCTCGATCTCAGCGTGTGCACCCATACGGATCAGCTCAGGCACATGCATGAAGCGGTTTTCAAAGATGGTTTCGGTGATCACACCGGTGCCTTCCGCAACCAGGTTCAGCAGGCTGAACTGAGCCTGCATATCGGTCGGGAACCCCGGGTGTGGCGCAGTACGCACGGTCACCGCTTTAGGGCGTTTGCCATGCATATCCAGACTGATCCAGTCTTCGCCCACTTCGATATCCGCACCGGCTTCGCGCAGCTTGGCCAACACAGCATCCAGCGTATCAGGACGGGTATCACGGCACATCACCTTGCCACCGGAAACGGCTGCAGCGATCAGGAAGGTACCGGTCTCGATGCGATCCGGCAGAACGCGATAAACACCGCCGCCCAGACGCTCAACCCCTTCGATAGTAATGCGGTCACTGCCGGCACCGGTGATTTTTGCGCCGAGCGTGTTGAGGAAGTTGGCCGTATCGACAATTTCCGGTTCACGCGCAGCATTCTCAATCACGGTGGTACCGGTCGCCAGGGTGGCAGCACTCATGATGGTCACGGTAGCGCCAACGCTGACCTTGTCCATAACGATGTGTGCGCCCTTCAGGCGGCCATCGACGGAAGCTTTAACATAGCCTTCTTCCAGTTTGATCTCTGCACCGAGCTGTTCCAGACCGGTAATATGCAGATCGACCGGACGCGCACCGATGGCGCAGCCGCCCGGCAGAGAAACCTGACCACGGCCGAAACGGGCAACCAACGGCCCCAACGCCCAGATAGAGGCGCGCATGGTTTTCACCAGATCGTAGGGTGCACAGAATTCGTTCACGCCGCTGGCGTCAACGAATACGGAACCGTTGCGTTCAATCTTGGTGCCTAATTGGCTGAGTAGCTTAATGGTGGTGTCGATGTCCTTCAGCTTCGGGACATTCTGCAACTCGACCGGCTCTTCCGCTAACAATGCGGCGAACAGGATCGGCAGGGCGGCGTTTTTAGCCCCGGAAATAGCCACTTCACCGCTGAGGCGGGTCCGGCCCTGCACACGAAATTTATCCATTTGACTACTCTCTGTTATCTAAACTGACGCTGCCCGCCCCGCTGGGCAAACAGCCTTAAAATCCGTTGAGTTTGCGATCTCGCTGCCACTCTTCAGGGGTGTACGCCTTAATCGACAAGGCGTGAATACGGTTGTCCGCAATGTATTCCATCAACGGCGCATAGACCGCCTGTTGTTTCTTAACGCGGCTCATGGCGGCAAACAGCTCACCGACCACGATCACCTGAAAATGGCTGCCGTCGCCGGTAACATGTGCTTCTTCCAGTGCCAATGCGCGCATCAGCACATCTTTAATCTCGCTATTTTCCATAGTATCCAGTTCTGTATCAAAAGGATCATAATCAGCCTGATATCTTAGTGGAATACGACGTTTTCTTAAACTAAAGAAAAAGCCCCTGTACAACAGGGGCTTTCTGGGGAGAAAACGTCTTCATCCAGTCGAAAATCGGGCTAACCAGCGGTATCGACAGGCATTATTGCTTGCAGATTGTACAGTGCGATCAGCGTTTTCAAGCGATCGCCGGCGCCAGAAATTTTTAATTCCACGCCATGTTGGCGTTGCTGTTCGCGCAGATGCACCAGCAGTGCCAACCCGGACGAGTCCACCCGCTGCAGTTGCGCAACGTCGATAGCGGTTTTATCCGCCAGCAACGTTTCCCGCTGTTCCCACAGCGGCAACAGGGTTTCCCGATCCAACGCACCGCGCAGGATCAGGGTCTGTTGCTGCGATTCAAAGCTGAGTGCAGCTGACATCAGTTTTTCTGATCCAGAGTAATCGGCTGAGCCGCCGCCGCCTGCAGTTGCTTGGTCAGGCCGTCGATCCCCTGGGTACGCAGCGTAGAAGCCCACTCGTTCTGCTTGGTGGTGATCATGCTGACGCCTTCGGCGATCATGTCATAAGCCTGCCAGTTACCGGTTTTGGTGTTTTTGCGCCACTGGAAGTCCAGACGCACCGGCGGACGACCGCCATTGTCGATGATGGTCACGCGGATCGCCACAATGCTGGCGTCGCCCAGCGGCTTCTCTGGCTCAATCTGATAAGTTTGGCCGTGGTACATCGCCAGCGCCTGGCCGTAAGCCTGTTCCAGGTAGGCCTGGAATGCGGTGAAGTAGGCTTCACGCTGCGCCGGCGTCGATTCTTTGTAAAAACGGCCCAGCACCAGCGCACCGGCGTATTTGACCTGCACAAACGGCATCAGCTCCTGATGCACCACGGAACGCAGGTAGTTAGGGTCCTGCTTGATCTTCGGCTGTTCGGTTTTCAGACGGGTGAAGGTCTTCTCAGCCGCGTCTTGCATCAGGCTGTAAGGATTGGTCTGATCGACCGCATTCGCCAGCGGTGCGACCACCAGCAGGGCAACCATAAGTAAACGTTTAAACATGCAGGTTTCCTCTCTTAATGAATAGGGGCAGCGGCTTGTGGAGCTGCACCGGCAGCCGGCTGAGCAGCCGCGTCTCCCGTTTTGGCAGCATCATCCTGACCGCCGCTCTTATACAGGAACTGGCCGATCAGATCTTCCAGAACCATGGCTGATTTGGTGTCCTGAATCGTGCCGCCATCTTTCAAGATGGCCGTGCCCATATCCGGATCTTCAAAACCGACGTTCAGCGCCAGATATTGCTCCCCCAACAGGCCGGAGGTACGGATCGCCAGTGAGCTGGTGTCCGGGATCTGGTCGTATTTATCCTGGATATCCAGGGCTACGCGCGGCGTATAGGTTTTAGGATCGAGCGTAATATCAGCCACCCGGCCAATCATCACACCGCCGATTTTCACCGGAGAACGCGCTTTCAAACCACCGATGTTATCGAAGGTCGCGTAGATGCGGTATGTTGGCTCGTTACCGATCGACTTAATGTTCGCCACTTGCAGGCACAAAAACACGATGGCGCACAGCGCAATCAGCATAAATGCCCCAACCCAGATTTCACTCTTCTTCGTTTGCATCGAATCAATTCCCAAACATCAGTGCTGTCAGCACGAAATCCAATCCCAACACCGCCAGTGACGAATGTACCACGGTACGGGTCGTTGCCCGGCTTATCCCTTCAGAGGTAGGTACGGCATCATACCCGTTGAAGATGGCAATCCAGGTCACGGTGATGGCAAATACCACGCTCTTGATCAGGCAGTTGAGCAAGTCTTTTTTCCACTCAACGGCGCCCTGCATGGCCGACCAGAAGAAGCCACTGTCGATGCCCTTCCAGTCTACGCCCACCACCGAGCCGCCCCAGATGCCGATAGCGACAAAAATCATCGTCAGCAATGGCATGCTGATCAAACCGGCCCAGAAGCGCGGCGCAACGATACGCCGCAGCGGATCGACGGCCATCATTTCCAGGCTGGAAATTTGTTCCGTTGCCTTCATCAGGCCAATTTCGGCCGTCAATGCAGAGCCGGCACGCCCGGCAAACAGCAACGCGGTGACCACCGGGCCCAGTTCACGCAGCAGCGATAACGCCACCATCATGCCCAGGCTGGCTTCTGCGCTGTAAGTGGTCAGTACCAGATAACCCTGCAGCCCCAGCACCATACCGATAAACAACCCGGAAACCACGATGATCAGCAGCGACTGCACGCCCACGCTGTGCAACTGCTTGAGCAACAGCGGCCACTGCCTGCGCGGCTCAGGCCGCCCGACCAGCGCGTTGAACAGCATCAACCCGGCACGCCCAAAGCTGGCGCTGGTGTTGATGCCACGGCGTCCTAACGACGCTAACGCCTGTAATAACATCAGCTTATTTACTCCCTAAACCTAACAGCTCGGCCTGATAATCACCGGCCGGATAACGGAAGGGTACCGGCCCATCGGCAATACCATCCAGGAACTGGCGCACGCGTGCATCAGGATTGTTCTGTAATTGCTGCGCCGTACCTTCGGCTATCACCCGATGATCGGCCACAATGTAAGCGTAGTCGGCGATGCTCAGCACTTCCGGCACGTCGTGCGAAACCACGATGCAGGTAATGCCCAGTGCGTGATTCAGCTCATCGATCAACTTCACCAGCACGCCCATGGTGATGGGATCTTGGCCGACGAAAGGTTCGTCGAACATGATCATCTCCGGATCGAGCGCAATCGCTCGCGCCAGTGCGGCACGGCGCGCCATACCGCCGGACAATTCATTGGGCATCAGATCGGCTGCGCCACGCAGTCCAACCGCTTCCAGCTTCATCATCACCGTGCTGCGCAGAATGGGCTCCGGCAAACGGCTATGTTCGCGCAGCGGGTACGCCACGTTTTCGAACACCGTCAGATCGGTGAACAGCGCACCAGACTGAAACAGCATGCTCATTTTCTTGCGCGCTTCATACAGTTGATGGCGAGACAACGCGGGAATGTTATCGCCATCAAACCAGATTTCACCGCTGTCCGGTGCCAGCTGACCGCCAATCAAACGCAGCAGCGTCGTTTTGCCAATGCCGGACGGCCCCATGATCGCCGTGACCTTGCCACGGGGAACCGTCAGGTTGATATCTTCGAATATCAGTCGATCGCCGCGCGTGAACGTCATGTCGCGAACTTCGACCAGATTCTCTGCCTTCTGGTGCATGTTAATTGATCCTTCACGGGTCATTTTTGCCAAATCTACCCACGATGTTAAAGCAACGGGCGCAATGCGTCTCATCTTTACAAAAACTTACCGCCATTTCGCTACCAATGGTGCCATAGGTTTTACTTTTACGCGTCACCCGGTCAAAATTGGCGCCATAACGAAAAAAAACGAAAGTGTTCATATATTAGCCGGGAAAACCCGTTGCTGCGGCTTTAACCTGCGCAACGGAGGGCAAAGCAAGATAGCCGAATTACGGCTTTTAACCAACGAACCGGGATGATACCCAACAAAGGACCCTGCATGTTTCTCGCGATAGCTTTATTAATCGTTGGTTTATTTTTACTGGTATATGGGGCAGACCGCTTAGTTTACGGTGCTGCGGTAATTTCGCGTTCACTCGGTGTGCCACCGCTGATTATCGGTATGACCATCGTCGGCATAGGCACTTCACTGCCGGAGCTGTTCGTGTCGACCACTGCGGCACTGAACGGGCAAATCGATATGGCCGTGGGGAACGTATTAGGTTCCAACATCACGAATATTTTACTGATCCTCGGCGTTGCCGCGCTGATACACCCGCTGGCGGCGCGATCCGAAGTGTTGCGGCGCGAACTGCCGCTGATGTTGGCGGTCACAGTATTGTGCGGTTTCGTGCTGATGGACGGCACGCTGAGCCGTCTGGATGGCGTGCTGCTGTTGGCCGCCGCCGCGGTATTTATTCTGTTGATGTTGAAAATTGCCCGGTTGGCGCAGCGCGAAGGCAGCGACAGCCTGACCGTGGAGCAAATCGCCGAACTGCCGCAGGACAGCAGCAACACCGTGGCGATACTGTGGCTGGTGCTGGCGTTTATCATTCTGCCGCTGTCTTCCAAAATGGTGGTCGATAACGCCACGGTCATCGCGCACTATTTCGGTATGAGTGAGTTGGTGGTCGGCCTGACCGTCATCGCCATCGGCACCAGCTTGCCAGAGTTGGCTACATCCATCGCCGGGGCACTCAAGGGCGAAGATGATATGGCGATTGGCAATATCATCGGCTCCAACATTTTCAACACGGTGATCGTGCTGGGCGTGCCCGCCCTGCTGTCCCCAGGTACCGTCGATGGCGCCGCCTTCCATCGCGATTACTGGGTGATGCTGGCGGTCAGCATTGTGCTCAGCGCCCTGTGCATCGGGCGGAAACATCGCATCGGCCATCTTGCCGGCGCTCTGTTATTATGTGGTTTTATTGCGTATCTTGCGGTGCTGTTTTTTAACCCTTTCGATTCATTTAGCTATACCCAATAGCCTTCGGGAGGCAGGACAGCGGCAAAAGAATGCATCCCTGCGAGCTTAGTCCGCTAAGTGACCAGACCAAACGAAAGCAGCCAACGCCCAGTATCCTGAAGGATGAAGGGTATAACCGACGGGAATGAGTATGTCGAACATTCAGTTGCAACCAGGCTTTGATTTTCAGCAGGCAGGCAAAGAAGTGCTGCAGATTGAGCGTGACGGGCTGGCCCAACTCGATCAATACATTAATGCAGACTTTACCCGTGCCTGCGAGTTGATTGCCGAGTGCAGTGGCAAAGTGGTGGTGATGGGTATGGGTAAATCCGGGCACATCGGCTGCAAAATTGCCGCCACCTTCGCCAGTACCGGAACGCCTTCGTTCTTTGTTCATCCTGCAGAGGCCAGCCATGGCGACCTCGGCATGGTGACAACTCAGGATATCGTGCTCGCCATCTCCAACTCAGGTGAGTCCAACGAAATACAGGCGCTGATCCCGGTGCTGAAGCGTCAGCAAATCCCGTTGATCTGCATGACCAACAACCCGGAAAGTTCGATGGGCAAAGCGGCGGATATTCATCTGTGCATCAAGGTGCCACAGGAGGCCTGCCCACTCGGTCTGGCACCGACCACCAGTACCACCGCTACGCTGGTGATGGGGGATGCGTTGGCCGTCGCACTGTTAAAGGCGCGCGGTTTCACGCCGGAAGATTTTGCGTTATCACACCCGGGGGGCGCTCTGGGTCGCCGCCTGCTGCTGCGTGTCTGCGACATCATGCACAGCGGTGACGAAATTCCTCACGTCAGCGCCGATGCATCTCTGCGCGATGCGCTGCTGGAGATCACCCGAAAGAACCTGGGTATGACGGTCATCTGCGACGATTTGATGAAAATCGCCGGTATCTTTACCGACGGTGACCTGCGCCGGATATTCGATATGGGCATTAATCTCAACGAGGCGCGGATCGTCGATGTCATGACGCTCGGCGGTGTACGGGTTCGCCCGAACCTGCTGGCGGTGGACGCGCTGAATCTGATGCAGCAACGCCATATCACCGCGCTGCTGGTTGCCGATGGCGACCAATTGCTGGGTGTGGTACATATGCATGACATGCTGCGCGCCGGCGTCGTTTAACTATGGAAGAGAACTCAATGAGTCTGGTTGAAACCTGCTACGGGCCTGTAGAGCAAGACGTCATGGCGCGTGCCGGCAAAATCCGCCTGCTGATTTGTGATGTTGATGGCGTACTGTCAGACGGCCTGATTTTCATGGGCAACAATGGCGAAGAATTAAAAGCGTTCAACGTGCGTGACGGCTACGGCATCCGTTGCCTGAAAACTTCGGATATCGAAGTAGCTATCATCACTGGTCGCTCCGCCAAACTGTTGGAAGACCGGGCTAAAACACTCGGTATCACCCACCTTTATCAGGGGCAATCCGATAAGCTTTTGGCCTTCCGCGAACTGTTGGATACACTGTCGCTGACGGCAGATCAGGTCGCCTATATCGGCGATGATCTGATCGACTGGCCGGTCATGGCGCAGGTTGGCCTGGCGGTCGCGGTCGCAGATGCGCACCCGCTTCTGTTGCCACGAGCCCACTATGTTACCCGCATTGCCGGCGGCCGCGGTGCGGTACGCGAGCTGTGCGACATTATTCTTTTGGCTCAAAACAAGCTGGAAGACGCCAAAGGGCTATCGATATGAGTAAAACCAAACTTTGGATCACCCTGTTGCTGGCGGTGATCGCCTTGGCGCTGATTGGCTGGAACATGACGGATTTCAGTGATGATACTACGCCGGGGCCGGTGAACAGCCAGGACCCGACTTATCAGAGCCAGCACACGGTCACCATAGTGTACAATCCGACCGGCAAGCTGAGTTACAAGCTGGTGGCCGAAGACGTAAAATACTACACCGCCGATGAATTAAGCTGGTTCACCCAGCCGGTGATGACGCTGTTTGATGAAAACGCGGTGGCCACCTGGTCAGTTCGCGCCGACCGCGCCAAACTGACTAAAGACCGGATGCTGTATCTTTACGGCCACGTCGAGGTGAACAGCCTGACCACCACGTCGCAGCTGGAAAAAATTAAAACAGACAATGCTCAGGTGAACCTGGTGACCCAGGATGTGTCTTCGGATGACGAAGTGACACTTTACGGGACGAACTTCACCTCTAACGGCATGAAAATGCGTGGGAACCTGCGGGCCAAGACCGCTGAGCTGATTGATAAGGTTAAGACCAACTATGAAATTCAAAACCAACAAACCAAGCCGTAATCTGTTAATCGGCAGCTTGATTTTGGCCGCCAGCGCCCCCGCATGGGCGCTGAAGTCCGACTCCAATCAGCCGGTGAGCATCGACTCGCTGAAACAGTCTCTGGACATGCAGAGCAACGTCAGCACCTTTACCGATAACGTGGTGATCAAGCAAGGCACCATCGATATCAAAGCGGACAAAGTCGTGGTCACCCGCCCGGGCGGCGATCAGAACAAAACCTATATTGAAGCTTTCGGCAACCCGGTAACCTTCTATCAGATGCAAGACAGCGGCAAGCCGGTGAAAGGCCACGCTCAGAAGGTGCGTTACGATGTGGCGTCTCAGTTGGTGACCCTGACCGGGAACGCCTACCTGGAACAGCTCGACAGCAACGTCAAGGGCGATCGCATCACCTACCTGGTGCAACAGCAGCAAATGCAGGCGTTTAGCGATAAAGGCAAGCGCGTGACTACGGTTCTGGTACCGTCGCAGTTGCAAGACAAAAACGGGCAAAACAAGAGTAACTAATCACTTATGGCTACACTCATCGCAGAAAACCTGGCGAAAGCCTACAAGGGCCGCAAAGTCGTTGAAGACGTCAGCCTGAAAGTGAAATCCGGCGAGATCGTCGGCCTGCTGGGGCCAAACGGCGCCGGCAAGACCACCACGTTCTACATGGTGGTCGGTATCGTTCAGCGTGACGCCGGACGTATCGTGATTGACGAAGAAGACATCAGCCTGCTGCCGCTGCACGCCCGTGCGCGTCGTGGCATCGGCTATCTGCCGCAGGAAGCCTCGATCTTCCGCCGCCTGA
This sequence comes from Serratia liquefaciens ATCC 27592, assembly GCF_000422085.1. NCBI lineage: Bacteria > Pseudomonadati > Pseudomonadota > Gammaproteobacteria > Enterobacterales > Yersiniaceae > Serratia > Serratia liquefaciens. The sequence goes on from NC_021741.1 coordinate 4,630,493, forward strand.
GCGTTTACGACAACCTGATGGCGGTGCTGGAGATCCGTGACGATCTCAGCAGCGAACAGCGGGCGGACCGTGCGGTGGAGCTGATGGAAGAGTTCCATATCTCCCATCTGCGCGACAATCTGGGCCAGGCGCTGTCCGGTGGCGAACGTCGCCGCGTGGAGATCGCCCGTGCGCTGGCGGCTAACCCGAAATTCATCCTGCTGGATGAACCCTTCGCTGGGGTTGACCCGATTTCCGTTATCGACATTAAAAAAATTATCGAGCACTTGCGTGACAGCGGCCTGGGCGTGCTGATCACCGACCACAACGTGCGCGAAACGCTGGACGTGTGTGAACGCGCCTATATCGTCAGCCAGGGCAAACTGATTGCTCACGGTACGCCGGATGCTATTCTGGCCGATGAGCAGGTAAAACGCGTTTATCTGGGCGAAGAATTCCGCCTCTGAGTACCGGCGCGTCCTGATGGGCGACTGTTAACGGAAGTAGACTGAAGAATATGAAGCAAGGTTTGCAACTCAGGTTTAGCCAACAACTGGCCATGACCCCCCAGCTCCAGCAGGCCATACGCCTGCTGCAGTTGTCCACGCTTGAGCTCCAGCAGGAGATACAGCTGGCGTTAGAGAGCAATCCACTGCTTGAACAGACCGATCTGCACGAAGAAATCGACGCGAAAGAGACGACCGAAACCGAAGGTTTGGATACCCGGGAGGCGCTGGAACAAAAGGACATGCCCGAAGAGCTGCCGCTGGACGCCACCTGGGACGAGATCTATACCGCCGGAACTCCGTCAGGAACTCGCACCGATTACAGTGACGACGAACTGCCGGTGTATCAGGGTGAAACCACCCAAACCCTGCAGGATTACCTGATGTGGCAGGTGGATCTGACGCCGTTTTCCGATACCGATGCTGCCATTGCCACCTCGATCGTCGACGCCGTCGATGACACCGGCTATCTCACCGTGCCGCTGGAAGACATTCTGGAGAGCATGGGTGACGAGAATGTGACAATGGACGAAGTCGAGGCGGTATTGAAACGCGTACAGCGGTTTGATCCGGTTGGCGTCGCGGCGCGCGACCTACGCGATTGTCTGCTGGTTCAGCTCTCCCAATACGCCCAAGACACGCCTTACCTGGCGGAAGCGCGCCTGATCATCAGCGAACATCTGGACTTGCTGGCTAACCACGACTTTCGCAGCCTGATGCGAACAACGCGCTCAAAAGAAGATACACTGAAAGAAGCGATGTTGCTGATCCAGTCACTCGATCCGCGTCCAGGCCAGTCGATCAACACCGGCGAATCTGAGTACGTGATCCCGGACGTGCTGGTCCGCAAAGTGCAGGATGTGTGGACGGTCGAGCTCAACAGCGACAGCATCCCAAGGCTGAAGATCAATCAGCAGTATGCTGCGCTGGGCAATAGCGCGCGTAACGACAGCGACGGTCAGTACATCCGCAGCAATTTGCAGGAAGCGAAATGGCTGATCAAGAGCCTGGAAAGCCGCAACGACACCCTGCTGAAAGTTTCGCGCTGCATCGTCGAGCAGCAGCAGGCGTTCTTTGAGCAAGGCGCGGAATTTATGAAGCCCATGGTGCTGGCGGATATCGCTCAGGCCGTGGAGATGCATGAATCGACAATCTCACGCGTGACCACGCAGAAGTTTTTGCACAGTCCGCGCGGCATTTTCGAATTGAAATATTTCTTCTCAAGCCACGTGAATACCGACAGCGGGGGCGAAGCTTCCTCTACGGCGATCCGGGCGGTGGTGAAGAAATTGATTGCGGCGGAAAACCCCGCCAAACCGCTCAGCGACAGCAAGCTGGCTACCCTGCTCTCCGATCAGGGGATCATCGTGGCGCGGCGTACCGTCGCCAAGTACCGAGAGTCTTTGTCCATCCCGCCGTCCAACCAGCGTAAACAGTTGGTTTGACCTCTATTGAGAAGGAAGACACTATGCAGCTCAACATTACCGGACACCACATCGAAATCACCGAACCTTTGCGTGAGTTCGTGAACACCAAGTTCGCCAAACTCGAACAGTATTTTGACCGCATAAATCAGGTGTATGTCGTGCTTAGTGTGGAAAAAGTGCAGCAGATTGCGGAAGCGACGGTGCACGTGAATGGAGGCGAGTTGCACGCCACCTCGGAAGACGAGAACATGTATGCGGCAATTGATACCCTGATCGACAAACTGGCGCGTCAATTGAACAAACATAAAGACAAACTGAAACAACACTGACATTCTGGGCCGTTTCCGTCAGCGGGTACGGCTCAAACGTAGCCTCGGCCATCGGCGCGTTACCTGTTTGGGTACGCGCCGATAAGCCATCAGGGTTAAACAAGGCGAAAAATCACCTCACAAGCCTGCTTGCTGGTGTGGTTTTAAGTGAAGATGAGATGAACAACGAAACAATGCAGTTAAGCTCGGTATTAAATATCGAGTGCACCAGAAGCTCCGTACATTGCACCAGCAAGAAACGGGCTTTGGAAATTATCAGCGAACTGGCCGCCAAACAGCTCAATCTGTCACCACAGGTGGTGTTTGACGCGGTTCTCACCCGCGAGCGCATGGGCAGCACCGGTATCGGCAACGGTATCGCCATCCCCCATGGCAAACTGGAAGAGGACACACTGCGGGCCGTTGGCGTGTTTATTCGTCTCGACCAACCTATCGCCTTCGACGCCATTGATAACCAGCCGGTCGATCTGCTGTTCGCCCTGCTGGTGCCGGCCGACCAATGTAAAACCCATCTGCATACCCTGTCTCTGGTCGCCAAGCGTCTGGCCGACAAAACAGTATGCCGCCGCCTGCGCGCGGCGCAAAGTGACGAAGAGCTTTACCAAATCATCACCGAGTAACGCCCGGCTGGCGTGACTTCCAGCCCGGATAACGATACTGTTTAGCCATGATGGATTCCGGTTCAGGCCGGAATAATAAAGTTTCTAACGGTGGCGATAAACGCCACTGAGATGCCAGGGGGAGTTGCCACATGGTGCTGATGATTGTCAGCGGCCGTTCCGGTTCAGGGAAATCCGTCGCCTTGCGGGCGCTGGAAGACATGGGTTTTTACTGCGTTGATAACCTGCCCGTGGTACTGCTGCCGCAGCTTGCCAATACGCTGGCGGAACGCAACAGCTCCGCGGCGGTAAGCATCGACGTGCGTAACATGCCGGAATCGCCGGAAGTGTTTGAATATGCGATGACCCAACTGCCGGACAGCTTTTCGCCGCAGTTGCTGTTCCTTGATGCCGACCGTAACACACTGATTCGTCGTTACAGTGATACTCGTCGCTTACACCCGCTGTCCAGCAAGAATCTGTCGCTGGAAAGCGCCATCGATGAAGAAAGCGATCTGCTGGAACCACTGCGTTCACGAGCCGATCTGATCATCGACACCTCGGAAATGTCGGTGCATGAACTGGCCGAAATGCTGCGTACCCGTTTACTGGGCAAACGCGAGCGCGAGCTGACCATGGTGTTTGAATCCTTCGGCTTTAAGCACGGTATCCCGATCGACGCCGATTACGTGTTCGACGTACGTTTCCTGCCGAACCCACACTGGGATCCTAAACTTCGCCCGATGACCGGCCTGGATAAACCCGTCGCCTCATTCCTCGATCGCCACACTGAGGTGCACAACTTTATCTACCAGACCCGCAGCTATCTGGAACAGTGGTTGCCAATGCTGGAAACCAACAACCGCAGCTATCTGACGGTGGCCATTGGCTGTACCGGCGGTAAACACCGTTCAGTCTACGTAGCGGAACAGTTGGCCGATTACTTCCGCTCTCGCGGCAAGAACGTGCAGTCACGCCACCGCACGCTGGAAAAACGCAAACAATGACGGTCAAGCAAACGGTTGAAATCAAAAATAAACTGGGCATGCACGCCCGTCCGGCGATGAAGCTGTTCGAGCTGGTGCAGAGTTTTGACGCCGAAGTGATGCTGCGTAACGACAGCGGCACCGAGGCTGAGGCCAGCAGCGTGATTGCGCTGCTGATGCTGGACTCTGCGCAGGGGCGCCATATCGAGGTGGAAGCCACCGGGCCGGATGAGGTTAAAGCGCTGGCCGCGGTGATTGAACTGATTAATTCCGGTTTTGACGAAGACTAGCTTCCCCGCAGCGAAGAAGCCAATATCAAGAACGCGCCCATCAAGGCGCGTTCAGTATTTGTGAGACATCCCCAATTCCCGATGCATGCCAAATAGAAACATCTTGCCTCTCTGCAAACCCGATCCCAACGATTGTAATAAGCATAATCACATGATTTTATTATTTAATAATAAATCTATAGTGGTTTCTCAACAGCAAAATACTAAACCCTACCGACAAGTTACGCCGCCGCCCGCCGCAGAGACAAAAAGGAAGTTTACAATTTGTGAACTAGCGATTCAGCCGCTACAATGATGACAGGGCATGGATGAGGGAGAGATGCATATAATTTCAAGGGAACCGTTCAACGAGGCCGCTATCCGCTACCCCAACGAAGCAGCCTCTCTCAACACAATCTACAAAACGCTGCGCCGAGGGACATTTCATACGCCGGAAGATTTAAAATCCCTTTTCCCCAGCCTGGACAGAATGAAGTACAAAGCAAAATGGTGGGTCATTGATGTCGGAGGAAATCATCTAAGGATCTTATTCTTTGCCAGTTTTGATACCCAGAAAATATTTGTTAAACAGATAGTGACTCATGCAGAGTACGACAGATTACTGCAGCAGTACCGGAGGAACCCAAAATGATCACCGATGCGCTTAAGGCCACCCATGAGCTGTTACGCGCCATACCCTTGTTAGGTGGCAGCACCTCGCCACAGGATTACCGTGATGCTCTGGCGTTAGTGGAACACCTGCTTGAAACCGACGAGCGCCACCCGCTGATTGACGTTCTGGCAGCCAAGATCGTCGAGTATGAAGATAACAGCCCTGATTTTGCAGAGTTCAATCAGCGTATCGCACAGCTACCACAAGGTGTAGCCGCGCTGAGCGTGCTGATGGAGCAATATGGCCTCAGTCAAAGCGACTTCGAAAACGAGATCGGCAAAAAGTCACTGGTGAGCCAAATTCTAAGCGGAAAGCGATCGCTGACCATACCCCATATCATGGCGCTGGCAAAACGTTTCAACCTGCCGCCGGCCTTGTTCTTGCCTGAAGCCCGTTAGAGAGGGCCCTCCAGTCCTAGATCCGGCTCAAACAGTCCAGCGCCACCGCCTTGAAGCTATCGAAGTTGTTGCTGCCCAACAGGCGGCTCATTGACCGCTCGCGTACAAAGGTGACAAACAGCTCATAAATAGCCATCGCTTCTTCGTAATCGCTTTTGCTGATCGCCAACAGGAAGATCACGTGGGCGATTTCGCCCTCTCCCCAGACCACACCCTGCGGCGCCAGCAACGTCACCACCACGGTTTTTTTCGCCAACAGGCCCAGCGAGTGCGGCAGTGCGATCCCCTCGCCCAGCAGCGTGGAAACAATCGCCTCGCGCTCTACGACCGACGGATAAAAGTCATCACCCACGTAGCCTTCGCGCTCAAGTTGGCTGCACACTTTCTGGAACAATTGCGCCTGAGTCAGCGGCTCGTTCACCACCATAAAATGGTCGGCGTCGAAAAACTTCTCCAGCATATAGGGCTTGGTGCGATCCACCAGCACCAGCTTACCCAACTGTTCTAGCTGGTATTCGGTCGGGAACGGTGACATCACCACCACCGGTTTGTTCTTTTCACTGACCCGCGCGTTGGAAATGACAAAGTCTTCGTCGATATGATTGAGCACCTCGTAATCGCGTAGCGAAACGATGCGCGTCATCACCAACTGCGGGTATTTGCGTGCGATTTGCGCCTGGATCATCCGGACCGTCGAGTTGCCGGTATCGCAGACCAACATCACCTGCGGATGGCGCTCATAACCGATGTTGTAATGCCGCTCCAGACCAACGCCAATGTGCAGCACCAAATAGCCGATCTCGTTTTCACTCAGGGTATAAGGCGTGTATTTTCCCCAGCTCGATACGGCCGCCAGCGTCACGTCGTAGGCCATCGGGTAGTGCTGCTTGATGTTCGCCAACAGCGGGTTGGGGATATTAATCTGGTATTTCACCCGGGTGATCATGGTTTTGATGTGGGTGAGCAGATCGGCCCGCAGCTGCTTGTCCCCTTGCAGGTTGTAGTTATAGTGCGAATTAATATACGACAGGATGTAATCCACCAGCGCTTCTTCATCGTCGGCGTTGATCTCGGTCGGCTGCACCTCCTGCACGCGACGCGCGGCGATGTTGACCCGTAGATAAGCCTCCTCCGCCATCGAGACCTCTTTGCCGCTGGCTTTGCGTAACTCCCCGGCTAGCCAGGTAGAAGCCTTACGCACAGCGTCATCACCGTCCTCAACGTCAAAATCCGGTAACGGATAGCCGTCGGTAATGCGCCGTAATGCCACCGCACAGTAGAAAATCAGGTACTGTTCACCTTCGTCGGTCAGACGAATAGCATATTGAGACAACAGCGGATGCAGCAGCCCGGCAAAGGTCGCCACCTGCGGTTGCTGCAGGATCTCATTGTTAAGCAATGGGTTCTCGGCATCGGCCAAATGCAGTTGGAATAACAAGTCGGTCAGGCAGGCGCGGATCGCCATCTCCGAGCCGAACAGCTTCATGCCGTAGCGCGGCTTGGTCTCGATGGTCAACTGATAGTGCGCCAGGCGCTCCCTCACCTCAGCCATGTCGTTTTGCAGCGTGCCGCGGCTGACAAACCATTCGTCGGCTAAATCTTCCAGCTTCAGAGAAAAGGCTGAGGTCAAAAAACGAACCAGCAGATAGTGTACCCGCTCCTGTGCGCTGCGTGGCGTGGCGTGTTTTTTACGCTCCTGATGCTGCAGGGCGCTGAACAACCTGGCGTCATCCACCTGCAGGCGATAGCCCGCACCGCGGCTATGCACAAAGTGCGCACCATATTTTTCCAAAATATCGTTCAGCGCGGTGATATCAGCCCGCACGGTTCGGGTGGACACGGCAAAACGCTTCGCCAACTCGTCCTGCGGCAAGGTTTCAGACTGCAAAGCATCGAACAGATAGGCCAAACGCGGGTAGGGAAATCGCACCATTCTCTTTCCGTCAATTAGAGTGCCCGCCAGGTGGATCCGGCGGGCAACAAGTTACTTGGCTAGCGGCAAGAACACCATTTGCGAGGGACTACCGACCGGCGTATAGCCTTCAACAAAGCTGAGTTTTCCACTGGCCTTATCCACGCTGAAACGGGTGACGTTATCGCTGCGTTGATTCATCGCATACAGATAGCGCCCGTCCGGACTCAGCGTTAACGAGCGCGGATAATCCCCGCGCGTCCAGGTTTCCGCCACCGAATGCAGCTCGCCGCCACTGCCAACGCTGAACTGCGCGATGCTGTTATGCAGCCGATTGGCCACGTACAGATTTTTGCCATCCTCGCTCAGCACCAGGCCGGCGGCGAAGTTGGTGCCCTTATAATCGGCTGGCAGCGAAGAGATCACGTGCAACTGTTTCAGAGTACCTTTTTGGTCATCAAAACGGTAGCTGGTCAGCGTGGAAGCCTCTTCGTTCACCAGCAGCAAGGTTTTCCCGTCCGGATGAAACACGAAATGACGCGGCCCGGCGCCGGCGGAGGATGCCGCGATCCACGGCGGATCGTTCGGCGTTAACTGGCCGCTGGCATCGTCAAAGCGCCATTGATAAATACGATCCAGCCCCAGATCGGTGGAGAACACAAACTTGCCGCTCGGATCGCTGGCGATCATATGCGCATGCGGGCCGTTGTGATCGCTGATGGCAAAGCTGCCCTCCACCGCCGCCTCAGGCTTGCCGGCCCCTGCCGGTCCTTGCTGTTGCTGCACCGAACTGGCCGTGCCCAGCTTGCCGTCGCTTTCAACCGGGAAAGCCGCTACGGTGCCGCTGACATAGTTTGCCACCAACAGATGACGACCGTTTGGCGTCAGGAAGAGATAAACCGGCCCCGCCCCCTGCGCATCAACCTGATTGAGCTGGGTCAGGCTGCCGTCCGTCGGATTGATACGGTAAGCAATAATGCCGCCATGTTGAGTCCCGTTAAAGTCCGCCACTTCGCTGGCGACATACAGCGTCTGGCCTTTGGCATCCACGGTAAGCTGTGCTGGGTTCGACTGGCTGCTGGCCAGGGTTCTGGCGCTCAGTGCGCCGCTGACCGGATCGACCTGCACCCGGTAAACGCCTTCGCCGTTAGGGTTGTAAGTACCGATATAAGCAAAATGAGATGACGTAGATTTCATTGCATCCTCAGCATGAAGCGCCGGGCTAGCCATCGCCAGCAGCGCCAGAGTGACTGCAGTTCGCAGGGTGGAAGATGTTTGCCAGTTTCGCATAGTTATCCTGATGGTATACCCGTCATCTTTCAAGCCACAGCGTTGTTAGCTGCAACTTGAAAGCCAGAGGGGAAAGATAGCGGCGCGGTGTGCCCGCGCCTGGGGATACAGAGCCTGCGCCTCCCTGCCTTACGTCATCCGATAATGCGCTTTAACCCACCAGCTTTTTGGTGGTCGCCAGCAGGGTTTTCACGTCCTGTGGGCGGGTGTTACCGGTGCTGGAGTCGATGATTGAGCTATAGATGTGCGGGATCACGCGCTTCACGCCGGCAGCCAATGCGATCTCGACGATCGGCTCGAAGTTTTCCAGATCGATACCGCCGGTCGGTTCCAACATAAAGTCATGATCGGCACAGGCTTTGGCGACATACTCGTACTCCTCTCTGCATGCCAGTCCGCCCATCGGGAAATATTTGATTGAGCTACCGCCCATGTCTTTCAACAAGGCGATGGCGGTTTCCACCGGCACAATGCCGTCCGGCGCGGCAGCGCTCAGCGGCCCCGTCGAAATTTTTACCCAGCCAACGCGGCCGGTTGGCGACACCAGACCGTTCACCACGCTGTCATTCTGCCCCAGCAGCGCACGGCTCGCGCCCACGCCGGTAAACACCTGATTGACGTGCTGCGGCTGTACCCGCTGGGAAATCAGGCTGACCATCGCCGATTGTTTAGGATCGCCTGCGCCCAAGCCTACCGACAGCGCATTTTCTATCAGACGCGCATAACGCTGCATGTCCGCAACTGCACTGTCGACGTCCGGGTAGTTCTTGGAAAGCACCCCTACCAGCACATGCCCTTCTGCCGCCGCATAAATCTCCTGCGCGTTGTCTTTCGAACCGGCCAACACGTTGAGGCACACGCGATCGCGATAGTAGTTAGGTTGCAGCTTCATGCTTGTTTCTCCGTGAACAGATTTTTAATACAGGTGAAAACGGTCATCAGCTGTTGCTGATCAACGCTGCGCACGTCCACTTCAATCTTGCCTTCGTTAGCTTTATAGCCACGGAAGTAGATAGCGATCTCGCCGGTTTTCAGCGCCTGCACAATGTCGTAGGTCGACCATCCCAGCACCGCTTCGTCGAACGTGATTTCTGCCCGTGCGATATCACGCCCGGCGCTGTCCCAGACGGTTTTGGCACTGATACCGGTCAGGGTATTCAGACTGTCGATAAACGGCGTCATTCTTTCCACCATCTGCTGCCCGGTGGTTTTCTCCAGCCGCAGGTAGCTTTCGATCGCCTGCGTCAGGCCGAGGATGCCCTCTTTGCCGACCTTCATCGCCCGGCCGATACCGCCGGTTTGCAGCTTCACCCATTCGACGTACTGTTTCTTGCCAATCACCAGACCGCTGGTCGGGCCTTCGATGGCCTTGGCGCCGCTGTAAACCACCAGGTCGGCTCCCATCTGGTAGTAGCACAGCAGATCTTCTTCCGCCGCGGCATCGACGATCAGCGGCAGGTTATGTTTGCGCGCCACCACCACCGCCTGCTCAACGGAAAGAATGCTTTTCTGCACGCAGTGGTGTGACTTGATATAGAGGATCGCCGCCGTTTGCGGCGTAATGCAGGCCTCGAGCTGCTCGGCGGAACACTCGTTGGCGTAACCGGCTTCAACCACCTTACCGCCCCCCAGCGCCACCATGGTATCGACCGGCGCACCAAAGTTGACGTTATGACCGCGCGGCAACACGATTTCGCGCGGAACGGTAATAGGTGCGGAGTGCAGGTTCACCAACAGGTTGGCGTTGTCTTTGACGATCAGCGCCGCCACTGACTGGGCAATGCCCGCCGAGGCGCAGGAAACCACCACCGCGCTTTCGACATTCAGCAAATTGGCGATGTAAGCGCCGGTTTTGTCGACCAGATCCTTGATTTCGAAGTAGTGGTTCATGCCGTAATCCACGGCATCAATGACGTCCTGGCGCGGCGTAGACACGCCGAGTGCAGTCATGCGACCTGAAGTGTTGATGACCTGTTTTAAATTATATTTTTCATAAATCGAAGACATGAGCGGCTTTCCCTTCATCGGTTAATAGGATTTCCCCGGCCACCACGGCGGCCAGCGGAACCAGCAATTGTTGACCCTCGGCCGACTGTCCTTCTGAATCGGCGAACACCTGTGGCCCCTGACGGAGCTCGAACAGTGTGAAATCGGCATCGCAGCCCGGTTCTAGTCGCCCCTTATGGGACAGGTGCAGCGCCGAGGCGGCATTTTCCGTAACGCAGGCAATCACCTGCGGCAGCGATAACCCAACGCTGAAGAATTTGGACATCACCGTCGCCAGGCTGTGTACCGGCCCGGCCATTCGGTTGCGGCAGTAGATATCGGAACTGATGGTATGCGGCAAAATGCCGAGCGCTATCGCCTGACGCGCCACCTCGAAGCTGAAGCTGGCGGTGCCGTGGCCAACATCCAGCAGGACGCCGCGCTTTAGCGCGCGCTGGATAGACTCACGCAGCGTGCCCGCCGGCGTCAGAATGCGATTCGGTTTGCCGTTGTAGCAGTGAGTGATAATGTCGCCACGGGTTAGCAGATCGGCTATTTCATCCAGATCCGGCGGGTTATTGCCGATATGAACCATCAACGGCAATAGGTTATTTTCTTGCTGGATCTCTTTGGCCAGCACCAGCGGCCGGATGCCGTTCTGGCCAACGACGCTGCTGCTCATGCGCGCCTTGATGCCGATGACAAAACCGGCATGTTTGTCGATCGCCCGGCTGACTTTCTGTTTGTCGATGTCTGCCAAATCAGCCAGTTCGTTCTGACGCAGCAGGCCGATGCGCGAAATGTTCAGGAAGGCGAAAACGTTGGTTTTGCTGCTGCGCGTCAGCGTATAAAACGCATCCACGTCGTCGGTGCCGGTGCTGCCGGCATCCACCACCGTGGTGACGCCACAGGCCGTCCCGACCAAGTCCGGTTGGTCATGGTAAATCGGCGAAGAGGGGTAGCAGTGCACGTGGGAGTCGATCCAGCCGGCGCTCAGGCGGCAGTTACCCGCCAGATCCAGTCTTCGATGGGCGTGGACGTCGTCGGCCAATTGCCCCACTTCGGCAATCTTGCCGTCTTTGACCGCCAGATCCACCAGCCGATCATCCGCCAGTCTGGCGCCTGTGATTACTAAGTCATACATACCGCATTACTCCTTTTACAGCCTGGGGACGGCACCCGGTACCGCCCCCAGCAATCACATTCGTGATTAGGCGATAGCTACCGGGAAAATGGCCCCTAACAGCATCGCACCGAGGATCGCCCCACCGGTGATCGGCTTATTCCAGATATAGAACAGCAAGGCGCCAAGCAGCGAGCCGATACCGATCGGAATGGAAGCGGTCATCGCCGACAAGATGATCAACGGCCCCAGGAAACGCCCCGAGGAGTTACCGGCGCCCATCATCACGTCCGCCCCGTAGGTGGAGTTGCTCTGATTGATGGTAAATTTACGCGCCAAAATGATCAGGTAGCCAATCGCCAGGCCAATCACCAGGCCGGTCACCAGCGAGGCGGCAAAGTTAGCGACCGGGAAAATGATCCCCGCCCCCAGCAGCAGCGCCGGAACCCCCAGCCCCACGCCGGTCTGGATCGCACCGCCGATGTCCAGGATCCCCACCAGCGAACCTTCAATGATGCGCGCAAACAGGAAGCTGGCCCCGAAGGCCGCCACGGCACCGTAAACGCCAGTGTCCATTCCCGCACGCAGCATGGAAACAAAGGCCACTTCGTTAAACGCGCCGATGCCGTACAGGTAGTACATATGCGTTCCGGCGAACACGCCGGAGGAAAGCAGACCGACAAAAATCGGGAATGACCAGTCGGCATACCAGAAGCCTTTTTGGGTTTGTTCTTCCATTATCCAGCTCCTTATTTACCGCTCAGGGTGTTGTGAATGGCGTCCAACCAACCCGGCACGCCAAGGCTGAAGGACTCGAGGACTTTCATGTCGAAGCCGCGGAAGAACCCGCTCAGCACGAACAGCAGCACGATCACCGCCATCATGATCTTGGTGATTTTGTTCCAGCCGCTCTCTTCCACGCCTTTACCGATCAGGATGCCCAGCACCAGCCCCGGTACGGCGTTGCCCATAATCAGCTGCGCCAGGCCGCCGAAGATGGTGCCCCAGAAGCCGGAACGGCGTCCGGCGTCGATCGCCGCCAGCCAGAAGATCACCGGCATCACGGTATTCACCAGCAGGTTTGCTGCCGGCACCAGCACCTTGATCGCCGTCACCTGCAATGCGGCAGGAACGGCGGAAGCGGTGGTATTCAGGAAGGCCACAACCAGCATGCCGATGATGCCGCAGGCGATAGCCATTTTTTTCGGATCGTGCAGCGTTTGCGCCAGGTTGCGGTTTTTGACCATCAACGCAGCCGCGCCCCAGTGTGGAATAATGCGGTGGTCAACGTCCTGCGTGAAGGCCCCTGCTGCTACGGAAGACGCCCAGGCGTTGAAGAAGAAGCCCAGACCGAATGAGAAGTGGGAAGCCGGGTCACCCTCGCAGGAGTTCAACTCGCCCAAGGTGCGGAAAGCCCCCATGCCCTGTGTCGTCGGAGCATGGAACATACGTGCGGCGCCGGCCCCTACGCCAACCCCCACCAGTCCGCCGATAATAAGCGACTTAAATAAGATGATTAAAAACATCAGTATACCCTTTGATTTATGCTAACGTTTTTATTTCGCGACGAAGACAACTTTTTCTGTATTGATCATTGTCACGTTCACGGTTATTTCCAGAGCCACGAAGTAGCTTTTTCTTTCGCGCGGCAGAAAGAAAAACAGAAACTTTTCTTTTGTTATTTTCTCTTCTGCTTTTAATACGCTGACATCCTGCGGTTCAATACGCAGCAGAATATTACCGGTGGATTTTAATACCGCGCCCTGCACATTGGCCAAGGCGGAAGCAAAAGCTTTCGCTTTGCTGTCGCCCTTACCCTCCACCTTTACCGACGTTGTATATTGTTCTTTCATTACGGGTTGCCGTGTTTTTTGACGTAGGCTTCAACCAGTCTTTGACCCAGCTCTTCTTTATCCATAAAACCAAAACCCAATACGGTGCAGCCTTCGTTTATTGCCGTCACGCCCTCATCAATGGAACGCATGCCGTATTTGGCTTTGTATCCGTATTTAGTCTGGGCGGTAATGGCACCAGCGCCGCCGCTGCCGCAGAAAGAAATGCCCAGCTGCGCGCCTTCCGCTTTCATCACGTCACCCAGCTTCATGTCGGCCGCCACACCGGGGATCACGATGGCTTTTCCGCCTGCATTTTCAATGCCCTGACCCACTTTCTGACCTTTACCCAAACGATCGCCAATCACTACGGTAATCTGACCCATGGTATTTTCTCCTGATTAATTTAATTCGGTAACTGCTATTGGTTATTATCTTTTGCCACTTCAAAATGGACGGAAAGCAAATAAGCCTCTTCAATCGGAAGAGTGGTGAATTGGTCGACTACCCGCTCCGCCATTTGCATGGATTCCGCCGAAATCTCGTCAAACAGTGATTTATCGACTTCCGGTAATGGCTCGCCGGTTATTGAGCGCAACACCATGGCGCGAATATGCGACTCCAGCATCTGTTGCTGCACCGCATTGGTATAAATATCTTCGGCGTTTAGCATGGCGGTAATATCAGCCAGCACCCGTTCGGTTATCGCCCCGGCCGTGCTGACGTCAGGTTGTTCACTATTTTCTCTCGCAGCAGATCCATCATTCACTTTTCAGTTCCCCTAGATCCAAACATGATTCCGTAAGTCGCACAGCACATCACCTGAATAAGCCGCCTTCTCTGATGCCTTTACCCTAACCCCGGGGAGATATTCTGTGTACTCTGTTTTTTTCCAGTTGAAAGTGGAAATTCAATGACCGTCAGGGATCCATTTCGCAAAATAAGCATCTGCCAGATAATTCAATTAGATTACAAAAAGATATCGCCACAAAAGGTTTCCAGTTGAGCCAAGGGAGGTGAAAAGCTTCGTGATCGGGATCTCTTTCTTTTCCCGGCTTAACCGCCTACTATCGGTAAGACAATTCGACATCAACAACACCCCCGTACCTCTGGCGCGGGGGTTTTGCTTTTGTGCTGTTTTTCCGAATTTATGGGCGCGTTACCCGACGCCTTTTGATTTGACTGGAGAGTGGAATGACCAAGCCAACCATTACTATTAATGAGCTGGATGCGGAACGCCTGGATGCGCTATTGGAACAACCGGCCTTTGCCAACACCGATGTCGCGGCTGCGCTGAACATCGAGCTGGATCGCGCCGAAATTCTGCCGCCGTCCCAGATCCCGGCCAACGTAGTGACCATGAACAGCCGCGTACGTTTCCGCGATCTGCACACGGCAGAAGAACACGTGCGTACGCTGGTTTACCCGGCTTCGCTGAAGGATAGCCACGAACAGCTGTCGGTGATGGCGCCGCTGGGCGCAGCGCTGCTGGGCATGCACATCGGCAACCAGATTACCTGGCAGTTGCCGAACGGTGAAGAAGCGCGTATCGAAGTGCTGGAACTGTTGTACCAGCCGGAAGCGGCGGGTGAATACCACCGCTAAGCGGTTTTCAGGGCGGTGACCAGCCGCCCTTTCTGTCTCTTACACACCGATGGCGATCAAAACCAGGATCAGCAACAGCACGTAAATTCTGGCATGCAGCCGATCATTGACCTTCGGCAGCCACTTCCTGGCAACCACCGTCCCCACGACACCGCTCGTCACCAACTGCCCGAGCAGGGCCAGATTGACGTAACCCAGATAGTGCGGCCCTGTCATTTCCCTCCAGCCCAAACCGACGTACATCAATGCCCCCACGACGGCGACAGGGATCGACAACGCATTGGCTGAACTGACGCAATGCCGCATCTCGAACCCATGGCGACGCAACAGAGGCACCGTCATCACGCTCCCCCCTACGCCGAGCAGGGTCGCGATGACACCAATCAGCGGGCCGCCGATCAACAGAGTCGATGGTGAAAGTGCAGCGCGTACCGGCTTAACCAAAAACCCCGGCCTGAACAGACAATCCGCAATCGTCACCAGGATGTAAATCACAAACAACAAGCGCACCGTGCCGTCCGCCAACAGGCTGGATGCAAAAGCCCCCAGCACCGCCCCCATCCCGATATAAAAAATGAGCGGAACCAGAGTTTCACGCAGCAGGTTGCCACTGCGCCACTGGGCAAAAGTGGCGTAACCTGCCGTGAAAATCATCACCGCCGTCGAGGTGGCCACTGCGATATGCATCGCCTGACCAGGCTGTTCCCCCGAGGCGCTCACCAGATGGTAAACCAGTGGCACCACCACAAAACCACCGCCAAAACCGAACACGATGGTCGTCATACCGGTAACAAAGCCGGTCAACAGCACGAAAATAATATCCACCATAGCCGCAGGCGCTCCTGAGTAAAGATGTCGAGCGGCAGCATAAAACACCGGCTTTTGGCTTGCTTCATATCAAAGGCCAACTATCATTGCGTTTCGGCCAACTGTTCAGCGAAGGCTTTATGCGCAATCGACATATTGACGATCTCGACTCGGTGCAAAGGCCCGTGATTGCTATTGGCACCGACTACCCAAGGGGTTACCTGCTGCCTATGCACCAGCATCGGCGCGCTCAATTGCTTTACGGCGCCACCGGGGTAATGCACGTGTTCACCCGTCAAGGGAACTGGATTGTGCCGCCTCAGCATGCGGTGTGGCTACCCCCACAGATGGCGCATGAAGTAAGAATGGTCGGCGTCACGACCCGCAGCCTGTACATTGAACCGGCCGCGTTGTTGGTTGACCCACCACAGGATTGCCAGGTGGTCAGCGTAACGCCGCTGATGCGCCAACTGTTGATGGCCGCCGTCGATATGCCACTGGATTACAATGAGCAAGGCCGGGATGGCGCGCTGGTTAGCCTGCTGCTGCATGAGCTGGCCAATCTACCGCCTCTGCCACTGCATATCCCCCTGCCGGCGGACCGGCGGCTGAGTGAACTCTGCCAGCAATTCCTGCAACACCCTGACGCGCACGATTCACCTCAGGCATGGGCTTCGCGGCTGTATATGAGCATCCGCAGTTTCAGCCGCCTGTTTCGCGCTCAGACAGGAATGTCCTTCTCACAATGGCGTCAGCGTGCCTGCGTGGTGTTGGCGCTGGCCCAATTGGCCGAAGGCAGCAGCGTGACGCAGGTGGCTCTGGAATTGGGGTATGAAAGCAGCGCGGCGTTTGCCACCATGTTTCGCCGCGTGCTGGGGCAGGCGCCGTCCTGCTATCTGGCTTCAGAACGGCGCGAAAGGGGTTAGCGGAACTTCTTGTGGTTAGCGTCGCGGGTTTGTTTGAAGCCCTGCGCGACCTGCTTGGCTTCGGCCAGCTTGCCCTGGTTGGCCAGCGCCAGCGATTGGTCGATCTGACCGATCAGCGTGTCCAGCCCGTGGTGGAAATCTTTTATCTCCGGGCTATCGGGCGCTTTGTCCTCCAGCTTGGGCGGCGTGCTTTGCTTTGCATCCACTGCGGCGGCGCGCATGTTCTGCAAACTTTGCTTCAAGGTATCCGTGGAGTCAGTGCTCAGCACCGTTTTGTAATTGCCTGCGATGGTATCCATATCGTCGGCCAGATCGGCCGCGACCGCCAGTGAACTGGCGCCCAGCAGCGCCAGCGCCATCAGCGCTTTCAGTTTGTTCGACATGCTTGCTCACCTTCCAGTTATTGTTTTAGTGGTCCCCTTTTAGGGCCGTGCGCCGCCATTGACCACGCCATGACGCAGCACAGCCTAAACATAGGCAAGGGAGCAGAAAACCGAAACCGGAGATTTGTAAGCAAGGTTAAAACAGAGGAAGGGGAAACGGCTGGCAACCGGAGCGGCCAGCCGTGGCGAACATTATTGACCGGCGATTTTCATGTCCGGCAGTAAAACGGAGCCGCACTGAATATTGCTGCGGGTTTCGATGTCGCTGCCCACGCTGACAATGTTGCGCAGCATATCCTTGAGGTTGCCGGCGATGGTGATCTCGCTGACCGGATACTGGATCTCGCCGTTTTCCACCCAGAAACCGGCGGCGCCACGCGAATAGTCACCGGTAATACCGCTAACGCCCTGGCCCATCAGTTCGGTCACCACCAGCCCCGTGCCCAGTTGCTTCAGCATGCCGGCAAAGTCATTACCCTGCCCGGCAATGCGCCAGTTGTGAATACCGCCTGCGTGTCCGGTGCTGTGCATACCGAGCTTGCGGGCCGCATAGCTGGTCAGCAGCCAGGTTTGCAGTACGCCATCTTTAACGATGTCGCGCCGTTGGGTGCGTACACCTTCGCTGTCGAACGGCGTGGAAGCCAGGCCTTTCAGCAGGTGCGGGTGTTCTTCAATGGTCAGCCAGTCCGGCAGGATCTGCTTGCCCAAAGAATCCAGTAGGAAGGTGGATTTACGGTAAACGCTGCTGCCGCTGATGGCGCCAACCAAATGCCCGAACAGGCCGGTCGCCACTTCGGAAGCGAACAGCACCGGGGCGGTCATGGTAGACAGCTTGCGCGGTGCCAGACGCGACAGCGTGCGGCGGGCACATTCCTGACCCACCCATTCAGGGCTTTCCAGATCGCCCATCGCACGGCCGATGGTATAGGCGTAGTCGCGCTCCATATCGCCATCCTGCTCGGCAATTACGCAGCTCGACAGCGAGTGCCGGCTGGAACAGTAGCTTTGCAGCATGCCATGACTGTTGCCGAATACCTTGATGCCGTAGTGGCTGTTAAAACTGCCGCCTTCGGTATTGGTGATGCGCTTGTCAGCCGCCAGCGAAGCCTGCTCTGCGCGAGCAGCCAATTCGATACCGCGTTCGGCGTCCAGTTCTGCCGGGTGGAACAGATCCAAGTCCGGTGCATCAAACGCCAACAGGTCCTTTTCCGCCGGGCCGGCGTTCGGATCTACCGAGGTGTAACGGGCAATATCCAGCGCCGCCTGCACGGTGCGGGCAATGGCATCCGGGCTGAGATCGGTGGAAGAAGCGCTGCCTTTGCGTTGCTGGTGATAGACGGTAATGCCCAACGCGCCATCGCTGTTGAACTCAACGTTCTCCACTTCGCCAAAGCGAGTGCTGACGCTGATACCGGTAGATTTGGTCACGGCAACTTCTGCCGCATCAGAACCGGCGCGCGCCAGTTCCAAAGCCTGTGAAACGGCCTGTTCCAGCGCCTTGCGCTGTTCTGCAACTTGAGTGACTACTTTCATCAATCTGCCATACTTAATCAGAAAATCGTTGAGAAAAGTGCCGTGGCGGCGTGGTTGCGCGCGGAGTCACGCGCAAAAATCATGTGATTTATACTTTTGAGTCTAACAGGAACCGCGTGGAATTTCGCATAAAGCCGGCAACCTGTTAGGATTAGCCTCTTTTTAACGGAGCCTACCATGAACAAACAGCCTGAAGACTGGCTCGACGATGTCCCGGAGAACACGGACGAGGACGATGACGAGATTATCTGGGTCAGTAAAAGTGAAATTAAACGTGATGCCGAAGCCCTGAAAGACCTGGGGACCGAACTGGTCGAACTGGGTAAAAACGCGCTGGAACGCATCCCGCTGGACGAAGATTTGCGCGCCGCAGTTGAGCTGGCGCAGAAGATCAAGAAAGAAGGCCGCCGCCGTCAGTTGCAGCTGATTGGCAAAATGCTGCGCGCCCGCGATGTAGAGCCGATCCAAACCGCGCTCGACAAGCTGAAGAACCGCCATAACCAACAGGTTTCGCTGTTCCACAAGCTGGAAGCGCTGCGTGACCGTCTGGTGGAAGAAGGTGATGACGCGATCCCGTCGATTCTGGCGCTGTATCCGGAAGCCGACCGCCAGCAGCTGCGCTCACTGGTGCGTAACGCACAGAAAGAGAAAGCCGCTAACAAGCCGCCGAAAGCTTACCGTCAAATTTTCCAATACCTGCGCGATCTGGCCGAAACCGCCGAATAATCGACGCCGTCACCACGGGATGAACCCGATTCATCCCCGGTGATGTGCAGGTTCACCGCTGCTTTCACGGATATTGAAACGCAGGCTGCCTTCCAGTTCTTCTTCCGCCTCTTCAAACAACAGGATAATCGCACCAAAGCGACGTTTGCTGCGGGCGTTGAGATGGGTAAACTCAATCTCGACCGGCAGGCCGATATCCGCCGTCACCACGTCCCACAGTGCGTCAAGATTGGCACCAAAAGCCTCATCCAGTGCAAACTTATGCGCAAAATCGCGGTAAAACGCCGGCAGATCGCTAATCTGATTAAAATCGAACTCTACTTTTGCCATCAAGCTCACTCCACCCGAATGAAGTTTTTATAATGGTCACGCGTGACAAAAATCAGGCCATCACTGGAATACAGCAGGCGATCGGCACCACGCCGGCCGCATTGGTAATTGATATCCGCCTCGCGCCATACCCGGCTGCGGGCCGCAGGCAGCTGTCCTTCACGGTTTGAGAAACGGTCGCCACCAATTGCCTTGCCCGGCAGCACCGAACACAGGTTGCCGTTACGTGCATCCCATCCCTGCTCGCGCGCCTGTTTTTTGGTGATGTAATAGTCCGGCAGCCGCTGATGCTGCTGCAGGTAGCTCACCACCCTTTTCTGCTGCGTCAGTTGGTCAATACTCTGGCCTTCGGCCACCGCCGGTACGTTGGTAATCGCCCGATCGTTACCACGCAGTGCGCTAAAACCGGCTATCACAATGGCGATAACTACCGCCACGAGGATCCGCTTATTCATTGCTGTCCCTGAATTATGGCCGACAAGGGTGCACCGGCACCCATGCTAGTTGGATTTATAGATGAAGAGGATGAAGCAGAGATGACTGGTATGTAACGTTTTCACTTCAGGGAAACCACGCCCCACAACCTGCAACACCCATTCAAGCTAATCATGCCATTGTGCAGCGCGTCTGGCACTCAGTGCAACTCTGAAACAGGCCTCTATCAGGCAAGTATAGCCCCGGCAGGGGCGTTTGGCGTATCAGTCGATCAACGCGTGGCGGTAGCGATGCAGCATGCCGGCCAGGCGTTTTACCGGATCGGTAACGCTGAGCGGTGCGTGATAATCCACCAGCTTTTGCTGATAGTCATTCATTTCGTCCAGCAGCCGATCGTAATAGTAAGCGCGCTTCACGTCGTTCTTGGCCGAAACCACATGATCGGCAGTGTTGCGAATCTGCTTGTGGAACGCCGAAAGTTCCTCGCTAACCGGGATCTCCGCCCGCTGCATGCGCTGATGAGCAATGATCAGATTCAGCGCCAGCCGGTATTTGGCAATGTCGTTCGGGAACATCATCAGCAGTTGGTTAAGCTGCTGATACAGCGCCGGCAGATGGTTTTGCCGACGGCGCGACGCCTTGGTGGTCAGTGCCGATACTGCGCTGCTGACAAACTGGTTCAGCAGCGTGCGGCCGGTGCGTTCACGTGAATTATCGCGGATCAGCAACAGCACCATCAACCCCACGCAGCTACCGAGGAACTGGCCAAGCGCACCGTCGAGAAACTGAGTGACGTTGAATTCCATCGGGTTACTCAACACCAAAATGTTGATGGTCCCCGCCAGCAAGCCGAGCGAACCCAGCCGCCTTTTCTGCACTTCGATACCGATGAAAAACGCCAGCAGCCCGAGGCTGAGGCACAGCAGCAAAATGCTTTGCTGGGTCGCCGGCAGGATCACCATAAAGAACAGCGAACCGACCGGGATTGCCGCCAGCATGCCCAGCACAAAATCCATTGCGACCATACGCGGCGCGGGGGTACGCATTGCCAACGAGGTGATCACCGCAATGATCACCATAAAACCGCTGCCGGAGGTCCAACCGGTCCACAGCCACAACAGGCTGCCAAAGGTCGTCGCCACAAAGGTACGCAGACCGTTGATCATCGCGTGATGGCCTTCCGCCGACGTCGGTTTGATCACCACCTCACTGCTCAGCACACTTTCTTCCACCGCACTGATGCTGCTGTTGGTGTGCACGCCTTTAGCCAATAACAGATAACGCGTGGCCGCCCCGACCCAACTGCTGATGGTCAGCAAGGTTTCGTCGGTGCGGTTGGTGGTCAGCACCTGGCGCAACAGCTTCATGCGCTTGTGAATTTCCTGCGGGGTATCCGCCGGCACCATCAGCAGTTCGCGAATATTCTCTTTCACCGCATCCGGATGATTCAGCAGGATTAAATACGTCTCGCAGGCCTGGGTAATCAGCGTCAGCGACAGCGTATGCAACGCCTGAACACGGCGGTTCACCTTTTGCCAGCGTGAAGACTCCATCATCAGGTTGCTGCGCATGCCGTTCAGCGCAGTGGTGCTTTTCACCAGGTTGCTCCAGGCGCGGTCAATGTCTTCTTTCTCGGCATCGCTGATGCACATCTGCATCAAGCGGTACTGATCCACCAACAGTTGATCCACCGCGCGATCGATATCCTGCTTGATCGATCGCGGCGAGAACAACAGATCCGCCAGCACTGCGCTGACGATCCCCAGCACGATCTCGCTGCAGCGCTCAATGGCGAACTGCGGCGCTTCCAGCAGGTGGGATTCGCTGGTGGCGACCGTCACGATAATGATCAGCGCGGTATAACCGGCCAACCCCCAGGCGTAAGAATTCTCGACTTTAATCAGCGAGGACAACCAGGTACAAAAACCGGCCCAGATACAGCACAACAACAGCATCACAACGGGTGCACGCGCCGTAGTGACGATAATCGCCAGACCGACAAAACACCCGATAAAGGTACCGATGATACGCAGCCAGCCGCGGTGGCGGATAGCGCCGGAGAAGGGTTCGCCACCGGCGGCAAAGGCCGGGCCGGCGGCCACGATGGCGGCGGTCATCGCCGACCAGCGTGGCGTTTCCAGATTGAGGTGGAAGCCGACAAACAGGGCAAACACAATGGCAAAGCTGAGCTTGAAGGCAAATCTCAGCCTGATAAAGGTTGGGTTATTCATTAACCGAACTCACGCAGCCGATGCATCAAACGCACAAAAGGCGAGCCGCTGTCGGTAGCGCGATCGTTCTTGCCGGTGATCACCACGGTAGCCGTGGTACCTGCCGGGTACGGATGCAATTGGTCTTTGTCATCCAGCAGAATTTTCACCGGCACGCGCTGTGCCAGGCGCACCCACTCCAGGTTGCTGTCGATCGACGCCAGCCCTTTGCTGTTCACGGTGCTGCTGCTGTTATTGACGGCGGCGGCCACGCTGTCGACGGTGCCATGCATGATACGGTTACTGCCCAACGGGGTAATTTCCGCACGATCGCCTTTGTTCAGACCATGCAGCTTGGTTTCTTCCAGATAGGCCAAAATATAGAAACTGTTTTTCTTCACCAGCGCCACAGCGACTGAACCGCGGGTAATGTACTCACCGGCATGCACGTTCAGGTTTGTGATCCAGCCATCGGCCGGTGCGCGCACTGTGGTACGTTCCAGGTCCAGCTTCGCCAGTTCACGCGTCGCTACAGCCTTCGCCAACTGATGTTCTACGGTTTGCAGAACGTTATTCGCCTGGTCTATTTCTTCCTGCGACATCGCCTGCACGCCCAAGCGAACACGACGGCCCGCCTCCCTTCTTTTTTCCGCTGCCAAGGTCTGGTAGTAGGCCACGTCGGCGTTAGCTTCCGCCAGAGCCTGCTGGTAGCGCGGCTGGTCGATCACCAACAGCACCTGCCCTTTCTTGACCAACTGGTTATCCACCAGCGGCACGTCGGTCAGCAGCCCGGTAACGTCCGGCGCTATTGCCACCACGTCGGCAGTAAACTTGGCATCACGCGTCCAGGGGGACTCGGTGTAAAACACCCAGGCTTTGAATACGGCGACGATCCCCAGCAGGACCAGAATCAGAGTGATCGCGATTCGGGTTATTTTTATTGAAAAATTTTTCACAGCGACCTCAAACGAAAAGACATGAAATCAGATAGAACAAACAGCAGTACAGCGCGGTATTGAACAGCGCTGGATGCCAGACAAAATCGTAGATCCCGGTAGGCTGCAGCAGGCGGCGCAGCAAGAAAAACAGCGCCAGCGAGACCAGCAATTCAAAAAATACCGGGGGGAACGACAGTCCGAAAATGACCATAACCGGAAGCAAACTCATCAATTTTTCCTTATTACTCACTGCACCGGGCGTAACCCTTTATACCCGTCATCTTTCAAGTTGCAGCGCTGTTATCTGCACTCGCTCACCCCAGTTACTACTAAAGTAAGCGCCTGGGGTGAGCGAGCTGGTCGCCTAGCTGCAACTTGAAAGCTATAGGGTATATTTCATTCACATTCTCTTTACATTTTAGCCGACACGCACCACAAATTCCGCCCCAGACAGGTTGTCCAGGCCACGAACCTGAAAAAAAGGTAAACTCTGGAACGTACATCCGCGATAGGGAATGCGAGGATACCGGAGGGATCGGCCACGGCGTCGGCGCCGATCGCACTCGCGCGTTGATAAGGTCTTTCCACCCGACCCCGTTATATTAGCGTGCTTACTATCAACTCATCAACAATCTGTGATCTAAATCACTTTTAAGCCAGAGTGAATAATGGAACGATTAAAACGGATGTCGGTATTCGCCAAAGTGGTTGAATGCGGGTCATTTACTGCGGCGGCGCGCCAACTCGATATGAGCGTTTCGTCTATCAGCCAGACCGTCTCCAAACTGGAGAATGAGCTGCAGGTTAAACTGCTTAACCGCAGCACCCGCAGCATTGGCCTGACGGAAGCCGGAAAAATCTATTACCAGGGTTGTCGTCGCATGTTGTTGGAAGTGAGCGAGGTGCACGAACAGCTGTACGCGTTTAACAATACGCCGACCGGCACGCTGCGCATTGGCAGCTCGTCCACCATGGCGCAAAACGTGCTGGCGACCATGACTGCCGATATGTTGAAGGAATATCCTGGCCTGACGGTGAACCTGGTGACCGGTATTCCGGCGCCGGACCTGATTGCTGACGGGCTGGACGTGGTGATCCGTACCGGTGCGCTTCAGGACTCCAGCCTGTTCTCCAAACGTCTGGGATCCATGCCGATGGTGGTCTGCGCCGCCAAAAGCTATCTCAGCCAGCACGGTACGCCGCAGAAGCCCAGCGACATGGTCAACTTTTCCTGGCTGGAATACAGCGTGCGGCCGGATAGCGAATTCGAACTGATCGCCCCTGAAGGCATAAGCACGCGTATTGCGCCGCAGGGACGTTTTATCACCAATGATTCACAGACCATGATCCGCTGGCTGAAAGCCGGGGCCGGTATCGCCTATGCGCCGCTGATGTGGGTGATCGAAGAGATCAAACGTGGTGAGATCGAGATCCTGTTTAAAAGCTATCATGCGGATCCTCGCCCGGTGTACGCGGTGTACACCGAGAAAGATAAGCTGCCGCTCAAGGTGCAGGTGTGCATCAACTACCTGAGCGATTACTTCAAGCGCGTGGCGGAAGTTTATCAGGAGTATCGCTGAGCAAAATACGGCGTGCCAACGCGCCAAGCAGCAGCAAGGCCAGCATGCCCAGCCCCCAAACCAGCCAGACAAGGTACCCAGCCCAGGTGATCAACTGCGGGAAATAACTCGCCAGCCAATCCCCCAGTTGCTGCAACAACGGTAACCAGCTTTCCAACAGCGCCTGCGGCACCAGGCTAAGCAACCCCGCCAACGGGGGCGCCAGCTCCGCAGAACCCCTTTGTGCCAGCCCCGTCAACGACGGTAGCCAGGCCAACACGCCAGAAGCTCCCCAGGCCAGCAGCGTCCATAACGTCATGGCCGCCAACAGGACGACCAGACTCCATCCTGATTTGGTCATGGTTGCCCTCCGCTGACCGCCGTACCACACTGCTGGCAGAAACGGCTCCCCGGCGGCAGCGGCGCCGAACACCCGCGGCAGGACGCTGACTCCGTTTCGAAAGGTTGGCCGCAGCGGTGGCAGTAACGGGTACCGGGCCGGTTAGGCGCCTGACATTGCAGGCACTGCGGGCCCTGATCGCCATGCTGGTTATAACGGTTACCATGGTGTCCGCCCCCGTGCCGCGAACGTGAGTGGCCACCACCAAAGCCACCTTGTCCCAAAAGCTTTTTCAACATGCTCATCGCTCTTCACCTCTTTGCTGTACGCCAGGACTCAATGTAAACCCTGGAGTAAACTCCAGGGTAAAGCGCTGCGAGAGGGATTTACGTTTAATTACATCCTAAGATCAGCAACGCTTTGATGTGGCTAGCAAAAAGCATCATCTGTCATTACCTGGCCTGCTGCCGGTGCGCTATGCTGCGGAGACCTCTCCCTGCATCAGGAATAAAAATGAAAAAAATCATACTGGACTGCGATCCGGGGCATGACGATGCTATCGCCATGCTGCTGGCCTGGGGCAATCCGCAGATCGAGCTGCTGGCCGTCACCACCGTGGTGGGCAATCAAACGCTGGATAAGGTGACCCGCAACGCGCTGGCTGTTGCACGTATCGCCAATATTACCGGCGTGCCCTTCGCCGCCGGCTGCCCACGGCCGCTGGTGCGGCAAATCGAGGTTGCGCCCGATATTCACGGCGAGTCCGGCCTGGACGGCCCGGTTTTAACTGAGCCAACGCTGACGCTGGAAACGCGACACGCGGTAGATTTGATTATCGACACCATCATGGCCCATCCGCCAGGCAGCGTGACGCTGGTCCCCACCGGCGGCCTGACCAATATCGCCATGGCAGTTCGTAAAGAACCACGGATTGCCGAACGGGTGAAGGAAGTGGTGCTGATGGGGGGTGGCTACCACGTGGGGAACTGGAGCGCGGTAGCGGAATTCAATATCAAGATTGATCCGGAAGCCGCGCACATCGTTTTTAATGAGAAATGGCCGCTGACCATGGTCGGGCTGGATCTGACCCATCAGGCGCTCGCCACCCCAGAGGTGTGTGCACGCATTGCCGCCATCCACACCGGACCAGCCAGGTTTGTCGGCGAATTGCTCGAGTTCTTTGGCAAAATGTACCAGCAGGCGCAGGGGTTCAGTGCACCGCCGGTGCACGATCCCTGTGCGGTGGCCTACGTTATTGCCCCCGATGTGATGACGGTGCGAAAAGTCCCGGTAGATATCGAACTCACCGGCACCCTGACACTGGGCATGACGGTAGCCGATTTCCGCACAGCACCACCGCCCGACTGCCATACGCAGGTAGCAGTAACGCTGGATCAGGATAAATTCTGGGGTTTGGTGGTGGATGCTCTAGAGAGGATTGGGGACGTGAAGATTTAATGAACGGTTAACAAGACGGGCATTACCGATGCCGAACAACTGGAGCTCACCGCCGCACCGGGGATGATCCGGTTGCGGCGGCGGGAAGTTGATGTTTTTAGGGCATAAAAGCAATAACCCCGGCCAGTTTAAGTTGGCCGGGATACCTTAATCAGTAGATTTAATAATTTATAGTTTATTCTTATTAATTTCATTCACAGTTACTAAAACAGCTTGAATACTTGAGTCAAGATTATCCTCATCCAACCATGAGACACCCTTTCTTCTTAAATGGAACTTTATTGTTGGAAATAACGTTTCATCATCTAACGATATAATAACATTCAAACAGTCAACATAATTTTCACTCCACTTCTTGATTATTGAATTACAAAAAATAATTGAATATTGCAAATACTTCTCACTTACATAATCCTCTATATGGATAGAATTTACAAAACATTCGAAGGCAATTTCATCCTCGAAAACATCAGGGGTAACAGAGTTACAATAAGAAAGTAGTTTTTTAGATAAAAAACAACCATGTAACTCAACAAAACCTTGTTCAACAATATCATTCAACTCATAAGGAAGATTGAGTTTATCTATATCTTCCCAACAAATAGATTCAAGTTGAGGGAGCATTAAATAGTTAACTAACATCTTATTTCTCTCCCAGGTATTTAGTCATACCTTTGTCTACAGCGCTCTTGAAAGCAGGATCTTTCAACTTATCATTCACACTTTTAGGTGCATCAGGGAATGTTTGCGTAATAGGATCATAATAGTACTTGTTATTACTATTATCTTGGTAATGTATTTGGCCTGCTCTCTTTCCTGGCGCAGGGTTCTCAACATCAATTCTCTCTTTCCCTTTACCCATCCACAATGTTTTACTTGGAACAGTTGGGCCATTTATGCCGAGCATAGCGCCATCTTTATTTAGGGTATAATTAGGCTTACCAGCCTTACTAAATCCTCCAAATGCCGAAGCCGCTGCACTCGCAACAATACCTGCCTGAACCTCATCCAGACCATATTCTTTCTGGAGTGCCTCAGAGACTTTATTTGTAGCAACAACACCTTCCGCCTGCATCTGATGCGCAAAGGTCGCCGTCAGATCGTAGACCATCTTGATCGGGATATCTTCACCCAGGGCACGGTCTATCGACTGCTTCACCGCCAGGCTGTCAGCTAGCACATTACCGTATTTCTGCTGGCAGGTTGTCGGACTAGTTGCACAGTCGCTGATAAGCTGTTTCTGCTGCGCGGTACTCAGTTCCTCATACTTCTTAATCACGCCGCCGCAGTCACCGCCGGAAGCCTGACAGGACTTCATTTCAGCCGACCAAGCGTCTACCTGCTTACTGCTCAGATAGTTATTCTCCGTCGCATTCTTACCGGCCTGCGAAGCCGCTACCGCCCCTGCCGTACTGTCTGAAGCTATCCCCCCTGCCAGTCCTGCGGCCAGTTGGCTCAAAGCACTCACCTCCTGCTTCTCACCTTCTGTCAGGCTGTTTATGTCACGGCCCGGGAACCTTATCTCAACTATCACCCGCGCAGCCAGCTCGCCACCGCCCGCACCCACCGCACCGGCTACCGCAGACTGGTTGTTCAGTTGCGCAGTTATCGCCCCCAGTAACGCATGCGCCATTGCGTTCGCTGCCACGTTATTTTCACCGACCCGCGCCTTGATTTCTCTCGCCAGATACGGTGCCGCTCCGCTCGCCAAAGCGCCGGCCAGATTGTTCCCCGCCAACGCCTGCAGCGCGCCCGTTACCGCCTGCGCGGCCCGTTGCATATCGCTGCCGGTGCCGTATTTCTGCATCTCGGCCTGATATTCCGGCGTTTTACGCAACGCTGTCGCATCCAGCCCCGGATGCTTGTCCTTTGCCTTCTGCAAGCCATTGATATCACCCTGGGTGCGGACAATATCCATCGTCTGCCCGGCGATTTCGCCGATCAGCTGCGCCTGCTTCAGCCGGTTCTGCTCTTTCTCCTTGTCGAAGATCGGCCCGATACTGCCATTGGCGTTATCCGTATCCCGGCTCAACGCATTCACATCTTGCTGCTGGTTGGCCCCATCGCGAATAACCACGCTACCGCCCGACACCGCAGCCTTGGTCGTGCCTTCTGCATGCCTTTTAGAACGGCAATCTGATCATCGACATAACTGGCTCACCGAGTACGGCATCACCAACCCGAAACCTCTGAAGATCACCGCCGCACCCGGTGTTATTCGATTACGGCGGCGAGAAGATGAGGTTTTTAGGGCTTGATAACACTCCCCCGGCCAAGGCTGGGGGAGTAGATTAGTTCAGAAGATCCGTTGATACATTGCCAGTATCGAAGAACTCCTTAAAGATCCTGACAACAAGATCGAAGTCTTTTGTAAGCTGACGCTCAGGCCAGTGATTACCAAGGATAATGATACTATCTCCTGATGATGACGTATTATCCCATATGGATCTTACATCACCTCCAGACTCATCATATTCCAGCAAAGTAACTAGATAAAAACCATTCTCTGCCTCAACGCTGAGTCTCTCTGGCCCGGTATCTGGAGCATTAATAATCCTGATATTTACGCTACCGCTGCTATTCTTCAGAACATTTAAAAAATCGAGCACATCAGACCACAAAGGGGATTCATTTCTGACATATTCCTCACCAGAACATAAACGAGAAAGCTCATATTTTATTATCATTTTGCAGGCCCCTTATTTTCTATTTTTTTCATACCCTGCTGCCAGAACAGAACGTTACCTGTTGACTCTTCATAAATTGTCAGTGATTTAAGCCCTGCTTTTTCTGCCATGACCTTTACATCACTCAAGCAATAGTTGCAGACTTCTTTCCCTGCTACGCTCATTGCCATTTCGCGCCCTTGAGTCATTCCCTTATCATAAGCCTGCTGGATCACTCCCACTTCCGCATGGGCTGTTCCCATGTTTCCATTAGGGTAATTTTTATCCGGGCGCTTATCTATCTTAGCCTGCACAACATCATTGATGAGAGTCGGTTTATTAAAATCAGCTAACTGTGAAGGCCTTGCTCCCTGGTTAGTATCACTGAACTTATTACCATCAACATTTCCTTTCGCAACGACCTTCACATTCGCATCTACAATCTTGCCAAGTTGTTTCGCCGCTGCCGCACCAAGTACCGGAGTGACCGAAGCAACAATAATATCGGCTCCTTGCTTCAACTCGGCGTAATCTTTGGCTGTTGCGTAATCAACCCCTTTCGTGGTCATAAAGAAGTTGATCAGTGCGTCTTGGATCTGCTGCTGATTCTGCGCATCAACACTGGTGATATTCAGCAGGTTCACTATCTGGCCGTAAGCATCCGCGTATTGCTGGCTCACCTTCGAGTTATACGGCCCGGTTTCATACTCACCCTTGGCCGCGATAACCTCCAGTCTCGCCGCACCACAGGCCGCACTGGCTGCCGCACCATTTCCGCAGGCCTCTATCACCTTCTTGTCGCTGGCGATATCCTTTTCACGCAGTTCATTAACTTTCTGCTGGGCCTGCTCACGCTCTGCCGGGTCTTTACTGTTCTGGAGCTTCTGCTTCGCCAGCTCGAGCTCTGTCTTTTCAGACACGCTCAGGAAGTTATTCTCCACCGCATTCTTACCGGCCTGCGAAGCCGCTACCGCCCCTGCCGTACTGTCTGAAGCTATCCCCCCTGCCAGTCCTGCGGCCAACTGGCTCAAAGCACTGACCTCCTGCTTCTCACCTTCTGTCAGACTGTTTATGTCACGGCCCGGGAACCTTATCTCTGTTATCACCCGCGCGGCCAGCTCGCCACCGCCCGCACCCACCGCACCGGCTACCGCAGACTGGTTGTTCAGTTGCGCAGTTATCGCCCCCAGTAACGCATGCGCCATTGCGTTCGCTGCCACGTTATTTTCACCGACCCGCGCCTTGATTTCTTTCGCCAGATACGGTGCCGCTCCGCTCGCCAAGGCGCCGGCCAGATTGTTCCCCGCCAACGCCTGCAGCGCGCCCGTTACTGCCTGTGCGGCCCGTTGCATATCGCTGCCGGTGCCGTATTTCTGCATCTCGGCCTTATATTCCGGCGTTTTACGCAACGCTGTCGCATCCAGCCCCGGATGCTTGTCCTTTGCCTTCTGCAAGCCATTGATATCACCCTGGGTGCGGACAATATCCATCGTCTGCCCGGCGATTTCGCCGATCAGCTGCGCCTGCTTCAGCCGGTTCTGCTCTTTCTCCTTGTCGAAGATCGGCCCAATACTGCCATTGGCGTTATCCGTATCCCGGCTCAACGCATTCACATCTTGCTGCTGGTTGGCCCCATCGCGAATAACCACGCTACCGCCCGACACCGCAGCCTTGGTCGTGCCTTCTGCATGCCCTTTATTGCCCGCGCCGGAAAGGGCCGCGCCCGCCAGATTGGTCAGCAGATCTGACCCCACCGGGCCGCCGCTGCTGATGCTACCCCCTTGATGCTCGGCCTTGAAATCCGCCTGATTATGGATATCACTGAAGCCCAGGGTGCCGGTATCAAGACGGTTTTTCTCTGGCGCGGCAGTACTGGCGATGACCGCGCCGTCCAACTGCGTATGCTGGTTAACCTTAATATCATAGCCGCCCTTGCCGGCAAATATACCCGTTTGCTCCTGCACGCTGTCATAATTGCTGTGCAATTTGTCACGGCTCATACTCAGACTCGCCGAGCCGCCAGCACCGAAGATAGCCACACTGACACCACCACTGACGCTGGTTTGTTTGGCGTCATAGTTGTCGCTATCCTGCTGGCTTTGCATTATCAGGTTACCGCCGGTATCCACCTCCACCCTTTCGCCACTGATTTGTGCCCCTGACAAAAGGGTATCCCGGGTACTGCGCATTGACATCACGCCACCGGTGTCTATCGTCGTCTCAGTCCAAAACGTTCCATCACCATGCTCACTGCCCTGGCTTTTGTTGGCATTGGCGAAGACGCTCAATCCCGTCTGTTTTCCCACGCCAATGCTGACGCCGATATTGCCGCCGCTGCTCTTGTTACTTCCTTCGGTCTTCTGAGTATTGGCTGCGCCCAACAGCAAGATGTCACGCTCGGCGGCCAGGGTGGTGTTGCCCGCCACTTTAAACTGACTGCCGACAACGACAATGTCACCGCTGTCAGCAGTATTGCCCTTGCCGGTTGCAGTCACCTGCATATTATTACCGGCACTGAATGTTGAACCGGCGATGCTCGTTTGTTCCTGATGCTGTTTCGACGACGATTTCTGGCCGCCAAGCGAAATACTGATCCCCACCATGCTGCCTTCTTCAGTATCGGTATCGCCGACTTTTGCCAGTCGACCCGCCTGAGCGGCCTGCACGCCGGATAATGCCGCTTTGGCCCCCTGCAAGGCAGCCAGTCGACCGTCGGTCTCCTGCTTTGCCTGTTGAGCCGTTGTCACCGCACTATTAATCGCACTGCCCACCGTACCGGACAGCGCCAGACTCAGGCCACTCTGTTTCTGTTCGAAGGCTTCGTCACGACGACGAATATCCTTACCCGGGTCGATATGGACGCTATCCCCCGTCACCGATAGGTTCTTATCCGCAATCACATCTGCGCCACTGATATGCACCTTGCCGCGCGCTTCGATATCCACGCTGCCGCCGGTCGAACCTATGGTGCTGACGCTCTGGCTTTGGGTAGTGCCATCTTCGTTCAATTGATGACGAGAAGATTTACTGCCGATGGTCACGCCGATGCCGCCGCCGCTGAACACGCCGCTGGTTTTTTTCTCGTTCAGCCGGTAAAGGGATTGCTCCTCGGTGGCGGCAAAAATATCGATGTTATTATCGGCCTTTAATGTGACCTGGCCGTCCCCCACTACCGTCGAGCCCCGTACTGTCAGGTCGTTACCGGCGTTGAGTAAAACGTTGTCGCCACTTAGTACCGCTCCTTTCTCATGGGTCGCGTAGTCCTCCTCCACCGTATGGGTGGTGGTTTTGGACATAAATCCTTTTTTGACCTTAGTCTCTTCGAAGAAGCTGTAGTCCCTTTCAGCTACGCTGTCCACCACGATATTACGGTCGGCGTTAACCACCAAATCTCCACTTACCTGTGCCTGCGTACCCTCGAAGATGGCATCCTGGCCAGCATCAACGCGCAAACTGCCGCCGGCGATTTCGGTGACCTGTTGGCGTATGGACTCCTTCACCCGCTGCTGGCCGCCGCCGTGGCTTGCCTGATACTCCCGGTTTTCCACGCTGTTAAGATTTACGTCTCGCTTGCCACTCAGTAGGATGTCGCTGTCACCCACCAACACCGCCCCCTGCGAGTTCAAATCACGCTCGGCATGTAGCGTCATATTCCCACTACTGGTGATGATGCTGCGATCGGCACCGCTGCTGATGCGCTCGCTATTACTGGTTTTATCAATGGATTCCGTGCGATTAACAAGCAGGTTGATATCACCCGTCGCCTGCAGATTCATCGTGCCATCAGAGGCGATCCTCGCGCCGATAACATCGATATTTTTGTCGGCACGCATGATCAACGCATCTTCTGCGCTGATGACAGCAGTATCGCCAACTTCTGTACGCGACAGGGACAACGTCTGGCCGCCCTGAGTCCCTGTGGCATCCCACTGGCGAGCCTGAGTTTTATTGATAATGCTGCCATCCAGACTTTCAATCGCGACCCGCTTGCCGCTGATGGTCGAGCCGATATTGCTGATATCGCCAATGGCGCTGAGCTGCAAATTGCCGTCGGCGTCGAACAGCCCCTGGTTAAGGTTGCTGATAACCGTTTTACTATTAACGTTGAGCCGTTCACCACCTTGTAGCGAGCTGCCGTCATTACGAATACTGCCGCCGTTCAGGTTAACGATATTGCCGGTGATCACGCTGCCGTTGAGCTGGGCTGCGTCACCTTTGGCCAAATAGAGTTTTGGCGCCAACACCGTCTGGCCAAATAGAGTTTTGGCGCCAACACCGTCTGGCCGTTGATCGTTACCTTCTCCCACCAGACGATGCTTTTATCCAACTGCGCAACCTGGCCCGGCGTCAGGCTAACGCCAAACTGCAAGTTCAGGCCGCTCTGCGCTTGTGCGGCGTTGTCGATCAACTGCTGCATCTGCGCCAAATCGGAGCCGATACCGTTGAGATAGCGCTTGCCGGTCTGGCTGAGCATGGCGTTGCTGATATAGCGGGTATCGAACGCCGCATCCCCCAGGAACCGATAGTCGTAGTCCGGATTAAGTCGCAGCCGATCGAGGAAGTAGGCCGAACCGATAAACTGTTTTTCATCGGTAAAACGGCGGTCGTTTTCACGCGGAGCGGCACCCGGCTGTTGGCCCAGCATGGCGTAGAGATCGTTGAACAGGCTGTTATCCAACTGCCCCAGGCCGTCCAGTTTCGGGTTGGTGGTGATCAGGTATGGGCTATTGGGATCCGCGCTGACGACAAAACGGCCGCTATCCCCGCCCGGCAGTGGGTAGTCCGCCAAGGCTACGGCGTTATTACCCAGCGAGCCCAGGGCCGCCTGCAGGTTGTCTTTCCACTCAGCTGAACCGAAGGCAACGCTCTGATCCGCCGCCAGATCCTGCTGTTGAACACCGCTGATAGCCTCCGGCTGCTGCAGGCTGTCCAACGTTGGTCTAGCCAGGGTATGGCTCAGGCTGCCGGCGTTCGGTGTCACCATGCTGTTGCTGATATCGTCGGTAAAACGGACGTTAACGGCACCACCGGCCTGGATCACGCTGCGATAAACAGCGGTGTTTTCGTTCTGGTACTCTGGCTGTCCGGTTAAGCGGTACTGAATGGGGGTATTGACGTTATCACGGATGTAATTGCCGCTCTTTTTGAAGTCAGCCAACGAGCGGTGCTTGTCGAAATCATACTGTGCGATTTCGCCGTCATAACGGTAATTCAGGTATTTATTCTGGCTTCCTGCCTGGGTGCTCTCATTATTCAGCGAGCCACCACTCAGCGAAATATCACCATTGGCCAGCATGTCGCTGGCAATATTGTCAAAACGCGTAATGGTGCCGACAATGTCCTTTCCTGCGGCAATTCGCCCAGCGCCCCCGTTCGCAGTGACGGTTACGCTGGAGGATTCAACCAGGATCTTTTTATCAACGGCAGGCGCTTTAGGCGCTAAATAATAGTAATCATCAACGGAACCGTTGCCATGCCCCATGCTGCCGCCGGTGCGCACCGTTTTGATGTAATAACCGAGCTCGCTTTCAGCCAAATCCCCCAGTTTCATATTGACCAGCGTCTGGCCATTCCACAGCGGATCTTTCGCCGTCGTCTGCTTTTCGGTGCTCACCGACCAGCCATCACGCTGATTGAGCAAATGCGCGGTGTTGATCTGAATATTGCCATTTTCGGTCTCGATGGTGCCGGAGGTGTTGACGATCTCACTGTTGGCATTGCCGGCCGCGTCTTTTTGCATCCACAGGTTGTTGCCCGCCAGGACGTCGCCACGCTGGTTAGTGATACGTTCCGCCAACAGTTGCACATCGCCACCGCCGTACAACATGCCGATGTTGAGCAGATGGTTAGCCGCGCTCAGCAGCAAATTGCCGGCGGTACCGATAAACCCGTTATTATTGATGTCGCCACGGCTCAGCAACTGTACCCAGCCACCCGACTGCAGACTGGCGGTGCTGGTTTGCGTGATGCCGGCGGCTTCGATCCGCACGTCGCCGCTTCCGCCGCGCAGGGTACCGGCATGTGTCAGTTGGCCAGCGCTACGCACATCGATGCTCTGGCCCTGGAGGGTACCCAGCAGCACAACATCGCCGTCGCTGCTCAGGGTCAGCTTTTTACCTGCCGCCAAAGTGCCATTCTGGGTGAAGGCTTCCTTTAACGTCAGCGTAATATTGCCCAGCGCCACCAGTTGACCGTACTGATTCAGCAGGCTGCTCACCAATGTCGCATCGCCACCGCTGAACAGCTTGCCGTTCTGGTGGTTATCAATCTGCCGCGCGTTAACGCTCATCTGGCTTGTCGCCAATAGCGTGCCGGTATTATCCAGGCTGCCTGTCTGCAGCGTTAAATTGCCGCCCTGCAGGGTTCCCATATTATTCAGAACATCGAGCGTAAACCGGGTATCGCCGATACCGCTCAACGTGCCGCTGTTATCCAACCGGGTGCCCCTGAACGTCAGGCTATTGGCCTGCAGCCAGCCGAGGTTATTCAGCGAAGGCGCTTGAAGATCCAGTGCGCCGCCGACGATCATTTTGCCTGAGTTGCTCAACTGGCGATCCAACCGCAATACGCTGCCGCCATCTCCCTGCAGATCCCCAGCGTTGTTTAGCTCTGCCGCCTCTACCCGCAGGGTTCCCAGGCTGCGCACCGTGCCACCAGCCAGGTTATGGAATATGCCACTCAGCTTGGCCTCCAGATTTTTCTGTCCCTGCAGCCTGCCGGTGTTGGTCAGTTCAGCGGCTTTTAACGTCAACTCGCCCGCCTGTACATGGCCCTGATTGTTCAAGGTCTGCGCCGTCAGATCCGTTTTCCCACTGGAGAAGATCTTGCTGCTGGTTTCCGTCTTCAGGCTGTCACTGAGATCCAAATGGATCCCTCCCGTGCCCGCCTGCAACACGCCTTTATGATCCAACTGCTGAGCCGCCAGCCTGATGCTGCCGCCCTGCCATACTCCGTCGTTTTCGACTATCGCCGCCCCTACAGTCAGTTCCCCTTCGCTGAGCAGCTTGCCGCTTACTGTGTTGTTCAGATCCTTTTGCAACTGCAACGCCAACTGCCGTAGACCAATCAGATTGCCGCTGTTGTTCACCGTGTTGGCCGTGACGGTGGTCGCCGCACCCTGCGCTTCCCCCTGATTGCTGATGCTGTCGGCCGAAAGCTGTAATGCGCCTTCGCTCAATACCTTGCCGTCGTTATTCAGCGTGGCAGCCGTCAGTTTCAGTGGCCCCTGGCTCAGCACTTGCCCACTGTTGTGCAACGTCTGTTCGACCGTTGCCGTCAGCCCATTTTCCCCCAGGGTGCTGCCAGTGTTGGCCCAACCTTGTACGCCGATATCAATGTTCTGTCCCTGTAGCTTACCGGCGTTATTCAACCGCTCCCCCTGCAGCGCCAACGCCCCCCCGGCCAGCACTCGCCCTGCCACGCGGTTTTGCAGATCTTTCGCTGTAATCTCCACCAGCCCCTTGGCCTGTATCAGCCCACTGTTCTCCACATCTTGCGCCGTGAGCTTCATGCTGTTGGCCGCGAGGGTGCCGGTATTGTTCAACGTTGGAGCCTTTAACGTCAGCGTATTGTCCGCCACCAGCTTGCCCTGGTTGTCCACCTTTTCACTAAAGCTCAGCTCCACCCCGGAGGCGCCGATCTGCCCGCTGTTGACCAGGGTAGTGCCATTCACCGTCAGCCGTTTGCCGGCCAGCAGTTCGCCTTGTTGATCGAGCCGATTTACCTTCAGCGTGAAGCCATTATCGGCCTGCAGATGCCCTCGCTGGCGCAGTGAACCACCGCGCCAGTCAATGTTAAGTGCGTTGATTTGGCCGCTGTTATCGGCAGTCGCAGCGGAAAAGTTCAAATCCCCCAAGGTGTTAAACACGCCCGCCAAATGCGCATCCTGCGTAATTTTTAACGCCATGCCCTGTTTGGCCTGGGTGCGGGCGCCTGCGGTGGTCGACAAATTCTGGCCGTCCATCGTCAGGGCGAGTTCGCTGGAAAGCAGCCCGCCCAACCGCACGTCATTAGCCTGAATGACAATATCGCTATCACTCAGCAGCGATGAGCCTGCAGCTGTGCTCAGTATGCCGCCGTTGAGGGTGATGCCCTGTTTGCCGCTGGCGCTGCCCGCCAGCAAGAATTCCCCGGCCTGTACGGTTAAGGGGCCATCTGCAGACAGGGAACCTGCCACGTTAAGCTTGTCGCGCACGCGCAGCTCAAGGTGCTGCCTGGCCCCGATGGCCCCCTGGTTATCGACGCTTTTGGCCGTGATCCGCTGAACACCGCCCGCTTGCAACTGCCCCCGATTATCAAGCCGTTCGCCTATCAGCGTCTGCATGCCCTGTGCCTGTATCCGCCCGCTGTTGTCCAGGCTCTGTGTCTGAATGTGGCTGTCGCGGTTGGCGGCCAGCTGGCCGCTGCTGCTGAGGTTATTGGCTTGCAGGTGCAGATCGCGCCCGGCGGTCAGAACGCCCTGCCAGTCGCCGTCACCGTTAAGCGTCATATTGATGTCACCTTCGGCAGTCAGGCTGCTGTCTTTAGCGCTGCTCAGGGTGTCTGCGGTCAGCTGCAGTTTGCCGTCAGTACTGGCTTTGCCCGCCTGCAATTTGCCTGCGGCGCTAAGCTGCATATCGCCTTTGGCGTTCAACACGGCCTTGTCCAGGGCCAGTTCACCCCGGCTGTTCAGGCTCATCGCCTGGCCGGCCTTATGGTTGCCGCTCAGCGTCATTCCTGCCGCCGTAGCATTCAGGCTCCCCTCTGCCAGCGTATTATTCAGCCGCAGTTGCCCATTGGCATCCAATTGAATATCGCCCTCACGCGCGTTGAGGTTGCCGAGGTTGATCCCAACGCCTTTTTCACTGGAGACCAGGTGGATACGGTTGGCGTACATGCCACCAAGCGCACCAGTATCAATCGCCACCTTGGGCGCGTCGCTACTGCCTGCAATCGCCGTGGCCTTGCCGGTAGCATCTACCCGGTTGGCCCCGAGCGTGATGCTGAGGTCCTTGGCGTGCAGTTGCGCGTTAATCTCGGTTGCGCGGGCGATCAAGGCAAATTTTTCGCTCTTGCCGGCGTCCAGCCCGTTACCCTGAATGGTGATTGCCCCCTGGGTGACTTCCAACGCCTGCAGCTTGCCGTCAGCACCCAGCACCGGCTTGCCGGTCGTCAGCGTCGCGTTGGGGGTATTGATAAAGCCGCAGCCGTCGCAGGTGATGCCATAGGGGTTGGCTACCATCACGCTGGCCTGCTTGCCCGCGACCTCCAGGTAACCGCGCAGCTGTGAGGGGTTCGGTGCCACCACCTCATTGATGATGCCCTGCGCTTCCCCGCCGGCCTGCAGGTTGGGGTTGTTCTGGATCAGCCCGCCAAGCTGGCTCTGATTGAGCTGGCCAGTGGCGTTGTTGAGGATCGTCCCCTCTTTGCCAACGTTGAAATCGTTGTATTTGTTATGCGAAATACCAGCCTGGTTCGGCGTGGCAATATTGATCACCGGCACACCATTGGCGGCCTGATCCACTCGGGTATTGCCTTCGGCTACGTTAATGCCCTCGGCCAGTACAGGCAGCAACGGTTGCCCCGCCAGCAATGTGCACAGGGTATAGCTCAGCAGGCGCTGCGTGGTATTAAGGTTTTGATTATCACTATGTTTCATCCTTGAAACCTTCCTGTGCGTTAGCGTTAAATAACGATATTGACCCGGTAATAGACCGAAACACGATCCGGCTTCATTCCATCCGGGTAAGCCAGTGGCCAGCCGACGGTCAGTTGACTGCTGAAATAGCGGCTACGGCTCCCCAGGCCCAGGGCGCCGCCCCACAGCGTCCCCGAGGCATTGGCATCCAGCGCGTCATGGTGCAGATAGCCGCCGTCTACCGCCGCCATGGCGTTAATACTGCCGACGTACGGCAAGGTCACCAGCGCCCGGTTAACTTCATTACGCCAGTAGCCGCCCTTGTCACCGGAAAGATACTGCTCCTTGAAACCACGTACAGAGCTCTCACCACCGATGGTCAGACGTTCGCTGCCGTATAAGCGGTGATTGCTCCACTGGCTGTACAGGCTGGTGAGGTAAGTCCAATCTTGCGCCAGCGGCAGGTAGTAGCTGCCGGAAAGCGAAAGTTTATGAAATTCGGCGCGGGGGGCTTCCTTGATTTTGCCGCTGTCGTTCTCTGCCCCTAGCCACGGCACCCCGCGGCTGTAAGCCGGGTTCAGGGTGGCGAAACCGCCCAACAGCTTTTGGCTGTGGCTAACACCCAGCGTCACGCTGGTCAGTTTGCGGCTGCTGCTTTCCAGCCGGGTGTCATTGAGATAATTGCGATTGATGCGGTGCGTGACCCCCAGCGACAGGCCGGTTTTCATTTCGCCGTCACGGAACAACACCCGCGAAACGCCCAACCGATGGATCTGGCTGTCACCGCTGGAACGCCAGTCAAAGCCCTGGTTGTTGAGGGTAGCCAGGTAGTCGCTGTAGGAATAGTTGTAATCCAGCGTCCAGTAGCCGTAAGGCAAGCTGAGGCCGGCCTGCACGCTGCGCGCATTGTGATCGTTGGCAAAATCGCTGCTACGGGCACCGGCGACAAACCATTGATCCGCCAGCCCCAGCAGGTTATTGCCGGTCAGCGATCCGTTGATCTGACCGGCACCGGTACTTTTTTGCCCGCTGTTGTCGAACCCTGCCCCCAGCGTCAGAGGAAACTCAGGTTTGGCGCTCAGATTGACCACCGAGTAACCCGGCCGGCTACCCGGCAGAATTTCTATCTGTACCGGCTGCTGACGCAGTCGGTTGATCTGTTCCATGCCCTGTTCGATATCACGCAGATTAAGAATATTGCCCTGCAGGCCCGGGAAGACCATTTTCAGCATGCGATCGTCTCGTTGCTCCAGCAGAACGTTCTCCAGCTTGCCCTCCAGCACCAGCAACCGCAGCTCGCCGCGCGACAGATCCTGTTCGGTCAGGAATGCGCGGCTGGTGATATAGCCACGGTTGATATACCAATCGGAGATCTGCTGCACCAGCGTCTGGACTTGGCCCAGATTCAGACATTGCTGCAGATAAGGCTGCGTGAGTTTACGTTGTGCACTGGCGGGCAGATGAGCCGCGCCTTCCAGCCGGATATGGGTGATGCTAAAACAAGGTCCGCCAGCGTTGGCGTTGGGTGTTGCAGGGGTCGGCAAGGCCGGCGTCAGGCTACGTTGCAGCTCCTGCCGCTGCTGCTGGTTTTGCTCCAGCAATTCACGCTGCTGTTGTTGAATGGTGTCACGATCTGCCGGGCTAAGCAGGTTAGCGCCCGCCGCGGAGGAAAAGAAAATGCACAGCAAAGCTGTCGAAAGCCGTTGAGTCACTGAATCCATTCAGAAGATCATCCGTGTGTTTTTTCAGCATTTTAACGACGGAAGGAAGAATGTAACAAGCTGTGAATCATTAGCTGGAGAGGCAATTAGGGCAATCGATACAGAAAGCTCTTAGGGAAAACCGCAGAAAATAGCTTCAAATAGTTAAATCTAATTTATTGATTTACTGAGGCTGGGAAAAACAGTGGATCGCTCTTAATTTAAGCAAAGCCAAC
The DNA here is from genome assembly GCF_000422085.1 of Serratia liquefaciens ATCC 27592. Lineage (NCBI taxonomy): Bacteria > Pseudomonadati > Pseudomonadota > Gammaproteobacteria > Enterobacterales > Yersiniaceae > Serratia > Serratia liquefaciens. The sequence continues at coordinate 4,671,270 of NC_021741.1, forward strand.
TCATTGCCGTTAATGCGATGCAGGCCGCAAAATGGCGTTTGATAGGGGCCGGGATCCGGCCCCAGGAGACGGTTATGCGGTACCGCCAACGGTCAGGGTGTCCAGCTTCAGGGTCGGTTGGCCGACGCCCACCGGCAGGCTTTGCCCCTCTTTGCCACATACACCAACGCCTTTATCCAGCGCCAGATCGTTGCCGACCATTGAAATCTGCTGCATTGCCTCGATACCGGAGCCAATCAGCGTAGCGCCTTTCACCGGTTTGGTGATGCGGCCATTTTCAATCAAATAGGCTTCGGTGGTGGAGAACACGAACTTGCCCGAAGTGATGTCCACCTGACCGCCGCCGAAGTTAGGCGCATACAGGCCGTACTCGACGCTGGCGATGATCTCTTCCGGCGCCGACTTACCCGCCAGCATGTAGGTATTGGTCATGCGCGGCATTGGCAGGTGCGCATAAGACTCGCGGCGGCCGTTACCGGTCGGTGCAACGCCCATCAGGCGCGCATTGAGCTTGTCCTGCATGTAGCCTTTCAGGATGCCGTTCTCAATCAGCACGTTGTACTGACCCGGTACGCCTTCGTCATCGATAGCCAGTGACCCACGACGCCCTTGCAGAGTACCGTCATCCACTACGGTGCAAAGCTCGGAAGCCACCAGTTGGCCCATCTGACCGCTGAACACCGACGTACCGCGACGGTTGAAGTCACCTTCCAGGCCGTGGCCTACCGCCTCATGCAGCAGTACGCCTGGCCAGCCTGCGCCCAACACCACCGGCATATTGCCCGCCGGCGCCGCAACGGCAGACAGGTTGATCAACGCCATGCGCACCGCCTCTTTGGCGTAGGCATCGGCGCGAACGTCACCCTCGACGATTTCCAGGAAATAATCATAGCCAAAACGACCGCCGCCGCCGCTGGAGCCGCGCTCACGCTTGCCGTCTTGTTCCACCAGCACGCTGACGGACAAACGCACCAAGGGGCGCACGTCCGCCGCCAGGGTGCCGTCAGTAGCAGCGACCAGGATCTGCTCATATACGCCGGTGATACTGGCGCTGACTTCCTGTACGCGCTTATCGGTAGCGCGGGCCACCTTATCAACGCGATGCAGCAAGGCGATTTTTTCTTCACGCGGCAGGCTTTGCAGCGGATCAAGCAGCGGGTACAGCGCCTTATGGCTGATTTCGCCCAGGGTATGTACCTGGCCGTTGCCCTTGTCACGTACGATGCTGCGCGCCGCCTGAGCGCTCTGCTGCAAAGCGTTCAGGGTGATCTGATCGGCATAGGCGAAGCCGGTTTTTTCGCCGCTGACGGCGCGCACCCCGACCCCTTGATCGATATTGTAAGAACCATCCTTGATAATGCCGTCTTCAATCACCCATGCTTCATGGTAGCTCGACTGGAAATAGAGATCGGCATAATCGAGGCGGCGTTCTGCCAGTTGCCCCAGGACGGAAAACAGGTCTTGGTGGCTCAACTTATTCGCAGCAAGTAACTGCTCACTGACAAACGTCAGGCTCATAATTTTTTCACTCTTTAATGGAGGAGTTTTTTTCAAACGGCGCCGTCAGCGACATCTGGAATCTGTTGTGTTGCAACACCGGCATCTGCTCACGAATCGTTTTGAGGCCGGTAGTGTCAACCCGCACTTTCAACGCCGAGACCGCATCCGCGTTTTCGGCCAGCACCTTGCCCCAACCGTCTACCGCCAGCGAGTGGCCCCAGGTGCGGCGAGTCGGGCCATGGCTGCCGACCTGCGCCGGCGCCAGGATCACACACTGGTTTTCAATCGCCCTTGCGCGCAGCAGTATTTCCCAGTGCGCTTCACCGGTCACGCGGGTAAAGGCTGCAGGCACGGAAATCAGTTCAGCGCCCTGCGCTCGCAACGCCTGGAACAGCGCCGGGAAGCGCAAATCGTAGCAGATGGTCATGCCAAGCCGACCGACCGGGGTATCCACTACCGTGAGCTGTTGGCCATGTTGATAGGTGTCTGACTCACGATAATGGCCGTGGGAGTCGTTAATGTCCACGTCGAACATGTGCAGCTTGTCGTAACGCGCCCGGATCTCGCCCTGATCGTCAAACAGCAGGCTGCTGGTAGTGATAAGCGCAGGATTTTCGCGGCTGACCAGCGGCATGGAACCGACCAGCAACCACACGCCATAGCGTCGCGCCATTTCACGCACCGCGTTTTGCAACGGCCCGTCGCCCTGTTGCTCCGCATGCTCACGATAGGCCGCAGAGTTGGCGAACAGCAGCGCATTCTCCGGCGTCATTACCAGTTTTACCCCGGCATTGAGCTGCTTAATCTGCTGTTCAATCTGGGCCAGGTTGTCACGCACCCGATCGCCACTGCACAACTGTAACAACGCAACGTTAGCATTTCTCATGACGCCTTATCCTCCTTTGGCTTACGCAACACCTCATTGATCTTCGGCTGATCCAGGCTGCCGCCGATATGGTAACGAATCAGCGAAATCTTGTTCCACAGCGGCCCCAGCACTTTGGACGCGGCAAACACCGCAGCACCGACAATCGGGTTAATCACGAATGCCGTCGCCACGCCGACGGTGGCTGAAATTTCCGGCGCCACCACCGCTTCCATATCAATCTGCCGACGCGCCAGGTCAATTTGCCCGCTCATGGCAATATCCGCTGCCAGCCCGTCAACCAAAAGGTTATCGGTATGCATTATGCCATCTTTCAACCACGAGGTGCTGCGGATGGAGTCAAAGTAGAAGCCTTTGCCGAAGGTATCGCTGAAATCGAACTGTAGCTTGCGTAACAGGGCATCGAAGCTCACCAGACGCAACAGCTGGCCGGCACGACCGCCGCCCATGCTGTCGATTTCGCCCTTGCCCATATTAATTTTCAGCGCGCCACTCAAGGTGTTCAACTGCGGTTTCCACGGCTGGCCGCGCCAGTAGAGATCGAAATCGACGTCATAAGGTGCACCTTTCAGCGGCGTGGTGATGCCAAAGAAAGCCGCAGTTTCATCAATTTTGGCACCCAGCAGTTTACCTTTCAGCGAGCTGCGCTCTTCCTGGGCATTCTGTTTCCATAAACCGCTGGCGGTCATGCGCCCTTTGCCGGTATCGACTAACCCGTGCGTCAGCAGGAGGGTATCCCCCTGATTGGTTAAATCCGCCTCAACCTTGCCGAGGTTCTGCCCCATCACCCAGCACGACTTACAGCGCAGCATCAGCGACGGCCAGTCGCGGAAGGAAACCTTGTCTGCGGCCACCTGCGCAGCTGCGGTCGCCGTCGGAGTGCTCTTAGCGGCGTCAAACTGCGGGTTGTAATAGAGATAATTGATATCGGCGCGCCACGGCCCCCGGTCCGCCACCCGTAAACTGCCATCAACCTCATCGCCCTTGGCGCTGACCAGCGTGGCCCCCAGCTGCTTCTCTGCCGACAGCGTCAACTTATGCCACGCCTGACCGCCTAGCAGCAGCTGTGGCGTTTTTAGTGCGACGGTGGTCGGGAAGTTAAATCCGCCCACCTTGCCCATACCGCCACTTTGTTTCAGCGCCGGTGCCATCAGGCCCAGCCATTTCTCACCGTCCAGCGGCGGCAGGTTCAGCGTCAGCGATTTTCCGTTCGGTAACGGTGGGGTTCCACTACCAGCGGTTTGCCAGGCCGCCCGTGCCAGCGTGACCTGCTGTTTGGCGAAGGTCCATTCGCTGTTGAATTTGTTTTGTTTGCCAGCACTGCCGGTCAGCATGAATCCATTCAGGCCACCTTTCACTTTTACGCTCAGCGGCAATGGCTCACCCGCCGGTTTATCTAATGGCGAAGGTAAGTGACTACTTACTTTCTTAAGGTCCGCATCAACGCCAATGTCATAGCTGGCCGCGCCCTGATGAGGCAAGACAATAGCCACTTGGCCTTGCCAAGGGGCGCTGCCGCTCAGTGCATCGCTCACTTCCTGCGGGATGCCAGGGAATTTGCCCGGCTGCCAGTCAGCTTTCAGGCCAACGTTGACCTTGTAATCGTTTTTCCCTTCCTGAGTGTTGAAATCCACCGCCACCGGCTGTCCAAACCAATTGGCAGACAGGGTATCGCTGCTCAGGTTGCCGTTATCAAAACGGAACTTGCCGCTGACCTTTTGCAGCTCACTGTCGATAGGCTTCACCAACAGTGAGTTATTGTTCAGTGCAACTTCACCGGTGGCGCGCACCAGCTCGCCGTTCAAGGGAATATCGAGGTGTAAGCGCCCACTGACATTACCACCAATCTGCAGTTCGTCCAGGGCCGAGCCCAATGAATCGTGCAGCGGAGTCTGTTTGAAATAGTCATGGATCTCCCCCCCCTGGCCCGCGACCTCGGCATCCACCAACAAACGCTCTTTCAGGTAGTCCGGAATGACGGCACTGACATTTTTGCCATCGACTTTACCCAATTTGGTTTGCGGAGCATTCATCCACAGCCCCTCATTGGCGAAGTCGAGATCGATAGCCAGATCGGTCAACGCCGGCCAATCCGGTTGGAACTGGAAGGTGGAATGACGCAGCGGGACAAACACCTCAAACTGACCTTCGTTTTTGCGGTACGGGAAATGCTGCGGATCGCCGTTGTAGATCAGCGTGGCGTTATCCACCTGCCCACCCTGGATGGCGCCGCTGAGGTAATCCACCAGATGCTTGCCCATCAGGGGCTCAGGGAAGTAGCGCCAGGCGTCCGCGCCATCGTACAGACGGATACCTGCCAGAATATTCAGCCACGGGTCGCCTTTGGCCGGCTGCTGATAGCGGAAGTCACCGTTAACCCACAGCGATTTGGCTTTCACATCCAGGTTTTGGCTCGCCAGTTCCCAGCCCTGGTCATTGTTCTGCCAGGTCAGAGCCCCCCGCGCGCTGCTGATTTCCAGAGGTGCCTGGAACATATCGCCATACGGCAAGGTGCTGTTATTGAGATCAAGCTGCAGACGACCATTTTCCACACCGCCACTCAGTGCGCCGGAGAAGTGATTCACGCCGGGCAACAGTTTCCAGTGCTGCCAGCTGACGTCCTGCCAGAGGGCCTGGAAACGCGTTTTTTCCGGTTGTTTCAGCGGGATATCCAACGCCAGCGCGTTGACCTTGCCTTGCGGCTGCAGATCGTTCCAGCGATCCAACACGTCCGGGCTGAGGAAAGAGAAGGTCGGCAGTAGCGCGGCCAGGCGCTCAAGCTGAATGTCAGTGGCGCGCACGCGAAGCTCTTCGGTTTGCCCTGGGCCCAGGAACTCGGTGTTTTCCGGCAACCACAGCGCAGACAGCTTACCCTGTGGCCAGGCCTGACCGTCGGTGGCCAGGTTCAACTGCGGAACGTCCACCTGCCAGCCGGTACCCTGACGGCTGAGCGTCAGCGCCAGGTTGTCCACGTCGAGCCGATGAGCTTGAGTCCCCACGTTCCAGTTGGCCGCCCCCTGTTTCAGTAATGCACTGCCGGTGGCGATTTCACCATTTTGGATCTGCAGCCAGGCCGCCAGACTGAAGTCTGCGCTTTCCAGCCCGGTATTGGCACGCAGCCAACGGGTGAACCAGGGCTTCATATCGATATTGTCGGCCTGCATATAGACAGTGCCGGTATTCAATAGCCCTTGGTTATCACGCAGATCCATGCGCAGTTGCACCACGCCATGCTGTCCGTTCAGCGTCGACAGGCTGATCTGCCCTTCTGCCCGGTGACGATCGCGGCCGTTCAGCCAGGTCAACTGCGGGATTTCGAATTCGGCACGCGCGCCGGCGGGCGTCAGGAATGAGATGCGGCTGTCGCGCAGGTCGAAATGATCCAGCTGATGCAGCAGCAAATCGGTGATTTTACCCGGTTCGATGGTGCTACCCTGGTGCTCATCGCCGCCCAGAGTGGTGTTAAGATCGAACTGGAGTTGGTGAAAGGTAAGATCGCGGAACTGCCAGCGTAAATGCAGCAGCGATTGCCACACGTCCAGCGCCAAGGTCACGCGTTCAATCTTCAGATTGCTTTTGGGCAGCGTGGCGCGCACGTTGCGCATTTCAAGCTGTGGGCCAAAAGTTTCCCAACTGCCCTGGATGAAATCGACCTGTACGGGCACGCCGGAGAGGCTTTCAACCTTTGCCAGCAATTGAGGGCGATAGTTGTTCAGTTCAGGCAGCGCCAGACGCAGCCCGCTGATCAGCAACGCCACGATGACAATCAGAGTGGCGCCTGTAGCTAACAAAATCCCAGGCAGTCGCCTCACGCAGTTCTCCTTGCTTCCGCTGCCTGGCAACGGGAATATCTATGCACGATGGGGCTCAGTATGCTGAGCCCCACTCATGTCTGACTTTAGCCACCAACGGGCGAACTACATCATGACAACGTCAAATTGTTCCTGGCTGTATAAAGGTTCGATTTGTACCTTCACCTGCTTGCCCACAAAGATTTCCACTTCGGCCAGCGCATGGGACTCTTCGCTTTTCAGCGCCTCACCCACCGCCGCAGAGGCGTAAACCAGGAAACGATCTGAATCATAAGCATGGTGCACGCGCACAATTTCACGCAAAATTTCGTAGCACACGGTTTCCACTGTTTTCACCGTGCCGCGTCCCTGACAGGTAGGACAATCGTTACACAGCACATGTTCAATGCTTTCCCGTGTACGTTTACGCGTCATTTCCACTAAGCCTAGCTGAGAGAAGCCGTTGATCGTGGTTTTTACCCGATCTTTACTCAGCGCCAGCTCCAACGAATGCAACACCCGGCGACGGTGCTCCTCATTGTTCATGTCAATGAAGTCAATGATGATAATGCCGCCCAAGTTGCGCAGCCGCAGTTGGCGGGCAATGGCCTGGGTCGCTTCGATATTGGTGTTGAAGATGGTTTCGTCGAGATTGCGGTGGCCGACAAAGGCGCCGGTATTGATATCCACGGTCGTCATCGCCTCGGTCTGATCGATGATCAGATAACCGCCGGACTTCAGCTCGACCTTGCGCTCCAGCGCACGCTGTATCTCGTTTTCGACGTCGTACAGATCGAAGATTGGCTGGCTGCCGGTGTACAGCTCCAGCTTGGCGGTGATATCCGGGATGTACTCACCGGTAAACTCCACCAGCAGGTCGTGGGTCAGGCGGGAATCCACGCGGATCCGGTCCAGCGCCGCGCCGGCGAAGTCACGCAAAATGCGCTGCGCCAACGCCAGCTCACCGTATAATTTGTATTTTGTCTGGTTGCGTTTTTTACGCTCCATCACCTTGGTCCACAGGCGTTTGAGGAAAGCGGCGTCCTGCGCCAACTCTTCTTCGCCAATGCCTTCAGCCGCGGTGCGGATGATAAAGCCGCCCAGCTCATCACAGTAACCGGCCACCGCTTTTTTCAGGCGATCGCGCTCGGCTTCACTTTCTATACGCTGCGAAACGCCAACGTGCGCCGCCCCCGGCATAAACACCAGGTAACGCGAAGGCAAAGTGATATCGGTGGTCAGGCGTGCGCCCTTGGTGCCGAGAGGATCTTTCACCACCTGGACCATCAGATCCTGCCCCTGGCGCACCAGTTCGGCAATGTCACGCACGTGGAAATTTTTCTGCTCATCGCCGGCGACACATTCCGTGTGCGGCATGATATCGGAAGCGTGCAGGAAGGCCGCTTTATCCAGGCCGATATCGACGAATGCCGCCTGCATGCCCGGCAACACGCGGCTTACGCGCCCTTTATAAATATTGCCGACGATGCCGCGCTTGGATTCGCGTTCGATATGGATCTCTTGCAGGATGCCGCCATCAATATAGGCAACCCGCGTTTCAGACGGTGTGATATTAACCAGTAGCTCAGCTGTCATGCCTTCTCCTCAGAGCCGGTCGATAATGGCAGCGCCCATCAACCGGTTCTTACATCACGTAATGCGACAAAATTACTGAGCAGCTCATGTGTTTCGACTAACGGCAGGCCCATCACCGCATGATAACTCCCGGTTATCGTTCTGACGAAACAACCACCCTTTCCTTGAATTCCGTAGGCGCCCGCTTTATCCATCGGCTCGCCCGTAGCAATATAGTCGCAGATATCCTGCTGTGACAGGTTGCGGAATGTCACGTCCGTCACCACCAGTTGGCACAGAACGTCATGGCGATCGGCGATCGCCACCGCAGTCATCACTTGATGCTGTTTACCCGACAGCGCCGCCAGCATTTGTGCCGCGTGCGTCTCGTCCTGAGGTTTTTCCAACACCCGGCCATTGAGCACCACAATGGTATCGGCACCCAGCACCGGCCACGCCTGCGGTGCCAGCGCCACGCCGGCTTTGGCCTTATCCTGCGCCAGACGGCGCACATAGGCTTCCGCGGATTCCCCTTCCTGCCGCTGCTCTTCGGTATCCGTCAGGATAACTTCAAAGGGGACGCCCAACAGGGTCAGTAATTCATGTCGACGGGGAGAGCCGGAGGCCAGATAAAGCGAAGTCATTGTTATACCCTTACTGAACGGCGAACTGACGGCGAATTTTTCGCATCAACAGGAACAACCATGGCCAAAGGATGCCGTTTACCACACTACTCCAGAACACCTCTGGGCGGAAAGAAACGTTGATCACTAAAAACTCGGCCCAGAACACCACAACGTCCATCGCCAGTGACAGCAGCACGACGATCAGCGCCTGTTGCCAGAGCGCCATATTGCGGAACAGTTGGAATTTGAACGCCACAAGATAGGCAATAATACCTAACGCCAGCGCGCGTACGCCCAGCGTGGAACCGAGGATCAGATCCATAATCAGCCCCAGCACGAAGCCGGTGCCGACGTTAACCCGATGAGGCAGCGCCATCACCCAGTAGATCAGGATCAAAGCCAGCCAGGAGGGACGGAACATGTAGATCTGTTCCGGCCACGGCATGATTTGCAGCACCAGCGCCACCAGGAATGACAGCCAGATTATCCAGCGCCCGTTGCTGCGGTAACGATTCATTGCGTGACTCCCGCAGCAGGAGCGGCGGTTTGTACCGCGGCCCCGGTTGCCGGAGCAGGCAGAGGCAGTTGCGGCCCCACCGCATCAGCCGGCGGCAGAACCTGCGGCATCATCTGCATCAGACGCTCATTGGCAACGCGATGAACTTCATCGGGCGGCAACGGCATGTCGCCGTTACGATCGGCCCCCCACAGCAGCAGCAGATAGCGCAAGCGCTGTAACCCTGCGGTTGGTCGAGCCTGAATCACGGTATAGGCGCGCTGATTATCCACTTTGACCGAGGACACCACCGCCACCGGATAGCCTTCAGGGAAGCGACCACCAAGGCCGGATGTGACCAGCACATCACCCACGCGGATATCGGTATTGTTCGGCAGATGTTCAAGCTGTAAATCGTCGGCACAACCGCTGCCTGCGGCGATCACCCGGATATCGTTGCGCAGCACCTGAATTGGCAGCGCATGTGAAGCATCGCAGATCAGCAACACGCGGCTGGTGACTTTAGCCACCGCCACCACCTGGCCCACTACGCCTTTATCACTGATGACCGGCTGGCCTTCATAAACGCCGTTATCCGATCCTTTGTCGATCACTACCTGATCGCTGTAAGGATCCGAGCCGGTCGAGATCACCTGGGTGACCATTTTGTGTTCGTCCTGGCGCAGCGGCGAGCCTAACAGCTCACGCAAGCGGGCGTTTTCCTGCTTGAATTGGCCAAGAAGAAGAATATCGCTGTTTTTCAGCAGCAGTTCCTGCCGCAGAGCCCGGTTTTCCAGCTCCAGCTGTTGGCGGGTAGCCAGCGTTTCTGAAACGCTGTCCAAAACTTTACGTGGCCCATTGGCCAAAAAATAGAAAGGGCTGACGGCCGTGTCCATGTAGTTACGTATTTTCACGAACGTACCGAGACGGCTATCGGCAACGATCAGGCCAATGGCCACGATCACCGCCAAAAAAAGTCGTAGTTGCAGGGAAGGCCCCCTGCTAAAAATCGGCTTCATAAATTATGCGTGTTCCTCGACAACAGAAAGAGGAACCGTACCTGATTTTCGCTTTGCGCATTCACCCGATACGATTCCTCCTTCTTGGGGCTGACTATTCTTCGCTGAACAAATCGCCGCCATGCATGTCGATCATTTCCAACGCCTTGCCACCGCCGCGGGCTACACAGGTCAGCGGATCTTCTGCCACGACCACCGGAATGCCGGTTTCTTCCATCAGCAGGCGATCCAGGTTGCGCAGCAATGCGCCACCGCCGGTCAACACCATGCCGCGTTCGGAAATGTCTGAAGCCAGCTCTGGCGGACACTGCTCCAGCGCCACCATCACCGCACTGACGATGCCGGTCAACGGCTCCTGCAGCGCTTCAAGGATTTCATTGGAATTCAGGGTAAAGCCACGTGGCACGCCCTCAGCCAGGTTACGGCCGCGAACTTCGATTTCATGCACTTCATCGCCCGGATAAGCGGAACCGATGCCATGCTTGATACGTTCGGCAGTCGCTTCACCGATCAGTGAGCCGTAGTTACGACGCACGTAATTAATGATAGCTTCGTCGAAACGGTCACCACCGATACGTACAGAAGAAGAGTAGACCACACCGTTCAGTGAGATCACGGCCACTTCAGTGGTACCGCCACCGATATCCACCACCATGGAACCTGTCGCTTCAGAAACCGGCAGGCCGGCACCGATTGCGGCAGCCATAGGTTCTTCAATCAGAAACACCTCACGCGCACCGGCCCCTTGGGCAGATTCGCGGATGGCGCGGCGCTCAACTTGAGTTGCGCCAACCGGCACACACACCAGCACGCGCGGGCTTGGCCGCATGAAGCTGTTGCTGTGAACCTGTTTAATAAAGTGCTGCAGCATTTTTTCGGTCACGAAGAAATCGGCGATCACGCCGTCTTTCATCGGACGAATAGCCGCGATGTTGCCGGGCGTACGCCCCAGCATTTGTTTAGCCTCATGACCCACGGCCGCAACGCTCTTGGGTGAACCGGCACGATCCTGGCGAATGGCAACCACCGACGGTTCGTTCAGTACAATGCCTTGCCCTTTAACATAAATCAGGGTATTGGCGGTACCCAAGTCGATGGACAAGTCATTGGAAAACATGCCACGAAATTTCTTAAACATAACTAAAGGATAATCCTGCAAGCTGGGGGCGGAAAATAAAATCCGCCTACTTTACCAACCACACGAAGCAGCGACAAGGCGCAAAAACGTTCTACTTCGGTGAAAAATAGTCTGTATTGTTTCTGCTCGAATGCACGGAAATTGGATGAGGCCTGAATTCCCTGAACAAAGGCTCAGTTTACCACCCTGTCAGCGCACGAAACGGCGTAACACAGCTCATAAAATCTAACATATTCCCTGATTGCCGCTGGTGGTAAGCACCTACCAACGTTCAACAGAAAAGGACTGACAAGAGCCTATATCAAATAGGCGTCATTGTCGCAGGCAGTTTGGGGGTTATCCCAAAATGACAGAGAAAAAAGCCCAGATGAATTGGCGCTCATTCTACGTTAATTTTTGTTCGGTATTCAGGTTAAACACGATAACGACGCGAATATTTTTTACGCCCGACGTCTATCGGTTCCGGCGACGCGAAAAAGTCGCCCTGTCCACCGAGGATCCCCCGCTCTTTCAGCGTCTGCCACTCATTACGCGTCCGCACGCTGGCGGCGAAAACCTGAGTGCTGGTGCCTTCACAGGCGCCGGTCAGGCTTTGAACGAACAGCTGATTTTCATCACGCTTATCAATACTCCGCACCAGACCCGGATGGAGCTTAACCAACTCCACCGGTAAGGACTTGATATAGGAGGTACTTACCACGGTTAACCCGGCCTGGGACACCGCCAGACGACAGCCCAGCCCTGACAGTAACTTCAGTACCGGACGTAAACGGTCGATATGTTGACACACGTCTGCCTCTGCAAGTTCAATCAGAATTCGCCGACGATGACTTTTTTCACACTGTAACAGGCTATCACGCAGCCAACGCTGGAAACTACGCTGCAACAGTGAGTCTACGCTCAGCGTAAAGGCCAATGTCTCTTCGGGCCACAGCGTCAGTAAAGGAAGAATACGGCTCAGATGTTGACGATCGTAGCTTTCCGCCAGCCCTAACTGCCGCACCAGAGGCATATACTCCGATGGCAGCAGTTCCTGGGTGCCATCGTAGATCCGGCTCATGATCTCACGGTGATGCACTTCCCCTTCTACCGTCACCGCCGGTTTCTGATACAAACGCGGGCCTCCCCGCGCCAGCACCTGTTCCAGCAGGGTGCGCCACTTGACGCTGCCGCGCCCTTTTTCCGGCACCTGGCTGTCATAAACATACCAGCCGTTTTCGCCTTGCAACGTAGCATGGCGCGTTGCCTGCTCCGCGTAATCGATCACCTGTTCGGTGGTTTGTCCGCTGCGGTACGCCACGATGCCAATGTGCAGGAATGCTTCACGATCGATAAGCGCCGTTGAAGGCAAGGCGTCAATCGCGTGGACCAGCTGTGAAGCAATGCCGTCCGCCTCTTTCAGCGTACGGTGCGGCAGCAGGACGGTGAAGTCGCTGTGGAAATAACGCGCCAGCAGCGCCGCCGGATAACGCATCACGAAGGTCGACAACAGATTGACCAGCGAGTACATCAGTTCCTGCACCGCGCCGTTGCCGTGAATTTCCCGCAGCGTGTCAAAATCGGGCAGTCGCACCATCATCACAATACCGTGCGAGCCCTCTTCTTCCAGTTGAGTGGTCAGTTGGTTGTCGAAGAACAAGCGGTTGTTGAGGCCGGTTTTCGCGTCCTGAGCGGCAAAGGCGCGGATCAAGGTATCGACCCGGCTGCGCTCCTCGCGCGCTTCCGCTAAATCCGCCAGTAAACGATCTAACGCGCCGCTTACGTTTGCTGGCCATTCGCGCATATCGCCCTGCATCACGCTCTCTCTTTCACCGTTAAGAATGCGCCGTGCGCGGCGTTCCAGCCGATCCTCTCCGTCGGCCTGATCGCGCAGCCAGCGCAGGCTAAACAGCAAGATCACCACCATCACAACGATCGAAAGCGTCACGGCGGCGGTAGATTGCAACGAGCGTACGTCGCTGGCGAAGGGATCAACATAAGTGATATGCAGTGAAGCGCCGGGATGCTGCATCAACGGCAGAGCCACCTGCCGGTAGCCATTAAGCGATTCCCAGGGCAGCTTCAGCGTCTGCAATTTATAAGAGAGGAGATTGCTGTGGCTGGTATCCACGCTGACCGCCACAATGCCCAGGGGGCGCATTACCAGCGGCAACCAGCGTTTCTGTTCCTCTGGGGACTCATGCAGCATCGCCTGATCGAGCGAGGTCATCAGCGACTCGAAGCGGCGTTCCAGACGATCCTGAGTGACGTAAAAGAAGCTGTATGAGCAGCCCATCAGCATCAAAAACATCGCCAAAGCAACAAGCAAAGTGATCAATGCAGAGAGTTTGGTGGTGAATCGCATCCCTGTGCCTTGTCCGATATGGTTACGTGAGTTTTCACCTTTGCAAGTATAAAGGCCCCGAATCCGCTCAAATGAATCCAACACAATACCCTGATTTTTTTAATTAATAACGAGCCTCGCTCTGGCGAGACCCGTTGGCGGTGCACACAATCCAAGCTACCAAGCCTCGGCAACGAAGAAAACCTTCAATCGCCATTTTTTGCCTTTTATCAGGACATAAATTTCTTATATGCATATAGTCAATTAAATCTGATTCAGCCATCTATGGCAAAAATGCAAACAAGAGGAAGAGTGACATGCGTGCACTGTTATTGGAACAACAAGACGATCAAACTCTGGCTCACATCAAGGATATCAGCAGCGATCTGCTGCCCGGCGGCGATGTCCTGGTAGACGTCAACTGGTCCAGCCTCAACTATAAAGATGCGTTGGCGATCACCGGCAAAGGCAAGATCGTGCGTAACTTCCCGATGGTGCCAGGCATCGATTTCGCCGGTACGGTACGCGAGAGCCGCGACGATCGTTTTAAAGAGGGCCAAAGCGTGGTGCTTACCGGTTGGGGCGTGGGTGAAAACCACTGGGGTGGCCTGGCCGAACAGGCACGAGTCTCAGGCGAATGGCTGGTGCCCTTGCCAAACGGGCTGGATGAACGCAAAGCGATGATCCTGGGTACCGCCGGCTTTACCGCCATGCTGTGCGTGATGGCGCTGGAAGAAGGCGGCGTACACCCGGATGACGGCGATATTCTGGTTACCGGTGCCAGCGGCGGCGTGGGCAGCACAGCCATCGCCATTCTGGCGGCGTTGGGCTATCACGTCACCGCCATCAGCGGCCGCGAGAGCAATACCGAATATCTGAAAGCGCTGGGCGCCAAAGAAGTCCTGTCGCGCGACGGCTACCTGGAAGCCCCGCGTCCGCTGGAAAAGCAACTCTGGGCCGGGGCGGTCGATACCGTTGGCGACACGCTGCTGGCGCGAGTCCTGGCACAGATGAATTATAACGGCACGGTCGCCGCCTGTGGCCTGGCCGGTGGCTATCACCTGCCCACCACGGTGATGCCGTTTATCCTGCGCAACGTTCGCCTGCAGGGCGTGGACTCGGTGCATACGCCACTGCATCGCCGCCAAACCGCCTGGGAACGGCTAGCCGGTATTTTGCCGGACAGTTTCTACCAACAGGCCACCCAGGAAATCACTTTGGAACAGGCACCGGCCACCGCCGCCGCGCTGCTGAATCATCAAGTGACAGGTCGCACTCTGGTTAAAATCCGCTAAAGCTTAAGTCGCCCCCCGGCAACGGGGGGAACATTCGCCTGCGAAATTTCATATTTTCCCGCGCCCTCTCGCATATGGCCTGATTTCACGCCATGCTTACAACACAGATACCCCAGCATACTGTAGGGGCGTTGCATGCTGCGTCCGCGTTAATCGGGCTCAGAAGGCTACCCCCTACAGTCACTCTGACGGGAGCAGGTTTGAGTACCCGCACCTGAAAGGCGGCGGGGATGAAACGCGGAGAAAACACCATGAGAAAGCCCCCTAAATTGACCGAAGCCGATGTCACGCCCGAGAGCGTGTTCCATCAGCGGCGCAAAGTGCTGCAGGCGTTGGGTATCACCGCCGCGTCGCTGGCCTTGCCGCTTAATGCGCAGGCCGATTTGCTGTCATGGTTCAAAGGCAACGATCGGCCCAAGGCCCCCGCCGGCAAACCGCTGGCATTCAGCAAGCCTGCGGCCTGGCAGGCGCAACTGGCCATGACGCCGGAAGACAAAGTCACCGGTTACAACAACTTCTACGAATTCGGTCTGGATAAAGCCGATCCTGCCGCGAATGCCGGCGGCCTGAAAACCGAAGGCTGGAAAGTGCGTATCGACGGCGAGGTCGCCAAACCGATCACGTTGGACATCGATGACTTGATCAAACGCTTCCCGCTGGAACAACGCATCTACCGTATGCGCTGCGTGGAGGCCTGGTCGATGGTCGTGCCCTGGATTGGCTTTGAGCTGGGTAAGTTGATCAAGCTGGCGGAGCCGAACAGCAATGCCCGCTACGTCGCTTTCCAAACGCTGTACGATCCGGAGCAGATGCCGGGCCAGAAGGATCGTTTTATCGGCGGCGGGCTGAAATACCCTTATGTTGAAGGGCTGCGTCTCGATGAGGCCATGAACCCGTTGGCCCTGCTGACCGTCGGCGTATACGGCAAAACGCTGCCGCCGCAAAACGGTGCGCCGCTGCGGTTGATCACCCCCTGGAAATACGGCTTTAAAGGCATTAAGTCGATCGTCCATATCCGTTTGGTGCGCGATCAACCGCCCACCACCTGGAATGAATCTGCGCCGAATGAGTACGGTTTCTATGCCAACGTAAACCCGAACGTCGATCATCCACGCTGGTCACAGGCCACCGAACGCTTTATCGGCTCCGGCGGCATCCTGGACGTTAAACGCCAACCCACGCTGCTGTTTAACGGCTATGGCGAACAGGTAGCGTCGCTGTACCGCGGCCTGGATCTAAGGGAGAATTTTTAGGTGCGTTTAACTCCGGCTCATATCAAGTGGATTAAGGTCGCCATTTATCTGGCGGCATTCCTGCCTTTTCTCTGGCTGGTGCTGTCGGTGGACCAGGGTTGGTTCAGCGCCGATCCGGCCAAAGACATTCAACACTTTACCGGCAGAATGACGTTGAAACTGTTGCTGGCGACCTTGATGATTGCGCCACTGGCGCGCTATGCCCGGCAACCGCTGCTGATTCGCTGTCGTCGTCTGGTGGGACTATGGTGTTTTGCCTGGGGCACGCTGCATCTGATAAGCTATTCGACGCTGGAGCTGGGGCTGAGCAATATCGGCCTGCTGGGGCGTGAACTGGTCACCCGCCCTTACCTGACGCTCGGCATTGTCAGTTGGCTGATCCTGCTGGCGCTGGCCGCAACCTCCACGCTGTGGGCGATGCGTAAACTGGGGGCCAAATGGCAGACGTTGCATAATCTGGTCTATCTGGTGGCGATCCTGGCACCGATTCACTACCTGTGGTCGGTAAAAACCTTTTCGCCGCAGCCCTTCATTTATGCTCTGCTGGCCGTCGCGCTACTGGCGCTGCGATACAAGAAATTCCGCAATTGGTGGCGTTAAAAGCCGGAACTTTTCTGTGTTCTACCCCTCATAATGCAATATCGCCCTGGCCAGTTTACTGATTTAGGGTTGAATATCTTCGCTGATAAGACCAGTATTTAGCTGCGAATTGCTACGATATCGTTATAATGCCCGACCTTGTTCCTGTTCTCAGGGTGAATTTTCCCCTTAACAGGTGACAAATCTGTGACGTCGGGTTATTTTCTACGATGATGGTTTTATTGCCGGAGATACCAGCACAATGGCGGATAAGTTTCACATTTTGCTTCTGAACGGCCCCAATCTGAATCTGCTGGGGACGCGTGAGCCGGAGAAGTACGGCAGCACGACGTTAACAGAGATTGTTAACGGATTGGAAAACCAGGCATCCGCACTGGATATTACCCTGAGCCATCTGCAGTCTAACGCCGAACATGCGCTGATCGACCGCATACATCAGGCGCGCGGCAACACAGATTTTATTCTGATTAACCCTGCCGCGTTCACGCATACCAGCGTGGCGCTGCGTGATGCATTGCTGGCGGTGCAGATCCCGTTTATCGAGATCCACCTCTCCAACGTGCATGCCCGAGAGCCTTTCCGCCATCACTCTTACCTCTCCGATATTGCGGTAGGCGTGATTTGCGGCCTCGGCGCGGATGGCTACACATTTGCTTTACAGGCAGCGGTTAACCGTCTGTCGAAAACCCACTAATTGCTACGCAAAAGAGTACGGAATCACACTCATGGATATTCGTAAAATCAAGAAACTGATCGAACTGGTTGAAGAATCAGGTATTTCTGAACTGGAAATTTCTGAAGGCGAAGAGTCAGTTCGCATCAGCCGCGCTGCTCCAGCGCAGGCTTACCCAATGATGCCACAGGCATACGCAATGCCGGCACAGCCGCAGCCAGCACTGGCTACCGCCGTTGCCAGCGCGCCAGCCGAAACGCCTGCAGCACCAGCGGCCATGAGTGGCCACGTCGTTCGTTCCCCAATGGTCGGTACTTTCTACCGCACGCCAAGCCCGGATGCGAAAGCCTTCATCGAAGTCGGCCAGAAAGTGAACGCCGGCGACACTCTGTGCATCGTTGAAGCAATGAAAATGATGAACCAGATCGAAGCGGACAAATCCGGCGTGGTGAAAGCCATCCTGGTAGAGAACGGCCAACCGGTAGAATTTGACGAGCCACTGGTCGTCATCGAATAACGAGGCGAACATGCTTGATAAAATTGTTATCGCCAACCGTGGCGAGATCGCGCTTCGTATCCTGCGTGCTTGTAAAGAGCTGGGCATCAAAACCGTTGCCGTGCACTCGACAGCCGATCGCGATCTGAAACACGTACTGCTGGCTGACGAGACCGTGTGTATCGGTCCTGCGCCATCGGTAAAAAGTTACCTGAATATCCCGGCAATCATCTCTGCGGCTGAAATCACCGGCGCAGTGGCGATCCACCCGGGCTACGGCTTCCTGTCTGAAAACGCCGATTTCGCCGAGCAGATCGAACGCTCCGGCTTTATCTTCATTGGGCCGAGAGCCGAAACTATCCGCCTGATGGGCGACAAGGTTTCTGCCATCAATGCCATGAAGAAAGCTGGCGTGCCTTGCGTACCTGGCTCTGATGGCCCGCTGACCGACGACATGGATAAAAACCGTGCCTTCGCCAAGCGCATCGGCTACCCGGTTATCATCAAGGCATCCGGCGGCGGCGGCGGTCGTGGCATGCGCGTAGTGCGCAGCGACAAAGACCTCGAGCAATCCATTTCCATGACCAAGGCGGAGGCCAAAGCGGCTTTCAACAACGACATGGTTTACATGGAAAAATACCTGGAAAACCCACGCCATATCGAAATTCAGGTGTTGGCGGACGGTCAGGGTAACGCCATCTATCTGGCCGAGCGCGACTGCTCCATGCAGCGCCGCCACCAGAAAGTGGTTGAAGAGGCTCCGGCACCGGGCATCACCAGCGAAATGCGCCGTTATATCGGCGAGCGCTGCTCGAAGGCCTGTGTGGAAATCGGTTACCGCGGCGCGGGCACTTTCGAGTTCCTGTATGAAAACGGCGAGTTCTATTTCATCGAAATGAACACCCGTATTCAGGTTGAGCATCCGGTTACCGAGATGATCACCGGCGTGGATCTGATCAAAGAGCAGCTGCGTATCGCTGCCGGTCAGCCTTTGTCGATCAAACAGGAAGAAGTGAAGGTTCACGGCCACGCGGTGGAATGCCGTATCAACGCCGAAGACCCGAACACCTTCCTGCCTAGCCCAGGCAAGATCACCCGTTTCCATGCGCCAGGCGGTTTCGGCGTGCGTTGGGAATCTCATATTTACGCCGGTTATACCGTACCGCCGTACTATGATTCCATGATCGGCAAACTGATCACCTACGGTGAAAACCGTGACGTGGCGATTGCCCGCATGAAGAACGCCCTGGCTGAGCTGATCATCGATGGCATCAAAACCAACGTTGAACTGCAACAGCGGATCATGAGCGACGAAAACTTCCAGCACGGTGGCACCAACATCCACTATCTGGAGAAAAAGCTCGGTCTGCAGGAAACCTAAGGCAGGCTATTCGCATCGCCTGACAGAAGGCCGGTTAATCACCGGCCTTTTTCTTTACTGCTTTGGGTCACTCAATGGATGATCAAATCCATAATAGTTGTATACCCTAAATAATTGGAGTTGCATCAAGGCGGCAAAGGAGCGCATCCCGATGAGCTTACTGTAGTAAGTGATTCGGGTAAGTGAGCGCAGCCAACACAGAGGCAGCTTCAAGTATGACGGGTATATTGGAGAAACGGATGGACACACGTTTTATTCAAGCTCACCGCGAGGCGCGCTGGGCTCTGGGCCTGACGCTGCTTTATCTGCTGGCCTGGTCGCTGGCAGCCTATCTGCCGGACAGCGCATCCGGTATTACCGGTCTGCCGCACTGGTTCGAAATGGCCTGCCTGTTGGTTCCGCTGCTGTTCATCGGCCTGTGTTGGCTAATGGTACGCGGCATATTCCGCGATATTTCGCTGGAGGACGGCGATGCAAACTGAAGTCATTCTGCCGCTGGTCGCCTATCTGGTGCTGGTGTTCGGGCTGTCGGTTTACGCCTATAGCCGACGCCAGAGCGGCAACTTCCTCAGCGAATATTTTCTGGGCAACCGATCGATGGGCGGCTTCGTACTGGCCATGACCTTGACCGCCACCTATATCAGTGCCAGTTCGTTTATCGGGGGCCCCGGCGCCGCCTATAAATACGGCCTTGGCTGGGTGCTGTTGGCGATGATCCAACTGCCGGCGGTTTGGCTTTCACTGGGCGTGCTGGGCAAGAAGTTTGCCATTCTGGCGCGCCGCTACAACGCCATTACCCTGAACGACATGCTTTACGGCCGCTATCAAAGCCGTCTGTTGGTCTGGCTGGCCAGCCTCAGCCTGCTGGTGGCGTTTCTGGGTGCCATGACGGTGCAGTTTATCGGCGGCGCGCGCCTGCTGGAAACCGCCGCCGGTATTCCTTACGACACCGGTTTGCTGATCTTCGGTATCAGCATCGCGCTGTATACCGCCTTTGGCGGCTTCCGCGCCAGCGTGCTCAATGACGCCATGCAGGGGCTGGTGATGCTGATCGGCACCGTGCTGCTGCTGGTTGCGGTGATTCACGCCGCCGGCGGCCTGCACAGCGCCGTGGATAAGCTGCAACAGATTGACCCCGCGCTGGTATCACCGCAGGGCGGTGAACAGATCCTCAGCCTGCCGTTTATGGCATCGTTCTGGATCCTGGTGTGCTTTGGCGTGATTGGCCTGCCGCACACGGCGGTGCGCTGCATCTCTTACAAAGACAGCAAGGCGGTGCATCGCGGGATCATCCTCGGCACCATGGTGGTCGCGGTACTGATGTTTGGCATGCATCTGGCTGGCGCGCTGGGCCGTGCGGTATTGCCGGACCTGAAGATCCCCGATCAGGTGATCCCGACGCTGATGATCACCGTGCTGCCGCCTTATGCCGCCGGTATTTTCCTGGCGGCGCCGATGGCGGCAATCATGTCGACCATTAACGCCCAATTGCTGCAATCTTCCGCCACCATCATCAAAGATCTCTACCTTGGCGTACGCCCACAGCAAATGCAGAACGAGCGCCTGATCAAACGCTTCTCCAGCCTGACCACGTTGATTTTGGGCTTGCTGGTGCTGTTGGCAGCCTGGCGGCCACCGGAAATGATTATCTGGCTGAACCTGCTGGCATTTGGCGGCCTGGAAGCGGTATTCCTGTGGCCACTGGTGCTGGGCCTGTACTGGGAACGCGCCAATGCGCAGGGAGCACTTAGCTCAATGGTGACGGGTGCGGTATGCTATACGCTATTGGCCAGCTTCAATCTGCAGCTAGCAGGGTTGCACCCTATTGTGCCTTCGCTGCTGCTTAGCCTGCTGGCGTTTTATATCGGTAACGTCATAGGCGAAAAGCGCCGAGTGGCGTCATCATTAGCCTCTTAAAGAGAATTGTTATGCCTTGGATCCAACTAAAACTGAACACCACCGGCAGCCAGGCGGAAGACCTGAGCGACGCGCTGGTTGAAAGCGGCGCCGTATCGGTCACCTTCCAGGACACCCACGATAATCCAGTGTTCGAACCGCTACCGGGCGAGACCCTGCTGTGGGGCGACACTGATGTGATCGGGTTGTACGATGCCGAAACCGACATGGCCGACGTGGTCGCCATGCTGGAACAGCACCCGCTGCTGGGCGTCGGCTTCCGCCATAAAATTGAACAGCTGGAAGACAAGGACTGGGAGCGCGAGTGGATGGACAACTTCCACCCGATGCGCTTCGGCGAACGTCTGTGGATCTGCCCAAGCTGGCGCGACGTGCCCGACCCGAACGCGGTCAACGTCATGCTGGACCCGGGCCTGGCATTTGGTACCGGCACTCACCCAACGACTGCACTGTGCCTTCAATGGCTAGACGGCCTCGATCTGGCCGGTAAAACCATTATCGACTTCGGCTGTGGTTCCGGCATCCTGGCAATTGCCGCGTTGAAGCTCGGTGCAGCGCGCGCTATCGGCATCGATATCGATCCCCAGGCCATTCAGGCCAGCCGCGACAACGCGCAGCGTAACGGCGTTTCAGAGCGTCTGGAGCTGTATCTGCCAAAAGACCAGCCTGCCGATCTGCAGGCCGACGTGGTCGTCGCCAACATCCTGGCGGGCCCATTGCGTGAGCTGGCCCCCTTGATCGGTTGTCTGCCGAAGTCCGGCGGTTATCTGGGCCTGTCCGGCGTGCTGGCAACACAGGCGGCAAGCGTGGCGCAAGCCTATGAAGAGAAATTCACGCTGGATCCGGTCGCAGAGCGTGAAGAGTGGTGCCGCATCACCGGTCAGCGCAAGTAATCCCCTTACTGCCCTGATAAAAACCACCGCCAACGTAGCCCGTGGCGGTGGTTTTTTGTTTTTCCTGTCTACGCGACGTCGGCACCCCGCGCCTTTGAAACGCCATCCCAAATTCACGTGACCCTGAATATTTTCTGCCTAAGCCTTCACCACGCGATTTCAGCATAATTCAGCCCATTCTCAATGAAAAACCCTGACAAACGACTTAAATCACTGCCGTTCTCGCGCTGAATCGAGACTCATTACAGATAAAATCCTGTTGTGTTGGGAATATTTTATAGCGCACTAATTAACCAAAACCAGGCAAGCCATTGTTAAGTATATATAATATTTTTATGAATCCCGACAAACCGCATTTTTAATGGCGAATAGCGGCCAATTGGTCAAAGTTTGGCCTTTCATCTCAGCGCAAAAATGCGTAATATACGCGCCCTTGCGGACACAGTATGGTTACTCTTTGTCTATGCGCATTGGACACCACCAGCTTACAAATTGCCTGATTGCGGCCCCGATGGCCGGCATTACAGATCGCCCATTTAGGACCCTATGTCATGCGATGGGTGCTGGGATGGCTGTATCCGAAATGCTCTCCTCCAATCCGGAGGTGTGGCGGACGGATAAGTCGCGTCTGCGTATGGTCCATAGCGATGAACCAGGGATCCGTTCCGTGCAGATTGCCGGATGCGATCCGGGTGATATGGCCGCAGCGGCGCGTATTAACGTGGCCGGCGGTGCACAGATCATCGACATCAATATGGGTTGCCCGGCCAAGAAAGTGAACCGGAAACTTGCAGGGTCTGCTTTGCTGCAGTACCCGGATCTGGTTAAACAGATCCTCCACGCGGTGGTTAACGCCGTGGATGTGCCGGTAACGCTTAAGATCCGCACTGGCTGGGCGCCAGAACACCGTAACTGTGTAGAGATTGCCCAACTGGCCGAAGACTGTGGTATACAGGCCCTGACTATTCATGGCCGAACCCGCGCCTGCCTGTTCAACGGCGACGCGGAGTACGACAGCATTCGGGCAGTTAAGCAGAATGTTTCCATTCCGATTATCGCGAATGGTGACATTACTGACCCGCATAAAGCCAGAGCAGTGCTCGACTACACTGGGGCTGATGCCCTGATGATAGGCCGCGCTGCTCAGGGGAGACCCTGGATCTTCCGGGAAATCCAGCATTATCTGGACACTGGGGAACTGCTGCCCCCTCTGCCACTTGGCGAGGTTAAGCGTTTGTTGATAGGGCATATTCGGGAATTGCACGGCTTTTACGGCCAAGGCAAGGGATTCCGGATTGCTCGTAAGCACGTATCCTGGTATCTCCAGGAGCACGCCCCGAATGACCAGTTTCGGCGCACATTCAACGCCATAGAGGATGCCAGCGAACAGCTGGAGGCGTTGGAGGCATATTTCGAAAATCTTGCGTAACAAAAAAGAGCTGACAGAACTATGTTCGAACAACGCGTAAATTCTGACGTACTGACCGTTTCAACCGTGAACTCACAGGATCAAGTGACTCAAAAGCCTCTGCGTGACTCGGTTAAACAAGCACTGAAGAACTATTTTGCTCAACTGAATGGTCAAGACGTTAACGATCTGTATGAGCTGGTATTGGCTGAAGTTGAACAGCCACTGTTGGACATGGTGATGCAATACACCCGTGGCAACCAGACCCGTGCAGCCCTGATGATGGGCATCAACCGCGGTACGCTGCGTAAGAAATTGAAAAAATACGGCATGAACTGATACTAGTCAGTTGGCATGTTGAAAAGGCGCAACCTCGCAAGAGGCGGCGCCTTTTTCTTTTTCCGGATTGCGGGCAATAAAAAAGGCCGGAAGCCCGGCCCTCTTGCAGTATAGCTACCGAGTTATTCGGTGACTTTGTTCTTGAGGCTTTCCGTTTCTTGCTTGGTTTTATCCCAGGCTTTCTCGGTACCTTGTTTGGTGCTGTGCCAGGCTTTTTGCGTACCCTCGGTCACTTTGCTGCCCGTAGTATCGCTTTTGCCTTCAGCAGCATGCTTAGCTTTCAGCTTCAGCTCATCGCCTTTATCCTGCGTTTGGTGCAGTTTTTCTTTGGCGGTATCTGCGCCCTTGTGCGCTTGCGCAACAACCTCATCGCTGGCCTGCGTCGTAGTTGCAGCAAACACCGGAGAAGCGAGTAACAATGCAGACAAGGCAAAAATTGATTTTTTCATAATTCCCTCTTTTCAGATACGTGCTATTCAGCCTAGAACAAGATGGCATAATTTTTCCATTATGCGCCTTAGGAATAGGACTAAAATGCCATAACACGATACAAAAGCTCTTCAACATTCAGTTGTTCGAACTTTTATGCTACCCCTGCCACTTACCGCGTTCGCTCCAATCAAGGCACAAAAAATTAAAATTTTTCATGTCACAAACTATAATTTATCCGTTTTTTAACACGCAATGAATAGGATGGATTCTATGGTTGCCGTCATCATCATTGGCATATTTATCATCAGCTTTGCCTATGCGCACTCTCGCGGAAAAGAAAAACTAAAAGTGACACGTCAGCTTTTTGATCACTCTACATTTATGGGGCCGATCAATATGTTCATGACGGGTTTTTCACGACTGCCTGCCAAACAGCCTTATTTCGATCCTCGTGAGTTTCCCGAGTTGCAGATCCTGAGCGACAACTGGTCGACGATCCGCGATGAAGCAGTTCGCTTGCAAGATCATATCAAGAAGGCGCAATCGCACAACGATGCTGGCTTCAATACCTTCTTCAAACGCGGTTGGAAACGTTTTTACCTCAAATGGTACAGCGACAGCCACCCGTCAGCCGAAGCGCTATGTCCGCAGACGGTTGAGTTGCTGAATCGCCTCCCATCGGTTAAGGCAGCCATGTTTGCCGAGTTACCGGCCGGTAGCCATCTGGGCAAACATCGCGATCCCTATGCCGGCTCGGTGCGTT
This sequence comes from Serratia liquefaciens ATCC 27592, assembly GCF_000422085.1. Lineage (NCBI taxonomy): Bacteria > Pseudomonadati > Pseudomonadota > Gammaproteobacteria > Enterobacterales > Yersiniaceae > Serratia > Serratia liquefaciens. The sequence continues at coordinate 4,696,074 of NC_021741.1, forward strand.
ATCATCTGGGGCTGTTAACCCCCAATGACGATCGCTGTTTCATCGACGTAGATGGGCAGCAACACAGTTGGCGTGACGGCCAGTCGGTGATTTTCGATGAAACCTATGTGCATTGGGCGCAAAACGCCACTAACCAGACACGAATCATCCTGTTCTGTGATATTGAACGGCCAATGAAATGGCGTTGGGCACAGGCGGTAAATCATTGGGTCGGTGCCACCCTCATGTCGGCCGCCAGTTCACCTAACGATGATAAAGACCGCACCGGCTTCATCAACCGGATATTCAAATACGTCAACGCCGCGCGTGATGCCGGTCAACGCCTGAAAGCCCGTAATCGCCGTGGGTATTACCTGCTAAAATGGCTGGTGATTGCCGCAATTTTCGCCGCCATCATATTTCCCAGCCTGTAAAATTCCGATCTTCAATAGGGGTACAACACGAATGAGAATATTCGCATGCCCCTCTTCTGCTGCACCCAGTATTGTGTGATACAATACGCATTCCTAGAGCCGCCTTCGCTGGCCTACAGCCCTCCTTCCGAAGCCTGATAGCAGCGCGAACCGCCCTTCGAGTGTAAAGATTTAGTCAATTATGGAATCTGGCTAAACCATAGTGGTATCTGGGTGTCTGAGTGGTTGTATCGCAATTGAGTGGATCTTTATGCGTTACAGGTTGCTGCCCCCTTAACGCATAAATGAGTTCATATGAAGCGTCCGCAAAAATTCAAATCGGCCCTGCTGCATCCGCGCTATTGGTTCACCTGGTTCGGCCTGGCTTGCTTATTCTTATTGGTCCAACTTCCCTACCCGGTGCTGCACAAGCTCGGCGTGTGGATGGGCCGCACCTCAATGCGATTCCTGAAACGCCGCGTTGCCATCACCCGCCGTAACCTGGAGCTGTGCTTCCCGGATATGGACGAGGCTCAACGCGAACGCAAAGTGGTAGGCAACTTCGAATCCCTCGGCATGGGCCTGCTGGAAACCGGCATGGCCTGGTTCTGGTCTGATAAGCGCGTTAAGCGCTGGTTCAACGTTTCCGGTATCAATCACCTGAAAATGGCACAACGAAACCAACGCGGTGTGTTGGTGATTGGCGTGCACTTTATGTCGCTGGAGCTGGGTGGCCGTGCCATGGGTTTGTGCCAACCCATGATGGCGATGTACCGCCCACACAACAATAAAGCCATGGAATGGGCGCAGACCAAAGGTCGCATGCGTTCCAACAAGGCGATGCTCGATCGCAAAGATCTGCGCGGCATGGTTCATGCCCTCAAGCGCGGCGAGGCCGTATGGTTCGCCCCGGATCAAGACTACGGTCCACGCGGTAGCGTGTTCGCTCCACTGTTCGCCGTCGATCAGGCTGCCACCACCAGCGGTACCTTTATGCTGGCGCGCATGGCCAAGCCGGCGCTGGTGCCGGTGGTTCTGATCCGCCGCGAAAAAGGTCGGGGTTATGACCTGCTGATCCAACCGGCGCTGGAGAATTATCCTATCGGCGATGAGATTGCCGCGGCGGCTTACATGAATAAAGTGGTGGAAAAAGAGATCATGCGCGCACCTGAGCAATACATGTGGCTGCATCGTCGCTTTAAAACCCGGCCGGTCGGGGCTCCGTCATTGTACTGAGCCCAAAAACCATACTTATCAGCCCGGCCAATGCCGGGCTTTTTTGTGCGCCGGATTTAAAAAACTGCGGATGGGCGCTTATCTTTGCTGTAACCTCCTTTTTTACCCGCACAGGAAAAGGAAATGATGAAAGCTCAAGTCCGTATTGCTCTGGTCGGTGACTACCAACCTCAGGCCGTTTCTCACCAGGCCATTCCTATCGCTCTTCAGCTCACCGCTTCACATCTTAACGTCGACATTCAATCCCACTGGCTGCCCACAGAAACCATTACCGACACGTCGGTACTGCAGGACTATGATGCCATCTGGGTGGTGCCCGGCAGCCCGTATAATCATGACGATGGTGCCTTTATGGCTATTCGCCATGCGCGTGAGCAAAACGTTCCCTTCCTGGGCTCTTGCGGCGGTTTCCAATATGCGATCGTAGAATACGCCCGTAACGTGATGGGCTGGCACGATGCCGGGCATGCGGAAACCGACAGCGGGGGTCGGTTGGTGATAGCCCCGCTGAGCTGTTCGCTGGTCGAAAAAAGCGGTGCTATTATTTTCCAACCCAATACGCTGGCAGCCCGTGTCTACGGCAAGCTGGAAACGCACGAAGGCTATCACTGCAACTTCGGCGTCAACCCGGAGTTTGTCGCCGATCTGCAACGGCACCCGCTGATAATCAGCGGCCACGACACCGAAGGTGACGTTCGCTCGGTTGAGCTACCGGGACACCGTTTTTACGCCGCCACGCTGTTTCAGTCCGAACGTGCGGCATTGCGAAACGAGCTTTCACCACTGGTGGTGGAACTGATCAGGACCGCGGCAACGGCCTGATAGCCCCTGATTCGGCAATAATAAGGAGGATCATGCCGCTATGATCCTCCTTCTGGGTTGTAATCGCAGGTTCACCACATCAGTTGCCCTATCAGTGGGGCGGCAATCACCGTGATAATCCCCGCCAGCATCATCACCAGGCTGGAGACGACGCCTTCTTCCTGCCCCATCTCATAGGCTTTCGCGGTACCGGCGCCGTGCGACGAAGCCCCCAGCCCGGCCCCTTTCGCCAGACTGCTGCGTACTGACAGCCGCAGAAACAGGATGTCCCCCACTGCCATACCGAATACCCCGGTGATCACCACGAACAGCGCCACCAGATCCGGCTGGCCGCCCATCTGTTTGGCGGCCTCCAGCGCAAACGGCGTGGTGATGGATCGCACCGCCAGGCTGCGTTGCACTTCTTCCGGCAAGGTCAGCAGGCGAGCCAGCCACACCGAGCTGTAAACCGCCACCAACACCGCCGTTAGCACCCCGGCGCTGAGCGATAACCAATGGCGTCGAATGATATGCAGATTTTCGTAGACCGGTACCGCGAAGGCGATGGTCGCCGGCCCTAATAGCCATAACAACCAGTGCGTTTCACCGATGTAGTCCTGGTAGGAAATATGGGTCACCACCAGCAGCAGCACCAGGATCATCGGCGTCAACACCAATGGCATCAGCAGCAGGGTACGACGGCGCCGGTAGAGTTTTTTATTGGCGAAGTACAACACCAGGGTTGCCAGAAAGCAGGCGAGGCTAAGGATAAAATCATTCATCGCGTTGTTTACGCCGTTGCAGCCAGACTTCCAGTCTATAGACGCGATCGACCACCAATCCGGTCGCGCCCAGCGTTAGCATGGTGCTGACGGCAATCACCAAGAAAATTTTCCAGCCCTCCACCATTAACAGCTGGGCATAGTTCACCACGGCCACCACCGCCGGAACAAAGAACAGCAGCATCTCGGCCAGCAACCAGCGCGAACCGGCCTTGACCCAGTTCAGCGGCAGAATGCGCAACAGGATCAGCGCCAACAACATCAACATGCCAACAATGTTGGCGGGCAGCGGCAAATGGAACTGCTGCACCAATCGGTCGGCAATCAAAAATAACACCGCATATAAAGCAACCTGGATCGGCACCTGCAGCCGGTTCAACAAAGAGGGAGCTGCGTGGCGGAACGCCAATAACATGGGGGAAGGCCTTAAACAAAAAATTCACGGTTTACAGTATACGCAGCCAGGAAACCTCGCCTGAAATGAATTAAAATTATCGACATCATGCCATCAGGGAATAGTTTCCCGACGGTACTTCCCCCAGGAGAATCCAACGTGGATGTCCGCACCCTGCGCTACTTCGTGGAAGTGGTGCGCCAGCAAAGCTTTACCCGCGCGGCGGAGAAACTGTTCGTCACCCAACCAACCATCAGCAAGATGCTGCGCCATTTGGAAGAAGAACTGGAATGCACGCTGCTGATCCGCGAAGGCCGCAAACTGCACCTGACCGACAGCGGGCAAGCGGTATACCAACGCGGGCTGGCGATCATCGATGAGTTCCGCCAATTGGAGGCGGAGCTGGAAGACATCAGTTCGGTCAAAAAAGGCGTGCTGCGGCTGGGTATTCCCCCCATGGTCGGCCGGCAGATTGCCGATCTGATCCGTCAATTCCGCCAAACCTACCCTGGCATCGAGCTGAAAATCTCCGAGCTGGGTGGGCTGTCGGTGGAGCAGGCGGTGATGTCCGGCGAGCTGGATCTGGCAATGACCATACTGCCGGTCGATTCGGATCAACCACTGACCTTCCTGCCGTTACTCGTCCACCCCATGTGCGTGGTTGCGCCGCGCACGCCACACTGGCTTAATCGCACCAGCATCAATATCACCGAGTTGGCTAACTGGCCGATCCTGCTTTATAACGAGGACTTCGCGCTGTACAAAATGCTGATGAAAGCGTTCCGTCAGGCCGGGTTTGAGCCACAGATTGCGGTGCGCAGCGGACAGTGGGATTTTTTGGCTTCGATGGTACAGGCCGGGGTCGGCATCGCCACCCTGCCGGAGCCGGTCTGCCAATGGCTGGATAAGGAAAACCTGATCTGGCTGCCGCTGGAACCCCGTATGGAATGGAAAGTCGGGTTGATCTGGCGGCAGGGCAGCTACCTGTCGCACAGTGCACAGGCCTGGATAGCCTGCTGCCGCGACTACTGGCCCGCAGCCAGTACCAGTCACCACAAATAACAAGGGCCGCATATGCGGCCCCAGACTGCTGATAATTCCTTTGTACTTAAAAGTCATGGATTGTGTGCTGATAAAAACAAAGGATGATGTCTTCAGTTTTACCCCAAACACCCGAAAACCACGCTTTTCGGGTGTTTGTCATCAAATCAGGGCCGCATATGCGGCCCCGTGAGTATTATCCTTCTCGCTCTATCAACAGCGCTTCCAGCAGGTCGAGATCGTGCAACAGCTTTTGCAGCGTCTCGTTGCTGATTTTTTGCGTAGCGCGCAGGTGATATAGCTCACCGCGCTCAGCGCGTAGCGCCGTCAGGCGGAAACGTCGCTCGAGGTTCTCCAGCATCAGCGCATTCTCGATATCGTCTTTGGTGGTGATACGGCGCCGCAGCGTCCCCACCACTCGCGAACTGATCTCTTTCAGCACCTGCGGATCGAGGTTTTCCTCGGTATCAACCGCCAACCGCTCTTCCATTTTGTTGATGCTTTCGATCGCCACTTCAGCCGCCATGGCGATTGCCATCCGCTCTTCGCTTTTGCTGACGCTCTTATCCGCCACCTGAACGCCGCGCAGCAACAGCGGCAGCGCCAGTACGCCGGCAATCAATGAAAGCAGGATCACCCCTGCAGCGATAAACACCAACTGGTAACGCGCCGGGAAGGCGGTGCCGTCACTCAGCAACAGCGGGATTGACAGCACACCGGCCAGCGTAATCGCCCCGCGTACCCCGGCAAACGACGCTACCCACAGTTCGCGGGTGGTGTAATCGCCGAACTGCAACGGCCGTTTTTTCATAAAGCGACGGCTGGCGTTTTTCATCAGCCACAGCCAGGTAAAACGCAACACCAGCAGCGCCGCGTAGATAATCGCCACGTCGGCAAACAGGTACCAGGTCTGAATGGTCGGATCCAGCTCCGCCTGCAGGATGGAGGTTTCCAGGATCCCCGGCAGCTGCAGACCCAACATGATGAACACCATGCCGTTGAACACAAACTCCAGCATCGCCCAGACGCTGTTGGCGCGCAGGCGCATCGCCAGCGGCGCGTTGCGGATCACGCCGGACTGGCTGATGGTCATCCCCGCTGCCACCGCCGCCAGGATGCCGGATACGCCAATGTGCTCGGCAATCAGGTAAGAAGCAAAAGGTAACAGCAGCAGGAAGACTATCTGCGTCGCCGGGTCATCACCGCTCCAGCGGCTCATGATCCGCAAAGATTTACTGTAGAGCCAGGTGACCGCTACGCCTGCCAGCAGGCCGCCGATCGCCACCTTGAGGAACTCGAGCGTCGCGCCGCCCACGGTAAACACCATGGTGCCCATCGCCACCGCGATAGCGAATTTGAGTGAGACCAGGCCGGACGCGTCGTTCATCAGCGCCTCGCCTTCCAGCACGCCCATGATCGGCTTCGGAATACGCCCTTTACCGACGATGCCGGACAGCGCCACGGCATCCGTTGGCGACAGCACCGCCGCCAGCGCAAACGCCGCCACCAGAGGAATGCCCGGCACCATGGCGTAAATCAGATAACCGACGCCGACCACGGTGATCAGCACCAAGACCAGCGCCAGGCCAAGAATTTCACGACCGTGGTGCAAAAACTCCCGCGTCGGGGTTTTCCAGCCATCGGCAAACAGCAGCGGCGGGATAAACAGCACCAGGAACAATTCAGGGTCAAAGTCGACGTGCAACCCGAAATGCGGCCAGGCCAACAGGGCCCCGATACCGATTTGCATTAACGGCAGCGGCACCTGGAACGGCAACATGCGCGTCACCACCCCGGACAGGGAGACCACCAGGATTAAAATGAGGATTGTAAAAAAGATTTCCATGCTTTCCTTAGACTCTTGGGTTCAGACTACATCTCTGATGTATACCCGATAGTAGATCACTTTTTTTACGGCGGTTAAAGCTTGTTGTGCCTTTCAAAATGCAGCATTGGCAGAAGGAGATTTATCTGAATAGGGTATGAGGGCAAACATCCCCCGCCAGAGCGACGGGGGAAACGACATAGCGGTTAGATTGCCCAGCCGCCGGCATAGAATGCCACCAGCGCCACGGCGATCAGCACGGTACCGATATTCAGCCGACGCCATTCGCCGGAGAAGATACGGCCAATCACCAATGAGCTGAAGCCCAGCATGATACCGGTGACGATATTGCAGGTCAGCACGATAAACACGGCGCACAGCAGGCCGGACATGGCATCGACAAAATCATTGAAGTCCAGCTTGGTGACGTTGCTCAGCATCAGCAGGCCAACGTACATCAGCGCCGGTGCGGTCGCGTAAACCGGCACCAGATAAGACAACGGCGACAGGAACAGGATCAGCAGGAACAACAAACCGACTACGGTTGCTGTCAGCCCGGTTTTACCGCCCGCAGCCGTGCCCGCTGCGGATTCGATATACACCGCCGCCGGGGCCGCACCGACCAGACCAGAGAAAATGCTGCTCAGGGAGTCCGAAGTCAGCGCCTTGCCGCCGTTGATGATTTGCCCGTCTTTATCCAGCAGGTTGGCCTGACCGGCCACCGCACGGATAGTACCGGTAGCGTCAAATACCGCGGTCATCACCAGCGCCAGCACGCTCGGCAAGACCACCGGCTGCAATGCGCCCATGATATCCAGGCTGAAAATCAACGAATTGCCGTTGGCATCCGCCAGGCTTGGCATCGCGAATAAGCCCTGGTATTTCACCGCCGGGTCAAACACCAACCCCACCACCGAAATAGTGATGATCACCAGCAGAATACCGCCGGGAACGCGCAGTTTTTCCAGCCCGAAAATCACCGCCAATCCGAGCAGCGTCATCACTACCGGGAACGAAGTGAATGCGCCCAAAGCCACCGGCAGGCCGTCCAGTGGGTTTTTCACCACCAGGCCAACGCCGTTAGCCGCGATCAGCAACAGGAACAGACCGATACCGATGCCGGTACCATGAGCGACGCCCATCGGCAAATTGCGCAGGATCCAGGCGCGAATACCGGTTACCGAAATAATGGTAAAAAGCACCCCCATCAGGAATACCGCCCCCAACGCCACCGGAATGCTGATGTGTTGGCCCAGCACCAGACTGAACGCCGTGAAAGCGGTCAGGGAAATCGCACAGCCGATGGCCATCGGCAAATTGGCCCATAACCCCATCAGCAACGAACCGAGACCCGCCACCAGGCAGGTGGCGACAAACACCGCCGTAGGCGGGAAGCCGGCTTTGCCCAGCATGCTCGGCACCACGATCACCGAGTACACCATCGCCAGGAAGGTGGTTAGCCCCGCCACCACTTCCTGACGCACGGTGCTGCCGCGCGCAGAAATATTAAAATAACCATCAAGCCCGCCTTTTGGTTTAACGGCGTTATTCGCTTGAGAATTCGACATGTTGCTGTCCCCTGTGTTTCATTGCCAGCCCGTTTAAAGAGGCTTGTTATTCCGCCCACGCATGTTCATTAGGGTAACGTTTGCTTTTCTGCCCTTTGCTTACGTCGCCAATGGGCGTCGCATCAAAGGCAAACGTTTAACTCACAGTGAATGGTGCGGGTAATTTATGGTGGTTTATTCAAGGCAAACGATTATCCAGCCTTCCATACCGTCTGATCAACCAAAGATCGCGCCAATTTATGCGGAAAAGCACTGGGATCAATCATTATCGAAAATACGGTATTTGTCTCATAGGTAAATCCGATGGGAGCGCCCCCCTTTCGGAGGGCAAAACGACTACTGAGCCTGGGCCGCCTTTTCATCCATGTACATCAGTTCCCAGATGTGTCCGTCCAGATCCTGAAAACCGTGTCCGTACATAAAGCCATAATCCTGCGGCTGATTATAGGTATTGCCGCCGGCGGCGATCGCTTTGCGTACCAGATCGTCCACCGCTGCCCGGTTAGGCTGCGACAGGCATATCAGCACTTCGGTCGCCTTTCTGGCATCGCTGATCGGGTTCGGGGTGAACATTTTGAATTTGTCGTGGGTTAACAGCATCACATAGATGCTGTCGCTGACCACCATGCAGGCGGCGGTGTCATCGGTGAACTGTGGATTAAAGCTGAAACCAAGACGAGTGAAAAACTCGATGGATACGGGCAAATCGCCCACCGGCAGGTTAACAAAAATTTGCGTAGCCATGGGCTACCTCCGACGAAGAGTGACCTCATCGAGTATAGCCCACCCGCTCATTTCAGCAGGTCATAAGGCCCGCCCTGCTCCAGCGCCCGTTGGTAGGCCGGCCGCGCATGGATACGCTGGAGATAGTCGCGTAGCTTTGGACAGCCATCCAATGCGCCACGTGCCGCCATCGCTTCCAGCGGAAAACTCATCTGGATGTCCGCTGCGCTGAATTCATTGCCGACAAACCAGGTGCTTTTGGCCAGGTGCTGTTCAAGATAGTCGCGGTGCGGAGCAATCTGTTTATCCAGATACTCCCGCTGTACGCCTTTGCCAATAGCCCCTGCCACTGGCCGTAACAGCCAGGGAATGGGCGGCTGGCCCAAGCGGCTAAACACCAGCTTCATCACCAACAGCGGCATCAGTGACCCTTCGGCATAATGTAGCCAGTAACGATACTGTTGCCGGGCATGATAGTCGGTGGGGATAAACTGCCCCTGCGCATCGTAGGCTTCCTGCAGATATTCAATAATGGCGCCGGACTCCGCCAGCGTCAGATCGCCATCGACAATCACTGGCGACTTGCCGAGCGGATGGATCTTTTTCAACTCCGCAGGCGCCAGCATGGTTTGCGGATCGCGCTGATAGCGCTGCACCTGGTACGGCACTCCCAATTCTTCCAAAAACCACAGGATGCGCTGCGACCGCGAGTTATTTAGATGGTGCACGATAATCATGGGGCTTCTCCACTCTGTTGCCACACCCGTTATATGTCGAGGCTTCTGGTTAAAGGGTAGTGGTGAATTATCCCACCCGCCAACAAGGTCATCTGCCGCTCAAAATTAAATCAATAAATTTGACAGAGATACTCAAAACTCTCCGATTTTCTCTTTGGGCATGACGGCCTATTATCTAACACATCGAGAGACAACAGCCTCTCACCTAAAAAATACCCTGAGGATTGAATCATGAAAAACATCAAATTTTTTGCTACCGCTCTGCTGCTGACTACCGCTTCTTTCGCCAGCGTTGCCGCTGACCAACCCGCTAACCAGCCTGCGGCCGGTGCCCAGAAAATCGGTGTGGTGTCCGTGAGCGGCGCTTCTAACCTGAGCACGCTGGAAAATGAACTGGCCAGCAAAGCCGCTGCATCCGGTGCCAGCTCTTACCGCATCATCTCCGCCGGTGGCCAGAACAAACTGTATGGCACCGCAGAAATCTTCAACTGATCGTCAGACAGTAAACTGACGGAAGAAAAAAGCCCCGCAAGGGGCTTTTCTCGTTTCTAGCGAGCATCAAACCTCGCCGCCAGCTTCTGCAGCCGAAATTGTTCGATCATGAAATCAACAAACACTCGGGTTTTGGTCGGCAGGAACTTGGTGGTGGGGAAATACAGGTGCACGCTGCCGCGATCGACATACCAGCCCGACAATACCCGCACCAGTCGACCGCTTTCCAGATAAGGCAAGGCGTTCGGCATGGCGATCAGCGCGATCCCCAACCCCATTTCCGCCGCCTGCGCTGCAGCGTCCGGTTCATTTACCGTCATTTTGATTTCCATCGACGGCGCTCGCTGTTCATTCTCCGCATTACGCAGCGGCAGATTACGGATCCGCCCGGTTTGCGGTGAGCGGATAAAAATGCCCGCATGATTCATCAACTGTTCCGGCTGCCGGATGGCAGTGTTGCGCTGCAGATACGCAGCAGAAGCCACCAGGACGCCGTGGGCTGGAGCCAGTTCACGTGCAATCATGCCCTGCGCCAATTCGATACCGCCCCCCATTGCAGCATCAAAATGCTCACCAATCAGATCCACTTTACGGTTGTCGAAATGCCAGTCGGGGACAATTGCCGGGTACCGCGCCAGAAAGTCGGGCAGCATCGGCATGACAAAATGCAGGCCGAACGCCGTCCCCATGCTGACCTTCAGCGTACCGGCCGCCACGCCGCCGCTGCTGCTTATCCCCTTTAGTGCGCACTGGATCGACAACAGACCGCCGCTGACCTCCTGCAAAAAACGTTCGCCCTCTTCGGTCAGGATCAATTTGCGCGTATTGCGCTGGAAAAGCCTTACCCCGACGATTGTCTCCAGCTTGGTCACGTTCTTCCCGACTGCCGCAGAGCTGATGCCCAGCTTGCGTCCGGCCGCAGAAAAGCTGCCGTTCTCTGCGCTGCAAACAAAACATTCCAGATGGCCCAGCATGGTTTCCCCTGTTGATTTCAAACCCACGGTTTAAGCTGATTATAGCTCTTTGTGGCTAGTGGCGACCCGGCGTTTCCCAGATACTGATCCGGTAGATGTTTAACCTCACCCCACTCTGGAGAAGCACCATGACAACAGCACATCCTCTGCAAAACAAAGTCGCATTTATTCAGGGCGGCTCACGCGGCATTGGTGCCGCCATTGTTAAGCGCCTGGCACGTGAAGGCGCCACCGTAGCCTTCACCTACGTCGCCTCCGCCGAAAAAGCAGACGCCCTGGTGGCCGAAATCACCGCCACCGGCGGTAAAGCGCTCGCCATCAAGGCCGACAGTGCCGATGCCGCGGCCCTGCAACAAGCGGTACGCCAGGCAGTAAACAGCCTGGGTAATCTGGACATTCTGGTGAACAACGCCGGCGTGCTTGCGATGGGCAGTACCGAAGAGCTGCCGCTGGAAGATCTGGATCGCACGCTGGCTGTCAACGTGCGCAGCGTATTTGTCGCCAGCCAGGAAGCAGCGCGCCATATGAATGACGGTGGCCGAATCATCAATATTGGCAGCACCAACGCTGAACGCATGCCCTTTGCCGGCGGCGCAGTTTATGCCATGAGCAAATCCGCGCTGGTCGGTCTGACCAAAGGCATGGCGCGCGATCTGGGCCCACGCGGCATCACCGTCAATAACGTGCAACCCGGCCCGGTCGATACCGACATGAATCCGGCCAGCGGTGATTTCGCCGAACAGTTAAAAGCCATGATGGCCATCAGCCGTTACGGCAAAGATGAGGAGATCGCCAGCTTTGTCGCTTACCTCGCCGGTCCGGAGGCGGGCTATATCACCGGCGCCAGCCTGAGCATCGACGGCGGTTTTTCGGCTTAAATGTTCTGAAAAGCAAAAAGCCCCGAAAGGGGCTTTTTTTTGGGCTTAAGACAACCTGATATCAGAAAGGAATATCGTCGTCGAAGTCCATTGGCGGTTCATTGCTGCTGGCTGCCGGTGCGTTGTTCTGCGCCGGGCGCGCCTGCTGGCCACCGCTGAACTGGTTGCCGCCTTGTGGCTGCTGAGGTTGACCCCAACCGCCCTGGCCGCCGGAAGCCTGACCACCGCCTGCCGGTGCGCCACCGCCTTGACGGCCGCCCAGCATCTGCATGGTGCCGCCAACGTTAACCACAACTTCGGTGGTGTATTTTTCTACGCCGGCCTGATCGGTCCATTTGCGAGTCTGCAGCGCGCCCTCGATGTACACCTGGGAACCTTTACGCAGATATTCGCCCGCCACTTCAGCCAGCTTGCCGAACAGCACAACGCGGTGCCACTCGGTCTTTTCTTTCTGCTCGCCAGTCGCCTTGTCACGCCAGCTTTCGGAGGTTGCCAGGGTAATGTTGGCCACTGCACCGCCATTCGGCATGTAACGGACTTCCGGGTCTTGGCCCAGATTCCCGACCAGAATTACTTTGTTTACGCCTCTGCTGGCCATGAGAACTCTCCTGATGATTGATTTTTACACAGTATAAACGAGTAAGTTTAACACGCTCAGCCTGAAACGACACCCGTGTTGATTACTGCGTGCTGTATTCCGGAATTGTCCTTTCGATCGACCTGTTTGCATTCATGTACTGGATATTCATTCAGGTTTTTTTGTGTCATAATTATGCGTTTCGTACTGGCTGTGCCGGTTTTTTGCGCGTTCGATCACATAATCGTGCGTAAATCACCCAGACAGGCGCGGTGTATCATCAAGACGGGAAGTGTAAATGGACAATATCGAAGTTCGTGGTGCTCGAACCCATAATCTCAAAAACATCAACCTGATTATCCCGCGTGACAAGCTGATCGTCGTCACCGGTCTGTCCGGTTCAGGCAAGTCCTCGCTGGCCTTTGATACCCTGTATGCCGAAGGGCAGCGTCGCTACGTCGAATCGCTCTCTGCCTATGCACGCCAGTTCCTTTCGCTGATGGAAAAACCGGACGTCGACCACATTGAAGGTCTGTCACCGGCAATTTCCATCGAGCAGAAATCGACCTCGCATAACCCGCGATCGACGGTTGGCACCATCACCGAGATCCACGATTACCTGCGTCTGCTGTTTGCCCGCGTCGGCGAACCGCGTTGCCCGGATCACCATGTCGAACTGGCGGCGCAAACCGTTAGCCAGATGGTGGATAACGTGCTCAGCCAGCCGGAAGGCAAACGCCTGATGCTGCTGGCCCCGGTGGTAAAAGACCGCAAGGGAGAGCACACCAAAACGCTGGAAAACCTCGCGAGCCAGGGCTATATCCGTGCACGCATCGACGGCGAAGTGTGCGATCTTTCCGATCCCCCGAAGCTGGAGTTGCAGAAAAAGCACACCATCGAAGTGGTGGTCGATCGCTTTAAAGTGCGTGATGACCTGTCGCAGCGTCTGGCGGAATCCTTCGAGACCGCGCTGGAGCTGTCCGGCGGCACCGCCATTGTGGCTGATATGGACGACGAAAAAGCGGATGAGCTGCTGTTTTCCGCCAACTTCGCCTGCCCTATCTGCGGCTACAGCATGCGCGAACTCGAACCGCGCCTGTTTTCGTTCAACAACCCGGCCGGCGCCTGCCCAACGTGCGACGGTCTGGGCGTACAGCAGTTCTTCGATCCGGAACGCGTAGTGCAAAACCCCGAGCTTTCGCTGGCCGGCGGTGCCATTCGCGGTTGGGATCGTCGCAACTTCTACTACTTCCAGATGCTGCGCTCGCTGGCAGAGCATTACGCGTTTGACGTTGAAGCGCCTTTCAACAGCCTGGACGCCAACGTGCAGAAAGCGGTGCTCAGCGGCTCCGGTAAAGAATCGATCGAATTCAAATACATCAACGATCGCGGTGACACCACCGTGCGCCGCCATCCGTTCGAAGGCGTGCTGCACAACATGGAGCGCCGTTATAAAGAAACCGAATCCAGTGCGGTGCGCGAAGAGCTGGCGAAGTTTATCAGCAACCGTCCTTGCGCCTCGTGCCACGGCACCCGTCTGCGCGAAGAAGCGCGAAACGTGTTCGTTGAAGACACCACGCTGCCGGAAATTTCCGATCTGAGCATCGGCCATGCGATGACCTTCTTCCAGAACATGAAGCTCAGCGGCCAGCGCGCCAAGATCGCCGAGAAAGTGCTGAAAGAGATTGGCGATCGCCTGAAGTTCCTGGTGAACGTTGGCCTGAACTACCTGTCGCTGTCGCGTTCGGCGGAAACCCTCTCCGGTGGTGAAGCGCAGCGTATCCGTTTGGCCAGCCAGATTGGCGCCGGCCTGGTGGGCGTAATGTACGTACTGGATGAGCCGTCAATCGGCCTGCATCAGCGCGACAACGAACGCCTGCTGGAAACCCTGATCCACCTGCGTAACCTCGGTAACACGGTGATCGTGGTGGAACATGACGAAGACGCCATCCGCGCCGCCGACCATGTCATCGACATCGGTCCCGGCGCCGGCGTGCACGGCGGTCAGGTAGTGGCGGAAGGCACCGTCGAAGACATCATGGCGCAGCCTGAGTCCTTGACCGGCCAGTTCCTCAGCGGCAAACGCGAGATTGCCATTCCGGAACAGCGCGTCCCGGCGGACCCGACCAAGGTGCTGAAATTGAGCGGTGCTCGCGGTAACAACCTGAAGGACGTGACGCTGACGCTGCCGGTGGGGCTATTTACCTGCATTACCGGGGTATCCGGCTCCGGCAAATCCACGCTGATCAACGACACGCTGTTCCCGATCGCCCAGCGCCAGCTCAACGGTGCCACTATTGCCGAACCGGCGCCGTTCCGCGAAGTGACCGGTCTGGAGCACTTCGACAAGGTGATCGACATCGATCAAAGCCCGATCGGGCGCACGCCGCGTTCCAACCCGGCGACCTACACCGGCATCTTCACCCCGGTGCGTGAGCTGTTCGCCGGCGTGCCGGAATCGCGCAGTCGCGGTTACAACCCGGGCCGCTTCAGCTTTAACGTCAAGGGTGGCCGCTGCGAAGCCTGCCAGGGTGACGGTGTGATCAAGGTGGAAATGCACTTCCTGCCGGACATCTATGTACCGTGCGACCAGTGCAAAGGCAAACGCTATAACCGCGAAACGCTGGAAGTGAAGTACAAAGGCAAAAGCATCCACGAAGTGCTGGAGATGACCATCGAAGAGGCTCGTGATTTCTTCGACGCGGTACCGGCATTGGCGCGTAAGTTGCAAACCTTGATTGAAGTCGGCCTGTCTTACATCCGTCTCGGCCAGTCGGCGACCACGCTGTCCGGCGGGGAAGCGCAGCGCGTCAAGCTGGCTCGTGAGCTGTCAAAACGCGGTACCGGTCAAACGCTGTACATCCTGGATGAGCCGACCACCGGGCTGCACTTCGCCGATATTCAGCAACTGCTGGCGGTGCTGCATCAACTGCGCGATCAGGGCAATACCATCGTGGTGATTGAGCACAACCTGGACGTGATTAAAACCGCGGACTGGATTGTCGACCTGGGGCCGGAAGGTGGCAGCGGCGGCGGTGAGATCCTGGTTGCCGGCACGCCGGAAACCGTGGCTAACTGCGAAACGTCGCACACCGCGCGCTTCCTTAAGCCGTTACTGAAGAAGAAATAATCCCCTGCCAGGCGGGCCGTTACTGTAGCGGCCCGCACGCTTACCCGTTTCGGTCAAATTGAACAGAAACAGGCAAGATTTAGACATTTTCAGGCATTTCCCTCCCCGCTCTCAGCTTTTATCATCAATGTTCCCTCTGTGGCCCTTTGCCGTACTCAGGCCACGTCCACCGGCACCCTACTGCCGGAAGCCGTTCCCCCCATACACTGATGACTGGAGTTACCATGAACATTACGCACGCCTATGCCGCGCATGACGCCAAATCAGCGTTAGTTCCTTTTGATTACACGCCGCGCACCTTGCGCGACCACGATGTGCAAATCAAGGTTCTGTTCTGTGGCGTCTGCCATTCGGATTTGCACCAGGCCCGCAACGAATGGAACAACACTCTTTTTCCGGTGGTTCCCGGCCACGAAATTGTGGGGCGCGTGAGCGCCGTCGGCAACCATGTGTCACGCTATCAGGTCGGCGATTTGGTCGGCGTGGGCTGTATGGTGGACTCCTGCCGCAGCTGTCCGAGCTGTGACGAGGGTCTGGAGCAATATTGTGAAAATGGGTTCACCGGCACCTATAACGGTGAGGATCGACAAACCGGCGCCACCACCTACGGCGGCTACTCCACCGATATGGTGGTAGATCAGGACTTTGTACTTCGCGTACCGGAAAACCTCGATCCTGCCGGTGTCGCCCCCTTACTGTGCGCCGGTATCACCACCTATTCCCCGCTGCGTCAATGGGGCGCCGGTCCGGGTAAAAAGGTGGGCATCGTCGGTCTCGGCGGGCTGGGGCACATGGGCGTTAAACTGGCCCGGGCGATGGGAGCGCATGTGGTGCTGTTCACGACTTCAGCGTCCAAAGTCGAAGATGCCAAACGCCTCGGCGCTCACGAAGTGGTGATCTCACGCAATCCGGAAGAGATGGCGCAGCACACCAACAGTTTCGATTTTATTCTTAACACGGTGGCGGCTCAGCACGATCTGAACCCGTTCCTCAATCTGCTGCGCCGTGACGGCACCCTGACGCTGGTTGGCGCACCGGAGCATGACCATCCGTCACCGCAGGTGTTTAACCTGATCATGAAGCGTCGTCGCATCGCCGGTTCACTGATTGGCGGCATTGCAGAAACCCAGGAGATGCTGGATTTCTGCGGCCAGCACGGCATTACCTCAGATATCGAACTGATCCCGATGCAGCAAATCAATGAAGCCTTCGAGCGGATGCTGAAAAGCGACGTGAAATATCGCTTCGTGGTGGATATCGACTCTTTGCGAGCCTAAGCCTCTCGGGCGCCCACAGCGGCGCCCGATTTTCTTACAGCTGCTTTATCACTCGCGCCGGATTGCCGCCGACCACGCAGTTCGCAGGCACGTCCTTGGTCACCACCGCACCGGACGCCACCACCACGTTATCCCCCAGCGTAACGCCAGGATTAATCACCGCACGACCGCCAATCCACACATTATTGCCAATGCGCACCGGCTTGCCGAACTCCGCCCCGCCCACGCGGGTTTCCGCATCCAGCGGATGGGTGGCGGTATAAATATGCACTCCAGGTGCCAGCAGGCAGTTATCACCGATATGCACTTCGCATACGTCGAGGATCACGCAGTCAAAATTGGCGTAGAAATTCTTCCCCAGATAGATGTTGTAGCCGTAATCGCAGCGAAACGTCGGCTCGATAGTGCCCCCCTGATACTGGCCCAACAATTCTGCCAATCCCTGTTTACGCAGGTCGCCCTCATCCGGTGACGAATGGTTGTAACGGTGGACCAATTGGCGTGCGCGCTTGCGCTCGCTGCGCAACAGTTCGTCGCCGGCGTCGTACAATTCACCGGCAATCATTTTGCGTTTTTCTTCACTCATCGCCATCTCGCGGCATCCTTTGGTATTTCGGCTTATTGATTAAAAAGCCTAGTCTTTCCTCATCAACAATAAAACGGGAACGTTCCCAATATCGAATCGCGATCACAGTTTGGCGGGAAAACAGAAGAAATAAACGAAGGACTCAGGCAGGCGCTACACCTGCCGTTATCTATGGCTAGGCGCGCAATTCCTGGCGCACATGGTCGGGTAACCCTTCCAGCACCAGCTGATAGGAACTGTCGATCAACGTATAGAACTGTGAGTTCGGCAGATTGCCATCAAGAAAGACCGTATTCCAGTGTGCCTTGTTCAGACCGACGCAGGGGACGATCTCCGGGTGATGCTCCCGTAGGCTTTCCGCCAGTTCCGGGCTGGATTTTACCGCCAAAGCAGGTCGCCCCTGTACCTCGCACACCATGGCGAACATAACGTCGCCGACTTTGATCTGGCTGGCCTGCCACTGGTTCTGGTCGCTCTGTTCCGCGCCCGGCTTCGCCATGCAGTATTCCAGCAGTGCTGTGTTATTCATTGGGTTATTCCCCCTGTAACGTGGCCACAACCCGGCGTGAACCGCCGTGGATGCGGTGCTCCCCCAGCCAAATTCCCTGCCATGTGCCCAGCATCAGCCGCCCGTGACCGACAGGCAGCGTCAACGACGTGCCCAACAGAGAGGATTTGATGTGCGCCGGCATGTCGTCCGGCCCTTCGTAGTCATGCTGATAGGGTGCGTTCTCTGGCACCTGACGCAGGAAATGCTGCTCCATGTCGGCTCGCACCGTAGGATCGCAGTTCTCGTTCAGAGTCAGCGAGGCCGAGGTATGCTGCAATAACAGATGCAGCAGGCCAGTTTGCAGGCGGTGTAAGTGGGTTAGCTGGTCAGTAATCTCTTCGGTAACCAGATGAAAACCACGCGCTTTTGCGCTGAGGATTAGCGTTTGCTGATGCCACATAAGTGAGCGCCCCTCAATCAGTATATTCTCTCTCCAGTTTGCGGCAACTCTGGCGGCAAACCGACAACAAAAAAGGAGCGATATCGCTATCGCTCCCTGGCTAACGTCAGTTTACCCTAACAGCTTTTACTGCACGGCGGCAAACGCCTCGGCCACCTGATGCACGTTGTGGTGGTTCAGGCCAGCCATGCAAACGCGTCCACTGTGGATCAGGTACACGCCGAATTCTTCACGCAGGCGATCAACCTGTGCAGCGCTAAAGCCGGTGTAGCTGAACATGCCGCGCTGTGCGAGCAGATAATCGAAGTTCCGTTGCGGCAGGGCGATTTTCAGCGCTTCCACCAGCGTCTTGCGCATCTCGAGAATACGGGTGCGCATGGTTTCCACTTCGGCCAACCACTGGGCTTTCAGCTGCGTGTCGTTCAGCACCTTCGCCACCACCTGCGCACCGAAGTTCGGCGGGCTGGAGTAGTTACGACGCACCGTGGCCTTCAGTTGCCCCAACACGCGTCCGGCCGCTTCTTCGCTTTCACACACCACCGACAGGCCGCCGACGCGTTCGCCGTACAGCGAGAAAATTTTCGAGAAGGAATTGCTCACCAGGCATGGCAAACCGGCCGCAGCAATAGTGCGGATAGCGTAGGCATCATCGGCAATGCCGCCGCCGAAGCCCTGATAAGCGATATCGAGGAACGGGATCAGTTCCCGCTCGGCGATCACTTTGACCACTTCATCCCACTGAGTTTGGGTCAGGTCGGAACCTGTCGGGTTATGGCAGCACGGGTGCAGCAATGCGATGCTGTGCTTCGGCAGCTGTTTCAACGCGCTCAGCATGGCGTCAAATTTCACGCCCAGGCTTTCGTTGTCGAAGTACGGATAGGTATTCACTTTGAACCCAGCGCCGCCAAAGATGGCAACGTGGTTTTCCCAGGTCGGATCGCTGACCCACACCTGCGAATCCGGGAAGTAGCTTTTCAGAAAGTCGGCACCGACTTTCAGCGCGCCGGAACCGCCCACGGTTTGAATGGTGGCGATGCGCCCTTGCTGCAGCATCGGGTGTTCGGCACCGAACAGCAAATGTTGGATCGCCGTGCGGTAAGGCAGCAGACCTTCCATCGGCAGGTACACCGATGCCCCATGATCCACGCTGTTCAGCTGCGCTTCTGCCGCAGCAACCGCTTTCATCTGCGGGATAATACCCTGCTCATCATAGTAAAGGCCGATACTCAGGTTAACCTTGTGCGCACGTGAGTCTTTTTTGAATTTTTCCATCAGCGACAGGATCGGGTCACCTGCGTAGGCATCAACATTCTGGAACACGGATTATTCTCCTGGATTATGGTGAGTAGGCACAGCGTTACGCTCCTAATATAGACGGAAAAGGCCGTTCAGTTTGAGCTTTATCTCGCAACCGGCAACAAACCATTTTCCTTGATTCGGTTGAGCACCACCGCCGTTTTGATATGCGCCACGCTTTTGTGGCGGGACAGCGTCTGGCTGATCAAATCGTCCAGTGCCGGCAGGTCCGCCACCGCAACCTTCAGCAGATAATCAGCATCGCCGGTGGTTTTGTAAGCGTCAAGAATGGCGTCCACTTCTTCCAGCATCTGGTGGAAACTGTCGATCTGCTCCTGAGCATGGTGAGTCAGACTCACTTCTATCAGGCCAACCAACCCTAGCCCGACGGCCTCCGGTGCCAGTCGCGCGTGGTAACCGCGGATCAGTTGCGCCTGTTCCAGGCTGATACGCCGCCGCGAACACTGGGATGCAGACAGCCCCACCAGATCGCTCAGCTCCTGATTGGTCAGACGGCCATTGGCCTGTAACAGCGTCAGGATTTTCATATCAAAATCGTCAATGTTGTACATAGCCACCTGTAAACTGTGTTAATAAATGTTGACGTTACAGCCTATCAGTTTTTTGACTGTGGATACCCTTCCCGCGCCGAGGTTGTGAAGCGCACAGCAGCAATGCCGGACGTTTCCGCCTGCCAATGGCATAAAAAACGGGTAACTCGCGCAAGTCAGCAACAATGAGCGGTTAAATAGCGCATAAAACCACGAATGTATAATAAGGACGCCGATGAAAAGATTTCTCCCTCTCGCACTGCTGGTTGCCGCCGGAGGCGCCAGCGCACAATCGCATTTGGATAAGGTGATACAACAAGGCACGCTGGAAGTGTGTACCACCGGCGATTACAAACCCTATACCTTCCAAAAAGAAGACGGCAGCTACGAAGGCATTGATATCGCCATGGCGGAATCGCTGGCAAAAAGCCTCGGCGCCAAGGTGAAATGGGTGAAAACCAGTTGGAAAACCCTGACGCCGGACTTTGTCGCCGGCAAATGTGATATCGCCATGGGCGGCATCTCGGTCACGCTGCAACGTCAAAAGCAGGTGTTCTTCGCCGACCCGTTGGATACCGACGGCAAGATCCCGTTAGTGCGCTGCACCGACGTGAAGAAATACCGCACCATTGACCAGATCAATAAAGCGTCCGTACGCCTGCTTGAGCCAGCGGGCGGCACCAACGAGGCCTTTGTCCACGCCTATCTGCCCAAGGCCAAACTGACGTTGACCCATGATAATTTGGGGATTTTCCAGCAGTTGGTCGACAAGAAAGCCGATGTGATGATCACCGACGCTTCCGAGGCGCAGTATCAGCAAAAACGCTATCCGAAGCTGTGCGCGGTCAACCCGAAAAAGCCGATGCAGTATGGCGAAAAGGCTTACATGCTGCCGCGTGACGATTTGAGCTGGAAGCTGTATGTGGATCAGTGGCTGCACCTGGCCAAGGCGACCGGTGAGTATCAAAGCATTATCGATCAGTGGTTGGCAGTGAAGAAGTAACTCAATATAACGGGGCCGCTGCCTGGCGGCCCCTCAATGGACTTATTCGCCGATATATTCCATCGCCACGCGCTGCGTCAGCTTGGTAATCAGTTCATAAGCACTGATGCCAGTGCATTCGGCGATGCGTTCGACCGGTAACTCCCGCCCCCAAAGCACCACCTCATCCCCGACCTTGTCGGTCGCGTTCGGCCCCAGATCGACCGACATCATGTCCATCGACACCCGGCCCACGATCGGCACTTCACGGCCGTTGAGCCACACCGGCGTACCGGAAGGCGCGCTGCGCGGGTAACCGTCGCCGTAACCCATCGCCACCACGCCCAAGCGAGTATCACCTTCACTGACCCAGGTACCGCCGTAGCCTACGGACTCGCCGGCCTTGTGCTCACGCACCGCGATCAGGTTGGACTTGAGCGTCATCGCCGGCTGCAGATCAAACTGGCTGCCGTTGGCGTCCTCCATCGGCGAGACACCATACAGGATAATGCCTGGGCGAACCCAGTCGTTATGCGCATCCGGCCACAGCAGGGTACCGCCGGAGGCGGCAATAGAACGCTGGCCCGGTTTGCCACGGGCAAACTGTTCAAAGCACTGCATTTGTTTGAGCGTGGCATCGGAACTCGGCTCATCGGCACGGCTGAAGTGGCTCATGATATTCACCGGCTGCACCACATTGCGGCAGGCGCTCAGACGCTGATAAAACGCCTCGGCATGCTCAGGGCGGACCCCCAGACGATGCATGCCGGTATCCAGCTTCATCCACACCGGCACCGGACGCGCCAGCGTGGCCTGCTCCAGCGCTTCAAGCTGTTCGATACTGTGTACGGCGGTTTCGATGTTATTGGCCACCAGCACCGGCAGATCCTCGGCCGAGAAGAAGCCCTCGAGCATCAGGATGGGTTTGACGATGCCGCCGGAGCGCAGCTTCAACGCCTCGCCAATGCGGGCCACGCCGTAACAGTCGGCATCTTGCAGGGTGTGGGCTGTTTCCAGCAGGCCATGTCCATAAGCGTTTGCTTTCACAACGGCAATCAGGCGACTTTGCGGCGCCTGACGGCGCACCTGTTGCAGATTATGTCGCAGAGCGCGGCGGTCGATTACAGCGGTTGCCGCTTTCATTTCAGTTCCTTAGCTGATTATTCGTCATCATACTGTGGCCCCGCATAGTTATCGAAGCGCGACCACTGGCCGTTAAAGGTAAGGCGTACGGTACCGATAGGGCCGTTACGCTGCTTACCCAGAATAATTTCGGCAATCCCTTTCAGATCGCTGTTCTCGTGATAAACCTCATCACGGTAGATGAACATAATCAGGTCGGCATCCTGCTCGATGGAGCCGGACTCACGCAGGTCGGAGTTGACCGGGCGCTTGTCGGCGCGCTGCTCCAGGCTTCGGTTCAGCTGCGACAGCGCCACCACCGGTACCTGCAGCTCTTTCGCCAGGGCTTTTAACGAGCGGGAGATCTCGGCGATTTCCAACGTTCGGTTGTCGGAGAGCGACGGCACGCGCATCAACTGCAGGTAGTCGATCATGATCAGGCTGATGCCGTCATGTTCACGGAAAATACGCCGCGCACGGGAGCGCACTTCGGTTGGCGTCAGGCCAGAGGAGTCGTCAATGTACATATTGCGCTTCTCCAGCAGGATACCCATGGTGCTGGAAATTCGCGCCCAGTCCTCATCGTCCAACTGGCCGGTACGAATACGGGTCTGATCCACACGCGACAGCGAGGCCAGCATACGCATCATGATCTGGTTGCAGGGCATTTCCAGGCTGAAAATCAGCACGGGCTTGTCCTGCGTCATCGCGGCGTGTTCGCACAGGTTCATGGCGAAGGTGGTTTTACCCATTGCAGGACGGGCGGCGACGATGATCAGATCCGATTTTTGCAAACCGGCGGTTTTCTTATTGAGATCCTGATAGCCGGTATCCACCCCGGTGACGCCATCGTGCGGCTGCTGATACAGCTGCTCAATACGCGCAACGGTATCTTCCAGGATACGCTCGATCCCTTTTGGACCCTCATCTTTGCTGGCGCGGTTTTCCGCGATTTGGAATACCCGCGATTCGGCTAAATCGAGCAGATCTTCACTGCTGCGCCCCTGCGGATCGTAGCCGGCGTCAGCGATCTCATTGGCCACCGAGATCATCTCACGCACTACCGCACGTTCACGCACGATATCCGCATAAGCGCCGATGTTGGCAGCGCTTGGGGTGTTTTTCGATAATTCGGCCAGATAGGCGAAGCCGCCGACAGAGTCCAGTTCGCCCCGCTGTTCCAGCGATTCGGACAGGGTGATCAAATCGATAGGCCGACTCATCTCCAGCAGGCGCTGCATCTCGGTAAAGATCAGGCGGTGCGGGCGGCTGAAGAAATCATTGGAGACCACGCGTTCCGCCACGTTATCCCAGCGTTCGTTATCCAGCATCAAACCGCCCAACACTGACTGCTCAGCCTCCAGCGAATGTGGCGGCATCTTCAGCCCTTCCATCTGGCGATCGCGGGGACGTTCTCTGGCTTCGTCTGCGTTTGTTTTGTTGGTTGGTTTTTTTCCTGCCATGAAGCGTATTCTTAATCCGGTTGCGAATGAAGGATCCTGACGCGAGAGTATACGTGATTTTTATCTGTGATTCCTGCGGCATAACCGATGCAAAAAAGGTATCAATCCGCGCGCGGACAAACTGGATCGCCAATACTAAAACGCGTAGGGTGAAATCAGACACCCACACGAGGTACTGATATGGCCAAGCGCATTCAATTCTCCGCCACCGGCGGCCCTGAAGTGTTGCAATACGTTGATTTTACCCCACCAGACCCGGCAGCCGGTGAGGTGCAGATCGAGAACAAGGCGATCGGCATCAACTATATCGACACCTACATACGCAGCGGGTTATACCCGCCCGCCAGCCTGCCAAGTGGGTTGGGCACCGAGGCGGCCGGGGTGGTCACCAAGATCGGCGCAGGAGTCAGCGCGCTGAAGCCGGGTGACCGCGTGGTTTACGCCCAGTCAACGCTCGGTGCTTACAGCGAAGTGCACAACGTCGCGCAGGAAAAAGTGGCCATCCTGCCGCACAATTTGAGTTTCGAGCAAGGGGCAGCCTCATTCCTGAAGGGGCTGACGGTGCATTACCTGCTGCGCCAAACCCATGAGGTGCAGCCGGGTGAAGTATTCCTGTTCCATGCTGCCGCAGGCGGTGTCGGGTTGATTGCCTGCCAGTGGGCCAAAGCGCTCGGGGCGAGGTTAATCGGCAGCGTCGGTTCCGACGAAAAAGCCGAGCTGGCGAAGCGTGCCGGCGCCTGGGCCACCATCAATTACCATAAGGAAGACATCGCCCAGCGCGTCGCCGAACTGACCCAGGGCGAAAAAGTCGGCGTGGTGTATGACTCTGTGGGCCAAAGCACCTGGCAAGCCTCGCTCAATAGCCTCAAGCGACGTGGGCTGATGGTGAGCTTTGGCAACGCCTCTGGCCCGGTTACCGGAGTCGATCTGGCGTTGCTGAACCAGAAAGGCTCTCTGTATGTCACTCGCCCTTCCCTCAATGGCTACATCACCAGCCGCGCGGAGCTGCAATTTGCCAGCAATGAGCTGTTTTCATTGATCGGCAGCGGGGCCATCAAGGTCGACGTGAAGGAAGAGCAGAAGTTTGCGCTGGCTGACGCACAACGTGCGCATCAGGTGCTGGAAAGCCGTAATACCAGCGGCTCAAGCCTGCTGATCCCTGGTCGTTGAGTTGGAAAAAAGATCGGTAAAATTAGGTATAACGTGCGGTGGTACATCGTCTAAAGGCGAAGAGTGGAATATGATCTTCCGGCAATTCATGTTGTTCAATAGGGAAATAGCTCTGAAATGAAAATAAAAATGCTGGTTACAGCGCTGGTTTTCGCCGCAGCTCCAGCGTTGGCCACCGCAGCGCAGGCAGCGACGCCAAACGCAGAAAAAGACGCATTGATGAAATACCCTTACTCTGCCGCCTATACGCAATGTATGAGCAAACCAGATCTCAATACACCAAGTATGGCTGCCTGCATTGAAACAGAGTTCAAGCTCTGGGATGCACGCCTGAACAAGTCCTATAAGGAAGCGCTCAAGTTTAAGGCAGCCCCAAAAGCCTGGCGTGAGGCACAGCGTAACTGGCTGAAGTTCAAAGACAGCCAATGCCAAGCGCTGGTGGCAGCACCGCATGGCTCCGGCGATGCGCTGGATGCGGCTTCATGCGAACTGAACATGACCATTGAACGTACGTTGCAACTTGAAAGCGACAACTGGCCAAGATCTTAATATTGCTGGATTATCAGTAACAAAAAGGGCTCCGTAAGGAGCCCTTTTTGTTACTGCGTTTGTAGGGGTAGAGCAGAGTCCGCCAGAGACGGTGGGTTGCTTGAGCAACGCTCGTATTGGGTATTATTGTCTCTTGCGGTGATGAAATCGGTCGCATCGCTGCATCGGCAAACATCCTAACAGCCCCGAGGCGCAAAAAAAATGGCTAATGCGCCGCACCGGCCGTTTAAACGTCAAGCTGTGATCGCTGCCGCATTAAGAACGCCTCTGTTGCTCGATTTTCAGCGTGACCGACTGATTATTCGACAAAAAATTAATAGCGGCGTATTGAAGGCTTCTGCATTGAACGGTAGATCCAAACGCCAACCACCGCCAAAATCAGCCACGGCAACAGCTTAATCACCATCGCAAACAGCCCGCCAATCAGCATGAATGCCGCGGCCACCAGCAACGCCGCGAATACGCCCAGCAACGAAATGCCCGTCACCATCAGCATGACGACAAAGCCGACCAGAAAGAAGAGTTCCAACATGATTTTGCTCCTTCGCAAAACAAAGTATCTGCGAAGGTATTACAAGAAGCGTGCCAAAATGGTGAGAGGACTAAGTTATTGAAATTGAAAAAAAGGCATGCCACATCACGCAACATGCCTGGTCAAAAACACTAACTGTTAGTCAGAATTTTATCTCTATTACACCATCTCGGTGCGCGGTAGGCGAACCAAATCCAGCGCCTGCTCAACCACGCGTGCATCGGCCCCTGGTTTATGGGCATTCTCACTCAGGTGACGGCGCCACTGACGGGCACCGGGCACGCCCTGGAACAACCCAAGGATATGGCGGGTGATATGGCCCAAATAAGTGCCCTTCGACAGCTCGCGTTCAATGTACGGATACAGCGATTCGATAATCGCTATGCTGTCCATAACGTCGCTTTGGCAGCCAAACAGTTCACTGTCGACCCGCGCCAGGATGCCCGGGTTCTGGTAGGCTTCGCGCCCCATCATCACGCCATCCAGATGCTGCAGATGCTGTTTCGCCTCTTCCAGCGTTTTCACCCCCCCGTTAATCGCCAGAGTGAGCGTCGGAAAATCCCTTTTTAACTGGTACACGCGCGGATAATCCAGCGGCGGCACTTCGCGGTTCTCTTTCGGACTCAGGCCCGACAGCCATGCCTTGCGGGCATGAATGGTAAACATGTCACATTCACCGCGCCCGGCGACGGTGGCGATGAAATCGCACAGAAACTCGTAGCTGTCCTGATCGTCAATACCAATGCGGGTTTTCACCGTCACCGGGATCGACACCACGTCGCGCATCGCCTTGATGCAGTCGGCAACCAGCGTTGCCTGCCCCATCAGGCAGGCACCGAACATGCCGTTCTGTACCCTATCCGACGGGCAACCGACGTTGAGGTTGATCTCGTCGTAGCCGCGCTGCTCAGCCAGTTTGGCGCAGTGCGCCAGCGCAGCCGGATCGCTGCCGCCCAGTTGCAGCGCCACAGGATGTTCTTCTTCGCTGTAGGCCAGATAGTCGCCCTTACCGTGGATAATCGCGCCGGTAGTCACCATCTCGGTGTACAGCAAGGTTTCCTTGGTCAACAAGCGGTGGAAGTAACGGCAATGACGATCGGTCCAGTCGAGCATCGGCGCGATGGAAAAACGATTGGCGGCGTATTTTGGGGCGTTATTGTCTGTCGTCATGCTGGGCTACTGGCTACCTGATTCTGTCTGGGGTTCAACGAACGGCATGCTGCCGCAAACGGCTATTATAACGACAATCGGCGGCGTTGGGAAAACCGCTGTGTCGCCGATAAAAAAGCACCGGCAAAAGCGAATAAAAAGAGGCTGTCAGGTGTTCTCTCTGTAAGGCCGCAGTTCTGCGTCCTTCATGATGAGGAAATAACCATGAACAGTTTCGTTAAACGCCTGCTGCTGCCAGTCATTGCCGGTTCACTGCTGTTTTCCTGTACCGCTCTGGCGATGGGCGGCGATGGCAGCGGTCAAACCACGCCAACCTGCCCCAAAGGCCAGATATACGATACGAAAACCAAAACCTGCATGGTGGATAAAAGCAGCATGGTCAGCGACAACGATCGCACGAACTATGCCTATGCGCTGGCCAAAAGCGGCCGCTATCAGGAAGCGCTGGATGTGCTGAATACCCTCAAAGATCCCAACACTGCCGTGGCGCTGAATTACCGCGGCTATGCCACCCGCAAGCTCGGCCGCACCGACGAAGGGATCGGCTACTATTTAAAATCAGTGGCGCTCGATCCGAAATACCCCAAAGTCCGCGAATACCTGGGTGAGGCTTATATGATCAAAGGGCGTCAGGACCTGGCGAAGGAGCAGCTTAAGGTTATTCAATCGCTGTGCGGTACCGGTTGTGAAGAGTACCGAGATCTGGCGGCGGCTATCGATCATCACCCTGAATCGTAAACCCCGGAGGCAAACATCAGCAGCGACGCGATCCGCAACGAAATCGGCCAATATCTCTCCCGCCTGTGGCGCTATGGCTTGGTGCTTTCCCACCGGCGGGACGTAGCCGACGATTTGGTGCAGGCCACCTGCGTGCGGGCGTTGGAACGCGCCGCACAGTTTGCCGTGGGAACGCGTATGGACCGCTGGTTATTTTCCATTCTTCACTCCATCTGGTTGAACGAGGTCCGCTCTCAGCACATTCGCCAGGGACAGGGCTTTGTCGACGTTGACGAACTGGCCGGTGCGGAAAACGGCGAGCAGCCGATTTGGGCCAATGAAGTGATGCAACGGGTTAATCAACTGCCGGAGGCGCAGCGCAATACGTTGTTTCTGGTGTACGTGGAGGAACTTTCTTACCGGGAAGCCGCTGAGGTGCTGGGTGTGCCCATTGGCACCATCATGAGCCGTCTGGCGGCGGCACGGCTGCGGTTGGCGAACGACAGCCTGCTGCAAACCCGTACCCCGCAGGTAAAAGGAGAACAATCATGAGTTCCGCCTACGCAACGGATGAACTGCTGGTCGCCTATCTGGATAATCAGTTGGACCCACAGCAACGCCACCGGCTGGAACAGCGTCTGGCCGGCGAACCGGCGTTGGCTGAACGCTTGTCGTTGCTGGAGCGCAGCAGCTTGCCCTTTAAGCAAGCCTTTGCGCCTTTGCTTGATGAAGCGCCGGTACAAAGATTGCAGGCAGACTGGCCGCAAGCCTCCTCTGCACCACCGCATAGCGTCAGCCGCCGTGGCCTGATTGCCGCCGCCGTCGCTTTTCTGGCATTGGGCATCGCAGGCGATCGCGCCTATCTGCAGCTCAGCCAACCGGATGACAACTGGCGGAGCCTGGTCGCTCAATATATGGCGTTGTACAGCCCGGAAACGCTGATGGGTTTTGAAGGCTCCGCAGCGCAGATTGCCAGTCAACTACAGCACACCGGTGATCGGCTGGGCATCGCGCTTCCTCTGTCGCAACTGACGTTGCAAGGGGCCGAACTGAAAAACGCCCGTGTGCTGGCGTACGACGATCGCCGTATTGCTCAATTAACCTGGTTGGATGCGCGGTACGGTGTTTTGGCACTGTGTATTATCCAGCAACCGGGCAAGTCGCAGCCCGCCGAGAGCGAACAACGCCTGGGAATGAATGTGGTCTATTGGTCCGATAGCAGACACAGCTTCATGCTGATTGGCCATAATCCAGCAGTGGAAATGGTCAGATTGGCCAGTCAATTACAGCGTTCGCTGACCGCCTAAGAGCCTACGCGAAGCCATAGCCTGCGAGAACGGCACGGAACATCGTGAATACCATCACATTTCTGGCTAACAACGGGCGCTAAACCGGACGTTTAATGCGCCATACTGGCAGAAAAGTGGCCGACTCTCGGCGATTTGGCTGAAGCATGGTAAAATCGGCTTTTTTACGTACCGGGAAATTTGCCATGAACTCAAGCACCCAGGAAAAGCTGCTGGCGCAGGCTGAACAACTCTGTCAGCAACGCAATGTGCGACTGACACCGCAGCGGCTGGAAGTGTTACGCCTGATGGCACAACAGCCCGGTGCCATCAGCGCTTACGACCTGCTGGATTTGCTGCGCGTAGCCGAACCCCAGGCCAAACCCCCCACGGTTTACCGTGCATTGGATTTCCTGTTGGAACAAGGCTTTATTCATCGCGTGGAATCGGCGAACAGCTATGTGTTGTGCCATCATTTCGAACAGCCGATGCATACTTCCGCACTGTTCATTTGCGATCGCTGCGGCCAGGTGACTGAGCGCACAACCGAAGGGATCGAAGAGACGCTGCAAAAGCTGGCTAAAGAGTCAGGATTTGCCCTGCGTCACAGCGTGGTAGAAGCCCATGGCCTGTGTGAGGGTTGCGTTGAGGTAGAAGCCTGCGATAGCAAACATGATTGCGGCGAACACGATCACAGCATCGCTATCAAGAAGAAATAAGAGGGTATCAGGTACCTCCCTGTACCTTCGGCCATAGCGTCAAGGGGATTGAAACGCCTGGCCATCAGCATAGTTTACGGCCGCAATCCGCTGCGGCCTATCGCACTACCAGCGATACTTGTTGTGGTCTTCCCAGGATTTCACTTCTTTCTCGGCCGCCTCTTTCTGGTAGCCGTAGCGTTCCTGAATTTTACCGACAAGCTG
Organism: Serratia liquefaciens ATCC 27592; assembly: GCF_000422085.1. Lineage (NCBI taxonomy): Bacteria > Pseudomonadati > Pseudomonadota > Gammaproteobacteria > Enterobacterales > Yersiniaceae > Serratia > Serratia liquefaciens. Next base: position 4,726,198 of record NC_021741.1, read on the forward strand.
TTCGCGTTTCCCTTCAATGACCGTCAAATCATCATCGGTCAGCTTGCCCCATTTTTCCTTTACTTTCCCTTTAAACTGCTTCCAGTTACCGTCGGCTTGATCTTTGTTCATAACCTCTCCGTTACCTGTGATTAGTCAGTTTTAAAAACTTGTCGCTGGGCTTAACTGAGTAATAATCATGGTCAATTGACCTAAAATGAAGGGAATGTCATTCCAATTCATTCCGCCAGCCACATGATTAACTATAGCAACAGATATCGATAAAAAACAAAAAACCAGAATAAAAATTCAACAAACTAACAAAATGCAGTAAAACACCCGAAATAACAGTCAGTAAGCGGGACTAAATCGACGCGATAATATGTAACTCAATATGAATAAAAAACATTAGTTAATTTTATGATAACGTCTCATTGTGAGCCGTTGGATCCGCGGCAAACCAGGTACCGCGCAGCCTGTGGCGGTGCCAAATCCAGCCGAGCGCGATGCCGCGCAGAGAAAGAAAGACCGCCAGCGCCAGCCATAAACCATGATTGCCCAAGACGGGTACGGTCAGCAGCGTTAAACCATAGCCGGCCGCTGCCACTGCCATGCTGTTGCGCATTTCTGCTCCTCGGGTGGCGCCAATAAACATGCCGTCCAGCAAATAGCACCATACGCCCACCAATGGCAGCACCACCTGCCACGGCAGATAGTGGCCGGCCAGCGCACGCAGTTCCGGTAACGAGGTCAAGGCGGCGATAATATGCTGACCGGCAACGGCATAAACCAGGCCAAAGGCCAACGCGACCAGACAGGCTTGTCGGCAAGCCGCACGCCACACCTTGCGCAGTTGGCTATCGTCGCGCGCGCCATAGGCATGGCCAGAATGCGCTTCAACCGCGTAGGCAAAACCGTCGAGCGCATAGGCGGTAAAGGTCAGTAAGTTCATCAGCACCGCATTCACCGCCACTACTTCGCCGCCAAGCCGGGCACCGAAGATGGTCAAAGAAGCGAAACACAGCTGCAGCAGCAGGGAACGCAGCATAATGTCGCGGTTCAGCGCCAGCAAACGCCGCAGGTTACCGCGCCAAGCAGTGCGCAGCATCGGCATGGAAATGCCACGTAGGCGCATGACCCGCCAGGACAGCCATAAGCCCAGCAGCAGCGTGGCATACTCAGAAATAGCGGTCGCCGTCGCCGCACCTTGCACGTTCCAGCCCAGCCCCATCACCAGCCAGATATCCAGTACAATATTCAATAAGTTGCCGACAATCAGCAGGATCACCGGCGCACGTACGTATTGCACGCCAAGCAGCCAGCCCAGGATAACCATGTTCGCCAATGCCGCCGGCGCGCTCAGCCAGCGGATCTCGAGGAATAATCGGGCCTGCTCCAGCACCGCCTCGTCGCCACCGACGATTTTCAGCGCCAGTTCGATCAGCGGATGGCGCAGCAAGACAATGGCCACACCGGCCAACGCCGCCAGCAGCAGCGGTTGCATAAAGGCGCGCGCCAATCCCTGTGGGTTTTGTGCGCCCAGAGCCTGCGCAGTCAGACCGGTGGTGCTCATACGCAGGAACAACAACAGCATGAACAGGAAGCTGGTCGCCATCGCTCCCACCGCCACACCGCCCAGATAAACAGGGCTGTCGAGGTGACCGATCACTGCGGTATCCACCAGCCCAAGCAACGGCACGGTGATATTGGAGAAGATCATGGGCAGCGCCAGGCGCCACAAGGCTTTATCGGTATCGCTGGTGAAGGCGGAGAGCAGGCGCATAGTGAAATGTTCCCGTGGCAATGCGGTTTTAATCGATCAGAAATGACATCGCCCCAGAGCTGGGGCGATTTAAATCAAAGGGCAGCGTGCAGGCTTATGGGTTAAACCCAGTCGCCGTTGCGGATCACGCCGACCGCCAAGCCTTCAATGGTGAAGTTCTGCTGACGCAGATCAACCACAATCGGCTGGAATTCACTGTTTTCCGGTAGCAGCTCAACCACGTTACCGTGCTTTTTCAGCCGCTTGACCGTAACTTCATCTTCGATGCGCGCCACAACCACCTGGCCATTACGCACGTCCTGAGTTTTATGCACCGCCAGCAGGTCACCGTCCAGAATACCGATATCACGCATCGACATGCCGTTAACCCGCAGCAGGAAATCCGCGCTCGGTTTGAACAGGGAAGGATCCACCTTGTAGTGACCTTCGATATGCTGCTGCGCCAGCAGCGGCTCACCGGCAGCCACGCGGCCAATCAGCGGTAAACCCTCTTCATCTTCCATCAGCAACCGAATGCCGCGCGAAGCGCCGGAGACGATTTCGATGACGCCTTTACGCGCCAGCGCTTTCAGATGTTCTTCTGCGGCATTTGGCGAACGGAACCCCAGACGCATGGCGATCTCGGCACGCGTCGGCGGCATGCCAGTGGACGAAATATGATCGCGAATCAGATCATAGACCTCTTGCTGTCTGGTAGTTAGTGCTTTCATTCCGCCCCCTGTTTGTTTATACAGTCTTGCTGTGAGTATATACAGGTAAGTGCGGCTTGGGAACCGAAGAATGAATAAAAATCAGGGATTAGCGACCCGGATCGCAACGAGCTTGCTCTGCTCAGACAAAGTGCTGCCACAGCACCGTGCCCCAAACAAACAGCGCCAAAATAACCGCCAGCAAAACTGCCGCCGACCCCATATCCTTGGCCCGGCCGGACAGCTCGTGATACTCGGTCCCCACCCGGTCAACAATCGCCTCAATCGCGCTGTTGAGCATCTCGACAATCATCACCAGCACCACCGACCCAATCAGTAAAATGCGCGCTATCGCACCCACGTCCAGCCAAATCGCCAGTATGATAGCCAGCACGGTCACCACCAACTCCTGGCGGAACGCCGCTTCGTGCTGCCAGGCAGCGGAAAAACCTTTATAAGAGTAGCCGGCGGCTTTAATAATACGGGTCAAGCCGGTTGCTTGGTTCGTCATGTTTTTAGTGCCTTTCGCAGAGGTAAGTCATAATTAAACAGTCTAGGCCAGGAAGCGCTCACGGCTCCCGGTTTTCCAACACCACAGATCTGCTACCCGGTTTCTGGTATGCTTGCGGCGCATTGCTAACAAGAGGCTTCACGTTGTTATGTCAGGTTGGCGTAAAATTTATTATAAACTATTGAATTTACCACTCAAATTGTTGGTAAGAAGTAAGGTTATCCCTTCAGATCCGGTCACGGAGTTAGGGTTGGATCCCTCACGGCCGATTTTGTATGTTTTACCTTATAATTCCAAGGCGGATTTACTGACGCTGCGCACCCAGTGCCTGGCGCAGGATTTGCCCGATCCTCTCGAACCGCTGGAAATAGACGGCACCGTGCTGCCCAGCCACGTGTTTATTCACGACGGCCCGCGCGTATTCCGCTACTACACGCCGAAAGAAGAGTCGGTAAAACTGTTCCACGACTATCTGGATCTGCACCGCAGTAACCCGGATCTCGATATTCAGATGCTGCCGGTTTCGGTGATGTTTGGCCGCTCTCCGGGGCGCGAAGGCCACGGCACACCGCATCTGCGCTTGCTAAATGGCGTGCAGAAATTCTTTGCCGTGCTGTGGCTCGGCCGCGATAGCTTTGTGCGCTTCTCCAATACCGTTTCGCTGCGCCGCATGGCGACCGAGCACGGTACGGACAAGATCATCGCGCAAAAGCTGGCTCGCGTAGCCCGGATGCACTTCTCGCGTCAGCGTCTGGCTGCCGTAGGCCCAAGCCTGCCGGCCCGTCAGGACCTGTTCAACAAGCTGTTGGCGTCCAAAGCGATCGAAAAAGCGGTCGAAGACGAAGCGCGCAGTAAAAAGATCTCCCACGAAAAAGCCCAGCAAAATGCCATTGCATTGATGGAAGAGATTGCCGCCGACTTCTCTTACGAGACGGTGCGCCTTTCCGACCGTGTGCTGAGCTGGACCTGGAACCGCTTGTATCAGGGCATCAACGTCACCAACGCCGAACGCGTACGTCAGCTGGCGCAGGACGGCCACGAGATCGTGTATGTACCCTGTCACCGCAGCCACATGGACTATCTGCTGTTGTCCTATGTGTTGTACCACCAGGGCCTGGTGCCGCCGCACATTGCTGCCGGTATTAACCTCAACTTCTGGCCGGCCGGGCCGATCTTCCGCCGCCTGGGCGCGTTCTTTATCCGCCGGACCTTCAAAGGCAACAAGCTGTACTCGACGGTGTTCCGTGAATACCTCGGCGAGCTGTTTACCCGCGGTTACTCGGTCGAGTACTTTGTCGAAGGTGGGCGTTCCCGTACCGGGCGTTTGCTGGAGCCGAAGACCGGCACCCTGTCGATGACCATTCAGGCGATGCTGCGCGGCGGGGCCCGCCCTATCACGCTAGTGCCGATCTACATCGGTTACGAGCACGTGATGGAAGTGGGAACCTACGCCAAAGAGCTGCGTGGCGCCACCAAGGAAAAAGAGAGCCTGCTGCAGATGCTGCGCGGCCTGCGCAAACTGCGTAATCTCGGCCAGGGCTACGTGAACTTCGGCGATCCCCTGCCGTTGACCACCTACCTGAACCAGAATGTGCCGCAGTGGCGCGAATCGATTGACCCGATCGAATCCCAGCGCCCAAGCTGGCTGACGCCGACGGTCAACGATCTGGCGGCCAAGATTATGGTGCGCATCAACAATGCCGCAGCGGCCAACGCCATGAACCTGTGTTCCACGGCGTTACTGGCTTCTCGCCAGCGCTCGTTGACCCGCGAGCAGTTGCTTGAACAGTTGGAATGCTATCTGCAACTGATGCGCAACGTGCCTTATGCCGATGACGTTACCGTGCCGACTCAAACGCCGGATGAGTTGCTGGATCACGCGCTGAACATGAACAAGTTCGAGGTGGAGAAGGATAACATCGGCGATATCATCATTCTGCCGCGCGAGCAGGCGGTGCTGATGACCTATTACCGCAACAATATCCATCACCTGCTGGTTCTGCCGTCACTGATTGCCACCATCGTGATGCACCATCGCCGGGTATCTCGCGCTGAACTGCTGCGCCAGATTGGTTTGATTTACCCGATGCTGAAAGCCGAGCTGTTCCTGCACAACGACAAGGAACAACTGCCGGAGGTGCTGCAACCGCTGATCGAGGAAATGATCCGTCAGCAATTGATCTGCGATAAAGGCGACGATCTGGTACTGAATCCAGCGCGCATCCGTCCGTTGCAACTGCTGGCCGCCGGTGTCCGTGAAACCTTGCAGCGCTACGCCATCACCATGTCTATCCTCAGCGCCAACCCGAGCATTAACCGCGGTGCGCTTGAGAAAGAGAGCCGTATCATGGCGCAGCGTTTATCCGTGCTGCACGGCATCAACGCGCCGGAGTTCTTCGACAAAGCGGTATTCTCCACCCTGGTGGCTACGTTGCGTGAAGAAGGCTACATCAATGATATTGGCGATGCGGTGCGTGAGCACACCCTTGAGGTGTACAACATGCTGAGCGACCTGATTACCCCGGAAATCAAACTGACCATTGAAAGCGTCAGCATGCCGGCGGAAACCAACGCTCTGCCAGAAGCGGTTGAACTGGAAGAGAAAGACCAGTAATACGTTGATAAAGAAAACAAAAGGCACCCCAGGGTGCCTTTTTTACTGTCCGAACGCGGTCAACTTTGCCAGTAACTCAGCGCAATACCGATAAACAGTACCAGCCCGACGTAGTTGTTATCCAGGAACGCTTTGAAACAGGCATCCCGTTCACGACCGGCAATTTGTTTTTGCTGATGGATAAACAGGGCTCCCGCCAGCAACAGTGACCAATAAAACGCGCCGCTCAACTGCGCCAGATAGCCCACCCACAGCATCAGCAGCAAGGTGGCGAACTGCAGCAGGCCGACGATCAGTTTGTCATAGCGACCGAACAAAATGGCGGTGGATTTCACGCCAATCTTCAGATCATCGTCGCGATCGACCATGGCATACAGCGTATCGTAAGCTACCGTCCAGCAGATGTTGGCCAGCAGCAGCAGCCAGCAGCTCAGCGGCAGCGATTCGCTGACGGCGGCGTAGGCCATTGGAATGCCCCAACCAAACGCGGCACCCAACACGAACTGCGGCAAATGAGTGACCCGCTTCATAAACGGATAGGCCCATGCCAGCGCCAACGCCGCCAGAGACAGCCAGATGGTCATCGCATTCAGCGTCAGCACCAGCGCGAACGAAATCAGCACCAGCACCACAAACAGGATCTTGGCCTCTTTTTCGCTCACCCGGCCGCTGGGCATTGGGCGTCCGGCGGTACGCTTCACATGGCCATCGACGGCGCGATCGGCATAATCATTCACCACACAACCGGCGGCACGCATCAGGAAAACCCCGACCACGAACACCAGCAGGATAGACAGCGACGGCACGCCCTTCCCCGCCAGCCACAGCGCCCACAGCGTCGGCCACAGCAACAGCAAGGTGCCAATAGGTTTATCGATGCGCATCAGATGGCTATAAGCCTGCCATTTACTTTGAATCACGCTTCCCTCCAAGGTATTTCCTCTCCTCATCATTCGGGGTCAGTACTGCCCGCGGCGTACAGCGGCGAAGCCGGTAGAAACAGTTCGGTCAGCAACAGCGGTTTACCCGCCAGTCGCAGGCGGGAACGGCGTGCCCACAGCGCATCTTGCCGACCGATATGGATGTAATCGCGAGTTAACTCGTCGCTGCTAAAAAGATAGCGCCCCAACGGCAATGTGCCCAAATCCACCAGCGCCAAATCCGGGCCGGTCAGGGTTTCCTGCGGGATCACCGTACGCCCCAGCAGCCAGGGCTGGTTGTCGCCCAACAGCACGATTTCACGCAGCCAGTATCGTGGGCTGTCAGGAAGATGGTCGGCTTCTTCGCCCAGTTGATCGCGGGTGATAAAACACTCGCGCTGCGGCTCAACGTGCACGCGCCCGCAGTGACGTTCAAAGCGGCGGGTCATGGATCCTAACTCCATCAGCCAATCACTGACGGCGGCGGGTGGCGGAGATTGTTGCGCGGATAACCACTCCAACGGCGGCAGGATGGAATCCTTATTGCCAGACATTGCTCTACTCCATGCCTGACGCCGCGCCCTGCGGCCGCGCCAGACCAGACAAACTGTTAACAGTCGACCATTGTAACGCAGAAATTCAAAAGCGGCAGGCTGATTCGTGGCGTGGCGCACAGCAAAATAACGCCCAAAAAAGCGGCGCAATGTCATCTTTCTGCCATCTGTTTTCTTTACCTTCGTCCACCGGAGCGATGGGGATTCTGTGATCGCCTGCAAACTTTCGCCTCTGCCACATTGTTTTATCTACGCGCGTAGATACTCTTGTGCCGCAGCGTTGAATCGCCATCAGTCCAACACTTTGTCAGCAAACCTTCTTGCCGACACCAGGGAAACCATCTTTAACGGCGCCATTTATGGCGCATGACGAAAAGAGGATATCAATGCCATGAGCGAAACAACGCTTGCACACCAACAGGCCGCCGGCGATACGCTGGCGGCCGACGAACGCCTGGCCACCAAAGAAGGGCGCGGCCAATTCTGGCGTGCCACTTTTTCCTGCTGGCTCGGCACCGCGATGGAATATGTCGATTTCGCACTGTATGGCCTGGCGGCCGGTATGGTGTTCGGCGACGTGTTCTTTCCCGAAGCCACACCGATAGTGGCGCTGTTGGCCAGCTTTGCCACTTACTCCGTCGGCTTTGTCGCCCGTCCAATCGGTGCGTTGGTCTTTGGCTGGATTGGCGATCGCAAAGGCCGCCGCGTGGTACTGCTCACCACGGTCGCGTTGATGGGCGTTTCTACCACGCTGATCGGGCTGATCCCCTCCTACGCACAAATTGGCGTTTGGGCGCCTGTCTGTCTGGTGATCCTGCGTTTTGCGCAAGGTTTCGGTGCCGGAGCGGAGCTCTCCGGCGGCGCGGTGATGCTGGCAGAATACGCACCGGCAAAACGACGCGGTCTGGTCGCTTCGATCATCGCCATCGGTTCCAACAGCGGCACCCTGCTGGCGTCGCTGGTGTGGTTGTTAGTGTTGCAGTTGGACAAAGCGGATCTTATCGCCTGGGGCTGGCGTATTCCGTTCCTTGCCAGCATCCTGATCGCCGCAGGAGCACTGTACCTGCGCCGCCACGTACGCGAAACGCCGGTGTTTGAACGCGAGCTTCAGCAAAACCGCCAGCGGATGCTGGAAAATACCCCCACCGAGCCGGATAACCGCAGTTATTTGCAGCGCACCAAAGCTTTTTGGATCATGCTTGGCCTGCGCATTGGCGAGAATGGCCCCTCCTATCTGTGTCAGGGCTTTATCGTCGGTTACGTCGCCAAGGTGCTGATGGTGGACAAATCGGTGCCCGCGCTGGCGGTGATGATCGCCTCACTGTGCGGTTTCCTGGTGATCCCCCTGGCCGGTTGGCTTTCCGATCGCTTCGGCCGTCGTATCACTTACCGCTGGTTCTGTCTGTTGCTGGTGTTGTATGCCTTCCCGGCGTTCTGGCTGCTCGACAGCCGCGAACCGGCAACCGTCATTTCAGTGATTGTGGTCGGCATGTGCATTGCGTCACTCGGCATTTTTGGGGTGCAGGCGGCCTATGGCGTGGAACTGTTCGGCGTCAAAAATCGCTATTCAAAAATGGCGTTCGCCAAGGAGCTGGGGTCGATCCTTTCCGGCGGTACCGCTCCGCTGATCGCCACCGCGTTGCTGTCCGGCTTCGGTCACTGGTGGCCTGTCGCCTGCTATTTTGTTGTAATGGCGGCCATTGGCTTAATCACCACCTTCTTTGCACCGGAAACCCGCGGCCGCGATCTAAACCTGCCGCAGGACGCGGCGTAATCAGGGCGCACAGGAACCCAACTTGGATAATCAATCCGCGCGACGCATCACCCGTGCCGACGTCGCCCGCGTAGCGGGCACCTCGGTTGCGGTCGTCAGCTACGTGATCAACAACGGACCGCGCCCGGTGGCGGAAACCACCCGTCTGCGGGTGCTGGAGGCTATTGAAAAAACCGGTTACCGACCAAACGATATCGCCCGGGCACTGGCTTCAGGCAACACCCTGACCTACGGGTTGGTGGTACCCGATATCTCCAACCCGTTTTTTGCCACCCTGGCCCAGGCGTTGCAGCGAGAGGCTTTCAGCCACGGTCGGGTACTGCTGTTGGGTGACGCCGGTGACGACCGCCAGCGCGAGCACGACCTGATTAATCATCTGCTGCGCCGTCAGGTTGACGGTCTGCTGTACACCAGCGTCGATCGCCATCCCTGGTTCGATCTGATCCGCGCATCCGGCACGCCATGCGTAATGATTGACACCATAGACAGCCATGCCGGCGTCTGCGCTATTCGCGTCGACGAGCGTGATGCGGCCTGTCAGGCAACTCGCCATCTGTTGCAGCACGGCTATCAGGACATCGGCATTTTTGTGGGCCCCTTGACCATGCTCAACGCGCAGGACCGCCTTAACGGCTGGCGTGATGCACTGAAGGAAGCGGGCATTGCGCCACGCGAAGAGTGGATATTCGAAGCGCCCTATACCCGTCAGGGGGGCTATCAGGCCAGCCAGAAAATGCTGCAAGCCCCGCGGCCGCGGGCCATATTCACCTCTAACGAACAACAGGCGCTCGGTTGCCTGTCGGCACTGGCAGAACACCGGCTTCGCGTGCCGGACGATCTGGCGATCATTTGTTTTAACGGCACCCAGCAGTCCGAGTTCAGCGTGCCACCGCTCAGTGCGGTCGAACAACCGATTGACGCCATGGCCAAGCGAGCGATCGCCATGCTGGCTGCCGGTGCTGCGCAGCCAGAGCTGCACGAATTCGCTTTCCAACTGCATATCCGCCGATCGTGCGGCTGTTAGTTTATTGATTCAGGTAACCGCTATGCGTTTGATTATTGATTGCGATCCCGGCAACGGCATTCCCGGCGCCAACGTCGATGACGGGCTGGCGCTGGCATTGGCACTGGCAGCCCGCCCGCGACTCTCACTGGAGTTGATCAGCATTGTTGCGGGCAATACGCCATGTGACGTTGGCTTTGCCGTGGCACAACATTTGCTGCAACAAACCGGCTATCAGGTGCCGATTGCCGTCGGCGCGGCGCGCGCGCTGAGCGAACCGCCAGAACCCTGGCGCGCCCACCTCGACCGCGCGATTGCCGATCCTGATCTGGCGGCACTGTGGCGCAATACGCCTTATCCACAGGCCGCAACCACACCAACGCCGAACGCCGCCGTGGCGATCGGCGAGCTGATTTGCAATAACCCCGGCGAGATCACCCTGGCGGCAATCGGCCCCCTGACCAACGTCGCCCATGCTCTGCAGCTGTACCCGCAGATGGCACAGGCGGTGAAGGAAATTGTGATCATGGGCGGAGTCTTCAACCTGGAGGGCTACATCAAGGACACCAATTTTGGTCTGGATCCGGAAGCCGCACGGCAGGTGCTGACCAGCGGTGCCAATATTACGCTCGCCCCACTGGACGTTACTACGCAAACCATGTTGACTCAGGAAAGCCTGGCGCAGATGACCCAACCGGACACGCTGCTGTGCCGCTATCTGCGAACCACCACTCAACCCTGGATCGACTATTCCCGCCATACCCGCCATCTGCCGGGTTGCTGGATCCACGATGCGCTGGTGATTGCCTGGTTGCTTGAGCCACAGTTGGTGACCACGGAGGAATATTATGTGGATGTCGCACTGGAAGGCGCTATGACGCGCGGCAGTTCTCGCCGCTGGCGTCCTGGAGGCCTGCGCCTGACGGTCGGCATGCCGGAGCCCGAAGGCAAGCCGTTGCGGGTGATGCAGCAAGTGGATAATGCCCGCCTGCTGGCGTTGATCGGCACCACCCTGGCCCACGGATGAAAAAAGGTGCGCCGGGGCGCACCAATCATCGAGCCAGCATCGACAGCGTCGGGTACTACCCCTTGCCTTTCACGCTACCAATAAAGGTTTCACGTGCTGTGGTGGAACCCAGTTTTTCAGCCTCATTCATCAGTTTCAGCGCTTTATCGATATCGCCCGCCTTCACCGCCTGTTTGATGCCGTTGTTAAAGTAAGCTTCGGTGTCATTCAACATGGGTTCCGCCGGTTGAGTCGGGGCCGGTGCTGCTGCGACGGCGGCCGTTGATCCCACCACCACTGGCGTCGCCGCCGGTGCCGGCTGCAGCATGCCGATCATGATATTGCCGCTGCCCTGCTCTGCCGTGACCTTCAGTTTGATAGTGCCGCTGGTGCTATGCCGGGCGATCGGATCCGGAATATCCGGCACCGCGTTGCCCACGCCCTGCGCATAAGCCTTGGCCGGGTTGGTCAGTTGCGTGGTTTTCGCCAGATCCTGACGGGTGGTGTACACCAGCAGATAAATTTGTTTCTGACCGAGTGCCGGGGTCAGTTTCAGCGTGCCCTCCAGCCGATCGGATGACATCGCACCCGGTGGTTGATACGGGAAGTAACTGCTCGGGTAATAGGCCGCAGGGCGCAGGTGCTCATCCAGCACCAACACGCTCGGCGCGTAAAGTGAGTTGTTCTTGCTGATGCTGCTCAGCGTGACTTCCAGCGAACCGCGATCGGCCGGTAGCGTATAAGCGGCGATAGCGCCCTGAATGTCACCCTGATTGATTTGTGGGCTGACATTATCCAGTTTGATGTCCTGGCTGACCGGCGGCATCAGCGGTTGCCACGGCAGGCTTTGCAGCGTGCTGGCGCTAATGGCCGGCGCGATGGAAACATTGGCCGGCGTATCGGCATTGACCACCAGCGGTGCGCCAAGGGTCAGAGCCAGTGACAGGCAAAGTGACAGCAGATTCTTTTTCATTGTTATACCCCATGATATCCGGCGCGGCTCAGGCAAGAGAGACGACGCCGGCGAATACAGGCTGGGGAGAGCACCTGGCCCTCCCCGTTATCTCATTACCACCAGATTTCCATCTGGGCACCGAAGGTGACTTCGTCGTCATTGCCGCGGCTGAAGGTATGTAAGCTGGTGTCGTTGTACGCGGTGCCCGAGTTGTAACCGGCGCCGGAGTCGTTATTGGCGTAGCCCCACTTCTCATCCCACTTGGCGTAGGTCGCGAATACGCGGATAGCCGGACGTGACCAGATGCTGTTGCCCGCTTGCCACTGTTGCGCCAGGGTCACTTTGTACTGACCGTTGCGATCGCCGGTGCGCTGGGATTTCACGTTGTCGTAACCGGCTTCCAGCAGGGTGCTCATGATTGGCGTCCATTTGTACATTGGACGCACGCCCACGGTGTACCAGGTGGTGCCGTTATTGTTGTCACGATCGACATCCTGGAACATACCGACGTACATCAGCGCCCATTGATCGTTGAAGTCGATGGCACCATGGTCCAGCACGCGGATCATCTTGCCGTTGTTGTCGATGGTTGAGCCCTGGTTGCGGCCGTTGTTCTGCGAAGTCATGGAGTCGGTGGCGTACTGCACCACAAACTTGTTGTAGCCGGTCAGGATGCTCTGGGTATGTTCCGCGGTGAACATCCAGCCGTCTTTGCTGGCGCCGTCAGCCAAATGGTATCCGTCCTGAGTATTGGCACGACCGTAGTCCACACCCAACTCCAGGGTGCCGCCCGGGTTCAACTCCAGGCCGGCCAAGCGCACGTCGAAGGTGTCGTTGACGGTAGGACGTTGATCCCACTCGTTATCCAGGTAACCGTAAGAGCCGCCGGATTCTGAGTTACGGGTTACGGCAGCAGACAGTTTGCCGAAGCCCAAATCAATATTTTCCAGACCGGCGCCCGGACCGGAGATATCCCAGTAGTAGAAGTCAATCATGTGAACATCATGACGCTGATAGAAACGCTTACCGGCCCACATGTTGGCACCCGGCAACCATTCAATCAGGTTTTTACCCTGCACATTCACTTCACGGAAGCCTGGCGTCACGTCTTCCCAGTCGGAACGTTGTGAAACGGAGTAAGCCAGGTTGGTATCGAAGTAGAAGCTTTTATCGCCTTCTTTCCACACTTCCTGTCCCAGTTTCAGCTCGGCGTAGGTCTCGCATTCGTTGCCGAGACGGTACTTGCTGCCGGCACCGGTAGCCTGGAAGCACTGTTGCTCGCCACCACTGCCGGTCCAGCCGATGCCGGAACGGGCGTAGCCTTTAAAATCAACGGCCATCGCCTGAGTGGTAAGCACACCAGCGGCGATTGCCAGTGCCAGAGGAAGTTTGCGCAGAGTAGTCATCATTATTCTCCTGTTATACAGACTGTGATGCTTTAAACGCCCGGCTCCTGGTGCAGCCGTTTACATGCCGTACCGTCCTCACGGAACAGATGGCAACGGTGAGGCGGCAAGCCTATGGCGAATGTTGCACCTTCTTCTACCAGCACCACGTCGTTCTGGCGGTAAACCAGGTTTTGACGAATTGCCGGGATTTGGATGTGGATTTGCGTCTCGTTACCGAGTTGCTCCACCACCTGTACGTCACCCGTAAGCAGTACTTCAGAGGCATCACTGGGCAGCAGATGCTCCGGGCGAATGCCCAGAGACATGTTGGTACCGGGCTGAACGTCGGTGCCTTCCACCGGCAACCACACCAACTGGCGGTTAGGCAGCTCGACCTGGACCTGTTGCGGCTCTGCGGCGGTCACTTTGACCGGCAGGAAATTCATTTTCGGCGAGCCGATAAAGCCGGCGACAAAGCGGTTGGCCGGATAGTGATACAGCTCCAGCGGCTTGCCGACCTGGGCGACACGCCCGGCGTCCAACACCACGATCTTGTCGGCCAGCGTCATCGCTTCCACCTGATCGTGCGTCACGTAAATCATGGTGCGCTGCAGGCGCTTGTGCAGACGCGAAATCTCAATGCGCATCTGCACCCGCAGCGCGGCGTCGAGGTTCGACAACGGCTCGTCGAGCAAGAACACGTCCGGTTCCGCCACCAGCGTACGGCCGATCGCCACCCGCTGACGCTGCCCGCCGGACAGCGCTTTTGGCCGCCTGTCGAGCAGGTGAGCCAGTTGCAGCACTTCCGACACCTGATTGACCCGCTGGCTGATTTCCGCTTTCTTGGCACCGGCCAGCTTCAGGCCGAACGACATGTTGTCGGCCACCGACAGGTGCGGATACAGCGCATAGGACTGAAACACCATGCCAATGCCGCGCTCTGAAGGCGGCACCTCATTCATGCGTTTATCGCCGATCATCAGGTCGCCAGAGGTGATGTCCTCCAGCCCGGCAATCATGCGCAGCAGTGTCGATTTGCCGCAGCCCGACGGCCCGACAAACACCACAAACTCACCGTCATCTATCGTCAGATTGACGTCTTTGGAAATCACAGCTTCGCCGAAGGCCTTATAAACGCTGCGCAATGTGACGCTAGCCATGCGTTACTCCCCTGCTTTCGCAGTTAACATTTCGTGTAAAAATGGCGGACGCAAAACCCGCCAAAACCCATTGATGACCCTCTTGCTGCGCACCGTGCTGCCATGCCAATGGCAAGGTCGCCTCAGACGGCGCGGCCGCCTGAGTATAAGGCTGCAGGTTAATCAGCGCTTCAAGGCATTGATCCTGATGGGTAATAAGTAAACGAACCACGCCGTTATGCTGGCTGACCACACTCAGTTCGCCCTGCTGGATCACCGGCAAGCGGCGCAGCGCCAACAGAGATTGGCAGTAACGCAAGGTGGATTGGTTGTCCTGCTGCTGGCGGCTGATGGCCAGCGCGCGATGTTCGATGGCCACCTGTTGGTACCAGTGGATCTCACCGTTGGTCACCTGTTCCGGCGCTTCATGCCAGGGCATCGGCGTTTGCGCACCCAGCGGATCCTGCAGGCCGGCGGCGTGTGGCAGACCCAATTCTTCGCCCTGATACAGGCAGATGGGCGCAGGCAACATCGCCAGCAGCGTCAAAAAGGCATCAGCCGAACGCAGATTACCCTGGCCCCAATGGCTAACGACTCGCGGCTGATCCGCATCACCGGTGCTCCACAGGCTGTCTGCCAGAGTGGCGCGGCGAGCATTCAACACCTCAATCAGTTTCTCTACGCTGAAGGGCACGACCTCCAGCGCCAATGGGCTACGAAGGTACTGCTGCGACGCGGCGGCGCGACGAATGTGATGCGGCCCGTCGCAATACCACAGCGCCAGACCCTGCGCGGCGACCGCCGCCCCCTCTTGCTCCGCCAATGGCTGCGGCAGGACCAGGCCGTCTATCGACAGCTGGTTCAGGTAGGGCAGCGCCGCAATCATGCCGTGAGCATCACCCACGCCATCCCCGTTTCCATCACGGAAACTGACCGGGTGGATCCGGTACAGGGTTGGCTGAGTGACGGTAGGCATTGGCGACATAAATCCGGTTCCCTGCTGCACGTGGCGATAAAATCAATGTGGCCGATAGTGCGGTAAACCCCACAAAGGGTAATCATCCGTAACAGGATTTTTCATGGGGGAGGAGATGGGAGGATGAGAGAACGACCGCGGGGACGAGAAGTTCCACGCTTAAGACAAATCTGTGATCTGCCTGGCAAAAATCGTCCCCCTATTTTGTGTCTGACACCACAGAATAGGGAGCAATGTTAACTGGATCACACTACGCAGGCGTGGGGCGTAGAGGGGGGGAGGATGAGAATGTGTCGCTTTGTGACCCACTATTACCGCGAAACCTCTCTCCTTGACTTACATGCCCACAAAAAAGAAGGATTGGATTATGACTCGCAGCTTTACCACCGCCCGCACACTGGTGCTTTCGGCTCTGACCACCCTGGTGCTTTCCTCTTCCGCCTTCGCCAAGATCGAGGAAGGGAAACTGGTTATCTGGATCAACGGCGATAAAGGCTATAACGGCCTGGCCGAGGTCGGCAAAAAGTTTGAGAAAGACACCGGCATCAAAGTGACCATCGAACACCCGGACAAGCTGGAAGAGAAGTACCCGCAGGTTGCCGCCACCGGCGACGGCCCGGACATCATCTTCTGGGCCCATGACCGCTTTGGCGGCTACGCGCAGTCCGGCCTGCTGGCGGAAATCCATCCTTCCAAAGCCTTCCAGGACAAGCTGTTCCCGTTCACCTGGGACGCAGTGCGCTACGACGGCAAGCTGATCGGCTACCCGATCGCCGTGGAAGCGCTGTCGCTGATTTACAATAAAGACCTGATCAAACAGGCGCCAAAAACCTGGGAAGAGATCCCGGCGCTGGACAAAGAACTGCGCGCCAAAGGCAAAAGCGCCATCATGTGGAACCTGCAAGAACCCTACTTCACCTGGCCGATTATCGCCGCCGATGGCGGTTATGCCTTCAAGTATGAAAATGGCAAATACAACATCAAGGACGTTGGCGTCGCCAACGCCGGTTCGCAGGCCGGTCTGCAGTTCATCGTCGATCTGGTGAAAAACAAGCAGATCAACGCCGATACCGATTACTCCATTGCCGAAGCCGCCTTCAATAAGGGCCAAACCGCCATGACCATCAACGGTCCGTGGGCCTGGTCAAACATCGAGCAAAGCAAAATCAACTACGGCGTAACCCTGCTGCCGACCTTTAAAGGCAAGCCGTCCAAACCTTTCGTTGGCGTGCTGACCGCCGGGATCAACGCCGCCAGCCCGAACAAAGAGCTGGCTACCGAATTCCTGGAAAACTATCTGTTGACCAACGAAGGCCTGGCCGACGTCAACAAGGACAAACCGCTCGGTGCGGTGGCCCTGAAGTCCTACCAGGAGCAACTGGCGAAGGATCCGAAAATCGCCGCCACCATGGAAAACTCACAAAACGGCGAAATTATGCCTAATATCCCGCAGATGAGCGCCTTCTGGTACGCCGAGCGCAGCGCGGTAATCAACGCCGTCAGCGGCCGCCAGACGGTGAAAGCCGCGTTGGATGATGTGCAGACCCGTATCACCAAGTAACACACAACGTTGTGCGGGGTGCGGATCAGCGCCCCGCTGTGGCTTCACAGAAAGGAACGCCCTATGCAATTAGCTCACGCCGGGTCGCCTGCGCGCAAAAAGTCGAAGTGGTGGCAGAGTGACGTACTGAAATGGCTGGTCATCGGCCTGTTCAGCCTGGTTACCTGCTATCTGATTGTGTTGATGTATGCACAGGGTGAATACCTGTTTGCCATTCTGACGCTGATACTGGTCAGCGCCGGGCTTTACGTCTTCGCCAATCGCCGGGCTTACGCCTGGCGCTACGTTTATCCGGGCATCGCTGGCATGGGGCTGTTTGTCCTGTTTCCGCTGATTTGCACCATCGCCATCGCCTTTACCAACTACAGCAGCACCAACCAGCTCACCTTTGAACGCGCTCAGTCGGTGCTGATGCAGCGTCAGTTCCAAACCGGAAAAACCTTCACCTTCGGGCTGTATCCGGCAGAAAATCAACGTTGGCGCCTGCAGTTAACCCACCCTGACAGTGACCAAAAACTGATTTCCGAACCGTTCAGCTTTGACGCCAGTGCGCCGCAAACGCTGAAACTGACGGAAGAAAGCGCAGAACCGGTCGGCGAACGCGCCACGCTGCGAGTGATCACGCAAAATCGTCAGGCGCTGAGCCAACTGGTGGCATTACTTCCGGACGGCGGCGAGCTGCGCATGAGTTCCCTGCGCCAATTTTCCGGCACCACCCCGCTCTACGCGCTGGACAAGGAAAGCAATACGCTGACCGACCAACAAACCCATACTCAATACCGCCCAAACCCTGACATTGGCTTCTATCAGGCGGTGAATGCCGAGGGCAACTGGGCCAAAGAGACCCTGAGCCCAGGCTATACCGTCACCATCGGATGGAAAAACTTCCTGCGCGTGCTGCAGGACGAAGGCATCAAGAAGCCGTTCGTGTCGATTTTTATCTGGACCATCGTGTTCTCGGTCATGACCGTGATCCTCACCGTGGCGGTGGGTATGGTGCTGGCCTGCGTGGTGCAGTGGGAAGCGCTGAAAGGCAAAGCGGTTTATCGCGTGATGCTGATACTGCCCTACGCGGTACCGTCGTTTATTTCGATACTGATTTTCAAAGGGTTGTTCAACCAAAGCTTCGGTGAAATCAACATGATGCTTAGCCATCTGTTTGGCATCAAACCGGCCTGGTTCAGCGACCCTATCACCGCCAAAAGCATGATTTTGATCGTCAACACCTGGTTGGGTTATCCCTACATGATGATCCTGTGCATGGGGCTGCTGAAGGCAATACCCGACGATTTGTACGAGGCCTCGGCAATGGACGGCGCCACCCCGATGCAGAACTTCTTCCGCATCACGCTGCCGCTGCTGATCAAACCGCTGACGCCGCTGATGATCGCCAGCTTCGCCTTCAACTTTAATAACTTTGTCTTGATTCAGCTGCTGACCAACGGCGGGCCTGACATGATTGGCACCACCACGCCGGCCGGTTATACCGACCTGCTGGTCAGCTATACCTACCGCATTGCCTTCGAGGGCGGCGGCGGGCAGGACTTCGGACTGGCAGCCGCCATTGCCACGCTGATCTTCCTGCTGGTAGGCGCTCTGGCGATCCTGAATCTGAAAGCCAGCAAGATGAACTTCGACTAGGGAGAAAAATAATGGCCATGGTCCAACCCAAGTCCCAGCGCCTGCGCCTGTGGATGACCCATATTCTAATGCTGTGCTTTATCGCCCTGATCATGTTCCCGCTGCTGATGGTGGTGACCATCTCGCTGCGTTCCGGCAACTTCGCCACCGGCAGCCTGATACCGGAACAAATTTCATGGGATCACTGGCGGCTGGCGCTTGGCATGAGCGTGACCCACGCCGACGGCAGCGTTACCCCGCCGCCGTTCCCGGTGCTGCTGTGGCTGTGGAACTCAATCAAGATCGCGGTGATCACTGCGATCGGCATCGTCACGCTGTCCACCACCTGCGCCTACGCCTTTGCCCGCATGCGTTTTCGCGGCAAGAGCACGCTGCTGAAAAGCATGCTGATTTTCCAGATGTTCCCGGCGGTGCTGTCGCTGGTGGCGTTGTACGCCTTGTTCGATCGTCTGGGCCAATACATTCCGTTTATCGGCCTGAACACCCACGGCGGCGTGATCTTCGCTTACATGGGCGGGATCGCACTGCATGTTTGGACGATCAAAGGCTATTTCGAAACCATCGATAACTCGCTGGAGGAGGCGGCGGCATTGGACGGTGCCAGCCCTTGGCAGGCGTTCCGCCTGGTGCTGTTGCCGCTGTCGGTACCGATCCTGGCGGTAGTGTTTATTCTGTCGTTTATCGCGGCCATCACCGAAGTGCCGGTCGCCTCGCTGTTGCTGCGTGACGTTAACAGCTACACGTTGGCAGTGGGCATGCAGCAATACCTGAACCCACAAAACTATCTGTGGGGCGACTTTGCCGCTGCGGCGGTGCTGTCGGCAATCCCGATTACCGCCGTATTCTTGCTGGCGCAACGCTGGCTGGTAGGAGGCCTGACGGCAGGTGGGGTGAAAGGTTAGATTTTCTCGGGCCTCACTCACGGGTGGGCCCTACTGCGCTTGATGTACTTCAGTTATTTCCGATCAATACCTGTGTCTTCGGCGGCCCTATCGGGCCGCCATTTTTATTTCTGCTATTCCCGTTTTAAGCGGTCGGTATTGGCCAGGTAGAGCGTCACTACCAGTAACAATATCGCGGCGGAATAAATTAGCGTATCGATTGGGTTTTCATGATCCACAATGATCAATCGGATAATTGCGGTGATGCCGATATAAATAAAGTAGCGCAGCGGAAAGTGATAGCCAGACTCAAAATATTTAACAATCAACGCGATAAACTCAAAATAGAGAAAGTAAATCACAATCCCTTCAATCAAGAGATAGGACGTAGACTCCTCGTTATTTACAAACAAAACTTTCGCCAAATGAATGGTTTCTTTCACCAAAAAAACGATCAGGATTGCTGCCAACAACAACAGCCCAACGTTCAGCACCCGTTGTAGCCCTTTGGCCACCATCACTGAGCGGGAGGTTTTTGCCATAATTATTCCCCATAAATACCACTGTAATTATCTACGCATCCTAACATAGGCATTATCTTAAAAATTAACATCTGTATGCCGATTGAAAAAAACGATTACCATTCAAACGGTTAAATTTAAATGTTTCATGTGGATATATTTGTAGCAAATTGAAATGTCAACTATGATGGGTCATAGATCTTTACATAAAACAAACACCTCGAATTAACAAGGGAATATTTATGCGCGCTAAGCTTAACGGACTGGTCGCCGCAGGCCTGTTTACCTGTGCATTAACCGGCCATGCCAGCGGATTGGTAACCCCTGATAATGACCTGCGCAACGACCTCGCCTGGTTGTCCGATCGCGGCGTAATCAACGTTAGCCTGTCCACCTGGCCACTAAGCCAGGAAGAGATCAGTTCGGTCATTTCACAGGCCAAACCGGTAACCAATACCGAGAAAAACGTCATCGACCGTGTTCAACGCCGCGTCGGCGAACTGAAAGCCAATATTCGCGTCAGCGGCTACGCCGCTACCGATAAGCCCGGCACGCCACAGGGTTTCGGGCAGAACCAATATGCTGACCAAAGCCTCACCGTCGGTGCCGGTGCCAACGGCGAATTCTGGGACGTGCGACTCCAGGGTTCAGTCGAAGGCGATCAGCGCGTCAGCGACGGTTCCAAATTCAACCTCAACGGCTCCTACGGTGCAGTGAAAATCTGGAACCAGTGGCTGTCCTTCGGTGAAGTTTCCCAATGGTGGGGGCCTGGTTACGACGGCAGCCTGATCCGTTCCGACGCCGCACGCCCGGTCGCCGGCTTTATGCTGCAGCGCGCCGACCAATCGCCGTTTGAAACCCCTTGGCTGTCCTGGATTGGCCGCTGGCAGTACCAACTGACGGCAGGTCAGCTGTCGCAGTACACCGCCGTGCCTGATACCAAGCTGATCGGCGGCCGTCTGACCATGATGCCGACCAACTTCCTCGAGTTGGGCGCTTCGCGCATCATGCAGTGGGGCGGTAGCGGCCGACCACAGTCCTTTAGCTCCTTCTGGGACGCCTTCACCGGCAAGGACAACGATGACTCAGGACAAGGCAACGATCCCGGCAACCAGCTCGCCGGTTTCGACTTCAAACTGAAAATGCAGCCGTTGATTGGTCTGCCTGTCAGCCTGTACGGTCAGTTAGTGGGTGAAGATGAAGCGGGCTTCCTGCCATCGCAAAATACCTACCTGCTGGGGCTGGAAGGCCATCCTGAATGGGGCCCAACCACTATCAACTGGTCTATTGAAGGGGCAGATACCCGCTCCGATATGAGCCGTAAAAACTATGTTTACACCCACTACACCTATAAAGGTGGCTACTACCAGCAAGGCTACCCACTGGGCCACGCCATGGGTGGCGACGGGCAAATGCTGTCCGGCCGCGTAGAGATGGTGTTGGACGATGGCCAACGCTGGAGCACCCGCTTGGTATACGCCAAAGTGAACCCGAACAGCCAGTCGATAAACCATGCCTTCCCGAAATCCGATACGCTGAAAGGCATTCAGTTAGGCTGGGGTTACAACTTCGACTCTCAGGTCAAGTTTGATACCAGCCTGTGGTACACCGATAACAACGCCAGCACCGCCGATGACGTAGGCGCAGGCATCAGTTTCGAAGTGCCTATCAATCTGTAATTCCTTCAGACGTAAAAAAACCCGCCAAGGCGGGTTTTTTATTGGCATTCATTCAGACGCTAATTAACGCCATGCCTTGAAGCGGTTGATCAGCGCATTGGTTGAGCTGTCGTGGCTGCTGACCGCTTCATCACCCGCCAGTTCCGGCAGGATACGGTTAGCCAGCTGTTTGCCCAGCTCCACGCCCCACTGGTCGAAGGTGAAGATGTTGAGGATCGCGCCCTGGGTGAAGATCTTGTGTTCATACAGGGCAATCAGGCTGCCCAGGCTGAACGGCGTAATCTCACGCAGCAGGATGGAGTTGGTTGGGCGGTTGCCTTCAAATACCTTGAACGGCGCTACGTGCTTAACCTCGTCCGGCGTTTTGCCCTGGGCGGCGAATTCTTGTTCTACCACTTCCAGTGATTTACCGAACGCCAGCGCTTCAGTCTGTGCGAAGAAGTTCGACAGCAGTTTTGCATGGTGGTCGCTCAGCGGATTATGGCTGATGGCCGGCGCGATAAAGTCACAAGGCACCAGTTTGGTCCCCTGGTGGATCAGTTGGTAAAACGCGTGCTGCCCGTTGGTGCCCGGCTCGCCCCAGATGATTGGGCCGGTCTGGTAGTCCACCGGATTGCCGTTGCGATCGACATATTTACCGTTGGATTCCATGTTGCCCTGCTGGAAGTAAGCGGCAAAACGGTGCATGTACTGGTCGTACGGCAGGATAGCTTCGGTTTCTGCACCGAAGAAGTTGTTGTACCAGATACCGATCAACGCCAGCAGCACCGGCAGGTTTTGCTCTGCCGGCGTTTGCGCGAAGTGTTTGTCCATCGCGTGCGCGCCGCTCAGCAACTGTTCAAAATTCTCGTAACCCACTGACAGGGCGATAGACAGGCCAATCGCCGACCACAGGGAATAACGGCCGCCAACCCAGTCCCAAAACTCGAACATGTTAGCGGTGTCGATGCCGAACTCGCCGACGGCCTTGCCGTTGGTGGACAGCGCCGCGAAGTGTTTCGCCACGTGTTTTTGATCACCGGCAGTGCTCAGGAACCAGTCGCGCGCGCTGTGGGCGTTGGTCATGGTTTCCTGGGTGGTGAAGGTTTTGGACGCCACCAGGAACAGAGTGGTTTCCGGGTTCAGCGGTTTGAGCGTTTCGGCGATATGGGTGCCGTCAACGTTGGAGACGAAGTGCATGTTCAGGTGATTTTTGTACGGGCGCAGTGCCTCGGTAGCCATATAAGGGCCGAGATCTGAACCGCCAATACCGATATTTACCACGTCAGTAATTGCTTTGCCGGTATAGCCTTTCCAGTCACCGCCAATCACGCGGTCACAGAACTGTTTCATTTTGGCCAGCACCGCATTCACTTCCGGCATCACATCTTTGCCATCAACGATGATTGGGCTGTTGCTGCGGTTACGCAGGGCAATATGCAGCACCGCACGGTCTTCAGTACGGTTGATTTTCTCGCCGGCGAACATGGATTTGATCGCGCTTTGCAGATCGGTTTCTTTCGCCAGTGCCTGCAGCTTCTCCAGGGTTTCCGCGGTGATGCGGTTTTTAGAGTAGTCCACCAGCATCTGATCGTTGAAGGTGGCGGAAAACTTGGAGAAACGCTCTTTGTCCTGAGCAAACAGATCGCTGATCTGTACGTCTTTCATCTGTTCAAAATGTTGCTGCAGGGCTTGCCAAGCAGCGGTTTGACTAGGATTGATATTTTTCATAGCAACACTCTTAGGCTTGAGAATAAATGTGACGTGGTTGACCGATTGTAGCCTGTTCGACCGTGATTATGATCTCTTTTCTTGCGATAGGCGCTAACTGTCAATTGCCGCCGCATCGTTTCAGCACTTCCCCTATACTTTTGGATAACAGCCTGTTATCAGGGTTGCTTAACTGTCACTAAACTGTGTCAGGTTATGACCACGTCAATGACGTAATTAGGCTAAGGATGCGTGGCCAGCCAGGCTGCGGTGTGAACGACGAAGGACATGACTATGGAATTATCTGCCCCATTGATGTTGGTGGTTATTGGCTTGAGCTCATTGCTGGCGCAGTGGCTAGCCTGGGTGTTACGCCTGCCGGCCATTCTGCCGTTGCTGGTATTTGGCATCGTGCTGGGGCCTGTGGTGCATTGGGTTCAGCCGGACGCGTTGTTCGGCGATTTGCTGTTCCCGCTGGTGTCGCTGTCGGTCGCCATTATTCTGTTTGAAGGGGCGCTAACGCTACGGGTCGAGGAAATACGCGGCCTCGGCGGCGTGGTACGTAACCTGGTAACCATTGGCATGCTGATGACCTTCCTGGTGATCGGCGTGGCCTGCTGGTGGTTGCTGGACTTTCCACCGGAGTTGGCGGCACTGATCGGCGCGGTCACGGTGGTCACCGGCCCAACGGTGATCGCCCCGTTGATGCGCGTGGTGCGACCGAATGCCAATATCAACCAGGTACTGCGCTGGGAAGGCATCGTCATCGATCCGGTCGGCGCCATTTTTACCCTGCTGGTGTTCGAATTTATCGTACTGAAACAGCATTCAGAATCTTACACCCATCTGTTCTGGACGCTGGGCATTACCGCCGCCGTCGGCCTGGTGGCTGGCGCGCTGTTCGGCTATTTGCTGGGCCTGGCGCTGCGCCGCGTCTGGCTGCCGCGCTACCTGCAAAACCTGGCGGTACTGGCGATCATGCTCACCGCCTTTGGCGTGTCCAACGCCATTGCCGATGAATCCGGCCTGCTGACCGTTACCGTAATGGGCATTTGGCTGGCCAATATGCGCGATGTGGATACCAGCGACATTCTGGCGTTCAAGGAAGAGCTGTCGGCGATCCTGATTTCAGCACTGTTTATCATTTTGGCGGCGCGGCTCGACATTCAGGCCTTGTGGAACATGGGCTGGCCATTATTGGGCCTGTTGCTGGTGGTGCAGTTCGTCGCCCGCCCGCTGTGTATTGCGGTATCAACCTGGCGCTCTTCCCTGCACTGGCGCGATCGCCTGCTGCTATGCTGGATCGCTCCGCGTGGCATCGTCGCCGCGGCGGTCAGTTCGCTGTTTGCCCTGACGCTGCAGCGCAGCGGTTATCCGGGAGCCGATCGGCTGGTGACCGTGGTGTTCGCCGTGATCATCGGCACCGTGGTACTGCAAAGCCTGACCAGCGGCATGATGGCGCGTTGGCTGCGGGTACAGCAGCAAAAACCACGTGGGGTGCTGATTGTCGGCGCCAATAGCGTCGCACGTATGCTGGCACAGGCGCTGATGAAGTTGAATATTCCGGTGCTCGTCACCGACAGCAGTTGGGAATATTATCGCCAGGCACGTATGGACGGCATCCCCGCCTATTATGGCCATGCTTACTCTGAGCATGCCGAAAACTATCTCGATCTCAGCGACACCGCACAAGTACTGGCGCTCTCTCCCAACCGCCACCAAAATGCGTTGGCGGTCTATCACTTCGGCCATATTTTTGGTGAAGGACAGGTGTTCGCCATCCGCTCCGGCGCCCCGCTGAAAGGCCGCGGCAACAGTGCGGAAAGTTCGCGCTTCCGCCGGCATGAGATCCTGTTCAATCAAGAGGCCACCTACGGTCGGCTAAGCAGCCTGATTGCCCAGGGCGCCACCATCAAAGCCACCAAGCTGAACGAGAACTTTGGCTGGTTGGAATATATAGAGAAAAATCATGGCGTTATTCCGCTTTTCAGCCAGCGGGAAGACGGCACGCTGCAGCCGATCGGCGCCGGTTTTGTCCCGGCAATGCCCTGTACGCTGATTGCACTGGTACAAGATGAAAATCCCTCAACTTCCGGACGTTGACAGCGGCACGATATCGGGCTATTCCTAACAGCCTACTTGCGCACCCGGTGTGCAAGCCAGAAGAGGCGCGTCGCCCAGGTAGAGTGTCAGAGGAGCCGTTTTCCAATGACGACGCTTGAGGGGGAGCGACGCCGAGGTAAGGTGATGCGCGGCATTCATCGTATCGACTACAGGGGCTGAATCCCCTGGGTTGTCACCAGAATTGTCCGTAAGGGCAATCAACAAGGTGGGGCGCTTCTGGGTGTATCGTAGCTTTCACTTCTACGTCTGCTCCCGTTTATCGCTCCCCCCTTGTGCCAAGGCTATGAAAAAAGTGTTCTCTGAAGAGGGCCACCCTGACACGAGGTTTTTACATGAACCAAGCAGCACCCCAGAATGCCACCGTTGTCGCCAAATTCGGCGGCACCAGCGTTGCCGACTATGAAGCCATGAACCGCAGCGCCGACGTCGTTCTCGCCAATCCGAACGTACGTCTGGTGGTATTGTCCGCTTCTGCGGGCGTCACCAACCTGCTGGTGGCTCTGGCCGAAGGCAGCGACGCCGACAAGCGTCACTATCAGCTCGACGAAATCCGCCGCATTCAATACGCCATTCTCGATCGCCTCGATAATCCGGCGGTAGTGCGCGACGAAATCGACCGCATGCTGGAAAATATTGCCATGCTGTCCGAAGCAGCCTCCTTGGCCACCTCCACGGCGCTGACCGACGAACTGGTCAGCCACGGCGAACTGATGTCTACCCTGCTGTTCGTTGAGATCCTGCGCAGTCGTGATGTGCAGGCGGAGTGGTTTGACGTACGTAAAGTGATGCACACCGACGATCATTTCGGTCGCGCAACGCCGGACAGCGTAGCGCTGAACCAACTGGCCCAGTCGCTGCTCAAGCCACGCCTGCAGGAAGCCCTGGTGGTTACCCAGGGCTTTATCGGCAGCGAGCCGAAAGGCCGCACCACCACGCTGGGTCGCGGCGGCAGCGATTACACCGCCGCCCTGCTGGGTGAAGCGCTGAGCGTCAGCCGGGTCGATATCTGGACCGACGTGCCGGGCATCTACACCACCGACCCACGCGTGGTTCCGGCGGCAAAACGCATCGATAAAATCGCCTTCGAAGAAGCAGCTGAAATGGCCACCTTTGGCGCAAAAGTCTTGCACCCGGCCACCCTGTTACCGGCCGTTCGCAGCGATATCCCGGTGTTCGTCGGCTCCAGCAAAGATCCGTCCGCCGGCGGTACCCTGGTGTGCAACACCACCGAGAACCCACCGCTATTCCGTGCGCTGGCACTGCGCCGCAAACAAACCCTGCTGACGCTGCACAGCCTCAACATGCTGCACGCACGCGGTTTCCTGGCCGAGGTGTTCAGCATTTTGGCGCGCCACAATATCTCGGTGGACTTGATCACGACCTCCGAAGTTAGCGTAGCGCTGACCATGGATACCACGGGTTCAACCTCCACCGGCGGCAGCCTGCTGACCACTTCATTGCTGACCGAACTGTCGTCACTGTGCCGGGTAGAAGTGGAAGAAAACCTGGCGTTGGTCGCCTTGATCGGCAACAAGCTTTCCCAGGCCTGCGGCGTGGGCAAAGAAGTGTTCGGCGTGCTCGACCCGTTCAATATCCGCATGATCTGTTACGGCGCCAGCAGCTACAACCTGTGCTTCCTGGTACCGGGCGATGACGCCGAACAAGTCGTTCGCACCCTGCACCACAACCTGTTCGAATAAGCTACCGTCACCTTTGCAGGCGCGGCACGCCGCGCCTCTACCTCTAAAAAAGCAGTCCATAACCGTAGGGGTTCAGTTCACCGAACCCGCAAAAAACACAACACCACCCCCATCGTTGTTATTTGGCTAAGGAAAACCTCACTCATGCTGGCAAAATTTACCCGATTATTCCCTCTGTGGGCGGTGCTGCTCGCCGTCGCCGCCTACAGCACGCCCACCACCTTTACCGGGATCGGCCCCTACGTCAGCCCGCTGCTGATGCTGATCATGTTCGCCATGGGCGTCACGCTGCGGCTCGATGACTTTAAACGCGTACTGTCCCGCCCAGGCCCGGTTGCCGCGGGGATCTTTTTGCATTACCTGATCATGCCGCTGGCGGCCTGGCTGCTGGCAATGCTGTTCCATATGCCCCCGGATCTTTCCGCCGGCATGGTGCTGGTTGGCAGCGTTGCCAGCGGTACCGCGTCCAACGTCATGATCTATCTGGCCAAAGGGGATGTGGCGCTGTCAGTGACCATTTCGGCAGTCTCCACGCTGGTGGGCGTCTTCGCGACGCCGCTGCTGACCCGCCTGTACGTCGATACCGAGATCAGCGTCGACGTCATGGGGATGTTGCTGAGCATTCTGCAGATCGTGGTGATCCCTATTGGTCTGGGTTTGATCGTCCATCACACCTTTACCAAAACCGTCAAACGCATTGAGCCGATCCTGCCGGCGTTGTCGATGATCTGCATTTTGGCGATCATCAGCGCCGTGGTTGCCGGCAGCCAGAGCCATATCGCCTCGGTCGGGCTGGTGGTGATCGTGGCGGTGATCCTGCACAACGGCATCGGGTTGCTGAGTGGTTACTGGGGCGGCAAGCTGTTCGGCTTCGACGAATCGACCTGCCGTACGCTGGCAATTGAAGTCGGCATGCAGAACTCCGGGCTGGCCGCGACGCTGGGTAAAATCTACTTCTCACCGCTGGCCGCGTTGCCGGGTGCCCTGTTCTCGGTGTGGCATAACCTGTCAGGATCCCTGTTGGCGGGTTACTGGTCCGGCCGACCAATCACTAAAAAATAATTTCACCTCGGGGTACAGTTCACATTTGCGCCCCGGGCTCTCCTACGAAATTTCGTATTTCCCACTGGTCGGATTGTCAGAATTATCCCCATCCTCTATTATCCCCGCACAAAATAAAAATTCAGATTTTTCCCAGAGCTGCCGATAACCGCCTATAACGACGAGAGCGGAAAAGTCCAATTAATTTACTTTTTTAATTACCTCATTATGAGTAATTGAAGGGTAATTATTAAAAATATAAACAAGCAGCCTAATTATTATTTAGAAAAATAAAACCCACCTTCTTATTTTCCACTGGCGAATAAGAACCCCGCAATGTGATTGTCGCTCGCGATTCCGGGCCGGCCGTTGGCCGTCCGTTTATTGACCTCATGGATTGAGTAGGCCGCCCCAGCGGCTTCTCATAATGGATTACAATGATCAGAAAAACCGCCGCCCTGGCGCTGATGTTTAGCACCGCACTCCCCGCCGCCACCCTGCCGGAAATGGGGGGGTTCTCACCGATGAGCGAATCGCGTCGCGCTTTGCAAGACGGTACGCGTGAAGTGAATCAACAAATAGAGCAGCGGCGCTATCAGCAGCTTAAACAGCAGCAGTTGCTGGAAGACCCCGAACCCGCTGCACCGGCACTGCCACTTTCGGCTCAATGCCTGCCGATCGGCGGCGTGTATCTGCAGGGGATAACGCTGCTGTCGGCGAAAGATTTGGCAACGCTGAGTGCACTGCCAGAGCGCTGCATTAGCAGCAACGACATCAATCGCCTGACGCGTGAATTGACCCGCTTATACCTGGATAAAGGTTATATCACCGCACGCGTGCAATTTATTCGCCCCAATGCCGAGGGTGAATTAGGCCTGCGTGTCACAGAAGGATTTATCGAAAAAATAGAGGGGGGCGATCGTTGGGTTAACAGCCAATTATTATTCCCTGGATTGGAAGGTCAGCCATTAAAATTAACCCAGCTCGATCAGGGATTAGATCAGGCCAATCGTTTGCAATCGAATAAAACCCGATTGGATATATTACCGGGCAGCAAAGTTGGTGGATCTATTATTCGGTTGCATAATCAACACACTAAACCCTGGTTGCTGTCCACTACGCTGGATAATTACGGTCAGAAAAATACCGGCCAGTGGCTGGCGCGGAGCACGGCAACGCTGGACAGCCCTTTCGGCCTGTCGGACTTCGCCAGCCTGAACGTTGCCGGCACGCTGGACAACCCGGCGCAACGCTATAATCGCGCCTATACCCTGCTCTATTCCCTGCCCTACGGCGCTTTCACCTTCAGCGGCTTTGCCAGCTACTCGCAATACCTGAACCACCAGCAGTTGGTGTTCAACAGCTACAAACTGCACGGCCAGACCCAACAGTACGGTCTGCGCGGCGACTATGTGTTTTATCGCGATCGCGACCAGATTAACACCCTGAGCGGCCAGCTGACCCATAAGCGCATCACTAACTATTTCGAAACCGTACGTATTGGCCTCGGCAGCCCAACGCTCAGCTTGTTTGAGCTGGGCGTTAACCACCTGCAGATCCTGCCTACCGGGCTGATCAGCGCCAACCTCAGCGTAGAGCAAGGGTTGCCCTGGTTTGGCGCCGACCGTCAAGGGGGAGCCGGGCTGCCCGATCCCCAATTCACCAAGGGCAAGCTGTTCGCCAATCTCAACCAACGCGTCCAGCTTGCCGGTGCCACTTACCAGTTGAGCAACTTGCTGTACGGGCAATACAGCCGCGATCGCCTGCCCGGTGTGGAATGGCTCAGCTTGACGGACCGCAGCGCGATCCGTGGTTTCAGCCGCAGCACGCTGTCCGGTGATAACGGCTGGTATCTGCAAAACACCCTTTCCCGCAGCTTCACCTTGGGCCAGAGCAGCCTCACTCCACGTATCGGCGGCGACGTCGGCCGGGTGCTGCCTCGCGATAACCGACCTTCCGGTTGGCAAAGCAGCGCGGGGTTAAGCGCCGGTGTCACCCTGCGTTACCAACGCGCCATGTTCGACGTTGAAGCCAGCCGCGGTTGGCTACTATCCAGCCACTCAATGCCCGACGATCCGATACAGGTACTGGCACGCTTTTCGTACACCTTTTAGTTTGCGTTTTTTTGCACTACCACAGCGATATATGGAGATACATGGATGAAAAATAATAACTTCAGGCTCTCGGGAGCGGGCAAGTTAGCCGCTTCACTGGCGATCATTCTCGCCTCCCTCGGCAGCGCGTACGCCGGCGAGATCGTAGCGGCCAACGGCGCTAACGGGCCCGGTGTTTCAACTGCCGGTAACGGCGCACAGGTGGTCAATATCGTGACGCCTAACGACCACGGGCTGTCACATAACCAGTATCAGGATTTCAACGTCAACCAACCCGGCGCGGTGCTGAATAACTCGCTCGATGCCGGGCGGTCTCAGTTGGCCGGCCAACTGGCTGCCAACCCGAACCTGAACAACCAGGCGGCCAGCGTGATCCTCAATGAAGTGATCAGCCGCAACCCGTCGCTGTTGCACGGACAGCAAGAAATCTTCGGCATGGCGGCCGACTACGTGCTGGCTAACCCGAACGGCATCAGTTGCGACGGCTGCGGCTTTATCAATACCAGCCGCTCGTCGCTGGTGGTGGGTAACCCCCTGGTGGAAAACGGCATGCTGCAGGGCTACAGCACGTTGGGCAATCGCAACACCCTGAGCCTTGATGGCCGGCTGAACGCCAGTGGCGTGCTGGATTTGATCGCGCCGAGAATCAACAGCCGCGGCGAGGTCATCGTCGCACCGCTGTACGATAAAAAAAGCGATAAAATGATCTCGGCGATCAACGCCATCAGCGGCAACAACCGCGTATCGCGCGATGCACAGGTGCTCAGCAGCGAACAACCTGAGCTCACAGTCTGGGACCAGTTATTAGGCACCACGGACAGCTACTATCTTGGCAGCATGCAGGCAGGGCGCATTAATATCATCCATACCGTCACCGGCAGCGGCGTAAAGCTGGCGGGCAAGCTGGATGGCAGCGACGAAATCCGGGTGAAAGCTTACAACATCCGCACCGACAGCCAGGTCAACGACAGCAGCAGCAACCGCAATAGCGGCGAGAATTACCAAAACTACCGCGGCGGGATCTACATCAACGACCGCAGCACCGGTCAGCAACTGGCCCGCACCGAACTGAAAGGCAAGAATATCAGCCTGGTGGCCGATAACAGCAACCACCTGACCGCCACCGACGTTCGTGGCGAAGAGATCACGCTGCAAGGCGCCAGCCTGACGCTCGACGGTCGGCAACTGAAGCAGACTCAGGGCCATACCGATGAGCGGTGGTTCTACAGTTGGAAATACAACGTCACCCGTGAGAATGAGCAGCTTCAACAGGCCACCAGCAACATTGAGGCCACGAAAAATGTCACGCTGACCGCCACCGAGCAGGATGTGACGCTGCGCGGCGCCAAGGTTTCTGCGGGCAATGCATTGAGCATCGACGCCAAGCGCGACGTGCAGCTCAGCGGATTGATCGAGCGAGAAAAAACCAGCGAACGCGGTAATCAACGCAACCATACCCCCAGCCTGCGTACCGGCAGTTGGAGCAACAGCAATGAAACCGAAAGCCTGAAGTCCAGCAGCGTCTTCTCCGGCGGTGATTTGGCGATAAAAGCCGGTAATCGCGTCGTAGGCCAGGGTACCAAAGTGTACGCGTCAGGTGACCTCAAGGTGGATGCCAACGACCAAATCAATATCGGCGTACAAAAAACCGCCAATGAGAAAACCGTTCGCGACAATAAAACCTCATGGGGCGGTATCGGCGGCGGCAACAACCAGGACAACAGCAACCGTCGCGAAGTCAGCAACGCTTCTCAGGTGACGGCCGACGGCACCCTGTGGCTGAACGGCAAACAGGGCGTGACCATTACCGGCAGCACCGTGAAGGGCGCCAAAGGCGGTTTTGTCGCTGCCACCGACGGCGGTCTGCGGATCGATAACGCCCTCAGCACCACGGTTGACAAGGTGGATGCCCGTACCGGCACCGTCTTCAATATCACCAGCAGCTCGCAAAAGTCCAATAACAGCCACCAACAGTCCACCGCCAGCGAATTGGTTTCCGATACCAACCTGCAGTTGGTCAGCAAAAAGGATACCGACATAGTGGGCAGCAAGGTGACCAGCACCGGTAAGCTGGAAGTCAATGCCGGCGGTAATATCAATGTCAGCAGCGGAGAACAGCAGCAGCACATTGATGAGCAAAAAACTGCCCTTGCCATCAACGGCTATGCCAACGAGAAAAGCGACAAGCAATACCGTGCCGGTTTACGTATTGAGCATACCAGTGACAGCGAGAAAACCACCCGCAGCGAACAACAGTCATCAACGCTGAGCGGCGGCAGCGTCGCGCTGAAAGCAGACAAGGACGTGACCTTCAGCGGATCCAAACTGGTGACCACCCAAGGTGACGCCAGCATCAGCGGCGACAACGTGGCCTTCCTGGCAGCCGACAACAAGACCACCAGCGATACCGAAAAAACCAAAATCGGCGGCGGAGTCTACTACACCGGCGGCATAGATAAAGTTGGCTCCGGCATTGAAGGCGGTTACGAGAACAGCAAGACGCACTCACAAAGCAGCAAGGCGGTGACTTCCGGCAGCGATATCGCGGGCAATCTGACGATTAATGCCAAAGACAAACTGACCCAGCAAGGTGCGCAGCACCAAGTTGGCGGCAAATATCAGGGGAATGCCAACAGCGTTGATCACCTGGCCGCCGTCAACAGCGAAAGCAGCAACACCACTAAAACCGACGTCGGCGTAGACATCGGTGCCAACGTCGATTACAGCGCCGTCACCCGCCCGGTAGAGCGTGCGGTAGGGAAAGTCGCCAAGCTGGACGCCAACGGCGTGATTAACGAGATCGGCGGCATCGGCGCACCGAATATCGGGCTGGATATTGGCGCCAATGGCGGCAGCAGCGAAAAGAGCAATAGCAGCTCCCAAGCCGTAGTCAGCAAGATTACCGCCGGATCCATCGACGTAAAAGCCAGCGGGAAATTGCAGGATACTGGAACACAGTATCAGGCGACTCAAGGGAGCGTAGCGCTGACAGCCGATAGCCACCACAGTGAAGCGGCGAAAAACAGCCAGCAGGAAAGCAGCAGCGAAACCCGCGGCGGCGCCAGCGTGCGCGTTTATACCACCACTGGCAGCGATCTGACCATCGATGCCAAAGGCGAAGGCGGCAATAAGCACAGCGAAAGCACCGGCAGCCAGGCCGTGACCGGTAGCATCACCGCCGCCAATGGTATCGACATCAAGGTCAAGCAAGACGCGGTGTATCAGGGTACTTCGTTGGAGGCCGGCGACGGCAAGGCGAAGGTAAAAGCGGAAGACGGCAACATCCGTTTCGACCAGGCCACCGATAGCAGCCATGAAAGCCACAACGGCTTCAATGTCAAAGTGTCGGCCAAAGGCGGTACCACACCGGAAACCAAAAGCTTCGGCCTTGGGCTGGGTGGCGGCTACAGCAACGGGAAGAGTGACGGCAGCAGCGCGCAAGTCAGCAACATCGGCGGCAAACAGGGCGTAGAACTGGATGCCGGCCGTGGGCTGACGCTGCAAGGCAGTAATGTCACCAGCCAGGGCGACGTTTCGCTGAAAGCGGGAGACAAGGTCGCGCTACAGGCAGCCCAATCGCAGCAGACCCGCAAGGACGATACGCTCTCCGGCAATATCGATATCGGCGGCAACAGCACCGATAACGACAAAAAGAGCGCGGGCGGCCTTTCTCTCGGCGGCGCGTTTGACATTGCCAAGGTAGATGAGACCTCGACGACCCAGCAAGGTGGCAAAATCACCAGCGGCGGCGCAGTGACCATTACCGCCAAAGGCAACGACGCGCATGCCCTGCATCTGCAGGGAACCGAGGTCAAGGGCAGCAGCGTTGGCCTGAACGCCGAGAACGGCGGCGTGGTGCTGGAGTCGGTACAAAACCAGGAGCAGAAAAACAACTGGAACCTGGGGCTGAAGGCTAACGCCAAAGGCGGCCAATCCTTCAATAAGGACGCCAACGGTAAGGTGGATACCACCAGCGGCAGCGACACCCATACCCTGGGCGCCGGTGTGAAAGTCGGTGTCGATAATCTGCAAAAAACCACTCAGGGCAACAGCCTGATTAGCGCAGGAGAAGTCACGATCAACAGTGGTAAAGACACCCAGTTGGCCGGCGCCCGAATCGATGCCGACAGCGTGCAAGGCAACATCGGTGGCGATCTGCGCGTAGAAAGTCGCAAAGACAGCGAAAGCAGCGTGAAGGTCGATGTGGATGTCGGTCTGAGCCACACCAACGACCCGGCCAGCAGCATAACCAGCAAACTGTCGAAAGTGGGTACCCCGCACTACGCGGGTAAGGTGAAGGAGAAGCTGGAGGGCGGCATCAACAAGGTCGCTGACGCCACCACCGACAAGTACAACAGCGTAGCTCGTCGCCTCGATCCGAAGCAGGACACCACCGGCGCGGTCAGCTTCAGCAAGGCCGAAGGTAAGGTCACCCTGCCGGAAACGCTTGCCAGCGAAAAAGAAAAGGGGCCACTGTGGGATCGCGGCGCTCGCTTCCTGGGCAACAAATCCAAAGAGAGCCTGACCGGTCCTGCCGGGCTGCAAGGTCAGTTCAAGGTCAAGGCCGACGTAGTCAATAACGATGCAGTAGGCGTGCAGTCGGCCATCAATGGGAAAAATGACGTTGCGCTCAACGTTCAGGGCACCACTCGTCTCACTGGCGGCGAGATCCGCAGCCAGCAAGGTGAAGTGACGCTGGGTAACGGTAAACTGGAACAGCAGGACGTGGCCGGCAACCGCTATCAGGGTGGTGGTCATCTTGATGCCGCTGCCTCGGCAGGCGCACTGCTGGGCATCGCCGGTAAAAGCGTGGTGAACCTGGAGACACCGGTCGGCGGTTATATCAATAACCAGGCCGCCGATGCCAAAGCGGGGGTCTTTTCGGGTAAATAATTGAGGTACTGCCCCCGGCCACGCCGGGGGCATGACTTACAGCGTGCTGGGCGTATCCTCCCACTCACGCTCATCATCCTTTTCATCTTGATCCAGCACGTTATATGCCACCGCACAGAACAGTGAGTTCAGGCGTTTCATATCCCCCAACAGCCCCAGGTGCAGAGAGCTGGTTTCAATACTTTGAACGTTCTGCTGATGCAAGCGATCAACGTGCGCATGGGCGTAACGACGATCCAAAATCCGGAACCGATGCTTGGAGCGCCGCAGCCGTTTGGCGCTGGTAAGGTCACCGGACAAGAACACCGACAGTCCCAGACGCAAATTGCCTATCAGCCGCTCATGCAACGCATCCAGTTCGGCCAGCCCTTCGGTGGAGAATGCTCGCCGCGCCGCGTGTGATTTCGCCCCCACGTCCCCGGCCATGCGCTCGATAATGTCACCCGCCTGTTCCAGATTCAGCGCCATCTCGATGATTTCCGCCCAGCGCCGAGAGTCTTCCTCACCTAAATCCTCTTTCTGGATCTGCGCCAGATACAGCTTGATGGCGGTATAAAGCACGTCGACGTCATCATCCAGCCGGCGAACCTCTTTATCCTGCCCCTGCTTACCGTGCAGCACTTCGCGCTGCAGAATCATCATGTGCTCCACCACGTCGCCCATACGTAGGGTTTCACGTGCCGCGTTGGCCAATGCCAGCGTCGGGGTATCCAGTGCACTGGCATCAAGGTGCCGCGGTCGCAATCGGGGATCGTCCGCCGCCACGTCGGCAATCAGCGTTTCACACAGGCGCGCCATCGGCCCGGCCAACGGGATCAGCACCAGGCAACGGATCAGGTTGTAGAACACGTGGAAGTAGATAACCAACTCTTCGTTGCCGCCAGGCAACCGAGTCATCACGTCCGCCAGATAAGAGACAAACGGCAGCACCAGCACACAACCCATCAGCTTGAACAACAGGCTGCCGAGCGCCACCCGACGACCGGCGGCATTCTGGCCGCTGGTGTTGATCATCGCCAACAGACCGCTGCCAAGATTGGCACCGATCACCAGGCACAGCGCCACCTTCAGCGAGATCACCCCGGAGGCCGTCAGAGTGGCAGTCAACAGTACGGCCGCCAGGCTGGAATAGCTGACAATGGCAAACAGCGCACCGGTCAGGGCATCCAGCATCACATCACCGGTCAGTGACGAGAACAACACTTTCACACCCGCCGCCTG
This sequence comes from Serratia liquefaciens ATCC 27592, assembly GCF_000422085.1. Taxonomy (NCBI): domain Bacteria; kingdom Pseudomonadati; phylum Pseudomonadota; class Gammaproteobacteria; order Enterobacterales; family Yersiniaceae; genus Serratia; species Serratia liquefaciens. The sequence continues at coordinate 4,762,554 of NC_021741.1, forward strand.
GGTGATTGGCGTCGCGGCGGCAACAATCAGCTCCAGCGCCAGTACGATCAGCCCGAGGCCGATACACACGCGCCCCATTTGCCCTACACGGGTTTGCTTGCGGCTGAGAAACAGAAAGACGCCGACCAGGATCAGCAGCGGTGACAGCCAGGAGAGGTCAAAGGTCAGTATTCGCGCCATCAGCGCGGTACCGACATCGGCGCCGAGCATGATCACCAGTGCGGGCGTCAGTCCCACCAGCCCTTGCGCGACGAAAGAGGTCACCAGCAACGCCGTGGCGTTACTGCTTTGCACCAGCGCGGTCACGCCGATACCAGAGACGAACGCCAGCGGTTTTTTCTCTACGCTGTCGCTCAATACCCGGCGCAAATTAGCGCCGTAAACCCGCATAATTCCGGTGCGCACGATGTGGGTACCCCACACCAAAAGGGCAACGGAAGAAAGCAGGTGAAGAAGGGTCAACACGGAAGGAACGCTCCCTTCACGCCCGGCAAGACACAGCAGGCTATCCTGCCTGCCAGGCGTGCATAAAGGCAGGACAGCGGCAACAGGCTGCAGACCGCTATTGGAGGGTTAACGCAACGGCAGGAATTACCCTGGAGTTATCATTGAATGCCGCAGCGATGTCATGCAACTTCCCGTAATGTAACAGTTTCTAAGTGTAGTCCAATTTCACTGCCGTCGGGCCGCAAATCTTCGACCGAACGGTTGAGCACGTCGACCAGCAGCTCCACACCGCGGGCCAGTACCCGATAGCGCACCACGTTGCCCAACAGGCTGTGGTTAAGGATCACCGCGGCAATCCCCTGCCCGGTAGGCACCAGGGTAATGGACTCTGGTCGAACAGCTACCTTACCGTGGTAAGGGCTGCCGGTCAAAGTCGTCGCCTGTTCCGCACTCAACAGGTTGTAGTTGCCGATGAACCCGGCTGCGAAGACGTCGGCCGGCTGGGTATACAGAGTTTCCGCGTCACCGCTTTGTACGATTTGTCCTTTGTTCATCAAGACGATGCGGTCCGACAGCGTCAGCGCTTCTTCCTGATCGTGGGTAACGAAGATGGCCGTCAGGTTCAGTTCACGCTGGATCCGACGGATCTGTTCGCGCAGGTGCTTACGGATACGCGCGTCCAGTGCCGAAAGGGGCTCGTCGAGCAACAGCAGCCGCGGACGGGTCACCAGCGAACGTGCCAGCGCCACCCGTTGGCACTGTCCACCGGACAGCTGATGCGGATAGCGCTTCGCCAGCTCAGTCAGCTCCACCAACGCCAGCACCTCTTGCACCCGCTGCTGGATCTGACCGGCCGCCAGCTTTTGCATTTTCAGCCCGAACGCGACGTTGCCCTCAACGGTCATGTTCGGGAATAACGCATAGCTCTGGAACACCATGCCGATACCGCGCTTTTGCGGGGGGAGCGGTACCAGATCCTGGCCCTGCAGCAGGATCTGTCCGCTGTCGACCGGGGTAAGCCCCGCCAGACAGCGCAGCAACGTCGATTTACCGCAGCCGCTTGGCCCGAGCAGCGTGACAAACTCGCCCTCCTCGGCGGTGAAGTCGATATTCTGAAACACCTGGGTCTGGCCATAGTGTTTATTGAGGCGGGTGACATTGAGGTAAGCCATGCGGTTAGCCCTTATTTTTATTCAGCAAATTCGCCAACCAGGTGACAATCAGCACCACGGCGAAATAAGAAATGACCAGTGCGCTGGTGAAATGGCCGCTGCCGTTACGCATGTTGTAGAGGTAAACCTGCAGCGTTTCGTATTGGCTGCCCACCAACAGGTTGGCGAAGACGAATTCGCCAATCAGGAAAGAGAACGACAGCAGTACCGCAATCATCCCGCCCTTACGCAGGTTCGGCAGCACCACCAGCAGCGCCGCCTGCCAGGTACTGGCGCCCAGCAGATGTGCGGCGTCCATCAGATCGCGCAGGTTGATCGCCTGCATGTTGTTGCTGATGGCACGGTAAATAAACGGCAGCGTAATGGAAAAATAGCAGCCGATCAGGATCCACGGCGTGCCCAGCAGCGGCAGCGGATCGGCGGCGAACAGCTGCATCAACCCGACCGCCGACACTACCGGCGGCACGGCAAATGGCAGCAGGATCAGCACGTTCATTACCGCATCCAGTTTGGGAAAATAGTAAGCAATCACAAACATCGTTGGCAAAATCACCACCACCGCCAGCACCAGGGTGCCAAAGCAGATCAGCAGCGAGTGCCACAGCGCCAGCAGGAAGCGGGGATCGCTCCATAAGGCCACCAACCATTTCAGGGTAAAGCCGTCCGGCAGAATAGTCGCGCCCCACTGGGTGGCCAGCGCATAAATCAGCGTCGCCGCCAGCGGCAACAGCAGGATCAGCAACAACAGCCCACTTACTACGCGGTGATAACCGGTTTCAAAGCGCGACATGGCCGCCCTCCGCAACATTATGAGCGCGCATTGAGGTAGCTCCTGCGCAACAGCCATTGATGGATCAGAGTAATAAACGCCATCATCACCACCAGCAGCATAGCCAGCGCGCTGGCCAGGTTAGGGTCGAGGGAGATATCCCCCGCGACCAGCGCCGATATGCGGATCGGTATCACGTTGAAATTGCCGGTGGTCAACGCATACACCGTGGCATAAGCCCCCAGTGCGTTGGCCAGCAGGATGACAAAGGTGCCCATCAACGCCGGCGCCAGCACCGGCAAGCCAATATGCCGCCAGTAGCGCCACGGACTGGCGCCAAGCAGCGATGCCGATTCGCGCCAGTCCTCGCGCAGCGCGTCAAACGCCGGGTACAGCAGCAGCACGCCCAGCGGGATCTGGAAGTAGGTATAAAGTACGATCAGTCCGGTTTTGGAATACAGGTTGAAGCTTTCCATCAGGCCATATTTGCGCAGCAGCAGCGTCAGGCAGCCGTTCAATCCCAGCAGAATGACAAAGGCAAACGCCAAGGGGACCCCGGCGAAATTGCTGGTCATGTTGGTAAACGACATCACAAAATCATGAAACCGCGTCTGACCGAGTCTGCGCAGTGAGTAACTGCCCACTAACGCAATCAGCAGCCCATAAACGCTCGACCAAAGAGAGATCTCCAGCGAGAACTGAAACGCCTGCAAATAGAATGGCGAGGTCAGTACGTCAACATAGTTGCCCAGCCCCCAGCCGCTGGTCTGGCTGAAAAAGCTGCTGACGGCAATCCACACCAGCGGCGCAATTTGAAACGCGCCGAACAGCAGGATAAACGGCAGCAGGCACAGCGCGGCAATCCACTTAGCTTTCATGGCTCACCCTTAGGCCAACAGCGCACGGCAACGCGGCTTGTCGTGCGGTATCTGCAGCACTTCGCACAGGGTGCCACACAGGTCGGTTTGCTGCGGATTAGCGTCGCTCTGGCTGAAGGCGTCACCGAAGACAAACAGCGGCACCTGTCGCTCTTCCGGCAACACGCCGCCGTGGCTGCGATCGTCATTCATGCCGTGATCGGCGGTAACCATGACCTGATAACCCGCATTCAGCCAGTCGGCCAAATAGCGCGACAGTACGCCGTCGGCGTTGCGCGCCGCATTGCGGTACTGCGGCGATGACAGGCCAAAGCGGTGCCCGGTGTCGTCAATGTTCATCGGGTGGATCAGTAAGAAATCGGGTTGATGACGGCGGCGCAAGCTTTCCGCATCGTCAAACAGGTGAGAATCCGGGTAACGGTCGTCGTAATAAAAATGGCCGTGCTGGATCGGCAGCTCGGCATCGTCGGTATGGCGATCGCGCGCGGGGTCGAACGGGGTACGATTGTACAGCTCACTGAACCAATGATAGGCCGCTGCCGCGGTAGTCAAGCCCGCGGCACGAGCGTAGTGAAACACGCTTTGCTGATGCGAGAGGCGTGACACCTGGTTATGCACCACGCCACTCTCCACCGGCGGCACACCGGTGAGGATGCATTCGTACAGCGGTCTGGAGAGCGAAGGCAACTCGCTCTCCAACTGATACAACCGTCCGCGCCCTGCCGCACATTCGGCCTGCAGATAGCCCATGGCGTCGTGTGCCACCTGATAATTCAGACCGTCCAGCAGCACGAGGATAGTTTTCATGATGGTTTAACTCACTGCTGCATAAACATAATGACGTTTTCCTGCCACTGGCGCGGCAGCGTTTTGGCACTTTGCTCCCAGGCCGCCGGATCGGCGATCGGGTGAGCATTCTTATACTGTTCAGCCGGCAGCAGCTTGGCTTTGACATCGTCTGGCAACGTCAGGTGTTCCGCTCGGATTGGACGCGCATAGCCGCGCGCCAGGTTGATTTGGCCTGCGTCTGAGAAAATGTATTCGCGTGCCAGCTTGGCGGCATTCGGGTGTTTGGCGTATTTGTTGATAATGGTGGTGTAACCGGAAGTGATAGATCCGTCAGAGGGGATCAGCACTTCAAAGCGGGTTTTGTCGATCTGATCGCGGTAGTTCAAACCGTTAAAGTCCCAAACCACCCCCACCTGCACTTCGCCCTTTTCCAGCGAGGCGATCACCGGGTTGCTCAGGCTCAGGCGCCCGGCCTTGGCCAGCTTGCCGAAGAATTCCAGGCCCGGTTTCAGGTTCTTTTCGTTCCCGCCCATCGCGTAGGTTGCCGCCAGCACGCCACTGGCCGCCTGCGAAGCGGTGCCGACGTCACCAATAGTGACCTGATAAGTGCCCTTCAACAGATCCGCCCAGCTGTGGGGGATCTCTTTCACCTGTTTTTTATTGATAATGAAGGCGATGGTGCCGGTATAGGCCAGTGCCCAGTGGCCGTCCTTGTCTTTGGCCCAGTCAGGTACCTGTTCCCAGGTGGAAGGTTTATACGGCTGGGTCACCCCTTTTTGTACCGCGATAGGGCCGAATGCCGCGCCCACGTCACCAATATCCGCCGTAGCATTGCTCTTTTCCGCATCAAACTTGGCAATTTCCTGCGCCGAACTCATGTCGGTATCGACATGCTTCAGGCCGTACTTGCTCAGCAGATCCTGCCAGGTATCTTTCCAGTTAGCCCAGCTGTCCGGCATGCCGACGCTGTTGACTTCCCCTTCCTTCTTGGCAGCCTGTTCCAGCGCCGCCAGATCGGAATCGGCTGCCCAGCTCATTTGACTGGTCAGGACAATGGCACTGGTTAACACAGAAGCGCACAAACGTTTCATAACTGATGCTCCGGGTGGTAGTGTGGGAGTGGCTGGACTAGTCCAGCAAGAACCAAGCCAATCTAACGGACGAATGTGATAATTATATGTCAGTCTAAAAAAGCAGCGGTTTTATCGCATTTGGCGTGTTCGTCAGCCCTTCGCTGGTCTACCTTTAGCGGGGATAAACGCACTAAAATGGGGCATCTGTTGCATGAGTGAAGTATCGACAACCGTGGCGGCCATCTGCCAGACGCTGAACGCCCGGATCGCCCTGGGGGAGTTCAGCGCCGACGGCAAATTGCCTTCGGAACGTGCTCTGAGCGAACAGTTTTCCACCACCCGTATTACGCTGCAGGAAGCGCTCGGTCAGTTGGAGGCGCAGGGTGTGATCTACCGTCAGGTGAGGCGCGGCTGGTTTATCTCGCCGCCGCGGCTGATTTACAACCCTCTGCAGCGCAGCCACTTCCACGCCATGGCGCAACAGCAAGGGCGTGATGCCCATACCGAAGTGATCGACAGCGCCACCGTGCCGCTGCGCGAAGATCTGAGCCAAAAACTGGCTTTACCGTCCGGTAGCGAGGTCTATCGCATTCGTCGGTTGCGCTACATCGATGGCCGTGCGGTGCTGTATTGCGAGCACTACCTCAACCCGGCCTACTTTGCCGGCATTCTGGAGGCAGATTTAACCCAGTCGCTGACCGGGTTGTATGCCGAACGCTACGGCATTCGCTACGGGCGGGTACGTTTCGATATGCTGCCAACCCTGCTGTCGCAGGAAGCGGCAGCCATGCTGAAGGTCACCTACGGCAGCCCGGCGTTATTTATTACCCGGGTTAACCGCGATCAGCACGATCGGGTGATTGACTGCGATTTGGAATACTGGCGATACGACGCGCTGCACATTGACGTCGAAGCGTTGTAATGACATGGGCGCATTGCTGCGCCCATCAAGAGAGGATCAGTCGGCGTCGTAACCGAGATTAGGCGCTAACCAGCGCTCAACCTCGCCGACGCTCATGCCTTTGCGCGCCGCATAATCTTCAACCTGATCGCGCTGGATCTGCGCCACCGCGAAATATTTGCTTTGCGGGTGGCTGAAGTACCAACCGGATACCGCCGCCCCCGGCCACATGGCGAAGGACTCAGTCAATTCCATGCCGGTATGACGGTTAACGTCCAGCAGTCGCCAGATCTCCGCTTTCTCGGTGTGCTCCGGACAGGCCGGATACCCCGGCGCCGGACGAATGCCCTGGTAATTTTCGCGGATCAGCTCTTCGTTACTCAGGTTCTCGTCGCTGGCAAAGCCCCAGTGCACCTTGCGCACCTGTTCATGCAGGTACTCGGCGAAAGCCTCCGCCAAACGGTCGGACAGCGCCTTCACCATGATTTTATTGTAATCATCGTGCTGCGCGTCATAGGCCGCCGCCAGTTCATCCTCTTCCAACCCACCGGTCACTGCGAAAGCCCCGAAGTAGTCGGCCTTGCCGCTGCTTTTCGGCGCGATGAAGTCGGCCAGGCAGTAGTTCGGGAAGTCGGTTTTTTCGGTCTGCTGGCGCAGATGGCGGCTGACCACCAGCACATCATCGCGATTTTCGTCGCGATAAACTTCGACATCATCACCGACCCGGTTAGCCGGGAACAGGCCATAAACGCCGCGCGGGTTGAGGCTGCCGTTAGCGGCCAGCATATCCAGCATCTGGTTGGCGTCCGCAAACAGCCGCTTAGCTTCTTCCCCCACCACTTCATCTTCCAGAATGCGCGGGTATTTGCCCGCCAGCGACCAGGTCATAAAGAACGGCGTCCAGTCGATGTAATGCCGCAGCGTCTCGATACTGGCTTCGACCGGGTAAACGCCCAGTTGCTTCGGTACCGGTGGCTGATAATTTTCCCAGTCCAGCACCATGGCATTCGCGCGCGCTTTCTGCAGGTCAACCGGCGGAGTTCGCGGTTTCTTACGTGCGTGCTGAATGCGGACGGTTTCGTATTCTTTACGGGTTCGCGCCACAAAATCGTCGCGCTGAGCGTCGGAAAGCAATGCCGACACCACGCCCACGGTACGCGAGGCATTTTGTACGTAGGTGGTTGAGCCGCTGTAATTCTGCTCAATCTTCACCGCAGTATGGGCCTTGGAGGTGGTAGCGCCGCCGATCAGCAGCGGCAGGGTAAAGCCCTGACGCTCCATCTCTTTCGCCACGTTGACCATCTCGTCCAACGACGGGGTGATCAGTCCGGACAGGCCGATAATATCCACATTTTGCTCGCGCGCGGTTTTCAGGATTTTCTCCGTCGGCACCATCACGCCCAGATCAACAATTTCATAGTTGTTGCACTGCAGCACCACGCCAACGATATTCTTGCCAATGTCGTGCACGTCGCCCTTCACCGTCGCCAGCAGGATTTTGCCTGCCGTTGAGCCCTTTTGCTTGCTGGCCTCAATGTACGGCTCCAGATAGGCCACCGCCTGTTTCATCACGCGGGCGGATTTCACCACCTGCGGCAGGAACATCTTGCCTTCGCCGAACAGATCGCCGACGACATTCATGCCCGCCATCAGTGGCCCTTCGATCACTTCGATCGGGCGATCCGCCCTCTGTCGGGCCTCTTCGGTATCGAGCTCGATAAACTCGGTGATACCTTTTACCAGCGAGTATTCCAGCCGTTTTTCGACCGGCCAGCCGCGCCATTCCGCCTGCTGTACCGCCACTTCGTTGTCTTTGCTGCCGCGGTATTTCTCCGCCAGTTCCAGCAGCCGTTCGGTCCCGTCGTCACGACGGTTGAGGATCACGTCTTCCACCGCATCGCGCAGCTCAGCCGTCAGATCGTCGTAGATCGCCAACTGCCCGGCGTTAACGATCCCCATGTCCATGCCGTTGCGGATCGCGTGATACAGGAACACCGCGTGGATCGCTTCGCGTACAGGATCGTTGCCGCGGAATGAAAACGACACGTTGGACACGCCGCCGGAAATCATCGCGTGCGGCAGGTGAGTTTTGATGTCGGCGCAGGCTTCGATAAAGTCGACGGCGTAGTTGTTATGCTCTTCAATACCGGTAGCAACGGCGAAAATATTCGGGTCGAAAATAATGTCTTCCGGCGGGAAGCCGACGCGCTCGGTCAGAATTTTATAGGCGCGGCGGCAAATCTCGAATTTGCGCTCGCGCGTATCGGCCTGGCCCACTTCGTCAAACGCCATCACCACCACCGCGGCACCGTAACGACGCACCAGCTTGGCATGATGAATAAAGGCCTCTTCGCCCTCTTTCATCGAGATGGAGTTAACGATGCCTTTGCCCTGAATGCACTTCAGGCCTTTTTCGATCACCGACCATTTGGAGGAGTCGATCATGATCGGCACCCGGGCGATATCCGGCTCACCGGCGATCAGGTTGAGAAAACGCACCATCGCCGCTTCCGCGTCGAGCATCCCCTCATCCATGTTGATGTCGATAATCTGGGCGCCGCTTTCCACCTGCTGGCGAGCAACCGCCAACGCTTCGCTGTATTTCTCTTCTTTGATCAGCCGCTTAAAGCGTGCCGAGCCGGTCACGTTGGTACGCTCACCCACGTTGACGAACAACGTTTTGGCATCGATGTTTAGCGGCTCCAGCCCCGCCAGACGGCAGGCCACCGAGATCTCCGGCAGTTTGCGCGGTGGCACGCCCGCAACGGCCTTAGCCATGGCAGCAATGTGCTCCGGCGTGGTACCGCAGCAGCCACCGATGATATTCAGGAAGCCGGCTTGCGCCCACTCCCCAACCTGCCTCGCCATCTCTTGCGCATCCAGATCGTATTCACCGAACGCATTAGGTAAACCGGCATTGGGGTGTGCAGTGACGTAGCTTTCCGATATACGCGACAGTTCGGCAACGTATTGACGCAGTTCATCCGGCCCCAGCGCACAGTTCAGGCCAAAGCTCAGCGGTTTGACGTGGCGCATCGAGTTATAGAAGGCTTCGGTGGTTTGACCGGACAGGGTTCGGCCGGAAGCATCGGTGATGGTGCCGGAAATCATGATCGGCAGCGAAACGCCCAAGGCTTCGAATTCGGTTTCCACCGCGAAGGCGGCGGCCTTGGCGTTCAGGGTATCGAAGATGGTTTCGATCATGATCAGATCGACACCGCCCTCCACCAGCGCACGCGTCGACTCGCGGTAGGCTTCCACCAGTTCGTCGAAAGAAACGTTACGAAAAGCCGGATCGTTGACGTTCGGCGAAATAGAGGCGGTGCGGTTGGTCGGCCCCAGCACCCCGGCCACATAGCGCGGCTGCTCTGGGGTACGCGCAGTCCATTCGTCTGCGCAGGCACGTGCCAGGCAGGCGGCCTGATAGTTAATCTCGGCGGACAGCGACTCCATATGGTAGTCGGCCATGGCGATGGAGGTGGAGTTGAAGGTATTGGTTTCGAGGATGTCGGCTCCCGCTTCCAGATAGCCGTAGTGAATGGCGGTAATGACCTCGGGCTTGGTCAGCACCAACAGGTCGTTATTGCCTTTCAGATCGTTTTGCCAGTCGGCAAAACGCTCACCGCGAAAGTCGCTCTCTTCCAGACGGTAGCTTTGGATCATGGTGCCCATGCCGCCATCCAACACCAAAATTCGCTGCGCTAACTGCTGGCGCAGTTGTTCTACTCGATTCACCACCCCTATCCCCTTTATCTTTCAAGCCACTGCTATATTGACCCCTATGTAAAATTACCGGGTCACTATGTCACCATCACCCATACCCTAGGGATTTCAAGTTGCGGCTAGGCGCCCAGCCTGTTCATCCTCAGGAGCTTACTAAGGTAAGTGACTGGGGTGAACACGTGCAGGCAACAACGCTGCGGCTTGAAAGACGACGGGTATCGGTCATCCTAGCACAGGTTGTGCCGCTAAAGGGGCGAGCGGTTATTGAGAGTTTTTCAGGTTGTCTGGCAACACATCCGATGAGCTGATTGACGGCTTGCATTTCACACGTAAAAAACGAAAATGAATTCCATCATACGGAAAAAGGAATGTGAATCATGGTCACCCCCGTTCCCGCCAAACGTGGCAAGAAGCCCCGCGCTGCATCTCCAAGCGCCAGTGCGGCAACCGGTCAGGTACAGTCGCTGACCCGTGGCCTGAAATTATTGGAATACATTGCCGAAGCCCAGGGCAACGTGGCGCTGACCGACCTGGCCCAGCAGGCGGGGTTACCGAACTCCACCACTCACCGTCTGCTTTCCACCATGCAACAGCAAGGGTTCGTGCGTCAGGTCGGCGATCTGGGTCTGTGGACTATAGGTTCACACGCCTTTGTGGTGGGCAGCAGTTTTCTGCAAAGCCGTAATCTGCTGGCGATGGTGCACCCCACGCTGCGTCGCCTGATGGAAGAGTCTGGCGAAACGGTTAACCTGGCGGTGCTGGATACCAGCGAGTACCAGGCGATTATTATCGACCAGGTGCAATGCACCGCGCTGATGCGCATGTCTGCGCCCATCGGCGGCAAACTGCCGATGCACGCCTCCGGTGCCGGCAAAGCCTTTCTGTCCACCCTGCCGGACGATCAGGTCACCAAATTGCTGCATAAAAAGGGCATGCAAACCTATACCCAGCATACGCTGACGCCGCACAACCTGAAGGAAGGGCTGGCGCAGATCCGCAAGCAGGGTTTCTCGTTTGACGATGAAGAGCATGCGCTGGGTCTGCGCTGCGTGGCGGCCTGCATTTTTGACGAGCACCGCGAAGCCTTCGCTGCCATTTCGATTTCCGGCCCCGTATCGCGCATCACCGACAACCGCGTGATTGAGCTGGGCGCCTTGGTGATCCATGCCGCAAAAGAGATCAGCCTGGAATACGGTGGCGTACGTTAAAGTGGAGCAATGCCGTTGCATTAAACCTTCAAATAATCGAATATTAGACGTTTTATCGCCCCCAACGAGCCGCCAATGAGAGATAAATTCATTAAGAAAGAAGGTATTGCGCTTATCCAACTCGCCAGATATTTGCTGGATGAGAAGCCGATGAACCGGTTACGCACTATCGATGAACTCTCTGAAAGTTTTGGCCTTTCCGTCGGCATTGTGCAAAACGCACTTAAATCGCTGGAAAGCAGTGGCTGCATTCAGTTGGAACGGCGCGGCCGCAACGGGACGCAATTAAAACAGTTAAACTATCAGGCGCTCCTTACCCAGGCCGATATTGGCAATATTGTTTGTGCGATGCCACTGCCCTACACCAAACTTTATGAGGGCTTAGCCAGCGGTCTGAAAATACAGTTTGGGCAAATACCGCTTTACTACGCGCATATGCGCGGAGCCAGCGTACGTATCGAATGCCTGCTGGATGGTATCTACGATATGGCCGTCGTATCCCATCTGGCCGCCAGACAGGTCTTACAGGAGGGCAAAGCCCGTATTGCGCTGGAGTTAGGCGCGGGATCCTATGTTTCAGGCCACCAGATGGTTTACCGCCGTGGCGAAGAAAACAGCATCCGTCGTGTGGGCCTGGATCCTCGCTCGCCAGATCAACGTCAATTATCCGAACTCTATTTCCAGGGGCAAGAGATCGAATATGTCGATACGCCTTATCACGACTGTTTAAACCAAATAGAAAAAGGCAATATTGATTCAGCTATCTGGAACCTGGTGCAGAACTTTGCCAGTGACACCCTGGACGCGATCCCCTTGCAAGGTCACCCTTCCTATATTCAAGCCTCTGAAGCCGTGCTGCTTATTCGCAGCGATGACGCTCTCATTCAGCGCCTTGTGGCACGTCAGGTTGACAAGAAGCAACTGCTGCAACACCAGAAAAATGTCGTTTCGGGAAAGGAAGAACCTTTTTACTGATTAGGCTTTGTATATAATTAATGCCAGCCGTTATTTACAGCTTTCCGATAATAAAACCCTTCATGCCATATTAATACCTTTAAAGAGGTATAAAATAACCGCGTTAGTTTGTTCCGGAATCATATCCAATGTGTCAGGAATAGAGATAAGGAATGTGAAAATGAAACGCGAAGATAAATATAATCACGGTGACTACACTGATTTTCTAACGGCAATAAGAACCTTTGAATGCTCTATTGATCCTAAAGATGCCGACTATTATGACAAGCATTACGAAGATGACAAAGCAGTAACCTATCAACAAGTTGAGTATCCAGGTCGCGTAATTCGCGATAAAAATGGCGTTCCCCTACACAGCACCACGTCAATAAAAGGCTATTTCATTAAGCTTGGCATTGATAAACTCTATACGCGTGGCTCCAGCGATCCTGAGATGTTTCGCCAGATGCAGTATGCTGTGATGAATTATCTGGGTTTTGTCGGTTATCAATTCAGTGAGCATGACCTTTGGGATCTTGGTTATTACTCCCATTATGATAATGAACAGCTCCCCATGTACTATTCAGATGTCGACGTCAGCAATTGGTCCAATGGAGTGCGAGAAAAAATAATGGATCTTCCGGACGGGAAAATCCATGTTACCGACGTGAATACCTGGAAGGGGACATTTACCGGCAAACATGGCATCAATTCTTTCGCCGATGTTATCGATCCGGATAAGCAAGAATTTATTGCCCTCGACCATTTCGACAATAAATACCAAAATATTGTTTTGCAGTTAGCCGACCATGGCAAAACCCTGAATGATTATCTGGGGAGTACGCTACGCTGGAGTGAATGCCAGCCCAAATTAGCCCCACCCGGTGGCCGTCCTGATGAGGTAACCCTCACTTTATCCGGCTTACTGGCCGGCGCTCATTTACGTGGGGCGGAAGGCGTTGTCGCCCTGTTGGTCAAGCATGAAAATCATGCTGATGAGAACAAAACGGCCATATTGCAGTATGTCTATGATTTTGGCGGCTACAGTACGCCTTATGACCAGTAAATCTGGTATGAGTTTGGCAGGCGTCGGGTATGGCGCCTCATTATAATTTGTGATCTTGTTCAAGTAATAATCGCTTCCCCGTTGTCGTCCGTTATGCGCTCACTTACCATTTCATTTATATATTCAAAAAAATGAGGATATAAAATGATACACCAGGGCCTGAACACGCTGCGACAAGCCAAAGTGATTGATGAAGACATTTATCAGGGAATGCTGGCCGTCGTCGAACAACTGCAACAGCATTGCCAATGCCCCTTACCCGCAGAGCAAGGCTGGTTGGCGATCGCACACATGGCCAATGCACTAATGCGTTGCCGGCAGCAGCAAACCGTCTCACCGTTGGACAACGAAATATTGGCGGAAATAGCGGAAGCAGGGAAATTGGAAGTGTTGCGCGAGCTCAATAATGCCCTGATGAAAAACTTTACCCTCGAACTCCATCCCGATGAAGAAGGCTACCTGCTGGTCAATTGGTACAGCTTGAGCAAAGCATAATCGCCATGAATAATTTCTCTTAAATATTCAAATAAATGAATATTTTCCACAAGGATGACAAACCAGGAGTAAAGGGAACGATGTTTATTACTGCATTACAACGTCAGAATCCTGCGCTGATCGGCACTGCCGTATCACTGTGGCAACAGAGAATCCTTCGCCCGGATAGCTACGTGATCGATGTTGATACCGTAGAGGAAAACGCCCGACACATATTGCAAATCGCTCAGCAGCATCACCTGACGCCTTATGTCATGAGCAAACAATTTGGCCGTAACCCTTGGTTATGCCAACGCATTATCAATCAGGGTTTTCCGGGCGCCGCCGCTGTCGATTTCAAAGAAGCGCAGCAGCTAATGCAGCATCGCGTTCCCTTGTGCCACGCAGGGCATCTTGTCCAGATCCCTGACGGTGAGATCGCCGCCATTCTGAAGCAGCGGCCAGAAGCGATCACCGTCTTTTCGGTTGAAAAAGCCCGCAGCGTCGCTGAACAGGCAAAAAAAATAGGCATCACGCAATCTTTATTGCTGAAAGTCTATCAGGAAGGCGACCTCCTCTACCCTGGGCAAGAGGGCGGCTTTCTGCTTGATGATGTCGTGGCCGCCGCCAGACAAATAGCACAGCTGGGGCATGTACAGGTGGTCGGCGTCACCCATTTCCCTTGCCTGCTTAGCCACAAGGCCGGCGATATCCCACAGACAACCCCCAACTTTGCCACCCTGATTGAAGCTGTGGCTCGCCTGCGTCAGGCCGGCTTCCAGATATGCCAAATCAATGCCCCCTCCGCCAATAGCTGCTCGTCGTTGCCGATGCTCGCACAGCTTGGCGTGACCCACATTGAGCCGGGGCACGCATTCACAGGAACCTTCCCGGCGAACGTTTTTGGTACTGAGCCAGAACGCCTGGCAATGCTATATCTGACTGAAATATCTCATCATTATAAAGAGCTCAGTTTTTGTTATGGCGGCGGGCACTATCGCCGCAGCCACGTCCAACACGCGCTGGTGTTCACCCCTGATGGTCAGATGAGCCAAACCGAAGTGGTGCCGCCGGAGGACCACAGTATTGATTATTACCTGGGGCTACGCGGGACCTTCCCTATTGGTAGCGTAGTCATCATGTGTTTTCGCACACAAATTTTCGTTACCCGCAGCGACGTCGCCATGGTGTGCGGTATTTCGCGGGGTGCCCCGCAGCTTGCCGGGGTATTCGACAGCCAAGGTAACAGACTCAGCCATTCAGGAGATGCCCGGTGAAAAAATTTGTGGTTATTGTTTTAGATGGCTTCGGTATCGGCGCCATGGACGATGTCGCCCACCAGCGCCCTCTTGATATTGGGGCCAATACCTGCGGCCACATCTTGCAAAAATACGGCCTGCTACGGCTGCCGACATTAGAGAAGCTGGGCCTGATTAACGCTTTGGGATATCAGCCAGACAATGTCATGCACCCCAATCCGGCGGCAAACTACGGCAACGCAAATTTGCAGCATCAGGGGGCCGACTCCTTTATGGGGCATCAGGAAATCATGGGCACTCGCCCTGACATCCCGTTATTGATGCCCTTTTCTCAGGTCAGGGAACAGGTGGCTTCGGCGCTCAATAAGGCCGGGTACCAGGTTGAACGTGTCGCGGTCGAGGATGGTTTATGCTACCTGCGAATTAACGGATGCGTCGCCATCGGCGATAACCTCGAGACCGATCCCGGCCAGGTTTATAATGTGACTGCCAATTTGGATGCCATTGATTTCGCCACCGTTCGCACCATTGGTGACATCGTTCGCAGCCAGGTTCACGTCGGCCGGGTGATTGTCTTTGGCGGCAACATTGGCAGTAATGCCGCTTTGCACAATGCCGCCGAAACCCGCGCAAAGCGCTATGTCGGGATCAATGCCCCCAAGTCAGGCGTCTATGGCCATGGCTTTACCGTTGTCCATCTCGGTTATGGCGTCGATGCAAGCCAGCAAACCGCCGCCAGTTTGCACTCATCAGGCGTGCCCACGGTGTTAATCGGCAAAGTCGCAGATATCGTCATCAATCCTCACGGAACAAATTATCAGGGCATTTCAGATTCGGAAGAGATCATGCAATTGACCTTGCAGGCGGTCGAACTGCCGGGACAGGCCTTTATCTGCACCAATATCCAGGAAACAGATCTGGCCGGCCATGCCGAAAACAGCGATCGCTACGCTGAGCGATTACAAGTCGTTGACGGTTACCTGGCGCAATTACTGGCTCGACTCGGTCAAGACGACGCCCTGGTGGTGATGGCCGACCATGGAAATGACCCGACGATTGGTCACTCGCGCCATACCCGAGAAAAAGTGCCATTACTCTTCTGGCGCCCCGGCGTTCAAGGCGTCTATTTGGGCGAACGCTCAACCCTGGCTGATGTCGGGGCTACGGTCTGCGACGCATTTGGCGCTCCGGCACCTCAAAACGGCCATTCGTTCTTCCCGCAAATGAATAAGGGACAACCATGAATCCTTCATCGCAATTTGATCGACGTGGCTATACCTATGCGCACGAACATCTGCATATTGATCTGTCGCCGTTCAAACAGAATATTGATTGCCGATTGGATTGTTACGCACTCCTCGTGGATGAAATGAAAACGCTGGTCAATAAAGGCGTATTGAACCTGGTTGAGGTCACGAACCGCTATATGGGGCGTAATCCTCAATTTATGCTGGATTTGATGCAAGAAACCGGCATAAACATCCTGGCATCAACCGGTTACTACCAACAGGATTTCTATCCGCCACATGTCGCTCAGCGCAGCGCGCAGCAGTTGGCGCAAGAAATGATCGACGAGATTGAGCACGGCATTGACGGCACAACGCTTCGCGCCAGCGTAATTGCAGAAATTGGCAGCAGCGAAGGCACCATTACCCCAACGGAAGAGAAAGTATTCCATGCTGCTGCCCTGGCACATTTAGCCACCGGAAAACCCATCTCTACGCATACCAGTTTCAGCACCATGGGATTGGAGCAGTTGCAGCTATTAATGCGCCATGGTGTATCCGCCGAACGTATTGTTATTGGCCACTGCGATTTACGCGATCAGTTGGACACCTTGCTGAGGATTACTGAAACCGGCGCTTTTATTCAATTCGACACTATCGGCAAAAACGATTACTACCCGGACGAAAAGCGCGTGGTGACATTGCTGGCACTTTCTCAACGCGGACTATTGAGCCAGGTAATGCTTTCCATGGATATCACCCGACGTTCCCACCTGGCCGCAAATGGCGGTCTGGGATTCAGTTATCTCATTGATGGATTCGTCCCCATGCTGCTGCAAGCTGGGATATCACAACAAGATATTGACCATATGCTGTGCACCAATCCAAACACTTTCTTCAGAGGACAAGAATAATGAAAAAGATCGGTATTGCAGGTTTACAACGCGAGCAAATTAAACAAGCTATCGAATCAGCCGCCCCCGGTAAATTTGAGTGCTTTATTCAAAATGACATGGAAGCGGCCAGTAAAGTCAAAAGTGGCGAACTGGATTACTTTATTGGCGCCTGTAATACCGGCGCCGGTGCAGCGTTATCCATCGCTATTGCGATTATCGGTTATAACCGCTGCTGCACCATTGCCAAACCGGGAATACAGGCAAAAGAAGAACAAATAATAAAATGGGTCAACGAAGGCAAAGTGGCCTTTGGCCTTTCGGTGGAACATGTTGAACATGCCATCCCGATGCTGATGGGTCATTTGAATTAAGGGGGTATCCATGGAGCAGTATTTGCATATTGTTATTGTCGCTTTGCTAACGGGAATGACCTCGCTGCTTTCTCATCGTTCCGTTGCCGTATTTCACGACGGTATTCGTCCGATTCTGCCGCAACTGGTCGAAGGGAATATGAATCGCCGTGAAGCCGGCAGCATTGCATTTGGTTTGAGCATCGGCTTCGTCGCATCCGTCGGGATCTCCTTTACCCTCTCAACCGGGCTGTTGAACAGTTGGTTGCTGTTTTTACCCACCGACATCATCGGCGTACTGGCCTTTAACAGCTACCTGGCTTTCGCTTTAGGCATGGCCTGGGGAGTATTGGTGCTGACCAGTTTGGTGCCGATCAATACCCTGCTGACCGCGCTTCCCGTGGATATCCTCGGTTCACTGGGCGAGCTTTCCAGCCCGGTGATTTCGGCCTTCGCGCTGTTCCCACTGGTGGCTATTTTCTATCAATTCGGCTGGCGCCATAGCCTGCTGGCCGCCGTCGCCGTACTGATGTCGCGCGTCATTGTCGTGCGCTTTTATCCTTCACTCTTTCCAGAGTCGATTGAGATATTCGTCGGTATGGTGATGCTGCTGGGGATTGCGATATTTCGTGATATCTCACAGCGCAAGCATCATGAAGTAAACCATGGCACCTCTGTTTTCGAGGAGAGAACCTCTCGCATTATCAAGAATCTGCCGCTGCTCGCCATTACCGGTGCGCTAATCTCGACGGTTGCCAGCCTTAAGCTGTTTGGAGGGTCTGAGGTTTCGATCTATACGCTGGCAAAAGCCTGGGCCCCCGGCGTATCTCCGGAAGAATCCGCTGCGTTGGTCAATCAAGCTGCGCTGGCTGAGTTTATGCGTGGTTTGGGCTTTATTCCGCTCATCGCCACCACCGCGCTAGCCACTGGGGTGTACGCCGTCGCCGGTTTTACCTTCGTCTTTACCGTCGGTTATCTGGCCCCCTCGCCCTGGTTAGCGGCCATTTTAGGTGCCCTGACCATCACGTTGGAAGTGCTGTTGTTGCGGACTATCGGCCGTTGGTTAAGCAACTATCCCTCGGTTCGTAATGCCTCAGACAGTATCCGCAATGCGATGAACATGCTGATGGAATTTGCTTTGCTGATCGGCGCTATTTTCGCCTCTATCAAGATGGCGGGCTATACCGGCTTTAGCATCACCGCTGCCCTGTACTTCCTTAATGAAGCGCTGGGGCGTCCTATATTGAAAATTGCCGCCCCGGTAGTGGCGACCATAATATGCGGTATTTTACTGAACATTTTGTATTTTTTAGGGTTGTTCGTCGTTAATTAACCGAATGTTTTAAACGGAATGTCTGACTAAAGTCGCAATAAAAACACAGGGAAATAATAATGAAAATAGAGAATAATCAAAACACAACCCGCTCAAAGTGCTTTGCAGTATTAGCATTACTGTTGGGTTCTACGGCATTTTTATCGGCGGCCCACGCAAACAACGATACCGCACCCAATAACGATCCTGCTGAAACCTGGCGCACCGATTATAGCGATATCGGTTACCCGAACGTGGGTTTTTCCCCTTATATCAAAGGTTGGATTAATGGTTATCTGACACCGGCAGATTATCCTGACGGCGCAAAAATTCTGCCGCCGCCGCCAAAAGAGCATTCCGCAGCAGCAAAAAGCGATATTGAAACGTTCCATGAATTACGACAGCTGCGCGATACGCCACGCGGCCAGTTGGCGATCGAAGATGCCAAGCTCTCCTTCAACCATATTGGCAGCGCATTTTCACCGGCGCTGGGCATCACTATTTCACGTAAAAATACGCCTCATTTGCACCTGCTCCTCAGCCGTGTTTTTACCGATGCAGGTTACGCCTCCAATGACACCAAAAAAGCGTTTAGTCGGATTCGGCCCTACTCGGCATTACGTATCGACAGTTGCACGCCCAAGGAACATAGCGCGTTAAGTAACGACGGCGGCTCTTATCCCTCCGGTCATGCCGTCACCGGGATGATGTGGGCCATGACGTTAACCGCTATGGAGCCACAGCTGGCAACCCCGTTAATGAAAAAAGGCTATGAGTTTGGTCGTAGTCGCCTGATCTGCGGCGTACATTGGGAAAGTGATGTCAACGCGGGTCGTTTCCTTGCTGCCGGCGCTTTCGCTCGCCTCCAGGCCAGCCCCGAATATCAAAAACAATTCCGCGAAGCCAAGCTGGAAGTCGATCGTCTGTTAGCGCAAAAACAAGGCAGTAAATAAACGTCAGCGCTGATTACCCGGCGCATCAGACGAAAATCATCATCGTAAAAATGCCCAGGTTTGCGCAGAGAGTGTCGCTGCGCAAGCCTTTCTCCATGACGATTATCCCCATCGTGACGCATGCTCACAGCTCAACTTCAACGAGGTTTCATGTCTGGATGACAGCCTGAAATAGTTGAAGCCGATCACAAATAATGACTTTGCCAACGGAAGCCCATTGCAACTGGTTAAACTTCCTTCGACAATGTTACCGATAACATGTTACCGGTAACAAATAATGCAAGGTAACGCCACTTGTCGTTTTGGAGCTAAGCCATGACCAATAATCAAAACCGTATTTACGTCATTATGGGCGTTTCCGGCAGCGGCAAGTCCGCCGTGGCCGCCGCAGCGGCCCGCCAACTGTCT
The DNA here is from genome assembly GCF_000422085.1 of Serratia liquefaciens ATCC 27592. Lineage (NCBI taxonomy): Bacteria > Pseudomonadati > Pseudomonadota > Gammaproteobacteria > Enterobacterales > Yersiniaceae > Serratia > Serratia liquefaciens. The sequence continues at coordinate 4,782,412 of NC_021741.1, forward strand.
GCCGGGTTCCTTGACGGTGACTTTCTGCACCCGCGCAGCAATATCCTGAAAATGGCCGCCGGTGAACCGCTGAACGATGACGATCGCGCCCCATGGCTGGCCGCCCTCAACGATGCTGCCTTTGCGATGCAACGCACCAATACTGTTTCGGTCATTGTCTGTTCGGCGCTAAAAAAGCACTACCGCGATCGCCTGCGCGCCGGTAACGGCAACCTGTCGTTCATCTATCTGCACGGCGATTTTCCGGTGATCGAAGCCCGCCTGGCTGCGCGTAACGGACACTTCTTCAAGCCACAGATGCTGGTAACGCAGTTTGCGGCGCTGGAGCAACCGGGCGCGGACGAAAGTGACGTTATGTCCGTAGATATCAACCAGCCGCTGGAAGCCGTCATCGCCGATACCGTGCGACATATCCAGAGTTTCCTGCCACAGGACGTGTGCGCGTGAATACTGTAACGCTGGTCGGTACCGCAGTCGGCTCGGTTCTATTACTGCTGTTTCTGGTGATGAAGGCACGCATGCATGCCTTCGTCGCGTTAATGTTGGTGTCTATCGCTGCCGGTATTTTTTCCGGCATGCCGTTGGACCGCATCGCCGATACCATGCAAAAAGGCATGGGCGATACGCTGGGTTTTCTGGCGATCGTCGTGGCGCTGGGCGCCATGTTCGGCAAGATACTGCATGAGGTCGGCGCACTCGATCAAATTGCGGCACATTTGCTGAAACGTTTCGGCCAAAGTAAAGCCCATTACGCGCTCGGTATCGCCGGGTTGATCTGCGCCTTGCCGCTGTTCTTTGACGTGGCGGTGGTACTGCTGATCGGCATCGTGTTTGCCGTCGCACGTCGCACCGACGGCAATATCGTCAAGCTGGCCATTCCCTTGTTCGCCGGCGTCGCTGCCGCAGCATCCTTCCTGCTGCCGGGGCCGGTCCCAATGCTGCTGGCGGCGCAAATGAAAGCCGACTTCGGCTGGATGATCGCCATCGGCCTGGTCGCCGCCGTCCTCGGCATGCTGATTGCAGGCCCATTGTACGGCAGCTTTATTAGCCGCTTCGTTAACTGGCCAATGCCGGCAGACGAAAACGAACCGACACTCAACAAAGGCAACCTGCCGTCATTTGGCTTTAGCCTGGCGCTGGTACTCTGCCCACTGGTGCTGGTCGGCATGAAAACCATTGGTGCACGTCTGGTCACGCCAGGTTCTCAGTTGCAGCAGTGGCTGGAGTTTATTGGCCATCCGTTCACCGCCATTTTAATCGCCTGCCTGATCGTGATTTATGGGCTGGCAAAACCGCGCGGCATGACCAACGAACAAACGCTGGCCATCTGTTCGGCTGCAGTGCAGCCCGCCGGGATCATCCTGCTGATGACCGGTGCAGGCGGCGTATTCAAACAAATCCTGGTGGATTCCGGCGTAGGTCCGGCACTGGGTGACGCCATGATTGGCACCGGTTTGCCGATCGCCGTAGCCGCCTTTGCATTATCCGCTATGGTACGCGTGATCCAAGGCTCCGCCACCGTTGCCTGCCTGACCACCGTTGGCCTGGTCCTGCCGGTGACCAGCCAGTTGGGGCTCGGCGGTGGGCAGCTGGCCGCGCTGGCTATCTGTATTGCCGGGGGGTCTATCGTGCTCAGCCACGTCAACGATGCCGGTTTCTGGCTGTTCGGCAAATTTACCGGCGCCAATGAGCTGCAAACGCTAAAAACCTGGACGGTGATGGAAACCATCCTTGGCAGCGTGGGTGGCATCATCGGCATGATCGCTTTCACCCTGTTTTAAATCACGATAACGACATAACACCGCCCCCGGTCTTTGCACATCAGGGCCGCAATATTCCACCGGGGGCACCGCCACAGGCGGCGTCTATAACAATAGCCATGTGAGGAAGGTATGCTTAATCCCACCCTATCCCGTGTCACGCAACGCATCATCGACCGTTCCAAACAGAGCCGCGCCGCCTATCTGGCACGCATTGAAGCGGCGCGTTCCCAAACCGTGCACCGCGCACAACTGGCCTGCGGTAATCTGGCGCACGGTTTTGCCGCCTGTCAGCCGGACGACAAAACCGCACTGAAAAACATGGTGCGCAGTGATATCGCCATCATCACCGCTTATAACGATATGTTGTCTGCCCACCAGCCCTACGAAAACTATCCCCAACGGCTGAAACAGGCGTTGCATGCCGTGGGCGCGGTCGGTCAGGTAGCCGGAGGCGTACCGGCGATGTGTGATGGCGTGACCCAGGGGCAGGATGGTATGGAGCTGTCGCTGATGAGCCGCGACGTGATCGCCATGTCCTCGGCCATCGGCCTCTCGCACAATATGTTCGACGGCGCGCTGTTCCTCGGCATCTGCGACAAAATCGTGCCGGGTCTGGTGATGTCCGCCCTGTCATTTGGCCATTTGCCGTCGCTGTTTGTGCCTGCTGGCCCGATGAGCAGCGGCTTACCGAACAAAGAGAAAGTGCGCGTGCGTCAGCTGTACGCCGAAGGCAAAGCCGATCGACTGGCGCTGTTGGAGGCCGAAGCCGCTTCTTATCACGGCATCGGCACCTGCACCTTCTACGGCACCGCCAACACCAACCAGATGGTAATGGAAGTGATGGGGTTGCACCTGCCGGGATCCTCCTTCGTTCACCCGGACACCCCTTTGCGCGATGCGTTGACCGACGCTGCCGCACGCCAGGTCACTCGCCTGACCGAAACCGCCGGCAACTATCTGCCAATCGGCAAACTGGTGGATGAAAAGGTGGTGGTTAACGGCATCGTTGCGCTGCTGGCCACCGGCGGCTCCACCAATCTGACCATGCATATGGTGGCGATGGCGCGCGCCGCCGGCATCATCATCAACTGGGACGACTTCTCCGAACTGTCGGACGCCGTACCGCTGCTGTGCCGTATCTACCCGAACGGCCCGGCGGACATCAATCAGTTCCAGGCATCTGGCGGCGTCGCCCTGGTGGTGCGCGAACTGCTAAAGCACGGCCTGCTGCACGAAGACGTACACACCGTGGCCGGTTTTGGCCTGACGCGTTATACCCAGGAGCCGTGGCTGGATAACGGTCAGTTGGCCTGGCGTGAGGGCGCGGAAAGCTCGCTCGATACCCAGGTTATCGCCAGCGTGGCGGAGCCTTTCGAACATCATGGCGGCACCAAGGTTTTGGCAGGCAACCTCGGTCGTGCGGTGATGAAAACCTCGGCGGTGCCGGCCGACAATCAGATTATCGAAGCGCCGGCGGTGATATTTGACAGCCAGCATGACATCGTGCCGGCATTTGAAGCCGGCAAGCTGGATCGCGATTGCGTGGTGGTGGTTCGCTTCCAGGGGCCGCAGGCCAATGGCATGCCCGAACTGCACAAGCTGATGCCACCGCTGGGCGTGCTGATGGACCGCGGATTTAAAGTCGCGCTGGTCACCGATGGCCGCCTGTCAGGCGCCTCCGGCAAGGTCCCTTCCGCTATCCACGTGACCCCGGAAGCCTATACCGGCGGCATGCTGGCCAAGGTGCAGGACGGCGATGTGATCCGCGTAAACGGCCGCACCGGTGAATTGGCATTACTGGTCGATGCCGACATTCTGGCCCAGCGAGCGCCTTACCAACCGGACCTGAGCGCCGAACATATCGGCTGCGGCCGTGAACTGTTCGGCGCATTACGCAGCCAGCTTTCCGGTGCCGAACAGGGCGCCTGCTGCATTAAATTTTAACCGATAGCATGGCCGGGCAGCCCGAAGGCGACGGCTATAACTGGAGAGAACCCTTAATGAACAATTGGAAAACCAGCGCAGAGCAGATCCTGATGGCCGGCCCGGTAGTCCCGGTGATCGTCATCAACAAATTGGAACACGCGATCCCGCTGGCGAAAGCCCTGGTGGCTGGTGGCGTCCGGGTATTGGAAGTCACCCTGCGCACCGCCTGCGCCATGGACGCGATCCGTGCTATTGCCAAAGAAGTGCCTGATGCCATCATCGGCGCCGGTACCGTCATCAACCCGCAGCAGCTGCAGGAAGTGACCGATGCCGGGGCGCAATTCGCCATCAGCCCGGGCCTGACTGCCGATCTGCTGCAAGCGGCCACTGCTGGTTCAATCCCGTTAATTCCGGGTATCAGCACCGTGTCTGAACTGATGTTGGGCATGGATCATGGGCTGCGTGAGTTTAAATTCTTCCCGGCGGAAGCCAACGGCGGCGTGAAAGCACTGCAGGCGATCGGCGGCCCGTTCCCGCAGGTACGTTTCTGCCCGACCGGCGGTATTTCACCGGGCAACTACCGTGACTATCTGGCGCTGAAAAGCGTGCTGTGCATCGGCGGCTCCTGGCTGGTGCCGGCGGATGCGCTGGAAAGCGGCGACTACGCACGCATCACTGAATTGGCGCGTGCCGCCGTTGCGGGTGCAAAAGCTTAATGCTATCGGGCGCGGCGTGCCGCGCCCTTACGTCGCTGCCGAGGTAGCAGGCAGCGCCACCCCGCTGCGCTGGCTAAAACGCCGTTTCTTGCGGTAAGCGAAGACATCCTCCACATGCCCGTCGCGAATGCGCTGCTGCAACCCGCGCCAGTAATCGGCTTCGAACAGGTCGCTGTGCAACTCTTCAAACACCTGCCGAATGCGCCGATCGCCACACAGAAAATGCCTGAACTCCTCCGGGAATACATCGTTCGCCGACACGCTGTACCACGGCTCGCTGGCCAGTTCATCTTCCGGGTAACGCGGCGGTGGAATATCGCGGAAGTTCACCTCGGTCATATAGCAAATTTCATCGTAATCGTAGAACACCACCCGCCCGTGCCGGGTCACGCCGAAGTTCTTGAATAGCATGTCGCCGGGGAAAATATTGGCGGCGGCCAGTTGTTTGATCGCATTGCCATACTCTTCGATAGCGTCGCGCATCTGCTGCTCATTGGCCTGCTCCAGATACAGGTTCAGCGGCGTCATGCGCCGTTCCATATACAGGTGCTTGATCACGATGCGATCGCCCAGATCCTCCAGCTTGTCCGGCACTTCACGCTGCAATTCAGCCAAAAGCTCCGGGCTGAGGCGCGCCTTGTCGACGACAAAATTCTCGTACTCTTGGGTATCCGCCATGCGCCCCACGCGGTCGTGTTCTTTCACCAACTGGTAACAGGCCATCACCTGCGCCTGCGTCACCTCTTTTTGCGGTGCGAACTCGTCTTTGATCACCTTGAACACCCGATCGAACGACGGCAGGGTAAACACCAGCATCACCATGCCTTTCACCCCCGGCGCGATGATGAACTGCTCCTGCGAGCCAGCCATAAACGTCAGGTATTCACGGTAACATTCCGTTTTACCGTGCTTCTGGCAGCCAATCGCCATATACAGTTCGGCGGTGGTTTTGCCCGGCAGTATTTCTCGCAGCCACTCGACCATCGCTGCCGGAAGCGGTGCGTAAACCATAAAGTAAGAACGTGCGAAACCGAAGACGATACTGGCCTCGGCCTTACTGGTCAGGCAGGTATCGATAAACAAGGCACCGGAATCACTGTGATGGATCGGCAGCAGGAAAGGATAGACCGTATCCGCCACCCGCAGCTTACCTACCAGCCAGGCAGCCTTGTTACGGTAAAAGAGCTCATTGGCAATCTGGAACGTCGCCCCAGCCAGCTGCTGCGCGCTAAAGCTCTGTTGCAACGCCAGCGTGATGTAATCAATATCACGCGACAAGTTTTCCCAAGGTAGCCGCAGGGGTAAATCCGTCAGCAGGTTGTACAGCATCGCCGATACATCACCGCCAGCAGTGAAATTGCGCGACAGCGGACGCGGGATATCGCGAAAGCGTCCCTCGGGTTGGGAGCTGAAAACAAACAGCTTTTCCGGCGTTAGATCCCGGTGTTTGAACAGGCGGCAGTAAACCGAATTAAAGAAGCTTTCGGCGATCTCAAAGCGTGGGTACTCCGGCAACAGGTCGGTGTACACCGCCTTCACCCGGCTGGGGAAATCCGCATCAAAGGACTTTTGCCCCGTGATGCACTTCAGTTGCTCCACCACCAAACCGACGTGATGGTCATACAGGTGAATACGCTTTTTCATCGCCTGTTGCACCGCCGGCCAGTCTGCTCGCTCAAAACGCTGCTGCGCACCGGCGGTCACCTCAAGGAAGCGGCCATATTGCGCATCAAAACCCTGCAGTATCGTCTGTGCGATCAACAGCTCCAGTTTCGCCGCCATCCTTACCTCCCGCCAGAAAATAGAGCCCGCATATGCAGGCTCTGGGTTAGGTTTTTTCAGCGTTGCCGCCTCAGAACTGCTGTTCTTCCGTCGAACCGGTCAGTGCCGTTACCGAAGAAGCACCGCCCTGAATGATGGTAGTGACCTTGTCGAAATAGCCGGTACCTACTTCCTGCTGGTGCGATGCGAAGGTGTAACCGCGTGAAACGGCATCGAATTCCGGTTTCTGTACCTTCTCGACGTAGTGCTTCATGCCCTCGCCCTGTGCATAAGCGTGCGCCAGGTCAAACATGTTGAACCACATGCTGTGGATGCCCGCCAGCGTGATGAACTGGTACTTGTATCCCATCGCCGACAGTTCCTCCTGGAAGCGGGCAATCGTCTGATCGTCCAGGTTCTTTTTCCAGTTGAACGACGGTGAACAGTTGTATGCCAGCAGTTTGCCTGGGAATTTGGCGTGAATGGCATCAGCGAAACGCTTGGCTGCCTGCAGATCCGGCGTGGAGGTTTCGCACCACACCAAGTCAGCGTAAGGGCAATACGCCAGGCCACGGCTGATCGCTTGCTCAATGCCGGCATGGGTACGGAAGAAACCTTCCGCTGTACGTTCGCCGGAGACAAACTCGCTGTCGTATGGATCGCAGTCTGACGTCAGCAAATCAGCCGCATCGGCGTCGGTACGTGCGATGACCAGCGTTGGCACACCGAGCACGTCTGCAGCTAAACGGGCGGCTACCAGCTTCTGAATCGCTTCCTGGGTTGGTACCAGCACTTTACCGCCCATATGGCCGCACTTTTTCACCGCCGCCAATTGGTCTTCGAAATGCACCCCGGCAGCGCCGGCCTCAATCATGGCTTTCATCAGCTCAAAGGCATTCAGCACGCCGCCAAAACCGGCTTCGGCATCGGCGACAATCGGCAGGAAGTAGTCGGTGTAACCCTTACTGCCCGGTTCAATTTTATTGGCCCACTGGATCTGATCGGCACGGCGGAAAGTATTGTTGATACGTTTAACCACCGCCGGCACGGAATCAACCGGGTACAGCGACTGGTCCGGATACATGGCCGACGCGGTGTTGGCATCCGCAGCGACCTGCCAGCCAGACAGATAAATCGCCTCAATGCCGGCTTTGGCCTGCTGCAATGCCTGCCCGCCAGTCAGCGCACCCAGGCTGTTGACATAGCCTTTGCGTGATTTACCGTGCAGCAGTTCCCACAGCTTGGCGGCACCGTTTTGTGCCAGCGTGCAGACCGGATTGACCGAGCCGCGCAAATTAATCACGTCTTCAGCGCTGTATGGGCGCGTGATGCCTTCCCAGCGAGCCGATTTCCATTCCTGTTCCAGTTGTTGAATCTGTTGAGCACGAGAGGTAGACATAATTTTTATCCTTTTCAATAATGTAGGGTTAATGGTCAGGAACAGGTTCAGGCCAGAAGCTCATAGCCGGGTAAGGTCAGAAAATCGATTAATTCGTCTTGCGTAGTGATACGTTCCATCAGGCGCGCAGCTTCTTCGAAACGGCCAGCGTTAAAGCGCGCCTCACCCAATTCTTCACGTACCACCAACATCTCTTCTTTCAGCATCTGGCGGAACAGCGTCTTGGTGACCAACTGGCCATCACTCAGGCTCTTTTGGTGATGGATCCACTGCCAGATTGAGGTACGGGATATTTCCGCCGTCGCCGCATCTTCCATCAGGCCGTAAATCGGTACGCAGCCATTGCCGGAGATCCAGGCCTCGATGTATTGCACCGCCACGCGAATATTGGCGCGCATGCCGGCTTCGGTCCGTTCGCCATCACAGGGTTCCAGCAGTTGCGCGGCGCTGATCAGCGCATCGTTTTCACGCAGGACTTCCAGCTGATTACGGCGTTCGCCGAGCACTTTGCTGAACACTTCCATGACGGTATCTGCCAGCCCCGGATGCGCCACCCAGGTGCCATCATGGCCGTTATTGGCCTCCAGCTCTTTATCCGCCCGTACCTTGTTCAATACCCAGGCATTTTTCTCGGCGTCTTTGCTAGGGATAAACGCGGCCATGCCCCCCATGGCAAAAGCGCCTCGCTTATGGCAGGTCTTGATCAGCAACCGGGAGTAGGCACTGAGGAACGACTTGTCCATCGTGACCGACTGGCGATCCGGCAGGACCCGGTCAGCGTGGTTTTTCAGCGTTTTGATATAGCTGAAGATGTAATCCCAACGGCCGCAGTTCAACCCGACGATATGATCGCGCAGGTGGTAAAGGATCTCGTCCATCTGGAATACCGCCGGTAGCGTTTCGATCAATACCGTGGCCTTGATGGTGCCGCGCGGCAGGGAGAAACGATCCTCGGCAAAGCTGAATACTTCACTCCACCAGGCGGCTTCCTGCCAGGATTGGGTTTTCGGCAGGTAGAAATAAGGGCCGCTGCCTTTTGCCAGCAATTGACGGTAGTTGTGGAAGAAATACAGTGCGAAATCGAACAGACCGCCAGGGATCGCTTCGCCTTGCCACTGCACGTGTTTCTCCGGCAAATGCAGGCCACGTACGCGCGCTATCAATACCGCTGGATTAGGCTTCAACTGATAAATCTTGCCGGCTTCATTAGTGTAAGAAATGGTGCCATTCACTGCATCATGCAGGTTGATTTGCCCATCGATCACTTTGTCCCAGCTCGGCGCCAGTGAATCTTCGAAATCCGCCATAAACACCTTCACATTGGCATTCAGGGCATTGATCACCATTTTGCGTTCAACCGGCCCGGTGATTTCGACCCGACGGTCGCGCAGATCCTCGGGTATGCCGCGGATCTTCCACTCTCCATTTCGAATGGAATCAGTTTCCGAAATAAAGTCTGGGAGTTCGCCCTGATCGATCTTCTGCTGCCAACAGGCACGCGCAGCCAAAAGCTTATTGCGCTGCGGAGTAAATTTACTCACCAGATCCGCCAGGAATTCGACCGCGTCATCCGTCAACACCTGCCGTTCAGCAGCGGTAAAACCCTGCGTAAACGTTAACTCCGTGCCTGCTATCTGTTGCGTCATTGTCTTGCTCCTTCGCATCATTGTGCACCGCAGCTGCAAGTCAGGCGGGCACATCTTCATCAGAAATCAGTGCGGATCAGGATGAATAAAATGATCCTCAACTGGTCAGATCTCATCTCGCTGGATCTAAGAATACTCAACTAAAAATAAAAATCAAAAACGATTTCCATTTTATTATTAAATATTTTATTAACCTTTTATTATCAATTGGTTATTAAAAATAACAATACCAGAGGGTAAGGAAACCGGTTCCATTTCTTGTCGATGGTTATATCAAGTGTTTGTTAGATAATGAGTTTTAGTAAGAATGGCAGATAAATAAGGGGAAAAGCGCTGGGAGAGGAGTGCCGGCGGCCTCGATTCAGCCGCCGGTTAAAGCAAAAAATGTTATTCCAGGGTCGGGTTCATATGACGCAGATCGTAAGGTGTGATCTGGTAAACGTAGTAGTTAAGCCAGTTGGCGAACAACAGGTGGCCATGGCTGCGCCAGGTCGCTTTGGGGGTAAGTTCGGGGTTATCGTCGGGGAAGTAATTGAGCGGCACTACCGGGTTGAGACCTGCTTCGTTATCGCGACAGTACTCACCGGCGAGCGTCAGCGCATCATACTCTGGGTGCCCAGTCACGAACGCCAGCCGTTTATCCTTGCTGGCGAACAAATAGGCCCCGGTTTGCTCCGACTCGGCCAGGATATCCAGATCCGTGTACTGCCGAATAATCTCGGTAGGGAAATCCGCATAGCGTGAATGGGGTGCCAGGAAGGTCTCATCAAAACCACGCGTCAGCAAGGCATGCTGCTGCAAGGTTTGGTGCTGGTAAACGCCAGAGAGTTTCACTTCACGCGTCATCTTCGGGATGCCATACAGGATATTCAAAGCGGCCTGCACGGCCCAACAGACAAATAGCGTGGAGGTCACGTGATTCTTGGCCCAATCTATTACGCGTTCAATCTGCGGCCAGTAAGCAACGTCGCAGAAATCAACCAACCCTAGCGGTGCCCCCGTCACGATCAGACCATCAAAGTTCTGATCCTGGATGTCTTCAAAATCACAGTAAAAGTTGTTCAGATGCTCCGCCGGCGTGTTCTTTGACTCGCGGCTGTCGATACGCAGCAACTGGATATCGATTTGCAAAGACGAGTTAGAAAGCAGACGTAAAAACTGGTTTTCCGTCTCGATCTTCTTCGGCATCAGGTTAAGGATCAGCACTTTCAACGGCCTGATTTCCTGTGTTTTTGCCCGTGAGGATGTCATCACAAAGACATTCTCATTGCGCAAGAAACTTACTGCAGGTAACTCATCAGGAACACGAATCGGCATTGCTTAATCCCCACACATCCGTTTAAACGTTTAGACTTCTAGATGCCCGAAGATAGCGGTTTTTTGATGTAATGTCGAGTGTTCAACGGAAAGGTGAAAATGTTTCATCGCGGCGATGACGGGAGGTTGAACGTATTTTTGGACGCTAAAAAGCAAAAAGGCCATCCTTGCGGATGGCCTCTTGGCTTAATTGATGCTTGGCAGTGTCCTACACGATTCGTCTCATCCTGAGACTCACCCCTTCGGGGCCGCCGCAAGCGGCGTTAAAGCCCGTTCCCGACGGGCTTTTCGCATGCCCATGTGACCTGCCCCCAGTATTAGATACAACCGTTAGTTAGTAATGTCGGTTTGTTTATCTTCACATTTTCCATTCCGCCACCGTGCTGCAAACTCTGATGGCGTCTGATAATTCAGTGCTGAATGTGGACGACACTCGTTATAATCCTGCCGCCAGTTATTAATGATTTTCCTTGCATGAACGATATCGCTGAACCAGTGCTCATTCAGACATTCATCGCGAAATCGTCCGTTAAAGCTCTCAATAAATCCGTTCTGCGTTGGCTTGCCCGGCTGGATTAAGCGCAACTCAACACCATGCTCAAAAGCCCATTGATCCAGTGCGCGGCAAGTGAACTCCGGCCCCTGGTCAGTTCTTATCGTCGCCGGATAGCCCCGGAACAGTGCAATGCTGTCCAGAATTCGCGTGACCTGAACGCCTGAAATGCCGAATGCGATGGTAATTGTCAGACACTCCTTCGTGAAGTCGTCCACACAGGTCAGGCACTTGATCCTGCGACCGGTGGCCAGTGCGTCCATGACAAAATCCATCGACCAGGTCAGGTTGGGCGCCGCTGGGCGGAGCAGAGGCAGACGTTCTGTTGCCAGCCCTTTACGACGTCGCCTGCGTTTTACGCCCAGCCCGCTCAGATGATAAAGGCGGTACACGCGCTTATGATTAACATGAAGGCCTTCACGGCGCAGTAACTGCCAGATGCGGCGGTAGCCAAAACGCCTGCGCTCCAGTGCCAGCTCAGTGATGCGCCCTGATAAATGCGCATCAGCCGCCGGACGCTGAGCCTCATAGCGGCAGGTCGACAGGGACAAACCTGTAAGCTTGCAGGCACGACGTTGCGACAGACCGATCGCATCACACATAAACTCAACGGCTTCCCGCTTCTGGTCTGTCGTCAGTACTTTCGCCCCAGTGCCACCTGAAGTGCCTCCTTATCCAGCATGGCTTCGGCAAGCAGCTTCTTGAGTCTGGCGTTCTCTTCCTCAAGCAACTTCAGGCGCTTAACCTCGGGTACTTCCATGCCGCCATACTTCTTGCGCCAGGTATAAAAGGTGGCGTCGGAAATGGCGTGCTTGCGGCAGAGCTCACGGGCAGAAACCCCGGCTTCAGCCTCGCGGAGAATACTGATGATCTGTTCGTCGGAAAAACGCTTCTTCATGGGGGTGTCCTCATGTGGCTTATGAAGACATTACTAACATCGCGGTGTATTAAGTCACATGCTCGAGCAGAACGACATACAGCAGATAAAACAAAAAGCCCTACGCTTTCACGTAGGGCTTGTTGCTTTATTTGATGCTTGGCAGTGTCCTACTCTCGCATGGGGAGACCCCACACTACCATCGGCGCTACGGCGTTTCACTTCTGAGTTCGGCATGGGGTCAGGTGGGACCACCGCGCTATTGCCGCCAAGCAAATTCTTTTAATTCTTTTTGCCGAACTTCTAAACCCACTTTAAATAAAGTGGTGCTGATACCCAGAGTCGAACTGGGGACCTCACCCTTACCAAGGGTGCGCTCTACCAACTGAGCCATATCAGCACACTAATTTGATGCCTGGCAGTGTCCTACTCTCGCATGGGGAGACCCCACACTACCATCGGCGCTACGGCGTTTCACTTCTGAGTTCGGCATGGGGTCAGGTGGGACCACCGCGCTATTGCCGCCAGGCAAATTCTGTTTCATTCCAACCGCTACTCTCGCAGCCATTGAAACCAATCTCGGAACTCGCTGAAAATCTCTACAATCTCTCTAAAACACCTTTGGTGTTGTAAGGTTAAGCCTCACGGATCATTAGTACTGGTTAGCTCAATGCATCGCTGCACTTACACACCCAGCCTATCAACGTCTTAGTCTTAAACGTTCCTTCAGGGACCTTAAAGGCCCAGGGAAGACTCATCTCGAGGCAAGTTTCGCGCTTAGATGCTTTCAGCGCTTATCTTTTCCGCACTTAGCTACCGGGCAGTGCCATTGGCATGACAACCCGAACACCAGTGGTGCGTTCACTCCGGTCCTCTCGTACTAGGAGCAACCCCTCTCAATCTTCCAACGCCCACGGCAGATAGGGACCGAACTGTCTCACGACGTTCTAAACCCAGCTCGCGTACCACTTTAAATGGCGAACAGCCATACCCTTGGGACCTACTTCAGCCCCAGGATGTGATGAGCCGACATCGAGGTGCCAAACACCGCCGTCGATATGAACTCTTGGGCGGTATCAGCCTGTTATCCCCGGAGTACCTTTTATCCGTTGAGCGATGGCCCTTCCATTCAGAACCACCGGATCACTAAGACCTACTTTCGTACCTGCTCGAGCCGTCACTCTCGCAGTCAAGCTAGCTTATGCCTTTGCACTAACCTCACGATGTCCGACCGTGATTAGCTAACCTTCGTGCTCCTCCGTTACTCTTTGGGAGGAGACCGCCCCAGTCAAACTACCCACCAGACACTGTCCTCACCCCAGATTATGGGGCCGAGTTAGAACATCAAACATTAAAGGGTGGTATTTCAAGGTTGGCTCCACGCAGACTGGCGTCCACGCTTCAAAGCCTCCCACCTATCCTACACATCAAGGCTCAATGTTCAGTGTCAAGCTATAGTAAAGGTTCACGGGGTCTTTCCGTCTTGCCGCGGGTACACTGCATCTTCACAGCGAGTTCAATTTCACTGAGTCTCGGGTGGAGACAGCCTGGCCATCATTACGCCATTCGTGCAGGTCGGAACTTACCCGACAAGGAATTTCGCTACCTTAGGACCGTTATAGTTACGGCCGCCGTTTACTGGGGCTTCGATCAAGAGCTTCGCCTTGCGGCTGACCCCATCAATTAACCTTCCAGCACCGGGCAGGCGTCACACCGTATACGTCCACTTTCGTGTTTGCACAGTGCTGTGTTTTTATTAAACAGTTGCAGCCAGCTGGTATCTGCGACTGGCTTCAGCTCCGAGAGCAAGTCTCTTCACCTACGCGCCAGCGTGCCTTCTCCCGAAGTTACGGCACCATTTTGCCTAGTTCCTTCACCCGAGTTCTCTCAAGCGCCTTGGTATTCTCTACCTGACCACCTGTGTCGGTTTGGGGTACGATTCTGTGTTACCTGATGCTTAGAGGCTTTTCCTGGAAGCTTGGCATCAACTACTTCTGCACCGTAGTGCATCGTCATCACGCCTCAGGGTTAATAAGTAACCGGATTTACCAGGTCACTCCCCCTACACGCTTAAACCGGGACAACCGTCGCCCGGCTAGCCTAGCCTTCTCCGTCCCCCCTTCGCAGTAACACCGAGTACAGGAATATTAACCTGTTTCCCATCGACTACGCCTTTCGGCCTCGCCTTAGGGGTCGACTCACCCTGCCCCGATTAACGTTGGACAGGAACCCTTGGTCTTCCGGCGAGCGGGCTTTTCACCCGCTTTATCGTTACTTATGTCAGCATTCGCACTTCTGATACCTCCAGCAACCCTCACAGGCCACCTTCAACGGCTTACAGAACGCTCCCCTACCCAACAACGCCTAAGCGTCGCTGCCGCAGCTTCGGTGCATGGTTTAGCCCCGTTACATCTTCCGCGCAGGCCGACTCGACCAGTGAGCTATTACGCTTTCTTTAAATGATGGCTGCTTCTAAGCCAACATCCTGGCTGTCTATGCCTTCCCACATCGTTTCCCACTTAACCATGACTTTGGGACCTTAGCTGGCGGTCTGGGTTGTTTCCCTCTTCACGACGGACGTTAGCACCCGCCGTGTGTCTCCCGTGATAACATTCTTCGGTATTCGGAGTTTGCATCGGTTTGGTAAGCCGGGATGGCCCCCTAGCCGAAACAGTGCTCTACCCCCGAAGATGAGTTCACGAGGCGCTACCTAAATAGCTTTCGGGGAGAACCAGCTATCTCCCGGTTTGATTGGCCTTTCACCCCCAGCCACAAGTCATCCGCTAATTTTTCAACATTAGTCGGTTCGGTCCTCCAGTTAGTGTTACCCAACCTTCAACCTGCCCATGGCTAGATCACCGGGTTTCGGGTCTATACCTTGCAACTAATCGCCCAGTTAAGACTCGGTTTCCCTACGGCTCCCCTATACGGTTAACCTTGCTACAAAATATAAGTCGCTGACCCATTATACAAAAGGTACGCAGTCACACCACGAAGGTGCTCCCACTGCTTGTACGTACACGGTTTCAGGTTCTATTTCACTCCCCTCGCCGGGGTTCTTTTCGCCTTTCCCTCACGGTACTGGTTCACTATCGGTCAGTCAGGAGTATTTAGCCTTGGAGGATGGTCCCCCCATATTCAGACAGGATGTCACGTGTCCCGCCCTACTCATCGAACTCACAATTAATGCATTTTAGTGTACGGGACTATCACCCTTTACTGTGCGACTTTCCAGACGCTTCCACTAACACAAGAACTGATTCAGGTTCTGGGCTCCTCCCCGTTCGCTCGCCGCTACTGGGGGAATCTCGGTTGATTTCTTTTCCTCGGGGTACTTAGATGTTTCAGTTCCCCCGGTTCGCCTCGTTAAGCTATGTATTCACTTAACGATAGTGCAACGAATTGCACTGGGTTTCCCCATTCGGGTATCGCCGGTTATTACGGTTCATATCACCTTACCGACGCTTATCGCAGATTAGCACGCCCTTCATCGCCTCTGACTGCCTAGGCATCCACCGTGTACGCTTAGTCACTTAACCTCACAACCCGAAGGTGTTTCTGTAAACAGAGAACACATCGTGCTGCTACATTTGAGAGACTCTATGACAGGTTAATCCTTACCCCAATACATCTACGGAGGGATAAGTTTCAGCTGTCATGTTTCAATTTTCAGCTTGTTCCAGATTGTTAAAGAGCAATATCTTAAACACGACTCGCAAGAGTCATCTTTAAGATGTTTTCGGTTCCAAGAACCGGTGATAATGTCTTTCACTCATTATCGGATGGCGTCCCCAAGGGGATTCGAACCCCTGTTACAGCCGTGAAAGGGCAGTGTCCTAGGCCTCTAGACGATGGGGACACGAAAATCCGATTAAACTGACTGTCTTAATCGGTTCGTATCAGCATGAGTCAGTGACTCATTACATCAACAGGTAGCGCTTTTGCTCATTACGTTTCTATCAGACAATCTGTGTGAGCACTTCACGCGAATCAATATCATTAGGTAAGGAGGTGATCCAACCGCAGGTTCCCCTACGGTTACCTTGTTACGACTTCACCCCAGTCATGAATCACAAAGTGGTAAGCGCCCTCCCGAAGGTTAAGCTACCTACTTCTTTTGCAACCCACTCCCATGGTGTGACGGGCGGTGTGTACAAGGCCCGGGAACGTATTCACCGTAGCATTCTGATCTACGATTACTAGCGATTCCGACTTCACGGAGTCGAGTTGCAGACTCCGATCCGGACTACGACGTACTTTATGAGGTCCGCTTGCTCTCGCGAGTTCGCTTCTCTTTGTATACGCCATTGTAGCACGTGTGTAGCCCTACTCGTAAGGGCCATGATGACTTGACGTCATCCCCACCTTCCTCCGGTTTATCACCGGCAGTCTCCTTTGAGTTCCCACCATTACGTGCTGGCAACAAAGGATAAGGGTTGCGCTCGTTGCGGGACTTAACCCAACATTTCACAACACGAGCTGACGACAGCCATGCAGCACCTGTCTCAGAGTTCCCGAAGGCACTAAGCTATCTCTAGCGAATTCTCTGGATGTCAAGAGTAGGTAAGGTTCTTCGCGTTGCATCGAATTAAACCACATGCTCCACCGCTTGTGCGGGCCCCCGTCAATTCATTTGAGTTTTAACCTTGCGGCCGTACTCCCCAGGCGGTCGACTTAACGCGTTAGCTCCGGAAGCCACGCCTCAAGGGCACAACCTCCAAGTCGACATCGTTTACAGCGTGGACTACCAGGGTATCTAATCCTGTTTGCTCCCCACGCTTTCGCACCTGAGCGTCAGTCTTTGTCCAGGGGGCCGCCTTCGCCACCGGTATTCCTCCAGATCTCTACGCATTTCACCGCTACACCTGGAATTCTACCCCCCTCTACAAGACTCTAGCTTGCCAGTTTCAAATGCAGTTCCCACGTTAAGCGCGGGGATTTCACATCTGACTTAACAAACCGCCTGCGTGCGCTTTACGCCCAGTAATTCCGATTAACGCTTGCACCCTCCGTATTACCGCGGCTGCTGGCACGGAGTTAGCCGGTGCTTCTTCTGCGAGTAACGTCAATGAACAGTGCTATTAACACTGAACCCTTCCTCCTCGCTGAAAGTGCTTTACAACCCGAAGGCCTTCTTCACACACGCGGCATGGCTGCATCAGGCTTGCGCCCATTGTGCAATATTCCCCACTGCTGCCTCCCGTAGGAGTCTGGACCGTGTCTCAGTTCCAGTGTGGCTGGTCATCCTCTCAGACCAGCTAGGGATCGTCGCCTAGGTGAGCCATTACCCCACCTACTAGCTAATCCCATCTGGGCACATCTGATGGCATGAGGCCCGAAGGTCCCCCACTTTGGTCCGTAGACGTTATGCGGTATTAGCTACCGTTTCCAGTAGTTATCCCCCTCCATCAGGCAGTTTCCCAGACATTACTCACCCGTCCGCCGCTCGTCACCCAGGAGCAAGCTCCCTGTGCTACCGCTCGACTTGCATGTGTTAGGCCTGCCGCCAGCGTTCAATCTGAGCCATGATCAAACTCTTCAATTAAAAGCTTGATTTGCTTCAACTCGTGAAGCGATGCTCGAAAATTAACTTTCGTAATAATTCAACTAAATGAATTACTGCTTGGTCACTCTTCAAGACTTGATATTTTTTTGAACCCGAAGGTTCTGGATATCGTCTTGTGGAGTGCCCACACAGATTGTCTGATAAATTGTTAAAGAGCAGTGAGTTAGGTTGCTAACTCGAGGTGGCGTATATTACGCTTTCCTCTTTCAGAGTCAACCCCTAAATTTCAGGATTTTTTCTCTTCGAACCCCGGAGACTCTGTGAAGTTGTTCACATGTTCCGTGTCGATGGAGGCGCATTATAGGGATCCGAGTTTTTTGCACAACCCCTTTTTTGATCTTTTCTTTTCGTTTGCGCACTTTTCAGCCCTTTCGGGCGGATCTTGCGCGATCAGCGCCATTTTCCTTAGGATCCGTAGCTTCAGTTGGTTGTAATTCCACCGCCAACGTCTAGTATTGCCGGTAAATATGATCCCGACGTGAGGCTATTACCATGTCCGATGCAGTGCGTTCTTATCTTCATTACTCTCCAAAACTGGGTCAACGCGTAATGATCGACCCTTCCAGCGTGGTGATCGGCAACGTTGAGCTGGCCGATGACGTCAGTATCTGGCCGCTGGTTGCCATCCGTGGCGATGTCAACGCGGTAAAGATCGGTCCGCGCAGTAATATTCAGGATGGCAGCGTGCTGCACGTGACTCATAAGTCCGAACATAACCCAGAAGGTTACCCGCTGTTGATCGGGGAAGACGTGACCGTAGGCCACAAAGCCATGCTGCACGGCTGCGCCATAGGCAACCGGGTATTGGTAGGGATGGGATCGATCCTGCTGGATGGTGCAGTAATAGAAGATGATGTGATGATTGGCGCCGGCAGCCTGGTGGCTCCGGGTAAACGTCTGGCGAGCGGTTATCTTTATATGGGAAGTCCGGCACGTCAGATTAGGCCATTGACTGCCGCTGAGTTGGAAGGGCTACTCTACTCTTCTACTAACTATGTACGTTGGAAAGACGAATATTTGTCTGAAGACATCTGACAAGCGCCCGTTCCCTGGCAAGAGAACGGGCACAAGGTTATGCCGCCAACTCGTGGCGCAGTTGGCGCAGTACTGGTTCTATCTCCGGCATCACGCCGTGCCACAGCAGGAACGCATGCGCGGCCTGCCCCACCAGCATCCCTAATCCGTCAGCATATTCTGTAGCACCCTGTTGCTGTGCCCAGGCCAGAAACGGCGTTAACCCCTGCTGATAAAACATGTCATAACAGCGCGTGTTGCCAGTGATAGTGCCAACTGGCAATGCCGGGATCTCGCCGCTGATCCCGGACGCCGTAGCGTTGATCACTAAATCAAACTGTTGTTGATCGAGTTGATCCAGAGGCAAGGCGGTGATTTCACCGAGATGCTGAAAACTTTCTGCCAGCATTTGCGCACGACTGAAAGTGCGGTTGGTGATCGTCATCTCACAACCAAAAGACAACAGCGGCAAGATCACACCCCGTGCTGCGCCCCCCGCCCCCACCAGCAAAATGCGATCCTTTGGTTTGATCAGCCCTTGGCGTTCCAGATCGGTCAGCAGGCCGATCCCGTCCGTATTGTCACCCAGCAACCCACCGTCCGGCAGCACCTTGAGCGTATTGACCGCTCCGGCCAACGAGGCACGCTCGCTCAATTCAGACGCAGCCTCGTAGGCATGCTCTTTAAAAGGTACTGTGACGTTCGCCCCCTGACCACCAGCGTGAATGAACGCTTGCAGCGCCGTTTCGAAACCGTCCAGCGGTGCCAACACCGTACCATAGGGATGTTCTATGCCAGTTTGAGCGGCAAACAACGCATGAATGCGCGGTGATTTACTGTGGCTGATAGGATTACCGAATACCGCAAACTTCTCCATTCACATTACCTCTAGCCTTGACGGATCTGTTCGCCGGTCAGGGCATCTCTGATTTCTGAAGGATTAAGGCGGCCACCAACGCTGCCGGCTAACACCGGGAAAGCGACGCCAAACTGCTTCTGCACTTCTTCGGCGCTACGGCAAGGCTCTTGCCCGCTGAGGTTAGCGCTGGTCGAGACCAGCGGTTTCCCGAATCCTCGGCAAAGCTGTTGAACCAGTGGATGATCGCTGACACGTACAGCCAGAGAGTTGAAACGGCCGGTCAACAAGCGCGACGTTTCCGGACGAGCAGGTATCACCCAAGTGACCGGACCAGGCCAACTGGCAAAAATGGCAGCCCGCTGCCGCTCGCTGAGTGCACTGTCATCTATATAAGGTGCTAACTGCGTATAATCGGCAGCGATCAGGATCAGTCCCTTTTCCCAAGGCCGCTGTTTGAGGGCCAGCAATGCATTTACCGCTTGTTCACTGTCAGGATCGCACCCTAAGCCAAATACGGCTTCTGTAGGGTAAGCGATAACCTGCTGAAGATGCAGCGCGTCAATAATGGGTGTAAAGAGAGGAGTGGTGTCTGAGTTCATGGCGTCATTATTCTGTGGTTGCTACGGGTTTTCCGCAAAGCTTACTGGCACAGCAAAGGACTGGGCCTTTTGCCGAACGCTTTTCCATCAGCAGCGGGTAGTGGCAGTACTCGCACTCACCGGCGACGGGTTTAAAATTGAGGACAAACTGACATTCAGGGTAGCGATCGCAGGCGTGGAAAACCTTACCATAGCGTGATTTACGCTGCAGCAGTTTGCCCTGACCACACTGCGGGCAGCTGATGCTGGTTTCGTCCGGTTTATCGATGACTTCGGTGTGATCGCACTCCGGATAGTTGCTGCAACCGATAAACATACCGTAACGGCCCTGGCGCAATGCCAGCGTCGCCTGGCATTTGGGGCATTCCTGCCCGTCCAACATCTTGACGATGTGCCCATCGGCCTGCGCTTTTAGCGGTCGAATATGTTGGCACTCAGGATAACGGGAACAGCCGAGAAAAGGGCCGTGGCGACCACTGCGGATCACCAATTCGGCCCCACATTCCGGACAGGGTTCATTTTGCCTGGCGGCAAAAATCGCGGCTTTTGTCATAACTTCTTCTATAGATGTTATCGGCTCAGTGCAGATAACCTTCGTTTACTTCAAATAACAGTTCTTCCATTTGCTGATAGGCGCTTTCATACCCAGGGATATTAAACAGCACCATCAGCACTACCCATTTCAGATCTTCGAGATCGAATTCCGTATTATCCAAAGCCATAACACGATCGATAACCATTTCACGGGTTTCGAGGTTCAATACCTGAATCTGCTCCAGGAACAGGAGGAAACCACGGCAACTGGCATCCAAACGCACGCCTTCTTCGTCGGTGTAAATCCGCATGGCCAGCGGATCGGCATCCATAAAATACGGCGCATTTTCGCCTTCCTGCAGGTCAGCGAGTTTTTCAAGCCAATTCAACGCGTTATAGATATCATCCCGATCAAACCCCGCCTGAGCGAGATCATCAGTCAGTTGATCCTGATCGACGCGCATCTCTGGTTCATTGTGGATATAAGTTTCAAACAAGTACATCAGTACGTCGAACATGGCCTGCCCTCCTTATTCGGACATAGCCGCCGGGTACAGCTGCGATCCACCCTGCTAACTCCAGATCGAGTAATTTGATTACTACCTCTGGCACAGGTTGGCCGGCACGTTCAGCGACGACGTCAACAGGTGTCACCTCATCTCCTACGTTAGCCAACACATCGGCAAATGGCAATTCAACTTCGGCTTCTGACGCACAAATAGTTGTATTTTCGTTCAACGACAGCCAATGCAGACCGCTTCCCAGCTGTTCCGCGATCTCTTTCGGCCCGGTTACCAGGTAAGCACCCTGTTGGATCAGCCAGTGTGTTCCCTCACTCATTGGGTTACCCAGCGCACCCGGTAAAGCGAAAACCTCACGCCCCTGATCAAGTGCACAGCGGGCAGTAATCAGCGTTCCGCTGCGCAGAGAGGCTTCAACTACCACCACGCCCAGACTTAACCCACTGATGATACGGTTACGACGTGGAAAATGGTCCGGCATCGGCAAATCGGTGACCAAATATTCTGAGAGCAAAGCCCCGCCACTATCAGCGATCTCTTCGGCCAGACGGCGATGTCGGCGCGGATAGATATTGGCCAGCCCACTGCCCAGAACGGCCACCGTCTGTCCTCCCGCCGCAAGTGCTGCGCGATGGCAGACGCTATCAATGCCAAGAGCCAACCCGCTGGTGATGGTAAACCCACAGTGAACCAGACCGGTGGTAAAGTAATTGCCCCAGTGCTCACCATAATGGCTAAACTGGCGGCTGCCGACCATAGCGATTTGCGGCTGCTGCACCGCTTCCGGGTTGCCTTTGACCAGCAGCAGCAAGGGGGCATCGTCGATATGAAGCAACCGCTCTGGATAGCCGCACTCACCGTAGATCCACAGAAAATGGTCGGGCTGTTCCAGCCAGGCAAGCGTGGCAGCCAGATAACGTGGATCCGCCTGGCGAAACTGCGCCTGCTGTCGGGTATTCAGCCCCAGTTCATGCAGCAAGCGGGAAGGTTCTCCACCGGCCCAGACCAACTGCCGTATTATCTGGCTGGCTTGCGCTGTGCCAAGCCCAGTGACTCCGCGCATCCGTAAGCCGATTTCCTGTGCCTGCATCGCCTGTTCCCTCGCAAAAAATGGTGGTATTACCAATTCGAGCAATTGGTGCGCAATGCTGTCAATCAGGCCGGGAAATGTCTAGAATAGAAGCTAAACCTCGTTTATCACTCGGATACAGATCTCAAGATATATGTCAGTATTGCAGGTATTACATTACCCAGACGACCGGCTGCGCAAAGTTGCGGCCCCGGTAAAAGAAGTCAATGCGAATATCCAGCGCATCGTGGATGATATGTTTGAAACCATGTACGCAGAGGAAGGCATTGGCCTGGCTGCGACACAGGTGGATATCCATCAGCGCATTATCGTCATTGACGTTTCTGAAAACCGCGATCAGCGCCTGGTGCTGATCAACCCGGAGCTGCTGGAAAAAAGCGGCGAAACCGGGATCGAGGAAGGTTGCCTTTCCATTCCTGAGCAGCGTGCTTTAGTTCCGCGCGCCGCTAACGTGAAAATCAGAGCGCTGGATCGCGACGGCAAGCCTTTTGAGCTGGAAGCCGACGATCTGCTGGCCATCTGTATTCAGCACGAGATGGATCACCTGGTTGGCAAACTTTTCGTCGATTACCTGTCGCCACTCAAGCGCCAGCGTATCCGCCAGAAACTGGAAAAACTGGCCAAGTTTAACGCGCGCGCCTAACCGATCAGGAAATCAACGTGTCTGACTCTTTACGGATTATTTTCGCCGGAACTCCAGACTTCGCAGCGCGTCACCTTGACGCGCTGTTGTCATCTGGGCACCAGATTGTCGGGGTTTTCACTCAGCCTGACCGCCCTGCCGGCCGCGGTAACAAGCTGACGCCAAGCCCGGTCAAGGTTTTGGCCGAGCAGCATCAGTTACCGGTATTTCAGCCAAAATCACTGCGCCCGGAAGAAAACCAGCACCTGGTGGCCGATCTCAACGCCGATGTGATGGTCGTGGTGGCTTATGGGCTGATCTTGCCGAAAGCGGTGCTGGATATGCCGCGACTTGGCTGCATCAACGTCCACGGTTCCCTGCTGCCACGCTGGCGTGGCGCCGCGCCGATCCAGCGTTCACTCTGGGCCGGCGATAACGAAACTGGCGTCACCATCATGCAGATGGACGTAGGTCTTGACACCGGCGATATGATGTACAAAATCGCCTGCCCGATTGAAGCCGATGACACCAGTGCCAGTCTGTATGACAAACTGGCGCAGCTCGGCCCGCAGGGCATGTTGACCACGCTGCAGCAAATGGCTGAAGGTTCTGCCAAATGTGAAGTGCAGGATGAATCGCTGGTCACCTACGCCGAGAAGCTGAGCAAAGAAGAAGCTCGCCTCGACTGGAGCTTGTCAGCCGTGCAGCTAGAACGCTGCATCCGCGCCTTTAATCCGTGGCCAGTCAGCTATTTCACCATTGACGATCAGCCGGTAAAAGTGTGGCAAGCCACGGTGTTGGAACAAAATGCCAATGCGGAACCCGGCACCATCGTTCATGCCGACAAACACGGCATCCAGGTTGCTACCGCCGAGGGTATCCTTAACCTGACTCAGTTGCAGCCAGCGGGCAAAAAACCCATGTCGGCACAGGATCTGCTGAACTCACGTCGTGAATGGTTTACACCGGGTAACCGGTTATAAGCCGCCCTCACTGCCCGGCCGATAATCGCCGGGCTGTTTCTTTCTTAATGCCGATCGCTACCCGCTTTAGCCTATGAAAAACAACTACAATCTCCGAAGCATCGCAGCCAAAGCCATCGGCCAGGTGCTGGATCAGGGCCAATCTCTCAGTACTGTCTTGCCACCACTGCAAAAATCCATTTCTGACAAAGACCGCGCTCTGCTGCAGGAGTTATGCTTCGGCACCCTGCGCGTGCTGCCGCAGTTGGAATGGTGTATTCAGCAATTGATGGCCAAGCCAATGACCGGCAAACAGCGCACGCTGCACTATCTGCTGATGGTCGGCCTGTACCAACTGCTGTATACCCGCATCCCAGCTCATGCAGTGCTGGCGGAAACGGTAGAAGGCGCCGTCGCGCTGAAACGGCCGCAGCTTAAAGGGCTGATCAACGGTGTATTGCGACAGTTCCAACGACAGCAGGAAGAGTTGCTGCAACGCGCCGCCAATAATGACAGCCGCTATCTGCATCCAAGCTGGCTTTTGAAACGTATCCAGCAAGCCTACCCCGCGCAGTGGGAACAAATCGTCGATGCCAATAATCAGAAACCACCGATGTGGCTGCGTGTCAGCCGACTTCATCACACCCGTGAAGATTATTTGCAGCTGATGGCGCAGGCGGGTATTGCAGCCGAACCCCATACCGAATATCGCGATGCAATACGCCTGCTGGCGCCATGCGCCGTTACCGACCTGCCGGGATTTGCCGACGGCTGGGTTACCGTGCAGGATGCTTCCGCTCAGGGTTGTGTCGATCTGCTGGATCCGCAAGACGGAGAACAGATCCTCGATCTGTGTGCCGCTCCCGGCGGCAAAACCACGCATATTCTGGAAGCTGCGCCCAAAGCTCATGTCATGGCGGTCGATATCGATGAGCAACGCCTGAGTCGAGTCAAAGAAAACCTGCAACGCCTGCGTTTACACGCCGAGGTCAAGCAAGGCGATGGACGTACACCGCAAGACTGGTGTGGTGATAAGCAATTCGATCGCATTTTGCTGGATGCACCGTGCTCTGCCACGGGTGTGATCCGCCGTCATCCGGATATCAAATGGTTGCGTCGCGATAGTGACATCGCTGAACTGGCTACGCTGCAGGCCGAGATTATCGAAGCCATTTGGCCACATCTCAAAAAGGGCGGTGTGATGGTATACGCTACCTGCTCAATTTTGCCGGCAGAGAACGCGGAGCAGATTACCGCTTTCCTCCAGCGCCATCCCGAAGCCCGTCTGGTTGAAACCGGCGATGAACAGCAGCCTGGCCGACAGAATCTTCCCCATCCGGAGGATGGAGATGGCTTCTTTTACGCTAAGCTGATTAAAATGTAGCTATTCAGTATTCAGGGCGCGGCTGTTGCGCCCTTTCAGAAAACCTTCAGCGGTTTCAGTGTGAAGCAGAGAAGCGAATGAAAATAATTATTCTTGGTGCCGGTCAGGTTGGTGGAACACTGGCGGAAAACCTGGTAGGCGAAAACAACGACATTACCGTCGTGGATACCGACTCTGGCCGTCTGCGTCAGCTGCAGGATAAGTTCGACCTGCGGGTTGTTCAGGGCTACGGTTCCCATCCACGCGTACTGCGAGAAGCAGGCGCAGAAGATGCCGACATGCTGGTTGCGGTCACTAACTCTGACGAAACCAACATGATTGCCTGTCAGATTGCCTATTCGCTGTTTAATACGCCGAACCGAATCGCCCGTATCCGCGCGCCTGAATATATCCGTGAATCAGAGAAACTGTTTCAACCTGAAGCGGTGCCCATTGACCATTTGATCTCGCCTGAACAGCTGGTTATCGATTACATCTATAAATTAATTGAATACCCTGGAGCATTACAGGTGGTGAACTTTGCAGAAGGCAAAGTCAGCATCGCTGCAGTAAAAGCCTATTACGGCGGCCCGTTGGTGGGTAATGCCCTGTCTTCTATGCGTGAGCATATGCCGCATATCGATACCCGCGTTGCCGCTATATTCCGTCAGGATCGGCCGATCCGCCCACAGGGCTCTACAATTATCGAAGCCGGAGACGAAGTGTTCTTTGTTGCGGCTTCACAGCATATCCGTGCGGTAATGAGTGAGCTACAACGGCTGGAAAAACCTTATAAACGCATCATGATTGTCGGCGGCGGTAACGTCGGTGCTGGCCTGGCGCAGCGCTTGGAGAAATCCTACAACGTGAAGCTGATCGAACGTAATCAGCAACGCGCCACGGAGCTGGCCGAACAGCTGCATGACACCATCGTGTTCTATGGCGATGCCTCCGACCAGGAGTTATTGGCAGAAGAGCATGTTGATCAGGTCGATGTTTTTATCGCTATCACCAATGATGACGAAGCCAACATCATGTCTGCCATGCTCGCCAAACGTATGGGTGCCAAAAAGGTGATGGTGTTAATTCAGCGTCGTGCCTACGTTGACCTGGTGCAGGGCAGCGTCATCGACATTGCCATTTCCCCTCAGCAAGCCACGATCTCAGCGTTGCTGGGCCACGTACGTAAAGCAGATATCGTCAGTGTTTCATCGCTACGGCGCGGCGTGGCAGAGGCCATTGAAGCTATTGCACACGGTGACGAGAGCACCTCAAAAGTAGTTGGGCGTATCGTTGAAGATATTAAATTACCGCCGGGCACGACCATTGGCGCCATTGTCCGCGGTGATGACGTAATTATCGCCAACGGCAGCAGCAAAATCGAACAGGGCGATCACGTCATTATGTTTATTACCGATAAAAAGTTCGTTCCTGACGTTGAACGTTTGTTCCAACCAAGTCCGTTCTTCCTGTAGAACGAATTAATTGTCCCATGGTCTATAATCAGGTTGATATTCGTTGCCGTGGGTAAGAAGAGATAAAAACTTTTCTCTGCTTATTGTGGCAAAGGGAAATTGCTTTGTTAAACTTGAGTTATTAATTCTGCAAGGGGTGCGTTCTATGAGTATGATGAAAGAGTTTCGTGAGTTTGCCATGCGTGGCAACGTGGTTGATTTGGCAGTCGGTGTGATTATCGGTGCAGCATTCGGCAAGATCGTATCGTCTTTCGTTGCAGATATCATCATGCCACCGCTGGGTTTACTGATCGGCGGCGTTGACTTCAAACAGTTCCACCTGGTGTTACGCGAAGCTCAGGGCGCGGTGCCTGCAGTAGTGATGAACTACGGTTCATTCATTCAAACCGTTTTTGATTTTGTTATTGTTGCCTTTGCTATTTTCCTGGCAATTAAGTTAATGAACAAAGTACGTCGCAAACAGGAAGAAGCGCCAGCCGCACCACCTGTGCCAACTGCAGAAGAGAAGCTTCTGACTGAAATTCGCGATTTGCTCAGTCATCAGCAGCAACCAAAACTGTAAATCAGTTAATCCTGTGCTAATAAAAAGCCATCTAAATCAGATGGCTTTTTTAATGCCTTAAAACCAGAAGGCCAGTGGTAAATTATCATTTGATAGTTTGCCACTGGCCTCCCAATTACCGCCTTTTGCGTGTTTGTCTTTACGCCGGTAGCTGCCTTTCCCTTTGGTATTTTTCTCTACCCGTTGGCGAAATAGTGGATCATGCAACAGTGCCTCAATGGCATTGTCCTGGATCTTACCTTTAGTATGTCGGTATTGAGTCATGGTAATTCACCTTGTTTGTCTATGGTTATAAAACGAGAAGATAATACTGCCAGCAGTATAAAAATTAAAGGGCCGGCAAGCCTGTCAGGCACCCTTTTTCACTTTTTCATCGCTGGCGCCCTGTTCCAGCGCTTCCAGAATCGAGCAATAATTGCTGGTATGTGCGCTTCCGCAGCAGGCATCACTAAGGCGCTTTAGCGACTCACGCATCCGCGTTAATTCCTTAAGCTTGTTCTCGACTTCGCTCAGACGCGCATCGACGATCGACTTCGATTCCTGGCAGGTATGATGCTCAGGATCGACACGGATCGACAGCAGTTCAGCAATGGTTTCCAGCGTAAAACCGAGCTGCTTGGCATAACGGATAAAGCGCAACCGCTGCAGGTCTTGATCGCTGTACAAGCGATAGCCGCCTTCGGTACGAATGTTATGATCCATCATTCCCTGCTTCTCGTAATAACGCACGGTATCCGGCGTCACATCGGCAAGTTTTGCCAGTTGCCCTATCTTAAACATCACTCTTCCTCCGGCGAAAATTTGCTGCTCAATGCTCTCTGATATTCACCGTGTAAAAAATCTGTGCTCATTCCAGCCTGACGAAGACGATGTTCCAACAGGGCCATTCGCTTGCCAAGTTCGGCATAGTCTGGATGTTCGCTATCAATTCCCTGTAGCAAACGGGCAATGTTCAAAGCCTCTTTACGATCTTCGAGCTCGGCAGGTAGATAGCCAGCATTTTTTAGCAGGCGAAAACCTGTCCGCAATTCAGCGGGCACGGCACTGTCATCATCCAACTCTAGTGGCTGCCCCTGGCCGGGCAAGTTATCTAACTCACCTTTCGCCTGCGCATCAAGAATATGGCGCTCCGCCCACTGATCAAGTAGCCACATAACATACTCTCTCAACTGACTGATGAATAGCGTTAGCATAGCGGATAGGGAGGGGGATCTTAAGCCTGGCGGGGAAAGAACGCACGTTTGGCTGATTATGGACGTAAAAAAACCGGGCAAGCCCGGTTTTTTTACGCGTCTACAGATTACTCTGCAGTTGCTACTTCTGCTTGAGACTCAGCACGATCAACCAGCTCGATGTATGCCATCGGCGCGTTGTCGCCTGCGCGGAAGCCACACTTCAGAATGCGAGTGTAACCACCGGCACGGCTCGCGAAACGCGGGCCCAGCTCGTTAAACAGTTTTGCCACGATCTCGTTATCACGAGTACGGGCGAATGCCAGACGACGATTAGCTACGCTGTCGGTCTTGGCAAGAGTAATCAGCGGCTCAACAACGCGACGCAGCTCTTTCGCTTTTGGCAAGGTCGTCTTGATGATCTCATGACGAACCAAAGAGCCGGCCATGTTACGGAACATAGCCTGGCGATGGCTGCTGTTACGGTTCAGTTGACGACCACTCTTACGATGGCGCATGACCTTATCCTTCTCAGTAAAACCTTAACCTGTGATCCGGTTACTCGTCAGCAATGCTTGCCGGTGGCCAATTTTCCAGGCGCATGCCCAGAGAAAGTCCACGGGAGGCCAGCACGTCTTTAATCTCAGTAAGAGATTTTTTACCCAGGTTCGGCGTTTTCAGCAACTCAACCTCGGTACGCTGTACCAGATCACCGATGTAGTGGATAGCTTCTGCCTTAAGGCAGTTAGCAGAGCGGACAGTCAATTCCAGATCGTCAACAGGGCGCAGCAGGATCGGATCGAACTCTGGTTTTTCTTCTTTAACTTCCGGTTGACGTACATCACGCAAGTCAACGAAGGCTTCAAGTTGTTCGGCCAGGATGGTTGCCGCACGGCGGATCGCCTCTTCAGGATCGATCGTGCCATTGGTTTCCATTTCGATTACCAGCTTGTCCAGGTCAGTACGCTGTTCTACACGCGCTGCTTCAACATTGTAGGCAATACGCTCTACAGGGCTATAGCATGCGTCAACCAACAGACGACCGATCGGGCGCTCATCTTCTTCCGAATGAATTCGGGCAGAAGCCGGCACATAACCACGACCACGTTGAACTTTGATACGCATGCTGATAGCAGCGTTTTCATCGGTCAGGTGGCAGATCACGTGCTGAGGCTTGACGATTTCGACATCACCATCATGGGTAATGTCGGCAGCGGTCACAGGGCCAATGCCAGATTTATTCAGGGTAAGAATAACTTCATCTTTGCCTTGAACTCTCACCGCCAGCCCTTTCAGGTTGAGCAGGATCTCCAGGATATCTTCCTGTACGCCTTCTTTGGTGCTGTACTCGTGCAGTACACCATCAATCTCAACCTCGGTCACCGCGCAACCCGGCATAGATGAAAGCAGAATACGGCGCAGTGCGTTGCCAAGAGTATGGCCAAAGCCACGCTCTAAAGGCTCAAGGGTCACCTTGGCGTGCGTCGAACTGACTTGCTCGATATCTACCAGGCGCGGTTTTAGAAACTCTGTCACAGAACCCTGCATTGTGTCCTCTCTTTGGTACTAAGCCTTACTTGGAGTAAAGCTCGACGATCAGGTGTTCGTTAATGTCCGCAGACAGATCGGTACGTTCAGGCATACGCTTGAACACGCCTTCCATCTTAGCAGCATCAACTTCAAGCCAAGTCGGCTTTTCACGCTGCTCAGCCAGCTCCAGAGAAGCTTTAACACGAGATTGCTTTTTAGCTTTCTCGCGGATGCTGACTACGTCATTCGGAGATACCTGATAAGAAGCGATGTTAACAACGCGACCATTTACCATAATTGCTTTGTGGCTAACCAACTGACGTGACTCTGCACGAGTAGCGCCGAAGCCCATACGGTAAACAACGTTGTCCAGACGACCTTCCAGCAGTTGCAACAGGTTTGCACCGGTGTTGCCCTTCAGGCGTGCTGCTTCTTTGTAATAGTTACGGAATTGACGCTCCAGAACACCGTACATACGGCGAACTTTTTGCTTCTCACGTAACTGTACACCATAGTCAGACAGACGCGGTTTACGCGCACCGTGTTGACCAGGCGGTTGCTCAATTTTACACTTGGTATCGATCGCGCGAACGCCAGACTTCAGGAACAAGTCTGTGCCCTCACGGCGGCTAAGCTTGAGCTTAGGACCCAAATATCTTGCCATTTTCTTTCTCCAACTAACCTAAAAGCAGCGTTATACGCGACGCTTTTTCGGCGGACGACAACCGTTGTGAGGGATAGGAGTCACATCAGTAATGTTAGTGATGCGGAAACCTGCGGCGTTCAGTGCACGAATAGTTGATTCGCGACCCGGACCCGGTCCCTTAACCATAACTTCCAGGTTCTTGATACCGTATTCTTTTACTGCGTCAGCACAACGCTCGGCTGCAACCTGAGCTGCAAACGGAGTTGACTTACGAGAACCACGGAAACCAGAACCACCGGCAGTTGCCCAACCCAATGCGTTACCCTGACGATCGGTAATAGTCACAATGGTGTTGTTGAAAGAAGCATGGACATGAGCCACGCCGTCAGAGACTTGCTTTCTTACACGCTTACGTGTACGAACAGGTGCCTTTGCCATTATTCAATCACCCTGATTATTTCTTGATCGGTTTACGCGGACCCTTACGGGTACGTGCGTTGGTCTTCGTACGCTGACCGCGAACTGGCAGACCACGACGATGACGCAAACCACGGTATGTACCAAGATCCATCAGACGCTTGATGCTCAGGGTAACTTCACGACGCAAATCACCTTCTACAGTGAATTTGGCGACTGCTTCACGCAGCTGTTCAATTTGCTCTTCAGACAGCTCACTGATCTTAACATGTTCAGCAATACCCGTAGCTGCACAGATAGACTGTGAGCGGGTTTTACCGATTCCGAAGATCGACGTTAAGGCGATTACGGTATGTTTATGATCAGGAATGTTAATGCCTGCTATACGGGCCACTATGCACTCCTACTATTTTATACGGCAACACCATTCTGAAAAGCCCGTTTTCAGGATACTCAAATAATGTTGCAGCTACATACAAAAGATTGGCTGGCTAATCTAGCCAGCTCAACCCAACTTTGCAAGAAAAATATGCGAGATAATCAGCCTTGACGCTGTTTATGCTTCGGCTCGGCGCTGCAAATCACACGAACGACACCGTTACGCTTAACGATTTTGCAGTTACGACATAATTTCTTGACGGAAGCACGAACTTTCATTTTTACTCTCCGTAACTTCTCAAACGCACCTGATTAGCGGTTATAGCCTTTCAGGTTTGCTTTCTTCAATGCAGACTCGTACTGACTTGACATCATCAGAGTTTGCACTTGAGCCATAAAGTCCATGATGACGACAACCACGATCAGTAGCGAGGTACCACCAAAGTAGAATGGTACTTTCATTGCATCACGCATGAACTCCGGGATCAGGCAGATGAAAGTAATGTACATCGCGCCCACCAGGGTTAAACGCGTCATTACTTTATCGATGTACTTCGCCGTTTGCTCTCCCGGACGAATTCCTGGTACGAAGGCACCGGACTTCTTCAGGTTATCTGCTGTCTCACGCGGGTTGAAAACCAACGCCGTGTAAAAGAAACAGAAGAAGATGATTGCAGACGCATAGAGTAACACATAAAGCGGTTGCCCTGGCTGCAAATACAGCGAAATCGTTGTCAGCCAGTTCCAACCGGTACCGCCCCCAAACCATGATGCAATCGTGGCTGGGAACAGAATAATGCTGGAAGCGAAGATTGCCGGGATTACCCCTGCCATATTCACTTTCAACGGTAAGTGTGTGCTCTGTGCTGCATAAACACGACGACCTTGTTGACGCTTCGCATAGTTAACGACGATACGACGTTGACCACGTTCTATGAAAACAACGAAGAAGGTTACTGCAAACACTAATACTGCAACCAACAGCAACAGGAGGAAGTGCAGGTCGCCTTGCCGGGCTTGCTCAATAGTATGGGCCACTGCCGGCGGAAGTCCCGCTACAATACCTGCGAAGATAATGATCGAAATACCGTTGCCGATACCGCGCTCAGTAATCTGTTCGCCCAGCCACATCAGGAACATTGTCCCGGTAACCAGACTCACTACAGCAGTAAAGTAGAATGCAAAGCCTGGGTTTAACACCAGACCCTGCATACCAGGCATATTCGGCAGACCGGTAGCAATACCGATCGACTGGAATATGGCCAACACCAGCGTACCGTAGCGGGTGTACTGGCTAATCTTGCGACGGCCAGCCTCCCCTTCTTTCTTGATTTCTGCTAACGCTGGATGAACCACCGTCAACAGCTGGATAATGATCGATGCCGAAATATACGGCATGATCCCCAGAGCAAAGATAGAAGCACGGCTGAGGGCACCACCAGAGAACATGTTAAACATTTCAATGATAGTGCCTCTCTGCTGCTCAAGCAATTTGGCAAGCACAGTGGCATCGATACCAGGAATCGGAATAAAAGAGCCGATACGGAAGACAATCAGCGCGCCGATGACAAACAAAAGTCTGCGCTTCAGCTCGCCGAGCCCGCCTTTAGCACTTTGAAAATCTAATCCTGGTTGCTTAGCCATCTGCTACTTATTCCTCAATTTTACCGCCAGCAGCTTCGATAGCAGCACGAGCGCCTTTGGTGACACGCAGACCACGCAGGGTAACCGGACGAGCGATTTCGCCAGAAAGCATAACTTTCGCGAATTCGATCTGGGTACCAACAACGTTAGCGGCTTTCAGCGTGTTCAGGTCGATTACGTCGCCTTCAACAAGAGCCAGTTCAGACAGACGAACTTCTGCCGTGATCATAGCTTTGCGCGAGGTGAAGCCGAATTTCGGCAAACGACGATATAAAGGCATCTGACCACCTTCAAAACCACGACGTACGCCACCGCCAGAACGTGAGTTCTGACCTTTGTGACCACGACCAGCGGTTTTACCCAGGCCAGAACCAATACCACGACCTACACGCTTCGGCGCATGCTTGGCACCTTCAGCCGGAGACAGAGTATTTAAACGCATCTGTTACTCCTCAACTTTAACCATGTAGGAAACCAGGTTGATCATACCGCGTACAGCAGGAGTATCCTCGCGCTCTACGGTGTGACCAATACGACGCAGACCCAGACCGAGCAGTGTAGCTTTATGCTTCGGCAGACGGCCAATGGAGCTGCGAACTTGTGTTACTTTGATAGTCTTAGCCATGGTCAATTACCCCAGAATGTCTGCAACGGATTTACCACGCTTGGCAGCGACCATTTCAGGGGACTTCATATTTGCCAAAGCATCAATAGTTGCACGAACCACGTTGATCGGGTTGGTGGAACCATAAGCTTTAGCCAATACGTTGTGCACCCCAGCGACTTCCAGGACGGCGCGCATTGCACCACCGGCAATAATACCGGTACCTTCGGAAGCCGGCTGCATGAACACACGGGAACCCGTATGAGCACCTTTAACAGGGTGCTGCAGGGTGCCGCTGTTCAGCGCGACATTCATCATGTTGCGACGGGCTTTTTCCATCGCTTTCTGGATCGCTGCCGGAACTTCGCGTGCTTTGCCGTAGCCAAAACCAACGCGACCGTTACCATCACCAACTACTGTCAGTGCGGTAAAGCTGAAAATACGGCCACCTTTTACGGTTTTAGATACGCGGTTTACCGCGATCAGCTTTTCCTGCAGTTCGCCAGCTTGTTTTTCGATGTGAGCCATCTTAAACCTCTTCCTTAGAACTGAAGGCCAGCTTCACGGGCAGCATCTGCCAGTGCCTGGACTCGACCATGATATTGGAAACCGGAACGGTCAAAGGAAACTTTAGAGATCCCTTTTTCCAACGCGCGCTCAGCCAGAGTTTTACCTACGGCAGCTGCTGCGTCTTTGTTACCGGAATACTTCAGTTGCTCAGTGATAGCTTTTTCTAAAGTAGAAGCGGCTACCAGTACTTCAGAACCATTTGGAGCAATTACCTGTGCGTAAATGTGACGCGGGGTACGATGTACCACCAGGCGGGTTGCACCCAGTTCTTTGAGCTTACGGCGTGCGCGGGTCGCACGACGGATACGAGCAGATTTCTTATCCATAGTGTTACCTTACTTCTTCTTAGCCTCTTTGGTACGCACGACTTCGTCGGCGTAACGGACACCCTTGCCTTTGTAAGGCTCAGGACGGCGGTAGGCACGCAGATCTGCAGCAACCTGGCCAATAACTTGTTTATCAGCGCCTTTCAGCACGATTTCAGTTTGGCTTGGGCATTCAGCAGTAATACCTGCTGGCAGCTGGTGATCGACTGGGTGAGAGAAGCCTAAGGCTAAATTCACCACGTTGCCTTTAACAGCAGCACGATAACCAACACCTACCAGTTGAAGCTTCTTGGTGAAGCCTTCGGTAACACCAACTACCATTGCGTTCAGCAGAGCGCGCGTAGTACCCGCTTGGGCCCAGGCGTTAGCAAAACCTTCGCGCGGAGCGAAAGTCAGTGCGTTAGCTTCTTGCTTCACTTCAACGGCGTCGTGGACAGTACGAGTCAGCTCGCCGTTCTTACCCTTAATCGAAATAACCTGACCGTTGAGTTTTACCTCTACGCCGGCAGGAATGACGACGGGTGCTTTTGCAACACGAGACATTCTTTCCTCCCGAATTAAGCTACGTAGCAGATAATCTCGCCACCAAGACCTGCTTGGCGAGCTGCACGATCGGTCATAACACCTTTAGAGGTAGAAACAACAGCGATACCCAAACCGGCCATAACTTTTGGCAGCTCATCTTTTTTCTTATAGATGCGCAGACCTGGACGGCTGATTCGCTGAATGCTTTCTACCACTGCCTTGCCCTGGAAGTACTTCAGTACCAGTTCCAGAACAGGCTTGGCGTCGCCTTCGATTTTGAAATCTTCAATAAAACCTTCTTCCTTCAGCAGGTTGGCAATTGCCACTTTCAGCTTGGAGGAAGGCATGGTGACCGCAACTTTGTTCGCGGCTTGACCGTTACGGATACGGGTCAGCATATCCGCGATCGGATCTTGCATGCTCATCTGTCTTTACTCCCGTGATTCAATTGGTAATTACCAGCTAGCCTTTTTCAAGCCAGGTACTTCACCGCGCATAGCGGCTTCACGTAACTTGATACGGCTCAACCCGAATTTGCCCACATAACCATGTGGACGGCCAGTTTGGCGGCAGCGCTTACGCTGACGAGACGGGCTGGAATCACGCGGCAGAGTTTGCAGCTTGAGAACAGCATCCCAACGTTCTTCGTCGGACGAGTTCACACCAGAAATGATAGCTTTCAGTTCCTCGCGTTTTGCGCGGTACTTTTCAGCCAGTTTCACGCGAACGACTTCGCGTGCTTTCATTGATTGCTTAGCCATCAGTAACCCTGCCTTACTTACGGAACGGGAAGTTAAAAGCAGCCAACAGCGCGCGGCCTTCATCATCAGATTTCGCAGTAGTGGTAATGGTAATATCCAAGCCACGAACGCGATCGACTTTGTCGTAGTCGATTTCTGGGAAGATGATTTGCTCACGCACACCCATGCTATAGTTACCACGGCCATCGAATGACTTAGCGGACAAGCCACGGAAGTCACGGATACGTGGAACAGCAATGGAAATCAGACGCTCAAAGAACTCCCACATGCGCTCGCCACGCAGAGTTACTTTACAGCCGATCGGATAGCCCTGGCGGATTTTGAAGCCTGCAACAGATTTGCGGGCTTTGGTGATGAACGGTTTTTGACCGGAGATTGCTGCCAGATCAGCTGCTGCGTTATCCAGCAGTTTCTTGTCAGCGATCGCTTCACCAACACCCATATTCAGGGTGATCTTCTCGACCCGAGGGACTTGCATGACAGAAGCGTAGCTAAACTCAGTCATGAGTTTTTTAACTACTTCGTCTTTGTAGTAATCATGCAGTTTCGCCATCGTATTACTCCAAATTACTTGATAGTTTCGCTGTTAGACTTGAAGAAACGGACTTTTTTGCCGTCTTCGAATCTAAAGCCTACACGGTCAGCCTTACCGGTAGCCGTGTTGAAGAGAGCAATGTTAGAAACCTGAATTGCAGCTTCTTTTTCAACAATGCCACCTGGTTGGTTCAGGGCCGGAACCGGCTTCTGATGTTTCTTAACCAGGTTGATACCTTCAACAATGACCTTGCCAGCAGACAGGACATTTTTTACTTTACCGCGTTTACCTTTGTCTTTCCCGGTAAGCACGATAACTTCGTCATCACGACGGATTTTCGCTGCCATGGTTCGCTCCTTAGAGTACTTCTGGTGCCAGAGAGATAATTTTCATGAACTTCTCATTACGCAGTTCACGAGTTACCGGCCCAAAAATACGCGTACCGATAGGTTGCTCGCTGTTATTGTTCAAAATAACGCATGCATTACCATCGAAGCGAATGACAGAA
This sequence comes from Serratia liquefaciens ATCC 27592, assembly GCF_000422085.1. Classification (NCBI taxonomy): domain Bacteria; kingdom Pseudomonadati; phylum Pseudomonadota; class Gammaproteobacteria; order Enterobacterales; family Yersiniaceae; genus Serratia; species Serratia liquefaciens. The sequence continues at coordinate 4,819,153 of NC_021741.1, forward strand.
CCGTCCGGGCGACGTACACCCTTCTTGGTGCGCACCACTACCGCCTTCAGCACATCGCCTTTCTTCACCTTACCGCGAGGAATTGCTTCCTTGATGGTAATTTTGATGACGTCGCCGATGCCTGCGTAGCGACGGTGCGAGCCACCTAGAACCTTGATACACATTACGCGACGTGCACCGGAGTTGTCGGCCACGTTCAGCATAGTCTGTTCTTGGATCATGTTAGTGCTCCGCTAATGTCAACTACAACTTTAGGACCTATTACTAGGTCGTTGAAAAGCCCCATAACCGAGGGCGCAGCATTATAACACCGCTTCCAGAGTATGGGTAGAAAAAATAAACGGCTCATTTTCTGAGCCGTTTATTAAGTTAGAGCCAGCTACTCTATTACAGAATCGCTTTCTCTACAACGCGAACCAACGTCCAAGACTTAGTCTTAGACAGTGGACGGCATTCGCGGATTTCTACCACGTCACCGATACCACATTCGTTGTTCTCGTCATGTACGTGCAGCTTGGTCGTACGCTTGATGAATTTCCCGTAGATCGGGTGCTTCACCGTGCGCTCGATAGCAACAACCATGGATTTCTCCATTTTGTCACTAACAACACGACCCTGCAGAGTACGGATAATATCAGTCATTTACACACCCGCCTTTTCAGTCAGTAAAGTCTTAACGCGTGCGACGTTACGACGCACTTGTTTCAACAGGTGAGTTTGTTGCAGCTGGCCACTTGCCGCCTGCATGCGCAAGTTAAATTGCTCACGCAGCAGGTTGAGCAGCTCAGTGTTCAGCTCTTCAACGCTTTTTTCACGCAGCTCTTGTGCTTTCATTACATCACCGTCTTAGTTACAAAGGTGGTTTTGATCGGCAATTTAGCTGCAGCCAGCTTGAATGCCTCACGGGCGACCTCTTCTGGTACACCGTCCATTTCGTACAGGACTTTCCCAGGTTGGATCAGGGCAACCCAATACTCCACGTTACCCTTACCTTTACCCATACGCACTTCGAGCGGCTTCTCGGTAATTGGTTTGTCCGGGAATACACGGATCCAAATTTTACCTTGACGCTTAACTGCACGAGTCATTGCACGACGAGCTGCTTCGATTTGACGAGCAGTCAGACGGCCACGGCCAACAGCTTTCAGACCGAAAGTGCCGAAGCTAACATCCGTACCCTGCGCCAGACCACGGTTGCGGCCTTTGTGCATCTTACGGAATTTTGTACGCTTTGGTTGTAACATCAGCGACTCTCCTTACTTGCGGCCTTTACGCTGCTGCTTTTTAGGTTGAGCAGCCGGTTCCGGTTGTTCAACTGCAGCCATACCACCCAGGATCTCACCTTTGAAGATCCATACCTTAACGCCGATTACACCATAAGTGGTGTGCGCTTCAGATGTGTTGTAATCGATATCCGCACGCAGTGTGTGCAACGGAACACGACCTTCACGGTACCATTCGGTACGCGCGATTTCAGCACCGCCAAGACGGCCGCTTACTTCAACTTTGATACCTTTAGCGCCAAGACGCATTGCGTTCTGTACAGCACGCTTCATAGCACGACGGAACATAACGCGACGTTCCAGCTGTGAAGTGATGCTGTCAGCAACCAATTTAGCGTCAAGTTCCGGTTTACGGACTTCGGCGATGTTAATTTGCGCAGGAACGCCAGCGATATCCGCTACGACCTTACGCAGTTTTTCGACATCTTCGCCTTTCTTGCCGATAACGATGCCTGGACGAGCAGTGTGAATAGTCACACGGATGCTCTTCGCAGGACGCTCGATAACGATGCGAGAAACGGAAGCTTTCGCCAGTTCCTTGATCAGGAATTGACGAACTTTAAAGTCGCTGTCCAGGTTGTCAGCGAATTCTTTGGTATTCGCATACCAAGTAGAGTTCCAAGGTTTGACAATACCCAGGCGAATACCATTAGGATGTACTTTCTGACCCATTGCTAGTCTCCAGAGTCTCAGCGATCGGACACAACCACAGTAATGTGGCTGGTGCGCTTCAGGATGCGATCTGCACGACCTTTTGCACGCGGCATAATGCGCTTCATGCTTGGGCCTTCGTCTACGAAGATTTTCGTGACTTTCAGATCATCGATGTCAGCGCCATCGTTGTGTTCTGCGTTAGCAATGGCAGACTCCAGCACTTTCTTAACCAGACCAGCAGCTTTCTTGTTGGTGTAGGTCAGAGTTTCCAGAGCTTGCGACACTTTCTTACCGCGGATCAGGTCTGCAACAAGGCGAACCTTCTGAGCAGAAGAACGAGCGTGGCGATGTTTAGCGATAGTTTCCATCTCTTCCTCCTACCTTAGCGCTTTTTAGCTTTTTTATCAGCCGCATGGCCGCGATAAGTACGAGTCGGCGCGAATTCACCCAGTTTGTGACCGACCATTTCATCGGAAACGAACACTGGTACGTGCTGACGACCATTATGGACAGCGATGGTCAAACCGATCATGTTAGGAAAGATCGTTGAACGACGGGACCAAGTGCGCAAAGGCTTCTTGTCACCGCTTTCCACCGCTTTCTCTACCTTCTTCAGCAAGTGCAGGTCAATAAAAGGACCTTTCTTGAGAGAACGTGGCATGGCTTATCCTCTAATTATTTTTTGCTACGGCGACGTACGATGAACTTATCAGTACGCTTGTTGCTACGGGTCTTCTTACCTTTGGTCTGAACGCCCCACGGGGTTACCGGGTGCTTACCAAAGTTACGACCTTCACCACCACCGTGCGGGTGATCTACCGGGTTCATCGCCGTACCGCGAACGGTAGGACGAACACCACGCCAACGTGCAGCACCTGCTTTACCCAGAACGCGAAGCATATGTTCAGCGTTACCGACTTCACCCAGGGTGGCGCGGCAATCAACTGGAACTTTACGCATTTCGCCTGAGCGCAGACGCAGAGTTACGTAGGAACCATCACGTGCAACGATCTGAACGTAGGCACCAGCAGAACGAGCCATCTGGCCGCCTTTACCTGGTTTCATTTCTACGTTGTGAACCGTTGAACCCACTGGGATGTTGCGCATTGGCAGGGTGTTACCTACCTTGATTGCAGCATCAACGCCAGATTGGATCTGGTCACCAGCTTTCAGGCCTTTCGGCGCCAGGATGTAACGGCGTTCGCCGTCTTTGTACAGAACCAGCGCGATGTTCGCGGAACGGTTCGGATCGTACTCCAGACGCTCAACCACTGCAGCCACACCGTCTTTGTTGCGTTTGAAGTCAACCAGACGATAATGTTGCTTGTGGCCACCACCGATATGACGGGTGGTGATACGGCCATTGTTGTTACGACCACCGCTTTTGCTCAGTTTCTCAAGCAGCGGGGCATAAGGTTTACCCTTGTGCAGCTCAGGGTTAACCACTTTAACAACGTGGCGACGACCCGGAGATGTAGGTTTACATTTAACAATTGCCATTGTTCTTACTCCTCCGACTTACTCTGCGCCGCCGATGAAGTCCAGGTTCTGGCCTTCTTTCAGGGTGACGTAAGCTTTTTTCCAGTCGCTACGACGACCAACACGCTGACCGTGACGTTTCACTTTCCCTTTAACTACCAGGGTGTTCACGTCTTCGACTTCGACTTCAAACAGTTTCTGCACTGCAGCTTTGATTTCTGCTTTGGTCGCGTCTTTGGCAACTTTGAGTACGATGGTGTTGCTTTTTTCCATCGCAGCGGATGCTTTTTCAGATACGTGCGGTGCACGCAGCACTTTCAGCAAACGTTCTTCACGGATCATGCCAGCATCTCCTCAACTTGCTTCACAGCATCAGCAGTCATAACCACTTTGTCGAAGGCGATCAGGCTAACCGGGTCGATACCTGCTACATCGCGCACGTCAACCTTGTACAGGTTGCGAGCAGCCAGGAACAGATTCTCATCCAGTTCACCGGTCACGATCAGCACATCTTCCAGAGCCATATCTTTCAGTTTCTGTGCCAGCAGCTTAGTTTTAGGCGCTTCTACAGAGAACTTCTCGACAACGATCAGACGATCTTGACGTACCAGTTCGGACAGGATGCTTTTCAGCGCGCCGCGGTACATCTTTTTGTTTACTTTCTGACTGTGGTCCTGAGGCTTAGCAGCAAAGGTCACGCCACCTGAACGCCAGATCGGGCTCTTTACAGAACCTGAACGCGCACGGCCGGTACCTTTCTGGCGCCACGGTTTTTTACCGGAACCAGTCACTTCAGCGCGGGTCTTCTGAGCACGGGTACCTTGACGGGCACCTGCTGCATAAGCAACAACAACCTGGTGTACCAGCGCTTCGTTGAAATCACGACCGAAGGTAGTTTCGGAAACAGTCAGCGCGCTTTGCGCGTCTTTCAATACTAATTCCATTGCTATCCCCTTACGCCTTCACAGCTGGTTTAACGATCAGGTTGCCACCGGTTGCGCCCGGTACAGCACCCTTAACCAGCAGCAGGTTGCGCTCAGCGTCAACACGTACTACGTCCAGGCTTTGAACGGTTACACGCTCGTCACCCAGGTGGCCAGCCATTTTCTTGCCTTTGAACACTTTGCCCGGAGTCTGGTTCTGACCGATAGAACCCGGAACGCGGTGAGACAAGGAGTTACCGTGGGTAGCGTCTTGGGTACGGAAGTTCCAGCGCTTAACTGTGCCAGCAAAACCTTTACCTTTAGAAGTACCGGTAACATCGACTTTTTTAACTTCAGCGAAGATTTCTACGCTGATGTTTTGACCTGCAGTGAACTCTTCACCTTCTGCAAGGCGGAATTCCCACAGACCACGGCCAGCTTCAACGCCAGCTTTAGCGAAATGGCCCGCTTCCGGTTTGGTCACACGGTTAGCTTTTTTGCTACCAGTGGTAACCTGAACGGCACGGTACCCGTCGTTTTCCAGGTCTTTAACCTGAGTCACGCGGTTCGCTTCAATTTCAATCACGGTTACTGGGATAGAAACGCCATCTTCAGTGAAGATACGAGTCATGCCCACTTTTTTACCGACTAAACCAATCATTGTTTCAACCTCTCAATCGCTCAATGACCTGATTAACCCAGGCTGATCTGCACGTCTACACCGGCAGCCAGATCCAGACGCATCAGAGCATCAACGGTTTTCTCGGTTGGCTCAACGATGTCAACCAGACGCTTGTGAGTGCGAATCTCGTACTGATCACGCGCGTCTTTGTTAACGTGCGGAGAGATCAGAACGGTAAAGCGCTCTTTGCGAGTTGGCAGCGGGATCGGACCACGGACTTGCGCACCAGTGCGCTTTGCAGTCTCGACGATTTCCGCGGTTGATTGATCGATAAGACGATGATCAAACGCTTTCAGGCGGATACGGATTCTTTGGTTCTGCATGAGACCAGAGCTCCAATTATTTATAAACGTAAATAATTACTCCTCACACCCATTTCGATTGATGGGGGAGTGTAATCGTCAACATATAACCCCCATATCGGGAGTATTGTTCGAAGAGCAGAAAGTCCTGCCTATCGACTGATTCGCTAAAATCAGGCTTACCAAGATTAGGTAAGCCCGCGCATTATACGCAAAACAGAGCGAGAAGCAAGGCACAGATGGAAATATGCTCAGGATATCGGCATTTTTTACCGGCGGGTAACTAACGGGTGAAAACCGAGGGGGAAATTCGTCGGGATTAGGGTAAAGCTTTTTCGCTGCTCCCCGGCCCTGCCGGAGAAACTCATGCCGGCAGGAGAACATCGTTGTAAAAGGTATTTATTGCCTACAACTGAGCTTGGACATAGTTCTGGATACCCAGACGCGCTATCAAATCCAGTTCAGTTTCCAGCCAGTCGATATGTTCTTCTTCATCGGCAAGAATTTCTATCATCAGGTCACGGCTGACATAGTCATGGATAGAATCAGCATAGGCGATGCCTTCACGCAGATTCTTGGCGCCATCCAATTCCAGGGCCAGGTCCGAACGCAACATTTCTTCGATATCTTCGCCAATGTTCAGCTTGCCGAGATCCTGCAAATTCGGAAGGCCTTCCAGAAACAGGATACGCTCGATATAACGATCGGCATGCTTCATTTCGTCGATCGACTCGTGGTATTCCTTTTCATTGAGGCGTGTTAGCCCCCAGTTCTTGAACATTCGGGCGTGCAGGAAATATTGATTGATGGCAACCAGCTCGTTACCGAGCAGTTTGTTGAGATGAGCAATGATCTTTTTATCGCCTTTCATAGGTAAATCCTCCTGGCCAGTTCTAAAAGTGTAGAAGCTGTAAGCCAAGAGTCAAAAAATAACCTTACCTTTAGTTAGGCAACTTCGTGCATTGGGATAATGGTTCCGCTTTCCTCCACCATAATCTGTCTTGCCTGACGAATGCACTTTCCGCAATCGGTACCAATCGGCACAAGTTCACGCAGTTGTTTCATGGTATGCGGGTTGTGCTGACGCACGGCTTTACGGATCGCTTTGTCAGTCACGGCATTACACAGACATACGTACATAAGAGACTCACTTCTTAACCAATTCTGTAAGTCTAAATAGGAATGCTTTTTATTTCAATTAAGATTTGAGAAAATTGCATAAAAAAAGGGCACCGAAGTGCCCTCTTTTGTGTCGAAAAATTATTCGCGATTAAGCGATAACTTTAGCAACAACACCAGCGCCAACAGTACGGCCGCCTTCACGGATTGCGAAACGCAGACCGTCGTCCATCGCGATTGGGTGGATCAGGGTAACAACCATGTTCACGTTGTCACCTGGCATTACCATTTCAACGCCTTCTGGCAGTTCGATGGTACCGGTCACGTCAGTTGTACGGAAGTAGAACTGTGGACGGTAGCCTTTGAAGAATGGAGTATGACGACCACCTTCTTCTTTGCTCAGGATGTACACTTCTGAGTCGAACTTGGTGTGTGGCTTGATTGAACCTGGTTTAGCCAGTACCTGACCACGTTCGATGTCTTCACGCTTGATACCACGCAGCAGAACACCAACGTTCTCACCAGCACGGCCTTCGTCCAGCAGTTTGCGGAACATTTCAACGCCAGTACAGGTAGACTTAACGGTGTCTTTGATACCAACGATTTCAACTTCTTCGCCAACTTTAACGATACCGCGCTCAACACGACCGGTAACAACGGTACCACGACCGGAGATGGAGAAGACGTCTTCGATTGGCAGCAGGAACGGCTTGTCGATAGCACGCTCTGGTTCTGGGATGTAAGAATCCAGGTAACCGGCCAGCTCGATGATTTTAGCTTCCCACTCAGCTTCGCCTTCCAGTGCTTTCAGCGCTGAACCACGAACAACCGGCAGGTCATCACCAGGGAAGTCGTAAGCAGACAGAAGTTCACGAACTTCCATTTCTACCAGTTCCAGCAGCTCTTCATCATCAACCATGTCGCATTTGTTCATGAATACGATGATGAAAGGAACGCCAACCTGACGACCCAGCAGGATGTGCTCACGGGTCTGAGGCATTGGGCCGTCAGTCGCAGCAACAACCAGGATAGCGCCGTCCATCTGAGCAGCACCGGTGATCATGTTTTTAACGTAGTCGGCGTGCCCTGGGCAGTCAACGTGCGCGTAGTGACGAGTCGGGGTGTCATACTCAACGTGAGAAGTGTTGATGGTGATACCACGAGCTTTTTCTTCTGGCGCGTTATCGATCTGGTCGAAAGCACGTGCAGAACCGCCGTAGGTTTTAGCCAGAACGGTGGTGATTGCTGCAGTCAGGGTAGTTTTACCGTGGTCAACGTGGCCGATAGTACCAACGTTAACGTGCGGTTTGGAACGTTCAAATTTTTCTTTAGACACGGCTATATTCCTTACTCTTATGCTCTCCCCTCATGGAGAGAGCACTGATCAATGTGTTAAACCCGAAAGCTTATTTACCACGGGCTTCAATAACGGCCTGAGCGACGTTGTTCGGCGCATCATCGTACTTCAGGAACTCCATGGAGTAAGAAGCACGGCCTTTGGTCAGAGAACGCAGTTGAGTTGCGTATCCGAACATCTCGGACAACGGAACTTCAGCGTGAATCTGAACGCCAGTAGCGTTGGATTCCTGACCTTTCAGTTGACCACGACGACGGCTAAGGTCACCGATGACGTCACCAGTGTTCTCTTCCGGCGTTTCAACTTCAACCTTCATGATAGGCTCAAGCAAAACAGGTTTTGCTTTCTTAAAGCCATCTTTAAAGGCGATAGAAGCGGCCAGTTTAAACGCCAATTCGGAGGAGTCAACATCGTGGAAAGAACCGAAATGCAGACGCACACCGAGATCAACTACCGGATAACCAGCCAGTGGACCAGACTTAAGCTGCTCCTGGAGGCCTTTATCAATGGCAGGGATGTATTCCGTTGGGATCACACCACCTTTAATGTCATTGATGAACTCATAACCTTTCGGATTTGAGCCCGGCTCCAGTGGGTACATGTCGATCACAACGTGACCATACTGACCACGACCACCAGACTGCTTGGCGTGTTTACCTTCGATATCGGTAACTTTCGCGCGAATCGCTTCACGGTAAGCAACCTGAGGTTTACCCACGTTAGCTTCAACGTTGAATTCACGCTTCATGCGGTCAACCAGGATATCCAGGTGAAGTTCACCCATACCTGCGATGATAGTCTGACCTGATTCTTCGTCAGTCCATACGCGGAATGATGGGTCTTCCTTCGCCAGACGGCCCAGAGCCAGACCCATTTTTTCCTGGTCAGCTTTGGTTTTTGGTTCAACTGCAACGGAGATTACCGGCTCAGGGAACTCCATACGCTCCAGAATGATCACGTGGTTTGGATCACACAGAGTGTCACCGGTAGTCACGTCTTTCAGACCGATTGCTGCAGCGATGTCGCCCGCACGAACTTCTTTGATCTCTTCACGCTTGTTAGCGTGCATCTGAACGATACGGCCCAGACGCTCACGAGCAGCCTTCACTGAGTTCAGAACGGTGTCACCGGAGTTAACGATACCGGAGTACACGCGGAAGAAGGTCAGGTTACCCACGAATGGGTCGGTAGCAATTTTAAATGCCAGAGCAGCAAACGGCTCTTCATCGCTAGCGTGACGCTCAGCCGGAGTATCTTTACCGTCGTCCAGGATACCGTTGATTGCAGGGACGTCAATTGGGGATGGCAGGTAATCAATTACCGCATCCAGCATCGCCTGCACACCTTTGTTTTTAAAGGCGGAACCACAGGTAACCAAGATGATTTCGTTGTTCAGCACGCGCTGACGCAGAGCAGTCTTGATTTCTTCCTCGGTCAGCTCTTCGCCGCCCAGGTATTTGTCCATCAGCTCATCTGAAGCTTCAGCTGCAGATTCAACCAGGTTCTGGCGCCATTCTTCAGCCAGCTCTTGCATGTCAGCAGGGATGTCTTCGTATTCGAAGGTCACGCCAGCATCAGCTTCGTTCCAGTTGATCGCTTTCATTTTCACCAGGTCAACAACACCGGTGAATTTCTCTTCTGCGCCGATAGCCAGCTGCAATGGCACTGGATTCGCGCCCAGACGAGATTTGATCTGACCAACAACTTTCAGGAAGTTAGCACCCATGCGGTCCATTTTGTTAACGAACGCGATGCGTGGAACTTTGTATTTGTTAGCCTGACGCCATACAGTTTCAGACTGAGGCTGAACACCACCTACAGCACAGTAAACCATTACAGCGCCATCAAGAACACGCATGGAACGTTCTACTTCGATGGTGAAGTCAACGTGTCCTGGGGTGTCGATGATGTTTACGCGGTGCGGCTCAAACTGCTTGGCCATACCAGACCAGAAAGCAGTAGTCGCTGCAGAAGTGATGGTAATACCACGCTCCTGCTCCTGTTCCATCCAGTCCATGGTGGCAGCGCCGTCATGAACTTCACCGATTTTGTGGTTTACACCGGTGTAGAACAGAATACGTTCGGTAGTGGTCGTCTTACCGGCGTCGATGTGGGCGCTGATACCGATATTACGGTAGCGCTCAATGGGTGTTGTACGAGCCATTTGATTCCTCTATTGCCTTAGGCGTTCAAGTTCGGTTAACCCAAGCGGGTTGGCTTCTTGAAGCGCCCGCTTGGTTAGCATAACTACTGCGTGGCAATTACCAGCGGTAGTGGGCGAACGCCTTGTTAGCTTCGGCCATACGGTGAACGTCTTCACGCTTCTTAACAGCAGAACCTTTGTTCTCAACTGCATCAGAAAGCTCGTTCGCCAGGCGCAGAGCCATGGATTTATCACCGCGTTTACGAGCAGCATCAACGATCCAACGCATTGCCAGAGCATTACGACGGACCGGGCGAACTTCAACTGGCACCTGATAAGTAGAACCACCAACGCGGCGAGACTTAACTTCTACAGTCGGGCGAACGTTGTCGAGGGCTACTTCGAAAGCTTCCAGGTAATCTTTACCAGAACGCTGAGCCAGGGTCTCCAGCGCGGTATAGACGATTGCTTCTGCAGTAGATTTTTTACCATCTACCATCAGGATGTTTACAAATTTGGCCAACAGTTCGGATCCGAACTTAGGATCTGGCAGGATTTTACGTTGGCCGATTACGCGACGACGTGGCATGGAAATACTCCGTTGTTAATTCAGGATTGTCCAAAACTCTACGAGTTTATTTTGACATTAAAGTGAAAATGTTTGGCCTTACTTAACGGAGAACCATTAAGCCTTTGGCTTCTTCACGCCGTACTTGGAACGAGCTTGCTTACGGTCTTTAACACCGGAGCAGTCAAGTGCACCACGAACGGTGTGGTAACGCACACCTGGCAAGTCTTTTACACGACCGCCACGGATCAGGATCACGGAGTGTTCCTGCAGGTTATGACCTTCACCGCCGATGTAGGAGGTAACTTCAAAACCGTTAGTCAAACGCACACGGCATACTTTACGCAGTGCGGAGTTTGGTTTCTTAGGAGTGGTGGTATATACGCGAGTACATACGCCACGTTTCTGCGGGCAGGCTTCCAGCGCTGGAACGTTGCTTTTAGCAGCCTTCACAGAGCGTGGTTTGCGTACCAGCTGATTAATTGTTGCCATTAAAAAGCTCCTGGTTTTTGCTTCGTAAACACGTGATAAATCCCCTCGTATGCACTACTGGCAAAGTACGAGGACGCAGAATTTTATGGCTGAGTAGTAGAGGTGTCAAGAAATATACAACATCACTCTCATCACCAGGCCATTTGGCTGCGATGTTTTTCGGTTAATTCAACGAAGTGATTATAGCCGACGACAGTGATTTTGTGTGAAAAATGACCAGACACCCCTCTGGCATCCAGGTCGTTCTGCAGCGCATAAAGGGATATGGGGGCATTGAGCAGCAATTCAAGGTGCACGCTACCGGCCAGACCGGCCAGCACGCCATCCTGCAACAGCAACAGGTCATCACCCGGTGCGGTCAAACGCAGCAGCGCGGGCAAATCACATTGAGTGGGGGAACGGCTAAGGGTATACAGCATCAGGATTTCCTAAAATGTCATCACCACGTCATAGCTGGCCAGTTGGCGACTCAGCGCATCCGGTGCCAAAATCTCGGCGTCCAACACCCAGTCGGTCACCTGACTCAGGCCGCGTTCCTGTAGCGATGCCTGGCAAAGATAACACTGTTCAACGTCATACAGCGGCAGCACACCAAAGGTGGCAATGTAATTGCGCGCCAGAATTTTTTCCGGTTGCTGCCCCGGCATGATCTGCAACACGCCGTCACCGATAAAAAACACGCCCAGATCTTCGCTCAGTGCCGAAGTGGCTAACAACGCATCCAGACCTTCCCTGCCGCTGGCGCTGCCGTGTGGACTCTGGGTAAAAACAAAAGCGACTCGTTTCATAAACTCTCTCAGAACTGCACCAGGCGGTCACAGCTCAGCGAAGCCTCCGCCAGCGAGCCCAGCCCGCTAAGGGTAAAACCCGGCTGAAGATTGGCGCTGGGCAATCCTTGCTGTGCGGCTTCCTGCTCATCGGTCACACCGCGCCGCAGCGCCGCAGCCACGCAGACGTTGAGCTCAATGCCATGCTGCTGTGCCAACTGCACCCAACCCCGTACCAAATCAAATTCGTCGCTGGCCGGTGCAGTCAGTTGATTGGCGTTCAACACCCCTTCACGGTAAAAAAACACGCTGGAGAGGCGGTGTCCCTTGGCCAGCAAAGCCTGCGCGAACTGATAGGCGCTGCTGGCCTGTTGAGTGCCGTAAGCCGGACCGGTGACCAAAAGGCAGTAATTCAGCATCCGCGCTCAGTTCCCAACAGATCGCCGCTTTTGAACTGGCGGATGTACAGATACACGGTGTGTTTTGAGATATTCAGACGGTCCGCCACCTGATTAATGGCGTCCTTGATATCAAAAATACCCTTCTCATAGAGATTCAGCACTACCTGGCGGTTTTTGGCATTGTTGGAGACATTACGATCGGCATTAACTTCCTCAATGGTAAACTCCAGCGTCTGTGCCACCAGATCGTCAACGGAAGACGCAAAGTTGACCGAGGGTGCCACATCCTGAGTTTCCGGCGGCATAAAGGTCTGCATCACCTGGGAGAAAGGCACGTCGAGGTTCATGTTGATACACAACAAACCGATCACCCGCTGCTCACGATTGCGGATGGCGATAGTCACCGACTTCATCAACACGCCGCTCTTGGCACGGGTAAAATAGGCCTTGGACACGCTGCTGTCATCGCCGGCCATGTCATGCAACATGCGCAGCGCGAGGTCAGTGATCGGCGAACCGATCTGCCGCCCGGTATGCTCACCGTTCGCAATCCGTACCGCCGAACATTTCAAATCTTCCAAAGCATGCAGCACGATTTCACAGTGCCCGCCGATCAACATCGCCAGGCCGTCAACAACCGCTTCGTAAGACTTCAGGATTTCATGATCCGTCTGAGTAAACGGACGTTCATTCAGCAAATCAAGTTCGCTGGCTTCGCTGGATAAAAGCGAATTAGACATCGAAAATACCACCCTCAAAGATCGCCTGTGCCAGGGGGCGCAGCTAAAACTGCTCGTGCGGGTTCCTTTCCACAGGCGGCACACCCTTGAAGTTACGCGGGATGGGCTGGCTGATATCAGTCTGAAACAGCACGACGAGCGTCCGCAGGCCGAGATGACCAGGAACAGTTTTAGGTACACGCCCTAAGGGGCAGGCGCATGACTCATAAGTCCGGATTATTAGTCTAGCAAAACAGCCAGAGTAAAGTCCTTGCGTTTGCGCGTGGTATTGACGTTAAGCCCGATGCCCGGCAGGCGTCAAGCGATCAGTGGGCAGGAAGCGAAAGTTAGCGCTGATTTGGCGGATTAAAATGAACACCGCCGCGAGGGAAGCTCGCGGCGGTGTGGGGACTCAGACAGGCTTATTGCGCTTTGGCGTCTGCCGCTGCGTCAGCCGGCTTCTCAGCCTTGGCATCCGCTTTAGGAGCGGCTTTCACATCCAGCAGTTCAACGTCGAACACCAGTGTGGAGTTAGCCGGGATACCCGGAACGCCAGTTTTACCGTAGGCCAGCGCCGGTGGAATAACCAGCTTGATTTTGCCGCCTTTCTTGATGTGTTTCAGGCCTTCGGTCCAACCTGGGATCACGCCGTCCAGACGGAATGACAGTGGCTCACCACGGGTGTAGGAGTTATCAAACTCGGTGCCGTCAGTCAGGGTGCCTTTGTAGTTTACTACAACGGTATCGCTGTCTTTAGGCGCAGAACCGGTACCTGGCTTCTCTACCTGATACAGCAGGCCGGACTCGGTTTTCTTCACGCCTTTTTCTTTCGCGAAGGTATCGCGGTACTTGGTGCCTTTCGCTTCGTTATCTTTCGCGTCCTGCTCCATCTTCGCCTGAGCGGAAGCCTTCACGCGCGCTTCAAAGCTCTGCAGAGTTTTTTCGATATCTGCGTCGTTCAGCTTGCTCTTGTTGGCGAAAGCGTCCTGAACGCCTGAGATCAGCTGGTCTTTGTCCAGTTTAATACCCAGTTTTTCTTGCTCTTTCAGCGAGTTGTCCATGTAACGGCCCAGGGATGCGCCCAGTGCGTAAGCCGCTTGCTCGTCATCGTTCTTGAACTTGCCGGTGCTTGGTGCTGCGTCTGCGGCTTTCGCTGCTTCTGCCGGTTTAGCTGCATCGGCAGCCATGACCTGGGTCGCATTCAAAGCAAAAGCCATGGTGGTTGCCAGAAGCGTGACTTTAAACAAAGATTTCATCCATTTCTCCAGTGTCTGAAGCGGTGCCCCAAACAATCATTAAGTAAGATAACCGGGCTACTATAGCTGTCCGAAACAAAACAAAACAGTCACACAGGTAACCAATCGAGTCAAAGTGTGACTCCAGCTTTAAACAGAAGTTTCGTTTAATGTGCTACCCGTATGATAAGTCAGATTTTTCCTGCGCCCGTGGTATCCACAGTAACAAAAACCGCCACACCGAGCGCTCTATTTTTCAGCACTTTACACAGTGCACCGGCGTTTTCCGTCTGCCCCCGCACATAGCGGGGTGAAATAGCGCAGCGCAAAGCCGCCGGCAGCTGTTACCATAGCGTCAGATTCAGGATTTAACCGCGTCAGAGGTAGCATCATGCACAACGCCGATATCCAAAGCCTGTTACTGCGGCTTGAAGAACTGGAAAGTCGTCAGGCCTTTCAGGAAGTCACTATTGAAGAGCTCAATCAGACCGTGGTGAAACACCAGCTTGAAATGCTGAAATTGCAGGATCACCTGCGCGTGCTGACCGACAAGCTGCGTTCGACCCAAACGTCGATGATTGCGTCGCAGTCGGAAGAAACACCGCCGCCACATTATTGATAAGCCATAAAAAAGGGCAGCCTGAGGGCCGCCCTTTTTTTTGCCGTTACTGCGCTGCGATTAGTGGCAGCCGCAACCGCCGTTACCACAACCGCCTTTCTTGGCCTGACCGTGATCATGCGCGTGGTCATGGTCGTGATCGTGGCCATGGCCGCCGCAGCAACCTTCACCGTGTTCGTGGTGATGATCGTGCTCGCCGTGTACGTGGCCGTGCGCCAATTCTTCAGCGGTAGCTTCGCGGATCGCGACAACTTCTACGTTGAAGTTCAGGTTCTGACCAGCCAGCATGTGGTTACCGTCAACCACTACGTGATCGCCGTCCACTTCGGTGATTTCGACCGGCACTGGGCCCTGATCGGTGTCAGCCAGGAAACGCATGCCAACTTCCAACTCGTCAACGCCCATAAAGACGTCTTTCGGCACGCGCTGCACCAGGTTTTCGTCGTAGTTGCCGTACGCATCGTTAGCGCCAACGTTAACGTCAAAACGATCGCCCGCTTCGTGGCCTTCGAGTGCTTTTTCCAGACCTGCGATCAGAGAACCATGCCCGTGCAGATAGTCCAGCGGCGCACTCACCGGAGACTCATCAACCAACACACCGTCTTCTGTACGTACTTGATAAGCCAGGCTGACCACCAAGTCTTTTGCTACTTTCATGATATCTCCTACCGTTGGATACTTGGACGCAGCCGTCATGAGGCCGCGCCTTTACCGGACAGATTGTATCGGAAATCTGCCCCGCTGTACCCTTCAGCATAAAAAAACGCGCTCGATAACGCTATTCCGGATGGAAAATACCGATCACCTGCTCCTGCGGCCGAACGTGCTTTTCCACCTGCTGTTCGGTCTGCCGCTGATGATGGCCGCACTTGACGCACTCCACCACTTCGACCTGGTCTTCACGCCAAACGGCCAGCGTATCCATAGCCTTACAGCTTGGGCAGACCGCCCCGGCGATAAATCTTTTCCGTGTTGCAGACATCTCAGTGCTCCAAATTATTCGTATTCATCCCAGCCGTCGAACTGGCGACTCTCTTTTTGCATTTCCCGGTGGAAAAGTTCTTCCAGCTCGCGCCGCGCTTCCTTCACGCGGGAAATTTGCGCCACATCACCGTGATGCGGCGGCATCAGCTCACGCAACATCCGCATATCCAATCGACGGAAGTGCTGCTGTGCGCGATAGGCCTGATGAGGATGCATGCCCAGTTCCATCAGTGCCTTGCGCCCCAGTTCCAGCGCACTGGAAAAAGTTTCGCGACTGAACTGCTTGACCCCTGCCTGCAACAACTCATGCGCTTCCACACGGCCGCGCGCCCGCGCCAAAATACTCAGCTCGGGAAAATGCTGCTGGCACAGGCGGACAATTTCCATGGTGTCTTCC
The DNA here is from genome assembly GCF_000422085.1 of Serratia liquefaciens ATCC 27592. Taxonomy (NCBI): domain Bacteria; kingdom Pseudomonadati; phylum Pseudomonadota; class Gammaproteobacteria; order Enterobacterales; family Yersiniaceae; genus Serratia; species Serratia liquefaciens. Next base: position 4,835,277 of record NC_021741.1, read on the forward strand.
GGCTCATTACAGGTGATCACAATCGACTTGGCCTTCGCCGCGCCGGCCGCACGCAGCAGTTCCAGCTCGGTGGCGTCACCGTAATACACCTTATAACCATAGCGCCGCAGTACGCCGACGGCGCTGACATCGCGCTCCAGGACGGTAATACGCATCTTGTTGGCCATCAGCAGGCGGCCGATCACCTGACCAAAACGTCCGAAGCCCACGATGATCACCTGCGGATCGTCGTCTTCCACATACGGGGTCTCTTCGTCCTCATCCCGGGCGTTATAACGGCGCACCAGGATGCGATCGATAATCTGCATCAGCAGCGGCGTAGTCATCATCGACAGGGTCACCACCACCAGCAACAGCGCAAGCTGATCGGGCTGCAACACCTTCTGCGCCCCCGCCGCCGAAAACAGCACGAAGGCAAACTCTCCGCCCTGACTGAGTACCCCGGCAAACTGCAAGCGCACTGAGCTGCGCAGGCCGAAAATGCGCGACAGCGAGTACAGCACCCCTGACTTAATCGCCACCAACAGCACCACGCCCAGCAGCACTTCGGCCAGATGGGTATAGAGTACGCCGATATTCAGCGCCATGCCCACCGAGATAAAAAACAGCCCCAGCAGCAGCCCTTTGAAAGGCTCGATGGAGATTTCCAGCTCGTGGCGATATTCGCTTTCGGCCAGCAGCACGCCGGCGATAAAGGTCCCTAGCGCCATAGAAAGACCAAGGGCGTCCATAAACATCGCCGCCCCCAGCACCACCAGCAGGGCGGCAGCGGTGAAAATTTCGCGAACTCCGGAAGAGGCGATATAGCGAAACAGCGGACGCAGCAAGTACCGTCCGCCGATCAGCATGCCGCCGAATGCTGCCACCTTGAGTGCAATTTGTGCCCAATCGTCGCTGCTGCCGCCGGCACCGGCCAGGATCGGGATCAGCGCCAACGCCGGGATCACCGCCATATCCTGGAACAGCAGCACCGAGAACCCCAACTGACCGCCTTCGTTGCGGTTCATGCCCTTCTCGCGCATCAGTTGCAGCGCCATCGCGGTTGAGGACATCGCCAGCCCGATACCGCCAATCACGGCGGCCTGCCAGGCAAAATGCGTCAGATAAAGCAGCGCGCCCAGCACGGCGGCGGTGATCAGCACTTGCCCGGCACCGACGCCAAAGATTGAGCGCCTGAGTTCCCACAGCTTGCTCGGGTTCAGTTCCAGCCCGATGATAAACATCAGGAACACCACGCCCAATTCGGAAAAGTGCAGGATCTCGTCGACGTCGCGAATGAAACCCAATCCCCAGGGGCCAATGGCAATACCGGCAATCAGGTAACCCAGCACCGCGCCAATCCCCAGGCGTCGGGCAATCGGCACCGTGACCACGGCGGCGAACAGAAACAGTAAAATTGCGGTCAGTAACGTTGAGCCTTCCATGTTTACCTTCCTCCGTGCGGCAACGGGTTACGCAGCCAGTCGCCATACGCCGTGGCATGGTTTTCCAGCACTTCCGGCTTTTGACGGCGCGCCCAATACACCAGCATCGGCGTCAGCCAGTGCATATGACACATGGCGGCGGTCAACTCAAACGGCCGCAGAATATCTTCCATCGGGTAGCGGTTATAACCGCCGGTACGATAGGCCCCCTCCGGTTCCCCGGTGGTGATCACCGAACGCCAATACTTTCCCGCCAGCGCATTGCCGCCCATGCCGCTGGCAAAACCACGCGACAGCACGCGGTCCAGCCACTCTTTCAACAGGGCCGGACAACTGTAGGTATAGAGAGGATGTTGAAAAACAATGACCTGATGTTCACGCAGCAGTTGTTGTTCGTGGTGAATATCGATAAAAAAATCAGGATAGTGCGCGTATAAATCGTGCACGGTGACATGTTCCAACTGCTGTGCCGGTCGAAGCAAAACCCGATTCGCGACCGAGTCCTGGGATTCCGGATGGGCATACAGCAGCAAGACCTTGGGCGGCTGCGACATCATTCCCCTCCAAAGCGTCGTCAGGGTAGCGGTTTTCCGTTACCATGCTCCGCAAAGACTAATAATAGGACAGTCTGTGTCCTGTTAACTTAGAATCCATTCAATTTAACATACTCTGAACATACGGCGCTTTATGATTGTATTCTCCTCGCTACAAATCCGACGCGGCACCCGCGTCCTGCTGGACAACGCCACGGCGACGGTTAATCCAGGTCAGAAGGTCGGCCTGGTGGGTAAAAACGGCTGTGGCAAATCTACGCTGCTGGCCTTGCTAAAGGGTGAGATGGCCGCAGACGGCGGCAGCTACACCTTTCCAAGCAACTGGGCCCTGGCCTGGGTAAACCAGGAAACGCCGGCGCTCGACGTGCCGGCACTTGAGTATGTTATCGACGGCGACCGCGAATTCCGCCAGCTTGAAGCCGACCTGCAGCTGGCAAACGACAAAAACGACGGCCACGCCATCGCCACGCTGCACGGCAAGCTGGATGCCATCGACGCCTGGACCATACGCTCCCGCGCCGCCAGCCTGCTGCACGGCCTGGGGTTCTCCAACGAACAGCTGCTAAATCCAGTCAGAGCCTTCTCGGGCGGCTGGCGTATGCGCCTGAACCTGGCGCAGGCGCTGGTGTGCCGTTCTGATCTGCTGCTGCTCGACGAACCGACCAACCACCTGGATTTGGACGCGGTGATCTGGCTGGAGCGCTGGTTGAAAGGCTACCCTGGCACGCTGGTGCTGATTTCGCATGACCGCGACTTCCTGGATCCGATCGTCGATAAAATTCTGCATATCGAACAAGAGACCATCAACGAATACACCGGCAACTACTCCTCGTTCGAACGTCAGCGTTCGACCAAGCTGGCCCAGCAGCAGTCGCTGTACCTGAACCAGCAAGAGAAAGTGGCGCATCTGCAAAGCTATATTGACCGCTTCCGCGCGCAGGCCACCAAGGCCAAGCAGGCGCAGAGCCGTATCAAGATGCTCGAACGCATGGAACTGATCGCCCCGGCCCACGTGGATAACCCGTTCAGCTTCAGCTTCCGCCAGCCGGAAAGCTTGCCAAACCCGCTGCTGCGTATGGAGAAGGTCAGTGCCGGCTACGGCGACAAGGTGATCCTGAACTCGATCAAGCTGAATCTGGTGCCCGGCTCACGCATTGGCTTACTGGGCCGTAACGGCGCCGGCAAATCGACCCTGATCAAAATGCTGGCCGGTTCGCTTGAACCGTTGAGCGGTGAAATTGGCCTGGCAAAGGGCATTAAACTGGGTTACTTCGCCCAGCATCAGTTGGAATTCCTGCGGGCCGATGAATCGCCTCTGCAGCACCTGAGCCGCATCGCCCCACGTGTGCTGGAACAACAGCTGCGCGATTACCTTGGCGGCTTTGGTTTCCAGGGCGATAAGGTCACTGAAGCCACCGAGCGGTTCTCTGGCGGCGAGAAAGCGCGGCTGGTATTGGCGCTGATCGTCTGGCAGCGCCCCAACCTGCTGCTGCTCGATGAACCGACCAACCACCTGGATCTGGACATGCGTCAGGCGCTGACCGAAGCGCTGATCGATTTCGAGGGTGCGTTGGTGGTGGTCTCGCACGACCGTCACCTGTTGCGCTCTACCACGGACGATCTCTATCTGGTGCATGATGGCCAGGTGGAAGTGTTCGAAGGCGATCTGGACGACTATCAGCAATGGCTGAGCGACCTGCAACGTCAGGAAAACCAGCAGGACGCCCCGGAGAAAGAGAACAACGGCAACAGTGCGCAGGCACGTAAAGACCAGAAGCGTCGCGAAGCCGAGTTCCGCAGCCAGACTCAGCCACTGCGCAAGCAAATTGCCAAGCTGGAACAACAGATGGAAAAACTGGGCGCCGAACTGGCGGCGGTAGAAGAGAAGCTGGCGGACTCCGCGCTGTACGACATCAGCCGCAAGGCCGATCTGACTCTCTGCCTACAGCAACAAAGTCAGGCCAAGTCCGCCTTGGAAGAAACGGAAATGACCTGGCTGGATGCGCAGGAGCAGTTGGAACGCTTTACGCAAGAGTTCGAATCCTAAGGGCTACGGGGCGGCCTGCCGCCCCTGCATGTCACCCCTTGTAAAAGGGTTTATCCCCCAAGATGGTCGCACGGTGCATAATGCGCCGCTGTGGCAGATAATCCGCGTTGGCGTAATGTTGCGTCACGCGGTTATCCCAAATGGCGATGTCATTTTCCTGCCAGCGCCAGCGCACCTGGAACTCCGGCTTGGTAATGTGAGCAAACAGGAAGTTCAGCAGCGCGTCACTTTCCTTCGGTGCCAAATCAACAATTCTGGTCGTGAAACCTTCGTTGACGAACAGCGCCTGCCGGCCGCTGACCGGGTGGGTACGTACCACCGGGTGCAACAGCGGTGGGTTTTTCTGTACCGCCAACTGCCAGCGCTGATGTTCCTCTTCGCTGCCGCGGTGCTTGTATTCCGGGAATGATTTGGTGAAGTCATGCTCCGCCTGCAGGCCCGCCAACAACTGCTTAAAAGGGGCAGACAAGGCTTCATAAGCTGCGATACCGCTGGCCCACAGCGTATCACCGCCGGTGGTAGGCAGTGTTTTCGCGGCCAAAATCGCCCCCAGCGGTGGGTTTTCGATAAAGGTCACGTCGGTATGCCAGTTATCGTTGTCCGGCGGATTATTGTCATGGGTATCCAGCACGATAATCTCTTTCACATCGGCGGCTTGCGGGTAAACCGGATGGATGTGCAGATCGCCAAAGCGGCCGGCCAAATTACGCTGTTGCAACGGCGTGATCGGCTGATTGCGCAAGAACAGCACCTGATGTTTGAGCAACGCGTGGTAGAGCTGCTCGAATTGACCGTCGCCCAGCGGGCGCGCCAAATCAACATTCTCCACCAGCGCACCGATATAAGGCCCCAACGGGGTGATACTCAAACGTTCGTTCATTGCTGTACTCCATGCCACGGGGTCAATCGGCGCTGCAAGGCACGCAGCCCCAGTTCCAGCCCAAATGCAATAATCGCAATCACACCGATACCGGCCAGCACCACATCGGTGGCCAAAAACTCTCCGGCGGATTGCACCATAAATCCCAGACCGCGCGTGGCGGCAATCAGTTCTGCTGCGACCAGCGTCGACCAGCCGACCCCCAGCCCAATACGGATACCGGTTAAAATCTCCGGCAAGGCGCTCGGCAGCACCACAAAACGCAGCACCTGCCAGCGGTTGGCGCCCAGCGCGCGCGCCGCGCGCACCCGAACCTGAGCCACGCTACGCACTCCCGCCACGGCGGACAGCGTCACCGGGGCGAAAATCGCCAGATAAATCAGCAGGATCTTCGAAGTTTCACCGATGCCGAACCAAATCACCATCAGCGGTAAATAGGCCAGCGGCGGCACCGGGCGATAAATTTCAATCAGCGGATCGAGAATGCCGCGTACCGTATCGTTCAGCCCCATGGCAATACCCACCGGCACCCCGATAATCACCGCGGCCAGCAACGCAACCAGGATGCGCCCCAGGCTGGCGGCCAGATGCTGCCATAGCGTGGCATCCATAAAACCCTGCGGGCTGGCTATGGTGATCAACTGATGCAGCACCTGCTGCGGCGCCGGCAAGAACAACGGGCTGATCAGGTTCAACGCGGTCACGCCCCACCAAATAGCCAGCACCACCAACAGGGTGGTGCTGCTCAACCAGACGTTGCGTGGCACGCTAAAGCGTCGCGGTGCCGCAGCCTTCGGCTGGGCAACCTCTTTAAGGGCAGAATGCAGGCTCATAACAAGGCCTCACGCTGTTGGAAGACTTTACCCAGCACGTATTCGCGCTGGGCGATAAATTCAGGATCAGACTTGATCGAACGGCAAGGCTCACCGTCGGCATAGCGTTGGCCGAAATTCAGCGCCAGACGCTCCACCACCTGCCCCGGCCCCGGCGACAGCAGCAGCAGCTCACTGGCAAGGAACACCGCCTCTTCAATATCGTGGGTAATCAACAACACCTGCTTGCCGGTATCCCGCCAGATGGTCAGCAGCAGTTCCTGCATTTGTTCACGGGTGAAAGCATCCAATGCACCGAACGGCTCATCCAGCAACAGCAAACGCGGATTGGCCGCCAGTGCGCGAGCTATGCCCACGCGCTGGCGCATGCCACCGGAAAGCTGCCAGATGAAGTGCTGATCATAACCGGCCAAACCGACGCGCTGTAACATCTGCAGCGCCACTTCACGACGCTGCGGCTTGCCGACCCCGGCCAGCTGCAAGCCAAATTCGACGTTATCCACCACGTTACGCCACGGCAGTAAACCTTCATGCTGGAACACCACGCCCCGCTCGGCTCCGGGGCCTTTTACGGGAACTTCGTCAAGCGTGATGCTGCCAGCTGAAGGCTCGATAAACCCGGCGATCAAATTCAGCAGCGTGGTTTTGCCACAGCCCGAAGGGCCAAGCACCACCACCAGTTGTCCAGCGTCAATCTGGAACGAGACGTCGCGCAGCGCAGGACGCCCCTGGTACTCTGCTGAAAGATGGTTAACGTTTAGCATTCTGCTCCCTTACGACTGCGGCGCAGCCTGCACCTGTTTCACAAAGCGATCGGTGACATAGGCACTGTAATCGCTGTCGACCTGGGGAATTTTGCCCTGCTGTTTGAGGAACTCGGCGGTGTCATGAATGGCTTTGTCCACCGGCTGACCAAGCTGGGTGATCTGTTCGGCGACCGGCAGGTAAGTATTGCCCTGCACCAGCACCGGTATCTGCTCTTCCGGCACGCCGCTCAACCGGGACAGCGTGCTGAGGTTGCCCTTGTCCTTCAGCCACTGTTCCGGCTGCGCCAAATAGGCTTTTTGGGCGTTCAGTGCGCTGGCGGCAAAGGCCGTCACCACTTCAGGATGCTTCTCGGCAAAGTCCTTGCGCACTACCCAAACGTCGAGCGTCGGGGCGCCCCATTGTCCGACCTGGGCGGAATCCGTCAGCACCTTGCCCTGTTTGGCCAACTCATTGACCACCGGAGCCCAAACATAGGCGCCATCGATATCACCGCGCTGCCAGGCCGCGGCGATGGCCGGCGGTTGCAGATTGAGGATTTTGACCTGCTCTGGCTTGATACCCCAGTGCTTCAGAGAAGCCAACAGGCTGTAGTGCGTGGTTGAGATAAAGGGTACGGCGATGCGCTTACCGATCAGATCCTGCGGGCTTTTAATCTCTTTTTTCACCACCAGCGCTTCGGAACTGCCGAGCTGGGAGGCGATCAAAAACACTTCGATAGGCAGTTTTTGGCTGGCGGCCACCGCCAATGGGCTGGAACCGATGTTGCCAATCTGGACATCCCCGGAAGCCAATGCGCGCAGCACGCTGGAGCCACTGTCGAATTTGCGCCAGTCAACGGTAGCGCCGGACTGTTTGGCGAAGCTGTTTTCCGCCTGCGCCACCTTGGCGGGTTCCGCCGAAGTCTGGTAGGCCACGGTCACGTCCACCGCATAGGCGCTGGCTGTGCCGAGTGACAACGCCAGTAGTACCGCGCTGCGTAATGCAAAGAGTTTGCTCGCCATGATCGCTCCGTTGATAAAAGTCTGTTCAGTTGCTGACAGTTTTATCCGAGCGTTGGCGAGCTATAAAAGAATAAAAAACTCTGCGTTATTACTTATGGGAATATTTAATCAAATCATCCCGATGTGGCGGAATCCCTCCAGGGAATCTTTTAGGGGCCCGCGTCAGTGTTCTCACATTAAGATAAAAAGTCACGGGCGGTGGCTGGTTGAAACGAACCCCATCTGCTTACAGGCTCAGTTCGCCACGCAAAAAAATCTGCGCATAGCCGCCTATCAGGGTACGGTCGCCTTTCAGTTCGCAGAACAGCTCACCGCCGCGCGCCGAAATCTGCCGCGCGTGTAATTGATGGCGGCCGAGACGGGCGCTCCAGTAAGGCATCAACGTGCAGTGTGCAGAGCCGGTAACCGGATCCTCACCGCCGTCCAGCGTGAAATAGCGCGAAACGAAATCCACCGTTTCGCCCGGTGCGCTGGCGATCACCGCGCGCCCGGCCAAAGTAATCAACGCCGGGATATCCGGCTGCAACGCTCGCACCTGCGCTTCGTTTTCCAGCACCACCAGCAGCGCATTGGCTTGCCACACTTCCTGCGGTTCAACGCCCAATAGCGCGCTCAGCCCGGCAGGCGTCGCGATTTTTTGCGGCGGTCGGGACGGAAAATCCAGGATCAAGCGTTCGCCATCTTCGGCGTCGCGCTTAACGTACAAATCACCGCTTGCCGAACGGAAACGGATATCCTGCAACGCCGGATTGACCGCGCTGAACATCACGTGCGCCGCCGCCAGCGTGCCGTGGCCGCACAGATCCACCTCACGATGGGGAGTAAACCAGCGAATGGCCGACATATCGCCATCGTCCCAGACGAAGCTGGTTTCAGGCAGGCTCAGCTCATTGGCGATCGCTTGCATCTCGGCGGTCGACAACGGCTGTTTCAGCAGGCATACGCCGGCCGGATTGCCGCGAAGCCCTTCGCCGGTGAAGGCCACTACGTGGAAGTAATTTTCTGCCATCTGCAACTCCTTAATGCCAGATGAGTAACACACAGGCCGCCGTCAGCAGCCCCATAGACAGATTAAAGATGATCCAGGCCTTTTTGCTGCGTAACAGGCGGCCAATCACCGTGCCGAAGCCGAGCCAAATCACCCCGGCAACGATATTCACCACCAAAATGCCCAGCGAGATCGCCACAATCGACGTGTTGTACCTGTCGCCTGCCAGGCTAAAACTGGCCACCGCCCCCAGCGCCATCAGCCAGGCCTTGGGATTAAGGAACTGCAACAGCCAGCCCTGATACAAGCGTATCGGTTTGGGCGGCGCCACGTCGGTCTCCAGCTTTTCATAGGCGGCAGTGGCCACTTTCCACGCCAGCCATAACAGGTACAGGCTGCCGAGGATTTTCAGCACCAGGTGCAGCGCAGGATAAACCAGGATCAGGCTGCCGACCCCGAACGCCACCAGCAGCAAAATACTTTGCATCCCCAGCATGATGCCTATCATCAACAGCAGCGAGCGCATAAAACCAAAATTGGCGCCGGAGGTGGTCAGCAACATATTATTAGGGCCTGGCGTGATTGCGGCGACCCACAGGAAGCCTAACATCGAAAGAAATAAACTCGGTTCCATGAGGTGGGTGCTCCTCACCCAGGGTGATTTTTTGCAGTATTATTGTCAGTTCAGGATAGTGAAGCTAACAGCGCACTATTAATCCCACAATAGCCGCCAATAAGATTTTTACTCAGGTTATGCATGAATCCTTTCGCCCTTTGACCGGGGCCAGTAATCCGCATCTGCAGACGCTGCTGCCAAGGCTGGTGCGCCGCCGCGTGCAGCTAAAACCACATTGGCAACGGCTGGAATTGCCCGACGGCGACTTTGTCGATCTCGCCTGGAGCGAAGATCCGGCTCAGGCTGCCGGCAAGCCGCGCGTGGTACTGTTCCACGGACTGGAAGGCAATTTCTACAGCCCCTACGCTCACGGTCAGCTCAGCGCCTGGCGTGAAAAAGGCTGGCTTGGCGTGGTGATGCATTTTCGCGGCTGCAGCGGCGTGCCGAACCGCAAGCAGCGCATCTATCACTCCGGAGAAACGGAAGATGCGCGTTTCTTTCTGAGGTGGCTGCGCGCAACCTACGGCGAAGCCCCCACCGCCGCGGTCGGGGTCTCGCTCGGCGGCAACATGCTGGCCTGCTACCTGGCACAGCAGGGGGCGGACAGTCTGCTGCAGGCGGCTGTCGTGGTTTCAGCACCGCTGATGCTGGAGCCCTGTTCGTGGCGTATGGAACAAGGCTTTTCGCGCGTTTATCAGCGCTATCTGCTTGGGCAACTCAAACAAAATGCCACCCGCAAGCTGCTGCACTACCCTGACACGTTGCCGCTCAAGCTGCCGCAGCTCAAAGCGTTGCGCCGGATCCGCGACTTTGATGACGCCATTACCTCGCGCATTCACGGCTTCAGCGACGCCAGTGATTATTATCGCCGTTGCAGCGCCCTGCCGCTGTTGCCGGCGATCCAGACGCCGTTATTGATCATCCATGCCAAAGACGATCCCTTTATGACCGACGAAGTGATCCCCGAGGTCACCACGCTGCCGCACAACATTGAGTATCAGTTGACCGAGTTTGGCGGCCACGTCGGTTTTGTCGGCGGCACCTTGAAACACCCCCAAATGTGGCTGGAATACCGTATTCCATCCTGGCTTTCCCCTTATCTGGACACAACCACGTGATTATCCCCTGGAAAGAACTGGAAACTGAGACCCTAAACAGCCTGATCGAGTCCTTTGTGTTACGCGAAGGCACCGACTACGGCGAGCACGAACGCTCGCTGGAACAGAAAGTGGAAGACGTGCGCCGCCAGTTGAAAAACGGCGAGGTGCTGCTGGTTTGGTCAGAACTGCATGAGACCGTCAACATCATGCCACGCGGCCAGTTCCGCGCCGGGCAGGAAGAAATTTAGTGGCGATCGGTTCTATGACTGACGGAAAAAATCAGGTAACAATGGGTTATTGCAAACCAACGCGCGGAATTTTGCCCTTGGCGAAAGGGCGTCAAACAGACCAATAATCATATCTGACGCCTGCGCATTTAACACGGAGTGACCTACCACCATGTCCGCCAAACATCCCGTTATCGCAGTGACCGGCTCCAGCGGGGCCGGCACCACCACCACCAGCGTGGCGTTCCGTAAAATCTTTCAGCAGTTGAACATCCGCGCCGCCGAGCTGGAAGGCGACAGTTTCCACCGCTACACCCGGCCGGAAATGGACGCGGCGATCCGCAAAGCGCGCGATCTCGGCCGCCATATCAGCTATTTCGGCCCCGAAGCCAATGACTTCGGCCTGCTGCAACAAAGCTTTCTCGACTACGGCAAAAACGGCACCGGTCGCTCACGCAAGTATCTTCATACCTACGATGAAGCGGTACCCTATAATCAGGTTCCCGGCACTTTCACCCCATGGGAAGCCTTGCCGGCACCGACCGACGTGCTGTTCTACGAAGGGCTCCACGGTGGCGTCGTGACTGAACACATCGACGTGGCCAAACACGTCGATCTGCTGGTCGGCGTAGTACCGATCGTGAACCTGGAATGGATCCAGAAGCTGATCCGCGATACCGGTGAACGCGGTCACTCCCGCGAAGCGGTAATGGATTCGGTGGTTCGTTCGATGGAAGACTACATCAACTACATCACGCCGCAGTTCTCACGTACCCATATCAACTTCCAACGGGTGCCGACGGTAGACACCTCCAACCCGTTCGCCGCCAAGGCTATCCCTTCGCTGGACGAGAGCTTTGTGGTGATCCACTTCCGCGGGCTGGACCAGATCGACTTCCCTTATCTGCTGGCAATGCTGCAGGGATCTTTTATCTCGCATATCAATACGCTGGTGGTGCCGGGTGGCAAAATGGGGCTGGCGATGGAACTGATCATGGCGCCGCTGGTGCAGCGACTGCTGGAAGGGAAAAAAATCGAGTAATCTACGGGGCGCGGTACAACCGCGCCCCTTTATCCGTTACGCCAGGTCGCGGATTTCAAAACTGTGGGTCACGCTGGCGGCTTTGCTCAGCATCAGTGAAACCGAACAGTACTTCTCAGCTGACAGGTTGACCGCACGTTCCACGATCTTGTCGCTCAAATCTTTGCCGGTCACGATAAAATGCAGGTTGATATGGGTAAACAACCGTGGCGCTTCTTCGCGGCGTTCAGAGGTCAGTTTCACCTCGCAATCACGTACGTCGTTGCGTCCTTTTTGCAGGATCGACACCACGTCGATAGCACTGCAGCCCCCTACTGACATCAGCACCATTTCCATCGGACTGGGTGCTTTATCGCCGGCGTTGCCGTCCATCAATACCTGATGGCCAGACGCGGATTCACCCAGAAACGTCAGCCCTTCCACCCACTTAACTCTTGCCTGCATGCTGGTCACTCCGGTTAATTTCTTAAAATCAGAGTACGCTTTCGCATAGAAACTGGCAACGGAACCTGATGCTAATCATGCTGAAGCGAGACAACACGAGACACCCGCCTCACTCTGTGCTACAAACAGAGCCGCAATAAATCTTTCCGGGACACTGATTTCAGGGAAACTCCCAGGGAAAGGCTCCTTTACCGGTATGTTAACAGAATGTAGCTTGCAGCTCTCCCGGCAAGTTAATATGCTAGAGCGACAGCGTATATTTATGACACGCCTCAAAACCTGCTGATAGCCACCATTAAAACAACGGCGACAGCACGTTTTACAGGGAACTCTGACCCCTGTGACACAAGGCAGCGATAACAACAGAGGATAACAGCGAATGGTTCTCGGCAAACCGCAAACAGACCCTACTCTCGAATGGTTCCTGTCTCATTGCCATATCCACAAATATCCATCCAAAAGTACGCTGATTCACCAAGGTGAAAAAGCCGAAACGCTTTACTACATCGTCAAAGGCTCCGTCGCGGTGCTGATTAAGGATGAAGAAGGTAAAGAGATGATCCTGTCCTACCTTAACCAGGGGGATTTCATCGGCGAGCTTGGATTATTTGAAGAAGGTCAGGAGCGTAGCGCCTGGGTTAGGGCGAAGACCGCCTGTGAAGTGGCTGAAATTTCCTACAAGAAATTCCGCCAGCTGATTCAGGTAAACCCGGACATCCTGATGCGCCTGTCTGCCCAGATGGCAAACCGCCTGCAGATAACCTCTGAGAAAGTGGGTAACCTCGCCTTCCTGGACGTTACGGGCCGCATCGCGCAAACCCTGCTGAACCTGGCGAAACAGCCTGATGCCATGACCCATCCGGATGGCATGCAGATTAAAATCACCCGTCAGGAAATTGGCCAGATCGTCGGTTGCTCTCGTGAAACCGTGGGTCGTATTCTGAAAATGCTGGAAGATCAAAACCTGATCTCCGCTCACGGCAAAACTATTGTCGTTTACGGCACCCGTTAATCACTGAAAAAACGGCGCGATAATTCGCGCCGTTTTTTTATGCCCCGATTTATCATGTGGCGCCGACTGATTTATCATCCGGAAGTCAACTATGCACTGCGACAAACGCTGGTGCTGTGCCTGCCGGTTCTGCTCGGGCTGCTGATCGGCCAACTGCAATACGGCCTACTATTTTCCCTGGTTCCCGCCTGCTGCAACATCGCCGGGCTGGACACGCCCCACAAACGCTTCTTTAAACGCCTGATCGTCGGCGGCTCGCTCTTTGCGCTTAGCAGCCTGCTGCTGCAACAGGCACTGCTGTGGCAAGTACCGCTGCCCGCATTGATGCTCGGTCTGGCACTGTTGCTTGGCGTCAGCGGCGAAATCAGCCCACTGCACGCCCGCCTGCTGCCCGCCGCGCTGGTTGCCGCCATCTTCTCCCTCAGCATGGCCGGTACGGTGCCGCTTTGGCACGCGCCGGTGTTATATATCGTGGGTACCGCCTGGTACGGCCTGTTTACCTGGTTCTGGTTCAAGCTGTGGAAAGAGCAACCGATGCGCGAGTCGCTCAATCAGCTCTATCTGGAGCTGGCGGACTACTTCGAAGCCAAATATTCGCTGTTGACCCAGCACACCGATCCGCAGACCGCCTTACCACCGCTGCTGGTGCGCCAGCAAAAGGTCATGGACCTGATCACCTTGCTGTATCAGCAGCTTAATTTTCTGCCCCATGCCAGCAATCTCGAACAAAAGCGCCTGCAACGCACCTTTCAGGTCGCGCTGGATTTGCAGGAACATATCACCGTCAGCCTGCATCTGCCGGAAGAAGTCCAAAAACTGGTAGAGCAGAGCCAGGCCGAAGCCATTATCCGCCGCAATGCACAGGTGATTGCCAATCGGCTGCGCACGGTAGCGCACGATATCCTCTATCATCAGCATTCTCAGCGTTTCAACATGGATCATGAGCTGGCAGCCCTGGAAAAAGTGGCGGCGCAACACCCGGATAACCCGGTCGGCCAATTCTGTTATTACCACTTCAGCCGCATCGCCCGCCTGCTGCGCACCCAGCACCCACTCTACCGACGCGATCTGATGGCCAATCAAAACCGTCTGCCATTCTGGCCCGCGCTGGTCAGTTACCTGTCGTTCAAATCCAACGCCCTGCGCAATGCGGCTCGGCTGGGAGTCACCCTGGCAGCGGGCAGCAGCCTGGGGATGATATTCAATCTGCCAAAACCTTACTGGATCTTGCTGACCATCATGCTGGTGAGCCAAAACGGCTACAACGCCACCCGGGTACGCATCCAGCACCGTGCGCTCGGCACTCTGGTTGGGTTGGTGATTGCCGCCGGGTTACTGCAGCTGCAGCTGCCCGAGGCTGAGACGCTGGGCGTGATGCTGGTGATCACGCTGCTGGCCTATCTGGTTTCACGTAAAAATTACGGGCTGGCGGTAATTGGCTTTACGGTGACGGCGGTTTACACCCTGCAACTGTTGGCACTGAACGGCACCCACTTCCTGGTGCCGCGCCTGATCGACACGCTGATCGGCTGCGTGCTGGTGTTCGGTAGTACCATCTGGCTGTGGCCACAGTGGCAAAGCGGTCTGCTACGCAAGAACGCCCACCAGGCGTTGGAAAACGATCAGCAGGCGCTGCGCCTGTTGCTGGAAGAGCAAGAACCCGATCCCAGCGCGCTGGCTTATGCCCGCATGCAGGTCAATCAGGCGCATAACGCGCTGTTCACCTCACTCAATCAGGCGATGCAGGAGCCGGGATTTGAATCGAGCTACCTGGCAGATATGCGCCTGTGGGTTACGCACAGCCAGTTTATTGTCGAACACCTGAATGCGATGACCATTCTGGCGCGCGAGCACTATATGCTGACGCCAAAGCTGGCAGAGGAGTATCTGCAGTCTTGTGAAATCGCGCTGCAAAGCTGTCAGCAGCGGCTTGAATACGACGGGCCGAGCAGTGGCAACGGCATTATGCAGCCACCGGATTTGCAGCCGGATATGCCGGTGACTGAAATGGAACGCCATCTGCGGCGCATTTTGTCCCACCTGAGCGTCATGCACACCATTTCGTCACTGGCCTGGCGCCAGCGTCCGCACCATGGTATCTGGCTGAAACGCAAACTGCGCGATCAATAAGGGCGCCGCCGGCGCCCTCAGACTGCTGACAAAGCTTGTTATTAGGGAGACCGCCCCTCGGTGCACCAGGCCCGAGTATCTCGGGCTCACAGACCACTTTGTCATCAAACTCAGGGCACCCTCGGTGCCCTTATGCATTAAGCGCCAATCACGTCCTGCACGGCCAGCTCAAACAGCGCCATCCCTTCGTCAATATCCTCGGTTGCTACCACCAGCGAAGGCGCAAAACGGATCACGTTTGGCCCGGCATTGAGGATCATCAACCCGCGTGCAGCGGCGGCAGTCAGGAAATCACGCGCCTTACCGTGGTGATTTTTCGTCAATTCGGCACCGATCAGCAGCCCCATGCCGCGAATATCGCTGAAAACACCATATTTCTCGCCAATCTGCTTTAACGCCTGCACGTACAGTCCATGACGCAGTTCAATGCCACTGAGCACTTCTGGCGTATTGATCACGTCCAGCGCCGCCTCCGCCACCGCGCAGGCTAACGGGTTGCCGCCGTAGGTGGTGCCATGGGTACCCACCTGCATCACCGAGGCAATCTCTTCGGTGGTCAGCATCGCGCTAACCGGGAAGCCACCGCCAAGCGCCTTGGCGGTGGTCAGGATGTCTGGCGTCACGCCATAGTGCATATAGGCGAACAGTTTGCCACTGCGCCCCATACCACTTTGCACTTCGTCGAATACCAGCAGCGCCTGATGCTGGTTGCACAGTTCGCGTACGCCCTTGAGGAAGTCGGCGTCTACCGGGGTAATCCCCCCTTCACCCTGGATCGGCTCCATTACCACCGCGCAGGTATGGTCGTCCATCACCGCTTTCACCGCGGCCAGATCGTTGAACGGCACGTGTACGATATCAGCCGGTTTGGGCCCAAAGCCGTCGGAATATTTGGCCTGTCCGCCGACGGAGACGGTAAACAGCGTGCGGCCGTGAAACGCGTTATAGAACGCGATGATTTTGGTTTTGTACGGACTGTGGCGGGTAATCGCATAATGACGCGCCAGTTTGAAGGCAGCTTCGTTAGCCTCTGCGCCGGAATTGGCGAAAAACACCCGATCGGCAAAGGTGGCGTTAATTAGCTTGGTCGCCAGGCGCAGCGCCGGTTCGTTGGTGAACACGTTGCTGGTATGCCACAGGGTTTCGCCCTGCTGTTTCAGCGCCTCAACCAACGCCGGGTGGCAGTGCCCCAACGCCGTCACCGCAATGCCGCCGGAGAAATCGATGTACTCTTTCCCTTGCTGGTCCCACACGCGGCTGCCTTTGCCCCTGACCGGGACAAACTGAGCAGGTGCATAAACAGGCAGGATAACCTGATCAAAGGTGCTGCGGGTTACTGCAGATTTTTCGGTCATTATGGGGTCCACCCTGAAAGTAACTCAGTTTTTTAATGGCAATTGAATGAAAATATAATCACAAAATATGCATAAAAAACCATTAAAGGGCAAACGCAAATCACCTTGGCGACTAAAAAAAATCTAAACAATTAACTTTTAAGGAAATTATTCAACAGCTGATGCCCCTGTTCGCTGAGGATGCTTTCTGGGTGGAACTGTACCCCTTCCAGCGCCAACTGCCGGTGGCGGATGCCCATGATCTCATCGCGTACGCCGTCGCGCTCACTCCAGGCGGTAACTTCAAAACAGTCCGGTAAAGTAGCAGCTTCAAGCACCAACGAATGGTAACGGGTAACGGTCAGCGGGTTGTTCAACCCACGAAAAACACCGCTGTCGAGATGGCGGATCGCCGAGGTCTTGCCGTGCATCACCTCGCGGGCGCGCACCACCTTAGCACCGAATGCCTGCCCCAGCGCCTGGTGCCCCAGACAAACGCCGAGGATCGGCAGCTTGCCGGCAAAATGTTGGATGGCAACTAATGAGATGCCGGCTTCATTCGGGGTACAGGGCCCAGGAGAGATCACCAGACGCTGCGGCGCCAGCCTTTCGATATCGGCCAGTTGCAGCTCGTCGTTACGCTTCACCAGCACTTCCGCGCCTAATTCGCAAAAGTACTGGTAAAGGTTATAGGTAAAAGAGTCGTAGTTATCGATCAACAGCAGCATAGTGTTTCCAACAGACATCATCGCAATCGTAGGGGCGAATATGCCGCCCCGATTTACACGGGCGCAGTATACAACGCCCTCACGATACTGCCGCTATCGATAATTTCAGCTTACTTCTTGCGACCGCCCATGATCGAGCCCAGCACGCCGCGCAGGATCTGTCGACCGAGATCGCGTGCCATGCTCTTGGCGGCGGTTTGAACTATGCCGTCGCGTTTGCCGCCGCGTGGGCCGGTAGAGCCGAACAGAATATCGTTCAGGCCGCCCATCAGGCCGCCACCCGCCTGCTGCTGCGCCTGGGGTTGCTGCGCCGGTTGGCCCGCTTGCTGTGCACCGACGGTGGCGAAACCTTCCGCAGACAGCTTCTCGTAGGCGGACTCGCGGTCCACCATATCCTCATAACGACCGTACAGCGGCGATTTATTGATCGCACTGTTCAACCCTTCCGCCCCCAGCATGCCCATCTTGGATTCCGGCGCGATCACCATCGCCCGTTCCACCACGTTTGGCCGCCCTTTTTCGTCGAGGAAAGAAACCAGCGCCTCGCCGACGCCCAGTTCGGTGATCGCCGTTTCCGCATCGAAGGCCGGATTGGCGCGCATGGTTTGCGCCGCGGCTTTCACCGCTTTCTGATCGCGAGGGGTAAAGGCACGCAGCGCGTGCTGCACGCGGTTGCCTAACTGACCGAGCACGCTGTCCGGAATGTCGAGCGGGTTTTGGGTAACAAAGTAGATGCCGACACCTTTGGAACGGATCAGGCGTACCACCTGTTCGATTTTCGTCAGCAGCGCCGCCGGTGCGTCGTTGAACAGCAGGTGAGCTTCGTCGAAGAAGAACACCAGCTTCGGCTGCTCCGGATCGCCCACTTCCGGCAGGTGTTCGAACAGCTCGGCCAGCAGCCACAGCAGGAACACCGAATAGAGTTTCGGCTGATTAATCAGCTTGTCCGCTGCCAGCAGGTTGATGATGCCGTGGCCGTTGGCGTCGGTTTTCATCAGGTCATTGATGTCCAACATCGGCTCGCCGAAGAACTGGTTTGCCCCCTGCTCTTCCAGCGTCAGCAATCCGCGCTGGATAGCGCCGACCGAAGCCGAAGAGATATTGCCATATTGGGTTTGGAACTGTTTGGCGTTGTCCCCAACGTACTGCACCATGGCGCGCAGATCTTTCATATCCAACAGCAGCAGCGCATTGTCATCGGCTATTTTGAACACCAGTTGCAGCACGCCGCTTTGAACTTCGTTCAAATCCAGCAAGCGGGCCAGCAGCAACGGCCCCAGATCGGACACGGTGGCGCGGATCGGGTGGCCCTTCTCACCATAAATGTCCCACGGAATAATCGTGCAGGCCTGCGGCTGCCAGTCAGTGACGCCAATTGCCGCCAAACGCGCCTGCAGCTTCTCGGAAGGCACGGCTTCGGTACCAATACCCGACAGGTCTCCCTTTACGTCAGACAAAAAGACCGGCACACCAATGCGCGAAAACTGCTCGGCCATTTTTTGCAGCGTCACGGTTTTACCTGTCCCGGTCGCTCCGGTGATCAGACCATGGCGGTTCGCCAATGCCGGCAGGATAACCAGATCCTGTACCGGTTTCCCGTCTTTCATCGCTTTGGCGATAATCCGTGCTTCACTCATTTTCTTTTCCTTGGACGCGACGCAAAAAGCGCCTGTTGATGTCAATAAAGCTATAAGGGGGACTTAACCCCGTCAAGGACAAACAAAAATCGGCCCCTTAACCCGCCAACTGGACAGGTAAATTTAGGATTCCGCTTAGCCCATTGCAGCCATGCCATAACCCACTTGAACAATAAAACACCGGTGATATAGTAAGCAGTACACTGTATATACGAGGTATTTACCATGTCTGAATCTACCGTGGTTATCCGCGTGGATGACGAGTTAAAAATAGCTTTTGCCAGCGCGGCCAAAGCAGCGGATCGAACGGCATCTCAGCTTTTACGCGATTTCATGCGAGATTTTGTCAGTCGACAATCGCAGCAAAAAGAGTATGAACAGTGGTTGCAGGAGAAGGTCGATTTAAGCCGAAAAGCGCTCCAGGAAGGAAGAGTGGTTGATAACGAGGACGTTGAGGCTTATTTCGCCGAGCGCAGGGCAAAATCAATGCGGTAAAACGATAAGGAAATATCGTGAAGCTAAAGTGGACGGATCCCACAATTGCTGACCGTATGGCAATTTATGACTATCTTGCGTCAAAGAACCCGATAGCTGCCGCAGAGATTGATGCTTTGATTTCTGCGGCGGCAAGCCAACTATCCCGAAACCCATCAAGTGGCAAAGTGGGCCGGGTTTCAGGTACACGTGAATGGGTCATTCATCATTTTTACCTACTGATTTATGAAGTAAAAAATGACCTTCTTATTATTTTGGCAGTCGTACATTCCCGCCGGCAATGGCCAAAGGATTAATCACCCCCGCAGCCCCAGCTCCTCTTTCAAGGCTTTCAGATAGCGGCGGCTGACCGGGACTGGCTCCCCAACCGGCATGATCATTTCCGCAGCGCCGCCCTCATCGAAGCGAATTTCACGCACCTGCTCCAGATTGACCAAATACTGACGGTGGCAGCGTACCAGCGGTGTCCGCAGCTCCAGCGTTCGCAGCGTCAGCTCGGTAAAACATTCCATGCCGTCATTACGCACCACAAATACGCCACTCAGTCGCGAACGTATCGCTACTACCTCGTCAAAGCGCAGCAAATAGATGCGACTGTGGCCGGTACAGGGGATGTATTTCAGGTAGCCGGCGCTTTCGTCCAGCGCGGCGATGTTTTGCTGCCCACGCTGTTGCTGCAGGCGCTGCAGCGTTTTGCTCAGCCGCTTCGGCTCCGCCGGTTTCAACAGGTAATCAAACGCATGCTCTTCAAAGGCCTGCACCGCGTATTCGTCATAGGCGGTCAGGAACACGATATGCGGCATGCGATTAGGGTCGAGCATGCCTACCATCTCCAACCCGGTAATGCGCGGCATCTGAATATCCAGAAACACCACGTCCGGTTGCAGGCGATGGATCCCGCTGATGGCTTCTATCGCATTGGCGCATTCGCCGACAATGCTGATGCCCTCTTCCGCTTCCAGCAAATGTCGCAGGTTATCGCGTGCAGACGGTTCATCATCGACAATCAGTACGTTTAACATCAGGCAGCCCTCGCCAAGGGTACATTGAGCGTAATGCGGGTGAATGTTTGTGGCTCACAGGCCACCCGTACGCCATAGCCGTCGCCGTAGCGTACGCGAATACGTTTATCTACCAGGTTCATTCCCAACCCGCTGTTGTTCGGCAAAGGTTGGTACAGACCCGCATTGTCGGTCACCTGCAATAACAGACAGCCGTCTTCGAGCCGAGCGCCAATATCTATACGCCCGATGCCCAGCAACTGCGAAGTGCCGTGCTTGATGGCATTCTCAACGATTGGTTGCAGTGAAAAGGCTGGCAGACGCACCGCCAACAGCTCTTCCGGCAGCGATACCGCAATCTCCAGCCGATCGGCAAAACGCGCCTGTTCGATCTGCAGGTAGGCGTTAACGTGCTCAAGTTCGTCTGCCAGGCTGACTTCGTCGTCCGAACGTTTGAGGTTTTTGCGGAAAAAGGTCGAAAGGTACTGCACCAGCTCACAGGCCCGGTCCCCGTCACGACGGATCACCGCCACCAGCGTATTCAGGGCGTTGAACAGGAAATGCGGATTGACCTGCGCATGCAGCAATTTGATTTCCGACTGCGCCAGCAGCTGCGTGTGGCGCTCATACTGGCCGGCCATGATCTGTGCGGATAACAGGTTGGCGATACCTTCACCCAGCGTGCGGTTGATGGTGCTGAACAAACGGCTCTTCGGCTCGTAGAGTTTGATGGTGCCAATCACCCGCTGGTTCTCACCGCGCAACGGGATCACCAGCGTCGAACCCAGTTTGCAGTTGGCGTTGATCGAGCAGCTGTAGGAAAGCTCATTGCCATCGGCGTAAACCACTTCGTTGTTGTCGATCGCGCGGTGCGAATGTTTTGATGAGATCGGCGTGCCCGGCAAATGGTGGTCATCACCGATGCCGATAAACGCCAGCAGCTTCTCACGGTCGGTTATCGCGACGGCACCAATCCCCAACTCCTGATAGAGCACCCGCGCCACCCGCATGCTGTTTTCCTGATCGAACCCCTGGCGCAAGATGCCTTCGGTACGTTCGGCAATTTTCAGTGCCTTGGCGGAGAACGCGCCGGTGTATTTCTCGAACATCGCCCGCCTGTCCAACAGGATCTGCATAAACATCGCCGCCCCCAGCGTGTTCGCAATCAGCATTGGCAGAGCAATGTGCTCCACCAGCCGCAGCGCCTCATCAAACGGCCGTGCAATCGCCAGGATAATCGCCATTTGCAGCACTTCGGTCACTAATGCCACCCCGGCAACAAACAAGGGGTTAAACAGCAGGTCGATACGCCGCCGGCGCATGGCGATGCTGTGCACCAGCCCGCCCACCAACCCTTCCGCCACGGTAGAGACCGCACAGGCGATGTCGGTCATGCCGCCCAGCGTGTAGCGATGCAAGCCCCCGGTCAAACCCACCAGGAACCCTACCGAAGGCCCCCCAACAGGCCGCCCAGCACGGCGCCGATCGCGCGAGTGTTGGCAATCGATCCTTCGACATGCAGCCCGAAATAGGTGCCCATGATGCAAAACACCGAGAAAATGACGTAGCACAATAGCTTGTGCGGCAGGCGGATAGTCACCTGTGTCAGCGGAATGAATAACGGGGTTTTACTCAGTAAATAAGCAATGACAAGATAGACGCACATCTGCTGTAGCAGCAGCAGAACCTGGCTAAATTCAAACATGGCAGCAGCTCATCCCTTAACAAAACAGATGCAGAACGCCGGGTTTCCGGTCTGATTATAAGCTGGCGATTAAAGCATGCGACGGGGAAAAAAACAGTGATGCAGGCAAGGCTTCCGGGGAAAGCAATGCAGCCGGCCCACCGGGGGCCGGCGCAAAATCATTATGGCAGCACTTTCGCTGACAGAATGACGATAGGTTTACTTGGAACGTTTTGGTATGGCCCCACGTTGCCGGTCGGCGCCTGGGAAATTTTATCTACCACGTCCATGCCTTTAACCACCTTGCCAAACACCGCGTAACCGAAATCGCGCTGGCCGTGATCCAGGAAGGCGTTATCCGCCACGTTCAGGAAGAACTGGCTGGTAGCACTGTCTTTATCGGCGGTACGCGCCATCGAAATAGTGCCACGCAGGTTACGCAGGCCATTATCCGCTTCGTTCTTGATCGGTGCCTGGGTGGATTTTTGCTGCATATCGGCAGTAAAGCCGCCGCCCTGAACCATAAAGCCCGGGATCACGCGGTGGAAAATAGTGTTGTTGTAGTAGCCGCTGTTCACGTAGTCGATGAAGTTCTTGGTGGAAACCGGAGCCTTCTGACTGTCGAGCGCCAATTCGATATTCCCTGCTGAGGTGGTCAGCATGACATGAGTTTCACCGGCAGCGAGCGCAGCGGGTGCCATTGCTGTCAGGGAACACAGCGCAACGAGGGTCACTAAAGTACGTTTGAACATTAACGGGTCCTTTCTCTAAGAGACAAACAACGGAAAAGCGCTTTGATTCTAAAGAGCTGAACCTGCGAGTGCCAGCCATTTACCTATATTTACGCAATTGTGGGACTTATCTCAGCCAGCCCCGAATTTTACTGCCAAAAGTATGATCGCCTTAGACCTTTTTGCCAACTGCATCACGCATTTTTTGCCCTTTTTACGCCTTGCTCGCTTTTTGCGACACAACTCCCGGTTTCATTTCCTGTTCCGGTTAATCTAAAGAAATGAGAGCGCTCTCATTTTAAGAATGACAGCGAAAGTAACGAATATCCGCCGGCACTGCCGCCGCGCAATAACAGGAGAAATAATGTGAGTGAATTGATGACTGAAATCAGCCCCGATTTTGAAAGCACCATCATGGAGCTGCTGGTGTTCTCCGGTGGTGCCCGCAGCAGTGCGTTGATGGCCTTGCAGCAGGCACGTGCCGGTGACTTTACCGCCTCAGCCAAGCACATGGCCGAGTCCAAACAGTCGGTGAAAAAGGCGCATCTTATCCAGACCCAACTGATCGGCATGGATGAAGGCTGCGGCAAACTGGCCATCAACCTGATTACCGTTCATGCCCAGGATCATCTGATGAACGCTATGGTGATCCAGGATCTGGCGGATGACATGATTGAACTCTACCGCCGCCAGGCCCAGATGGAGGTTCGCGCATGAGCGCCTTGAAAATCGCCGTGATCGGCGGCGGCAGCAGTTACACGCCAGAATTGGTTGATGGGCTGATCCAACGTATCGAAGAACTGCCGGTGACCGAACTGGCGCTGGTAGATGTTGAACCCGGCCGCGAAAAGGTAGAGATCATTGCCGCGCTGACCGAACGCATGCTGGCACGCCATGGCCTGGAGCAGGTCAAAGTCAGCGTGCATTTCGAGCTGGATGAGGCTATTCGGGACGCGAACTTCGTCCTGACCCAGTTCCGCGTCGGCCAGCTGCCGGCACGCGCCGCCGACGAGCGCTTGGGGCTGAAATACGATCTGATAGGCCAGGAAACCACCGGCGTCGGCGGCTTTGCCAAGGCGCTGCGCACCATACCGGTGATGCTGGATATCGCCCGCAGAGTGGAAAAACTGGCGCCGGATGCCTGGATCATCAACTTCACCAACCCGGCCGGCATCGTTACCGAAGCGGTCTCACGTTACACCAAAGCGAAAATCATCGGGCTGTGTAACGTACCGATCAGCATGCACCATATGATTGCCAACATGCTGAAAAGCCCTTCTCAAGAAATACAGCTGCAATTTGCCGGGCTGAACCATATGGTCTGGGTTCATCAGGTGCTGCAAAAGGGGCAAGACGTCACCGGTAAGGTGATCGACATGCTGTGCGATGGTGCCGCGTTGACCATGAACAACATCAAGGAAGAGCCTTGGCAGCCGGACTTCCTGCGCGCCGTGGGGGCAATCCCTTGCCCGTACCACCGCTATTTCTACCAAACCAAAGAGATGCTGGCCGAAGAAATTGCCGCGGCGGCCGAGCGCGGCACCCGTGCCGAGCAGGTGATGAAAGTAGAGAAAGAGCTGTTTGAGCTGTATGCCGATCCGCACCTCGACAGCAAACCGGAACAATTAAGTTTCCGCGGCGGATCATATTATTCGGAAGTCGCGCTGGAGCTAATTCGTGCGATCCATAATAATCTCGGCACGCAATTAGTCGTCAATACTGCAAACCGTGGTGCCATTCGCGGTTTACCGGACGATGCTGTGATAGAAACCAACTGTATTGTCGATGCTCAGGGCGCCCACCCGCTGACCTTCGGCACGCTGCCGGATTCCATGCATGCGCTGACTCAACAGGTGAAAGCCTACGAGCGTCTGACTATCGAAGCCGCAGTGCATGGCGATCGCCGTAGCGGTCTGCTGGCGTTAGTGACCAATCCGCTGGTCGGTAATGCCAATGTGGCCCAGCCGCTGCTGGATGACGTGTTGGCGGTGAATGCGCCTTATCTGCCACAGTTTAAATAACCGCCGGGCCAGCCGCGGTTGCTGATACATTGCTATAACTAATCTGTAGGGGGTCGATACGTCGACCCCATTTTTGTCGTAATCAGGAGTCGGATGATGGTGACACTGGAAGATGTCGCAGCCTTGGCGGGCGTGTCCCGCGCCACCGTGTCCCGCGTAGTGAATGGCGACACCAACGTTAAAGGGCAGACCCGCGAGAAAGTGGAACGCGCGGTAGCCCAGCTAGGTTACACCCCCAACCCTGCAGCACGCGCACTGGCCTCCAGCCACAGCAATACCCTCGGGCTGGTCACGACCTCATATCGCGGCGGTTTCTTCGGCGCGCTGATGGACTTCGTGCAAACCGAAGCAGAATCCCATGGCAAACAGTTACTGGTGACCCAGGGCCGCAACAGCGCCGAAAACGAATGGCAGGCGATTCAACGGCTGTTCAGTCTGCGTTGCGACGGTGTGATCCTCCATGTCCGCTTCCTCAGCGACGACCAACTGCGTCAGTTGGCAACAGAGCAACGCCCTTTTATCCTGCTCGATCGTCTGGTGCCCGGTCTGGAAGACCGCTGCGTCACTTTCGATCATCCGCGCGCCAGCCGCATGGCGACCCAACAGTTGATTGATGCCGGCCACCGACGCATCGCCTGCATCAGCGGCCCCCGCGATCGCCCCTCCAGCCACTTGCGACTGCAGGGATTTGAACAGGCAATGCAGGCAGCGCACATCAAACCGGTTGCCTGCGTCGAAGGGCTGTACGATTTGGAAAGCGGCTATCGCTGCGCCGATCTGCTGTTGCAAATGAAAACCACGCCTACCGCTATCTATTGCTGCAACGAAGAAATGGCCATCGGCGCGCTGCTGGCAATCAACGAACATCGCCTACGGGTTCCGCAAGATATCTCGCTGATCTGTTACGACAGCGGCGAACGTGCACCTTTCGTTCGACCGGCGCTGACCAGCGTACATTTCCCGATTACTGAAATGGCGCAATACGCAGCAAGGCGGCTGATTGATCCGACCACGCCAGAGGTCAGCTTCTCGCCGATCGTCATCAGTCGAGATTCCATCGTGACGGTGAGCTAACAGATCACAAAAATATTTCACCACCGCTCATTCATTGCATCAAAAAATCGACAGCCATCACAAAAACTCCCGTTGTCTGTGCTAGGATCCGCTCCCTGGTGGCCTGATCGGGACTTTTTTCTGCTTTTGCCAGGAAAAGCCAGCGGCCTTAATCCAGCGTTATACCCTATGAATTTCAAATTGCAGCTAGACGCCCAACTTACTCATCCCCTGGAGCTTACTTAGGTAAGTGACTGGGGGGAGTTAGTGCAGGTAACAACGCTGCGGTTTGAAAGGCGACGGGAATAATCCTAACAGACATAATCAGGCCTATATAATGAATGACAGCAACCGTCTACGGCTTACCTGGATCAGCTATTTTTCTTACGCGCTGACCGGTGCTTTAGTTATCGTCACAGGGATGGTGATGGGGAACATTGCAGAGTACTTTAATCTGCCGGTTTCCAGCATGAGCAATACCTTTACCTTTCTTAACGCCGGTATTTTGATTTCGATCTTCCTCAATGCCTGGCTGATGGAAATCATCCCGCTGAAACGTCAATTGATGTTCGGCTTTGTGCTGATGGTGCTGGCTGTCGCCGGGTTGATGGTCGGCAAAAGCCTGACCATGTTCTCGTTGTGCATGTTCGTCCTTGGCGTGGTCAGCGGTATCACCATGTCGATAGGCACCTTCTTGATCACCCATATGTACGCCGGCCGCCAACGCGGTTCGCGCCTGCTGTTCACTGACTCCTTCTTCAGCATGGCCGGGATGATCTTCCCGATTGTTGCCGCAATGCTGCTGGCTCGTCAGATCGGCTGGTACTGGGTGTACGCCTGCATCGGCTTGCTGTATGTAGGTATCTTTGTGCTGACCCTGTTCTCCGAGTTCCCGGTGCTGGGCAACAAAGGCGCCGACGCCGGCCAGCCGGTAGCAAAAGAAAAATGGGGTATCGGCGTGCTGTTCCTGTCGATCGCCGCACTGTGCTACATCCTCGGCCAGCTTGGTTTCATCCAGTGGGTGCCGGAATACGCCACCAAGTCATTCGGTATGGATATCAGCCAGGCCGGTAAACTGGTGAGCGATTTCTGGACCTCATACATGGTGGGCATGTGGGTGTTCAGCTTTATTCTGCGCTTCTTCGATTTGCAGCGCATCGTCACCATTCTGGCCGCTTTGGCGACCGGTGCGATGTACATGTTCGTCAGCACCGACAATCCGGAACACCTGGGCTACTACATTATGGCCCTGGGCTTCGTCTCCAGTGCGATCTACACCACGTTGATCACTCTGGGCTCGCTGCAGACCAAGGTTTCTTCACCGAAACTGGTTAACTTCATCCTGACCTGCGGCACCATCGGCACCATGCTGACCTTCGTGGTCACCGGCCCGATCGTAGCGAAAGGCGGCGCGCATGCAGCGCTGACTACCGCTAACGGCCTGTACCTGGCGGTATTCGTCATGTGTCTGCTGCTCGGTTTCGTGACCAAGCACCGCAGCCACGGTCACGTGACGCACTAACCTGCCGACGTGATGTAAAAAGGGCGCCTTGGCGCCCTTTTTTTATGCTGAAACCGGTGCCTTAACGCCGGAAATCCACCTTCTCATCCTGTGCCAGATACAGCGTGGTTTCGGCTGGCTGAGTCTCGGCAATCACCGCCCCCTGCCGTATCGAATAGCGCACCGGCGTCTGTCGACGCACCGCGTCAAAACCGCTTTCCGCCGGCAGAATCACCAGGTTGGCACTGTTCCCTGCCGCCAGGCCGTAATCGGTCAGGTTCAACGTCCGGGCACTGTGGCTGGTGATCAGTTTCAGCCCGTCGTCGATCTGGCCGTATCCCATCAGTTGGCACACATGCAGCCCCATATGCAGCACCTGCAGCATGTTGGCGGTCCCCAGCGGATACCAGGGGTCGAACACATCGTCATGACCAAAGCAGACGTTGATATTCGCCTCCAGCATCTCTTTCACCCGGGTGATGCCGCGCCGCTTCGGGTAGCTGTCGAAGCGCCCCTGCAGGTGGATATTCACCAGCGGGTTAGCAACAAAGTTGATGCCTGACATTTTCAGCAGGCGGAACAGCCGTGAAGCATAAGCGCCATTGTAAGAGTGCATCGCCGTGGTATGGCTGGCGGTCACCCTGGCACCCATGTCCAGCTTCAGCGCCAGCGCCGCCACGGTCTCGACAAATCGCGACTGTTCGTCGTCAATCTCATCGCAGTGGACATCCACCAGCCGATCGTATTTCTGCGCCAGAGCAAACGCCTTGTGCAGCGACTCCACGCCGTATTCCCGGGTGAATTCAAAGTGCGGGATGGCCCCTACCACGTCGGCTCCCAACCGCAGTGCCTCTTCCAGCAGGGCTTCGCCGTTGGGATAAGACATGATGCCCTCCTGCGGGAAGGCGACGATTTGCAGCGTAACCCAGGGGGCCACTTCCTGCTTCACTTCCAGCATCGCACGTAGCGCCGTCAGGGTCGGGTCCGAGACGTCAACATGGGTACGCACGTACTGCACGCCGTTGGCGATCTGCCATTTCAGCGTCTGCCAGGCGCGTTGCTTGACGTCCTCATGGGTCAGCAGTGCCTTGCGTTCCGCCCAGCGTTCAATGCCTTCAAACAGGGTACCTGACTGGTTCCAGGCCGGTTGCCCGG
This sequence comes from Serratia liquefaciens ATCC 27592, assembly GCF_000422085.1. Lineage (NCBI taxonomy): Bacteria > Pseudomonadati > Pseudomonadota > Gammaproteobacteria > Enterobacterales > Yersiniaceae > Serratia > Serratia liquefaciens. The sequence goes on from NC_021741.1 coordinate 4,863,683, forward strand.
CGGTTTGGGTGGTATCCAGATGGATATGCGGCTCGACAAATGCCGGCTGCGCCAGCCCGCCCTGCGCATCCAGCACGTCGTTGCGCCACTCCTGTCCTTCCGGCTGCGGCACGATATGAGCGATGCGCCCCTGTTCAATGGCCAGTTGCCACAGCCCTTCATGCCCGCTTAAACGCAGGTTATCGATAAACTTCAATGGACTCTTGGCCACGCTTCACCTCTGCTGTTCCAGCCTGTTTTATTCATCATACTGGCAGCGGATCAGACTGACAAAGCGCCCTTGCGGTTATTACCCCACCCCTTACTCCCAAATAAGTAGAATTCGCATTAACTGGCTCGTTTCAGCTAAAGGTGAATAAAAACCGCAACTTATCAAATATCGATAAAAATCATCCATATACCACATAAGAGGTATATGGAGGGGCGATTGATTTGCATCAATAAATTGCCCGTAGGGAGGAATAAGGTAACGCTAGGAAATCAGAATTTTGAGGCAATAATGAGCAGAGTCAAACTTGCTGTCATCGGTAACGGCATGGTCGGCCACCGGTTTATCGAAGATCTGTTGGAAAAAGCAGACAAAGACCAGTTCGACATCACCGTATTTTGTGAAGAACCGCGCATCGCCTACGACCGCGTGCACCTGTCTTCTTATTTCTCCCACCACACCGCCGAAGAGCTCTCGCTGGTTCGCGAAGGCTTTTACGAAAAACAGGGCGTAAAAGTGCTGGTCGGCGAGCGGGCCATCACCATCAACCGCAGTGAAAAAGTTATTCACTCCAACACCGGCCGCACGGTGTACTACGACAAGCTGATCATGGCCACCGGCTCTTACCCGTGGATCCCACCGATCAAGGGTTCAGACAGCCAGGACTGTTTCGTCTACCGCACCATTGAAGATCTCAACGCCATCGAAGCCTGCGCACGCCGCAGCAAACGCGGTGCCGTAGTCGGCGGCGGCCTGCTCGGTCTGGAGGCCGCAGGCGCGCTGAAAAGCCTGGGCGTAGAAACCCACGTCATTGAGTTTGCGCCGGTGCTGATGGCAGAACAGCTGGATCCGATGGGCGGCGATCAGCTACGTCGTAAAATCGAACGCATGGGCGTCAAAGTTCATACCGGCAAAAATACCCAGGAAATCGTCAACGGCGGGGAGCAGGCGCGCAAGACCATGCAGTTCGCCGACGGCACCGCACTGGAAGTCGACTTTATCGTCTTCTCGACCGGTATCCGTGCCCAGGACAAACTGGCCCATCAGTGTGGGCTAGCCACCGCACGCCGGGGCGGTATCGTGATTAACGACAGTTGCCAAACTTCAGATCCGGACGTTTACGCCATCGGCGAATGCGCCTCATGGCGCGATCGCACCTTCGGCCTGGTTGCACCGGGCTATAAAATGGCACAGGTAACGGCTGACCATCTGCTGGGGCGCGAAAACACCTTCCTGGGCGCAGACATGAGCGCCAAGCTGAAATTGCTGGGTGTAGACGTCGGCGGCATCGGTGATGCCCATGGCCGCACCGAAGGGGCGCGCAGCTACGTTTATCTGGATGAAAGCAAAGAAATTTATAAACGCATCGTCGTCAGCGCAGACAACAAGACCCTGCTCGGCGCGGTGCTGGTGGGCGACACCAGCGACTACGGCAACCTGCTGCAGCTGGCGTTAAACGCCATCGAACTGCCGGAAAACCCGGACGGTCTGATCCTGCCGTCGCACGCAGGCAGCAAGCCGGCGATTGGCGTCGAGTCGCTGCCGGAAACCGCGCAAATCTGCTCCTGTTTCGACGTCAGCAAAGGCGATATCATCAAGGCGGTCAGCATGGGCTGCCACACCGTCGCCGCCATCAAGTCTGAAACCAAGGCCGGTACCGGCTGCGGTGGCTGTATTCCTCTGATCACCCAGGTGCTGAATGCCGAACTGACCAAACAGGGCATCGAAGTCAACCATCACCTGTGCGAGCACTTTGCTTATTCACGCCAGGAGCTCTACCACCTGATCCGCGTCGAAGGCATCAAATCCTTCGACGAACTGCTGGCCAAATACGGCAAGGGTTACGGCTGCGAAGTGTGTAAACCTACCGTTGGCTCACTGCTGGCCTCCTGCTGGAATGAGTACGTGCTCAAACCGCAACATACGCCGCTGCAGGACACTAACGACAACTTCCTCGGCAATATCCAGAAAGACGGCACTTATTCGGTGATCCCACGCTCCGCCGGCGGTGAAATCACGCCGGACGGTTTGATGGCGGTCGGCCAGATCGCCAAGGAATACAATCTGTACACCAAGATGACCGGCTCTCAGCGCATCGGCATGTTCGGCGCGCAAAAAGACGACCTGCCGGCCATTTGGAGCAAACTGATTGCCGCCGGTTTTGAAACCGGCCACGCCTACGCCAAGGCGCTGCGCATGTCGAAAACCTGCGTCGGCAGCACCTGGTGCCGCTATGGCGTCGGCGACAGCGTCGGGTTTGGCGTCAAGCTGGAACACCGCTACAAAGGCATTCGCACCCCGCACAAAATGAAGTTTGGCGTTTCCGGCTGCACCCGTGAATGCGCCGAGGCGCAGGGCAAGGACGTCGGCATTATCGCGACCGAGAACGGCTGGAACCTGTACGTCTGCGGCAACGGCGGCATGAAACCGCGCCATGCCGATCTGCTGGCGGCTGACCTCGACAGCGTGACGCTGGAGCACTACCTCGATCGCTTTATGATGTTCTATATCCGCACCGCCGATAAGCTGCAGCGTACCTCGGTATGGCTGGAAAGCCTGGAAGGCGGCATCGATTACCTGCGCAAAGTGATCATTGACGACAAACTGGGCATCAACGCTCAACTGGAAGCCGAAATCGCCCGCCTGCGCGATGCGGTGATCTGCGAGTGGAAAGAAACCGTTGAGCACCCCGAATCTCAGGTCCGCTTCGCCCACTTTATCAACAGCAGCCAGCGCGATCCGAACGTCCAGGTGGTCGCCGAACGCGAGCAGCACCGCCCGGCACGTCCGGATGAACGCATTCCTGTCACCCTGTTGGAAACCGAGGAGAACAACGCATGAGCCAGTGGACAACCCTTTGCCCTATCAGCGATATCCTGCCCGGTACCGGTGTGTGTGCCCTGATTGGCGACCAACAGGTGGCCATCTTCCGCCCCTACGCCGACGATCAGGTCTTTGCCATCAGCAATATTGATCCCTTCGCCCAGGCCAGCGTGTTATCACGCGGGCTGATCGCCGAACATCAGGGTGAGCTGTGGGTCGCGAGCCCGTTAAAAAAACAACATTTCCGCCTGCACGACGGTTACTGTCTGGAAGATGACAGCCGCTCCGTCGCGCATTTCGCCAGCCGGGTTTTGGACGGCATGGTGCAGGTCGCGGCCTGATATTTCTACTTTAACCTCAGGGGAAGCAGCATGTTCACCGATACCATCAACAAATGCGCCGCCAATGCGGCGCGCATCGTCCGGCTGGCAAAACACAGCCCGCTGGGCTTTTGGATCAGCTCGGCAATGGCCGGGGCCTACGTCGGCCTCGGCATCATTTTGATCTTCACCCTCGGCAATCTGGTCGATCCCTCCCTGCGTCCGCTGGTGATGGGGGCCACCTTCGGCATCGCGCTGACGCTGGTGATCATCGCCGGTTCCGAACTGTTCACCGGCCACACCATGTTCCTGACGCTCGGCGTCAAGGCCGGCACCATCACGCAGGGCCAAATGTGGGCGGTCTTGCCGCAGACCTGGTTGGGCAACCTGTTGGGCTCGGTGCTGGTGGCGCTGATGTACTATTACGGCGGCGGCAGCCTGTTGCCGGTGGATACCAGTCTGGTACACACCGCGGCGTTGGCAAAAACCACCGCACCGGCGGAAGTGCTGTTCTTCAAGGGCGTGCTGTGTAACTGGCTGGTCTGCCTGGCGATTTGGATGGCGATCCGCGTGGAAGGTGCCGCCAAGTTCATCGCCATCTGGTGGTGTCTGCTGGCCTTTATCGCTTCCGGCTATGAACACTCGGTTGCCAATATGACGCTGTTCGCCCTGTCCTGGTTCGGCCATCACAGCGAAGCCTATACCCTGAGTGGCATCGGCCATAACCTGCTGTGGGTGACGCTGGGTAATGTCCTGTCCGGCTCGGTGCTGATGGGCCTGGGCTACTGGTACGCCACACCACGTGCCGAACGGCCACAGGCTGAAAAAGCCGTAACGCGTCAAGCCGCATAATATTCCGGGGCGCTTTGCGCCCCACTGCTGATTGCCCCGAGGATTGCCGATGGATTACCTGCCGATTTTCTGCCAACTGCAACACAAAGCCTGCCTGCTGGTCGGTGGCGGCGAGATAGCCGAACGCAAAGCCCGTCTGCTGCTGGATGCCGGCGCGGCGTTGACCGTCAACGCCTGCAGCTTCAGCCCGCAATTTCACGAATGGGCCGCGCTTGGCCGGGTCACGCTGGCAGAAGGCGAGTTCAGCGCGGCGTTGCTGGTGGAAAAGTGGCTGGTGATCGCCGCCACCGATCGGGTGGAAGTCAACGCGTTGGTGTATCAATGCGCCAACCAGCAACGGGTGTTCTGCAACGTCGTGGATGATCCCAAGCGCGCCAGCTTTATCATGCCATCGATTATCGATCGCTCGCCGATTATGGTCGCGGTGTCTTCCGGCGGTAAAGCGCCGGTGCTGGCGCGGCTGTTACGAGAAAAACTGGAGGCCATGCTGCCTCAGCACCTTGGCAAGCTGGCGCAACTGGGCGGCTCATTGCGTCAACGGGTGAAAAAGCACTTCTCTGACATCGGCGCACGCCGCCGTTTTTGGGAAAAACTGTTTGCCCACGACCGCCTGGCGCAGTCTTTGGCCAATGATGACCAACCGCTGGCGGATCGGCAGATCGAGGAGCTGTTTAGCCATCAACAGCAACAATGCGGTGAAGTGGTACTGGTGGGTGCCGGACCGGGTGACGCAGGCCTGTTGACCCTGAAAGGTCTGCAGCAGATCCAGCAGGCTGACGTGGTGGTTTATGACCGCCTGGTCTCCGATGAGGTCATGACGCTGGTGCGTCGCGATGCCGAGCGCATTTTCGTCGGCAAACGTGCCGGCAACCATTGCGTGCCACAAGATCAGATTAACCAAATCCTGCTCGAGCAGGCGCAACAAGGTAAGCGCGTAGTACGGCTGAAAGGCGGTGACCCATTCATCTTTGGCCGCGGCGGTGAAGAGCTGGAAACGTTGGCCGACGCCAATATTCCGTTCTCGGTGGTGCCGGGCATTACCGCTGCTTCCGGTTGCTCAGCCTACAGCGGTATTCCCCTCACCCATCGCGACCATGCGCAAAGCGTACGTCTGGTGACGGGGCACGCCAAGCGCGATGGCGGGTTAAACTGGTCAACGCTGGCCGCCGGGCAGCAAACGTTGGTGTTTTACATGGGCCTGACGCAGGCGGCAGAGATCCAACGCCAACTGATCGCGCACGGTATGCCGGCCTCCACCCCGGTGGCGCTGGTAGAAAACGGCACCTCTTGTCGTCAAAGGGTGATCGAAGGGGAACTGAAGCAGCTGGGAACCCTGGCCTTGCGAGCTGCCAGCCCAAGTTTAATCATCGTCGGCAGCGTGGTGAGCCTGCGCAGCAAGCTGAACTGGTTCTCCAGCCAGGAATCACCACAGCCACTGGCGCAAATGGCTTAATCCAGACGTAAAAAAAGCGGCCAATGGCCGCTTTTCTTTTATGGCGAGGATCACTGTGGTGACACGAAGCCAACCGCCTGGTAAACCTTGGCCAACGTTTCCTGTGCGCGCGCACGAGCCTTGGCCGCACCGTCACGCATCACCTGCTGCAGCAAGGCCTCGTCATTGCGGAAACGGTGGTAACGCTCCTGCAGCTCACCCAGCATGCCTGATACCGCTTCGGCTACCGCACCTTTCAGGTGGCCGTACATCTGGCCTTCAAACTCGGCTTCCAACTGAGCGATGCTCTTGCCGGTCACACCGGCGAGAATATCCAGCAGGTTTGATACCCCTGCCTTGTTCGCCACGTCGTAACGCACTACCGGCGGCTCTTCGGAGTCAGTCATAGCACGTTTGATTTTCTTGCTCACCGCTTTCGGATCTTCCAGCAGGCCAATCACGTTGTTGCGGTTATCGTCCGACTTGGACATTTTCTTGGTCGGCTCTTGCAGCGACATCACGCGAGCGCCGGACTTGGGAATAAACGGCTCAGGGACTTTGAACACGTCACCGTACAGCGCATTGAAACGCTGACCAATGTCACGGCTCAGTTCCAGATGTTGCTTCTGGTCTTCACCGACCGGAACCTGGTTGGTCTGGTACAGCAGGATATCTGCCGCCATCAGCACCGGGTAGCTGAACAGGCCGGCGTTGATGTTTTCCGCATAGCGTGCGGATTTGTCTTTGAACTGGGTCATGCGGCTCAGTTCGCCGAAATAGGTATAGCAGTTCAACACCCAGCTCAGTTGCGTATGCTCCGGCACGTGAGACTGTACGAAGATGGTGCTCTTTTGCGGATCGATGCCGCAGGCCAGATACAGCGCCAGCGTGTCCAGCGTAGCTTTGCGCAGTTTTTCTGCGTCCTGACGTACGGTGATCGCATGCAAATCAACGATGCAGTAGATGCAGTCATAATCGTCCTGCATTTTCTCCCACTGACGCAGGGCACCCATGTAGTTGCCAATGGTCAGTTCACCGGACGGCTGTGCGCCGCTAAATACGATGGGCTTACTCATGTTTAAATTTCCTGATTCTCTAAAGATGACAGCCCAAGAGCGGGCAACAAATCGGCAAAGCGCTCCAACACGCGGTCGGGATGGCTCAGGGCAATCGCCTCGCCGTAGTTATAACCGTAGGTCAGCGCGGCGCTAGGGCAGCCAGCCGCCTGCGCCGCCTGAATATCGTTGCGGGAATCGCCCACAAACAGCAACTCGTTGGTGCGCAGGCCCAACTTGCCGAGGACCAGATACAGCGGTGCCGGGTGCGGTTTCTTTTCCACCACGTCATCGCCGCCGATAATCAGCGAAAAGTCATCGAGAATGCCCAATGCGGCCAACAGTGGTGCGACAAACGGCGTCGGCTTGTTGGTCACCAGCGCCATGGGATACCCTTGCGCAGCTAATTGGGCCAGCGTTTCCTTCACCTGCGGAAACAGACGGCTGCCGCTGTCCACGGTTTGCGCATAGAAGTGATCAAAACGTTCGCGCAGTTGTTGGCAGTGTTCTGGGGTGGCTTCCACCTCAGCCCAGCGCAGCGCGCGTTGTACCAGCACGTCTGCGCCATTGCCAATCCAGGTGCTGACCCGGCCTTCGCCGGCCTGCGGCAGACCCATTTCCGCCAGCGCCATATCAATAGCGGCCGCCAATCCCGGCGCGCTGTCTACCAGCGTGCCATCGAGATCAAAGGCCAGAGCGCGGATGGCACTAAAATCAGCCATGCGTCACCTTCGCCAGTTCGCTACGCATATCATCAATCACCCGGCGATAGTCCGGCTTGCCGAAGATGGCTGAACCGGCGACAAACATGTCTGCACCGGCTGCGGCGATTTCGGCGATGTTGTCGACTTTCACGCCGCCATCCACTTCCAAACGGATATCGCGACCGCTTTCGTCGATCAGCTTGCGCACCTGGCGCAGCTTATCCAAAGTACCGTGGATAAACGACTGGCCGCCAAAGCCAGGGTTGACCGACATCAGCAGGATCACGTCGATTTTGTCCATCACGTAATCGAGATAGCTCAGCGGCGTCGCCGGGTTGAATACCAAACCGGCTTTACAGCCGTGCTCTTTAATCAATTGAATGGTGCGATCGACGTGTTCGGAGGCTTCCGGATGGAAAGAGATGTAACTGGCACCCGCTGCGGCGAAGTCCGGCACTATGCGGTCTACCGGCTTCACCATCAGATGCACATCAATCGGTGCGGTGATGCCGTAGTTACGCAGCGCCTGACAAACCATCGGCCCGATGGTCAGATTGGGAACGTAGTGGTTATCCATCACGTCGAAGTGCACTACGTCGGCACCTGCGGCCAGCACGTTGGCTGTGTCTTCACCCAGGCGAGCAAAATCTGCCGACAAAATGGACGGGGCAATCAAAAATTTTTTCATCCGCTATCTCCAAACGTAGGGTTCGAATTTGTTATACGCCGGGGCGTAACCCCGGTTTAACGATAAAGCGCCAAAAGTTCATTCACTTTGCTGCGGCCGAGAATATTGCGGCTGATGGTGCGACGCGCTTTCACAACAAACAGCGAGGCGTGCTGATACCAGTCACGCGTCAGTTCGGTATCGTGGTTGGAAATCAATACCGGCACCTGGCTTTCTACTGAAAGCTGATGTGCCATCAACGCCAGGCTTTGTTGATCGGCCATGCTGAAGCTGTTGGTGTGGTAGGCGGTAAAATTCGCCGTAGCCGATAATGGCGCATACGGCGGATCGCAATACACCACGGTACCACGCTCGGCTTTTGCCATGGTATCCCGGTAATGCTCGCAGACAAAAGTGGCGTTGCGGGATTTTTCGGCGAACCAGTACAGCTCTTCCTCGGGGAAGTACGGTTTCTTGTAACGTCCAAAGGGAACGTTGAACTCGCCACGCAGGTTATATCGGCACAGGCCGTTATAACAGTGGCGGTTCAGATAAAGAAACAGCAGCGCGCGGCGATAAGGATCGGCACTAGTATTAAACTCTTCGCGCAGCAGGTAAAACTGATCCGACTTATTGAATTCATCGGTGAAAAGAAGGCGGGCATCACGCACGAAGTCATCCGTACGCAGCTTAACGATGTTATACAGGTTAATAAGATCGCTGTTGATGTCGGCGAGAATATAGGCATCGTATTCCGTGTTCAGAAAGACTGAACCCGCACCCACGAAGGGCTCGATTAAGCAGTCGCCTGCTGGCAGATGACGACGAATCTCGTCCACCAGCGGGTATTTTCCACCAGCCCATTTTAAAAAAGCGCGGTTTTTCTTCATGCCGTCAATTAGCTACTTATTATACAATTCAGAGCGGCGGATTGTACTCTGTTTCAGACAGCACATCAGCGCACAAATTTAAGTGATTGATACCCTTCATACTTCAAGCCGCAGCATCGCTGGCCACGCACGGTTGTTCAGCCTGTTTCCAGGCCACTTCAGTCATCTGTCGCGGGCTAAATTGCGTGCCCCGATTAACATGGGCGCAGCATGCTGCGCCCCTAAATGTCTGAAATCCCTGCCTTCGCCAACTGAATGCAGCTTGAAATCTACCGGGTTACTTTTTCAGATCTTGCTGTACCTGGCGTACAGGTCGAACCCATGGTTTTTTCGCCTGAACATCCGCTGGCAGCGTCGCGATTGCGCGCTTCGCTTCTGCCGAAGAGGCATAGTTGCCACTCACCAGCACATACCAAGGTTTACCGTCACGCTGGGTTGCGTACACCAGATAATGCTGCAGTTTCTGCTGCTTGGCGTAGGCATTGAGCGTATCGGAACGCGAGGCACTGCTCAGTTGCAGAGTGTAATGGCCTGCCGGTGCAGATTGCAGCGAACCCGCGTTGCCGCTTACGGCTCCCGCCTTGGCACTTGCCGCTCCCGCTTTGGCGGAAGAGGTAGGCGCCGGTGTATACACCGTGGTTGGCGCTTTGTGCTGCGAGGTCGTAGCCGTCGGCTTGCTGACGGTTTTTGCCGGCGTTTTGTGTTGCTGTGGCGCCGTTCCCTGAACCGGGCGTACGGTTTCTTTCGCCGTTGCGCCGTTCATCAGAGTCGCAGGAGCCGTCGGCAGGGTCGAAGCCGGCCCTGTCATGCCCTGCGCCGCGGTATCAACCTGCCCTTGCTGGGCCGACAGCGCGTCCGACATATTGCCCGGTAAATCGACCCGTTGCTGCGCGCCGCCTTGCTGTGGCTGCGGTTGCGCTTCCGTCGGGGTGCTGGCGATCGGTGGAACGCTGACGGTTTGCGGCTGCGAACTGCTGCTCACACCGTTATTGTCATTGGTGTCGGTAGTACCACCCGGAACGCCGGAATTACCGGCCGTCAGCGACGAAGAACCGGACAGGTTAATGTCTTTGGCCGCGCCATTTTGCGCGCCTTCCTGGGCCGCTTCATGCTTGGTTGGCGCTTTCAGCGCCGAGCCAATGCCGACAATCAGCAATAACAGCACCAAAATACCGATACCAATCATTAAATGCTGACGCGAAACGGCAAAACGCGGTCCCGGAGCCGGTTTGCGCGAACGTGCAGGACGACGATCGCTGCTATCAGGTCTGAGATCGTCTTCCGGTTTAAACTCATCCATCTGAAACCCTCCAACTAGAGGCAAAAGCCCACCACTGTAGATCTACCGTGGCACGGGCAGATTAACCCGATGATGTCAAAGCGACGCCATGCCTGCTTTGCACATAATTAATATAGATGTAAACGGCGGCTAAGCCACTGTTACTTCGTCCGATTTACTTAGGCATTCCCTGCAGGAAGGCAAGCTGCGATGGAAGCAAGCACCATTTCATGCCCAACTCCGCCGCGGACTTCCGCCTGGCCAATGGCCGTCGGCAGTACCAGACGTAGTTCACCGGCCAGTACTTTCTTATCGCGCATCATATGTGGCAAATAAGATTCCGGTGCCATTTCCTGCGGACCACACACCGGCAAGCCAGCGCGTAATAACAGTGCTTTGATACGTTCAATATCTTCGGCGGAGAACTGACCGAGACGGTGCGCGGTTTCTGCCGCCATCACCATGCCGGCAGCGACGGCCTCACCGTGCAACCATACACCATAGCCCATTTCGGCTTCGATAGCATGGCCGTAAGTATGGCCCAAATTCAGCAGCGCACGCAGACCGCTTTCGCGTTCGTCAGCGGCAACGACCTCAGCCTTAAGTTCACAGCAACGGCGGATGCAATAGGCCAAAGCCTGCATGTCCAACGCCACCAGAGCATCAATATTGTTTTCCAGCCAGACAAAGAAATCGCGATCGAGAATAATCCCGTACTTGATCACTTCAGCCAAACCAGAGGAGAGCTCACGCGCCGGCAAGGTTTTCAGGCAATCCAGATCAACCACGACTGAAGCGGGTTGATAGAAGGCACCGATCATGTTTTTACCGAGCGGATGATTGACGGCGGTTTTACCGCCAACGGAAGAGTCCACCTGCGACAGCAGAGTGGTAGGGACCTGAATAAAGCGGACTCCGCGCTGATAACACGCGGCGGCAAAACCGGTTAGATCGCCTACCACGCCGCCGCCAAGGGCAATCAGCGTGGTATCGCGACCGTGCGGTTTTTCCAACAGCGCCGAGAACACCTGCTCGAGCACGGCAAGAGATTTGTACTGTTCGCCATCAGGTAAAATCACCTGATCCACCATGACGCCAGCCTGTTCCAGCACCTTCCGGACGTGGTCCAGATAGAGTGGCGCCAGGGTTTGGTTGGTGACCAGCATAACCTGCTCACCCGCCTTCAGCGGCATAAAAGAAGCCGGATCGTTGAACAATCCGGCGGCTATGGTAATCGGGTAGCTGCGCTCCCCAAGCGTTACGGTAATTCTCTCCATGTCGCGCTCAGTTCTCAGTGTGGTTTATCCCCGCTACTGCGGGGAACACAATCAGTCTTTCCGCATTTGCCGTGGCGAACACGGAAACCGCAATCAGTTGCTTTCCAGCATGTTGATAATCTGGTTGGCAACCACTTTGGCGCTTTGATCGTCGGTGCGGATGGTGACATCTGCAATTTCTTCGTATAACGGATTGCGCTCTTTCGCCAGCGCTTCAAGCACTTCACGCGGAGGAGAATCAACCTGCAGCAGCGGACGCTTTTTGTCGCGCTGGGTTCGGGCCAATTGCTTCTCGATAGTGGTTTCCAGGTACACCACTACGCCACGCGCCGACAGACGGTTACGCGTTTCACGCGATTTAACCGAACCGCCGCCGGTAGCCAGCACGATGCCTTGCTTTTCCGTCAGTTCATTAATGACTTTTTCTTCACGATCGCGGAAACCTTCTTCACCTTCCACGTCGAATACCCAGCCCACGTCAGCTCCGGTACGTCGCTCAATTTCTTGATCGGAGTCGAAAAACTCCATATTGAGTTGCTGAGCTAACTGACGGCCAATAGTGCTTTTGCCGGCACCCATAGGCCCAACCAGAAAGATATTGCGTTTCTCTGCCATGTTTTTCGGTATTACTAAGACAATTCGTTAATGTTAACCCGCCCCGCCAATCAAATCAGCGGCGGGACCTAAACTGAAACCTCATGAACGATAGTGCGAGATCAGACGGAAAATTATCTCAACACTCTTGGTAGTTTGGCAACCGAATAAATCGCAATCCACGCCGCAGGAGGGAAACCATACGTTTTTAACGGCGTCTTGGCGCTAACAAAAAAACCTCGGTGCTCAATTCGGTAACCCTTGTAAGCTAAATCGGTCGCAGCGTCAAACGCAGATGCCCCCAAGGCGATAAAAAAGTGCATCTGCTCATCAACTTTAGGTGATTTTCCACGAACCTGACACATTGCCGCTCAGGCCTTAATCAATGTCGGAGTAATGAATATCACCAGCTCACGCCGTTTATGCTGCTTGCTGCTCCGTTTGAACAAAGATCCCAGCAGTGGCACATCGCCAATACCGGGCACCTTATCTGCCCCCTGGGCGCTATGGCGCTGAAATACGCCGCCCAAAACAATGGTTTCGCCATCTTTCACCGTCACCTGGGTTTTGATCTCCTGCTTATCTATCGCCAGCGTCTCGCCTGTCGCGCGGCTGATGGAGCGCCCCGGCATGTTCTGACTGATTTGCAACGTCAGGGTAATACGGCCATTCGGCAAAATTTTTGGCGTCACCTCCATGCCCAGCACCGCCTCTTTAAATTCTATCGATGTCGCCCCGCTGGCACCGCTGTTCACCTCATAGGGAATTTCCGTCCCTTGCTTGATGCTAGCAGTCTGCAGATTAGCGGTCAGCAGGCGCGGGCTGGCGATAATTTCCACCCGGTTCTCCTGTTCCAGCGCCATCAGTTCCAGATCGAGCAAACGGCCACCGATTCGTGCCAGATGAAAACCGGCGCTGACGGCGCTACGCTCCAACGGCAACGCCACGTTGAAGCCATCCAATTGCCACGACTTTGCTGGCCGCTCGTCCGGCGCCAGCCCCCAACGCACACCAAGCTCCCGCAAGCTTTCGCTGTTAATAGTGACGATATGCGCCGCTAACTGCACCTGCGCCAATGGCACATCCATCTCCGCGATCCGCTGCGTCAATAACGCCACTATCGGTGCGGTATCGCGGAGCAGCACGGCATTGGTGCGTTTGTCCGCCACCAGGCTGCCCCGCTCACTCAACAAGGTACCGTCCTGAGCATTCAGATTTTCAGCAATCTCCGTCGCGTCGGCATGATTCAGCGGCAGGGTCACGCTGTGTAATGGCTGTTTTTGCGCTAAAGCCAGCTGTTGTCGTTGCTTTTCCTGTTCGCTTGGTTCGGGAAACACCATCATCACGTTGCCCTCCAGCGTCATAGTCAGTTTCCCCATGCGTAAAATCACGGCCAGGGCCTGCCGCCAGGGTACCTTATCCAACCGCAGCGTCAGGTTTCCCCCCACGCCTGCGGCGGTGACGACATTAAGCTGCTGATGATCCGCCAGCGCCTGCAATACCACAGCCACAGGCGCATCCTGAAACTCCAGAGAAATGGGGTCAGGCTCCTGTGCTATGCTTGCGAACGCACTCCCCCACAGCAAAACTGCAAGCCAACGACATCCTTTCATTTTTCTTCCTTATGCTTTATGCTTTCCCAACGCCAACACCACCCTATCCTCGGCAACCGAACAGGCCGGATTACTCTGAACCGCGCTTAACGTCACTTGCCGCTCCAGTATCTGCTCAACCTGCCAACGCCCAGCCAGTAGCGTTTGGCTGGGTTTGACTCGCAACCACTTTCCGCCCGGCGTAACTATCCAGGCAAAACGCAGCTTCTCGTGTCCGAGGGTGCCTTTTAATCGCCAATTCACCGGCGACTCTGCCGCGGCAGGACAGTCGGGGGAAGGCAGCGGTCGAAAAGGATCCCGTGGCTGCGCCAGCAGCGCCATCGGTAGCAACAACAGCCAGAACCCAAGGTTTTTATTCATAGGGGGCAACCCGCACAGCCTCAGCCACATCCTGGAAAGTGAAATGCACCGACACCCCCTCCGTCTGCGTTTCAACAGTCATCTGTTCGATGCGTAGCTTGGTGGGCAATTTTTCCAGCAGCCTTAATAAGCTGCCGTACTCAAGATGCAGCCGTAGGGCTTGCCGCGAGGCTTTTTCCTGCTGCTGCCAGCGTTGCAGCCCGGCCCCCACTTGCTGCAATACGTCCAGCAACGCTTCATTAGCCACCGGTGAGGGCTTAATCTGTTGCAGTTGTTGATTGAGAGCCTCCATTGTCGGCATCCGGGCCAATTGTGCCCACAGCGGAGACATTTGTTGCGTTAGGCGTTGCCGCTCCACCTGGGTCTGCCCCAGTTGCTGCCATTTGCCCTGTAGCAGCAGAAGGCCGAACAGCAGGATTGGGCCGCTCAACGCCAGCCACTGCATCAGCAACAGCTTCCACCCCGGCAGGTTCAAGCATCTCGTTAGCCAGCGCGGTAGAGGCTTATTCATCCCGCCCCCACTGTGCCGTCAGGGTAAATGAAAACAAACCATCCTGACGCTGCACCACCTCAGTCAGGCGGCCGTGCTGCAACAACGGCAACGCAACTAGCCGTTGTTCAAACTGAGTCACCGCCTCATAACGGCGGCTCAGGCCCCGCAGACGGATATTTTGTGCATTAGTATCCAATGCGATAAGCCACAACGCTGCGGGCAACAGGGGCGACAGCTGTTGCAGCAATTGAAGGTAACGTCGGTTGTGCACCCCATTCATGCCCTGTTGCTCCACCTGCGCGGTTAAGCTTGCCAGGCGAGCCATTGCCCGTTGCCGTTGCTGAAAACGTTCCGTCAATTCCGTCTGCTGCCGGACCAGCGTCAAAAGTGCCAGATGCTGTTGATCCTGCTGACGGTTTAACAATCCCAAAACCCCCGTCAGCACCGCCGCAGCCAGCGCCAGTTGCAACACCAACAGGCGCAACCAGAAAGTGGCGCGCCGACGCTGAGCTCGAGTGCGCCAGGGCAAAAGATTAACCTGATACATCAGCTAGTTGTCCTCTGTGCGCAGCGCCAAACCCCCGGCTAATACAAATGCCGCCGGTATAAGGGGCTGCGGTGGACGCAGTTGACTAAAAGCGCTAAATGGAGACCAGGACAAACATCCTGGCGGAGGCAGCTCATCCAGCACGCTGCTATAGTAAATTTGCTGCGTAGCAAGTGGCTGGCAGGCGGCATGCATTGCCGCCAGCGCCTGACCCGCCTCTGTGGCCTCCACTATTGGGACAACCCCATAGGCAAAGGACGTAGAAGGTGATGCAACCCATAACCACTCCAGCTCGAGGCGATGCAGCAAACCGGTTTCGGTCGACACGCCTGCCGCTGTCGCCATCGTGCGAAGCGCGCAAGGGGTAATATCGACCACCTGCGGCTGCAAATTGGCCTGGTGCAAGCAATGCAGCCACTGCTCCACCTCTTGCTGCCGCGCAGCGGTAAGCAGCAAAGTGGCGGCGTCTGCCGGTGATGGACGGTAATCCAGAGCCAGCGACTGGCTATCCAGCGGGAACTGTTTTAATCCCTGGTTGGTGATGTATTCACCGCGAGCCGGCTCTTTCAGCCTGGCGTCCGGCAGCGGCATCTGCTGCTGTAAAACCCGTTGAGCGGGCAAAGCAATGCGTAAGGAAATATGTCTTGGTAACTGAATTCGCCATTGTCGCAGCGCCTGAATCAGCAGCTCGGGGTGTTCGAGGCAGCCTTCTCGCAACACCGGTTGCGGCAGACTGTGTTGCCACCAGTGACGCAGTTGCCAACCGTTGCGGCGCCGCTGTACCGCCAGGGCGCGAATGCAGTCACTTTGTATATCCAGCCCCACCTGCCATGCTTGAGTGAACATATTTCGCCCGACCTCCATATCGTCAGATGATAAAAGAACATATCCATGTTGCAGGCTTGCCTTTATACTACCGCGCGGTTGTTTATAAACTGCCCAAATGACATGAAAATGGGAAATCTCAGGTGAAGTTCGTAAAGTATTTACTAATCCTTGCAGTGTGTTGCATCGTATTGGGGGCAGCCTCGATCTTTGGCTTGTACAAATATGTCGAGCCACAGTTGCCTGACGTTGCGACGCTGAAAGATGTGCGGCTGCAAATACCGATGCAGGTTTACAGCGCCGACGGCGAACTGATCGCCCAATACGGTGAGAAACGCCGTATTCCGCTGAAGTTGAACCAAATTCCACCGGTTATGGTGCATGCGTTTATCGCTACCGAAGACAGCCGCTTCTATGAGCATCACGGCGTCGACCCGGTCGGTATCTTCCGTGCCGCCTCTATTGCGCTGGTCTCCGGCCATGCGTCCCAGGGGGCGAGTACCATTACCCAGCAGTTGGCGAGAAACTTCTTCTTAAGCCCGGAACGCACCCTGATGCGAAAAATCAAGGAAGCTTTCCTGGCGATTCGCATCGAACAGATGCTGAGCAAAGACGAAATTCTCGAGCTGTACCTGAACAAAATCTATCTGGGGTATCGCGCCTATGGCGTGGGTGCCGCGGCTCAGGTTTACTTCGGTAAAGACGTTAGCCAGCTCACCTTAAGCGAAATGGCGACCATCGCCGGCTTGCCGAAAGCACCGTCTACCTTCAACCCGCTTTACTCCCACGATCGCGCCGTCGCGCGCCGCAACGTGGTGCTGTCGCGCATGATGGATGAGCATTACATCACTCAGGCGCAGTACGATCAGGCCCGTAGCGAAGAACTGGTGGCCAACTACCATGCACCGGAAATCAGCTTCTCCGCCCCGTATCTCTCCGAGATGGTGCGTCAGGAAATGATCAAGCGTTATGGCGACAACGCCTATACCGACGGTTACAAGGTCTACACCACCATCACCAAAAAGCTGCAGCTGGCGGCGCAGGAGTCGGTACGTAACAACGTGCTGGCCTACGATATGCGCCACGGTTACCGCGGCCCGTCCAACGTGCTGTGGAAAGTCGGTGAAGCGGCGTGGGATCAAAAACAGATCGTCGATTCGCTGAAGAATCTGCCGAACTACGGCCCGCTGTCTCCGGCGGTGATTGTCTCGGCCAACGCCGAAGAAGCGACGGCGATGATGGCTGACGGCAGCCACATTGCGCTACCGATGGCGACCATGCGTTGGGCGCGTCCTTACAAATCAGATACTCAGCAGGGCCCAACGCCGAAACGCGTCACCGACGTAGTGCAGGCCGGTCAGCAAGTCTGGGTACGTAAGGTGGGCGAAAATTGGTGGCTGTCACAGGTGCCGGACGTCAACTCGGCCCTGGTGTCGATCAACCCGAATGACGGGGCCGTGAAGGCGCTGGTCGGCGGGTTCGACTTCAACCAGAGCAAGTTCAACCGCGTTACCCAGGCGCTGCGTCAGGTCGGTTCCAATATCAAACCTTTCCTGTACACCGCCGCGATGGACAAGGGCCTGACCCTGGCAACCATCCTGAATGACCTGCCGATCACCCGTTGGGATCCGGGCGCCGGTACCGACTGGCGACCGAAAAACTCACCGCCAACCTACGATGGGCCAATTCGTCTGCGTCAGGGTCTGGGACAGTCGAAGAACGTAGTGATGGTGCGTGCGATGCGTGCGATGGGCGTCGACTATGCGGCAGAATATCTGCAGCGTTTCGGCTTCCCGGCACAGAACATCGTGCACACCGAATCGCTGGCGTTAGGCTCCGCGTCGTTCACCCCTATGCAACTGGTGCGCGGCTATGCGGTTCTGGCCAACGGCGGTTACCTGGTGGATCCGTACTTTATCACCAAGATTGAAGACGATAGCGGCAACACGGTGTTCGAAACCAAGCCGAAGATTGTCTGCAGCAGCTGTAACCTGCCGGTGATCTACGGTGATACCCACCGTTCCGCCGTACTTTCTGAAGACAATATTGAAAATGTCGCTACGTCGCAGGAAGGCAAGAATGGCAGCGTGCCGATGCCGCAACTGGAGCAGGTGACTCCGGCTCAGGTGCTCCAGGATGGCGATCAGCAGTATGCGCCACACGTGATCAGCACCCCGCTGGCGTTCCTGATGCATGACGCGCTGAACAGTAACATTTTCGGCGAACCGGGCTGGATGGGCACCGCATGGCGTGCGGGCCGTGACCTGAAGCGTCGTGATATCGGCGGCAAAACCGGTACCACCAACAGCTCGAAAGATGCCTGGTTCTCCGGCTATGGCCCGGATACCGTGACCTCGGTATGGATTGGCTTTGATGACCATCGCCGTGATCTTGGCCGCGCTACGGCTTCAGGCGCGATACCGGATCAGGTTTCCGGCGGCGAAGGCGGTGCGAAGAGTGCACAGCCGGCATGGGACGACTTTATGAAAACCGCGCTGGAAGGCATTCCGGAGCAGAAGGTCACTCCACCACCCGGCATCATCAGCGTCACCATCGACAAGAGCAGCGGCAAGCTTTCTGGCGGCGGCGGCGGCAGTCGCTCCGAGTACTTCATCGAAGGGACTCAGCCAACGGACTACCCATCGCGAGATACCGGCACGACGTTGACGGATCCCGGCGGCGAGAGCCACGAGCTGTTCTAACAAAAAAGGGCCAGAGAAATCTGGCCCTTTTTTTATCTAGCAATCAACGATTAACGTGAACCGCGTAAAAATGCCTCGGTCAGGAACAGCGCACTGACGTTGCGCGCCTCACGGAAATCCGGTTCGGCCAGCAACGCCATCATATCGGCAATCGGCCAGCGAACCTGCGGCAAGGGCTCCGGCTCATCCCCTTCCAGACTCTGCGGGTAGAGATCGTGCGCCAGCACGATATTCATTTTGCTGGAAAAGTACGAAGGGGCCATCGTCAGCTTGCTGAGGAAATCAAAACGTTTGGCGCCAAACCCCACCTCTTCCATCAGTTCACGGTTGGCCGCCTCCAGCACACCCTCACCGGGATCGATCAACCCCTTGGGGAACCCCAGCTCATAAGATTCGGTACCCACCGCATATTCACGGATCAGCAGCAAGTCATCGCCAATCACCGGCACAATCATCACGGCCTCACGGTCCGAGGGCCGCATCCGCTCATACACCCGCCGTACACCGTTACTGAACTCCAGATCGACGGACTCAACGTTAAATAAACGCGAACGTGCGACCGTTTCAACTTTCAGAATTTTAGGTTTTTGCAGGTGTTTATCCATGATTGCCTCAAATGAGTTATCCGGCGGCAGGCCACAACATCAGGCGTGATGACGCAGATAACCAGAATAATGATTGGCGTGACGCGCAGTTCACTTGCGCTCAAACGCTGACCAAAACCGATCTTGATCACATTGTGCGTTAATGAGAACCTTTGCCGCAACGAGCACAAGCAGTAATTTACTTTTTTTTAACAACTGTAGCCAGCACCTGCCGATTTTCTGTCTTTCTCGGGTAAAAAAGAGTGCATTAAAATAAGATAATGCCGATACCGATAGAAGAGCCCGATTGCTATCATCACGCAGGTAAGACATGGCGATAAAACGGGCAGTTATTATCAATAAATGAGATCCCGGCGGAGAATCTTTCCTCCCGTCACTGTTCAGGGTGTCTCTTGGTGATTTGACTGCGTATAATGCGCCACGATTCATCAGGTTGGTGAGGTTCACGGGTCCAAGATGGGGATAGCATGAGCACAATAGTGTTGATATTGGCCTTAGTGCTTGCCTGCCTGATTGCCGCTGGCCTGTATCTCTGGTTTAAAGCCCGCAATCAGCCGCTGCTCACGCGCGCGTTGCCCTTTATCAAACCCACACACCGTAAACTGACCGGCGAAGAGCGCGCCGCCGTCGAGCATTATCTCGGCCAGCAAAATAAGCTGAGCAACAAACTGTTGCCCGGTAACGGCTCATTGCCTTCCTCCAAGCTGGCGCTGACCCCGCAAAGCGATAACGTCTACCCCATTACCCACGCCATTACCCGCTACGGGCTGGCCAGCGATGAACCCAACAAGTGGCGCTATTATCTGGATGCCGAAGAGGTGCATCTGCCACCGTTCTGGGAACAGTACATCAGCGCCGATAACCATGTGGAAGTGATCAGAACCCAGACGTTACCGCTGGTTATCTCCCTCAACGGGCATTCGCTGAAAGACCATATTCACGATCGGCCGCAACCGCCGGTGGTGAAAGCAGCCCCGAGCCAAAATGCCTCCATTCGCAAGGAAGAGAGCGAGCATGTCGAGCTGGTGAATATCCGCAAGGAAACGCCGGAAGAACATGCGCTAACTCGCCCGAACGGCATCAAGGAAGCCGCCGTTATCTCGGCTGCCCTGCTGCTGCTGTTCTTCAGCCTGATAAGCCCGGTGGTGGTCATTCCCTGGATGATAGTGGTCGCCGTGCTGATGATCGCCTGGGGTTGCTGGAATCTGTTCCGTCGGCCGACATCACGCGAACTGAAAGAAGTGCACTGCCTGCGTGGCACCCCCAAGCGTTGGGGGCTGTTTGGCGAATCTAATCAGGGGCAGATCAGCAATATCTCTCTCGGCATCATCGATCTTATTTATCCGCCGCACTGGCAGCCTTATATCACCCAGGATCTGGGCAAGAGCACCGACGTGGATATCTACCTTAACCGCCAGGTGTTGCGCCAGGGACGCTTCCTTTCTCTGCATGATGAGGTGAAAAACTTCCCGTTGCAGCAATGGGGCAGAAACGCGGTGCTGATGGCCAGCTCTTTTTTGGTGCTGGTGCTGCTGCTGACCTATATTCCGCTAAGCCTGCCGCTTAAGCTGAGCATGGCCTGGCTGCAGGGCGCGCAAAAAATCGAAGTGACCAACGTTCAGGCTCTCGAAGGCGCCACCTTGCGCATCGGCGATACCCTGAAAGCTCAAGGCAACGGTATGTGTTATGTGCCGCCACCGGTCAGCGGTTCGCACACCTCCAGCTTTATGCCTTTCGACTGCTCAGGCATTTACTGGAACAACGCAGCCCCCCTGCCGCAGCCGGAATCAGACGTCATCGACAAAGCTTCAGCGTTGCTGGCGACGGTCAATACCCAGCTACATCCCGATGGTACCGATCAGAAACTCAACCCGCAGCTGGCCAGCGCGATTGAAAAATCCGGCATGATCCTGCTGGACGATTTTTCCGATATCGTGCTGAAAACGCAGGATCTGTGCCAGGCGGACAACGACTGCGTTCGGCTGAAAAACGCCCTGGTGAACCTGGGTAACGTCAAAAACTGGGCTACCCTGGTGAAACGCGCCAAGTCGGGCGCTTTGCAGGGGGTCAACGTGTTGTTACGCCCGGTGAGTGCCGAATCGCTGGAAAGCCTGACCAAGGTTGCCGCATCGTCGTTTGTCTACAGCGAAACCCGGCAGGCCGCCGCCGCGCTCAACAGCCCTCCACCTGGCGGGTTCCTGATCAGCAGCGATGAAGGTAAACAGCTGGTCAATCACCCACAGCCTGCGGTCCCCTTAAACGAGTACAACGCGCTCGATCAATGGAATGAACTGCAACGTCTGGCCAGCATGCTGCTGCATACGCCGTTTGAAGCTCAGGGCGTGATCACCAGTATCAGCGTCGACGCCAACGGTACACGCCATATTGCGCTGCACAGCGAGCCCGATATCATCACCCTGTGGCGCTATCTCGGTACCAGCCTGCTGCTGCTGACGGTCGCCGTCGTTCTGGGTTACAACACCTGGCGACTGGTGCAGCGCCGCCGCATCAGCCAGCACCGAACCGCCGATATCCAGCGCTATTACGAAAGCTGCTTTAACCCGCAGCTCTCCCCGATGTCATTGCGGCCAATGCCCTGAGTCGCTCGCAGGCCTGCTTCCTGTCATCCGCTTATGCTACGCTAACGCTATTCCCCTTATCCTGCGGACCCCCGACGGTTCGCCTATGGAGTTTTCATGGTTCCCGAGTTTGACTGGCGTGAAATTGATACCGTGCTGCTGGATATGGACGGCACCCTGCTCGATCTGGAGTTCGACAGCCACTTTTGGCTCAGCCTGGTGCCACAAGCCCTGAGCGAGCAGCGTGCTATTCCCTTCGACGAAGCGCGTAAAATCATTCACCAGGAATATTTGGCGGTGCAGCACACCATGAACTGGTACTGCTTCGACTACTGGAGCGAACGGCTGGATCTTGATATTTACCGCATGACCACTGAGGTTGGCAGCCGAGCCCGCCTGCGTGAGGATACCGAGCCCTTTTTGCAGGCATTGCGAGCCGCAGGTCACCGGACTATCCTGTTGACCAACGCCCATCCGCACAGCCTGGCGGTAAAAATTGAGCATACCGGTTTGGATCGCCACCTTGATTTATTACTTTCTACCCACACATTTGGTTATCCGAAAGAAGATCAGCGTTTGTGGCAGGCCGTGCAGCAACACACCGGATTTGATCCGCAACGCACCCTGTTCGTCGACGACGGTGAACCTATTCTGGATGCTGCCCGCACCTTCGGTATTCGCTATTGCCTGGGCGTGCAGAATCCGGACTCCAGCATGGCGGAGAAAACCTTTCGACACTACCCGGCAATGCGCGACTACCGCCTGTTGATACCGGCGTTAGCCAAGGGGGAGAAATGAAAGATAAGGAAACACGGGACGACGCGGTCCGGCTGGATAAATGGCTTTGGGCGGCTCGTTTCTACAAAACCCGCGCGTTGGCGCGGGACATGATCGACGGCGGCAAGGTGCACTATAACGGACAGCGCGGTAAGCCGAGCAAGAATGTCGAGCTCAATGCCGAGATCAAGCTGCGTCAGGGTAACGATGAACGCACGGTGATCGTTCTGGCTCTGGCCAGCCAACGGCGCGGCGCCGACGAGGCGCAGCAGATGTATCAGGAAACCGAAGCCAGCATCGCCAATCGAGAGAAAGTGGCGCTCGCACGCAAGATGAATGCGCTGACCATGCCGCATCCGGACCGCCGTCCGGACAAGAAAGAGCGGCGCGACCTGATTAAATTTAAATTTGGTGAGCAGGAATAACCCCTCGCCGCAATGAGAGAAAACTATGTCTAACCATGACCAATTGCACCGTTACCTGTTTGAAAACTACGCGGTGCGCGGTGAGCTGGTTACCGTCAGCGAAACCTATCAGCAGGTCCTGAACAACCATGATTATCCGGCGCCGGTTAAAAAACTGCTGGGTGAACTGCTGGTGGCCACCAGCCTGCTGACCGCAACCTTGAAGTTCGACGGCGATATCACCGTACAATTACAGGGTGATGGCCCGCTGAAGCTGGCCGTGATTAACGGCAACAACCGCCAGGAAATGCGTGGCGTAGCGCGCGTACAGAGCGAAATCGCCGATGACAGCACGCTGCATCAGTTGATCGGCAACGGCGTCATGGTGATCACCATCGCGCCAACCGAAGGCGAGCGCTATCAGGGCGTAGTGGCACTGGAAGGCGAAACGCTGGCCGAATGCCTTGAGGCTTACTTCCGCCAGTCCGAACAGCTGCCAACCCGTCTGTTCATTCGCACCGGCGAGTTCGAAGGCCAACCGGCCGCGGGCGGTATGTTGCTGCAGGTGCTGCCGGCACAGGACGGCAATGCCGATGATTTCGATCATCTGGTACAACTGACCAACACGGTGAAAAGCGAAGAGCTGTTCAGCCTGCCGGCCAATGAAGTGCTGTATCGCCTGTATCACCAGGAAGAAGTCACTCTGTATGAACCACAGGACGTGATCTTCCGTTGCACCTGTTCACGTCAGCGCTGCGCTGATGCGTTGGTCACCTTGCCAACCGACGAAGTGGCCCAAATGCTGGAGCAGGATGGCAATATCGATATGCACTGCGATTACTGCGGCAATCACTATGTGTTTGACGCCGTAGACGTTGCCGCCTTGTACACTGGTAACACCGGTGACAGCGATCAGTTGCACTAAGTAGCACCCCATATCGGCGGGCGCGCCCTGCGCCCGCTCATTCACCTCGTTTGCACGTTTGCTTTTTTCCGTGTGCTATCTCTCAGATCGTAACGAAAAACCGACTAAAACGTTAAATATTTGATACCTATCGCGGTTACTCGCTGCTGAATCCCTACAATTGGCGCCAGAAATTCTGTGACCAAGGAGTAGTGACATGCGTGTTAAAGGTATAACCCCTCAGGATCTGGCCGCTTATGGGATTCATAACGTCGGCGAAATCGTTCACAACCCGAGTTATGACTTGCTGTTCAAGGAAGAAACAGACCCATCTCTGGAAGGTTATGAGCGTGGGGTCGTAACCAAGCTGGGTGCTGTATCCGTCGACACCGGTATTTTTACCGGCCGTTCCCCGAAAGATAAGTACATCGTCCGTGACGACATCACCCGCGACACCGTCTGGTGGGCCGATCAGGGTAAAGGCAAAAACGACAACAAACCCCTCAGTCCGGAAATTTGGGCTGACCTGAAACAGCTGGTCACCACGCAGCTCTCCGGCAAACGCCTGTTTGTGGTGGATACCTTCTGCGGCGCCAACGCCGACTCACGCTTGAAAGTCCGCTTTATCACCGAGGTTGCCTGGCAGGCGCACTTCGTCAAAAACATGTTCATTCGCCCGACGGAAGAAGAACTGCAGGATTTCGAACCGGACTTCGTGGTGATGAACGGCGCCAAATGCACTAACCCGAACTGGCAGCAACAGGGCCTGAACTCGGAAAACTTTGTCGCTTTCAACCTGACCGAACGCATGCAGCTGATTGGCGGCACCTGGTACGGCGGCGAAATGAAAAAGGGTATGTTCTCCATGATGAACTACCTGCTGCCGCTGAAAGGCATCGCTTCCATGCACTGCTCGGCTAACGTGGGTGAAAAAGGTGACGTGGCGGTGTTCTTCGGCCTGTCCGGCACCGGCAAAACCACCCTGTCCACCGATCCAAAACGCCAGCTGATTGGCGATGACGAACACGGCTGGGATGACGACGGCGTGTTCAACTTCGAAGGCGGTTGCTACGCCAAAACCATCAAGCTGTCCGAAGAAGCCGAGCCGGATATCTATCACGCCATCAAACGCGATGCGCTGCTGGAAAACGTCACGGTGCTGGCCGACGGTACGATTGATTTCAACGACGGCTCGAAAACCGAAAACACCCGTGTTTCCTACCCGATCTATCACATCCAGAATATCGTCAAGCCAGTTTCCAAGGCCGGCCACGCCACCAAGGTGATTTTCCTGACTGCGGACGCCTTCGGCGTGTTGCCACCGGTTTCTCGCCTGACCGCCAACCAGACCCAGTACCACTTCCTGTCCGGCTTTACCGCCAAGCTGGCCGGTACCGAGCGCGGCGTGACCGAGCCGACCCCAACCTTCTCCGCCTGCTTCGGCGCAGCCTTCCTGTCGCTGCACCCAACGCAATACGCCGAAGTCCTGGTGAAGCGCATGCAGGCTGCGGGTGCCCAGGCCTACCTGGTCAACACCGGCTGGAACGGCACCGGTAAACGCATTTCGATCAAAGATACTCGCGGTATTATCGATGCGATCCTCAGCGGTGAAATCGATAAGGCAGAAACCATTACCCTGCCTATCTTCGATCTGGCGATGCCAACCTCACTGCCGGGCGTCAACCCGGATATCCTGGATCCGCGCGCCACTTACGCCAGCATTGAGCAATGGCAAGAGAAGGCACAGGATCTGGCCGAGCGTTTTGTCACCAACTTTGACAAATACACCGACACTCCAGCGGGTGCAGCGCTGGTCAGCGCCGGTCCAAAACTGTAATAGCTTCCTTTTACAGCTTCAGCTAAGGCGTGGATATCACGCCTTTTTTTATTTTTATCGGTTGTTTTTTGAACGACGCAAAGAGATAATAATGCAGTGCAATCATTGATAGCAACGGAGGTTTCAATGGCTACCATAACCGTCAGAAATCTGGACGACGAAGTAAAGGAGTTGCTGCGCGTCTCGGCAGCAAAAAATGGCCATTCCATGGAGGAGGAAGCTCGCATGATTTTGAAACAGGCATTATTGAAAAAACCGCCGCGTTATGGGTTAGGCACCTGGATGCATCAACACTTTGCCGAGTTGGGCGGGGTTGAATTGGAGATCCCACCGCGCGATGCCACGCCGCCGCGTATTGTCACCTTTGACGACGATGACCAATTATGATTATTCTCGATACCAACGTGGTTTCAGAAACGTTGCGCCCCAACCCGCACTATAACGTCATCAGATGGCTGAATGAAAAAGACAATGATGAGCTTTATCTTAGTGCGATAGTTCTCGCCGAGTTGTTCAGTGGAGTTGCCTGTATGCCTGATGGGAAACGGCAGCGCGAATTCAAACACAAGCTGGCGGAGGCAGTGCAGATTAGATTTGATGAGCAAACCCTGCCATTTGATACACTCTGCGCACTGCAATACGCGGAACTTATGGAGAAAAATCAGCGTCAGGGCCGGTTAATGGGCATCACCGATACCCAAATCGCCGCCACCTGCCTGCATTACGGTGCCACCCTGGCCACGCGCAATACCCAAGACTTTATCCATTGCGGCATTGAGTTAATCGATCCCTGGCAGGCCACGACGGGCCGGCGTCTGCATGAAGAGGCAGCGGAATACTACGTGATGAGCAGGAAGTCCTGACGGGGGCGCAAACTGCGGCCCCCAGATAAAAAGATTACGCGCTGTCCTTCAGGTTCTGATGCCCATTGCCCGACTCTTTTTTCTCCATCGGTAACGGAATATAAGCCCGAATCAACAGCCCACCGCGTTCGCTGGTGCCGATATCCAGTGCGCCATGATGCCCATCGATAATACGCTGTACGATAGCCAGGCCCAACCCGGTCCCGCTGGTACTGCGCGCGCTGTCACCACGAACAAATGGCTGCAACAGATGCTTCAGCTCTTCCGGTTTAATGCCCGGGCCGTCGTCTTCCACCTGGAACCAGCCGCGCTGCAGCTCACGGCCGCTGCTGACTTTGATCCAACCGTTGCCGTAACGCGCCGCATTCACCACCATATTCACTGCCGCACGCTTGATCGACAACGGATGCACATTCATCATCAGTTCGCCCGGCGCCAAAGCGGTTTCAATCACCCGCTCATAGCCACTCTCGGCAGCCACCACTTCGCCCAGAATGCTATTCAAATCGCTGATTTCTGTCTGCATCTCCTGGCCGGTGCGCAGATAATCAATAAACTGCTCAATGATGTCGTTGCACTCTTCAATATCTTTATTGATCGACTCCGCCAGGTAGCCGTCTTCGGCACTCATCATCTCGGTCGCCAGACGGATACGCGTCAGTGGCGTACGCAGGTCGTGGCTCACCCCGGCCATCAGCAATGTGCGGTCGTCCGCCAGCTGCTTGACGCCCGACGCCATCTGATTAAAGGCCCGCGTTACCGAACGGACTTCCGATGCGCCATACTCACGCAGCGGCGGTGGAATGATGCCCTTACCTACCTGCAAAGCGGCGTGCTCAAGCTCCACCAGCGGGCGGTTCTGAATACGGATAAACAGCCAGGCGCCACCTATCGCCAACAGCATAATCGCCAGGGTATAGCGGAACAGCGGCGAGAAATCGCCCTGGTGAATTTCAGTCAGTGGAACACGCACCCAGATATCCGGCTGCAGCCAGGTTTTCAGCCACACCACCGGTGAGTTTTTGTTTACTTCCACCCGCACGTCGGTTGGCCCGCCGAGCTGCTGCGCCATCTGCTGGCTGAGGAATTGGTAGTGCTGCGCCCAGCGCAGACCGCTCTCTTCCGCCGCAGAATTGGTGTAGAGAGAAATGCCCAGTTCGCGATAGATTTCGCGACGGAACGCCGGCGGTACTTCCAGCAAAGTACCATCCTCCAGCTGCAGCCGGTCGGTCATCAGCATACGAACTTCGTAGGCCAATACCTTATTGAACTGCTGCAGGCTGGGCAGGATGGCGAAGTTCAGCACCACCAGATAGGTCGTCACCAGGCTGACGAACAGCAAGGTGACGATCAATAGCAGGGTTCGGGCAAACGAGCTACGCGGTGAAAAGCGCAATCGTCTCATGCCTTGCTGCCGTCCGGGACGAAGACGTAGCCAAGACCCCAAACGGTCTGGATGTAGCGTGGATGCGCAGGATCTTCCTCAACCATGCGACGCAAACGAGAAATTTGCACGTCGATGGAGCGTTCCATGGCGCTGTATTCACGGCCGCGGGCCAGGTTCATCAGCTTATCGCGCGAAAGCGGTTCGCGAGGATGGCTCACCAGCGCCTTCAGCACTGCGAATTCGCCGCTGGTCAACGGCATAGGCTCGTCTTCGCGGAACATTTCGCGGGTGCCGAGGTTCAGTTTGAATTTACCAAAGGCGATCACCGCCTCTTCCTGTGAAGGAGCGCCCGGCAGTTCATTGGCCTGACGGCGCAACACCGCACGGATGCGGGCCAGCAATTCACGCGGGTTGAAGGGTTTTGGGATGTAATCGTCAGCGCCGATTTCCAGGCCAACGATACGGTCGACTTCTTCACCTTTGGCGGTCACCATAATGATCGGCATAGGGTTGCTTTGGCTGCGCAGACGGCGGCAGATGGAAAGACCATCTTCGCCCGGCAACATCAGGTCAAGCACCATCAGATGGAATGATTCACGAGTCAGCAAGCGATCCATTTGCTCAGCGTTGGCTACGCTGCGAACCTGAAAACCCTGTTCGGTTAAATAACGCTCTAAAAGCGCACGCAGGCGCATGTCATCATCGACGACCAGAATCTTATGATTCTCTTGCATTGTATTACTCCCAAAGGCTTTATTGCCTGACGTGAATATTGTTAAAAAACCCTGTCATTTCGGACAGCGTTTAATGGTATATATTCTAGACGAAATTGTTACAAAGCTTATTCTTTTGCCCATTTATCAACAATTTTCATCAAAATGCCCGCGACGATTCGCCAAAATCACGATGCGCATAGGTTAAATTTAGAAGCACTGCGTCTTTTGGCTGGCGGCATACCCGACGGCTGATTCGGCAGTGTAACTCAGCCGGGGCGATAAGAAACGCCAGCACCGGCAATTTTGCGCGTGGCTGATGATTAACGCTCATTGGATTGTGCAACAGCAGCCTACAGCCCGATGCGAGTTTGTGCGACACTTTGCCAACGCAATGACGTCCTTCCCTTTGATATGTCCCTAAAGGCGGAACCACGATGAGAACGCAGCTGATAACCCGCGAAGGTTACGACAAGCTAAAGCAGGAATTAGACTTTCTCTGGCGCGAAGATCGGCCAGAGGTCACCAAAAAAGTGACCTGGGCAGCCAGCCTCGGCGACAGAAGTGAAAATGCCGATTATCAGTACAACAAAAAACGGCTGCGGGAAATCGATCGCCGCGTACGCTACCTGACCAAATGCCTCGAGCAATTAAAGATTGTCGATTACTCCCCGCAGCAGGAAGGCAAAGTGTTTTTCGGTGCCTGGGTGGTAGTGGAAAACGAGGACGGCGACACTAAACGCTTTCGCATCGTCGGCTATGACGAGATTTTTGGCCGCCGAGACTACATCTCCATCGATTCGCCCATGGCCCGCGCGCTGCTTAAAAAAGAAGTGGGTGATGCCGCCACCGTTAATACGCCAGTCGGCGATGCCCTGTGGTACGTGAATGAGATCGAGTACGTAAAATAAGATTTCAGTTTTTTCCGAGCGACCGCCCGCCGCCGCAGTACAGGCCGCTTTACGCGCTATGACTGTCGAGAGGCGGCCCGCTCCACTGGCATTTTCCCCGCGCAATCCGTATAACTGTCCCCCTGTTTACCAACCGTTCTCAACAGATACCAGACTTATGAATGACCCACTGAGCCGCATTATTGCAACAGAACTGCAGGCCCGGCCGGAGCAAGTTGACTCCGCCATCCGTCTGCTGGATGAAGGTAATACCGTGCCCTTTATTGCACGCTATCGTAAGGAAGTCACCGGGGGTCTGGACGATACCCAACTGCGCCAGCTGGAAACCCGCCTGGGTTATCTGCGTGAACTGGAAGACCGCCGTCAGACCATCCTTAAATCGATCGACGAGCAGGGCAAACTGACCGAACAGCTGGCGACGGCGATCACCGCCACGCAAAGCAAAACCGAACTCGAAGACCTCTACCTGCCTTACAAACCGAAGCGCCGCACCCGCGGCCAGATCGCGATTGAAGCCGGTCTGGAGCCTCTGGCGGACACGCTGTGGCAGGATCCTCAGCAGCAACCTGAACAGTTGGCCGAAGGTTACGTTAATGCAGACAAGGGCGTAGCGGACGTAAAAGCCGCCCTCGACGGCGCGCGTTATATCCTGATGGAGCGCTTCGCCGAAGACGCCGCATTACTGGCCAAGGTCCGTAACTACCTGTGGAAACATGCGCACCTGGTGTCCAAAGTGGTGGAAGGCAAGGAAGAAGTCGGGGCCAAGTTCCGCGACTATTTCGATCATCATGAACCCATTGCCCAGGTGCCATCGCACCGTGCGCTGGCCATGTTCCGCGGCCGTAACGAAGGTGTACTGCAGCTGGCGCTGAATGCCGATCCGCAGTTTGAAGAAGCCCCACGCGAAAGCCAGGCGGAGCAGATCATCATCAGCCACCTGGATCTGCGCCTGAATGATGCTCCGGCGGACGCCTGGCGCAAAGCGGTGGTCAACTGGACCTGGCGTATCAAGGTGCTACTGCATCTGGAAACCGAGCTGATGAGCACGGTGCGCGAACGCGCGGAAGATGAAGCGATCAACGTCTTTGCCCGTAATATGCATGACCTGCTGATGGCGGCACCGGCCGGTATGCGCGCCACCATGGGGCTGGATCCGGGCCTGCGTACCGGGGTCAAAGTGGCGGTAGTCGATGCTACCGGCAAGCTGGTCGCCACCGACACCGTGTACCCGCACACCGGTCAGGCCGCTAAAGCCGCCGCCATCGTCGCCGCACTGTGCACCAAGCATAAAGTGGAGCTGGTCGCCATCGGCAACGGCACCGCATCGCGCGAGACCGAACGTTTTTACCTCGACCTGCAACAGCAGTTCAGCGAAGTCAAAGCGCAAAAGGTGATCGTCAGCGAAGCCGGCGCTTCGGTGTACTCCGCTTCCGAACTGGCGGCGCTGGAATTCCCTAACCTCGACGTCTCGCTGCGCGGTGCAGTATCCATCGCACGTCGTCTGCAGGATCCGCTGGCCGAGCTGGTCAAAATCGATCCGAAATCCATCGGCGTCGGCCAGTATCAGCATGACGTCAGCCAAAGCCAACTGGCGAAAAAACTCGACTCCGTGGTCGAAGACTGCGTGAACGCCGTCGGTGTGGATCTGAATACCGCCTCGGTGCCGCTGCTGACCCGCGTAGCCGGCCTGACGCGCATGATGGCGCAGAATATCGTCACCTGGCGTGACGAAAATGGCCGCTTCAGCAACCGCGAACAGCTGCTGAAAGTCAGTCGCTTGGGGCCGAAAGCCTTTGAACAGTGCGCCGGCTTCTTGCGTATCAACCACGGCGACAACCCACTGGACGCCTCGACCGTTCACCCGGAAACCTACCCGGTGGTCGAACG
This sequence comes from Serratia liquefaciens ATCC 27592, assembly GCF_000422085.1. NCBI lineage: Bacteria > Pseudomonadati > Pseudomonadota > Gammaproteobacteria > Enterobacterales > Yersiniaceae > Serratia > Serratia liquefaciens. The sequence goes on from NC_021741.1 coordinate 4,895,191, forward strand.
CATTCTGGCCGCAACGCGGCAGGCTCTGCAGGATCTGATGGGTAACCCGGCGGCGGTGCGCAGCCTGAAGGCCAGCGACTTTACCGATGAGAAGTTCGGTGTGCCGACGGTGACCGACATCCTGAAGGAGCTGGAGAAGCCGGGCCGCGATCCGCGTCCGGAATTCAAAACCGCAACCTTTGCCGAAGGGGTGGAAACCCTCAACGACCTGCAGCCGGGAATGATCCTGGAAGGTTCGGTCACCAACGTCACCAACTTCGGTGCCTTTGTTGATATCGGCGTGCATCAGGATGGGTTGGTGCATATCTCCTCGCTGGCGGACAAGTTTGTCGAAGATCCGCACACCGTGGTGAAAGCCGGTGACATCGTCAAAGTGAAGGTGATGGAAGTGGACCTGCAACGTAAACGCATTGCATTGAGCATGCGTCTGGACGAGCAACCGGGTGAAGGTTCCCCACGGCGCGGTGGCAATTCAGCACCGGCCAAGGACAACACCTCGCGACCGCAGGCCAATAAGTCCAAACCGCGTGGCGCTAACACCTCGGCAGGCAACAGCGCCATGGGTGACGCACTGGCGGCGGCCTTTGGCAGAAAGTCGTAGTCAGGCGGCCAGCAGAAAACGCATGAGGCACAGGGAGGGGGTTAACCCCTCCCTTTTCCGCTAAATACCCTCATCATTTTTTGACCCGCCTCAATAAACCCGCATTTTTATTCGCTGCCGCCGACAGCCCTGATAATTCCGGTTTTAAGCCTGAAAGCCACGCTAAAGAGCCATTTATTAACATCTCTATTAACATTAAATTCTCATTCCGGTATTTCTCAGCGAAACACAAATGCTTAGCGCTCGTATTCAGCCGGCAATATGTTGCCTAATAAATACCGATATTGACGTCACCGAATCAAAGCTGTCGAATCTGTCACTACTTTTTTCAAACCGGAAAAATTCACTACAAATACGTAACTGATTTAACTCACCATTCGCATTTGCACCCCACCAGGCTGGGTGATAAAAATAGCGCTGTCAGGCAATTGCATTCTCTAAATGTGATCGCCACAACCTTTGGTTACCAATACCCCTATTTTTTGTATTGAATACGATAATTATTCTCACTATTATTATTTTGCGTGTTCACTGCATTGCCTCATGGATTGAAAGCGTCGGCAGCTCGTGGTTTTTATCTCGGGACTGCCATTGGAACGTTCTTTTATCATCACCAGCCCAATAGCCTGGGCTTAGAGAAGGTTACATGCATCTTCTGCCTAAACGGTCTTATAAGATCGCCGGCTTCGCCAATGAAATCGGCCCGGCTTATCGCCAAAAACTTTTATCCCTCGGCATGCTGCCGGGCTCGTCTTTTGAAGTGGTACGCGTCGCACCATTGGGTGATCCCATAGAAATAAAAACCCGCCGCGTCAGCCTGGTGCTGCGCAGGAAAGATCTGGCCCTGATCCTGCTCGACGGCTAGTCCTGAGCCGCCTTGCTTTGGCCATGCATCTTGCCTGGCCCAACTTCCATTGACTGATATCACGCTAAATTATGAAAAAACTCACTATTGGCTTAATAGGCAACCCCAACTCCGGTAAAACTACGCTGTTCAACCAGCTGACCGGGGCACGCCAGCGGGTCGGTAACTGGGCGGGCGTGACGGTAGAACGCAAAGAAGGCCTGTTCACCACGCCGCAATCACAGGTCAAACTGGTCGATCTGCCCGGCACCTACTCCCTGACCACCATCTCGGAGCAAACCTCACTCGACGAACAAATTGCCTGCCACTACATTCTGAGCGGCGACGCCGATCTGCTGATCAACGTGGTCGATGCTTCCAATCTGGAACGTAATCTATACCTGACGCTGCAACTGCTGGAGCTGGGCATCCCCTGCATTGTCGCGCTGAATATGTTGGATATCGCCAAAAGCCAAAAAATTAATATCGATATCGCGGCACTGTCGGCGCGTCTCGGCTGTCCGGTGGTGCCGATGGTATCCACCAAAGCCGACGGCATTGGCGTGCTGAAGCAGATGATCGACAACCATCAGTTCAACGAATTAAAAGCGCTGGTGAACTACCCGCCGCTGCTGCTCAAGGAAATGACCACGCTGAGCGACGCCATGCCGCAGACCCTGCCAAGCGAACAACGTCGCTGGCTGGCGCTGCAGATGCTGGAAGGCGATATCTACAGCCACCAGCTTGCCGGCCCTGCGGCGGCCCTGCTGCCGGCGGCCAAACAGGCGCTGCAGCGGCAACAGCAGGAAGATCCTGCACTGGTGATTGCCGATGCGCGTTATCAGTCAATCGCCACCCTGTGCGATGCCGTGAGCAATTCACAACAGGCCATGCCGAACCGTCTGACCGAAGCGCTGGATAAAGTGATCCTCAACCGCTGGTTAGGGGTGCCCATCTTCCTGCTGGTGATGTATTTGATGTTCCTGCTAGCCATCAACCTCGGCGGCGCACTGCAGCCGATCTTCGATATCGGGTCGGCGGCAATCTTTATTCAGGGTATTCAATGGCTGGGCTATACCCTGCACTTCCCTGAATGGTTGACCATTTTCCTGGCGCAGGGGGTCGGTGGTGGTATCAACACTGTGCTGCCGCTGGTGCCGCAAATCGGCATGATGTACCTGTTCCTGTCGTTCCTCGAAGACTCCGGCTATATGGCGCGTGCGGCGTTCGTGATGGACCGCCTGATGCAGGCGCTGGGGTTGCCCGGCAAGTCCTTCGTGCCGCTGATCGTCGGCTTCGGCTGTAACGTGCCTTCGATCATGGGCGCACGTACGCTGGATGCGCAGCGCGAACGCCTGATTACCATCATGATGGCGCCCTTCATGTCCTGCGGGGCTCGGCTGGCGATCTTCGCCGTGTTTGCCGCTGCTTTCTTTGGCCAGGACGGCGCAGGCGTGGTGTTCTCTTTGTATATGCTGGGTATTGTGGTGGCAATCCTCACCGGTCTGGTATTGAAGTACACCATCATGCGCGGTGAAGCTTCCCCCTTCGTGATGGAGTTGCCGGTTTACCACGTGCCACACCTGAAAAGCCTGCTGCTGCAAACCTGGCAGCGCCTGAAAGGCTTTGTGCTGCGTGCCGGTAAGGTGATTGTAGTTGCCAGCATCTTTATTGGCGGCCTGAACAGCTTTTCGTTCAGCGGCAAGCCGGTAGATAACATTAATGACTCGGCGCTGGCGTCGGTGTCCAAAGTATTGACGCCGCTGCTGAAACCGATGGGCGTGCACAGTGACAACTGGCAGGCTACCGTCGGCCTGGTGACCGGGGCCATGGCGAAAGAAGTGGTGGTCGGTACGCTAAATACCCTGTACACCGCCGAACATATCAACAGTACCGAATTTGATGCCGCCAACTTTAACCTGCTGGATGAACTGGGTGGCGCATTGGACACCACCTGGCAAGGGCTGAAAGACACCTTCAGCCTGAGCGTACTGTCCAACCCGATTGAGGCCAGCAAGGGCGATGGGGAAATGGACGTCGGCTCAATGGGCGTTATGAGCAGCAAATTCGGCTCCGGGGTTTCCGCCTACAGCTACCTGATCTTTGTGTTGCTGTACGTCCCTTGCGTCTCGGTGATGGGGGCCATCGCCCGCGAATCCAGCCGCGGCTGGATGACCTTCTCCATTCTCTGGGGGCTGAACGTGGCCTACTCGCTAGCCACGCTGTTTTATCAGATTGCCACCTTCAGCCAGCATCCGCAGTACAGCCTGGCGGCGATCGCCATCGTGGTGTTATTCAATCTGCTGATTCTGTTCGGCCTGCGCCGGGCACGTAGTCGGGTCACGGTACGCCTGAGCAACGCCACCCCGGCAGCCTGCTGTCAGGGCGCCAAGGGCAACTGCCACTAATGGCCGGCCTGCTGCAGATCCGCGACGCATTGGCGCTGCACGGTAGCATACAGGCGCTTCAGCTCAGCCGTCAGTTGGCGGCTCCGCTGCCGCTGGTGCAGGCAATGCTGGAGCGTTTGGTCGCAATGGGGAAAGTGGAGCGTATCGAGCAGGATAACAGCGCCTGCCTGAGCGGCAGCTGCAAAAGCTGTCCGGAAGGCAAAGCGTGCAGCAGTACGGTGATATATCGGTTAAAACACTGAGAGGTGGGGCGCGGCACGAGGCGCGCCCCCTTCTTGATTATTGCTTGTCTTTGTACACTTCGGCGATAGCACTGAACTTGCCGTGCTCACGGCCTGCCAGGATCACGTAATATTGTCCGCCTTTTTCATCAGCCAGTTTGGACAGTTCTTCTTTTGCATCCATCGGCGATGTGGTTTGTGCGGTGGTAGTTACCGTACCGATCTTCTCATATTTACCCGGATTCTTATCCAGATCTTCCTTGGTCAGCAAGGTTGCCGCCAGGGTGCTGAAAGACACGGAACTCACAACTAACGCTGCAACAATCATTTTCAAAGATTTCATTACCATACCTCTCAAGGGATAATTTATTTGTTATGAAAGCCGTCCAGAGTAAATGCGCGATAACACTGGCTGCCGTGACATCTTCGGACCTCGTTGCTTTCCCTGACGAGACCGTTTTCCCAGAGACGAAACGCCGAATGAAAATACGCACGCGTTTTTTCATTGTGCAGCCAACGCAGTTACCCACCTAAGTATTGAACAGGTTTATTTTTTATCCACTAAGCGGCTCTTTTTTTAGCGCTTTATTGTGCGATTTTGGGTCAGATCCCATTTTCTGCCACAAAAGTGCCAATAATTTCTGCAAATTCATCAGGGTGGGAAATGAATGGTGCATGAGCTGCTTTTGCAATGATGATTGATGGCGAGTTTGGCCACTTGGCATCAAGCAGTTCTGCCACCTTACGCGGCACCAAACCGTCCAGATAACCGTAAACCCGTAACAGCGGCAACGGCAGCTTGGCCAGTGGCTGGCGCAAATCGGCCGTTCGCAGTATTTCCAGCCCACCGTTTAATACCTCAACGCTTGGCATCGGTTGGTTAAGCACCACCGATTTCAGCAGGCGGGCATCTTGCCGCGCGCTTTCCGTTCCCAGCGTCTGCAATGCCAGAAAACGCTCTACGGTACGCTGAAAATCCTGCCCCAACTGATGCTGGAAACCACTCAACACCTCCGAGCGGATCCCCGGCCAGTCATCCTGAGCGGCAAAACAAGGTGATGAAGCCACGGTGATCAACCCGCTCACCCGTTGCGGCTGCAACAGCGCAATCTGGCTGGCCACCAGCCCGCCCAGCGACCAGCCCAGCCACCAGGCCTGCGCCGGTGCCGCGGCCATCACGGTTTCCGCCATCTGTTCGAGTGACATAGGGCCAAACCCCTGGCTACGGCCATAGCCCGGCAGGTCGACCAGATGCAGGCGGAAATGCGGCGTCAGCCGCTCAATCATGCAATGCCACACTTCGGCATTCAGCCCCCAGCCGTGGAGCAGCACAAGATCGCGATCGCCTTCACCTATTGTTTGCCAGTACAACGCACTCATCCGTTATTGTCCTTTCATTCTCATCCGTCAGGGAGGACGGTTATGCTATCAATCCAGAGCCGCTGTTGGCTATGCCGACAGTCGCTGCGTCTTTATGGTCAGGGTATCTGCAGCTACTGCCTGCGTCACATGCCCGCCAAACCTTTGTGCTGCCCGCGCTGCGGCCTGCCCGCCGGCGATGCCAGATTGCCCTGTGGCCGCTGCCTGCAACAGCCGCCACCCTGGCAGGCGCTGGTGTTCGTCAATGACTACGCCGCGCCGCTGCGCCAGCTGATAAAAAAGTTCAAGTTTCAGCACACGCCGGAACTGGCCCCGCTGCTGGCGCGGCTAATCCTGCTGAACTGGCAACAGGCACATCGAGAGCAATATCTGAACAGACCCGATATCATTTTAGCGGTACCCTTACAGGCAAAACGTTGCTGGCGGCGCGGCTATAATCAGAGCGATCTGCTGGCGCTGCCGCTGGCACACTGGTTAGGGTGCGATTACCGCCCCGCCGCCCTGAGCCGGGTGCGTAAAACGGCTCCGCAGCAACGGCTATCGGCCCGCGCGCGGCGGCGCAATTTGCGTGGTGCGTTTCGTTGCCATGAAACCATGGCGGGCCGACACGTCGCGCTGCTGGACGATGTGGTGACGACCGGCAGTACGGTCATGGAAATCGCCAAGTTGTTGCAGGAGCAGGGAGCCGCATCGATCCAGATCTGGTGCGTTTGCCGCACGTTGTAGTACCAGGGCAATGGGCGTATTATAACCTAGTATTAAAGTCAACTATTTGAACTAACGAGCTAATGCCATGATTCGTATAACAGATACTGCACAGGAACACTTTGCCAAACTGCTGGCAAACCAAGAGGAAGGCACCCAAATCCGCGTATTCGTGATCAACCCGGGTACGCCTACGGCCGAATGCGGTGTCTCTTATTGCCCGCCGGACGCCGTTGAAGCGACAGATACCGAGCTGAAGTTCGAAAAGCTGTCCGCCTATATCGACGAGCTGAGCAAACCGTATCTGGAAGATGCCGAAATCGACTTCGTCACCGACCAACTGGGCTCGCAGCTGACGCTGAAAGCGCCAAACGCCAAAATGCGCAAGGTAGACGACAACGCGCCGCTGATGGAGCGTGTTGAATACGTGCTGCAGTCGCAGATCAACCCACAGCTGGCTGGCCACGGCGGCCGTGTGACCCTGATGGAAATCACCGACGATAGCCTGGCTATCCTGCAGTTTGGCGGCGGTTGTAACGGTTGTTCAATGGTCGATGTGACCCTGAAGGAAGGCATCGAGAAAGAGCTGCTGCAGAAGTTCCCTGAACTGAAAGGCGTGCGCGATTTGACCGAGCACCAGCGCGGCGAGCACTCTTACTACTGATACCCTTCTTACTTGACGTTGCAGCGTTGTTGGCTGCGTGCACTTACCCCAGTCACTTACCTGAGTAAGCTCCTGGGGATGCTCGCACTTGCCGCCTAGCTGCAACTCCAATTAATTTGGGTATCTACCATTTTCATGAGAGCTAAAGTTCTCATGCCCCGTCTTTAATACACAATGGCTCTCTGTTACCCCACCGAGACCTTGCGACGCCGCTTGTCCAAATCCTTCAGCAGGCGATTGACCTGCTGATCGGCAAACATCTCTTCCAGCGTTTTGGTCAGTTTTCGCCGCCAGTTTGGGTACTGATCGCTGGTGCCGGGAATATTGACCGGATCCGCCATATCCAACCAGTCTTCCGGCTGCAGACCCAGCAAGGCGCTGGCGCTGTCGGCGACATAGCGCTGCAAACCACGATTAAGCAGCGGGCTCATATTCAACAACGCCGCCTTTTTGCCCACTTTCTGCGGCACACAGCCATAGTGATGCAAGCCATCCAGTAGCCCCTGTTTGGCACGTTCGCGATCGGCGAACAGCTCTTTCAGGATCTCCGCATCCGGATACAACCCCAGCTTGTTGCCGAGCTTCAGATCGCCACTTTGCCAATAGCCGCGCAGCGTCGGCAGGTCGTGCGTGGTGATGGTCGCCATCGCCTGAACCGGATAGGCCTGCGGGGCGCGGAAGTGGTTCTCGCCGTCGCGTTCGAAGTACAGCACCTTGTAGGAATAAACGCCGCTGTCGCGCAGCTTGCCGACGATTTCCACCGGAACGGTACCGAGGTCCTCGCCAATCACCATGCAGCGGTGACGTTGACTTTCCAGCGCCAGCACCGCCAGCAGATCATCGACCGGGTATTTCACGTAGGCGCCGTGAACGGCGGTTTCACCGTAAGGGATCCACCATAAACGCAGTAACGCCATCACATGATCAATACGCAGCGCACCACAGCTGGTCATATTGGCGCGCAGCAGATCGATAAACGGCTGATAGCCGCGCGCCGCCATCACATGCGGATCCATCGGCGGCAGCCCCCAGTTTTGCCCCAGCGGCCCGAGAATGTCCGGCGGTGCGCCAACCGAGGCCTTCAGGCAATACAGCTCGCGTTCGCACCAGGTTTCCGCGCCGCCTTCCGCCACGCCGACCGCCAGATCGCGATACAGGCCAATCGGCATCTGCTGTTGCTGACTTTGGCGGAAACAATCGGCGAACTGACTGGCAGCCAACCACTGCAGCCACAGGTAAAATTGCACCTGTTCTTGCTGCTGCTGACAAAATTGCTTTACCGCAGCGCTATCACCCTGCTGATATTCTTCCGGCCAGGCCGGCCAGCCCCACAGGCTGTCATCCGCAGCCGCAAGATGAGCATGCAGCGCGTCGAATGCCGCCTGCTGATACAAACTTTCGCCGCCGTCGATAACAAACTGCTCGAATGCCTGACGCTGAGAGTCAGCGGCTTTACGCGCCTGGAACAGCGGGAATGCCAGTTGCAACGCCGCCAGCTTAAGCTGCGTCACCTTGCCGTAATCCACCCGATCGCTGGCACGGGCCTCGGCCAACTTTTTTTGCGTTGCCGGTTTCAGCCACCATTGCTGGGCGGCTTCGTTGCGCTGGAAATCCTCCACCGCGTTCACGTCAATATAGATGACGTTCAACCAGCGTCGCGACGACGGGCTATACGGACTGGCGCTTTCCGGGTTAGCCGGGTACAGCGAGTGAATCGGATTCAGCCCGACAAAAGCGCCGCCCCGTTCACCGACCTGCTCCACCATCTGGCGCAAGTCGCCAAAGTCACCGATGCCCCAGTTGCGATCGGAGCGAAGAGTGTAAAGCTGGACGCAAGCGCCCCACAGCTTCTTGCCGGTCAACAAGGCATCCGGTTCGAAGCAGCGTTTCGGCGCCACAATCAACCGGCACTGCCACTGCTGTTCACCCTGTGTCAGCGTCAGTTGATGATAGCCCGTTGGCAATTCAGCCGGCAGGGTGAACGTTTTGCGTGCGCTGGCACGGCCTTGCTGCCGGCCGCCGTCTTCGCGCAGCAGCGTCCACTGATACTCACCGCTGCCCGCCAGCGGCAATGCCACCGGCGCGCCCTGATAAAACACCTTCACCGCCGGCAGCGGCGTCACCGCAGGCTCCTGCGGTGACGCGCTTCGGCCCATGGCGTCCAGCAGCCTGCGCTTGGTGTCTTCAGCGATCGCCTGCTGTTGACCATGGGCGTTAATATAATCGGCAGCGATACCCGCCTGAGCTGCCGCCTGATCGATGACCTTGCGATCCATTCGCTCTCCTTAACGCTTGGCTTGCCAGATACGCTGCTGGTAGTCGCGGATCGAGCGATCCGAGCTGAACATCCCAACGCGTGCGGTGTTAAGAATAGTACGACGCGTCCATTCATCACGGTCACGATAGAGTTCGTCTACCTGCTGTTGAGCTTTACAGTAAGAAGCAAAGTCCGCCAGCACCAAATAAGGGTCGCCGCCTTCCAGCAGGCTGTGCAGCATCATGTCGAAAGCATGCTTGTCACCGTTGCTGAATGCGCCGCTCGCCAATTCGTCCAGAATCGCTTTCAGATGTTTGTCTTTCTTGCGGTAGCTGAGCGGATCGTAGCCTTTCGCCAGCAGCGCCTTCACCTGATCCACGGTATTGCCGAAGATAAAGATGTTGTCTTCGCCCACCTGCTCGGCGATTTCCACGTTAGCGCCATCCAGCGTGCCGACGGTCAGCGCGCCGTTTAACGCCAGCTTCATATTGCCGGTCCCTGAAGCTTCTTTGCCGGCGGTGGAGATCTGCTCGGAGATATCCGCGGCCGGGATCATCAGCTCAGCGACGGAAACGCGGTAGTCAGGAATAAACGCCACTTTCAGGCGATCCTTCACCAGCGGATCGTTGTTGATCTTCGACGCCGCCTGGTTGATCGCATAAATGATGTTTTTCGCCAAGTAATAGCCCGGAGCCGCTTTGGCGCCGAACAGGAATACGCGCGGCACGATATCCAGCTGCGGGTTATCGCGCAGTTGACGATACAGCGACAGGATATGCAGCAGGTTAAGGTGCTGGCGTTTGTATTCGTGCAGGCGCTTGATCTGCACGTCGAAAATCGCGTCCGGGTTCAGTTTCAACCCCATGACGTCGTGAACGTAATTGGCCAATACGACTTTATTATCGCGCTTGATTTGCTGATAACGCTGACGGAACGCCGCGTCATCGGCGTACTTCTCCAACCCCTTCAGCGCGTCAAGATCGTTAGCCCACTCTACCTTCAGCGTTTCGTCAATCAGCCCAGACAACGCCGGGTTACATTGCTTCAGCCAGCGACGCGGCGTGATGCCGTTGGTGACGTTGTGGAATTTGTTCGGCCACAGTTGGTGATATTCCGGGAACAGATCTTTCACCACCAGATCGGAGTGCAATTGCGCCACACCGTTGACCGCAAAGCCGCTGACCACGCACAGGTTAGCCATACGGACCTGCTTGTTATGGTGTACTGCCAACTTGGCCCACACCGCGTCGTCACCCGGCCAGTGCTTGTCCACCAGCTTTTTGAAGTTGGCGTTGATCTGTTTGATGATGGAGAAGTGGCGCGGCAGCAGGCTGCGTACCAGTTTCTCATCCCAGCACTCCAACGCCTCCGGCATCAGGGTATGGTTGGTGTAGGCGAAGGTCTTGCTGGTGATGGCCCAGGCGGCATCCCACTCCAACTGATGCTCATCCAACAGAATGCGCAGCATTTCCGGAATGGCGATGGTCGGGTGAGTGTCATTAAGCTGGATCACTTCGTACTTCGGCAGATCTTCAATTTTGCGGCCTGCCAGATGGTGCTTACGCAGGATATCCGCCACCGAACAGGCGCACTGGAAGTATTGTTGCATCAGGCGCAGGCGCTTGCCTGCCTGGTGGTTGTCATTCGGATACAGCACCTTGGTCAGCTTGGCCGCTTCAACGCCCTGCTTCTCCGCCTGCAGGAATTTACCGTCGTTGAAATCACTCAGATTAAACGGATGCTGATGCGTCGCCTGCCACAGGCGCAGCGGTTGAGTCACGCCATTGCGGAAGCCCAATACCGGCAGATCCCAGGCCTCGCCGCGCAGGGTAAATGCCGGACGCCACAGTTCACGGCCATCGGCCAATTTCTCCAGTTTCCCGCCGATGCCCACATCCACCGACAGCGCGGCGTTGTGGCGGAACCACGGGTAGCTTTCGCGCTGCCAGTTATCCGGCGCTTCCTGCTGCTGGCCGTCGCTAAACGACTGGCGGAACAGCCCGTATTGGTAATTCAACCCGTAGCCGGTGGCCGGTTGTTCCACCGTCGCCATCGAATCCAGGAAACAGGCCGCCAAACGCCCCAGCCCGCCATTGCCCAACGCCGGATCGGTTTCCTGCTCCAGCAGATCCGCCAGCTTGATGTCCTGCTCCGCCAATGCCTGCTCGACGGTGTCATACCAGCCCAGGTTAATCAGGTTGTTGGCCGTCAGGCGACCAATCAGAAACTCCATCGAAATGTAGTTCACGTGGCGCAGCGGCTTACTGCTTTTGCGTGGTGCAGGCTGCGCAGCCAACTGCTCGGCCAACGCCGCGCTTACTGCCTCCCACCATTGGTGCTGAGTCATTTGTTGTGCAGAACTGAGGCCAAACTTTTGCCACTGACGGGTCAGTGCCGCCAGGAAAGCATCCTTTTTAAGCGTAGGCTGGGACATAAAAAACTCTCTATCCAGTAAGTGGGTCAAATTAGCGTTATCGTGCCGGGGAGAAAGAGTGAAGGCATCATCCCGCCTGGGGATTAGCTGGGGAGGAGGATTGGGGCGTAGCTAAAATTGTGATCTCAGGCACTTTTTGACTCCCTTGCATCATGCAAAAAAGCCCACCGACGGACGCGGCGAGCACTGAGAACCAGGCGAAAACTTGTTCAATGACGTTAGCACAGTTATCGCAGAGGCTACAGTCGCCTGCGCGCCCATAAATGCTTTCTTGTACCTGCGTCACTCAAGCGCGCTAAAACACCACGGTTCCACAGGGCTTTAGCTGTAAACGTAAAAAAGTGTGATCAATAGCAATATAACTCCAAGCCAATGCGGAACCTTGTTGCAATACGTTTAACGTTGTCAGAAGTTAGGAGGGGGATTAATTACGAGCCATAAAATAATTAACCCTACTCCGATCCCGGCAGGCGTCGCGCTGCAATGAACGCCAACGGGCAGGCCAACGGCTACGGAAACCGCGATTTTCACTCTGGAATACTATGCTGATCCCATCGAAACTGAGCCGTCCGGTACGGCTGCAAAATACCGTGATCCGCGATCGCCTGCTGGCCAAATTAGCCAGCACGGCCAACTATCGCCTGACATTGGTCAATTGCCCTGCGGGATACGGGAAAACGACGCTGGTCGCACAGTGGGCGGCCGGTAAATCAGATCTGGGCTGGTACTCGCTGGATGAAAGCGACAACCAACCCGAGCGCTTCGCCAGCTACCTGATCGCCGCCTTGCAACACGCCAGCGGCGGCCACTGCGTCAAAAGCGAAGCACTGAGTCAAAAGCATCAGTACGCCAGCCTGTCGGCACTGTTCGCCCAGGTGTTTATCGAGCTTTCCGACTGGCATCAGCCACTGTATCTGGTGATTGACGACTACCACCTGATCACCAATGACGTGATTCATGAAGCCATGCGCTTTTTCCTGCGCCACCAGCCGGAAAATCTGACGCTGATCCTGCTGTCCCGCACCTTGCCGCCGTTGGGCATTGCCAATCTGCGCGTGCGTGACCAACTTTTGGAAATGGGCACGCAACAGCTGGCGTTTACCCATCACGAAGCCAAACAGTTCTTTGACTGCCGCCTGACGGCCCCCATGGAACAGCATGACAGCAGCCGGCTGTGCGATGAGGTCGAAGGTTGGGCTACCGCGCTGCAGCTCATTGCGTTATCCGCCCGTCAATCCACGTCTTCCGCCCAGCAGTCGGCCAAACGCCTGGCGGGGCTTAATGCCAGCCACCTGTCGGATTATCTGGTGGACGAAGTGCTGGATCACGTCGATGCCGAGGCGCGCGCCTTCCTGCTGCGTTGTTCGGTGCTGCGTTCCATGAACGATGCGCTGATCGTCCGCCTGACCGGCGAAGACAACGGCCAGCAACGGCTGGAAGAGCTGGAGCGTCAGGGCTTATTTATCCACCGCATGGACGACAGCGGCGAGTGGTTCTGTTTCCACCCGTTATTCGCCACCTTCCTGCGTCAGCGTTGCCAATGGGAATTGGCGCTGGAACTGCCGGGCCTGCACCGGGCCGCCGCCGAAGGTTGGCTGGCGCTGGGGTATCCGGCGGAGGCAATCCACCACGCGCTGGCGGCCAGCGATGTCAGCATGCTGCGCGATATCCTGTTGCAGCATGCCTGGTCGCTGTTCCACCACAGTGAACTGGCCCTGCTGGAAGAGTGTCTGAACGCGCTTCCTTACGAAAAGCTGATCCAAAACCCCAAGCTTGCACTGCTGCAGGCCTGGCTGGCGCAGAGCCAGCACCGCTATATCGAAGTGAATACGCTGCTGGAGCGCGCCGAACAGGCAATGCGCGAGCATAAAATTGACGTCGATCGCACCCTGCACGCCGAATTTGATGCTCTGCGCGCGCAGGTGGCAATCAACGCCGGCAAGCCGGAAGAGGCCGAACGCCTGGCCACCGAAGCGCTGAAATTCCTGCCGCTTTCCAGCTATTACAGCCGCATCGTCGCCACCTCGGTCACCGGCGAAGTCCATCACTGCAAGGGCGAACTGGCTCGCGCACTGCCGATGATGCAGCAGACCGAGCAGATGGCCCGGCGCCATCAGGCTTACCACTACGCGCTTTGGGCGCTGCTGCAGCAGAGCGAAATTCTGATTGCACAGGGGTTCCTGCAGGCCGCCTACGAAACGCAGGACAAAGCTTTTGAGCTGGTGCGCGAACAGCATCTGGAACAGCTGCCGATGCACGAGTTCCTGCTGCGTATCCGTTCACAAATCCTGTGGTCCTGGTCGCGGCTGGACGAAGCGGAAGACGCCGCCCGCGAAGGCCTGAAAATCCTGGCCAACTATCAGCCTCAACAGCAGCTGCAGTGCATGGCCATGTTGGCCAAGTGCTCGCTGGCGCGTGGCGATCTGGATAACGCCAATGCGCACATGCAACGTTGTGAAGTCCTGCTGCACGGCTCTCAATACCACCGCGACTGGCTGACCAATGCCGACAAACCGCGGGTGATCCACTGGCAGATGACCGGCGACACCGCAGCCGCGGCCCAATGGCTGCGCCAGACCGAAAAACCCGGCATGGCGGACAACCACTTTATGCAAGGCCAGTGGCGCAACATTGCCCGGGTACAAATCATGCTGGGCCAGTATGAAGAGGCCGAAGTGGTGCTCGACGAGCTCAACGACAATGCCCGCCGCCTGCGCCTGGTCAGCGATCTGAACCGTAACCTGTTGCTCAGCAACCAGCTTTACTGGCAGATGGAGCGTAAAAGCGACGCGCAGAAGGTCCTGATGGAGGCGCTTTCACTGGCCAGCCGTACCGGATTTATCAGCCATTTCGTCATTGAAGGCGAAGCGATGGCGCAGCAACTGCGCCAATTGATTCAGCTTAATACGCTGCCGGAGTTGGAAAATCATCGCGCCCAACGTATTCTGCGCGACATCAATCAACATCACCGGCATAAGTTCGCGCATTTTGACGAGAACTTCGTCGATAAGCTGCTAACTCATCCACAGGTACCGGAACTGATTCGCACCAGCCCGCTGACGCAGCGCGAATGGCAGGTTCTGGGGCTGATTTATTCCGGCTACAGCAACGATCAAATTGCCGGCGAACTGGACGTGGCGGCTACCACCATCAAAACCCATATCCGTAACCTGTACCAGAAGTTGGGCGTAGCCCATCGCCAGGAAGCGGTACAGCAGGCGCAGCAACTCCTGAAGATGATGGGGTACGGCGCCTGACGAATACAGAAAGGACTCATCGATTATGGAAGATGTCATTATTGGCAACGCTAAAAAAACTGATGCGGGAGAGGTGGTAAGGCTTATCGCACTGGCGGATAAAGATGCGGTACTGGCCCTGTCTGGCAAAGACGATATCAACGAAGCCCTGTTTCAGTACGAAGTGAACTTCGGCCGCCATGATGTCTATTTTGGCTATAAAAACGTCTTCGTGGCTCGGGACCAGGAAAAAATACTTGGCTGTATCCTGTATTTCAAAGGAGAAGATGAGTCAGGGTTCACAGCCATAACAGAACATCGAGCTGAAATGGAAAATGAATCAGACCCCGATGAAATATATATAGATTCCCTGGCCGTCCTGCCGGAGTGCAGAGGACGAGGGATAGCAAAATCTCTGATTAGCCGTGTTGTTGAGGAGGCCGGGCGACAAGGGCTCAATAAAGTCGGCCTTCTGGCAGATACGAAAAAACCTCATCTGAAAGCACTGTATCGCAAGCTAGGGTTCAAGGTGACGGCGGAGATAGAGCTCCTCAACGATCGCTACGAAAAGATGACGGTCGAAACGGGAGTTTAATGAGTCAGGAAAAGGGCGCCCTTTTCCTGATAGTGTTCTATATAGCAGCAGTACAACTGGTGTAATAAACCACAATTTTAATCTGGTCTTAATTGCCGCGAAATTGACTACAATGGCGGCATATTCTTATTACGAGGCAGTTGGCAGTTATGGAACAGTTTGAAGCGATCAACGTTGAGCAGGCGCACAGCCGTTGGAAAGACGACAGCGCCGCGCTGGTCGACATCCGCGATCCCCAGAGTTTTGAAGCCGGGCACACACCAGGCGCCTTCCACCTGACCAACGCCAGCCTGCAGACCTTTATGCAGCAAAACGACTTTGATCGTCCGGTGATGGTGATGTGCTACCACGGCAACAGCAGCCGCAGCGCGGCGCAATACCTGCTGCATCAGGGGTTTGACGCGGTGTACAGCATTGACGGCGGCTTCGAGGCATGGGCACGCCAATATCCTCAGGACGTTGAAACCTCCGCATAATCCTCCTCCCGCCGTCTGCGGCGGGTTCCTTTTTCGCGCTTTTAGTGAGTGTTTTTGCGGGTTTTTCGCAGATCTGCTGCCTGCGCTCAGGATTTCGACGGTATAATCGGCCGTCAACGCCATCGGGGTAAACCGGCGGCTAAAATCATTCACTTAGACGGAAAAGCCATGGTTAGAGTAATCGCCGTATCCAACCCCCGCCTGGCGCAGGCCTTTGTTGACTATATGGCGACACAGGGCATCGAGCTACGGGTGCACAACAGCGGCGAAGCGGCAGAGATCTGGCTGGCTGACGACAGCCATCTGGAACAGGTACAACATGAGCTGCAGCAGTTTCTGATCGATCCACTCAACAGCCGCTAC
Source organism: Serratia liquefaciens ATCC 27592 (assembly GCF_000422085.1). Taxonomy (NCBI): domain Bacteria; kingdom Pseudomonadati; phylum Pseudomonadota; class Gammaproteobacteria; order Enterobacterales; family Yersiniaceae; genus Serratia; species Serratia liquefaciens. Next base: position 4,911,375 of record NC_021741.1, read on the forward strand.
CGGGCCGCCAGTTGGCAGGCCGGCAAGACCGACGCCGAGCTGCACTACCAGGGTTATTCTTATCTGCACACCTTGCGCAGCAAGGCCGGCCCGCTAACGCTGAGCGTGATGGCGCTGTGCATTGTGGTCTATATCCTGATGCAGATATTGGGCGACGACGCAGTAATGTACTGGCTGTCCTGGCCGCAGAACAGCGAGCAGTACACGCAACTGTGGCGCTGGGTCAGCCATGCTTTCCTGCATTTCTCGCTGCTGCACATCACCTTTAACCTGATGTGGTGGTGGTATCTCGGCGGCCCGATGGAAAAACGCCTCGGCGCCGGCAAGCTGTTTGTGCTGGCGGTGGTCTCGGCCTTTTTCAGCGGTTGGGCGCAGTCGCTGTTCAGCGGTGCCTTGTTCGGTGGCCTGTCCGGCGTAGTCTATGCGCTGATGGGTTACTGTTGGCTTAGCGGCGAACGTGCACCGGAACGCGGTCTGATGCTGCCACGCGGCCTGATGGTGTTTTCGGTTCTGTGGCTGGTGGCCGGATATTTCGATATTTTAGGAATGTCGATCGCTAACGCGGCACACGTAGCCGGTTTAGTGTTAGGGTTATTGATGGCATTTTGGGACACGCGTCATCGCGCGCACAACGAACAATAACAGCCAGGTACAAGCCGGGCGTTTTAGGGGATTATCGTGAAGCAAACACAGCGTCATGACGCAATTATCGAGCTGGTGCGCCTGCAGGGGTATGTCAGCACGGAAGAACTGGTCGAACATTTTGACGTCAGCCCGCAAACGATTCGCCGTGATTTGAATGACCTGGCCGATCAGAACAAAATCCAACGTCATCACGGTGGCGCCGCGCTGCCCTCCAGCTCGGTGAACGCCGCGTATAACGATCGTAAAGTGATGTGGTCGGAACAGAAAGCGCGTATTGCCCAACGCGTCGCCAGCCAAATCCCGGACGGTGCCACGCTGTTTATCGACATCGGCACCACGCCGGAAGCGGTCGCCCATGCACTGATGAACCACAAGAACCTGCGCGTGGTGACCAATAACCTGAACGTCGCCACCCTGCTGACCGCCAAAGAAGATTTCCGTTTGATCCTGGCCGGTGGCGAAGTGCGCACCCGCGATGGCGGCATCATGGGCGAGGCCACGCTGGACTTTATCTCTCAGTTCCGTCTCGATTACGGCATTCTCGGTATCAGCGGCATCGATATGGACGGCTCGCTGCTCGAATTCGACTATCACGAAGTGCGCACCAAACGCGCAATTATCGAAAACTCACGCTGCGTGATGCTGGTGACCGACCACTCCAAATTCGGCCGTAACGCGATGGTCAACCTCGGTAACATGAACCTGATCGACTATCTGTTTACCGACCAACTGCCACCGCCAAGCGTGATGAAAATCATCGAGCAGTACGACGTACAGCTCGAACTGTGCTAAGCCCTCTCCGTCACGTTTAACCCTGCGGTACCGCTTTTACCTCCGTTATTCCTGCCGTTTTCTCCGGGGTTCAGCCTGCTGGCCCCGGTCATTCCTGATCGAAATACCCCTTCTTTTTGTATACCTACTATCACCAAACTGTTACCTCTATCACGCCTAAATGTTTTTGTTTGGTTAAGTCTTGGCTTGTTTGTTGGTTTTTGATTACAATCATGAGCGAAAACGAACATGAAAGAGCTATTTCGAACATCTGGAGGAAGTTGACGTGGAAACCAAAGACTTGATCGTTATCGGTGGCGGCATCAACGGTGCCGGCATCGCGGCGGATGCTGCCGGGCGCGGCCTGTCCGTACTGCTGCTGGAAGCGCAAGACTTGGCCTGTGCTACGTCTTCCGCCAGTTCCAAACTGATCCACGGTGGCCTGCGCTACCTGGAACACTACGAATTCCGTTTGGTCAGCGAAGCGCTGGCAGAGCGTGAAGTACTGCTGAAATTGGCACCGCACATTGCCTTCCCAATGCGTTTCCGTCTGCCGCACCAGCCGCACCTGCGTCCGGCCTGGATGATCCGTATCGGTCTGTTCCTGTACGATCACCTGGGTAAACGCACCAGCCTGCCAGGCAGCAAGGGTTTGCGCTTTGGACCAGAATCGGTGCTGAAACCTGAATTGAAGCGCGGTTTCGAATATTCCGACTGCTGGGTCGACGATGCTCGCCTGGTGGTGTTGAACGCCCAGGAAGTGGAAAAACGCGGTGGCGAAGTGCGTACCCGTACCAAGGTCACCCGCGCATGGCGTGAGAATGGCCTGTGGATGGTAGAAGCGGTCGACGTCGACAGCGGCAAAACCTTTACCTGGCGCGCCAAAGGCCTGGTGAACGCCACTGGCCCATGGGTGAAAAACTTCTTCGACGACGGCCTGAAGCTGAAATCACCTTACGGTATCCGCCTGATCAAAGGCAGCCACATCGTGGTGCCGCGCGTACACGATCAGCCGCAGTCCTATATTCTGCAAAACGAAGACCACCGTATCGTCTTCGTGATCCCATGGAATGACGAGTTCTCCATCATCGGCACCACCGACGTGGAATACCACGGCGATCCGAAAGACGTGAAAATTGACGATAACGAAATCAACTACCTGCTGAAAGTGTATAACGACCACTTCAAGAAACAGCTGGGCCGTGACGATATCGTCTGGACTTACTCCGGCGTGCGCCCACTGTGCGACGACGAATCGGACTCGCCACAGGCGGTCACCCGCGACTACACGCTGGACGTGCATGACGAAAAGGGCAAAGCGCCGCTGCTGTCAGTGTTCGGCGGTAAACTGACCACCTATCGCAAGCTGGCTGAGCATGCGATGGAAAAACTGTCGCACTACTACCCTGGCTGCGGCCCGGCGTGGACCAAAAACGGTTCGCTGCCAGGCGGCGACATCGGTGGCGATCGCGATAGCTACGCCGCAAAACTGCGCCGCGAGCACAGCTGGCTGCCTGAATCACTGGCGCGTCGCTTTGCACGCACCTACGGCAGCCACAGTGAGCTGATCCTGGCCGGTGCCAACAGCCTCAACGATCTGGGCGAAGATTTCGGTCACGGCCTGCATGAAGCCGAGCTGCGCTACCTGATCGAAAAAGAATGGGTGGTCGAGCTGGATGACGCTATCTGGCGCCGCACCAAGTTGGGCATGTGGCTGGACGAAACGCAGCAGGCACGAGTCAAGGCCTGGCTGGCAGAACACGCGAAAGCGAAAACGCTGTCTCTGGCATCGTAAACCGCTAAACGTTAAAAGGGCCGGATATCCGGCCCTTTTTTACATTACAGCTTAATGGGTTTGATGTGCCAGATTTCGTCCGCATACTCCTGGATGGTGCGGTCGGAAGAGAAGTAGCCCATATTGGCGATATTCAGCACCGCCCGACGCGTCCAGTCGTCCTGATTGCGATACACCTCATCCACCTTGTCCTGCGTATCCACATAGCTGCGGTAATCTGCCAGCAGTTGATAGTGATCGCCCAGATTTACCAGTGAATCAAACAGGTTGCTGTAGCGCTTGGGTTCTTCAGGGCTGTAAACGCCGGTGGCAATCTGGGTCAGCGCCTGATGCAGCTCCGGATCCTGCTCATAGTACAGATGCGGGTTGTAACCGTTGCGGCGTAGCTCCTCCACCTGCTCGGCGGTGTTGCCGAAGATGAAGATGTTCTCCGCCCCCACGTGTTCCAGCATTTCAACGTTAGCCCCATCCAGCGTGCCGATAGTCAGCGCGCCATTCAGCGCAAATTTCATGTTACTGGTGCCGGACGCCTCGGTGCCTGCCAGCGAGATCTGTTCGGACAGGTCCGCCGCCGGAATGATCATTTGCGCCAGGCTGACGCTGTAGTTTGGAATGAACACCACTTTCAGCTGCGTATGCACTCGCGAATCGTTATTGATCACCTTGGCGACGTCGTTGATCAAGCGGATGATTTGTTTGGCGGCGTAATAAGCCGAAGCCGCCTTGCCGGCAAAGATCACCACGCGCGGCACCCGTTCGGTTTCCGGATCCTGCAGCAGGCGGTTATACAGCGTGATCACGTGCAGTACGTTAAGCAGCTGCCGTTTGTATTCGTGGATACGCTTAATCTGTACGTCGAACAGCGCGTCCGGGTTGACCACCACATTCAACGTTTTGGCGATGTAGGTCGCCAGTCGCTCCTTGTTCTGACGTTTGGCGCTTTGCACCGCCTTCAGGAAGCTGGGGTAGTCGATATTGGCCTTGATCTCGCTCAGTTGGCTGAGATCGGTACGCCAGGTCTGACCGATGCTGTCGTCCAGCACGTCAGACAGCGGTCGGTTAGCCAGCCCCAGCCAGCGGCGTGGGGTGACACCGTTGGTTTTATTGCAGAAGCGATCAGGGAAAATACGGGCGAAATCGGCAAACAGCGATTGCACCATCAGTTCGGAGTGCAGCGCTGAAACGCCGTTAACCTTGTGGCTCGCCACGACCGCCAGCCAGGCCATACGCACCCGGCGACCATTGGTTTCATCAATGATAGACACCCGCGCCAGCAGCTCATTGTCGCCCGGCGCCACTTCCTGCACCTGTTTGAGGAAGTGATCGTTAATCTCGAAAATCAGCTGCAGGTGACGCGGCAGGATCCGACCAATCATGTCCAGCGGCCAGGTTTCCAGCGCTTCGCTCATCAACGTGTGGTTGGTGTAAGAAAACACCTGCTCGACCACCGCCCAGGCATCCAGCCAGCTGAACTTATGTTCGTCGATTAGCCGGTGCATCAGCTCAGGGATAGACAACACCGGGTGGGTATCATTGAGGTGAATGGCAATCTTGTCTGCCAGGTTGTCGAAGCTTTTATGCATCGTCCAATGGCGGTTGAGGATATCCTGCACCGTGGCCGACACCAGGAAATACTCCTGCCGCAGGCGAAGCTCACGCCCTGAATACGTCGAGTCATCGGGATAGAGCACGCGTGATACGTTTTCAGAATGGTTTTTATCCTCAACCGCCGCAAAGTAATCGCCCTGATTGAATTTACCCAGGTTGATTTCATTACTGGCCTGCGCGCTCCACAGCCGCAGCGTATTGGTGGCGTCGGTATCAAAACCGGGGATCACCTGATCGTAAGCAGTGGCGACTACCTCTTCGGTTTCCACCCAGCGCGCCTTGGCGCCTTCCTGCTGGATCCGTCCGCCAAAGCGCACCTTATAGCGGGTGTTATGACGTGGGAACTCCCACGGATTGCCGTATTCCAACCAATAGTCCGGTGACTCCATCTGTTGGCCGTTTACGATATTCTGTTTGAACATGCCGTATTCGTAACGAATGCCGTAGCCCCGACCCGGCAGCGCCAGCGTCGCCAGCGAATCCAGGAAGCAGGCGGCCAATCGCCCCAGCCCGCCGTTGCCCAGCCCTGGATCGTTCTCCTCCTCCAGCAGCTCGCCCAGGCTCAGCCCCATCTCATTCAACGCGTCGTCGATATCCTGATAAATCCCCATCGACAACAAGGCGTTGGACAGCGTCCGGCCAATCAGAAACTCCATCGACAGGTAATAAACCTGGCGCACATCCTGCGAAAGTTGCGCACGGTTAGAACGTAACCAGCGCTCCACCATACGGTCACGCACCGCAAACAGCACGGCATTCAGCCAGTCATGCTGGTTGGCGATAGCCGGATCCTTGCCGACGATAAACATTAACTTATAGGCGATGGAGTGTTTCAGCGCTTCAACACTGACCGTGGGTGAGGTGTAACTAATCGGTGAAGTCATAGCTTTTCGATCCCAAGTTTGTGGCTGCCCGTCGCCTTTCAAGCCGCAGCGTTGTTACCTGCACTTGCTCACCCAGTTACTTACTAAAGTAAGCGCCTGGGGATGAGTAAGCTGGCCGCCTAGCTGCAACGTGAAATTCATAGGGCATTACAATAGGTGTTGATATACCCAAAATAATTGGCGCTGCATCAAGGCGGCAAAAAAACTTATCCCGATGAGCTTACACTGGTAAGTGATTCGGGTAAGTGAGTGCAGCCAACACAGAGGCAGCGTCAAATATGACGGGAATAAAGCGACAAATATTCCTTTGCCGCGACCTGCCAGCCAAAATCCACGCTCATGGCGTGGCGCTGGACGTGACGCCAATGCTTCGGCCTGCTCCACAGCACCATGGCGCGCCGAATGGCGTTGCCCAGTGCGGTGGCGTCACAATCATCAAACACAAATCCGCTGGCGCTGCCGTCGGCCAGATTCTCCAACGCACAGTCCACCACCGTGTCCGCCAACCCCCCGGTGCGGCGCACCAGTGGCAGCGTGCCATATTTCAAGCCATAGAGTTGAGTCAGCCCGCAGGGTTCAAAGCGGCTCGGCACCATGATCACATCGGCCCCGCCGATAATGCGGTGCGAGAAAGCTTCGTGATAACCAATCTGTACGCCAACCTGCTCCGGATAGTCGGCGGCAGCGGCGAGAAACGCCTGTTGCAGCACCGCATCGCCGGCCCCCAGCAGCGCCAGTTGGCCGCCCTGCTCCAGCAGTGCCGGCAGGGCTTCCAGCACCAGATCCAGCCCTTTCTGACTGGTCAGGCGGCTCACTACCGCAAACACCGGCAGCGACTCATCCACCTTCAGGCCCATGGCTTTTTGCAGGTGCAGCTTGTTCTTGACCTTGTTCTTCAGATCGTCAGCGTCGTAACGGGCGGTCAGCCGCGGATCGTGGGACGGGTCCCAAATTTTGTCATCTACGCCGTTAAGAATGCCGCTCAAGCGCCCCTGATGCTGGCGTTCCTGCAGCAGCCCCTCCATGCCATAGCCAAACTCCGGCCGGGTGATTTCGCGCGCGTAGGTCGGGCTGACGGCGGTGATATGGTCGGCGTAGTACAACCCCGCCTTCAGGAATGACATCTGGCCGTAAAACTCCAGGCCATAGACGTTGTAGAACGAAGGCGGTAACCACAGCTCTGCCACGTGATGGGCGGAGAACAGCCCCTGATAGGCCAGGTTATGCACGGTGAAGATGGATCGCGCCGGATGACCATTGGCGGCCAGATAGGCACAGGCCAGCCCCGCATGCCAGTCATGGGCATGCACTATCTGCGGGCGCCAATAACGATCCAGCCCTTTGGCCAGCTCGCAGGCCATCCAGCCCAGCAGGGCAAAGCGCCGGTGGTTGTCGGAATAGGCATTCATTGATTGGTCGTGATACGGGCTACCCGGTCGCTCGTACAGCCAGGGGGCATCAATCAGGTAAATGCCCACGCCGTGGTAGGTGCCGTAACGCAAGCCGACCCGGCCGGCGAAAGAATCGATTTCTGCCACCAGAACCGAGTCCGGTATGCCATTACGCACGTCAGGAAAAGCGGGCAATAACACCCGAACATCGCCGCCCTCGGCGATCTGAGCCGCCGGTAATGCGCCAACCACGTCTGCGAGCCCGCCGGTTTTCAACAGGGGGAACATTTCAGAACATACGTGTAAAACCTGCATTATCACTCCTGAGAATCGGCAAAATTACTCTGGAAAAGCAGGCTTGCCGCTGTTGTTAACCCCGCGTTGTGCAAGCCATCAGTCCGTTTATATGGCGGCAGGCTATCGTTCTGCCGACTACCTTAACTCACAACTTTGACAACATTTCGCGCGTAACCAGCACAATGCCACCTTCCGAGCGATAAAAGCGTTTGCTGTCCTCGTCGGCGTTTTCGCCAATCACCATGCCCTCGGGAATATGGCAGGCACGGTCGATAATGCAGCGCCGCAGACGGCAGGAACGGCCGACGTTAACGTCCGGCAGCAATACGGTAGAGTCGATGGTGCAGAACGAGTTCACCCGCACCCGCGGGAATAGCACCGAATGCACCACCACCGAACCGGAGACGATGCAACCGCCGGACACCAGCGAGTTCATGGTCATACCGTGGCTACCGGAACGATCCTGTACGAATTTGGCTGGCGGCAGCGGTTCCATATGAGTGCGGATCGGCCAGGCACGGTCATACATATCCAGCTCTGGTGTCACCGAAGCCAGATCGAGGTTGGCGCGCCAGTAGGCCTCGAGCGTACCCACATCACGCCAGTACGGCGGCAGATCGGGGTTGGAGGTCACGCAGGACAGCGTGAACGGGTGCGCCCAAGCCGCTTTCTGGGCGGTGATTTTCGGGATCAGATCCTTGCCGAAATCGTGGGTGGAGCCCGGCGTCGACATGTCCTCTTCCAGCAACTGGAACAGGTAGTCAGCGTTAAAGATGTAGATCCCCATGCTGGCCAGCGACATATCCGGGTTGCCCGGCATCGGCGGCGGGTTGCTGGGTTTTTCCAGGAATTCGAGGATCAGATCGTTTTCGTCCACTTCCATCACGCCGAACTCGCTGGCTTCCTCACGGGGTACCGGCAAGCAGGCAACGGTGCATTGCGCGCCCTTCTCCACGTGATCGATCAGCATGCGCGAGTAATCCATCTTGTAGATGTGATCGCCCGCCAGGATCACCACATATTCGGCGTCGTAACGGCGAATGATATCCAGGTTCTGGTACACCGCATCCGCCGTGCCCTTGTACCAGTGCTCGGTACTGAGGCGTTGCTGGGCCGGCAACAGATCGACAAACTCGTTCATCTCTTCGTTGAGGAACGACCAACCGCGCTGGATATGCTGCACCAGAGTATGGGACTGGTATTGGGTGATCACGCCGATGCGGCGGATGCCCGAATTCAGACAGTTCGACAGGGCAAAATCGATAATGCGGAATTTACCGCCAAAGTGGACGGCCGGCTTGGCCCGGGTTGAGGTTAAATCTTTCAAACGCGAACCGCGGCCACCGGCCAGGATCAGGGCGACGGACTTAATCGGCAGTTGGCGTGCCAACATCAGGGGGTCTTTATTTTCAAACCTAACCATAGCTGACTCCTTTTATTTTTTCTTTACCAGCACGCAAATCGAGTGCGCAGCCTGGTGCCAGGCGGGTAAAACCGCCCGCGAATCTTCCTGAGTAAAGGGAGCGACAAGCTGCCAATCGCCGACGGGCAACGTCATCTCCACCGCCTGCTGCGTGGCGTTCACGACCACCAGCCAGCGTTGCGACAGACAGATCTGCAAACGCAGTTCACCCTGCTCCCACTCTTGCGCGTCGAGGGGTTGCCCCTGCGCGTTCAGCCACTGCACGCTGCCGTCACCCTCCTGCCACCAGCGGTCTTGCTGCAAGGCAGGGATTTGTTGGCGTAAACGGATCAGTGCTGCGGTGTAATCGGTGAGAGCGTCATCTGCCGTGGCCCAGTCGAGCCAGGTGATAGCGTTGTCCTGACAATAGGCATTGTTGTTGCCCTGCTGGCTGTGTCCATGCTCGTCGCCGGCCAGCAGCATCGGCGTCCCCTGGGACAGCAACAACGTGGCGAGCAGCGCTCGTCGGCTGGCCCTGCGGCGTTGCAAAATGGCATCGTCGGCAATCGGGCCTTCAACACCGTGGTTATTGCTAAAGTTACGATCACTGCCGTCACGGTTACCTTCACCGTTCAGTTGGTTGTGCTTGCGGTTAAAACTGACCAAGTCCTGCAGGGTGAACCCGTCATGAGCGGTCAGCATGTTGATGCTGGCGTACGGCGCACGCCCGCGTTGGTTAAACAGATCACTGGAAGCGGCGAAACGTTGGGCGAACTGCCCCAACGATATGCCGTCCTGCAGCCAGAAACGACGGATATCGTCCCGGTAATGGTCGTTCCACTCGGCGAAGCGCCCCGGGAATTGGCCCACCTGGTAACCGCCAGGCCCGATATCCCACGGCTCGGCGATCAGCTTGCAGCGAGAAAGCAGGTCGTCCGCCAGTATCGCCTGAAACAACGGCGCATCGCGGTCGAACGCAGGCGTACGGCCAAGTACGCTGCCCAGATCGAAGCGGAAGCCATCAACGTGGCATTCGCCCACCCAAAAACGCAGACAGTCCATCACCCAGGCCACGCCCTGTGGCTGATCCAATCGCAGCGTGTTACCGCAGCCGGTATCGTTCATGTAGTCGCCGTCGGGGGTGAGCCAGTAATAGCCCGGGTTATCGATACCGCGCAGCGACAACGTCGGCCCATCGGTATCCAGCTCGGCGCTGTGGTTGAACACCACGTCGAGGATCACCTCAATACCGGCCTTATGCAGCGCTTTCACCGCATCGCGAAACTCGCGCAGCGGCGTCGTATCAGTGCGCAGGCTGGAATAACGGTTATCCGGCGCAAAGGGCGCAAGTACGTTGTAGCCCCAGTAATTAATCAGTCCGAGCCGCTGCAGACGCGGTTCAGAACTGTGCTGCTGCACCGGCAACAACTCCAGCGCAGTGATGCCGAGCCGCTTGAAATAGGCAATCATCACCGGGTGACCGAGCGCGGCGAAGCTACCGCGCAACACCGGTGGGATCTCCGGATGCTGCAAGGTCAGGCCGCGCACATGCGCTTCGTAGATCACCGTTTTGCCCCAGGGCGTAGCCGGCGGGCGGTCATCCTGCCAATCGTAAGCTTCGTCAATCACCACACACTTGGGCATCAGTTCGGCGCTGTCATGCTGATCCGGCCGGTCATAGCCGCCATGCAGGTAAGGATCATCTGCAACCGGTCCCTCTACCGCGCGCGCGGCGGGATCTAACAGCAGTTTGTTGGGGTTAAAACGCAACCCCTGCGCAGGATCAAACGGACCATGCACCCGGAAACCGTAACGCTGCCCCGGTTTACCGCCCGGCAGGTAGCCGTGCCAGATATCACCGCTGCGCGCCGTCAGTGGCAGCCGAACCTCCTGCTGCTGCTCGTCAAACAGGCACAGCTCCACCCCCGTGGCTCGGGCGGAATAGAGGCTAAAGTTGATGCCGTTACCGTCATAGCGCGCCCCGAGAGGCGCGGCGATGCCGGGCGTCAGCTCAGTCATTGCGCCTCCCGCAGCAGGTAGATGGTCGCCAATGGCGGTACGGTCACGCTGATCGAATGCTCGCGGCCGTGGTTGCCTATCGGTTCAGACACCACGCGGCCCTGATTGCCGGTATTGCTGCCGTGATAATGATGCGAGTCGGTATTGAGGATTTCCCGGTATTCGCCGGCACGCGAAATGCCGATGCGATAATGATGGCGCGGTACCGGAGTGAAGTTGCTGACGGCAATCAGCTCATTACCCTGCGAATCGTAACGGGCAAAGGCGAACACCGAGTTGTCGTGGTCGTCCACCACCAGCCACTCAAAGCCGTCAGGGCGATAGTCGCGCTCATACAACGGCGCCTGCTGTTGATAGCAATGGTTGAGATCGCGCACCAGCCGTTGCACGCCGTGGTGCCAGCCGTCCAACCCTTCCAGCAGGTGCCAGTCGAGGCTGCTGTCGAAGTTCCATTCGCGCCCCTGGGCAAATTCGCAGCCCATAAACAGCAGCTTCTTGCCCGGATGCGCCCACATAAAGCCGTAGTAGGCGCGCAGGTTGGCAAACTTCTGCCAGGCATCGCCGGGCATGCGGTCGAGCACCGATTTCTTGCCATGCACCACTTCGTCATGGGAAATCGGCAGCACAAAGTTCTCGGTGTAGGCGTACAACATGCCGAAAGTCATCTGATTGTGATGATATTTACGGTGCACCGGGTCGCATTTCATGTAGTTAAGCGTGTCGTGCATCCACCCCAGGTTCCATTTGTAATGGAACCCCAGGCCATTGGATTCCGGCGGCAGCGTCACGCCTGGGTAATCGGTGGATTCTTCCGCCAGCGTCACCGCGCCGGGGCGCTCCTTGCCGACGGTGTGGTTGGTATAACGCAGGAAGGCGATGGCCTCCAGATTCTCGTTACCGCCGTAGTAATTCGGCACCCATTCGCCGTCAGCGCGGCTGTAATCACGGTAGATCATCGAGGCTACCGCATCGACGCGCAGCGCATCTATGCCATAACGCTCCAGCCAGTAAAGGGCATTACCTGCCAGATAATTACGCACCTCGTTGCGGCCATAGTTATAGATCAGGGTATTCCAGTCCTGATGAAAGCCTTCGCGCGGATCGGCGTATTCATACAGCGCGGTGCCGTCGAAGTTCGCCAGGCCATAGGCGTCGCTGGGAAAATGCCCCGGCACCCAGTCGAGGATCACGTTAATGCCGGCCCGATGCGCCGCAGCCACAAACGCCTTAAAGTCAGCCGGAGTGCCGAAACGTCGGGTCGGCGCGTACAGACCTAGAGGCTGATAACCCCAACTGCCGTCAAACGGGTGCTCGTTAATCGGCAGCAGCTCGATATGGGTGAATCCCATGTCCTTGACGTAATCAATCAGCTGCACGGCCAGTTCGCCGTAGCTGAGCCAGAAATTATCGTCGGTGTGGCGGCGCCACGAGCCAAGATGCACTTCGTAGATAGAAATCGGGCGGTCAAAATCATTGGCCCGCTGACGTTGCGGGGTGTTTTCTACCACCTCAGGCAACGGAGTGACCAACGACGCGGTGTCCGGTCGCATCTGCGCTTCAAATGCGTAAGGATCGGCCTTGAGCTGGGTGTTGCCGTAGCAGTCGATGATTTCATATTTGTACAACTGCCCGGCCTTCACGCCCGGCAGAAACAGCTCCCAAATGCCATTTTCACGACGCAGGCGCATCGGATGGCGGCGTCCGTCCCAAAAGTTGAATTCCCCCACCACCGAGACTCGCTGGGCGTTGGGTGCCCAAACGGCAAAACTGACGCCTTCGACGTCATCGAGCGTGGCGAGATGAGCGCCCAAACGTTCATAAGGACGCAAATGGGTCCCTTCAGCCAACAGCCAACTGTCAATATCCTGCAGCAGGGTGCCGAAGCGGTAGGGATCGTCGACGATCTGTTGGTGATCGTGCCAGCGCACATCAAACTGATAGCGGAACGGCGTTTTACGGCGCGGCACCGTGGCGCTGAAAAAACCCCGCTCATCATCACAGTTCAGCTGCACCAATCGGCGGCCGGTTTGCTGATCCCGCAGCCAGACTTCGCTGGCGTCAGGCAACAGCGCACGCACCTGCAGGCCGTTATCGACCGCATGCATGCCAAGCAGGGAAAAAGGATCGGCAGAGTTGCCGGAGAAAAGCTGATCAATCACGTCACGATCGGGAAGTACAGGCATAGTCTTCTTCCTAAGATTAAGAGCATGATTTATAAGAGGCCACGCAGCCCATCGCCTTTCAGGTTACAGCGGCGTTGGCTGTACCTTGAGATCCACAGGGCGTAACGCTTAATCCATAGCCGTTTTGGTTATCATGCAATTCATTCGGTTTCTAAAGCGTGATTACAGTCGGTTATTGATCAATTTTCACCCTACCGACCCGAATACCGCTCTTTATGCTTATTTTTGGTGCTGGCGAAAATTTATCCGCCAGCCCTTTAAGCATAGCTAATGTCAGTTAAAAACATTGCCGCATTACCAGGAAAAAGCTTCATTAAGAAAACTGCCAGCCTGACAGCGTCTTTGCGCTGCTGCCCGCATGGTGGAGTGCCGATGGCTTGTGTGCTTTCTCCCCTTTGCAGCGACTTAGTCCATAGCGCGCCGAAACGGAGAAAAAGGAAGAAAATAAGGCTTTTGAGGGCTGAAAGAGCTCAGCCCTCGGGAAGTACAGTTCAGGTTACAGCAGGATACGCAGCATGCGGCGCAGCGGTTCAGCCGCACCCCACAGCAACTGGTCACCCACGGTGAACGCAGACAGGTATTCCGGCCCCATATTCAGCTTACGCAGACGACCGACTGGCGTATTCAGCGTCCCGGTAACCGCAGCCGGCGTCAGTTCACGCATGGTCAGTTCACGGTCGTTCGGGATCACCCGCACCCAATCATTGTGGGTCGCCAGCATCTGCTCGATTTCCGGCAGCGAAACGTCTTTTTTCAGTTTCAGGGTGAATGCCTGGCTATGGCAACGCAACGCGCCAACGCGCACGCACAGGCCATCAACCGGGATCACGCTGCTGCTGTTGAGGATTTTGTTGGTTTCCGCCTGGCCTTTCCACTCTTCGCGGCTCTGGCCGTTATCGAGCTGCTTGTCGATCCACGGGATCAGGCTGCCGGCCAGCGGCACGCCAAAGTTATCGGTTGGCAGTTTGCCGCTGCGGGTGGCCGCAGTGACTTTACGTTCGATGTCCAAAATGGCCGATGCCGGATCCTGCAGCTCTTTCGCCACGTCTGCGTGCAGCATGCCCATTTGAGTCAACAGCTCACGCATGTGGCGCGCGCCGCCGCCGGAAGCGGCCTGATAGGTCGCAACGGATGCCCACTCGACGAGGTTGTTGGCGAACAGGCCGCCCAGCGACATCAGCATCAGGCTAACGGTGCAGTTGCCGCCGACAAAGGTCTTGATGCCTTTGTCCAGGCCCTGCTGAATCACGTCGCGGTTGACCGGGTCCAGAATGATAATCGCGTCATCCTGCATGCGCAGTGAAGAAGCGGCATCAATCCAGTAGCCTTGCCAACCGGTTTCACGCAGCTTCGGGTAAATTTCGTTGGTATAATCGCCGCCCTGGCAGGTAATAATGATGTCGAGCGCGCTCAGCGCATCAACATCGTAAGCATCTTGCAGCGTGCCCTGCTGGCCGCCGAATGCCGGCGCCGCAGAACCGTGCTGCGAAGTGGAGAAAAAGACCGGGCGAATGGCGTCGAAATCGCGCTCTTCCGTCATGCGTTGCATGAGTACGGAGCCGACCATTCCGCGCCAACCGATGAAACCAACGTTTTTCATATGACTGTCCTGCCTTGGAGGATGACTGCTATAAGTTGTGTGCACTATCTCTCCACCTTACAAAATGTCAGCGCAGGCGCAAAGTGAATTTATTCGATAGCTGAACGATTCTCAGCAATCCTTCTTATATACCCCGTTGTCTTTCAAGCCATCGGGGATGGGTTAGTGCGTGGGTCGGGATGGCCGACACGTTTTTCAGATGCAGAGGTAATGATGACAGAGATGATTTCCGTCACGGTGTTGCTGTTTTTAATCATGGATCCGCTAGGCAACTTGCCGATTTTCATGTCGGTACTCAAACATCTGGAACCGCGCCGACGCCGGGTGGTGGTGATCCGCGAATTGCTGATCGCCCTGTTGTTAATGTTGATATTCCTGTTCGCCGGCGAGAAAATTCTGGCGTTCCTCAACCTGCGAACCGAAACCGTGTCCATTTCCGGCGGGATTATTTTGTTTCTGATCGCCATCAAAATGATTTTCCCTACGCAGGAGGGCAACAGCAGCGGGCTTTCCGCCGGGGAAGAACCCTTCCTGGTCCCGCTCGCCATCCCACTGGTCGCCGGGCCTTCGATTCTGGCGGCGCTGATGCTGCTCTCGCACCAGTATCCGAACCAGATTTCACATCTGGTAGTGGCGCTGCTGATTGCCTGGGGGATTTCTGCCGCTATTTTGCTGATGTCGGACTTGTTCCTGCGCCTGCTGGGCAGTAAAGGCGTGAGCGCGCTGGAAAGGCTGATGGGGCTGATTCTGGTGATGCTGTCGACCCAGATGTTCCTGGACGGCGTGCGGGCTTACATGAAGCTGTAGTGAATAAACGGGCGCCTGTGCGGCGCCGGCTAAGGGTGGCAGCCCGGATTACTGGGCTGCAACATGCCGAATATAGGCAAGAGTATCGGCGACTACGCCATCCAGCGGCTGATCGATATCAATCGCCTGCACATCCGGCTCCTGCGCGCCCGGCTCTTCCAGGGTGGCAAATTGGGAAACCAGCATCTGCGGCTTGAAGAAATGCCCTTTGCGCTGCTTCAGGCGCTCTTCAATCACCGCCTTGTCACCCTTCAGATAGATGAAATGCAGGTTGCGGTTGCCTTCACGCAGACGGTCGCGATAGCTTTTTTTCAGCGCCGAACACACCAGCAGAGAGACGTCATTGGTGCGTTCCATGGCAAAGATAGCGTCATTCAATGCGGCCAACCACGGGGCGCGATCGTTATCGTCCAGCGCATGCCCGGCGGCCATTTTGTTAATGTTGGCGCGCGGGTGCAGGTAGTCTCCGTCCAGCATCGCGGCATGAGCTTCATGGGCAACGGCGCTGGCGACGGCAGATTTTCCGCTGCCTGAAACGCCCATCAAAATAAATACGTGGTGCTGTGGATTACTCATAATGTCATGCCCTTACGGAGTCAGATGTACGTTCTGGCAACGGGATACGCCGCCTGCGCCATCAAATGCGCCCCAAACTCAAAAGAATGTCCGACACCCCCACGGGGTGCCGGATAACCTCGCTATTCCCTTTGCATTTCAAGTGGCAGTCAACGCTGCGCCAACCTGAAAAACGACAGGAATATTAGACCACCGTCGCCAGCAGCAAACACCCTACCAGGCCGCAGACGGAAATGATGGTTTCCAGCACCGACCAGGACTTGATGGTTTCCATGATACTCAGGTTGAAATACTCCTTGAACAGCCAGAACCCCGGATCGTTGACGTGAGAGAAAATCACGCTGCCTGAACCGACCGCGATCACCATCAGCTCCGGGCTGACGCCGGTAGTGGCGATCAACGGGGCCACGATGCCGCCGGCGGTGATCGCCGCCACGGTAGCGGAACCCAGCGCCAGACGCAGCGCAGCCGCAATCGACCAGGCCATCAGAATAGGTGAGACGTTGCTGCCTTCCATCAGGGCGGCAATGTATTTCTCCACGCCGCTGTCGACCAGTACCTGCTTGAACGCACCGCCACCGCCGATGATCAACAGCATCATGGCGATAATTTTGATGGAGTCGGTGATGGTACCCATCACTTCATCCATAGTACGGCCGCGGTTCAAGCCAAAGGTGAAGATAGCGATCAGTACCGCAATCAACGTCGCCATCACCGGATCGCCGAAGAACTCGGCAAAGCGCAGCAGGCTATGGCCCTTCGGCAGCACCATTTCCGCTACCGCACGCAGCGCCATCAGGATCACCGGCACCAACGAGGTGGCAACGCTGATGCCAAAGCTTGGCATTTCTTCTTCGGTGAAGATTTTTGGGTTATACAGGCCTTCAGGAACCGGCTTGTCGATGCCTTTCAGGAAACGGGCAAAGACAGGACCGGCCAGGATCACCGTCGGAATGGCCAGCAGCGTGCCGTACAGCAGGGTTTTACCCATATCGGCATGGAAGATGGTGGCGATCGCCGTTGGGCCAGGGTGCGGCGGCAGGAAACCGTGGGTCACCGACAGCGCAGCCGCCATCGGCACGCCGACATACAGCAGCGGCACGCGTGCAGACGCGGCGATACTGAAGACCAGCGGCAGCAGCAGCACGAAGCCAACTTCATAGAACAGTGCAAAACCGACGGTAAAACCAGTCAGTACCACCGCCCATTGAATGTATTTTTGACCGAACTTCTCGATAAGCGTAGTGGCGATGCGCTGGGCGCCGCCGCAGTCCGCCAGCAGCTTGCCCAGCATGGCGCCGAAGCCCATGATCAGCGCCAGGCTGCCCAGGGTGCCGCCCACGCCGGCCTTGATGGAGCCGATCACTTTATCGACTGGCATACCCTGAGCGATACCCACCGCCAGAGCAACCAGAACCAGAGAGATAAAGCCGTTCAGCTTAAAGCGGATCATCAGCAGCAACAGCAGCGCGACGCCGCCTGCAACAATCACTAATGGCATAATTTTTCTCCAACCTTTTTATCGCAGACTCTCTTTACGATAGGCCGTAAAGCGCGCGTTTGTTGTATTTTTAGGCTCTTCCCGGTGTTAGAAGACGAGCTGTAGGTGGTGCTGAGTCAAGGGTTCTATTTCTCCCTGTAGCGACCCTATCGCGCCGCCACAAGGTCATTGACCTCGTTGTTACCGGTATCATGATACCGGTAACAACAGCAGTGTCGGAACCGGGTAACGGGCTAAAATTCGCGTTCTGGGATAGAGATCAAACTTATGGGGGTAACACGCGGTGGGCTTACAGATGAATAGCAAAACGCGCCGGGCGGCGCGATTTTAAAATTAAAATTGACGAAACAAAGAGTTAAAAGCGCTCAGATGCTGCCGCCGGGGATCACGGTAAAACCGACGTCCACCATGCGCGGGCTGACCGTTTCGCCCCGCAAACGCGCCAACAGGCGTTCAGCCCCGATCTGCCCCATGCGTTCACGCGGCGTCAGGACGCTCGCCAGTTTTGGCACCATCACCTGACCGATATCGTGGCCGTGGAAACCGGCAATCGCCATATCTTTGGGGATCGACAGCCCTTGGCGCTGGCACTCAAAGGTCGCACCAATCGCCAGGTCATCGTTGGTGCAGAAAATACTGTCGATCTGCGGGTAATCGCGCTGCGCCTGACGCAGCAGTTCGCCACCGGCGGAATAGGACGACGAACGCGCAGTCATGACGCTGTACGGCTCGAGACCGGATTCGCGCATCGCCTGTTCATAGCCCTGTTGCTTGATAATGGTACGTTCATCCTGACGCGCCCCGAAATACACCACGTGGCGATGACCGTGCGCGATGATTTGCTGAGTCATCTGGCGTGCCGCCTCAAAGTTGTTAAACCCCACGGCCAGGTCAATGCACGGTGAAACGCAGTCCATCAGTTCGACAACCGGGATCCCTGCCACCTCAATCATCTTCATGGTGCGCGGCGTATGGTGGCGTTCAGACAGGATCAGCCCATCAATGTTGTAAGACAGCAGCGAGGTCAGGCGCTGTTCTTCGCGCTCCGGCAAATAGCCGTAGTGCGCCAGCATGGTCTGGTAATTGTGCGCATCGGTGACGCTCTCGATGCCGCGCAGCACTTCGGCGAACACCTGGTTGGTCAACGACGGCAGCAATACGCCAATGGCGCGACTGGTGGAGTTGGAAAGGATATCCGGCGCACGGTTGGGAATGTAGCCCAGCTCATCCAGCGCGACGGCAATTTTTTGCTGCAAGATGGCAGAAACCTGCTCGGGATTACGCAGATAACGGCTCACCGTCATCTTGGTAACGCCAACCTTGTCTGCGACATCTTGAAGTACCGGCCGTTTTTTCTTCATTATCAATGAACTGGCTAACCGTGAATGGGCGCTCATTTTAGCAAAAAAAAACCGCTGCCGATATTGTTGGTTATCGGACGTCACAACGCAAAAAGGGCTCACTGTGTGAGCCCTCAGTATTTACCGCTTTATCAGACCGGCGGCAGATCGAACAGCAGGATTTCACTGTCTTCATCGGCATGAATCGACAGCGCAGTTTCATCCCACACCGCGAACGCATCGCTG
The DNA here is from genome assembly GCF_000422085.1 of Serratia liquefaciens ATCC 27592. Classification (NCBI taxonomy): domain Bacteria; kingdom Pseudomonadati; phylum Pseudomonadota; class Gammaproteobacteria; order Enterobacterales; family Yersiniaceae; genus Serratia; species Serratia liquefaciens. Next base: position 4,930,440 of record NC_021741.1, read on the forward strand.
GTGCCGGCCTGCTGGCCATTGACCACTACCTTGCCACGCACCACCTGGATCCACACGCGACGACCGGCTTCAATCGGGCATTCTGCCTGTTCGTCTTGCTTCAATGCCCAGCGGGACAGCGTCATGTCCTGGAACACTTTCAGTGAACCGTCGCGCGCATCCGGCGACAACACCAGTTGGCGGCCCTGTGGTGCATCAAACATGCGTTGCTCATAGCGCGGCTCCAGCCCGACCCGATCGGGAATGATCCAAATCTGGTACAGGTGCAACGGACGATCGTTATTGCCGTTGTACTCGGAGTGACGCACCCCGGTGCCGGCACTCATGATCTGAAACTCACCGGCCTGGATCTGCTCTTTATTGCCCATGCTGTCCTGATGTTCTACCGTGCCGCTCAGCACGTAGGTCAGGATTTCCATGTCTTTATGCGGGTGGGTGCCAAAACCCTGCCCTGCGTCGATCACGTCTTCGTTGATCACCCGCAGCGCCGAGAAGCCCATAAAATCGGCATCGTAATAGTTGGCAAAGGAGAAGGTGTGCCAGCTATCCAGCCAACCATGATTGGCATGACCGCGATCTTCTGCCTTACGTAGATAAATCATATTCAACTCTCCTCAATGTTTTTTACAGTCTAGTCCTGGCAGCAGAATATGAAAGCGTAAAAAACTCATCCCTCTGTTCAAAAATTTAGATGGAGTTGCGAAGCCATTGGCAGGGAATTTGTTGAAGGCAGGTGAGCTGAAAACAGGCAAAAAAAAAGCCAGCACCCGAGCTGGCTAAGTAATACTTGGAAGCAATGTGAGCAATGTCGTGCCTTCGCAGCGAGGGTATCAAAGGTTGATACTCTCCCCGGAACGCATCGCAATAATAATCATTATCATTCGCACCTGTAAAGCGTTTTTTTAACCAATCCGGAATAATGTTGACTCGACACAATAAACCGATAAATTCAGAGGTTATTCAACCGGTAAGCCAAAGGAGCAGTGTAATGAGTGAAATCGTAGTTCGTCACGTGGAAACGGCAGATGCACAGGCCCTGCATCAACTCTATTCTCAGCCGAAGGCTTACCGTGACACGCTACATCTTCCGCTACCGTCGGTCGAACTATGGCACAAGCGCCTCGCCAACCTCGAACCGGGCACGCATAGCCTGGTGGCCTGCATCGACGGACAGATTGTCGGTCAGTTGAGCGTGATGCTGAATCAGCGTGTGCGCCGCCGCCACGTGGCGACCTTTGGCATCGGCGTCGATGATCACCACCACGGCAAAGGTGTCGGCAGCAGCCTGATGAAGGCGATGATTGACCTGTGCGACAATTGGGCAGACATCGAACGCATCGAGCTGACGGTATTTACCGATAATCAGGCGGCCATCGCGCTATACCGCAAGTTCGGTTTTGAAATCGAAGGGACCAGCCGCGCTTACGCCATGCGCGACGGCATGCTGGTAGATTCTTACCATATGGCTCGCTTTCGCAGTGAACAGCAGAAAAAATCAGCCTCATGAGTGAGATAAAAAGTGAACCAGGGGCGGCAAACCGCCCCTTCACCGTCAGCCGTCGCACCTTCGTGCAAACGCTGGCCTGCGTAACGGGTGCTATCGGCATCCTCTCTCCCACCACCTTCCTGGGGGCCGCAATGCCAAGTTCTCCCGCCGTTCGAACCGGCACCCGTAACCTGATTACCGACGTGCCCGGCCTGAAGGTCGGGGTCGCTCAGGACAGCCGGGTGCGTACCGGCACCACGGTGATCCTGCCGGATAACCCGGCGATCGCCGCCGTCGATGTGCGCGGTGGCGGCCCGGCAACCCGCGAAACCGATGCGCTGGGGGAAGACAATCTGGTACAAACCCTTGATGCACTGGTGCTGAGCGGCGGTTCGGTGTATGGGCTGGCGGCGGCAGATGGCGTCGCAGCCTGGCTGGGGCAACAGGGGCGTGGTTACGCCCTGCGTCCGGCACCAGGCGTACCGGTCTCTCCCATCGTACCCACCGCCTGCCTGTATGATCTAAGCAACGCCGGCGATAAAAACTGGCAGCTCGACCCACCCTATCGCCAATTGGGGATAGAGGCCGCCGGCAAGGCCGGCCACGACTTCCCGCTCGGCACCGTGGGTGCCGGCTATGGTGCCATGACCGGCATGGGCAAGCTGAAAGGCGGGCTGGGTTCGGCGTCGATCGTGGCGACCAATGGCGCTACCGTCGGCGCACTGGTGGCGGTCAATAGCCTGGGATCGGTCGTCGCCCCCGGGACCCGAGCCTTCTGGGCGACGCCTTATGAAATCGACGGCGAGTTTGGCAACGGCGGTGCCGCAGCGCTGGCGCAGTTGCATGGCCAGGGCGAAGACTGGATGCCAGAAGAACCGACGGGCGGCAGGAAGAACACCACCCTGGCTTGCATCGCCACCGATCTGGCGTTGACCCGGGTGGAGCTGAAACGCGTGGCGATGATGGCGCAGGACGGCATGGCACGCGCTATCCGCCCGCTACACAGCCCGTTCGACGGCGATGTGGTGTTTGCCTTATCCACCGGGCAGCGTGAGGTGCAAGGCAGCCGAGAGCTGGCGGTGCTGCAGATAGGTGCACTGGCTGCGGACACCCTGGCACGGGCCATCGCCCGTGGTGTCTATGCGGCGACCCCATGGCCCGGCGGACAGGTAACCACCTGGAAAACCCTCGCCTGACGTTGCCAATAAAAAAGGGCGCATCGATGACTCGAGCGCCCCTTGTCGATCGCCTGCGAATTAAATGCCGGCGGTCTCTTTAATATAACGGCGCGCCTTCACCGCATACTCAAACGGGTTGGCCAGCGCCGGATCCTGCTCGGCCTCCACCACCATCCACCCTTTGTAACCACGCTCATCCAGCAGTTTAAACACCGGACGGAAGTCGATCACCCCATCACCCGGCACGGTAAAGGTGCCTTTCTTCACGCCGTCGAGGAAGCTGAGTTTGTTGGCCTTTACCTCAGCCACCACGTCGTCACGCACATCTTTCAGATGCACATGGTTAATACGCGGCAGGTATTTTTCCAGTATCGCCATCATCGCCTGCTGGCTGCCTTCTGAATAGTAAGCATGGCCAGTATCAAACAGCAGGTAGACGTCGTCGTTCACCATGCTCATGTAACGGTCGATCTCGGCGGTAGTTTGAATGCCGGTACCCATATGGTGGTGCAGACAAACCTGCATGCCCTTGCCGGCAGCAATCTTGGCCAGCTCATTGTAGCCATCGGCCACTCGCTGCCACTCTTCATCGCTGAAATACGGCTTCTCTTCGAACACCCCTTTGGTGGTGCCCTGAATGCTTTTGCTCTGCTCGGAGCAGCCAATCACCTTGGCGCCCATCGCATGCAGGAAATTCATATGGTTAATAAATTCATCAATGGTTTTTTCTTTCTGACCATCGGCGAAGAAGGTGCTGAACCAGGCGTTGCAGATTTGAATGCCGCGGATATCCAGCATCGGCTTGAGCACCGCCGGATCGCGCGGATACTTGCTGCCCACTTCGCTGCCGGTAAACCCGGCCAGCGCCATTTCGCTGACGCACTGTTGGAAAGTGTTCTCTTTGCCCAGGTCGGGCATGTCGTCGTTGGTCCAGCCAATCGGGGCGATGGCCAGTTTTACGTTGTCTTTATTCATTTTCAGCCTCAATCATAGGAGCAGCACGCCGGTGATTTCACACCCACGCAGCCGAGAAATTTATTTACCCAACAGCTCTTTTTCGATGCGCTCTCGGGTCGCTACCGCCTGAGTTTTCATTCGTTCCGGATAGCCAAACAGCGAGGTGCAGATAATGGATTCGCCGCCCACCTTAAAATTACGATTGGCAAACTCCATATCGCGCAACGTCTGGAACAGGGCATCGAAATCCACTTCCCCTTCGCCGATACCCATATGCTGGTGCACGGCGGCGTCTACACCCGGCGGGTTGACGATATAGCGGCAGTGCTTGGTATGGTTCATGGTGTCGGCTATCAACACGTGCGAGAGATCGTCACCGGCATATTTCAGCATGCTGGCCACGTCACCCTGGCCTTTGTCGTAGTAGAAGGTGTGCGGCACGCTGTAGAGATACTTCACGTGATCGCTGCGTAACGACTTGACGATATCGGCGGTTTCATTGCTCAGCTCGCAGAAATCCCACGGGTGCGATTGGATTTCCATGCGGATGCCTTCGCGCTCGATAATCGGCAGCAGCTCCTCCATTGAGCGGTACCACAGTTCTTCACAGATCTCCGGCTCATTGGGGTTACCCGCCAGCTCGGTATTGATCACCTGCACACCCATTTCCACTGCGATTTCAATCATCCGGCGCCAGTTTTTGACCGCCGCCTGGCGGCGATCTTCGCCCGGACCGGACCAGCGATACACCACGATAAACGAGGAAATCTCCACGCCGGTGGCCTTCAGCGCATTTTTGTATTCCGCCATCACTTCGCGCCCGGCTTTCGGATGCTTGTAGAACGGATTGATCTGCGGGTGTGGCGACTGCTCAATATACTGATAGCCCCAGTCCGCCACCTGCTCAACCATTTTGGTGATGCCAAGGTCCCTGATGACATCCACATCAAAAGCGATCTTCATGGTCATTCCTCTTTAAACGTAAGTGCGGCTCTCAACCCATCAGTTGCCGTAAAAAGCCGGGCGTGGCGGCAAGGTCACCGGCACAATTTCACCGCTGAGTTGCGCGGCCACGCAGGCGTCGGCAGTGACAGAAGCGGCATAACCATCCCAGGCGGAAGGCCCGGTCAGCTTGCCGGCCAAGACGTCATTGATAAAGCCTTGCAGCTCGACGTCATAAGCATCGATAAAGCGGTCTTTCCAGTCGGTCAGAATTTCGGTAGACAGTCGGGCGCCGCTGCGCATCTGCACCGACGACGGCTCTGGCAGCTTGGCAATGCCGGTTTCACCCACCACCTCACACTGGATGTCATAGCCGTATTGGCAGTTAACGAAAATTTCGACGTCGATGCGCGTGCCTTTGGCGGTTTCGAACAGCACAATTTGCGGATCTTTCAGGTGCGGGAACGCCTTGGGGCTTTTACGCGGGAACACGACCTGCACCGAGACATAGTCGTCATCCAGCAGCCAGCGCAGCACGTCAATCTCGTGGATCAGGGTGTCGGTGATCGCCATATCCGTGGTGTAAGCTTCGCCGACGGTCGGGTTGCGGTGCGCGCAGTGCAGCATCAGCGGTTCGCCAATTTGCCCGCTGGTCAGCACCTGTTTTAATGCGCGGTAACCCTGATCGTAAGGGCGCATAAAGCCGACCTGCACCAGACGTTTACCGTGTTTCGCTTCGGCCTCGACGATGTTTTTGCAGCCCTGAGCGGTAACCGCCAGCGGCTTTTCACAGAATACCGGCTTACCGGCGGCAATCGCGGCCAACACGAACTCTTCGTGACTCGGGCCCCAGGAGGTGACCAGCACCGCCTGCACGTCCGCCGCATTGACCAGATCGTGGCCGTTGTCATACACCTTGGCGTCCAGCTTCAGGTCGCTCACCACCTTGGCGGCGCTGTCGCGATTGATGTCGTTGACCGCCACGATACGGCCGCCCTGCAACACTTTGCTGCAGCGGCGAATGTGATCCCGACCGATTGCGCCGGTGCCAATAACCCCAATGTTCAATGTCATTTTCGTTATCCTCTTCAAATAGTTGCGGCAGACGCAAGGTCTGGGTAATCAAACGGGATCCTGATCAGTAGTCGCGGGCCTTATCGATGTTTTCCTGCAGCTTGCGGGCCACGGCGACGATTTTTTCGCTGTCGGCAACCTGGGCACCGCCCACGCGCCACCAGCTGAGATATTTGTGCACCATGGTTTTTGGCAGCACCTTGATGTCCAGCAGGGTCGACACGGTTTGCCGACGGGCATCAGCCAGCGCTTCGATCAGCTGCTGCTCGGTGGTCACGCTGTAGGTTTTGCAACCGTAGGCCGCAGCCAGCATGGCAAAGTTGACCGGCACCAAATTGCCGTCGAGCTTACCGCCCTGCGGGTTGCGGAAGCGGAACTCGGTGGTGTAGCTGTCCATGCCGTGTTCCATCTGCAGGTTGTTGATGCAGCCGTTGGTCATGTTGTCGAGCAGCACCACGTTGATTTTGCAGCCTTCCTGAATCGAGGTGACCAGTTCGGAATGCAGCATCATAAAGGCGCCGTCGCCGACCATCGCATACACCTCGCGGTTCGGCTCAGCCAGCTTGACCCCCAGCGCGGCATTGACCTCGTAGCCCATACAGGAGTAGCCGTATTCCACGTGATAACCCTGTTCGCCGTGGTTGTACCACACCCGTTGCAAATCACCCGGCAGGCTGCCCGCGGCGGCGACGATCACGCTGTCCTGCGGCAGATACTGGTTCAGTACCCCCAGCACCCGGCTTTGGGTTAACAAGGAGTCGGTCTTTTCGATAAATTCGGCAAACACGCGGTCACGATCGAGGTGATCGTCAATTTCAGGAACAAAACCTTCTCCGGTGTATTCCACCGCATAAACCCGGGCGGTTTCCTGCTGTTGCGCGCTGCGTGCGTCGGCAATGGCATTACCCCAGCCGGCGCGATAATCCGCCTGTGCCAGCCGTTCGCTCAGTGCGGACAGCGCTTCGCGGGCATCGGCCAACACCTGCACGCCGTCGAGCTTGCCGGCGTCAAAAGCGCTGACGTTAATATTGAGGAAATCGACGTCCGGATGCTGGAACAGCCATTTTGACGAAGTGGTGAAGTCGGTATAACGGGTGCCCACGCCAATCACCAGATCGGCCTGACGGGCCAGCGTATTCGCCGCCAGACAGCCGGTTTCACCGATGCCCCCCAGGTTGAATTCATGGCTGCTAGGCACCGTGCCTTTGCCCGCCTGAGTTTCGGCAAACGGGATCTGGAAACGCTCGGCGAAGTCACGCAGCGCCTGGCCGGCCTGCGAGTATTTCACCCCGCCACCGCATACCAGCAGCGGGCGACGTTTAGCGGTCAGCAGCGCCAACGCATCCTCCAGCATGCCTGCAGTCGCCGGACGGCGATCGAGCCGATGCACACGCTTTTGGAAGAAATAGTCCGGGTAGTCATAGGCTTCGCCCTGCACGTCCTGCGGCAGGCACAGCGTCACCGCGCCGGTTTCCGCCGGATCGGTCAGCACGCGCATCGCATTGATGCAGGCGCTCATCAGCTGTTCAGGACGCACTATGCGGTCCCAGTACTTGCTCACCGCACGGAAGGCGTCATTGGTGCTGATGCTGAGATCGTAGGACTGTTCAATCTGCTGCAGCACCGGGTCCGGCTGGCGCGAGGCGTAAACATCGCCCGGCAGCAGCAATAAAGGAATGCGGTTGGCGGTGGCGGTCGCGGCGGCGGTGATCATATTGGCGGCGCCGGGCCCGACGGAAGAGGTGCAGGCATAGATCTGCTGACGCAGCTTCTGCTTGGCGAAGCCGGTCGCTGCGTGGGCCATACCCTGCTCGTTACGCCCCTGATGCACCACCAGCTCACCGCTGTCCTGCTCCAGCGCCTGCCCCAGACCGAGGACGTTGCCGTGGCCGAAAATCGCAAAGATGCCTTTGACGAATTTGGTTTCCACGCCGTCGACCAACAGGTACTGGTTGTCGAGGAACCTGACGAGTGCCTGTGCCATGGTTAACCGGATCTTGCCCATTTACTCACCCTTTTAGATTAGTCTCGCCCGCGCCGGCACCAGTTACATGCCGAACCAGATAAGCTGTGTGATACTCGCCGTCAGCAAGCGCTGTGTCCTGCTTAAGCCGACAACCTGAAACGTGTTGGGATTATAAACAAATATATTTTTCATAAAATCACATTACAGAAGAAACATTTCATTTTGCGATAAAGATCCCATAATGATGAAAACCCCGTTTCATCCATGCCTTTAGAATTCACTGACTTAGCCACCCTTTCACCCGTTGAGGCGTCCACCCAACACCGCCTGAACTCACAGCAACCCTTGGCACCATCAGCCTGTGACACCAAGGATACCCTTGCCGACCCTCGGCGTTTTCACCTCAGGGCGGGCGGGGTTTTCGATACCCTTTACCGTTGTAGCAACGGGGTTTTAAATGCATCACATTTTTGGGGTGTAAATTTCATTCAATCTTGAAATTGAAATTTTTATTCCTCATACTCCAAAAATGCTTCGCAGTCGGGGTTTCGCTTAATACAGAAGGAAACGGGTATGGCTACACAAGAAAAACAGCTTGATGTCATTTGTCTCGGGCGTATCGCCGTCGATTTCTATGCACAGCAAATCGGCGCACGCCTGGAAGATGCCAGCACATTCTCAAAATATCTCGGCGGCTCTTCCGGCAATGTGGCTTACGGCACGGCCATTCAGGGTCTGAAGTCCGGCATGCTGGCCCGCGTCGGCGACGAACATATGGGCCGTTTCCTACGCGAAGAACTGCAACGCGTCGGTGCCGACACCCAAAGCCTGATTACCGACCCCCAGCGCCTGACCGGCCTGGTGATCCTCGGCATTAAAGATCAGGAAACCTTCCCGCTGATTTTCTACCGCGAAAACTGCGCCGATATGGCGTTGACGCCGGACGATATCGACGAGGCCTACATTGCATCGTCACGGGCATTGGCCATTACTGGCACCCACCTGTCGCATCCGAACACCCGCGCGGCAGTGTTGAAGGCGCTGGAATACGCCCGACGCCACGGTCTGCGCACCGCGTTGGATATCGATTATCGGCCGGTGCTGTGGGGCCTGACATCGCTGGGCGACGGTGAAACCCGTTTCGTCGAGTCAGAAAAAGTGACCCGCGAACTGCAAGAAGTGCTGCATCACTTTGATCTGATCGTCGGCACCGAAGAAGAGTTTCATATTGCCGGCGGCAGCACCGATACCCTGACCGCGTTGAAAAACGTGCGCAAGGCGACCCAGGCCACGCTGGTTTGCAAACGCGGCGCCCAGGGCTGTTCGGTATTTGAAGCGGAGATCCCGACAAGCTGGCAGCAGGTCAAACTGCACTCCGGCGTAAGGGTTGAGGTACTGAACGTACTGGGTGCGGGCGATGCCTTTATGTCCGGCCTGCTGCGCGGTTACCTGAACGATGAAGGTTGGGATCAGGCCTGCCGCTATGCCAATGCCTGCGGCGCACTGGTGGTTTCGCGTCACGGCTGTGCGCCGGCGATGCCGACCAAGCAGGAACTGGATGACTACCTACAGCGCGAGCAGGAAGTGAAACGTCCGGATCGCGATGCGCGGCTTAACCATCTGCACCGGGTCACTACACGCAAACAGCAGTGGCCGGAGCTGTGCGTGTTCGCTTTCGACCACCGCAAACAGCTGGCGGACATGGCGCGAGAAGCCAACGTCAGCGAGGAACGCATTCCCAAACTGAAAACCCTGCTGCTGACCGCGGCGCAACAGGCCGCCGAGGTTGCCGGGTTGCAGGGCAACAGCGGCATTCTGGCCGATACCACCTATGGGCAGGCGGCGCTGAACAGCATCACCGGGCAGGGCTGGTGGATTGGCCGACCGATCGAGCTGCCCAGTTCACGCCCGCTACGACTGGAGCACGGCAATATTGGCTCGCAGCTGATCGACTGGCCGCAGGAGCACGTGGTGAAGTGCCTGGTGTTTTACCATCCGCATGACGCCGCCGAACTGCGTCGCGAGCAGGATGAACTGATTGGCGACGTGTATCGCGGTTGCTGCAAGTCCGGCCACGAACTGTTGCTGGAGGTGATCCTGCCGGAAAGCAACGCCGACAAGGCCGAAAGCTACTATCTGGAGATGTTGCAATATTTTTACACGCTGGGCATCAAGCCCGACTGGTGGAAATTGCCGCCGCTGAGCGCAGAAAATTGGCAGCGGGTGGGGGCTTTGATAGAGGCGAACGATCCATTCTGCCGTGGCGTATTGATACTGGGGCTGGACTCACCGGAAGAAACGCTGAAGGCCGGTTTCGCCGCGGCGGCAGACGCCCGTTGGGTAAAAGGTTTTGCCGTCGGCCGCACCATCTTCGGCCAGCCTTCACGCCGCTGGTTGCAGGGCGAACTGGATGACGCTGGCTTAATCGAGCAGGTGAAACAAAAATACCTGACGCTGATTGGCTTCTGGCGCCAATACCGCCCAACCTCTCACTCGTCTTAATCGACAAACCCTCCCCTTAAACGATTTTCGCCGCTTTAAGGGGATTTTTTTGCCGGTTTTCTGTGAAGTAACGCAACTTGCAATCGAATAAATCGCTTTTTGGTGAAATGAAACTTCCGCTCCATCTGTTAGAATGAGCTGTCAATAATTCAGGCGTCAGGCCAATACGCCTTAGCCCACACTGCGAGCCGAATGGATGAACAACCCAACTCAACTTTCGCTGTTACAGGACGAGATCCGCCACCGTTATGAAACGCTGAGCAAGCGTTTGAAACAGGTGGCGCGTTACATTTTGGATAACAGTAACAGCATTGCTTTCGATACCGTCGCCTCCATCGCCGCACAGGCCAGCGTCCCGCCGTCGACCCTGATCCGCTTTGCCAACGCGTTTGGCTTCAGCGGTTTCAACGAAATGAAACAGGTTTTTCGCCAGCACCTGATGGAAGAAACGGTCAACTATACCGAGCGGGCCCGCCTGTTTCGCCAGACCTCTACCGACGATAACGTTGCGCCGGAAAAGCCGGCGGAAATTCTTAACGTTTTCACCATGGTCAATGCTCAGGCCCTGCAACAGCTGGCGATGCAAACCAGCCCCGAGCAGTTGGATCGCGCGGTTGAGTTGCTGAACAACGCCGAAAATATCTACGTGATCGGTCTGCGTCGTTCATTCAGCGTCGCCTCGTACCTCACCTATGCCTTGCGTCACCTGGAGCGCCGAGCCTTTCTGATCGACGGTTTGGGCGGCATGTTTACCGAGCAACTCAGCATGGTGAAACCCAATGACGTCGTGATCGCCATCAGCTATTCGCCGTATGCGCAGGAAGCGTTGGAGCTGGTGGAGTTGGGCGCCAAGCGTGGCGCACAGCAGATTGCCATTACCGACAGCCAGGTCAGCCCGCTGGCCGCCTTCAGCGACGTGTGCTTTGTGGTGCGCGAAGCGCAGGTGGACGGTTTCCGCTCCCAGGTCGCCTCTATGTGTCTGGCGCAAACCCTGGCGGTATCGCTGGCGCTGAATAACGCCAAAGAAGAGTAATACGGGCAGGATCAACAAGGCCCGGCTAGCCGGGCCTGATGCGAATTATTTCGCCGCTGGGTATCCGTCGCTATTAATCCAGGCGTGGTCTTTTTCCCAGGTGAATTTCCACAGGCGCACCGGCCCGGCCATCACGTTGAGATAGTAGTTGTCGTAACCGGCCAGCGTTGCCACCGGGTGGTAGCCGCGCGGCACCTTGACCACGTCGCGGTTATAGACCGCCATGCACTCGTCCAGCGACCTGTCGTCGGTATAGACCCGTTGCATGCAAAAGCCCTGTTCCGGCTGGATCCGGTGATAGTAAGTCTCTTCCAGATAGGTTTCATCCGGCGAATCTTCCTGATCGTGTTTGTGGCTAGGGTAAGAGCTGGTATTGCCCTCATCCGTGTACACTTCCACCACCAACAGGCTGTCGGCCGGCGCGCTGTCCGGCAAGATATTGTGTACCAGACGCTGATTGCGCCCTTTACCGCGCCGCTCTACGCCCACGTCTGCCGGAGTGATCAGCCGCGATGGCAGGTGCCCGTGGCCCGGCGCGCTGCAAACCGCCAACTCCAAAGCACTTTCCGCGCGCACTTCAATTCGATCGTGATGCGGCACATACACCGCATAAGGCGGGGTGCGCTCAAACGGGCTCATCCGTTTACCGATGCTCGGGTATTCCGCTCGCAGGGTAGCGACAGAAGCGATACCGGCGACCAGCACCAGGCACAGTTCTTTGTCGCCGCTTTCCAACTGCAGCGACTGACCGGCTTCGAGACGATAGACGTCAAACCCGACAAAGCGCCAGTCGGCATTCTCCGGGGTGACGTGCTGGATGCGCCCCTCGGCATTTGGCTGCTGACATTTGGCGAGCAATGAAGACATGGTAATTCTCCCAATTAAGTATGAATAGACCCCAAATAATTGGCGTTGCATCATCGTAGGGGCGCTGCATGCCGCGCCCGCATTAATCGGGGCGAATTTATTCGCCCCCTACAGGGTGACTGGGCCAAATACACGCAGCCAACACAGATGCGGCTTGAAAGACGACGGGTATAGTGCCTTAACCCAGCGTAGGCATACTGTATTCAGACACCGTTTGCTGCCCGGTTGGCCAGCGGGCGGTGGCGGTTTTCATCCGGGTGTAGAAACGCACGCCGTCGGTACCGTGAACGTTTAATGCACCGAACACCGAGCGCTTCCAGCCACCAAAGCTGTGGAACGCCATCGGGACAGGCACCGGGACGTTGACCCCCACCATGCCGGCCTGCACTTCCTGCACGAACTGGCGCGCATAGTGACCGTTACTGGTAAAGATAGCGCTGCCGTTACCAAATTCATGGCTATTCACCGTATCGATGGCGGTCTGGTAGTCCGGCACGCGGACAATGCCCAACACCGGCCCGAAGATCTCTTCACGATAGATACGCATTTCCGGCGTAACGTGGTCAAACAGGGTACCGCCAACGTAGTAGCCGTCCGGGTAACCCGCCACCTGATAGTTGCGGCCATCGGCCACCAGGGTAGCGCCCTCTTCCACGCCCAGATCGATATAACCCAGGACTTTCTTCTGGTGCGCCGAGGATACCAGCGGCCCCATCTCGTTTTCTTCGCCACCCTGTTTAAGCCCTGGACCAACGCGCAGCTGAGCGATCAGCGGCTTCAGTCTGGCAATCAGTTTATCGGCCGTGTCGTCGCCGACGACCACCGCCACCGGCAACGCCATGCAACGCTCGCCGGCCGAGCCGAATGCGCCGCCCATCAGGGCATTGACCGTCGCGTCCAGATCGGCGTCAGGCATGATGATGGCCTGGTTTTTCGCCGCGCCGAAGGCCTGCACCCGCTTGCCGTGGGCACTGGCGGTAGTATAGATATGTTCAGCCACCGCAGAGGAGCCGACAAAGCTCACCGCCTGAATGTGGGGATCGGTGCACAGCTGCGCGGCTTCTTCGTTTGCGCAATGCACCACGTTGAATACGCCGTCCGGCAGCCCGGCTTCTTTCAGCAGTTCGGCCATGCGAACCGAGGCCGAAGGCACCAGCGCCGGGGGCTTGAGCACAAAGGTATTGCCGCAGGCCAGCGCGATAGGGAACATCCACATCGGCACCATCGCCGGGAAGTTAAAGGGGGTGATACCCGCGACCACGCCCAATGGCTGCATCAGCGAGAAGCTGTCAACGCCGCTGCCGACGTCCGCAGAATATTCGCCCTTGATCAGATGTGGAATGCCGCAAGCAAATTCCACCACTTCGATGCCGCGGGTCAGTTCGCCCAGCGCATCGGAATACACCTTGCCATGCTCGCTGACAATCAGCGCCGCCAGCTCGTCGCGATGCTGTTCCAGCAGCGCCTTAAAATTGAACATGATGCGCGCACGGCGCAGCGGTGTGGTGCGCGACCAGTCGGCAAATGCCTGGTGGGCCACGTCAATGGCCTGCTTCACCTCGGCGGCAGTGCTCTGCGTCACGCGGCGTTCAACCTGCCCGGAAGCCGGATTATGCACGTCGACGGTTTGATTGCTGCTGCTCAGGCACACCTGCCCGCCAATAAAGTTACCCACGGTTTTCATGTCTCACCCTCTTTTAAGTCCGCTGTCGCCTGACCGTCTGCGGCCGTAGCGTTTTCATCACACCGCTTGCCGGAGACTGCCCGCAAGCAGGCTAAATCCTGACCGGATGAAGCAAACTCTATTTCATTGAAAAAAAAGTTTCAAATAAATTATTTTAGAAAATTTGTTTTTAGTGCGGAAGGTCGCAGTTTTGCCACATCACCGTGCAAGGCCATTACATGAAGGAAAAAAAGCGGTCCCTGTGTTCACGCGCCAACGGCAGGGAATTAGCCCTGACTTTTATACAGAAACAGGCAGCCCACGGGGAAAGACGACCCGGCCAGACGCTAAAGGATCGCGCGGTAACGCTTGAGGGGCATTTGCGGTTTTTTTTGAACTGGATCTAAAAATCAATATTTCATTATTCACTAATTATGAAATAAATGTTCTTGTTTACCGAAGCGTTAATTCGACTATCACCGCCTTAATGACAGGCAGGGTCCAACCCCTTCCGCCTCCTCTTCCCTACAACCAACAGCGCGGGTGGAAGCCAGGAAAAAAATCGGAGCAACACATGTCATCTCAGCGTAAGCATAATACCGGGTACATACTGCGAATATGCGGCATTGCGGCACTTGGCGGCATTTTGTTCGGCTACGACACCGCCGTGATCTCCGGCGCGATCGAATCCCTGAAAACCTATTTTAATCTCAGCCCCGCCGAAACCGGCTGGGCCGTTTCCAACGTGGTGATCGGCTGCGTGGTCGGTGCCTTTGCCGCCGGGCCACTGGCCGGGCGATATGGTCGTAAGAAGGCCCTGATGCTGGCGGCAGTGCTGTTCACCATTTCGGCAGTGGGTTCTTCACTGGCGCCAACTTTCACCTGGTTTGTGATTTACCGCATTATCGGCGGTTTGGCGGTGGGTATCGCCGCGACCGTTTCGCCGATGTACATGTCGGAAGTCTCACCCAAAGACATGCGCGGCCGTGCGCTCAGCATGCAGCAATTCGCCATCGTGTTCGGCCAAATCGTGATCTTCTACGTTAACTTCAAAATCGCCAGCATCGCCAGTGAAGCCTGGCTGGTGGAGATGGGCTGGCGCTGGATGTTCGCCTCCGGCGTGCTGCCCTGCATCCTGTTTTGCATTTTGGTATTTATCATTCCAGAGTCGCCACGCTGGAGCGTGATGGTCGGCCGGGACGATCAGGCGCTGGCGATGCTGACCAAAGTGTCCAACGCCGAACATGCGAAAAAAGTGCTGCAGGAAATCAAAGACTCGATAAAACAGGATCAGCAAGCCAGCCAGAAAAAACTCAGCTATGCCGATAAACGGGTACGCTTCATTCTGTTCGTTGGCTGCATGATCGCCATGCTGCAGCAGGTCACCGGGGTTAACGTAATGATGTATTACGCGCCGGTGGTGCTGAAAACCGTCACCATAAACGCGCAGGAAGCGCTGTTCCAAACCATCTGGATCGGCGTGATGCAGTTGGTCGGTTCCGTCATCGGTGCCATGTTGATGGATCGCATGGGCCGCATCCCACTGATGCGTTGGGGTACGCTGGGCGTCATCGCCGGCCTGCTGATCACCTCCTATGCGCTCTATACCGAGGCCACCGGCTACTTCGCGCTGTTTGGCATGCTGTTCTTTATGGTGTTCTATGCGCTGTCGTGGGGCGTGGGCGCCTGGGTCCTGGTGTCAGAAATCTTCCCCAATCGCATGCGCTCTCAGGGCATGAGCATCGCCGTCGGCTGTATGTGGCTGGCCAACTTTGTCGTGTCTCAGACCTTCCCGATGATCAACGATAACCCTTATCTGTTCTCAAGCTTCCACGGTGCCTTCCCGATGTGGGTGTTCGCCGTCTGCTGCCTGTTCAGTTACTGGTTTATCGGCCGCTATATTCCTGAAACACGAGGGGTATCGCTGGAAAAAATGGAGGACGTGGTCATGGCAAAACGCTATCGCCAACCTCAACCCGAAATACAACGCACGCCGCTATAGACCTGTAAATATCAGGCTTTATCAACTCATTCAGGAGTAATGCATCATGACCATTGCGCCAGACCGTTTTTGCATCAACCGCAAGATCGCGCCAAATCTCGATTTGGAACAGTTTTTCAGCCTGGTGAAAAAGTGCGGGCTCAACAAAGTAGAGCTACGCAACGATATGCCGAGCGGCAAGGTGACCGATAACCTGAGCAACGATCAATTAAATGCGTTGGCAGAAAAATACGGTATCGAAATCGTCACCATTAACGCGCTCGGCATGTTTAACCTGCTGGACGATCAAGCCGCGTTGCTGAAAAACGCCGAGGCGCTGTTGTCACAAGCTCAGGCAATCCGCAGCAAGGCGCTGGTACTGTGCCCGCATTGCAGCGCGGGCGATAACCGCAGCGAAGAGCAGAAAAAAACCGACACGCTGGCGGCCCTTAAGCTGCTGGCTCCGCTGTTCAGGCAATACGGTGTACAGGGCTATGTGGAGCCGTTGGGGTTCGGTATCAGCTCACTGCGCTCATCGCTGCTGACGCAGTCCCTGATCCGGGATTCTGGCGCGCCGTACAAAATCGTGCTGGATACCTTCCACCACTATTTAAGCGACGTCACGCAGCCTGAATTTGATGCGCAAATTCAGATCGACGGCATTGGGCTGGTGCACCTTTCCGGGGTGGAAGATCTGCGTGCTAAAAGCGCATTAAGCGACGAAGAACGCATCATGCTGAGCGATAAAGATCGGCTGGAGAGCAAAAAGCAGGTGCAGGATCTGGAGCGCCTGGGCTACACCGGCATTTACGCCTTCGAGCCGTTTTCGTCGCAACTGGACAGCTGGACGGCAGCGGATATAGAACGTGAAATCCGTCAGAGCATCGCTCTGCTGCAAGGGTAGCGGCCGCAAAGGGGCGAGCATGCTCGCCCCTGATTTAACCGGGCGCCCCTACCCTTATTTTCTCCAGATTATTTCAACGTGCTGACCACCAGCTGATGGCGCTCGTTGTAGAACTTCCGGTAGGCCAGGTAGCAGGCGATGATGGTCGACAGGCTGGCGGTCGACAACAGCATGAAAGTCACCATAATCTGGTACTTAATCGCCTTGACCGGATCGATACCGGCGAAGATCAGACCCGACATCATGCCCGGCAGGCTGACCAACCCCACGGTTTTGGCAGAGTCCACCGTAGGGATCAACGAAGCACGGATACTGTCGCGGATCAGCGCCGCCGAAGCGAACTTCGGCGAGGCGCCCAGGCTCAGCATCTCCTGAATCTTCTGCTGATCGCTTTTGAAACGCTGCCCCAGGTTGTTGTAGCACAGGCCAACTGCCACCATCGCATTGCCGGCCACCATGCCGGAAATCGGGATCACCTGCATTGGGGTAAACTCAATCGAACCGGTCAGTACCAGCACCGCCAACGTTAATACCGCGCCGGTGGTTATGGCAATAAACGACGTCATAAATGCATGATCGATATATTTACTGCGCTTTTGCGCGTTGTAGGCGGCGTTAAAGCAGATAAACAGCACCATCAGCACCGTCAGAATGGCGTTATTTACATCAAAAATGTATTTCAGCACGTAGCCGACAATGATCAACTGCACCACCGCCCGGCAAATACTCCAGATAATGTCTTTTTCCAGCGCCAGCTTTTCTTTATGGCTGATTAAAATAGCAATAATCACCAATACCATCGACAAAGCCAAAGATTCATTGCTGATGTTATGCTGGTTCATTGGTCGTCTCCTGCGCCCGAGCGCCATGCGCACTCAAAGTAATCACATCATCCGCATGTTTGATTTCATCTTTATCATGCGTAACCCACAACACCGCGACGCCATGCTGCGCGACCAGTTGATGAATAATTTCATTAACGTTGCGTTTATTATCTTCATCCAGCGCACTGGTGATCTCATCCAATAACAGAACCTTGGGCATAAACTGCAGGTTACGGATCAACGAAATTCGCTGCTTCTCGCCGCCCGATAATTCGTTAACGCTTTTATCCAGCATATTTTCCGCTAGCCCAAAGCGCACCAGGTCGGCCTGCATCTTTTTCCTGTCCGGTTTTTGTTTGCGAATCTGGTAGGGCAACGCGATATTGTCATACACGCTGTCGCCAAACAGCGAAGGGGTTTGAAAACAGTATGACACCTGTTGACGGTACTCTTCCGGCGGTATATCGGTAATGGCCTTACCGGCAAAGATAATTTTTCCACGGGTCGGGTCGATCAAGGAAGATACGATTTTTAGCAGGGTGCTTTTTCCGCAGCCAGACGGGCCGGTAATCAGTTTAAATTCGCCCTGATTCAGACCGAAAGACACGGAATCTAAAATAACCTGCTCGTCTATTTGATAATGAATATCATCCAATAACAGTATTTCTTTGCTTTCCTTCATTATAAGCACGCATCCCTCATGAAAATATTTGCACCCAGACCCTCAGTATACGGCCTCAAAAATTGCACTGCCAATGGCTGGTCATTAGTCGTAACAAAGGAGTCGGGCTGAGGCGCTTTTCGCTCCGTCAGCCCTGTGTTGATCCGCTGTGAAGGGTAGTCAAAATGACGAAACAGGAAAGGAATTACATTTTTTTGGGTGATGCACAAATATACCAGCGTAACGAATTATTGATGCTGCGATGAGTACAACGAACTTTACCCTCTTTTTCCAATGCCAATAACAGCGTGCGCGTGGTGTAAATATTTTCACCGCATTTGTCTGCCAGCTCCCTGGTTTTAGGCCAGTGTTCCGGTGCCGGAGGGTGATGTTCCCCTGCCCCCGACGCGCGCTCCATACAGAGTTTTCGTAACACGTTTAGCATATGTGACTTCCTGATTTCATATGTTATCGGCGCCTTGGCCATCGCGTACTCCTTGGGTTACTTTTGCCTGCTCCTGTCCTGCGGCAGCACGTCGGCCACGCGCAAGGTGTAAATCATCGTGGCGCCCGGGGGGATTGCGGGCGGGCTTCCTTTGTCGCCGTATGCCAGAACTGGCGGCACCACCAGCGTCATGGACCCATGCTTGTTCAATTTGCCGATGGCGGCGCGAAACAGCGGTGGATATTGCGACAAAGGCAAAGAGATAGTGGTGCCGGCCAAGTCCATATCCTTGATCACTTGCCCATTGGGCAAGCTCTCGCGTACCACGATATCGACGTTGTCATTGGCGTTTATCTGCCCGCTGCCGGTATAGTCCACACGGTAATAAAAACCGAGCGCATCTTTTTGCACGCCAGGCTGCTTGGCGAAATCGGCGAGGTAGGTTTTACCCTCCCCCCGTATCGCCTGCTGTCGCTGCTGTTGGGCCTGCTGCAAGGCAGCGTCTGCGGCCTTTAGCGCGCTGTCGATGGCGGCATCATCCAACCGTTGCTGCCCCGCCAGCGTATCGGCAATGCCCGCCAGCAAACGTGGGCGATCGGCTTCAATTCCCAAGCGGCGGTTTTCTTCCTGTAAATGCAGAATGTCACGCCCCAGCGAAACCCCGGCGGCGTAGGCCTGCTTATCGGCATCGCTGGCCAGCTCCGGCGGTTGTCGCTGCGCGGCTAGCTGACGGTTGAGCTGCTGCAACTGCTGCTCTTGCTGCGTGACGATCCGCTGCTGCCGTGCCAGAGCCGCCGCCATGGCGATCAAGTCTGGTGGCGTGGCGATGGCCTTACGGATCCCTTTTAACGCGGCCACCAGCGGCCGGATATCAATCGGGTCCGGTTTGGGTGTTGCCTTGGGGGCTGGCGCCGCCGGTTGAGCCTGAGCCGCCAGCTGCTGTTCCAATTGGCGGATGGTTTCGGCTTGCCGTTGCAGGGCCTGATTCAGCGCAGTCAGACGGGCGTTGTCTCCGCGCGTAACAGCGGCGGGTTTGGGCTTGGCAGTCACCGGCTGAGGCGCTGCAGGTGCACTTTCCACCACCGGCACCGCCTGCTGTTGCTCGGCAAATTTCAGCAATGCGGGAATGCCGTCATCCTTGCCAGGTGCAATCTCTGCCGCCGATGCAGCGCCCCATACCAACAACAGCAGCAAAGCAGCGGCTCCTTCCGCATACCTTCTCATGATTACAGGCTCTCCACCCGGCTCGACAGATCGGACATCAGCTCATGCTCAACGTCGGCGCAGAATTTCTCGGTTTTATATTTATAAAGCGCATCTATGGCTTTACGGGTGCTTTCATCGACATTACTGCGAATGCCGGCATATCCCGAGGCGTTGGACAACAGCCCGTTAAAATAAGCAATCCGTTTCTGATAGCTTTGCGGATTAATATTCTTAAGTGAGTTGACCCGTTGCTGACAAAGCGCGATCCGTTGCTCATCAGTGTTTTCCTTAGGATTACTCTGTGAAACTTTTTTCATGGCAACCGTGCCGGTGCCATTTTTTCCTACGCAACCGGACAGCAGTAAACAGGACATTATCATCAGCGCCGTAGCGACGGCGGAACGGCGAGTTGAATCATTAATTATGGTAATCATTCCGTTTATCATCCCTTAATTATCACTTAGGTCATTATTATGTCGCGAAGCCCTGCTTTATCTGACTGCTACTGATTAATCCTAACGAGTTAAATAACAAAAACGCACAATAACAGTCGGGCATTGGTAATAATCCGATACACATCTGTATTGTTATGTTTTTGTTAAAACTCAAAAAGAAATTATCGTAGCCACAATGAATGAAAGTCACATCCCAGGCCAGTATTACCGGCGCGTTCACCCATAAAAACAAAGAGTTAACTTTTTACCCGCGATTAACGCGCAGAATTCATCATCTGCTGTCTGAGGGCGATATTATCAAAACAATATTGCTAATTGTAGTGCGAACACTAATTCTGGCGATCTAATATCTCGCATATTGCTATTTATATAGTCATTTATTCTGGATAATATTTGTATACGATCTATTGATTTTCAATTATATATATTTCTTTTTCCTTTTGGTTTTATATTCTGTATTTGACTTAACTTAATAAAAGCTATTTCCAACCGCACCTATTATTTGCAAGAATAATCCCAGCAAGACGCTATGGTGATATACCTATTTTTCTTTTATGGATTTCGCTTGTACGACTTCCAAAATATTTCGTTATTCACTCATGAATAACGGAGGGTGGCGTATTGCCCAGAGCAAAAGGATCTGGCTCCAACTACGGCGTCGGCGACATGACGTTGCCGCTGTTGTGGGGGATTTAGATGTGCTGTTCTTTTTATTTAAATACTCTCTACAGGAACTTGAGAAATGAAACTGAATAAATTAATGCTGGCAACCGTGATTGCTTTCGCTTCTGCATCTGTTGCTCACGCCGCATCTAACCAGGGCAGCGGTAAAGTCACTTTTACCGGTGAAATTATTGATGCGCCATGCAGCGTAGCACCGGAATCTGTTGATCAAACTGTCCCTATGGGCCAAATCAGCAGCCGTCTGCTGGCTAAAGAAGGCAAATCCAGCTCTGAGCCATTCAGCATCGAACTGAAAGATTGCTCTATTGCGACCATGAAGAACGTCCAGGTGACCTTCACCGGTACGCCGGATCCAGATAACAGCAAACTGCTGGCACTGAGCGGCACCGCAACCGGCGCTGGCATCAGAATCTATGACAACCTGCATTCCAAAGACGTTGAACTGGGCACCGCAACCGATGGCCAGGGTCTGACCGAAGGTAATAACTCCCTGAAATTCGCCGCTTATCTGCAAGGCAGCAGCGCTTCTGGCGCCGTGGTCCCAGGCGAATTCACCAGCGTTGCAAACTTCACACTGGCTTACCTGTAATCCCCCCTCGGGGACGCCACTTTGGTGTCCCCGTTTTACCTGCACGGACATTGGGTAACGGGACCAACGGCTACAGGGAGACGCCAGCATGACAAACCGGATTTCGGGCGTACTGCTTATCGCGCTCAGCCTTTGCAGCGCAGAGGCGACGGCGAAAAATCAGGGCCACGGCACACTCAACCTGGGTGGCGAGATCGTCGAAACCCCCTGCGGGATTGCCAGCGAAAGCCTGGACCAGACCATTGATTTCGGCCTGATCTCGATGACCGATGCGGCATTGGATACGCAGCCGGTACTGATCGGCAGCCGCCGCAACTTTGAGATCAAGCTGGTGAACTGCGAATTGGCCAGCATCGTGAAACCCGACTTTATCTACCGCGCGGCCACCGTCACTTTCAACGGCATCGCCGACAGCCGAGATCCCGATCTCTTGGGGGTTTATGGCGAAGCCCAGGGCGTGGCTATTGAGCTACTGACCGCCAACGGCGTTCAGATACCGCTGGGCAGTACCACCGCGGATTACCAGATTGTCGCCGGCGACAACACGCTGCGCTTTGGCGCTCAGTTACGCATTCATCCCGACAGGGCCAGAGCCGGCGGATTCAGCTCACTGGCGAAATTCACCCTGTCTTATCTGTAAGTAACGCCTCGTTAGGCGGGTGCCGCCGTCAGGCACTGAATGACATCACGTATTACGTATTCAGGTCGTACAGGATGACCTGCTATTGGGCGCGGATTTGCCATGAGTGATTATTCTATGACGTCATTACTGACACGGAAAAAAATACCCCTTACCGTCATTCTATCTTTCCTCTGGGTGCATTCGGCTTTTTCCGCCACGGAATTCAATACCGACGTATTGGATATTGGCGATCGCAGCAAAGTGGATTTATCGCGTTTTTCAGACGCCGATTACGTCATGCCCGGCGCCTATTTGCTGGATATCAAAATCAACCAGAAAACCTTGCCGCAGCGCAGCATTCAATATTATCCGTCGCCGGATAAAAAGGATCGTTCTCGCGTCTGCCTGCCGCCGGATCTGGTCGAGAAAATGGCGCTGAAAGAAGACGTCCTCAAAAAAATCACTCTGTGGCACGACAACAGCTGCGCCGATATCAGCGGCATCAAAGGGGCGACCATCTCCGACCGCATCGGCGGCGGCGTCTTGGCCATCACCATCCCGCAAGCCTGGATGAAATATTCCGATCCGGACTGGACACCGCCGGAGCAGTGGGACGACGGCATTCCCGGACTGCTGCTGGACTACAGCATCAGCGGCCAGGTCGGCAAGCAGAGCCACAATAACAACACCGCCGAAAATCTCAGCAGCTACGGGACGGTGGGGGCCAACCTGGGCGCCTGGCGCCTGCGCGCCGACTATCAGGCCAATTACAATCAGCAGGCCGGCGAGCGCGATAACAACTTCGACTGGAACCAGATCTACGCCTACCGCGCGCTGCCGATGCAGGCTGCCAAGCTGACGCTCGGTGAAATCTTTCTCGACTCGGGGGTCTTTGATTCTTACCGCTTTACCGGTCTGAATCTGGCCAGCGACGAGCGCATGCTGCCGCCAAACCTGCAGGGTTATGCGCCGGAAGTACGCGGCATTGCCAAAAGCAACGCCAAGATCACCGTCTCGCAAGAAGGTCGTACGCTGTACGAAACCACCGTGCCCGCCGGGCCGTTTGCCATTCAGGATCTCAACAGTTCGGTACGTGGCCGGTTAGACGTGAAGGTGGAAGAACAAGACGGCACCGTCTCCACTTTCCAGGTCGACACCGCCACCATCCCTTACCTGACGCGCCCCGGCTATGTCCGCTACAACGTCGCGGTGGGTAAGCCTTCGGCATACGATCACCGCACGCAAGGGCCACTGTTTTCCGCCAGCGACTTCTCCTGGGGGCTGACCAGCGCCTGGTCGCTGTACGGCGGCGCCCTGCTCGGCGGCGATTACAACGCCTGGGCGCTTGGCCTGGGTCGCGATCTTAACGTGTTCGGCGCCATGTCGGTAGACGTGACGCAGTCCATCGCCCGTTTGCCCAATGAGCCTACCGCCAGCGGCATGTCGTTCAAGGTCAACTACGCCAAGCGCTTCGATGAGCTGAACAGCCAGATCACCTTCGCCGGCTACCGCTTCTCACAGCGCAAGTTCATGAACATGTCGCAGTATCTGCAAGAGCGCTACAACGACTATGACGAACGCTACAACGGCCGCCAAAAAGAGCTGTACACCATTACCGCCAGCAAAACCTTTATGGCGGAAGACAGCGCCAAGGCGATCACCGCTTACCTGACCTATTCGCACCAAACCTATTGGGATGCCAGGGCGCAGGATCGCTACGGGTTATCCGCCAGCAAGCTGTTCAACGTCGGCAATATCAGCAATGTGACCGCATCGCTGTCGGCCTACCGTACCACCTATCACGGCCGCACCGATGACAGCGTGATGCTGAACTTCAGCGTGCCGATCGGCGATCGCCGCCGGCTCGGTTACTCACTGCAAACCAGCAACAGCGACGTGACGCAGATGGCGTCTTACAACGACTATACCGACCCGAACAACACCTGGCAGGTCAGCGGCGGCTTTAACCAGTCCGGCAAATCGCTGGCCCGCGGCTACTACAGCCATAACGCCTCGTTCGGATCGCTCAACGCCAGCGCCTCTTATCAGCAGGACAGCTATTCGTCGATCGGCGGGACCTTCCGCAGCGGCATTACCGCTACCCGACACGGCATAGCCGCCCACCAGAACTCCAGTAACGGTGGCAGCCGGATGATGCTGGACACCGACGGCATCGCCGGGGTGCCGATCAACAACGGCCGCGCCTACAGCAACCGCTTCGGCCTGGCGGTGATCTCCGATATCACCAGCTACTACAACACCGACACCCGCATCGACGTCAATACCCTGGCGGACGACGTGGAGGCCACCCGAGCGGTGGTGCAAGGCACGCTGACCGAGGGCGCCATCGGCTACCGCCACTTTGAGGTGGTGAAAGGCAGCAAGCTGCTGGCCACCATCAAGCTTGCCGACGGCAGCGAACCGCCGTTCGGCGCCACGGTGCTGAGCGAAAAAGGCCGTGAGGTGGCGGTCGTGAACGACGGCGGCTCGGTCTACCTGACCGGCGTGCAGCCGCAAGAGCAGCTGGACGTCGCCTGGGAAGGCCAGCGCCAGTGCCGCATTGTTATACCGGGCGCCGCCAAGCCGCTGGACCAGCTACTGCTGCCGTGCGCCAAACTGTAATCCGTAACGCAGAGAATTGATGATTATGAACAACGTTCCGTTAGCAAAAATGGCCGCGCTGGGCCTGGCTTTGACCGCAGCAGTACCGGCCGCCAACGCAGCGATATCGCTGGATCGTACTCGCGCCGTTTACCTCAGCGACGCGAAATCAATCAGCCTGAATATCGTCAACGAAAACAAGGAACTGCCTTTCCTGGCGCAGTCCTGGCTGGAAAACGAGCAGCACCAGAAAATCACTTCGCCGCTGGTGGTGTTACCGCCGTTGCAGCGGGTTGAAGCCAATGAACGCAGCGTGGTGCGCATCACCAAGACGCCGGAGGCCGATCGTCTGCCGCAAGATCGCGAGTCGGTGTTCTATTTCAACCTGCGTGAAATTCCGCCGAAAAGCAGTAAAACCAACGTGATGCAGTTGGCACTGCAAACCCAGATCAAACTGTTTTATCGGCCAAAAGCCATCGTCGCGCCAAAAGGCGAAGTGTGGCAGGAGAAGCTGGTATTTCGCAAAAGCACCGGCGGTTTCACCGTTGAAAACCCTACGCCGTTTTACATCACCCTGACCGGCATGACTCGCCAAACGCAGAAACAGGGCGGCGGCGCGCTGGGCGACTTCCAGCCGGTGATGCTGAAACCGAAATCGAGCGAAACCATTAAGGTGCGCGACAACGGCCTCAACAGCTTTGTCATCACCTATATCAATGACTACGGCGGTCACCCGGAGCTGCGCTTCGCCTGTAACGGCAGCGTGTGCAACGCCGTGCCTGAGACCAAAAAATAAGGAGATTCCGCATGGCTGAATTCACCGGCGGCCGCCTGCGGCCCCTGCTGATCGCCGCGCTGCTGGTTAGCGGCAGCGCGACGGCGGCAACGCCACTGGGCGTGATCCAAGGCACCACCGGCACCGTCAGCTTTCATGGCGGCCTGCTCAGCTCCCCGTGCAGCCTGACGCCGGACAGCCAAGATCAGTCGATTGATTTGGGTGATGTTAACGCGCGCGATTTTCAAAACGCCGGCGATCAGAGTGCGCCGGTACGTTTTCGCCTCTCGTTCCGCAACTGCCTGCTGGGGGCCAAAGCCTTGGCGGATAACCCGGCAGGGCAACGTAACGGCGATGCCGGGCAGCTCTATTTGCAGGGTGAACAGGCCGCCACGCTGGTGTTTCTCGGCGAAAGCGATATCAACAACCCCGATCTGCTGAAACTGAACGGCGGCGTACAGGGCATCGGCCTGCGTTTGAAGGATCAGCAGGGCAATGCGCTATCGCTCAACCAGCAGAGCCGGCCTTACATTCTGCAGCCCGGCAGCAATACGCTGTGGTTCAGCGCCAGCGTGGAATCCACGCAGCGAGCGGTGATGGCGGCCGGTTTTTCCGGCGTGGCGCACATTCAGGTGATTTACCTGTGAGGTTCACAAACGTGATGAAAAAAACCTACCTTAACTCCTGCCTGCCGCTGGCACTGGCGCTGACGGCTCCAGCCGTGTGGGCCAACGGCTACGTCACGCCGGACGGCGGAGCGAAACAGTTTTATATCGACCTGAATGAAAGCAATATCACCAACAAGGTCGGTTTTACCAAAGAGTTTCCCTATTCGTTAGGCGGCACTTATACCGGCAAGGTCTATTGCGACACCCCGATCCCCGTTAGCCCACACTTTTATAAGTCGGATTCGGCATTGCCTGCGTCCGAATACGGCAATGGCTATTTAAAACTGAATGACTTCCTGGACTTGAAAGCCGAAGTTTGGATCGCCGGCAATAAAAACGCCTATATCACCGTACCGTTTTATAACGAGTCCAATCTGCTCAACCAGCACTCCTGCAAACCGCCTTATTTGCAGGTCAATAACTATGGCAGTGGCTCCAAAGGCAAAATCACCTTCCGGGTACGCAAAAAAATTATTAACGGCGTACAGATCAATGACCGGCAGATCATCGAGATGTATGGCCGTTTGGGGTCAACCGACGCAGGTTTCGGCCCCAATCCGATGGCGCAGGTGTTTATTCAGTCCGCCATTCTCTACGTGCCGGATAAATGCGTGGTGAACGAAGGCCAACTGATCAACGTCGAGTTCGGTGAAATCGGCGGCAGCAATCTGAACGGCGCCAGCTACCCACAAAGTATCCCGGTGCGCTTCCAATGCGAAGGCGGCAGCTTCGAAGACGGTACGCTGAACATCAAACTGGCGGTTTCCGGCACCCCGGCGCCCTTCACCAATAACGCATTTAAAACCGATAAAACCGACCTCGGTATCGAGATCAAACATAACGGCCAGTTGGTGATCCCGAATGAGTTTTACCCGGTGCCAAATATCGGTAACGGCGGTAGCTGGAACCTGGTTGCCGCGCCATTGGCCAACGGCGGTAAAGAAATCGCGGAAGGGGAATTCAACGCCTCTGCCACCATTGTGGCGGCTTTCGAGTAATTCAGGGAGAAACAGACGATGCGTTTACGCGCTTTAGCGATGCTCAGTTGCACGCCGCTACTCTTTTCGGCACTGCCGACGCTGGCGGATACCGAGCTGGTCGGCTCACCGCTGCAGTTCCACGGCACCGTGGTGAGTCGCCCCTGCAATATCGAACCGCAATCGGCCGATCAGGTGGTGGAAATGGACACGGTGATCGTCAAAACCCTGTACCGCTACGGCCATAGCAACCCGGTGCCGTTCAACATCAAGTTGACCGACTGTAAAACGGCGGTGTTTAAAACCGTCAATGTCACCTTCAGCGGGAACGAGGACAGCGAACTGCCGGGCAAGCTGGCGATTAATAACGGCGCCAACGGTGCCGCGATCGCCCTGTTTGACAGCAAGGGCGCGGACATTGATTTGAACCAGGCCACCAGCGCGGTGACGTTGCAAGACGGTGCCAATATTCTGAATTTCACCGCCTATGTGCAGGGCCATCCCAGCGCGATACAGAATAAAACCATTACCGAGGGTGAGTTCAGCTCGGTAGCCAATTTCGTACTGGCTTATCAGTAATTCGGCGCCGCAGGAACACGTCATGATGTCCAAATCTAAAGCAGCCTGGTTATTCGGGTTGGCGGCATTTTATTGCCTGATCGCCATGCACATTTACTGGCCCAATCGCGGCGGCAGCGGATTCTATCTGCCATGGAATCTGGTCGGCGGGATCTTCATCGCCCTGTTGATCATAGGTGCGATGCTGTTCAGCCGTCCGCCGCTGGCCACCTCCGGCTTCTTTAACCTGCTGGCGTCCGGCAGCCTGATTTTGCTCCTGCCGCTATTGTGGGCTCAACAGCCCTGGTTAAGCGAAGCCTTGCCGCGCCTGATGGGATTGGTGCTGGGCGTTCTGGCCTACTTTGCGCTGCTGCAAATCCCGCTCGATCGCCGGTGGCGGCGCAGGCTATTGATGCTGCTGCTGGCAGCGACGGTTATCGAAGCCTTGCTGGGCCTGGTGCAATACAGTTTGCTGCAGCCGGGCAACTGGATGGGCTACAACACCCTGAAAAACCGCCCTTACGGCATCTTCCAGCAGTGGAACCTGATGGCCAGCTTTATGGCTACCGGCCTGGCGTTGGCGCTGTATCTGCTGAGCGCCCGTCGCCCTTTGTCGCGCAGTTTGCAATGGCTGGCCGCCGCCATGCTGCTACTGGCACCGCTGTTGTTGATCGTTATCGCCTCCCGCGTCGGACTGCTGGCGGCCCTGCTGCTGTCTCCGCTCCAACTGTGGATGTTGTACCGCCTTAACCGCCGACGCGCCGGCATCGCCCTGCTGTTGTTGATGGCCGGGGTAAGTGCCGGGCTGTTGCTGGTGATGCTAAATGGCGCTACGCGGGCGCTTATGCTGCCGGAACCGATTTTTTACCGACTTACCTACTGGCAAGAGGCGCTAGACATGATCGCCGAGCGTCCCTGGTTAGGTTGGGGTTACGGCCATTTTCAGCACGATTTTCTGCATCATTTTTACACCACTCACAGCAGCGGTATGGAAAGCGTTGCCATCAGCCACCCGCACAACGAGATATTGCTGTGGGGCGTCGAAGGCGGTCTGCTGAGCCTGAGCGGTATCGCCCTGATCGTCTGGGGGCTATGCCGTTTGCTGCGGCACAGCCGCCCCGTTCCGCTACGGCCCGCGCCCTGGCTGGCGGCGTTGCCGATCCTGCTGCACATGATGGTGGAATACCCGCTTTATCTCTCCGCCGCCCACGCGGTGCTGCTGCTGGTGATTCTGCGCGTTAGCGACCTCCGACGCCGTTTGCGGCTGCCCTCCCATTCGCAGCTCCCGCTGCGGCTGACCACTGCGGGCATCGCTGCATTGATGGTGCCGTATCTGCTTAACGGCCTGCACAGCGCGCTGATCATTACCGCTGTGGAAAAAAGCGGCCTGCGGCAATTCGGCCCTATGAGCCAGGTCATCACACCAACGCCCTGGCAGGTCCGTTACGACTATGACATGCAGTTGCGACAGCTGCTGCAATACCCGCAAACCCGCGATATGGCTACGTTGCTGAGCTACCAGCAATGGGCTGAAAACGAAATCCGCGTGCGGCCAGACGCCAATATTTACATCAATTTGATGGCGGTCAGCCGGCTACTGCAACAGCCCCAGCGAGCCGCCGAGCTGCAACGCCAGGCCAAGCGACTGTTTCCGCACGATGCGCGCTTTGAGGAGTAACTATGCTTAATATCCGGTTCACCCTGTTGGGCAGCGATAACTTTTATCAGCTCGGACTGCGCCTGCTGGTAGAGGATTACCTCCATAACCTGAATGCAAGCAACCGCGGCACCTCGGCCGATTTGCTAAATATGGAGCCGATAGAAATCGTCTTCCGCACAATGGAAGACAGCTGCGGCTGTGCCCGCTGCTACCAGAGCCCTTATCAGACGCCGCGCCATCGGCAAATGACAGTGCTGATCCTCAACGACCGCGATGCTCACTACGAGCACAAGCATCCGGCGCTGTTTAGCATTAATCGGCGCGATGATGATGCCGTCGTTCGCGCAAAACTGCAGCTGGCGCTGGAGCGCTTTTGCCAGCAGCCCTGGGTCGCCCTGCACGCCAGCGGCATCTGGAAATGCCGACAGTGCCGTATTGCCGCCCTGAGCAGCTGCGAAAAGAAGGTGCTGAAGCTGATGAGCTCCGGCATGTCCGCCTGTACCATCGCCGGTATGCTGCAGCGCAGCCAGAAGACCATCAGTGCCCATAAGCGCTCGGCGATGCGCAAGCTGAACGTCCACAAAAGCATCGAATTGAACAAGATGCTGCTGAATCAATTGGGATTGAACTGAGTGGCCAGCGCAGTCAGGCCGGTGCGAATTTACGCTGCAGGAAAATTTCCGCCAGCATGCACCGCGCCCCGCCGCCGCCCAGATCCTCAATGATATCAATAGGTCCAAGCGCCAGGCGCGCATAGCTGCCGAGCAGCGTTTGCTGCTTCGGGGTGAAATGAGCCCAGGCCCGGGTGGACATGGCGTAAACCGGGTGGCCGTCTTTGGCGTGCAGCTCCAGCACGTTGCACGCAAAGGCCTCCATCTGGGCAAAACTGACATCGATAATGGTTTTTCCGCTGCGTGTGAGCGAGGCGATCAGCACACTTTTTTGCGTTTCGTTGCGGATGCTTTCAAGGCAAACAATGGCATATTCCGCACCGACGCTCAGCATCACATTGGTGTGATAGATGGGCCGATTATGGCGGTCAGCAGCCTCGAACCAGACAATCTGGTAGCCGGAGTGTCGTTCAAATTCGCGGCCTACCTCCGGCGAACTGCGTGAAGACCGGCAGGCGTAAGCCAGCTTATGCCGGTGATCCAGGATCAGCGATCCGGTACCCTCCAGAAAGCGCCCCGCCAGTTCGTGGGCGGAAAGATCAATTTGCCGTTCAACCACAAAGTCATTGGCGAGCTGCGTGATAATGTCCTGGCGGCGCTCCCGTCGTCGGTTCTTCGCTTCCATCGGAAAGATGAACAGGCTGCCGTCCCCCAGCAGAGCAATCCAGTTATTGGGAAATAACGCATCCGGCGTTTCCTGCCCGCCAGTATCCTCTATCACCGTAACGTCGATACCGGCTTGCGTCAGTGCATCGACGTAAGCATTGAAGGCTGTTAATGCCAACGTTGCCTGATTTTCATTATGTTCCGTGATTTTTTGAAAGAAGTTGCTGTGCCGGGTTTCTTGATTGGCGGCGAAGCCGAATGGCCGCACCATTAAAACGGATTGGGTGGTTTGCATGATGTTTCTCACAGGGTTCGGGATAGCGACGCCGCCCTATTATGGAAAATCAATTTGACGCCAAACAGTGTGATAACTGGCTAAATTGCTCTATATTTTTACAAATCGCCACTTCGAACCGACACTTTGACACCATGAACGATACCGACCGCCAAATCCTCGCGCTGCTGCGCGAAAATGCCCGTAGCTCGGTGACCGAACTAGCCAATAAGGTCCGGGTATCACGCGCTACGGTGCAAAAAAGAATTGAGGCGCTGGAGGCGCAAGGGATCATTACCGGCTACACCATCCGTGTAAAACCGGGGGTGGAACATAACCGCATCCGCGCCTGGATGTCCGTGGCGGTCGAAGGCACCAAGGCGCAAAGCGTGTTGCAACAGCTGCGCGGCGAGCCCGCGGTGTTTACCCTGCACACCACCAACGGCAAGTGGGATATTTTGGTGGAGATCCGCACCGACAGCCTGGAGAACTTCGACAAAATCCTGGGGCGAATTCGGCGCATTGCCGGCATTTCCAGCACCGAAACCAGCATCCTGCTGTCGACACACAAGGCCTGACTTAAGGTTTGTGCCGATGGAACATCGCCGCGAGCATTTCCACGATCAATGCCGCGTAGCGGCCATCGGGATCCAGATCCGGGTCGAATACCGATACCGTCATGCCGCAGCACAGCGGATTTTGCAGCAGCTTAGCCCCGATATTTTCCAGCCAAAGACGATCGATACCGGGGCTGCCGGGGGAATCCACCGCTGGCATCACGGCCTGATCCAGCACGTCCACATCAAGGTGCAACCAAAATCGCCACTCTGGTTCGGCGGCCAGCATCTGGTCGATATGCCGTATAATTTCCGCCCTGCCCATCAGGTTGGCGGCAAAAACATCGATACGCGTGATGGCAGTCTGATTGATATCCGGCCAGGCGAAATCCACGTCGTGGCACTCTCGCTCACCCAATTGTAAAACCTGGCGATCCGGTACCAGCGGCCCTGCCACGCCGGGCCATTCGGTCAACAACGCCTCCCCGCGGCCGGTTGCCAATGCCAGATCCATCCCCGCCACCGCGCCCAACATCTGCTGAGGGTCGTAGTTGCCGGGATGACGAAAGTCGCTGTGCCCATCAATGTGCACCAGCGAAAGCGGCCCTGCGCGGCGCCCGCCCGCCAGCGCGCCCAACAAAATTGAGCAGTCACCGCCAATCACCAGCGGGAAGTCACCACGCGCTTGCACCGCGGCCACCTCTGCAGCCAGCTCTAAATTGAAAGCGCGAATGGCATGGCCATTCCGTATGCGGGTGCCCGAGGGGGCCAGCGGCGAATAGGTCGGCGACACTAACTCATGGATGGCCTCCGCCGCCAGCCGTTGAGCCAACCCCTGTGCCATCAGCGCCTGTGGCGCTCGCCAGGTACCGGGGATATGGCCGGGCCACAGAGGGCGCAGCCCCAGATTGGTCGGGGCCAGAATGATCTGCATGCGGGTCACCTAATGAAAAACTCTCTTCAAGCCAGCTTAGCCTATGAGTCGGTTTTCGCCTCACGGCATCAGGAAACAGGCTGCAGTATTGCCACGCTAAACAGGCTCTATGCGTTTTCTGCCTCGCCCATTAAAGCAAGAGGTGCCTTTTTACGCCTGTCCTTGGCCGTTTGCCGCTTTAGTTCGCGGGTTACCATGACCGTTTATGCGTTTATCGGTAACAGGACAAGGTGCTTGGCAGTGGGAAAACCCTTTTTACGCAGTGGCCGTTTGGATGATGTGCTTGCATTGGGCGAGAATGGACAGCCGGTTTACGCCTGCGCGTTGCAGCTGCGGGAAACTCTGCGCATTCGTCAACAGCAGCCGGCCGCTGATTGTCTGGCTATCCCGCAACCTAACGAGGCGGGCACTCACATTGACTGGTACTCGCCTTTCCCTGGAAAAGTCACCTCCTGGCTGGCGGCGAACGAGGCTCAACGCGCTCAGGCCGTGCACCTGTTGGAGCGCAGCCTGGCAACCTTCAACGCCCTGATCGCCGAGACACAGACGACCGAGCATCCCAGCCAACGCCTTTTCGGCGCCTTGTTAAGCAAGGCGATGCAAATACCCGATCCCAACCATGTTTATCTGGTCGACGATAAACCAGTGCTGACCTTTTGGGGCTTTATCAGGCCACAGGCACAGTGTCAGGACGATCCGCTGGCCTGCCTGCGCCCAGCCGAAGAGCCGGCAGAAAAACCGACGCCAATCGCCGCCACTCCGCGCGTAGAGGCGGCCCCCGAGCCTCAACCTGCTGCGGAACCCGAAGCCCTGACGCCAGAAATTAACCCCGCGCCGGTGCGCCGGCCGTGGCGCCGCTATGTGTGGATGGCGCCAGTGATAGCGATCATGGCCTTGTTGGCGGGTTGGCTGAGCCAAACGAATCCCCCACCAGCCACATCTTCGGCGGTGCTGGCACCACCACCTTCGCCTGTCGGTGTCGCCAAGCCGATCCCCAAGCTGCATCTGCCATTGGCACACGCCACGCTAATGCCGCCGCCGCCCGTCCCGGTGGTGTTGCCGCCGGCGGACAAAAATTCGCTGGTACTGCCAGCCGAAGCGGTCAAGGCCGGCTCCACCCGTTTTCTCAACGGCAGATGGCGCGCGACGGTGGCGTTGAAAGATCCGCTGACCGGCAAACGGCCCAGCCTGCAATACCGTCTCAATAACGGCAAAGGCACCGCCAGCATCACCTACGGCGACGCCATCACCTGCCGGGCGCCGATAGAGGCCGGGCTGATGCAGTCAGGCAATCTGGTGATCAACAGCCGCACCAAAGCGCGTTGCAGCGACGGCAGCCGCTACCCACTACCGGAAATCGTCTGCAGGCAAAATGAGACCGGCCCGGCGGAATGCACCGGCCGTTACGCTGCGGACACGGTTTATCCCATGACGTTAAAGCGCGAGAGTAAATGATGCTGGCCCCCCTTACGGACTATAAAAACGCCATTACGCTGATTCAGGACAGCGGCATCCAATTTCTGGACTTTGCCCTGACGCCGGTTTTGGATGCCGATTTTCCGGGCAAGTTTGTCCGCCAGACGGCGAGTGGTCCACTTTTACGCCTGCAGTGGCATGCCGACAGCGGCAAATACCTGTTGCCCGCGCAGCCGGGGCAGGTCGATGAAGTGGTGCGCCCTGAATTCAGTTATCCCCTGCAGCAATCTTTGCGGCTGTTGGATAAGACCTGGCTGCCACTGCCGTTCTTTCGCTACACCCCTTCCGGGGCGTTTCTGGCCGGGCCGGACAACTGGGCACGCATGCAGCTCCTTCAGTTGGATACCCCCGATCAGGACGGCAACTCGCTGCGGGTGGTGCTGGCATTCGATACCCGTATCGCGACGCCAGGCCAGGAGGCGTTAGCCCCGAGTGAAAGCGATCTCGACACCGGACTAAGCTTCGCGCTGGCCCACCGCAATCACGATCTGGGCGATTTTCTCGATCTGACCTGGGTGGACGGTTGGCTGCGCGAAGCCTTTACCGAAGGCGCCACCACGCAGGAACAACGTGCCGAAGCTCAGATCTACACCGGGTTGAAAACTTTCGAATATCAGGCGCACTACCTTAACGTGTTGAACATGCTCGGCGACCAACTGGCGGTGCCGCAGATAAAGATCATCGCGGCTACGCTGCAGCAGCCCGCGGTCAACGTGGACGTGATTCTGGACGTCGGCAACTCCCACACCTGTGGCGTGCTGGTCGAAGACCATCCGGAAGAAAGCAACGGCCTGAAGCAGACCTATGAACTGCAGCTACGCTCGCTCAGCGCGCCGCACTGCGTGTACAACGAACTGTTCGAAAGCCGGGTCGAGTTTTCTCAGGTCTCGTTCGGCAAGCCCGGCCTCTCGTTCCTGAGCGGGCGCGACGACGCCTTTGTCTGGCCTTCCATCACCCGCGTGGGCCGCGAGGCCGCACAGCTGGCGCAACAACGGCAAGGCAGTGAAGGCACCACCGGTATTTCCAGCCCCCGCCGCTACCTGTGGGACGAAGAACGCTATGCGCCTGGCTGGCGTTTTAACGGCAAGCAGGAGCCCATGGCCACCGCCGCTCCCTTGACCACCCTGTTAAACGATGAAGGCGTTCCGCTTTCTGCGCTGCCGTTAGCGGAACGGCTACCGGTATTCGCCGCCCATTACAGCCGCAGCGCGGTCATGACGCTGATGCTGACCGAGTTGCTGGCGCAGGCGCTGATGCAGATCAACAGCGTCGCCCAACGGGCAAAAATGCCGAATGCCACCGCCCCGCGCCGCCTGCGAACTCTCATCCTGACATTGCCTTCGGCGATGCCGAAACCGGAACGGGAAATTTTCCGCCGCCGCATGCAGGAAGCGATTGGCCTGGTGTGGAAAGCCATGGGCTGGCACCCGCTGGACGCACCGTTCGACGGCAAGCAAACCCGCTTCCCCGTTCCGCAGGTGCACATGGAATGGGACGAGGCGACCTGCGGCCAGATGGTTTATCTGTACAACGAAACCCAGGTGAACTTCGCCGGCCGTACCGACGCCTTTTTTGCCAGCATGGCCCGACCGGATCGCCCTTTGGCAGCCGATGAACCGGCAGGAAAAACGCTGCGTATCGCCTCCATCGATATCGGCGGCGGCACCACCGATCTGGCAATCACCCAGTACAGGCTGGACGATGGCGTAGGCAATAACATCAAGATCAACCCTCGCCTGCTGTTCCGCGAAGGCTTTAAAGTCGCCGGTGACGATATTTTGCTGGACGTGATCCAGCTGTTTATCTTGCCCGCCGTGCAGCAGGCTATCGAGGACGCTGGGGTCGCGGCCCCGGTGGCCGTGATGGATAAGCTTTTCGGCAATGAAGGCCGCATGGACGGATTTTCCACCCTGCGCCAACAGGCCGCGCTACAGATTTTCATGCCTGTCGGGCGTGCGTTGTTGGCAGCTTATGAGGATTACGACCCGCTGGATGCCCAGGCCGAAGTGGCCGCCAGCCTGGACGAACTGTTGCCTCAAGCCCCAACCCCACAAGTGCTGGCGTTTATCAACGGCGAGATCCAGCGCGAAACCGGCACTTCTTCTTTCGATATTTTGTACACGCCGCTGGTCGTCCGCCTGGGTGACTTGCACAGCGCCTTCTTGTCTGACCGGATCGGCATTGGCCGCTGCCTGCGGCTGCTGTGTGAAGTGGTGGCGCTGTACGCCTGCGATGTGTTGCTGCTGACCGGCCGCCCGGCACGTTTCCCCGGCGTCCAGGCCCTGCTGCGCCATCTGCAGCCGCTGCCCGCCAGCCGCATCTTGCCGCTCGAGGGCTATCACACCCGCAGTTGGTATCCGTTTAACAAGCGTGGGCGTATCGATAACCCCAAATCCACCGCCGCCGTGGGAGCGATGCTGTGCCTGCTGGCCATCGACCTGCGCCTCGAGAGTTTTTACTTCAACGTTGGGGATTTCCAGCCCTATTCCACCGTTCGCCATCTGGGCATGCTGGACGGCAATAACATGCTGGCGGACGATAACGTCTACTATCGCGATATCGATCTGGATCGCGCCGATTTTGCGCTGGATCCCGCCGGCTGCTTCCAGTTGCGCGGTCCTTTGCGCCTTGGGTTCCGTCAGTTGGACAACCCGCGCTGGCCGGCATCGCCGTTATATACGCTGACCATCACCGATCCCCTGTTGGCACGCAAGCTGGCTGGCGATGCGGTCATCAGCCTGCGGTTGGCCATTACCGGCAGTGAAGCGCAAGGTGCCGAGGGCGTTAAAATTGCCCAGGCCATGCTGGCCGACGGCAGCCCGGTTCACGCACATCAGCTACAGCTTAAACTCAATACCCTGGCTGCCAGCGCCTCTGGTGCAACCCATTACTGGATCGACAGCGGGAGCATTTATCAACGATGAAACCTATCACTTCAGACCCGATAAACCGCCTCAGCGACGGAATTATCCAGGCCATTGACTGGGTCGCCGGCGCACGGCAACAGTCGGCTCGCCTGGACCGGGAAGCCGATAACCTGACGATCCGTTTGCGCCGCAGCTACAATCAGGCGCGGAAGTTGGACACCGCCACACCTCACCGCGTCGCCATCGGCCTTTATGGTCATAACGCGGCTGCCAAAGCCCACCTCTTGGCGGCATTGGCCCCCGGCGCCGCGCTGCTATCAGAGAATTGCCCGCTGGCAGTACGCTACTGCGCACCCGCCGTCGTAACATCCCCAGCTTATCCGGTGAGCATCACCTTGCTGGATAACGCGCAGTTGCTCGCCATGACGGCCAGTGCAGCGTTGATGAACGGCTTTCGCCCGGATGGAGACGCACGAGCTATTGCCGCACACCTGAATACATTGGAACGCCATCGCCAGCCCATGGCGATTGACGGCATGGACAGCAATGCCATCGTGGCGCTGTGGGACACTCTTCGTCACCACGGCGGCAAATGGCAACAGGCGCTGGACCGCCACTTCTGGCCGCAGGCCGTCTCATTGGCCCCCTATCTGAGCATTGACGACCGGGCCCGCCTGTTCGCACCGCTGTGGGGTGAGGACCCGGCGCTGACCATGCTCTATCGTCAGTTGGCGCATAGCCTCCAGACGCTGGGCTGCTGCGAACGCGTACAGGCCGCTCTACAAGCTTTGGATCCCGATACGGGTATTCAGCATGCCCACGCGGTCACCAC
The DNA here is from genome assembly GCF_000422085.1 of Serratia liquefaciens ATCC 27592. Classification (NCBI taxonomy): domain Bacteria; kingdom Pseudomonadati; phylum Pseudomonadota; class Gammaproteobacteria; order Enterobacterales; family Yersiniaceae; genus Serratia; species Serratia liquefaciens. Next base: position 4,967,935 of record NC_021741.1, read on the forward strand.
GCCAGCCGAGGTGAAACTTTCCGTACTGACAGAAAACGGCGCCGTCGTGGATGTCGCGCAGGCCGATCTGGCGTGGTTAGCTGCCGAAGTGGCAACACTTCTGCCCGCTGGGCTGCCCGTCGACGCTGAGCTTCTCGACATTCCAGCCAGCCTCCGTCGCTCAGACGGCGATCTGACATGGCGTATGCAACAGGCCAAACGCGTCAATCTGCTGACCCACTACGCCGATAATCTACAGGCCAGTCTGTTGCTGGTCAGCGATGCCGCCGGCACGCCACAGGAGGCCAGTCGAACCGGCCATGCGCTGGCCTACTGGGTTAAACGCACCCAGGGGGAAAGTGCTGCGGTACGCAGCCGTCGTAAGCCCGGTTTAATCTGGGCAATCACGCCGTTCGACGCGTCGCGCGAAGGGAAAGCCCGCCCCGACGACGCCGTTCAGCGCTACGTCGGTGAGCCCGGCGACAGTTGGGCCACCCTGCTGGCCATGGATGAACGCGACTGCCGCCGCATGACGGACTATCTGATGGCGCAGGCGCGCCCGGCATTGAAACAAGCGCGCATTCAGGAACTGCAACAAGAATTGCGGCGTGAGCTGAGTGAAAGCCTGCTCGGCAACTGGCTTGCCGCAGCGGATCCGCAGCGTGTGCAACAGCGCAGCCAACAACTGCTGCGAGCCTTGCAGGCGCAGGCTGGGGCGCATGGTGAATTGCTGGAATGGCTGTTGCCGCAGCGCGACAGGCTGCGCCAACTCTTCGTGCAGCAACAGCATGCTTCACCGGCACCGACTGTCGCCGCACCGCCGTTCGACGTGGAGATCGACCTGTTTGGTGAGGAAGATAGCGCCGTGACCAGCTCGGTGGAACATGGGCGTTCTTCCTTTGCCCAAAAGGTATTCGCCGACTGGGTTAATCATCTGCGTTGCCTGCCGGACAATGCCCAACTGCTGACCCTGTTGGGCGTCGAAAAACCGCAGCTGGAACTGCTGGTCGATGCGCTGATTAGCGCCGCCTGCCGTCTGGAGATTGACGCAACGCTGGAGCGCGCATTGGCCGCAGGCGCCCTGCCGGAACAGGGGGAGGATCGTCAGGTCAGCCAGGCGCTGACGGTATTGAGCGATTTCGTTGCCTGGCTGGGCTTCCAGCAGCGCGAGGCGGCTTTACGCCCCGCCAGCCGCATCAATCCCGGCCAGCCAATCTTTACCCCACCACCGCAGCCCGCGGTCGACTGGGGCAATCAGCAGCGCTTGACCAAACTGGCGCCCACGCCGGCGAAAAATGCCGCCTTCTATATCTACGACTGGCTGGTCGGGCTGCAGCGGCTGCTGGCGGAAAATGCGCAGGCGGGCTCTACACTCGCAGCCGCGCCGCATGCCGCGCTGGAAGCCATAGTGGCAACCCTTGCCGGCAATGACGGGCACTGACAAATTCAGGTAGGGCCACGTAACTTAGTGCAGGTAACGACGCTGCAACGTGAAAGGCGACGGGTATATTATACTGATTAATTATCCGTCGATCTGAGGACATCAGCGTGCGCCCATTCAGCCTGAAGAAAATCGATCACCTGGTACTGCGCGTCACCGACCTGGAAAAAAGCCTTCAATTTTATACCCAGATACTGGGATGTGAAATCGCCAGACGGCGTCCCGATCTGGGGCTGGTGCATCTGCGCGTCGGCGTTTCCATGCTTGATCTGGTCGACGTCGACGGCGTGCTGGGGAAAAAAGGCGGCCAGCATCCCGATGCTCGCCAGCAGAATGTCGATCATTTCTGTTTGCGCATCGAACCTTTCAACGAGGGCGAACTGTTAGCGTATTTGCGATCGCAGGGGATCAGCGTTGATCCCCCCGAATCCCGATTTGGCGCAGAGGGCGACGGGCCGTCTCTCTATTTCACCGATCCAGACGGCAATCGCGTGGAGCTGAAAGGCCCTGCGGCGTAGCGTCGCAAGGATATTCCGCAGAGTTGAATGATTGGCTCCCGTCGCCGGCTTAACCCTAGTACCTGATACCGTGCAGCGCCATCAGCGCCTCGACGCAGGGCTGATGCTCAGCCACCCACCTGCGCGCCGTATTGTGCTGCTCCCACTTGATGTCCGTCAGGTGCGCCATGTCAAAACGCGGCATATCCTGCTGATCCAACGGATAAAGGTGCGGGCGTACGATTTCAAACATCGCCTGCCCGCAGGCTGAGATTGCCGCGATGACTTCGGGATCCTGCGTGGCAAGATCCTGTTTGAAGTAAAACCGGAAAGGATAAGCCGACGCAGGCGGCTGGACATGCCGGGAATCCAGCCCCAGGCTGCTGAGATAGGTATGCGTAAGCGAAGGAGCTTGCTCATTTGCGCTACGGGGGATCATGATCACCGGATAACTTTCCAGTACGCCGGTCTTGGGCGAGTCTTGCTTGAAAATAGAGTTGAAGAACGCCTGATCGACCGGAATTTCCGACGTATCCATGCCATTTTCAAGCCGATCGCGATAATACTCGCGCATCTGCGAAGAGAACATCACGCCGTAGCCGCTTTTTCCTGTGGGTTGAATATCGATTTTAAGGAAATCGTAAACAGGTAATGCCTGGCTATCCGCTTCATGTTCCGCACGGCAAAAAACCGACAAATACGACAATTGCAATGAGGCAGTGGGCAGCGCAGAAGGATAATTGCTTTTAAACAGCGTATTGGCGCGGTTCAGGAACCAGGTCAGGGCTTCTGGACCACTGTGTGCCAGATCGTTGATATTGTTATAGCGCAGGAAACCATTGGCGTGGTTTTTTAATTCTGTAACCTGAAGTTCTGGGGTAATAGGTATTTGCCGAACAAAGAAAACGCCATTCATAATAATTTCTCACTCGAAAACATGAAAAATAATTATAGATGAGGTTTTTCACTCGCTGTAAATAATAAAATCAGGTTACCCACCATTAATTAAATCAATTTAGATAGAATAATTAAACTAAAAATAATACCAAAAAACTTGATTTACAAATAATTTAAATACCGCTAAATACAATAAATTGAATATCGACGAATTACTCTGTTTCGTGCGGTACGCATGATTTATTTATCGGTCTTAAACCATAATTTTATTTGCTGCGTCGGTTCCGCCCGACGCAGCAAATGCCGACTTTTACATCACCCCGGCGGAAATTATTGCTTTTGAGCCGCCAGCGCCTGAGCGCAAGCCCAGGCAGAACTCCAGGCCCACTGGAAGTTATATCCCCCCAGCCACCCTGTCACATCCACCACTTCGCCAATAAAGTACAGGCCCGGCACCTTGGCGGCCTCCATGGTCTTGGAGGACAGCTCTTTGGTGTCGACGCCGCCGAGCGTCACTTCCGCCGTGCGGTAGCCTTCGGTACCGTTGGGTTGTACGCGCCAATTCTGCAAGGTTTCCACCAACGCTGCCTGCTGCGTCGGATTCAGTTGCTTTAATGTCGCTTCCGGCAGTTGGCCCAACGTCTGCAAACATTCCACCAACCGCTTCGGCAGGTGCAGCGCCAGGGTATTTTTCAGGCTTTGATTAGGGTGTGCCTGACGTTGCTCATTGAGGAAGCCCGCCAGATCAAGCGTAGGAAGTAAGTTAACACTCACAAACTCACCGGGCTGCCAGTAGCTGGAAAGTTGCAATACCGCCGGCCCGGACAGGCCACGATGGGTAAACAGTATGCTTTCGCGGAAGCTGACGCCGTTTTCTGCGGTGATCACTGCCGGCACAGAGACGCCAGACAGGGTCTGCAAATGCTCCAACAGCGGTTTATGCAGCGTAAAAGGCACCAGCGCGGCGCGCGTTGGCAATACCTTCAGGCCAAACTGCTCCGCCAGCTTATAGCCGAACGGCGTCGCGCCCAGGCCCGGCATCGACAATCCACCGCTGGCCACCACAAGTGAGCGAGCGCTCACTTTCTCACCATTCAGCGCCAGTTCGAAGCCTTCTGCGGTTTTTTCTACGCCCAGCACTTCGCTACGCAGGCGTGTCGTCACCTGACCCTGCTCACACTCTTTCACCAGGAGTTCGACCACCTGCTGCGCCGAGTCGTCGCAAAACAGTTGCCCCAGGGTTTTCTCGTGGTAGGCGATGCCATGACGGTTGATCAGATCGATAAAGTCCCACTGGGTGTAGCGTGCCAGCGCAGATTTGCAGAAATGCGGGTTATTCGACAGGTAAGCGGCAGGCTCCGTGTACATGTTGGTAAAGTTACAGCGTCCGCCGCCGGACATCAGGATTTTGCGCCCCGGTTTTTTGCCGTTGTCGAGCAGCAGCACCCGGCAGCCGAGTTGCCCTGCCTGCGCCGCGCAAAACATGCCCGCTGCGCCCGCACCTATTACCACGACATCAAACTGTTCCACCTGCGCCTCTCTGAATAAAAACCACAATCGCGACAAAAGGCCGCTATTTTACGCCGTATCGCTACCGGTAACCGACAACTTTACGGCGGCAGATTGTAAAGCCATGCCGCCCTCAACGCCATAGTAAGAAAATATTACAGCGAGACATTCAGCATAACGCGCTGATATTTCATGTATTTGTCATACCAACGCCATCATTTCGTCATATCGAAATCAAAAAAACGTCATATTTTCCTTTTCCCCAGCCCCGGTTGTCACTGATAATGCGCGGCGTTCATGTCCACAAACTGGCGTAACGCTTATGCTGCATTTGTTCGCTGGCCTGGATTTCCATACCGGCCTGATGTTAATTCTCGCATTGTTGTTCGTGTTGTTTTATGAAGCCATTAACGGTTTTCATGACACGGCCAATGCGGTTGCTACTGTAATTTATACCCGTGCCATGCGTTCGCAACTTGCGGTTGTGATGGCTGGCTTGTTCAACTTTCTTGGCGTTATGCTCGGTGGTTTGAGTGTTGCTTACGCCATTGTTCATCTGCTGCCAACCGATCTGTTGTTGAACGTCAGTTCAGCGCACGGATTAGCCATGGTGTTCTCCATGCTGCTGGCGGCTATCATCTGGAACCTCGGCACCTGGTATTTCGGTCTGCCGGCCTCCAGCTCTCATACGCTGATTGGCGCAATTATCGGTGTGGGTTTAACCAACGCACTGATGACCCACACTTCGGTGGTGGATGCGCTTAACGTCCCGAAAATGATCGGTATTTTCCTGTCATTGCTCATCTCGCCGCTGGTCGGCATGATGGTCGCCGGGTTGATGGTGTTTGCCTTGCGCCGCTATTGGAGTGGCACCAAGAAACGCCAGCGTATGCACATGACCCCTGCGGAACGTGAAAAGGTCGACGGCAAACGCAAGCCGCCGTTCTGGACCCGTATCGCACTGATCCTGTCGGCTATCGGCGTTAGCTTCTCGCACGGCGCCAACGATGGTCAGAAAGGCATCGGCTTGATCATGCTGGTGCTGATCGGCGTTGCGCCGGCCGGCTTCGTGGTCAATATGAATGCAACCGGCTATGACATCACCCGTACGCGTGATGCCGTGACCCACCTGCAGCAATATTACCAGCAGCACAGCGACGCCTTGGCGCACGTGGTCACTCTGACCCCACTGGTGCCAAGCCCGGATGAGGACGTCTCGCCGGATAAACCTATCGAGTTCCACTGTGACAGCGCGCGCGCCATGCCGGCGATTGAGCTGACTCAGGGCTTGCTGAACAATCTGCAAAGTTACGATCAACTGACGGTAGAACAGCGTAGTCATCTGCGCCGCCTGCTGATGTGCGTAACGGATACCGCAGACAAGATCGCCAAGCTGCCGGAAACCTCGGCCCAGGACCAACGTTTCCTGAAAAACCTGCGTCAGGATCTGCTGCAAACCGTTGAGTATGCACCGATCTGGATTATCGTCTCGGTTGCTCTGGCGTTGTCACTCGGCACCATGGTCGGCTGGCGTCGCGTCGCCACCACCATCGGCGAGAAAATCGGTAAGAAGGGCATGACCTACTCTCAGGGCGTGTCGGCTCAGATGACCGCAGCCTTGTCGATTGGCGTTGCCAGCTATACCGGCATGCCGGTTTCCACCACCCACGTACTCTCTTCGGCGGTAGCCGGGACGATGATCGTGGACGGCGGCGGCGTGCAAAGCAAAACCGTGAAGAACATCCTGTTGGCCTGGTTGTTAACCCTGCCAATCTCGATTCTGCTTTCCGGTTCGCTGTACTGGCTGGCGCTTAAGGTGATCTAAGCAGTTTGCCTGATGAGAAAGGCGGCCCTGGTGGCCGCCTTTTTCTTTGTCTGTTGCAGAAAGAATCGGTCGGATTCAATACCAAATCATCAGCGCAACCAGGCTGATCACCACCAGTCCGCACAGGGCTGAGGTCAGCATAAACTGTCCGCGCACACGCTCACAGCGGCGAATAAACTCCGGATCATGGTGCTCGACATAACGCTGCGAGAAGATATAGCGCACGAGCCGTATCTGCTTGCTCGGCTGGCCATGAGCGGTAAAGAAACCACCGCCGTCGACATATTGATACAGCAGCGGGTCACAGCCGCGCAGAACCACCAACAGCGCGCGCAGAGAAGAGTAATACCGCACCATGTTTAACACACACACCACACACAGAGCCCAAAACAGCGCGACGGTACTGATCATGATTGCCTCCTCAAGGCGTTGTTATCCACGGCGCTCCGCCGGGTCCAACTGCCCTACCTCTATCACCCATTACTGCTGGAGCTTACCGCTCCGATCCCCTTTGCACAGCACAGGCCGCGCATAACCCACCGCCTCTGGAAACACCCCATCGCCATGCAGATGCACACGCGCAGGTTTGATACAGAGGAGAAATGATAAGGCCTATAGTCATTATTGTAGGTTAATGAAACGCAAACTGGCCTAAGCAGTAGATAAAATTTACCGCAAGCCATCCATTTGTCATCCACCTATTGGTTATAACTGATAACCGCCCTGCCTGAGGCCGCCGGTGTTTTCCACTGCCCTAAAGGGCATTTGGGGCTATACTCTGTTTAAGAATGCTTATATTTCAATCGGTCAACCCAGCAACCGCATCATGGGCGATAGGCTTTTCTGCCCAGCGGGTGTAAAACTGACGGTAGGGAGATAAAGAGAGTTTTTTGATGCGGTGCAGTGTGATCGCCTCAACATATCATTGTGTTATCTGAATGATAAAATGAAACCTGAAGCGCCAGGCTGGTACGCTAAATGCCTGCTAACCTTTTAATCGGCATTATATGGAAGGAGTATTCTCATGGCTTACAAACACATTTTGATTGCGGTAGACCTATCCCCGGAAAGTAAAATCCTGGTGGAGAAAGCCGTATCTATGGCGCGTCCGTACAACGCCAAAGTTTCCCTGATCCACGTAGATGTTAACTATTCCGACCTGTATACCGGCCTGATCGACGTTAATCTCGGCGATATGCAAAAACGCATTTCCGAAGAAACTCACCACGCATTGACCGAACTGTCGCAGAATGCCGGCTATCCGATCACCGAAACCCTGAGCGGCAGCGGCGATTTGGCGCAGGTATTGGTTGATGCCATCAAGAAATACGATATGGACCTGGTCCTGTGCGGCCACCATCAGGATTTCTGGAGCAAGCTGATGTCCTCCGCACGCCAGTTGATCAACACCGTGCACATCGACATGCTGATTGTGCCGCTGCGTGACGAAGACGAAAAAGCCGAAGATTAAGTCGGCGCCGCTAAACAGACTTGCCCAACGCCCGCGATTGCGGGCGTTTTTCATTCCGCCGACATCAATAATCGCTTGATAATCAACCGCCCTCCAGTGATATAGTCGCTAAAGACACAACATCCTCCCCCCAGGTTTTATCCATACCAATATTTATAAAAATAATGGGGGAAATTAATAGTATTACCCTATGAATTTTGGGCTGTAGCCGGGCAACAACGCTGCAGCTTGAAAGACGACGGGTATAAAGGAGTTATCCATGGAAAATACCGTATCGGTAGAGTCTTTCTTGTCCTCGCTTCAACAACATAATCCCCATCAGCCGGAATTTTTACAGGCGGTCAGGGAAGTCTTCACTTCGCTGTGGCCTTTTATCGAGCGTAATCCGCGCTATCGCGAATACGCGCTGCTGGAGCGTTTGGTAGAGCCCGAGCGTACCATCCAGTTCCGCGTCAGTTGGGTCGACGATCGCGGCCAGGTGCAGGTCAACCGCGCCTGGCGCGTGCAGTTCAACTCCGCCATCGGGCCTTATAAAGGCGGCATGCGCTTTCATCCTTCGGTCAATTTGTCGATTCTGAAGTTCCTCGGCTTCGAACAGACGTTTAAAAACGCCCTGACCACCCTGCCGATGGGCGGCGGAAAAGGCGGTTCGGACTTTGATCCCAAGGGGAAAAGCCAGGCGGAGATCATGCGTTTCTGCCAGGCGCTGATGACTGAACTGTACCGTCACCTCGGGCCGGATACCGACGTGCCCGCCGGCGATATCGGCGTTGGCGGCCGTGAGGTCGGCTTTATGAGCGGCATGATGAAAAAGCTGTCCAACAACACCGCCTGCGTGTTCACCGGCAAGGGGCTGTCATTCGGCGGCAGCCTGATCCGTCCAGAGGCCACCGGCTATGGGCTGGTCTATTTCACCGACGCCATGCTGCAACGTCACGGGTTGGGTTTTGAAGGCATGCGGGTTGCGGTTTCTGGTTCAGGTAACGTGGCGCAATACACCATTGAGAAGGCACTGGAGCTGGATGCGCGCGTGATCACCGTATCAGACTCTGGCGGTACTCTGGTCGATGAAGCCGGCTTTACCACCGAAAAACTGGCCCATTTGGTGGAGATCAAGAATCAGCGCTATGGTCGAGTGGAAGATTATGCCCGCGAACGTGGCCTGACCTATCTGGCCGGCCAGCAGCCCTGGAACGTGCCGGTGGATATCGCCCTGCCGTGCGCCACCCAAAACGAGCTGGATTTGGCTGCCGCACAGACGCTGATCCGCAACGGGGTTAAAGCTGTGGCGGAAGGCGCAAATATGCCGACCACCATTCAGGCGACCGATGCATTCCTGGACGCCGGGGTGCTGTTTGCGCCGGGCAAGGCGGCCAACGCCGGTGGGGTTGCCACCTCCGGGCTGGAGATGGCGCAGAACGCCGCGCGCATCGGCTGGCGCGCCGAGAAAGTGGATGTACGTTTACAACATATCATGGCGGATATTCATCACGCCTGCGTGGAATACGGCGGCGAGGGTAAGCAAACCCACTACGTACACGGCGCCAATATCGCCGGATTCGTCAAGGTAGCCGACGCCATGCTGGCGCAGGGCGTGTTGTAACAGGCTCATAAGGTGATCTTGTTCACACATTGCTAAAATGCTTCAATGCCGGCGCTCAGTCCGGCATTTTTACCCCTGCAAAACCCGATTGCCCCGCCTCATTTGTTTTAAATATGTAAATCATTATGGTTTTTATTGTTAATTTTATGATGATTTTCTGTGGTAAAATTACCACCAGTGAATTATTCAACAATTAATTAACATTAAAACCGTCATATTTTTACTCCAATGTGCACAGATCACAATTTCCCAACTCTCGTTACGTCCCCTCTTCCATTCCTTTGTAATCTGCTCAAGTGGAAAAACAGCCACCCCTACAGATAAAAAAGGTACAGCGAATGAAATTTAACCTCGCATTATTAAATGCATGTGTGGTTTCTGCGTGCATGTTATCGACAACACCTGCCTTTGCTGCTGAAAAGTACGAGATTGCCGTGGTTGCCAAAGTGACCGGCATTCCCTGGTTCAACCGTATGGAAGTCGGCGTTAACGACGCGGCCAAAAAGCTCGACGTCAATGCCTACCAGACCGGGCCGTCCACCCCAGACCCGGCCGCACAGGTGAAAGTGATTGAAGACCTGATCGCCAAGAACGTCAACGCCATCATCGTGGTGCCTAACGACGCCAAGGTGCTGGAGCCGGTGCTGAAAAAGGCGCGCGAGAAAGGCATCGTGGTGCTGACGCATGAATCCCCGGACCAGCAGATTGGCCAGTGGGACATTGAAACCATCGACAGCGAGAAGTATGCGCAGGCCAACGTCGATGAGCTGGCGAAAGACATGGGCGGCAAAGGCGGCTATGCCATTTATGTCGGCTCGCTGACCGTGCCGTTGCACAACGCCTGGGCGGATTCCGCCATCAAGTACCAGAAAGCCAAATACCCGGACATGTTCGAAGTCACTTCGCGCCTGCCGGTAGCGGAAAGCATCGATAAGTCCTACGCCACCACGCTGGATTTGATGAAAACCTATCCGCAGATGAAAGGCATTATCGGCTTCGGCTCCCTCGGCCCGATCGGTGCCGGCCAGGCAGTCGCCAAGAAACGCGCCAAGGACAAGATCGCCGTAGTCGGTATTGCCATGCCGGCACAGGCCGCGCCTTACCTGGCACGCGGCGACATCAAGAAAGCCCTGTTGTGGGACCCGAAAGACGCCGGTTATGCCCTGGTGACGGTGGCCGATCAACTCTTGCAGGGCAAAGAAGTGACCAAAGATTTGTCGATCGAAGGTTTGGGTAAAGCCGACGTCGACATGGATAAAAAAGTGATTCGGTTTAATAAAATTCTTGAAGTCACCAAAGATAATGCCAAATCGCTAGGATTTTAATTTTCAGTAATATTACGCCACACCGGGAAAGTCATGAAACAACGAAGGGCGCAATATAGTGCGCCCCGAGTTTCAGTCACTACCATAATAAAAACCTGCACAGGTTAACGCTATGACCACATCCACCGCATTTATCACCCTGGAAAATATCAGTAAGAGATTCCCAGGCGTGCTGGCCTTGGACCAGATCAACCTGACGCTAAATATTGGCGAAGTGCATTGCCTGGCCGGGCAAAATGGCTGCGGAAAAAGCACCATCATTAAAATTATTTCCGGCGTTTATCAGCCGGAAAAAGGCGCCAATATTTCGCTTGAGGGTAAACTTTTTCATTCTCTGACGCCGCAGCTGTCCGGCTATTACGGTATTCAGGTAATTTATCAGGATCTGTCGTTATTCCCCAACCTGACCGTGGCGGAAAATATCGCCATTCACCGCTACCTGCCCGGCGGCCATTTCTGGGTGCGCAAGCAGGTGATGCGCCAGACGGCGCTGGATGCCATGGCGCGCGTCGGCGTGCATATCGATCCCGACAAGAAAGTCGAAAAACTGTCGATTGCCGATCGCCAACTGGTGGCTATATGCCGCGCCATTGCCGCCGACGCACGGCTGGTGATCATGGATGAGCCAACCGCTTCGCTGACGCGGCAAGAGGTCGACGGCCTGCTGCGGGTGGTCAACGAACTGAAAGCGGCGGGTATCTGCGTGGTGTTCGTCAGCCACCGACTGGATGAAGTGATGGAGGTCGCCGACCGCATCAGCGTGATGCGCGACGGCAAGCTGGTCGGCACTTATCCCGCCAGCCAGTTGGACAGCCATGAACTGGCGTTCCTGATGACCGGCCAACGCTTCCATTACAGCCAACTGCCGGCGCTGGCGTCCACCGATAGCGCACCGCTGCTCGAGGTTCGTAATCTCAGCCGGCGCGGAAAATACCAGGACATCAATCTTTCACTGCACGGCGGCGAGATCGTTTCGATCGTCGGGCTGCTCGGCGCGGGCCGTACCGAGCTGTGCCTCAGCCTGTTCGGCATGACCCGTCCCGACAGCGGAGAAATTCGCATCGACGGTCAACCGGTCCAACTGCACAACAACCGAGAAGCGGTGCGCCAGGGTATCGGCTATGTGTCGGAGGATCGTCTTACGCAAGGGCTGATCATGGAGCAGTCGATCTACGACAACACCATCGTCACGGTGTTCGATCAACTGCACACCCCGCTCGGGCTGCTGGACCATGCCAAAGCGACCGAGCTGGTTAACCGGCTGATTCGCGATCTGAACATCAAGGTTTCCGACAGCGCGCTGCCGGTAAAAACCCTGTCGGGCGGCAATGCGCAACGTATCGCCATCGCCAAGTGGGTGGCAACGCAGCCGAAGATTCTGATCCTTGACTCGCCTACCGTCGGAGTGGATATCGCCAACAAAGAGGGGATCTACCAGATCGCCAAAGATCTGGCCGCGCTCGGCATGGCGGTGCTGATGATCTGCGACGAAATCCCGGAAGCCTATTACAACAGCCATCGGGTGATGGTGATGCGCAAGGGCGAGCTGATCGCCGAGTTTTCGCCGCACCACAGCACCGAACAACAGATCGCCGAGGTGGTGAATGGATAAGTCATTATTGGCCCGCCTGGCCGGCCGGCACGAGTTTTACCTGGGCCTGCTGGTGTTGTTGCTGGCAATTGGCCTGAGCGTCAGCGCCAGCGAGTTTCTGACACTGGGTAACCTGACGGATGTCGCCACCAGCTACGCGATTCTCGGCATTCTCGCCTGCGGCCTGTTCGTGGTGCTGATAGCCGGCGGCATCGATATTTCATTCCCGGCGATCACCGCCATCGCGCAGTACGTGATGGCCAGTTGGGTCATTCAGCACGGCGGCGGCTTCCCGCTGGCGTTCGCACTGGCAATGGGCGTCGGCCTGCTGCTCGGGCTGGTGAACGGTTTTCTGGTCTACTGGCTGAAGGTGCCGGCGATCATCATCACCATCGCCACGCTGAACCTGTTCTACGGCTTACTGGTTTACGCCACCAACGGCACCTGGCTGTACGGTTTCCCGGACTGGTTTATGGATGGCATCAGCTGGTTCTCATTCCAGGGGGCCGACGGTTATGACTACGGCCTGACGCTGCCGCTGCTGTGCCTGCTGGCGGTAATTATCGTCACCGGCGTGCTGATGAACTTTACCCGCCTCGGCCGCCAAATTTTCGCCATGGGCGGCAACCGCGATGCGGCGTCGCGCCTGGGGCTGAACCTGCTGCGGCTGCACTTCTACGTTTACGGCTACATGGGCATTCTGGCGGGTATCGCCGCGGTGGTGCAGGCGCAGATAACCCAGTCGGTAGCCCCCAACTCCCTGCTCGGTTTTGAGCTGACGGTGCTGGCTGCGGTGGTGCTGGGCGGCACCAGCATGACCGGTGGGCGCGGCTCCTTGACCGGCACGCTGCTGGGCGTGGTGCTGTTGGCCTTCCTGCAAAACGGCCTGACGCTGCTCAGCGTGTCGGCCTATTGGCACCAGGTGTTCAGCGGCGCGATCATTTTGATCAGCATCAGCAGCACCGCCTGGAATGAAAAACGCAAGCTGGCCAAGGAGCTATGACATGATCCAGTTAACCCGTCTGATCCCCAACGATCGGATCATCCGCCTGCAGAGCGCGATCATTATCGCCGTGGCGCTGCTGTTCGCCGGGCTGCTCGGATCGCGCTTCTTCAGCCTCGGCAATTTCCAGTCGATCGCCTCGCAGCTTCCTATCCTCGGCATGCTGGCGCTCGGTATGGGCATTACCATGCTGACCGGCGGCATCAATCTGTCGATTATCGCCGGTGCCAACGCCTGCTCGCTGGTGATGGCAGCCATTATCGTCAGCCACCCGGACCAACCGCTGTTTCTGGCGCTGGCACTGCTGGCCGGGCTGCTGGTCGCCGTCGCCATTGGCGCGCTTAACGGCGTGTTGGTCGCCTGGATTGGCGTTTCGCCCATCCTCGCTTCGCTCGGCACCATGACGCTGATCACCGGCCTGAATATTCTGCTGTCCAACGGCGCGGTGATCTCCGGCTTCCCGGCGGCGATTCAGTATCTCGGCAACGGTAGTCTGCTCGGCATTCCGGTGGCGCTGCTGCTGTTCCTGCTGGTATCCGTTGGCCTGTGGCTATTGCTGGAGCACACCACGCTCGGACGCAGCCTGTATCTGATTGGCTCCAACGAGCAAGCCACCCGTTTTAGCGGCGTAAACACCGCCCGGGTACAGATTGCGGTCTATATTTTGTCCGCCCTGCTCGGCTGGGGTGCGGCGCTGCTGATGATGGCCAAATTCAACTCGGCCAAGGCCGGTTACGGCGAATCCTATCTGCTGGTGACCATTTTGGCCTCGGTGCTGGGCGGCATTAATCCGGACGGTGGGTTTGGCCGGGTGCTGGGTCTGGTGCTGGCGCTGATTGTGCTGCAAATGCTGGAAAGCGGCCTCAACCTGCTGGGCGTCAGCAGCTATCTGACCATGGCCCTGTGGGGCGGTGTGCTGATCCTGTTTATCGCATTACAGAATCGAAAAGCCTGACTGGAGAAAAACAATGGCGAGCTATTTTATTGGCGTAGATGTAGGCACCGGAAGTGCGCGCGCAGGGGTATTCGATCTCAACGGTCACATGGTCGGGCAGGCCAGCCGAACCATCGACCTGTATCGTCCGAAAGCAGACTTCGTTGAGCAGTCTTCGGACAATATCTGGCAGGCGGTGTGCAACGCGGTGCGCGATGCGGTCAACCAGGCCGACATCAACCCGATTCAGGTTAAAGGACTGGGTTTTGACGCCACCTGTTCTCTGGTGGTGTTGGACAAAGAGGGCCAACCGCTGACCGTCAGCCCATCCGGCCGCACCGAGCAGAACATCATCGTGTGGATGGATCACCGGGCCATCACCCAGGCCGAACGCATCAATGCCACCAAACACCGGGTGCTGGATTTCGTCGGCGGCATCATTTCGCCGGAAATGCAGACCCCCAAAATGCTGTGGTTGAAACAGCATATGCCGACCACCTGGGCCAATGCCGGTTACCTGTTTGACCTGCCGGACTTCCTCACCTGGCGGGCCACCCAGGACGCCACCCGTTCACTGTGTTCGACGGTGTGCAAATGGACCTATCTCGGCCATGAACAGCGCTGGGACAAAAGCTATTTCAAACAGATTGGATTGGAAGACGTGCTGGAGCACGATGCCGCCAAGATCGGCAGCGACGTCAAAATGATGGGCGAACCGCTCGGCCACGGCCTCACCCAGCGTGCCGCCAGTGAAATGGGCCTGATTGCCGGCACGGCGGTCAGCGTCTCGATCATTGACGCCCACGCCGGGACGCTCGGCACGCTTGGCGCTACCGGGGTTTCCGGTGAAGTGGCAGATTTTAACCGCCGCGTTGCGCTGATTGGCGGTACTTCCACCGGCCATATGGCGATGTCCCGTACCGCACGTTTTATTGGCGGCGTATGGGGGCCGTATTACTCGGCGATCCTGCCGGAATACTGGCTGAACGAGGGCGGCCAGTCCGCCACCGGTGCGCTGATTGACCACGTGATCCAGTCGCATCCTTGCTACCCGGAGCTGCTGGCACAGGCAAAAACCCAGGGACAGACGATTTATGAAGTGCTGAATGCCCTGCTGCGCCGCATGGCAGGTGAACCGGAGGAGATTGCCTTCCTCACCCAGGATATTCATATGCTGCCGTATTTCCACGGCAACCGTTCACCACGTGCCAACCCGACGCTGACCGGTACTCTGACCGGGCTGAAGCTGTCGCGTACCCCGGAAGATATGGCCTTGCATTATCTGGCGACCATCCAGGCGATTGCGCTGGGTACCCGCCATATTATTGAAACCATGAACCAAAGTGGCTACAGCATCGACACCATCATGGCCAGCGGCGGCGGTACCAAAAACCCGATTTTCGTGCAGGAACATGCCAATGCCACCGGCTGCGCCATGCTGTTACCGGAAGAGAGCGAGGCGATGCTGTTGGGGGGAGCGATGATGGGCACGGTGGCGGCCGGGGTATACGACACGCTGCCGGAAGCCATGAGCGCCATGAGTCGCATCGGTAAAACCGTGACGCCACAGACCAACAAAATCAAACGCTATTACGACCGTAAATACCGCGTGTTCCATGAGCTGTATAACGACCACATGAAATACCGCCAACTGATGCAGGAGGAAGCCTGATGCAGCAGGAATGGCAGCGGGCCACTGAAGCCTGGGCAATCTACAGCCGGGAACTGGCACAGCTGAGCCAGCGCATCGACGCACAAAGCTGGCAACGGTTGCTGACGGCATTGGCCGAGTGCCGGGGGAAAATCGTGGTCACCGGCGTCGGGACTTCCGGTATTGCGGCACGCAAGATAGCCCATATGCTGGCCTGCGTGGAACGGCCAGCCATCTACCTGAACGCCACCGATGCAGCACACGGCGATCTGGGCTTTTTGCGCAGCGATGATTTGATGATTCTGATTTCGCGCGGTGGAAATTCTGACGAATTGACCCGCCTGCTGCCAACGCTGCAGGCCAAGGGTGTGCCGCTGATCGGCGTGACGGAAAATCCGGATTCGGCGATCGCCAAAGCAGCACGGTTGGTGATCCGTACCGGGGTAGAAAATGAGATAGATCCACTGAATATGCTGGCAACGACGTCTATCGTGCTGGTATTGGCAATCTTCGACGCGGCCTGTGCCTGCCTGATGGAACGCAGTGGCTACGATAAAGAAACGTTGCTGGCGGTACACCCAGGCGGTGACGTCGGCAAGCGCTTGCTGCAGGGGAAATAATCCACGGGTGTTGGTAGGGCTCAGCATACCTACGCCGAGCCCATTATCTCTATCAGGCTTTGTTAATCGCCTCGAGAATCACTAACCGATCGCTCAGGCGTTTTTTCGCCACCGGATCGCTGGCGGCGGCCATTTCTTCCTTCAATGCCGCCTGTTGCTGCTGACGGGCCTTCGGCTCGCCGATCAGCAGTGGCTTCACGTTGAACGACGCGACATTGCCGTAGCGCCCATCTTCACTGGTAGGTACGCTGATTTTGCCGTCGTTCAGCAGTTTTTCGACGATTTTACGTTCACGCTCGTAGCCTTCCAACCCAACCAACTGCCAGCGCTGCACCGCCTGTCCCTGATACTGGCCTTTTTTCACTTCGGTCAGATAACGGATAGTCAGGTTGCGGATGGTTCCGGCCTCTTCGCCATATTCAGCCTTGCTGTCCGACAATACCGGGAACTGCATGCCTTCCAGCGCGCCGCCTTTTTGCGTCAGGTGCCCCATGCGATAGCTGTTCATGCCCAGACGGATCGGCATGCTGTCAGTCACCGGCGTGCCGTCGGCCATGCGCAAATCACGGATACGCTGCCCGACCGGTTGGCGCAGGTCGATTTTATAGGTCACGCCATCGAAGAAATCATTGGTGGAATACTTGGACGCGCGGCGCTGCGGGTTGAAGCTGTAGGTCACATCGCCGTCCTGCAGCTGATTGAAGTAGCCCGCCGACCATTCCATGTACTTCTTCAGCTCTTTGCCGCTGAGTTGGTACACGGTGATCTCGCCGCCGGCATATTGATAATTGAAGGCGATATCTTTGGCCGTGATGGTGCCGACGTTTAATTTCGGCCGGTCATTATCAATCTGCAGCGCGATCACCTGCGCCTTCGGCGCATAGTAACGGCTGGCTTCCTGATACAGTTTGCTGATGCCGGTATCCTGCACGTGTACCTGCGGGATCCCCTTCACCGCATCCGGCGGCACCAGATCCTGGCCGCTGAGCTGGGCAATAGGCCGGTTGGCGTTGGCGCGCAAAATCTTGTGATAAGGCTGATAAATCTCTTCCAGCTTTTTATCCGACGCGATGCCTTTGATTGGGTAGGTATAGCTGTCTTTGTTGATCAGCACGTACTTGCCGTTATGCTGCTCAAACTGCAAATCGATGCGCGACAGCGCACGGCCATATTTGTCCGGTTCGGTAACGATCACGCCGTTAATCACTTCTTTATCGACTTTTACGTGCATGTGCCCGGCGACGATCGCCGCCAGTTCCGGGTTCGCACGAGCGATATCGCCAACGCCGGTGCCAGGGCGCTGGTTCTCGTTGTCGATGCCCATGTGCGCCACCAGCACGATAGCGTCCACTTCACCCTGAATTTGCTGAATGACCTGCTTCACCGCCTGTACCGGATCGGTAAAATTCAGCCCTTTCACCCGGTCGGTGCCTTTGGCGAACTCTGCGGTCATCGGCGTATCCATGCCAATAATGCCGATTTTCACTCCCTGACGTTCAATGATTTTATACGCCGGCAGGTAGGGTTTGCCGCTCTCCCACAGAATATTGCCGGCCAAGGCCGTGCCCTTGAACTGGTTCAGTGAGGTGGAAAGCGGTTTGAGGCCGAAATCGAACTCATGGTTACCCATCACCCAGACGTCATAGTCCAGCGCGTTAAACCCGAGGATCATCGGGCTGGTTTTGTCGTTTTTAAAAGTCTCGACAAAGTTGCCCTGGATGGTGTCGCCGGCATCGACCAGGATCACGTTGGGCTGCTTCGCCCGTACCTGTTGCACCTGAGTGGCGATTTGGCTCAGGCTGCCGGCCAGGTTTTCGGTGTCGGTCGAATAATCCCAGGGCACAAAGGTACCGTGCAGATCGGACGTGCCGAGGACGGTGATATTGACTGGTTCAGAAGCCATTGCAGAGGTACCCAGGCAAAGCAAAACAGCAAGGAGTGTCTTCTTCATTATCATCTAATTATAGGGAGGGGAACGAACAGGAATCATGCGATCTGGAACACAAGCTTGCCAGTATCTTTGCAAGGTAAAAAATAAAATTGGGAGGTGGATCAATGAATACCTCCCTATTTCGCCCTCTATGCCCTAAATAATTGGCGTTGTATCAAGGCGGCAAGTTTGTCAGTCCCCAGGGGCTTACTCAAGTAAGTGACTGGGGCGCACAACAAATCTGTCGGGAACAGATTTGAACAACGTTTGCGTTGGCCCCGTTAAGGGGCGAGGCCCGTGGCCGGGCCGAGTAATGCAGCCAACACAAATACAGCCTCAAGTATGAAGGGGATAGGGCATATAAATATCGAAACGGTGACTCTTGGTGGTCGAGGCCGCATGCGCGGGCACGTTAGCCAATGGTGGAGCGTAATCCGGCCGTTTAACCACCACGCGCTTGGTCGCCAGACGGCGTGCCGGCGCCAGCAGACCATCGGCATCGTCGTCGCTGCCCACCAGCGACTGGAACACCCGCATCTCTTTCTTCACCAGCGCGCTTTTCTGCTTGTGCGGGTACATGGGATCCAGGTACACCACCTCGGGTGGTGAGTCGAGCTCGGCTAACGCCGTCAGACTGGAGGCATGCAGCAGAGTCATGCGCTCGCGCAGCCATGGGCCGATTTCCGCATCCTGATAGCCGCGTTGCAGTCCATCGTCCAGCAAGGCAGCCACCACAGGATTACGCTCCAGCATCCTCACCCGGCAGCCCAGCGAGGCCAGCACAAAGGCATCGCGCCCCAGCCCTGCCGTAGCATCCACCACGTTTGGCCGATAGCTGCCCTTGATGCCGACCGCTTTCGCCACCGCTTCGCCACGCCCGCCGCCAAAGCGGCGTCGGTGCGCCATAGTGCCGGAGATGAAATCGACGTAGATCGCCCCCAGCTTGGGTTCGTCACGCTTACGCAACTCCAGACGTTGCGGCGTCAGCACCAGCGCCATCGTCGCGTCGTCGTCCGAAACCAACTGCCAGCGTTCCGCCAGAATAGACAAGGCGCCGGGATCGGCGCCTTCTTCACACAATAAACACACGCTCACCGGTGGGGTTATCCTTTAATGCCGTAATGGCGCAGCATAGCATCCAGCTGCGGCTCACGGCCACGGAAGCGTTTGAACAGTTCCATCGGCTCTTCGGAACCGCCACGCGACAGGATGTTGTCGAGGAAGGATTTACCGGTTTCGGCGTTGAAAATCCCCTCTTCTTCAAAGCGCGAATAGGCATCTGCCGACAACACTTCTGCCCACAGGTAGCTGTAGTAACCCGCCGCGTAACCACCGGCAAAGATGTGGCTGAAAGCGTGCGGGAAACGGCCCCAGCTTGGAGAAGGCACAACCGCCACCATTTTTTTCACTTCTGCCAACGTCGGCAGGATCTGCGCACCTTTCTCCGGGCTGTATTCGGCGTGCATGCGGAAGTCGAACAGGCCAAACTCCAACTGACGCAGGATGAACAGCGCAGCCTGGTAGTTTTTGGCGGCCAGCAACTTGTCCAGCATCTCCTTCGGCAGCGGCTCACCGCTTTGATAATGGCCGGAGATAAATGCCAGCGCTTCCGGCTCCCAGCACCAGTTTTCCATAAACTGGCTCGGCAGTTCGACCGCATCCCATGGCACACCGCTAATACCGGAAACACCGGCGGTGTCGATTTGGGTCAGCATATGGTGCAGACCGTGGCCGAACTCGTGGAACAGCGTGGTCACTTCGTTATGGGTGAACAGCGCCGGCTTGTCGCCCAGCGGACGGTTGAAGTTACAGGTCAGATAGGCAACCGGTTTTTGCAGCTCGCCGTTGGCCTTGCGCAGGCTACCGACACAGTCATCCATCCAGGCCCCGCCGCGCTTGTTTTCGCGGGCATACAGGTCGAGGTAGAAGCTGCCGCGCAGCTCACCGTTAGCGTCGAACAGATCAAAGAAGCGCACTTCTGGATGCCAGGTATCCACATCCTTACGCTCTTTGGCAGTGATGCCATAAATGCGTTTCACCACTTCGAACAGGCCTTGTACCACACGCTGTTCCGGGAAGTAGGGGCGCAGTTGCTCGTCGCTGATCGAGAACAGGTGCTGTTTTTGTTTTTCGCCGTAATAGGTGATGTCCCAGGCTTCCAGCTCATCCACACCGTAATGCTGTTTGGCAAAGGCACGCAGCTGCGCCAGTTCCTGCTCGGCCTGCGGACGGGCGCGTTTGGCCAAATCACTCAGGAAACCCAGTACCTGCTCCGGGTTTTCAGCCATTTTGGTCGCCAGCGACTTGTCGGCGTAGCTGTCAAAGCCCAGCAACTGGGCCAGTTCGTGACGCAACGCCAGCGTTTCCGCCATCACTTCACTGTTGTCCCATTTGCCGGCATTTGGCCCCTGATCGGAGGCGCGGGTAGCGAAAGCACGATACATTTCTTCACGCAGCACGCGGTTATCGCCATAGGTCAGCACCGGCAGATAGCTTGGCATATCCAGCGTCAGCAACCAGCCTTCCTGCTCTTTGGCCTGCGCCATCGCCTGAGCCTGAGCCAGCGCGCTTTCCGGCAGGCCGCTCAGTTCGGCTTGATCGGTGATCAACTTGCTCCAGCCCATGGTGGCGTCGAGCACGTTGTTGCTGTAAGTGGAACCCAGTTCGGAAAGGCGGGCGACGATCTCGCCGTAACGACGCTGTTTTTCCGGCGACAGGCCAATGCCCGACAGTTCGAAATCACGCAGCGCGTTTTCTACCGACTTGCGCTGCGGCACTGTCAGTTGATTGAAGGCTTCGCCTTCTTTCAGGCTACGGTAAGCCTGGTATAGCCCTTCGTGTTGCCCTACCCAGGTGCCGTACTCAGACAGCAACGGCAGCGCCTGCTCATAGGCGGCACGCAGTTCCGGGCTGTTTTTCACCGAGTTCAGATGGCCGACCGGCGACCAGATGCGCGACAGGCGATCGTCAGACTCCGCCAGCGGCTGACACAGGTTATCCCAGGTAAATGGCCCCGGTTGCGCGACAACGCGCTCTACCGCAGCGCGACAGTCGTCCAAGGCGGATTGCACCGCAGGCACGATATCTTCTGGGCGAATGGCGGAAAACGGCGGCAGGGAAAACGGAGTCAGCAACGGATTTGTCATAGGGCAGTCCTGATTAGCGTTGGGGCCCGCCACGACGGGCAGGCCTTAAAATGCGTATGAATATCTAACATGGTGCCAAGCGGCAGGAAAATCAATGGCCCGGCATTGATAGATAGTGCCTTAAACCGCACTCTGACGGATCTTCGCGGCCAGCACGGCCAGATGCTCGTCGTCAGCGCGCGCCGCGTCGTGGGACGAAAGGTAACCCTCATAGCGGTCGAAGAATTTCGCCGAGGTCGATTCGATAGGCTGCCACTGTTCCAGCGCAGCGGTACCGTGCATCGGGATCAGCTTGGCATGCACATGGTCGACGCCAAAACCTTCGAACACCATGCCGCAGCGGCCCACGTCGTCAAACGCCCGGTCGAGCAACTGCGCTACCCGCTTGGTCGCCAACATCAGCTCGCTGAGTACCTCTTCCGGCAACGCAAAGGCATAGCTCTCATAGTGCGCCTTGGGGATCACTACGCTGAAACCCTCGGTATTCGGATAAATGGAAAGGAACGCCATATGACTCTCGTCTTCCCAAATTTTATGGCACGGCACTCTGCCCGCCACCATTTCGCAAAAGATGCAGCTCATCGTCTCCTCCTGAATGGGATGGCGAGCCAAGAGCCCGCCGTAAAAAGCCTTTCAGCAACATAGCGGATATTTTGCGTTTTGACTGCTATTCCCCTGCATTTCCCGCCCAAACGGCCGGACGCCGTTGATGCCACGGCGCTGCCCGTTCCAGCTGCCCTGCCAACCGCAGCAGTTGATCTTCGCGGCCAAAACCGGCAACAAATTGCATGCCTATCGGCAGATTGTGCTGCGCATCATGCATCAGCGGCACCGACATCGCCGGCACGCCTGCCACATTAAACACCGGCGTGAACGGTGAATGATCGAATAAATGCGCGGTCCACTCCAGGCCACTCATATCCGCCGTTCCGGTACCGTAGCGACCAATCCGCCAAGGCAAGTCAGGCATGGTCGGGGTCAACAATAGATCGTACTGCTGGAAATAGGTGCCCACGGCACGAGTCACCCGGTTACGCACCTCAAGCGCCGCAACCATATCCACCGCCCTGGCGGCCAACCCGTCGTGGTAACAGGCCAGCGTTTCCGGCTCCAGCATGTCGGTTGAAATCGCGCGTCCGGTGGTTTGGCTCAACCCCTCAACCCAACCGACCAGATTGGCGCACCAGATCTGCGCATTGGCGAATACCAGTTCCTGCCAGCTGACGCCGATCGGCATCTCCGCCTCAGTGACCTGATGGCCCAGCTCGCTCAGCAGCACTGCGGTGTCGTTGGTGGCCTGAACGATTTGCGGTGCAGTTTTCCCGCCATTCCACGCCTGAGTCATCATGCCAATACGCAACCGACCAGGCTCGCGGGTGACCTGTGACAGCCAGCTTTCTGGCTGCGGTGCCGTGTAATAAGGTTCGCCGGGATGGGGATGTTGTAGCGCATCCAGTAAAGCGGCACTGTCGCGTACCGTGCGACTCAGCCCCAATTGAACGCCAAAGCCGTTGAACACTTCATCCATCGCCGGACCATGTGATACCCGGCCGCGCGTCGGTTTAAGGCCGAACACCCCATTGGACGAAGCAGGCACGCGAATAGAGCCTGCAGCATCAGTGGCATGCGCCATAGGCACGACCCCGGCAGCAACCGCCGCACCAGCACCGCCGCTGGAACCGCCCGCGCTGAAATCAAGGTTCCATGGATTGCGCGTAGCACCGTAAAGCACCGCTTCGGTGGTGGTACTGAACGCCATCTCCGGCGTGGTGGTTCGGCCAAAGGTCACCAGCCCCGCGCGATGGATATTGCGCATCAGATAACTGTCTTCCGCGGCAATCTGCCCCTGCGCCAACCGGC
The DNA here is from genome assembly GCF_000422085.1 of Serratia liquefaciens ATCC 27592. NCBI lineage: Bacteria > Pseudomonadati > Pseudomonadota > Gammaproteobacteria > Enterobacterales > Yersiniaceae > Serratia > Serratia liquefaciens. The sequence goes on from NC_021741.1 coordinate 4,991,217, forward strand.
TCCCCAATTCAAGACGCTTGCCGGCCATGCTGATGGCGATATCCTTGATCAGAAAGGGAACGCCTGACAGCGGGCCGCGCCTCTCCCACAGGGGTTGTGGCCAATGCTCCACCACTGCGTTGATCGCCGGGTTTACCGCCTCAACCGCAGCCCTCGCCGTTTGCTGCAGCTCTTGCGCACTGACTTCACCCGCCTGTACCAATGCTGCCAACCCCAGCGCGTCGTAGCTAACGTACTCGCTCAGTTTCATCGTCTCTTCCTTCATCCGTTATGGTTTCGCCGGCTTTTCCGACGTCCGTTCCACGGTAGGAGGATTGGCGCTATAGTTGAAATTGATAGATTTAATACGAGGAATAGTTATCAACAATTTAAAGCGGGTCGATCTCAACTTGCTGGTCACGCTGGAAGCGCTGCTCAGCGAACGCAACGTGACGCGGGCGGCGGCACGCCTCAATCTGAGCCAGCCGTCGGTCAGCATTCAACTGGCCAAACTGCGCGAGATTTACCATGATCCCCTGCTGCTGCCCGGCCCGCGAGGGATGTTGCCCACGGCGCGCGCGCTAAGCCTGTTGACGCCTCTGCGCCAGACGCTGGCCGACCTCGGCCGCCTGCTGGCGCCGGAACACCCCTTTGATCCGCTGCTGGCCGAAATGACCTGGCAACTGGCCGCCGCCGACGCCGCCGAATATGCCATCCTGCTGCCGATGCTGCCCAAACTGCGGCAGGCAGCACCCCAATCCCGCCTGGCGATCCGCGAAGCATCGCCGAAACACATGAGTCGCGATCTGGCGGACGGCGTGATCGACCTCGGTTTTTTGTCCCGGGAAGAAGCCCCCGCCGAGCTGCGCCACCGGCAGTTGTTTCGCGAGGAGTACCTGCTGGTAGGCCGCCGTGACCATCCGTTGTTGCAAAGCCCCCCTTCGCTGGAGCAGTTTTGTCAGTTGGAGTTCGTGATGGTTTCGCAAGACGGCGGCGGTTTTCGCACCCTGATTGACACGCTGTTGGAAGCGCAGGGATTAGCGCGGCGTGTAGTGATGTCGCTGCCGCACTTCCTGTTCATCCCCGCACTGCTGGCGAGATCCGATATGGTCGCGATGCTGCCTTCACGCATGCTGGGCGAACTGCTTGGCGACCTGCGCACCTGGCCGGCCCCCTTGGCAATACCCGGCTATGACATGGTAATGGTGTGGCATGAACGCTCGCACCTGGATCCGGCCCATGGCTGGTTGCGTGAGCAGGTGGTCAACGCCCTGGAGGCCCCGTCGACATCACTGTAAAACGTCAACCAGCTCAAACTGTTGAAACACCAGCCACATCTGGGGCGAGAACGTGCCTTCACGCGTAAAAAAATCCTGGTGCCCCTGCCGCCAGAACGCCAGGCTCTTATCCCCCTCACCTTCCTGTGCCGCCATCTCGGCCGTAACGTCGCAATAGCGAATCAGCTTCAATGACAGGATCCTGATGACGCAGGCCGGTTCGCCGCGGCCGTCAAGCACGACGTTGTAATCCCCGAGCATCGGCTCTTGCTCTTGCCGATATGCAAGATAAGAACAGCAGGTGGCGGTTTTTTGCCCCTCAAGCACCCGTTGCAACAGCTCGTCCGCCAGCATGGGGCTGTCGCCGAACGCCCAGCGAGACGCGCCAGGGTATTTAGCCAAAATGGCCGCTTTAGTCATCGCCTTTCTCCTTGATTGAAGGGCTGAGGTCACGCATTTCACTTTTTCCCGCCCAGACAGTTTATACTGTGCAGAATATAAGCCTTTATTCTGTTCAGCAGGCTCCGTCGGGAGCACAAGGAATTACCACAAGCCATGTTAAGTTACCGCCACAGTTTCCACGCCGGCAACCACGCCGACGTGCTTAAGCACACCGTTCAAAGCCTGATCATCGAATCGCTGAAAGAAAAAGAGAAGCCGTTCCTGTACCTGGATACCCACTCCGGCGCAGGTCGCTATCAGCTGAGCGGTGAACACGCCGAGCGCACCGGGGAATACCTGGAAGGCATCGGTCTGCTGTGGCAACGTGATGACCTGCCGCAAGAGCTGGCAGCCTACATGAGCGTAGTGCACAACTTTAACCGCACCGAAAGGCTGCGTTACTACCCTGGCTCGCCACTGATTGCCCGTCAGCTGCTGCGTCCGCAGGATAAAATTCACCTGACCGAACTGCACCCGAGCGACTTCCCGTTGCTGCGCAGTGAGTTCCAGAAGGACGAGCGTGCCAAGGTGCAACGCGCCGATGGCTACCAGCAGTTGAAATCCCAACTGCCGCCGCTGTCGCGCCGCGGGCTGATCCTGATGGACCCGCCGTACGAAATGAAAACCGATTACCAGGACGTGGTAAAAGGCCTGCAGGAAGGCTACAAGCGCTTTGCCACCGGCACCTACGCGCTGTGGTACCCGGTGGTGATGCGCCAGCAAATCAAGCGCATGCTGAAAGACCTGGAAGCCACCGGCATCCGCAATATTCTGCAGATCGAACTGGCGGTAAGACCCGACAGCGACCAGCGCGGCATGACCGCCTCAGGCATGATTGTGATTAACCCGCCGTGGAAGCTGGAACAACAGATGAAAAACGTGCTGCCATGGCTGCACAAAACCCTGGTGCCGTCAGGTAATGGCCACCATTTGGTGAACTGGGTAGTGCCGGAATAAGCTTCCGGGGCGCGGCCTGCCGCGCCTTTACCCCACCTATCACAGCCATTGACGCAATCTTTGCGACAAACCTGTATCAGGCGTTAAACTCTTACGCTCTTCGATTCACACAATTCATGGAAATCCCAGATGACCAAACATTACGATTATCTAGCAATTGGCGGCGGCAGCGGCGGCATCGCATCGATCAACCGGGCAGCCATGTACGGCCAGAAATGCGCACTGATTGAAGCCAAAGAACTGGGCGGCACCTGCGTAAACGTGGGTTGTGTACCGAAAAAAGTTATGTGGCATGCGGCGCAAATCGCCGAGGCCATCCACCTGTACGGCCCGGATTACGGTTTCGATACCACCGTCAACGCGTTTGACTGGAAGAAGCTGGTCGCCAACCGCACCGCTTATATCGACCGCATTCATAATTCCTACGACAACGTGCTGGGTAAAAACAAAGTCGACGTGATCAAAGGCTTCGCGCGCTTTGTCGACGCCCACACGGTGGAAGTGAACGGTGAAAAAATCACTGCCGACCATATCCTGATCGCCACCGGCGGCCGTCCAAGCCACCCTGACATTCCGGGTGCAGAATACGGCATCGACTCAGACGGTTTCTTCGATCTGGACGCCATGCCAAAACGCGTTGCGGTGGTGGGTGCTGGTTATATCGCTGTAGAAATCGCCGGCGTGCTGAACGCGCTGGGGGCTGAAACCCACCTGTTCGTGCGTAAACACGCGCCACTGCGGACTTTCGACCCGATGGTTGTCGAGACCCTGGTGGAAGTGATGAACACCGAAGGGCCAAGTCTGCACACGGAATCCGTGCCAAAAGCCATCGTCAAAAACGCCGACGGCAGCCTGACGTTGCAGTTGGAAAACGGCAAGGAATTCACCGTCGACAGCCTGGTGTGGGCGATTGGCCGCGAACCGGCAACCGATAACCTGAACCTGGCCGTTACCGGGGTGAAAACCAACGAAAAAGGCTACATCGACGTCGATAAATACCAAAATACCAACGTAAAAGGGATTTACGCCGTAGGCGACAACACCGGCGCCGTCGAACTGACTCCGGTTGCCGTAGCCGCAGGCCGTCGCCTGTCCGAACGCCTGTTCAACAACAAGCCGGAAGAGCACCTGGATTACAGCAACATCGCCACCGTGGTGTTCAGCCACCCGCCGATCGGCACCATTGGCCTGACCGAACCGGAAGCGATTGAGAAATTCGGTGAGGACAACGTGAAAGTGTACAAATCTTCCTTCACCGCCATGTACAGCGCCGTGACGCAGCACCGTCAACCGTGCCGCATGAAGCTGGTCTGCGTGGGTAAAGAAGAGAAAATCGTCGGCCTGCACGGCATCGGTTTCGGCATGGACGAGATCCTGCAGGGCTTTGCCGTAGCCATTAAAATGGGCGCGACCAAGAAAGACTTCGACAACACCGTGGCGATCCACCCGACCGCCGCAGAAGAGTTTGTGACCATGCGCTAAGCTTGGGCACCCGCTAAAACTCAGGCCAGGTTAACCCCCTGGCCTTTTCTTTTGGTCCTCTTTACCCTTTACTTCGACACAAACCTTCATTTTCTGCCATTATTTTGCCTGATATATGGGCAAGGCTCATGCAAGCATCCGCGACTCTGGAGAACATTGATGCTGTTCAATCTGTTTAAAAACACGCTGTGGGCATTTTTTGCGCTGGCCATCCTTCAAACCAGCGCGCTAAGTTTCACCCTGGAAGTCGCGGGAAACATCGAAAACACCACCGATCCGGTAAAGAAAAGCTATCTGTTTACCGATAAACAACTGTTGGCAATGCCGGTGCGCAGCATCACCACCTCTACCTCCTGGACGCCGCAAAGAAAGTTCGAAGGGATTGGCGTGGCGGACATTTTGGCGCGCGTCGGCGCCAAAGGCAGCACGCTGACATTTTATGCGCTGAACGATTATTACATCGACGTGCCGCTGTCAGATGTCGAAAAATACAACATGATTTTGGCTTACAAAATGGACGGCGTCATGCTGAAGATCAGAAACTTCGGCCCGCTGTTTTTGGTTTACCCGAGGGATGCCGCCGGGCCTGAGTTAAATTCTCCGCTCTACAACTCGCGCTTCATCTGGCAAGTGGACAGGATCGTAATCAAATGAAGCTCACAGGGTTTAAAAGCGGCAGCAGGCTGGCGATCCCGGCTATCTTTGCCGCACTGTTTCTGGTTGCCTCTACGGTGACGCTGTATTACTACAGCGCGACCCTGTCGAAAAAAGGGTTGTATGCTATCGCCGGCACGCAGGAAAATTACTCCTGGTCGATCGCCAAATTCTCGATCAAGCTGGCGGAATTTGACACATTGGTCGAACAGTTGAAAAACGCACCGCAGGTGGATAGCGAAGATCTTCGGCTCAAATTTGAAATCCTTTATTCGCGTTTTTACGTGCTGGAAACGGTCTCCGAATCCACCCAGCCGCTGTATGCCGAACCGGGTTATCCCGAAGTGGTCACGCACATGCGCGAGAAAATGGATCAGATTGATAATTTGCTGAACAGCCCGAAAATTGATTTCTCTCTGATTTCGCAGGCGATGAAGCAAATCAAGCCCTATGCGATTGAGATGGCTAACCTGACCGATCATGCCGAAGTGAAGCAGCGCACCGCGGCCTACGAAGACTATATCGAGAAACGACACATCATTTTCTATGGTCTGGTGATCGTGATGTTTTCAGTGATCGCGCTGATCGCCATCACGCTGATTGTGCTCCGTCAGCAGCGCCTGACTATCCGCCAGCAGGCCAAGGCGATTGAGGCGGAAAAAGCCACCCGCACCAAAAACGCCTTTCTGGGCGCCATCGGTCACGAGCTACGCACCTCGCTACAGAGCATCATGTCCGCCATTGATGTGCTGGTGAATACCCAGGTGTCGGCCGAGCACGCGGACACTTTCCAAAGGCTGGAAACCGCCGCACAGCAAATTGAAAGTCAGATGAAAGACCTGACCGATTACGCCCATCTCGACAGCGGTATGATGGAACTGCGTATCGCTCCCTTCGATGCCCAGCGGCTGGTTGAAGAAACGGCGAATGAAATCAAAACGCTGCGCCAGAAAGATCAGGTCACTTTGCTGTGTGAAGTGGAATGTGGCCACTTGCAGATACATTCCGATCCGCTGCGTATTCGGCAAATTATCGTCAATCTGCTGACCAATGCGTTCAAATACACCGAAAGCGGCACCATCACGCTGCATAGTTGCTTGCGCAGCCAGGCTACCGGCAGTTCGCTGATTATTGAGGTCACCGATACCGGGATTGGTATCGAAAAGGGAATGCTGGATCAGATATTCCGGCCCTTCACCCAGCTTGATCAATCACATACCCGCCAGTATGGCGGCGTCGGCATGGGGTTGGCGATTGTGCACGGGCTGGTGACGCTGCTCAACGGCACCATTACCGTCTACAGCGAGATCAAAAAAGGCAGCACCTTTATCGTCAGCATTCCGGTAGAAGTCAGTCACGAGGAGGAGTTGGGTGAAACACCGCTCCACCAGCAAAGTTTGCCGCAGAAACAGCAGCATATCTTGGTCGTCGATGACAATAAATCGGTGAGTGACGCCTTCTCGGCGCTGCTGGACAAGCTCGGCTATCAGCATGAGCTGTGCAACTCGTCTGAAAGAGCGCTGCAAAAACTGCTGCGGCGTCCTTACGACGCGTTGCTGCTGGATCTGCAAATGCCGGGAATCGATGGGGCCGCACTGGCTAAAAAACTGCGTGACCAACGTGGCCCCAACCGCCATATCCCGATTATCGGCATCAGCGCCTACACCCCGGAGCAACTGTCTGTCGAACAGCGGGCGCTGTTCGACAACTATTTAATGAAACCGGTTCGGCTGGACGCCTTGTCATCCGCACTGGCTTCACTGCTCGCCGCTAAAGGTTGAAGCACCGCAACAGTGCGGCTTCGATAACGTGGAGCCGCACGGGTTTTTCATAAGGGCCCAGCACATCATAGTCACGCATCGCCCTGGCGATTTCAGACTCCCGCTGGTCGGTACCCAACTGACCGGTCAGCACTAAAACCGGCGCGTCTGGGTTATCCGACGCGCGGATGGTTTCAATACAGCGATCTGCCGTTTCCTGACCGATCAACCAGTCGACCACGTAACCATCGAACAGACTTTGCTGCAGTGCCTGACAAAAGCTGCTGACGTCGTAAAATGCCACGGCATGGAAACCGCGCCCGTTTAGGTATTTGGTCAGCTCATCGGCCGCCAGATGCGAATCATCGAGCACCGCAATGCTCAAACGCTCGTCTTCGACGGCTGCGGGGCGAACCTCTATCAGTTCCACACAATAGCGTTGCCCTTGCGGTGCATCATCCGCGCGATAAATGCCCCATTGCCCAGCCTGCTGCAGTGCGACATATTCCGCAGTCCGCCCGCCAATCAGCTCATGGCCGATATAACCGACGCAGGCTAATTCCGCCCCGCCCACGTAAAAGATGGCATCACGTGCAATAGTTTGCGCGGAGACGTCATGTTCAGCACCGGTATCTACGATCGCAGCTGGCGTTTCCCCTAATGCCGCCGCGACGTCGTTAATCTGCTCCAGAATCCAGGGACTTTGCCCTTTCAGCTTGCGATGCGCATGCGAAAAACTCAGATCCAGAATACGGCTGAGTTCCTTGGCATGCTGCCGCTTACCAATCCCATAATGTACAAACAGTTCCCTGACCCGGTTTGCAATCGACTGTGAATCGAATTTCTGATGATTGTTATCCATTTTTTCCTTCGATTTTTTTTGCTGTTTTTTCAGTCGTTTTCATACTTGCCGTGCAAAAAAGCGATCTAAAACTGGTATATGGTACAATGTATTATCTAAACATTGCTTGACATACCACATTATATAGTCAAACATGGTATCAGAAGAGACACACAGCAACACCACAATAAAAATATAACAATAGTGAAATCGCATCACCAATAATCACAATAACACCAGGGAAAGCTCATTTCGGTTGCTGTACTGAGAGAATGTATGCAACAGACCCTCACCGAAACTTGAGCCGTAGCGCTAATCTGTTTTACCCGCATTTGAACCGAGATCCGCAAGGGTCTCGGTTTTTTCTTGCCTTATTTTTACCTTAACCCTGCCGCTCCACACCGCCGCCTGCGGGGAAACCATGCAAAAAAATAGGGCCAGCAAGCTGGCCCTGTGGGTTTAAATTCGAAAGTGAAATGTGTTGGATCAGAACTTCCAGGTAAAACCGGCGTTAACGCTGTTGTCCTGATAGTTTTGCGACAGCAGCCCGCCGTAGCCCAGCGACAGCGTGGCGTTCTTGTTCACCGCCACTTCCGCACTGGCTTTCAGCACCGCACCGTCACGCGACGCCGACACGCTGTTCACCACGAACGGTGAGCTGCCGCCGTTGAACTTCAGCCCGGTACCGCGATCCAGATCGCCGTACTGATGCTGCCAACCCAGCTCGCTGCGCAGCGCCACCGCAGTGGTTTTGCTCGCCTGCCACTCGGTGTCCGCACGCAGCCCCAGCGTCGAGACCGTCGCGTCGGTGTGTTGTTTGTCACCGTGCAGCGCCGCCGCCCCACCGTCTTCCGCGATGCCGTTGTTCTGGAAGTTGATGTACGCCAGATTGGCGAACGGCTCCAGATTCACCCAGGCCGCTTTTATGCTGTATCCCGCTTCGGCGAACACCTGCTCGGTGCGCGCGCTGTACTTCGCGGTTTCGCGATCTGACTGCATGCCGTAGTTCACCGAGCGTGAGGTATCGAAACGGTGCCAGGTGTAACCCCCACCGGCACGCAGCGCCAGTTCACCGAACTGTTTGCCGCCGTACACCGCCAGGTGGTAGTTGTCGCTGTCAGCATTCGAGCCATAACCGCCGTCCAGCGAAGTGCGGGTATAACCGGTTGCGACCCCTAACCGCCATTCATCCGCCAGCGCCGAGTCCAGCCCCACCAGCACGCCGTAGGTGGATGCCTGATAGCCCGTGGCATTGGCATCGCCCGACGCGTGGTCCCAGGCCCCCAGCAGTTGCGCCCAGGCGCCACCGTCGTCGTCAGCCTTGATGTCCGGCGAGGTCGCCAGCCCTTCCGCCTGACGCAAACGGCCGTTCAGCGCGTCGCGCAGGTAGCGGCTGTCGTTGACCTGTGCCGAAGCGATATCCGCGTGGATCTGCCCCGACAGCTGGCGGAACGCCTGCCGCGCTTCCCCCGCCGAACCGGCGTTGAGGATGCTTTCAAACACCGGATTACCCGCCGCCAGCGCATCTGCCGCCGCCGCCACCGCCCGCTCGTTCTGCGTTGCTGCCACGCTGGCGAAGCTGGTGTCATTACGGCCGACGTTAAGCGTTACCTGATTCGGCTGATAGGTCAGCCCGGTGCCCAAGAACAGGTAGTTCGGCGCCACAGAGTCAAACTGCCCGCGAACACCCTGCTGGGCGGTCAGAATGTTGTACTGCTGACCCAGCAGGCTGCGAACCTCGTTTTGCGACAGCAGGTTGCTGCTGTTTTCCAGCGATACCGTCACTTCACCGCCGCCGATCGTTGCCGATCCGTTACTTTGGATCCGATCGCTTTGGCCGTTCGCTGCCACTTCCACCGCGTAACGGGAGCCTGGTTCGAAGCTGACGTCACGAGTCACGTTCAGCGTGCCGATCGAATTGCCCGGCGCCACGGTACCGCCGCTGCGCGCGGTCAACGACCCTAGCGTACCGGAACCGCCCAGCACGCCGGCGCTTTGTACCGTCACGTCCGAAGTTACCGAACCATTTACCGCCAGCAGGCCGGTATTGACCCACGTCGGGCCGGAGTAGGTGTTGTTACCGGTCAGTACCAACGCCCCCTGGCCCACTTTGGTCAGGCCAGCATGACCGGAAATATCGTTGGAATACACTTCAAGCGAGCAGTGGTAGTCATCGCAGACTCTGGCATGCAACGTACCCTCATCGATGATCGCCCCCATGCCAGGAATATTGGCGACAAATTGCGACGAGCCATAAGCCACGCCCGTCGGGTCCGGAATACGAAACTCCTCGGGGATATCATCGACGGTATAGAACATGCCCGGACCGTTAATCGCCTTGCCCAGATTGATCATCCCCCAGCCATACAAGGCATCGATGCCCGGAGCCCCCATATCGGTCGCGGTCGTTTTAAGCACATCGGCAATTTGCGCCGACGTCATGTACGGGAAACGCTGCAGCAATACGGCGACTGCGCCGGTCACGTGCGGCGTCGCCATTGAGGTACCGTTTTTATTGCCATAGTCGGAGACCAACTGGTTCGGATCTGAACCGTTGGCTACCGTGCTGTAGATTTTACTGCCCGGCGAGGAGACGCAGAAGCTGGCGGTATAGCCGCAACGCGAAGAGAAGCTGCTGATGGTGTAAGGCACGCTGTTGGTGGAGGCGTCATCCTGCGCGACGCTGGCAACCGACAGCCAGTTAGGCGCAATATCCGGCACAAAATAGGCCAGGCCGCTGATCACATCCGGTTGGTTGTAGTTGCCGTCGTTACCGGCGGCGAACAACACCAGAATATTTTTACGTGCCGCATCGATAGCCCCCTGATAACCCGCCCCCGCCAGGCTGCCCAGCAAGGGTTTCACCTGATCAAACTGTTCCTGCGCGTCTTTCAGCTCGAAATGCAGCGCATCGGGTTTCTTGCCATTATCCGAAAGAAAATCCGGAATGCTGACGCCCCAACTGTTGTTGATCACCCGCACGCCGTTGTTGATCATCGCCTGCCAGCCCGCGTTGGTCACGCTGCCATCCAGCCCGAGGAACTCACCGTAGGCCGGGCCGTCATTGTCGTTATCGACGCTGATGATTTGCGAATCAAAGGCGACGCCGTGCATGCCGGTGCCGTCACGGTTGGCACCGCTTATACCGGCAACATGGACGCCGTGGTTACTTAACTGCCCCTGTGAACCACTGTAAAAATGGAAAGTACCGTCAAAGTAAAAGCGATCGCCGGCCTTAATCCCCTCACGATGCGGATCGGTATAGGCGCGATAGCCTTCGGTGACAACGTTAGTCAGCTTGCCGTCACCGGCAAATTCCGGATGCTGGTTCACCGGGGTATCGAAGATCCCCACCTTTTGCCCTTTGCCGGTATAACCTGCCGCGTAAGCCTCGTCGGCATGGATAGCCCCCAACCCCCAGTTAGCATTGAATTCATTGCTGCGCCAACTGGCCGGATCGCCGCTCCTCCCCCCTTCGGTATAGGTCGCGGCCTGTGCACCACCGGCGGCCAACAACGCGCATAACAGGGCGTTCAGTTTCCATGTCGGCGCCAATGCCGGTTTGTTGTTTCCTGCAGATTGCTTCATTCCCTTATCCCTTGTTGTTTTTGGTAAAAACCGCCCCAGCGGGACGGTTGTTCCGTTTGTTTTTTAAGATCAGAAATGCCAGGTAAAACCGGCGTTAACGCTGTTGTCCTGGTAGTTTTGCGACAGCAGCCCGCCATAGCCCAGCGACAGCGTGGCGTTCTTGTTCACCGCCACTTCCGCACTGGCTTTCAGCACCGCACCGTCACGCGACGCCGACACGCTGTTCACCACGAACGGTGAGCTGCCGCCGTTGAACTTCAGCCCGGTACCGCGATCCAGATCGCCGTACTGATGCTGCCAACCCAGCTCGCTGCGCAGCGCCACCGCAGTGGTTTTGCTCGCCTGCCACTCGGTGTCCGCACGCAGCCCCAGCGTCGAGACCGTCGCGTCGGTGTGTTGTTTGTCACCGTGCAGCGCCGCTGCCCCACCGTCTTCCGCGATGCCGTTGTTCTGGAAGTTGATGTACGCCAGGTTGGCGAACGGCTCCAGATTCACCCAGGCCGCTTTTATGCTGTATCCCGCTTCGGCGAACACCTGCTCGGTGCGCGCACTGTACTTCGCGGTTTCGCGATCTGACTGCATGCCGTAGTTCACCGAGCGTGAGGTATCGAAACGGTGCCAGGTGTAACCCCCGCCGGCACGCAGCGCCAGTTCACCGAACTGTTTGCCGCCGTACACCGCCAGGTGGTAGTTGTCGCTGTCAGCATCCGAGCCATAACCGCCGTCCAGCGAGGTGCGGGTATAACCGGTCGCGACCCCTAACCGCCATTCGTCCGCCAGCGGCGAGTCCAGCCCCACCAGCACGCCGTAGGTGGATGCCTGATAGCCCGTGGCGTTGGCATCGCCCGACGCGTGGTCCCAGGCCCCCAGCAGCTGCACCCAGGCGCCACCGTCGTCGTCAGCCTTGATATCCGGCGAGGTCGCCAGCCCTTCCGCCTGACGCAAACGGCCGTTCAGCGCGTCGCGCAGGTAGCGGCTGTCGTTGACCTGTGCCGAAGCGATATCCGCGTGGATCTGCCCCGACAGCTGGCGGAACGCCTGCCGCGCTTCCCCCGTCGAACCGGCGTTGAGGATGCTTTCAAACACCGGATTGCCCGCCGCCAGCGCATCTGCCGCTGCCGCCACCGCCCGCTCGTTCTGCGTTGCTGCCACGCTGGCGAAACTGGTGTCATTACGGCCGACGTTGAGCGTTACCTGATTCGGCTGGTAGGTCAGTTCGGCCCCCAGGAAGGGAGAGAAGGTAGATGTGGAGGTAAACTGCCCACTGATACCCTGCTGGGCGGTGAGAATGTTGAACTGCCGGCCGATCAGACTGCCTGCGTTGCCCTGCGAAAGCAGATTGACGTTTTTTTCTTGCAACACCGCCACCTCACCGCCGCCGATCGTTGCCGATCCGTTACTTTGGATCCGATCGCTCTGGCCGTTCGCTGCCACTTCCACCGCGTAACGGGAGCCTGGTTCGAAGCTGACGTCACGAGTCACGTTCAGCGTGCCGATCGAATTGCCCGGCGCCACGGTACCGCCGCTACGGGCAGTTAACGACCCTAGCGTACCGGAACCGCCCAGCACGCCGGCGCTTTGCACCGTCACGTCCGAAGTCACCGAACCATTTACCGCCAGCAGGCCTTGATTGACCAGGGTTGGCCCTGCGTAGCGGTTATTGCCGGTCAGCACCAGTGTGCCGATGCCCAATTTGGTCAGGCCGCCATGGCCGGAAATATCGTTGCTCCAGACATCCAACCCGCAATGAATATCGTCACACACACGCTCGGTAGGTTTGCCTTTGTCCAGTACTGCACCGATGCCTGGCAGATTCACCACAAATTGCTCCGGGCCGTAGGCACCGCTCACGCGGAACTCCTCCGGGATATCCTGTTCGGTGACAAACATCCCCGGGCCGTGGATCGCTTTGCCCAAATCAATCATCCCCCAGCCGTAAAGCGCATCGATGCCCGGCGCGCCCATATCAACCGTGGTGGTCTTCAACACCGAAGCCACCTGTGCGCCGGTCATATAGGGGAAGCGTTCCATCAGCACTGCAATGCTGCCTGCCACGTGCGGTGCGGCCATTGAGGTTCCGCTGTATTTGGCATAGCCGGTGGTCAGGTTATCTACGCTGTTGCCTTCGATAATCGAGCTGTACACCTTGCTGCCCGGAGCGGAAACACAGAAGCTGGCGGTATAGCCACAGCGGGAGGAGAAGCTGCTGATGCTGTAATCACCGGTGTTATTCGGATCCTGCAGGCTGGCGACCGACAGCCAATTCGGCGCGATCTCCGGCACGAAATAGGCCAAACCGGCCATCGCGTCCGGGTTATTCAGGTTGTAATCGTTACCGGCGGCAAAGATGGTGACAATGCCGCTGCGCGCCGCATCGATCGCCCCCTGATAAGCACCACCGGCTTTAGTACCGAGGATCTGTTTGATTTGGTCGAACTGTTTCTGCGCGTCGGCAAGGGTGAAATGCGGATAGGCTGGATCCTTGCCACCCTGATCAAATTTCTCGGTAATGCCGATACCCCAGCTGTTGTTGATGATGCGCGCACCGCTGGCGATCAACGCATTCCAACCTGCCTGATATACCGCGCCATCGTTGCCGAGAATGATGCCGTCTTCCGGCCCCGGATCCCCGTTTTCGGCACTGATGATTTGCGCGTTAAATGCCACACCGTGCATCTCGCCGCCGTCGCGGTTACCGGCGGCGATGCCGCCTACGTGGGTCCCGTGCGAGCCGAGAGTGCCGTCGGAATCCACGCTTGGCGTGCCGTCATAGCGAAATGCATCGCCTTTCTTCACCGGGATATAGGGGTCGGTATATTCGCGAATCCCCGTCGTGACCAGGTTGATCACTTTGTCCTGACTGCCGAACTCCGGGTGTTTGGCATATACCGGCTGATCGAAAATACCGAGCTTAACGCCTTTTCCGGTATAACCGGCGGCGTAGGCCTGATCGGCGTGGATGGCCCCCAGCCCCCATTCGGCATTAAATTCCTTACTGCGCCAACTGGCGGGATCGCCCTGCTTTCCGTTCTCTACATAGGGCGCAGCCTGCGCCCCACCGATGGTTGCCAGGCAAAAAAGCATCGCGCTCCACTGGGCGCGGCTAACACCAATTTCAGGCCAGCCGAAGGCCGCCTGAACAGGCTTGACTCCTCTACGTTTATTTTCCATCCCAGATACCGTCCATTGTTGTTTGCAAATGTTTTATTGGTTTTTTGTGTAACAGTTTCGTAACACCAAATAAATAAAGCACAACAATCTCAAGCGCGCCTTATGGGTCAATAAGGCAAACGCCTAACGGGGGAACGTCATTGTTAGAAAAAAGGAAGGAAAGACATAAGGATTTTGAATGACCGAAAACGGGCGAGAAGAATGAGCCCCTCCTGGCGAGATGAAAAGCTAATTAAATGATAAATAGAAATAAATCAAATAACAAAAGCCGACAAACTCGCCTCCGTCGACCATTAAAAAAAAGCATAAAATGCGTTTATTATTTCTTTTAATTATAAGAATTATCAATATTCACTCAGTGAAATATGCTGGTTTACACGGAGCAGACCATTGAAAATTGGATTATCATGCTAACGGTTTTTTGCTGTTCATCGCATCTTCTTCAGCCTGCGGAATAATGACTTTCGCCAGTAATGAATGCCTGCACAGGCGAAGTGCGCTTCATGATCCCGGGTGGCGGTGTACCCACATTGGACGCGCCGCGGCAGCCGTTTCGGGATCCACAGGCGCTGGCCGCTTTTATCGATACGCCGGGAGCCACTGTGCGGCCCACCAGCAAAAGATGTGTTGGTAAAAACCGCTTATCATATTAATGATCCGCGTTTTGCCCAGATCGTGATCGAACAATTCCGCTCGGTTACTGGCGTGCCGAATGAGTTTCTTCCACGGGCCTTATCAACGGAAAAGTTCTTTAATCCAAAAAAAGGGCCAGAGAATTAATCTGGCCCTTTTTACTTACCGCATGAAATTATTTCTGTTCAGTCGTCATTTTCGACTTCATGTTATTCATGTGGTCCATCATTTTCTGTTCGCGTTTCTGATAATTCTCATTGTATTGTTTTTTCTGCTCTGGGGTCAGCAGGTTGTACATTTTATTTTCAGCTTTGGCGCGCTCCAGCATATGCTCGGACTGAGTTTTGCTGATGGCGTCAATTTGGGCTTTCGCTTTGGCTTCATCGAAGCTGTCGGAGGCGACCAGGCTATGCAAGGCCTGACGCTCCTCTTTCATGCCCGCACCGCGTTTCTGATGCGACTCTTTCATGATATCGCGCATTTGTTGGCGCTGCTGTTCAGTCAGGTTCAGACCGGCGAATGGCCCGCCTTTACCCTCACCTTTGTGGTGCATCATTTTCATCGGAGTGGCATCTGTCGTCGCAGGTGCCGCTGTCGTATCTGCAGCGAAAGCCATGGAAGCAGAACCCAGAGCCAGAGTAGAAGCGACAAATAAAGCGGTCAGTTTACGCATGATCATTTCCTTAAAATTATTCTTCATCAGGAGCGCTGTACGTGAACAGGCTCATCTTTCGTCGGAGATAATAATAGGCCGATAAACATATAGTAATGCGATGGTGTGTAAATTTATTAAAGCCCGAAACAGGTTTATTCGACAATAATGAATGAATTATGGAGATGTTGTTTATTATCTGGAAATTTTGGTTTCCCCTGGCCTGACGATCACCTGATTTTGCTTTCCCCCCGATGGGGTTATTCCTGTCAATGCCCGTCTTTATTATAATTTAGGCTTATCCACTGCAACCGTCCTGCAACAAGATGACGACGGCATCGAAAGCAGCAATCGTACGAATCTCTCGAAAGCGCAGGTTCTCACTTACACTTAAGATTGTATCCACTCCCAGTGAGATCGTCAGGATCCGGCGCGCAACGCAGCCTTCTGCAGCGGCGGCAACGCGACGTTTACACTGCAAAACTAATTATTGGTTATATAATAGTTTCATCCTCTGCCCGTGAAAAACGTGTTATATGATGGAGATACGTGCACTACGGCCACTACCGAGCCAGAATTTGCTGCTGTGCCCATCGCACAGGCTGGCTGTCGTGCCATTTTGAGGAATCATCATGTTCGCAGACCAAGGCCCTATGCTTCTTAATGCCCACTTCGGCACCAACAGCCCATATTGGCGGTTGGCGTTTGACAGCAATGCCCTGGCGCTGTCGGCAGTGAAAGGAAAAACCCATATGGCCGTGGCGCTCAGCGCCATGCAGGCAGCCAAAATCCGCCGTCTGACCGGCATTACCGCCAGCCTTGATATCACCATCACGCTGGGGGGTGAGCCGATACATCTGCATCTGGTCGGGCGCAGGATCAATAATCAGGAATGGGCGGGTACCGCCTCGGCCTTCAGCGACACCCAATCGGTCGCCCGCGATCTGGTACACGGCCTGTCTTTTGCCGAACAGGTGGTGTCAGAAGCCAATTCGGTGATTGTGATTGTTGACCAGCACGGTCGTATTCAGCGCTTTAACCGACTGAGCGAAGAGTACACCGGCCTGCACGAACATGATGTTATTGGTAAAAACGTCTTTCAGCTGTTTATGAGCCCGGAAGAAGCGGCGGCATCGCGGCGAAACATCGCCGGTTTTTTTCGCAACGGATCATCCTATGAGGTGGAACGTTGGATCAAAACGGTGAAGGGGGAACGGCTGTTCTTGTTTCGCAACAAGTTCGTCCACAGCGGCAGCGGTAAAAATGAGGTGTTCCTGATTTGCTCCGGCACCGACATCACCGAAGAGCGTCGCGCTCAGGAACGACTGCGGGTATTGGCCAATACCGACATTATTACCGGCCTGCCCAATCGCAATGCCATTCAGGACAAAATCACCCAGGCAATCACCGCACGCGACGGCAATCATGTCGGTCTGGTGTATCTCGATCTCGACAACTTTAAGAAAGTTAATGACGCTTACGGCCATATGTTCGGCGACCGTTTATTGGTGGAGGTGTCGTTGGCGGTGCTTGGCTGTCTCGCACCAGACCAAACCCTGGCTCGCCTGGGGGGCGATGAGTTTCTGGTGCTTGCCCAGCAGGCCGATCGCGAGATGCTGCAACGGCTGGCACAGCGCATTATCGACCGCTTGAAGACCCCCTTTCGTATCGGCCTTATCGAGGTCTATACCGGCTGTTCGATTGGCATTGCGCTATGCCCCGAACATGGTAACGATCTCGACAGCCTGATCCGCAGTGCTGATACCGCCATGTACGTCGCCAAAGAGCACGGCAAACGCACCTATACCGTGTTCTCGCCGGAAATGAACAAACGCGTCGCGGAATACATGTGGCTGGATACCAACCTGCGAAAAGGGCTGGAACAAGATCAACTGGTGGTGTACTACCAGCCCAAAATCGAGGCGCTCAGCGGCAAGGTGTGCAGCGTAGAAGCTTTGGTGCGTTGGGATTCACCCGAGCGCGGCCTGATCCCACCGTTGCAGTTTATTTCTTATGCCGAAGAATCCGGTCTGATAGGCCCACTCGGGCGCTGGGTGCTGCAAACCGCCGCCAGACAGGCCGCACAGTGGCAACGACAGGGCTTGAATCTGCGGGTGGCAGTGAATCTTTCCGCACGGCAGTTGGTTGATGATTCCATCGTTGAAGATCTCGCTCAGGTATTGCAGTGCAATCACCTGGCCCCCTGCCTGCTCGACTTCGAACTCACGGAAAGCAGCCTGATTGAGGATGAAAAACGTGCCCGCGAAGTGATCACGCGGTTACGCGATCTGGGGGCGCAGGTGCATCTCGATGATTTTGGCACCGGTTACTCTTCTTTGGCCCAGTTGGCCCGCATTCCGCTGGATGCCATCAAGCTGGATAAAAGCTTCGTGCGCGGGGTGAATTGCAATCCGGTTTCGCAGTCGCTGGTGCGCGCCATCGTCGCGGCGGCCGAAGCGCTCAGGTTCCGGGTGATTGCCGAAGGTGTAGAGACCGAAAGCGAAAATCAGTTTCTGGATGAAGTCGGTGTGGATGAGAAACAAGGATTTCTGTTTGCGCGGCCAATGCTCCCGGACCAGTTGGAACATTGGCTGCAATCTTATTGCCCGCATCCCTCCTCAGCCTGATGCGGGCCAGGTAATGTTAGCCTGCACGACGCAGGTTTAGCGTGTGGCGGTCTTGTAGCATAACCAGACGCTCGATATAGGCACGATCTTTCTCCTCGATGGTGAAGGCCGAATGCACCCAATCCTCGGTAATATCCATCAGCTCCGAACGCGTGAGCTGCAGCACCCGCTGACGGGCGCGTAGCATGGCGCGCATCCCGTTCAATTTGGGCCGGATGGTATCGATGAAGGTGCGGGTCGCCACATAAGCATCGCCGGGCTGGAACAACTGATCGACCAGGCCACGGCTTTCAAACCATTCCGCGGTGTGCGACTCGCCCCCCCAGATCAGCTCTTCCGCCAGGCGCATACCTGCCTTGCGTGCCACCAGCGAATATCCCCCCATGCCGGGGAACAGGTTGAACGCAATTTCCGGAAAACCCATCCGCGCGTTGTTCTGTGCCAGCACGAAATGATGCGCCAACGCCGCTTCGAAGCCGCCCCCCAGGGCGCTGCCCTCCACCATCGCAATGCTGACCGCACCGGTATCAAACCCGCGCGCCGCCGCATGCACGCAGTCAATGCAGGCACGTGCGTAAGCCATCATCGCCTCGCGCTTGCGGTTTTTAATGGCCTCGGCAAAGAACTGCAGATCGCCACCGACGTTGAACATATTGGGCACCAGCGATCCGGTGACCCAAAAATCAAACTGCAATGAAGACTCTTTTGCTGCCTGCGCCAGCGTCATGATGTCTTCGATTAACGCCTGATTGAAGCAAGGGCGCGGTTCAGCACGCAGCAGCATCCACATGATGTGCCGTTCCTCCTCATAGTAGGCGGATATCTGGGTCAAATTGCCCGCTTCGGTAAACGGGCGACAGGTGGGGTGATTAAGTAATTTCATATGACCTTCCATTTTCTCTCGTGTTAACAGTTGAAACCGTTCCAGCCCCTACGGCTGCAGTTGCGCGGCGACTGGTAAACCGTCGCGCCACATCATGAGTAAACGCTTTCTTGGTGATGAAACAGATAAAAATTGAAGGTCGGAGAATGAAAAAAACCGCGCTGGAACGCGGCTGACATAAGAATTTTACCCATCGGCAGGCTGCAACATTTCACCGGGGGAGTGAACGCGCTAAGCTCACAAATTAGCCGGTTACCGGCCCCGGCGGCCAAAACGGCGAGCCTTTTGGCTATAATCAACATTGAGACAGCCTATTTATCGTTAAGGATATCGTGACGTAATGCCTACAGGATCAGATAAAGACCCCCGTCAGCCCAACAGTGAAGCGCCGCAAAAACCGCTGATCGACATCAAGACCGGCCACCAGACCCTTGACCGGCGCATTTCCGGATTTTCACGCCTGGTCGAACGCATCAAGGCCTGGCCAAGCATCGCTCACCTGCTGCGCGCCACCGAGCGCTTTAACGATCGCCTGGGCAGCCAATTCGGCGCTGCCATCACCTATTTCTCGTTTCTTTCGCTGATCCCGATTCTGATGGTGTCATTTGCCGCCGTCGGTTTTGTGTTGGCATCCAATCCGGACCTGCTAACCGGGCTGATCAATAAAATCGTCGGCAGCATCAGCGATCCGACCCTGGCCGGCACGCTGAAAAACACCGTCAATACCGCCATTCAGCAACGTACCACCGTGGGGCTGACCGGCCTGGCGTTGGCGCTGTATTCGGGGATCAGTTGGATGGGCAACCTGCGAGAGGCGATCCGTGCACAGTCGCGTGACGTCTGGGAGCGCAATCCGCAGGATCAGGAAAAAATCTATTTCAAATACACCCGCGATTTTATCTCGCTCACCGGTCTGGTGGTGGCGCTGATTATCACCCTGACGTTGACCTCCATTGCCGGTTCGGCGCAGGCGGCGATCGTGCAGGCGCTGGGTCTGGAAGGCATAGAATGGCTGCGGCCGGCCATGACGCTGATTGCGCTGTCGATCTCCATCTTTGCCAACTACCTGCTGTTTTTGTGGATCTTCTGGATGCTGCCACGGCATAAGCCGAAGAAAAAGGCGTTGCTGCGGGGCACGCTGCTTGCCGCTATCGGTTTCGAAGTGATTAAGTTTGTGATGACCATGACGCTGCCACAGGTGGCTAAATCCCCTTCCGGGGCAGCCTTTGGTTCGGTGATTGGGCTGATGGCGTTTTTCTATTTCTTCGCCAGACTGACGCTGTTTTGCGCCGCCTGGATCGCCACCGCGCAATATAAAGAGGATAAAACCCTGCCAACCTCAGAACAATCCGCGCCGTAAATCAACGCAATCATACCGGCCACTTTCCTGTGGCCGGTTTTTTATTTTGCATTTAAGCAATTAAACCAGCATATAAAACCAATAAGAAACCCACTCCCCTGCCAAAACCAGCATAACAAACTACAGCCTAACTTTTCTTTTCACCTTTTACAGATGTTCAGTCTGCGAATCATTCATTTGGCAACGTTAAAATCTATGCAGAAACGCAGTGATGAAACATTAAGCTTTTTAACCGGTTAATCGCCGCATTGTACAAAGTTTCGTCATTGAAAAGGCATTTTGCTGTGACTAAGATGGATTTTTACAAATTCAAAATATAAGAAATATTATGCAAGCCTCCATCGCACCAACTCTGGACGCCGACGACGCGTCAACACCGGTTAACTCACGCGGAAAAGTGATTGTCGCCTCGCTGGTCGGGACCGCTATCGAGTTTTTCGATTTTTACATTTACGCCACCGCTGCGGTGATCGTTTTCCCGCATATCTTCTTCCCACAGGGCGATCCCACCACCGCCACGCTGCAGTCGCTGGCCACTTTCGCCGTCGCTTTCGTTGCGCGCCCTATTGGTTCGGCGCTGTTCGGCCACTTCGGCGATCGCGTTGGGCGTAAGGTGACCCTGGTCGCCTCACTGCTGACCATGGGGATTTCCACCGTGCTGATCGGCCTGCTGCCAAGCTACGAAACCATTGGTATCTTCGCGCCAATCCTGCTGGCGCTGGCGCGCTTCGGTCAGGGTCTGGGCCTGGGCGGGGAATGGGGCGGCGCAGCCTTACTGGCCACCGAGAATGCCCCGGCCAGAAAACGGGCGCTGTACGGTTCCTTCCCGCAGCTGGGCGCGCCTATCGGCTTCTTCTTCGCCAACGGGACCTTCCTGCTGCTCTCCTGGTTGCTGACTGACCAGCAGTTTATGGAATGGGGCTGGCGCGTGCCGTTCATTCTGTCCGCCGCGCTGGTGCTGATCGGGCTGTACGTACGAGTGTCACTGCATGAAACACCGGTATTCGCCAAGGTGGCAAAAGCCGGCAAGCAGGTGAAAATTCCGCTCGGCACCCTGCTCAGCAAGCACCTGAAGGTGACGATCCTCGGCACCTTCATCATGCTGGCAACCTATACGCTGTTCTACCTGATGACGGTCTACTCGATGACCTACGGCACCACGCCGCAGCCGCTGGGGTTGGGCTATTCGCGCAACAGCTTCCTGTGGATGTTGATGGTGGCGGTGATCGGCTTTGGCGTTATGGTACCGATTGCCGGTCTGCTGGCTGACGCCTTTGGCCGTCGCAAGACCATGATCGTCATTACTCTGCTGATGATCGCCTTCGCTTTCCTGTTCCCTAGCATGCTGGGTTCCGGAAACCAGGCGCTGGTGATGGGCTTCCTGCTGTGCGGCCTGAGCATCATGGGGCTGACCTTCGGCCCGATGGGCGCGCTGCTGCCGGAGCTGTTCCCGACGGAGGTGCGCTATACCGGCGCATCCTTCTCCTATAACGTCGCGTCAATCCTCGGGGCCGCGGTAGCGCCTTATATCGCCACCTGGTTGGCAACGCACTACGGCCTGTTCTATGTCGGTCTGTACCTGGCGGCCATGGCCAGCCTGACGCTGATCGCCCTGTTGTTGATGAAAGAGACCCGAGACAAGTCGCTGTAACCCCGCTTACGCGGCCCCCATCAGGCGGGCCGCACTTCCCGTATTGTCTCCTGTCATAAAATCGGACTATGCTGAACGCTTCCTCTTTGACAGAAATGGAAATCAATAATGTCTCTGCGCCGCAGACTGTTTTGGTACGTTGTGCCATTGGTGGTGATCGCCATTGCGCTGGCTGGCTGGTTCTGGCTAATACCCTCCAATTCAAACGCGCTATGGCGTATCGTCAGCCAGCAGTGCCTGCCAAACCAACAAACGCATAACAACCCTGCACCTTGCGCGCAGGTCGACCCACAGGCCGGTTTTGTGGTGTTTAAGGATCGCAACGGGCCACTGCAGTATTTACTGATGCCAACGGCCAAAATCACCGGCATTGAAAGCCCGCAGGTGCTGGAAGCCACCACCCCAAACTTCTTTGAGCAAGCCTGGGCCGTACGGCATTTTATGGCGGATAAATACGGCAAAGAGATTGATGACGCCGATATTTCGCTGGCGATTAACTCGCAATATGGCCGAACGCAGAATCAGTTGCATATTCATATCTCCTGCCTGTTACCGGCGGTAAAAACGCAGTTGGCGCGATATGCGACAGAATACAGTGAACAGTGGGAACCCATGCCCGGCGGCTTGCTGGGGCACGACTATCTGGTACGTAAGGTCACCGCTAGTGATCTGAAAAAACAGGGGGCTTTCCGCCTGCTGGCAGAAGGGGTACCACGATCCGAAGGCCGTATGGGCAGTTTTGGCCTGGCAATGACCGCTTTGCCGGGCGGCGACTTCCTGCTGCTGGCCACCGAGCGCAGTTTGCTGCCGTTTACCCTGGCCTCGGCGGAAGAAATTCAGGATCACGACTGCCGGGTTCTGCAATAAAAATGGCCCGCAGTGCGGGCCATTAACGGTCATTTTTTCTTCTTCATCTGCTGCAGAATTTGTCCGCACTGGTTTTCCTCACCACCTTCGCTCGGCGAAACCAGCGCCAACAATGCCGCTGCCGGCGTCAACACCACGCCCAGCGCTACCGCAGCCGCACCGCGCGCAATCAGCGGACCAGCCTTCACCCCAGCGTCCGGATGTGCGAAGGTGCCTTTCACATACAGCGGCGAACGCAGCGTCATCACGCGCATCCCCTTACTTTCCGGATCGATGGACAGGTCCAGCCGCTCCGTGGCCAGATTGGTATTGCCGCTGATATTGATAATCGCGTTCTCGGTATCGAACACAAACAGCCGCGGTGCCGCCACACCGGTGCTGATCCCGATGTCCGCCGCCGCACAGTTAATGCCCACAACGTCGTCGCCAAAAAGCTGCGCTACCAGATAGTTACCGACGTTGAGCCCGAGAATTTCCATCAGGCTACGGCTGATAACCCCATTATTAATCACCATCCGCAGATCGCCGCTGCTGGTCGCCAGCAAGTCCGCCACCGAGTTGCCCGTGCCGGTGAGTTTGGCATCGCCGTTCAGCTGCCCCAGGCTACGTTTCATCGATCCCACGTTTGGCAACAGCTGCTTGAGCTGGAATTTCCGCGCGTGCATATCCACCCGACCCTGCATCGGATTCTTGCTGCCGTCGAGGCGCAGGGTGGCGTTAAGATTGCCGCCCGCCACGCCGAACCGCAGCGGGTCCATCAGGATGGCGCCGTTGTTCAACTGCAGATGGGTATAGAGGTCGCTCAGCGGCAACGAGCTGCCGTGCTCAATGCGCTTGGCGGTGAATTTGACGTCCGCATCCATCACCTTCCAGCTTTGGGTTTCAAACTTTTCTACCGGCAGCACCTTGCCGGCCGGCTGACGGCTTTTTTCGCCGCGTCCGGCTTTTTCGGTGTTGGAGTCCGCGCCAATCAACGGCGCCAGATCGGCGAAGCGCAGCTGCTTCGACAGTACCTCACCGCTTAGCTTCGGCCGGGGCTTGCTGGCGACATAGGTCAAATCACCGTGAATATCGCTGTCGCCGATTTTGCCGTCGAATTTTTGGTACTGGAATACGGCCCCGCCTTTCTCGTGCAGGCGAGCACTCAGGTGACCATCGGTGGAGTAAGGCGGAGTATTCGGCAGCAGCACGCCGGTAAGGCCATACAGATTCCCCAGGCTGTCACCGGAGAATTTAAGCTGCAAGTCCAGCCCGCCGAGGTTCATCGGGTCGGACAGCGTACCTGCTACCACCACCCGGGTTGAGCCGGAACGCACATCTGCCTGCAGCGGGAATGGCGAGTCGGCACTTTGTAACGACAGCATACCGCCGATCTTGCCGCTGCCCGCCAGCGGCTCACCGTTATAGGTCCCCTTCACCTTCCAACCGAAAACATAGTCAGGCGTGATGGCTTTGCTGGCGTCTTTTTTGCCCGTCACTTCGCTGAACGGCAAAGGTTTGCCGAGCGGGTCAATCTCAGCGCGGAAATCGGCCTTCAGCGTGGCGTCTTTAAAAGCAATCTGACCCTTATCGAATACGATGTCATGAACGTTCACCGTCCAGTCGGACGGGGGCTGATTGGGATCGCCGGCCAGGTTAAAGGTCCAGTTATTCTCGCCATTGGCCAGACGCCGCAGGCTCGCGTTCGGCTGCTTCAGCCAAATACGCGGGATCAGCACCTCTTTGCCCAATAATGCCAGTGGCGAGATGCTGGCTTCGACGCGCTGCAACTGGACCATAGTGTCGCCCGGGATATTTTCCGGGTTACCCAGCACGATATCTTCGGCATGAATACGCGGCCATGGCACCCAGGCACGCCAACCGCCTTCATCCTTATCACGTGTCCACGCCACACCCAAGTCGCCACGGATAGCGAACGGACGGTGCAATTCGGCAGACACCTTGTCGTTAATGGTCGGTTTGAGGCGATTCCAGTCGAAGGCCAGCGCAAAGATCACCAACGCGACGATGATCAGCAGCACAATACCGCCCACCCAAGTGAACGCCTTTCCTGTTTTTGTCATAATGGCTCCCTGAACGCTAAACTTGCCAACAATTGATAAGCAACTGTTATCAAGCCTAGCCGAGGATAGGCCAGAGTTCACGCTTTAGGGGACGAGGATCAGGCAGTCGGCACGGAAAACAATCTGGGCAAGGTTTGCAGAGTGTCGAAATGGGCCGGACGGGAAAGGTAGTACCCCTGCGCCGCCAGGGCACCAGAGCGCTGCACCAGCAGCCATTCCTGCTCGGTTTCCACCCCTTCAACAATCACTCCTTCGCTGTGCTGGTTCATTATTCTGACCAGCGTGGAGAGCAGTTGAATGCCATCCTCCGTCTGCTTAAGCAGGGTGAACAATTCACGCGCCACCTTGATGTATTGATAGCGCCAGGTACTGACGGCGGAGAAATTCGCCAACCCGCTACCGAAGTCATCCAACCACAGCCGCTCGGCCCCGGCAATTTGCTGCAACGGGCCGTTCAACGCCATTCCCGCGTGCTCCACCAGCTCGAAGCGCAGATAAGGCATGCTGGCAATCTGTCGTTGCAACACGTCGTGCCGCTGAAGCGCCTGCAATGCAATGCCGTCGATATTGACCGACACCATCAACGCGTGACGGGTCAACAACGGCTGCCAGTGCTGGAGCAGCGTCAGCTGTTCCTGAATGATCTGCAGGCGCTTGCGCACGTCAAGGGCAGCAAAATAGTGCTCCGGCGACAGCGGTTTGTCCGGTGCGTCAGGATGAGACACCGCCGTCAGCAGTTCGAGTGCCAGCAGAGTGCCACAGGTGCGGTAGATCGGCTGAAAAGTATACTGCCGCCGGCATTGCCGCCAAAAATGCTGTGCTTTTATATGTGTGCATACGGCAAGGAATGGCGCCAGCAGACCAGAAATCATCTTGGTTGTCATTGGGACTATCGCCATCGAAGGGACATGAAAACGCTCAGTCTGCGTGATTGCTTCCCTGGGTTTATCGGCAGCAGGCGATAAAACTTTAAGCGGCGGCAAAAGCCTTCTACAGTGAATAGCGATAACAAAAAACCAAGGAAAAAAACATGCCCTACGTAAATATCAAAATTACCCGTGAAGGTGCGACAGCGGAGCAAAAGAAACAGCTGATCGCCGGCGTGACACAACTGCTGGTGGATACGCTGGGGAAGAATCCGGCCACCACCGTGGTCGTCATCGATGAAGTAGAAACCGACAACTGGGGTATCGGCGGCAAATGCGTCACCGAGCTGCGCGCAGCCGCTAAATAACGGCGGACTCTTGTCTGCGGATCGGGAAATTTTTCAGTTTCCCGATCGTCGTCATAATTAAATTAAAACGTTGTTTTATTTTCGTTGACTCCCTCGCCCCTTGCCTTGAGACTGGATGGGTTTCGCATTCATTCACCTTCTTCTTTCAGCCAGGGCTCGTTGACTATGACCACCCAGAATCTTGCCGTGATCGGCGAATGCATGATTGAACTGTCGCAAAAAGGCGTGGACCTTAGCCGCGGCTTTGGCGGCGATACGCTAAACACCGCCGTTTACGTTGCCCGCCAGGTGGCAGAAAGCACGCTGCAGGTGCATTACGTTACCGCGCTCGGCACCGACAGTTTCAGCGATGAGATGCTGCACGCCTGGCAACAGGAGAAGGTCAATACGCGCCTGGTTCAACGGCTGGAAAACAAGCTGCCGGGCCTGTACGTGATCGAAACCGATGAGGCCGGCGAACGCACTTTCTATTACTGGCGCAATGACGCCGCCGCCCGTTACTGGCTGGCCAGCCCACAGGCGGAGACGTTATGCGAACAACTGGCCCACTTCGATTATCTATACCTTAGCGGCATCAGCGTGGCGATCCTCGACGCGGCCAGCCGCACCAAGCTGCTGGCATTACTGCGCCAGTGCCGCGCCAACGGTGGCAAAGTCATTTTCGATAACAACTATCGCCCGCGGCTGTGGCAAAACCGGGAAGAAACGCAGCAGGCTTATCGCGAGGTGCTGGCCTGCACCGATATCGCCTTCCTGACGCTGGATGACGAGGATTTGCTGTGGGGCAAACAGCCGGTGGAACAGGTGGTGCAGCGCACGCAGCAGTTGGGCGTAATGGAGATTGTGATCAAACGCGGGGCAGAGGCCTGCCTGGTGTTCAGCGCCGAAGGCACCGAATTTGAAATCCCGGCGGTACGGCTGCCGAAAGAAAAAGTAGTGGATACCACGGCGGCCGGGGACTCTTTCAGCGCGGGTTACCTGGCGGTACGCTTAACCGGCGGCGATGCCGTGCAGGCGGCTCAGCGCGGTCATCTCACCGCCAGCACGGTGATCCAGCATCGTGGCGCCATTATCCCACTCGCCGCCATGCCGCAATGAATCCTGTTCCGTAGAAATGCGAAAGGCCAGCAATAATGCTGGCCTTAGTCTGATGACAAACACCCGAAAAACGTGGTTTTCGGATGTTTGGGGTAAATCAGAAGACATAATCCTTTGTTTTTATTCGTCCTCAGATCAGGGCTTTTAACTGCATAGGACTTTGTCAGCAATCTGAGGCCAGCAATAATGCTGGCCTTTTTATTGGGCTCGAAAACCCATCTTAATACCCTATGGATTTCAGGTTGTAGCCAGGTGCCAAGCTATCTCATCCCCAGGAGCTTACCTTAGTCAGCGACTGGGGTGTGATAGTGCAGGTAACAACGCTACAGCCTGAAAGACGACAGGTATTTAGCCTGCTACCGCGATACGTTTCATATCCGTCATATAACCACGCAGCTTACGGCCAACGGATTCGATTGGGTGATTGCGCACCGCTTCGTTCACGTCACGCAGTTGCGCGTTATCTACGGAAGTCCCGGCCACGGATTTGCCCAGATCACCCGCCTGCAGGGTAGTCATGAACTCTTTCAGCAATGGCACTGCCGCGTTGGCAAACAGGTAGTTGCCGTACTCGGCGGTATCAGAGATAACCACGTTCATTTCGTACAGACGCTTACGCGCAATGGTGTTGGCGATCAGCGGCAGCTCGTGCAGTGATTCGTAGTAAGCGGATTCTTCGATGATACCTGCGTCAACCATGGTTTCAAACGCCAACTCAACACCGGCTTTCACCATTGCCACCATCAGTACGCCGTAGTCAAAGTATTCCTGCTCGCTGATTTTACCTTCGAACTGCGGCGCGTTTTCGAACGCCGACTTGCCGGTCTCTTCACGCCAGTTCAGCAGCTTCACGTCGTCTTCTGCCCAGTCGGCCATCATGCCGCTGGAGAAGGCACCGGAGATGATGTCGTCCATGTGCTTCTGGAACAGCGGCGCCATGATCTCTTTCAGTTGCTCGGACAGCGCATAAGCACGCAGTTTCGCCGGGTTGGACAGACGGTCCATCATCAGGGTGATACCGCCCTGCTTCAGCGCTTCGGTGATGGTTTCCCAACCGAACTGGATCAGTTTTTCTGCATAAGCCGGGTCGGTACCTTCAGCAACCAGTTTATCGAAGCACAGCAGTGAACCCGCCTGCAGCATGCCGCACAGAATGGTCTGCTCGCCCATCAGGTCAGACTTCACTTCAGCGACGAAGGAAGACTCCAGAACGCCGGCGCGGTGACCGCCGGTCGCGGCAGCCCAAGCCTTGGCAATCGCCATGCCTTCGCCTTTAGGGTCGTTTTCCGGGTGAACCGCAATCAGGGTCGGTACGCCGAAACCACGTTTGTATTCTTCACGCACTTCGGTGCCCGGACATTTTGGCGCAACCATCACCACGGTAATGTCTTTACGTACTTGCTCACCCACTTCAACGATGTTGAAGCCGTGAGAGTAGCCCAGCGCCGCGCCGTCTTTCATCAGCGGCTGTACGGCACGCACTACCGAGGTGTGCTGCTTGTCCGGCGTCAGGTTAACCACCAGGTCGGCCTGTGGGATCAAGTCTTCGTAAGTCCCTACTTTGAAGCCGTTTTCGGTCGCTTTACGCCATGAAGGACGCTTTTCGTCGATAGCTTCTTTACGCAGGGCATAAGCCACATCCAGCCCCGAGTCACGCATGTTCAAGCCTTGGTTCAGACCCTGTGCGCCACAGCCGACAATCACCACTTTTTTGCCTTTCAGGTAGCCGGCTTCATCAGCGAATTCTTCACGTGCCATAAAACGGCATTTACCCAATTGCGCCAACTGCTGACGCAGGTTCAATGTGTTGAAATAGTTAGCCATGGTGGTACTCCAGTTAGATGTTGTGTCTTGCATGTTATTTTCATTCCCCGCCTGTCTGTGCGGAGATTCGTTAAACTCAATGTATAACAGGAAACGCGTTGCTTAAATTGATATATTACGAATGTGATATTGCAATTTATGCAACACTCTTGCTGCGAGCGTACTGATATGGATTTGCGTGATTTAAAGCTGTTCCTTCATCTGGCCGAAAGCCACCATTTTGGCCGCACCGCCAAGGCGATGCACGTCAGTCCGTCGACGCTTTCCCGCCAGATCCAACGGCTGGAAGAGATCCTCGGGCAGCCGCTGTTTTTACGCGATAACCGCACCGTGCAACTGACCGATGCCGGTGAGCAACTAAAAGACTTTGCCCAGCAGACGCTGTTGCAATACCAGCAGCTGAAGCATTCTCTCGGCCAGCACGGCCCTTCGCTGAGCGGCGAGCTGCGGCTGTTCTGCTCGGTCACCGCCGCCTACAGCCACCTGCCGCCGATCCTGGATCGCTTCCGCGCGCAACATCCGCTGGTGGAAATTAAACTCACCACCGGTGACGCTGCCGACGCCGTCGATAAGGTTCAGTCCAACGAAGCCGATCTGGGCATTGCCGGCCGGCCTGAAACCCTGCCCACCAGCGTAGCCTTCACCAAAATCGGCGAGATCCCGCTGGTATTGATTGCCCCGGCGCTGCCCTGCGCCGTGCGCAGCCAGGCATTTGCCGAGCAGCCCGACTGGGCCAATATTCCGTTTATCCTGCCGGAGCATGGCCCGTCACGAAAACGTATCGAGCTGTGGTTCCGTCGCCAGCGCATCGCCAATCCGCTGATTTACGCCACCGTCGGCGGCCACGAGGCGATTGTTTCCATGGTGGCACTGGGCTGCGGCATCGCACTGATCCCCGGCGTGGTGGTGGACAACAGCCCGGAGCCGGTACGTAACCGCATCTCACAGTTAGAAAATATCTCTATGGTCGAACCGTTCGAACTGGGCGTCTGCGTGCAGAAAAAACGCCTCAGCGATCCGCTGATCGACGCTTTCTGGCGCTTGTTATTAACGGTCAAAAATCCTTAACACGACACCATTGCTTTTAAACACGATCATTTGAAATGCGAGATAGAACTACCCCAAAGATTTCATGTTGCAGCTAGTGCAGCCAACAACGCTGCAGCTTGAAAGACGACGGGTATTTAGAGATCTGCCGGATCGACTTGTTTCATCGCCTCTACCTGCATCAACCAATGGTAAAGCGGCTCCAACTGCTGAAAAGCTTGCGCCAGCGTCTGCGTCAGCCCGGCGTTGAATAACGTCTCCACCTGGCTGTCGGTAGCCATCACCGCAAAAGATTTGCGGTTGTACCAGGTGGCAATGTCTGCCGCCTGCTCTTTAACCAGCGGGCGTTTGTAGCTTTCTCCCACCAGCTCGAACGGCGGCTGACAACAGGCCGCGACCTCGAGAAAAGGCTGCGGCCGACGCTGCAGCGTATGACGAAACAGATCCATGGTTTGCTTGTTGGCACTGTAATAACCCAGCCCATAGCGCAACATGTCCGGCCCCAGTTCGAAGAAATAAACCGGGGCATCCTTCCAGTCTTTGCTCGGCCGTTTGAACGTCAGCCACATGCGGCTGCGATAACGTGATTTATCGTGAGAAAAACGCGTGTCGCGGTGTATACGCGACAGCGTTTTACCGATCGCCGGGCGGGTTTCAAACTGCGGATCGATCGCCAGCATCGTCGGGGCAAGCTCAGCCACCAGCGAGCGGAACGGCGTCAGCAGCTCACGATCGTAAACGCCGCGGTTGCCTTCAAACCATTCCTTGTCGTTCTCGATCCGCACCTGCTGAAGAAAATTCAGGCCCTGCTGGCTAAAGCCGTTAAATTTATCCGTCATGCGCCGTCCTTGTCGGTTCCCTTAGCCCTGCAAAAAGAAGCGGAACGCCGGGTTATCGGTTTCATCGTGGCAGTCGTAGCCCAGCGCCTGCAAATGCTGCTCAAACTCAGGTTCGGTCTGTGACAGCTCAAAACCAGCCAGCACGCGGCCAAAATCGGTGCCGTGGCTGCGGTAATGGAACAGCGAGATGTTCCAATGGGTGCCCAGAGTTTGCAGGAACTTCAGCAGCGCGCCCGGCGACTCCGGGAACTCAAAGCTGTACAGCCGCTCCCGCAGGGGTTTCGAAGGACGCCCACCGACCATGTAGCGCACGTGCAGTTTGGCCATTTCGTCATCGGACAGATCCACCACCTGATAACCGTCGGCGTTCAGCTCGTCGATGATTTCCAGGCGTTCGGCATGGCCACGCGTCAGGCGGACACCGACGAAGATGCACGCGTTGTCCGCATCGGCGTAACGATAGTTGAACTCGGTCACCGACCGGCCGCCCAGCAGTTGGCAAAACTTCAGGAAGCTGCCTTTCTGCTCAGGAATGGTCACTGCCAGCAGGGCTTCGCGTTGTTCGCCCAATTCGCAGCGTTCAGATACATAACGCAAGCCGTGGAAGTTCAGGTTGGCACCTGACAGCACGTGCGCCAGGCGCTCGCCCTGGATATTGTGCTGCTGAACGTATTTCTTCAGCCCGGCCAATGCCAGCGCGCCGGAGGGTTCGGCAATGGCACGCACGTCTTCAAACAAATCTTTGACCGCCGCGCAGATAGCGTCGCTATCGACGGTGATCACGTCGTCCAGATATTCCCGGCACAGGCGGAAGGTTTCGTCACCGATGCGCTTCACCGCCACGCCTTCGGCAAACAGTCCGACTCGCGCCAAATCTACCGGATGCCCGGCGTCCAGCGCCGCGCGCAGGCAGGCGGAGTCTTCCGCCTCCACGCCGATCACTTTGATCTGCGGCATCAGCTGTTTGATTAACACCGCAACACCCGCCGCCAGACCACCACCGCCAACCGGAACAAACACCCGGTCGAGATGCGCGTCCTGTTGCAGCAGCTCCATCGCCAACGTGCCCTGCCCGGCGATCACCGTTGGGTGATCGAACGGGGGAACGAAGGTCATGCCCTGCTTGTGCGAAAGCTCAATTGCCCTGGCCTTGGCTTCATCAAAGTTGGCGCCGTGCAACAGTACTTCACCGCCGAAACCGCGTACCGCATCCACTTTGATGTCTGCGGTGGACACCGGCATGACGATCAGCGTTTTGATCCCCAGGCGTTTACCGGAGTAGGCCACGCCCTGTGCATGGTTGCCGGCCGAAGCCGTTACCACGCCGCGCGCTTTCTGCTCTTCGTTCAGGCTGGCGATCATGGCATAGGCCCCGCGCAGTTTGAAGCTGTGCACCGGCTGACGATCTTCGCGCTTCACCAGAATGGTGTTGCCGAGGCGCGAAGAAATTTTGCTCATGGCCTGTAACGGAGTGACCTGAGCCACCTCGTATACCGGCGAGCGGAGCACCGCTCGCAAATACTCCGCGCCGCAGGGGGCGTCGGGTAGGGGTTGCGATACCGCCATGATACTTAGCCTCCCAGCTTGCTCTTGTCGCGTACTGCACCTTTGTCAGCGCTGGTTGCCAACATGGCATAGGCACGCAGCGCCAAGGAAACCTGACGCTCACGGTTTTTCGGTGTCCAGGCGCGATCGCCACGTGCCAGCTCAACTTCACGGCGTGCCGCCAGTTCGCTGTCCGAAACGTCCAGCACCATGCTGCGTTGAGGAATATTGATGTCGATCATGTCGCCATCTTCGATCAGCGCAATCAGGCCGCCG
This sequence comes from Serratia liquefaciens ATCC 27592, assembly GCF_000422085.1. Lineage (NCBI taxonomy): Bacteria > Pseudomonadati > Pseudomonadota > Gammaproteobacteria > Enterobacterales > Yersiniaceae > Serratia > Serratia liquefaciens. Next base: position 5,023,966 of record NC_021741.1, read on the forward strand.
CTGCCCGCTTCCGGTGAAACGTGACCGATTGACAGGCCCGAGGTGCCGCCGGAAAAACGTCCGTCGGTGATCAGCGCGCAGGCTTTGCCCAGGCCCATGGATTTCAGGTAGGTGGTTGGGTAAAGCATTTCCTGCATGCCCGGCCCGCCTTTCGGCCCTTCGTAGCGGATCACCACCACGTCACCGGCAACCACTTTGCCGCCGAGGATAGCGTCCACCGCCGAGTCCTGGCTTTCGTACACTTTGGCCGGACCGCGGAAAGTCAGGTTGTCTTTATCGACGCCGGCGGTCTTAACGATGCTGCCGTCCTGCGCCATGTTGCCGTACAGCACGGCCAAGCCGCCATCCTGGCTGAACGCATTTTCCAGCGAGCGGATACAGCCCTCTGCGCGATCGTCGTCCAGCGTATCCCAGCGGCAGTCCTGCGAGAACGCCTGGGTGGTACGAATGCCCGCCGGGCCGGCGCGGAACATTTTTTTCACCGCCTCATCTTTGGTCAGCATGATGTCATACCGCTCCAGCGTCTGTGGCAGGGTCAGGCCCAGTATGTTGTTTACATCGCGGTTTAACAGTCCTGCGCGATCCAGCTCACCGAGGATCGCCAGCACGCCACCGGCACGGTGCACGTCTTCCATATGGTATTTCGGGGTGCTCGGTGCCACTTTACACAGGTGCGGCACCTTGCGTGACAGGCGGTCGATATCTTCCATGCTGAAATCAATTTCGCCCTCCTGCGCCGCAGCCAGCAGGTGCAGCACGGTGTTGGTCGAGCCGCCCATGGCGATATCCAGCGTCATGGCGTTTTCAAACGCCGCCTTGTTGGCGATGCTGCGCGGCAGTGCGCTTTCATCGTCCTGTTCGTAATAGCGCTTGGTCAGGGCAACGATGCGTTTACCTGCGTTGAGGAACAGATCCTTACGGTCGGCATGGGTCGCCAGCAGCGAGCCGTTGCCCGGTTGCGACAGGCCCAGCGCTTCGGTCAAACAGTTCATTGAGTTGGCGGTGAACATGCCGGAACAGGAACCGCAGGTCGGGCAGGCGGAGCGTTCGATTTGTTCGCTGTCGGCGTCGCTGACGTTCGGGTTAGCCCCCTGGATCATTGCGTCCACCAGATCCAGCTTGATGATTTGATTGGAGAGCTTGGTTTTACCGGCTTCCATCGGGCCGCCGGAAACGAAGATCACAGGAATGTTCAGGCGCAATGACGCCATCAGCATGCCCGGGGTGATTTTGTCGCAGTTGGAAATGCACACCATCGCATCCGCACAGTGGGCATTCACCATGTATTCCACCGAGTCGGCGATCAGTTCGCGTGACGGCAAGGAATAGAGCATACCGCCGTGGCCCATGGCGATACCGTCATCCACCGCAATGGTGTTGAACTCTTTGGCAACGCCGCCTGAGGCTTCGATCTGTTCTGCAACCAGCTTGCCCAAATCACGCAGATGCACATGGCCCGGAACGAACTGGGTAAATGAGTTGACCACCGCAATAATGGGTTTGCCAAAATCGTCGTCGGTCATTCCGGTCGCGCGCCATAATGCGCGGGCACCCGCCATGTTGCGGCCGTGGGTGGTGGTGGCGGAACGGTACTTAGGCATGCTCTTCACTCCAAATGTATTTATTACAGGCGGCGAACGAACCGCCTGGATATTCTTGTCTGTCTGTCGTTTTACCCTAACAGGTAACGTCGTTATTTATGGGTTTACCGGATCCAGCCAGCCGTATTTGTCTTCGGTCTTGCCGGTAAACAGGCCAAAGAACGCCTGTTGAATTTGTTTGGTCACCGGACCGCATTTGCCAATGCCGACCTGGATGCCGTCGACGCTGCGCACCGGGGTGATTTCCGCCGCGGTGCCGGACATGAACACTTCGTCGGCCAGGTACAGCGATTCGCGGGACAGCACCTGCTCACGCACTTCGAAGCCCATGTCTTTCGCCAGTTTGATGATGGCGTCGCGGGTAATGCCCGGCAGCGCGGAAGAGGTGAACGGCGGGGTGAACAACACGCCGTCTTTCACTTCAAACAGGTTCTCGCCTGCCCCTTCGGAAATATAACCGTGCACGTCGAGCGCAATCCCTTCCTGATAACCGTGGCGGCGCGCTTCGCTGCCCACCAGCAGGGAGGAAAGGTAGTTACCACCGGCTTTGGCCGCGGTGGGGATGGTATTTGGCGCCACGCGGTGCCAGGACGAAACCATCGCATCGATGCCTTGCTCCAGCGCTTCTTCACCCAGGTACGCGCCCCAAGGAAACGCCGCGATAATCACGTCTGTCTTGTAGCCAGCCGGCGGGTTAACCCCCATGCCGACGTCGCCCACAAACACCAGCGGGCGAATATAAGCGCTGACCAGGTTGTTTTTACGCAGCGTAGCGCGACAGGCTTCCATCAGCTCATCAACGCTTTGTGATACCGGCATGCGGTAGATTTTTGCCGAGTCGTGCAGGCGTTGCATATGCTCGCGGTGACGGAACACCACCGGGCCTTTATGGGAGTCATAGCAACGAACGCCTTCAAACACCGAAGTGCCGTAGTGCAGCGCATGCGACATCACGTGCACTTTGGCGTCAGCCCAGGGAACCATCTCACCATTGAACCAAATGTAATCGGCTTTCTTCGTCATTGTTCTTTATCCTTCTCACGCATCAGGCGCTTATTTGTTGTGATGTTTGCTGTTGGATCTCAACGCAGGAGACGTCCATCAGTTTGCTCAACTGAGATGACAGTAGATCCACCGGGCGCTGGCTGGCAACGGTCAATTCAATATTAATCTTGTCGGTATTTGACGCCGAAACCATATTCATAGCACAAACCTGAAAGCCACGATGACGCACGACGCGCAATACGCGCTCTAACATTTCAGGGCGAAAACGGGCCTGGATCGAGAGTTGATGCTGCATCATGAGATTTTCTCCAACATGGTTTCGTTACCGGCACCCGGCGGCACCAGCGGCCAGACGTTTTCGAGTTCATCGATCGATACGTGCAGCAGGTAAGGCCCTTCGCTGTTGAATAAGGCGTCGAGCGCGTCTGCCACCTGGTCTTTACGGGTGATACGCTGGCCGGGAATGCCAAAGGCGTTGGCCAACATCAGGAAATCGGGGTTATCGGAGAGATTGGTTTCGCTGTAACGCCCGTCAAAAAACAGCTGCTGCCACTGGCGAACCATGCCTAAACGCTGGTTATCCAGTAATACGATTTTCAGCGGCAGCTGTTTGCGTTTTATGGTGCCCAGTTCCTGTACGTTCATCATGAAGGAACCGTCGCCCGATACGCAGATCACCGTATCCTCAGGGCGCGCCATCTGGGCGCCAACCGCAGCCGGCACGCCGAACCCCATAGTGCCCAGACCGCTGGAAGTGATGAAATTCTCCGGGCGCTCGAAGGTCATGTGCTGCGCACTCCACATCTGGTGCTGGCCCACGTCGGTAGTCACCACGCTGTTGGCCGGCTTGCGCTCGGACAGCTGTTTCAACAACAGCGGCGCGTAGATCGGCTGGCCCGGATGATCATAACGCCAGGTGTGGGCTTCCTTCAGCTCAACCACCCGCTGCTGCCAGGCGGCAATTTTCAGCGGCTGCTGCAACGCCGGCAGCAAGGCCTTCAAGTCGCCCTCCAGCGCAACGTGTGCCTGGCGCAATTTGCTCATTTCCGCCGGGTCGATATCCATGTGGATCACCTTGGCATGCGGCGCAAACGCATTCAGTTTCCCGGTCACGCGGTCGTCGAAACGCGCGCCGACAGCGATCAGCAGATCGCACTCCTGCACCGCCAGGTTTGCGCCCTTGGTACCGTGCATGCCCAGCATACCGAGGTAATACGGGTGAGCAGCATCCGCCGCGCCCAACCCTTTCAACGTGACAACGTTGGGCATTTGAGTCACCGCGATAAACTCACGCAGTGCCGGTACCGCCTGCGCCATGCCTACGCCGCCGCCGATGTATAACATCGGTTTGTGAGCCTGCGCCAGCAACTCGGCGGCCTGCGCCACCTCCGCCGCCGGGTAATGCAACTCTTCGACGACCGGCACCAGGTGCGGGTGCAACTCGCCGTGGGCCAGTTGGATGTCTTTCGGGATGTCGATCAGCACCGGGCCAGGGCGGCCGCTACAGGCGATGGCAAAGGCTTCCGCCATGATGCCCGGCAGCGCGTCCAGTGATTCCACCAGGAAGCTGTGTTTGGTGCAGGCCAGAGACAGGCCGAGAACATCGATCTCCTGAAAGGCATCGGTGCCAATCAGCGCGGAACCCACCTGGCCGGTGATGGCCACTACCGGAACCGAATCCAGCAGCGCATCGGCCAGGCCGGTGATCAAATTGGTGGCGCCGGGACCAGAGGTGGCGATACAAACGCCGACTTTGCCGGTTGCGCGGGCATAACCAATGGCAGCCATTGCGGCGCCCTGTTCGTGGCGGCACAGTAGGTGTTCTACCCCACCGTCATACAATGCATCGTAGACCGGCATGATTGCGCCACCTGGATAGCCGAATACCTTATCAACTCCCTGTGCACGCAATGCTTGTACTACCCACTGAGCCCCGTTCATAGTTATTTCCCCGCCTTACTTCGACAACTGCAGGATTTTGTTCTGTTATTCATATTCTTATCCTCGCTTCACTTTTCTCTTGCCAATAAAAAACCCCCGGACCTTTCGGTGCGGGGGTTCTCTTGCGATTCCGGCTTGTTTTCTAAGCCATTCTTCGTCCAAGTGCAGCCCCGCACGGTGGGATAATAATCACCACCACGCTAATCACGACTAGGCTAATCACTTGGGCAAAGGCTTTCATAATGGGTTTGTTCACTGTGCTCGTTTCGAACTAATACCTACAGAGGTACCATAGTCCCGCGCGGCATGACAACACTTTTTTTGCGTTATTATTCGGCGCAATCTGGTCATACCTCGTGCAAAATGTCCGATATTCAAACGTTAGCCTGCACGCCTGAGGACTTCACGGCACCCGAGATCGCTTTACCGCGCGTGTCCTTGCCGAAGAACACCAACAACGCAATCACGATCGCCACCGTACCGGCAATAATCGCCATTGCCAGCCCATAATTATGGCCATGATGCTCGGCTATCGTCGCCTGCAGCGTGGCGTTGACCGAAGCAATCAGATTACCCAATTGATAAACAAACCCCGGCAGTACCGCGCGGGTATTGGCCGGCACCAATTCGGTAAGGTAAGTCGGCACCACGCCCCAGGCCCCCTGCACCATGAACTGCATCAGGAATGCGCCAATCCCCAGCATCAGCGAACCGCTGGAAAACGCCCACAGCGGGATCACCGGCAACGCCAGCAAGGCGGCAATGATGATCGCCTTCTTACGGCCGATTTTTTCCGACAGTGCCCCAAAGAAAACGCCACCAATGATTGACGCGATATTGTAGCTAATGGCAATGATACTGACGGTTTTAGGGTCGAAACCGTGCTGAACTTTCAAAAACACCGGATACATATCCTGAGTGCCGTGCGAGAAGAAATTGAACGCCGCCATCAGCAGCACCAGGTAGCCGCACAGCTTCCAATGGCTCTTCAGCACCGGCAGCAATGCGCTGCTTTCCTTGCGTTCTCGGGCCGCCAGCCACACCGGCGATTCCTGCACGCAGTAGTAAATAAACGGCAGCAATAAAATGGGTGCCGCGCCGATCACGAACATGCCGCGCCAGCCGATAATTTCAAACAGCAGGCCATACACTACCGCCGCCAACAGGTAACCAAAGGGGTAGCCGGCCTGGAAAATCCCCGACATCAGGCCACGCGAACGATCGGGAATGGTTTCCATCGCCAGCGATGAGGCCACACCCCAGATCCCGCCCATCGCCACGCCGTACAGTACCCGCAGCAGCAGGAATATCGTCAACGAGGGTGCCGCCGCGGACAGCAGTTCAAACACCGAGAAGAACACGATATTCAGCATCAAAATCGGTTTGCGGCCATACTTTTCCGCCGCACGGCCAAAGATCAGCGCACCAATCGGGCGTACCGCCAGCGTCAGCAGGATCGCCAGCGTGACCTCTTCCATGCCAACATGGAAAGATTGCGCGATATCGCTGAGCAGAAAGACCAGCACGAAGAAATCGAAAGCATCAAGCGTCCAGCTTGAAAAGCTGGCGATAGCTGCATTGCGTTGCAGCGGTGTCCAACCAAACATAATGTTATCCCTACCGTAGAGTACGAAGTCATGAGGTTTAGCGGCTGCCGCGGCAGAATGCAGCGGCGGTCGGATTGTGTTAAATAGGTGATTTTTATTTTAATCAATTGTTAAATACACCCATTTCCCCTCCGGTCGCAACATGGTTAGCCTGCTAATGTGTTGCAGCATTCGCGTAATTGTTAAGGGGTATTGCCGCCCTTTGCGAAGCCCTGCACAAAAAACGGCTATCTATCTGAAACCAATAATTTTAATTACGGCTTATCGCGCAAATATTCCAAGGGTAAAGCGCGACGTCGCAACACATCCCGCATCATGTTGCCTTCAGCAAGGAGAGCAATATGTCACTGGCAGTGATCTATACCCGGGCCACACTGGGCGTTCAGGCCCCTTCGGTTACGGTGGAAGTGCATATCAGCAATGGGTTGCCCGGCCTGACGATGGTCGGCCTGCCGGAAACCACGGTTAAAGAGGCGCGTGATCGAGTGCGCAGCGCCTTGATCAATAACGGTTTCACCTTTCCCGCACGGCGTATTACCGTCAATCTGGCACCGGCCGATCTGCCCAAGGAAGGCGGTCGCTATGATCTACCTATTGCGCTGGCTATCCTGGCGGCTTCCGAACAGCTGCCGGCCGATAAGCTGGCTCACTATGAATTCCTTGGCGAACTGGCATTATCTGGCGCTCTACGGGGCGTCAGCGGAGCCATCCCCGCCGCGCTGGCCGCCATGGAGTCAGGACGGCAATTGGTTTTGGCGGCCGCCAATGGGCCGGAGGTGGGGCTAATTACGCAGAGCAAAACCCTGGTGGCGGACCACCTGTTGGAGGTGTGCGCCTTTGTGTTGGGTAAAGAGGATTTACCGGTAGCCCATGCGCCGCCGGCAATGAACAACGCGCCAGAACCGGCCGATCTGCAGGATATTCTGGGTCAGGAACAGGCAAAGCGCGCGCTGGAAATCGCCGCGGCCGGCGGCCACAACCTGCTGCTGGTTGGCCCGCCAGGGACCGGGAAAACCATGTTGGCCAGCCGCCTGAATGGCCTTCTCCCGCCGCTGACCGATCAGGAAGCACTGGAAAGCATCGCGGTGGCCAGCCTGCTGCATCATGCTGCGCAAGCGCTGCCGTGGCGACAGCGGCCATTTCGCGCACCGCACCATAGCGCCTCGATGGCCGCTCTGGTCGGCGGGGGTTCGCTGCCGAGGCCGGGTGAAATTTCCATGGCGCACAATGGTGTCCTGTTTCTGGATGAACTGCCCGAATTCGAAAGGCGGGTACTGGATGCGCTGCGCGAACCGCTGGAGTCCGGCGAGATCGTGATTTCCCGCGCCAGCGCCAAAGTCTGCTTCCCGGCACGGGTACAGCTGATCGCCGCCATGAACCCCAGCCCTACCGGGCATTACCAGGGCATGCATAACCGCGCATCGCCACAGCAGGTCCTGCGCTATCTGGGGCGGCTTTCAGGGCCCTTTCTCGATCGTTTCGATCTCTCGATTGAAGTGCCATTGTTGCCACCAGGCCTGCTTAGCAAAAAGCGCATTGCCGGTGAAAACAGCGCTCAGGTACGGGAACGAGTGCTGTTGGCGCGTGAAAGGCAGCTCAGTCGAGCGGGGAAGATTAATGCCCTGCTGAACAATCATGAGGTCGAACGGGATTGCCGACTTAACGACGCGGACGCGGATTTTCTTGAAACGACGTTAAACAGGTTGGGATTATCGGTTCGCGCCTGGCAGCGGATCCTGAAAGTGGCTCGCACGCTGGCGGATTTGGCAGGAGATCGGGCTATTGATAAGCGACACTTGAGTGAAGCGCTTGGCTACCGCAGTATGGATCGCCTGCTGCTGCAACTGCACCGCAGCCTTGAATAATAATGGGGCCCAAAGGCCCCATTAAAATCAATCCTCGCTGTCGGTGTAATCTTCCACCGCATCAGCCTGCGGCTTACCGCCGGACAGAGTATGGAATTTTTTCGGGCGACGTGTGCGCGCCAGATATTTGGCCCATACTTTTTCCTGCTCGGTAACCGGCTCGCGCTCACCGTGGCACACTGCGACGAACAACTGTTCTTCTTCAGTGGCCGGCTGGCGTTTACCCGTATCCAGCTCGTTGAACGCATACCCGAAACGCTCTAGCAATTGCGCTTCTTTAATGGTGAAATCGCCGTGACGGGAGAACCCGCGAGGGTAATGTTTATTATCAAAAAATCGACTGGTCGTGGTGAAGCTATCCGCCATCTGACACGCTCCTAATTCTCTCATGGCCGTGCTGTTTATGGCGCGGAGTATTAGATAGGCTTGACATTGTGTAAAACAAAACATTTAAATCTTAACGATAAAAATTACTGGAGATGGGTGTGGATACCGAATTACTGAAAACCTTTTTGGAGGTCAGTAGAACGCGTCACTTTGGCCGAGCCGCAGAATCCTTGTACTTAACGCAGTCTGCCGTCAGTTTCCGCATCCGCCAGTTAGAAAACCAATTGGGCGCGAATCTGTTCACCCGTCACCGCAACAATATCCGCCTGACGCCTGCTGGAGAGCGGCTTTTGCCCTATGCAGAGAGCCTGATGATGACCTGGCAACTGGCGAAAAAAGAGGTGGTGCGTTCACTGCAACATACCGAGTTATCCATCGGTGCCACGGCGTCATTGTGGGAGGCTTATTTGACCCCCTGGCTGCAATCGCTCTATCAGCAGCGTGAGGCGTTGCAGCTGGAGGCCAGGGTGGCGCTACGGCACTCTTTGGTAAAACAGCTGCATGAAAGACAGCTCGATTTGCTCATCACCACCGAGCCGCCAAAGATGGATGAACTGGCCAGCCAGCTGTTGGGGAATTTCTCGTTGCGGCTGTTCTCTTCCACCCTGCGCGATCAACATGCGCCGATGCCCTATATCAAGCTGGAATGGGGGGCGGATTTCCATCAGCAGGAAAGCCGCATGCTGGAGAGCGACACTCTGCCGGTGCTCACCACTACCTCTGCGCATCTGACCCGGCAACTGCTGGAAACCACCGGTGGCTGCGCCTTCCTGCCCAGTCAGTGGGAGAATGATTACCCGCAGTTAACCGCCATCGCCGAGATCCCGGCCATTATCCGCCCGCTGTACGCCGTCTGGCTGCAAAATAGCGACCAGCAGCCGCTGATCCGGCAACTGCTGAAAATACCTTTGAAAACCTCAGCATGAGGCGCTATAACGGCTTCAAACGAGGATGCCGGGGTTGGGTTCGCCTGCTGAGCCAAAACGCGCTTATCGCCTTCTGAAGGCCGATAAAGCAGAACAGCAGAATACCGATAACGATTTTGGTCCACCACGAACTGAGCGTGCCGTCGAAGGTAATGTAGCTCTGAATCAATCCCTGGATCAGCACGCCAAACAGCGTGCCTAAAACGGTGCCCACACCGCCGGTCAACAAGGTACCGCCAATCACGACGGCAGCAATGGCATCTAACTCCACGCCGCTGGCCGCCAAGGCATAACCTGCCGAGGTATACAGCGAGAAAATGATCCCGGACAGTGCCGCCAGCGTGCTTGAGAGCATATAAATCAGCACGGTGGTACGCTGTACCGGTACGCCCATCAGCGCGGCAGAGACCCGATTACCGCCGATGGCGTAGACGTTATGCCCAAAGCGCGTACGGTGCGCCAGCACCATGCCGACCGCCACAACCAATAGCATCACCAGCGCCAACAATGTAAAGCGCCCACCGCCCGGCAGTTTCCAGGCATAGTTCGCCAGCGTCACATACAGCGGGTGATCGATGGGAATCGACTCCTCTGAAACAATAAAACTCATGCCCCGTACGAAGAACATTCCGGCCAGCGTAATAATAAACGCCGGTAGCTTCAGCACATCAATGATCCAACCCATCAGCGCGCCGAACGACGCCCCCATCAACAGCGCGATGATGAACGCATAACCCGGTGCAATGCCGTAAGTTCCGATCAACTTGGCCAGCAGCAGCCCGGTGAAGGCAATCACCGAGCCGACAGACAGATCGATACCGCCGGAAAGGATCACAAACGTCATGCCGACCGCAACGATGCCCAGAAAGGCGTTGTCGGTCAGCAAATCGCACCACACCCGCGTTGAAGCAAAGCCGGGAAACTGCGTTAGACAAAAAGCGTAGCCCAGAAGGAACACCAGGACGGTAATCAGCAGCGGAAGATTACGTTTGATCATGGTTTTCTTCTCCCAAGCAGGTGGCGCAGCGTGAAGCTGGGCGATTGCACCATCAACACCGCCAACACCACAATCGCCTTCAACACCAGATTAAACTCAGGCCGATAGCCGGACAGCAGAATGCCGGTATTCATCCCCTGAATAATTAATGCCCCCACTACCGACAGCAACAGGTTAAAACGACCGCCCAACAGTGAACCGCCGCCAATCACAACCGCCAGGATCGCATCCAGCTCCAACCACAACCCGGCATTGTTGGCATCAGCGCCACGGATGTCCGCCGTGACGATAACGCCGGCAACGGCGGCGCACAGCCCGCAGATCACATACACCGCCATCACCACCCAGCCGGTGCTGACACCTGCATTACGCGCGGAACGCAGATTGATGCCTACGGCTTCGATAAACAGTCCCAACGCCGTTTTACGCGTTAACAGCCAGATCAACAACAGCATGACCGCAGCAATGATCGCCGGCATCGGCAAATACATCAGCGTACCGCTGCCGAGCCACGCCAACCCCTCTCGTTCAAAGGTGACGATTTGCCCTTCGGTAATCAGTTGGGCAATGCCGCGCCCAGCCACCATCAGCATCAGCGTGGCAACAATCGGCTGTATCTGCAGCACCGCCACCAAAAACCCGTTCCACAGGCCACACAGTGCGCCAACCGCCAGGGCGGCTGCCAGTACATAGCTCAGCGGATAACCGGCGCTGGTCAGCGTTGCCGCCGTGGCACCGGCTATCGCCATCACCGCTCCCACCGAAAGGTCGATACCACCGGTGGCGATTACCAACGTCATACCCAATGCCAATAACGCGACCGGTGCACCGCGATTAACAATGTCGATTACGCTGCCAAACAGTCGACCGTCTTGAATATGTAGGGAAAAGAAATTCGGGGCGACCAGACTGTCGATAAGCAAAATCACCGCCAGCGCCCCCAGTTGCGTTGCTCCGGCAGGGATGACCCACCTGACTTTACGCGGCCCACTGGTCATGGAGAAACTCCTGAGGTTCATCCTGCCCCCTGTTGTGCGGCTATTACCTGCATGATTGCAGGCACCGTAATGGCGTTATGTTCAAGCTGCGCTACGTGTTTCCGGTCTCGAAGCACAACGATGCGATCGGCATAACCCACCAGTTCTTCCAGTTCGGAGGAGATCACCAACAATGCCAGACCTTCGTCACAGAGCTTTTCGATCAAGCGAATGATTTCGGCATGCGCACCAACGTCAATGCCGCGCGTCGGTTCATCCAGGATCAGAAAACGGGGTTTCGTCGCCAGCCAACGTGACAGCAGCACCTTCTGCTGATTACCGCCGGACAAATACTGGATTTGCTGTTCTGGCCCAGGAGTACGAATGCCCAACAGTTGGATATAGCTTTCAGTAATGCGGGTTTGCTCTTTCAGCGAGAGCGGCCTTAGCCAGCCGCGTTGAGCCTGCAGGGCCAAAATGATATTTTCCCGCACGGTCGCAGCGCCGATGATTCCATCGGTCTTACGATCTTCGGGGCAATACCCGAAGCCGAGGCTGGCAGCGTTACGCGGCGTCCGGATGTTCACCGCACGCCCTTCGACTTTTACACTGCCGTTGTCGCGCGGTTTGATACCGAATATGAGCTGGGCCGTTTCGGTACGCCCCGATCCCAGCAGTCCGGCCAGCCCTACAATCTCACCCGGGCGAATCTGCAGATCAAAGGGCTCAACCATCCCGCGCCGCCCATAACCGCTGAATTCAACCAACGATGGCGCCTTTGAGGGCGTATGCTCGCTGCGTTTCAGTAATGACTCATCAAACGCGTGGCCGAGCATCATCTCTACCAGTTCCATACGCGGTAAGTCGGCGGTGGCTGTCGTTCCCACTAACTTGCCGTTGCGCAGTACGGTGATGCGATCGCTGATGCGGTAAACCTGATCGAGAAAATGGGTAACAAAGATCATTCCCATTCCCTGACTGCGGAGCTGGCTGAGAATGTCCAGCAGCATGCTGACCTCTTTGGCATCCAGGCTGGCGGTTGGCTCATCAAGAATCAAGACTTTGGCGGACAGATCGACGGCCCGCGCGATAGCGATAATCTGCTGGATGGCAATGGAGTAATTACCCAGCGGCTGGCTGACGTCCAACTGCAGCCCATACCCCAGTAAAAGCTGCTGAGCCTGGCGCAGCAGCTTTTTTTGATCGATCAGGCCGAAGCGCGTGGGCTCTCGCCCGATGAACAGGTTGGCGGCCACCGAGATGTTCGCCAGCAGGTTAACTTCCTGATAAACCGTACCAATGCCCAATGTCTGCGCCTGCGCGGTGCTCTGCGGGGCAATGGCGATGCCTTCCAGTAATACCTCGCCGGCGGAACGCTGATAAACCCCGGTCAACGCTTTGATCAGCGTGGATTTCCCCGCGCCATTTTCGCCCAGCAGCGCCATGATCTCTCCGCGCTGCAACGTGACATCAACCTGCTCCAGCGCTTTTACGCCAGGAAATTCAACGGATAATCCCTTAATCGTCAATAACGTCGTCTGAGAGTTAGCCATCTGCTGTTCCGCCGGTGAGTAGATTAATAGCCCATGCTTTTCTTCAGCTCGAACTCCTGTTTAGCCGTATCCGGTTGCAGCAGCTTGGACTCGGTCTGGATAAACTTCGGCGGCGGGGTACCGTCTTTTTTCATCGCCAGCAGCGCATCAAACGCCGGACCGGCCATATTCGGCGTTAGCTCGACCGTGGCATTGGCTTCACCGTTCATCATTGCCTTAAATATGTCAGGCACACCGTCGATAGAAACGATTTTGATCTGTGAGCCCGGCTTTAAACCCGCCTCTTTGATCGCCTGGATGGCGCCGATTGCCATGTCGTCGTTATGTGCATAAACGGCGCAAATATTTTTGCCGTTTTGCTCAGCCTTGATGAAGCTTTCCATCACTTCTTTACCTTTGCTTCGCGTAAAATCACCCGATTGCGAGCGGATGATCTTAACGTTGGCGGCGGAGGCTATGCCGTCAGCAAAACCTTTCTTACGGTTGAGGGCAACGCTGGCGCCCACGGTGCCCTGCAGCTCGACTACGTTGCAAGGCTTTCCGGCGACCTCTTTCACCAACCATTCTCCTGCGACTTTACCTTCGTGTACGCTGTCAGAAGCCACCGCCGCGGTATACAGCGAAGGGTCGTTTACCTCAATCATTCGGTCGAGCAGGAATACCGGGATCTTGGCTTCTTTAGCTTCCTGCAGCACAGGCGTCCAGCCGGTGGCGACAACCGGCGCAATGAAAATGGCGTCAACACCCTGAGCAATGAAAGATCTGACCGCTTTGATTTGGTTTTCCTGTTTTTGCTGCGCATCGGCGATTTTCAGCGTGATACCCCGCTTTTCCGCTTCCTGTTTCGAAACCTTGGTTTCCGCCGAACGCCAACCCGATTCGGAACCAATCTGTGAAAAGCCGACGACCAGCGGTGCCGCCTGTCCCGTACCTACCAAAGCGCCAGTAATGGCGGCCGCTAACAGCAGACGTTTAACCATGTTGTTCTCCTCGCGTTGCCTTGGCATGGAACCACGCCGGGCAGGGATTATCGTTGTTGTGTATGCTGCATTTTTTCTGGTGAAGTGGGTGTCCTTAGGGTTGGACACACATTAGGTGTAGTCGAAAATCGGGCAGGAATAATGCGCAGCATCACATCACGGCAGAACAACCATTTTGTACATGGATCCAGCTAAAAATGTCTAAATTGGGAACGATTTCGGTGCGAGTTTTAAGCGATCTTTCAGGGGAATTATGGGAGATGGGGAAATTTCACGCAAAAAAAAACCCTTCGCTTTCGCAAAGGGTTTCTAATATGGCAGGGGCGGAGAGACTCGAACTCGCGACACCCGGTTTTGGAGACCGGTGCTCTACCAACTGAGCTACGCCCCTAAATCTCGCTTAACATTATGCCTGCTAAGATAGCAGGCATAATTTAAATAAGTGGCGGAACGGACGGGGCTCGAACCCGCGACCCCCTGCGTGACAGGCAGGTATTCTAACCAACTGAACTACCGCTCCACCGATTCTTTTACGTCACATCTTTCGATGTGGGCAAAACCGCATTTGGCGATCCTGCTCATTACCAGTTGTCAGGCTGATAACGTTTATTTGATGCCTGGCAGTGTCCTACTCTCGCATGGGGAGACCCCACACTACCATCGGCGCTACGGCGTTTCACTTCTGAGTTCGGCATGGGGTCAGGTGGGACCACCGCGCTATTGCCGCCAGGCAAATTCTGTTTCATTCCAACCGCCACTCCCGTAGCCATTGAAACCAATCTCGGAACTCGCTGAAAATCTCTACAATCTCTCTAAAACACCTTTGGTGTTGTAAGGTTAAGCCTCACGGATCATTAGTACTGGTTAGCTCAATGCATCGCTGCACTTACACACCCAGCCTATCAACGTCTTAGTCTTAAACGTTCCTTCAGGGGCCTTAAAGGCCCAGGGAAGACTCATCTCGAGGCAAGTTTCGCGCTTAGATGCTTTCAGCGCTTATCTTTTCCGCACTTAGCTACCGGGCAGTGCCATTGGCATGACAACCCGAACACCAGTGGTGCGTTCACTCCGGTCCTCTCGTACTAGGAGCAACCCCTCTCAATCTTCCAACGCCCACGGCAGATAGGGACCGAACTGTCTCACGACGTTCTAAACCCAGCTCGCGTACCACTTTAAATGGCGAACAGCCATACCCTTGGGACCTACTTCAGCCCCAGGATGTGATGAGCCGACATCGAGGTGCCAAACACCGCCGTCGATATGAACTCTTGGGCGGTATCAGCCTGTTATCCCCGGAGTACCTTTTATCCGTTGAGCGATGGCCCTTCCATTCAGAACCACCGGATCACTAAGACCTACTTTCGTACCTGCTCGAGCCGTCACTCTCGCAGTCAAGCTAGCTTATGCCTTTGCACTAACCTCACGATGTCCGACCGTGATTAGCTAACCTTCGTGCTCCTCCGTTACTCTTTGGGAGGAGACCGCCCCAGTCAAACTACCCACCAGACACTGTCCTCACCCCAGATTATGGGGCCGAGTTAGAACATCAAACATTAAAGGGTGGTATTTCAAGGTTGGCTCCACGCAGACTGGCGTCCACGCTTCAAAGCCTCCCACCTATCCTACACATCAAGGCTCAATGTTCAGTGTCAAGCTATAGTAAAGGTTCACGGGGTCTTTCCGTCTTGCCGCGGGTACACTGCATCTTCACAGCGAGTTCAATTTCACTGAGTCTCGGGTGGAGACAGCCTGGCCATCATTACGCCATTCGTGCAGGTCGGAACTTACCCGACAAGGAATTTCGCTACCTTAGGACCGTTATAGTTACGGCCGCCGTTTACTGGGGCTTCGATCAAGAGCTTCGCCTTGCGGCTGACCCCATCAATTAACCTTCCAGCACCGGGCAGGCGTCACACCGTATACGTCCACTTTCGTGTTTGCACAGTGCTGTGTTTTTATTAAACAGTTGCAGCCAGCTGGTATCTGCGACTGGCTTCAGCTCCGAGAGCAAGTCTCTTCACCTACGCGCCAGCGTGCCTTCTCCCGAAGTTACGGCACCATTTTGCCTAGTTCCTTCACCCGAGTTCTCTCAAGCGCCTTGGTATTCTCTACCTGACCACCTGTGTCGGTTTGGGGTACGATTCTGTGTTACCTGATGCTTAGAGGCTTTTCCTGGAAGCTTGGCATCAACTACTTCTGCACCGTAGTGCATCGTCATCACGCCTCAGGGTTGATAAGTAACCGGATTTACCAGGTCACTCCCCCTACACGCTTAAACCGGGACAACCGTCGCCCGGCTAGCCTAGCCTTCTCCGTCCCCCCTTCGCAGTAACACCGAGTACAGGAATATTAACCTGTTTCCCATCGACTACGCCTTTCGGCCTCGCCTTAGGGGTCGACTCACCCTGCCCCGATTAACGTTGGACAGGAACCCTTGGTCTTCCGGCGAGCGGGCTTTTCACCCGCTTTATCGTTACTTATGTCAGCATTCGCACTTCTGATACCTCCAGCAACCCTCACAGGCCACCTTCAACGGCTTACAGAACGCTCCCCTACCCAACAACGCCTAAGCGTCGCTGCCGCAGCTTCGGTGCATGGTTTAGCCCCGTTACATCTTCCGCGCAGGCCGACTCGACCAGTGAGCTATTACGCTTTCTTTAAATGATGGCTGCTTCTAAGCCAACATCCTGGCTGTCTATGCCTTCCCACATCGTTTCCCACTTAACCATGACTTTGGGACCTTAGCTGGCGGTCTGGGTTGTTTCCCTCTTCACGACGGACGTTAGCACCCGCCGTGTGTCTCCCGTGATAACATTCTTCGGTATTCGGAGTTTGCATCGGTTTGGTAAGCCGGGATGGCCCCCTAGCCGAAACAGTGCTCTACCCCCGAAGATGAGTTCACGAGGCGCTACCTAAATAGCTTTCGGGGAGAACCAGCTATCTCCCGGTTTGATTGGCCTTTCACCCCCAGCCACAAGTCATCCGCTAATTTTTCAACATTAGTCGGTTCGGTCCTCCAGTTAGTGTTACCCAACCTTCAACCTGCCCATGGCTAGATCACCGGGTTTCGGGTCTATACCTTGCAACTATTCGCCCAGTTAAGACTCGGTTTCCCTACGGCTCCCCTATACGGTTAACCTTGCTACAAAATATAAGTCGCTGACCCATTATACAAAAGGTACGCAGTCACACCACGAAGGTGCTCCCACTGCTTGTACGTACACGGTTTCAGGTTCTATTTCACTCCCCTCGCCGGGGTTCTTTTCGCCTTTCCCTCACGGTACTGGTTCACTATCGGTCAGTCAGGAGTATTTAGCCTTGGAGGATGGTCCCCCCATATTCAGACAGGATGTCACGTGTCCCGCCCTACTCATCGAACTCACAATTAATGCATTTTAGTGTACGGGACTATCACCCTTTACTGTGCGACTTTCCAGACGCTTCCACTAACACAAGAACTGATTCAGGTTCTGGGCTCCTCCCCGTTCGCTCGCCGCTACTGGGGGAATCTCGGTTGATTTCTTTTCCTCGGGGTACTTAGATGTTTCAGTTCCCCCGGTTCGCCTCGTTAAGCTATGTATTCACTTAACGATAGTGCAACGAATTGCACTGGGTTTCCCCATTCGGGTATCGCCGGTTATTACGGTTCATATCACCTTACCGACGCTTATCGCAGATTAGCACGCCCTTCATCGCCTCTGACTGCCTAGGCATCCACCGTGTACGCTTAGTCACTTAACCTCACAACCCGAAGGTGTTTCTGTAAACAGAGAACACATCGTGCTGCTACATTTGAGAGACTCTATGACAGGTTAATCCTTACCCCAATACTTCTACGGAGGGATAAGTTTCAGCTGTCATGTTTCAATTTTCAGCTTGTTCCAGATTGTTAAAGAGCAAAATACTTCGCAGCATACTGTTGCCAGTACACTCTGAAGTATTGAAATACAGGACTATATGGTGGAGCTAAGCGGGATCGAACCGCTGACCTCCTGCGTGCAAGGCAGGCGCTCTCCCAGCTGAGCTATAGCCCCATACAGTCACGTGCAGTACCTTTTCCACTTCAAGAAGTGGTAGGCCTGAGTGGACTTGAACCACCGACCTCACCCTTATCAGGGGTGCGCTCTAACCACCTGAGCTACAAGCCTATAAAGGTATTTCTGCTCGTTACTTTTTCATCAGACAATCTGTGTGAGCACTTCACGCGAATCAATATCATTAGGTAAGGAGGTGATCCAACCGCAGGTTCCCCTACGGTTACCTTGTTACGACTTCACCCCAGTCATGAATCACAAAGTGGTAAGCGCCCTCCCGAAGGTTAAGCTACCTACTTCTTTTGCAACCCACTCCCATGGTGTGACGGGCGGTGTGTACAAGGCCCGGGAACGTATTCACCGTAGCATTCTGATCTACGATTACTAGCGATTCCGACTTCACGGAGTCGAGTTGCAGACTCCGATCCGGACTACGACGTACTTTATGAGGTCCGCTTGCTCTCGCGAGTTCGCTTCTCTTTGTATACGCCATTGTAGCACGTGTGTAGCCCTACTCGTAAGGGCCATGATGACTTGACGTCATCCCCACCTTCCTCCGGTTTATCACCGGCAGTCTCCTTTGAGTTCCCGCCATTACGCGCTGGCAACAAAGGATAAGGGTTGCGCTCGTTGCGGGACTTAACCCAACATTTCACAACACGAGCTGACGACAGCCATGCAGCACCTGTCTCAGAGTTCCCGAAGGCACTAAGCTATCTCTAGCGAATTCTCTGGATGTCAAGAGTAGGTAAGGTTCTTCGCGTTGCATCGAATTAAACCACATGCTCCACCGCTTGTGCGGGCCCCCGTCAATTCATTTGAGTTTTAACCTTGCGGCCGTACTCCCCAGGCGGTCGACTTAACGCGTTAGCTCCGGAAGCCACGCCTCAAGGGCACAACCTCCAAGTCGACATCGTTTACAGCGTGGACTACCAGGGTATCTAATCCTGTTTGCTCCCCACGCTTTCGCACCTGAGCGTCAGTCTTTGTCCAGGGGGCCGCCTTCGCCACCGGTATTCCTCCAGATCTCTACGCATTTCACCGCTACACCTGGAATTCTACCCCCCTCTACAAGACTCTAGCTTGCCAGTTTCAAATGCAGTTCCCACGTTAAGCGCGGGGATTTCACATCTGACTTAACAAACCGCCTGCGTGCGCTTTACGCCCAGTAATTCCGATTAACGCTTGCACCCTCCGTATTACCGCGGCTGCTGGCACGGAGTTAGCCGGTGCTTCTTCTGCGAGTAACGTCAATGAACAGTGCTATTAACACTGAACCCTTCCTCCTCGCTGAAAGTGCTTTACAACCCGAAGGCCTTCTTCACACACGCGGCATGGCTGCATCAGGCTTGCGCCCATTGTGCAATATTCCCCACTGCTGCCTCCCGTAGGAGTCTGGACCGTGTCTCAGTTCCAGTGTGGCTGGTCATCCTCTCAGACCAGCTAGGGATCGTCGCCTAGGTGAGCCATTACCCCACCTACTAGCTAATCCCATCTGGGCACATCTGATGGCATGAGGCCCGAAGGTCCCCCACTTTGGTCCGTAGACATTATGCGGTATTAGCTACCGTTTCCAGTAGTTATCCCCCTCCATCAGGCAGTTTCCCAGACATTACTCACCCGTCCGCCGCTCGTCACCCAGAGAGCAAGCTCTCCTGTGCTACCGCTCGACTTGCATGTGTTAGGCCTGCCGCCAGCGTTCAATCTGAGCCATGATCAAACTCTTCAATTAAAAGCTTGATTTGCTTCAACTCGTGAAGCGATGCTCGAAAATTAACTTTCGTAATATTCATCAGTTAAACATGTCAACTAAATGAATTATTGCTTGGTCACTCTTCAAGACTTGATATTTTTTTGAACCCGAAGGTTCTGGATATCGTCTTGTGGAGTGCCCACACAGATTGTCTGATAAATTGTTAAAGAGCGTTCGTTACTAAGATGTTTCTCGGTAACGCGGGAGGTGCATATTACGCTTTCCCGCTGAAGAGTCAAGCTTTTTTCTTATTAAGAAACGGTGTTTTCACCGGCTTGCTTCTTCCTGGCTGGGCGACTGGTTCTCGTTAGAGGAGTCGTTGTTCCCGGTCAGTGGAGGCGCATTATAGGGAGTTCTCAGAAGGCCGCAACCCCTAATTTCAATATTTTTTCCGACCGTTGAACATTTAACCAAAACAGCCTTAAAGAGGCAGTTTTTTCAACGATTTAAAGCCATATCCCTGGAGAACGGGCAATAAAGCGTCAGTATCTTCATTTAACGCTATGCAATACGCCAGATTCTCTTCCTGCGTCGACACCAGATTTTCCTGCGTCGAAATCAGCCATGCGGTACGACGGGCAATCGCCGCGCCGGAATCGATCAGTCGGGTTCCCTCAGGCAACACCTGCATTAGCTCCTCTGCTAATAAAGGGAAATGGGTGCAACCGAGTACCACGGTATCCGGTGGCTCGCGCATGCTCAGCCATGGATGGAGAATTTTCTTCAGCGCCGGCAGCGGTACGGCTTCACCATGCAGCTTGGCTTCTGCCAGTTCCACCAGCTCAGAGGAGCCAAGCAGCTCGATCTTGCAATCGGTAGCGAAACGGGCGATCAGCTCATGGGTATAAGTACGCTGTACGGTACCGCGGGTAGCCAGCAGGCCCACCACACCATTGGCGGTCAGACGGGCAGCAGGCTTGATGGCAGGCACCACGCCGACAACCGGGAAGGTAAAGCGTTCACGCAGGGCCGGCAGGGAGACCGTACTGGCCGTGTTACAAGCGATGATGACTATCGCCAGAGGATGCCGTTGCTGCACCGCGCTGACAATCTCCAGCACGCGCTCAACAATAAACTCTTCGGATTTCTCGCCGTAGGGAAACGCCACATTATCGAAGGCGTATATATAGTGGAGGTCCGGCAGCAGTTGCCGAACCTCTTGATACACCGATAACCCGCCGACGCCGGAATCAAATACCAGCACCGTCGGACGGGCCGTAGCAGGGGTGTTAGAAGGTATAGCTTCCAGTGAGGTAGTATTCTCTTCCTGGAGTAGCGTAGCCATAAGCCGTCTCATAATCTTTATCAAACAGGTTGGCGATTCTACCACGAACTGTCAGATGAGATGTGACCGGATACGAAACTGCGAGACCCCACAGGCTGACACCGCCAAGTTTGACGCTTTGCTCTGGATAGGTGCTGTAGTCTTTATCATAACGCTCACCCAGGTATTGATAGGTCACTGCCCAGTCAAAATCATAGACCTGCCAATCCAGCTCATACTTCACCTGCTGTTTGGCACGGCGCAGCAGCACTTCATTGGTTTTGGCATTACGCGGATCGACATAGTCGTAACCAATGTGATGGGTTAACGGACCCGTGTCGAATGAAGCTGTAGCTTCAATACCTTTAATTGTGGCCTTGCCAACATTGTAATAGACGTAGTTGGTCTCGCCGGTGGAATCAATCAGGTTATCAATATCGTTGCGGTAGCCGGACACGCGCCAGGTTACCGGCCCGGTCAAACCTTCAAAGCCCCCTTCCCACTGTTTGCTTTCTTCCGGCTTCAGATCGGTATTATTGCCGAAGTTGCCATACAGCTGACCCATATTAGGGGCTTTGAATGCCGTGCCGTAGGAGGCGATGAAACGGTAACCTTCTATAAACTCCCAGCCCGCACTGGTTTGCCAAGTGCCATGCCAGCCAAATTCGGAATGATCGTCGCCGCGAACCGCTCCTTCCAGAGTGACCGGCCCGACCAACTGCTGCGCAGTCAGATAAACACCGGCGTTGCGTTGGGTTTTTTCACCGTTAACCGTGGTGGAGTCTGGCTTGATTTGCTGATGCTGCCAGTCAATCCCCGAACTGACCGTACCCTGACCTACCTGAAGAGTATTTCCCCATTGCAGGTTGTACTGCTCGGAGTCCACCAGGCTGGCTGAGCTGTCATACATGCCGCGACGAGGATCGTAATCATAATCCTTGCTGTGGCTGTAGCTGCCAATCAACTGCGTCGCGTAGATGCCTTCCTTATAACGCAGGCCGGTATCCCAGGTTTGACTGTACAACTTGCGGGTATCGACGTCAGAGAAACTGTCGTAAGCCGTGCGGTTATCGTAACCGTAACCACGAACAAAACCGCTGATAGCCTCGTTGAACTGATGATCAACAGCGCCGTACAGCGACTTGCTCATAAAGCCGTCGCGATCCTGCTGGCTTTGCATGCCGGTGCTGCCGTAGGCCACCACATCATAACCTTTGGTATAGGTGTAGTTACCGGCGACCGTGGCAACCGTGCTGTCGCCCAGCTGTTGTTGAGTAGACGCGTCATAGGCCTGGTAACCGTTAGACCCCACACCGGCGGAAAGCGTAGTGCCGTTCTTTTCGCGGGTGGTAATAATGTTAACCACGCCGCCGATGGCATCGGAGCCATAAACCGCCGAACGTGGGCCACGAATATATTCAACTTTCTGCACCAGCGAAATCGGGATCTGGCTGAGATCGGAAGAGCCGCTGATACCGGCCTGATTAAGACGGATACCGTCGATCAGCACCAGCACATGGCTGGAATTGGTGCCGCGAATGAACAGCGAGCTTTTTTGCCCCAGGCCACCGTTCTGCCCAACGTCTACACCCGGCAGGCGGCGCATCACATCGGTCAGGCTTTTTGCCTGCCAGCGGTCGATTTCATCACGGGTGACGACGGAAGTGGGTGCCAGCACGGAAGAAACCGGCTGTGGGAAGCGGTTGGCAGAAACCACCAGATTTTCGCTGTTATTCGCTGTGGTGTTGTCTTGCGCCCAGCCAGAAAAAGCCGTGACGGAGGAAACCACCGCCAGCAGCGTATTTTTTGTAATTGTCATGAAAAAGCATCCAAACTTAATTGGCGGATGCCGCAGGATCATGGCCGGTATTTCGCGACGGCCACGGACATTGCGACGTAACACCGGCAGGTCTTCGGGCTTGGGAGTTGCGGGCGGCCTCTTAGCTACCAGCACCGGGCGATGACTTCCCGTCCTGCAATGGACAGTGTCTGCGTAAAACGCTATCGCCGTGACTTCCCCTTACCGCTGCGCGTCAGCTCCGGATTCACACCGGATTCCCTTTTCACTCACTGCTTGAGGCCGGACGACAATGCTACGATCAATGTAAATAGATGTCTAGACTGCTATCAATGTTACAAATAATAAACACGACAAAACTGGACTTCACGGACTGATTCCCTACAATCCCCGCTGATCAAATTTGCCTGACGAGAAGAAACATGACGCCCGAGAATTTGCCTATTGAACGTTACGATGACCAACTGGCGGAAAAAACTGCCCGGCTGAAGACGCTGATGTCACCGTTCACGGCACCCGAGCCGGAAGTGTTCCGCTCGCAAGTCGAACACTACCGCATGCGCGCAGAATTCCGCATCTGGCATGATGAAGACGAGATGTACCACATCATGTTTGACCAGCAGACCAAGCAACGCATCCGCGTCGAGCAGTTTCCTGCCGCCAGCGAATTGATTAACCGCCTGATGAGCGCACTGATCGCCGCCATCAAGCCGGATCCTATTTTGCGCCGCAAGCTGTTCCAGATTGATTACCTGTCGACTCGCAGCGGCAAAATCATCGCCTCGCTGCTGTATCACCGTAAGCTGGACGACGCCTGGCAGCAGCAGGCAGAAAAGCTGCGGGATGATCTCCGCGCCCAGGGCTTTGACCTGCAGTTGATTGGTCGTGCGTCGAAGATGAAAATCATGCTGGATCAGGATTACGTCGATGAAGTCCTGCCGGTCGCCGGCCGCGACATGATTTACCGTCAGGTGGAAAACAGCTTCACCCAGCCGAATGCGGCGATGAACATACAGATGCTGGAATGGGCGCTGGACGTGACCGCCGGCTCTAAAGGCGATCTGCTGGAGCTGTATTGCGGCAACGGCAACTTCTCCCTGGCGCTGGCACGTAACTTCGAGCGGGTGCTGGCCACTGAAATCGCCAAGCCTTCCGTTGCCGCGGCGCAGTACAACATTGCCGCCAATCATATCGATAACGTACAGATTATCCGTATGGCGGCGGAAGATTTTACCCAGGCGATGAATGGAGTACGCGAGTTTAATCGTTTGAAGGGTATCGATCTGAGCAGCTATAACTGCGAAACCATTTTTGTCGATCCGCCGCGCAGCGGACTGGATGATGAAACGGTAAAAATGGTGCAGGCTTATCCGCGAATTTTGTATATCTCATGCAACCCGGAAACGCTGTGCGCCAATCTGGAGACGTTGCAGGAAACTCATCAAATCAGCCGTCTGGCATTGTTCGATCAGTTCCCGTATACCCATCACATGGAATGCGGCGTACTGTTGGAAAAACGCGTTTAATCTCACAGGGGCGCCGCGCTTGCTGCGCCCCTGGTTTTCCCCTTACGCCGGGGTATTCTCATCCAGCGCCTTGCGCGCCTTCAGCTTCATGCCAATCCAGAACACCAGCGCCACGGAAATAATCGCCGGCAGGAAGTTAGAGCCGATCTGCGGGTATTCGGCACGCACTATCGCACTGTACAGCAGCACCCCAAGCAGGAAGGTCGCCGCCGCCAGCTTAGGTATGCCATCCGGCATCGCGCGGTGCAGATACCGTTGATGCAGGCAATACACCGCCAACACCAAAGCAATAATCGGGAAAATCGAAAACGGCACCACCGAGCTGAATAGCGCGGCGAACGAACCGTTGATTGAAAGGCCGGCAATCAACGCCAGCAGTAAGGTGCCATTCTCACGGCCTGGTTTTTCCATCGCTTTCTACCTTTTTATACGTGGGATACAGAAGTTTTTTCTTGTTCGCGGCGATACCAATAATAAGCGCCTTTGGAAATCATCCGCAGTTGCAACACTAAGCGCTCCTCAAGCCGACGCCGTTGATCGATGTCGATATCCAGCGCTTCAGCACCGGCGCTGAAAACGATGGTGACCATAGCTTCCGCCTGCGCTTCGGTGAAACTGCGCGGCATATGGTTTTCCAGCTCGAGGTAATCCGCCAGTTCGGCGATAAAATGTTGGATCTCACGCGCCACCGCCGCACGAAAGGCCGCCGAGGTCCCGGAGCGTTCACGCAACAGCAGGCGGAAGGCGTTGGGATTATTGCCGATAAACTCCATAAAGGTGGAGACCGAGGTGCGGATCACGCTGCCCCCCTTGGCGATACGCTGCCGCGCCTGCCGCATCAGTTGACGCAGCATCAGGCCGCTCTCATCCACCATGGTTAACCCCAGCTCGTCCACATCACGGAAGTGGCGATAAAATGACGTCGGCGCGATGCCCGCTTCACGCGAGACCTCGCGCAGGCTCAGACTGGCAAAGCTGCGTTCAGCGCTCAGTTGGCTGAAGGCCGCTTCGATGAGGGAACGACGAGTCCGTTCTTTTTGTTGTGCTCTGACGCCCATATGCATATCCAGATAAGATCCATTTTCTCAGTCTAACGCCGTAGACCCGGCAATATAGCAAATTTTATTGCAACAGCATTTATACAAACGCGCCCTGTCACAGTTTCAGCCTGCACCATTTGTGCTTTGCCTCAAAAAGCCTAATGGTGATTGGGCACTCAGCGCTATGATGTTAAGATACCGTTGTAATTTTGTATAAGACAGGTCTCTCCCCTATGCAACAGCACTATCAATTTGATGCCATAGTCATTGGCTCGGGCCCAGGTGGTGAAGGTGCCGCTATGGGGTTGGTGAAGCAGGGCGCCCGCGTGGCCGTGATAGAACGGTACAATAACGTAGGCGGTGGATGTACCCATTGGGGCACCATCCCATCCAAAGCCCTCCGCCACGCCGTTAGCCGCATTATCGAATTCAACCAGAACCCGCTTTATAACAATTCACGCACGCTCAGCGCGACATTCCCTGACATTTTACGCCACGCCGATAACGTCATTAATCAGCAAACCCGGATGCGTCAGGGTTTCTATGAGCGCAACCAGTGTAAGCTATTTGCCGGCGATGCGCGCTTTATCGACGCCAACACCGTTAGCGTCAGCTATATGGACGGCACCCAGGACACCATCCGCGCCGATCACATCGTTATTGCCTGCGGCTCACGCCCGTACAACCCGTCGAGCGTCGATTTTAACCATCCGCGTATTTATAACAGTGATTCCATTCTCGAACTGAACCACGAACCGCGTCACGTCATCATTTATGGCGCTGGGGTGATCGGCTGTGAATATGCATCTATCTTCCGCGGTTTGAACGTGAAGGTGGATCTGATCAACACCCGCGATCGTCTGCTGGCGTTCCTCGACCAGGAAATGTCGGACTCGCTGTCATATCACTTCTGGAACAACGGCGTGGTGATCCGCCACAACGAAGAGTTCGAGAAGATCGAAGGCACTGAAGACGGCGTGATTGTTCACCTGAAATCCGGCAAGAAAGTGAAGGCCGATTGCCTGCTGTACGCCAACGGCCGCACCGGTAATACCGACTCGCTGGGGCTGGAGAACGTCGGTCTGGAATCAGACAGCCGTGGCCTGCTGAAAGTGAACAGCATGTACCAGACCGCGCTGCCACACATTTATGCCGTGGGTGACGTGATTGGCTACCCGAGTCTGGCATCTGCCGCCTACGATCAGGGCCGCATTGCCGCACAGGCGATTTCCTCCGGCGAAGCCAGCGGACATTTGATTGAAGACATCCCGACCGGTATCTACACCATTCCGGAAATCAGCTCCGTCGGTAAAACCGAGCAGGAATTGACGGCGATGAAAGTGCCGTATGAAGTGGGTCGTGCACAGTTCAAGCATCTGGCCCGCGCGCAGATTGCCGGCATGAACGTCGGCAGTCTGAAGATCCTGTTCCATCGCGACACCCTGCAGATCCTTGGGATCCACTGCTTCGGCGAGCGTGCGGCAGAGATCATCCACATTGGCCAGGCGATCATGGAACAGAAAGGTGAAGGCAATACTATCGAATACTTCGTTAATACGACCTTCAACTATCCGACCATGGCCGAAGCCTACCGGGTGGCAGCGCTGAACGGCTTAAACCGCCTGTTTTAACGTGGTGCCCATGTAGCTTTGCATGTGCTCGCGGATCGCCTCGGCCAATTGCTCATAACGACTGCGCAATGGGGAGCCGGGGCGGTACACCAGCGCAATGGTGCGCTTGGGTTCAGGTTTGAAGCAGTCCAGGTAACACACGCCGTCGCGCTCACGCTGCGGCGGTACCGCCAGTGACGGCAGCAAAGTGATCCCACTGCCCGCCGCAACCATATTACGCAGCGTTTCCAGGCTGGTCGCCCGGAAATGGGTATCTTCGTCGGCCCCGGCCTGGAAACAAAAGCCCATCGCCTGATCGCGCAGACAGTGGCCATCTTCCAGCATCAACAACTTTTCACCGGCCAGATCCGGCATCGCCACGCGGTCACGCTGCGACCATGGGTGATCGGAATACACCGCCAGCTTCATCGGTTCGTCAAACAGCGGCACTTCAATAAAGGCTTCTGTTTCTTTCACCAGCGCCAGAATGGCGCAGTCAAGTTTACCGCTGTCGAGCTGTGCCAATAGCTGTTGGGTTTGCGCTTCATGCAGGTACATTTCCAGCTTGGGAAAGGTTTTGTGCAGCGTAGGAATGATCTGCGGCAGCAGATAAGGCCCGACGGTGGGGATCAGGCCGATATGCAGCGGCCCCGACATGGCTTCACCTTGCTGGCTGGCCATCTCTTTCAGAACTTTGACTTCGCGCAGCACGGTACGCGCCTGTTCCACCAGCAACAGGCCCGCCTGGGTGAATAACACCTTGCGACTGGTACGTTCGAGTAGCATCACACCCAGCTCGTCTTCCAGCTTACGGATCTGCCCACTCAGCGTGGGTTGGCTAACATGGCAAGAATCGGCGGCACGGCGGAAATGCCGGTGCTCGGCCAAAGCGACCAGGTACTCTAAATCACGAATATTCATTGTTTCCCTCCAGACCACGATAGCTCATGGCGATAGATAAGATAGCAATGAGCGATTAGATCTATCAAGCCCCGACGTCAATAATGTCACCCAACGAAGCGATACCGCGCTAACAGCTAAAAATTATTTTTCCTAATTAAGGGGTTAATTCATGTTTACCAGTCAAGAAGGCAAAAAAGTCCCTCAGGTTACCTTCCACACCCGTCAGGGCGACCAATGGATTGACGTCACCACCGACGACCTGTTCAAAGACAAAACCGTCATCGTGTTTTCACTGCCGGGCGCGTTTACCCCAACCTGTTCTTCCAGCCATCTGCCACGCTACAACGAACTGTCCAGCGTATTCAAACAGCACGGCGTTGACAGCATTCTGTGCGTTTCAGTGAACGACACCTTCGTTATGAATGCCTGGAAGGCCGATCAGCACGCAGAGAACATCACTTTCATTCCAGACGGCAACGGCGAGTTCACCAAAGGCATGGACATGCTGGTCGAGAAAGCGGATCTGGGCTTTGGCCCGCGCTCATGGCGTTATTCCATGCTGGTGCGCAACGGCGTGGTGGAAAAAATGTTCGTCGAACCTAACAAGCCGGGCGACCCGTTTGAAGTGTCTGACGCCGACACCATGCTGAAATACCTGGCTCCGGAATTCAAAGTGCAGGAGTCGGTTTCCCTGTTCACCAAACCGGGCTGCCCATTCTGCGCCAAAGCCAAACAAATGCTGCAGGAACGTGGCATCCAGTATGAAGAGATCATACTGGGTCAGGACGCCACCACCGTTAGCCTGCGCGCCGTCACCGGCCGTGCAACCGTACCTCAGGTCTTCATCGGCGGCCGTCATATCGGCGGCAGCGATGACCTGGAAAACTTCCTGTCAGCCTGATTTATAAGTAATAACAAAGCCAACGTGAACTTTTGGCGGGCTTCGGCCCGCCCTTTTTTTAGCTTTCAGGAGCGGATATGAAACAGTTGAATGTTGACGTCGCGGTCATCGGCGGCGGCACCGCCGGTCTGGGCGCCTATCGCGCCGCCAAGCTTGCCACCCCAAGCGTGGTGATGATCGAAGGCGGAGCTTATGGCACCACCTGTGCCCGCGTTGGCTGCATGCCATCAAAATTACTGATTGCCGCCGCCGAGGCGGTGCATCAAATCGAGCGCGCATCGGGTTTTGGCGTGTATCCCGCCGGAAAAACTACCATTAACGGCCGTGAAGTCATGGACCGTGTTAAACGCGAGCGCGACCGTTTCGTCGGCTTCGTACTGGAAGGTGTCGACGAAATCCCGGCCACCGACAAAATTCAGGGTTATGCCCGTTTCATCGACGACAATACTTTGCAGGTGGACGATCACACCCGCATTGTGGCGCAACGCATCGTTATCGCCACCGGTTCCCGCCCAAGCTGGCCGACAGCATGGAATGCGCTGGGCGACCGCTTGATTGTCAATGATGACGTGTTCAACTGGACTGATTTGCCAGACTCGGTGGCCGTGTTCGGGCCCGGCGTAATTGGCCTGGAGCTGGGGCAGGCGCTGCATCGCCTCGGCGTCGAAACCAAAGTATTTGGCGTTGGTGGTGCCGTCGGGCCGCTAACCGATAGTACGGTACGCAATTATGCCGCCAAAGCGTTAGGCGAAGAGTTCTATCTTGATGCCGATGTGAAAGTGGACATGATGCAGCGCGAAGGCGACAAGGTCTTTATCCGCTATCAGGGTCTGAACGGCTTACCGCAGGAGATCATGGTGGATTACGTCCTGGCTGCCACCGGTCGTCGACCGAACGTCGATAATCTGGGTCTTGAGAACACCCGTCTGGTGCTCGATGCCAGGGGCGTGCCTCAGGCCGATCGTCTGACGATGCAAACCAACGTGCCGCATATCTTTATCGCCGGTGACGCCAGTAACCAGCTGCCGTTATTGCACGAAGCCAGCGATCAGGCGCGCATTGCCGGAACCAACGCCGGAAGCTTCCCGGAAGTGACCCCGGGCCTGCGCCGCAGTGCGATCTCGGTGGTATTTTCCGATCCGCAGATCGCCATGGTCGGTTCCACCTTCCGCGAGCTGAATGAAAAATTCAGCGCCTGCGGCTGTTTTGAAATCGGTGAAGTGTCATTCGAAAATCAAGGCCGTTCACGAGTGATGCTGCGTAATAAAGGCATCCTGCACGTCTACGGCGAACAAGGTACCGGGCGTTTCCTCGGCGCAGAAATGATGGGGCCGGACGTCGAGCACATTGCTCACCTGTTAGCCTGGGCACATCAGCAGAAAATGACCATCAACCAGATGCTGGACATGCCGTTCTATCACCCGGTGATCGAAGAAGGCCTGCGTACCGCACTGCGTGACTTGCAGTCAAAACTGAAACTGGGCGAAGCCGAGGCGGAACGCTGCCAGCGCTGTCCGGGCGAGTAGTTCTTCCCCCTGCTATCTATCCCCACCGGGCCTTCGTGCCCGGTTTTTTTTGCGCTTCGAATTCCACTCTTGTCGTTTGCTGCTTGCCGCTCAGCACATGTCAGGTCATTTTTACGTCGCCACATTGAAATGATATCAATAATGATACTAAAATAAGGTACATGCATGAAAGGAATCAGGAGTGCCATTGAAGATCTGCAACAACGGCAGAACAGCATCAGATTCACTGAGTTGATAACAATTTGTACGCGCTGGTTCGGCCCACCGCGTTTGAACGGCGGCAGTCATCACGTTTACCGCATGCCCTGGCAAGGCGATCCCCGGATTAATATACAACGCGGAAATGGAGGCACGGCAAAGGTATATCAGGTTAAACAGGTCATTGCCGCATTGGTCAAAATGGAGGATGAACATGGAAAAGCATGAGCATTACACTTATCGCATCACCTGGTCGGAAGAGGACAACGAATATGTCGGCCTCTGCACAGAATTCCCTTCCCTGTCGTGGCTGGCCGCAACGCGTACCGCAGCGCTTGAAGGTATTGAAAAACTGGTTAGCGAGGTGATCAATGACCTGTTGGCACAGGGTGAAACACCGCCACAGGCGCTGGCCGAGAGAGTTTTCAGCGGCAAACTGGTATTGCGTATGACACCGGAACAACATCGACGTCTGGCGATCAACGCTATAGAGGAAGGTGTCAGCCTGAACCGCTATCTTTGCGCACGGCTGGCGGGATAGATAAAGGGCAGCACCGGGCTGCCCTTACGCCACTCAAGCCAAACGCTGTTTCGCTGCGGCGATCGCACTGGCGACCTGCTGAGGAGAAACACCGCCCTTAGCCGAACGTTTATCCAGACATGATTGAAGTGCCAGAATTGGGTATACGTCGTCGCCAATCACCGCGCTGAATTTCTGCAAATCAGCCAACGGCAGGGCTTCCAACGCCTTACCCTGGCGGATCGCCTCTACGACCGCCTCACCGACGATATGGTGCGCCTCACGGAATGGCACGCCTTTGGCGACCAGATAATCCGCCAGTTCGGTCGAGTTGGCGTAGCCCTGCTCTGCCGCTTCCTTACAACGCGGACGTTTCACCTGGATGCCATCCAGCACCAGCGCCGCCATCTGCAGACAGTCCATCCAGGTATCCAACGCGTCGAACAGCCCTTCCTTGTCTTCCTGCATATCTTTGTTGTACGCCAGCGGCAGGCCTTTCAGCGTCATCATCATGCCCGTCAATGCGCCCTGTACACGCCCGCATTTACCGCGGATCAGCTCCAGCGCATCCGGGTTTTTCTTCTGCGGCATCAGCGAGGAGCCGGAAGTCACGCGGTCGGACAGATCGACAAAGGCCGCTTCGCCGCTGTTGAAGAAGATCAGGTCTTCGGCAAAGCGCGACAGATGAACCATGCTGATGGAGGCGTTAGACAACAGTTCAAGCACGTGGTCACGATCCGAAACGCTGTCCAGGCTATTACGGGTTGCCGAAGCAAAGCCCAGCCAACCTGCCAATTGCTCACGGTCGATCGGGTACGCAGTGCCGGCCAGTGCGCCACTGCCCAGCGGGCTGACGTCCAGGCGTTTCAGCGTATCCTGCAGGCGGCTTTCATCACGCGCCAGCATTTCAACATAGGCCAGACACCAGTGCGCGAAGGTCACCGGCTGCGCACGCTGCAGGTGGGTATAACCCGGCATCACCGCATCCTGGTTGGCTTCGGCGGTTTCCACCAGCGCCTGTTGCAGTTGCACGATGGCCTGATGCAGTTCACCAATTTGGTGTTTGCACCACAATTTCAGATCGGTCGCGACCTGATCGTTACGGCTACGGCCGGTGTGCAGCTTTTTACCGAGATCGCCGACCTTGTCGATCAGCTTTTGCTCCACCCAGCTGTGAATATCTTCCGCATCGCTGCTGACAATCGCCTGCGGATCGGCCTGTACCTCTTCCAACAGCACGCTCAACGCCTGTTCCAGCTGTTGCTGCTCGGTCGCCGTCAATACGTTGACGGTCACCAGCGCTTTCGACCAGGCCACTGACCCTACGATGTCCTGTTCCGCCAGGCGATAATCGAAGCGCAAAGAATCATTTAACTGCTTGAACCGCTGATCTGCCGCCTGACTGAACCGTCCGCCCCAAAGTGCCATACCTTACTCCTGAATTTTATGCGAATAAGGGCGCAGCACGCTGCGCCCTTATCAAGTCACGCCGAATAATCAATAAAGTTACTTGTTCTTTTTCTC
The DNA here is from genome assembly GCF_000422085.1 of Serratia liquefaciens ATCC 27592. NCBI lineage: Bacteria > Pseudomonadati > Pseudomonadota > Gammaproteobacteria > Enterobacterales > Yersiniaceae > Serratia > Serratia liquefaciens. Next base: position 5,056,402 of record NC_021741.1, read on the forward strand.
GTTCAGCGCACGAATGCGTGAAGAGAGCGAGAACAGGCGGATAAAGCCACCGGCATGGCTGTGATCGTAAACTTCGTCTTCGCCAAAGGTGGCGAACTCTTCAGAGTACAGGCTATTGGCAGATTTCTTCTGAATTGCCGTTACCTGGCCTTTGTACAGCTGCAGCACCACTTCGCCGTTCACTTCTTCGGCCAGTGCCTCAGCAGATGCTTGCAGTGAACGACGCAGCGGCGCGAACCAACGGCCATCGTACACTACGTAAGCCATTTCCAGGCCCAGCTGCTCACGCCATTTGAAGCTATCGCGATCCAGAACCAGCTGCTCAACGCCACGCAGTGCCGCCACCATGATGGTGCCGCCCGGGGTTTCGTAGCAACCGCGGGATTTGATACCCACCAAACGGTTTTCCACGATATCGATACGGCCCACACCATGTTTGGCGCCCAACACGTTCAGGGTTTCCAGGCATTTGTACGGGCTCAACGCTTCGCCGTTTACCGCCACTACCCGACCTTTCTCGACGGTGACAGTCACCTGCTCTGGCTGATCCGGAGCTTCCTGCGGATCGACGGTCCAGACCCAGCAGTCTTTATTCGGTGCATTCCACGGGCTTTCCAGCACGCCGCCTTCGGTAGAGATATGCCAGGCGTTTTCGTCACGGCTGTAGATTTTTTCCAGCGACGCCGTGGTCGGGATGTTGCGCTCTTTCAGGTAGTCCAGCAGCGCTTCACGGGAACGCAGGTTCCACTCGCGCCAAGGGGCTACCACTTTCAAGTGCGGCGCCAGTGCGGTATAGGTGGTTTCGAAACGCACCTGGTCGTTACCTTTACCGGTTGCGCCGTGGCACAGCGCGTCAGCACCGACCTTCAACGCCAGCTCAACCTGCGCCTTGGCGATGATCGGACGGGCCATTGAGGTCCCCAGCAGGTAGCTGCCTTCATACAGGGCACCGGTTTGCAGCACGGGGTAAACATAATCACTGATGAATTCTTCACGCAGATCAACAACGTGACACTCAGAGGCACCGGATTGCAGGGCTTTTTGCTCCACGCCTTCCAGATCGCTGCGCTCCTGGCCGATATCTGCCACGAATGCCACCACTTCGCAGCCGCCGTAGTTTTCTTTCAGCCAGGGAATGATGGCCGAAGTATCCAGGCCGCCAGAGTACGCCAGAACGATTTTTTTGATGCCTTGGTTTTGCATGGTCTTTTCCTTTTTAATTCTAAATTTAAGCGAGGATCCGGGTGCCAATCGACACGCCGTTAAACAGTGCAGGAAGCTGATCGGCATGGCGCCAACTGGCGATATCTACCGGGCGACCGAGGGTGCGGGCCGCATCGAGCGCCGCATTCACCTTCACCACCATACCATCAGTGATGATGCCCTGGGCAATCAGTTGTTCCGCTTTTTGCGCCGTCATTTCTGCGATGCGCTGCCCTTTTCCGTCGAGGATGCCACTGACATCCGACAGCAGGATCAAATCCGCACCCAGCGTGGCGGCCAACGCGGTCGCCGCCTGATCGGCGTTTACATTCATTAACTTCCCATCGGCGGTAATACCGATAGAGCTGATCACCGGCAGGTAGCCGGCACCCAGCAGGGTATTGAGCAACGCTGGCGACCCCGGCTGCGCGTTGCCTACGTGGCCAAGCGCCGGATCGAGCGGGGTGACGGTGACGCTGCCGCCGTCCGCCAGGCTCAGGCCTACGGCATTAATCTGGTGTTTGATCGCCCATGCCAGCAAGGTTTTGTTGGCCGTACCGGCCAGTGCGCCGGTGATAATGTCGATCTGATCGGCCGGGGTAACCCGCAGCCCATTTTTCTTCACCACCGGCAGGGAAAGCTGCTTCATCAGTTCGTCCACCACGCAACCGCCGCCGTGGACGATAACCAGTGGGCGCTGATGCTGCTGGCGGTAGCTGTCCAGCGCGGTAAACAAACGCTCCAGCGCTTCTTCACTGTCTAATAACACGCCACCTAACTTGATAATTAACGGGTTCATCGCTGTTTACATCCCACGCTGGTGATTTATTAAAGTAATGACTGGGTTTCCGGGAACCCAAAACGGATATTCAGGCATTGCACCGCCTGAGCGGCTGCGCCTTTCAACAGGTTGTCTTCCACCGCCACGGCAATCAGGTGTTCGCCCTGCACGGCAAAGCCGATATCGCAAAACGGCAACCCAACCACTGACTTCAGCGCCGGCACGCCTTTGTCGTACAGCCGCACCAGCGGTTTGTCGTCATAGGCAGCGTGATAAACGGCGGCCACGTCCTGCGCGGTCACGCCGGCTTTAAGGCGACAGGTGATGGTTTCGAGAATACCACGCGGGAAGTTACCCAAATGTGGCGTAAAGATGACCGGCACTCCCAGGTGCGCGACGATTTCCGGATGATGGCGGTGGTTGAAAATCCCGTACGGCTGCAGGCTCACCTCACAGAAGCTGGTGGTAACGCTGGCCTTGCGGCCCGCACCGCTAACGCCGCTGGTGGCGTTGATGACCGGCCACTGGTCGAGGTTCAGCAAACCTTGGTCGATCAGCGGTTTCAGTGCCAGCTGCGCTGCCGTTGGGTAACAGCCTGGCACGGCTATCAGCTGCGCCCGTTTGATTTCGTCGCTCTGCCACTCCGCCAGGCCATATACCGCCTGCTCCAGCAGCTCGGCATGCCGATGTTCAAAACCGTAGTACTGGCTGTAGAAAGCGGTATCTTTTACGCGGAATGCACCGGAAAGATCGAACACCACGCAACCGGCGGCCAGGAACGCCGGCGCGATATCGTGGCTGACCTCATGCGCCGTGGCCAAAAACACCACGTCGATACCTTCAGCCGCTTTCGCAACGTCAACCAATGGTTGCAACGGCAGATCAACGATGCCTTTTAACTGAGGGTGCAAATCGGAAAGCAATTTTCCTGCATCTGCACTTTGCGCTGAAACCGCTAAAGCGGTTATGTTCATGTGTGGGTGACGATTAAGGTACGCCGTGAGCTCCGCTCCGGCATAACCGCTGGCACCGACAATCAGCGTATTCAACATGGGGCCTTTCACCTTCTTGACTTGCGTTTGGTCGTTTTCGACTCAGGTTTCCAGGCTCACCAGCGTTGTTTCGCCGTTCACCCACGAGGTCGAGCGTTGATGTTTTTATAATCATCCGGGAATCGGGTTCCCTTACGCTCCAGCTTACTGTATTTTTATTCACAATAACTGCATGAATATTGATACCAACCTAACCAAAGGCTGTCAACAGTGAAGATGAAATTACCTCCATTTATTGAGCTGTACCGGGCGTTGATCGCCACTCCGTCGATCAGCGCCACCGATGGTGCCCTCGATCAGAGTAATGAAGCGTTAATCAACTTGCTGGCCGGCTGGTTTGCCGATTTGGGTTTCCGCGTCGACGTGCAGCCGGTGCCGGACAGCCGCAACAAATTCAACCTGCTGGCAAGCATTGGCGAAGGCAGTGGCGGCCTGCTGCTGGCGGGCCACACCGATACCGTGCCTTATGATGAAGGCCGTTGGACACGCGATCCTTTCACCCTGACCGAGCACGACAATAAGCTGTATGGACTGGGTACCGCCGACATGAAGGGCTTCTTTGCCTTTATTTTGGATGCGGTGCGTGACATCGATGCCAGCCAGCTGACCAAACCGCTGTACATTTTGGCCACCGCAGATGAAGAAACGACGATGGCCGGCGCACGTTACTTCGCCGCCTCGACCAGCATCCGCCCTGACTTCGCGATTATCGGCGAACCGACCTCATTGCAGCCGGTGCGTGCGCACAAAGGCCATATGGCCAACGCCATTCGCATTGTCGGCCAATCTGGCCATTCGAGCGACCCGGCGCGCGGCGTGAACGCCATCGATCTGATGCATGACACCATCGGCCGTTTGATGGAGCTGCGTAAAACGCTGCAGGAGCGCTACAACAACCCGGCATTCGCCGTGCCTTATCCCACCATGAACTTCGGCCATATCAGCGGCGGCGATGCCGCTAACCGCATCTGCGCCTGCTGTGAACTGCATCTGGATATCCGTCCGCTGCCGGGCATGACGCTCGACAATATCAACGAACTGATGCACCAAACGCTGGAACCCATCAGCCAACGCTGGCCGGGCCGCCTGAGCATTGAAGAACTGCATGCCTCGGTACCGGGCTACGAGTGTCCGACCGATCATCAGATGGTGGCGGTGATTGAGAAACTGCTGGGCACCCGTACACAGGTGGTCAACTATTGCACCGAGGCGCCGTTCGTCCAGCAGGTCTGTCCGACCCTGGTGCTGGGCCCCGGCTCTATCGACCAGGCGCATCAGCCGGATGAATACATCGATACCGGCTTTATCGAACCCACGCGCAAACTGCTGGGCCAACTGGTCAATCATTTCTGCCGTCAATAAACCTGATACAAAGTAGGGGTTATGATTTATCATTCCCCCTACCTCAAAATACGTATTAAACCAATGAAATAAGCCAGACTGATAACCGGCGTGCCGTAATTAAATTTCAGAAAATGCGCCGATTTTGATGTTTTTTTGCTAAAAATAGTGTCAATTGACGATTGGACAGGAACGTGGCGAGATGAAACAGGCGCTCTTCGCCTGACACGTGAAATTTACTTACAAGATAAAAATCATCTACCCAATAGATTTCAAGTTGCAGCTAGGCGGCGAACGCTTGAATCCCCGGGAGCTTGGATCAACCAAGTGAACGGGGTGAGAGCGCGAAGCCAACACCGCTGTGGCTTGAAAGATGAAGGGTAAATACAGAATTGGGTCAGGGGTTATATGAACGAACAATATTCGGCAATGCGAAGTAATGTCAGTATGCTCGGCAAATTGCTCGGCGATACCATCAAAGAAGCGCTGGGCGAGCATATTCTCGATCGCGTTGAAACTATCCGTAAGCTTTCCAAATCTTCACGTGCAGGCAATGAAGCGCACCGTCAGGAGCTGCTTTCCACCTTGCAAAACCTGTCCAACGACGAGTTGCTGCCGGTCGCACGCGCCTTCAGTCAGTTTCTCAATCTGACCAATACCGCCGAGCAGTACCACAGCATTTCACCCAACGGTGAAGCCGCCAGCAACCCGGAAGCGCTGGCCCAACTGTTCACCCGGCTGAAAGACAAAAAGCTCAGCACCAAAGAGCTGCAAAATGCGGTGTCTCAACTTTCTATCGAGCTGGTGCTGACTGCGCACCCGACGGAAATCACCCGCCGCACCCTGATCCACAAACTGGTAGAGGTGAACACCTGCCTCAGCCAGCTCGACCATAACGATCTGGCCGACTACGAGCGCAACAAGATCATGCGCCGCCTGCGTCAGTTGGTGGCTCAATCGTGGCATACCGACGAGATCCGCAAACACCGTCCGTCCCCGGTTGACGAAGCCAAGTGGGGCTTTGCGGTGGTGGAAAACAGCCTGTGGGAAGGGGTCCCTGCCTTCCTGCGCGAATTCAACGAACAGCTGGAAAATTCCATCGATTACAGCCTGCCGGCGGAGGCGGTGCCGGTGCGTTTCACGTCCTGGATGGGCGGTGACCGCGACGGCAACCCGAACGTCACGGCCGAGATCACCCGCCACGTGCTGCTGCTGAGCCGCTGGAAAGCCTGCGATCTGTTCACCCGCGATATTCAAGTGCTGGTGTCCGAACTGTCGATGACCGAATGTACTCCGGAACTGCGCGCACGGGCCGGTGGTGACGAGGTTCAAGAGCCGTACCGCGAAATCATGAAGCAGCTACGCAGCCAGTTGATGAGCTCTCAGGCCTATCTGGAAGGCCGCCTGAAAGGCGAGCGCGTACTGAAGCCGCACGATCTGCTGGTGAATAACGAACAGCTGTGGGAACCGCTGTTCGCCTGTTACCAGTCGCTGCAGGCCTGCGGCATGAGCATCATCGCCAACGGCCAATTACTGGATACCCTGCGTCGCGTGCGCTGCTTTGGTGTGCCGCTGGTACGCATCGACGTTCGCCAGGAAAGCACCCGCCACACCGAAGCCATCGCCGAACTGACCCGCTACCTGGGCCTTGGCGACTACGAAAGCTGGTCAGAAGCCGACAAGCAGGCGTTCCTGATCCGTGAACTGAATTCCAAACGCCCGCTGGTGCCGTTGAAGTGGGAACCGAGCGCCGACACCCAGGAAGTGCTGGAAACCTGCCGGGTGATCGCCGAGGCGCCAGAAGGCTCGATTGCCGCCTACGTGATCTCCATGGCGCGCACGCCTTCGGACGTGCTGGCGGTTCACCTGCTGCTGAAAGAAGCCGGTTGTCCGTTCCCGCTGCCGGTCGCGCCGCTGTTCGAAACCCTCGACGACCTGAATAACGCCGACGACGTGATGACCCAGTTGCTGAATATTGACTGGTACCGCGGCTTTATCCAGGGCAAACAGATGGTGATGATCGGCTATTCCGACTCGGCGAAAGACGCCGGGGTGATGGCCGCCTCCTGGGCGCAATACCGCGCTCAAGACGCACTGATCAAAACCTGCGAAAAGGCCGGCGTAGCGCTGACTCTGTTCCACGGCCGTGGCGGTTCGATTGGCCGCGGCGGCGCACCTGCGCATGCGGCACTGCTGTCACAACCGCCGGGCAGCCTGAAAGGCGGTCTGCGCGTGACCGAGCAAGGCGAGATGATCCGCTTCAAATTCGGTCTGCCGGAAGTCACCATCAGCAGCCTGGCGCTGTATGCCGGTGCTATCCTGGAAGCCAACCTGCTGCCGCCGCCAGAGCCGAAAAAAGAGTGGCGTACGCTGATGGATGAGCTGTCAAACACCTCATGCAAAATGTACCGTGGCTACGTGCGCGAAAACCCGGATTTTGTGCCTTATTTCCGCGCCGCCACGCCGGAACTGGAGCTGGGCAAACTGCCGCTGGGCTCCCGCCCTGCCAAGCGCAAGCCAAACGGCGGTGTAGAGAGCCTGCGCGCCATTCCGTGGATCTTCGCCTGGACGCAGAACCGTCTGATGTTACCGGCCTGGCTGGGCGCCGGTGCCGGTTTGCAGGAAGCGGTAAAAGCCGGCAAGCAGGATCAGCTGGAAGCCATGTGCCGCGACTGGCCGTTCTTCTCCACCCGTATTGCGATGCTGGAAATGGTGTTCGCCAAGGCCGACCTGTGGCTGGCGGAATATTACGACCAACGCCTGGTGGACAAATCGCTGTGGCCACTGGGCCAGCAGCTGCGCGATCAGTTGGAAAGCGACATCAAGGTGGTGCTGACCATCGCCAATGACGCGCACCTGATGGAAGACCTGCCGTGGATCGCCGAATCCATTGCGCTGCGTAACGTGTACACCGACCCGTTGAACGTCCTGCAGGCTGAGCTGCTGCACCGTTCGCGCCAGCAGGAGCACCCGGACGCCCGCGTTGAGCAGGCGCTGATGGTCACCATTGCCGGCGTTGCTGCCGGGATGCGCAATACCGGCTAGGTTAAGCGCCAAAAGCACGGCTCCTGCTTGCAGGGGCCTTTTTTTTATCCCCCGCTGACGGATGCTGCATCTCAACGGGTTGCCCAGCAGCGGTATTGGAAGAAATTGCGCCCAACAAAAAGGGCGCTGTATTGACCCAGCGCCCTTCCCGATGATGATGAATAGAGTGAATCAGGCCGCGACCGGACGCACACCCAGCGTATGGCAAATGGCGTAGCTCATCTCGGCACGGTTGAGCGTATAGAAGTGGAAATCCTTTACCCCTTCGCGGCTGAGGATCTTCACCATATCCATCGCGATATTGGCGCCGACCATTTTGCGGGTTTCCGCGTCGTCATCCAGCCCTTCAAACATGCTGGTCATCCAGCTCGGTACGCGTACGTTGGTCATGGTGGCAAAACGCTGCAGCTGCTTGAAGTTGGATACCGGCAGAATGCCCGGGACGATTTCCACATCAATGCCGGTAGCGACGCAACGATCGCGGAAGCGCAGGTAGCTTTCCACATCGAAAAAGAACTGGGTAATCGCCCGGTTGGCGCCGGCATCGATTTTACGTTTCAGGTTAATCAGGTCCGCCTGCGGGCTTTTCGCTTCCGGATGCACTTCAGGGTAAGCGGCAACCGAGATATCGAAATCGCCAACCTCCTTCAGCAAGGCCACCAAATCGGTCGCGTACATGTCCGGCTTGCCGCTGCCCGGTGGCAAGTCGCCACGCAGTGCCACTATATGCCGGATGCCGCTGTTCCAGTAATCGGTCGCAATCTCACGCAGCTGAGCCGGGCTGGCATCTATGCAGGTCAGGTGTGGGGCCGCATCCAGACCGGTGCGATCCTTGATCCCTTTGATGATGCTGTGGGTGCGATCGCGCTCGCCGGAGTTAGCGCCATAGGTCACGGAAACAAATTTTGGCTTCAGGCTGCTCAGGCGGTCAATGGATTGCCACAGGGTGTCTTCCATCTCGCTGGTGCGCGGCGGGAAGAATTCAAATGATACGTTAATCTGGCCGTTTAACTCCGCCAGACTCTGATTCAGCGCTTCCCGCTGGTTTGCGTGGAAAAAACTCATACCCTGCCCGCCTCTTATCGATCGCTGTTCTGCTTGTTTTGATAAGCGTCTATACGTTTAGACGTCTAGATAGAAAATGCCGTATGTTGGCTAAAGAGTCAACAGGAAAGTGAGGGGAATACGATGATTAATCCTCACCCGTTAAGAGAAGGAATTTCATGTTCGCAACACAGAGAATTATGGCAGGAAAAACGAGGGGCGCGACGGATGCGCGCCCACAAGAAAATTAAAGCAGCTGCGCCAAACGGTTAAGGTCTGACTGGATCGCGCCGGCAGTGACGTCGCGCCCGGCCCCGGGTCCACGGATCACCAGCGGATTGTCACGATACCAACGGCTTTCGATAGCGAATACGTTATCGCAAGGCAGCAACGACGCCAGCGGGTGCTCAGGGCGGACCGCTTCTACACCGACCCGCGCCTTGCCGTTGGCATCGAAACGCGCAACATGGCGCAGCACCAGCCCCATTTCACTGGCGGCCTCAAAGCGCTGCAGCATCTGTTGGTTCAACGCATCACCATTTTCAAAGAACTGATCCACGGAGCCAAGCTCTGCGCCCGCAGGCACCAGCGACTCCACCCGCACCTGATTCGGCTCAATGTCGTAGCCCGCTTCGCGCGCCAGGATCACCAGCTTGCGCATCACATCCTGACCGGAGAGATCGACGCGGGGATCCGGTTCTGTCAGCCCCTGTTGCCAGGCCTGATCCACCAGGTCGGTGAACGGCACCGTGCCGTCGAACTGCAGGAACAGCCAGGACAGCGTACCGGAGAAGATGCCGCTAATGGCCAGAATGCTGTCACCACTGTCGCGCAGATCGCGTACCGTATGGTTGACCGGCAGACCGGCACCGACGGTAGCGTTATACAGCCAGTGGCGGCCGGTCTTGGCAAAGGCATCACGAATTTGGCGATAGTTGGCGCTGCACGACGCTCCCGCCAGTTTGTTGGCGCTGATCACATGGAAACCGTAGCTGGCGAAGTCCAGATACTGCTCGGCCAGATTTTCACTGGCGGTCACGTCCAGCACCACCAGATCGTCAAACGGGTGCGCGCGCATCCACAAGAACAACGACTCCTCGTCCAGTTCCTGCGCTTCGTCCTCGAAGAAGGCCAATACGCGGCTGGCGTCCAGCCCGTCGTAATTGAGCAGGCTGCGGCGACTGTCCACCACGCCCGCCAGGCTGAATTCGAAGCCGCTGCGGGCGGAGATGTTTTTCTGCTCGCGGGCAAACAACTCCAGCCAGCGTGCGCCGATATTGCCTTTGCCGAACAGCACCAGACCAATACGTTTTTCAGCGCGGAACAGGGTCTGATGCAGGCCCTGAATCAGCAGCGCGGTTGGCCCCTGACGCAGCACCGCCACCATGCTGATGCCGTCTTCAGCCTGCCAGATAAACTCTACCGGCTGGTCTTTCAGTTGCTGATAGAAGCGATGGCTGTGCAGCGGGTTTTTACAAACGCCGGCACCTACCAGCGCCACCAGCGCCAAGCCTTCGCGCAGTTGCAGCTCACCCGGCAGCCCCGCGTTTTGCAGCGTGTGCAGGACGCTGTTCACCACTTCGGAGGTGTAGCACAGCTGAACCAGACTGCGGTCCGGATGAACCCCTACCGCCAACGGTTTGATCTGCGCGCGCTTAAGCACCAAATCCAACTCTTGCTGCGCCAGTTTAAAATCATGCTGACTGGCAACCTGCAGCTCAATCAAACACACGTCGTCATGGCTGGTGACGATCTTCGCACCGGTGCCCGAGGCCAGCACGCGTTCGATACGCGTTGAACCCTGTTCCGGCTGATAACTGCAACGCAGTTGAAGATCGATATCGCTGCCGGATACCGGCTGCAAAGTACGGGTGTGCAGCACCGGAGCCGCCAAACGCGCCAGTTCACTGGCTTCGTCCAGGCGCAGCAGCGGCAGCAGGCAGGCGTCTTTCACCTTGCGGGGATCGGCGCTGTAGACCCCAGCCACGTCGCTCCAGATGGTCACGCGCTCCGCACCGGCCAACGCACCGACCTGCGTGGCGGAATAGTCACTGCCGTTACGCCCTAACAGCACGGTTTCACCGGCGTCATTACGTGAAATAAAACCGGTCACCACCAGGCGTTTGCCCGGATGCTGTGCCAGCAATTGTTGCAGCAGAGGATAAGAACGGCCTTCATCAACCTGCGGCTGGGCAGCACGTTCCGCCCGCAGGAAATCGCGCGCGTCCAACCAGGCCGCCTGCATATCCAGCTTGTTCAGTACCGCCGCCATCAGGCGCGCCGACCAGATCTCGCCGTGGCCAACCACCTCGGCATAGATGACGTCGTCGAGCTTTTCGTCCAGCAACACGGCCAGACGCTCCAGATCCTGAATAAACTCGGCGATCAAGGGTTCAGCGGTTTCCGGCGGTAACAGACCGCTAATCAAATCGCTGTGATAACGACGCAGCGTCTGCTGAACCTGATGCGCAGAAAGGCGATCGCTCTGACTAAGCTTCAGCCAGCTAATCAGTTGGTTGGTGGTGCTGCCGGCAGCCGACACCACCATCATGTCGCCTGGCTGGCTGTATTCGGCCATGATCCCGGCCACCCGCAGATAACACTTCACGTCCGCCAGGCTGCTGCCGCCAAACTTGTGCAGTTGACGCCCGCTCACCGGCCCTGCTACCGCAATTGCATTCATGCTTACCTCGTTGCCGCCGCCTGGAAGGCACGTTCCAGATCGGCAATCAAATCTTCACTGTCTTCAATACCCACGGAGATACGCAGCAGGCTCTCGGAAATACCGGCCGCCGCACGGGCTTCTGCCGCCATACCTGCATGGGTCATGGTCGCTGCATGCGAGATCAGGCTTTCTACGCCGCCCAACGATTCTGCCAGAGTAAACAGCTCAAGGGCAGACAGAAAACGGCGCAATAGCGCTTCATCACCGTCCAGTTCAAAGCTGAGCATCGCGCCAAAACCGCGTTGCTGACGACGTGCAATCTCGTGCCCAGGGTTCTGTGGCAGAGAAGGATGATACAGCTTTTTCACCAAGGGTTGCTGCTGTAAATAACTGACAATAGCTTCGGCGTTTTGTTGCGCCGCCTTGATACGCGGCGACAGGGTACGCATGCCGCGCAGCAACAAATAGCTGTCGAACGCGCCGCCGGTCACGCCGATATTATTGGCCCACCACGCCAGCTCCACCGCCAGATCTTTATCTTTGGCGATCACCGCACCGGCGACCACGTCGGAATGGCCGTTAAGATATTTGGTGCAGGAATGCACCACCAGATCGGCACCCAGCCCGATGGGCTGCTGCAGCGCCGGGCTGAGGAAGGTGTTGTCCACCACCGTCAAGGCCCCCACTGCGTGCGCTGCATCGCATATCGCCGCAATATCCACCACGCGCAGCAGCGGGTTACTTGGACTTTCAATCAGCACCAGCTTGGGCTTTTGCGCCAATGCCTGCTGCAACGCCTCTTCATTCCCCTGATCGACAAACAGCACGCGGTAAGCGCCACGCTTGCTGAGGCTATCGAACAACCGGTAGCTGCCGCCGTAGCAATCATGCGGCGCCACCAGCAGATCGCCGGGCTGCAGCAATACGGTGGTCACCAGATGGATCGCCGACATCCCGCTGCTGGTCATCACCGCACCGGCACCGCCTTCCAGTTCCGCCAGCGCACGCTGGACCACGTCACGCGTCGGGTTCCCGCGGCGCGAGTAGTCATGAGCGCGAGGCTGATTGAAGTCGGTAAAATTATAGGTGCTGGAAAGGTGGATCGGCGGAACAACGCAGCCGTACTGTTCGTCATCGTTCAGGCCGCTACGTACGGCAATCGTGGCAGGTTTACGCGTCATAGGGTCGCTCGGCTCTCGGGATTCGGATGAATGAGGCCTAAAGATTAATCGCAGCGAGGATAGACGTCAATACATCTGGACATCTAAACTTCTTTGCGTATAGATTGAGCAATGCCCTAATACCCGCTAAAATTATGCCGGTTTGATATGACGATACGATGTTAACCCGGAATGCATAGGCGACACCTATTGATCGTCCGCATTCAGTGACCCTGGTCGCGTATAATTGACATTTATTTAGTGAGAACAGTGAAGATCGGGCATAATTGGCCGGTTTTTAGAATTTTGTAATTTTTCTGACAAATTTAAGGTGTCCCATGGCTGAGTGGAACGGCGAGTATGTCAGCCCTTACGCTGAACACGGTAAAAAAAGCGAGCAAGTCAAAAAGATCACGGTATCCATTCCGCTGAAGGTCCTGAAAATCCTCACCGATGAACGGACCCGTCGCCAGGTCAATAACCTGCGCCACGCCACCAACAGCGAATTGCTGTGTGAAGCGTTTCTGCACGCCTTTACCGGCCAGCCGCTGCCGAACGACGAAGACCTGCGCAAAGAACGCAGCGATGAAATCCCGGAAGCCGCGAAGCTGTTGATGCGTGAATTGGGTGTGGATCCCGATACCTGGGAATACTAAGCGCCGGTCTGCGAAAGCAGACGGTAGAAACGAAAAAAGGCGCCGAAGGCGCCTTTTTCATCTGACGATAAGAAATCTTATTTCTTAGCGCCTGGCACGCTGAAACGCTTGTTGAAGCGGTCAACGCGGCCACCGGTAGCAACGTCACGCTGCTTGCCAGTGTAGAACGGGTGGCATTCGCCACAAACGTCCAGGTTCAGATCGTGACCCACGGTAGAGCGGATTTTGATCACGTTACCGCAAGAGCAGTTAGCAGTAACTTCTTCGTATTTTGGGTGGATACCTTGTTTCATGGGAAACCTCAGTTAAGGCCGTGTCGCTATCCAGCCCTGTTTCGCCAGACACCACACGTGGTTGATAATAAAATTTGGTATCGAATTATACCAAAGGCGGCAAATTATACAGAATTAAAAGTACCACGCAATCGGAACCGTACATTTGCCGATGCGCCGTGTAAACTGATGGACTGTTTTTTTACTCTGGATGACCTCAATGCCTGTTGTTCACGTTGCTTTGCCGGTACCCCTCGCCCGCACCTTCGACTATCTGCTGCCGCAAGGCCTGCAGCCTGCGGTCGGCGCGCGCGTAGGCGTTCCCTGGGGCAAGCAGCGGGCGATCGGTATCGTCACCGGCTGCAGCGAAACCAGCGAATTGCCGCTGGATAAGCTCAAACCGATCGACAGCGTGATCGACGACGCCTCCTTATTCTCCTCCAGCCTGTGGCGTATTCTTCGCTGGGCCAGCGACTATTACCATTACCCGATCGGCGAAGTGCTGTTCCACGCGCTGCCCATCCTGCTGCGTCAGGGGAAGGCGGCGGAAACGGCCCCGCTGTGGCAATGGTTCGCGACCGAACAGGGCCGCGCCACGCCGCCGGAAAGCCTGAAGCGCGCCCCCAAACAACAGCAGGCGCTGGCGGCATTGCTGCAACGCCCGGTTTATCGCCACCAGGTCAATGAACTGGCGTTAACCGAGAGCGCTTTGCAGGCCTTGCGCACCAAGGGGCTGGTCGATTTACGGGCCCAGACGGTAGCAACGCAAGACTGGCGGCCCGGCTTTGAAGTGCTGGGCGAACGGTTACGATTGAACACCGAGCAGGCAACCGCCGTGGGCGCCATCCGCAGCGAAGATACTCAGTTCGCCGCCTGGCTGCTGGCCGGGGTCACCGGCTCCGGCAAAACCGAGGTCTATCTCAGCGTGCTGGAAAACATTCTGGCTGCCGGCAAACAGGCGCTGGTGCTGGTGCCGGAAATCGGCCTGACGCCGCAAACCATCGCCCGCTTTCGCGAACGCTTCAACGCGCCGGTAGAGGTGCTGCACTCCGGTCTTAACGACAGCGAACGGCTGTCGGTGTGGTTGCGCGCCCGCAGCGGCGAAGCGGCGATTGTCATCGGCACCCGCTCGGCGCTGTTTACCCCGTTTGCACGCCTGGGCGTGATCATCATCGACGAAGAGCACGACAGCTCTTATAAACAGCAGGAAGGCTGGCGCTACCACGCACGCGATCTGGCGGTGTTTCGCGCCCGCGAGGAAAACATCCCGATGGTGATGGGCTCCGCGACACCGGCGCTGGAAACGTTGCACAACGTGCAATTGGGCAAATATCGCCAGTTGAAACTCACCCAGCGTGCAGGCAACGCCAAACCGGCGGCTCAGCACCTGATCGATCTGAAAGGCCTGCCGCTGAAGGTGGGGTTGTCGCAGCCGTTGCTGAAAAGCATGCAGCACCATTTGAAGGCCGGTAACCAGGTGATGCTGTTCCTTAACCGTCGTGGCTACGCCCCGGCGTTGCTGTGTCACGAATGCGGCTGGATTGCCGAATGCCAGCGCTGCGATCATTACTACACCTTCCACCAAAACCAACGTCAACTGCGCTGCCACCACTGCGACAGCCAGCGCCCGGTACCGCACCAGTGTCCGCAGTGCGGTTCGACGCATCTGGTGTCGGTGGGCGTCGGCACCGAACAGTTGGAAAACGAACTGGCGCCGCTGTTCCCGGAAACGCCCATCACCCGCATCGATCGCGACACCACCAGCCGCAAGGGCTCGCTGGAACAGCACCTGGCGGATATTCACCGCGGCGGTGCGCGTATTTTGATCGGTACCCAGATGCTGGCAAAAGGGCACCATTTCCCGGATGTCACGCTGGTGGCCTTGCTGGACGTTGACGGTGCGCTGTTCTCGGCCGACTTCCGTTCCGCCGAGCGTTTTGCCCAGTTGTATACCCAGGTTTCCGGTCGTGCCGGCCGGGCAGGTAAAGCCGGCGAAGTGTTGCTGCAAACCCATCATCCGGAACATCCGCTGCTGCAAATTCTGTTGCAACAGGGCTACGACGCCTTTGCCAAACAGACGCTGGCAGAGCGCAACAGCGTATTCCTGCCACCCTATACCAGCCACATCATTGTCCGTTCGGAAGATCACGACAACCAACAGGCTCCGCAATTCCTGCAGCAATTGCGCAATCTGCTGGAAGCCAGCCCGCTGAAGGACGATTCCCTGTGGGTGATGGGGCCGGTTCCCGCGCTGCAGTCAAAACGCGGCGGCCGTTTTCGTTGGCAGTTACTGTTGCAGCACCCTTCACGGCAGGTGTTACAACGGCTGATGAAGAGCACCCTGCCGTTAGTCGGTACCCTGCCGCAGGCACGCAAGGTGAAATGGACGCTGGACATCGACCCGATAGACAGCTGAACCCAGAAAAGTCTGATTCAGTTCCTGCCAGGCAAACGTTTACCCTTGAAATTGCGAGCGAACGCTAAAAAACCTCCTCAGGTCACACTTTTTATGCAAATTAGGTAACAAAGGCAGGACATATTCTGTTTAGAATGTCTGTGAAGGCAATTTTGTCACCGCTGCACTACCGTGACCGAATGTTTAAGCGCGGATGGCGCTAAATCATAACAACTCCACCGCACGCCAGAATTTGTGAGCAAACTGAAGTAGTCGCGTTGGCATGGGGCTAACGCAAGGAGAAAGGCGTTGGAACACAAGAAAGAATTATCCATGGCAACCATGAAAGACGTTGCCGAAATGGCGGGCGTTTCAACGGCAACCGTGTCGCGTGCGTTGATGAATCCGGAAAAGGTGTCAACGCCGACGCGTCAGAAAGTGGAACAGGCCGTGCTGGCCGTAGGCTATTCTCCTCATGCCCTCTCCCGTAATATCAAACGCAACGAATCCCGCACCATCCTGGTGATCGTCCCCGATATTTGCGATCCCTTTTTCGCCGATGTGATCCAGGGGATCGAGCAAACTGCGGCACAACAGGGTTATCTGGTGCTGATTGGCGACTGCGCGCAACAAAACCAACAGGAACGCACCTTCGTCAATTTGATTATCACCAAGCAAATCGATGGCATGCTGCTGCTCGGCTCCAACCTGCCGTTCGACGCCAGCAAGGAAGAACAACGCAATCTGCCGCCGATGGTGATGGCCAACGAGTTTGCCCCGGAGCTGGAACTGCCGACGGTACACATCGATAACCTGACCGCCGCCTTCGAGGCCGTGCATTATTTACATCAGCTCGGACACAAGCAAATCGCCTGTGTCGCCGGGCCTGAACAGATGCCGTTGAGCCATTATCGGCTGCAAGGTTACATTCAAGCGCTACGTCGTAATGGCATTAGCGTCGAAAGCAGCTATATTACCCGAGGTGATTTCACCTACGAAGCTGGCGCGCAGGCGCTGGCGGCGCTAATGGCGCAACCAAAACCACCGACGGCAGTCTTCTGCCATAGCGACGTAATGGCGATTGGCGTGCTGTCGCAGGCGAAAAAAATGGGGCTGCGGGTACCGCAGGACCTCTCCATCGTTGGCTTTGACGACATTAAACTGGCGCAGTATTGCGATCCGCCGTTAACCACGGTGGCTCAACCGCGCTACCAGATTGGCCAGCAGGCAATGCTGTTGCTGTTGGAGCAGCTGCACGGACAGAACGTGGCCAGCGGCTCCCGGCTTTTGGACAGTGAATTGATTATCAGAGGCAGCACGGCTGCCCCTAAACGCTAGTCAAACATTTTAGGGTTCAGTAACATGACGGACTTATCCCCTCATCAGGACACAGCGGAATAATAGTGGCACAAAAAGACTATGTAAGCCGTGGGCGCGCAGCAGGAGCTAAGCGAAAAACCCCCAGCCGTAAAAAACGCAGTTCTCCGAAGGTCTCCAAAACCGTGTTGGCGCTGGCCGTCGCACTTCTGGTGATATTTGTCGGTGGCCTCTATTTCATTACGCACAACAAGCCGGATGACGTGCCGCTGCTGCCTGCGCACACCAATCGTCCGGGCAATGGCCTACCGCCGAAGCCGGAAGAACGTTGGCGTTATATCAAAGAGCTGGAGAATCGCCAGATTGGCGTACAAACCCCGACCGAACCGACGGCTGGCGGCGAAGCCAACTCCAAGACTCAGCTGACCGCCGAGCAGCGCCAACTGCTGGATCAAATGCAGGCGGATATGCAACAGCGCCCGACGCAGCTCAATGAAGTGCCGTATAACGACCCTTCACAAGCCGCTGCGCGTAACAACCGCCAGCAGCAACAGCAGATGCAACAGCAGCCAATCCAGCAGCAACAGGTCCAACAGCAGCCGCAGGTGACTCAGCCGCGTAATCCATTTAACAACGGTGCGACGACACAGCCGGTGCAGCAACAGCCTAAGCCGCAACCCAAACCGCAGCCGGTCACACCGCCGCCTGCGCAGGTTAAGCATCCTGAGCCAAAACCGCAGCCGAAACCGGAAGTGAAACAGGAAACGGCCAAGCAGGAAACGGAAACCAAGCCAGAATCGAAGCAGAAGTGGATGGTACAGTGCGGCTCGTTCCGCGCCACCGATCAGGCAGAATCCGTACGTGCGCGCCTGGCGTTTGAAGGCATCGAAAGCCGTATCACCGCCGGCGGAGGCTGGAATCGCGTGGTTCTTGGCCCATACAGCAGCCGGGCTGCTGCGGACAAAACCCTGTCGCGCCTGAAGGGCGTAGGCATGTCAAGTTGCATTCCCCTCTCCGTTGGGGGTTGAAAAGCGTCAATCCCCCCCCATCTATACTCTCAATATGCCTCGTAGTGTCTGCGCAAGCAGATGCTGCGAGGGCTTCTTTCCGTCTTCAACGAGGGTCTGCTCGTGACAACAATTGTAAGCGTACGCCGCAACGGCCAGGTAGTGATCGGTGGCGATGGCCAGGCCACCTTGGGCAATACGGTAATGAAGGGCAACGTCAAGAAAGTACGTCGCCTGTATAACGATAAAGTGATTGCCGGTTTTGCCGGTGGCACCGCGGATGCCTTCACGCTATTTGAGCTGTTCGAGCGCAAGCTGGAAATGCACCAGGGTCACCTGGTGAAAGCAGCCGTTGAATTGGCGAAAGACTGGCGTACCGACCGCATGCTGCGCAAGCTCGAAGCGCTGCTGGCCGTCGCGGATGAAAACTCATCGCTGATCATCACCGGTAACGGTGACGTGATCCAGCCTGAAAACGATTTGATTGCGATTGGCTCCGGCGGTCCGTACGCCCAGGCAGCCGCTCGTGCGATGTTGGAAAATACCGAGCTGAGCGCCCGCGAAATTGTTGATAAATCCCTCAACATCGCCGGTGACATCTGTATTTACACCAACCATTTCCACACCATTGAAGAATTGCCTTCCAAAGCGTAAGGATCGAATACTATGTCTGAAATGACCCCGCGCGAGATCGTCAGCGAACTGGACAGCTACATTATTGGCCAGAACAAAGCCAAACGTGCCGTTGCCATCGCCCTGCGTAACCGCTGGCGCCGGATGCAGCTCAACGAGATGTTGCGCCATGAAGTCACGCCAAAGAACATTCTGATGATCGGCCCGACCGGCGTCGGTAAAACCGAAATCGCCCGCCGTCTGGCGAAGCTGGCCAACGCGCCGTTCATCAAGGTTGAAGCCACCAAGTTCACCGAAGTGGGCTACGTCGGTAAAGAAGTGGATTCCATCATCCGCGATCTGACCGATGCCGCGATCAAAATGGTGCGCCTGCAGTCAATCGACAAGAACCGCACCCGCGCCGAAGAGCTGGCCGAAGAGCGTATCCTCGATGTGCTGATCCCGCCGGCCAAGAACAACTGGGGCCAGGCGGAAGAGCATCAAGAGCCTTCTGCTGCACGTCAGGCATTCCGCAAGAAACTGCGTGAAGGCCAGTTGGACGATAAAGAAATCGAGATCGATCTGGCTGCCGCGCCGATGGGCGTGGAGATCATGGCTCCTCCGGGCATGGAAGAGATGACCAACCAGCTGCAGTCGATGTTCCAGAACCTCGGCGGCCAAAAGCAGAAACCACGCAAGCTGAAGATTAAAGAAGCCTTCAAACTGCTGGTGGAAGAAGAAGCGGCCAAACTGGTGAACCCGGAAGAGCTGAAAGAACAGGCGATTGAAGCGGTTGAACAGCACGGCATCGTGTTTATCGACGAGATCGACAAAATCTGTAAGCGCGGTGGCCAGAGCTCCGGCCCGGACGTGTCACGTGAAGGCGTGCAGCGCGATCTGCTGCCGCTGGTGGAAGGCTGTACCGTCTCCACCAAGCACGGCATGGTGAAAACCGATCACATTCTGTTTATCGCCTCCGGCGCATTCCAGACCGCCAGCCCGTCAGATTTGATCCCGGAACTGCAGGGCCGCCTGCCGATCCGCGTTGAATTGCAGGCGCTGACCACCGAAGATTTCGAGCGCATCCTGACCGAGCCAAGCGCGTCGCTGACCGAGCAGTACAAAGCGCTGATGGGCACGGAAGGCGTCAATATCGACTTCACCGCCGATGGCATCCGCCGCATCGCAGAAGCCGCATGGCAGGTTAACGAAAGCACCGAAAACATCGGCGCGCGTCGTTTGCACACCGTGCTTGAGCGTCTGATGGAAGATATTTCCTATGATGCGAGTGAAATTAATGGTCAATCCATTACAATTGATGCGGATTACGTACGTAATCATCTGGATGAACTGGTAGCGGATGAAGATTTGAGTCGTTTTATCCTATAATCGCTCAATCATGTCCAGTCAGTCATCTGTGGGAGGCATTGCCTCCCACAATTATTTCTAACGGACACAGCCACTAACTCTGAAGCGAAAAATGAGCTCATCAACTACCACCTCCCCGGCCAGAGCCTGGCTTGAAAGTTTACGACCGCGCACCCTGCCGCTGGCCTTTGCCTCGATCGTCGTCGGTTCCGCCATTGCCGCCTGGCAAGGCAGCCTGAAACCCGGCGTGGCGCTGCTGGCACTCCTGACTGCTGGCCTGCTGCAAATCCTCTCCAACCTGGCGAACGACTATGGCGATGCGGTAAAAGGCAGCGATAAAGAAGATCGCATCGGGCCGTTGCGCGGCATGCAGAAAGGCATGATCACCCAGGCACAAATGAAGCGCGCGCTGGTGGTGACGGTAGTATTGATCGCGATTGCCGGCTGTTCATTGATCGCCGTGGCCTGCGAACAACCCAGCGACGTGGTGGGCTTCCTGGTGCTGGGCGGGCTGTCTATCGTCGCCGCCATTACCTATACCGTCGGCACCAAACCCTATGGCTATCTGGGGCTGGGCGATATTTCGGTGCTGGTGTTCTTCGGCTGGCTGAGCGTAGCGGGCACCTACTACCTGCAAACCCATGCGTTCGACAGTATCGTGATGTTGCCGGCCACGGCCTGCGGCCTGCTGGCCACCGCGGTGCTGAACATCAATAATTTGCGCGATATCGAAAGCGACCGCGCCAACGGCAAAAATACGCTGGCAGTACGCCTTGGGCCACAGAATGCACGCTATTACCACGTGGCGCTGCTGATCGGCGCAGTAGCCTGCTTCGCGCTGTTCACGCTGCTTAACCTGCATAGTCCGTGGGGCTGGCTGTTTGTCCTGGCTATCCCGTTACTGGTGCGCCACGGCCTGCGCGTGTTACGCGATCCAACGCCGGCAGGCATGCGCCCGATGCTGGAACATATGGTCAAAGCGGCGCTGTTGGCCAATGTGTTGTTCGCGATTGGCGTGGTGCTCAGTTAGCCATCGAACTGATGATTTTGCCAACAGGGCGGATAAAGGGATATACTGGTTATTCCAGCGGCAAACAGACGTAAAATCCTATGAAATACGATACTTCCGAACTTTGCGACATCTATCATGAAGAGGTAAACGTTGTTGAACCTCTATTCTCCAATTTTGGCGGGCGTACTTCATTTGGCGGGCAAATCACTACGGTGAAATGCTTTGAGGATAACGGCCTGTTATTCGAGCTGCTTGAAGAAAACGGTCGCGGCCGTGTTCTGGTGATTGATGGCGGTGGTTCGGTTCGCCGTGCCCTGATCAACGCAGAACTGGCGCGCTTGGCTACCCAGAACGAATGGGAAGGCATCGTGGTTTACGGTGCGGTACGCCAGGTGGACGATCTGGAAGAACTGGACATCGGCATTCAGGCGATGGCGGCCATTCCGGTCGGCGCAGCCAGTGAAAGCATCGGCGAAAGCGACATCCGCGTAAACTTTGGCGGCGTGACCTTCTTCTCCGGCGATCATCTGTATGCCGACAACACCGGTATTATTCTGTCCGAAGACCCGCTCGATATAGAGTAATCTTCCGACATGAAAAAGGGCGCCTCAGGCGCCCTTTTCGATCGTGCAATACGGAATCAGACTTCTTCCATTTTGCCCAACAGCGCGCGCAGGCGGTCTTGCCATACGTGCTGCTCTTCTTTCAGTTGCTGGTTCTCGCGTACCAGCGATTCCTGGTTGCCGGAGGCAGCCTGAACTTCCTGAGACAGAGTATTGTTTTTTTCTTTCAGCTCTTCAATTTCCATCTGCAGCAGGGTGATGGTATCGATCGCCTGCTGAACTTTTGATTCCAATTTCTCAAATACTTCAAATGACATTCTTCAGTCCCCTCATGATAGCAAGGCGTACATCTATAGGTAACGGCCGCAACTCAGGTTGCAACTGCTGCGAATATGCATCGCGCCAAGTGACACACGCTTTTATTGAAAATAACGCGCCTGTCTCGATAAAACGCTTCTTTCGATAAAAACGATTGTAAGTAGCCTGTCCCCGGCTGTCTAGCAACATCCGGCTCATCGCGCAGTCTGTTGCAATTTTCCTGCCCCCACCATCAGCAAAAACCGAAAATGCCTCTCGGTCATAAATTGATTTGTTAACAGTCGGGGATAAAAGCACTGGTCAGATCACAGTTTTATGGAGCAGAAAGAACACAAAACGACGCGAATTCGCTCAATTTTATGACGAAGCACACACATTTTGATTTCGCTATTTCTCGTTTATGTTCGTTAACGATAAATTTACATCACGTCCTCAATTAATAATTGGACGAGATGAAAAAAACTGTACCCCTAGGACGGATCGATACACCTTCCGAGCCTATAAACCTATAACCGCCGTTTTGCAGGACAACAACATTATGAGCCAAACCACCAGTCCGACCCTAAAAGGCCAGTGCATCGCTGAGTTCCTCGGCACCGGTCTGTTGATCTTTTTTGGCGTAGGCTGCGTTGCCGCGCTGAAACTGGCAGGCGCCAGCTTCGGCCAATGGGAAATCAGTATCATTTGGGGCCTAGGCGTCGCCATGGCCATCTATCTGACCGCTGCCATCTCCGGCGCGCACCTCAACCCGGCCGTGACCATTGCGCTGTGGTTGTTCGCCTGCTTTGACGGACGCAAAGTACTGCCTTACATTGTCGCGCAGATCGCCGGAGCCTTCTGTGCAGCAGCCCTGGTCTACGGGTTGTACTACAACCTGTTCTTCGATTTCGAAGCGGCCAATCATATGGTACGCGGCAGCGACGAAAGCCTGGCCCTGGCCGGCATCTTCTCTACCTACCCGAATGCGCACATTTCCGTTGGCCAGGCGTTCCTGGTTGAAACGGTCATTACCGCAATCCTGATGTGCCTGATCCTGGCACTGACCGATGACGGCAACGGCATCCCGCGCGGCCCGTTGGCCCCGCTGTTGATCGGTATTCTGATTGCCGTGATCGGCGCCTCTATGGGACCATTAACTGGCTTTGCGCTGAACCCGGCGCGTGACTTCGGCCCGAAAATGTTCGCTTATCTGGCCGGCTGGGGCAAAGTGGCCTTCACCGGTGCGCGTGATATTCCGTACTTCCTGGTGCCAATCTTTGGTCCAATCATCGGTGCCTGCCTGGGTGCCTTCGGCTACCGCATGCTCATTGGCCGCAATCTGCCGTGTGACGTTTGTGTAGACGAAGAACAACCCGCCGCCAAGGCCCAGCAGCGTAAAGCGTGATTGGCACAGTTTTAAAACGGTTAACAACACAGCAGGACTAAGATCATGACTGTAGAAAAAAAATACATTGTTGCTCTCGACCAGGGTACCACCAGTTCACGTGCCGTAGTGCTCGACCACGATGCCAACATTGTTGCGGTATCCCAGCGCGAGTTCACGCAGATTTACCCAAAAGCCGGCTGGGTTGAGCATGATCCTATGGAGATCTGGTCATCACAGAGCTCCACGCTGGTGGAAGTGCTGGCGAAAGCCGATATCAATTCCGATCAGATCGCCGGTATCGGCATCACCAACCAGCGTGAAACCACCATCGTCTGGGAAAAAGAGACCGGCAAACCAATTTACAACGCCATCGTCTGGCAATGCCGCCGCACCGCCGACATCTGCGAAAAGCTCAAGCGTGACGGCCTGGAAGAATACATCCGTCACAACACCGGCCTGGTGGTTGACCCGTACTTCTCCGGCACCAAGGTAAAATGGATCCTCGACAACGTTGAAGGCGCCCGCGAACGCGCCAAACGCGGCGAGCTGCTGTTCGGTACCGTCGATACCTGGCTGGTGTGGAAAATGACCCAAGGGCGGGTGCATGTGACCGATTACACCAACGCCTCACGTACCATGATGTTCAACATCCATGAGCTGGATTGGGATGACCGCATGCTGGAAGCGCTGGATATCCCACGCGCCATGCTGCCTAAAGTCCGTCCTTCTTCTGAAGTGTATGGCCAGACCAACATCGGTGGTAAAGGCGGTACGCGTATTCCTATCGCCGGTATCGCCGGTGACCAGCAGGCGGCGCTGTACGGCCAGCTGTGCGTTCAACCGGGCATGGCGAAAAACACCTACGGAACCGGCTGCTTCCTGCTGATGAACACCGGTAAAGAAGCGGTACGCTCCAGCCACGGCCTGTTGACCACCATCGCCTGCGGCCCACGCGGCGAAGTGAATTACGCGCTGGAAGGTGCTGTGTTCATCGGCGGTGCTTCTATCCAGTGGTTGCGCGACGAACTGAAACTGATCAGCGATGCGGCCGACTCCGAGTACTTCGCCACCAAGGTGAAAGACAGCAACGGCGTGTATGTGGTCCCGGCCTTCACCGGCCTGGGCGCTCCTTACTGGGACCCGTATGCCCGTGGCGCGATCTTCGGTCTGACCCGCGGCGCGAACAGCAACCACATCATCCGTGCAACGCTGGAATCCATTGCGTATCAGACGCGCGACGTGCTGGATGCCATGCAGGCAGACTCCAATACCCGTCTGCAATCGCTGCGTGTGGACGGTGGCGCGGTCGCCAACAACTTCCTGATGCAGTTCCAGTCAGACATCCTCGGTACCCGTGTCGAGCGCCCTGAAGTGCGTGAATCGACTGCGCTGGGTGCCGCATTCCTGGCGGGCCTGGCTATCGGCTACTGGAATGACCTGGATGAGGTGAAGAGCAAGGCGGTTATCGAACGCGAGTTCCGTCCAAGCATTGAAACCACCGAGCGTAACTTCCGTTACAGCGGCTGGAAAAAAGCGGTTGCCCGCGCACAAGCGTGGGAAGAGCACGACTAACGCTGTTTTGCTTGGTTAACCTGATCACGCGCTGCCTTCGGGCGGCGCGTTTTTTTTTGCCACGCCCCCGCCGTCGCCCGCTGTGATAAACTTTGCCGATATTTTCTTCCTTTCTCACAGACAGGTTTTGCCATGAAACGTGAATTAGCCATCGAATTTTCCCGTGTTACCGAAGCCGCCGCACTGGCGGGCTACAAATGGCTGGGACGCGGCGACAAGAATGCCGCCGACGGCGCCGCGGTCAACGCAATGCGCATTATGCTCAACAAAGTGGATATCGATGGCCGCATCGTGATCGGCGAAGGCGAAATTGATGAAGCACCGATGCTGTATATCGGCGAGCAGGTCGGCAGCGGTCAGGGCGATGCGGTGGATATCGCGGTCGACCCGATTGAAGGTACCCGCATGACCGCCATGGGCCAACCCAATGCATTGGCGGTGCTGGCGGTCGGCGATCGCGGCACCTTCCTGCACGCGCCGGACATGTATATGGAAAAACTGGTGGTTGGCCCGGCGGCACGCGGCGCTATCGATCTTAACCTGCCGCTGGCGGAAAATCTGAATAAGGTGGCGGCCTGCCTGGGCAAACCGCTGACTCAACTGACCGTGGTCATTCTGGCCAAGCCGCGTCACGACGGCGTTATCGCCCAGATGCAACAACTCGGGGTTCGCGTATTTGCCATTCCTGACGGTGACGTAGCGGCTTCTATTCTGACCTGTATGCCGGACAGCGAAGTCGACGTGATGTACGGCATCGGCGGCGCGCCTGAAGGGGTGATTTCTGCCGCGGTGATCCGCGCATTGGATGGCGATATGCAGGCTCGCCTGCTGCCACGCCATCAGGTGAAAGGCGACAGCGCCGAAAATCGCCGTATTGGCGAAGAAGAGTTGGCACGCTGCAAAGCGATGGGCATCGAAGCCGGCAAAGTGCTGGTATTGGATGACATGGCGCGCAACGACAACGTTATTTTCTCCGCAACCGGCATCACCAAGGGCGACCTGTTGGAAGGCATCAGCCGCCAGGGAAATATGGCCACCACGGAAACCCTGCTGATCCGCGGTAAATCACGCACTATCCGCCGCATTCGTTCGACCCATTATCTGGATCGCAAAGACCCGGCGCTGCACGAGTTCCTGCTGTAATGAAACAGGGCGCCGATTGGCGCCCTCAGACTGCTGACAAAGCCCGTTATTAGGGAGAGCGTGCCGATGGGGTCGTAGCGGCTTGCCCGCCGACCCATTTGCCGGGAGCAAATGGGAACGACTTCCAGTCGGCCCGTAGGGTGGGACACAGGGATGTGTCCCATAATGGCCCCTCGGTGCGCTAGGCCCGAGTATCTCGGGTCCACAGACCACTTTGTCATCAAACTCCCTACACGTTTTATGCGGTATGGCCCTGATGCTGCATTCGATTCGACAGCGGCCACCAACACAGCAATATCAGCAGCGCCATGGCAAACATCAGCAGGCCGAGGCTGAACTGCCCGGTTTGCGGCAGCATGGCAGAAAGCCAAGTGGCCAGGCCAGACCCCATATTCTGCATACCACCGACCAATGCCCCCGCCGCGCCGGCCAGATAGGGGAACGGCTCCATCGCACCGGTGGTGGCCAACGGGAACATCATCCCCGCGCCGAAGAAGAACAGCGCAGCCGGCACAATCAGCGTCCAGATGTTCATCACCCCAAACCAGCCCGGGATCCACATCATCAGACCCGCCAACAGGCAGCTGATAACCGAATGCCACACCAGAGTATGGAATGTTTTACCGTCGCGACCGGCATACCAGGCGCCAAAGAACGCCGCCGGGATCGGCAGAATAAACAGCAGACTGACGGTCAGGCCACTCAGACCCAGCACGCCACCCATCAACACGCCACAGCTGGCTTCAAATACGGCGATCCCCGCCAGCGCACCAATCAGCATGACCAGATAACAACTGAACGTGCCGTCAGCCAGCAGCTTGCGGAAACTTGCCAGCATACGCCGCTTTTCGGTTTGCTGCGGCCGAGTTTCCGGCAGCCAGCGGAACATGGAGAAGGCTACACCGGCGCACAATACCAACAGGAAGGCATAACAGGCGCGCCAACCAAAGAGCATCGCCAACGCACCGCCGATGATCGGTGCCAGCAGCGGACTCACCAGGATGCCCATATTCAGCAAGCTATTGGCATACCGCAGTGAAGTGCCGGCATACAGGTCGCGCGGCATGGTACGCGCCATCACCCCCGCCACGCCGGTGCCCATCCCCTGAATGGCGCTGGCAGCAACCAGCATCGTCAGGCTGTTGGACAACAGCGCGCCCAGGGCCCCCATCAGGAAGATCATCATCCCGGCCAGGATCACCGGACGGCGGCCTATGCGGTCCGACAACGGGCCGTAAATCAACTGCGAGAACCCGTAGGTCATCAGATACGCCGCCATCACGCGCTGCACTGCGCCGGAGCGCACCGACAGATCCTTGGCGATATCAGCAATAACAGGAACATAAATGGTTTGTGCCATCTGACCGACGGCCACCAACAGGATAAGCATCACCAGCAGGTGAAAGTTTTCTATTTTTCTCATTATCTTCGTTAACGTTTTAACTCGTCACAGCGTCCCGGTATGGCCCCACTTTCAGCCAGAACGGCGAGCAGCCCTCTATGGCGGCATAAGCTAACAAATCTGATTTTTTTAGCGAGTTTCAGACAGATATTGATCTGCGTCACAGTGGCAGCAAAGGCAACCAGCCTCGTAAATTAAACTGTACGTCTACCGCTTAAGGGTTAAAAAGGGTAAATTTTCAGTAGTTTAGCTTTAGCATTTAATCGATAATTATTTTCATCATCTTGAAATAAAATAACACCATAGGGATTTGGATTATGAAGACACCAGAGCTGATTTTGTTGCAGTTAAAAACCCTGGGGCCACACTCTGCCAAAATGCTGGCCGAGCATCTGGATATCACCCCCATGGGCATTCGTCAGCATCTGCAATCCCTGGAAAAACGTGAGCTGGTTTGTTACGAGGAAGCGCGCACCAAAGTGGGCCGTCCGACGCGCTACTGGTCGCTGACCCATGAGGGACACAGCCGGTTCGCCGATGATCACGATACTTTGGCGACGACGTTGTTGGATTCCGCCCATCAGCTGTTTGGCACTGAAGCGGTTGAACAGTTACTCAGTGCGCGCGAAGAAAAACTTTATCAGCGCTATGCCGAAGAGCTGTCGGAAGAGACCTGTCATCAAGCCAAGCTTGCCCGGCTGGTGCGTCTGCGGCAGCAGGATGGTTATATGGCCGAACTGCTTGAGCATCCGGAGGGCACATTGCTGGTGGAAAACCACTGCCCCATCGGCGTAGCGGCCACCGCCTGCAGCAGCCTGTGCAACTCGGAGCTGCAGCTGTTTCACCGCCTGTTTGGCCATGGCTATCGTATAGAGCGCACTGCGCATGCTATTTCCGGCTCACGACATTGCGCTTATTTGATTCGACCATTGGAGCTTTAGAGTATGGCTGATTGGGTTAATGGCAAGGTTACGCAAGTCAAACAATGGACCGACGGGCTGTTCAGCATTATCGTCGACGCCCCCATAGATCCCTTTATTGCCGGGCAGTTTGCCAAGCTGGCGCTGGAAGTTGACGGCGAACGCGTGCAGCGCGCCTATTCTTACGTCAACGCCCCCAGCGATCCGAATCTGGAGTTTTACCTGGTTACCGTGCCGGAAGGCAAACTGAGCCCACGGCTCAATCAGCTACGGCCGGGTTCGGACGTGATGGTAACCAAAGAGGCCGCCGGATTTTTCGTTCTGGACGAGGTGCCGGAATGCGACACCCTGTGGATGTTGGCCACCGGTACCGCCATCGGCCCTTACCTGTCGATTCTGCAGGAAGGCAAAGGCCTGGAGCGCTTCAAAAACCTGGTGCTGGTGCATGCCGCACGCTTTGCGCGCGATCTCAGCTACCTGCCGCTGATGCAGCAGTTGCAACAGCGTTACAATGGCAAACTGCGCATTCAAACCATCGTCAGCCGTGAAGAAGTCCCCGGCTCGCTGACGGGACGCGTACCCGCGCTGATTGAGGATGGCCGGCTGGAAGCAGCGGTAGGCTTGACCCTCGACGCCGAAACTGACCACGTCATGCTGTGCGGTAACCCGCAAATGGTGCGCGATACCCAGCAAACGCTGAAAGATCAGCGCCAGATGCGCAAGCACCTGCGCCGCAAACCGGGCCATATCACCAGCGAACACTATTGGTAATTGATAGCCTCTGGTTTTAATCCGCGCCGAACTTGACGGGTTTGGCCGGCGGACCAAAACGATTATCCTCGGGCGTGCCGACAAACGCGCCCAAATCGATCATCATCATCACAATGATCAGCGTCGGGATAAAACGCCCCACGCCCCACTGCCAAACCGGCGCCAGCATTTGCCAGTTACCCGCCGCCAGCAGCCAAGCCACAATCAGTAACAACGCCCACCAACCGGCTTTATTGCGGTCATGCAAACGCTTCACCAGCACCGCCGCCGTTGGCCACAGCAGCCCAACGATAAAAAAGGCGATGGTTTGGATATCCACCAGCTTATTGCTGGCGAGTGAAAAAGCCACCGCCATCAGCACTACCCACAGCACCATCCAAATCCAGAAATCACGCCGCCCAATTCGGCCCTTAAACGAAAAACACCACTGTTGTATTGTCATTGAATCCTGCGTTGTTTGCCTGCCCATATTCTGCCGTGCAGTGTAACATAGGCGCTGCCGGGCGAAGATTTCTGCCCTGCATTACGCGGAGTAACGCACAGCTTTCTTGTCAGTGAGCGATAATGGCGCGAGATCTTTGACACCCTCCTCCCTTCTCGCTTTAATCGGAGCCATCTTTGTCATTGATGCCGTATATACCATGCTGAGAAAAACCATCGCCATTGCCTGCCTGTTGCTGGGCATCGGCAGCGCCTGGGCCGATCCGCCGGATGCCCCCGCCAACGCTTCGCCTACCGCGCCCTACCTGCTGGCCGGAGCGCCAACGTTTGATCTGACGGTGGTGAAGTTCCGCGAAAAATATAACCGCGATAACCCGACGCTACCGATCGGCGAATTCCGCGCTATTGCCACCACCGAAGACGATACGCCGCTGTTGACGCGCGCTGCCAGCAAGCTAAACGAGAATCTCTATGCCTCAACCGCGCTGGAAAAAGGCACCGGAAAAATCAAAACGCTGCAAATTACCCACCTGCCGCTACAGCAGAGCAACGAAGAAAAAGCCGCTCGCACCATTGCCGTCAGCTATATGGCCGCGTTGATGCGCCAGTTTGAACCGACGCTGACGGTGGAAAAAAGCCTGAGTAAAGTGGCCAACCTGCTGGAAAAAGGCAAAGGCCAGCGCTTTTACCAACAGCAGGTCGGTGCGATCCGCTATGTAGTGGCAGACAACGGCGATAAAGGAGTAACTTTCGCTGTTGAACCGGTTAAGCTGACGTTATCCGAGCCGTAACGGCAGGCTATTTAATGACGAAAAGCAAAGCCTTCGCGCTTAATCATCTCTATACTGTTGGGCAGGTAAACTGCCGGTCCGGCAGTGGTTATTTCGACTCTCGCGTTCCCTTGTTGGAGGAAAAAACATGCGTCATCCATTAGTTATGGGTAACTGGAAGCTTAACGGCAGCACTCACATGGTTAACGAACTGATCGCCGCTCTGCGCAATGAGCTGAGCAGCGTTGACGGCTGTGGCGTCGCTATCGCACCGCCTGTGATGTACCTGGACCAGGCGAAACACGCACTGGCCGGCAGCCGCATTGCTCTGGGCGCTCAAAACGTAGACGTGAACCTGTCCGGCGCATTCACCGGTGAAGTTTCCGCCGACATGCTGAAAGATATCGGTGCGCAATACATCATCATCGGCCACTCCGAGCGTCGTACTTACCATAAAGAAACCGATGCAGCGATCGCCGAGAAATTTGCCGTGCTGAAAAAAGCCGGCCTGATCCCAGTGCTGTGCATCGGTGAAACCGACGCAGAAAACGAAGCGGGTAAAACCGAAGAAGTTTGTGCACGCCAGATCGACGCCGTGCTGAAAACTCAGGGCGCAGAAGCCTTCAAAGGCGCGGTTATCGCTTATGAGCCAATCTGGGCTATCGGTACCGGTAAATCCGCCACCCCTGCGCAGGCTCAGGCAGTACACAAATTTATCCGCGATCACATCGCTAAACAGGACGCTGCAGTAGCTGCAGAAGTGATCATCCAGTACGGCGGTTCTGTGAACGATAAAAATGCCGCCGAGCTGTTCACTCAGCCGGACATCGACGGCGCGCTGGTTGGCGGCGCCTCACTGAAAGCCGATGCTTTCGCTGTGATCGTCAAAGCCGCTGCCGCTGCTAAAAAAGCCTGATTTCTTTCTCTGGCTGCTAAATAAAAAACCCCGGCAAGCCGGGGTTTTTTATTATTGTCATCAAGGCATCAGCGTTTGCTGATTTCGTCGAACACACCGCCGGTGGCGAAGTGTACCTTCTGTGCCTGAGTCCAGCCGCCGAAGGTATCATCCACCGTGAACAGCTTCAGTTTCGGGAATTGCTCGGCAAACTTGGCCGCCACAGCCGCGTCACGCGGACGGTAGTAGTTTTTCGCCGCGATGGTTTGTCCTTCCGGCGTATACAGATATTTCAGGTAAGCCGTCGCCACATCACGGGTACCGCGCTTATCAACCACTTTATCCACCACCGAGACGGTCGGCTCCGCCAAAATCGATTCGCTTGGGGTGATAATTTCAAACTTGTCTTTACCCAGCTCTTTCTCCGCCAGCAAAGCTTCGTTTTCCCAGGCGATCAGCACATCGCCAATACCACGCTCAACGAAGGTATTGGTTGAACCGCGTGCGCCGGAATCCAGCACTTCGACGTTCTTATACAGGTTTTTAACGAACTCCTGCGCTTTGGCCTGATCGTTATTGTTCTGGTGTAGTGCGTAACCCCAGGCCGCCAGATAGTTCCAGCGTGCGCCCCCAGAAGTTTTCGGGTTCGGGGTGATCACCGAGACGCCCGGCTTAATCAGATCTTGCCAGTCGTGAATTTGTTTTGGGTTGCCTTTACGCACCAGAAATACAATGGTCGAGGTATAAGGTGCCGAGTTGTCCGGCAGGCGTTTGATCCAATCTTTATCGATGCGTCCGCGTTCGGCAATGGCATCCACGTCATAGGCCAGCGCCAGCGTGACCACATCGGCTTCAATACCGTTAATCACCGAGGTCGCCTGCTTGCCGGAGCCACCATGTGACTGACGTACCGTCACTTTATCGCCGGTCTGCTGCTGCCAATATTTACCGAATGCGGTGTTATATTCCTGATAGAACTCGCGTGTCGGGTCGTACGAAACGTTCAGCAGTTGGATATCTTTCGCCATGGCGCCGGACGCCAACAGCATTATTGTCAGACCTACACCCCATTTACGCATACGCATCGACTCGCTCTCCCAGGAAAATTAATCACAACCTCAATCGGTTGATTTAGCATCAGAGCCTGCCAGAAACTTTCCCGCCAATTAAAGAATAAAAAATGTTGGGCTAGACGATTCTGGAATATAACTACCACGGGCATAAAAAAAGCCTCCGCGTGCGGAGGCTTCTCGAGCTGAATTAATGCGGGATCAGTACAGCTTTTTCGCTGTATCCAGCCAGTCGCCCTTGAACGGACGCTTCATGTTTTCGATCGCATCGATGATGTCGTGGTGCACCATCTTCTCGTTCTGGATACCGACGCAACGACCGCCGTAGCCCTGCAGTAGCAACTCAATCGCGTAAGCGCCCATGCGGGAAGCCAGAATACGGTCATAAGCTACCGGCGAGCCGCCGCGCTGAATGTGGCCCAGCACGGTCGCGCGGGTTTCACGCTTGGTTTCTTGTTCGATATGGCGAGCCAACTCATCGATATCGCAGATGTGTTCGGTGATCGCCACAATCGCGTGTTTTTTGCCTTTGGCAATACCGGCCTTGATTTCGCAGACCAGGTCTTCGCGGTTGAACTCGGTTTCAGGCAATACGATAAATTCACAACCGCCGGCAATCGCCGCCGCCAGGGTCAGATCGCCACAGTAGCGTCCCATCACTTCAACGATGGAAATACGCTGATGAGAAGATGAGGTATCGCGCAGACGGTCAATAGCTTCCACGACGGTTTCTAGCGCGGTGAAGAAGCCGATGGTGTAGTCGGTACCGGCCACATCGTTATCGATGGTGCCTGGCAGGCCGATACAAGGGAAACCTTCTTCCGTCAGGCGTTTGGCCCCCATATAGGAACCGTCGCCGCCGATCACCACCAGCGCATCAATACCGCGGTTTTTCAGATTCTCAATTGCCTTGGCGCGTACGCTGTCGTCTCTGAACTCAGGGAAGCGGGCTGAACCGAGGAAAGTGCCGCCGCGATTGATCATATCGGACACGCTATAGCGGTCCAATTGTTCCATGCGATCTTCGTACAAGCCAAGGTAGCCATCGTAAATACCAAAAACTTCCAGACCTTCCGAAAGTGCAGCACGCACAACGCCGCGGATAGCAGCGTTCATACCCGGCGAATCACCGCCACTCGTCAGTACACCGATTTTCTTGATCATGACTACCTCTGAACTGTAGATGCAATTTCTTAAGAATTCTGTATTCGCCGATTGTCTTGAAACCTCTCCGGCTGCAGAAAACCAGCTTTACGGCTTTATTGCTGGATATTATAGCAAAAACACCCAGCTGAATTGATTCAAGTCACGCAATATTGCGGTAAAAAAGCGTCATGGCACGCGGAGCTAATGCCATTATTTATCCGCTGTGCGAGTTCCCGTTGTCCTGCATTAATTATAGCTCCCAACGCCCCTGTCGGCCCGCGGGCACTACAGAACAAGGATCCTGATGGATAAGAACATCAGCCCCCGGGAAACGGTGCAACAGCGCCTGCTCCACCTGTTCAGCCAGAATATGCGCCTGCATCAGCGGTAACGCATCGTCCATCTCCAGGTGCAACTGAATAAAGCGCGTCGGTCCGGACTGACGGGTACGCAGGTCATGCGCGCCTTTGACCCCAGGCCATGAGGAGATCACATCAATAATCGCCTGGCGCTCGTCGTCCGGCAATGCCCGATCCAGCAGCGATTGCACGGCTTCATTGCCCATTCGCAGCGCGCTATAAAGAATGTAGACGCCTATTCCCAGTGCAAACAGCGCATCTGCCCGGTGAAAACCGTACCAGCTTAGCGCAAGCGCTATAAGAATAGCACCATTCATCATGACATCTGACTGATAATGCAGCATATCTGCTCGGACGGCCTGACTGCGAGTTTTTCTTACCACCCAACGCTGATAGGTGACCAACAGCAGGGTGCTGACCAAAGCCACTATCGTCACGGCAATACCGATGCCAGGGTCACGCAAGGTTTCCGGCGAATACAGATGTTGAAAACCGGTGAGAAACAAAAATAGCGCCGAACCAGAAATGAACATGCTTTGCGCCAGCGCCGCCAACGATTCGGCCTTGCCGTGCCCGAAAGTGTGCTCCTCATCGGCCGGCTGCAGCGAGTAACGTACCACCAGCAGGTTGGTCAGCGACGCGGCAATATCCACCAGCGAATCCACCAGCGCGGCCAACAGGCTCACCGAACCGGTGCGGTACCAGGCGACAATTTTGATCAGTAACAGCGTTGAGGCCAAAACGGTGGCCGCTAACGCGGCGGATTTAACCAAACGCGCATATTGCGGTTCCATAACCCATCCCGGTTAAACGTTCAGAGGGTCAGTATAACGGAATGATGAGCAAAAAAGCCCTTCAGATAACCGCCGCCAACGCAGTGCATATCGCGAAGGGATGTCGCCATATCGATGCAAACAATCCGTGCGACCGGCGCTAAACGTCGTCATGGTCCATACTCTGTGGTTTAACCTTGCAGAGTTGCCTGGCGGGCTATCAAGCTGTAATTGATGGATAAAAAAAACCCCGCCATCATGGCGGGGGAAGACAGGGATGGTGTCTATGGCAAGGAAAAAACAGGGGACTACTCAGTCGTACTTAACTTCTGGGCAGAAGTTTGCTGCAAACCAGAAATCTGTTGCTCCATCTGCTGCATGCGCTGCTGATGTTTCTGGTCTAAAACGCTTTTTTGCTGTGGCGTCAGCAGGTTATACATTTGGTTGCGTACCCGAGCCATTTCGACCTGACGCTTAACCTGCTGCTGGGCCATCTGTTCCGCCTGGGCATACACGGCGGCTTCATCAAATTTGTCTGCGGTCACCAGCTTATGCATGGCTTCCATTTCAGCTACATTGACACCTGGCAGATCGTGGCGCGCCTGGCGCATTAAATCGCGCATTTGCTGGCGCTGTTGCTCAGTCAGGCTGACACCGTCAAACATGTGGTGTTGGCCAGGTGTTCTGGTGGTCGCATCGTTTCCGGGAGTCGGTGCAGTTTCCGATGTAGTGTCGGCAGCGAACGCAGCGGTAGAACCTATTGCCAGCATTGATGCCATAACTAATGCGGTCACCTTACGCATTTCAACTCCTCGTGCTTTCTCACTTTGCGAATCAACGAGGAGCAGTGTACTGCTGCACCTGCAAACATGCGTCAGTGCATGTAAAACTACGTAAAGTCATGGAATGCCAACAGTTGATGACGTATTTTGCGTCAGGAGGTAAAACATAATGAATAAAATTCTGTTAGTTGACGACGACCGCGAGCTGACCTCGCTGTTAAAAGAACTGCTTGAAATGGAAGGCTTTACCATCGTGGTTGCTTACGATGGCGAACAGGCGTTGTCGCTACTGGACAGCTCCATCGATCTGCTACTGCTCGATATCATGATGCCGAAGAAAAACGGTATCGATACGTTGAAAGAGCTGCGTCAGCATCACCAGACGCCGGTCATCATGCTGACCGCCCGCGGCAGTGAACTTGACCGCGTTTTGGGCCTGGAACTGGGCGCCGATGACTACCTGCCAAAACCCTTTAACGATCGCGAACTGGTGGCACGTATCCGCGCAATTCTGCGCCGTTCCAACTGGAGCGAACAACAGCAGAATGTCGATACCGGCGCACCAACGCTGGATGTAGACGGCCTGCAGCTCAACCCGGGTCGCCAGGAAGCCAGCTTCGACGGCCAAACGCTGGATCTCACCGGCACCGAATTTACCCTGCTGTACCTGCTGGCGCAGCACCTTGGTCAAGTGGTGTCACGCGAACTGCTGAGCCAGGAAGTACTGGGTAAACGACTGACGCCTTTTGATCGCGCTATCGATATGCACATCTCCAACCTGCGACGTAAGCTGCCGAACCGCAAAGACGGTCATCCGTGGTTCAAAACGCTGCGTGGTCGGGGTTACTTAATGGTATCTGCAACATGATCAACAGTTTGACGGCACGCATCTTCGCCATTTTCTGGTTCACATTGGCCCTGGTGCTGATGTTGGTGTTGATGGTGCCCAAGTTAGACTCCCGCCAAATGACCTCGCTGCTGGACAGCGAACAGCGGCAGGGGCTGATGCTGGAACAACACGTCGAAGCCGAGTTGCAAAACGATCCGGCCAACGATTTGATGTGGTGGCGGCGCTTATTCCGCGCCATTGAAAAATGGGCACCGCCAGGGCAGCGCCTGCTGCTGGTCACCAGCGAAGGCCGGGTGATTGGCAACATGCAGCGCAACGAAATGCAGTTGGTGCGCAATTTTATCGGCCAATCCGATAACGCCGATCATCCGAAGAAGAAGAAATATGGCCGTGTCGAACTGGTCGGCCCCTTCTCGGTACGGGATGGTGAAGACAACTACCAGCTGTACCTGATCCGCCCTGCCAACAGCCCACAATCCGATTTTATCAACCTGATGTTCGACCGGCCGCTGCTGCTGCTGATCGTCACTATGCTGATCAGCGCCCCCTTGCTGCTATGGCTGGCCTGGAGCCTGGCAAAACCGGCGCGCAAACTGAAGAATGCGGCGGACGATGTCGCACGTGGCAACCTGAAACAGCATCCTGAGCTGGAGGCCGGGCCACAAGAGTTCCTGGCGACCGGCGCCAGTTTTAACCAAATGGTCAGCGCGTTGGAACGCATGATGACCGCTCAGCAACGGCTGATCTCCGATATTTCGCATGAGTTGCGCACGCCGCTGACCCGCCTGCAGCTGGCCACGGCATTAATGCGCCGTCGCCACGGCGAAGGGCACGAGCTGGCACGTATAGAAACAGAAGCACAGCGTCTGGACTCGATGATTAACGATTTACTGGTGTTGTCGCGTGGGCAACAGAAAAGTGAGTTGGTGCGTGAGCGCTTGCTGGCCAACGAACTGTGGGCCGACGTGCTGGACGACGCCAGCTTCGAAGCAGAACAAATGGGCAAACAGCTGGAGATCACCTCCCCTCCCGGCCCGTGGACCCTGTACGGTAACGCCGGTGCGCTGGATAGCGCGCTGGAAAATATCGTGCGTAATGCCCTGCGTTATTCGAACACCCATATTGCCGTGGCGTTCAGCGCAGACAACCAAGGCATCACCATTGTGGTCGACGACGACGGTCCCGGTGTCAGCGCGGAAGATCGCGAGCAAATATTCCGACCGTTCTATCGAACCGATGAAGCACGCGATCGCGCATCCGGCGGGACAGGTCTGGGCCTGGCCATCGTAGAGGCGGCGGTTAACCAGCATCGTGGCTGGGTGAAAGCGGAAGACAGTCCGCTCGGCGGCCTGCGTCTGGTGCTGTGGTTACCGCTCCACCAACGCTGATAGCCTAAGACAGGCCGGTAAGATTTTGCTATTCTGCGCCCCTCGTCATGAGGGGCTTTTTACATGCTGAACATCGTTTTATTCGAACCTGAAATTCCACCCAATACCGGCAATATTATCCGTCTGTGCGCCAATACCGGTTTTCAACTGCATCTGATAGAGCCAATGGGCTTCCCGTGGGATGATAAACGCCTGCGCCGCGCGGGGCTGGACTACCATGAATTCGCCAGTATCCGACGTCATGCCGACTACGCCGCCTTTATCGCCAGCGAAAATCCGCAGCGTCTGTTTGCCCTGACCACCAAAGGCACCCCGGCACACAGCGCAGTCAGCTACCAGGCCGGCGACTACCTGTTGTTCGGACCGGAAACTCGCGGTCTGCCCGCCGAGATCCTTGACGCCTTGCCGGCACAGCAGAAAATCCGCATCCCTATGCAGGCACAAAGCCGCAGCATGAACCTGTCCAATGCTGTCGCGGTAGTCGTGTACGAAGCCTGGCGGCAGTTGGACTACGCGGGCGCGCTGATTAAGTCTTAATCAATGACAACCGTTCCTGCGGAGACGATAATACTGAAAGGTTGCCTCTCCGGGGACATCGCATGGCTTTGGCTAAGAGTATTATTGCGCAGCTACGCAGGCTCGAGAGCGCGCTGAATCAGGCGCTGCTGCGTTTGCAGGACACCTCAGACGTTGAGGCCTTGCACGACGTACGCATCAACCTGCAGCGTATCAGAAGTCTGCTGCGACCATTACGCGGTATCCCCGGCGTAACTGGCCTCAGCAGCGCTGCTGCCGACTTGGGAAAAATCACTACGCCGATACGCGATCTGGAAGTGCTGATCGCCGAACTGGAACTGCATCAGTTGGCATGGCAGGCCAATACGCGCAAAACCGAGCTGTACCGCCGCAAACTCGCGCTGATGTCACAGCCGTTGCTGACCCACTTTCCCACTCTGCTACATATCTGGCCAAAAACCTTCCGCCGAACTCAACCCCGACACATCAAACGTCGTGTTGCCCTCCGCCTGCGCCTCCAGGTAAAACAGCTACGCCTGGCATTGGCCGACATACATTACGATCGGCACCAACTGCGCCTGCTGGTTAAGCGTCTGCGTTATGTTGCCGAAGCCTATTCTCAACTCTCCCTCATCACGCCTGAAACCGTCACCAGCCTGAAAACGGCACAAAGCGCACTCGGAGATTGGCACGATCGTTTTGTCTGGTGCCAGCAGGCCGAAAACCAGCAAGATCTCTGGCCGCTGTTGCCGCAGTGGCAAATGGCGCTGGAGACGACGCGGGAGCAAGCAGAAAAGGCACTCCTTTCACTTTCGCGAACGCTGAGTGCCTAAAACCAGCGGCGTATCACGATACTGTCAAAAGAATGCAGAAACAGGGCACGGCGAGCGCCGAAAACATTCACTGCCCCAGAGGATAATAAGCTATGTTTTGTAAGGGTAATCGACATTCATCATAGGAAATCGTATGAAAAAACAACGTTTGGGCGTTGCCATGGCGGTTTTGGCAGCGGGCCTGTTACTGGCGGGCTGTTCGTCCAAAGTAACCAAAACGGATCAGTACTCGGGATTCCTGTCTGACTACAGCAAATTGCAGGAAACCACATCACCAAGCGGCCACAAAACGCTGCGCTGGATCGACCCAAGCTACAAAGAGTCCAACTACCGCGGCCTGTATTTTGAGCCAGTAGTCTATTTCCCTGCTGAAAAACCGACGACGCGCGTTAGCCAAGATACGCTGAATAAAATAAAGGCTTACGCTTCTCAGCGGATTAAAACCGCGCTTCAAGATCGCTTTACCGTACTCAATAGTCCGGCCGGGTCACGCGTGCTGGTGGCTAAACTCGCCATCACGGCAGTGTCTGCAGAAAACGAAGATATGAAATTCTATGAGGTGGTACCGGTCGCGGCTGTGGTTGCCAGCACCATGGCGGCCAGCGGTCACAGAACCCAAAACACCACGCTGTATATCGAAGGTGAATTGATCGATCAGGATACCGGCAAAACGGTGCTGGAAGTTGCTCGTAAAGCCTATGGTAAAACCGTCAGCAACGACAGCTCACCGGTAACAGCGGAAGACGTCAAAGCAGCGATCGACGACATGGTTAAAGACATCACCAACTTCCCTAAACAGGGTTAACCCTGCGAAGAAACAAATCGGGGTAGCCAAAGCTCCCCCGATTTTATTCGTCAACTCACCGGATTAAATCCCATCACCGTATTCAAAACCGTGATTGGTACCGTTGAAGTACTGGTCCATATCCATCGACGGCGTATCGCTTTCTGGCCGGCCGACGAGGCGTGCAGGCACGCCCGCGGCGGTCGTATGCGCAGGTACAGACTGCAGCACCACAGAGCCAGCACCGATTTTAGCGCCTTTACCCACTTCGATATTGCCGAGAATTTTAGCCCGGCGCCAATCATTACGCCCTCACGGATCTTCGGATGGCGGTCGCCGCTGGTCTTTCCGGTACCACCAAGGGTAACCGACTGCAGAATAGACACGTTATTTTCTACTACGGCAGTTTCACCGATCACGATACCAGTAGCGTGGTCAAGCATAATGCCGCAGCCAATCGTGGCCGCCGGGTGGATATCCACGCCGAAAGCGACCGAAATCTGATTCTGCAGGTAAATCGCCAGCGCCTGCCGCCCCTGCAGCCACAGCCAGTGGCCGATACGGTAGGCCTGCAGCGCATGAAAACCTTTCAGGTACAGCAGCGGCGTTGAATATTTATCTACCGCCGGGTCTCGCAGGCGCACGGCCAGGATGTCACGGGCGGCCGAAGCGATCATTTGCTGGTCGGCTAAGTAGGCGTCTTCCACCACTTCACGCACCGCAATGGCCGGCATAATGGGATTTGCCAGCTTGTTTGCCAGAATATAGCTGAGCGCACCGCCCAGGTTATCGTGCTTGAGCAACGTCGCATGATAAAAGCTAGCCAGCATCGGTTCACACTCAGCCAGCTCTCTCGCCTCTGATTTAATGCTATTCCAGACCTGCTCTAACTCTTCTGACGACATCAGGTTCCTCTCCGCCTTGCAAAACAGGCTGCCTCATCGCATAGCAATCAGGCAGCCCAATTCAGTTGCCGGGGTCAGCATGCCGCCCCGCATTCTATTTTATAGGTCAAGCGTTGTGTTTTTCGTCTTTTC
The DNA here is from genome assembly GCF_000422085.1 of Serratia liquefaciens ATCC 27592. Taxonomy (NCBI): domain Bacteria; kingdom Pseudomonadati; phylum Pseudomonadota; class Gammaproteobacteria; order Enterobacterales; family Yersiniaceae; genus Serratia; species Serratia liquefaciens. The sequence goes on from NC_021741.1 coordinate 5,097,031, forward strand.
TGGTCCGCCCCAACAGGCTTAGCGCGGCCTCGCGGGCATCTTTATGGCAGTACAGCACCTGGTAAATCTGTTCGGTAATCGGCATTTCAACGCCGTGCCGCTGCGCCAACGCCAATACCTCTTTGGTATTGCGATAGCCTTCGACCACCTGACCTATACTGTCCTGCGCTTCCTGCACGCCTTTTCCCTGCCCCAGCATAATACCGAAGCGGCGGTTGCGCGATTGGTTATCGGTGCAGGTTAACACCAGATCGCCCAGCCCTGCCATGCCCATGAAGGTCGAAGGATCGGCACCCAGCGCAGAGCCAAGGCGTGTCATTTCCGTCAAGCCGCGGGTAATCAATGCGGTACGGGCATTGGCACCAAACCCGATACCGTCTGACATCCCAGCGCCAATGGCAATCACGTTTTTCACCGCCCCGCCCAACTGCACGCCGATAAAATCGGGGTTGCTGTAGACGCGGAAACTTTTGCCGCAGTGCAGCAACTGCTGCAAGTCATCGGCGAACTGCGCATCGGTAGAGGCCAACGCAATGGCGGTAGGCAGCCCGGCAGCCAGCTCTTTGGCGAACGTCGGTCCGGAGACCACTGCCAGCGGAATGGCTTCGCCCAGTGCTTCGCGCGCCACGTCCTGCAACAGCCGACCGGTTTCTGCCTCCAGCCCTTTGGTTGCCCAAACGATACGGGCATCCGGCCGCAAATGCGGTTTCAACTGGCGTAGCACATCACCGAATACATGGCTTGGCACCACCACCAGCACGTCGCGGCTAGCCGCCAGCGCACGGGCCAAATCGGCTTCAAGCAACAGCGTATCGGGGAAGGTGACGTCGGGAAGAAAGGCCTGATTGCAGCGATCGTGCTGCATTTTTTGAATCTGCTCGGGGTTATGGCCCCAGAGCACCACGGAGTGGCCGTTACGCGCCAGCGTAATAGCTAATGCGGTGCCGTACGAGCCGGCACCGATCACTGTCATTGAAGCATTGACGCTGTTCATCAGGCATCCTGATGTGGTGCGGCACCTTCGCCTTCCGCCTGCTGCTGCAGATAGTTCATGAACAGCGCGTCAAAGTTAACCGGTGCCAGGTTCAGCTGCGGGAATGTACCGCGAGAAACCAGGCTGGTGATGCACTCACGCGCATACGGGAACAGAATGTTCGGGCAGTATGCACCCAGGCAATGCGCCAGCTGCGTGCCGTCGATGCCCGCTACGGAGAAGATGCCCGCCTGCTGCACTTCACACAGGAACGCAGTTTCTTCGCCCAGAGACGCCGTCACGGTTACGCGCAGTACAACCTCATACACTTCGTCAGCCAACTGGCTGGAAGCGGTATCTAGATCCAGTTTAACTTCTGGCTGCCATTCCTGCTGGAAAACCTGCGGCGCTTTTGGCGCTTCGAAGGAGATATCCTTGGTGTAAATGCGCTGAATCTGGAAAGCCATCTCTGTGCTGTTTTGTTCTGACATGTGTGTAATACCCTTGGTTAAACGTCCTTATTGACACTCAGTAACCGGTAGCGGCCCGCTTAAAGCAGCGGATCCAGACCACCACGAGCATCGAGTTCATATAAATCATCGCAGCCGCCGATATGTTGGCCATCGATGAAAATCTGAGGCACGGTGGTGCGCCCACTGCGCGCAATCATCGCTTCGCGTTTTTCATTATCGCCATCGATGGCGATTTCGTTAAACGCGGCGCCCTTGCTGTTCAGCAGCGCTTTAGCGCGATGGCAGAACGGACAGGTCGCTTTGGTGTAGATATCAATGTTAGCCATGGATTACCACCTCAACTACGTTAAATAATTACTTACCGCGTACTAATGGCAGGTTTTCCCCGCTCCAGCCGGCAATCCCATCCTTCAGCGTAGTGACGTTTTCAAAGCCCGCCTTGTGCAGGTTTTCTGCCGGCTCACGTGAAGTGGTGCCGTTGGCACACACCACGATGATTGGCTGAGCCTTGTGTTTTTCCAGCTCGCCCAGGCTGCCGCTTTTGATTTCGCTGGCGGTCAGGTTAATGGCGTTGGCCAGGTGGCCTCTGCGGAAATCATCACGGCTGCGGGTATCCACCACAACGGCATCTTCTTTATTAATCAGTCGGGTGGCTTCACCACGGGTGATCTCTTTCACCTTGGAGAAACTGCTTTTGAAGGTCATGACGATCACCGCAACCAGCAGGGCGATCCAGGCCAGGCTCAGTATGGGATGCTTGCTAACGAATTGCATAATTTCTTGCAGCATGGGGTGTAACAACTCCCGTCAGTTTAAGGAAAAAATAACTCAAGGTTCCAGAGTATACCTGCCGAGTGCAGCAAATACAGCCAATAAGCAAGTGCTAGTGCAGAAACTGCGGGCTACGCTGAGAAATTCTCTGCGCCACAGCCTAAAAGCCGCCCTTGTTGACCGCAACTTTGATCTCTCTGGGCTCTTTTTAACCGTCGGCGTTGTAAAATCGGTCGGTTTTTAGGGTGAATAGCCATCACTCCGGCATCGGGCAGATGGCTATTCACAACTTAAAATTCATAACGAGGTTAATGCAATGTCGAGCAACAAAAAACCGATGGTACTGGTGATCCTGGACGGTTACGGCCACCGTGAGGAGCAACAGGACAACGCCATTGTGAACGCCAAAACGCCGGTGATGGATCGCCTGTGGCAACAACAGCCGCATACTCTTATCGCCGCATCCGGGCTGGATGTCGGCCTGCCTGACGGTCAGATGGGCAACTCGGAAGTCGGGCACGTCAACCTGGGGGCCGGGCGCATCGTTTATCAGGATCTGACCCGGTTGGATAAAGAAATCAAAGAAGGCGATTTCTTCGCTAACCCAACGCTGACGGCAGCGGTCGACAAGGCCGTACAGGCCGGCAAAGCAGTGCATATCATGGGGTTGCTGTCGCCGGGCGGCGTGCACAGCCACGAAGACCATATTCTGGCCATGATTGAACTGGCCGCGCAACGCGGTGCAAAAGCCGTTTATCTGCATGCCTTCCTCGACGGTCGCGATACCCCGCCACGCAGTGCTGAACCCTCCTTGCAACGCTTTAGCGATACCTTTGCCAGCCTCGGCTGCGGGCGTATCGCATCGCTGATCGGCCGTTACTACGCCATGGACCGCGACAACCGCTGGGATCGCGTTCAACTGGCTTATGATTTACTGACCCAGGCCAAGGGCGACTTTGTCGCCGACAACGCCGTTGCTGCCCTGCAGGCCGCTTACCAGCGTGGCGAGAACGACGAGTTCGTCAAGCCGACCGTTCTCCAGACTGCCGGGGAGGCCACGGCCGAACTGCACGACGGCGACGCACTGATTTTCATGAACTTCCGCGCCGATCGCGCACGCCAGATCGTTCGTGCCTTCGTAAATGCGGATTTCGACGGTTTCCCACGCGCCAAAGTCATCAACTTTGGTGATTTCGTGATGCTGACCGAATACGCGGCCGACATCAAAGTTCCCTGCGCCTATCCGCCGGCATCGTTGAACAACACCTTCGGCGAATGGTTAATGAAGCACGACAAAACCCAGCTGCGCATTTCGGAAACCGAAAAATACGCCCACGTCACCTTCTTCTATAATGGCGGCGTTGAAGAGCCGTTTGCCGGGGAAGAACGTGTGCTGATCAACTCACCGAAGGTCGCGACCTACGATCTGCAGCCAGAAATGAGCGCCGCCGAACTGACCGACAAACTGCTGACCGCCATTAACAGCGGCAAGTACGACGCCATCATCTGCAACTATCCAAATGGCGATATGGTGGGTCATACCGGGGTTTACGACGCGGCAGTGAAAGCGGTGGAAACGCTGGACGGCTGCATCGCCCAGGTCGTCGAAGCGGTGAAAGCCGTCGACGGGCAACTGCTGATCACCGCCGACCACGGTAATGCCGAGCAAATGCGCGATCCGGCGACCGGTCAGGCGCACACCGCCCACACCAGCCTTCCGGTACCGCTGATTTACATCGGCAAGCCTGCCCGCGCAGTCAACGGCGGCAAGCTTTCGGACATCGCGCCGACCATGCTGACGCTGATGGGAATGGAAATCCCGCAAGAGATGACTGGTAAGCCGCTGTTCATCGTGGAATAATCCTTCCCTATGAGGGAAAAGGCGTTTTTTGCACTATCAAGGGTAACCCGAAGCGCAAACCCAGGCAGCCAGCCGCTGCCTGAACGCACCGCGCCAAGGAAGTTAACCACCCTGTGCGCCAGCGTATTTTACGCTGGCGTCTTGTTGTTGCCGTTAGCCAGCCAGGCGGCGGAAGACAATAAATCCCAGCTCAAAGACATCCAGCAAAGCATCGCCGAGAAAGAAAAGGCGGTTAAGCAGCAGCAGCAACAGCGCAGCTCATTGCAGGATCAGCTTAAGCAGCAAGAAAAAACCATCGCGCAGGCCAGCCGCCTGCTGCGTGACACCCAAAGCACATTGAGCCAACTGGGGAAAGATATCTCCGGCCTGAATGCCTCAATCGCCAAGCTGCAAAAGCAGCAATCCACCCAGCAGGAAATCCTCGCCAAACAGCTCGATGCCGCCTTCCGCCAGGGCCAGCACAGCGCCGTGCAATTGATCCTCAGCGGTGAGGAGAGCCAGCGTAGCGAGCGTATTTTGGCTTACTTCGGCTACCTGAACGACGCGCGTCAGCAAACCATTGAAGAACTGAAGCAAACCCGCGCCGAGCTGGCAAAGCAAAAAACCACGCTGGTGGCCAAGCAGGGCCAACAGAAATCGCTGCTAGGCGAACAACAAACGCAGCAGCAGAAGCTGGAGCAGGCACGCGGTGCACGTAAGAAAACGCTGACCGCGCTGGAAGCCTCGCTGGAAAAAGATCAGCAGCGTCTGGTGGAACTGCGCCAGAACGAAACCCGCATGCGCGACAAGATTGCCCGGGCCGAACGAGAAGCCCGTGCCCGAGCGGAACGCGAAGCGCGTGAGGCCGCCAAGGTTCGCGAGCAGGTTCGCGTCAAAGAACAGCAGGCGAAGAAAACCGGCACCAGCTATAAGCCAAGCGAAGCCGACCGCTCATTGATGGCCCGTACCGGCGGCCTTGGCAGACCGAATGGGCAGGCAATCTGGCCGGTCCGCGGCCGCACGTTGCATGGTTTCGGTGAACAGCTGCAAGGTGAACTACGCTGGAAAGGCATGGTGATCTCCGCCGCCGAAGGCAGCGAAGTGAAAGCTATCGCCGACGGTCGCGTGCTGCTGGCCGACTGGCTGCAGGGCTATGGCCTGGTTGTCGTCATCGAACACGGTAAGGGTGACATGAGCCTGTACGGCTACAACCAAAGTGCACTGGTCAACGTCGGGGCACAGGTGCGCGCCGGCCAACCGATAGCCCTGGTAGGCACCAGCGGAGGCCAGGGAACGCCATCGCTCTATTTCGAAATTCGTCGCCAGGGTCAGGCCGTTAACCCACTACCGTGGTTGGGAAGATAGATTTGCGCTATAACAAAATCCGTACTGCCGTCTTGATTGGCTGTCTGCTGCAGGTCTGCGCCGCACAGGCAGGGAAACTCTCCATCGTCATCGATGACGTGGGCTACCGCCCGCACGAAGAAGGTGCGGTGCTGCAAATGCCGACGGCCATCTCCGTTGCAGTGCTGCCCAACGCCCCCCATGCCCGCTTAATGGCCACCCGCGCCCACAGTCAGGGCCGGGAAGTACTGATCCATATGCCGATGGCGCCGCTCAGTAAGCAACCGCTGGAGCGTGACACGCTGCAGCCTTCCATGAGCAGCGAAGAAATCCAGCGCATTATCCGCAATGCGGTCAATAATGTGCCCTATGCGGTGGGTATGAATAACCACATGGGCAGCGCCATGACCTCCAGCCTGCCAGGTATGCAGAAAGTCATGCAGGCGCTCGACAGCTATCAGCTCTATTTCCTCGACAGCATGACCATCGGCAACAGCCAGGCCACCCGAGCGGCGGCCGGCACCCATGTGAAGGTGATCAAGCGTAAGGTGTTCCTGGACGATACGGCCAGCGAAGCTGATATCCGTCGCCAGTTCAACCGGGCGGTCGAATTGGCACGGCGCAACGGTTCCGCTATTGCCATTGGCCACCCGCGGCCGGCGACGGTGAAAGTGCTGCAGCAAATGCTGCCTACGCTGCCAAGCGACATCGTGCTGGTGAAACCCAGCTCGCTGCTGAACGAACCACAGGGCGGCGGTAGTGGCGGCAGCTATGTTCCACCACCGGTCAAACCGCAGAAACCGCAGCCGAAGAACCCGTTCAATGGCGGGATCAAGCAGTGTAAGGTCAAGTTGCCGAAGGAAAAAGTCAACGCGGGCAAGGTCATGAGTGTGATCGGCGAAAGCGTGACCCAGTCGCCGGCCGTGACCTTCATTAAACGTCAGTGGCAACGCTGGACGGACTCAACGCAAGACAAACCTAAAGCATAAAATCAGGGCCGGAATTCCGGCCCTTTTTACTGTTAATCCCAGCTCAAAATCACTTTCCCGGACTGGCCGGAACGCATGGCATCAAAGCCCTGCTGGAATTGGTCGATCGAGAAACGGTGAGTAATGATAGGCGTCAGATCCAAACCAGACTGAATCAGCGCCGCCATCTTATACCAGGTTTCAAACATCTCACGACCGTAAATCCCTTTGATAAACAGCCCTTTGAAGATCACCTGATTCCAGTCGATCGACATATCCGACGGTGGAATACCCAGCATGGCAATACGCCCACCGTGGTTCATCGCATTGAGCAACGAACGAAACGCCGGTGGCGCACCGGACATTTCCAGCCCAACGTCAAATCCTTCGGTCATGCCCAACTCGGCCATCACGTCGTTCAGGTTTTCTTTGCTGACGTTCACCGCACGGGTCACGCCCATTTTACGCGCCAGATCCAAACGGTATTCATTGACGTCGGTAATCACCACATGGCGAGCGCCAACGTGCTTACATACCGCTGCGGCCATGATGCCAATCGGACCAGCACCGGAAACCAGCACGTCTTCGCCCACTAAATCAAACGACAGCGCGGTGTGCACCGCATTGCCGAACGGGTCGAAGATTGACGCCAGTTCATCGGAGATATTGTCCGGGATCTTGAAGGCATTGAACGCCGGGATCACCAGATACTCAGCAAACGACCCTGGACGGTTCACGCCCACACCGGTGGTATTGCGACACAGATGCGTGCGGCCACCCCGGCAGTTGCGGCAATGGCCGCAGGTGATATGACCTTCGCCTGAAACGCGGTCGCCGACGTTGAACCCTTTGACTTCCTGGCCGATGGCAACCACTTCACCCACGTATTCGTGGCCGACGACCATAGGCACCGGGATGGTTTTCTGCGACCATTCATCCCAGTTATAGATATGAACATCGGTACCGCAGATCGCGGTTTTACGGATTTTAATCATGATGTCGTTATGACCCAGCTCCGGCTGAGACACATCGGTCATCCAAATCCCTTCTTCCGCTTTCAGTTTTGACAATGCTTTCATGGTTTTACCTTATGCAATAACGCCAAGATTTTTACCGATACGAATGAACGCCGCAACAGCACGCTCAATTTGCTCCGGGGTATGATCGGCAGACATCTGGGTACGGATGCGTGCCTGGCCTTTCGGCACCACCGGATAGAAGAAACCTGTTACATAGATGCCTTCCTTGAGCAACGCATTGGCGAATTCCTGCGCCAGTTTTGCTTCACCCAACATCACCGGGATGATGGCGTGATCGGCCCCGGCCAGCTCAAAGCCCGCCGCAGTCATTTTTTCACGGAACAGGCTCGCATTGGCCCACAGGCGATCGCGCAGTGCATCGCCCTCTTCCAGCAATTCCAATACTTTGATCGACGCGGCAACAATCGCCGGCGCCAGCGAGTTGGAGAACAGATAAGGGCGCGACCGCTGACGCAACCACTCCACCACCTCTTTCTTCGCCGCGGTATAGCCGCCGGAAGCGCCGCCCAACGCCTTGCCCAGGGTACCGGTAATGATGTCGACGCGCCCCATCACTTCGCAATACTCGTGGGTGCCACGCCCGTTGGCGCCAACGAAACCAACCGCGTGGGAGTCATCCACCATCACCAACGCCTGATATTGGTCCGCCAGATCGCACACGCCTTTCAGGTTGGCGATCACACCGTCCATTGAGAACACGCCGTCGGTGGCGATCATGATGTGCCGTGCGCCATCAGCCTTGGCCTGCTTCAGCTGTGCGGCCAATTCAGTCATATCGTTGTTGGCGTAGCGATAGCGCTTCGCCTTGCACAAGCGGACACCGTCGATGATCGAAGCATGGTTCAACGCATCAGAAATAATGGCGTCTTCCGGACCCAGCAGGGTTTCGAACAGACCACCGTTGGCGTCAAAACAAGAGGAATACAGGATGGCGTCTTCCATCCCGAGGAAATCGGCCAGCTTTTTTTCCAGCTGTTTATGGCTATCCTGGGTGCCACAAATAAAGCGCACCGACGCCATGCCGAAACCGTGGCTGTCCATACCGGCCTTAGCCGCCGCGATCATCGCCGGGTGGTTAGCCAGGCCCAGGTAGTTGTTGGCGCAGAAATTGATCACATGGCTGCCGTCGGCTACGGCGATATCAGCCTGCTGAGCGGTAGTAATAATGCGCTCTTCTTTGAACAATCCCTCGCTACGGGTGGTCTCAAGTTGTTGTTCCAACTGCTGATAAAAAGACGCGGACATTCGGTTATCTCCAGGATTGGGCTGTTTTCAACATATTTTACTGATTTGTAACCAAACTGACGAGAATCAGCGGGAGAGAATATGAAAATTGCAGCAGATATCACGGCAAAGTACTGCAGTGCTCGACATCACGGGATATTCAGAGCCCGTCCGATGTTTGCAGCGGCATGAAATGCTATTATAAGCGGCATTGAGCGTGGGACACCGTGTCCCACCGGGCAGAATAACAGGGGTAACCCAATGATTATCGTCACTGGTGGCGCCGGCATGATCGGCAGCAATATCATTAAAGCGCTGAATGACACAGGGTATCGCGATATCCTGGTGGTAGATAACCTGAAAGACGGCACCAAATTCGCCAATCTGGTCGATCTCGACATCGCCGACTATATCGACAAAGAAGATTTCATCGCCAATATCGTGGCCGGTGACGATCTGGGTGAAATCGACGCGGTTTTCCACGAAGGTGCCTGCTCGTCCACCACCGAGTGGGACGGCAAGTACATGATGGACAACAACTATCAGTACTCTAAAGATCTGCTGCACTACTGCCTGGATCGCGAAATTCCGTTCCTGTACGCCTCTTCTGCAGCCACCTACGGCGGTCGTGAAGAGTTTATCGAAGAGCGCCAGTTTGAAGAGCCGCTGAACGTTTACGGCTACTCGAAATTCCTGTTCGACCAGTACGTACGTGAAATTCTGCCTGAGGCAGACTCGCAGATCTGCGGCTTCCGTTACTTCAACGTCTACGGCCCGCGCGAAGGCCACAAGGGCAGCATGGCCAGCGTGGCATTCCACCTGAACAGCCAGATCAACCGCGGCGAGAACCCGAAACTGTTCGACGGCAGCCAGAACTTCAAGCGTGATTTCATCTACGTCGGCGACGTAGCGGCAGTGAACCTGTGGTTCTGGAAAAGCGGCGTCTCCGGCATCTTCAACTGCGGCACCGGCCGTGCGGAAACCTTCCAGGCGGTGGCCGACGCGGTAGTCGACTTCCATCAAAAAGGCGCAGTGGAAAACATCCCGTTCCCGGAAAAACTCAAAGGTCGTTATCAGGCGTTTACCCAGGCCGACCTGACCAAGCTGCGCGCCGCCGGCTATGACGCACCGTTCAAAACGGTCGCCGAAGGCGTGAAAGAGTACATGGCCTGGTTAAACCGCACCGCCTAAGCTGAAGGAACAAACGTAGGGTATGAAAATACTGGTTATCGGCCCTTCATGGGTTGGCGATATGATGATGTCGCAAAGTCTCTACCGCACCCTGAAGGCCGAGCACCCGACGGCAGAAATTGATGTGATGGCGCCGGCCTGGTGCCGTCCATTGCTGGCGCGTATGCCGGAGGTCAACCAGGCCCTGTCGATGCCGTTAGGCCACGGCGCGTTGGCACTCGGTGAGCGTCGACGTCTCGGGCATGCCCTGCGCGCTAACGGATACGATCGCGCTTATGTGCTGCCGAACTCCTTCAAATCTGCGCTGGTGCCCTTCTTTGCCCAGGTGCCACGGCGCGTTGGTTGGCGCGGGGAAATGCGCTATGGCCTGCTGAATGATATTCGCGTTCTGGACAAGGCCGCCTTCCCGCTGATGGTGCAGCGTTATGTCGCGCTAGCCTATGACAAACAACGCATTCAACGCGCAGAAGATCTGCCGCAGCCGCTACTGTGGCCGCAACTGCAGGTCAGCGACGAAGAGATTGCCGAAACTACCGCCGCCTTCAACCTGACCGATCATCGGCCGATCATCGGCTTTTGCCCCGGCGCCGAGTTCGGTCCGGCCAAACGCTGGCCGCATTATCACTATGCCGCTCTGGCACAGAAGCTGATCGATCAGGGTTATCAAATCGCCCTGTTCGGTTCCGCCAAGGATAATGAGGCGGGCGAACAGATCCGCGCTGCGCTGGATGACGACGCCCGCGGCTTTTGCATGAACCTGGCTGGGGAAACTCAGCTGGAGCAAGCGGTGATCCTGTTAGCCTCCTGTTCGGCCGTGGTCAGTAACGACTCAGGTTTGATGCACGTTGCGGCGGCGTTGAATAAACCGCTGATAGCCCTGTACGGCCCGAGCAGCCCGGACTTCACGCCGCCGCTGTCCGACAAGGCCAAAGTGATCCGCTTAATTAGTGGTTACCATAAGATACGCAAAGGCGATGCCGATCAGGGTTACCATCAAAGCCTGATCGATATTCAGCCACAGCAGGTGTTGGACGCGCTGACGCCGTTACTTGCCGCCAGCGAGGAATAAGCATGCAGGTGTTGATTGTAAAAACCTCTTCCATGGGAGATGTGCTCCACACGCTACCTGCGCTCACCGACGCCATGCAGGCCATTCCCGGTATTCGCTTTGATTGGGTGGTTGAGGAAAGCTTCAGCCAAATCCCCACCTGGCATCCGGCGGTGGACCGTGTGATCCCAGTGGCGATACGCCGCTGGCGCAAAAACTGGTTTGGCAGTGAAACTCGCCAGCAACGCTGCGACTTTAAACGCGTGGTGCAGGAGCGAAATTACGACGCGGTGATCGACGCCCAGGGGCTAATCAAAAGCGCCGCGCTGATCACTCGCATCGCCAAAGGCAGCAAACACGGTCAGGACAGCAAAAGCGCCCGTGAGCCCTTCGCCAGCTGGTTCTACAACCACCGCTACGATATCGACAAACAGCAACATGCCGTTGAGCGTACGCGCGAGCTGTTTGCCAAAAGCCTGGGCTATGAAAAACCCGACAGCGTCGGCGATTACGCCATTGCGGCCCGCTTTCTCAGCCATCTGCCGGCCGATGCCGGCCAGTATCTGGTGTTTTTGCACGCTACCACCCGCGATGAGAAGCACTGGCCGGAAACACACTGGCGCGATCTGATCGCGTTAACTGAGCCAACCGGTTTGAAGATCAAACTACCGTGGGGCGCAGAGCACGAGCGTCAACGCGCACTGCGTCTGGCGGAAGGTTTCCCGCACGTCGAGGTTTTACCCAAGCTCAGTCTGCAGCAGGTGGCCGAAGTGCTGGCCGGTGCGAAATGCGTGGTCTCGGTTGATACCGGCCTCAGCCACCTGACCGCCGCGCTAGACAGGCCGAATATCACGCTGTTTGGTCCCACCGATCCAGGATTGATCGGTGGTTACGGTCAGAATCAACATTCTCTGATTTCCCCAGAAAAAAGCATGGCGACGCTCTCCGCCGGTTCAGTCTGGGCCGAGTTGCAAAAGGTTATTGGATGAAAAAGCTGCACGTTATCAATTTAGGGAAGATGGGTGGCGTCGAACGCCTGTTCCTGCAGTATATCAACGACACTACCGACGGCAGTAACGAGGTGATTTGCATCAGTAGCGAGGTCGGTGAAGAGATCCGCCGGCAAATGCCTGACCAAAAAGTTACCTTTGCCAACCGGCTGGTGAACGCTTTGCCACTGCGCTGCCCGCAGTTTTTACGCAAATACCTGCTGAAAAGCAAAATCGAAAAGGCCAATGCCGACGTGGTCATCGTTTGGGATCTGGTACCCGGTCTGGCCGCCAAACCGAAACGCGGTAAGCTGGTTTACTACGATCACGGTTGTTCATGGCGCTACCCGAAGAATCACAAAACCTTGCGTTTTCTCGCCATGCTGGACGGGGTGATATCGGCTTCATTTGCCTCAAAACGGGTGATGGAACTGCGCTTTAATTTGCCCTGTCCGAATCACGTGGTGATCAACCGACTGAAAACGCCCTCCGGTATCAGCGATAGCCTGAAATCACTTGGCAAGCCGATCAGAATAGGCACCGCCTCTCGCCTGGTCAGCCTGAAAGGCATCAGCGTGTCGTTACTGATGATGCAGGAACTGCTGCGCCGCGGGCATGATGTCACTCTGGAAATTGCAGGCAAGGGACCCGACAGGGCAGAATTTGAAGCCTTGGCGGAAAAGCTCGAGCTGGGCGACAGGGTCATCTTCAGCGGTTTTCAGGATAACGTCGCAGATTTCTTCAACCGCACACATATCTATATGAGTACGCCGATCACCGAACCCTTCGGCTTATCCTGTATGGAAGCGTTGTATTTCGGCGTGCCGGTCATATTCCCGCAGGTCGATGGCCAGCCTGAGGTGATTAAAGATGGGCACTGCGGTATTGGCTTGCTCCCCTCGGTAACGATTGAAGAACATCAACGGCTAACGGGTATCAAGGTGGATTTTCCTCACGATGTCTATGATCCGCTCAGCGACACCTTGGTCATGCCGAAACTACTGTCACATCTTGAGTGCGCAGATGCAGTGGAAAAGCTGATAGTGCCGGAAACATATCAAAGTATGAGTCAAAATGCGCAGCGTTACCCGGTTGAACATTTCAGCTACGCTATGTTCAAAACAGAATTTGACGACGCGCTGAAATCATTTACTGCTTAACATTAATGCGAGCCGGAAACCCAGCCCCATGCAACTACTCAAAGAAACCACACCGCACCCTGTCTTCAGTTATCTGATCTATTTGGGATGCGCTATCGCGTTTTGTACTATCCCCTTCGGTTCCGACACCGGGCGCAATCTTTTTTATGTCGCCAGCTATATCTCATTTATCGCCGTGTGTTTAAACCTGAAGTATTACTTTAAAAACAAAAAAAACCTTATCGTACCCGTTCTGTTTTTCTGCGTAGGCATGGGGAGCATTTTCTGGTTGCAGCACTTTAAACAACCAGGCGATTACATCAATATCTACCGCTCATACATGTCGACCGGCAAGTTGCAGATCGCCACCGCCTTTATTCTGCTGATTGCGTTAAATGAACGCCTTTGCATGCAACGCGCCTTTATTGTTATTGCGTTGGTGACTGGTATTGCGGTCAACGGTTATTCCCTTTATCAGGGCTTGTGGCTGGATATTGGCCGCGTAGAGATTAACTTCGATCGCGCTACCGTTGCCGCCTATTTGATTACCGCCATCAATCTGGTCATGCTGCAGGCAATTCTGATGCTGCGAACGAAATACCGCATTCCGCTGTATATCATCGGCTTTCTGGTCACCTTATCCACGCTGGTGCTGACCGGCACCCGGGCGGCGATGCTGGTCTACCCGGTCGCGGTAGGCCTGTCGATACTGGCGACGAAAAACCTGATTTCCCATAAGCACAAAATCCTGCTGATAGCTTCAGTACCTTTATTGTTGGTCGCCTGCGGGTTCATCTTTAAACCACAAATTGAACAGCGTATTGCCGATTTTAAAACCAACATACAGCAAGCGAATAATCCAGAAATCGACAATTCCATTATGTCACGCCTTACGATGCAAATAATCGGGGTGCGTACCGGAAACCTGGCCCCGTTGGGACAATCGGCAGAACAGCGCGGAGAGGAAATCAAAGCTATAGTTGCCAAGCAGCCCGAACTGTATGGCGTAATGCCTTATATCAATGTTCATATGCACAATGAGCTGCTGGAGACCTACTCGCTCAAAGGCGTCTGGGGGGCCCTGTTTTTACTGGCGCTCTACATCGGCCTATTTGTTTCCTCATTAAAGCCTCACCGCAATGCACTGTTGCTGGGTGTGACCTTCAGCCTGTTTGTTTATGGGCTCAGTGACGTCATATTCTTTAGTACTGAAGGTACGGCGATTTTTTGCCTGGCGATCGTTGCCAGCGTGCTTTCAGTGAAAAAAACGTCGGTCGCTCAGGATTAATCTCATGAACTCATCGCCGCCTCTGCTCAGCGTTATCGTGCCATTTTACAACAACGAAAATTTCGTCGTTGCCAGCCTGAGCTCGCTGTTTAACCAGATCGGCGATGATATCGAGGTGGTCATCATTGATGACGGCTCGACCGACAATTCCGCCTCGCTGGTGCGCCAACTGTTAGCCGAACGCCGGCATCCCCAGGTGGTCTTTATTTCGCAAGAAAATAGCGGTATCGCCCACGCCCGCAACGTCGGTTTGCAGCTGGCTACCGGGCGCTATGTCACCTTCCTCGACGGCGACGACTTGCTGAGCAGCGACTATCTGTCCATTCTGCGGCCACTGCTGCTGGCAAACGAAGACGACCTGATCGATTTTAATTATCAGAAGTTTGCTGACAGTCCGCCGGAACAGCCTGTTGGCCTCGCGATCCGCAGCAGCACTTATGACTTTGCTGGCCAGGGCCTGGCCTGTCTTACCCCGTTATTTTCCCACTCAATGTGGCACCTGTGGAGCCGTGTCTATCGACGCTCATTGTTGGAAGGTGACCGATTCGAAGACGGCCGACGCTATGAAGATGTCATTTTCACGCCTTTTCAATATTTCAAAACGCGCAAAATTACTCATCTCGACCACGTGCTCTATTTCTATCGAGATAACAGTCAGGGGATCACCCGCAATATCAAACCCAAGGATATTGAGGACATGCTTTTTGCGACGGGGAAAATGTTGAGTTTTGTCGAACAGCACCGAGATGACGAGCCACTGCGGCAGCTGGCGGCTCTGATGCTCGGGAACTGTTTTTCAGAAATCAGAGCGATGTCGAAAGCGCTGTACGGTTACTATCACTATGAGCCGGAAACACTACGTACCTTCAAACGCCTGGCTGAAGCCTGTAGCAACAGCGGCGTACCGCGAAAAAAGATCCGGCAAATGCGGTACGCACGTGTGGACACCTGGCTGTCAAAAATGCGCTGGCAACTGAAAAAGCGCTAACTCACTCTTTATTCAGCGATAAATGATCCACCACTTCAGCGTAAATACGCTGTGGTTGGATCACGCCCATAGGGCTTTCAGCCTCCAGCGGCATAGTATAGCCGGTACGGGAAACCTGAATGATCCGATGCAGCTCCGGATCCTGAATCGGTCCGGTAGAACGCGAATCCGCGGTGACAAACAGGCTGATGGTTTTTACCTTCAGCGCCACGGCTAAATGCAGTGGGCCGGTATCGCCGGTGACCAACACATGGAAGCTGTCGATCAGCGTCAGCAACGCCTGCAACCCCGTTTTGCCGATGCGGTTGTCTACACACTCCCGGGTTTGAGGGCTAACCTGGCTCAGAAACTGCTGCGCTTTCCCTTCGTCGAAAGGCCCGCCAATCAGTACGATGCGCACATTGGCATGCTTGGCCACCAGCTCATCGGCCAACCGGGCAAAATGCGATACCGGCCAACAGCGCGATTCGGTAGAAGCGCCCAACTGAAAGCCTATCGTACAGTGCTCGCTGCTTTTGACGCCCGGTTGATACGGCGCGGGAATTTCCATGGTGGGATCGTCGCTGCGGCAACCCAAAATGGAAATCAGCTCCAACTTGCGGCGAATAAAATGGCCGTAGTAATGGAAGATATAGTTGGTCAACCAAGGTTCCAGCCCGCAAATTCCAGAGCTGTAGTTATCCCGGATAATGTATTTAGCCCCGGATAAGACGGCGCTGATAATGTCGTACGGCAGATGTGAGTGCAGGATCAGCGCCAAATCCGGCTGATGTTCGCGCAGCGATTTCAACAGCGGACGTAGACTTTTGATTTTGCTGTCCCAATACACCACGCGATCGTAGTAGCGGCCGTTTTCCACCAGCTCCTGATTCTTCTTGTGAACCACCAGAGTAATATGCGCGTTCGGATAGCGTTCACGCATCGCCCGCAGCGCAGGCGTGTTAAACATAAAGTCGCCCAACGCCGTCGTGGAATAGATGACGATATTGTCAAATTGAAGCCGACTGTCGAAAGTCGCCTTATCCTGGAAACGGCCGGACTTTGCGGTATAACGTCGCAAAAACCAATCCGCGACCTTAATTTTCCATTTTTTCGACATGTCAGTTCACTTTAAGTTGATAATACTCGGCCAGCGTCATGCCAACCGTACGCTGCTGCAGCCAGGCGAACAGCTGCTCTAAATCACGGTACAACACTTCAATATCCTGTTCGGTCTTAAAGGTTGGGCTGCCACCCGGCATAAACTCGGAAGAGTGGAGCATAAATTCCACGTAATCATGCCCCTGCGCCAAACAGCGCTCAGCTA
Organism: Serratia liquefaciens ATCC 27592; assembly: GCF_000422085.1. Lineage (NCBI taxonomy): Bacteria > Pseudomonadati > Pseudomonadota > Gammaproteobacteria > Enterobacterales > Yersiniaceae > Serratia > Serratia liquefaciens. Next base: position 5,113,613 of record NC_021741.1, read on the forward strand.
CCCGCTTCATTTTTTCCAGGTTTCCGCCGCTTGGGCGCAGCCAGTTGACCGACGGCGAACGTTGTTTGCCACGCAGCCGATCGTAACCCTGCTTCAGCGTATTCATCAGCGCAGAATGCTTATATTGAATGCTCATCGGCACTTCCAGCAGCGAGGACGCGCCCGCTTTGGCGATATTTTCCGGATCGATAAAATAAGCCTGCGATGGGAAATGGCGATAGTCCGTGCCGCCGTTACCCTGCGGGTTGCCCGGTGAGTACTGCCAGTTAACGCGCGGCGTAACCGAGCAATCCACCTGATAACCATACTCCAGCAGCAAGGCGGCATAGTATTCGTTAAACGCCCAACGCCCGGCGCGATGGCTGAGCATTTTTGTCTGGAAGCTGTCTTCCAACAGTTTGGTCATGTGATCGACCTTGGCGCGGATTTGCTCGGCCGGGTATTCGATCAGATAGGGTTTGTGTCGCCAGTCATCTTCGGTCAACGGCGTCAGCGGCGGGCTGTTCCAGGCATGCAGATGCATTCCCACTTCGCCGGTACCGCGAGCAATCACATCGCGAGCGAACTCGACATATTCTGCATCCATCGCCATTTCATAGTTGGTGAGGTACACCGGCTTAAAGCCATATTTCTCACACAGCGCCTGAAAGCGCGGCAAAAAGCGCGTGTTATCGGTCGAAATGCGATCGTGGTTTTGCCACAGATTGTCGCCTTCGGTATCAATGGTGATGAGAAATGCCGGTTTGGTCATAAATATCGGGCCTGATATCAACAGAATGCATTATGTTACGCAGGGCGTTTCGCCAGGGCAAACGACTTTAGTGCCTGGTTTTGACAACGTTGAAGACATTTTGTCACTTCCCAAGGCGATTTTTTCTCTTCACGGCAAGAAAACCGTGCAACAGTAGCCACATGCGATCGGGTCATTTAGAATCAAAGATTGGTTTCCCTGAAAGCGACTCATGATGAACGACGCGCCAGCCCTTGCTCCTGATACCTCGATACAGCGTATTTTGATCGTTAAACTTCGCCACCACGGCGACATGTTGCTGATCACGCCGGTCATCAATACCCTGCAGCAAAACTACCCGCAGGCGCAGATCGACGTACTGCTGTATAAAGAAACCCAGGAAATGCTGGTCAGCCATCCGGCCTTGTCGAACGTCTTCGTGATCGATCGTCAATGGAAAAAACAGGGTACGAAAGCGCACCTGAGTCATGAACTGAATCTGATCCGACAGCTTAAGGCCCGGCATTACGATCTGGTGGTCAACCTGGCCGATCAGTGGCGCAGCGCTATTCTCGCCCGGCTGACCGGTGCACGTATCCGGCTGGGGTTCGATTTCCCCAAGCGTCAGGGCTTCTTATGGCGGCACTGCCACACGCATTTGGTACCGGTCAGCGATCATGCCCGGTTGCACACCGTTGAACAAAACCTGTCGCTGTTACAGCCGCTTGGCCTGCCAGGCGTCAGTCAGCAGGTCACCATGAGCTATCCATCGCAGGACTGGCAAGCCTGCGAGCAACTGTTGCAGCAACAGGGCATTACCGGCGATTACATTGTGGTGCAACCCACTTCCCGCTGGTTCTTCAAATGCTGGAGCGGAGAAAAAATGGCCGCCACCATCAGCGCGTTGCAGGCCGACGGTCACTCATTGGTGATCACCTCTGGCCCGGATCCAAAAGAACGCGAAATGGTGGCGCGCATTCTGGCGCTCTGTCCGCCACAGGGCGTAGTGTCCCTGGCTGGGCAACTGACGCTGCGGCAACTGGCCGCCCTGATCGACCACGCAAAACTGTTTATCGGCGTAGATTCGGTGCCTATGCACATGGCCGCCGCGCTGCAGACCCCTTGCGTCGCGCTGTTTGGCCCTTCCAAGCTGGTGTTCTGGCGTCCATGGCAGGTCATTGGCCATGTGATATGGGCCGGTGATTATGGCACCTTGCCCGATCCAGACGCCATTGATACCGGCACCGATGAACGTTATCTGGACCTTATTCCTACAGACGCGGTGATTGCAGCCGCGCGGAGCACGCTGGCATGAAAGCATTTCGTTTGGCGATCGTTCGCCAAAAATACCGCCCGGACGGTGGAGCTGAGCGTTTCGTCTCACGCGCCCTGGAGGCGCTGGAACAGCAGGACCTGGATCTTAACGTCATCACCCGCGAATGGCAGGGTGATGCCAACCCGAACTGGCACATTCACCTGTGCAATCCGCTGAAATTTGGCCGCATCAGCCGTGAACGCGGCTTTGCCGATGCGGCCAGAGCCCTGTGGCAAAAGGAACGCTTCGATTTGGTGCAAAGCCATGAGCGCATTCCGGGCTGCGATATTTATCGCGCCGGCGATGGCGTACATCGCCGCTGGTTATTGCAGCGGGCGCGCCTGCTGCCGGAATGGCGCCGCAAGTGGCTGTTCTCCAACCGCTACCACCGCTACGTTATGTGTGCGGAACGGGCGATGTACGCCGCTCCGGAGCTGAAAGCGGTCATCTGCAACGCCGAAATGATTAAACAGGAAATCATCGATGATTTCGGCGTTCCCGCCGATAAAATTACGGTGATCTACAACGCCATTGATAATCAAAAATTTCTGCCCGCCAATGCCGAACAGCGACAGCAGCTACGTCAGCAATACCAGATCCCGCAACAGGCGCACTGCCTGATTTTTGTCGGCTCAGGTTTTGAACGCAAGGGGCTGGCCGCCGCCATTCGCGCCGTCGCGGCCACTGACAGCTATCTGCTGGTAGTAGGCAAGGATAAGGCTGAAAAACGCTATCAGGCGCTGGCGCAGTCGCTCGGTTGCAGCGAACGGGTCCGGTTTATGGGAGTGCAGAAACAAACGCTGCCCTTCTACCAGGCCGCCGATGCGCTGTTATTACCGACGTTGTACGACCCGTTCCCCAATGTGATTCTGGAAGCCATGTCCTGTGGCCTTCCGGTGATCTCCAGCACCACCTGTGGCGGTGCCGAGTTTATCACTCAGGGGCAAAATGGGTTTGTGACCGATGCCCTCGACGTACCGGCGCTGATCGAGGCGATCAGCGCGTTGCCACGTCAGGCTCAGGGTTCCACCATGGGTGAAGCCGCAAGATTACGTATCATGTCGGCTACCCCGGCACACCTGTCGGAACAGCTGATATCCCTTTATAACCGGCTGCTGGATTAACTATGCGTATTCTGATGATTATCGACGGTCTGCCCGGCGGCGGCGCAGAAAAAGTGGTGCTGACGCTGTGCCAGGGCATGCAGCAAATGGGCAATGACGTCAGTCTGATTTCATTGCGCGATGTCTGTAACTACCCTATCCCTACCGGCATTCACTACCAGGTGGTGGCGGACAGCAGCCGTTCGCCATGGCGTAAACTGACCGAGCTGTCTCGCCGCGCCGCCGCGTTGGACAAGGCCATCGCAGATAACGAACGCCAACAGGGCGCCTATGATCTGGTGTTCTCCAACCTGCATAAAACCGATCGCATCGTCAGCCGCAGCAAACTGCTCTCGTCAGATCGCCTGTGGTTTTGCATTCACGGCATCCTTTCAACCTCTTATCTGGGCCACCGCAAGGGCTGGATCGCTGGTTGAAACAGCGAAAAATCGCGGCGGTTTACCAAGGCAGAAATATCGTTGCGGTATCAAAGGCCGTCGGGGACGATTTACAGCGGAACCTGCCGATCCAGCCAAGCAGACTGGAAGTGATCAATAATCCGTTCGACATTGCCAGCATCGAGCAGCAGGCGGCAGAGCCCTGCGAGTTGGCGGGCAAAGATTACCTGGTGCACGTTGGGCGTTTTCATCCGCACAAACGGCACGATCGCCTGCTGAAAGCCTATGCCCAATCAGGTATACAGGCGCCGTTGGCGCTGATCGGCACCGGCAGCGAATCCCATATCGCACAGGTGAAGCAACTGGCGAACCAGTTGGGCATTGCCGAGCGCGTGCTGTTTCTCGGCTTCCAGGCCAATCCCTACCCGTTTATTCGCCACGCATCCCTGCTGGTGCTGAGCTCCGACAGTGAGGGCTTTGGCAACGTACTGGTTGAAGCGCTGCTGTGCGATACGCCGGTGGTCAGCACCCGTTGCCCGGGCGGTCCTGCGGAAATTCTGGAAAAAGCGGGAATGGAAAACGCATTGGCGGAGCTCAATGAAAAATCGCTGGCGGAAAAAATGGCGGAAATGTATGCCTCGCCCCCGGAGATTAATCACCAACAGCTGCTGAGCTATGGGTTACAGCCTATTTGTCAGCAATATTTATCGCTCAAAAAATAATTAAGGCAGGGGAAACCCTGCCTTATTTTTAATTAATTGAACGCCTGTATTTTTTCCCACACATCATCAACGGGCACATCAATACAGTCACCCGATTCGGTCTGCAAAATGTGATAGCGGCCGGACCATGGGTGCCAGGATTCTTTATCCGTATCGCCAAAGAACACCACCATATCTTTATTCAACGCGGCAGCCAGATGCATCTGCCCACCATCGCTGCACAACACCCTGTCGCATAAATCAAAACCGGCCAGTAATTCCCGCACCGACGCCGTTGGGTACAGCGCCACACGCTCGTTCTGGCACAGCGCCAAAAGCTGCTCTGCCCGTTTCTGATCGCCAATATCATCCGGCGTCAGCGTGCCCTGAGGCGACCAAAAAATCAGGACTCCCGTGTTGGGTTCAGCAAGTAAGCGATTGATAATTTCAGCATAGCGTTCGATCGGCCAGCGCCGCTTAGGACTGCGGCTGCTGATATGAACGGCACAAATCCGCTCGACCGACGGTAAGCTGGCTTGCAACCGCTGCGCTGCCTGTTGACGCTCTTCCGCGGTCAGAAACACCCGCACCGGCGGGATAGGGATGGATTGTTCGGTAATAGCCGAGAGGTAGCTGAAGGTATGTTCTACCTGATGTTTTCCGCTGAAATTCGCCTTGCGGAAAGGATGATGAATATCAGGCGTGCCTAAATCTGCACCAATGATATTGCTGACCCCGGCCATTTTTGCCAATCGCAGGCTGTACTTGCAGGGTACCGGATTGGCCAGGATGGCCGCGTCGAATTTTATTTTACGCAGCTGAAGAAAAATCATCAGCCGTTCGAAATAAACCCCCAGCGTGGTTTCATTTTTCGCCTTATGCTTTGCTTTTTTATAGACAAAGACTTTTTCCAGATGCGGGTTATTTTTAACGACATCCTGGCTAACTTTATTGATTAACAGATAAAGTTTGGCGTCCGGATAGGCAATTTTCACCCCTTCGATCAACGGGGTTGTACAAACAAGATCGCCAATATTGTCACGGCGAATAATTAAAATATTCTTCATTCCAAGCCTATCAGCGAAATCTCTCGCCTGTTGTCTGAAACTGACACCCAAGGTTACCAAATTAGCGCCTTTCCCTTCCAGTTATGGTACTATTCTGAATAACCCATATAAATGAAATTGATAGAATGTTGCTGCGTTTATATCAGGTACTACTCTACCTTATCCAACCCCTGATCTGGCTCCGCTTACTGTTGCGCAGCCGCAAAGCTCCAGCCTACCGTAAACGCTGGGCAGAACGCTATGGCTTCTGCGCCGGTAAAGTCGTGCCGGGCGGGATTATGCTGCATTCCGTCTCCGTGGGTGAAACGCTGGCCGCCATCCCCTTGGTCCGCGCGCTACGCCACCGCTACCCCTATTTACCGATTACTGTGACCACGATGACCCCGACAGGTTCAGAACGCGTGCAGTCCGCCTTCGGTAAAGACGTGCATCACGTTTATCTGCCTTACGATCTGCCTGGCTCGATGCGCCGCTTCCTGGATCAGGTGAATCCCAAGCTGGTCATCATCATGGAAACCGAGCTGTGGCCCAACCTGATTAACGCATTGCATCAGCGCCAAATTCCGCTGGTGATCGCCAACGCCCGCCTCTCTGCCCGCTCAGCCGCCGGTTATAAAAAAATCGGCGGTTTTGTCCGCGATATGCTGCGCCGTATTACGCTGATCGCCGCGCAAAATCAGGAAGATGGCGAGCGCTTTATCGAACTAGGCCTGAAGCGCTCACAGCTTACCGTTACCGGTAGCCTGAAATTCGATATTTCCGTTACTCCGGAACTGGCCGCACGCGCGGTCACTTTGCGCCGTCAATGGGCGCCCCGTCGCCCGGTGTGGATCGCCACCAGCACCCATGAAGGTGAAGAAAGCATTCTGCTGGCTGCACACCGAAAACTGCTGGAGAAACACCCTGACCTGCTGTTGATCCTGGTGCCTCGCCACCCGGAACGCTTCGCTACCGCTAAAGATCTGGTACAAAAAGCTGGTTTCAGTTACACCCTGCGCAGCAGCGGTGAAATCCCTTCCGGCGGTACTCAGGTGGTGATCGGCGATACTATGGGCGAATTGATGCTGCTGTACGGCATTGCCGATCTGGCCTTCGTTGGCGGCAGCCTGGTGGAACGTGGCGGACACAACCCGCTGGAAGCCGCGGCACATGCCATTCCGGTACTGATGGGTCCCCATACCTTCAACTTCAAGGACATTTGCGCCAAACTGTCGCAAGCGGAAGGGTTGATCACCGTGACCGACGAGGAAGCGCTGGTCAAGGAAGTGGCTACATTGCTCACCGATGAAGACTATCGTCGCTATTACGGCCGCCACGCGGTGGAAGTGCTGTATCAAAACCAGGGAGCGCTGCAACGCCTGCTGCAACTGTTGGAACCGCACCTGCCGCCTCGGAGCCATTAAATGAGCGACCGTAAAAGCCTGTCGGTGGTGATTATCGCCAAGAACGAGGCCGGGCTGCTGCCGGATTGCCTGCACTCCGTTGCCTGGGCAGACGAAATCATCATGCTCGACTCTGGCAGCCAGGATGACAGCGTCGCCGTTGCCAAAAGCCTGGGTGCCAAAGTATTCACCCATACCGACTGGCAGGGCTTCGGCAAACAGCGCCAACTGGCTCAAAGTTACGCCAGCCACGACTATATTTTGATGATTGACGCCGACGAACGCGTTACGCCGGAATTGCGCCAGTCGATTGAACAAGCGCTGGCCGCGCCAGATGAGAATAAGGTCTACAGCTGCGCACGCCGCAACCTGTTCCTGGGGCGCTTTATGCGCCACAGCGGCTGGTATCCCGATCGCGTCAACCGCCTGTATGCCAATCGGCGTTATCGCTATAACGACAATCTGGTGCACGAGTCGCTCAATACTGACGGGGCGAAAGTGGTGCCCCTTAGCGGCGACCTGCTGCACCTGACCTGCCGTGACTTCTTTGCCTTTCAACGCAAACAGCTGCGTTATGCCGAAGAGTGGGCCATTCAACGCCACCAGGCTGGCAAGCGCTGCAGCTATCTGTCGATACTGACCCACACCCTTGGCGCCTTTTGCAAAACCTGGCTGCTGCGTGCCGGCTTCCTAGACGGTAAACAGGGGTTGCTGTTAGCCGTGGTCAACGCGCAATATACCTTCAATAAATATGCCGCACTCTGGGCATTGGGCCGCAACTATTCAGAGAAGTGAATCATGACCCGTAAAGCCATTTATCCCGGTACTTTCGATCCCATGACTAACGGTCACCTGGACTTGGTGACTCGTGCATCTTTGATGTTCGACCATGTCATCCTGGCCATTGCTGCCAGCCCGAGCAAAAAGCCGCTGTTCACGTTGGATGAACGCGTAGCCTTGGCCAGCCAGGTGACGTCGCATCTGGATAACGTGGAAGTGCTGGGGTTCAGTGAACTGATGGCGCACTTTGCCGCCCATCAGAATGCCAATATTCTGGTACGCGGCTTGCGTGCGGTCTCTGATTTTGAATATGAATTGCAGTTGGCGAACATGAACCGCCATTTAATGCCGACATTGGAAAGCGTGTTCCTGATGCCTTCCGAAGAGTGGTCGTTCATCTCCTCCACCCTGGTGAAGGAAGTTGCACGGCACGGCGGCGATATCTCACCTTTCCTGCCGGCCGTAGTCACTCAGGCATTGTTCGAAAAGCTCGCCGAACACTAATCAGCGCTGGCAGCGACGGCAGAAAAATGTGCTGCGCTGCCCGTGTTTGGCAGACTCAATCGGCGTGCCGCATGCGCGACAAGGCTCCCCCGCACGGCCGTACACCTGCAACTCCTGCGCGAAATAACCCGGTTTACCGTCTGACTGCAGGAAATCGCGCAGCGTGGTGCCCCCCTGTTCGATTGAACGCAGCAACACCGCCTTGATGGTCTCCGCCAATAACTCCGCCTCCGCTTTGCTCAGCGAGCCCGCTGGACGGCCTGGTAAGATCCCGGCGGTAAACAGCGATTCACTGGCGTAGATGTTGCCTACCCCGACCACCAACTTGTTATCCATCAACCAGGGTTTGATCAGCGTGCGCTTGTTGCGTGACTTTTCGTACAGGTAAGCGCCGTTAAAGGCTTCGCTTAGCGGTTCCGGCCCCAGGTGCGCCAGCACGTTGCTGGCCGCCAGATCCTCGCACCATAACCAGGCGCCAAAACGGCGGGGATCGGTATAGCGCAGGGTCATGCCATTGCTGATCACCAGATCGACGTGGTCGTGCTTGCCGGCTTCGGTTTCCTCAGCCAGCATGCGCAGGCTGCCGGACATGCCCAGGTGAACAATAATCCAACCGTGGTCCAGTTCAATCAGCAGATACTTGGCACGGCGTTGCACGCTGCGCACCGGTTGGTCGCTCAGCGCCAGAATTTGCTCGGAAACCGGCCAGCGCAGGCGGGCATTACGCACCACCGCATATTGAATGCTGTGACCGACAAGATAAGGTTCAATCCCGCGTCGGCTGGTTTCAACTTCTGGTAATTCAGGCATCTGGCGCTCTCCCGTTGATTTCCTACCTTTATAAAACAAAAAACCCGGCCGAGGCCGGGTTTTTATTAATCCACTAAAATTATTTAATTTTAGCTTCTTTGTACAGTACGTGTTGACGGACAACTGGATCGAATTTCTTCAGTTCCAATTTTTCCGGCTTAGTACGCTTGTTCTTCGTGGTGGTATAGAAGTGACCAGTACCAGCAGAAGAAACCAGCTTGATCTTCTCGCGAACACCTTTAGCCATGATTCAGTTCCTTAATACTTCTCACCACGGGCACGCAGATCGGCCAAGACCGTCTCAATACCCTTCTTATCGATAACACGCATACCTTTAGCAGATACACGCAGAGTTACAAAGCGCTTCTCAGCCTCAACCCAAAAACGGTGTGAGTGCAGGTTCGGCAGAAAACGGCGTTTGGTCGCGTTCATTGCGTGGGAACGGTTGTTACCGCTCACCGGGCGCTTGCCAGTAACTTGGCAGACTCGGGACATGTCTATTCTCCAAAAATCAAATCAGCTCGAGCTTCGTATAGGGTATGGCCGCCTCGTCAGGCTTTTAGAGCCCATCTCAGCAAACTTCATACTGAGGAGACTCTCGTCATCAGGTCAGAAACCACACATCAGGTTAGAAACCTGCTGAGATAGGCTCTTGCGCCAAACCCAAGATTCTCAAAGGTGGCGTAGTATACGCTCTGAAGCGTAAGTGCTCAAGTCCCGAACAGCTAAAGATCCCATAAGGATCGCGAAAAAATCGCTTAAAGCCATCCGCGTTCGGCAAAAGAGACGCATTCACCCCGACCTATAACCAAATGATCGAGCACTCGGATCTCCAATAACAGGCAGGCATTAACCACTTGCTCAGTTATCAAACGGTCGGCGTGGCTGGGTTCAGCCTTACCCGAAGGATGATTATGCGCCAGAATAATGGCGGCCGCATTAGCCTTCAACGCTTCACGCACAATTTCTCTCGGGTGTACGACGACGCTGCTGATGGTACCAGCAAACATCTCCTGATGGCGAATAACACGGTGCTGATTGTCTAAAAACAATACCAAAAACACTTCCCTTTCATGGTGCGCCAGCAAACTTTGCAGATAATGCTGGGTCATCCTGGGGTTGAGCATGGCATTTTCCTGTGCCAGATGACTGGAAAAGAAGCGGAACGCCAGCTCCGAAATCGCCTGCAGTTGGGCATAACTGGAATTACCCAGCCCCTTGTGACTGCAAAAAACCGAATGGTCTGCCGACATCAGGTGATACAGCGAGCCAAACTGCGCCAATAATTGCTCTGCCAGTTGCATAACGTGCACGCCGGGAAAGCCGGTGCGCAGGAAAATGGCCAGCAGCTCCGCATCGGACAATGCCGACGCCCCGTAACGCAACAATTTTTCCCGTGGCGCCAATGTATCCTGCCACAGGGTGATTACCTGACTGCTCATTAACACCCTCCCAAAAACGCCACAGCATGCCACGCAGCGAAGCAGCTCACGACAGGTGTTTGATAACATTGCGAAGTGCTGCGCAAAGCACAATGTAACGCGTTGCAGGCGCAGCGGAATCACTCACCTGTCGGACGGTTATGCTAAAATGGCACATCTTTCGGATTCAATCGGACAATCATGATGACGGGACTTTCCGGCAAACATATTGTGCTTGGCATCAGTGGCGGTATCGCCGCATACAAATGCCCAGAACTGGTACGCCGCCTGCGTGACAGAGGCGCGGAAGTGCGTGTGATAATGACAGGCGCGGCGAAAGCCTTTATCACGCCGCTGACGCTGCAGGCCGTTTCCGGCTACCCGGTCTCGGACGATCTGCTGGATCCCGCCGCCGAAGCTGCCATGGGCCATATTGAGCTCGGCAAATGGGCGGACCTGGTGATTCTGGCGCCGGCTACCGCCGATCTGCTGGCGCGCGTCGCCGCCGGAATGGCCAACGATCTGCTGACCACCGTCTGCCTGGCCACGGCGGCACCGATCGCTGCCGCACCCGCCATGAACCAGCAAATGTACCGCGCCGTCGCCACCCAGGCCAATCTGCAGACGCTACAAGCGCGCGGTATGCTGCTCTGGGGGCCTGACAGCGGCAGTCAAGCCTGTGGCGACGTCGGCCCAGGCCGCATGCTCGATCCGCTGGAAATCGTCGAACTGGCGAACAGCCATTTCTCCGCACCGCAAGATCTGAAACATTTAAAGATTATGCTCACCGCCGGCCCCACGCGCGAAGCGCTGGATCCGGTTCGTTTCATCAGCAACCACAGCTCCGGCAAGATGGGCTTTGCCATCGCCGCCGCCGCCGCCGCACGCGGTGCGCAGGTCACGCTGATCGCGGGGCCGGTCACTCTGCCGACGCCGCCATCGGTCACCCGGGTAGACGTGATCAGCGCATTGGAAATGGAGCAGGCGGTCCAGCAAAGCGCCGGCCAACAGGATATTTTTATTTCCTGTGCCGCCGTGGCCGATTACCGTGCCGAGCAGATTTCCGATGAAAAAATAAAAAAACAGGGTGATGAAATCATCCTCAAAATGGTAAAAAACCCCGATATCGTTGCCGGCGTCGCCGCGATGACCAAAAATCGGCCTTTTGTCGTGGGGTTTGCTGCCGAAACCCAGAATGTGGAAGAATACGCGCGACAAAAACTGGCGCGTAAGAAACTGGATTTAATTTGCGCTAACGATGTATCGCTTGCAGAGCATGGGTTTAACAGTGACACCAATGCCTTGCACCTTTTTTGGCAGAATGGAGAAAAGCGCCTGCCGCTGAGCGACAAGGCACTCCTTGGCCAACGTTTAATAGACGAGATAGTCAGCCGTTATGATGAAAAAAATCGACGTTAAAATCCTCGACCCGCGTATCGGGAAGGACTTCCCTTTACCGACCTACGCCACCCCAGGTTCCGCAGGCCTTGATCTACGTGCCTGCCTGGACAGCGCTGTCGAGTTGGCGCCGGGTGAAACCACGCTGCTGCCAACGGGCCTGGCTATTCATATTGCCAACACCGATCTTGCCGCAGTGATCCTGCCGCGTTCCGGTCTGGGCCATAAACACGGTGTGGTACTGGGCAATCTGGTCGGCCTGATCGACTCCGACTACCAGGGCCAGCTGATGGTGTCCGTCTGGAACCGTGGTCAGAAATCCTTCACTATTGAGCCAGGTGAACGTATCGCGCAGATGGTGTTCGTGCCGGTAGTTCAGGCTGAATTCAATCTGGTAGAAGAGTTCGACAGCAGCGAACGCGGTGCCGGTGGCTTTGGCCACTCTGGCCGCCACTAAGCGCTGCCTGATACCTGACCGACGACAAGGAATTGTCGCCTTAAATCTTGCTACCCCGGAGAAGGACAGCTCCATGGCAAGATTTGGCCGACTACGATTACAGCGCACACCAGGGCGCACGGAGAATACAGGTCGTTAAGGCCGCTGACCCCAGCATCGTAAAAAAGCTATCACATAAGCCGCACAGAGCTTTCTCTGCAACGGCCGGTGCCCGGGTTTCCGAAAGTCTAAGCAGTTTTAGCAAGGGTCTAATCAGACATGGCAGAAAAAGAAAATATCAAAAGGAATCGGCGCGAGGAAATACTGCAGGCATTAGCCCAGATGCTGGAGTCCAGCGACGGTAGCCAACGTATTACCACCGCTAAACTTGCCGCTAACGTCGGAGTCTCCGAAGCTGCACTCTACCGGCACTTTCCCAGCAAAACACGGATGTTCGACAGCCTGATCGAGTTTATTGAAGACAGCCTGATCACGCGCATCAACCTGATTTTGCAGGATGAAAAAGAGACCTTTAACCGCCTGCGCCTGATTTTGCTGCTGGTATTGGGGTTCGCCGAACGCAACCCTGGCCTGACGCGAATCATGACCGGCCATGCGCTGATGTTTGAACAGGATCGCCTGCAAGGCCGCATCAACCAGCTGTTTGAACGCATTGAAGCGCAATTGCGTCAGGTACTGAAAGAGCGAAAACTGCGGGAAGGCAAAGGCTTTATCGTGGACGAAACGCTGCTGGCAAGCCAGCTGCTGGCGTTCTGCGAGGGGATGCTGTCGCGCTACGTGCGATCTGAATTCCGCTATCGCCCAACCCAAGAGTTCGATGGCCGCTGGCCACTGCTGGCGGCACAGCTGCAATAAACCCGTTACCGGGCGCATTCTACGCGCCCGGTAACGTAGATACTGAGTTAGACCCCGTACTGCTCACGATAGGCGCGCACCGCCGCCAGGTGATCCGCCATTTCTGGCTTTTCTTCGAGATAAACAATCAAATCCTTCAGCGTCACGATGGAAATCACCTTGCAGTGATAGTCACGCTCAACTTCCTGAATGGCCGAAATATCCGCACGACCTCGTTCCTGACGATCGAGTGAAATCAGCACGCCGGCCAACGTTGCGCCGCTGGCACCGATGATTTCCATGGATTCACGGATAGCCGTACCGGCAGTGATCACATCGTCCACCAGCATCACGCGGCCCTGTAGCGGGCTGCCTACCAGCGTGCCACCTTCGCCATGGGTCTTGGCTTCCTTACGGTTAAAACAGTAAGGCACGTCGCGCTCATGGTGCTCTGCCAAAGCCACCGCCGTGGTGGTGGCAATCGGGATACCTTTGTAAGCAGGACCAAACAGCAGATCGAACTCGATACCGGAATCCATCAGAGCTTCAGCGTAGAAACGCCCGAGTAGCGCAAGATCACGCCCGGTATTAAACAGGCCGGCATTAAAGAAATACGGGCTGGTGCGGCCGGATTTCAGGGTGAACTCGCCGAATTTCAATACCTGCTTGTTAAGCGCGAACTCGATAAACTGGCGCTGATAGGCTTTCATTACTGCTTCTCCTCGTCTGGTCGGTTAGATCTGTTAATACTGCCGCCCGATCGCCGGGCGTAAAAAAGGCGACTCTTGAGTCGCCTTAAAAAATTAGTCTGCCAGCGCCGCTTTCTGCGCCTGGAAGATGGTATCGATGCCCCCTCGGGCCAGCGCCAATAGCGCCAACAGTTCATCATGGCTGAACGGCTCGCCCTCGGCGGTGCCCTGCACCTCGATCATACGGCCATCTTCCATCATCACCACGTTCATGTCGGTTTCTGCTGCAGAGTCTTCAACGTACTCCAAATCGCACAGCGCTTCGCCGTTAACGATACCGACGGAAACCGCCGCCACCAGCCCTTTCATCGGGTTGGCTTTCAGCTTGCCGTTGGCTACCAGCGCATTCAACGCATCGGCCAGCGCAACGCAGGCGCCGGAAATGGACGCGGTACGGGTACCGCCATCGGCCTGCAATACGTCACAGTCGAGAGTGATGGTGAACTCACCGAGTTTTTTCAGATCTACCGCGGCACGGAGCGAACGGGCAATCAGGCGCTGGATCTCCAGCGTGCGGCCACCCTGCTTGCCTTTGGCGGCCTCGCGGGCGTTACGGCTGTGGGTGGAACGCGGCAACATGCCGTACTCAGCGGTGATCCAACCCTGGCCCTGACCTTTCAGGAAGCGCGGCACACCCTCTTCTACCGTGGCGGTGCACAAAACTTTGGTATCGCCAAACTCAACCAGCACTGAGCCTTCTGCGTGTTTGGTATAATGACGGGTCAGTGTCAGTGGGCGAACTTGTTGTGGTGCTCTGCCTGCAGGACGCATGGGCTCTCTCCGGCTTCTTATCAACGATTGGCTGCGCATTATACGGGCTTCGTGACGTAATGCCTATCCTGCCCGAAGGTCCAACGCTATAATCGCTCCATCTTTTCCTATTACGGGTACGCATCAATGATCCGCAGCATGACAGCCTACGCTCGGCGAGAAATCAAGGGTGAATGGGGCAGCGCAGCTTGGGAGCTGCGTTCCGTTAACCAACGCTATCTGGAAACCTACATCCGTCTGCCGGAACAATTCCGCAGCCTGGAACCGGTGATCCGCGAACGCATTCGTGGTCGTTTGACCCGCGGCAAAGTGGAGTGCAACCTGCGCTTTGAGCTGGATCCGAGCGCGCAAAGCTCGATGATCCTGAACGAAAAACTGGCCAAGCAGCTGGTTGAAGCCGCCAACTGGGTAAAAATGCAGAGCGACGAAGGGGAAATCGATCCTATCGACGTCCTGCGTTGGCCTGGCGTGATGTCTGCTCAAGAGCAGGATCTGGACGCCATCAGTGCACAACTGATGCAAGCGCTGGATGGTGCACTCGATGACTTCATTGTGGCTCGCGAAAGCGAAGGCACCGCACTGAAAGCGCTGATCGAACAGCGTCTGGAAGGCGTGAGCGCTGAAGTAATCAAGGTTCGCGCCCAAATGCCCAACATTCTGCAATGGCAGCGTGAGCGTCTGGTCAGCAAACTGGAAGAAGCCCAGGTGCAGCTGGAAAACACCCGCCTGGAGCAAGAGCTAGTGCTGATGGCGCAGCGTATTGACGTTGCCGAAGAGCTGGATCGCCTGGAAGCTCACGTAAAAGAAACGCACAACATCCTGAAGAAGAAAGAAGCCGTGGGCCGTCGCCTCGACTTTATGATGCAGGAGTTCAACCGCGAATCCAACACGCTGGCATCCAAGTCCATCAATGCCGAAGTGACCACTTCAGCCATCGAGCTGAAAGTGTTGATCGAGCAGATGCGCGAACAGATCCAGAATATCGAGTAACCTATTCACTCCTGGCTTAAGCCCGCGTTAGCGGGCTTTTTTTATGGCGCAGAAGACCGCACCTGAAAAGGCGCGGCGGTGGTATGCGGCTTAATACAGCTCTTGGGTTGGCCGCAAAACAATTTCGTTGATATCCACCTCCGCCGGTTGCTCGATGGCATAAGCGATGGCACGCGCTACGGAATCCGCCGGGATGGCCTGTTGATAAAACGCCTCAACGAACTTCACGCTTTCCCGGTCCGAGGTGCCAAGCTTCAGTTCGGAATCCACGGCTCCCGGACAGATAATGGTGGTGCGAATATGTGCCCCCACCTCATAACGCAAGCCTTCGGAGATAGCGCGTACCGCAAACTTGGTGCCGCTGTAAACGGCGCCGCCCGGGCTAAGCACCTTCAGACCGGCGACGGAGGCGACATTGATAAAGTGACCGCTCTGCTGTTGCTCGAACACCGGTAGCACAGCGGCAATACCATACAGCACGCCTTTGAGGTTGATATCGATCATCCGTTCCCATTCGTCGACCCGGGTGGCGCTCAGCGGGGCTATCGCCATTAACCCTGCGTTGTTCACCAACACATCAACGCGCCCAAATTCCGTTATTGCGGCATCGACCATTGCCTCCACGTCGTTACGGCGAGTGACATCTACCGCTACCGCGAGCGCTTTACCCCCGGCCGCGATGATTTCATTCGCCAATGCATCAAGACGCGTTTTGCGACGCGCTGCCAATACCAACGTTGCGCCCCGAGCGGCGAGATGGCGAGCTGTCGCCTCGCCCAATCCGCTACTGGCGCCGGTAATAATCACAACCTTGCCTGAAATCTGGTTCATACAGTTCTCCTCAGCAAAAAGGCCATAAAGCCTCCGTTATAGAACCGGATGTCGCGATGTGTCGTGAAGCCAAAAATACCCCTGCGATTTATAAGCCATCGCAAAGGCTGAAGTATAGTACAGCCGTAAAAAACCGGGTCACAAGCGACTCTCGCCGTGAAATTCGCGTTGAATTTATTTATGAAAAACTGCCGATAAGTAAGAGAGGATGACAATCGGCAACTTACCCGGCTTACCGAAAGTATTTTGTTCTAATTATCACGTAATGTAATGAAAGGCCGGGAGAGCTGTGGCTAAATGTGTTTTTTCCTGCCCGTTAAGCCGTACGGACTCTTTATGCCGCAAATTCTGCAATTTATTTTTGCCCTGGTGGTGATCATCGCCCTGGCACTACTGGTCAGTAATGACCGCAAGAAAATCCGCCTGCGTTATATTATTCAGCTTTTAGTCATTGAAGGCGCACTCGCCTATTTCTTCCTGCATTCAGAAAGCGGCCTGAGCGTCATCAAGCACGTTGCCGGTTTCTTTGAAACGCTGCTGACCTACGCCGCACAGGGTTCCGACTTTGTGTTTGGTGGCATGAGTAAGGACGGGCTGGCGTTTATCTTCCTGGGCGTGTTATGCCCGATTATCTTTATTTCCGCGCTGATCGGTATTTTGCAGCATTTCCGCATTCTGCCGCTGATTATCCGTCTGGTCGGCACCCTGCTGTCCAAGGTTAACGGCATGGGCAAACTGGAATCTTTCAACGCCGTCAGCACGCTGGTGCTCGGCCAGTCTGAAAACTTTATCGCCTACAAGGGCATCATCGGCGATATCTCGCCGCGTCGCATGTACACCATGGCAGCCACCGCCATGTCGACGGTATCCATGTCCATCGTCGGTGCCTACATGTCGATGATCGATGCGCAATACGTGGTAGCCGCGCTGATCCTCAACATGTTCAGTACCTTCATCATATTGTCGATCATCAACCCTTATCAGTTGGACGATGAACCCGAACTGAAACTGAGCAAGCTGCATGAAGACCAGAGCTTCTTTGAAATGCTGGGCGAGTACATCCTGGCGGGCTTCAAAATCGCGATGATTATCGCCGCCATGCTGATTGGCTTTATTGCGCTGATTTCAGCGGTAAACGCTCTGTTCTCCGCCGTGTTCGGCATCAGCTTCCAGCAAATCCTGGGCTATGTATTCTATCCACTGGCCTGGCTGATCGGTATCCCGGCACCGGATGCGCTACGAGCAGGCAGCATTATGGCGACCAAACTGGTGGCCAATGAGTTTGTGGCAATGATCGAACTGAAGAAAATCGCTACGGAGCTGTCACCGCGCGGCCTGGGCATTCTGTCGGTATTCCTGGTGTCTTTCGCCAACTTTGCCTCTATCGGCATCGTCGCCGGGGCAATCAAAGGGCTTAACGAGCGACAAGGTAACGTGGTTTCTCGTTTTGGTTTGAAGCTGGTCTATGGTTCCACGCTGGTCAGCCTGCTTTCGGCAGCCATCGCCGGACTGGTACTGTAAACACTATCCCGGCCTGCGGGCCGGGAGCTTATCAGAACGCGACGCACACGGGCGCATCAACCCGCATCACGGAATCCTGTGCAAACTGTTGTTTATAGCTGCTGCGCAATGCCTCAATATGGGTTTCACTTTCCTTGCCCGGCGCATGAATCAGCATCAGCGCTTTGCTGTTTTCGCGCGCCAGCTTGCCGTCATTACCCAACCACTGTCCTTTGGCATCAAATACCGATAACCCATCTTTAAAACGCGGCGTCACTTGCCGATCGACAAAACTCTGCCATTCGGCAGCACCGATCGCCGGCCCCGCAGGGCGATTAAGGCCAAAATAAAGCGTAGTTTGGACCATAGGATCGCCAACCTGGCAGGTCGCCGATTTTTGCGGCCCGGTGTTCTGAACCGGCGCAACGCAACCGCTCAACAGGATGGTCACAGCGGCAGCCGCCGCCAGCAGGGAAGTAGCTTTCATTTATCTTCATGTTCCTCAGTAAACGCCATCATCAGCCAGAGATCCCTCACCGCCAAGCGGCCTCGGGATCGCATGCAAAAAGCATAGTCAGCAATAGAAACCAATGCGAAATATCTAATGCTTTCTTGAATAAAATAAGGTTACAAAAGGCAATGGATAAGCAAATAAAACAAAAAATGGATTAACTAAAGTAATCCGAATTGCCATCGGTTAGAAAAACTCAGTGGTGCTATGTCCTCGCGGCTATTACCCTGCCACCATGACACTCATTCCCGCCCACCCTGTGAATATCTTATGTTATTGAGCATTCTTTATATCATCGGTATTACTGCCGAAGCCATGACTGGCGCACTGGCTGCCGGCCGCCGCCAAATGGACATGTTTGGCGTCATTATTATTGCCTCTGCCACGGCAATCGGTGGCGGTTCGGTACGCGACATGTTGCTCGGGCATTTCCCTCTGGGGTGGGTCAAACATCCTGAATATATCGTTATCGTTGCCATTGCCGCGATCGTCACCACCTGGCTGGCCCCCTTGATGCGTCACCTGCGCCGTCTTTTTCTGGTGTTGGATGCCGTTGGGCTGATTGTATTTTCAATCATCGGCGCACAGGTCGCGCTGGACATGGGCCACGGTGCCATCATTGCCGCGATTGCCGCGGTGATCACCGGCGTATTCGGCGGCGTTCTGCGCGATATGCTCTGCAACCGCATTCCGTTGGTATTCCAGAAAGAAATCTACGCCGGTATCTCCTTCGCCGCCGCCTGGCTGTACATCGGTCTGCAACACTTCAGCCTGCCACATAATATGGTGGTGATCATCACTTTGGTGGCCGGCCTCAGCGCCCGACTGATTGCTCTGCGCTTTCGGCTGGGTCTACCGGTGTTTAACTATCAGCATCCGGATCATTAATAAGGGCACCATAACAGCATAGGCAATCCCGTTGTTGATGGACTCCAAGAGGAACATCACATCAAGGCGCGCTGGCAAAACCCACAATCCCTTGTGAGCCCAGGGTGCTGGCCAGCGCCAAGACAGGCTGGTGCTGGAGAAAATCGGCAATCTGTTGTGCCCTTTTTGCACCAATACCGACGATTTGCCGCCACGCCACGGGGGACATTTGCTGGACCTGATGCCAGTTTGTCAGCGCCATCGTTTGCTGCGGGGAAAGCGGTATACCCAAAGCGAGCAGCCAACGCGCGAACGGTTGTTGTCGCGCCTGCTGAAATTGCCGGTGAATGCTTTGCCCTCGCTTACCGCCGATCCCGGGGGCGGCCATCAGTTGTTCCGGCGTTAGCAGCAGCCAATCCAGCAAATGCCGCACTAACCCCTGATCGATCAGCGTCTGCCAGGTGGATTCACTGACGCCGTGCAAACTTAACCCCTGCGGGCCGCTCAACCACACCAGTCTGGCAAGAAACTGCTGACGGCAATCCGGTCTCCAACTGAAACAACTCAACGCGTGGTAACGTTCAGCAGACGGCGCACTGGGCAGCGACCGGTCCGTTACGCGCCAGACCACGTTATTGAGATGTGGAATGCCGTGTCCCATCAAGCTGATGGTTACCTGATCTCCGGGCACAACCCCCCATTTTCGCCAACGTGGTAGCGAGCCGAGGTTAACCCGCGTCACCCATTTATCGTCCATCCTGACGGGGTCAAGCCGCAGCACCACGGCAATTTTTCCGGTGCGACCAATATTGAAATCAATACCATTGACCCTCGCCACTTGCTGCACGGGCGGATACTTCCAGGCAACGGCCCAATCACCGGGCCTGGCTTGCCAGTAGAGCCCCTGGGGTGAGTGTGCCTGATGGATCACCACACCATCGGTGACGAAAGGCAAAGCGGTTTTATGCCAATGCTCTCGCCATTGTTGCACCTCCGCCGAGGAGTTCACCGGCTGCGAAAAAGTCAGGGCAAGAGGAAAACCCATTTCAGCAAGCTGGCGTAAACGCTGCGCCATCTCCTGCGGACCGTTCGGCCAGGCCCAGACGAACAGACCGATCTGCTGGAGTAGCAGCGAGGGTTTATTTTTCATCAGCGCACCGGCGACCTTGGCACGGGCGTTGATGCCGCCGCTGACCTTTTGTTGATGACCGTTCACCATCAGAAACAGCTCGCCCTGCAGAATCAACGTTGGCGGGGCCCCCTTAATACTGACCGGCACCGCAGGAATAGTCCGCACTTTTTCCAGCCAGTTCTCGCCTTTCAGTCCGTTCCCTCGGCTGATCGCCGACGTCAGTTTTCCGTCGTGATAAACCAGCGTGATGGCGACACCGTCCACTTTGGGTTGAACCCAGAGATCACTACGCCCCTTTAACCATTGGTCGACGGCGGCAAGATCCGGCAATTTCCGCAACCCGGTATGCGCCACCGGGTGCGGCACCTTGCCTTCGGGTAAAAGCGGGCCAGCCCCCTCCTCCGGCGCTACCCTGCCATAACCGCAGCTTTTCGCGCAGGCTGTCGTAGACTTCATCTTCAATTAAACTGCTGCCCTGCTGGTAATAAGCTACGTCCCATCGTTCAAGCTGGTTTTTTAAGGCGGTTATCTCCAGTTGCATCCGCACCGGGCGCCACGCCGGACAGGCTTGCGCCCGAACAGTCTCACTGCACAGCAAACCGACCAGCAGCATCATCCCTATTCTCATGACACTTTTGCGCATCTTTCACCACCCTGATAACCGGCAGTAAAGCCGGAAGAGGAAAGCAAGACAATGGCCCATGAGGCGTTCTGCGCAGCGGTTCGATTAACGCCTGCCGGCATTGCAGAAAACCGTCAAAATTTGGCGATACGCTGCGCAAACCACCCTGTTTGAGGTTTTTTCAGCATAAAGCGGCGGGCAAAATGCGAGCTAACGCTGCATCCGGCACGTTAGCCGTGTATACTGTGCGGAGAAAATACACATCCGCTGTTATTGGCATATCAACGAATATCATCATGGCTCAAGGCACGCTTTATATTGTCTCTGCCCCTAGTGGCGCAGGGAAATCAAGTCTGATTCAGGCTTTGTTAAAGACGCAACCGCTGTACGACACGCAGGTTTCGGTTTCGCACACCACGCGCGACAGCCGCCCGGGTGAACAACATGGCGATCATTATTTCTTCGTCTCAAAAGAAGAATTCTGCCGAATGATTGAGCAGGATGCGTTTCTTGAGCACGCCGAAGTGTTCGGCAACTATTACGGTACCTCACGCGCTGCCATTGAGCAGGTGCTGTCGACCGGAGTAGACGTTTTCCTGGATATCGACTGGCAGGGCGCGCAACAAATTCGTGCCAAAATGCCCCAGGCGCGTAGCATCTTTATATTGCCGCCGTCGAAGGAAGAACTTGGCCGTCGCCTTCGTGGACGCGGACAAGACTCTGATGAAGTGATCGCCAAACGCATGGCGCAAGCCGTGGCGGAAATGACGCACTACGCGGAGTATGACTATTTAATCGTGAACGATGATTTCGATCTGGCACTGTCCGATCTGAAAACCATAATTCGCGCCGAACGCCTGCGTTTAGGCCGCCAATTACTGCGGCATGACGCTTTAATCAGCAAACTATTGGCAGACTGAAGACAGTTTCAGTATTATGCCCAGTCTTTTCGTCACCTGTGGAGTAGCACAAATATGGCACGCGTAACTGTTCAAGACGCTGTAGAGAAAATTGGTAACCGTTTTGACCTGGTGTTGGTCGCTGCTCGTCGGGCACGTCAAATCCAGACTGGCGGTAAAGATGCACTTGTTCCGGAAGAAAACGACAAGTACACCGTTATCGCACTGCGCGAAATCGAAGAAGGCCTGATCACCAGCCAGATCCTCGATGTTCGCGATCGTCAGGAGCAGCAAGAGCAGGAAGCCGCAGAAATTCAAGCGGTTACCGCGATTGCTGAAGGTCGTCGTTAATTAATTAGACTGCGAGCCTGCCTTGTACCTGTTTGAAAGCCTGAATCTGCTGATTCAACGTTACCTGCCTGAGGAGCAGATTAAGCGCCTCAAACAGGCATACCTCGTTGCACGTGATGCTCACGAGGGACAGACACGCTCCAGCGGTGAGCCCTACATTACTCACCCGGTTGCTGTGGCCTGTATTCTGGCGGAAATGCGTCTCGATCATGAGACGCTGATGGCAGCCCTGCTGCATGACGTCATCGAAGACACCCCAGCCACCTATCAGGATATGGAACAGCTGTTCGGCAAAAGCGTCGCCGAATTGGTTGAGGGCGTATCCAAGCTCGACAAGCTGAAATTCCAGGACAAAAAAGAAGCCCAGGCGGAAAACTTCCGCAAGATGATCATGGCGATGGTGCAGGATATCCGCGTCGTGTTGATTAAACTGGCCGACCGCACGCACAACATGCGTACCTTAGGTTCGCTGCGCCCCGACAAACGGCGGCGTATTGCGCGTGAAACCCTGGAAATCTACAGCCCACTGGCCCATCGTCTGGGTATTCACCACCTGAAAACCGAGCTGGAAGAGCTGGGTTTCGAGGCGTTGTATCCGAACCGTTATCGCGTAATCAAAGAAGTGGTGAAAGCCGCTCGCGGTAATCGTAAAGAGATGATCCAGAAGATTCTCGCCGAAATCGAGGGGCGATTGACCGAAGCCGGCATCCCCTGCCGCGTCAGCGGGCGAGAAAAACATCTGTATTCCATTTACCTCAAGATGCACCTGAAAGAACAGCGCTTCCATTCGATTATGGATATCTATGCGTTCCGGGTGATCGTGAAAGAGGTGGATACCTGCTACCGCGTGCTGGGTCAGGCTCACAGCCTGTATAAACCGCGCCCTGGCAGGGTCAAAGACTATATCGCCATTCCCAAGGCCAACGGCTATCAATCGCTGCACACTTCACTTATCGGCCCGCATGGCGTTCCGGTAGAGGTGCAGATCCGTACCGAAGATATGGATCAGATGGCCGAAATGGGGGTCGCCGCGCACTGGGCTTATAAAGAGAAAGAACAGGGCGAAACCGGCACCACCGCGCAAATCCGAGCCCAGCGCTGGATGCAGAGCCTGCTGGAGCTGCAACAGAGCGCCGGTAGCTCGTTTGAATTTATTGAGAGCGTCAAATCCGATCTGTTCCCGGATGAGATTTACGTTTTCACCCCGGAAGGCCGCATCGTTGAATTGCCTGCGGGCGCCACCCCGGTCGATTTCGCCTACGCGGTGCATACCGATATCGGCCACGCCTGCGTTGGCGCACGGGTTGATCGTCAGCCATACCCGCTGTCGCAGTCACTGACCAGCGGCCAGACGGTCGAAATCATCACCGCTCCGGGCGCACGACCAAACGCCGCCTGGCTGAACTTTGTCGTCAGTTCCAAAGCGCGCGCTAAAATTCGCCAGATGTTGAAAAACCTCAAGCGCGATGATTCGGTTGGCCTCGGCCGCCGTTTGTTAAACCATGCGTTGGGCGGCAGTCGCAAACTGGCCGAGATCCCGCCGGAAAATATCCAACACGAGTTGGATCGCATGAAGCTGGCGACGCTGGACGATCTGCTGGCTGAAATCGGCCTGGGCAATGCCATGAGCGTCGTGGTCGCGAAAAACCTGCAGGGCGATCAGTCCAATCTGGGCACCTCTTCCGGCGTTCGTAATCTGGCGATCAAGGGCGCAGACGGCGTGCTGATCACCTTTGCCAAATGCTGCCGACCTATTCCGGGTGACCCAATTATCGCCCACGTCAGCCCAGGTAAAGGCCTGGTGATCCACCATGAATCCTGTCGCAATATCCGCGGCTACCAGAAAGAACCTGAAAAGTTCATGGCGGTAGAGTGGGATAAAGACATCGAGCAGGAATTCATTGCCGAGATCAAAGTGGACATGTTTAACCATCAGGGGGCGCTGGCCAACCTGACGGCAGCCATCAATGCAGCTGAGTCCAATATTCAAAGCCTGAATACCGAAGAGAAAGACGGCCGGGTTTATAGCGCCTTTATCCGCTTGACCACCCGCGATCGCATCCATCTGGCAAATATTATGCGTAAAATCCGTATCATGCCGGATGTCATCAAAGTTAACCGTAACCGAAATTAGCGCTTATGAGCCCTGAACGCTATGCGCGGATTTGTGAAATGCTGGCCACCCGGCAGCCGGATTTAACCGTCTGCCTGGAACAGGTTCACAAACCGCATAACGTCTCCGCCATTATCCGCACCGCCGACGCTGTCGGCGTGCATCAGGTGCATGCCGTGTGGCCAACTACACGCATGCGAACCCTGGTTTCCTCCGCCGCCGGCAGCAACAGCTGGGTCAATGTTCAAACCCATCGCACTATCGGCGACGCCGTCACTCATCTGAAAGGCCAGGGCATGCAGATCCTGGCGACTAACCTTTCCGCCCGGGCGGTAGACTTTCGCGAAGTGGATTACACTCGCCCTACCTGCGTCCTGCTGGGCCAGGAAAAAACCGGCATTACCGAAGAAGCGCTGGCGCTTGCCGATCAGGACATCATTATTCCGATGATCGGTATGGTGCAGTCACTCAACGTGTCGGTTGCCTCAGCCTTGATCCTGTACGAAGCGCAACGCCAGCGACAAAATGCCGGCCTGTATCGCCGTGAGCACAGTATGCTCGACGCAGAAGAACAACAACGTCTGCTGTTTGAAGGTGGCTACCCGGTGCTGGCCAACGTGGCCAAGCGTAAAAAGCTGCCGCGTCCTCATATCGATCAACAGGGCCAGGTGGTCGCCGATGCCGAATGGTGGGCGGCCATGCAGGCGACGGTACGCAAATGAAAGGCCGTCTGCTGGATGCTGTCCCACTCACTACGCTTTCCGGGGTTGGCGCCAGCCAGGCGGGCAAACTGGCCAAGATTGGCCTGGAAACCATTCAAGATCTGCTGCTGCACCTGCCGCTGCGCTATGAAGACCGCACCCGCCTCTACCCGATAAACGATCTGCAGCCTGGCATTTTTGCCACGGTGGAAGGCGAAGTGCTGCGTACCGACATCAGTTTTGGACGCAGGCGGATGCTGACCAGCCAGATCAGCGACGGTACCGGCCTGCTCACCCTGCGTTTCTTCAATTTCAACGCCGCGATGAAAAACAGCCTGGCCACCGGCCGTCGCGTGACCGCCTACGGTGAAGTCAAACGCGGTAACCACGGCGCCGAAATTATTCACCCTGAATATCGCATTCAAGGGGAAAGCAGCGAAGTTGAGCTGCAAGAGTCATTGACACCGGTTTATCCCACCACCGAAGGCATACGCCAGGCCACGCTGCGCAAGCTGACCGATCAGGCGCTGGAGTTGCTGGATACCTGCGCTATTGCCGAACTGCTGCCGCCGGAACTGAGCGGCGGTCTGATGAGCCTGCCACAGGCGCTGCATACCCTGCACCGCCCGCCGCCGGATATCCAATTGGCGGATTTGGAACAGGGCAAGCATCCGGCGCAAAAACGCCTGATCCTGGAAGAACTGTTGGCGCATAACCTCAGCATGCTGGCGGTACGAGCCGGTGCGCAGAGCTATCAGGCCCTGCCGTTAATGCCCGACGACCGGCTTAAAAAGCAATTCCTCGCCCAGTTGCCCTTTGCCCCCACCGGCGCGCAAGATCGCGTAGTGGCCGATATCGAAGCCGATATGCAAAAAGGCTTCCCGATGATGCGCCTGGTGCAAGGCGACGTCGGTTCCGGCAAAACGCTGGTGGCCGCGCTGGCAGCACTGCGCGCTATCGCTCACGGCAAGCAGGTGGCGTTAATGGCCCCGACGGAACTGCTGGCCGAACAGCACGCCAATAACTTCCGTCAGTGGTTTGAGCCGCTGGGGTTAGAGGTTGGTTGGCTGGCCGGCAAGCAAAAAGGCAAGGCGCGTATCGCACAGCAAGAGGCAATTGCCAGCGGGCAGGTCTCCATGGTGGTCGGTACCCACGCCATCTTCCAGGAACAGGTGCAATTTTCCGGTCTGGCGCTGGTGATCATCGATGAACAGCACCGTTTTGGCGTACACCAGCGGCTGGCACTGTGGGAGAAAGGCGAAGAACAAGGCTTCCATGCCCATCAGTTGATCATGACCGCCACGCCAATCCCACGCACGCTGGCAATGACCGCCTATGCCGATCTCGACACCTCGGTGATCGACGAACTGCCACCGGGCAGAACGCCCGTCACTACCGTTGCCATTCCAGACACCCGGCGCGCCGATATTATTCAGCGGGTGAAAAGCGCCTGTATGGAAGAAGGTCGCCAGGCGTACTGGGTTTGTACCCTGATCGAAGAATCCGAACTGCTGGAAGCCCAGGCAGCCGAAGCCACCTGGGAAGAATTGAAAACCGCGCTGCCAGAGCTGAAAGTGGCGCTAGTGCACGGTCGCATGAAAGCACAAGAGAAACAGGCGGTAATGCAGGCCTTTAAACAGGGTGAGCTGCAGTTGTTGGTGGCGACGACGGTGATCGAGGTGGGGGTCGACGTGCCCAACGCCAGCCTGATGATTATCGAAAACCCCGAGCGACTGGGGCTGGCGCAACTGCACCAGTTGCGGGGTCGCGTAGGTCGCGGCGCCGTAGCATCTCACTGCGTGTTGTTGTACAAAACCCCGTTGAGCAAAACGGCGCAAAAGCGCCTGCAGGTGCTGCGCGACAGTAATGACGGTTTCGTTATTGCCCAACGCGATCTGGAAATCCGCGGTCCCGGTGAACTGTTGGGCACGCGCCAAACCGGCAGTGCTGAGTTCAAAGTGGCGGATTTGCTGCGCGATCAGGCGATGATCCCGGAAGTACAACGCGTCGCCCGCCATATTCACCAGCAGTACCCGGAGCATGCCAGAGCCCTGATTGAACGCTGGCTACCGGAGAAAGCACGTTACTCCAATGCCTGATTTTCAGGCAGAGAAAAGGCGCCAGATAGGCGCCTTTTTCGTTATTACGACCGGTTAATCAGCCAATCGCCGGAAACACCGGCAACAGCAGATACAGCTTAATCACAATCGCGTTGGCGATATCGATAAAGAACGCCCCGACCATAGGCACCACCAGAAACGCCAGGTGCGATGGACCGAAGCGATCGGTAATCGCCTGCATGTTGGCGATCGCCGTAGGCGTGGCTCCCATGCCGAAACCGCAGTGGCCCGCAGCCAACACCGCTGCATCGTAATTTTTACCCATCACCCGATAAGTAACGAAGATTGCGTACAGCGCCATCACCAGCGTCTGTACGGCCAGGATCGCCAGCATTGGCAGCGCCAGAGAAGCCAGCTCCCACAAACGCAGGCTCATCAACGCCATCGCCAGGAACAGCGACAGGCTAACGTTGCCCAGCACCGACACCGCACGCTCAAACACGGTATAAAACCCGGTGAAGGCCAGGGTGTTGCTGAGGATCACCCCAACGAACAGCACGCAAACAAAGTTGGGTAATTCAAATACCGTACCGCTCAGCAAGCCGGAGATAAACTGCCCCAGGCTCAGGCAGATGGCGATCATCGCGATGGTTTCAATCATGATCAGCGAGGTGATCAAACGGCCGCTCTCCGGTTTTTCAAAACCGCTTGGCTGGACGCTGTCATCCGGCGAGCCTTCCGGGGTGGAAGAGTGCTTCACCAGGTAACGCGCCACCGGACCGCCGATCAGGCCACCCAGAACCAGACCGAAGGTGGCACAGGCCATCGCCACTTCCGTGGCGTTTTCAAAGCCGTAGCGTTCGATAAACAACTTGCTCCAGGCCGCCCCGGTACCGTGACCGCCGGACAGGGTAATCGAGCCGGCGATCAGGCCCATCAACGGGTCCAGACCCAGCATTTTCGCCATGCCGATGCCGATAGCGTTCTGCACCAGCAGCAGGCCCAGCACCACAAACAGGAATACCATTAATGCCTTGCCACCCGCGCGCAACCGCGACAGGTTGGCGTTCAAACCGATGGTGGCGAAGAAGGCCAACATTAACGGGTCTTTCAGCGACATATCGAAGCTGATTTCCCAGTTAACGAACTTTTTCAGGGCTAACAACAGGAGTGCCACCAGTAAACCACCGGCGACAGGAGCGGGAATGGTGTATTTCCTCAACAGGGGGATGCTGGTGACGCATTTGCCCCCAAGGAGCAGAACCAATGTTGCTGCGACTAACGTGCCATAAGTATCAAGATGAAACATCCAGTTACTCCATGTAAGGGAAAAGATCCAATTAATAAATAATAAGTTAGAGAAAACCGCTTAGTTTTTAAAACTTGATGAGTGCAGGATTAGAAGTAAAAAACGCTGATAACACAAGAAAAAATGAACGAAAATGCGACATAAGTGACGATACTGCTAACAAAGCATTAACGCGCAACCGTTTGCTTTTATGGGCCAAATCATTAAAATGCCTGCTTTGCCGTTTCTGGAAATGCCACACCATGACCCAGCCATCCGCCGAGTTCGATGCTGCGCAAAAAGCATCCGCCACTCCCCGCAACAGTGAACTGATTTATCGCCTGGAAGATCGCCCGCCGCTGCCGCAAACGCTGTTTGCCGCCGGTCAGCACCTGTTGGCGATGTTCGTAGCCGTGATCACACCGGCCCTGTTGATTTGTCAGGCACTGGGTCTGCCGGCGCAGGACACTCAGCACATTATCAGCATGTCGCTGTTCGCCTCCGGCCTGGCCTCTATTTTACAAATCAAAACCTGGGGACCCGTCGGCTCGGGCTTGCTGTCTATTCAGGGCACCAGCTTTAACTTTGTTTCGCCGCTGATCATGGGCGGGCTGGCGCTGAAAAATGGCGGTGCGGACGTTCCCACCATGATGGCTGCGCTGTTCGGTACGCTGATGGTCGCCTCCTGCACCGAGATCCTGCTGTCACGCGTGTTGCACTTGGCACGGCGCATCATCACCCCGCTGGTCTCCGGCATTGTGGTGATGATTATCGGTTTGTCTCTGATTCAGGTCGGTTTGACTTCCATCGGCGGCGGCTATGCTGCGATGAACGGAGGTACCTTCGGCGCCCCCAAAAATCTGCTGCTGGCCGGCGCGGTATTACTGGTCATTATTCTGCTTAACCGTCAGCGCAATCCCTACCTGCGCGTCGCCTCACTGGTGATTGCCATGGCGGTGGGTTATCTGCTGGCCTGGGCCATGGGCATGCTGCCAGAAAGCCAGCCCACCCCCGAGACGGCGGCGATCATCATCCCGACCCCGCTGTATTACGGTCTGGGTTTTGACTGGAATCTGCTGCTGCCGCTGATGTTGATATTTATGGTCACCTCGCTGGAAACTATCGGCGATATCACCGCGACCTCTGACGTGTCGGAACAACCTGTCAGTGGCCCACTGTATATGAAGCGCCTTAAGGGCGGCGTACTGGCCAACGGCCTGAACTCCATGCTGTCGGCGGTGTTTAATACCTTCCCTAACTCCTGCTTCGGTCAAAACAATGGCGTGATCCAACTGACCGGCGTCGCCAGCCGCTACGTCGGCTTCGTGGTGGCACTGATGCTGATCGCGCTGGGGCTGTTCCCGGCGGTGGCCGGCTTCGTACAACACATTCCTGAGCCGGTATTGGGCGGCGCCACCCTGGTGATGTTCGGCACCATCGCCGCATCCGGTGTGCGCATCGTGTCGCGAGAGCGTCTGAACCGCCGTGCAATCATGATCATGGCGCTGTCGTTGGCCGTGGGGATGGGCGTTTCCCAGCAACCGTTGATCTTGCAGTTCGCACCGGACTGGCTGAAAACATTACTCTCCTCAGGCATTGCTGCCGGCGGCATCACTGCCATCGCGCTGAACCTGCTGTTCCCGCAGGAACACGAGAAACAATAATCCATCGAACTGCCTTGTGACAAACGGCCGCTTGCGGCCGTTTTTTATTGCCTATCAGACCATTGCACTTGAGATGCCCGGCCAATTGCGGCATAAACAGGGTATCTTTTTTGACCGACGCGGATGTAGACGATGAAATTTATCGGAAAACTGTTGCTGACGTTGCTGCTGCTGGTCGTGCTGGCCGTTGCACTGTTGTACGTCATAGGGCAAACCCGTTGGGCCGCGGGCTGGGTCAGCCGCTGGGTCAGCGATAACAGCGACTACCGCCTGTCGGTGGCGGCAATCTCGCACTCATGGAACCAGCCGGGCCAAATCAGCCTGGAAGACGTTCAGTTGGCCAAAAAAAATCAGCCTCAATCACTGGTTGCCAAACGTCTGGACCTCGGCCTCAGCCTGCGCCAAATTACCGAACCTCGTCATTTCCATAGCGTCACGCTGCGTGACGGCACGCTGAATCTGCAGCAGCAGGACGCAGCAATGCCAATACAGGCCGACGTGCTGCAACTGAGCAATATGGCGCTGCAATCCAACGATGAAACCTGGCAGCTCAACGCGCAGCAGGTCAACGCCGGCATCACGCCATGGCAACCCAAAGCCGGCCATCCATTAGGTGATAACAATCAGTTCCAGTTCAGTGCCGGCTCGATGACGCTCAATGGCATCCCGGCCTCTCAGGTGCTGGTTCAGGGCGAGCTGAAACAAAATCAGCTGCTGCTCAGCAATTTCGGCGCCGACCTGGCGCAGGGGGATTTGACCGGCGTAGCCACTCGCGCCGCCGACGGCAGTTGGCAGGTAGAGCGACTGAGGCTCAGCGGCGTGCGCATGCAGACACCGCTGACACTGGAACAGTTCTGGCAACGTTTTACCGCTCTGCCCCCCGTCACGCTCAAACGTTTTGATCTGATAGATGCACGGCTGGAAGGCAAGGAGTGGGCATTTAACGATCTCGACCTGTCACTGCAAAATGTCACCTTCCAACAGGGCGGCTGGAGCAGCCAGGACGGTTCGCTGAACTTTAACGCCAGCGACCTGATCAATGGCAGTTTCCATCTGATTGATCCGATCATGAATATGCGACTCTCGCCGGCCGGCATCGCCATTCAGCAGTTCACCACCCGCTGGGAAGGTGGGTTATTGCGCACCACGGGAAACTGGCTGCGTGCCAACAACCGCCTGCAGCTGGATGAGGTCGCTGTCGCTGCGTTGGAATACACCTTACCTATAGACTGGCGCGCATTGTGGTTACAACCGCTGCCGAACTGGCTGGCGGAGGTGTATGTCAATAAACTGACCACCAACCGTAACCTGATCATCGATATCAACCCGGCCTTCCCTTTCCAGATCACCGCACTGGACGGTTATGGCAGCAACCTGCTGCTGGCGCGCGACCACCAGTGGGGCATCTGGTCCGGCACGCTGAATTTGAACGGAAGTGAAGCTACCTTCAACAAGATTGACGTGCGCCGACCATCGCTGGCGCTGAACGCCAATGACGGGCAGATCAACGTCACCGAGCTCAGCGCCTTTATGCCGCAGGGGTTGTTGGATGCCAAAGCCACCGTCGAGCAGCTGCCGGGCAAGCCTTTTACGCTGTCGCTGAATGGGCGTTCGGTACCGGTAAACACTCTGCAACAGTGGGGATGGCAAGCGGTGCCGCTGGAAGGCGACGGTAATCTGCAATTACAGTTGAAAGGTTTGTTGAACAGCGATGGGCCATTTAAGGCTTCATTGCAGGGCAGGTTGCAGGCAACTGCCGCCGATGGCCAAACGGTCAACCAGCAACTGCCTTAATCCTGGATAGGCCCTCTCCGCATAGAGAGGGCCTGGGTGTTAACTGTCTATCGCCTCACAGCCGCCCTGATCCAGGGGGACTTCCGGCTCGGCCGGCAACACCATATAAGTGCCTTCAAATACCGCACCTTTGTCGTCGTCACCGAACAAATGGACTTCCGCCTGCACGCGAGCGCGGCGGCCACGGGCCAAACGGGCCAGATCGCCGCTCAACGAGCTGAGATCCGCCACTGCACGCGGTCGGCCTGTGATGGGCTTGCTGTAACGAATATGGGCATCGGCCAAAATGATGGTGCCACCGAGATGGCGCTCACGCAGCAATAGCCAGATCAGGCCCCAGGCGGTCAAGGTGGCCAGAGAGAACAGGCTGCCGGCAAACAACGTGTGGTGCGGGTTCTGGTTGCCAATTTCCGGCATGGTAGTGACAAAACGCTGGCCGGTATATTGGCTGATGCGCACCCCCATCTTCTCGCTGAGCGGAATGTGATCGTACCAGGCCTGCTGCAGCTGACCGCACCAGTCGGGCCGATGCAGGATGTCGTCCAGCGTCGCCACCGGTTTGATCATCAGGAAATGGCGAATCGGCGTGGTTTGCGGCGCGGTGATCTCACCCTGATTAATGAAACCCAGCTTGGCAAAGAAATCTACCGCGTCTTCACGGGCGCTACAGACTACGCGCTTCACGCCCTCCTGGCGCGCCACGGATTCCAGCGTCATGGCTACCAGCGTCCCCAGGCCTTTGTCCTGCACCGTCGGGTCTACCGCCAGAAAACGAATCGCGGCTTCGTTATCGGCATTGATGTACAGTCGCCCAATGGCGACAATTTTTCCGCTCTCGTCCACCACCATCTGATGATGTGCCATGGCGTCGTAGGCATCCTTTTCCGACCCCACCGGCTGGTGCAACGGCTTGCGCAGCATTTCCCAGCGGAACTGGTAATACTCTTTCAGTTCTTGCTCTGTTACCGGTACTCGTAGGTGATACATAGACGCCTTCTCTCTCAGAATTCTTAGACTTGAAGCCAAAACGTCACCGGCCCGTCGTTCACCAGCGCGACTTTCATGTCGGCCGCAAACTCACCGGTTTGGGTTTCGATACCGCGTTCGCGGCATTGGCCAACAAAATATTGGTATAACCGATCGGCCTCTTGCGGTACCGCACCGCGAGAGAAACTCGGACGCATCCCCTTTTGCGTGTCGGCCACCAGCGTGAACTGCGAGACCACCAGCAAACTGCCCCCTGCCTGTTGGACGTTGAGATTCATTTTGTCGTTCTCATCGCCAAAGATGCGGTAGCCCAATACGCGCTCACACAGGCGCTCGGCCTTCTGTTCGTTATCGTCCTGCTCCACGCCCAATAACACTAACAAACCGGGGCCTATGTTGCCTACCGTCTGGCCTTCCACCGTGACGCTGGCATTTAATACCCGTTGAATTAACGCAATCATAACTGCCCTTCTGATGACTGTTCCTGTTGTTGTGCCTTTTGCTGTCGGTAGTCGCGGTATTCCCCAATGGTAACCGTGATTTCCGCGCCGAGTAACACGATACACCAGCTCCAGTAGACCCAAAGGAATAAAATGGGGATCACCGCCAACACGCCGTAAATCAGCTGATAAGACGGGAACATGGTGACATACAGCGCAAACCCCTTCTTGCCCAGCTCAAACAGCAAACCAGCCACCAGCGCGCCAATCAACGCATCCTTGGGTGGCACCCTAACCGTCGGCACGATGCAATACAGCAGCCAGAACGATATCCACGACAGGATCAGCGGGAAAATACGCAGCACCTGATCCACCAGGCTGTTGACGCCGGTCTGCGCCAGCCAGTTAAGCGACAGCAGATAGGAACTGATCGCCATACTGGCCCCCACCAACAGCGGCCCCAGGGTCAGCACCATCCAGTACACGGCGAAAGAAAACACGATAGGACGCTGATTCTTGCTGCGCCAGATGGTGTTGAGCACGCTGTCCACCGACGAGATCAGCAACAGCGCAGTGACTATCAGGCCGCAGGTCCCGACGGCGGTCATCTTGTTGGAGTTGGCGACAAACTGCTCCAGATAACTTTGAATTACGTTGCCGGCGGCCGGCATGAAGTTGGAAAAGATAAAGCTTTTCAGTTGAACGCTGATGTCGGAGAACATCGGGAACGCGGCAAACAGCGCAAACACCACGGTCACCAGAGGTACCAGTGACAACAGTGATACGTAGGCCAGGTGGCCCGCCAACATGGTCAGGCCATCGCTGTCGACGCGTTTAATCAGCAGTCGTAAAAAGGTGACGCTGGGTTTGATCGAAGCGGGCAGCTTCTTGCGGCGGAAAAACGACATGGCCACTCCTTGATGTCAGTTTGTACGCCTTAAGCTTAACCCTTTGCGGTCATTGGGCAAAATAAGCCGGTACTACGTCGCGGTCGGTCACGTGAACCGTTTTGATGCCAAGCGCCTGGGCAGCAGCGACGTTATCCGGGTGATCGTCAAAGAACACCGCGTCGTCCGGCGAGGTATTTTCTGCATCCAGTACGTGCAGATAAATGTTGGCGTCCGGCTTACGCATGCCAAGATCCTGCGACAAATAGAGATGATCGGCGGCTTCGGCCACCTGCGGGTAGTGCTGCGGCCAGTAATTGCAGTGCAATCGGTTGGTGTTCGATAACACCACCACCCGGTGACCTTCGCTGCGCAGGCGCTTCATGATGTCGATCACTTCTGGACGCAGGGCGACAAACACCGCCTGCCAACCGGTAGCGAACTGCTCGAAACTGAGGGCAATCCCCATTTCGGCACTCAGCCCTTCGGCAAAGTCTTCATCGCTGATTTCACCGCGCTCGTGCTGCTGAAACAATTCGCCCATAGCAAAACGTTCGGACAAGACCGCCAATGGCGTACCGCTCAAACTGCTCCATACACCCAGTACACGTTTGAAATCGATATCGACGATCACATTACCTAAATCAAAGATATACAGCATAGTCCTCTCCTGATGGGCCGGTGAGATTTTACTGTAGCGGGAAAAGCAGAGGCTGAATAGAGAGCGGATGGAAAAGCGTATAGCACGCGGCAGAAATGAGAAAAGACAGAGGAAAAAACTCAGGGCGCTGGCGCGCCCTAAGTGTTGCAGACTAAATCGGCGATTAGGCTTCTTTAGGACCGCGGCTTGCACGCTTACGATCGTTTTCCGTCAGGTGACGCTTACGGATACGGATCGAGGTTGGCGTGACTTCTACCAGTTCGTCATCATCGATGAATTCCAGAGCTTGCTCCAGAGTCATTTTGATAGCCGGAACCAGGGTAGTGGCTTCGTCAGTACCGGAAGCACGCATGTTGGTCAGCTTCTTACCGGTCAGGCAGTTCACGGTCAGGTCGTTGGAACGTGAGTGAATACCGATGATCTGGCCTTCATACACTTCCGCACCGTGACCCAGGAACAGCTTGCCGCGATCTTGCAGACCGAACAGGGCGAACGCTACCGCTTTACCCTGGCCGTTAGAGATCAGCACGCCGTTCTGGCGCTGGCCAACTTCACCCGGACGCACGTCGTCGTAGTGGCTGAAGGTGGAGTACAGCAGACCGGTACCGGAAGTCATGGTCATGAACTCGTTACGGAAGCCAATCAAGCCGCGGCTTGGGATCACGTAGTCGAGACGCACACGGCCTTTACCGTCTGGATCCATGTTTTTCAGGTCAGCTTTACGCTCACCCATGGCTTGCATGACTGAACCCTGGTGCTGTTCTTCGATGTCCAAGGTCACGTTTTCGAACGGCTCTTGTTTACGACCATCGATTTCACGGAAGATTACTTTCGGACGGGATACCGCCAGTTCGAAACCTTCACGACGCATGTTTTCGATCAGAACCGACAGGTGAAGTTCACCACGGCCAGATACGCGGAATGCATCAGCATCTTCAGTTTCTTCAACGCGCAGTGCCACGTTGTGCACCAGTTCCTTGTTCAGACGCTCAAGGATTTGACGCGAAGTCACAAACTTACCTTCTTTACCACAGAAAGGTGAGGTGTTGACGTTGAAGAACATGGTTACGGTCGGCTCATCTACAGACAGCGCCGGCAGTGCTTCCACTGCAGAGGTGTCACAGATGGTGTCGGAAATGTTCAGCTCGCCCAGACCGGTGATAGCGATGATGTCGCCCGCTTCAGCCAGGGTAGACTCGATACGCTCCAGACCCATGTGGCCCAGCACTTTGCCCACTTTACCGTTGCGAGTTTTGCCTTCGCTATCGATGATGGTGACCTGCTGGTTTGGCTTCACTTTACCGCGCTTGATACGGCCGATACCGATCACGCCCAGGTAGTTGTTGTAGTCCAACTGGGAGATTTGCATCTGGAATGGCGCTTCGAGCTCAACCTGCGGTGCAGACACGTGGTCTACGATCGCTTGATACAGCGGAGTCATGTCTTCCGCCATCTCATTGTGGTCAGTACCGGCGATCCCCATCAATGCAGAAGCATAGATGATTGGGAAGTCGAGCTGCTCGTCGGTTGCGTCGAGGTTAACGAACAGGTCGAAGACCTGATCAACAACCCAATCAGGACGTGCGCCCGGACGGTCAACCTTGTTGATTACCACGATCGGCTTCAGACCATTAGCGAAGGCTTTTTTGGTCACGAAGCGGGTTTGCGGCATTGGGCCATCCATTGCATCCACAACCAGCAGCACCGAGTCAACCATTGACATCACACGCTCAACCTCACCGCCGAAGTCGGCGTGTCCTGGGGTATCCACGATGTTGATGCGGTAGTCTTTCCAATTAATGGCGGTGTTTTTTGCGAGGATGGTAATCCCACGCTCTTTCTCCAAATCGTTGGAGTCCATTACGCGTTCGGTGGCTTCTACACGCTCTCCGAAAGTACCGGATTGTTGCAGCAGCTTATCAACCAGGGTGGTCTTACCATGGTCAACGTGGGCAATAATGGCGATGTTACGCAAATTTTCGATCACAGCTTTGCCTCAGGCATTAGAAATAGCGCGCTATTGTACACGTATTAAGCGAGGGACTAAACAAGATCACAACAGTCTCTTATAAACAACTGTGTACAGGTCAGTATGTGATCCCTTTCACGGTGCAAAAAGCAGCATCCGGTGCACTTTTGCACCATTACAGTGCCCCACCCCGCACCGATTGCACCATTTAAGTGCAAAACGTCACTGATGGTGCATACTGATTCTGTGCAAAACCCACGCAGAAAGGCGATTAAAGCGCTTTAGCAAAGTTGGCACAGTTTTCGCTTTAGTCTTTTCAAGGCAAAAAAAGCCAGTTTCACAGATTCGTTCCACGACGACGACAATGATAAATCCGGGAGAGTTAAGTATGTCCGCTGAACACGTTTTGACGATGCTGAATGAGCATGAAGTGAAATTCGTAGACCTGCGTTTCACTGACACCAAGGGTAAAGAACAACACGTCACCATCCCTGCTCATCAGGTAAATGCCGACTTCTTCGAAGAAGGTAAAATGTTTGACGGTTCCTCGATCGGCGGTTGGAAGGGCATCAACGAATCTGACATGGTGCTGATGCCAGACGCCAGCACTGCGGTACTGGATCCGTTCTTCGAAGAATCTACCCTGATCATTCGCTGCGACATCCTCGAGCCAGGCACCATGCAGGGCTACGATCGTGACCCACGCTCCATCTCCAAGCGTGCAGAAGATTTCCTGCGCTCTTCCGGCATCGCGGACACCGTTCTGTTCGGGCCAGAGCCAGAATTCTTCCTGTTTGACGACATTCGTTTCGGCAGCAGCATCCGCGGTTCCCACGTGGCCATCGACGATATCGAAGGCGCATGGAACTCCGGCACCCAATACGATGGCGGCAACAAAGGCCACCGTCCGGCAGTCAAAGGCGGTTACTTCCCGGTTCCTCCGGTCGATTCTTCACAGGACATCCGTTCTACCATGTGTCTGACCATGGAAGAAATGGGCCTGGTCGTTGAAGCGCACCACCACGAAGTGGCAACCGCAGGTCAGAACGAAGTGGCAACCCGCTTCAACACCATGACCAAGAAAGCCGACGAAATCCAAATCTACAAATACGTGGTTCACAACGTGGCTCACGCATTTGGCAAAACCGCGACCTTCATGCCGAAACCAATGTTCGGTGATAACGGTTCCGGCATGCACTGCCACATGTCGCTGTCCAAGAACGGGACTAACCTGTTCGCCGGCGACAAATACGGCGGCCTGTCTGAGACTGCCCTGTTCTACATCGGCGGTATCATCAAGCACGCTAAAGCGATCAACGCCCTGGCCAACCCGACCACCAACTCTTACAAGCGTCTGGTCCCAGGCTACGAAGCTCCGGTCATGCTGGCTTATTCTGCCCGTAACCGTTCCGCTTCCATCCGTATCCCAGTGGTTGCCAGCCCGAAAGCGCGCCGTATCGAAGCCCGTTTCCCGGATCCAGCGGCTAACCCGTACCTGTGCTTCGCGGCCCTGCTGATGGCAGGCCTGGACGGTGTGATTAACAAAATCCACCCTGGCGACGCCATGGACAAAAACCTGTATGACCTGCCACCGGAAGAAGAAGCTGAAATTCCAAAAGTTGCAGGCTCCCTGGATGAAGCGCTGGCAGCACTGAGCGAAGACCGCGAGTTCCTGACCCGTGGCGGCGTATTCACCGACGACGCTATCGATGCTTACATCGATCTGCGCAAAGAAGAGATGGACCGCGTTCGCATGACGCCACACCCGGTTGAATTCGAACTGTACTACAGCGTTTAAGTTTTACCGCGCCGTCTGCGGGCGGCGCCCAGATTTAGTTGTCTTTTTTTGTTGCCGTGGAAACTTTCAGCCCATCTTCGGATGGGTTTTTTTCTCCACCGTATTTTCTGCAAAACTATTCCATACCGCGTGCATAACGGATGGAGTAGGATAAATGCACTAAAAAGGTGCAGTCGTCTGCTATGCCCAAGAGATTTCACGGTGCAGCTAGGCGGCAACCGAGCGAACCGACAGGAGCTTGGTCTGCCAAGTGACTGGTGTGAGTAAGAGCAGCCAACAACGCTGCGTCTTGAAAGATAAAGGGCATATATGGCAACTGGCAAGCTGCCCGACGCAGGGCAGATCCTCAATTCTCTCATCAACAGCATCCTGCTGTTGGATGACTCACTGGCGGTTCATTACGCCAATCCGGCAGCACAACAACTGCTGGCACAAAGTTCTCGTAAACTTTTCGGTACACCGTTACCCGATTTGCTCGGTTATTTCTCACTGAACGTCGATCTGATGCGTGAGAGCCTGCATGCCGGTCAGGGCTTTACCGATAACGAAGTGACCCTGGTGGTTGACGGGCGTGCGCATATCCTCTCCCTGACCGCACAGGCGCTGCCTGATGGCTATATCCTGATCGAACTGGCGCCAATGGATAACCAACGCCGTTTGAGCCAGGAACAACTTCAGCACGCCCAGCAGGTGGCAGCCCGCGATCTGGTCCGTGGCCTGGCGCATGAAATTAAAAACCCGCTTGGCGGACTGCGCGGCGCGGCACAGCTACTGGCCAAAGCGCTGCCCGATCCGTCGCTGACCGAATACACCAAGGTGATCATTGAGCAGGCCGATCGCCTGCGCAACCTGGTCGATCGCCTGCTCGGCCCGCAGCGGCCGGGCCAGCACATAACCCAAAGCATTCATCAGGTGGCAGAGCGAGTGTGCCAACTGGTGTCGCTGGAGAAGCCGGATAACGTGACGCTGGTGCGGGACTACGACCCGAGCCTGCCTGAAATGGCGCACGACCCGGATCAAATCGAACAGGTATTGCTGAACATCACCCGCAATGCGCTGCAGGCGCTGGGAGAAACAGGCGGCACCATCACGCTGCGCACTCGTACTGCTTTCCAGATCACCCTGCACGGCACCCGCTACCGGTTAGCGGCACGTATCGACGTAGAAGATGACGGCCCCGGTGTGCCGGCGCAGTTGCAGGACACGCTATTTTACCCGATGGTCAGCGGCCGCGAAGGCGGGACCGGCCTGGGGTTATCCATCGCCCGTAATCTTATCGATCAGCATTGCGGAAAAATTGAATTTAACAGTTGGCCAGGACATACCGAATTCTCGGTTTACCTGCCTATTCGCCAGTGAGGTTTTCTATGCAACGAGGGATAGTCT
This sequence comes from Serratia liquefaciens ATCC 27592, assembly GCF_000422085.1. Lineage (NCBI taxonomy): Bacteria > Pseudomonadati > Pseudomonadota > Gammaproteobacteria > Enterobacterales > Yersiniaceae > Serratia > Serratia liquefaciens. Next base: position 5,153,484 of record NC_021741.1, read on the forward strand.
GGATCGTCGATGACGATAGCTCCATCCGCTGGGTGCTTGAACGTGCGCTCACTGGAGCCGGTGTGAGCTGCGTGACCTTCGACAGTGGCAATGCGGTGCTCGAAGCCCTGGCCACGCAAACTCCTGACGTGTTGCTGTCTGACATCCGCATGCCGGGTATGGATGGTCTTGCGTTGCTCAAGCAGATCAAACAGCGTCATCCGATGCTTCCGGTCATCATAATGACCGCACATTCGGATCTCGACGCCGCCGTCAGCGCCTACCAGCAAGGGGCGTTCGATTACCTGCCGAAACCCTTTGATATCGATGAAGCCGTAGCGCTGGTAGAACGCGCCATCAGCCATTATCAGGAGCAGCAGCAGCCTGCACGTAGCCAACCGGCCAACGATCCGGTGGCAGACATCATCGGTGAAGCCCCGGCGATGCAGGACGTGTTCCGCATCATCGGGCGCCTGTCGCGTTCGTCGATCAGCGTACTGATCAACGGCGAATCAGGTACCGGTAAAGAGCTGGTTGCCCATGCCCTGCACCGTCACAGTCCGCGCGCCAAATCGCCTTTTATCGCGCTGAATATGGCGGCGATCCCCAAAGACCTGATCGAGTCCGAACTTTTCGGGCATGAAAAAGGGGCCTTTACCGGCGCCAACCAAATCCGTCAGGGTCGCTTTGAGCAGGCCGACGGCGGGACCTTGTTCCTGGATGAAATCGGCGATATGCCGCTGGATGTGCAAACCCGCTTGCTGCGGGTGCTGGCAGATGGCCAATTCTATCGGGTCGGTGGTTATGCCCCGGTGAAGGTTGACGTACGCATCATCGCCGCCACCCACCAGAACCTGGAAATGCGGGTACAGGAAGGTAAATTCCGTGAGGATTTGTTCCACCGCCTGAATGTGATCCGCGTGCACCTTCCGCCGTTGCGTGAACGCCGTGAGGATATTCCGCGTCTGGCGCGTTACTTCCTGCAGGTGGCGGCAAAGGAGCTGGGTGTGGAAGCGAAAAACCTGCACCCGGAGACTGAAACTGCACTGACGCGCCTGCCATGGCCAGGTAACGTTCGCCAGTTGGAGAACACCTGCCGTTGGTTAACCGTGATGGCAGCTGGTCAGGAGGTGCTGATTCAGGATCTGCCGAGCGAGCTGTTTGAAACCTCTGCGCCGGAAACGACCGGGCATAGCCTGCCCGACAGTTGGGCCACGCTGCTGGCACAGTGGGCAGACCGCGCGCTGCGTTCCGGTCATCAAAACCTGCTGTCGGAAGCGCAACCGGAGATGGAGCGCACCTTGCTCACCACTGCACTGCGTCATACCCAGGGGCATAAGCAGGAAGCCGCCCGTTTGCTGGGGTGGGGGCGCAATACGTTAACGCGTAAGTTGAAAGAATTGGGAATGGAATAGTTTGCGGCATTGATTATAGAAAATACAATCAAGCGCACAAAAAAACGGCTATTTCAGGCTTTACAGCCGAAGAGGCCGCAGTATGATCGGGGCGCACACCCTGGAGGCTTCCATGCTGGATTCGTTAATCGCATTCATTTCTCAAGGCGCAGAACTTGGTTCTGCCGCCAGCCACACGCCGCAGGCAGCCGTTGCTGCGGTATTGTGCGCCGCACTGATTAATTTCTTCAGTTAAAACAACGGCCGCGAAAGCGGCCGATGTTTTACTCATCAAATAACCCGAGAGAATTGCTGAGTGCGGGCCTGTTGACGCAGGTAGATATCAAAGCACATGCAAATATTGCGGATCAGTAACCGGCCACGCGGCGTAACCTGAATGCCCTGCTCGTCACGCTCCACCAGCCCATCGCGTTCAAACGGCGCCAACAATTGCAAATCCTCGGCAAAATAATCGGCAAAGTTGATGTCGAACTGACGTTCTATGGCCAGATAGTCCAGTTTGAAATTGCAGATCAGCGTTTTGATCACCTCACGCCGCAAGCAGTCGTCTTCGGTCATCGCCAGGCCGCGCCACAGTGCATGGCCTTGCGCTTCGACGCTGCTGTAATAAACCTTCAGCTCTTTCTGGTTCTGCGCATAGCTGTCCCCCAGCATGCTGATGGCGGAGACACCCAGCCCCAGCAAATCACTGTCGCCCTGGGTGGTGTACCCCTGGAAGTTACGATGAAGTTTTCCTTCGCGCTGTGCCACCGCCAACTCATCGTCCGGTCGTGCGAAATGATCCATGCCGATAAACTGATAACCCGATTCGGTCAGGGAGGCTATGGTGTGCTGCAAGATATCCAGTTTCTGCTGCGCGCTCGGCAGATCTGCATCTTTGATTTTGCGCTGGGCAGCAAACAGGTTCGGCATATGGGCATAGTTAAATACGCTCAGGCGATCGGGACTTAGCTCTGCCACCCGCTGCAGAGTATAGGCAAAGCTCTCCGGCGTTTGCTTTGGCAAGCCGTAGATTAGATCGATATTGGTGGAATTAAAGCCAAGCGCTTTAGCGCGAGCAATCAGGGCAAAGATAAAGGCTTCATCCTGCTCGCGGTTCACCAGCCGCTGCACCTCTTTATTGAAGTCCTGCACCCCCATGCTCAGGCGATTAAAACCTTCGCTGCGTAAATGATCGAGCACATCCAGCTCAATCTCACGCGGATCGACTTCGATCGACATTTCGGCATCGGGTAGGAAATCAAAGTGTTGGCGCAGCATCGTTACCAGCTGGCTGATTTGTGCCTTGCTCAGATAGGTTGGCGTACCGCCGCCCCAGTGCATCTGGCCGACCTTACGCCCGGCAAACAACGGTGCACGTTGAGCAATCTCTTGCGCCAGCACCGCCAGATATTCATCGGCCTTGTGCGTTTGACGCGTCACCAGCTTGTTGCAACCACAGAAATAGCAGAGCTTGTGGCAGAAAGGGATATGCACGTACAGCGATAAAGGGCGCCCAGGATAACGCGCCGCGGCGCGTTGAAACGCCGCTTCGTCGTAGCTCTGGTTGAATTCCAGCGCTGTGGGGTATGAGGTGTAACGCGGCCCTGAATAGTTATATTTCTGGATCAGGGCCAGATCCCAGACAATTGCCTGCTCTGACATGCTCACTCCTTCCGATATTTTTTCCTACCGGGCCGGGAGATGGGCAGTTGTCTACGCTGTCTGGCCGCGGAAGCGCTGCGAAAACGCTTTTTGCGTTTAGACAGCCGCCATAGTTTACCGAATAACCACAGCAGATAACACATCAAGAGTAGGGCTATTGACGGGATCAGCCACATGACGCGTTAAATTACGTCTTTCGGGTTACCGCCTTTCAGCAGTTTCAGGATATCTTCCTTTTTCTCTTCTTCTTCGTCGTCTTCATCGTCGCCCAGCTCAATGCCCAGTTGTTCCATCAGGGCATCAATGCGATCCAGAGTCTGGTCAACATAACTCTGATCTTCTGCGCTCAGCGTCTCGCCGTCGTCAATACGATCCAGCAGTGCGTCCAGACGCTCATCATTTTCCAGCTTCGCCAGCTCTTCTTCCGGGGACAGACGTGGTTTGGCTTCGGCCTTAGGTTTTGGCTGCGGCTTGGCTTTTGGCTTGGCTTCGACCACCAGCGCTACCGGCACTTTGCTGCCAATACGCGGATCTTTGGTCTGCGCGTCGGCCTTGTTCTTTTGATTGGCAGACTCAACCTGGGTGCGAGAACCGGAAGCAAGACCACGGCGCTTTTTCAGACGCTTGCGCTCACGGGCTTCCTGATCGAGCTCCACACGGCTTTTCTTTTTGGTTTTCGACGTCGCCGCGCTGCTGCGTGGGGCGCGAGGTGCTTTTGATGGCTGGTTCATAGCGTATGCTCTTAGGTATGTAGATTCAGTATAGAGATAGATGCTATACGATTGCGGCGGAATCTAGCAGAAAGCGAACAAAGAAAAAAGGCGGCAGGTTAAACCCGCCGCCTTTTTGCACCCTCTTTCGAAGGATATTCCTGCTACGCATTCCGTGCGCACACTCAACATCCAGGTTTTTCCTTTTGCTATAAGCGCATTCCCTGCCGCACTACTTCCTTCATCCTGAAGGGAAAATCATCCATGGTGAAATCCGTTCGTGTCCACTCTTCCTGAGTTTGCTTCCTGCCGGCATCCCAATTGCGGTAACTTCACCATCCCTGTGCTATTTGCAAATTCCGATGCAAATAGACCCATTCCTTCGGTTATTCGTCCCGGTACTCATTAGCACGTCCCATGCTCTCCCTGAGATTTATCACCCTTCCCGGATGTTCCTTAATCCTGCACAGTCCTGTGCTGCAACTTACTTTACGCTATCAGGGGTCAGGCTCAAGGCACCCGCTGCGTAATAGGCTGATAAAAATACGCATCGGAGAATTAACATCATGTTTTATAATAAAAAGAATAAAAACAACTTTCGAATAAAAGCGACATTACCCCCTATTCGAATGGCAAATGTCTCACAAGCCTGCCCCACATAAATTGCCACACCCAACTGGCCCGGCGCTTAAAAACAGAGAAACACACCATTTTTAGCGCTGATGCAGTTATAATCGCCAACCAGTTAGCCATCCTCACGGAGACGAAAAATTTTGACCAGCAAGAATTACAATTATCATGTGACCCATTTCGTCACCAGTGCGCCCGATATTCGCCATCTGCCGGGGGATGAAGGTATTGAAGTTGCGTTCGCCGGCCGTTCTAACGCCGGTAAGTCCAGCGCGTTAAATACCCTGACCAACCAGAAAAGCCTGGCGCGTACCAGTAAAACGCCGGGCCGTACCCAGCTTATCAACCTGTTTGAAGTGGAAGAAGGCATTCGCCTGGTCGACCTGCCGGGTTATGGCTACGCCGAAGTGCCTGAAGAGATGAAACGCAAATGGCAGCGGGCGCTGGGTGAATACCTGCAAATGCGCAACTGCCTGAAAGGCCTGGTGGTGCTGATGGACATCCGCCATCCGTTGAAAGATCTCGACCAGCAGATGATCCAATGGGCTGTCGATGTCGGCACGCCGGTTCTGGTTCTGCTGACCAAAGCGGACAAACTGGCATCCGGCGCACGTAAGGCGCAACTGAATATGGTGCGTGAAGCGGTAGTGCCGTTTATGGGTGATATCCAGGTTGAGGCCTTCTCCTCACCGAAAAAAATGGGCGTCGACAAACTGAGCCAGAAACTGAACACCTGGTTTAACGAGATCCCGCCGGAAGTGCTACCGGAAGATGATGAAGCCGCCAGCGAATAAAAAGCCGCTGTGCTGCAACAGCCGATGTGGAAACGCATCGGCTTTTTTATGTGCGTTATTCGGGCGCCAGGCTATTTTCGTTATCTAATTACAGTTCTGACTGAAATCCATCATAAATACTTATGATGACTTGGTATTGAGAATCCGATGAGCAGGCCATTTCGGGGGAAAATCTGAAGGAAAGAGGTCGCGGGACGAATAAGAAGAACCTATGGTTTGGCTTTGTTTTTACAATAAAAAACGCCCCAGTCAATACTGACTGGGGCGGCTAAATATTCAGCCAAATCCGATTACGTGAAGTAAAAGGTCTGAAAGATAGAACATCTTACCTCTGTACCCTACGCCAGTAACTCTACATGATTTTTTCGCAGTGCAAAAGAATTTTTTGTAGTTTACTTACACAGTTTGGCGCGTAATAACGGCGAGGTTGGGGAAACAATCGCCGTATCCTGTAGCTTAATTACAAAAACTGCTTAGGTTATCGCCAGTTAGCCCATCCTTTAAGAACGAGGCCAGCGAACGGCCACGCAATCAGTGGGCTTCGTCCCAGTTGGCTCCCACGCCGACATCCACTTTCAGTGGGACAGCCAGCGTCATGCTATTTTCCATCAGCTCGCGAATGCGTTGGTTAGAGGTTTCCAGCACCGATTCATGCACCTCGAACACCAATTCATCGTGTACCTGCATGATCATACGCACCAGCGGCTCTTCCTGAGCTTGCAACCAGGCGTCCACCTCGATCATCGCACGTTTGATGATATCGGCGGCAGTCCCTTGCATAGGGGCGTTAATCGCCGCGCGCTCGGCCGCCTTGCGACGCATGCCGTTACTGGAGCTGACATCCGGCAGATAGAGACGGCGGCCGTCCAGCGTGCTTACATAGCCCTGACTGGCAGCCTGCTGGCGGGTACGCTCCATATATTCCAATACGCCCGGGTAGCGCTCGAAGTAGAGATCCATGTAGCGCTGCGCTTCACCACGCGGAATGCCCAATTGGCGTGCCAGACCAAACGCGCTCATGCCATAAATCAGGCCAAAGTTAATTGCCTTGGCGCTGCGACGCTGTTCGTTGGTCACTTTATCAAGCGGCAGGCCAAATACCTCGGCTGCGGTGGCACGGTGGATATCCTCACCGGCCGCAAAGGCCTTCAGTAACCCTTCATCTTGTGACAGATGGGCCATAATGCGCAGTTCGATTTGCGAATAGTCGGCCGCAACGATGCGGTAACCCTCAGGAGCAATAAAGGCCTGGCGGATCCGGCGCCCTTCGTCGTTACGCACCGGGATATTCTGCAGGTTAGGATCGCTCGAGGAGAGACGTCCAGTAGCCGTCACCGCCTGATGATAAGAGGTATGCACCCGGCCACTGACCGGATTGATCATCAGCGGCAGCTTGTCGGTGTAGGTCGTCTTCAGCTTCGCCAAGCCACGGTATTCCAGGATCACCTTAGGCAACGGGTAATCCAACGCCAGTTCGGCCAACACTTCTTCGTTAGTAGATGGGGCTCCACCCGGCGTTTTCTTCAGTACCGGCAGCTTCTGCTTTTCGTACAGGATCGCCTGCAGCTGTTTGGTTGACGCCAGATTGAAAGGCTCTTCCGCGAGTTCATGGGCCTGAATTTCCAGCTCGGCCAGGCGTTTGGTCAATTCGATGGAGTGCGTGGCCAGAATGCTTTGATCAATCAGCACCCCGGTGCGTTCGATGTGCGACAACACCGGCAACAGCGGCATTTCAATCTCATTGAATACTTTCAGCAGCTCGGCGCTTTCCTTCAATTGCGGCCACATCGCCAAATGCAATTGCAAGGTAACGTCGGCATCTTCGGCAGCGTAAGGAGCCGCCTGCTCCAGTGCAATCTGGTTGAAGGTGAGCTGCTTTTTCCCCTTGCCGGCTATCTCTTCGAAGGTCACGGTTTTATGGCCGAGGTAACGATCGGACAAGCTGTCCATATCGTGACGACCGCCCACGCTGTCCAGCACATAAGATTCCAGCATGGTGTCGAAGGCAATGCCACGCAGGGTAATGTCGTAACGCGCCAGCAGGCCCATATCGAACTTCAGATTTTGCCCGACCTTGAGCGCTTTCTCGTCTTCCAGCAGCGGCTTCAAGGTGGCCAGCACATAATCGCGATCCAGCTGTGCCGGGGCATCTAGATAGTCATGCGCTACCGGCAAATAGGCGGCTTCGCCCGGTGCAATGGCAAACGACAGGCCGATCAGATTGGCGGTCAGGGTGTCCAAACCGTCGGTTTCGGTATCAAACGCAAATACCTCGGCTTTTTTCAGCTTTTCCAGCCACTGCACGAAAGTATCTTCATCCAGGATGGTGACATAACCTTCTTGCGATAACGTCGCTTCGGCAGGTGCTTTGTCTGCTACCGCCGTCGCCTTTGGCGCACTGGCAGCTTTCACGCCGGTACCCTTTTTACCTTCCAGCCAAATACCGGCTTCAACATCCGCCAGCCAGCGTTTAAATTCGTATTGTTTAAACAACTGCTGCAGCACATCGACATCCAGCGCTGATACTTCGAGATCGGCGCAGGTAAGATCCAGTTCGACGTCGGTTTTGATGGTCGCCAGCTTGTAGGAGAGGTAAGCCACCTCTTTGTTCTGTTCCAGCTTGGCCGCCATGGTCTTGGCGCCGCGGAAGCTGAGCGTGGCGATGCTATCGAGGTTGGCATAGAGCGCATCCAGCCCCCCAAGCCCCTGTAACAGCGCCTGCGCGGTTTTCTCGCCAACACCAGGTACGCCAGGGATGTTATCCGAGGAATCACCCATCAGCGCCAGGAAGTCGATAATCAGCTCCGGCGGAATGCCGTACTTGTCGCACACTTCCTGTGGACCAAGGATGGTGTTGTTCATGGTGTTGATCAGGGTGACGTTCGGTGTGACCAACTGCGCCATGTCTTTATCGCCGGTGCTGATCAGCACCGCATGGCCGGCTTTTTCTGCCTCCAGTGCCAAAGTGCCAATCACATCGTCGGCTTCTACGCCAGGCGTGACCAGCAGCGGCAACCCCATCGCCTTGACCATTTTGTGCAACGGTTCGATTTGCGCACGCAGGTCGTCCGGCATCGGCGGCCGGTGCGATTTGTATTCTGCGAACAGCTCATCGCGGAAGGTTTTTCCTTTGGCATCAAACACCACCGCAACATGGCTTGGCTGGTACTGCAGCAATAGACTGCGCAGCATGTTCAGCACGCCATACATTGCCCCAGTAGGTTCACCCGCAGAGTTGGTCAGCGGAGGGAAGGCATGATAAGCGCGGTAGAGGTACGAGGAACCGTCAACCAGGATTAATGGGTTTTCTGCAATCTGGGCCATAGCGTTTCTTTATCGTGATCGGACATGACGGTAAGCATGCCATAGCTGGCCGCCTGAGACGAACCTTAGCGTGCATTAAGGGCGAAAATCATGTGATTCTGCAAAGCGATCCGCAAGATCCTGCCTGTGGATAACTTTGTGCATAGAAAAGACAACAAATTATAACGATGAGTTTATCGTTATAATGGAAAATAAAAATCCTATTGAAATCACTGTGTTAAACAGAGCTGTTTTAACTGAAGGTTATTATCGACTTTTACACAATTTGTGGATATAACTTGCGCCCGATTTTAATCGCACTATTAATCAAATTTGGCGCCTCAATTACCATAGCACAAGGTGAGCAAGTTGCACGAAAACGCAGCAAATGCCTATTTCTTCCCCTCTAAAACAGCTACTGTTGGCAGGCATTTTCCCCCTATAATGTCGCTAAAATATTTTTTGTTCATGCATACTGGCATGTAACGCTGTTCTCACCAACCGTCAGCCTATAACCATGCCAAGATTGCTATCCCCTGTTATTTTTATCGTTTCCAGCCTGCTCGCCATTTTGGTCACCGTACTGTGTTCGATCCCCATTACGATCGCCGGCGTCATTAAGTTACTGGTGCCCTTTCCTGCCGTATGGCGACGTATCTCCGCCTTCGCCGACTTTATGATGTGGTGCTGGTGCCTGGGGTTATCGCTGCTATTACGTATTAACGGCCAACTGCGCTGGGATATAGAAGGGTTGGAAGGCCTGGATCGAAAAAACTGGTATCTGCTGATCAGTAATCACGAAAGCTGGTCGGATATTGTGGTGCTGTGCGTATTGTTCCGTAACCATATTCCAATGAATAAGTACTTTCTTAAACAGCAATTGGCCTGGGTCCCTTTTGTCGGTCTGGCCTGCTGGGCGCTGGATATGCCCTTCATGAAACGCTATTCGCGCGCCTATTTGCTCAAACACCCTGAAAAGCGCGGTAATGATATCGAGACCACACGCCGTTCCTGCGAGAAGTTTCGTAAACGCCCGACCACCATCGTTAATTTTGTAGAGGGCTCGCGTTTTACCGAAGCCAAGAAAATTAAAACTCGTTCGCCCTACCGCAATTTATTAGCCCCTAAAGCTGCCGGTATTGCTTTTACACTCAGTGCATTAGGTAAGCAGTTCGATAAGGTGTTAAACGTCACCCTGCTTTATCCAGATAATACTGAGCGGCCTTTTATGGATATGCTGTGCGGCCGGTTAAAACGCATTGTGGTAAGGGTTGAATTGCTGCCAATCGACGAAAGCATGCATGGCGATTACTTTAACGATAAGCAGTTCAAGCGACGTTTCCAGCTTTGGCTGAACACGCTGTGGCAGGATAAAGACAGATTGCTGGATCGATTGAAACGGCAATAGAAGTTAAAAAAAAGCCGGCTAAGCCGGCTTTTTTACTTTAAATTTCGGTTACTTCTGCTCGCTGAGGAATTTAACCACGTCGGCGAATTGCTTCACGTAAGCATCCATCGAACTGGTGTCCAGGCCGTCATTTTTGACCATGTATTTGCCATTAACAAATACCGCCGGTACGCCACGCAGCTGCAGATCTTCTGCAGCTTTCTCCTGTTGAACCACCAGGGATTTAACTACGAAGCTGTTCAGAGCCCCGTCATAATCAGCCGCGCTCACGCCTGCTTTCACAAACACGTTGCGGATATCATCAGGCGTTTGTACGGTCTGGGTTTTCTGCACCGCTTCGAACATCAGCGGGCTGACTTTATCTTCCACACCCAGCGCCATTGCAACAGCCCATGCCTGAGTCAGTTGTTTACCCAACGGCCCCAGGAACTCAACGTGGTACTTGGTCATTTTAGTGCCCGCAGGCAGCGCTTTTTTCACATTTTCGGAAACGTGATAAACCTGCTCGAACTGATAGCAGTGTGGGCAATAGAAGGAGAAGAACTCCAGGACCTGAGGTTCACCCGTCACTGGCTTGTCCAGGGTGACATACTGGGTACCATCGCTAAACTGCGCAGCCGAGGCACTGAATGCCATTACCATGCCAACGAGCGCCAACCAAATTTTCTTCATAAGACTAAACTCTCCATTGTGTTAAAGCTTCAATACATTGGCATCAGCTGCAGAGGGGGCTCCTGCAACAGCTTAACCTGTTCGGTGAATGCCGCCGTCTGAGATAACCAAAAATCAGACTCCGCCATCCACGGAAAACTTTTAGGGAACGCAGGATCTTGCCAGCGGCGAGCAACCCATGCCAGGTAGTAAACCATACGCATAGCACGCAGCGGCTCGATCAACGCCAACTCACTTTGATCAAACTCAGCAAACTCTGAGTACGCTTCCAACAAAATATCTAACTGCATCAAACGATCGCGACGCTCACCGTGCAACAACATCCACAGATCCTGTATCGCTGGCCCGTTACGCGCGTCATCAAGATCAACAAACAGTGGGCCATCACGCCACAGAATATTGCCCGGATGGCAGTCACCGTGCAAACGCCGCGGCTGCCAATCCTGATGCCAATGCTGTTTGATCGCCTCAATCAGCTTGTCAGTCGCTGCAAGAAAGCTGTCACGCTGCGCTTTGGGCAACAGCGCGCAGCCCGCCAAAACCTGACGCGGTAAAGTGAGGTACTCCTCGATGCCCATCGTCGGACGTTCAACAAACAGGCTTTCGCTGCCCACCTGATGAATGCGCCCCAGGAAACGGCCAACCCACTCCAGTTGATCGAGATTGTCGATCTCATACTGCCGTCCGCCAACGCTGGGAAAAACCGTAAAAAAGAAACCGTTGTGCGTATGCAGCGTATTGCCCTGCAGAACTAATGGGGCAACTGCAGGGATCTCCGCCAGAGCAAGATCATGGGAGAACTGGTGTTCTTCACCAATTTGTTTCGCGCTCCAACGTTCTGGCCGATAAAACTTCACCACATAACGCTTACGATCCTCGTCCATAAACTGATAGACGCGGTTTTCATAACTGTTAAGCGCCGTTAGCCCGGAGTCTACACGCAGGCCAACCCCTTCCAGCGCGTCCATAATCAGGTCGGGCGACAGGGTCTGAAAATTAAAAGCTGAGTTGTTCATAACAACATTCGGTTTCGGTTGGGCGACATCACAATGCCGGGATTGAGAAATAGTAGCATTAATGACGGGTTGCACGAGCAACGGCTTACCCCTAACGCACGAATGCTAATCTTTGATCACGCCACGGGCGCGTAGCAGTGCCGTTTTGAAATCTTCCTCATAATCCTTTTTCAGACCGGGGATCTGTTCGTTGCCGGCGCTGCCGCGCATTTTCAAATGGTAGATCAGAATATCATCGCTTAGTTCAGTCAGATTGCCCTGAAAGCCAGCTTCTTGCGCCAACCTCTGTAAAAACTGGATCAGATTAAGATCCGGATCTTCCTGCCAGGCCGGGTGCAGAAGCTCAATCAGCTCGTTTACGCGGTGCGTTTTCATCGCAATATTGTCCAATAGAATCAATAAACACACAAAGTAACAGGCTTGCCAACGCAGTGAAAGAAGCAGCTTGTCAATAAAGGTAAATCCTGATGCCATACCTGCTTTAGCGCTACAATCATGGCGTTAGTCACAATGCGGAATTTGAAATATGCATGAAGAGATTACCGGCATTATTCTGGCCGGAGGGCGTGCCACTCGCATGGGCGGGGAAGATAAAGGTCTGGTTCCCGTTGCCGGCATCCCCCTGTATCAGTACGTGCTTGCCCGGCTACGGCCGCAGGTCGGGCCGATAGCCATCAACGCCAATCGCAATCAAGCACGGTATAGGGAAAGTGGCCTGCCGATAATTGGCGATCTGATCCCTGACTTTTCAGGCCCGCTCGCCGGTATGCTGGCCGGCCTGAAATACGCAACGACCGAGTGGGTGGCCTTTGTCCCCTGTGATGTTCCTGACTTTCCTGCAACGCTTATCGAGAAACTCTGGCAACAAAAAGGAAGTGCGATAGCCGCCTATGCCAGTGATGGGGAACGGGCTCACCCAACGCTAGCGCTATTGCACACCAGTCTGGCGACTCCGTTGGAAGATTATCTGGCCCGCGGGGAACGCAAGCTGATGCTGTTCCTGGACGCTGCGGGTGCACAGCAGGTGGAGTTCAAAGGGCAACAATCGGCCTTCCACAATCTTAATACCCTTGAGGACTGCCAACGTTGGGTAAAAGAAAAAGGAATTATCCATGAATAGCCCTTCCCAACCCCCTCTACTGGCCATTGCTGCCTATAGCGGCACGGGCAAAACCACTCTGCTTAAACAATTGATTCCTTTATTAAAGCAGCGGCAAATCCGCGTAGGGCTGATTAAACATACTCACCATGATATGGATGTCGATACCCCCGGCAAAGACAGTTATGAACTGCGCAAAGCCGGTGCCGACCAAACGTTGGTCGCCAGCAATAACCGCTGGGCATTAATGACAGAAACGCCGGAACAACCCCCACTGGATCTACAATATTTGGCGAGTCGTTTTGATACTGGCAAGGTGGATATCATTTTAGTCGAAGGGTTCAAGCATGAGCCCATCAGTAAAATCATTCTCTATCGTGAAGAGGTGGGTAAACCACTGGAGGATATGCTGGACGAGTTTGTGATCGCCATTGCCAGCGATCGGCCAATCACTGGAAATGCCCCACTGTTGGATCTTAATGACCCAGAGTGCATCGCTGACTTTATCGGGGACTGGTTAAAAAGCGCAGCCTAGCTGCGCCATTTTTTCTTTTGCACATAGCAAAAAGGCCATCCTTGCGGATGGCCTCTTGGCTTAATTGATGCCTGGCAGTGTCCTACTCTCGCATGGGGAGACCCCACACTACCATCGGCGCTACGGCGTTTCACTTCTGAGTTCGGCATGGGGTCAGGTGGGACCACCGCGCTATTGCCGCCAGGCAAATTCTGTTTCATTCCAACCGCTACTCCCGTAGCCATTGAAACCAATCTCGGAACTCGCTGAAAATCTCTACAATCTCTCTAAAACACCTTTGGTGTTGTAAGGTTAAGCCTCACGGATCATTAGTACTGGTTAGCTCAATGCATCGCTGCACTTACACACCCAGCCTATCAACGTCTTAGTCTTAAACGTTCCTTCAGGGACCTTAAAGGCCCAGGGAAGACTCATCTCGAGGCAAGTTTCGCGCTTAGATGCTTTCAGCGCTTATCTTTTCCGCACTTAGCTACCGGGCAGTGCCATTGGCATGACAACCCGAACACCAGTGGTGCGTTCACTCCGGTCCTCTCGTACTAGGAGCAACCCCTCTCAATCTTCCAACGCCCACGGCAGATAGGGACCGAACTGTCTCACGACGTTCTAAACCCAGCTCGCGTACCACTTTAAATGGCGAACAGCCATACCCTTGGGACCTACTTCAGCCCCAGGATGTGATGAGCCGACATCGAGGTGCCAAACACCGCCGTCGATATGAACTCTTGGGCGGTATCAGCCTGTTATCCCCGGAGTACCTTTTATCCGTTGAGCGATGGCCCTTCCATTCAGAACCACCGGATCACTAAGACCTACTTTCGTACCTGCTCGAGCCGTCACTCTCGCAGTCAAGCTAGCTTATGCCTTTGCACTAACCTCACGATGTCCGACCGTGATTAGCTAACCTTCGTGCTCCTCCGTTACTCTTTGGGAGGAGACCGCCCCAGTCAAACTACCCACCAGACACTGTCCTCACCCCAGATTATGGGGCCGAGTTAGAACATCAAACATTAAAGGGTGGTATTTCAAGGTTGGCTCCACGCAGACTGGCGTCCACGCTTCAAAGCCTCCCACCTATCCTACACATCAAGGCTCAATGTTCAGTGTCAAGCTATAGTAAAGGTTCACGGGGTCTTTCCGTCTTGCCGCGGGTACACTGCATCTTCACAGCGAGTTCAATTTCACTGAGTCTCGGGTGGAGACAGCCTGGCCATCATTACGCCATTCGTGCAGGTCGGAACTTACCCGACAAGGAATTTCGCTACCTTAGGACCGTTATAGTTACGGCCGCCGTTTACTGGGGCTTCGATCAAGAGCTTCGCCTTGCGGCTGACCCCATCAATTAACCTTCCAGCACCGGGCAGGCGTCACACCGTATACGTCCACTTTCGTGTTTGCACAGTGCTGTGTTTTTATTAAACAGTTGCAGCCAGCTGGTATCTGCGACTGGCTTCAGCTCCGAGAGCAAGTCTCTTCACCTACGCGCCAGCGTGCCTTCTCCCGAAGTTACGGCACCATTTTGCCTAGTTCCTTCACCCGAGTTCTCTCAAGCGCCTTGGTATTCTCTACCTGACCACCTGTGTCGGTTTGGGGTACGATTCTGTGTTACCTGATGCTTAGAGGCTTTTCCTGGAAGCTTGGCATCAACTACTTCTGCACCGTAGTGCATCGTCATCACGCCTCAGGGTTAATAAGTAACCGGATTTACCAGGTCACTCCCCCTACACGCTTAAACCGGGACAACCGTCGCCCGGCTAGCCTAGCCTTCTCCGTCCCCCCTTCGCAGTAACACCGAGTACAGGAATATTAACCTGTTTCCCATCGACTACGCCTTTCGGCCTCGCCTTAGGGGTCGACTCACCCTGCCCCGATTAACGTTGGACAGGAACCCTTGGTCTTCCGGCGAGCGGGCTTTTCACCCGCTTTATCGTTACTTATGTCAGCATTCGCACTTCTGATACCTCCAGCAACCCTCACAGGCCACCTTCAACGGCTTACAGAACGCTCCCCTACCCAACAACGCCTAAGCGTCGCTGCCGCAGCTTCGGTGCATGGTTTAGCCCCGTTACATCTTCCGCGCAGGCCGACTCGACCAGTGAGCTATTACGCTTTCTTTAAATGATGGCTGCTTCTAAGCCAACATCCTGGCTGTCTATGCCTTCCCACATCGTTTCCCACTTAACCATGACTTTGGGACCTTAGCTGGCGGTCTGGGTTGTTTCCCTCTTCACGACGGACGTTAGCACCCGCCGTGTGTCTCCCGTGATAACATTCTTCGGTATTCGGAGTTTGCATCGGTTTGGTAAGCCGGGATGGCCCCCTAGCCGAAACAGTGCTCTACCCCCGAAGATGAGTTCACGAGGCGCTACCTAAATAGCTTTCGGGGAGAACCAGCTATCTCCCGGTTTGATTGGCCTTTCACCCCCAGCCACAAGTCATCCGCTAATTTTTCAACATTAGTCGGTTCGGTCCTCCAGTTAGTGTTACCCAACCTTCAACCTGCCCATGGCTAGATCACCGGGTTTCGGGTCTATACCTTGCAACTATTCGCCCAGTTAAGACTCGGTTTCCCTACGGCTCCCCTATACGGTTAACCTTGCTACAAAATATAAGTCGCTGACCCATTATACAAAAGGTACGCAGTCACACCACGAAGGTGCTCCCACTGCTTGTACGTACACGGTTTCAGGTTCTATTTCACTCCCCTCGCCGGGGTTCTTTTCGCCTTTCCCTCACGGTACTGGTTCACTATCGGTCAGTCAGGAGTATTTAGCCTTGGAGGATGGTCCCCCCATATTCAGACAGGATGTCACGTGTCCCGCCCTACTCATCGAACTCACAATTAATGCATTTTAGTGTACGGGACTATCACCCTTTACTGTGCGACTTTCCAGACGCTTCCACTAACACAAGAACTGATTCAGGTTCTGGGCTCCTCCCCGTTCGCTCGCCGCTACTGGGGGAATCTCGGTTGATTTCTTTTCCTCGGGGTACTTAGATGTTTCAGTTCCCCCGGTTCGCCTCGTTAAGCTATGTATTCACTTAACGATAGTGCAACGAATTGCACTGGGTTTCCCCATTCGGGTATCGCCGGTTATTACGGTTCATATCACCTTACCGACGCTTATCGCAGATTAGCACGCCCTTCATCGCCTCTGACTGCCTAGGCATCCACCGTGTACGCTTAGTCACTTAACCTCACAACCCGAAGGTGTTTCTGTAAACAGAGAACACTCTCGTGCTGCTACATTTGAGAGACTCTATGACAGGTTAATCCTTACCCCAATACTTCTACGGAGGGATAAGTTTCAGCTGTCATGTTTCAATTTTCAGCTTGTTCCAGATTGTTAAAGAGCAATATCTTAAACACGACTCGCAAGAGTCATCTTTAAGATGTTTTCGGTTCCAAGAACCGGTGATAATGTCTTTCACTCATTATCGGATGGCGTCCCCAAGGGGATTCGAACCCCTGTTACAGCCGTGAAAGGGCAGTGTCCTAGGCCTCTAGACGATGGGGACACGAAAATCCGATTAAACTGACTGTCTTAATCGGTTCGTATCAGCATGAGTCAGTGACTCATTACATCAACAGGTAGCGCTTTTGCTCATTACGTTTCTATCAGACAATCTGTGTGAGCACTTCACGCGAATCAATATCATTAGGTAAGGAGGTGATCCAACCGCAGGTTCCCCTACGGTTACCTTGTTACGACTTCACCCCAGTCATGAATCACAAAGTGGTAAGCGCCCTCCCGAAGGTTAAGCTACCTACTTCTTTTGCAACCCACTCCCATGGTGTGACGGGCGGTGTGTACAAGGCCCGGGAACGTATTCACCGTAGCATTCTGATCTACGATTACTAGCGATTCCGACTTCACGGAGTCGAGTTGCAGACTCCGATCCGGACTACGACGTACTTTATGAGGTCCGCTTGCTCTCGCGAGTTCGCTTCTCTTTGTATACGCCATTGTAGCACGTGTGTAGCCCTACTCGTAAGGGCCATGATGACTTGACGTCATCCCCACCTTCCTCCGGTTTATCACCGGCAGTCTCCTTTGAGTTCCCGCCATTACGCGCTGGCAACAAAGGATAAGGGTTGCGCTCGTTGCGGGACTTAACCCAACATTTCACAACACGAGCTGACGACAGCCATGCAGCACCTGTCTCAGAGTTCCCGAAGGCACTAAGCTATCTCTAGCGAATTCTCTGGATGTCAAGAGTAGGTAAGGTTCTTCGCGTTGCATCGAATTAAACCACATGCTCCACCGCTTGTGCGGGCCCCCGTCAATTCATTTGAGTTTTAACCTTGCGGCCGTACTCCCCAGGCGGTCGACTTAACGCGTTAGCTCCGGAAGCCACGCCTCAAGGGCACAACCTCCAAGTCGACATCGTTTACAGCGTGGACTACCAGGGTATCTAATCCTGTTTGCTCCCCACGCTTTCGCACCTGAGCGTCAGTCTTTGTCCAGGGGGCCGCCTTCGCCACCGGTATTCCTCCAGATCTCTACGCATTTCACCGCTACACCTGGAATTCTACCCCCCTCTACAAGACTCTAGCTTGCCAGTTTCAAATGCAGTTCCCACGTTAAGCGCGGGGATTTCACATCTGACTTAACAAACCGCCTGCGTGCGCTTTACGCCCAGTAATTCCGATTAACGCTTGCACCCTCCGTATTACCGCGGCTGCTGGCACGGAGTTAGCCGGTGCTTCTTCTGCGAGTAACGTCAATGAACAGTGCTATTAACACTGAACCCTTCCTCCTCGCTGAAAGTGCTTTACAACCCGAAGGCCTTCTTCACACACGCGGCATGGCTGCATCAGGCTTGCGCCCATTGTGCAATATTCCCCACTGCTGCCTCCCGTAGGAGTCTGGACCGTGTCTCAGTTCCAGTGTGGCTGGTCATCCTCTCAGACCAGCTAGGGATCGTCGCCTAGGTGAGCCATTACCCCACCTACTAGCTAATCCCATCTGGGCACATCTGATGGCATGAGGCCCGAAGGTCCCCCACTTTGGTCCGTAGACGTTATGCGGTATTAGCTACCGTTTCCAGTAGTTATCCCCCTCCATCAGGCAGTTTCCCAGACATTACTCACCCGTCCGCCGCTCGTCACCCAGGAGCAAGCTCCCTGTGCTACCGCTCGACTTGCATGTGTTAGGCCTGCCGCCAGCGTTCAATCTGAGCCATGATCAAACTCTTCAATTAAAAGCTTGATTTGCTTCAACTCGTGAAGCGATGCTCGAAAATTAACTTTCGTAATAATTCAACTAAATGAATTACTGCTTGGTCACTCTTCAAGACTTGATATTTTTTTGAACCCGAAGGTTCTGGATATCGTCTTGTGGAGTGCCCACACAGATTGTCTGATAAATTGTTAAAGAGCAGTGAGTTAGGTTGCTAACTCGAGGTGGCGTATATTACGCTTTTCACCTGAAGAGTCAAGCTTTTTTCTTATTAAGAAACGGTGTTTTCACCGGCTTGAATCTTTCTGGCTGGGCGACTGGTTCTCGTTAGAGGAGTCGTTGTTCCCGGTCAGTGGAGGCGCATTATAGGGAGTTCTCAGAAGGCCGCAACCCCTAAATGCAAAAAACTTTTCAAGCGCGGTATTTTTCGACAAAACGCTGAACAAGCCAGCGTTTTCGTCACTTTTTCCGGAAATCAGCGACAAAAGCTGGTGATCCGTAGAGTAAAATAAGAGTAACAATGTCAGTAAGGACTCGCAGCCATGCAATTTAATGCTCAACAACAGGCCGCCCAACGCAATCTTTCTTATCTACTTGCAGAAAAACTCGGCCAACAAATTCTGGCAGGCGATTATCAGGCCGGCAGTATCCTGCCCGGGGAGATGGAACTCGGGGAACAATTTGGCGTGAGCCGCACCGCGGTACGTGAAGCGGTGAAGATGCTGGCCGCCAAAGGCATGCTGCTCCCCCGTCCGCGCATCGGCACCCGGGTCATGCCGCAAAGCCAGTGGAACTTTCTCGATCAGGATTTACTGACCTGGTGGATGACCAAAGAGAACTTCGATCAGGTGATGCAGCATTTCCTTATCCTGCGAACCTCGCTGGAACCTCAGGCCTGCTCATTGGCGGCTGCCAACGCCAGCACGCAGCAAACTGCGCGGTTGGCTGAACTGATGGCGGAAATGCGGGCACTGCATGTTCAGTTTGACCGCGAGCACTGGATCCAGGTTGATACCCAGTTCCACCAGCTTATCTATGAGGCCAGCGGTAATCCGTTTCTCACATCATTCGCCAACCTGTTCAGTTCGGTGTATCAAAGTTACTTCCGCGCCATCACCGGTAACGAAGTGATTAAGCTCCAGAACCATCAGGCCATTGTCGATGCGATACTCGCCGGCGACGGCGCAGGGGCATTAGCCGCCTGCCAGATCTTGCTCAGAGAGAAAGACTAACTCATGCCCTACTTATATATAGAAGAACAATGAAGGGACGAATACGACAGTTAACCGGGAATCATAATGACTAAATCCGCGCGCAGTATGGCAGGGCTCCCCTGGATCGCCGCAATGGCATTCTTTATGCAGGCGCTGGACGCCACCATCCTCAACACGGCGTTGCCTGCGATAGCGCAAAGCCTGGAGCGCTCGCCACTGGCGATGCAGTCTGCCGTAATCAGCTATACGTTGACGGTTGCCATGCTGATCCCGGTCAGTGGCTGGCTGGCAGACCGTTTCGGTACCCGGCGGGTATTTATCTTTGCGGTTTCGCTATTTACTCTCGGTTCGCTGCTGTGTGCGCTTTCCCCAACGCTAAGCGTGTTGGTGACTTCACGCGTCATTCAGGGCGTTGGTGGTGCGATGATGATGCCGGTAGCGCGTTTGGCCCTGTTGCGCGCCTACCCGCGCAGCGAGCTGTTGCCGGTTCTGAACTTCGTGACCATGCCCGGGCTGGTTGGCCCGATCATGGGCCCGATGCTGGGGGGATGGCTGGTCACCTATGCCACCTGGCACTGGATTTTCCTTATCAACATCCCGATTGGCCTGCTCGGCATCTTCTATGCACGCAAATATATGCCGGACTTCACCACGCCCAAGCGTCGGTTCGATTTCCTCGGCTTTATGCTGTTTGGCCTGAGTCTGGTGCTGGTTTCTACCGGGCTTGAGCTGTTTGGCGAACAGGTGCTGGCCAGCTATATCTCACTGGGTATTCTGCTCAGCGGCGTGGTGATGCTGTTCGGCTATATCGCTCATGCCCGCAGGCACCCTCAGCCACTGATTGGTTTGGATTTATTCCAGACTCGCACCTTCTCCGTGGGGATCGCCGGCAATGTCGCTTCACGCCTGGGTACCGGCTGCGTGCCGTTCCTGATGCCGCTGATGCTGCAGGTCGGTTTCGGTTACTCGGCGATTATTGCGGGCTGCATGATGGCACCGACGGCCATCGGCTCACTGATGGCGAAATCCACCGTGACTCAAGTGCTGCGCTGGTTCGGCTATCGCAAAACGCTGGTTGGCATCACGTTGATTATCGGCGTGCTGATCGCCCAGTTTGCATTACAAAGCCCGGGAATGCCGCTGTGGTTGATGATCCTGCCGCTGTTCGTGCTGGGGATGGCGATGTCTACGCAGTTCACCGCCATGAATACCATCAGCCTGGCGGATTTAAACGATGCCAATGCCAGCTCCGGCAATAGCGTGCTGGCGGTTACTCAGCAGCTTTCCATCAGCTTTGGCGTGGCGATCAGCGCAGCGGTGCTGCGTTTCTATGAATCTATGTCGCTCGGCACCATGGTCGATCACTTCCACTACACCTTTATTACCATGGGGATTGTCACCCTGGCCTCAGCGTTTGTCTTTATGCTGTTAAAAAGGAAGGACGGCCGTAACCTGATCAGTGGCCGTGACAGCAAGAAAGAAGCCGAAGCTACTCGCTAGCGGCGGCCAACAGAAGCGCGTTCCACCAGCTCAGGGGTCAGTACCAGAACCTGAGCTTCACGTTCCGGATTCTGCAGGCGGTTGATCAACGCATCGATCGCCAATTCGCCCAGCGAATCTTTAGGTTGATGAATGGTGCTTAGCGGCGGCGCAAGGTATTTGGCCAGTTCGATATCGTCGTAACCCATCACCGCCATGTCCTGCGGTACCGATAACCCAGCCTGATACAACGCCTGGTAAGCCCCCACCGCGACCGCGTCGTTACCGGCGAACACCGCGTGGGGTGGCTCAGCCAAGGCCAACAGCTGTTTCATGGCGATGACACCGCCTTCAAATTCAAAATCGCAGTGCACTTCATACCCCGGCAGGATCGCCAGCCCAGCACGCTGCATGGCACTGCGGTAACCTTCCAGTCGGTGGCGTGCCGTGGTTTTATCCTGCGGGCCGGCGATGCAGGCGATTTTGCGATACCCGCGAGCGATCAGATGATCGGTCGCCATCTCGCCGCCCAACAAAGAGTTGTCCTGGATGATGTCGTTAGCCCCTTCGAACGGCGCCCAGTCCATCATCACTATTGGTAGAGACGGGTAGCGACTCAACGCATCCTGCGATGGCCGATGGTTTTCGGTACACATCAACAGCAAACCGTCGACGCGCTTTTGCAGCAGCGTCTCCATATTGCGGTTCATGCGCGCAGCATCTTCTTCGGTATTGCACAGGATCAAACTGTAGCCACGTTCATAACAACTGCGCTCGACGCCACGCACCACCTCAGCATAAAAAGGGTTGTTGCTGGAAGTGACCAGCATGCCGATGGTTCGCGTCTGATTCAATTTGAGACTGCGCGCCAGGGCGGAAGGCGCATAGTTCAGTTGTTCTATGGCCGCCATGATTTTGGCTCGCACGCTGTCGCTGACAAAGCGATTGTTATTAATGACGTGCGAAACCGTCGAGGTTGAAACACCCGCCAGGCGGGCGACATCTTTCATGGTGGCCAAGGGGGTTACTCCTGCTGCTGCAAGAAGGCGTCAATCTCTTCGCGCCAGGGCACGGAAGGTTGGGCGCCGGGACGGGTCACCGCAATTGCCGCTGCTGCATGAGCAAAGCGCACCGCATCCGCCATGTTTTTGCCTTCCAGCAACGCCGTGACCAGCGCTCCGTTGAAGGTATCGCCAGCGGCGATAGTATCGACCGCTTTAACCTTGAAACCGGGTACCAATTTGCCGTTGCCGTTCTCACTCAGCCACACGCCACGGCTACCAAGGGTGATGATCACCGTTGCGATACCTTTATCGTGCAACGCCTGAGCGGCACGCGCGGCATCATTATCGTCATTGACCGCAATACCGGTCAGGCGCTGAGCTTCGGTTTCGTTTGGCGTAATCATATCGATAGTCGCCAGTAGATCGTCCGGCAGCTCACGAGCAGGTGCCGGGTTAAGGATAACCTGCGTCTGATGCTGTTTCGCCAGGCTGGCGGCTGCGATAACGGTTTCCAACGGAGACTCGAGCTGCATCAGCAACGCGTCGGCGTCGATAACCTTTTGCTGATAACGTGCAAGATAATCGGGGGTCACTGCGGCATTGGCACCCGCATCGATGCCGATCACGTTCTCGCCTTCCGCATTAACGAAAATCAGCGCGACGCCCGTGGTGCTGTCGGTAATGGCTTCTATCGGTTGGGTATCAATGCGATCGCTCGCCAGTTGCTGACGCACGCGTTCACCGATGTCATCGGCACCCACGCAGGCGATAAAAGCGATATCAGCACCGCTGCGCCCAGCCGCCACCGCCTGGTTTGCGCCTTTGCCGCCAAACGCCACTTTATACTGTTTCCCGATCACCGTTTCGCCCGGGCGAGGAAACTGCTCAATATTAAGGATATGGTCGGCATTGATACTGCCCAGAACCACCAGCTTACCTGTTGCCATCGCATTGATTCCTGAATTACGCGCCATCATAAACGCCCCGTTTTGATGGCGCTGGTATGACTTATTGGGTGACCAGTTTCAAATCCACCGGAATGGTAGCCGACACTTTCTCGCCTTTCAGCACTTTATCGGCAGTTTCTACGCCGATCACGCCGATCTGATCCGGACGCTGCGCGACGGTAGCCGCCAGCTTGCCGCCTTCAACCGCTTTCACGCCGTCGGCAGTGCCGTCGAAGCCTACCACGACCACGTCGGTTTTACCGGCGGTTTGCAGCGCACGCAGGGCGCCCAGCGCCATTTCATCGTTCTGGGCAAACACCGCCTGCACATCAGGGTGAGCGGTCAGCAGGTTCTGCATCACGTTCAGGCCTTTGGTACGGTCGAAATCTGCCGGTTGGCTGGCCAGCAGTTTGAATTTGTTCTGATCCAGTGATTGTTTAAAGCCTTCGCCACGCTCACGGGCAGCGGAGGTACCGGCGATCCCTTCCAGTTGGATCACTTTAGCGTCTGCGCCCACTTTTTTGGCAATGAAATCACCGGCCATTTTGCCGCCAACGCGGTTATCCGAAGCGATATGGCTGACCACTTCGCCCTTGCTCGCCACGCGGTCCAGGGTGATGACCGGGATCTTGGCCTGATTGGCCATCTTGATGGCGTTACCGACCGCATCGGAATCGGTTGGGTTAATCAGCAGCAGCTTAGGCGCCTGCACCATCAGATCCTGCACGTTAGCCAGCTCTTTCGCCGGGTTATTCTGCGAATCCAGCACCACCAGGTTGTAACCCAGCTTGTTGGCTTCCTGCTGCGCCCCCTCTTTCATTGAGACAAAGAACGGGTTGTTCAGCGTGGAAACCACCAGCGCAATGGTGTCTTTCGCCAGCGCGTTAGCGCTCAGGGTGGCGCTCAGTGCGAAGGCTGAAGCCAAAATTGCCAGTTTTTTCATTTTCATCATCGTGATTCCTGTAGGGGGAGGTTATTTGTTGCTTTTGTTCTCTACCAGAACCGCCAGCAGTATCACCACTGCCTTCACGATCATTTGGTAGTAAGAAGAAACACCCAGTAAATTCAATCCGTTGTTCAGGAAGCCAAGGATCAGCGCCCCGATCAAGGTACCAACGATGCGGCCCTTGCCGCCGGCCAGGCTGGTACCGCCCAGCACCACTGCGGCAATGGCGTCCAACTCATAGCCGGTGCCGGCGGTCGGCTGCGCGGAAGACAGGCGCGCCACTTCGATCACGCCCGCCAACGCCGCCAACAAACCACAAAGCGAATAAACGATAATCTTCACTTTATCGACGCTGATACCGGACAGGCGGGTCGCCGCCTCGTTGCCGCCCAGAGCATAAATATAGCGGCCCAGACGGGTATGGTGCAGCATGTACCACGCAGCGATAAAGACGATCGCCATGATCCAGATAGGGGTTGGTACGCCCAGCGGCCGGCCGATACCGAACCAGCCGAAAGTATCGGCCACGTCGGTAAAGCCGGTGTTCACCGGGCTGCCGTTGGTGTACACCATGGTGACGCCGCGCAACAGCAGCATCATCACCAGGGTCGCAATAAATGCCTGCACCTTGCCCTTTGCAACGATCACCCCGGTACAGGCGCCGACCGCAGCCCCCAATGCCAGTGCCGCCGCCACGGCCACCACCGCGTTAACTTCAAAGCCCACGATCGATGCCGCTACCGCACCAGTTAACGCCAGTAGCGATCCCACTGACAAATCGATGCCGGAAGTGAGGATCACCAGCGTCATCCCCACCGCCATAATGGCGTTAACAGAGGTTTGCTGCAGAATATTGAACAGGTTATTTAGGGTGAAGAAATTTGGGCTCATTGAAGAGACCACGGCGATCAGCACCAGCAGAGCAATCAGTGATTTTTGCTCTAACAGCCACTCTTTACTGAACCAGCGCTTTGCCACACTCTGGGAACTCATATCTGATTACTCCTGCTTTACGCCGTATTGCTTGCCAACGGCCGCAGCCATCAACGCTTCCTGGGTGGCCTGTTCAATCGGGAACTCGCCGCTAAGGTGTCCTTCGTGCATCACCAGAATGCGGTCGCTCATGCCCATGACCTCCGGCATTTCCGACGACACCAGAATGATGCTCAGACCTTCCTGCTTGAACTGGTTAATTAACTGATAGATTTCTTTTTTGGCACCGACATCAACACCGCGTGTCGGTTCATCGAGGATCAACACCTTTGGCCGCGTCATCAGGCCGCGGGCGATTGCCACTTTTTGCTGATTGCCGCCGGAGAGCAGGCCAATGGGCTGTTCCATCGACGGCGTCTT
The DNA here is from genome assembly GCF_000422085.1 of Serratia liquefaciens ATCC 27592. Taxonomy (NCBI): domain Bacteria; kingdom Pseudomonadati; phylum Pseudomonadota; class Gammaproteobacteria; order Enterobacterales; family Yersiniaceae; genus Serratia; species Serratia liquefaciens. The sequence continues at coordinate 5,178,812 of NC_021741.1, forward strand.
GATATTGAACAAGCGGATGAAATCCCCCACCGCCTGCTGTTCTTCGGCCTGTTTCAGGCTGCCGCCGGCACGGCTGAAATAGCGCAGCGCGGTCAACGACATGTTTTCCTTCACCGACATCCCCAACACCAGACCATCGCGCTTGCGGTCTTCGGAGATATACACAATGCCGTTCGCCAAACCGTCCTGTGGAGAATGAGTGACAACCTGGCGGCCATCGAGGCTGACCGTGCCGGCCTTGCGCGGTGCTGCCCCGTAGAGAATTTTCATCAGCTCGGTTCGCCCGGCCCCCATCAACCCGGCGACGCCAAGAATTTCGCCACGGTATAACGTAAAGCTGACGTCATGCACACCCGGACCGGAAACCTGACTGACCTCCAGCCGTTTTTCACCGCGCGACTGGTTGAGGCGCGGGTATTGTTCTTCCAGCTTGCGGCCGACCATCATTTCTATCAGCGAATCTTCCTGCAGCTCACTGACCGGACGCTCGGCGATAAACTGCCCGTCACGAAACACCGTGACGTCATCGCAAATTTCAAAAATCTCTTTCAGCCGGTGGGAGATGTAAACAATCCCTCGCCCTTCGGCCTTCAGTTCATTGATCACTTTAAATAAAGAGGCCGTCTCGGTATCGGTCAACGCATCCGTCGGCTCATCCATAATGATGACTTTCGATTCGAAGCTCAGCACCTTGGCGATTTCCACCATTTGCTGATCGCCGATCGACAGTTCCCCCACCAGCCGGTGGCTGCTGTAACTCAGGTTCAGTCGTGCGAGCAGTTTGTCTGCTTCGGCATACATCCGCTTCCAGTCGATGCGGCCGATACGGTTAACGAACTCACGCCCGAGGAAGATGTTCTCCGCAATGGTTAATTGCGGGATCAGGTTCAGTTCCTGATGGATGATGCCGATGCCCGCTTCCTGCGAATCCTTTGGGCCGTTGAACGCCACCTCTTTTCCGAGAAAGTACTGACTGCCGGCGTCTTTGTTATAAATGCCGGTCAGCACCTTCATCATGGTGGATTTCCCGGCGCCGTTTTCACCCACCAGCGCCATCACCTTGCCCGGGTACACGCTGAGCGCAGCGCCGGAAAGCGCCTTCACGCCGGGAAAGGCTTTATCGATCCCTTTCAGTTGCAGTAAAGGTTGCATAGGTGCCTCAGAAAGTTACGCCGGCGCAAAGGATCACGTTCGCGTAGGGCGAACATTCCCCGCTGCGGATCACCGCACGGCAGTGTTCCGTTTGTGCTTTAAAAGCCTGGTGGCTGATATAGCTCAGGCTGATGCTCTTCCCCTGGCGTTGGCCAAGTTCGGTCAGCTGAGCCAATAACGCGCTATGAAGCTGTGGATTTTGCTTAACGATCTCTTCCGCCAGAATGGCGCTTTCGACCTGCATCTCCTGCGTCACGACCTCGAGTACCTGTAGAAAAGTCGGCACCCCCTGAGTCAGCGCCAAATCGATGCGCTGTGTGGCCGCCGGAATAGGCAGCCCGGCATCGCCGATAGCTATCTGATCGGTATGACCGAGACGGGAAACCACGGCAGAGACATCAGCATTCAACAACACGCCTTTTTTCATCTTGTTCTTCTCATTCCGCCAGCGAAACGTTTCGCTTGTGTCTGGAGTTTAAAAAAACGTCAGTAGAAGGCAACCGGGATAATGCAGAAGTGTGATCGTCATCGAAACGTTTCGCTCGTGTTACCGAGAACAGATACCCTAAATAATTGACGTTGCATCGCGGCGGCAAGCCTGCGAATTCCCGGGAGCATAATCCACTATGTGACCGGGATGAGCTGGTGCAGCCAACAAAGAGGCAGCTTCAAGTATGACGGGGTTAAACAGAAAGGGCCCAGCGGTGGCTGAGCCCTTGAGGGGGAGTTAAATCTCGACCTGGGTTCCCAGCTCGATCACCCTATTAGGCGGGATCTCAAACTGGTCCGGCGCACGTAGCGCATTGCGGCTCAATGCAATAAACAGCTTGCCGCGCAGGAACAGGTACCACGGCCGTTTGGTCAGGATCAACGACTCGTGCGACATAAAGAACGAGGTTTCCGTCATCCGGCACGGCAGCCCTTCCAGCCCGCAGCGGTGGAACACTTCTTCAACGTTCGGCGTTTCACGCCAACCATAGCTGGCCACCACCCGCCAGAAGGTCGGTGACAGCTGTTCGATGGTCACTCGCCGCACGTTGTGAACGTAAGGTGCATCCTCGGTACGCAACGTCAACAGCACCACGCGTTCGTGCAGCACCTTGTTGTGCTTTAGGTTATGCAGCAGCGCAAAAGGGATCACGTTGATGGCGCGTGACATAAAGACCGCGGTGCCAGGCACCCGCACCGGTGGCGATTTTTCCAGTGAGGCGATCATCGCCTCCAGGGAATTGCCGTGCTCGTGCATGCGGCGCAGCAGTCGGAAACGTTCGCTCTTCCAGGTGGTCATGATGATGAACATCACCAGCGCCAACATCAGCGGCAGCCACCCCCCCGAGAACAGTTTCAGGGCGTTGGCGGAGAACATCGGGATGTCGATAATCAGCAGGACAACCAGAATGCCGACGGCGAAGAAGCGATTCCAGTGCCAGTTTTTAATCGCCACCGACGTCACCAGAATACTGGTCAGCACCATGGTGCCGGTCACGGCGATGCCGTAGGCCGCCGCCAGATTACTGGAGTGTTCGAAACCGACAATCACCAGCACCACCGCGATATACAGCGTCCAGTTGATCACCGGAATGTAGATTTGGCCGGATTCCATTTCAGACGTATGGATGATGCGCATTGGCGACAGGTAACCCAGGCGCACCGCCTGACGGGTCAGGGAGAACACGCCGGAGATCACCGCCTGCGAGGCGATAACCGTGGCCAGCGTCGCCAGAATTAATAGCGGGATCAGCGCCCAGTCCGGCGCCAACAGGAAGAACGGGTTCTTGATCGCCTCCGGATTTTTCAGCAACAGAGCGCCCTGGCCAAAATAGTTCAGCACCAGTGAAGGCAGCACCACGGTGAACCAGGCCAGGCGAATAGGGAATTTGCCGAAGTGGCCCATATCGGCGTACAACGCCTCAACGCCGGTAATCGACAGCACCACCGCACCCAGCGCAAAGAACGAAACCTTCTTATATTCAATAAAGAAGTTCAGCGCCCATTTCGGGTTCAACGCCTGCAACACTTCCGGGTTAGCCATAATGCTGCGCGCCCCCAGCACCGCCAGGACGATAAACCACAGCAGCATCACCGGTGCAAAGAGCTTACCGACGCTGCCGGTACCGTGTTTCTGGATGGCGAACAGCAGCGTCAGCACCAGTATCGACAGAGGAACGATATAGCCATCGAGCGACGGAGCGGCGATTTCCAACCCTTCTATCGCGGACATCACCGATATCGCCGGGGTGATCACCACCTCGCCATAGAAGAAGCTGCCGCCAATCAGGCCCAGGATCACCAACACTGCGGTAGTGCGCGCTGAAGTATTACGCCCGGCTAACGACATCAGCGTCAGGATCCCGCCTTCGCCGGCGTTATCTGCCCGCATGACATAAGTGAGGTATTTAAGGGAAACAATGATGATCAGCATCCAGAAAATCAGCGACAGGAAGCCGAAAACTACGTCTGGACGAACATCGAAGCCGTAATGGCCGGAGAAACACTCTCTGAGAGTATAGAGAGGACTGGTGCCGATATCACCGTAAACCACCCCAATTGCCGCCAGGGTTACCGCCGATAAGGACTGTTTATGCTCTGTGCTCATAATTCGTTTCTTTATTAGAACATCCGTTAGCGATGCATCCGCATCAGCCAGAGATACGGGCTCTAAGATCCGTTACGCCCACTAAAAGGCGCACAGTATGCACGATTTATACTGCTTGCCTACTCTTATATCAGACCCAAAAAATAAACAAAATGTGAACCGGCCGCTCTTTTGATAATAGAAAGATTTTACTAATCAACAAGCTATACCATTAAAAATAATGGTGGTTTATCATCGGATTATCCACCAAGATTGGCTAACTCTCGGACAACACGACAATAATATGGCGCCATCATCACTTCTTGCAGAACGGATTTCCCGCCTCAGCAGCGCGCTGGAGAGCGGTCTTTATGAACGTCAGGAAGCCATTCGCCTGTGTCTGCTGGCGGCGCTCAGCGGTGAAAGCGTGTTCCTGCTCGGTCCACCGGGCATTGCCAAAAGCCTGATTGCACGCCGGTTAAAATTCGCCTTTCGCCATGCGCGCTCCTTTGAATACCTGATGACGCGCTTCTCGACGCCGGAAGAGGTGTTCGGCCCGTTATCCATCCAGGCGTTAAAAGACGAAGGCCGCTATCAGCGCCTGACCGCCGGCTACCTGCCCGAAGCGGAAATCGTATTTCTGGATGAGATCTGGAAAGCCGGCCCGGCAATCCTCAATACCCTGCTGACCGCGATCAACGAACGTCGCTTCCGTAACGGCAACGCGGAGGAACCGATCCCCCTGCGGCTGTTGGTCACCGCCTCCAACGAACTGCCGGAAGCCGACAGCAGCCTGGAAGCGTTGTACGACCGCATGCTGATACGCCTGTGGCTGGACAAAGTGCAGGACAAGCAGAACTTTCGCTCGTTGCTGGTCAGCCGCCAGAACGAGAATGAAAACCCGGTGCCGGAAGCCCTGAGCATCACCGACGAGGAGTATCATCAGTGGCAATCGCAGATCGACAAAATCAAGCTGCCTGAAAGCTGCTTCGAACTGATATTCCAACTGCGTCAGCGGCTGGATGCGCTGGACCATGCTCCTTACGTTTCCGATCGCCGATGGAAAAAGGCATTGCGCCTGTTGCAGGCCTGCGCCTTTTTCAGTGGTCGCGACGCCGTGGCCCCGATCGACCTGCTGCTGCTGAAAGACTGCCTGTGGCACGATCTCACCTCGCTAAAACTGCTGCAGCAGCAAGTAGAGCAGTTGCTGAACGAGTCGGCCTACCAACAGCAAACGCTGCTGATCCAGCTGCAACAGATCCACACCCGCTGGCTGCAGCACCAACAACAGCAGAGCGACAGTCAGGCGATCACACTGGTAAAAAAAGGCGGCATGTTCAGCCGAAAGCCGCAGTTTGCCCTGGCCACGCCGCTCGGCACCGGCCCCCTGACACTGTTGCTGCAAAAACCGCTGCAGCTGCATGATATTCAGGTCAACCATCTGAGTATTGAAAACAGCGTACTGGAAAACTGGCTGCAAAAAGGCGGCGACGTACGCGCCAAACTGAACGGCATCGGCTTTGCCCAGCAGATCGATCTGGAAGTGGACGAAAAACTGCATCTGACGGTACTGGACGTCAGTCGTCAGCCTTCGCTGCTGGCCCTGCCAGGTATAAAGACCGGGGGAACGCCTCAGGCAATGCTCGACGAAATGGACCAGTTGGCTCAGCGTCTGGCGGAACAGCGTCGGTTGTTCAGTCAGCATCAGCCCTGCCTGTTTACCCCGGCCGCCAGGCTGGCAAAAATTGAGGCCAGCCTGTTGCAGGTGGCGGAACAAATCAAACAGCAGCACCAGCAGATGCGCGGTCAGTAAGCATGCTCAGCCTGGAAACGCTCGATCTGCTGCTGGCGATCACCGAAGGTGAACTGATCGAGGAGATGATCATCGGTATGCTGGCGGCCCCGCAGCTGTCGATTTTCTTCAAGAAGTTTCCGGCGATCCGCCGGGCGCTGGATCGCGACCTGCCGCGCTGGAAGCTACAACTGAAACAGCGTCTGCATGAAGCCATGGTGCCACCTGCGCTGGCGCAAGAATTTTACCGCTATCAACAGTGCCAGTTAGAGAACAATACCCAGTTCTTTCATAACCTCAATGACACTCTGGACCTGCTGCGCCAGCTGGTTTCTCCTTTCTATGAGCAGGCTCGCTCGCTGGTGGATGCCGCCGATCTGCCCAATCATCCGCTGGACGACAGTTTCCAGACCCTGTTTTTACAACGCTGGCGTATCAGCCTGACGCTGCAGGCCACCATGATGCATCACCAGTTGCTGGAACAGGAACGCGAACAGCTGATGGCAGAGCTGCAGGAGCGTCTGGCACTGAGTGGGGCGCTGGAACCGCTGCTGTCGGAAAACGACACCGCCGCCGGGCGACTGTGGGACATGAGCAAAGGCCATCTTCAGCGCGGCGATTATCAACGGCTGGTGGAATACGGCAACTTCCTGCAGCGACAGCCGGAGCTGAAAAAGCTGGCGCAGCAGCTTGGGCGCAGCTATCAGGCCAAAGCGGTACAGCAACAGGATGCTTTGCCAGAGCCGTTTCGCGTCATGGTGCAGGTACCCGCCACGCTGCCGGAAGAGGTCAGCGGTATTCATCAGAGCGACGATATTCTGCGCCTGCTGCCGCCTGAGTTGGTCACGCTGGGTATCGAAGAATTGGAATTTGAGTTTTACCGGCGCCTGCTGGAAAAGCAGTTATTGAGCTACCGCCTGCAGGGCGATGTCTGGCAGGAACAGATAACGATCCGGCAGGTCACCCACCAGCAGCAGGATCAGCAGCCACGCGGCCCGTTTATCGTCTGTGTCGATACCTCAGGCTCCATGGGTGGGTTCAATGAGCAGTGCGCCAAGGCGTTTTGTCTGGCGCTGCTGCGCATTGCGCTGGCGGATAATCGCCGCTGCTACATCATGCTGTTTGCCAACCAGATAGTGCATTACGAGCTTACGGCCGCCAGCGGAATTGAACAGGCAGTGCGTTTTCTCGGTCAGCAGTTTCGCGGCGGCACCGATCTGGCAGCCTGCCTGAACGCCACGGTGAGTAAAATGGCGGAGAGCGGCTGGTTCGACGCGGATGCGGTGATCATTTCTGACTTTATTGCCCAGCGGTTGCCGGAGGAGGTCATAAAGAAGGTCAAACAGCAGCAGCAGAACCACCAGCAGCGCTTTCACGCGGTGGCGATGTCCAGCTATGGCAAACCCGGCATCATGCGCATCTTCGATCATATCTGGCGCTTTGATACCGGGTTAAAAAGCCGCTTGATGCGCCGCTGGCGGCGCTGATTGTTACAGAAGCCCTTCGACCGCGTCACGCACTTGCGGTGACCACACGCCACACTGCACCTGACCTATGTGCGACAGTTGCAGCAACAGCATCACCAGGCGTGACTGGCCGATACCGCCACCGATGGTTTGCGGCATATCGCCACGCAGCAATGACTGATGCCACTCCAGCGCCAGACGATCTTCATCGCCGGTTTGTGCCAACTGGCGCTTCAGCGCACTGGCGTCAACGCGAATCCCCATAGAAGAAAGCTCGAAGGCATCCTGCAATACCGGGTTCCAGACCAGAATATCGCCGTTCAAACCTGCCAGCCCTTCTGCCGCCGGTGTCGTCCAGTCATCATAATCCGGCGCACGGACATCGTGTGATTTGCCGTGCGACAGCTTACCGCCGATCCCGATCAGAAATACCGCGCCCAGCTCTTTGGTAATCGCCCGCTCACGGCCTTTGGCATCCAGTTCCGGGTAGCGTTGCAACAGGGTTTCACTGTGAACAAAATGAATCTGCTCTGGCAGGAACGGCGTTAAGCCATATTCGCGGCTCACTTCGACTTCAGTGGCCTTAATCGCCGCATAAATACTGCTCACGGTGCTTTTCAGGTAATCCAGGCTGCGCTCACCATCCCCCATCACCCGCTCCCAGTCCCATTGATCGACGTAGACCGAATGGATCGCGCTCAGGCGATCTTCATCAGGACGCAATGCTTTCATATGGGTATACAGGCCTTCACCGGCGCCAAAATCGTAGCTGCCCAGCGTTTTACGTTTCCATTTCGCCAGTGAGTGCACCACTTCGAAGGTGGCTTCCGGCAGGGTTTTGACCTTTACCTGCACCGCTTTCTCACTGCCTGACAGGTTATCCTGGGTACCGTCACCCAGGCGGCTGAGGATCGGCGCCTGCACTTCGATCAGGCCAAGCTGCTGTTCCAGCTGGCGTGAGAAGAAGGATTTAACCAGGCTGATTTGTTGTTGTTTTTGAATAAACTGTTTTTTCATTGCCGTATCTCTTATAAACCTGTCTCTGTTGCCAACGATTAAGCAACAGAACGGCACCGTAATTCAATATCCGCTAATCAATATTGCCTTTTCACTTTTAATCGTTCATTTTGATGCGGTAATAATTCAACAATCAGCAATTAGTGGGGGATTAAATGGCTGAAAATTATCAGATCGATAATCTCGATCGCGGCATTCTTAACGCTTTGATGGAAAATGCCCGCACGCCTTATGCCGAACTGGCCAAGAACTTTGCCGTCAGTCCCGGTACCATTCATGTGCGAGTAGAAAAGATGAAGCAGGCCGGTATCATCACCGGCGCACGGGTTGACGTGAACCCCAAACGCCTGGGTTACGATGTCTGCTGTTTTATCGGCATTATATTAAAGAGTGCTAAAGACTATCCTTCGGCACTGAAAAAGCTCGAAAGCCTGGAGGAAGTGGTTGAGGCTTACTACACCACCGGCCACTACAGCGTGTTTATCAAAGTGATGTGCCGCTCAATAGATGCGTTGCAACAGGTACTTATCAACAAGATCCAGACCATTGACGAGATCCAGTCCACCGAAACGCTGATCTCGCTGCAGAACCCCATCATGCGTACCATCACGCCCTAGCCAATTAATTACTATACCCATATTATCCACAGGTAGATCCCAGCCGATTCACAGCGTACAATGCTGCCACTTTGAGAAGGCTGGGATCATTCATTTCATGGCAGACATTACTCTGATCAGTGGCAGTACGCTTGGCAGCGCCGAGTACGTAGCCGAGCACTTGGCTGAAAAACTGGAAGCTGCGGGCTTTACGACCGAAACCCTGCACGGCCCTGAATTGGATGAACTGACCCTGTCCGGGCGCTGGCTGGTGGTGTCTTCTACCCACGGTGCCGGCGATTTACCGGATAACCTGCAACCGCTGCTGGAACAAATAGAAGAACAGCTTCCTGACTTATCCCAGGTACAGTTCGGCGCAGTCGGTTTGGGCAGCTCGGAATACGATACTTTCTGTGGTGCGATCCAACGGATCGACGATCTTCTGATCGCTCGCGGGGCGAAAAGGATCGGCGATCGGCTCGAGATCGACGTGACTGAACACGAAATTCCTGAGGATCCGGCAGAGGAATGGGTGAAAAATTGGATTAATTTACTCTAATTTGTTCAAAGATCACCCGAACGATTGTGGATAACTATGCTTAAAAGCAGGGTAAAAGCGGTAGTTATCCCAATAACAACCTTAGGTCTCTTTTTGACCTGTGCATAACATGCCATTTAGATCCCAGCTTATAAGCTATAGGATCACCGATCATTCACAGCTAACGATCCTCCTTAATCCGCTGATCTCAATCACGAATAGTCACTTATCCACAGAAGATCGCGATCCTAATAAGAGATCTAATAAAGAGATCTTTAAATAAAAAAGATCTTCTTTTAATTACCGACGATCCTGACCACTTGGTCGATCGACTAAACTTGAGTAGAATCGCCCTCCCCAGGGCAAACAACGATCGTTCGCAATACGGCGAGGTGCAGTTCCATGTTTTATCCAGAGCAATTTGACGTCATCATCATCGGTGGTGGCCATGCCGGTACCGAAGCCGCAATGGCTGCGGCACGCATGGGGCGTCAGACTTTATTATTGACGCACAATATCGATACGCTGGGGCAGATGTCTTGCAACCCGGCGATTGGCGGTATTGGTAAAGGGCATCTGGTTAAGGAAATTGATGCACTTGGCGGCCTGATGGCCACGGCGATTGACCATGCCGGCATCCAGTTTAGGATACTAAACGCCAGCAAAGGCCCGGCGGTGCGAGCCACTCGTGCCCAGGCTGACCGCGTACTGTATCGCCAGGCTGTACGCACCGCCCTGGAGAACCAGCCGAACCTGACTCTCTTCCAGCAGCCGGTTGAAGATCTGATTGTGGAAAACGATCGCGTTGTCGGTGCGGTAACCCAAATGGGGCTGAAGTTCCGTGCCAAAGCGGTGGTACTGACCGTCGGCACCTTCCTGGATGGCAAGATCCATATCGGTCTGGAAAACTACAGCGGAGGCCGCGCCGGGGATCCTCCGTCGATCTCGTTGTCACAGCGCCTGCGTGAATTGCCTTTGCGCGTTAATCGCTTGAAAACAGGTACGCCACCGCGTATCGATGCACGCACTATCGATTTCAGCGTTCTGACGCCGCAACACGGTGATACACCGATCCCGGTGTTCTCGTTTATGGGCAATGCCGGGCAACACCCGGAGCAAATGGCGTGCTACATCACCCATACCAACGAAAAAACCCATGACGTGATCCGCAATAACCTCGATCGCAGCCCGATGTATGCCGGGATCATCGAAGGGATCGGCCCACGCTATTGCCCATCGATCGAAGACAAAGTCATGCGCTTTGCCGATCGTAACGCTCACCAGATCTTCCTTGAACCAGAAGGCCTGACCAGCAACGAAATTTACCCTAACGGCATTTCCACCAGCCTGCCGTTTGACGTACAGATGCAGATCGTTCGTTCGATGGAAGGGATGCAGAATGCCCGCATCGTTCGTCCGGGTTATGCCATCGAGTATGATTTCTTCGATCCGCGCGATTTAAAACCGACGCTGGAAAGCAAATTTATCCAAGGCTTGTTCTTCGCCGGTCAGATTAACGGCACCACCGGCTACGAAGAAGCCGCTGCACAGGGCCTGCTGGCCGGTCTGAATGCCGGACGTTATGCCAACGAAGATGAAGGCTGGTCACCACGTCGCGATCAGGCTTACCTCGGCGTGCTGGTGGACGATCTCAGTACCCTGGGTACCAAAGAACCGTATCGCATGTTCACTTCACGCGCCGAATACCGCCTGATGCTGCGCGAAGACAATGCCGATCTGCGCCTGACCGAAAAAGGCCGCGAACTGGGTCTGGTGGACGATGCCCGCTGGGCGCGCTTTAGCGAAAAGCTGGAACACATCGAACAAGAACGTCAGCGCCTGCGCGACATCTGGATGCACCCGCATGCGGAGAATGTCGATCAGGTCAACGTACTGCTGAAAGCGCCGCTGTCGCGTGAAGCGAATGGCGAAGAGTTGCTGCGTCGCCCTGAAATGGATTACCAACAGCTGACCTCCGTAGCCGCATTTGCGCCGCCGTTGGCCGATACCCAGGCTGCAGAGCAGGTTGAGATCCAGGTAAAATACGAAGGCTACATCGCTCGTCAGCAGGAAGAGATCGAAAAACAACAGCGTAACGAAAACACCGTGCTGCCGTTGGATCTCGATTATCAGCAAGTTTCCGGCTTGTCGAATGAAGTGATTGCCAAATTGAATGACCATAAGCCGAACTCGATCGGCCAGGCTTCACGCATCTCCGGCATCACACCGGCGGCGATCTCAATTTTGCTGATCTGGCTGAAAAAGCAGGGTTTGCTGCGCCGCAGCGCATAAATCTTGTTTTTGTGCGACCGTTTGTCTATCAAGTAGACAAACGGTCGCTGACATCGTCCCGTGCCTGAATTATCATGCTTGGCTTCTTGGCCAGCCCCAATTTGGCTCGTCGTTCCGCGCCAGTCAGAGGACCCGTTGTGCAGAAAAAATTAGACTCGCTGCTCACTGCAGCAGGCATTGCGCTTCCCGATCAGCAAAAACAGCAATTGCTAGGCTATGTCGGCATGCTGGACAAGTGGAACAAGGCTTATAACCTCACCTCGGTGCGCGATCCTCAGCAAATGCTGGTACGCCATATTCTCGACAGCATCGTGGTAAACCCGCATTTGCAGGGCTCCCGTTTTATCGACGTAGGTACCGGCCCCGGTCTGCCGGGCATTCCGTTGGCGATCGTTCGTCCTGATTCCCATTTCACCTTGCTGGACAGCCTGGGCAAGCGCGTGCGCTTCCTGCGTCAGGTGCAGCACGAGCTGGGCCTGACCAACGTTGAGCCGGTACAGAGCCGCGTTGAGGAGTTCCCGGCCGAACCGCCGTTTGACGGCGTGATCAGCCGTGCTTTTGCTTCGCTGCAGGACATGCTGTCCTGGTGCCATCACTTGCCGGCGAAAGGGCAGGGGCGTTTCTATGCGCTGAAAGGGGTTCGTCCTGATGAAGAGCTGACGCAGCTGCCGGAAGGTATCGAACTTGAGTCGGTGGTGCGCTTGCAGGTGCCGGAACTCGAAGGCGAACGTCATTTGGTGATACTTAAAGCAAACTGAGTTTGTTTTTGATCAAATAAGCGTGAATTAAAAGATAGTGTCTAGAGTAAATGTAAGCAGGCTAATCAAATGGCGGTTTTTTTAGTTAATTTACTTTTTATTAACACAAAAATAGCCGCCAATTAGCGACAATAGAGTAATTGCAATTCGAAATAGTCACGTTAGCAACGATAAGTTAACGATTCTGCTTTGGCGCTAATGTTAATTGGCTGTTGTAATATTACGCGACAAGCTGTCAATAAAAGGTTTTTACCGAGTAGATGGATTGTTTTTGAACGGTTAACTTGTAATATTTTGATTTATAATGTTTTTTGATCACTCAATTTGCTAAAGACGGTTTACACGTCGGTGAGTTATAAATCAGAAAGAGGCATTATTGTGAGCGGTTCGACGTTTCGTACTGTAACGCTGGAATAATCAGACAATTTAATGCGCCCTATATTCCGACCGTTTTCTTGTGAAAATAGCCTGAAATAGGGGAATTTAAATAATTGTTCACCTTTTCGCTACTTATCGATTGAATTCGTTGGTATGCCCCGTATAATTTGCTCGTTTTTTGCTGCTTGACTCAGATCAGTAAAAACAGTTTTATACGTCACTCAGCATACCCCCTCTGGGGTACGGAGAGAACAAACGTCATGTCTGTGTCCCTTTACAGCGGAAAAGTTGCTCGTAAATTACTGTTTCTGCAGTTAATGACTTTTGTTCTGATCAGCGCTGCTTTCGGACTGAAAAGCCTGGAATGGAGCGGTTCGGCACTGGCGGGCGGTCTCGCAGCCTGGTTGCCGAGTACCATGTTTATGCTGTTTGCCTTGCGTCATCAGACGCAGACGCAGGCACCCGGTCGGGTCGCCTGGTCATTCGCCATCGGCGAGGGGTTAAAGGTCTTGATCACCATAGTTTTGTTGATCGTGGCGCTTGGGGTGTTCAAAGCGGAGTTTATACCGCTTGGCCTGACCTATTTAGCGGTGTTAGCGGTGCAAATTATCGCACCCGCCGTGATTAACAGTTACCGAAATTAACTAAATAAGGGTAGAGGCATCATGTCTGCAGAGGGATACAACAGTCCACAGGAGTATATCGGTCACCACCTGACGCAACTTCAGGTCGGGACTGGTTTTTGGTCGATTAACCTCGACTCGATGTTTTTCTCCGTTGTCCTCGGGGTTCTGTTCCTGGTGATTTTCCGCCGGGTTGCCAAAAACGCCACCAGCGGCGTACCGGGTAAGCTGCAAACCGCAGTGGAACTGGTCGTCGGGTTTGTCGACAGCAGCGTACGCGATATGTACCACGGCAAGAGCAAGGTAATTGCTCCGCTGGCGCTGACGGTGTTTGTCTGGGTATTCCTGATGAACATGATGGACCTGATCCCGGTCGACTTCCTGCCATTCATCGGTGCTCAGCTCGGTCTGCCGGCACTGCGTGTGGTGCCTACGGCTGACGTGAACGTCACCCTGTCGATGGCGTTGGGCGTATTTATCCTGATTCTGTTCTATAGCATTAAAATGAAAGGCGTTGGTGGGTTCGTTAAAGAGTTAACCATGCAGCCGTTCAACCACCCTGTATTCATTCCTATCAACCTGATCCTTGAAGGTGTCAGCCTGCTGTCCAAGCCTGTTTCACTGGGCCTGCGACTGTTCGGCAACATGTATGCGGGTGAGTTGATCTTCATCCTGATTGCCGGCCTGTTGCCGTGGTGGTCACAGTGGGTCCTGAGCTTGCCTTGGGCTATTTTCCACATCCTGATCATTACGCTTCAAGCCTTTATTTTCATGGTTCTGACGATTGTCTATCTCTCGATGGCATCTGAAGAGCACTGATTTTCTTAAAACACTTGCACTTTTAAACTGAAACAAACTGGAGACTGTCATGGAAAACCTGAGTATGGATCTGCTGTACATGGCTGCCGCTGTGATGATGGGTTTAGCGGCAATCGGTGCTGCGATCGGTATCGGCATCCTGGGTGGTAAATTCTTGGAAGGCGCTGCACGTCAGCCTGACCTGATTCCTCTGCTGCGTACACAGTTCTTTATCGTTATGGGTCTGGTTGACGCCATCCCGATGATCGCTGTTGGTCTGGGTCTGTACGTGATGTTCGCTGTCGCGTAAGTAGAGAATTTCTCTACACTGAAACCACACTATTAACTTTTAAAGAGGCATTGTGCTGTGAATCTTAACGCAACAATCCTCGGCCAGGCCATCGCGTTCGTTCTGTTTGTCTGGTTCTGCATGAAGTATGTATGGCCGCCGATTATGGCAGCCATCGAGAAGCGTCAGGGAGAAATTGCTGACGGTCTCGCTTCTGCAGAACGTGCCAAAAAAGATTTGGACTTAGCGCAAGCCAATGCGACCGACCAGCTGAAAACTGCTAAAGCAGAAGCTCAGGTGATCATCGAGCAAGCAAACAAACGCAAAGCTCAGATCATGGATGAAGCGAAAGCCGAAGCCGAGCAGGAACGTAACAAAATCGTGGCGCAGGCTCAGGCTGAGATCGAAGCCGAACGTAAGCGCGCTCGTGAAGAGTTGCGTAAGCAAGTCGCGATGCTGGCAATTGCCGGCGCCGAGAAGATCATCGAACGTTCCGTGGATGAAGCTGCTAACAGCGACATCGTTGATAAACTGGTCGCTGAACTGTAAGGAGGGAGGGGCTGATGTCTGAATTTGTAACTGTAGCTCGCCCCTACGCCAAAGCAGCTTTTGACTTTGCCGTTGAGCATCAAAGCGTAGAGCGCTGGCAAGATATGCTGGCGTTTGCTGCTGATGTCACTCGCAATGAACAGATTTCTGAACTGCTGTCTGGCGCTATGGCGCCAGAGACGCTGTCCAAGACGTTCATCGCGGTATGTGGCGATCAACTCGACGAACATGGCCAGAACTTTATCCGTGTAATGGCCGAAAATGGACGTTTACTGGTTCTTCCTGCCGTGCTGCAGCAGTTCAACGAACTGCGCGCCTTGCTGGAATCCACCGTCGAAGTCGACGTGCTCTCTGCGAGCGCACTGAGCGACAAACAGCAGGCTAATATTGCCGCTGCGATGGAAAAACGTCTGTCACGCAAAGTTAAGCTGAATTGCAAAATTGACAAGTCTGTACTGGCCGGCGTAATTATCCGTGCTGGCGATATGGTGATTGATGGCAGCGTTCGCGGTCGTCTTGAACGCCTGACAGACGTCTTGCAGTCTTAAGGGGACTGGAGCATGCAACTGAATTCCACCGAAATCAGCGAACTGATCAAGCAGCGCATTGCTCAGTTCAATGTGGTGAGCGAAGCTCACAATGAAGGTACTATTGTTTCCGTCAGCGACGGGATCATCCGCGTACACGGTCTGGCCGAAGTTATGCAGGGCGAAATGATCGCACTGCCAGGCAACCGTTACGCAATCGCATTGAACCTGGAGCGCGACTCCGTAGGTGCCGTGGTTATGGGTCCGTACTCGGATCTGGCCGAAGGCATGAAGGTAAAATGTACCGGCCGTATTCTGGAAGTTCCGGTTGGCCGTGGCCTGCTGGGTCGTGTAGTTAACACCCTGGGTGCACCTATCGACGGTAAAGGCCCGGTTGATAACGACGGTTTCTCCCCGGTTGAAGCTATCGCCCCTGGTGTTATCGAGCGTCAGTCCGTAGATCAGCCGGTTCAAACTGGCTACAAATCTGTCGACGCCATGATCCCAATCGGCCGTGGCCAGCGTGAGCTGGTGATCGGTGACCGTCAGACCGGTAAAACCGCTCTGGCTATCGATGCGATCATCAACCAACGCGACTCCGGCATCAAATGTGTTTACGTGGCTATCGGCCAGAAAGCGTCTACCATCGCTAACGTGGTGCGCAAGCTGGAAGAGCACGGCGCACTGGCAAACACCATCGTTGTGGTTGCTACCGCGTCTGAATCCGCTGCACTGCAATACCTGGCGCCATATGCCGGTTGTGCGATGGGCGAATACTTCCGTGACCGCGGTGAAGATGCACTGATCGTTTATGATGACCTGTCCAAACAGGCCGTTGCTTACCGTCAGATTTCCCTGCTGCTTCGTCGTCCACCAGGTCGTGAAGCTTACCCAGGCGACGTATTCTACCTCCACTCCCGTTTACTGGAGCGTGCTGCGCGTGTTAACGCCGACTACGTTGAAGCCTTCACCAAAGGTGAAGTCAAAGGCCAAACCGGTTCACTGACCGCTCTGCCGATCATTGAAACCCAGGCAGGTGACGTTTCCGCGTTCGTTCCGACCAACGTAATCTCGATTACTGATGGTCAGATCTTCCTGGAATCCAACCTGTTTAACTCCGGTATTCGTCCGGCGGTTAACCCGGGTATCTCCGTATCCCGTGTGGGCGGTGCAGCGCAAACCAAGATCATGAAAAAACTGTCCGGTGGTATTCGTACCGCGCTGGCACAGTACCGTGAACTGGCTGCGTTCTCTCAGTTCGCTTCCGATCTGGATGATGCGACCCGCAAACAGCTGAGCCACGGTCAGAAAGTGACCGAGCTGCTGAAACAGAAACAGTATGCGCCGATGTCCGTCGCACAACAGTCTCTGGTGCTGTTTGCCGCAGAACGTGGCTACCTGAACGACGTTGAAGTCGCGAAAGTCGTGAGCTTCGAAGCCGCGCTGGTTGCTTACGCAGACCGCGAGCATGCCGAGTTGCTGAACCACATCAACCAAACTGGCAATTTCAACGATGAGATCGAGGGCAAACTGAAAGCCGTCCTCGAGACCTTCAAGAAAACCCAGTCCTGGTAACGCTCAGCGGCCTGCAGTTGAAAGACAGCAGGCCGTCTGGCAATGAGGAGAAGCAGAGATGGCCGGCGCAAAAGAGATACGTAGTAAGATCGCGAGCGTGCAAAACACGCAAAAGATCACTAAAGCGATGGAAATGGTCGCCGCCTCCAAAATGCGTAAATCGCAGGAACGCATGGCGGCCAGCCGTCCTTATGCAGAGACCATGCGCAAAGTGATTGGTCACCTTGCGTTGGGTAATCTGGAATATAAGCACCCGTACCTGGATGAGCGTGACGTTAAGCGCGTCGGGTATCTGGTGGTGTCTACTGACCGTGGTCTCTGTGGCGGCTTGAACATCAACCTGTTCAAGCGTCTGTTGGCAGAGATGAAAGGCTGGTCCGAAAAAGGCGTTGAAGTTGATTTGGCGCTGATTGGCTCTAAAGCGGCCTCTTTCTTTGGTTCCGTGGGCGGCAACGTGGTTGCCCAGGTTACCGGCATGGGGGATAAACCTTCCCTGTCGGAACTGATCGGTCCGGTGAAAGTGATGCTGCAAGCCTACGACGAAGGTCGTTTGGACAAGCTGTACATTGTCAGCAACAAATTTATCAATACGATGTCCCAGGAACCACAGATTATTCAGCTGCTGCCGTTGCCGCCTTCCGATGACGGTGAGCTGAAGAAAAAATCTTGGGATTACCTGTATGAACCCGATCCAAAAGTGCTGCTTGATACCTTGCTGCGCCGCTATGTGGAATCGCAAGTTTATCAGGGCGTCGTGGAAAACCTGGCCAGCGAGCAGGCCGCACGAATGGTAGCGATGAAAGCCGCAACCGATAACGGCGGTAGCCTGATCAAAGAGCTGCAGTTGGTATACAACAAGGCTCGTCAGGCCAGCATCACTCAGGAACTCACCGAGATCGTTTCGGGAGCCTCCGCGGTTTAAGCTAGGTTTACGAATTACGTAGAGGATTCAAGATGGCTACTGGAAAGATTATCCAGGTAATCGGCGCCGTAGTGGACGTCGAGTTCCCTCAGGATGCCGTACCAAAAGTGTACAATGCTCTTGAGGTAGAAAACGGTACCGAGAAGCTGGTGCTGGAAGTTCAGCAGCAGTTGGGCGGTGGCGTAGTTCGCTGTATCGCGATGGGGACCTCAGATGGTCTGCGCCGCGGTCTGAAAGTGAACGATCTGGAACACCCAATTGAAGTACCGGTAGGTAAAGCTACCCTGGGCCGTATCATGAACGTATTGGGTGAACCAATCGACATGAAAGGCGACATCGGCGAAGAAGAACGTTGGGCGATTCACCGTCCAGCGCCAAGCTACGAAGATTTGTCAAACTCCCAGGATCTGCTGGAAACCGGTATCAAGGTTATGGACCTGATTTGTCCGTTCGCTAAGGGCGGTAAAGTTGGTCTGTTCGGTGGTGCTGGTGTTGGTAAAACCGTAAACATGATGGAGCTGATCCGTAACATCGCGATCGAGCACTCCGGTTATTCCGTGTTTGCAGGCGTGGGTGAGCGTACTCGTGAGGGTAACGACTTCTACCACGAAATGAACGACTCCAACGTACTGGACAAAGTATCCCTGGTTTACGGCCAGATGAACGAGCCACCGGGTAACCGTCTGCGCGTTGCTCTGACCGGTCTGACCATGGCGGAGAAATTCCGTGACGAAGGCCGCGACGTTCTGCTGTTCGTTGATAACATTTACCGTTATACCCTGGCCGGTACCGAAGTGTCCGCACTTCTGGGCCGTATGCCATCTGCGGTAGGTTATCAGCCAACGCTGGCGGAAGAGATGGGCGTTCTGCAAGAACGTATCACCTCTACCAAGACCGGTTCTATCACTTCCGTACAGGCCGTTTACGTTCCTGCGGATGACTTGACTGACCCGTCACCAGCCACCACCTTTGCTCACTTGGATGCAACCGTGGTACTGAGCCGTAATATCGCTTCTCTGGGTATCTACCCGGCCGTTGACCCGCTGGATTCCACCAGCCGTCAGCTGGATCCGCTGGTAGTTGGCCAGGAGCACTACGATGTAGCGCGTGGCGTGCAGTCTATTCTGCAACGCTACCAGGAACTGAAAGATATCATCGCAATCCTGGGTATGGACGAGCTGTCAGAAGATGACAAACTGGTCGTATCCCGTGCGCGTAAAATCCAACGCTTCCTGTCTCAGCCGTTCTTCGTGGCAGAAGTCTTCACCGGTTCTCCGGGCAAGTTCGTATCGCTGAAAGACACCATTCGTGGTTTCAAAGGCATTATGGACGGCGACTATGACCACCTGCCTGAACAAGCGTTCTACATGGTTGGCGCCATTGAAGAAGCAGTGGAAAAAGCCAAGAAACTGTAACGCCTTGAGAGGAGGGTGATATGGCTATGACTTACCATCTGGATGTAGTCAGCGCGGAAAAACATATGTTTTCCGGCCTGGTGCAAAAGATCCAGGTGACAGGTAGCGAAGGCGAACTGGGGATTTTCCCTGGCCATGCGCCGCTGCTGACTGCCATCAAGCCTGGCATGGTGCGTATTGTTAAACAGCACGGTGAAGAAGAGTTCATCTACCTGTCCGGCGGTATCCTTGAGGTACAGCCGAGCGTGGTCACCGTGTTGGCAGACACTGCCATCCGTGGAACGGACCTCGACGAAGCGAGAGCGCTGGAAGCTAAGCGTAAAGCTGAAGAGCACATCCGTAGCTCTCATGGCGATGTCGACTATGCTCAGGCATCTGCGGAACTGGCGAAAGCGATCGCAAAACTGCGCGTTATCGAGCTCACCAGAAGAGCGATGTAACATTTTGGCGCGTGCATAACGCAACCAAAATTAAGAAAGCGGCCTATTTGGTCGCTTTTTTTTTGCTTTAAAATAAGCGTTTCAACCCAGTGGGCATTGTGATGTATAACCCTCGAGAGAGGCTAAAAATGTCTCCGATCGCCGACAGTTCCAGCCAGACTGGGGTTATCTGAATGTTAACTGCGGCGCGCCTAGTGCCCCATGGCCTGCGCCGGGTTCGTGAAGAGAAATATGTAGTAATATCGTCACTAAAGAGTTCTACTTTCGTCTATCAAAATGGAGTTATCAGGTTGCTTATGTCGAACAGCGCAATGAGTGTGGTGATCCTCGCCGCGGGCAAGGGAACACGCATGTATTCCGATCTTCCCAAGGTGTTACATCCATTGGCCGGTAAGCCGATGGTGCAGCACGTCATTGATGCCGCGATGAAACTGGGCGCGAAAAACGTCCATTTGGTCTACGGCCACGGCGGTGAGTTGCTGAAAAAGACCCTGACCGACAGTGCGCTGAACTGGGTGCTGCAGGCCGAGCAGTTGGGGACTGGCCACGCCATGCAGCAGGCTGCACCGCATTTTGCCGATGATGAAGACGTGCTGATGCTGTACGGTGACGTTCCGCTGATCTCTGTCGATACCCTGCAGCGCCTGCTGGCGGCGAAGCCACAGGGCGGTATTGGTCTGCTGACCGTAAAACTGGCTGATCCGAGCGGTTACGGTCGTATCGTGCGCGAGAAGGATACGGTGGTGGGAATTGTTGAGCACAAGGATGCCAGCGAAGCCCAGCGTCAGATCAATGAAATCAATACCGGCATCCTGGTGGCCAACGGGCGCGATCTGAAGCGCTGGCTGGGGATGCTGAACAACGACAACGCGCAGGGTGAGTTCTATATCACCGATATCATCGCGTTGGCACATGCCGACGGCAAGAAAATTGAGGCGGTCCATCCATCTCGCCTGAGTGAAGTGGAAGGCGTGAATAACCGCCTGCAGCTGTCGCGACTTGAGCGCATTTATCAGGCAGAACAATCTGAAAAGTTGCTGCTGGCCGGCGTAATGCTGTTGGATCCGGCGCGTTTTGATCTGCGCGGGGAACTTGTGCACGGTCGCGACATCTCTATTGATGCCAACGTGATTATTGAAGGTTCGGTCAAGCTGGGCGACCGCGTAAAAATCGGTGCTGGCTGCGTGCTGAAAAACTGCGTAATTGGCGACGACTGCGAGATCAGCCCGTATAGCGTATTGGAAGATGCGGTGCTGGCAGCGGAATGCACCGTGGGGCCATTCGCCCGTCTTCGTCCGGGCGCAGAGCTGGCGGTGGGCGCCCATGTCGGCAACTTCGTCGAAATGAAAAAAGCACGCTTGGGCAAAGGTTCCAAGGCGGGCCATCTGAGCTACCTGGGCGATGCCGAGATTGGTGACGATGTGAATATCGGCGCCGGTACTATCACCTGTAACTATGATGGCGCCAACAAGCATAAAACCATTATTGGCGACGGCGTGTTTGTTGGTTCCGATACCCAACTGGTGGCACCGGTCTCCGTCGGCAAAGGCTCTACCATCGCCGCTGGTACTACGGTTACCCGTGATATCGGCGAGGACGAACTGGTGCTGAGCCGCGTTAAGCAGGTGCACATCCAGGGTTGGCAGCGTCCGGTGAAAAAGAAATAAGCATTGTGTTTTGCGTTGGGCTCCGCGGACGAGCCCAATACAAAACATAATAATCCCCATTCTCTACAGGCTCGGGGACGCACGGTAAAAACCGGCAAAATCAGGTCAAGACATCGAAAGCGCCCCGAAAGGCGTTTAATTAGGAATACAACTGATGTGTGGAATTGTAGGCGCAGTAGCGCAACGTGATATTGCAGAGATCCTGTTGGAAGGTTTACGCCGCCTTGAGTACCGTGGCTATGACTCAGCCGGTTTGGCAGTGGTGGATGCGGAAGGCAACGTGAACCGTTTACGCCGCGTGGGCAAGGTCAATAAACTGGCCGAAGCCGCGGAACAACATCCCTTGCACGGCGGCACCGGTATTGCTCACACCCGCTGGGCAACGCACGGTGAACCTACCGAAGCGAATGCGCACCCGCATGTTTCTGATTACATTACCGTGGTGCATAACGGCATCATCGAAAACCACGAACCGCTGCGTGAATTGCTGATCGAACGGGGCTATCACTTCAGCTCCGAGACCGATACCGAGGTGATTGCTCACCTGGTGCATTGGGAACAGCGCCAGGGCGGCAGCTTGCTGGAAGTGGTGCAGCGCGTGATCCCACAGCTGCGTGGCGCCTACGGCACCGTGGTAATGGATAGCCGCGACCCGAGCGTACTGGTGGCAGCGCGTTCCGGCAGCCCGCTGGTGATCGGCCGCGGCGTGGGTGAAAACTTCTTGGCATCCGACCAACTGGCGCTGCTGCCGGTGACCCGTCGCTTTATCTTCCTGGAAGAAGGCGACGTGGTGGAAATGACCCGCCGCACCGTCAACATTTTCGACAAACAGGGTAACGCCGTTGAACGCCCTGAGATTGAATCTCAAGTGCAATACGACGCCGGTGATAAAGGCGCTTACCGCCATTACATGCAAAAAGAGATTTACGAACAGCCGCTGGCGCTGAAAAACACCCTGGAAGGGCGTTTCAGCCATGGCCAAATCAACCTGAGCGAGCTGGGACCGCGCGCCGATGAGCTGCTGGCGAAGGTGCAGCATGTGCAGATCATTGCCTGCGGTACGTCATACCACTCTGGCATGGTTGCTCGCTATTGGTTCGAATCTCTGGCCGGTGTGCCTTGCGACGTCGAGATCGCGTCTGAATTCCGTTACCGCAAATCTGCCGTGCGTCCGGGCAGCCTGATCATCACGCTGTCGCAGTCCGGCGAAACCGCCGATACCCTGGCGGCGCTGCGTCTGTCGAAGGAATTGGGCTACCTCGGTTCGTTGGCGGTGTGTAACGTGGCCGGTTCTTCGCTGGTGCGTGAATCCGATTTGGCGCTGATGACCAAGGCCGGGACCGAAATTGGCGTGGCCTCTACCAAGGCCTTCACCACCCAGTTGGCGGTGTTGTTGATGCTGGTGGCACGTTTGGGCCGTCTGAAAGGCATGGCGGAAAGCGTTGAGCATGTAATCGTACACGGCCTGCAGGCGTTGCCGGCGCGTATCGAACAGATGCTGTCGCTGGACAAAAGCATTGAAGCGCTGGCGGAGGGGTTCTCCGACAAGCATCACGCGCTGTTCCTCGGCCGTGGCGATCAGTATCCGATTGCCATGGAAGGTGCGCTGAAGCTGAAAGAGATCTCCTACATTCACGCGGAAGCCTATGCGGCCGGTGAATTGAAGCACGGCCCACTGGCGTTGATCGATGCCGATATGCCGGTGATCGTGGTGGCGCCGAACAACGAACTGTTGGAAAAACTGAAATCCAACATCGAAGAAGTTCGCGCGCGTGGCGGCCAGCTGTATGTGTTCGCCGATCAGGATGCCGGTTTCGTCAGCAGCGAAGGGATGACCATCATTCCATTGCCGCACGTAGAAGAAATCGTGGCCCCTATCTTCTACACCGTGCCGTTGCAGCTGCTGTCTTACCATGTGGCGTTGATCAAAGGCACCGATGTTGACCAGCCGCGTAACCTGGCTAAGTCTGTCACCGTAGAGTAATCCGCTGCTGTTAATCTCTAAAAGCCGGCCACTGTGCCGGCTTTTTTCATAACGGGATCAAATATGACAAGAGTGCTACAGCGGAGATAAAAGTTGTCATATTCAAACGGATAGCGGCGTTGGAAAGGGTTTTTTTATTGATTAATTACTGAGTGGTTTTATGTTTAATGGTTTGATTTTTATAGAGTAATCATATCTGTGCTCTCACTGTAATATAACTGTCATATTTCGTACATTTTACTGTCACCAAACTGTCCTATTTTCCCTCCTGCAGCAATACTTACTCTGATGAAAACGACTCAAAGTCGATTTTTGAATATCCCATTAGGAGGGATTATGAAACTGATGCGTACCACCGTCGCCAGTATTGTGGCAGCGACTTTCTCCCTGACCGCCGTGTCCGCGTTCGCTGCTGCTAGCCTGACCGGTGCAGGTGCGACATTCCCCGCTCCGGTTTATGCCAAGTGGGCAGATTCTTATCAGAAAGAAACCGGCAACAAAGTTAACTATCAGGGCATCGGCTCTTCTGGTGGCGTGAAGCAAATCGTCGCCAATACCGTTGACTTTGGTGCCTCCGATGCACCTTTGAGTGATGACAAGCTGGCGGCCGATGGCCTGTTCCAGTTCCCTACCGTGATCGGTGGCGTGGTGCTGGCCGTTAACATCCCGGGCATCAAATCCGGTGAGCTGACCCTGGATGGGAAAACCCTGGGTGATATCTACCTGGGCAACGTGAAAAAATGGAACGACCCGGCGATCACCAAGCTGAACCCAGGCGTCAAGCTGCCGGATCAGAACATTGCGGTTGTTCGTCGCGCGGACGGTTCAGGCACCTCTTTCGTGTTCACCAGCTATTTGTCTAAAGCTAACGCGCAGTGGAAAGAGAAAATCGGTGCAGGTTCTACCGTTAACTGGCCAACCGGCCTGGGCGGCAAGGGCAATGACGGCATCGCCGCATTCGTACAGCGTCTGCCAGGCTCCATCGGTTACGTTGAATACGCGTATGCCAAACAAAACAACCTGGCCTACACCAAGCTGATTTCGGCCGACGGCAAAGCGGTTAGCCCAACAGAAGAGAGCTTCAGCGCCGCCGCTAAAGGCGTTGACTGGAGCAAAACCTTCGCCCAGGACCTGACTAACCAGAAAGGTGACAACGCCTGGCCAATCACCTCCACCACCTTCATCCTGGTGCACAAAGAGCAGAAAAACCCGGCTCAGGGCACCGAAGTTCTGAAGTTCTTTGACTGGGCGTACAAAACCGGCGCCAAGCAGGCTAACGACCTGGATTACGCCACGCTGCCGAACGAAGTTATCGAGCAGGTGCGTGCAGCATGGAAAACCAACGTAAAAGACAGTTCCGGTAAAGCGCTGTACTAACAACGCAGGGGCGCGTGATTCGGCGCGCCCCACTCAGTTTTTCAGGGCTCAATTCAGGTTGGGCCTGCCAGGGTTAACACAGAGAGTGATCTATGGCTGAGTACAAGCCGACCATTAAAGCACCGAGTAAAAATGGTGACGTCATCTTCAGCGCGCTGGTTAAACTGGCGGCGCTGATTACCCTATTGTTGCTGGGCGGCATTATTGTTTCGCTGATCTTCGCCTCCTGGCCGAGCATACAGAAATTCGGTTTCTCCTTCCTGTGGACCAAAGAATGGGACGCGCCTGCTGAGCAGTTCGGCGCCCTGGTACCGATCTACGGCACCGTCGTCACCTCGCTGATCGCATTGATTATCGCCGTACCCGTCAGCTTCGGCATTGCGCTGTTCCTGACCGAGCTGGCACCAAACTGGCTGAGGCGCCCGCTGGGTATCGCCATTGAATTGCTGGCGGCGATCCCGAGTATCGTTTATGGCATGTGGGGCCTGTTCGTGTTCGCCCCGCTGTTTGCCGAATATTTCCAGACCCCGGTCGGCGACGTGCTGTCAGGCATTCCGATTGTCGGTGAGCTGTTCTCTGGCCCGGCGTTCGGTATCGGTATTCTGGCTGCCGGGGTGATCCTGGCGATTATGATTATTCCTTATATCGCCGCCGTAATGCGCGACGTGTTCGAACAAACCCCGGTGATGATGAAAGAGTCGGCCTATGGCATCGGCTGCACCACCTGGGAAGTGATTTGGCGCATCGTATTGCCGTTTACCAAGAATGGCGTAATTGGCGGTGTAATGCTCGGCTTGGGCCGTGCGCTGGGGGAAACCATGGCGGTGACCTTCATCATCGGTAACACCTACCAGCTCGACAGCGCTTCACTGTATATGCCGGGCAACAGCATCACCTCTGCACTGGCCAACGAATTCGCCGAAGCGGAGTCGGGCGTGCACACCGCCGCGTTGATGGAGTTGGGGCTGATTCTGTTTGTTATCACCTTTATCGTGCTGGCGCTGTCGAAGCTGATGGTGATGCGCCTGGCAAAGAGTGAGGGACGCTAACGTGACGACTATGGATATGCAAAATAGCGTAGCGCTGCTGGAAAGCCGCCGCAAAATGCAGGCCTGGCGCCGCCAGAAGAACCGACTGGCGCTGTTCCTGTCGATGGCGACCATGGTGTTTGGCCTGTTCTGGCTGGTGTGGATCCTGTTCTCCACCGTGACCAAGGGCATCGACGGCATGTCGCTGGCGCTGTTCACCGAAATGACTCCTCCGCCGAATACCGCGGGCGGTGGTCTGGCAAACGCCATCGCCGGTAGCGGCCTGTTGATCCTGTGGGCTACCGTGTTCGGTACGCCACTGGGCATCATGGCGGGGATTTACCTGGCGGAATATGGCCGTAAATCCTGGCTGGCGGAAGTCATCCGTTTTATTAACGACATTCTGTTATCGGCACCGTCGATTGTTGTGGGCCTGTTCGTGTACACCATCGTGGTGGCGAAGATGGAACACTTCTCCGGTTGGGCCGGGATCATCGCGTTGGCGCTGTTGCAGGTACCGATCGTGATCCGTACCACCGAGAATATGCTGAAGCTGGTGCCGGATACGCTGCGCGAAGCCGCTTATGCGCTGGGCACGCCGAAATGGCGCATGATTTCCGCCATCACGTTGAAAGCCTCGGTCTCCGGCATCATCACCGGCGTGCTGCTGGCGATTGCGCGTATCGCAGGGGAAACCGCACCGTTGCTGTTTACCTCGCTGTCGAATCAGTTCTGGAGCACTGACCTGATGCAGCCGATCGCCAACCTGCCGGTGACCATTTTCAAATTCGCCATGAGCCCGTTCGCCGAATGGCAAGAGCTGGCCTGGGCCGGGGTGCTGTTGATAACCCTGTGCGTACTGCTACTGAATATCCTGGCGCGTGTGGTTTTCGCCAAGAAAAAGCATTCATAAAATTTTGAGCGCTGCCGTGGCGGCGCTGATGAAAAGAGAGAAGTCTTGATGAGTATGGTTACTGACGCTTCCAGCAGCAAAATTCAGGTACGCGATCTGAACTTCTACTATGGCAAATTCCATGCGCTGAAAAACATCACGCTGGATATCGCCAAGAACAAGGTCACCGCGTTTATCGGCCCGTCCGGCTGCGGCAAATCTACCCTGCTGCGCACCTTCAACAAAATGTATCAGCTTTACCCCGAGCAGCGTGCCGAAGGTGGCATTCTGCTGGATGGGCAGAACATTCTGACCGACAACTCGGATATCGCACTGCTGCGTGCCAAGGTCGGCATGGTGTTCCAGAAGCCGACGCCGTTCCCGATGTCGATTTACGACAATATCGCCTTCGGCGTGCGCCTGTTTGAAAAGCTGTCACGTGCCGACATGGATGAGCGTGTGCAGTGGGCCTTGACCAAGGCGGCGCTGTGGAACGAAACCAAGGACAAGCTGCACCAGAGCGGTTACAGCCTGTCGGGTGGCCAGCAGCAACGTCTGTGCATCGCTCGCGGCATTGCCATTCGTCCGGACGTGTTATTGCTGGACGAACCTTGCTCGGCGCTGGATCCGATTTCCACCGGTAAGATTGAAGAGCTGATCAGCGAACTGAAGTCTGACTACACCGTGGTGATCGTAACCCACAACATGCAGCAGGCCGCGCGTTGCTCCGACTCCACGGCATTTATGTATCTGGGCGAACTGATCGAGTTCAGTGATACTGATAACCTGTTCACCGCGCCACAGAAAAAACAGACCGAAGACTACATCACCGGCCGTTATGGTTGATAGGATGCATCATGGATAACCTGAATTTAAATAAGCACATTTCCGGCCAGTTCAACGCAGAACTGGAGCATATCCGCACCCAGGTATTGACCATGGGCGGGCTGGTGGAACAGCAACTGACCGACGCTATCACCGCGATGCACAATCAGGACGGTGAATTGGCCAAGCGCGTGATTGAAGGCGACGCCAAGGTCAATATGATGGAAGTGGCGATTGACGAAGCCTGCGTGCGGATCATCGCCAAACGCCAGCCGACCGCCAGCGACCTGCGTCTGGTGATGGCGATCATCAAAACCATTTCCGAGCTGGAACGCATCGGCGACGTGGCGGACAAGATTTGCCGCACCGCGCTGGAGAAATTCTCGCACCAGCATCAGCCACTGCTGGTCAGCCTGGAGTCGCTTGGTCGCCATACCGTGCAGATGCTGCACGACGTGCTGGACGCCTTCGCGCGCATGGATTTGGATGAAGCTATCCGCATTTACCGCGAAGACCGGAAGGTCGATCAGGAATATGAGGGCATCGTACGCCAGTTGATGACCTACATGATGGAAGATACGCGTACCATCCCAAGCGTGCTGACCGCGTTATTCTGTGCCCGTTCGATCGAGCGTATCGGTGACCGCTGCCAGAACATTTGCGAATTTATCTTCTATTTCGTCAAAGGTCAGGACTTCCGTCATATCGGTGGCGACGCGCTGGAAAAGCTGCTGTCATCCGACGGAAAAGACGATAAAAAAGAGTAATTTCCCCCGAGAGTTACCCCTGAAGGCGCAGAAAACTGCGCCTTTATGCTGTTTAAAACCCTTAAAGACAAAAAGGTTATAAATATAGCTTTTTATATTATTTCCTGACCTAAGTGGGTCTTGCTAGCTTAGCAGCCAGCAGGACATCAACCCTTAGGAGCTCCCCATGAAACATCGCGCTTTGGCCTTAACCTTATTAGCCAGCCTGACCAGCCTCGCCACCGGTGCCGCGCATGCGGACAAACTCGACGACATCAAGAAAGCCGGCGTAGTGCGTATCGCGGTGTTCGACAGCAATCCGCCGTTCGGTTATATCGACCCGCAAAGCAAAAAGCTGGTGGGTTACGATGTGGATGTCGCCGATGCGATCGGCAAAGCGCTGGGCGTGAAGGTTGAGCTGCGAGCCACCAACCCGGCCAACCGTATTCCTTTGCTGGTCTCGAAAAAGGTCGACCTGATTGCCGCTAACTTCACCATTACCGACGAGCGCGCCAAGGAAGTGAACTTCAGCGTGCCGTATTTCGCCACCGGCCAGAAATTTATCGCCCATAAAGGCGTACTGAAAACCCCGGAAGACATCAAAAAGCTGCGCATTGGCGCGGACAAAGGCACGGTGCAGGAAATTACCCTGCGCGAACATTATCCGACGGCGAAAGTGATCTCTTACGACGATACCCCGCTGGCGTTCGTGGCGCTGCGTAACGGTAACGTGCAGGCGATCACCCAGGATGACGCCAAGCTGGTGGGCCTGCTCGGCAACCTGCCGGCCGCCCAGAAAGCTGACTTCGAGATCTCGCCGTTCAGCATTACCAAAGAGTACCAGGGAGTCGGCATTCCCAAAGGCGAAGATCGCCTGACCGCCAGCGTTAACGACACGCTGATCAATCTGGAAAAGGACGGCGAAGCGGTGAAAATCTACAATCGCTGGTTCGGGCCGGAAACCAAAACGGCTCAACCGCGCGGCGATTTCACCATCGCACCCCTGGATCAGCAGCCTAAGGCCTGATTCTGCGGGGTCGTGAAGTCAGAACGGAGGGGCGCAGCTTGCTGCGCCCTTGGCGCATGGTGCAAAACAAGGATTAGGCATGAATCTGCAACAACTCTCAGACTGGCTGCTGGCGCCGCAGTATCTGAGCTGGTTATGGGATGGCTTCCTGCTGACGCTGTGGCTTTCCGCCTGTGCGAGCCTGGCAGCCACGCTGTTGGGATTTTTACTGACGGCGATGCGCGACAGCCGCCTGAGGGTGCTGCGCTGGCTGGCGGTCGGTTACAGCTCATTGTTTCGCAATACGCCGCTGCTGGTGCAGCTGTTCTTCTGGTATTTCGCCGCCGGGCAGATTTTGCCGTCTGCCGCCATGCAGTGGCTGAATACGCCACACCACATCGGCCCGCTTGAGTGGCCCTCATTTGAATTTCTGGCCGGTTTCTTCGGCCTGACGCTTTACTCCACCGCTTTTATCGCTGAAGAGATCCGCTCCGGCATCCGTGGTGTCGCCAGCGGACAAAAGTACGCCGCCAACGCGCTGGGGCTGACCGGATGGCAGGCCATGCGTTATGTGGTCCTGCCGCAGGCGCTGAAAATTGCCATGCCGCCGCTACTGGGCCAATACATGAACGTAATAAAAAACTCCTCGCTGACCATGGCGATCGGCGTCGCTGAACTTTCCTATGCTTCGCGTCAGGTAGAAACCGAGACGCTACGCACCTTCCAGGCCTTTGGCGTGGCGACGGTATTGTATATCGCCATCATTGCGCTATTGGAAGGCTGGGGCATGTGGCGGCAGCAGCGTAAACCGCTGGGAGGACATTAAGATGGATTTCAGCATCATTTACGACAACCTGGGATATCTGCTGTGGGGCACCTGGCCGGATGGGCCGCTGGGGGCGCGGCGCTGACACTGGCTATCAGCCTGATGGCGGGGGTGGCTTCGGCTATTCTCGGCACGCTGCTGGGGGTGGCATTGGCGATGTCACGCGGTGTGGTAGCCGGGCTGTTGGCGGCGATTTTGGGCTTTTTCCGCGCAATTCCGGTGATCATGCTGATTTTCTGGACCTATTTCCTGCTACCCATCGTTTTTGGCGTAGATATTCCTGAAATTACCACGGTGGTTTGCGCTCTGGCGTTGATCGCCTCCGCCTATCTGGCGCATGCGGTGAAAGCTGGCATTGCCGCCATCGGGCCGGGGCAGTGGCAGGCCGGGTTATCGTTGGGGCTGACCCGCTGGCAAACGCTGTGGTTGATAGTGCTGCCGCAGGCGCTGCGCATGATGGTGCCGTCGTTTATCAACCAGTGGATTTCGCTGATCAAGGACACCTCCCTGGCCTATATCGTTGGTGTCAGTGAGCTGACCTTTCTGGCGACACAGGTCAACAACCGCAGCATGGTGTATCCGATGGAGGTATTCCTGTTTATCGCGTTGGTGTACTTCGTGTTCTGCCTGGCGTTGGATCTGCTGGCCAATGCGATCAATCGCCGCTACAGCCCGCAGACCCGGGCTGTAAAACGGTCATGGCGCTGGTGGCGCAACAAACCGCCGTTGCCGGCTAGTTAGTCAGCTGCCAGCCGCGTTCACGCCAGAGCGCCGGTAATTGCGCCAGATTGTCGAATGCGGTGACTAAGGGGTGATCGATAGGTTTATTGTGCGGATCGGCGCAGAAGTAAAACACCGGGATCCCGGCGGCGATCCCTGCCTGTGCACCGGCGGCGGAATCGTCCACCAGGATGCAGCGTTCCACCGGCACCTGCATTTTTTCAGCGGCGTGGAACACAATGGCCGGATCCGGCTTCCAGCGTTGGATGTCATAGCCGCTGAACAACCGGTCATCAAAATAGTGCAGCATATCGGTCAGGCCGAGCGAGTGTTGCATTTTGCTGACCGGGCCGTTGGAAACCGTGCACATTGGCACCTTCACCTGCGCCAACAGTTCACGCGCCCCGGCGATTTGTTGCAGCTCGCTATCGAACAAGCGGGCCACTTCCTGGCGGTACAGCGGTTCAAGCTCTTCCTTTGCCAGCGTGGTGCCCTGTTGTGCATTAACCTGTTCGATAATTTCGTACAGCTTCACTCCTTTGAATTTTCTGAACACGTCGTCCAGCGACAGGTGGATGCCGAAGTGGGCAAACATGTGCACATAGGCTTTACTGCACAGCACTTCGCTGTCCACCAGCGTGCCGTCGCAATCAAACAAAATACAGTCAATCTGGTTCATCAGCGTCAGTGTCCTTCGAGTCAACAGCGATAATGCCACTTTAACCGCATCAGGCAGGATTGCGACTCCTGAATCCTGGTTTTCCGATGAATATCAGCAAATACAACCTGTTGGGGTTTATAGCCGTAAAGACGGCGAAAAAAACCTGTGATCAGCATCAAAACCCTGACTTTTTGTTATATACCCGGCATACTTGAAGCCGCATCTGTGTTGGCTGCGAACGCTCACCCCAGTCACTTACTTGAGTAAGCTCTTGGGGATTCGCGTTCTTGCCGCCGTGATGCGACTCCAATTATTTTGGGTATAGGATAGCCGGCGACTGTCCATTCCCCTCTTCGGAATTCTGATAATGAGCAAACCAGTATCTGGCCTTGACGTCGAGCAAGGCTTGCTTGGGCGCGTGTTTAAACTCAAGCAACATGGCACTACGGCGCGTACGGAAACGATTGCCGGTATTACCACCTTTTTGACCATGGTGTATATCGTGTTCGTTAACCCCCAAATTCTGGGCGCGGCGGGCATGGATACGCAGGCGGTGTTCGTGACAACCTGTCTGATTGCCGCTTTCGGCAGCATTTTCATGGGCCTGCTGGCGAACCTGCCGGTAGCGCTGGCACCGGCGATGGGCCTCAATGCGTTCTTCGCGTTTGTGGTGGTCGGCGCAATGGGCATCTCATGGCAGATCGGCATGGGTGCCATTTTCTGGGGGGCAGTCGGTTTATTGCTGCTGACCATTTTCCGCGTTCGCTACTGGATGATTGCCAATATTCCGATGAGCCTGCGGGTGGGCATTACCAGCGGTATCGGTCTGTTTATCGGCATGATGGGGCTGAAAAATGCCGGTATCGTGGTGGCTAACCCGGACACGCTGGTGACCATTGGCAGCCTGACTTCGCACAACGTGCTGCTGGGCGCGCTGGGCTTCTTTATCATCGCGGTATTGTCTTCACGTAACTTCCATGCGGCAGTGCTGATTTCTATCGTGGTGACCACGCTGATCGGCTGGGCGTTGGGCGATGTGAAATACGGCGGCGTATTCTCGATGCCTCCTAACATCACGTCGGTAGTGGGTCAGGTTGATCTGGCCGGGGCGCTGAATATTGGCCTGGCCGGGGTGATTTTCTCCTTTATGCTGGTCAACCTGTTCGACTCCTCTGGTACCCTGATTGGCGTAACCGACAAGGCCGGGCTGACTGACGACAAGGGTAAGTTCCCGCGCATGAAGCAGGCGCTGTATGTCGACAGCATCAGCTCGGTAGCCGGTTCCTTTGTCGGCACTTCTTCGGTTACCGCCTACATTGAAAGCTCCGCCGGGGTGTCTGTCGGCGGCCGTACCGGCCTGACCGCAGTGGTAACCGGTATCCTGTTCCTGTTGGTGATTTTCCTGTCGCCGTTGGCGGGTATGGTGCCGGCTTATGCCGCAGCCGGCGCGTTGATCTACGTTGGCGTGCTGATGACATCAAGTTTGGCGCGGGTGAAGTGGGATGACCTGACCGAAGCCGTTCCGGCGTTCGTCACGGCAGTGATGATGCCATTCAGCTTCTCGATCACCGAAGGCATTGCGCTCGGTTTTATTTCCTATTGCGTGATGAAGCTGGGGACCGGTCGCTGGCGCGAAATCAGCCCGTGCGTGGTGGTGGTGGCGCTGCTGTTTGTGCTGAAAATTGTGTTTGTAGACGGCCATTAATACGGCAAGGGCCGACGCTGGTCGGCCCTGTTATCTTTTAGGCACCCGGCGTTGCGTCGGGCGCCTGCTGCAACATCCACTGTAAAGGCCGTTTAAAACGGGCCTGCCAGCCGCCGTCAGGGTTCTCTCCCTGAGAAAAATGCAGCGTTTCTACCTGGTTATTCTCACTGAACAAATTGGCGAAATGCATCGCCAGCGCCTGATCGCTGAAGTTTTGCCGATCGTAATACGCCACCACCAAGCGCTTATTGGTCGCCAGCGATTGCTGGGCCTGCTTGATCTCACCATTGGGGGCGATCAGCATCGCGCCGGCATATAGCTGGGGATATTTGGCCAGCAGATTGGCCGCGTGCAGCGCTCCTTGCCCACGGGCGGTGAGGTAGACCTGCTGCGGGTTGAGTTTTAGTTCTGCGGCCGGTTGCAAAGCCCGCCGGATCGCGCTTTGGGTGCTTTCGTCACTGTAATTCGACCAGCGGAAGCTGTTCTCCGACAGCATCTGGGTACCGTTGATCTCAACATAGGCCACGCCCATCTCGCTAAACAACAAACGCTCTTCGGGTGTGATACCGGCGCTCTTGCCGTAGGTATGCAGGTACACCACCGTTGGCCAGCCGCCGGCAGGCGGTGTGCCTTCAGGAATGGCGTAGCTGGCTTTGCCTTCGTACCAATGCGCATGTTGCAGGTAGCGGGCTTTGGTGACCGCCAATATTGATTGATAGGTCCTGCTGTGCTGAATGCTATTGAAGGCGTCGTCCTCCAACAGGTTGTAGTAATACCACAACCCGCGATCGGCACTCAGCTGCAGATAGCGCTCCGCCAGTTCGGTTTGGCCCTTTTCCGCCGAAGAGGCCGCCAGTTGATAGGGGGCCCATATGTTCCGCCCGTCTTCGCGCATCAGCGTCAGGTACAGCGACATGGCCGCGATCTTTTTGTCTTCCTGGCCCTGGGCGGTGCGCGGGTATTGGGCATTCAAAGGGCTATGTACCGGCAGCTCGATCGGCTCTTCTCCGGCGGGATAACGCATTTCTGCGGCTGATAATGGTCTGGTGATGAAAGCCAGTAATATGGCTAAAATGAGAAAATACATAATTTTATGACTTTAATTTTAATGGGTTATAAAGCGATCTCTCATAAGAATGACGCCTTCAGTCAATTTTCTGCCGAAGGCGTCTGTAAAATAATCTTACTTCAGTCGACGAATATAATCGCTGAATGCTGACAACTGGCCGGTGAGGAAGTCCAGCGTGCCCTGATCAATCAACTCCCCAGCCTGAGCATCCACTTTATTCTGGATCACGCCGCCCATAAATTCCGGTTTGTTCATCACCATGGCATCGAGAAACACCAGGATCTGGCGCAGGTGATACTGGCAGCGCGCGCCGCCAATCGGCCCCATAGAGCTGGTCTGAATGGCTACGGGTTTACCGGCTAACGGCTGGTTCGGCAGACGGGACAGCCAGTCGATGGCGTTTTTTAACCCGCCCGGCACCGAGTAGTTATATTCCGGAGTAACGATGATAACGCCGTCCGCCTGACGGATTTGCTCTGCGATCGCTTCCACTGCAGCAGGGAAACCTTCTTCCTGTTGCACATCGGCATCATACAGCGGGATATCACGGATTGAAGGAAGCGCTTCGATGGTGACGCCTTGTGGCGCAAGGCCCGGCAGGGCATTGGCGACCATGGCGTTGTACGAACCTTTACGCAGGCTGCCGAGCAGGGTAACGATTTTTAATGCTTGGTCTGACATGGTGATTCTCCCTTTCGAATGAACAGATTCAGCTTAGAACATCAGGAGATAGTAGGGCAAAGCTGCAGGAGAGAATAGATGATTGCTGAATATTTAGCTGACTTTACAGTTTTATGCAGGAATTTATGCGTTAAAGAAAGTTTTATCTCAGGGGTTCGTCGCAGGGTAAGCGGCCGATGTCAGCGGTGAAGTGCCAGGCTGGTCAGTTTGATAAAGCGGGTGGAACTGGCCGGTGCTCGTGGAGAGATCTCACCGTTTTTCTGCAGGCCTTTATTGGCTTCATACTGCCAGCATACCAGACGTTCCAGGCTGGGTTCGCGCGCGCAAGCCCAGCTCAGATATTCGTCGGCATCGCTCATCACCTGAACCTGGGGGGTGATGCTGGATCGCAGGTGGCCGGAAAAAGGGTGCAGCAGCAGCGACGATTGCCCGCTGTTACCCAGGCCGGAAATTTTCAACACGCTTTGACGGATGCTCCACAGCTGCGTTTCTGCCTCCAGCCGATCGTATTGCGCACTGATCCAGGCACTTTCTGCCGGCGTTTGAAATTGGTCTTGCAGCCTTTTCTGTTGCCCGCCCCGGGCACGCATGACTTCAATATCCAGTCCCACCTTGCCTTCATCGCTTAACAAAACCCCTACCGTATCGCTGGCGTAGGCCAGGCTGAAATCGGGCAGGTGGTTGTCGACAAAACAGGGACGGCCGGTAGGTGTGGTAGCGATGGGGGGCAATGTCGGCAGACCGTAGAGATAAAACATCATTTCGGCGAGCAGGATGCGCCCCTGCAGAAAGCGTTGGCGGCGTTTAATGGAAAAAGCGGTGGTAGCAGCAACGACCTCGGCGGAGAGCCTCCGGGTATCCAGTGCGGTGGACGTGGGGATCCATCGGGCAAAATGACACGCCATTATTCACTCCATACCAGAGGGGTCGCTGAAAACGCAGGGGAGTTAGATTAAGCATAAGTCGAGGATTTATCATCAAAAAACAGTATGCGTTTTATCCTATTTATCTGTTTGAGTAATATCATCGTCCGGGGCAGCGCCGCTCCACCATTGGATCAGCGAGGCGTTTGGTGCCAGATCAAAATGGGGTTTACCGAGCAGATGATTCAGAATGCGTGCTGAGCGCCAGGCCATCAGGCTGAGCCCGCCTTCCGCGCTGCCGTGGCTGTGGATACCGGCATTCACCGCATAAATGCGATTCTGCTCAGGCCCCTGCCATTCGAGGTTAAAATCGGGCAGTAACGGCAAGTGTTGTTGGTCGTCGAAAGGAATGCGTGGCAACAGGGGTTTTAAATAGGCAGGGAGTGAAGGGCGATAACCGGTTGCTAAAATGACGACATCGGCATTGAATCCTTCCTGACGATTTTCAAGACCGTGTCGGGTTCGCAATTGGAACCCTTTGCCTGTCGGCTCGATCGCCAGCAGAGTGCGATGCGGCAAAAGACGCACGTTGCGCGGCTGGTGCATCACATCGAAACGCATATAAAGCTCCCGGTACAAAGTACGTAGCGTATGGTTGCTAATACCGTCGGCCGGCAGTTTCTGAGTCTTGAGTTCGCGCTCGCGGATATCCTGCGGCAGCGTATAGAAATAATCGACGTACTCCGGGGTGAAATATTCATTGGTGAAGGCAGACTCGTCCAGCGGCTGAAAATTGGGCCGACGGGAAATCCAGTCGAGCTGTGCCGGTTCGCCCCAGTGCCCCCGCAGCGCGTTCAGAAAAATATCGGCACCGCTTTGGCCGCCGCCAATCACCGCCACCCGCTTACCGGTCAGATCCGGATTACGCAGGCCGATTTCGGCGGCATGCAGGCAGTTTTCGCCCAGCGCCGGATAAAACTCCTCAGGCAGCCAGGGGTCGTGGCCGGTGCCCAGACAGATATTCTTCGCCCACAGGGTTTGGTCACGGGTGCGTACTTTGAACAGCTGTTTTTCATCATCAAAATCGATGCTTTCAACCGACTGCGAAAACTGTAACCCTTCTAATCTATTACAGGCCCAGCTCAAATAGTCGGAGAACTCTTCACGGCTGATAATTTGCTGTTCGGTAATCAGAAAACGATAAATTTTTTTCTGCTCGACCAGGTAATTGATAAAGGAGAATTGGCTGCGAGGCGTTACCGCCGTAACCAGGTCCTGCAACACATAGGTCTGCATATAGGCGGAAGGGAGCAGCATGCCGGGATGCCAACGGAAGCTGGCGTTGCGATCGAGAAAGGCATAATTCAGTGCACCACTTTCATAGGCCAACGCCGCCAGGCTGAGGTTGAAAGGGCCAAGGCCGACGCCGAGTAAATCCAGTGGTTCATTCATTTTTTCTTATCTCTTTGATGGAAATTGCTGAGATAAGCTTAGGTGAATTTTGGCAAGAAGGAGGAGAAAGCAGGCGTTTGTCTGACGGGCGCTATGGTTTATTTGTTCATGCAGAAGCTGTAGAAAGCCATCGGACGGGTGGCCATAATATGGACATATTCTGAAGTTCAGCCTCCATGAGCGTCTGTCGATACTTGTGACTATGATGATAATGACGACGTTCATCGCTCGTAGATGCCAAGTTTTTCCAATTTATCGGCTTGGGTCATCTGTTTTCCCCCACTTTTTTCCAATTAAATGTGGCGTGGAACAGACCGCTATGTTGGCTATCTTCGTCAGCGTGTCACCTTCCCAGCCGCATTGCAGTACGCCGTTGCGTCAGCTTATTCGGGCGACATTACCTGAATAGGTAGTCCGCTGCCTTCAGCCGTAGTATGTGCTTGCAGTCAGCCTCGTGCTGCGTTTTTTAAGTGTTAAGCTACGCCCCTCTGATACTCACAATAATAAAAACAGAAATAAAATAAATTAGGCACGCTAAAATAAATGATCCTACTATCGCTATGGGCCATCGCCATGCTTCTATTGAGATATATATTATATACCCACAAAAAATGGCTGATGTAATGGTTGTGTAAGTTAAAATAGAGTAAGTTTTAAATGATGGAAAGTATTTTGGAATTGTATAACCGTATATGGTGACTATGAATGTTACTACTATAACTAAGATGCTTATGATAAATATCACTAGCTTTCCCATTTACATCTCCTTTACACAACAGTATTACTATTGTTAATTTTGACAAGATCGCATGATACCCTTATCGCTGTCATGAAAGTTATCTTTTTTTTCTTGCTGCCTCTAAATAAAATCCAATCGGTCTACTCATGGTTTTTTGTCAGTATCCCGATAGAATTGAAATATGGTAATGTTGGCTCTACATCGAATATGACCCATTCATAACCAGGCTTAACGTCTTCAGGTTGGCTGCATATTCTGATAACAGTTAGGTTTTTACGCGAATGCAGACGGAGTCATCCATCGCAGTGCGAAGTGAGGACAACTCTGATTATAGTTTATGTAACAGGCCTTGATTTGGCATCGTTCATACTATCGATACATGAATCAGTGCTCACTCAGGCACTTCTGCCGCATGAACTTCAACTCAGAAATGGAAATTCCGTCATATTTTATCGCCACGTATAGTATAAGTGTGGCATCGAAAGTGTCCAACTTACGTCTGACTTTCGTTGTTGACATTCCCAGACTGGCTTATTTTAGGGTGAGAATAATATATTCTTCGGTGAGTCATGATTTATTATCAATGCAACCTTGTTTAATAGGCGTGAATATCATCTCGGGGTTTGGTTTATTAACGGGTTAGGATTGCGAGCCAGTGTCAAAATAGATTTATTTACCGCTGGTAATTTCTGGCCGAGTACTAATGTGAAGCTTGAGCCTGGTTGATATTTACCTGATTCCAATGGAAAATATGCGAATCAAGATACCAAGCCCTTACCGCAGCCATGTAAATACTAAGCTATCTATTTGATCCGGTCTTTCGTCGACTAAAACACTAATGGAATTGCCAGTACCATCAGCTGTGCCGCAATCTAGCCCAGGTTTCAGGCCGTAACGAAACCTCGATATCAAACCTGTAGAAGCCACAGTAGATAGGCACCAGAAGCAGACAACGATAGTATCGAGGTCTCCGCGGCTGCCGTGGCTGCTGGTGTCGCCCAAGACGATGAATAGCTTGGTCATTGCTGCTCCTGCCGTGTTGGTTGTGGGGCTGGAAGCGATTTTAGACTGGCCTTGCGCAGCACCGTGTTGGCTTGGCGAAAGGTCAACTCCCAAATTCAAAGTTGTCCATAATTCGGCGCAACGCAACAGAGTCCTCACCGTCGGGATTCGCTTCAAGCATCCGTTCAAAGCAGAGTTCGGCAAGGTAGAACTCGTCTGGATTTCTTATCTTTCCTCGTTTCATGATGTTTTGCATTTTCTCGGACTCTTTGTCAAAGAATCCTGGAATCTCAGATTCGACTGCTTTGATGTACTCATTCATGAGTGCCTTGCGAATTTCAGCTGGTTGATCGCGAAACATAAACGGTGTTTCGCGAATAGCTTGCCTAAAGCCAACAACCAATTCAGATGGTTTGAAATCAATCTTTTCGCCATTTATATAACGTTCACATTCGACACGAGCAGTTTCAAATCCGTCTTTTAGCAATCGAGAATTATCAGTATCCAACTGTTCAAATATCGCTGCAATCTTGTTGAGTACTCTAATTAGTTGAAGTGCTTCTTGCTTAGTTTTTGACATATTTTGCACTGTCTATCCTCATTTCCGAGTCCGCTTTCTATAAGGGGAGTTGTCGGGTAATTCTCCAAATTCCGCGTGGCCAGCGCGGGGTCATTGACGCCGGCGCAACGCGTTGTAGATACGCAGGCGCGCCAGGCAATCAGCCGCGAGCTGGGACATTAGCGGGCGCAAATTACGGCAGTGTATCTGGGGCGATAGGGCTGTTTCAGCCTTTCCATGAGCCCAGAAAAAAATCACCGGTTCCCACATTCGAAATCGTCGATTAGTCGCGCGCTTGCTTTCGTAGCCTAGCGAGTTTCCATTGAGCCAGTTTGTCGAGTACGCGGCCCAGCCGCTCCAGTTGCTCCGGGTCCAACGGAGCACGCTTGGCCTTGCGCAGGAGGCTATTGAACATGTAGCCAGAGTGGTAGAAATATGGCCGCACCTCCAGGAAGCAGATGGCAGCCTCCATACATTCGGGGTCGCCGGCTAGCAGGCGGCACGTAGCGCCTTCCCATCCGCCGGGAAAGGCCAGCGCGTCGTAGCATCTATCGTAGGTCAACCAGACTTCCCGCAATTCGTCCTGGCTCAATCGCTGACGTCCTCGCACAGGCGCACAATAGGCGACGGTCTGCGCGCGTAGACGATTGATTTCATCCGCATGCAGCCTGATCTGCTCGCGAATCTGTTCGGAACTCTCTTTCCTGCGCTCGGACCTGCTCTTGCCTCGTGCCATGGGTTTAAACTCAGCGTGGACATTCGAATTTTGCGACCAAAACTAC
This sequence comes from Serratia liquefaciens ATCC 27592, assembly GCF_000422085.1. Classification (NCBI taxonomy): domain Bacteria; kingdom Pseudomonadati; phylum Pseudomonadota; class Gammaproteobacteria; order Enterobacterales; family Yersiniaceae; genus Serratia; species Serratia liquefaciens. The sequence goes on from NC_021741.1 coordinate 5,219,098, forward strand.
CGATTCCGCGACGCCCTAGTTTGGCTGAAATATTCGGCGGACACAGCAGCTCGTGGTTGCGTTTCATGGGACATGCTTCGTTGGCGTTGACAGTAGTGGGTGCGCCGATCGAACAGGTCCTAGGTAAAGCGGCTCTCCTTGCAATTGTACCAACGCTGGGTCATGTTGCCGTGCGCGTCGTACTGGTCGTGCTGGTAGTGAGTGCCAGCGTACTGCTTGCGCAGGTGGCCGCTACCGTAGGAATGTCTCGTTAAAATAATTCGCGCCCAGCACTCGTCATTTTAATTACCCTCCTTCATCCCGCAATTTGATCTTAAGCCTACGAATTTCACGCAAAAGATCGGGTATGTCTTGCCGAGCGTTGGCAATAAAATCTTGATCTGCTATTGATGCCCCACTTAGCTCAATATCTGGGCCACGGGCTTCTTCTGAGCCTGTCATTATGAAGTTTGAGCCGCTCTCATGATCCCTTCCTTCGACATAAGAAACCCATGGTCCAGGACTTGCTGCGTTGCAGCGAGATTCGATCCCTCGGAGTCTTTGTTCTTTCATTGTTTCTACCTTCGGGCGTTAGTGTTTCGCACAGTTGGGGGCATGAGTCCCTCAGCTTGCTCTACAGTAATCACAGAAAGCGTTGCATGATTACGATTGTTCGCAGTTGGTGATACCAGTACGCCACCGCCGGCTGGTGCAGGACCGCACCACGCCGCGATGAAGGAGAGCAGTACCTCCGAATAAACGTACAAAGGGCCGGCCAGTAGCCCTTTGTTCCAGTCAGTTCAATTCGGCTTCACTTTCTCTTGATTGTTCACGATCACATCGACGTGATTTTCGTACGAGAAGTTCGCTATCGAATCCTGAAGGTGAACATGTTCAACTTCATTAACGTCCATCTCGTAAGCAGCATTAATCAAAAATACACCAAGAGCCCGGATAACTTCCGCTTTCGCAAGAATCGAGATCTCGTCTAGCTTTAGCGATTTATTACTACCCTCAAATGTTCCCAAAATCCTCAAGTCACCAAGTTCCGTCATAAATCGAATCCTTTGTCGCGCAAACAGTCTTTCTCTGTTCGCGTAAGACCAGAAACATCGCCGCTTGATCCATGACTTTGAGCGCCGTCTTTGTTGACAACGACCTCTTGTTTTCTGGATCTGCATTGGCAAGGCGCATGAACTTGCTGGTTCGTGTTTGGCACGTGTGGCGGGTCAATTCTGATCCGACCATTGCCAATAGTGGTCCACTGTCCAGCTCGAGCTAACCTCAGTGGATCGATCCAGCCAACCGGGCTCGGCGCATACGCATACCGGCTGTAATGCAGCCCGGTCTCATGATCATGAGACTGCCCCTGAAACCGGATCGGGTTCGTGACGGGCGCGCTGCCCGGCTCTTTCCGTATCGCTTCCTGCGCCACCGGCACAAAGCGGCCCGGCTCGTAGACATAGTACGTGGTGCGCGCGCCCAGACCATCTTCGTTAGCAACACGCGATCGCCGGAATCCAGCAAATGCACCTCAACGATGACGCGCGCCGCGAGGTGGCTTTTCTAGTTGCCGCTATCCTAACGGCCGACGCCGCGTTTCTCCCCAATCTGGGGAGAAACGCGGAAGTGCACGTTGACTAATTTTCGGCGTTCAGCATCCAGAAACGACAAGAGCCGCTTACGCGGCCCTCGTTTTTTACTCGCCGGCTCGAATCTCGACTAACGCTTTTTCCAGCAATTTCATGTCCGGCGGATCTTTTGCCGACGCCTTAGATTTCATCCACGCAGGAACCTTTCGTTTACATAGTCCGAAGCCATCGTCAGTAAAATCATTCTTCCGGTACTGTCGGTCGATTACGCTGCCGTCGTCATCGAATGCCTTGACTGTCAGTAGCCCATTCTCTTCGAAATATTTACGAAGAGCTATCTGCCGCCTTCTCGCAATCGTCCGAGACTCGAGATCGGGGACGAGGTTGCCATCTGCATCCATCAACTTATAGGCGGCGATCAAGGACTCAATCGTTGGCCAAACCAAATGGTTATCAATCATTTCAAGGAAGTCTCACCAGTTCTGAAACACCATGACCGGAACCAAATCTCTGTTCGTTCTATCACGAATAAACGATCAACTGACATCAAGGAAGCTTGACTCCTTGTCGAATTGATAGTCTTTGGCGGCTGTCATACTCGCCACTTCATAGGTTTGCGCCCGTTCGTTTTCGATCACTGCCGTATCGACTCGTCGCCGTTCACCCGTAACCGGGTCTCTCGCTGACTTGCCTTACGCATCGCGCAGATAGCACTGGCATTGGATCGTCGCGTTTGGATGCTTTGCACGTATCTGAGCGTTGAACACATCTTCACAACGAGCCCCTTAGATCGTATTTTTGATGCGCTCCAGGCCAAGCGGGTCAATCCAGCTTACCGGGTTAGGCACGTACTGGTAGACATTCAGCCCACCAGCATACCCGACAGGATCCTTGCCAACAAACCTCCCCACCTCCGGATAGTAATACCGATACCGGTTGTAATGCAGCCCAGTCTCATGGTCATGGTACTGCCCCTGGAGCCGGATGGGGGTAACTATTGATGCTTTTCCCGCCGCTTTTCGGATGGCTTGCTGGCGATGCCCCAGACGCGATACTGTGCATTCTAGGCAACCTCGCCATGTTCGTTGGTCAGTTCCATCGGCGTGCCCAGATGGTCAGCCTGGTACCAAGCCAGGCTGTAGATGGATGGTGACTGCGGTGTCTGGAACCACAGCGGGGCTTCATCCTGCCGGTAGTAATCGACGTATACCGGCTGGTCGAGCAGCGCGATGGCTTCTTCCCGTACCGCTTGCGCTTCCGATGACTTCGCTATCCGCCGTCCCAGCGCGTCGTAGTCATTGTACGTGCCTGCGTAGTCCTTCAGCAGGTTGTCAAGCAGGGCGGAATGGCTCTTCGGCCTGGACATGCCCATATCATTCTCATCGCGCGTGTCACGTTCAAGCAAATTGCTCGCCGGATCAAACGCGAACGTCTCCACCTCCAGCGACGACTGTGCCCATGTCAGCCTCCCGAGCTGGTTATACGAATAGCGGCTCGCCCAACGCAGGTTGTCGCGCGCGTCCCACGTGAACTGTTCTTCAGCACCATAAGGGGAGGCGTGGCGGGTGATGTTTTTGGCCGCATCGCGGAAGAACCATTCTCCGGTCTGGTCCGGATACACGACCGGTACGAGTAGCCATCGATGTTGTAGTACTGCCGTGTGGCGTGGCACAGCGTATCGGTCACAAACGTCAGGTGCAGTCGGAATTGCTCGCCGTACTTCGCAATGAAAACACCCCAAAGGGGGATGGTATCCAACTTTTGGGGTGCAGTTCACTCGTGCGGCTCCTTCTCACGTTATCTTGCTTGACGCAATCGTCACGTCTCACTCAAGTACTTCGCGACGGTAGGGTACTCATCCATGAACTCGTCCGATTTGAGAAACGAGAGAAAGGACTCTCTCTCTGCTTCCGGCGATTGCGACACATAGTTCATCAGCAAACCAAAATCGCCGTACTCCAGCTCAATTCCAACAAGCGTAACCGCCCATTGCTTTTGAGGGGATCGAACGATCAGCCCTCCAAGTTCGCTGACTAATGCTGGGTAGAAGATCTGTCGATCCGCCGCCTCCACGACATTTCGAGTTCGCTCCTGAATGCCAAAATCGTCTGCGTCCGAAAACGTTCGAAGCAGCTCGACAGCAACCTCGTAGCTCATGTTTTTCTCACCGGCGTTCACGAGCTCCAAGAATTCATCGCATTTTTCCTCGCTTGCAAAGTCTTCACACGCGTGGACACGATCACGCCAGCGATCGAAAGAAAAACTTTCCGCCATTCAGTCACCTCACTTTTTCAACATGCCGCGACACTTTGCATACGCAAGCATTTCTCGCATCGCCTCATTGTATTTGGTCGGATCACCGACGGAACGGGCCACACGTCGAACATCGAAAATTTCGGTAGCCATTGCGTCCCGGTAGTTTCCGGACGCAACCATAGTAGCCAACTGATCTCGATACTGTTGAGCCGCTGCAGAATTCTTGTAACTCGAAGTTGCCGCATGATCGGACGGGTCCATGGCAATAGCTGGGCCGTCCCTGTATCCCAAGTATCCCGCTTGCGATTTGGTTACTGCGTCGGCAGGCATGTGGTGCCCTTCTATACCAGGCCGGGATACGCCTCCCTTTGATCCGCCCCGATATGGACCCTCTCCTTCCGGATTCCCCTTCTTCAAGCAATCACACGGGCACCGAGCCAGCCCAAGCGGATCGATCCACGCCGTCGGATTGGGCGCGTACTGATAGACATTTAGCCCACCAGCATACCCGATCGGATCCTTGCCAACAAACCTCCCCACCTCCGGATCGTAATACCGGTAGCGGTTGTAATGCAGCCCGGTCTCATGATCATGATACTGCCCCTGAAACCGGATCGGGTTCGTGACGGGCGCGCTGCTCGACGCTTTCCGTATCGCCTCCTGCGCCATCGGCACAAAGCGGCCCGGCTCGTAGACATAGTACGTGGTGCGCGCGCCCAGACCATCTTCGTTAGCAACACGCGATCGCTGGAATCCAGCAAATGCACCTCAACGATGACGCGCGCCGCGGGGTGGCAAGAGGGCTTTTCTAGCCGCCCCCATCCTGACGGCCGCCGATGCGTTTCTCCCCGAGCGGGGGAGAAACGCGGAAAGTGCACGTTGGTCGATTTCCGGACCACGTTCGAACATTTCGCCCAGAAACATCAAGGGCCGCTAACGCGGCCCCTGCTGCTTCACTGCTCCCTTCGGATGCGCTCATCAATCAGGCGTAAACTCACTGTGAAGGTCGACGGCGGTATCTTCATTAAGCTCCGTTTTAGCTCCGTCGTAACCTACAGCAGTAATAATGAACCGATCAACATTTTCGTCCACGACCCTTGACCCGTCGATTACAGCAAAGAGACCAAACAAGGCAACGCGCACCGATTCCGCGATCACCGCGTCTAGGAGACGTTGTTCATCGCTCGGCAATTGAGCACGCCACTCCGAAACCTTGATCAGCAGATCACGGGGTCGCCTCCCCGGAGGGGCAGTAAAAGTTCTCACAAGATCATTTGCCGCCTGCTCCTGCACATGCGTACGGATCGCAGCAACGAATTGCTCTGTGTTCATGACTGAAGCCCCTTTCACGTGAATACTATTTCTCAAAAGCCTTTGGGTACATTCCCTTGTTGAGCGCGATGAGTCGTCGCAAGCACTCGTTAGAAGCACCCGTTAGAAGCACCCGTGTGCTGTCTCAGGTCTCTGATGTCGCTAGCTAACAAATCTCTCGCCGTTCCCGTATAGACGCCCTTACGCGTCGGAATTTGTTCATGTTCACTGGCGGGAACAGCTATGGCCGGACCAGTCTTGGGATCGTATCCAGCAACAACCTGTGCGGCCGGATGCTTTTGCATAGCGTGGTGAATGTCCAGATTGTCACCAGAAGCGGAACGCATCTTGAGCTCGTCGTACTGGCCGACGTCGTATTTTGAGCACGGATCGCAAGGGCAACGAGCGAGCCCTAACGGGTCGATCCAGCCTACCGGATTGGGCGCGTATTGATAGACTTTTTCCCCAGACGCAAACGCCTATCCCGACGGCCGCAATCCCTTTTCCAGCAAGGCGCTCAGCCTTCCGCCTTCCTCACATCAGTAATTTTTCCCTAGACACGATTTCCCGATGACGCGATACCGCGACACGAGCGCAATCCCGAACTTTTTTGTAATTTGTGCATCTTTCTATCCCAATTTCGAAGCCACTCTTACGACTCGATCAGATACGCTCGCATCGTGCGCCCAAACAGCCCATTCAGTACTATCAAATCCATCGAGCACCATCTCATATCCGCGAAAATCCTTCCTTTCCACCCGGTCGCGGGAAACCGGCTTTTCAAGCCTGCCCGCAACGATTTGACAATCGATAGTCTGATCCAACGCACGAGCAAAGTCGTTCAACTCAGCCCAAGTCATGGCGATACCATTTTCTGAAGAACGTACCTCTTCTTCAAAAGAGACCATGGTTTGGCCACCTGGGGCACAACCGATCCCGTAAAAATCAAGCACATACCAAGTCCATTGACTACCGGGGACGACAGTCAGTAGTTCTTCGAGCGAGATCTTGGAGCCGTCTGACCGATTCATTGGAAACGAGCGCATTTGCATCATGGCATCTCCATAGGGACTGCGGGCCCGTGCTGTCGTGTTCCTCCCGTCGGATTGGGAAGCCAATTGTGCTGATGGGGGCACGGATGGTTTTGGGGGCGGCCGTGATCAGTGAAATCTATATCGCGTGTGGGAACAAGATTTTCGTTTGCATAGTAACCCCATTCTCGTGCCTGGTTGTACGCACCTCGACGTCCGTCCTTCCTACCCCATTGCGTGTGCGGTGCGTCAACGTCCGGCACCGGATTGCGTGATTGTCGCGAGGTAGCGACCTGTCGGCCCAGAAAGTGCCAGGGCAAGGACATTTGCATGTCAGCCCAAGCGGGTCGATCCACTGCACCGGATTAGGCGCGTATTGATATTCGTTGATGCCGCCGGTCAGCCCGATTGGATCCCTGCTGATGAACTGCCCGGCGTCCGGATCATAGTACCGACGCCGGTTGTAGTGCAGCCTGGTCTACTTCTATACGGCGACGATGGAATGCACTAGCAGGGATGTCCGTGGCGTAGGTTGATAAATAAACGTTGTCACTTCGTTGGTACCCTGATGTGTTGCGAGTCTCAGACATTGGGTAGGGTCAAATACATCAGCAGCATCGAACACAACCAACGGCTGATTTACCCAATTGACGGTCAATCTCTCGATGGCGTCTATCATGTCGAAGTCGATCTTGTCGATTGCATCACGTACGTCCGCTTCGCTATCTGCCCATTTCCAGCGAACAATCAGCTGCCGGCTGTCGGATGTAGCGACCGCTGTTTGCAACGGCTCGTCGCCCAAGACAAGTACATCGGCGCCATGCAGTGCCAACTTGCTGACATAGTCGACGGGTTGGCAGGCCAAATCGTAATCAGAAGGGCTCCCGCTTATGCCGGTCCATAACGGTGCCGTTGTTTCCTCGACCGCTACAAATGGTCCGCCGGAGCTGTTGATCCAGTCTGAAATTGCGTACCTATTCATTGGCTATTCCTTCTCTTTGCTTGCGTGACTTGGCCACCCTGTTTGAGACTACACCGCCGGCAATGAGGATAAAGGCGCTGGGGCTTCCCTTGCTCGTTCAGCGCGTTCGGCGTTTGGTGGTCGGGAATAAAATCGCCGCTCTTGGTTCCGGGGTCTGTCGAGCCACACGTATGGCAACCATCCTGATACCCGATCGTGTTGATTTTCTGACTTTCCTCTAAAGTAAAGTCACGTTCCGGCCCGCGTGCTGGTATGGATTCCTTGGCGAAGGGACCTGGCTTCAACGTTTCGTCGCCTGCGAGACCTAATGGGTCAGTCCAAGCGATGGGATTCGGCGCATACGCATACATATTGATCCCACCCGCATACCCAATAGGATCCTTGCCAACAAACCTCCCTACCTCCGGATCGTAATACCGGTACCGGTTGTAATGCAGCCCAGTTTCATGGTCATGGTACTGCCCCTGGAACTTGATCGGTGCGTAGTTCAGCACGTCCCTCTGACGCTTTCCGTATCGCCTCCTTCGCTACACCCCACGCCAGCGTGTCGCCATCCCAGCCGTACAGCGTGAAGCCGCACTGCAGTTCGCGGTTGCGCTTCACGCGCTCGCTGCGGTTCAAGTGTGGCCCCGCCTCGGCGTGCGTGAGCCGGTCGAACAGGTTCTAGGTGTAGCGGCTTGCTTCGCCGTTACGCCAGCGCTGGGTCAGGTTACCATCGCGCGCAAGGCCGAAAATAACGAACTGCGCAAGGTATGGCACGCTCAGGTGCAAACATCCAGGCGCCGCTAGAGCATGGCAGCCGAAGGGCCGCGCAAGCGGCCCTTCATTCACTCCGCGCGCCACCTCTGAACGTCTATTAGGTAGTTACCAGAGATTTCGAAGAAATCGAAACTGGTAGCGACTGACATATCGGCAGATATAAAAATGAGGTCGTTCAGTATTCTGTCGCCAAACTGAACACTTACATTGAGGCCTTCCATACTTCTTGTCAGCAGCATTCCGCAGTACTTCCAGTCCTCATCGATGAGGACATAAAAACTCCCATGATGGCCTCTCATGGCAGAGAGTTCAGTATGAAGTTCTCCCCTAGAAATCCGTGTGGCTTCCCGGTGCAATCGATCTGATGCCTCTTTGAACCGGTTTAGTGCAATGTCAGTTTCTTCAAGTGGCACTATTTCGGGCCGATCTTCAGCTGGAAACAACGATGCTATCTTGCCAAGATAGTCATTAAGCACCTTTTTCCCATTGGCCTTTCTGTAAAGAAGCTCCTTCCTATATTGGCTCATACTGTACTCACTCATGGACAATCCCCGTAATAAGCTTTCCCTTTCGGGTTGGCTATCTTAGGGCGACCGTAATCGTTCATCCGCGTTTCACCGCTAATCGGGTCGACCTTTACTTTGCCAGCTTCCCAGTGAGGATCTTCGCTATGGCTAACATCCATCGTCTGTTGTTGAACCGTCGCCTGTATCGTTCCACCTCCTGCTTGTGGCACCTCATATCGATACTCCAAACCAGAAGAATTTCGTGACTGACTAATCGGCTGTTGGCTGCCTGCCTCATCGCTTCCCGGCGCGCGGCCCTAGACGTAAGGCAACGAGGTGACAACCCCAGCGGATCAACCCAGCTAATCGGGTTAGGCGCATACGCATAGACATTCAGTGCACCCGCATACCCGATAGGGTCCTTGCGGATGAATCTGCCGCTGCCCGGATCATAGTACCGATGCCGGTTATAGTGCAGTCCCGTCTACGCATCGTTAATGGTTAAATTCTTCGTCGTAGAGGTGTCGCTCATTGACCAACCTGTCATCAAGCCTTGCATAGCAAGCCACCCGGACATCGCGCGACAGTTAACCAGAGTAGATCAGACGTCAAATCGTACCCGTATCGCCGCCAGTTCATATGAGCTAGCACTCATTGCATTACTTCCCGGCTCGAATCTCGGCTAGTGCCTTCTCCAGCAGCTTCATGTCCGGCGGGTTTTTTTGCGAAGCTTTGCTTCCTAGCCATCGATGTACAGGATTCTTAGGTCCGCTCGCGAGCTTGGTTCCTTCCTCAGTCAATTCACTCCTCATGAGTGAGCGTCTCGCAATATTCCCGCTTCCGTCACTGACCTTGCATTTCAGCAGCGAGTTTCGTTCAAGAAACAAGAATAGGCTTTCCATTTTCTGCCTTACCGACGCAGCCATGTCAGGAGCATTGATATATGACCCCAGTAACTGGTCTATATCCCACATCTTGTAGTCGTCTAGCATTACTCAATTCTCTCGATAACCGATGCACCATTCACGGGTGCTAATTGACCAGTGCTTCTATTTCGTACAAACGTTCCGCCGATACCGAAGATCCGGTTTTCCTTGGCAAGCTGGTCAACCTTATCGGCTGTCGGGCTCGTCACTTCGTAGGTTTGCGCCTGCCCGTTCTCAATTACTGCCGTATCGATCCGCCGCCGTTCACCCGTAACCGGGTCTCTCACTGACTTGCCTCGCGCATTGCGCAGGTGCACTGACACTGGATTTTCGCATTCGGATGCTGCGCTTTCATGCGCGCGTTGAACACGTCCTCACGCCGCGCACCTTCAACCGCATTAGTGATTCGATCCAGTCCTAAGGGGTCGACCCACCCGATAGGGTTAGGCGCGTACTGATAGACATTCAGCCCACCCGCATACCCGATAGGATCCTTGCCAACAAACCTCCCCACCTCCGGATCGTAATACCGGTACCGGTTGTAATGCAGCCCAGTTTCATGGTCATGGTACTGCCCCTGGAACCTGATCGGTGTGCGCAGTTCAGCACGTCCCTCTGACGCTTTCCGTATCGCCTCCTTCGCCACACCCCACGCGCGGTACTCCGCCGCCCGCGCAATCTCGCTCCGTTCATCGGTCAGCTCCTGCGGTGTACCCAGGTGATCGCAGTGGTACCACGCCAGGCTGTCAACGGACGGCGGCGCTGGCGGCGGGCTCCACAGCGGGTCCTCGTCCTGCCGGTAGTAGTCGCCGTACACCGGTTCATCGAGCAGCGCGATCGCCTCCTCACGCACCGCCTGCGCCACCGGCACAAAGCGGCCCGGCTCGTACACGTAGTGCGCGCCCCCAGGCCATCTTCGTCAGCGATCCGGCTCTCCCACGCCAGCGTGTCGCCATCGCAGCCGTACAGCGTGAAGCCGCACTGCAGTTCGCGGTTGCGCTTCACGCGCTCGCTGCTGTTCCAGTGCGGCCCCGCCTCGCGGCGTGCCTGGTAGTGCGTCGAGAGTCTGTGCCCCAGCAGCAGGTAGCCTTCCGCATCGGTGTCACCCGTCAAGGCCACGCGCAGCGTGTCGCAGGATGACCACGACCAGTACAACGGAGGAACTGACCATGGCTGATGCCAATCATAAAGCACGTCCATCCAGAGCGGAACGCTCACGCAGCATGACCGTCACGCTGCGCGATACGCCCCATGGCTATACGCTGGATATACCACCGCGCCCGCAGCAGCCTTTCATGCCTTGGGAACACATCGAAAGGTGGTTAGGCGCAGGCCATCTCTTCAGCACCGGGCAGCGCGTCAATGTCTCGGTTGACTACATCCGGCAATGCCTCACCGTCACCCCTGAATACGACTATCCCGCCAGAAAGTGCGGGCGCGAGGCGTTTGTCATCGAGCGCAAGGCCGCCAATGACGAACTGCGCAAGGTATGGCTTGCTCAGGTGCAGATACCAGACGCCTGACCATTACCGCCAAGTAAAAGAACGAAGGGCAGTAATCGCGGCCCCTTTTATAACTAGACTCGACTTGCGAAGTTCTTCAACACGTCTGCTATCTTCAGTGCCTCCCACTCAGACAATTCGACTGGATCACCTTCTTTTGTCACTGCTTTGATATGAATGGATGACTCTTGCTCGATCCATATCCGAAGTGCTCCATCGCTTAATTCAAAGTAATCTTTCTCTTTTCCGTCGTGCATGGCTATTCACCTGTAGTTGGGAAATGAGGATTGCCATCGTCTGGCGAAACAACTTTCACCTTCCCCGTTGAGTCATATGCATGCACATGGTCAACATCGGCTTTGGGATCGTTGTAGGGCAATTCTGTTGTCTGATCTATATGACCACGGTCCAGTCGGAGACGTTATTTCCTTGTACACGGACATTTCCATTTTATCGGCGCACCAGAAGCATCTTGCTTCGCCACGACGAATCCCCTTTAATTCATGAGATCTCGAATCTCAGTGCGCGTTTTATGCGTTATATCCGCCGCGCTGATTGTCGGCGGAGTTGTCACGCTTAAACCAAGCGGATCGCTCCAGCCAAACGGATTCGGCGCATATGCATAGACATTAGCTATCTCGGAGAAGGGCTGACACCCTGTCAACGCTTACTGACATGGTCTTAAACAACGCGGTGGACTCTCCCGACAGCGTTACCGTCAGAACTCCATTTTCGGTGCGCTCTATATCTAGGTTGCACCTATTGCCGCGACCAAATGATGTCATATTTACCTCATATAGGGGAAACAGAGATAACTCAACCTGAACCGTGTTTAGCCCCCTCCACTTTTCAGGAGGGGACGTAGGAAAGTCCTTCAGACAGAGAACAAATCGTGCGATTGGACCATCCCATCCAAGCTTAATTTCCTGTAAGTCCACGTCGCAGAAACTAAGAGCGTCTCCGTACAAAGACGACAGGAATTTTCCGTTGTCCAAATAGTTAAGGATTGGATTCACGTTTCTCACTCATTGATCGAAAGGATAATGTGCTGTCGTCCCAAGCACCGATCGTTGATCCCTGCTCACAAGAGCTATATCCAGCGGCCGGGTATCTACGATGGACGGTGCAAGGCGGCTGCGTAAGCTCCCCCCTCATTCAACACCTATCGGTTCTCAAAGTTGTATTTGGCAACTCTAGAAACATCTTTATCCTCATCTTGCATAAGCTTCCTAATTATCGAAATAGGAGCCTTTCTATTCGAGGCGATACCTTGCCGAACAACTGCGTCGAGATCCTTTGATAGAAGCTCAAATAACTCATCAGACAATTTCCTCTTTACAGAAATAAATCGCCGGACATCAGGTTCAAATTGGTAAAGCAACGTCAATATTTCGAGTGATACTGTCTTGTTATGAGCAACCCATTTCCTATATTCCGGAAATTTATCGATAACATCTTTCCACACTGAAACAGGAGCTTCATCGGTCGCAGCTCGATCACATTCATCCTTGAGAGAACTATCTCGTAGTGCAACGAATTCTTCCGCAGAGTGAATCATTTCGAGTCCTTGCACTTTAACGATTCAAAGTCAATATTCTTACCTGTATCGCTCTTGTGCTTATTCATGTAATCACCATATACGTCGGCGTCTGGTTCAATCACCGGTGGTGATGGCCAATCCGCAGCGGTAGATAACGGGGGCATCGGCTTTCCAGGCAGGCCGGCTTCGCGAATGATACGCGGCCAGCGCGGCTCCCAGCCGAGCAGCAGGGAAATCCAGTGCAAACTGGCATGGAGAACCATCACTGGCGAGAGCAGCGCGGTCCACAGCAGAACACGGGGCTTGAAACCGTCACGCCACAGCGGCTTGAAGAAGCTCCAGGGTGCCTGGAGCGACAGCCAGGGCCAGGGCACTTTGCCGAGCAGCTTTTTCGGCCGAGGCACTGACTGCGGGCCTTCTTCCATGTAGCGGCGGATGAACTCCCACAGGTTGACGATATCGCTGGTGCCGTTCGCTACCTTGCCGACGAGCATAATGTGGAAGTACGGCAGGCCGGTCATGTCGTTAGTCCAGGCCAGCATCAGTTGAGTGCCGGTGCCGCGCCATTCGGGCAGGCCCAGTGCGGGCTCGGGGGAGACCTGGTCCCATGCCAGGGTGGCCAGGCCGCCAGCGTAACGGGGACGATGCAAATACACTTGTCGGGTCACGCGGTTGAAGCGAATGAGCAGGCGGCGTTGGACGAAGTTTTCCAGACGGATAAAGCGCCAGAGGAATTTGTATACTGCCCAGCAAATTCCAATTACAACTAATGGATATACCAGGGAATCAAAATAATCGAATATTGTGGCTTCTGTCGCCCGGAAATAGTCAATACCAGTAAACCAAACAGTCCCAAGCTCAAGGCTTAGTATTCCGAGCTGCCCGATGATAAAGGCCAACGTTAAGGTAAGTGCCGTGAAAACCCCGCGCTTTTCTTGTAATGCACCTGCATAGAGTTCGATGTAGGTATCATTGAAGGCATAAATAGAACCATCCGCAAACGGGTGCTCACTCACCCGGTCATGAATGCCAGGGAGCGATTTCCCCCCTTTTTCACTATCTGCTTTTTCTTTTTTGAGCGCGCGAGCCATATTCGCTTCGAGCTCTCCGCGTTCCTTGGGGTCGTTCTGTATCGCCCAGATTCCTCGTTCTATGAAATACATCTATTTCACCGCGCTGAAAGCTTCAAATAGGCCAATCAGTTCTTGTTCCCCATTTTCATGGAGTTTCCCTACACTGTTTGGATCACGTTTGCCGAAACAACTGTGTGTACACCAACTTCAGGCACGCTTAGGGTCTGAAGTTGGTGCCAGTCGGAGCCAAGTGCGAGACAGACCAGGCATGGCTCGACAGTGCCACCGTAGGGAGGCGGGTATCGGCCTGAAAAAACGAGGAAACAGAACCATGGGTTCTGCATATGGTGCCGGTCAAAGATATGGCCGAAGTCAAGGGTAGGGTTGGCACAACTGAGTTCGACATTAAGTCGGAAGGTCTGGAATTGACCTTCGTTGGGCCTGAACTCGACGACGTCGAATGCATAGGTACCTTTGGTGAAAGAAAAGTGAGGGTCTGACCGGATAGGAATGGGTTGCTGCCTACAACTGCCGCCCTTTTCCGCCAGTTTCAGCGCCTGGGCCTAATGCGGATGGCCAGTCAAAACAATAAACACTTTTATTTAGTAGGGGTATTGGAGAGTTCCGATTTTGCTTCAATAAACGTCTTATTTATTTTCATGAGACGACCATATTTTTGATGATATCCACGAGCCGAGGGGCGGACCAAGCTTGCAGCATAGCTCCAAGCAAATCCGATGCCAGCCTCTGAGAAATACCTTGAGTGCATTATTGAGGGTATTATGGGCAAACCGTCAGGTCTGGGTATCCCGGCCTGGCAAGAGCCATTCGCATGTATCGATCAGCATCAGGAGTTCATGGAACAGTATGACTGCCAGCTCCGCTAAGTAAACGATGTGTAGCTTGCCCGTCTTGGAGTTCTCCTGGGGACTGTAACTGTAACAGTCGGCTATCTTCAAAATAGCGGTCCTTTTGTCTAACCAGCGTAATATCGGAATTGTGCACCAGCAATGTGCTGATCGAATTGGCGGGAATCAAGCGCAGGCGATAGCGTAGTCCATTATGCGCTCGAGCAGACCGTGTATCTGCATCAATGTCTTTCTTCTTATTCCAAATGAAAGAACGCGGTCAGATTGCGCACTTTCTTCTGCCAAGATGGTGAAGGATGTACTTGTCCAGGTAGTGATGCTGCATCGTGATGTCCTTGCGGCAGGACTGCTGCTTCTGGGGCTGGGATTCGTTCACCGCGGCCATCTGCGAGGAGCTATCACGCATGAGCCCGGCGTTTTTAGGGTAAGCGCCAGGTACTTGCCGTTTAGCCGGTAGCGCTAGACTATCCCTCCCGCTGGAAGTATTTCCAGATACAGGCTGTGGTCGTCGCTGACGGTGTAGGTCTTTTCCTTAGGCTTGAGAGCCTTCAACGCAGTGTCGATAAGTATCATCTTCTACTTCCGTATGTCCAAGTAGCGGAAGGCTCAGGCCAAAACCGCTACTCGGAGATAAAAGCAGATGGCTTTCAGTGTGCTTTGGCAGCACTATAAAGGCCAAAAATCCAGTGTTCATGCGGGTTTCAAGGCGATTTTCAGGCCTTGAGGTATATCCTTGGAACCATGGTTATTTACCGATGCAGAAGCTGGAGAAAATGCGTCCCAGCAGGTCATCTGAGGTAAATTCGCCGGTGATTTCACTCAGTGCTTGCTGCGCCAGTCGCAATTCTTCGGCCAGCAGCTCCCCCGCGTAAGCGCTCACTAACTGTTCTTTGCCCTCGATCAGATGCTGGGCTGCTTGCTCAAGCGCCTGCAGGTGGCGGCGACGTGCCAGGAAACCGCCTTCCATATTGCTGGTGAAGCCCATACTCTGCTTCAGGTGGTCCCGCAGCAGGTCGATACCTTCACCGGTGCGCGCCGACAGGCGAATAAGTGAGTGACCATTTACTTCTGTCATGCCCAAGGGTTCACCGGTGATGTCGGCTTTGTTACGTACTACGGTGATCGGCAGACGATGCGGCAGACGTGCCATAAACTCCGGCCAAATCTCTGCCGGTTCGGTTGCTGCGGTGGTGGTGCCATCGACCATAAACAGCACGCGGTCAGCCTGTTCGATCTCGTTCCACGCACGTTCGATACCGATACGCTCCACTTCGTCGCTGGCTTCGCGCAGGCCGGCGGTGTCGATGATGTGTAAAGGCATGCCGTCGATGTGAATATGCTCGCGCAGCACGTCGCGAGTGGTGCCGGCGATATCGGTGACGATAGCCGCTTCGCGACCGGCCAGTTCGTTCAACAGGCTGGATTTACCGGCGTTAGGACGCCCGGCGATCACCACTTTCATCCCTTCGCGCAGCAGGCTGCCCTGACGCGCTTCTGCGCGTACGTTGGAAAGAGAGGCCATGACTCCGTTGAGCTGCGCCTCGATTTTACCGTCAGACAGGAAGTCGATTTCCTCATCCGGGAAGTCTATCGCTGCTTCTACATAGATTCGCAGGTGAGTAAGTGCTTCCACAAGCTGGTTGATGCGGGTGGAGAACGCCCCCTGCAGCGAGTTCATGGCAGAACGTGCCGCCTGCTCGGAACTGGCGTCGATCAGGTCGGCAATCGCTTCGGCCTGCGCCAGATCCAGCTTGTCATTAAGGAAGGCACGCTCGGAAAATTCGCCGGGACGGGCGATACGCACGCCGGGCAGCGCCAGTACGCGTTTGAGCAGCAAATCGAGGATAACCGGCCCGCCGTGGCCTTGCAGTTCCAGCACGTCTTCGCCGGTAAACGAGTTCGGGCCAGGAAACCACAGCGCGATGCCCTGGTCCAGAGTGGCGCCTTCGGCATCACGGAACGGCAGGTAATCGGCGTAACGCGGCTTCGGCAGTTTGCCGAGCAGGGCCTGGGCTACGTCTTTGGCGCCACGGCCGGAAATACGCAAAATGCCGACGCCGCCGCGTCCCGGCGGGGTGGCTTGGGCTACGATGGTATCGGTGGTGCTCATAGTGATTCTCTCTGACGATTCAATATGCAAAAAGGCGGTCTTAATGACCGCCTCTTATCTTTTGCTGCAAGGGTTCAGCGCGCCGAACCCCTACAATACGCTTAGGTCTTTTTCTTGTCGCGGCTGTGCAGGCCACGTTTTTCCAGGCCGCGGTAAATCAGCTGCTGCTGGAGGATGGTCACCAGGTTACTGACGATGTAGTACAGCACCAGACCTGACGGGAACCACAGGAAGAACACTGTGAAGATCACCGGCATAAAGGTCATGATTTTCTGCTGCATCGGGTCAGTGACGGTGGTTGGCGACATCTTCTGGATGAAGAACATCGTCACGCCCATCAGGATTGGCAAGATGTAGTACGGGTCTTGCGCCGACAGGTCATGGATCCACAGGGCGAACGGCGCATGGCGCAGCTCAACCGAGCCCATCAACATGTAGTACAGCGCCAGGAAGATTGGCATCTGGATAACCAGCGGCAAACACCCACCCAACGGGTTCACTTTCTCAGACTTGTACAGCGCCATCATTTCCTGGCTCATGCGCTGTTTGTCATCACCGATACGCTCACGCATCGCCTGCAGTTTTGGCTGCAGCATGCGCATTTTGGCCATCGAGGTGTACTGCGCTTTGGTCAGCGGGTACATGATGCCACGCACGATGAAGGTGATGATGATAATTGAGAAGCCCCAGTTACCGATAAAGCCGTGGATAAACTTCAGCAATTTGAACAGCGGCTGAGAGATGAACCACAACCAACCGTAATCCACGGTCAGATCCAGGTGCGGCGCCAGTTGGGCCATCTGGTCTTGCAGTTCCGGACCCACCCACAGGGTGGCATTCAGCTGCTGCTGCGCACCAGGCTGCACCACTACCGGAGTAGATTTGAAGCCAATGGTGGACAGGTTGTCGCCAGGTTTGGCGGTATAGAAGGTGTTGCTGCCTTGCGTTGCCGGCACCCATGCGGTGGCGAAGTACTGTTGCAGCATGGCAACCCAACCGCCCTGCGTGGTGACACTCAGGTTTTCGTCCTTATCGAACGCATACTTCTGATATTTGTCTTCGCTGGAAGAGTACGCCGCGCCACGGAAGGTGTGCAGAGCGAAGTTGTTGCTGCCGGTGTCACGGTGCTTAGGCAGCTCGGTCGTCTGCTTCAGTTGGCCGAACAGGGTCAGTTCCAGCGGGGTGGTGCCTTTGTTGTCGACGTTGTAGTCAACAGCAACCGCGTAATGATTACGCTTGAGCACGAAAGTCTTGGTGTAGATAGCGCCGTCTTTACCGGTAAAGGTCAGCGGAATGCGCAGCTCTTCCTGGCCTTCCGGCAGGGTGTAGCTGTCCTGCGCCGCCTGGAACAGAGGACGTTCGCCGTTTGCCGGGTTATCCGGGCCGTTTCTGCCGGTCAGGCCGCTTTGCGCCTGATAAACAAATGACGGTGTGGTTTCCAGCAGTTGGAATGGCGTCGATGAACCCAGAGTGTCCGGGTAAGCCAACAGTTTAGCCTGCTCGATATCACCACCACGGGTGTTGATGGTCAGCGACAGCACGTCAGTATTAACGGTAATCAGTTTACCCTGACCACTGGCTGGAACTGCTGAGCTTGCGGCATCACCGGTAGCAGTGTTCGAAGTCTGTTGCGTGGTCTGGGCGACTGGTTGCGGAGCGTTGTCCGTTTGCCAGGCTTGCCAGATCATGAAAGACACGAACAGCAGAGCGATGAGGAGAAGATTGCGTTGCGAATCCATCGTTAGTGTTCTCTGTTATCGTCGGGTTTCGGCGGCACGGGATCATCGCCACCTGGGTTCAAGGGGTGGCATTTTAATACGCGTTTCAATGCTAACCAACTGCCTTTTATCATGCCAAACCTGCTTAATGCCTCAATTGCGTAATGAGAGCATGTCGGCTGGAAGCGACAACGAGGCCCAAGCAGCGGACTGATGACGAGCTGGTAAGCCCGCACCAGCCCGATCAGGATGCGGGAGCCTGGCGACAGTGGCGACGCCATAATTTTTCCAAAGCTTCCGTCAGCGCGCGGTTATCCAAATCCGCTATCCCTTTTTTGGCCACCACGACAAAATCCATCGCCGGTAACTCGTGCTGACGTAAACGGAAGCTTTCGCGGGTTAGGCGTTTGATCCGATTGCGTTCATGCGCGCGTTTGACGTGTTTTTTGGCGACGGTAAGACCGATGCGGGGATGCCCCAGCTGGTTCAGGCGGCCGAGGATGGTGATTTGCGGCGTGCCAGCCCGTTGTGGCTGCTGGAAGACAAAAGTGAAATGAGTGGGAGTTAACAAACGTAACTCCCTGGGAAAAGCTAGCTTAACCACTCAGCGGGTTAGCTTTTATTACTTAGAAACAGTCAGACGAGAACGGCCTTTCGCACGACGGCGGGCCAGAACTTGACGACCATTTTTGGTGGCCATACGAGCACGGAAACCGTGGCTACGGTTGCGCTTCAATACGGACGGTTGGAAAGTGCGTTTCATGGCGATTTCTACCTAAACTTAAATAATTACTGATCAGTAAACGCGTTTGGCTATTCGGCGTGAAGACGACCGACGCCTCAATCGCAATATATAAAGAAGCGGGATTGTAATAATTGTACAGTCCTGAGTCAATTCACATCGCGCTAGCCTACCTGGTTGTCTGCCAATACGGAGTAAAATCCGGTCTTGGCCCGTGGTCACCGCAGAATCCTGTCTGGTTAATGACACACCATTAAGGAACCAGGTACACACGTAGGGCGAAGATTATACGGACTCGGGGGTAAATCGCAAGGATCCCGACGCGATCCTTGTGGTTAAAGCCAAGGATCCGACGTGGATAACAGGGTATAACCGGTTGACAATGTAAAAAATACCGTTCATCAGGCGGGATTTCGCCTGCAATTTGGCGTGGCTGGCCAAAAGATCGCCGCAGGCCGGGGCCTGTGGATAAAATGGATCTAATCTGTGATGAAGGGGAGGATCTCTTGCGCGGATTGCGCTATGATCCGTCATTCCGATCGCGATCTCTCAAGCGGGGATCGTGAGGGACATAAACCGTGAAAGGCGGTTCGCATCCCCCACAGGCAAACAGCCGATG